>NZ_CP055418.1:0-5145831 GCF_013615435.1 Citrobacter sp. RHBSTW-00944 | reverse complement strand
GGCGGACTCCACTCGAACAAAAGTCGATAAATGACAAAGGCTGAAACATTCATGATTGTTGACGCACATCGACAAGACCCTATGCAAAGGGTGACGTGCGAATTGCTATCTGCAATTTTTACCCGATCAGGATCCATTGAAACGATCAGGACCGCGGATCATAGCGTAAACTGAGAAAGAGATCTTCTGTTTCTCACAGATTCTTCCCGATTTATCCACAGGATGATCCAGAATCGGCTAAGTGTAAACGATCCTGGAGAAGTGCTGCAGGTTTTAGCGCGCATATTGAAAAAATTAATGAGTAAAGATGCTTTACTGCTTAAACGATCTAATAAAGATCCCGAGCGATCCTTGCGCTTTATCCGCCAGCCCGTATAATTCTTACCCCCAGCGAGTAACGGTCGCCTTACGGCGTCAACGCTGCCTGTTTTATACGCGAAACCATGCGGAAAAAAGCGGGAAATAAGGAAAGAGAATTGACTCCGGAGTGTACAATTATTACAATCCGGCCTCTTTAATCACCCACACTGTGGCGTAAGTCGTTCGAAATTCGTTCGGGTATACGCAAAAGTCAGTGAATTTATTCAAGTTTAGGTAGAAATCGCCATGAAACGCACTTTTCAACCGTCTGTACTGAAGCGCAACCGTTCTCACGGCTTCCGTGCTCGTATGGCTAATAAAAATGGTCGTCAGGTTCTGGCACGTCGTCGTGCTAAAGGCCGTTCTCGTCTGACCGTTTCTAAGTAATAAAAGCTAGCCCCTGAGTGGTTAAGCTCGCATTTCCCAGGGAGTTACGTTTGTTAACTCCCACTCATTTCACATTCGTCTTCCAGCAGCCACAACGGGCTGGCACGCCGCAAATCACCATCCTCGGCCGCCTGAATTCGCTGGGGCATCCCCGTATCGGTCTTACCGTCGCCAAGAAAAACGTTAAACGCGCGCATGAACGCAATCGGATTAAACGTCTGACACGTGAAAGCTTTCGTTTACGTCAGCACGAACTTCCAGCAATGGATTTCGTGGTGGTGGCGAAAAAAGGGGTTGCTGACCTCGATAACCGTGCTCTCTCGGAAGCGTTGGAAAAATTATGGCGTCGCCATTGTCGCCTGGCTCGCGGGTCCTGATAGCCCTTATTCGGGTCTATCAACGCCTGATCAGTCCGCTGCTTGGGCCGCATTGCCGTTTCACTCCAACCTGTTCGAGCTACGGAATTGAGGCATTGCGCAGGTTTGGAGTGATAAAAGGCAGTTGGTTGACGGTGAAACGCGTATTAAAATGCCACCCTTTACACCCTGGTGGTGACGATCCCGTCCCGCCCGGACCATTTGATACCAGAGAACACTAACGATGGATTCGCAACGCAATCTTTTAGTCATCGCTTTGCTGTTCGTGTCTTTCATGATCTGGCAAGCCTGGGAGCAGGATAAAAACCCGCAACCTCAGGCCCAACAGACCACGCAGACAACGACCACCGCAGCGGGTAGCGCCGCAGACCAGGGCGTACCGGCCAGTGGCCAGGGGAAACTGATTACGGTTAAAACTGACGTGCTTGATCTGACCATCAACACCCGTGGTGGTGATGTGGAACAGGCTTCACTGCCAGCTTACCCGAAAGAACTCGGTTCTACCGAACCGTTCCAGTTACTGGAAACCACGCCACAGTTCATCTACCAGGCACAGAGTGGCCTGACAGGTCGTGACGGCCCGGATAACCCGGCTAACGGCCCGCGTCCGCTGTACAACGTCGAAAAAGACGCGTTTGTACTGGCTGACGGTCAGAACGAACTACAGATCCCGATGACCTATACTGACGCAGCGGGTAACACATTCACTAAAACGTTTGTACTCAAGCGCGGTGAATATGCTGTCAACGTTAACTACAGCGTGCAGAACGCCGGCGAAAAACCGCTGGAAGTCTCCACCTTTGGTCAGCTGAAGCAATCCATCAATCTGCCATCTCATCGCGACACTGGTAGCAGCAACTTTGCGCTGCATACCTTCCGTGGCGCGGCGTATTCCACGCCGGATGAGAAGTATGAGAAATACAAATTCGACACTATTGCTGAAAACGAAAACCTGAACGTCAATGCTAAAGACGGCTGGGTCGCAATGCTGCAACAGTATTTCGCAACGGCATGGGTTCCGCGTAACGACGGCACCAACAACTTCTATACCGCTAACCTGGGTAACGGCATTGCCGCTATCGGCTATAAATCACAGCCGGTACTGGTTCAGCCTGGCCAGACTGGCGCGATGACCAGCACCCTGTGGGTCGGCCCGGAAATTCAGGATAAAATGGCGGCAGTTGCACCGCACCTGGATCTGACCGTGGATTACGGCTGGTTGTGGTTCATCTCTCAGCCACTGTTCAAACTGCTGAAGTGGATCCATAGCTTCCTGGGTAACTGGGGCTTCTCCATCATCGTTATCACCTTTATCGTTCGTGGCATCATGTACCCGCTGACCAAAGCGCAGTACACCTCCATGGCGAAGATGCGTATGCTGCAGCCGAAGATTCAGGCTATGCGTGAGCGTCTGGGCGATGACAAACAGCGTCAGAGCCAGGAAATGATGGCCCTGTACAAAGCTGAGAAGGTTAACCCGCTGGGCGGCTGCTTCCCGCTGATCATCCAGATGCCAATCTTCCTGGCGTTGTACTACATGCTGATGGGCTCCATTGAACTGCGTCATGCGCCGTTCGCTCTGTGGATCCATGACCTGTCTGCACAGGACCCGTACTACATCCTGCCGATCCTGATGGGCGTGACGATGTTCTTCATTCAGAAGATGTCTCCGACCACCGTGACCGACCCGATGCAGCAGAAGATCATGACCTTTATGCCGGTCATCTTCACCGTGTTCTTCCTGTGGTTCCCGTCAGGTCTGGTGCTGTACTATATCGTCAGCAACCTGGTAACCATTATTCAGCAGCAGCTGATTTACCGTGGTCTGGAGAAACGTGGCCTGCATAGCCGCGAGAAGAAAAACTCCTGATACTAGTCGCAGGGGCGTTGGCTGAATTTGCTTGCCGCCTTCCTGCACTTGAATTATTTCGAGTATTCACGGTAAAGTTAATGCCAGAGAAGGCGGTCATTAGACCGCCTTTTTTACATTTACAAGAGAGCTATCATGAACCATAACGACACCATCGTCGCTCAGGCCACCCCACCGGGACGTGGTGGCGTGGGTATCCTGCGCATCTCCGGCCTGAAGGCGCGCGAGGTTGCAGAAACCGTACTGGGGAAACTACCAAAACCGCGCTATGCCGACTATCTGCCGTTTAAAGACGCGGATGGCAGCACGCTGGATCAGGGAATTGCCCTGTGGTTCCCCGGCCCGAACTCCTTTACCGGTGAAGATGTTTTAGAGCTTCAGGGCCACGGCGGTCCGGTGATTCTCGATCTACTGCTCAAACGTATTCTGACCATTCCCGGGCTGCGCATTGCCAGACCGGGTGAATTCTCCGAGCGTGCGTTTCTCAATGATAAGCTTGATCTGGCCCAGGCAGAGGCAATTGCCGACCTGATCGATGCCAGCTCAGAGCAAGCCGCTCGCTCGGCGCTGAACTCGTTGCAGGGCGCATTTTCTGCACGGGTAAATCATCTTGTGGAAGCGCTCACTCACCTGCGCATCTACGTGGAAGCGGCGATCGACTTTCCGGATGAAGAAATCGACTTCCTGTCTGATGGCAAGATTGAAGCGCAACTCAACAACGTTATCAGCGATCTCGATGCCGTTCGTGCCGAAGCGCGTCAGGGCAGCCTGCTGCGCGAAGGGATGAAGGTAGTCATTGCCGGTCGCCCAAATGCCGGGAAATCAAGCCTACTGAACGCGCTGGCAGGTCGTGAGGCGGCCATTGTGACCGACATTGCGGGTACGACTCGCGACGTACTGCGTGAGCATATTCATATCGAAGGTATGCCGCTGCACATCATCGACACTGCCGGTCTGCGCGATGCCAGCGATGAAGTTGAACGCATTGGTATTGAACGCGCGTGGCAGGAAATTGAACAGGCCGACCGCGTTCTGTTTATGGTTGATGGCACCACCACCAACGCCGTGGACCCGGCTGACATCTGGCCAGACTTTATTGCCCGTCTGCCAGCCAAACTGCCGATTACCGTGGTGCGTAACAAAGCGGATATTACCGGTGAGACGCTGGGCCTTAGCGAAGTAAATGGCCACTCACTAGTTCGCCTATCCGCGCGTACCGGTGAAGGCGTTGACGTGCTGCGTAACCATCTCAAACAGAGCATGGGCTTTGAAACCAATATGGAAGGCGGCTTCCTGGCGCGCCGTCGTCACCTGCAGGCGCTGGCAGAAGCGGCGGAGCATCTCGAGCAGGGTAAAGCCCAACTGCTCGGAGCATGGGCCGGAGAATTGCTGGCAGAGGAACTACGTCTGGCGCAGCAGAACCTCAGTGAGATCACCGGGGAATTTACCTCCGACGATCTGCTGGGAAGGATTTTCTCCAGCTTCTGTATTGGCAAATAACGTTGTGTTGCCCGGTGGCGCGATGCCTACCGGGCCTACAGTACCCGTAGGTCGGATAAAGCAAAGCGGCTATCCGGCTACAAGTGATTTCCCATGTGGAAATCAATGTTGTCCAAATGGCAACTCGTGCAGTTGACTCTCTGCCCGTATGCTTAGCGCCACATTCCTCATGAGGTCGCTATGACACGCTTTCTAATCTGCAGTTTCGCCCTGGTGTTACTCTATCCCGCGGGTATTGATATGTATCTGGTGGGGCTGCCCCGTATTGCTGCCGATTTACAGGCCAGCGAGGCGCAACTGCATATCGCGTTTTCGGTTTATCTGGCGGGAATGGCGACGGCGATGCTGTTTGCCGGGAAAATTGCCGACCAGTCAGGACGCAAACCCGTCGCTATTGTCGGCGCCCTCATCTTTATTTTCGCCTCTGCGCTGTGTTCATTCGCCGAAAGCGGTACGCCGTTTCTCACAGGCCGCTTTATTCAGGGTGTAGGCGCAGGCTGCTGCTATGTGGTGGCGTTCGCCATCCTGCGCGATACGCTCGACGATCGCCGCCGGGCGAAGGTACTGTCGCTGTTGAACGGTATCACCTGTATCGTGCCGGTACTGGCACCGGTGATGGGGCATCTGATTATGCTCAAATACCCGTGGCAGAGCCTGTTCTACACGATGATCGGTATGGGGGTGGCCGTTTGCTTGCTGTCAGTGTTTATCCTGCGAGAATCGCGCCCAGCGACGCTCCCGGCATCTGCAGAGAAGAACCACCTATCTGAATCGCTGGTGAACCGTTTTTTCTTAAGCCGTCTGGCCATCACCACTCTCAGCGTGTCGGTGATCCTGACCTTCGTGAATACTTCGCCGGTGCTGTTGATGGAAGTGATGGGCTTTGACCGTGGTGAGTACGCCACCACGATGGCCATGACCGCAGGCATCAGTATGGCGGTCTCTTTCTCTACGCCATTCGCCCTGAGTGTGTTTAAACCTCGCGTTCTGATGCTGACCTCACAAGTGCTGTTTCTGTCTGCTGGTGTGGTGTTAACCCTTGCCAGTACGCACATGGTGACGCTGTTTGGGCTGACCTTAATCTGTGCCGGGTTCTCCGTCGGCTTCGGTGTCGCGATGAGCCAGGCGCTGGGACCTTTCTCGCTGCGTGCGGGCGTTGCCAGCTCGGCGTTAGGTATTGCGCAGGTTTGCGGTTCCTCGCTGTGGATATGGCTGGCGGCGGTGCTCGGTCTTGATGCGCTGAATATGCTGATCGGGATTCTGATTGGCTGTAGCATAGTGAGTATCATGCTGATTATCACTGTTGCACCTAACCGGTCCACGCCAACTCATGAAGAAATCCCTCAGCAGTCTCGATCTTAATTTATTGCTCTGCCTGCAGCTGTTGATGCAGGAACGCAGTGTTACCAAAACTGCCAAACGGATGAACGTCACGCCGTCGGCAGTCAGCAAGTCGCTGTCGAAACTGCGGGCCTGGTTTGACGATCCACTGTTTGTAAACACCCCGCTGGGGCTAACGCCCACACCGCTGATGGTCAGCATGGAACAGAATCTGGCAGAGTGGATGCAGATGAGCAACCAGTTGCTGGATAAGCCACACCATGAAGCGCCGCGCGGGCTGAAGTTTGATCTGGTGGCCGAAACGCCGCTGGTGATGATCATGTTTAACGCGCTCTCCCGACAGATCTATCAGCGTTATCCCCAGGCGACGATCAAAATACGCAACTGGGACTATGATTCGCTGGATGCAATTATTCGCGGCGAAGTGGATATCGGCTTTACTGGCCGGGAAAGCCATCCGCGTTCGCGTGAACTGTTGAGTTTGCTGCCGTTGTCGATCGACCATGAAGTGCTGTTTTCCGATCTCCCCTGTGTCTGGCTACGTGAAGATCATCCGGCATTGCAGGAAGAGTGGAATCTGGACACATTTCTACGCTATCCGCACATCAGCATTAGCTGGGAGCAAAGCGATACCTGGGCGCTGGATGAAGTCCTGCAAGAGATGGGGCGCGCGCGCAATATTGCGTTATGTCTGCCCGGTTTTGAGCAGTCGCTGTTTATGGCCGCCCAGCCGGATCACGCGCTAATAGCCACAGCTCCGGTTTATTGCCAGCGTTATAACCAACTCCACCAGCTTCCGCTCGTGGCGCGCCCTATGCCTTTTGATGCCGCGCAGCTGGAAAAAATGCGCGTACCGTTCACCCTTCTTTGGCACAAACGTAACAGTCATAATCCTAAGATCGTCTGGTTGAAAGACACCATCAAGGCGCTTTATCGCGATATGTCCTGACGTTGCACCGCCACTTTGTTGCCAAATCGACTATTCTGGCAACAGAAATGTAAATATCGCGTAATGTATTCTATTTCAGCTTACTTTTTGGGCAGCAAAGCCTGCCTGGATGCCGCGTAAATGTTACTCTGGTAATTATCACGGACCATTAATCACGGAGCGAAAAATGGCGACACATTTTGCCAGAGGGATTCTTACGGAGGGACACCTGGTTTCAGCTCGCCTCCCTTCTCCATGTCATATCGAAGCAAGAGATCTCCCCGCACATCGCCGAACACGTTTCCTGGCTTCCCGAAGTTTACTCGCTGAACTGATGTTTATGCTTTACGGCACCAGTACGCTGCCCGAGATTGTTACTCAGGCCAAAGGTAAGCCCGTTTTTCGCAATAAGAACCTGCCGGGATTTTCGATTTCCTATGCCGGGAATATCGTTGGCGTTGCGCTAACAACTGAAGGAACGTGCGGGCTGGATATGGAACTGCAGCGAGCTACCCGCAGCTTTCACCATCCGCATTCAACGGAAACATGGCGCTTCTCCAGCAACGAAAATCTGTGGATCAATAACCAAAACGACCCCAACGAAGCACGCGCGCAGCTCATTACGTTGCGCCAGAGCGTACTCAAACTCACCGGCGATGTAAGCAATGATGATCCGCACGAACTCCAGCTTTTACCCGGCGCAGGACGTCTGAAATGTGCCCATGTTGCGCAGGTTGAAGCCATTTGCGATGCGGAAGATGTACTGGTGTGGTCGGTTGCGGTTACGCCAACCATTGAAAAACTCAAGGTTTGGGAGTTTGATGGTAAACAGGACTGGAAAAGTTTGCCTGATATCCAGACCCGCGCCAATGAGCCTACGGGTCGTCTGATCCGGTTCTCTCAATTATGCGCAGCGAAGAGCCATACGCTTTGATTTAACCTTTATGATGAAACAGGAGTCACCATGTCAGAAACATTGAATGTTGTTACGTTACTGGGAAGTCTACGCAAAGGTTCGTTTAATGGAATGGTTGCCCGTACGCTGCCCAAGATTGCTCCAGCAGGAATGGAAGTCAACGCGTTGCCATCAATTGGTGATATCCCACTGTACGATGCCGACCTCCAGCAGGAAGAAGGTTTTCCGGCAAGCGTAGAAGCGCTGGCAGAGCAAATCAGGAAGGCTGACGGTGTCGTCATCGTGACACCGGAATATAACTATTCTGTGCCTGGCGGACTGAAGAACGCCATCGACTGGCTGTCCCGCCTGCCGGATCAGCCATTATCGGGTAAGCCGGTGCTGATCCAGACCAGCTCCATGGGCGCCATTGGCGGCGCGCGCTGCCAGTATCATCTGCGTCAGATCCTGGTGTTCCTCGACGCCATGGTAATGAATAAGCCGGAATTTATGGGCGGCGTGATTCAGAACAAAGTGGACCCGCAAACAGGTGAAGTGATCGACCAAAGTACGCTGGACCATCTAACCGGCCAGTTGACCGCATTTGGCGACTACATCCAGCGTGTGAAAGCCTAAAAGAAAAAGCCCGCTGGCTGCAATGCCTGGCGGGCCGTATCCGGTTATCAAATTTGCCTGATGGCGCTGCGCTTATCAGGTCTACACGCCTCGCGCAGCACCGTCTCAGCGGCAATTAATGCGCGTCGATAAACACAATCTTCAACACAAACAGCAGTGCGACAACGATGACACATGGGCTGAGATCGCGGAAACGTCCGGTACCGATTTTCATCACACAGTAGGAAATAAAGCCCAGCGCGATACCTTCGGTAATCGAGAAGCTAAACGGCATCATCACGGCGGTAATAAACGCCGGAACGGCTTCAGTCAGGTCATCCCACTTAAC
Organism: Citrobacter sp. RHBSTW-00944; assembly: GCF_013615435.1. Lineage (NCBI taxonomy): Bacteria > Pseudomonadati > Pseudomonadota > Gammaproteobacteria > Enterobacterales > Enterobacteriaceae > Citrobacter > Citrobacter sp. RHBSTW-00944. Next base: position 5,137,209 of record NZ_CP055418.1, on the reverse strand, counting down.
GCGTGACAGGCTTGATGTCATCAGGACGCCAACGTAAATCAGCGCACCCGCGGCCGCATATCCCGGTACCATTCCCGCCAGCGGCGACAGGAAGATAACCAACAGGAACAACAGGCCGACAACTACCGCGGTCAGGCCAGTACGTCCACCGACAGAAACCCCGGAAGAAGACTCGATATACGCGGTAACGGAAGAAGTACCGATAAACGCACCAGCAACTGATGACACGCTATCCACATACAGCGCCTGCTTCATGCGCGGAAACTTACCCTTCGCATCCGCCAGACCGGCTTTATCCGTGACGCCAATCAGCGTACCGGAGGAGTCGAACAGGTTGACCAGCATGAACGAGAAAATTACGCCCGCAAGACCAATGTTAAACGAACCAGCCAGATCAACATGCCCGATAACGGACATTACGCTCGGCGGCGCGGAGACGATTCCGTTGTAATGGACATCGCCCAGCATCCAACCCAGCAGCGTGGTCACAATGATAGAGATCAGTACCGCCGCATGGATGTTACGTGAAGCCAGAATCGCGATGATAAAGAAGCCCAGAATACCGAGCAGTACGCTGTGGGACGTCAGGTTGCCAATAGACACCAGGGTGTCTTGGTTGGCGACGATAACACCAGCGTTTTTCAGCCCCATCATGCCGATGAACAGACCAATACCGCTGGTGATCCCCACGCGCAAACTAACCGGGATGTTGGCAATCATCCAGTAACGTACGCGGAAAATCGTCAGTAGCAGCAGACCTACCGCGCCCCAGAAGATTGCGCCCATACCGATCTGCCATGACAGGCCCATCGCGCCAACGACCACGAAGGCGAAGAACGCATTCAGACCCATAGCAGGCGCAAGTGCGACCGGCAGGTTGGCAAACAGGCCCATCAGGATGCTACCAAATGCAGCAATCAGGCAGGTGGTCACAAAGACGGCGCTGGTATCCATGCCAGCCACGCCAAGAATTTGCGGGTTAACAAAAACGATATACACCATCGTCAGGAAGGTGGTTAAACCGGCGATCACTTCGGTCCGTGCCGTCGTGCCATGTTCGCGCAGTTTGAACACGCGTTCCAGCATCCCCTGGCCAGAAGCCTGGGTTGTGTGTTGTTGACTCATTATCAATTTCCGAACAAGGAGGGAAAATTCGTCGCTATCCTATACCAAAATGCGACAATAGGGTTGGGTTATGAGCAACTTTTTTCATTGATTTTGCTTATACGGCAACGATTGCGTCGCCCAATAATGCATTACGAAAACGTTAAACTTGTTAAAACGGAAATGACATGTCCCAGATAGAAGCCGTATTTTTTGACTGTGACGGTACACTTGTCGACAGTGAAGTGATTTGTTCTCGCGCGTATGTCAGCATGTTCCAGGCGTTCGGCATTACGCTCGATCTTGAAGAAACTTTTAAACGCTTCAAGGGGGTAAAGCTGTACGAGATCATCGACATTATCAACGAAGAGCACGGTGTCGAACTGGCAAAAGCCGAATTAGAACCGGTTTACCGCGCAGAGGTCGCACGTCTGTTCGATACGGAACTGGAGGTGATTGCCAGTGCCAATGCGCTGCTGGACAGCATGACCGTCCCTATGTGCGTGGTATCTAACGGTCCGGTCAGCAAAATGCAGCACTCGCTGGGTAAGCTGGGTATGTTGCACCATTTCCCTGATTTGCTGTTCAGCGGCTACGATATTCAACGCTGGAAACCCGATCCGGCCCTGATGTTCCATGCGGCGAAAGCGATGGACGTTAACGTTGAGAACTGCATTCTGGTTGATGACTCCAGCGCAGGTGCCCAGGCGGGGATTGCTGCAGGGATGGAAGTATTTTACTTCTGCGCCGATCCGCATAACAAACCAATCGATCATCCAAAAGTGACGACGTTTACCGATCTGGCGCAGTTGCCAGCATTGTGGAAAGCGCGGGGTTGGAATATTACGCGTTAAATAAGCAACCATCACACAATCTGCGTTCGCGGGAAAAGATAACCCCACCGAAAACAGCGGGGTTATCGTTCTTTTTCAAGTCAGCGCTTATTTGGTGAGGCCATTAACAAAATGGCTGCAATATTCCCCGGCCACACGCTGTTCCGGGTTGCTGCTGGTTGTCAGGTCAACATAGGTGTAAGACGAAGGATTGTCGCGGTTAAAATCCCAGATACCGATAAAATTCATGCCATTCTGTTTGGCAAAGGTGGCCAGCGTATCGGCATCATGAAGTTTAAACATGCTACCATCGTCATTCATACCTATCATCGGTGTAACCGCCACCGCCGAGTAGCCGCCGCTCACTGACAGAGAGGCTAACTGACTGGCGATGCTGCGGGCTGCGTCAACCGCAGATTTACCCATATCAGCACGATACTGCGCGCTGTAATAATCCATTGCCATACCGTTTACCACAAACGTTAATCCGGTATTATGCGCTTGTTTTACAATATTCACCCCAGTACTAGTTAAACCGGTTGGCATGGTGGGCAAAGTAAAGGAAATAGCGACTCCTGGATTATTTTTAGTTACCACTTTCAGCGCTTCACAAATATTACTGATATTATACTGACCATTTTCCAGATCAAAATCCAGGCCATACGCAGAATAATCATCAATAAAAGACTGGTAAATTTCAACCAATTCGAAAGTGCTAAAATAGGTTGATATATCGCTATTCACCGCGCCGCCAAAAGAAATAATAACCTTTTTACCGGCCGCATTGAGATCGTTTGCTAACGGCAATGCCCAGTCCATCGGCATGGTGTCCTGGGCAGCCCAGCATGCTTTTTTGTTCGCTGATAAAGTAATAAAACCAAATACCAGACCGTCTACCTCCCACTCTTTAGCTTCCTGAGAATAAAGCGGATTTGGACGGCCATTGGGATAATCTTGCCAGTCAGACCATTCTGCATTTACGGTGACATCTATAAACGGGGTATAAAGCGTCTTCATATTTCACCTCATTATTTTTTCATATTAATCAATAATGCCAGAAAACTATTTATCTGGTCTCTGGCTGAGGTGATGCTATATTTTCAGAAACGGATAATTTATGACGATAGTCACACCCAAATGGTTCATGATAAAAACAAATATTTAATGATAGATATTATCATAGCAATGATGATTATCTGATAAATCTGGTCAGAAGCAGATGCCGTATAAGGGGTTTGAGGGTCAATGGGCAATTCGTGGAAGTTGTCGATCTCCATACGCTGAGGATTGGCATCCGGGAGCAGCAGTTGCGCGACTGCCAGCGCAATGCGCCGTTTAGGTCGGGTTGGTGATCGGGTTGACATCAATATGCCTGGTGAGCAGTTAAAGATTACCTTTAGGTTTGATTTCAAGTCTGTATGCGTGGCCCGGTACATAAAATCGCCAGCCTTCGCCATGTGTGGTGCTTATCGCCGTGCCCATATCGTCGGTCTGGGAATGGCGTGCTAATTCTCGCCCCTGCCAATGTGGCAGGGGCGAGGTTTTAACGCGCGGAGATTTCCCCCGTTTCGCTATTCAGGTGGAAATTTCGTGAAGGGCTACCCCGCAGGTATTTATCGATAACGCTAAAAATACTGCCAAAACGCAGGCGGAAAATAGTCTCGAAATCGCTATCCGCCATCACCGCTGAAGCCTCATCTGGTAAGGACTGCGCCAACGTGCGGGTTAGCAAATGATATTCGCGTAAGCGTTGCGCGGAAATATCGCGCAGCGCCAGCTCATCGGCATTGCGCAGACGATAAAAATCCACCGCCAAATCAAAACCGTTCCAGGATGCAAACTGCTCCAGCGTCATTCCTGCATCCCGAGCTAAAGTTAGCGCTTTTTGCTGCGCCAACTGCCATGCTCCAGCATTTTTTTGCAGATAAATTTGCCCGATAGACCTGACAGGAGGCACGTCTCCTTCAGCGCACACGGCACGATCGCTGCTCATAGGTGCAGTCAGAACATCTTGCCAGGAGTTATGACTGCTCAACTGACTCAGCGTCAGCATTTCCGCACCATTCAGGCTAAAAAGCATCTGCCGAATTTCACACGGCCACTCTTCGGGAATAAAGCGCAGCCGGGTGAGCTCGGTAATATGCCAGTTAGTAAAGTCATAATAATCCTTCGCACTCAGCACCGCCTTGTTCCATAAATGCGCAGAGCCCGTCGCTTTCAGATGCTCCCACTCTTGCTGATAATGTTCAAAAAGCTCATTAAAGCGCGGGACGCTGTCCAGGGTAACGGTCTGAACATCGATTTCGCTACGGTTAGCGAAATTGAGGATTTTATACGCTGGGACGTAGGCCGCCATGGAAGGTGCCTGAATATTAAATAGCAGGCTGCCGTCAGGATATTTACGCACGCCGGTATCGTTAAAGTGCATATGTCCGCCAACGTGTACGCCAATACCTGTTTTCGCTAACGCATGGCTGGTATCCTCCTTCGGAGCCCGCTTCAACTGAAATTTACCTTTGCCAAAGATGGATTCCAGATCGCTGGCAGCGCCGTTATCAAACTCCACCATAGGGAAATGGCTAAAGGTAATCAGCGTCTTTTTCTGCTCTTTTGCTCGCATGGCAACGGACGTCATCCACGCCACGACCTGCTGCTTGTGAGTGAGCATTTTGTTGTAGCCTGCGTCACCTGAACCCGCGAAGTTTTTAGCAGACTGCGGATTCGTCAGGTCCGCATCCTCGCGCGGCACGTAAACATTCGCATCAACGGCCAGCAGCCATAGGCCTGGTATCGGCTCAACGAGATAGCTGCTGTCAGCGACGGTAAAACAGGGGCCATAATCTGGTTGTCGATATGAACCGCCTGTTCCCTGAGCACAGATTTCATACTGCCGCTGGCGGAAGTCGCTGGCTTGCTTTGCTTTGGCAAACGTATAATCCTGCTGCCCATAGGATGAATAAGGCGTTTCCCAGTAAATATCTTCAGGCTGCGGATCGATACCGAATGGGGACATCATTTTCATGATGTACTCATAACCACGGCTTACCATCTCTTCGCTACAGATGGTCGGCAGTTCCGCACCTGTTGAGATAAGCGCAGTTTTTCCCTGATAACCCGTACACTCTTTGGCGCCAAAACTAAAAATACGTTGAGTTTTCCCTCCCTGACCTAAGAAATCCTCTTCCCCATCGGGTAAATCAAAGGGTCGGTTTGGGTCATGATTACCCGGCGTTGCAAAGAATCGCATTGCATACTTTTGCTCATACTCCTTCAGCAGGGTTACTAACCCGCGAATATGCACAGACTGCCCGTCATCGCTAAAATCACCGGGAAGCGCGATCAGTTTGATCCCCTTTTTCCCGGCGTCATCCAGTGCTGCACGCAGGGCAAAGTAGTTTTCATTAAATAATCGCGTTGACGTGAGCTGAGCATACATGGTGCGAATCATCGCACGCTGCCCACTTTTGCGATTCTTTAGCCCGCTAAATGCGCCATCCTGAAATTCGCCGTACACATCATGAAAATGGATATCCGGCATAAATGCGACGCGATATTGATAATTTTCAGTAGCAGCAGCATGGCTACAGAGTAAAAACGCCGTTATTCCGGCTATGGAAATTACTCTCATTGAATATCCTTATTTTTATCAAAAAAAATAATTAGAGTTTGTAGGTAATACCTACGCGATAACGCATCTCCCAGGCATCACGATAAGTTTTGCCATCTTTCACATATGAACCATCATCCCAATTCGACGTAAGGCACCCAGGTTTTATTTCCTCTCCAGGCCACAGTCATATTATGCACACAATCTTTTTCTTTACCGCGCAATGCCGGGTAGTCAGGGCTAAGACCGTTGGGCAAGCAGCAACACAAACAATGTACATAGCGCATCCTTCTGGTCGATTCAGGCAATAAAAAAAGCACAATAGCGAGAGCGCGCATTGTGCTTTGAGAAAGGCAGATTTGGTTATTCACTACGCCGTCGCTATCGGCACCACTGGCGTGGCGACAAACCACGAGCTGATGCAGGCTGGAAATACGGAAGCTGAAAGTTAGCTCATCGCGCTTACGCGAGCACAGCAACACCTGCGGAAACTGACGATGAGCATATCTTTTCATTTCGCACGACTGTCTAAAACCAGAACAGAGAGCCTGACCTGCACAATCCCAAAGCAAGGACCATTTCTGGGTTATCAGGTTTTCGGCACAAGAGGTAGGAGTAATATCAATTTCAACCAAATCGTTGACGGAATTAAACCAGCATGAATCAGCAAGTATGACTTTAATTTTGCTGTCGATGGAGAGCAAAATTAAAGTCATGCTTTTTAATAATCGCAATATGAATGACATTAACATAAGCTCCCACGAAATAATAAAGCGAGTGTAGCGCAAAAAAAATGGCAATAACTGTGACTTATTGCACAGAGCATTAAATGTTTATTTTATTTTTCATCAAAAATCAGAACAAAAAATTCAGATATTAAATAAGAAAATATAATCTATTCTACTGCTATATGACCGCGCGACTGTCGCTGTTCCGGCGTCATGCCAATCTCACGGTTAGACATCAACGAAAAGTCGTAACTGCCTTCAAACCCATACTGCATCGCCAATCAGCCGTTCGGTATGTTGCAAGTATTGTGCGTGGCAGAGGTACAGCTGTCACAGGTAATTGTTGATGGTCATACCTATATGCTGATGAAACTGCTTGCGTAGCGCTCGCTAAACCGAGCCAGAAAAAAAGGACGATTACGACTGAACCGACCCCAGACCCCGCTTCCCTGCAGGTAAACCCATTCCTCTTCGTCGTTAAGCCAGCGGCTGAGTTCAGGATCTGTTGCGTCTCTTTTGACAGTGCGTTCCAGCCTTCGGCTACGCTACGCACCCCGCCCTCACTGAGGGCGGGGTGCGCCGGGTAACAAAGCCAACACACCAGCAACGTGACGGATGACGAGTATCTTTCTCACTCTTTCGGATCTTTGCCCGCCAGCAGCTTATCCAGCTCATCACCGCCCACGTGACGGAAGTCTTGTCCCTTCACGAAGTAGAAGATGTATTCGCAGATATTCTGGCAACGGTCACCGATACGCTCGATGGAGCGCGCGCAGAGCAGCGCGGTCAGCACGCTTGGAATGGTACGCGGATCTTCCATCATGTAGGTCATCAGCTGACGCACGATACCTTCATACTCCTGGTCGACTTTCTTATCTTCGCGATAAATACGTACCGCTTCGTCAAGATCCATACGCGCAAACGCATCCAGCACGTCATGCAGCATTTGTACGGTGTGGCGACCCAGTGATTCCAGGCTTACCAGCAACGGCTGATGCTGTTGAGAAAATTTCTCCAGCGCGGTGCGGCAAATTTTATCCGCAACGTCGCCAATACGTTCCAGCTCAGCGATCGTTTTGATAATCGCCATCACCAGACGCAAGTCACTGGCGGTCGGCTGACGCTTGGCAATGATACGCACGCAGGCCTCGTCGATCGCCACTTCCATCATATTGACGTTCTTATCGCCCTCAATGACGCGCTTCGCCAGCTCACTGTCCTGATTGTGCATGGCGGTAATCGCATCAGAAAGCTGCTGCTCGACCATGCCGCCCATGGTCATCACCTGGGTACGGATGCTTTCCAGCTCTGCATTGAACTGGCCGGAAATATGTTTATTAAGGTTAAGATTATCCACAACAAGCTCCTGAATCAGCCGTAACGACCGGTGATGTAGTCTTCAGTTTGTTTCTTCGCGGGCTTGGTGAACAGATCGTCCGTGTTACTGAACTCAATCAACTCGCCCAGGTACATAAATGCCGTGTGATCGGAACAACGCGCAGCCTGCTGCATGTTGTGGGTAACGATAACGACGGTGTAATCCTCTTTCAGCTCAGTGATCAGCTCTTCGATACGCCCGGTAGAAATAGGGTCGAGCGCTGAACACGGCTCATCAAGCAGAAGCACTTCCGGGCGAATGGCGATCCCACGCGCAATACACAGACGCTGCTGCTGACCACCGGAGAGAGAGTACCCGCTCTGGTGTAATTTATCTTTGGTTTCGTTCCACAGCGCGGCCTTGGTCAATGCCCACTGCACACGCTCGTCCATATCCGCACGAGAGAGTTTCTCAAACAGACGCACGCCAAAAGCGATGTTGTCGTAGATGGACATCGGGAACGGCGTCGGCTTCTGGAATACCATGCCCACTTTGGCACGCAGCAGAGCGATATCCTGAGTGTTGGTGAGAATATTGTCGCCATCCAGCAGGATTTCGCCTTCCGCACGCTGTTCCGGATACAGTTCAAACATTTTATTGAACGTACGCAGCAGCGTCGATTTACCACAGCCTGACGGCCCGATAAACGCCGTTACCTGGTTTTTGGCAATATCCAGGTTGATGTTCTTCAGGGCATGGAACTTGCCATAGTAGAAGTTCAAATCACGAACCTGAATCTTACCCGGGGCAGTATCAACCATACTCATTTCAATCTTTTCCTCATCATGCCTGATGGCGCGCAGCTTTCAGGCCTACAAATGTCTTCAATCGTAGGCCGGATAAGGCGTTTACGCCGCCATCCGGCACTTCGTCTTAACCGTGTTTCTTCTTCGCGAAAATGACGCGCGCCAGAATGTTCAGCAGCAGTACGCACAGAGTAATAATCAGTACCCCGGCCCAGGCCAGTTGCTGCCACTCAGCAAACGGGCTCATCGCAAACTTAAAGATAGTGACCGGCAGGTTGGCGATAGGCTGCATCATGTCGGTGCTCCAGAACTGATTGGAGAGCGACGTAAACAGCAGCGGAGCCGTTTCACCTGCGATACGTGCAATAGCCAGTAAAACGCCTGTAATGATGCCTGAGACAGAGGCCTTCAGGGTGATCGCAGAAATCATCTTCCATTTCGGCGTACCCAGCGCATAGGCGGCTTCACGCAGGCTATCCGGTACCAGCTTGAGCATGTTCTCCGTGGTACGAATAACAATGGGCACCTGCAGCAGCGCCAGCGCGATAACGCCCGCCCAGCCGGAAAAGTGCTCCATTTTTGCTACCACGATGGTGTAAACGAACAGACCGACCACGATTGATGGCGCAGAAAGCAGGATGTCGTTGATAAAGCGGATCACCTCAGCCAGCCAAGACTTACGTCCGTACTCAGCCAGGTAGATGCCCGCCATAATACCAAGCGGTGTACCAAACACGGTCGCCCACAGAATTAACAGTCCGCTACCGGCCAGGGCATTCGCCAGACCACCACCAGCCGTATTCGGCGGAGGTGTCATTTCGGTGAACAGCGCCAGTGACATACCGTCAATACCGCGGGTGATCGTGGACATCAGGATCCAGATAAGCCAGAACAGACCGAATGCCATGGTCGCCATAGAGAGCGTCAGCGCGATGCGGTTCTTCAGACGACGACGCGCCTGCATTTTACGGCGGGATTCCGCAAGCGCAGCGGTGTTTTGCATTTCAAGCGTAGCCATTAGCGTGCCCCCTCGTTCTTCGCAAGGCGCATGATCATGAACTTAGACGCCGCCAGCACGATGAAGGTAATCACAAACAGAATCAGGCCCAGTTCCATCAACGCGGCAACGTGCAGTCCTGATTCCGCTTCGGCAAATTCATTCGCCAGCGCAGAAGTAATACTGTTGCCCGGCATGTACAGCGAGGCACTATCGAGTTGGTAGGTGTTACCGATGATGAACGTCACCGCCATGGTTTCACCCAGCGCGCGGCCCAGACCGAGCATCACGCCGCCGATCACGCCGTTTTTGGTGAACGGCAGGACGATGCGCCAGATAACTTCCCAGGTAGTACAACCGATGCCGTAGGCTGACTCTTTCATCAGCACCGGCGTTTGTTCGAACACATCGCGCATAACCGCCGCAATGTACGGGATGATCATGATGGCGAGGATCACGCCAGCGGCCAGAATACCGATACCAAACGCCGGACCCGCAAACAGCGCGCCAACAAACGGAATGTTGGAAAGGATGTTCCCGACCGGCTCCTGGAAGTAAGTCGCAAACAGCGGGGCAAAGATAAACAGGCCCCACATGCCGTACACGATACTCGGAATTGCCGCCAGCAATTCAATAGCGATACCCAGCGGGCGACGCAGCCAGCCAGGAGCAAGTTCAGTCAGGAATAAGGCAATGCCAAAACTCACCGGAACGGCGATCAGCAGTGCTATAAGCGAGGTGACCAGCGTACCGTAAATCGGTACTAATGCACCGTAGATATCGTTTGGCGCATCCCATTCTTTAGTCCACAGAAAGGAGAAGCCAAATTTCTGAATGCTTGGCCAGGAGGAGATAACCAGAGAGACAATAATGCCACCCAACATCAATAGCACAATCAGCGCAGCCAGTTTTACCAGCGCGCTGAATATCATGTCACCTTTTTTACCCGGTGGGTTCAAAGCAGGCTTGGTTGCAGCCATAAATCACTCTTTAAGTTTGGGCCAGGAAGCACGCATTTTATCGTGCTTCCCGGCTAACGTAATGCCATACCCTAAATAATTCGAGTTGCAGCAAGGCGGCAAGCTTGTGAATACCCAGGAGCATAGATTCACTATGTGACTGGGGTGAACAAGCACAGCCAACACAGCTGCGGCTCGAAGTATGACGGGTATTTAGTACAGCGCTTTACCGCTGCTGTCCTTCACGTTGGTCTTCCATGCAGCACGAATCTGCTCAACCACGCTGTCCGGCAGGCTGGCGTAATCCAGGTCATTAGCCTGTTTGCCACCATTTTTGTACGCCCAATCGAAGAACTTCAGCACTTCAGCGCCCTGCTCAGGTTTCTTCTGCTCTTTATGCACCAGGATGAAGGTGGTGGAAGTGATCGGCCACGCATCGTCACCTTTCTGGTTAGTCAGATCCTGGGCGAAGGTTTTGCTCCAGTCAGCGCCTTTTGCAGCGTTGGCAAAGTTTTCTTCGGTCGGACTTACCGGTTTGCCATCAGCAGAGACCAGCTTGGTGTACGCCAGGTTGTTCTGCTTAGCGTAAGCGTACTCAACGTAGCCGATAGAACCCGGCAGACGCTGTACGAACGCAGCGATACCGTCGTTACCTTTACCGCCCAGACCGGTCGGCCAGTTAACGGTAGAGCCGGAACCAATTTTAGATTTCCACTCTTCGTTCACTTTCGCCAGGTAGCTGGTGAAAACGAATGAAGTACCGGAACCGTCAGCACGACGCACAACGGCGATATTCTGAGAAGGCAGCTTCAGACCCGGGTTCAGTTTGGTGATGGCTTCATCATCCCACTTCTTAATTTTACCGAGGTAGATGTCGCCCAGCGTTTTACCGTCCAGCACCAGTTCGCCGGATTTCAGGCCAGGGATGTTCACCGCCAGCACCACACCACCGATAACCGTCGGGAACTGGAACAGGCCTTCTTGCGCCAGTTTCTCGTCAGACAACGGTGCGTCAGAGGCGCCGAAATCAACGGTATTGGCCGTAATTTGTTTTACACCACCGGAGGAGCCGATACCCTGGTAGTTTACTTTGCTACCGGTCTCTTTCTGATAGGTATCTGCCCATTTGGCATACACTGGCGCAGGGAAGGTTGCACCTGCACCTGTCAGGCTCGCTGCTGCAAACGCAGAAAACGCGCTCATGGATAAGGTCGCGGCGACAACAGTTGCGACAGTGGTACGCATAACTTTCATAATGTCTCCTGCACGGTTTTCGTAAATCGTTGTTTGAGTTGCTACTGTGAGCAAAATAGGACAAACAGGTGACAGTTAAATGTACGAAATATGACAGTTTTATGACAATGAAAAACTTGGGAAGTTTTTTATCTAAAAATACATTTAAAACAGAATGTTAATCACCATCATGACAATAACATTTCGCTGAAATTTTCTTTTTATGACACTGAAAACAGTAGTTGAAGATGACGGTTTGTCACATAAAACAGGCGGGATAATTGATTAAAAACAGAACAAGCTAAAAAAATGCCCCGCTTGCAGCAGGGCATTTTCAGTTCAGTTAAGTGCGGATTACTCTACGGTAACCGACTTTGCCAGGTTACGCGGCTGGTCCACGTCGGTGCCTTTAATCAGCGCCACGTGATACGCCAGCAGTTGCAACGGAACGGTGTAGAAGATCGGTGCAATCACCTCTTCCACATGCGGCATCTCAATGATGTGCATGTTTTCGCTGCTGGTAAAGCCAGCATCCTGGTCCGCAAAGACGTACAACTGACCGCCACGAGCGCGAACTTCTTCAATGTTGGATTTCAGTTTTTCCAACAGTTCGTTGTTCGGCGCAACTACGATAACCGGCATATCGGCATCAATCAGCGCCAGCGGACCGTGTTTCAGTTCGCCTGCAGCATAAGCTTCAGCGTGAATATAAGAGATCTCTTTCAGCTTCAGCGCGCCTTCCAGCGCAATCGGGTACTGATCGCCACGGCCCAGGAACAGCGCATGGTGTTTGTCTGAGAAACCTTCCGCCAGAGCGGCAATGCGTTTGTCCTGAGACAGCATCTGCTCAATACGGCTCGGCAGTGCCTGCAGACCATGAACGATCTCCTGCTCGATAGACGCATCCAGACCTTTCAGACGAGACAGTTTCGCCACCAGCATCAGCAGAACGGTCAGTTGGGTGGTAAATGCTTTCGTCGAGGCCACACCGATTTCGGTACCGGCATTGGTCATCATCGCCAGGTCGGATTCGCGCACCAGAGAAGATCCCGGTACGTTACAAATAGCCAGCGAGCCCAGATAGCCCAGCTCTTTAGATAAGCGCAGACCTGCCAGGGTATCCGCCGTTTCACCGGACTGGGAAAGGGTAATCATCAGGCTGTTACGACGCACGGCGGATTTGCGATAGCGGAACTCGGAAGCGATTTCGACATCACAAGGAATACCAGCCAGCGATTCAAACCAGTAGCGGGACACCATACCGGAGTTGTAGGACGTACCGCAGGCGATAATCTGGATATGCTCAACCTGAGACAGCAACTCGTTGGCACGTGAACCCAGCTCGCTTAAATCCACTTCACCGTGACTAATGCGCCCGGTCAGCGTATTTTTAATTGCGTTCGGCTGTTCGTAGATCTCTTTCTGCATGTAGTGGCGATAAATACCTTTTTCGCCCGCGTCATACTGCAGATTCGATTCGATATCCTGACGCTTCACTTGTGCGCCAGACTTGTCGAAAATAGAGACCGAACGACGGGTCACTTCTGCGATGTCACCTTCTTCCAGGAAGATAAAGCGACGGGTTACCGGCAGCAGCGCCAGCTGATCGGAAGCGATAAAGTTTTCCCCCATCCCCAGACCAATCACCAGCGGGCTACCTGAACGGGCCGCCAGCAGCGTTTCCGGGTTACGGGTATCCATGATCACCGTGCCATAGGCACCGCGCAACTGTGGAATAGTACGCAGTACGGCTTCACGCAGCGTACCACCCTGTTCCAGTTCCCAATGCACCAGGTGAGCAATCACTTCGGTGTCGGTTTCAGAAACAAAGGTGTAACCACGGGTTTTCAGTAGTTCACGCAGAGGTTCATGGTTTTCAATGATGCCGTTATGCACCACAATAATGTGTTCAGAAACATGGGGATGCGCGTTCGCTTCTGAAGGTTCACCGTGTGTCGCCCAACGGGTATGAGCGATACCTGTACCACCATGCAGCGGATGTTCTTCCGCAGCAGCAGTCAGCATCTGCACTTTACCCAGACGACGCAGACGGGTCATGTTGCCTTCAGCATCGACAACGGCCAGACCAGCAGAGTCATAACCACGATATTCCAGACGACGTAAACCTTCGAGAAGGATTTCAGCTACATCACGCTGCGCGATAGCGCCAACAATTCCACACATATTTTTTGATTCCGAATTTAGGCATTTGCCTGTCGTTGTCGCTGACCTGTATTTGCCCTTTCCGGGCGCCCCGAGCCTTGTAGAGAGTGGGGTTATTTTTATGGTACTGCTTGTTGAGCGGAGGATTATGTTATCCCCTCATCTCTTGTCTGCCTGATGGCGCTTACGCTTATCAGGCCTACAGAACGTCACCGCACGTAGGACGGATAAGGCAAAGCCGCCATCCGGCAAAAATCACTTACTTCTTCTTCACCGGACGCTGCCAGCCCTGTTTATGGACCTGAGGTACACGGCTTAATACCAGTTCGTTATCGGCGACATTACGCGTTACGGTAGTGCCAGCAGCGATGGTGGCACCTTTACCCACGGTGACAGGCGCCACCAACTGAGTATCTGAACCCACAAACACATCATCACCAATAATGGTTTTAAACTTATTGGCACCATCGTAGTTGCAGGTAATCGTACCCGCGCCGATATTCACGTTATCGCCGATTTCCGCATCGCCCAGATAGGTCAGATGACCGGCTTTAGAACCTTTACCCAGACGCGCTTTTTTCATTTCGACGAAGTTACCCACGTGCGCGCCTTCCTGCAGCTCAGCACCCGGGCGCAGACGCGCGAATGGGCCGATGGTGCAAGCGGCTTCCAGATGGGCATCTTCCACCACACTGTATGGGCTAAGCTCACAACCTTCACCAATCACGCTGTTTTTGATGATACAGCCAGCACCAATCTTGACGCGATCACCAACGGTTACGTTACCTTCAATGATAACGTTAGTATCAATTTCAACATCGCGCCCGTGAATAAGCGTACCGCGAAGATCAAAACGTGCAGGATCGCGCAGCATCACGCCCGCCAGCAACAGTTTCTCTGCTTGCTCAGACTGATAAACACGCTCCAGACGGGATAACTGAAGACGGTTATTCACCCCTTCTGTTTCGCTAATACGTGCCGGATGTACCGCAGCAATTTCGCGTCCTTCCTGATACGCCATCGCAATGATATCGGTGATGTAGTATTCACCCTGCGCGTTGTTATTGGTGAGTTTGGACAGCCAGCGCTTCATATCCGCGCCATTGGCAATCAGAATACCGGTGTTGATTTCCTGGATTTGGCGCTGCTCGTCAGTTGCATCTTTATGCTCGACGATACCGGTGACGTTACCGTTCTCACGCGTAATACGCCCATAGCCGGATGGATCATCCAGTTTTACCGTTAACAGGCCGATGCCGCCCTGCGGTTTAGCATCACGCAGGCTACGTAAGGTATCGGTAGAGATCAGCGGCACATCGCCATAGAGCATTAAAATGTCTTCGTCATCACCAAAGAATGGCGCTGCCTGCTGCATTGCATGGCCGGTCCCCAACTGCTCTGCCTGCAGAATCCAGTTTAGATTGCCATCTTTCAGCGTCTGCTTAAGCAAATCACCACCGTGCCCGTAGACCAGATGTACGTGAGTCGCACCTAATTCATTAGCGGCATCAATGACATGCTGAACCATCGGCTTTCCTGCGAGGGTATGCAGCACTTTAGGGAGATCGGAATACATACGCGTGCCTTTGCCTGCGGCAAGGATCACGACGCTCATAGCATTATTCAACATACACGTCCTGACTGTAATTTGAGAACGAATTTATACCGTTTCACATTGAAAATACTACATTTTTTTCATCGTGAAATGGACCGAAGATAAAACGTTCAATCGGGGAAATTTCCCCTCTGATAACTCTCTATTTTCGTCTATTTCGGCGTCTTTTGTCTCCCAAAAACCAGGAGTCTGCTCTTATTAAAGCCTAGGTTAATGTTTTTGCTATTTTTTTACTGCATGAATAAAGAGTTACAAAAGAAAAGTATAATTTTATTAATGTGATTCAGCGAGAAGCAGAAAAATACTGTTTTAAAAGGGAAGAGGACAAACGATAAAGCGGAGGAGGGGGATTTAATAACAGCTGGCGCGTGCTGATAACCGTATGAAGCATCGCGCCACAGAGCAGGTTGGGAAGACTAAACTTCCATGCTGCTGAAAAGGGCGATGATTTTATTAATCAGTTTCATGTTGGTATCCTGTTTTTATCTGAGTTAATTATGTGACACACATCACACAAAAAAGAGTCTACGCCTCATTTTTTAACCGATCAATATTTTTGTGACACAAATCACAAAATAATAAAACAGCTTTTTAGTTCCACTTTCACTGAAACAAAACCATAAAAAAAGCCAGCCTGGCAACCAGACTGGCTTTTGTGCTTTTCAAGCCGGTGTTACATCGCTTTTTTGGTCAACTCGATAACGCGCAGTTTCGCGATCGCTTTGGCCAGTTCCGCAGATGCCTGAGCGTAATCCACGTCACCATGAGAGCTCTTAATGTGCTCTTCAGCCTTACGCTTCGCTTCCAGGGCTCTCGCTTCATCGAGATCCTGTCCGCGAATCGCGGTATCAGCCAGAACGGTCACGCTGCCAGGCTGCACTTCGAGAATGCCGCCAGACAGATAGATAAACTCTTCATGACCGAACTGTTTAACGATGCGGATCATACCAGGCTTAATGGCGGTGAGCAGCGGTGCGTGACCCGGGAAAATACCCAGTTCACCTTCACTACCCGTTACCTGGATTTTTTCGACCAGACCAGAGAACATTTGCTGCTCTGCGCTGACGACGTCCAGGTGGTAAGTCATTGCCATATCACCCTCCGATTAAGGCGTTAAAGTTTTTTGGCTTTTTCCACGGCTTCGTCGATAGAACCAACCATGTAGAACGCCTGCTCTGGCAGGTGGTCGTATTCGCCTTCCATGATGCCTTTAAAGCCACGGATGGTGTCTTTCAGGGATACGTATTTACCCGGAGAACCGGTGAATACTTCCGCAACGAAGAACGGCTGGGACAGGAAGCGCTGAATTTTACGTGCGCGTGCTACCACCAGTTTGTCTTCTTCAGACAGTTCATCCATACCCAGGATGGCGATGATGTCTTTCAGTTCCTGATAACGCTGCAGCAGAGACTGTACGCCACGCGCGGTGTCGTAGTGTTCCTGACCAACAACCAGCGGATCCAGCTGACGGCTGGTGGAGTCCAGCGGGTCAACTGCCGGGTAGATACCCAGAGAGGCGATCTGACGGCTCAGTACCACGGTTGCATCTAAGTGAGCAAAGGTGGTTGCTGGGGATGGGTCAGTCAAGTCATCCGCAGGTACGTATACCGCCTGAACGGAGGTGATAGAACCGGTTTTGGTAGAGGTGATACGTTCCTGAAGAACACCCATCTCTTCCGCCAGGGTCGGCTGGTAGCCTACCGCTGATGGCATACGACCCAGCAGTGCGGATACTTCTGTACCGGCCAGGGTGTAACGATAGATGTTATCAACGAACAGCAGAACGTCACGACCTTCGTCACGGAACTTCTCTGCCATGGTCAGACCGGTCAGAGCAACGCGCAGACGGTTTCCCGGCGGCTCGTTCATCTGGCCATATACCAGGGATACTTTGTCCAGAACGTTGGAGTCGGTCATTTCGTGGTAGAAGTCGTTACCCTCACGAGTACGTTCACCCACGCCCGCAAACACGGAGTAACCGGAGTGTTCGATCGCGATGTTACGGATCAGCTCCATCATGTTTACGGTTTTACCTACACCCGCACCACCGAACAGACCAACTTTACCGCCCTTAGCGAACGGACACATCAGGTCGATAACTTTAATGCCGGTTTCCAGCAGTTCCTGAGAGCTGGACAGCTCTTCATAGGAAGGTGCCGCGCGGTGGATAGCCCAACGCTCTTCTTCACCGATATCGCCTTTCATGTCGATCGGGTGACCCAGGACGTTCATGATACGACCCAGAGTTGCTTTACCTACCGGGACTTCGATCGGGTGCTCGAGATCTTTAACTTCCAGACCACGACGCAGACCGTCGGAAGAACCCATGGCGATGGTACGTACGATACCGCCGCCGAGCTGCTGCTGAACTTCCAGCACCAGGCTCTCTTTACCATTCATAACCTCAAGAGCATCGTACACGCGCGGTACGGCATCCTGAGGGAATTCGACGTCAACCACGGCGCCGATTACCTGGACAATTTTTCCAGTAGCCATCTTGAATCCTCTACGAATTAACCTGGTTATACCGCGGATGCACCACCGACGATTTCGGTGAGTTCCTGAGTAATGCTGGCCTGACGAGCTTTGTTGTATACCAACTGCAGCTCTTTAATCAGGCTGCCGCCATTGTCGGTCGCGGCTTTCATCGCCACCATACGTGCGGCCTGCTCGCTGGCCAGGTTTTCTACCACGCCCTGATAAACCTGAGACTCGACATAACGACGCAGCAGGGTATCCAGCAGCGCTTTCGGGTCTGGCTCATACAGGTAATCCCAGGATTTACGCTTCAATTCATCATCATCTGATGCCGGCAGAGGCAGCAGTTGGGTGATGGTTGGCGTCTGAGACATGGTGTTAATAAATTTGTTGCTGACAACGTACAGTCTGTCCAGACGACCTTCATCGTAGGCCTGCAGCATCACTTTAACCGGACCGATCAGTTCGGACAGGGAAGGGTTATCCCCCATACCGGTTACCTGAGCAATCACATTACCGCCAACGGAGTTAAAGAAAGACACGCCCTTAGAGCCGATCATTGCGATATCGCACTGAACGCCTTTATCGGACCATGCTTTCATATCCGCCAGCAGCTTTTTGAACAGGTTAATGTTCAAGCCACCGCACAGACCACGGTCGGTCGACACCACCAGGTAGCCCACGCGCTTAACGTCGCGTTCTTCCAGGTAAGGGTGCTTATATTCCAGATTACCATTCGCAAGGTGACCAATCACTTTGCGCATGGTCTCTGCATAAGGACGGCTGGCCGCCATGCGATCCTGCGATTTACGCATTTTGGAAGCGGCGACCATCTCCATCGCTTTAGTGATCTTCTGCGTGTTCTGGACGCTTGCGATCTTACTACGTATCTCTTTTGCGCCGGCCATGAGCTTCTCCTCAATGCCTTGCGGTCCGCCCTAAAGCAGACCGCCAGACGTTACCAGGACTGGGTTGCCTTGAAGGAATCGAGGATAGCTTTCAGCTTGCCTTCGATTTCATCGTTATAGCCACCGGACTGGTTGATCTCTTGCATCAGCGGAGCGTGGTCACGGTCAACGTAAGCCAGCAGAGCGGCTTCAAAGCTACCGATTTTCGCCAGTTCCACATCTTCGAGGTAACCGCGTTCAGCCGCAAACAGCACCACACCCTGCTGTGCTACAGACATTGGGGCGTACTGTTTCTGCTTCAGCAGTTCAGTTACTTTCTGACCGTGGCTCAGTTGCTTACGAGTAGCTTCATCCAGGTCGGAAGCGAACTGAGAAAACGCTGCCAGTTCACGATACTGTGCCAGTGCGGTACGAATACCACCGGACAGTTTCTTGATGATCTTGGTCTGCGCTGCGCCACCTACACGAGATACGGAGATACCCGGGTTAACTGCCGGACGAATACCGGAGTTGAACAGGTTGGTTTCCAGGAAGATCTGACCATCTGTAATGGAAATTACGTTGGTCGGAACGAACGCAGAAACGTCACCCGCCTGGGTTTCGATAATCGGCAGAGCGGTCAGGGAGCCGGTTTTACCTTTAACTTCACCATTGGTGAACTTCTCAACGTATTCCGCGTTTACGCGGGATGCGCGCTCCAGCAGACGGGAGTGGAGGTAAAATACGTCGCCCGGGAATGCTTCACGTCCTGGTGGACGACGGAGCAGCAGGGAAACCTGACGGTAAGCAACAGCCTGTTTAGACAGGTCATCGTAAACGATCAGCGCGTCTTCACCGCGGTCACGGAAGTATTCGCCCATTGCGCAACCAGCATATGGTGCCAGGTATTGCAGAGCAGCAGATTCAGACGCGGTCGCCACAACAACGATGGTGTTGGACAGTGCGCCGTGTTCTTCCAGTTTACGAACCACGTTAGAAATGGTGGACGCTTTCTGGCCGATAGCCACGTACACACATTTGATACCGGAATCACGCTGGTTGATGATGGCATCGATTGCCATCGCAGTTTTACCTGTCTGACGGTCACCGATGATCAGCTCACGCTGGCCACGACCGATTGGGATCATGGCATCAACAGATTTATAACCTGTCTGTACTGGCTGGTCGACGGACTGACGTTCGATTACGCCTGGTGCGATAACTTCGATTGGCGAGAAGCCATCGTTATCAACCGGACCTTTACCGTCAATTGGGGAACCCAGAGTGTTCACCACACGACCCAGCAGGCCACGGCCAACCGGAACTTCCAGAATACGACCCGTACACTTAACCTTCATGCCTTCGGCGAGGTCAGCGTATGGACCCATCACAACGGCACCTACGGAGTCGCGCTCCAGGTTCAGTGCGATAGCGTAACGGTTACCCGGCAGGGAAATCATCTCACCCTGCATACAATCGGCCAGGCCGTGAATGCGGATAACACCGTCACTTACAGAAACAATAGTACCTTCGTTGTGAGCTTCGCTCACAACATTGAACTGAGCAATGCGCTGCTTGATCAGTTCGCTGATTTCGGTGGAATTCAGTTGCATGCTCCAGTCCCCTTAAGACTGCAAGACGTCTGCAAGGCGCTCAAGACGGCCGCGTACGCTGCCATCAATGACCATATCACCCGCTCGGATGATTACGCCTGCCATTACAGACTTATCGATTTTGCAATTCAGCTTAACTTTGCGTGACAGACGTTTTTCCATCGCTGCACTAATCTTCGTAAGCTGTTCATCACTCAGTGCATTGGCAGAAGTGACTTCTACCTCAGAGATAGCCTCACTGGCTGCACGCAGATGAATAAACTGCTCAAGAACATCCGGGAGCGCATTCAGACGGTTATTTTCAGCCATTACCCTAATCAGGTTTTGGCCGCTTTCGTCCAGCTGCTCACCGCACACGGCGATAAACGACTCAGCGAGCGTTTCCGGCGCCAGCGCGCCAGAGAGAAGCTCTGCCATTTGTTCGTTTTTCGTCACCTCAGCGGCAAACGTCAGCATATCCTGCCAACGGTCAACGCTTTGGTGCTCAACGGCAAAGTCAAAAGCTGCTTTGGCGTAGGGGCGAGCTACCGTAATAAATTCAGACATCAGCCCCTCCCTCCTTACAGTTCAGCGACAAGTTTGTCCACGATGTCGCTATTAGCAGCTTCATCCACGGAACGTTCGATGATCTTCTCGGCGCCAGCAACAGCCAGGATAGCAACTTGCTTACGCAGCTCTTCGCGAGCACGTTTACGCTCGGCGTCAATTTCCGCCTGCGCCTGTGCCACGATTTTAGTACGTTCCTGCTCTGCTTCAGTTTTAGCTTCGTCCAGGATCTGAGCACGGCGTTTGTTCGCCTGCTCGATGATTACCTGAGCTTCCGCCTTCGCTTTTTTCAGCTGGTCGGTCGCGCTGGCCTTTGCAAGGTCAAGATCCTTATGTGCTCGTTCTGCAGAAGCAAGGCCGTCAGCAATTTCTTTTTGACGTTTTTCGATGGCAGCCATTAAAGGCGGCCATACGTACTTCATGCAGAACAGAACGAACAGGACAAACGCGATGGCCTGGCCGAGGATTGTTGCGTTAAGATTCACAGCACAATGCCTCTATCTAGTTAACGTTCTGATATTGCTCTTAATTCAAGCAACGCTTACTACGCGACAGCAAACATCACGTACAGACCCAGACCTACAGCGATCATTGGGATTGCATCCACCAGACCCATAACGATAAAGAACTGAGTACGCAGCAGAGGAATCAGATCCGGTTGACGCGCTGCGCCTTCCAGGAATTTACCCCCGAGGATGCCGATACCGATCGCAGCACCGATTGCCGCCAGACCCATCATCACAGCGGCAGCAATGTACAGCAGATCCATATTCAGGTTTTCCATGACAGTCTCCAGTTTGTTTCAGTTAAAACGTAGTAGTGTTGGTAAATTAATGCTCTTCAGATGCCATCGACAGATAGACAATCGTCAGAACCATAAATATGAAGGCTTGCAGCGTGATAATCAGTATGTGGAAAATGGCCCATGGCACATTCAGGATCCACTGTGACCACCACGGCAACAGACCAGCAATCAGAATGAAAATCAGCTCACCGGCATACATGTTGCCGAACAGTCGCAGACCAAGAGAAATTGGTTTGGACAGCAGGCTTACCCCTTCAAGGATTAAGTTGACAGGGATGAACGCCCAGTGATTGAACGGCTGCAGCGTCAACTCTTTCGCGAAGCCGCCGATGCCTTTCATTTTGATGCTGTAGAACAGAATGAGGATAAATACGCCCAGCGCCATCGACAGGGTGATGTTCACGTCGGCAGACGGAACTACACGCAGAGCCGGCAGGCCAAAGATATGCTCACCGATGTACGGCAGCAGGTCGATAGGCAGTAAATCCATCAAGTTCATCAGGAATACCCAGACGAAAATCGTCAGGGCCAGCGGAGCAATCAGCTTGCTTTTGCCATGGTACATGTCTTTCACGCTACCATGCACAAAGCCGATTACCAGCTCAATCGCGGTCTGAAATTTACCTGGTACGCCGCTGGTCGCCTTTTTAGCTACGCTACGGAACATAAGCAGGAACAACAGACCCAGAACCACCGAGAAGAAAATGGAGTCAATATTGAGCGTCCAGAAGGTGGCTGGGGGGTTGTGCGGATCCACCAGCGAGAATGTACGTAGGTCCAACTGAAGGTTATTCAGATGGTGTCCTATGTAATCCTGCGGCGTCATATTTTCTGAAGCCATGATGCCTTTACCCTTTGTTGTTAATTACAGCCGGCGCCAGTATCTGAACCACCAGCACCAAAACCCACGTAACGATCAGCGGCATGAATACCGCTTTCAAAACAGCCAACGCCACCACCAGCAAAACCAGCATAGCTAACACCTTGAAGGCTTCGCCGAAGACGAACGTCCAGGCTACTCGGCCTTTAGCTGGTGTATGCGCCTGGTGACGCCAGGCAAATATCATAAACAACACATTAGGCAGTAACACTGCCAATCCACCGCACAATGCGGAGATGCCCCAGAAAGGGTCTTTGAGGCTAAACAGCAATCCACTTGCTATTACCGCCAGAAACTGTGTGAGCAAAAGCTTACGAGCAACGTTTCGACTCAAGAGCGACATAGACATCACGTTTTTACTCCTGCTCCCTTCGAGGTATGCCGCGTGTCGTATAAAACGTTCTTTATGGCTTAGAGTCAAGCATCAAAAAGCGGTCAAATTATACGGTGCGCCTTCGTGATTTCAAACAATAAGTAGCTAAAAAGTGAATAAATGTTTAAATATTTTTCGCTACCCCACATTTATCACTTTTAAGCAAACTGTGAACGATCATGCAAAACTGCAAATGCCGCGTAAATACTGGCGGCAAAGCGTGCACCAGATCACATATTGAACATATTCACCTTCGCATAATTTATTTACGTGGCAAATGATGCCTTTTCATCTTTTTGATATTTAAGCGTAAAAATAGCCACTATTTCAAAAACAACAGCTAACAACAAAAAAACCACGCATTGACATTTATAATAAAAAATTAACACAACGGGTGGTTCTTACGTTCTATTTTTAGCAGACTGATATTTTCACAGCTGACTTGTTTCGCTTTTAACAAAAAACGGTACGTTATAGTTATGATGCAAAACCGTAAGGCGCTAGTGAATTGTAACGACATTTAACCACACTATTCCCTATGACTTTTAACACCTGAATAGCCGTTTTTTTTCTATTTTTTTTGATAAAAATTAAATTTTGTTTGGCTTAATAACCACCAGATGACGTTCACCATCCAGTTGCGGAACGCGTAATTTTTCGACCGACTCGACGCTGAATTCCGCAGGCAACGTAGCAATTTCATCTTCTGGCAACTGCCCTTTTAGCGCATAAAAACGCCCATCCAGGCCAGGCAAATGATGGCACCAACTCACCATATCAGTAAGTGACGCGAACGCACGGCTAATGACCCCATCGAACGGCGGCTCTGAAGGGAATTCTTCAACGCGACTTTGCACAGGAGTGATGTTAGTAAGCGCAAGCTCATGCTGCACCTGACGCAAGAAACGGACGCGTTTTCCCAGACTATCCAGCAGTGTGAAATGCGCTTCTGGGCGCACGATAGAGAGAGGAATACCCGGCAGGCCCGGTCCCGTACCCACGTCAATAAAACGCTCCCCCTTCAGATACGGCGCGACGACAATACTGTCCAGAATATGGCGCACCAGCATTTCGTTGGGATCCCGTACCGACGTCAAGTTGTACGCTTTGTTCCATTTGTGCAGCATATCGACATACGCAATCAGCTGATTTTTCTGGTGATCGGTAAGAGAAATACCAGCATCAGCCAGCAGACGAGAGAGTTTGTTGAGCACGGTCGTTACCTGTTCATAATCAATTTCCCGATGCGCTATAGCTTATCGGGACTAAAAATTTGTAGGGCGGGCAGGCGAAGCGCCCGCCGCCAAAATAGTGTTATCAAGCGCTGCGGCGCAGCATACCTTGTTTCTTCAGCCATACCAGCAGAATGGAAATGGCGGCAGGTGTTACGCCAGAAATACGCGATGCCTGGCCGATTGATACCGGTTTGTGATCGTTCAGCTTGGCGATAACTTCATTCGACAAGCCTGAGACCTGACGATAATCCAGCGTTGCAGGCAACAGGGTGTTCTCATTACGCTGTTGTCTTTCGATTTCTTCCTGCTGACGGGCGATATACCCTTCGTATTTCACCTGAATCTCAACCTGTTCCGCGGCCTGAGCATCGTCGAGCGCTGGTGCGAACGCAGATAAAGAGGTCAACTGAGCATAGGTCATATCCGGGCGGCGCAGGAGATCTTCACCGCTGGCTTCACGAGACAAAGGCGTAGCCAGGTGAGCATTCACTTCTGCTGCAGATTCCGCTAACGGATTTACCCAGGTTGATTTAAGACGCTGACGTTCCTGTTCGATACGCTCCAGCTTCTCGTTGAAACGAGCCCAGCGCTCGTCGTCCACCAGACCCAGTTCACGACCAATTTCGGTCAGACGCAGGTCGGCGTTATCTTCGCGCAGCATCAAACGGTATTCTGCGCGTGAGGTGAACATACGGTACGGTTCTTTGGTGCCAAGCGTACACAGATCGTCCACCAGTACACCAAGATAAGCCTGATCGCGACGCGGCGCCCAGCCGTCTTTCTCAGCAGACAAGCGTGCGGCGTTCAGACCCGCCAGCATCCCTTGCGCGGCAGCTTCTTCGTAACCGGTAGTACCGTTAATCTGGCCCGCAAAGAACAGACCCTGGATGAATTTGCTTTCCAGAGTGGGTTTCAGGTCGCGCGGATCGAAGAAATCATACTCAATCGCGTAACCAGGACGGACGATTCTGGCATTTTCCATTCCCTGCATGGAGCGGACAATTTGCATCTGCACATCGAACGGCAAGCTGGTGGAGATACCATTCGGATAAATTTCGTTAGACGTGAGTCCTTCCGGTTCGAGGAAGATCTGATGCTGATTACGATCGGCAAAGCGCATCACTTTGTCTTCGATCGACGGGCAGTAGCGCGGACCGATACCTTCGATCACGCCTGCGTACATCGGGCTACGATCGAGGTTATTGCGGATCACGTCATGGGTTCTCTCATTGGTATGCGTGATGTAACACGGCATCTGACGCGGATGTTGAGAAGCATCGCCCAGGAATGAGAAGACCGGCATCGGGTTATCGCTGTTTTGCTGGCCGAGCACGCTGAAATCAATAGTGCGTGCATCGATACGCGGCGGCGTACCGGTTTTCAGGCGGCTGACGCGTAACGGCAGTTCACGCAGACGGCGTGACAGCGGGATAGACGGCGGATCGCCAGCACGGCCGCCGCTGTAGTTGTCCAGACCAATATGAATTTTGCCGTCAAGAAAAGTCCCTACGGTTAACACAACCGCTTTGGCACGGAACTTCAGTCCCATTTGGGTCACTGCACCCACAACACGATCGTTTTCAACAATCAGATCTTCAACCGCCTGTTGGAAGATCATCAGATTGGGTTGATTCTCGAGTGCGGTGCGTACTGCCTGGCGATAGAGGACACGGTCGGCCTGAGCTCGGGTAGCACGAACGGCTGGCCCTTTGCTGGCGTTTAGTATCCTAAACTGGATACCTGCATGGTCGATCGCTTTTGCCATCAACCCACCAAGCGCATCCACTTCTTTTACCAGGTGTCCCTTCCCAATACCGCCGATCGCCGGGTTGCAGCTCATCTGTCCCAGAGTGTCGATATTGTGTGTCAAAAGCAGAGTCTGTTGACCCATTCGCGCCGCGGCCATTGCGGCCTCGGTGCCTGCATGACCCCCGCCAATGATGATGACGTCAAAAGGATCCTGATAAAACATGGTAATTGCCTCGCATAACGCGGTGTGAAAGTGGATTGAAGCCCGGGCCGTGGATTCTACTCAACTTTAGTCGATCGAGAAAGCCCTGGGATCCTGGGTATTAAAAAGAAGATCTTTTTATTTAGAGATCTGTTTTATTGTGATCTCTTATTAGGATCGCAACTTTCTGTGGATAAGGGCGATCCTTTGAATAAGATCAACAGGTTGTTGAGGATCATTAGCTGTGAATGATCGGTGATCCTGGCCCGTATAAGCTGGGAGCAGAATGAAGGGTTATACACAACTCAAAAACTGAACAACGGTTGTTCTTGGGATAACTACCGGTTGATCCAAGCTTTTAACCAGAGTTATCCACATAAAAAAGTACGATCTTTACAAATCTCTGAGCAATGGATGCCAGGATCCCAGCCAAATTTCAGCCGGATCTTCCGGAATTTCATGTTCCAGTACGTTGATCCTGAGCGTTTCGCCGATCTGTTTTGCCCCGCAGGCTTTCAGTTCGGCTTCCAGCTTGTCGATTGCGCCGCAAAAGGTGTCATATTCACGACTGCCGATCCCGATTGCACCAAAGTGCACTTGTGAAAGGTCCGGTTTTTGCTCGCATAAGGCATCATATAAAGGCTGCAGGTTGTCAGGGATGTCTCCCGCACCGTGCGTGGAGCTAATAATCAGCCAGATCCCATCAGTCGGGACCTCTTCAAGCATTGGCCCATGCAGTATTTCGCTGGAAAAACCCGCGTCGTCCAGTTTTTCAGCCAGATGCTCTGCTACATATTCCGCACTGCCAAGCGTGCTGCCGCTGATAAGAGTGATTTCTGCCATGATCGCCCTCCTTTATAAAGAGGGCGTATTGTACGCTGTGAGCGAGCTGGGATCTACCTGTGGAAAAATAGGGGATTAAAAAAAGCGATCATGGCTTGATGGTACGCATGATCGGGTTTTGCAGGACGATCAGGGTCTCCGTGGACTGAATTTCATCAATTGTTTGGATCTTGTTGATAAGTACCTGCTGTAACGCGTCGATCGACTTGCACATCACCTTTATAAAGATGCTGTAGTGCCCGGTGGTGTAATACGCTTCGGTCACCTCATCGAGGCTTTCCAGTCTGGCCAACGCTGACGGATAGTCTTTCGCACTTTTCAGGATGATGCCGATAAAGCAACCGACGTCATAGCCTAACTGTTTGGGACTAACATCAATCCGCGCGCCGGTAATAATCCCGGCCTGCTTCATCTTCTCTACGCGAACGTGAATTGTCCCCGGGCTAACGCCGAACTGTTTGGCCAATTCGGCATAGGCCGTTCGGGCATTTTCCATCAGGGCGTCAAGAATGCCGCGGTCCAGATTGTCGATCTGATAATTTTCCATAGGTTTTTCTTATGTAGATTAATGATTCCCTCTATTTTAGACGTTAATTTTAACGAATCAAAATCGAAGACGGCTTTTTGTTTGTTGATTATTGAATATTACCTACATTCTGTTGCTTAATCATAGGCAACAGGACACAGGAGTACACATAATGAAAACCGCTTACATTGCCAAACAACGTCAAATTAGCTTCGTAAAATCTCATTTTTCTCGTCAGCTGGAAGAGCGTTTAGGTCTGATCGAAGTTCAGGCTCCGATCCTCAGCCGCGTAGGAGATGGCACGCAAGATAACTTGTCGGGCTGTGAAAAAGCGGTGCAGGTGAAGGTTAAAGCATTGCCAGACGCTCAATTCGAAGTGGTTCATTCACTGGCGAAGTGGAAGCGTCAAACATTAGGACAACACGACTTTAGCGCAGGCGAAGGGCTGTACACGCATATGAAGGCCCTGCGTCCTGATGAAGACCGCCTTTCCCCGCTGCACTCAGTGTATGTTGACCAGTGGGACTGGGAGCGCGTGATGGGCGACGGCGAGCGTCAATTCTCCACTCTGAAAAGCACGGTAGAGGCTATCTGGGCGGGAATTAAGGCTACCGAAGCTGCGGTGAGCAAAGAGTTTGGTCTGGCACCGTTCCTGCCAGAGCAGATCCACTTTGTTCATAGCCAGGAACTGTTATCTCGTTATCCTGGTCTTGACGCAAAAGGTCGTGAACGTGCGATCGCTAAAGAGCTGGGCGCGGTATTCCTGGTGGGGATCGGCGGCAAGCTCAGTGATGGT
The DNA here is from genome assembly GCF_013615435.1 of Citrobacter sp. RHBSTW-00944. NCBI lineage: Bacteria > Pseudomonadati > Pseudomonadota > Gammaproteobacteria > Enterobacterales > Enterobacteriaceae > Citrobacter > Citrobacter sp. RHBSTW-00944. The sequence goes on along the minus strand of NZ_CP055418.1, from coordinate 5,108,913 downwards.
CACCGCCATGATGTACGTGCGCCGGATTATGATGACTGGAGTTCAGCGTCCGAGCTGGGTCACGCCGGTCTGAACGGTGATATTCTGGTCTGGAACCCGGTACTGGAGGATGCGTTTGAGCTGTCTTCTATGGGGATCCGTGTAGATGCTGACGCTCTGAAACATCAGCTGTCTCTGACCGGAGATGAAGATCGTCTGAGTCTGGAATGGCATCAGGCGCTGCTGCGCGGTGAAATGCCACAGACGATTGGTGGAGGAATTGGGCAGTCGCGTCTGACCATGCTGTTGCTGCAATTACCACACATTGGTCAGGTTCAGTGTGGCGTATGGCCGGCACAGGTACGTGAAAGCGTCGCCTCTCTGTTGTAAGAATTAACGCCGCCAGCGTCTGAGCAGGCGGCTTCGCATCCCGGTATCAAAGCGCCAGATATGATCGAAAATGCGCATGATGCCGGGTTTACCATGTGCTGACATCGCCACCGCGTGAAAACGGTGCTGGTGCACCCGCTGTAATTCCCCCACTTTGCTGACAACCTCATCGGGCAATCGCTGAGCGATAAAATCTGAGATCACCACCGCATCAGCATCAAACCATTCCCGACCCTGCATGCGCTCAGTAATGGCGCGAAAACAGCTGGCAATATCGGTACCGCCGCGAAAGCGCTGACTTAAAAAACGGATCGCCTGTTCGATGCCCTCCGGGCCGGATAGCTCATAGCGCACTACTTCTGTTGAAAACAGCATGATGAAACAGCGTCGGTTATCGGCAAGGGCGACGCGCATTAGCGCCAGGCAAAAGGCTTTCGCACACTGCTCATTAAAGCCGCCCATCGATCCCGAAGTATCAACGCAGACGATAAACGGTCCGCGCGGTTGCTCGTCAAAATCCTGATGCACCACAGGACGTTCCGTGACTTTCTCACGCCATGCTTCGCCGTGCAGGCGATAGGTCAACAGCTGCTTTTCCACCAGTCGTCGGTAGAACTCGTATTCCAGTTCGGTAATGCCCAGCGTGGCCAGTTCCGGCGGCAGCAGGCGCAGGATATCGTCGCTTTGCTGGATGCCATCTACTTGCTCCGGGACGGTTGCCGGTTCGCGCACCAGGGTACGGAAGGTTTCCATTGGCGCATCTTTACGCGGTACGGATTTCGCTTCTCTGGAACGGCCTAACTGCTCAGCCAGACGCTGGAGTTCAGGTTGTTGCGTCAGGAATTCGCCATATTTCACCATCAACTGATAATCACCGCGCTTGATTTGACCTGCGCTCATATCCCACAACCGGCCTGCGGCGTTGTCATTTTCTGCCAGTACGGGTTCCAGTTGCCCGCTAAGGGTCATCCGTTCCTGTACTTCACTGAGCAAATGCTTGCGCTCTTCTTCCAGCAGTTGCTGATTCAGCGTTGTGGTTTGCACCACCAGGCTCAGGCGCCAGCGCTGGAGAAAAAGCGTATGTAGGGCAGGCGTAAACGCGCTGTTGTCATTGACCAACTGCTGCGCTTGTCCGGCCCATGGCGAATGGAGGTGGTGTAATAGCGACAATATTTGCGGTAGCTGGACGATAAACTGCGCATGAGAGAGGAGCTGGCTTTGTTGATAGCATATAACCTCTTCCGCTAACTCCGGCGGTACATGGGTATCTTTGAGGCGGCTACGCAAAGATTCACGCCAGCGGGGAATATCGTCAGTGATCGCTTTTTTAAGGCGAGGGAATTTGTTAAAAAATACCACCATCTTTGGAGAAGCCAGCAGGGCGACGATCATCTCTTCGATCATCGCTTCTTCACTGACTGCCAGCATGATGTTGAGCGTATCAAGGGTCAGCATTGTTGCGCCTGGCGGATTTGTGCCCCGACATCCTGCAGGCTGGCCTCAATGCGGCCTAACCAGTCGCTATGAATAAACAGACATTTTTGCTGCTCGCTAAATGCGCTGTGCTGCTGATGCCACTCGTTATCGAGCGCTTCAAGCTCCTGTTTTATTTCTGCGGGCATACTCTCTTGTGATGTACCGGGCAATGCCAGGCGAGAGCCTTGTAAGCTGACGTCGCGTACAACCAGGTGCTGCGCGCTATCCACTTCCATGTTCAGCGTCTGGGCAAAACCGATCCCGTTTAATTTTCCGCGGATCTCACCACCTTTGGTTAACCACAGTTCCAGCGCGCTACGTTCGAAAGCAATATGGATTACTTCCATATCATGCAGCTTTAAGGGCTTTTGCAGTAGTAATGTCACGACGGAAGACGTGGCCTCCGGCGGTAAATCATAATGAGGACGACGGCTGAACATGCCGCCCTGACGGATCACGGTGAATGCTGTTTTATCGCTTTGCTGCTGCTGGAGCTGAATGCGGCGCTGCACAATACTGCCCAGACGGGTCAGCATGGCTTGCTGTTGCCATGCGTGTCCGGTCATCAATATTTCCAACTGCTGCTGCATTAAATTCAGGCTTTGTGCGTCGTACCACAGGCAATCTTTCAGCAGGATCAGGTCGATGGGAACTACCGCATCACGTCCGCTAAAGAAGGCGCTGGCCTGGAGCAAGCGAATGGCTTTTTTCCAGCGACGATCGGACACGTAGGGGGCATTCGGTAGCGTGTCCAACTGCTGGCGCAGCATGAAAATAAGCTCAAACACGCGATCGGGAAGCGTGATGGCACCAATGTCCTTTTGCCACTGGTAATACTCTTCATCCGTTACCTGTAACGATGCCGGGACCGGATTGTCGCTTTCATCCTGCTGACTTAACAGCATCGAGCGGAAGTTGGCCTTGTCCTGGACTTTATCCAGCCACAGACGAATCAGCATACGGTCGTACAGCGCTTCCAGGCTGCTGTCTGCTTCAGGCAGTTCGTTGGAGGCTGCCACCAGCAGGCGCATCGGGATTTTCTCTTCATGCGCGCCGTTGCGGAAGTGGCGTTCGTTGATGGCGGTCAGCAGGGTGTTAAGAATCGCCGGTCCCGCCTTCCAGATTTCATCGAGAAAGACGATTTCAGCTTCAGGGAGATAGCCTGCCGTTAAGCGTTCATAGCGACCTTCGTCTTTTAACGCCTGAATGGACAGCGGGCCGAAAACCTCTTCCGGCGTAGAGAAGCGCGTCATCAGATATTCGAAGGCGCGAGCATTTTGAAAGGCAAATTTCAGTCTGCGGGCAATTAAGCTTTTCGCGATCCCGGGAGGACCTAATAAGAAAACGCTCTCGCCGCTAAGTGCAGCCAGCAGACACAGACGAATGGCGTGGCTACGTTCATAAAGTCCCTTTTCCAGCGCATTGCTCAGACGGGAAATTCTTTCCGCTAATAAATGTGGGTGAGCCATAATGAAGTGGCGTCCTTTCGCCAAATGTACTGCATAAACAGCGAGTATAGATGCTTCACACCAGTGCAGTAATAGACTGAAGGTGCGCTTATTTTTCTTTGAGCCAGATTAATCTGGTCTCATTTAGGGGTACGATTTTGCGATTAATCGTGCATACTGTGCGCCTTTTTGTGGGCCAAGGGACGACGCACACATTTCTTATATATACACCAAATCAATCAAGCTGCACCAAGGCGGCAATGGAGTTTTCTTCTGGGATGGGGGGAATAACGAATGCAGCCCACGCGGAGGTGGCTTGAAAGATGATGTGTATAAACGAAAGACGAGTCTATGAGCACTGATAATAAACAATCATTGTCTGCGATTACCCTTGCGGCCATTGGGGTTGTCTACGGTGATATTGGTACCAGCCCACTTTATACGCTTCGTGAATGTTTGTCCGGCCAGTTTGGTTTTGGCGTTGAACGTGACGCCGTATTTGGCTTTCTCTCGCTGATTTTCTGGCTGCTGATCTTTGTTGTCTCCATTAAATACCTGACGTTTGTCATGCGCGCGGATAACGCCGGAGAAGGCGGGATCCTGACGCTGATGTCATTGGCCGGGCGTAATACTTCAGCACGAACAACCTCCATGCTGGTGATTATGGGGTTGATTGGCGGCAGCTTCTTCTATGGAGAAGTGGTGATAACGCCTGCTATCTCGGTGATGTCGGCGATTGAAGGTCTGGAGATCATTGCCCCGCAACTGGATACCTGGATTGTTCCGCTCTCGATAATCGTACTGACCCTGCTGTTTTTGATTCAAAAACACGGTACCGGCATGGTCGGTAAGCTGTTTGCGCCGATTATGCTGTTGTGGTTCCTGACGCTGGCGGTGTTAGGCGTGCGCAGTATTATTGGCAATCCGGAAGTGCTGCAGGCGCTCAATCCATATTGGGCGGTGCATTTCTTCCTCGAATTCAAAACGTTGTCCTTTATTGCGCTGGGTGCGGTGGTGTTGTCGATTACCGGTGTTGAAGCGCTGTATGCGGATATGGGCCACTTTGGTAAGTTGCCGATTCGCCTGGCATGGTTCTCCGTGGTATTGCCTTCGCTGGTACTCAACTATTTTGGTCAGGGGGCGTTGCTGTTAAAGCATCCTGAAGCGATAAAAAACCCGTTCTTCCTGCTGGCGCCGGACTGGGCGTTGATACCGCTCCTGATCCTCGCCGCGCTGGCAACGGTTATCGCTTCACAGGCGGTTATCTCCGGCGTCTTCTCACTGACGCGTCAGGCCGTGCGTCTGGGGTATTTATCGCCGATGCGTATCATCCATACCTCGGAAATGGAATCGGGACAGATCTACATTCCTTTCGTTAACTGGATGCTCTATTTTGCAGTGGTTATTGTGATTGTGAGCTTTGAACACTCCAGCAATCTGGCTGCGGCGTACGGGATTGCGGTGACGGGGACGATGGTGCTGACCTCAATTCTGTCGACCACCGTGGCGCGCAAAAACTGGCACTGGAATAAATACTTCGTCTTCCTGATCCTGGTGGCGTTCTTGTGCGTCGATGTTCCGCTGTTCTCCGCGAACCTCGATAAACTGATTTCCGGCGGTTGGCTGCCTCTGACGCTGGGTCTGGTGATGTTCACCATCATGACTACCTGGAAAAGCGAGCGTTTCCGTCTGCTGCGTCGCATGCATGAGCACGGCAACTCTCTGGAGGCGATGATTGCCTCTCTGGAGAAATCACCACCGGTACGCGTGCCGGGAACGGCGGTGTACATGTCTCGTGCATTGAACGTCATCCCGTTTGCGCTACTGCATAACCTCAAACATAACAAGGTTCTGCATGAACGCGTTATTCTGCTGACGCTGCGCACGGAAGATGCGCCATATGTTCACAATGTGCGTAGGGTGCAGATTGAGCAGTTATCGCCCACCTTCTGGCGCGTGGTGGCCAGCTACGGTTGGCGCGAAACGCCGAACGTTGAAGAAGTGTTCCATCGCTGCGGTCTGGAAGGCTTAAGCTGTCGGATGATGGAAACCTCGTTCTTCATGTCGCACGAGTCGTTGATTGTTGGAAAACGACCATGGTATCTGCGTCTGCGCGGCAAGCTGTATCTGCTACTACAACGCAATGCGCTGCGCGCCCCGGACCAGTTTGAAATCCCACCTAACCGGGTTATTGAGCTCGGTACTCAGGTCGAGATTTAATCTCATCGACGCCCTCTTTCATCGCGAAAGGGGGCGTTTTGTTTTGTCCCTCCCAGTTTTCATTTCATCGAATGATAATCCTTGCGAAACGTTTCGATGGCGATCACATTTTCGTAACTTCGCGGTGGTTTTATGTCCACTCTTCGCTCTACACTTATCTTCAGCGAAACGTTTCGCTAGTGGGGAAAGAAAATGAAGAAAGGCACGGTACTCAACTCTGAAATTTCATCGGTGATCTCCCGTCTGGGGCATACCGATACGCTGGTGGTGTGTGATGCAGGTTTACCCATCCCGAATAGCACAACGCGTATCGATATGGCATTAACCCAGGGCGTACCTTCTTTTATGCAGGTACTGGATGTGGTGACACGTGAAATGCAGGTCGAGGCGGCCATTCTCGCGACGGAAATTAAACAACATAATCCGCAACTCCACGAAACGTTGCTCAGCCACATTGAGCAACTGCAACAACACCAGGGAAACACCATAGAAATTCGTTACACCACGCATGAACAATTCAAAAAACAAACCGCAGACAGTCAGGCGGTAATTCGCAGCGGAGAGTGTTCTCCGTATGCGAATATCATTCTCTGTGCTGGCGTCACGTTCTGAGGCCATCATGAACGCATTACTGCAACTCAAAGGGATCGATAAAGCGTTCCCGGGCGTAAAAGCGCTATCCGGCGCCGCGCTGAATGTCTACCCAGGCCGCGTAATGGCGCTGGTGGGCGAAAACGGCGCGGGCAAATCCACCATGATGAAAGTGCTGACCGGGATCTATACCCGTGATGCCGGTTCTTTATTGTGGTTGGGAAAAGAGACCACCTTTAACGGCCCTAAATCCTCCCAGGAAGCCGGAATCGGTATCATCCACCAGGAGCTGAATTTGATCCCGCAACTCACTATCGCCGAGAACATTTTTCTTGGCCGTGAGTTCGTTAATCGCTTTGGCAAAATTGACTGGAAGAAGATGTACGCCGAAGCCGATCTGCTGCTTGCCAAACTGAATCTGCGCTTTAAAAGCGACAGACTGGTCGGTGAACTGTCGATTGGCGATCAGCAGATGGTTGAAATTGCCAAAGTGCTGAGCTTTGAATCGAAGGTCATCATTATGGATGAACCGACGGATGCGCTCACCGATACCGAAACCGAATCCCTGTTCCGCGTTATTCGCGAACTGAAATCCCAGGGACGCGGCATTGTCTATATTTCTCACCGCATGAAAGAGATCTTCGAGATTTGTGACGACGTGACCGTTTTTCGCGACGGGCAGTTTATTGCCGAGCGTGAAGTCGCCTCGCTGACCGAAGACTCGCTGATTGAAATGATGGTGGGACGTAAGCTGGAAGAACAATACCCGCGCCTGGAAAAAGCGCCGGGTGATATTCGCCTGAAGGTCGATAACCTGTGCGGCCCTGGCGTAAACGATGTTTCATTCACGCTACGTAAAGGCGAGATCCTTGGCGTATCGGGGCTGATGGGGGCCGGACGTACCGAGCTGATGAAAGTGTTGTACGGCGCATTGCCGCGCACCAGCGGTTACGTCACGCTTGATGGCCATGAAGTGGTCACCCGTTCGCCGCAGGATGGGTTGGCTAACGGCATCGTCTATATTTCTGAAGACCGTAAACGCGATGGTTTAGTGCTGGGCATGTCGGTGAAAGAGAACATGTCACTAACCGCGCTGCGTTATTTCAGTCGCGCTGGTGGAAGCCTTAAACATAAAGACGAGCAGCAGGCGGTAGGTGATTTTATTCGTCTGTTCAATGTTAAAACGCCATCGATGGAACAGGCTATCGGTCTGCTTTCTGGCGGTAATCAGCAGAAAGTGGCGATTGCGCGCGGTCTGATGACCCGACCAAAAGTCCTGATCCTCGATGAACCAACGCGCGGTGTTGACGTTGGGGCTAAAAAAGAAATCTATCAGCTTATCAACCAGTTTAAGGCCGATGGGCTGAGCATCATTCTGGTCTCCTCTGAGATGCCAGAAGTATTGGGCATGAGCGATCGAATTATCGTTATGCATGAAGGGCATCTCGGCGGTGAGTTCACTCGCGAGCAGGCCACTCAGGAAGTATTAATGGCTGCCGCTGTGGGCAAGCTTAATCGCGTGAATCAGGAGTAAAAAAGATGACTACCCAGGCTGTTTCTGGTCGCCGTTATTTCACTAAAGCATGGCTTCTGGAGCAAAAGTCGCTCATCGCTCTGTTAGTGCTGATCGCGATTGTTTCCACCATGAGCCCTAACTTTTTTACCGTTAATAACCTGTTCAACATCCTCCAGCAAACGTCGGTGAACGCCATCATGGCCGTTGGCATGACGCTGGTTATCCTGACGTCGGGGATCGATCTGTCTGTCGGTTCTTTGCTGGCGCTTACCGGTGCGGTTGCGGCTTCCATTGTAGGGATTGAAGTCAATGCGCTGGTGGCTGTCGCTGCGGCCCTGGCGCTCGGTGCTGCTATTGGCGCGGTAACCGGGGTGATTGTCGCGAAAGGCCGGGTACAGGCGTTTATCGCGACCCTGGTGATGATGCTGCTGCTGCGTGGTGTGACCATGGTATACACCAACGGCAGTCCGGTTAATACCGGGTTTACTGACAATGCCGATCTGTTTGGCTGGTTTGGTATTGGTCGTCCGTTAGGCGTCCCTACGCCTGTGTGGATTATGGGGATTGTCTTCCTCGCGGCGTGGTACATGCTGCACCACACTCGTCTGGGTCGTTATATCTATGCGCTGGGCGGTAACGAAGCGGCAACGCGCCTGTCCGGTATCAGCGTAAGTAAAATCAAAATTATCGTTTACTCCCTGTGTGGTCTGCTGGCATCGCTGGCGGGCATCATTGAAGTAGCGCGCCTCTCCTCTGCGCAACCGACGGCAGGTACTGGCTATGAGCTGGATGCTATCGCCGCGGTGGTGTTAGGTGGTACCAGCCTGGCGGGCGGTAAAGGACGTATTGTTGGGACGCTGATCGGCGCATTGATTCTTGGTTTCCTCAATAATGGTTTGAATTTGTTAGGTGTATCCTCTTATTACCAGATGATCGTTAAAGCGGTGGTGATTTTGCTGGCGGTACTGGTAGACAACAAAAAGCAGTAACAACGATTACAGGACATCTTAAATATGAACATGAAAAAACTGGCTACCCTGGTTTCTGCTGTTGCGCTGAGCGCCACCGTGAGCGCGAATGCGATGGCGAAAGATACCATTGCGCTGGTGGTCTCCACCCTCAACAACCCGTTCTTTGTTTCTTTGAAGGATGGGGCGCAAAAAGAGGCCGATAAGCTGGGCTACAACCTGGTGATTCTGGATTCACAGAACAACCCGGCGAAAGAGCTGGCTAACGTTCAGGATTTAACAGTTCGTGGAACTAAAATTCTGCTGATTAACCCGACGGACTCCGATGCTGTTGGTAACGCTGTGAAGATGGCTAACCAGGCGAAAATTCCGGTTATCACCCTTGACCGCGTTGCGTCCAAAGGCGAAGTAGTAAGCCATATTGCATCTGATAACGTGCTGGGCGGTAAGATTGCGGGCGATTACATCGCGAAGAAAGCGGGTGAAGGCGCGAAAGTTATCGAACTGCAGGGTATTGCCGGTACTTCAGCGGCGCGTGAGCGTGGCGAAGGTTTCCAGCAGGCTGTTGCGGCACACAAATTTAACGTACTGGCCAGCCAGCCGGCCGACTTCGACCGCACCAAAGGTCTGAACGTCATGCAGAACCTGCTTACCGCGCATCCTGACGTGCAGGCCGTATTTGCCCAGAACGATGAAATGGCGTTGGGTGCGCTGCGCGCACTGCAAACCGCGGGTAAATCTGATGTGATGGTGGTTGGATTTGACGGTACTCCAGATGGCGAAAAAGCAGTAAATGATGGCAAACTGGCTGCGACCATTGCTCAGCTGCCGGATCAGATCGGCGCGAAAGGCGTTGAGACTGCGGATAAAGTCCTGAAAGGCGAGAAGGTTCAGGCTAAATATCCGGTTGATCTGAAGCTGGTCATCAAGCAGTAATACCGATTCAGGTCGCTCGCGGCCTGATGGAGACATAAAGACGCCATCCCCGTATCGGGTTTTGGGGATGAAAGCGTAAAAAGAAAAGCAGGGCACGCGCCACCCTAATCCGGTGGCGCACTTTGACTTGGAACACCAAATATGAAAACCGCAGGCAACCTCGTTGTTCTTGGCAGTATCAATGCCGATCACATCCTCAACCTTAACTCTTTCCCGACACCTGGTGAAACCGTAACCGGTAACCATTATCAGGTCGCATTTGGTGGTAAAGGCGCGAATCAGGCTGTTGCTGCGGGGCGTAGTGGCGCGAATATCGCATTTATTGCCTGTACGGGTGATGATGATATTGGCGAAAGTGTTCGTAAACAGTTAGCCAAAGATAATATCGATATTGCGCCGATTAGCGTAATTTCGGGGGAATCGACCGGTGTGGCGTTGATTTTTGTGAATGGTGAAGGTGAGAACGTCATCGGCATTCATGCTGGTGCGAACGCGGCACTTTCGCCTGCGCTGGTGGAAGCTCAGCATGAGCGTATTGCCAAGGCGTCCGCCTTACTGATGCAGTTAGAGTCGCCGATCGAAAGCGTACTGGCTGCGGCAAAGATTGCACATCAAAATAAGACCACGGTAGCCCTTAACCCGGCCCCGGCACGTGAACTTTCTGACGAACTGCTGGCGCTGGTGGATATTATTACCCCGAATGAAACCGAGGCTGAAAAGCTCACGGGGATCCGGGTTGAAAACGATGAAGACGCGGCCAAAGCTGCGCATGCATTGCACGCGAAGGGGATCCATACTGTACTGATTACCTTAGGCAGTCGCGGTGTGTGGGCCAGCGTAAATGGTGAAGGTCAGCGTGTGCCTGGGTTTAAAGTGGACGCCGTTGATACCATCGCCGCTGGGGATACCTTTAACGGCGCGTTAATTACAGCGTTACTGGAAGAGACTCCGCTGCCTGAAGCGATCCGATTTGCACATGCCGCTGCGGCGATTGCGGTCACCCGTAAGGGCGCACAGCCTTCCGTTCCATGGCGCGAAGAAATAGAAGCGTTTTTAAGTCAACAGAGGTAACGCTTGGCTACAATGAAGGACGTCGCCCGCCTGGCGGGGGTTTCCACGTCGACGGTTTCTCACGTCATTAATAAAGATCGCTTTGTCAGTGAGTCTGTCACTGACAAAGTTGAAGCGGCGATTAAAGAGCTTAACTACGCGCCCTCAGCGCTGGCGCGTAGTCTCAAGTTAAACCAGACCCACACTATTGGCATGTTAATCACTGCCAGTACCAACCCCTTTTATTCCGAGCTGGTGCGCGGCGTTGAACGTAGTTGTTTTGAACGCGGCTACAGCCTGGTGCTGTGCAACACTGAAGGTGATGAACAGCGCATGAACCGTAATCTGGAAACGTTAATGCAAAAACGGGTGGACGGCTTGCTGCTGCTCTGCACGGAAACACATCAACCTTCCAGGGAGATCATGCAACGCTATCCTTCTATACCGACCGTCATGATGGACTGGTCGCCTTTTGATGGTGAAAGCGATCTGATCCAGGATAACTCCCTGTTGGGCGGGGATTTAGCCACTCAACATCTTATCGAAAAAGGTTTTACGCGCATTGCCTGCATCACCGGGCCGCTGGATAAAACTCCGGCGCGTTTACGTCTGGAAGGATATCGGGCGGCAATGAAGCGGGCGGGGTTGCCGGTCCCGGAAGGTTACGAGATTACCGGTGACTTTGAGTTCGGCGGCGGCTTTGAAGCTATGCAAACGTTGCTGTCGCATAAACAGCGACCGCAGGCCGTTTTTACCGGCAATGATGCCATGGCGGTTGGCGCGTATCAGGCTCTGTACCAATCGGGATTGCGCATTCCGCAGGATATGGCGGTGGTGGGTTATGATGATATCGAGCTGGCGCGCTATATGACGCCGCCGCTGACGACCATCCATCAACCAAAAGATGAACTGGGCGAACTGGCCATCGATGTATTAATCCACCGGATGGCGCAGCCCGCATTACAGCAACAGCGCCTGCAACTTACTCCTGTTTTGATGGAGCGGGGGTCGGTTTAGGATTATGTCGCTCTTTAATCAGATTACGTCCATCTTTTGCTTTTAGCAGCATGAACATCAGCGCAGACACTACCGTGATAGCGCCCATCGTCATAAAGGTGTAGTGGAACTGCTCGACCGTATTGGTTCCTTCCATACCTTCATAGATACGCAGAACGGCAGCGCTGATGGCGACCCCTAAACTGATTGATAACTGCTGAGTAACGGCCAGCACACTGTTGCCGCTGCTGGCGTTTTCATCGGTCAGGTCTGCCAGAGTGATGGTATTCATGGAGGTAAACTGGGTGGACATCGCCATACCCAAAATGAACAACGGCAGGATCAACATCCAGACCGGCATGGCGGGAGATTGCAATGCGAACTGCGCAATCATCAGGCCGATAAATACCGTAACACCCACCAGTGTGGTTCTGTAGCCGAGCCGGCGCAGCACCTGCGTCACCATTGATTTCGCCAGTATTGATCCCAGCGCCGTTGGCGCCATCATGCAACCGGCTATCAGCGCCGGGTATCCAAAGCCTACCTGCAACATCAGCGGCATTAAGAAGGGCACGCACCCTGTACCCAGACGAGTGGCAAGGTTTCCGGCGATCCCGACGGAAAAAGTTCGGGTCTTAAATATAGGAAGCGATATTAGCGGCGTTGGGTGACGACGCGCGTGGCGAATGTAGGCGAGCAGTAACAGAATGCTGGCAAGAATAATGCTGAGCGCTATCCAGGTCTCGACAAGCTTCTCACCGAACAGCTCTACCCCGCTGGAAAACAACACCAGGCTCAAACCAAACAGAAAGAAACCGGTCATATCAAAACCGCGGCGCGGCGTGGTGAAGTTCGGCATATATTTGCGGGCATAGAAGATACCGGCAACCCCAATTGGAATATTAATCAGGAAGATCCAGTGCCAACTGGCCCACGTGACCAGTACACCGCCCAATACCGGGCCTAAAATCGGCCCCACAAGTCCAGGCATGGTTACGAAGTTAAGCACGGGAAGCAGTTCGCTGCGGGGGTAAGCACGTAATAATGCCAGACGGGCAACGGGCATCATCATAGCGCCGCCAATGCCCTGAATGATGCGGAAAATCACCAGTTCGCTTAGGGAGCTGGACAGCGCACAGGCCAGCGAACCCAGCGTAAACAGGCTAACAGCTATCATAAAGACGCGCCGGGTACCAAACCTGTCTGCCAGCCATCCACTCACCGGGATCAGCATCGCGACCGTCAGGGTGTAACTGATAATGGCTGACTGCATGGCGAGCGGAGAGCGGTTAAGGCTGTGTGCTATTGCGGGTAAGGCGGTATTGAGGATCGTGGCGTCTAGTGCCTGCATAAAAAAGGCCATGGCTGCTATCCACGGTAGCCCGGCCATACTGCGTGATTTCTTTTCTGACATATTATTTATCCGGTAGCACGTTCGGTGCTATCAGCAATGCCTGACAGGCAGCGAAGGCGCGATCGCCATCGCTCTCATCTATTGCGTCGACAATGGACTGGTGTAAATCCAGCTTGACCACGTCGTTATAGGTAATAGAGGTAAAGTAGGTCTGGTAAACGGAATGGAAGAGTGACGCGAAGGAGATAAGGAACGGGTTCGCACTCATTTCATAGATGTGTTCATGCCAGGCGATATCAACCTCAATCCAACGCTCGCGTCTGAAGTTTCTTTTCAGCTCGACCATTTCTTCCATCAGCGTGTTGAGATGCGCTTTCTGTTCTGCCGTACCTATAGTCGCCGCCAGTAAACACGCCTGAGGCTCCAGGCTGATACGCATCACCAGAAAATGTTTAATGACCTGAGAGAAATTATCTTCTGTCATCCACCAGGTGAGCAGCTCCTGGTCGAGGAAGTTCCAGTTTGCCTGCGGCATGACGCGTGTACCAATACGCGGGCGCGGTAATACCATACCTTTTGCCGTTAACGTCTTTACCGCTTCTCTTACCGCGGTACGACTCACGCCAAACTGATCACCCAGCTCTATTTCGCCAGGCAATATAGCGCCCGGTGCGTATTCACCTTTTAATATTCGCTGAGCCAGCTTTTCGGCCAGAACGTAGGACAGGTTTTTCTGTGCGGCTAGCTGTTGGGCATTTAACGGCATGAATGGTTTTCCTTACTTTATTTCTTATTCATTAGTATGCCACCTGGAAGTGTTATTGCGGCTGCAAAAACGGCAATTTGCTTATTTTATGGCATGTTAATGGTGGTTTTGCTGAAAAAACACGCACTCGGAAAGTTATTTTAAATTTCCCCTTGTCAGCCTGAAATAACTCCCTATAATACGCCTCCACTGACACGGAACAACGGATTACAAACCGCCGGGTCAGCGGAGAAAAGCGAAAATAAACGCTTGACTCTGTAGCGGGATGGCGTAATATGCACACCCCGCGCCGCTGAGAAAAAGCAAAGCGGCACTGCTCTTTAACAATTTATCAGACAATCTGTGTGAGCACTCGAAGATACGGATTCTTAACGTCGCAAGACGAAAAATGAATACCAAGTCTCTGAGTGAACACGTAATTCATTACGAAGTTTAATTCACGAGCATCAAACTTAAATTGAAGAGTTTGATCATGGCTCAGATTGAACGCTGGCGGCAGGCCTAACACATGCAAGTCGAACGGTAGCACAGAGGAGCTTGCTCCTTGGGTGACGAGTGGCGGACGGGTGAGTAATGTCTGGGAAACTGCCCGATGGAGGGGGATAACTACTGGAAACGGTAGCTAATACCGCATAACGTCGCAAGACCAAAGAGGGGGACCTTCGGGCCTCTTGCCATCGGATGTGCCCAGATGGGATTAGCTAGTAGGTGGGGTAACGGCTCACCTAGGCGACGATCCCTAGCTGGTCTGAGAGGATGACCAGCCACACTGGAACTGAGACACGGTCCAGACTCCTACGGGAGGCAGCAGTGGGGAATATTGCACAATGGGCGCAAGCCTGATGCAGCCATGCCGCGTGTATGAAGAAGGCCTTCGGGTTGTAAAGTACTTTCAGCGAGGAGGAAGGTGTTGTGGTTAATAACCGCAGCAATTGACGTTACTCGCAGAAGAAGCACCGGCTAACTCCGTGCCAGCAGCCGCGGTAATACGGAGGGTGCAAGCGTTAATCGGAATTACTGGGCGTAAAGCGCACGCAGGCGGTCTGTCAAGTCGGATGTGAAATCCCCGGGCTCAACCTGGGAACTGCATCCGAAACTGGCAGGCTAGAGTCTTGTAGAGGGGGGTAGAATTCCAGGTGTAGCGGTGAAATGCGTAGAGATCTGGAGGAATACCGGTGGCGAAGGCGGCCCCCTGGACAAAGACTGACGCTCAGGTGCGAAAGCGTGGGGAGCAAACAGGATTAGATACCCTGGTAGTCCACGCCGTAAACGATGTCGACTTGGAGGTTGTGCCCTTGAGGCGTGGCTTCCGGAGCTAACGCGTTAAGTCGACCGCCTGGGGAGTACGGCCGCAAGGTTAAAACTCAAATGAATTGACGGGGGCCCGCACAAGCGGTGGAGCATGTGGTTTAATTCGATGCAACGCGAAGAACCTTACCTACTCTTGACATCCAGAGAACTTAGCAGAGATGCTTTGGTGCCTTCGGGAACTCTGAGACAGGTGCTGCATGGCTGTCGTCAGCTCGTGTTGTGAAATGTTGGGTTAAGTCCCGCAACGAGCGCAACCCTTATCCTTTGTTGCCAGCGATTCGGTCGGGAACTCAAAGGAGACTGCCAGTGATAAACTGGAGGAAGGTGGGGATGACGTCAAGTCATCATGGCCCTTACGAGTAGGGCTACACACGTGCTACAATGGCATATACAAAGAGAAGCGACCTCGCGAGAGCAAGCGGACCTCATAAAGTATGTCGTAGTCCGGATTGGAGTCTGCAACTCGACTCCATGAAGTCGGAATCGCTAGTAATCGTGGATCAGAATGCCACGGTGAATACGTTCCCGGGCCTTGTACACACCGCCCGTCACACCATGGGAGTGGGTTGCAAAAGAAGTAGGTAGCTTAACCTTCGGGAGGGCGCTTACCACTTTGTGATTCATGACTGGGGTGAAGTCGTAACAAGGTAACCGTAGGGGAACCTGCGGTTGGATCACCTCCTTACCTTAAAGAACCGACCTTTGTAGTGCTCACACAGATTGTCTGATGAAAAGTAAATAGCAAGGCGTCTTGCGATTGAGACTTCAGTGTCCCCTTCGTCTAGAGGCCCAGGACACCGCCCTTTCACGGCGGTAACAGGGGTTCGAATCCCCTAGGGGACGCCACTTGCTGGTATGTGTGAGTGAAAGTCGCCGACCGAAGTATCTCAAAACAGACTTTCGAGTCTCGTTTGAGATATTTGCTCTTTAAAAATCTGGAACAAGCTGAAAATTGAAACGACACACTGTTTCATTTCTCCGTAAACAAGAAATGAAAAGCGGTGTGTTCGAGTCTCTCAAATTTTCGCAACACTGAAGTGTTTTACGAAACATCTTCGGGTTGTGAGGTTAAGCGACTAAGCGTACACGGTGGATGCCCTGGCAGTCAGAGGCGATGAAGGACGTGCTAATCTGCGATAAGCGTCGGTAAGGTGATATGAACCGTTATAACCGGCGATTTCCGAATGGGGAAACCCAGTGTGATTCGTCACACTATCATTACGTGAATACATAGCGTAATGAAGCGAACCGGGGGAACTGAAACATCTAAGTACCCCGAGGAAAAGAAATCAACCGAGATTCCCCCAGTAGCGGCGAGCGAACGGGGAGCAGCCCAGAGTCTGAATCAGCATGTGTGGTAGTGGAACGGTCTGGAAAGTCCGGCGATACAGGGTGATAGTCCCGTACACAAAAGTGCATGTGTTGTGAACTCGAAGAGTAGGGCGGGACACGTGGTATCCTGTCTGAATATGGGGGGACCATCCTCCAAGGCTAAATACTCCTGACTGACCGATAGTGAACCAGTACCGTGAGGGAAAGGCGAAAAGAACCCCGGCGAGGGGAGTGAAAAAGAACCTGAAACCGTGTACGTACAAGCAGTGGGAGCCTCTTTATGGGGTGACTGCGTACCTTTTGTATAATGGGTCAGCGACTTATATTCTGTAGCAAGGTTAACCGAATAGGGGAGCCGAAGGGAAACCGAGTCTTAACTGGGCGTTAAGTTGCAGGGTATAGACCCGAAACCCGGTGATCTAGCCATGGGCAGGTTGAAGGTTGGGTAACACTAACTGGAGGACCGAACCGACTAATGTTGAAAAATTAGCGGATGACTTGTGGCTGGGGGTGAAAGGCCAATCAAACCGGGAGATAGCTGGTTCTCCCCGAAAGCTATTTAGGTAGCGCCTCGTGAACTCATCTTCGGGGGTAGAGCACTGTTTCGGCTAGGGGGTCATCCCGACTTACCAACCCGATGCAAACTGCGAATACCGAAGAATGTTATCACGGGAGACACACGGCGGGTGCTAACGTCCGTCGTGAAGAGGGAAACAACCCAGACCGCCAGCTAAGGTCCCAAAGTCATGGTTAAGTGGGAAACGATGTGGGAAGGCACAGACAGCCAGGATGTTGGCTTAGAAGCAGCCATCATTTAAAGAAAGCGTAATAGCTCACTGGTCGAGTCGGCCTGCGCGGAAGATGTAACGGGGCTAAACCATGCACCGAAGCTGCGGCAGCGACACTATGTGTTGTTGGGTAGGGGAGCGTTCTGTAAGCCGTTGAAGGTGTGCTGTGAGGCATGCTGGAGGTATCAGAAGTGCGAATGCTGACATAAGTAACGATAATGCGGGTGAAAAACCCGCACGCCGGAAGACCAAGGGTTCCTGTCCAACGTTAATCGGGGCAGGGTGAGTCGACCCCTAAGGCGAGGCCGAAAGGCGTAGTCGATGGGAAACAGGTTAATATTCCTGTACTTGGTGTTACTGCGAAGGGGGGACGGAGAAGGCTATGTTAGCCGGGCGACGGTTGTCCCGGTTTAAGCATGTAGGCGGAGATTCCAGGTAAATCCGGAGTCTTGTTAACGCTGAGGTGTGATGACGAGGCACTACGGTGCTGAAGTAACAAATGCCCTGCTTCCAGGAAAAGCCTCTAAGCATCAGGTAACACAAAATCGTACCCCAAACCGACACAGGTGGTCAGGTAGAGAATACCAAGGCGCTTGAGAGAACTCGGGTGAAGGAACTAGGCAAAATGGTGCCGTAACTTCGGGAGAAGGCACGCTGATATGTAGGTGAAGTGATTTACTCATGGAGCTGAAATCAGTCGAAGATACCAGCTGGCTGCAACTGTTTATTAAAAACACAGCACTGTGCAAACACGAAAGTGGACGTATACGGTGTGACGCCTGCCCGGTGCCGGAAGGTTAATTGATGGGGTTATCCGTAAGGAGAAGCTCTTGATCGAAGCCCCGGTAAACGGCGGCCGTAACTATAACGGTCCTAAGGTAGCGAAATTCCTTGTCGGGTAAGTTCCGACCTGCACGAATGGCGTAATGATGGCCAGGCTGTCTCCACCCGAGACTCAGTGAAATTGAACTCGCTGTGAAGATGCAGTGTACCCGCGGCAAGACGGAAAGACCCCGTGAACCTTTACTATAGCTTGACACTGAACACTGGTCCTTGATGTGTAGGATAGGTGGGAGGCTTTGAAGTGTGGACGCCAGTCTGCATGGAGCCAACCTTGAAATACCACCCTTTAATGGCTGGTGTTCTAACGTAGACCCGTAATCCGGGTTGCGGACAGTGTCTGGTGGGTAGTTTGACTGGGGCGGTCTCCTCCTAAAGAGTAACGGAGGAGCACGAAGGTTAGCTAATCCTGGTCGGACATCAGGAGGTTAGTGCAAAGGCATAAGCTAGCTTGACTGCGAGAGTGACGGCTCGAGCAGGTGCGAAAGCAGGTCTTAGTGATCCGGTGGTTCTGAATGGAAGGGCCATCGCTCAACGGATAAAAGGTACTCCGGGGATAACAGGCTGATACCGCCCAAGAGTTCATATCGACGGCGGTGTTTGGCACCTCGATGTCGGCTCATCACATCCTGGGGCTGAAGTAGGTCCCAAGGGTATGGCTGTTCGCCATTTAAAGTGGTACGCGAGCTGGGTTTAGAACGTCGTGAGACAGTTCGGTCCCTATCTGCCGTGGGCGCTGGAGAATTGAGGGGGGCTGCTCCTAGTACGAGAGGACCGGAGTGGACGCATCACTGGTGTTCGGGTTGTCATGCCAATGGCATTGCCCGGTAGCTAAATGCGGAAGAGATAAGTGCTGAAAGCATCTAAGCACGAAACTTGCCCCGAGATGAGTTCTCCCTGACCCTTTAAGGGTCCTGAAGGAACGTTGAAGACGACGACGTTGATAGGTCGGGTGTGTAAGCGTAGCGATACGTTGAGCTAACCGATACTAATGAACCGTGAGGCTTAACCTTACAACGCCGAAGGTGTTTTGGCGAAAGAGACATCGAAATTCAGCTTGATTACAGATTACATCGACAGACCGAGAGGTGTGTTGATAAACAGAATTTGCCTGGCGGCTGTAGCGCGGTGGTCCCACCTGACCCCATGCCGAACTCAGAAGTGAAACGCCGTAGCGCCGATGGTAGTGTGGGGTCTCCCCATGCGAGAGTAGGGAACTGCCAGGCATCAAATTGCAGTAAACCGGGATGAATAATCCGGGTAGTGACAAAGAAATTCGGTGGAGCGGTAGTTCAGTTGGTTAGAATACCTGCCTGTCACGCAGGGGGTCGCGGGTTCGAGTCCCGTCCGTTCCGCCACTTATTAGAAAATTAAGCCTGCTACCAAGCAGGCTTAATGATAAGAAAATTTAGGGGCGTAGCTCAGTTGGTAGAGCACCGGTCTCCAAAACCGGGTGTCGCGAGTTCGAGTCTCTCCGCCCCTGCCAGAAATAATCCTTAGCATTTTTGCTAAGGATTTTTTTTTACCTGCAATTTGAATCGTGCCTTCCTGCTGTTTTACTCCCGGCATCCTTGCCTATATTTTCTTTAATTTTCCAGAATATTCGTTCTTAGCAGATCGCAAATTAGTCCATTTTTATCGCTGTTTTGCAGCCAAACTGCATATAAAGGACGTGAAAGCGTTGTACTGTCGGTAACCGTATGGAGATCGCTTTTGGTTTTGGCCCAGTTGACGGGAAGCCAGCTAAAGCCCTTAATCACTGAAAGTTGCTGCCTGGCCAATTCTGCCGAACTGGTGGTGAGTACCGGCACTTCATCTCCCGCTATTAGTCCCGCTTCGTGTTGTTGAAAATCGGGTCCCCATTCCAGGCGTAAATAATTCAGCTCATCTTTGGTTTGCGACGGAGAGCTGCAATAGAGCGCCAGCGTGAAATATCCCAACAGTTGGCTGCTAAATTCGTCCATTTTGGGTGTTTCGGTAGTAATCAGTAGATCAAGCTGTCGTTCATGAAGCTGTTTTACTAACGATTGGCGTTGAGCGATCCTCGCTTCAAACTGTAGGCTGGATTGTGGCTCCTGAGATTGATACAAACGCTTCAACCAGTCATTAAGCATGCACTCCCAGAGAGATGCGCTGGCACCGATAGAAAACTCGTTATGCCGCGAGGTATTCGCGACTTCCTTACGTGCTGCCTGCCACGTATTCATCAACGTTTCGGCGTAAGGCAATAATTTTTCACCTGCAGCGGTTAAACGGATATTGTTTCTGTGTCGGGTGAACAGGTTTACACCCAATTGATTTTCCAGTTGTCTGATCCGGAAACTAACCGCTGATTGGGTCAGGTAGAGTGCTTCAGCAGCCCTGCCAAAGTGGCGTGTCCGGCTAACTTCCAGGAAAGTTTTTAACAATTCCGTATCCACAACTCGCTCCATAAAATTATTTGTCGTTATGATTTAAATCTTTTGTTTGACGCTCTGTCAAGCGTAACTAATACTCCGCGCCATAAATAGCTCGGCCAAAGAATTAGGAGCGTGCAGGATGGCGGAAAGCTTTACGACGACTAATCGATATTTCGATAATAAATATTATCCCCGCGGATTCTCCCGTCATGGTGATTTCACCATTAAAGAAGCACAACTGCTTGAGCGTCACGGTTATGCTTTCAACGAGCTGGATCTGGGCAAGCGTGAGCCGGTAACTGAAGAAGAAAAACTGTTTGTTGCGGTATGCCGTGGTGAACGTGAGCCGGTTACCGAAGCTGAACGTGTGTGGTCTAAATACATGACGCGTATTAAGCGTCCAAAACGCTTCCACACCTTATCGGGTGGGAAACCTCAGGTGGAAGGCGCAGAAGACTACACCGAATCTGATGATTAATAAAAAAGGGCGAAAGCCCTTTTTTTATGTCAGTAGTTTCTGCAGATGAATGAGTAACCTGTCTATCGCTCGGTACCCAACGGCCTCCTGTAAATGCTGGCGAGAGATGTGATCACATTGTTCGATATCCGCAATCGTTCGAGCGACCTTAATCAGGCGCAGCCAGGCGCGGATAGACAATCCGAGATGCGCGAGCGTTTCTTCAAGCCACTGTGCATCGTCGCTACGTAGTAGGCAGTATTTATGGATATCCTGACTGTCCAGATGTGCGTTTAACTTATTTTGCCGCTGATACTGACGCTCTCGCGCTGCCATAACACGTTGCTTCACCGTTGCGCTATTTTCCCCTTTCATCGCGCTCTGGCTGAGTATACCGGGCGGCGGTAAGGGAATTTCGAGGGAGAGGTCGAAGCGGTCAAGAAATGGACCTGACAATCGATTTAGGTAGCGCAGCGTCTGTTCTGGGGTACAGCGGTTATGGTTCCCCTGATAATGGCCCGTCGGGCTTGGATTCATCGCAGCTATGAGTTGAAAGCGTGCGGGATAGGTTATTTTTGCTCTGGTGCGGGATAGATGGATCTGCCCGGACTCGATGGGTTCGCGCAGTGCATCCAGCGTGCGCCGCTCAAACTCGGGTAGTTCATCCAGAAACAGTATGCCGTTGTGCGCCAAAGAGATCTCTCCTGGCGCAGGAATAGAGCCTCCACCGACCATGGCGGTTAATGAAGCACTGTGATGTGGCGAGCGAAAAGGGCGTTGCTTCCACTGTTTTTGTATCGTGTCGGAATGGATCAGACTGAGTATCGCGGCACTTTCCAGCGCTTCATCGTTGCTAAGTGGAGGGAGCAGCCCTCTGAGTCGACTGGCTAGCATAGTCTTTCCCGTACCCGGCGGGCCGATGAGCAAGAGGTTGTGGCCGCCTGCTGCGGTAAGCTCCAGCCCGCGTTTACCCTGTTCCTGGCCGATAACATCGCTCAGATCATCGGCTAATGCGTTAGGCGTAAAATCTGCGGATGATGGCCTGTCTAAATCATGCTTACCTTCGAGAAATGCGCATACGGTCTGCAGGTGATCGGCGATCAGGCACCCTTCGCCGTGTATCAGTCCAACTTCAGCGGCATTCTCTTTTGCGACAATAATTCGCCTGCCTGCACGAATGGCCTCGGTTGCGCTTGATATCGCGCCGGGAACGCCGCGTAGCGCGCCTGTAAGCGCTAATTCACCTACCAGCTCGTAGGTGTCGAGATTGTGGGGTGTAAGCTGCTCAGAAGCGGCCAGAAGCGCAACAGCGATAGGTAAATCATATCGCCCCCCTTCTTTCGGGAGATCGGCCGGAGCGAGGTTTATAGTTATTTTCTTTGCCGGGAATTCATAACCGCTATTAATAATCGCACTGCGTACCCGATCGCGAGCCTCTTTCACCGTCGTTTCGGGCAGCCCCACCATGGTTAAACCAGGCAGGCCGTTGCTGATATGTACCTCGATGGTAATGGCTGGCGCATTCACGCCTAGCGCGGCGCGTGTGTGAACAATCGATAGTGACATAATTCCTCCTGATAAAAGTATTATGTCGCAATACATCGCGGCAAGATTTCACATAATTACGGTTTTTAGATGCTGATTCTCGTATTTTTGCGCAACGTATAATTGCTTGCATTAAGCCTGGAATGACGCCCGCAAATGCTTTTGAATGGTGTTTGTATTGGGGATCGGGTTACCGAGGATCGCCTGAAGCGTGAAATATTTTCATTTTTGATTTTTTTGTATAAAAAACAACGGTATTTATCTAAACCGTTAACGACGTCAGAAAAACGAATAAAAAAATATCTTGTGTCACTTGCAAATTCTATGGTAACTCTTTAGGTATTCCTTCGAACAAGATGCAAGAAAATACAAAAATGACAGCCCTTCTACGAGTGATTAGCCTGGTCGTGATTAGCGTGGTGGTGATTATTATCCCACCGTGCGGGGCTGCACTTGGACGAGGAAAGGCTTAGAAAACAAGCCTTAACGAACTAAGACCCCCGCACCGAAAGGTCCGGGGGTTTTTTTTGACCTTAAAAACATACACGAGGAGCAGAAAGTGAACGGTAGCATAAAATTCTGTTTCTCAAGATTTACGGCGGGGATGTAACTATGAATGGGGCACAGTGGGTGGTACATGCGTTGCGTGCACAAGGGGTTCAAACCGTCTTTGGTTATCCTGGTGGCGCAATTATGCCGGTTTACGATGCGTTGTATGACGGCGGCGTAGAGCACCTGTTGTGCCGACACGAGCAGGGTGCGGCAATGGCGGCGATTGGCTATGCCCGTGCGACCGGTAAAACCGGCGTTTGTATCGCTACTTCCGGCCCTGGCGCAACCAACCTGATCACGGGCCTTGCCGATGCGCTGTTAGATTCTGTTCCAGTGGTGGCGATCACCGGTCAGGTGGCATCACCTTTCATCGGAACGGATGCGTTCCAGGAAGTGGACGTGCTGGGGATGTCTCTGTCCTGCACCAAACACAGCTTCCTGGTACAGTCACTCGAAGAGCTGCCGCGTATCATGGCTGAGGCTTTCGCCGTGGCTAATTCCGGTCGTCCGGGTCCGGTTCTGGTTGATATCCCGAAAGACATCCAATTAGCCAGCGGTACGCTGGAGCCATATTTTACGACCGTCGAAAACGTAGAGACGTTTCCGCACGCTGACGTTGAGCAGGCTCGTAATATGCTGGCGCAGGCGCAAAAGCCCATCCTTTACGTAGGTGGTGGCGTAGGTATGGCGCAGGCGGTCCCGGCCCTGCGTGAATTTATCGCGGTAACCCAAATGCCGGTCGCCTGCACGCTGAAAGGTCTGGGCGCAGTAGATGCTGACTACCCGTACTATTTGGGCATGTTGGGAATGCACGGTACTAAAGCCGCGAATTTCGCGGTGCAAGAGTGCGATTTACTGATTGCGGTTGGCGCACGTTTTGATGACCGGGTGACTGGCAAGCTGAATACCTTCGCACCGAACGCCAGCGTAATCCACATGGATATCGACCCAGCGGAAATGAACAAACTGCGCCAGGCACACGTGGCGCTGCAGGGGGATTTAAATTCTCTTCTGCCAGCATTACAGCAATTGATGAAGATTGACGAATGGCGTCAGCACAGCGCTGAACTGCGCGCAGAACATACCTGGCGCTACGACCATCCGGGGGAAGCTATCTATGCGCCACTGTTGTTAAAGCAGTTATCCGATCGCAAACCTGCGGATAGCGTAGTGACAACGGATGTGGGCCAGCATCAGATGTGGTCGGCACAGCATATGACCTACACTCGCCCTGAAAATTTCATCACGTCGAGCGGTCTGGGGACGATGGGCTTTGGCCTGCCAGCAGCGGTTGGCGCGCAGGTTGCTCGCCCGAATGATACGGTAATCTGTATCTCCGGTGACGGTTCCTTCATGATGAATGTACAGGAATTGGGCACCGTAAAACGCAAGCAGTTGCCGCTGAAGATAGTTTTACTCGACAACCAGCGGTTAGGCATGGTGCGACAATGGCAGCAGCTGTTTTTCCAGGAACGTTATAGCGAAACCACCCTTACCGATAACCCCGATTTCCTCATGTTGGCCAGAGCCTTCGGCATTCCTGGTCAACACATCACCCGTAAAGACCAGGTTGAAGCGGCACTCGACACCATGCTGAACAGCGAGGGGCCATACTTGCTTCATGTCTCAATCGACGAACTTGAGAATGTCTGGCCTCTGGTGCCACCTGGCGCCAGTAACTCAGAAATGCTGGAGAAATTATCATGATGCAACATCAGGTCGCCGTTGAGGCTCGTTTTAATCCGGAAACGTTAGAACGTGTTTTACGCGTGGTACGTCATCGTGGTTTTCAGGTGTGCTCCATGAATATGGAAGCCGCCAGCGATGCGCAGAATATAAATATCGAATTGACCGTTGCCAGCCCCCGGTCGGTCGACTTACTGTTTAGTCAGTTAAGTAAACTGGTAGATGTTGCACATGTTGCTATCTGCCAGAGCACAACCACATCACAACAAATCCGCGCCTGAGCGCAAAAGGAAGAAAAATGACGACGAAAAAAGCTGATTACATTTGGTCTAATGGCGAGATGATTCGTTGGGAAGACGCGAAGGTCCACGTGATGTCCCACGCGCTGCACTACGGTACTTCTGTATTTGAAGGGATCCGTTGCTACGATTCTCACAAAGGGCCGGTAGTGTTCCGTCATCGCGAACATATGCAGCGTCTGCGTGATTCAGCCAAGATCTATCGTTTTCCCGTTTCTCAGAGCGTTGATGAGCTGATGGAAGCTTGCCGTGAGGTGATTCGTAAAAACAACCTGACCAGCGCCTATATCCGTCCGCTGGTGTTTGTTGGCGACGTAGGGATGGGCGTTAACCCGCCTGCGGGATACACCACTGATGTGATAATCGCCGCGTTCCCATGGGGGGCTTACCTCGGTGCTGAAGCGCTGGAGCAGGGGATCGACGCGATGGTTTCTTCCTGGAACCGCGTTGCGCCGAACACGATTCCTACCGCTGCTAAAGCAGGTGGTAACTATCTGTCTTCGCTGCTGGTGGGTAGTGAAGCGCGTCGTCATGGCTACCAGGAAGGCATTGCGCTGGATGTGAATGGCTACATCTCCGAAGGCGCGGGCGAAAACCTGTTTGAAGTAAAAGACGGCATTCTGTTTACCCCGCCGTTTACCTCTTCCGCGCTGCCGGGTATCACCCGTGACGCGATCATTAAGTTGGCGAAAGATCTCGATATCGAAGTGCGTGAGCAGGTGCTGTCTCGTGAATCGCTGTACCTGGCCGACGAAGTGTTCATGTCCGGTACCGCGGCCGAAATCACCCCAGTACGCAGCGTCGATGGTATTCAGGTGGGCGAAGGCCGCTGCGGTCCGGTCACCAAACGCATCCAGCAGGCCTTCTTTGGCCTCTTCACCGGTGAAACGGAAGATAAATACGGCTGGTTGGATTCAGTAAACCAATAACAAAATTAATATTTCCCCAAAATAGTTCACGTTGCAGGAACACGGCAACGCAGCGAGCCCCAGGAGCTTACTTTAGTAGGTGACTGGGGGGAGCGAGGCAGCCCTCAGCAGCGGCGTGAATTATGCAGGGGAAAGACAGACGGGAGTTAATCAAGCATGCCTAAGTATCGTTCTGCTACCACCACCCACGGCCGCAATATGGCGGGTGCCCGCGCACTGTGGCGCGCCACCGGGATGACCGATGATGACTTCGGTAAACCGATTATCGCTGTGGTGAACTCCTTTACCCAGTTTGTGCCGGGCCACGTCCACCTGCGCGATCTCGGTAAGCTGGTTGCCGAACAAATCGAAGCCTCAGGCGGCGTGGCGAAAGAGTTCAACACCATCGCCGTAGATGATGGTATCGCCATGGGTCATGGCGGCATGCTTTATTCACTGCCGTCGCGTGAGCTGATCGCCGATTCAGTGGAATATATGGTTAACGCCCACTGCGCCGATGCGATGGTCTGCATCTCTAACTGCGATAAAATCACCCCCGGGATGTTAATGGCCTCTCTGCGGCTAAACATTCCGGTGATCTTTGTTTCCGGCGGCCCAATGGAAGCCGGGAAAACCAAGCTCTCTGACCAAATCATCAAGCTTGATCTGGTTGATGCGATGATTCAGGGCGCAGACCCGAAAGTCTCAGACTCGCAGAGCGAGCAGGTTGAACGTTCGGCCTGTCCGACCTGCGGCTCGTGCTCCGGGATGTTCACCGCCAACTCGATGAACTGCCTGACCGAAGCGCTGGGTCTGTCGCAGCCGGGTAACGGTTCGCTGTTGGCGACTCACGCCGACCGTAAAGAGCTGTTCCTCAACGCAGGTAAACGCATCGTTGAGCTGACCAAACGCTACTACGAGCAGGATGACGCTTCAGCCCTGCCGCGCAACATTGCCAGCAAGGCGGCGTTTGAGAACGCCATGACGCTGGATATTGCGATGGGCGGTTCCACCAACACCGTTCTGCACCTGCTGGCGGCCGCGCAGGAAGCGGAAATCGACTTCACCATGAGTGATATTGATAAGTTATCCCGCAAAGTCCCGCAACTGTGTAAAGTTGCGCCGAGTACGCAGAAATACCATATGGAAGACGTGCACCGCGCGGGCGGCGTACTGGGTATTTTAGGCGAGCTGGATCGCGCCGGTCTACTGAACCGCAACGTGAAAAACGTGCTGGGACTGACTCTGCCGCAAACGCTCGATAGTTATGACGTCATGCTGACCAAAGACGACGCGGTGAAAAAAATGTTCCGCGCAGGTCCGGCTGGCATCCGTACCACCCAGGCGTTCTCGCAGGATTGTCGTTGGGACACCCTGGATGATGACCGCGCAGAAGGTTGCATTCGCTCGTTGGAACATGCTTACAGCAAAGACGGCGGCCTGGCAGTCTTGTACGGTAACTTCGCGGAAAATGGCTGTATCGTAAAAACCGCTGGTGTGGATGACAGCATTCTGAAATTCACCGGCCCGGCAAAAGTGTATGAAAGCCAGGACGATGCGGTTGAAGCTATCCTCGGCGGTAAAGTGGTTGCCGGCGACGTGGTGGTGATTCGCTACGAAGGGCCGAAGGGCGGGCCAGGCATGCAGGAAATGCTCTACCCAACCACCTTCCTGAAATCTATGGGTCTCGGTAAGGCCTGCGCGCTGATTACCGACGGTCGTTTCTCTGGCGGTACTTCGGGGCTTTCCATTGGTCACGTTTCTCCTGAAGCGGCCAGCGGCGGTAATATCGCAATTATCGAAGATGGCGACATGATTGCTATCGATATCCCGAATCGTGGCATTCAACTGCAACTGAGCGATGCGGAAATCGCTGCGCGCCGTGAAGCGCAAGAAGCTCGTGGTGACAAAGCCTGGACGCCAAAAGATCGTCAGCGTCAGGTCTCCTTTGCGCTGCGCGCTTACGCCAGCTTGGCAACCAGCGCCGACAAAGGTGCGGTGCGCGATAAGTCGAAACTAGGGGGATAATGACCATGGCGGATTCTCAACCCCTCTCCGGCACTCCAGAAGGCGCCGAGTATCTCAGAGCAGTGCTGCGTGCGCCGGTATACGAAGCGGCGCAGGTCACACCGCTACAAAAAATGGAAAAACTCTCTTCGCGCCTCGATAACGTGATTCTGGTGAAGCGCGAAGACCGTCAACCCGTTCACAGCTTCAAGCTGCGCGGTGCCTATGCCATGATGGCCGGTCTGACCGAAGAGCAAAAAGCGCATGGCGTAATCACCGCATCGGCAGGTAATCATGCTCAGGGCGTAGCTTTCTCTTCTGCGCGATTAGGCGTGAAGGCGCTGATTGTCATGCCTACGGCTACCGCTGATATCAAAGTCGATGCCGTTCGCGGTTTCGGTGGTGAAGTACTGTTACACGGCGCGAATTTTGATGAAGCCAAAGCCAAAGCGATTGAGCTGTCGCAGCAGCAGGGTTTTACCTGGGTTCCTCCGTTCGACCATCCGATGGTGATTGCCGGGCAGGGCACGCTGGCACTGGAGTTATTGCAGCAGGATGCCCACCTTGATCGTGTATTCGTGCCAGTGGGTGGTGGCGGATTAGCGGCAGGTGTGGCGGTGCTGATCAAACAGTTGATGCCGCAGATCAAAGTGATTGCCGTTGAAGCTGAAGACTCAGCCTGCCTGAAAGCGGCGCTGGATGCCGGTCAACCGGTCGATCTTCCGCGTGTTGGCCTCTTTGCTGAAGGCGTGGCGGTTAAACGTATCGGCGACGAAACCTTCCGTTTGTGCCAGGAGTATCTCGACGACATCATCACTGTCGATAGCGACGCTATCTGTGCGGCAATGAAAGATCTGTTCGAGGATGTGCGCGCGGTGGCGGAACCATCCGGTGCGCTGGCGCTGGCGGGGATGAAAAAGTACATTGCCCAGCACAACATTCGCGGCGAACGTCTGGCGCATATCCTTTCCGGCGCTAACGTTAACTTCCATGGCCTGCGCTATGTTTCCGAACGTTGCGAGCTGGGCGAACAGCGCGAAGCGTTGCTGGCAGTAACTATTCCGGAAGAAAAGGGCAGCTTCCTGAAGTTTTGCCAGCTGTTGGGAGGACGCTCGGTTACCGAGTTTAACTACCGATTTGCTGATGCGAAAGACGCCTGTATTTTTGTTGGCGTCCGTCTGAGCCGTGGGCTGGAAGAGCGTAAGGAAATCCTCCAGTTGCTTAACGAGGGCGGCTACAGCGTAGTGGATTTGTCCGACGACGAAATGGCGAAGCTGCACGTGCGCTACATGGTCGGTGGGCGCCCGTCGAAACCCTTGCAGGAGCGGCTGTACAGCTTCGAATTCCCGGAATCTCCGGGGGCGTTGCTCAAATTCCTGCATACCCTGGGGACGCACTGGAATATTTCGTTGTTCCACTATCGTAGTCACGGAACCGATTATGGTCGCGTACTGGCGGCGTTTGAGTTGGGTGAGCACGAGCCTGATTTCGAAACGCGACTGAACGAACTAGGTTATGACTGTCATGATGAAACGCATAACCCGGCGTTCAGGTTCTTCCTGGCGGGTTAGCGGTAGCCATTAAAAAAGGGTTCATGTAAAAACATGAACCCTTTTTGCAACTGTATCAGCAGATTACAGCGTGATGACTTCGAATTCGACTTCGGTGTTTACATCCGCATCGTAATCCACTTCGTCGAGACCAAAACCGAACAGATTCAGGAATTCCTGCTTGTATCCTGCATAGTCCGTTTTTTGCGCCAGGTTTTCGGTGGTGATCAGCGGCCACAGATCGCGGCATGCCTGCTGAATGTCTTCACGCAGTTCCCAGTCATCCATACGGATACGCTGGTTGTCATCAAGCGCCACTTTATCGCCGTACAGGCTGGTGGTCATCAGACGGTTGATCTGCTCGATGCAGCCTTCATGAATGCCCTGTTCTTTCATCAGCTTGAAGACCATGGAGATGTACAGCGGCATCACCGGAATCGCAGAAGAGGCCTGCGTGATAACGGATTTCAGTACAGCAACGTTAGCGGAACCGTTCAGCGGAGCCAGTTGATTACGCAGCGCGCCTGCCGCGCGGTCGAGATCTTCTTTTGCTTTGCCCAGCGCGCCGTGCCAGTAGATTGGCCAGGTAAGGTCAGTACCGATGTAGGAGTAGGCAACGGTTTTCACGCCGTCAGCCAGCACGCCTGCTTCACTCAGCGCGCCCATCCACAGTTCCCAGTCTTCGCCGCCCATAACGGTGACGGTGTTCTGAACTTCTTCTTCGGTTGCCGGCTCAATGCTGGCGGTTATGATCTGATCTTTGTTGGTATCGATCGCTTTAGAGGTATAAACCTCACCGATTGGCTTCAGCGCAGAACGGACGATTTCACCGGTTTTCGGCATTTTACGTACCGGAGATGCCAGTGAGTAAACCACCAGGTCAATCTGACCCAGGTCTTCTTTGATCAGTTTGATAACTTCGTCGCGACACTCGTCGGAGAACGCGTCGCCGTTGATACTTTTGGAATACAGACCTTCACGTTTTGCGGCCTCATCGAAGGCTGCAGAGTTATACCAGCCCGCGGAACCTGGCTTGGTTTCCGTGCCTGGTTTTTCGAAAAATACGCCGATAGTGGCGGCTCCGCTGCCAAACGCGGCGGAAATTCTGGAAGCAAGGCCGTAACCGGTGGAAGCACCGATGACCAGCACGCGGGAAGGGCCGTTAGCTATTTTCCCGTTTTTCTTCACATAATCGATCTGTTTTTCCACATTGACTTTGCAGCCAGTCGGATGGGTCGTTGTACAGATGAATCCACGAATTTTTGGTTTGATTATCATAATGATGGCTAATTAAGTTTGTATTTTCGCTGTCAAGTGCGCAATGACACCGTCTGTTCTGGCTTGCTAAACGTGATGGTTAACAAGCCCCCCACATCTATTATGGCACGGGACATTATACAGAAAAGGAGTGCCAATACTGAATCTACCACTGATTTTAGGCCTGACGCTGGTACTACTCGGCGGATTTGCGCTCCAGAACAATCTTCCAGAACGCGTCGATCAGCGGCTCATGCAGCCGTTTTTTCGGCGCGCAGACGCCTAGCTCGAACGGTGTTTTTTCGTCGCTGCGTTCTAAAATCATCACGCGATTCCGTACCGGCTCCGGGCTGTTTTCCAGCACCACTTCCGGCAGCAGCGCCACACCGCAGCCCAGCGCCACCATCGAGACCATCGCTTCGTGCCCCCCGACCGTGGCGTAAATCGATGGGTTGCTGATTTTGTGACGGCGGAACCACAACTCGATGCGGCGGCGTACCGGCCCCTGGTCGGCCATGATAAACGGCACCGTCGACCAGTCCGGCTTATCGACCGAAACCTGATTCCGTACCGGGCAAGGCAATGCTGGTGCGATCAACACTACCGTTAAATTCTCCAGCATCGAGAATGCTACTGCGCCGGGCAGCGTCTCCGGCTTACCCGCTATTGCCAGATCGGCCTCTCCGGTGACCACTTTGTCCATTGCGTCAGCGGCATCGCCGGTGGTGAGCTTAATTTCAACCGAGGGGTGCTCGGCGCGAAAGCGGTCGAGAATTGGCGGCAGGTGGCTGTAGGCGGCGGTAACCGAGCAGAAGATATGCAGCTCGCCCGACAGCGACGGTCCCTGCTGATCGAGGGTGTGGCGCAATTGTTGATACTGCAACAGCGTCTGCTGGGCAAACACTCGCAGCACTTCGCCTGCTTCGGTCAGCGTGACCGTACGGTTATCGCGCACAAACAGCGCCTGGCCGAGATCTTCTTCCAGCCGTTGGATCTGGCGTGAGAGTGTGGAGGGGCTGACGTGCATCGCCCGCGCACTGCGGCCAAAGTGGCGGCTTTCCGCCAGATGCAGGAACATTTTCAGATCGCGTAAATCCACGGACGAGCCTCCGATTTTCTACGTTGCAGATATTGCAATGTGATGTTGTGAATATATCAATTTCCGCAATAAATTTCCTGTTGTAATGTGGGTTCATTCTCGCTTAAACGCGAGCCGAACAATAAGACAGTACAACATCACGAGGTATCACCATGGCTAACTACTTTAATACACTGAACCTGCGCCAGCAGCTGGCGCAGCTGGGCAAATGTCGCTTTATGGGGCGCGACGAATTCGCCGATGGCGCAAGCTACCTTCAGGGTAAAAAAGTGGTCATCGTCGGGTGCGGTGCTCAGGGGCTGAACCAAGGCCTGAACATGCGCGACTCCGGTCTGGATATCTCCTACGCCCTGCGTAAAGAAGCGATTGCTGAGAAGCGCGCTTCGTGGCGCAAAGCGACCGAAAATGGCTTCAAAGTAGGTACCTATGAAGAGCTGATCCCGCAGGCAGATCTGGTGGTTAACCTGACCCCGGACAAACAGCACTCCGACGTTGTACGTTCCGTACAGCCGCTGATGAAAGACGGCGCGGCGCTGGGCTACTCCCACGGTTTCAACATCGTCGAAGTTGGCGAGCAGATCCGTAAAGATATCACTGTGGTGATGGTTGCGCCGAAGTGTCCGGGTACCGAAGTGCGTGAAGAGTACAAACGTGGTTTTGGTGTTCCAACCCTGATCGCCGTTCACCCGGAAAACGATCCGAAAGGCGAAGGCATGGCGATTGCCAAAGCATGGGCTGCGGCCACTGGCGGTCACCGTGCAGGCGTGCTGGAATCGTCCTTCGTTGCGGAAGTGAAATCTGACCTGATGGGCGAGCAGACAATTCTGTGCGGTATGCTGCAGGCTGGCTCTCTGCTGTGCTTCGACAAGCTGGTGGAAGAGGGTACTGACCCGGCTTACGCCGAAAAACTGATTCAGTTTGGCTGGGAAACCATCACCGAAGCGCTGAAGCAGGGCGGTATCACCCTGATGATGGATCGTCTGTCTAACCCAGCGAAACTGCGTGCTTATGCGCTGTCCGAACAGCTGAAAGAGATCATGGCGCCGCTGTTCCAGAAACACATGGATGACATCATCTCCGGCGAATTCTCTTCAGGCATGATGGCTGACTGGGCCAACGACGATAAGAAACTGCTGACCTGGCGTGAAGAGACCGGCAAAACCGCGTTCGAAACCGCGCCGCAGTTTGAAGGTAAAATTGGCGAGCAGGAGTACTTCGATAAAGGCGTGCTGATGATCGCGATGGTGAAGGCTGGCGTTGAGCTGGCGTTTGAAACCATGGTGGATTCAGGCATCATCGAAGAGTCTGCTTACTACGAATCACTGCACGAACTGCCGCTGATCGCGAACACCATCGCCCGTAAGCGTCTGTACGAAATGAACGTTGTCATTTCCGATACCGCAGAATACGGTAACTACCTGTTCTCTTACGCGTGCGTACCGCTGCTGAAAGAGTTCATGACCACCCTGCAAACCGGAGATCTGGGCAAAGCGATTGCCGAAGGTGCGGTAGACAACGCGCAGCTGCGCGACGTAAACGATGCTATTCGCGGCCATGCTATCGAGAAAGTGGGCCAGAAACTGCGTGGCTATATGACTGATATGAAACGCATTGCTGTAGCTGGCTAAGAGGCTGCCATTCGGCAAAAAAAGCCCGGTGGTTGAACACACCGGGCTTTCTATTAGTTACGGTACAGCACTTTAATAATGTGGTAACCGAACTGAGTGTGCAGTGGGCCGGTTGGCTCCAGCACCGGGCAGGAGAACACCACTTTATCAAACGCCGGAACCATCTGGCCCTGACGGAATTCGCCTAAATCGCCGCCGCGTTTGCCCGACGGGCAGATAGAGTGTTTCTTCGCCAGTTTACCAAAATCGGCGCCATTTTTGATTTGTTCCAGAAGATCGAGAGCCAGTTTCTCTTCTTTAACAAGGATATGCACTGCTGATGCTGTTTTTGCCATGGTTTGTGCTCTGAGTTGAGTGATAAATCAGGGCGCAATAGTAGCATGTAATCCATGGTCTTCGGCGATGGGCTATGACCGATCCCCCTGGCGTCACTTTCTGCTACAATCCACATCCCCGTGTTTACAGATTGAGCAATCCTCTATGCGTTTGAACCCCGGACAACAACAAGCCGTCGAATTCGTCACCGGACCTTGCCTGGTGCTGGCGGGAGCGGGTTCCGGTAAGACGCGTGTTATCACAAACAAAATCGCACATCTGATCCGTGAATGTGGCTATCAGGCACGACATATTGCGGCAGTAACCTTTACCAATAAGGCTGCGCGTGAGATGAAAGAGCGTGTGGCGCAAACGTTGGGTCGTAAAGAAGCGCGCGGGTTGATGATCTCTACTTTCCACACTCTGGGACTGGATGTCATTAAGCGTGAATACGCCGCGCTAGGGATGAAGTCGAACTTCTCGTTGTTTGATGATACTGACCAGGTGGCCCTGCTTAAGGAATTGACCGAAGGGCTAATTGAAGACGATAAGCTTATCCTTCAACAATTGATTTCAACGATCTCCAACTGGAAAAACGATCTGATGACCCCAGCGCAGGCGGCAGCCAGTGCAAAGGGTGAACGCGATCGTATTTTTGCCCACTGCTATGGTTTGTATGACGCGCATATGAAGGCGTGTAACGTCCTCGATTTTGACGATCTGATCCTGCTCCCCACGCTGCTGTTGCAGCGCAATGAAGAAGTACGTGAGCGTTGGCAAAATCGAATCCGCTACCTGCTGGTGGACGAATATCAGGATACCAACACCAGCCAGTACGAGTTGGTGAAGTTGCTGGTGGGGAAACGCGCGCGCTTTACCGTCGTGGGTGATGACGATCAGTCGATCTACTCCTGGCGCGGTGCACGTCCGCAGAACCTGGTACTGTTAAGCAAAGATTTTCCGGCGCTGCAGGTGGTGAAGCTGGAGCAAAACTATCGCTCATCAGGGCGTATCCTGAAGGCGGCGAACATCCTTATTGCTAACAACCCACACGTCTTTGAAAAACGGCTCTTTTCTGAGCTGGGCTACGGCGCTGAGCTGAAGGTGTTGAGTGCGAATAATGAAGAGCACGAAGCGGAACGCGTGACCGGGGAACTGATTGCCCATCACTTTGTGAACAAGACGCAGTATAAAGACTACGCCATCCTGTACCGCGGTAATCATCAGTCGCGAGTGTTCGAAAAGTTTCTGATGCAGAACCGCATCCCATACAAAATTTCCGGCGGGACGTCGTTCTTCTCGCGTCCGGAGATTAAAGATTTGCTGGCCTATCTGCGCGTGCTCAGCAACCCGGATGATGACAGTGCATTTTTGCGCATCGTAAATACGCCAAAGCGTGAAATCGGTCCGGCCACGCTGCAAAAGTTGGGGGAATGGGCGATGACGCGTAATAAAAGCCTGTTTACCGCCAGCTTTGATATGGGACTTAGCCAGACGCTAACCGGGCGTGGATATGATTCTCTGACCCGCTTTACGCACTGGCTGGGTGAAATTCAACGTCTGGCGGAGCGCGAGCCGGTTGCCGCCGTACGCGATCTGATCCACGGCATTGATTACGAATCCTGGCTGTATGAAACCTCGCCGAGCCCGAAAGCGGCCGAAATGCGTATGAAAAACGTCAACACGCTGTTCAGCTGGATGACGGAGATGCTGGAAGGTAGTGAGCTGGAAGAGCCAATGACCCTGACTCAGGTCGTTACCCGCTTTACCCTGCGCGACATGATGGAGCGCGGAGAGAGCGAAGAAGAGTTGGATCAGGTGCAGTTGATGACGCTGCATGCTTCAAAAGGACTGGAGTTCCCTTACGTATTTATGGTGGGAATGGAAGAAGGATTTTTGCCGCACCAGAGCAGCATTGATGAAGATAACATCGACGAAGAGCGTCGTCTGGCTTACGTCGGGATTACGCGTGCGCAGAAAGAACTTATCTTCACGCTGTGTAAAGAGCGCCGTCAGTACGGTGAACTGGTACGACCTGAACCGAGCCGTTTCCTGTTGGAACTACCACAAGATGACGTTATCTGGGAACAGGAGCGTAAAGTGGTGAGTGCCGAGGAGCGGATGCAAAAAGGGCAGGCCAGCATTGCTAACATTCGGGCAATGATGGCGAAAGCCAAAGAGAAATAGGTATTTTGTAGGCCGGATAAGCGTAAGCGCTATCCGGCAGCCAGCATCTAATGCACTTCCAGCGGCCAGTGGACATAGCTTTGCCACTGTATTTCCTGATCGATTAACTCTGTACCTAATGGATGATGTTCCAGCCAGCCTTCCGGTAGCGTTAACGTCAGATTCTCATCCTGAGCTTGCAGGGTGATATGTGGCACTAAATCGTCGCGACGGCGAGCGGCGAAAATGATCGCCAGGCGTAGCAAACGGCAAAGGTGCTCTGCGATGCGTGGTGGCACAGCGTTTTGCTGGTGGAGTGAAGAGAGATCGACCGGATTAGTTTGGTTGAGCAACAGCGTGGCTAACAGTTTTTTCTGCGCGGGAGTAAAGCCCGGGAGATCGAGATTATGTACCAGCCAGGCGGCATGCAGCGGCGCCTGCTTATACTCTACGCTCAGTCCTATTTCATGCAACTGACAGGCACTTTGCAGCAGTTCACGACTAATGGCTTCAAGATGCCACTCATCTTTCACCTGTTCGAGTAAATGTACAGCCAATTGCGTGACGCGATTCGCCTGATCGGTGTCGACCATAAATCGACGCTGAATATTACGCAGCGTACGGCTGCGAATGTCCTGATCAACTGGCAAGTGCAGCATGCCGTAGACCAGACCTTCGCGTAGTGCGCCGCCGGCCAGAGTCATGCATTGAAT
The DNA here is from genome assembly GCF_013615435.1 of Citrobacter sp. RHBSTW-00944. Classification (NCBI taxonomy): domain Bacteria; kingdom Pseudomonadati; phylum Pseudomonadota; class Gammaproteobacteria; order Enterobacterales; family Enterobacteriaceae; genus Citrobacter; species Citrobacter sp. RHBSTW-00944. The sequence continues at coordinate 5,072,371 of NZ_CP055418.1, read as the reverse complement.
ATTCAGTTCGGTGAAAATGGCGATTAGAATGGCCAGTCCGCTGGGAAAAACCAGTGCGCGTTCCAGCGTTAACCCTTCTATTTCCAGCTCTTCCAGACGACCACAATGAATGGCGCGCTGTTTAAGCTGCTGAAGCTTGGCCAACGTAATGCGCTCATCCATGCCTTGCGCCATCATGATTTCCTGTAACGCCTGGACGGTGCCAGAGGCACCAACGCAAACTTTCCAGCCATGAAAACGCAGTTTGTCGGCGACTGGGCGCAGAACTTCGCGAGCCGCTTTCTCTGCTTCGTCAAAGTTTTCCTGTGCCAGATTACGATTGGTGAAATACCTTTCGAGCCAGGTGACGCAGCCCATTGACAGGCTGAACAGAGAGGTGGTTTGCGCGCCGGAGCCGGTAACCAGTTCAGTGCTGGCACCACCAATATCAACGACCAGACGCTGATCGGCGCCGCCGGTGGTGTGGGCAACACCTTGATAAATCAGCCGCGCTTCTTCTTCGCCGCTGATGACCTGGACAGGACAGCCGAGGATCTCTTGCGCTTTGGCGATAAACTCATCGGCGTTTACCGCGATGCGTAATGTTGCCGTGGCGACCACGCGGATTTGCGGCTGAGGGATATCCTGCAGGCGTTCAGCAAACAGGCGCAGGCATTGCCAGCCGCGCTCCATAGCTTCAGCGGAAAGAACGTTGTCGCTGTTGAGGCCAGCGGCCAGACGCACCTTGCGTTTAATACGCGTGAGCGTCTGAATGCTTCCCGCCACCTCGCGTACAACCAGCATATGAAAACTATTCGAGCCTAAATCAATTGCGGCGTACAGCGAAGTGGTTGTGAGCATATCTAACGTTAACCTGAACGACGACGATTACGCGGAGCACCACCGGTACGGCGTGGGCCATTGCCTGTGCGCGGACGCGTTAAGCGTAACGGCTTCGGCAGATCGGTCATCAGCGCATCCGGGTTGTACTTGCTGACCGGGATCGAGTGACCGATATAGGTCTCGATTGCTGGTAAATTCAGCGCGTATTCTTCACAGGCCAGGCTGATAGAGTGACCACTTGCACCGGCGCGACCGGTACGACCGATACGGTGAACGTAATCTTCACAGTCATCCGGCAGGTCATAGTTAAATACGTGCGTTACGGCTGGGATATGCAGACCACGCGCGGCGACATCCGTCGCAACGAGAATGTCGAGATCGCCACGGGTGAACTCATCAAGGATACGCAGACGTTTTTTCTGCGCCACGTCACCGGTCAACAGACCGACGCGATGACCGTCAGCGGCAAGGCTACCCCAGATATCTTCACAACGATGCTTGGTGTTAGCAAAGACGATGGCGCGATCTGGCCACTCTTCTTCAATCAGCGTTTGCAGTAAACGCATTTTCTCTTCGTTGGAAGGATAGAAGAGCTCTTCTTTAATACGGTGACCTGTCTTCTGTTCCGGTTCGACTTCAACGTACTCGGCGTTATTCATCTGTTCGAACGCCAGTTCGCGAACGCGGTAAGAGAGGGTTGCAGAAAACAGCATGTTCAGGCGTTGGGTGGTTGGCGGCATACGACGGAACAGCCAACGGATATCTTTGATAAAGCCCAGATCGTACATACGATCGGCTTCATCCAGCACCACGACCTGAATCGCGCCCAGGTTAATGTGGTTCTGTTTTGCATAGTCGATGAGACGACCGGTCGTGCCGATAAGAATATCGACGCCGCTTTCCAGCACTTTCAGCTGTTTGTCGTAACCGTCGCCGCCATAAGCCAGGCCTAATTTCAAACCGGTGGTCTGTGCCAGCGGCTCGGCGTCAGCGTGGATCTGCACGGCTAACTCACGCGTTGGCGCCATAATTAACGCACGCGGTTGGTTCACCTTGCGATCGGCAATCGCGGGATGAGAGAGAAGATAATGAAACGTTGACGTCAGGAACGCCATCGTTTTTCCGGTACCGGTTTGCGCCTGCCCTGCAACATCACGACCTGCCAGCGTTAGCGGCAGCGCGAGGGCCTGAATGGGCGTGCAGTTATGAAAGCCTTTATTTTCAAGGGCTTCTATCACCTTTGGGTGCAGGGCGAAGTCGGAAAACTTCTGTTCTGTTAAATGTGTTTTGCTCATAGTGTGGTAGAATATCAGCTTACTATTGCTTTACGAAAGCGTATCCGGTGAAATAAAGTCAACCTTTAGTTGGTTAATGCTACATCAACACGTCGTTGATTAAGAGTACACCAACGCACCAGGCTTATTCCTGTGGAGTTAATATGAGCGATAAAATTATTCACCTGACTGACGACAGTTTTGACACGGATGTACTCAAAGCGGACGGAGCTATCCTCGTTGATTTCTGGGCAGAGTGGTGCGGTCCGTGCAAAATGATCGCTCCAATTCTGGATGAAATCGCTGACGAATATCAGGGCAAATTGACGGTTGCTAAACTGAACATTGACCAAAACCCAGGCACCGCGCCGAAGTATGGTATCCGTGGCATCCCGACCCTGCTGCTGTTTAAAAACGGCGAAGTTGCGGCGACTAAAGTCGGCGCACTATCCAAAGGTCAGTTGAAAGAATTCCTCGACGCTAATTTAGCGTAAGGAAGTCTCATGATCGGGCGACCATACTTCGAAATGATTCGGATGACTGGACGCCCGACTTGAGTCGTGCTAAGTTAGTGTTGACTTCGTATTAAACATACCTTATTAAGTTTGAATCTAGTTATATCCAATACTTCCCGTTGTTTCTCGCGCGAGAAGTGGACAGATTCCTGGCTTGTCACTCAATCCGTCTTGTCGTTTCAGTTCTGCGTACTTTCCTGTGACCAGACAGCGAACAGACATGAGTTGATGGCCGTAAACAGGCATGGATGACCCTGCCATACCATTCACAACATTAAGTTCGAGATTTACCCCAAGTTTAAGAACTCACACCATTATGAATCTTACCGAATTAAAGAATACGCCGGTTTCTGAGCTGATCACTCTCGGCGAAAATATGGGCCTTGAAAACCTGGCTCGTATGCGCAAGCAGGACATTATTTTTGCCATCCTGAAGCAGCACGCAAAGAGTGGCGAAGATATCTTTGGTGACGGTGTGCTGGAGATATTGCAGGATGGATTTGGTTTCCTCCGCTCTGCAGACAGCTCCTACCTCGCCGGTCCTGATGACATCTACGTTTCTCCCAGCCAAATCCGCCGTTTCAACCTCCGCACTGGTGATACCATCTCTGGTAAGATTCGCCCGCCGAAAGAAGGTGAACGCTACTTTGCGCTGTTGAAAGTTAACGAAGTTAACTACGACAAACCAGAAAACGCCCGTAACAAAATCCTCTTTGAGAACTTAACACCGCTGCACGCAAACTCTCGTCTGCGTATGGAACGTGGTAACGGTTCTACTGAAGACTTAACGGCGCGTGTACTGGATCTGGCATCACCGATCGGTCGTGGCCAACGTGGTCTGATTGTTGCTCCGCCGAAAGCAGGTAAAACCATGCTGCTGCAGAACATCGCGCAGAGCATTGCTTACAACCATCCGGACTGCGTGCTGATGGTGCTGCTGATTGACGAACGTCCGGAAGAAGTTACCGAGATGCAGCGTCTGGTGAAAGGTGAAGTGGTTGCGTCTACCTTTGACGAACCAGCCTCCCGCCACGTTCAGGTTGCGGAAATGGTTATCGAGAAGGCGAAACGTCTGGTTGAACACAAGAAAGACGTTATCATTCTGCTCGATTCCATCACCCGTCTGGCGCGTGCTTACAACACCGTGGTTCCGGCTTCCGGTAAAGTTTTGACCGGTGGTGTTGATGCCAACGCCTTGCATCGTCCGAAGCGTTTCTTCGGTGCGGCGCGTAACGTGGAAGAGGGCGGTAGCCTGACCATCATCGCGACTGCGCTGATCGATACCGGCTCTAAAATGGATGAAGTTATCTACGAAGAGTTTAAAGGTACCGGCAACATGGAACTGCATCTCTCTCGTAAGATTGCTGAAAAACGCGTCTTCCCGGCTATCGACTACAACCGTTCCGGTACCCGTAAAGAAGAGCTGCTCACCACCCAGGAAGAGCTGCAGAAAATGTGGATCCTGCGCAAAATCATCCATCCGATGGGTGAAATTGATGCCATGGAATTCCTCATTAACAAGCTGGCGATGACCAAGACTAATGACGACTTCTTCGACATGATGAAACGTTCGTAATTCAGGTCTCATCCGAAAACGCCACGTTTTTACGTGGCGTTTTGCTTTTGTGGCTGTAATCTTAACGACACAATAACGATAATACGGTATGACATACCGCATGGCGAAGAAGGGTTGAAATTCGTATTTTGTGGTTGCTAATCATACAGAACTACCTGATATGGAGCTGATATTGAGTCGGGTTTCTCTTCTGAATAATTGGCGGGATGGTTATACTTCGTATATTGATTTTCTCTGAGAGCATGTATAGTGAATTTATTGACAGCAAGTACTGATCTCATCAGTATTTTTTTATTCACAACGCTGTTTCTTTTCTTTGCCCGCAAGGTCGCGAAAAAGATTGGATTGGTGGATAAACCCAACTTCCGCAAACGTCATCAGGGACTGATTCCGCTGGTTGGGGGGATTTCAGTTTACGCAGGCATTTGCTTTACGTTTCTTATCGCCGATTATTATATCCCACATGCTACTCTCTACCTGGGTTGTGCTGGTGTACTGGTGTTTATCGGTGCCCTGGACGATCGTTTTGATATCAGTGTAAAAATCCGCGCAACCATCCAGGCCCTTATCGGCATCATTATGATGACGGTGGGTAAACTCTATCTGCTAAGCCTTGGATATATTTTCGGCCCCTGGGAGATGATGCTCGGTCCTTTTGGATATTTCCTTACCCTGTTTGCCGTCTGGGCGGCAATAAACGCCTTCAATATGGTGGATGGGATTGATGGTCTGTTGGGTGGATTATCTAGCGTGTCATTCGCCGCTATGGGGCTTATCCTGTGGTTCGATGGTCAAACAAGCCTGGCCATCTGGTGTTTTGCTATGATCGCCGCCATTCTGCCTTACATCCTGCTGAACCTGGGTATTCTCGGACGCCGCTATAAAGTTTTTATGGGGGATGCGGGCAGTACGCTGATTGGCTTCACGGTGATTTGGATCCTGCTGGAGACTACCCAGGGGCCAACGCATCCTATCAGCCCGGTCACCGCTTTGTGGATTATTGCCATTCCGTTAATGGATATGGTGGCAATTATGTATCGTCGCTTACGCAAGGGCATGAGCCCTTTCTCTCCGGATCGCCAACATATTCACCATTTAATCATGCGCGCCGGGTTTACCTCCCGACAGGCTTTTGTCCTGATTACCCTGGCTGCAGCTATTCTGGCATCTATTGGCGTGCTGGCTGAATATTCTCGCATTGTCCCGGAGTGGGTGATGTTAGTGCTCTTTTTACTGGCGTTTGTCTTGTACGACATCTGTATTAAACGAGCCTGGAAGGTAGCGAGATTTATCAAACGTTGGAAGCGTAAGCTGCGTAGAAACCGTGAAAGTAAACCAGACTTAACCAAATAAATTGAGGATGCGATGAGACAACCATTACCGGGGGAAGATGCCGTGAGCGCTGAAAATGAACTGGATATCCGTGGGTTGTTTCGTACCTTGTGGTCAGGGAAGGTGTGGATTGTCGGTATGGCTCTCGCCTTCGCGATAGCGGCCCTCGCCTATACGTTTTTTGCGCGTCAGGAGTGGAGCGCCACGGCGATTACTGACAGGCCAACGGTCAATATGTTGGGTGGCTTTTACTCTCAACAACAGTTTTTACGCAACCTGGATATTAAGGCCAGTCTCGCGTCCACGGACCAACCGTCAGTAATGGATGAGGCCTATAAAGAATTCATTATGCAGCTTGCCTCCTGGGATACACGCCGAGAATTCTGGCAGCAGACTGATTACTTTAAGCAGCGTATGGTCGGTAATAGTAAAGCCGATGCGGCGATGCTGGATGAACTGATCAATAACATTCAGTTTTTGCCTGGCGATACGCTGCGTAATACCAATGACAGCGTGAAGCTGATTGCCGAGACGGCTCCTGATGCCAACAATTTGCTGCGCCAGTACGTCGCGTTTGCCAGCCAACGCGCGGCACGTCATCTGAATGATGAGTTAAAAGGCGCATGGGCCGCACGCACTGTGCAGATGAAAGCGCAGGTCAAACGTCAGGAAGAAGTGGCAAAATCCATTTTCTCTCGCCGCGTCCACAGCATTGAACAAGCGCTTAAAATTGCTGAGCAGCATAATATTTCGCGTACTTCCACAGATGTTCCAGCTGATGAATTGCCGGATTCAGAATTGTTCTTACTCGGACGTCCAATGTTGCAGGCGCGACTCGAGAATCTGCAGTCAATTGGTCCGGATTTCGATCTGGACTATTTCCAGAACAGGGCAATGCTGAACACCCTGAACGTTGGACCAACTTTAGATCCGCGTTTTCAGACCTATCGTTATTTGAGAACGCCGGAAGAGCCGGTAAAACGTGACAGCCCTCGTCGCGCCTTCCTGATGATTATGTGGGGTATCGTTGGGGCTCTGATCGGTGCTGGTGTCGCGTTAACCCGTCGCCGTACGATTTAGCAATGCCGTTGCAGTGAGGGGCTGGGCTCTCACTGCCAATCCGAAGAGAATCGATGTGAAAGTACTGACTGTATTTGGTACGCGACCGGAGGCCATTAAGATGGCTCCTCTGGTTCATGCGCTGGAAAAAGATCCTGATTTTGAGGCGAAAGTTTGCGTTACGGCGCAGCATCGGGAGATGCTCGATCAGGTGTTGAATCTTTTTTCCATTGTACCTGACTACGATCTCAATATTATGCAGCCAGGTCAGGGACTAACAGAAATAACCTGCCGCATCCTGGAAGGGTTAAAGCCTATTTTGGCTGAATTCAAACCTGATGTGGTGTTGGTTCATGGTGATACCACAACCACGATTGCTACCAGTCTGGCCGCGTTCTATCAGCGCATCCCGGTGGGGCATGTAGAGGCGGGTTTACGTACAGGCGATCTCTATTCACCATGGCCGGAAGAGGCTAATCGTACGCTGACCGGGCGTCTGGCAATGTATCATTTTGCCCCAACAGAAAACTCGCGCCAAAATCTGTTACGAGAAGCTATCCCTGATGATCGTATTTTCGTCACGGGTAATACGGTTATTGACGCGTTGATCTGGGTTCGGGATCGCGTACTGGCGAGCGATGCATTGCGTGCTGAACTGGCAGAACATTATCCTTTCCTGAGCTCTGATAAAAAGATGATCCTGGTGACCGGTCATCGTCGGGAAAGCTTCGGTCGCGGTTTTGAGCAAATCTGTCATGCCCTGGCGGAAATAGCCGCGTCTAACCAAAATGTGCAGATTGTCTATCCGGTACACCTGAACCCTAACGTCAGTGAGCCGGTCAATCGCATCCTGGGTCACGTTGAAAACGTGGTGTTGATTGAACCGCAGGACTACCTGCCATTCGTATGGCTGATGAATCACGCCTGGCTGATCCTTACTGATTCCGGCGGGATTCAGGAAGAAGCGCCGTCTCTGGGGAAACCTGTGCTGGTGATGCGTGAAACAACGGAGCGCCCGGAAGCTATTACCGCAGGGACTGTACGTCTGGTAGGTACAGACCCACAGCGGATTGTTGAAGAAGTCACGCGTTTACTGCATGACGACAATGAATATCAGATCATGAGCCGCGCCCATAATCCGTATGGAGACGGGCTGGCATGTGACCGCATTTTAGATGCATTAAAAAATAATCGGATATCGCTATGAGTTTTACGACCATTTCTGTCATTGGGCTGGGTTATATCGGACTGCCAACGGCGGCTGCCTTTGCTTCCCGTCAAAAACACGTAATTGGCGTAGATATAAATCAACATGCGGTGGATACCATTAATCGCGGTGAAATTCACATCGTTGAGCCCGATCTGGGTGCGGTGGTGAAAACGGCGGTCGAAAATGGGTTTTTACGTGCTAGCGCGACACCCGTAGATGCTGATGCGTATCTGATTGCGGTGCCTACCCCGTTCAAGGGAGATCATGAACCCGATATGGTCTACGTAGAAGCCGCGGCGAAATCTATTGCGCCAGTTTTGAAAAAAGGCGCGTTGGTGATTCTGGAATCCACCTCACCTGTCGGGGCAACTGAACAGATGGCCGCATGGCTTGCAGAAATGCGGGCTGACCTGACTTTCCCGCAGCAGGTCGGTGAACAGGCGGACGTTAACATTGCTTATTGCCCAGAGCGCGTACTGCCGGGTCAGGTAATGGTCGAACTGATTAAAAACGATCGGGTGATTGGAGGAATGACCTCCGTCTGTTCCGCGCGCGCCAGCGAGCTGTACAACATCTTTCTCGAAGGCGAATGTGTGGTAACCAACGCCCGCACCGCAGAAATGTGTAAGCTGACGGAAAATAGCTTTCGCGATGTCAATATCGCCTTCGCCAATGAACTGTCGCTGATTTGTGCCGATCAGGGGATCAACGTCTGGGAACTGATTCGCCTGGCAAACCGGCATCCACGCGTGAATATTTTGCAGCCCGGCCCTGGCGTAGGTGGACACTGTATCGCGGTCGATCCGTGGTTTATCGTGGCGCAGAACCCGCAGCAGGCGAAATTGATCCGCACCGCACGCGAGGTAAACGATGGTAAACCGCATTGGGTGGTCGATCGGGTGAAGGCTGCCGTAGCCGACTGTCTGGCGGATACCAACAAACGGGCTAGCGAAGTGAAAATTGCCTGTTTTGGTCTGGCATTCAAACCTAATATTGACGATTTGCGTGAAAGCCCGGCGATGGGAATTGCGCAGAATATTGCGCAATGGCACAAAGGCGAAATGCTGGTGGTGGAACCGAACATCCATCAACTGCCGAAAAAACTGGATGGTCTTTGCCAACTGGCGACGCTGGACGATGCTCTGGCACGTGCTGATGTGTTGGTCATGTTAGTTGACCATAATGAATTTAAAGCCATCAAAGGCGATGCGGTTCAACAGCAGTACATCGTTGATACCAAAGGGGTCTGGCGCTAATGAAACGAATTCTGGTTACCGGTGGAGCGGGATTTATCGGCTCGGCGGTTGTGCGACACATCATTCATGATACCGAGGATGCGGTGGTTGTGGTCGATAAGCTGACCTACGCCGGAAACCTGATGTCGCTGGAGCCGGTTGCGCAGAATTCCCGTTTTGCCTTTGAGAAAGTGGATATTTGCGATCGGGCATCGCTCGACAGGGTGTTTCAACAATATCAGCCGAACTGCGTGATGCATCTGGCTGCAGAAAGCCATGTCGATCGTTCAATTGATGGTCCCGCCGCCTTTATCGAAACCAACATTGTGGGAACCTACACGCTGTTGGAAGCGGCGCGCGCTTACTGGAGTACATTAGCCAGCGAGGAAAAATTGGCGTTTCGTTTCCACCATATCTCGACTGACGAGGTGTATGGCGATCTCCATTCCACAGATGATTTCTTCACCGAAACCACGCCGTATGCGCCGAGCAGCCCTTATTCCGCGTCGAAAGCCAGCAGCGATCATCTGGTTCGCGCCTGGCTGCGTACCTACGGTCTACCAACGCTGATTACCAACTGTTCCAATAACTATGGTCCGTACCATTTCCCGGAAAAACTGATTCCGCTGATGATCCTCAACGCACTGGCGGGCAAACCGTTGCCGGTATATGGCAATGGTCAACAGATCCGTGACTGGTTGTATGTAGAAGATCACGCCAGGGCGCTTTATTGCGTGGCGACGACGGGCGCGGTTGGGGAAACCTATAATATTGGTGGCCATAACGAGCGTAAAAACCTGGATGTTGTCGAAACGGTTTGCAGCCTGTTGGAAGAGCTGGCTCCGCATAAACCGCAGGGCATCGCGCAGTACCGCGACTTGATCGCTTTTGTGGACGATCGCCCAGGCCATGATTTGCGTTACGCCATTGACGCTTCAAAAATTGCGCGTGAACTCGGGTGGATGCCGCAGGAAACGTTTGAAAGTGGAATGCGCAAAACCGTGCAGTGGTATCTGGATAATCAGGCATGGTGGAAACCCGTGCAGGACGGCAGTTACCAGGGCGAACGTTTAGGTCTGAAGGGCTAACAGCCTGGTTTTGCGGAGGAGACAACGCATGAAAGGTATCATTCTGGCGGGTGGCTCAGGTACTCGCCTGTACCCCATTACGCGGGGCGTATCGAAGCAACTATTGCCCATTTACGATAAGCCGATGATTTACTACCCGCTATCGGTACTGATGCTGGCGGGAATTCGCGAAATCCTGATTATCACCACTCCGGAAGATAAAGGTTATTTCCAGCGTTTGCTGGGCGATGGATCTGAGTTCGGCATTGAACTGCACTATGCTGAGCAACCGAGCCCGGATGGATTAGCGCAGGCTTTTATTATCGGTGAAACGTTTCTTAACGGTGAACCATCGTGCCTGGTGTTAGGGGACAACATCTTCTTTGGTCAAGGATTCAGTCCAAAACTGCGTCATGTAGCCGCCAGAACGCAAGGCGCGACGGTGTTTGGCTATCAGGTCATGGACCCTGAACGTTTTGGTGTTGTTGAGTTTGATGACAATTTTCGCGCAGTCTCTCTGGAAGAGAAGCCGAAAGCGCCGAAATCTAATTGGGCGGTGACAGGGCTCTATTTTTATGACAGCAAAGTGGTGGAATACGCGAAACGCGTGAAACCTTCTGAGCGTGGGGAGCTGGAGATTACGTCTATCAACCAGATGTATCTTGATGACGGACATCTGACGGTTGAATTGCTTGGGCGTGGCTTTGCCTGGCTGGATACCGGTACGCATGACAGTTTGATCGAAGCGAGCACTTTTGTGCAGACGGTGGAGAAACGCCAGGGCTTTAAAATAGCCTGTCTGGAAGAAATCGCCTGGCGTAACGGCTGGCTGGATGACGAAGGCGTGAAGCGTGCCGCCAGTTCACTGGCCAAAACGGGTTATGGTCAATACCTGCTGGAGCTGCTCCGTGCTCGTCCGCGCCAGTATTGAGCCGCTTAGCTGGGAAAATACGTTCTTTGGCGTGAATAGCGCCATTGTCCGTTTTGACCAACGCGCACCGGTTCTAACTGCGGATGCGTTGCTGCCCTGGTCGCGTGTACAAGCAAAAATACTTGCCGCAAATAGCCATGAATTGGATGCTCTTCAGCATTTGGGTTTCTCACTGGTAGAAGGTGAAGTCGATTTTGTACTGCCGGTGACGTGTGCCTGCGGCGACCCCGGTGCGCAGGTCGCGCAAACTACGGATATCCCGGTATTACGCCATCTGGCAGGACAGGCATTTGCGCAAAGCCGTTTTCGCGTCCCATGGTATGCCGAAGATGCCAGCGCGCGTTTCTACGCACAGTGGATTGAAAACGCGGTGCTGGGGACGTTTGATCATCAATGCCTCATTTTTCGTAAACCGACTGGTGAGATTCGTGGCTATGTCTCGCTGCGTGAACTGAATGCGACCGAGGCGAGAATTGGCCTGCTGGCCGGGCGTGGTGCGGGTGCAGAACTGATGCAGGCCGCGCTTTGTTGGGCACAGGCCCGCGGTAAAACAACATTGCGCGTGGCGACCCAAATGGGTAACACCGCCGCGCTTAAACGTTATATACACAGTGGTGCGAATGTGGAAAGCACCGCGTATTGGTTATACAGGTGACACGATGATTCCATTTAATGCACCGCCGGTGGTGGGAACTGAACTCGATTACATGCAGTCTGCGATGAATAGCGGCAAACTGTGTGGTGACGGTGGCTTTACCCGTCGCTGTCAGCAGTGGCTGGAGCAGCATTTTGGCAGTGAGAAAGTGCTGCTGACGCCCTCCTGCACCGCATCGCTTGAGATGGCGGCATTGCTGCTGGATATCCAGCCTGGCGATGAAGTCATTATGCCGAGCTACACGTTTGTCTCGACGGCCAATGCCTTCGTGTTGCGCGGCGCGAAAATCGTCTTTGTTGATATTCGCCCGGATACCATGAACATTGACGAAACGCTGATTGAAGCGGCGATCACCGATAAAACCCGCGCTATTGTGCCGGTACATTACGCGGGCGTGGCCTGCGAAATGGATACCATCATGGGGCTGGCCACTAAACATAACCTGTATGTGGTGGAAGATGCCGCCCAGGGCGTCATGTCGACCTACAAGGGGCGTGCGCTGGGTACGATTGGTCACATCGGCTGCTTTAGCTTCCATGAGACCAAAAACTATACCGCAGGCGGGGAAGGTGGAGCGACGCTGATTAATGATAAAAAATTAGTCGAGCGTGCAGAAATCATCCGTGAAAAAGGGACTAACCGTAGTCAGTTTTTCCGCGGCCAGGTAGATAAGTATACCTGGCGTGATATCGGTTCCAGCTATTTGATGTCCGATCTGCAGGCGGCTTATCTGTGGGCGCAGTTGGAAGCGGCTGATCGTATTAACCAGCAGCGTCTGGCGCTGTGGCAAAAGTATTACGATGCCCTGGAACCGCTGGCGCGTGCCGGGCGTATTGAGCTGCCTTCGATACCGGAGGGTTGCGTACAGAATGCCCATATGTTTTACATCAAACTGCGCGATATCGACGATCGCACGGCGTTGATTAACTTCCTGAAAGAAGCTGAAATTATGGCGGTGTTCCACTATATCCCGCTGCATGATTGCCCGGCTGGCGATAAATTCGGCGTGTTTGCCGGTGTTGATCGTTACACCACCAAAGAGAGCGAACGCCTGCTGCGTTTACCGCTGTTCTACAATCTGTCGCCGGTGAACCAGCGAACAGTCATTACGACCTTACTCAACTACTTCGCCTGATATGTCGCTTGCAAAAGCGTCCTTATGGACGGCGGCCAGTACGCTGGTAAAAATTGGTGCAGGTTTGCTGGTTGTGAAGTTGCTGGCGGTGTCGTTTGGACCGGCAGGCGTGGGGCAGGCGGGTAACTTCCGCCAGATGGTCACCGTGCTTGGCGTGTTGGCGGGGGCCGGCATTTTCAATGGCGTCACGAAATACGTTGCGCAGCATCATGACGATCCGGCCCGGCTCCGTAAGGTGGTCGGTACGTCTTCCGCGATGGTGCTGGGATTCTCTACGCTGATGGCGGTGATTTTTTTGCTGGCGGCCGCACCTATCAGTCAGGGATTATTTGGTCATACTCATTATCAGGGGCTGGTTCGACTGGTTGCGCTGGTGCAGATGGGCATTGCCTGGGCGAACCTGCTGCTGGCGCTGATGAAGGGCTTCCGCGATGCGGCGGGTAACGCGCTGTCGTTGATTGTGGGGAGCCTGGTGGGCGTAGCGGCTTATTATGGCTGTTATCGCCTGGGAGGGTATGAAGGCGCCTTGCTGGGCCTGGCGCTGGTACCTGCGCTGGTCGTTATCCCTGCCGCGATAATACTGATTAAGCGTGGGGCGATCCCCCTGCATTACCTGAAACCCTCGTGGGATAACGGTCTGGCAGGGCAGTTAAGCAAGTTTACGCTGATGGCGCTGATTACCTCCGTAACGCTGCCAGTGGCATACGTGATGATGCGAAACCTGTTGGCGGCGCAGTACAGCTGGGATGATGTGGGGATCTGGCAGGGGGTGAGCAGTATCTCCGATGCTTATCTGCAATTCATCACCGCCTCATTCAGCGTTTACTTGCTGCCGACGTTGTCGCGTTTGACTGAAAAGCGCGACATTACACGCGAAGTGATCAAGTCGTTGAAATTCGTGCTGCCGGCGGTTGCTGCCGCAAGCTTTACCGTCTGGCTACTGCGCGATTTTGCTATCTGGCTGCTTTTCTCCGCTAAATTCACCGCCATGCGCGACCTGTTCGCCTGGCAACTGGTCGGTGATGTGCTGAAAGTCGGCGCCTATGTTTTCGGTTATTTGGTGATCGCGAAAGCGTCGCTGCGGTTTTATATCTTGGCAGAAATTAGCCAGTTCATGTTATTGACGGCGTTTGCCCATTGGCTGATCCCTGCACATGGTGCGCTGGGCGCGGCACAGGCTTACATGGCAACGTACATTGTCTATTTCTCTCTTTGTTGTGGCGTGTTTTTACTCTGGCGTAGGCGGGTATGACTGTACTGATTCACGTTCTGGGATCGGATATCCCTCACCATAACCAAACCGTGCTGCGGTTTTTCAACGACTCGCTGGCCGCGACGAGCGAGCACGCGCGCACGTTTATGGTTGCAGGTCAGGATGCCGGATTCAGTGAGAACTGCCCGGCGTTATCGCTAAGCTTCTATGGTGGGAAAAAGGCGCTGGCTGAAGCGGTTATCGCGAAAGCAAAAGCGGATCGCCAACAGCGATTTTTCTTCCACGGTCAGTTCAACACCAGCCTGTGGTTAGCGCTGCTGAGCGGGGGAATTAAACCAGAGCAGTTTTACTGGCATATCTGGGGCGCGGATTTATATGAAGTCTCCAGTGGACTGAAATTTCGCCTGTTTTACCCCATTCGCCGTATGGCGCAGAACCGTGTGGGCTGCGTATTTGCCACGCGGGGTGATTTGAGCTATTTCGCCGAACATCATCCGCGCGTGCGTGGCGAGTTGCTCTATTTCCCAACGCGGATGGATCCCTCGCTCAATAATATGAGCAACGCGTGTCAGCGCAGCGGCAAGATGACGGTGCTGGTTGGCAACTCTGGCGATCGCAGCAATGAGCATATTGCCGCGCTACGCGCCGTCCATCAGCAGTTCGGCGACACGGTAAATGTGATTGTACCGATGGGGTACCCCGCCAATAATGCGGCTTATATCGACGAGGTTCGTCAGGCCGGCCTGGCATTGTTTAGCGCTGAGAATCTGCAAATTTTAAGTGAAAAGCTGGAATTTGATGCCTATCTGACATTATTACGTCAGTGTGATTTGGGTTACTTTATTTTTGCCCGTCAGCAGGGGATCGGTACCCTGTGTTTACTGATTCAGGCCGGTATCCCGTGCGTGCTCAACCGTGAAAATCCCTTCTGGCAGGATATGGTGGAACAGAATCTCCCGGTGTTATTTACCACTGATGAGCTCAATGAAGGCGTAGTACGCGAAGCGCAGCGCCAGTTGGCATCGGTAGATAAAAATACAATAACCTTCTTTAGCCCGAATTATCTGCAGCCGTGGCACAACGCGCTGCGCATTGCTTCAGGAGAAACTGTATGAGCCTGATGCAATTTAGCGGTCTGCTGGTGGTATGGCTGCTCTCCACCTTGTTTATCGCCACGCTGACCTGGTTTGAATTCCGCCGCGTGCGTTTTAACTTCAATGTTTTCTTCTCACTGCTGTTTTTGCTGACGTTCTTCTTCGGATTCCCGTTGACCAGCATACTGGTGTTCCGTTTTGATGTGGCAGTTGCTCCGCCGGAGATCCTGCTGCAGGCCTTGTTGTCAGCCGCCTGTTTCTATGCCGTCTACTACGTGACGTATAAAACCCGCCTTCGCAAGCGAGTCGAGGATAAGCCACGCAGGCCGCTATTTACCATCAATCGCG
Source organism: Citrobacter sp. RHBSTW-00944 (assembly GCF_013615435.1). Classification (NCBI taxonomy): domain Bacteria; kingdom Pseudomonadati; phylum Pseudomonadota; class Gammaproteobacteria; order Enterobacterales; family Enterobacteriaceae; genus Citrobacter; species Citrobacter sp. RHBSTW-00944. Next base: position 5,056,905 of record NZ_CP055418.1, on the reverse strand, counting down.
TTGAAGCGCATTTGACCTGGGTTATCCTGATGGCGATTGCATTGGTGAGCGTGGGCGTCTTCTTTATGCACAACGGATTCCTGCTGTTCAGACTGCAATCCTACAGCCAAATTTTTTCCAGCGAAGTCTCTGGGGTCGCTCTGAAGCGTTTCTTTTACTTCTTCATTCCGGCAATGTTGGTGGTCTATTTCCTGCGTCAGGACAGCAAAGCGTGGTTGTTCTTCCTGGTGAGTACCGTCGCGTTTGGTTTGCTGACCTATATGATTGTTGGCGGGACGCGCGCCAATATCATCATTGCGTTTGCCATCTTCTTGTTTATCGGCATCATTCGCGGCTGGATTTCGCTGTGGATGTTGGCCGCCGCGGGCGTGCTGGGTATCGTCGGGATGTTCTGGCTGGCGCTGAAGCGCTATGGGATGAACGTTAGCGGCGACGAGGCGTTCTATACCTTCCTGTACCTCACGCGCGACACCTTCTCGCCGTGGGAGAATCTGGCGCTGTTGCTGCAAAATTACCACAATATTGAGTTTCAAGGGCTGGCGCCGATTGTCCGTGACTTCTACGTCTTTATCCCCTCCTGGCTGTGGCCTGGGCGGCCGAGTATTGTCCTCAACTCAGCGAACTACTTTACCTGGGAAGTGTTGAACAACCACTCAGGTCTGGCGATTTCGCCGACGTTAATTGGTTCACTGGTGGTGATGGGCGGGGCGCTGTTTATCCCGTTAGGCGCGATTGTCGTTGGACTCATCATCAAGTGGTTTGACTGGCTGTATGAGTTAGGCAACCGCGAAACCAATCGCTACAAGGCGGCGATTCTGCACAGTTTCTGTTTTGGCGCTATTTTCAATATGATCGTGTTGGCACGTGAAGGGCTGGATTCGTTTGTCTCGCGAGTGGTCTTTTTCCTCGTGATTTTCGGCGTTTGTCTGCTGGTGGCAAAACTGCTGTTTTGGCTATTCGATAGTGCGGGACTCATCCATAAACGAATCAAATCGCTGCCCCGGACACAGATTGAAGGATCGTAATGACAGATAACACAACTGCGCCACTCTACTCGCTGCGCGGGTTACAATTGATTGGCTGGCGCGATATGCAGCATGCGCTAAATTACCTGTTTGCCGAGGGGCATCTCAGGCCTGGAACGCTGGTGGCAATCAACGCTGAGAAGATGCTGACGGCAGAAGATAACCCTGAAGTGCGGGATCTGATCAACGCTGCTGAGTTCAAATATGCGGATGGGATTAGCGTGGTGCGCTCAGTGCGCAAAAAATTCCCGCAGGCGCAGGTTTCACGCGTGGCAGGGGCTGATCTTTGGGAAGCGCTTATGGCGCGAGCCGGGCAGGAAGGAACGCCAGTCTTCCTGATTGGTGGCAAGCCTGAAGTTCTGGCGCAAACGGAAGCCAAACTGCGTGCCCAGTGGCGCGTGAATATTGTAGGCAGTCAGGACGGTTATTTTACCCCGGACCAGCGTCAGGCATTGTTTGAACGTATCCACGCCAGCGGTGCGCAGATTGTGACGGTGGCGATGGGCTCGCCGAAACAAGAGATCTTTATGCGTGACTGCCGGAAGACTCACCCTGAAGCACTGTATATGGGCGTGGGTGGTACCTACGACGTCTTTACCGGTCACGTTAAGCGTGCGCCGCGAATCTGGCAGACTCTGGGGCTGGAGTGGCTGTATCGCTTATTGTCGCAGCCAAGCCGTATCACTCGTCAACTTCGCTTATTACGCTATCTCCGCTGGCACTATACCGGCAACCTCTGACGCCCTCCCTCCTTTGATAAGTAGCGTGATCTGCTAATTACGCTACTTATTCACAACATAATCGCTGCTTTCTCGCACAATCTATTTATTTTTTGAATGCTTTAATTGCCATTTAAGCGATTTTAGGAAACCATTCGCAACAATCATTGCAGTGCCGTGGTGTTTTTGACGCCAACCGTTAAGCGGTCGGTGCCGTATGGCCTGTTATGGCATAACAAGATGTACCCATAACGAGAACCGGTAATACCGGACAGTATGCAAACACAACAAGAGGATTTATGGCCGAGAACAAACCTGAGCTACAGCGTGGGCTGGAGGCTCGTCACATCGAATTAATTGCCCTTGGGGGGACTATTGGCGTCGGGCTATTTATGGGGGCCGCCAGTACCCTGAAATGGGCGGGACCTTCGGTTCTGCTGGCATACATCGTCGCCGGGCTGTTCGTCTTTTTCATTATGCGTTCTATGGGGGAGATGTTATTCCTCGAGCCGGTTGCCGGTTCATTTGCTGTTTACGCTCATCGATATATGAGCCCCTTCTTTGGTTATCTCACTGCCTGGTCATACTGGTTTATGTGGATGGCGGTGGGGATATCAGAGATTACCGCCATCGGGGTGTACGTCCAGTTCTGGTTCCCGGAAATGGCACAATGGATACCCGCACTGATTGCTGTCGGACTGGTTGCGTTGGCAAATCTCGCCGCGGTTCGCCTGTATGGTGAAATTGAGTTCTGGTTTGCCATGATTAAAGTGACCACCATCATTGTGATGATCGTCATTGGATTAGGGGTGATTTTCTTCGGTTTTGGCAATGGCGGTCAGGCGATCGGCTTTGGCAACCTGACTGAGCACGGCGGCTTCTTTGCTGGTGGTTGGAAGGGCTTCCTGACGGCATTGTGTATTGTCGTGGCTTCTTACCAGGGCGTGGAGCTGATCGGCATTACTGCGGGTGAAGCGAAGAATCCGCAGGTCACGCTGCGGAGTGCAGTAGGGAAAGTGCTGTGGCGTATTCTGATTTTCTACGTCGGTGCGATTTTTGTTATCGTCACTATTTTCCCGTGGAATGAGATTGGCAGTAACGGTAGCCCGTTTGTTCTCACCTTTGCCAAGATTGGTATTACCGCCGCGGCAGGGATTATTAACTTTGTGGTCCTGACGGCGGCGCTGTCGGGCTGTAACAGTGGGATGTACAGCTGTGGGCGTATGCTTTACGCGCTGGCAAAGAATCGCCAGCTACCTGCCGCCGTTGGAAAAGTTTCGCGCCAGGGCGTGCCGGTTGCCGGCGTGGCTATTTCTATCGCGATCCTGCTGGTTGGTTCGTGCCTGAACTACATCATTCCCAACCCGCAGCGTGTGTTCGTTTATGTCTATAGCGCCAGCGTGCTGCCGGGGATGGTGCCGTGGTTTGTGATCCTGATAAGCCAGATACGTTTCCGTCAGGCGCATAAAGCGGCGATCGCCAGTCATCCCTTCCGCTCGATTCTGTTCCCGTGGGCGAACTATTTGACGATGGCGTTCCTGATTTGCGTATTAATCGGCATGTACTTTAATGAAGATACCCGAATGTCGCTGTTTGTTGGCATTATCTTCTTACTGGCCGTGACGCTCATTTATAAGGTTTTTGGCCTGAATCGTCATGGCACAGCCCAAAAATTGCAGGAATAAGCGACAAAACGCACAAACCATGACCAAACGATAATTTATTTTAAAAAAGCACTAGACAGCAGACCGAGACCTCCGTAATATCCAGCCCCGCAACGGCGCTAAGCGCCCGTAGCTCAGCTGGATAGAGCGCTGCCCTCCGGAGGCAGAGGTCTCAGGTTCGAATCCTGTCGGGCGCACCATTTAGTAATGGTGCCGGAGCTGCGGTGGTTTTAATACCGCGTAAAAGATTTGCAGTGGTGGCTATAGCTCAGTTGGTAGAGCCCTGGATTGTGATTCCAGTTGTCGTGGGTTCGAATCCCATTAGCCACCCCATTAATTTAAAGTTGTGAAATGCGAAGGTGGCGGAATTGGTAGACGCGCTAGCTTCAGGTGTTAGTGTCCTTAGGATGTGGGGGTTCGAGTCCCCCCCCTCGCACCACGACTTAAAGAATTGAACTAAAAATTCAAAAAGCAGTAAAACGGCGAGTAGCGCAGCTTGGTAGCGCAACTGGTTTGGGACCAGTGGGTCGGAGGTTCGAATCCTCTCTCGCCGACCAATTTTGAACCCCGCTTCGGCGGGGTTTTTTGTTTTCTAATTTTCCCTTCTCAGCCTTTATTTCCCCGAATTTCCTGATGTCTTAAAAAGTCCGGTTCCATTGTTTTTGCAGTGCAATCGTGGCATGCCTTGTGCAATAATATACGGGTAGATGCTCATTCCATCTCTTATGTTCGCCATCTGGCCTCATAAACTCAGGAATGATGCAGAGCCGTTTACGGTGCTTATCGTCCACAGACAGATGTCGCTCTGGCCTCATCAAACACCATGGACATAACGTTGAGTGAAGCACCCATTTATGTTGTCATACAGACCTGTTTAACGCCTGCTCCAAAAGAGCGGGCGTTTTTTTATGCATATACACCTCATCCTTCAAGTCGCCTCGAAGCATCTCGAATGATTTGGTGTATATGAAATAACGGTAGGCCCGGTAAGCGAAGCGTCACCGGGCAAGAAGGAATTACTGTGGGGGATTGTTGTTCTGCAGCGTCAACATCAGGCCATCACGACGCATGGTGGCGGCTTCTTCCGGCTGATGCAGTCTGTCCAGCGCGTCAGCAAGCCAGGCGTAGTCATAGGCATCTGGACGCTGTTTGAGAGCGGCACGGAAGGCGAACGTGGCTTCCTGCCATTCGCCGTGCTTCATTAGCGACTGGCCCAGCGTGCTCCACAGTAATGGGCGATCGCCGACGGCTTTAATCTGCTGGCGCAACACTTTTTCTATCTGTTCCGGGTTGTTGGTTTTCAGACGCGGGATCGGCAGCACCAGGCGGTCGTCATACTGGCGTTTAAGACCATCAATGATGACCTGCTGCGCCGTATCGTGATCGTCACACTCAATCAGATGTTCAGCCATTGCCACCTGCAGGGCAACCTGGTGACGGGTTTTACGGTTCTGGTTTTTCCACCATGCACGTAGCCCCTCGCTGCCCTGATCGGCGCGAACCTGATCCATCAGACCAACCCATGCCTGCTGTTCCAGCATCGCGCGGTGCTCGTCATCACCCACGTGCGCTTTTGCCATGGATGGAATGATATCCAGTAACGAACTCCATGCACCGGTACGAATGTAGGCCTGTTCAGCCAGACGCAGCACTTCCGGATGACGTGGTGTCACTTCCAGTAGTTTATCTACGCTGTGGCGTGCGGCGTGATTTTCATTACGTGCCAGCTGCAGGCGAACACGAGTGATTTCTACCGGGATCGTATCATTTCCGGCCAGTTCGGTAGCACGCTCAAGGTGTTGGTTGGCACGTGCTTCGTCACCGCGCTGTTGAGCCGCTTCTGCCGCCAGCAGGTAATTCACTACCGGCTGTTCTGCATGATCGGCGTTTTTCGACATCAGCTTTTCAACCTGCTGATAATCGCCTTCTGCCAGCTTGAGCAGCGCCTGCTCCGTCTGCTTACGGGCGCGACGACGCTTCCGACCGACAAACCATCCGCGGGTATGCGCGCCAGTGCGGAAAATTCGGCGCAGCAGCCATTCAATCGCAAACAAGACGACCATTGCGACGATCAGAATGATCACCAGACCCGTCACGCTGGTTTCGATATTGTAATTATCCGTCTGGATCAGTACGTAGCCCTGATGACCGGCAATCATTGGACCGACAACGATCCCGGCGATCAACAGCACAAAGAGCAATAATACTTTTAGCATCATTATTCTCCTTGCGGCGCAGTTGCCGGAGTTTCAGCTGAAGGCGCAGGAGCTGCTGCAACCGGCGCTGTGGCAGGCTGTGCCAGTAAATTACGTACGCGGGTCTGCATGAGCTTGTCGAGAAGCGCCTGGCTCTGCAGCGTTTCCGGTACGTCCATGCTGATGCTTTGTTGGCTCAGTTGGTCTACCTCTTCAAGGAAAGCTTTGGTGGCTGCATCGTCGGTGTCGTAGTAGGCGCGCACCCAGGTGGAGACGTTTTCCAGCGCCTGGCGATATGTTTCCTCCTGATGACGCGGCACGGCCTGGGCGGCCACTAACAGGCGAGAACGGATATTTTCACGTAAGTAAACGTCCTGGTTCGGTGCCAGCAGTGGGACGGCGGTTTCATCACGACGGCGAACGGTGATAAAGCTGTCCATAAAGTTCTGCCAGCTTTTTTGCAGATTGACGCGCCATTCGCTGATCGAGCTGGAAAGCTCGCTGCTGTCGGAATCCATCGGCGAATCGTCGGTGTCGTTGTCGGCCAGACGCAGATTATCAATCTGGTTAGAGAGCTGATTCACTTTCAGGATAATGCCGTCATAGTCGACCTGAGTCACCGCAGAGAGGCTCGCGATATCGTCGGTAATCGCGCGACGGGCGGTAATCAGGCTTGGGTCATTCATATCCGCCAGACTGGCGTCAGCGCTTTTCAGCAGCGCCGCGGCGGTAGTAACGTCCTGATCGCTCCATAATTTGCGACCGGCCAGTTTCACCAGAAAATCAGCCTGCGCCAGCAGCCATGTCCCGGCATCGCTGCCGGAGATAGTGGCGACTTTTTGCTGGACTTCGTCAAGCTGTTTGACCAGCGCGGCCTGCTGGCGAGCGGCTTCATCCAACTGCGTTGCCTGCTGCTTAATAATGCCTTCCAGCTCAGCTTTTTGGCTTTCTTGCGCTTTTTGCAACGCTGTAAGCTGGTTCGCCAGCGCATCGCTGGTTGCTGTCTGCGTTGTTGCCTGCTGTTTCCCCCAACCGTACAGCCCAACGCCTGCAGCCAGCGCAATAGCAATCGCCACAGCGCTCAGAATCAGCGCCGTGCTGTTCTTACTCTTTTTTTCAGTATTGACTGGCTGTGACGTGGTTTCCACGGCCTCCCTGGTCTCTTCAACCACGGCGGAGGATTTTTCTTGTTCCGTCATTATGGCATCCCATTATGAGAGTTATTGTAATGCGCGTAGTAGCGCATCGTTGTCGGCGTTATCAGCGACCTTAATATCTTGCCAGCCCAGTTCCCGGGCGAGGTGCGCCAGACGCTCACTGACGACCAGCAGCCGACAGCGTAGTAACCAGTGCTCACGATACCACTGCGGAATGAGCGACCAGAGCTGTTGTAGCATCTCTCCGCTGGTGACAACCACCGTGGTCACACCACGAGATTGCCAGCGCATCGCTTCTTCTGCACCATCGTAATATTTTGCACTGCGTTGATAACATTCACAAAAATCGACATCAGCTCCGCGTGCTGTTAGGGTTTCACCTATCAGCTCACGGCCACCATTGCCGCGTAATATCAGCGCGCGTTTTCCCGCAATATTTTGTAATTCAGGTAATTGTAGCAAGACTTCGCTAATTTCCCGATCCAGAGGGTAGTGAATATTGAAACCGCTAACGGTATGCAGCGCCAGCGCCGTTGTGCGACCAATGGCAAAATAACGCGGAAGGGAGGGCCAGCTTTTCCCCTGTTGCTGAAGCTCGGCATCTGCAAAGGTGACGGCGTGCTGCGAGAGGGCGAAGACCAGATCGTTTTCCGTTAGCGCCGACAGCCGGGAAGCAAGCGTTGCCAGCTCCCGACCGGGCGAAAACTCGATGAGCGGAAAGCTCCAGGCCACCTGCCCCAGTGTGCGCAGACGGCTCACTAACTCTTCCCCTGCGGGAGACGGGCGGGTGACCAGAATACTCATGCGGGGGCTTCTCCGTTGTAAACTTCAGCCAGAATGGTGCGCGCGCCGTTCTCCAGCAGCTCTTCAGCCAGAGAGATGCCCATCTGTTCAGCATCCTGCGCAGCGCCGCGACGTTCTCCGCATACCATCTGCGAACCGTCAGGCGCGCCGACCAGCGCCCGCAGCCAAATCTCACCGTTAATGAGTTCTGCATAACTGCCGATAGGGACCTGACATCCCCCTTCCAGGCGGGTATTCATGGCGCGTTCGGCTTTGACGCGCAGCGCCGTCTCTTCATGGTTGAGCGGCGCTAACAGCGCCTGAGTGCGCATATCATCCAGTCGACATTCTATGCCAACTGCGCCTTGCCCGACAGCGGGTAGGGAGACTTCCGGCGGCAGAGCGGTGCGGACTCGCGACTCAAGACCTAAACGTTTTAATCCGGCGACCGCCAGAATAATGGCGTCATAATCGCCGTTATCCAGTTTGCTCAGACGCGTACCTACGTTACCGCGCAGTGAACGGATGACGAGATCCGGGCGACGCTTTGCCAACTGGCACTGGCGACGCAAACTGGATGTCCCGACGATACTGCCTGCCGGGAGTTCATCCAGCGTGTTGTACTTATTTGAGACGAAAGCATCACGCGGATCCTCTCGCTCGCAAATGGTGACCAGTCCAAGACCGTCAGGGAATTCAACCGGCACATCCTTCATGGAATGCACGGCGATATCGGCGCGTTTTTCCAGCAGCGCGACTTCCAGCTCTTTAACAAACAACCCTTTCCCCCCGACTTTCGCCAGCGGGGTATCAAGGATCACATCGCCACGGGTTACCATCGGAACCAGTTCCACGATCAGACCGGGGTGGTTTGCCATTAAGGCGTCTTTGACATAATGTGCCTGCCAGAGCGCAAGGGGGCTTTGGCGTGTGGCAATTCTCAAAACATTGTCTAACATGCTTGTTACCGTCATTATCAATCATTGACCATCCTAACATCCTTATCAAAGGGATGTCAGCGTTACGCTCAAACGTGAGTGAGAGGAAAAGGCGCTGCATCATCACTGGCAGTGAATAATGACGAGAAACCTCCCGACCGTATGAAGGAATTTACACGTAACGAACGGTGCTACACTTGTATGTAGCGCATCTTTCTTTACGGTCAATGAGCAAGGTGTTAAATTGATCACGTTTTAGACCATTTTTTCGGCTGTACAGCATAAAAAAATATGGGCGAAAAAACAGGTAACGGTTATTTTTGACATACGGTTTATCCGAATTGATGACGATTATTGTGAGCCCTTGTGCCGCAGCAATCGACAACATGACGGATAGCAACATCAGGCGATACGTCTTGTACCTCTATATTGAGACTCTGAAACAGAGACTGGATGCCATAAATCAACTGCGTGTGGATCGCGCGCTTGCTGCCATGGGACCTGCCTTCCAGCAGGTATACAGTCTGCTGCCGACATTATTGCACTACCACCATCCGCTGATGCCGGGTTACCTTGATGGTAACGTTCCCAAAGGCATATGCCTTTACACGCCTGATGAAACCCAACGCCACTACCTGAACGAACTGGAACTGTACCGCGGTATGTCACCGCAGGATCCTCCCAAGGGCGAACTGCCTATCACCGGCGTTTACTCAATGGGCAGCACCTCTTCGGTAGGGCAAAGCTGTTCCTCTGACCTTGATATTTGGGTCTGCCATCAATCCTGGCTGGATAGCGAAGAGCGCCAACTGCTGCAGCGTAAATGTAGCCTGCTGGAAAGCTGGGCCGCCTCGCTGGGCGTGGAAGTCAGCTTCTTCCTGATTGATGAAAACCGTTTCCGCCACAATGAAAGCGGCAGTTTGGGTGGTGAAGACTGTGGCTCGACGCAGCATATCCTGTTGCTTGATGAATTCTATCGCACCGCTGTGCGTCTCGCGGGTAAGCGTATTCTGTGGAATATGGTGCCGGGCGACGAAGAAGAGCATTACGACGATTACGTCATGACGCTTTACGCACAGGGGGTGTTAACGCCAAACGAATGGCTGGATCTCGGCGGACTCAGTTCGCTCTCCGCCGAAGAGTACTTTGGCGCCAGCCTCTGGCAGCTGTACAAGAGTATCGACTCCCCGTACAAAGCGGTATTGAAAACGCTGCTGCTGGAAGCTTATTCCTGGGAATACCCCAATCCACGCCTGTTGGCGAAAGATATTAAACAGCGCCTGCACGATGGTGAGATCGTCTCTTTTGGTCTCGACCCTTACTGCATGATGCTGGAGCGCGTTACCGAGTACCTCACGGCGATCGAAGACCCGACTCGTCTGGATTTAGTGCGTCGATGTTTCTACTTAAAAGTGTGTGAGAAACTGAGCCGCGAGCGCGCCTGCGTGGGCTGGCGTCGTGAAGTATTAAGTCAGTTAGTGAAAGAGTGGGGCTGGGATGACGCCCGTCTGACTATGCTGGATAACCGCGCTAACTGGAAGATTGACCAGGTACGCGAAGCGCATAACGAACTGCTCGATGCGATGATGCAGAGCTATCGTAACCTGATCCGTTTTGCCCGCCGAAATAACCTCAGCGTGAGCGCCAGCCCGCAGGATATCGGCGTGCTGACCCGTAAACTGTATGCCGCGTTTGAAGCATTACCAGGTAAAGTAACGCTGGTGAACCCGCAGATATCTCCGGATCTCTCGGAACCGAATCTGACCTTTATCCATGTGCCGCCGGGCCGTGCCAACCGTTCGGGTTGGTATCTCTATAACCGCGCGCCTAACATGGACTCGATCATCAGCCATCAGCCGCTGGAATATAACCGCTACCTCAATAAACTGGTGGCGTGGGCCTGGTTCAACGGCCTGCTGACCTCGCGTACGCATTTATTTATTAAGGGCAACGGCATTGTTGATTTGCCGAAGCTGCAAGAAATGGTCGCCGACGTGTCGCACCACTTCCCGCTGCGACTGCCAGCGCCAACGCCGAAAGCGCTCTATAGCCCATGCGAGATTCGCCACCTGGCGATTATCGTTAACCTTGAATATGACCCGACGGCAGCATTTCGCAATCAGGTGGTACATTTTGATTTCCGTAAGCTGGACGTCTTCAGCTTTGGTGAAGAACAAAATTGCCTGGTGGGTAGCGTCGACCTGCTGTACCGCAACTCGTGGAATGAAGTGCGTACGCTGCACTTCAACGGTGAGCAGGCGATGATTGAAGCGTTAAAAACGATTCTGGGCAAAATGCACCAGGATGCCGCGCCGCCGGATAGCGTCGAGGTTTTCTGCTATAGCCAGCATCTGCGCGGTTTAATTCGCACCCGCGTGCAGCAACTGGTGTCTGAGTGCATCGAGTTGCGCCTCTCCAGCACCCGTCAGGAAACCGGACGCTTCAAAGCGCTGCGCGTTTCTGGTCAGACGTGGGGTCTGTTCTTCGAGCGCCTGAACGTTTCGGTACAGAAGCTGGAAAACGCGATTGAATTTTATGGCGCGATTTCACATAACAAACTGCACGGGCTTTCCGTTCAGGTTGAGACCAATCATGTGAAACTCCCGTCAGTGGTTGACGGTTTTGCCAGCGAAGGGATCATTCAGTTCTTTTTCGAAGAAACGGGTGATGAGCAGGGCTTTAATATCTACATTCTGGATGAGAGTAATCGGGCTGAGGTGTATCACCACTGCGAAGGCAGCAAAGAGGAGCTGGTACGCGATGTCAGCCGTTTCTACTCGTCGTCGCACGATCGCTTTACCTACGGCTCCAGCTTCATCAACTTTAACCTGCCGCAGTTCTATCAGATTGTGAAAACCGACGGGCGCGCGCAGGTGATCCCGTTCCGTACCCAGCCGATTAGCGCCGTGCCGCCCGTCAGTCAGGAAAACGACACTCCGCAGTTACAGCAGTATTTCTCGTGAGCATGATGCCGGATAAGCGAAGCGTATCCGGCAATAAAACTTAACGGAAGCTCACCTCTTCACCCGCCTGCTGTGTCGCCGCCTGTTCTAGCAGATCCCAGAACGTTTCGCCGCTACGATCGCAGATCCACTCGTCGCCTTTCAGGTCAAAGTGGTAGCCGCCCTGTTTGGTCGCCAGCCACACCTGATGCAGCGGCTCCTGACGGTTAATAATAATTTTGCTGCCGTTTTCGAAGCTGATGGTCAGCACGCCGCCGTTGATCTCACAATCGATATCGCTGTCGCCGTCCCAGTCATCCAGACGCTCTTCAATGGTCATCCACAGGGTGTCAGCAAGGCGATGAAATTCACTGTCGTTCATTTTCTTATCCTGTTTTTCGTGATGACGGCAGTATAACCTGAAACAAAACGCGTTGCAGATTACAGGCTAACTCTTGCTTTTACGCCTTCTCCTGCGATGATAGAAAACAGAAAGCATGAACTTTACAGGCAATCGATAATGAAAAACGTGTTAAAGCCACTCGCTGTCATTTTTACTCTGTTCAGCCTGACGGGCTGTGGGCTAAAAGGCCCGCTCTATTTCCCGCCAGCAGATAAAACCGCGCCGCCTCCGACCAAGAGCGTTCAGCCGCAATCGCAATCCACCACGCCAGAGAAAAACGATCGTGGGATTAGTGACGGACCTTCCCAGGTGAATTACTGACGGCAGGAATAGATGTATATTTCTGTACCCGCGTGAACGGAGTGAATGATGCAATTCTCTAAAATGCATGGCCTTGGCAACGATTTTATGGTCGTCGACGCGGTAACGCAGAATGTCTTTTTCTCACCAGAGCTGATCCGCCGCCTGTCCGACAGGCATCTCGGCGTTGGATTTGATCAACTGCTGGTGGTTGAACCTCCGTATGATCCGGAGCTGGATTTCCACTACCGTATTTTTAATGCCGACGGTAGTGAAGTGTCACAGTGTGGCAATGGCGCCCGCTGTTTTGCCCGCTTTGTTCGCCTGAAAGGGCTGACCAATAAGCGTGATATTCGCGTCAGTACCGCTAATGGTCGTATGGTATTAACCGTAACCGACGACGAGCTGGTACGGGTGAATATGGGTGAACCCAATTTTGAACCCGCGCAGGTTCCGTTTCGCGCCAACAAAGCAGAGAAGACCTATATTATGCGCGTGGCTGAACAGACAGTATTGTGCGGCGTGGTTTCAATGGGGAACCCGCACTGCGTAATTCAGGTTGATGATGTTGATACGGCCACGGTAGAAACGTTGGGGCCGGTTCTGGAAAGTCACGAACGCTTTCCTGAACGCGCCAATATCGGATTTATGCAGGTGGTAAAGCGCGAGCATATCCGGCTGCGCGTCTATGAGCGCGGCGCGGGTGAAACGCAGGCCTGCGGCAGCGGTGCGTGCGCCGCTGTTGCGGTTGGTATCCAGCAGGGCCTGCTGGCAGAAGAAGTGAGGGTGGAATTACCGGGCGGTCGACTTGATATCGCCTGGAAAGGTCCGGGTCATCCGCTGTATATGACTGGCCCGGCGGCACATGTCTACGACGGATTTATTCACTTATGAAGCAACCAGGGGAAGAACTACAGGAAACGCTCATGGAGCTGGACGACCGGGCGGTCGTCGATTACCTGCAACGTAATCCTGAGTTTTTTATCCGTAATGCCCAGGCAGTTGAAGCGATGCGTGTTCCACACCCGGTGCGGGGCACGGTCTCTTTAGTGGAATGGCATATGGCGCGGGCACGTAATCATATTAACGTGCTGGAAGAGAATATGGCGTTGTTGATGGAACAAGCCAACGCCAATGAAAGCCTGTTCTATCGTCTGTTAAATCTGCAAGCACGGCTGGTATCGGCCAGCAGTCTTGACGACATGCTGATGCGATTTCATCGCTGGGCGCGTGAGTTAGGGCTGGCTGGGGCGACGGTTCGTCTGTTCCCGGATCGCTGGCGACTTGGTGCGCCATCAAAATTCACTCATCTGGCATTAAGCCGTCAGGCTTTTGAACCGCTGCGTATTCAGCGTCTGGGCCAGTCACTGCACTATCTTGGACCGCTCAATGGCCCGGAACTTCTGGTCATGATGCCCGAAGCGAAAGCAATAGGCTCGGTGGCGATGTCGATGTTGGGGCAAGATGGATCCCTGGGCGTGATGCTGTTCAGCAGTCGCGACGTTAATCATTACCAGCAGGGGCAAGGTACGCAATTACTGCAGGAAATCTCGCTGATGTTGCCGGAGCTGCTGGAGCGCTGGATTGAACGCGTATGACCGATTCACCCCTTTCTCAGGATGTGGCGCGCTTTTTACGCTATCTGGGCGTTGAGCGGCAGCTTAGCCCGATCACATTGCTGAATTATCAGCGTCAGCTTGATGCCATCATTGCGTTAGCCGGAGAGACCGGTCTGCAAAGCTGGCAACAATGTGACGCTTCGATGGTACGCAGTTTTGCCGTGCGCAGCCGTCGTAAAGGGCTGGGGCCGGCGAGCCTGGCGCTGCGTCTCTCCGCATTGCGCAGTTTCTTTGACTGGCTGGTTAATCAGGGCGAGCTGAAAGCCAATCCCGCAAAAAGTGTTTCCGCGCCGAAAGCACCGCGTCATCTACCTAAAAATATCGATGTCGACGACGTTAATCGTCTGCTGGATATCGACCTCAACGATCCCCTCGCCGTGCGCGACCGGGCAATGTTAGAAGTGATGTACGGCGCAGGGCTGCGTTTGTCTGAACTGGTTGGGCTGGATATTAAACATCTCGATCTCGACACCGGCGAAGTATGGGTGATGGGGAAGGGCAGTAAAGAACGTCGCCTGCCAATTGGCCGCAATGCAGTGGCGTGGATTGAGCACTGGCTGGACCTGCGGGGGCTATTTGGCAGCGATGACGATGCGTTATTCCTGTCAAAACTGGGCAAACGCATTTCTGCGCGTAATGTGCAAAAACGCTTTGCGGAATGGGGGATCAAACAGGGGCTGAACAGCCACGTACATCCCCACAAATTGCGCCACTCTTTTGCGACGCATATGCTGGAGTCGAGCGGCGATCTGCGCGGGGTACAGGAGTTATTGGGGCATGCTAATCTCTCCACTACCCAAATCTATACCCATCTTGATTTTCAACACCTGGCTTCAGTGTACGATGCGGCGCATCCGCGCGCCAAACGGGGGAAATAATGCGTTTTTACCGGCCTTTGGGGCGCATTTCTGCGCTCACCTTTGACCTTGATGACACCCTTTACGATAACCGTCCCGTTATCACACGCACCGAGCAGGAAGCGCTCGCGTTTGTACAGAATTACCATCCGGCGTTGAATTCGCTGCAAAATAGCGACCTACAGCGCTTACGTCAGGCCGTTCGCGACGCTGAGCCGGAAATCTACCACGACGTTACCCAATGGCGTCACCGCGCCGTAGAGCGCGCTATGCTGGAGGCGGGATTGTCAGAAGCAGAAGCCAGAATGGGGGCAAATGCGGCGATGATGAATTTCGCCAAATGGCGTAGCCGCATTGACGTCCCGCAGGCGACGCATGACACGCTGAAGGCGCTGGCCCGCAAATGGCCGCTGGTGGCGATCACCAACGGTAACGCGCAGCCAGAACTGTTCGGCCTGGGCGATTACTTTGAGTTTGTGCTGCGCGCCGGTCCCGACGGGCGATCAAAACCGTTCAGCGACATGTATGCGCTGGCGGCGGATAAACTGAAAATGCCTGTGGCTGAGATTCTGCATGTGGGCGATGACCTGACGACAGACGTGGCGGGGGCCATCCGTTGCGGTATGCAGGCCTGCTGGATCAAACCGGAAAATGCCGACCTGATGCAAACCGCAGACAGCCGTTTGCTGCCGCATATCGAAATTTCACAGTTGGCATCTCTGACCTCGCTGATATAATCACCAGCAGAACTCTGTATATATACCCAGCTTTTTGGCGGATGGCGCTACGCTTATCCGCCTTACCTACTTTTACGCGGCGGTGCCAATGGACGTTTCTTACCTGCTCGACAGCCTTAATGATAAACAGCGTGAAGCGGTGGCCGCGCCACGCAGCAACATGCTGGTTTTGGCCGGCGCGGGGAGTGGTAAAACTCGCGTGCTGGTGCACCGTATCGCCTGGTTACTGACGGTAGAGAACAATTCGCCATACTCCATTATGGCGGTGACCTTTACCAACAAAGCAGCGGCGGAAATGCGCCACCGTATTGGCCAGATCATGGGAACCAGCCAGGGCGGTATGTGGGTGGGTACATTCCACGGTCTGGCGCACCGTCTGCTGCGCGCGCACCATATGGATGCGAACCTGCCGCAGGATTTCCAGATCCTCGACAGTGAAGACCAATTGCGTTTGCTCAAGCGTTTGATCAAGGCGATGAATCTTGATGAGAAGCAGTGGCCGCCGCGTCAGGCGATGTGGTTTATCAATAGCCAGAAAGACGAAGGGCTGCGCCCGCACCATCTGCAGAGCTATGGCAACCCGGTTGAGCAAACCTGGCAAAAGGTGTATCAGGCCTATCAGGAAGCGTGTGATCGCGCGGGGCTGGTGGATTTCGCCGAGCTGTTGCTGCGCGCCCATGAACTGTGGCTCAACAAGCCGCATATCCTGCAGCACTACCGCGAACGCTTTACCAATATCCTGGTGGACGAATTCCAGGATACCAACAACATTCAGTACGCCTGGATCCGCCTGCTGGCGGGCGATACCGGCAAAGTGATGATCGTTGGCGATGATGACCAGTCGATCTACGGCTGGCGCGGGGCGCAGGTGGAAAACATCCAGCGCTTCCTCACGGATTTCCCGGGCGCAGAAACCATTCGCCTGGAGCAGAACTACCGCTCGACCAACAACATCCTCAGCGCGGCCAACGCCCTGATTGAAAACAACAACGGGCGTTTGGGTAAAAAGCTGTGGACCGATGGCGTCGACGGCGAACCAATCTCACTGTACTGCGCGTTCAACGAACTCGATGAAGCGCGTTTTGTGGTCAATCGTATCAAAACCTGGCAGGACAACGGCGGTGCGCTGGAACAGTGCGCCATTCTTTATCGCAGCAACGCCCAGTCGCGCGTGCTGGAAGAGGCGTTGTTACAAGCCAGCATGCCGTACCGTATCTATGGTGGGATGCGCTTCTTCGAACGCCAGGAAATCAAAGATGCGCTCTCTTACCTGCGCCTGATCGCTAACCGCAATGACGACGCTGCATTCGAACGCGTGGTGAATACGCCAACCCGCGGGATTGGCGATCGTACATTAGATGTCGTGCGTCAGACCTCCCGTGACCGCCAGCTTACGTTGTGGCAGGCCTGTCGTGAGCTGTTGCAGGAAAAAGCCCTCGCGGGTCGCGCCGCCAGCGCCTTACAGCGTTTTATGGAGCTGATCGATGCGCTGGCGCAGGAGACCGCCGATATGCCGCTGCACGTGCAGACTGACCGGGTGATTAAAGACTCCGGCCTGCGCATGATGTACGAGCAGGAAAAAGGCGAGAAGGGTCAGACGCGTATCGAAAACTTAGACGAACTGGTGACGGCAACGCGCCAGTTCAGCTACAACGAAGAAGACGAAGACTTAATGCCGCTACAGGCGTTCCTGTCACACGCCGCGCTGGAAGCAGGCGAAGGGCAGGCGGATACCTGGCAGGATGCGGTACAATTGATGACGCTGCACTCGGCGAAAGGTCTGGAGTTCCCGCAGGTATTTATCGTGGGTATGGAAGAAGGCATGTTCCCCAGCCAGATGTCGCTGGACGAAGGTGGGCGCCTCGAAGAAGAGCGCCGCCTGGCTTACGTAGGCGTGACCCGCGCGATGCAAAAGCTGACGCTGACCTACGCCGAAACGCGTCGTCTGTACGGCAAAGAGGTTTACCACCGTCCGTCGCGCTTTATCGGCGAACTGCCGGAAGCGTGCGTTGAAGAGGTTCGCCTGCGCGCCACGGTTAGCCGTCCGGTGAGCCATCAGCGGATGGGCACGCCAATGGCGGAAAATGATACCGGCTACAAGCTCGGCCAGCGCGTGCGCCACGCTAAGTTTGGTGAGGGCACCATCGTCAATCTGGAAGGAAGCGGTGAGCATAGTCGTTTGCAGGTCGCGTTCCAGGGGCAAGGGATCAAATGGCTGGTGGCAGCCTACGCCAGACTGGAAACGGTTTGATCGGTTTGGCTTTGCCGGATGGCGACGCTGGCGCGTCTTATCCGGCCTACAGACCGGGTAACATTTTGATTTCCAGGCCGGACAAGGCGAAGCCGCCATCCCGCTATCTGTCGGTTAATATTCTGAAATCATAGATAAATAATTCCCCTCTGCTAACCTTTCTGTATAAGGGGAAATTATTACTTTTTCGCCATCCGTTGCGTGTTGACGTCAAAATTTTGCTGGCGTAACATGCGCGCACGATTACGCTAAGAGGACATTCGCCTTGGACACACCCAGTAGATACTGGCTCATTATCCTGTCATCCAGGATCAACTCCTAAGGCTATCCCTTTTTGCTGATAGCCTTCGCGGTTGTCAGCGACCTTCTGTTTTTTCCCGTCGCGCTGAGTCAGGCTGTTTAATGGTCTGAAACCCAATTTGTTTCTGTGTGCCCTCCGAACTGTCCGATAATTTTTTGCATTGGGAGTCCCGGTCATGCTGAGCGCATTTCAACTGGAAAACAATCGTTTAACTCGCCTTGAGGCAGACGAGATCGAGCACCTGGCCAGTTCGGTTTGGGTCGATTTAGTCGAGCCGGATGACGAAGAACGAAACCGTGTGCAAAAGGACTTGGGCCAGAATCTGGCTACGCGCCCTGAACTGGAAGACATCGAAGCATCTGCGCGTTTTTTTGAAGACGAAGACGGTCTGCACATTCACTCCTTCTTCTTCTATGAAGATGCCGACGATCACGCGGGTAACTCAACCGTCGCATTTACCATTCGCGAAGGTCGCCTGTTTACTCTGCGCGAGCGCGAGCTGCCGGCATTTCGCCTGTACCGCATGCGTGCGCGTAATCAGGCGATGGTGGATGGCAATGCCTACGAGCTGCTGCTCGACCTGTTTGAAACTAAAATTGAACAGTTGGCGGATGAGATCGAAAATATCTACAGCGACCTGGAAAAACTCAGCCGTGTGATCATGGAAGGGCGTCAGGGTGATGAATATGACGAAGCGCTTTCGACGCTGGCGGAACTGGAAGATATCGGCTGGAAGGTCCGCCTGTGTCTGATGGATACCCAGCGCGCACTGAACTTCCTGGTGCGTAAAGCGCGTTTGCCGGGGAGTCAGCTGGAACAGGCGCGCGAGATTCTGCGCGATATCGAATCCCTGCTGCCGCACAACGAATCACTGTTCCAGAAGGTTAACTTCCTGATGCAGGCGGCGATGGGCTTTATCAATATCGAGCAGAACCGCATCATCAAGATCTTCTCGGTGGTCTCTGTGGTGTTCCTGCCGCCGACGCTGGTGGCTTCCAGCTACGGGATGAACTTTGAGTTCATGCCGGAACTGCACTGGAGCTTCGGTTACCCAGGGGCGATTGTCTTTATGATGCTCGCGGGTCTGGCACCGTATCTGTACTTTAAGCGCAAGAACTGGCTGTAATGGCTGTGCCGGATGGCGGTTACGCCTTATCCGGCACTTCTTCAGCTCCGACGTACCCGTCGTTGCGTATAAATCGCATCCATCACGAAAACTGCCAGCGCCACCCAGATAAACGCAAACGTGACCATTTTATCCGCTCCCGGAACTTCACCGTAGAAAGTGACGGCCAGCAGGAACATTAGCGTGGGTCCGATATACTGGAAGAAACCCAGCGTGGACAGACGCAGGCGGGTCGCCGCGCCGGTAAAACACAGCAGCGGAATGGTGGTCACGACACCTGCAGCAATCAGCAGCAGATTGAGCGACATGGGGTTTTGCCCCATATGGCTGGTTGGGCTGTCCGCAATGCCAAACAGATAGATGGCCGCAACAGGTAAAAGCCACAGGGTTTCGATCAGCATGCCGGTTTGTGCTTCGACGGCAATCTTCTTGCGTACCAGACCATAGAAAGCAAAACTGAACGCCAGGCCCAACGCGATGATTGGCAGCGATCCGAAGGTCCACAGCTGTACCAGTACGCCGCAGGCGGCTAACAGTACCGCCAGCCACTGCATGCGACGAAAGCGCTCGCCGAGGAAAAGCATTCCCAGCACAATATTCACCAGCGGGTTAATAAAATAGCCCAGGCTGGCTTCCAGCATATGATGATTATTGACCGCCCAAATGAACAGCAGCCAGTTTCCACCGATGAGCACTGCAGAGAGCGCCAGCAGGAAGATCTTCTTTGGCGTTTGTAGCAGCGTTTTGATGCCCGACCACTGGCGGCTGATGCTCATCAGTACCACCATAAAGAAAAATGACCAGATGACGCGATGCGTCAGGATCTCATCCGCCGGGACATAGTAAATCAGCTTGAAGTAGGCAGGAGCGATACCCCAAATAAAATAAGCAGCAAGAGCGAGTAACACGCCCTGCCGCGTTTGTTTAGCATCCATCGGGAAAACTCATTTCAGAAATGTAACAGCAGTTTACCTTTTTTTGAGCACTTACCCCACCATATAAGTGGCGGTTGCGCTGGCAATATAAAGCTGTTCTTCGTTATGCAGTTCCACGCGCGCAACGGCGACTTTATTCCCCGCCCGCAGCAGGCTACTGGTGGCGGTAAAGCGATTTCCTCTCCCCGGGCGCAGGTAATCAACGCGCAAATCGATTGTCCCCATACGTGACATTCGCTGACGCAGTTCGTCCTCGCTGATCGTCTCATGGCGGGTCAGCGTACTGCCAACGCACACCAGCCCGGCGGCAACGTCCAGCGCCGACGCGATCACGCCGCCATGCAGAATGCTTTGCGCCCAGTTGCCGACCATCATCGGTTGATTATTAAAGGCTAATTGAGCAAATTCTTTCTCATAGCGTTCAAGCTCCAGACCCAGCGCCCGGTTAAACGGCATATGATAGACAAACATTTCACCCACTAACTTCAGCGCTTCCTCAGCAGTAAGTACGGCAGACATACGATCCCTACATCTCAATGGTTAATGAAATGTTGATATTATGCTTATTATTTGTTGTTTTCTACTTTAGGACGGGATAACTAACGAGGAACTCGCTAAGTATGTAGAATACTTGCCAGATAATTATACAATTCATCAATATTTTGGTTCAGGAGAACATTACCGATGCGGGCGATTCTGGGATGGTTACTACCAGCAGTCATGCTGCCGTTGACCGCGTATGCGCAGGAAGCGACAGTGAAAGAGATTCATGATGCACCGGCGGTTCGCGGCAGTATCATCGCCAACATGCTGCAGGAGCATGACAACCCTTTCACGCTTTATCCTTATGAGACCAACTATCTCATCTACACCAATACCAGCGACATGAACAAAGAGGCGATCAGCAGCTATAGCTGGTCCGAAAATGCGCGCAAAGATGAGGTTAAGTTTCAGCTAAGCCTGGCGTTTCCGCTCTGGCGCGGAATATTAGGCCCGAACTCGGTACTCGGCGGTTCCTATACCCAGAAGTCCTGGTGGCAGCTTTCGAACAGTGAAGAGTCTGCACCGTTTCGCGAAACCAACTATGAACCGCAATTGTTCCTCGGTTTCGCCACCGACTATCGCTTTGCCGGTTGGACGCTCCGCGATGTCGAAATGGGCTATAACCATGACTCCAATGGTCGATCCGACCCCACCTCACGTAGCTGGAACCGCCTTTACACCCGGCTGATGGCTGAAAACGGTAACTGGCTGGTGGAAGTTAAGCCGTGGTACGTTATCGGCAGCACTGACGATAACCCTGATATCACCAAATATATGGGCTACTATCAGTTGAAAATGGGTTATCACCTGGGTGACGCGGTGATCAGTGTGAAAGGCCAGTACAACTGGAATACCGGCTACGGCGGCGCAGAGCTGGGGGCCAGTTATCCCATTACCAAGCATGTGCGTCTTTATACCCAGGTCTACAGCGGCTACGGCGAATCACTGATTGACTACAACTTCAATCAGACCCGTGTTGGCGTGGGTGTAATGCTTAACGATATCTTCTGACAGATATTGAGAGTATTTTAATCATTGCAGTTTCTCTCTCAGGCGCTGAAAATAGCGCCTGTTTTTATTTCAGGCTAATGGGGTTAATGTGGCGCAGGCGGAAGTGTTGAATCTGGAAATGGGCGCTAAACAGGTTTTGCAGGAAACCTTTGGCTACCAACAGTTTCGCCCTGGTCAGGAAGAAATCATTGATACCGTGATCGCTGGTCGCGACTGCCTGGTCGTTATGCCGACCGGTGGCGGAAAATCCCTGTGCTATCAAATTCCCGCATTATTGCTTAACGGCCTCACCGTTGTTGTTTCTCCGCTGATTTCTCTGATGAAAGATCAGGTCGATCAACTGCTTGCCAACGGCGTGGCGGCCGCGTGTCTGAACTCCACCCAAAGCCGTGAGCAGCAGCTTGAGGTGATGGCAGGCTGTCGTAGCGGGCAGATTCGCTTACTGTACATTGCGCCCGAACGCCTGATGCTGGATAACTTCCTTGAAAATCTGGCGCACTGGAACCCGGTGCTGCTGGCGGTTGATGAAGCGCACTGTATTTCGCAGTGGGGGCATGATTTCCGCCCGGAATACGCCGCGCTGGGGCAGTTGCGTCAGCGTTTCCCAACTCTGCCGTTTGTCGCGCTGACCGCGACCGCGGACGAGACAACCCGGCTGGATATTGTGCGTCTGCTGGGGCTCAACGACCCGTTAATTCAGATCAGCAGCTTTGATCGCCCGAATATTCGCTACATGTTGATGGAGAAGTTTAAGCCGCTCGATCAACTGATGCGCTACGTGCAAGAGCAGCGCGGTAAGTCCGGTATTATTTACTGTAACAGTCGCGCTAAAGTAGAAGACACCGCCGCGCGTCTGCAAAGCCGAGGCATTAGCGCCGGGGCTTATCATGCCGGGCTGGAAAACGCTGTACGTGCAGAAGTGCAGGAGAAATTCCAGCGTGATGACCTGCAAATCGTCGTAGCGACCGTGGCGTTTGGCATGGGAATCAACAAACCCAACGTACGCTTCGTGGTGCATTTCGATATTCCGCGCAACATCGAGTCCTATTATCAGGAAACCGGCCGCGCCGGGCGTGACGGCCTGCCTGCGGAAGCAATGCTGTTTTACGATCCGGCTGATATGGCATGGCTGCGCCGTTGCCTCGAAGAGAAACCTGCCGGGCAACTGCTGGATATCGAACGGCATAAGCTCAATGCGATGGGGGCGTTTGCCGAGGCGCAAACCTGTCGTCGTCTGGTGCTGTTGAACTATTTTGGCGAGGGGCGTCAGGAGCCGTGTGGTAACTGCGACATCTGTCTCGACCCGCCAAAACAGTACGACGGACTCATGGATGCGCGCAAAGCGCTGTCGACTATCTACCGTGTTAATCAACGCTTTGGTATGGGTTATGTCGTGGAGGTTCTGCGCGGAGCGAATAACCAGCGAATTCGCGAGCTGGCCCATGACAAGCTGCCGGTCTATGGCATTGGTCGTGAGCAAAGCCACGAACATTGGGTAAGCGTTATCCGCCAGCTTATTCATCTTGGGCTGGTGACGCAGAATATTGCTCATCACTCCGCGTTACAGCTAACCGAAGCCGCGCGTCCGGTACTGCGTGGTGATGTTGCGCTACAGCTTGCGGTACCGCGTATTGTGGCGCTGAAACCGCGAGCGATGCAGAAATCCTTCGGTGGCAACTACGATCGCAAACTGTTCGCCAAATTGCGGAAGCTGCGTAAAGCCATTGCTGATGAAGAGAATATCCCGCCGTATGTGGTGTTCAACGATGCCACTCTGATTGAAATGGCTGAGCAGATGCCGGTTTCACCGAGCGAAATGCTGAGCGTTAATGGCGTGGGGATGCGTAAACTTGAGCGTTTTGGCAAAGAGTTTATGGCGCTTATTCGCGCGCACGTTGATGGTGACGACGAAGAGTAGTCAGCCAGGCAAAAAAGTGCCAGGATGGTGACTCACTGAACTATTTCCCCCGCGAGTCATTTTTATGTTAACGCTATTTTTCACCGTTGCGTTGGTGCATATCGTTGCGCTGATGAGCCCTGGTCCCGACTTTTTCTTTGTTTCTCAAACAGCGGTTAGCCGTTCGCGCAAAGAAGCTATGATGGGCGTGCTGGGTATTACCTGTGGCGTCATGGTCTGGGCTGGCGTAGCGCTGCTCGGCCTACATCTGATTATCGAAAAAATGGCCTGGCTGCACACCATTATTATGGTGGGCGGGGGGCTGTATCTGTGCTGGATGGGTTATCAGATGCTACGCGGCGCGTTTAAAAAACAGGATGTTGCGACTCCCACTCCGCAGGTTGAGCTGGCGCAGAGCGGACGCAGCTTTTTGAAGGGGCTGCTGACCAACCTGGCGAACCCTAAAGCCATTATCTATTTTGGCTCCGTGTTCTCATTGTTCGTTGGCGATAACGTGGGAACGGGCGCACGCTGGGGGATCTTTGCCCTGATCATCGTGGAAACGTTGGCGTGGTTTACCGTAGTCGCCAGCCTGTTTGCACTGCCGAAAATGCGTCGTGGCTATCAGCGTCTGGCGAAGTGGATTGATGGTTTTGCCGGTGCGCTGTTTGCGGGCTTCGGTATCCACCTGATTATTTCGCGTTAAGTTTCTTCCGTGCCGGATAAGCGCAAGCGCCTCCGGCACCTTCATCAGGCATGCCGTGCCGAGGCTAACAAGGCGCCTATCAGCATAAACAGCGAGCCAAACACTTTGTTTAACGCTTTCATTTGCTTTGGCCCTTTAATCCAGCCAGCAATGCGCGTGGCCAGCGTCGCGTAACCGATCATCACAATGATATCGACCACGATGGTCGTGACGCCAAGCACCACGTACTGCATTAACTGCGGTTCCTGCGGCAGGATAAACTGCGGGAACAGGGCGGCAAGGAAAACAATGCTCTTGGGGTTGGTCAGATTAACAAAGACAGCGCGTTTAAACAGGCGGCTGCGCGATTGCGTATTCGCCATGGTGTTCAGATCGATAGCACCCGCCGCCCGCCATTGCTGAATACCCAGCCAAATCAGATAGGCCGCCCCTGCCCACTTCAGCACCTCAAATGCGATCACCGAACGTGAAAATAGCGTTCCCAGTCCTACGCCAACCAGAACGATATGAATGCCAAGTCCTGTCTGCAAACCAGCAATCGACGCGCTGGCACCGCGATAACCGTGACTGATGGCGGTGGTCATGGTGTTGATTGCGCCAGAGCCTGGAGACAAGCTCAAAATAATAGAGGTCAACAGGTAGGCGAACCACCATTCAAAGGTCATGAGAAACTCCCGGATTGTCTATTTTTATGCCACAATACGCTACTGCCGTTAGGTTGTGTCAGCGACGGCGAAAAAAACGATTTTACTTGGTCAGCGAGGCTGGATACCCGATGTTTCAGCAGCAAAAAGACTGGGAAACAAGAGAAAACGCGTTTGCTGCTTTTTCCATGGGGCCACTGACAGATTTCTGGCGTCAGCGGGAAGAAGCGGAATTTACGGGCGTGGATGATATCCCCGTCCATTTTGTGCGTTTTCACGCAGAAAAAAACGATCGCGTCATCGTCGTCTGTCCTGGACGCATTGAAAGCTACGTGAAATACGCTGAACTGGCGTATGACCTGTTTCATTCTGGTTTTGACGTCCTCATTATCGATCACCGTGGCCAGGGGCGTTCCGGGCGTATGCTTTCGGACCCGCATCGCGGTCATGTCGATAACTTTAATGACTATGTCGACGATTTAACCGCCTTCTGGCAGCAGGAAGTGCTACCCGGTCCGTGGAGAAAGCGCTATATACTGGCGCATTCAATGGGCGGTGCGATAGCCACGTTATTCTTGCAGCGCCACCCGAATCAGTGTGATGCTATCGCGCTTTGCGCGCCGATGTTTGGTATTGTGATGCGCTTTCCCGACTGGATGGTACGCCACATTCTGGACTGGGCTGAAGGGCATCCGCGGATCCGCGAAGGTTATGCGATGGGTACCGGGCGCTGGCGGGCGCTGCCATTCGGTATGAATGCGTTAACCCATAGTCGACAGCGCTATCGGCGCAATCTACGCTTCTATGCGGATGAGCCACGGCTGCGCGTTGGCGGCCCCACCTACCACTGGGTACGTGAAGGTATTCTGGCAGGCGAACAGGTTCTGGCTGGAGCAGGAGACGACGCGACGCCGACGCTGCTGATTCAGGCCGAAGAAGAGCGTGTGGTAGATAACCGCATGCACGATCGTTTTTGTGAACTCCGCGCCGCAGCGGGTCATCCCGTAGAAGGGGGGCAGCCGCTGGTCATCAAAGGCGCGTACCATGAGATCCTTTTTGAAAAGGACGCAATGCGCTCAGTCGCGCTTAACGCTATTGTCGAATTTTTCGACAAGCATAACTCATCCAGCGGAACCCGCTTTGCCTAGAGGTTTAATTTTCTTATGTATCAGGTTGTTGCGTCTGATTTAGACGGTACGCTGCTTTCTCCCGACCATACTCTGTCCCCTTATGCCAAAGAGACGCTGAAGTTATTGACCGCTCGTGGCGTTAACTTTGTGTTTGCGACTGGCCGTCATCATGTTGATGTGGGGCAAATTCGCGATAACCTCGGCATTAAAACCTACATGATCACGTCCAACGGCGCGCGTGTGCATGATTCTGACGGGAATCTGGTGTTTTCGCATAACCTGGATCGCGACATTGCCAGCGACCTGTTTGGCGTAGTGAATGCAAACCCGGACATCGTGACCAACGTTTATCGTGATGATGAGTGGTTTATGAACCGCCATCGCCCGGACGAAATGCGCTTCTTCAAAGAAGCAGTGTTTAACTATTCACTGTTTGAACCTGCGCTACTGGAGCCGGAAGGCGTGAGTAAGGTGTTTTTCACCACCGATTCTCACGAAAGGCTGCTGCCGCTGGAACAGGCGATTAACGCTCGCTGGGGCGACCGCGTCAACGTCAGTTTCTCTACGCTTACCTGCCTGGAAGTCATGGCTGGCGGCGTATCGAAAGGTCATGCGCTGGAAGCGGTAGCGAAAGCGATGGGCTACAGCCTGAAAGATTGCATCGCTTTTGGCGACGGAATGAACGATGCGGAAATGCTCTCCATGGCAGGGAAAGGCTGCATTATGGGCAATGCTCACCAGCGCCTGAAGGATCTGCATCCGGAACTGGAAGTCATTGGTCTTAATGCCGACGATGCCGTGCCGCATTATCTGCGTGAGCTGTTTTTGCAGTAATGTTTTTGTTCGTTAGTTGACCAGATGTCAACTTAAAACTTCGCTACAATGGGCGTACCTTTTGTTAAGAGACATCCATTGTGGCGTTACTCATCATTACCACAATTCTGTGGGCCTTTTCCTTTAGCCTGTTTGGCGAGTACCTTGCCGGTCATGTCGATAGCTATTTTGCGGTGCTGGTGCGCGTTGGGCTGGCGGCGCTGGTGTTCCTGCCGTTTTTACGTACCCGTGGACATAGCGTAAAAACCATCGCGCTGTATATGCTGGTGGGCGCCATGCAGCTTGGCATTATGTATATGCTGAGTTTTCACGCCTATCTGTACCTGACGGTTTCAGAACTGCTGCTCTTTACCGTGCTGACGCCGCTCTACATTACGCTGATTTATGACCTGATGAGCGGACGTCGTCTGCGCTGGAGCTACGCCTTCAGTGCGTTGCTGGCGGTGGTTGGTGCGGGGATCATTCGTTACGATCAGGTGACCAGCCACTTCTGGACCGGCCTGCTGCTGGTGCAGTTGTCCAATATCAGCTTTGCCATTGGCATGGTGGGCTACAAGCGTCTGATGGAAACGCGGCCAATGCCGCAGCACAACGCCTTTGCCTGGTTTTACATGGGGGCCTTTATGGTGGCGGTCGTGGCCTGGTTCATGCTGGGGAATGCGCAGAAAATGCCTGCAACCACGCTACAGTGGGGAATTCTGGTCTTTCTTGGCGTGGCAGCGTCCGGCATTGGTTACTTTATGTGGAACTACGGCGCGACCCAGGTGGATGCGGGGACGCTGGGCATCATGAACAATATGCATGTGCCGGCCGGGCTGCTGGTTAACCTGGCTATCTGGCATCAACAGCCTCACTGGCCAAGCTTCATCATTGGTGCGGCTGTGATAGTGGCTTCACTGTGGGTACATCGAAAGTGGGTCGTTCCGCACTCCGTACAAACGGCAGGTGATCGCAGGCGTGATTCCGCGCTGAGCGAATAAACGCTTCCGTGACTGGCTGTCGCTGCTCGCCATCGCGCACGGCGGCGTACAGCCGACTCCACAATCCATCGCCCAGGGTTTTGGTCACCACCAGGCCCTGGCGTTCAAAACTCTCCACCACCCAGTGCGGTAAAGCTGCAATACCCATTCTGGCTGCAACCATCTGAATCAGCAGCAGGGTGTTATCCACGCTCTTCAGCGACGGACTAACGCCCGCAGGCTGCAAGAAATGCCGCCAGACATCCAGTCGACTCCGTTGCACCGGGTAAATAAGCAGCGTCTCACTGGCTAAATCCTCCGGCGTGATCTGCGTCTTGCTGGCCAGCGGATGGTCCGGCGCCAGAACCAGGCGGACTTCAAAATCGAACATCGGCGAGTAGTGCAGTCCGCTACGCGGCAGAATGTCGGATGTCAGCACCAGATCCAGCTCATCCTGCTGTAGCGCTGGTTGCGGATCGAACGTCACGCCGGATTTAAAGTCCATCTCCACCTGCGGCCAGTTCGCACGAAAATTCTCCAGCGCGGGCGTCAGCCATTGGATACAGCTGTGGCATTCAATAGCGATCCGCAGCCGGGTTTGCTGCGGTTCGTTGCAGGCCTGCAGCGCACGACCAATTTGCGGCAACACCTGATTTGCTAACTGCAGCAAAATTTCGCCTTGCGGCGTAAAGCGCAGAGGCTGGCTTTTACGGATAAAAAGTCGAAAGCCAAGGCGCTGTTCCAGATCGCTGAACTGGTGAGAGAGGGCGGATTGGGTCTGATGCAACGTCGCCGCTGCGGCCGCCAGCGAACCACTATTCCGCAACGCCTGGAGCGTTTTCAGGTGTTTAATCTCGATCATGAAAGTCCTTCACTTCGGCATGAACAAATTGCGCTTGAGGAATATACAGTAACTGTCAATTATGGATGTGTAAACATCTGGATGGCTAAAATCCTTCGTCTTTTAAATTTATGGTGCGTTGGCTGTATTTTTCCACCCCGGTCACTTACTTCAGTAAGCTCCTGGGATGAATAAACTTGCCACCTTCCCTAAATTAAAAATCAATAGGATTTACATATAATTAGAGGAAGAAAAATGACAATACTTAATCACACCCTCGGTTTCCCTCGCGTTGGCCTGCGTCGCGAGCTGAAAAAAGCGCAAGAAAGCTACTGGGCGGGAAATTCTTCCCGTGAAGATTTGCTAACCGTTGGCCGCGAGCTGCGTGCCCGTCACTGGGATCAGCAGAAGCAGGCGGGCGTTGACCTGCTGCCGGTGGGCGATTTTGCCTGGTACGATCACGTGCTGACCACCAGCCTGCTGCTCGGCAACGTTCCGGCTCGTCATCAAAATAAAGACGGCTCGGTCGATATCGATACCTTATTCCGCATTGGCCGTGGCCGCGCACCAACCGGGGAGCCCGCGGCGGCAGCAGAAATGACCAAATGGTTTAACACCAACTATCACTACATGGTGCCAGAGTTCACCAAAGGTCAGCAGTTCAAACTGACCTGGACCCAACTGCTGGATGAAGTGGATGAAGCGTTGGCGCTCGGTCACAAGGTGAAACCTGTGCTGCTGGGACCGGTAACTTACCTGTGGCTGGGGAAAGTAAAGGGCGAACAGTTTGACCGCCTGAGTCTGTTGAACGATATTCTGCCGGTTTACCAGCAGGTGCTGGCTGAGCTGGCGAAACGCGGTATTGAGTGGGTGCAGATTGATGAACCGGCTCTGGTGCTGGAGCTGCCTCAGGTTTGGCTGAACGCCTTCAAACCGGCGTATGACGCGCTGACGGGTCAGGTGAAGCTGCTACTGACCACCTACTTCGAAGGCGTAACGCCAAACCTGGATACCATTACCGCGCTGCCGGTGCAGGGGCTGCACGTTGACTTCGTGCACGGTAAAGATGATGTGGCCGAGTTGCACAAGCGTCTGCCTGCCGACTGGTTGCTGTCAGCGGGGCTGGTGAACGGTCGCAACGTCTGGCGTGCCGATCTCAGCGAAAAATACGCGCAAATTAAAGATATCGTCGGGAAACGAGACCTGTGGGTAGCTTCTTCCTGCTCCTTGCTGCACAGCCCAATCGATCTCAGCGTGGAAACCCGCCTTGATGCAGAAGTGAAGAGCTGGTTTGCCTTCGCCCTACAAAAATGCGGCGAGCTGGCGCTGCTGCGTGATGCGTTGAACAGCGGTGATACGGCGGCAATTGTGGCGTGGAGCGCACCGATCCAGGCTCGTCGTCACTCTACCCGCGTACACAACGCCGCAGTGGAAAAACGTCTGGCGGCGATCACCGCCCAGGACAGCCAACGTGCCAACGCTTACCCGGTTCGTGCCGAAGCGCAGCGTGCCCGCTTTAATCTGCCGGCATGGCCGACCACCACTATCGGCTCATTCCCGCAAACCACGGAAATTCGCGGCCTGCGTCTGGACTTCAAAAAGGGCAACCTGGATGCAAGTAACTACCGCACCGGTATCGCGGAACATATCAAACAGGCGATTGTTGAACAGGAACGTCTGGGGCTCGACGTGCTGGTGCACGGTGAAGCCGAACGTAACGACATGGTGGAATATTTTGGCGAGCACCTGGACGGATTCGTCTTTACCCAGAATGGTTGGGTGCAGAGCTACGGCTCTCGCTGCGTGAAGCCGCCGGTGGTCATTGGCGATGTTAGCCGCCCGGAAGCGATCACCGTGGAGTGGGCGAAGTATGCCCAGTCGCTGACCGACAAACCGGTAAAAGGCATGTTGACCGGTCCGGTGACCATTCTCTGCTGGTCATTCCCGCGTGAAGACGTGACGCGTGAAACCATCGCTAAGCAGATTGCGCTGGCGCTGCGTGATGAGGTAGCGGATCTGGAAGCGGCGGGTATTGGCATCATCCAGATTGACGAACCGGCACTGCGCGAAGGTCTGCCACTGCGCCGCAGCGACTGGGCGGCGTATCTGGAGTGGGGCGTGGAAGCCTTCCGCATTAACGCGGCGGTGGCGAAGGATGAAACCCAGATCCACACCCACATGTGTTACTGCGAGTTCAACGACATCATGGACTCCATTGCGGCGCTGGACGCGGACGTGATCACCATTGAGACTTCACGCTCTGATATGGAGCTGCTGGAGTCGTTTGAAGAGTTCGACTATCCGAACGAAATCGGGCCGGGCGTATACGATATTCACTCGCCGAACGTCCCGAGCGTGGAGTGGATTGAAGCCCTGCTGAAGAAAGCCGAGCAGCGTATTCCGGCCGAGCGTCTGTGGGTCAACCCGGACTGCGGCCTGAAAACGCGCGGCTGGCCGGAAACCCGCGCCGCGCTGGCGAACATGGTCAAAGCCGCGCAGAACCTGCGTCAGGCGTAATTCAGAGCCGGTGGCCGGGAAGCGCAAGCGCTTACCCGGCTTACAGGAAATAGCAAGAGTTGTAGGCCTGGTAAGGTGTAGTCGCCGCCGGGCAATTAACGTTTATTTCTTCCCGCCGTATTGTGTGAACCACTCCAGCATTCTCAGCCAGCCATCTTTCGCGGACTCTTCGTGATAGCTCGGACGATAATCGGCGTTAAACGCATGTCCGGCATCGGGATAGACCACGATTTCCGCTTTTGCATTGGCGGCACGCAGCGCATGACGCATTGTTTCAACTGTATCTTGCGGAATACTGGTGTCCTGGCCGCCATAAAGTCCCAGAACGGGGGCGTTAAGATCGGTCGCGATATCAACAGGATGTTTCGGTGAGTTGAGGGTTTTATCGCCCACCAGTTTGCCATACCACGCTACCGCCGCTTTTAACTGCGGATTATGAGCTGCATACAGCCAGGTGATGCGTCCACCCCAGCAAAATCCGGTGATCATCAACTGGTGGGCATCTCCTCCGTTACGAGAAGCCCAACTGGCGACGTGATCCAGATCGGCCAATACCTGAGAGTCAGGCACTTTGGCGACAAGGCTGCTGAGCAACGTGGGGATATCGGCAAAGTCATTGGGATCGCCTTCACGAAAATAGAGCTCTGGTGCGATAGCCAGATACCCTTCCAGAGCCAGACGGCGGCAAACGTCACGAATGTGTTCATGAATGCCAAAAATCTCCTGCACGACAATGACCACAGGCAGCGGGCCATCGGACTGTTTTGGTCGTGCGTGATACGCTGGCATATCATCGCCTTGTGAAGGTATGGACGTTACACCGGCGATAATGGCGTTATCCGGAGTGTGAACCGTGGTAGACGTCGGTGGAGATACAGCAGGTGCAAAGCCAGATTGTCGTGTTGTCATGGTATTCTCCGTACCCTTAAATATTCAGCCAAAAAGCGCATTGTTAACTATAGACACATGCAACGAACCACATTGCCTTAAACGGTCTATCTTTTGTGCAGGGCTTCCTTACATCGCATCATTTATGTGATTCAAATCACTATTTTATGGTAATGGAATGCAATTGATTTACATCATAGTGATGACTGTCACGAAAATATGTTCATGCCTTCGGTAAAGTGTGTTTTTGCTTCTTCTGACAAAACCGATTCACAGAGGAGTTTTTATGTCTAAGTCTGATGTTTTTCATCTCGGCCTCACTAAGAACGATTTACAAGGGGCTCAGCTCGCTATCGTCCCTGGCGACCCGGAGCGTGTGGAAAAGATCGCCGCGCTGATGGATAAGCCGGTTAAGCTGGCATCTCATCGCGAGTTCACTACCTGGCGTGCTGAGCTGGATGGTAAAGCCGTGATCGTGTGCTCTACCGGTATCGGCGGTCCGTCAACCTCTATTGCCGTAGAAGAACTGGCACAGCTGGGCATTCGTACCTTCCTGCGTATCGGTACGACTGGCGCCATTCAGCCACATATCAACGTAGGTGATGTACTGGTCACCACAGCATCTGTCCGTCTGGACGGTGCAAGCCTGCACTTCGCGCCAATGGAATTCCCGGCCGTCGCGGACTTCGAGTGCACCACCGCGCTGGTGGAAGCGGCGAAATCTATCGGCGCCACCACCCACGTAGGCGTTACCGCGTCTTCTGATACCTTCTATCCGGGCCAGGAGCGTTATGACACCTTCTCTGGTCGCGTAGTGAGCCGTTTCAAAGGCTCAATGGAAGAGTGGCAGTCTATGGGTGTCATGAACTACGAAATGGAATCTGCTACGCTGCTCACCATGTGCGCAAGCCAGGGTCTGCGTGCTGGTATGGTCGCGGGGGTTATCGTGAACCGTACTCAGCAAGAGATCCCTAATGCGGAAACGATGAAACAAACAGAAAGCCACGCGGTGAAAATCGTGGTGGAAGCTGCGCGTCGTTTACTGTAATTCTCCCGTCTATTCAAAAAGGCCGACGCGTTCGGCCTTTTTATTTTGCGTAGTGCCTCGCAGGAAATTCCTTTTAAACTGGACGTTTATACAGCACAATTCTATTTTGTGCGGGTAAGTCGTTGCTGTAAGGGGGCGTTGTGGATATTTCAATTATGATGAGTGCCGTGCTGGCGTTAGCCGCAGGGCTGCTGGTGGGGTGGCTAGCAACAAAAGCGCACGCCGATCGGATCCGTGCTGACCTCATCGAAGAACGACGCGAACTGGATATTGCGCTAAGCGCCGCCCGCCAGCAGCTCTCACAGGAAGCCCACTGGCGCGATGAGTGCGAACTACTCAATAACGAATTGCGCAGTCTGCACAGCATCAACACCTCTCTGGAAGCTGACCTTCGAGAAGTCACTACCCGACTGGAAGCGACGCAGCAGCATGCGGAAGATAAAATCCGCCAGATGATCAACAGCGAACAGCGTCTGAGCGAACAATTTGAAAATCTGGCGAACCGTATTTTCGAGCACAGCAACCGTCGTGTAGATGAGCAAAATCGCCAAAGCCTGAACAGCCTGCTTACACCGCTTCGCGAACAACTGGACGGTTTTCGACGCCAGGTTCAGGATAGCTTTGGTAAAGAGGCGCAAGAACGCCATACTCTGGCGCACGAAATTCGTAATCTGCAGCAACTGAACGTGCAGATGGCGCAGGAAGCGGTAAACCTGACGCGGGCATTAAAAGGCGATAACAAAACGCAGGGCAACTGGGGCGAGGTCGTACTCACCCGGGTGCTTGAGGCTTCCGGTCTGCGCGAAGGCTATGAATACGAAACCCAGGTCAGCATTGAGAACGACGCCCGTTCGCGGATGCAGCCAGATGTCATCGTCCGGTTACCGCAGGGCAAAGATGTGGTGATCGACGCGAAAATGACGCTGGTCGCCTATGAACGCTATTTTAATGCTGAAGATGAATACACCCGCGAGAGCGCGTTGCAGGAGCACATCGCCTCGGTACGAAACCATATCCGTCTGCTGGGGCGCAAAGACTATCAGCAGCTTCCTGGGCTGCGCACACTTGACTATGTGCTGATGTTTATCCCCGTTGAGCCTGCTTTTTTACTGGCGCTCGATAGACAGCCTGAACTGATTACCGAAGCACTTAAAAATAACATTATGCTGGTTAGCCCTACCACGTTGTTGGTGGCATTGCGCACGATTGCCAACTTGTGGCGCTACGAGCATCAGAGTCGTAATGCGCAACAGATTGCCGATCGGGCCAGCAAACTTTATGACAAGATGCGTTTGTTTGTGGATGATATGTCGGCAATTGGCCAAAGCCTGGATAAAGCTCAGGATAACTACCGACAGGCGATGAAAAAACTCTCTTCAGGCCGTGGAAACGTCCTGTCACAGGCAGAAGCGTTTCGCAGTTTAGGCGTGGAAATTAAGCGCGAGATTAATCCTGAACTGGCTGAACAAGCCACTACGCAGGATGAAGAGTACCGCTTGCGCTCGGTCCCTGAGACGCAGCAGGATGAACCTTACCCTGATGATGAAGCGGTAAACCAGCAATCAAACTAGTCCGTTTGGGGTAGTTGAACCGGGCAGAAGGGTAGGGCAAATTGGCCCAATCTGTTACACTTCTTGAACATTTTTTGGATGAGCAGGCACTGAGATGGTGGATAATTCACAAGAAACGACGCACTTTGGCTTTCAGACCGTCGCTAAAGAGCAGAAAGCTGACATGGTGGCCCACGTTTTTCATTCTGTGGCGTCTAAATATGACGTTATGAATGACTTAATGTCATTTGGCATTCATCGTTTGTGGAAGCGCTTCACCATTGACTGCAGTGGCGTGCGTCGCGGGCAAACCGTTCTCGATTTGGCGGGCGGTACGGGCGATCTGACGGCGAAATTCTCTCGCATGGTAGGCGAAACTGGCAAAGTTGTGCTGGCGGATATCAACGACTCAATGCTCAAAATGGGTCGCGAAAAGCTGCGTAATATCGGCGTCGTGGGTAACGTTGAGTACGTTCAGGCGAATGCGGAAGCATTACCTTTCCCAGACAACACGTTTGACTGCATCACCATCTCTTTCGGTCTGCGCAACGTAACGGATAAAGATAAAGCATTACGATCTATGTATCGCGTGTTGAAGCCGGGCGGACGTCTACTGGTGCTGGAGTTCTCCAAGCCGATTATCGAACCGCTGAGCAAAGCCTACGACGCATACTCTTTCCACGTTTTGCCGCGCATTGGTTCTATGGTGGCAAGCGATGCAGACAGTTATCGCTATTTGGCGGAGTCCATCCGCATGCATCCCGATCAGGACACCTTAAAAGCAATGATGCAAGATGCCGGGTTCGAAAGCGTTGATTACTACAACCTGACGGCAGGTGTCGTGGCGCTGCATCGTGGTTACAAGTTCTGACAGGAGATTGGGGATGCCTTTAAAACCCTTAGTGACCGCCGGCGTTGAAAATTTGCTTAACACCTTTCTGTATCGTTCTCCTGCGCTCAAGTCAGCCAGAACGCGTTTACAGGGCAAAGTGCTGCGTGTTGAGCTCAAAGGATTTTCAACACCGTTAGTGCTGGTGTTTAGTGAGCGCCAGGTCGATGTGCTGGGGGCATGGGAAGGCGAAGCCGATTGCACCGTAATCACACATGCCAGCGTGTTACCGAAATTACGCGACCGGCAGCAACTCACCACGCTTATCCGCAGTGGTGAGCTGGAGGTTCAGGGCGATATCCAGGTGGTACAGAATTTTGTCGCGTTGGCCGATCTGGCGGAGTTTGATCCCGCAGAACTGTTAGCACCTTATACCGGCGATATCGTCGCGGAAGGGGTCAGCAAAGTTTTGCGTGGTGGAGCGAAGTTCCTGTGCCACAACATTCAACGCCAGCAGCGCTATGTTGCCGAAGCGATCACCGAAGAGTGGCGTATGGCTCCTGGTCCGCTTGAGGTTGCATGGTTTGCAGAAGAAACGGCAGCCGTTGAGCGTGCGGTCGAATCTCTGGCCAAACGGCTGGAAAAACTGGAGGCCAAATGACGCCAGGTGAAGTACGGCGCCTTTATTTCATCATTCGCACTTTTTTAAGCTACGGTCTTGATGAACTCATCCCCAAAATGCGTATCACGCTGCCGCTCCGGTTGTGGCGTTACACGCTGTTCTGGATGCCCAACCGACATAAAGACAAACCGCTGGGAGAACGGCTGAGACTGGCTTTACAGGAGCTCGGCCCGGTGTGGATCAAGTTCGGGCAAATGCTCTCTACCCGCCGTGATCTTTTCCCGCCGCACATCGCCGATCAGCTAGCGCTATTGCAGGATCGGGTAGCCCCATTCGATGGGCAAAGAGCGAAAGAACAAATCGAAGAGGCGATGGGTGGGCTGCCCGTCGAGGAATGGTTTGATGATTTTGAGATCACACCGCTGGCATCTGCGTCTATTGCTCAGGTTCACACCGCGCGACTGAAATCGAATGGGAAAGAGGTGGTGATCAAAGTTATCCGCCCGGACATACTGCCGGTAATTAAAGCGGATTTAAAACTGATCTACCGCCTTGCTCGTTGGGTACCTCGCCTGATGCCAGACGGTCGCCGCCTGCGACCAACAGAAGTGGTCCGTGAATATGAAAAAACGTTGATTGATGAGCTGAATCTGCTGCGCGAGTCGGCGAACGCGATTCAGCTGCGACGTAATTTTGAAGACAGCCCAATGCTGTACATCCCGGAAGTGTACTCTGACTATTGCAGTCAGAACATGATGGTGATGGAGCGCATTTACGGTATTCCCGTTTCAGATGTCACCTCGCTTGAGAAGAACGGCACCAATATGAAGCTACTGGCTGAACGCGGTGTTCAGGTCTTCTTTACTCAGGTATTCCGCGACAGCTTTTTCCATGCGGATATGCACCCTGGGAACATTTTCGTGAGTTATGAGCATCCTGAAAACCCGAAATACATTGGTATTGATTGTGGGATTGTGGGTTCTTTAAACAAAGAAGATAAGCGTTATCTGGCTGAAAACTTCATCGCGTTCTTTAACCGCGACTACCGCAAAGTTGCTGAACTGCATGTGGATTCTGGCTGGGTTCCGCCGGATACCAACGTAGAAGAGTTTGAATTTGCCATTCGTACCGTGTGCGAGCCGATTTTCGAAAAACCGCTGGCGGAGATTTCCTTTGGTCATGTGCTGTTAAATCTGTTCAACACAGCGCGCCGATTCAATATGGAAGTTCAGCCTCAACTGGTATTGCTACAGAAGACGCTGCTGTACGTTGAAGGTGTCGGACGTCAGCTCTACCCGCAGTTAGATTTGTGGAAAACGGCCAAGCCTTTCCTCGAATCCTGGATCAAAGATCAGGTCGGTATTCCGGCGCTTGTTAGAGCATTTAAAGAAAAAGCACCGTTCTGGGTCGAAAAAATGCCAGAAATACCTGAACTGGTGTATGACAGTTTGCGCCAGGGCAAATATTTACAGCACAGTGTTGATAAGATTGCCCGCGAGCTTCACGCGAATCATGTACGTCAGGGACAATCCCGTTATTTATTGGGCATTGGTGCAACATTGTTGCTCAGTGGAACATTCCTGCTGGTAAGCCGTCCTGAGTGGGGGCTTATGCCGGGCTGGTTAATGGCCGGCGGTGTCTTAGCCTGGTTGATCGGCTGGCGCAAAATGCGCTGAATTTTTCATCGCCCTAGGCAGGTCGTGTAACGTATACTACGGCCTTATTAATTCATCATCTATGACAGAGGAACATGTATGGGTGGTATCAGTATTTGGCAGTTGTTGATCATTGCCGTCATCGTTGTACTGCTATTTGGCACCAAGAAACTCGGCTCCATCGGTTCCGATCTTGGCGCGTCGATTAAAGGCTTCAAAAAAGCAATGGGTGATGATGAGCCAAAGCAAGATAAAACCAGCCAGGACGCTGATTTTACTGCTAAATCCATTACCGATAAGCAGGGCGAAGTGAAAAAAGAAGACGCCAAAAGCCAAGATAAAGAGCAGGTATAATCCGTGTTTGATATCGGTTTTAGCGAACTGTTATTGGTGTTCGTGATCGGCCTCATCGTCCTGGGGCCGCAACGTTTACCTGTAGCGGTAAAAACGGTTGCTGGCTGGGTTCGTGCTTTGCGTTCCCTGGCAACTACTGTTCAGAATGAACTGACCCAGGAGCTTAAGCTTCAGGAGTTTCAGGACAGCCTGAAGAAAGTAGAGAAAGCGAGCCTGACGAATCTGACCCCGGAGTTGAAAGCCTCAATGGATGAGCTGCGTGAAGCGGCAGAGTCGATGAAGCGTTCTTACAGTGTGCACGATCCTGAGAAAGAGAGCGATGAAGCGCACACTATCCATAATCCGGTGGTGAAAGAAGCTGAAGCGCAGCGAGAAGGGGTCACCCCTGCTGCCGCTGAAAACCAGGCCAGTTCGCCGGAGCAAAAACCGGAATCCACGGGTGCTAAAACGCCAGAGCCAACGGAAAACACTTCCGCTACGTTAATGGATGCAGAAAAGAAAGCTGTCGCACCTGTTGCCGAATCCTCCCCCTCGTCGAGTGATAAACCGTAAACATGGCTGTAGAAGATACCCAACCGCTCATCACGCATCTTATTGAGCTGCGTAAGCGACTCCTGAACTGCATCATTGCGGTAATCGTGATCTTTCTGGCGTTGGTTTACTTTGCCAACGATATTTACCATATGGTCGCGGCGCCGTTGATTAAACAGATGCCGCAGGGTGCAACGATGATCGCCACCGATGTGGCTTCGCCGTTCTTTACCCCAATCAAGTTGACCTTCATGGTATCGCTGATCCTGTCAGCGCCAGTGATCCTCTACCAGGTGTGGGCATTTATTGCGCCAGCGTTGTATAAACATGAACGCCGTCTGGTTGTTCCGCTGCTGGTTTCCAGTTCGTTGTTGTTCTACATCGGCATGGCATTCGCCTATTTTGTTGTCTTCCCGTTAGCGTTTGGTTTTCTGGCCAACACGGCTCCGCAAGGCGTGCAGGTATCAACGGACATTGCCAGCTATCTCAGCTTTGTAATGGCGCTATTTATGGCTTTCGGTGTCTCTTTTGAGGTGCCTGTCGCCATCGTGCTGCTATGCTGGATGGGCATTACGACGCCAGATGATTTACGCAAAAAACGTCCTTATGTTGTGGTGGGGGCTTTTGTCGTCGGGATGCTACTGACTCCGCCAGATGTCTTCTCGCAAACGTTGTTGGCGATACCGATGTACTGCCTGTTCGAGGTGGGAGTTTTCTTCTCTCGTTTCTATGTCGGTAAGCGACGTACGAGAGATGAGGACAACGAGGCTGAAGAAGCAAAAGAAGCCGAAGCCACCGAGAAAACTGAAGAATAAATTCAACCGCCCGTCAGGGCGGTTGTCATATGGGAGGAAGCATGTTTGATATTGGCGTTAATTTAACCAGTTCACAATTTGCGAAAGACCGGGATGAGGTCGTGGCGCGCGCCTTTGCTGCGGGCGTAAACGGTATGCTTCTGACCGGAACAAACCTTCACGAAAGCCAGCAGGCGTTAAAGCTGGCGCAGCATTATCCGCAGTGCTGGTCCACGGCTGGCGTGCACCCGCATGACAGCAGCCAATGGCAATCCTCAACGGAAGACGAGATCATCGCGCTGGCAAACCAATCGAAGGTAGTCGCTATTGGTGAGTGCGGTCTGGATTTCAATCGCAATTTCTCCACGCCGCAGGAGCAGGAACGTGCTTTTGAAGCGCAACTGCGCATTGCTGCTGAACTGCAGATGCCGATTTTCATGCATTGTCGGGATGCGCATGAGCGTTTTCTGACGTTGCTGGAGCCGTGGCTGGACAGCCTCCCAGGCGCGGTGCTGCACTGTTTCACCGGTTCGCGCCAGGAGATGCAGGACTGCGTGGACCGAGGGCTTTATATCGGTATCACCGGGTGGGTCTGTGATGAACGCCGGGGGATGGAACTGCGGGAGCTGCTGCCGTTTATTCCGGTGGAAAGACTGCTGATAGAAACCGATGCACCTTATCTACTCCCTCGCGACTTAACGCCTAAACCGACGTCACGTCGCAATGAACCGGCGCACCTGCCGCATATTCTTGAGCGAATTGCTCACTGGCGTGGGGAAGATCCTCAATGGCTGTCAGCAACCATTGATGCCAACGTCAGAACGCTGTTCGAAGTGACCTTCTAAACGACTTATATTTTTCGAAAACCGGTATTTTTCACGCTCTGCTTAATCTCTTTATTCAAGAGGTTAAGCAGTAGCATGGAACGCGCTTCGCCATCCGGTTCGGTGAAGATCGCTTTCAGTCCCTCAAACGCCCCTTCAGTAATAATCACGCTGTCCCCTGGCTGAGGGGTTTGCGGGTCAACAATACCTTCAGGCTTGTAGAT
This sequence comes from Citrobacter sp. RHBSTW-00944, assembly GCF_013615435.1. Lineage (NCBI taxonomy): Bacteria > Pseudomonadati > Pseudomonadota > Gammaproteobacteria > Enterobacterales > Enterobacteriaceae > Citrobacter > Citrobacter sp. RHBSTW-00944. Next base: position 5,016,552 of record NZ_CP055418.1, on the reverse strand, counting down.
AGAAAGCTGGTGAATTACGGGGGATGGGACGGTCGCAGGTGTCGCTCCAAAACGAACAAAATGGCTGACACCACGCGTGGCGTTGATCGTGGTGGTGTGGATCACTTCCGGGTCGAACTCGACAAACATGTAATTAGGGAATAGTGGTTCACTGACTGTGGTACGTTTACCGCGCACCATTTTTTCCAGGGTGATCATAGGCGTCAGGCAGTTCACCGCCTGTCTTTCCAGGTGTTCCTGGGCTCGCTGAAGTTGCCCACGTTTGCAGTACAGTAAATACCAGGATTGCATAATAACTCTTATTCGCTTGTTCTGAGCGCTAGCATAGCAAAAGCCATGAGTTAAGTTAATTATACCCGCCTCAAAGCAGGCTGAAACCCAACGGGTATATACTCCCAGGGCTTATATGTATCGCCAGAGTTCACGCTAATTTAACAAAAATACAGCATCACAATGATGAACGCCGTATAATGAAGCGCTTACGAAGAGGCCACAATGGACGCCATGAAATATCACGATTTACGCGACTTCCTGACGCTGCTTGAACAGCAGGGCGAGCTCAAACGCATTTCGCTTGAGGTGGATCCCCACCTGGAAATTACTGAAATTGCCGATCGCACCCTACGTGCTGGCGGGCCTGCGTTACTGTTTGAGAATCCTAAAGGCTATTCCATGCCGGTGCTGTGTAACCTGTTTGGCACACCGAAGCGTGTTGCGATGGGGATGGGGCAGGAAGATGTCTCGGCACTACGGGAAGTCGGTAAACTGTTGGCGTTTTTGAAAGAGCCGGAGCCACCGAAAGGATTCCGCGATCTGTTTGATAAGCTGCCGCAGTTTAAGCAGGTGCTGAACATGCCGACTAAGCGGTTGCGCGGTGCGCCTTGTCAGCAAAAAATCTACTCCGGTGATGACGTCGATTTAAACCGTATTCCGATTATGACCTGTTGGCCGGAAGATGCCGCACCGCTGATTACCTGGGGGCTAACCGTAACGCGTGGCCCACATAAAGAGCGGCAGAATCTGGGTATTTATCGCCAGCAGCTGATTGGCAAAAACAAGCTCATTATGCGCTGGCTGTCCCACCGCGGCGGCGCACTCGATTACCAGGAGTGGTGTGCGGCGCATCCTGGCGAACGCTTCCCGGTTTCGGTGGCGTTGGGGGCAGATCCTGCGACCATTCTGGGGGCCGTGACGCCCGTCCCTGATACATTATCCGAGTACGCATTTGCCGGGCTGTTACGTGGCACCAAAACCGAAGTGGTCAAATGTATTTCCAACGATCTGGAAGTGCCCGCCAGTGCTGAAATCGTGCTGGAAGGGTATATCGAACCGGGTGAGCTGGCCCCGGAAGGACCGTATGGCGATCATACCGGCTACTACAACGAAGTAGATAGCTTTCCGGTCTTTACCGTCACGCACATTACCCAGCGTGAAGAGGCGATTTATCACTCTACTTATACCGGACGTCCGCCTGATGAGCCCGCGGTGCTTGGCGTGGCGCTGAACGAAGTTTTCGTTCCTATTCTGCAAAAGCAGTTCCCGGAAATCGTCGATTTTTACCTGCCTCCGGAAGGCTGTTCATATCGTCTGGCCGTGGTGACGATGAAAAAACAGTACGCTGGTCATGCCAAACGCGTCATGATGGGTGTTTGGTCGTTTTTGCGCCAGTTTATGTACACCAAATTTGTTATTGTCTGCGATGATGATGTCAATGCACGCGACTGGAATGATGTGATTTGGGCAATTACTACCCGTATGGACCCGGCTCGGGATACGGTACTGGTAGAGAATACGCCAATTGATTACCTGGACTTTGCCTCGCCGGTTTCCGGCCTGGGTTCAAAAATGGGGCTGGATGCCACAAATAAATGGCCGGGCGAAACCCAACGCGAATGGGGACGCCCGATTAAAAAAGATCCTGAAGTAACTGCGCGTATTGACGCAATTTGGGATGAACTGGCCATCTTTAATGACGGCAAAAGCGCCTGAGGCGCGATCGTTTTGCCTATTGATCCGACAGAGAGAGCGCATGACAACCTTAAGCTGTAAAGTGACCTCGGTAGAAGCTATCACTGATACCGTATATCGCGTTCGTTTAGTGCCAGACGCGGCGTTTTCCTTTCGTGCTGGCCAGTATTTAATGGTCGTGATGGACGAAAGGGATAAGCGTCCGTTCTCCATGGCATCCACGCCGGACGAGCAAGGATTCATTGAGCTGCACGTTGGCGCCTCTGAGCTAAATCTTTATGCCATGGCTGTGATGGACCGCATTCTGAAAGACCGGGAAATCAAGGTCGACATTCCGCATGGCGAAGCCTGGCTGCGTGATGAAGACGAGCGCCCGCTGATCCTGATTGCCGGTGGTACAGGGTTCTCTTACGTGCGTTCCATTCTGCTTACTGCGCTGGCACGTAATCCAAACCGCGATATCACCATTTACTGGGGTGGGCGTGAAGAGAAGCATCTCTACGATCTCTCCGAACTGGAAGCGTTGTCTGTTAATCACCCGAATCTGCGCGTTGAGCCAGTGGTGGAACAGCCAGAAGACGGCTGGCGTGGTCGTACGGGAACCGTGTTAACGGCGGTATTGCAGGATTACGGTACCCTGGCTGAGCACGATATCTACATTGCCGGTCGTTTTGAAATGGCCAAAATCGCGCGCGATCTGTTCTGTAATGAACGCAGTGCGCGTGAAGATCGCCTGTTTGGCGATGCTTTCGCGTTCATTTAAGCGCTGTGCGCCGGAGCCCTTCCGGCGCATGCATCAATCATCTGTCTTCCAACTAGCAGGGCGCAGGCCCGGCGTCATTGCCTTTCTTTCTCATCATAATTATTTTTTAGTAAACATAATATGTCCGTCACTCAAACATAAATTGAGTTTTTGTGACAGATCTCCATTTGTTTAGTAAACAAAATAGGCAAGCTAAACCGCATCACATTGTGAGATGCAAATGAGGAAAAACCATGAGGCTCGGACTGGATATCGGCGGGACTAAAATCGAAGCGGTGGTGATTGATAACGCGGGTGAAATTGTTTACCGCGAACGATGCGCGACACCAAAGCAGCGTTACGGTGATTTTTTCCAGGCCGTGACGGAGATGATAGCCAGGGCTATGCAGGCCATTAATCAGCCTTTATCGGTTGGCGTCGGGGTGCCAGGTGCGGTGGATAGCGAAGGTTTGATTAAGAATTCCAACATTCTGGTGCTGAATCAGCAGGCCTTTGCGCAAGATCTCGAGCGTGCATTAGGAATGCCAGTGCCCGTTACTAATGATGCCAACTGCTTTACCCTGTCAGAAGCGATGGACGGTAGTGGGCGTGGGCATAGCGTGGTATTTGGCGTGATCCTCGGTACCGGATGCGGCGGTGGTCTATGCATCGAGAACCGGTTGATCTCCGGCCCTAACGCCTGTGCCGGAGAGTGGGGGCATAATGCCTTGCCGCGCTACCACGGATCTCGGGACGGGGCTGAAGTGACATGCTATTGCGGACAGTTGAACTGTATTGAGAGCTTTATTTCGGGTAGTGGCCTGGAGCGCCAGTATATGAATCACACCGCGCAACATATGGGTGTGCCACAAATTATGCAACGGGTAGCATCGGGTGATGCAGACGCCTGTTTGTTATGGGAACGCTATTGCGATCAACTGGCTCGCGCGTTGGCGAGTGTGGTAAATATGCTCGATCCCGATGTTATCGTGCTGGGGGGCGGGGTATCCAATATCGATTTACTGTACTCAGGCTTACAGGCGCGAGTGGCGCAGTACGTGTTTGGTAAACAGTGCCGCACACCGATCGTTCAGGCCCGCCACGGCGACAGCAGCGGCGTACGCGGCGCAGCATGGCTGGGGGCGCAACAAGCCACAGTAAATCCATGAGACTGAAATGACGAAACCTGTACGTATCAGAGACATTGCCGACGCTTGTGGCGTCTCGGTTGGCGCTGTTTCCCGCGCGCTAAAAGGGCAACCGGGGCTGCGTGAAGAGACCCGGCAGCGCATTATTTCAGTGGCGCAGCAGCAGGGTTATGATTTTTCTCGCCTGCGCGCAGACAAAATCAAACGTGTCCTGTTTTTACTGCATCGCCAGCACAATATCAGCCGGGCTTTACCGTTTTACTCTCAGCTGCTGCTGGGGATAGAAGATCTGTGTCGCGAAAAGGGGGTTGCGCTGAGCTTTCTCTCTATAGGTCCAGGCGATGCAGTGAGTGAGCAGGTAATGCTGCACCAGCCTGATGCGCTAATCTGCGCGGGATTTTTTGAACCTGAGTTGCTTGGGCTGCTACAACAGATGAAATTGCCGCTGGTGCTGGTGGATCTCTGGGCGCCAGGACTGCCTTGCGTGAATCCTGACAATACCCTGGGCGGCTATCTGGCCACGCAACATCTGATTGCGCAAGGCCGCAGCCGCATTGCTTTTCTTGCCAGTACGCTTGCGCACTACAGCATCCGTCAGCGTGAAAAGGGCTACCGTCAGGCATTGTATGAAGCCCGTTTGCTAATGCCGCCAGAGTATGACGTCGTTGCGCCGCCGCTGCTGGATACCGAGCAATCTCTGGTGGATGCGGTTAATGAGCTACTCAGACTGCCAGAGCCGCCCGATGCCATTTTTGCCTATAACGACGCGGCAGCGATGGTTGTTCAGCAGGTGTGTGCGCAGCAGGGTATACGTATCCCGGAAGATCTTGCGCTGGTGGGGTTTGATGATATCGATGCTGCGTCCTGGTCACATCCGCCGCTGACTACCGTTGCGGTTGATAAAAAACAGCTGGGGCGTGAAGCGCTGCGTTTACTGCTGGAAGAAAATCAGGAAGAGAATCTGCTGCTGCCGGTGCAGTTAGTGGTGCGTGGTAGTTCAGGGAAATAAAAAACCCGCCCCTGACAGGCGGGAAGAACGGCAACTAAACTTTCTCTCTTCGCCATTGGCACCATAACTGTGTTGGCTTCGCTCATTCACCCGAATCACTTACTATACGTAAGCTCATCGGGATTCATTCGCTTGCCGCCTTGTTCTGGCACCAATGGCTTTGAGATAACATTTCGTAGGCCGGGCAAGCGAAGCGCCCCCGGCATGCTTTGATTAAACTCGCTCAAATACCGTTGCGATACCCTGACCTAACCCGATACACATCGTCGCCAGACCAAACTGCACATCTTTGCGTTCCATCAGGTTGAGCAGGGTGGTGCTGATACGCGCCCCAGAACAGCCCAGCGGGTGACCCAAGGCGATCGCCCCGCCGTTGAGGTTGATCTTCTCATCGATCTGCTCCATCAGCCCCAGATCTTTAATACACGGCAGGATCTGAGCGGCAAAGGCTTCGTTCATCTCAAACAAGCCGATGTCGCTGGTGGAGAGCCCCGCTTTTTTCAGCGCCAGCTTTGAGGCCGGAACCGGGCCGTAACCCATGATTGACGGATCGCAGCCGACAACAGCCATCGAACGAATACGGGCACGCGGCGTCAGACCCAGTTGACGGGCGCGGCTTTCGCTCATTACTAGCATCGCCGCTGCGCCGTCGGAGAGTGCAGAAGAGGTACCGGCAGTCACCGTTCCGTTCACCGGATCGAACGCCGGGCGCAGGGTGGAGAGCGCTTCAACGGTCGTTTCCGGACGGATAACCTCATCGTAGTTAAACTGCTTCAGCACGCCGTCGGCATCATGACCGCCGGTCGGGATGATTTCGTTTTTAAAAGCGCCAGACTGTGTTGCAGCCCAGGCGCGAGCGTGTGAACGTGCGGCGAAAGCGTCCTGCATTTCACGGCTGATGCCGTGCATGCGGGAGAGCATTTCTGCGGTCAGGCCCATCATCCCTGCGGCTTTCGCCACGTTGCGGCTCATACCAGGGTGGAAATCAACGCCGTGGCTCATTGGCACATGGCCCATATGCTCAACGCCGCCAATCAGGCACGCCTGAGCATCACCAGTCATGATCATGCGTGCCGCATCGTGCAGCGCCTGCATGGATGAACCGCACAGGCGATTGACCGTGACGGCCGGAACGGAGTGCGGAACTTCCGCTAGCAGCGCGGCATTACGGGCGATATTGAAACCCTGCTCCAGCGTTTGTTGCACACAGCCCCAGTAAATGTCATCAAGCGCGGTTGGCTCCAGCGCCGGATTACGCGCCAGCAGGCTACGCATTAAATGTGCAGAGAGATCTTCTGCCCGCACGTTCCGAAACGCGCCCCCTTTCGAACGGCCCATCGGGGTACGGATCGCATCAACAATTACAACCTGTTCCATTGTGACTCCTTAAGCCGTTTTCAGGCTGCCAACCGGGCGGGCTGGCTCAACCTGGGGATAATACGGTTCGTTATGGCGCGCTTTATCACGCAGACCGACCGGAACTTCATACAGCGGACCAAGGTGCTGATACTGCTGAGCCATATCGAGATACTTCGCGCTGCCGAGCGTATCCAGCCAGCGGAACGCACCGCCATGGAACGGAGGGAAGCCCAGACCGTATACCAGCGCCATATCGGCTTCTGCCGGGCTGGCGATAATGCCTTCTTCCAGGCAACGCACTACTTCGTTGACCATAGGGATCATCATGCGGGCGATAATCTCTTCATCGCTGAAGTCGCGTTTCGGCTGGCTGACCTCTGCCAGCAGATCGTCAACGGTGGCATCTTCTTCTTTCTTCGGCTTGCCCTTGTTGTCTTCTTTATAACGCCAGAATCCGAGACCGTTTTTCTGCCCGAAACGGTTAGCATCAAACAGGGCGTCTATCGCATCGCGATAATCTTTCTGCATACGCTGAGGGAAGCCTGCGGACATCACCGCCTGCGCGTGGTGCGCGGTATCAATACCTACCACGTCCAGCAGATAAGCCGGGCCCATCGGCCAACCAAACTGTTTTTCCATCACTTTGTCGACTTTGCGGAAATCCGCCCCGTCGCGCAGCAACTGACTGAAACCGGCAAAATAGGGGAACAGCACGCGGTTAACGAAGAAACCAGGGCAGTCATTAACCACAATCGGCGTTTTGCCCATCTGGCTTGCCCAGGCGACAACCTTAGCGATGGTTTCATCCGAGCTTTTCTCGCCGCGAATGATCTCAACCAGCGGCATACGGTGCACCGGGTTAAAGAAGTGCATCCCACAGAAGTTTTCCGGACGCTTAAGCGCGCTGGCCAGTTCGTTGATTGGGATGGTGGAAGTATTCGAAGCCAGTACAGTGTCCGGGCGAACCTGATCTTCGGTTTCCGCCAGTACCGCTTTTTTCACTTTTGGGTTTTCTACGACCGCTTCAACTACCACGTCCACGCGTTCGAAACCGCTATAGTCGAGGGTGGGATGAATGGTGGAAATAACGCCCGCCATTTTCAGACCGTCAATTTTGCCGCGCTCAAGCTGTTTGTTCAGTAGCTTGGCTGCTTCGGTCATACCCAGCGTTAATGATTTGTCGTTGATATCTTTCATGACAACCGGCACGCCTTTCCAGGCCGACTGGTAAGCGATGCCGCCGCCCATAATGCCTGCGCCCAGCACTGCCGCTTGCTTTGGCGCTTCAACATTTTTGGTGAGCTTTTTGGCTTTGGCTTTCACGAACTGATCGTTAAGGAAAATTCCAACCAGTGCGCGGGCTTCATTGGTGTGCGCCAGTGGAACAAAGCTTTGATTTTCCAGATTCAGCGCTTCTTCACGACCAAAACGGGCCGCTGCTTCAATGGTTTTTACCGCGGTAATCGGTGCGGGATAATGCTTACCTGCCGTCTGCGCCACCATACCTTTGGCGATGGTAAAGCTCATTGCCGCTTCAATTTTGCTGAGTTTCAACGGTTCCAGCTTCGGCTGACGTTTGGCTTTCCAGTCGAGGTCGCCGTTAATCGCCTGACGTAATACCGCGATCGCGCCATCAAGCAGTTTGTCTTGCTTCACTACGCCATCGACCAGACCGATTTTTAGCGCCTGCTCAGCACCCACATCTTTACCCGCAGCAATAATTTCCAGCGCGCTGTCCGCACCCAGCATACGTGGCATACGTACGGAGCCGCCAAAGCCTGGCATAATGCCCAGCTTGGTTTCCGGCAGGCCGATGCGCAGGTCCGGCGTAGCCAGACGATAATCGGTCGCCAGGACACACTCACAGCCGCCGCCCAGCGCATAGCCGTTAACCGCTGAGAGAGTCGGAACAGGCAGATCTTCCAGGCGATTAAACACGCTGTTGGCAAAATGCAGCCACTGGCTCAACTGCTCTTCAGGCACGAGGAACAGTGAAAGGAATTCGGTGATGTCGGCACCAACAATAAAGGCTGCTTTGTTAGAACGCAGCAGCAGCCCTTTTAAATTCGGTTGTTTTTCCAGCACGTCAAGCGCATGGCCCAGGCTGGCAACGGTGGCCGTGTCGAGTTTATTGACTGAGCCTGGGGCATCGAACACCAGTTCGGCGATGCCATCTTCCAGCCAGTCGAGGTACAGGGTGTCGCCTTTGTAAAGCATGTCAGTCTCCTGAATCCGCAAGGTGATCTGGTCATACCAGATGAATCGAAGTGTGTGTTTTATGTTAATAAAATGCAAATGAATGATTAAAGAAATGACGATTTGATCACGCTCGGCAGAAATCACGCACTCACAAAACGATGTGCTAAGATGCGGACACTTGAGGTCAAAAAAACAGAAGGATAGAAAATGGAATCACTGGCCGCACTCTATAAAAATCATATCGTTACCTTACAAGAACGGACGCGCGACGCGCTGGAGCGCTTCAAGCTGGATGCGTTACTTATTCACTCAGGAGAACTTGTTAACGTCTTTCTCGACGATCATCCCTACCCGTTTAAGGTCAATCCGCAATTCAAAGCCTGGGTGCCTGTAACGCAGGTTCCTAACTGCTGGTTGCTGGTGGATGGCGTGAATAAGCCGAAATTGTGGTTCTACCTGCCGGTCGATTACTGGCACAACGTTGAGCCGCTGCCGACCTCCTTCTGGACGGAAGAAATTGAGATCATCGCGCTGCCAAAAGCTGATGGTATCGGTAGCCAACTGCCTGCTGCTCGCGGCAATATCGGTTACATCGGTCCGGTTCCGGAACGCGCGCTGCAGCTGGACATCGCGGCCAGCAATATCAACCCGAAAGGGGTTATCGACTACCTGCATTATTATCGTGCTTACAAAACAGATTACGAACTGGCCTGTATGCGCGAAGCACAGAAAATGGCGGTGAATGGACACCGTGCCGCGGAAGAAGCGTTCCGTTCCGGGATGAGCGAGTTTGACATCAACCTCGCTTACCTGACTGCTACCGGTCATCGCGACACCGACGTGCCGTACAGCAACATCGTGGCGCTTAACGAGCATGCTTCGGTTCTGCATTACACCAGGCTGGATCATCAGGCTCCGTCTGAAATCCGCAGTTTCCTGCTGGACGCCGGTGCGGAATACAACGGCTATGCAGCAGACCTGACGCGTACGTGGTCGGCGAAAAGCGACAACGACTATGCGCATCTGGTGAAGGATGTGAATGACGAGCAACTGGCGCTGATTGCCACTATGAAAGCGGGTACCAGCTACGTGGATTATCACATTCAGTTCCATCAGCGCATCGCGAAGCTGCTGCGTAAGCATCAAATCATCACCGATATGAGTGAAGAGGCGATGGTGGAAAACGATCTTACCGGGCCGTTTATGCCGCATGGCATTGGTCACCCGCTGGGTCTGCAGGTACACGATGTCGCTGGTTTTATGCAGGATGACAGCGGTACGCATCTGGCCGCGCCGTCGAAGTATCCTTACCTGCGTTGCACCCGCGTGCTGCAACCGGGCATGGTCCTGACCATCGAACCGGGCATCTACTTCATTGAATCGCTGTTGGCGCCGTGGCGTGAAGGGCAGTTCAGCAAACACTTCAACTGGCAGAAAATTGAAGCCCTGAAACCGTTCGGCGGTATTCGAATTGAAGACAACGTGGTGGTCCACGAGAACAATATCGAAAACATGACACGGGATTTAAAACTGGCGTAATGGACAGTTGGTTAATCCCTGCGGCGCCGGTAAGCGTCGTTGAAGAGATCAAAAAAAGCCGCTTCATTACGCTGCTCGCCCATACGGACGGCGTAGAAGCGGCGAAAGCGTTTGTTGAGTCAGTCAAAATGGAACACCCGGACGCCCGCCACCATTGTGTGGCGTGGGTGGCGGGCGCGCCCAATGACTCGCAGCAGCTGGGATTTTCAGACGATGGCGAACCGGCTGGTACGGCAGGCAAACCGATGCTCGCGCAGCTGATGGGGAGTGGCATCGGTGAGATTACCGCGGTGGTGGTGCGCTACTACGGCGGTATCCTTCTGGGTACGGGTGGGCTAGTGAAAGCCTACGGTGGCGGCGTGAATCAGGCGTTGCGTCAGTTAACGACGCAGCGCAAGACGCCATTAACCGAATATACTTTGCAGTGTGAGTACGGTCAGCTGGCAGGCATTGAAGCTTTGCTGGGGCAGTTTGACGGTAAAGTTGTTGCCAGTGATTACCAGGCTTTTGTTCGGCTCAGGGTGGCGCTTCCTTATGCCAAAGTGGATGAATTTTCGGCAAAACTGGCGGATTTTAGTCGGGGTTCATTGCAATTGTTAGCGATTGAAGAATAATCCCCACCTCATTTTAAAGAACTAAGGAAGCGGCAGAGATGCATTTTCGCGCCATCACCCGAATCGTTGGACTACTGGTCATCTTATTCTCGGGGACAATGATTATCCCCGGACTGGTAGCGCTCATCTACCGCGATGGGGCAGGGCGTGCGTTTACTCAAACTTTCTTCGTTGCTCTGGCGATCGGCTCCATGCTGTGGTGGCCAAACCGTAAAGAGAAGGGCGAGCTGAAATCGCGCGAAGGGTTTCTGATTGTCGTTTTGTTCTGGACCGTGCTGGGTAGCGTGGGTGCGCTACCGTTCATCTTTGCGGAAAGCCCTAACCTCACGATAACTGACGCTTTTTTTGAATCCTTCTCCGGATTAACCACCACGGGGGCGACAACGCTGGTGGGGCTGGATTCATTGCCACACGCTATCCTCTTTTATCGACAGATGCTGCAATGGTTCGGCGGGATGGGGATCATCGTGCTGGCGGTGGCTATTCTGCCTATTCTTGGCGTCGGTGGGATGCAGCTCTACCGGGCAGAAATGCCGGGCCCGCTGAAAGATAACAAAATGCGTCCGCGTATTGCCGAAACGGCGAAAACGCTGTGGCTTATCTATGTATTACTGACGGTGGCGTGTGCGCTGGCGCTATGGTTTGCCGGGATGCCCGCGTTTGACGCTATTGGGCACAGTTTTGCTACGATAGCCATCGGCGGCTTTTCCACACACGATGCCAGCGTGGGGTATTTCGACAGTCCCACGATTAACACCATTATTGCTATCTTCTTGCTGATCTCCGGTTGTAACTATGGTCTGCACTTCTCTTTACTCAGCGGTCGCAGCCTGAAGGTCTACTGGCGCGATCCAGAATTCCGCATGTTCATTGGGGTGCAGCTGACGCTGGTGGCTGTCTGTACGCTGGTGCTGTGGATACACAATACCTACGGTTCGGCACTCACGACCATCAACCAGGCTTTTTTTCAGGTGGTATCAATGGCGACGACCGCCGGATTTACTACGGACAGTATTGCCCGCTGGCCGCTGTTCCTGCCGGTGCTGTTGCTGTGTTCTGCTTTTATTGGCGGCTGTGCCGGGTCGACGGGCGGTGGCTTGAAGGTGATTCGAATCCTGTTGCTGTTTAAGCAGGGTAACCGCGAATTGAAACGACTGGTCCACCCGAATGCGGTTTACAGTATCAAGCTGGGTAACCGTGCTTTGCCGGAGCGAATCCTTGAAGCTGTGTGGGGATTCTTCTCTGCCTATGCGCTGGTCTTTATTATCAGTATGCTGGCGATTATTGCGACCGGTGTTGATGACTTCTCCGCGTTTGCCTCTGTTGTGGCGACGCTGAATAACCTGGGGCCAGGGCTGGGGGTTGTTGCCGACAACTTTGCCAGTATGAACCCCGTGGCGAAGTGGATCCTGATTGCCAATATGCTGTTTGGTCGTCTGGAGGTCTTTACCCTGCTGGTACTCTTTACCCCTACTTTCTGGCGTGAATAATGGAGTAACACGTGAAAACACTGATTCTTTTTTCTTCCCGGGACGGACAAACGCGTGAAATCGCCGAGTATCTGGCTTCTGAACTCAAAGAGCTGGGCGTTTGGGCGGATGTCGTTAATTTGCATCGTACCGCGGAGCCTGACTGGCAAAATTATGACAGCGTGGTGATTGGCGCCTCGATTCGCTATGGTCATTACCATGCAGCTTTTCAGGAGTTTGTGAAAAAGCATGCCACGCGGCTGAACGCGATGCCGAGTGCCTTCTACTCCGTAAACCTGGTTGCCCGTAAACCGGAGAAACGCACGCCGCAAACTAACAGCTATGCGCGTAAGTTCCTGATGAGTTCGCCGTGGCGGCCTGATCGCAGTGCGGTTATTGCTGGCGCTTTGCTGTATCCCCGCTATCGCTGGTATGACCGCGTTATGATCCAACTGATAATGAAGATGTCAGGCGGTGAAACAGATACCAATAAAGAAGTGGTGTATACCGATTGGGAGCAGGTCGCGGATTTCGCGCGGGAAATCGCCCAATTAACCCACAAAACGTTGTCAAAATAAGCACAAAGAATAAAAAATACGCACTCGGAAGATTATTTTAAATTTCCCCTTGTCAGCCTGAAATAACTCCCTATAATGCGCCTCCACTGACACGGAACAACGGATTACACGCCGCCGGGTCAGCGGGGTTCCACTGCGAATCTCGCAGAGAAAAGCAAAAATAAATGCTTGACTCTGAATGAGGAAAACGTAATATACGGGACCTCGCGACAGAGCGCTAAAGCGCGTCGCAACTGCTCTTTAACAATTTATCAGACAATCTGTGTGGGCACTCGAAGATACGGATTCTTAACGTCGCAAGACGAAAAATGAATACCAAGTCTCTGAGTGAACACGTAATTCATTACGAAGTTTAATTCACGAGCATCAAACTTAAATTGAAGAGTTTGATCATGGCTCAGATTGAACGCTGGCGGCAGGCCTAACACATGCAAGTCGAACGGTAGCACAGAGGAGCTTGCTCCTTGGGTGACGAGTGGCGGACGGGTGAGTAATGTCTGGGAAACTGCCCGATGGAGGGGGATAACTACTGGAAACGGTAGCTAATACCGCATAACGTCGCAAGACCAAAGAGGGGGACCTTCGGGCCTCTTGCCATCGGATGTGCCCAGATGGGATTAGCTAGTAGGTGGGGTAACGGCTCACCTAGGCGACGATCCCTAGCTGGTCTGAGAGGATGACCAGCCACACTGGAACTGAGACACGGTCCAGACTCCTACGGGAGGCAGCAGTGGGGAATATTGCACAATGGGCGCAAGCCTGATGCAGCCATGCCGCGTGTATGAAGAAGGCCTTCGGGTTGTAAAGTACTTTCAGCGAGGAGGAAGGTGTTGTGGTTAATAACCGCAGCAATTGACGTTACTCGCAGAAGAAGCACCGGCTAACTCCGTGCCAGCAGCCGCGGTAATACGGAGGGTGCAAGCGTTAATCGGAATTACTGGGCGTAAAGCGCACGCAGGCGGTCTGTCAAGTCGGATGTGAAATCCCCGGGCTCAACCTGGGAACTGCATCCGAAACTGGCAGGCTAGAGTCTTGTAGAGGGGGGTAGAATTCCAGGTGTAGCGGTGAAATGCGTAGAGATCTGGAGGAATACCGGTGGCGAAGGCGGCCCCCTGGACAAAGACTGACGCTCAGGTGCGAAAGCGTGGGGAGCAAACAGGATTAGATACCCTGGTAGTCCACGCCGTAAACGATGTCGACTTGGAGGTTGTGCCCTTGAGGCGTGGCTTCCGGAGCTAACGCGTTAAGTCGACCGCCTGGGGAGTACGGCCGCAAGGTTAAAACTCAAATGAATTGACGGGGGCCCGCACAAGCGGTGGAGCATGTGGTTTAATTCGATGCAACGCGAAGAACCTTACCTACTCTTGACATCCAGAGAACTTAGCAGAGATGCTTTGGTGCCTTCGGGAACTCTGAGACAGGTGCTGCATGGCTGTCGTCAGCTCGTGTTGTGAAATGTTGGGTTAAGTCCCGCAACGAGCGCAACCCTTATCCTTTGTTGCCAGCGATTCGGTCGGGAACTCAAAGGAGACTGCCAGTGATAAACTGGAGGAAGGTGGGGATGACGTCAAGTCATCATGGCCCTTACGAGTAGGGCTACACACGTGCTACAATGGCATATACAAAGAGAAGCGACCTCGCGAGAGCAAGCGGACCTCATAAAGTATGTCGTAGTCCGGATTGGAGTCTGCAACTCGACTCCATGAAGTCGGAATCGCTAGTAATCGTGGATCAGAATGCCACGGTGAATACGTTCCCGGGCCTTGTACACACCGCCCGTCACACCATGGGAGTGGGTTGCAAAAGAAGTAGGTAGCTTAACCTTCGGGAGGGCGCTTACCACTTTGTGATTCATGACTGGGGTGAAGTCGTAACAAGGTAACCGTAGGGGAACCTGCGGTTGGATCACCTCCTTACCTTAAAGAACCGACCTTTGTAGTGCTCACACAGATTGTCTGATGAAAATTAGCAGTAAGAAAATCTCTGCAGGCTTGTAGCTCAGGTGGTTAGAGCGCACCCCTGATAAGGGTGAGGTCGGTGGTTCAAGTCCACTCAGGCCTACCAAATTCGCCTCCGTGCTGTGTTACGGCGATGCTCGCATACTTCAGTATGCTTCGCACCACCGCGCCTTGCCCGGAAACGAATTAGGGTACAGAGATTAGCATTTACGATGGGGTTATAGCTCAGCTGGGAGAGCGCCTGCCTTGCACGCAGGAGGTCTGCGGTTCGATCCCGCATAGCTCCACCATCCTTTACTGCAAAAACACAAGAAAACTTCAGAGTGTACCTGAAAAGGTTCACTGCGAAGTTTTGTTCTTTAAAAATCTGGATCAAGCTGAAAATTGAAACGACACACTGTTTCATTTCTCCGTAAACAAGAAATGAAAAGCGGTGTGTTCGAGTCTCTCAAATTTTTGCAACACTGAAGTGTTTTACGAAACATCTTCGGGTTGTGAGGTTAAGCGACTAAGCGTACACGGTGGATGCCCTGGCAGTCAGAGGCGATGAAGGACGTGCTAATCTGCGATAAGCGTCGGTAAGGTGATATGAACCGTTATAACCGGCGATTTCCGAATGGGGAAACCCAGTGTGATTCGTCACACTATCATTACGTGAATACATAGCGTAATGAAGCGAACCGGGGGAACTGAAACATCTAAGTACCCCGAGGAAAAGAAATCAACCGAGATTCCCCCAGTAGCGGCGAGCGAACGGGGAGCAGCCCAGAGTCTGAATCAGCATGTGTGGTAGTGGAACGGTCTGGAAAGTCCGGCGATACAGGGTGATAGTCCCGTACACAAAAGTGCATGTGTTGTGAACTCGAAGAGTAGGGCGGGACACGTGGTATCCTGTCTGAATATGGGGGGACCATCCTCCAAGGCTAAATACTCCTGACTGACCGATAGTGAACCAGTACCGTGAGGGAAAGGCGAAAAGAACCCCGGCGAGGGGAGTGAAAAAGAACCTGAAACCGTGTACGTACAAGCAGTGGGAGCCTCTTTATGGGGTGACTGCGTACCTTTTGTATAATGGGTCAGCGACTTATATTCTGTAGCAAGGTTAACCGAATAGGGGAGCCGAAGGGAAACCGAGTCTTAACTGGGCGTTAAGTTGCAGGGTATAGACCCGAAACCCGGTGATCTAGCCATGGGCAGGTTGAAGGTTGGGTAACACTAACTGGAGGACCGAACCGACTAATGTTGAAAAATTAGCGGATGACTTGTGGCTGGGGGTGAAAGGCCAATCAAACCGGGAGATAGCTGGTTCTCCCCGAAAGCTATTTAGGTAGCGCCTCGTGAACTCATCTTCGGGGGTAGAGCACTGTTTCGGCTAGGGGGTCATCCCGACTTACCAACCCGATGCAAACTGCGAATACCGAAGAATGTTATCACGGGAGACACACGGCGGGTGCTAACGTCCGTCGTGAAGAGGGAAACAACCCAGACCGCCAGCTAAGGTCCCAAAGTCATGGTTAAGTGGGAAACGATGTGGGAAGGCACAGACAGCCAGGATGTTGGCTTAGAAGCAGCCATCATTTAAAGAAAGCGTAATAGCTCACTGGTCGAGTCGGCCTGCGCGGAAGATGTAACGGGGCTAAACCATGCACCGAAGCTGCGGCAGCGACACTATGTGTTGTTGGGTAGGGGAGCGTTCTGTAAGCCGTTGAAGGTGTGCTGTGAGGCATGCTGGAGGTATCAGAAGTGCGAATGCTGACATAAGTAACGATAATGCGGGTGAAAAACCCGCACGCCGGAAGACCAAGGGTTCCTGTCCAACGTTAATCGGGGCAGGGTGAGTCGACCCCTAAGGCGAGGCCGAAAGGCGTAGTCGATGGGAAACAGGTTAATATTCCTGTACTTGGTGTTACTGCGAAGGGGGGACGGAGAAGGCTATGTTAGCCGGGCGACGGTTGTCCCGGTTTAAGCATGTAGGCGGAGATTCCAGGTAAATCCGGAGTCTTGTTAACGCTGAGGTGTGATGACGAGGCACTACGGTGCTGAAGTAACAAATGCCCTGCTTCCAGGAAAAGCCTCTAAGCATCAGGTAACACAAAATCGTACCCCAAACCGACACAGGTGGTCAGGTAGAGAATACCAAGGCGCTTGAGAGAACTCGGGTGAAGGAACTAGGCAAAATGGTGCCGTAACTTCGGGAGAAGGCACGCTGATATGTAGGTGAAGTGATTTACTCATGGAGCTGAAATCAGTCGAAGATACCAGCTGGCTGCAACTGTTTATTAAAAACACAGCACTGTGCAAACACGAAAGTGGACGTATACGGTGTGACGCCTGCCCGGTGCCGGAAGGTTAATTGATGGGGTTATCCGTAAGGAGAAGCTCTTGATCGAAGCCCCGGTAAACGGCGGCCGTAACTATAACGGTCCTAAGGTAGCGAAATTCCTTGTCGGGTAAGTTCCGACCTGCACGAATGGCGTAATGATGGCCAGGCTGTCTCCACCCGAGACTCAGTGAAATTGAACTCGCTGTGAAGATGCAGTGTACCCGCGGCAAGACGGAAAGACCCCGTGAACCTTTACTATAGCTTGACACTGAACACTGGTCCTTGATGTGTAGGATAGGTGGGAGGCTTTGAAGTGTGGACGCCAGTCTGCATGGAGCCAACCTTGAAATACCACCCTTTAATGGCTGGTGTTCTAACGTAGACCCGTAATCCGGGTTGCGGACAGTGTCTGGTGGGTAGTTTGACTGGGGCGGTCTCCTCCTAAAGAGTAACGGAGGAGCACGAAGGTTAGCTAATCCTGGTCGGACATCAGGAGGTTAGTGCAAAGGCATAAGCTAGCTTGACTGCGAGAGTGACGGCTCGAGCAGGTGCGAAAGCAGGTCTTAGTGATCCGGTGGTTCTGAATGGAAGGGCCATCGCTCAACGGATAAAAGGTACTCCGGGGATAACAGGCTGATACCGCCCAAGAGTTCATATCGACGGCGGTGTTTGGCACCTCGATGTCGGCTCATCACATCCTGGGGCTGAAGTAGGTCCCAAGGGTATGGCTGTTCGCCATTTAAAGTGGTACGCGAGCTGGGTTTAGAACGTCGTGAGACAGTTCGGTCCCTATCTGCCGTGGGCGCTGGAGAATTGAGGGGGGCTGCTCCTAGTACGAGAGGACCGGAGTGGACGCATCACTGGTGTTCGGGTTGTCATGCCAATGGCATTGCCCGGTAGCTAAATGCGGAAGAGATAAGTGCTGAAAGCATCTAAGCACGAAACTTGCCCCGAGATGAGTTCTCCCTGACCCTTTAAGGGTCCTGAAGGAACGTTGAAGACGACGACGTTGATAGGTCGGGTGTGTAAGCGTAGCGATACGTTGAGCTAACCGATACTAATGAACCGTGAGGCTTAACCTTACAACGCCGAAGGTGTTTTGGCGGATGAGACATCGAAATTCAGCTTGATTACAGATTACATCGACAGACCGAGAGGTGTGTTGATAAACAGAATTTGCCTGGCGGCTGTAGCGCGGTGGTCCCACCTGACCCCATGCCGAACTCAGAAGTGAAACGCCGTAGCGCCGATGGTAGTGTGGGGTCTCCCCATGCGAGAGTAGGGAACTGCCAGGCATCAAATAAGTGAAGAAGCCCATCCTGCCGGATGGGCTTTTTTGTGCACAGAAAACCCCCAGCTAGGCTGGGGGTTCCGGAAAGCTTTCCGCTTTGGGCCAGTTATTAAAACCCCTTTTGATTTGTTAAAACACATTGCGGTCTGGCAACTGCAAATGTTTAACAAGAAATCAAAAGGGGGTCCCAATGGGGGACGAAAAGAGCTTAGCGCACACCCGATGGAACTGTAAATATCACATAGTTTTTGCGCCCAAATACCGAAGACAAGCATTCTACGGGGAGAAACGCAGGGCGATAGGCAGCATTTTAAGAAAGCTGTGTGAGTGGAAAAACGTGCGGATCCTGGAAGCGGAATGCTGTGCGGATCATATCCATATGCTTGTGGAAATCCCACCCAAAATGAGCGTATCCGGCTTTATGGGGTATCTGAAAGGGAAAAGCAGTCTGATGCTGTATGAACAGTTTGGGGATATGAAATTCAAGTACAGGAATAGAGAGTTCTGGTGCCGGGGATACTACGTAGATACGGTGGGTAAGAACACGGTGAAGATACAGGAATACATAAAGCACCAGCTTGCAGAAGATAAAATGGGTGAGCAGTTATCGATCGCTTATCCGGGTAGCCCGTTTACGGGCCGTAAGTAACGAAGTCTGATGCAAATGTCAGATCGTATGCGCCTGTTAGGGCGCGGCTGGTAACAGAGCCTTATAGGCGCATCCGAAAAACCTCCGGCTATGCCGGAGGATATTTATTGCGTCTGAAGGGAGTGAAAACTGCCGGAGGTGACCTCCCGCCTTATCCGGCCTACAAAGGCGTATCACGACACAGCAGCTATCTTCTTATCCATTGCGTAACAAAATCGGCAACTTGCTGTATATCGTTGATATCTAACAATGGAACATCCACCGCAAGCGGAATATCACTGGCAACCGCGATAACATAGTTGTCTAACGCCAGGTCCTCTGGACTGTGCCCGCAACCGTCGCGAAAAAGAACGATCTTAGCAACAGGTTCATGCTTAAAGCCTTCAACCAACACCATATCCAATGTAGAAGCATCCATCCTGCTTACAAGGTACGCTAAATCCAGTTCGGGCTCTTCCGGGGTCTCTACCATTAATGCCCAGCGCTGCTGGCTGGCGACCAGGGTTTGTGCTGCACCGGCTTTGCGTAGCTCATAGCTATCTTTGCCGGGCTTATCAACATCCATATTGTGATGAGTATGCTTAATCAATCCGGGACGAATGCCTCTGGCACGTAGCTCCGGGATCAATTTTTTAAGCAGCGTAGTTTTTCCCGTTCCGCTCCATGCTGCTATAGCGAGTAACGGGATCATGATTTGTCCTGCCATTTTGCAAGTTCTTCAGGGGTGTTCACGTTCACGAACGCATCTTTATGATCGCTGAAATCGACAGCATGACCGCCAGCCTGGCGCATAAAGACCATGACGCGTCTTTCACCGGACTGAAGATAATCCTGTAGCAAGGGTTGCATGGTGCGGTGCATTAGCGCAATGGTCGGATGATCTCTTTCGCCATCATGCACCCAGACAACCGGTGCAGCTTTGCGCTGCTCCTTCAAACGTTTGACCAGATCGTGAGGAATATAGGGCATATCGCACGGGCAGAACAGAAACCACTCCCCCGCTTGCTGTAGGAATACCGATAGCATCCCGGCCAGTGGGCCAGGGAAATCGGCCAATGAATCAGGGATAACTTTCAGGCCGCTTTGTTGGTAAATATCCCGGTGGCGATTGGCATTAACCACCACGGTTTCGACCTGTAAAGCGAGGGTATCGGCCACATGCCGCCAAAGAGGTTTACCGTCAAGCTCAAGCAGACCTTTATCGGTTCCGCCCATCCGTCTGGCCTTACCGCCTGCCAGCACAACCCCTGTTATTGCACTATCCAGAATCACTGATATCGCCTCTTTTAATGTGGGATTGACCCTGCTAACGTATCTGTATTGAGCCTAAGGAGCACAACCATGAAATGTAAACGTCTGAATGAAGTTATTGAACTCCTCCAGCCGGCCTGGCAGAAGGAACCCGATCTTAACCTGATGCAATTTTTACAGAAACTGGCGCAAGAGTCAGGTTTTGACGGCGAACTGGCGGATTTAACTGATGACATTCTGATCTATCACCTGAAAATGCGTGACTCGGCGAAAGACGCCGTCATCCCAGGTATTCAGAAAGATTATGAAGAAGATTTTAAAACCGCACTACTCCGCGCACGTGGCGTAATTAAAGAGTAAAAGCTTGTAATCGCCACCACCGAAAGCGCTGCGAAATGATATCCTGAATCATTCGTAGTATTTTCCGGATGATGGGATGAACGACAACGCTTTTAATTTCCAGACGCTACACCCGGATACCATCATGGATGCACTGTTTGAGCAGGGGATCCGGGTGGACTCCGGGCTTACCCCGCTTAACAGCTATGAAAACCGTGTCTATCAATTCCAGGACGAAGACCGTCGACGCTTTGTCGTTAAGTTTTATCGCCCTGAACGTTGGTCTGTCGATCAGATCCAGGAAGAGCACCAGTTTGCTCTGGAACTGGTAAGCGATGAAGTCCCGGTAGCTGCACCGCTGGTACTAAGCGGCCAAACGCTGTTAAGCCATCAGGGTTTCCATTATGCGATCTTCCCCAGCGTCGGCGGGCGGCAGTTTGAGGCCGACAATATCGATCAGATGGAGGCGGTGGGGCGCTATCTGGGGCGTATGCATCAGACCGGATGCAAGCGTACTTTTGCCTTTCGCCCGACGATTGGCCTTGAAGAATACCTGACTGAGCCGCGTAAGCTTTTTGAACACGCACAGTTGATCCCATCAGGGCAAAAAGCGGCTTTCCTGAAGGCAACGGATGCGCTTATCGCGGTCGTAACCGAACGCTGGCATGCACGTTTTACCACGCTACGTCTGCACGGTGATTGTCATGCCGGTAATATTCTGTGGCGCGATGGTCCGATGTTTGTCGATTTAGATGATGCCCGCAATGGCCCGGCTGTTCAGGATTTATGGATGCTCCTCAATGGCGATAAAGCTGAACAACGCATGCAGCTTGAAACCATTATCGAGGCTTATGAAGAGTTTAGTGAGTTCGACACCTCTGAAATCGGACTGATAGAACCTTTACGCGCTATGCGTTTAGTTTATTATCTTGCCTGGCTAATTCGACGTTGGGCTGACCCTGCGTTTCCAAAAAACTTCCCGTGGTTAACCGGGGAAGATTACTGGCATCGTCAGACCGCGACCTTTATTGAGCAGGCAAAAATTCTGCAAGAGCCCCCCTTACAATTAACGCCAATGTATTAATCGGAGAAATTTGAACATGAAAAAATTATGGCTGGCGCTGGCTGGTATGGTTTTAGCTTTTAGCGCATCTGCAGCGCAGTTCCAGGATGGCAAACAATACATCACTCTGGAAAAGCCTGTTGCGGGTGAACCGCAAGTGTTGGAGTTCTTCTCCTTCTACTGCCCGCACTGCTATCAGTTTGAAGAAGTTCTTCACGTCTCTGATAACGTGAAGAAAAAACTGCCGGAAGGCACCAAGATGACCAAGTACCACGTCGAGTTTCTGGGGCCGTTGGGCAAAGATCTGACGCAAGCTTGGGCCGTTGCTATGGCGCTGGGCGTTGAAGATCAAGTAACCGTTCCGTTGTTTGAAGGTGTTCAGAAAACCCAGACCGTTCAGTCTGTAGCTGATATCCGTAAAGTGTTTGTCGAAGCGGGTATTAAGGGTGAAGACTATGATGCGGCATGGAACAGCTTCGTGGTGAAATCACTCGTGGCGCAGCAGGAAAAAGCGGCGGCTGATTTACAGCTGCAGGGCGTTCCGGCAATGTTCGTGAATGGCAAATATCAGGTAAATCCGCAGGGCATGGATACCAGCAGCATGGATATCTTTGTACAACAGTATGCGGATACCGTGAAGTATCTGGTTGGTCAGAAGTAAAAGCAAAAGCCGGTCACTTGTGCTGACCGGCTTTTTCATATGAGGCTTTAATCGCGTCGAGCTGCGCGTCTTTCTCACTCCACAGCGTATTAAGCCATAGCTGAAACCGACGCTTGAATCCCTTATCGTTCACGTAATCACCGTGCAACTCTTCATGAATTGGCTCCAGATTTACCCGCACGACAATACGCGTTAGCTTACCGCTCAGCATATCGTAGAACGGTCGGCTGCTATTTTCCGGATAGCACAACGTGACGTTCAACATTTTATCGAACTGTGACCCCAGTACGTTCAATGCCATCGCAATACCGGCCGCCTTTGGAGGGAGCAAGTTTTGATAAGGAGAGCGGGTTTGCTCACATTTCTCTTTGGTAAAGCGTGAACCTTCGACAAAATTCACAATAGTTGTCGGGTGTACGCGAAACTTCTCGCAGGAACGACGCGTTGTTTCGACATCTTTACCGCGCCGTTCTGGATGACGGAGCAGGTAGCCACGCGAATAGCGTTTCATAAACGGCATATCCAGCGCCCAGCAGGCCAGGCCAATAAAGGGCACCCACGCCAGTTGTTGCTTGAGGAAATATTTATTCATGGGGATGTGCTTACGGAACAGCACGCAAAGCACAACGATGTCAGCCCAGCTGTAATGGTTACAAATGAGCAGATACCAGTTTTTCTTGCTAAGACCTTCCAGTCCCTCGACATCCCACTTCAGTCGCGGATTGAGGTGTAGCAGTAGCGCCAGACCTTCACACCAGCAGTACATCATGAAATTACAGAAGACAGAAACCTTGCGCCAGACAACGGGAACGGGCAAAAGGAGTTTTACAACTCCGGCAAGGATGATCGGCACAGAACAAAAAATCGTGACCAATATGGTCAAAACGATACTCAGCAACAGCGTTATCGCAGCGAGTATTCTCGTCATAATTAAATTATTCAAAAGGTTAGCCATAGATAGTGCGCTAAAGAGGCGCAAGGGGCTGATTTTATCAGAAAACGAACCAAATGATGGATCTTCCCTGAATAGAAAAAAAGGGAATATCTATCCACATCAGGATATAAGCTGTATAAATGGAATAAAATGCTACGTATTTATTTAAGCTTCTGAAATATATGTATAAATAAAATGATGTGTTAATTTCATTGCTATATTTAAAGAGCTGAAAATTATTTATTCACAAAGTTATCCACAATCTTCTTTGCGAGCAAAGCAGAAGATCTACAAAAGTTTTTCGACAAATGCGGCGAAAAACTCATGTTTTCATCCTGTCTGTGGCATCCTTTACCCATAATCTGATAAACAGGCACGGACATTATGGTTCAGATCCCAGAAAACCCACTTATCCTTGTAGATGGCTCCTCTTACCTGTATCGCGCATACCATGCGTTCCCGCCGCTGACTAACAGTGCAGGAGAACCTACTGGCGCGATGTATGGTGTCCTCAACATGCTGCGTAGCTTGATTCTGCAATATCAGCCGACCCATGCTGCGGTGGTATTCGACGCTAAGGGTAAAACCTTCCGTGATGAGTTATTCGAACACTACAAGTCACACCGCCCACCCATGCCGGACGATCTGCGTGCGCAGATTGAGCCTCTGCATGCGATGGTAAAAGCGATGGGGTTGCCACTGCTGGCCGTTTCGGGCGTGGAAGCAGACGATGTCATCGGTACGCTGGCGAGGGAAGCAGAGAAGGTAGGTCGTCCGGTGCTGATTAGTACCGGTGATAAAGATATGGCTCAGTTGGTGACGCCGAATATCACCCTGATCAACACCATGACCAATACGATCCTCGGCCCGGATGAAGTGGTGAATAAATATGGTGTTCCACCAGAACTGATCATCGATTTCCTGGCGCTGATGGGGGATTCCTCAGATAACATCCCTGGCGTTCCTGGCGTAGGTGAAAAAACCGCGCAGGCTCTGCTGCAGGGGCTGGGTGGGCTGGATACCCTCTATGCTGAATCAGACAAAATCGCGGGGCTGACTTTCCGTGGTGCGAAAACTATGGCGGGCAAACTTGAGCAGAATAAAGAGGTAGCGTACCTCTCTTATCAATTGGCTACCATCAAAACGGATGTTGAACTGGAGTTGACCTGCGAGCAGTTGGAAGTACGTCAGCCGGCAGCGGATGAACTACTTGGCCTGTTTAAACAGTATGAATTCAAGCGTTGGGTTACTGACGTTGAAGCGGGTAAATGGCTACAGGCGAAAGGAACGAAGCCGGCGGCAAAACCACAGGAAACTATCGCCGTCGATGAAACGCCTGAGGGGCCGGCCACGGTTCTCTCGTATGATAACTATGTGACAATTCTGGATGAAGCGACGCTGGAAGAGTGGATTGCGAAGCTGAAAAAAGCGCCTGTCTTTGCCTTCGATACTGAAACTGACAGCCTGGACAACATCTCCGCGAATCTGGTTGGCCTGTCTTTTGCCATTGAACCGGGTGTGGCTGCATATGTTCCTGTTGCCCACGATTACCTGGACGCCCCCGATCAGATCGCTCGCGACCGCGCGCTGGCATTGCTGAAGCCGCTGCTGGAAGATGAGAACGCGCATAAAGTCGGGCAAAACCTGAAGTATGATCGCGGTATCCTGGCGAACTATGGCATCGAACTGCGTGGTATCACCTTTGACACCATGCTCGAATCCTACATTCTTAACAGCGTCGCTGGCCGACACGATATGGACAGCCTCTCGGACCGCTGGCTGAAACATAAAACCATCACCTTTGAAGAGATCGCCGGAAAGGGCAAAAACCAGCTGACCTTTAACCAGATAGCGCTGGAAGAAGCCGGACGTTACGCTGCGGAAGACGCCGACGTTACGCTACAGCTCCATCTCAAAATGTGGCCAGAATTGCAGCAGCATAAAGGACCGTTGAACGTCTTTGAAAATATCGATATGCCGCTGGTTCCTGTTTTGTCTCGCGTTGAGCGCAACGGTGTGAAAATCGATCCGGCTGTTCTGCACAAACATTCAGAAGAGCTGACGCTGCGTTTGAACGAGCTGGAGCAAAAAGCGCACGAGATCGCCGGAGAAGCGTTTAACCTCTCTTCCACCAAGCAACTGCAAACTATCCTGTTTGAAAAGCAGGGTATTAAGCCTCTGAAGAAAACCCCTGGCGGCGCGCCATCAACGTCGGAAGAGGTACTGGAAGAGCTCGCGCTCGATTACCCATTGCCGAAAGTGATCCTGGAATATCGCGGCTTAGCAAAACTGAAGTCGACCTATACGGATAAGCTTCCGTTGATGATTAACAAGAAAACCGGGCGCGTGCACACCTCCTATCACCAGGCGGTGACCGCTACCGGGCGCTTGTCTTCCACGGATCCAAACCTGCAGAACATCCCGGTACGTAATGACGAAGGTCGTCGTATTCGTCAGGCGTTTATTGCGCCAGAAGACTACGTGATTGTCTCCGCCGACTACTCACAGATTGAACTGCGTATCATGGCGCATCTCTCGCGTGATAAAGGTCTGCTTACCGCATTTGCCGAAGGGAAAGATATTCACCGCGCAACGGCTGCGGAAGTCTTTGGCTTACCGCTGGATTCCGTGACTGGTGAACAACGCCGCAGTGCGAAAGCCATCAACTTCGGTTTGATCTACGGGATGAGTGCCTTTGGTTTGGCGCGCCAGTTGAATATTCCGCGTAAAGAAGCACAGAAGTACATGGACCTCTACTTCGAACGCTACCCTGGCGTGCTGGAATATATGGAACGCACCCGTGCACAGGCAAAAGAGCAAGGTTATGTCGAAACGCTGGAAGGGCGTCGTCTCTATTTACCGGATATTAAATCCAGTAATGGCGCTCGTCGCGCTGGTGCAGAGCGCGCGGCAATTAACGCCCCGATGCAGGGTACTGCCGCAGACATTATCAAACGAGCCATGATTGCGGTGGACGGATGGCTGCAAACCGAGCAACCACGTGTGCGCATGATCATGCAGGTACACGATGAACTGGTGTTTGAAGTGCATAAAGATGACCTCGAAAGCGTCTCTAAAAAGATCCATCAACTGATGGAAAACGAGACCCAGATTGATGTGCCGTTGCTGGTGGAAGTCGGTAGTGGCGAAAACTGGGATCAGGCGCACTAAGGGTTTACTGAATAACGCCCCTTTTTCGTAACTAAGCAACATAAGATAGAACTTTTTGTGATGTCCATTAGAATTCCCTATGTAAGGAATGAAAAAAAATTACAAAAAGTGCTTTCTGAGCTGCTCAAAAAAGAGTAAAGTTATTCACGTAGGGTACAGAGGTAAGATGTTCTATCTTTCAGACCTTTTACTTCACGTAATCGGATTTGGCTGAATATTTTAGCCGCCCCAGTCAGTAATGACTGGGGCGTTTTTTATTGTGCGAAAGAAAAGTTTCGTACAGGCTGTAGGCCGGATAAGACGCGCAACGGCGCTATCCGGCATATCGGTGGGTTACTCCCCGTCCTGCATCTCTTCAATCGGCGCCAGTTCACTAAACCAGCTATCCAGCTTCTGCCGAAGTTTGTCCACGCCCAGTTTTTTCAGTGATGAAAATGCTTCTACCTGTACATCACCGTTAAATGCCAGTACGGCTTCACGTACCATATTCAACTGGGCTTTGCGCGCACCGCTGGCCAGCTTGTCTGCTTTAGTCAGCAGTACCAGAACCTGAACGTTGCTCTCAACCGCCCACAAGATCATCTGCTGGTCGAGGTCTTTTAGCGGGTGACGAATATCCATCAGTACCACCAGACCTTGCAGGCTCTGACGTTTTTCCAGATATTCAGCCAGCGCGCGCTGCCATTTGCGCTTCATCTCTTCCGGAACTTCGGCATAACCGTATCCTGGCAAATCGACCAGGCGTTTGCCGTCAACGACTTCAAACAAGTTGATGAGCTGAGTACGACCCGGCGTTTTAGATGTACGCGCCAGACTCTTTTGATTCGTCAGGGTATTTAGCGCACTGGATTTGCCTGCGTTGGAACGGCCAGCAAAAGCCACTTCGATACCGGTATCGGAAGGTAAGTGGCGAATATCAGGCGCACTCATCACAAAGTGCGTCTGTTGATAATTCAAGTTAGTCAAAGCAGTCCTCTCCATCAATCAGGGCTTTGCAGCGATTATACCTGAACCCCAGCAAAAGGCTGGTTTTTCGACGCGTAGGCTATGTAAGTAAAAACCTCGCACTTTGTGAGACATTGCCGATAGTTTCTATACGAGATGACAGAGTAAAAAATGACGTAACTAAAATAAATCATATAGTTAAGATAAGGCACTATTCTTAAAGTCCGAAATTGTTACCCAGGTTACTTGTACGTTTAAACCAAAGCGGTAAAGTAGCGCCCATAGCGAGGAAGCTGACAGGATAGTCGACTCAGGATGAGGGTCAGGAGCGCCAGGAGGCGAAGACACAGGATTGTCAGGGAGACAAACGTCTGGAGACGTTAGTAAAAGGAAATGGAAACAACACGGAATGTTTCAGGCTAAGGGAAAAACAGGGTGTGTTGATAGCCAACAGGGATTGTAGAGCCCGTAAGGGTTGAGAGTCAGGAAAAAAGGCGACAGATTACTCTGTCGCCTTTTTTCTTTATTTCTGCTAGATTCCGGCGCAATTATATACTGAATAAAACAGCCAAAGACGAATCATGATGAAACCAACTTCTACACCACGCGGTAAAGGTCCTGCAAAAGCGCGTCGTAAAACACGCGAAGAAATTAATCAGGAAGCTCGCGACCGTAAGCGCCAGAAAAAACACCGTGGTCATGCGGCGGGTAGCCGTGCGTCCGGTAGCGAAGGTGCATCTGGTGGCGGAAACCAAAATAAGCAAAAAGATCCTCGTATTGGCAGCAAAAACCCCATTCCATTGGGCGTGACCGAAAAAGTCACCAAACAGCACAAACCGAAGAGTGAGAAACCTATGCTTTCACCACAGGCTGAGTTGGATTTACTGGAAACGGATGAGCGCCTGGATGCGCTGCTGGAGCGTCTTGAAGCAGGAGAAACCCTGAGCGCGGAAGATCAGACCTGGGTTGATGCCAAGCTGGACCGCATCGATGAGCTGATGCAAAAGCTGGGTCTTTCTTACGATGACGAGGAAGAAGAGGAAGAGGAAGAAAAGCAGGAAGACATGATGCGTCTGCTGAAAGGCGGCAACTAACGGTTTTACACCGTGGGTCTTCCCGTCCTGCTTATAACCCTTCCGGTTATATGTTATCTGGTGTGGTTATTCGTTAAACTACAGCGGTTGTCGCGGCGACAGAAGTGGCTGCGCAACCGGCTTATCACCCGCACTGGGGTTAAGCCGGTACGCCGTACCCGCCAGAGACGCCATCGGAAGGAGTGAGCATGTCAGAGCAGTTAATAGACTGGGACCTGGCCCTGATCCAGAAATATAACTATTCCGGGCCACGATATACCTCGTACCCGACCGCGCTGGAGTTTTCTGAAGACTACGGCACAGAAGCATTTCTAAAGGCCGTGGCGCGTTATCCTGAGCGTCCGCTCTCGCTGTACGTTCACATCCCGTTCTGCCACAAACTGTGCTACTTCTGTGGCTGCAACAAGATTGTGACTCGCCAGCAGCATAAAGCAGATCAATATCTCGATGCCCTGGAACAAGAAATTATCCATCGCGCACCGCTGTTCGCCGGACGCCATGTCAGCCAGCTGCACTGGGGCGGCGGCACGCCAACGTATCTGAATAAAGCGCAAATCAGCCGTTTGATGTCACTGCTGCGTGGCAATTTCAACTTTAACGACGATGCCGAAATCTCGATCGAAGTGGATCCGCGTGAAATCGAGCTGGATGTCCTTGATCATTTACGCGCTGAAGGTTTTAACCGTTTGAGCATGGGAGTGCAGGACTTCAACAAAGAAGTTCAGCGCCTGGTGAACCGTGAGCAGGATGAAGAGTTTATCTTTAAGCTGCTGAATCATGCGCGGGAGATTGGCTTTACCTCAACGAATATCGATCTGATTTATGGCCTGCCAAAACAGACGCCAGAGAGCTTCGCCTTTACCCTGAAACGCGTGGCTGAGCTGAATCCAGACCGTCTGAGCGTCTTTAACTACGCGCACCTGCCGACGCTGTTTGCTGCCCAGCGCAAGATTAAAGATGCCGACCTGCCCAGCGCGCAGCAGAAGCTGGATATCCTGCAGGAGACCATCTCTTCACTGACCGAAACTGGCTATCAGTTCATTGGCATGGATCACTTTGCCCGCCCGGATGACGAACTGGCCATTGCTCAACGCGAGGGCGTTTTGCATCGCAATTTCCAGGGCTATACCACCCAGGGGGATACCGATCTGCTGGGGATGGGCGTATCGGCCATCAGTATGATTGGCGACAACTACGCGCAGAATCAGAAAGAGCTGAAGC
This sequence comes from Citrobacter sp. RHBSTW-00944, assembly GCF_013615435.1. Taxonomy (NCBI): domain Bacteria; kingdom Pseudomonadati; phylum Pseudomonadota; class Gammaproteobacteria; order Enterobacterales; family Enterobacteriaceae; genus Citrobacter; species Citrobacter sp. RHBSTW-00944. The sequence continues at coordinate 4,987,027 of NZ_CP055418.1, read as the reverse complement.
ACTATTACCAGCAGGTAGACGAGCAGGGGAATGCGCTGTGGCGCGGAATTGCCCTGACCCGCGACGACTGCATTCGTCGGGATGTTATTAAGCTCCTGATCTGCAATTTCCGCCTCGACTATGCCGCCGTGGAACAGCAATGGGATCTGAACTTCGCTGACTATTTTGCCGAAGACCTGAAACTGCTGGCGCCGCTGGCGAAAGATGGGCTGGTGGATGTGGATGAGAAGGGGATTCAGGTTACGCCGAAGGGGCGTCTGCTGATTCGTAATATTTGCATGTGCTTCGATGCATATCTGCGCCAGAAAGCGCGTTTGCAGCAGTTCTCGCGCGTTATTTAGCCGGGTTGCCCGGTGGCGCTTCGCTTACCGGGCCTACGAAATCTCAATACGTAGGTCGGGTAAGCGAAGCGCCACCCGACAAACCCGCTAGCTGAACAGCCCAACCAGCGCCGCACACAGCACGGCGGCAACCGCAGTTTGTGGCGTATGGCTTTCAACCGCACCGCTCGATAGCAGATTTATCATTGATTCCAGCATGATGACTTCCCCCCGTTTGCCGGGCACGATCATACTTAACTCATCGGAACAGTAAAGCGCAAAATAGCAGCAATTTGCGCTCAATTATCAATCTTTACACAGTGACCGATCGTCACTCCATTCCGAGTTCTTTTAACTTACGCGTCAAGGTATTACGGCCCCAACCGAGCAGGCGTGCGGCTTCCTGTTTGTGCCCCTGGGTATGACGTAGCGCGGTGGTCAACAGCGTGCGCTCCATTTCAGGTTGAGCCTCAGAAAGCAGGTTTTGATGACCGGAACGTAATGCCCGATCTGCCCACTGTGCCAACAGGGTTGCCCAGCTGTCTGGCTGCATATTGGACGGCGCGTCAGGCACGGTGGTTTCAAACAGTTCGGTCGGTAAGTCCTGAATGAGTACTTCCTGTCCGGCGGCCATTACGGTTAACCAGCGACAGGTATTCTCAAGCTGACGCACGTTTCCCGGCCATGACAGACGGGTGAGCGCCGCCTCGGTTTCAGTGTGTAATTGTTTGGCTTCTACTCCCAGTTCGCGGGCGGCCTCCTGCAGGAAATGACGCGCCAGGCGTGGGATATCTTCCCGACGTTCGCGCAGTGGCGGCAGATGCACCCGGATGACGTTCAGGCGATGGAATAAGTCCTCACGGAATTTGCCTTCCTGCACCCGCAGTTCCAGGTTCTGGTGCGTGGCGGCGATAATACGTACGTCCACCTTCACAGGCGCATAACCGCCAACGCGGTAAAACTGTCCATCGGCTAATACGCGCAATAAACGTGTCTGCACGTCCAGCGGCATATCGCCAATTTCATCGAGGAACAGCGTGCCGCCGTCTGCCTGTTCAAAGCGCCCCTGACGAATCGTATTCGCCCCGGTAAACGCCCCTTTTTCATGGCCAAACAGCTCAGACTCGATCAAATCTTTCGGAATAGCAGCCATGTTCAGCGCGATAAACGGTGCTTTGACGCGCGGGCTATGACGGTGCAACGCATGGGCGACCAGCTCTTTACCGGTCCCGGACTCTCCGTTAATCAATACGCTGATTGAAGAACGGGACAGGCGACCAATAATGCGAAAGACGTCTTGCATTGCCGGTGCTTCGCCGATGATGTCGGTTGTTGGGCCGTTGATTTGAATATTACGCGGCTGCTGCTGTTCCTGATAATGGCTGATGGCGCGTTCGACCAGCGCCACGGCTTCATCAATATCAAAAGGTTTGGGCAGATAATCAAACGCCCCTTGCTGGTAGGCGCTGACGGCAGCATCCAGATCGGAGTGTGCGGTCATTATGATGACCGGAAGCATCGGATGCCGCTGTTTGATCTGTTTTAACAGCGTCAGGCCGTCCATGCCCGGCATGCGGATATCCGACAGCAGTACGTCCGGCGTTTTGCTGGCCAGCGCGTCCAGTACCTCTTTACCACTCTCAAATGTAGTGCAGCTTAGTCCTGCCCCTGCGAGCGCACGTTCAAGCACCCAACGGATGGAACTATCGTCATCAACTACCCAGACTATTCCTCGTTGCATAAACGTCACCTTTATTTCCTGATAGGCAGGTAAACCGAGAACTCGGTATGACCCGGCCAACTGGTAAATTCAATTTTGCCGGAATGTTGATCAATCAAATTACGGGCGATGGATAATCCAAGGCCGGTACCGCCTTCGCGACCGCTGACCATTGGGTAGAACAGCGTGTCCTGCAAATGCGAGGGAATTCCCGGGCCGTTATCCTCAACATCAATCCGCGCCGCCAGACGATAACGCATACCGTGCAGCGTGAGCTGAAATGCGGTGCGGGTACGCAGAATAATTTCGCCGCCTTCCGGTCCCAGCGCCTGCAAAGCATTGCGCACGATGTTCAGCAAAACCTGCTCGATCTGGTCCGGGTCGTGCAGTAATTCAGGCAGACTCGGGTCGTAATCACGAATCAGCGTGACGTTTTCCGGCAGCTCCATCGAGACCAGCGCTACCACGCGCTCCGCCACTTTGTGAATACTTTCTGTGACGTGCATTCCCGGCTGTTGTGGTCCCAGCAGACGGTCGACCAGATTACGCAGGCGGTCGGCCTGCTCAATAATGACTTTGGTATATTCGGTCAGCGCCGGGTCCGGAAGCGCTTTACTGAGCAGTTGCGCCGCGCCGCGTAATCCACCCAGCGGGTTTTTAATTTCGTGCGCCAGGCCACGCACCAGATCGCGGGCAGCAATCTGCTGGGCGTGCTGGAGCTGTTCCTGGCTCAGACGGCGCTGGTTATCCATTGGCGCCATCTCCAGCAGGATAAGGCCATCAGGCAGCCTCTGAGCGGTCACAGAGAGGATATGTGAGTGGCTATCTATCACCAGCGTCACTTCGTTATCCGTAAAGCCCTGGCCTGCATCCAGGCTCTCTCGCATCAGCCCGATGTTTAAGGAGAAATAACTCAACAGATCGGGAAGTGGGGTACCAAACAGTTTGCGGGAGCTTTGGGCGAGCAGCTGTTGTGCCGCCGGGTTGGCGTAATGTACCGCCAGCTCATCGTCGACGAGTAAGATGCTGTTGATTAAAGAATTGAGGATCTGCCCAGCATCGGGCAGCGTGCCGGTTGCCATTCAGCAGTCTCCTGAAAAGTGTTGCACCAATTTAGTGCATTATAGCTTTTTACATCAAAAAAGCGCGAGGAAGCAGGTTGTTAGTGGAGAAAAAAGCCCATCCTGGGATGGGCTAAAAGTTCCACGGCAACTTAAAGACTCTATATTTTTCTTGCTACAGCCGCGTGGGTCGCAACAAGAAATCTACGGAGTATTGGTACTAATTAAACGCTGTAGTACAGCTCAAACTCTACCGGGTGCGGAGTCATACGCACGCGGTCATCTTCTTCGCGACGCAGCGTAATGTACGCATCGATCGCTTCATTGGTGAACACGCCGCCTGCAGTCAGGAACTCACGGTCCAGATCCAGTTCTTTCAGTGCTTCTTCCAGAGAACCAGCAACCTGTGGGATCTCTTTCGCTTCTTCCGGCGGCAGGTCGTACAGGTTTTTGTCCATGGCTTCGCCTGGGTGGATCTTGTTCTTAATACCGTCAAGGCCAGCCATCAGCAGTGCTGCGAAGCACAGGTACGGGTTAGCAGCCGGGTCCGGGAAACGCACTTCGATACGACGCGCTTTCGGAGAAGCCACTACCGGAATACGGATAGAAGCAGAACGGTTACGGGCAGAGTAAGCCAGCATTACCGGCGCTTCGTAGCCTGGGACCAGACGCTTGTAAGAGTTGGTGGTTGGGTTAGCCAGGGCGTTGATCGCTTTAGCGTGTTTGATTACGCCGCCGATGTAGAACAGCGCCTGCTCAGACAGACCCGCATATTTGTCGCCAGAGAACAGGTTTACGCCGTTCTTGGACAGAGACATGTGGCAGTGCATACCGGAACCGTTATCGCCAAACATAGGTTTTGGCATAAAGGTCGCGGTTTTACCGAAACGGTGAGCGACGTTGTGAACCACATATTTGTAGATCTGAATTTCGTCCGCTTTTTTGGTCATGGTGTTAAAGCGGGTCGCGATTTCGTTCTGACCTGCGGTCGCCACTTCGTGGTGATGCGCTTCAACAACCAGGCCCATTTCTTCCATGATCAGACACATGGTAGAACGGATGTCCTGAGAAGAATCTACCGGAGGAACCGGGAAGTAACCGCCTTTCACGCCAGGACGGTGACCTTTGTTACCACCTTCGTATTTGGTGGAGGAGTTCCATGCGCCTTCGATGTCATCGATAGCCACGTGGGAACCGGAAATGGACGCGCCGAAACGGATGTCGTCAAACAGGAAGAACTCTGGCTCAGGCCCGAACAGAACGGTGTCTGCGATGCCGGTAGAACGCAGATACTCTTCAGCGCGTTTAGCGATGGAGCGCGGGTCGCGGTCGTAGCCCTGCAGCGTACCTGGCTCCAAGATATCGCAACGGATGATCAGGGTGGACTCTTCATAGAACGGGTCGATGAGTGCAGTAGACGCATCTGGCATCAGAACCATGTCTGATTCGTTAATGCCTTTCCAGCCACCGATTGAGGAGCCGTCAAACATTTTGCCTTCTTCAAAGAATTCGGCATTTACCTGATGAGCAGGAATAGTGACGTGCTGTTCTTTACCTTTGGTATCTGTGAAGCGTAAATCAACAAACTTCACTTCGTGTTCGTTCAGCATCGTCAAAACGTGTTCAGCGGACATACTTACTCTCCCGGATTGGTCATGGTCGTCGTGGTAACGAAGTCTTCAATTCTGCAAAAAATTGGCCGTGTCGCCGTAAAAAATATAAAGCGAAATCTGTGCCAACTTTTAAATTGCCCCTAAAAGGCGTTATCATGCGCACTATCGTGCAAAGGGGCTGCACCATGAAGGTTGTATTGCACCATTATAGTGCTTTAATGTGAACATTAAGCACCATATTGGTGCAAAGCATGTCAGATTACCCCTTTTAACGCTCCGTGAATGTGATCACAAAGAAACTCTGCAATACTTGTTTGCGGAGGATGTTTGTGATCCTGTTTTGTACTGCGATTAATCCGTGTACAATAACGCGCTATTTCTAAAATGCCTGAGGCAAAGTTGTGATCGAAAATTTGCGTAACATCGCCATCATCGCGCACGTAGACCATGGTAAAACGACCCTGGTAGACAAGCTGCTCCAACAATCCGGTACGTTCGATGCACGTGCTGAAACCCAAGAGCGCGTGATGGACTCCAACGATTTGGAGAAAGAGCGTGGGATTACCATCCTCGCTAAAAACACCGCTATCAAATGGAATGACTACCGTATCAACATCGTTGATACCCCAGGGCACGCCGACTTCGGTGGTGAAGTTGAACGTGTAATGTCCATGGTCGACTCCGTGCTGCTGGTGGTGGATGCAATGGATGGTCCGATGCCGCAGACGCGCTTCGTGACCAAAAAAGCCTTTGCCCATGGCCTGAAGCCAATTGTTGTTATCAACAAAGTTGACCGCCCTGGCGCGCGTCCTGACTGGGTTGTTGATCAGGTATTTGACCTGTTCGTTAACCTCGACGCTACCGACGAGCAGCTGGACTTCCCGATCGTTTACGCTTCCGCGCTGAACGGTATCGCAGGTCTGGATCACGAAGATATGGCTGAAGACATGACTCCGCTGTATCAGACCATCGTTGATCGTGTTCCGGCTCCAAGCGTAGACCTTGATGGCCCGCTGCAGATGCAAATCTCTCAGCTGGACTACAACAACTACGTTGGCGTAATCGGCATCGGCCGTATCAAACGCGGTAAAGTTAAACCGAACCAGCAGATCACTATCATTGATAGCGAAGGCAAAACCCGTAACGGTAAAGTCGGTAAAGTTCTGACCCATCTGGGTCTGGAACGTATCGAGAGTGATATTGCCGAAGCGGGCGATATCATCGCGATCACCGGTTTGGGCGAACTGAACATCTCCGACACCATCTGCGACCCGCAGAACGTCGAAGCGCTGCCGGCTCTGTCCGTTGATGAACCGACCGTAACCATGTTCTTCTGCGTAAACACCTCCCCGTTCTGTGGTAAAGAAGGTAAATATGTTACCTCTCGTCAGATCCTTGACCGCCTGAACAAAGAGCTGGTGCACAACGTTGCGCTGCGCGTCGAAGAAACCGAAGATGCGGATGCGTTCCGTGTATCCGGTCGTGGTGAGCTGCACCTGTCTGTTCTTATCGAGAACATGCGTCGTGAAGGTTTCGAAATGGCGGTTTCCCGTCCGAAAGTAATCTTCCGCGAAATCGACGGCCGTAAACAAGAGCCGTTCGAAAACGTAACGCTGGACGTAGAAGAGCAGCATCAGGGTTCTGTCATGCAGGCTCTGGGTGAGCGTAAAGGCGACCTGAAAAACATGAATCCAGATGGCAAAGGCCGCGTACGTCTTGACTACGTGATCCCAAGCCGTGGTCTGATCGGCTTCCGTTCAGAATTCATGACCATGACTTCCGGTACCGGTCTGCTGTACTCCACCTTCAGCCACTACGACGATGTTCGCGCGGGTGATGTGGGTCAGCGTCAGAACGGCGTACTGATCTCCAATGGCCAGGGTAAAGCAGTTGCGTTCGCACTGTTCAGCCTGCAGGACCGCGGTAAGCTGTTCCTGGGTCACGGTGCTGAAGTTTACGAAGGCCAGATCATCGGTATTCACAGCCGCTCTAACGACCTGACTGTAAACTGCCTGACCGGTAAGAAACTGACCAACATGCGTGCGTCCGGTACTGACGAAGCAACGGTTCTGGTTCCGCCGGTTAAGATGACTCTGGAGCAGGCTCTGGAATTCATCGATGACGACGAACTGGTAGAAGTTACCCCAACCTCTATCCGTATCCGTAAGCGTCACCTGACTGAAAACGACCGTCGCCGTGCAATGCGTGGCGCGAAAGAAGAGTAATTAACGCTCTTTCTCAGGTAAGCATAAAAAAGCCGCTGATTTCAGCGGCTTTTTTTATCTAAAAGATCAGGTTGTTTCCTGCTCTGCAATGACTAGCTCAATATTTTCTAAATCAAGCAATTGCTTGAATGAATTTGGTGGTTGGGAATCGGTAAAAAATGCCCGAATTTTACGCATATTACCGATGGATACAGCGGCTGAGGCGGTAAACTTAGTATGATCAGCAACTAACAGCGTATTACGTGCATGCTTAATCATCGTTTTGGCGACAAGCGCTTCGTTAACGTCAAATTCCAATAGTGTGCCGTCTTCCTCAATGGCACCAATACTGGTAATCAAATAGTCGGCTCTGAATCCTTCAATAAAGTTCACTGCTCCTGGACCAACAATACCGCCATTATGAGCACGTAACGTTCCACCGGGCACCATGACCTCAAGATCTTGATTCTTATATAAGATCTGCGCAACACGAAGACTGTTAGTAATTATGCGTAGGTCCCGGCGGTTCAGCAAAGCTCGTGCGACGGCTTCTACCGTAGTACCAATGGTAATAAAAACCGTGCAGCGTTCAGGAAGATAATCAGCAACAGCCTCCGCTATCGCTTCTTTTTCCTGAATGAGGGACAACTCTCGCTGTTCGAAGGCGGTATTCATGATGCTGGATACACGTCCGGCTCCACCATGGTGTCGGGTGATCAGACCCTGTTCACTCAACTTACGAATATCTCGGCGCACGGTTTGTGTGGAAACATCCAGCAATTGTGCGAGCTCTTCAATATTCATATAGCCGCGTTCTGAAATGTAATGAACAAGTTGATCGTGACGCGGATTACCGGTGACTTCAATGATGCTCATGAATACTCCTGGACCTCTTCCCCGTAATTGTCGGCTATTTTACGCATAAAGTGACAAAAATGATTCGGTTTGCGCACGATTAGGAATTCCGGCTCGTCCGCCTGCCTGAGTGCATTTCATCGCCGCCACAGCACTTGCGAAACGGATAGCTTGATCAGTAGACATTTTCTCTGCGAGAGCTGCCGCCATAGCACCGTGGAAAACATCGCCTGCCCCAGTTGTATCCACAACATTGACAGAAAATGCAGTTTGTTGGCACGTTTGCCCATTTTCAATCCATAGTGATCCTTCACTACCAAGCGTAACGTACACTTTACCATTGGTATGCTTAGAGGCCAGTTTAAGTGCCAGTTGTGCATCATTCTGCCCTGTCATTCTCTTCAGACCTGGGGTTGAAAAAACTGCATGGTCGGCAAGTGCTACCAATGGGGTTATGTCTTGTGGAGTCATATCGGCATCCAGCAGTGTTGGGACACCTGCGGCACGTGCCAGCTCGAAGGATTTCAACGTCCCTTCATGCCAACGTACATCGGCCAGAACGATGTCATATCGAGAAAAATCAATCGACTCCAACCACTGAGCATCTGTACCAAGATCTGGGCTTGGATAGTTCACGATGATGCGTTCTCCGTGCTGATCGACCAATATTGCGGACTGAGATGAACGGGAATTCGGGTATTGCCGACAAAACTCGGTATTAACCCCCCAGACCTGAAGTTCGTTAAGCAAAGTATTCCCGCAACTGTCATCGCCTACGCGACCTATAAAATCAACGTCAATACCGAGCCGGGCAATGGCGACAGCCGCTGTTGCGGCTGGGCCGCCACCTGTTTCAAGGTATTGATTAGATTGATATTTACCCCCGCCATTGGGCAGGTCGTTTAAAGAATAAATACGGTCCTGAACGGTGATTCCAATACAAGCAATTCTGGTCATATTTGTTTATTCCTGTGTGATCTTGTCTTCTTTTGTTCATTTTAATGACATAAATGATCAAATTAGTGACATGTGTCTTGTTTTTAGTCATAAATTACAAATATGCTCAAAAACAGACGAAAACTAATTTTTAATTGTAATTATTTTGTCAACCTGAGACAGGAGAGCATTCATGACAACCGTTGCATTTTTGGGCTTGGGCCAGATGGGCAGCCCAATGGCTAATAATCTATTGCAAAAGGGACATGCTTTGCGTGTGTTCGACGTAAACCAACAGGCAGTCAATGAATTAGTACAAAAAGGTGCGACTGCTGCTCAAACCCCTGCTGAAGCCGCTAAAGATGCTGAATTCATTATCACTATGCTGCCAAATGGCGACATCGTTCGGCAAGTTCTGCTGGGTAAAGATGGCGTCAGCGAAGGCCTGTCCCCCAATGCATTGGTTATTGACATGTCCACGATTCATCCATTGCAGACCGATGCATTGATTCATGAGATGAGAGAGAAAGGCATCAGCATGATGGATGCCCCCGTGGGCAGAACGTCAGTTAACGCGATTGACGGCACGCTGCTGATTCTTGCTGGTGGAACGCCTGAACAGGTTGAACGCGCTCGCCCTGTGCTGATGTGTATGGGAAATGAACTGGTGGAAGCTGGCGGTCCCGGTATGGGGATCCGTGTAAAGCTCATCAATAACTATATGAGTATTGCGCTGAACGCCTTGTCAGCGGAAGCCGCTGTACTTTGCGAATCATTGGGTTTGAGCCTTGATGTGGCCATTAAGGTCATGAGCGGTACTGCCGCAGGTAAGGGGCACTTTACGACAACCTGGCCTGGCAAGGTACTTAAAGGAGATCTTTCTCCGGCATTCATGGTGGACCTCGCGTTGAAAGACCTGCGTATTGCCGTCGATGTCGCTAGTCAGACCGGTGCGCCGCTCAATATGGGCATTGCAGCAGAAACCTATTACACCCGTGCCAGCGAGAACGGTCGAGGCCGTCAGGACTGGAGTGCGTTGTTATCTCAGGTTCGTCAGCAGGCTGGCCGACCAGATTCACTATAAATTTTAAACAGTTACAGGAGTTATTATGTCTTCCCACAATACCCCATACACGCTGAAAGATATTTCTCGCCCTGGCGGTGGATTTGCCATGCTGGCCGTTGATCAGCGTGAAGCAATGCGCCTGATGTTTGCAGCGTCTGGATATCCTAAACCGGTTGCCGACAGCGTATTGACTGATTTTAAAGTTGCAGCAACACAAATTCTGTCTCCCTACGCTTCAGCGGTTCTGGCAGATAAACAATTTTGTCTCGATCAGATTGTCTCTCAAGGTGCAGTCGCTGATTCATGTGGACTGATTGTGGCGGCTGACCATTTTGTTCCGGGTAATGGTATTCCAGTTGATAGTGTCGAAATTGATAGAGCGATTGATCCGCATAAAGCCCGCGAAATGGGTGCGAAAGCCATGAAGTTGTTGGTGCTGTGGCGTGAAGATGAACCTGCAGAAGAACGTTTGGCTATGGTGGCTGAGTTTGTTCAACGCTGCCGTAGCGCAGGGTTGGTCAGCATCATTGAGCCGGTTGTCCGACCCCCTCGTCATGGTTGGGAATTTGACCGGGAAAGCGCCATCGTTGCCGCAGCGGCTGAACTCGGCTGCACCGATGCTGACCTCTATAAAGCTGAAATGCCATTAGGCGGCAAAGGTGATGAACAGACCCTACTTGCTGCGTGTCAAAAGTTGCATGAGCAAATGAAAATGCCGTGGGTCATTCTCTCTTCTGGTGTTGATGCGGATATTTTTGGCCGCGCGGTCCGTATCGCCATGAAGGGGGGAGCTTCCGGATTCCTGGCAGGGCGTGCCGTTTGGGCATCGGTTGTTGGTGCTCAAGATCCGCAAACAATGTTGCGTGATGTGTCGGTTCCACGCTTACAACGCCTGGCAGAAATCGTCGATGAAGGGATTTCTCAGCGTTAATCACCCATTTTAACGAATCTGGAGAAGAACCATGGATAAGATTACCCAAGTTCTATTTTCTGATATTGGGAAGGTGACCACCCAATATGTTGAGCTGCCGCACCAGGAACTTAAACCGCAAGAAGTCCGCATTGCTCCGGTGTTTTACGGAATATGTGGCTCTGATCTGCATGTACTGAAGGGAGGGCACCCATTCGCAAAACCTCCGGTTGTGCCTGGACATGAAATTGCGGCACGCGTAACTGAAGTGGGCAGTGAAGTGACGAATGTTAAGCTGGGCGATCATGTCGTAGTCGACCCAATAATGGCCTGCATGGAGTGTCGTGCTTGTAAAGCGGGTCGCTTTAATCTGTGTGAGCCGCCACAGGTTGCTGGCTTTCGGGCGCCGGGTTTTGCCCGCTCGCAGCACATTGTACCTGCACGAAACTGCCATGTTGCACCTGCTTCGTTACCACTAAAAGCACTGGCTTTCGCTGAGCCAGCAGCCTGCGCGCGTCATTGCGTGAGCCGTATGCCGAAAGCGTCATTGGAAAGTGTACTAGTGATTGGTGCAGGGACAATTGGCTTATCCATCGTTCAAGCATTGCGCATCATGGGCGCGGGAAAGATCACCGTCATCGAACCTGATGCCGCTAAGCGCGCGTTGTCGTTAAAGCTAGGTGCCACGGAAGTCTGGGCTCCGGGGGAATTGGATGCACAGGTCCGTTTTACGGGGGCAATTGATGTTGTTGCTGCCCAGACCACGCTGAATGATGCATTTACCCACGTTTATGCTGGCGGAACGGTAGTGTGCATGGGGGTACCGAGTGGCCCACGTGAAATTCCTCTTCCGATGATGCAGCGCTTCGAACGCGATTTGTTGAATTCCGGCATGTATATTCCGGAAGACTTCGATGCCGTGATTGAATGGCTTGCGGATGGGCGGTTTGACACCAGCGAACTGGTGACCGATCTCTTCCCTGTCGAAGATGCGGATAAGGCGTTTGAACGTGCGCAGCAAAATGACTCTATAAAAGTCATGCTGCAATTTGCTGAGGTTTGATGCTGTAACCCTCTGTCTGGCGCTGCTTAAGGGTAGCGCCATCCTACAACAATGAAAAAGGATGCTGCGATGAGTCACATCACCAGTCCTACACCTTACTCGATCGGTCGTCCCCAGGACGTGATTGATATTGTTAATAAACATTCAGCAGTAAACACCAGTGTCGGCGTCATTTTTATCGCTCTTGGCGGCATTCTAATTGATGCCTATCAGGCGGCGATGGTGGGGTTTGGTAATAAATATATTGCATTGCAATTTGGTATTTCGCCGGGGCTAGCGGCGACGGTTAACGCCTCTGTTTTAGTTGCCGCTCTGATTGGTGGATTGCTGGCGAACCGTGTGATTAACCGCTTTGGTCAAAAGCGTGCATTTATCATCGGAATGGGCCTGTGCACAATAGGTGCCGCAGCTGTCGCGATAGCCCCGAACATCTGGTGGGTGCTGGTGTGTCGCGTAATCATGGGATTTGGCTTGGGTATTGATTTCCCGCTGGCAACAAATGCGGTGGCAGAACTACGCGGCTCAACATCTAAGAAAACCGGTTCATCGGTTAATCTCTGGCAAATGGCCTGGTATGTATCAACTACGGTCGTCTATCTTGTGCTGCTTCCACTGCTGTTGTCGGGTATCGCAGAAGAGCAATTATGGCGCTATGGTATTTTCATTGGTGCTATTTTTGCCATCATTATCATGATCCTACGCTATTTCTTCATTGGCGAATCCGCAATGTGGGCCGCACGAGTCGGACGTTATGATAAAGCCTGCGATATTCTGGCTAAACGCTATGGTGTTCATGCTCGCGTTGCTGCCAAGTCAAAAAGCGATGATATTTCTGCTGAAAAAACAGAAAGTAAGTTTCATGGCGGGTATGGGATTTTATTTAACTCACGTTATCGCAAACGTACCATTCTCGGCTGCGTTGTGGCGACGATGCAAGCCTGGCAATACAACGCCGTGGGCGTTTATTTACCGCTGACTTTGGCGGGAATACTGAGCGGTGGATTAACCGGGGCACTTAGCGGTTCTGCGGTAGTGAATGCCCTGTGTGGCATTACAGGTGGATTGATTGGTTCACTTATCCTCCAGCGTTTGGGAACTCGCCTTCAGTCGATGTGTGGTTTCGCCGTCGTAACGGTTGCATTACTTGCTTTAGGTGCATTAGCAACCACCAACCCATGGCTTTCTTTAGGTTTGTTGGGCGCGATCATTTTCTTCCATTCAGCGGGCCCGGGCGGCCTGGGAATGACCATTGCCACACTTTCTTATCCGCCATCTATTCGCCCGACAGGCGTAGGATTTGCTCGTGCAATTATGCGTACTGGGGCGATTGCCGGACTTATTTTCTGGCCAATGTTGTGGGGTGCATTAAAGACAGAAGCGTTCTATTGGCTGGCAATTGTTCCTTTTCTCGGCTTCTTGACATGCGTGTTGATTAAGTGGGAACCACTTGGTGCAAACGTTGACGCTGAAGACGCTGAGGTACTGGCTGAGCTGGATAAATAACAAGCAAGCGCGTCGCAACATGTCGACGCGCTTTTTCGTATATCCGCTGCTTTTTTAGTGATTTTATTGCGCAGATTTCTCGCCGACCCGGAGAGGAAAAGTATGGCTGAAATAGAACATGTACCAGGGAAAGAGCTATCCGGCAAAGCCATGAGACGCGTTGTCATGGGCAGTTTCGCTGGCGCGTTGATGGAATGGTACGATTTTTTTATTTTCGGAACGGCAGCAGGGCTAGTCTTTGCTCCCCTGTTTTTCCCTGATAGCGATCCTTTTATTGGTTTAATCGCCGCATTCGCGACCTTTGGTGTGGGTTTTCTATCACGTCCGCTAGGGGGCATTGTTTTTGGCCATTTTGGCGATAAAGTCGGTCGCAAAATAACGTTGATTTGGACGTTAGCGATAGTTGGTTCCTCAACGTTTTTAATCGGCTTCATACCAACATACAAGGACATTGGTATCTGGGCCCCGATTATATTGATGGTTCTTCGTCTGGTGCAGGGGTTCGGTCTGGGTGGGGAATATGGCGGGGCTGCATTGATGACTATTGAATCTGCGCCTGAGGCGAAGCGCGGGTTTTTAGGTTCGCTCCCACAAACGGCAGCCTCGGTTGGGATTATGCTGGCGACAGGGGTGTTTGCATTATGCAATCACTTCCTGACCCAGGAAGAGTTTCTGGCCTGGGGATGGCGTATCCCTTTTTGGCTCTCTGCCATCATGTTAATTGTTGGGATGTTCATACGATTACATACTGAAGAAACACTGGATTTTAAAAAACAAAAAACGGCTGTCTCACAGGAACAATCAGCACCACCGTTGATTGAACTTTTCCGTAAGCATCCACGTAACATTCTGTTGGCGCTAGGGGCCAGGCTGGCGGAGAGCGTTTCGTCGAACATCATTAATGCCTTTGGTATTGTCTATATTTCCAGCCAGTTGGCATTATCAAGGGATATTCCACTCAACGGCATGCTAATCGCCTCAGCAATTGGCATTGTATGTTGTCCATTAATTGGTTGGATCTCTGACCGCGTTGGGCAACGGAAGATGTATTTATTTGGCGCTGGTTTTTGCATCCTTTTTGCATTCCCATTCTTCCTGCTGCTGGATACGAAAAGCACACTTATCATCTGGTGCTGCATGATTCTTGGCTATAACCTGGGGCCAACGATGATGTTTGCAGTACAGCCCACCTTATTTACTCGTATGTTCGGAACACGAGTGCGTTATACGGGTCTTTCATTTGCCTATCAGTTCTCCGCAATTCTGGGTGGGTTAAGCCCGCTAATTGCCTCCAGCTTGTTGGCGCTGGGAGGCGGGAAACCGTGGTATGTAGCACTGTTTCTGTTTGTTATCTCAATACTTTCATTCATTTGCGTCTGGCTTATCGAGCCACATTCAGACAATAAAAATGACGCTAATAACATTTAACTTCTTACCGAAATATCAGAGAGCAATAACATGAACAATGAATTGAATACTGAGCATTATCAAGCATTACAGCGTGCTTTTGATGCCGCCTGGCCGGGACCGATCGGTCAACCTATTTTGCTGGAAAAAGGACATTTACGTCTGCAAGTTTTTCCGCGTGATGGTGCCAGAATCACCTCGCTACAGGCATTTGGTTTTGAAGTGTTACGTCAATGGGAACCACAGCGTAAAGCATTTCAGTATGGCTGCTTTCCTATGGTTCCTTGGGCAGGCCGCCTTGGCGATGCAACGTTGACAGTAGGGAAGAAACAGTACGCATTACCTGCTAACAAACCGCCTCATGCTCTACATGGTATGGCCTGTTATTCATCATGGGAAATTGTCGAACATAAAGCGGATACCTTGAAACTGCGCATGCCACTGGGCGCTCCATGGCCATGGCAAGGAGAGGTCCTGCAAACGCTGACCATTGAAGACGATGCGCTAATTCTACGCTTAGAAATTCATACTTTGTCTGAAACATTCCCTGCATCAGCTGGATGGCACCCTTGGTTTGCAAAACGACTCGACCAGCAGAATGAACAAGAACAATTACAGGTAATTTTTGATGCTGATTGGCAGGAAGAGGCTGGAAACAATGAGCTACCAACCGGTAAAAAAATCCCTCCACAATCAGGTCCGTGGGATGACTGCTTTGGTTTTAATAACGGTCTCAATGTCAGATTACAGTGGCCTGGTAAGCTGAGTATGACAATGACATCGAGTGCGCAAAGTCTGGTTGTCTTTGATAAACAGCCCGATGCAACTTGTGTTAATCCCCTTACTCAAGCACCGAATGAAATTAATCGTGCACCGCAGTTTGTCTGTCCGGGTGCACCTTTGGTCATTGAGACGATCTGGCGATTTAAAAGAGATAACTGACGTTTTGATAGATATCAATAACAGAAAAGCCGCTGAAATCAGCGGCTTTTCTGTTATTGACTTAATTTATTATTGGGGTTTTGCTGCTTCGTCCATTGCGCGGATTGCCGCAACTTTTTTACCGAAAATAAGCTGTAGAATAATTAGTAATGAAAATACGGGTAACAACGCGCTCAATGCGGATATTCCCGTAGCGCCTTTAATCAACATAGCACCGGAAGCGATTAACAGCAGAAACACCATGATGCGGAATATTTTTACTGAAATACGCTTGTGCACATACTGCCCCACAATGGAACCAAGAATCATCGTGGGTATACAAAATAACACCAGCTTAAAGGTTGAAATAGTCAGAATTCCGCTGGTGGCCAACCCGCCAATAATGGCAATGTTATTGGCAGTAAAAAAAGCGTTGAGTGTACCACGAAATGCCGCCGGTCCCAGATTACGCAGCATTCCATACATGACCACCGGCGGTCCGTTTGTTGAGAATGCGGCACCTAACGCACCAGCAATTGCCCCCATCGGCGCGGCGATCCAACGTTTGTCATAAATTGGCAGACGCGGGATAAACAGACTATAGAACGAGTAAATAATAATAAAACCGCCCAGGCCGATCTTCATAATATGGTCGGGTAAATATGAGAGAGCATATAGCCCAACCGGAATACCAGCAAACGAAAAAAGAATGAGAACGGCGGCAGATTTCCAGTCTGTCTCTTTTCGGGATAACCATGTTGCATAAAGCGCGGTTGCCGTACCAACCATCACGGACATTGGCGCTGCCATTTTTAATGGTAGTACCATGGTAATTAACGGCATTGAGGTTAAACCGCCGCCAAATCCTGCACATATTCCCACAAAGGTATATAAAAACATTACCGCGATGACGATCAGCATGGCGCTGGTATCGAGCGCGGCGCCATCTGGAGTAAATAATGTGAAGAAATCCATAACGATTCTCTTAGTTAAGTGATAATCCCGCATCAACAATAAAATCCTGACCGGTACAACCGCATGATTCCTCTGACGCAAGGAACAGCGCTAACCGTGCGCAGTGACTTCCATCCAGACGGAACTTTAGTGCCTGCAATTCAACGAATTGATACACGGCAGAAGGATCCAACTTAGCCCACATGGCGTCCTGTTTTGCAGTTCGAATCGCGCCCGGAACAAGGCTATTAACCCGGATGCCGCGAGGACCTAACTCCTGAGCTAGCGTACGAGTAAATCCATGAATGGCTGCTTTAGACAGGGAATAACAGACGCGGCCCGGACGTCCTCGCATCCAGTTGATCGAACCCATATTAATAATGCAGCCTGTTCCTTTTTGGGTCATTGCCGGAATCACCGACTGAATTGCAAAGAGATGGTGACGTAAATTCACGTTAATGCGGTTGTTAAAATACTCTTCAGTTAAATCATCAATCGTATGGTGATCGTCACTGCCGGCATTATTGATGAGAATTTCGACGTTACCCAATTCTTCAGCGATGGTGGTGAAACAGTTTTGTAATTGAGGAATATTGGTGACATCACAGAATAAAAATAAGCACCCAAGTTCAATGGCAAGTTTTTCACCGGCCTGTTTGTCATAATCAAGAAAGGCAACTTTAGCGCCTTGCTCTACAAAAGCACGAACATAAGCTTCGCCAATGCCACTGGCGCCACCGGTAATAGCAACAACTTTATTTTTAAGGGAATAGTAGTTTACATTGAGATTATTTTTCATTTTTATTTTCCTGATTAGTTTTTAGCATTGTTACGCACGACTTTATATGTCGCACAAAAATCTTCATTGCCGATTCCGGTTTCTAATCCACGATCGTAAATATTTTTCACGACGTTAACACCCGGAAGGTGTAAACCAGACTCAATAAGCATCGTTTTCATAATGTTGACGTCTTTAGACATATTTTTTAGAGAGAAAGCGGTGCTGTAATCTTCAGAAATCAAACTGTTAATTTTGCTGTCGAGATAGAAATTAGTGGCGCCACCATAGGATATTGCTTGATGGAAATTCGCTTTGTTAATACCGTAATGATCTGCTGCGGTGAGCATCTCATTGACACTATTTTGAATGCCTGCGACCAGAACATTATGGAGCATTTTCATCACCAGACCGCGTCCGTTATCACCCATATAGATTTGATTGCAGCCCATCATGGCGAGGATAGGCTTCACTTTTTCCCATGCGGCTTTATCTCCGCCAATATAAATTCCCAGCTCCGCCTTAACGGCAGCGGGGACAGATTTCACAACGGGAGCATCCAGCATTACCGCGCCAGTCTTATTCACCTGTTGCGAAATATCGACAGAAACGGAGGGGTCA
Source organism: Citrobacter sp. RHBSTW-00944 (assembly GCF_013615435.1). Classification (NCBI taxonomy): domain Bacteria; kingdom Pseudomonadati; phylum Pseudomonadota; class Gammaproteobacteria; order Enterobacterales; family Enterobacteriaceae; genus Citrobacter; species Citrobacter sp. RHBSTW-00944. The sequence goes on along the minus strand of NZ_CP055418.1, from coordinate 4,969,095 downwards.
ATTGTCGACATATCTATCGTGATTTGTCCTGTATGCAGATAAGGCATCATTTGCTGATAGACTTCGCGCACATGTTCAGAGCGTGGAACCATACTGATGACCACGTCAGCATTACGCGCAATATCTTCTATTGATGCTGCGGCTTTGGCTCCGGCAACAACTAACCGATTAATCGCATCCTGGTTAATGTCATAAACTAAAACCGTACCATCGAATTTCGCGACAATATTTTTAGACATAGCTTCGCCCATTAGGCCAAGCCCGATAAAGCCGATCGTTTTCATTGTGTAATTTCCTTAAATTTGGGTTTATGCATGCCAGCGACGGCAACGTTCAGGGTAAAAATTGCGCCAGAGAGGGGGTACGCTGCGCACTCTTGCGTGGTCATGTTTTCCCGGGTGGTGGTGATAAACAGTGTTTTCATTTCCGGACCACCGAAGCAGACCATAGTCGGGCAACGAACGGGCAGAGCGTATTCTTCCAGTATTTCCCCCTGAGGAGAGAAACGGGCAATGCGCCATCCGTCGAAAAGCGCGCTCCAGTAACATCCTTCGCTATCCATCGCAGCACCATCAGGACGACCATTTCCGCATGGAAAGGTTTTCCAGACCTGACGTAGCCCTGGCTCTCCCTGCGTGTTCAGCGGTGTTCGGTAAATCACATGGTTTGGTGTATCGCTGGTATACATCCAGCGAGAGTCTGGTGAGAATGCCAGGCCGTTGGCGCCCAGAATGTCGCACTGCATCACTTGCATATGCAGGTCGTTATCTACGCGACACAGCAGCGCGCCGTTGTAATCGCGGGGGCCCCAATAGGTCCCTGCCCAGAAGCGCCCTACCGGATCCACACCGCCGTCATTGAAGCGTGCCAACGCTGGATTATTGGGGTTATCGCCGATTTTCGTTTCCAGTTGACCTTGCGCGTCGGTAAGCCAGATACCGCTCCGGAGCGCCACAATAAATCCGCCGTTCTCACGTAACGCAAAGCATCCCGGCTCTTCTTTAAAGGAGAACACTTTGTGTTCTCCTGAATGAAGCTGGAAGCGGTGGATCTCACATTCCAGAATGTCAGTCCAGTACAGTGCCTGTTCGTCATGAGCCCAGGTTGGGCACTCTGGTAAATGGCCCACATAATCGAAAAGCAATTCAGGTTTATTCATCGCTGACCATCCGTAATTCCATCCAGTGAGTTAATGACGCTCCTGGATTAAGGGTTTTCATCGCGTGTTCGCTGTCGTTAGCAGGAAGTAAGTTGATAGCGTTATTGATGTGCGTGACAGGTTCAATTGCCACGACATTGCGTTCACGTGGGGGAATAAAAAGAATGGCATTGGTTGCCGCAGAATCTATTTCCACGCGAATGTGTTTTTGCGGCCATCTGACCTCTGCCGGGGATTGCCAGCCGGTAAAACAGTTATCAACCGATCCCGGTATTGGGGGCCTGAAAGTGTGATAACACCATGGTTCGGGGACGTCAGTTTCTTTGCTAGGCAGGCTATTCTCATCGTTTAGCCATACGCGTGAGGAGACAAAACGTATTTCGCTGTGTTCGGCATCGGCAAAGAAGGGGTGAAACCCGAGGCCGACCGGAACGTTTTCCTCGGTGTTATTGAATAGAGTTAATTCAATACGCAACCGGTCAGGGAACAGCCTGAACCGTTGCTCAGCGCGATAAGGCCACGGCCAGCTTTCGCTGGCAGGGCTGTGCAGTTCTAGTACTATTTCCAGTTCCGTGGCGTGCAATACCTGCCATGCGGTTTGCCAACCATTGCCATGCAGGGAGTGAGGATGGTCGCCAAAATTGCGTTTTACCCGATGCTTCACCTTATTAAAGGTGAAGCATCCGTTCGCAATACGGTTTGACCATGGGATGAGCGGATAGCTGCCACAGAGATTGGCTCGCTGTTCTCCTGCCGGGTCCAGAGGGCGCAGAATGTCATGTCCTCTCCAGCGTAGCCAGGCGAGTGCGCCACCCAGTTCGGGTGCGACGGCAATGCGGGTTTCACCCAAGGCGCATTCGAGCAGGCGGGTCATCTCAATACACCTCGCCGCCGCGAATCTGTAGTTCTTCACCACGAATAGCGGCCAGTTGTTCTTTGGCCCGCGCCAACATAAAACTCATGTCGGAGGCCAGAGCAACAAAGGTAAAGCCCATTTGCTGATATTTATTTACCAGTTCCGGATTACCGCCTACGATGCCGCAAGGGAAGCCAAGTCGCTGACAAGCTTCCAGCCCACGCTTGATCATCGCCTGAACCTCTGGGTGCGATGGATTTCCTGGATAACCCATCGCAGAGGACATGTCGCCGGGACCGATAAAGAAACCGGTAATGCCGTCTACTTTTGCGATTTCATCGATGTTGGCGATAGCTTCTGGCGTTTCGAGTTGAAGGATCAGGCACAGCTCATTTCGTGAATCCTCCACAAACTGTGCGTTACCACCCCAACCCGAGGCGCGATGCATTGCGGCAAAACCGCGTTTCCCATAGGGCGGATAATAAGCCGACTCTACCGCTCTACGCGCTTCTTGAGGAGTATTGATAAAGGGGATCATCAGCGACATGGCACCGCCATCAAGCGCGCGTTTAATTAATACAACATCGTTGCCCGCCAGGCGGTAGAGTGGTGTGGTATTGGCATTTACGCTGCGAATAGCGCGATCGATGCGGATAGCATCAAGCGTGTCGACCGCCACATGTTCCTGATCAAGAACCAGGAAATCAAAACCTACGGTAGCCATGGCTTCGGCAACAGTATCGCTGCCGGTCATCATCCAGGTGCCTAACTTACGCTGGCCGGAAAGAATAGCCTGTTTGAAATTGTTCATTGTTTTTCCTTAAAAAATAGGAGGTTCCGGGACATCACTGCCGCTTTGCAGGAAATCGAAATCACACCCTTCATCAGCCTGAGTGACGTGCTGCTGGTAAAGTGCGGACCAGGAACGGGAAAATGTTTGATGAGTGGGTTTTAACGCTTCGCGACGTTGCGCCAGTTCGGTATCGTCAACCAGCATGTTTAACGAGCCCGCTTCTATATTCAGTTCGATCAAATCACCGGTCTGAACTAGAGCCAATGGACCGCCGACAGCGGCTTCAGGAGCAACATGGAGAATGCAGGTGCCGTAATGTGTGCCGGACATGCGGGCATCGGAAATACGTACCATGTCGGTAACGCCCTGCTGCAATAGCTTTTTCGGAATAGGCAGATTTCCCCACTCTGGCATACCGGGTCCGCCGACAGGCCCGGCATTGCGCAGAATAATGACGGTATCTTTGGTGACGTTGAGTTCCGGGGAGTCAATCTGCTCCGAGAGTTGCTGGTGGGTATCGAAAACCAGAGCCGGGCCAACATGATGGCGCAGGTAGGAACTGGCAGCAGAGGATTTCATTACCGCTCCGTTGGGGCATAGATTTCCATGCAACACCGTTAGAGCACAACCTTGTGAAAGAGGAATCACCGGATTGCTTAAATCGCGGATAGTATCGTCATCGTAACAGTCGGCATTTTCTATCCAGGCGCTGACCTGCGTATTGGTTACACCTTTTGCATCCAAATGCAGGAATGGGCTGATTTTCTTCAACTGGGCCATCAAGCCGCCCGCGAAGAAGAAATCATCCATCAGCCCTTTGCCTGAAGGAAATAAGTTTGCCAGGACGGGGATTTTACGGGCGATCTCCTCCATGTCGGCAAGACTTAACGTAATCGATGCCCGGTTAGCCATTGCGATCAGGTGGATTGCGGCATTGGTGGAGCCGCCCAACGCCATGTAAGCGGCAATACCATTAAGGAAATTCTTTTTCGTTAGCCAGCGGGAAGGTTTGTGGTCATACCAGACCATATCCACAATGGTTTTTCCGCACTGGGCGGCCATCTGTGGATGGCGACAATCCGCGGCCGGGATAGAGCTTGCGCCGGGAAGGGTAAAGCCCATGGCATCGGCAATTGAGGTCATGGTAGAGGCCGTGCCCATCGTGTTACAGGTACCGATGGACCGCGTCATCGCCCCTTCCAGCTCAATCCAGTCATGCTGGGTGATCGCGCCAAGACGAAGCTGATCCCAAAACTTTTTCGTGTGCGTACCCGCTCCGGTAACCTGACCGTGCCATTTGCCCGTGGTCATTGGGCCTGCCGGGCAAAAAATGGTTGGGATATCCATAGATAACGCACCCATTAGCAGAGCCGGTGTGGATTTATCACATCCACCCAGTAGCACCACGCCGTCAATCGGGTGCTGACGTAACAACTCTTCTGCTTCCATGGCCAGAAAGTTGCGATACAACATGGTGGTGGGTTTCACCATCACTTCGCCCATTGAAAGTGCCGGGAGTTCTACTGGAAAGCCGCCCGCCGCCCAGACGCCACGTTTTACCGCCTCCGCGCGTTCACGCAGATGGGAGTGACAGGCGCTCATATCACTCCAGGTGTTAATGATGCCGATAACCGGCTTACCCAAAAACTCTTCCCGGGCAAAGCCCATTTGCTGGGTACGTTGTCGGTGCGCGAAAGCTCTAATTGTCTTTGGGGCATACCATCTCTGGCTACGCAACTCAGAAACATCCCGTCGTACTAAACAATCCTGGTTGAACATCGTCATACTGTCCTGTGTGTGGTTTCTTTCTACGGTAGTATCGTAGCGCTACGATAATCAAGATGCATTTTGCATAAAATGTGATCTTCAGCCCATTTCATCCGCGCGTAAGCTTTTTTTTGTTTTGTGGCTTCCAGTTTCGCTGTAAAGACGTTTTATCTGCATGTGGCGCCGTGTGATAGTAGTGTTAATCACTTCGTCGACGAGGTTATGCTATGGAAATGCTATTTTCTGTCGCGACTTTTTTTCTCTTTTTAATTTTCGTAGCGCTATATTCATATCGAAAAACAAAAGGGGTTTCAGAGTCAGGCGTGGAAGGATTCTTTCTTGCGGGAAGAGGGCTAAGCGGTTATTTCATCGCTGGCTCACTGCTATTGTCTAATCTCTCAGCTGAACAATTAGTCGGCTTAAATGGCAACGCATATCGTTTTGATATCAGTGGTATGGCCTGGGAAAGCACCGCCGCAGTTGCCACTATCATGATGGCTGTTTTTTTCTTGCCGCGTTTTTTACGCCGCGGCATTACCACAATGCCGCAGTTTCTGGAGGAGCGTTTCGATAGCGCCACACGGCGAACGGTCAGCGTGATGTTACTCGTGGGATATGCGGTGATGGCCAATCCGTGCAGTCTTTACCTTGGCGCGATCACGATGAACGAGATGTTTGATGTACAAAAAATTTTCCACTTGCCTGACTGGAGCGCTATCGGATTACTGGCCCTTGTGATGGGAGCCGTTGGTGGACTCTATGCGACGTTGGGAGGCCTGAAAGCTGTCGCCATTTCAGACACTATCAGCGGTCTGATTTTACTCGTCGCGGCAATGCTCATTCCCGTTCTAGGACTCATTGCCCTTGGCGAAGGCTCTTTTCTTGCGGGTGGGAAAGCGTTGTTAAGCCATCCGGAACAGCTCAATGCTATCGGCAGCGCCAGTTCATCAGTGCCTTTTAGCACCGTTTTCACCGGTATGCTGTGTGCCAATATGTTTTACTGGTGTACTAACCAGATGATCATTCAGCGGGCGTTAGGGGCGAAGTCGCTTGCTGAAAGCCAAAAAGGCGTGCTGCTTGCAGGTAGCATCAAGCTACTGGTGCCACTGGCGATGGTGTTGCCAGGGCTGATTGCTTTTAATCTTTTTGGCCCTGTATTTACCCATGTTGATTATGCTTATCCAGCACTGGTTAAAGCGGTCATACCCTGGTGGTTGATTGGTATGTTCGCCGCAGCGATTTTTGGGACGGTGATTAGCCATTTCAACTCGGTGGTGAATTCAAGCGCCACGCTATTTGTGATCGATCTTTATGCTCCGCTGACTGGATGTCAGGATGAGAAAAAACTGGTATATGTCGGCAAGATTACCTCTGTTGTTGTCTCGCTTATTTCGATAGTGATAGCTCCTCTGCTGCTGTGGAGCCCTAACGGTATTTTTGATCTGATGCGCCGCTTTACCGGGTTCTATAGCATTCCTATTATCACGATTGTACTGGTCGGTTTTTTAACCCGAAGAGTGCCAGCACTGGCAGCAAAATGGGTACTTGGTTTTCATGTCATCGCTTACGGGTTATACACGTTTGCCGGTGGGGAAAAATGGATTTCACTACATTTTATTCACGTTATGGGCATATTGTTTCTGATTGAAACAGCAATGATGTTATCTATTGGGAAAATGGCCCCCGGAAAGCGTTATGTACCGGACGCACAACCTGCAAGTATCCCTATGGAAAAATGGCGATATGCTCATTGTGTAAGTGTTATTATGATGGCGGCTTTAATCAGTATTTTCATCGCATTGTCGCCGCTTGGTCTGGCAAACACTGAGGGGCTCCCTGCTTCATTTTACCCTCTGCTGGGATTGGTTTGGGCGGTCGCGCTGATACTGATTGTGGGATTGGCTCGTCATCGTCGTCGTCAAGAGAGGGTGTTGCTTAATGAGAATTCGGGAGAGGAATGCGTCAGAGATCGCGTCAAATTGTAAAACTTGATGATGTTGCGCACCAGGCCGGCGTGTCGCCGTCAACGGTTTCCCTGTATATTCGCCAGCCCGACCGTGTCTCGGAGAAGACCGGGAAAAAAATCCAGGCGGCTATCGATAATCTTGGCTATGTGCACAACAAGATCGCCAGCCAGTTTACCGGGGGGCGTAGTTGCAATATGGCGGTTGTGTTGCCCTCTCTGGCGAACGTGACGTTTAGTTATGTTATCCAGAAGATAGAGTCGACGGTTAGCGAACAGGGATTTCAGTTATCTATTGCTTCTCACGACCACAGTCTGGATAAGGAAGAAGAGCAGATCCGGGCAATCTTGCAATGGTCGCCAGCGGTCATTGCTATTGCAGGTGCCGACCACAAAGCTTCAACTCTTAAAATGTTGAAAAACAGCGGTGTACCTGTGGTGCAAATGTGGCAGGTTGATGGCAGCGCATTTTCCGCTCAGGTTGGTAATAACCAGGAGCAGATAGGTTATTCTGCTGCACGCTATTTGCTCGATACCGGCTGTTCCCTACTGGCCTATTTCACGACGCGTTTTGATGACGACATTCGTGCGCGTACACGTTACAACGGATTTTGTCGTGCGCTTGAGGAAAAGGGCGAGAAGCCCCTGCTGGTTGATATCCCGCAAACCCCGAATATCTGGCAGGCCAGCCGTGAAATTCTGATGCAAACGTTAGTCAAGGAGCGGGGAGTTGATGGAATTTTTTGTACCAGCGATGCAATAGCAACGGCTCTTCTGATGGAGACTCAAGCCCGGGGTATCAAGGTGCCTGAACAGTTGAGCATTCTTGGGTTCGGTGATTTTCCCTCCAGCGCCTGGCTTGCTCCTGTAACGTTATCCAGCATTAAGTGGAATGCTGATGAGATAGCGGACAGGACGGCAGAGATGATGCTAAGAATGGCGCAGGATAAAACCTGGCAGGGCGAAATTGTTGATGTCGGCTTTGAAATCATGCCGCGTGGAAGTACACGCTTACCGTTTTAGTTAACACACCTGGTCAGTGCGTGCGGATGTTAAGCAGATAAAAGTTTCTGAGAACAATATTAGGGTTTCCGCGGTGTTTACTGAAGCTCGCCGTCAGAGTATCGCTGGCCTGGCGGGTAGTGTTGCTTGCGTTTCTCATTGTCCTGGCTCGTTCATTTTGCTTGCCTTTGTTAAGTATCTTTAAACGGATACACATCGCCGATCCCGGTAGTCAAACTTCTCCTTTCCCGCTACAGTTATTCATCCACGGCGATTAAGGAGAAGATCATGCTCTATATCTTTGATTTAGGTAATGTGATTGTCGATATCGACTTCAACCGCGTGTTGGGCACATGGAGCGATCTGAGCCGTGTACCGCTGGCCTCGCTGAAGCAAAGTTTCACCATGGGGGAGGCTTTTCACCAGCACGAGCGAGGTGAAATAACGGATGAAGCCTTTGCCGAGGCACTATGTCATGACATGGCGCTGCCGCTAAGTTACGAGCAGTTCTCTCACGGCTGGCAGGCCGTTTTTGTGGCATTGCGCCCTGAAGTTATCGACATCATGCATAAGCTGCGTGAGCAGGGGCATCGGGTGGTCGTCTTGTCGAATACTAACCGTCTGCACACAATATTTTGGCCGGATGAATATCCTGAAATTCGTCAGGCTGCTGACCATATTTATCTTTCCCAGGATCTGGGCATGCGAAAACCGGAAGCGCGGATTTACCAGCATGTCCTGCAGTCTGAAGGTTTTTCTGCGGAAGATGCGGTCTTTTTTGACGACAACGCCGATAATATTGAAGGGGCTAACCGGTTAGGGATTACCAGTATCCAGGTCGTCGATAAAACGACCATTCCTGACTATTTCGCGAAGTTGTTATGCTAAAAAATGTTCAGCAACAAGCCAGGCACCATACGCGTCCTGTACGGGCCTGGCTGAAGCTACTATGGCAACGGATTGATGAGGACAACATGACGACGCTGGCAGGGAATCTTGCCTATGTTTCACTGCTCTCATTAGTACCGCTTATCGCCGTTGTGTTTGCTCTTTTCGCCGCATTTCCGATGTTTTCCGACGTCAGTGCCCAGCTACGTCATTTTATTTTCGCAAATTTTATCCCGGCGACGGGAGACGTCATCCAGCGTTATATCGAACAGTTTGTCGCCAACTCGAACAAAATGACGGCCGTTGGGGCATGTGGGCTGATTGTCACGGCGTTATTGCTGATGTATGCCATTGATAATGCTCTGAATACTATCTGGCGCAGTAAGCGCACTCGTCCCAAAGTTTACTCTTTCGCCGTCTACTGGATGATTTTAACGCTGGGGCCGCTGCTGGCGGGGGCTAGTCTGGCGATCAGCTCTTATTTGTTGTCATTGCGCTGGGCCAGCGATCTCAACTCGGTGATTGATGACGTCTTGCGTATTTTCCCTCTGGTGCTTTCCTGGCTCTCGTTCTGGCTGCTTTACAGCATTGTACCGACTACGCGTGTGCCCAATCGTGATGCGGTTATTGGCGCCTTTGTGGCCGCCGTGTTGTTCGAGGCCGGAAAGAAAGGATTTGCGCTCTACATCACGATGTTCCCGTCGTATCAGCTCATTTACGGTGTCCTGGCGGTGATCCCCATTTTATTTGTCTGGGTATACTGGACGTGGTGTATCGTCTTGCTAGGCGCGGAAATAACTGTCACTCTCGGGGAATACCGCAAACTTAAACAAGCCGCAGAACAAGAAGAAGCAGATCAACCATGATTGCATTAATTCAGCGCGTAACCCGTGCCAGCGTCACCGTGGAGGGCGAGGTGACGGGTGAAATTGGCCCAGGACTTTTAGTCCTGTTAGGTGTCGAAAGGGATGATGACGAACAGAAAGCGAACCGTCTGTGTGAGCGCGTACTCGGCTATCGAATCTTTAGCGATGCCGAAGGAAAAATGAACCTCAACGTGCAGCAATCAGGTGGCAGTGTGCTGGTGGTTTCACAGTTCACGCTGGCGGCAGATACCGAACGTGGCATGCGCCCGGGGTTTTCGAAAGGCGCTGCGCCCGAGCGGGCAGAAGCGCTGTATGAATACTTTGTTGAGCGTTGCCGCCAACAGGAAATGAATACGCAAACCGGTCGATTCGCTGCGGATATGCAGGTTTCACTGGTTAATGATGGCCCCGTGACGTTCTGGTTACAAGTATGAACCAGCTACCGGTGTGGCCGCGGGCAACAAGAGAGAATACGACTATGTATCACCTTCGAGTACCGCAAACAGAAGAAGAGTTGGAGCGTTACTACCAGTTTCGCTGGGAGATGTTGCGTAAACCGTTGCACCAGCCCAAAGGCTCCGAACGGGATGCCTGGGACGCGATGGCGCATCACCAGATGGTGGTGGACGAAGAGGGAAATCTGGTCGCGGTTGGGCGTCTGTATATCAATGCGGATAACGAAGCCTCCATACGCTTTATGGCCGTTGACCCCTCTGTGCAGGAGAAAGGGTTGGGCACGCTGATGGCGATGACCCTGGAGTCTGTGGCGCGTCAGGAAGGGGTAAAGCGCGTAACCTGTAGCGCCCGTGAAGATGCGGTCGAATTTTTCGCCAAACTGGGGTTTGTGAGTCAGGGCGAAATTACCACGCCGCAAACCACGCCGGTGCGCCATTTTTTGATGATTAAGCCCATCGCAACGCTGGACGACATTCTCCATCGCGGGGACTGGTGCGGACAGCTACAGCAAGCCTGGTACGAACATATTCCATTGAGTGAGAAAATGGGCGTGCGCATTCAGCAGTACACCGGGCAGAAATTTATTACTACGATGCCAGAGACTGGCAATCAGAACCCGCACCATACGCTGTTTGCCGGAAGCCTATTTTCACTGGCGACGTTAACGGGCTGGGGGCTTATCTGGCTGATGCTGCGCGAGCGTCATCTGGGGGGGACGATAATCCTCGCCGACGCGCATATCCGATATAGCAGGCCAATTACCGGGAAACCTACCGCTATTGCCGATCTGGGCTCGCTGAGCGGTGACCTGGACCGTCTGGCAAGAGGCCGCAAGGCGCGCGTTCAGATGCAGGTCGGGGTGTTTGGCGATGACACGCCGGGCGTCGTGTTTGAAGGTACCTACATTGTGCTACCCGCGAAACCGTTTGGCGCATATGAAGAGGGCGGGAATGAGGAAGAGTAGGTCAGAGGGGATCCTCTTTACTCGATGAATGCGTCTGCCGGAAGGTTAAAGCGTTCTGCGAGCATTTTAATATGACTTACAGTCAGTGCTCTGCGACCATTCAAGATGTTGCTGACATTAGATTTTGAACCAAGTTCGTTGGCAAGATCTGCTGCTTTGAGACCATATTGATCCATGAGCGTACGCAGTAACGCAACGCCATGAGGAGTATGTTCCAGTTGTTGGTTGAGGGCACTGAACTCAGGCGCATGTTTTTCGTAGTCGCGGATCCGAGCTGAAAGCAGCTCAAACAACGGGTTTTCCAGGTCGTCACGATCAACCAGAAACTCCACCAAAGCGAGTGCTTTTCGGTACTCTGTCTCATTTTGTTCTTTGCCTAACAGGGGGATTTTTTTCACTGCATCGGTAAAGGTATCGATCATCAATTTTACACTGGCTGTGTCTATCTGATGACTTTCATGCGTTCTCATTCTTTGTGACCCCGATAGTATGTGGTTAGTCTGTCATACTCGGCATGGTGAACGATATGCTTCACAAATACCTTTTGCAGTTTGAAATCAATATAGGCAATAAGTCTCAAGCAGTTACCTGAAACATTAATCACCCACCATTTATTTCTGTATTTAAAATTATCCAGTGAAGGTATGTACTGCTTCATCTCTTCAGGAGTGTGGAACATTTTTTTCTCTAAAATATTCAGCAAATCAACGAGTGCTGCCATGTGGTTTGGAAAACGGAGTATTGCCTCGTTGAAAGGTTTTCGGCTGATAACATGCATGGTGTAGTTCCATTACAAGGTTTTCAACCTGAAAACAAAATAACGCAAGGCAATTAAGTTTTCAAGATGAAAACGAAAGATTAATCAAGCATATCTTCCTGCTATAGGATTAACGACGCGCCAGGCCACATCTCGCATAACATTTCGTGCCGCCTGGCTCACTCCTGCCAGCTGGAAAAATCCGTGGATAACGCCAAGATAGCGTTGGCAGGTGCACTCCACGCCCTGCTCCAGGAACCGTTGATACAGGGCCTCACCCTCATCGCGCAGTGGGTCGAATTCGGCTGTAATGATGTGCGTGGGCGGCAGACCGTTGAAGTCTTCACGCCAGACTGGGCTGGCTTCGGGATGCCGCAGGTCGGTTTGCGGCAAATACATCTCGTAGCCCGAAAGCAACGTGTCACGTGTGATAATGTAATCCTGCCCATTTCGGTCGTAGCTCTCAAACCTGGCGGTTGCGTCCAGCATCGGGTAAATCAGCATTAGCTGCGCAGGTTGCCATTGATTGGCAGCTTTCAGGCGCAGTGCGGTGACCAGCGCCAGATGCCCGCCTGCACTGTCGCCAGCAAGCGTAATCCTGCCGCGATCGACACCCAGTTTCTGGGCATACTTCCAGATAATATTGGCTCCCGTTTCAGCGTCGTTATGTGCAGCCGGGAAAGTATGCTCTGGTGCAAGGCGATACTGCACCGCAATGACCCGACAGCCGCTGTACCAGGCGAGCTGCCTTAGCTGGTTATCATGCGTCGCGAATCCACCACTGACAAAGCAGCCGCCGTGATAATAGATAACGCAGGGGAGATTTCCCGTGGCGTCCCGCGGCGAAACAACGCGAAATGTCATTGCATCAAGTTCAATATCTTCAACCTGTACGCGGGTTTCAGTTTCTCCTGCCAGTACCGTGCTGGCAATGTAGCCTGCTCTCCGTTCATCAATATTTTGCTCGCGCGAAGAAGGGCGTCCCGCCGCGATAAATGCCTCAACCAGCTGTGCAATCCCGCTTTCCAGTGCCATTTATTATTTTCCTTATCTGTATGGATATACAGTTTTATAACCTGGATAGACAAGAATGAGAATGGGAAAAGTGACGGGGTGTACGATTCTGGAAAGCGGCTCGCAAAAGTAAAAATCGTTCGCGTGAAGGCTATTTTCTCGCTTTTCTCGGGTGTATGTTGTGTGGAAATTAATCGCCAATGATATACTGGAGGTATATGTGAGTATGATGGCTGGGATGGATATGGGCAGAATTTTACTCGATTTATCAGACGAAGTGATCAAACGTCTTGATGATCTCAAGGTGCAGCGTAATCTGCCGCGGGCCGAGCTTTTGCGGGAGGCTGTTGAACAGTATCTTGAGAGGCAGGATCAAGCTGAAACGACAATTTCACGTGCTCTTGGGCTATGGCAAGGTTGTGAGGAAGATGGCGTTGATTATCAGCGTAAACTCCGTGAGGAATGGTAATGGTCACAGGATCTGCGCTTTTTGATACCAACATCCTCATCGACCTGTTTAGCGGGCGAAGTGAAGCAAAACTAGCGATAGAAACATGGCCGCCGCAGAACGCAATCAGCCTCATTACATGGATGGAGTTGATGGTGGGAGCAAAAAAATATCATCAGGAATCTCGCACACGCGTTGCGCTAGGCGCTTTTAATGTGATCGGTGTTTCACAGGATATTGCTGAACGAAGCGTGAGTATCAGGCAGGAATATGGGATGAAATTGCCGGATGCCATCATTTTGGCCACTGCGCAGATTCATCGTCTTACACTGGTTACGCGTAATACCAGGGATTTTGCAGGCATATCCGGCGTGGTCACACCGTATACGTTATAACCCGGGCGACCTGCGCCGCCCGGTAGTGCGAAGAACTTACTCCCCTTCACCCGGGAACAGGAACGGGTTGATGGAGCTGCGGGCAAAGCCCTCTTGCTCCATGTGTGCGTCCAGCATCAGTGAAGCGAGATCGTCGGCTACGGCCTCGACTTTCGGGTCTTTTTCCTGATAGAGAATCTTCAGGTAAGTCCCACAATCGCCGCAGCTTTCAGCTTTAATTGCCGCCTGTTCGTTATCCAGCGACCAGTAGTTCAAATCACGGCTCTGCTCACAGTTGCTGCACTTCACGCGCACCACGTGCCACTCAGTTTCGCACAGGTTGCAGTGCAAATAGCGCAGCCCCTGAGTGGTACCGATTTGCACCATGCTGGATACCGGCATTGAACCACACACCGGGCAGTACTGACGCTGTTCGCCGTATTCCGCACGGGCTTTGCCGGGGATCAGGCTCGCCATCTGCGCCCAGTAGAGCGACAGGGCAGCCCAAATGAACGGTGCTTTGTCGCTGCTGACGGAGGCGAAATCGGAGGCAAACAGCGCGCTGGCCATCAGTTCCAGCTCCTGCTCCGAGGCTTTTTCCAGATTCTCGATCACGGCCAGCGCAGGGCCGCTCATTTCCGGCTTCAGCTCAGCAATTAGCGATTGCAGCAGTTTTTGCCAGTGCTTGTCGCGTGGCAGAACGTGGATATCCAGTGGCGGTTTGCCCTGATCGTTCGCTTCTTTGATGCGAGCGGTCAGATCCATCTGCAGCGGATGGTCGTACAACACCACTTCCTGCGCGTGAGCGATCAGCGCGGCAAAACGCAGGTAATCACCCAGCGGGTTGTTCTCGGCCAGCTCGCGCAGACGTTCAGCGCGGCGGTTATACAAATTTTTGAGTCTGGGGAATAATAACGGCGGAATCATATCCGCCGTGCGTTTCTCGCTCTTCTCCAGCTCATCTTGCGGGATTATGCGAATACTCATTCAGATGACTTTTCCTGTTTCTGGCGGACTTCACGGTACCAGCGCGGGTGATGTTTCTTCGCCCATGAGCTGGTAACCCATCCTTCCACCATCGCGGTAATGGTGCCTTTCACCCAAAGGGCGGCGTAAATGTGCACCATGATAACCACAATTAACGCTACTGCGGCAAATGAATGCAGCATTAACGCGAATCGGATCACCGGGATTGAGAAAGCAGGCGCAAAATACGGACGCCAGATGACCACTCCGCTCACCAGCAACAGGACCAGGAAGATAATCGCCGCCCAGAATACGCATTTCTGGCCGAAGTTATAACGTCCCGTGTCACCTACTTCCTCGTTGACGACAATCTTACGAATATTCTTCGCCCAAAAGATATCATCCCGATTGATTAGATTGTGGTGCCAGTAACGGAAAAACATGATGATAAACGAGGCAAACATGATCACGCCGACAAACGGGTGCACAATTCGCGCCAGTTGCGGCGTGCCCATGATGTGCATCAGCCAGTTAAAAGACGGGAAGAGAAAACCCATCCCGCTCACTGCCGCCAGAATGAAACAGAAGGCGGTGATCCAGTGGTTGATGCGTTCCGGCGCCGTGTAGCGCACGATGGTGTCACGTCGTTTCATTTGCGCACCTCGTCTTTTTCTTCATGCAGATTGTCTTCTTCCTCTTCCGCACGGTTCGGGCCTACGCCGACGTAGTGGAAGATACTGGCCGCAAATGTCGCTGCAAAGCCGACGGCTGCGAGAGGTTTCCAGATGCCTTTCCAGAACTTCACGGTGGCGCTGATTTCCGGGTTCTCCGGCAGACTGTGGTACAGATTCGGCTTGTCCGCATGGTGCAATACGTACATCACGTGCGTACCGCCAACGCCTGCCGGATCGTACAGACCCGCGTTTTCGTAACCACGCGTTTTCAGCTCCGCCACGCGCTCACCGGCCAGCGTTTTCATCGACTCTTTAGTGCCGAAATGAATAGCGCCGGTTGGACACGTTTTCACGCAGGCTGGTTCTTGTCCGACCACTACACGGTCAACGCACAGCGTACATTTGTAAACGCGGTTGTCTTCCGGGTTGAGGCGCGGCACGTCGAACGGGCAGCCCGCGATACAGTAGCCACAGCCGATGCACTGCTCGGACTGGAAGTCGACGATACCGTTGGCATACTGAATGATTGCTCCTTCGGCCGGACACGCCTTCAGGCAGCCCGGATCGGCGCAGTGCATACAGCCATCCTTGCGGATTAGCCACTCCAGTTTGTCGTTTTGTTCCACTTCCGAGAAGCGCATTACCGTCCAGGATTTAGCGGTCAAATCAGCCGGGTTGTCGTACACTCCAACGTTGTTGCCCACTTCATCACGGATGTCGTTCCATTCTGAACACGCCACCTGACACGCTTTACAGCCGATACAGGTGGTGACGTCGATAAGCTTCGCCACCTCTTCCTGATGGTCCCGCGCCTGAGGCGCGGGGGTGAAACCGTTAGTGGCGGAACGACGAATGATGTCTTGCGATTGATAAGCCATAGGTCGTCTCCGTTACACCTTTTCCACGTTCACGAGGAAGGACTTAAATTCCGGCGTCTGCGTGTTCGCATCACCGACGAATGGCGTTAACGTGTTAGCGATAAAGCCTTTTTTCGCCACACCTTCGTAGCCCCAGTGAATCGGGATTCCGATAGTGTCGATATCCTGACCGTTGGCCTTCAACGTGCGAATACGTTTGGTCACCACCGCTTTGGCTTTAATGTAGCCACGGTTAGAGGAGACTTTGACGGTATCGCCATGAGAGATACCGAGCTTATTCGCCAGCTTCTCGCCAATTTCCACAAACTGCTCCGGCTGGGCGATAGCGTTAAGCAGCGCATGCTTAGTCCAGTAGTGGAAGTGCTCGGTCAGACGGTAGGTCGTACCGACGTACGGGAACTTATCCGCTTTACCCAGTGCTTCCGCGTCACCTTTAAAGATACGTGCGGCAGGGTTAGAGATAACGTTCGGGTGCAGCGGGTTAGTCCCCAGCGGCGTTTCAAACGGCTCGTAGTGTTCCGGGAACGGACCTTCTGCCATCTTATCGATAGCAAACAGGCGTCCCATCCCTTCCGGCTGCATGATGAACGGCCCAACGTTGCTGCCCGGCGCGGCGGCACTGTAGTCTGGAATATCCATCCCGCTCCATTTCGCCCCGTCCCATTTCAGGATCTGACGTTTTGGATCCCACGGATTCCCCTGCGGGTCAGCGGAGGCGCGGTTATACAGAATGCGGCGGTTGAGCGGCCACGCCCATGCCCAGCCCAGCGTATTGCCAAGGCCTGACGGATCGGCGTTATCGCGACGTGCCATTTGGTTGCCTTCCGGCGTCCAGCTACCGGCAAAAATCCAGCAGCCGCTGGAGGTGGTACCGTCGTCACGCAGTTGGGCGAACGAGCTAAGCTGTTGGCCTTTCTTGACGATAACGGCACCGGTGGCCGGGTCGGTAATGTCGGCCAGGGCTTTACCGTTGCTCTCCATCGCCACTTCTTCCGAAGCCGGTTCGTGTGGGGTGGAGTAGTTCCAGGTCATGCTCAGTACCTGTTCCGGGTTCGCGCCACCCTGTTCGGCATACATCTTGCGCAGACGCAGGAAGATACCGGCGAGGATTTCACCATCGGTAACGGCAATCCCCGGGGCATCCGCACCTTTCCAGTGCCACTGCAGCCAGCGACCGGAGTTGACGATAGAACCGTTCTCTTCGGCGAAGCAGGTGGACGGCAGACGGAATACTTCGGTCTGGATTTTCGACGGGTCAACATCGTTCGACTCACCGTGGTTCTGCCAGAAGGTGGAGGTCTCTGTGTTGAGCGGGTCGATGGTGACCAGGAACTTCAGTTTGGATAGCGAAGCCACCACCTTGTTTTTATTCGGGAATGATGCGACCGGGTTAAAGCCCTGGCAGATATAGCCATTCACTTTGCCCTGGTTCATCATCTCGAAGTACTGCAGGACGTCGTACCCTTTATCCCACTTCGGCAGCCAGTCGAAGCCCCAGCTGTTTTCCGCTGTCGCTTTATCGCCAAAGAAGGCTTTCATCATCGAAACGAAGAATTTCGGGTAGTTGCCCCAGTAGTTCACCTGGCCTTCCAGCAACGGTTTTGGCGTGTTGGCGGCAAGGTAAGTTTGCAGGTCAGTTTGCTTCTCGCTTGGCAGCGTCATATAGCCCGGCAGGCTTTGTGACAGCAGACCTAAGTCGGTCAGACCCTGAATGTTAGAGTGTCCGCGCAGGGCGTTAACGCCGCCGCCTGCCATCCCCATATTACCCAGCAGCAACTGGATCATCGCCATGGTACGGATGTTCTGCGCACCAACGGAGTGTTGCGTCCAGCCCAGTGCGTACAGGAACGACGCGGTTTTATCTGGGCGGCTTGTTTCTGCGATGTACTCACAGACCTTCAGGAAGTCGGCCTTTGGCGTACCGCAGATATTTTCTACGACGTCCGGCGTGTAGCGGGAGACGTGCTGTTTCAGCAGGTTCCATACGCAGCGCGGGTGTTGCAGGGTGACATCGCGTTTGGCGAAGCCTTTTTCATCCAGTTCGTAGTTCCAACTGGTTTTGTCATACTTGCGTTTGTCCGCGTCGTAGCCGGTAAACAGGCCATCTTCGAAACCGTAATCCTCACGCACGATCAGGCTGGCGTTGGTATAGGCTTCAGTGTATTCGCGGTTGAATTTTTCGTTGTTCAGCAGGTACAGCAAAACGCCTGACAGGAAAGCAATGTCAGTACCGGAACGAATCGGAGCATAGAAATCAGCCACCGCCGCGGTTCGCGTAAAGCGCGGATCGATAACAATCAGCTTCGCGCCGTTGTGAATTTTGGCTTCCATCGCCCAGCGGAACCCGACCGGGTGAGCTTCAGCGGCGTTACCGCCCATCACCACAACGAGGTTGGCGTTTTTAATGTCGACCCAGTGGTTGGTCATCGCACCGCGACCAAATGTTGGAGCAAGACTTGCTACCGTTGGTCCGTGTCAGACGCGTGCCTGGTTGTCGACCGCGAGCATACCAAGCGCGCGGGAGAATTTTTGTGTTAAATAGCCGGTTTCGTTACTGGAAGCGGAAGCACACAGCATCCCGGTGGAAAGCCAGCGGTTAACGGTTACGCCTTCGGCGTTTTGTGCAACGTAGTTAGCGTCGCGGTCTTCTTTCATCAGCTTAGCGATGCGGTCAAATGCCTCATCCCAGCTAATCTGTTGCCACTTATCAGAGCCAGGTGCGCGGTATTCCGGGAATTTCAGGCGGCTTTCAGAGTGGATGAAGTCCACAAGTCCTGCCCCTTTCGGGCACAGTGCGCCACGGTTCACCGGGTGATCCGGGTCCCCTTCGATATGGAAGATGGATGCTTTGGCGTTTTTTGCTCCGTCACCGAGACTGTACATTAACAGTCCACAGCCAACGGAACAGTAAGTGCAGGTGTTACGGGTTTCGCGGGTGCGCAGCAATTTATATTGCCGTGTTTCCGCTAGCGCTACGCCGGGTGCAAAGCCCAGTGCCGCTGCCGTGGTGCCTGCCATACCGCCAGCGCAGATCTTAAAGAACTGCCTTCTGCTGACCTGCATGGTTCGCTCCTTGTTTCGACATTGTCACGTTCCCTTCGTTTTCCTATAACGCGAACGCGAGGGAAGTGGTTGTTATTTTTCTTTGCGGACGGGACCGCAAAGGTCCAGAATTGGGTGAATTTCCCTCCGTCCAGGAGGGATTTGTAAAGAATACCACAATGTTGGTATGCGTGTTCCAATACGGTTAAAAGAAAGTGAATAAGATTATTCAAGAAAACATCAAGAATGTGACATCTCCGACAGGATCTCGTCAGTTGACCCTCTGGAAGCGCGAGGACTTGCAACATCCTCAGCCAGATGAGGTAGCTGAAGAAGTGCCTGTGGCACTGGTATACAACGGGATTTCACACGTGGTGATGATGGCATCACCGAAAGATCTTGAGCACTTCGCGATGGGTTTTTCACTTTCTGAAGGCATTATTGAGTCCTCGCAAGATATTTACGGGATGGACGTGGTGCCTTCCTGCAACGGATTAGAAGTGCAGGTTGAGCTGTCCAGTCGGCGCTTTATGGGGCTGAAAGAGCGTCGTCGCGCACTGGCCGGTCGGACTGGCTGCGGTGTTTGTGGCGTGGAGCAACTTAATGATATTGGCAAACCGGTCCAGCCGCTGCCGTTTACCCAGACATTCAATCTGGCGCATCTTGATAACGCCTTAAGGCATCTCCCTGATTTCCAGCCTGTTGGGCAACTGACAGGCTGCACGCACGCGGCTGCCTGGGTACAGCCGTCAGGTCATCTGGCGGGCGGACATGAAGATGTTGGACGTCATGTTGCGCTGGATAAACTGCTGGGACGACGTGCGATCGAAGGGGAAACCTGGCAGCAGGGCGCGGTATTAGTCTCCAGCCGCGCCAGCTACGAGATGGTGCAGAAGTCGGCAATGTGCGGCGTGGAAATCCTGTTTGCTGTTTCTGCGGCGACAACGCTCGCTGTTGAAGTTGCCGAACGCTGTAACCTGACGCTGGTGGGTTTTTGCAAACCGGGCAGGGCGACGATTTATACACATCCCGAGCGTCTGATAACTGAGTAACCAGTGTTCAATTAATTTGAATAAGACTGGCAAATCCTTCCGCTTTTAGTTGTGCGATGAGATGGCTATTATTTATCACATCAAGGCACGGTGCCTTAATCAAACAACTAAGTTAAAGGGTTTATATCATGAAAAGCATCAAAACTTTTGTCGCAGTTATCGCTCTGGCTACTTCTTTCGGTTCTTTCGCTGCTCAGACAGTTACCGCAACAGGTTCTACACTGGAAAGCGCTGAAGCAAAAATTGCCGCTCAGGCTGAACGTGCAGGTGCCAGCGATTATAAAATCACTCAGGCATACACCGGCAACCGCGTGCACATGACCGCTGAACTGCTGAAATAAAATACCTCAGTACTGTCGAAAGAGCGCCCTTGAGGCGCTTTTTTTGTGTCTTTTACAGGCCGACAAACCATGTGTAATTTTTTGATATTGTGAGTGTTGTGGCCGGACGAAGCATTAGTCGCCCGGCAAAATGTAGCACAATAGCTAAGGAAGGTGCGAATAAGTAGGTCATTTCTTCCCAAGCTGACTCGCTGATTAAAATTTCGCGGATCTGGGCCGATTTTTTTCCCGCAAACACATCGAATCAGCCTATTTAGGCTATTTTTTCCACCATTTCTGGCGTTATTTCCGGTTTTTACTGAGATCTCTCCCACTGACGTATCATTTGGTCCACCCGAAACAGGTTGGCCAGGGTGAATAACATCGCCAGTTGGTTATCGTTTTTCAGCAGCCCCTTGTATCTGGCTTTCACGAAGCCGAACTGCCGCTTGATGA
The DNA here is from genome assembly GCF_013615435.1 of Citrobacter sp. RHBSTW-00944. Classification (NCBI taxonomy): domain Bacteria; kingdom Pseudomonadati; phylum Pseudomonadota; class Gammaproteobacteria; order Enterobacterales; family Enterobacteriaceae; genus Citrobacter; species Citrobacter sp. RHBSTW-00944. The sequence continues at coordinate 4,948,400 of NZ_CP055418.1, read as the reverse complement.
TGCGAAACGGGTGCTCCCCCCTGGCACGGATGCTGGCTTTCATGTATTCGATGTTGATGGCCGTTTTGTTCTTGCGCGGATGCTGCTTCAAGGTTTTTACCCTGCCGGGACGCTCGGCGATCAGCCAGTCCACATCCACCTCGGCCAGCTCCTCGCGCTGTGGCGCTCCTTGGTAGCCGGCATCGGCTGAGACAAATTGCTCCTCTCCATGAAGCAGATTACCCAGCTGATTGAGGTCATGCTCGTTGGCCGCGGTGGTGACTAGGCTGTGGGTCAGGCCACTCTTGGCATCGACACCAATGTGGGCCTTCATGCCAAAGTGCCACTGATTGCCTTTCTTGGTCTGATGCATCTCCGGATCGCGTTGCTGCTCTTTGTTCTTGGTAGAGCTGGGTGCCTCAATGATGGTGGCATCCACCAAAGTGCCTTGGGTCATCATGACGCCTGCTTCGGCCAGCCAGCGATTGATGGTCTTGAACAATTGACGGGCCAGTTGATGCTGCTCGAGCAGGTGGCGGAAATTCATGATGGTGGTGCGATCCGGCAGGGCGCTATCCAGGGATAATCGGGCAAACAGGCGCATGGAGGCGATTTCGTACAGGGCATCTTCCATGGCACCGTCGCTCAGGTTGTACCAATGCTGCATGCAGTGAATACGCAGCATGGTCTCCAGCGGATAGGGCCGTCGGCCATTGCCCGCCTTGGGATAAAACGGCTCGATGACAGCGGTCATATTCTGCCATGGCAGAATCTGCTCCATGCGGGAGAGGAAAATCTCTTTTCGGGTCTGACGGCGCTTAGTGCTGAATTCACTATCGGCGAAGGTGAGTTGATGGCTCATGATGTCCCTCTGGGATGCGCTCCGGATGAATATGATGATCTCATATCAGGAACTTGTTCGCACCTTCCCTAACTTAACGCCAATGTGTAATGAATGTCAGCAGAATAAAAGCTCTGATTACTTTGATGAGAATGGGAATAAGATTTACATACATCCTTACTTTGATCCTATTGAACAAGTTAATTTAAGCATTGATATAGAGGAGCCCTATGCAACTCCAACATTCAGGTTATCTATTTTTGAGGATGAAAATGGTAATGAGTTTTATGGATTATTAAGGCGACATATCAATGGCGTTAAATTTCTCGAGCGATTTGATGAATTTTGTAGAAATGAATATATGGCATTATTGCGTACAATATCATTAGAACGCCAAGATGCTGATCCTGACAAAGCATCAAGAATAATTTGTCGATTTAAACGGCAATATGAGAATCAGTCTCCAAATAGATGGGAAGCTATTTTTTACCGAGGGATTTTAAACAATGCAGGTCTCCTTGACTATCTAGATAACGAGGATTTGCCTGATTTTACATAACGTCTAAACTGTTCATGCAAAAATATATTAACAATGATTTTGCGATGAGAAGATCAAGAGGAAAGCATATACTATCTTTACATCATGATTTTTAGGACAGTAACCATGCCTTTAGATTTAAGTAATACTTTAGTTATTGGCATTAGCGCAACGGCGCTTTTTGACATGAGCGAATCCGATCGCATGTTTCGCGAAACTTATGCGACCGATCCCGATAGTGCTATCGAAAAGTATCGTGACTATATGCTGGAGCACGAAAACCAGCCTTTACAGCCTGGTACAGGTTATCCCTTAGTCAAAGCACTTCTGGGGCTCAACCAGTATCGTCAACCGGATGATAAATCACCGTTGGTTGAAGTCGTTGTTATGTCGCGTAACAGTCCTGATACAGGTATCCGTGTTCTAAATACCATTCGTCATGACAAACTCGATATCACACGCTCTGCTTTTACTGCAGGCGAAACCGTTGCTGATTACCTTGATGCCTTTGATGTCGATTTGTTTTTAACGACTAACGTCGAAGATGCACAAAAGGTTATTGATTCTCGATTCTGCGCCGCTGCAATCCTCAAAGAGCCTCCCTCCGACGCCTCCGATATCCCAGAAGGGCAGGTCCGCATTGCGTTTGACGGTGATGCCGTGCTTTTCTCTGATGAAAGTGAGTTAGTTTATAAGACTCAAGGGATGGCTGCTTTTCATGCGCTGGAGGATGCACAGCAAGATATCCCAATGGCTGAAGGTCCATATGCCACTTTGCTAAAAAAAATAGCCAAGCTTCAGGAGCGACTACCGACAAGAGTTGAGTATTCCCCTGTCCGTATTGCACTGGTGACCGCCCGAAACAGCCCATCGGAAATGCGCGTCATTAAAACACTGAGAAGTTGGGGGGTATATGTTGATGAGGCTTTTTTTCTTGGCGGGGTAGAGAAAACAAAAGTATTAAAAGCGTTTAAACCGCATATTTTCTTTGATGACCAGGATGTGCATTTGATTGCTGCCGCAAAGGTGGTGCCTTCCGGTAAAGTACCTTATGCCAGCAATTCAGAGCTTTTTGAAAACAAAGTGTCATGAGACTAGAAAAATAGCCATCTTTACCGCTGGATGGCTATTTAATTAATTTATGCTGTTTTCCCAAACGTCCCTTCTATAACAGCCCCACCTTTCTCCAGCTCACCAATATAATCCGCATACCACTGCATCATTTCCCTACGCCCATCAAGATACTGCGCATGGTTATACGTCCCGCGAATCGCGTTCTTATCGACGTGCGCAAGCTGCGTTTCAATCCACGCTGAGTTAAAGCCCTGCTCATGCAGAATAGTGCTCATTGTGTGGCGGAAACCATGCCCTGTCAGCCTGCCTTTATACCCCAGTAACTCAATGACCTGGTTAATGCTTTCCTTGCTGATTGGCTTGCGGGGATCGTTCCTGCCGATAAAGACCAGAGGGTGATGCCTTGAGATCGGTTCAAGCTGTGTAAACAGTGCAATGACCTGCTCTGAGAGTGGCACAATATGGGGCCGCTTCATCTTCATCACTTCTGCCGGGATCTCCCACAATTTCTTCTCAAAATCGATATCCTCCCAGCGTGCAAAACGTAGTTCTTGCGTGCGCACGCCGGTCAACATAATGATCTGTGTGGCGGTTTTGGTGATAACACTTCCAGTGTATCCGGCCAGATCTTTAAGGAAATGTGGTAACTCTTCGACTGTGAGGAACGGGAAATGTGTTTTCTTAGGGGTAGCCAGAGCTGTAGCAAGATCTGACACAGGGTTATATTCAGCTCTCCCGGTAACGATGGCGTAACGGTAGACTTCATTACAACGCTGGCGGACTTTGCGCATTTTCTCTAAAGCGCCGCGCTTTTCAAGGCGACGGAGGATCTCAAGCCAGTCCATCGGCTTAATATCGACGATAGGGCGTCTTCCCGTATGAGGGAAGATATCTTTCTCGAAGGTGTCGATGATTTCATCACGGTAGCGTAATGACCAGCGATCGGCTTTCGTCTGATGCCATTCGCGGGCAATGGCCTCGAACGTATTCTTTTGGCTCATTTGCTGGGCGATTTTTTCTTCTTTCTTTACTTCACCCGGATCGCCGCCAGCCGCAATAATTTTTCTAGCTTCACTACGTTTTTCACGTGCATCGGCCAGTGAAACATCAGGGTATACGCCAATGGAGAGCATCTTTTCTTTACTGGCAAAGCGGTATTTCATTCGCCAGTATTTGGAACCATTAGCGTTAATCAGCAGATACATGCCGCCGCCATCGGTCAGCTTATAGGGCTTATCTTTTGGCTTCGCGGTTTTCACTTTAACATCGGTTAGCGCCATTACATCCTCCGGCTATTTGATGAATCCATCCTCCAGGGGATTTCCGCCAGTGACTAACCTGATACCCCCAATGCAACCCTTGTATAACAAAGGTATCGTTAAAACCCTTTGTTATATATCACATTTTTACCATTATGGGGGTGCTGATATTATAAAGGAAAATAACACCCCCTAATGTACCCCCAAATAGGACTTGATGCCGATTACCTTCAGGCGACAATGGTGGGATTATTTCTCTTGTTTTATCAGATGTTTCAGGGGTTTTATTGACATGAAGGGGGTTCAGGAGAGGCAAATTGGCGGAAGATCACAGGAGTCGAACCTGCCCGGGAACGCTGGCGTCCCCAACTGGATTTGAAGTCCAGCCACCTCACCGGAGATGACGATCTTCCGCGCCTCGATTGCTACATGGAGGCGGGGCGCATTATAGCTACTTCCAAACGTTTCCACACCCCCTCACTCACTTTTTTAACTTCCGTTTCTCTATACCATGACCAGTTTCAAATAAATCCCCGCAAAATCCATTACTTACACTTAGACACATTTTTAGACGCTACGCTGATCACAGAAAACAAGAATCGTAATTTGATAACGAGATATCGGAATACCCGCGCTCACAGGGATGGTTTACAAGAACTGTAACCGGTATCAGGGCGTGTGAAAGTGCTAACAAGGATGCGTAATGAAAAGTGAGATTCTGTCTGTTAAAGAGAAGATTGGCTACGGAATGGGCGATGCGGCTAGCCACATTATCTTCGATAACGTCATGTTATATATGATGTTCTTCTATACCGATATTTTTGGTATCCCAGCCGGATTTGTCGGCACCATGTTCTTACTGGCCCGCGCGCTGGATGCCATCTCAGACCCTTGCATGGGGCTGCTGGCCGACCGTACCCGTTCGCGCTGGGGGAAATTCCGTCCGTGGGTGCTGTTCGGCGCACTGCCGTTTGGTCTGGTTTGCGTGCTGGCCTACAGCACGCCGGATCTCAGCCTGAACGGCAAAATGATTTATGCCGCAATCACCTACACGCTGCTGACCCTGCTTTATACCGTGGTCAATATTCCCTACTGCGCGCTGGGCGGCGTGATCACTAATGACCCTACGCAGCGTATCTCCCTGCAATCATGGCGCTTTGTGCTGGCGACGGCGGGCGGCATGCTCTCCACCGTGCTGATGATGCCGCTGGTGAATCTGATTGGTGGCGAGGATAAAGCGTTCGGCTTTCAAGGCGGGATTGCGGTGCTCTCCGTGGTGGCGTTCCTGATGCTGGCGTTCTGCTTCTTCACTACCAAAGAACGCGTGGAAGCGCCGCCGAGCACCACCTCTATGCGTGAAGACCTGCGCGATATCTGGCAAAACGACCAATGGCGCATCGTCGGCCTGCTGACCATCCTCAATATTCTGGCCGTCTGCGTTCGTGGCGGCGCGATGATGTATTACGTCACCTGGATTTTGGGTAAGCCGGAGGTGTTTGTCGCCTTTCTCACCGCCTATTGCGTCGGCAACCTGATCGGCTCTGCGCTGGCAAAACCGCTGACCGACTGGAAATGCAAAGTCAGCGTCTTCTGGTGGACCAACGCTGCGCTGGCGGTGGCGAGCCTGGCGATGTTCTTTGTGCCGATGCACGCCAGCATCACCATGTTTATCTTTATTTTTGTCATTGGTGTACTGCACCAGCTCGTTACGCCAATCCAGTGGGTAATGATGTCCGACACCGTTGATTACGGCGAATGGTGCAACGGTAAACGCCTGACGGGGATCAGCTTTGCGGGCACGTTGTTCGTGCTCAAGCTGGGTCTGGCGCTCGGTGGGGCGCTGATCGGCTGGATGCTGGCGGGCGGTGGCTACGACGCCGCCGCGAAAACCCAGAACAGCGCCACCATTAGCATCATCATCGCCCTGTTCACCATTGTCCCGGCGATTTGTTACCTGCTGAGTGCCGTGATTGCCAAACGCTTCTATACCCTGAAAACGCCGTATCTGACGGAAATTATGAGTCAGCTGGCTCAGGGCGCGCGCCGCAACCAGCAGGATTTCACGACGAAAGAATTACAGAACTAAGGAACTGACGATGAAAATTAGCGATGGAAACTGGCTGACCCAACCTGGCCTGAATTTAATACACCCAATTCAGGTGTTCGACGTTGAACAGCAGGGTAATGAGATGATTGTCTACGTTGCGCCGCGCGACGTGCGTGAACGTACCTGGCAACTGGATACCCCACTCTTCACCTTACGCTTTTTCTCGCCGCAGGAAGGGGTGGTGGGCGTACGTATGGAGCACTTCCAGGGCGCGCTGGATACCGGCCCGCATTACCCGCTGAACGTGTTGCAGGACGTCAATGTTGAGATGCGAAACACCGCTGAATTTGCCGAACTGAAGAGCGGCAATCTGAGCGTTCGGGTGACCAAAGGTGAGTTCTGGTCGCTGGATTTCCTGCGTAATGGTGAACGTATTACCGGCAGTCAGCTAAAGAATAGCGGTTACGTGCAGGATACCCACAGCGGGCGTAACTATATGTTTGAGCGTCTGGATTTGGGCGTGGGGGAAACGGTGTACGGGCTGGGGGAGCGTTTTACCGCGTTGGTACGTAACGGCCAGACGGTGGAAACCTGGAACCGCGATGGCGGTACCAGTACCGAGCAGTCTTACAAGAATATCCCGTTTTATATCACCAACCGCGGCTACGGAGTGCTGGTGAACCATCCGCAGTGCGTGTCGTTTGAAATCGGCTCTGAGAAAGTGTCGAAAGTGCAGTTCAGCGTTGAAAGCGAGTATCTGGAATATTTCGTCATCGACGGCCCAACGCCGAAGGCGGTGCTGGATCGCTATACCCGCTTTACAGGCCGTCCGGCGCTGCCGCCAGCCTGGTCGTTCGGTCTGTGGCTAACCACGTCATTCACCACCAATTACGATGAAGCGACGGTGAACAGCTTTATCGACGGCATGGCCGAGCGCAATCTGCCGCTGCACGTCTTTCACTTCGACTGTTTCTGGATGAAGGCCTTCCAGTGGTGCGACTTTGAGTGGGACCCGGTGACCTTCCCGGACCCGGAAGGCATGATCCGCCGCCTGAAAGAGAAAGGGCTGAAGGTGTGCGTATGGATAAACCCCTACATCGGTCAGAAATCCCCGCTGTTCAATGAACTGAAAGCGAAAGGGTATCTGCTCAAGCGGCCGGACGGTTCCCTGTGGCAATGGGATAAATGGCAGCCGGGCCTGGCGATTTATGACTTCACTAATCCACAAGCCTGCGAGTGGTATGCCAACAAGCTGAAAGGTCTGGTGGATATCGGCGTTGACTGCTTCAAAACTGACTTTGGCGAACGCATCCCCACGGATGTGCAGTGGTTTGACGGTGCCGATCCGCAGAAGATGCACAACCATTATGCGTACATCTACAACGAACTGGTGTGGAACGTGCTGAAAGAAACCGTTGGTGAAGAAGAGGCGGTGCTGTTTGCTCGTTCGGCCTCCGTGGGCGCACAGCAGTTTCCGGTGCACTGGGGCGGCGACTGCTACGCCAACTATGAATCGATGGCGGAAAGCCTGCGCGGTGGCTTGTCTATTGGCCTGTCCGGCTTTGGCTTCTGGAGCCACGATATCGGCGGCTTTGAGAATACCGCTCCGGCGCACGTCTACAAGCGCTGGTGTGCGTTTGGGCTGCTCTCCAGTCACAGCCGCCTGCATGGCAGTAAATCCTACCGTGTGCCATGGGCGTACGATGACGAATCCTGCGATGTGGTGCGCTACTTCACCGAACAGAAATGCCGCATGATGCCGTACCTGTATCGTGAAGCAGCGCGCGCTAATGCGCAGGGCACCCCGATGATGCGCGCGATGATGCTGGAGTTCCCGGACGATCCGGCGTGTGATTATCTCGACCGCCAGTACATGCTGGGCGATAGCGTGATGGTCGCGCCGGTGTTTAGCGAGGCGGGCGATGTGCAGTTCTATCTGCCGGAAGGACGCTGGACGCATCTGTGGCGTAATGATGAGGTGTCCGGCAGCCGCTGGCATAAGCAGCAGCATGACTTCCTGAGTCTGCCGGTTTATGTGCGTGACAATACCCTGCTGGCGTTGGGTAGCAATAACCAGAAGCCGGACTACGCCTGGCACGAAGGGACAGCGTTCCAGCTGTTCCATCTGCAGGAGGGGCGGGAAGCACTCTGTGAAGTTCCGGCTGCTGACGGCTCGGTTATCTTCACGCTGAAGGGGACGCGTGTAGGTAATACCATCACCGTGCAAGGTAGTGGAGATGCGCGTAACTGGACGCTGTGCCTGCGTAATATTCCACAGGTTAGCGGTGTGAAGGGCGGTTCATCTGCGGGCAGCGAGTGGGGAACGGTTGTCACGCCGGATGAAGATGTGTTGACGATAACCCTGTAAGCGAATCTGAACGTGGTGCCGGATACGTCTTATCCGGCCCACGCCGCGAGCAGCGTTCCAGATCTGAAAATCAAAAACATCCAGACTTTAATTTTTACCTCCCCATATTTGCGAGCGGTATCACTCTGATTCCCGCGAAAAATGTGATCTGCGCCGTAAATATCTCACTATTTCCTCTTTTTGTCTTATTTCTGTCCGGAATACAGGACACGATTTAGTATTGTTGGCGCATCGTAGTCCTCTTATATTTATCATCACGGATTACACGTGGAGCATAAATGCTTCTTTATTACCTAAATAATTCGAGTTGCAGGAAGGCGGCGACGCAGCGAATCCCCTGAGCGTACATAAGTACGTGACAGGGGTGAGCGAGGAAAGCCAACGCACATGCAGCTTGAAGTATGACGGGTATAGATATTTAATCTGGTATGTAATAAGGGTAAATAATGCAAATGATTACCTCGCGACAAAACAGATTATTAAAGTTTCTTCTGTCCCGGAAGGAATATGTTACGCTGCTAAAAATTGCCGAATATTTATCTGTTTCAGAGAAGACCGTCCAGCGCGATCTGCGGTTACTGGAACAATGGTTATCAGAATGGAAAATATCTATCGATAAACGTGCCGGTGCGGGCGTGATATTAAGTGCCGATAACATTACTGACCTTTTATATCTGGATCAGTTATTAGGGTCGGAGGGTGATGATGCTGACGGCATGATGAATAATTCACGGCGGGTTAAGATAGCCTCGCAATTATTAAGTGAAACGCCGCATGAAACATCGATCAATAAATTATCCGAACGTTATTTTATTAGTAGTGCATCGATTGTTAACGATCTGAAAGTGATTGAATCGTGGATTACCCCGCTGGGCCTGTCGCTGATTCGCAGCCAGAGCGGCACACACATTGAAGGCAGTGAGAGCGGGGTGCGCCAGGCGATGGCGTCGCTGATTAACGGTGTGATTAACCATAATGAACCGGGAAGCGTGATTTATTCACGACTTGATCCGGGCAGTTATAAAGCGTTAGTGCATTACTTCGGCGAAGAAGACGTTTTATTTGTCCAGACGCTGTTGCAGGAAATGGAGAACGATCTGTGCTGGTCGCTGGGAGAGCCTTATTACGTCAATATCTTTACCCATATTCTGATCATGATGTACCGCATTACGCGGGGCAATGCGCTGCCGAGAAAAGAAGAAAGCATCACGTCATGTGATGAGAACATCTTTTCCATTGCCAGTCGCATGATTCAGCATATCGAAAAACGCATTGCCCACCCGCTACCGGAAGACGAAGTCTGGTTTATTTATCAATATATTATCTCCTCCGGTATGGTGATTGAAGAGCATAACGATGTGAGCGTAATTGGCCATATGCACTCCAGCGACGAAGCACGCTTGATTACCCATCGGCTGATTGCCACCTTCGCCGAAATGGTTGACTGCGATCTTAGCCAGGACACTGCGCTGTATGACGGATTGCTGATCCATATTAAGCCGCTGATTAACCGCCTCAACTACCAGATCCGCATTCGTAATCCGCTGCTGGAGGACATTAAAGGCGAGTTGCAGGACGTCTGGCGTCTGACTCAGTGCGCGGTGAATCGGGTGTTTAGCGGCTGGGGCGAGCGGGCTGTGTCGGATGATGAGGTGGGATATTTAACCGTGCATTTTCAGGCCGCGATGGAGCGTCAGATAGCGCGTAAACGTGTGCTGCTGGTTTGCTCAACCGGTATCGGCACCTCTCACTTACTCAAAAGCCGCATTCTGCGCGCCTTTCCGGACTGGACCATCGTCGGCGTGGTGTCGGCAGGCAGCTTGCCCTCCGTCCTGACGGACGATATTGAACTGGTGGTATCGACGATCAATTTACCTGCCGTTGCCATGCCGGTCGTGTATGTCACCGCCTTCTTCAATGATGCGGATATTAAGCGGGTAACAGAAACGGTTATTACGGAAAAATTACATCGGGCGACGTCGCTGGTCGTTGAAAATTAATGTCTGAACTCCATGAGGTATGATTTATGGACATCACGAAAATACTCAATACAAATCGCGTTATTTTGGACATGAAGGCCACAAACAAAACGGAGGTTATTGAGGAACTGACGGATATTCTGCAAAAAGATGGGGCAATTAGCTGCCGGGAAACGTTTATTCAGGATGTCTGGCAGCGTGAATCAGAAGGCTCGACCGGCTTCGAAAATCATATTGCGATTCCGCACGGGAAATCCTCGGCGGTGGTCAATACCACGCTGGCGATTGGGCGTACCCGCCAGGATATTCCCTGGGAAACCCTGGACGGCAGCAACGTGCGCTGCATCATTCTTTTTGCCGTACGCCTTGAAGATCAAAACACTACCCATATTCGTCTGCTTTCGCAGGTTGCTGGCGCGTTGGCGGATGACGACATTATTGAACAACTGTTAGTCGAAAGCAGTCCACAGAAAATTATTGAGCTTTTTAGCCAATATGCTGAATCCAATGTCTGCTAAATAAAACGTGGAGCATGTTATGAATATTGTTTGTGTTGCCGCCTGTACGGCGGGTATTGCGCACACCTATATTGCCCGTGAGAAGTTAATTAAAGGTGCTAAAGCGCTTGGTCATAATATAAGAGTAGAAACCCAGGGGACTATCGGCACGGAAAACGAATTGCTGACAGAGGACATTTCTGCTGCTGATGTCGTGATTCTCGCTGTGGATGTAAAAATAAAAGGGGAGGAACGATTTTTAAATAAACGTATTGTGCGAGTGAAAACTGAAATTGTCATAAAGTCGCCCATTCAGTTTCTTGAAAAGGTCGAAAAATCATTAGTTAATAATAACCAGTAGCGATCCCCATTCTGGAGGGATTTCACATGAGTGAAAATAAAATTCCGCTATCTCAGGAAATAAAAAGACATTTATTAACGGGGATTTCGTGGATGATCCCGTTAATTGTTGCCGCCGGGATCTGTATTGCTCTCGGGCAAATACTTGGCGGCACTAACGTGGGTGAAAAAACAGGAACCATACCCTGGATGCTCAACCAGATTGGCGGCTGGGGGATGGGGTTAATCGTACCGCTGATTAGCGCGGCGATTGCGTACTCTATTGCTGACCGCCCCGGATTCGCACCGGGTCTGATTGTCGGCTTTGTCTGCGGTGAAATTCATACCGGTTTTATCGGCGGGATGCTGGGCGGTTTTCTGGTCGGTTATACCGTCCTGCTGCTCAAGCGCTATATCCGTTTGCCGCAGTCGATGCAGGGGTTGATGCCCATCATGGTGCTGCCGGTACTGAGTACCGTCATTGGCGGCCTGTTGATGATGACGCTCATTGGCAAACCGATAGCCTGGCTGCAGGACGCGTTGATTCATCTGCTGGAGTCCATGCAGGGCGGGTCACGCTTTTTAATGGGGGCCATCCTTGGCGCAATGGCGACATTCGACTTTGGCGGACCGGTGAATAAAACCATGTCGCTATTTGCTGACGGCATGTTGGTCAGCGGCGTGTACGGTCCGGAAGCGGTGAAGTTTGTCGGTTCGATAATCCCTCCGTTCGGCATTACGCTCTCCTTTTTGCTGACGCGTCACAAGTACACCCGTGCGGAGCGCGAGGCGCTGAAAGCGGCATTCCCGATGGGGATCTGCATGATTACCGAAGGGGTCATTCCCATTGCGGCGCGCGACCTGCTGCGCGTGGTGGGGTCCTGCGTAGTGGCCTCGGCGATAGCGGGCGGTCTGATTATGGTGTGGGGCGTCGAAAGCCCGGTACCGCACGGCGGCATGTTCGTGGTCCCGCTCTTTACGCATCCGCTACTGTTTTGCCTGGCGCTGGGGATCGGCACGGTGATTTGCGGCGTCATGCTGTCGTTGTGGAAGAAGCCGGTGACCGAACGTGACGAAGAGTTTGATGAACTTAGCGATCAAAAGCTGAAAGACGAAGAGATCACCTTCACCCTGGAATAACCGGAGGCCGTATGTTTGCCGATATGAAAAGCATGGTGACGAAAGCCTGGCGCGAGCAGTACGCGCTGCTGGCCATCAACTGTATGAATCTGGAAAGCGCCCGTGCGGCGGTGCGGGTGGCTGAGAAACACCGTGCGCCCATCATTCTGAATCTGTATCAGGGGCATCTGGGCCATTTTCCTGCACCGATAGCGGTGGCGGTCATCAAAACGCTGGCAGAGGAAGTGTCGGTACCGGTCGCGCTGGCGCTGGATCATGGAAAGGACCCAGTACGCATTCGCCAGGCTTTTCGCGCCGGATTCAGCGGGTTAATGATCGACGCCTCTGCCTTTGCGCTGGAGGAGAACATTCGCCAGACCCGGGCGGTGGTTGAGCTCGCGACCAGCGTTTCTCTGTGCGTGGAAGGTGAGCTGGGGCATCTGGCCGACGCCCCGCGCTATGATCACGCAGCTAACGCTGATTTGATGACCCAGGCCGCCGATGTGGAGCCCTTTATCCAACAGACCGGTATCGATTTACTGGCGGTCTCGGTCGGCACGGCACATGGCATGTACGCGCCCGGTGTCATACCCGCCATTGATTTCCAGCGACTGGAGGAAATTGCCCGTTTATCAACGGTGCCGCTGGCGCTGCATGGCGGCAGCGGGATGCCGTTTGACCAGCTACAGCGCTGCCCGACGTTTGGCGTCGCCAAGATAAACGTTGGCGCGGCGGTTTTCGAAGCCGGAAAGGCTGCGCTGCTGCATACCCTGTGTCGCGACACATCCGGTGAACTCGTTGATGCCCTGGCCCTGATGGAGCAGGCCTGCGAGGAAGCCATTATTCCGTACCTGCAGGCCAGCGGCGCTATCGACAAAGCCTGATTCATTTTCTGTAACGCCTTCTATGCCTCTGCGACGACGCACTGGCAGGGCTTTCTACACCCTGAAACTGGAGAATTAACATGTTAGTTTCGATGAAAGAATTACTGCAACCTACCCGTCAGCACGGTTTCGCCATCGGCGCATTCAACGTGGCGGACAGCTGCTTTGTACGTGCAGTAGTGGAAGAAGCGGAAGCAACCAATACCCCGGCGATTATCTCCATTCACCCCAGCGAACATGATTTTGTAGGCGATGCGTTTTTTAGCTACGTCCGTGATATCACTCTGCGCAGCTCGGTTCCCTTTACTCTGCATCTGGACCACGGCGCTTCGGTCGAGCATGTCCTGCGGGCGATTCAGTGTGGGTTTACCTCGGTGATGATTGATGGCTCGCTGTTGCCGTATGAAGAGAACGTGGCGCTGACCCGCGAAGTGGTCAAGCTGGCGCATGCGGTAGGCGTTTCGGTGGAAGGGGAACTGGGTACGATTGGTCAAACCGGGACGTCAGTGGAAGGCGGCGTATCGAAGGTCACTTATACCGATCCTGATCAGGCACAGGATTTTATCGCCCGTACTGGCGCGGATACGCTGGCGGTGGCGATTGGAACTGCACACGGCATCTACCCGAAAGGGATGCAGCCAGAGCTGCAAATGCACATCCTGCGCGACATCGCCGGGCGAGTGGACATTCCGCTGGTGCTGCACGGAGGTTCCGCGAACCCGGATGCGGAAATTGCCGAATCCGTTACGCTGGGCGTTGGCAAAATCAACATTTCCAGCGATATGAAATACGCTTACTTCCAGAAAGTCCGCGAAATCCTGGCAAAAGAAACCTGGTGGGACCCGAACGTTATTTACCCGGAAGCCATTAGCGCCGCGCGGGATGTGATCCGTCACAAAATGAAACTGTTCGGCTCAACCGGCAAAGCGTCACTTTACTAACCGCATACAGGCGGGGTGACCCGCCTTTTTCGCAACAAGGAAAAGTGGAATGAAGCGTTCACACATTAATTATGCCGTCGATAAAGCGCATGCCATCGCCGAGACTTTTCGGGTTTGCCTGCCTGACTTTGCGTATTTTACGGCTGACGCCTGGCGGCAACAGGATCACACTCTGTGGCGTGAAGTGCTCGATCTCCAACTGGGCTGGGATATAACCGACTTTGGGCGCGGAGATTTTGCGCAAACGGGGCTGACGTTACTGACGTTGCGCAATGGTCAGTTAGGGTCAGCCAGCTACCCCAAACCGTACGCCGAAAAGATGCTGCAGATTCAGCAGGATCAGCAGACGCCATGGCATTTTCATCGCCATAAAATGGAAGATATCGTTAACCGCGGCGGCGGTGATTTATGTATGCAGTTGGCGTGGGCTACGCCTGATGACGGGTATGATGCCCGGCGTATTGTTGAGGTTAGCGTCGATGGTCAGCGGCGTTCCGTTGACGCTGGCGAGACGCTGGTATTGAAACCGGGGCAGGGGGTATGCCTGCCGCCGCGGTTGTATCATCGCTTTTGGGCGGAGAAAGCGTTCGTGCTGGGCTGGGAGATCTCGATGGTCAATGACGACCTGCATGACAATCACTTCCTTGAGCCAGGCGGTCGCTTCCCGGCGATAGAAGAGGACGAGCCGGTGAAGTGGCTGTTGTGCAGTGAATATGCGCGCTTACAGCGATAAACGGCGACCCGGCAGGCAAAGCGCCGCCGGGCCGTCAGATTTTACTGCGCAGCGGGTGGGGCGGTAACTTCACTACCGGATACCACGCCCGCCTGCATGGTTTGCGTTACCTGCTGTTTCTCCACGTTCACCGCATGCAACTTGCCGCTGACCGTTGGCTTGAGTGGCGCATCGGCTTGAATATTGCCGCTGGCGGTAAGCTGGATGTTACCGTCACCGGAAAGCGGCAGTGCGGGCCATCCCCACTGCTGCAGAATCGTCATTGGCACGCCGCGCCCGTTCAGGCTGACCTGAGTTTGACGCTGAGGCAACTGTGAAATACTGGCAGTGGCCTCCAGCAACCCTTTTTCCGTATAGGCGCTTAGTTCGCTGATATTGATGGTGCTGCTGTTCGCCGTCAGCGCCAGCGAAGGACGACGCACGTCGGTGCGGTTAAAGGTGCCGGCAGCGGCGTTGAGGTTAGCGCTCCCGCTCCAGATCCCCCACTGATTGTTCTGCACCAGCCCGAGGTTAGCACCGTAGCCGTCCAGCGCGGTGAGCTGCCATGGGAAGCTCGGGTCGATATCAATCACCAGATTACGGCTGGCGCTGAATTTCTTCAGCGTCAGGCTGGCTAGCCAGGCTGGTAGAGGTTTCATCCACAGCTGTTTCCAGTTTTCCGGCAGCGTGTACTCCAGACCGGCAATGGCGGCATCATCGAGGACCAGCGCTTTGTTGTTACGCTGCCAGTTTCCGGATGTTCTGACCATTCCCCCTTCCCAGCGGGTGGTGAACTGACGCAGCGCTATGCCCTGCGGCGAGAACTCGGCGTTCATAATCGGATCGAAAAAGTGCAGAGAGCCGTAGATAAACTCGCTGGCGTTCATCGACAGTTTTCCTTCCTGAGTTTGCCAGTCGTCCTTGCTGAAGGTCATGTTGCGCAAGCTCAGATCGAGATCCGTCACCGCCCAGTCAGGGCCTTGCAGACGGGCATCTGTTACTTCCAGACGACCAATTTGCAGGGAAGGAATAGTGCTTAACGGAGCAAAAAACTCGGCCAGCGATTTGTCGCTTTGCAGCCGAATATCGTTCAGACGTAGATTCTCCACTACCCAACTACCGTCGGCATTGCGTTGTGCCACGCCGGTTAATGCCCCACGCGCCACATCTGCGCCAATATTGCTCAGCGTCACACGGTCATGGTCAATACTGCCTTCAATCAATACGTTGGTCGTCGGGACGTCGTTCAGCGTCAACGAACTGGCGCTGAGCTGAATTTGCGCTTTACTCCCGAGAATTTTACCCGCCTCAGGACTCCAGGGTATGACTCCGCCGTTAACGCGCTGCGCGCTCAGGGTCCACTCGCTACCGGGACTATTAAGCGCCATATCTTGCAATTGCAGGCGATCGGCCTGGAACGGCAGCGGCGCAGTTTGCTGGGAAAGATTCAGCGTGCCGTTTTGCAAAAGGATGGTGTCTACGTGCAGCGGGTCGGTGATTTGGCGACTGCTCAGTCCAATATCGACCGTTTTGGCGACCAGCGTTGCGGGCTGACCATCCCGGCCAAAGGTGACGTTTTCCAGCAGAATATGGGAAGGAGAAGAAAACCGGTGATCGATGGCATCAAATGCCAGATGGTAGCTGCTGTTCTGCGAAACCCAGGCGCTGACGTGCTCTGCGCCCCAGCGGGTTTGCAGTAGAAAATATAAGCCGAGGATCGCCACTGCAAGGGCGATCAGCACGTAAAGAAGCAGCTTTCCAATAAATTTCATGGTCTTCCATCCCGCGAAGTGCACATAGTCAAGTTATGCACGATTTAGGCGCAATGCTCAAGGCGGGAATGGTGAAAGAGCGTTACAGCGGCGTTGATTCAGAATCAACGCCGCATTTTGCTTATTGCTTCTCTGGTGGGAACACCAGATTCAGAACGATAGCGGTAATACCGCCTGCGGCAATGCCGGAAGAGAGCAGGTTTTTCACCCAGTCCGGAGCGAACTGCAGGATCAGCGGCTGCTGGGAAACGCCGAGGCCGACGGCCAGCGACAGCGCGATAATCAGAATTGCGCGGCGGTTCAGCGGTTCGCGGGATACGATACGCACGCCGGATGCCGCGATAGTACCGAACATCACCAGCGTAGCACCGCCGAGTACTGGCTCAGGAATATGCTGTACAAAACCGCTGACCGCCGGGAACAGGCCCAACGCGATCAGCATCAGCGCAACCACAAAACCAACGTAGCGGCTGGCAACACCTGTTAACTGAATAACCCCGTTGTTTTGTCCAAAACAGGAGTTCGGGAAGGTGTTGAATACGGCTGAAACAAACGAGTTCAGACCGTTCGCCAGTACGCCGCCTTTCAGGCGTTTCATATACAGCGGACCAGAAACGGGCTGCTCGGAGACATCGGAGGTGGCCGTAATATCACCGATGGTTTCCAGCGAGGTAATCATAAACACCAGCATCAGCGGCAGCAGTAAGCTCCAGTCGATACCCAGGCCATAATACAACGGCGTTGGCACCATCAGCAGGTCCTGACTTACCGGCGCGGTATTTTGCGGCAGCATATCCATAAACCACGCCAACAGGTAACCTGCCGCCATCGCAATCACCAGTGACGCAACGCGCAGGTACGGGTTGCGCTGGCGGTTAAGCAGGATAATCAGCGCCAGCACGACGCCAGCCAGCAGTAAATTCTTTGGTGCGCCAAAGGTGTTGTCGCTCATTGCCGCATAGCCGCCGCCAATCGACGTCAGCCCCACCTGAATCAGCGACAGGCCGATAATCATCACCACCACGCCTGAGACCAGCGGGGTAATGATACGACGCGCCAGATGCAGTACGCGTGAGATAACCATCTCAGTGCAGCTTGCCAGCATCAGTGTACCGAACAGCGCCGCCATCATGGTTGGGACATCTGCACCACCGGTTTTTAGCGCTGTACCGCCCATAATCAGTGGCGCAACAAAGTTAAAGCTGGTGCCCTGAATGGATAATAGCCCTGAGCCGACCGGCCCCCAGGCTTTGATCTGAATGATAGAAGCCACGCCGGAAGCGAACAGCGACATACTGATTATGTGTTGAGTATCCTGAGCCGGTAAACCGAGCGCCTGGCAAATTAACAGCGCTGGGGTGATTACCGCGACGAACATGGCCAGCAGGTGCTGACAGGCGGCAAACAGGGTCTGGGCTAGTGGGGGGCGATCTTCAAGACGGTAAATCAGTTCACTGTTGTGAGTCTGCGCAACCGGTTGCGCATTTGTTGACTCTACGGCGTTAACGGACATCAGAGGCAATCCCATGGTGGAAAAGCGGTGATTTTATCTGACCATGGCGGAAATGCAAACGTTTGCTACCAGGTGTTCTTAATATTTAAAACGGATAAACAAACATTTTTATATAACTTTTCATGATTTTCTGCTTAAAATCCACACCGAAAACTCAATAAGAGCTAAAAATCGGTCTGGAATGCATCGTGCGTGATTGTGCTAAACGCACTAATGGAGTTGTAAATGTTTTATCTCGATACGTTATCAACGCTGGTTGCGGCAACCCTTGTGTTGCTGCTGGGACGTAAGCTCGTCCAGTCTGTTTCCTTCCTGAAAAAATACACCATTCCCGAACCTGTAGCTGGCGGATTGCTGGTGGCGATTGCGCTGCTGGTGCTGAAAAAAAGCATGGGTTGGGAAGTGAACTTCGACATGACCCTGCGCGATCCGCTGATGCTGGCATTCTTCGCCACTATCGGCCTGAACGCCAATATCGCCAGCCTGCGCGCGGGTGGCCGCGTGGTGGGTATCTTTCTGATTGTGGTTGTTGGCCTGCTGCTGATGCAAAACGCCATCGGTATTGGTATGGCGACCCTGCTGGGTCTGGATCCGCTGATGGGTCTGATCGCCGGTTCGATAACCCTCTCTGGTGGGCATGGAACCGGGGCCGCATGGAGCAAACTGTTTATTGAGCGCTATGGTTTCGCTAATGCGACGGAAGTGGCGATGGCTTGCGCAACGTTTGGCCTGGTGCTGGGCGGATTGATTGGCGGCCCGGTGGCCCGCTATCTGGTCAAACACTCTACCACGCCAGACGGCATGCCGGACGATCAGGCTGTGCCTACCGCATTTGAAAAGCCGGATGTCGGACGCATAATCACTTCGCTGGTGCTGATTGAAACCATTGCGCTGATCGCAATCTGTCTGACGGTGGGTAAAATCGTTGCACAAATGCTGGTCGGAACGGTGCTGGAACTGCCGACT
Source organism: Citrobacter sp. RHBSTW-00944 (assembly GCF_013615435.1). NCBI lineage: Bacteria > Pseudomonadati > Pseudomonadota > Gammaproteobacteria > Enterobacterales > Enterobacteriaceae > Citrobacter > Citrobacter sp. RHBSTW-00944. The sequence continues at coordinate 4,929,572 of NZ_CP055418.1, read as the reverse complement.
TTCGTCTGCGTGCTGTTTGTTGGGGTGATCCTCAGTAACGGCCTGGCGTTAATGGGTTTTTATCGGGTGTTCGAGCGCGCGGTTTCGGTGTTGGGTAACGTTAGCCTTTCGCTGTTCCTGGCGATGGCGCTAATGAGTCTGAAGCTGTGGGAGCTGGCTTCTCTGGCCCTGCCGATGCTGGCAATCCTGGTTGTGCAGACCATTTTCATGGCGCTGTACGCGATATTCGTCACCTGGCGCATGATGGGTAAGAACTACGATGCCGCCGTGCTGGCAGCCGGACACTGCGGTTTTGGCCTCGGTGCGACACCCACGGCGATTGCCAACATGCAGGCAATTACAGAACGTTTTGGACCATCCCATATGGCGTTTCTGGTGGTGCCGATGGTGGGGGCGTTCTTTATCGATATCGTCAATGCGCTGGTGATTAAGCTGTATCTACTGCTGCCGATTTTTGCGCAATAATGTCTGTGCGGCGGAGTCACATCCGCCGCCGCTATGAATCTACTATGCGTTGGAGTAGCGCTCGGTTTCCGGCATCCAGCGTTCAATCAGCGCCACAGCCTGTTGCGGGTAACGTTCGTGAATATGACGGGCAATGCGCTGAACTTCCGGGATAATCGCCTGATCGCGCAGCAAATCTGCGACTTTGAATTCTGCCGTTCCGGTCTGGCGCGTACCCAACAGCTCGCCGGGCCCGCGGATCTCTAAATCTTTTTGCGCGATCACGAATCCGTCGTTGCTGTCGCGCAGAACCTGCAGACGTTTTTGCGCGGTTTTTGACAGCGGCGATTTGTAGAGCAGGACGCAGTGGGAGGCCACCGCGCCACGACCTACGCGACCACGTAGCTGGTGCAACTGCGCCAGGCCCAAGCGCTCCGGGTTTTCAATAATCATCAGGCTGGCGTTAGGTACGTCTACGCCCACTTCAATCACCGTGGTGGCAACCAGCAGCTGCAGTTCGCCCTGCTTAAACGCCGCCATTACCGACTGCTTCTCTGCGGGCTTCATACGGCCGTGTACCAGGCCAATATTCAGCTCTGGCAGCACCAGTTTAAGCTCTTCCCACGTGGCTTCAGCCGCCTGAGCTTCTAACAAATCAGACTCTTCAATCAGCGTACAGACCCAGTACGCCTGGCGCCCTTCATGGGTACAAGCGTTGCGCACGCGGTCAATAATATCGCTGCGGCGGGTATCCGGAATCGCCACCGTGGTGACCGGCGTACGCCCCGGAGGGAGTTCGTCAATGACCGACGTGTCGAGATCGGCATAGGCGGTCATCGCCAGCGTACGCGGGATTGGGGTGGCGGTCATGATTAGCTGGTGTGGATGGAAACCCTGCTGCTGGCCTTTCTCCCACAGCGCCAGGCGCTGATGTACGCCAAAACGGTGCTGTTCGTCGATGATAACCAGTGCCAGTCCGTTGAACTGCACCTGTTCCTGGAAAATTGCGTGCGTGCCGACAATCATCTGCACCTCACCGCTGGCGATAGCTTCCTGCTGTGCCTGGCGCGCTTTGCCTTTCTGTTTACCTGCCAGCCAGCCAACTTCAATACCCAGTGGCGCGAACCAGTTGCGGAAGTTATTGGCGTGCTGTTCAGCCAGCAGTTCGGTGGGGGCCATCAGCGCAACTTGCTTACCATGTGCGATGGCACGTAGGGCGGCCAGCGCCGCAACCAGCGTTTTACCGGAGCCGACATCGCCGTGCACCAGACGCATCATGGGGACATCCAGTGCCATATCGCGTTCGATCTCAGCAGTAACGCGGGCCTGGGCGCCGGTGGGTTTAAACGGTAAAGCCGCCAGCAGTTTATCTTTCAGCGCGTTGTTTGCGAGCAGCGGCTGGGCGTGGAAACGTTGCGCCCCGGCGCGTAGTGCCAGCATGCTGAGGTTATGCGCCAGCAATTCTTCCAGAATCAGACGTCGCTGTGCTGGATGCTGACCGGTTTCCAGATCGCTCAACTGCAGTGACGGCGGTGGACGGTGCAATGTGCGCAGAGCTTCTGGCAGGCTCATCATACCTTGCAACAACTCTGGCGGCAGCAGTTCGGCAATAGCGCAGGTATCGAGCAGGTCCAGCGCTTGATCGGTCAGTTTGCGCAGCGTGGCCTGCTTCACGCCTTCGGTGGTTGGATACACCGGTGTGAGCGTTTCCTGCAATTCCGGCGTGCTGAGATCGCCCTGCACGCGATACTCCGGGTGGATCATCTCTGCGCCGTATTTTCCGCGTTTGGCTTCGCCATAGGCCAGCACCCGGCGACCGGTGGCGAGACTGTTTTTCATTGCGGCGCTGAAGTTGAAAAAGCGCATGGTGAGAATGCCGGAGCCATCACTGATCTGACAGGTCATCATCCGGCGTCCGCCGAAGGTGATATTGCAGTTCAGCACTTCGCCTTCTACGGTGGCATAAACGCCCGGCAGCAGTTCGCCAATCGGGTACAGGTGCGTGCGGTCTTCGTAACGCAGAGGGAGGTGGAGCAGAAGGTCCTGCACGGTGTGCAGGCCAATTTTCGCCAGTTTACTGCTTTGCGCTGCGCCAACGCCGGTCAGAGAATTGAGTGGGATGGCATCCAGTAAACGGCCTTTCATCGCGTTTATCTCGCAGATTGCATAGTGGCCCACCACGTTGCATCGGCTTCAATTTCGCCCTGCGTGTTTACGTGGGGGTAGGGAAGACCTTTGCGCTTAGCGACATTCGCCAGCACCGGATAACCGCCTTCAAACAGCAAACGCTGCTGCTCATCTTGCGCCAGCATGCTGTTTTCTCGTTGGTACATGCCGGCGTTTTGCCGCTGGCGCTGTGCTTCGTACAGAATCAGCGCGGAGGCGACCGAAACGTTCAGCGACTGCACCATGCCAGTCATGGGAATGATGATGTCCTGATCCGCCAGATCCAACGCTTCCTGAGTGATGCCGGTTTTCTCCTGGCCCATCAGGATGCAGGTGGGGCGCGTGTAATCAATCTCGCGAAAATCCACGGCTTTATCTGACAGATGTGTTGCCAGAACCTGCATACCCTGGCTTTTTAAATGTGTGACCGCATCGCCAATAGTGCGGTGAGTCTTCACCTGTACCCAACTGTTGCTGCCTGCGGCAGAAGAGGCCATGGTGCGCATACGGCTACCAGGCCAGACGGCGTGGACTTCATGCACGCCGACCGCGTCTGCAGTACGAATGATTGCAGAAACGTTATGAGGTTTGTGGACCTGCTCCATGCAGACGGTCAGATCGGGCTGACGACGTGCGAGCATCTCGCAAATACGTGCATAACGTTGAGTATTCATAAAACGTGTTCTAGTTACGGTTACGGGTGACTTTTATCACGTCCGGCATGACGCGGATTTTGCGCATGATATTCGCCAGGTGCACGCGATCGCGAGCGGTCAGGCGAATAAAGGCGCTATAGACGCGGCCATCTTTCTCTTCCGTATTCAGACTTTGAATGTTGGAGGTGGTCGTGTTGATTGCCGCCGTCAGGTTCGCCAGAGCACCCTGGTGGTTAAACATATCCACCTTAATCTCGGTGATGAACTCCTGCTCTGTCTCTTTATCCCATTCCACCGCCATAAACTTCTCTGGCTCTTTTTGATAGCCACGAATGTTACGGCAGGATTCATGGTGAATCACCAGACCTTTACCCGGGCTGACGTGGGCAATGATTGGATCGCCAGGAATCGGACGACAGCATTTCGCGAAGGTGATCAGCACGCCATCTGCGCCTTTGATCGGCAGATGACCGTGGCCAGATTGCGCTGGCACGTTTGCCGTTGCTTCGCCCTGCTGGAGGTTTTTCGCTACCACCACGCTCATGGCGTTACCCAGACCGATTTCCGCGAGCAGATCGTCAAGCGTGGCGAGCTTCATGCGCTCAAGCTCACGCTGGATGCTCTCTGGCGGGATCTCAGCCAGTTTACGGCTACCGCCTAAGGCATGGTTGAGCAGTCGACGACCCAGACTGACGGAATCATCGCGCTTGAGGTTTTTCAGCAGTTGGCGAATTTTGGCGCGCGCTTTCGAACTGACGACGAAGTTGAGCCACGCTGCATTCGGACGGGCGCCCGGAGCGGTAATAATCTCAACGGTCTGGCCGCTAAAGAGCGGCTGCGAAAGCGGGTAAGGTTGTCTGTCGACGCGTGCGCCGACGCAGGCGTGACCGATATCGGTATGCACGGCGTAGGCGAAGTCGACAGGCGTTGCACCGGCAGGCAGTTCGACAATGCGCCCTTCCGGTGTGAAAACATAAATCTCATCCGGGAAGAGATCAGATTTGACGCTTTCAATAAATTCAAACGAGCTACCGGCGCTCTGCTGCAGTTCCAGCAGGCTTTGCATCCAGCGTTGAGCGCGGATTTGTGCGGTGGTGCTGCTTTCGCCGCCGTGCTCTTTGTAAGCCCAGTGCGCTGCTACACCCATCTCTGCCATCTGGTCCATGTCTTCGGTACGAATCTGTACTTCAACCGGGACGCCGTGAGGGCCGATCATTGAGGTGTGCAAAGACTGATATCCGTTCGCTTTCGGAATGGCGATATAGTCTTTCACGCGACCAGGACGAGGTTTGTACAGGCTGTGCATCTGGCCGAGTACGCGATAACAGGTATCGGAATCATGAACGATAACGCGAAAAGCGTAGATATCCATGATGGAGTGAAAACGCTGCTCTTTGAGCACCATTTTGCAGTAAATAGAGTACAGGTGCTTCTCGCGGCCACTTACGCGACACGGAATACCTGCCTCTTGCAAACGCCCTTCGATTTCCGAGAGGATTTTTTGGATCATCTCTTTGCGGTTGCCACGAGCGGCTTTAACCACTTCTTTAATCACGCGATAGCGGTTCGGGTACAGCGCTTCAAAACCCAGCTCTTCCAGCTCGGTTTTAATGTGATGAATACCTAAACGGTGTGCCAGCGGACTATAGATTTCGAGGGTTTCACGGGCGATGCGGCGACGCTTGTCCGGGCGTAATGAGCCCAGTGTGCGCATGTTGTGGGTACGGTCAGCGAGTTTGATGAGAATGACGCGGATATCCTGCACCATCGCCATAATCATCTTGCGAAAGTTTTCAGCTTGCGCCTCTTTCTTATCGCGAAACTTAAGCTTATCAAGTTTCGACACCCCTTCTACCAGTTCAGCAACGCTTTTACCAAAAAGCTGTTCCATGTCCTGGTAGGTGGCAGGGGTATCTTCAATCACGTCATGCAGCAGTGCAGCCATCAGCGTTTCATAGTCGAGTTTCATCTCGGCCAGAATGCAGGCTACCGCTACCGGGTGCGTGATATAGGGTTCACCGCTTGAACGTGTCTGGCCCTCGTGAGCGTCACGTGCAACGAGATACGCCTGCCGAAGACGCTTAATCTGGTCTTCCGGCAGGTAGTTTTGAATCAGTTGATTCAGGCTTTCAAACAGATACAAGGGCGACCCGCTTTGTGATTAACGACGACCTTCAGCAATAGCGGTAACGGCTTGTAATTCAGCGGCTTCCTGCTCTTGCTGTTCCTGGCGCTCACGCACGTCGAGGATCTGGTTGTTGATCAGACCTTCTTCGATTTCGCGCAGCGCGATAACGGTAGTTTTATCGTTTTCTTCCGGTACGAGCGGATCCTTTCCGCCTACCTGCATCTGACGAGCGCGACGCGCGGCGACCAGTACCAGGTCAAAACGGTTACCAATTTTCTCTACAGCGTCCTGAACAGTTACGCGTGCCATACTTAAAATGCTCCACAGGTGAAGAAATGACTGGGCATGATACTGAATGTGGGTTCAGTCTGCCAACAGTTTGCTGATTAAAGCGTCATGACGCTGCTTTTGGCGGCTCATGCGCAGACGTTCGGCGCGAATGATAGTTTTCAAATCGCCCAGGGCGGTATCGAAATCATCATTCACAATAAGATAATCATATTCGGCGTAATGGCTCATTTCTGCAACAGCTTGCGCCATACGTTTTGCGATCACGTCTTCGCTATCCTGACCGCGGCCACGAAGACGGCGATCCAGCTCAATCTTAGATGGCGGCAAAATAAAAATACTGCGCGCATGCGGCATTTTTTGACGAATTTGCTGCGCACCTTGCCAATCGATATCTAAAAAGACGTCTACGCCGGATGCTAATACTTGCTCAATGGTCTCACGCGAGGTGCCGTAGTAATTACCGAAAACCTCAGCGTGTTCCAGGAACGCGTCTCTGCCAATCATGGTTCTGAATTCGTCATGGTTCACAAAAAAATAGTGTTCACCGTGCACTTCCCCCGGGCGCGGTGCGCGCGTGGTGTGCGAAACAGAAACCTGGGTGTCATACAACGGTTGGGTCTTTAATAAAGCCTGAATCAGGCTGGATTTACCCGCGCCACTGGGGGCAGAAACAATATAAAGCGTGCCTTGAGCCATGAGTATCTTAATGTATGTGATTGTCGAAAGAGAGCCTACATACGGGCTTATTATACACGTAGCCGCTATGTGACGTAGCCCTTGTCACACTTTTTGCGCATGTTTATTGCGTTTTGCGTACCAGTTTCCTGTTTTATCCGCGATTTGCAGCAATTCGTGCAAATGTCAGGAACGTTGCTCGCAGGATAAGTTTTTGCCGCTCTGTTTCCATTTCAATTCGCGTTATACCTGCCGGGAAACGTATGGTTCAGCGGAGATAGCATGGGATTATGGAAATGCATAGGGCTGGTTTTGCTAATGTGGTATCTACCCTCATGGGCGGTATGCCCCGTCTGGTCGCCAGCCAGGGCACAAGAGGAAATTTCACGGCTACAGCAGCAGATAACACAGTGGAATGACAGTTACTGGAAACAAGGGGAAAGTGTCGTAGACGACGCTGTTTATGACCAGCTCAATGCGCAACTCATCCAATGGCAGCGCTGTTTTGGCGATGAAGCCCCATCAGATCTATCTGCGCCCCCAATAAGTGGAACAGTCTCGCACCCCGTTCCCCATACGGGAGTTCGAAAACTTGCCGATAAGCAAGCGCTACAGCAATGGATGCATGCTCGTAGCGATCTCTGGGTGCAGCCGAAGGTGGATGGCGTGGCGGTCACGCTGGTTTATCGCAATGGAAATCTGATACGGGCGATTAGCCGTGGTAACGGTCTGAAAGGCGAAGACTGGACGCAAAAGGTTCTTCAGATCCCTTCCGTTCCACGTACTACCAGCGGGCCGCTCTCTAACAGTACGTTGCAGGGGGAGATATTTTTGCAGCAACAAGGGCATATTCAGCAGCAGAGAGGGGGAATGAACGCCCGCTCAAAGGTTGCTGGAATGATGATGCGCCAGAGCAACCCGGAAATGTTACGTTCGCTGGCTATTTTTATCTGGGCCTGGCCTGATGGTCCAGTTGCCATGTCGGAAAGACTTGAGCAACTCACTGCTGCCGGGTTCAGTTTCACGCAACGATATACTCAGGCCGTGAAGAGTGTGGATGACGTCGAGCAGGCGAGTGCCAGGTGGTGGACTTCAGCGTTACCTTTTGTGACAGATGGTGTGGTGGTGCGAACGGGAAAAGAACCGCGGGCGCAATACTGGCTACCCGGACAGGGAGACTGGCTGGCAGCGTGGAAATATCCTCCCGTGGCCAGGGTATCTGAGGTGACGGGTATTCAGTTTTCCGTTGGCAAAAGCGGGAAAATTGCGGTGGTTGCATTGCTGGTCCCCGTCATGCTGGATGATAAGCGGGTGCAGCGCGTCAATATTGGCTCAGTCCGGCGCTGGAATGAATGGGATATTGCGCCTGGCGATCAGATTCTGATAAGTCTGGCCGGACAAGGGATCCCCCGTATAGATGAGGTGGTCTGGCGCAGCACCCAGCGTAATAAGCCAGCACCACCTGAGGAGCGCTTCAATTCACTAACTTGTTTTTATGCCACAGCGGAGTGTCAGGAACAGTTTGTTGCCAGGCTCGTCTGGCTGGGGGCCAAAGATGTGTTAGGGCTGGAGGGTATGGGCGAGGCGGGATGGCGGGAGCTACATCAGACGTATCGCTTTGAACATATCTTTTCCTGGCTTGGATTAACGCAGGAGCAGCTACAGTCCACATTTGGCGTGAACAAAGGGGGGAAGCTGTGGCATCAGTTCAATCTGTCACGCCATCTTCCATTTACGCGCTGGGTGATTGCCATGGGAATACCGTTAACACAGGCAACGTTGAATGCCAGTCGGGATGGTTCGTGGCAGCAGTTACGGGATCGCAGTGAACAAAGCTGGCGGCAATTTCCTTTCATGGGAGAGCGACGGGCACGACAGGTTATTCAGTGGCTGGAGGATAAAGAGATCACAGCGCTGAGCAACTGGTTAGCTGCTCAGCGGATCACGGGCTTTATGCCTTAATGGCCTTCATGGCGATAGTAAAATACCGGCAGCCCCAACTTCAGGCGCAGGGCCAGTAGTCGGGCGGTAAAGCCGAAGAGCAGGGTAGAGATCACCACCACATCGTGGCTGGAGACATAATGTTGTAGCACGATATACAGCACAGCAGCGGCAAATGAAACGCCGGCATAAAGTTCTTTCTGGAATACTAACGGGATGCGTTTGCAGAACATGTCACGTAATACACCACCAAAGACCCCGGTAGTGACCGCAGCGACCACGGCAATAATCGGTCCATGACCCATATCCAGTGCCACCTGGGCACCAATAATAGAAAAGACCACCAGGCCCAGCGCATCCAGGACGAGGAATATTTTACGCAGATAGGGCATGACGGGGGCAATAATGGTGGTGAGTACCGCAGCGGTCGCCACGATAATGACGTATTCAGGGTGCTTTACCCAGCCGAGTGGATAGTGGCCGAGAAGGATGTCGCGTACCGAGCCGCCGCCAATGGCCGTCGCGGTGGCAATGATAATGACGCCAAATGTATCCATACGGCGACGCCCAGCCGCAAGCGCACCGGTCATGGCTTCGGCAGTAATACCAATTAAATATAAAACGTGTAACAGCATGTATTCCCCCTGATTTGCTGGGGCTAAGGTTAACGATTTGTGCGCATTGTCACGATTGAGATTTTCTAAGGTGAAGTGATTTTAATAACTACAGCTAATGTGAGTTTTCTGTAAATGCGTTATGGCATGGGCTTTGCTTTGTGCATGGTGACAATAAATGATGAGAAAATATAATTCGAACTGGATGGGTCACAACCGAAGTGTTGGGAAAAACACGTAGCCCCGTCGTTTATGGGTGGGCTACGTATCATATTTCACCCAAACTATCACCCTCGACCACTGGACAAATTGACACTCCGGTTCGTATTTCAGTCATACCTTGAATGTTGCAGCGAGAGATTAGTAGGTGTGGTATGTACTTTGGTGCGCTGCAAAAATGATATTTCTTAGAACCACTACACTCCAGATGTCATTGGGGAAGTTATTCTGAGTAAAGTCTGATATTCAGCGGCTTCTATTCTGAAAAATGACTTCCTCAGCTATCGCTTCTATGTGGATGGGGGCATTTACAGCAAAATCTTCCGCATTTAGTGCGTTGGAGTGCCAGGTATGAGCGTAAGAGAAGAAATTCAGGATGGCAGAGAGGCTGGAAATTTAAGAAGCGGGATAATATACACCGAAGTTTTGGGTTGGATAGATATGGGACATGCCCGAGGAGATGATGTCAGAAAGTTACTCTCGGATATGCACCAAGGCGAGCATTCATGAGAACAGTGATACCTTACGGCGATTTTAGTTCTGGTAACGTTAAAATAGTTTCCAGAGATGGAACGGTCGTTAACTCGTAAAACAGGGAAACATATGAAACAGGCAGTCATAATAGTGCTGATGGTAATAGCTATATGCAGCTCTTATTTCTGGCCTAATATTAAAATGAGACTTGCAGGTAACGCACAATATACAGAGTTTGATAAAGCCAAATATGATTATTACACTCCCCAAGTTTTAAAAAAAATGCCGAGAATATCCCAAGTGTATGACTTTAATTATACGAACATTTCTGGTCCTAAGGCTGATGTATGGAGTGTGACGTTCCATGATACCAGGGATACGGGGAGGATTAGTAAGTATCTCTCAATGGCGGGCTATGAAAAACAGGTAAAATGCGATGTTGAGGCAGAGTGCTGGCGCCTCAGGGGATCCGATGAAGTACTGACAGTCGTGAATATGAACAGCAGTAATGCTGTTCGGGTTGATATTCTGAAGAGTATTTATAACGACAAATATATGCCAGATAAATAAGTATTTAATTTTATATCAATCAGCACTTACTGGCGGTACGGATAGCCTGCATTGAGCAGGCTATCTAGTACGTTACGATAGCATAGGCATGGTACGCAAAATTACTCGATATTCTGAATCTGCTCGCGCATTTGCTCGATCAATACCTTCAGTTCAATTGCGGAATTAGTCACCTCGGCATTGATAGACTTGGATGCCAGAGTGTTCGACTCACGGTTGAATTCCTGCATCATGAAGTCCAGACGGCGGCCAACAGCCTCTTTTTTCTTCAGAATGTTGTAGGTTTCTTTGACGTGGGCTTCCAGACGATCTAACTCTTCTGCTACATCGATGCGCTGTGCCATCAGCACCAGTTCTTGCTCAAGGCGGTTATTCTCCAGTTGCACCTGGGCGTCTTCCAGTTTGGCTACCAGACGCTCACGCTGCCATTGCAGAATTTCCGGCATATGTGCACGCACTTTAGCGACTTCAGTGCTGACGCCTTCCAGACGCTGCTCGATCAGCGCTTTCAGCGCCTGACCTTCGGTTTCACGCGCGACGATGAAGTCATCCAGCGTACCGTCAAGCGCGGCGAGGATTTCAGCGGCAATGGCGTCCAGATCTTGCTCCTGGGCAGCCATTACGCCTGGCCAGCGCAGGATATCAACTGGGTTAATTTCACCTTCATCACTCTGCATCTTGACCCAGTTAGCAGCGCTAACGAGCTGTTTAGCGAGCTTTTCATTTAGAATCAGCTCGCCCTGGGCGCTGGCATCAGGCTCAAAACGCAGCGTACACTCGACTTTACCGCGCGTCAGACGCGTGCGAATACGTTCGCGAACAACGGGTTCAAGACTACGGAACTGTTCCGGCAGGCGAAAATAAGTTTCCAGATAACGCTGGTTTACCGAGCGCATTTCCCAGGTAGCGCTACCCCATTCACCCTTGATTTCACGCCGGGCGTAGGCGGTCATGCTGCGGATCATAGACGTTCCTGTTTTTAAAGATGAGATGGGAGGATTATAGCCATCCACGTCTTGTCAGGATAGGAATAACAGTCGGAAGTCCGTATAATGCGCAGCCACATTCGTTTCAAGCCGGAGATTTTATCATGCGTCCAGCAGGTCGTAGTGCCAACCAGGTGCGTCCCGTCACCCTGACCCGTAATTATACAAAACACGCTGAAGGCTCCGTGCTGGTCGAATTTGGTGATACCAAAGTGCTGTGTACCGCCTCTATTGATGAAGGTGTACCGCGTTTTCTGAAAGGTCAGGGCCAGGGCTGGATCACCGCAGAATATGGCATGCTGCCACGCGCCACGCACACCCGTAACGCCCGTGAAGCGGCGAAAGGTAAGCAGGGCGGTCGTACCATGGAAATCCAGCGTCTGATCGCTCGTGCGCTGCGCGCCGCCGTTGATCTGAAGACGCTCGGTGAATTCACTATTACGCTGGACTGCGATGTTATTCAGGCAGATGGTGGTACGCGCACTGCATCAATTACCGGCGCATGTGTGGCGTTGGCTGATGCGCTGAACAAGCTGGTAGCGAGCGGTAAACTGAAAACTAACCCGATGAAGGGGATGGTCGCCGCGGTTTCCGTGGGCATTGTGAACGGTGAAGCGCTCTGTGACCTCGAATACGTTGAGGACTCTGCCGCAGAAACCGACATGAACGTGGTGATGACTGAAGACGGCCGCATTATAGAGGTGCAGGGCACGGCAGAAGGCGAGCCGTTCAGCCATGAAGAACTTCTCACCCTACTGGCGTTAGCCCGAGGGGGAATCGAATCCATTGTAACGACGCAGAAGGCGGCGTTAGAAAATTGATTTTAAAGGCGACTGATGAGTCGCCTTTTTTTTGTCTGTAATAAAGTGAGATGAGGAGCGAATCCATGAAACCGTATCAGCGCCAGTTTATTGAGTTTGCGCTTAGCAAGCAGGTACTAAAGTTTGGCGAGTTTACGCTGAAATCCGGGCGTAAAAGCCCCTATTTCTTCAACGCCGGGCTGTTTAATACCGGGCGCTGCCTGGCACTGTTAGGCCGTTTTTATGCCGAAGCGCTGATGGATTCCGGTATTGAGTTCGATTTGCTGTTTGGTCCGGCCTACAAAGGTATCCCGATTGCGACCACCACGGCTGTTGCGCTGGCGGAACACCACGATAAAGATTTGCCGTACTGCTTTAACCGTAAAGAGGCGAAGACCCACGGTGAAGGCGGTAATCTGGTAGGTAGCGCACTTGAGGGGCGTGTAATGCTGGTGGATGATGTTATCACCGCAGGTACGGCTATTCGTGAGTCGATGGAAATTATTCAGGCTAACGGCGCTACGCTGGCGGGGGTACTGATTTCTCTCGATCGTCAGGAACGCGGTCGCGGCGAGATTTCAGCGATTCAGGAAGTGGAACGCGATTATGGCTGCAAGGTGATTTCTATCATTACCCTGAAAGATCTGATTGCGTATCTGGAAGAAAAACCAGAAATGGCAGAACATCTGGCCGCAGTACGGGCGTATCGCGAAGCGTACGGCGTATAAGAACTGCCGGATGGCGCTGCGCTTATCCAGCCTACGCACCGCAGGGTTCGTAGGCAAAATAGGCGAGGTCGCCATCCAACAACGGTGTTACTGCAATTGAGCGGCAACCAACGGCCAGCGGATGTCGAAATCATCCGTTGGGCGGTATTTAAATTCGCTACGTACAAACCGGGACAGCATACCTTCGCAGAAAGCCAATAGCTGGCTGGCCAGCAGCGTTTCATCCACGGTGTAGCCTTCACCTTCACGCATTCTTTTTTCTCGCAGAACCTGGCGTAACTGCGCCTCAATTCGCTCAAAAAGCTGGTTAATACGGCCTTGCAGACGGTCTTGCTCGAACATCAACGCGTGTCCGGTCAGAATTCGCGTCAGGCCAGGATTACGTTCACCGAACCCTAAAATCAGCAGTACGATCAGACGCAATCGCGCGTTAGTGTCCTTTTCATCTTTCAAAATCAGATTGATACGGGTAATCAGACTATCTTCGATAAACTCAATCAGGCTATCGAACATGCGGGTCTTGCTGGGAAAATGGCGATACAAGGCCGCTTCGGAAACGCCCACAGAGGCCGCCAGTTTAGCTGTCGTGATGCGTTGGCTACCATCGCTGGACTCAAGCATCAGTGCCAGAGACTGAAGTATTTCTTCGCGACGATTCCTTTTCGCAGTTTGCTTTTCTACCATGTTACAAAATACCCCTGAAAATAAGCTCTTGCCAGGCAGGCATCCACACAGCGACCGCAAACTGGTGTTTGCGGTGTGTTATTGCGTTATTACGCTGTGAGATACTTTTCTGCGGGTTACTTGCGCCCGGAATGGCCGAAGCCACCTTCGCCACGATCGGTGGCTTCAAACTCTTGCACCAAATTAAATTCAGCCTGGACGACCGGTACAAATACCATCTGCGCGATACGTTCGCCCGGTTCAATAGTAAAGTTGTCCTGACCACGGTTCCAGATTGAAACCATCAGCTGGCCCTGGTAGTCGGAATCAATCAAACCGACCAGATTGCCCAGTACGATCCCGTGCTTATGGCCCAGCCCAGAGCGCGGGAGCATCACCGCCGCAAGAGAAGGATCGGCAATGTGGATAGCTAACCCGGTTGGCACCAGCGTTGTTGCGCCAGGCGCCAGTTCTACGGCATCATCAAGACAGGCACGCAGGTCAAGTCCGGCAGAACCAGAAGTGGCGTACGTCGGGAGCGGAAATTGTTGCCCTACGCGCGGGTCCAGAATCTTAACGTCGATTTTTTTCATCATAACGGGTCACGATCTCGTCGAGTAATAATTGGCCCAGGAGTTCTTTGCGCTCAAGCGGTAAGACTTTATCTCCATCCTGCCAAAAAAGGTGTAATGCGTTGCTGTCGCTGTTAAATCCTTGAGTGGACAGCGAAACGTCGTTCGCACAGATCACATCAAGGTTTTTGCGGATGCGTTTTTGCCGGGCATATTCTTCCACATTATTTGTTTCGGCGGCAAACCCAACGACAAAAGGACGGTTAGCATCCAGTGCGGCAACACCAGCGATGATGTCCGGGTTTTTGACCATATTTACTGTTAATTCATCACCCTGCGTTGCCTGTTTTTTGATTTTTTCACTGGCGACAGTTTCAGCGCGATAATCAGCGACTGCGGCGCAGCCGATAAAAATATGCTGTTGTTGCACCGCAGATTGCACGGCGGCTTCCATTTCCAGCGCGGTCATCACATCAATGCGCTGGACAAAAGGCGGTGTAGGTAACGAAACCGGACCTGATACCAGCGTGACGTTTGCCCCGCGTTTTGCGGCAGCGGCCGCGATAGCAAATCCCATTTTCCCGGAGCTGTGGTTGGAAATATAACGCACGGGATCAAGCGGTTCACGCGTCGGGCCTGCTGTAATCATGATGTTGAGATGTTGCAGATCTTTGACAGGTGAAAAATGTTCTGCCGCCATATCCACAATTGTTAACGGATCCAGCATACGTCCAGGACCGACATCGCCACATGCCTGACTACCGCTGTCAGGGCCCCAAATGAGCAAACCGCGCGAGGCAAGAATGCTCAGATTGTGTTGGGTTGCGGCAGCGCGGTACATCTGCTGGTTCATAGCCGGCAGCACGGCAACAGGCGCTGGCGTTGCCAGACAGATCGTAGACACCAGATCGTTGGCCATACCTGCGGCAACGCGGGCAATCAGGTCTGCCGTCGCAGGGGCCAGTATAACCAAATCGGCCCATTTCCCCAGCTCAATGTGGCCCATCGCGGCTTCGGCTGCGGGGTCAAGCAGGCTGTCGGAAACGGGATAGCCCGAAACCGCCTGTAAGCTCAGAGGAGTAATAAACGCTTTTGCTGCTTCGGTCATCGCCACGCGGACTTCTGCGCCGCGTTCCCGTAAACGACGCACCAGCTCAGGGGTTTTGTACGCAGCAATCCCGCCACTGACGCCAAGTACGATTTTTTTACCGGCCAGGCTCATCATGATCTTTCCTGTTGGGTTTCACCAGAAGGCGGATATTTTATCACAATCCGCAATGTGTCGTGCTTTTGCCCGCGCTCCAGTTTGCGAGGCTCTACGAAGAAGTGAAAACAGAGCGTCGATTCGCCGCTGGCGTTATGCCACTATGCGGACGCGAAAGGAGGGGAAAAGCATGGAAAATACAGGACGTATAATGCCTCGGGAAAAACTGTTGGCGCAGGGGGCCAGTTCGCTGACCGACGTAGAGCTACTGGCTCTTTTTCTACGCACCGGGATACTGGGTAAAGATGTGCTTACGCTGGCGAAAGAGATGCTTCAGCATTTTGATTCGTTGTATGGCCTGTTGTCTGCTGATTACATGGATTTCAGCTATGTTCAGGGCATCGGTATTGCGAAGTACGCACAGTTGAAGGGAATAGTGGAGCTGGCAAGGCGCTACTACAACGTACAGGTGATAGAGGAGCGTGCGATACTTAGCCCGGAAATGGCGCGTGAATTTCTGCAAAGCCAGCTTTCGCAAGAGGAACGCGAGATCTTCTATGTGATCTTTATGGATTCTCAACATCGCGTGATTAAACACCGTAAACTTTTTTCCGGAACGCTAAGCCACGTTGAAGTGCATCCGCGAGAAATTGTCCGCGAAGCGATAAAAATGAATGCTTCTGCGGTGATCCTTGCACATAATCACCCTTCGGGGTGTGCAGAGCCGAGCAAAGCAGATAAACTCATCACCGAGCGTGTTGTGAAATGCTGTCAGTTCATGGATATCCGGGTGCTTGATCATCTGGTCATTGGGCGCGGAGAGTACGTTTCTTTTGCGGAACGCGGTTGGATTTAACGCACTTTACGCGATCCATCGGGATCTTTGTCTGTTCGGGACTTGAGCACATCGCTGACTCAGCGTATACTACGCCACCTTTGAGAATCTCGGGTTTGGCATTTGGGCCTGGCAATCGAGAGTTCGCAAATACGCAAAATCATTCTTGTTGCGTCCAATGACGAGGCAACGATGAAAGATTTAGTGTATTGAACTGCGATAACCGGGCTGAGAAGCCTGACGAGGCGCCAATACCCCATACGAAGCTCGAGCTAATTTGATTTTTGGAGAATAGACATGTCCCGAGTCTGCCAAGTTACTGGCAAGCGTCCGGTGACCGGTAACAACCGTTCCCACGCACTGAACGCGACTAAACGCCGTTTCCTGCCTAACCTGCACTCTCACCGTTTTTGGGTTGAGAGCGAGAAGCGTTTTGTCACCCTGCGTGTATCTGCTAAAGGTATGCGTGTTATTGATAAGAAAGGCATCGAAACAGTTCTGTCTGAACTGCGTGCCCGTGGCGAAAAGTACTAAGTACTAAGAGGAAATAAATCATGGCTAAAGGTATTCGTGAGAAAATCAAGCTGGTTTCTTCTGCTGGTACTGGTCACTTCTATACCACCACGAAGAACAAACGTACTAAGCCGGAAAAACTGGAGCTGAAAAAGTTCGATCCAGTTGTTCGTCAGCACGTTTTATACAAAGAAGCGAAAATCAAATAATTTCCGCTTTGATGTAAAGAAAAACCCTGCCTCGGCGGGGTTTTTTGTTTTCTGGCCGTCCCCATATTAATGAGACCTGATACATCGCCGGAGATACTATGCCTGAATTACCTGAAGTCGAAACCAGCCGCCGCGGTATTGAGCCGCATCTGGTGGGGGCAACGATTATGCACGCGACTGTGCGTAACGGTCGTTTGCGTTGGCCTGTATCAGAGGAAATCTATCGTCTGAGTGATAAACCTGTCCTGAGCGTACAGCGGCGCGCGAAATACCTGCTGCTGGAGCTATCAGATGGCTGGGTAATCATTCACCTGGGGATGTCGGGTAGTTTGCGTATCCTTTCTGAAGAGCTTCCGGCAGAAAAACATGACCACGTCGACTTAGTGATGAGTAACGGCAAAGTCCTGCGCTATACCGATCCGCGTCGTTTTGGCGCCTGGCTGTGGACTAAAGAGCTGGATGGGCATAATGTCCTCGCCCATCTTGGCCCTGAGCCGCTGAGCGACGATTTCAATGCTGGTTATCTGCAGCAGAAATGTGCGAAGAAGAAAACTGCGATTAAACCCTGGCTGATGGATAACAAGCTGGTCGTGGGGGTGGGAAACATCTATGCCAGCGAGTCGCTGTTTGCGGCTGGTATCCATCCTGACCGTCTGGCGTCATCTTTGTCGCAGGATGAGTGCGAACTGCTGGTGCGCGTTATCAAGGCGGTTTTGCTGCGTTCTATCGAGCAGGGCGGGACCACGCTGAAGGACTTTCTGCAAAGTGACGGTAAGCCGGGTTATTTTGCCCAGGAGCTGCAGGTCTATGGGAGAGAAGGTGAACCCTGTCGCGTATGCGGCGCGCCAATCATTGCGACAAAACACGCTCAGCGCACAACGTTTTATTGCCGTCGCTGTCAGAAATAACACCATTATCGGCCGGACGTAGCGTATGCCTCATCCAGCCAGACGCATTACTTCAGTTTACTCAATAATGCCTGATGAACGTTTTCCGGCAGAAAGTGCGCTACGTCACCCTGGTGGCGGGCAACTTCTTTCACCAGTGACGATGAGATAAATGACCACTCTTTAGACGGCATCAGAAAGACGCTTTCCAGTTGTGGCATCAGATGACGGTTCATATGGGCCAGCTGCATTTCATACTCAAAATCGGCTACCGCACGCAGGCCACGGATCAGAATGTTAGCCTGATTATCGCGGGCAAAGTTTGCCATCAGGTCGCTGAATCCCAGAACCTCCACATTACCGAGATGCGCCGTTGCCTGCCGTGCCAGCTCAACGCGCTCTTCCAGAGTAAACATCGGTTTTTTACTGGGACTTGCGGCAATTGCCAGGATTACGTGATCAAACATGCTTGTCGCTCGTGTCACGATATCGAGGTGGCCGTTAGTAATGGGATCAAAGGTTCCTGGATAAATCGCCCGTTTTTGCATGACTTGCCTCAATGCGTTTTGGGTGGCAGATAAGGTTCCAGCAGTTGCAGCAGACGCTGAAGCGCGCCCTGATTTTGATACAGAACTTCAACTGCGTGACGGCCATAAAAATTACGATAATCTGCATCGGTCAGTAAAGAAGAGACCTCTTTCACCAGCGTAGTTGCGTCGGTGACGGTGATCAATCCGCTTGCCTGTTCGAGGCGGGCGCAAATATCTTTAAAATTAAAAGTATGTGGCCCCATCAGTACCGGAATGGCGTGCGCCGCTGCTTCCAGTGGGTTGTGTCCACCGCGTTCAACCAGCGAACCGCCAACAAAAGCAAGGTCAGCAATGCCGTAAAGCAACATCAACTCGCCCATGGTGTCGCCGATTACGACCTGGGTTCCTGATGACGGAACTTCGCCCGAAGAACGTGTCGTATAGCTTAGCCCAGCCTGGCGTACGAGGTTAATGGCATCCGGGAACCGTTCAGGATGTCTGGGTACCAGAATCAGTAAAAGATTAGGGAACTGGTTTAATAACGCCTGATGGGCGGCAATGATAATGCTTTCTTCGCCGTCGTGCGTGCTGGTTGCAATCCATACCGGGCGGTGAGGTGCCCATTGACGGCGCAATGTAATCGCTTTTGCGGCCAGCTGCGGCGTGACGGAAATATCAAACTTCAGGCTACCGGTAACGGTGACCTGATTGCTTCTGGCACCAAGCGTGATAAAACGAGCGCCATCTTCTTCGTTCTGGGCGGCAATCAACGTAATTCGGCGCAGTAGCCTGCCAACAAATTTACCTAATTTAGCGTAGCCAGCAGCTGAGCGAGCGGAAAGACGTGCATTGGCAATGACCAGCGGAATATGGCGCTTATGCAGTGCCGCGATCAGATTCGGCCACAGCTCGGTTTCCATAATTAACACCAGCTTGGGGTCAACTTTATTCAGGAAACGGTTTAGGGCATCCGGTAAGTCGTACGGCAGATAAATATGCTGAACGTCAGGGCCAAAAGCGGATTGTACGCGCTCGGAACCGGTTGGTGTCATGGTGGTGACCGTGATCGGCAAGTCGGGGTAACGATGTCGCAGAGCGCGGACTAATGGGATAGCTGCCAGCGTTTCGCCCACGGAAACCGAATGAAGCATGATGCCGCCTGGTTTTAGCGGACGGCGGTAAAAGCCGTAGCGTTCACCCCAGCGTTTACGGTAGGCCGGAGCCTTACGTCCGCGCACCCAAAGCCGTACCCAGATCAAAGGCTGAATAAGGTAGAAAAGGGCGGTGTAAAGCAATTCGAGCATAATGGTAGCTGACTTATGAATGTGCTGGGGATTCTATGTATTTAGCTGTGGCTTTACCAATACTTTTCCTATTTTTAAATTAAATAGCGTCCCTCGCGGGGGATGTCCAGGGTACCAGCATCTTTTGCATCTTTACGTTTTCTGTTGATATTTTCCGGTTTAGTCGAGATAGAGGGCTAAAAATCAAAAGGTCTGAACATCTTAATTCATTGATTTACATGTTTTAAAACCATTGGCTGTGCAAGAATTATTCGAGTCGGAACATGGCGAAAGAAGTGATACACTAGCGCGTAAAAATCAGTGCGATATCAGTAATCAGGTAGCTGTTGAGCCTGGGGCGGTAGCGTGCTTTTTTCTGCTTAACTTTACCGGACACTCACGATAAAAGAGCCGCTTGTGGATAAGCCAATTAATAGAATTCTGGTCATAAAAATGCGTTTTCACGGAGATATGTTGTTAACAACTCCGGTCATTAGTACGCTAAAGCAGAACTATCCTGATGCGAAAATCGACGTGCTTCTCTATCAGGATACCATCCCAATTTTGTCGGAAAACCCAGAAATTAATGCCCTTTATGGTATTAAAAATAAAAAGACAAAAGTAACTGATAAAATTACTAATTTTCTGCACCTGATCGGAACGTTGCGCGCAAACGGGTATGATTTAGTTGTAAACCTTACCGATCAGTGGATGGTTGCGATACTGATGCGGCTACTGAACGCGCCAATCAAAATCTCTCAAGATTATGCACATCGGCAATCTTCTTTTTGGAAAAATAGTTTTACATGTCTGGCTCCGCTTAGCGGTGAAAATGTGGTGGAAAGCAATCTGTCTGTGCTGGCCCCGTTGAAACTTAAATCGACTGTTACACATACAACAATGAGCTATCCTCCGGATAGCTGGGAACGTATGCGCACAGAATTAAATCGGGCTGGGGTTGGTGATGAATACGTTGTAATTCAACCAACGGCACGCCAACGCTTCAAGTGCTGGAATAACGAAAAGTTTTCACAGGTAATTGACGCCTTACACCAGCGTGGTTTGGAGGTAGTTATGACCTCTGGCCCAGGCGAAGACGATCTGGCTTGCGTGAATGAAATTGCACAAGGTTGCAAAGAAAAGCCCGTTACTGCGCTGGCGGGAAAAATGAGCTTCCCCGAGCTAGGAGCGGTCATCGATCATGCGCAGTTGTTTATTGGGGTGGACTCTGCTCCGGGACACATTGCTGCTGCGGTTGATACACCATTGATATGCCTGTTTGGCGCAACGGATCATAATTTTTGGCGACCATGGTCAAAGCAGATGATTCAATTTTGGGCTGGTGATTACCGTCCGATGCCTCCACGCGAACAGCGCGATCGCAATGAAATGTATCTTTCGGTGATACCCGCTGACGATGTTATTGCTGCTATCGATAAATTATTACCGGGTAGACTTGTGCCGCCACAAGCGGGGAGTCCCGTATGATTGTTGCTTTCTGTTTGTATAAATACTTCCCATTCGGTGGGTTACAGCGTGATTTTATGCGCATTGCGCAAACTGTAGCGGCACGTGGTCACCATGTTCGTGTCTATACGCAGTCCTGGGAAGGTGAGTGTCCTGACGTTTTTGAATTGGTTCTTGTACCGGTCAAGTCCCGGACAAACCATGGTCGCAATGCGGAGTATTATTCCTGGGTCCAGGCACATTTACTTCAGCACCCTGTCGATCGGGTTGTTGGTTTTAATAAAATGCCAGGGCTGGATCTCTACTATGCTGCTGACGTTTGCTATGCCGAGAAAGTGGCACAAGAAAAAGGTTTCCTCTATCGGTTAACTTCACGATATCGGCACTATGCAGCGTTTGAACGCGCGACGTTTGAGCAGGGTAAACCGACGCAGCTATTGATGCTAACTGATAAGCAGATTGCTGATTTTCAGAAGCACTATCAGACAGAAGCTCAACGATTTCATATTCTTCCTCCAGGGATTTATCCGGACAGGAAGTATAGCCAGCAGATTCCGAATAGCCGTGAAGTTTATCGCCAGAAAAACGGTATAACAGAGCAACAAAATCTATTATTGCAGGTAGGCTCTGATTTCACTCGTAAAGGTGTGGATCGTTCAATACGTGCATTGGCCTCGTTACCAGAAACGCTTCGAACTAATACGCTACTGTATGTTGTTGGACAAGACAGACCGAGAAAATTTGAGGCGCTGGCGGAAAAACTTGGCGTACGCAGTAATGTCCATTTCTACTCTGGCCGTAATGATGTTGCAGAATTAATGGCTGCGGCTGATATATTGATGCATCCAGCTTATCAGGAGGCGGCAGGTATTGTTTTACTAGAAGCAATCACTGCCGGGCTGCCGGTGTTGACCACAGCCGTATGCGGTTACGCGCATTATATTGTTGATGCTAATTGTGGTATGGCAATTACAGAACCATTCCGGCAAGAAACGCTGAATGAAGCCTTACGTAAAGCGCTGGTAGAGCCTTCATTGTGTTCGGAATGGAGGGCAAATGCACGACACTATGCGGATACGCAAGATTTATACAGCCTACCGGAGAAAGCTGCGGATATGATTACGGGTGGTTTAGATGGTTGAATTAAAAGAACCGTTAGCCACACTATGGCGCGGGAAAGATGCATTTGATGAAGTTAAAAATTTACAAGGTGAAGTATTCAGAGAACTGGAGACTCGCCGTACTCTACGATTTGAACTAACGGGTAAAAGCTATTTTTTAAAATGGCACAGAGGCACTTCTCTGAAAGAGATTGTTAAAAACCTACTTTCATTACGCATGCCAGTATTAGGTGCTGATAGAGAATGGAATGCTATTCATCGCCTGAGTCAGTTAGGTGTGGATACAATGACAGGCGTGGGATTTGGTGAGAAAGGGTTGAATCCACTGACTAAAACCTCGTTTATTATTACTGAGGATCTCACACCAACTATCAGCTTAGAAGATTACTGTGCTGATTGGGCCACAAATTCTCCCGATGTGAAAGTGAAGCGTATAATTATTGATCGTGTTGCCACCATGGTGCGTAAGATGCATGCTGGAGGTATCAATCATCGCGATTGCTATATTTGCCACTTTTTATTACATCTGCCTTTTTCAGGGCGTGAGGACGATCTCAAGATTTCAGTGATTGATTTGCACCGTGCTCAGATTCGGTCGACTGTTCCCCGACGCTGGCGCGATAAGGACTTGATCGGTCTCTATTTTTCTTCCATGAACATTGGATTAACCCAGCGTGATATTTATAGATTTCTACGCATCTATTGCGAGTTGCCGTTGAAAAGCATCCTAAGTCAGGAGGCTGATTTGTTCAAGGAAGCTCAGGTTAAAGCTAATAAAATACGCGAAAGAACAATCCGTAAATCTCTGTGATTAATTTATCCTGAACTATTTGAAATGCATCATGTGAGAACATGGTCTATTTCTCAAAAATTGGTAAGAGTCAAATGTCTCAATTTAGCGATAAAGAAGTTATCCTTTCTGTTTTTGAGTACGATTTTCGGGAAAATGCTTCTGCAGACTGTTTTAATATCGGTTATGGTATTGACAGGAATTTTTTATTTGGCTGCGGTGTATCAATAGCCTCTGTATTATTGTCGAATAAAAAAATCGATTTCACATTTCATATATTTACTGATTATTTCGATGAGAGTGATAAAGCCAGATTCGCCGATCTTGCTAAACAATATCAATCCTGTATCAAAGTTTACCTAATTGATTGCAATAAATTAAAAGACTTACCTAGTACAAAAAACTGGACTTATGCAACATACTTCCGTTTTGTTATTGCAGATTATTTCTATAATAAAATAGATAAATTATTATACCTGGATGCCGATATTGCTTGCCAGGGTAGTGTACGAGAACTGGTCGATTATAAGTTTTCCGCAGATGAGATCGCTGTCGTTGTAACGGAAAGAGATTCCGAATGGTGGCATAATCGTTCTGTAACTCTGGCCACTCCAGAATTAATCGCCGGATACTTTAATGCTGGATTCTTACTTATCAACATCAACGCATGGCACAGTAATAATATCTCTTCCCGAGCCATCGAAATGTTGCGAGTTCCAGAATGGGTGGAAAGAATAACTCATCTTGATCAAGATGTCCTTAATGTGTTGTTAGCCGGAAAAGTAACTTTTATCAATGGTAAATACAATACACGCTTTAGCATTAATTATGAACTGAAAGATGAAGTAGTCAATCCTGTGAATAATGAAACTGTCTTCATTCATTATGTGGGACCGACAAAACCCTGGCATGAGTGGTCCAACTATCCGGTATCGAAGAGTTTTTTAGTTGCGAAAGAGGCCTCGCCCTGGCATTCAGTAGCGCTTCTCAAACCGACCAATAGCAATCAATTCAGATATTGTGCAAAGCATAAATTTAAACAAGGGTTATACGTTCAGGGACTGTGTAACTACTTTAATTATTATCTGACCAAGTTGAAAGGTTAACTGCTGGCTAAGTACATTGTTAAAATAATCAACAGCAATGCATATCTTAGCCGCTGGGAAATATAGCTGAAATAATTAAAGGTAATTAAATTGGACTTCAAAAGATTAACTAACTTCAAAGATATTATTGAGTTAGACAGACGTGTTACACCATGTGATGATCGTGACACTTTTAATATCTCATGGGGAATCGATAAAAATTACCAAACTGGCGCGGCAATTTCTATTGCATCAATCCTTGAAAATAATAAACAGAATAATATTAATTTTACTTTTCATATTATTGAGGATTATTTAGACCAAGAATATATTGTACTATTGACACAATTAGCAGAACAGTATAAAACAGTTATTAAGCTATATCATATTGATTCTGAACCGTTGGTGTCACTACCTAAAACAAATATATGGCCAGTGTCAATATACTATCGCTTGCTTTCATTTGATTATTTTTCTGAACGATTAGATCGACTGCTATATCTTGATGCTGATATTACGTGTAAAGGCTCTTTAGAGGATCTTGCCGCACTGAAATTTGATGGGGAATATGGTGCGGTTGTAGTAGATGTTGATTCAATGCAGGATAAAAGTGCAGAGCGTCTACATAATCCTGAGTTTAAAGGCAACTACTTTAACTCGGGTGTCATGTATATAAACTTGCAGCAATGGCTTAACTCTAATTTAACGAAAAAATTCTTCGAACTATTGTCAGATGAAAGTATAGTTTCCAGAGTAAAATACCCTGACCAGGATATTTTAAATATCATGTTTTTGCATCATGCGGTATTACTACCGAGGAAATATAACTCAATTTATTCATTGAAGTCTGAGTTTGAGATTAAAAATAAAAATTACTATAAATCAGTGATTAATGAAGAGACAGTATTTATTCATTATACTGGTGTAACAAAACCATGGCACGAGTGGGCTGACTATTCCTCAGCACAATTTTTCCGCACAGTATATGAGAATTCACCATGGAAGAATCAGCCTTATCAAGTTGCAAAACAAAAGCACGA
Organism: Citrobacter sp. RHBSTW-00944; assembly: GCF_013615435.1. Classification (NCBI taxonomy): domain Bacteria; kingdom Pseudomonadati; phylum Pseudomonadota; class Gammaproteobacteria; order Enterobacterales; family Enterobacteriaceae; genus Citrobacter; species Citrobacter sp. RHBSTW-00944. Next base: position 4,904,681 of record NZ_CP055418.1, on the reverse strand, counting down.
ATATAGAGAAGAATATAAACACCTTCTTTATCAAAATAAAATAATTCCAGGCCTGATCGCAGCAATTAAATATAAAACAATGTAATGGTGATCTTTATGATTGATAAAATCATATTTACTGTAACACCTATTTATTCTATTCCACCACGTGGTGCCGCAGCAGTTGAGACCTGGATGTATCAGGTTGCCCAGAGAACTAAATTCCCTAATCGTATTGTCTGTATAAAGAACGAAGGATATTCTGATTATTCTTACGTAAACGAAAGATGCAGTATTCATCGTATTGGATTTAGCTCAGTATATAAGCGTATTTTCCAAAAGTGGACTCGGCTGGATCCGTTACCTTATTCAAAGCGCATACTGAAAGTTGCCGAAAAATTTGAGATAACCGATCAAAGTGTGATTGTTGTCCATAACAGTATGAAGCTATATCGACAAATTCGTTCGCAAGCTCCTCAGGCTAAAGTTGTGATTCATATGCATAATGCGTTTGAACCTAAGTTGCTTGATAAAAAAGTTAAGATGATCGTACCAAGTTTGTTTTTGAAGAACTATTATCAATCTTATCTTCCTGAAGCTGATATTGTTATTGTGCCTAATGGTATTGACCTGGATATCTATCAATCGTCATATGAATCAATATCAAAAAATAAATTAAATATTTCCCCTGAAAGCAAGGTGGTATTTTTTGCTGGACGCATAGTACCTGATAAAGGTGTTCTCTTGCTTCTGCAGGCTTTTGAAAAGTTGCTGCATGAGAATAAAAATCTGAAGCTTGTGGTCGTTGGTGATCACATGGAAGTAAATAAGAACGATAAAGGTGATTATCAGCGTGAAGTTCGGGAAATAGCCGAGCGCCTCAAACCACATTGTATTATGTTAGGTAGTATCTCACCCGAGAAAATGCACTATTACTATCCACTGGCAGATATAGTTGTGATTCCTTCTCAATTTCAGGAGCCATTTTGTATGGTGGCTATTGAGGCTATGGGCGCTGGAAGACCTGTATTAGTCAGTACTCGAGGCGGCATGGTTGAGTTTGTTAAAGATAAAATTACAGGCTATCACCTTACAGAGCCGATGACTGCAGAAACTATTGCTCAGGATATTACCAGGGTAATGGCGGAAAGTAGTTTAGCGGATACCGCCCAACGAGGTCAGCAATATGTCTTTGGAAACTATAGTTGGTCTGCGGTTACACAACGGTTTGAAGAGGTTATTTGTAACTGGTTCGAGTGATAAAAAGGCTACATAAAGTAGCCTTTTTTTTACTATTTTATTTATTCTTCAGCGCTAACAGAAAACCTGCAAAAATACCCAACAGATCTAACTCAATCTGCTCAACGTTGCCACGTATAATAAAATAACCGACAAATGAAAGTAAAATTATTATATAAGCATTGTATGGGGAATAGTAATTCTCCCTAAAAGCATGCGTAACACATTCCCTCACAATGCTAGTGTACACCAGTATTAAACCCACAAGTCCAAGTAATCCTGTACCAAACCATACAAAGAGAATAAGGTTGTGTGGTCCAATTGACTCGCGGAATGTCCAGTTTGGATAATCAACAACACGCTTGTTGTATACAATTTTATAAGCGTTATTACCAAAACCATAACCAATAACTGGGTTTTCTAAGATTAGGTCAAACGCACTTCCTTGCGTACCGTTAGTATAGCGGTATGAGCTGTCAGTTTGCTGTAATTTAACGGTCAGGTTTTCTGACATATCTTTGTATGAAAATATAGCTGTCAGAGCAACAATGGCTACGAGGATTCCTACAGTAAGCAATCGCCATTGTTTGTACATGATTATCCATGTAAGAGCAATAATAAATACAGATAACCATGCGCCACGGGACAATGTTCCAAGAATTAAAAAGGTGTATATCGCCCCTAACAACAGGAATAATATACGGTATTTCGCTGATTTAATGAGCCATAGATTCAGAAGCACTGGGAATAAAAACACCATTGCATCTGAAATTCCGCGATGTTGGTAATTAGTAAAAGGCATGATTCCTTGCTTATAGTCCTGATAATAAAGGACAAGTTCTGAAAGGCATCGCAAACTAAGAGCTGTAAGGAACGAGAAGAATATCAACTTTGAAATGGTTTCTTTGCTTTCTTCTCTTAGTAATACAGGGATCGCAATAGTGCATAATAAGACATTTTCAACAACTGAGTTGTTTATCTCTTTCAGGCTAGCTTTTAGTTCAGGAGTGAACACTAAAGAGACGAAGGTAGCGATTACAAGAAATGATACACTTGCAAAAACAAATGTTTTAAAAATTCGAATATAATGTCGAGGATTCTTACATAAATAAACAATCGTTGTGATAGTCATCAGAATGACAATCAAATGTTTATAACGCGTAATACCACCTAAGAAATAGGTGGCGACAAACAGAAATATAAGTCCTCTATTCCAGTTTATCTTCCAGTTTTTTTTCTCATCTAAAAAAAACTTTGTTAAAGCCATCATTTCTCCGATACTTACAGACAATTATTTAAAAAATTGCAATTAATTGATTCTAATACGGTCGAAGAACGCAAGTCGGAAAGATTTTCACTTCCTGAGCGACATGCCACTTGATTCTTCCCATACCCACCAATCAATCCTGGGTCCGTTGGACCGTACAACGTAATATTAGGGCGATCCAGTGCAGCGGTTAAATGACTCAGGCCTGTATCAACCGACACCACAAATTTTGCCCCCGCCAGTACGCGAGCGACCTCTCCCAAAGTCATCCGTGGAAGAACATCAACATAAGAAAAACCATTTGCCAGCCTACGGGCTCGTGCTTCTTCATGAGGAGCACCCCATGGCAGTTTAATACGTATGCCAGCGTTATTTAACAAGCCAATTAGCTCCCGCCAGTTGGCTTCTGGCCAGTGCTTATCATCACGCGTTGTGGCATGCAGAAATACGGCATACTGGCCCGTATCAGCATTACGTTCTTTCAGAAAATGCTGAGCAATAGCGTAATCACCCTGCGACTGGGGCCTGGAATATCCCAGACTTTTGGCGAACAATTCACGTGTACGCTCTACCGCGTGCTGCTGTTTGGCAATGTGATGTTTGTGATTATAAAACAGGCTCGCCAATGGTTCACGCGCCGTGCTCCAGTCCATACCATGCTTGATGCCACGTGCCAGACGCGTAACCAACGCCGCACTTTTAACCAGACCCTGCGCATCAATTATCGCGTCATACTGATGTAAACGCACCGCATCGCGAAAGGCTTTACGCTCGGCTTTAATCGGCGCTGAAAACCAGGCTTTACGCCAGCGGCGGATCGCCACGGGAATAACCCGGTCAACGGCTGCATGCCAGGATGGGATCTGCGCGAAGCCTTCTTCCACTACCCAATCAAACTGAATATCCGGCATGACCTGCTGCGCATCGGTTAATGCCGGTAACGTATGCAGTACATCGCCCATAGACGATGTTTTAACGATCAATACCCGCATCCGTCAGGCTTCCTCTTGTAACAACAGGTCGTTAAGTTCTTCCAGCACGCGCTGAGGTGTGATGTCAATCAGGCTCTGATGATAGCCTTCTGCTGCATCGCCCTTGCGTACTTTGTGATAGCCCGTAATCAAGCGAATCACGCGCGCCTTGTGTGAAAGCGGCGGAGTAAAATCCGGGCTGCTGGGGCCATACAACGCTACCAGAGGTCGATTCAACGCTGCGGCAACGTGCATTAATCCAGAGTCGTTGGTGACCACCGCTTTGCAGGCGGCGAGAAGAATGACGGCCTGCTCCAGCTGTGTTTCGCCCGCCAGATTACGGCACCAGGGCAGCTGATCAACGCTCAGCGTCGCCAGGATCTCATTTCCGGCTTCATGGTCTTTTGCAGAGCCAAAAAGCACAATCTGATGGCCTTCATCGATCAGTTGCTTCGCCAGATCTGCATAGTGGTAATGTGGCCAGCGTTTCGCTGGACCAAATTCCGCTCCAGGGCAAAAGCCGATGATGGGGCGTTCGGCAGAAAGGGAAAACTGGCGACAGGTCAGGGACTTTTCACCTTCGCTTACCTGCAACTGCGGCCATAGCAGAGGCTGCGGCAAATCTTTAGCTGACAGCATTACGCCTTTATCATAGGCCAGGGCTACATAGCGTTCGACCATCAGCGGCCAGGCATCTTTATCCAGCACGCGCGCATCGTTTAGCAGGCCGTAGCGCATTTCACCACGCCAACCGGTACGATGGGGAATGCCAGCAAAGAACGGTACCAGCGCGGATTTAAACGAGTTAGGCAGCACATAGGCGCGGTCATAGCGTTTTTCACGCAGGCTATGACCGAGTTTACGCCGCTCGCCGATCTCCAGCGCGCCGTGTCCCAGCGGCATGGCGATAGCTTCGTTAACTTCAGGCATGCGCGACAATAACGGACGGCACCATGCAGGTGCCATCACGTCGATTATCGCTTGGGGATAGCGCGCCTTAAGCGTGCGATAGAGACTTTGCGACATCATCATGTCGCCCACCCAGGACGGGCCTACCACCAAAATTTTCATACTTACGCGTCGCGGTTCAGCCAGGCCATATATTCCGTTACACCTTCAGCAACGGTTTTAAACGGCTTGTCATAGCCCGCAGCGCGCAGATTAGTCAGATCGGCCTGGGTAAACGCCTGATAGCGACCTTTCAGTTTTTCCGGGAATGGGATGTACTCAATGCTGCCTTTTTTGTGGTACGCAAGCGTTGCATCGGCAACGGCCTGAAAAGATTCCGCACGACCGGTACCAAGGTTAAAGATGCCGGAAACCCCGTTTTCCAGGAACCACAGGTTCACCGCAGCCACATCGCCTACGTAAACGAAATCACGCTTGAAGTTTTCACTGCCTTCGAACAGTTTTGGTGTTTCGCCATTGTTGAGCTGGGTGTTGAGGTGGAAAGCGACGCTCGCCATACTGCCTTTATGGCCTTCACGCGGTCCGTAGACGTTGAAATAGCGGAAGCCAACAATCTGAGAATTGGCTTCTGGCAGGATCTGACGAACGTACTCGTCGAACAGGAATTTTGAGTAGCCGTAAACGTTCAGCGGTTTCTCATATTCACGGGATTCGATGAAATCAGAAGTACGACCGCCGTAGGTGGCGGCAGAGGACGCATACAGGAACGGAATTTCACGCTCCAGGCAGTAGTGCAACAGCTCTTTGGAGTATTGATAGTTGTTATCCATCATATACTTGCCGTCCCACTCGGTAGTGGAGGAGCATGCGCCTTCGTGGAAAATCGCTTCGATATCGCCGAAATCTTCTCCGGCCATAATCTGGATCAGGAAGTCTTCCTTGTCCATGTAGTCAGCAATATTCAGATCCACCAGGTTAACAAACTTGGTGCCATCTTTCAGGTTGTCCACCACCAGGATGTCGGTGATGCCTTTATCATTCAATGACTTGACGATGTTGCTGCCGATAAAGCCCGCGCCGCCGGTAACGATGATCATAAATGTAACCTTCGAATTTTGGAGTCAGAGACAATCTCAGACACTAATGTCTGTAATCATACCATCACATCGGCATCCCTTCAGCCTCTTAAGTAAGATGGTGGGTCGGTAGAAGGCCTATAAACACCAGTATAAGAATGCTTATTTAATGGTTATTAAGTCTATTAAATTAATCTTAAATGTACTTAGTTTTTTTATATCCATCTATGTATATTATATGTACAAAAACAAAAGCTATGTGATATAATATTTTTTTTATTAATGGTTTGAAAATGGTTATGAAATCGTCTACCACTATTGTGACAGCATATTTTGATATCGGTAGGGGGGAGTGGACTGTTAATAAAGGCTTCCGTGAAAAACTTTCCCGATCTTCTGATGTCTATTTTGACTACTTCAAACGGTTAGCCGCTTTAGAAAATGATATGGTTATTTTTACCTCGTCTGAGTTTGAAGGCAGAGTTGCGGAAATACGCAAAGGTAAGCCCACAAAAATTATAACTATAGATTTAGGTAAAAAATTTAAGCATATTAATAATAAAATAAGACAAATTCAGCAGGATGATACCTTTAAGAGTAAATTAGAGACGCGACAGCTAGGTAACCCTGAGTACTGGTCTCCAGAATATGTGTTGATCAATAATTTAAAAGCATATTTTGTAGTGAAGGCCATAAATGCAGGCTTAGTTAATACTCCGATGGTTGCTTGGGTAGACTTCGGATATTGCCGTAAACCGCAGGTTACTCGCGGATTAAAAGTATGGGACTTCCCTTTTGACCGTAATAAAATGCATCTCTTCACGATTAAAAAGGGTCTGGTTATATCATCCAGAAAACAGGTTTTTGATTTTATGATCGGAAATCATACTTATATTATCGGCGGCGCTATTGTTGGTTCACCAGAGAAATGGAAAGAGTTTTACTCATTAGTCACTGAGTGTCAAAAAGAGACTCTCAGAAATAATATTGTTGATGATGATCAGGGTATTTTTGTCATGTGTTATTACAAGCGCCCTGAGCTATTAATGCTTAATTACCTTGGTCGTGGCAAATGGTTCGATCTGTTCCGTGTTTATCGGCGAACCGCTTTAGGTGCAAAACTCCAGGCATTGCGAATTTATCTCACTCGAAAGTAGTGGCTTGAATGGGATTGAAGGGTTACCAAACCAGATAGAATGCTGCAAAGGCATTCTTCTGCTATTGATGTTGTTTTTTTATGATTTTTATAAAATCCAGCCAATTCAATTGGTTGCGATTCAGTGCGTCCAATGAATCCATACGACGGCATCACTGATTAGCCATGTGGGTATACGTGATTTATGCTTCATTTTGAAGAAGTGATGATGCGTCATCTCGTATCAGCGTATAGCTTTGGGTAATATGTGCTGAAATTTGCCCAGTCTGGAGAATTGAAATGCGTGGGGATTTTTACAAACAGTTAACGAACGATCTCGAAACCGCACGTGCGGAAGGATTGTTTAAAGAAGAGCGCATTATTACGTCTGCCCAGCAGGCGGATATCACCGTGGCGGACGGAAGCCACGTTATTAACTTTTGTGCGAACAACTATCTGGGGCTGGCTAACCACCCGGAACTGATTGCAGCTGCAAAAGCAGGTATGGATTCTCACGGATTTGGTATGGCTTCGGTCCGCTTTATTTGCGGTACCCAGGACAGCCATAAGCAACTGGAGCAAAAACTGGCGGCATTCCTCGGTATGGAAGATGCCATCCTTTACTCTTCCTGCTTTGACGCCAACGGCGGCCTGTTTGAAACGCTGCTGGGCGCAGAAGATGCGATTATCTCAGATGCGCTCAACCACGCTTCTATCATTGACGGTGTTCGCTTGTGTAAAGCAAAGCGTTTCCGTTACGCCAACAACGACATGGTCGAACTGGAAGCTCGTTTGAAAGAAGCGCGTGAAGCGGGAGCCCGTCATATCCTGATCGCCACCGATGGCGTGTTCTCTATGGATGGTGTGATTGCTAACCTGAAAGGCGTTTGTGACCTGGCGGATAAATACGACGCGCTGGTCATGGTTGATGATTCCCATGCTGTCGGCTTTGTCGGCGAAAATGGTCGTGGCTCACATGAATACTGTGACGTTATGGGGCGTGTGGACATCATCACTGGTACGCTGGGTAAAGCGCTCGGCGGCGCATCTGGCGGGTACACCGCAGCGCGCAAAGAGGTTGTTGAGTGGCTGCGTCAGCGTTCCCGTCCGTATCTGTTCTCCAACTCATTGGCTCCTGCAATTGTTTCTGCCTCCATTAAAGTGCTGGAGATGGTCGAAGCAGGCAGCGAGCTGCGCGATCGCCTGTGGGCGAACGCACGTCAGTTCCGCGAGCAAATGTCTGCCGCAGGCTTTACGTTAGCGGGAGCGGATCACGCAATTATCCCGGTCATGTTGGGGGATGCGGTAGTGGCGCAAGAGTTCGCCCGCGAGCTGCAAAAAGAGGGGATTTACGTTACTGGATTCTTCTATCCGGTGGTTCCAAAAGGTCAGGCGCGTATTCGTACCCAGATGTCTGCGGCGCATACCCCTGAGCAGATTACGCGTGCTGTTGAGGCGTTCACACGCATTGGTAAACAACTGGGCGTTATTGCCTGAGGATGTGAAATGAAAGCGTTATCCAAACTGAAAGCGGAAGAGGGCATTTGGATGACCGACGTTCCTGAACCGGAAGTCGGCCATAACGATTTGCTGATTAAAATCCGTAAAACAGCCATCTGCGGGACTGACGTTCACATTTATAACTGGGATGAATGGTCGCAAAAAACCATCCCGGTACCGATGGTCGTTGGACATGAATATGTCGGCGAAGTTGTTGGCATCGGCCAAGAAGTTAAAGGCTTTAAAATCGGCGATCGCGTTTCAGGCGAAGGTCATATCACCTGCGGGCATTGCCGTAACTGCCGCGGTGGACGTACTCACCTGTGCCGCAATACGACCGGTGTTGGCGTAAACCGTCCTGGCTGCTTTGCAGAGTACCTGGTGATCCCGGCATTTAACGCGTTTAAAATTCCGGACAACATCTCTGACGACCTGGCGTCTATCTTCGATCCGTTCGGTAATGCGGTGCATACGGCGCTGTCGTTCGATCTGGTTGGGGAAGATGTGCTGGTTTCCGGCGCCGGTCCAATCGGTATTATGGCGGCAGCGGTTGCCAGGCACGTTGGCGCACGCCACGTGGTGATTACCGATGTTAATGAGTATCGCCTTGAACTGGCGCGTAAAATGGGCATCACTCGCGCGGTCAACGTGTCGAAAGAGAGTCTGACCGACGTGATGGCTGAACTGGGCATGACCGAAGGGTTTGATGTCGGTCTGGAGATGTCCGGCGCGCCGCCAGCGTTTCGCACCATGCTGGACACCATGAACCACGGTGGCCGTATTGCTATGCTGGGTATTCCACCATCAGACATGTCCATCGACTGGACTAAAGTTATCTTTAAAGGATTGTTTATTAAAGGTATCTACGGTCGAGAGATGTTTGAGACCTGGTACAAGATGGCCGCATTGATTCAGTCTGGTCTGGATTTGTCGCCGATCATCACCCATCGATTCTCCATCGATGAATTCCAGCAGGGCTTTGACGCGATGCGCTCGGGCCAGTCAGGGAAAGTGATCCTGAGCTGGGATTGAATGCTCGACTTGTATTAAATGCTACCAACGGCCAGATTCTTTATTCTGGCCGTATAAAGAATAAATACTATTTGCCACGAAGCTTTCTGGATAAAGTTCTTATCGCTTCTTTGAGCCAGATGAGCTTATAGATTAACCCTTTTCCTTTGATGTTAATATGATATTTTCGCTGCAAAGCTAAAATATCATTAGCCTGGCAAATCTTCATATTTCCCTTACAGGATAAGTCAATTATTCTTAATTCACCGCCTGGCGTACGAATGAAATTTCCAGGGTGGATATCATTAGATGCCAACCCGGCTTTGTGAAGGCGCAGAACGCACTGTTTCACTTCATCGGCATTCTTATGGTTAATTTCTTTTAAAGGAGTGCCTTCAACATATTCATGAATAATATAAACATCATGACACTGACGAAGGCGTACTTTTTCAGCGGCATAGTAGAGATCGGCTGTACAGGCGCGCATTTCCGGGGAGAGTGTGTCCAGCTTCTTGATGAGCCAGGAATAAAAGGGGCCGGAGATAAAATTCTGCATTTTTTTCTCAAATCGAGGATCAACTTCACGGTCGTTTTTGATGATAAATTTTTGTGAGTTGTACTCGACCAGTTCTACACTGCGCATGGCGTTACCACTGCTCAACGGTTTGCCACTGATTTCTTTGTTTATATACTTATTCATCAGTGACTTAAGGTCTGTTTTGGTCTCTTTGCAATAGACCGTATAACCTTTTTCATGTGTCTTACTGATGGCCATCACTTTCCTCAATATCAGTGTACATCGCGCGTTAATTTACAGGGGTATAGTATACAGGTTGTGTCCCTCAATATGTAGACGATCTGAGCTATCACAGGCCGCTGAACTCAGGCACCGCATGGCATTTTCCCATACTGGTTGCTTTCGCTGCGCCGCTTCTGAAAATTAAACGTTCTAACCTTAATAATTCCTTAATGAAACTGTAGTAAAAGTCATCAGTGTACTGACAAACTTGGGTTATCTGATGAGAAACCGCACAAATATGTTGAGTGTTATTATTCCGTTGTATAACGCGGGTGATAGTTTTCGGGATTGCATGGAATCTTTGATCGCACAGACATGGGCTGCGATAGAGATCATTATTGTGGATGACGGTTCAACGGATAACTCTGTTGATATTGCAAGACATTATGCTGATAACTATTCCCATGTCCGGTTGTTACATCAGGCTAACGCCGGGGCATCTGTCGCGCGTAATCGTGGTCTGGCAGTGGCCAAAGGGGATTATGTTGCATTTGTCGATGCCGATGACCTGGTTTATCCCAATATGTATGAAACCCTGATGACCATGGCGCTTCAGGATGACCTCGATCTGGCACAGTGCAATTCTGATTGGTGCATTTTCGAAACGGGGGACACCTGGCAATCAATACCGACGGACCGTCTGCGGTCTACGGGTGTATTGACCGGCCCCGACTGGTTACGTATGGCATTGGCTTCACGCCGTTGGACGCATGTGGTCTGGATGGGGGTTTATCGCAGAGATGTTATCGAGAAAAACAAGATAGCGTTTATTCCAGGGTTGCATCATCAGGATATTGTATGGACGACGGAGTTTATGTTTAACGCCAAACGTGTGCGATATACCGAGCAATCATTGTATAAATACTTCTTACACGATCAATCAGTTAGCCGTCTTAAAAGACAAGGCTTAAAAAATCTCAATTACCAACGCCACTATATTAAAATTACACGGTTATTGGATAAGTTGAATCGTGAATATGCGGGTCGGATTACTATTTATCCGGAATTTCATCAGCAAATAACCTATGAAGCATTACGCGTTTGCCACGCAGTACGCAAAGAGCCGGATGTCCATATTCGTCAACGCATGATTGCAGAGATTTTTGTCTCTGGTATGTATAAACGCATGATTACTAACGTACGCAGCGCCAAAGTTTTGTACCAGGCGCTGCTATGGTCATTCCGTCTCTGGAAATGGCGCGATAAAACATCCTCGCCTTCTCGTATTGCCCGTAAAACGCTTAATTTACGTTAGCGTTCATAGGGCTGGGTGAGGATGTATTCCCCCAGCCCTGCCATTGCAGGCGCATGTACTGCACCAGCGTGCTTTGGGTGATGCTTTCACCGAGCACGCTGAAGAAGCGGCTGGCGTAAACTGGCTCTAACGGCTGCTTCGGTTTGCATAATCTCACCCCGCGGAAAGGATTACGTGGCGCATCAGGTTTACCATTCTTCGGCGGTGTAAGGTTTGGTCTGGAGGTGTCTACCTGTGGTTCATTGAGCAGGCTGCTTGGGCGAACCAGCGTAATGTCCGCAGGCAGGTTATAAAGCATCTGCTGCAGGACGCGAACCGTCGAAGGGTGAGGATGCCCAATGGCAATTGCTGAACCGTTGCGGCGCGCAAGCTCAACGGCACGATTAAACTGACGGCGAATATCGGCTTCGTTTTGCGTGTCATCCAGGAAGACTTTGCGTTTGATAACCTTCACGCCGGTTCCTGATGCTGCGCGCATTGCCTGACTGTTGCCGATGGTCATACTGTCCAGGAAGTAGAGATCGTAGCGTTCCAGCGCCTGCATCACCTTCTGCATGCCGAACAGGCTGGAGGTCATCGCGCTGCCCATATGGTTGTTCAGCCCGACCGCATTCGGTACTTTGCTTACCGCGTCGCGAATAATCCGCTCAATCTCTTCGCTGCTCATTTCCGGGCGCAAAGTATCTTTCTCTAACGGCTGTTTGCTCAGCGGCGCCATCGGCAGATGGATTAACACTTCATGCCCGCTGTTATGCGCTTTAATCGCCATTTCACGCGCGTGTGGGGCATTAGGCAGAACGGCAACGGAGAGGGTGGAAGGCATCGCCAGAACCTGATTTTCGGTGTGTGGACGATAGCCGAAATCATCAATAACGATGGCAAGTTTGCCAGCAAAAACAGGTGTTGCGAAGGCCAGCACGCTGGCGAGAGAGAATAATAGACGACGAAATTGAGGCAAAACTTATCTTCCCAACCACGGCTGTGGATTGACCGCCTGACCCTGGCGACGAATTTCGAAATAGAGTGCCGGCCTGCCCTGTCCGCCGCTGCTACCCACAAGTGCAATAGGCTGCCCGGCGCGAACCTGCGTACCGACGCTGACCAGCGCGCTCTGGTTATAACCGTACAGGCTCATATCGCCTTTACCGTGCTCAACGACGACCACCAGACCGTAGCCCTGCAACCAGTCCGCCAGAATGACGCGGCCATCGGCAATGGCTTTAACTTCGGTGCCTTCGGATGCGCCAATAACCATCCCCTTCCAACGTAGCTCACCTTGCAACTGTTCGCCATAACGATGTAGCGTTGGGCCACGAACGGGCCAGAATGCCTGGCCGCGTGGGGAACCTAAACCGCCGGTACGGGACATCAGTGATTTTTCGCTTTCGGTTGGCTTGTAGGTTGAGCCTTTCCGTGACGCATCCTTCTGTTTGTCACGTACGGCCTGCGCCTCGCGAGCTTCACGTTCCGCGCGTGCTTTGGCTGCGGCTTCGGCACGAGCAATGCTGTTGCGCAGGCGTGATTCGTTGGCGCGCATTTCGCCCAGTTGCTGCTGACCCTGCTGAATCGATGACTCCAGACCCGAGAGCGTCTTCTTGCGTTCATTACGCGCCTGCTCCAGCTTAGCCTGCTGAGCGCGCTGTTCGTACAGCAACGTCTGCTGTTCGCTCTGCTTATCTTCCAGCTCGGCTTTTTGCGAGTCGACTTCTTCGCGGGTTTGTTTCAACTGCGCGATGGTTTCCTGCCGCGCCTGGTTCAGATAGCCGAAATAGGCCTGCAGGCGTTGCCCGCGCTGGCTCTCTTCCCCGCTCAGAATGAGCTGAATACCGGTGTGTTCGCCCTGGCGAAACGCTGCGTCAAGTTGGGCTGCCAGGCTACGCTCTTGCGCAGCCCGCTGTTTTTCCAGCTTCGCGAGGGCGGCATTCATTTCAGTGATTTGCGCATTCAGCTGCGCCAGCGAGTTTTGCGTTTCGCGTAGTTGCCTGGCGGCAACGGCGATGGCCTGTTCCTGAGCTTTAAGTTGAGCGAGGAGAGTGGAGCGTTGTTGTTGTTGTTGGCGTACCGCGCGTTCTTTTGCCGCGATATCAGCCTGAATAGATTTGAGCTGATCGCGCTCGTCCGCGTGGGCGGAAAAGGCGCACAGCAATACGCCAGCGCTAAGCGCGCTGGCGTAGAACAAGGGCCTGACTGAAAGCTTTTGCAGTTTCACGGCCCAAGTGATGGTATTAATCGCCTTTCCCCTCATGGGGAGGGATTATTCCACGATGAACAGCGGCTTACCAGTCATCTCTTGCGGGATTTCCATACCCATCAGCGTCAGCATCGTCGGGGCGATATCAGAAAGTTTGCCGCCTTCAACTGCTTTGACGTTTTTACCACCGACATAAATCAGCGGAACGGGCAGGTTGGTGTGTGCTGTATGCGCCTGACCGGTGGACGGATCGCGCATTTGCTCTGCGTTACCGTGGTCCGCGGTGATCAGCAGTTGGCCGCCAACGGATTCAACCGCTTTAGTCACCTGCTCAACGCAGTGATCCAGCGCTTCAACCGCTTTAACCGCTGCTTCCATCACCCCGGTGTGACCAACCATGTCGCCGTTCGGGTAGTTACAAATGATGGTGTCGTATTTTCCGCTCTGAATCGCAGCAACCAGCTTCTCGGTCAGCTCAGCAGAGCTCATTTCCGGCTGTAGATCGTAGGTCGCGACTTTCGGCGAATTGATCAGGATGCGATCTTCGCCTTTGAACGGCTCTTCTACGCCGCCGTTAAAGAAGAAGGTCACGTGGGCATATTTTTCCGTTTCGGAAATACGCAGCTGCGTTTTGTCATTCTTCGCCATCCACTCGCCAAGGGTGTTGGCCAGAGACGCTGGTGGGTAAGCAACAGCCGTTTTGATGTCGGCTGCGTATTCGGTCAGCATCACAAAGTTGAGGTTAACGACTTTCTTACGGGCGAAGCCGTCGAAGTCAGCGTTAACAAACGCACGGGTGATTTCACGCGCACGGTCAGCACGGAAGTTCATGAAAATCAGCGTATCGCCGTCTTCCATGGCGGCTTCAGCCTGGCCTTCAGCACGGATCACGGTCGCTTTCACGAATTCGTCGTTTTCGTCGCGGGCATAAGCAGCCTGCAGGCCTTCAACAGCCGTAGCGAACTGGAACTCGCCTTTTGCCAGCGTCATCAGGTCATAAGCCTGTTCAACGCGATCCCAACGGTTGTCGCGGTCCATGGCGTAGTAACGACCGATGATGGACGCTACGCGGCCTTTGCCCAGCGCGGCAAATTTCTCTTCGAATTTCTGCAGCGAATGTTCAGCGCTGCGCGGCGGGGTATCACGGCCATCAAGGAAAGCGTGCAGATAGATTTTCTCAGCACCGCGTTCAGCTGCCATTTCTACCATCGCCATGATGTGATCTTCGTGGCTGTGAACGCCGCCAGCAGAGAGCAGGCCCATGATGTGAATCGCTTTGCCGCTATTTTTTGCCTGGTCGACCGCATCGGTCAGCACTGGGTTAGCGAAGAAAGTCCGTTCTTTAATTTCAACATCCAGACGGGTCAGGTCCTGATACACGATGCGGCCCGCGCCCAGGTTGACATGACCCACTTCGGAGTTGCCCATCTGGCGATCGGGCAGGCCGACTTCCAGGCCAGAGGCATCAATCAGGGTATGCGGACGTTTTGCCCACAGAGCATCCATTACCGGGGTTTTGGCATTAAAGATGGCGTTATCCTGGCTGTCTTCACGATAGCCATAGCCATCCAGAATCACCAGTACCATAGGTTTTTTAGAAACCGACATTGCGACAACCTCACACTCAATAGACAAAAATAATTGCGTAATTTTACTACAGCTGAATCGATAAAATAGCCCCAGAAGATCAAATAATCGACCAGAGCGTGTCGCAGAGGGCGCGGATTTACGTTTTTTTTTCCGTAGCGCCCCGCAAAAATGCAATCCAATGCACGCTCTGGCTGTATTTGCGCCAACGCGCAGGTATACTCCTTTCCTGGTTTTTTAATCACTAAGTCGGGAGTTGTTACCCCCCATGCAAGAAATTATGCAATTTGTTAGTCGCCACCCTGTATTGAGTATCGCCTGGATTGCGTTACTGGCGGCTGTATTATTTACCACGTTTAAGAGCCTGACTTCGAAAGTGAAGGTAATTACGCGCGGAGAAGCCACTCGTCTTATCAACAAAGAAGATGCGGTGATTGTGGATTTACGTCAGCGCGATGACTTCCGCAAAGGCCATATCGCGGGCTCCACTAACCTGCTGCCGAGCGAAATCAAAGCCAACAATTTTGGCGAGCTGGAAAAACACAAAAACAAACCTGTTATTGTGGTTGATGGCTCTGGTATGCAGTGCCAGGATTCAGCAACTGCGCTGATTAAAGCCGGTTTTGAGCAGGTATCTGTACTGAAAGACGGCGTAGCGGGCTGGAGTGGCGAGAATCTGCCACTGGTTCGCGGCAAGTAATTTACCCGTCTTCTTTCATGCCGCAGGGTAAAAGAACACTGGAGATAAGTCATGGCCAATATTGAGATCTATACCAAAGCGACCTGCCCGTTTTGCCATCGCGCAAAGGCGCTGTTGAACAGCAAGGGTGTGAGTTTCCAGGAACTTCCGATTGACGGCGATGCCGTGAAGCGTGAAGAGATGATCAAGCGCAGTGGCCGTACAACGGTTCCGCAGATTTTTATTGATGCACAGCACATTGGTGGTTGTGACGACTTGTATGCGTTGGATGCACGTGGTGGACTGGATCCACTGCTGCGTTAAGGCGTACCGAAGTATTTAAAGGACAACACTAAAGGGTTTTCTCAACATGTCAGAACAAAATAACACTGAAATGGCTTTCCAGATCCAACGTATTTATACCAAGGATGTGTCTTTCGAAGCGCCAAATGCACCACATGTTTTCCAGAAAGATTGGCAGCCAGAGGTTAAACTGGATCTTGATACCGCATCTACCCAACTGGCAGATGATGTGTATGAAGTAGTGCTGCGTGTCACCGTTACGGCTTCTCTGGGTGAAGAAACTGCGTTCCTGTGTGAAGTTCAGCAGGGCGGTATTTTCTCCATCAGTGGTATTGAAGGGACTCAGATGGCGCATTGTCTTGGTGCATACTGCCCGAACATTCTGTTCCCGTATGCCCGCGAATGCATCACCAGCCTGGTTTCCCGCGGTACATTCCCGCAACTGAACCTTGCGCCGGTCAACTTTGATGCGCTGTTCATGAACTATTTACAGCAGCAGGCTGGCGAAGGTACTGAAGAACATCAGGATGCCTGATGAACCAAAGTAATGCTTCAATGACTGTGATTGGTGCCGGCTCGTACGGCACCGCTCTTGCCATCACCCTGGCAAGAAATGGCCATCAGGTTGTCCTGTGGGGCCATGATCCGAAACATATCGCGACCCTCGAGCACGATCGCTGCAACGTCGCGTTCCTCCCTGATGTGCCTTTTCCCGAAACGCTGCGCCTGGAAAGTGATTTAGCCACTGCACTGGCCGCCAGTCGTAATATTCTGGTGGTGGTGCCGAGCCACGTCTTTGGCGAAGTGCTGCGCAACATCAAACCGCTGATGCGTCCTGACGCGCGTCTGGTCTGGGCGACAAAGGGTCTGGAAGCGGAAACGGGACGCCTGCTGCAGGACGTCGCGCGTGAAGCGCTGGGGAATTCTATTCCACTGGCGGTTATCTCCGGTCCGACGTTCGCCAAAGAGCTGGCGGCGGGCATGCCGACGGCGATTTCTCTGGCCTCGACGGACGACACCTTTGCTGACGATCTCCAGCAGTTGCTGCACTGTGGCAAGAGCTTCCGCGTTTACAGCAATCCGGATTTCATTGGCGTGCAGCTTGGCGGCGCGGTGAAAAACGTCATTGCGATTGGCGCGGGTATGTCTGACGGCATCGGTTTCGGCGCGAATGCGCGAACCGCATTGATCACTCGTGGACTGACCGAAATGTCTCGTCTTGGCGCGGCGTTGGGTGCCGATCCTGCCACCTTTATGGGGATGGCGGGTTTAGGCGATCTGGTGCTGACCTGTACCGACAACCAGTCGCGTAACCGTCGTTTTGGCATGATGCTCGGCCAGGGGATGGACGTGCAGGGGGCGCAGGACAAGATTGGTCAGGTGGTTGAAGGCTACCGCAATACGAAAGAAGTTCGTGAATTGGCGCACCGTTTTGGTGTTGAGATGCCAATAACCGAGGAAATTTATCAAGTATTGTATTGCGGAAAAAACGCGCGCGAGGCAGCATTGACGTTATTAGGCCGTGCACGCAGGGACGAGCTGAGTCGCCACTAGCTGTAAGGAACTGTTGAATATAACGACCCGACCCGCGAAGAACGGGTCGGTCGTTTTGCTACCTTCTGGAGTACGCAATGCCGTGTGAAGAACTGGATATCGTCTGGAAAAACATTAAAGCGGAAGCCCGGGCACTGGCGGAATGTGAGCCAATGCTGGCCAGTTTTTATCACGCAACGCTGCTCAAGCATGAAAACCTCGGTAGTGCGCTGAGCTATATGCTGGCGAATAAACTCGCTTCCCCGATCATGCCCGCCATTGCCATTCGCGAAGTCGTGGAAGAGGCCTACGCGGCCGATCCTGAAATGATTGCCTCAGCGGCCTGTGATATTCAGGCGGTACGCACGCGTGATCCGGCTGTCGATAAATATTCCACCCCACTTCTGTATCTGAAGGGCTTTCATGCGCTTCAGGCCTACCGTATCGGTCACTGGCTGTGGCATCAGGGACGTCAGGCGCTGGCGATCTTCCTGCAAAATCAGGTGTCCGTTAGCTTCCAGGTAGACATTCACCCGGCGGCAAAAATTGGCCGTGGGATTATGCTCGATCACGCCACAGGTATTGTGGTCGGTGAAACTGCCGTGATTGAAAACGACGTCTCTATTTTGCAATCCGTCACGCTGGGCGGGACCGGTAAAGCCGGCGGTGACCGCCATCCGAAAATTCGTGAAGGCGTGATGATTGGCGCGGGAGCAAAAATTCTCGGTAACATTGAAGTCGGGCGCGGCGCGAAGATTGGCGCAGGTTCCGTCGTTTTACAGCCGGTACCCCCGCATACCACTGCAGCAGGCGTTCCGGCACGCATCGTCGGTAAGCCTGACAGCGATAAGCCGTCCATGGATATGGATCAGCATTTCAACGGGATACATCATACTTTTGAGTATGGAGATGGTATCTGATTTCGAGCTATCTTACCTGGCAGATTGAACCTGAGCTGTGCTCGTCATCCTTACGGACTGCGTGTACGCTCCGGTGACTGCGCGCAGTCCGTGTTCAATCTGTCTGCGCCGATAACGCTCGAAATGAATTTCATCAAATTAATGTAGGTCGGATCAGGCGCTAGCCGCCATCCAACAATCATCAGCTACGCAGTACCGCGCCCGGATACCCTAGCTGGCGCCAGGCCTCATACACCACCACCGACACCGCATTTGACAGGTTCATGCTGCGACTGTCTGGCATCATCGGAATACGAATTTTTTGTTCGGCCGGCAGCGCGTCAAGGATGCTGGCTGGCAGACCGCGTGTTTCCGGACCAAACATCAGATAATCCCCGTCCTGATAGCATACCGCGCTATGCGCTGGCGTACCTTTGGTGGTCAGAGCAAACAGGCGCTGCGGATGTTCTGCGGCGACGAAGGCGGCGTAATCAGAGTGGCGCAGCACGGCGGTAAATTCATGGTAATCCAGCCCCGCGCGACGCAGGCGCTTGTCGTCCCAGGTAAAGCCCATTGGCTCTATAATATGCAGACGAAAGCCGGTGTTGGCGCAAAGACGGATAATATTGCCGGTATTTGGCGGGATTTCTGGTTCGAATAAAACGATGTTAAGCATACTGCCCCCTTGATAACGGGGGGCAGAATAGCAGAAAGAGCGGGTACTATGCGACGGTCAGCGCGTGCGGTTTATAGCGTTGCAGCTTGTAAATTGTCGCGGCAGCAGCGACCAGGGCCGGAAGGCTGAGGAACATTAAGATACTGTCTGCCTGCCATTGCAGGGAAAGCAACTGGGCGCTCATCATCGTTCCGGCTACGCCGCCGAAGCGGCCCACGCCCTGCATCCAGGCAATGCCCGTCGCACGGCAGTGGGTTGGATAAAACGTGGCGGCCAGCGTCTGCAGCCCGGACTGCGCGCCGTTCATGGTAATCCCCATCAGGAAGATCAGTGCGCCGAACAAGATGATGTGGTTATGTTCAAACCCGAGAGCGAGGGCAAACAGCATCGTCAGAATAAAGCCGAGTGAGACCACTTTATGGGCTTCCCTGCGGTCCATTAACCAACCGGCCAGCAGGATCCCCGCCGTACCGCCAAAGGTAAACAGCGATGTCAGCCAGGCGGATTCGGCCAGCGGATACCCCATTCCCAGCATCAGCGTTGGCATCCAGCTCAGCAGCACGTAATAGATAACCAGCCCCATAAAGTAGGTCATCCAGAGCATCAGCGTACCCGGCAGCCAGGGCATACTAAATAACTGTGCCACGCTGCTTTTTTTGACCGTGATACGGTCTTCATCCAGATAAAACTGGGTAACCTGTTCCAGACTTCCCGACATAAAGCGTTGAGCAATGCGTTTGATCTGTGCAACCCCTTTACCGCGGTGAACCAGATACTTAACCGACTCCGGCAGGAACAGCACCAACAGTACGGTGAGGACCAGTGGGGCGATCGCACCAGCAAGCAGAACACTGTGCCAGCCGTAGTTGGGGATCAGCCAGGAGGAGATCACGCCGCCGCCCGCAGCCCCTAATGGAAAGCCACAGTACATGGTGTTAATCGCCATTGAACGACAGCGTTTCGGGGCGAATTCTGACACCAGGGTGATGGCATTGGGCATTGCCGCGCCAAGCCCAAGCCCGGTGAGAAAGCGCCAAAACGTGAGCATATTCAGCGTCTGGGCATAGGCGGTTCCCAGACTGGCGAGGCCAAAGAACAGACAGGAAAAGACCAGGACGCGCTTACGACCCATACGATCGGAGATCGGTCCGGCCAGCAGGGCACCAAATGAGAGGCCCAATAGCGCGGCGCTTAACACCGGTCCAAGATCTTGTTTCTTGATGCCCCAGTCGGCTGAAAGCGTGGGGGCAATATAGCCCATCGCCGCCGTATCGAAGCCGTCAATGGCTAAAACCAGAAAACCCAGGACAATAATGACCCAGTGGAAGCGCGAAAAAGCACTGTCATCTATCGCCTGCTGGATATTCACTTTTCCGGAATAAGCCATGTCACCCTCGCCCGTTATGATGGTTGTTATATGTATAAAATGCTGTTGTATTAGCTTGTCTATACATTTGGCAGGTGGATAAAAAGTTGTCAAATATATTGGTTGTAAATGTTAACTAGTCGTTATTTTTGGATAAAAAATGGTCGGGCTGAAAACAGACCGACCATTCAGAAAATGGGGTTTACGGGGATGTTGTTACGCTGCGCTACCCTGGACCAAAGGTGCCAGCGCGGCAGGCAGGCTCTTACCCAGTTCCTGTACCAGCGAATCACGGCTGATTTCGCTAATCGACTTCGCACCGGTCAGGGTCATCGCCACCTTCATCTCTTTCTCGATCAGGTTCAGCAGATTCGCCACACCGGCCTGGCCGTGAGTCGCCAGCGCGTACAGATAAGCACGCCCCAGCAGCACGCTATCCGCGCCCAGCGCTATCATGCGTACAACGTCCAGACCATTGCGGATCCCGCTATCAGCCAGAATGGCAATATCGCCTTTCACCGCATCGGCAATGGCGGGCAGCGCACGAGCTGAAGACAGCACGCCATCTAACTGACGGCCACCGTGGTTAGAGACAACGATGCCATCTGCGCCAAAGCGTACGGCGTCGCGGGCATCTTCAGGATCGAGGATCCCTTTGATCACCATCGGACCATCCCAGAATTCGCGGATCCACTCGAGGTCTTTCCAGGAAATCGACGGATCGAAGTTATTCGCCAGCCAGCCGATGTAATCTTCAAGGCCAGTGGGTTTGCCCAGATAAGTCGAAATATTGCCTAAATCATGCGGGCGACCGTTCAGACCCACGTCCCATGCCCACTGTGGATGAGTGACTGCTTGCCAGTAGCGGCGCAGTGCCGCATTTGGACCGCTCATACCGGAATGGGCATCACGGTAGCGTGCGCCAGGCGTTGGCATATCGACGGTAAAGACCAGCGTGGAGCAACCCGCCGCTTTGGCGCGCTCCAGTGCGTTACGCATAAAACCGCGATCGCGCAGAACATACAGCTGGAACCACATCGGACGCTTGATGGTCGGGGCGACTTCTTCAATCGGACATACGGACACTGTGGAAAGCGTAAACGGAATGCCTTTGGCATCAGCGGCGGCGGCGGCCTGAACCTCGCCCCGGCGTGCGTACATGCCGCACAAGCCGACAGGCGCGAGGGCTACCGGCATGGAGAGTGTTTCGTTGAACAGCTTTGTTTCCAGGCTCAGGTCGGACATATTCTTCAGTACGCGCTGGCGCAGCGCCACCTCTGACAGGTCTGCCACGTTACGGCGCAAGGTGTGCTCGGCATACGCCCCGCCGTCAATATAGTGGAACAAGAAGGGGGGCAGGATGCGCTGGGCTGCGGCGCGATAGTCGCTGGCTGCTGAAATAATCATGTGTTGTTCTCCCTGCTATTCTCACTAGGATCACCGGGCAGGCGAGTAATACGCGCCTGACGGGCCTGATCTTCATCAAATCGTTTAATTGTGGTGTGGACAAAACTGAGGTGCGCCATCATGGCCTTACGCGCCCCGTCGGCATCCCCGGCAACAATGGCGTCCAGCACGGCCTGATGCTGCGCCGTCAGTTGAGAAAATACGGGCGGTACCAGGTACATACGTTGGCGGCTCTGTTTTACCGAAGACTGCAGGACGTCGAAGAAACCGCGCATGGTCTGCAACAGCACCACGTTGTGTGAGGCTTCCGCAATGGCGAGATGAAAACGAACGTCAGCCTGCGAGGCGAGATCCGGATCTTCGCTTTGCGTGGCCTCGAAACAGAGCCTGATTTTCTCTTTATCCGCGGCGGTGGCCCGCATGGCTGCGTGCCAGGCGGTACTGGCTTCGATGGCGTGGCGGGCCTCCAGAATATCGAAACTGTAATCAGGATCGTCCGCCAGCAGGGTTTTCAGCGGCTGAACGATGTTTTGTTCAGACCAGGCCTCATGCTGCCAGCGGATAAACGTCCCGCCGCCACGACGGCTAATCAGTACGCCTTCACTGACCAGCTTTGCTAACGCCTCGCGCAGCGAGTTACGCGATACGCCGAGCTGTACGGCCAGTTGGCGCTCAGCGGGCAACTTCATGCCCGCCTCCAGCTGTTGTTCTTCAATCAGCGCCCGCACACGAGATGCGACTTCGTCTGACAGGCGTCTGGGCATCACTATCATGGAATCATCCAGGTTAAGACATAGGCCTGCAGCGTGGTAATCACACCCACCATGCAGGTGAAAATCAGGCTGTGTTTCACGGTAAAGCGGAACAGGTCAGACTCTTTCCCCACTAATCCCACTGCCGCACAGGCGATAGCGATAGATTGCGGCGAGATCATCTTGCCGGTCACGCCGCCGGTGGTATTTGCCGCCACCATCAGAACATCCGAAACGCCGATTTGCTGAGCAGCCGTAGCCTGCAGGGCGGCAAACAGTGCGTTTGATGAGGTGTCGGACCCGGTCAGAAATACCCCCAGCCAGCCGAGGAACGGTGAGAAGAAGGTAAACGCGCTGCCGGTGTGTGCCAGGGCCAACGCCAGGGTTGATGAAAGCCCGGAGTAGTTTGAGATAAACGCGAATGCCAGCACCATTCCGATGGAGTAAATAGGTAATGCCAGATCTTTCAGCGTGCTGCCAAAAGTCTGCAGCGCTGCGGACGGTTTCATCTTCAACCAGACGATAGACAGCAGGGCGGCAAACAAAATCGCGGTACCGGTTGCGGAGAACCAGTCAAATTTATACACCGCCGCGTAGGCTGTGGCTTCGTGTACGACCGGCGGCATACGGGCAACCAGCTTATCGAGGTACGGAACCGGAATATTGACCACCCAGTGGTACATCGCGCCGCCTGGCGCAAACAGCGCTTTAAACGGCGGTACGCTCCACAGCGTGACGGTGGCGGTCAGGAACAGGAACGGAGACCAGGCGCGGACCACCTGTCCAGCGGTATAGTGGGTGCGAGCCAGCGTCTGATCGACCTGTGAAGCGCCCATATCGCCAAAGCGGAAGATGCGTACCGGCTGCCAGCGTTTCAGGAACAGCGTCAGGCAGACCAGCGAAACCAGAGACGAGATAATGTCTGGCAGTTCTGGCCCGATAAAGTTAGAGCTGAGGTACTGCGCGATAGCAAACGAGCCGCCAGCGACCATCACCGCAGGCCAGGTCTCTTTTACGCCGCGCCAGCCATCCATAATCGCCATAATCCAGAACAACACGATAATGGTCAGGAACGGTAACTGACGGCCCACCATCTGACCAATCTCGAAGCTATCCAGCCCGGTAACCTGACCGGCAACCAGAATCGGAATGCCCATTGCGCCAAAAGCGACCGGAGCGGTGTTTACGATCAGACACAAACCTGCCGCGTACAGAGGATTAAAGCCCAGACCAACCAGCAGTGCGGCGGTAATCGCTACCGGAGCGCCAAATCCTGCCGCCCCTTCGAGGAATGCGCCAAAGGAGAAACCGACAATCAGCATTTGCAGACGTTGGTCCGGGGTAATCGAGAGTATTGAGGAGCGGATGATGTCGAACTGCCCGGTTTTCACCGAGATTTTATAGACGAATACCGCGGCGATAATGATCCAGGCAATTGGCCACAAACCATAGAAGAAGCCGTACACCACGGAAGCCAGAGCGTGATCGACCGGCATTTTGTAAAACAGCAGGGCGACCGTCAGAGCGATCACCACCGTCCATGACGCCGCAACATAGCCTTTCAGCTTGAGCTTAATCAGGGCGAAGAAAAAGAACAGGATAGGGAGCGATGCGATCAGACTGGAAAGCCAGATGTTACCGGCCGGGTCGTAGTTCTGTTGCCAGAGATTCATTGCAGGTCTCCTGGGGCCGCCGACATAATGGAATGAGTCTGTGCTCATCTCCTGGTCACATTATGTGTAAAAGTGGCCCTGCCAATATTGTTGTGTAGGGGTAATGACAATGAATGGTTAATCAAATGTTATTTATTGGCAACGGTATTGTACGCACATTTTAATGAAATGTGAGGTGCTGGTAGGATCTGGCTAAAATTGGTAGGGCCAATTGCGAGGGGAAGGGAAGGACCGGGCAAGCGAATGTTGCCCGGTGGGAGATCAGAACTCGCTCTTCGCGAAGCCCGTCATCTCTTTCAGGCCCATTTCACGGCCAAGCTCGGTCATCGGGTGAACGACGATCAGGCCGCGCACGCTCTTCTTCAGCTTGCCCATGTCGGCCTGTTCTTTTTTGGTGATAGCACGACGGAAAGGAAGTTTCGCCAGCTTTTGCGCTTCTTTGCTCAGCTTCTGGCCGTGGACGTCACGCAGACGCGCGATCTCGGTTTCCAGCGTTTCTTTCTCTTGCTCCAGCTCGGCATATTTGTCGGCGGCTTCAACCAGGGACAGGTCTGCCTGCTGGTGGCGGATAGCGTCCAGACGATCGCTCAGGCGTTTAATTTCGTTTTTTTCGACTTCTTTCATAGGATAGCTTCTGATAAAAATAGGATGAATATCCTATAGTATGCGCGCAGAGCGGGATTATTCACAACTAATCGAAGATAAATAATCAAATGTTGCAAGTATTATTCAGCTAATGAAAATACTACTATTTTGATTAATAAGGAATTTTAAGTGATAAGGTCGGCCGTAGTGCTTTTTATTGACGGGTTCATAGTGAAGCACGTTTTCCTCAATATAATCGCCCAACCGATCCTAAACTTAAATGAGCAACCGCGCAGGCTGAGCGCGGTTAATACATGGAGGAGGGAAGATTATGGCGAAAATAGGTGAGAACGTTTCGGCCCTTATTGATAAGACGGTCGATTTTATGGCTTCAAGCCAGGCTTTTCGCGAATATCTGAATAAAACACCACCGCGCAACGTTGTCCCTACTGAAATACCGCAGGAGAATGCGCAGCTGTATCTGCAACGTCTGGCGTATTATCGGCAGCTGTATCGACCGCAGCAGGAAGAGAAGTAAGCCTGCAGGGTCTTATTTTTGAAAGGCTTTTTTTAAGCTGATTTTAGAAATCAGCTCGGTCAGGGAAAGTACCATCGTGGAGCGTACCATCTGCTGGTAGCGCTGAATCTGCATTGCGTGCAAACCTGAGTCTGAGGTATCAAACTGCGGTGGCGGCGGGAGTGCCGTCACGCAGTGGAGTTCGCCAAACGGGCCAAGAATTTCGTCGTCGGTGAACGCGTATTCATTACCGTCATGGTTTAACTCTTCCCGCAGCGCCATCAGAAGCTCCGCATCTTCATATTCTGGCCGGCTGAGTACGCCCAGACCGTAAATTAGCTTCAGACGAACGGAAAGATCGCCCAGTGGACCGTCGCCGTCGAGCAGGGGTTCTACGGCATATTTTACCGCATAGTCGTCTTTGCGAAATACCTGAAGCACAAGGATATTCACCGCTTCGGTGAGCAGTTCTACGGCGGTGATGAGGAAGCTGCGTACGGTTTTGCCAGCATTCAGACGCTCAAGCACACGATTTTCAAAGGCCTGCGTTTGTTCCATTATTGCCTGCATATCTGACAATCTGTCATTTGGGCGCAGGCTGACCTGCGCCACATTCTCTATCATTTGGTTGCGTTATATGCGTTAACCGCCTCCGCCACCACATCACTGTTGGCATCCAGACCGGAAACCTGTGCCAGCGCGGCCTGTGGACCTTTTTCGTCAATCAGCGCGGCCAGTTCCTGGGCCTGCGGATCTTCTTCACTGCGATAATGCATCGCTGCAGCAATACCGGTGACCAGATTCGCGTGCGGCAGGCCATACTCCAGCGTGCCCAGCAGCGGTTTAATCAGACGATCGCCCGCGCTCAGTTTACGCAGCGGCTGACGACCCACGCGCTCAACGTCATCTTTCAGATACGGGTTTTCAAAGCGACCGAGGATTTTCTGAATGTATGCCGCATGTTTTGCTGCATCAAAGCCATAGCGTTTGATCAGTACCGCGCCGCTCTCTTCCATCGCACCTTTTACCACTGCACGGATTTTCTCGTCGAGAATCGCGTCCCGGATGGTCTGATGACCGGTCAATTTTCCGAGGTACGCGGTTATAGCATGCCCGGTGTTCAGCGTGAAGAGTTTACGTTCGACAAATGCCATCAGGTTATCAGTTAATTCCATTCCCGGGATGTCAGGCAGTTCGCCTTTGAACTGTGTTTTGTCGACAATCCACTCACTGAAGGTTTCGACGGTGACTTCCAGCGGATCGTTGGTCGCAGAAGCCGAAGGGGGAACAATGCGGTCCACGGCGGAATCGACGAAGCCAACATGTTCTTCAACCCAGGATTTGTCTTCATCTGCCAGCGCGTTCATAACGTGGCCTTTCAACTGGGTGGTTCCGCGCACCATGTTTTCACAGGCGATAATATTCAGCGGAGTGGCGATGCCCTGCGCCTTGCGTTTAACCAGCCCTTTGGCGATGGCCGGAGCGATACGCTCAAGCACGACCGGACCGACGGCGGTAGTGACTAAATCTACGTGGGCAATCAGGTCGACAACGTCATCGCCGATGCTGCTCACGGCGTTGACGCCGGAAACGGTATCAACCTGCTCGTTTTCACCCACCACATGAACCTGATAGCTATGACGGGCATTCAGGGCATCGAGCACGACCTGGTTTACATCCGCGAACGTCAGTTGTATCCCCGCGTCCGCCAGCAGTTTGCCGATAAAGCCACGACCGATATTACCTGCGCCAAAATGTAATGCTTTCATAGTATTAACCTTCATTAATGTTTTTACCCAAGAGGGCTGGGGTGAGGCGTTTCCCTCAACCTAACCCTCTCCACAAGGGAGAGGATATCGCCTTCATATTTCGAACTGCAGATGCGTTGGCTCTCCTCGCTCACCCCAGTCACGTACTTATGTACGCTCCTGGGGATTCGCTGCGTTGCCGCCTTTCTGCAGCTCGAACTATTTTGGAGATACTTAATGGTTAAGCTTTTTTACCTGCCAGCAGTTCCAGAACTTCATCCACGCTGGTGGTATGGGCCAGACGTTCGATCACGGATTCGTCATCCAGAGCGTTGGTCAGGCTGGTGATCACCTGGATATGTTCATTGTTACGTGCGGCGATACCAATGACCAGGCGGGCAATGTCGTCTTCTTCTTCACCGAAGCGCACGCCTTCCGGGTACTGGCAGAACACCACTCCGGTTTTCAGCACGCGGTCTTTGGCTTCAACCGTACCGTGCGGCACTGCGATGGACTCACCGAGGTAAGTCGGGGTTAGTTTTTCGCGGTCCAGCATCGCCTCGACGTATTCTGGCTCAACGTAGCCGCCTTTCACCAGTTGCTCACCGGCAAAGCGAATCGCTTCTTCTTTGTTAGTGGCTTTACGGCCGAGGAAGATATTCTCCGCACCCAGTTTGAACAGGTGGGTATCACCCTCTTCAAAGCTGTCTTTCAGGTGATCGCGGACTTTCTCTTCGTTCACGTTGTGGCGCTGTGCAGCAACCAGACGTTCGGTCAGGCTGGCGTACAGGCCGCTGTCGAGGAAGTTGGTCAGCGAAATGTGTTGCGCCTGAGGCACCTGGCGCATCGCACGTTCGGTCAGGTCACGGTGGGTAATGACCAGATCGACATCCGGCGGCAGATTGTTAATCGCGCTGTTGGTGACGGAAATCTGAGACAGACCGGCATCTTGCACTTTCTTGCGCAGTACGCCCGCCCCCATGGCGCTGGAGCCCATACCCGCATCGCAGGCAACGATGATTTTACGCACATGGCTCAGGTCGTTAGTCACGTCGCCAGCCGCCAGCGGAGATGCACCTTTGGATTCCGCTTTCATGTCGTGCATACGACGAGTTGCGGCATCAATGTCATCATCTTCTTTCACTTTGCTGGTTTTCAGCAGAATGGCTGAGACGACAAAGGAGACAGCCATTGCGGCACAGATAGCAGCGATGTTCGCGAAGTAAGCCCCCTTCGGCGTCATTGCCAGCACGGCCAGGATAGAACCCGGAGAAGCCGGAGAAACCAGACCGCCGTTCAGGATAGTCAGGGTAAATACGCCAGTCATACCGCCGAGGATAACGGCCAGGATCAGACGCGGGTTCATCAGCACGTACGGGAAGTAAATTTCGTGGATACCACCCAGGAAGTGGATGATAGCCGCGCCGCCTGCGGACTGCTTAGCGCTGCCGCGACCGAAGAACATGTATGCCAGCAGAACGCCCATACCCGGACCCGGGTTAGCTTCAATCAGGAAGAAGATGGATTTGCCCATCTCGTGGGACTGCTGAATACCCAGCGGTGAGAAAATACCGTGGTTGATGGCGTTGTTGAGGAACAGGATTTTCGCCGGTTCAACGAAGATAGACGCCAGCGGCAGCATGTCATGGACAACCATGAAGTTAACGCCTGCCGCCAGGATTTTGGACAGTGCTTCAACCAATGGGCCAATGCCAAGGAATGCCAGAATGGCGAGGATCATCCCGATGATGCCTGCGGAGAAGTTATTCACCAGCATCTCAAAACCGGACTTGATCTTACCGTCTACCCAGTTGTCGAAATGTTTGATAGCCCAGCCGCCCAGCGGACCTGCGATCATCGCGCCGAGGAACATTGGCATATCGGCACCGACGATAACGCCCATGGTGGTGATAGCGCCCACCACGCCGCCACGCTCGCCGCCAACCAGCTTACCACCGGTATAACCGATCAGCAGCGGCAGCAGATAGGTGATCATTGGGCCGACAAGCTTCGCCAGCGTTTCGTTCGGCAACCACCCTGTCGGAATGAATAATGCGGTGATAATACCCCACGCGATAAACGCGCCGATATTTGGCATCACCATGTTACTGAGGAATCGACCAAAGCTTTGCACTTTGATCTTAATATCGGATGACATAAAAACACCCCTTCTTATGTTTGCTGTCGCGCAGGCTTAAAGCCCGAGATTTGTTAATGTAGCGGCAGGAGGTAGCCGGACCCTGTAGATACTGCGAAATCTGGCACTGAATCGTTCAACTGTCCAGTCGACGGCTTTTTGTGTGACGTTTGTCACGTAAATATAGGGTGTGTGGCGTTAGTTAATGTGATTTTCATCACAAAATATCGGTACAAAAAAACATCACAGGTCAAGAGTTGGCTAAAAATGGGCGTTAAGTGTGAAGTTGTTCACGTTTTTGCTTTGGCTGTTTGTTGGGTATTTGTGATCTACTTCGCAATAAATATTTGTCTGGATTTCTCCTGGTGTGATCTGGAGCGGATTCTGTTTCATCAACTATTTCTTGCAACTACCCCGCAAGCCATCAACCTGAAAATTTATACCCTGGTGGTATGGCGGAAATGACTAACTGCAATTATGTTCAAATTACCAGCCATGACTCCTTTCGGCTGCCTGCAATTGAAAGCTCTGATTAGCGTGAATACGAGGCGGGTATGTTTCTAAACTATTTCGCGTTAGGTGTGCTGATCTTCGTTTTTCTGGTTCTGTTTTACGGAATCATCGCTATCCATGATATTCCCTATAACATGGCTAAGAAGCGCAACCATCCCCATGCCGATGCCATCCATACGGCGGGTTGGGTGAGCTTATTTACGCTGCATGTTATTTGGCCCTTCCTGTGGATCTGGGCCACGCTCTATCAGCCAGAACGAGGCTGGGGAATGCAGTCACACATCACGCCGTCCGGGAAGGAACCTGACCCTGCAATTGCCGCGCTGGCCGCGCGCATCACCCAGTTGGAAAATAGACTGGATGGGGACAAAAAAAACGATAACTCCACCTTTCCGGAGATTTGATCATGGACTTGTTGATTGTCCTGACCTATGTGGCATTCGCCTGGGCCATTTTTAAAATATTCCGTATTCCGGTAAATCAATGGACGCTTGCTACCGCCGCATTAGGTGGGGTGTTTATTGTGGCGGGACTCATTTTATTAATGAACTATAACCACCCGTATACCTTTACGGCGCAAAAGGCGGTTATTTCAATTCCTGTTACCCCACAGGTCACCGGAATTGTTAGTGAGGTGACAGATAAAAATAATCAGCTGATTAAAAAAGGCGAGGTGTTATTTAAACTCGATCCCGTTCGTTATCAGGCGCGGGTCGACAGGCTGCAGGCCGACCTGGTGACCGCTACGCACAACATCGACAATATGAAAGCGCAGCTGTCTGAAGCCGTAGCCAATACCACCCGCGTTTCCGCTGAACGAGATCGCCTGTATAAAGATTATCAACGCTATTTGAAGGGTAGTCAGGCGAAGGTTAATCCATTCTCTGAAAGCGACATCGACAATGCCCGGCAAAACTATCTGGCGCAGGATGCGCTGGTCAAAGGCTCTGTTGCTGAACAGACGCAGATTCAGAGCCAGTTAGACAGTATGGTCAATGGAGAGCAATCTCAGGTTGCGTCTCTGCGCGCCCAGCTCGCTGAAGCCAAATACAATCTTGAACAGACTATCGTACGTGCGCCCAGCAACGGTTATGTAACGCAGGTGCTTATCCGGCCCGGGACCTATGCCGCCGCGCTGCCTCTGCGCCCGGTGATGGTATTTATTCCGGAACAAAAACGGCAAATCGTGGCGCAATTCCGCCAGAATTCGTTGCTGCGCCTTAAACCGGGTGATGAAGCGGAAGTGGTCTTCAACGCGCTGCCAGGCCAGGTATTCTCCGGCAAGCTCACCAGCATTCTGCCGGTTGTTCCGGGCGGTTCTTATCAGGCGCAGGGAGCATTACAGTCCTTAACGGTGTTGCCCGGTACCGATGGCGTGCTGGCCACGATTGAGCTGGCTCCCAATGCCGATGTGGATGCGCTACCGGACGGTATCTATGCCCAGGTGGCGGTCTATTCCGACCATTTCGCTCACGTTTCAGTGATGCGTAAAGTGCTGCTGCGCATGACCAGCTGGATGCATTACCTTTATTTGGATCATTGAGACCGTCATCACCTGCCATTTGCACTGACCTGAGCCATACTGATATTTTTGTTGGCAAAAAGGACCCGGCATGAAACTCATTGGCAGCTATACCAGCCCTTTTGTGCGTAAAATTTCTATTCTGTTACTGGAAAAGGGCATCACCTTCGAATTTGTGAATGAACTCCCCTATAACGCAGATAACGGCGTGGCACGCTATAACCCGTTAGGAAAAGTGCCCGCGTTGGTTACCGATGAGGGCGAGTACTGGTTTGACTCTCCGATCATCGCGGAATACATAGAACTGCTGGATATTGCGCCAGCGATGCTGCCGCGTGAACCACTGGCGGCGCTGAAGGTACGCCAGTTGGAAGCGCTGGCCGATGGCATTATGGATGCCGGTTTAGTCTCGGTACGCGAACAGGCTCGCCCCGTCGCACAGCAGTCAGAAACCGAACTGTTACGCCAGCGAGAAAAGATTACCCGTAGTCTGGATATGCTGGAAGGTTATCTGGCGGAGGGTACGCTGAAAACGGATACGGTTAACCTGGCAACCATTGCGATTGCCTGTGCCGTCGGTTATCTCAATTTCCGTCGGGTTGCGCCCGGCTGGTGTGTTGATCGCCCGCGTCTGGTCAAACTGGTGGAAACGCTCTTTCAACGCGAAAGTTTTGCCCGTACGGAACCGCCAAAGGCTTGATACACATTATACTCGCCTAAGCAAAGTCACGGTACAATCCTTCCTATATCGATATCCCTCTCCACGGTGGAGAGGGCCACCAACAGCCAGGCCCTTTCATGACAACCGACATGCGTTCACTCTACAGCCAGCTTCCTGCTATCGATCGTTTATTGCGCGATAGCGCCTTCCCAGCTTTACGTGAGTCTCACGGTCATACCCGGGTGGTTGACCTGCTGCGTCACATGCTCGACGAAGCCAGAGAAGCTATTCGCGACACGCACGCGCTCCCGGCATGGTGTGAGGACTGGGCGCAAGAGGCCTGCGCCCGGCTGGAACGAGAATCGCAAAGTGCGCTGCGTCCGGTGATTAACCTGACCGGAACGGTGCTGCATACCAATCTTGGTCGCGCATCGCAGGCCGAAGAAGCGATCGAGGCGGTGGTGCAGGCGATGCGCACGCCGGTGACGCTGGAATACAGCCTGGATGATGCCGGGCGTGGACATCGGGATCGGGCCCTGGCGGATTTACTCTGCCGTCTGACGGGGGCGGAAGACGCCTGTATCGTCAATAACAATGCGGCAGCAGTTTTGCTGATGCTGGCGGCCACGGCTAACGGCAAAGAGGTGGTCGTTTCACGTGGAGAACTGGTAGAAATTGGCGGCGCATTTCGTATTCCGGACGTGATGTGTCAGGCCGGATGTATTCTGCGCGAAGTGGGTACCACCAACCGGACCCACACGAAAGATTATCGTCAGGCGGTAAATGAAAACACCGGTCTGCTGATGAAAGTGCATACCAGTAATTACAGCATCGAAGGCTTTACGAAGTCGGTGGATGAGGCAGAGCTGGCCACTATTGGCAAGGAGCTGGATGTTCCGGTAGTGGCGGATCTCGGCAGCGGCTCGCTGGTCGATCTCAGCCAGTATGGATTACCGCAGGAGCCGATGCCGCAACAGCTGATTGCCGCTGGCGTTAGCCTGGTGAGCTTCTCTGGCGATAAATTACTGGGAGGGCCGCAGGCAGGGATTATTGTCGGTAAAAAAGAGATGATCGCGCGCTTACAGAGCCATCCGCTGAAACGTGCATTACGGGCTGATAAAATGACGCTGGCTGCGCTGGAAGCGACGCTGCGGCTCTACCTGCACCCGGAAGCGCTGGCAGCGAAGTTGCCGACGTTACGCCAGCTCACCCGCTCGCAGGAGGCTGTCCACGCGCAGGCACAACAATTACAGGCACGGCTTGCTGATCATTACGGCGACGAATTCGCCCTGAACGTTATGCCTTGTTTATCGCAGATAGGCAGCGGTTCGCTACCTGTTGATAGGCTGCCCAGCGCGGCATTAACCTTTACGCCACATGACGGGCGCGGTAGCCGCCTCGAAGCACTGGCCGCCCGTTGGCGTGCGCTGCCTGTGCCGATCATTGGGCGAATTTATGATGGTCGCTTATGGCTGGATCTGCGCTGCCTTGAGGACGAGACCCGGTTTATGGAGATGATGCTGAAATGATTATTGCAACCGCCGGACACGTTGACCACGGAAAAACAACGTTATTACAGGCGATTACCGGCGTGAATGCCGACCGTTTGCCGGAAGAAAAAAAGCGCGGCATGACCATCGATCTCGGTTATGCCTACTGGCCGCAGCCGGACGGAAGGATTCTGGGATTTATCGATGTTCCCGGACACGAAAAGTTTTTGTCCAACATGCTGGCGGGTGTCGGCGGGATCGACCATGCGCTGCTGGTGGTGGCGTGTGATGACGGCGTGATGGCGCAAACGCGTGAGCATTTGCAAATTCTGCAACTGACGGGCAATCCGCAGATCACCGTGGCGCTCACGAAAGCCGATCGCGTGGATGACGATCGCATCAACGCGGTACGTACTGAGGTGCATACTGCGCTTGAAAACTATGGATTCGCCGATGCGGTTCTGTTCGTGACGGCGGCCAGTGAAGGTCGTGGAATCGAAGAACTGCGCGATCATT
The DNA here is from genome assembly GCF_013615435.1 of Citrobacter sp. RHBSTW-00944. Lineage (NCBI taxonomy): Bacteria > Pseudomonadati > Pseudomonadota > Gammaproteobacteria > Enterobacterales > Enterobacteriaceae > Citrobacter > Citrobacter sp. RHBSTW-00944. The sequence continues at coordinate 4,870,785 of NZ_CP055418.1, read as the reverse complement.
TACAGCAATTAACGTCGCGCGAGCATGCCCGCGATTGCAGCTTTCGCCTGGCGATTGACCGTGCCTTTACGGTCAAAGGCGCGGGTCTGGTGGTGACCGGGACGGCGCTTAGCGGAGAGGTGACTATTGGTGACACGCTGTGGCTCACGGGCGTCAACAAACCGATGCGCGTACGTAGCTTGCATGCGCAAAATCAGGCCACCGATCGCGCGCAGGCGGGGCAACGTATTGCGCTGAATATTGCTGGTGATGCACAAAAAGAAGAGCTTAACCGCGGCGACTGGCTGCTCTCCGATGCACCGCCAGAGGCGTTTACCCGCGTGATCGTCTCTTTAGAGCATGCCGCGCCGCTGATGCAGTGGCAACCGCTGCATATTCACCACGCGGCCAGCCACGTCACCGGGAGAATCTCCCTGCTTGAAGGGACGCTGGCGGAACTGGTGTTTGATACACCGCTCTGGCTCGCCGATAACGACCGTCTGGTGCTACGCGATATTTCGGCCCGCACGACGCTGGCTGGCGCGCGCGTGGTAACGCTCAATCCGCCGCGTCGCGGGAAGCGTAAGCCGGAATATTTGCAGTGGCTGGCAGCACTGGAGAAGGTGCAGAGTGACGGCGAAGCTCTGGCGCTACATCTGACGCGCGGGGCGGTGAATATTCCTGACTTCGCCTGGGCGCGTCAGCTCAACGGCAACGGTATGCGTCCGTTGATTGAGCTGCATGGCTTTATTCAGGCGGGATACAGTCTGTTGAATGCTGCCGTTGCAGCGCGCTGGCAGCGGAAAGTCCTTGATACGCTGGCGACGTACCACGAGCAGCACCGTGATGAACCAGGACCTGGGCGAGAACGCCTGCGCCGTATGGCTTTGCCGATGGAAGACGAAGCGTTGGTCCTGCTGCTGATTGAAAAGATGCGTGAGAGCGGCGCCATCCATAGCCATCATGGCTGGCTGCATTTGCCGGATCATAAGGCCGGTTTCAACGAAGAGCAGCAGGCTATCTGGCAAAAAGCAGAACCGCTTTTTGGCGATGAGCCGTGGTGGGTGCGCGATTTGGCAAAACAGACGGGCACAGATGAGCAGATGATGCGTGTGGCGTTACGACAAGCAGCGCAGCAAGGCATCATCACCGCGATCGTCAAAGATCGCTATTACCGTAACGATCGGATTGTGGCCTTTGCCAATATGATCCGCGAACTGGATCAGGAGAAAGGATCGACTTGTGCTGCCGATTTCCGCGACAGGCTTAACGTTGGACGCAAATTGGCTATCCAGATTCTGGAATATTTTGACCGCATTGGTTTTACGCGTCGACGGGGAAATGATCATTTATTACGCGATGCTTTGTTGTTTCCCGAAAAGTAATGAAACAATTAATTCAGGAATTAAATGAATTAATACAAAATAAATATTGATTGAAATAAGCACATTAGATTATGAACCTAATGTGCTTTTTAATTGTGGGTGTTATTAAAATAACAACCACGATCATATTTTGTTGGATATTTCACTCGTATGCTTCCTGACTCTTTAGAGTAATTAAGGATCGTACAATGGCTGCTTCAACATTTTTTATTCCTTCCGTGAATGTAATTGGCGCTGATTCATTAAAAGACGCAATGAATACAATGGCGGAATATGGTTTTCGTCGTACGCTGATTGTCACGGATGCCATGCTGACAAAATTAGGTATGGCTGGCGAGATTCAAAAAGCATTACAGGAACGTGATATTTTCAGCGTAATTTTCGACGGTACGCATCCTAATCCCACGACCAGTAACGTCGCTGCTGGCCTGCACATACTGAAAGAAAATGAATGTGATAGCGTTATTTCCCTCGGCGGCGGTTCTCCGCACGATTGTGCGAAGGGCATTGCGCTGGTGGCGGCTAACGGCGGTGATATTCGCGATTACGAAGGTGTGGACCGTTCTGCAAAACCACAGCTGCCGATGATCGCCATTAACACCACCGCGGGCACGGCATCTGAAATGACCCGTTTCTGCATCATTACCGATGAAGTACGCCACATTAAAATGGCGATTGTGGATAAGCACGTTACGCCGCTGCTGTCCGTTAATGACTCCTCGCTGATGGTCGGCATGCCGAAGTCCCTGACAGCGGCAACCGGTATGGATGCGCTGACCCACGCCATTGAAGCCTACGTGTCTATTGCTGCAACGCCGATTACCGATGCGTGCGCGTTGAAAGCGGTCACCATGATTGCGGAAAACCTGCCGGTCGCCGTTGCAGAGGGCAGCAATGCTCAGGCGCGCGAAGCCATGGCTTACGCGCAGTTCCTCGCGGGCATGGCCTTTAACAACGCTTCTCTTGGTTATGTGCACGCAATGGCGCACCAGTTGGGCGGCTTCTACGATCTGCCGCACGGTGTATGTAACGCAGTGCTGCTGCCGCATGTGCAGGTCTTCAATAGCAAAGTGGCTGCCGCTCGCCTGCGTGATTGCGCTGCGGCAATGGGCGTGGACGTTGCTGGCTTGAGCGCAGAGCAAGGGGCGGAAGCCTGCATCGCGGCGATCCGCGAACTGGCGCAGAAAGTGAATATCCCGGCCGGTCTGCGTGAGTTGAACGTGAAGGAAGAGGATATTGCCGTACTGGCGACCAATGCCCTGAAAGATGCCTGCGGTTTCACAAACCCGATTCAGGCGACTCATGAAGAAATCATGGCGATTTATCGAGCTGCTATGTAATTCGTGATACCTGTCGTAAAGCAGTAAATGGCTGGCGAATAATTCGCCAGCCCCGTCTACCCTTGTAGTACCCCTACAGCAAGGAGACGGTCATGACCAATAACCCCCCTTCAACGCGTATTTATCCCGGCGAGTATGGTTACCCTCTGAAGTTAAAAGCCCGATACGATAACTTTATCGGCGGTGACTGGGTTGCCCCGGTGGACGGCGAGTATTACCAAAACCTGACGCCGGTAACCGGGCAATTACTGTGCGAAGTGGCCTCTTCCGGCAAAAAGGATATCGATCTGGCACTGGATGCCGCGCACAAAGTAAAAGACAAGTGGGCGCAGACATCCGTGCAGGACAGGGCGGCGATACTGTTCAAAATCGCCGATCGTATGGAGCAAAACCTGGAACTGCTGGCGACGGCAGAAACCTGGGATAACGGTAAGCCCATCCGCGAAACCAGCGCGGCAGATGTTCCGCTGGCGATTGACCATTTCCGCTATTTCGCTTCCTGTATTCGTGCGCAGGAAGGGGGAATAAGCGAGGTTGATAGCGAGACCGTGGCTTATCACTTCCATGAACCTCTTGGCGTGGTAGGGCAAATTATCCCGTGGAACTTCCCGCTGCTGATGGCCAGCTGGAAGATGGCGCCCGCGCTGGCGGCGGGTAACTGCGTCGTGCTTAAACCCGCGCGCCTCACGCCGCTGTCCGTGCTGTTGCTGATGGAAGTCATCGGCGATCTGCTCCCGCCAGGCGTGGTAAACGTGGTAAACGGTGCGGGTGGGGAAATCGGTGAGTATCTGGCGACGTCTAAGCGCATTGCGAAAGTGGCGTTTACCGGCTCAACGGAAGTTGGGCAGCAGATCATGCAATACGCCACGCAGAACATTATTCCCGTCACGCTGGAGCTGGGTGGGAAATCGCCCAATATCTTCTTCGCTGATGTGATGGATGAAGAAGATGCGTTTTTTGACAAAGCGCTGGAAGGTTTCGCGCTGTTTGCCTTCAATCAGGGTGAAGTGTGTACCTGTCCGAGCCGTGCGTTAGTACAGGAATCTATTTACGAACGTTTTATGGAAAGAGCTATCCGCCGGGTGGAGAGTATTCGCAGCGGCAACCCGTTAGACAGCGTGACGCAAATGGGTGCACAGGTCTCGCATGGTCAGCTGGAAACCATTTTGAATTATATCGATATTGGTAAGAAAGAAGGGGCTGATGTTCTCACCGGCGGGCGGCGCAAGCAACTGGGTGGCGACTTAAAAGAAGGTTATTACCTCGAACCAACCATTCTGTTTGGCAAGAACAACATGCGGGTTTTCCAGGAAGAGATCTTCGGGCCCGTGCTGGCCGTCACGACCTTTAAAACTATGGAAGAGGCGCTGGAAATCGCCAATGACACCCAATATGGGCTTGGCGCTGGCGTCTGGAGCCGTAACGGAAATCTGGCGTACAAGATGGGCCGTGGGATTCAGGCGGGGCGTGTTTGGACCAACTGTTACCATGCTTACCCGGCCCATGCGGCATTCGGTGGCTATAAGCAGTCGGGTATCGGGCGCGAGACGCATAAGATGATGCTCGAGCATTATCAGCAAACCAAATGTCTGCTGGTGAGCTACTCAGATAAACCGCTGGGACTATTTTAATTTCTCATCACTTATTGCCCGGTTTTGCGCCGGGCATATCTTTATTCTGCAGTTATATATAAACCCATATATCGTTATATAAATAAGAAGATTGCATCCAATCTGGTCATTCCACTACTATTATCAACTCTATTGTGTAAATCAAATTGCAGCCGAATTTTCAATTTAAATCCCTGAGGCAAATATGTTCCTTAATTATTTTGCATTAGGAGTGCTTATTTTTGTATTCCTGGTCATTTTTTACGGGATTATTATTCTGCATGATATTCCCTATCTCATTGCAAAGAAACGTAACCATCCTCATGCTGACGCAATACATGTCGCGGGCTGGGTGAGTTTGTTTACCTTACATGTCATTTGGCCCTTTTTATGGATCTGGGCAACGCTTTATCGCCCGGAACGCGGGTGGGGTATGCAAAGCGCGGATTCTTCCCTGATCCAGTTGCAGGCCAGGGTTGCCGATCTGGAAAAGAAACTGGGTGAGGCGAAGACCTCTCCGGCGGAGTAATATCGATGGATTTATTGATCGTTCTGACCTATGTGGCGTGCGCATGGTCAATATTTAAGATTTTTAAAATTCCTGCCAATAAATGGACAGTACCCACTGCAGCATTGGGCGGTATATTCATTGTTTGCGGGCTTATATTACTGATGAATTATAACCATCCGTATACATTTAAGGCGCAAAAGGCAGTAATTTCTATTCCCGTAGTACCGCAGGTCACGGGGGTCGTGACGGAAGTGACGGATAAGAAGAATACGCTGATCAAAAAAGGTGAGGTACTGTTTAAACTTAATCCGGGACGTTATCAGGCACGAGTTGATCGCCTGAAAGCTGATATTGTCACTGCACAACATAAAGAGCAGGTGCTGGTGGCGCAGTTAGACGAAATGCAAGCCAACACGCAGCGGGCAAAGGCTACCCGTGACAAGCTAGCTAAAGATTACCAGCGCTATGCGCAGGGGAGTCAGGCGAAGGTCAATCCTTTTTCTGAACGCGATATCGATGCGGCGCGGCAAAACTATCTGGCGCAGGAAGCAGCAGTGAAATCCTCCGTTGCGGAACAACAGCAAATCCAGAGTCAGTTAGACAGCCTGGTGCAGGGTGAGAATTCGCAAATTGCCAGCCTGAAAGCGCAGTTAGCCGAAGCGGAGTTCAACCTGGACCAGACAGTGGTTCGCGCGCCCAGCGATGGTTACGTTACGCAGGTGCTGATGCGACCGGGAACCTATGCCGCCGCGCTGCCTATGCGTCCGGTGATGGTGTTTATTCCGGATCAAAAACGGCAAATTATCGCCCAGTTCCGGCAAAACTCGTTGCTGCGATTGGAGCCAGGCGATGAAGCTGAAGTGGTGTTTAACGCCCTGCCGGGTAAGGTTTTCAGCGGCAAACTGGCTGCCATCAGTCCGGCCGTACCGGGGGGGACATACCAGTCGAATGGGGCGCTGCAATCCTTAAATTCTACGCCCGGATCGGAAGGGGTGATTGCCACGATTGAGCTGAATGATAATGTGGATGTGAACGCTCTGCCTGATGGGATTTATGCGCAGGTCGCGGTTTATTCTGATCACTTCACCCATGTGTCAGTGATGCGTAAGGTTCTGCTGCGTATGACCAGTTGGGTGCATTATCTGTATCTCGATCACTAGGCGCAGGCTATTTTGCTTACCATTTTGAACCTGGTCCCTAATTTCGCTTACTCAGGCTGCTGTTCCAGCGCCTGAGTAAGTTGCTGGCGGAGCTCTGCCAACATCTCATCAAGAATAAACTGTACCCGCCATGGCTGATATTCACGTTTGCGGAAAATCACCACCAAATCCAGCCACCATTCATGTTGTTCTGAGAAACATGGAACCAGCGACCCGGATTCAATATCTTTTTGGATACTCGCATTTGGCGCAAAAACAATGCCCAGATGGTTACGTGCCAGCGCCAGTGCAGACTGTGTATTGTCGCAGACATAATTTCCGGTCACCCGATAATCGTGCATCTCCTTGCCTCCGGCAGAAGTGAAACGCCAGATATTAGCCTCATCTATCATCATGGAATCAATCAGGATACAGGAATGTTCTTCCAGTTCATCAGGGCTACTAATAGGATGTGCTTTGATATACTCAGGGCTGGCAAAAGCCGTCACCGCATATTTAGTAATGAAACTGGCAACCAGAGATTCATCTTTAGGATGGGCATAGGTGATTAAAATATCACAGTCTTCAGGGAAGTCGACACCTTCAAAAAATGCCTTTCGTTCCAGGTTACATGTTTTAAGTGAGAGACTAATTCCACCGATATCCTGAATTTTTGCGATCACATGTTGCGATAAATAAGCAATTATGCCCGTCGGAGCATATACGGTTACCCGGCCACGTTTTTCGTGCTTATAATCAGCAATGAAATTATTGAGCTGATCGTTTCTGTCCAACATGTCATTGATGTAAGGAAGCAGCGCTGTACCAAACGGTGTGAGGGTGAGCTGTCGAGTGGTGCGATCAAATACCTTTAGTCCAACTTTGGATTCAAAATCAGCAAGATACTTACTAACGTTGGCTTGTGCGATGCCGAGAACCGTAGCGGCATGACTGATGTTTTCACTGGCAGCAATTACCGAAATAATCTTCAGTTCCCGGTGTTTGAGTTGTAATTTGTTCATCGCCAAACCCAATATATATATGTTTGTATATATTACTATATAAATATGAATCTTGCATCGATGAAATTGTAAGCATTATTATGCACGCGTTTTGTATCTTATTTTAAAATGGAATGTGGGCATGTTAATTAAACGCAATATTGTGGCGCTATTCGCCTTTTCATTTATGGCGAGCGCAACTGCCGCAGAATTTTCTATTGGCGGCGGCGCTGTATATAACGAATCTCCTTATCGTGGATATAATGATAACGTTCACGCAGTACCGCTTGTCAGTTATGAAAGTGAATCATTTTATTTTAGGCAAACAACGTTAGGTTATATTCTTTCAAAAAATGAAAGTAATGAATTCAGCATTACTGCCTCGTACATGCCGCTTGAGTTTGATCCGGGTGATAACGACGATCAAGCGATGAAGCAACTGAACAAGCGTGACGCAACCGCGATGGCGGGTGCTGCATGGTATCACCATGAGAAATGGGGCAGCGTGAAAGTCTCCGCAGCAGCGGATGTGCTGGACAACAGCAACGGTTGGGTTGGGGAAATGTCTCTGTTTCGCCAAATGCCGATGGGCAAGCTGACGCTGACGCCGGCGATTGGCGTGCTCTACTATGACGAAAACTTCAACGAATATTACTACGGCATCTCTGGCAATGAATCTCGCCGTAGTGGGTTATCAAGCTACTCCCCTGGCGATAGCTGGACACCGTATGTTGGCCTGTCCGCTAAATACGCATTGACCAGCAATCTGACGCTGCTGGCCAGCGCCAACTATAGTGCGCTGCCAGATGATATTAAAAATAGCCCGATGGTTGACCGTGATGACAGCTTTACCTTTATGTCCGGTCTGACCTGGCGTTTCTGATTCTCACCCGTTTGTCCTCAGGAAGGAGGGCAATCTTTTCAATGCGGTAGACTGGATAAGACCCGAAGCATCGTCATCCGGCTCATTTCCAATGAGCTGGGCTTTACCGCTCGCGATTAGGTGGATCGCCATAGTTGTTCAGGCACCTGACAATATTTAACCGTTTCCCCTGTCCGATCAAGGCGTCAGGGGCAACCTCTCTGGCACTCTGTGGTTTTCACGCAGACGGAGGGAGCAATGAACGAGTTTATTATGGCGGATGCGGCAAAATGTATTGGGTGTCGTACCTGTGAAGTTGCTTGCGTCGTTGCGCACCAGCAAAACCAGGACTGCGCGTCGGTCTCTTCCACTGCGTTTACCCCGCGCATCCGCGTGATCAAAGACGACGCCTTTACGACGGCAGTCGCCTGCCATCAATGCGAGGACGCTCCCTGTGCAAATGTCTGCCCGACGCATGCAATTCGTCGTGAACATGGGCATATCTTCGTTGAACAGACGCGTTGTATTGGCTGTAAAAGTTGTATGCTGGCCTGCCCGTTTGGGGCAATGAATGTCGTCGCCCGCTCGTCACGTGTGCAGGCGATAAAATGCGATTTATGCTGGCACCGTGATGCGGGACCCGCGTGTGTCGAAGCCTGTCCGACCAGCGCGTTGCAGTGTATAGATGCCGTCAGTATTCAGCGCCAGCGCCTGGGTTCACTACCACAGTAATGTGAGTCCCGACCTGTGGTTAGGTCGGGACTTGCGTTAGCCTTCCTGCCAGGCGCGTTCGATCTCTTCAGCCAGAATCTTCACTCCAGCTTCTATTTTCTCCGGTTCTGGCACGTAGTTCATCCGCATACACTGATGCGTATGCGGCCAGGGTTTATCCAGACCAGGGAAGAAGTAGTCACCAGGAACCATCAGCACGCCGCGCGCTTTCAGACGCTGATACAACAGTTCGGTGCTGATAGGCAAATCTTTGAACCATAACCACAGGAAAATCGCGCCCTCCGGTTTATGAATAAGGCACCGATCTTCAGATAAATAGCGGCGAATGATCGCAATCGTCTCCTGAACGCGCTGATAATAAAACGGCTTGATCACCGACTCGGACAGACGCAGAAGGTCGTTGCGCTTAATCATTTCGCACATGATTGCCGCACCCATTCCGCCAGGTGCGAGACTGATAATGCCGTTCATGTTGGTGATGGCGGTGATGATTTTTTCATTCGCGATAATGATGCCGCAGCGGGAGCCTGGCAGACCCAGCTTGGAAAGGCTCATGCACAGCACAATGTTGGGGTTCCACAGCGGGCGCGCTTCGCTAAAGATGATGCCGGGAAACGGTACGCCATAGGCGTTATCAATCACCAGCGGGATCCCATGCTGGTTGGCCAGCCGGTCCAGCTTCATCAGCTCTTCATCGGTGATCACGTTGCCTGTCGGATTTGTCGGACGTGACACGCAGATCATGCCCGTCTCTTCACCGATGTGCAGGTGTTCAAAATCAACGTGATACTTAAACTGACCTTCTGGTAACAGTTCGATGTTTGGACGCGCGGAGACAAAAAGATCCTCTTCCAGCCCCGAATCGGCATAGCCAATGTATTCCGGAGCTAACGGGAACAACACTTTTTGCGTTGTTCCGTCGGCGCGGCGTCCGGCGAACAGATTGAATAAGTAGAAAAATGCGCTCTGACTGCCATTTGTCAGTGCAATATTTTGTGGCTCGATATCCCAACCCTGCTTCTCACGTAGCAGTTTCGCCAGCTCAGTCAGCAGCTCGGTTTTACCTTGTGGACCATCGTAATTGCAAAGCGCATCAGTTGCTTTGCCGTTTTCCAGCATATCTGTCAGCAGAGACTGAAAGTAATTTTGCATCTCTGGAATTTGCGCCGGATTGCCGCCACCGAGCATGATGGCGCCTGGGGTGCGTAAACCGTCGTTAAGGTCCTCCATCAGGCGTGTGATGCCTGAATGGCGGGTAAATTTGTCGCCAAAAAGTGAGAATGTCATAGCAGGTGGTCTGTCGAACTGAGTAGTAAAGTGGCTAACCATAGCGCTACCCATGGCAGGGTGCAAATCAGGGGTATCAGGCCGGATTGAGATTTTGTGCTACTGATTTTTATTTGGCTGGTTTTTAATGTTGAGCAAGGCTTCCCGCTGCGTGGACAGCGAGAAGCCTGCCGGGATCAGGGCTGACCGGCCCACACCACCATCACCTTATCGTCGCCATGCTCACGAATAAATCCGTATCCCTGCTTCAGCGGCAGCGTGATTTGTTTACCGGCGCCAATGGCGGGATGTCTGGCCCTGAACTGACTGATTCGCTGCCAGTGGGCGACGCTGGCGGCAGATTTCCCGGTCACATCCTGCCAGTTCATTTCTGAGCGCGTACCCTGTAATGGGTCTGAGCCGGTTGGGCCAAAGGGGCGGGCCGACTCGTCGCCATAAAAGAGTTGAACCGCGCCAGGTGCCAGCAGCAATAGCTCGGCGGCGTTGTCTCCACCTTCGCGGAACAGACGTGTATCGTGCGAGGAGAGATAGCTCAGGACGTTGAAGTCCTGCAATTTATCCGCCATCTGCTGCCAGGTGGGGTCCATATTTGCCAGACAATCAACGGCCTTTGCCGCCTGCTCCTGGTAGTCGAAATTGATCATCGCATCGAAGCCGTGACGGTAATAGTCGCTTTGCATCACACCGTGACCCCAGGCCTCGCCAGTCATCCAGAAGGGGTTATCATCCAGCGCTTTTTCCGGATTGGCTTTCTTCCATTCGACCAGCGCCGCGCTGGCTTGTGTTTTTAGCTGCTGCCAGGCGGGAAGCTCGACGTGTTTAGCGGTGTCGACCCGAAAGCCGTCAATCCCATAATCACGCACCCACTGACTGAGCCAGTGCGTCAGATAATCCCGGGGCGTGTAACCGGCGATGGCTTTGGCGTGCGTATCCGGCTTGTGCTGATAAAAGTTTGGCAGCCCGGAAGGCGTGGTGGATTCGGTTTTCAGATCGGGCAGGAAAGCCAGCGACATCGTCAGGTCGTCAAAGCCAGGATTGTCGTAATCGCCAATATCGGTGCGGATCCAGTTTTTTCCCCACCATTTTTCCCAGCCAGCTTTATCGCTAAAGTTGATGTAATCATTGAAACTGTGCCAGCTTTGCCCGGCGGATGGCTGCCAGTCCGTCCAGCGTTCCCCGAGCGTTTTTTTCAGTTCATCGCCCGATAGGTACAGTGCCCCAAACTGATACTCCTGCATATCCGCCAGCGTGGCGTAGCCGGTATGGTTCATCACCACATCAAACAAGACACGGATGCCGCGCTGGTGTGCGCCATTAACCAGCGCGCGCAGGTCCGCTTCGTTTCCCATATTGGCGTCAAGCGTGGTCCAGTCCTGGGTGTAGTAGCCGTGGTAAGCGTAGTGGGGGAAGTCCCCTTTGTCGCCACCGCCGACCCAGCCGTGGATTTGCTCAAACGGCGCGCTGATCCACAGGGCGTTGACGCCTAACTGTTGCAGGTAGTCGAGTTTGCTGGCGAGCCCGCGCAAATCGCCACCGTGGAACGTGCCAATTTCCTGCATGCCGTCGTTGCGACGCCCATAGCTGTGGTCGTTACTCGGATCGCCATTCACAAAGCGGTCCGTCAGGACGAAATACACCGTGGCGTTATGCCAGTCGAAAGCGGCGGGGGCATCGGTTTCCGCCCGTTCCAGTAGCAACAGCCCGTTACTGGTTGCGGCGGGTTGTAGGGTAATCGACCCGTTTTTTACCGTTGCCGTTTGCTGGCTGTAGAAATCACGCACCACGGCACCTTCCGGGAAGGTCTGGCTCACGTCCAGCGTTAATGGTGAACCGTCCCATTTCGGGCATTGGCGAATCTGGGTGGTGACGGTGTCCTTAGCACTTTTTACCAACAGCATCAGCGTTGGCGTACCGGAGCGGGTATCGATTTCCAGCGTGTAATCGCCGTCTTTGAATAAACGCCACTGTGGCGGCGTGCCTTCACAAGGTTTTAGCGACAGCATCTGGTTGAGTTTTATCGCATCAGCAGGCTGCCAGCACTGTTGGTCAAAATTTAGGGTTAAAGGACGGGTACCCTTCGTCAACGCTGCATGGCTGACGAATTTTCCCGTACCTTCCGCTTCGAAGGTGGGAAGTCCTTGAGACGTCCATGATGAGGCGATGGCAATGCCGGGCATTAGCGCCAGCGCAACGGCGGCAAGTTTCATAGTGCTGTCCTTGATGCTGCGATTTTCGCCAGTTTGCCAGTGAAATCAGGCCGGAAACTCCTCCTTTGAGTTGATTCCGCCAGGAGGAGAAGTGAGGGTGAGCGATCGCGCGCAAAAAATGAACTTATTTTGCGATAACCTCCACATTTTCTTCGAATTAATGGCACCCAGAATTGTTAATACGTGACATAGTTTCAGAATTGGACTATTCCTGTGGGTGCTCTTGACGGCTATTTTTGATATGATTTGAGATTCATCTCTCATTTTTGTGAAAAATATAAGGTGTTGGAATGTATAAATCCGACCAGGAGACCTAATGATATTGACTCCCATTCGACGATATGGGGCAATGATTCTTATGTTACTCACCGTTGCATTTTCGGGTGAGGTGCTGGCAAAGACACACACGGCGACAACGAGTCACAAGCCCCAGATAACCAAGGCAAGTAATAAACAGGTTAGCAGTAAACAAGAGTATTCTCGCAATAGTGCAAAGAGTAGTTCACTTCCTGATTTGCGAAAATACCCTTCCGGAACACCAAGGAAAAAAGCGTTTCTCCGGACGGTTATGCCTTATATTACCAGTCAAAATGCTGCCATTACGGCGGACCGTAACTGGCTGATTTCAAAACAGTACCAGAACCGCTGGTCACCGACTGAGCGTACGCGTATGAAAGACATCGCGAAGCGCTACAAGGTGAACTGGTCTGGTAACACGCGTAAAATTCCGTGGAACACGCTGCTTGAGCGTGTAGACATTATCCCGACCAGTATGGTGGCAACCATGGCTGCGGCAGAAAGCGGCTGGGGTACGTCGAAGCTGGCGCGTAGCAACAACAACCTGTTTGGCATGAAATGCGGCAAGGGTCGTTGTAACAATGCACCGGGTAAGGTCAAAGGCTACTCACAATTTGAATCAGTGAAAGAGTCGGTGAATGCTTACGTCATTAATTTGAATACGCATCCGGCCTACTCTTCCTTCCGTAAGTCACGTGCGCAGTTGCGTAAAGCCGATCAGGAAGTCACCGCCACCGCGATGATCCATAAGCTGAAGGGTTATTCCACTAAGGGACAGAGTTATAACAACTATCTGTTCGCAATGTATCAGGACAACCAGCGTTTAATCGCCGCGCATATGTAATTTCGAGTGCCGGATGGCGACTTCGCCCTCCGGCTATCATCCTTATAGCAAAACTTCACTGTTCACATCGCGATACTCTTTTGGCGTCGTGTCGTACTCTTTCTTGAATACCGAATAGAAATACTGCAGAGATGGGTAGCCGCACATCTGTGAAATTTCGTTGATTGAAAGCGTGGTAGAAATCAACAGGCTGCGTGCCTTTTCCAGCTTTTCGGCATGAATCACGGCGTGAATGGTCTCTCCGACCTCTTCTTTAAAGCGTTTCTCCAGATTCGAACGTGAAATCCCTACTGAGTCCAACACTTGTTCAACCTTAATGCCTTTACAGGCATGATTACGAATAAAGTGCATCGCCTGAATTACCGCTGGATCGGTCAAGGAGCGGTAATCGGTTGAACGACGTTCTACAACACGCACCGGTGGAACCAGAATGCGTTGCAGCGGCAGTTCTTCATTCGCCAGCATACGATGCAGGAGTTTTGCGGCCTGATAGCCCATCTGTCTGGCTCCCTGAGCCACGGATGACAGCGCTACCCGTGACAGGTAACGGGTCAATTCTTCGTTGTCTATCCCTATCACGCACAGTTTTTCCGGTACGGGAATATGCAGGTGTTCACAGACTTGCAGGACGTGTCGTGCCCGCGCGTCGGTGACCGCGATAATGCCGGTTTGCGGCGGCAGAGTTTGCAGCCAGTCCGCCAGCCTATTTTGCGCGTGCTGCCAGTTCTCCGGTGCGGTTTCCAGCCCCTGATAGACGACGCCGCGGTACTTCTCTTTGGCAACCAACTGGCAAAACGCATATTCACGTTCTGCGGCCCAGCGTTTACCGCTTGAGGAAGGCAGGCCGTAAAACGCAAAGCGGTTAATCCCTTTCTCTTTCAGATGCAGGAAAGCGCTTTCTACCAGCGCGTGGTTGTCGGTGGCAATGTAATGTACTGATGGATAATCTTGCTGCAGATGGTAGGAACCCCCAACGCCGATGATCGGAACATCGACATCGACAAGTAATTGCGCAATATCATCATCGTCATAATCAGCAATAACGCCATCGCCCAACCAGTCTTTAATATTATCGATACGGGCGCGGAAATCTTCCTCAATGAATATATCCCACTCGGATTGCGATGCCTGTAAATATTCACCCACTCCTTCTACCACCTGGCGGTCATAGGCTTTATTGGCATTAAATAACAGAGTGATGCGGTGACGTTTATCAAACATAAGAACCTGTCCTGGAAAGGTTAACGTGGGCCTGTCGATACTAGCAAAACCGCAGGTACGACTGCTTGATGAAGCGTGACAAATTTCCTGATTGCCTGAGGCTACGCAAAATTTACATACTGCTAGCGGGATGACAATTGTCATTTTTTATCTGCGCATTACGGTTTTTTGTTTAATGGCTAACCTTCGATCGTGATCGCCTTTTTATTTCTTTTTTCAGCGCGTTTTTTTGGGAGCCAGCGCACGTTTGGGTATTCTCTTAATCGCGGTGTGAAATAACGTAATTGAGCAATAAATCAGGAAATTCCAGTATAGCCATATCGCAGTTTACTTGCCGTATTACCTGATTATGGAGCTTATTATGCCGGCTTATTTTGACCAACTCGATCGTGTACGTTTTGAAGGAACTCAGTCCACCAACCCGCTCGCATTTCGTCATTACAACCCAGACGAAATCGTGTTGGGCAAGCGCATGGAAGATCATCTGCGTTTTGCTGCCTGCTACTGGCATACCTTCTGCTGGAACGGTGCGGATATGTTCGGTATGGGTGCCTTCGATCGTCCGTGGCAGCAGCCCGGTGAAGCGCTGGAATTAGCGAAGCGCAAGGCGGACGTGGCGTTCGAGTTTTTCCACAAACTGAACGTGCCCTACTACTGCTTCCATGACGTGGATGTCTCGCCGGAAGGCGCGTCGCTGAAAGAGTACAAAAACAATTTTGCGCAGATGGTTGATGTACTGGCAGCAAAACAGGAGCAGAGCGGCGTGAAGCTGCTGTGGGGAACGGCAAACTGCTTCACCAACCCACGTTACGGCGCGGGCGCGGCCACGAACCCGGATCCAGAAGTGTTCAGCTGGGCCGCCACGCAGGTGGTTACGGCTATGGATGCCACGCATAAATTAGGCGGTGAAAACTACGTTCTGTGGGGCGGTCGTGAAGGCTATGAAACGCTACTGAATACCGATCTGCGGCAGGAACGTGAGCAAATTGGCCGCTTCATGCAACTGGTCGTGGAACACAAACACAAAACTGGTTTCCAGGGCACTTTGCTTATCGAACCGAAGCCGCAGGAACCGACCAAGCACCAGTACGATTACGATGCGGCGACCGTATACGGATTCCTCAAGCAGTTCGGTCTGGAAAAAGAGATCAAACTGAATATCGAAGCCAACCACGCCACGTTGGCGGGTCACTCGTTCCATCACGAAATCGCCACCGCTATCGCACTGGGCCTGTTTGGCTCTGTCGATGCCAACCGTGGGGACGCGCAACTGGGCTGGGACACTGACCAGTTCCCGAATAGCGTAGAAGAGAATGCGTTGGTGATGTACGAAATCCTGAAAGCCGGCGGCTTCACCACCGGTGGTCTGAACTTCGATGCCAAGGTTCGTCGTCAGAGTACCGATAAATACGATCTGTTCTATGGTCATATTGGCGCGATGGATACCATGGCGCTGTCGCTGAAAATTGCGGCGCGTATGATTGAAGACGGTGGTCTGGATCAGCGCGTGGCTAAACGTTATGCCGGTTGGAATGGTGAGCTGGGCCAGCAAATTCTGAAAGGGCAGATGACGCTGACGGAAATTGCGCAGTACGCTGAACAACACAACCTGGCGCCAGTGCACCAGAGCGGTCATCAGGAATTGCTGGAAAATCTGGTGAACCATTATTTGTTCGACAAATAACGGGTCTCTGAGCATGTCCGTAAGCCCGGTCAGCTCGCGCGACCGGGCCTTTCTTTAAGGAACGATGCCCTATGTATATCGGGATAGATCTTGGCACATCAGGCGTAAAGGCCATTCTGCTCAATGAGCAGGGCGATGTGGTCGCTTCGCAAACAGAGAAACTCACCGTCTCGCGCCCGCACCCGTTATGGTCAGAACAAGACCCAGAGCAGTGGTGGCTGGCAACGGATCGCGCTGTGAAAGCTCTGGGTCGGCAGCATTCACTTCGCGAGGTGAAAGCGTTGGGAATTGCCGGACAGATGCACGGCGCGACGCTACTGGATGAACAACAGAAGGTATTGCGCCCGGCTATCCTGTGGAACGATGGTCGCTGCGCCGAAGAGTGCGTCATGCTGGAGAGCCTGGTTCCGCAGTCTCGTGCCATCACCGGCAACCTGATGATGCCTGGCTTTACCGCGCCAAAGCTGCTGTGGGTACAGCGCCACGAACCGGAGATTTTTAGCCGGGTTGATAAAGTCCTGCTGCCGAAAGACTACCTGCGCCTGCGTATGACCGGCGATTTCGCCAGCGATATGTCTGATGCGGCTGGTACCCTGTGGCTGGATGTTGCGAAGCGTGACTGGAGTGATGTCATGCTGGAAGCCTGTAAGCTGACTCGTGCGCATATGCCTGCGCTCTATGAAGGCAGTGAGATTACCGGAACATTGTTGCCAGCAGTCGCCAGGGCCTGGGGAATGCAGGAGGTTGCGGTGGTCGCCGGAGGTGGGGATAACGCAGCGGGGGCGGTTGGCGTGGGCATGATGAATGCCGGTCAGGCGATGCTATCGCTGGGTACTTCCGGGGTCTATTTTGCGGTCAGCGACGGCTTTCTCTGCAAACCGGAAAGCGCGGTCCATAGCTTTTGCCATGCATTGCCTGAACGATGGCACCTGATGTCCGTGATGTTAAGTGCGGCATCCTGCCTGGACTGGGCGGCAAAATTAACCGGACTGGCGAGCGTTCCTGCGTTGATTGCCGCAGCGCAACAGGCGGATGAACACGCTGAGCCGGTCTGGTTTTTACCCTATCTGTCCGGTGAACGTACGCCGCACAACAACCCGCAGGCGAAGGGCGTATTTTTCGGTCTGACGCATCAGCATGGTCCGGCGGAGCTGGCACAGGCGGTGCTGGAAGGCGTTGGTTTTGCATTGGCTGAGGGTATGGACGTGGTACACGCCTGCGGCGTGCAGCCCTCCAGCATTACGCTGATTGGCGGCGGGGCGCGCAGCGAATACTGGCGTCAGATGCTGTCTGACATCAGCGGATTGCAGTTGGATTACCGTACCGGCGGCGATGTCGGCCCTGCTCTCGGTGCGGCGCGTCTGGCGCAAATTGCCATTAATCCGCAGCAGCCATTATCAGACCTTCTACCTCAGCTTACGCTGGAGCAGGCGCATTATCCTGATGTCGAGCGCCATGCCCTTTACCAACAGCGTCGGGAAACCTTCCGCCAAATCTATCAGCAATTACACCCGCTGATGTCCTGACCCTAAATCCCCTCTGGTAAACAGAGGGGATTTATCAAATATATATTTCAATCTAATTAATAATTAGCGCGCATGAATTTATTCTGAAAGTCCGGCGTAGTGACCTTTTCTGTGTTGTCTTTAGCGGGTTATTCATATTGTATCCATGATGGATAAGGAGGTCCCAATGAAGACGACAAGGCTGTTGCCATGGATATTATTCTTCTCTGGTGCATTTATTTACGTTATTGGCTTATGGCGGGCATGCCCGTTATTGAGTAGCAAAGGCTATTTTTTCGCCGTGCTGATGACGGGAATGTTTGTGACGTACGTTTATCAGCGTGCAGAAAATCTCAATCAGAACGATGAACACTTCGCCTCTGTATGTCAGATGGTGGCGCTCATCACGGTCGGGGTGCTGTTGGTGGGCGTATTGAATGTCCCATTATCCCCCCTCGAAAAGGGGCTGTTCCCGGTGGCATTCATCGTATGTTTACTGGGGCAAGTTTTACTCATGCGTTCAGCAGAATATTTATCTAAAGGACAGGACCTCTAAATGGAAAACAGGACATCAACTTATTCACCGGCATTTAGTATTGTGTCATGGGTCGCGCTTCTCGGCGGCATTGTGGTTTATCTGCTGGGGTTGTGGAATGCCGATATGCAGTTGAACGAAAAGGGGTATTACTTTGCTGTTTTGGTGCTTGGTTTGTTTTCTGCTGCGTCGTATCAAAAGACGGTACGGGATAAATATGAGGGGATCCCGACTACGCCGATTTACTACATAACCTGTCTTGCCGCGTTTATTATTGCGGTTGCGTTGTTGGTTATCGGTTTGTGGAATGCCACGCTGCTGCTAAACGAGAAAGGGTTTTACGGCCTGGCCTTCTTTTTAAGCCTGTTTGGTACCGTTGCGGTGCAGAAAAATATCCGTGATAGTGGCTTTGAGCATCCAAAAGAAACGCTGGCAGTCGCAGACGATTTTACGGAGTGATCGTATGCCCTCGATGGTTACCGATCGAGGGCTTTTATTGTTAGCTCACCAGTCTGCGCGTATCGATGCGCTGCAACAATACAGACAACAGTAAACTTCCCGCCAGCGTGGCGCTAAAAATCCATAGCATATCCAGCGGCGGCCAGTTTTTGAGTTCTACACCGTTGGTGCGTAGCGCGTGAATGATCAGCGCATGAAAGCCATAAATGCCCAGGGAGTGGCGGGAAATAAGGCCCAGTACCGGCAGAGTGCGCGTACTGAGCGTATTTTTGACCAGCGTCAGGAGGGAGGCTGCACAAATAAACACCGCCGGGCCGCAATAGAGATACCAGGTATCGGCAAAATTGCCTCGCCAACGCAGTTCATGCAACGTGCCTCGAGAAATAATAAACACTGCGGTGATAAACAACGCCGCACAGAGCCAGGTAAGTGCGCGCTTGTGCGTATCCATCATACCAATCGCTCGGCCTAGCATACCGTACACGATGTAGTAGAACGTGTCGCCACTGATGTACAGGTTGATGGGAAGCCACTCAAAACCGCCAATTTTTTGTGAGACGGTATTGGGATTGGCAATCACCCCAATCACCACCATAAGCGCCAGCAGCATCTTGCCGCTGATATTTTTTACCTGTATCAGCGGGGAAACCAGGTAGATTACGGCGATCGCGAAGAAAAACCACAGGTGATAGAACACCGGCTTTTGCAGCAGGTTTTTCAGCGACAGCTCAGCGTTGATCGAGGTAAACAGCAGGATGTAGGCCAGCGCCACGCTGCTATAAAACAGGATGCAGAGCGCAATGCGCATGAAATGGCGCGGTTTGGCGCTGCGCTCGCCAAAAAACAGATAGCCCGAAATCATAAAGAACAACGGGACGCTGACGCGAGAAGCTGAATTGAGCACATTGGCCAGATCCCAATTCAATGGGCTGACGCTTTGCGCATTGGTGATGTACCAGGTCGTGGTGTGGATCATCACAACCATGAGACAGGCTATCCCGCGCAGGTTATCAATCCAGAATATTTTGGGCTGCATCAGTTCCTCTGTATCCATTAAAAAAAGTCTGACCGAAAATTTGCGAGCGTAGCTCACTGGAAAAATCCGAGTTCTTACGCTAAAGCTTGAGATGGTCTGATGAGATTCTCAAAATAGCATCCGTTTCCAGACACTTAATAATAAGACTGACCAGCAAACCAGGCGGTAATAAAATGATGATGAAGTATTTCTTTTCCGCGATCGTTACCCTTTTACTGGTTGCGTGCGCCGACACCCAGCCGCCTGCACCCGCGCAGAAGGCGCAAAAGATCAAAGTCAGTGCAACACGTTCGCTGGATATGGAGTCACTGTGTAAAAATGAGGCGGCACAAATCTACAACATTGGTGTGCAGAAAATTGATATCTCCGGTCTGGAACAATTTCAGGGCAGCTATGAGATGCGTGGTTCTACCTTCCGTAAAGAGAGTTTTGTCTGCTCTTTTGATGCAGACGGGCAGTTTTTACACCTTTCCATGCGCTAAGTTCCCCCTTTTTCCCGTTTCGTACTGTATATCTTGCAGCCAGCGGGTATACTGACCGCTTCCTTTAAATCCACACGTATCCAGCACGAAATAATATGCAAAAGTTTGATACCAGGACCTTCCAGGGCTTGATCCTGACCTTACAGGATTACTGGGCTCGCCAGGGCTGCACCATCGTTCAACCATTGGACATGGAAGTCGGCGCGGGGACATCTCACCCAATGACCTGCCTGCGGGCGCTGGGGCCGGAACCGATGGCGACTGCTTATGTGCAGCCTTCTCGTCGTCCGACCGACGGCCGCTATGGCGAAAACCCGAACCGCTTACAGCACTACTATCAGTTCCAGGTAGTGATTAAGCCGTCTCCGGACAACATTCAGGAGCTGTACCTGGGTTCTCTGAAAGAGCTGGGTATGGACCCGACCATTCACGATATCCGTTTCGTGGAAGATAACTGGGAAAACCCAACGCTGGGTGCCTGGGGTCTGGGTTGGGAAGTGTGGCTGAACGGCATGGAAGTCACGCAGTTCACCTACTTCCAGCAGGTTGGTGGTCTGGAATGTAAACCAGTGACCGGGGAAATTACCTACGGTCTGGAACGTCTGGCCATGTACATTCAGGGCGTAGACAGCGTTTACGACCTGGTCTGGAGCGACGGCCCGCTGGGTAAAACCACTTACGGCGACGTGTTCCATCAGAACGAAGTGGAGCAATCCACCTACAACTTCGAATACGCCGACGTGGACTTCCTGTTCACCTGCTTCGAGCAGTACGAGAAAGAAGCGCAGCAGCTGCTGGCGCTGGAAAATCCGCTGCCGCTGCCTGCGTATGAACGTATTCTGAAAGCCGCCCATAGCTTCAACCTGCTGGATGCGCGTAAAGCCATCTCCGTCACCGAGCGTCAGCGCTATATCCTGCGTATTCGCACCCTGACCAAAGCAGTGGCAGAAGCTTACTACGCTTCCCGTGAAGCCCTTGGCTTCCCGATGTGCAACAAAGACAAATAAGAGGCGGCCATGTCTGAGAAAACTTTTCTGGTGGAAATCGGCACTGAAGAGCTGCCACCAAAAGCACTGCGCAGCCTGGCTGAGTCCTTTGCTGCGAACTTTACCGCGGAGCTGGATAATGCTGGCATCGCGCACGGCAACGTGGAGTGGTTCGCCGCGCCGCGTCGTCTGGCGTTGAAAGTCGCTGCCCTGGCTGAAGCACAACCCGACCGTGAAGTAGAAAAACGCGGCCCGGCTATCGCCCAGGCGTTTGACGCCGAAGGTAAACCGAGCAAAGCGGCCGAAGGTTGGGCGCGTGGCTGTGGCATCACGGTTGATCAGGCTGAGCGTCTGACCACCGACAAAGGCGAGTGGCTGCTGTATCGCGCGCATGTGAAAGGCGAAAGCGCTGAAGCGTTGCTGCCTAACATGATCGCCACCTCACTGGCGAAGCTGCCGATCCCGAAACTGATGCGCTGGGGCGCGTCTGACGTTCACTTCGTGCGTCCGGTTCACACCGTGACGTTGCTGCTGGGCGACAAAGTTATTCCGGCAACTATTCTGGGTATTCAGTCCGATCGCGTGATCCGCGGGCATCGCTTTATGGGTGAGCCGGAGTTCACCATCGATAATGCCGGTCAGTACCCTGAAATTCTGCGTGAGCGCGGCAAAGTGATTGCGGATTACGCTGAGCGTAAAGCCAAAATCAAAGCCGATGCCGAAGACGCGGCGCGTAAAATTGGCGGCAACGCCGATCTGAGTGAAAGCCTGCTGGAAGAAGTCACCTCGCTGGTGGAATGGCCGGTCGTGCTGACCGCGAAGTTCGAAGAAAAATTCCTCGCTGTTCCGTCCGAAGCGCTGGTACACACCATGAAAGGTGACCAGAAGTACTTCCCGGTATACGCGAACGACGGCAAACTGCTGCCGAATTTTATCTTCGTTGCCAACATCGAATCCAAAGACCCGCAGCAAATCATCTCCGGTAACGAGAAGGTGGTTCGTCCGCGTCTGGCGGATGCCGAATTCTTCTTCAATACTGACCGTAAAAAACGTCTGGAAGACCATCTGCCGCGTCTGCAAACCGTGCTGTTCCAACAGCAACTGGGTACGCTGCGCGACAAGACTGACCGTATCCAGGAGCTGGCGGGCTGGATTGCTGGTCAGATTGGCGCTGACGTTAACCACGCAACGCGTGCTGGCCTGCTGTCCAAGTGCGACCTGATGACCAACATGGTCTTCGAGTTCACCGATACTCAGGGCGTGATGGGCATGCACTACGCGCGTCACGATGGTGAAGCGGAAGATGTCGCTGTGGCGCTGAACGAGCAGTATCAGCCGCGTTTTGCCGGTGATGACCTGCCGTCTAACCCGGTTGCCTGTGCCGTGGCGATTGCCGATAAGATGGACACCCTGGCGGGTATCTTCGGTATCGGTCAGCATCCAAAAGGCGACAAAGACCCGTTTGCGCTGCGTCGTGCCGCGCTGGGCGTACTGCGTATCATCGTTGAGAAGAACCTGAATCTGGATCTACAAACGTTGACCGAAGAAGCTGTTCGTCTGTATGGCGACAAGCTGACTAACGCCAACGTGGTGGATGATGTGATCGACTTTATGCTTGGTCGCTTCCGCGCCTGGTATCAGGATGAAGGTTACACCGTCGATACCATTCAGGCAGTACTGGCGCGTCGTCCGACTCGTCCGGCTGATTTCGACGCACGTATGAAGGCGGTTTCGCACTTCCGTACGCTGGAGGCCGCGTCCGCGCTGGCTGCAGCGAACAAGCGTGTATCGAACATCCTGGCGAAGTCTGAAGAGACGCTGAATGACCGCGTAAATTCGGCAACGCTGAAAGAGCCGGAAGAAATTGCGCTGGCGCTGCAGGTTGTGGTGCTGCGCGATAAGCTGGAGCCTGTCTTTGCAGCTGGTCGTTACCAGGAAGCGCTGGTTGAGTTGGCGGAACTGCGTGAACCGGTTGATGCGTTCTTCGAGAAAGTGATGGTCAACGTGGAAGATAAAGATCTGCGTATTAACCGTCTGTCTATGCTCGCAAAACTGCGCGAACTGTTCCTGCGCGTAGCGGATATTTCTCTGCTGCAGTAACGCTCCTGAGCTGACTTAGAAAAAGCCGGATAAGCATTGTGCCATCCGGCTTTTTTGTATGTTGTTAGCGCAGCTGTAATTTTGTCAGACAGGTCTGGCTGTCTTCCATCGTCTTGATGGGATACTCCGCCGTTTTACCGTTGTAACTTACCGCGATTGTGCCTGCCATATTGCGCGGTAGCCATACCCCGACGAAGCCATTTCGACCACTCTTCATCACTTTTTGTACCACCACCTCACCCTTGTTATCCGTCACTTTGACATTGAATGCCTTCTCCGGCATTTCGCCCTGGCAGCCAGAAAGGCTGTGGTTGAAGCAAGGATGTG
This sequence comes from Citrobacter sp. RHBSTW-00944, assembly GCF_013615435.1. Classification (NCBI taxonomy): domain Bacteria; kingdom Pseudomonadati; phylum Pseudomonadota; class Gammaproteobacteria; order Enterobacterales; family Enterobacteriaceae; genus Citrobacter; species Citrobacter sp. RHBSTW-00944. Next base: position 4,847,256 of record NZ_CP055418.1, on the reverse strand, counting down.
TTTGCCATTCATAAGGGGCAAATGACAGATAGAACTTGTCACCGAGCGGTAGGGTATAAATCTGATCGCCCGAAGAGAGCTTCAGTTCGGTACTGGTGATAGATGCTGAGTACGGCAGCGGGCGGTTCTGTGGCGACTGGTCAATGGTCTCGACGATTTGCTCGACGGATTTACCGCTGAGCCCGTGTTCCGCCAGAAAAGCAGCTTCCGGAGTTGCTGCGAACGCGCTACCGGTTGTGAGCAAACCTAAAACCAGCAGCAGTGAGGATTTCGACATAGCTTCAATTCCTTGTGAATATTGTGGAATACAGACTGGCTCACTATAAAGCTTGCCCTTAGGGAAAGGTCAAAGGGAGGACGGGTAAAGTAATGCAAAGAAGCGTTTGGGCGGGGAGTCTTGCGAAGTACAGATAAAAAAAATCCCCGCCGTTTGGCAGGGATTCAGAATTTTGAGCTTTTTAAGCTTACAGGCTGGTTACGTTGCCAGCTGCCGGGCCTTTAGCGCCGCTTTCGATGGTGAAGGAAACTTTCTGACCTTCGTCCAGAGATTTGTAGCCATCGTTCTGGATAGCAGAGAAGTGTACGAACACGTCTTTAGAGCCATCGTCAGGAGTGATGAAGCCGAAACCTTTGTCAGCGTTGAACCATTTTACGATACCAGTCATTTTACCGGACATAGTGTATTACCTTTTAAAAAATAAGTGTGCCTTTCGGCGATATGGCGTGCTTTACAGATTTTTTAACAGTAAAGGAAATGCTCACTACGAAGGGTATCAACGATAACTCTTGAAGGGACTTGCCTTACTAACTGCTGTAATGGTCTGTACGTCAAACCGTTGAGGGCATTAACTCATTTTACGCATGTGGATGCAACTACTATTTTCTTTTTTGTGGATAACCCCCTTAAGGGAACGGCCCTTTTACAGGACCGTTCATAAGTAAAATTAAAAAATAGTTCAATCCATCAGTTGCTTACTTAATCTTGGGTCTGCCTGAATCAGGCGCATTAACTTCAATTCGGTATTGGAAGGCTTTACGCGTTTAGACTCCCATTCATGAACCGTCGCGACCGTCACGCCCATCACTCGGGCAAAATCATCTGTTTTTAAACCTGTCCCTCGTCGTAGCTGTTCAAATTCGGTGAAAGGGTTGGTTTTTTGCGTCAGAGTAACCGTCTGCGATACATCTTTAAAAACAATCTGCTCCAGACTGCTCAGCAGTTCAAACATAGGATCTTTGTATTCCATTGAGAACTCCTACAAATCACACAGCGGGATCGTGAATTTCATCGAAGCTCATTAAGAGTAGTCGGAAAAAATGAAGCCGGATTTTAGGTTTGCGTGATGGATTCGTTTCAGCGGATCGGGGTCGACAATCTTTTGCAGGCTAACGAACTGATAAAGGTCGTGATCTGCGAACGATCGATCCCGATTGTAAAGATGACTAAAATATGACGTCGTGTGGTAAATGGAGCATTGTTTAGCAAAACGATGGGTGGCGGGAGCGGTTATTTTCCCCCACAAGATTACGCGGAAAGGGTATCTTGCGGGGCTGACCTGGACTATCCTTGTCAACGTCAGGCACGCGGGTGTCGTTGTGCGCATTTTTGGGTGAAAGGAGTATTAAAATGGCGACAGGTAAGTCCTGCTCTCGCTGGTTTGCGCCTGTTTTGGCGCTCTTAATGGTAGTTGGCCTGAGTGGGTGTTTTGATAAAGAAGGCGATCAACGCAAAGCGTTTATCGATTTTCTGCAGAATACTGCAATGCGTAGCGGAGAGCGTTTACCAACGCTGACCGCCGATCAGAAAAAACAGTTTGGCCCGTTTGTGTCCGATTACGCGATTCTGTATGGCTATTCGCAGCAGGTTAATCAGGCAATGGACTCCGGTCTGCGCCCGGTGGTTGATAGCGTAAATGCGATTCGTGTTCCTCAGGATTATGTGACTCAGCGTGAACCGCTGCGTCAGGCAAATGGTGCGTTGGGCGTATTAGGGCAACAGTTGCAGAATGCGAAACTGCAGGCAGATGCTGCGCATGGCGCGCTGAAGCAGGGCGAGGATCTGAAGCCGGTCTTTGACCAGGTCTACAATAAAGTCGTCACTGTACCTTCAGAGGCGCTACAGTCGCTGATCCCTGCCGCGCAAATCTTCACGCAGCAGTTAGTACAGGTCGGTGATTTTGTGGCACAGCAGGATACGCAGGTGAGCTTTGTCGCTAACGGTATCCAGTTCCCAACTTCACAGCAGGCAAGTCAGTACAACACGCTGATTGGCCCGTTGGCCTCTCAGCATCAGGCATTTAATCAGGCCTGGACTGCTGCGGTGAATGCCGCTCAGTAATGAAGGCGCTGTAATACATAAAAGGCCGGGTAAGCGTAATCGCTACCCGGCCTTTTGTTTATGGCGCGACCTGCGGGTTCACGCAGTTCTTCTCAACGCGTCCTTGCAGCGCATCGATTAAGTTATCCACCGCACAGGCCGCCATGTTATAGCGCGTTTCATGCGTCGCTGAACCTATGTGCGGTACGGCTACCACGTTTGGCAACGCTAATAACGGTGAGTCTGCCGGTAATGGCTCCTGCTCAAACACATCCAGGCCTGCGGCATGAATTTCCCCGCTTTGCAGGGCGGCAATCAGCGCTTTTTCATCGACCACCGGCCCACGCCCGGCGTTAATGAAAATGGCGGAGGACTTCATTTTGGCAAACTGTTCGGTACTAAACAGATGATGCGTTTCTGCGGTTAACGGCAGGATCAGGCAGACGAAATCGGACTCCTGCAACAGCGTATCGAGGTCGCAGTAACGCGCGTTGAAGCGTTCTTCCGCCTCCTGGTGATGACGGCGCGCGTTATAAAGAATCGGCATGCTAAAACCAAAATGCGCGCGTTGCGCCAGCGCCAGACCAATACGGCCCATGCCGACAATCCCCAGCGTTTTGTGGTGTACATCCGTACCAAACCAGTCCGGCCCGATACTTTTGGTCCACTCGCCAATTTTCACCCGTTCAGCAACTTCTACTACGCGGCGAGCGGTGCTTAACACCAGCGCCATTACCGTATCGGCGACAGTTTCCGTCAGCACGGTTGGCGTGTGCATCAACAGCACCTTGCGCGCGTTGAGGGCATCGACGTCGAAGTTGTCATAACCTACGGAAATCGTGGATGTCGCACGAAGCCTGGGCATTCTCTCCAGTAGGGCGGTATTGACAGCTTCACTGGAACCCAGCAGACCTTCCGCGTTGGCAAAAGCCTCGGCGTGCTGTGCGACCGTTTCCGGGCGCAGGTTAGGCACATGAGTCACAGTAAAATGCTCTTCCAGGCGATGCAGTAAATCGTCAGGTAACGCTTTATAGAGAATAATGGACGGCTTCATGCGAATCTCCGTAAGTTAAAATTTAAGCGTGGCGTGCGCCAATAGGTAATTGCTGATTATTAGCAGGCTTAACAATTAAAGTTAGCCATACTGAGACAAAAAGCGCCACCCCCATAAAAATGTACGAGGCGGATGGGCTGCCGGTTGCGCCATTGAGGTAGCCGACAAACCATGAACCAAAGAATGAGCCTAGCGCGCCCATGCTGTTGATCAGCGCCATTGCACCCCCGGCGACGTTGCGCGGCAGCATTTCCGGGATGATGGCGAAGAAGGGGCCATATGGGGCGTACATTGCCGCACCCGCAATAACTAACAGCGTGTAAGAAATCCAGAAGTGGTCTGCACCCACGGCCCAGGAGCCGATAAAAGCGAAAGCGGCTATCAATAACAGCGGCCAGACAAACAGTTTACGGTTTTGCAGCTTATCGGAGGCCCAGGAGACGAGGATCATCGCCGCCGTCGCCGCCAGATAAGGTACGGATGACAGCCAGCCAACCTCTACCATGCCCAGATTTGCGCCGCCGTTGCGGATAATCGACGGTAGCCACAGGACAAAACCATAGACGCCAATACTCCAGGCGAAATACTGCATGCACAGCAGGATGACGTTACGTGAGCGGAAGGCCTCGCTATAGTTACGCACGGCTTTGATGCCTTGCTGCTCTTTTTCCAGTTGCGCCTGAAGGGCGGCTTTTTCAGATTCTGACAGCCAGCCGACCTGAGACGGTTTGTCTTTTACCAATACCCACCAGCAGAACGCCCAGATGATGGCCGGGAAGCCCTCGATGATAAACATTTCCCGCCAGCCCAGCGCCTGGATCAGATAACCGGAAACCACAGACATCCACAGGACGGTAACCGGGTTACCGAGGATCAGGAAAGTGTTAGCGCGCGAGCGCTCGGATTTCGTAAACCAGTTGCTGATATAAATCAGCATTGCGGGCATCACCGCGGCTTCAACGACGCCAAGAATAAAGCGGATGGCGGCAAGCATTGGAATATTGCTGACCATACCGGTTAACGACGCGCATGCGCCCCAGAGGATCAGACAGACAAAAATCAGTTTTCGTACGCTGCGCCGTTCTGCGTAAATCGCGCCTGGGATCTGAAAGAAGAAATAGCCGAGGAAAAACAGAGCGCCCAGCAGGGAAGAGATCCCTTTGGTAATGCCGAGGTCCTCGTTGATACCGGCGGCGGAGGCGAAGCTGAAGTTCGCACGGTCAAGGTACGCCAGGCTATACGTGATAAACACGATTGGCATAATGTACCACCAGCGTTTTGCTGCATTAGTTGAGCTATTCATAGACTGCCCTCTGGTTATGCTGATACGCCGCCTCTGTATGTAGGGTACAGAGACAGAGTTGGCCGGGAGTTTATTCCCCTAATTGTTCACGTGTGGGTAATCCTTCGCTGTCGCCCTGAACCTGAATGGCCAGTGCGCCGATTTTATTGCCGCGGGTCACCGCCTGATGCAGCGAACGGCCTTCCAGCAGGGCGCTGATAACGCCCACGGCAAAGCCATCGCCTGCGCCGACCGTATCGACCACGTTGTCGACTTTTACCGGTGCAACGCAACCTTGTTCACCGCTGGCTGTTTTGTACCAGGCGCCATCAGCCCCGGTTTTGATGATCACGGCCTTCACTCCGTGACGCAGATAAAAGTCGGCGATGGCTTCAGGCGTCTGTTGGCCGGTTAAAATCATCCCCTCTTTTAATCCAGGTAAAACCCAGTCAGCCTGGAATGCCAGCCGGTTCAGTTTTTCCACCATTTCGGCTTCGCTTTTCCACAGTACCGGACGCAAATTTGGGTCGAACGAGATGGTCTTCCCCTGGGCTTTCAGTGTGCGGGCGGTGTGCGCCAGTAGTTCATAGGAGCTGGCAGAAAGCGCTGCCGCCACGCCGCTCAGGTGCAAGTGGCGCGCGCTGGCGAAATAGTCCTCGTGATAATCCTCAACGCTGAGGTGGCTGGCGGCGGACCCTTTGCGGAAATACTCCACAATGGGATCGGTTCCATTTTCGACCTTAGATTTCAACTGAAAGCCGGTAGCGTAACGCCCGTCCTGGGTAACTCCCTGCGCATCTATCCCTTCTTTTTCCAGCGACTTAACGATAAAACGACCAAAACTGTCGTTGCCTACGCGGCTCACCCAGCCGACCTTCAGGCCCAGACGAGCAAGACCGGTCGCCACGTTGAGTTCAGCGCCTGCAACGCGCTTGATAAACTGCTCTACATCCGTGAGTTCGCCGGTTTGCGTGGCGACAAACATCGCCATCGCTTCACCAATAGTGACCGCATCCAGTGAATTTTTCATGTGTTACTCCTCGCGTAACAGCTCGACGTAGTGGCGGGTAACCGCCGTCAAATCCTGCCCTTCCAGGGGGAACTCAATACCGCGCGGAACATCGTTGGGCAGCGTTTTTAACAGCGCCAGCCAGCGTGAATCTGCTTCATCAGGCGGTACGGCACGGTAGCTATCGCGATGCGTAACTGCGGCTTTGACATGGATATATCCGACGGTTGGCGCCAGGTTCTGCGCGGCCTGTTCCGGGGAGTCGCCAACCCACAGCCAGTTGCCCATATCGAAAGTCAGAGATATCGGCAGGTTTTGCGTCTGACAGGCTTCATTAAAACGTTGCATCGGCTGCAGGCGTCCGCAGGCGGTCTGATCGTTTTCCACAACCAGCTCCATGCCGCTGTTGTCCAGCCATTCACGTAAATCGTCGAACTGTTCGGTATGGGAAAAATGACCGAGAGAGACTTTTAACCACAGCGCCTGTAGGGCCTGCGCTTCTTCGAGGAGCTGCGGAAGTCGGGGATTCAGGTTCCCATCCTCAAGGAATAACGGTTCAGGCGCTGAATAACAGGCCAGCAGGCCGAAGAGTTCGATTGCAGAGGCCATTGTGGACAGCGTTTTCAGCTCGGCGTCGGTTAATAACTCGCGGCGGATTTCGACGCCGTCAGCACCGGCTTCGGCAATGATGGGCAACATTGCCGTTTGCCCGCCTGCTGCCCGCACCTGGTCGTAGCCGTAGGCGGCGGTAACCACCATAATTTTTCTTTTCATGGAAACTCCAGACTAGCATTCTTGTTATAACGCTAGATGGAACCGGTTCCAAAGAAAAGCTCATGATGTCGAATTTATGATCACCATCACGAAGGAAATTTAACGGGCGGTTGAGCCGCGCACGATCAGCTCGCCGGAGAATACCTGTTCCTGAATGGCAGCAGAGCCGCCATCAATTCGGCGTACAACCTGCTCAACGGCGGTGTAGCCAATCTGCCATGTGGGTTGTTTCAACGTGGTGATACCGACGCCCGCCAGCTCCGCCCATTCCAGTTCGTCAAAACCGAGCAGGCCGATATCGCTGCCCCAGTTAAGGCCAATGCGCTTCAGGGCGCGGGCAACCTGCAGCGTGAGAGCGCCGTTGGCAGAGATAACGGCTTTGCGCATCCCCCGATGCTGCTGGTGAAACTGGCGCAGCGTGTCATCCAGTTGCGTATTGTCCGTTAGCGGGACTTCGGCATTTTGCGCGATAACGCCGGGGTACTGTGCGAGCGTGGCGCGAAAAGCGCTCAGGCGTTCACGGCGGGTATTCACCATGCCCAGCGGTTCGCTGAGGAACAGGATGGCTTCAAAACCTTGCTCGACCAGATGTTCAGTGGCAACCGTTGCCGCCTGGGTGTTATCCAGCCCGACCATATCACAGGCAAAATCGGGGATTTTACGGTCAATCAGTACCATCGGTAGCGCAGACTGTTGCAGGCGGTTCAGCCCCTCTTCGCGCATTCCAACGGCGTTGACCACAATCCCTTCGACCTGGTAGCTGCGCAGCAGGTCGAGATAATGCAGCTCCTGATCCACTTCGTTGTTGGTGTTACACACCAGCGGGGTAAAGCCCTTATCGCGACAGGCGGCTTCAATCCCGCTTAACACGTTGACGGAGTAGGGATTAGTAATATCGGCGATGATCAGACCAATCAGACGGGTACGACCGTGTTTCAGGCCTCTTGCCATCAGGCTGGGACGGTAGTCGAGATCGGCAATGGCTTGTTCAATGCGGGCCAGTAGCGCGTCGGAAAGCAGGTGCTTTTCACCGTTGAGATAGCGTGAAATGCTGGTCTTGCCGGTTTTTGCGGCTTTCGCCACATCGCTGATGGTTGCCCGTGTTGATTTGCTCATCGCTGATTTCCCTAAATTTGGTGACAACACCTTAACGCGAAAATCAACGATGGCAAGTGCTTCATGCCGGATAAGACGCTGCCATTATCCGGCACAAAACGTTACTGGAGCGGGCTTAAGGTGATCTCTACGCGGCGGTTTTGCGCTTTACCTTCCGCCGTGCTGTTGCTGGCGATCGGGTTTGCCGGGCCCATACCCTGAGTGCGGATACGGTTAGCGGCAACGCCTTGAGTGATTAAGGCGCTGGCCACGGAGTCCGCGCGCTGTTGCGACAGGCGCATATTCAGATCCTGACTGCCGGTGCTGTCGGTGAAGCCGAGCACGTTGACGGCGGTTTTATTGTACTCTTTCAGTACCATTGCCACGCCGGTCAGGGTGTTGGCACCCGCAGGTTTCAGGTTGCTGCTGTTGCTGTCGAAGGTGACGTTATTTGGCATATTCAGGATGATGTTATCGCCACTGCGCGTCACGCTGACGCCCGTCCCTTGCATTTTGTCGCGCAGTTTTGCTTCCTGCACGTCCATGTAATAGCCGACACCGCCGCCAACGGCCGCGCCAGCCGCCGCACCAATCAGCGCGCCTTTGCCGCGATCTTTCTTCGAAGAAGAGAGTGCGCCAATACCCGCGCCGACCAGAGAGCCAATACCCGCGCCAATGCCGGATTTACCCGCTTCGCGTTCGCCGGTGTAAGGGTTTGTTGTGCAGCCAGAAACCGCCAGGGCGCCGCTCACGATGGCAGCAATAACAAAAACACGTTTCTTCATCTTAATTCCTTAATGACTTTTTCTTCTTTGCCACAGCGACCGTGGCGGTTGATTATGACGTGTGAACATGAAGAAAATTCCAGGGAACACTCTGAAATTTGTAAGTAACATTGAACGGCATAATAAATAAGCCGTCACATCGCATTCAGGAGCGCCATCTTGGCTAATTCACCCGCACATTACTCGGTGTTAACCGCCGCCCACTGGGGACCTATTCTCGTCGAAACCGATGGCGAGACGGTTTTCTCCTCTCGCGGCGCGCTGCCCACCGCCCATCCCAACTCTTTGCAAACCGTGGTGCGCGACCAGGTACACAGTAAAACGCGGGTACGTTTTCCCATGGTGCGTAAAGGCTTTCTCGCCTCGCCGGAGAATCCGCAGGGGGTGCGCGGGCAAGATGAATTTGTTCGTGTCAGTTGGGACGACGCGCTGAATCTTATCCATACGCAGCATAAACGCATCCGTGACAGCTACGGGCCGGCCTCGATTTTTGCCGGTTCCTACGGCTGGCGTTCCAACGGCGTGTTACACAAAGCCGCAACCCTGTTACAGCGTTATATGGCGCTGGCGGGTGGTTATACCGGGCATCTGGGGGATTACTCGACGGGCGCTGCGCAGGCCATCATGCCGTACGTGGTGGGCGGTAACGAAGTTTACCAGCAGCAGACCAGTTGGCCGGTGGTGCTGGAGAACAGTGAAGTGGTGGTGTTATGGAGTGCCAATCCGCTGAATACCCTGAAAATTGCCTGGAACGCCTCCGACGAGCAGGGCCTCGCTTACTTTGAGGCACTGCGTGGCAGCGGGAAGCGGTTGATCTGTATCGATCCGATGCGATCGGAAAGCGTCGATTTCTTTGGCGAGAAGATGGAATGGATCGCTCCGCATATGGGGACCGACGTGGCGCTGATGCTGGGTATCGCGCATACGCTGGTGGAAAACGGCTGGCACGACGCGGACTTTCTCACTCGGTGTACGACCGGATATGACCGTTTTGCCGACTATCTGCTGGGCAAATCTGACGATGTTGCAAAAACGGCAGAATGGGCCGCTGAAATTTGTGGTGTTCCGGCGGCGAAAATACGTGAACTTGCGGCGATATTTCACCAAAATACCACCATGCTGATGGCGGGATGGGGTATGCAACGCCAGCAGTATGGCGAGCAGAAACACTGGATGATTGTCACGCTGGCCGCCATGCTCGGGCAAATCGGGACGCCTGGCGGCGGCTTTGGGCTGTCGTATCATTTTGCCAACGGCGGCAACCCAACGCGCCGTGCTGCGGTGCTGGCTTCAATGCAGGGCAGCGTTAAAAACGGCACCGACGCGGTGGATAAAATCCCGGTGGCGCGAATTGTTGAAGCGCTGGAGAACCCGGGTGGTTTTTATCAGCACAACGGTATGGACCGCCATTTCCCGGACATCCGTATGCTGTGGTGGGCAGGCGGCGCCAACTTCACCCATCATCAGGACACCAACCGTCTGATTCGCGCCTGGCAAAAACCGGAGCTGGTGGTTATCTCAGAGTGTTTCTGGACAGCCGCAGCGAAGCATGCCGATATCGTGCTGCCGGCGACGACGTCTTTTGAGCGTAATGATTTGACCATGACTGGCGATTACAGCAACCAGCATCTGGTGCCGATGAAGCAGGTTGTATCGCCGCAGGATGAAGCGCGAAATGATTTTGATGTCTTTGCCGAGCTGAGTGAACGCTGGGAGAAGGGCGGATATGAGCGATTTACCGAAGGCAAAAGCGAGCTGGAATGGCTGGAGACTTTTTACAACATTGCCGGGCAGCGTGGGGCTAGCCAGCAGGTAACGTTGCCGCCATTCACCGAGTTTTGGCAGCGGAATGCGCTGATCGAAATGCCGGAAAACGCCGCCAGCGCGGAGTTTATCCGTTTCGCGGATTTTCGCCGCAACCCACAGGCGCATCCGCTGAAAACGGACAGCGGTAAAATTGAAATCTACTCCGCGAGGATTGCCGGTTACGGTTACGCGGACTGTGCGGGGCATCCGATGTGGCTGGAGCCGGATGAGTGGTTCGGTAACGCCGAGCCGGGCCAGTTACAGCTGCTTTCCGCCCATCCGGCGCACCGTTTGCACAGTCAGCTAAATTACAGCGCGTTGCGCGAACAGTATGCGGTAGCGGATCGTGAGCCCGTCACGATTCATCCGCAGGATGCCAAAGCGCGCGGTATTGCGGATGGCGACACGGTCAGGGTGTGGAACCAGCGTGGGCACGTTCTGGCGGGAGCAGTCGTGACGACGGGAATTAAACCTGGTGTCATCTGTATTCATGAGGGCGCCTGGCCTGATTTGGACCTCGCCGCCAACGGTATTTGTAAAAATGGCGCCGTCAACGTGCTGACCAAAGATCTCCCCAGCTCGAAGCTGGGGAATGGCTGTGCGGGCAACACTGCGCTGGCGTGGCTCGAAAAATACAGCGGACCAACGTTGACGCTTACGGCGTTTGATCCGCCTGCCAGCCCATAATCCACGTGGGATGGTGAGTCTCTTCCTGCCATGCGCCATCTTCAATGCGAAAACCCAGCGCATGGTAGAAGTTCACCGCTGATTGATTCTTCTGGTAGACCTCGAGGCTGAGTAACGAAAAGCGCTGCTGTACATGCTGCACCAGCGCTTTGCCGATCCCGCTTCTGATGGCGGCAGGCGCGACGAACAGCGCGCCGAGAAAGCGGTCATCAATGACGCTGGCAAAGCCTTTGAGCACCCCTTCTTCTTCCCATACCCAGGTTTGTGCGGCTGGCAGGTAAACATCCCGCACGATGGATTCACTTTCGCGCCAGTAGCGTTCTTCGATAAACGGATGGGCATGGATCGTGCTTTCCATCCACAGCGCCAGAATTGACGGTAGATCGTCAGCCTTTGATTCACGAATCATGTTGTTCTCCCGGGTAACAGATACAGGTGGTGACATGGTCGTTGACCAGGCCGCATGCCTGCATAAAGGAGTAACAAATGGTGGTGCCGACAAACTTAAATCCGCGTTTTTTTAACGCTTTAGACAGTGCATCTGACGCCGGTGTAGAGGTGGGGATATCGCTCAGGTTGGCGGCGCGGGTCAGTTGCGGTTGGTTATCAACAAACGACCAGACGAACTCGCTAAACGATTCTCCGTTTTGCGCCATGGTCAGAAAGGCGCGAGCGTTGCCGATAATGGCCTGAATTTTTCCTCGATGGCGAATAATGCCGGCATCCAGTACCAGTCTTTCCACATCTTCTTCGGTCATGGCCGCCACTTTTTCCGGGTCAAAATAGTGGAAGGCGTGGCGATAATTTTCTCGTTTCTTTAGCACGGTGATCCATGATAAACCGGCCTGTTGGCCTTCCAGACAGATCATTTCGAACAGCTTGTTGCCATCTGTTTCGGGGACGCCCCATTCCTTGTCGTGGTAGGCAATGTAAAGTGGGTCCTGGCTGACCCATCCGCAACGCTGCATATTCTTCCTCGCTGTTTTTACTGGCGTAAAAATTTCATTCGGCCCGCCTTGACGCGCCAGCTAAAAAGACAATATTTAATACAGGGCCTGATGGGCCCGATATCCTTCACACAATGACAATAATATCGCCGAATTCGGCTCTTTTCTGGAGTCGCGTTGATGATTATAAGAAACAGTAGTGGTCGCCAAAGGTTAACTCTGGCGAGCGTCGTAGTTTGTGCGCTGTTCATCAATACAGCATATGGCTGGCAACAAGAATATATCGTTGATGCGATGTCAGGGCATACGGCTGAACGTTATACATGGGACAGCGATCACCAACCACGTTATAACGACATTCTGGAAGAACGTATTCGCTCCACTCAAAACGTGGCGGGTCCCGTGGTGAATCTGGCGGATGAAACGCCTATGGATGCGACCAACGGCATGAGTATGGGCTGGAACTTTCCGCTTTCAAGGCAGGTGATGACCGGTCCGGTGGCCGCGCTGCATTATGACGGTTCGACCACGTCTACTTACAACGAATTTGGCGATAGCGTGACGTCGGTAACGCAGAACGATCCGCTGTGGCATGCCAGCGTCAGCACGTTAGGCTGGCGAGTCAATTCTCAGTTCGGTGATGTGCGACCGTGGGCGCAAATCAGCTATAACCAGCAGTTTGGCGAGAATATCTGGAAAGCGCAGTCGGGCCTCAGTCGCATGACGGCGGCGGGTCAAGACGGTAACTGGCTGGATGTTACCGTTGGCGCAGATATGCTGTTGAACCGGCACATGGCGGCTTACGCGGCGCTTTCGCAGGCGGAAAATAGCGCCAATAACAGCGACTATATGTACACCATGGGAGTGAGTGCCAAATTTTAACGCAAAAAATCATCAGCTAAACATCTCCGTTACATATTGAGAACAGCAATCACACGCCCCTCAGCGATAGCGTGTACTAACTCTTACGATAAAATTCAGTAACCCGACTTTTTGTCTCGTCATTCATTCCGCATTCCAGGCATTTCATTCCGTCCTGGTGGCATTTCATGCCGTTTTCTCCTGGCCATAAAAGCGCTTCGGTATGGTTGTTGGCAGAGAATTTCCCATTTTGCTTATGCAGGAATACTGCCATGAAAACTTCTGATTATCAGCGCACACGCTGGCTAACACTGATCGGCACGATTATTACCCAATTTGCTTTAGGTTCTGTTTATACCTGGAGCCTGTTTAATGGCGCGCTCTCTTCTAAGCTCGATGCGCCGGTCAGTCAGGTGGCATTTTCTTTTGGCCTGCTGAGCCTCGGGCTGGCGATTTCCTCTTCCGTTGCCGGCAAGCTGCAGGAACGTTTTGGCGTGAAACGCGTCACCATGGCCTCCGGTATTTTACTCGGCGTCGGTTTCTTCTTAACCGCCCATTCCAACAGCCTGATTATGCTGTGGCTGAGCGCTGGTGTGCTGGTTGGTCTGGCGGATGGCGCAGGTTACCTGTTAACGCTTTCCAACTGCGTAAAATGGTTCCCTGAGCGTAAAGGGCTGATTTCCGCCTTTGCCATCGGTTCTTATGGCCTTGGCAGCCTCGGTTTTAAATTTATCGACAGCCAACTGCTGAGCACCGTGGGCCTGGAAAAAACCTTCATGATTTGGGGCGCGATCGTACTGGTGATGATCGTCTTTGGCTCCACGCTGATGAAAGATGCGCCGAATCAGGAAGTGAAAGCGAAGAATGGCGTGGTTGAGAACGACTACACCCTGGCGCAGTCCATGCGCAAACCGCAGTACTGGATGCTGGCAGTCATGTTCCTGACGGCGTGTATGAGCGGTCTGTACGTCATTGGCGTGGCGAAAGATATCGCACAAAGCCTGGCGCATATGGATGTGGCGACGGCGGCGAATGCGGTTACCGTCATTTCTATCGCGAACCTGTCGGGTCGTCTGGTGCTGGGGATTCTGTCCGATAAAATCTCCCGTATTCGCGTGATCACCATTGGTCAGGTCGTTTCGCTGGTCGGTATGGCTGCACTGTTGTTCGCGCCGCTGAATGACGTAACCTTCTTTATGGCAATTGCCTGTGTCGCATTTAACTTTGGCGGCACCATCACCGTATTCCCGTCACTGGTCAGCGAGTTCTTCGGTCTGAATAACCTGGCTAAAAACTACGGTGTTATTTACCTGGGCTTCGGTATCGGTAGCATTTGCGGTTCCATTATCGCCTCGCTGTTTGGCGGGTTCTATGTGACCTTCTGCGTTATCTTTGCGCTGTTAATCATTTCGCTGGCGCTTTCTACCACTATTCGTCAGCCACAACGTAGCGTCTATACCGAGGCGCACGCCTAAATCTATTAGTAGTATGATTAATACTTGGCGCATATATTTACAAAAATTTATGCGCCATTTTCATTCTCTATAAGCACTTTTGCTCCCTCCTGTGGTCTACTTACCCGCGCCCGTAGACATTTCACCTCTGCTGTTGTCGCATTTTTCCTCTGTCAGGTCTGATTGATCGCTGCTCAGGGTTTTTTATCCCGATTTCCAGGGTTTGTTTGCATGAGATACATTAAGTCGATGACGCAGCAGAAACTCAGTTTCTTGCTGGCAATCTATATCGGTTTGTTTATGAACTGTGCTGTATTTTTCCGTCGCTTTAGCGGATATGCGCACGATTTTACCGTCTGGAAAGGACTCTCCGCGGTTGTTGAATTGGCCGGCACTGTGCTGGTGACCTTCTTTTTACTACGCCTTCTCTCTTTGTTTGGCCGCCGCGCCTGGCGTGTCCTGGCAACCTGTTTGGTGCTGTGTTCTGCCGGCGCCAGTTATTATATGACCTTCCTGAACGTGGTAATTGGTTACGGTATTATCGCCTCCGTAATGACCACGGATATTGATTTATCGAAAGAAGTCGTCGGCTGGCATTTCATCGTGTGGCTGGTTTCGGTCAGTATTATTCCCTTGGTGCTGATTTGGAGTAACCGCTGCCGCTACACGTTGATGAGACAAATTCGTACGCCGGGCATGAGGTGGCGTAGCGTAGCGGTAGTTTTACTGGCCGGCCTGATGGTATGGGCGCCGATTCGCCTGCTGAGCATGCAACAGAGAAGCGTAGAGCGAGAAACAGGTATCGATTTACCCAGCTATGGCGGGGTTGTGGCAAACTCTTACTTGCCGTCAAACTGGCTCTCTGCGCTGGGTCTGTACGCCTGGGCACAGGTGGATGAATCCTCAGACAACAAATCGCTGATGAACCCGGCGAAGAAATTTACCTATGTTGAGCCTAAGAACCTCGACGACACCTATGTGGTCTTTATTATCGGCGAAACCACCCGCTGGGACCATATGGGGATTTTTGGCTATGAGCGAAATACCACGCCAAGGCTCGCCCAGGAGAAAAACCTGGCCGCGTTCCGTGGATATTCCTGTGACACGGCGACCAAACTTTCGCTGCGCTGTATGTTTGTGCGTGAAGGTGGGGCGGAAGAAAACCCGCAGCGTACCCTGAAAGAACAAAACGTCTTTTCCGTGCTCGGTCAGTTAGGGTTCAAGACAGACCTCTACGCGATGCAAAGCGAGATGTGGTTCTACAGCAATACCATGGCGGAGAACATCGCTTACCGAGAGCAGATTGGCGCAGAGCCGCGTAACCGTGGCAAGAACGTTGACGATATGCTGTTGATTACCGAAATGCAGCAGTCTCTGCAACCGACGGATGATGATGGCAAACGTCTGATTATTCTGCATACCAAAGGTTCGCATTTTAACTACACGCAGCGCTACACCCGCGAATATGCGCAGTGGAAGCCGGAGTGTGTCAATGTGGATAGCGGTTGCTCGAAAGCCGAGATGATTAACTCTTTTGATAACTCGGTAACCTATGTTGATCACTTTATTACCAAAGTGTTTGATCAACTGCGGGATAAGAAAGCGATAGTGTTCTACGCCGCCGATCACGGTGAGTCGATTAACGAGCGTGAGCACCTGCACGGTACGCCGCGTAAAATGGCTCCGCCAGAGCAGTTCCGCGTTCCAATGCTGGTGTGGATGTCAGACAAATATCTGGAAGACCCAGACCATGCGAAGGCGTTTGCACACCTGAAGCAAGAAGCGGATATGAAGGTGCCGCGTCGTCATGTGGAACTGTACGACACTATTTTGGGTTGCCTCGGTTATACCTCGCCAAATGGCGGTATTAACGAGAATAACAACTGGTGCCGTATCCCGGACGCGAAGAAGGTTACGGCTCAGTAATTGGGCTGCTGACTTTCTCGCCGATCAAATGGCATTTTGATACTAAGGGATTGACGGGGGCGCGGCTGAGCAGTAAGATGCGCCCCGCATTCGGTGATTGGCGCAGCCTGGTAGCGCACTTCGTTCGGGACGAAGGGGTCGGAGGTTCGAATCCTCTATCACCGACCAAATTCAAAACCCTGCTCAACGAGCAGGGTTTTTTGCATTTGAAACCCACGAGGATGAGAACCTCCGGGGGTAAGAGGTTCGACTCGAGCGCAGCGAGAGAACGTTGCGTTAGCAACGGCCCGTAGGGCGAGCCACGTCAGTGGCGAGTAATCCTCTCTCACCGACCAAAATTGACCTTCCTTTTATCTGTAAAAATTGTGCACCACTTCCCACTGACTGTTAACGATTCTGTGACATATTCCATTGCCTTTTTTTATATTTGCTTGAAACTTTTTTTGCGCTACTTATGGCTGAACCTGGCATTTTCCGCTGTGCGCTTTAGCGTTCATGGCATTAATCGCTCAGATATGCAGCATTAATTTAGAAAGTTTTAATAATTTGCATAAATGTTAATCACCAAATGTTGCGAAATATTAAGATGTTTATTCTGGCATAGTGCGCGTAGCACAAATTTCCCTGCTGAAAATGTCCTTCTGCACTTTTTTTAATCTTTGTTTGCGAATTCTCACCGTTGGTGTAAATCACGGTTACCTGTATTGACGTTTTCACATTCTGTTGACAGATTGTAGGGCATGAGGGGCATTTCATGGAGAATCCGCACTGCAACTCAGTCGCTTATGTGAACGGAATCCCTATCCTCTTAACGCCGACCCGGCCGGGTAAAAAACAAAAAAGGCCAGGCGGTGCAAACCCACTGCAAAGGGTAAAACAACAAACATCACATTTGGAGCAGAAGAATGAGTATTTCCTTGAAGAAGTCAGGGATGCTGAAGCTTGGTCTGAGCCTGGTGGCTATGACCTGCGCCGCAAGCGTACAGGCTAAAACTCTGGTTTATTGTTCAGAAGGATCTCCTGAAGGCTTTAACCCACAGCTTTTCACCTCTGGCACGACCTATGATGCCAGCTCCGTACCGATCTATAACCGCCTGGTCGAGTTCAAAACCGGTACAACTGAAGTGATCCCGGGCCTTGCTGAGAAGTGGGAAATCAGCGAAGACGGTAAAACCTATACCTTCCACCTGCGCCAGGGCGTGAAGTGGCAGGACAACAAAGATTTCAAACCGACGCGCGATTTAAACGCCGATGACGTGGTGTTCTCTTTCGATCGTCAGAAAAATGCCCAGAACCCTTACCACAAAGTCTCTGGCGGTAGCTATGAATACTTCGAAGGGATGGGTCTGCCAGATCTGATCTCCGAAGTGAAAAAAGTGGACGATAAAACCGTTCAGTTCGTGCTGACTCGCCCGGAAGCGCCTTTCCTGGCTGATCTGGCGATGGACTTCGCTTCTATTCTTTCCAAAGAATATGCAGACAACATGCTGAAAGCCGGCTCCCCGGAGAAAGTGGATCTGAACCCAATTGGGACCGGTCCGTTCCAGCTGCAGCAGTACCAGAAAGACTCCCGTATTCTGTATAAAGCATTCGAAGGTTACTGGGGCACCAAGCCACAGATTGACCGTCTGGTCTTCTCCATTACGCCTGACGCTTCCGTGCGTTACGCCAAACTGCAGAAGAACGAGTGCCAGGTGATGCCGTACCCGAACCCGGCAGATATCGCGCGCATGAAGCAGGATAAAAACATTAACCTGATGGAGCAGGCCGGTCTGAACGTTGGCTACCTCTCTTTCAACACCGAGAAGAAACCGTTTGATGACGTGAAAGTCCGTCAGGCGCTGACCTACGCGGTGAACAAAGAAGCCATCATTAAAGCGGTATATCAGGGCGCTGGCGTTGCCGCGAAAAACCTGATCCCACCGACCATGTGGGGCTATAACGACGACGTTAAAGACTACACCTACGATCCTGAAAAGGCTAAAGCGCTGCTGAAGGAAGCGGGTCAGGATAAAGGCTTCACCGTTGAGCTGTGGGCCATGCCGGTACAGCGTCCTTACAACCCGAACGCCCGCCGTATGGCGGAAATGGTTCAGGCTGACTGGGCGAAAATTGGCGTTCAGGCCAAGATTGTGACCTACGAGTGGGGCGAATATCTGAAACGCGCCAAAGCGGGTGAGCATCAGGCGGTGATGATGGGTTGGACCGGTGACAACGGGGATCCGGACAACTTCTTCGCCACCCTGTTCAGCTGTGCGGCAGCGAAAGACGGTTCCAACTACTCTCGCTGGTGCTACAAGCCGTTTGAAGATCTGATCCAGCCGGCGCGTGCGACCGACGATCACAACAAACGTATTGAACTGTACAAGCAAGCTCAGGTTGTTATGCACGATCAGGCCCCGGCTCTGATTGTTGCTCACTCCACCGTGTATGAACCAGTGCGTAAAGAAGTGAAAGGCTATATGGTTGATCCATTAGGCAAACATCACTTCGAAAACGTCTCTGTCGAATAATTAAAAGCAAGCCAGGCAGCGCTACGGACCGTTAAGTCGGGTCACCGTAGCGCCACCTGACAGTAATGCTTTATCTCCCTCTCGCTGGAGGGGGAGATAAGATTTGTGAGCAATACAGATTCACGGTTCCAGGCCGTGCGTCATTAGAGAGAATCCGGGTTATGTTGCAGTTCATTCTCCGACGTTTGGGACTCGTCATCCCCACGTTTATCGGTATCACTCTTCTCACCTTTGCTTTCGTTCATATGATCCCCGGCGATCCGGTAATGATCATGGCGGGTGAGCGTGGAATTTCCCCTGAGCGTCATGCTCAACTGTTGGCTGAACTCGGTCTGGATAAACCGATGTGGCAGCAGTACCTCCATTATATCTGGGGGGTTATGCATGGTGATTTAGGTATCTCGCTGAAAAGCCGATTACCGGTGTGGGAAGAGTTCGTTCCTCGCTTTAAAGCAACGCTGGAACTTGGCGTCTGCGCGATGATTTTCGCCGTTGCGGTGGGTATTCCGGTGGGTGTACTTGCTGCCGTTAAGCGCGGCTCCATTTTCGATCACACTGCCGTTGGCCTGGCGCTGACCGGTTACTCCATGCCGATTTTCTGGTGGGGCATGATGCTGATCATGCTGGTTTCCGTGCAGTGGAACCTGACGCCGGTTTCCGGTCGGGTGAGCGACATGGTGTTCCTTGATGATTCCAATCCCCTGACCGGTTTTATGCTGATTGACACCGCCATTTGGGGTGAAGAGGGCAACTTTATCGATGCGCTGGCGCATATGATCCTGCCGGCAATGGTGCTTGGCACCATCCCTCTGGCGGTAATTGTGCGTATGACTCGTTCATCGATGCTGGAAGTACTGGGTGAAGATTACATTCGTACCGCACGCGCCAAAGGCCTGACCCGTATGCGCGTCATCATCATTCACGCTCTGCGTAACGCGATGCTGCCCGTTGTGACCGTTATCGGCCTGCAGGTCGGTACGTTATTGGCTGGGGCGATCCTGACCGAGACTATTTTCTCGTGGCCGGGACTGGGACGCTGGTTGATCGATGCGCTACAACGCCGTGATTATCCAGTGGTACAGGGCGGGGTACTGCTGGTCGCGACGATGATTATCCTCGTCAACCTGCTGGTAGACCTGCTGTACGGCGTGGTGAACCCGCGTATTCGGCATAGGAAGTAAGGGGCCATCATGTCACAGGTTACTGAAAATAAAGTTATTGCTGCACCGGTGCCCATGACCCCGCTGCAGGAGTTCTGGCACTATTTTAAACGCAACAAAGGTGCGGTTGTTGGGCTGGTGTACGTTGTCGTGATGATCCTGATTGCGGTCTTTGCCAACGTCCTCGCGCCGTACAACCCGGCAGAGCAGTTCCGCGATACGCTGCTGGCTCCTCCTGCGTGGCAGGAAGGCGGTACCATGGCGCATCTGTTTGGTACTGATGATGTGGGCCGCGATGTGCTGTCCCGCCTGATGTACGGTGCGCGTTTGTCTCTGTTGGTCGGCTGTCTGGTGGTGGTGCTCTCCCTGCTGATGGGCGTGATTCTCGGGCTGATTGCCGGTTACTTTGGTGGGATTGTCGATAACGTCATCATGCGTGTGGTCGATATCATGCTGGCACTGCCGAGCCTGCTACTGGCGCTGGTGCTGGTGGCGGTATTTGGGCCCTCGATTGGCAACGCCGCGCTGGCGCTGACGTTCGTGGCATTGCCGCACTATGTGCGTCTGACGCGCGCCGCCGTCCTGGTGGAGGTTAACCGCGACTACGTTACCGCATCCCGCGTGGCCGGAGCCGGTGCGATGCGCCAGATGTTCGTCAATATTCTTCCTAACTGTCTTGCGCCGCTGATTGTTCAGGCGTCGCTTGGTTTCTCTAACGCCATTCTCGATATGGCTGCCCTCGGCTTCCTGGGGATGGGCGCACAGCCGCCTACGCCGGAATGGGGCACCATGCTCTCTGACGTGTTGCAATTTGCCCAAAGCGCCTGGTGGGTCGTGACCTTCCCGGGGCTGGCAATCCTGCTGACGGTGCTGGCATTTAACCTGATGGGTGACGGTCTGCGTGACGCGCTCGATCCCAAACTGAAGCAGTAAGAGGTTCGAGATGGCGTTATTAAATGTAGATAAATTATCGGTGCACTTCGGCGATGTGGGGTCCGAATTCCGTGCCGTAGACCGCATTAGTTACAGCGTGAACCAGGGTGAAGTGGTTGGCATTGTAGGGGAATCCGGTTCTGGTAAGTCCGTCAGCTCGCTGGCGATCATGGGACTGATTGACTACCCAGGTCGCGTTATGGCCGAAAATCTGGAGTTTAATGGTCGTGACCTGAAGCGCATCTCTGAGAAAGAGCGTCGCCAGTTAGTGGGCGCGGAAGTGGCGATGATCTTCCAGGACCCGATGACCAGCCTTAACCCGTGCTACACCGTCGGCTACCAGATTATGGAAGCCATTAAGGTGCACCAGGGCGGCAACAAAAAAACGCGTATTCAGCGGGCGATTGACCTGCTGACGCTGGTGGGGATCCCCGATCCGGCCTCGCGTCTGGATGTCTATCCGCACCAGTTGTCTGGTGGGATGAGCCAGCGCGTGATGATCGCGATGGCGATTGCCTGTCGTCCAAAGCTGTTGATTGCCGACGAACCGACAACGGCGCTGGATGTGACCATTCAGGCGCAGATCATCGAGCTACTGCTGGAATTGCAGCAAAAAGAGAACATGGCGCTGGTCTTAATCACGCACGACCTGGCGCTGGTGGCTGAAGCGGCGCACAAGATCATTGTGATGTACGCCGGGCAGGTCGTGGAAACCGGGGCCGCACAGGATATTTTCCGCGCGCCGCGTCATCCGTATACCCAGGCGTTGCTGCGCGCGTTGCCGGAGTTCGCACAGGATAAAGCGCGTCTGGCTTCGTTGCCGGGCGTGGTGCCAGGTAAATATGACCGCCCGACCGGTTGTTTACTGAACCCGCGCTGCCCCTATGCGACCGACAAATGCCGCGCTGAAGAACCTGAACTGAACCTGCTGGAAGGCGGGCGTCAGTCGAAATGCCACTACCCACTTGATGATGCCGGGAGGCCTGGGCTATGAGTACGCAAAAGGCCGCTTTGCCACAGCCACTGTTGCAGGCAATTGACCTGAAAAAACACTACCCGGTGAAGAAGGGGATGTTCGCCCCGGAACGCCTGGTGAAAGCGCTGGACGGCGTCTCCTTTACCCTGGAACGCGGCAAAACGCTGGCGGTGGTAGGCGAGTCGGGCTGTGGGAAATCCACCCTTGGTCGCCTGCTGACGATGATTGAAGTCCCGACCGGCGGCGAGCTGTATTACCAGGGGCAGGATCTGCTTAAGCACGACCCGCAGGCGCAGAAGCTGCGCCGGCAGAAAATCCAGATTGTGTTCCAGAACCCGTACGGTTCCCTGAACCCGCGCAAGAAAGTAGGGCAGATTCTGGAAGAGCCGCTGCTGATCAACTCCACGCTAAGCAAAGAGGAGCGTCGTGAAAAAGCGCTGGCGATGATGGCGAAAGTGGGGCTGAAAACCGAGCACTACGACCGCTATCCGCACATGTTCTCCGGCGGTCAGCGTCAGCGTATTGCCATCGCTCGCGGGCTGATGCTTGATCCAGACGTGGTGATTGCCGACGAACCTGTCTCGGCGCTGGACGTTTCTGTTCGTGCGCAGGTGCTGAACCTGATGATGGATTTGCAGCAGGAACTGGGGCTGTCATACGTCTTTATCTCGCACGACCTGTCGGTGGTAGAGCACATTGCCGATGAGGTGATGGTGATGTATTTAGGCCGTTGCGTGGAAAAAGGAACGAAGGATCAGATCTTCAATAATCCGCGTCATCCGTATACGCAGGCGCTGCTATCCGCGACGCCACGCCTGAACCCGGACGATCGCCGCGAGCGTATCAAGCTGACCGGTGAGCTGCCAAGCCCGCTGAATCCACCGCCGGGCTGTGCGTTCAATGCCCGCTGCCGTCGGCGTTTTGGTCCGTGTACCCAGCTTCAGCCGCAGCTGAAGGATTACGGTGGACAACTCGTGGCCTGTTTCGCTGTTGACCAGGATGAAAATCCACAGCAATAAACGTGGGTTATGACCTGATAACCGGAGCCTTGTGCTCCGGTTTTTTTATATTTTGTTTTTACGTCCACAATGTGAGTCCTCTGGCAGAACATTATTCCACAGCGTCTAAAATGTAGTCAGATTTCCTCTCGTCACAGAAATATCTATTTCGCAGTTGCTAACTGTCAGGAGCAAATGTGGTCACGATACGCTGGGATATTAAAACAATTGATCGTCTGTCGATGGTTGAGGATGTCCTGAAGGAATTTTCCTGCTGCGATATCAATATCATCTCCATGAAAGTCACGCCTGGACGGATCCTGATTAAATCCTGGTGCCGGCAGTTACAGGATATTTCCTGCGTGCAATCCTGTTTAGGCCGGCGCGCCGATATTATTAACGTCGCTTACCTGTGTGAAGAGATAAGCGAACTGTCAACGCCTGAGCCGGAACGCCCGCGC
Organism: Citrobacter sp. RHBSTW-00944; assembly: GCF_013615435.1. Taxonomy (NCBI): domain Bacteria; kingdom Pseudomonadati; phylum Pseudomonadota; class Gammaproteobacteria; order Enterobacterales; family Enterobacteriaceae; genus Citrobacter; species Citrobacter sp. RHBSTW-00944. The sequence goes on along the minus strand of NZ_CP055418.1, from coordinate 4,824,218 downwards.
TATTTCTCTGACATTATTTGTAGCAGCCAGAGCATGCACTCGCTTATCGAAAAGGCGATAAAAATTGCCGACAGCAAATATACCGTTTTGATCCGCGGCGATACGGGTACTGGCAAAGAACTGCTGGCCCGGGCTATCCATAATTCCGGGCAGCGACGTTTTTATCCGTTTATTCCGATCAACTGCTCTGCGCTACCTGAGTCGTTGATGGAGAGTGAATTCTTTGGCTATGAGAAAGGGGCTTTTAGCGGTGCGGATTGTAAAGGCAAAAAAGGGCTGTTTGAAATGGCCGATAAAGGCACCCTTTTTCTCGATGAATTTGGTGAAATGTCGCTGAGCTTACAGGCTAAATTACTGCGCGTACTTCAGGATGGCGGGATCCGTCGCGTTGGCGGGGCGCAAATTATTCCGGTCAATGTGCGCATTATTGTGGCAACTAACGCCAATCTGGAAGAGATGGTGGAACAACGTCTGCTGCGCGCCGATCTCTATTACCGCATCAATGTACTTTCACTGACCATTCCGCCTCTGCGGGAGCGCCCGCAGGATATCAGCCTATTGATTCGCCACTTTGTGCAGAAATATGCGAAGGAATTCCAGCGACGGATCATTCTGGATAAAGCCTGCTTTGATGCCCTGCATCATCACACCTGGCCGGGAAACGTTCGTGAACTGGAAAATACCATCATTCGCCTGATGCTGATGGCGGAATCTGATGTCATTACGCGGGAAGAATTAGGGATGGTGAATTTGCCTGCTGTTGAGCTGACGCCGACAGAGCGTCCTTTTAAAGAACAGGTTTTGTGTGCTGAACGCCAGCTTATTGAACAGATGGTGGAAGAGAAAGTGTCGTCGCGGCATATCGCTAAAGCGCTGGGGGTGTCACATACCACGGTACTGAATAAAATTCGCAGCTATCAACTGGAGAGCGTGAGTTAAGCGCCGTCAGTGACTGACGGCGCTGTAAACGGATTAGTCAATCAGCTTCAATAATGGCGACAGGCACAGCAGGATCCCGTACAACAGGATTAGCCAGGTTTTCAGCCCGCGCAGTTTTTCCAGTTGCGTTACTTTATAGATCAGGAAAAATGGAATAATACAGGACACAATCCCGTAAAGTGGGCTACCCAACTGGAAGAACACCAGTACCGATACACGAAATGACACCCAGATCACCAGGGTGATAACAATAAAGGTACAAATACCCAGCGTAAGCACCAGGGGATTAATTTTCTCCACATCAATAATACGGCTCAGAACATTAAGAATAATACCCTTGATCGCCTCGTGGAACCCCAGATAAATACCAAAGAATGCGGTTAATACGGCGAAGATATTTAGCACCGTTGAGGTGATATGAATAATTTGCCCAGGAATGACTTGCGCTGCCAGCGCCAGTGCGGAAATATTTTGTTCGAAGGCCGAAACGGCCTCTTCATGACTAATAGAAAAGGTAAAAGAGAATGAGAAAAACAGAATGACCGCAATCAGCGTAATGTAACTGATGCGATGCGTGCGTATTGCCATGCGGGTGGCCAGAACCCGGTCCGCTACCCGCTTGCGGTAGGCGATGTTCATTGGGTTCAACACCTGAATAAATACCGCCGAGAAGAAGCAGAACGGGATGGTCAGCAGTACGTCGCGAAAGAAGACCGATGCTTCAGGGAATGCGCTGATATTAGCGAAGTTCCAGTGCGGAACCATCGCAAAACCAAACACGATGATGATCCCCACTTTGACTACCACCATCGGGCCGGAGATTTTAAACAGCAGCTTTTCTCCCCCGGAAGCAATGGCCACCAGCACGGCAAAAATGGCCACTTTATAGATTATCGATTGTGAAAGATCGGCATCGGTTAAGCCGAAGGTTTTGATATATGAGGCACTGTCAAAAACCACGGATAAGGAATAGATAAATATGCCGTGAATAATCATCAAAAAATAGATGACGCCAAGAAATACGCCCCAGTTTTTTCCCAGATAATGACTGATAATATCGGTATAGTCATTACAAGTTTCACTTTCTGATAATGTTTTTAAATAAATATCCTGCACAATATAGGTTGCTGGATAGGCAATAATAAAGGCGACGATAAATACCCAAATGCCTGTTAAGCCTATTTGTACCGGCATCAGTACCGTTCCAGCACCAATTGCCATGCCGATACACAGTAATACCCAGCCAAAGTCGTATTTCGTAAACGGTATTTTCTTTGAGAATGGTACGGTGGTTGCTGTATTGTTGCTTAGTTGTAATGTGTCGTCCTGCATAGAACCCCCTGCCCAAAATACGCGCACTCCCCGAAACAGGATTGCGCGTATTACCAGACTGTTGTGCCTTGATTCTCAACAACCTGAACCGATCGGCGTCGGTTCAGGTCATAATGGTCAGAATGTTGCCTTTCTGATGGCGTGTTCAAGGTCGTTAATAATATCTTCTGGATCTTCAAGACCCACAGAAAGACGGATAAGCCCGTCGGTAATACCTGCTTTAAGCCGTTCCTCTGGCGCAACGGGCGAATGTGTCATAGACGCTGGGTGCTGAATGAGGGTTTCGGTATCACCGAGACTGACCGCGAGGAGGCACAATTCTACAGAATTGATCATCCGTCTGCCAGCCTCGAGGCCGCCGGCAATTTCGAAGCTGATAATTCCTCCTGGCAGGCTCATCTGCCGCTGGCCCAGCTCATACTGCGGGTGTGAAGACAAGCCAGGATAATAAACGCGGGTAATGGATGGATGCCCCTCGAGGAAGCGGGCGATTTTCAATGCGTTTTCACAGTGGCGTTCCATACGTATGCCCAGTGTTTTAACGCCGCGTAGCGTCAGCCACGCGTTGAAAGGACTCATGCAGCCGCCGGTGATATCTTTCAGACCAACAAACCGCGCCTGGTCAATAAACTCCTGCTTACCAACAATGATGCCGCCAATCACGTCTCCGTGACCGTTGATATATTTAGTGACGCTGTGCACCACAATATCCGCGCCTAACTGTAAAGGCTGCTGGCAGTACGGTGACATAAAGGTGTTATCCACCACCAGCAATGCGCCTTGTTGATGGGCGATACCGGCTACCGTTTCAATGTCGACCAGCGACAGCGTCGGGTTAGCGGGCGTTTCGATATACACTACTTTGGTTTCCGGGCGCATGGCGGCGCGGATTTCTTCAGGCTTTGCCGCATCGACGAAGCTGACGTTAATCCCAAACTTCGGCATGCTGTGCGACAAAAACGCGTGGGTGCAGCCGTAAATCGCGCTGGCGGAAACGATATGGTCGCCCTGTTGGCACAACGTCAGCAGCGTGGTGGTGATGGCAGAAATACCGGATGCGGTTGCCAGCCCGGCTTCACCTCTTTCCAGTACCGCCAGCTTTTTCTCCAGCGCATCGGTGGTGGGGTTACCCAAACGGGTGTAAATGTACCCGGACTCCTCGAGCGCAAAGCGGGCGGCACCTTGTTCGGCGCTGTCAAAAACAAACGTTGAAGTCTGGAAAATAGGCGTACTGAGCGCGCCAGTAGAAGGGTCGGGTTGTTGCCCCGCGTGAACGATCTGGGTGTTGAATCCGTAAGTACGACAGTCAGACATGATATCTCCTTTGATTCGGAACAGAACAGCTCACAGTCAAATAGCAATCGCTGTGCCAGAAAATGAAGGTATAGATATCAATGAGATATGTCTTTTTCTGTATTGAAGAGCGGCAGGAATGTTGCCAACTGGCAAGAATCTTTCCAGCGTAATGGTGCGAAAACAGGTGAAATGCGAGGCGCTACGCAGAGCCGTATATTGCGCAGTGATATGGCAAGTGGGCTACCGTAGAATCAGCGGCAAGCCGGTAATTCCCGGTGAGGCGCAATGTTGCGGGGGCTTGATCCCCGGCGGCATCGGTTGCTGGAAAGAGAAAACCCCCGCACGTTGTTCGGTATAAACCTGGCAACAAAACGGGGGCTAACTTGAACCTGAACAACTCAAGAATAGCCGTGAACAGTTGCCATTGCAACACAGGCGGCTATATGACGCTCGCGCAGTTAGGCGTGGCCTTCTGGCACGATTTAGCGGCTCCGATCATCGCTGGCATTATTGCCAGCCTGATTGTGAGCTGGCTGCGTAACAGGAAGTAATGCACCTTGCGGGCGTCTGTCTGCCGTGATGGCAACATGCGCCCGAACCAGGCCGCAGGGGGGAACCTTGCGGCCTTTTTCGGCTTAAATGCAGATAAATCTCGTCGCCAGGTGCCTATCCTGTGGGGATAATGCATGCTGGGAAGTTTTCAGATACCGCCTCTCTTAATACCGCTACGATCGGGTATACTCTGACGGCAGTTTCGTCTATCCGTGGAGAGTCAGTTTGCGTGTCAGTCGCTCGTTAACAATTAAGCAGATGGCAATGGTTGCGGCCGTTGTCATGGTGTTTGTGTTTATTTTTTGCACCGTTTTGTTGTTCCATCTGGTCCAGCAGAATCGCTACAACACGGCTACGCAACTGGAAAGTATCGCTCGCTCCGTCCGTGAGCCTCTGTCGGGCACGATCCTGAAAGGGGATATTCCCGAAGCAGAAGCTATTTTAAGAAGTATTCGACCAGCAGGCGTGGTCAGTCGCGCCGATGTGGTGCTTCCCAATCAGTTTCAGGCGCTGCGGATGAGCTTTATTCCTGAACGCCCGGTTCCGGTTACGGTGACTCGCCTGTTTGAACTTCCGGTACAAATTTCGCTGCCGGTCTATTCTCTTGAGCGTTCAGCGAATCCGCAACCGCTGGCGTATCTGGTGCTGCAGGCGGACTCGTACCGTATGTACAAGTTTGTGATGAGTACGCTCTCCACGTTAGTGACCATTTACTTACTTCTCTCGTTAATACTCACGGTAGCCATCTCATGGTGTATTAACAGATTGATTTTGCATCCATTACGTAAAATAGCGCGTGAGCTGAACGACATTCCCCAGCAGGATCTGATTGGCTATCAGCTGGCATTGCCGCGTCTGCATCAGGACGACGAGATTGGCCTGCTGGTGCGTAGCTATAACCTCAATCAGCAACTGATTCAGCGCCGCAGTGAAGAGCAAAGCGACCATTCAATGCGGTTCCCGGTTTCTGAGCTGCCCAACAAGTCGTTTCTGATGGCGCTGCTGGAGCAGGTTGTGAACCGCCAGCAGACAACGGCGTTGATGATTGTCACCTGCGAAACCCTGCGTGATACCGCGGGTGTGTTATCCGAGACCCAGCGGGAAATCCTGCTGCTTACGCTGGTTGAAAAGCTGAAGTCAGTATTGGCCCCCAGAATGGTGCTTACCCAGGTGAGCGGCTATGACTTTGCCATCATCGCACATGGTGTGAAAGAACCCTGGCACGCTATTACGCTAGGTCAGCAAGTACTCACTATCGTTAACGAGCGATTACCGATTCAGGGCATTCAACTCCGTCCAACCTGCAACATTGGGGTGGCGATGTTTAATGGCGATTTGACCGCAGAACAGCTTTACCACCGCGCACTCTCAGCCGTGTTAACGTCGCGTCACAAGGGTAAAAACCGGATTCAGTTCTTTGACCCGTTGCAGATGGAAGAGGCGCAACAGCGTTTGACGGAAGAGAACGATATTCTTACCGCGCTGGATAACCATCAGTTTGCGCTCTGGATGCAGCCTCAGGTGGAGATGTCCAGCGGTAAGGTATTGAGCGCAGAAGCATTATTGCGAATGCAGCAGCCAGACGGAAGCTGGGAGCTGCCAGAAGGGTTAATCGACAGGATTGAGTCCTGTGGCCTGATGGTGACGGTCGGTTACTGGGTGCTGGAGGAGACATGCCGCCAGCTGTCAGCCTGGCAGGAACGCGGCCTGATGCTGCCGCTCTCGGTGAACCTGTCTGCGCTACAGCTGATGCATCCGAGTATGGTGTCGGATCTGCTGGAATTGCTAAACCGCTATCGCATCAAGCCTGGGACGTTGATTCTGGAAGTGACCGAAAGCCGGCATATTGATGATCCTAACGCCGCTGTGGCTATTTTACGCCCGCTGCGCAACGCGGGTGTGCGTATCGCGCTGGACGATTTTGGTATGGGCTATGCGGGTCTGCGGCAGCTGCAGCACATGAAGTCGCTCCCGGTGGATGTACTCAAAATCGATAAGATGTTTGTCGATGGCGTCCCTGAAGATTGCAGCATGATCTCCGCCATCATTCAGTTGGCGCATAGCCTCAATTTGCAGATGATCGCTGAGGGCGTCGAAACCGAAGCGCAACGCGAATGGTTATCACAAGCGGGGGTAGAAGTGGCACAAGGGTTCCTGTTCGCCCGGCCGGTTCCGGCGAATATCTTCGAAGAACGTTATCTGACGCCGAAAAACGCTGATTACAAAAGTTAAAAAAGGTCTCGCTTGTGCGAGCCAGCTCAAAATTTTTAACATTTCTGTATCAATTATGATCCAGGCGCATTTCTGTCATGTTGTGTGGGTGTTACTTTAAGGCCGCAGGTTAAACAAAACCTTACAAGGCCTGTGGTTTTTACTTTAAGGACACCCTATGAAAACCTCTATATTCAAAAGCCTTTACTTTCAGGTCCTGACAGCAATTGCCATAGGTATTCTCCTTGGCCATTACTACCCTGAATTAGGCGCCCAAATGAAGCCACTTGGTGATGCTTTCGTGAAGCTCATCAAAATGGTCATCGCACCTGTCATCTTCTGTACTGTCGTAACCGGCATTGCAGGCATGGAAAGTATGAAAGCTGTAGGCCGCACCGGTGCGGTTGCACTGCTTTATTTTGAAATTGTCAGTACGATTGCGCTGATCATCGGCCTTATCATCGTCAACGTGGTGCAACCCGGTGCCGGTATGAACGTCGATCCGGCGACGCTGGATGCCAAAGCGGTTGCGATTTACGCCGAACAGGCAAAAGACCAGGGGATCGTAGGCTTCCTGATGGATATTATCCCGGGTAGCGTCATTGGCGCGTTCGCCAGTGGCAACATCCTGCAGGTATTGCTGTTTGCGGTTATGTTTGGTTTTGCGCTGCATCGTTTAGGTAGCAAAGGCCAGATGATTTTCAACGTGATTGAAAGCTTCTCGCAGGTTATTTTTGGCATCATCAACATGATCATGCGCCTTGCGCCGATCGGTGCTTTCGGTGCCATGGCCTTTACCATCGGTAAATATGGCGTCGGGACGCTGGTGCAGTTGGGTCAGTTGATCATCTGTTTCTACATCACCTGTATTCTGTTTGTGGTTGTGGTGTTGGGCTCGATTGCGCGCGCAACCGGCTTCAGCATTTTCAAATTCATCCGCTATATCCGTGAAGAACTGCTGATCGTTCTGGGCACCTCTTCTTCCGAGTCCGCGCTGCCGCGTATGCTCGATAAGATGGAAAAACTGGGCTGTCGCAAGTCGGTTGTCGGGTTGGTTATACCCACGGGCTACTCGTTTAACCTTGATGGGACATCAATCTATCTGACGATGGCGGCGGTGTTTATCGCTCAGGCCACCAACAGCCATATGGATATCTTCCATCAGATAACCCTGCTGGTGGTGCTCCTGCTCTCTTCAAAAGGTGCTGCGGGTGTGACCGGGAGTGGCTTCATTGTTCTGGCCGCGACTATCTCCGCTGTGGGCCATTTACCGGTTGCTGGTCTGGCGCTGATTCTCGGTATTGACCGCTTTATGTCTGAAGCCCGTGCGCTGACTAACCTGGTCGGTAACGGTGTGGCAACTGTTGTAGTAGCGAAATGGGTGAAAGAACTGGACCATAAAAAGCTGGATGATGTGCTGAATAATCGTGCGCCGGATGGCAAAACGCACGAAATATCCTCTTAATCTCTCCACTTATGCCCGTAGTCCCTTCCAGGACTGCGGGCGTTTGCGCATAATTAACCCCTGTGCCTGAAACCGCCGATTCGGCGGCGTCGGGATTTTTTCACTTCCTCCGTGACATTTTTATGTTCTTGCGGTCTAACACGAAGTGTTTTTAACGTCATATTCAGAGAGTCCTCTCGCGGGCTGTCTTTTTATTTCCAGGATAGTTGATCAGGGGTTCACATGCAGGGCACAAAAATTCGACTTTTAGCGGGCGGCTTGCTGATGATGGCCACTGCCGGCTATGTGCAGGCAGATGCGCTCCAGCCTGACCCGGCGTGGCAACAGGGCACGCTGGCAAATGGGTTACAGTGGCAAGTCTTAGCCACTCCCCAGCGCCCCAGCGACCGTATTGAGGTTCGCCTGCTGGTCAATACCGGTTCACTCACCGAAAGTACACAACAGAGTGGTTTCAGCCATGCGATCCCGCGTATCGCGCTGACGCAAAGCGGTGGCCTCGATGCTACGCAAGCCCGTTCTCTGTGGCAGCAGGGGTTCGATCCCAGTCGTCCCATGCCGCCCGTTATCGTTTCCTATGATTCCACGCTATATAACCTCAGTCTGCCTAACAGCCGCAACGATCTGCTGAAAGAGTCACTTTCTTATCTGGCGAATATTTCCGGTAATCTGAGCATCACCCCTGAATCGGTCAATCATGCGCTGAGTAGCGAAGATATGGTTGCAACCTGGCCGTCAGATACCAAAGAGGGATGGTGGCGCTATCGTCTGAAGGGATCGACGCTGCTGGGTCACGATCCTGCCGATCCGCTGAAAACGCCTGTTGATGCGACGAAAATCCAGTCCTTCTACCAGAAATGGTATACCCCGGATGCGATGACGCTGATTATCGTCGGTAACGTAGATGCGCGCAGCGTGGCTGATCAAATCAATAAAACCTTTGGCGAATTAAAAGGTAAACGCGAAACGCCTGCGCCGGTACCCACGCTCTCTCCGCTGCGTGCAGAGGCCGTAAGCATAATGACCGATGCGGTACGTCAGGATCGCCTGTCTATTATGTGGGATACGCCGTGGCAGCCGATCCGTGAATCTGCCGCGCTGTTACGTTACTGGCGCGCTGATTTAGCCCGTGAAGCGTTGTTCTGGCACATTCAGCAGGAGCTCACCAAAAACAATGCCAAAGACATTGGCCTTGGCTTTGACTGTCGGGTGCTGTTCCTGCGCGCGCAATGTGCCATTAACGTTGAATCACCGAACGGTAAGCTGAACGCGAACCTCAGCACGGTTGCGCGTGAGCTGGCCAAAGTGCGCGATAAGGGGCTGCCGGAAGAAGAGTTTAATGCGCTGGTGGCGCAAAAGAATCTGGAACTGCAGAAGCTGTTTGCCACCTATGGTCGCACCGATACCGATATTTTGATCAGCCAGCGTTTGCGCTCGCTGCAAAACCAGGTCGTGGATATTGCGCCTGAACAGTATCAGCGTTTACGTCAGAGCTTCCTGAACAACCTGAGTGTTGAGATGCTGAATCAGGACCTGCGTCAGCAACTGTCGCAAGATATGGCGTTAATTCTGTTGCAGCCGAAGGGTGAGCCTGAATTCAATATGAAGGATCTGCAGGCGACGTGGGATAGCATTATGGCGCCGGTTACCGCCGCGGCAACGTCGGTAGAAACGGATGAATCACATTCTGAAGTGACGGACATCCCGCCGGTGCAATAAGGGAATCGTGACCTGCAGGCCGGACGCGACGTTAACGTCTAATCCGGCCTGCCAGAACGCCAGATTACTGCGGCATGGCGTCGCGAGGAATAATCGCCCCGCGATGCTGAATAACGGTGCTTGCCGTCAGGTGGCCGCGTTTTGCGGCATCAGCGGCATCGCCACCGGTCAGACGTACCGCCAGATACCCGGCGCTGAAGGAGTCACCCGCAGCGGTCGTATCGATAACCTTCTCTTTCGGTAGTTTTACGGCCGGGACGTCGATGAGTTCTTCGCCTGCGATGGAAACCAGGCAAGAGTCTGCACCGCGTTTCACAACCACTTCCTGTACGCCAGCCGCGTGAGTACGGGCAATCACCTCGGCAACCGGTTTTTCACCCCACAGCGCGTCTTCATCATCCAGCGTCAGAAACGCGATATCGGTGCATTCCAGCATTTGCTGATACACCTGCTGGGTCTCTTCTTTACTGCTCCACAGACGTGGGCGGTAGTTATTGTCAAAAATGACCTTTCCACCGTTGGCGCGGCATTCTTGCAGCAGCGACAGCAGCTTGTCACGACTTGCCGGGCTTAAAATAGCCAGGCTGATTCCGCTCAGATACAGATAGTCAAATGTCGCCAGTTCTTCGCAAATAGCGGCGGACTGTTCGCTCTCAAGCCAGAATTTTGCGGCGGCTTCATTACGCCAGTAATAGAAGGTGCGCTCGCCGGTGCTATCGGTTTCAATGTAATAGAGGCCCGGCAGACGGTTTTCCATGCGTTGGGTTAATGAGGTATCCACATTTTCGCTCTGCCAGGATTCCAGCATTTGTTGGCTAAAACTGTCGGTACCCAGCGCAGTCACATAGTGTACGGAAAGTGCCGCAGCATCGACCTGACGGGCGATATAAACGGATGTATTCAACGTGTCGCCACCGAATCCGCGCTGAACGTCAGCGCCTTTCTGTGACAGCTCAATCATGCATTCGCCAATCACGGCAATCTTTCTGGACATAGTCGTAACCTGCTCTGAAAAAAATTAGCGTTAGTGTGCGCTGTGGGTGTTAAGTGGTCAACTATATTAAAACATCGTTCCATTATTTTTTTGAGCCAGCACGTATTCTGCGTCGTTTTTTGCCGCTTAGTTTCTATTTTGCGTAGGGCTGAACGTAAAGTTCTTCGCCTGAGCGCCGATAACCTTTGTCGAGTCCGGTCAGTCACACTCTTATTTACAGGACATCTCAGATGATAAAGCAGGTTACCCAGCAGCTAATTACGCTCGATGCGAGTATTGAAAACTTGCAGGAGAGACGCTATTGGCTGCAGTGCGAGCGTGCTTACACCTACCAGCCGATTTATCAGACCAACGGGCGGCTGATGGCCGTTGAGCTGCTGACCGTCGTGAGCCATCCTGAAAACCCCTCCCAACGTATCGCGCCGGACCGCTATTTCGCCGAAGTGGCCGTACGACATCGTGTAGATGTGGTGAAAGAGCAGCTTGTACAGCTTGAACAAAAAGGGGCGTTTTTCAAAGCCAACGATCTGCTGGCATCCGTGAATGTCGACGGGCCAACGCTGATTGCAATGCGCCAGGATCCCGAAATCCTGAAAATCATCGAATGTCTGCCGTGGCTGCGCTTTGAACTGGTGGAACATATCCGCTTGCCGAAGGGTTCGTCGTTCGCCTCAATGTGCGAGTTTGGCCCGCTCTGGCTGGATGATTTTGGTACCGGAATGGCAAACTTCTCGGCGCTGAGCGAAGTGAGTTACGACTATATCAAAGTGGCGCGGGATCTGTTTGTCATGCTGCGCCAGACGCCGGAGGGCCGCAATCTCTTTACGCTGCTGTTACAGCTGATGAACCGCTATTGCCGCGGTGTGATTGTCGAAGGCGTTGAAACGCTGGAAGAGTGGCGTGATGTACAAAACTCACCGGCTTTCGCTGCGCAAGGCTATTTTCTCTCTCGTCCAGTGCCTCTGGATACCCTTGAAGACGTAATTCTGTCGCTTTGATAAGGATGTAGAACGCCTCCTTTTCCTCTGCTGGACTATCTTTAGGACAGGCAAGGAAGAAAGTAAGGAGGTTAAACATGACGAGAACAGGCAAAATAACCACTTCAGTAATAGGGGTTTTCTTGTTGTTGATCGTCGTACTCATCATCGTGATTGCGACATTTGACTGGAACCGGCTCAAACCGACCATCAACCAGAAAGTCTCTACAGAACTCAACCGTCCCTTCGCCATACGGGGTGACCTGGGCGTGGTTTGGGAACGCCAAAAACAGGAAACCGGCTGGCGTAGCTGGGTTCCGTGGCCGCATGTTCATGCTGAGGATATCATCCTCGGCAACCCGCCGGACATTCCTGACGTCACCATGGTGCATCTCCCGCGCGTTGAAGCCACGCTCGCCCCACTGGCATTGCTGACAAAAACCGTCTGGCTCCCGTGGATCAAGCTGGTAAAACCCGATGCGCGGCTTATCCGCCTGTCGGAGAAAAACAATAACTGGACCTTTAACCTGGCAGGGGATGAAAACCGCGATCCCAAAGCGCCGCCATCAGCCTGGTCTTTCCGGCTGGATAACATTCTATTCGACCAAGGGCGCATCGCCATTAACGATAAGGTGACGAAGTCAGAGATTGAGATCCTGGTCGATCCGCTGGGTAAGCCGTTGCCCTTTAGCGAAGTGACTGGCGCAAAAAGTAAAGAGAGCAACGCCCACATTGAGGACTACGTGTTTGGTCTGAAAGCGCAAGGCCGATATAACGGCGAACCGCTAAGCGGTAGCGGGAAAATAGGCGGAATGCTGGCGCTGCGCGGTGAAGGGACTCCTTTCCCGATTCAGGCTGATTTCCGTTCGGGTAATACGCGTGTGGCGTTTATGGGTACGATAAACGATCCGATGAATATGGGTGGGGCGGATCTGCGGCTTAAATTCTCGGGAGATTCGCTAGGGGATTTGTACGATTTGACCGGCGTGCTGCTCCCGGATACGCCGCCGTTTGAAACCGACGGACATCTGGTCGCGAAAATTGACCCGGAAAAATCCTCTGTTTTTGATTACCGCGATTTTAATGGCCGAATTGGCGACAGCGATATTCACGGAACGCTGGCCTATACCACCGGTAAGCCGCGCCCAATGCTGAAAGGGGATGTTGAGTCACGCCAACTGAGGTTGGCTGATTTGGGGCCGCTGATCGGTGTGGATTCAGGCAAAGGGGCGGAGCGGGCCAAACAATCTGAACAGCGCAAAGGTGAGAAGAGCGTCCAGCCCGCGGACAAGGTCTTGCCGTATGACCGTTTTGAAACCGACAAATGGAACGTGATGGACGCTGACGTACGTTTCAAAGGACGGCGTATTGAGCACGGCAGCAGTCTGCCGATCAGCGATCTCTCCACCCATATCATCCTGAAAAATGCCGACCTGCGCCTGCAGCCGCTGAAATTTGGCCTCGCGGGAGGCAGCATTGTCTCCAGCATCCATCTGGAAGGAGATAAAAAGCCGATGCGGGGGCAGGCGGACATCCAGGCTCGCCGCCTGAAGCTAAAAGCGCTGATGCCGGATGTGGAGCTGATGCAGAAAACGCTCGGTGAAATGAACGGTGACGCCAGGTTTAGCGGGAGCGGAAACTCGGTAGCGGCGCTGCTTGGTAACAGCAATGGCAACCTGAAGCTGCTGATGAACGACGGTTTGATCAGCCGGAATCTGATGGAAATTGTTGGCTTGAATCTGGGCAACTATCTTGTTGGACAGATATTTGGTGATGACGAGGTACGGGTAAACTGCGCGGCGGCGAATCTGGATATTGTTAACGGCGTAGCCCGCCCGCAGATTTTTGCCTTCGACACGGAAAACGCGGTCATTAATGTCACTGGTACGGCGAGTTTTGCGTCGGAGCAACTGGATTTAACCATCGATCCGGAGAGCAAAGGCATTCGTATTATTACCCTGCGTTCGCCGCTGTATGTTCGCGGCACCTTTAAGAATCCGCAGGCCGGCGTGAAGGCCGGGCCGCTGATTGCGCGCGGTGCGGTTGCTGCCGCGCTGGCAACGTTGGTGACGCCCGCGGCGGCCTTGCTGGCGCTGATTTCACCTTCTGAAGGGGACGCTAATCAATGCCGGACCATTTTGTCGCAAATGAAGAAGTGATTTTTGCCGTTGTCGGATGGCGCTAACGCTTCACTTCTGCGGCCTACATTTCATGCTCAACGTAGGCCGCAGACGGTGGTTACAGCCAAAAAATCACAATGACTGATGGCGGGTTTCGTGGGTTAACAGCAGCGCAATCAGCGTTAACGCCGCCATTGATGCCAGATACGTACCGACCGCCGCCAGGCCGTAATTCGCCTGCAGCCATGCGGCAATGTAAGGGGCAACGGAAGCACCAAGAATCGACGAAACGTTGTACGAGAACGACGCCCCCGTGTAGCGCACTTCGGTCGGGAACAGCTCCGGCAGTAGCGCGCCCATCGGACCAAATGTCAAACCCATCAGGCTCAAACCAAGCAACAGGAAGGCGAACACCAGCACCGGATTGCCAGAGCCGAGCAGCGGTTTAAAGGCAAACAGCGCAAACAGAATAATAAGCGTGGTGATGATGAGCATGCTCTTGCGACGACCAAACGCATCGGCCAGCAGGCCCGCCACCGGCACCATGACGCCAAAGCCAATAACCGCCATCATCAGCATCCACAACACTTCATTACGCGGCAGGCCAAGCCCTACAGGCGCCGCGGCGGTGCTGAACGTCATGGAATAGACGGTCATGATATAGAACAGCGTATAGGTCGCCAGCATGATGAACGTGCCGAGGATCGTCACGCGGACATGTTTTGTCAGCAGGGTACCCAGCGGGATTTTCACCTGTTTTTTCGCCGCAGCCACTTTGGCAAAGACCGGGGATTCATGCAGCGAAACGCGAACGTACAGACCGATAATCACCAGCACCGCAGAGAAGATGAACGGTACGCGCCAGCCCCAGCTCATAAACTGCTCGTCGGTCAGCAGCCAGGAGAGCAGCAGGAAAGTGCCGTTGGCGAAGAAGAAGCCGATAGGTGCGCCCAACTGCGGGAATGATCCGTACAGCGCGCGTTTACGCGGCGGTGCGTTTTCCGTCGCCAGTAACGCCGCGCCGCCCCATTCACCGCCCAGTCCTAAACCCTGACCAAAACGCGCCAGCGCCAGCAGCAGCGGGGCGAAAATACCGATAGTTTCATAGCCCGGCAGCAGGCCAATGACAACCGTCGAGATCCCCATAGTGAGCAGTGAGGCAACCAGCGTGACTTTACGCCCTACGCGATCGCCAAAATGCCCGAACACAGCAGAACCGATAGGCCGTGCCACAAAGGCGATAGCAAAGGTGGCAAGGGACTGCAGCGTTGCCGCGGTCGGATCCCCCTGCGGGAAGAAGATATGGGGGAACACGATCACCGCGGCGGTGGCGTAGATATAGAAGTCGAAGAACTCAATGGCAGTGCCAATGAGTGAGGCGACGACGACTTTATTGCGCGAGTTGACCGGGGTGTGTTCCTGTTCGTTGTCGAGCGTTGTGGCTGTTGCTTGCATAATATTTTCTTATTTTTGGTCGAACGAAAGGTCATATTACGCACAGCAAAAGAGACATTTCAATCTGTAACAAACCTTGCGATCGGTCAAAAATAGAGCAAAAAGGGGATAATTTTTAGGCTGGAGATTTCACTTCCATGAAATGCTTCACATAATTTAAAACTTGGATGATAAAACTGGTTTTTGGTTAAACAAAAGTTACGGGCTGGATTTTAATTCTGATAATGCGCAGGATTTCGACGTAAGCATTGGGTTGGCCGGATAAGCGCAGCGTTATCAGGCAGTTAACAAAGATTAGCGGTGGGTTTTCCCCGGCATACGCGGGTCGTCTTTGTATTCTGCTGTGGCAATCCAGGCAGCGCAAAACAGAGTCAGACGGGCGAAGAAGTAGAAGAACGCCATCAGGCCAAGTACGGAACCAAACGCCGCGCCTGACGGCGATTGCACCAGTGATGGCAGCGTGTACGTCATGATCATTTTGATGACTTCAAACCCCAGTGCCGCGATAAACGTGCCGCGAATGAGCGCTTTTTTGCGCGGTCGGTGACGCGGTAGCCGCCAGAAAATCCAGAAGAACAGCAAGTAGTTGGCGAAAATAGAGATGGTCAGGCCGATCAGCCGCCAGGCGGGCTTCAGCCATTCGATGCCGTCGAGATACAGCGCAGAAATAATCATCTGCTGGGCGGAACCGGCGATGGAGGTAATGGACAGCGTAACAATCAGCGCAATCAGTAAGCCAATCAATGAGACAAAATCACGCAGATATTTGACCCAAATTTTTTCCTGATCCTGTGGGGTCCGCTCCCAGACATCCCGCGACTGGGCACGAATAGCTTCGCGCAGGTTTCCCATCCAGTTAATTCCGGAATAGAGCGCGATGGCAAGACCCACCAGACCGACGGTGGTGCGTTGCTGAACGGCGGTATTGATGGTGTTTTTCAGCGTGGAGGCGAGCGTCGGATCGCTGACGTTGAGCAGGATTTTGCTGAAGATATCCTGCAACAGCGTAGGGTGCGAAGCGAGAATAAAACCCGCGGCGGCAAACGACACCATCAGGATAGGGATCATCGACAGAAACGAGAAGTAGGTAATGGCGGCGCCAAACTGATTTCCCATACGATCGTTAAATCTCTCCGCGGCGCGAATCAGATGGGCAATCATGGGCTGGCGTTGAATTTTATCGGCGAAGGTCAGGGCGGTTTTCAGCGCCTGGTTGGTCTTACCGTTGGTTTCTGTATTTTTACGCTCCAGGGTCTCAATTTTTGGGATTGGTGCGTGCTCAAGTTCCTGAATGGGGCGTTTAATCTCTTTTTCCTGCGTCATCAGGGCAGTAATCCTTGTTCTGTTCATTCTCAGGACAGTATAGCTTGTCAGTCCACATAGTCTTTCATCACGCCGGTCAGCCATTCCATAAACAGATGTACGCGGCGGGAGAGGTTACGGCGATGCGGATAGAGCAATGAAACCGGTAATGGTTCGGCGCGATATTGCGGCAATACTTCAATCAGCGTACCGGCGCGCAGGGCATCACGCACGCCCACGCGCGGTACCTGAATAATGCCCAGACCGGCAAGACATGCCGCATGATACGTTTCGGTACTGTTCACCGTCAGCATGCCGCCGGTTTTAACCCATTTAGCACCGTTGTCTGTTGCCACTTCAAAGCCTTGCGCACGCGTTCCCAAATTGACTGAGTAGTGCACCACCGCATGCGAGGCTAAATCCTCCAGGCTTTCCGGATAACCAAAGCGGGCGAGGTATTGCGGGCTGGCGCAGTTAATCTGCGTGAGTTTCCCCAGCGGGCGCGCAATCAGCCCTGAATCTTTCAGCGTTCCCACGCGTACCACACAGTCGAAGCCTTCGCGGATCAAGTCCACCAGGCGGTCGCTGCTGCTAAGTTCGAGCTCAAGCCCCGGATACTGATGCAAGAAGGCCGGTAAACGGGGCATCACCAGATTTCTCGCCACACCAACCGGCATATCGACGCGCAGCTTGCCGCTGATGCTGGTCGGGTCGTGATGGAATAGCCCATCCAGTTCATCGAGATTGCTCAACAAATCTTTCGCTCGTTCGTAATAGATCATGCCGTCTTGCGTCAGCTGAACGCGGCGGGTTGTGCGGTGCAACAACTGTGTGCCCAGATGATTTTCCAGGGCCTGGATCTGGCGCGATACGCTACCTTTAGGAAGTCCGAGGGTGTCTGCCGCGCGCGAAAAGCTCTCCAGTTCTGCGACGCGGATGAACAACTGCATTGCGTGAATTTTATCCATTCTCATGCCCTATTGTTGTTCTAAATGAAACAGTAATGCGCAGTAAGCGGTATTTATTGTTTTTCTACCACCTAATAAGCTTTGTCTCAATCTTCACAACACCTGAAATGAGGTTTCTTATGACGCAACGTATCGCATTGGTGACCGGCGGCGGCCGTGGACTCGGTAAAAACGCGGCGCTAAAGCTGGCGAGTAAAGGCATTGGTGTCATCCTGACGTGGAACAGCAATGAAAAAGAAGCGCAGCAGGTTGTGGATGAAATTCGCCAATCTGGCGGTAAAGCTGTAGCATTACCGTTGAACGTCGGAAATATTTCCACTTTCCCTCAGTTTGTCAAACAGGTGCAGGAAACCCTACAAACGCACTGGCAAAGCGACACCTTTGATTATTTATTGAACAATGCCGGAGTTGGCATTAACGCGCCTTATCCGGCGTTCACTGAAGCGCAATTTGACCAGCTTTTGGACATCCATTTTAAAGGACCTTTTTTCCTGACACAGAACCTGCTGGCGCTGATCAACAACGGCGGACGCATTCTTAATGTCTCGACCGGATTGTCGCGCTTTGCGCTACCGGGTTACAGCGCTTACGCTGCCATGAAAGGGGCGATGGAGGTGTTAACCCGTTATCAGGCGAAAGAGCTGGGAGAGCGCGGCATTACGGCGAATATTATTGCGCCTGGGGCAATCGAGACGGATTTTAGCGGCGGAAACGTGCGGGATAATGCGCAATTGAATGCCTATATTGCATCGCAGACGGCGCTGGGGCGTGTTGGGTTACCGGACGATATTGGCGACGCCATTGCTGCGTTGCTCAGCGATGAGCTGGCCTGGATGACGGCACAGCGTATCGAAGTCTCTGGCGGGATGTTCCTGTAATCGACAGCCTCTTACTTAACTTTTTGAGCAATAGAAAACTGGCGCGCCATCAGAAGTCAAAATATAGCTGGTGGCGTTTGCCGGTATTATTTGGAATCTGATACCGCGATCGCGGTGCTGAAAGAGATCGGGGATAAACGTTCTGAAGAGTTCATTCTTCTTCGGGAGTGGATTTGTTGCATCAGAAACCATGATCACCTCCCCATTCTCATGTCCGTATGATCATTTAATGCGATATTTTGTTTTGTAACATATTTGTCTGTTATCGTGAGTTCCTTATTTTTAGCTAAGAATATAAACTCCGGATTATTAATATTAGTAATCCAGGTTTGAACATCAAATATTAAGGATTTTCTGAATATTTGACCCCGATTTTGATCCTTTGTGTGATTCTTTGGTTTCAGCTGTAACTATTTATAACGTCTGCTTCTTTCTTCTCCGTCTATCGGTAAAATGGCCTCCGCCAAATGGTGACTTCATATTTTGCCCCTCGGATAATACCCTTCCGCGTGTTAAGGCTAATATCTTATTCAGACGGAGATAAATAATGCAGTTAATAATGTTTGACAGGCAGTCAATATTTATTCATGGAATGAATGTAATTTTGCAAGAGCGTATTCCAGGAGTGAATGTTCAGGGTGTCAGTCAGGCAGATGATCTTTGGCGGACGCTGGAAGAGAATCCTGATGCACTGGTAATGCTGGATGGAGATTTTGACGCTGAGTTCTGCCGTAGCTTGCTGCAACAGATAGCAGAGCGCTTTGCGAAGGTAAAAGTGCTGGTAACCGCAACGGACTGCCGTAAAAAATGGCTACAGGAAGTCACGCAATTAAACGTGCTGGCCATTGTTCCGCGCGATTCTGATGCGGAAACCTTCACGCTGGCACTCAATAGCGTCGCGATAGGTATGATGTTTATCCCCAGAGATTGCATCGCAGCGACCGAATGTGGCGGGCAAAATATCAGATTGCTCAGCGCGCGTCAGCGGGAGATTCTGACGATGCTGGCCGCCGGAGAATCTAATAAACAAATTGGTCGATTATTAAATATCAGCACCGGAACGGTAAAAGCCCATCTTGAATCGCTGTATCAGCGCCTGGAGGTAAAAAACCGTACGCAGGCGGCAATGATGCTAAACGACACCCTATAATGGGCAAATATTTCACAGTCAGACTGTTTCTGGCTGTGAAATAGCCCCCGGCCAGAATTCAGCACTGCAAAACCGGCTAATCCCCACGCTGAGCATCCATGCAATTAACGCTTCCTGTTGAAAACGATCTTGTATTTGCGGCATTTCCTTATGGATGAATGCCTCGCAGATATTTATATCCGCGAGCAGCAATGTTTCGGCCTGCATCAGCATAATTGGGGCATCAAAGGATTCATCTGCGGTGATTTCGTGCCCGTAGCCAATGACCCAGATCCCCTTTTTGTCCTGATACTTTTCCAGCGACAGGCCCTGCCATTGCTTAATAAATGCGATACAGGCGGGCGTGAAATGCGTCGAATGCAGCGGCATAATAATCTCTGTACAAAGAGACCTATTTTAAGAAACACACCCCGTTACGCCAGCCGCCATCCAGCCATTTTTTACAGCAAAACGCCTGATGGCGCGGGCGGCTGATATTCATGTTTTAACAGGCCGAAAATCCAGTCATCATGCCAGGTTTGATGTAGCCAGTAGCTTTCGCGCAGCGTGCCTTCGAGAATGAACCCGACCTTTTCCAGTAGACGCCGTGAGGCATCGTTTCCTGCGGTGACGCAGGCCGTCAGTCGGCGTAGTCCTCCGGCGGTAAACGCATAATCGCAAACGGCATGCAGGGATTCAGCGCCATAACCTTTGCCTTGCGCCTCGGGAGTGAGCAGAAAGCCGACCTCGGCACATTCATTTTTATCCTGAATATATCCGGTTACCCCAAGCGGTACGCCCGATGCCTTATCGCACAGGATCAGGCACAGCCAGTGTGGACTGCCGGGAGACCATTCAGGCAAGCGGGAGTCAAAGACTGTCTGTATCTCCTCTTCGGTACGCGAGTCAGCGACAAAGCGCATCACATCTGCGTTCTGCTGTAACGTTAAGAAAAACGCCCAGTCGTCATGTGTGAGCGGGCGGCAGATCAAACGCGAGGTTTTTAGTACAGGCACAGGCTTATCTCCAGAATAATTTTCAATGATTGTGCGGAAGTCACTGTAAAACATATTTATTTGCTATATGAATGTGTTTTAGTCTGTGGCGGCACAGCGCTGCATTTAAAAAAGATAACTACACACCATTGTGAGGCCGCACTTTTTGGGTCCTTTTAGGGAAGATAATGACCAATAGCGCGTTACAGGCGACATGTACACCATTCGAACATTGTTTGGGGATAATCCGCCAGGCCTCGGTAGAAATTTTGCTGATGCTTGGCGTGCGCGTCGCAGAGGGTAAAGATCCACGCTGGTTTCTCGAGCAGCTTGACCAGGCGCGATTGAATCTGGGAGGTTGGGGCGTTGTCGCCAGGCGGTTGCAGATGAATGACGCGCAATTGAGTCAGTTCACGTTGCGGCTACGCCATCTTCAGCAGAGCGTGCCGCAATATGAAAATGGCCAGGACGTCAGTGAAAACCAGCTGATTTCTGCGCTGCGCTTTGTCGCTTCTCTGGAACAGTTGCGCCAGCAACAGCCCCTCCTGAAGTATCCAACCGAGATTGAACGTGCAGAGCCGGATGCGCAGATGCGGGCGCAGCGTCAGCTTCGCGCAATAGAATTAACCCTCAAATCCCTCATTGCGCGGGTATGGCCGGATCAACATCCGCTCAACAGCTTCCTGAAACAGCACTTTGGCGGTGAACGTCTGCGTCGCTGGTTGAAGCTGGGGGAAAGTCGGGATGCGCTGGACGGCATGATGTTTAGCGAACTGGCGCTGATGGTTGTCGATAAGAAGTTATTCGTTCGGCATTTTAGCGAGATTTTTAACGATACCTCGGTGCTCATGTCGTTTGTTGAGCCACGTATCACGCTGAGGATGTTCCTGGATGACTGCCGCCTGGCCCGTAACTGCGTTATCGCGCAGCAGCCGCTAACCTCAGTACAACTGCTGTTGCTGGATTGCCAGTACCGACAGATTACTCACCCTGTGCAGCGGGCATTTGAAGAACGGCGTACGCGCATTAATCCTGCGTCGTATCTGGCGTCCGATGAGGCGACGGTTCGCCAGTTTTGGGAAAACGCAAAGCAAAAAGACGAGCAGGCAGGGGGCGATAAACAGGAAATCGCAGACAGTATCGATCCGCCGGAGAAGCGGGCCAGGCGCACGGCGGAAGAACGTGAACAGCTGATTTCCGGCATGTTGTGGGTAGCGGTCGGTGTGATGGTGCTGGTGATTTCGTTGGGCGCGTTCTGGTTATTCACTTCGCCAGCGCCACAAGCGTCTTCTGGGCAATCCGTTGAAATCGTGCAGGAGGAGCCACGGCGTGATGCCCCTGGTGCGCGGGAGTCGGTGACCCGAATGGGCATCACCTGGGATGCCTTTAACATGCGCGCGGCTATCGAGCGCAACGACACCCGTGTGACGTCACTTTTCCTACAGGGCGGGATGGACTGGAAGCTGGCGTGGACGGAGCAGGCATTCTCGGCAGGCAATACCGAGGTGTTGAGGCTGTTGCTGCGTTACCCTTCGCAGATGAGTGAGAGTAAGCCATGTCGGCAGTTTATGACCACGGTCAGCCATGCGATGGCGAATGGGGCGTCACTCACATCGCTGCATAAAAGCTATCTGCAAAGTTTTTGCTCGGTGCCGGCGGTTGTCGCGCGTCAGCAGTATGACCTTGAACAGGCCGAGCTACGCGTTCGCGCGCAGCCAAGCCCAGAGAACAAGAAATGGCAGAAAATTCACGCCGAACTGTACGATGCGATTAACTGACGGTCTGATAATTCAGACCGTCAGCTGCTAGGGTTCGCCATACAGACCGATGAGTCGGCGCACCACGCCATTGGTCCAGCCAAAGCCGTCCTGTAACGGATATTCTCCGCCGCCGCCTTCGCGCGGCGCGGCGTCGGCGATGTGGTATTTTTCGATAAGCTTGTGGTGTTCCTGATAAAAGAGATTCACCGTTTTCAACCAGTTACGGGCGATTTCATCTCCAAGATGGTCGTCGCCGTAAAGTTTGAAACCCTGGATCGCCATCCACTGCAGCGGCGCCCAGCCGTTGGGTTTATCCCATTGCTCACCCGTTTCATGCTCCGTGGCTAAAATCCCTCCGGGGGTTAGCAGGCGACTGCGGACCGCATTGGCAAGTCGGTCGGCTTGTTCATGCGTTGCCATGCCGACATACAGCGGCACAATACTGGCGGCAGAGAACAGGGCCATTTGTTCGCGCCGCCAGTCGTAATCGCGATAGCAGCCGTTTTCATCGTCCCAGAGATAGCGATTCACCGCATCGCGGCGGTCATTGGCTTTCTGGCGAAACTGCGCTTCAGTTTCTTTGTCGCCTTTCAGTGCGGAAATATTGGCGATAGTGCTTTCCAGCTTGTAGAGGAACGCGTTCAGGTCAATAGGGATGAACTGAGTGGTGCGTATGCTGGCAAGACGGCCTGCATCGCGTAGCCAGCGCGAGGAGTAATCCCAGCCGGAGGCCGCGCCCGCGCGCAAATCCCGATACACTTCATTGGGTGGGCGACCCGAATGCTTGGCGGTCTCGACGTCTTCAAGCCACGACTCATCGCGTGGCGTATCACGATCGTCCCAATAGCGGTTGAGCAGGGAGCCGTCCGACATTCTGATCACGTGACGGTAGGCCTGGTTGAGTACCAGGGAATCTGCGCCATCCATCCAGAACGCGTACTCCATTTTTAGATGATCAAGGTAACGACGTGCGCCGCGTACGCCATCCTCTTCAAACAGTTCGACCATTAGCGCAAAGACCGGCGGCTGCGAGCGACTCAGGTAGTAAGTACGGTTACCGTTCGGGATGTGGCCATAGTTTTCAATCATCCAGGCAAAGTTATCCGCCATACATTTCAGCAGATCTTCGCGACCGCTCTCCGCCAGACCCAGCATGGTGAAGTAGGAATCCCAGTAGTAGGTTTCACTAAAACGCCCGCCGGGCACAATATATGACTGCGGTAACGCCAGCAGCGAGGACCAGGGAATGTGATCCTGTGGTTCGCGCGTCAGCACCGGCCACAGTTGATCGATATGCTCTTTCAGCGAATTTGCCGGGTCAGAAACATATTCACTGGAGGGCGTTTCCGGGAGCCAGAAGTGGTTCTCGACGAAGCGTCGCAGATCAAAGTCGCGGTGGCGTTTAACCTTGCGATAGCGGATCAAAATATCCAGCGGATCCATTTTCGGCGCACAGTCGGGGAAGGTTTTGCTATCGGCAAACAGTTTCGACGACTGAACGTGTTCGAACAGCTCGAGGTAACGATCGGCGGGAGTTAACGCATCTGAGGCGGGTAACCCTTCAATCATCTCTGGTTCAGGCTCCGCCTCAATCATTTCATCCAGCTTTAACTCGCACGGATCCATTTCATAAAGCAGATCGATGTCGATCGTCATTTCTTCAGAAGGGGCGTGGGGTAGTTTCTGGTTGAGCATAATGCGAAAGACCTCCGATGGACGTTGAAAGATTAAGGCTATTGCCCGCTCGTCAATTAAGCGTAGACATTCGCTTCGGTATCTGGTGAGTAAAGCGTGCGGTCGATCACATTTTAGTGCTGCGCAATATCCAAAAAATAAATCTATCCCAATGAAAATAATGCAGAATTCCGAATTCTGCACAACCTGAGGATATTCCATTTTCAGAACATTCGATTGCAACGAGGTGTGAACACAACCTGGTAACGTTTAACTCTATAATAGGCACAGGCTATTCTATCGATAGTTCTCCTCCATGTAATTGCTTGATACTTATCAAAATAGTAATCCCCTCATTTCCTATGATGGTCAGGTCTGACAAAGACTGTCTATTAATTATTCTAATTTTCTGGGTCACAATAACTCACAACGGTGAGGGTAAAATAATGAAAATCATTACCCGTCTTACCGTGATTGCCATAGCTGGCGTCGCGGTTTGTTATTTTGGATTATCCGGTTATGTGTGGTATCACGATAATCAACGGAGTAAACAGGCTGATGTTCAGGCCTCTACACTGGAAGAAAATAATAAAGTACTAGGGTTCTTACGTGAAAAAGGATGCGATTATTGTCACACTCCTTCGGCTGAATTACCTTTCTATTCTTCTTTTCCCGTCGCTAAGCAGTTGATGAATTACGATATTCAACTGGGATACAAATCATTCAATCTTGAGGCCGTTCGTGCGGCGCTGGTCGCGGATAAACCCGTTTCGCAAAGCGATCTGAATAAAATTGAGTGGGTGATGCAGTACGAGACCATGCCGCCGACGCGTTATACCGCACTGCACTGGGCTGGCAAGGTAAGCGATACGGAGCGAGCAGAGATCCTGGGCTGGATTGCGAAACAGCGTGAGCAGTACTACGCCAGTAACGATACTGCCGCGCAGCATCGTAATGAACCTGTACAGCCGATACCGGAAAGCATCCCGACCGATGCCCGCAAAGTAGCGCTTGGTTTTACGCTTTACCATGACCCGCGTATTTCCGGCGACAGCACGATTTCTTGTGCGCACTGTCACGCCCTGAATGCGGGCGGCGTGGATGGCCGGAAAACGTCAATCGGTGTCGGCGGCGCGGTTGGCCCTATCAATGCGCCAACGGTATTTAACTCGGTCTTTAACGTTGAGCAATTCTGGGATGGCCGTGCGCCAACACTGCAGGCGCAGGCCGGTGGCCCACCGTTGAACCCTATCGAAATGGCGTCAAAATCCTGGGATGAAATTATCCAGAAACTGGACAAGGATCCGCAACTTAAGCAAGAGTTCATTGCCGTTTATCCGCAGGGATTCAGTGGGGATAATATTACCGATGCGATTGCTGAGTTTGAGAAAACGCTGATTACGCCAAATTCGCCGTTTGATAAATGGCTGCGTGGTGATGAAGCGGCCTTAACCGCTCAGCAAAAACATGGCTATCAGTTGTTTAAAGATAATAAGTGCGCGACCTGTCATGGCGGAATTATTTTAGGCGGACGTTCATTTGAGCCATTGGGTCTGAAAAAGGACTTTAATTTCGGCGAGGTCACTGCTGCAGATATTGGCCGCATGAACGTCACCAATGAATTACGTGACAAGCTGCGTCAGAAAGTCCCTGGATTGCGTAACGTTGCGCTGACTGCGCCTTATTTCCATCGCGGTGATGTGCCTACGCTCGACGGTGCGGTAAAACTGATGCTGCGTTATCAAGTGGGTAAAGAACTGCCGCAGGAAGATATCGACGATATCGTGGCATTCCTCGAAAGCCTTAATGGGGTATATACACCGTATATGCAGGGTAAATAATTTCTCTGTGGTCCAGATTCGGACGTAAAAAAACCGACTTCACGTCGGTTTTTTTACGCTTCAGCCCGAGTTGGTGGTTCTGGCCGAAGTGAGAGTTCCATCATCTAACGCTTCAATCGTATTACCTTACCGGTAGTATTGCAAGAATACGCTGGTTGTTTTGATTAAAACAACTGTATACTTATCCAGTTAGCTCTGAAGCATTTTCATTCCGGACGCGCGCTAAACGCTTTCTAAGTCCTGATCGGCTGTACGGGTGGTGCCGTTGGCCGATGCTCTGGCCGGAGTGAGAGTTCCATCATCTAACACTGGGACATGCGCCGTGACAGGCAATGGATGAGTAAGCGGATGCATTCTCACTCCATCTGATGGAGAAAACGGGTGATTGATAAAGCAATCATCGTTCTGGGAGCGTTAATCGCGTTGCTGGAGCTGATCCGCTATCTGCTGCAACTGCTGAACTGATAGCGGAAACGTAACTAAGGGCAAAGAGCTAACCCCTCTTTGCCCTTTAACATTCCTGAAGCGCGATTAACGCATGGTCACGAACTCTTCAGATGCCGTTGGGTGAATGGCAACGGTGTTATCAAAGTCTTTCTTGGTTGCGCCCATTTTCAGAGCGACCGCGAAGCCTTGCAGCATTTCATCCATCCCAAAACCAATGCCATGAATACCGACAATCTTCTCTTCCGGACCGACGCAAACCAGCTTCATGCGGCACGGCTGACGGTGGGTGGTGACAGCGGTATACATCGCGGTAAACGATGATTTATACACTTTCACCTGATCATCGCCGTGCTGTTCGCGAGCCTGCTGCTCGGTCAGGCCCACGGTACCAATAGGCGGATGGCTGAAGACCACGGTCGGGATGTTGCTGTAGTCCAGATGCTCGTCCGGCTTGTTGTTAAACAGACGCTCGGACAGACGGCGGCCCGCGGCAACGGCAACCGGCGTCAGCTCAACGGCCCCGGTGTTATCGCCGACGGCATAAATACCCGGCACGCTGGTGTTCTGGAATTTATCAACGACGATGTAGCCTTTTTCGTTGGTTTTCACGCCAGTAACCGCCAGGTTGAAGTTGTCGGTGGCAGGTTCACGACCGATCGCCCAAATCAGGCAATCTACCGTTTCGCTACGACCATCTTCCAGTTGCAGGGTCAGGCTGCCATCAGCGTTTTTAACGACCGCTTTTGGTATCGCGTGAGTATGCAGAGTCGGGCCTTCGGTGTTCATCACCTCAACCAGCGTGTCGACGATCATTGGGTCGAAGCTGCGCAGCGGCGCGTGTTTACGCACGAACAGATGCGTTTGTGCACCCAGACCGTTAATTACGCCCGCCAGTTCAACGGCGATGTAGCCTGCGCCAACAACGGCCACGCGTTTTGGCAGCGCGGGCAGCTCAAAGAAACCGTCGGAGTCGATACCGTTTTCCACACCCGGAATGCTCGGATGGCTCGGGCGACCACCGGTAGCAATCAAAATATGATCGGCAGTAATGGTTTCACCGTTCACTTCAATGGTTTTGGCATCCACAAAGCGGGCAAAGCCTTTAATCACATCGACATTATTTTTGCCCAGCACGTTGTCGTACGAGGTATGAATGCGATCAATATAAGCGGTACGCGTGGCGATCAGTTTATCCCAATCGAACTTATTGATGGTGGTGTCGAAACCGTAATCCGGCCCGTACATGTGGATTGCTTCGCGGACCTGTGCGGCATGCCACATCACTTTTTTCGGTACGCAGCCAACGTTAACGCAGGTGCCGCCTAGCTCTTTGGCTTCAATCAGCGCGCATTTCTGGCCGTACATTGCTGCACGGTTAATGGAGGCAATACCGCCGCTGCCGCCGCCAATAGCGATGTAATCATAGTGCTTGGTCATGACCGCTCCTTCATGTTCATTGTAGGGCGGAGAAGCGTTACGCCATCCGCCAAAATATTCGCGATTGTATACCTGAAATTAAAAGGTTCCACCGATGACTGCGATTACTCCGGCACGATCCAGCTTACCGACGTATGACCGGTTCCTGCCGGAACCAGTTTGCTGTGCAACCACGGCAGGACACTGTTCATCTGCTGCTCCAGCTTCCACGGCGGGTTTATTACAATCATGCCGGACGCCGTCATGCCGCGCTGATCGCTGTCCGGACGCACCGCCAGCTCAATCTGCAGAATTTTGCGGATACCGGTGTCTTCCAGGTCGTGGATCATGCGTTTGATTTGCTGGCGCAGAACTACCGGATACCACAGCGCATAGGTGCCGGTTGCGAAACGCTTATAGCCTTCGTTAATACCTGTCACCACCGCCTGATAGTCGCTTTTGATTTCGTAGGGGGGATCGATAAGGATCAGCCCGCGACGGGAAACCGGCGGTAATTTTGATTTTAACTGCTGATAACCATCGGCTTTGGCCACGCGTGCGCGCTCATCTTTCTGGAATTCGCCGCGCAGCAAAGGAAAGTCGCTCGGGTGCAGTTCCGTTAATTGCAGGCTGTCCTGTTCTCGCAGCAGCTGGCGAGCAATTAACGGAGAGCCGGGGTAGTAGCGCAACTGGCCGCTACGGTTGAAGTGCTTCACCACGCCAATGTAGGGTTCCAGTTCGGCAGGCAAATCGTCCTGCTGCCAGATACGGGCGATCCCTTCCAGATATTCACCGGTACGTTCGGCATGCTCACTGCTCAGCTGATAACGGCCTGCGCCAGCATGGGTATCCAGATAGAGAAACGGTTTTTCTTTCTCTTTAAGCGATTCGATGATCAGGCTCTGGACGGTGTGTTTAAGGACGTCGGCGTGGTTGCCAGCGTGATAACTGTGGCGATAACTCAGCATGGGTAAACGTGTTCCAGGTTATAAACGTAGGCCCGAAAACAGCGCAATATCGGGCGAAAATAAAGCGTATCGCCACAGTATACAGAAAAGTCGTCACTGCCGCGAAAGCGCAACGCCTGGCATTGAAATCCTCTACACTTAACCCCATTGTACAAATTAATATGCACAGCGCCGGATACGCGCTTCATTCACTCTTTTCAACAGGACCGCGCTAATGACCAATCCATTGCTGACCCCCTTCGAACTGCCGCCATTTTCTAAAATTCAGCCTGAGCACGTCGTGCCTGCCGTGACTAAGGCGCTGAACGATTGCCGCGAAAACGTTGAGCGAGTGGTTGCGCAGGGCGCGCCGTACACCTGGGAAAATCTTTGCCAGCCGTTGGCGGAAGTTGACGATGTGCTGGGGCGTATTTTCTCTCCGGTTAGCCACCTGAACTCGGTGAAAAACAGCCCGGAATTGCGCGAAGCCTACGAACAAACGCTGCCGCTGCTGTCTGAATACAGCACCTGGGTTGGGCAACATGAAGGTCTGTACAAAGCGTACCGCGACCTGCGTGACGGTGATCATTACGCCACCCTGAACACCGCACAGAAAAAAGCGGTCGATAACGCGCTGCGCGATTTTGAGCTTTCTGGTATTGGTCTGCCGAAGGAAAAACAGCTGCGCTATGGTGAGATTGCCACCCGCCTGTCTGAGCTGGGCAATCTCTACAGCAATAACGTCCTCGATGCCACGATGGGCTGGACTAAGCTGGTGACTGATGAAGCGGAACTCTCCGGCATGCCGGAAAGCGCGCTGGCGGCTGCAAAAGCCCAGGCTGATGCTAAACAGCAGGAAGGCTACCTGTTAACGCTGGATATCCCAAGCTACCTGCCGGTGATGACCTACTGTGATAACCAGGGGCTGCGTGAGGAGATGTATCGCGCTTACTCCACTCGCGCGTCTGACCAGGGGCCAAACGCTGGTAAATGGGACAACAGCCCGATAATGGAAGAGATCCTCGCGCTGCGCCACGAGCTGGCACAGCTGCTGGGCTTTGAAAGCTACGCTTTTAAATCTCTGTCCACCAAAATGGCGGAAAACCCGCAGCAGGTACTCGACTTCCTTACCGACCTGGCGAAACGTGCCCGTCCTCAGGGTGAGAAAGAGCTGGCTCAACTGCGCGCCTTCGCGAAAGCAGAATTTGGTGTCGATGAGCTGCAGCCGTGGGATATCGCTTACTACAGCGAGAAACAAAAACAGCACCTCTATAGCATCAGCGACGAGCAGCTGCGTCCATACTTCCCGGAAAACAAAGCCGTTAACGGCCTGTTTGAAGTGGTTAAACGTATTTACGGCATTACCGCTAAAGAGCGCACTGATGTTGACGTCTGGCACCCGGAAGTACGTTTCTTCGAACTGTATGACGAAAACAACGAACTGCGCGGCAGTTTCTATCTTGACCTGTATGCCCGTGAACATAAACGTGGCGGGGCGTGGATGGACGACTGCGTCGGCCAGATGCGTAAAGCCGACGGTACGCTGCAAAAGCCTGTTGCCTACCTGACCTGTAACTTTAACCGCCCGGTGAACGGCAAACCCGCGCTGTTTACCCACGATGAAGTGATCACCCTGTTCCACGAGTTCGGCCACGGTCTGCACCATATGCTGACCCGTATCGAAACCGCCGGTGTTTCAGGTATCAACGGCGTGCCGTGGGATGCGGTCGAACTGCCGAGCCAGTTTATGGAGAACTGGTGCTGGGAGCCCGAAGCGCTGGCATTTATCTCTGGTCACTTTGAGACCGGTGAGCCGCTGCCTAAGGAGCTGCTGGATAAAATGCTGGCGGCGAAAAACTATCAGGCGGCGCTGTTTATTCTGCGTCAACTGGAGTTTGGCCTGTTTGATTTCCGTCTGCACGCGGAGTTTAACCCACAGCAAGGGGCGAAAATCCTCGAAACGCTGGCGGAAATTAAAAAGCAGGTCGCCGTGGTGCCGGGCCCAACGTGGGGCCGCTTCCCGCATGCCTTCAGCCACATTTTTGCTGGTGGCTATGCGGCGGGTTACTACAGCTACCTGTGGGCCGACGTGCTGGCGGCGGATGCATTCTCTCGCTTTGAAGATGAAGGGATTTTCAACCGTCAAACCGGACAATCGTTCCTCGATAACATTCTCACCCGTGGTGGTTCTGAAGAGCCGATGGAACTGTTCAAGCGCTTCCGTGGCCGTGAGCCGCAACTGGATGCAATGCTGGAGCATTACGGGATTAAAGGCTGATTATTCACGTGAAAATCTGCTTAGTAGATGAAACAGGCGCCGGAGACGGCGCCTTATCTGTTCTTGCCGCCCGCTGGAATCTTACGCACGATGAAGATAACCTGATGGCGCTGGTGATGACACCGGAACATCTGGAACTGCGCAAACGTGATGAGCCCAAACTCGGCGGTATCTTCGTGGATTTCGTTGGCGGTGCGATGGCCCATCGGCGCAAATTTGGCGGTGGTCGCGGCGAAGTGGTGGCGAAGGCGGTTGGCATTAAAGGCGATTACCTGCCGGATGTGGTTGATGCGACTGCAGGGCTGGGGCGCGATGCGTTTGTGCTGGCCTCAGTAGGCTGCCGCGTGCGAATGCTGGAACGTAACCCGGTCGTGGCGGCGCTGTTGGATGATGGCCTGGCGCGAGGGTATGCTGACCCGGAAATCGGTCCGTGGCTGCAGGAACGTTTACAACTGATCCACGCCTCAAGCCTGACGGCGTTAACCGATATCACCCCGCGTCCGCAGGTGGTGTACCTCGACCCGATGTTCCCGCATAAGCAGAAAAGCGCGCTGGTGAAAAAAGAGATGCGCGTGTTTCAGTCGTTGGTGGGGCCGGACCTGGATGCGGATGGGCTGCTGGAGCCTGCGCGTCAGTTAGCCACTAAACGTGTGGTAGTGAAGCGCCCGGATTACGCACCGCCGCTGGCGGATGTCGCCACGCCGAACGCGGTAGTTACGAAAGGGCATCGGTTTGATATTTACGCGGGGACTCCTGAATAGCCTTTCCACTTAACTCGATCATGGGTGGTGGTCATCATAATGCTCCCAAATCCTCGGATGTTGGCGCTTATTTAAAAATAAGCGCCAATGATATTAAACTTATTCACCTAAACCATTTTCGATTTCGGCGCTAAGTTTTTGTAATGCAATTTGGGCATCTTCACCCAGGAATACGATATTGACTTCATGGCCTTTTTTTATACCCAGGGACATGAGAGCCATTAGACTCTTTGCATTTACGTATTTATCACTTCTTGCAAGATTTGCGATCTTAACTTCACATTTAAAGGGTTTTAATGTCGCAACCAGGTTTGCTCCTGGACGAGCATGTAGACCATGCTCATTTTTTATGATGAAACGAGCATTGCAATTGGCATCAGGCATCATAATTAACACTGTGTCGTTGGAATTAAATTTTCAGCATCCAGCGCTAAATATTGCTGTGCAACATTAAGCGTCACAGGGTGATTTTTAGGTAAGCCAATGATTTCGGCAGCGGTAGTCAGCAATCCCATTCGTTGCATTTTCTGTTGCAGTTTGACAGAGGCTTGATCGTCTTCGGCATAATAAGCAAGGCCGCAAGCGATCGCTTTTGTGAGGGGGATGTAATCGAGGTCGTGTTTAAGACAAAGTTGCACTACACCCATTAAGCGATCCTGATAAGCCAATTTCCGAATAGGATCATAGGCGACACGATGAATCGAATCCGGGAGTTCGTTTTTAGCTTTAGGTAAGTACTCCAGATCTTTTAATGCTTCACGCGTGATTTGTGGGTATTCGGTCATTACCGCAGTAATTGTGACATCGTGTACCGCATTGGCCAAATCTGAAACCTGAGGATCGGCTGAGGCATCAGGAATGGTTTTGTAACCTTTCAGATGTCCATACCAGGCGGTAGTAGCGTGAGGGCCATTAATGGTAAATACTTTGATGTCTTTGAGCATTTCCAGATGTTCGCGTGGCTCTAGCCATTCCACACCACTGATGTCGTTATATAGAGGAGTTTGAATGATCAAAGAGGCAACGGCGGTGCTGTCTATCTGGGTTGCGTAGTGCGTTTTGGCATCGGTGGAGCGTCTGACAATTGAGTCGCGGATCGCTACGTGGGTGTCGAACCATTGACGCGCTTCAGCAGATGGGATTGCGTCACGGTACCAGCTTTCAATATCTTTAATAATATGATTTTTATTTGTCAGGCAAATTAATGACATTTTTTTGTTTGGGTCAATATGATATTGATGCTCAAAACATTTGCCAAGATACTGAGCGGATTCTGCAAAATCCTCTGGATAAAGTGGACACATAATGACAGAAGACTCAAGAAAGTCATTCATGACAGAATAGTTGTCATCGGTCAAAAAAGCATTAAAGTTGGTGATTTCGTGTAAAATGATGTCATCAGTACGAAAAACCTGAACGGTATATTTGTTTTCACGGTTCAGTTCATCAATAACTCGTTGGTCTTTATCCAGAAAGGTTATATCCCAGCCAGCATTGTCAAACGTTTCGCCCACAAAGCCTTTACCAAGGCGGCCAGCGCCTATAATTAATACGCGTTTCATTATAACTCCTCATATTATTAGATATCCTTGCTCGTGAATATATGATTTATATCCTTGAGTGAGGACACCACGAAATTAGATCTGGTCTCAAGTTTTTCTTCGGTTACAAGAATGGCAACTTCATTTGAGACTTCAGCCATTTTTTGTTTGGTATAACACTCATCCAGATCGGGAATAGTTACACCGACTTCACTGTCAACATGCGCAACACCCATAAAGTATATATCCGGGCGAATAGCATTTAATTCACGAATAGTTTCAGCACCAATTAAAACCAAAGAGTTTTTATAAAGCCTGCCCCCTAATCCTATAACCTCTACATTCTTGTAATCACTTAATAAATGCAGAATAGGGATGTTATTAGAAACAACAGTGCATTTTAAATCTTTGGGTATTAGCTTTATGAGTTCGTAGTTAGTTGTTCCTCCGTCAATTAAAATGACGCTATTTTCTTTAATTAAATGTACGGCTTTCTTTGCCAGCTTTACTTTCTCACTGGTGTTCAGATCCTGCCGGATATTAAACTCAGTGATGGCAGGCCCGACGCGTATTGCGCCACTATGAACACGATGAATTACTCCTTGATTCGCAAGCTCATTTAAGTCGCGTCTTATGGTGTCCTCAGAAACCTTAAGACGCTCACTTAATTTACTGACAACAATCTTTTTCTCTTTCTCAAGTATTTGAAGAATAATATCTTGTCTTGCCGCTTTCATCGTAATGACTCATTTTATTCAGAGAATAATGAGTATATCTTAGATGTTTAGCACTTGTAAAATATATTCTATGGAATTAGCGGTTCGTAATGCCTGAACATTCTTTTCTTCAATGCAAATTAAGGCGATTTTATTTAACAAGTCCATATGTTCGCCTTCTTTACCCGCGATACCTATGGTTATATAGGCAGTATTTCCATCACCAAAGTCTATACCGTCAGGAAACTGTACTAAAGAAATGCCTGACTTAATGATTTCGCAATCTGAACCATCCGTACCATGTGGTATTGCTAAACCATTGCCTAAATAAGTTGAAACAATCTCCTCTCTGAGTTTCATTCTCTGAACGTATTTATCTGTCACATAGCCATTCATTCTCAGAATATTTCCAGTAAGGGTTATAGCTTCAAATTTATCGTTGGCATGTGCATTAAGAATAATGTTCTCGGGGATAAAGATGTCACTCATGCTGGCACCTCTTCATGGTTTTCATGATTATGCGATTTTATAAACGCAACTGTTTCGTCATAATCACTCAACTTAATAAAGTTATTAACGGTCATAAACACAGTATCGGTGTTTTCACAGCTTAATTTTGCGCGCTCAAGGAGCCCAGATAAAGTAATTACCATATCGTAGTCTCTACCCACTCGGTTTGCTGAATCGTTAATAACCTTAATATAGCCGAGCCCTTCTTCTTGTAGTCGTTTACGTAGAACAGAAGCGCCCATTGCGCTAGAACCCATCCCGGAATCACATGCGACCAATATACGTTGCACCTTTTTTACGTTTGTATTGGATAAGCCCGGGACAAAATCAGCCACAGATTTAACCTGACGCCCGCCGACAGTCACTGGGCTTTCATCATCATCTTCTGAACCGGGGCTGATTTTAAGTATTAACCAGCCCAGCGCGCATGACACGATAAACCCTGCGCTGATGGACACCAGATTGGCAACGATGGCGCTTTTCGGCGTCATCATGGCGATAGCGATTAAACTGCCTGGAGATGCAACGCCGATCAACCCGCCTTCCATGATGACTTGTAAGAATAAGGAGACGGCAAGTCCTCCCATTGTGGCGAATACCAGTAATGGATTTGCCAGCACAAACGGAAAATAGACTTCACCGATTCCCGCTATACCTGCAATAAACATCGCCATCGGTGCTGTTTTCTTCGCGCGTCCACGTCCAAACAGGGCTATCGCCATTAATGTTCCGAGCAGTGGGCCATTATTGGTATCCACCAGGAACATGATTGATTTACCCAGTTCGGGAACCTGGGCGAAACCAATTGGTGCGAGAATGCCGTGGTTAACCACATTATTCAGGAACAGAACCTGAGCGGGCGCCATAAACACGGACAGTAAAGGGAGTAAATTATTGCTGGTACACCAGTTTACCCCTGACGTGATAATGACAATCAGCAGGCGGATAACCGGCCCAACGGTCATATAGGCGAAAATAGCGCATATCAGGCCAATAATTCCGAGACTGAAATTATTGACGAACATTTCAAATCCCGGCTTAATTTTGTCCTGCACTTTTTGGTCAAATTTCTTCAACAGCCAGGAAGAGAGTGGCCCCATGACCATCGCCCCACTGATCATCGTGATTTCTGACCCGACGATAACGCCCATTGTCGCGAATGCAGCAATGACCCCTCCACGTTGACCGTGGATGTTATATCCTGCGGTATAGCCAATCAGTAATGGAAAAAGGTAATTCAGGATTGGGCCAACCATTTCACCTAATTTTTCATTAGGGAACCAGCCATTAGGGATAAAGATGGCGGCCATTAACCCCCATCCCACAAACGCTCCCAGATTCGGCATAACCATGCCGCTCATAACTCCACCAAACTTTCTAATTTTTGCTAACGCAGGGCTATTGGCAATTCGACTGTTCCCCATGGTCGGCTCCATTCTTATATTGATGAGTGATTAATGATGCGATTTACCGCCGGTAATATTGATTACGGACCCGGTGATATAAGAAGAATGATCGGAAACCAGGAAAGAGATCAGGTCGGCAATCTCTTCAAGTTTCCCCGGACGACCAAGAGGAATAATGCCTTTATAGTCTTTATGAACATGATTTTGATCGGTTCCTCGTGTGTAAGCCAGCGCCCGGAAATTGGCTTCGCTGTTCATTGGCGTTGGTACATTGATGGCTGGCTCAACGCTAACAACGCGCACATTGTGGGGGCCCAACTCTTTCGCCCATGAAAATGTGAAGGCGTTAACGGCGGCTTTCGTTGCGGAATAGCAGCTCTGCCCGCGTGAACCCTGAACACCAGCTTCAGAAGTCATATTGATAATGACGCCTGATTCTTGTTCGACCATCTGGCGCCCAATGGACTGCGATACCAGAAAAACAGCTTTCTGGTTAACATTGACCATAAAGTCGAAATCATCTTCGCTCAGTTCATATTCTGGTTTTTCCTTAAATACATCGACTAACAGGCGTGGACGGCTGACACCAGCATTGTTGACTAAACCGTCTATATGACCAAACCTCTTTACCACTGAGGCCGTGAGCTGCTCAACTTCTGTTTTTTTGGTCACATCGCATTTGATAAAGATGATGTCGTCGAACTGGCTGAAGTTTTTATTGGGTGATAAATCGGCATAAACCACGGTTGCACCGTTGGCGTAGAGATTCTCAACCATTTTTTCACCCAGGCCCATACTGCCACCCGTCACGACCACGACTTTACCGGAAAGATCCAACCACTTTGTTGCTTGATCCATTTACGTTCTCCCACTTTTCACGATTGACTGACAGCAGCTGCCTGGGTATTTGACATTCGATGCCCGCAGCATATTGTTTACATGTTGATGCGGTTTTTTGCGTGTTTATAATCTATGCGCAGAAAAACGCATTGCCTACGAAGATCGTTGATTTTTGCGATGCTAATCACAGGATACATTTTAAATTCTTTTAATTCAGTTGGTTGCTTATATTTCTTGTGTTTTGCGTAAAGGATCGCATTTCTGGTGTGTACGATTGTTAATCGATTCATTAATGCGTTTATTTGCGCGTTTTCTTTTTTAATGCGTCTTTATGCGTGATTAAAATTGAGGGGAATAATTGATAAAGAAGCATGGGTAATGACTCCAACTTATTGATAGTGTTTTATGTTCAGATAATGCCCGATGACTTTGTCATGCAGCTCCACCGATTTTGAGAACGACAGCGACTTCCGTCCCAGCCGTGCCAGGTGCTGCCTCAGATTCAGGTTATGCCGCTCAATTCGCTGCGTATATCGCTTGCTGATTACGTGCAGCTTTCCCTTCAGGCGGGATTCATACAGCGGCCAGCCATCCGTCATCCATATCACCACGTCAAAGGGTGACAGCAGGCTCATAAGACGCCCCAGCGTCGCCATAGTGCGTTCACCGAATACGTGCGCAACAACCGTCTTCCGGAGCCTGTCATACGCGTAAAACAGCCAGCGCTGGCGCGATTTAGCCCCGACGTATCCCCACTGTTCGTCCATTTCCGCGCAGACGATGACGTCACTGCCCGGCTGTATGCGCGAGGTTACCGACTGCGGCCTGAGTTTTTTAAATGGCGGAAAATCGTGTTGAGGCCAACGCCCATAATGCGGGCGGTTGCCCGGCATCCAACGCCATTCATGGCCATATCAATGATTTTCTGGTGCGTACCGGGTTGAGAAGCGGTGTAAGTGAACTGCAGTTGCCATGTTTTACGGCAGTGAGAGCAGAGATAGCGCTGATGTCCGGCAGTGCTTTTGCCGTTACGCACCACCCCGTCAGTAGCTGAACAGGAGGGACAGCTGATAGAAACAGAAGCCACTGGAGCACCTCAAAAACACCATCATACACTAAATCAGTAAGTTGGCAGCATCACCAGAAGCATGTATATAACTGATGGGGCATTGCTGGGGAGGTTGTATGGCACTGGCGACTTCCTGACAGAGTGATTGTCCGTCAGGAAGACTATGTTTACTGGAGGTTAGACAAACGGTGCGTATGGGTCAGCCATCTCAAATGCGACGGCTCTTTCCGCTTTCGGCGGATAAATCAGTTCACTGACAATCGATACTTTCAGTTTCTTCGCTTCTGCGCGAGTGAGTTTGACCTGCTGATCCCATCCTTCGGTATACACCGCGCCCCACACGCCGAGATCCAGACAGGTGACGTACATCTCCTGACGGTACGGTGAAGGTTCTAAACCTAGCAGGCTTGCAGCGGCGTTATTACCGGCAAATTTACCCAACAAAATAGCGTGCTGGCAGGTCATTAACGCATGGTTGCCTTTGTCATCGGTGGCGGCGTAGGCCACATCGCCAGTGGCGTAGATATCATCATGACCCACGACCTGCAGATTGGCATTCACATGCAGGCGGCCCTGTCGATCGCGCGGGGCGTTAATCTGTGCTGTCAGGCTATTGGCCTGCACGCCGACGGTCCAGATAACTGTTTGAGAGGCAATAACCTGCCCATCTTTCAGCGTTACGCCGCCAGCATACACGCTTTCTACTTCTGCATTTACCAACCATTCGATGCCCAGTTCAGCGGAGGCTTCGATTATCACGTCGCGTAATTCCTGGCTCCAGCGCCCGGCAGGCTGAGCACCGCGCTCAACTACGACCACTCTGGTCTTAGCATCGGCACCCAGAATCTCACGCAGACGACCAGGTAATTCCAGCGCCATCTCAATCCCGGTAAAGCCGCCGCCACAGACCACCACCGTATTGCGAGTCTCACTTTCCGGCTGTAATGCCAGGTCTGTAATGTGCTGCTCCAGTGCGGTGGCGCTCTCGAGCTGGTCGAGGTCAAACGCATGCTCGGCTGCACCGACAACGGCGTCGCGGTTAACGTGACTCCCGCTGGCGAGTACCAGGCGGTCGTAGCGGCGCAGATGAATTTCTCCGTTGGCATCTTTCCAGCTCACCTCTTTAGAGTCCTGGATGATCTGCTCGACGTGACCTTGCAGGAAGTTGACGCCGGTAACGTCAAACAAGGGTTGCAGCGGGGCGACCAGGGTTTGTACGGCGCGTTCATAAAAGCGTGGGCGGACACGCAGCTCTGGCTGTGGTGCAATTACTGTAATATCAATGGCCTGCTGATGTTTATCCGCCAGTCGTGCGGCGCTTAATGCTGCCCACATACCGGCAAAGCCGGCGCCCACGATCAGAATTCGTTTACGCATTGGGGGGTTCTCTCTGGTGACTACGAATAATTTACTCGGATTTTATTTGTCGTAGTTAAGAATTGCAATGCGATCAGGATCCTTTTTGTCCTGATGTCGTAGGGTGTTTGATTATATATTTGATAAATATATGATTAAAGTTTTTATATAAATATGGGTTGTGCTGCTGTCTGGAATGAATGAGACGAAAAAGCTACAATTAACTCAGATTCATTTTGGCTGAGATAAGAGAATGGCATTTTACAGTTCCGGGGTTGAGTACGGCATTCATAGCCTGATGTGTATGGTCGACAGCAAGGGCGACGCGCGGGATATGAGTGTGCGGGAAATTGCCGAGCTGCAAAGCGTGCCGTACGACTACCTGGCGAAAATTTTCACCCGTTTATCGAAAGCGGGCCTGGTGCGCAGTATTGAGGGAAAGGGCGGCGGTTTCCAGTTGGCTAAACCTGCTGAACACATTACGGTGCTGGACGTGGTGAATGCCATTGATGGCGATAAGCGCATCTTTGAGTGTCGTGAGATTCGCCAGCGGCTGGCGGTATTTGAGGAGCATCCGCCGGAGTGGGCCTGTGAAGGCATTTGTGGTGTGCGCTCGGTAATGGATATGGCTCAGCAGCGAATGGAAGAAGCGCTCGGTCAGCATACGATTCTGGATTTGGCGCGCAAAATGTACCGCAAAGCGCCGGACACTTTTGTGGTCGAAGTTCAGGAGTGGATTAACGCGCGCAAAGGGTAGCGATTGAAAATGCCCGGTGCTCATCCTCGGTGAGAAGCGCTTTCCGCTGGCGTGATAAGACCGAAGTCTTAATCAACGCAATATCGTTCATGGTC
This sequence comes from Citrobacter sp. RHBSTW-00944, assembly GCF_013615435.1. Taxonomy (NCBI): domain Bacteria; kingdom Pseudomonadati; phylum Pseudomonadota; class Gammaproteobacteria; order Enterobacterales; family Enterobacteriaceae; genus Citrobacter; species Citrobacter sp. RHBSTW-00944. Next base: position 4,784,475 of record NZ_CP055418.1, on the reverse strand, counting down.
ATGTCCATTCATGATGACCTGTTTGTATAAACTACGCTCTTACAATGCAGGACTTAAAAGGCAAAAAAAACCGCGATGTGACTCGCGGTTAATGTTAAAAAAAGCTTATTTACTGCTATCTGGCGTATTAATCATTCGGTTCAGCCAGGGCACCATAATCGCCATCACCACCGTGACAGCCAGGGTGACCAGGCCTATCTTACTGAAGACGTTGGTGTAGATCGGCAGAGTTTGCAGCGGGTCGGTGATGTTCTCCGGTACGGCAGTAAACGTGGCGACATACCCGCCCATCAGGAAGGCGGCGGCTTGCGTCAGGAACCACATCCCGAGAATAAAGCCCATCAGGTGCTGCGGCACGAGAGCGGCGACCATCGCCAGTCCCAGGGCACTAATCAGCAGTTCACCCAGGCTCTGGAACAGATATACCAGCACGATAAACCACGGCGACGTCAGCCCCTGCGCATCCGCAAACCACATCCCGGCAGCGGCTGCCGTCAGGAAGCCCAACGAGCACAGGAACATACCGAGCGTAAATTTCATCGGCATAGTCAGGTCTTTGCCTTTGTTTCCCAGACGGGTATAGATCGCGGCCAGTACCGGACTTGCCAGCACCACCCAGAACGGGTTCAGCGCCTGGAAGCTCACTGGGTTAATGGCGAAACCGAGAATTTCATGGTGCACGTTATTGATAGCAAAGAAGTTCAGCGATGTCGGCATCTGCGCGTACAGCACGTAGAACACAACCGCTTCCAGCATCAGGATGAAGGCCACGAACATCTTGTTGCGCCCGGTTTTATCCAGTTTGAATGCCTGACGGAAGAAGATGATAGTCACGGCAATCGACAAGACGATCAGCACCAGGTTGGCAATCTGCACGTTGTGCATCAGCCAGGCGCAGACAAATACCATCACTACCGTACCGGCCAGCACGTACAGCAGATTACGGAAATTCAGCGGCTTATGGTCTGGCTCAGAACCGATATTTTTTACCATTCCACGGCAGGCAAAGTAGACCAGCAGCGCGACGATAAGCCCGGCCCCGCACAGGTTGTAGGTCACCGCGTAGCCAAACTTATCGGCAATCACCGGCGCCAGCGACAGCGACAGCAACGAACCGATGTTAATCGACATATAAAACAGGGTGAAAGCACCGTCCAGACGGGCGTCTTTTGGTGGATAGCATTTTGACAACAGGCTTGCCGGGTTGGCTTTAAACAGCCCGTTACCGACGGCAATGGTACCCAAAGCAATAAAGATCAGATCGGGCTTGAGCAGCGACATCCCGGTCATGAAGTAGCCGATTGCCAGCACAATGGCACCGAGAACCAGCGTGCGCTTGGTGCCTAACAGGTGGTCGCCGACGTAGCCGCCGATCGAGATCAGGCCGTAGACCAGCGCAGCAAAGGCACCAAAGGTGACAAATGCCTGTTCCTGTGAAAATCCTAGCTGCTTAACAAAGAATACCGCCAGGATACCCTGAACGCCGTAATAGCCAAATCGTTCCCATAATTCTACAAAGAAGATCATGAAGAACGGACGAGGTTGCTGCAGCAAGCCCGTAGGTGCAGTTTTATTCATATTCCATCGCCTTTCAAAGCCATCCCGAAAAGTATGAACGCGTATGCTTAAACGCGCCGAAAAAGTCTTATTTTGTTATAGACTGCGGCTATTAGCCGCGAGAGTAGAGTATTATAGAGATGGTTTTCGATCCAATTAGTTGATCACACTAATTATGATTTATTTGTTGGATTGATGTACTAATTGTGTCCGAATAATAAAAACAAAAACGCCCGCACAGGCGGGCGTTTACAGGCTTAACAGCTTGCAACAGGCCGGGCTATTTCCCGGCGGCAAGCATTTTATGCTTCTTCGTCGTCACGCAGCGGAACAATCAACATGTCGACGTGGACAGTGTTGATCAGTTGGCGCGCGGAGGACATCAGTTTGCTCCAGAAATCCTGGTGGTGACCACAAACGACCAGATCCATGTCGTATTTTTTAATGGCATCAACCAGAACCTGACCCAGGTCGCCGCTACCGCTCAGGGTTTCGGTGATAGGGTAGCCTGCGTTGGTGGACAGCTCGGTTAACGCGTGGTGGGTTTCTTCAGAAATGCGTTTCTGCATGTCGCCCAGATTCACGTCGATAAGGCCGGTGTACAGGTCGGAATAGTTTACGTCAACGTGGATAAGGGAAACTTTAGCATTGTAAGGCCGCGCCATAGAGACCGCTTTTTCAACCAGAACTTTGCTTTCCGGAGAAAGATCAACCGCGATAAGAATGTGTTTATAAGCCATAGTGTTACTCCTTCCATAAGTTGTCGATGACTAGCCTGCTGGCGTTTCTCTGCCGCCGCGTCATCCGCGTCCTGCGAACCTTGTGCGCGGGGCTAGCCCAGTCGTAAAAACGTACCATATAAGGACTATCCTTACATTATAGCGACCAGAATAATCCGTCAATCCGCCTTGCTTGCCAAGCAGTTAAACAAATTTTTTAGTTAATTGCATTGATAGCGATTAACCTTCTGGCAAAAAAATTAACTAATCTCCTACACTATCTAGAGGGGCGTTCGAATGCGTGATACTAATACGAACGGTTTCTTCAGTACTCTTCACTGAATGGTTTGGCAGGGTATCGGGGAGCGGTAGTCCCGGAAAGGAGTTCCGTGGGCGGGTCGCCGGGGAGGGGGTATGATAAGCACCATTGCATTGTTCTGGGCTTTATGTGTCGTTTGCATTGTTAATATGGCGCGCTATTTTTCTTCGCTACGCGCACTGCTAGTAGTACTTCGTGGTTGCGATCCATTGCTTTACCAGTATGTAGATGGAGGGGGCTTTTTTACCTCGCATGGGCAACCGAACAAGCAGATGCGTCTGGTGTGGTATATCTACGCTCAGCGTTACCGCGATCATCATGATGATGAATTTATTCGCCGCTGTGAGCGGGTTCGCGGTCAGTTCATTCTCACCAGCGCGCTATGCGGCCTGGTGCTAATCAGCATGGTTGCGCTGATTATCTGGCACTGATTCCAACGACAGATACAAAAAAAGCGGGCCAGTTTCCTGACCCGCTTTTTTACCGCGCATTCGCTTAGATAAGCTTCAGGGAGAGCCAGTACAGCCCGCCGGAAAGAAGAATTGCTGCTGGCAGGGTGAAGACCCAGGCCATCAGAATGCTGGTCACCGTTTTACGCTGCAAACCGCCGCCATCAACAACCATCGTTCCCGCAACGGAAGAGGAGAGAACGTGTGTGGTGGAAACGGGCATACCGGTGTAGCTGGCAAGACCGATAGAGACTGCGGCGGTCATCTGCGCCGACATCCCCTGGGCATAGGTCATGCCTTTCTTACCGATTTTCTCACCGATAGTGGTTGCCACGCGACGCCAGCCAATCATCGTACCAATACCCAGCGCCAGTGCGACGGCCATAATGATCCAGATAGGCGCGTACTCAATGGTGCTCAGCATGTCAGATTTCAGTTTCTTCAGCAGACGCTGATCGTCAGCGCTTACGCCAGGCAGCTTAACCACTTTATCGGTGGTATCAGAGATGCACAGCATAATACGGCGCAACTGACCACGCTGTTCGACGCTTAACTTGTCGTAGGTTTCCAGATTCGCCAGCATACCTTTCGCACGTTCCAGCGCGTTGATGGTATTCGCCGGGTGGCAATGGAACTCGGTCGGCGTCGCTGGTGCCGCGTCCGTCGGGGACGGAATCAGCTGGTCTACGCCTGTGGCCTGTTTAAGCAGGTCAGGGCGCTGCTGGAAGAAGACTTCGACGTTATTGATTGCATCACGGGTACGGGTAATTTCGTAACCGGAAGCATTCATATTCACCACGAAACCTGCTGGCGCTACGCCAATCAGCACTAGCATCACCAGACCAATGCCTTTCTGACCATCGTTCGCGCCGTGGGAGAACGCCACGCCGATAGCGGAGAGGATCAGTGCAATACGCGTCCAGAACGGCGGCTTTTTCTTTCCGTCTTTCTTTTCACGTTCTGCCGGCGTCAGGTGGATACGGGCACGTTTTTTCGTACCGCTCCAGTAGCGGCGCAGAATGAAAATAAGACCACCTGCAACCACCAGACCGACAATGGGTGAGATGATAAGCGAGGCAAAAATACCGATAACTTTCGGGATGTTAAGTGCATCCACCACCGAGGTGCCGTTCATCAGCGCATTGGTTAAACCAATACCGATAATGGCGCCAATCAGCGTGTGGGAGCTGGATGCAGGCAGACCAAAGTACCAGGTACCCAGGTTCCAGATAATTGCCGCCAGCAACATGGAGAACACCATGGCGAGGCCATGTGACGATCCCATATTAAGCAGCAGATCCGTTGGTAACATATGCACGATGGCATACGCCACGCTGAGACCGCCCAGCAAAACACCAAAGAAGTTGAACACCGCAGCCATGACCACCGCCAATTGCGAACGCATTGCACGGGTATAGATCACAGTTGCGACAGCATTGGCTGTATCATGGAAGCCATTAATTGCTTCGTAGAACAGCACGAAAGCCAGAGCAAGCAATAGTAAAAGCCCGGTATGTAAATCCAGGCCAGCAAACAAATGTAGCATAGGACGTTACGCCATTTTGAGGACATGAACGCGGCGCATTATCAGTGACTTTGGCGGCGCGGGCAAAGTGAAATATAGAGTTTTTTTGATTTGTCTCCTGCTTTGTTTTACACCACTAAAGAATTATCCTATATATTTCAGATAAATACCCTTTATCGGTAGTTTGGTGCTGGTGCGACCACTGAGGAATCTTTACAATTCACTCCCGCTTTTTAGAGAGGATCGCAACGTGGAAAGGTTTGATACCGTTATTATAGGCGCTGGCGCAGCGGGTATGTTTTGTGCCGCGCAGGCAGGACAAGCAGGTAGTCGCGTACTGCTAATTGATAATGGTAAAAAGCCCGGGCGCAAGATTCTCATGTCTGGCGGGGGCCGCTGCAACTTTACCAACCTTTATGTCGAGCCGGCTGCGTATTTGAGCCAAAACCCGCATTTTTGCAAATCGGCGCTGGCGCGTTATACACAGTGGGATTTTATCGATCTGGTGGGTAAGCACGGTATTGCCTGGCATGAAAAAACGCTAGGCCAGCTTTTCTGCGATGATTCCGCCCAGCAAATAGTCGATATGCTGGTGGATGAGTGTGAAAAAGGTAACGTAACTATGCGGTTACGTAGCGAAATCCTGAGCGTTGAGCGAGATGGTGACGATTTTGTCCTGGAATTGAATGGGATGAGTGTCGGCACGAAAAAGCTGGTTATTGCCTCCGGTGGTCTCTCTATGCCGGGTCTGGGCGCGACGCCGTTTGGTTATAAAATTGCGGAACAGTTCGGCCTGAACGTTTTGCCTACGCGCGCAGGTCTGGTGCCTTTCACCTTACATAAGCCGCTACTGGAGCAGCTTCAGGTGCTCTCTGGCGTATCCGTTTCTTCCGTTATCACCGCCGAGGACGGCACCGTATTTCGTGAAAACCTGCTCTTTACGCACCGCGGGCTTTCTGGTCCGGCCGTGCTGCAAATTTCCAGTTTTTGGCAGCCAGGTGAATTTGTCAGCATTAATTTGTTGCCGGATGTTGACCTCGCGAGCTTCCTCGATGACCAACGTAGCGCACACCCTAATCAAAGCTTAAAGAACACCCTGGCAATGCAGTTGCCAAAGCGTCTGGTGGAATGTTTACAGCAGTTAGGGCAAATCCCGGATGTCTCGCTGAAGCAGCTTAATGTGCGCGATCAGCAAACGCTGGTTGAGACGCTGACCGAGTGGCGGGTGCAGCCGAACGGTACGGAAGGGTATCGTACCGCTGAAGTCACGTTGGGCGGCGTCGATACCAACGAGCTGTCATCGCGCACGATGGAAGCGCGCAAAGTACCGGGACTCTACTTTATCGGCGAAGTCATGGACGTCACCGGCTGGCTGGGCGGCTATAACTTCCAGTGGGCGTGGTCGAGCGCCTGGGCATGCGCGCAGGATTTGGCACCTGCCTGACCGTGGTGCCCGACAACCTGGGCTGCCGGGCGTTATCATTAGTTCAGACCAAGAAAATACTGGGCGATTTTAAAGTAGATAATCAACCCGGTACCGTCGATAAGCGTGGCGATAAACGGGGCCGAAACCACGGCGGGATCAATGCCGATACGCTTGAGCACCATGGGGATCACTGATGACACCACGGCGCTCCACAACGTAATGCAAACCAGCGTCAGGCTGACGATTAGCGTGATTTCCACTCCGATACCCATCATCCACGCGCGCAAGCAGCCAGCCAGACCCAGCGTCAGGGCGATCAGCAGCGAAGTTGAAACTTCTTTGCGGATCACCCGCCCCATATCGCGCAGCCGCACTTCTCCCAGCGCCATTGAACGTACCAGCGTTGAGGTGATCTGCGTACCGCTGTTGCCGCCAGTACCAATTAGTAGTGGAATAAAAAAGGCCAGTGCAATAGCAGATTCCAGCGCCTCTTCAAAATGTTGAAGAACGCTGCTGGTATAGGCCTCTGCGACAAAAAGTAGCAGGAGCCAGACAGAACGTTTTTTCCACAATGTCCACGGGCTAATCTCCAGGTAGGGTTTTTCCAGCGGCAACGTTGCCCCCTGAAGCTGAACATCTTCGGTAACATCATCTTCCTGTAGATGAGCGATCTCTTTTTCCATCAGACAACCGACCAGCTCACCTTTCTCAACGACAGCCACCAGATCGAGTTCGCGTTCGGCTAACTCGGCAACGACCTGTGCCCGTTCATCATCTGGCTTTACATGAAATAAACAACTGTCCGTAAGATGGTTGATGTTCAGCGATGTATCTTTTTCCTGCAATAAGCGCTTGATGGATAACACCCCGCGCAGCGCTTTTCCAGCTACAACAAAGACCTGGCCTGGAATATCATCCGTTGTGAGCTGGGAGACAAAGTATTCACGAGCGCCGTTCACGCTGAGATGATCCGGCAGGGTAATAAAATCGGTGCGCATATATTGCGCGATAGCATCGCCATTGAAATCCGGCATAGGATGATGGGCGGCGCAGAGTGGCATAGATGACATGGTGTAATTCCCTATAAAAATCTCTCATAGGGGCGAACAAGACAGGGTTAGCGCAGGCGGATCCCTACGTCCTGGTTTTAGCACTGAACAACGTATCTGCCCGATGGTGAAATCGTCAGAAGTTACCTTGGCAACACCTTGATTCGATGGATGCCTGTATTTCCCTGAGTGGCCTCTCTCGATACCAGCAGGGCGGTAACTTGTATTTGTACAGGAGCCTCGCCATAACGAGATCGGTAAATGAGCCACTATTATAGCGATATCTAATTATTGATTATGTTTATAGTTGTGAATGTTTATCAATCGTTGATATACGAAATATTCCCTGTGCCAGAGCGCGATAGGGCTGAAGTGGAAACTACAACCGAATAGACATATTGAATCCAGGTGTTAGTATTCAATAGATAGCAGTTATGAGTATGCGTGTTTCATTTCCGGCCAGGAACGCTGATGATGACAATATTACTACCCGATTTCACAGCATTTTCGTCATTCACTTCCTGCGCGGCGCAGGTTGCCTTAGCGCCTGTCCGCTCTCTGGCCATGGTTTCTTATTCCTTCTCATCCCGGATGGAATCTCCCGCTGAATAGCTATTCAGTGGGCTTTGTGACACGCATCGTTTGATAACAGGGATTACGGCGGGTCGAATATGGATAAGTTTAAGCTTCATGTGATGTGGTGGGGGGCGGGCATCCTGGTCGTGGTGGCCGCGATAGCATGGTGGATGCTCCGCCCTGCCGGAATACCGGAGGGGTTCGCAGCCAGCAACGGCAGAATTGAAGCCACCGAAGTGGATATTGCTACCAAGATTGCCGGGCGAATTGACACGATCCTTGTGTCGGAAGGGCAGTTCGTTCGTCAGGGCGAGGTGTTGGCGAAAATGGATACTCGCGTGCTGCAGGAGCAGCGGCTGGAAGCGATCGCGCAAATCAAAGAGGCCGAAAGCGCGGTGGCGGCGGCGCGAGCGCTGCTGGAACAGCGGCAAAGTGAAATGCGCGCCGCGCAGTCGGTAGTAAAACAGCGCGAGGCGGAGCTGCAGTCGGTTTCTAAACGCCACGTGCGTTCCCGTTCGCTATCCCAGCGTGGGGCCGTGTCTGAGCAACAACTGGATGACGATCGGGCCGCGGCAGAAAGCGCACGTGCGGCGCTGGAATCCGCAAAGGCGCAGGTCTCAGCGGCAAAAGCCGCAATTGAAGCCGCTCGCACCAGCATCATTCAGGCGCAAACCCGCGTAGAAGCCGCGCAGGCCACCGAACGTCGTATTGCGGCCGATATTGATGACAGCGAGCTGAAAGCCCCGCGCGATGGTCGCGTGCAGTACCGCGTTGCTGAACCGGGTGAGGTGCTTTCTGCGGGTGGGCGCGTCCTGAATATGGTCGATCTCAGCGATGTCTACATGACGTTCTTCTTGCCTACCGAACAGGCTGGCTTACTGAAGATTGGCGGCGAAGCGCGCCTGGTGCTGGATGCCGCACCGGATCTGCGTGTTCCGGCGACCATCAGCTTTGTGGCAAGCGTCGCGCAGTTCACACCGAAAACGGTTGAAACCAGCGATGAGCGGCTGAAGCTGATGTTCCGTGTTAAAGCGCGTATTCCGCCAGAGCTGTTGCAGCAGCATCTCGAGTACGTGAAAACCGGTCTGCCGGGCATGGCGTGGGTGCGTGTCGATGAAAATCGAGCCTGGCCTGACGACCTGATGGTGAGGTTGCCGCAATGACGCATCTGGCGCTGGTTCCCGTTCCTCCCGTGGCGCACCTTGACGGCGTGAGTCAGCATTACGGGAAAACGGTAGCGCTGAACAATATCACGCTGGATATCCCCGCCCGCTGTATGGTGGGGCTGATTGGCCCGGATGGCGTCGGAAAATCAAGCCTGCTGTCGCTCATCTCCGGCGCGCGTGTCATTGAACACGGTAACGTGATGGTGCTGGGCGGCGATATGCGCGACCCGAAACATCGCCGGGATGTCTGCCCGCGCATTGCCTGGATGCCGCAGGGGCTGGGGAAAAACCTGTACCACACGCTGTCGGTGTATGAGAACGTCGATTTCTTTGCCCGGCTGTTTGGCCATGACAAAGCGGAGCGCGAAGCGCGGATTACCGAGCTGCTGAACAGCACCGGACTGGCGCCGTTTCGCGATCGTCCGGCCGGGAAACTCTCGGGTGGGATGAAGCAAAAGCTGGGGCTGTGCTGCGCGTTGATCCATGACCCGGAACTGTTAATTCTCGATGAACCTACCACCGGGGTCGACCCGCTGTCCCGCGCCCAGTTCTGGGATCTGATTAACAGCATTCGCCAGCGGCAGACCAACATGAGCGTGCTGGTTGCGACCGCCTACATGGAAGAAGCCGAGCGCTTTGACTGGCTGGTGGCGATGAACGCCGGGGAGGTGCTGGCCACCGGGAGCGCGCAGCAGCTACGCAAAAAAACCAACTCCGACACGCTGGAGCAGGCGTTTATCGCGCTGTTACCCGAAGCCCAGCGTCAGGCGCATAAGCCAGTGGTGATCCCGCCGTATCACGCTGAGCAGGAAGAGATTGCCATCGAGGCGAAAGATCTGACCATGCGCTTCGGCAAGTTCGTGGCCGTTGACCACGTTAACTTTCGTATTCCGCGCGGGGAAATCTTCGGTTTTCTCGGCTCCAACGGCTGCGGTAAATCCACCACCATGAAAATGCTCACCGGGCTGCTACCCGCAAGTGAAGGTGAGGCGTGGCTGTTTGGGCAAGCGGTTGACCCGAAGAATATCGATACCCGTCGCCGGGTAGGCTATATGTCGCAGGCGTTTTCGCTCTACAGCGAGCTGACCGTACGGCAAAACCTCGAGCTACACGCGCGGTTGTTCCATATCCCCGAAGCAGAAATCCCGGGGCGGGTACAAGAGATGAGTCAGCGCTTTTCGCTGACCGATGTCGAAGACGCGTTGCCCGGCGCGCTGCCGTTGGGGATCCGTCAACGCCTGTCGCTGGCGGTGGCGGTGATCCATCGCCCGGAGATGCTCATTCTCGATGAACCAACCTCCGGGGTCGATCCGGTGGCGAGAGACATGTTCTGGCAACTGATGGTCGATCTGTCGCGTCAGGATAAAGTGACCATTTTTATCTCCACCCATTTTATGAACGAAGCGGAGCGCTGCGACCGCATGTCGCTGATGCACGCCGGAAAAGTCCTGGCCAGCGGTACGCCGCAGGAGCTGGTGAAACAGCGTGGTGCCGCCAGTCTGGAAGAGGCGTTTATCTCCTGGTTACAGGAAGCGGCAGGTCCTGCGCCGGAGGCTCAGTTACCGCCAGCCAATGTCACATCAGTGCATGAAAACAGTCAGCCGCCGCGCCAGGGATTTAGCCTGCGGCGCTTGTTCAGCTACAGCCGCCGCGAAGCGCTGGAGCTGCGACGTGACCCGGTACGTTCAACGCTGGCGCTGATGGGCACGGTGATCCTGATGCTGATCATGGGCTACGGCATCAGCATGGATGTGGAAAACCTGCGTTTTTCGGTGCTCGATCGTGATCAGACAGTCAGCAGCCAGGCGTGGACGCTGAATCTGGCGGGATCGCGCTATTTTATCGAGCAGCCGCCGCTCACCAGCTATGACGAGCTGGACAAACGGATGCGCTCGGGCGAAGTCGCGGTAGCCATAGAGATCCCGCCAAATTTTGGCCGCGATATCGCGCGTGGAACGCCGGTGAAGATTGGCGTCTGGGTCGATGGCGCAATGCCGAGCCGTGCGGAAACGGTCAGAGGCTACGTGCAGGCGATGCACCAGACCTGGCTGCAGGATGTGATGGCGCGTCAGCCAAATACCAGCGGGCAAAACGGACTGATGACCATTGAAACTCGCTATCGTTACAACCCGGATGTGAAAAGCCTGCCAGCGATTGTTCCGGCGGTGATCCCGCTGCTGTTGATGATGATCCCCTCCATGCTCAGCGCTCTGAGCGTGGTGCGTGAGAAAGAGCTGGGGTCGATTATCAACCTGTACGTGACGCCCACTACCCGCAGCGAGTTTTTACTCGGCAAACAGTTGCCTTACATCGTGCTGGGCATGCTGAACTTCCTGCTGCTGTGCGCGCTGTCGGTGTTTGTATTCGGCGTCCCGCATAAGGGGAGTTTTGTGACCCTGACGCTGGCCGCGCTGCTGTACGTCACCATTGCCACCGGGCTGGGATTGTTAATTTCCACGTTTATGAAAAGTCAGATCGCCGCCATTTTTGGTACGGCGATTATTACGCTGATCCCGGCGACGCAGTTTTCCGGGATGATCGACCCGGTCGCCTCGCTGGAAGGGCCGGGACGGTGGATTGGCGAAATTTACCCGACCAGCCATTTTCTGACCATCGCGCGCGGGACGTTCTCTAAAGCGCTGGATCTGACCGATCTCTGGCCGCTGTTTATTCCACTGGCGGTAGCCATTCCAGTGGTCATTGGTCTGAGCGTATTGCTGCTGAAAAAACAGGAGGGGTGATGCGCCGATTACGGAATATTTATAACCTCGGCATCAAAGAGTTACGCAGCCTGCTGGGTGACAAAGCGATGCTGACGCTGATCGTCTTCGCCTTCACGGTCTCGGTTTACTCTTCCGCGACCGTTCTGCCAGGGTCGCTGCACCTGGCGCCGATTGCCATTGCCGATATGGACCAGTCGCAGTTGTCGAATCGCATTGTGAACAGTTTTTATCGTCCGTGGTTTTTACCGCCGGAGATGATTACCGCCGATGAGATGGATGCCGGGCTGGATGCCGGGCGCTATACCTTCGCCGTGAACATTCCGCCGGATTTTCAGCGCGATGTACTGGCCGGGCGGCAGCCGGATATTCAGGTTAACGTCGATGCCACGCGGATGAGCCAGGCCTTTACCGGCAACAGCTATATCCAGAATATCATCAGTGGCGAGGTGAACAGCTTTGTGTCGCGTTACCGCGATAACAGCGAGCTGCCGGTGGCGCTGGAAATGCGTATGCGCTTTAACCCTAATCTGGAACCCGCCCGCTTTGGCGCGGTGATGGCGATTATCAACAACATCACCATGCTGGCGATTGTGCTTACCGGGTCGGCGCTGATTCGCGAGCGTGAACATGGGACCATTGAGCACCTGCTGGTGATGCCGGTGACGCCGTTTGAAATCATGATGGCAAAAATCTGGTCGATGGGGCTGGTGGTGCTGGTGGTTTCCGGTCTGTCGTTGATGCTGATGGTAAAAGGTGTGCTTGGCGTACCGATTGAAGGCTCGATACCGCTGTTTATGCTGGGAGTGGCGCTGAGCCTGTTCGCCACCACATCAATCGGCATTTTTATGGGCACGCTGGCGCGCTCCATGCCACAACTGGGGCTGCTGATGATTCTGGTACTGCTGCCGTTACAGATGCTCTCCGGCGGCTCTACACCGCGTGAAAGCATGCCGCAGGCGGTACAGGACATTATGCTGACGATGCCGACTACCCATTTTGTTAGCCTTGCGCAGGCGATTCTTTACCGCGGCGCAGGATTTAACATTGTCTGGCCGCAGTTCCTGACGCTGCTGGCGATTGGCAGTACGTTCTTCGTGATAGCGCTGCTGCGTTTCAGAAAGACGATTGGCACGATGGCGTAAATATTATTGCCGGATGGCGGCTGCGCCTTATCCGGCCTACAAACGGGAGCGAATGTAGGCCGGGCAACAAAACAAGCAATTACTCTTCTTTCGGCAGGCACTGCAGATGACCGTGGCGCACGCCGCGCTGGGAAATCACGTCATCGGCAAAATGCTGCACATCGCCCATGTCACCTTTTAGCACAGCGATTTCCAGACAGTCGTCATGGTTGATGTGCACGTGCAGCGTGGCGACTGATAAATCGTGGTGGTGATGTTGGGTGGAAACAATACGGCTCGCCAGGTCACGCTTCTCATGCTCATAAACATACGAGAGCACTGCGAATCCCTGAGTGCCGTGCTCCTGGGTGGTTTCCTGCGCCAGTGCGCCGCGCAGAATATCGCGGATCGCTTCGGAACGGTTGTTATAGCCACGGCGCTGGCTCAGGCTGTCGAGCGTTTCCAGTAAATCGTCATCGAGGGTAATGGTGACTCGTTGCATCTGCAATTAACCTTTCATGTGGCGCGTGGGCGCACAGGGAGTAAGGGGAATAGCGTATTTTGTAACACACGTCCGGCATCCGGGGAAAAGGTTAATGCTCTCGCAATAAACGCAGCAGAGTTCTTACCTGTTCATCCAGCGGCGCGAGCGTGTCTTTGACGATCAGATGCAGCGGGGTGGCACGGCGAGCGCCATGGCTTAACGGCAGCGGGCGTAATAGCCCCTGCTCAAGCTGCTGCTGAATTCGCTCCTCAGGCAACCAGCCGTAACCGACCTGATACATCACCGCCTCAATCGCGGCATCAATGGTCGAGAAGGTCCAGGCATCGCGCACCGCTTGCTGCGGGTTGTCGCGATCGGCAATGCGAATCAGCGGCCACGCGCGTAACGCGTCTTCATCCAGCGGCGCATCCAGCATGCAGAGCGGGTGATCGCGGTGGGCAACGGCCACGAAGTCAATATTCATCAGCCATTCGCCGCGGCCGGTGATATCCTGGCGTCGGGTCAGGACCATCACGTCCGCATCGGCATGCGCTGCCAGTCGATCGTCAGCATTCTCCAGCACTTCGGTCAAACGTACCTGCGTCTGCGGCCACGCCAGCTGAAACTGCTTGAGGATCGCGAACAGGCGTTTGCGTGGGAAGATGCTATCTACCATGAAATCCAGCCGCGTTCGCGTGCCGTTTTGCAATGTTGCTGCCCGGGTTTCCACCCATAAAAAGGCCTTCAGTAACGGTTTGACCTGGCCCAACAGTAGCTCTCCCGCAGGGGTTAATACCGCCCTGCGACCTTCCGGCGTCAGCAGCGTCACGCCAAGCCGCTCCTGCAGTAGCGCCAGATTGTAGCTCACCGAAGACTGGCTACGGTTGGTCTCTTCCGCAGCTTTCGCAAAGCTGCCCAGCTCCACGACTTTCTCCAGTAAGGCCCATTGCTCCAGCGTTGTCTTGTGCATAACTCATCTAAAAATTGAATGAATATGATGTAAACATAGCGTTATTCATCCAATTTTTGAAGCGGTAAGATCCTCGCATCAAGTAAGAGGAGAACGAATATGAGCACTTTTGATAAACATGATTTGAGCGGCTTTGTCGGCAAACATCTGGTCTATACCTACGATAATGGCTGGCATTACGAGATCTACGTGAAAAACGACACCACTCTGGATTACCGTATTCACAGCGGCATTGTGGGGAATCGTTGGGTGAAGGATCAGCGGGCGTACATTGTGCGGGTTGGCGAGAGTGTTTATAAAATTTCATGGACCGAACCGACCGGGACCGACGTCAGCCTGATCGTAAATCTGGGCGACAAACTCTTTCACGGCACCATCTTTTTCCCACGCTGGGTGATTAACAATCCGCAAAAAACGGTCTGTTTCCAGAATGACCATATTCCGCTGATGATGTCATATCGCGATGCGGGTCCGGCATATCCAACTGAGGTGATTGACGAGTTTGCGACCATCACCTTCGTGCGTGACTGTGGGGCGAATAATGACAGCGTTATTGCCTGTGCGGCCAATGAATTGCCGGAAAACTTCCCGGAAAATTTACGCTAAGGCTTCCAGACGCTGCACGGCGTCGGCGGTCAGGGTAAACGGCGTGGGGGTACACACCGCCAGGCTCAGGGTATCGAGCTGGCACTGGCTGACCGAGAGTGAGGAGGTTAGCACGGTGCTGTCGACGCTGACAATTTGCCAGGCGCTGCCGCCACGCTGTTTCACGATAGCTTCTTTACGCGTCCAGATGCGCCAGAACGCCGCCAGCTGTTGCTCCGGGTGTTCGGCCTCAACTTCGGCATGTTCCCTGAGACTGAACACCGTATTTGCCAGCGTCTGCCAGTTATCGCGCGGGCGAACGACTTCAATATCACAGCCGACTTCCCCTTCGTCGCTGAGCAGCAGGGCAATATCATCACCGCTGTGGCTGAGATTGAACCACAGCGGTGTGTCGGCGGAAAAGGCCGGTTTTCCTTGCTCGCTGTAGACGATGTCCGGTAATGGCGAAAGAGTATGGGAAAGCAGCACGCGACCTGCCAGCCAGCGCGCACGACGAGCGCCTTGCGGGGCCTGCTCACGCAGTGCGGCAGGCAGTGCGCCAGCGCTTAAAACAGAAACTTTCCCAAGAACGATCCGGTACATATCAAGGCTAACCTTTAGTAATAATGGGGTTGTTTACCATTCTATACATGCTGTTTGCAAGTTTATCCAGGTAATCGGGTTTTGGGCCTGCCGGGTCCCAGCAAAATTGCCAGTTTGCTACCGCCAGTGGTGGTTTCCATCCAGATTTTACACACGCTGGTTAACGGCACGGAGAGCAGCATACCTACCGGACCAAGCAGCCATCCCCACACCAACAGAGAGAGAAACACGATTAGCGTCGATAATCCCAGCCGGTGCCCCATCATGCGGGGCTCAAGGATGTTGCCAATTACCATATGCACCACCAGAAACAGCGCCCCAACCAGCACACATTCGTAAACGCCGTTGAACAGCAGCGCCTGGATCATGGGTGGAACGGCGGAAATGACCGAGCCAATGTTGGGCACGTAGTTTAGCAGGAATGCCAGCACACCCCACATCAGAGCAAACTGAATCCCCATTAGCGCCAGTCCCAGCCAGACGATGGCACCGGTCCATAAGCTGAGCAACGTTTTCAGCGCCAGATAGTGAGAAACACCTTTCAGCGCCCGATGCAGCCCCGCAATATGGATTTGGGGGTTGTTCAGCGCAAAGCGCAGCTTATAGGGGACATGACGCACCTCAAACAACATAAAGACCACCGTCATCACCAGCAGAACGACGCTGGCCATGGCACCGGAAAGACTTGTCATCAGCGTGGTTGTGAAGGTCATCAGCTTGTCGGAGTCCATGCGCTGCAGCATGCGCTCCGGGGACATATGCAGATTCAGAAAAGGCACCATCTCTTGCAGATACAGAACCTTGCGCGTCAGCTCCTTGTTGTATTTTGGCAGCATGGCCATGAATTCAGTGATGGACGATGCCAGAACGCCGATTAACGCCGTAAGAACGATCAGCATCACCACCACGACTAACGTTATCGCGACCGGCCGACGTACACCCCGGCGAATAAACCAGATGACCAGCGGATTCAATACAATGGCAAAAAAAAGGGCCAGCAGAAGCTGTACGATGATATCTGCCGCGGCATGAATACCCGCGAGGATCACCACCAGAGCGGCCAGTTTGAGCAGAATGTGCAAACCCGTTTTATCGGGCTGGGCGGTTGTCATGTCGTCTTCCTGTTTGCGTTTTTGCATTAAGTGTAGCGGCTGGCTTGCGACTGATATTCCGAAACTGACTACTGATTTCTGCCCGGCAACATGGTAGAAATGAAACACTGTTGTGAAAACGTGGTGATCCTCCATGCCCGAACCCGTCGCTGAACCGACGCTTAGCGGTTTACGCCTTAATCTGCGTATTGTCTCTGTGGTGATGTTTAACTTCGCCAGCTACCTGACCATTGGTCTGCCGCTCGCTGTATTGCCAGGCTATGTCCATGATGTGATGGGATTTAGCGCTTTTTGGGCAGGGCTGGTCATCAGCCTGCAATATTTTGCTACGCTGCTGAGCCGTCCACATGCTGGTCGCTATGCCGACCTGCTGGGGCCAAAGAAGATTGTGGTATTCGGACTGTGTGGCTGTTTTTTAAGTGGTCTGGGCTACTTCCTGGCGGGCTTCACGAATGGCTGGCCGCTGGCCAGCCTGCTGCTGTTATGCCTGGGGCGCGTGATTCTAGGGATCGGGCAAAGCTTTGCCGGGACTGGTTCTACGCTGTGGGGGGTTGGGGTCGTTGGTTCAATGCACATCGGACGGGTGATTTCGTGGAACGGCATCGTGACCTATGGCGCGATGGCGATAGGCGCTCCGCTGGGCGTTCTGTTTTATGCCTGGGGTGGCTTACAGGGACTGGCGCTGACCGTGATGGGCGTGGCGCTGTTGGCAATACTGCTGGCGCTCCCTCGTCCGGCGGTGAAGGCCAGCAAAGGCAAACCGTTGCCATTTCGCGCGGTGCTTGGGCGTGTCTGGTTGTACGGCATGGCGCTGGCCCTGGCCTCAGCCGGATTTGGCGTGATCGCCACTTTCATTACCCTGTTTTATGATGCCAAAGGCTGGGACGGTGCCGCTTTCGCGCTGACGCTTTTTAGCTGCACGTTTGTGGGGACCCGCCTGTTATTCCCAAATGGTATCAACCGGTTAGGTGGACTAAATGTGGCGATGATCTGCTTTAGCGTCGAGATTGTTGGGCTGCTGCTGGTGGGGATGGCTTCCATGCCGTGGATGGCGAAAAGCGGCGTCCTGCTGGCCGGTGCAGGGTTCTCGCTGGTGTTCCCGGCGCTGGGCGTGGTGGCGGTAAAAGCCGTCCCGCAGCAAAATCAGGGCGCTGCGCTGGCGACGTATACGGTGTTTATGGATTTATCACTGG
The DNA here is from genome assembly GCF_013615435.1 of Citrobacter sp. RHBSTW-00944. Lineage (NCBI taxonomy): Bacteria > Pseudomonadati > Pseudomonadota > Gammaproteobacteria > Enterobacterales > Enterobacteriaceae > Citrobacter > Citrobacter sp. RHBSTW-00944. Next base: position 4,766,898 of record NZ_CP055418.1, on the reverse strand, counting down.
GAGTTACGGGGCCGCTGGCCGGGCTGGTCATGACCTGGGCGGGCGTGCCGGTTATCTATCTGGCGGCGGCAGGGCTGGTGGCGGTGGCGTTATTGCTGACCTGGCGATTAAAAAAACGGCCTCAGGTGGTGTCACCGGAGGCCGAGTCATCGTCTTAACCGTTACTGGATAACCAGCGTGTTAATGATGTTTTCTGCGGTAGTCTGCGCTTTTTGCTGATCGTCAGCAGGCAGCGTGATTTGCAGAGTCAGCAGTTGGTTATCGACTTTACCCAACACCACGGAAGAGTAAGCGGTCTGGCCTTTGGCCGAGATGATGCTGTCTAACTGCTGCAGCGTGTGGCCTTTCAGCTCAATAGATTTATTGGTGACGACCTGCAACTGCGGGTCGCGGCTACGCTGCTGATCTTCCAGGCGTTTTGCCAGCACAGCCAGGTCTTCGTTGGTATTGTCGCCAACAATCACAATCACCGCTTTCTGGCCGGTTGCGTCAGAATAAACGTGCATATTGTTCGCCTGGGTGCCCAGTTTGCCGCTCTGATCGGTCATATCCGCTGGCAGGGAAAAACTGAGTTTACCGTCCAACAGGCTGACCGGTTGTCCGGTGGCGCTACTTTCTGCGGCAGCACCCTCTGCTGGCGCTTTTGTATCGCTATTATCACAGGCCGCAAGCCCCATAACCAGCAGGCCAATACCGACATATTTAACCAGATTGCGCATTGACTTCTTCCTTTCGATAAACGGCCATAACGGCTCATTCGTCCATCTTATCACAACTCGGAAAATGAACCTTTAACTCGTCTGCAATGCAGAGATTTCGGATTTATCTGCCAGCCTTTTCAGTAACATATTCAGCAGCACGCCGTACATCGGCAGGAAGAAAATAATGCTGATCAGCACTTTGAAGCAGTAGTCAACCAGCGCGATTTCCATCCAGTGCTCGGCCATAAAGGCATCCGGGCTGCGCCAGAAAGCGATAAAGAAGAAGGCTAACGTATCGCTGATGTTGCCAAACAGCGTGGAAGCCGTTGGCGCCAGCCACCAGCGACGGTTCTGACGCAGGCGGTTAAAGACATGCACATCCAGAATTTGACCCAGCGCGTAAGCCATAAAGCTGGCGGCGGCGATACGGGCGACAAACAGATTAAAGTGCAGCAGTGCGCCGAATCCCTGCCACGATCCCATATAGAACAGTGATGAAACGACATAGGAGATCAGCAGCGCGGGGATCATTACCGCAAAGATGATACGTCGTGCCAACGGTGCGCCAAAAATACGCACGGTCAGATCGGTCGCGAGGAAAATAAACGGAAAGCTGAAAGCGCCCCATGTGGTATGGAAACCAAAAATGGAGATCGGTAGCTGCACCAGATAGTTGCTGGAGGTGATCACCAGCAGATGAAATAGCGATAGCCAAAACAACGCTTTTACGCGTTGAGATTGTGTAAACGGAGTCATATTGTGACCTTTTTGTTGGATGGGGTGAGGGAACCCAATAAAAAACCGTCGCATGATACTGCTTTAATAGCACATTGCAATGGTTGTTTTTCACGCAATCGTTAACCTGATTGGCTTACGCCACAACAGAGCGTAAAATAACGCCGTTTTTGAATGAACGAGACTACGATGAGCGATCTGTTTACCTCTCCCGACCATACTCTTGATGCCCAGGGGCTGCGCTGCCCGGAACCCGTAATGATGGTGCGTAAAACCGTGCGCGGCATGCAAGCGGGTGAAACGCTGCTGATTGTCGCCGACGATCCGGCGACAACCCGTGACATTCCTGGCTTCTGTACCTTTATGGAGCATGAGCTGGTGGCAAAAGAGACCGACTCTCTGCCGTACCGCTATCTGGTGCGCAAAGGCCAGTAATCTCAGCCGGATGGCGCTAATGCAACTGCCGTCCGGCACAGACGCATTATCCTTTACGTAGTAACCGCAGCGCGTTAGCGGTCACCAGTACCGTCGCCCCCGTATCTGCCAGCACCGCCAGCCACAATCCGGTTATCCCGAGCAGGGTGGTGACGAGGAAAATCCCCTTCAGGCCTAGCGCAATCGCAATGTTCTGGCGAATATTGGCGTGGGTGGCGCGGGCTAACTGAATCATTTGCACCAGACCACGCAGGCGGTTGTGGGTCAGGGCGGCATCGGCGGTTTCCAGCGCGACATCGGTCCCGCTTCCCATCGCAATGCCAATGGTGGCTGCTTTCATTGCCGGAGCGTCGTTGATGCCGTCGCCGACCATCGCCAGCGGCGACTGTTGGTTAAGATGGGTAACGGCCTGTACTTTATCTTCCGGTAATAGACCCGCTTTGAATTCGAGACCCAATTCACTGGCAATAGCTGCCGCCGCTCGCGGGTTATCACCCGTCAGGATCACCCCTTTCACGCCAATCTGATTAAGCTCGCTGATGGCGCTACGGGCGTCGTCGCGCAGCGTGTCCTGTAGGGCCAGCACGCCGAGAACGGCATCGTTACGCAGCACCAGCACCACCGTTTGACCCGCGCTTTCCAGCTCGCTTATCTGCCCGGCAAAAGCATCGGCAGGCTGCTTACCGGCGGCGCAAATCAGCACGCGTTCACCGTTGACCAGTGCTTCAATGCCAGAGCCAACCAGCGCCCGCTGATCTTTTGCGACAGGGATAGTCAGTTCGCGCGTTTGGGCTTCCCGAACAATCGCCTGCGCCAGCGGGTGCGTCGCGCCTTGCTCTACTGCTGCCGCCAGCGCCAGCAGTTCTGCCTCGCCAATACCGCTTGCCGGGTGAATCGCCGTGACGCGCGGTTTACCGATGGTCAGGGTGCCGGTTTTATCAAACGCGACCTGCGTTACCCTACCCAACTGCTCCAGCGCGGCCCCGCCTTTGATTAACGCGCCACGACGCGCCGCGGCGGCAAGGCCAGAGGTAATGGCTGCGGGTGTGGAAATCACCAGCGCACATGGGCAGCCAATCAGCAGCAGCGTCAGCCCTTTATAAATCCACTCCTGCCAGGATGCGGCAAACAGCAGCGGTGGTACAAGGGTGACCAACAACGCAACCGCCATAATGGCTGGGGTGTAAATCCGGCTGAAACGGTCAATAAAGCGCTCAATGGGGGCGCGGCGTTCTTCCGCTTCTTCAATCAATTTCAGAATACGGTCAATGGCGCTGGCACCCGGTTCGGAGAGTACTTCCAGCGTTACCAGACGGTCCACGCTGGTGGCGCCCGCCGGGACTTTCTCGCCGGTGGCGCGCTCAACCGGTATCGATTCGCCGGTCAGGGCGCTTTCATCAAAGCTGGCAAACCCGGAGACCAGCTTGCCATCGGCAGGTAAACGCCCACCCGCGGCAACCTCGATAACATCGCCTGGCTGGAGAGTATTGATAGCAACCTCTTCGCGCTCGCCGTTACGCAGGCGCGTGGCGGTTTCCGGCTTGAGCGCCATCAGTGCGCTGACCCCTTTACGGGCGCGGCTGGCGGCCCATCCTTCCAGGCGTTCGCCAATTAAAAACAGCAGTAGCACCATGGCGGCTTCTGCCGTCGCGCCGATAAACAGTGCGCCAATGGCGGCCACGCTCATCAACGTTTCAATGGCAAAGTAGCTGCCGGTTTTCATCAGACGCAGGGCCTGACGGGCAATGGGATACAGACCTACCAGCGTGGTGGCGATAAATGCTATCTGGCCAAAGGGGTGATTGAACTGCTCCAGCCCCCAGCTAATCGCCATCATGATAATCAGCGAAATCAGCGGCAGGTTCTCTTTAAACCGCGACTCGGGGGCGGCGTCTGGCGCTTGCTCATCGCGCAGGGTATAGCCTGCATTTTGCACTGCGCTTTCAACTTGCAGGCGGATATCGGAACCCGCGTCGACTACCAGTTTTTCGGTGGCGAACAGAACCTGGACCTGGTTGACGCCGTTGACCTGGCGGACCGCATTCTCCACTTTTCGGGCGCAGGCTGCACAGTCCATGCCTGCCACTTTCCAGGAGTAGCGGGTACCCATTACGGTACCGGATACGGGTGGTGGGGTGGAGCAACTTCCTTCGCAGCAGCAGTCGTCAGCCTTTTGTGGCGCAGGCGCTAGCTTGAAAGAAGAAAATTGTGGGGCTTTTTTGCCACTGGAATCGGGTGTCGACATGGCATCCTCCGGTTGATAATCATTTCATATTAACCGGAGGATACACTCTGGAGTCGACTCCAGAGTCAAGCGTTTTAAAGATACAACGAACGAACAATCAGGAAATGTCCGGCGAAGTAGCAGGCGGCAGCAATTGCGTTATCGGCGCGAAAGCGGCGACGGTAATGGCTACCCAGCCAGACAATGTTGCCGATGAACAGGAGTGATGCGCCCATAAAGGCCGACAGCGCCGGAGCGGTCGGGCGGAAAAACCACAGCTCACCAGCCATCCAGACCATCATCAGCGTGATACCAATAAAGGTACAGATAGCGATGCGTAGCTCTTCAAGTCGCGTCCAGATCACGGCAATCAGCAACGCCCCCAGCACCACCAGCACCAACGGCAAAGGCCAGAAGAACGACAGCGTCATTTGGCTGGCGAAGTAAATGGTATACAGCAGATGCGACAGGAAGAATGCCCCCACGGCATACAAAAGGCGTTGGCGCGGTAACAGCGTCAGCGCATCGCCCAGCAGCGAGGCAAGCAGGCCAGCCAGCACCAGATAGCTGACAGCATTAAACATTGGCGCCTGCCAGGCCAGCAGCGCCAGCAGGAGTAAGGTTAGGGGTTTAAAGACCCAGCGTTGCCAGGCGGGCCCACGATAGGAAGCATCCACGAACAACCATGCGGAAAGGCAGACAGCGATAAACGACCAAAGCATCTTAGTTCCTTGAATTCGTTATTTTTTCGTAAGCGGGGTGCTCACGGCTCTACTGTTCAGTGTAGAGGTCGACCCTGCCAGATGACAACACCATAACAGGCAATGTATGCTTATTTCCGCATTTTCTGATGGGTTAATAATATGAGCAAACCACCACTTTTTTTCATTGTTATCATTGTATTAATCGTTGTTGCTGCGTCGTTTCGCTTCGTTCAGCAGCGGCGTGAAAAAGCCGATAATGATACTGCGCCGTTAGTGCAAAAGCAGGTGGTGGTGAGTAACAAACGGGAAAAACCGCTTAACGATCGGCGATCCCGCCAGCAGGAAGTGAGCCCGGCGGGGACCAGCATGCGCTATGAAGTCAGTTTTAAGCCACAAAGTGGCGGCTTCGAGCAGACGTTTCGTCTGGATGCCCAGCAGTACCATGCGTTAACGGTCGGGGATAAGGGAACGCTGAGTTATAAAGGTTCGCGTTTTGTTGATTTTACAGTGAACGCTAAGGTTTCATCTGACTGATGCCGGATTGCGGCTTACGCTTTGTCCGGCCTGGAGATTTTGTCGCCCCGGCCTGCTAAGCGCCGCCGGGCGAAAAGATCACAGTTACTTTTTCAACTGATCTTTAATCTTCTTCTGCCAAACCAGTAACTCAAAGACGCCGAACAGAAAAATACGGATTTTCTCTCCGCGGGTCATCTGCGGGCCATCTTTAGGCATGGTGCTTTTTAACAGCGCCAGTTGCATGCCATGCATCAGCACCATAAAAATCAGTGCGACGTTAACGAAGATGTTAAGCGGGCGTGGAAAGGGTTGGAAAATATTGAGTAGTAAAAATGCCCAGACGCACAACATCAGCAGGCGTCCCAGGTTAATCAGCATCGTGTTCTCCTCGTGCTTCACGTTGGTAAAGGCGATAGGCGACCTGTCCGGCGACTTTTTCGCGGTACAGCGACCAGTTCACCGGAACCGGCGGCAAACCGTTTTCTACTTCGCTTTCAACGTAAATATACGCTTCATTTGCCAGCCAGCCATGAGTTTCCAGAAGAGTTAATGTTTCTTCCAGTAATCCTTTGCGAAACGGGGGGTCAACAAACACCACGTTATGCGGCGTACCCGTCTGGGCCAAAAATGTCAGGGTATTGGTGTTGACGACCCGGGCATGGGGGGCTTTCAGCGTGGCGAGATTGTTTTGTAGCTGCTGTGATACCGCGCGATCCATTTCCAGAAGCGTCGCATTTGCCGCATAGCGAGAGAGGGCTTCCAGCCCCAGCGCGCCGCTGCCGGCGAAGCAGTCCAGGCAGTGAGCATCGACCATTACCGGGGCCAGCCAGTTAAATAAGGTTTCGCGTACGCGGTCGGTGGTTGGGCGCAGACCGGGACTATCCGGAACCGGGAGTTTACGGCCACGCCATTGACCACCAATAATGCGGATCTGGCCGCTACCAGAGTGATTCGGTTTTTTCATTTCAATTATTGCTCAATCCGCTGCTGACGTGTCATTCCAGGCGGTGATGTGAGTTAAGTTAACCCGTCGCCTTTCAAGTTACCTCTTCGTTGGCTGCACTTTCTCACCCAAATCACTTACTAAAAGTAAGCTCATCGGGATTCGTGCGCTTGCCGCCTTGACGTAACTCGAAATTCATCGGGTATAAGTGATAGACTATTTCATCATTTTTTTAGCTGCTATGTACATAGCGTTGACGCTGTGCCATGAAGCAACAGCGGGGGAGTGTAGTCGCAAATGGCGAAAGAGAAAAAACGTGGCTTTTTTTCCTGGCTGGGCTTTGGTCAAAAAGAGCAGGCACCGGAAAACGAGACAGAATTAAAAAACGAAGAACAACAACCGGTTGCTGAAGAAACTACCGTCGTTGACGAACAGCCGCGCGCCGAGGAAACCCGTAGCGAGGCGGAAACGGAAGCTTTTGCAGCTGAAGTTGTTGAAGTGACTGAACAGGTTGCGGAAATCGAAAAACTGCAGCCGGAAGCAGAACCTGTTGCCGAACAATCGCAGCCGGAGATTGAGCTGGTTGCTGAACCTGCAGCTGAACCCGTTGTGGAAACGCCAGCAGCGACGGTTATCGAACGCGAAGAATTGCCGCTGCCGGAAGAGGTGAACACCGAAGAGGTTTCTGCCGAAGAGTGGCAGGCCGAAGCGGAAACCGTGGAAATCGTTGAGGCGGTTGAAGAGGAAGCCGAAAACGAACCGCACCTGACTGATGAAGAACTGGAAGCGCAGGCGCTGGCGGCTGAGGCAGCTGAAGAAGCCGTGATGGTGGTGCCGGTAGAAGAACCTGCCGTAGAAGCACCGACAGAAGAAGAGGGAGTCCAGGAGCAGGAAAAACCAACGAAAGAAGGTTTCTTTGCGCGTCTGAAACGCAGCCTCCTGAAAACAAAAGAAAACCTTGGTTCCGGATTTATCAGTCTGTTCCGTGGTAAAAAGATCGACGATGATCTGTTTGAAGAGCTGGAAGAGCAACTGCTGATCGCCGACGTGGGCGTAGAAACGACCCGCAAGATTATTGCGAATCTGACGGAAGGTGCCAGCCGTAAGCAGCTCAAAGACGCGGAAGCGCTGTACGGCCTGCTGAAAGAAGAGATGGGCGAGATTCTGGCGAAGGTGGAAGAACCGCTGAATGTTGATGGCAAGACGCCGTTTGTTATCTTAATGGTTGGCGTCAACGGCGTGGGTAAAACCACCACTATCGGAAAGCTGGCGCGTCAGTTTGAGCAGCAGGGTAAATCGGTGATGCTGGCGGCGGGCGATACCTTCCGTGCGGCGGCGGTAGAGCAGCTGCAGGTCTGGGGTCAGCGTAACAACATCCCGGTGATTGCTCAGCATACCGGCGCGGATTCCGCGTCCGTCATCTTTGATGCCATCCAGGCGGCGAAGGCGCGTAATGTAGATGTGCTGATCGCTGATACCGCAGGGCGTTTGCAGAACAAATCGCACCTGATGGAAGAATTGAAAAAAATCGTTCGCGTCATGAAGAAGCTCGACGAAGATGCGCCGCATGAAGTTATGCTGACTATCGACGCCAGCACCGGGCAGAATGCGATAAGCCAGGCCAAACTGTTCCATGAAGCGGTGGGCTTAACCGGTATCACCCTGACTAAGCTGGACGGTACAGCGAAGGGCGGGGTCATCTTCTCGGTTGCCGATCAGTTTGGCATCCCTATCCGCTATATCGGTGTGGGCGAACGTATCGAGGATTTACGTCCGTTTAAGGCGGACGATTTTATAGAGGCACTTTTTGCCCGAGAGGATTAACAATGATTCGCTTTGAACATGTCAGCAAGGCCTATCTCGGTGGGAGACAAGCGCTGCAGGGAGTTACCTTCCATATGCAGCCTGGCGAGATGGCATTTCTGACCGGCCACTCCGGCGCGGGGAAAAGTACCCTGCTGAAGCTGATTTGTGGAATTGAACGGCCCAGCGCCGGGAAAATCTACTTCAGCGGGCATGACATCAGCCGTTTGAAAAACCGTGAAGTGCCGTTTCTGCGTCGTCAGATTGGCATGATTTTTCAGGATCACCACCTGTTGATGGACAGAACCGTGTTTGACAACGTGGCAATCCCGCTGATCATCGCGGGCGCCAGCGGGGACGATATTCGTCGTCGCGTGTCAGCGGCGCTGGATAAGGTCGGACTGTTGGACAAAGCGAAAAACTTCCCTATTCAGCTCTCCGGCGGTGAACAACAGCGCGTGGGCATCGCCCGTGCGGTGGTGAACAAACCGGCGGTATTGCTGGCGGATGAACCAACAGGGAACCTGGATGACGCGTTGTCGGAAGGGATCCTTCGCCTGTTTGAAGAGTTTAACCGCGTCGGGGTCACGGTATTAATGGCCACGCACGATATTGGCCTGATCTCCCGTCGCTCCTATCGCCAAATGGTTCTGAGCGATGGACATCTGCATGGAGGCCTGGCCCATGAATAGACGTGACGCTATTAATCAAATCAAACAGTTCGGTGGCCGACTGGATCGCTTCCGTAAATCGGGCGGCGCGCCGGGAGATGGCGGTCGTAACGCGCCAAAGCGGGCGAAAGCCGCGCCAAAGCCGAACTCGCGTAAAACCAATGTCTTTAACGAGCAGGTACGCTACGCGTTCCAGGGCGCGTTACAGGACCTGAAAAGCAAGCCGCTGGCGACGTTCCTGACGGTGATGGTTATTGCCATCTCCCTGACGCTGCCAAGCGTATGCTACATGGTTTATAAGAACGTCGACCATGCGGCAAGCCAGTATTATCCTTCTCCGCAGATCACCGTTTACCTGCAAAAAACGCTGGATGATGATGCAGCGGCGCGGGTGGTTGGTCAGTTGCAGGCCGAGCAGGGCGTTGAGAAAGTGAATTACCTTTCCCGCGATGACGCGCTGGGCGAATTCCGTAACTGGTCCGGCTTTGGCGGCGCGCTGGATATGCTGGAAGAGAACCCGCTACCGGCCGTGGCGGTAGTTATCCCGAAACTGGACTTCCAGGGCACGGAGTCGCTGAACACGCTGCGCGACCGTATCGCACAAATCAACGGTATTGATGAAGTGCGCATGGATGACAGTTGGTTTGCCCGTCTGGCGGCTCTGACGGGCCTTGTCGGACGCGTCTCCGCGATGATTGGCGTGCTGATGGTAGCGGCGGTCTTCCTCGTCATCGGTAACAGTGTGCGCCTGAGTATTTTTGCGCGTCGCGATACCATTAACGTGCAGAAACTGATTGGCGCGACGGATGGGTTTATCCTGCGTCCGTTCCTCTACGGCGGTGCGCTGCTCGGTTTTTCCGGCGCATTTCTTTCACTGATTTTGTCAGAAATTTTGGTGATGCGCCTGTCGTCAGCGGTTACTGAGGTGGCACAGGTTTTTGGAACTAAGTTTGATATCAACGGCTTATCATTCGACGAATGCCTGTTATTGCTGCTGGTGTGCTCGATGATTGGCTGGGTGGCAGCCTGGCTTGCCACGGTTCAACATTTACGCCACTTTACCCCCGATTAAAAAATCTCTGGTATAATCTTTCCCTGCACTGAGTAGTTCGCTCTGCAGGGAAAGAGTCCCTGTTATCTCTTCCCAGCGTATTCATTGTGATGTCACATTTTGTGCGTAATCTATACACATTACGACATGGAACTTGTGGATAAAATCACTGTCTGATAAAAGATTGAATGATATTCTCGTTGCTCATAAGCTCTGGCATGGTTGTTGCTATTGGTTTTAGCCAACCCGTCAGATGAAAAGATTGAGAGGATTTGAATGACCAAAGAAATGCAAAATTTAGCTTTAGCCCCTGTTGGTAACCTGGAATCTTACATCCGGGCTGCGAACGCGTGGCCGATGTTGTCGGCTGACGAGGAGCGGCTACTTGCTGAAAAGCTGCATTACCAGGGCGATCTGGAAGCAGCTAAAACGCTGATCCTGTCTCACCTGCGCTTTGTTGTTCATGTTGCTCGTAATTATGCGGGCTATGGCCTGCCGCAGGCGGATCTGATTCAGGAAGGCAATATCGGCCTGATGAAAGCCGTGCGCCGTTTCAACCCGGAAGTGGGTGTGCGCCTGGTTTCTTTCGCCGTGCACTGGATCAAAGCTGAGATCCACGAATACGTTCTGCGTAACTGGCGTATCGTAAAAGTCGCGACCACCAAAGCGCAGCGTAAGCTGTTCTTTAACCTGCGTAAAACCAAGCAGCGTCTGGGCTGGTTCAATCAGGACGAAGTTGAAATGGTTGCTCGTGAGCTGGGTGTTTCCAGCAAAGACGTGCGCGAAATGGAATCCCGTATGGCGGCGCAGGACATGACGTTTGACATGTCTTCAGACGACGAGTCTGACAGCCAGCCGATGGCGCCGGTTCTGTATCTGCAGGATAAATCATCTAACTTTGCCGACGGCATTGAAGAAGATAACTGGGAAGATCAGGCCGCGAATAAACTGACCCACGCAATGGAGGGTCTGGACGAACGTAGCCAGGACATCATTCGCGCCCGTTGGCTGGACGAAGACAACAAGTCGACGTTGCAGGAACTGGCCGATCGCTACGGCGTCTCTGCTGAACGTGTTCGTCAGCTTGAAAAGAACGCCATGAAAAAACTGCGTGCGGCGATCGAAGCGTAATCACGCCGTTTAACGCATTGCCCCTATAACCCCTGGATGCCCATTCGGGGGTTTTTTATGTCTGATTGATACTCCAAACTGCTATCACGCTTTCCTCTGCCAGGTTTGCTTTTGCCTCTCTGGTGTTGTGGGGGAGCCGAAGTGATTGATGCCCCTGCGCCTGACAAGGTGACATGTTTGCCCGGTTTCTGGGCAAACATGTCACCTTAATGCAGCCGAATACTGTCGGTATAACTTATTGTGGCAGGAGATTATAGGTTGCCAGCATCTCTTTGATATCCTGAGTGATGATTTCATTCGGCATATGTATTGGTCTTCTGGTAATGCCTGCGGTGATCCCCATTAAGTTAAGAGCCTCTTTCATTACTGCAGGTGCGGTCATTTTCTTAATGTTCATACGCAGCGCATCGATCTTATTACGCTCTTCCTGTGCTTGATCCAACTGCCCCGCGATAAAGTAGTTATACAAATCTACTTCAATCTTCGGTAAAACATTTGATGTGGCTGCGACGCTGGCAACTGAACCTTCTTTAAATGCATCAAGCATCAGCGAATCTGAACCGTTCAATACTTTAAAATTTTTGTGTTTTGAAATCTCAAGGTACTGTTTTTGTACTTCAAATTTTCCACTGCTATCTTTGATTGCCACGATATTATCGATATCAGCCAGGCGATTCGCTGTTTCGTATTCAATACTTAGGCCCGTTTGCCCTGGGAGATTGTATAGAATAATAGGTGCTGCTGTGCTGGCCGCAATATCATAGTAATGTTTATATAAATCTTCCTGATTAGGCACCAGATAGTAGGGGGTTACAACTGAAATGTAATCTGCGCCAGCATCAACGAGTCGTTGAGTCAGAGCAATAGTTTGCTGTGTGCTACAGCAACCGGCACCGGCGCAAATAGTTACGTCATCACCCACTTCATCAACGACTGCTTTGGTGAGTTCTACTTTTTCATCATCTGATAACAGATGAAATTCACCGTTGGTGCCACAAATAAATAATCCATGAACACCATTGTTGACTAACCAGCGAGCCATCTTTCTTGCTGCCGGGATATCCATTTTTTCCGTTTCATCAAATGGTGTCACCATCGCAGTAATAATTCCCTTAAGTTCTTTCATTATCTTTTCTCCAGTTCGTTGGTAACATTTTTAATCGAGATTTGAATTGTGTTAAGATCTGCTTCCTGAGTAAACGAAGCCGCATGTGGCGTGATCGAGTAATTCATGAGTTGTTTTGTTTCTTCTTTTCGTTCTTTAAGTTCAATATCTTCACTAGCAAAAGAAATTTTATGAGTAATTAAAGCATTGTATAAACTATTTTCATCAATCAAACCGCCTCGTGCAGTATTTATCAATATTGCGGAAGGTTTCATTTTTTCGAATGCGTGCTGATCAATCATGTGCCTGGTGCTATCTAGTAAAGGCAAATGAAGCGAGATAACATCACTGAGCTGATACACCTCATCTAACTCTTTAAAGTTTATATACGGAAAAACCTGACTCTGATTGATATAAGGGTCGTATGCAATGATCTCCATACCCATAGCGTTAGCGATGTGGGCTACATGTTTGCCAATAGCACCAAGGCCAATCAGCCCTAATGTCTTTTTATGTAACTCAGTACCCACCAATCTTACATCATTACTGCATTTAGCCTGTTGTTCGATTTCAACATACTTTCTGGCACTGGATAGCATCATTAGAATAGCCATTTCTGCTACCGATACAGAATTGGCGTTGAGTGCTTTATGCACCACAATATTTCTGCTGTTCGCATACTCAACGTTAATATTATCTAAACCAACACCATATTTTGAGATTACTTTTAGTTTTTTCGCACAATCTATAACGTCTTGATCTAAAGGGTCGTTGCCTGTAATAATAGCATCGGCATCTTTAATTTTTACCATCAACTCTTCTTTACTAAAACGTCCGCCGCTCGTATTACATTCGACGATATAACCTGCTGCCTGTAATTCATCCAGATATTTTTGCCCCTTACTAAGAAAGGGCCTTGGCGTTATAAGTATTTTTTTCATATTACAATAAACCGAAGAATGAAAAAATAAGGCTTAAAGAGAGGATTGCTACCAGTATTCTTAGGAAATGCGGTCCACACTTCTGGATGTATATATAAATACCGAGAACCGCAACCAGGGGGAGTAAGTTAGGCACAATTTTGTCTAACATGTCCTGCAGGACAATAGTATTCCCCCCACCAGTAGTAATATGTAGCGGTGTCTTAATCTTTACATAAGTGGCAGAAAGCGCCCCCATCATCAACAGGCCGAACATACCTGCGCCTTCAATAATTTTATGGATACTGCCAGAGTGGAGTATCTCTAAAATTGACTCTTTCCCCTTTTTATAGCCAATATTAAGTGCAAATCGGCTAGCGAAGAACATATAGACAACTTGATAGATCAATGGCAGTAACGCGGCTAATACGTACCCTTGCAATACAAAAGGAATACATACCCCAATAACAATAGGTCGCAATGTGCCAAAATCTAGCGTATCCCCGATACCTGAGACTGGACCCATTAGCCCCGTTTTTAAACTGGTCACTAATTGGGTTGTGGCTGTTCGCTGTTCTTCCGGTTCCTGGGATGCTTTTTCTTCTAGTGCGATAGTGATGCCGTTTACCACTGAGCCCCAGTTAGCTTGTGTGTTAAACATCGTCAAATGGCGCTGTAACGCTTTTGAAAGATCCCTCTTATTCGGGTATAGCTTAGCTAAAATCCCTGTCATTGAATTACAAAAGGCTAGAGCCTGTAACCGTTCAAAATTTAATGATGTTTCTGAGAAAGCATGCCATTTTAACCAGACAATCTGCACATCTCTATTCGTAATTGGTGAGCTTTCGGCTTCCTTTAAGTCGATATTATTAGCCATTTTGTGTTCCTTTCGCAGTTTTTGATTGCATGTATAAGAGAACAGCACATAAACCAAAAATGGATATCCCTATGGTGTTTAGCCCTGAATATGTGACCAAGAAGAAACCAATGATGAATAACGGGATGTATTGTTTTTTACCGATCACAATGATAGTGATAGCAAAACCTAATGCTGGAAGAATATTACCAGCGATAGCTAAGCCGTTGGTGGTCCAGGAGGGTAACAGTTTGACAAATGAGGAAATAGCATCTGGGCCATACAAACAGGCAACGAAAACAGGAACGAAGCGCATAGGGAAGGCCAACAGAATAGGATAGATAGTTGCTACCCGCTGAATCCCTTTGATATCTGCTTTTTCGGCATAGCGATCGGCCATATGAACAAATGTGGTATTAACCGTTTTACGAACGTTTTCGAGGACAACCCCTAATAAACCTATTGGGATTGCCAACGAAATCGCTATTTCAGGTTTTATCCCCGCAGTAAGAGCAATAGGTATAGCGATGCAGGAGGCCAATCCCTCATCTGCTGGCGGGTTCCCACCAGGAGCAATACTACCTATATAGATCATCTGTAATGTCGCACCGACTGATAATGCAGTCGGCATATCATCAAAGATAATTCCCATAATGGGGGCAATAGATAACGGCATGCGCATGATTGAAAAGCCATACCATACCTTCGCTTGTGATATCCAATAAACTAAACCAATCAATATTGCTGTAGAAACGCCCATAAGTTCCTCTCCTTTTTAAGGTAACTTATTCTTTATTTTTTGCAGACTGGCTGGTTCTTCTTCTGGGATAGTCTGGAAATAAACTTTAATATTCCTGTCTTCTATGACTTGTAGTTTTTCTGCATCTTCTTTATTTATTGATATCTGATTAAAGACGATTTTTCTACCAGGGATGTTTTCTATGCCGCCTACTTGCAACTCTTCAAGTTCTAATCCGCCCTGAATAGTCTTTAATGCTGAATCAATAGATTTGAAAAGGATTAAAAGTTTGCCAGTATGGAAATTTTTCTCATTCCAGCGGGTTGTCGTTTCCTCAATGGATGTCATGATTACTTCGATGCCGCTGGGGGCCGCCATTTTATAAACTTCGGCTAAAAAAGGATCATTATATAATTCGTCATCAATAACAATTATTTTATCGGCGTTACTCCTTTTCAGCCATTTGGTGATAACCTGTCCATGAATTAGGCGATAATCAATGCGGGCATGTACTATACTCATACTCTATTATCCTTTATTAAATTGATAACTTTGAACCATATCTTTACCGGCATCATGAATACATTGAACATATTCTTCGATGGTGATTTCTTTATCGGAGTCTTGTAACATATTCGCTTCAAGCAGCATGGCAAGGTTTACGCCGCTAATACAATGAATAGGGTATTCTCTGGAGAGAACCGTCGCTACATTTGATGGTGTTCCACCATATATATCGGTAAGAATAACGGTTTTAATATTGGGTCTGAGTATTTTCCTTGTTTGCTCCATTAACGTTTCTGGTGACATCCCGATGATCAGAGAAATAGCCGTTGTATTTTTCGTTTTGCCAACAATCATTTCACTACTGTTTAATAACTCTTTACCTGCGTCACCATGTGTTAATATGATGATATCATAGAGATTCAATGGTTATCTTCCTTATATATAATCCATATGTTTGATTTATATTTTGTATGTAACAGATTCCGTTCTTGAGAGTGGTTTCTGTTCTTTGAATATATATTGTTTTATGGATTTTTAAACGTTACCAAGATCACATATTGAATGTATTGACTAATATGGCTATTTCTAGCGGATGCATATAACGCATAACAAAATAATATAATATTTGGTTTTTATAATTAATACTGTCATTTATATATATTCAACAATGCATCTTAATTAAAATTATATTTTATATCGATGATATAAGGTCATATTATGGAGATGAATTGATATTTATAGTTTTGTCACCTATATGTTATGTCATCGCAAAAATTCACGTTTCAAATCCATAAAAATGGGGTATGTTTTAGCAGAGTATGCTGAAAATGCACGGTCAGCATGCCTAAATATCAATGTCTTATACTTGGTGTGACGCCAATATCAGAATAATGTGCTAAATAACAACATCACAACAAATGCAACAACCATAACAATGAGGAACCTCAGGATGAAAATGAAGGGTAAAGCGTTACTGGCAGGATGTATTGCACTCGCATTCAGCAACATGGCATTAGCAGAAGATATTAAAATTGCTGTTGTGGGGGCGATGTCTGGCCCGGTAGCGCAGTATGGCGATCAGGAATTTACCGGCGCAGAGCAGGCAATTGCGGATATCAACGCCAAGGGCGGCGTGAAAGGCGACAAACTGGTCATGGTGAAATATGACGATGCCTGTGACCCGAAACAAGCGGTAGCGGTTGCGAACAAAGTGGTCAACGACGGGATTAAATACGTAATCGGTCACCTGTGCTCTTCTTCCACTCAGCCTGCGTCAGACATCTATGAAGACGAAGGCATTCTGATGATCACTCCAGCGGCAACGGCGCCGGAGCTGACCGCGCGCGGCTATAGCCTGGTAATGCGTACCACTGGTCTGGATTCCGATCAGGGCCCAACGGCCGCCAAATATATCGTTGAAAAAGTGAAGCCGCAGCGCATCGCGATTATTCATGATAAGCAGCAGTACGGTGAAGGCCTGGCCCGCGCGGTGCAGGATGGCCTGAAAAAGGGTAACGCCAACGTGGTGTTCTTTGACGGGATCACCGCCGGGGAAAAAGATTTTTCTACGCTGGTAGCGCGTTTGAAGAAAGAGAACATCGATTTCGTTTACTACGGCGGTTACCACCCGGAAATGGGGCAAATCCTGCGCCAGGCACGCGCCGCGGGTCTGAAAACCCAGTTTATGGGGCCAGAAGGTGTAGCGAACGTGTCGCTGTCTAACATCGCCGGTGAATCAGCAGAAGGCTTACTGGTAACGAAACCGAAGAACTACGACCAGGTTCCGGCGAACAAACCGATTGTGGACGCCATCAAGGCCAAGAAACAGGATCCGAGTGGTGCATTCGTATGGACCACCTACGCCGCGCTGCAATCTTTGCAGGCCGGTCTGAACCAGTCTGATGATCCGGCTGAAATTGCCAAGTATCTGAAAGCAAACTCAGTGGAAACTGTGATGGGGCCGCTGTCATGGGATGCGAAGGGCGACCTGAAAGGCTTCGAATTCGGCGTGTTTGACTGGCATGCAAACGGGACGGCGACAGACGCCAAGTGATTTTCCCGGCGCCTTTCGTGCCGCAGGTGTGTTGGCTGCGTTATTCAACCCCGGTCACTTACTTATGTAAGCTCCGGGGATTTTATAACTTGCCGCCTGCCTGCAACACAAAATTCTTGGGAAAATACTCGTAATACAATTGGTTGGGGGCGGTTTTCTACCGTTTCTCCCAGCCATTTTCCTGGGCCGTAAATCCTAACACCTGCATAAATGCGGCCATCACGCTGCGGTCTTCAACGCCGACGTCGGCCATCCACCACGAACTCACGTCAGGGTTTTCCCGGATCACTTCTTCGATCAAATACTGCCCGACGCCGCGACGGCGGGTGATATCGCGCACGCGCAATGAATCCAGTGCGCCTTGTGTGCCGCTCAGGGTTACCCGCACGGCACCTAACAGACGCTCGTTAAAGCGTGCGGCGTAGATCCGGTGCGTTTCATCTACGCTTAATGATGAGGCGGAATATTCCGGCCAGATTTTGCCCAGATCAATCAGGTCCTGGTCGCTAAAGTTATCTAAACGAACGATGGTCAGCTTCATTAACAGCATGTCCAAATCACAAAAGATGGAATCAGTGTACCGAAATAATTCGCCCGGATGCTTTCTCTTTTTAATGCGATTAACCAGGTTAATAGTTTTGTAACAACGACAATGACAGATTGAAACAGTAGAGATTGAAAAACAGGCAGGATAATACCCTAGAATGCAGCATTTTATTCCGCTCTTTGTGCCGTTATTTTATGCTGACAAATGCACTTTTTTTTGTTTATCTATAGTGAAAAGCAGAATATTATCTTTTCTTAATCGACTGAAAAATAGAGATTTTAGCCGTAATTTGCTTAAAAAACTGCGCTAAACCATTAACGAGACTGGTAAAAATAGTGCAGTTCAAAAAAAGCACAGTCTGCTTTTTAACCACATAAATACAAAATATATACATCATCACGAATGGGGATTCAGGAAAATGAAACGGAATGCGAAAACAATCATCGCAGGGGTGATAGCACTGGCAATGTCACACGCGGTCATGGCGGAGGATATCAAGGTCGCTGTTGTCGGGGCGATGTCAGGTCCGGTCGCGCAGTGGGGTGATATGGAATTTAATGGCGCACGTCAGGCCATTAAAGATATCAATGCCAAAGGCGGGGTCAAAGGCGACAAACTGGTTGCCGTCGAATATGACGACGCCTGCGATCCGAAACAGGCCGTTGCGGTAGCGAACAAAATCGTCAATGACGGCATTCAGTACGTTATTGGTCATCTGTGCTCATCTTCCACGCAGCCCGCATCAGATATCTATGAAGACGAAGGCATTCTGATGATTTCCCCGGGCGCGACCAACCCGGAACTGACCCAGCGCGGTTACGCACACATTATGCGTACAGCGGGCCTGGACTCCTCTCAGGGGCCGACCGCCGCGAAATACATTCTGGAGAAGGTGAAGCCGCAACGCATCGCCATCATTCACGATAAACAGCAATACGGTGAAGGCCTGGCGCGTTCAGTGCAGGAGAGCCTGAAAGCGAGCAAAGCCAATATCGTCTTCTTTGACGGGATCACTGCCGGGGAAAAAGATTTTTCTGCGCTGATCGCCCGCCTGAAAAAAGAAAATATCGATTTTGTTTATTACGGCGGCTACTACCCGGAAATGGGACAAATGCTGCGCCAGGCTCGCTCCGTCGGGCTGAATACCCAGTTTATGGGACCTGAGGGCGTGGGCAATGCGTCGCTGTCTAATATTGCCGGTGATGCCGCTGAAGGCATGCTGGTGACCATGCCAAAACGCTATGACCAGGATCCTGCGAATAAAGCTATCGTCGATGCGCTCAAAGCTGACAAGAAAGATCCAACCGGGCCGTACGTGTGGATCACTTATGCAGCCGTCCAGTCATTGGCGACAGCAATGGATCGCAGCGGTAGTAAAGAGCCGTTGGAGCTGGTGAAAGATCTGAAAGCACACGGGGCTGACACCGTGATTGGGCCGCTGAAATGGGACGAAAAAGGCGATTTGAAGGGATTTGAGTTTGGTGTCTTCCAGTGGCACGCGGACGGATCATCGACCGTCGCGAAGTAATAGCTGAAGACGAGTTATCCCACCGCCCGTGCAAAACGGGCGGGTTAAGAAAGGTTACCTTATGTCCGAGCAGTTCCTCTATTTCTTGCAGCAGATGTTTAACGGCGTCACGCTGGGAAGCACCTACGCGCTGATCGCTATCGGTTACACGATGGTGTACGGCATTATCGGCATGATCAACTTCGCCCACGGCGAGGTGTATATGATCGGCAGCTATGTCTCCTTTATGATCATCGCTGCGCTAATGATGATGGGTATTGATTCCAGCTGGCTACTGGTCGCGGCGGGCTTTGTCGGCGCGATTGTGATTGCCAGCGCCTACGGCTGGAGCATTGAACGCGTAGCGTATCGGCCCGTGCGCAGCTCTAAGCGCCTGATCGCGCTGATTTCCGCTATCGGGATGTCCATCTTCTTGCAAAACTACGTCAGCCTGACGGAAGGTTCGCGCGATGTGGCGTTGCCCAGCCTGTTTAACGGCCAGTGGACCGTCGGCAGTAGCGAAAACTTCTCTGCTTCCATCACCACCATGCAGCTGGTTATCTGGATTGTAACCTTCCTGGCGATGCTGGCGCTGACGCTGTTTATCCGTTACTCCCGTATGGGCCGTGCCTGCCGTGCCTGCGCGGAAGACCTGAAAATGGCCAGCCTGCTCGGCATAAATACCGATCGCGTGATTGCACTGACCTTTGTGATTGGCGCGGCAATGGCGGCGGTAGCGGGCGTACTGCTCGGCCAGTTCTACGGCGTAATTAACCCCTATATCGGCTTTATGGCCGGGATGAAAGCCTTTACCGCGGCGGTACTGGGCGGCATCGGCAGCATTCCTGGGGCGATGATCGGCGGCCTGATTCTGGGGGTCGCGGAAGCGCTCTCCTCTGCTTATCTGAGTACCGAATACAAAGACGTGGTTTCATTCGCGTTGCTGATTCTGGTGCTGCTGGTGATGCCGACCGGTATTCTGGGTCGCCCGGAGGTAGAGAAAGTATGAAACCGATGCATTTTGCAATGGCGCTGCTCTCTGCCGCTATGTTCTTCATCCTGGCGGGCGTCTTTATGGGTGTCCAGTTGGAGCTTGACGGCACCAAACTGGTGGTGGATACCGCCGCGGATATCCGCTGGCAGTGGGTGTTTATCGGCACTGGCGTGGTTTTTCTCTTCCAACTGTTGCGTCCAGCTTTCCAGAAGGGCTTGAAGAGCGTCTCCGGACCGAAGTTTATTCTGCCGGCGATTGATGGCTCCACCGTTAAACAGAAGCTGTTCCTGGTGGCGCTGCTGGTGATTGCCGTGGCGTGGCCGTTTATGGTGTCGCGCGGTACGGTTGATATTGCCACGCTGACGATGATTTATATCATCCTCGGCCTCGGCTTAAACGTGGTGGTGGGGCTTTCCGGTCTGCTGGTGCTGGGCTACGGCGGCTTCTATGCCATCGGTGCTTACACCTTCGCGCTGCTGAACCACTATTACGGACTCGGCTTCTGGACCTGTCTGCCGCTGGCGGGGCTGGTTTCCGCTGCTGCGGGCTTTATGCTCGGCTTCCCGGTACTGCGCCTGCGCGGTGACTATCTGGCGATTGTGACTTTAGGCTTCGGCGAAATCGTCCGTATCCTGCTGCTCAACAACACCGAAGTGACCGGTGGCCCGAACGGTATCAGCCAGATCCCGAAACCGACCTTTTTCGGTCTGGAGTTCAGCCGTACTGCCCGTGAAGGTGGCTGGGATACCTTCAGCAACTTCTTTAACGTGAAGTACGATCCCTCTGACCGCGTTATTTTCCTTTATCTGGTGGCGCTGCTGCTGGTGGTCTTCTCGCTGTTTGTCATCAACCGTCTGCTGCGTATGCCGTTGGGTCGTGCGTGGGAAGCGCTGCGCGAAGATGAAATTGCCTGTCGCTCGTTGGGCTTAAACCCTACGCGTATCAAGCTGACCGCTTTTACCATCAGCGCCGCGTTTGCCGGTTTTGCCGGTACGTTGTTTGCCGCGCGTCAGGGTTTTGTCAGCCCGGAATCCTTCACCTTTGCCGAGTCGGCCTTTGTGCTGGCGATTGTGGTACTGGGCGGAATGGGCTCACAGTTCGCAGTGATCCTCGCGGCCATCCTGCTGGTGGTGTCACGCGAGCTGATGCGTGATTTCAATGAATACAGCATGTTAATGCTGGGTGGTTTAATGGTACTGATGATGATCTGGCGTCCGCAGGGCTTGTTGCCGATGACCCGTCCGCAGTTGAAGCTGAAAAACGGGGAAGCAAAAGGAGAGCAGGCATGAGTCAGCCATTATTATCCGTCAACGGCCTGATGATGCGCTTCGGCGGTCTGCTGGCGGTAAACAACGTTGAACTGGAGCTGAGACCACAGGAGATCGTCTCGTTAATCGGGCCAAACGGCGCGGGAAAAACCACGGTCTTTAACTGTCTGACCGGTTTTTATAAGCCGACGGGTGGGACGATTAAACTGCGCGACCAGCATCTGGAAGGGCTGCCGGGTCAGCAAATTGCGCGGATGGGTGTGGTGCGTACTTTCCAGCACGTGCGTCTGTTTCGCGAAATGACGGTGATTGAAAACCTGCTGGTGGCGCAACATCAGCAGCTGAAAACCGGCGTCTTCTCCGGCCTGTTGAAAACCCCGTCGTTCCGTCGCGCGCAGAGTGAAGCGTTGGATCGCGCCGCCACCTGGCTGGAGCGTATTGGTTTGCTGGAGCACGCCAACCGTCAGGCCAGTAACCTGGCCTACGGCGACCAGCGCCGTCTGGAGATTGCACGTTGCATGGTGACCCAGCCGGAAATCCTGATGCTCGACGAACCCGCCGCAGGCCTCAACCCGAAAGAGACCAAAGAGCTGGACGAGCTGATTGCTGAACTGCGTAACCATCACAACACCACTATTTTGTTGATTGAGCACGACATGAAGCTGGTGATGGGTATTTCCGACCGTATTTACGTGGTGAATCAGGGCACGCCGCTGGCGAACGGGACGCCGGAACAGATTCGTAACAACCCGGACGTGATCCGCGCCTATTTAGGTGAAGCATAATGGTGGTGACGCATAATATGGAAAAAGTCATGTTGTCCTTTGACAAAGTCAGCGCCCACTACGGCAAGATACAGGCGCTGCACGACGTCAGCTTGTATATCAATCAGGGTGAAATCGTGACGCTTATCGGCGCCAACGGCGCGGGAAAAACCACGCTGCTTGGTACGCTGTGCGGCGATCCGCGAGCGACAAGTGGGCGAATTGTCTTTGATGGTAAAGACATTACCGACTGGCAGACGGCGAAAATCATGCGCGAAGCGGTAGCGATTGTTCCGGAAGGGCGTCGCGTGTTTTCCCGCATGACGGTGGAAGAGAACCTGGCGATGGGCGGCTTCTTTGCCGAAAAGGACCAGTTTCAGGAACGCATCAAGTGGGTGTATGGCCTGTTTCCCCGCCTGCATGAACGTCGAATTCAGCGTGCGGGCACGATGTCCGGCGGTGAACAGCAGATGCTGGCGATAGGCCGTGCGCTGATGAGTCAGCCGCGGCTGCTGCTGCTTGATGAGCCGTCGCTGGGTCTGGCGCCGATTATCATCCAGCAGATCTTCAACACCATCGAACAACTGCGCGAGCAGGGGATGACAATCTTCCTCGTCGAACAGAACGCTAACCAGGCGCTGAAGCTCGCCGATCGCGGCTACGTGCTGGAAAACGGTCATGTGGTGCTGGAAGACACCGGTGATGCGTTACTGGCTAACGAAGCAGTGCGCAGCGCGTATCTGGGCGGTTAACATTCTCTGAATTGACAAGGGGGCCTGATATGGCCCCTTTTTATTGCTCTATGTTATTATTGAGAATAGTTATCAATAATAAAAGTGAACATGGAGAAAGGATGATACGTTCCGGTATCTGCATGATGATTGGCGGTTTGTTTTTGACGCTTTCATCAAATACCCTGGCCTTAGCACCGCCTGCGTTCGACCCGCGCGACCCTTCAATCTGGGAAGAGAAACCGGACAACTCGTTGGCGCAGTCCAGCTCGCCTTGTGAAGTGGTCACCTCCTCTGTCTGCCCGGGCTGGGAAGATGAGAAATCGGATATTCAGCGCGAACGTGAGCGGCGGGAACAGCAGCGTTTACAGAATGAATATGAACGACGCTGGCGTAAAGATTAATGTTCCTTGCTGGCTGCAACAGATAACGTCATCCTGGCCGGGTAAGACATAGCGTTACCCGGCTTTGTTGTGCACCACCCCGCATTTTCCTGTCACTACGCTTTCACCGCCTTGCCATCTGTTTGTCGCCTTACTATCTTTTTTTTGTAATAAAAAAGTTATTTTTCTGTCATTCGAGCATGTCATGTTACCCCCGCGAGCATAAAACGCGTGATATCGCGCATCCGGCACAACAAGAGAGATAACCGATGATATCGTTACGACATACAGCTTTAGGACTGGCACTTAGCCTGGCGTTTGCAGGTCAGGCTCTGGCCGTCACTACTATCCCGTTCTGGCACTCAATGGAAGGTGAACTGGGTAAAGAAGTTGATTCACTGGCGCAACGTTTTAATGCCGCCAATCCCGACTACAAAATTGTTCCGCAGTACAAAGGCAACTACGAGCAGAGCCTGAGCGCAGGTATTGCGGCTTTCCGTACCGGAAACGCACCTGCGTTACTACAGGTTTATGAAGTGGGCACGGCAACGATGATGGCCTCGAAAGCCATTAAACCGGTCTATGAAGTATTCAAAGAGGCTGGTATTAACTTCGATGAGTCTCAGTTCGTGCCGACGGTTTCCGGTTATTACACCGACTCTAAAAGCGGACACTTACTCTCCCAGCCGTTTAACAGCTCCACGCCGGTGCTGTACTACAACAAAGATGCCTTCAAAAAAGCCGGTTTAGACCCTGAGCAGCCGCCAAAAACCTGGCAGGATCTGGCGGAATACACCGCGAAGCTGAAAGCAGCAGGCATGAAGTGCGGCTACGCCAGCGGCTGGCAGGGATGGATTCAGATTGAAAACTTCAGCGCCTGGAATGGTCTGCCGGTGGCTACCAAAAACAACGGCTTTGACGGTACTGACGCGGTGCTGGAATTCAATAAACCGGAACAGGTGAAACATATCGCCCTGCTGGAAGAGTTGAACAAAAAAGGGGATTTCAGCTACTTCGGGCGTAAAGACGAGTCTACCGAGAAGTTCTATAACGGGGATTGTGCCATTACCACCGCCTCTTCCGGTTCTCTGGCTGACATCCGCCACTACGCCAAATTCAACTATGGCGTCGGCATGATGCCGTACGATGCCGATGTGAAGGGCGCGCCGCAGAACGCGATTATCGGGGGAGCCAGCCTGTGGGTGATGCAGGGTAAAGACAAAGCAACCTACGAAGGCGTGGCGCAGTTCCTCAACTTCCTGGCGAAGCCTGAAATTGCTGCCGAATGGCACCAGAAGACCGGCTACCTGCCCATTACCACCGCCGCGTACGACTTGACCCGCGAGCAGGGCTTCTATGATAAGAACCCTGGGGCTGATATCGCCACCCGCCAGATGCTGAACAAGCCACCGTTGCCGTTCACCAAAGGGTTGCGTCTGGGCAACATGCCGCAGATCCGCACCATCGTAGATGAAGAACTGGAAAGCGTCTGGACCGGGAAGAAAACCCCGCAGCAGGCGCTGGATGCTGCCGTTGAGCGTGGCAATCAGTTACTGCGCCGCTTTGAGCAATCGACTAAATCGTAATGTGAAATGCCGGGTGGCGGCTGCGACTTACCCGGCCTACAAATGCGTGTAGTTTGTAGGCCGGATACGGTGTGTGCACCGCAATCTGGCACCTTCCAGGAAAAGAACCTACATGTCTTCATCCCGTCCGGTGTTCCGCTCGCGCTGGCTTCCCTATTTGCTGGTGGCCCCGCAGTTGGTTATCACCGTTATTTTCTTTATCTGGCCCGCCGGTGAAGCGCTGTGGTACTCACTACAATCCGTTGATCCGTTTGGTCTTTCTAGCCAGTTTGTCGGACTGGAAAACTTTATCGCGCTGTTTCATGACCCGTACTACCTTGATTCATTCTGGACCACCATTAAGTTCAGTACGTTAGTCACGGTAAGCGGTTTGCTGGTGTCGTTATTTTTTGCGGCGCTGGTAAATTACGTGGTGCGCGGCAGCCGTTTTTACCAGACGCTGATGCTGTTGCCTTACGCCGTTGCGCCCGCCGTCGCCGCCGTATTGTGGATCTTCCTGTTTAACCCAGGGCGCGGGCTGATTACCCATTTTCTCGGTGAGTTTGGCTATGACTGGAACCATGCGCAAAACAGCGGTCAGGCGATGTTTCTGGTGGTGTTTGCGTCGGTCTGGAAGCAGATTAGTTACAACTTCCTGTTCTTCTTTGCCGCACTACAGTCTATTCCGCGGTCGCTGATTGAAGCCGCCGCGATTGATGGTGCGGGACCGGTTCGCCGCTTCTTTAAGCTGGCGCTGCCGCTGATTGCACCGGTCAGCTTCTTTCTGCTGGTGGTGAATCTGGTTTATGCCTTCTTTGATACCTTCCCGGTGATCGATGCCGCCACGGCGGGTGGGCCGGTACAGGCGACCACTACGTTGATTTATAAGATCTATCGCGAAGGCTTTGTCGGGCTGGATCTCTCCGCCTCGGCCGCCCAATCGGTAGTGCTGATGTTCCTGGTCATTATTTTGACGGTGGTGCAGTTCCGCTATGTGGAAAGTAAGGTGCGTTACCAATGATTGAGAATCGTCGTGGGCTGACAATATTCAGCCATGCCATGTTGATTATGGGGATCATGGTGATCCTGTTTCCGCTGTACGTCGCGTTTGTCGCGGCGACGCTGGATAACAAAGCAGTCTTTGAAACGCCGATGACGCTGGTTCCCGGCACACAGCTGCTGGAAAACATGAAATACATCTGGGTCAACGGCGTGGGCGTTAACAGCGCGCCGTTCTGGCTGATGATGCTCAACAGTTTCATCATGGCGTTCAGTATTACGGTAGGGAAAATCACCGTCTCTATGCTCTCCGCATTCGCCATCGTCTGGTTCCGCTTTCCACTGCGTAACCTGTTCTTCTGGATGATTTTTATCACGCTGATGCTGCCGGTAGAGGTGCGTATTTTCCCGACGGTGGAAGTGATCGCCAACCTGAAAATGCTCGACAGCTATGCGGGTCTGACGCTGCCGTTAATGGCATCGGCGACTGCGACGTTCCTGTTCCGGCAGTTTTTTATGACCCTGCCGGATGAACTGGTTGAGGCGGCGCGTATTGACGGTGCGTCACCGATGCGTTTTTTCCGCGATATTGTACTACCGCTGTCAAAAACCAATCTGGCGGCGCTGTTTGTGATCACCTTTATCTACGGCTGGAACCAGTATTTGTGGCCGTTGTTAATTATTACCGATGTCAATTTGGGCACTGCGGTGGCAGGTATCAAAGGCATGATTGCTACTGGTGAAGGCACCACGCAGTGGAACCAGGTAATGGCAGCCATGCTGCTGACGCTCATCCCTCCGGTAATCATCGTGTTAGCCATGCAGCGTGCCTTCGTACGTGGCCTGGTCGATAGTGAGAAATAAAAATGGCTGGTTTAAAACTACAGGCAGTAACCAAAAGCTGGGACGGCAAAACCCAGGTGATTAAACCGCTGACGCTGGATGTCGCGGACGGAGAATTTATCGTGATGGTTGGCCCATCCGGCTGCGGTAAGTCAACGCTGCTACGGATGGTGGCCGGGCTTGAACGGGTGAGCGGCGGCGATATCTGGATTGATAATAAACGCGTCACCGAAATGGAGCCTAAGGATCGCGGCATTGCGATGGTCTTTCAGAACTACGCGCTCTACCCACATATGAGCGTGGAAGAAAATATGGCCTGGGGGCTGAAAATCCGTGGGATGGGCAAGGAGCATATTGCCGAACGGGTGAAAGAGGCGGCGCGTATTCTCGAGCTGGGTGAACTGCTCAAGCGTCGTCCGCGCGAGCTTTCCGGCGGTCAGCGCCAGCGTGTGGCGATGGGGCGGGCGATTGTCCGTGACCCAGCGGTATTCCTGTTTGATGAGCCGCTGTCTAACCTCGATGCCAAGCTGCGCGTACAGATGCGTCTGGAGTTACAACATCTGCATCGCCGACTGAAAACCACCTCACTGTATGTGACGCACGATCAGGTTGAAGCGATGACCCTCGCCCAGCGGGTGATGGTGATGAACAAAGGCATTGCCGAGCAGATCGGCACGCCGGTTGAGGTATATGAAAAGCCTGCCAGCCGCTTTGTGGCGAGTTTTATCGGCAGCCCGGCGATGAATCTGCTGGACGGGCGCATCAGCGCCTCGGGCACCCATTTTGAGCTGGATGACGGCATGACGTTGCCCCTCGGCAGAAGCGCGAGGGAGTCTGGTGGGCGTAACATGACGTTGGGTATCCGCCCGGAGCATATTGCGCTAAGCTCGCAGGCCGAAGGCGGCGTGCCGTTGGTCGTCGACACGCTGGAAATGCTGGGAGCGGATAACCTGGCACACGGACGTTGGGGTGAGCAAAAGCTGGTGGTGCGACTGGCGCATCAGCATCGCCCGACGGCAGGCAGCACGCTGTGGCTGCATCTGCCAGAAAATCATCTGCATCTTTTTGATGGCGAAACAGGACAACGCGTATGAGTAACTGGCCTTACCCCCATATCGTCGCCCATCGCGGCGGCGGTAAGCTGGCACCGGAAAACACCCTGGCGGCGATCGACATGGGGGCGCGATACGGGCATACCATGATTGAGTTTGACGCTAAATTGTCGAAAGACGGTGAGATCTTCTTGCTGCATGACGACAACCTGGAACGCACCAGCAATGGTTGGGGCGTGGCAGGCGAGCTGAACTGGCAGGATTTATTGCGCGTGGACGCCGGCGGCTGGTTTAGCGGTGAGTTTAAAGGCGAACCGCTACCGCTGCTCTCGCAAGTGGCCGAGCGCTGCCGTCAGCACGGTATGATGGCGAATATTGAAATTAAACCCACCACCGGCACCGGAACGTTAACCGGCAAAGCCGTAGCGCTGGCCGCTCGGGAACTGTGGGCGGGAATGACACCACCGCTGTTGTCATCCTTTGAAATTGACGCGCTTGAAGCGGCGCAGCAGGCGGCGCCTGAACTGCCGAGAGGCTTACTGCTTGATGAGTGGCGCGAGGACTGGCGTGAGCTGACAACGCGGCTGGGCTGCGTCTCTATTCATCTTAATCACAAGCTGCTGGATGAAGCGCGCGTGGATGCGCTGCGCGACGCAGGGCTGCGTATTCTGGTGTATACCGTCAACCGACCCCAGCGCGCGGCGGAACTGCTACGCTGGGGAGTGGACTGCATCTGTACCGATGCCATTGATACGATTGGTCCGGAATTCCAGCCCTGTTAAGGCCCAATTGTTTTTAACGGAACGTTAGGCTGCGGCGTGCTGGAGGGCTTCAGCATGTCGCCGTTCTTTTTCTCCGACAGCATATGTTGCTTATTCAGCGAGCTGTCCGGGTTACGGGTTCCACTTAACATCCCACCGTTGCTGTTGGGCAGCATTTGCTGCTGGCTGGAATTAAACTCGCCAGGCTGAGACTGAAGGACGCGCTGGGAGTTGGAATTGATTTGGTTTTCCATATGCTGTTGTTGCATACGCGTCTGCGTTTGCAACTGCTGATTGAGCATCCCTTTCTGCTGAATCTGCTGCGATTGCATTTGGGTTTGCATACGCTGCTGGCTCGGGATCTGATAACCGGGTTGATTCGGGTTATTCATGGTGTTGATGGGCTGTGCAAAGCCTGCAAACGGCAACAACATGGCTAAAAGTAAGAGTCGTTTCATCGCTTTTCTCCTCTCGGGGATCTCTTAAGTTTACTCCTTTCTCGCCGTTACGATGATTATTTCAGAGTTATGCACCAGGCTTAGTGGGGGCTGACCCCCATACATCTGGAGAATAACGATGATAAAACCGACGTTTTTACGCCGGGTAGCCATTGCTGCTCTGCTCTCAGGAAGTTGTTTTAGCGTTGCTGCCGCTCCGGCTGCACCGCCGCCGGTATCATACGGTGTTGAGGAGGATGTGTTCCATCCCGTGCGTGCGCAGCAGGGGATGGTGGCCTCCGTGGATGCGCTTGCCACTCAGGTGGGGGTGGATATTCTTAAACAGGGTGGGAATGCCGTCGATGCCGCCGTGGCCGTTGGCTACGCGCTGGCGGTGACGCATCCCCAGGCGGGCAATCTGGGCGGTGGCGGTTTTATGCTGCTGCGTACCAAAGACGGTAACACCACGGCGATTGATTTTCGCGAAATGGCCCCTGCTGGCGCGACCCGCGACATGTTCCTTGATGAGCAGGGCAACCCCGATGCGAAAAAGTCGCTGACGTCGCATCTGGCATCCGGTACGCCGGGTACCGTCGCGGGTTTCTCGCTGGCGCTGGAGAAATACGGCACGATGCCGCTGAACAAAGTGGTACGTCCGGCGATGAAGCTGGCGGAAGAGGGCTTTGTGGTTAATGACGCACTGGCCGACGATCTGAAAACCTATGGCAGTGAAGTGCTCCCTAATCACGAGAACAGCAAAGCCATTTTCTGGAAAGACGGCGAGCCACTGAAAAAAGGCGATAAGCTGGTGCAAAAGAACCTGGCGAAAAGCCTGGAAACGATTGCCGAAAGCGGCCCGGATGCGTTTTATAAAGGGGCTATTGCCGATCAGATCGCCGGGGAAATGCAGAAGAACGGCGGGCTGATGACCAAAGAGGACTTAGCCAGCTATAAAGCCGTGGAGCGTACGCCGATTAGCGGTGACTATCGCGGGTATCAGGTCTTCTCCATGCCGCCGCCCTCCTCTGGCGGTATTCACATCGTGCAGATCCTCAATATTCTTGAAAACTTTGATATGAAGAAAGACGGATTTGGCAGCGCCGACGCCATGCAGGTCATGGCTGAAGCGGAGAAGTATGCCTACGCTGACCGCTCGGAGTATCTGGGCGATCCCGATTTTGTGAAAGTGCCGTGGCAGGCATTGACCAACAAAGCCTATGCTAAAACGCTTGCCGATCAGATTGATATCAACAAGGCTAAGCCTTCCAGCCAGATTAAACCTGGCAAGCTCGCTCCGTATGAAAGCAATCAGACCACTCACTTCTCGGTGGTGGATAAAGACGGCAATGCCGTGGCGGTGACCTATACCCTGAATACCACCTTCGGGACCGGTATTGTGGCGGGTAACACTGGCATTCTGCTCAATAATGAAATGGACGACTTCTCTGCCAAGCCGGGCGTACCGAACGTATACGGTCTGGTAGGCGGCGATGCCAACGCGGTCGGACCGAAGAAGCGTCCGCTGTCATCTATGTCGCCGACTATCGTGGTAAAAGATGGGAAAACCTGGCTGGTTACCGGCAGCCCAGGCGGGAGTCGAATTATCACTACTGTGCTGCAAATGGTGGTCAACAGCATTGATTTCGGGATGAACGTCGCCGAAGCGACCAACGCACCGCGCTTCCATCATCAGTGGTTGCCGGATGAGCTTCGTATTGAGAAGGGCTTCAGCCCGGATACAATTAAGCTGCTGGAGCAAAAAGGACAGAAAGTGGCGCTGAAAGAAGCGATGGGCAGCACGCAGAGCATTATGGTTGGACCGGATGGCGCACTGTATGGCGCGTCCGACCCGCGTTCCGTGGATGATTTAACGGCGGGTTATTGAGGATAATGGCCCTCTTCGCTGGAAGAGGGCTTGTCGGTTCAACAGAATTATTCTTCACGTGGTTATGGTTCGTTATTGTTAGCATCTGTATTCTTTATTAGCCTGTACCCTTTTTCAGATACGCGATAGTAAGGCATGGACTTATGCCCGCTCGCTATCCTCGATATTTACCAATCCCTCGCTAGCCAATTTATTCACAATATTAACATCCCGGGATTCTTTTCATAGACAGCGTGCGATCCAGATTCATCCAGTTCCAGTTAATATCTTTTTCAGCCATAACTTTCAGTACGTTAAGCTCTGTTTCAGTTATCATAGTTAATCGTACACGAGTAAACTTAGCTTCGTGTTTTTTTTGCTTTTTGTTCTAAAATATTTAAAGGTATTTTTCTCATTATGCGCCCTTGTTTTTATTAGCGAACAGTGTCTAATATTTCATTTAAAAATTCAGTAAAGGATTTAAATGTTCCAAATATATTGTCAGTGCCGATGTTATCTCTAATTTCAAAAAGACAGGCTTTAGTATCATAGGTGAATAACGAAATACTATCATCACCAATGACTAATCGTTCTGCAAGATCAGGGTTTATATAGTCATCATTATTTCTATAAAATTCGTTCACTAGAAATAAGTTCTTAACTAAAGGTTCTGGTATTGAAAGACTGGAAATCCTTAATCCGTTATACTCAAAACCATCCATTGTTTCTAAGAATGTTAAATAATCAGGTTGACTAGTGAATAATATGTAGACTTCATCACCTAATTGTTCGAGTATCGGTGATGTTTCAGTTTTAGAGTTTCTTTTTTTGATGCTTTCAATAAATGAACTTTTTATGGCATCTTCTATAGGGTAAGCAAAGTTATCCATCATGATTTTTAATTCAACAAGGAGGTCTTCAATTTTCATTTTTTCTTTAATCCTGAAATATTACTTAAGTGGGTAAATTGAACCTGAAGGGATTGCCCAGAGTATTGTTTTGCTTTCGCCGGGTAACATTTTTCTTGTTGCATTGGATTGCATATTGGTAAATATTTTGTGATAGGGTTCATTCTTTGTTAGTACTAAATTATCAAAGTTATTTGTTCCTCCATCATCTAATGGTAATTTATGGTGAACACTATAGTTATGAGGAATATTCCCGTTACGCATTCTTAAAAAATTTTCCGAATTAAATTTATTTGCGTAAATAGGTTTTTTTGCAAGGTCAATTATGAATTTTTTCCTTATATTAATATCGAATTCCTTTCGTAGTGCTGCTGCTTCAATTGGGTTTCTTCGGGTGTAATTTATTTCTTTTACGATTACGCCAGAAAGTAATTTGGGTTCGCCTCTTAGTTTTCCAAGATAGATGGTAATTTCATGATAATAATCAAAACTAGAGCGTCTGGCTAACAACATTGAACCTGCTGCAAGTAACGCACCTGTCGTTTTTTCATTCAGGACTTGATCATATCCTTTAATCGCATCGCCCCCCAACTTTTCCGCCGTTTCCCTGAAGCCGTCGATATTCCCGTTGTAGATACCTCCGGCGGCAAAGTAGTCTGCCAACCCCTTTGCTGTTTAACGTTTTGAGGCTGTTATCTGTGGGTGTTTTGGGGCGGGGGATATACAAGCGGTTGTAGTTCTCGGGCAACGCCAGGTAGCTGAACTCTGTGTTGGCAACAAGATGTTTGCAGAGGATGTATTCATAGCTGATGGTTATTGTTTCTGTATCTAAATTATTTTCGCTGAACTGGTGTTTAATGCCTGATAAGAATGCTCCCCGCAGTTGAATATAATAATACTTCTCCCATCTGCCGAATCTATTGATGCGGTAGAAATAAAACTCCATATACAACTGCTCGTTGTTGTTAATAGCATTAACAAACAACGGTGTGCTTTTATCGATCAGCTTACAAAATCGCAGTCCGTGCAAATGAGAACCTTTGCCAGTACTGGTTATACTATTAGCGAGCGAAAAGGCAAAAATTTCTTCTTCGTGTCCGATTTGCCAGCGGTTACCCACGGATGCAATGGTTCCACATCCGTCAGAAATAGCGCCCTGCTGCTGCCCTGAAACCATCAGATAGACGATATCACTCATGACATCCTTATCCTTTTATTACTTGCTGTCATAAAAACGGTAAATTGCTTTTTGTTTTTATTACGCTTTCTGATGGCGTTCGTATATAGCAGAAATAAAACGTTTCACTTTAAGTGAATTTTCTGGAGGAAAATCTGAATATAAATAACGAAGGGGATAAGTTATTATCTGTTTTATAATATCCGGTTATTGATGGAGTTGGTTGATATCAATATGGCTAAATCTTCCGACCCGATTAAACTCGGCTAGTCTGTGCCATATGAAATCCCATCAGCGGCGACTATCGAGGGTATCAGATCTTCTCTATGCCATCCCTTCCTCAGGGGGGATTCATATTGTGCAGATCCTCAATTTCCTGGAAAACTTCGATATGAAGCAACCAGTGCACCTCGTTTCCATCACCAGTGGCTGCCGGATGAACTGCGCGTGGAAAAAGGCTTCAGCCCGGATACCCTGAAACTGCTGGAGCAGAAGGGACAGAAAGTCGTGCTGAAAGAGGGATTGGCAGCACCCAGAGCATCATGGTAGGGCCGGACGGCGCGCTGTATGGCGCGTCCGACCCGCGTTCTGTGGATGATTTAACGGCGAGGTATTAAGGATAATGGCCCTCTTCGGTTGAAGAGGGCTTGTTGTTCGTGCGCTGAGCCTCGATCAGAGTTATTTTTTCAGTAGCTTGTATCCTTGCTCAGCGACGCGGTAGTAAGGCATGGATTTATGTCCACTATCTTCAATATTTACCAATCCCTCACTGGCTAATTTATTGACAATATTAACGACATTGCTGAACCCAGGTATTCCTTTAAAGGACAGTGTGCGATCCAGATTCATCCAGTTCCAGTTAATATCTTTTTCTGCCATAACTTTCAATACGTTAAATTCAATTTCAGTTATCATAGTTAATCGTATCTGGGTAATCTTAGCTTCGAGTTGTTTTGCTCTCTTCGTAGTCTTGTAAATATTTCTCCAGCGGCCAGGCAGTACCTAAACCAACGATTTCACCGCTATCTTTATCGATGATGAATGGCGCGTTTCCTGCCAGACGGGCAGCGTTGTCTCCGGTTTCAAGGTATTCCCTGGACTCGAAGCAAAAAAACCAACCTTCTGCAAACCGTCCATGGAGTGTGATAACGACAGGAGCATCCGCATCGTAAAGATATTTATTGGCTTTGTTTATGGCGTCTTCGTAAGAGATCATTAGCATTCCCCTTATAGTGCATAACTTTATTATTTTGCTTTCTACTTTTTTCGCTCAAGCCCAACATACTCAACAAAACCCTCCCCTGAATAAATATTCATTCTTATTCTGAGGATGTCTATTGCATCTTTTGCACGTTCTTTAGGTATGAATAAAACAAAAACCCTGTCGTCGCCATCAATAATTGTTCCTAATGCCAATTGTGAAAATATATCTTCTGGCAATATATAATCACCTAATGTTTTCTTGCTTATTTTTTTTGCTTTTTGCTCTAAAATATCTAACGGTATTTTTTTCATTTTATGGTATCCATTCAGGGCTAATTAAATCGCCGTCAGGATGAATATGGCAGGACCATCGCCAACCCTTAGCGTTAAGCCTTCGCTTTAAATACAATTTTTATAGATTCTACATTAAAGCGGCTCTGACTGTTCTTTGAGAAAATTAAAACCATTTTCGGAAACCCTATAACGCTGTCTCGATTTGTCCTCATTATAGACAATATCAACTAATCCATTATTAACAAGACTGGTTACGATATTCGCAACATTACTAAACCCTGGGATTTTTCTCACAGCAAGAGTACGATCCAGAACCATCCAGTTCCAATCAATATCTTTTTCGGCCATAACTTTCAATAAGTTAATTTCTACTGTGGTTATTATCATACGTAACTAATTGAGTTTTATTTATTAATAACTGAAATCCTTAATCTTTTGTGTTGAATTAGATAATGCCTAATGATTCTGGAAGATTTATAACATATTCTGCTTTATCGCCTTTATATTTTTTTGATAAATCTCTAAATATATCAGCTATGTTGGCTCTATCTTCATAGTTTAAGGTTTGCAGTTCGGCAGCAATATCTTCCATTGCTTCTATAGCGCAGTCAGGATCAAGCAAATCAGGGCTCGAAAACTCTAAAAATATAGCCATGTCGACAATGATTTTGACTAATTTTACTTCACTGTTCTTTAACAATTTTCACCTCTATATTTTTGATTCCCAATTCATCGAACATCTTTTGTGCGCGATTTGCCTGAGTTTGATTAGGTACTTCCCAGCGTCCTGTCATTTTGTTATTTTCCAGTGCGTTGGACTGCCTTACTGCTTGATCTTTAGCTTTTTGAGTTGTGACTACAGATATCTTCCTGTCTATCATTATATTTCCATCAACTCCATCAAAGCGAACCGGCCTATTATTATTTTTTGTATCGGTTCTGTCTATGGTCGGTGCTTGACCTTTTTGAGTGTGAATATTGGAACGAGCACCAGTAGCTGAATCGTTATAATTTCTTGCTCTTTTACTCATACCTGCATTTTCATCAACCCATTTAACCTTATTTAATTCCTCTAACTGTTTTAGGTTGAGTTGCTTTCTTGCAAAGAGTATAGATGTAGTAGCAATACCCAGTCCAATTGTTTTTTCATTAAGCACCTGCTCGTAACCCGCAGGAGCATCACCCCCCAACTTTTCGGCCGTTTCCCTGAAACCGTCGATATTCCCGTTGTAGATTCCTCCAGCGGCAAGCAGTCTGCCAACCCCTTTGCTGTTTAACGTTTTGAGGCCGTTATCTACGGGTGTTTTTGGGCGGGGGATAAACAGGCGGTTATAGTTTTCGGGCAACGCCAGGTAGCTGAACTCAGTGTTGGCAATAAGATGTTTGCAGAGGATATATTCATAGCTGATGGTTATTGTTTCTGTATCTAAATTATTCTCGCTGAATTGGTGTTGAATGGCTGATAGAAATGCTCCCCGCAGTTGAATATAATAATATTTCTCCCATCTACCGAACCTATTGATGCGGTAGAAATAAAACTCCATATACAACTGCTCGTTGTTGTTAATAGCGTGTACAAACAATGGGGTGCTTTTATCTATCAGTTTGCAAAATTGCAGTCCGTGAAAATGTGAACCTCTGCCAGTACTGGTTATACTATTAGAGAGCGAAAAAGCAAAAATCTCGTCTTCGTGCCCTGATTGCCAGCGGTTACCCACGGATGCAACGGTTCCACATCCGTCAGAAATAGCACCCTGCTGTTGTCCAGAAACCATCAGATAGACGATATCACTCATGACATCCTTATCCTTTTATTACGTGTTGTCGTAAAAATGGTAATTTTTATCTTTGTTTTTTATTACGCTTTCTAATGTCGTTCGTATATAGCAGAAATAAAACGTTTCACTTTAAGTGAATTTTCTTGAGGGGAATCTGAATATAAATAATGTATGAGATAAGAATTTATACATTCAATAAGTTAGAGTTATTGATGGAGGGTTTGCTGATGTTAATTGACCCGTATCAATGGCCTACAGCGTTCTAAGCGTTGTAGGCCTGACTGGTTGGTTATGGCGCATATTGCTGCAGCGATTCAGACCAGCGGAATATTTGGCTGCTTTTATCCTGCAGGTTTACGCGCTCTAAATCATAAAACCCGTGCGTTTTTGCCGAACGCATTTTGAGGATATATTTACTTTCGCTGATGTCGTGCTGTCTTGTACCGTCTTTATTCCACTCTCCGGCGATGTCCGTATATTGATAAACAAGGTCGGAATACATGTTGATTATCCTGTTGTCTTTGATCGCATAGAGCTCCAGCACTTCATAAAATGCGCCGCCGCCGGAATACGCCTCAGAGTATCCACCGCGCACCCCAAACGCCAGCGTATCGGGTGCGATCCGGTACGGTGCCAGATCCAGTTTTGTATAATAGGCCAGCGGTCTGACGGACTCATCATCGCTCTCTTTTTCGGCGGTTTTATTCCACTCAGAGAGTTGGTTTAATGGTTTTTCCGAGCGTGCAATCGGCGTTAGCTGTTGGTTCTGCCAGGAAAAAACGCCGAGATATAATTTATTGGCGTGCCCGTTGCTGTAGTTTTCCGGACAGTTGTTATCCGCGTATTTCTTTGCCTGCCCGGCGTCGGCCGGATTGTCGGCGAAACAGGCGACACCGATATATTTGCCGTCTTTGCCCCAGGCTTTGGCACCCGTGAGGATCAGGTTGTCAGGATCTTCATTCGGCGCAACCCAGGCAATCCACGCGTTCTCAGATAATCCCTGTGGAAGCTCGCCAAATCCTTTGGCAGGGGTTGCTCCCGCCATTTGCTCAGCAAAAATCTGTTTACCTTCCGGGTGTTGAATGGCGCTGGGCACGGAATCGAGATTTTGTACGGTAGTGGCGAAAGCAGGGGAGAGTGCTGCCAGCAACACCAGGGGAAGGTACTTTTTCACTCTGCGTCCTTTCAATAAGAAGGGCGATAAGACTCGCCCTTAATTTTATTTCACGCGCGCCATAAAGTAGGCATCAACGTATTCACCGTTGCGCAGGCCGTATTTCTTACCTGTGCCTTCGATTTCAAAGCCGTATTTCTTATACACCGCCACGGCCGGCTCATTATCAACAAATACCGTTAGCTCAATACGCTCGACGCGCAGCCAGTTGTCGCACATGTCGATCATCGTGCGAATCAACGCGCTGGCAACGCCGCGATTGTGCCACCGTGCATCCACGCAGATACCAAAATCGGCCACGTGGCTGCGCCGCGGACGCTGGGCAACGTCGATGCACAAATGACCAACGACAATTTCATCAATGCAGGCGACCAGCTGTTTTATACCGGGTCGATCGGCTAGCCGCTCCTGCCACATCTCCACGGAAGGATGAGGAACCTGTAGCGTGTTGTGGTACACCTCCGGCTGGGCGTGGATCTGACGAATTGCGTCGTAATCTTTCGGTTCAGCGTGGCGTATCACTATCTCACTCATTCCTTATCTCCAGCAGGGTTAATTGTGTATTTACACTCGCTGAGAAAGAAAATTCCGTCAACTGCATTTTTTTGCAAAAAGAAGTAGACAAGTGCGAATGAGAATGATTATTATTGCTCTGCATTCAGGGGAACCCCTACGGAGAACCTGAAAGCACGACATTGCTCACATTGCTTCCAGTATTACTTTAGCCAGCTTTTGCTGGCTTTTTTTTTTGAGGTTTTGTGTCTGCCTAGCTTACTTGCCATTTCGTCCCCGGGAAGTGCTCGTGCTCCTCACGTACATTTAGTACGCTCCGGGCCCTGCGCGCTTGCCGTAAACAAACTGCCTGCGACGCCGACGGCCGATCCTGTCGCCCTGTGGTGCAGTTCAAGCGCCATCCGGCAAAGAATCCAACATTCAGTCTCCAGCCGCTTTGCGCTATGGTGTAGACAATCACCTTCGAAAGGATCGTCTCATGACCTTACACTGCGCATTTATTGGTTTTGGTAAAAGCACCACTCGCTACCATTTGCCGTACGTCCTCAACCGCAAAAATAGCTGGCATGTCGCGCACATTTTTCGCCGCCACGCCAAGCCGGAAGAGCAGGCGCCACAATATTCACATATTCACTTCACCAGCGACCTTGACGAGATCTTAAACGATCCGGAGGTGAAGCTGGTGATCGTCTGTACCCATGCTGACAGCCATTTTGAATACGCCAAACGCGCGCTGGAAGCGGGTAAAAACGTGTTGGTTGAGAAACCCTTCACGCCGACGCTTGCGCAAGCAAAAGCACTGTTCGAACTGGCGCAAAGCAAAGGGCTGACCGTTACGCCATATCAGAACCGTCGTTTTGATTCCTGCTTCCTCACCGCTAAAAAAGCGATTGAGAGCGGCAAGCTCGGCGAAATTGTTGAGGTTGAAAGCCATTTCGATTACTACCGCCCCGAGGCGGAAACCAAGCCGGGACTGCCGCAGGACGGCGCATTCTATGGTCTGGGCGTACACACCATGGATCAGATTATCTCGCTGTTCGGTCGTCCCGATTGCGTGGCCTATGACATCCGCAGCCTGCGCAACAAAGCGAATCCGGACGATACCTTTGAAGCACAGCTGTTCTACGGCTCTCTGAAAGCCATTGTTAAAACCAGTCACTTGGTGAAAATCGACTATCCGAAGTTTATCGTTCACGGTACCAAAGGCTCGTTTGTGAAGTACGGCATCGACCAGCAGGAAACCAGCCTGAAGGCCAATATCATGCCTGGTGAGCCAGGTTTCGCTGCTGACGATTCCATTGGGATGCTGGAGTACGTTAACGATGACGGCCTGACGGTAAAAGAAGAGGTGCAGCCGGAAGTGGGGGATTATGGTCGCGTCTATGATGCGCTTTACCAGACGCTGACAGCCGGTACGCCTAATTACGTCAAGGAATCTGAAGTTCTTACCAACCTGGAACTCCTCGAACGCGCCTTTGAACAGGCTTCTCCGGCGACGATAACTCTCGCCAAATAGCCTGCGCAGACTCCTCTGAGCTTGTTCATTTTTTTTGAACAGAGGAGTCAATTTTCACCCTCTATGATCCCCGGCG
The DNA here is from genome assembly GCF_013615435.1 of Citrobacter sp. RHBSTW-00944. Lineage (NCBI taxonomy): Bacteria > Pseudomonadati > Pseudomonadota > Gammaproteobacteria > Enterobacterales > Enterobacteriaceae > Citrobacter > Citrobacter sp. RHBSTW-00944. The sequence goes on along the minus strand of NZ_CP055418.1, from coordinate 4,727,450 downwards.
GATTGAGTCCACACTTACTCCATCGAAAACATCTGGGGGTGAACACAATGATCTACTTACGCAAAGCTAATGACCGTGGCCACGCTAATCATGGCTGGCTCGATTCCTGGCATACCTTCTCTTTTGCCAACTACTATGACCCAAACTTTATGGGGTTCTCGGCACTGCGCGTGATTAACGATGACGTGATCGACGCAGGTCAGGGCTTTGGTACTCATCCCCATAAAGACATGGAAATCCTGACTTACGTGCTGGAAGGCGCGGTGGAACATCAGGACAGCATGGGGAACAAAGAGCAGGTTCCGGCCGGTGAGTTCCAGATTATGAGCGCCGGGACGGGGATCCGTCACTCGGAGTACAACCCGAGCAATACTGAGAAGCTGCATCTGTATCAGATTTGGATCATGCCGCAGGAAAACGGTATTACCCCACGCTATGAGCAGCGCCGTTTTGATGCCGCTCAGGGTAAACAACTGGTGCTGTCGCCAGATGCCCGTGATGGTTCGCTGAAAGTGTACCAGGATATGGAACTGTACCGTTGGGCACTGATCAAAGATGAGCAGTCGGTGCATCAGATTGCCGCTGAACGCCGCGTCTGGATCCAGGTAGTAAAAGGTAACGTGACAATTAACGGAACCAAAGCGACCACCAGCGATGGTCTGGCAATCTGGGATGAACAGGCCATTTCTATTCATGCCGACAGCGACAGCGAAGTGTTGTTGTTTGATCTGCCGCCAGTATAAAAATACACGGCATCCTTCAAGCTGCATCTGTGTTGGCTTTCCTCGCTCACCCCGGTCGCGTACTTAATGTACGCTCCCGGGGATTTACTGCGTCGCCGCCTTGATGCAACTCGAATGATTTTGTGTATTTCTCACAATAAAAAACTCCTTTTTTTCTCTGCGAAGGTTCACGCACGTCCGTGGTAAACTGGGGGAATCTATCCCTTTTTAACGCTTCAGGACGATGAAAAAGAAAAGACCCGTACTTCAGGATGTAGCCGACCGCGTGGGCGTAACCAAAATGACGGTCAGCCGCTTTTTGCGTAACCCGGAGCAGGTCTCCGTGGCGCTGCGGGGCAAAATTGCCGCTGCACTTGATGAGCTGGGTTATATTCCCAATCGCGCTCCTGATATCCTTTCTAACGCCACCAGCCGCGCTATCGGCGTGCTGTTACCGTCTCTTACTAACCAGGTTTTTGCTGAAGTGCTACGCGGCATTGAGGCTGTCACTGACGCTCATGGTTATCAAACCATGCTGGCGCACTACGGCTATAAGCCTGAGATGGAACAAGAGCGTCTGGAATCGATGCTGTCGTGGAATATTGATGGCCTGATCCTCACCGAACGTAGTCATACACCCCGTACGCTGAAAATGATCGAGGTTGCCGGTATCCCGGTGGTTGAGCTGATGGACAGCCAGTCCCCATGTCTTGATATTGCCGTGGGCTTCGACAACTTCGAAGCCGCGCGTCAGATGACAGCCGCTATCATCGCCCGCGGGCACCGTCATGTTGCCTATCTTGGCGCACGCCTTGATGAACGTACTATCATCAAACAGAGAGGCTACGAGCAGGCAATGCGCGATGCCGACCTGGTGCCGTACAGCGTGATGGTGGAGCAGTCCTCTTCCTACTCCTCCGGTATTGAACTTATCCGTCAGGCGCGGCGTGAATACCCGCAGCTTGATGGTGTCTTTTGTACCAACGATGACCTGGCGGTAGGGGCGGCCTTCGAATGCCAGCGTTTAGGGCTGAAAATCCCTGATGACATGGCGATTGCCGGATTCCACGGTCACGACATCGGGCAGGTGATGGAGCCGCGTCTGGCGAGCGTGCTCACGCCGCGTGAACGCATGGGCAGCATTGGCGCAGAACGTCTGCTGGCGCGCATCCGCGGTGAAGCCGTCACACCTAAAATGTTAGATTTAGGTTTCACCTTGTCACCGGGCGGATCTATTTAAGCCAACAAGTTTGAAGTAGCTCACACTTATACACTTCGAGCACGAATGGATATTGCTTCTCTATTTATCCGGCTGGACAATGTTACCGATAACAGTTACCCGTAACAATTTCCTGATTCTTGTACCAGTGGGGGCAACGCTTTGAGCACGACTAATCATGATCACCACGTTTACGTTCTGATGGGCGTATCGGGCAGCGGTAAATCTGCTGTCGCCAGCGAAGTGGCGCATCAACTGCAGGCCGCGTTTCTTGATGGCGATTTTCTCCATCCGCGCAGCAACATCATGAAAATGGCTTCCGGTGAGCCACTCAACGATGACGACCGCAAACCGTGGTTACAGGCGTTGAATGACGCCGCCTTTGCGATGCAGCGTACCAACAAGGTTTCGCTGATCGTCTGTTCCGCCCTGAAAAAAGTCTACCGCGACCAGCTACGCGACGGTAACCCGAACCTCTCTTTCATCTATCTGAAAGGGGATTTTGACGTTATCGAAAGCCGCCTGAAAGCGCGTAAAGGCCACTTCTTCAAAACGCAGATGCTGGTGACCCAGTTTGAAGCGCTGGAAGAACCGGGTGCGAATGAAAACGATGTACTGGTGGTCGATATCGATCAACCACTGGACGGTGTGGTCGCCAGCACCATTGAGGTTATTAACCAGGGCAGTAAGTAGTGAGTACATTAACGCTTGTTTTAACAGCAGTAGGGTCCGTTTTATTACTGCTGTTTTTAGTGATGAAGGCGCGTATGCACGCCTTCGTTGCTTTGATGGTGGTATCCATTGGTGCAGGTCTCTTTTCCGGTATGCCGCTCGATAAAATCGCGGCGACCATGGAAAAAGGAATGGGAGGCACGCTCGGTTTCCTGGCGATTGTTGTGGCGCTGGGGGCGATGTTCGGCAAGATTTTGCATGAGACCGGCGCTGTCGATCAGATTGCCGTCAAAATGCTGAAATCCTTCGGTCACAGCCGCGCACATTATGCGATTGGCCTGGCCGGTCTGATTTGCGCGCTGCCGCTATTCTTTGAGGTGGCGATTGTGCTGCTGATTAGCGTGGCATTCTCAATGGCGCGCCATACGGGGACAAACCTGGTTAAGCTTGTGATCCCGCTGTTTGCGGGCGTAGCGGCTGCTGCGGCATTTCTGCTGCCTGGGCCTGCGCCGATGCTGCTGGCCTCTCAGATGCACGCCGACTTTGGCTGGATGATCCTGATTGGCCTGTGTGCCGCGATTCCGGGCATGATTATCGCCGGGCCGCTGTGGGGGAATTTCATCAGCCGTTACGTCGAGCTGCACGTACCGGAAGATATTTCCGAGCCGCATTTGGGCGAAGGCAAAATGCCATCCTTTGGCTTCAGCTTATCGCTTATCCTGCTGCCGCTGGTGCTGGTGGGACTGAAAACTATCGCCGCACGCTTTGTTCCGGTCGGTTCTACAACCTATGAGTGGTTCGAGTTTATCGGTCACCCGTTTACCGCGATTCTGGTTGCCTGTCTGGTGGCAATTTACGGTCTGGCGGTACGCCAGGGCATGCCAAAAGACCGCGTGATGGAGATCTGTGGTCATGCGCTGCAGCCAGCGGGGATTATTCTGCTGGTGATTGGTGCGGGCGGTGTATTCAAACAGGTTCTGGTTGATTCTGGCGTCGGTCCGGCGCTGGGCGAAGCGTTAACCGGTATGGGTCTGCCGATTGCCATCACCTGCTTCGTGCTGGCGGCGGCGGTGCGTATCATTCAGGGTTCCGCGACTGTGGCCTGCTTAACGGCGGTCGGTCTGGTGATGCCGGTGATTGAGCAACTGAACTACTCCGGTGCCCAGATGGCGGCACTGTCTATCTGTATCGCGGGCGGCTCTATCGTGGTCAGCCACGTTAACGACGCTGGTTTCTGGTTGTTCGGTAAATTTACCGGTGCGACCGAAGCGCAAACGCTGAAGACCTGGACGATGATGGAAACCATCCTCGGCACGGTCGGTGCGATTGTCGGTATGATTGCCTTTCAACTGTTGAGCTGATGGCATTGCCCGGTGGCGCTTGCGCTTACCGGGCCTGGAAACGAGCACACATCCACACCGTAGGCCGGGTAAGCGCAAGGATGCGCGGCGATTTTCCTGCCGGAGAGCCTGGATTGTTAAGGGGGCTGCGTAGCCCCCTTAACACGTTCACTGGTGACGTCAGAGAAGTAATGAGCATAACGTGAACGGAACTGTTCTCCGGGTAACATGCTATCTGAGCCAAAAAGGAGAGATTACCCCTTAATCCACATCCTTACGCCGTCGAGGAACATCTGGGTAGCCATCATCACCAGAATCAGCCCCATCAGGCGCTCCAGTGCGTTCACCCCTTTCTCGCCCAGCAGGCGTAAAAACAGCGAAGACTGCAGCAAAATCACAAAAGTACCACCCCAGGCGATCAGCAGCGCAATCACCAGATGCCCCATCTGGTTCGGATACTGATGTGATAACAGCATTAATGAAGCCAGGATTGTCGGACCGGCTACCAACGGGATCGCCAGTGGCACGATAAACGGCTCTTCGCCTGCCGGAAGCCCGGTGCTATTCCCGGTGGCGCTGGGAAAAATCATCTTAATGGCGATCAGGAACAAAATGATGCCCCCGGAGATCGAAACGGTTTCCGCGCGCAGGTTAAGAAATGCCAGTATTTTCTCGCCAGCAAACAGGAATATCAGCATCACCAACAGCGCAATGAACAGCTCGCGAATCATAATCGCGCGGCGGCGTTTTGGTTCGGTATGTTTCAATACGGACATGAAAATGGGCAGATTTCCGAGCGGGTCCATAATAAGGATCAATAAAACTGCCGCTGAAATGATTTCATTCATAACTCAAATTCCCTTACTATTACCACGGACTTTCTGCTTGCTTGCGCAGCGGGATAAGTCGCATTACTGATGGCTTCGCTATCATTGATTAATTTCACTTGCGACTTTGGCTGCTTTTTGTATGGTGAAGGATAGGCCAGTAGGATACTGGTTAGCATACACAGCACACATCTCTGCAGGAAAAAAACGCTATGAAAAATGTTGGTTTTATCGGCTGGCGCGGTATGGTCGGCTCTGTTCTCATGCAACGCATGGTTGAGGAGCGTGACTTCGACGCCATTCGCCCTGTTTTCTTTTCTACTTCCCAGCTCGGGCAGGCGGCACCGACATTCGGTGGAACCACGACCGGCACGCTTCAGGACGCTTTTGATCTGGATGCGCTGAAGGCGCTCGATATCATCGTGACCTGTCAGGGCGGCGATTATACCAACGAAATCTATCCAAAGCTTCGTGAAAGCGGTTGGCAGGGTTACTGGATTGACGCGGCCTCTTCGCTGCGCATGAAAGACGATGCCATCATCATTCTCGATCCGGTTAACCAGGATGTCATCACTGACGGCCTGAACAAAGGTATTAAGACCTTTGTCGGCGGTAACTGTACCGTTAGCCTGATGCTGATGTCCCTCGGTGGCCTGTTTGCCAATGACCTGGTTGACTGGGTTTCTGTGGCGACCTATCAGGCGGCCTCCGGCGGCGGCGCGCGCCATATGCGCGAACTGCTGTCCCAGATGGGTCATCTGTATGGCCATGTGGCCGATGAACTGGCAACCCCTTCCTCTGCTATTCTCGATATCGAACGTAAAGTGACGACCCTGTCCCGCAGCGGTGAACTGCCGGTTGATAACTTTGGCGTACCGTTGGCCGGTAGCCTGATTCCGTGGATCGACAAACAACTTGATAACGGTCAGAGCCGCGAAGAGTGGAAGGGACAGGCTGAAACCAACAAAATTCTTAACACCTCTTCCGTGATCCCGGTTGATGGTCTGTGCGTGCGCGTCGGTGCGCTGCGCTGCCACAGCCAGGCGTTCACCATTAAACTGAAAAAAGATGTGTCTATTCCGACCGTGGAAGAACTGCTGGCAGCGCACAATCCGTGGGCCAAAGTCGTGCCAAACGATCGGGATATCACCATGCGTGAGTTAACCCCGGCGGCCGTTACCGGCACGCTGACCACGCCAGTAGGCCGTCTGCGTAAGCTGAATATGGGACCGGAGTTCCTGTCAGCCTTTACCGTGGGCGACCAGTTGCTGTGGGGTGCTGCAGAGCCATTGCGCCGTATGCTGCGTCAGTTGGCGTAATGTGGGACGGCCTGATGACGCCACGTTTATCAGGCCTACAAACGACGCGAACCACCTGGCCGGATCAGTCAATACGGCTCTCCGGCAGAGGGATTGCGTGTTTTAACAATGGGTGCTGAGTCACCCATTTTTTTGCGTAATACAGGAGTAAGCGCAGATGTTTCATTTTTTACCAGGAGTAAGATAAAGCATTGGCTATTCTTTAAGGGTGACTTAGTACCGGAGGTATTAAGTTGTTGCCTGAAGGTGGGACGACGCAGAGAGGATGCACAATTGTGCTGCGCCGTTCAGGTCAAAAAAAGTGTCACTACCTGATGTCGAAGATCAGTTGGAAGGCGTGACACCATAAAACAGGATGACAACCATGTCCGTTCGTATCGATAGAGACGTGATTAATGCGCTAATTGCAGGCCATTTTGCGGATCCTTTTTCCGTACTCGGTATGCACCAAACTGACGCTGGACTTGAAGTCCGCGCCCTATTACCTGACGCCACCGAAGTGTGGGTGATCGAACCCAAAACCGGACGCAAAGTCGGCAAGCTGGACTGCCTCGACTCTCGCGGTTTTTTCTGTGCTGTACTTCCCCGCCGTAAAAATTTCTTTCGCTATCAGTTAGCTGTTGTCTGGCATGGACAGGAGAATCTGATTGATGACCCTTATCGTTTTGGCCCGCTGATCCAGGATATGGATGCCTGGCTGTTATCTGAAGGTACGCACCTGCGACCTTACGAAACGCTGGGCGCGCATGCGGATACCATGGATGGCGTAACCGGTACACGCTTCTCCGTCTGGGCGCCTAACGCTCAACGCGTGTCAGTGGTTGGGCAGTTCAACTACTGGGATGGACGTCGCCACCCGATGCGCCTGCGCAAAGAAAGCGGTATCTGGGAGCTGTTTATCCCCGGCGCGCAGCATGGTCAACTGTATAAATACGAGATGATCGATGCGAACGGTAAGCTGCGAATCAAAGCGGACCCTTACGCCTTCGAAGCGCAAATGCGCCCGGAAACCGCGTCGCTTATCTGCGGTCTGCCGGAAAAAGTGGTGCAAAGCGAGGAGCGAAAAAAAGCCAACCAGTTTGATGCGCCGATCTCTATCTATGAAGTGCACCTGGGCTCATGGCGTCGTCATACCGATAACAACTTCTGGCTGAGCTACCGCGAACTGGCGGATCAACTGGTGCCTTACGTCAAGTGGATGGGCTTTACCCATCTCGAACTGTTGCCGATTAATGAGCATCCGTTCGACGGTAGCTGGGGCTACCAACCTACCGGTATGTATGCGCCGACCCGTCGTTTCGGGACGCGTGATGATTTCCGCTATTTTGTGAATGCCGCGCATCAGGCCGGACTGAACGTCATTCTCGACTGGGTGCCGGGCCATTTCCCGTCGGACGACTTTGGTCTGGCAGAGTTTGATGGCACCAATCTGTATGAGCATAGCGACCCGCGCGAAGGGTATCACCAGGACTGGAACACGCTGATCTACAACTACGGTCGCCGTGAAGTCAGTAACTATCTGGTAGGCAATGCCCTGTACTGGATTGAACGTTTTGGTATCGATGCGCTGCGCGTAGATGCCGTGGCGTCGATGATTTATCGCGACTACAGCCGTAAAGAAGGGGAGTGGGTCCCGAACGAATTTGGCGGTCGTGAAAACCTCGAAGCCATTGAGTTTTTACGTAATACCAACCGTATTCTTGGCGAGCAGGTGCCGGGGGCCGTGAGCATGGCGGAAGAGTCCACCGACTTTGCCGGCGTTTCAAGGCCGCAGGATATGGGCGGTTTAGGATTCTGGTATAAGTGGAACCTCGGCTGGATGCACGACACGCTGGACTACATGAAGTTGGATCCGGTTCATCGTCAGTTCCATCACGATAAGCTGACCTTCGGCATGCTGTACAACTACACCGAAAACTTTGTCCTGCCGCTGTCGCACGATGAAGTGGTACACGGTAAAAAATCAATTCTCGATCGCATGCCGGGGGACGCATGGCAGAAGTTTGCCAACCTGCGCGCCTACTACGGCTGGATGTGGGCCTTCCCGGGCAAGAAACTGCTGTTTATGGGCAACGAGTTTGCTCAGGGGCGTGAGTGGAACCATGACGCCAGCCTCGACTGGCATTTGCTGGAAGGCGGCGATAACTGGCACCACGGCGTACAACGTTTGGTGCGCGATCTGAACCTTACCTATCGTCATCACAAAGCGCTGCACGAGCTTGATTTTGACGCCTATGGCTTCGAGTGGCTGGTGGTAGATGACAAAGAACGTTCGGTGCTGGCTTTCGTTCGTCGTGACAAAGTCGGTAATGAAATCATTGTTATCAGCAACTTTACGCCAGTACCTCGCCACGGCTATCGCTTCGGTATCAATCAGCCGGGCAAATGGCGCGAGATCCTCAATACCGACTCGATGCATTATCACGGTAGCAATACCGGTAACGGCGGCGCGGTGCACAGCGATGAAATCGCCAGTCATGGTCGTCAGCACTCACTGAGCCTGACGTTGCCACCGCTGGCAACGATCTGGCTGGTGCGGGAGGGATAATGACGCAACTGGCAACCGGCAACGCCACCCCCCATGGTGCAACGTATGACGGCCATGGCGTCAATTTCACCCTCTTTTCGGCCCACGCTGAACGCGTTGAATTATGCGTATTCGATGAGCAAGGCTGCGAACTCCGCTACGACCTGCCGGGGCGTAGCGGCGATGTCTGGCACGGCTATCTGGCCAACGCCCGTCCCGGTCTACGCTATGGCTATCGCGTACATGGTCCGTGGCAACCGCAGCAGGGCCACCGGTTTAATCCGGCGAAACTGCTGCTTGACCCTTGCGCGCGTCGGGTGGATGGCGAGTTAAAAGATAACCCACTGCTGCACGGTGGGCTGAATGAACCGGATCATCATGATAATGCCGCCATCGCGCTGAAGGGCGTGGTGGTGTCCGACCATTATGACTGGGAGGATGATGCCCCGCCGCGCACGCCGTGGGGCAATACCGTAATTTACGAAGCGCATGTCAAAGGGCTGACGTATTTGCATCCTGACCTGCCGGAAGAAATTCGCGGGACCTACAAAGCGCTGGGTCATCCGGTGATGATCGACTATTTCAAGCGCCTCGGCATTACCGCACTGGAGCTGTTACCGGTGGCGCATTTCGCCAGCGAACCGCGGCTTCAGCGACTGGGCCTGTCAAACTACTGGGGCTACAACCCGGTGGCGATGTATGCGCTGCATCCGGCCTATGCCAGCTCGCCGGAGAGTGCGCTTGATGAGTTTCGCGACGCGGTAAAAGCGCTGCATAAAGCGGGTATTGAGGTCATTCTCGACATCGTTTTAAACCACAGCGCCGAGCTGGATCTCGAAGGACCTGTCTTCTCGCTGCGCGGAATTGATAACCGTAGCTATTATTGGATCAGAGATGATGGCGATTACTACAACTGGACCGGTTGTGGGAACACCATCAATCTGAGCCATCCTGGCGTTGTGGAATACGCATGCGAGTGCCTGCGCTACTGGGTTGAAACCTGCCATGTGGATGGTTTTCGTTTTGATTTGGCTTCCGTCATGGGGCGTACGCCTGAGTTTCGTCAGGATGCTCCGCTGTTTACCGCGATCCAAAACTGTCCGCTGCTCTCACGCGCCAAGCTGATTGCGGAACCGTGGGATATTGGTGAAGGCGGGTATCAGGTGGGGAATTTCCCCCCGCCGTTTGCCGAGTGGAACGACCATTTCCGCGATGCAACGCGACGTTTTTGGCTCCAGCGTAATCTCTCGTTGGGCGAGTTTGCCGGACGTTTTGCTGCATCCAGCGACGTGTTTAAACGCCCGGGCCGCAATCCCAGCGCCACGGTCAATCTGGTGACCGCGCATGACGGTTTTACGCTACGCGACTGCGTTTGCTTCACAAATAAGCACAATGAAGCGAATGGTGAGGAAAATCGCGACGGCACTAGCAATAACTACAGTGACAATCATGGTAAAGAAGGATTAGGCGGCTCGCTGGATCTGATTGAGCGGCGGCGCGACAGCATTCATGCGCTGTTAACCACGCTGTTGCTCTCCCAGGGGACGCCGATGCTGCTGGCGGGTGATGAGCATGGTCATAGCCAGCACGGTAATAATAACGCTTACTGCCAGGATAACGCCTTAACCTGGCTGGACTGGCAGCAGGCAAACAGTGGGCTAACCACATTTACCGCCGCGTTGATTCATCTGCGCCGGCAAATACCTGCATTAACAGGCGATTGCTGGTGGGAAGAGGGCGATGGCAATGTTCGTTGGCTGAATAAGTACGCACAACCCTTAAGTGCGGATGAGTGGCATAACGGCCCGAGGCAGATGCAAATCCTGCTTTCAGATCGTTTCCTGATTGCAATAAACGCCACGCTTGAGGTGACAGATATCGTTTTACCTGAAGGGGAATGGCACGCCATTCCCCCATTTGCCGGAGAGGATAATCCGGTGCTTACGGCGGTCTGGCAGGGACCTGCGCACGGACTGTGTGTGTTCCAGAGAAGATAAAAAGGAGTTAGTCATGGTAAGTTTAGAGAAGAACGATCGTGTAATGTTGGCGCGCCAGCTGCCATTAAAATCTGTTGCCCTGATCCTGGCCGGTGGCCGCGGTACTCGCCTGAAAGATTTAACCAATAAGCGTGCCAAGCCTGCCGTGCACTTTGGCGGTAAGTTCCGCATTATCGATTTTGCCTTATCCAACTGTCTTAATTCCGGGATCCGCCGTATCGGCGTGATCACTCAGTACCAGTCACACACGCTGGTGCAGCATATTCAGCGCGGCTGGTCGTTCTTTAGCGAAGAGATGAACGAATTCGTCGATCTGCTGCCTGCCCAGCAGAGGATGCAGGGTGAAAACTGGTATCGCGGTACTGCGGATGCGGTGACCCAAAACCTGGACATCATTCGACGCTATAAAGCGGAATATGTGGTGATCCTCGCGGGCGATCATATTTATAAGCAGGACTACTCACGCATGCTGATCGACCACGTTGAGAAAGGCGCGCGTTGCACAGTGGCCTGTATGCCTGTGCCTATTGAAGAGGCCAGCGCGTTTGGCGTAATGGACGTGGACGACACCGATAAAATTATCGAATTCGTTGAAAAACCCGCCAACCCGCCAGCGATGCCTAATGATCCGACCAAATCGCTTGCCAGTATGGGGATCTACATCTTCGACGCCGATTATCTGTATGAACTGCTGGCGGAAGATGATCTCGATGAAAAATCCAGTCACGATTTTGGCAAAGACATCATCCCGAAAATCACCGAAGCTGGCATGGCATATGCACATCCATTCCCATTGTCCTGCGTACAGTCTGACCCGGAATCCGAGCCGTACTGGCGCGATGTGGGAACGCTGGAAGCCTACTGGAAAGCAAACCTCGATCTGGCTTCGGTGACACCTGAACTGGATATGTACGACCAGGACTGGCCAATCCGTACGCATATGGAATCACTGCCGCCGGCGAAATTTGTTCAGGACCGTTCCGGTAGCCACGGAATGACGCTGAACTCGCTGGTCTCCGGCGGCTGTATTATTTCTGGTTCGGTGGTAGTGCAGTCCGTTCTGTTCCCGCGAGTGCGGGTGAATTCATTCTGTAACATTGATTCGGCAGTGTTGTTACCTGAAGTGTGGGTGGGACGTTCGTGCCGCTTACGTCGTTGCATTATCGACCGCGCCTGCGTTATTCCTGAAGGCATGGTGATTGGTGAAAACGCGGAAGAAGATGCTCGTCGTTTCTACCGTTCAGAGGAAGGTATTGTACTGGTCACGCGTGAAATGCTGCGCAAACTGCAGATCAAACAGGAGCGATAATGCAGGTTTTACACGTTTGTTCAGAGATGTTCCCTTTGTTAAAAACCGGGGGACTGGCGGATGTTATTGGGGCGTTACCCGCAGCGCAAATCGCGGACGGTGTGGATGCCCGCGTGCTGCTCCCGGCGTTTCCTGATATCCGTCGCGGCATTCCCGATGCGCAGGTAGTGACGCGTCGCGATACCTTCGCCGGACGTATTACGCTGCTGTTCGGGCATTTCAACGGTGTGGGCATTTACCTGATTGACGCGCCGCATCTCTATGACCGTCCCGGTAGCCCGTATCACGACACTAACCTGTTTGCGTATACCGATAACGTGCTGCGTTTTGCGCTGCTGGGTTGGGTCGGCAGTGAAATGGCCTGTGGCTTTGACCCATTCTGGCGCCCGGATGTAGTGCATGCGCACGACTGGCATGCCGGTCTGGCCCCGGCGTATCTGGCGGCGCGCGGCCATCCGGCGAAATCGGTGTTCACCGTGCACAACCTGGCGTATCAAGGCATGTTTTATGCAAAGCATATGGATGACATCCAATTGCCATGGTCGTTCTTTAACGTGCACGGACTGGAGTTTAACGGGCAGATTTCTTTCCTGAAGGCCGGGTTGTACTACGCCGACCACATTACGGCGGTCAGTCCGACCTACGCGCGGGAAATTACCGAGCCGCAGTTTGCCTACGGCATGGAAGGTCTGTTGCAGCAGCGTCATCGTGAAGGACGTCTTTCCGGTGTGCTGAACGGCGTTGATGAAAAAATCTGGAGCCCGGAAACCGATCTGCTGCTGGCGTCGCGGTATACGCGTGAAACGCTGGAAGAGAAGGCGGAGAACAAACGCCAGCTACAGATCGCGATGGGACTTAAGGTTAACGACAAAGTGCCGTTATTTGCCGTAGTCAGCCGCCTGACCAGTCAGAAAGGGCTGGATCTGGTACTGGAAGCGCTACCGGGGTTGTTAGAGCAGGGTGGACAACTGGCATTGCTCGGCGCGGGCGATCCGGTTTTACAGGAAGGTTTCCTCGCCGCGGCGGCGGAACATCCGGGACAGGTGGGCGTACAGATTGGCTATCACGAAGCCTTCTCGCACCGCATCATGGGTGGGGCCGACGTTATATTGGTTCCCAGCCGTTTTGAGCCGTGTGGCTTAACGCAGTTGTATGGACTGAAGTACGGCACGCTGCCGCTGGTGCGGCGCACCGGTGGGCTGGCTGATACGGTCTCTGACAGTTCGCTGGAAAACCTGGCGGATGGTATCGCCAGTGGGTTTGTATTTGAAGATAGTAATGCCTGGTCGCTGCTACGCGCGATTCGGCGTGCTTTCGTATTGTGGTCCCGGCCTTCGTTGTGGCGGTTTGTACAACGTCAGGCCATGACCATGGATTTTAGCTGGCAAGTCGCGGCGAAGTCATACCGTGAGCTTTACTATCGTTTGAAATAGATATCCAGGAATCACCTATATGAATGCTCCATTTACTTATGCATCGCCCACACTCAGCGTAGAGGCACTTAAGCATTCTATCGCCTACAAGCTGATGTTCACGATTGGTAAAGACCCGGTCATTGCCAATAAACATGAGTGGCTGAACGCCACGTTGTTCGCGGTGCGCGATCGTCTCGTGGAGCGCTGGCTGCGTTCTAACCGTGCGCAATTATCCCAGGAAACTCGACAGGTTTATTATCTGTCAATGGAGTTTCTGATTGGCCGCACACTTTCCAATGCACTGTTATCGTTGGGTATTTATGACGATGTCAAAAATGCGCTGGAAGGTATGGGGTTGGATCTTGAAGATCTGATCGATGAAGAAAACGACCCTGGTCTTGGCAACGGTGGCCTCGGGCGCCTGGCGGCCTGCTTCCTGGACTCACTGGCAACGTTGGGTCTGCCGGGACGCGGCTACGGTATTCGTTATGACTACGGCATGTTCAAACAGAACATTGTTGATGGCCGACAGAAAGAGTCACCGGACTACTGGCTGGAATACGGTAACCCGTGGGAATTCAAACGCCACAATACGCGCTACAAAGTGCGCTTTGGCGGGCGTATTCAGCAGGAAGGCAAGAAAACGCGCTGGATAGAAACTGAAGAGATCCTCGCGGTAGCCTACGACCAAATTATTCCCGGTTATGACACAGACGCCACCAATACGCTTCGCTTGTGGAATGCCCAGGCCAGTAGTGAAATCAACCTCGGTAAATTTAACCAGGGCGACTACTTTGCGGCGGTGGAAGATAAAAACCACTCCGAGAACGTCTCCCGTGTGCTGTATCCGGATGACTCCACCTATTCAGGACGCGAGCTGCGTTTGCGCCAGGAGTATTTTCTGGTCTCCTCCACGGTGCAGGACATCCTGAACCGTCATTATCAACTGCACAAAACCTACGACAACCTGGCGGATAAGATCGCCATTCACCTCAACGACACCCATCCGGTACTGTCGATTCCTGAGCTGATGCGTCTGCTGATCGATGAGCACAAATTCAGTTGGGATAATGCGTTTGAGGTCTGCTGCCAGGTCTTCTCGTATACCAACCACACCTTGATGAGCGAAGCGCTGGAGACCTGGCCTGTCGATATGCTGGGCAAAATTCTGCCGCGCCATCTGCAAATCATCTTTGAGATTAACGACTACTTTCTTAAGACGTTGCAGGAACAGTATCCGAACGATACCAGTCTGCTGGGACGGACGTCGATTATCGATGAATCCAATGGCCGCCGGGTGCGTATGGCATGGCTCGCAGTGGTGGTGAGCCACAAGGTTAACGGCGTTTCTGAGCTGCACTCCAACCTGATGGTGCAGTCGTTGTTTGCTGACTTTGCGAAGATTTTCCCGACTCGTTTCTGTAACGTCACCAACGGCGTGACGCCGCGCCGCTGGCTGGCGCTGGCTAACCCATCGCTCTCTGAGGTACTGGATGAGAATATTGGTCGCACCTGGCGAACCGATCTCAGCCAGCTAAGCGAGCTTGAACAGCACTGCGATTACCCGCTAGTAAATCAGGCGGTGCGCCGTGCGAAGCTGGAGAATAAAAAGCGTCTGGCAACGCTCATTGCCCAGCAGCTTAACGTGGTGGTGAACCCGAAATCGTTGTTTGATGTGCAGATCAAGCGTATTCACGAGTACAAACGCCAGTTGATGAACGTGCTGCATGTGATCACCCGCTACAACCGCATTAAGGCCGATCCTGACGCCGAGTGGGTGCCGCGCGTGAATATCTTCGCCGGTAAAGCGGCTTCGGCCTATTATATGGCGAAGCACATCATTCACCTGATCAACGACGTCGCGAAAGTGATCAACAACGATCCGCAAATTGGTGACAAGCTGAAAGTGGTGTTTATTCCTAACTACAGCGTCAGCCTGGCGCAGGTGATTATTCCTGCTGCCGACCTGTCTGAGCAGATTTCGCTGGCCGGGACCGAAGCCTCTGGTACCAGTAATATGAAGTTTGCCCTCAACGGCGCGCTGACCATTGGGACGCTGGACGGTGCCAACGTCGAGATGCTGGAGCATGTGGGCGCAGAAAATATCTTTATCTTTGGTAATACGGCGGAAGAGGTCGAAGCCTTACGCAGCCAGGGCTACAAGCCGCGTGAGTATTACGAGAAAGACGAAGAGCTGCACCAGGTGCTGACGCAGATTGGCAGCGGTGTATTCAGCCCTGAGGAGCCGGGGCGCTATCGTGACCTGGTTGACTCGCTGATCAACTTTGGCGACCACTATCAGGTTCTGGCGGATTATCGCAGCTACGTTGACTGCCAGGATAAGGTTGACGAACTGTATCGCCACCCGGAAGAGTGGACCACCAAGTCGATGATTAATATCGCCAACATGGGCTACTTCTCGTCGGACAGGACGATCAAAGAGTACGCCGAAAACATCTGGCATATCGACTCGGTGCGGTTGTAACAAGGGCAGGACGATCTGTCGGCCGGGTAAGGCGTTAGCCGCCATCCGGCAAAAGGCCCGGTAGCGCTGACGCTTACCGGGCCTACAGTTTTATATCGAGTGTCTTAAGACGCCAGCGACAGCTGCTGTTTCTCAATGTACTCCGCCAGCCACTGGGTCATGCGCGACTGCTGTTCAGCGTTCAGCCACATACCTTCTTTCGTGCGACGCCACAGTGCATCTTCCGCACGGCGCACCCATTCGTGATCGACCAGATATTTCAGCTCGGCCTCATAGAACTCATGGCCGAAGTCTTCACCTAACTCGGCAAGCGAGGTGGCTTCCCCGATAATCCATTCGGTGTTACTGCCGTAGGTGCGCGAATAATGGCGCGCCAGCGACTCGGTCAGGAACGGGTAGCGACGGCGCAGTTTGGCCGCGTAATCTTCACGATCGCCGCCGATGTCACCGCCTGGCAGAATGCACTCTTTTGTCCACGCCGGACCGATTCCCTGATAGTACGACGCCAGTTTTTCCATCGCGTGTTCTGCCAGCTTACGGTAGGTCGTCAGCTTACCGCCAAAGACCGACAGCAGCGGCGCTTTGCCGTTTTCATCGTGGATATCCAACGTGTAATCACGGGTGATAGCCTGCGGCGAGTCGGACTCGTCATCGCACAGCGGACGTACGCCCGAGTAGGTCCAGACGATATCGTCACGGCCCAGCTGTTTCTTAAAGTGCGCGTTGTAGACCTTCAGCAGGTAATTGATTTCACTCTCATCAATTTTTACCGCTTTCGGGTCGCCTTTGTATTCGACGTCAGTCGTCCCGATGATCGAGAATTCGTCCATCCATGGGATGACAAACACAATACGTTTATCTTCGTTTTGCAGAATATAAGCTTGCTTCTGGGTATGGACGCGCGGCACTACGATGTGGCTGCCTTTAATCAGACGAATACCGTACGGCGATGGCAGATGCATGCCGTCGTCGAAGAACTCTTTCACCCATGGGCCGGTGGCATTGACCAGACCACGCGCCTGCCAGGTGTGCTTTTTACCGGTATCGATATCTTCAGCTTCAACAATCCACAAACCGTTTTCACGGCGAGCGGAGGTAGCGCGAGTGCGGGTTAACACCTCTCCGCCTTTGCGTACGACCATTTGGGCGTTTGCCAAAACCAGTCGCGCATCGTCTACCCAGCAGTCAGAATATTCGAAACCGCGCACAATCTCAGATTTCATTACGGAATCTGCGCCAAAACGCAAACCGGTCGAACTCGGCAAACTGGTGCGTTTGCCCAGATGATCGTACATAAACAGACCAATGCGGATCATCCACGCTGGACGCAGGTGCGGGCGATGGGGCAGACGAAAGCGCATCGGGAAGGCGATATGCGGTGCCATTTTCAACAACACCTCACGTTCGGCCAGCGCTTCGCTCACCAGGCGAAATTCGTAGTGTTCCAGGTAGCGCAGGCCACCGTGGATGAGTTTGGAGCTAGCGGAAGAGGTGGCGCAGGCTAAATCCTGCGCTTCCAGCATCAGCACGGATAAACCGCGTCCAGCGGCATCTGCCGCGATACCGGCACCGTTAATGCCTCCACCTATCACAATCAGATCTTTGGTTTCCATGCTGGCCTCTCGCACTTTCGTTATAGCTCATTAATGTTCGTTATCGAGCATAATAGCAAAGAATCGCGCCATTGGTAACATCGGATAAACAATTTACAGTGATACATATAACATTATGGCGTTTAACTGCCGTCGGGACGTACACTAAGAAGTAACATGTCTGAAAAGCGTCACCTGCAATATAAAGAAGAGAGAGCAATGGATCAGTTTGAATGTATTAATGTCGAAGAAGCGCATCAGAAGCTGCACCAGGGGGCCGCGGTGTTAGTGGATATCCGCGACCCGCAAAGCTATGCGATGGGTCACGCCCCACAGGCGTTTCATCTGACGAACGACACGCTGGGGTCATTTATGCGCGAGCATGATTTCGACACCGCCGTGTTAGTAATGTGTTATCACGGCAACAGCAGTAAAGGCGCGGCGCAATATCTTCTTCAGCAGGGCTATGACGTGGTTTACAGTGTTGACGGCGGCTTCGACGCCTGGCATCGACATTTTCCGGCAGAAGTGGCATACGGTTCGTAAGACTATACCCAAATTAATTCGAGTTGCATCGCGACGGCGACGCAGCGAATCTCCGGGAGCGTACGAACAGTACGTGACCGGAGTGAGTGAGGAAAGCCAACAAAGATGCAGCTCGAAGTAAGAAGGGTATATATACTGTCCTCTTTTGTGTGGAATAAGCGACAGCAAACATGTTGATGATTACCTCTTTTGCTAACCCCCGCGTGGCGCAGGCATTTGTTGATTATATGGCGACACAGGGCGTTATCCTGACGATTCAACAACATCAGCAAACGGATGTCTGGCTGGCGGATGAGTCCCAGGCTGAGCGCGTGCATGCTGAGCTGGCGCGATTTCTGGAGAATCCAGGCGATCCGCGTTACCTCGCGGCAAGCTGGCAGTCGGGTCATACCGACAGCGGTCTGCGCTACCAGCGTTATCCGTTCCTGGCAACATTGCGCGAACGCGCAGGCCCGGTAACCTGGGTGGTGATGGCCGCGTGTGTGCTGGTGTTTATCGCGATGAACACGCTGGGCGACCAGACTGTGATGCTCTGGCTGGCATGGCCGTTTGACCCTTCGCTGAAATTTGAATTCTGGCGTTATTTCACCCACGCTTTTATGCACTTCTCGCTGATGCATATTCTGTTCAACCTGCTGTGGTGGTGGTATCTCGGCGGTGCGGTAGAAAAGCGTCTGGGCAGCGGAAAACTGATTGTAATTACCGTGATCAGCGCCCTGCTAAGCGGCTACGTTCAGCAGAAATTTAGCGGCCCGTGGTTTGGTGGGCTGTCTGGCGTGGTATATGCGCTGATGGGTTATGTGTGGTTGCGTGGCGAGCGCGATCCACAAAGTGGTATTTTCCTGCAGCGTGGTTTGATTATCTTTGCTTTGATCTGGATTGTTGCCGGCTGGTTTGATGTGTTCGGCATGTCGATGGCGAACGGCGCACATATCGCCGGGCTGGCCGTGGGTCTGGCAATGGCGTTTGCCGATACTATGAATGTACGAAAACGAACGTAATTTCAGGGAACAATAATGAAGCAAACACAACGACATGACGCGATCATCGAGCTGGTAAAGAAACAGGGATACGTCAGTACTGAGGAGCTGGTGGAGCATTTCTCCGTCAGCCCGCAGACGATTCGCCGCGATCTTAACGATCTGGCCGATCAGAACATGATTTTGCGCCATCACGGTGGCGCGGCGCTGCCCTCCAGCTCGGTCAACACCCCGTGGCATGACCGTAAAGCGACACAGACGGCGGAAAAAGAGCGCATTGCCCGCAAAGTTGCCACGCAGATCCCGAACGGTTCTACGTTGTTCATTGATATCGGCACTACGCCGGAAGCGGTAGCTCACGCGCTGCTCAATCACAGCAATTTACGCATTGTGACCAACAACCTCAATGTGGCGAATACGCTGATGGCGAAAGAGGATTTCCGCATCATACTCGCCGGTGGCGAACTGCGTAGCCGCGACGGCGGTATTATGGGCGAAGCGACCCTCGACTTTATTTCTCAGTTCCGCCTGGACTTCGGCATCTTAGGGATTAGCGGTATCGATAGCGATGGCTCCCTGCTGGAGTTTGATTATCACGAAGTTCGCACCAAGCGCGCGATTATTGAGAATTCACGGCATGTGATGCTGGTGGTGGATCACTCGAAGTTTGGGCGTAACGCGATGGTGAATATGGGCAGTATCAGCATGGTGGATGCGGTGTATACCGACACGCTGCCGCCAGCTGGCGTGATGCAGGTTATTGCGGACCATCATATTCAGTTAGAGCTGTGCTAAGTTAATTCCAGGCCTGATAAGCGTAGCGTATCAGGCATTAACTAAACCCCATACCCCATCATTTTCAGCAGTTTCTGCGCATGTTGCACCGCATCCTGGCGGTGTGCGACGCCGAGCTTTTGATACAAATTGCGGATGTGCGTCTTGATGGTCGTTGCCGCGACGGCCAATTCTCCGGCGATCTGCTCGTTGCTGTAGCCCGAATAAATCAGCCCCAGAACCTGCCATTCGCGCTGGGTCAGCGGGCTGGTGCGGATAAGCTCCGGTACTTCCGGGTGAGTAAGCAGACGCTCAACGAATCCTTCATCGAAGTGGGCGAATTTATGGCGGTGATGCTGGTTAATCTCACGCAAAATGCGCTGGGCGCGGTGCTGATCGAGTTCCGGTAAGGTATTGAGCTGAATCAGCTGACGCAGTTGCTGCGCCATGGCCTCACCTTCAATGACAAAGTGACTGATAAATCCAGTGCGGTTCGCCAGCTGCAGCGCGTCGAGTAACACGCGCTGTGCGTCATTTTTGCGCCCTGCCTGCCAGTAGAGCTGATTAAGCAGCAGCAGGTTACGGTTCAGATCGCTCATCAGGCGCAGATTGCGCGCATTTTCATTCAACTCTTCCAGCACAATCTCAGCCGGTTCAAACTCGCCCAGCAGGATCTGCGCGCGGGCGATGTTGCGCCACTGGCTTTGCAGAAAGTGGTTATTGGCGAATTCCGGTTTCGGCGTGTGGCGCAGCCAGTTGGCGGCCGAATTTTTGTCGCCCACCATTTGCCAGTAAATCACCCGTACCTTATCGGCGTTAGAGATCCAGTCACTGTGATAGTGGCCGTTACCCAGCAGGTTTTCCAGGCGGTTGAGCAGGCTACGCGCATTGTCCAGATCCCCCCGGGCCAGCGAACATTGAATCAGCAGCGCCAGGCACTGTAGCTGTTGCTGCGGCTGGAATGTGGAAAGCAGTTCAATACCCGCGCGGGCAGACGCTTCCGATTCGTCCAGGCGCGCCCATGCCCACAGCAGTTGCGCGCGAATACGCACCAGGAACTCGTGCATCGGCAGCTGTTCCAGATGCTGCTCTTTGATCAGCTGAAACGCTTTTTCCTGGGTCTCCCAGGCGGCCTGTAAAAAGCCCTGGGCAAACAAAATTTCGCTTTGCTGGATTAAACTCCACAGCGCGTAATGCCAGACGTCATGGTGGCGCGCCATTTGCTCGGTTTGCTGCATCAACGCCAGAGAACGCGTGAGATCGCCCTTGCAGTGCAGGACTTCACCGTGTACCGAGGTGGCGACGATACGGCTATAGAACCAGGCGATGGGTAACTCATCCAGCGCCAGCTTTGCCAGGCGCTCGGCTTCGTCAGGATTTCCGTCGTTAATTGCGACCTGCGCACGCAGGGCGTTAAATTCGGCGTGCAGTGTCGGTTCCATGTCGCCTTTCATTTCCTGCTCAGCGCGCGCCAGCAGGGTATTAACCTCGCCGTAGCGGTGCTGGCTTTGCATCAGCCAGGCTTGCAGCAGAACCAGACGCGGATTTTCCAGCAGACTTTCCCACGGCAGGGCTTTCAGCGACTCTTCCAGTAATGTCAGTTCGCTGTGGTTAAACAGTCCCCACGCATGGTTAAGCAGGATATCGCGCAGCATATGGGCGTCGCCGGCCGCCAGCGCGTGGTGGATAGCTTCGCTGGGGAAGCCTTGCGCCATCCAGCTTTCAGCGGCGGCGCGGTGTATTTCGGGCAGTTCGCTTGCCAGCTCCCACTGACAGCGCTGGCGTAAAAAGCTGCCAAACAGCGGGTGGTAGCTGAACCACTCACCGACGTCATCCATCCGCTGCAAGAATAATCCCTGGCGCTCAATCTCCTCCAGCCGCATCTGGCCGTTTTCTTCCCCGGTGACCCGGACGATTAGTGCGTCGTTCATTGAGCGCAGAATGGCGCTTTTCAGCAGGAAGTGACGGGTGCCGAGGTCGACGCTGTCCAGCACTTCATCAACCAGATAATCGGACAGATGGCTGGCGTTGATCCCGGCGAGGCGGCGTGCGGACTGGTGTGCAGAGTGGTTGTTCTGGCGGGCGGAGAGGGCAATCAGCTGTAACGCCGTGGCCCAGCCAGCAACGTCATCGCACATCCGGCTGCTTTCTGCCGCTTCGATAGGTGAGGACAAACGTCGATCGAAAAATTGTTTGGCTTCCTGGTGGTTAAACGCCAGCTGTTGGCTGCCTATCTCCAGCAACTGATCGCGTACTCGCAGGTTGGCAATACCCAACTGTGGCAGGTTGCGCGACAGCACGACCAGCGTGAGGTTCTCAGGCTGATGACGCAGGAAGAAACGCATCGCTTCGTGAATTGCCGGATTGGAAATGAGATGATAATCATCCACTACCAGGTAGAGCGGGCGGTGCCACTCGGCCAGTTCAATAAATAGCTGCGCAAACAGTGACGTCAGGCTGGCGTATTGGCGCTTTTGCACCATCGCTTCGCTGGTGGTGCAGTGTCCACCGGTTGCCTGCTGGATAGCGGCGATCAGATAGCTGGCAAAGCGCTCTTGTTGATTATCGCCTTCATCCAGAGAGTACCAGCCTAATTCGTTCTTCCCCGCTGCCCATTGTGAAACCAACGTCGTTTTTCCATAACCAGCAGGACTTGTTTTCAGGGCAAGCCTGAAATTGTTCGCGCCGGAAAGTTTAGCCAACAGGCGCTCACGAACCACCGTATGGTCGAGTCGAACCGGACGACTTAATTTAGACGGAATCAACATAAGTTAGTCACTTCACTGTGTGAAAATGGGGAAAAATGATTTTTTTTGCGCTTCGTAATTAATAGATATAAGGTCGGCCAGATTAGTGTTTTATGCAAGCTAAGCGGACTTTTTGTGTGTCTGATTTTGCACTATGTCACAAATCTAAACATCTATTACATTAATTGCTTTAAAGAGTCACAACAGGCGTGGCGACTGGATCCGTCGGTATTTTGGCTGAGCCGAAAAATACCTCCCTTTTTATAAGGTTACTCAGTTGCTTAATGTAAAGAGCCGAATTTTGTGGCCGACTTAAAAATTTTATGTGAATTATCTTATCCACCTTGGATATTTCAGGTTAGAAACTATTTCTCTGTTTACAGATTGTTTTCCATCGTCACCCCTCTATTTGATATTGTCGATTTATCTCTTGTTATTAATGCGCCGTCCGTTGGGCATTACAGGGGCGTTATGCCGGACTTACGCGAATTTACGGGCGATAACACCCTCTTTAAGTGGCGGCGATCACACTTTTATGCTCATCCCCGCTCCTCCTCCCTGCCTAATCCGTGCCAGGATGAGGAAGGTCAACAACGAGCCTGGCAAACTAGCGATAACGTTGTTTTATTACCTAAGGATCTGGAACCCCTATGTCACAGCCTACTTTCAACAAAGATCAATTTCAGGCTGCCCTGACGCGTCAGTGGCAGCGCTTCGGTTTACTGTCGGCTCAAGAAATGACGTCGCGCCAGTGGTGGCAGGCAGTGAGTGGGGCGTTGGCTGAGTTACTCAGCGCCCAGCCTGCGGCGAAGCCGGCAAAAAATCAGCGCCATGTTAACTACATCTCGATGGAGTTTTTGATTGGCCGTCTGACTGGCAACAACTTACTCAATCTCGGCTGGTATCAGGCGGTGAGCGATGAGCTGAAAGCCCATGACGTCAACCTGACCGACCTGCTGGAAGAAGAGATCGACCCGGCGCTGGGTAACGGTGGATTGGGGCGCCTGGCGGCCTGCTTCCTTGATTCGATGGCGACAGTCGGTCAATCGGCGACGGGCTATGGTCTCAACTACCAGTACGGCCTGTTCCGTCAGTCGTTTGCCGATGGGCAGCAGATGGAAGCCCCGGATGACTGGCATCGCGGCAGCTATCCGTGGTTCCGTCACAACGAGGCACTGGATGTGCAAGTAGGGATTGGCGGCAAGGTCACCAAAGAAGGGCACTGGGAGCCGGGGTTTATTATCACCGGCCAGGCCTGGGATCTACCGGTTCTCGGCTACCGTAACGGCGTGGCGCAACCGCTGCGTCTGTGGCAGGCCAGCCACGCGCATCCGTTTAACCTGACCAAATTTAATGACGGCGATTTCCTGCGCGCAGAGCAGCAGGGCATCGACGCTGAAAAACTGACCAAAGTGCTGTACCCGAACGACAACCACACCGCGGGTAAAAAGCTGCGCCTGATGCAGCAATACTTCCAGTGCGCTTGCTCCGTAGCTGACATTCTGCGCCGCCATCATCTGGCAGGGCGTAAACTGCATGAGCTGGCTGATTTTGAGGTGATTCAGCTCAACGATACTCACCCGACCATCGCCATCCCTGAGTTACTGCGTGTGCTGATTGATGAGCACCAGATGAGCTGGGACGATGCGTGGGCTATTACCAGTAAGACCTTTGCTTATACCAACCACACTTTGATGCCAGAGGCGCTTGAGTGCTGGGACGAGAAGCTGGTGAAAGCACTACTGCCGCGCCATATGCAAATCATCAAAGAGATTAACGACCGCTTTAAGAAGCTGGTCGAGAAAACCTGGCCGGGTGACGCTGAAGTTTGGGCGAAGCTGGCGGTGGTGCACAACAAACAGGTGCGTATGGCCAACATGTGCGTGGTCAGCGGCTTTGCGGTTAACGGCGTGGCGGCGTTGCACTCCGATTTGGTGGTGAAGGATCTGTTCCCGGAATATCATCAGCTCTGGCCGAACAAATTCCATAACGTCACTAACGGGATTACTCCGCGTCGCTGGATTAAGCAGTGCAACCCGGCACTTGCCGCGCTGCTGGATAAATCGCTGAAAAAAGAGTGGGCCAACGACCTCGATCAGTTGATTAACCTGGAAAAATACGCCGACGACGCGAAGTTTCGTCAGCAGTATCGTGACATCAAGCTGGCGAACAAAGCGCGTCTGGTGAAGTTTATTAAAGCGCGTACCGGTATTGAGATAACGACTAACGCTCTCTTTGATATTCAGATTAAACGCCTGCATGAGTACAAGCGTCAGCACCTCAACTTGCTGCATATTCTGGCGTTATACAAAGAAATCCGTGAGAACCTGCAGGCCGATCGCGTGCCGCGCGTATTCCTGTTTGGCGCGAAAGCCGCTCCGGGTTACTACCTGGCGAAAAATATCATCTTCGCCATTAACAAGGTCGCAGAAACCATCAATAACGACCCGCAAGTGGGCGACAAGCTGAAGGTCGTATTCCTGCCGGATTATTGTGTCTCAGCGGCGGAAATGTTGATCCCAGCGGCGGATATCTCTGAGCAAATCTCCACTGCAGGGAAAGAGGCTTCCGGCACCGGTAACATGAAGCTGGCGCTGAACGGTGCGTTAACCGTCGGTACGCTGGATGGCGCAAACGTCGAAATCGCCGAGAAGGTAGGTGACGAGAATATCTTTATCTTTGGTCATACCGTGGAAGAGGTGAAGGCGCTCAAGGCCAAAGGTTACGACCCGGTGAAATGGCGTAAGAAAGATAAAGTGCTGGATGCTGTTCTGAAAGAGCTGGAAAGCGGGAAGTACAGCGACGGCGATAAACATGCCTTCGACCAGATGCTGCACAGTATCGGCAAGCAGGGCGGTGACCCGTATCTGTTAATGGCGGACTTCGCGGCCTATGTTGAAGCCCAGAAGCAGGTTGACGTGTTGTATCGTGACCAGGAAGCCTGGACCCGGGCGGCGATTCTGAATACCGCGCGTTGCGGCATGTTCAGTTCGGATCGCTCCATCCGCGATTATCAGACTCGTATCTGGCAGGCGAAACGTTAAGGAATCGCGATGGAAAGCAAACGTCTGGATAATGCCGCGTTGGCGGCGGGGATCAGCCCCAATTACATTAATGCCCACGGTAAACCGCAGTCTATTGGCGTCGAAACCAAGCGGCGTTTGCTTGACGCTATGCATCGCTCCACCGCCACCGCTCAGGTGGCGGTGACCCCGGTGCCGAATGTCATGGTTTATACCGCTGGTAAGAAAATGCCGCTGGCAGTTGAGGGACGCGGAGAGTTTACCTGGCTGCTGACCACCGAAGAGGGCGTGCAGCACAAAGGGCATGCCGTCGGCGGTAAATCGTTCAACCTTCCGGCGAAGCTGCCGGAAGGGTATCACACGCTTACCCTCACCCAGGGGGAGTTGCGTACCCATTGCCGCATCATCGTCGCGCCGAAACGCTGCTATGAGCCGCAGGCTCTGTTAGCCGGGCAGAAGCTGTGGGGCGCATGCGTTCAGCTCTATACCCTGCGTTCAGAAAAAAACTGGGGGATTGGCGACTTTGGCGATCTCCGTGCCATGCTGGTGGAGGTGGCGCAACGCGGCGGCGCGTTTATCGGCCTGAATCCGATTCACGCGCTATATCCGGCGAACCCGGAGAGTGCCAGTCCGTACAGCCCGTCGTCACGCCGCTGGCTGAACGTTATTTATATTGATGTGAACGCAGTAGACGATTTTCGCCTGAGTAAAGAGGCGCAGGCCTGGTGGCAGAAACCCGCGACTCAGCAAGCTCTGCAACGCGCGCGTGATACCGAGTGGGTTGATTATTCTGCCGTTACCGCATTGAAGATGACAGCGCTGCGTATGGCGTGGAAAAGCTTCTCTGCACGTGACGATGAGCAGATGGCGGCATTTCGTCAGTTTGTGATTCAGGAAGGGGATAGCCTGTACTGGCAGGCGGCCTTTGACGCGCTGCATGCACATCAGGTGAAAGAGGACGCACTGCGCTGGGGCTGGCCGGTGTGGCCGCAAGCTTTCCAGTCGGTGGATTCGCCAGAGGTAAAGCGCTTTTGCGAAGAGCATCGTGATGAAGTGGATTTCTACCTGTGGTTGCAGTGGCTGGCGTATACCCAGTTTGCTGATTGCTGGAAAACCAGCCAGGGCTTTGCGATGCCGATTGGATTATATCGCGATCTGGCTGTCGGCGTGGCCGAAGGCGGGGCGGAAACCTGGTGCGACCGCGAGTTGTATTGCCTGAAAGCCTCGGTTGGCGCACCGCCGGATATTCTCGGTCCGCTCGGGCAAAACTGGGGATTGCCGCCGATGGATCCGCATATCATCACGGCACGCGCTTACGAACCGTTTATCGAACTGCTGCGTGCCAATATGCAGAACTGCGGTGCGTTGCGTATCGACCATGTTATGTCGATGCTGCGTCTGTGGTGGATCCCTTACGGTGAAACTGCCGATCACGGCGCCTACGTGCATTATCCGGTCGACGATCTGCTTTCAATTCTGGCGCTGGAAAGTAAACGTCATCACTGCATGGTAATTGGTGAAGATCTGGGGACTGTGCCGGTAGAGATCGTCAGCAAGCTGCGTGACAGCGGCGTGTACTCCTACAAAGTGCTTTATTTTGAGAATGACCATGAGAAAAACTTCCGCGCGCCGAAAGCGTACCCGGAACAATCAATGGCAGTCGCGGCGACGCATGACCTTCCTACGCTTAAAGGTTATTGGGATAGCGGCGATCTGACGCTGGGTAAGGCGCTGGGTCTGTACCCGGATGAAGTCGTGCTGCGTGGGCTGTATCAGGACAGAGAACTGGCGAAACAGGGGCTGCTGGACGCGCTGCACAAATACGGGTGCCTGCCAAAACGTGCTGGTCACAAGGCGTCACTGATGTCGATGACGCCGATTCTTAATCGCGGCATGCAACGCTACATCGCTGACAGCAACAGTGCGCTGTTGGGCCTGCAACCGGAAGACTGGCTGGATATGGCTGAGCCTGTCAATATTCCCGGGACCAGCGACCAGTACAAAAACTGGCGGCGTAAGCTCACCGCCACGCTGGAGCAGATGTTTGCCGATGACGGTGTGAACAAGCTGATTAAGGATTTGGATAAGCGCCGAAAAGCGGCCGCGAAGAAGAAGTAAAAAAGCCGGGGATTTCCCCGGCTTTTTTAGGGTGATAGCAGGTAGGCCGGGTAAGCGAAGCGCCACCCGGCACAGTTATATCAGACCACCATACCCAGCAGCAGACACCCTACCAGACCGCAGACGGAGATAATGGTTTCCAGCATTGACCATGACTTGATGGTTTCACCGATGGTCAAGTTGAAGTACTCCTTGAACAGCCAGAAGCCCGGATCGTTCACATGGGAGAAAATGACGGAACCGGAACCAACCGCAATAACCATTAGCTCAGGGCTTACGCCGGTCGTTGCAATCAGCGGTGCCACAATCCCACCAGCGGTGATCGCTGCAACGGTTGCGGAGCCCAGTGCGATACGCAGTACCGCAGCGATAGACCATGCCATCAGCAGCGGAGAAACGTTTGAACCGTGCATCATTGACGCGATGTACTTGTCCACGCCGCTATCCACCAGGACCTGTTTGAAGGCACCGCCACCACCAATGATCAACAGCATCATCGCGATGATTTTGATGGAGGACACCAGCGTGTCGTTGATCTGATCCATCGAACGTCCACGGTTCAGACCAAAAGTGAACATCGCAATCAGCACCGCGATAAGCGTTGCCATAACCGGGTCACCCAGGAATTCTGCCACCGTCAGGAAAGCGTGGCCTTTTGGCAGAATCATCTCCGCCACGGCGCGCATCGCCATCAGGATAACCGGTACCAGGGAGGTCCAGACGCTGACGCCAAAGCCAGGCATCTCTTCTTCGGTAAACGTTTTCGCGCTGTACAGACCTTCCGGGATTGGCTTATCGATGCCTTTCAGGAAGCGAGCGTACACCGGACCGGCGAGAATAACGGTCGGGATTGCCAGAATCGTACCAAACAGCAGGGTTTTACCCATATCTGCGTGGAAAATGGTGGCAATAGCGGTCGGACCTGGGTGCGGCGGCAGGAAGCCGTGAGTTACGGACAGCGCTGCAGCCATCGGCACGCCAACATACAGCAGCGGGATGTTGGCAGCAGCGGCGATGGTGAACACCAGCGGCAGCATCAGCACGAAGCCGACTTCGTAGAACAGGGCAAAACCGACGGTGAAGCCGGTTAATACCACCGCCCACTGAATATGTTTTTTGCCGAATTTAGCAATCAGGGTGGTTGCGATGCGCTGTGCGCCGCCGCAGTCCGCCAGCATTTTGCCCAGCATGGCGCCAAAACCCATAATCAGGGCGAGGCTGCCAAGGGTTCCGCCGACGCCGGCTTTAATCGAACCGATGACTTTATCCAGTGGCATCCCTTGCATCAATCCGACAGCAAGCGCCACCAGGACGAGAGCGATGAAACCGTTCATTTTGAAACGGATCATCAGGAGGAGTAACAAGATTACACCGATAGCAACGATGACTAATGGCATGATTTACCTGGCCTTTACTTTGTTATGGGTAACGTCAGTGTTTAGATGACAAATTCCGATTGTCCCGACCGGGAACAGAGCATTCTCAGCACCAATGCTGGTTGCCTTCAAAACTAATCAGTTTAGCTGGCTGTTATGTGTGTGTTAGGTGCTGATGCGAATGATACGGGTAACATACGGCGCTTGAAAATCACCTGGGCAGGCAAAATTTAAATTATGAGAGGCTGGTCAAATTATGAGGGGGATTGTTGCAGGAAATATGCGGAGAAATGCAAGGTTGTAGGCCGGATAAAGCGATTACGCTGCCATCCGGCATCAATGCCCGATGGCGGCGCGGATGCGTCTTAACGGGCCTACGGAAACTCTACAGGTTGAGGCGTTAGTAGTAAGAGTGCTCGCCGCGCTGGTGTTCGGTTAAATCGCGAACGCCTTTCAGTTCAGGGAATTCAGCCAGCAGCTGCTTCTCGATACCTTCTTTCAGCGTTACATCTACCATTGAACAGCCGTTACATCCGCCGCCAAACTGCAGAATAGCGTAGCCTTCATCGGTGATTTCCATCAGAGAGACGCGACCACCGTGACCTGCCAGCTGTGGGTTGATCTGCGATTGCAGCATGTACTCCACGCGTTCCATCAGCGGCGCATCATCGGCAACTTTACGCATTTTGGCGTTTGGTGCTTTCAGGGTCAGCTGGGAGCCTAACTGGTCGGTAACGAAATCGATTTCTGCATCTTCCAGATACGGTGCGCTCAGTTCATCAACATATGCGGTCAGCAGGTCAAATTTAATGGCGGTGTCGGTTGCTTCCACGGCGTCCGGCGGACAATAAGAAACGCCGCATTCAGCGTTAGGCGTGCCGGGATTAATCACAAATACGCGGATTTGTGTCCCTTCTTCCTGATTTGCCAGCAGTTTGGCAAAGTGCGCTTGTGCAGCATCGGAAATATGGATCATAGTAATGGCCTAATAGTTGACTATTTTACTTGGTTATAATACGCCCATCATCGAGGCTCTACAAGGTTCGACACAGGCACCATACCTGGACAGTCGCCGCGCCGTTGCGTAAAAGCAGCTGCGCGATTTCCGCGACGGTACTTCCGGTAGTGACGACATCATCCACAATGACCATATGGAGTTCCTGCACTGGCAATTCAAGGCGAAAGGCGTTTTTCAGGTTACGTTTACGTAATCGGGCGCTGAGATGGTGCTGTGTGGCGGTTGCCCGAACCCGCGTGATGGCCCGGCTGTCCCAATCGCAGCCCAGCCAGCGGGCCAGGGGACGACACAGTAAGTCGCTCTGATTAAACCCTCTGCGCCAGTGCCGGCGTTGCCAGAGCGGGACGCTGACGAGCCTGTCCGGCAGAGGAAGACCGCTGACGCGCCGGGCCTGTAATACCTCCAGCAACAGCAAGCGTGAAAGAGCGGGGGCCATTTCGCCACGTCGGGAAAACTTGAGCTGGTGGATAAGCCCGCTCAACGGCAGAGCATAGTCGCTGACGGTAACCAGTCGCTGCCACGGCGGTGGTTTTTGCAGACAGCGCCCGCAGGGAACGACGGTATGCGCGGCAGGGAGTCCACATTGAGGGCACCGGCTGACGTGCTGATGCGTTGCCCGTGTGCAGACTGAACAGATCCCCCAATGCCCTAACGTCAGGGGCATTCGGCATAGCCAGCACAATCCCGGTACTGTTAGCATAGAAGCATCCTTTCAGGCTAAAAGAGAACAATAACTGATGAATGACATCTGGTGGCAGACCCAGGGTTCGGGAAATTGCCATCTTGTGCTGCTGCACGGATGGGGACTGAATGCGCAAGTGTGGCATTGCATAAGCGAGGAACTGAGTTCGCATTTCACGCTGCATCTTGTCGACTTACCGGGATTTGGTCGCAGCCAGGGGTTCGGCGCAATGTCGCTGGAAGAGATGGCTGAGCGGGTAGTAAAACAGGCGCCGGAGAAAGCCATCTGGCTCGGCTGGAGTCTGGGCGGGCTGGTCGCAAGCCAGGTGGCGTTAAACCATCCTGAACGTGTTCAGGCGCTGGTGACCGTGGCGTCTTCCCCTTGCTTTAGCGCGAGCGACGAGTGGCCGGGTATCAAGCCAGAAGTGCTGGCAGGTTTCCAGCAGCAGTTGAGCGAAGATTTCCAGCGTACGGTGGAACGTTTTCTGGCGTTGCAGACGATGGGCACGGACACCGCGCGTCAGGATTCGCGGGCACTGAAGAAAACAGTTCTGGCGTTACCCATGCCGAATGTCGAGGTGCTCAATGGCGGACTGGAGATCCTGAAAACGGTCGATCTGCGTGAGCCTCTGTGCGCTGTGGACATGCCTTTTCTGCGGTTGTACGGCTATCTCGATGGACTGGTTCCGCGCAAAGTGGTCCCAATGCTCGATGCCCTGTGGCCGCATAGCGAGTCGTTGATATTTGCTAAAGCGGCGCATGCACCGTTTATCTCGCATCCTGCAGAGTTCTGCGCAGCGCTGGTGGCGTTAAAAAAACGCCTATAAATCTGTTGTGTTGCCCGGTAGAGCCGCGCTTACCGGGCTTGAGATTAATGGCTGCGCGTAGCCAGATCCTCAGCGGTCAGTCCGGTAATTCTGAAGATGGTCAGCGGGTCGATACCATCAGCCTGCAGGGTTGATGCAATACGTAAAGCTTCCTCTCGTTTACCTTGTTGCAAGCCCGTTTGTAACCCCTCTTGTAACCCTTTCATATGGCCTTCCTGAAGACCATTAAGATGCCCTTCTTGTCGTAATCTTTCGGCGATAGTCATCAACTTTTCCTTATGTTGGGGTAAACGTTCGGCGACCTCATGAAGAAACTCGGTAAAATGTGCGGTGTCCCCGACCTGCATTAGATAATTAAACAAGGCTTTCAACTGGCTGTCATTAGCGTGTCCTTTAATAATCAGGATGGCCAGTTTTTCTACCAGCCCCATCAAATCGCGTTTACGAATATGTTTTTGGATGAGTTCCAACAGCGCCATCCGGCGATGCTGCATGATCTCGTCATCGGGAACCACGGTGATATCGATCAGTGGAAACGCTGCGGTATAAAGTTGTCTGGCGGCCTTTGGGTCGTCAAATTCGTCCAGCCAGCAGAGTGAGTAGGGGTATGGGCTTGCCGCGCCATGATAAAAAAGCATGGGTATCACTAGCGGGAGTTTTTTGTGACCTGCAGCCAAATGACGATGCATGACCGCAATGGCATAACGCATCAGCCGAAATGCCATATGGGCATCGGCGGTGCTCTGATGCTCAATGATGGTGTAAATATAGCCATCGCCTTCGCGGGTTTTTAATGACCACAGCACATCGGAATAGTACGCGCGCAAATCGTCCTCAATAAAGCTGCCCGATTCCAGTTGTAGCGTTTTCAGATCGCACAGTTTTTGCAAAGAGGCTGGAAGATGGAGCCGAAGAAAGTCGCGTGCGGTAGCAGGGTGGTTTAAGAACGTTTTAAAAATCGCGTCATGCGGCGTAGCAGTCGTGTCAGTATTCATGGCGATCCGTCACCTGAGAAACAAGATGACGAGACTCTACTTCCCTGGTCGCCAGTAATCATCCACGAGTTGATAACGATGCGCGCCAGGCTGGAGGATAGATCTGCTTTGCTGAAACAGAGACATCTTTGTGGAATCCATTACGCAAAAAGCCGGATATCAGCATAAACGCTTTATCCGGCCAGGACGTTTGCAGTCATTTTTAGACCGGAAGCGTAGCGCCATCCGGCATCGAACTAGCGCAAAGCCCACCACTCGCGCAGGCAGGCTTTACCTTCCGGGCAACTCTTGCAGCTTCCGGAAAGACACCCGTCGGCATCTTCCTGAATCCGCACCGCTTTGCCCATCTTTTCTAACTGATTCAGCATGGCGTCAATCATGGGTTGCGGGGTGTGCAGCGTGTGGCTAATTTGAGTTGCCTCCATGCGTCCCCGCAAAGCCAATAAATCACGAACCTGAATAAGCGATGCCATTGTCGATAACCTTAGTGGCAGTCGCCAGTGGTGCTGGAACAGCAGGAGCTTGCCGTCCTGTTGGTCGCCAGCAGTGCGAGATCCACGCGACTGCGAGCTCGACGCAGCAGGCCCAGCAACACAATGTTAAACAGGATGACAGCTAAAATGCACACCAGGCTGTAGGTCGGGTGCTCTTTGTAGCTGACCGCCTGATAAAACAGCGTCGACAGAGAGTAGGCGATGTTCAGGCCCCACAGAATCGAGAAGCTCATCCAGCCACGGCTGGATTCACGTGCAATAGCGCCCATTACCGAAATACACGGCACATACAGCAGCACGAAAATCAGGTAGCTGTAAGCGGCGGCAGCGCTGCCAAATTTTTCGCCCATCACGCCCATTGCACCCGTAGCCATTTCACCGTCGCCCTTGCTGGCTTCAATAGGGTTAGCCAGTACGCTCAGGCTGAAGGTGTCTTTCAGGCTTTGCCAGGTCTCATCTACCGCGCCGAGCAGCTCGTCACCGAGGTGGAAATCTGCCGGGTTGAACTCTTCTTCCTGAATGTTTTCTGCGGTATAGAGCGTGTTCAGCGTACCGACAACCACTTCTTTCGCCATCGCGCCAGTGAACAGACCTACGGTTGCCTGCCAGTTATCTTCGTGAACGCCAATCGGCTTGAAGACCGGCGTGATTACGCGGCTGACGGAAGCCAGAGCAGAGTCGTTGATGTTGTCGACGATTTTTCCGCTCAGCGAGAAACTGTTAAACGCGCTGAGGAAAATGCTGACGATGATGATGACTTTACCCGCACGCAGAACGAAGCCTTTCAGGCGTTGCCAGGTCTGAATAATCAGACTCTTAATGTGCGGCACGTGGTACACCGGCAGCTCCATCACGAACGGCGTTGCTTCGCCACGCATGATGGTGTGTTTGAGCATCAGGCCAGTCAATACCGCCATAACGATGCCCAGTACGTACAGTGAGAAGACCGCCAGCGCACCGTTCTGACCAAAGAACGCTGCGGCAAAGACGGCGAAAATCGCCAGGCGAGCGCCACAGGACATAAACGGCGCCATCATGATGGTCATCAGACGTTCACGCGGGGCGTCCAGCGTACGTGCGCCCATCACTGACGGTACGTTACAGCCAAAGCCGACGATCAGCGGGACAAACGATTTGCCCGGCAGTCCCAGCGCCTGCATCAGACGGTCCATTACAAACGCGGCACGCGCCATGTAACCGGAGTCTTCAAGGAAGGAGAGGAACAGGTACATCATGCCGATTTGCGGTACCAGTGGCAGCACGGTGTTAATCCCGCCGCCAAGACCTTGCGCCAAAAAGATAGTGAGCCAGTCCGGGAAGTGCAGCGTGTAGCCAATCCACTGAATACCATGGATAAAGAGCGCTACGGAGCCGACGTCAAACAACGGTTGCAGCGCGCCGCCAATGTTGATGGCGAGCAGGAACATCAGGTACATCACGAACAGGAAAATCGGCAGCCCGAGGAAGCGGTTGAGGACGATTTTATCTACTGCGGTGGTGAAGCGGCTCGGCTCTGCCGTCAGGGTGTTGCTGACGGTATCGCAGATAGCGGCAATGCACTGATAGCGCGCATCGGCGATATGCAGTGCCGGATCGTCCATTGTCTCGCTCAGACGTGCAATGGCGGCATCAAGGTTTTGCGCGGCATCACCCGCGTAGGCCCGACTGTAGATATCGCCTTCCAGCATCTGCAGGCCCAGCCAGCGGCGCTGTTTTAACGGCATATCTTTGGCCATCGCATCGGCGAGGGAATCCGCTTCCTGCAGCAGCGGCTGGGCATAATGAACCAGCTCGACGGTGTCGTTTTCTTTGTAGCGATCGATCGCCAGCTTTAGCGCTTCAATGCCGCGGGCGCGGGTGGATACCAGCGGAACCACCGGGCAGCCAAGGCGAGCGGAGAGGGCATCGATATCGATACGGATTTGCTGCTTCTCGGCAATATCCAGCATATTCAACGCGACGATGCAGGGGATGCCCAGCTCAAGCAGTTGCAATGTCAGGTAGAGGTTGCGTTCAAGGTTTGAAGCATCGACCACGTTGATCAAGAGATCCGCGTCGCCGCTTAAAATATAGTGACAGGCGATCTGCTCATCGAGAGAGGTCTGGGATGAGATTGTCGTCAGAGAATAGGTGCCGGGTAAATCAACCAGCGTGACCTGGTGGTCCGTCGTTGCGAAATGACCTTCTTTACGCTCAACGGTAACGCCAGCCCAGTTGCCTACACGCTGGCGTGCGCCGGTAAGCTGGTTGAATAAAGTTGTCTTGCCGGAATTAGGATTGCCAATTAAACCAATGGTTAGTTTTTTCATTTTTATAGACTC
Organism: Citrobacter sp. RHBSTW-00944; assembly: GCF_013615435.1. NCBI lineage: Bacteria > Pseudomonadati > Pseudomonadota > Gammaproteobacteria > Enterobacterales > Enterobacteriaceae > Citrobacter > Citrobacter sp. RHBSTW-00944. Next base: position 4,692,126 of record NZ_CP055418.1, on the reverse strand, counting down.
ACTGTATTAACAGGAAACCGCTTCCACTTCTAATAACGCCAGATCTTTCTTACGCAATACCAGACTTACGCGACGCGTTTCGATATGGATAGGATCGCCGAGTGGGGCGACGCGCACCACGTTGAAAGAGGAGCCGGGTAGCATGCCAAGTGACAACAGTTTCTGACGATAAGCCGGGCTGATTTCACGGGCAAAACCGGTAATTTTCCACGCACTGTCAGGAGTGAATTGCATAGGGGCCTACTTATATCTCGCTAACTGGATGATTACCTCATGGGGCGGCAAGGCGGCATGAGGCCAGATGATTAGCCAACGTAAGGAAAGAGTAAATAATCAACAGATCAATGATAATGAGAATGGTTTCTATCATCAATAGAATAAATGTGACGGAATGTACAATTGGATAATAATTTGCGCCAATTTTGATATTCCTCAATATTTATTCTGGTTGGGAACGAATGATTCACGGAAATAATTAGTGAGGATCTTAATGTTTAATTAAGGTTTCATCTGTTAATGAAGTGATAAATATATGGCGGTAAAAAGCGGGAAATAGACTAAATATGCCGGATGGCGACGCATACGCGTGTTATCCGGCTTACAAATTAATTGCGACAAGTCAGCCGGATAAGGAGGTTACACCCCCCATCCGGCACAAAAGTCACACTAGCGTTTTTTACCCATTGCCGCCGCCAGCGCATCCATCATGGCGCTGTTACCCGCAGGCTGTGCGTCACGACCACGAGGTTTCGCGGCTTTTGGCGCCGGGCGATTGCTTTGAGTGCGATCGTTATTCCCGCCGCCGCGACGCGCATTGGTTTCACCCGGCTGCTCGTCCAGACGCATGGTCAGTGCGATACGCTTACGTTGCAGGTCAACTTCCAGCACTTTCACTTTCACAATGTCGCCCGCTTTCACCACGGTGTGTGGATCTTCGACGAACTTATTCGACAATGAAGAGATATGCACCAGACCATCCTGATGAACGCCAATATCAACAAACGCGCCGAAGTTCGTGACGTTAGTGACTGCCCCTTCCAGAATCATTCCCGGCAGCAGATCGTTCATGGTTTCTACGCCATCAGCAAACTGCGCGGTTTTAAATTCAGGACGCGGGTCGCGGCCCGGTTTTTCCAGCTCTTTGATGATGTCGGTGACGGTCGGCACCCCGAAGCGTTCGTCGGTAAAATCGGCTGCTTTCAGATTGCGTAGTTCGTTGCTGTTGCCCATCAGGTCACGCAGCGATTGCTCGGTTGCGGCCAGAATGCGTTCCACAATCGGATAAGCTTCCGGGTGAACGGTAGAAGCATCCAGTGGGTTATCACCATGGTTGATACGCAGGAAGCCCGCGCACTGTTCAAAGGCTTTTGGCCCCAGGCGGCTAACTTTTAGCAGTTGCTGACGGTTCTGAAACTGACCGTTCTCATCGCGCCAGGCGACGATGTTTTGCGCCATCATGCGCGTCAGGCCAGCAACGCGGGTCAGCAGCGGCACGGAAGCGGTATTCAGATCGACGCCGACGGCGTTCACGCAGTCTTCCACCACCGCATCCAACTTGCGCGCCAGCTGCGTCTGGCTTACATCGTGCTGATACTGGCCCACGCCGATAGATTTCGGATCGATTTTCACCAGCTCCGCCAACGGATCCTGCAAACGACGGGCGATAGACACCGCGCCACGCAGCGAAACATCGAGATCCGGGAACTCCAGCGCCGCCAGCTCGGAAGCAGAGTAAACCGATGCCCCGGCTTCGCTGACGATCACCTTCTGCGCGGTCACTTTCGGGAATTGTTTCTGCACGTCGAGGAAGAAACGCTCGGTTTCGCGCGACGCCGTACCGTTACCAATCGCGACCAGCTCAACGTTGTATTTTTCACATAACGCCGCCACGGCAACGGCGGCTTTGGCTGCCTGGCCGGTATGCGGATAAATAGTGTCGGTCGCGACCAGCTTGCCGGTACCGTCAACCACCGCCACTTTTACGCCGGTACGCAGTCCCGGATCGAGACCCATTGTGGCGCGCAGCCCGGCCGGGGCGGCCATCAGCAGGTCATGCAGGTTACGGGCAAAGACGTTGATCGCTTCATCTTCCGCACGTTCACGCACGGTACCCATCAGCTCAGTTTCAAGGTGCATCAGCACTTTGATGCGCCACGTCCAGCTAACAACGCCTTTACGCCAGCTGTCAGCGGGGGCGTTGTTCAGGCGCAGTCCCAGGTGATCCTGGATAATCTGCTCGCCGTGGCTCTCTTTTGGCGGCTCATCGAATTGCGGATCGGCATTTAGTGAAAGCTGCAACACGCCTTCGTTACGACCACGGAACATGGCCAGCGCACGGTGGGATGGAACGGTAGAAATAGGTTCGTGGTGATCGAAGTAGTCGCGGAACTTAGCGCCTTCCTCTTCTTTACCATTAACCACGGCGGCAACCAGATGGGCGTTTTTCCACAAATAATCACGCACTTTTGCCAGCAGCGCAGCGTCTTCGGCGAAGCGCTCCATCAGAATGTAGCGTGCGCCATCGAGGGCTGCTTTGGTATCGGCCACGCCGTTTTCAGCGTTGAGATATTTTGCAGCTTCTGTTTCCGGGTCATGGGACGGTTCGTTCCACAGCAGATCTGCCAGCGGCTCCAGTCCGGCCTCAATGGCTATCTGCCCACGGGTGCGGCGCTTAGGTTTGTACGGCAGATAGAGATCTTCGAGTTCGGTCTTACTTAACGTGCCGTTGATCGCGTTCGCCAGATCGTCGGTCAGTTTGCCTTGCTCGCCGATAGATTTCAGGATTGCCTGACGGCGGTCTTCCAGTTCACGCAGATATCCCAGACGGGTCTCCAGATTACGCAGTTGCGTATCGTCCAGACCGCCGGTGATTTCCTTACGATAACGTGCGATAAACGGCACGGTGTTCCCTTCGTCAAGCAGGCGAACGGCAGCTTCTACCTGTTCAGCACGAGCCTGAATTTCACCTGCGATAATGCGGCAGAAAGAATCATTCATCATGGATAGCTTCGTCTATAGGATAAAAAATCAGGGGATAGTTATACGGATTGACTGGCAAAAATGCCAGTCATCTACCGGGGCTTCGGATTGTTCCGGTCTCACTTAACGTATTTAATTTCGTTCACGTACCAGCTGGCTTCACCACCAGGGGTGTTGACTATCGCGAGATCGCCGACCTCTTTTTTCAGCAGCGCCCGCGCCATCGGTGAGTCGATAGAAATGTAATCTTTACGACCGAAGATCTCATCGTAGCCGACAATACGGAATTTACGGATGTCGCCATCGTCATTTTCAACCTCGACCCACGCGCCAAAGAAGACTTTGCCCTCTTGCTGCGGGGAGTAATCGACGATTTTCAAATTCTCCATGCACTTGGTCAAATAACGGACACGGCGGTCGATCTCACGCAGACGCTTTTTATTATACTGGTAGTCGGCATTTTCGCTGCGGTCACCCAGACTTGCGGCCCAGGTAACCTTTTTGGTGACTTCCGGGCGCTCTTCACGCCAGAGGTAATTCAGCTCTTGTTTGAGTTTTTCATACCCTTCGCGGGTTATCAGGGGCGTTTTCATCTTATTGTTTTACCTTCGACTCTGTGATGATGCGCACAATTAGTATTACGCGAGCATATCAACAGAATAAATAATGTATTGCGAGAAACATTGTATACTTAAGCTGCTGTTTAATATGCTTTGTAACAATTTAGCCTGGAATTCATACCAGAATTCGCTGGTGACTCACGTTAGCTTTCTTAAGAATATACACTTAATTGTTGCGAACCTTTGGGAGTAATAACAATGCAAGAGAACTATAAGATTCTGGTGGTCGATGACGACATGCGCTTGCGTGCGCTTCTGGAGCGTTATCTGACCGAGCAGGGCTTCCAGGTTCGAAGCGTCGCTAACGCTGAGCAGATGGATCGTCTGCTGACCCGTGAGTCCTTTCACCTGATGGTGCTGGATTTAATGCTGCCGGGAGAAGATGGCCTGTCTATTTGCCGTCGCCTGCGCAGTCAAAGCAACCCGATGCCGATCATTATGGTCACGGCGAAGGGTGAAGAAGTCGATCGTATCGTTGGGCTGGAAATCGGCGCTGACGATTACATTCCGAAACCGTTTAACCCGCGAGAACTGCTGGCGCGTATTCGCGCTGTACTGCGTCGTCAGGCGAACGAACTGCCGGGCGCGCCTTCTCAGGAAGAAGCGGTCATTGCTTTTGGTAAGTTTAAACTGAACCTCGGTACGCGTGAAATGTTCCGTGAAGATGAGCCAATGCCGCTCACCAGTGGGGAATTTGCGGTACTGAAAGCGCTGGTAAGCCACCCGCGCGAGCCGTTGTCCCGCGACAAGCTGATGAACCTGGCCCGTGGTCGTGAATATTCGGCGATGGAGCGTTCTATCGATGTCCAGATTTCTCGTCTGCGCCGTATGGTGGAAGAGGACCCGGCGCATCCGCGCTACATTCAGACCGTGTGGGGTCTCGGCTACGTCTTTGTTCCGGACGGTTCTAAAGCATGAGGCGAATGCGCTTCTCGCCACGAAGTTCGTTTGCCCGCACGTTATTGCTCATCGTCACCTTGCTGTTTGCCAGCCTGGTGACGACTTACCTGGTAGTGCTGAACTTCGCGATACTGCCGAGCCTCCAGCAGTTTAATAAGGTCCTGGCCTACGAAGTTCGTATGCTGATGACCGATAAACTGCAGCTGGAGGACGGTACGCAACTGGTGGTGCCGCCCGCATTCCGCCGGGAAATTTATCGTGAGCTGGGTATTTCCCTCTATTCCAACGAGGCCGCTGAAGAAGCTGGACTGCGTTGGGCGCAACACTATGAATTCTTAAGCCATCAGATGGCGCAGCAGCTGGGCGGTCCGACGGAAGTCCGCGTTGAGGTGAACAAAAGCTCGCCGGTCGTATGGCTGAAAACCTGGCTGTCGCCCAATATCTGGGTACGCGTGCCGCTGACGGAGATCCATCAGGGCGATTTCTCACCGCTGTTCCGCTACACGCTGGCGATTATGCTGTTGGCTATCGGTGGCGCGTGGCTGTTTATCCGTATCCAGAACCGACCGCTGGTGGATCTTGAACATGCGGCGCTGCAGGTGGGGAAAGGTATCATTCCGCCGCCGCTGCGTGAGTATGGCGCTTCAGAGGTGCGCTCCGTTACCCGAGCCTTTAACCATATGGCCGCGGGTGTGAAGCAACTGGCTGATGACCGTACGCTGTTAATGGCGGGCGTGAGCCACGATTTACGTACTCCGCTGACGCGTATTCGTCTGGCGACCGAAATGATGGGCGAAGAGGATGGTTATCTCGCGGAGTCCATCAATAAGGACATCGAAGAGTGTAATGCCATTATCGAGCAGTTCATCGATTATCTGCGTACCGGTCAGGAGATGCCGATGGAGATGGCGGATCTGAACTCGGTATTAGGCGAAGTGGTCGCAGCGGAAAGCGGCTATGAACGTGAAATCGAAACTGCGCTGCTGCCGGGCAGCATTCAGGTGAAAATGCACCCGCTGTCGATCAAGCGTGCGGTTGCCAATATGGTGGTTAACGCCGCCCGTTACGGCAACGGCTGGATTAAGGTCAGCAGCGGTACGGAGACGCATCGCGCCTGGTTCCAGGTAGAAGATGATGGTCCGGGCATCAAGCCGGAGCAGCGTAAACACCTGTTCCAGCCGTTTGTCCGCGGCGACAGCGCGCGTAGTACCAGCGGCACGGGCCTGGGTCTGGCGATTGTGCAGCGTATTATCGATAACCATAACGGTATGCTGGAAATTGGCACCAGTGAACGAGGAGGGTTGTCGATCCGCGCCTGGCTTCCGGTTCCCTTCACTCGCGCGCAGGGCATCACGAAAGACGCATAAGAAAGGGAGGCGAAATGCCTCCCTTTTTGTTGCTGTAGGCCGGATAAGGCGAAACCGCCATCCGGCACTCTTCGTTACAGCTTCGGTCCGGCGCTAACCAGCGCTTCACCCGCAGGGGTATCGGTGTATTTCTCGAAGTTCTCGATAAACAGTTTCGCCAGTGCGTTGGCTTTTTCCTGCCACTGCTCCGGAGAAGCATAGGTATTACGCGGATCGAGAATGCGAGTATCCACGCCCGGCAGCTCGGTTGGGATAGCCAGGTCAAACATCGGCAGACGGAACGTTTCTGCGTCATCCAGCGAACCGTTCAGGATAGCGTCGATAATCGCGCGGGTATCTTTGATAGAGATACGCTTGCCGGTACCGTTCCAGCCGGTGTTAACCAGATATGCCTGCGCACCTGCCGCCTGCATACGTTTCACCAGTACTTCTGCGTACTGCGTTGGGTGCAGTGACAGGAATGCTGCGCCAAAGCAGGCTGAGAAGGTTGGGGTTGGTTCGGTGACGCCACGTTCGGTACCGGCCAGTTTGGCGGTGAAGCCAGACAGGAAGTGGTACTGGGTTTGGTCTGCCGTCAGACGAGAGACCGGCGGCAGCACGCCAAACGCGTCGGCGGTCAGGAAGATCACTTTGGTGGCGTGACCCGCTTTTGACACCGGCTTAACGATGTTATCGATGTGATAAATCGGGTAGGACACGCGGGTGTTTTCGGTTTTGGAACCGTCGTCGAAGTCGATGGAACCATCTGCGCGCACGGTGACGTTTTCCAGCAGCGCGTCACGACGGATTGCGTTGTAGATTTCCGGCTCGGCATCTTTAGACAGTTTGATGGTCTTCGCGTAGCAACCGCCTTCAAAGTTAAACACGCCGTCGTCATCCCAGCCGTGTTCGTCATCGCCAATCAGGCGGCGTTTCGGATCGGTGGACAGCGTTGTTTTACCCGTACCGGACAGGCCAAAGAAGACTGCCACATCACCTTTTTCCCCGACGTTTGCCGAGCAGTGCATGGAGGCAATGCCTTTCAGCGGCAGCAGGTAGTTCATTACGGAGAACATACCTTTCTTCATTTCGCCGCCGTACCAGGTGCCACCAATCAACTGGATACGCTCAGTCAGGTTGAAAGCCACGAAGTTTTCGGAGTTCAGACCCTGCTCTTTCCACTGCGGGTTAGTGCATTTAGCGCCGTTCATCACGATGAAATCAGGTTTGAAATCAACCAGCTCTTCGTCGCTTGGGCGGATGAACATGTTTTTAACAAAATGCGCCTGCCAGGCTACTTCGGTAATGAAGCGTACGGAAAGGCGGGTATCGGCGTTAGCGCCGCAGAATGCATCAATGATAAACAGACGCTTACCGGAAAGCTGCTGGGTGACTAATCCTTTCAGATGCTGCCAGGTTTCCGGGGAGAGCGGTTTGTTGTCGTTCTTACCTTTACCTTTGTCGGACCACCAGAGCGTGTCGCGCGTGGTGTCGTCACGGACAATATACTTATCCTTTGGCGAACGTCCGGTAAAGATACCGGTATCAACGGCAACGGCGCCCAGGTTTGTTAACACGCCACGCTCATAACCTTCCAGGTTTGGATCAAGTTCCTCCTGGAAAAGCGTGTCGTAGTCTGGATTGTAAACGATATCCTGAACGTCATTGATACCATAAGCCTTGAGATCTTGCGGGGTTAAACTGTTGTTCACACGCATTTCACTGCTCCTTAGCCAATATGTATTACCTGGAATAGTAAGGTTTTTTAGGGATTGCTAACCGCGACAAGGCTCATAGATTTACGCATCCGGGAAAATCACGGATAACCGAATGCGCTGCGACTCCTGTCACAAAGAGGCGGATATTATGGCAGGAAACCCTTTTTTGTTGTGGAAAATGTTCTTAAAACGTTAATAGAGAGTGTTTTTGGCGGGAAACTTGTGAGTGTAATCGCATTCACGTAAGAAAATAACGTAACTCATACATAAACAATATCGATTCACTTCCCGCCGCAGTGGTCCGGGATCGGCCTATCAATGCTCAAAATTGTGAAGTTGATGCGATAATTACCTTTTCACTTCATTCTGGGTGACGACATGGATAGTGTTGAGCTTTCACGTACTACTCGCTGGGGCATGATATCTATCGGCCTGTTACAGGGGATATTGTGCTACCTGCTGATGACATATCTGGTGCCGCATAATGACGGCTGGCTGTTCTATGGCATGCCCGCGACAATTGCTCTCTCCTCGGCGCTTTTACTCACTGTTGTCTCTTTCAAACAACGCGCGCTGTGGTACTGGATGGCGCTGATCTTTGTTGTCGTGCTGGCGATGAGCGTCTGGCTAAAGTGGCAAGTCGAGGGCAGCGATAAGTGGCGGCAAAATGATATTTTTATGTTGTACGGCTGGCGCTTACTGCTGATGGCGATGCTGGCATTGCCATGGATTCAGTACTCGCTCCACGCATCCCGCCAGCAGGCCCGTTATGCGCAGTTTTATACGAGTTTGTGGCTTAATGCGCTGACGTTACTGATTGTCTTTGTCGCCAACGGTCTGTTCTGGATGGTGCTCCTGCTATGGAGCGAGATGTTTAAGCTCGTTGGTATTACCTTCTTCGACACGCTTTTCTTTGATACCGACTGGTTTGGCTACGTGGCCTTTGGCCTGGTTACCGCACTGGCGGTGGTACTGACCCGCACGCAGTCGCGTCTGGTTGCGGCGGTCCAAAAGTTACTGACTTTGATCGCCACCGGTCTGTTACCCCTGGTCGCGCTGCTGGCGCTGATGTTTGTGCTGACCTTGCCCTTCACCGGCCTGGAGGCTATCTCGCAGCGGGTGTCTGCGGCCGGGTTGATGTCAACGCTGGCGCTGCTCCTGCTGCTGTTGATGGCTATCGTTCGCGAGCCGCAGAAAGAGGCGCTTCCCTATCCAGCCGCGTTACGCTACCTGATCAAATGCGCCCTGGTTGTCGCGCCCATCTATATGCTGATTGCCGGTTGGTCACTGTGGGTGCGAATTCAACAGTACGGTTGGACGCCAGAGCGTTTATATGGCGTGCTGGTGGTCTGCGTGCTGCTGCTCTGGTCGTTTGGCTATCTGGCGAGTATTTTACGCCGTGGGCGCAATCCGCTTGAGCTTCAGGGGAAGGTGATTCTTAGCGTTTCGTTGCTGGCGTTGGGGCTGTTGATTTTGCTGTCGTCGCCGGTTATTGATGCCTGGCGCATCAGCGTCAACAGCCATATGGGGCGGTATCACAGCGGGAAAATTAAGCCGGATCAGGTCAGCCTGTATATGTTGAGTAATAGCGGAAAACCGGGACGTGCGGCGTTGGAGGCATTACAAAAAGATGCGGCGTTTAACCAAGACACTAAGCGCCGGCGCGACTTAAATTCTCTGCTGCAAGGACGTCGCGATCCCATTCAGAACCTGACAGCCACTCAACTAGCGCCGAAAGTGATGATTGCTCCAGGTAGCAGGCAACCCGATGAGACCTTCTGGGCGTTTGTCAAAGGGCAGAGCTACCGCATTACATCCTGCGTTGAGCAGGATGCATGCGTCCTGGTCGATCAGGACCTCAATGCTGATGGTAAGCCTGAGCAGGTGCTGTATGCTTTTGGCGATGGTGAGAGTCTGGTCTTTGCCAGGAAAGAGGATAAATGGGAACTCATCGCATCAGGTCAGCTACCTGCAGGATTCAATAAGGATAAACTGCTGCAGGCGGTGGCGAATCATCAACTGGATTCAGCCCCCAGAGTTTGGCGTGATATCACCATTGATGGCACCCGATTGCCGATGAATTATTACAACGAGTGAGCGTGTTGCGGATAGCGTTTTGATGGATGGCGGTGCGAACGCCTATCCGGTCGACGATAGTGGGCCGGATAGGCTGTAGTGATTAATGTACCTGCGGGTCTGCCGGGGAAGCGTTGCTGCGGATCTCAGCAATGTCCATGGCGTTAAACAGATAGTGGCTCCCGCAGTAATCGCAGTGCATATCGATCTCGCCTTCTTCCGCCAGAATGCTGTCCACTTCTTCGTCCGGCAGCGTTTTCAGTGCGCCAGCGCAGCGTTCGCGTGAACAGGTGCATTTGAACTCAACGTCCTGCGGATCGTAGAGAGTAACCTCTTCTTCGTGGTACAAGCGCCACAGCACTTCGTTGGCCGGGAGCGTTAACAGCTCTTCAGTTTTGATGGTTTCGGTCAGGGCTGTCAGGTGATCGAAATCATCTGCCTGCGCGTTTTGCGCCGGCATTACCTGCAGAAGCATCCCGCCAGCAGCGGGTTTGCCATCGACGTCGCCAGTACGGATAAACAGACGTGTCGGCAACTGTTCAGAACGCATGAAGTAATCTTCCAGACAGGCGGCCAGCGTGTCGCCTTCCAGACCAACCACGCCCTGATAGCGCTCGCCTTCTTCTGGGGTAATGGTGATCACCAGGTAGCCGTTGCCTACCAGCGTTTTGAGATCAGCGCCTTCAGGGATATCGCCCTGCATACGGGCCACGCCGCGCATCTGCTGATTGTTGTTGCCGTTAATGACGGCCAGGCTCAGCGGACCATCGCCCTGCAGCTGTACGGTGATATCACCGGCAAACTTCAGCGTGGCGGTGAGCAGGCTGGTGGCGACCAGCAGTTCAGCCAGTACGTTCTTGACCGGCTGCGGGTAAGTATGATTTTCGAGGATCTGTTGCAGGGTTTCCGAAACGGTCACCAGCTCGCCGCGCACGGCAAAGTTTTCAAACAGATAACGATGTAATTGGTCATGTTGCGGCATAATCATCTCTCTTGCAGGTGACAGTCACTCGCTGTCGCCATGTTTAAATCGTAACAGGTCGCGGCGCTCTTTCTTGTCCGGTCGCCTGTCTGGGTGCGGCATGGTTAACGCGTTAAGTTTACGCGCCAGCGCCACTTTTTCGCGTTTTTCTACGCTTTCCGCGGTTTCTTCATACAGCGTAACGGCTTCCGTGGCCGGGCGACGCTGCTCGGTAATAGCCTTGATAATGACCGTTCGCTCGTCATTTCCCTGGCGCAGGGTGAGGGTGGCGTTCAGCTCGACAATTTTGCTCGGTTTGCTGCGCTGGCCGTTGTAATGCACCTTACCGCCTTCAACCATTTCGCGGGCTAGCGCACGCGTTTTGTAAAAGCGTGCAGCCCACAGCCATTTATCCAGCCTGACTTCAGCAGAGGGCTTTTCTTTCATGGCGTCTCCTTCACATCAGTGAGGGGATCAGTCGGCGGTAGTCATTCAGTGACGGATGGCGTGCGTACTGTTTTTCCGCGATGCCTGAGTCGGGATTGGTCACGCCGAGGCAGTAACGAATACCGTACAGAGCAGCGGCGTCGAGAATGGGTTCGCTGTCATCAATAAACAGCGTCTTCTCTGCACTCATTCCCGTTTCTTCAGCCACAGCGTGCCATAACCGCTGATCCTCTTTGGGATAACCAAATGTGTGGGTGGAAAGTAATAAATCAAGGTGTGAGGCCAGACCGGTATGCTCCAGCTTCACCGCCAGGTTATGGGGATGCGCGTTGGTGAGCAAAATACGGCGCTTGCCGCTGGCTTTTAAGGCATCAAGAAACGGTACAGTATCTTCACGCAAAACGGCGCGCGGTCCCTGTTCCGTTGTCATGGCGCAAATATCAAGATCCAGGCATTCGCTCCAGTAATCCAGGCAGTACCAGTTTAGCGTATGCTGCACGGCATGATACTGCTGACGAATATAGTCCTGGGCTTCCTGGGGAGAGATACCCTGTTTCGCGCCATAGGTTTCCGGCACCAGTTTTTGCCAGAAATAGTTATCGAATGCCAGGTCGAGCAGCGTGCCGTCCATATCTAACAACACGGTATCGACATCCTGCCAGGCAATATTGATCTGCATGGAAACTCCCCAGAAGAAAACATGATGCGCGACAGGGTAGCATATCCTGTCGCGCGAGCGTGTTATCGAATCAGGCTTTCCGGGTTGTCAATCAGCGTTGGATTCAGGCAACTTTCGTAGTAGCTCTGAATTTCCGTGATGCGGGAGCGGTGACGCTGGTAGCGTCTGAAAGCCTGTATGCTGTTGTAGACAGCGCATCCGAGCATGGAGAACATCAGCAGCGTCGTGCCAAGGTAACGCCATAATCCTGAACGATCCGGGATACGGTGCAGGCCAATGTGCTGGGTGCCATTGGCGTCGGTCGAAATATTGGTGACGATCCCCTCCGCGCGAAACGGCGTCTGCATCAGCATCTGCGCCAGACGCTGGAAGGCGTTCCACTGTTCCTGTGGGGGATAGTCATATAGCGAGGTTGTCGGCCACGGCTGATCGACCAGATCGCTGCCTTCGTCGCTGATAATCAGGAAACCGCCAGGGGCTGGGCTATTCAGCGTCTGGGCCGCTCGCGCAGTCTCGCGTGAAATAAACGGCGCCGTAGAGGTATTCACCAGATTATCCAACGACTCCGCGCTTACCGGACGCAGCAGCACGTTCACGCCATCCAGTTTGCCTGCGTTTGCCCGTTTCACCAGCGCCGTCCAGTCTTTACTGTTACCAAGGTTAACCAGTGCATTTTTTAAACGTACACATTCATCTTTGGCCGCGCACAGATCGGCCGTTTTCAGGACGATCTCGCCAAAATCGTCCAGTAACACCATTCCGGACTTTTGGATTGCCGAGCGTAACGATGCGCTGACGCGAGAGTCATCATCCGCTTTGGGGTGCAGTTGGCGGTTCACCGCCTGCGTGAGCGCGGTGGCTTTATTAACCAGGTCGGACTCAGGCAGCGGTAATGCGCGCGCGTCATTCCAGATAATTTGCGTGCAATCGAAAGGCATAAACGGCGCGGAAGGCTGCGCATTCCAGCTCCCCTGGGTATGAATGTTACACATACCCGTACCGCTCAGATGCAGCGTGTCACCCACGCGAACGCCCGCGTTTTCAAGCTGTTTAACGCTGGTGGCTTCGATAGTTTGTGCGCCCTTCATCCAGGAAAGCGTAAGCTTTATCGGCATATCCAGCGGGATCCAAAACAGCAGCATCAGCAGCACCAGCAACGAGCCGCCCGCGATGACGGCGTTGCGCAGCCAGTGCTGTAACGGGAAGTTTTTGACTTCATCATGCAGCGATAAAAAACGCCCCTGGCGTACAACGTGGCGATCGAGATAAATATCAATATCCGTTTGCTGGCCAAGATCTTGTGCGATGTAAGGCTGCCAGTGCGGTGGATAAATCAGATCAATAATACCTAGCGAGATATTATTAATTTGCTCCTGGTCGTTTTCGCCAAACAGCCCCCAGCGACGCGGCGTACCGCGCAGACAATGAATTTCCCGCAGGGCGGTTTTAGACGGTGGGGCAAACAGCCCCCACAGACCCGCAGCCAGTAGCAGCACCGCGCCACCAAATGTCCACGGAACAAACGTATCCGGGATTATCAAACAGAAAAAGAACAGCAGGAACGATGCGGCAATCAGTAACGCCTCGCGCAATCCCGACGGGCGGCTGAGCGCATATTCTTCATGGGTTTCCTGGCGAATATTCAGCAGTTCAATCTGCTCGCTTTCTTCACCGCGAATGGACGCCTGGGTAGAAGCGGTGTGCTGTAACGCATAGCCACGCGCTTCCTGCATATATTCCTGCAGCGTATGGCCGTTCAGGGAGATAACCAGCGGTATCGTATTGGTGTGGATTAGCTCAACGCTGTTTTCGTCATTGATGTATTGTTCCCAGAAAGGGGGAAGATGTACCTCAACGGAATCAAGATAGTAACGCCATTTGTTAGGATCGTCGGTAGTAATGCCGTAACGTGTAATCGCGTGCGTAAGTACGATGACGCTATTACTTTGGGCATTCAGCGTTAATGACACCGGCGCGGAGCTGGCGCCCGTTGGACCAGGTACCTGCTGAATTTGACTAAGGCTTTCGAGATAGTTTTCGACTGCACTGCGCTCTTCAGGCGTGAGTTTACGCTTCGAGGCGTCTGAGAAGACGTTGCTCAAGGGTAAATTTTTCCGTCTGGATTTCGTTCTGAGTAGCCATCCTGCAAGCAATGAGCAGGCCAGCAAAGCAGCTAAAAAAATCAGAATGGTGCTCATGCTTTCCCCATCTTACTTAGTCTGTCAGGCGTGGTCAGTCGCACCCTGTTCAATATTCGTGATTCTGTGATTGGCTATCGGCAAGTGTGGAGTCGAACTTGAGCATCTTTAAGTACAGCCCAGTAAATGCGAATCATAGCAAAATCACTAAAAATGGAATATCAGCAAATTCCTGGAGTTATTTCAACCTATTGACTTTTAATTTGAAATAGGGATTAACTTTTAGTACGTTACATAAATGTAAATAAACGGCAATTCACATTGCCGAAACCGTGCGGTATATCGCACAATAACCCCAGATTTCACAGCAAAGATCCTCACAATGAGCAAATCATTACAGAAACCCACGATTTTGAAAGTGGAAACCGTCGCCCAATCCCGGCTGTTTAAAGTCGAAAGCGTGGACCTTGAGTTCAGCAATGGCGTACGCCGCGTTTATGAACGTATGCGCCCGTCCACGCGTGAAGCGGTAATGATTGTGCCGATTGTGGACGACCACCTGATCCTCATCCGCGAATACGCCGTCGGGACCGAATCTTACGAACTGGGTTTTTCCAAGGGGTTAATCGATCCTGGCGAAAGCGTGTATGAAGCGGCGAATCGGGAGCTGAAAGAAGAGGTGGGGTTTGGCGCAAAAGATCTGACGTTTTTAAAGAAACTCAGCATGGCGCCGTCCTATTTCTCCAGCAAAATGAACATCGTGGTGGCGGAGGACTTATATCCTGAATCGCTGGAAGGTGATGAGCCTGAACCATTACCGCAGGTGCGCTGGCCGCTGGCGCATATGATGGACCTGCTGGAAGATCCTGATTTTCACGAAGCGCGTAATGTGAGTGCGCTGTTCCTCGTGCGCGAATGGCTGAAAGGACAAGGGCGGCTTTAATTTCTCTTCACGAATAATAAAAAAGGCGCCGAAGCGCCTTTTTTTGAACGGTCAGGGATCAGAACAGTTCGTGTGTCTCACCATTATCGATAATGGTCGTCCCCACCTCATGCACCGCCTGTTGCGTCGGCTGAGTGCCTTCAATGAAGTATTCTGCGCGGCTGTTGCCACCGCTTGCCAGTTGACCGGTGCTGCGATCGATATTGACCGTCACGATACCCGGCGGCGGCGTCAGCGGCTGCTCAGGCACGCCTTCCAGCACGGACTTCATATAGGCATCCCAGGCAGGCTGTGCGCTCTTTGCGCCGCCTTCGTAGCCGGAGATCTGGTCTTTGATCGCCCCAGAAGCCGTCGTGTGTCCGAGATTGCGGCGATGGTCATCAAACCCGATCCATACCGACGTCACCACGCCTGGCCCGTAGCCGGAGAACCATGCATCTTTAGAGCTGTTGGTGGTCCCGGTTTTCCCGCCGATATCATGGCGCTGTAAATCGCGACCTGCACGCCAACCGGTTCCCATCCAGCCCGGCTCACCAAAGATATTGGTATTCAGGGCGCTTTTAATCAGGAAGGCCAGCGGCGTGTTGATCACGTGTGGAGCGTACTCCTGCGTTCCGCTTTGCGCGACCAGCGCCTGGTTTGCCTGCTCAAGCTGAGGCATAGGCACGGAGGCATTCTGCTGTTCCTGCGAGACGGCGACATCTTCGACGTTACTGTTTTCCAGCACGTTAGATTTCTGGGTATCACCATAAATCACCGGAATATCGCATTCCGGACAGGCAATTTTCGGCTTCGCCTCGAAGATAACGCCGCCCATATCGCTTTCGATTTTACTGATGAAATACGGATCGACCAGGAAGCCGCCGTTAGACATCACTGCATAACCGCGCGCCACCTGCAACGGCGTGAACGAGGCAGAACCCAGCGCCAGCGACTCGGTGTGCACAATGTTCTGTGCCGGGAAGCCGAAACGTTGCAGATACTCTGCCGCGTAATCCACGCCCATCGCGCGCATGGCGCGTACCATCACCACGTTTTTCGACTGACCCAGCCCCTGACGTAAGCGGATAGGACCGGCGTATTGCGGTGGTGAGTTCTTCGGCTGCCAGTCGGAACCCGCTCCGGCATCCCAACGGGAGATCGGCACGTCGTTAAGCATGCTCGCCAGCGTCAGACCTTTATCCATCGCGGCGGTATACAGGAATGGTTTGATGTTGGAACCCACCTGGCGTAACGCCTGGGTTGCACGGTTAAACTTGCTCTGGTTGAAGTCAAAACCACCGACCAGCGCCAGCACCGCGCCGTTTTGCGGATTGATGGAGACCAGTGCGGAGTTGACGTCCGGTACTTGCGCCAGCCACCAGGAATCGCCAACCTGGCGTACCCAGATTTGCTGCCCGGTTTGCACCACATCAGTCACTTTGCGCGGCGTCGGGCCTTGCTGGGTATCCGAGCGGTAAGGACGCGCCCAGCGCATGCCATCCATCCGTAATGACACTGACGTACCATCCGCCAGCGCGGCAATGGCTTCCTGCGGATTGGCGCTGGTAACAACCGCCGGTAGCAGGGGACCATAAGTCGGTAGCGCTTTCAGCGTATCGGTGATTTTCTTGCTGTCCCAACTGCTTTCGCCCACTTTCCACAGCACGTTCGACGGGCCGCGGTAACCGTGGCGCATGTCGTAATCCATCACGTTGTTACGTACTGCCTGCTGAGCAGCCTGCTGTACTTTGCGCGTAATGGTGGTGGTGATGCGATACCCGTCCTCATAGGCTTTCTCGCCATAACGGTTATACATCTCCTGGCGCACCATCTCAGAGAGATACGGCGCGGAGAAGGCGATTTCCGGCGCGTGGTAGTTGGCGTCAATGGCTTCGCCGCGCGCCTGATCGTACTGGGCCTGCGTGATGTAGTTTTCGCTCAACATACGCGACAGTACGACGTTACGTCGCGCGGTTGCCCTTTCCATCGAATAGAGGGGGTTGAAGGTTGACGGCGCTTTTGGCAGACCGGCAATCACCGCAATTTCACTTAAGCTGAGCTGATCAACCGTCTTACCGAAATAGACCTGCGCGGCAGCACCTACGCCATAAGCGCGATACCCCAGGTAAATCTTGTTCAGATACAGTTCGAGGATCTCATCTTTACTCAGCAGTTGTTCAATGCGGATCGCCAGGAACACTTCTTTGATCTTACGCATCAGCGTACGTTCCGGGCTCAGGAAGAAGTTTCTCGCCAACTGTTGGGTAATGGTGCTGGCCCCTTGCGATGCATGGCCGGAGAATAGCGCGACGCTGGCAGCACGGAAGATCCCCACCGGGTCTACCCCGTGGTGCTCATAAAAACGACTGTCTTCGGTAGCGATAAAGGCTTTAACCATTACCGGCGGCATCTGATCCAGGGTGACCGGGATTCGACGTTTCTCGCCATATTGCGCGATAAGCTCGCCATCAGCGCTGTAAACCTGCATCGGGATCTGTAAACGCACATCTTTGAGCGTCGCGACGTCAGGTAATTGCGGCTCAATATAGCGATAGAGGCCATAAATCGAGCCTGCTCCCAGCAGGATGCAACATACTGCAAGGATTAATAAATACTTTACGAACTTCACTGGAGATTTCCCATTTAGTGGCATTTGGGCAGTTTATAAACAAACGCGCGGTAGTATAAAGGCAAGCCAGACGCATTGATATACCCGTTAAAGCAACGGGTGATAAGGAGATCATCAGCAATGGCTTTCAATATCTGGAAAATTGGTCTGCATATTCAGCAACATGAAGCGCTGGCTGTCGCCGTAGTTCACGACGCATCCGGTTGGTTTCTCCAGCGCTGGTGGCGTATACCGCTGACGCCTCAGGTTATCGTCGATGGCCACATTCGCGAGCCTGAACAGCTTGTCGCAGCGCTACTGCCGTGGAGCCGGGAGCTTCCTCGCCGACACCATATTCATCTCTCTTTTCCTGCCAACAGGACGTTACAAAAAAAGTATCCTCGTCCGGAAATGATGCTGCGCGAGCCGGAGCAAGCCGCATGGTTATCCGGTTCGATGGCGCGTGAGCTGGATATGGCGCCGGATGCGCTGCATTTTGATTATAGCGAAGACACGTTAAGCCCGGCGTTTAACGTCACTGCCGCGCAAAGCAAAGAGATTTCAGCGCTTCTGACGCTTATCCAAACGTTGAAGGTTCAGGTTACGGCGATTACGCCGGATGCCAGCGCGTTACAGCGATTTATACCTTACCTGCCAGAACGTCATCAGTGTCTGGTATGGCGTGATGACACCCAGTGGCTATGGGCGACCCGTTCGGCATGGGGGCGTAAATCAACGGGCGATATTGGCTGTATCGACGAGCTTGCCGCGACATTATCGCTTTCCACGACAGCCATTGCGCTATGCGATCCCAGCGGCTTCGATCCTTTAAGCGTGGTGTCTGTACGCCAGCCGCCAATTCCAACGCAAAGCCATCGCTTCACCATTGCACTGGGACTCGCTATGGGAGGCACATGTTGATGATAGCGACCATCAATCTTCTGCCCTGGCGCCAGACGCGACGTCGCGCCTGCCTACGCTTCTGGAGTGTTTTATTTGGCGCTTCGCTACTGCTTAGTAGCGGCGTGTTGTTGCGCTATTACAGCGTTTTGAGCGTAGAAAACCAGGTCGAATTGTTGTTAGCGGATGCCGAAAAGACGCGGGCCGAGGCTTTAATGGCGCTAAAGCCGCGTGTGCAGCAGCGCCAGCAACGATGGCAACAGGTTCAAGCGCGGAACAAACAGCGTGAGCAGACCCGAAGCTGGCAGCGGGTTTTGCATGGGCTGGCGGAATTACTGCCAGAGCAGGCGTGGTTAACAAAAATAACCTGGCAGCAGGAGACACTGGAACTGACGGGAAACACGCTGAGCTTTG
Organism: Citrobacter sp. RHBSTW-00944; assembly: GCF_013615435.1. Lineage (NCBI taxonomy): Bacteria > Pseudomonadati > Pseudomonadota > Gammaproteobacteria > Enterobacterales > Enterobacteriaceae > Citrobacter > Citrobacter sp. RHBSTW-00944. The sequence continues at coordinate 4,673,415 of NZ_CP055418.1, read as the reverse complement.
CCGCGCTGAAGGCGCTGGAAGCGCAATTACGCCAACTGCCGCTATTTAAATTGGGTAGCCCTGGCGAAACGCAGCAGGATGCGCAGGGACGCTGGCAATTCCACTATCGACTGATGCGGAGCGGTGCGCATGAAAACGCTTTGTGATAGCTGGTTAGCGCAGTCGCCGCGCTTTCGGCTCATCTGCGGCGGTGGCTGGATGCTGGGACTGCTCATCGTCGTCATGTTATGCCTCAGCTCCACCGCGCAGAAACGGGTTATGCAACAAGAGGCGCTAAATCAGCAACGAGCGGCCATTCAGGCACAATGGCGAAATTTATATTTGCTGGCGGCATCGCCAGAAGAGCCTGAAGAGACGCAGCTTCCGTTCTCCCCGCTGCTGTTTCAGACTCCTCTTGCACATCTTATCCACTGGCAACCCTCCGCACAGGGCGGAGAAATGACGCTGAAGCCAGGCTGGGATGTCATCCCGCAGATGTTTGACCAATTAGCGGAGCAAGGGATGAACGTCAGCCGGTTTTCTCTTTACGCAGAAGGTGCGGAGCTGCTGTTAACACTACAACTGGAGCGCCTGAATGATGGTTGAACGCTGGCTGTTGGCGTGCGTAAGCGTACTGATACTCACCGGTATGCGTAATCCCTTCCTGCCGCCGGAGGACCGTTGCCAAATTGCTGAGCTGTCGACATGGCGCTATCAGGGAATATTGAGCCAGGGCGCGCGACCTATTGGCATTGTTCAGGATAGCCAGAAAAAATGGCAGCGGGTTGAGCGAAATGATGTCCTGAAAAACGGTTGGACGGTTACGCAGATAACGGCCCAGAGCGTAACCCTCGACACAGGGAAAAACTGCGAGCCGTCGCAGTGGCAGTGGCAACGACAAGGAGCGATAAATGAAGCGATGGATGGCATGGATAGTACTCGTACTGGTGGTCGGGATTCAGAGCGTACTGGCGGCGAAATCACAAAACGTGACGCTGGTGGTCGATGATGTGCCGGTGGTGCAGGTATTGCAGGCGCTGGCCGAACAGGAAAAGAAAAACCTGGTAGTTTCACCGGATGTCAGCGGTGTGCTGTCACTGCATTTGACGGATGTGCCCTGGAAGCGGGCATTGCAAACGGTGGTGAAAAGCGCCGGGCTGGTATTACGCCAGGAAGGCAACATTCTGCATGTGCATTCTGTTCAATGGCAGAGTGAAAATGCGGCTCGTCAGGACAATGAGCAGGCACGGCTTCAGGCCAGCCTGCCGTTGGAACATCGCAGTATCATTTTGCAATATGCTGATGCCTCCGAGCTGGCAAAAGCCGGAGAAAAGCTGCTCAGCGCTAAAGGAAGCATGACGGTGGATAAACGCACCAACCGCTTACTGCTGCGTGATAATAGCGTTGCGCTTAACGCACTGGAAACGTGGGTGGCGCAAATGGATCTGCCGGTTGCACAAGTCGAACTGGCGGCGCATATCGTGACGATTAATGAAAAAAGCTTGCGTGAGCTGGGGGGGAAGTGGTCGCTGGCTGACGCACAGCAATCGGGGGCTGTGGGGAACGTCACAACGCTTGCCAGCGATCTTTCTGTATCCACAGCCACATCCCGTGTGGGATTTAACATTGGCCGTATTAACGGTCGTTTACTCGAGCTGGAGCTGTCTGCGCTGGAGCAAAAACAGCAGTTGGACATCATCGCCAGTCCACGCTTACTGGCTTCTCACCTGCAACCTGCCAGTATTAAGCAGGGTAGTGAGATCCCTTATCAGGTCTCCAGCGGTGAAAGCGGCGCGACATCCGTCGAGTTCAAGGAAGCTGTATTAGGGATGGAAGTCACGCCCACCGTATTGCAGAAAGGACGAATCAGACTAAAACTGCATATCAGCCAGAATGTTCCCGGGCAGGTGCTACAGCAGGCGGATGGCGAAGTTCTGGCTATTGATAAGCAGGAGATTGAAACTCAGGTCGAGGTAAAAAGCGGCGAGACGATTGCGCTGGGCGGGATTTTTTCACATAAGAATAAATCCGCAGCCGACAGCGTGCCGCTGTTAGGCGACATCCCCTGGCTTGGCTCTCTCTTTCGTCATGATGGTAAAGAAGACGAACGGCGTGAATTAGTGGTTTTTATTACGCCCAGACTGGTTTCAACGCAATAACTTATGCATGAAAAGCCGTTGTTTTTGCACTGAACACGTTTCAGAGATTTGACGTGCGGGTGTATTTAGCATACAAGGAGTACCGATTTGAGTGTCGGTACTTTTCTTTACTTATGCGGCAGTAAATACGCTTTGCCTTTCTGGTGGTGTGTCATAGGCTTATTTGGTGTCATTTGGCTGCGCAATACGTCGGCAGGTCTGATGTTTGCAGGGTAGCATGCCTGCCACGACCAGAAATGCGTAAGGTTTGGTGATTTATTCAGTTGCCAAACCCGCTTGAGTATTGAGATAATTTTCAGTCTGACTCTCGCAATATCTTATGAGGTTTCAGTTCATGTCCTGCTGCGCTGAGTGTCTGCGAAGCGGGTTTACCATTAACGAATAGTCTTAGTAGTACCGAAAAAATGGCAGAGAAACGCAATATCTTTCTGGTTGGGCCTATGGGTGCCGGAAAAAGCACTATTGGGCGCCAGTTAGCTCAACAACTCAATATGGAATTTTACGATTCTGATCAAGAGATTGAGAAACGAACCGGAGCTGATGTGGGCTGGGTCTTCGATGTAGAAGGTGAAGACGGCTTCCGTGATCGCGAAGAAAAAGTCATCAACGAGTTGACGGAAAAACAGGGTATTGTGCTGGCAACTGGCGGTGGCTCTGTTAAATCACGTGAAACACGTAACCGTCTTTCCGCGCGTGGCGTCGTGGTCTATCTTGAAACGACAATTGAAAAACAACTTGCGCGAACTCAACGTGACAAGAAACGCCCGCTGCTGCAGGTAGAATCGCCGCCTCGTGAAGTTCTGGAAGCGTTGGCTGACGAACGCAATCCTCTGTACGAAGAGATTGCTGACGTGACCATTCGCACCGACGATCAGAGCGCAAAAGTCGTAGCAAACCAGATTATTCATATGTTGGAAAGCAACTAATTCTGGCTGAATACACACTCGTCTGCGGGTACAAGTAACTAAGGTGGATGTCGCGTAATGGAGAGGATCACAGTCACTCTCGGGGAACGTAGTTACCCTATCACCATCGCGGCTGGTTTGTTTAATGAGCCAGCTTCATTCTTACCGCTGAAATCGGGCGATCAGGTTATGTTGGTGACCAACGAAACCCTGGCCCCCCTTTATCTCGATAAGGTTCGCGGCGTACTTGAACAGGCGGGTGTTAACGTTGATAGCGTTATCCTTCCCGATGGCGAGCAGTATAAAAGCCTGACGGTTCTGGATACGGTTTTCACTGCGTTACTGCAAAAACCGCACGGTCGTGATACCACGTTAGTCGCACTTGGCGGCGGCGTGATAGGCGATCTGACCGGTTTTGCGGCAGCCAGCTATCAGCGTGGTGTTCGTTTTATTCAAGTCCCGACAACCCTGTTGTCGCAGGTCGACTCCTCCGTTGGCGGCAAAACCGCCGTAAACCATCCCCTCGGTAAAAACATGATTGGCGCGTTTTACCAACCGGCGTCCGTGGTGGTGGATCTCGATTGTCTGAAAACGCTTCCTGCGCGTGAGCTGGCATCGGGGCTGGCGGAAGTGATCAAATACGGCATCATCCTTGACGGTGAATTTTTCAGTTGGCTGGAAGAAAATCTGGATGCGTTATTGCGTCTGGATGGTCCGGCGATGGCGTACTGTATTCGTCGTTGTTGTGAGCTGAAAGCAGAAGTTGTCGCAGCGGACGAGCGTGAAATGGGCTTACGTGCTTTACTGAATCTGGGACACACGTTTGGCCATGCGATCGAAGCTGAAATGGGTTATGGCAATTGGTTACATGGTGAAGCCGTTGCAGCAGGTATGGTAATGGCTGCTCGTACGTCAGAACGTCTTGGACAGTTTACCTCCGCTGATACGCAGCGCATCATTACGCTGCTGCAGCGAGCGGGCTTGCCGGTCAATGGACCGCGTGAAATGTCCAGCGAGGCTTATCTGCCGCACATGCTGCGAGATAAAAAAGTGTTAGCGGGAGAGATTCGTTTAGTGCTTCCGCTGGCATTAGGGAAGAGTGAAGTGCGCGGCGGAGTGTCGCACGAGGTGGTTCTTAACGCTATTGCTGATTGCCAGCCGGCGTAACAACAAGAAAGGTCTGGCTTGCGTTGCGAAACGTAGGTCTTTTAGCTTCAGGTTATGTGCAAAGTCGTAAGCATTAACCTTTGAGTGGGGTGTTAAATGGATGAATTCAAACCAGAAGACGAGCTGAAACCCGATCCCAGCGATCGTCGTACTGGTCGTTCTCGTCAATCGTCTGAACGCGATAATGAGCCGCAAATCAATTTTGATAATGTTGATCTGGATGCTGACGATCGCCGTCCTGCGCGCGCACGTAAAGAGCGTGAAGAAGAACGGGACATTGAAGAAGAGTATGAATCTGAGGACGATGACGTGGATGAAGAGCGTGTAGAACGCCGTCCGCGCAAGCGTAAGAAACCCGCCAGCAAGCCTGCCTCTCGTCAGTATATGATGATGGGTGTCGGTGTCCTGGTGCTGTTGCTGCTGATCATCGGTATCGGTTCTGCGCTGAAAGCCCCCTCATCATCTCCCAGTGAGCAGGCTGGATCTGGCGAGAAGAGCATTGATCTTTCTGGCAACAACGCGACGGATCAGGCGAGCACGACTACGCCTGCAGCAGGCGCTGAGCAGACCGCTGGCAATACCCAGCAGGATGTTTCCCTACCGCCGATTTCCTCTACCCCAACTCAAGGTCAGACACCTGCGGCAACTGAAGGCCAGCAGCGTGTTGAAGTGCAGGGCGATCTGAACAACGCTCTGACGCAACCGCAAGGCCAGGAGCAGGTTAACAATGTAGTGGTTAACTCTACGCTGCCGACCGAACCTGCGACCGTTGCGCCAGTTCGTAATGGTAATGCTGTGCGCCAGACTGCGAAAACGGAAACGGCTGAACGCCCTGCTGCGACACACCAGGAACGTAAACAGGCTGTTATTGAGCCGAAGAGCAAACCGCAAACTACGGTGAAAGCGACGCAGACAGAGCCGAAACCTGTTGCTCAGGCAAAACCAACTGCAACTGCGCCGACGACCACAACCAAAGCACCTGTGGTTACCGCTACGCCGAAGGCGACCGTTGAGCCGAAAGCAACCGCGACTACAACGCCTGCGCCAACTGCGACGGCAACAACGTCAACGCCTGTTGCTGGTGGAGCGAAAAGTGCAGGAAATGTCGGAGCGTTAAAATCTGCGCCGTCCAGCCATTACACGCTGCAGCTCAGCAGTTCTTCTAACTACGACAACCTTAACGGTTGGGCGAAGAAAGAAAACCTGAAGAACTACGTGGTGTATCAGACGACGCGTAACGGTCAACCGTGGTATGTTCTGGTAACAGGCGTGTATGCGTCTAAAGAAGATGCGAAACGTGCAGTGTCTACGCTCCCCGCCGATATTCAGGCGAAAAATCCGTGGGCAAAACCGCTGCACCAGGTTCAGGCCGATTTGAAGTAAGATAGGATATGTTCTGCAATGGTTTGCTGTTTCGCCCAATTGCGGGACAAAGACTAAAGCGCAGGATGCTGTCGGAGCTTTCTCCACAGCCGGAGAAGGTGTAATTAGTTAGTCAGCATGAAAAAAAATCGCGCTTTTTTGAAATGGGCAGGGGGAAAATACCCCCTGCTTGATGATATCAAACGGCATTTACCTCAGGGTGAATGCCTGATTGAACCTTTCGTGGGTGCCGGGTCGGTGTTTCTCAACACCGACTTTTCTCGTTATATTCTTGCCGATATCAACAGCGACCTCATCAGTCTCTATAACATCGTGAAGACACGTACCGATGAGTATGTGCAGGCTTCACGTGAGCTGTTTATGCCTGAAACTAATCAGGCTGAGGTGTACTATCGGTTCAGAGAAGAATTTAATGCCAGTCAGGATCCGTTCCGCCGTGCAGTACTGTTCTTGTATCTGAACCGCTTTGGTTACAACGGATTGTGCCGTTATAACCTGCGCGGCGAGTTTAATGTACCGTTTGGTCGTTATAAAAAACCTTACTTCCCGGAAGCCGAGTTGTACCATTTTGCTGAAAAAGCGCAGAATGCGGAGTTCCATTGTCTCTCCTATGAAGAGTGCATGGACCGTGCGGATAGCAACTCTGTGGTCTATTGTGACCCGCCTTATGCACCGCTTTCGGCGACGGCAAATTTCACCGCGTATCATACCAACAGCTTTAGCCCAAAAGAGCAGGCGCATCTGGCCGAGATGGCAGAAAAGCTGGTCAGTAAGCAGATCCCGGTGTTAATTTCGAACCATGACACGCCCGATACCCGCGAATGGTACCGATCGGCGAAACATTTTCAGGTCAAAGTGCGGCGCAGCATTAGCAGCAATGGCGGCACGCGTAAAAAGGTGAACGAACTGCTGGCACTGTATAAACCAGGAGTTGTAACGCCTGCGAAGAAATAATTCTCAAGGAGAAGCGGATGAAACAGTATTTGATCGCCCCCTCAATTCTGTCGGCTGATTTTGCCCGCCTGGGTGAGGACACCGCGAGAGCGCTGACTGCCGGTGCCGACGTCGTACACTTCGATGTCATGGACAATCACTACGTACCGAATCTGACCATCGGCCCGATGGTACTGAAATCGCTGCGTAAATATGGCATTACTGCCCCGATTGACGTTCATCTGATGGTGAAACCGGTCGATCGTATTGTCCCGGACTTCGCCGCCGCCGGCGCGAGCATCATTACTTTTCACCCGGAAGCCTCCGAGCATGTCGATCGCACTTTACAGCTGATCAAAGAGCATGGCTGTAAAGCGGGCCTGGTGTTTAACCCGGCAACACCGCTGAGCTATCTGGACTACGTCATGGATAAGCTCGATGTGATCCTGCTGATGTCCGTTAACCCAGGTTTTGGCGGGCAGTCCTTTATCCCACAAACGCTGGATAAGCTGCGCGAAGTGCGTCGTCGTATTGATGAATCTGGCTACGATATTCGCCTTGAAGTGGACGGCGGCGTCAAGGTGAACAACATTGGTGAAATCGCGGCGGCGGGTGCAGATATGTTTGTCGCAGGCTCTGCTATTTTCGACCAACCAGACTACAAAAAAGTCATTGATGAAATGCGCAATGAACTGGCGAAGGTAAGTCATGGATAAGTTTCAGGATATTCGGGGGGTTGCATTTGACCTCGACGGTACGCTGGTCGACAGCGCGCCGGGATTAACCGCAGCGGTGGATATGGCGCTGTATGCGCTGGAACTGCCGATTGCCGGTGAAGAACGCGTTATCACCTGGATTGGCAACGGTGCAGATGTACTGATGGAGCGCGCGCTGGCGTGGTCGCGTCAGGAGCGCGCCACACTACGTAAGACAATGGGTAAACCGCCCGTTGATGATGATATCCCAGCCGAAGAACAGGTGCGTATTTTGCGTAAGCTGTTCGACAGATACTACGGCGATGTCGCAGAAGAGGGGACATTCCTGTTCCCTGATGTTGCCGACACGCTGGGCGCGATGCATGCGAAAGGATTGCCGCTGGGTCTGGTGACCAACAAACCGACCCCGTTTGTCGCGCCATTGCTTGAGGCGTTAGATATCGCCAAATACTTTAGCGTGGTCATCGGTGGTGACGACGTGCAGAATAAAAAACCGCATCCGGATCCGCTACTGCTGGTAGCAAGCAAGCTTGGCATCAAGCCTGAGCAATTGCTCTTCGTAGGGGATTCACGTAATGATATTCAGGCGGCAAAAGCTGCTGGCTGTCCGTCCGTTGGTCTGACTTATGGCTACAACTACGGCGAGTCGATCGCGCTGAGCCAACCCGACGTTATTTACGACCGTATTAATGAACTACTGCCCGTTCTCGGGCTTCCGCATAGCGAAAATCAGGAATCAAAAAATGACTAAGCCCATCGTTTTTAGTGGCGCACAGCCCTCAGGTGAATTGACCATTGGCAACTATATGGGTGCGCTGCGTCAGTGGGTGAGCATGCAGGATGACTACCATTGCATCTACTGCATCGTTGACCAACATGCCATCACCGTTCGTCAGGATGCTCAGCAGCTGCGTAAAGCAACGCTCGATACGCTGGCGCTGTATCTGGCATGCGGTATCGATCCTGAAAAAAGCACCATTTTCGTCCAGTCTCATGTACCGGAACACGCACAGTTAGGTTGGGCGCTGAACTGCTACACCTATTTCGGCGAGCTGAGCCGTATGACCCAGTTCAAAGACAAATCCGCACGCTATGCGGAGAACATCAACGCCGGTCTGTTTGATTATCCGGTGCTGATGGCGGCAGACATCCTGCTGTATCAGACCAACCAGGTACCGGTTGGCGAAGATCAGAAACAGCATCTGGAACTAAGCCGCGATATCGCCCAGCGCTTCAACGCCCTGTATGGCGACATCTTCAAAGTGCCTGAGCCGTTCATTCCTAAATCCGGTGCGCGCGTGATGTCGCTACTGGAGCCGACGAAGAAAATGTCCAAGTCGGATGACAACCGCAACAACGTGATCGGCCTGCTGGAAGATCCGAAATCCGTGGTTAAGAAAATCAAACGTGCGATGACCGACTCCGAAGAGCCGCCTGTTGTACGCTACGACGTGCAGAATAAAGCGGGTGTTTCCAACCTGCTGGATATCCTCTCTGCCGTTACCGGCCAGAGCATTCCGGAGCTGGAACAGCACTTTGAAGGCAAGATGTATGGTCATCTGAAAGGTGAAGTCGCAGAGGCCGTTTCCGGCATGCTGACCGAGCTTCAGGAGCGTTATCACCGTTTCCGTAACGATGAAGCTTTCCTGCAGCAGGTGATGAAAGATGGCGCTGAAAAAGCCAGCGCACGCGCGTCTGTTACGCTGAAAGCGGTTTACGAAGCGATTGGTTTTGTCGCCAAGCCGTAATGCGCTCTGCGTTGCTGAAGAAACCGGGTTCTACCCGGTTTTTTTTCGCCTGTTCGCTGGCGAATCTCAAAAAAATATGAAGCGCCTCGCCGTTTGCATATTTCCTTATATCAATCACTTTAATGAAGATATAAATACTCAATTTACTGAGAATATAAAATGCGTCGGATATTTATCAAGAGAGAGGAGGGACTGACAACCCTGGCCCGCTACCTGCTCGGCGAGAAGTGCGGTAGCGTGTGAATGAGTATCTAACCTATAAATATAAAAACCGGGGGTTTCCCGGTTTTTTTGTATCTGCGCAATCGCTTCTGTTACAGATCTGCAGCCGGGCCACAGCCACCAATAATTTTAGAAATAGAAATTGCCGGATGCAGGAAGTAATCGTAGGTGCAGTTATCTTTTTTGTTATCAACATGACCAGTACACGCGGTCAGCGTAGCCAGAACACCAGCAACGATAGTGATTTTTGCAAATTTCAGCATGTTAAAATCCTTGTAAGATATCTATTTTTAAATGGATGAAATCCATTTCTCGGCGGTTAAGATATCAACTAAAATAAACTTAAAGTAGTCCGGATTAGGACATAACAAGTTTTATATAAAATATGCTTTCAATGAATTTAAATGTTTTAAAAATACATTTAATTAATGATTAACGGTTGGGCTACTGAGGCGAGTATATAGCGTATATCGGTTATTTATTTCTATAGGAAGATAAATAAATGCCCTGAATACGAACTGTCCGACTTTATGGGGGCAGTCCAATATCAGGGCATTTTTCAGCGTTCAATTAATGGTTCGAGAACCAGTTCAGCTTATCGCGTAGTCCAACCACGCGACCGACGATAATCAGCGCCGGGCTTTCAACCTGCTGCGCCAGTTCTCCGAGTTGCGAAAGCACCCCGTTAACAACGCGTTGCTTCACGGAGGTACCGTTTTCTACCAGCGCGACAGACATATCGGGTTGCATGCCGAATTCGATCAGTTTTTCCTGGATAGTAGCCGCCTGATTGAGGCCCATGTAGAACACCAGCGTCTGTTTCTCTGCTGCCAGGTTTTCCCAGTCCAGCTCACCGCCGGTTTTCAGATGCCCGGTGACCAGACGTACACTCTGGGCGTAATCTCGATGGGTCAGTGGAATGCCGGAATAGGCGGAACAACCGGATGCTGCGGTAATACCTGGCACAACGGAGAATGGAATACCAGCATGGCACAGGGTTTCCAGCTCTTCGCCACCACGGCCAAAGATGAACGGGTCGCCACCTTTCAGGCGCACGACGCGTTTGCCCTGTTGCGCTTCACGCAGCAGGATCTGGTTAATTTCTTCCTGCGGTACACAGTGGTAGCCCGCGCGTTTACCGACGAACACCCGGTCGGCATCGCGGCGTACAAGGTTCATGATGTCGTCGGATACCAGACGGTCATAAACCACGACATCCGCTTGCTGGATCTGCTGTAGACCTTTCAGCGTCAGCAGCCCGGCATCGCCAGGACCGGCGCCAACCAGCACTACTTCGCCTCGATGGTCCAACGGTTCGCTGAGCAACTGCTCGGTGGTTTCCTCGACTGCTTTCTGGTCACTGTTCGCCAGCGATTGCGCCAGGCGGTCATTCACGAACAATTTTTCCCAGAAGCGGCGACGTTCACCCATGCTGGCAAACTGTTCTTTCACTCGGGCGCGTAACTTGCCTGCATATTGCGCGACCTGGCCCAGATGCTGAGGCAGCACAGATTCAAGTCTTTCACGTAGCAGACGGGCAAGCACTGGCGATGTACCGCCGGAGGAGACCGCCACCATCAGCGGCGAGCGGTCGATAATGGAGGGCATGATAAAACTGGCTGCTTTTGGCGCATCGACCACGTTGCAGAAAATACGACGTGATTCTGCGGCGGTGCTGACGCTTTGGTTGACGGCATCGTCATCGGTGGCGGCAATAGCCAGCCAGCAGGTGTCGAGCAGGGACTCGTCGAACGGTCCCTCAACCAGCGTCAGCATGCCTTCATCTGCCCATACGGTGAACTGCGGAATAAACGCCAGCGCATTAACCGTTATACGGGCGCCCGCTTCCAGCAGTAACCGCGCTTTGCGTTCTGCGACATCACCACCGCCGACGATCAAGCAGTCGCGGTCACGTAGTTGACAAAATATAGGCAAATGATCCACGACATTACCCCTTAATTATTGGCAGTAGCCTCTGGCTGGTTGATTTTTGCCGGAGCAGGACGCTCCGATTTTGGCGTAGCATACCAATAACCCAATCCCATGAATACGACACCGGACAAAGTATTACCGAGTGTCACCCACAACAGGTTATGACCAATTCCTGACAGGGTATAGGCTTCGCTGTGGTGGCCGAACCAGGAGAGGGCAAACAGCGTCATGTTGGCAACCGAGTGCTCGTAACCGGAAGCGATAAACGCCAGCAGACACCACCAGATAGCGAGGAATTTTGCTGCGCCCTCGGTACGAATTGCCATCCAGATAGCCAGACAAACCAACCAGTTACACAGTGCGCCTTTAAAGAACAGCACCGTTGCTGGCGCGGTAGTTTTCGCCAACGCCACCGAATGGACGATGCTGGTATCGACCGGCAGCAGGCTACCGCCGCCCCAACTATAAAGCAGAGCGACAAACACGGATCCGACCAGATTACCCAGCCATGTTTGCGGCAAAATAGCCCACATCTGACCGTGACTGATGGTGCCCGCTTTGACGCCGAGCGTCAGGAACATGGTGTGACCGGTAAACAGTTCCGAACCGGCAATAATGACCAGCGTTAAAGCGATACCAAAGGTTGCACCCATTACCAGAGGACGAACGGACGGGTCGAGCAGATTACCGAGGGTGAAAATAAGAATGATGCCGAGACCGACGTAGGCCCCCGCCATTGCCGAACTGACCCAGAATCCGAGCGGGTTATTAGCCGACAGGCGTGCGATGCGCGCAGCGTTAGCCGCACACTTATTAATAGTGTCTGTGAACATGTGTTGATTATCCTTGAAGTACAAACAATAAAAAGAAATCGTAACCGTAGGCCTGATAAGGCATTTATGCCGCCATCCGGCAATGTGCTTGTGCAATTGCCTGATGGCGCTACGCTTATCAGGCCTACAAATAAAAGACCTACAAATACGTCAAAAAAGGGGAGGCGTTGCGCCTCCCAAAAAGTTATTAACCGCGCAGTTGCACCATGCCGTCTTTCACTCGGGCTTCGTAATGTTTCACGGAGAACTGTTCGTCTTCCATGCACAGACCGTCGCTTAAGCGAAAGCGCTGTTTTTTCAGCGGGCTGGCGACCCACAATTCGCCCTGATGTTCAGCAATCAGCCCACGAGAAAGCACGCTGGATTCAAAGAATGGGTCGATGTTGCTGATCGCAAACACCTGGTCGCTGTGATACGGGCGGAAAATCGCAACTTGCTCGCTACCTAACAGGGCGCAGACGCCTGTTGCAGGCAGAATGTCATCGATTTTGCAGATGTTTTTCCACTGGCTCATGCGTTTTCCTCCACCAGAGTCACCGGGATACGCTCATAGGGCGTGGCCGGACGATGTTGTTCACGTTCAGGCACAACCTGGACATTCGGATCGCGTTGATCGCTGTTGATAAAGTGTTTGAAGCGAACCTGTGCGGATGGGGTGTTAACTGTCTCTGTCCACTCGCAGACCACCGCTTCACGCAGACGGGCCATCTCTTCTTCCAGGTGCTGGTTCAGCCCCAGTTTGTCGTCGATGATGACCGATTTCAGATATTCGATACCGCCTTCCAGATTGTCTAACCATGGTGCGGTTCGGGTCAGTTTGTCGGCGGTACGGATGTAGAACATCATGAAACGATCAAGGTATTTGAGCAGCGTTTCGCGGTCGATATCCGCTGCCAGCAGGTCTGCATGACGAGGTTTCATCCCGCCGTTACCGCAAACGTACAAGTTCCAGCCTTTCTCAGTGGCGATGATACCCACGTCTTTGCCCTGAGCTTCCGCACATTCACGGGTACAGCCGGAGACGCCGAATTTCATTTTGTGCGGGGTACGAATGCCCTTGTAGCGGTTTTCCAGCTCCACGCCGAATCCGACGCTATCGCCGACGCCATAACGGCACCAGGTACTGCCTACGCAGGTTTTCGCCATACGCAGGGCTTTGGCGTATGCGTGACCGGTTTCAAAGCCCGCTTCAATCAGCTGACGCCAGATTTCCGGCAGGTCATCTTTTTGCGCGCCGAACAGGCCGATACGCTGAGAACCGGTGATTTTGGTATACAGGTTAAATTCACGCGCGATACGGCCCACGGCCACCAGGCCTTCAGGAGTTATTTCTCCGCCCGCGGAGCGCGGGATCACGGAGTAGGTACCGTCTTTCTGGATGTTCGCCAGGAAGTTGTCGTTAGTGTCCTGCAGCGGCGTGTGCTGTGGTTTGAGGATGTACTCATTCCAGCAGGAGGCCAACAGGGAACCTACGGTTGGTTTACACACTTCACAGCCGTAGCCTTTCCCGTGTTTTGCCAGCAGCTCTTCGAAGGTTTTAATTCCTTCTACACGGATCAGATGGAACAATTCCTGACGCGAGTACGGGAAGTGTTCACACAGGTTGTTGTTGACTTCGATCCCCTGTTTCGCCAGTTCAGCGTTCAGGACCTGCGTTACCAACGGGATACACCCGCCGCAGCCGGTACCAGCTTTGGTTTCAGCTTTCAGCGCCGCAACGGTGTGGCAGCCTTTGTTAATAGCGGCGATCAGCATGCCTTTGGTGACGTCGAAGCAGGAGCAAATCTGCGCGCTGTCCGGCAGTTTATCGACACCGATAGACGGCTTACCGCTGCCCGCGTGAGCTGGCAGAATCAGTGAGTCTGGGTTTTCCGGCAGTTCGATGGCGTTCAGTACCAGCTGCAGCAGGTTGCCGTAATCGCTGGTGTCACCGACTAAAACCGCCCCGAGCAGGGTTTTGTTATCTTCGCTAACGATGAGGCGTTTGTAGACTTCTTTGCTTTCGTCGAGATAGACGTAGCTACGGGCGCCCGGCGTGCGCGCATGCGCGTCGCCAATCCCGCCGACGTCAACACCAAGCAGCTTCAGCTTGGCGCTCAGATCCGCGCCTTCAAAGGCGTTTTCGGTTTCGAGAATATGGTCAACGGCAACCTGCGCCATTTTGTAGCCTGGAGCGACCAGACCATACACGCGGTTGTTCCAGCTGGCGCATTCGCCGATGGCATAAATGTCCGGATCAGAAGTCTGGCAGGTATCGTTAATCACAATACCACCGCGCGGCGCAACGTCGAGGCCGCATTGGGTGGCCAGTTTGTCGCGTGGGCGAATACCGGTAGAAAAGACGATGAAATCGACTTCCAGTTCGCTACCGTCGGCAAAACGCATGGTTTTGCGCGCTTCGGTGCCTTCCTGGACGATCTCTTTAGTATTTTTGCTGGTGTGGACACGCACGCCCATGCTTTCAATTTTGCGACGTAACTGCTCGCCACCCATGTGATCCAGCTGTTCGGCCATCAGCATCGGGGCAAATTCAATCACGTGGGTTTCAACGCCGAGGCTTTTCAGCGCACCGGCGGCTTCCAGACCCAGCAGGCCACCGCCGACGACGGCACCACGTTTGCTACGGCGCGCGCAAGACTCAATGGCGTTGAGGTCTTCGATGGTGCGGTAAACGAAGCAGTCTTGGGTTTCCGAACCTTTAATCGGCGGGATCCACGGATAAGAGCCTGTCGCCATGATCAGCTTATCGTAATAGACCGTACGACCCGCGCTGGAGTGGATCACCTTCTCCTGGCGGTTGATGGTGATTGCGCGCTCGCCCACTAACACCTTAACGCCATGCTTCTCGTAGAATCCTTCACGCACCAGAGAAAGTTCTTCGGCGGTGTGGTGGGAGAAGTAGGACGACAGGTGGACACGGTCGTACGCTTTGCGGGGTTCTTCACAGAAGACGGTAATATCAAAATTGGCAGCGTCGGATTTATCAAGAAGATCCTCAATAAAGCGATGGCCGACCATACCATTACCGATAATAGCGAGTCTGACTTTGCTCATTTTTGCCTCGATTTCTTTTCTATTACTGCCTACCTTAACGATTCAGCAACCCCGCTTATTGATGCAAATCAAATTCGCCTTTATATACTCCTTAAGAGGTATATGGCTGATTTAACTGCATTTTTATAAGTTGCGGAATTAACAGGCTTTTCGTGTTTGTATAAATAGCGTACAAATTAAGGGGTTTTTGTAAGAATTGGCCTACAGCACCAGAGAAAGAAGAGGGCGCGGAAATAGGCCGGAGGGCGTCTGCGCCTTATCCGGCCTACGAACAGCTTGTCTTGTAGGCCGGATAAGATGCGTTAGCATCGCCATCCGGCACTCAGATTAATGCGTTGCGGGTGCGTTATGCTGGCGATGACGCGTGACGAACCCAAGAATAAAGCACATCACGAATACGACCGCATACAAGCCGTTAGCCGTCTGCAATGCCGCCAGCGGACCGCTGTGCGCCACGATAGGGCCAGTGACCACGAAAGTGAGCATAGTACCGATGGTGCCACAGGTCAGAACGAAGTTAACCAGTTTAGGTGATGCGACCTTCGTCTGCTGGGATCCGAGGGTAATGATGGTGGTATAAATCGCGCTGGAGAAGAAGCCCAACGTCAGAATGAACCACGGCATATGCTCCGGCGTACCGGTGATGAACAGATACATCAGGACGGTGGCCACCCCCGCCAGTACGGTCAGGATGCGCTGCAAATCGAAGAAACGCAGGATAAAGCTAAATGCCCACATGCCAACCATGTAAGACATCCAGAAGTCGCTGACCAGTTTACCTGCGTCGTTCAGGCTCATGCCCAGACTTTTGGCGTATTCCGGCACCCAGGAGATAAAGCCCAACTGACCGAGGATGTAGCACAGCGCGGCGATCGCCAGGAACAGCACGCCAATGCCCCATTTTTCTTTTACCACAGGCGCGTCCGGTTGCTGTGCGTGTTTACCCAGCGCCGGGAATTCGCAGCCGAAGGTCAGCAGAAAAATGGCGACGTATACCAGGCCGATGCAGGCATAAACCCAATACCATTCGATGCTGCGCGCTAACAGGAATGCTGCCACCATCGGGAAAATCATGCCGGCCATGCTGAAGAAGGAGTCAGTAAACAGCAGGCGGGAACCGCGCTGGCGACCTTCGTACATCTGAGTCACCAGGAATGTACCAATCGACATGGTGATACCGCTCACCAGACCCAGTACAAACATGGCGGCTGAGAACAAGGCCAGGCTATGGCTGAGCATCAGTCCGGCGACCGCCAGAACCATCAGGATAAAGCCAAAGCGCAACTGGGTTTTCAGTGGCACAATTTCCATCAGCCATGCATTCAGAAAAATAGAGATCAGAATGCCGGCATTCAGAAAGGTGAAGGTGTTACTCATACTGGAAACGGGCAAATGGAAGTAATCTGCGATGTTTCCCATCACCATCCCGGTGACAATTACCAACGCGCCTGTCAGGGCGTAGGAGAGAAAGCTAATCCATGTGAGCTTGATGCGATTGCTGTTAGTCATGACTGGCCTGTATAGAAGTGTTAGGCGCATTGACTGCGCCGTGAGCGGGCAGATTTTAGGCGCTTTAGTGATGCATTTAAATGTTTATTGGTAATTACTTGCTACGTTACATTTTTTTATGTGATCTAGATCGCATTGAATCTTGAGGCTATAAGGTTACATTTGTTTCAAGTACGTAAAATTAAGTAAAGGGATGGCCTTGTTCTTGAAGGCTCTTTAGAATCAATTCACTTGCTTCATTTCTGCTCTTGTTAAGGAATTCTCATGCTCAAATCGACTCTGGCGGCTGTTGCAGCTGTTCTCGCTCTTTCTGCTCTTTCTCCCGCAGCACTGGCAGCAAAAGGTGACCCGCATGTCCTGCTGACAACCTCTGCCGGTAACATTGAGCTGGAGCTGAACAGTCAGAAAGCCCCGGTTTCAGTGCAAAACTTTGTCGATTATGTCAACAGCGGTTTCTATAACAACACCACGTTCCACCGCGTGATCCCTGGCTTCATGGTGCAGGGCGGCGGTTTTACCGAGCAGATGCAGCAGAAGAAACCTAACCCGCCAATCAAGAATGAAGCCGATAACGGACTGCGTAATACCCGCGGCACGATTGCCATGGCGCGTACAGCAGATAAAGACAGCGCGACCAGCCAGTTCTTTATCAACATTGCAGACAATGCGTTCCTCGATCACGGCCAGCGCGACTTTGGGTACGCAGTCTTCGGTAAAGTTGTGAAAGGTATGGATGTCGCGGATAAGATCTCTCAGGTGCAGACCCATGATGTTGGTCCTTACCAGAATGTCCCGTCAAAACCGATTGTTATCCTGTCTGCCAAAGTCCTGCCATAAACGTCTTTTGCGCGGGCAGTTCCTGTCCGCGTTCTTTCCCTTCTCTGCGTAACCTGAAATTGCCGCTTATACTTGTGGCAAGTGTCGGCTCATTCAGGGAGGTCACGTGAAAAAACTCACCGATAAACAAAAGTCCAGACTCTGGGAACAACGGCGAAATGCCAATTTCCAGGCCAGTCGGCGGCTGGAAGGCGTGGATATTCCACGGGTGACTCTGAGCACGGAAGACGCCCTGGCGCGTCTTGAAGAGTTGAGGGGGCACTATGAGCGATAAATTCGGTGATGGACGCGATCCCTATTTGTATCCGGGCCTGAATGTCATGCGTAACCGTCTGGGGATTCATCAGGCACAGCGCCTGGCGCAGGCGGCGTATGAACTGACGGCGCTGCGTGCGGCCACTATCGAATTAGGCCCGCTTAAACGGGGCTTGCCGCATCTGTGCGCCATTCATCGCCAACTGTATCGGGATATTTTTGACTGGGCGGGACATCTGCGAGAAGTGGATATTTACCAGGGCGAGACCCGCTTTTGCCATTTCGCTTATATCGAGAAAGAGGGCAATGTGTTGATGCAGGACCTGGAAGACGAGTCCTGGTTGGTGGGGGTACCGGAAGATAAGTTTGTGGATCGTCTTGCGCACTATTATTGCGAAATCAACGTGCTGCATCCGTTTCGTATTGGCAGCGGTCTGGCACAGCGAATTTTTTTCGAACAGTTAGCGATTCATGCCAGGTATATATTGAGCTGGGATGACATTCCGGTTGAGGAGTGGAACCTGGCTAATCAAAGTGGGGCGATGGGTGACCTGTCTGCGCTTCGGGCGATATTTCGTAAAGTAGTAAGCGAAGCCCCGGAAACTGAGTAGAATAGCGCGGTTCTTATGTACCGGAGCCGCCATGATCCTGCTTATCGATAACTATGATTCTTTTACCTGGAACCTGTACCAATACTTCTGCGAACTGGGCGCTGATGTCCTTGTCAGGCGCAACGACGAACTGACGCTGGCGCAAATCGACGCGCTAAGCCCGCAAAAAATCGTAATATCCCCAGGCCCCTGCACGCCGGATGACGCTGGGATCTCATTGGATGTTATTCGTCATTTCGCGGGCAAGACACCCCTGCTGGGTGTTTGTCTGGGACATCAGGCTATGGCGCAGGCCTTTGGCGCGACAGTGGTTCGGGCAGCTCAAGTGATGCACGGTAAAACCTCGCCAATTACGCATAACGGGCAGGGTGTTTTTCAGGAGCTCGCCAACCCATTAACGGTGACGCGCTACCATTCTCTGGTGGTTGCCCCCGCGACGCTTCCTGACTGCTTTGAGGTGACGGCCTGGAGTGAAACGCAGGAGATTATGGGCATTCGTCACCGCGAGTGGGATATGGAAGGTGTGCAGTTTCACCCGGAGAGTATTCTCAGCGAGCAGGGGCATCAACTGCTGGCTAATTTCCTCAACCGGTGATTTGTGGTTGCTATTCAGTGATTTTTTATTCATATTTTGTGATTATAATTTCACTAACATTTCTGCTTAACAGGGTGGCAATGACATGGCAACTGAACAAACTGCAATTACGCGCGCGACATTCGATGAAGTGATTCTGCCGATTTATGCACCGGCTGAGTTTATCCCGGTAAAAGGAAAAGGGAGTCGAGTCTGGGATCAACAGGGCAAAGAGTATGTTGATTTCGCGGGCGGCATTGCAGTTACTGCACTAGGGCATTGCCATCCGGCCCTGGTGGAGGCGTTAAAAACCCAGGGTGAAACCCTGTGGCATACCAGCAACGTTTTCACCAATGAACCGGCGTTGCGCCTGGGCCGTAAAATCATTGATGCGACCTTCGCCGAGCGCGTGCTGTTCATGAACTCGGGTACCGAAGCTAACGAAACCGCCTTTAAGCTGGCGCGCCACTATGCCTGCGTGCGCCATAGCCCGTTCAAAACCAAAATCATTGCCTTCCACAATGCGTTTCACGGTCGTTCGCTGTTTACCGTGTCCGTCGGCGGGCAGCCGAAATACTCTGACGGCTTTGGACCAAAACCAGCGGATATCATCCATGTACCGTTTAACGATCTGCATGCGGTCAAAGCGGTGATGGACGATCACACCTGTGCGGTGGTGGTTGAGCCTATTCAGGGGGAAGGTGGCGTCACTGCGGCAACGCCGGAATTCCTGCAAGGTTTGCGTGAACTTTGCGACCAACACCAGGCGCTATTGGTATTGGATGAAGTGCAGAGCGGGATGGGCCGTACCGGCGATCTGTTTGCCTATATGCACTATGGCGTGACGCCGGATATCCTCACCAGCGCGAAGGCTCTCGGCGGCGGCTTCCCGGTGAGCGCGGTGCTGACCACCCAAGAGATTGCCTCCGCATTTCATGTGGGTTCGCACGGTTCCACTTACGGTGGAAATCCGCTGGCCTGCGCAGTTGCGGGGGCAGCGTTTGATATCATCAACACGCCGGAAGTGTTGGAAGGTATTCAGGCTAAACGTCAGACGTTTGTCCAACATTTGCACAAAATTGATCAACAGTTCGACATTTTCAGCGATATTCGCGGGATGGGGCTGCTGATTGGCGCCGAGCTGAAGCTGCAGTTTAAAGGCCGGGCGCGCGATTTCCTGTATGCCGCCGCGCACGAAGGAGTGATGGTACTCAACGCCGGACCGGACGTGATGCGTTTCGCGCCGTCGCTGGTAGTTGAGCAGGCGGATATCGATGAAGGGATGCAGCGTTTCGCACAAGCGGTAGCGAAAGTCGTTGCCTGATTACCTGTTGCCGGATAAGCACAGCGCATCCGGCAGTCGATCTTAACCTTTCATGTCCCGCAGACGGCGGCTCAGCCAGATTCCGTGGTGCGGTCGCTGACGCCATGCTACCGACGAAATGGTGTGCATGGTGTTCAGATGCCCCAGTATCCGTTGCAGATGCTGCTCAAGGGTGCTTAACGGACCGTGGGAAAGCATCTCTGGCGCTTCGAGAATATTCACATCGCCTGAGCTTCCCGGTCCGTCATATTCCAGCCGCTGCTGACAGCGCTGGAGCGCAATTTCACAGGATTCCAGATACCGCTGCGCTAAATCCGGCGTCAGCATTGTATGTTCCCTTGCCAGTGTGGTCATCGCGTTGATGTGCTCGACGATGAACTGGCTGTGCGTGACCCACAGTTTCATGTCCGCCAGGTAGTGCGAGTTGAATCCTGGCTCCTGCATCGCCTGGTTCAGTGAGTTGAACAACGTGTTATGCGCCTGATTGACCCGCATGCGTTGATACGCCAGCGGCGTGGCCTGCGGATCGTTACTGAGGATCAGGCGAATGGCCTCCTGATCGGCTTCTAACGCATCATGGGCGTTCTTACGCAGCAGGCCGCTCTGCCACTGCGGCCACAGCCAGAGTGTACCGCCAAAGGCGATTAAGCAGCCAATAACCGTATCGACAAACCGCGGCACGATAAACTGTTCTCCGTTCAGCGTCAGCAGTTGCAGGGTGTATACCGCCGTGACCGTAAAGCCGACGGTAGCCCAGCCGTAGTTTTTGCGCATGATCAGATAGCTACCCAGGGTAATCAGCAGCATGCCTGCCAGCGTGTAACCTTCCTGAATATGAAAGTGCAGGGTGACTCCGGCAATGACCAGTCCAACGAGCGTTCCTGCTGAACGGTGTAAAATACGTACCCGGGTTGCTCCGTAGCCATTTTGCGTGACGAACAGGATCGTCATCAAAATCCAGTAAGGCTTTGGCAGGTGTAAAGCGCTGCCCATCAGGCTGGCGATACTCAGCATGACGCTGATGCGTCCGGCATTACGCAGCGCCGGCGATTTCAACGACAGATAGTTTTTCAGGGCCGGGATCAGCGGCAACCGACGCTGCTTGTCCGCCATTAAATCTCGGGCGTATAGCGGTCGCTGGGTGCGTAGCACGCGGGCAATACGGCTGAAGTGCCAGTAGCAAAATTGTCCCACCGGATTGTCCGGGTGCTGGTTGGCGATTTTCTCCAGCGTGCCAATCTGCTTGTCCATCGAGAAACGGGTCGGCAAGCGGTGATACAAAATATCATCGGCCAGTACCCGAAGGCGTTCGGCGACGGTGCGCGCATTCCAGCGAATCACCTGTTCGGCGTGGCTACGTTCGACCAGCTTTTGCACCTCTTCCGGCTGGTGGAGGCTGACGGAAATATGCTCCTGCAAGTCCAGTGCCTCCTGAAAGGCACGCAGCAGGCGCTTGTAATCGTTGTTGCGATGCGCCGACAGCATATGCATTTGCTGGTAGCACTGGGTAATCAGATCCACCGCTTTCTGCTGGCGAACCAGCAGGGGAGGTAGCGCTTTTTCCGGATCGGCATGCTGGGTCAGCAGGCTGTACTTGGCCTCACAGTAATCGGCTAATTCACGGTACAACAAGCTGAGCGATTCACGGAGCGGCTGCTCGCGCCACATCCAGAACCAGAACCAGTTGAACAGGCCGTACCATAACGTGCCCAGCGCATAGATCAGCAACGGTTCCCAGACGGGCATGTTCCCGACCAGGCTTAGCGTGAAAATCGCGGCGATAAGTGAGGCCGGTAACAGTCGGGCATGCAGAGGGCTGAGCTCGGCGGTTACGCCAAGAATCAGCGTCAGTCCGGTGAGGATAAGCGGCAGCGGTATGGCCTGTGCCAGCAGCAACTGCATGATCAGACTGCAACCGGCAAACAAAGACGCGCCAATAGCTAAACGTTTGAAAAAGCGCTTATGCGGGGTATCAAGACCGGCAATGTTGCAGCAGGCAGGGACCAGGGAGAAGAGGAGTCCCAGATGAAGCTGACCGATGATCAGACCAACAGCCACAGGTAAACATAGCACCAGCGTCTGCCGTAGTGCGTAGTTGATCTCTGGGTGGTATATCAGTCTTCGCCACATCGGTGTAAACAAAAGTGGCGCATCACTGAGTAACGCGCCACTTCGATGGGGTTAACGGGTGCCGTAGACGACGATGGTCTTACCGTGTGCGGAGATCAGGTTTTGATCTTCCAGCATCTTCAGAATACGACCAACGGTCTCACGGGAGCAGCCAACGATCTGGCCGATTTCCTGACGGGTGATTTTAATCTGCATGCCGTCCGGGTGGGTCATCGCATCAGGCTGTTTCGCCAGATTCAGCAGAGTCTGCGCGATACGACCCGTTACGTCGAGGAAGGCAAGGTTGCCGACTTTTTCAGACGTGACCTGCAGGCGACGAGCCATCTGTGAAGACAGGCGCATCAGAATATCCGGGTTGACCTGGATTAATTGGCGAAATTTTTTGTAGGAAATTTCAGCGACTTCACATGCGGTTTTGGCACGTACCCAGGCGCTACGTTCCTGACCTTCTTCGAAGAGGCCTAATTCACCAATAAAATCGCCCTGATTCAGATAAGAAAGGATCATTTCTTTCCCTTCTTCATCTTTGATCAGCACTGCCACTGAGCCTTTAACGATGTAATACAACGTTTCCGCTTTTTCACCCTGGTGAATCAGCGTGCTCTTCGATGGGTACTTATGAATATGGCAATGAGACAAGAACCATTCGAGAGTCGGGTCTGTTTGCGGTTTGCCAAGCACCATGCGCGGTTATCCTCTGTTATAAGCTGTCTCCAGAGCCAGAAAACGACGCTGCCTCTGGGTTTGCAAAAATATGCTTCCCGCTACCTGGGAAAGGGGCTGTCAAAAATTAACTGCAGCCTGTAATGTGATGTCCTCTGCATACATGCAGTACGTCAATGTATTACTGTAGCATCCTGACTGTTTTAGCATAGCTTTCGCCGTGTGTCTCCTGGTGTCTCGCTTCAGCATGACGCAGGTCGCCTTCCGTTGCGAGAATTGTTATGTACGCGTAATCTGTCAGGAAAATTGAAACATTGGAGTTACGAAATATGCAAGCGCGTGTAAAGTGGGTTGAGGGGTTAACCTTCCTCGGTGAGTCCGCCTCTGGTCACCAAATTTTGATGGACGGTAACTCCGGTGATAAAGCGCCGAGCCCGATGGAAATGGTATTAATGGCTGCGGGCGGTTGCAGTGCAATTGATGTGGTTTCGATCCTGCAAAAAGGCCGTCAGGATGTGACCAACTGCGAAGTGAAACTGACCTCAGAGCGTCGTGATGAAGCGCCGCGCCTGTTTACCCACATTAACCTGCATTTCATCGTAACGGGTAACGATCTGAAAGATGCGTCCGTTTCGCGCGCAGTCGATCTCTCTGCGGAAAAATATTGCTCTGTGGCGCTGATGCTGGAAAAGGCGGTGAACATTACCCACTCCTATGAAGTGGTTGCTGCTTCGTGATGTGATGCCTGATGGCGTTTCACTTATCAGGCCTACAGGATATAAACGCGTAGGCCGGATAAGGCATCAGCCGCCATCCGGCAAAATAACACCTTACTCTATCTTTTTGCCTTCCATCAGTCGCTGGACCAGCGGCAGCATAATCAATTCCATCGCCAGACCCATTTTCCCGCCCGGAACAACCAACGTATTGATATGGGAAATGAATGATCCCTGCAGCATGGCCAGTAGCCACGGGAAGTCGATCCCTTCCAGGTTCCGAAAATGAATCACGACAAAGCTTTCATCCAGGGATGGAATACTTTTGGCGGCAAAGGGGTTGGAGGTATCAACGGTCGGTACGCGCTGGAAGTTAATATGCGTACGGGAAAACTGCGGCGTAATGTAATTGATGTAATCGTCCATTGAGCGCACCACTGAGTCCATCACCGCTTCGCGTGAGTGTCCCCGCTCGCTGGTATCGCGGGTCAGCTTCTGAATCCATTCCAGGTTCACGATCGGCACTACGCCAACCAGCAGATCGACATGCCGGGCCACGTTTTGCTGTGGGGTTACGACGCCGCCGTGCAGTCCTTCATAGAACAGTACATCCGTCGGTTCAGGCAGCGGCTGCCAGGGCGTAAATGTACCCGGAACCTGATTCCACGGTACGGCCTCATCGTAGGTGTGCAGATATTTTCGCGACTGACCTTTGCCCGTCTGGCCGTATTCGATGAAGGTTTGCTCCAGCAGACCGAAGTCATTAGCTTCGGGGCCGAAATAGCTGATATGCCGCCCGGCATCGCGCGCTTTGCGAATCGCCATGTCCATTTCCGGACGGGTATAACGATGAAAACTGTCACCTTCCACCTCGGCGGCGCGCAGATTTAACTGCGCGAAAATTTTACGAAACGCGAGGCTGGTGGTGGTGGTCCCCGCGCCGCTGGACCCTGTTACCGCAATCACCGGATGTTTGGCAGACATAACAACTCCATGAATAGGTTGAATTTTTATTATAGTCGGCCGTCGGCTACGGATTACTCGTGAATCTGCTTCCTCGGCATAATGTTGACCGTTTCATGCAGTTCGGACCATACCAGCACGGCTTCACCAGATTGTAGTTGGCGTTTGACGTCGGCGACTTTTTGTTCGAGCGAGCGTTCATGTTCACCATAATCGGTGCCTTCGCGCAAGACAAAGCTTTCAATCAGATTGTCCAGCGCGTCCGGGGAGATGTCTTGCCAGGGGATGATCATGATGATGCCTCCAGATACGTTGTCAGCCAGTCCGGGATTCTGGATTCCAGCCACATCTCAGGACGGCGCACCGTGCCGCCAATGAATCCGACGTGGCCGCCGTGTTCCGTCAGTTGATACTCTACCTGTGAGGGCAGATTTTCTGGTTTAGGGATCACGTGATGATCCATAAACGGATCGTCCTTGGCATGGATAATCAGCGTGGGTTTGGCGATCTGGTTGAGCAACGGCATAGCGCTACACTGACGGTAATAGTCTATAGCATCAGCGAAACCGTGGATTTTGGCGGTGATCAGATCGTCAAAATCGCGAATGCGACGCAGAGATTTCAACTGGCCCAGACTCACCGGCAGCGATCCTGGATACGCCTCTAGCTTACGCGAGGCATTGGCTTTCAACAGGTTTAGCAGGTAGCGCTGATAGACCCGGGAGAATCCCTTGTCCATATGGTAACTACAGGCTTCCAGCACGAAAGGCGCGGAAACGATAACCGCGGCATCAATTGGAATCTCAGTACCTTCTTTTGCCAGCAGGCAGGCCAGCATGTTTCCACCGAGCGAATAGCCTACCGCCGCGGTCGGCACGCGACCGAACTCACGTGCCAGCCAGTGTAAAAACCAGGTGCCATCTTCTGTCTCACCGGAATGATAAATACGGTTCAGACGATTGGGTTCGCCGCTACAGCCGCGAAAATGCATCACCACGCCCAGCCAGCCGCGCTTTTGCGCTGCTTCAATCAGGCCATGTGCGTACGGGCTGTTCAGACTGCCTTCCAGACCGTGAAAAACCACCAGGCGCGGTTTATGTTTCGCCTGTTGCGGGTCTTCACTCCATGCCAGATCGACAAAATCACCGTCGGGCAATTCCAGACGCTGCCAGTGGGCGTCGAATTTCACCTTGCGGCGAATTAAACGCGGCAGCATCGTCTGCAGATGGCGGTTACTGATACCGCGCATCGGACGGAATTCTCGTGAATCGTCGGTATGTGGAGTTATTTCTGTGGACGTGATTTCAACCATAACACCAGAGCAATTAATAATCGGAAAGAATAACTATACCGCGCACAGCGCGTGCGGGTTAGCCAATATGTGATTTTGTCGCGAGTCAGTCAGCAGGCAATCATCGGCTATAGTGCCGGATGGCGGCTTCGCCTTATCCGGCACTCATGATTACTCGGCCAGCATCTGCTCAAGCTGTTCCTGAGCCTCCAGCCAGGCCATCTCGCACTCTTCCAGTCCGGATTTCGCACTGGCCTGCTGCTGCAAGCATGCCGTGAGTTCGGCTTTGCGGCTTTGGTCGTACAGTTCGCTATCGCCGAGTTTTTCTTCCGCCTGTGCCAGCTGTGCGTGCAGTTTCTCCATCTCTTTTTCCAGACGGGTAATCTCTTTACGTAGCGGTTGCGTCAGGGTGCGCAGTTCAGCTTCGCGACGCTTCTGGTCTTTACGTGCCTGGGCGCTGTTAACGCTCTCTTTTGCCGGTTCGTCGCTCTGGTTTTCCTGTTTTTGCACATCGCTCAGCCACTGCTGATAATCCTCAAGATCGCCATCAAACGGCTCGACTTTCTTGTCGTGCACCAGATAGAGGTCATCGGTAGTGGAGCGAATCAGGTGACGGTCGTGCGAGACCACAACCAGCGCGCCTTCGAAATCGATCAGCGCTTCGGTCAGCGCCTGACGCATATCCAAATCCAGGTGGTTGGTCGGTTCATCAAGCAGCAGCAGGTTCGGGCGCTGCCAGACGATCAATGCCAGCACCAGACGCGCTTTTTCACCTCCGGAGAAGCGGCGAGTCTCTTCGCTGACTTTATCGCCCTGGAAGCCGAATCCGCCGAGGTAGTCTCGCAGTTTCTGCTCCAGCTCCTGCGGCGCCATGCGCGCCAGGTGCTGAATAGGTGATTCATCGGCGCGTAAAAACTCCAGCTGGTGCTGTGCGAAGTAACCCAGCTTGATGCCTTTTGCCAGGCCAATCTCGCCGCTGATGGGGGCCAGTTCGCCGGCCAGCAGCTTAATCAACGTAGATTTACCCGCGCCGTTGCGTCCGAGCAGGCCGATGCGAGACCCCGGTACCAGATTCAGTTTGATCGAATCGAGAATGACGCGGTCGCCGTAGCCGGCGCTGACCTTTTCCATCTTTAACAGCGGGTTCGGCAGGCTTTCCGGCTCGCGGAAGCTGAAGTGGAACGGGTTGTCCACGTGCGCAGGGGCAATCAGCTCCATGCGTTCCAGCATTTTGATACGGCTCTGCGCCTGCTTTGCTTTGGTGGCTTTAGCGCGGAAACGATCGATATAGCTTTGCAGATGCGCCACGCGCTCCTGCTGGCTTTCGTACATTGCCTGTTGCTGTGCGAGGCGGGTCGCACGCTGGATTTCAAACGCGCTGTAGTTGCCGGTGTACTCGAACATCGTTTGCTGTTCGATATGAATAATTTTATCCACCACCGGGTCGAGGAAGTCGCGGTCGTGGGAGATCAAAATCAGCGTGCCCTGATAGCTTTTCAGCCATCTTTCCAGCCAGATCACCGCGTCGAGATCGAGGTGGTTGGTCGGTTCATCGAGCAGCAGCAGGTCTGAACGGCAAATCAGCGCCTGAGCCAGGTTGAGACGCATACGCCAGCCACCGGAGAAATCGCTGACGGGACGTTCAAGCTGTTCGTTGGAGAAGCCGAGGCCATGCAGCAGGCTGGCGGCGCGTGAGCGCACAGTCCAGGCGTCGATGGCATCCAGCTTGCCATGGACGGTGGCAATGGCGTGTCCATCGTTACGTTCGTTGGCATCGTTCAACTGTGCTTCCAGTTGACGATACTCGCGGTCGCCGTCAATCACATACTCCAACGCCGGCTGTGGCAACGCAGGCGTTTCCTGATTAACCCACGCGAGCTGCCAGTTTCCCGGATAGGTAAATCCTCCGGCGTCGGCGCTAAGTTCATTTTTCAGCAATGCCAGCAGGGTAGATTTACCGCAGCCATTTTTACCTACCAGGCCAACTTTCTGCCCTGGATTAATGGTGGCCGTGGCATTTTCCAGCAAGACGCGCACGCCGCGACGAATTTGTAACGATGAGAAAACAATCATAAGGCGCCGTATGTTCAGACTATGTTAATTTATCATTATGATAATGTAATGTGTGGGCCATTTGCCGCACCGAGGCGCAATGGTAGCCCAAAACGTCGAAAATAGACAAAAGACAAAACCGGGAGGGGGATGATGTTCCAGCCAGCGAAAGTCTTGCTGCTGTATGCCCATCCGGAATCTCAGGACTCGGTCGCGAACCGGGTACTGCTTAAACCGGCCATGCAGCTCAGCAATGTTACCGTGCACGACCTGTACGCGCACTATCCTGACTTTTTTATCGACATTCCGCATGAGCAGGCGCTGCTGCGCGAGCATGATGTGATTGTTTTTCAGCATCCGCTCTACACCTATAGCTGCCCGGCGTTGTTAAAGGAGTGGCTTGACCGCGTACTGAGCCGAGGATTTGCCAGCGGCCCCGGGGGGAATCAACTGGCGGGAAAGTACTGGCGGAGCGTTATCACTACCGGCGAGCCGGAAAGCGCCTACCGCTATGACGCGCTAAACCGTTATCCAATGAGCGATGTACTGCGCCCTTTTGAGCTAACGGCCGGTATGTGCCGCATGCACTGGATGAGCCCTATCATTGTCTACTGGGCCAGACGGCAAACGAAGCAGGAGCTGGACAGCCATGCGAAAGCGTATGGCGACTGGCTGGCGAATCCGATCCCTGTGGGAGGCCGCTGATGGAAGGTTCTGATTTATTGACTGCCGGCGTGTTGTTCCTCTTCGCGGCGGTGGCTGCCGTTCCTCTGGCCTCAAAACTGGGTATCGGTCCGGTGCTGGGTTACTTGCTGGCGGGGATTGCTATTGGCCCATGGGGATTAGGGTTCATCAGCGATGTGGATGAAATCTTACACTTTTCCGAACTGGGCGTAGTTTTTCTGATGTTCATCATTGGGCTGGAACTTAATCCAGCCAAACTGTGGCAATTGCGGCGTTCAATTTTTGGCGTCGGCGCCGCGCAGGTGATGCTAAGTGCAGTCGTGCTGGCAGGGCTACTGATGCTTACAGCGTTCTCCTGGCAGGCGGCAGTGGTTGGCGGCATTGGTCTGGCGATGTCATCCACCGCTATGGCGCTACAGTTGATGCGCGAAAAAGGCATGAATCGCAGTGAATCCGGACAGCTGGGCTTTTCGGTGCTGCTGTTTCAGGATCTGGCGGTGATCCCCGCGTTGGCGCTGGTTCCGCTGCTGGCGGGATCTGCTGACGAACATTTTGACTGGATCAAAGTTGGGATGAAGGTGCTGGCCTTTGCCGGCATGCTGATTGGTGGGCGCTATTTGCTGCGTCCGGTTTTCCGCTTTATTGCGGATTCTGGCGTGCGGGAAGTGTTCACCGCCGCCACGCTGCTGTTAGTGCTGGGTTCTGCTTTATTTATGGATGCGCTGGGTCTGTCGATGGCGCTGGGGACCTTTATCGCGGGCGTTCTGCTGGCGGAAAGCGAATACCGACATGAGCTGGAAACGGCAATCGATCCGTTTAAAGGCCTGTTGCTTGGCCTGTTTTTTATCTCCGTAGGTATGTCGCTTAACCTTGGCGTGCTCTATACCCATATTTTGTGGGTGGCGGCGAGCGTGATAGTGCTGGTGGTCGTAAAAATGCTGGTGCTGTATGTACTGGCGCGTCTTAACGGCATGAGAAGCTCAGAACGGATGCAGTTTGCCGGGGTTTTAAGCCAGGGCGGTGAATTCGCTTTCGTGCTGTTTTCAACGGCCTCTTCCCAACGGCTGTTTCAGGGTGACCAAATGGCGCTGTTGTTGGTGACCGTCACGCTGTCGATGATGACCACACCGCTGGTGATGAAGTTGATTGATAAATGGCTCTCCCGCCAGTTTAACGGCACGGATGAAGAAGATGAAAAACCCTGGGTGGAAGATGATAAACCGCAGGTGATTGTGGTGGGTTTCGGGCGCTTTGGTCAGGTTATTGGTCGTCTGTTGATGGCCAATAAAATGCGTATTACCGTCCTGGAAAGAGATATCAGCGCAGTGAATTTAATGCGCAAATATGGCTATAAGGTCTATTACGGTGATGCCACGCAGGTGGATCTATTGCGTTCCGCGGGTGCAGAAGCCGCACAGTCTATTGTTATTACCTGTAATGAACCTGAAGACACTATGAAGCTGGTGGAGCTGTGCCAACAGTATTTTCCGCATTTGCATATTCTTGCGCGTGCGCGCGGACGTGTAGAGGCGCATGAGTTATTACAGGCTGGTGTGACGCAGTTTTCCCGCGAAACGTTTTCCAGTGCGCTGGAGTTAGGGCGAAAAACGCTGGTTACGCTAGGGATGCATCCGCACCAGGCTCAGCGCGCTCAGTTGCATTTTCGGCGGCTGGATATGCGCATGTTGCGGGAACTGATCCCCATGCACACGGATACGGTACAAATCTCCCGAGCCAGGGAAGCCCGGCGCGAGCTTGAGGAGATTTTCCAACGAGAGATGCAGCAAGAGCGACGTCAGCTGGATGGCTGGGATGAATTTGAGTAGAGGTAACCATGGCAATTCGTAAACGTTTTATCGCAGGCGCAAAATGTCCGTCCTGCCAGGCGCAGGATACGCTGGCGATGTGGCGCGAAAATAATATCGATATTGTTGAGTGTGTTAAGTGCGGTCATCAGATGCGGGAAGCGGATAAAGAGGCGCGCGAGCACGTTCGCAAAGAAGAGCAAGTGATCGGGATTTTTCATCCGGACTAGCGATATGGCGCAGCTTTTTTTAAGCTAGAGGGTACACGGGTGCAGAATTCCGCTACAATCTGCGCCACTATTCTTTCCATGCTCAGGAGATATCATGAAAGTAGCAAAGGACCTGGTGGTCAGCCTGGCCTATCAGGTACGTACAGAAGACGGTGTGTTGGTTGATGAGTCTCCGGTGAGTGCACCGCTGGACTACCTGCATGGTCACGGTTCCCTGATTTCTGGCCTGGAAACAGCGCTGGACGGTCATGAAGTTGGCGACAAATTCGATGTTGCTGTTGGCGCAAACGACGCATACGGTCAGTACGACGAAAACCTGGTGCAGCGCGTTCCTAAAGACGTCTTCATGGGCGTTGACGAACTGCAGGTTGGCATGCGTTTCCTGGCTGAAACTGACCAGGGTCCAGTACCGGTAGAAATTACCGAAGTGGAAGACGACCACGTTGTGGTTGACGGTAACCACATGCTGGCTGGCCAGAATCTGAAATTCAACGTAGAAGTTGTCGCTATCCGCGAAGCGACCGAAGAAGAGCTGGCTCACGGCCACGTTCACGGTGCGCACGGTCACGACCACGATCATGACCACGGTCATGACGGTTGCTGCGGTGGTCACGGTCACGACCATGGTCACGAGCACGGTGGCGAAGGCTGCTGCGGCGGTGGCGGTAAAGGTAACGGCGGCGGTTGCGGTTGCCACTAATCGTTATACTGCATAAAAAAAAGCGGGAATATCCCGCTTTTTTTATGTCTCAATAATGTGGCGGCGGGGTCTCTTCAGACTGCGACGCGATGTGGGACGGCTGCGTTGCCTTGAGCTTCTCCGTCAATAAACGCAGATGGTCGCGGAGTTTTGCCATTTCCAGTTCATGCGCGGTCACCGTCACGTTGAGCTCTTCAATGGTTATCTCCTGAAATGCCAGGCGACTTTCCAGTTCAGCCAGGCGAGTTTCCATTGTTGTATCCTGCATGATTCACCTCTTTCTTTTTTCTCCGGCAGATCGCGGACTGCGGCGAATTCTACTTAACTTTGCCTGTTTGCACAGCACTCAATCTTCGGTCACGAAACTAATTTAAACAAAAAGAGTCTGAAAAGTGGTGATAATAGGGCGTGCCCGTATGTTGATTTGTTCTGCAACGCTTTATAGTACATTTTTATGTTAGCTAACCTTGGGGTGAGATGCCCCGGCCCTGGAGATATGGATGAAATCACTGTTTAAAGTAACGCTGCTGGCGACCACAATGGCTGTTGCTCTGCATGCCCCGATCACCTTCGCTGCTGACGCTGCGAAACCAGCCGCTACTGCTGACAGCAAAGCAGCATTCAAGAATGACGACCAAAAAGCCGCTTACGCGCTGGGCGCGTCCCTGGGTCGTTATATGGAAAACTCTCTGAAAGAGCAGGAAAAACTGGGCATCAAACTGGATAAAGATCAGCTGATCGCTGGCGTTCAGGATGCGTTTGCAGACAAGAGCAAACTGTCTGACCAGGAAATCGAACAAACTCTGCAGGCGTTTGAAGCACGCGTGAAGAGCTCCGCTCAGGCGAAAATGGAAAAAGACGCGGCTGACAATGAAGCCAAAGGTAAAGTTTACCGCGAGAAATTTGCTAAAGAGAAGGGCGTTAAAACCTCTTCTACTGGCCTGGTCTATAAAGTAGAGAAAGAAGGTACCGGCGCTGCACCGAAAGATAGCGATACCGTGGTAGTCAACTACAAAGGTACGCTGATTGATGGTAAAGAGTTTGATAACTCTTATACCCGCGGTGAGCCGCTCTCTTTCCGTCTTGACGGTGTTATCCCAGGCTGGACCGAAGGCCTGAAAAACATCAAGAAAGGCGGCAAAATCCAGCTGGTTATCCCGCCGGATCTGGCTTACGGCAAAACCGGCGTACCGGGCATTCCGGCTAACTCTACGCTGGTCTTTGATGTTGAACTGTTAGACATCAAACCGGCACCGAAAGCCGATGCGCAGCCAGATGCTGCACCGGCTGCTAAAGCTGCGGACAGCAGCAAAAAGTAAGTAACCAGACACCGCCGCCCACAGGGCGGCGGTTTTTTATTATCGACAGGATATAATTAATACTGGAAAGCGCCTTGTGCGCTGTATTACTTTAGATGCCCCTATAATAGTGATGAGCCTGCCCTGACAACATAACGACAGGCTCCTGAAAAGGAGTGCTTTTTTTCATGTCCAGGTCGCTTTTAACCAACGAAACCAGTGAGCTAGATTTACTGGATCAACGTCCTTTCGATCAAACCGATTTCGATATCCTCAAATCCTACGAAGCGGTTGTGGACGGGTTGGCGATGCTCATTGGTTCCCATTGTGAAATCGTATTGCACTCTTTGCAGGATTTGAAATGCTCGGCCATCCGCATTGCTAACGGTGAACACACGGGCCGCAAAATTGGCTCGCCGATTACTGACCTTGCGTTGCGTATGCTGCATGATATGACGGGTGCGGATAGCAGCGTGTCGAAGTGTTACTTCACACGTGCGAAAAGCGGTGTCTTGATGAAGTCGGTGACGATTGCCATTCGCAACCGTGAGCATCGCGTG
Source organism: Citrobacter sp. RHBSTW-00944 (assembly GCF_013615435.1). Classification (NCBI taxonomy): domain Bacteria; kingdom Pseudomonadati; phylum Pseudomonadota; class Gammaproteobacteria; order Enterobacterales; family Enterobacteriaceae; genus Citrobacter; species Citrobacter sp. RHBSTW-00944. The sequence goes on along the minus strand of NZ_CP055418.1, from coordinate 4,640,182 downwards.
ATTGGTCTGCTGTGCATCAACATGAACCTTGATGTTCCATTCTCGCAGATAATGAATACCTTTATCCCACCGGAAACCCCGGAAGTGGGTTCTGCCGTTAACTTCGCTTCTTCGGTGGAAGACCTGGTTACCCAAACGTTGGAGTTCACGATTGAAGAAGTGAATGCCGATCGTAATGTTTCCAACAATGCCAAGAATCGCCAGATTGTCCTGAATCTGTATGAGAAAGGTATTTTCGATATTAAAGATGCCATTAACCAGGTCGCCGATCGGCTGAACATCTCCAAGCACACGGTTTACCTCTATATTCGTCAGTTCAAAAGCGGCGATTTCCAGGGGCAAGACAAGTAATGCGTTTTGCCATTATGGTGACGGGGCCAGCTTATGGCACGCAGCAGGCGAGCAGCGCGTTGCAATTTGCTCATGCGTTACTCAAAGAAGGGCATGACCTATGCAGCGTCTTTTTCTATCGTGAAGGTGTGTATAACGCCAACTTCCTGACTTCACCTGCCAGTGATGAATATGATCTGGTGCGGGCCTGGCAACAGCTGAACCAGCAGCATGGCGTGACGCTGAATATCTGTGTAGCTGCGGCGCTGCGTCGCGGCGTCGTTGATGAAACAGAAGCGAAGCGATTGGGACTGGCAGGGGCTAATTTACAATCAGGTTTTAACCTCAGCGGGCTGGGTTCGCTGGCTGAGGCATCCCTGACCTGCGATCGCGTGGTGCAGTTTTAATGAAACGTGTTGCTTTTGTCTTTTCTACCGTGCCGCATGGCAGTTCGTCTGGCCGCGAAGGGTTAGATGCCTTACTGGCGACATCGGCATTAACGGAAGACCTCGGCGTATTCTTTATCGGCGATGGCGTTTTTCAAATCCTCCAGGGACAACAACCGGATGTCGTGCTGGCTCGCGACTATATCGCAACCTTCAAGCTGTTAGGGTTGTACGATATCGATCAATGTTGGCTTTGTGCCGCCTCATTACGCGAGCGGGGCCTCCAGCAGGGGGTTAATTTTGTGGTCGATGCGACAGCGTTAGAACCGGAAGATTTACGCCGTGAGCTAGGCAACTATGACGTCATTTTAAGGTTTTGAGATACTCATGCTGCACACATTACATCGTTCCGCGTGGCTTACCGATTTCTCCTCTCTTCTTCGCCTGATTGATAAAGACGATGAACTTTTATTGCTTCAGGATGGCGTGACCGCGGCAATAGAAGGAAGCCGTTTCCTTGAAAGTCTGCAAAATGCCTCCATTAAGGTCTATGTACTGGAAGAAGACATTAAAGCTCGCGGCTTGGGTGGTCAAATTTCAGACAGTGTCGTCAGGGTTAGCTATACTGACTTCGTCAGACTTACGGTGAAGCATCCCAGCCAGATGTCCTGGTAATTGTGGGATCGTTGTATATTTCTTGACACCTTTTCGACACCGACCTAAAATTCTGCGTCCTCATATTGTATGAGGTCGTTTTATTACGTGTTTACGAAGCGAAAGCTACAACCAGGAGCTATTTAATGGCAACAGTTAACCAGCTGGTACGCAAACCACGCGCACGCAAAGTTGCAAAGAGCAACGTGCCTGCACTGGAAGCATGCCCGCAGAAACGTGGCGTATGTACTCGTGTATATACTACCACTCCTAAAAAACCAAACTCCGCACTGCGTAAAGTATGCCGTGTGCGTTTGACTAACGGTTTTGAAGTGACTTCCTACATCGGTGGTGAAGGTCACAACCTGCAGGAGCACTCCGTGATCCTGATCCGTGGCGGTCGTGTAAAAGACCTCCCGGGTGTTCGTTACCACACCGTTCGCGGTGCGCTTGACTGCTCCGGCGTTAAAGACCGTAAGCAATCACGCTCCAAGTATGGCGTGAAACGTCCTAAGGCTTAATGGTTCTCCGTTAAGTAAGGCCAAACGTTTTATATTAATGTCAAACTAAACTCGTAGAGTTTTGGACAATCCTGAATTAACAACGGAGTATTCCCATGCCACGTCGTCGCGTCATTGGTCAGCGTAAAATTCTGCCGGATCCTAAGTTCGGATCAGAGCTGCTGGCTAAATTTGTAAATATCCTGATGGTAGATGGTAAAAAATCTACTGCAGAAACCATCGTATACAGCGCGCTGGAGACCCTGGCTCAGCGTTCTGGTAAAGATGGCCTGGAAGCTTTTGAAGTAGCCCTTGAAAACGTGCGTCCGACTGTCGAAGTTAAGTCTCGCCGCGTTGGTGGTTCTACTTATCAGGTTCCAGTTGAAGTCCGTCCGGTTCGCCGTAATGCCCTGGCAATGCGTTGGATCGTTGAAGCTGCTCGTAAACGCGGTGATAAATCCATGGCTCTGCGCCTGGCGAACGAACTTTCTGATGCTGCAGAAAACAAAGGTACTGCAGTTAAGAAACGTGAAGACGTTCACCGTATGGCAGAAGCCAACAAGGCGTTCGCACACTACCGTTGGTAATCCCTTCGGAGTTTTAGTCACCAGGCGGGCGCTTCTAGTAAGCAGCCCGCTTTGGGCTACTTAAATTGAACGCCTAAAAGATAAACGAGGAATCAAATGGCTCGTACAACACCCATCGCGCGCTACCGTAACATCGGTATCAGTGCGCACATCGACGCCGGTAAAACCACTACTACCGAACGTATTCTGTTCTACACCGGTGTAAACCATAAAATCGGTGAAGTTCATGACGGCGCAGCCACCATGGACTGGATGGAACAGGAGCAGGAGCGTGGTATTACTATCACCTCCGCAGCGACTACTGCATTCTGGTCTGGTATGGCTAAGCAGTATGAACCGCATCGCGTAAACATCATCGACACCCCGGGGCACGTTGACTTCACTATCGAAGTAGAACGTTCCATGCGTGTGCTTGATGGTGCAGTAATGGTTTACTGCGCAGTTGGTGGTGTTCAGCCTCAGTCTGAAACCGTATGGCGTCAGGCAAACAAATATAAAGTTCCACGCATTGCGTTCGTTAACAAAATGGACCGTATGGGTGCGAACTTCCTGAAAGTTGTTGGTCAGATCAAAACCCGTCTGGGCGCGAACCCTGTTCCGCTGCAGTTGGCGATTGGCGCTGAAGAAGCGTTCACTGGTGTTGTTGACCTGGTGAAAATGAAAGCCATCAACTGGAACGAAGAAGATGCAGGCGTAACCTTCACTTATGAAGATATCCCGGCTGACATGCAGGAACTGGCTGAAGAATGGCACCAGAACCTGATCGAGTCCGCTGCGGAAGCTTCAGAAGAGCTGATGGAGAAATACCTGGGTGGTGAAGAACTGACTGAAGAAGAGATCAAAAAAGCTCTGCGTCAGCGCGTTCTGAACAACGAAATCATCCTGGTAACCTGTGGTTCTGCGTTCAAGAACAAAGGTGTTCAGGCGATGCTGGATGCGGTAATTGATTACCTGCCATCCCCAGTAGACGTACCTGCGATCAACGGTATTCTGGACGACGGTAAAGATACTCCGGCTGAGCGTCATGCTAGCGATGAAGAGCCGTTTGCTGCTCTGGCATTCAAAATCGCTACCGACCCGTTCGTGGGTAACCTGACCTTCTTCCGCGTGTACTCTGGTGTGGTTAACTCCGGTGACACCATCCTGAACTCAGTGAAAACTGCACGCGAGCGTTTTGGCCGTATCGTACAGATGCACGCTAACAAACGTGAAGAGATCAAAGAAGTTCGCGCGGGCGATATCGCTGCTGCTATCGGTCTGAAAGACGTGACCACTGGTGACACTCTGTGTGACCCGGATCACCCGATCATTCTGGAGCGTATGGAATTCCCTGAGCCGGTAATCTCCATCGCGGTAGAACCGAAAACCAAAGCTGACCAGGAAAAAATGGGTCTGGCTCTGGGCCGTCTGGCTAAAGAAGACCCGTCATTCCGCGTTTGGACTGACGAAGAATCTAACCAGACCATTATCGCCGGTATGGGTGAGCTGCACCTCGACATCATCGTTGACCGTATGAAGCGTGAATTCAACGTTGAAGCGAACGTCGGTAAACCTCAGGTTGCTTACCGTGAAGCGATTCGCGCGAAAGTTACCGATATCGAAGGTAAACACGCTAAGCAGTCTGGTGGTCGCGGTCAGTACGGTCATGTTGTTATCGACATGTACCCGCTGGAGCCGGGTTCAAACCCGAAAGGCTACGAGTTCATCAACGACATCAAAGGTGGTGTAATTCCTGGCGAATACATCCCGGCCGTTGATAAAGGCATCCAGGAACAGCTGAAATCTGGCCCGCTGGCTGGTTACCCGGTTGTTGATCTGGGCGTGCGTCTGCACTTCGGTTCTTACCATGACGTTGACTCCTCTGAGCTGGCGTTTAAACTGGCCGCTTCTATCGCCTTCAAAGATGGCTTTAAGAAAGCGAAACCAGTTCTGCTTGAGCCTATCATGAAGGTTGAAGTAGAGACTCCGGAAGAGAACACCGGTGACGTAATCGGTGACTTGAGCCGCCGTCGTGGTATGCTTCGTGGTCAGGAATCCAACGTCACTGGCGTTGTTATCCATGCTGAAGTTCCGCTGTCTGAAATGTTCGGATATGCAACCCAGCTGCGTTCTCTGACCAAAGGCCGTGCTTCTTACTCCATGGAGTTCCTGAAGTACGACGATGCGCCGAACAACGTTGCTCAGGCCGTTATTGAAGCCCGTGGTAAATAAGCCACAGGATTAAAACCTAAGTCCCGTGCTCTCTCCCCAGGGGAGAGCACTATAGTAAGGAATATAGCCGTGTCTAAAGAAAAATTTGAACGTACAAAACCGCACGTTAACGTCGGCACCATCGGCCACGTTGACCACGGTAAAACTACCCTGACTGCTGCAATCACCACCGTACTGGCTAAAACCTACGGCGGTGCTGCTCGTGCATTCGACCAGATCGATAACGCGCCGGAAGAAAAAGCTCGTGGTATCACCATCAACACTTCTCACGTTGAATATGACACCCCGACTCGCCACTACGCACACGTAGACTGCCCGGGCCACGCCGACTATGTTAAAAACATGATCACCGGTGCTGCGCAGATGGACGGCGCGATCCTGGTTGTTGCTGCGACTGACGGCCCGATGCCGCAGACTCGTGAGCACATCCTGCTGGGTCGTCAGGTAGGCGTTCCGTACATCATCGTGTTCCTGAACAAATGCGACATGGTTGATGACGAAGAGCTGCTGGAACTGGTAGAAATGGAAGTTCGTGAACTTCTGTCTCAGTACGATTTCCCGGGCGACGACACTCCGATCGTTCGTGGTTCTGCTCTGAAAGCGCTGGAAGGCGAAGCAGAGTGGGAAGCGAAAATCATCGAACTGGCTGGCTTCCTGGATTCTTATATCCCAGAACCAGAGCGTGCGATTGACAAGCCGTTCCTGCTGCCTATCGAAGACGTATTCTCCATCTCCGGTCGTGGTACCGTTGTTACCGGTCGTGTAGAGCGCGGTATCATCAAAGTTGGTGAAGAAGTTGAAATCGTTGGTATCAAAGAGACTGCTAAGTCTACCTGTACTGGCGTTGAAATGTTCCGCAAACTGCTGGACGAAGGCCGTGCTGGTGAGAACGTTGGTGTTCTGCTGCGTGGTATCAAACGTGAAGAAATCGAACGTGGTCAGGTCCTGGCTAAGCCGGGCTCTATCAAGCCGCACACCAAGTTCGAATCTGAAGTGTACATTCTGTCCAAAGACGAAGGCGGCCGTCATACTCCGTTCTTCAAAGGCTACCGTCCGCAGTTCTACTTCCGTACAACTGACGTGACTGGTACCATCGAACTGCCGGAAGGCGTTGAGATGGTAATGCCGGGCGACAACATCAAAATGGTTGTTACCCTGATCCACCCAATCGCGATGGACGACGGTCTGCGTTTCGCAATCCGTGAAGGCGGCCGTACTGTTGGTGCGGGCGTTGTTGCTAAAGTAATGAGCTAATTATTGATTAATTAGCTTTGAGCTTAAAAAGGGCGCTTCGGCGCCCTTTTTGCTGTCCGCGATTTAGCTGTTGTCATATTTATTCGCATTTTTCATTCATTCTCCCGCTGCGTAAATAGCGTTGTGCTATTGTAATCATAACTATTCTCATTTACACTTTGCGCAGAAATTGAACGGGAGCGATCATGTACGTTTGTTTGTGTAATGCGATAAGTGATAAAAAAATACGTCAGGCTGTTCGCCAGTTTCATCCTCAGTCCTTTCAGCAATTGCGTAAATTTATTCCTGTTGGAAATCAATGCGGTAAGTGCATTCGTGCTGCCCGCGAAGTCATGCAGGATGAATTAACGCAAATGCCAGAATTTAAAGAGATCGCCTAAGTCACACTCTTTTTTTTGACATCCCTGTAGCCCCATCTACGCTCTAAGAGTGGAAGCGGAGGGACTATAAAATGAAAGGTGATGTTAAAATCATAAATTATCTCAATAAACTATTGGGAAATGAGCTTGTCGCAATCAACCAGTATTTTCTCCATGCTCGTATGTTCAAAAACTGGGGACTGACTCGCCTCAATGATGTTGAGTACCATGAATCTATCGATGAGATGAAACACGCTGATAAATATATCGAGCGTATTTTATTCTTAGAAGGGCTCCCAAACTTACAGGATCTTGGTAAGTTGGGTATAGGCGAAGATGTTGAAGAGATGCTGCAATCCGATCTTCGACTCGAACTCGATGGGGCTAAAGATTTACGTGAAGCCATTGCCTATGCCGACAGCGTCCATGACTACGTTAGCCGGGATATGATGATCGAAATCCTTGCTGATGAAGAAGGTCACATTGACTGGCTGGAAACGGAACTGGATCTGCTCCAGAAGATGGGACTTCAGAACTATCTTCAGGCACAGATTCGCGAAGCGTAGATGCAAACTTTGCAGAGCGGCAGGCCTGCCGCTCCTTTCAGTACCCGATAACACCTGAGCTTTGTGCGCTGAAAATCAACCAACCTGCCAGTCCAAGCCACGGACCGAATGCGATAAGCGGTATCGACGTCCTTCGGGTAAGGCGTAGGATCAGCCACCAGACAATGCCCAGCAATGATGCAGCGAGTAAAATGGGTGGTAGCGCTGGCCATCCACACCAGGCACCCATCGCCGCCAGTAGCTTAGCGTCACCCAGGCCGATGCCCTCTTTTCCCGCGAGTATTTTGCATCCCCACCAGACCAGCCATAGCGTCAGATAGCCAGCGACAGCGCCGTACAGCGCGTCGGGTAACATCTCTCTGTCGTAAACGCTGTGATATAGCAGACCGAGCCAGAGCAGCGGCTGCGTCAGCACATCCGGCAGCAGGTACGTCCGGAGATCAATTTGCGCCAGGGCGAAAATAAACCAGAACAGCGTCATGATGGCAATCGCATCTGATATTGAAGAGACAAACGCGGCGCTAAGCGCAAAAACACAAGAACACGCCAGTTCAGTCAGTGGGTAACGCCATGAAATGGGCTGAGCGCAGGCCTGGCAACGCCCCCGCTGCCACAGCCAACTGAATAGTGGAATAGTGTTACGCACCGATAGCCTGTGCTGGCAGTGCGGACAGTGCGACGGAGGCCAGGCGATATTCCATGTTTCGCTGTGCCGATGCTCAATCATGATCGGCAGTCGATAAACCACTACATTCATAAAGCTACCGACTATCAGCCCGACAAGCGCCATTGCTGCAATGTTGATGAGTTCCGTCATTTCCCCACCGGATAGAGTTCAAGGGCTTCCACCGCAATCTCCCCGGCGACCGGGCGGGCGCTAAACGTGAGTTGCGAAACCTGTATTCCCTCATTTTGTAGGGCATTAAGCCACGCAAATAATGGTTCGGTTTTAACAACGGGAAGCGAGATCGCAAAATGATCGGGAGTGGATGTCACAACGCTGATATTCAAACCTGCCTGCTGCGCGCTATGTTGTATCAGCGCCGGATCGGTCTTTGTGCCCGGTCTGCTGGCAACTAATCCGCGACGCTGAATCGCCTCATTTACCCACTGGATCTCACTCCTGAGACGATCATTTTCCTGTCCCTGCTGTGCAATAGCGTTATCCAGGGGCTGAACCACGCCGTACCAGAATCCCGCCAGCAGACAGAAAACGGCGAGGAATATCAGACTGCGTTGCTCTCTGCCGTTTTTTTCGCTCCACCAGCTATTCATATTCATTTGCGCTCCTTCAGGATCAGCCGGACGCTATCTGTCGTCCCTTCTGGCGGTTGAGTCAGGATAAATTCGTCGTTTGTCTGCACCATAAAGCGGCGAAGATGTTCCGGATCGCGAACGTTGAGCGTCAGGGTAAAAAGGCGTTGTTCGAGCCGGTAGTTGACCTCGCGGATGGTAAGCCCCGGCAATGTGCTTAATCGGGTCTGAAGCTGAGTCAGTAACGTCAGCACATCCGGATAGCGATCCCTCGCGGACGATTCGAAGAAATATTTAAAATTGCTGTTGCGGTTATCACCTGGGAAATAGCGGTTCCACAGGGTGGCACCTTCAGCTGAGAGCGCCTGTTTCTGTTGATGAAGCTGCCAGAGCATCACCCCTTTCAGCCCTGAGAAGAGCGCTATCGCCAGGGCAAATGTTGCTATGGCGGCATATTTCAGCAGACGCGGGGTCGGTTGTGTCGGGGGCAAAGGGCGGAAGCTGCCGTGTAATACGTTAATGTCCTGAATATTATCGCCATTGCAGGCGCACGCCAGCGGCGGCTGCCAGTCAAGGTATTCGACATAAGCGTGAGGCACAGGAAGCGGGCTGGCGCTGATGATTTTTTGCTCTGTATGGCTGGCGAGTAAATGCGTGAGCAGTGCCTCACTCAGCACGCCTGTTTTCCACGCGTCGTAACGGATTAACCATCGCTCATCTTGTTTTAGCAGACTCCAGCTATCCGTGACATACGGCAGCCAGAAACCATCCGGAACGATATGCGTCAACGTCACGCCAGCTGTGCGGAAAGTCGTCAATAGATCGTTCAGCGTGGTCCTGGCGATCCCGGCGAGATGGAGCGTGTTTTCTTCTCTGGCGAGAACCGTCCAGTGCAGGCTGTCTGTATCACCGACAACGGCGTCCTCCACCAGCCAGCCCAGCGTTTGTTCACTGATTTTGTAGTTTTCCGTCGGTAATTCGACGCGGCGAAAACAGAAATAATCAGGCGACAGGAACAGGCAGGCGTTACCGGCATCAGGCAGGTCGGCCAGCGCGTTTGGCTGGAGGTAATCCGCCTGTTCAACAATAACCGGAAGTTGTGCCTCGTTGGGGCAGCACCATTCCAGTTTTCCCGGCAGCGGACGTAGCAGTAATGTGTCTGGCGTCATTTAGTTCCCTTTAATGGTCGCGCGCCACGCTTTTGCGGGCTGTAATAAACAGAGCCTTTCTTTTGGGATCGTATTCCAGCTGGCTGATGGTGCTCCCGGCGCTATCGCCCTGTTCGATAGTCGTTTCAAGGCGGAAGTAACGACTGGTCGCCACCGCAATGCTTTTGAATGTGGTCTGCGACAGCTTATGAGCCGGATTATCCTTATCGAATGTCTTTAACAACGTCTCAATGCTGATTTTGCGTCCTTTGTGCGGGGTATCAAAAAAGCGCTCAATCTCGCGTGGCGGGACAGCATTATTGAGCATCGCCGCAAGCAACGGTGCATCCCGGCGCGTCAGGGTGTTGATGTTGATTTTTAGCTCATCATCAGGCAGCGCGCAGAGTAGCGGGGAGATTTGCTGGTAAAGAGAAAGCTTCATCCCTTTGATTTGTTTGAGCTCACTGATTGACCAGATACGTCGTCCGCCAATGGTGTGGGGGTCGTTACTTGTCTGGTAATACTCATTTTCGGCACCGGAGGCGCGTGGGATATCGTCGTTATCGATGTAGTCGGCGATAGCATCAACCAGCGCCTCAGCTTGGGCATTGGTGACGCCAATGTTGTCCAGCAGTGCCAGAAAGACGCTCACGCTGGCGGGCGGCTCTTTCATTCGGTCGGTCGGGGCGTTAATCAGCGCATTAATGTTGTAACAGGCCTGCTCGTCAGATAGCTGCCAACTGACAACGTCGCCGCTGGCGAGCTGAATACGCTGCGGCTGCGCCCAGAGCTGCTCGTGAGTGAGGTATTTCTCATTATCCCGCAGGTCCTGTTCAAGAATACGCATGGCCTGGCTTTCAGCCAGCTCTGCCAGCCAGTTTTGCTGTAGCCGCATCCGGGTGTAGCTGGTGCGTTTGAGGTTGATCTGGTAGCGCACGGTCATTTCGCTGGCCAGCGCCGCCATAATTGCCAGGATCATCAGCACTACCAGCAGCGCCACGCCCTTTTGCCGGGTCATTGCTGTTCTCCTGGCTGGCGGTTCTCTGGCCACAGCGTCAGACGAGTTATTGTGCCGGAATCAGCAAGTTTAAGAGTGACTTCCATCGCGCCAGGAGATGGGATTGTCGCCGTGTCCGTCCACGCTTTCTCTTTACTGTTGTAATAACGCAACGTGAAGGCGTTCACACCATTGAGCATCGGCTGAGTGATGGCCGGAGTTGCATCTTCCGGGTAGCGCCAGAGCGTGCGGTATAAAGTATAATCCTGCAGATACCACTGAACTCGCTGGATATCGGGCGCGCAGCAGGCGCCAGGATAACTGTTACTGCTGGCTGTCGTCAGCATCAGCGTCTCTTTTTCGCCCTGCAATTCGGTTACCGGCACCCGCTGTCGGATATCTTTATCCAGCAAATTGACGGTACGCACGATAGCGGAAAAACGCTGCTGATGCTTTTTGGTCTGCTCGTTACTGTCAATTGTCGTTGTCAGCATCTGCGCCGTCAGCAGGCTGAGCATGGCGAACAGAGCAATAGCCAGTAAAACTTCCAGCAGGGTAAAGCCGCGCTGTTTCTCAGGGCTGGGAGACATTTTGCGGTCCTCCTTGCGGCGAGAGAATAAAGCGCTGCAGGCGGATCTTCTGCTTGTCCTCAAGGGTGACGTCAGCTGTCCAGGTGTTGAGGCCGGAAGTATCGACGGGTGAGACTGTCAACGACCAGTCCCAGCGGCGTTTACCCATAATGCTGCTGCCTGTCGCTGTTTTAGCGGGGCTCTGCCCGGCCAGTTGATAGGTTTTGAGCACATTATCCGCTACCCAACCGGCAAGTACCTGTTCTTCCATTTTTGCGGTGGCGCTAACCTGACCGTGCAGGCTGTTGAGTAGCGCGAGAGAGCAGGTGGCGAAAATGAATATCGCCAGCAGCACTTCCAGAAGCGTCATTCCTGATTGCCTTTGGCTCATCGGCTTTCGCCTCGGGTGAGCACCAGCGGCAGCCCGCCGGTGCTGGCGAGCGTGAACAGCAGCGTATTATTTTTACGGCTGCGGATGTGTAGCGTAAACGGCGTAATTTCACCGTCCGGGTGAATCAGAATTTGCGGCATGCCGACGGATTGCCTGGCGAGCGACGCCGGGAACAGAGCCACCTGCCAGTCGCTTTCCCACTTGCCCTCGGTCGCCAGGCGATAGAACCGGGTTGGCGTCTGCCAGCGATTGCCAATCGGTGTGACGATGCGCCAGCCTTGTTCGCGGAGCTCAATACCGGTACTGCGGTCCTCCATGGTTGACCAGTCAGCGGCATATTCAGTCAGCGCCGCCAGCTGCTCGGCTGCGGTAATAGCTTTCGCGGTATCATTTTGTCGCCCGTAGGTCATCATCACCAGCGAGGCGCCAAGCGCGGTAATCGTCAGCACCAGAATGACTTCCAGTAGCGTGAATCCCTTCTGCCTCATTCCGATTATTTCGCTTTACCCAGTTCCCAGTTAGTAATGTCGTCAGCGGTGCCGGGTTCACCGTCCTGACCTGCGGAGAGAATATCGTAATCGCCGTGTTCACCGGGGCTTACCAGCAGATACTCATTACCCCAGGGATCCTGTGGCAGACGCTTGATATAGCCCTTCGCGTTATAATTTTCCGGGATTGGGCTGGCGGTCGGTTTTTCGACCAGCGCCTTTAGCCCCTGCGCCGTCAGCGGATAGCGATAGTTATCCAGTTTGTACATATCCAGCGCATTCTCCAGCGCCACGATGTCGCTGACGGCTTTCTGGTGATCGGCTTTGTCTTTATTGCCCATTAAACTGGGGACGACCAGGCTTGCGAGGATGCCCAAAATAACCAGCACCACCATCATCTCCAGCAGCGTAAATCCTCGCTGCTTATGTGCATCACTATTCACGTTTTATCCTTAACTTACCAATGAGTTGAGTTGCAAAATGGGTTGCAGAACCGAGACGATGATGAACAGCACAATCATCGCCATCGTAATAATCAGCGCGGGTTCAAACAGCGCCAGCGTCAGCGCAATTCGGTTTTGTAGCAGTGTTTCCTGCTGGTCGGCGGCGCGCGCCATTAGCTCGCTGAGCTGGCCGCTTTTTTCCCCGGAGGCAATCATGTAGAGCATCATCGGCGGGAAGAGATCGCATTTTTCCAGAGCGAGATGAAAGCCTGAGCCCTGGCGCACGCGCTCCGCGGCCTGACCCAGCCGCTGACTGATTTCTCGGTTACCGATGCCTTCGGTTGCCAGCGTCATCCCTTCCAGCAGCGGAACGCCGCTGATATTAAGAATGCTCAGGGTGCGCAAATAACGGGCGCAGTGGATTGCGCGCAGCAGGGCGCGACTGAGTTTGAAATCAAGAAGCCAGCGGTCAAGCAGATGCCGTTTGCCGGGACGGGTGAGCCAGTGGCGAAACAGGAAAAAGGCAATCAGCAGCAATGCGATTACCCACAATCCGTAGTCGCGCATGGCACCACTGATTGCCAGCAACACGCGCGTGGACATCGGCAGCGCTTCTTTCATATGCAGAAACTGCTCCACGATTTTGGGCACTACGGTGGTGAGCAGGATAGCGACGACGGCGATCGCTACGCTGGTCAGCAGGGAAGGATAAATCAGTGACTGGATGAGTTTACTGCGCGTTGCCTGGCGTAACTCATTGTAGTCAGCCAGCTTTTCCAGCACACAGCCGAGCTGTCCGCTTTTTTCACCGGCTTTCACCAGCGTGCGGTAAATGGAATCGAAGATCCGCGGCCAGGCGGCCAGCGATTCGGAAAGCGTATGTCCGGCGAGGATCCGTTCGCGCAGGTCGTGTAGCACCAGCCCCAGTTTATTATTTTTGTTCTGCCGGCCAATAACAAACAGCGCCTCTTCAAGCGGTAGCGAAGCGTTGGCCAGTGTGGCGAGCTGGCGGGTGAACAGCGCCAGTTCACTGCCGCTAAGCCGTAAACGAGGCGTTTTTTTTACCGTCCGTAACAGCGAAATGACCTTTTTCTCATTTAACACCAGCGGGTGCAGACCCTGGGCGCGCAGCGCCTCGCGCGCCTCTTTGCTGCTGGCGGCATCCAGCGTTCCACGGTGAGTCGTGCCGCTGTCATCCATTGCCTGCCATTGATATTTCATCGTGTATCCTCTTGCGCAGAGGTGACGCGCATGACTTCCTCAAGCGTGGTCTCGCCTGCCAGCACGCGCAGCAGGCCGTTCTCCCGCAGGCTCCGGCTTTGCTGGCGCAGGCACTGCTCCAGGGCGTGTTCATCGGCGTCGCGATGGATGATGCTGCGCATAGTTTTATCCACCAGCATAATTTCATGAATCGCCAGTCGCCCCTGGTAGCCAGTTCCCCGACATTCGCCGCATCCGCAAGCCTGCCAGATTGTCTGAGCGGTGGGATCGAGCGCGTGCAGGAGGGATTTCTGAGAGTCAGGAATGGGAGCATGCACGCGGCAGGCCGGACAGAGGCGACGCACCAGGCGTTGGGCGATAACGCCGCTTAGCGATGATGAGAGCAGGAAAGGTTCAACGCCCATGTCCCGTAATCGGGTGATCGCACCGCAGGCGCTGTTAGTGTGCAGGGTGGAAAGCACCAGATGTCCGGTGAGCGATGCCTGAACCGCTATCTGCGCGGTTTCGGCGTCACGAATTTCGCCGACCATGACGATGTCCGGATCCTGGCGCAGGATGGCACGCAGTCCCCTGGCGAAAGACATATCCACCCGGCTGTTTACCTGGGTTTGTCCGACGCCTTCCAGCTCGTACTCGATGGGATCTTCGACGGTCAGGATATTACGCTGGGGGGAATTCAGCTCGGCGAGAATCGCATACAGCGTGGTGCTTTTTCCCGACCCCGTCGGGCCGGTGACGAGAATGATGCCGTGCGGCTGCTGTACTAAACCCTTCAGCCGCAGGCTATCCACCGCCGATAGCCCCATATTCTCCAGCGTCAGGCGCAGACTGTTTTTATCCAGCAGACGCAGTACAGCTCTTTCGCCGTACTGCGAGGGCAACGTCGAAACGCGGACGTCAATATTTTTGCGTCCGAGGCGCAGGGAAATACGCCCATCCTGCGGCAGTCGTTTTTCGGCAATATCCAGCCGCGCCATTACTTTGATACGTGAAATCAGCAGCGGCGCCAGTTTTTTAGCGGGCTGAAGGACTGGCTTGAGGACACCATCGATACGAAAACGCACCACCAGCGATTTTTCGAAGGTTTCGATATGCACATCCGACGCGCCTTCCCTCACGGCTTCATGAAGAACCGCGTTGATCAGGCGGATAACCGGTGCGTCGTTTTCATCACTGAGCAGATCGGCGTTGTCGGGTAACTCCTCGCTCAGCGCCGTCAGGTCGATCTCCTGATCGATATCCTGGGCAATCTGCCGGGACTCTCCGGCGCCGTGCTGGAAAAGTTGCTCCAGGTGGTCGTCAAATTGCGCTGGCGTCAGGCGGCTGAAGCGCTGGCAGGCAACGCTGGCCTCCAGTACGTTTTCCAGCGGCGTGTCGGTGCGGTAGAACAATTCATCCGCCGCGACCGCGATACCAAATTTTTGCCCCTGCGCGTAATTAAGCGGCAGAGGATGCTGGGGAGGAATGCGCGTCCATAAGTCAGTCATGTTGGATCACTCCCGGAAGGGGTTGCGCGATGGCTGGCTGTTGGGCACGTCGGACGACACATCGAAATTCAGCTCTTTAAGCATCGGGCGTTCTTCATCCTTCACGCCAAGCAATCCACTGGATTGCTTATCAATACGCTGCTGCTGTAAATCACGAAATCGGGTGTACTTATCCTTTGAGAGCGAACGATAAACCTCGTCGTCGCGAATAATGGTCGGCCTGATAAAGACCATCAAATTACGCTTCGCATTTTCCGTTGAGGTGTAGCGGAATAGCTGTCCGAGTACAGGGATATCGCCCAGCAGCGGTACTTTGGAAACCTGCTCTTTGCTTGAATCATCCAGCAGGCCACCCAGCACCACGGTTTCGCCGCTTTTGACCAGCACGGCATTCTGGATAGTGCGGGTGTTGAACGTTGGGCCGAGATCGCTGGCGTTACCGGAAGCGGTATCGACGCTCGACACTTCCTGCTCGATCTCCATCAGCACCGCGTCGCCTTCGTTGATTTGCGGTGTGACCTTCAGTTTGGTGCCGACGGTTTTACGTTCGACCGTATTAAAAACGTTGTCGCCGGAGGTCGTTTGCGAGCCGGAAAGCACCGGCACATCCTGGCCGACATTAAACGACGCTTCTTTGTTATCCAGCGTCACAATGCTGGGGGTGGCGAGGATATCGTTTTTGTTGTCGGAGGAGAGCGCGGTGAGCAGGACGCTCCAGTCCCCCTCAAAGAAGCCCGTCGCCAGGCCGTTAAAACTGCTTAACGCGCTGGCAATAGGGTTGTCGCTGGTCATCGAACCATTTTTATCAAACTGGCGCGCGCCTCTTGATGCGTCGAAAATCGGCAGCCCCGTTTTGGTAAACTGCTGACCGCCGACGTTGCTGTTGGCCCACTGCACGCCAAGATTCAGGCCGTTGCCATCCTGGACTTCCACAATGATGGCTTCAACCAGTACCTGTGCGCGGCGAATATCCAGACGAGCGATGACTTTTTCCAGCTCCTGCATGGTGCTCTGGTCTGCGGTAATGACCACCGAGTTGGTTTGTTCATCGGCGTTAATCGAGACATCCCGGGAAGGGGTAGCCACGCTCTGCGAAGACGGCTGCTTGTCTTCCGTCAGTTTGGTTGACACGCCGGTCAGCACTTCAACGATTTTAGTGGCTTTGGCGTATTTCAAATAGAACACGCGAGTATTGCCCTGCGTGGTCTGTTCGATATCCAGTTTAGCGATTAAAGATTTCATCCGCTGGCGCACATTGTCCGGCCCGCTGATAAGAAGGGCGTTGGTGCGCTTGTCGGCGACAATTTTAGGCAGCAGGATCTGCGTTGGGTTTTCCTTTGACTCTTCGCGAATCAGGCTGTTAATTACATCAGATAAATCAACTGCCGAGGCGTAGCGCAGTTTGATAAGCTCACGTTCCTGAGTACCGATAACATCGACCCGTTTCACAACCTCAAGGATGCGATTGACTATATTGGCTTTGCCGGTGATCAACAGCGCATTAGAAGGATCATAATGTACGACGTTGCCGATGCCGCCGCTGTCCATCATCTGGCGTAATAGCGGAGCCAGATCGCGTACCGGGACATTTTTCAGCGCCACGACGCGGGTGATAAATTCATCGCCGACCGCTGGTTGCGACTGTGCCAATACTTTCCCCGGCGCGGTCTTAAGCGTTGCGGAGCGAACAACCTTCAGCAGGCCGTTATCCAGGGTGATAACCGAGTAGCCGTAGATATCGAGAACGCTGAGAAAAAACTGGTAGTATTCCTCCTCGTTGAAACTGTCAAAGCTGCGAACGGAGATTTTTCCCTGGACGGACGGATCGATCAGAATGGTTTTGCCCATTTGCTTACTGACCGAGGTAATAAACTCCCGGAGATCCGCATCCTGGAAGTTTGCCGAATATTGCGCTGACATGGTTTGAAATGGAAAGGCGCAAAACTGGAGCGCCAATATCCATGCAGCCGTTTTTTTAATTCCTTTGCGCAATTTTGTCGTCCTTAAGGTTAATCATTCTCAGTAACGGATACATTCACCAACGCTTCCTGACCGTTTCGTATCACGGTAAACTGGGCAGAGTTTAAGGTTACAAATTCCTGTAGTGCCGCTTTTGCTGACGTTTCCTGAGTTAGCGGATGGTTGTTCATTTTGATCGCAATATCGCCTAGCCTGAGTCCGGTTGCTATAAAACGTTCAACCGGACCACGGGCGTTTAATCTGACGCCCTGTAGCGCTTCCTGCTGATAGATAAAGTTGGTAATAATGATGTCGCTGAGGGAATGTGGCGCGCTGTCATGTGGCAGCGATGGTGCCGGTGCCCTGGAGGATATATCAGGCTCATCAATAAAAGCGATGCGTTGCCGGGAGCCATTGTTATCAATCGTCACGCTATTATTATCAATGTCCGTAATTTTTACGTCAGGGAGATCGTCAAGTTTATCTCCGGTACTGTAAAATTTTGCTTTCTCATTAATGGTGATAATAGCCTGTGAACGTGTTTTTAGCGTGCTCGCAATAATGCCATTTAGCTGGAGATTGAGCATCGAATTTTTAATTGAAACATCTTCTTTATTATCAGTCGCGTTTTCCCTACTGTTTTTCGGTAAATTCATTGGCAGCCTGAGGACAACGGACGTTATTGAGTGACTGGTTTTGTTTTTCGTATTGATAGAATCAATAAATAATCTATAGGCATATAACGAATGAATAATAACAATGACACCGACAAAAAACATAACGCAGTACAGCACATCGTTACGCTTTCTCTTAAATATAAAGGTAAATTGCTTCGCGATAACATCCATTGTTAATAGCATGCCTGTTCTTTTCGGGAGAAGCATGATATAGGCTTACTTTCAGGTTTTCAATTTAATCGTCGGAACATGTCGTTTAATTCAAATATAAAAAATTGATAATATTTACCTGACATATAATAAGTTAAATACCCGCATCAATTACTGGAACTTATCGATGACTGAACGCGCATTACCGTATGCAATTTACTCTTTTTCGCAACATACCCTTATCAAGAATATCTTTATTCATGAGCTGGGCGCTGGCGATGTGGGCGTATTATGCGGCAAACTGGGGTGTGGTAAATCGACGCTTATTTATCAGTTAGGTAAGGATTTTCCCGGCAGGGTAGTGGTGTTTACCGCCACTGGTTTCTCTGGTTTCTGTCAATTGACACACACGGCGTGTACGCACGGAAAACTCCAGCCAGACTGGCGAGATGTGAGAATTAGCCGTTTCTGGTCAACGCTGATGCCTGCCCTTAGTCCGGCAACGCAACCAATAATAATTGTCATTGATAATGCTGACGCGCTCGCCAGACATCTTCCGGCATTTGTCGATAATTTCCGTCATCTGGCGGCTTCATTTGACGCTGGCGCCAGCTTGCTACTGGTGGGGGGCGAAGCGCTCAGGCGTAACCGACGACTTAAACGGCGTGTTACGCTGTCGGCGAGCATCGCTGCGCCGACGGACGATGAATATCTTGATTTTATGCATCAACAGCAACTGCGTGAGGCGGATGGCGAGCCTGTGCGGATGCGTCATGAATTTGTGCGCAAAGCGGTTCGGGCAGTGCAGGGAAATCTGGCGTTGCTGGGGCGCATCGCCCGGGCGGCGAGAAAAATAGCAACGGACAGGCAAGCGGATGTGTTAACCGCTCAACAGGAAAGATTGTTGCTGGAAACATTTACTCTCCGTTCTTGCGTATTGCGCAAGGGAATACTGCCCGGACTTTACGCTGCGCTGGCTTTGACGTTCGGCTGGCTGGCGGTTGATGTTTTTCCCCTTCAACTTCCTGTGCCCGCCGGATTAACGGTGGCGATGACGCAAAAAAAGGAAAACCTGCCGGATATTGGCGACGCACGGGGAGGATTACGCGATGCCATGCAGCAATTATTCAGCGTCTGGGGATTCGACACAGCGCATGACGAGGCATGGTGTGACCAGGCCGATCGCGCTGAGTTGGTGCGCGAAAGCGGCAAGGAACGTTTAGATAACCTCATCAGGCGCGGGTTGCCGTGGATCGCGCATTTGAATATCGATAAACAACCGGTCTACGGTGTTGTGATGCGTGTATCAGGAAACGAGCTGGATCTTATCATTGATAATAAAACCTGGATCGTCAGTCAGGAGTGGCTGGCGAAGCACTGGCAGGGAAATTATACCCTGATGCTCAATTTAACGCCTGACAGGAAAATGCAGATCGGTGAAAAGAGTCCGGCGGAAACCATCATCTGGTTTGATACGATGCTGAGCCGCGCGCTGGGCGTTCCCGGCGATAAATCAGGCTCATGGACGCCATGGTTAATCGAAAAGGTCAAAGCATTCCAGCAGCGGGAGAATTTGCCTGTGGATGGTAAGCCGGGAAAAGAGACGCTGATAAGGCTGCGTCAGAGTCTTGGAGACGCGCCGGTATTAATCAATGAGTCGGCACCTGTGCTAACACATGCGCCGTCTAAGGAGCGAGTGTGATGATGCGAATCTATCAACCCATTGATGCGAAAACAGTGTCGAGTTGCCGCTGGCGGCAGGCGCTGCGTTCCTGTTGCTGGCTGTTGTGGGTCAGCCTGATGCTAATGTGCGGCTACTACGGACATTATGTCTGGTTGGTGCGCCATCCGACAACCGCCACGCAGGGAGTGCCCGATTCTCAGGCGTATCGACTCTCGGATGTGCATTACATTTTTAAGCAGAAACCTCTGCCGATACGCATCGATTTACCCACCCAGAACGAAGAGGGTGACAGTATGTTGGAAGAGATACCCTATGATGAAGCGTCCGAGCAGGAAGTGCCGGATGGCGAAGTATTGCGCTCACGTGTGCAACAAGCGCTGAGAGAAATCGATGGCAAATAGCCATAATCACTTGCATCCGTACTGGCTATACGTATAATACGCCAGCCTGTCAAATCTGACGGGTAGTTCGATATGAACTGTGGCGGTTTACCGTCAACAACGCTCCCAATCAGGGGGCTACGTAAGAACGGTTACACTCTCCCATCAATCGTAATGGGTTTGAGGAGTAACTATTTCGTCTATAAAATAATTGGAGCTCTGGTCTCATGCAGAACCAAAGAATCCGTATCCGTTTGAAAGCGTTTGATCATCGTCTGATCGATCAATCAACCGCGGAAATCGTCGAGACTGCCAAGCGCACTGGTGCGCAGGTTCGTGGTCCGATCCCGCTGCCGACCCGCAAAGAGCGTTTCACCGTTCTGATCTCCCCGCACGTCAACAAAGACGCGCGTGATCAGTACGAGATCCGTACTCACAAGCGTCTGGTTGACATCGTTGAGCCAACTGAAAAAACCGTTGATGCTCTGATGCGTCTGGACCTGGCTGCCGGTGTAGACGTGCAGATCAGCCTGGGTTAATCAGGTCATCGAGCGATTGAGAGGTTGATACAATGATTGGTTTAGTCGGTAAAAAAGTGGGTATGACCCGCATCTTCACTGAAGATGGCGTATCTATCCCAGTAACCGTTATTGAAGTTGAAGCAAACCGCGTTACTCAGGTTAAAGATCTGGCTAACGATGGCTATCGCGCTGTTCAGGTTACCACCGGTGCTAAAAAAGCTAACCGCGTAACTAAGCCGGAAGCTGGTCACTTTGCTAAAGCTGGCGTAGAAGCTGGCCGCGGCCTGTGGGAGTTCCGCCTGGCAGATGGTGAAGAATACACCGTTGGTCAGAACATTAGCGTTGAACTGTTTGCTGACGTTAAAAAAGTTGACGTAACCGGTACCTCTAAAGGTAAAGGTTTCGCTGGTACCGTTAAGCGCTGGAACTTCCGTACCCAGGACGCTACTCACGGTAACTCCTTGTCCCACCGCGTTCCGGGTTCTATCGGTCAGAACCAGACTCCGGGCAAAGTGTTTAAAGGCAAGAAAATGGCAGGTCAGCTGGGCAACGAACGTGTAACCGTTCAGAGCCTGGACGTAGTACGTGTTGACGCTGAGCGCAACCTGCTGCTGGTTAAAGGTGGTGTTCCGGGTGCGACCGGTTGCGACCTGATCGTTAAACCAGCTGTGAAGGCGTAAGGGGATAGCAATGGAATTAGTATTGAAAGACGCGCAGAGCGCGCTGACTGTTTCCGAAACTACCTTCGGTCGTGATTTCAACGAAGCGCTGGTTCACCAGGTTGTTGTTGCTTATGCAGCTGGTGCTCGTCAGGGTACTCGTGCTCAGAAGACTCGTGCTGAAGTAACTGGTTCAGGCAAAAAGCCGTGGCGCCAGAAAGGTACCGGCCGTGCGCGTTCAGGTTCTATCAAGAGCCCGATCTGGCGTTCAGGTGGCGTGACCTTCGCTGCTCGTCCACAGGACCACAGTCAAAAAGTTAACAAAAAGATGTACCGCGGCGCGCTGAAAAGCATTCTGTCCGAACTGGTACGTCAGGATCGTCTGATCGTTGTCGAATCATTCTCTGTAGAAGCGCCTAAAACTAAGCTGCTGGCACAGAAACTGAAAGACATGGCTCTGGAAGATGTGCTGATCATCACCGGTGAGCTGGACGAAAACCTGTTCCTGGCTGCGCGCAACCTGCACAAGGTTGACGTACGCGATGCAACTGGTATCGACCCGGTTAGCCTGATCGCCTTCGACAAAGTCGTAATGACTGCTGATGCTGTTAAGCAAGTTGAGGAGATGCTGGCATGATTCGTGAAGAACGTCTGCTGAAAGTGCTGCGCGCACCGCACGTTTCTGAAAAAGCGTCTACTGCGATGGAAAAAACTAACACCATCGTTCTCAAAGTTGCTAAAGACGCGACCAAAGCAGAAATCAAAGCTGCTGTGCAGAAACTGTTTGAAGTCGAAGTCGAAGTCGTTAACACCCTGGTAGTTAAAGGGAAAGTTAAACGTCACGGACAGCGTATCGGTCGTCGTAGCGACTGGAAAAAAGCTTACGTCACCCTGAAGGAAGGCCAGAATCTGGACTTCGTCGGCGGCGCTGAGTAAGTCGGAGGAGTAATACAATGGCAGTTGTTAAATGTAAACCGACATCTCCGGGTCGTCGCCACGTTGTTAAAGTGGTCAACCCAGAGCTGCACAAGGGCAAACCTTTTGCTCCGCTGGTTGAAAAAAACAGCAAATCCGGTGGTCGTAACAACAATGGCCGCATCACCACTCGTCACATCGGTGGTGGTCACAAGCAGGCTTATCGTATTGTTGACTTCAAACGCAACAAAGACGGTATCCCGGCAGTTGTTGAACGTCTTGAGTACGATCCGAACCGCTCCGCGAACATCGCGCTGGTTCTGTACAAAGACGGTGAACGCCGTTACATCCTGGCCCCTAAAGGCCTGAAAGCTGGCGACCAGGTTCAATCTGGCGTTGATGCTGCAATCAAAGCAGGTAACACCCTGCCGATGCGCAATATCCCGGTTGGTTCTACTGTTCATAACGTAGAAATGAAACCAGGTAAAGGCGGTCAGCTGGCACGTTCCGCTGGTACTTACGTTCAGATCGTTGCTCGCGATGGTGCTTATGTCACCCTGCGTCTGCGTTCTGGTGAAATGCGTAAAGTCGAAGCAGACTGCCGTGCAACTCTGGGCGAAGTTGGCAATGCTGAGCATATGCTGCGCGTTCTGGGTAAAGCAGGTGCTGCACGCTGGCGTGGTGTTCGTCCTACCGTTCGCGGTACTGCGATGAACCCAGTCGACCACCCACATGGTGGTGGTGAAGGTCGTAACTTTGGTAAGCACCCGGTAACTCCGTGGGGCGTTCAGACCAAAGGTAAGAAGACCCGCAGCAACAAGCGTACTGATAAATTCATCGTACGTCGCCGTAGCAAATAATTTTAGAGGATAAGCCATGCCACGTTCTCTCAAGAAAGGTCCTTTTATTGACCTGCACTTGCTGAAGAAGGTAGAGAAAGCGGTGGAAAGCGGAGACAAGAAGCCCCTGCGCACTTGGTCCCGTCGTTCAACGATCTTTCCTAACATGATCGGTTTGACCATCGCTGTCCATAATGGTCGTCAGCACGTTCCGGTATTTGTTTCCGACGAAATGGTCGGTCACAAACTGGGTGAATTCGCACCGACTCGTACTTATCGCGGCCATGCTGCTGATAAAAAAGCGAAGAAGAAATAAGGTAGGAGGAAGAGATGGAAACTTTAGCTCAACATCGCCATGCTCGTTCTTCTGCTCAGAAGGTTCGCCTTGTTGCAGACCTGATTCGCGGTAAGAAAGTGTCGCAGGCTCTGGATATTCTGACCTACACCAATAAGAAAGCGGCTGTACTGGTTAAGAAAGTCCTGGAATCTGCCATTGCTAACGCTGAACACAACGATGGCGCTGACATTGACGATCTGAAAGTTACGAAAATTTTCGTAGACGAAGGCCCGAGCATGAAGCGCATTATGCCGCGTGCAAAAGGTCGTGCAGATCGCATCCTGAAGCGCACCAGCCACATTACTGTGGTTGTGTCCGATCGCTGAGACTCTGGAGACTAGCAATGGGTCAGAAAGTACATCCTAATGGTATTCGCCTGGGTATTGTAAAACCATGGAACTCAACCTGGTTTGCGAACACCAAAGAATTCGCTGACAACCTGGACAGCGATTTTAAAGTACGTCAGTACCTGACTAAGGAACTGGCTAAAGCGTCTGTATCTCGTATCGTTATCGAGCGTCCGGCTAAGAGCATCCGTGTGACCATTCACACCGCTCGCCCGGGTATCGTTATCGGTAAGAAAGGTGAAGACGTAGAAAAACTGCGCAAAGTCGTAGCGGATATTGCTGGCGTTCCTGCTCAGATCAATATCGCCGAAGTGCGTAAACCTGAACTGGATGCAAAATTGGTTGCTGACAGCATCACTTCTCAGCTGGAACGTCGTGTTATGTTCCGTCGTGCTATGAAGCGTGCTGTACAGAACGCAATGCGTCTGGGCGCTAAAGGTATTAAAGTTGAAGTTAGCGGCCGTCTGGGCGGCGCGGAAATCGCACGTACCGAATGGTACCGCGAAGGTCGCGTACCTCTGCACACACTGCGTGCTGACATCGACTACAACACCTCTGAAGCGCACACCACTTACGGTGTAATCGGCGTTAAAGTGTGGATCTTCAAAGGCGAGATCCTGGGTGGTATGGCTGCTGTTGAACAACCGGAAAAACCGGCTGCGCAACCTAAAAAGCAGCAGCGTAAAGGCCGTAAATAAGGAGCGTCGCTGATGTTACAACCAAAGCGTACAAAATTCCGTAAAATGCACAAAGGCCGTAACCGCGGTCTGGCGCAGGGTACGGATGTTAGCTTCGGCAGCTTCGGTCTGAAAGCTGTTGGCCGTGGTCGTCTGACTGCCCGTCAGATCGAAGCAGCACGTCGTGCTATGACCCGTGCAGTTAAGCGTCAAGGTAAGATCTGGATCCGTGTATTCCCGGACAAACCGATCACTGAAAAGCCGCTGGCAGTGCGTATGGGTAAAGGTAAAGGTAACGTGGAGTATTGGGTTGCCTTGATTCAGCCGGGTAAAGTCCTGTATGAAATGGACGGCGTACCGGAAGAGCTGGCCCGTGAAGCATTCAAGCTGGCAGCAGCGAAACTGCCGATTAAAACCACCTTTGTAACTAAGACGGTGATGTAATGAAAGCAAAAGAGCTGCGTGAGAAGAGTGTTGAAGAGCTGAACACCGAGCTGCTGAATCTGCTGCGTGAGCAGTTCAACCTGCGTATGCAGGCTGCAAGTGGCCAGCTGCAACAGTCTCACCTGTTGAAGCAAGTGCGTCGTGATGTCGCACGCGTTAAGACTTTACTGACTGAGAAGGCGGGTGCGTAATGACCGATAAAATCCGTACTCTGCAAGGTCGCGTTGTTAGCGATAAAATGGAGAAATCCATCGTTGTTGCTATCGAACGTTTTGTGAAACACCCGATCTACGGTAAATTCATTAAGCGTACGACCAAACTGCACGTACATGACGAGAACAACGAATGCGGTACTGGTGACGTGGTTGAAATCCGCGAATGCCGTCCGCTGTCCAAGACTAAGTCCTGGACGCTGGTTCGCGTTGTAGAGAAAGCCGTTCTGTAATACAGTAGGCATTCTCAACGAATAAACGGCTCAGCGATGAGCCGTTTATTTTTTCTACCCATATCGTTGAAGCGGTGTTATAATGCCGCGCCCCCGATATGGGGCTTTTTTAACGACCTGATTTTCGGGTCTCAGTAGTAGTTGACATTAGCGGAGCACTAAAATGATCCAAGAACAGACTATGCTGAACGTCGCCGACAACTCCGGTGCACGTCGCGTAATGTGTATCAAGGTTCTGGGTGGCTCGCACCGTCGCTACGCAGGCGTCGGCGATATCATCAAGATCACCATCAAGGAAGCAATTCCGCGTGGTAAGGTCAAAAAAGGTGATGTGCTGAAGGCGGTAGTGGTGCGCACCAAGAAGGGTGTTCGTCGCCCGGACGGTTCTGTCATTCGCTTCGATGGTAATGCATGCGTTATTTTAAACAATAACAGCGAGCAACCTATCGGTACGCGTATTTTTGGGCCGGTAACTCGTGAACTTCGTAACGAGAAGTTCATGAAAATTATCTCTCTGGCACCAGAAGTACTCTAAGGAGCGAATCATGGCAGCGAAGATCCGTCGTGATGACGAAGTTATCGTGTTAACCGGTAAAGATAAAGGTAAACGCGGTAAAGTTAAGAATGTCCTGTCTTCCGGCAAGGTCATTGTTGAAGGTATCAACCTGGTTAAGAAACATCAGAAGCCGGTTCCGGCCCTGAACCAACCAGGCGGCATTGTAGAGAAAGAAGCAGCTATTCAGATCTCTAACCTTGCTATCTTCAACGCGGCAACCGGCAAGGCTGACCGTGTAGGCTTTAGATTCGAAGACGGCAAAAAAGTCCGTTTCTTTAAATCTAACAGCGAAACTATCAAGTAATTTGGAGTAGTACGATGGCGAAACTGCATGATTACTACAAAGACGAAGTAGTCGCTAAACTCATGACTGAGTTTAACTACAATTCTGTCATGCAAGTCCCTCGGGTCGAGAAGATCACCCTGAACATGGGTGTTGGTGAAGCGATCGCTGACAAGAAACTGCTGGATAACGCAGCAGCTGACCTGACAGCAATCTCCGGTCAAAAACCGCTGATCACCAAAGCACGCAAATCAGTTGCAGGCTTCAAAATCCGTCAGGGCTATCCGATCGGCTGTAAAGTAACTCTGCGTGGCGAACGCATGTGGGAGTTCTTTGAGCGCCTGATCACTATTGCTGTTCCACGTATCCGTGACTTCCGTGGCTTGTCCGCTAAGTCTTTCGACGGTCGTGGTAACTACAGCATGGGTGTCCGTGAGCAGATCATCTTCCCAGAAATCGACTACGATAAAGTCGACCGCGTGCGTGGTTTGGATATTACCATTACCACTACTGCGAAATCTGATGAAGAAGGCCGTGCTCTGCTGGCTGCCTTTGACTTCCCGTTCCGCAAGTAAGGTAGGGTTACTGAATGGCTAAGCAATCAATGAAAGCACGCGAAGTAAAGCGCGTAGCTTTAGCTGATAAGTACTTCGCAAAACGCGCTGAACTGAAAGCTATTATCTCTGATGTGAACGCGACCGACGAAGATCGTTGGAACGCAGTTCTCAAGCTGCAGTCTCTGCCGCGTGATTCCAGCCCGTCCCGTCAGCGTAACCGCTGCCGTCAAACAGGTCGTCCGCATGGCTATGTGGGCAAGTTCGGGTTGAGCCGTATCAAACTGCGTGAAGCCGCTATGCGCGGTGAAGTACCAGGCTTGAAAAAGGCTAGCTGGTAATTACCAATTGAATCACGGGAGTAAAGACAGATGAGCATGCAAGATCCGATCGCGGATATGCTGACCCGTATCCGTAACGGTCAGGCCGCGAATAAAGCTGCGGTCACCATGCCTTCCTCCAAGCTGAAAGTGGCAATTGCCAACGTGCTGAAGGAAGAAGGTTTTATTGAAGATTTTAAAGTTGAAGGCGACACCAAGCCGGAACTGGAACTTACTCTTAAGTATTTCCAGGGTAAAGCTGTTGTAGAAAGCATTCAGCGTGTCAGTCGCCCAGGTCTGCGCATTTATAAGCGTAAAGACGAGCTGCCGAAAGTTATGGCTGGCATGGGTATCGCAGTTGTTTCTACCTCTAAAGGTGTTATGACTGATCGTGCAGCGCGCCAGGCTGGTCTTGGTGGCGAAATTATCTGCTACGTAGCCTAATCGGAGGAAAAAATGTCTCGTGTTGCTAAAGCACCGGTCGTTATTCCTGCCGGCGTTGATGTAAAAATCAACGGTCAGGTTATTACGATCAAAGGTAAAAACGGCGAGCTGACTCGTACTCTCAACGATGCTGTTGCAGTAAATCATGCAGATAATGCACTGACCTTCGGTCCGCGTGATGGTTACGCAGATGGATGGGCTCAGGCTGGTACCGCGCGTGCCCTGCTGAATGCAATGGTTGTCGGTGTTACCGAAGGCTTCACTAAGAAGCTACAGCTGGTTGGTGTAGGTTATCGTGCAGCGGTTAAAGGGAATGTAGTAAACCTGGCTTTAGGTTTCTCTCACCCTGTTGACCATCAGCTGCCTGCGGGTATTACTGCAGAATGTCCGTCTCAGACTGAAATCGTGCTGAAAGGCGCTGATAAACAGCTGATCGGTCAGGTTGCAGCAGATCTGCGCGCCTACCGTCGTCCTGAGCCTTATAAAGGCAAGGGTGTTCGTTACGCCGACGAAGTCGTGCGTACCAAAGAGGCTAAGAAGAAGTAAGGTAACACTATGGATAAGAAATCTGCTCGTATCCGTCGTGCGACCCGCGCACGCCGCAAGCTCCAGGAGCTGGGCGCAACTCGCCTGGTGGTACATCGTACCCCGCGTCATATTTACGCACAGGTAATTGCACCGAACGGTTCTGAAGTTCTGGTAGCTGCTTCTACTGTAGAAAAAGCTATCGCTGAACAATTGAAGTACACCGGTAACAAAGACGCTGCTGCAGCTGTAGGTAAAGCTGTTGCTGAACGCGCTCTGGAAAAAGGCATCAAAGATGTTTCTTTTGACCGTTCCGGGTTCCAATATCATGGTCGTGTCCAGGCACTGGCAGATGCTGCCCGTGAAGCTGGCCTTCAGTTCTAAGGTAGAGGTGTAAGATGGCTCACATCGAAAAACAAGCTGGCGAACTGCAGGAAAAGCTGATCGCGGTTAACCGCGTATCTAAAACCGTTAAAGGTGGTCGTATTTTCTCCTTCACAGCTCTGACTGTAGTTGGTGATGGTAACGGTCGCGTTGGTTTTGGTTACGGTAAAGCGCGTGAAGTTCCAGCAGCGATCCAGAAAGCGATGGAAAAAGCCCGTCGCAATATGATTAACGTCGCGCTGAACCACGGCACCCTGCAGCACCCGGTTAAGGGTACTCACACGGGTTCTCGTGTATTCATGCAGCCGGCTTCCGAAGGTACCGGTATCATCGCCGGTGGTGCAATGCGCGCCGTTCTGGAAGTCGCTGGAGTTCGTAACGTTCTGGCTAAAGCGTATGGTTCTACTAACCCGATTAACGTGGTTCGTGCAACTATCGATGGCCTGGAAAATATGAAATCTCCGGAAATGGTCGCTGCCAAGCGTGGTAAATCCGTTGAAGAAATTCTGGGGAAATAAACCATGGCAAAGACTATTAAAATTACTCAAACCCGCAGTGCAATCGGTCGTCTGCCGAAACATAAGGCAACGCTGCTTGGCCTGGGTCTGCGTCGTATTGGTCACACCGTAGAGCGCGAGGATACTCCTGCTGTTCGTGGTATGGTCAACGCGGTTTCCTTCATGGTTAAAGTTGAGGAGTAAGAGATGCGTTTAAATACTCTGTCTCCGGCCGAAGGCTCTAAAAAAGCGGCTCGCCGCCTGGGTCGTGGTATCGGTTCTGGCCTCGGTAAAACCGGTGGTCGTGGTCACAAAGGTCAGAAGTCTCGTTCTGGCGGTGGCGTACGTCGCGGTTTCGAGGGTGGTCAGATGCCTCTGTACCGTCGTCTGCCGAAATTCGGCTTCACTTCACGTAAAGCAGCGATTACAGCCGAAGTTCGTCTGTCTGACCTGGCTAAAGTTGAAGGCGGTGTTGTAGACCTGAACACGCTGAAAGCAGCTAACATTATCGGTATCCAGATCGAGTTCGCGAAAGTGATTCTGGCTGGTGAAGTCACTACTCCGGTAACTGTTCGTGGCCTGCGTGTTACTAAAGGCGCTCGTGCTGCTATCGAAGCTGCTGGCGGTAAAATCGAGGAATAAGTAGCAGATGGCTAAACAACCGGGATTAGATTTTCAAAGTGCCAAAGGTGGCTTAGGCGAGCTGAAACGCAGACTGCTGTTTGTAATCGGCGCGCTGATTGTGTTCCGTATTGGCTCTTTCATTCCGATCCCTGGTATTGATGCCGCTGTACTTGCCAAACTGCTTGAGCAACAGCGAGGCACCATCATTGAAATGTTTAACATGTTCTCTGGTGGTGCTCTCAGCCGTGCTTCTATCTTTGCTCTGGGGATCATGCCGTATATTTCGGCGTCGATTATTATCCAGCTGCTGACGGTGGTTCATCCAACGCTGGCAGAAATTAAGAAAGAAGGGGAGTCTGGTCGTCGTAAGATCAGCCAGTACACCCGCTACGGTACTCTGGTGCTGGCAATATTCCAGTCGATCGGTATTGCTACCGGTCTGCCGAATATGCCTGGTATGCAGGGCCTGGTAATGAATCCAGGCTTTGCATTCTATTTCACCGCTGTTGTAAGTCTGGTTACAGGGACGATGTTCCTGATGTGGTTGGGCGAACAGATTACTGAACGTGGTATCGGCAACGGTATCTCAATCATTATCTTCGCCGGTATTGTCGCGGGACTCCCGCCAGCCATTGCCCATACTATCGAGCAAGCGCGTCAAGGCGACCTGCACTTCCTCGTGTTGCTGTTGGTTGCAGTATTAGTATTTGCAGTGACGTTCTTTGTTGTATTTGTTGAGCGTGGTCAACGCCGCATTGTGGTAAACTACGCGAAACGTCAGCAAGGTCGTCGTGTCTATGCTGCACAGAGCACACATTTACCGCTGAAAGTGAATATGGCGGGGGTAATCCCGGCAATCTTCGCTTCCAGTATTATTCTGTTCCCAGCGACCATCGCGTCATGGTTCGGGGGCGGGACTGGTTGGAACTGGCTGACAACAATTTCGCTGTATTTGCAGCCTGGGCAACCGCTTTATGTGTTACTCTATGCGTCTGCAATCATATTCTTCTGTTTCTTCTACACGGCGTTGGTTTTCAACCCGCGTGAAACAGCAGATAACCTGAAGAAGTCCGGTGCATTTGTACCAGGAATTCGTCCGGGAGAGCAAACGGCGAAGTATATCGATAAAGTAATGACCCGCCTGACTCTGGTTGGTGCGCTCTACATTACCTTTATCTGCCTGATCCCGGAGTTCATGCGTGATGCAATGAAAGTACCGTTCTACTTCGGTGGGACCTCACTGCTTATCGTTGTTGTCGTGATTATGGACTTTATGGCTCAAGTGCAAACTCTGATGATGTCAAGTCAGTACGAGTCTGCATTGAAGAAGGCGAATCTGAAAGGCTACGGCCGTTAACAGTCGCCCGAGAAGTTACGGAGAGTAAAAATGAAAGTTCGTGCTTCCGTCAAGAAATTATGCCGTAACTGCAAAATCGTTAAGCGTGATGGTGTCATCCGTGTGATTTGCAGTGCCGAGCCGAAGCATAAACAGCGCCAAGGCTGATTTATTCGCATATTTTTCTTGCAAAGTTGGGTTGAGCTGGCTAGATTAGCCAGCCAATCTTTTGTATGTCTGTGCGTTTCCATTTGAGTATCCTGAAAACGGGCTTTTCAGCATGGTGCGTACATATTAAATAGTAGGAGTGCATAGTGGCCCGTATAGCAGGCATTAACATTCCTGATCAGAAACATGCTGTGATCGCATTAACTTCGATCTACGGCGTCGGCAAGACCCGTTCTAAAGCCATTCTGGCTGCCGCGGGTATCGCTGAAGATGTTAAGATCAGTGAGCTGTCTGAAGAACAAATCGACACGCTGCGTGACGAAGTTGCCAAATTTGTCGTTGAAGGTGATCTGCGCCGTGAAGTAAGCATGAGCATCAAGCGCCTTATGGACCTTGGTTGCTATCGCGGTTTGCGTCATCGTCGTGGTCTCCCGGTTCGCGGTCAGCGTACCAAGACCAACGCACGTACCCGTAAGGGTCCGCGCAAACCGATCAAGAAATAATCGGGGTGATTGAATAATGGCAAAGGCACCAATTCGTGCACGTAAACGTGTAAGAAAACAAGTCTCTGACGGCGTGGCTCATATCCATGCTTCTTTTAACAACACCATCGTTACCATTACTGATCGTCAGGGTAACGCACTGGGTTGGGCAACAGCCGGTGGTTCCGGTTTCCGTGGTTCTCGCAAATCCACTCCGTTTGCAGCTCAGGTTGCAGCAGAGCGTTGCGCTGAAGCCGTAAAAGAATACGGTATCAAGAATCTGGAAGTTATGGTCAAAGGACCGGGTCCAGGTCGCGAATCTACTGTTCGTGCTCTGAACGCCGCTGGTTTCCGCATCACTAATATTACTGATGTGACTCCGATCCCTCATAACGGTTGTCGTCCGCCGAAAAAACGTCGCGTATAACGCTGTCGTTTCTAGGATTGTTGGAGAAAGAAAATGGCAAGATATTTGGGTCCTAAGCTCAAGCTGAGCCGTCGTGAGGGCACTGACTTATTCCTTAAGTCTGGCGTTCGCGCGATCGATACCAAGTGTAAAATTGAACAAGCTCCTGGCCAGCACGGTGCGCGTAAACCGCGTCTGTCTGACTATGGTGTGCAGTTGCGTGAAAAGCAAAAAGTTCGCCGTATCTACGGTGTGCTGGAGCGTCAGTTCCGTAACTACTACAAAGAAGCAGCACGTCTGAAAGGCAACACCGGTGAAAACCTGTTGGGTCTGCTGGAAGGTCGTCTGGACAACGTTGTATACCGTATGGGCTTCGGTGCCACTCGTGCAGAAGCACGTCAGCTGGTCAGCCATAAAGCAATTATGGTAAACGGTCGTGTTGTTAACATCGCTTCTTATCAGGTTAGTCCGAATGACGTTGTTAGCATTCGTGAGAAAGCGAAGAAGCAGTCTCGCGTGAAAGCCGCTCTGGAGCTGGCTGAGCAGCGTGAAAAGCCAACCTGGCTGGAAGTTGATGCTGGCAAGATGGAAGGTACGTTCAAGCGTAAGCCGGAGCGTTCTGATCTGTCTGCGGACATTAACGAACACCTGATCGTCGAGCTTTACTCCAAGTAAAGCTTAGTACCAAAGAGAGGACACAATGCAGGGTTCTGTGACAGAGTTTCTAAAACCGCGCCTGGTAGATATCGAGCAAGTGAGTTCGACGCACGCCAAGGTGACCCTTGAGCCTTTAGAGCGTGGCTTTGGCCATACTTTGGGTAACGCACTGCGCCGTATTCTGCTCTCATCGATGCCGGGTTGCGCGGTGACCGAGGTTGAGATTGATGGTGTACTACATGAGTACAGCACCAAAGAAGGCGTTCAGGAAGATATCCTGGAAATCCTGCTCAACCTGAAAGGGCTGGCGGTGAGAGTTCAGGGTAAAGATGACGTTATTCTTACCTTGAATAAATCTGGCATTGGCCCTGTGACTGCAGCCGACATTACCCATGATGGTGATGTCGAAATCGTCAAGCCACAGCACGTGATCTGCCACCTGACCGATGAGAATGCATCTATTAGCATGCGTATCAAAGTTCAGCGCGGTCGTGGTTATGTGCCGGCTTCTACCCGAATTCATTCGGAAGAAGATGAGCGCCCAATCGGCCGTCTGCTGGTCGACGCATGCTACAGCCCTGTAGAGCGTATTGCCTACAATGTTGAAGCAGCGCGTGTAGAACAGCGTACCGACCTGGACAAGCTGGTCATCGAAATGGAAACCAACGGCACAATCGATCCTGAAGAGGCGATTCGTCGTGCGGCAACCATTCTGGCTGAACAACTTGAAGCTTTCGTTGACTTACGTGATGTACGTCAGCCGGAAGTTAAAGAAGAGAAACCAGAATTCGATCCGATCCTGCTGCGCCCTGTTGACGATCTGGAATTGACTGTCCGCTCTGCTAACTGCCTCAAAGCAGAAGCTATCCACTATATCGGTGATCTGGTACAGCGTACTGAGGTTGAGCTTCTTAAGACGCCTAACCTTGGTAAAAAATCTCTTACTGAGATTAAAGACGTGCTGGCTTCCCGTGGACTGTCTCTGGGCATGCGCCTGGAAAACTGGCCACCGGCAAGCATCGCTGACGAGTAACCGGATCACAGGTTAAGGTTTTACTGAGAAGGATAAGGTCATGCGCCATCGTAAGAGTGGTCGTCAACTGAACCGCAACAGCAGCCATCGCCAGGCTATGTTCCGCAATATGGCAGGTTCACTGGTTCGTCATGAAATCATCAAGACGACTCTGCCGAAAGCGAAAGAGCTGCGTCGCGTAGTTGAGCCGCTGATTACTCTTGCCAAGACTGATAGCGTAGCTAATCGTCGTCTGGCATTCGCCCGTACTCGTGATAACGAGATCGTGGCAAAACTGTTTAACGAACTGGGCCCGCGTTTCGCGAGCCGCGCCGGTGGTTACACTCGCATTCTGAAGTGTGGCTTCCGTGCAGGCGACAACGCGCCGATGGCATACATCGAGCTGGTTGATCGTTCAGAGAAAACAGAAGCTGCTGCAGAGTAATCTGTAGTAACGTAAAAAAACCCGCCTCGGCGGGTTTTTTTATATCCGTCATATCCCCTCTTACCTACAATATCTGTACTCTTTTTGTTCATCACTGGAGTGTTGTATGTGGTTACTGGACCAGTGGGCAGAGCGCCATATTATTGATGCACAGTCTAAAGGTGAGTTTGATGGTTTGCCTGGTACAGGAGAACCGTTGGTTCTTGACGATGATTCCCACATTCCGCCTGAACTTCGAGCCGGATTCCGTTTATTAAAAAATGCGGGATGTCTTCCTCCTGAGCTAGAGCAGCGCAGAGAGGCAATACAGCTGCTTGAAATACTTGCAGGGATCCGCAAAGATGATCCCCATTATCAGGAAGTGAGTCGAAGACTGTCACTACTGGAACTGAAACTTCGGCAGGCTGGACTCAGCACCGAGTTTTTACACGGTGAATACGCAGATAAGTTGCTGCAGAAGATCAACGACGAATAGCGGAGATAGCATGTACCGTATTGGTGAATTAGCGAAACTGGCTGACGTGACGCCTGATACTATCCGCTACTATGAAAAGCAGCAGATGATGGAACATGAAATACGTACAGAAGGCGGGTTTCGTCTCTATACGGAAAGCGATCTTCAGCGTCTAAAGTTTATTCGCTATGCCCGTCAGCTTGGTTTCACTCTGGAATCGATCCGCGAACTGCTTTCGATCCGCATCGATCCCGAACACCATACCTGCCAGGAATCAAAAGGGATCGTCCAGGAAAGATTGCAGGAAGTGGAAGCGAGAATAGCTGAGCTTCAGGCGATGCAACGGTCGCTGCAGCGATTGAATGACGCGTGTTGTGGCAAGGCACACAGCAGCGTGTACTGCTCTATCCTTGAAGCACTTGAGCAAGGCGCCAGTGGAGCACCATCAGGCTGTTGATTTATTGCACGGTCAGATCTACACTCGCGGCGTAAATTACGACAACCGGAGGTATCATGAGTCGTTATCAGCACACTAAAGGGCAGATAAAAGATAACGCCATTGAGGCGCTTCTACATGACCCACTGTTCAGGCAGCGCATTGAGAAAAATAAGAAAGGGAAAGGAAGTTATCTACGTAAAGGTAAACATGGTAATCGGGGTAACTGGGAGGCCAGTGGCAAGAAAGTCATTCACTTTTTTACCACTGGCCTTCTTGTTTCAGTGAGTGCTTAAGAGCGGTTATTCTGTTCTTTCAGCAGGTCACGAATTTCACTCAGCAATACTTCTTCTTTCGATGGCGCCGGCGGTGCTGCTGGCTCTTCCGCTTTTTTACGGTTCAGTTTGTTGATCAGCTTGATTGCCATAAAGATAGCAAACGCAACAATAACGAAATCAAAGATATTCTGAATAAATACACCGTAATGCATAACGACTGCAGGGATATCTCCCTGTGCATCACGTAGTGTTAAAGCAAACTGTTTAAAATCAATTCCACCAATTAACAACCCCAGCGGCGGCATGATGATATCGGCAACCAGTGATGAAACTATCTTCCCAAATGCCGCACCAATAATGACACCCACTGCCAAATCGACAACATTCCCGCGCATCGCGAATTCGCGAAATTCTTTAATAATGCTCATCTTATTCTCCCTATGCAGCTGACGTTTATAAGTTTAACAAATGTTTAGGCAATTTCCATTTATGTATTGCCTAAATAAAAATTTATTAAACCATGAAAAATAAAGGGAAATAATTTAGGCGCAGTTTCAGCGCCCAAATTATTACAGGAAGAACGGACTTGGCTGGAATAGTCGCTCGACGTCGGTAATAAACTTTTTATCTGTCAGGAACATAATTACGTGATCGCCCTGTTCAATACGCAGGTTATCATTGGCAATCATCACATCGTTACCACGCACAACGGCGCCAATAATGGTTCCTGGTGGAAGTTTAATTTCATCAATTGAGCGACCCACAACCCGTGACGTCGTTTCATCACCGTGTGCAACGGCTTCAATGGCTTCCGCGACGCCACGGCGCAGTGAAGATACACCAACAATATCCGCTTTACGCACATGACTGAGCAGCGCAGAGATGGTTGCCTGCTGCGGTGAAATCGCAATATCGATCACGCTGCCTTGCACCAGATCGACGTATGCTCTGCGTTGGATCAACACCATCACTTTCTTGGCGCCCATCCGTTTGGCAAGCATCGCCGACATGATATTCGCTTCATCATCGTTGGTTACCGCAATGAACAGATCAACCTGATCGATATGTTCTTCCGCCAGCAGCTCTTGATCCGAGGCATCACCAAAAAAGACGATCGTATTTTGCAGTTTCTCTGCAAGCTCGGATGCGCGCTGTTGATTACGTTCAATCAGTTTGACGCTGTAATCTTTTTCTAGTCGCCGTGCCAGCCCGGCGCCAATATTACCACCGCCCACTAACATAATGCGTTTGTAAGGCTTTTCCAGACGCTGTAATTCGCTCATTACGGCGCGAATATGCTGCGAGGCCGCGATGAAGAAAACTTCATCACCCGCTTCAACAATGGTAGAACCTTGCGGACGGATCGGTCGGTCATGACGGAAAATCGCCGCAACGCGGGTATCGATGTGCGGCATATGCTCACGCATTGTCGACAGCGCATTACCAATCAGCGGCCCACCGTAATAGGCTTTCACCACGGCCAGGCTGACTTTTCCTTCGGCAAAATTCACTACCTGCAATGCGCCCGGATATTCAATCAGGCGATAAATGCTATCGATAACCAGTTGCTCAGGCGCAATCAGGTGATCGATAGGCACCGCATCAGATTGAAATAGCTTGTCCGCATCACGAACGTAATCCGGTGAACGAATACGAGCGATACGATTAGGCGTGTTAAACAGTGAATAAGCTACCTGACAGGCAACCATATTTGTTTCATCTGAGCTGGTTACGGCAACCAGCATATCGGCATCGTCGGCACCGGCTTCACGTAGAACTCGGGGATGCGAACCATGCCCTTGCACGACACGGAGATCAAACTTGTCCTGCAGGCTACGCAGGCGCTCACCATTGGTATCGACTACCGTGATATCGTTGTTCTCTCCGACCAGGTTTTCAGCCAGCGTACCGCCAACTTGCCCTGCGCCCAGAATGATAATTTTCATCAGTCGCGACCCGTTATCTCATCACTTTTTGATTAGCTTAGCGTAAAAGAAACCATCACCATCTTCCGCACTCGGTAAATTCTGACGTCCAGGTTTTTCCGGCGTACCGGTTACGCTTAATACCGCATCTGGCGTGCGCGCAAGGAAGGCGGCAATTTGCTGTTGGTTTTCTTCTGGCAGGATAGAGCAGGTTGCATAAACCAGCGTGCCGCCAGGTTTAAGATGTGGCCAGGTTGCATTCAGGATTTCAGCCTGCAACTGGGCAAGTTCAGCAATATCCCGGTCGCGACGCAGCCATTTGATATCCGGATGGCGACGGATCACTCCGGTGGCAGAACACGGAGCGTCCAGCAAAATACGGTCAAACTGTTGTTCACCGCACCACTGCTGTGGATAGCGGCCATCACCCTGTTTTACGGTTGCCTTCATACCCAGACGTTTTAGATTGTCGAAAACGCGCGATAAGCGTTTTTCATCAACATCGACAGCCATTACGTTAGCGTGCGGAGCAACTTCCAGAATGTGAGTGGTTTTGCCCCCCGGCGCACAGCATAGGTCGAGGATCTGTTCACCGTCCTCCGGCAACAGATAGTTTATGCATCCTTGAGCGGAAGCATCCTGGACGGTTACCCAGCCTTCATCAAAACCTGGAAGGGCGTGCACAGGAGCTGGCGTTTCCAGACGCACTGCATCCGGGTAATCTGGATGCGGGAAACCGGTTAATCCCGCTTCGGTCAGCAGGTCCAGCCAGGCATCGCGCGTATGATGGTTACGATTGACACGTAACCACATCGGCGGTCGCTGGTTATTGGCTTCAAGAATGGCTTCCCACTGCTGCGGATAAGCGGTCTTAATACGTTTCACCAGCCAGGAGGGGTGTAAGAAACGTAAATCGCTTTGAGAGAATTCAGCCTGCAGCTCTTCCTGGCGGCGCTGAAACTGGCGCAGCACGCCGTTGATCAGCCCTTTAAGCTGCGGAAGCTTAATAACGACTGCGCCTTCTACGGTCTCTGCCAAAGCAGCATGTGGTGGAATACGAGTATGCAGCAGTTGGTAGAAGCCCACCATGATCAGATAGTGAACAGTGCGCTGTTTGCCCGTCATTGGACGTTCCATCAACTGCTGGATCATCCACTCCAGTTGGGAGAGTGTACGCAACACGCCGAAGCAAAGCTCCTGCAACAGTGCTTTGTCTTTATCGGCAACTTTTTGCTGCATGGCGGGCAGCACGTTGCTTAATGATTGTCCCTTTTCGACAACCTGTTCGACGGCCTGGGCCGCCATACTGCGTAAATTAAGATGTTTTTTCATAAGCGCAAAAATAAAAATGCCCGGAGATACCGGGCTTAAAGAGATGAACCGTCATACCAGACGGTTACCGGGTACAAACCATTCCCGGCGCGAATTAAGCAGATCCTGCGCGCTCATGGCTTTTTTACCGGCAGGTTGCAAAGAGACGAGATTCAGGATGCCATCGCCCGTTGCGACCTGGATACCCTGTTTTGTCGCCTCAAGAATAGTGCCTGGTGCGGCCTGTGTGTTCGCTGTAATAACCGTAGCTTGCCAGACTTTCACTGGCTGGCCGTCGATTTCAAGCCAGCTCATTGGCCACGGGTTAAAGGCGCGGATGCAGCGTTCCAACTGAGCGGCTGAAAGCGACCAGTCGATACGGGCCTCTTCTTTACTGAGTTTTTCTGCATGCGTAACCAGTGATTCATCTTGAACAACAGGTTTTATCGTGCCAGCAGCCAGCTGTTTTAGCGTTTCAATCAGCCCCTGAGGTCCTAAATCTGCCAGCTTATCGTATAACGAACCGCTGGTATCTTCTGCAGTTATCGGGCAGGACAGCTTAAGCAACATATCACCGGTGTCGAGGCCAACATCCATCTGCATGATGGTCACACCAGTTTCGGTGTCGCCTGCCCACAGTGAGCGCTGGATTGGCGCTGCGCCACGCCAGCGTGGAAGCAGGGAACCGTGAACGTTGATACAACCCAGACGCGGCATTTCCAGTACGGCTTTTGGCAGTATCAGGCCATATGCTACCACTACCATCACGTCTGCGCGTAAATCAGCAACCAGCTGCTGGTTTTCCTGAGGACGAAGAGAGACGGGTTGGAAAACCGGTATCCCTTTTTCTTCCGCCAGCACTTTTACCGGGCTGGGCATCAGCTTTTTACCGCGTCCCGCCGGACGGTCCGGTTGGGTAAACACGCCAACGACGTTATGTCCAGAAGACAACAGCGCGTCGAGATGACGCGCTGCAAAGTCAGGTGTACCCGCAAAAATAATACGTAGTGAGTCTGACACGTTGATTCTTGTCCTTAAGCTCGGGCGTTCAGGCGGTCGAGTTTTTCAACTTTCTGACGAATGCGTTGTTGCTTCAACGGAGACAGATAATCGATAAACAGTTTACCGACCAGGTGATCCATTTCATGTTGAATGCAGATAGCCAGCAGGCCATCGGCTTCCAGTTCAAAAGATTTGCCGTTGCGATCGAGCGCACGAATTTTTACTTTCTCTGCGCGCGGTACTAACGCACGCTGTTCGGGAATAGACAGGCAGCCTTCTTCAATACCTGTTTCGCCGTCTTTTTCCAGCAGCTCTGGGTTAATGAGTACCAACTGCTCGTCGCGATTTTCAGAGACATCAATAACAATGATGCGCTGATGAATATCGACCTGAGTTGCTGCCAGACCGATACCTTCTTCGGCGTACATCGTTTCGAACATATCATCAACGATACGCTGAATTTCTGCATTCACTTCTTCGACCGGTTTTGCGACTTTGCGAAGGCGCTCGTCCGGAATATGTAACACTTGCAAAACTGACATAGTTATCCAGAGTTGTGTTCAGGAGTTGAAAAGATTATTACCTCTATTCTAGACAAAACCCCCTCTGATTGACAGCATCAGTGACCAATCGCAAAGATTGCCAGGACTGCTTGTGGCAGGGGAACAGGGATGACCAAAATCGAAATTTGGCTACGTTTAGCACAAGTGAATGAACTGTATGGTGATGAGATGGTGCGCATTGCCCACTGGCTCAATACTCAGACGTGTATTAACAACGTGGTACTTCATCATGCTGGGCTCTCCCCCCGCCAGGCCCGGCGCTTTTTAACCTTTCCAGATCAGACGCTGGAAAAAACGCTGCGCTGGCTTGAACAGCCCAACCATCATTTTGTGGTTGCCGACAGCGAGCATTATCCGGCACAGCTCCGTGCAATTGAGGATTATCCTGGGGTGCTTTTTGTGGCAGGAAATCCCATATGCCTTAGCTCGTTTCAGGTTGCCGTCGTCGGTAGCCGACAGCACTCCTGGTATGGCGAACGCTGGGGGCGTTTGTTTTGTGAAAAGCTTGCAGCATGCGGCGTGACGATCACCAGCGGCCTGGCCCGTGGGATTGATGGTGTGGCGCACAATGCTGCGATAAACCGAGAAGGCACGAGTATTGCGGTGCTGGGAAATGGGCTTGAGACCATTCATCCACGACAGCATGTCCGTCTGGCTAAACGACTGATTGAGGCTGGAGGCGCACTGGTGTCTGAGTTCCCATTAGATACGCTTCCTTTGCCGCGCAATTTTCCCCGACGAAATCGCATTATTAGTGGTCTAAGTAAAGGAGTCCTGGTTGTAGAAGCTGCTCAGCGTAGCGGGTCACTGGTCACTGCGCGTTGTGCACTGGAACAAGGGCGGGAGGTTTTTGCGTTGCCTGGACCGATTGGGAGTCCGGGAAGTGAAGGTCCACATTGGCTTATTCAGCAGGGAGCCACGCTTGTGACGGCCCCAGAAGAAATTCTGGAAAATTTGCAATATGGGCTGCAATGGTTGCCAGATGAACCTGAAAAATCAATTTATTCGCCAGATCACGAAGAGGTGGCATTGCCATTTCCGGAGCTCCTGGCTAACGTAGGAGATGAGGTAACACCTGTTGACGTCGTCGCTGAACGTGCCGGCCAACCTGTGCCAGAGGTAGTGGCTCAACTGCTCGAACTGGAGTTAGCAGGATGGATCGCAGCTGTACCCGGCGGCTATGTCCGATTGAGGAGGGCATGCCATGTTCGACGTACTAATGTATTTGTTTGAGACATATATCCATAACGAAGCTGAGCTGCGTGTGGATCAGGACAAACTGGAACGGGATCTTACCGACGCTGGTTTTGATCGTGAAGACATCTACAACGCGTTACTTTGGCTGGAAAAGCTTGCTGATTATCAGGATGGTCTTGCCGAACCTATGCAGCTGGCATCTGATCCTCTTTCTATACGTATTTATACCGCAGAAGAGTGTGATCGACTGGATGCAAGCTGTAGAGGGTTCCTGCTATTCCTGGAACAGATTCAGGTACTAAACCTCGAAACACGAGAAATGGTCATTGAGCGCGTACTCGCGCTGGATACGGCAGAGTTCGATCTGGAAGATCTGAAGTGGGTGATCCTGATGGTGCTTTTCAATATTCCAGGTTGTGAAAATGCCTATCAGCAAATGGAAGAATTACTCTTTGAAGTGAATGAAGGTATGCTGCATTAATCAATCTTCATTCAGTATGAGTTGTTATGGCTAAATCAGCACTGTTTACGGTGCGTAAAAACGAGCCCTGCCCACAATGCGGGGCTGAACTGGTTATTCGTTCCGGGAAACACGGTCCGTTTCTTGGTTGTTCACACTATCCAGAATGCGATTACATCCGTCCGCTGAAATCTTCCGCGGACGGACATATTGTCAAAGTTCTGGAGGGTAAGCTTTGTCCTGCATGTGGCGCCGAGCTGGTGCTGAGACAGGGAAGATTCGGGATGTTTATTGGATGCAGCGATTATCCAACGTGTGAACACACCGAACTTATCGACAAGCCAGATGAAACAGCAATAGTCTGTCCTCAATGCCAGACTGGCCACCTGGTTCAGCGGCGTTCCCGTTATGGCAAAACGTTTTACTCCTGCGATCGCTATCCGGAGTGCCAGTTTGTCATTAACTTCAAACCGTTAGCCGGAGAGTGTCCTGAGTGCCATTATCCGCTACTCATCGAAAAGAAAACCGCGCAGGGTGTGAAGCATTTCTGTGCCAGTAAACAATGTGGAAAGCCGTTCTCGGCGGAATAAAAAAGTGAATAATAACCTGCCCACAGGCCCTATTGCTGCTGCGATAGCGGTTCTGAAACAAGAAAAAGTCATCGCCTATCCAACAGAAGCTGTATTTGGTGTCGGCTGCGATCCCGACAGTGAAACGGCTGTTACCCGTCTGTTGGAGCTAAAACAACGCCCAGTCGATAAAGGCTTAATTTTGATTGCGGCAAATTTTGACCAGCTCAAGCCCTATATTGACGATAGCACGCTTACTGATGCTCAACGTGAGGCTGTGTTCGCTCGCTGGCCTGGTCCTGTCACCTTCGTTTTCCCTGCGCCTGCGACTACGCCTCGTTGGTTGACCGGTCGTTTTGACTCGCTGGCCGTGCGAGTCACCGATCATCCGCTGGTGGTTGCATTGTGCCAGGCTTATGGCAAACCGTTAGTCTCCACCAGTGCTAATTTGAGTGGCTTACCGCCTTGCAGAACGGTAGACGAAGTCCGCGCGCAGTTTGGTACAGACTTTCCTGTAGTTGAAGGGGAGACTGGAGGGCGTTTGAATCCTTCGGAGATCCGTGATGCTCTGACCGGTGAACAGTTTCGACAGGGGTAATATGAAAGAAGCCTATGCTGTTTTTGGTAATCCGATAGCGCACAGTAAATCGCCCTTTATTCATCAGCAATTTGCAGAGCAGTTGAAAATTGATCATTCCTATGGACGTGTACTGGCACCTATCAATGATTTTGTGAATACGCTGAATGCCTTTTTTGCTGAGGGTGGGAAGGGGGCAAATGTCACTGTGCCTTTTAAAGAAGAGGCGTTTGCGCGTGCCGATGAATTAACGGAGCGGGCATCGCTTGCTGGAGCGGTCAACACTCTTAAACGACTTGAGGATGGGCGTTTACTGGGAGATAACACGGATGGTATCGGCTTATTAAGCGATCTTGAACGTTTATCTTTCATTCGCCCCGGATCGCGAGTTCTGTTGATTGGTGCCGGTGGCGCATCCCGTGGGGTTTTATTACCTCTTCTTTCTCTGGATTGTGCGGTAACCATCGTTAACCGTACTGCTTCGCGCGCAGAAGAACTGGCACAAATCTTCTCCCATACCGGCAGCGTGCAGGCGGTGGGTATGGACGAGCTTGATAATTACAGTTTTGATTTAATTATTAATGCGACATCCAGCGGAATTAGCGGTGAGGTACCAGCCATTCCGACATCGCTTATTCACTCATCTGTCTATTGCTATGACATGTTTTATCAGCAAGGGAATACACCGTTCCTTTCCTGGTGTGCTGAACATGGGGCGAAACAGTATGCCGATGGTCTGGGGATGCTGGTGGGACAAGCAGCGCACGCCGTTTTACTCTGGCATGGTGTATTGCCACAGATTGAGCCCGTCATCAAAAGCATGCAACAGGAAATGTCGGCATGAATCAGGCGATCCAGTTTCCCGATCGAGAAGAATGGCGGACGGATATTAGCGCCGTTGTTTTCCCGGCGTTGGTCCATGGTATGCAGTTAACATGCGCTATATCAGGGGAGACGTTGGCGTCCCGCTTTGGCGGCTGCACGCCTGAACAATGGCTGGAA
Source organism: Citrobacter sp. RHBSTW-00944 (assembly GCF_013615435.1). Classification (NCBI taxonomy): domain Bacteria; kingdom Pseudomonadati; phylum Pseudomonadota; class Gammaproteobacteria; order Enterobacterales; family Enterobacteriaceae; genus Citrobacter; species Citrobacter sp. RHBSTW-00944. The sequence continues at coordinate 4,596,836 of NZ_CP055418.1, read as the reverse complement.
ACCTTTCAACAGCATCGCTGGGACCTGGAAGAAGAGGCCGAAGCATTGATCCAGGACCAGCAGGAAAACTCTCAGGGTTGGGTTTGGTTACTCTGATTTAAATACTCATCTTTCCATTTAACGTAGTTGTTAGCAGAGTATTTTAAGCCAGCTTTCTCTTCGTCACTTAATGGCCGGATCTGTTTAACCGGACTACCCAGGTACAGATATCCACTCTCCAGGCGTTTGTTTTGCGGCACCAGGCTTCCTGCCCCAATCATAACGTCGTCTTCTACCACTACGCCGTCCAGTAAAATTGATCCCATACCGACCAATACGCGGTTGCCAATGATGCAGCCGTGTAGCATGACTTTATGACCGACCGTCACATCCTCACCCACGATCAATGGATTACCTTGCGGATTAGATGTGGATTTATGTGTGACATGGAGAACGCTGCCGTCCTGAATGTTTGTACGGGCGCCGATTTGTACATAGTTGACGTCGCCACGAATCGCAACCAACGGCCAAATCCCGACGTCATCAGCCAAACGAGTATCACCAATGACGACGCTACTGGTATCGATCATCACGCGTCTTCCGATCTGTGGGAAAAGATCCTTATAAGGACGTAATACATCAGACATGTTTACCTCAACAAAAATAGAGCAGTAATGAAGACTTTGGTTGGATTATCGAGACTGTGCAAGTGATTTAGCTATCAAAAATCAGCCAAATTGCGCAGGAATATAGCGAAAGGGGTGAAAAACAAGCACTCAGCAAAAAAGATCCAAAAAATACTTGTGCTAAAAAATGGGATCCCTATAATGCGCCTCCATCGACACGGCGGATGTGAATCACTTCACGCAAACAGCCGGTTCGGTTGAAGAGAAAAACCTGAAAATGAGGGTTGACTCTGAAAGAGGAAAGCGTAATATACGCCACCTCGCGACAGAGCGCTAAAGCGCGTCGCAACTGCTCTTTAACAATTTATCAGACAATCTGTGTGGGCACTCGAAGATACGGATTCTTAACGTCGCAAGACGAAAAATGAATACCAAGTCTCTGAGTGAACACGTAATTCATTACGAAGTTTAATTCACGAGCATCAAACTTAAATTGAAGAGTTTGATCATGGCTCAGATTGAACGCTGGCGGCAGGCCTAACACATGCAAGTCGAACGGTAGCACAGAGGAGCTTGCTCCTTGGGTGACGAGTGGCGGACGGGTGAGTAATGTCTGGGAAACTGCCCGATGGAGGGGGATAACTACTGGAAACGGTAGCTAATACCGCATAACGTCGCAAGACCAAAGAGGGGGACCTTCGGGCCTCTTGCCATCGGATGTGCCCAGATGGGATTAGCTAGTAGGTGGGGTAACGGCTCACCTAGGCGACGATCCCTAGCTGGTCTGAGAGGATGACCAGCCACACTGGAACTGAGACACGGTCCAGACTCCTACGGGAGGCAGCAGTGGGGAATATTGCACAATGGGCGCAAGCCTGATGCAGCCATGCCGCGTGTATGAAGAAGGCCTTCGGGTTGTAAAGTACTTTCAGCGAGGAGGAAGGTGTTGTGGTTAATAACCGCAGCAATTGACGTTACTCGCAGAAGAAGCACCGGCTAACTCCGTGCCAGCAGCCGCGGTAATACGGAGGGTGCAAGCGTTAATCGGAATTACTGGGCGTAAAGCGCACGCAGGCGGTCTGTCAAGTCGGATGTGAAATCCCCGGGCTCAACCTGGGAACTGCATCCGAAACTGGCAGGCTAGAGTCTTGTAGAGGGGGGTAGAATTCCAGGTGTAGCGGTGAAATGCGTAGAGATCTGGAGGAATACCGGTGGCGAAGGCGGCCCCCTGGACAAAGACTGACGCTCAGGTGCGAAAGCGTGGGGAGCAAACAGGATTAGATACCCTGGTAGTCCACGCCGTAAACGATGTCGACTTGGAGGTTGTGCCCTTGAGGCGTGGCTTCCGGAGCTAACGCGTTAAGTCGACCGCCTGGGGAGTACGGCCGCAAGGTTAAAACTCAAATGAATTGACGGGGGCCCGCACAAGCGGTGGAGCATGTGGTTTAATTCGATGCAACGCGAAGAACCTTACCTACTCTTGACATCCAGAGAACTTAGCAGAGATGCTTTGGTGCCTTCGGGAACTCTGAGACAGGTGCTGCATGGCTGTCGTCAGCTCGTGTTGTGAAATGTTGGGTTAAGTCCCGCAACGAGCGCAACCCTTATCCTTTGTTGCCAGCGATTCGGTCGGGAACTCAAAGGAGACTGCCAGTGATAAACTGGAGGAAGGTGGGGATGACGTCAAGTCATCATGGCCCTTACGAGTAGGGCTACACACGTGCTACAATGGCATATACAAAGAGAAGCGACCTCGCGAGAGCAAGCGGACCTCATAAAGTATGTCGTAGTCCGGATTGGAGTCTGCAACTCGACTCCATGAAGTCGGAATCGCTAGTAATCGTGGATCAGAATGCCACGGTGAATACGTTCCCGGGCCTTGTACACACCGCCCGTCACACCATGGGAGTGGGTTGCAAAAGAAGTAGGTAGCTTAACCTTCGGGAGGGCGCTTACCACTTTGTGATTCATGACTGGGGTGAAGTCGTAACAAGGTAACCGTAGGGGAACCTGCGGTTGGATCACCTCCTTACCTTAAAGAAACGTTCTTTGTAGTGCTCACACAGATTGTCTGATGAAAATTAGCAGTAAGAAAATCTCTGCAGGCTTGTAGCTCAGGTGGTTAGAGCGCACCCCTGATAAGGGTGAGGTCGGTGGTTCAAGTCCACTCAGGCCTACCAAATTTCTGCTGATGCTGCGTTGCGGCGATGCTCACATACTTCAGTATGCTTCGCGTCACCACGCCTTGCCTCAACAGAAATTAAGGTTAAAGGAGATTTAACTACAATGGGGCTATAGCTCAGCTGGGAGAGCGCCTGCTTTGCACGCAGGAGGTCTGCGGTTCGATCCCGCATAGCTCCACCATCCTTTACTGCAAAAACACAAGAAAACTTCAGAGTGTACCTGAAAAGGTTCACTGCGAAGTTTTGCTCTTTAAAAATCTGGATCAAGCTGAAAATTGAAACGACACACTGTTTCATTTCTCCGTAAACAAGAAATGAAAAGCGGTGTGTTCGAGTCTCTCAAATTTTCGCAACACTGAAGTGTTTTACGAAACATCTTCGGGTTGTGAGGTTAAGCGACTAAGCGTACACGGTGGATGCCCTGGCAGTCAGAGGCGATGAAGGACGTGCTAATCTGCGATAAGCGTCGGTAAGGTGATATGAACCGTTATAACCGGCGATTTCCGAATGGGGAAACCCAGTGTGATTCGTCACACTATCATTACGTGAATACATAGCGTAATGAAGCGAACCGGGGGAACTGAAACATCTAAGTACCCCGAGGAAAAGAAATCAACCGAGATTCCCCCAGTAGCGGCGAGCGAACGGGGAGCAGCCCAGAGTCTGAATCAGCATGTGTGGTAGTGGAACGGTCTGGAAAGTCCGGCGATACAGGGTGATAGTCCCGTACACAAAAGTGCATGTGTTGTGAACTCGAAGAGTAGGGCGGGACACGTGGTATCCTGTCTGAATATGGGGGGACCATCCTCCAAGGCTAAATACTCCTGACTGACCGATAGTGAACCAGTACCGTGAGGGAAAGGCGAAAAGAACCCCGGCGAGGGGAGTGAAAAAGAACCTGAAACCGTGTACGTACAAGCAGTGGGAGCCTCTTTATGGGGTGACTGCGTACCTTTTGTATAATGGGTCAGCGACTTATATTCTGTAGCAAGGTTAACCGAATAGGGGAGCCGAAGGGAAACCGAGTCTTAACTGGGCGTTAAGTTGCAGGGTATAGACCCGAAACCCGGTGATCTAGCCATGGGCAGGTTGAAGGTTGGGTAACACTAACTGGAGGACCGAACCGACTAATGTTGAAAAATTAGCGGATGACTTGTGGCTGGGGGTGAAAGGCCAATCAAACCGGGAGATAGCTGGTTCTCCCCGAAAGCTATTTAGGTAGCGCCTCGTGAACTCATCTTCGGGGGTAGAGCACTGTTTCGGCTAGGGGGTCATCCCGACTTACCAACCCGATGCAAACTGCGAATACCGAAGAATGTTATCACGGGAGACACACGGCGGGTGCTAACGTCCGTCGTGAAGAGGGAAACAACCCAGACCGCCAGCTAAGGTCCCAAAGTCATGGTTAAGTGGGAAACGATGTGGGAAGGCACAGACAGCCAGGATGTTGGCTTAGAAGCAGCCATCATTTAAAGAAAGCGTAATAGCTCACTGGTCGAGTCGGCCTGCGCGGAAGATGTAACGGGGCTAAACCATGCACCGAAGCTGCGGCAGCGACACTATGTGTTGTTGGGTAGGGGAGCGTTCTGTAAGCCGTTGAAGGTGTGCTGTGAGGCATGCTGGAGGTATCAGAAGTGCGAATGCTGACATAAGTAACGATAATGCGGGTGAAAAACCCGCACGCCGGAAGACCAAGGGTTCCTGTCCAACGTTAATCGGGGCAGGGTGAGTCGACCCCTAAGGCGAGGCCGAAAGGCGTAGTCGATGGGAAACAGGTTAATATTCCTGTACTTGGTGTTACTGCGAAGGGGGGACGGAGAAGGCTATGTTAGCCGGGCGACGGTTGTCCCGGTTTAAGCATGTAGGCGGAGATTCCAGGTAAATCCGGAGTCTTGTTAACGCTGAGGTGTGATGACGAGGCACTACGGTGCTGAAGTAACAAATGCCCTGCTTCCAGGAAAAGCCTCTAAGCATCAGGTAACACAAAATCGTACCCCAAACCGACACAGGTGGTCAGGTAGAGAATACCAAGGCGCTTGAGAGAACTCGGGTGAAGGAACTAGGCAAAATGGTGCCGTAACTTCGGGAGAAGGCACGCTGATATGTAGGTGAAGTGATTTACTCATGGAGCTGAAATCAGTCGAAGATACCAGCTGGCTGCAACTGTTTATTAAAAACACAGCACTGTGCAAACACGAAAGTGGACGTATACGGTGTGACGCCTGCCCGGTGCCGGAAGGTTAATTGATGGGGTTATCCGTAAGGAGAAGCTCTTGATCGAAGCCCCGGTAAACGGCGGCCGTAACTATAACGGTCCTAAGGTAGCGAAATTCCTTGTCGGGTAAGTTCCGACCTGCACGAATGGCGTAATGATGGCCAGGCTGTCTCCACCCGAGACTCAGTGAAATTGAACTCGCTGTGAAGATGCAGTGTACCCGCGGCAAGACGGAAAGACCCCGTGAACCTTTACTATAGCTTGACACTGAACACTGGTCCTTGATGTGTAGGATAGGTGGGAGGCTTTGAAGTGTGGACGCCAGTCTGCATGGAGCCAACCTTGAAATACCACCCTTTAATGGCTGGTGTTCTAACGTAGACCCGTAATCCGGGTTGCGGACAGTGTCTGGTGGGTAGTTTGACTGGGGCGGTCTCCTCCTAAAGAGTAACGGAGGAGCACGAAGGTTAGCTAATCCTGGTCGGACATCAGGAGGTTAGTGCAAAGGCATAAGCTAGCTTGACTGCGAGAGTGACGGCTCGAGCAGGTGCGAAAGCAGGTCTTAGTGATCCGGTGGTTCTGAATGGAAGGGCCATCGCTCAACGGATAAAAGGTACTCCGGGGATAACAGGCTGATACCGCCCAAGAGTTCATATCGACGGCGGTGTTTGGCACCTCGATGTCGGCTCATCACATCCTGGGGCTGAAGTAGGTCCCAAGGGTATGGCTGTTCGCCATTTAAAGTGGTACGCGAGCTGGGTTTAGAACGTCGTGAGACAGTTCGGTCCCTATCTGCCGTGGGCGCTGGAGAATTGAGGGGGGCTGCTCCTAGTACGAGAGGACCGGAGTGGACGCATCACTGGTGTTCGGGTTGTCATGCCAATGGCATTGCCCGGTAGCTAAATGCGGAAGAGATAAGTGCTGAAAGCATCTAAGCACGAAACTTGCCCCGAGATGAGTTCTCCCTGACCCTTTAAGGGTCCTGAAGGAACGTTGAAGACGACGACGTTGATAGGTCGGGTGTGTAAGCGTAGCGATACGTTGAGCTAACCGATACTAATGAACCGTGAGGCTTAACCTTACAACGCCGAAGGTGTTTTGGCGGATGAGACATCGAAATTCAGCTTGATTACAGATTACATCGACAGACCGAGAGGTGTGTTGATAAACAGAATTTGCCTGGCGGCTGTAGCGCGGTGGTCCCACCTGACCCCATGCCGAACTCAGAAGTGAAACGCCGTAGCGCCGATGGTAGTGTGGGGTCTCCCCATGCGAGAGTAGGGAACTGCCAGGCATCAAATTTAGTGTGCTGATATGGCTCAGTTGGTAGAGCGCACCCTTGGTAAGGGTGAGGTCCCCAGTTCGACTCTGGGTATCAGCACCAGTTTTTCGGTTAAAGTTTGGCACTTAGAAAAGAATTTGTCTGGCGGCTGTAGCGCGGTGGTCCCACCTGACCCCATGCCGAACTCAGAAGTGAAACGCCGTAGCGCCGATGGTAGTGTGGGGTCTCCCCATGCGAGAGTAGGGAACTGCCAGACATCAAATAAAAACAAAAGGCCCAGTCTTTCGACTGGGCCTTTTGTTTTATCTGTTAAACGCCAGTGCTGTATTCGGCGCATGGCTTTAATGGATAACCTGTGACAAAAACGCACGAGTGCGTTCAGATTTGGGGTGAGCAAAAAACTCATCCGGTGCTGCCTGTTCAACAATCTCGCCAAGATCCATAAAGATCACCCGGTCGGCCACTGTGCGGGCAAAGCCCATTTCATGGGTAACACACAGCATAGTCATGCCTGATTGCGCCAGACCTATCATGGTATCAAGCACTTCTTTTACCATTTCAGGATCCAACGCTGATGTGGGTTCATCGAATAACATAATTTTAGGTTTCATGCACAGCGAGCGTGCAATGGCCACGCGCTGTTGCTGCCCACCAGAGATTTGCCCAGGATATTTATGCGCATGTTCAGCAATGCGAACTCGCTCAAGGTAGTGCATTGCCAGAGCTTCAGCCTCTTTTTTTGGCATCTTTTGCACCCAGATCGGTGCCAGCGTGCAGTTTTGCAGGACCGTCAAATGAGGAAAGAGATTAAAGTGCTGAAAAACCATGCCAACTTCTTGTCTGACACGCTCAATATTGCGGATATCTTCATTGAGTTCGATCCCATCCACCACAATACGTCCTTGCTGATGCTCTTCCAGATGGTTGATACAGCGGATAGTTGTCGATTTACCCGAACCGGAAGGTCCGCATAATACGATGCGTTCTCCCTGCTTTACCTTCAGGTTGATGTTTTTCAGGACGTGAAACTGTCCGTACCATTTGTTGACGTTTTCCAGCGTAATCATCGCGTCGGTAGACGGCATTAATAATTGGCTCATAAATTCCTCAGTGCAGTGTACGCCCGGTGTTAAAACGTTTTTCCAGATGTTGGCTGTAACGCGACATGCTAAAACAGAAGATCCAGTAAATCAGTGCAGCGAAAACATATCCTTCCGTCGACATCCCCAACCATGCAGGGTCCACAGTTGCCTGCTGCACGCTACTGAAGAGATCAAACAGGCCGATGATGATGACCAGACTGGTATCCTTAAACAGGGCGATAATCGTGTTAACCAGACCCGGAATAACCAGCTTGAGGGCTTGCGGAAGAATGACCAGCCCTTGCGTTTTCCAGTACCCTAACGCCAGTGATTCAGCGGCTTCATACTGACCTTTTGGTAGGGCCTGTAACCCTCCGCGAACCACTTCTGCGACATACGCCGACTGGAAAAGAATCACGCCGACCAGCGCCCGGATAAGTTTGTCGATACTGGTCCCTTCGGACATAAACAGAGGAAGCATGACCGAGGACATAAAAAGGACGGTAATCAACGGTACACCGCGCCAGAACTCAATGAAAATGACGGATAAAATCCGCACGACTGGCATATGAGACCGACGTCCAAGCGCCAGTAAAATACCCCACGGAAGCGCGCCCGCAATCCCCACGGATGCAATGATAAGCGTCAGTGTTAATCCGCCCCACTGTCGGGTTTCTACGCGCTCAAGTCCGAAAAAACCACCGTACATCAACCACCAGACCACCACGGGATAAACGACGGCCCAGACGGCGATATAGCGGCCACGGTGAGGAATAGATTTCCAGAACATAGGGACGATAGAGGCCAGGCCAATGATCAGGGCCAGATTTACGCGCCAGCGCTGATCGTGGGGATAAAGTCCATACATGAATTGCCCAAAGCGTTCATGAATGAACACCCAGCAAGCCCCTGCTTTGGTGCAGTCTGCGCGGGTTGAACCGACCCAGTTGGCCTGAAAGAATACCCAGTTCAGCAGTGGCGGAAGAAATGACCAAATCAGCCAAATGCACAGCAGCGTGAGCAGGCTATTTGACCAACTGGAGAACAGGTTTTTACGCACCCAGAGTAGACTGCGGCTTGCCGGGTTACTGTTCTGACGCGAGGGGTGAGACAGCAGTGCTTTTGTCATCATGGCTCCTTAGCGCTCAATCAGTGCAATACGGCGGTTATAAATATTCATCAACAGAGAAATGCTCAGGCTGATGATCAGGTACACCGACATCGTGATAGCAATAGTTTCAATGGCTTGCCCTGTTTGATTGAGTACCGTGCCGGCAAACAGTGAAACCATATCCGGATAGCCAATGGCAGCCGCAAGTGAGGAGTTTTTGACGATATTCAGATACTGGCTGGTTAATGGGGGAATGATGACGCGCAGCGCCTGTGGGATGATCACCTGGCGCAGTGTCACCGGATTTGGCAGACCCAGCGAGCGTGCTGCTTCATGTTGGCCATAAGGAACGGCCTGTATTCCCGCTCGAATAATTTCTGCTATAAACGCCGAGGTATACACTGAAAGCGCCAGCGTCAGGGCAGCCAGTTCGGGAATAAGCACCATACCGCCACGGAAGTTAAAACCGCGAAGGGCGGGGATATCCCAGTGAAGCGCTGCGCCAAACAGCCACTGTGAGATCATCGGTAAAAGCACGATCAGCGCCAGAGCCGTGGGCCAGGTCCGGCGTAGCTGACCGGTTTTAGTCTGGTGCATTCTGTTGTAGCGAAATAGCCCGATAGTGACGACGATAGTGATAATTACAGCGCCGCAAAAGGCAAAAAATCCTTCTCCTATTTGCGGTGCCGGAATATAGAGTCCCCGGTTACTCAGAAACATCAAGTCCAGCGCGTTAACGGCCTGACGTGGGCCGGGCAGGTTACGTAATACGGCGAAATACCAAAAGAAGATCTGCAGCAGCGGCGGTATATTGCGGAACGTTTCGATGTAGATCGTCGAGAGCTTTCGTAATAACCAGTTATCTGACAGGCGTGCCAGTCCGAGAAAGAAACCGAGAATTGATGCGAAAACAATGCACAGTGCAGAAACTAATAGCGTATTGAGCAGGCCAACGATAAAGACACGGCCATACGTATCGCCTTGCTCGTAATCGATCAGATGCTGGACAATACCAAATCCGGCGCTGCGATCGAGAAAAGAGAATCCCGAGGTAATACCGCTATTATTCAGGTTAATTATCGTGTTATGGATGAGATAGACCGCAATGCTGATGACTGCAATGACGGCAAGTATTTGAAATAACCAGGCGCGGACCGCAGGGTTAGAAAAGGATAACGATCCTTTTACGATTGAGCGGCGATGGAACATAAGAAAACCTCGGTAACTATGACTCTGGACTGAGCGCCGCAGTCGCGGCGCCCGTTACATCACTACGCATTAGCGCACCGGTGGCGCATATTGAATGCCACCGTTATTCCAGAGGTTGTTCTGTCCACGTTTGATCTTCAGTGGGCTTTCCGATCCCACGTTACGCTCAAAGATCTCCGAGTAGTTACCTACCTGCTTGATAATGTTGTAAGCCCATTTGTTATCAAGCTTCAGATCCTTGCCATAATCCCCTTCTTTGCCTAACAGGTGTGCCATATCCGGCGTTGCAGGATTAGCCGCTTTTTCATCGACGTTTTTCGAGTTAACGCCCATTTCTTCCGCATTCAGCATGGCGAACAGCGTCCAGCGAACAATGGAGAACCACTCATCGTCTCCACGACGTACAACAGGTCCCAGCGGTTCTTTAGAAATAACTTCTGGCAGGACAATCCACTCCGCAGGATTACTCAGCTTGATTCGCAGGGCGTACAACTGAGACTGGTCGGAAGCCAGCGTGTCGCAGCGTCCAGATTCCAGAGCTTTAGCTGATTCATCCGAGCGGTCAAAGGTGACAGGGGTGTACTTCATGTTGTTGGCTTTAAAGTAGTCAGCCACGTTCAGTTCGGTATCTGTTCCTGCCTGGATACAAACCGTTGCGCCATCCAGCTCTTTAGCACTCTTAAGACCCGCTTTATTGTGGGTAAGAAAACCAATGCCGTCGTAATACGTTACGCCAGTGAAAGACATTCCCATTCCTGCGTCACGAGAGGAGGTCCAGGTGGTATTACGAGAGAGCATGTCGACTTCACCTGATTGTAGTGCGGTAAAGCGTTCCTTGGCGGTGAGCGGGGTATATTTTACTTTGCTATCATCGCCAAATACGGCGGAGGCAACGCCACGACATACGTCGACATCAATACCTGAGAACTTACCGCTTGCATCGGCATAAGAAAAGCCAGGCAACCCGTCACTGATCCCACACTGCACAAAACCTTTTTTCTTTACGGCATCAAGAGTTGCGCCGGCATGTGCCTGATTTGCAACCGCAAGCAGCACGCCGGCCGCTGCCAGGCTGGCTATTATCATCTTTTTCATAGAGCATCCTGTGTGGAGGAATTATTGTTATGGAAACGTTCTGAAAACGTCTTTTACCTGTCTGTGGCTATGGCCATACTCTTTTAAGCAAAGGTAGTGCCAGGTTTTTGCGCACGATTATTCGACGCAATATCCAGAGTGTAGACAGGAAAAAATAAATGCAGCGCCCTGAAGTGGTGCAAAATTGAAACGTAAGCCACATTTCGGCGCAAAAAATTTAAAAATCAAACCGGACGCGTGATAACGATTTCGTACGTTAATATTGATGACGTGAGAATAATGAAAAGAAAGCGCGCTGTTACGAAGAACTGAAAAAATGCTAATTTCAAATCGTGGATATGTGAGGAAAATCTATAATAATTTTATTATACGTTGAGTGCTATATACCAACGTTTTGTCTTATATGAAGATTTAATTCTTATTGCAAAAAGCGCGGTACCCACCGCGCTTTTAAGAAGATTTATTTGGTCAGGGCGACTATCCCAAGCGTCAGCCCGGCAACGGCTGCTGCGCCACCGGCGATGGCACCGGCTGTTTCCCAGTTATCCTGCGTGGTGCCTTTCATACAGGTATTGGTATGAACCAGGCGTCCCTGATCGTCGTATACAGGTACGCAAGGAGAATCGTGTGCACAGCCGGCCAGGAATGCGGTAAGCAATGCAACGGATATTAATCTTTTCATGGTGTTACCTCAAAAATAAGCGTTTCGCTAATTGAGCAAAGACAAACGCTAAGCCATCTGCGAACTCGGCGATTATTTTACCACTTCTTAAAAAAAGACTGACATGAGGAATAATCTCAATTCATGTGGATTGTAAAAATAATGGATAAAAAGAAAGGTGACTGGCGAGTTTTTCAGGAAGGGTTTATTAGAAATAAATGGCTATCTTATTAATAAATAAAGAGGGCCATCTTAGGTGAAAAAGGCGTCCGAAGACGCCTTAATTTTACAAATTAATTGTTGCGCCGACTAAAACGCCGTCTGACGACAACGAAGAAGACGGGGACGAAGAAGATTGCCAACAATGTCGCGGTCAGCATGCCTCCCATTACGCCTGTTCCGACCGCATTCTGCGCCCCGCTACCTGCTCCGCGGCTGATAACCAGAGGCATAACCCCCAGAATAAACGCCAGGGATGTCATCAGTATTGGACGAAGACGCATGCGTGATGCCTCCAGTGTGGCTTCAATTAACCCTTTACCTTCTTTATCCATCAGATCTTTAGCAAACTCCACGATAAGGATAGCGTTTTTGGCGGAAAGACCGATGGTAGTCAGCAGACCTACCTGGAAGTAAACGTCGTTATTCAGACCGCGTATGGACGCCGCCAGAAGCGCACCGACCACGCCGAGCGGTACAACCAACATGACTGAAAATGGAATAGACCAGCTCTCATACAATGCGGCGAGACACAGGAAGACGACGATTAACGAAATAGCGTATAACGCAGGTGCCTGATTGCCGGAGAGCCGTTCCTGATATGACATTCCCGTCCAGTCATAGCCGATACCGGTTGGCAGCTGTGCTGCCAGGTTTTCCATGAGCGCCATGGCTTCACCGGTGCTTCGACCCGGCGCGGCCTCTCCCAGTATTTCCATTGATGGCATACCGTTGTAACGCTCCAGGCGGGGTGAACCATAAATCCAATGCGACGAACTGAACGCAGAGAATGGCACCATTTCACCATTCCCACTACGTACGTAGAGATTGTTGATGTCGTTGGGTAACATACGGAACGGCGCGTCAGCCTGAACGTATACCTTTTTCACTCGGCCATGATCGATAAAATCGTTCACATAGGTGCCGCCAAGGGCCGTGGAAATCGTTTGGTTTATATCCGATAGACTTACGCCTAACGCCTGGGCTTTTTCCTGATCAATATCCAGCTTAAATTGCGGGGTATCTTCCAGACCGTTAGGGCGCACGCGCACCAGTAAATCTGGATGCTCTCTCACCATACCCAGCAACTGGTTCCTGGCTTTCGTCAGTTCTGTATGACCGAGGTTAGCCTGATCAATTAACTGAAAATCAAAGCCGGTCGCGGTACCCAGTTCAAGAATGGCAGGCATGTTGAACGGGAACACCAGTCCATCTTTAATCTGGCTGAACGCCCTGGTCGCACGTTCGACGATAGCCGTCACGCCGTTTTCATCGCCCGAACGCTCTTCCCATGGTTTGAGGCTAATAAAGACGATACCGGAGTTCTGTCCCTGGCCGCTAAAGCTGAAGCCATTAACGGTGAACACCGATTTTACGTTCGCTTTTTCCTGGTTCAGGTAGTAATTCTGAATCTGATCCAGCACCTGCTGTGTGCGCGTCTGTGTCGCACCGGCAGGAAGTTGCACCATTGTCATAAAGACCCCCTGATCCTCTTCGGGCAAGAAGGAGGTAGGGAGGCGTAAAAACAGAACAGCCATTCCGCCGACGATAAGAACATATAGCAACAAGTAGCGTCCGGTTTTGCGCAGAATACCGCTGATACTATTGCTGTAATGCCCGACGCTTTTATCGAACAGGGCGTTAAACCATCCGAAAAAACCGCCTTTCTTTTCAACATGTCCGGCGGAAACGGGTTTTAGCAGCGTTGCGCAAAGCGCTGGCGTAAGAATGAGGGCGACCAGAACAGAAAGCGCCATCGCTGAAACAATGGTCAGAGAGAACTGGCGGTAAATGGCGCCGGTCGAGCCGCCAAAGAACGCCATGGGGATAAATACCGCCGAGAGCACCATCGCGATCCCGACCAGTGCGCCCTGGATCTGGACCATGGATTTCTGCGTCGCCTCTTTGGGCGGCAGTTTCTCTTCCGCCATGACGCGTTCGACGTTTTCTACTACCACGATGGCGTCATCGACCAGCAGGCCGATGGCCAGCACCATTCCGAACATCGTTAGCGTGTTGATGGAGAATCCGAATGCTGCGAGGATCGCGAATGTTCCCAACAGCACGACAGGCACTGCGATAGTTGGAATCAGTGTGGCGCGCAGATTTTGCAGGAACAGGTACATCACCAGGAAGACGAGGATGATGGCTTCAAACAGCGTTTTCACCACCTCGTTAATCGAGATTTTTACAAATGGTGTAGTGTCATAGGGGTAAACCACTTGCAAACCTTGCGGGAAGAAAGGTTGTAACTCAGCCAGCTTTGCTTTGACGCCTGCGGCAGTATCCAGCGCGTTTGCACCGGTCGCCAGCTTAATGCCCAGACCTGTTGCGGGCTGACCATTAATTTTCGTCACCATGTTATAGTTTTCGCCGCCGAGTTCGATGCGGGCTACATCTCTGAGGTGAACCATTGAACCATCCTGGCCCACCTTCAGCGTTATGCGGCCAAACTCTTCCGGCGTTTTCAGGCGTGTCTGAGCAATAATGGAGGCATTAAGTTGTTGACCCTGGACGGATGGTGCGCCTCCCAGTTGGCCTGCGGCAATCTGATTGTTCTGCGTTCTCAGTTGATTGATAACGTCCAGAGGAGTCAACTGATATTTGTTCATTGCGTTGCTGTCGAGCCAGATGCGCATTGCGTACTGTGCACCAAACATCTGGACATCGCCGACACCGGCTGTTCGGCTTATTGCGTCTTTAACGTTAGACGCCACATAGTCGGAAATATCATCCTGCGTCAGATTGTTATTATCGGAGACAAAACCCGCCACCATCAGGAAACTGCTACTGGATTTCTCGACGCTGATCCCCTGCTGCTGTACTTCCTGTGGCAGTAAGGGCATCGCTAACTGTAATTTGTTTTGCACCTGGACCTGTGCGATATCCGGGTCAGTACCCGACTCGAAAGTCAGAGTAATGGTGACGCTCCCGGAGGAATCGCTGGTGGAGGACATATACATCAGGTTATCGATACCGTTCATATTCTGTTCAATAACCTGCGTAACCGTGTCTTGTACTGTCTGCGCATCCGCACCTGGGTAGGTGGCAGAAATAGCGACCGCAGGAGGTGCAATGGTCGGATACTGTGCAACGGGCAGTTGCATGATTGCCAGAGCCCCTGCCATCATCAGAATGATGGCCAGAACCCAGGCAAAAATAGGGCGATTGATAAAAAAGTTAGCCATGTCCGGTTACCTTATTGCGCAGTTTTTGCGGCTGGAGTTTCGGTATCGGTGGTTGCTTTAACCTTTACGCCGGGACGCGCTTTCTGCAATCCGCTGACGATAACCTTATCGCCAGGCTGTAAGCCCTCGCTGATTAACCACTTATCACCTATCGCCTGAGTAGCAACGACGGTGCGAGCCTCGACCTGACTCTTGTCATTGACAACCATCACCGTTGCATCGCCGCGTGGCGTACGCGTTACCCCTTGTTGGGGAACGAGAATGGCATTCGGCTGGACGCCTTCATCAATACGAGCACGCACAAACATGCCCGGCAGCAGCGTGTGCTGTGGGTTAGGGAATACGGCCCTGAGGGTGATGGATCCGGTACTTTCATCAACGGTGACATCAGAGAACTGCAACGCACCTTTCAGCGGGTACGACTGACCATTTTCCATCACCAGTTCGACGGTACTGCTGGCGCTGTCTTTATGCAGGCTCCCTTGCTCAACGGACTGTTTGAGGCGCATAAAGTCATTACTGGACTGTGTTACGTCGACGTAAATAGGATCAAGTTGTTGCACGGTAGCAAGCTCAGTTGCCTGGCCATTCGTGACTAATGCGCCTTCGGTGACGTTAGATTTACCGATACGTCCGCTAATGGGCGATGTCACTTTGGTGTAGGCCAGGTTGATACGAGCGCTTTCGACCGCCGCTTTTGCCGCGATAACGGAGGCATTGGCCTGGCGAGCATCAGCAATGGCCTGATCGTACTCTTGCTGGCTGATGTACTTAGTGCCAACCAGCGGGACATAACGTTTTACCGTTAAATGTGCGATAGCTGCTGCCGCTTCACTCTTTGCCAGTTCGCCTTTGGCGCTGTCGTAGTCAGCCTGGTAAGTCGCAGGATCGATCTGATAAAGCGACTGACCGGCTTCAACATCGCTTCCCTCGGTAAAATTCCGTTTAAGTACAATCCCGCTGACCTGAGGACGGACTTCAGCAATACGAAATGCTGTTGTGCGCCCTGGTAATTCGGTCGTCACGGCTAAAGGCGCCTTTTCGACGACATGGACAGTCACCTGCGGCTCTGCGGGGTGAGCTTGTGTTTCTCCCTGATCGTTACAACCGGCGAGTAATACAGCGGACATGATGATGAATGAGGGCAGGAGTGAAAACCTGGCATTTTTCGTCATTTCTATTCCTTAAAAAACCGAACGCTCGTTATTAACCGGGTAACGCAGAGGCGATAACGCGCACAAGTGAAAATAATGGTTGGCTATCCTACAAATTATTAGCTTGCGATGTAAGCAATACTTATTTATGGGCGTGATACACGGCACGTAAAAACAAAAAAGGATTAATCTTCGGTTGTTTCATTATGGTTTTAATAGTAATGCTATGATGCGCATAAACACATATTGAAATAAGTATTTGGTTGGTGAATATATTGGTGGTTGTTATTTGTTTTGTTTATTCGTGTGCAATGTCCATAATTAACTGTTTTAGAACTCGTCTAAATAAACGCTAAGTGATACATTTGTTCCGTTTAGCAAATATTACATAAGAAAGTTAATCATTCTCTACCTTACCTCAGACAGTCGAAACCATGGCCAGAAAAACGAAAGCTGATGCCCTCAAAACACGACAGCACCTGATAGAAACAGCGATTATGCAGTTTGCCGTGCGTGGTGTTAGCAATACGACGTTAAACGACATTGCGGATGCCGCCAGCGTGACGCGGGGGGCGCTCTATTGGCATTTTGAAAATAAGACGCAATTGTTCAATGCGCTATGGTTACAACAACCTTCATTACGCGATCTTATTCAGGATAAGCTTATTGGTCGTTGGGGTGATAATCCTTTACAGCGACTGCGTGAAAAGTTTGTGGTGGGATTGCAATATATTGCACAGAATCCTCGCCAGCAGGCATTAATGCAAATTTTATATCATAAATGTGAATTTCATAACGATATGATATCAGAACAGACCATTCGCGATAAAATAGGTCTCAGTCATCAAAGTATTCGTGATTCACTGCAAAAGTGCGTGGATGAAAATCTGATTGCCACCAGTCTGGATTTAGATGTCATCATCATTATTCTGCACGGTAGCTTTAGCGGAATAATAAAAAACTGGTTAATGAATCCAGTGAGTTATGATTTGTATGGGCAAGCGCCAGTATTAGTTGATAACGTATTAAAAATGTTAATCCCAGACGGCTGTGTAATGCAATTAATGCAGAGTGAAAATCAGCCAGGATAGTTTTAGCCGCCAGGGCCTGACGGCTGTCGACGTATTTTTTGTCGTGCTATTCGAGGTCGATGCAGTTGACCAGCTTGAGGGGGTTCACAGAATTCATATTCCGGCACTTATCGTGCTCCGTTGTCATCAGCTCTATCCACTGAATGAGCAGCGCATCAAAGAGAAAAACGAAGATCGCAAAAACAACCAGCCACCAATACTTGCGAATCATTACCAAACCCTGTGTATTCATGCCCAAGCGTGCAGGGAATATACACGAAATCTGCAAGCTGAAAAGCAGACTTACAATGCCTTTACTTTGCTGAAAGATCGCCGTTCTTTGCTGTTAATCGACTCTTTTTAGACAGATTTTTTGTCTTCCGCTTTTTCACCTTTGCAAGTTCATTCTCTGAAAAATGCGAACCAATGCTCATTCTTCTGAGCCCCATTTTTACGTACTCGGCATTGATTTCAATCCCGACAAACTTGCGACCTAATTCCACGGCAGTGGCACCGGTAGTGAAGCTACCGGCAAACGGATCCAGCACGCTGTCATCTGGACTGGAGGAAGCCAGAATGATGCGTTCAAGGAGGGCTTTGGGTTTTTGAGTCGGGTGATTTTCGTATTCGTCCATCAGATAACGAACGCGTGGAAACTCCCAGACATTGCCTGGTACTTTTTTCTGGTTGTAAGGTTGGGGCGGGTTCTTTCTGTAGTCTATCAGTGCACGTTTAGCGCCCGTTTTGGCTTCAACCAAAATATCATCACGATTAAACGTGTAGTTTTTCTGATCTTTTACCATCATCAGAAGCGGTTCATACATCGAACCAAAGTAATTTTTGGCCTGCACCCCGGAGCTATCGTATGACCACACGATACGGCTCTTGATGGTAAAGAGCTGGCGGCATTTGAGATCGATGTATGGCATGTTCTCCGTATTGTTCATGATGTACATGGTGCCGTGTGGTTTGAGAATGCGATGGCACTCGTCAATGCACTCAAACAGCCATGCCAAAAATGCCTCTTCGTCCCAGGATTCCACCATCCCGTCAAAGTCTTTACCGATGTTATAAGGTGGGTCGGCGAAAATGAGATCGACGCTTTCAGACGGCAGCTTTTTCAGTTCGGTCAGAGCATCACCCAGGATTATCTTTTTAGATTCATCGCCAAAATAGACAGGTTCACATCTTGCGTTCATCGCCAAAGCCTCCCGTGTGACGTTAATAAAAAAGGCGCTTCCCCATGCCGAGTAGCGCCTTTTAAAACAAACATTTCGCTGATTAGTATCAGTTCATGCCGTATTTTTTCAGTTTTTTACGCAGCGTACCACGGTTGATGCCCATCATCAGGGCAGCACGGGTCTGGTTACCGCGGGTGTATTGCATCACCATGTCCAACAGGGGCTGTTCTACTTCAGCCAGTACCAGCTCATAGAGATCGTTAACATCCTGACCATTCAATTGAGCAAAATAGTTCTTCAGTGCCTGTTTAACCGAGTCACGCAGGGGCTTTTGAGTTACCTGATCCTGAGAGTTAACGGTAGAAACGGTCAGTACGTCAGAATTTACGCGTTGTTCGAACATAGTTCTGTCAGCTCTTTATTTCTGTTTACGCAAAATTTTCGAAGTATGCCTCCAACGCCGCCAGCTGTTCGCTGGAATCTTCAATGGCGTTGAATGTGCGCCGAAACTGGTCATCCGGAGCGTGTTCCTGGAGATACCAGGATACGTGTTTACGCGCAATTCGGTACCCTTTTGCCTGACCATAAAAGTCGTGCAGTTCCCGAACGTGCGCACAAAGCAAGCGCTTCACCTCTGCCAGAGGCAGCGGGGGCAGCAGCTCCCCAGTGTCCAGATAATGCTGGATTTCCCGAAAGATCCAGGGTCTTCCCTGAGCTGCACGTCCTATCATCAGGGCATCCGCCCCCGTATAGTCGAGTACAGCTCTGGCTTTATGCGGGTCAGTAATGTCGCCATTCGCGATAATCGGAATGGAAACTTTCTGCTTAACTGCCCGAATACTGTCGTACTCAGCATCTCCATTGAACAAACAGGCGCGGGTGCGTCCATGAATGGTCAGAGCCTGAATACCACAGTCTTCAGCCAGTTGGGCAATCTCTACGCAGTTACGGTGTTCCGGAGCCCAGCCGGTGCGAATCTTGAGTGTGACAGGAACGTCCACTGCATTGACGACCTCGGTTAGTATTGATTTCACTAGATCCGGGTACTGCAAGAGGGCTGAACCTGCGAGCTTGCGATTCACTTTTTTAGCCGGACACCCCATATTGATATCAATAATCTGGGCGCCGCTTTCCACGTTAATACGTGCGGCATCGGCCATCTCAACAGGGTCGCTACCGGCAATTTGCACCGTGCGAATTCCTGGCTCATCAACGTGCACCATCCGTAAACGAGACTTGTCACTTTCCCAAACCTGCGGGTTAGAAGACATCATCTCGGATACCGTCAATCCTGCTCCCATCTCATAGCACAGCGTCCTGAATGGTCTGTCAGTGATGCCAGCCATAGGTGCTGCGATCAGGCGATTTCTGAGCTGGTATTGTCCGATGCGCATGAGTTAAGAAATGACCATACTGTGACTGCAAGGCGGCGTATATTACGCATTTTTCGCACGAGATGAAAGGCCAAACTTTGACCAATCCACTGAGGTGGATCAATGAATTGCCGTAAATATGAACGCATGAAAATATTTAATCATATAAATCATTGCATTATAAAGATGTGTCGATTTTATATACACATATAATTTTGCGTAACTTCTCATTTTTTCTTCAGCCGCAGAAGGTGCTGGCAAGATATTCTGCTGAATTAATCAGCAAATTGTCTCGCCATTGTGTGATCTCTACCTCATTTTAGTACAGGATCTCGGTATCTCCTGAATGGCTGTCGATGATCTTGCGCTCATTAACTGGCTGCGGTGGACGATTGTTCGCAGGCCCAACAATGTAGTGAAATTTATCCAGTTGTTCGGCTGAAAGGGCAACAGGCGTTTTCAGGACAGTCCAGCTGACGCCTTCAGTACAGGGAGGTGTAGTTAGCGAACCGCTATAGCGCCAATAGGTTTTATCGTCGGGTAAAAGTTGGTTGATATCGACTGGCGAGAAGATGGGCATACTGTTGTCCTCCATGGTTGGAAATGACTCCCACAGATTTTGAATCGCCTGGTTAGGTTCGCCGACGTCAAACATGACCGCCACGATAGTGATGTCTCCGCTTTGATTTTTGTGGACTAACTGCAACTCCAGCGGATAGGTTTTACCGTTGAAGGTATGTTCGCTCGGGGCGTGAAAATCTAAGTGTTTTAGATAATAAATCTTTCCATCAACTTCAATGGAGTTTGAGGTATAGCTACTCATTGTTGCCCGCAGAGTATGGTTAATGCTTCGAAATCTTGTCGGACCATCGACATATTGCATGCTGAGTGAAGGAAGTCCAAGTTTACGAGTTGTGGCGGTCTGGATATCAATGGGTGATTGATTTATTCCAGTCTGGCATGTTGCATACTCTTTGCTGATTTCTCCCCACTGTGCGGGACCAGATTCTCCGCTATAACCCCATGGCGCGGCCAGCGCGGTCAGTGGCATCAGGCATGCTGTCAGTAATGTTGTGATAAATAGGTTGAAGCGCATACGTTTACTCAACGAAAATCAATATAAAGATTAACAAAATCAATAAATTATTATATCGCTGGAGAACGTCTCAGTATGCTGGTCAATTGTCTGAAAATGGCGTGGTCAGGCAACCACGCCGGAAGGGATTATTTTTTCTGACCGGTAATGCGGCACCACTCTTCTTTCTCGATAACCGGATCGAGCGTAAAGAGTTCGGCATAGGCCTCACAGACGCTTTCCGCCTGGCTGGCAAGAATGCCAGAAAGCCCCAGTAAACCGCCCTCAACGGGCAGTACGCTGATTAACGGTGCTAGTTCACGTAATGGGCCTGCGAGGATGTTTGCGACCACCACGTCGGCTTTCATCGCCTCTGGCTGGTCTTTCGGCAGATAAAGCTCCAGACGCTCAGAAACGCCATTACGCTGGGCGTTATCACGGCTGGCCTGAATTGCTTGCGGATCGATGTCTACGCCGATGGCTTTTGCCGCACCCAGCTTCAGTGCCGCAATGGCAAGAATACCGGAGCCGCAGCCGAAGTCGATGACGGTTTTGCCGTTAAGATCGAGACCGTCCAGCCATTGCAGGCATAGGGAGGTGGTGGGGTGAGTGCCGGTACCAAACGCCAGACCCGGGTCCAGCATCACGTTGACGGCATTCTCATCCGGGACATCGCGCCAGCTTGGGCAAATCCACAAACGTTCACCAAAGCGCATCGGGTGGAAGTTATCCATCCATTCGCGTTCCCAGTCTTTGTCTTCGAGCTGTTCGATTTTATGCGCGAAGCCTGTACCCAGCAGCGGATGCTGCTCCAGGATGGCAACCACTTCTTTCATGTCGGTTTCTGCATCGAACAAGCCGATAACGTCGGTATCTCCCCACAGGCGAGTCTCGCCCGGCAGAGGCTCAAATACCGGCGTATCATGCGTGTCCTGGAAAGTAATGGAAACGGAGCCCGCTTCCATCAGCGCATCGCTCAACTCTTCAGCGTTGGCACCGGTCGTGTTCAGTTTCAGTTGGATCCATGGCATGGCAAAACTCTTTTATTTATCAGTAGTCAATATGGCGGCTTGCGGGACGGCAGAACCGAAACGGTTGCCGATCAGGAAAGCCAGCAAGCTTATCAGTAACGAGGGCACAATCGGGTGGAAACCCAGGTACTGAATGTTAAATGTAGCGAGTACGGCATAAAGAACGCCGCCGATAATCATCGCGCTCAAAGCGCCCGCGGCGTTTGCCCGCTCCCAGTACAGGCCCAGTACCAGCGGCCACAGGAAGACAGCTTCCAGCCCGCCAAACGCCAGCAGGTTAAGCCAGATAATCATTTCTGGTGGTTTCCAGGCAGCCAGTAGCAGTAACGCGCCGAGCAACAGGGTAATCACTGCCGACATGCGCTTCAGCCGGGTTTCGTTTTTCAGCTGTTCCGGACGCAGGTTCAGGTACAGATCCTTAATGATCGTAGCGGAACTTTGCAGCAATTGGGCATTGATCGTCGACATGATCGCGGCCATGGGGGCCGCGAGGAAGATCCCAGCAGCTACCGGCGGCAACACTTTGACCATCAGCGTAGGGATAACCAGATCCGGCACTGTCAGATCAGGGATCACCGCACGCCCTAACGCACCTGCCAGATGCATACCAAACATCAGGATCGCCACTACGATGGTGCCAATGATAATGCCGCGGTGTACAGCTTTGCTGTCTTTATAAGAGATGCAGCGTACTGCTGTATGCGGCAGCCCAATTACGCCAAAGCACACCAGTACCCAGAATGAGGTCATGAACGTGGGTGACAGAATATCATCCGCGCCTTGCGGCGAGACCAGTTTAGGGTCGATAGTTTGCAGGGTTACCACCGCATTGCTGAGGCCACCGGCAGCATGAACGACGCCGACCAGCAGAACAATAGTACCAATCAGCATCACCAAACCCTGCATGGTGTCGTTCAGTACGCTGGCGCGAAAACCGCCGAACGCCGTATACAATGCGATACTGACGCCAAAAATAAGCAGACCGGTTTCGTAAGGTATACCCGCAGCGGTTTCAAGCAAACGTGCGCCGCCAATAAACTGTACGGTCATTGCTCCGACAAACGCGACCAGCAGGCTAAGGCTTGCCAGCCACACAAGCAGGCGACTCTGGTAGCGGGCAAACAGCATATCGTTGAGGGTAACGGCATTATAACGGCGCGCCAGAATCGCGAATTTCTTACCAAGAATCCCCAAAGAAAGCCAAACGGCGGGCAACTGGATCATCGCCAGCAGCACCCATCCCAGCCCGTATTTGTAAGCGGCGCCAGGACCGCCAATAAACGAACTGGCGCTAATGTAGGTTGCCGTTAGCGTCATGGCTAATACGACCCCGCCCATCGAGCGGCTGCCGAGGAAATATTCATTCAGGAAAGTGCCGGTCGATCTCTTACGCATGGCGTAAACGGAAAGACCGAAGACCACCAACAGATAGGCGACCAGCGGCAAAATAACTTCAAGCTGCATCGTCATCCTCCAACGGAATGTCGCGATAGATAAACTTCACCATCGCCCAGCACAGCACGATGAAAACCAGCGGCGTTAGCAGGCAGGCCATTTCGAACCAGTGTGGTAAGCCGGTAAAACCGAGCGTGGAATCTGGTAAGTAAGCGGCCACTAACCATGTGGCAAGATATAAAAGGGTCAGCCACAGCGCCCAGCGCGCCTCTTTATGGGCCTGAACAAAACGAGTGTCCATTTTTTGTCCCTTGTGGATAAAGAAAGCGGGGATTGTACCTTATGGCACGTGCGGGAGGGGAGAAAAACAAAAGGCCGGAATTTCCGGCCTTTTCAGTTAACGCACGCTTACTTTTCCTGAAGTCCGAGTTTTTTCTCCAGATAGTGGATATTGGTTCCACCGTGCTGGAAATGCTCGTCATTCATGATGCGGATCTGCAGATCAACGTTGGTTTTGATACCGTCGATGATCAGTTCCTGCAATGCGTTTTTCATACGGGCGATTGCTACGTCGCGGTTTTCGCCATAGCAGATCAGCTTACCGATCATTGAGTCATAGTACGGAGGTACGGTGTAGCCTGCGTAAATATGAGACTCCCAGCGCACACCAAAGCCACCCGGCGCGTGGAAACGCGTGATTTTACCCGGGCTTGGCAGGAAGGTGTTCGGGTCTTCGGCGTTGATACGGCATTCTACCGCATGGCCTTTAACCACAACTTCATCCTGCTTGATGGACAGCGGTTGTCCCGCAGCGATGCGCAGCTGCTCTTTGATCAGGTCAACGCCGGTGATCATTTCGGTTACCGGGTGTTCAACCTGAATACGGGTGTTCATTTCAATGAAGTAGAACTCGCCGTTTTCGAACAGGAACTCGAAAGTACCTGCCCCGCGATAGCCGATATCAACGCACGCTTTGGCGCAACGCTCGCCGATGTAGCGACGCAGTTCCGGAGTAATGCCCGGTGCTGGTGCTTCTTCGACGACTTTCTGGTGACGACGCTGCATGGAGCAGTCACGTTCTGCCAGATAAATCGCGTTACCCTGACCGTCCGCCAGCACCTGAATTTCGATGTGGCGTGGGTTTTCCAGGTACTTCTCCATGTAAACCATGTCGTTGTTGAAAGCCGCTTTCGCTTCCGCTTTGGTCATGGAGATGGATTGCGCCAGTTCGGCATCGCTGCGCACGACGCGCATACCGCGACCGCCGCCGCCGCCGGAGGCTTTGATAATAACGGGATAACCGATGCGCTTCGCATGAGCGCGGTTAGCGTCCATGTCGTCGCCCAGCGGGCCGTCAGAGCCTGGGACTGTTGGTACGCCAGCTTTCTTCATCGCGGTAATTGCGGACACTTTATCGCCCATCAGGCGGATGGTGTCGGCTTTCGGGCCGATGAAGATAAAGCCGGAACGTTCTACCTGTTCAGCAAAGTTGGCATTCTCAGAGAGGAAGCCATAGCCCGGGTGAATTGCCACTGCGCCGGTGATTTCAGCAGCGCTAATGATAGCCGGGATGTTCAGATAGCTTTTTACGGACGGAGCCGGGCCAATACAGACCGTCTCATCCGCCAGCAATACGTGTTTTAAATCGCGATCCGCGCTTGAATGCACAGCGACAGTCTTGATGCCCAGCTCTTTACAGGCACGCAGAATACGCAGGGCGATCTCACCGCGGTTGGCGATAACAATTTTATCCAACATGTTCGCCTCGTTATTCGATGACGACCAGCGGCTCGTCAAATTCTACCGGTTGACCGCTTTCTACCAGAATCGCTTTCACTACGCCGGATTTGTCGGCTTCGATCTGGTTCATCATTTTCATGGCTTCAACGATGCACAGGGTATCGCCCGCATTCACTTTCTGGCCGATTTCGATGAACGCTTTCGCATCTGGGCTCGGGGTGCGGTAGAACGTACCAACCATTGGGGAGCGTACGATGTGACCACTGATTTCCGCTGCTGCCGGAGCTTCCATACTTGGAGAGGCAGTTTGTGCGACAGCGTTAGACAAAGCTGGCTGCTGCATCACTGGTGCAGCATAAGCCTGTTGCATCATTGGAAAACTTGCAGCTGGCGCCGCACGGCTGATGCGTACAGACTCTTCGCCTTCAGAAATTTCCAGTTCGGAGATGCCTGATTCTTCAACCAGCTCGATCAGTTTTTTAATCTTACGAATATCCATGAGTGGGTTCCGTACTCTTTGTTTAGTGAGATTGTGACAAGCGTTTTACCGCCGTCTGTATAGCATTTTTATAACAGTGAGTGACAAGATGCCACGCATCTCAGGCATTGCACTGGGTGCGGTTGCCATGAAGTGAGATTGCCAGACTTGTTAGTCATTGTGCGGCTATCTTCTGCCATTTTCGGGTAAAAGACAAAATATACCTTCAACATGCGAATGTCACCCTTTCAGCGCTCTAAAAACGCTACCGGGGATAGCAAAGTCGCACATTATAACTATTTCGTAGCAATTGGCAGCTAAATACTGGTCTTATCAGGGAAGATAATCAACCGTTAACATGTAAAGAAAATCGGATCGTCCACATTTTGTAACGCACTGCACATAACGTGAAACTACCGCCACCACTGGCGAAACTTCTTGTAACGGCAGGCTAACAACACCACAGCGAGTGCTGCATAAATAATCGGTTGAGGGGAGATAATTTTTACCGACCACAGATAATGTATGGGTGCCAGGATCGCCACAAGATAGACGAAGTTGTGCAAATACTGCCAATTTTTGCCCAGTTTTCGCTGAGCCGACTGGGTGGAGGTTAACGTGAGGGCGAATAATATGCCCCAACTGGCAATGCCCAACATCAAATAAGGTCGCGTGATTAATTCCCGTCCTAACAGCGCCAGATTATGAATGCCCAGTTCCAGGAGTGCGTAGCTGGTTAAATGCAACGTTGCCCAGGCGAAACACCATAGCCCTAACAGGCGCCGTGTGCGTATCAATAATGGCTGTTTAGCGTAGCGCGCGAGGGGAGAGACCAGCAAGGTCGCCAGCAAGAATTTCAGAGCTGTCCTACCGGTAAAGTGCTGGATATCTTTGACCGGGTCTGCGCTCAGACCACCGTGATTCACCGCCCAAAATAGCCAGACAAACGGTAAAAAGCCGGCAAGGTGCAGGCAAACTTTCAGCCCGGTAATGTGCTTTGCAGTCAGGCGCACTCAAAAATTCTCCTGCAGGTTAAGACCACGGTACAGCGAAGCGACCTCGTCGGCGTAACCGTTAAACAGCAGCGTGGGTTGGCGCTGAACGTCCAGAATACCGCCTGCGCCAATAAAACGCTCAGTGGCCTGGGACCAGCGCGGGTGATCGACATGCGGATTCACGTTGGCATAAAATCCATATTCATTGGGGGCGGCCAGATTCCAGGTTGTCGGGGGGCGTTCGCGGGTTAGTTTAATACTCACGATCGACTTAATGCCTTTAAATCCGTATTTCCACGGCACAATTAAGCGAATGGGCGCGCCATTTTGTGGGGGAAGAGCTTTTCCATAAACCCCCACGGTAAGCAGAGTGAGTGGATGCATAGCTTCATCCAGACGCAGTCCTTCAACATAGGGATACTTCAGCCCGCCGCCAATAAAGCGATCTTTTTGTCCTGGCATCTCATCCGGCGCGTAGATCGTTTCGAAGGCGACATATTTTGCGTTGCTGGTGGGTTCAACCTGCGCCAGCAGTTTATGTAACGGAAAACCAATCCACGGCACGACCATTGACCAGGCTTCCACACAGCGCATCCGGTAAATCCGTTCTTCCAGTGGGAAACGGGCGGTCAGCGCATCGTGATCGAGGGTGAGTGGTTTTGCCACCTCACCACTGATTTTTAACGTCCACGGATCGGTTTTCAGACTGCCAGCATTGGCTGCCGGATCCGCTTTATCGAGACCGAACTCATAGAAGTTGTTGTAGCCAGAAACTTTATCCGCCGGCGTTAAAGGAAGCGAATTTTGCCAGGCGGCGGGTTTACTGAAATCAAGCGGCTTACCCGCGGGCGCGGGCGGGCGGTCATTCCCCTTAAACCAGCTAAGAAGGTCAGCCTGCGCAGAGAGGGGGAAAGACAACGCGGCGGCGCTGATTCCTAATGCTTTCAGTACCTGGCGGCGTTGCATAAAAAAAGCCGACTCGTCAGTGACGTCGGCTTCTGTAAATGGACGTAATTTCTTCATAACAGACTCCCGGCTTACGCGTCATAACTGACAGGGGACGCGTAGTTAATATGGCAGGGAGTCTGTAGATATGCCGCGAAATTTCGTTAATTAAGTGTAAATTTCTGCGCCAGAGCTTGTTACTTCACCTTCACCAGCGTACGACCTTGCACCTGGTTATTGATGATGGCATCGGCAAACTTCGGCGCATCCGCCAGCGTAATCTCCGTGGCGGCCTGAGCATAGAAAGAGTCCGGCAGATCCTTAACCAGACGCGCCCAGGCTTCTGCCCGGCGTGCCGGCGGGGTCATCACCGAGTCCACCCCTTGCAAACGAACGTTACGCAGAATAAATGGCATCACCGTCGTCGGCAGAGCGAAACCGCCAGCCAGGCCGCAGGCGGCAACGCAGCCACCGTAGTTCATCTGTGCCAGGACTTTTGCCAGAACTTTGTCGCCAACGGTATCAACCGCACCAGCCCACAGCTGTTTTTCCAATGGGCGAGATTCAGCAAATTCATCGCGGCTAAGGATACGGTTAGCGCCCAGGCTCTTCAGGTAGTCGTGAGTACTTTCACGACCCGAAACCGCCGCAATCTGATAACCCAGCTTATGCAGTAACGCCACGGCCGTGCTGCCCACGCCGCCGCTGGCGCCGGTGACGACAATCTCACCGTCTTGCGGGCGAATACCTGCATCTTCGAGCGCCATGACGCACAGCATGGCGGTAAAGCCAGCGGTACCGATGACCATGGCTTTACGTCCGTCCAGCCCTTGTGGCAGCGCAACCAGCCAGTCGCCTTTCACGCGTGCGCGTTCGGCCAGTCCACCCCAATGATTTTCACCCACGCCCCAGCCGGTCAGTAAAACTTCCTGACCTGCATGAAAACGGGGATCTTCGCTTGTGCGCACGGTACCGGCGAAATCAATACCAGGAATCATCGGAAAATTGCGAATGATTTTACCCTTGCCGGTGATAGCCAGGGCGTCTTTATAGTTCAGGCTTGACCAGTGGACATCCACCGTCACATCGCCTTCCGGTAGCTGATTTTCGTCGAGGGGTTGAACGGATGCGAGGGTTTTTCCGTCCTGCTGTTCTAAGATCAAAGCCTGCATAACCTGTCCTCAATTCGTATAGTGGATTGGAAAATTATTAATGAAGACTATACTCGCTAATCAAAACATGATGCCGATTCCGCGCAATAAATTGCCAGATATACCTAATTTGGTAGTATGCCCACACTGTTTGTATAAATGGACGGATTTTGCGTTCAGTTTTGCATTTTCGCGCCGCTTTATCACTTTCATGCCTGTTTCATAACTGTCGGAGTTAACACAAGGATGCGATTAACGACGAAATTTTCAGCTTTTGTGACGCTGCTTACAGGGTTAACGATCTTCATAACTCTGATCGGCTGCTCGCTGAGTTTCTATAACGCGATTCAATATAAGTTCACCACCCGTGTTCAGGCGGTGGCGACGGCGATTGATACGCACCTTGTCTCCCGCGATGTCGTTGCGCTAACCCCGCAAATCGATGAACTGATGGTTTCGGTTGATATCGTGCGCGTCGAACTGCTACAGGGCGAACACGTGGTGTATGACCACTCCCGAACCAGCAGCTACCGCCCGGCGGGGACGAACAATCTGTATCGTGATGTCACCGTCCCGTTGGTCAAACACCCGGGCATGTCGCTGCGTCTGGTTTATCAGGATCCCATGGGCAACTATTTCCATTCGCTGATGACTACCGCGCCGCTCACGTTGGCGATTGCTTTCATTATACTGATGCTCTTTTTGTCTGTGCGCTGGCTTCAGCGTCAGCTTTCAGGTCAAGAGTTGCTGGAGATTCGTTCAACGCGCATTCTTAACGGCGAACGTGGACCGAACGTGCGGGGGACTGTTTATGAATGGCCTGCGCGTACCAGTAGCGCGCTCGATATGCTGCTGACCGAAATTCAAAGTGCCCGCGAGCAACGTAGCCGACTGGATACGCTGATTCGTTCCTATGTGGCGCAGGATACAAAAACCGGGCTAAGCAACCGCCTGTTCTTTGATAACCAACTGGCAACGCTGCTGGAAGATCAGGAAAAAGTGGGATCGCATGGCGTCGTGATGATGGTACGCCTGCCGGACTTTACGCTGCTGCGCGATAGCTGGGGAATTACCCTTGCGGAAGAACAAATTTCAACGTTAATCAATTTGTTGTCGACTTTTATGACGCGCTATCCGGGCGCGTTGCTGGCGCGCTACCACCGTAGCGATTTTGCCATCCTGTTGCCACACCGCACGCTGAAAGAGGCGGAAAGTATTGCCGGGCAATTATTAAAAGCGGTAGATGCGCTTCCGGCTAATAAAATGATCGACCGTGCCGATATGGTTCATATTGGCATTTGTGTTTGCCGCAGCGGTCAGTCGACGGAACAAGTGATGGATCACGCCGAAGCCGCCACGCGGAACTCGGTATTGCAGGGTGGGAACAGTTGGTCGGTCTATGATGACTCACTACCGGAAAAAGGTCGGGGTAACGTACGCTGGCGAACGCTGATCGAACAGATGCTCAGCCGGGGTGGACCCAGAATTTATCAAAAGCCTGCGGTAACCCGTGAAGGACGGGTGCACCACCGGGAGCTGATGTGCCGTATTTTTGATGGCAGCGAAGAGGTTATTTCGGCGGAATATATGCCGATGGTCCTGCAGTTTGGCCTGGCTGAAGAATATGACCGTCTGCAAATCAGCCGTCTGATCTTACTGTTGGGCTACTGGCCGCAGGAAAACCTGGCGATGCAGACAACGGTTGAATCGCTAATTCGCCCACGTTTTCAGCGCTGGCTACGTGATACGCTGATGCAGTGCGAAAAATCATTACGCAAACGCATAATTATTGAACTTGCTGAGGCAGATGTCTGTCAACACATCAGCCGGTTACAGCCCGTCATCAGATTGATGAATGCGCTGGGTGTGCGAATTGCCGTTACGCAGGCGGGTTTAACGCTGGTGAGCACCAGTTGGATCAAAGAGCTTAACGTTGAGTTATTGAAGCTGCATCCAAGCCTGGTGAGGAATATTGATAAGCGAACCGAAAACCAGCTCCTGGTGCAAAGCCTGGTGGAGGCTTGTTCTGGAACACCAACGCAGGTTTACGCCACGGGCGTTCGTTCGCGTAGCGAGTGGCATACGCTGACGGAACGCGGAGTTGCGGGTGGGCAAGGGGATTTTTTTGCCGCATCACAGCCACTTGACACTAACGTGAAAAAATATTCGCAAAGATACTCGGTTTAACCTGCCGTTTAATTCGTTTTCACGTAGAATAACGCGCGCTGTGCCTTCTGGGGGTGTGCTTGTCTGCTCGCCAGGTTGTAACAGCAAACATGCAGGTGAATGACCTTTGACAGGTTGCAAACAAAAGCGAGGAGTGCTGCTGATTTATTCAGCCCTGATGGACTCAGGCCGATTTTGTAACAAAGGAAACGAACTGCACTAATTTTCACCGTAGCAGATGATTTTTGCGCCTTGTCGCTGCTGCGTGTGGTTGGTAAAGTAAGCGGATTTTGTTTTCCGCCCCAGCTTTCAGGATTATCCCTTAGTATGTTGAAAAAATTTCGTGGCATGTTTTCCAATGACCTGTCCATTGACCTGGGTACCGCGAATACCCTTATTTATGTAAAAGGACAAGGCATCGTATTGAATGAGCCTTCTGTTGTGGCCATTCGTCAGGATCGTGCCGGCTCGCCAAAAAGCGTAGCCGCAGTGGGCCATGACGCGAAGCAGATGCTGGGTCGTACACCGGGCAATATCGCCGCCATTCGCCCAATGAAAGACGGCGTTATCGCTGACTTCTTCGTGACTGAAAAAATGCTCCAGCACTTTATCAAACAAGTGCACAGCAACAGCTTCATGCGCCCAAGCCCGCGCGTACTGGTATGTGTACCGGTTGGAGCAACTCAGGTTGAACGCCGCGCGATCCGTGAATCCGCCCAGGGCGCAGGTGCCCGTGAAGTATTCCTGATCGAAGAGCCGATGGCGGCTGCGATCGGGGCGGGTCTGCCAGTTTCTGAAGCAACCGGTTCTATGGTTGTGGATATCGGTGGTGGTACAACTGAAGTTGCCGTTATCTCCCTGAACGGCGTGGTTTACTCCTCTTCTGTACGTATTGGCGGCGACCGCTTCGACGAAGCCATCATTAATTATGTTCGTCGTAACTACGGTTCTCTGATTGGTGAAGCCACCGCAGAACGTATTAAACACGAAATCGGTTCCGCTTATCCGGGCGACGAAGTGCGCGAGATCGAAGTTCGCGGCCGTAACCTGGCAGAAGGTGTTCCACGCGGCTTTACCCTGAACTCCAACGAGATTCTGGAAGCCCTGCAGGAACCGCTGACCGGTATCGTGAGCGCGGTGATGGTTGCACTGGAACAGTGTCCGCCAGAACTGGCGTCTGACATCTCCGAACGCGGCATGGTACTGACCGGTGGCGGTGCTCTGCTGCGTAACCTTGACCGTCTGTTAATGGAAGAAACCGGTATTCCAGTTGTTGTTGCTGAAGATCCGCTGACCTGCGTGGCGCGCGGTGGCGGCAAGGCGCTGGAAATGATCGATATGCACGGCGGCGACCTGTTCAGCGAAGAGTAATCGGATGCAGGTAGGGTAGCCCGCGGGTTGCCCTTCCGCTCTGATACGAGAATACGCATAGACTATGAAGCCAATTTTTAGCCGTGGCCCGTCGCTACAGATTCGCCTTATTCTGGCGGTGCTGGTGGCGCTCGGCGTTATTATTGCCGACAGCCGCCTGGGTACGTTTAGTCAAATCCGAACGTACATGGATACCGCCGTCAGTCCTTTCTACTTTATCTCAAATGGTCCTCGTGAATTACTCGACGGCGTTTCGCAAACGCTGGCTTCGCGTGACCAACTCGAACTTGAAAATCGGGCGTTGCGTCAGGAACTGCTGCTGAAAAACAGCGAGCTGCTGATGCTGGGGCAATATAAACAGGAGAACGCGCGTTTGCGTGAGCTGCTGGGATCGCCGCTGCGTCAGGACGAACAAAAGATGGTGACGCAGGTC
Organism: Citrobacter sp. RHBSTW-00944; assembly: GCF_013615435.1. Taxonomy (NCBI): domain Bacteria; kingdom Pseudomonadati; phylum Pseudomonadota; class Gammaproteobacteria; order Enterobacterales; family Enterobacteriaceae; genus Citrobacter; species Citrobacter sp. RHBSTW-00944. Next base: position 4,564,428 of record NZ_CP055418.1, on the reverse strand, counting down.
ATCTCAACGGTTAATGACCCTTACAGCGATCAGGTGGTGATCGACAAAGGGAGCGTTAACGGGGTCTACGAAGGTCAGCCGGTTATTAGCGACAAAGGCGTTGTGGGTCAGGTCGTAGCGGTGGCTAAACTGACCAGCCGCGTGCTGCTGATTTGCGATGCGACGCATGCTCTGCCCATTCAGGTACTGCGTAACGATATCCGCGTGATCGCTGCCGGTAACGGCTGCACCGACGATCTTCAGCTCGAACACCTGCCGGCCAACACTGACATTCGCGTTGGCGATGTGCTGGTTACCTCGGGTCTGGGGGGACGTTTCCCTGAAGGCTATCCGGTTGGTGTTGTTTCTTCCGTTAAGCTGGACACTCAGCGCGCTTATACCGTGATTCAGGCACGCCCGACCGCAGGTCTGCAGCGTCTGCGTTATCTGCTGCTGTTGTGGGGCGCCGATCGTAACGGCGCAAATCCGATGACGCCAGAGGAAGTGCACCGCGTTGCCAATGAACGTCTGATGCAAATGATGCCGCAAGTTCTGCCTGCACCAGATGCCATGGGGCCGCCTGCGCCAGTGCCAGCTCCCGCAACAGGCGTGACTCCAGCGTCTGCGGACACCACGCCGCCACAACCTGCTCCGCGTAAGCCGGGAGGACAGTAAGTGGCAAGCTATCGTAGCCAGGGACGTTGGGTGATTTGGCTCTCGTTCCTTATTGCACTGTTGCTGCAAATCATGCCCTGGCCGGACGATATTCTGGTTTTCCGGCCAAACTGGGTACTGCTCATCTTGTTGTACTGGATCCTGGCGCTGCCGCATCGCGTAAATGTGGGCACGGGGTTTGTGGTGGGTGCCATACTGGATCTCATCAGCGGCTCCACGCTTGGCGTGCGCGCATTGTCGATGAGTATCATTGCTTATCTGGTCGCGCTGAAATTCCAGCTATTCCGTAACCTCGCGCTCTGGCAACAGGCGCTGGTGGTCATGTTGTTATCACTGGTCGTGGATATTATTGTTTTCTGGGCCGAGTTTTTAGTGATCAATGTCTCTTTCAGACCCGAAGTGTTCTGGAGTAGTGTAGTGAATGGTGTGCTTTGGCCATGGCTATTCTTACTGATGCGTAAAGTCCGTCAGCAGTTTGCGGTGCAATAAGGTTGATATGAATACTCTGTATCTTGCTTCAGGTTCTCCACGTCGTCAGGAGCTGCTCGCTCAGCTTGGTGTTACCTTTGAACGGCTGGTGCCTGGGATTGAAGAACAGCGACACCCGCAGGAGAGCGCGCAGCAGTATGTTTCGCGTCTGGCACGCGAAAAAGCGCAGGCTGGCGTGGCGCTGGCGCAGCGTGATTTGCCTGTATTGGGTGCAGATACCATTGTTATCCTTAATGGCGAAGTGCTGGAAAAACCACACGACGCCGCCCATGCCGCAGTAATGCTGCGCAAACTGTCGGGCAAAACGCATCAGGTCATGACCGCCGTGGCATTGGCCGACCGCCGGCACAGTCTGGACTGTCTGGTGGTGACGGAAGTGACGTTCAGAGCACTAACCGATGAGGACATCGCGGGCTATATTGCCAGCGGTGAACCAATGGATAAAGCAGGTGCATACGGTATTCAAGGGTTGGGTGGCTGTTTTGTCAGGAAGATCAATGGCAGCTATCACGCCGTAGTCGGCTTACCGCTGGTAGAAACGTATGAGTTGCTGACCAATTTTAACGCACTGCGTGAGAAAAGGGATAAACATGACGGCTGAATTGTTGGTAAACGTAACGCCATCGGAAACTCGGGTGGCTTACATTGATGGCGGTATTCTGCAGGAAATTCATATTGAACGTGAGGCGCGACGCGGAATCGTAGGCAATATCTACAAAGGTCGTGTAAGTCGTGTACTTCCGGGTATGCAGGCGGCTTTTGTAGATATTGGACTGGATAAAGCCGCATTTCTTCACGCTTCAGACATCATGCCGCACACCGAATGCGTGGCGGGTGAAGAACAAAAACAGTTCACCGTGCGCGACATTTCTGAACTGGTGCGCCAGGGCCAGGATCTGATGGTGCAGGTGGTAAAAGATCCGTTGGGTACTAAGGGCGCACGCCTGACGACGGACATCACGCTTCCTTCCCGTTACCTCGTCTTTATGCCAGGTGCTTCGCACGTTGGCGTTTCCCAACGTATCGAAAGCGAAACCGAACGCGAACGCCTGAAAAAAGTGGTGGCGGATTACTGCGATGAACAGGGCGGATTCATCATTCGCACAGCGGCGGAAGGCGTCTGCGAGGAGGATCTGGCCTCAGATGCTGCCTACCTGAAGCGCGTCTGGACTAAAGTCATGGAGCGTAAAAAGCGCCCGCAAACGCGCTACCAGATGTACGGCGAACTGGCGCTGGCGCAGCGCGTGTTGCGTGATTTTGCCGATGCCCAGCTTGACCGGATCCGCGTTGACTCTCGTCTGACTTATGAAGCGTTGCTGGAGTTCACAGCGGAATATATCCCCGAAATGACCAGCAAGCTGGAACATTACAGCGGGCGCCAGCCCATTTTTGATCTCTTTGACGTTGAGAATGAAATCCAGCGCGCGCTGGAACGCAAGGTTGAACTGAAATCCGGCGGCTATCTGATCATCGATCAAACTGAAGCAATGACCACCGTCGATATCAATACCGGAGCGTTTGTTGGGCATCGTAATCTCGACGACACTATCTTTAATACTAATATTGAAGCAACGCAGGCCATTGCTCGTCAGCTGCGTCTGCGTAACCTCGGCGGCATTATCATTATCGATTTTATCGACATGAATAATGAAGACCACCGTCGACGGGTACTGCACTCTCTGGAACAGGCGCTGAGCAAGGATCGCGTAAAAACCAGCATCAACGGTTTTTCACAGCTGGGCCTGGTGGAGATGACGCGCAAACGCACGCGTGAAAGCGTGGAGCATGTGTTGTGCAACGAGTGTCCGACCTGTCATGGGCGCGGTACGGTGAAAACCGTGGAAACTGTATGCTATGAAATCATGCGCGAAATCGTGCGGGTACACCATGCATATGACTCCGATCGTTTCCTGGTTTATGCATCTCCGGCAGTGGCTGAAACCCTGAAGGGTGAAGAGTCACATGCGTTGGCAGAAGTGGAAATCTTTGTCGGCAAACAGGTTAAAGTACAAGTCGAACCGCTGTATAACCAGGAGCAGTTCGACGTTGTCATGATGTAATCTGGCCTGGTAAACGCCCAATGGCGATACCTTGCAGGCCGGAGAAGGCGTTCACGCCGCCATCCGGCAAGACGGTTTTGTGAGTCACATTTTTTGGTAGACAAGGAGAGGCGCGTGAGGCGATTGCCGGGGATATTACTGCTCACTGGAGCCGCATTCGTTGTCATCGCAGCGCTGCTGGTCAGTGGGCTGCGCCTTGCGCTGCCTCATCTTGATAGCTGGCGTCCGGCCATCCTTGGCAAGATTGAATCCGCCACCGGTCTGCCCGTCTCCGCCAGCCAACTTTCCGCTAGCTGGCAAAATTTCGGCCCTACTCTTGAAGCGCGTGATATCCATGCGCAGCTTAAAGATGGCGGTGAATTTTCGGTAAAGCGCGTTACATTAGCGCTGGATGTCTGGCAAAGCTTGCTGCACATGCGCTGGCAGTTTCGCGATCTCACCTTCTGGCAGCTGCAGCTGCGTACTAATACCCCCATCCAGCGCAGCGAAAGCGGTGATGGAATTGAAGCCGGCCACCTGAGCGATCTCTTCCTGCGTCAGTTTGATCATTTCGATCTACGCGACAGCCAGATTAGCTTTTTAACCCTCTCAGGCCAGCGTGCAGAACTGGCGATCCCACAGCTTACCTGGCTTAACGGTAAAAACCGACATCGCGCTGAAGGTCAGGTCAGTCTCTCCAGTCTGACCGGGCAGCACGGTGTTATGCAGGTGCGAATGGATCTGCGTGATGACAACGGGCTGTTGAATAACGGTCGGGTCTGGTTGCAGGCCGACGATATTGACGTCAAGCCGTGGCTGGGTAAATGGATGCAGGATAATGTCGCGTTGCAAACCGCGCGTTTTAGCCTGGAAGCATGGATGACGATCAGAAAAGGTGTCGTTTCCGGCGGCGATGTCTGGCTGAAAAAAGGTGGGGCAAGTTGGCTGGGAGAGAGTCGTACGCACACGCTCTCCGTCGATAACCTGACGGCGCACATCAGCCGCGAGCAGTCGGGCTGGCAATTCTCCATTCCCGATACCCGTATCACGATGGATGATAAACCCTGGCCAAGCGGGGCGTTAGCGCTGGCCTGGATCCCTGAACAGGAAGTCGGCGGCGAGAATAACAAACGCAGCGACGAGCTACGCATCCGCGCCAGCAATCTGGAGCTGGCCGGGTTAGAAGGGCTGCGTCCGATGGCGGCCAAGTTATCGCCTGCGCTGGGTGATATCTGGCGGGCCACGCAGCCGAGCGGCAAAATAGATGTGCTGGCGCTGGATATCCCGTTACAGGCAACAGAAAAAACCCGCTTCCAGTCCTCGTGGACCAATCTGGCCTGGAAACAGTGGAAGCTGCTGCCAGGGGCAGAGCATTTCTCCGGTAGGCTTGCGGGCAGCGTTGAAAACGGGGCGCTCACTGCTTCCATGAAGCAAGCTAAAATGCCGTATGAAACCGTCTTTCGCGCACCGCTGGAAATAGAGGACGGCGTAGCGACGCTAAGCTGGCTGAAGAATGATAAAGGTTTCCAGTTAGATGGGCGCAATATTGATGTTAAAGCGAAAGCGGTACACGCACGCGGTGGTTTTCGCTATCTGCAGCCCGCCAATGATGAGCCATGGTTGGGCATTCTGGCAGGTATCAGCACCAACGATGGCTCTCAGGCCTGGCGTTACTTCCCGGAAAACCTGATGGGCAAAGAGCTTGTTGATTACCTCAGCGGCGCTATTCAGGGCGGCGAAGCGGATAACGCCACGTTGGTGTATGGCGGCGACCCGCATCTGTTCCCGTATCTACACAATGAAGGGCAGTTCCAGGTACTGGTGCCGCTTCGCAATGCGAAGTTTGCTTTCCAGCCCGACTGGCCCGCGCTGACTGACCTTAATATTGAACTGAACTTCATTAACGACGGTCTGTGGATGAAGACCGATAGCGTTAATCTGGGCGGTGTGAAGGCCAGTAATCTGACGGCTAACATCCCCGACTATGCAAAAGAAAAACTGCTGATTGATGCCGACATCAACGGGCCGGGCAAGGCGGTCGGACCTTATTTTGATGAGACGCCATTGAAGGATTCACTCGGCGCTACGCTTGAGCAGTTGCAGATTGACGGCGATGTGAATGCTCGCTTACATCTTGATATTCCGCTAGACGGCTCGCTGGTTACTGCCAAAGGTGACGTCAACCTGCGTGATAACAGCCTGTTTATTAAACCGCTCGACAGCACGCTGAAGAATTTGAATGGTAAATTCAGCTTTATCAACGGCGATCTGAAGAGCGAGCCGATGACCGCGAACTGGTTTAATCAGCCGCTGAACGTCGACTTTTCCACGACCGAAGGGGCGAAAGCCTATCAGGTAGCCGTGAATCTGCAAGGTGACTGGCAGCCAAGCCGCATGGGGATTTTACCGACGCAGGTCAACGACGCGTTGAATGGCAGCATAGCGTGGAATGGCAAGGTAGGAATCGATCTTCCGTATCATGCCGGGCCGACCTACAACGTTGAGTTAAAGGGCGACCTCAAGAATGTAAGTAGTCACTTACCTTCTCCGCTGAATAAGGCGGCCGGTGAGGCGTTGCCGGTGAACGTTAAGGCCAACGGCAATCTGCGCAGCTTTGATCTGACCGGCAACGCTGGCAGCAAGAATCATTTTAATAGCCGCTGGCTGCTGAATCAGAAACTGACGCTTGACCGCGCAATCTGGGCGTCGGAAAGCCGCACCGTGCCAGCGTTACCCGATCAACAAGGCATAGAGCTTAATCTTCCCCCTATGGATGGCGCGCAATGGCTGGCGTTATTCCAGAAAGGCGCTGTGGATAACGTGGGCAGCAACGCTAACTTCCCGCAGCGCATCACGGTGCGTACGCCATCGTTATCCCTGGGCGGTCAACAGTGGAATAATTTGAGTATCGTTTCTGAGCCTGCGAGCAATGGCTCTACCGTGCAGGCGCAGGGCCGTGAAATTAACGCCACGCTGGCTATGCGCAATAATGCGCCGTGGCTGGCCAATATTAAGTATCTTTATTACAACCCAAGCGCGGCAAAACCGTCACAAAATAGTACGCCAGCCTCGCCGTTCTCAGCCATCGACAACGTCAGCTTCCGTGGCTGGCCGGACCTTCAGCTGCGCTGTGCCGAGTGCTGGATGTGGGGACAGAAATACGGGCGCATTGACGCCGATGTAGCGATTAAAGGCGACACGCTCACCTTGAGTAACGGTCTGTTGGATACGGGTTTTGCCAGACTGACCACCGACGGCGTGTGGGTGAATGCGCCGGGCAAGGAGCGAACGTCGCTGAAGGGTAAACTGAGCGGCAATAAAATTGACTCCGCAGCCGGTTTCTTTGGCGTATCAACGCCGATTCGCAATTCTTCATTCAACGTGGAGTATGATCTGCATTGGCGTAATCCGCCGTGGGATCCTGATGTAGCCTCGCTGAATGGTATTTTGCGTACCCGGCTGGGCAAAGGCGAACTTACCGAACTCAGTACCGGACATGCGGGGCAACTGTTACGTCTGCTAAGCTTCGATGCGTTACTGCGTAAACTGCGCTTTGATTTTAGCGACACCTTCAGCGAAGGCTTCTATTTCGACTCGATTCGCAGCACGGCGTGGATCAAAGATGGCGTGATGCATACCGACGACACGCTGGTGGACGGTCTGGAAGCCGACATTGCGATGAAAGGTTCAGTGAACCTGGTACGCCGGGAGCTGGACATGGAAGCCATCGTCGCACCAGAAATTTCTGCCACCGTAGGGGTTGCCGCCGCGTTTGCCGTCAACCCGATTGTTGGTGCGGCGGTGTTTGCCGCCAGTAAGGTGCTGGGGCCGCTGTGGAGCAAAGTCTCGATTCTGCGCTATCGCATCACCGGTCCGGTCGATAAGCCGCAAATTAACGAAGTTCTGCGTCAGCCGCGCAAAGAAAGCCAGCAATGATTTGACGGGGGCGAGTAATTGCCCCAATCTCAGTACATAGTATTGCCGGATGGCGCAGCGCTTATCCGGCCTACAGCAGCCTAACAACGTAGGCCGGATAAGGCGTTTTTTCCGCTATCCGGCAGAATTAAATGAGTAATCAAAACGATGAGTCTGAACCTGGTAAGTGAACAATTGCTAGCGGCAAATGGCCTGAAACATCAGGATCTGTTTGCCATCCTGGGCCAACTGGCCGAACGCCGTCTTGATTACGGCGATCTCTATTTTCAGTCGAGCTATCACGAATCCTGGGTTTTAGAAGACCGCATCATTAAAGATGGTTCTTACAATATCGATCAGGGCGTTGGCGTGCGCGCCATCAGCGGCGAGAAAACAGGGTTTGCCTATGCAGACCAGATTAGCCTGTTGGCGCTGGAACAAAGCGCTCATGCCGCGCGTACTATCGTGCGTGACAACGGTGACGGCAAAGTAAAAACGCTGGGGGCCGTGGAGCATCAGGCGCTTTACACCTCGGTTGATCCGTTGCAGAGCATGAGCCGTGAAGAAAAACTCGATATCCTGCGCCGCGTAGACAACGTGGCCCGTGCCACCGACAAACGCGTCCAGGAAGTGACCGCCAGCCTGACCGGTGTTTATGAACTGATCCTGGTGGCCGCGACTGATGGTACGCTGGCCGCTGACGTCCGCCCGCTGGTACGTTTGTCCGTAAGCGTACAGGTCGAAGAGGACGGTAAGCGTGAGCGCGGCGCCAGCGGTGGCGGCGGTCGTTTTGGCTATGACTATTTCCTTGGCGACCTCGATGGTGAAGTCCGTGCCGACGCGTGGGCGAAAGAGGCCGTACGCATGGCGTTAGTCAATCTGTCCGCGGTAGCAGCGCCTGCTGGTACGCTGCCGGTGGTACTCGGCGCTGGCTGGCCTGGCGTTCTGCTGCATGAAGCGGTCGGTCATGGTCTGGAAGGTGATTTTAACCGCCGTGGCACCTCGGTATTCAGCGGTCACATGGGTGAGCTGGTGGCGTCAGAACTGTGTACCGTTGTGGATGATGGCACAATGGCGGACCGTCGTGGTTCCGTGGCTATCGATGACGAAGGGACACCGGGTCAGTACAACGTGCTGATCGAAAACGGCATTCTGAAAGGCTACATGCAGGACAAACTGAATGCGCGCCTGATGGGCGTAGCGCCAACGGGTAACGGTCGCCGTGAATCTTACGCGCACCTGCCGATGCCGCGTATGACCAACACCTATATGCTGCCGGGGAAATCCACGCCGCAGGAAATCATCGAATCCGTTGAATACGGTATTTATGCGCCTAACTTTGGCGGCGGTCAGGTGGATATCACCTCTGGGAAATTTGTATTCTCGACGTCCGAAGCGTATCTGATTGAAAACGGTAAAGTGACCAAACCGGTGAAAGGCGCAACGCTGATTGGCTCCGGTATCGAAGCGATGCAGCAGATTTCGATGGTGGGTAACGACCTGAAACTGGATAACGGGGTTGGCGTTTGCGGCAAAGAAGGACAGAGCTTGCCGGTGGGCGTGGGCCAGCCGACGCTGAAGGTGGATAACTTGACCGTAGGTGGCACTGCGTAACGACCCGGTCGCCGGATAGCACTCAGCGTATCCGGCCTGGAATGTGCATTGGCACTGAGTGTAGGCCCGGTAAGCAAAGCGCTACCGGGCTTTTTTATTTCTCTTTGCCCCGGCCGTACATCCCCTGAAACAGCTGCGCCACATCGACAAAATAATCTGTCAGATAGTTAATCACCACCTGGACCTTGAGCGGTAGTTTGTCTTTTTCGGTATACAGCGCATAGACCGGACGTGGATCCGACTGGTAGCGGGGCAACAGGATCTCCACTTCGCCACGATTGATCTCATTGATCACCCACATCAGCGGCACATAGGCAATACCCGCGCCTGCGGCCAGCCAGCGCACCAGCGTCATCGGATCGTTAGTCACGAAGCGCCCTTCTGGGATCAGGCGGGTAGAGATCCCCTCCGGAGCGATAAGTTCGAATTCATTATCCGGGCGCACGCTGTATTCCAGCCACGAGTGGTTGCTGAGATCGGCGGGTTTTTCCGGCACGCCAAACTGCGCGAGATAGCTTTTAGCGGCGCAGACCACCATCGGCATGGTTCCCAGGCGACGTGAAAACAGGCTGGAGTCCTGCAACGCGCCGACGCGAATAACCACGTCCAGACCGTCGGCGATTAAATCCGGTGCCGGGATGCCTGTTACCAGATTTACCGTCAATCCTGGATACTCTTTCAGCATCGTTGCGGTCAACCCAGCGAGGACATTTTGTGCCATGGTTGAAGAACAACCAATGCGCAAGGTGCCGATAGGCGTGTTATTAAAGGCATAAAGCTGTTCGTGAACATCCTGTGCTTCGTGCAGCATCCGGCGGCAACCCTGATAATAAATTTTACCGGCTTCGGTTAGCCCAATGCTGCGTGTGCTGCGGTTTAGCAGCTTGACCTGTAGCTCATCTTCCAGTTTAGAGACCGTCTGGCTTATCGATGAAACGCTCATTTGTAGCTGTCTTGCGGCGGCGGTGAAGGAGCCCAGTTCGACAACTTTGGCAAACACCGACATACGTTTTAATCGTTCCATTGTTCACTCTGACTTAAAAGTGATTTAGATCACATAATATAGATAACAGCATAACAGTTACGTTAATATATTATTATTCAAATAACAGCTATGTCGCTCTCGCCTGGCTCATCCTTGCCCTTCTCTGCGGTGACATACGCTAGAAAATCTATCACCTGCACTCTCTTAAGCTACCAAGGTCAACATGAGTCTGTTTCCCGTTATCGTGGTGTTTGGTCTGTCCTTCCCACCGATTTTTTTCGAATTACTTTTGTCACTGGCGATTTTCTGGCTGGTGCGCCGGGTACTGGTTCCAACTGGCATCTATGATTTTGTCTGGCACCCGGCTCTGTTTAACACCGCGCTGTATTGCTGCCTGTTCTATTTAATAACGCGCCTGTTCGTTTGAGGTTGAAGTGAAAACACTAACAAGAAAACTCTCCCGTACGGCCACGACTCTCGTACTGGTCATTCTGGCCTTCATCGCCATTTTCCGCGCATGGGTGTTCTACACCGAGTCGCCGTGGACGCGTGATGCACGCTTCAGCGCCGATGTTGTGGCAATAGCCCCGGATGTCGCCGGGCTTATCACTAACGTCAACGTTCATGATAATCAACTGGTGAAGAAAGACCAGGTTCTGTTTACCATCGATCAGCCGCGCTATAAAAAAGCGCTCGAAGAAGCGGAAGCAGACGTCGCCTACTATCAGGTGTTATCACAGGAAAAACGCCAGGAGGCCAGCCGTCGTAACCGGCTGGGCGTGCAGGCTATGTCTCGTGAAGAGATCGACCAGTCAAACAATGTCCTGCAAACCGTATTACACCAGCTTGCGAAGGCGCAGGCGACCCGCGACCTGGCGAAATTAGATCTGGAACGTACCGTCATTCGCGCGCCAGCAGATGGCTGGGTGACTAACCTGAACGTCTACAGCGGCGAATTTATTACTCGCGGCTCTACGGCGGTGGCGTTGGTCAAACAGCATTCTTTTTATGTGCTGGCCTATATGGAAGAAACCAAGCTGGAAGGCGTCCGCCCTGGGTATCGCGCAGAGATCACCCCGCTGGGCAGTAATCATGTGCTGAAGGGCACCGTTGATAGCGTGGCGGCTGGTGTAACGAATGCCAGCAGCACGCGGGACGCAAAGGGTATGGCGACCATTGATTCCAATCTTGAATGGGTGCGTCTGGCGCAGCGTGTACCGGTGCGAATTCGTCTTGATGAGCAGCAGGGAACCCTGTGGCCTGCGGGGACTACGGCTACCGTCGTCATTACCGGCAAGCAGGATCGCGATGCAAGCCGGGAATCCTTCTTCCGTAAAATGGCGCACCGCCTGCGCGAGTTTGGCTAATCGTGATGGGCATTTTCTCTATTGCCAACCAGCATATCCGCTTTGCGGTAAAACTGGCGTGCGCGATTGTACTGGCGCTGTTCGTTGGCTTTCACTTCCAACTTGAGACCCCGCGCTGGGCGGTGCTGACCGCCGCCATTGTGGCGGCTGGCCCGGCCTTTGCCGCTGGCGGAGAGCCCTATTCTGGTGCTATACGCTATCGCGGCATGCTGCGTATTGTCGGGACATTTATCGGCTGTATTGCTGCACTGATCATTATCATCAGCATGATCCGCGCCCCGTTATTGATGATCCTGGTGTGTTGTATCTGGGCCGGTTTTTGTACCTGGATCTCGTCGCTTGTGAAGATCGAAAACTCCTATGCCTGGGGACTTTCGGGCTATACGGCGCTGATCATCGTCATTACCATCCAGGCTGAACCGCTGCTGACGCCGCAATTTGCGCTCGAACGCTGTAGTGAAATAGTGATGGGGATTGTCTGTGCTATTGTGGCCGATCTGCTCTTTTCGCCCCGTTCGGTGAAACAGGAGATTGATGTCGAACTGGATAGCCTGCTGGTGGCGCAGTATCAGCTTATGCAGCTGTGCATTAAGCATGGTGACAGTGAAGAAGTGGACAAAGCCTGGGGCGATTTAGTCCGGCGTACGGCGGCGCTGGAAGGCATGCGAAGTAACCTGAATATGGAGTCCTCACGTTGGGGGCGGGCTAACCGCAGGCTCAAAGCATTGAACACGCTGTCACTCACGCTCATCACGCAGTCCTGCGAAACCTATCTTATTCAGAACACTCGACCCGAACTGATCACTGATACCTTCCGCGAGTTGTTCAATATGCCGGTTGAAACGGTGCAGGATGTTCATAAACAGTTGAAGCGGATGCGGCGGGTGATTGCCTGGACCGGCGAACGCGAAACGCCGATCACGATATATAGTTGGGCAGGCGCCGCGACGCGCTACCTGTTGCTCAAACGCGGTGTACTGAGTAATACCAAAATTAGCGCCACGGAAGAAGAGATCCTGCAAGGTGAGCCAGTAGTGAAGGTGGAGTCTGCCGAGCGCCATCATGCGATGGTCAACTTCTGGCGCACCACGCTTTCTTGTGTGCTGGGAACCTTATTCTGGCTGTGGACCGGATGGACCTCCGGCAGCGGCGCAATGGTGATGATTGCGGTTGTCACTTCGCTGGCAATGCGTTTGCCCAACCCGCGCATGGTGGCGATAGACTTTATTTACGGTACGTTGGCGGCGTTACCGCTCGGGGCGCTCTATTTCCTGGTGATTATCCCCAATACGCAACAAAGCATGTTGTTACTGTGCCTGAGCCTGGCGGTGCTGGGGTTCTTTCTGGGTATAGAGGTACAGAAACGACGGCTGGGATCAATGGGGGCGCTGGCCAGCACTATTAATATCATCGTGCTGGATAACCCGATGACCTTCCACTTTAGCCAGTTCCTTGACAGTGCGCTGGGGCAGATTGTTGGCTGCGTGCTGGCATTTATCGTCATTTTGTTGGTGCGCGATAACTCTCGTGACAGAACGGGTCGCGTGTTGCTCAACCAGTTTGTCTCGGCGGCGGTTTCAGCGATGACCACCAACGTGGTACGTCGTAAAGAAAACCATCTCCCGGCGCTTTATCAGCAGCTGTTTTTGCTGATGAACAAATTTCCCGGCGACCTGGCGAAGTTTCGCCTGGCGCTGACGATGATCATTGCGCATCAGCGCTTGCGCGATGCGCCGATACCGGTAAACGAGGATCTATCCACGTTCCATCGCCAGCTTCGTCGCACTGCGGATCACGTGATTTCCGCAGGAAACGACGACAAGCGCCGACGCTACTTTAGCCAGTTGCTGGAGGAGCTTGAGATCTATCAGGAGAAATTAATCATCTGGCAAGCGCCGCCGCAGGTGACCGAGCCGGTAAAACGACTTAGCGGGATGCTGCACAAATACCAGCATGCGCTAACCAGTAATTAAGAGTTGGAAACCGACGCTAAAGGCGTCGGTTTTTTTATGGCTATACTTACCTGAAAATGCAGGAGGTTCCTGCATATTGATGGTCTGTAGAGTGACTGGCGTCGGGATGGTGGCTATAGATGAACATCTATACATTTGATTTTGACGAGATAGAAGACCAGGGGGATTTCTACCGTGAGTTTACGCGCGCGTTCGGTCTCGCCCGGGAAAAGGTGGTTGATTTAGATTCTCTGTGGGAGGTGGTTATCGGGGACGTTTTACCGCTGCCGCTGGAGATTGAATTTGTTCATTTGCCGGACAAGCTACGCAGGCGATACGGCGCGCTGATTTTACTGTTCGATGAAGCGGAAGAAGAGCTGGAAGGACAGCTGCGCTTTAACGTTCGTCACTCAATGTAAGGCATAAAAAAGCCCCCGGCAGGCGGGGGCAAGTCGTCGGACTAGACGACGAGGGTTTATTTGTAGAGTTCTGCAGTCGCGTGCCAGTGAGCGCCTTCACGGAGTTCGGTGACGCGATAGCTGCTGGCACCCGCTTTTTCAGCTTTAGCGGCGATAGCCTGACGCATGTCCATTGGTGAGCTACCGATCTGAGATACGGAGATGCTGCCCATGGATTGCAGGTTCTGTGCTTCTTGTGAGTTCACCTGAGTCACTGCGGCGCTTGCACCGAAAGAGAGAACAGAAAGAAGGCTTAAGGTTGCAATAGTTGTTTTGATTTTCATGATATTTACCTCGTCGAATTCTTTTATTGGGGTCTGCATTTCGTGACCCTCATCACAAAATCAAGTATACACTAATCACTCGATAAATTAATACCACGCTAATTGTTTCCATGCGGATTAAGTGTTAAGAAAAATATTTTTTATAACCAAACAGAATTAAAAATAGGGTTTTAAACATCGGTTTTATAATAAATTCAATTAAATCATTGAGATATGAATTTTTGCAAAATGTGCGTTTTTAACTCTTCATATTCGCTATGTGAATGACTTTTGACGGTTAAACGCACCATTTGTTAAATCAATGACAGTGGATAATAGAGGGAGGAGGGTGGATACAGAGGTTTTTCCCCGCCGCGAGGCGACGGGGAGGAAGTATTACAGCTCTTGTTCAAACAGTTCCAGAATGGCTTCGTACAAATCTTTTACCGTAAAACCCTTAGCTGGGGTGGTGAAGATGGTATCGTCACCGGCAATTGTACCCAGAATACCTTCCGCTTTACCTAATGAGTCCAGCAGACGTGCAATCAACTGAGCAGCGCCAGGGCTGGTATGAATAACCACAACTGCATCGTTGTAATCGATATCCAATACCAGATTTTTCAGTGGACTGGATGTTGTAGGTACCCCTAACTCTGCCGGCAGGCAGTACACCATTTCCATTTTCGCATTGCGGGTACGCACGGCGCCGAACTTGGTCAGCATGCGAGAAACCTTGGACTGATTGATATTATCAAAGCCCTGATCCTGCAACGCGAGGACGATTTCGCCCTGAGAGCTGAACTTTTCTTCTTTAAGCAGCGCTTTAAACGCCTTTACTAATTCTTCTTGTTTTGCCGAGCTTCGCATAAGTCACCCGTAATATGGCGGTAGAAACAACATTATTGTGCATACAGATGAATTTTTATGCAAACAGTCTGCCTTGTTCAAGGCTGAAATAATGTTATGAAAGAGCGGAATTTTATCAAATTTCGTTATCAAGAAACATGCCTGTGTCACGGCTCGCAAATAAGGTTAAAAGTAAATTAAATGTTATCAAATTGATGTTGTTTTGAGAGGTGGGTAGGGTATATTGTCAGCACCTGTTGGAAAGTTGCTCTACTGTGCGGGTGGTTTTGAATTACGTAACTTAGGTTTTATTTTACGTAAGTTAAATGCATAAAAGCCAAATTTGCGTGACTACGCATTCTTGACGCGTGGTTGTTGTATTCGTTGGATTTGTGAATTAAGGTCGCCGCCGCGGAGCAATAGACACTTTGCTTATCAATATAATAAGGAGTTTAGGATGAAAGTTGCAGTCCTCGGCGCTGCTGGTGGTATCGGTCAGGCGCTAGCATTACTGTTAAAAACCCAACTGCCTTCAGGTTCAGAACTCTCCCTGTACGACATCGCTCCAGTAACGCCTGGCGTGGCCGTTGATTTGAGCCATATCCCTACTGCTGTGAAAATCAAAGGCTTCAGCGGCGAAGACGCTACCCCTGCACTGGAAGGTGCTGATGTGGTACTGATCTCTGCGGGTGTCGCACGTAAACCGGGTATGGATCGTTCCGACCTGTTCAACGTTAACGCCGGTATCGTGAAGAACCTGGTGCAGCAGGTTGCTAAAACCTGCCCGAAAGCATGTATCGGTATCATCACCAACCCGGTGAACACGACCGTTGCTATCGCTGCAGAAGTGCTGAAAAAAGCAGGCGTATACGATAAGAACAAACTGTTTGGCGTGACCACGCTGGACATCATCCGCTCCAACACCTTTGTTGCGGAACTGAAAGGCAAGCAGCCTGGTGACGTTGAAGTCCCGGTTATTGGCGGCCACTCTGGCGTGACCATTCTCCCGCTGCTGTCACAAATCCCTGGCGTGAGCTTCACTGAGCAAGAAGCGGCTGACCTGACCAAACGTATCCAGAATGCGGGTACTGAAGTTGTGGAAGCTAAAGCCGGTGGCGGATCTGCAACCCTGTCTATGGGTCAGGCTGCAGCACGTTTCGGCCTGTCACTGGTTCGCGCGCTGAGCGGCGAAAAAGGCGTGGTTGAATGTGCTTACGTTGAAGGCGACGGCCAGTATGCTCGCTTCTTCTCTCAGCCGCTGCTGTTGGGTAAAAACGGCGTAGAAGAACGCCAGTCTATCGGCAAGCTGAGCGCATTTGAGCAGAGCTCGCTGGAAGGTATGCTGGATACGCTGAAGAAAGATATCACCCTGGGTGAAGAGTTCGTTAAATAACGCCTTTATGTAGGCCGGATGGCGGTGTTTAACGCTTTATCCGTCCTACAAATATCGCGAATTTGACGCATAAAAAAACCGGAGCTATCTCCGGTTTTTTTACATCATTTCGTTTGTGATTTAGTTTGTAGCCGGGTATTCCTGAATCGTTACCTGCAGCGTCAACTGCTTGTCATCACGCATCACGACAACAGAGATAACCGAACCAGGGCGAATCTCTGCCACCTGGTCCATGGTCTCCAGCGCAGATACTGCCGGTTTGTTATTGACCGAAATAATCAGATCGTTAACCTGAATTCCTGCCTGCGCAGCCGGACCGTCTGGGGCCACTTCGTTAACTACAATCCCCTGAATTTGATCCATCCCGCCGCCCTGGGCGTGCAGTGGCGCAATTTCGCGACCGCTGATGCCGATGTAGCCACGAATCACGCGCCCGTCACGAATCAGCTTATCCATGATTTTGGTTGCCAACTGAAACGGAATAGCAAAGCCGATCCCTTCCGGGGTTTCGCCATCGTTGCTCTTATCAAATGACAGCGTGTTAATACCCATTAACTCGCCCAACGAGTTGACCAACGCGCCGCCGGAGTTGCCGTGGTTGATGGAGGCATCTGTTTGCAGGAAGTTTTGCCGTCCAGTCGGGTTCAGGCCAATACGACCGGTGGCGCTGATAATCCCCTGAGTGATGGTTTGCCCAAGGTTGTAAGGGTTACCAATGGCGAGGACGACATCGCCGATGTGCGGCACGCGTTTGTTATTAATTGGAATTGTCGGCAGTCCGCCAGTCGCGTTGATTTTCAGCACCGCAAGATCGGTTAACGTATCAGAACCCACTAGCAGCGCTTCGAATACACGCCCATCCTGCAACGCGACGATGATTTGGTCGGCATCATTAATGACGTGCTTATTGGTAATGATATAGCCGCGCTGATCCATGATAACGCCTGAGCCGAGTGTGCGGATCTCAAGCTGGTTATGCGCTGTGCTGTTCATACTACGGTTATAAACGTTAACGACGGCAGGCGCTGCACGGCGAACCGCCGGGTTATAGCTGGCGGGCGTTTCATCTGCACTGTCGAACTGTGGCGCGGTAAGCGTATTTATTTTTCGCAGAGAGGGCATCGCGGCCAGCAGAATAGCGCCGACGATTAAACCAATCGCGACCGAACGTAAAAGCTTCACAAACATGATGGCGGCGTCATTAATAAAGGGAACGGCAGCAGCATATCACGAGTTTACCGGACATCACACGGGGGGCTGATGTCCGGTTGCATGCGTTAACGCAGGAGCAGGTAAATACTCTCGTTACCACGCACTACCTGCAGAGCAATGATCGACGGTTTCGTTTCCAGCACTTTACGCATTTCGGCGATCGAGTTTACACGATCGCGGTTAACGCCAATGATAACGTCATCTTTATGCAGACCGGCCTGCGCGGCTGGGCTGCTTTTTTCAACGTTATCAATTTTGATGCCTTTGGTGCCGTCTTTAAGCTGACCGTCACTGAGCGTAGCCCCTTGCAACGCAGGAGCAATCATCTCCGCGCTGGCGGACGATGATGTACTGGTATCCAGGGTTACTTCAACCTCCAGCGGTTTACCGTTACGCAGCAGGCCCAGTTTGACTTTGGTCCCTGGTTCGGTTGTCGCTATGCGTGAACGCAGTTCGGCGAAGCTGTTGAGCGGTTTGCCGTTGAGGCTGGTAATGACGTCACCAGACTTCACACCTGCTTTTGCGGAGCCAGAGTTAGGCAGAACCTCGCTGACAAACGCGCCGCGCTGCACGTCCAGTTTGAACGCTTTGGCGATATCGGCGGTCATTTCGGTGCCTTTAATTCCCAGCAGACCACGTTTGATTTCACCAAACTGCATCAGTTGCTGCGCCAGCGTGCGTGCCATATTGCTCGGGATCGCAAAACCAATACCGATGCTACCGCCGCCGGGGGCCAGAATCGCGGTGTTAATGCCAATCAGCTCACCATTGAGGTTTAGCAACGCGCCGCCGGAGTTACCCCGGTTGATGGAGGCATCGGTCTGAATAAAGTTTTCCAGACCTTCCAGGTTCAACCCGCTGCGACCCAAAGCTGATACGATGCCGGAGGTGGCCGTTTGCCCCAAACCAAACGGGTTACCCACGGCCACCGCAAAATCACCGACGCGGAGTTTGTCGGAGTCGGCAATGGCAATTTGCGTCAGGTTGCTGGGGTGTTGAATTTGCAGCAGAGCGATATCGCTCTGGTCGTCGCTGCCGATAAGCTTAGCGTCGAACTCACGGCCATCGTTAAGCTGGACGCTGATTTTTTGCGCCTGGTTGATGACGTGATTATTGGTCAGGACGTAGCCTTTGGCGGCATCAATGATGACCCCGGAACCCAGCCCTTCAAAAGGTTGTGCAGGTTGATCGGGAAGTTCATCACCAAAAAACTTTTTGAACTCTTCCGGGACTTTCTGCCCCTGAGCGGCGGTGCCTTCGACCCTTACGCTCACCACGGCAGGTAACACTTTCTCCAGCATCGGGGCGAGGCTGGGGAGCGCAGCCTGACCGGGAACCTGGCCGGGAATCGACGCTACGGCTGGGAATGGCGCCGAGAGAGTTAACCCGACACTTAACGCTAATGCACTCAACAGCTGGGTTTGTTTTTTCATGGATCCTGCTCTCGTACCTTGAGTAAACGGAAGATGATTCAAAACAGTTTGATGTTATTGAATTTTCGGTTTGGTCACAATGAGGCTAACGACTAAATAATAGCTGGGACAGGAAGAGAAGCGGAGGGCGCAATTGCTGCGCCCAATAAATTTCTTAACGATGTGCAGTTAGTCGCGCTTTGCGCCACTACGCAGCAGGCCAGATGCGCCTTCAGAATAGTCACGCGGCATCTGAACCGGCGCCTGATCGTTACCCGCTTCGGATTCTGCCAGACGATTACGGAACGGATTATTTTCCGGTGACATACCCGGCAGCAGGTTGCTGGAGCTTTTCGCCATATGCTGGTAGATCTGACGATAATCGTCCGCCATGTTATCCAGCAGTTCAGCGCTGCGGGCAAAGTGGCTCACCAGCTCTTCGCGGTACTCTTCCAGCTCAGCTTTATTTTTTTCCAGTTCGTACTGCAATGCCTGCTGTTGGCGTAATTTACGATTACCAAAACGCATGGCTACAGCACCAATAATGATACCGACGACTAACCCAATTAGCGCATATTCCCAGGTCATGAACATCTCCCGTTGTCTTGTGTTTCCGTAGGGTGTTGGCTTTAGGCTCCATGCCTGCGCCTGATTATGCCACTATAACCGCTAATTCCGTAGAAGTGGAATCCCGTGTTTATATCACGTAATGTAGAACGGCCTTTTTTTCGTCAACCGTGAGCGACGGCACATCGATTCTCAAGGAATAACAATAACATCATGCAAAGCCTTTCCCCGACATCGCGTTACCAGCAAGCCCTCAAAGACGGCAGTCATCAGCCCGACAACGTACAACAAGAAGCAGTGAATCGACTGGAAACAATTTTCCAGGCGCTTTCGACGCCAGCACGTCCTGCGCCGCAGGAGAGCGGACTGATGGCGCGTTTTGGCAAATTGCTGGGAAAGCGTGAGTCACCGACCAACGCGCCAGTGCGTGGTCTGTATATGTGGGGCGGAGTCGGGCGAGGAAAAACGTGGCTGATGGATCTGTTCTTCCATAGCCTGCCGGGCGGGCGTAAACAGCGTTTGCACTTTCACCGTTTTATGCTGCGTGTCCATGAAGAGCTTACGGCCCTGCAGGGGCAGAGTGATCCGCTGGAAATCATTGCCGACCGCTTTAAGGCTGAAACGGACGTGCTGTGCTTTGACGAATTTTTTGTTTCTGACATCACCGACGCCATGCTGCTCGGCGGTCTGATGAAGGCGCTGTTTGCCCGTGGTATTACGCTGGTGGCAACCTCCAATATTCCGCCTGATGAGCTGTATCGCAACGGTTTGCAACGTACGCGTTTTCTTCCTGCCATTGATGCCATCAAACAGCATTGTGACATCATGAATGTCGATGCTGGCGTCGATTATCGTCTGCGCACCTTAACGCAGGCGCATTTGTGGTTGTCGCCACTGAATGAGGAAACCCGCCAGCAGATGGACAAGCTCTGGCTGGCATTAGCGGGAACGAAAAGTGAACATGCGCCGACGCTGGAGATCAATCATCGTCCAATGCAGACGCTGGCCGTCGAAAACCAAACGCTGGCGGTGTCGTTCACCACGCTCTGTGTCGATGCGCGTAGTCAGCATGACTACATTGCGCTATCGCGTCTGTTTCATACGGTGCTGTTGTCTGATGTGCCGGTCATGACGACGCTGCTGGAGAGCGAAGCGCGGCGTTTTATCGCACTGGTGGATGAGTTCTACGAACGCCACGTTAAGCTGGTGGTCAGTGCGGCCTCACCACTTTATGAAATTTATCAGGGCGAGCGTCTGAAGTTTGAATTTCAGCGTTGTTTGTCGCGTTTGCAGGAGATGCAAAGCGAAGAGTATCTGAAGCGGGAACATTTAGCCGGTTAAACCTGCTGCAAATCACATAAAGGGGTCGATCTTTGACCCTGACTTCTCTATAATCTTGCGACCCCACGTTACGAGAGAGTTTTTTTCCCAAAACTTTCTATGCGCCGGCATAGGCTATTCGAAGGGGTAGGTTTGCTGGACAATGTCGTGTGAACCTCAACTGACAAAACGTTTGGGTGTTCACCAACGTGTAACTTATTTATTTGGGTAAGCTTTTAATGAAAACTTTTACAGCTAAACCAGAAACCGTAAAACGCGACTGGTATGTTGTTGACGCGACCGGTAAAACTCTGGGCCGTCTGGCTTCCGAACTGGCTCTGCGCCTGCGCGGTAAGCACAAAGCGGAATATACTCCGCACGTAGATACCGGTGATTACATCATCGTTCTGAACGCTGACAAAGTTGCTGTAACTGGCAACAAGCGTACTGACAAAGTGTACTATCACCACACCGGTCACATCGGCGGTATCAAACAAGCGACCTTTGAAGAGATGATTGCTCGCCGTCCTGAGCGTGTGCTTGAAATCGCGGTTAAAGGCATGCTGCCAAAAGGCCCGCTGGGTCGTGCTATGTTCCGTAAACTGAAAGTTTACGCTGGCAACGAGCACAACCACGCGGCACAGCAACCGCAAGTTCTTGACATCTAATCGGGATTATAGGCAATGGCTGAAAATCAATACTACGGCACTGGTCGCCGCAAAAGTTCCGCAGCTCGCGTTTTCATCAAACCGGGCAGTGGTAAAATCGTAATCAACCAACGTTCTCTGGAACAGTACTTCGGTCGTGAAACTGCCCGCATGGTAGTTCGTCAGCCGCTGGAACTGGTCGACATGGTTGAGAAACTGGATCTGTACATCACTGTTAAAGGTGGTGGTATCTCTGGTCAGGCTGGTGCGATCCGTCACGGTATCACCCGCGCTCTGATGGAGTACGACGAATCCCTGCGTGGCGAACTGCGTAAAGCTGGCTTCGTTACCCGTGATGCTCGTCAGGTTGAACGTAAGAAAGTCGGTCTGCGTAAAGCACGTCGTCGTCCTCAGTTCTCCAAACGTTAATTGTACTCTGCTTCGGCAGACGACAATTTGCGAAAAAACCCGCTTCGGCGGGTTTTTTTATCGTTACTGCTCTCCGTATAACCACGGTAATCCGCTGATTGCCACCTCTTTTTCCCCATTTCAAGAATCGACTCACCACAAAGGTCACAAAATCTGGTAAACTATCATCCAATTTTCTGCCCAAATGTCCGGTATCGTTCATTTTTTGTTTGTATTTTGAACAGTAATGGCTTTCCCGAATATGGGTGACATCACTTCTGGCTGGCCACTTAGTGGCTGGTAGCAGTAAAAATTCTGAATATACCTGGAGGTTTTCATGGCTGTCGCTGCCAACAAACGTTCGGTAATGACGCTGTTTTCTGGTCCTACTGACATCTATAGCCATCAGGTCCGCATTGTGCTGGCTGAGAAAGGTGTTAGTTTCGAGATTGAGCATGTGGAGAAGGACAATCCACCGCAGGATCTGATCGACCTCAACCCGAATCAGAGCGTACCGACACTGGTGGATCGTGAGCTGACCCTGTGGGAATCTCGCATCATTATGGAATACCTGGATGAGCGCTTCCCGCATCCGCCGCTGATGCCGGTTTACCCGGTTGCGCGTGGTGAAAGCCGCCTGTACATGCAGCGTATTGAAAAAGACTGGTACACGCTGATGAACGTCATCGTGAACGGTTCTGCTTCTGAAGCCGAAGTCGCGCGTAAGCGTCTGCGCGAAGAACTGCTGGCAATTGCACCAGTATTTGGCCAGAAACCTTACTTCCTGAGCGATGAGTTCAGCCTGGTAGACTGCTACCTGGCGCCGCTGCTGTGGCGTTTACCGCAGCTGGGCATTGAATTCAACGGTGCAGGTTCGAAAGAACTGAAAGGGTACATGACTCGCGTCTTTGAACGTGATTCTTTCCTGGCTTCTCTGACTGAGCCTGAACGTGAAATGCGTCTGGGCCGGGGTTAACCTGTATGGATTTGCCACAGCTAACACCACGCCGTCCGTATCTGCTGCGCGCATTCTATGAGTGGTTGTTAGACAACCAGCTTACGCCGCACCTGGTGGTGGATGTGACGCTTCAGGACGTGCAGGTTCCTATGGAATATGCGCGTGATGGGCAAATTGTTCTGAATATCGCACCGCGTGCGGTGGGTAACCTGGAACTGGCTAACGATGAAGTGCGCTTTAACGCGCGCTTCGGTGGTGTGCCGCGTCAGGTTTCTGTACCGCTGGCGGCAGTTCTGGCAATTTATGCTCGTGAAAATGGCGCCGGTACTATGTTCGAGCCGGAAGCCGCCTACGACGAAGATGTCGCCAGCTTAAATGATGACGACAACGACGCACCTGGTTTTGAGAGTGAAACGGTCATGTCGGTCATTGATGGCGATAAGCCTGACAATGGCGACGACAACGATCCGGATGACACTCCGCCGCCGCCTCGCGGTGGGCGTCCAGCGCTACGCGTAGTGAAATAAAAAAACAGGCCCTTTGGGGCCTGTTCTGTTTTCTGCCTTCGGGATCAGTAAAACAGCGTGATGGTGACTATCATATTGACCACAAATCCCACCGCCATCGGGATGGCCGTACGTTTTACCACCTCAAAGGGCGATACGCCCGCAATACCTGATGTCACCACAATGACCGCTGTAATGGGGGATACCGCCCGGGCCAGCGTAGTAGCAAAATGCATCGGCATAATCATCACTACCGCAGGAATATGTAGTCCGGCGGCAATATCTGGAATCAGGCTGGCAAAAGACATAAACGGCGCGTTACCTGACCCCATGACAATCGCACAGGCGGCAATGACCACGGCCATGATGATCATCACGCCGATACCGCCAAGGCCGGAATGCTCTGCACCTTTTATTACGGCGTCGACAGTCCCGATAGTCGTCAACCCTTTCGCAAAGATCTCACCGGCGACCACCAGCGTGACAACGTTGGCAAACTGGGTTCCCATGCCATCAAAGAAGGCCTGCACGTCATCCATCGTTTCGCGCAGATTATGTTTATGCAGGAACTCGACAAACATCGTCAGCGTCATGCTCATCAGCATGACCACCACCAGATTCAGCTCTGTTTTCATTAACCCCATATGTGCCAGGGCAAGCGAGCCCAACATCAGAAGCAGCGGCATGACGGGTAGAATGGCGTAATAGAGAGGTGGCACGTTTTCCAGCGTCTTTTGTTCAGCGAATCCGTTGCTTTCCGGGAATGCTTTTTTATCAAACTGCCGCTGAACGAAAAAATGTGCAATAGCGACGGCGACGATAACGCACGATGCGACGGGTAACTGATAGTGAAAGAAGTAGGTAGCGATTTTCATGCCCGCCACCTGCGCGGCAAAAATAGAGTTGGTTTCCAGAATGCCCCATTCAATTGACATTGAAGTGGCAATGACCGCCACCGCGGATAAACGGCTCACGCCAAGACTGACCAGCGTCGGGAACAGCGTCACCATCAGCAGCATGCCTAACCCGGAAGCGCTGGTGATGAACTGCGCCATGATCTGACCAATCACATAGGTGGCGGCAAGAACAACATAGGGTGAGCGGATTAGCTTAAGCGGGCGGCTTAACAGGCTAACCATCGCTCTGCTGGCCCCCATCCTGTCCATATAACGGGCATAACCACCTACCGCCATGATTGATAACCCTAGTCCGGCCGCCCGATTGGAAAGCATACGCAGAATTTCGTTGTAAATATCGACCAGTAGATAGCCGCTGCTCTTGTCGTTAGCGACCAGCGCACCGTAGCCTAGCCAGACGCCGCAGATCATCAGGAAGATCCCCGCGGCTGCCAGCACTACCTGCGGTTTGTAGTTTTTGAGGATCAGGTAACCCATCGTTAATAAAACGATGACAGAGATAATGATGCCGAACATTGTTTCACTCCATGCCAGAGAAGAAGATAAATCCGGTAATAACGCTGTTGTCCAAACGGATGTTATATTTTTTCGGGCGATTTTTATGGAGTGAATATCTTATTTTTAATTCGATGTTTAAATTATTTATCGTTATAAAATAGATGGTTATGATAATTTATCACGTTCATATTCATAAATTTCACGAAGCGAATATGATTGTTTTCAATTAAAGATAAGCTGAATGTTTTAGCGTAACAAAATATCCGGATGCGTTAGACCG
Organism: Citrobacter sp. RHBSTW-00944; assembly: GCF_013615435.1. Classification (NCBI taxonomy): domain Bacteria; kingdom Pseudomonadati; phylum Pseudomonadota; class Gammaproteobacteria; order Enterobacterales; family Enterobacteriaceae; genus Citrobacter; species Citrobacter sp. RHBSTW-00944. Next base: position 4,539,728 of record NZ_CP055418.1, on the reverse strand, counting down.
CCAATAAGCCCGACAGTCTGATTGACCATCATTTCACCCTGCTTTCGATCCTGTGTTAGGATAAACCCGCTGTTATTTGTCACCACGACTTAGCTGAATGGGCCCTATGAACGCATTTGATTCGCAAGCTGAAGACTCTCCATCCACCATTGGCCGTAGCTTACGCAACCGCCCGCTGGCGCGTAAAAAGCTGTCTGAAATGGTTGAAGAAGAACTGGAGCAGATGATTCGTCGTCGGGAATTTGGCGAGGGCGAACAGTTACCGTCTGAGCGGGAGCTGATGGCCTTCTTTAACGTGGGCCGTCCTTCTGTACGAGAAGCGCTGGCAGCGTTAAAACGCAAAGGTCTGGTGCAAATCAACAATGGCGAGCGCGCCCGCGTTTCGCGTCCTTCAGCTGATACCATTATCAGCGAGCTGTCCGGTATGGCGAAAGATTTCCTCGCGCATCCCGGTGGTATTCCCCACTTCGAACAGCTGCGACTGTTCTTTGAATCCAGCCTGGTACGATACGCCGCAGAACATGCGACGGATGAGCAAATCGACAGACTGGCGAAAGCACTGGAGATCAACAGCCAGTCGCTCGATGACAATACGCTGTTCATTCGCTCGGACGTTGATTTTCACCGCATACTGGCGGAGATCCCGGGCAATCCCATCTTTATGGCTATCCATGTTGCGCTGTTAGACTGGCTGATTGCCGCCCGTCCGACCGTAGCCGACCAAGAGTTGTATGAGCACAATAACGTGAGTTATCAGCAGCATATCGCTATTGTCGACGCGATTCGTCAGCGCGACCCTGAGGAAGCTGACCGCGCACTGCAAGAACATCTCAACAGCGTTTCCGCTACCTGGCACGCCTTCAGCAAAAGTAAAAAATTGCGTAAGTAATCGCGATCCTGACGATCGTTTAGTGAGGCAGATCGCACTATAAGCGTTCTGTATTGTATTGCTGCTTATTTGATCTGGTATAACAGGTATAAAGGTATGTAGTCAGATAACACTAATCATCATCAGAGGTAGCTATGGCAAGAGATTTAAAAGGCGTAATGCCAGCGTTGTTAACCCCATTCGATAGCCAACAGCGACTGGACATTGAGAGCCTGCGCCGCCTGGTGCGTTTCAACATTGGGCAAGGGATCGACGGGCTCTATGTCGGTGGGTCTACGGGTGAGGCATTTGTCCAAAACCGCGCTGAGAGAGAGCAGGTACTGGAAATTGTTGCCGAAGAAGCGAAAGGCAAGGTGACGCTGATCGCTCACGTTGGCACAGTGAGTACCGAAGAGAGCCAACAGCTGGCGAGTGCCGCGCATCGCTACGGCTTTGATGCGGTTTCAGCCGTCACACCGTTTTACTATCCGTTCAGCTTTGAAGAGCACTGCGATCACTACCGTGCAATTATTGATTCCGCTGATGGCTTGCCGATGGTGGTCTATAACATCCCGGCGCTGAGCGGCGTAAAACTGACGCTGGATCAGATCAACACGCTGGTGACGTTGCCGGGCGTTGGCGCGCTGAAGCAAACCTCAGGCGATCTCTATCAGATGGAACAGATCCGCCGCGCTCACCCCGATCTGGTGCTTTATAACGGTTATGACGAGATCTTCGCTTCTGGTCTGCTGGCGGGCGCAGATGGCGGTATCGGTAGCACTTACAACATTATGGGATGGCGTTATCAGGGAATTGTGAAAGCGCTCAAAGAAGGCGACATCCAGACGGCGCAAAAGCTGCAAACCGAGTGCAATAAGGTTATCGATCTGCTCATTAAGGTTGGCGTGTTCCGCGGCCTGAAGACGGTATTGCACTATATGGACGTGGTTTCTGTTCCGCTGTGCCGTAAACCATTTGCCCCGGTAGATGAACAATATCTGCCGGAACTGAAAGCGCTGGCCCAGCAATTAATGCTGGAACGCGACTGATCGGACGCCGGATAGCACAATGCTTATCCGGCCTGCAAAAACAAGACTCGTAGGCCGGATAAGGCGAATCCGCCATCCGGCACCACAACGAAAATAAAGATCGTCGGGAGAGTAAAATGAGTACTTCTACCCAGAGCATCCCGTGGTATCGCCATCTCAATCGGGCACAATGGCGGGCATTTTCTGCCGCCTGGCTGGGATATTTGCTTGATGGTTTTGATTTTGTATTAATCGCCCTTGTGCTGACGGAAGTACAAGGCGAATTCGGACTGACGACGGTGCAGGCGGCCAGTCTGATCTCGGCCGCTTTTATCTCCCGCTGGTTTGGCGGGTTAATGCTGGGCGCGATGGGCGACCGTTATGGACGCCGCCTGGCGATGGTCACCAGTATCATTCTGTTCTCTGTGGGGACGCTGGCCTGCGGCTTCGCGCCGGGCTACACCACCATGTTTATCGCCCGCCTGGTTATCGGTATGGGGATGGCTGGTGAGTACGGCTCCAGCGCAACTTATGTTATTGAAAGCTGGCCCAGGCACCTGCGAAACAAAGCCAGCGGCTTCCTGATTTCCGGCTTCTCTGTAGGCGCAGTGATCGCCGCGCAGGTCTACAGCCTGGTGGTCCCGGTCTGGGGATGGCGCGCGCTGTTCTTCATCGGCATTTTGCCGATTATCTTCGCCCTCTGGCTGCGTAAAAATATTCCGGAAGCGGAAGACTGGAAAGAGAAACACGAAGGCAAAGCGCCGGTACGCACGATGGTGGACATTCTCTACCGGGGCGAACATCGGGTTATCAATATTGTGATGACTCTCGCCGCCGCAACCGCGCTGTGGTTCTGCTTTGCAGGCAACCTGCAAAATGCGGCTATCGTGGCGGTCCTTGGCCTGATATGCGCGTTTATCTTCATTAGTTTTATGGTGCAAAGCAGCGGGAAACGCTGGCCGACGGGCGTCATGCTGATGGTGGTTGTGCTGTTTGCCTTCCTTTACTCGTGGCCGATTCAGGCGCTGCTGCCAACCTATCTGAAAACCGAACTGCTGTATGACCCTTCCACTGTCGCCAGGGTGCTCTTCTTTAGCGGCTTTGGCGCGGCGGTCGGTTGTTGCGTCGGTGGTTTTCTTGGCGACTGGCTGGGCACGCGTAAGGCCTATGTCTGCAGTCTGCTGGCTTCGCAGTTGCTCATTATTCCAGTGTTTGCGATTGGCGGCTCAAACGTCTGGGTACTGGGTTTACTGCTGTTTTTCCAGCAAATGCTCGGTCAGGGGATCTCCGGGATCTTACCAAAACTGATTGGCGGCTATTTCGATACCGACCAGCGTGCGGCGGGTCTGGGCTTCACCTACAACGTGGGTGCACTGGGCGGGGCGCTGGCACCGATCATCGGTGCGCTGATTGCCCAACGACTGGATCTGGGCACCGCGTTGGGATCGCTCTCTTTCGGCCTGACATTTGTGGTGATCCTGCTGATTGGTCTCGATATGCCGTCTCGCGTACAGCGCTGGCTGCGGCCTGAAGCATTGCGTACGCATGATGCCATTGATGGCAAACCGTTTAGCGGGGCCGTGCCGTTCGGCGGCGACAAAAGCACCATGGTGAAATCCAAAAGTTAATCCGTTTGCCCGGTCCTGCGCCGGGCAATAGTCATAAGGGAATAAGCATGTCGTTACTTGAACAACTGGATATCAAGATTGCCGCGAACGGCGGGCTGATTGTCTCCTGCCAGCCTGTTCCTGACAGCCCGTTAGATAAACCGGAAATTGTTGCGGCGATGGCGCTGGCCGCAGAACAGGCTGGCGCGGTGGCGTTACGCATTGAAGGGGTGGAAAACCTGAAAGCGACCAGGGCGGTAGTTTCGGTGCCGATTATCGGCATTCTCAAACGTGACCTTGATGACTCTCCGGTCCGCATCACCGCATATCTGGAGGATGTTGATGCGTTAGCGCAGGCAGGCGCTGACATCATCGCCATCGACGGTACCGATCGCGTACGTCCGGTACCTGTAGAAACCTTACTGGCACGTATTCATCATCACCAACGCCTTGCGATGGCTGACTGTTCGTCCATGGCGGATGGCATGGCCTGCCAGAAACTCGGTGCCGAAATCATTGGCACTACCCTTTCTGGTTATACCACGCCAGAAACGCCCGAAGAACCGGATCTGGCTCTGGTGAAGTCTTTAAGCGACGCGGGTTGTCGGGTGATTGCTGAAGGACGTTACAACACGCCAGCGCAGGCCGCTGAGGCGATGCGTCATGGCGCATGGGCGGTGACAGTCGGCTCAGCCATTACCCGGCTGGAGCACATTTGCCAGTGGTACAACACAGCGCTTAAAAAGGCGGTGCTATGACCACGCTGTCGATTGATATTGGCGGCACCAAACTGGCTGTCGCACTGGTAGACAGCAGCCTGCAAATCCAAGAGCGTCATGAATTGCCGACGCCCGCCAGCAAAACACCGGATGCTCTGCGTGCCGCGTTACAAGCACTGGTTGTGCCGCTACAGGGGCAGGCAACGCGGGTGGCGATCGCCTCAACGGGGATTATCCGCGACGGTTCTCTATTGGCGCTGAACCCGCACAACCTCGGCGGGCTGCTGCATTTTCCTCTGGTGCAAACGCTAGAAGATCTCACCGCTTTGCCGACGCTGGCAGTCAATGACGCGCAGGCCGCGGCGTGGGCTGAGTATCATGCGCTTGGCGGCGAGTACCGCGATATGGTGTTTATCACCGTCTCCACTGGTGTAGGCGGCGGGGTGGTAAGTGATGGGAAGCTGCTGACCGGGATTGGCGGTCTGGCCGGGCATCTGGGACATACGCTGGCTGATCCGCATGGGCCGGTGTGCGGTTGCGGGCGTGTGGGTTGTGTCGAGGCGATCGCTTCCGGTCGTGGGATCGCGGCGGCTGCCGAAGGCGCGCTTGCTGGATGCGACGCCAAAACCATTTTTAGCCGCGCCGGGCAGGGTGATGAGCAGGCCAGTCGGTTGATCCATCGTTCGGCACGTACTTTGGCAAGGCTTGTCGCCGATGTGAAGGCCACGATCGATTGCCAGATTGTGGTGATTGGCGGCAGCGTGGGGCTGGCAGAAGGGTATCTGGCGCTGGTGGAAAACTATCTGGCACAAGAGCCTTCGGCTTACCACGTAGAATTACGGGCGGCGCATTACCGTCATGACGCTGGATTACTGGGGGCCGCGCTGTTGGCCCAGGGAGATTGATTATGATGTCAGATGAGTTGCGTTCATTGCCTTCTGCCGGATTACATCCGGTTTTGCAGCAGGCGTTAACGCTGGCTGTTGCGGCGAATCCGCAGGAGAAAACGCCAGGGCGCTACGAGTTGCAGGGCGATAATATTTTTATGAATGTTATGCAATTTGCAACGCAGAGCCCGGAGCAAAAGAAAGCGGAACTGCACAGGGAGTACATTGATATTCAAGTACTGTTATCCGGTGAAGAACGCATTCTGTTCGGGATGGCTGATTCTGCTCGTCAGTGTGAAGAGATGCACGTTGAGGATGATTATCAGCTGTGTAGCCAGATTGCCGATGAGCAGGCGATGGTACTAAAGCCGGGAAGATTTGTGATTTTTATGCCGGGCGAGCCGCATAAGCCAGGCTGTGTAGTAAAGGCTCCGATGGACATCAAAAAGGTGGTGATCAAGGTGCGCGCCAGTTTATTACACACCTGACGATGAGAGTGACGGTGTCGGATGGCAAGGCTTGCGCCATCCGACACCGGATATTACAACCTAGCGCTTAAACGTTACCGCTTCCGGCTGCGTCAGATGCAGCGTCGTTTGGCTCGGCACAGTCTCGGCAATGATTCGCCCGTGACGAATGGAATAACGTGCAGGCGTCTGGCGACGAACCGCGTCAAACCCATTCTCTGCCGGTAAAATCACCAGGTTCGCGGAATTCCCCACGCTCAGACCGTAGTCCTGCAGGTGCAGGGTTTTCGCGCTGTGGGTGGTGATCAGATTCAGGCCATCGTTAATTTGTCCGTATCCCATCAGCTGACACACATGTAACCCCATGTGCAGTACCTGCAGCATATTCGCGGTGCCTAGCGGATACCACGGATCGAAGACGTCATCATGGCCGAAGCAGACGTTGATCTCTGCCTCCAGCATCTCTTTGACGCGTGTGACGCCGCGGCGTTTAGGATACGTGTCAAAGCGCCCTTGCAGGTGAATATTCACCAGTGGATTCGCGACAAAGTTAATGCCGGACATTTTCAACAGGCGGAAAAGACGGGAAGCATACGCGCCGTTATAGGAGTGCATTGCCGTAGTATGGCTGGCGGTCACGCGCTCGCCCATATTGTCGCGATGGGCCAGCGCCGCGACGGTTTCAACAAAGCGTGATTGCTCATCGTCAATTTCGTCACAGTGCACGTCGATAAGTCTGTCGTATTTTTGCGCGAGGGCGAAAATTTTGTGCAACGACTCCACGCCATATTCACGCGTAAATTCAAAGTGGGGGATAGCGCCAATGACGTCGGCCCCCAAACGCACGGCTTCCTCTAATAACGCTTCACCGTTGGGATAAGAAAGAATGCCCTCTTGCGGGAACGCGACAATCTGCAGCTCTACCCACGGAGCGACTTCTTGCTTCACCTCCAGCATGGCTTTCAGCGCCGTCAGCGTAGGGTCGGAAACGTCAACGTGAGTGCGGACATACTGGATGCCGTTGGCCATCTGCCACTTAAGAGTCTGCATGGCGCGCGCTTTGACGTCATCGTGAGTGAGCATTGCCTTACGTTCGGCCCAGCGCTCAATGCCTTCAAATAACGTACCAGACTGGTTCCAGCTCGGCTCCCCCGCGGTTTGCGTGGTATCCAGGTGGATATGTGGCTCTACGAACGGTGGGATTGCCAGGCCACCTTCGGCATCAAGCACTTCCCCCTGCGGCAACGTAGCTGCGTCCTGAGCCTCAATTCGGCTGAAGCGTCCGTTTTCAACCGTGAGCTGCCACAATCCTTCGCGTCCCTGTAAACGCGCCTGACGAATGGTGATGTTATTATTCTGCATGGCTGACCTCTGGTGATTTAGCAAGGCTGCGATTGAAAAGTGGGTTCAGCAGGATATAGCTGAATACGCCGCCGAGTACGGCGTTGACGGGCACGATACCGGGAATATAGTGACCGGCGGCAATGCCCAGTGCAACGGACAGGATAGCTATCCAGTTTACGGAAATAAATTGTGCTTTGCTGAAGTCGGCATATCGGCGATGGTTCAGCAGATAGTCGGCGATAATCACTCCACCAATTGGAGGAATCGCTGCCGACAAAAATGTCAGCCAACCGACAAAGTTATTGTAAAGCCACAGTGCGCACAGTGTGCCGATAATACCGTTAGCCACCGACAACGAACGGCTGGAAAGGCCGGTAATATTGGCAAATCCCAAACCTGAAGCGTAGAGCGCATTGTCGTTGGTGGTCCAGATATTCAGGCCGAGCACCACAATCGCGGGCAGCAGCAGGCCCTGAGCAATCATTACGTCAGAGATGTCCGCCTGTCCAACAGCGGCGGCACCCGCAGCGCCGAAGATAAACATCAACGAGTTGCCAAGGAAAAATGCCACCATGGCAATCAGTACCGCACCTTTGGCGTTGCGGCCAAAGCGGACAAAGTCGGCGGTTAACGTGCCTGCGCTGATAAATGAGCCGACCACCAGCGCCAGTGCGGTGGAGAAATTCAGCGGTGTCTGCGGCACTATCGCTTTTAAATGGTCTAAACCGCCAACATCGCTCACCGCCAGCCAGACGGAGTAGCTGCCAAGAACGACGATGGCAGGTACGGCGATGATAGATAAAACGGTCAGCGCCGAGATGCCAAAAAAGATAGTCAGGGTCATCAACAGACCGGAAACCGCAATCAGAATATTGACGTCAATCCCCGTCGCTTTGCCAACCGGGATAGCAAACATGGCCACACCAACGCCAAACCAGCCTACCTGTGTACCGCCTAAGAGCAGTGAGGGAAGCCATGAACCTTTCAAACCAAATGAGTAACGTGCCAGAAGGTGGGTTGAGAGCCCTGTTTTTGCGCCGATAAAACCGAGAAATGCAGTGTAAATACCGAGGAGAAGATTACCGAAGAGAACTGCCAGGAAGAAATCATTATAGGAAAGACCGGTACCGAGTGTGCCACCGGTCCACATACTGGCGGAAAAAAATGTGAGTCCCAACATGACAAACGTTAGTGGAATCACGCCCTTCCGCGCCGCCAGAGGGACGGGGCCCTGGCTATAATTGTTGTCCTGCGACACAACGCCTCCATGAATTTTGCCCAAAAAATCCGCCGCATAATATACAGTTCTCAGAATAAAGCAAACGTTTCCGTATCTTTTTTTAGTTCTCTTTCACGGTGTTGATAGAGGGGAGAGGAAGGGGTGTTGCGAGGAATCTGGCATCTCATCAGCGTTTGAAGATGAGATGCCAGAAGGCGCTTATTTACACTTCCAGGTAGTTCAGGATACCGTCTGCCGCTTTACGACCTTCGGCAATCGCGGTGACTACAAGATCCGAACCACGCACGATGTCGCCACCAGCGAAGATTTTTGGGTTGCTGGTCTGGAAGGCGTTATCGCTGCGTTCCGGAGCAATAATACGGCCCTGAGAATCCAGCTCGACGCTGTGCTCTTTCAGCCACTCCATGCTGTGCGGGCGGAAGCCAAACGCCAGTACCACCGCATCAGCCGGAACAACGTGCTCGGAACCGGCGACGATCTCCGCGCGGCGACGCCCCTTCGCATCCGGTTCACCCATTTCGGTGCGCGCCATTTTCACGCCGCACACTTTACCGTTGGCATTCACTTCTACGCCTAAAGGCTGGACGTTGAACTGGAACTCGACGCCTTCTTCACGCGCGTTTTTCACCTCGCGTTTGGAACCCGGCATGTTCTCTTCGTCGCGGCGATAGGCGCAGATTACGTGTGCCGCGTTCTGGCGAACCGAGGTCCGCACGCAGTCCATCGCGGTATCGCCACCGCCGAGAACAACGACGCGTTTGCCTTCCATGCTGATGTACGGCTCATCACTGCTTTCGCCAAATCCCATCAACTGTTTGGTATTGGCGATCAGGAACGGCAGGGCATCAAATACGCCGGGAGCGTCTTCGTTTTCCAGCCCACCGCGCATCGACTGATAGGTACCTACGCCAAGGAACACGGCATCGTAATCCTTCAGCAGATCGTTGAGCTGCACGTCGCGGCCCACTTCCACGTTTAGTTTGAACTCAATACCCATACCGGTGAAGATTTCACGGCGACGGGTCATGACCTCTTTCTCCAGCTTGAATGCCGGGATCCCGAAGGTCAGCAGACCGCCGATTTCCGGGTGGCGGTCAAATACCACCGCCTTCACGCCGTTGCGGGTCAGCACATCAGCACAGGCCAGGCCCGCCGGACCTGCACCGATGATCGCCACGCGCTTGTCCGTCTGGCGAACGCCAGTCATATCCGGACGCCAGCCCATCTCGAACGCTTTATCGTTGATATAGCGCTCTATGTTGCCGATAGTCACCGCACCGAACTCATCGTTTAGCGTGCAGGATCCTTCACAAAGACGATCCTGCGGGCACACTCGGCCACAGACTTCCGGCAGAGTGTTAGTCTGGTGCGACAGTTCTGCCGCTTCAAAAATACGTCCCTCATTCGCCAGCTTAAGCCAGTTCGGGATGTAGTTATGTACCGGGCACTTCCACTCGCAGTACGGGTTGCCGCAGGAAAGACAGCGATCTGCCTGTGCTTTGGCCTGGCCTTCGGAAAACGGCTCGTAGATCTCGATAAATTCGATCTTACGGATCTTCAGCGGTTTCTTCGGTGGATCAACGCGCTGCAGGTCGATAAATTGGTATACGTTCTGACTCATTGCTGCTACCCCTTACTGCGCCTGCACACGCAGCTCTGCTGCGCTACGACTACGGTGACCCAACAGTGCTTTCACATCACTGGATTTCGGTTTTACCAGCGCGAATTTCGCCGAGAATGCTGGCCAGTTCGCCAGGATCTCTTCGCCGTGTGAAGAACCGGTATGTTGTACGTGCTCGGTAATCAGGCCGCGCAGGTGTTCCTCATGAATAGCCAGCGAGTCCACGCTCAGTACTTCTACCAGTTCCGGGTTCACGCGTTTGCGGAATTCACCGTCTTCGTCGAGCACGTAGGCGAATCCGCCGGTCATGCCCGCACCGAAGTTGACGCCGGTTTTGCCGAGAATACACACGATGCCGCCGGTCATATATTCACAGCCGTTGTCGCCAATACCTTCAACCACGGTAATAGCGCCGGAGTTACGCACCGCAAAACGCTCACCCGCACGACCCGCAGCAAACAGGCGGCCACCGGTAGCACCATACAGGCAGGTGTTACCAATGATGCTCGCCTCATGGCTACGGAAAGCAGAGCCAACCGGAGGACGCACTGCCAGCAGGCCGCCCGCCATGCCTTTACCGACATAGTCGTTGGCATCGCCGGTCAGATACAGCTCCACGCCGCCCGCGTTCCACACGCCGAAGCTCTGGCCTGCGGTACCGCTGAAGTGCGCTTTAATCGGGTCAGATGCCAGCCCCTGATCGCCATGCGTCTGAGCGATATAGCCCGACAGCGATGCGCCGACGGAACGGTCGGTGTTGCGGATATCGAACCAGAAGGTTTTGCTCTGGCGCTCGTCGACAAACGGTTTCGCCTGCTGTAACAGCTGGGCGTTCAGCACGCCGTTATCAAACGGCGGATTGTTTTCAGTGCAATGCAGCGCTTTACCTCGATGCGGTTCAGCGGTTTCCAGCAGACGAGACAGCTCCAGTTTCTGCTGCTTGGCGGTAAACCCTTCCAGCTCTTTGAGCAGGTCGGTACGACCAATCAGATCCACCAGACGTTTCACGCCCAGTTGCGCCATCAGCTCGCGAGTTTCGCGGGCGATAAATTCAAAGTAGTTAGTCACTTTGAACGGCAGGCCGTGATAGTGGTTCTTACGCAGTTTGTCATCCTGAGTTGCCACGCCGGTTGCGCAGTTGTTCAGATGGCAAATACGCAGGTATTTACAGCCCAGCGCGACCATGGGGCCGGTGCCGAAACCGAAGCTTTCTGCACCCAAAATTGCCGCTTTAATGATATCGACGCCGGTTTTCAGACCGCCATCGACCTGCAGACGGATCTTGTGACGCAGACCGTTAGCCACCAGCGCCTGCTGGGTTTCCACCAGACCGAGTTCCCACGGGCAGCCCGCATATTTCACTGAGGAGAGCGGACTTGCACCGGTACCGCCATCGTAGCCGGCAATGGTAATCAGATCCGCATAGGCTTTCGCCACGCCGGTGGCGATGGTACCGACGCCTGGTTCAGAAACCAGCTTCACCGAGATCATCGCTTTCGGGTTGACCTGTTTCAGGTCGAAAATCAGCTGCGCTAAGTCCTCGATAGAGTAGATATCGTGGTGCGGCGGTGGGGAGATCAGCGTCACGCCCGGCACCGAATAACGCAGTTTGGCGATGTACGGGGTGACTTTATCACCCGGTAACTGACCGCCTTCGCCCGGCTTCGCGCCTTGAGCGACTTTAATCTGAATGACATCAGCATTGACCAGGTACGCTGGGGTTACGCCAAAGCGACCGGAAGCCACCTGCTTAATGCGCGACACCTTGTTAGTGCCGTAGCGTGCCGGATCTTCGCCGCCTTCACCGGAGTTCGAGTTACCGCCGATGCTGTTCATGGCTTCGGCCAGCGCCTCGTGTGCTTCCGGGCTTAATGCCCCGATAGACATCGCTGCGGTATCAAAGCGTTTAAACAGTTCGGTTGCGGGTTCTACTTCGCTAATGCTTACGGCTTCATCGCCAGGTGTAATCGCCAGCAGATCGCGCAGCGTGGCCGCCGGACGCTCATTGACCAGCTTTGCATATTCCTGATAGTCGCTGTACTCGCCGCTTTGTACTGCCTGTTGCAGCGTGCGCACCACGTCCGGGTTGTAGGCGTGGTATTCGCCGCCGTGGACGTACTTCAGCAAACCGCCCTGGCTGATAGGCTTACGCGCCAGCCAGGCATGTTTGGAGAGGTTCAGCAGATCCTGCTGGAAGTCGGTAAAACCCGCGCCGCTGATGCGACTGACCACGCCCTGGAAGCATAAAGCCACAACATCATCGTGCAGACCAACGGCTTCAAACAGCTTCGAGCAGCGGTAAGAGGCGATGGTCGAGATGCCCATTTTGGACATGATTTTGTACAGACCCTTGTTGATGCCGTTACGGTAGTTCAGCATCACGGTCCGGTAATCTTTGGCTATCGCTTGAGTGTCGATCAGACGTCCCAGCGTTTCATACGCCAGATACGGATAAATGGCCGTCGCGCCAAAACCGAGCAGAACGGCAAAATGGTGCGGGTCACGGGCGCTGGCGGTTTCAACGATGATGTTGGCATCGCAACGCAGGCTTTGTTCTACCAGACGTGTTTGTACTGCGCCAACGGCCATCGGTGCCGGAACCGGCAAGCGGTTTTTTGCGATATTACGGTCAGAGAGCACCAGTAGCACTGTGCCGTTACGCACCATCTGTTCAGCCTTATCGCACAATGCTTTGACGGTCTCTTCGAGCGTGGTTTCCGTCACGTCGAAGGTGATATCCAGTCGGTCAGCGCGATAATGCTCCTCTTTCATGGTGGTGAGCTGGGTGAAATCGGAGTACAGCAGGATCGGCGACTTAAAGCTCAGACGGTGCGCCTGACCTTCGGCTTCGCAGAAGACGTTCATCTCACGACCGATGCTGGTGGCCAGCGACATGACGTGCGCTTCACGCAGCGGGTCGATCGGCGGGTTGGTGACCTGGGCAAACTGCTGGCGGAAGTAGTCATAAATGATGCGCGGCTGGCTGGAGAGCACGGCAAACGGGGTATCATCACCCATTGAACCGACCGCTTCCTGACCATTTTCACCGAGCACGCGGATAACGGAATCCAGCTCTTCAGCGCTGTAGTTAAACTGTTTCTGGTAGCTGGCGAGGGTGTCATCGTCCAGTTCACGGCTGCCGACCTGATCGTCAGCCAGGTCTTCGAAAGGCACCAGACGGCGGACGTTCTTCTCCATCCACTCTTTGTAGGGGTGGCGGCTTTTCAGATCGTCATCGGTTTCAGCCGAATGCAGAATGCGCCCGCTACGGGTATCGATAACCATCAACTCCCCAGGGCCGACGCGACCTTTCTCAACCACTTCATCTGGCTGATAATCCCAGATCCCGACTTCAGAAGCGCAGGTAATCAGCTTGTCTTTGGTGATGACGTAGCGCGCCGGACGCAGGCCGTTGCGGTCAAGGTTACAGGCGGCAAAGCGACCGTCGGACATTACAATACCCGCCGGACCATCCCACGGCTCCATGTGCATGGAGTTAAAGTCGAAGAACGCGCGCAGCTCCGGGTCCATATCCGGGTTGTTCTGCCAGGCCGGCGGCACCAGTAAACGCATGGCGCGGATGATATCCATCCCGCCAGCCAGCAGCAGTTCCAGCATGTTATCCATTGAGCTGGAGTCGGAGCCGGTTTCGTTAACGAACGGTGCGGCGTCGTGCAGATCAGGGATCAGCGGCGTCTGGAATTTATAGGTACGGGCGCGCGCCCACTGGCGGTTGCCGGTGATGGTGTTGATTTCACCATTGTGCGCCAGGTAGCGAAACGGTTGCGCCAGCGGCCAGCGTGGTACGGTGTTGGTGGAGAAGCGCTGGTGGAACAGGCAGATGGCCGATTCCAGACGCAGGTCCGCCAGGTCCAGGTAAAAGCGCGGCAGATCCGCCGGCATACACAGACCTTTATAGATATTGACCAGGTTCGACAAGCTACAGACGTAGAAGTCTTTATCTTCCTGGAGGCGTTTTTCGATACGACGGCGCGCGATGAACAGGCGACGCTCCATATCACGCGGACGCCAGCCCGCAGGGGCATTAACAAAAATTTGCTCGATACGAGGCAGGGAGGAGAGCGCAATTTCACCGAGAACACCTTCGTTAGTCGGCACGTCGCGCCAGCCGACAATCGACAGGGTCTCCTGCTGTAATTCTTCTTCTACAATGCGACGAGAAGCCGCTGCCAGCTCAGCGTCTTTATTTAAAAAGATCATGCCGACGGCGTAGTTTTTGGCTAAACGCCAGCCGCGCTCTTGCGCTACGATGCGGAAAAAGCGGTCAGGTTTTTGTAACAGCAGGCCGCAACCATCGCCGGTTTTTCCATCGGCAAGAATTGCGCCACGGTGCTGCATGCGGGCCAGTGCGTGTATGGCGGTACGCACTACCTTGTGGCTAGGTTCGCCTTCTATGTGGGCGATCAGGCCGAAACCACAGTTATCCCTCTCAAGGGATTTATCGTACAACATATCAGTGAACCTCCCCAGGCTCTGCGGGATTCCCATCTGGACCGTTGCGCACGGGCACACCAAGAGCATGGCGACGGGGTTTGCGTGTCATACGCTTACCTCGCATTCGCCCTCTTTATCCTTTTCGCACAGGTCAAACAAGTTTGAGGACTTGCTTCAGAGGGAATCTCAATTACTGCATAAATATGATGAGCAGACTGCTCATCCAGAAAGCTTCCAGCGGATTTCCAAGTTATCGGGAATCCACACACAGGTCAAATGGCAATCTTATTTATGCAAAAATGTGCTATTGGGTAATTAACTTTATGAAAATATTGAAATAAAAGGGTTTTATACATTGATATAACCTGAGGAGGATGCCCTGGGAAGTGTGATCTGTCTCACTGTAAGAAAGGCCGGATATCTCTCGTCCTCCCTTTGTTTATCGATATACTTGGCATTTTATGCTGGTTTTTAGAGTTTTGGCGTCTTAAAGATACTGTTTTTACGCTGAGAGTATAAGAAGATAAAAAAAACAGCTGGATATAAGGAAAAGTAATTATATTTTGAGTGAATGGAATTTCGATTATTTTGATTTGTTATGCAATAAATAAAGGCTCGCCAGGGCGATTGATCCAGGTCATCGCCGACTGGGGCAAAAAATGGCAGGCTTTGGCCTCTTTTCAAGGCGCGGTCTACCAGATTATGCAGTTACAGAAATTAGTCAATATGTTTGGTGGGGATCTTTCTCGCCGTTATGGGCAAAAGGTTCATAAACTCACGCTGCACGGCGGCTTTAGCTGTCCAAACCGTGATGGCACCATCGGACGCGGCGGATGTACTTTCTGTAATGTCGCCTCGTTTGCCGATGAAGCACAGCAGCACCATTCAATTGCCGAGCAGCTTGAGCATCAGGCGCAGTTGGTCAATCGCGCCAGACGCTATCTGGCCTATTTCCAGGCTTATACCAGCACCTTCGCGGAAGTACAGGTGCTGCGTTCGATGTATCAACAGGCGGTCAGCCAGGCCAACATCGTCGGGTTATGCGTTGGGACGCGCCCCGACTGCGTGCCGGATGCGGTACTCGATCTGCTTTGTGAGTATAAAGACCTCGGCTATGAGGTATGGCTGGAGCTCGGTCTGCAAACCGCGCATGACAAAACTCTGCACCGGATTAACCGCGGCCATGATTTTGCCTGCTATCAGAACACCACGCGGCTGGCGCGCGAGCGCGGGCTGAAAGTGTGCTCACACCTGATTGTTGGCCTGCCGGGAGAAGGACAGGCAGACTGTCTGCAAACCATGGAACGAGTGGTGGAGACGGGCGTTGACGGTATTAAGCTGCATCCGCTGCATATTGTGAAAGGCAGTACGATGGCAAAGGCCTGGGAAGCCGGACGGCTGAACGGAATTGAACTGGACGACTACACGGTTACCGCCGGGGAGATGATCCGCCATACGCCGCCAGAGGTGATTTATCATCGAATCTCTGCCAGCGCGCGTCGCCCAATGCTGTTGGCTCCGCTATGGTGTGAAAACCGCTGGACCGGGATGGTCGAACTGGATCGCTATCTCAATGCTCATGGTGTTCAAGGCTCTGCGCTTGGCACTCCGTGGATTCAGCCTGGGAGCTAACCATCCGGCAATCTGCGCCTGCTTGCCTGATGACGCTACGCTTATCAGGCCCACGTTGAATCTCTCCTCGGTCATTTCACCGATAACCTCCGCATTTCTTGCACAATCTTCAACGTCACGCTGAGAATTGAGTATTATTGTGCCAAGTTGTCGTGAAGGAACCCTCTATGAAGCAAATCCGTATGCTGGCGCAATATTACGTCGACCTGATGATGAAATTGGGTCTGGTGCGCTTTTCGCTGTTATTGGCGCTGGCGCTGGTCGTGTTGGCGATTGTGGTGCAGATGGCTGTCACCATGGTGCTGCATGGCCAGGTAGAAAGCATTGATGTTATCCGCTCTATCTTTTTTGGTCTGTTGATTACCCCCTGGGCCGTCTATTTTCTGTCAGTGGTGGTGGAGCAACTGGAAGAGTCCCGGCAACGCTTGTCACGACTGGTACAAAAGCTGGAAGAGATGCGCGAGCGCGATCTCAAGCTCAATGTGCAATTGAAAGATAATATTGCCCAGCTCAACCAGGAAATTGTTGAGCGCGAAAAAGCCGAAGCGGAGCGCCAGGATACGTTCGAGCAGTTGAAGGTTGAAATCAAAGAGCGCGAAGAAGCGCAGATTCAGCTTGAGCAGCAGTCTTCCTTTTTACGCTCTTTCCTTGATGCCTCGCCGGATCTGGTTTTTTATCGTAATGAAGATAAAGAATTTTCCGGCTGTAACCGTGCCATGGAACTGCTGACCGGCAAGAGCGAAAAGCAGTTGGTGAATTTAAAACCGGCTGATGTTTACTCCCCTGAGGCGGCAGAAAAGGTCATTGAAACCGACGAGAAGGTGTTCCGTCATAACGTCTCACTCACCTACGAACAGTGGCTGGACTATCCGGACGGGCGCAAAGCCTGCTTTGAAATTCGCAAAGTGCCTTACTATGACCGCGTAGGTAAGCGACATGGTCTAATGGGCTTTGGGCGCGATATTACCGAGCGTAAGCGTTATCAGGACGCGTTAGAGCGTGCCAGCCGCGATAAGACCACCTTCATTTCTACCATCAGCCACGAACTGCGCACCCCGCTTAACGGCATTGTCGGCTTAAGCCGGATCCTGCTGGATACGGATCTGACCGCTGAGCAGGAAAAATACCTGAAAACAATCCACGTCTCTGCCGTGACGCTGGGGAATATTTTCAACGATATTATCGACATGGATAAGATGGAGCGACGTAAAGTTCAGCTCGATAACCAGCCGATCGATTTCACCAGCTTTATGGCGGATCTGGAAAACCTCTCTGGCCTGCAGGCGCAGCAAAAAGGGCTGCGTTTTGTGCTTGAGCCGACGTTACCACTACCGCATAAGGTCATTACCGACGGCACGCGTTTGCGCCAGATTCTGTGGAATCTGATCAGCAACGCCGTGAAGTTTACCCAGCAGGGGCAGGTAACCGTGCGGGCGCGCTATGACCAGGGGAATATACTGCATTTCGAAGTTGAAGATTCCGGGATCGGTATTCCGCAGGATGAGCAAGATAAAATCTTCGCCATGTATTATCAAGTGAAGGACAGCAATGGCGGCAAACCGGCAACGGGAACCGGGATTGGACTGGCCGTATCGAAGCGTCTGGCGAAAAACATGGGCGGCGATATTACGGTCTCCAGCCAGGCTGGCAAAGGCTCCATCTTTACGCTGACCGTGCATGCGCCTGCGGTAGCGGAAGAGATTGAAGACGCCTTTGAAGACGACGACATGCCGCTGCCAGCCCTGAATGTACTGCTGGTGGAAGATATCGAACTGAACGTTATTGTCGCGCGTCCAGTGCTGGAAAAACTGGGCAACAGCGTGGATGTCGCCATGACCGGGAAAGCCGCGCTGGAAATGTTCACGCCGGGCGAATATGACCTGGTGCTGCTGGATATTCAGCTACCGGATATGACCGGTCTGGATATCTCGCGCGAGCTGACGCAAAAATACGCCCGTGAGGACCTGCCGCCGCTGGTTGCGCTTACCGCCAACGTTCTGAAAGATAAAAAAGAGTATCTGGACGCGGGAATGGACGACGTGCTGAGTAAGCCGCTGTCGGTTCCGGCGTTAACCGCCATGATCAAAAAATACTGGGATACCCGAAACAAAGAGGAGAGCACTGTGACATCTGAAGAGAGCAGTAAATCGCAAGCGCTGTTAGATATTCCTATGTTGGAACAATACCTCGAGCTGGTGGGACCGAAGTTAATAACCGACGGGCTGGCGGTGTTTGAGAAGATGATGCCGGGATATTTGAGCGTGCTGGAGTCCAATCTGACCGCACGAGATAAAAAAGGCGTTGTTGAGGAAGGCCATAAAATTAAAGGCGCGGCAGGTTCCGTGGGGCTGCGCCACCTGCAACAGTTAGGTCAGCAAATCCAGTCGCCAGACCTTCCAGCCTGGGAAGATAATGTTGCTGAATGGATTGAAGAGATGAAGCAGGAGTGGCAGCACGACGTGGCGGTATTGAAGGCCTGGGTGGCGAGCGTGGAAAAAAAATGACCCCGGCTTGACCGGGGTGCGCGAATACTGCGCCAACACCAGGGAAATCGTGGCTGCGCCGTAAATTATTATCATTGTTTACAAGGGCGCAGCCCTAATTTTCAGGCCGCACGCAGTTAAGATAGCAAATCTTAAATAATTTGTTACATGAATCAGTTAAATGTGTGAAGCGTAGCATTTAAATCATAATAACTAATATGTTTCAGCCAGTTGAGAAAGGAGTATCACGATGAAAAAATTGGGTGTAGTGCTCAGCGGATGCGGCGTGTATGACGGCGCAGAGATCCATGAAACTGTTCTCACGCTTCTGGCGATTGCCCGCAACGGTGCTCAGGCCGTCTGTTTTGCACCGGATAAACAACAAGCGGATGTGATTAATCATCTGACCGGCGAACCGATGCAGGAAACGCGTAATGTGCTGATTGAAGCCGCCCGTATAACACGCGGTGATATTCGCCCACTTGCTCAGGCAGTCTCAACGGAACTGGATGCGTTGATCGTGCCAGGCGGGTTTGGCGCGGCCAAAAATCTGAGCAATTTTGCCAGCCAGGGCAGTGAGTGCCGGGTTGATAGCGACTTAGCTGCGCTGGCGGTGGCTATGCATCAGGCGGGTAAGCCGCTGGGATTTATGTGCATTGCGCCTGCCATGTTACCTAAAATTTTTGACTTTCCGCTGCGTCTGACCATCGGTACTGATATTGATACGGCAGAGGTGCTGGAAGAGATGGGCGCAGAACATGTGCCTTGTCCGGTTGATGACATTGTCGTTGATGAAGACAACAAAATCGTCACCACTCCCGCCTATATGCTGGCGCAGGACATCGCTCAGGCCGCGAGTGGTATCGATAAACTGGTATCACGTGTGCTGGTGCTGGCTGAATGAGAAAAGGAGTTACCGCCTTTCTGCGACGTATCTTTCTGCGGGCGGTCGTTGTCCTCGCCGTATTCTGGGGCGGGGGCATCGCACTTTTCAGCGTGATGCCAGTCCCTTTCTCTGCCGTGATGGTCGAGCGGCAACTGAGCGCATGGCTGTCCGGTGATTTCGGTTATGTGGCGCACTCAGACTGGGTGAGCATGGATGAGATCTCACCGTGGATGGGACTGGCGGTGATCGCCGCGGAGGACCAGAAGTTTCCCGAGCACTGGGGATTCGATGTTTCCGCCATAGAGAAAGCGCTGGCGCACAACGAACGTAATGAAAACCGTATTCGCGGGGCGTCGACGTTATCGCAACAGACGGCAAAAAACCTCTTTCTGTGGGATGGACGTAGCTGGGTGCGTAAAGGTCTCGAAGCCGGGCTAACGCTGGGTATGGAAACCGTCTGGAGCAAGAAGCGTATTCTGACCGTTTACCTGAATATTGCTGAGTTTGGTGATGGGGTTTTCGGCGTGGAGGCAGCGGCGCAGCGCTATTTCCATAAGCCAGCCAGTCGGCTGAGTCTGTCTGAAGCGGCCTTGCTGGCGGCGGTATTACCCAATCCTTTGCGTTTTAAAGCGAATGCGCCTTCTGGTTATGTACGTAGCCGTCAGGCGTGGATTATGCGCCAAATGCGCCAGCTAGGCGGTGAGTCGTTTATGCGGGAAAATAAGCTGTATTAACGGGTTTATTGCCGGATACGGCGTAAATGCTTTATCCGGCCTACGGGAGTGTGACGTTGCCGTGTAGGCCTGATGAGCGCAGCGCTTCAGGTACTCGACTAATCTTCATCAAACCCTGAATTAAACAGGGCAATCACCGCTGCCAGGGCTTCCACTTCCTGTGGACCCGTGGCTTCAACTTCTATCTGACGCCCTTTGGCGGAATCCAGCATCAGCAGAGCGATAACACTGTTTGCCTCGGCTTCCGTTCCTTCATCATTACGCAGCAAAACTTCTGCTTCAAAACCCTGCATCAATTCAAACAGTTTCATGGCTGGGCGAGCATGCATACCCAGCTTATTCGTGATTTCAACGGTTTGCTTCACGGTCATGATTTACGTTTTTCCAGCGTACGATGGCGTGACTGTACGTTTTTACCGCGTGAGCGGAAGTAGTCTGCCAGCTGCTCTGCAATATACACCGAACGGTGTTTCCCGCCGGTACAGCCGATAGCTACGGTGAGGTAGCTGCGGTTGTTGGTCTCCAGCATGGGTAACCATAGCTCAAGATAGCTGCGAGTCTGGTAGATAAAATTGTGTACTTCTGTGTGCCTGTCAAGGAAGGCGGCAACGGGGCGGTCAAGACCGGTCATCGGGCGCAGCTTCGGATCCCAGTGCGGGTTAGGCAGGAAGCGCACGTCAAAGACGTAATCCGCGTCAATTGGGATACCGTGTTTGAAACCAAAGGATTCGAATACCATCGTCAACTCGCGTTCACGCTTGCCCAGCAGGCGAGTACGCAACATTTCCGCCAGTTCATGCACGGACATTTCGGAGGTATCCACGATCAGGTCAGCACGAGAGCGCAGAGGCTCCAGCAAATCGCTTTCCTTATCGATAGCGCTCTCCAGAGATAAGTTCTTGCTGGAAAGAGGATGCAGGCGACGCGTGTCGCTGTAGCGGCGAATCAGGGTGTTACGATCGGCGTCAAGGAACAGCAACTGTGGTGAGAAGCCTTCAGGCAGATTGTTCATTGCCTGCTCGAAAATCTCTGGGGACTCAGGCATGTTGCGCACATCAATGCTGACGGCCGCAGAAATCTGGCGATCGGCCAGAGTACGAGCCAGATCGGGCAACAGCACTACGGGAAGGTTATCCACGCAGTAAAAACCCATATCTTCCAGCGCTCGCAGGGCGACAGATTTTCCTGACCCCGAACGACCGCTGACGATCATCAGTACCATGTACTGTTTCTCCTCACAACGACAAAAAAGGATGCCATTGGGTTGTTATGCTTCATCCAGTCCACCTTCGGTGTCCGTGATGATTTGATACAACTCCTGGTCACTCTGTGCTGCGCGCAGGCGGCGGCAGATGGTTTTATCGGCCAGACGTTTGGCGACCAGCGACAACGTATGCAAATGCGTCTTGGTTTGGTCTGCCGGAACCAGCAGGGCGAAAAGCAGATCGACGGGCTGATTATCAATGGCGTCGAAAGCAATAGGCGTTTCAAGTTGCACAAACACGCCAACTGCGCGCATCGTGTCTTCTTCCAGCTTTCCGTGCGGGATAGCAATTCCATTACCGATGCCGGTACTGCCCATTTTTTCACGCGTCAGAATGGCTTCAAATACCACCTGAGAGGGCAAGCTGAGCTGTTTTGCCGCCAGTTCGCTGATGATTTCCAGCGCGCGTTTCTTGCTTTGGCAGTGAACGCCAGCGCGTGTACATTCCTGGTTAAGAACATTGCTCAGTTGTAGAGTCGTATCGTTATTTGTCATAATTTCACCTAAGCGCTAACTGTACAAATGGCCCGTTGTGCTACACAACAGGCCGTCCTGCACCCGCTAACTGCCCGGACAAGTTAGTGCTGTTTCAGTTTATCTTTATGTTTTGTTAACTGCCGAGCCAGTTTATCAATTAAACCGTCAATGGCGGCGTACATATCCTGACCTTCCGCGCTGGCATGAATTTCGCCACCGTTCACATGCAGTGTTGCATCCGAGATATGTGTCACCTTCTCCACTTTCAACACAATATAGACCTGATTAATCCGGTCGAAATATTGTTCTAGCTTGGCGAATTTTGTATTAACAAAATCGCGTAAGGCTTCAGTGATTTCGACGTTGTTTCCAGTGATGTTGAGCTGCATAGTGTCTTCCTTATCGGTTGGGTCAGACCAGCTGTTTGCGCTGGTTCGACGGCGGAATGGATAAAGACTCTCGGTACTTCGCAACAGTGCGGCGTGCCACCATGATACCCTGTTCTGACAGCATAGAGGTTAACTTGCTGTCACTCAGCGGTTTCGCGGGGTTTTCCGCAGCAATTAATTTCTTCACCAGCGCACGTATAGCTGTGGATGAGGCTTCGCCTCCGCCTTCAGTGTTAACGTGACTGGAAAAGAAATACTTCAATTCAAAAATGCCGCGCGGACTGTGCAGATACTTTTGCGTGGTCACTCGGGAAATGGTCGATTCGTGCATCTCGACGGCCTGGGCGATATCCGCCAGCACCATCGGTTTCATAAACTCTTCGCCTTGATCAAAGAAGGCTTGCTGCTGTTCAACGATACAGCGACTGACGCGCAGCAGCGTATCATTGCGACTTTCCAGGCTTTTAATCAGCCACTTTGCATCCTGCAGATTGCTACGAATAAACTGGCTGTCAGCGTCGTTGCGCGCGCTGTTGCACATGGCGGCGTAGTGCTGGTTAATCTGCAGCCGTGGAATGCTGTCGCCGTTGAGTTCGACCACCCAGCGATCGTTATGCTTACGCACCAGTACATCCGGAATAACGTATTCTGGCTCCCCGGTCTGGATAGACTGCCCAGGTCTGGGGTCCAGGGACTGAATAAGATTGACGGCTTCTTTCAGCACATCTTCTTTCAGCCGGGTTACGCGCATCAGCGTGCGGAAGTCATGGTTGGCTAACAGATCGAGGTGATCGCTGATGATCAGGCGCGCTTCTTCCAGCCACGGCGTGGCTTTATCAAACTGTGAAAGTTGGATCAGTAAGCAGTCGCGGAGATCTTTGGCCGCCACGCCCACGGGATCAAAACGCTGAATGCGTTTAAGCACGGCTTCGATTTCGTCCATACCGACGTCTTCATCGCCCATGCTTTCGAGAATATCGTCCAGGGTTACGGTGAGATAACCGGTTTCGTCTACCGCATCAACAATGGATGTCGCAATTGCGCGATCGGTATCCGAGAACGGGGTCAGCTCCACTTGCCACATCAGGTAATCCTGCAGCGATTGCGTGGTCTCACCCTGATACACAGGCAGTTCGTCGTCGATGTAATCCCCGCTGGTGCCAGAAGGCGTACCGGCGGTGTAAATTTCATCCCAACTGGCGTCAAGCGGCAGCTCCTCTGGCATCTCTTTTTGTTCGAGAGCATCTGCGGTGTCGAGGGATTCGCTGTCCTGTTTTTCCTGGGTATCAATTTCGTCGTGAAGATCGGTTTGCTCGAGCAGTGGGTTACTTTCCAGCGCTTGCTGAAGTTCTTGCTGAAGTTCCAGCGTGGACAGCTGCAACAGACGGATAGCCTGTTGTAGCTGAGGCGTCATCGCCAGTTGTTGGCTAAGCCTGAGTTGCAAACCTTGCTTCATGTTCAGAGTTGTTCTCTCCTGCGGTGACGTGAAGTCTTCTACCCTATCAGAGTCTGAAGTCTTCCCCAAGGTATACGCGTTTAACGTGCTCATCCTGCAGTATTTCTGTTGGCGTGCCATGCGCGATCAGGTGGCCCTGACTCACGATGTAGGCGCGCTCACACACTGCCAGCGTTTCGCGAACGTTATGGTCGGTAATCAGCACCCCAAGCCCGCTGTCGCGCAGGTGTTCGATGATCCGTTTGATATCAATAACGGAAATCGGGTCAACACCGGCAAACGGTTCATCCAGCAGGATAAATTTCGGATTCGCGGCCAGTGCGCGGGCGATCTCCACGCGGCGTCGTTCACCACCGGAGAGCGACTGTCCCATGCTGTCACGCAGGTGTTCGATGTGGAACTCTTCCATCAGCTCGTTGGCGCGATCTTCCCGCTGCTCGCTGGTAAGATCGTCACGAATTTGCAGCACCGCCATCAGGTTATCAAACACGCTCAGGCGACGGAAAATAGACGCTTCCTGCGGCAAGTAGCCGATGCCGCGACGCGCGCGCGCATGCAGAGGCAGTAGGCTGATGTCTTCGTCATCAATGATAATGTTGCCCGCATCACGTGGGACAATGCCGACCACCATGTAAAAGGTCGTTGTCTTGCCCGCACCGTTAGGACCGAGCAGACCGACGATCTCCCCGGAGTTGACGGTCAGACTGACATCTTCCACCACACGGCGGCCCTTATAGGCTTTTGCAAGGTTCTTTGCAGTTAATGTTGCCATAACGAATCAGTTACCTTTTTTCTCTGCCGGAGCCTTGTTTTTGTCCTGCAACTGCGACGGTACCAGAACGGTGGTGACGCGTTTGCCTTTATCGCTGAAGGCCTGCATTTTCTGCTCTTTCACCAGATAGGTGATCTTATCGCCTGTGATGTTGCTATCGAGCTGTTCCAGGTAAGCCTTACCGGTGAGAACGACGAAGTCTTTCGCCAGTTCATAATGCATGTGTGAGGCGTGGCCTTTAACCGGTTTACCGTTGTCCTGCATCTGGTAAAAGGTTGCAGGATTACCATAGCCATCAATGACTTCTTTACCGTCTTCACCGCCAGGGCGGGTCACGACGACTTTATCGGCGTTAATTTTGATGGTGCCCTGAGTCACAATCACGTTGCCAGTAAAGGTCACCACGTTGCCTTGCATATCAAGAGACTGCTGGTCCGACTCAATGTGAATCGGCTGCTCGGTATCGCCGGTGACGGCGAATGCCGGGATGCTGGCGGCCAGAAGTGAGCTGGCAAGCACAAGATTAAGGCTGAGTTTGTTTGTTTTGGATTTCATATGAGGTTCTAACCTTTTCAATCAGCTCGGCGTTCTTGCTGCGTAAGTTGCCGCGCATCTTCAGTCCGCTGGAGTTAAATGTTGTGCCATATAACGTGACGAGATCATCGGAAGTGACGTCTTGTGTCACCAGGTTAATCTGTGCGTTATCGGTCGTCATTCTGCGTAGTTGAGAGTCGGGCACCAGGGCGTTGACCTCAACATGGCCGTACAGATATAGCATCCGATCGTTGGTCAATTTGGCTTTATCAGCCTTGATCGTCCAGGTCGGTACTTTATCCTTATCAAATGTGGTTAATACCGGTTGAGTAAACCACGAAACCGCTTGTTCCGAATAATATTCAACGTTTTGCGCGATCAAGTGATAGCTCAGTGCGCCTTCGGGACTATACACAACGGTATCAGTATGTTCGCTCTTATAGGTTGGCTCGTTGTTATTTACGACGACCTCAGCGGTGTCGTCTTTGTCTGCCAGATTAATACCAATCATCACAAGGACAGCCAGCGACAGTAGAATGATAACCCAACGTCTGGTTTTGCTCATATCGATTGCCCTTTGGCCTCGTCCAGTTTGCCCTGCGCCAGGAGTAATAAATCGCAGACTTCACGTACCGCGCCGCGTCCCCCATCGATGCGGGTGACATAATCGGCCCGCGGGATCAGCAAAGGATGAGCATCCGCCACCGCCACGCTTAATCCCACTTGCGCCATCACCGGCCAGTCGATCAGATCATCGCCAACGTACGCAACATTTTCAGGAGCGATCGCCAGTTTGCTAAGGAGATCGTTAAAGGCGACCAGTTTGTCTGACTGCCCCTGATACAAATGCGTGATCCCCAATGTGGCACAGCGATCTTCTACAAGTTTAGCCTTTCGTCCGGTAATAATGGCAACCTCGATACCGGAAGTGAGCGCACAGCGAATTCCGTAACCATCGCGGACGTTAAAAGCCTTCAGCTCTTCACCGTTGTTGCCCATATAAATCAGACCATCAGACAGTACGCCATCCACATCCAGGATCAGTAAACGGATGTTCTCTGCCCGGGTGATAACGTCTGTGCTGACGGGTCCATAACAGGTCGCAAGCGACGCACCTGCTTTACTCATTTTCTTTATCCTTGAGTTTCTTACACTACACCTGCACGCAGCAGATCATGCATATGTAACACACCAAGTAACCGGTCGCCATCAGCAACCATTACCGAGGTGATATGGCGGGACTGCATTAAGTTCAGGGCATCGACGGCAAGAATGCCCGGACGCACGCGAATGCCGCCAGGGGTCATCACATCGGCAATGCCTAACTGGCGAACATCAACGCCCATATCGAAGACGCGACGTAAATCGCCATCGGTGAAAATACCGTCAATCTTCATGTCATCATCGCAAATGACGGTCATGCCGAGATTTTTACGCGTGATCTCAAGTAAGGCGTCACGCAGGCTGGCGCTTTTAGTCACATGCGGGATCTCATCGCCCGTATGCATAATATCGTTAACGCGCAGTAAAAGCTTACGGCCAAGTGCGCCACCGGGATGAGATAACGCAAAATCTTCCGCGGTAAAGCCACGCGCTTTTAATAATGCCACGGCTAGCGCATCGCCCATCACCAGCGTTGCGGTCGTGCTGCTGGTCGGCGCCAGGCCTAACGGGCAAGCTTCCTTGGGCACTTTAACACACAGATGCACATCTGCCGCACGCGCCATGCTGCTTTCCGGACGACCGGTCATGCAGATAAGCGGTACATGAAGACGTTTTAACACCGGGATTAACGCCGCTATCTCATTGGATTCACCGGAGTTAGAGATGGCGATGACTACATCCTGCGGCGAGACCATGCCCAGATCGCCATGTGCGGCTTCGCCTGGATGCACGAAAAATGAGGGGGTGCCGGTGCTGGCAAATGTGGCCGCCATTTTCCGCCCGATATGTCCAGATTTCCCCATCCCCATCACTACAACTTTGCCCGGGCAGCTGAATATTTTCTCGCAGGCGAGAGTAAAATTTTGGTTGATGTACTGATCAAGCTCCGCCAGGCCTTCACGTTCAATTGCCAGGACTTCCTTGCCTGCTTGCTGAAAGTCAAAACCCGGTTGCAACTCTAAGTGCGACATAATGCGTTTCCAGTTATCCAACGAGAAGTGGCGATAACCAATACAGCATCGCCAGCCATATGATAAAACCGCCGGTCAGCAGCGCACCCGCGCCGCGACCAATCTGGCGCGGACGTCGCCAGCAGAGTAGTGCAAAAATTACGCTCACCAGCAGCATGACGCTATAGTCACGGGTGAAGGCCATCGGATTGACTTCACCCGGCGTAATCAGCGCCGGCAGTCCGAGGACGATAACAATATTAAAAATGTTCGCGCCGATGATGTTGCCGACGGCAATATCGTTTTCACCTTTACGCAGACCCGCAATTGCTGTTGCCAGCTCCGGCAGGCTGGTACCAATAGCGACAACCGTCAGCCCGATGGTGAGTTCGCTCATGGCGAAGTAGTTCGCCAGTACGGTTGCGTTATCTACCACCATACGCGTTGCCATTGGCATAATAATTAGCGCAATACCCAACCACAAAAATGCGACCGGTAACCCGCCTTCGCGCGGCAGTTCCGCGATCTGCTCGCGGGTCAGGCTGTCGTTACCTTGTCGCTCAGCCAGACGGGCGATTTTAACAATGAATAACAGCCATAGCACGGCCAGAAGCAGAAGAAAGAAACCATCGCTGCGACTCAATTGCCCGTCATACAGGACCGATGCGGCTAAGATGCTTACCAGCAACATTAGCGGTAATTCACGACGCAGAACATCAGAATGCACGGTAAAAGGATGAATCAGCGCCGACAGGCCAAAAATAAGCAGAATGTTGGTAATGTTAGAGCCGATGGCGGTACCGACGGCTAAATCAAGCTGCCCGTTCATCGATGCGGCAACGGAGACAATTATCTCGGGTAACGATGTACCAATGCTGACCACGGTCATCCCGATGATAATGGGGGGAATACCGAAGTTTCGACATAAAATGGATGCG
Organism: Citrobacter sp. RHBSTW-00944; assembly: GCF_013615435.1. Classification (NCBI taxonomy): domain Bacteria; kingdom Pseudomonadati; phylum Pseudomonadota; class Gammaproteobacteria; order Enterobacterales; family Enterobacteriaceae; genus Citrobacter; species Citrobacter sp. RHBSTW-00944. The sequence goes on along the minus strand of NZ_CP055418.1, from coordinate 4,511,813 downwards.
GCAAATACCAGTCGGTCGGCACCGTAGACCACCAGAAGTAAACCAATTATTAACAGCGCCGTCGCTAAAAGCATCTAAAGTCCTTTCTTCAGGTATACTCGCCGGTCCACTTGAAGGATTTCTGGAAGCCGTCACGAATTCTTAATTTTGACTTTATGCGGCTAAAAAGTAAAACAAATGCCAGCTTTCGCTAACCAGGACAGGTAATAATCTGTAAATATGTTGGGTTCAGGGCTAAATTGAGCGCCAAACTCTTCGATCAACGAGGCAATAGTAAAGGATGAATCAATGGGTCAGTCTGTGGCGAATCTAATCGATATGCGCGATGTCAGCTTTTCCCGAGGCGACCGCTGCATCTTTGATAATATTTCCCTGACGGTGCCGCGTGGTAAGGTGACGGCGATCATGGGGCCATCAGGCATCGGCAAAACGACGCTGTTGCGTCTGATCGGCGGACAAATCTCCCCGGATAAGGGCGAGATCCTGTTTGACGGCGAAAATGTCCCGGCCATGTCCCGTTCGCGTTTATTTACCGTGCGTAAGCGCATGAGCATGCTATTCCAGTCTGGTGCGCTGTTTACTGATATGAATGTGTTTGACAACGTTGCATACCCGTTGCGCGAGCATACAACGCTGCCTGCGCCGCTGCTGAAAAGCACGGTAATGATGAAGCTCGAGGCCGTTGGCCTGCGGGGCGCGGCAAAATTAATGCCTTCTGAATTATCCGGTGGGATGGCGCGTCGTGCCGCGTTAGCACGTGCTATCGCGCTGGAGCCAGACCTTATTATGTTTGATGAGCCGTTCGTCGGCCAGGATCCCATCACCATGGGCGTGCTGGTGAAGCTGATTTCTGAACTGAACAGCGCGCTGGGCGTTACCTGCGTGGTGGTTTCCCATGATGTGCCAGAGGTGCTGAGTATTGCGGATTACGCCTATATTATGGCGGACAAAAAAATAGTGGCCTACGGTAGTGCTCAGGCGCTGCAAGAAAATGCCGATCCGCGTGTGCGTCAGTTCCTCGATGGCATTGCCGATGGACCGGTTCCGTTCCGTTACCCGGCGGGCGACTACCACATCGATTTACTCAAAACAGGGAGTTAAGCCACCCATGTTGTTAAATGCGCTGGCATCACTCGGACATCGGGGAATAAAAACCCTCAGGACGTTCGGGCGAGCCGGATTAATGTTGTTCAATGCAGTTGTCGGCAAGCCGGAGTTTCGCAAACATGCGCCGCTGCTGATACGCCAGCTCTATAATGTCGGTGTCTTATCGATGCTGATCATTATTGTTTCTGGCGTGTTCATCGGCATGGTGCTGGGGTTGCAGGGATACCTGGTGCTGACGACCTACAGTGCGGAAACCAGCCTCGGTATGCTGGTGGCGCTGTCATTGCTACGTGAGCTGGGGCCGGTGGTTGCGGCGCTGTTGTTTGCCGGGCGGGCCGGATCGGCCTTAACCGCAGAGATTGGCCTGATGCGGGCGACCGAGCAGCTTTCCAGCCTGGAAATGATGGCCGTCGACCCACTGCGCCGAGTGATCTCCCCGCGTTTTTGGGCCGGTGTCATTTCATTGCCGCTGCTGACGATTATATTTGTCGCGGTAGGGATCTGGGGTGGGTCGTTGGTTGGCGTAAGCTGGAAAGGTATTGATGCAGGCTTTTTCTGGTCGGCTATGCAAAATGCCGTCGACTGGCGTCTGGATCTGGTCAACTGTCTGATTAAGAGCGTGGTGTTTGCCATTACGGTCACCTGGATTGCATTGTTCAATGGTTATGATGCTATCCCGACCTCTGCCGGGATTAGCCGGGCAACGACACGCACCGTAGTGCACGCCTCTCTTGCCGTTCTGGGGCTGGATTTTGTGCTGACCGCACTGATGTTTGGGAATTGAGTTCATGCAAACGAAAAAAAATGAAATTTGGGTCGGGTTATTCCTGCTGGTTGCGCTGCTGGCCGCGCTGTTTGTCTGCCTGAAGGCGGCGAACGTCACCTCAATGCGTACTGAACCGACTTATACGATTTATGCGACCTTTGATAATATCGGCGGTCTGAGAGAGCGCTCTCCGGTGCGGATTGGCGGGGTCGTGGTAGGACGCGTATCGGACATCTCGTTAGATCAGAAAACGTACCTGCCGCGCGTGACGCTGGAAATTGAATCGCGTTTTAACCATATTCCTGACACCAGTTCTCTGAGCATCCGTACTTCCGGTCTGTTGGGCGAGCAGTATCTGGCATTGAACGTAGGTTTTGAAGATCCTGAGCTGGGAACGTCTATCCTCAAAGATGGCGGTACGATTCAGGACACGAAATCTGCGATGGTGCTGGAAGATATGATTGGTCAGTTCCTTTACAACAGCAACAGTAAAGGTGATGACAATAAGAATTCTGGCGATGCGCCAGCCGCAACTGAAGGCAATAATGAAGCCACTACGCCTGCGGGCGCAACGAAATAATCTCAGGAGAATCGACGTATGTTTAAACGATTGATGATGGTGGCTATGCTGGTGATTGCTCCACTTAGCGCGGCAACCGCAGCGGACCAGACGAACCCGTACAAACTGATGGATGAGGCGGCGCAGAAGACGTTTGACCGTCTGAAGAACGAGCAACCTAAAATCCGTTCCAACCCGGATTACCTGCGTCAGGTGGTCGATCAGGAACTGCTGCCTTACGTGCAGGTTAAGTATGCAGGCGCACTGGTACTTGGCCGCTACTACAAAGATGCGACCCCGGCTCAGCGTGACGCCTATTTCGCCGCATTCCGTGAATATCTGAAGCAGGCTTACGGTCAGGCGCTGGCGATGTACCACGGCCAGACCTATCAGATTGCCCCTGAGCAGCCGCTGGGTGATGCGACCATCGTGCCTATCCGCGTAACCATCATCGATCCAAACGGTCGTCCTCCGGTACGTCTGGATTTCCAGTGGCGTAAAAATTCCCAGACGGGTAACTGGCAGGCGTATGACATGATTGCTGAAGGCGTAAGTATGATCACCACCAAACAGAATGAGTGGAGTGACCTGCTGCGTACGAAAGGTATTGATGGCCTGACGGCACAGCTGAAATCTATTTCTCAGCAGAAAATCACGCTGGAAGAGAAAAAATAATGACGCAGTCACTCACCTGGATGCGTGAAGGCGACAAGCTGGTGCTGGTGGGAGAGCTGGATCAGGACGTGTTAAACCCATTATGGGATGCGCGAGTTGAGGCGATGAAAGGGGTATCCTGCATCGACCTGAACCAGATTTCCCGGGTGGATACCGGTGGTCTGGCATTACTGCTGCACCTGATTAATGAGGGCAAGCAGCAGGGGAACAGCGTTTCGCTCGCTGGCGTTAACGATAAAGTGTACACGCTGGCGCAGCTTTACAATTTGCCTGACGACGTTCTTCCTCGTTAATTTTTGTAAGCCGGATAAGGTCTTGTGCCGCCATCCGGCAACTCCTCTGCGGGGGATCTGCCACTAAAGCCTTGTCTGATTTATCAGCGGGGCTTTTTGCTTATTTATGACAGCGCCACTTTGCTCTAAGATGTTGGGCTGTTTTCACTATCTGACGAATGAAGAGCCCATGGAAAATAATGAAATTCAGAGCGTGCTGATGAATGCACTCTCCCTCCAGGAAGTCCACGTTTCTGGCGACGGCAGTCACTTTCAGGTTATTGCCGTGGGTGAGATGTTTGAAGGCATGAGCCGGGTCAAGAAACAGCAATCGGTCTATGGCCCGTTGATGGAGTACATTGCGGACAACCGCATTCATGCCGTGTCGATTAAGGCGTTTACTCCAGCGGAATGGGCGCGCGATCGCAAACTTAACGGTTTTTGAGCTACGGGTGATATGCCGGTAGCGAAGATAAATTCTTAACAGAGAACAGAATAATGGATAAATTTCGTGTTCAGGGGCCAACCAAGCTCCAGGGCGAAGTCACAATTTCAGGCGCTAAAAACGCCGCGCTGCCGATCCTGTTTGCGGCGCTGCTGGCTGAAGAACCTGTAGAGATCCAGAACGTCCCGAAACTGAAGGATGTTGACACCTCAATGAAGCTGCTGAGCCAGTTGGGGGCGAAAGTTGAGCGTAATGGTTCTGTGCACATTGATGCACGTGACGTGAACGTCTTCTGTGCGCCGTACGATCTGGTCAAAACCATGCGTGCATCCATCTGGGCGCTTGGGCCACTGGTTGCCCGCTTTGGCCAGGGCCAGGTTTCACTGCCGGGCGGCTGCACCATCGGCGCGCGTCCGGTTGACCTGCACATTACTGGTCTGGAGCAGTTAGGCGCGACTATTAAGCTTGAAGAAGGCTATGTGAAAGCGTCCGTTGATGGACGTCTTAAAGGCGCGCATATCGTCATGGACAAAGTGAGCGTCGGCGCGACGGTCACTATCATGTGCGCAGCAACGCTTGCCGAAGGCACTACCATCATCGAAAACGCCGCGCGTGAACCGGAGATCGTGGATACCGCGAACTTCCTGATTGCGCTGGGCGCAAAAATCACAGGCCAGGGTACCGATCGTATTACCATCGAAGGCGTTGAGCGCCTCGGCGGCGGTGTGTATCGCGTTCTGCCTGACCGCATCGAAACCGGTACTTTCCTGGTCGCAGCGGCAATTTCTCGCGGCAAAATTATCTGCCGTAATGCACAACCTGACACGCTGGATGCCGTTTTGGCGAAGCTGCGTGATGCGGGAGCGGATATCGAAGTCGGTGACGACTGGATCACCCTGGACATGCACGGTAAACGTCCGAAAGCGGTCAATGTGCGCACAGCGCCGCACCCGGCGTTCCCTACCGATATGCAGGCCCAGTTCACGTTGCTGAACCTGGTGGCAGAAGGGACGGGTTTCATCACAGAAACCGTGTTTGAGAACCGCTTTATGCACGTGCCTGAACTGAGCCGTATGGGCGCTCACGCAGAAATCGAAAGCAATACCGTGATTTGCCACGGCGTGGAAACGCTCTCCGGCGCACAGGTTATGGCGACCGATCTGCGCGCATCTGCAAGCCTCGTGCTGGCAGGGTGTATTGCTGAAGGTACGACGGTAGTCGATCGTATTTATCACATCGATCGCGGCTATGAGCGCATCGAAGATAAACTGCGCGCGCTGGGCGCAAACATTGAGCGCGTGAAAGGCGAGTAATCGTCTACGTCTCTTGTAACCCCCAGTTCTGTGAACCGGGGGTTACTACTCATCAGTGTTCATTCAGGATTCTGTTTCTCTTTGCGTCCCCTCATCATCCGCGTTCTGTCGATAAACTCATGTGTTTTTGCATCGTGATAGCGTGACGGCCAAATCACCCACGGGTCGGTTCCCAACGATCGGGCGATAATCAACTCACCTTTTGGCCATGGGCGTGTTAACGCATTGGCCAGCGTTGATGAGCTTAATCCATTTTTACGTGATTCAGCGGCCATTGAGGTCCCTTTCTTGCGCAGTCCGGCGATGATATCGGCCGGATGCCAGTCAATCAGCTTGTTTTCCATAAACTCATCTCTCCTTTGGTTATCGACTTATGGTTCCACGATCGGTTGTGGAGATACTATAACGCCCGGAGAACGAATGTTCTAAAATGTTCATGTAAAGTGTGAGTATATTCAGAATATGCCAAATTTATGCGAAGGTTGCTGGAGAGGGGGACGTGTTTATTGGAATTTATAAAAGCATCCCGTGCAGGGCACGGGATGATGAAAGATGCCGCAGGGTATTAACGGTCGCGCTGTACGGCGATATGCGCCAGACCAATCAGCGCTTCTCTCCACGGCGTATCAGGCAGTACCTGCAGCGCAGCGATGGCCTTATCAGCCTCTTCTTCTGCACGTTGGCGAGTCCACTCCAGGGAACCACAGGCGTTCATCGCTTCCAGAACAGGCTCCAGAAGGTGACGGCCATTACCCTGCTCAATAGCCTGGCGGATCATTTGTGCTTGTTCAGGGGTGCCGTGGCGCATGGCATGCAGCAGCGGCAGCGTTGGTTTACCCTCGTTGAGGTCATCACCGACGTTTTTACCCAGTTGCTCACCATCCGCGTTGTAATCCAGCAAATCGTCAATTAACTGGAAAGCGGTACCGAGATAACGGCCATAATCCTGCAACCCTTTCTCTTGTTCTTCGCTGCAACCAGCCAGAATGCCAGAGCATTGGGCAGCCGCTTCAAACAAACGCGCAGTCTTACTGTAGATAACGCGCATATAGTTTTCTTCAGTGATGTCCGGGTCGTTGACGTTCATCAACTGCAAGACTTCACCTTCGGCGATGACGTTGACCGCTTTCGACATGACTTCCAGCACTTTCAGCGAACCGAGGCTGGTCATCATCTGAAAAGCGCGGGTATAGATAAAATCGCCGACCAGCACGCTGGCCGCATTGCCAAACGCCGCATTCGCCGTGGCTTTTCCGCGGCGCATGTCGGACTCATCCACAACATCGTCGTGCAACAGGGTCGCGGTGTGGATAAACTCGATGAGGGCTGCAATCGTAACGTGCGCATTTTCCTGGTAGCCAACTGCACGCGCGGCGAGTACGGCGATCATTGGGCGAATGCGTTTTCCGCCGCCGCTAACGATGTAGTACCCCAGTTGATTGATCAGCTGCACGTCGGAATTGAGCTGTTCAAGGATTGTCGCATTGACCCCCGCCATATCTTGCGCGGTTAACTCATTGATTTTTTCTAAATTCATCGCAAAAGCCGGGCTTCTCGCCCCGATTACCTCACTGTATCGGAAGGTAACGTCGGGTTTAGGGTTATAAATATATGCTGATTGTACTGAAAAAACGCCATAGATAAACGTTACCGTACGTGTTGTGTTTTTTTTCTTCATGTATTGACGTAGCACTTGTCAAAGGCTCGCGTTTTGCGTAATATTCGCGCCCTATTGTGAATATTTATAGCGCACTCTGAATCATCAAAAAGGTGTGCGCGGAAGCGGAGTTTTTTATGTACGCGGTTTTCCAAAGTGGTGGTAAACAACACCGAGTAAGCGAAGGTCAGACCGTTCGCCTGGAAAAGCTGGACATCGCAACTGGCGAATCTGTTGAATTCGCAGAAGTTCTGATGATCGCAAACGGTGAAGAAGTCAAAATCGGCGTTCCTTTCGTTGATGGCGGCGTTATCAAAGCTGAAGTTGTTGCTCACGGTCGTGGCGAGAAAGTTAAAATTGTTAAGTTTCGTCGTCGTAAACACTACCGTAAGCAGCAGGGCCATCGTCAGTGGTTCACTGATGTAAAAATCACTGGCATCAGCGCTTAAGTTAAGGGGAGCAGATTAAATGGCACATAAAAAGGCTGGCGGCTCGACTCGTAACGGTCGCGATTCAGAGGCTAAACGTCTGGGCGTAAAACGCTTCGGCGGTGAAACAGTTCTGGCTGGTAGCATCATCGTTCGTCAACGTGGTACTAAATTCCACGCTGGCTCCAACGTTGGTTGCGGCAAAGACCACACTCTGTTTGCTAAAGCAGACGGTAAAGTGAAATTTGAAGTGAAAGGCCCGAAAAACCGTAAATTCATCAGCATCGTTGCTGAATAAGTTTTTCGCGTCCCGGTAACGGATAAAAGCCCCGCAACACGTTGCGGGGCTTTTTACATTCGACGGCCGGTAAATACGCTCGTCGCGCCGTGATAACCCGGAAACGAGCCCTTGCAGGGAATACGGCATGAAGCAGCAGGCAGGTATTGGTATTCTGTTAGCACTCACAACGGCAGTATGTTGGGGCGCTTTGCCAATAGCGATGAAGCAAGTGCTGGAGGTGATGGAGCCTCCTACCGTGGTGTTCTACCGTTTTTTAATGGCAAGCATTGGCCTTGGCGCTATTCTTGCGGTTAAAAAAAAGCTCCCTCCGTTGCGTATTTTTCGCAAAGCGCGTTGGCTGATCCTGTTGGCTATCGCTACCGGTGGGTTGTTCGGTAACTTCATTCTGTTTAGTTCATCCTTGCAATATTTGAGCCCAACGGCTTCGCAGGTTATCGGTCAGCTGTCACCGGTTGGTATGATGATTGCCAGCGTCTTTATCCTAAAAGAAAAGATGCGCGGTACGCAGGTGATTGGCGCCATTATGCTTCTGAGCGGTCTGGTTCTGTTTTTTAATACCAGTCTGATCGAAATTTTTACCCGTCTCACCGATTACACCTGGGGCGTTATCTTTGGTGTTGGTGCGGCGATGGTCTGGGTGAGCTATGGGGTCGCGCAAAAGGTGTTATTGCGCCGCCTGGCATCACCGCAGATCCTGTTTTTACTGTACACTTTATGTACGATTGCGTTGTTGCCGTTGGCTAAACCCAGTGTCATCACGCAGCTCAGTGACTGGCAGCTGGCATGCCTTGTATTCTGCGGCCTGAATACGCTGGTAGGATACGGTGCTCTCGCGGAAGCGATGGCGCGTTGGCAGGCGGCACAGGTGAGCGCCATTATTACGCTCACTCCGCTGTTTACGTTGTTATTTTCAGATTTATTATCACTGGCCTGGCCCGATTTCTTCGCCAGACCGATGCTAAACCTATTAGGTTATCTCGGTGCGTTTATCGTGGTTGCGGGCGCGATGTATTCCGCCATTGGTCATCGAATTTGGGGCGGTTTACGTAAGCATGAAACGGTGGTTTCGCAGCCCCGCTCAGGCGAATGATTTACGGAGAGTAAAATGAAGTTTGTTGATGAAGCATCGATTCTGGTCGTTGCAGGTGATGGCGGTAATGGTTGCGTCAGCTTCCGCCGCGAAAAGTACATCCCAAAAGGCGGTCCGGACGGTGGAGACGGTGGTGATGGTGGTGACGTTTGGCTGGAAGCCGACGAAAACCTGAACACGCTGATTGATTACCGTTTTGAAAAATCATTCCGCGCGGAACGTGGACAGAATGGCGCGAGCCGTGATTGCACCGGCAAGCGTGGTAAAGATGTCACGATTAAAGTGCCTGTAGGTACGCGTGTAATCGATCAGGGCACGGGCGAAACCATGGGCGACATGACCAAACACGGTCAGCGTCTGATGGTCGCTAAAGGCGGCTGGCACGGTCTGGGCAACACCCGTTTCAAATCCTCGGTCAACCGTACTCCGCGTCAGAAAACGATGGGTACACCGGGCGATAAACGCGATCTGATGCTGGAGCTGATGCTGCTGGCGGACGTGGGGATGCTGGGCATGCCAAACGCCGGTAAATCGACGTTTATCCGTGCGGTGTCCGCGGCGAAGCCGAAAGTCGCTGACTATCCGTTCACCACCCTGGTTCCGAGCCTGGGTGTGGTGCGTATGGACAACGAAAAGAGCTTCGTAGTTGCCGACATTCCGGGTCTGATTGAAGGCGCGGCTGAAGGCGCAGGCTTGGGTATCCGCTTCCTGAAACACCTGGAACGCTGCCGCGTACTGCTACACCTCATTGATATCGATCCGATTGACGGTTCCGATCCGGTTGAAAATGCCCGTATCATTATTGGCGAGCTTGAAAAATACAGCCAGGATCTGGCGTCTAAACCGCGTTGGTTAGTGTTCAACAAAATTGATTTGCTGGACAAGGCTGAAGCGGAAGAGAAAGCGAAAGCGATCGCCGAAGCGTTAGGCTGGGAAGGTAAATATTACCTGATCTCCGCCGCCAGCCAGTTGGGCGTGAAGGATCTCTGCTGGGATGTGATGACCTTTATCATCGAGAACCCGATTGTTCAGGCGGAAGAAGCGAAACAGCCAGAGAAAGTCGAGTTCATGTGGGATGATTATCACCGCCAGCAACTCGCTGAAGTCGAAGACGAAGCAGAAGATGATTGGGATGACGATTGGGACGAAGACGACGAAGAAGGCGTTGAGTTCATCTACAAGCGTTAATCACATTAAAAACCCCGGCCATGTTGCCGGGGTTTTGTTTCCAGGTTTCAGAAGGCCGGATTAGGTGCGTTAGCGCTGCCATCCGGCAAACATACTCAGTTATTCTGATAAATATCCTTGTATAACCGGCTCTCGAAGCGGACCAGTGGAATACGGCGATTACGCTGATCAGCTGGCTCTACAGCATAACCAGACAGATACTGCACAAATGCCATGCGCTGACCGCTTGCCGTGGTGATGAAGCCTGCCAGGTTATAGACCCCCTGCAGTGAGCCTGTCTTCGCCGATACTTTGCCATCTACGCCAGCCTGATGCAGACCCGCACGGTATTGCAAAGAGCCGTCATGGCCTGCCAGCGGCAGCATGGTGATAAAGTTCAGCTCGTTATCGTGCTGAGCGATATATTGCAGCACCTGCATCATGGTCGCCGGGGCAATCAGGTTATGGCGCGAGAGCCCAGAACCGTCGGTAATAATGGTGTTGCCGATATCAATACCCGCTTGCTGACGCAGAATCTGGCGTACGGCATCAGAACCTGCTCGCCAGGTACCTGGCACGTTAAATCGTGCATGGCCAATCATACGGAAAACGGTATCGGCAATCATGTTGTCCGATTTTTTCAGCATAATCTTAAGCAGGTCGTGCAGCGGCGCCGACTGCTTACTGGCTACCACGGTCCCCGGCTCGTTGACCAGCGTCTGGCGCAGCAGAGTCCCGCTGTAAGTGATACCGGCTTGTTTTAGCTCATCTTTGATAATCGCCCCAGCATAGCTGGCACCGTCCTGAATAGCGAATGCCAGCGGCAGCGGATCGGCTCGTTGGGGCAGGCATCCGGTCAACGTAAAGCGGTTGAGATCGCCTGGAACCACGTCCAGTTCACAATATTGCGCTTCGGCAGAGCCACGAGCGAGAGTACGCACCTGACTGAACATGGTGACCGGGTAGTAAGATGCCACGCGGATAAAGGCGAGATCGTTAGGTTTTTGCGCGCTATAGAGTGAAACCGAGAAACAGTTACGATCGACAATGGCTGCCGCGGGCGGTGCGCTAAAACACTGCGTCATGTCGTTCCAGGGCCAGCCAGGTGCCTTATCATGGCTGGCGAAAATGGAGGTGTCGATCATGACATTTCCGGCAATTTGCGTCACGCCTGATTTTTTCAGGGTTGCCACCATATTGCGAATATCCTGACGTTTTAGCGTCGGATCGGCACCAAATCGCGCCACTAAGTCACCTTTCAAAACGCCGCCTTCCACGTTGCCTTTAGTCTCAAGCGTGGTGGTAAAACGAAAGTCAGGCCCGAGCTGAATCAATGCCGCCAGCGCGGTGATCACTTTCTGTGTACTGGCCGGCAGCGCCATCTGCTGGCTATGGTAATCAATAGCAGGAGCAGGTGCGCCAACCTTCTGTACCATAAGGGCGAGGTTGGCCCCGGCAGGGAGCTGATTGATATACTCGTCGACGTTCGCAGCCTGAACGCTGAACGCTATACTGGCAGTCAATCCAATGGTAAATCTGGAAAATCGCATAATCTCGCGCTAACAACCTGGAAACAGGCCGTCATACTACGGCGCAACGCCCCAAAAAGTAAACGATGACCCATAGGGAACTCCAGGGTAAAATGATCATCAAATAGAGAATTGTAGCTGACCTGGGACCCTGAGCCCCGGGTCGGTATTTTTTTGCTTCTGACTCTGGCATGGCGTATGCCAGAGTGGGCTTAGCAGCCGGGGTGAGAGCAGCCGCCCCCTACAGGAATGTTCAAGAGGTATAACAAATGCAAGCTATCCCAATGACCTTACGTGGTGCTGAAAAACTGCGCGAAGAACTGGATTTTCTGAAATCGGTGCGCCGTCCTGAAATCATTGCCGCTATCGCAGATGCGCGCGAGCATGGCGACCTGAAAGAAAATGCAGAGTATCACGCGGCGCGCGAACAGCAGGGTTTCTGCGAAGGGCGCATTAAAGATATCGAAGCTAAACTGTCCAACGCGCAGGTTATCGACGTCACAAAAATGCCGAACAATGGTCGCGTAGTTTTCGGCGCGACGGTTACCGTGCTGAATCTCGATAACGACGAAGAGCAGACCTGGCGTATTGTCGGCGATGATGAAGCCGATTTTAAACAGAACCTGATTTCGGTGAACTCGCCTATTGCTCGTGGCCTGATCGGTAAAGAGCAGGATGACGTGGTGGTTATTAAAACGCCGGGCGGTGAAGTTGAATATGAAGTAACGAAGGTAGAATACCTGTAATTCGCATCTTGGTTAAGATGTTGATACATTGTAAAGAAAGGAAAAAGGCCGCATAGCGGCCTTTTATCAACGAAGAGAGCGTGGCATTTTGCTCTCCTGCTAGCGGAAAATCCCGCGTTTTACACAAACTTCGTGTGCAACTTTGGGATATTCTTAGCGTGGCAGCGAGATTTTACGTTCTTTAGTCGGGCGATACAGTACCAGCGTTTTACCGATGACCTGTACATTGCAGGCGCCGGTTTCGCGTACGATAGCTTCCACGATCAAGGTTTTAGTATCGCGATCTTCCGAGGCGATTTTCACCTTGATAAGTTCATGGTGCTCTAACGCTTGTTCAATCTCGGCCAGTACCCCTTCGGTCAAACCATTGTTGCCAAGCATAACTACAGGCTTGAGCGGATGTGCCAGACCTTTCAGGTGCTGTTTTTGTTTAGTACTCAGATTCATCGTATATTTTTGCTTACGTTGGGATTGAAAACGGGTCATTCTACCGCCATCTCCCATATATCGCCAAATAGCTGTGTAGAAATTTACACCATTGGTTACGATGAACTGCCCTTTGGGAATGTGAAATGACAGGTAAAAAGCGTTCTGCCAGCTCGAGTCGCTGGCTTCAGGAACACTTTAGCGATAAATATGTTCAGCAGGCGCAGAAAAAGGGGTTACGTTCCCGTGCCTGGTTTAAACTTGATGAAATACAGCAAAGTGACAAAATTTTTAAACCGGGGATGACGATTGTTGATCTCGGTGCTGCACCCGGTGGCTGGTCGCAATATGCGGTTACGCAGATCGGCAACACTGGCCGCATTATCGCTTGCGATCTTTTACCTATGGATCCAATCGTTGGTGTGGACTTCCTTCAGGGCGACTTTCGTGATGAATTAGTCCTGAAAGCGTTACTTGAGCGCGTAGGTGACAGTAAAGTACAAGTTGTCATGTCTGATATGGCGCCAAATATGTGTGGAACACCGGCGGTGGATATTCCCCGGGCCATGTATCTGGTAGAGCTGGCGCTTGGAATGGCTCGTGATGTATTAGCGCCAGGTGGTAGTTTTGTAGTGAAGGTGTTCCAGGGCGAAGGTTTCGATGAGTATCTAAGAGAGATTCGCTCCCTGTTTACGAAGGTCAAAGTTCGTAAGCCGGACTCTTCTCGCGCCCGTTCGCGTGAAGTGTATATTGTAGCGACCGGGCGTAAACCATAACCGGTAGATTTCAAACGAAAGTTTGAAAGAAACTGGATATAGAGTATCCTGACGCTGTTTTTAACACAGTTGTAATATGAGGTTAATCCCTTGAGTGACATGGCGAAAAACCTAATTCTCTGGCTGGTCATTGCCGTTGTGCTGATGTCAGTATTCCAGAGCTTTGGGCCCAGCGAGTCTAATGGCCGTAAGGTTGATTACTCTACCTTCCTGCAAGAGGTCAATCAGGACCAGGTTCGTGAAGCGAAGATCAACGGACGTGAGATTAACGTTACCAAGAAAGATAGTAACCGTTACACGACCTACATTCCGGTTAACGATCCGAAGCTGCTTGATAACCTGCTGACCAAAAACGTCAAGGTTGTTGGTGAACCGCCTGAAGAGCCGAGCCTGCTGGCTTCTATCTTCATTTCCTGGTTCCCAATGCTGCTGCTGATTGGTGTCTGGATCTTCTTCATGCGTCAAATGCAGGGCGGTGGTGGCAAAGGTGCCATGTCGTTCGGTAAGAGCAAAGCGCGCATGCTGACGGAAGATCAGATCAAAACGACTTTTGCAGACGTTGCTGGTTGCGACGAAGCAAAAGAAGAAGTTGCTGAGCTGGTTGAGTATCTGCGCGAACCGAGCCGTTTCCAGAAGCTGGGCGGTAAAATCCCGAAAGGCGTCCTGATGGTCGGTCCTCCGGGTACAGGTAAAACCTTGCTGGCGAAAGCTATCGCAGGTGAAGCGAAGGTTCCTTTCTTCACCATTTCCGGTTCTGATTTCGTGGAAATGTTCGTGGGTGTCGGTGCATCTCGTGTACGTGACATGTTCGAACAAGCCAAGAAAGCGGCACCGTGCATCATCTTCATCGATGAAATCGACGCCGTAGGCCGCCAGCGTGGTGCAGGTCTGGGCGGTGGTCACGATGAACGTGAGCAGACACTGAACCAGATGCTGGTTGAGATGGACGGCTTCGAAGGTAACGAAGGCATTATCGTTATCGCGGCAACTAACCGTCCGGACGTTCTTGACCCTGCGCTGCTGCGTCCAGGCCGTTTCGACCGTCAGGTTGTGGTTGGTCTGCCGGATGTCCGCGGTCGTGAACAGATCCTGAAAGTGCATATGCGTCGCGTACCGCTGTCTCCGGATATCGATGCGGCAATCATTGCACGTGGTACGCCTGGCTTCTCCGGTGCGGATCTCGCGAACCTGGTCAACGAAGCGGCGCTGTTTGCAGCTCGTGGCAACAAGCGTGTTGTATCGATGGTTGAATTCGAGAAAGCGAAAGACAAAATCATGATGGGTGCGGAACGTCGCTCCATGGTGATGACGGAAGCGCAGAAAGAATCTACCGCGTATCACGAAGCAGGCCACGCGATTATCGGTCGCCTGGTACCGGAACACGATCCGGTGCACAAAGTGACGATTATCCCGCGCGGTCGTGCGCTGGGTGTGACCTTCTTCCTGCCTGAAGGCGACGCTATCAGCGCCAGTCGTCAGAAACTGGAAAGTCAGATCTCCACGCTGTACGGCGGTCGTCTGGCCGAAGAGATCATCTACGGTGTTGAACATGTTTCTACCGGTGCGTCGAACGACATTAAAGTCGCGACTAACCTGGCGCGTAACATGGTTACTCAGTGGGGCTTCTCCGAGAAACTCGGTCCGTTGCTGTACGCTGAAGAAGAAGGCGAAGTGTTCCTGGGACGTTCTGTGGCGAAAGCTAAACATATGTCCGATGAAACGGCTCGTATTATCGATCAGGAAGTTAAACTGCTGATTGAGCGTAACTATGACCGTGCGCGTCGTCTGCTGAACGAAAACATGGACATTCTGCACTCGATGAAAGATGCGCTCATGAAATATGAGACCATCGATGCGCCGCAGATTGATGATCTGATGGCTCGCCGCGAGGTACGTCCGCCAGCGGGTTGGGAAGAACCGGGTTCTTCTAACAACAACTCTGGCAGCACCGGCAAGCCGAGTGCGCCGCGTCCGGTTGATGAACCGCGTGCGCCGGACTCTGGCACCATGTCAGAGCAACTGGGCGACAAATAAGTTATCGTTGATGATGACCGTGTTTTAATTTAAAACCCTGGGGCTTGCCCCGGGGTTTTTCTTATTTGTATATTCAAGATGTTATCAGGGATAAAACTATGAAACTCTTTGCTCAGGGGTCTTCACTGGATCTCAGCCATCCACACGTCATGGGGATTTTGAACGTCACGCCAGATTCCTTTTCCGATGGTGGTGCGCACAACTCTCTGGTTGAGGCGGTAAAACACGCAAACCTGATGATTAACGCCGGGGCGACTATCATTGATGTGGGTGGTGAATCCACGCGTCCAGGCGCGGCCGATGTGAGCGTGGAAGAAGAGTTGCAGCGAGTGATCCCGGTGGTGGAGGCGATTGCTCAGCGTTTTGAAGTGTGGATTTCGGTCGATACTTCAAAAGCAGAAGTGATTCGCGAGTGCGCCAGAGTCGGCGCACATATCATTAATGACATTCGCTCACTCTCGGAGCCTGGGGCGCTGGAAGCCGCAGCAGAAACCGGATTACCGGTTTGTCTGATGCATATGCAGGGTCAGCCGAAAACCATGCAGGAAGCACCAAAGTACGAGAATGTTTTTGCTGATGTAAATCGTTACTTTGTTGAACAAATAGCACGCTGCGAGCGGGCTGGAATCACAAAAGATAAATTGTTGCTCGACCCCGGGTTCGGATTCGGTAAAAATCTCACTCACAACTACACATTACTGGCACGTTTGGCTGAGTTTCATCATTTTAATCTGCCATTGCTGGTTGGGATGTCACGAAAATCAATGGTTGGCCAGTTGCTGAATGTGGGGCCATCCGAACGCCTGAGCGGTAGCCTTGCGTGTGCGGTCATTGCCGCAATGCAAGGGGCGCATATCGTTCGTGTCCATGACGTCAAAGAAACCGTAGAAGCGATGCGTGTGGTGGAAGCCACATTGTCTGCAAAGGAAAATAAACGCTATGAGTAATCGTAAATATTTTGGCACCGATGGGATCCGTGGTCGCGTAGGCGACGCCCCAATTACCCCTGACTTTGTGCTCAAACTGGGTTGGGCTGCAGGAAAAGTGCTGGCACGTCATGGTTCACGTAAAATTATTATCGGCAAAGATACGCGTATTTCTGGCTATATGCTGGAGTCCGCACTGGAAGCGGGTCTGGCTGCCGCCGGACTGTCGGCTTCTTTCACAGGCCCAATGCCAACACCTGCTGTTGCATATCTGACGCGCACCTTCCGTGCTGAAGCCGGGATTGTTATCTCTGCTTCGCACAACCCGTACTATGACAACGGGATTAAATTCTTCTCCATCGATGGGACTAAACTGCCGGATGCGGTTGAAGAAGCTATCGAAGCCGAAATGGAAAAAGCGATCACCTGCGTGGACTCGGCTGAACTGGGTAAAGCTACCCGTATCGTTGATGCTGCCGGTCGTTATATCGAGTTTTGCAAAGGCACCTTCCCGAATGAATTGAGCCTGAGTGAGCTTAAAATCGTGGTGGATTGCGCTAATGGTGCGACGTACCATATTGCGCCAAGTGTACTGCGTGAGCTGGGCGCAAACGTGATTGCTATTGGCTGTGAGCCAAACGGTGTGAATATCAATGAAGAAGTCGGCGCTACCGACGTCCGTGCCCTACAGGCGCGTGTGATGGCGGAAAAAGCCGATCTGGGTATTGCGCTGGATGGTGACGGCGACCGCGTCATTATGGTTGACCACGAAGGCAATAAGGTCGATGGCGATCAGATCATGTACATCATTGCCCGTGAAGCCCTGCGTCAGGGGCAACTGCGCGGTGGCGCGGTAGGCACGCTGATGAGCAATATGGGCCTCGAGCTGGCCCTGAAACAGTTGGGTATTCCGTTTGCCCGTGCGAAAGTCGGCGACCGCTATGTACTGGAAAAAATGCAGGAAAAAGGCTGGCGTATCGGTGCTGAAAACTCAGGCCATGTGATCCTGCTGGACAAAACCACCACCGGTGACGGTATCGTTGCAGGTCTGCAGGTACTGGCGGCGATGGTGCGTAACCATATGAGTTTGCACGACCTGTGCAGCGGCATGAAAATGTTCCCGCAATTGCTGGTTAACGTACGTTACACCGCAGGTAGCGGCGATCCGCTGGAACATGAAAACGTGAAAGCGGTGATGGCTGAAGTTGAAGCTGCACTGGGCAATCGCGGACGTGTTCTGCTGCGTAAGTCAGGTACAGAACCGTTAATTCGCGTGATGGTTGAAGGTGAAGATGAAGCTCAGGTGACTGAATTCGCTCACCGTATTGCCGATGCCGTCAAAGCGGTGTAATCACTAAAAACAGTGAAAACCGGAGTCTGGGACTCCGGTTTTTTTTTTACTGTACGGGAAGCGACTGTTTATGTCGGCGCTGCCAGAAGTAACCACCGATCATTAATATTACAAGGACTGCCAGCCACGGCAGAACCGCCAGCAAATGCCCTGACCGGGCAAAGGTCAGCGCAATCATCAGTAACCAACCGCCCAGCATCGGAATCGCGGTGCGCTTAACAATATCCACAGGCGAGACGCCTGCAATTCCCGCGATAGCAATGATGACGCCGGCAATGGGGGATAACGTACGACCAATCCCCGCCGATATCTGGATAGGCAACATCATGACTGCGATGTCGCTACCGATATGACGGCTGATGTCCGGTACCATTGGGGCGAAGGAGAAAAACGCCGCATTTCCGGAGCCCATTAGCGCTGAAATTGCAAAGGTGATAAGGGTCATCAGCAGGATAATAGAGGCGGCGCTGAGGCCAAATTCACCGGAAAGCGACAGCAGCGCATCGACGGCGCCAATGGCTTTCAGTCCGGCTGAAAAGACTTCACCGGCGATAATCAGCGTGACGACGGTAGCAAAAACGCTGCCCATGCTGTCGAAGACTTTTTGTACGCCTGCCATCACCTCGCGCGCCTTACGATGACGGCAATACTCACAAACCAGGGTAATGGCGAGGCTTATCAGTACGGCGGTATCCAGCGTAATTTTGAGCGAACTGAATACTAAATCACTGCACACCAGCATCAACACCAGCGGCAGCATAGGCAGAAAAAGCCAGGCGATCGGTGCTTCAGTTTCATCGGTCGACGTTAATGTCTGCATCTGCTGAGCCACACCGTCACTGCTTTCCCGATGGTCGAAAAAGCGTTGCACAACAATATGTAACAGGGCGATGAACAGAATAACGGGGACGACGATCGGCAACTGATCCTGCACGAAATAGTTCACCACCTCGATGCCTGCGGTTTTGGCGGCGAGAACCGAGTTGCCGGAACCTGGACCAAATTCAACCGCACAGGTACTGGCGATAACGGCGGCAACGGCAGCGCGGCTACAGCCAAGACGGGTCAGCAGCGGGTAGAGCGTCGCCATCAACAGCAGACCCAGCCCGGTGGCGCTGCTGATAAACAGCGACAGGAATTGACCCAGCAACAGCGCCAGCCCCAACAGCAGATACGGTGAGTTCAGGCGTTGCAAAGGGCGAGACGTCACCCGAACCAGCACCTGGCTTGCGCCAATGGCCGACATATATGTAGCGAAACCACCAATCAGCATAATTTGCAGCCCAAGGCCGCCGAGGCGCACGCTCAGGGTATCGCGAATAAACTCGAAGGCATCAAAGGGGCCGAATCCGGTGCTTTTTTTCACCAGGTCACTGAGCGTGGTCATCCCGCTAAAATGCGCGATAAGCAGCAGCACAATCCCGGTCAACAGCAACACTGACTGGGGGTGATATTTTTTGAGGATCAGACGTCCGGCAAAAATGATGGCAATTAGCGCCAGTAATAATGACATTCTTGCCCCCTTACTCGAAGTTGCCAGTAACCAGGCTCTCGCCATCCCGCAGCAACGGCTTACCCGCAGCGAACAGATGGGCCAGCGAGAGGTCATCATTGAGTACACAGATATCAGCACGTTCCCCGGCGCAGAGCACGCCGCCGGAAATACCCAACGAGCGCGCAACGTTTGCCGTCAACATCGCGATCGCTTGTGGCACAGGGATCCCCACATCAATCAAGCGAGGAAGAAGATTAAGGTTACCTGCGACCGGTGCCGCGCTTAAGCCTTCCACAATACCCTGGGCGTTGAAGCGCGGAACGCTGCCATTACCATCAGAGCTGATCGTGATGCGATCGGCTGGAACCTGGGCTTCCAGAGCGTGGAGGATTACCTGCTCCTGAGGCATAAAGCGACTACCGCCAGACGTAACGTCGATATGGCCGCCACGATGAGCGAACGCAATCGCCTGTTCGAACAAGGGCGCTGTTCTCGCAACATGGGTCGGTGAAATGTGGTGAATTGGAATGCCTGCATCACACAGCTCAATAAGCTGTGACATCCCTTCAGGCAGATTCCCCAGATGTACATGCAGTAACCCTTTTTTGCCTGCCAGCAGGGAAGCCACGCGGATATCGCTTACTATTCTCAGCAATTCCTGGAAAGAGGGGTAAGAACCACGGTGATCGGCGAGGGCGATTTTGACGCCAAGAATCGCCGGAATGAAGGTCATGTCATCGCGGATGGATCGCGTAATGGTTGGGCTGGGTACCGCGTAGGCTCCCGTATGCATAAATGCGCGTAATCCCTCAAGGTTGAGAGACTGCATTTTGGCGTAGAGGTCTTTGGGCGAACGAGAAATGGCATCGGTACCTAACACGCCGACAACCGTGGTAATACCTGCCTGAATCAGATCGCGTAGCTTGACGGCTGGCGTTCGGCTGGCAAATCCAGCCTCGCCACCGCCACCGGTAAGATGGACATGCTGATCGATTATGCCTGGGATAACCCATTTACCATGACAATCGATGACCTCGTCGACGCCATCAAACAGGGAAAGATCTTTTTCTACCGCCACAATTCGGTCGGCATGAATGAGCAGGGAGCAGAGGCCTAAATCCTCGGGAGAAAAAACACGGGCATTGGTCAATAAAGTAAACATATAGGTCCTGTCAAACGTCGTGGGTGAGAGTCGGCAGGTGAAAAGGAATATTGTTGTTATGATGCCCACCATAAAGCCATTACTATAACTATGACTATTACCGATTTGGTATTGGAGGATGCGGTTATGGCATGGTGGAGAGTTCAACGTGGATTGTAAGTGGCTGGAAGATTTTCTGGCATTGAGTCAGCATGGAAACTACTCTCAGGCCGCGGCGCAGCGGCATATTACTCAACCCGCACTCAGTCGGCGTATAAAGGCGCTGGAAGAGGTGTTAGGGGTGCCGTTGTTTGACCGGACCACGACCCCCGTTACGCTGACACGCTATGGTGAACGCTTTGAACCCTATGCCCGGCACGTCCTCAGTACACTAACAGAGGCGCGCCACGAGCTATCGGCGATGACGCCAGCAACGGACAATACGCTGGTGATGGTTAGCCTGCATACGCTGTCGGTGAATATCCTGCCGGATATGATCAACTATCTGCGACAGAGCGAACCGCAGTTAAATTTTACGGTTAATGCCAGTATTCAGGGGATAGACAACCACTTTAACGCCTTGATAGATCGGCAAATCGATCTGCTGGTGACCTACGATTTACCATCTTCGCAGCCGGGGCTGGAGATTGCCGGAGGGTTAAAACGTTCACTATGGCGGTATGAGCGATTTATACCGGTTATTTCTGCGCAGTTGGCTAATGCGCTTAACGATCCGCATGCGCCGATCCCATGGCTATGCTATAGCGACTACACCTTTGTCAGACGCATTATTGAGCCAGCTGAACAACGCGTCCGCCCACGTCTGAAAAAAGTGTTTGAGAGTGGTTTAAGCGAAACGATACGAGAAATGGTGCTGCGGCATATGGGAATGGCATGGTTACCCGAATCGATGGTTGCGGAAGAGTTGGTGAACCAGCAAATTATTCACTGCTGGCCAGAAAACGCTGACCTGATTTGTGAAATCCCCGTTGTGGTATGGGCGAATCTTGACGATCAACGCGCCGTCATGCAGAGATGCTGGGAGAAGTTGCTGCGTTTTTGATTGATGTGGCGATTTTTTCCGCAGTTGATACAATGCCAACAAATTGCCCTTGCGAAGGTTATTCGCTTTGGTTAGTATTCACACCCGCTTCAGTGGGAAACAGTAAACATTCCCGCTTTAATGGTCGAAGCATTGTACGCGGCAACTCCGCAAGGAACAGGTTGATTATGCACGAAGCTCTTTTAGTAGTTTTCCTTATTGTGGCAATTGGCCTGGTAGGCTTGATCATGCTGCAGCAAGGCAAAGGCGCTGATATGGGAGCCTCTTTTGGCGCAGGCGCTTCTGGTACTCTGTTTGGTTCAAGTGGTTCTGGTAACTTCATGACCCGCATGACAGCTGTATTAGGAACCTTGTTCTTCATCATCAGTCTGGTGCTGGGTAACATGAACAGCAATAAGACCAATAAAGGAAGTGAGTGGGAAAATCTGAGTGCACCGGCGAAAACCGAGCAAACTCAGCCAGCTGCTCCGGCTCAGCCGACCAGCGATATCCCACGCTAAGTATTCTGTACCGAGGTGGTGGAATTGGTAGACACGCTACCTTGAGGTGGTAGTGCCCTAACGGGCTTGTGGGTTCGAGTCCCATCCTCGGTACCAAATTCCAAAAAAAAGACGCTGCAAAGCGTCTTTTTTTTCGTCTGTCATTTGTGGTAGTTCTGTAGGTCGGATAAGACATTTAGGACGCCATCCGACTATTACAATACCTGATGGTGCCAGGCTTATCAGGCCTCAGGGTAACAGAACATCCCTATTTTCTGCGCATAAAAAAGGCCGCTTTCGCGGCCTGAAGATGATGAATATTTACTTCGCCTTGTTTTCCAGATTCTCAACCTGCGGCAGGCCGGTTGTGGAAGAGGCGGTCAGCAGGCCAGACTGTGTATAACCGAACAGCTTCTCGCGGGTATCAGTGATATCCAGATTACGCATGGTCAACTGACCGATACGATCATCCGGAGAGAATACCGAGTCGCCTTTTTCCATCGTCAGACGTTCTGGTTTGTAAGTCAGATTGTCCGACACGGTGTTGAGGATGGAGTAATCATTACCGCGACGCAGTTCCAGCGTCACTTCACCCGTAATCTGGCTGGCAACCCAACGCTGCAGACCGTCACGCAGCATCAGCGCCTGAGAGTCAAACCAGCGGCCCTGATACAACAGACGACCAAGCTGGCGACCGTGCGCGTGATACTGCTCGATGGTGTCTTCGTTGTGAATCCCGGTCAGCAGACGCTCATAGGCGATGTGCAGCAATGCCATCCCCGGAGCTTCGTAGATGCCCCGGCTTTTCGCTTCAATGATACGGTTTTCAATCTGATCGCTCATACCCAGACCGTGACGGCCGCCGATGCGGTTGGCTTCCAGCATCATCTCAACGTCGTCGCTGAAGGTTTTACCGTTCAGCGCAACCGGATGACCCTGCTCAAAACGCACGGTGACTTCTTCTGCCGGGATCTTCACGCTCTCATCCCAGAATTTCACGCCCATAATCGGGTTGACGATTTTGACGCTGGAGTTCAGAAACTCGAGGTCTTTTGCTTCGTGGGTCGCCCCGAGCATATTGGAGTCCGTGGAGTACGCTTTCTCAACGGACATCTTGTAGTCGAAACCACAGGCAATCATAAATTCGGACATCTCATGGCGACCGCCGAGTTCATCGATAAAATCGGTATCCAGCCATGGTTTGTAAATCTGCAGTTCGGCGTTGGTCAGCAGACCGTAACGATAGAAACGTTCAATATCGTTACCTTTATAGGTGCTACCGTCACCCCAGATATTTACGCCATCTTCTTTCATGGCCGCAACCAGCATGGTGCCGGTGACAGCACGGCCCAGCGGAGTGGTATTGAAATAGGTCAGTCCGCCGGTGGTGTTGTGGAATGCACCGCACTGAATCGCAGCAATCCCTTCGGCAACCAGCTGCTTACGGCAATCTACCAGGCGAGCATTCTCAGCACCATATTCCATTGCACGGCGAGGAATGGCGTCATAGTCATCCTCATCCGGCTGGCCCAAATTCGCAGTATATGCATATGGGACAGCCCCTTTTTGTCGCATCCACAGCAGTGCTGCACTGGTGTCCAGGCCGCCGGAAAAAGCGATACCAATACGTTGACCTACCGGGAGATGCTTGAGAATCGTCGTCATAAAATAAAACCCTGCTTGATAGACTGTTGAAGAGGTCGGCTTATTATACTAATTGCATTTTTATGCAAAATAAGTGAGTTTTCATTTAATCATCTTTTCTGGATGACAGGAAGAGTTTAGTGATAATTTCGTTAAATAACGGCGCGGGTGATACATTTATCTGGTCGAATATTCGCTGGGCAGCATTCATTGATTTGCATAGTCGTAACAAGGTTGACATACCGCATAGTGAATCAATATACTGTGCGCAGATTTTACGTCCCGTCCTCGGTACCAAATCCCAGCAGTATTTGCATTTTTTACCCAAAACGAGTAAAATTTGCCACGTTTCAGGCGCGGGGTGGAGCAGCCTGGTAGCTCGTCGGGCTCATAACCCGAAGGTCGTCGGTTCAAATCCGGCCCCCGCAACCACTTTCCCTTAGAGTTCTTTTTCAAATATACTGTGAAGACTTAGGCCTTCGTAGCTGGATTTGAAAAAAATTCTTTCGGAAGGTTTTCCGAACCGCAGGTGCGGTTATAGGGTTCAGTTATATAAAGCCCCGATTTATCGGGGTTTTTTGTTATCTGACTACAGAATAACTGGGCTTTAGGCCCTTTTTTTATGTCTTGGGGGTGGGCTTGTCCACATTAGAGCAAAAATTAACAGAGATGATTACAGCGCCAGTTGAAGCCCTGGGCTACGAGTTGGTCGGCATCGAATTTATTCGTGGTCGCACATCCACACTGCGCATCTATATTGATAGTGAAGATGGCATCAATGTTGATGATTGTGCTGATGTGAGCCATCAGGTAAGCGCCGTGATGGATGTCGAAGACCCAATCACCGTTGCCTACAACCTGGAAGTCTCCTCTCCGGGTCTCGACCGTCCTCTGTTCACAGCTGAACACTACGTGCGTTTCCTGGGTGAAGAAGTGACGCTGGTTCTTCGTATGGCGGTACAAAACCGTCGTAAATGGCAGGGCGTTATCAAAGCGGTGGATGGTGAGATGATCACGGTCACAGTCGAAGGTAAAGATGAAGTGTTCGCGCTGAGTAATATCCAGAAGGCGAACCTGGTTCCCCACTTTTAACAGTCTGGATTGAGGTGAAAAGCCCGCGATGAACAAAGAAATTTTGGCTGTTGTTGAAGCCGTATCCAACGAAAAAGCGCTGCCACGCGAGAAAATTTTTGAAGCGCTGGAAAGTGCGCTGGCTACAGCAACAAAGAAAAAATATGAGCAAGAGATCGACGTTCGCGTAGAAATCGATCGTAAAAGCGGTGATTTCGATACCTTCCGTCGTTGGGTAATCGTAGAAGAAGTTACTCAGCCGACCAAAGAAATTACGCTGGAAGCGGCACGCTTCGAAGACGAAAGCCTGAACGTGGGCGAATATGTTGAAGATCAGATTGAATCTGTCACCTTTGACCGTATCACCACCCAGACCGCGAAACAGGTTATCGTACAGAAAGTACGTGAAGCTGAACGCGCAATGGTTGTCGATCAGTTCCGCGAACACGAAGGCGAAATCGTCACCGGTGTGGTGAAGAAAGTTAACCGCGACAACATTTCTCTGGATCTGGGCAGCAATGCTGAAGCCGTGATCCTGCGTGAAGACATGCTGCCGCGTGAAAACTTCCGCCCAGGTGACCGTATTCGTGGCGTTCTTTACTCTGTACGCCCGGAAGCGCGCGGTGCCCAGCTGTTCGTAACCCGTTCCAAACCGGAAATGCTGATAGAGCTGTTCCGCATTGAAGTGCCGGAAATTGGCGAAGAAGTGATCGAAATTAAAGCGGCTGCTCGCGATCCGGGTTCACGTGCGAAAATCGCCGTTAAGACCAACGACAAGCGTATTGATCCGGTCGGCGCCTGTGTGGGTATGCGCGGTGCGCGCGTTCAGGCGGTTTCTACCGAACTGGGCGGCGAGCGTATCGATATCGTCCTGTGGGATGATAACCCGGCGCAGTTCGTGATTAACGCAATGGCGCCAGCAGACGTCGCTTCTATCGTGGTGGATGAAGACAAACACACCATGGATATCGCGGTTGAAGCCGGTAACCTGGCTCAGGCGATTGGACGTAATGGTCAGAACGTCCGCCTGGCTTCACAACTGAGCGGTTGGGAACTCAACGTGATGACCGTTGATGACCTGCAGGCGAAGCATCAGGCTGAAGCACATGCAGCCATTGATACCTTCATCAAATATCTCGATATCGATGAAGATTTCGCGACAGTTCTGGTGGAAGAAGGTTTTGCGACGCTGGAAGAACTGGCCTACGTGCCAATGAAAGAGCTGTTGGAAATTGACGGCCTGGATGAACAGACCGTTGAAGCGCTGCGCGAGCGTGCTAAAAACGCACTGACCACTCTGGCACTGGCCCAGGAAGAAAGTCTCGGTGATAACAAACCGGCTGACGATCTGCTGAATCTGGAAGGATTGGATCGTGAGATGGCCTTCAAACTGGCTGCCCGTGGTGTTTGTACGCTGGAAGATCTCGCTGAACAGGGCATTGATGATCTGGCTGATATCGAAGGGTTGACCGACGAAAAAGCCGGTGAGCTGATTATGGCTGCCCGTAATATTTGCTGGTTCGGCGACGAAGCGTAATAAACTGTAGCAGGAAGGAACAGTATGACAGATGTAACCGTAAAAACGCTGGCTGCAGAGATACAGACCTCCGTGGATCGCCTGGTACAGCAATTTGCTGATGCAGGTATCCCGAAGTCTGCTGACGACTCTGTGTCCGCACAAGAGAAACAAACCTTACTGGCGCATCTGAACCGTGAAAACGGCTCAGCGCCCGATAAGTTGACATTGCAGCGTAAAACGCGCAGTACTCTCAATATTCCAGGTACCGGTGGAAAAAGCAAATCGGTACAAATCGAAGTCCGCAAGACACGCACCTTTGTGAAACGCGATCCGCAAGAGGCTGAACGCCTTGCCGCGGAAGAGCAGGCGCAGCGTGAAGCGGAAGAGCAAGCCCGTCGTGAGGCAGAAGAAGCTGCCAAACGCGAGGCGCAACAAAAAGCCGAACGTGAGGCCGCAGAACAAGCTAAGCGTGAAGCCGCTGATAAAGCGAAACGTGAAGCTGCGGAAAAAGACAAAGTGAGCAATCAACAGACCGACGATATGACTAAAACCGCCCAGGCCGAAAAAGCCCGCCGTGAAAATGAAGCCGCAGAACTGAAGCGTAAAGCGGAAGAAGAAGCACGTCGCAAGCTTGAAGAAGAAGCGCGCCGCGTAGCGGAAGAAGCTCGCCGTATGGCGGAAGAAAACGAGAAGAATGGTGTGAACAACGCTGAACCTGTTGAAGATACCAGCGATTATCACGTCACCACCTCTCAGCATGCTCGCCAGGCAGAAGACGAGAACGATCGTGAAGTAGAAGGCGGTCGTGGTCGTACTCGCAGCACGAAAGCAGCGCGTCCGGCGAAGAAAGGTAACAAACACGCTGAATCTAAAGCTGACCGTGAAGAAGCGCGTGCAGCGGTTCGCGGCGGTAAAGGCGGTAAGCAGCGTAAAGGTTCCGCTCTGCAGCAGGGCTTCCAGAAGCCGGCTCAGGCCGTTAACCGTGACGTTGTGATCGGCGAAACCATCACCGTTGGCGATCTGGCGAACAAGATGGCAGTCAAAGGTTCCCAGGTCAT
The DNA here is from genome assembly GCF_013615435.1 of Citrobacter sp. RHBSTW-00944. Lineage (NCBI taxonomy): Bacteria > Pseudomonadati > Pseudomonadota > Gammaproteobacteria > Enterobacterales > Enterobacteriaceae > Citrobacter > Citrobacter sp. RHBSTW-00944. Next base: position 4,484,775 of record NZ_CP055418.1, on the reverse strand, counting down.
CAAAGCGATGATGAAGCTGGGCGCAATGGCGACCATTAACCAGGTCATCGACCAGGAAACCGCACAGCTGGTTGCCGAAGAGATGGGCCACAAAGTTATCCTGCGTCGTGAAAACGAGCTGGAAGAAGCAGTAATGAGCGACCGTGACACCGGCGCTGCGGCAGAGCCGCGCGCACCGGTAGTGACCATCATGGGTCACGTTGACCACGGTAAAACCTCTCTGCTGGACTACATTCGCTCCACGAAAGTTGCCTCTGGCGAAGCGGGCGGCATTACTCAGCACATCGGTGCGTACCATGTTGAAACTGACAACGGTATGATCACCTTCCTGGATACCCCGGGTCACGCCGCGTTTACCTCCATGCGTGCTCGTGGTGCTCAGGCAACGGATATCGTTGTTCTGGTTGTTGCAGCAGATGACGGCGTGATGCCGCAGACTATCGAAGCTATCCAGCACGCGAAAGCGGCAGGTGTGCCGGTAGTGGTTGCAGTCAACAAAATCGATAAACCAGAAGCAGATCCAGATCGCGTTAAAAACGAACTGTCCCAGTACGGCATCATGCCGGAAGATTGGGGCGGCGAGAGCCAGTTCGTTCACGTTTCTGCGAAAGCGGGTACCGGTATCGACGAACTGCTGGATGCTATCCTGTTGCAGGCCGAAGTACTGGAACTGAAAGCTGTACGTAAAGGTATGGCGAGCGGTGCGGTTATCGAATCCTTCCTGGATAAAGGTCGTGGTCCGGTTGCTACCGTGCTGGTACGTGAAGGTACGCTGAACAAAGGCGACATCGTACTGTGTGGTTTCGAATACGGCCGCGTTCGTGCGATGCGTAACGAACTGGGTCAGGAAGTACTGGAAGCGGGTCCGTCCATTCCGGTGGAAATCCTGGGTCTGTCCGGTGTTCCGGCTGCGGGTGACGAAGTTACCGTTGTTCGTGACGAGAAGAAAGCCCGTGAAGTTGCACTGTACCGTCAGGGCAAATTCCGTGAAGTTAAACTGGCTCGTCAGCAGAAATCTAAACTGGAGAACATGTTCGCCAACATGACCGAAGGCGAAGTTCACGAAGTGAACATCGTTCTGAAGGCCGATGTTCAGGGTTCTGTAGAAGCGATTTCTGACTCTTTACTGAAACTGTCTACCGACGAAGTAAAAGTGAAGATTATCGGTTCTGGCGTAGGTGGTATCACCGAAACCGACGCGACCCTGGCTGCGGCATCCAACGCGATTCTGGTTGGCTTCAACGTCCGTGCTGATGCCTCTGCACGTAAAGTTATCGAATCAGAAAGCCTGGATCTGCGTTACTACTCCGTCATCTATCATCTGATCGACGAAGTGAAAGCAGCGATGAGCGGCATGCTGTCTCCGGAACTGAAACAGCAGATCATTGGTCTGGCTGAAGTTCGTGATGTGTTCAAATCACCGAAATTCGGCGCTATCGCAGGCTGTATGGTTACCGAAGGCACGATTAAACGTCACAACCCAATCCGCGTACTGCGCGACAACGTGGTTATCTATGAAGGCGAGCTGGAATCCCTGCGCCGCTTCAAGGATGACGTCAACGAAGTCCGTAATGGCATGGAATGTGGTATCGGCGTTAAGAACTACAACGACGTTCGCGTTGGCGATATGATCGAAGTGTTCGAGATTATCGAGATCAAACGTACCATCGCATAATCTTCGTCGTCTTTTGGGCCGCAACTGCGTTGGCTGCGCTCGATCACCCCGGTCACATAGTTATCTATGCTTCCGGGGATTTACGAGTTTGCCGCCTTGCTGCAACCCAAAATCCTTAGAAGATGATTAAGTGTAGGCTGGGGAAGCGAAGCGCCACCCGGCAAGAAATTTAAAAAGGGGCTTATGGCCCCTTTTTTGTCTTTATTCTGGAGAATTTATTATGGCGAAAGAATTTGGTCGCCCACAGCGTGTCGCGCAGGAGATGCAGAAAGAAATCGCACTCATCCTGCAACGCGAAATCAAAGACCCGCGTGTTGGTATGATGACCACCGTATCGGGTGTTGAGATGTCCCGAGACCTGGCATACGCTAAAGTGTTCGTGACTTTCCTTAACGATCAGGACGAAGCTGCCGTGAAAAACGGCATTAAGGCACTGCAGGAAGCCTCTGGTTTTATCCGCTCTCTGCTGGGTAAAGCAATGCGTTTGCGTATCGTGCCTGAGCTGACCTTCTTCTACGACAATTCGTTAGTTGAAGGGATGCGCATGTCCAACCTGGTGACCAGCGTGGTGAAACATGACGATGAGCGTCGTGTGAACCCAGCGGACGACAGCAAGGAGGACTGATGAGTCGTCCTCGTCGTCGTGGTCGCGACATTCACGGTGTTCTACTGCTGGATAAGCCGCAGGGCATGTCCAGCAATGACGTACTGCAAAAAGTAAAGCGCATCTACAATGCCAACCGCGCGGGACATACTGGCGCGCTGGATCCGCTGGCAACAGGCATGCTGCCTATCTGCCTCGGTGAAGCGACTAAGTTTTCCCAGTATTTGCTGGATTCTGACAAACGCTATCGTGTGGTTGCCCGTCTGGGCCAGCGTACCGACACCTCCGATGCCGATGGGCAAATCGTGCAGGAGCGTCCGGTAACCTTCAGCGCAGAGCAGCTTGCCAGCGCGCTGGAGACTTTCCGCGGCGATATCGAGCAGATTCCGTCAATGTATTCGGCGCTGAAGTACCAGGGTAAAAAGCTGTACGAATATGCGCGTCAGGGCATTGAAGTGCCGCGTGAAGCGCGCCCGATTACCGTCTATGAGCTGCTGTTTATTCGCCACGAAGGTAACGAGCTGGAGCTGGAAGTTCACTGCTCCAAAGGCACTTATATTCGCACCATCGTTGACGATCTCGGTGAGAAGCTGGGCTGCGGCGCGCACGTAACGTATCTGCGTCGTCTGACGGTCAGCAAGTATCCGGTGGATCGTATGGTTACGCTGGAACATCTGCATGAGCTGGTTGAACAGGCCGAACAGCAGAACATTCCGGCGGCGCAGCTGCTTGATCCTTTGCTGATGCCAATGGACAGTCCTGCATCGGACTACCCTGTTGTTAATTTGCCTTTAACATCGTCGGTTTACTTTAAAAATGGTAACCCGGTACGGACGTCAGGTGCGCCGCTGGAAGGGCTGGTGCGCGTGACGGAAGGCGATGATGGCAAGTTTATCGGCATGGGGGAGATGGACGATGAAGGTCGTGTCGCCCCTCGTCGCCTGGTGGTTGAGTATCCTGCATAGCGCTCTCTGTCTTGCGATAAAAGGGCGCTGCGAGTAGAATACTGCCGCTTAACGTCGCGTAAATTGTTTAACAATCTGCGTGGCGTGTACACAAAATCATTCGAGCTGCATCAAGGCGGCAGGTCTGAGGATCCTCAGGAGCTTACTCAGGTAAGTGACCGAGGTGAGCGGACACAGCCAGCGCAGGGTCAGTTTGAAGAAGGCGTGTATACACTGGGATAGCTGAATTAGAGATCGGCATCCTTTCATTCTTAACACTTTGGAGTTTTAAAATGTCTCTAAGTACTGAAGCTACCGCTAAAATCGTTTCTGAGTTTGGTCGTGATGCAAACGACACCGGTTCTACCGATGTTCAGGTTGCTCTGTTGACTGCACAGATTAACCACCTGCAGGGCCACTTTGCAGAGCACAAAAAAGATCACCACAGCCGTCGTGGTCTGCTGCGCATGGTTTCTCAGCGTCGTAAACTGCTCGACTACCTGAAACGTAAAGATGTTGCACGTTACACCGCGCTGATCGAGCGTCTGGGTCTGCGTCGCTAATTCTTTCGAGTTTCAGAAAGAGGGGGCCTTCATGGCCCCTTTTTTCCAGCAGATGGCAGCAATTCGCTGGAAACTAATGTATTGTTGCTATGAATGATCTTCCGTTGCAGAGGTTCGCGCGGCTAATGAGAGGCTTTACTCATGCTTATGGGTTAGGGTTGTCATTAGTCGCGAGGATGCGCAGAAGATCGGGTATTAACGATGGCGCAAAAAAAATGTGCCGTCAAAAAATAGAGAAAGGATATTAATTTGCTTAATCCGATCGTTCGTAAATTCCAGTACGGTCAGCATACCGTTACGCTGGAAACCGGCATGATGGCGCGTCAGGCGACTGCCGCTGTTATGGTTAGCATGGATGACACTGCGGTATTCGTTACCGTTGTTGGCCAGAAAAAAGCGAAACCAGGCCAGGACTTTTTCCCACTGACCGTTAACTATCAGGAGCGTACCTACGCTGCTGGCCGTATCCCGGGTAGCTTCTTCCGTCGTGAAGGCCGTCCGAGTGAAGGCGAAACTCTGATCGCGCGTCTGATTGACCGCCCGGTTCGCCCGCTGTTCCCGGAAGGCTTCGTTAACGAAGTTCAGGTTATCGCGACCGTTGTTTCCGTTAACCCGCAGGTTAACCCGGATATAGTGGCAATGATTGGTGCATCTGCTGCGCTGACTCTGTCTGGCATCCCATTCAACGGCCCGATCGGTGCTGCACGTGTTGGTTACATCAATGACCAGTACGTACTGAACCCGACTCAGGACGAACTGAAAGAAAGCAAGCTGGACCTGGTTGTTGCTGGTACTGAAGCTGCCGTACTGATGGTTGAATCCGAAGCTGAACTGCTGAGCGAAGACCAGATGCTGGGCGCTGTAGTATTCGGCCACGAACAGCAGCAGGTTGTTATTCAGGCTATCAACGAGCTGGCGAAAGAAGCTGGCAAACCGCGTTGGGACTGGCAGCCAGAAGCCGTCAACGAAGCGCTGAACGCACGCGTTGCCGCACTGGCAGAAGCTCGCCTGAGCGATGCTTACCGTATCACCGACAAACAAGAGCGTTACGCTCAGGTTGACGTGATCAAATCTGAAACCATCGCGACTCTGGTGGCTGAAGACGAAACCCTGGACGCTAACGAACTGGGTGAAATCCTGCACGCTATCGAGAAAAATGTTGTTCGCAGCCGTGTACTGGCAGGCGAGCCGCGCATCGATGGTCGTGAAAAAGACATGATCCGTGGTCTGGACGTGCGTACTGGCGTGCTGCCGCGTACCCACGGTTCCGCACTGTTCACCCGTGGCGAAACTCAGGCGCTGGTTACTGCGACCCTGGGCACCACTCGTGATGCGCAGAACCTTGACGAGCTGATGGGCGAGCGTACTGACAACTTCCTGTTCCACTACAACTTCCCTCCGTACTGCGTAGGTGAAACTGGTATGGTCGGTTCTCCGAAGCGTCGTGAGATTGGTCACGGTCGTCTGGCGAAGCGTGGCGTACTGGCAGTGATGCCGGAACTGGATAAATTCCCGTACACCGTACGTGTGGTTTCTGAAATCACCGAATCTAACGGTTCTTCTTCCATGGCTTCCGTATGTGGTGCTTCTCTGGCGCTGATGGACGCAGGCGTGCCGATCAAAGCTGCCGTTGCGGGTATCGCGATGGGTCTGGTGAAAGAAGGCGACAACTTTGTTGTTCTGTCTGACATCCTGGGCGACGAAGACCACCTGGGCGATATGGACTTCAAAGTGGCGGGTTCCCGCGACGGTATCTCTGCACTGCAGATGGATATCAAAATTGAAGGTATCACCAAAGAGATCATGCAGGTTGCTCTGAACCAGGCTAAAGGTGCGCGTCTGCACATCCTGGGTGTGATGGAACAAGCGATCAACGCACCGCGTGGTGACATTTCTCAGTTCGCTCCGCGTATCCACACCATCAAGATCAGCCCGGACAAGATCAAAGACGTTATCGGTAAAGGCGGTTCTGTTATCCGTGCTCTGACCGAAGAAACCGGCACCACCATTGAAATCGAAGATGATGGTACTGTGAAGATTGCTGCGACCGACGGCGAGAAAGCGAAATATGCTATCCGTCGTATCGAAGAGATCACCGCAGAGATCGAAGTAGGCCGTATCTACAATGGTAAAGTGACCCGTATCGTTGACTTTGGCGCATTCGTTGCCATTGGTGGCGGTAAAGAAGGTCTGGTACACATCTCTCAGATCGCTGACAAACGCGTTGAGAAAGTGACCGATTACCTGCAGATGGGCCAGGAAGTACCGGTCAAAGTTCTGGAAGTTGATCGCCAGGGCCGTGTACGTCTGAGCATTAAAGAAGCAACTGAGCAGTCTCAGCCTGCAGGCGAACCGGAAGCTCCGGCAAGCCAGGGCGAGTAAGGTTGCCATTGCCCTCCGTGAAAGCGGAGGGCTTTTAACCCGGCAGGACGCCTTGTTAGCAACCGGGGAACCTGGACGTTCATTCAATCGTTGTCTTCGGGAGTGGGAAATGAAGCCTTTTTTGCGCTGGTGTTTCGTTGCGACAGCACTCACGCTGGCTGGATGCAGTAATTCCGCCTGGCGTAAGAGTGAAGTCCTCGCAGTACCATTGCAACCGACTTTGCAGCAGGAAGTGATTCTGGCACGTATGGAACAAATTCTTGCCAGTCGGGCTTTAACCGATGACGAACGCGCACAGCTTTTATATGAGCGCGGAGTGTTGTATGATAGTCTCGGTCTGAGGGCACTGGCGCGAAATGATTTTTCACAAGCGCTGGCAATCCGACCAGATATGCCTGAAGTATTCAATTACTTAGGTATATATTTAACGCAGGCAGGCAATTTTGATGCTGCCTATGAAGCGTTTGATTCTGTACTTGAGCTTGATCCAACTTACAACTACGCGCACTTAAATCGCGGTATCGCATTGTATTACGGCGGTCGCGACAAGTTAGCGCAAGATGATCTGCTAGCGTTTTATCAAGACGATCCCAATGATCCTTTCCGTAGTCTGTGGCTTTATCTCGCCGAGCAGAAGCTCGATGAGAAGCAGGCTAAAGAAGCGTTAAAGCAACGCTTTGAGAAATCGGATAAAGAGCAATGGGGATGGAACATTGTCGAGTTCTACCTGGGCAACATTAGCGAAGCAACGCTGATGGAACGCCTAAAGGCGGACGCAACGGATAACACCTCGCTCGCTGAGCATCTCAGTGAAACCAACTTCTATTTAGGTAAGTACTACCTAAGTCTGGGGGATTTGGACAACGCTACGGCATTGTTCAAACTGGCGGTGGCTAACAACGTTCATAACTTTGTTGAGCACCGATACGCATTGTTGGAATTATCGCTCCTGGGCCAGGACCAAGATGACCTGGCAGAATCGGACCAGCAATAGCTGACGTACACATCAGCCCGTAATCTTTTTTGATTGCCATCACCTTCACGGGTGAGGGCGTTGTTGTTCGTTAATACACCTACTTTGAGCCGGTTCACACTTTTCAATGAAAATTGCAGATCAATTTCATGATGAGTTATGTAGACTGGCCGCCATTAATTTTGAGGCACACGTACTACATGGCTGAATTCGAAACCACTTTTGCAGATCTGGGCCTGAAGGCTCCTATCCTTGAAGCCCTTACCGATCTGGGTTACGAAAAACCATCTCCAATCCAGGCAGAGTGCATTCCGCATCTGCTGGGCGGCCGCGATGTTCTGGGTATGGCCCAGACGGGTAGCGGCAAAACTGCAGCGTTCTCTTTACCGCTGCTCAACAATCTTGATCCTGAGCTGAAGGCACCTCAGATTCTGGTGCTGGCACCGACCCGCGAACTGGCGGTTCAGGTTGCAGAAGCCATGACGGATTTTTCTAAACACATGCGCGGCGTGAACGTGGTTGCCCTGTACGGCGGCCAACGTTATGACGTGCAATTACGTGCCCTGCGTCAGGGACCACAGATCGTTGTCGGTACGCCGGGCCGTCTGCTGGACCACCTGAAGCGCGGTACTCTGGACCTCTCCAAACTGAGCGGTCTGGTACTGGACGAAGCTGATGAAATGCTGCGTATGGGCTTCATCGAAGACGTTGAAACCATCATGGCGCAGATCCCGGAAGGTCATCAGACCGCTCTGTTCTCCGCGACTATGCCGGAAGCGATTCGTCGTATTACCCGCCGCTTTATGAAAGAGCCGCAGGAAGTACGCATTCAGTCCAGCGTAACTACCCGTCCTGACATCAGCCAGAGCTACTGGACCGTCTGGGGCATGCGTAAAAATGAAGCGCTGGTGCGTTTCCTGGAAGCAGAAGACTTTGATGCGGCGATTATCTTCGTTCGTACCAAAAATGCGACCCTGGAAGTGGCAGAAGCGCTGGAGCGTAGCGGTTATAGCAGCGCTGCACTGAACGGCGACATGAACCAGTCCCTGCGTGAGCAGACTCTGGAGCGTCTGAAAGATGGCCGTCTGGATATTCTGATTGCTACCGACGTTGCGGCCCGTGGCCTGGACGTTGAGCGTATCAGCCTGGTTGTTAACTACGACATCCCGATGGATTCCGAATCTTACGTTCACCGTATCGGCCGTACCGGTCGTGCGGGCCGTGCGGGTCGCGCGCTGCTGTTCGTTGAGAACCGTGAGCGTCGTCTGCTGCGTAACATCGAACGCACCATGAAGCTGACTATTCCGGAAGTAGAACTGCCGAACGCAGACCTGCTGGGCAAACGCCGTCTGGAAAAATTCGCCGCTAAAGTACAGCAGCAGCTGGAAAGCAGCGATCTGGATCAGTACCGTGCTCTGCTGGCGAAAATGCAGCCGGAAGAAGAACTGGATATCGAAACGCTGGCAGCAGCACTGCTGAAAATGGCTCAGGGCGAACGTCCGCTGATCCTGCCGCCAGATGCGCCGATGCGTCCGAAACGCGAATTCCGCGACCGTGACGATCGTGGTCCGCGTGACCGCAACGATCGTGGCCCGCGTGGTGACCGTAATGAGCGTGGTGGTGAAGACCGTCCGCGTCGTGAACGTCGTGACGTTGGCGATATGCAGCTGTACCGCATTGAAGTGGGCCGTGATGACGGTGTTGAAGTCCGTCATATCGTTGGTGCGATTGCTAACGAAGGCGATATCAGCAGCCGTTACATCGGTAACATCAAGCTGTTTGCTTCCCACTCAACCATCGAGCTGCCGAAAGGTATGCCGGGCGACGTGCTGCAGCACTTTACCCGTACTCGCATCCTGAACAAGCCGATGAACATGCAGCTGGTTGGCGATGCAGTTCCGCACACCGGTGGTGAGCGTCGTGGCGGTGGCCGTTTCAGCGGTGAGCGTCGTGAAGGCGGTCGTGGCGAAGGTCGTGGTTTCAGCGGTGAGCGTCGTGAAGGCGGTCGTAGCGAAGGTCGTCGTTTCAGCGGCGAACGTCGTGAAGGCAACCGCGGTCCGCGTCGTGACGATTCTTCTGCTCCGCGTCGTGATGATTCCGCTGGTCGTCGTCGTTTCGGCGGTGATGCGTAATCCATGCGAAATTACGGTTTAATACCGTAAAGTAAAATATACAGCCCCGATCTTAACAATCGGGGCTTTTTTTATTTCATTTGTACTCGTGTACTGGTACAGTGCAGCACATTGAAATGTAGTCACAATATAAATGACTGGAGAGATGGCTAAATGGCAACACTAACCACCACCCAAACGTCACCTTCGCTGCTTGGCGGCGTGGTGATCATCGGCGGCACCATTATTGGCGCAGGGATGTTTTCTCTGCCAGTGGTCATGTCCGGGGCGTGGTTCTTCTGGTCAATGGCGGCGCTGATCTTCACCTGGTTTTGCATGCTGCACTCCGGGCTGATGATCCTTGAAGCTAACCTCAATTACCGCATTGGTTCCAGCTTTGACACCATCACGAAAGATCTGCTGGGCAAAGGCTGGAACGTTGTGAACGGCATCTCGATTGCTTTCGTTCTCTATATCCTTACCTATGCGTATATCTCGGCGAGTGGTTCGATCCTGCATCACACCTTTTCGGAGATGTCGCTGAACGTTCCGGCGCGTGCGGCGGGTCTTGGTTTTGCGCTGCTGGTGGCGTTCGTGGTGTGGTTAAGCACCAAAGCGGTTAGCCGCATGACGGCGATTGTGCTGGGCGCGAAGGTGATTACTTTTTTCCTGACCTTCGGCAGTCTGCTGGGGCATGTTACGCCTACTACGCTGTTTAACGTGGCGCAGAGCAACGCTTCGTATACGCCGTACCTGCTGATGACGTTACCGTTCTGCCTGGCCTCATTCGGCTATCACGGCAACGTCCCGAGCCTGATGAAGTACTACGGCAAAGATCCGAAGACCATCGTTAAGTGCCTGGTGTACGGCACGCTGCTGGCGCTGGTGCTGTATACCGTATGGTTGCTGGGGACGATGGGTAACATCCCGCGTCCGGAATTTATCGGTATTGCGCAGCAGGGCGGTAACATTGATGTGCTGGTACAGGCGCTGAGCGGCGTGCTGAACAGCCGCAGTCTGGATCTGCTGCTGGTGGTGTTCTCCAACTTTGCGGTGGCGAGTTCATTCCTCGGGGTCACGCTCGGTCTGTTTGACTATTTGGCGGATCTGTTTGGCTTTGATGACTCGGCAATAGGACGTTTTAAAACGGCATTGCTGACGTTTGTCCCGCCGATTGTCGGTGGCCTGTTGTGGCCGAACGGTTTCCTGTACGCCATTGGCTATGCAGGGCTTGCCGCGACCATCTGGGCCGCCATTGTTCCGGCGCTGCTGGCCCGTAAATCCCGCGAGCGTTTCGGCAGCCCGAAATTCCGTGTCTGGGGCGGCAAGCCGATGATTGCGCTGATCCTGGTATTCGGTATTGGCAACGCGGTTATCCATATTCTGTCGAGCGTGAATTTGTTGCCTGTGTACCAGTAACCTTTTAGTGCCGGATGGCGGTTGCGCCTTATCCGGCCTATACGGTCTCGTAAGCCCGGTAAGCGAAGCGCCACCGGGCAAAACAACGATTACCCCACCAACTCTTCTTTCACCTGCATCGCCAGGTCAAACGAATGTAGCCGTGCCTGATGATCAAAAATCTGGCCGTTAACCATAATTTCATCGGCCTGGGTTTCACGCAAAATGGCGTCGAGACCGTGTCGCACTTTCGCCTTATCACCAACCAGCGACATGCTCAGAGCCTGTTGTACGCCGTACTGCTCAGAAGCGGACCACAGCTGATGCATATTCTCTACCGGTGGCGGTAGCTGGCCGGTTTCGCCACGACGCAGTTTCACAAACGCCTGCTGCATTGAGGTGAAAAGAAATTCGGCATCGCGGTTGCTGTCGGCGGCAATGATGTTGATGCACACCATCGCATACGGCTTTGCCAGCCGCGCTGAGGGCTTGAACTGGGTGCGATACAGATGCAGCGCCTGATGCAACATATCCGGAGCAAAGTGCGAGGCGAAGGCAAATGGCAGGCCGAGCTGGGCTGCCAGCTGTGCGCTGTACAGGCTGGAGCCTAATAACCAGACCGGGATCTGCTCGCCGTAGCCGGGAACCGGGCGTACATGGGGATTAGGATCGCGGGCGTCGAACCAGTCCACCAGTTCAGCTACGTCGCGCGGGAAGTTATCGATATCACCACTCATATGGCGGCGCAACGCGCGCATGGTCGGTTGGTCGCTACCCGGCGCGCGGCCAAGCCCGAGATCGATTCGTCCCGGATACAGCGTATTCAGGGTACCGAACTGCTCGGCGATCACCAGCGGCGAATGGTTGGGCAGCATAACGCCGCCAGAACCAAGATGCAGCGTGGTGGTATTGGCAGCCAGATAGCCAATCAGCACAGAGGTCGCCGCGCTGGCGATGCCGGTCATGTTGTGATGTTCTGCCAGCCAGTAGCGGTGGTAGCCGCGCTTTTCGGCCAGTCGAGCGAGATCAAGCGAGTGTGTGAAGGCCTCTTTTGCCGAAGATCCTTCAGGGATCGGCGCCAGATCCAGCACCGAGAACGGAATAGTTTTGTCAGTCATAACGGCTCACTTTGTTACCGGTTAATCTTTTAATACTGCATTAAAGATTAGCGAATGTTGTTAACAAAGTGAGCTATTAATCACGGCTGTAGTTCAAGACCTGCCAGTCGCTTCCAGTAGCCGTTGCAGTCGCTGTGGGCAGCAAGCGGTAATGGGGCAGTGCCATTTTCATTGGCGCGGAAGGCATCGAGCATAGCGAACGTGTCGCTGCCTGAAGGGGACAGACGCACAATATCAACCAGACCCTGCATCGATGTCAGCTCGTTGCCGAGGTTGTAAACATAGCCGCTCATAGTCTGGATGCCGTTGAGGACAAAGACCTGCTGATTCTCCTGCGACAGCACATCGCGCCCATTCGGGTATTTGATGCAGCAGGTTTCACACTCGTCTTTTGGACGGTCTTCAGAGCGTGCGGTAAAGCAGCGGGCAGAGTACGCCAGCGGCAGATGCCCGTAGCTCAGTACCTCTACTTCAAACTGATTGCGAATACCCAGCTCTTCACACTGGTTGAGCAGATTGACCAGCCAGTCACGGGACAGTTCTACCGGCATACACCAGCGCACCATGCCCTGCCTGAGCAGCAAACGCAGGGTTACCGCGTTGTAGCAGTTGAGCGCATGCCCGGCGACAAACGGCAGCTTACGCTCGGCGCACATGTTTACCACGCCGAGATCGCTGGCTTCCAGCAGGAAGTCGCCGTTTTCGACATAGCGCTTCAGTTCTCCCAGCTCAGAGGAGGCCTGCACCAGCGCCAGCGTTGACAGCACCACCTGTTTACCGCTGCCAGCGAGCGATTTCGCCATATCGATCCAGTCGCCTACTTTGGTAGCGCGGCGTTTACTGCACACCGCTTCGCCAAGATAGATAACGTCGGCCTGGCTGGTGGCGGCCTGCTGATAAAAATCTTCCAGCGTTTCTTTCGGCCAGTACCACAGCACCGGCCCTAAGGAATATTTCATTGCTTCTCTCACTGCCATTTACGGTGATACGCGCCAAGCGTGGTCTGCGTGCCTTCGGACATTGAACCGAGCGTTTCCATCCACGCGGCCTGTGGGGCGTAGTTTTGCGGGTCGGCCATACAGCGGTCGATCGCCTGGCGCCACACTTTCGCCACCTGGCTGACGTAGGCCGGGCTACGCTGACGCCCTTCGATTTTCACCGAGGCAATATTGGCCGCCAGCAGTTCTGGCAGCAGCTCCAGCGTATTCAGGCTGGTGGGTTCTTCCAGCGCATGATAGCGCTCGCCATCAACCAGATAGCGGCCTTTACACAGCGTCGGATAACCGGCGTTTTCTCCGTCCTGATAACGGTCGATCAGCACTTCATTAAGACGGGATTCCAGCCCTTGTTGGGTCTGCTGCCAGCGAACAAAACGGGCAGGAGAGCAGGCGCCAACCGTATTAGGAGACTCGCCCGTCAGATAGGATGAAAGATAGCAGCGACCTTCCGCCATAATGCACAGACTGCCAAAGGCGAACACTTCCAGGGGAACTGGCGTGACGCGAGCGAGCTGCTTCACCTGGTGAATAGACAGTACGCGCGGCAGTACCACGCGGGCGACATCAAAGTTGCGATGATAGAAATTAATCGCCTCTTCATTGGTTGCAGATGCCTGAACAGAGACATGACGCTCAATATGCGGGTAGCGCTCTGCGGCATACTCAAGCATGGCGAGGTCGGCGAGGATCAGCGCATCCGCACCCAGTTGCGCCGCCATATCTACGGCACGTTGCCAGCGCGCGTAACCATCCGGATGCGCAAAGGTGTTAATCGCGATGTGCAGCTTACGGCGGTGCTGATGGACAAAACTCACCGCTTCCTGCAATTTTTTCTCGGTAAAATTAAGGCCGGCGAAATGACGGGCGTTGGTATCATCTTTCAGCCCGATGTAGACCGCATCAGCGCCGTTCTCGATGGCCGCCTTAAGCGCCGGGAGGTTTCCGGCAGGGCAGAGCAGCTCCATAATTTATCCTGAACGTTGCGCCGTAAAGGGCGCAGAAATGTTAACGAAGAGGGATTTTAGTTAACCTTGCTGAGACAATTTTTGATTTGAGGCAGTTAAAGTCGTATTGGTGATACCAATAAGAGGTAACAATTTCGTAGCGAATTGTTGATTTATGCCGCTATGTCGTTTATTTGATATGGCAAAATAGCAGGATAATTGAAACAGGGAGTAAAGCTCGTGTTGGATAAACTGCGTTCACGCTTAGTACATTTTGGTCCTTCTCTGATGAGTGTACCGGTTAAACTGACGCCCTTTGCGCTGAAGCGCCAGGTTCTGGAGCAGGTCCTGAGCTGGCAGTTTAGTCAGGCGCTGGCCGATGGGGAGCTGGAGTTTCTCGACGGTCGCTGGCTGAGCATTCATGTGCGTGACATTGGCCTTAAATGGTATACCTCTGTTGAGAACGATAAACTTATCGTCAGCCAGAATGCAGAGGCGGATGTGAGTTTTAGCGCGGATGCCAGCGATCTCCTGATGATCGCGGCGCGTAAGCAGGATCCGGATACGCTGTTCTTCCAGCGTCGCCTGGTGATTGAAGGTGATACAGAATTAGGGCTGTATGTAAAAAATCTGATGGACGCCATCGAACTGGATCAGATGCCTAAAGCGTTGCGCGTCATGCTGATGCAGTTGGCGGATTTTGTTGAGGCGGGAATGAAAACGTCGCCAGAAACCAAACAGACTTCGGTAGGTGAGCCATGCTGATTCGAGTTGAAATTCCCATTGATGCCCCAGGTATTGATGCATTGCTGCGTCGTTCATTTGAGAGCGATGCGGAAGCGAAATTAGTGCACGACCTGCGTGAAGACGGTTTCATAACGCTGGGTCTGGTTGCTACCGATGACGAAGGTCAGGTAGTGGGTTACGTCGCGTTCAGCCCTGTCGATGTCCAGGGCGAAGACCTGCAATGGGTCGGCATGGCGCCGCTCGCGGTGGATGAAAAATACCGTGGACAGGGCCTGGCGCGTCAGCTGGTCTATGAAGGACTCGATTCCCTGAACGAGTTTGGTTACGCCGCGGTGGTTACGCTGGGCGATCCGGCGCTGTACAGCCGCTTTGGTTTTGAGCTGGCTGCCCATCATGACCTGCGTTGCCGCTGGCCGGGTACCGAAAGCGCGTTCCAGGTTCATCGCCTGGCGGACGATGCGCTGGAGGGTGTGACGGGCCTTGTGGAATACCACGACTACTTCAATCGTTTTTAAGCGCCGGGGGTTTGCAGGCTGCTCAGTAGTGCCTCAAGCCCTTCGCCTTCAACAAGGCGCTCTTTCTGCCGCTTTGTAAGCTGTTTGACGCGATATTCTAAGCGCAGGGCCAGCGAACGGTCGCCGACCTGAGCCGCAAATGCCAACGTGAGTTCCCCCTTTCCGCGCAGCGCCTTCGCGCCTTTCCCACTTTGATGCTGCTTATAGCGGCGCTGCACATCGGTGGTTATTCCGGTGTATAAGGCGTTGTCCGCAGTACGGATCAGGTACAGATACCAGGGTGTCATTGTCACCATCGACGTGATAATTTTCAGGCCTACAGTATAAAAGAGAACAGAAATGGAAACACTGACTGCGGTGACCCGCTGGCTGGCAAAGCAGCACGTCGTGACCTGGTGTGTACATCATGACGGTGAATTATGGTGCGCCAATGCGTTTTACCTGTTTGATGCGCAGAAGATGGTGTTCTATGTGCTGACCGAAGAGAAAACGCGCCATGCGCAGATGTCCGGGCCGCGCGCGGCGATTGCCGGCACGGTAAATGGTCAGCCCAAAACGGTCGCCCTGATTCGTGGCGTACAGTTTAAAGGGGAAATCCGGCGTCTTGAAGGGCAGGAGAGTGAAGCCGCGCGTAACGCCTACAACCGCCGTTTCCCGGTTGCCAGAATGCTGCCTGCGCCCGTGTGGGAGATTCGACTGGATGAAGTCAAATTCACGGACAACACGCTGGGCTTTGGCAAAAAAATGCACTGGCAACGTGATCTATAGTTAATAGAGTGATTAAAGAGTCAGGGGAAGATTAGCGATGAGTCAGGTATTAATAACAGGCGCAACGGGGCTGGTCGGCGGAAATTTGCTGCGTATGCTGCTCAATGAACCCCGGGTCAATGCCATCACGGCGCCGACGCGTCGACCGCTGGCTGATACGGCTGGCGTCTATAATCCCTATGATCCGCAGCTAACCGATGCGCTGGCGCAGGTCACCGAACCGGTAGATATTGTCTTTTGTTGTCTGGGAACCACCCGGCGTGAAGCGGGTAGCAAAGAAGCGTTTATCCATGCTGACTATACGCTGGTGGTGGACACGGCCCTGACGGGGCGTCGGTTGGGCGCTCAGCATATGCTGGTGGTCAGTTCGATGGGTGCCAATGCCAATTCACCGTTTTTTTATAACCGGGTGAAAGGGGAAATGGAGCAGGCGCTGATCGCGCAAAATTGGCCGCGGCTGACGATTGTTCGGCCTTCAATGTTACTCGGAGAGCGGGATAAACAGCGGGCGAATGAGAGATTTTTAGCGCCGTTATTTCGGCTGCTGCCGGGGAACTGGAAGTCGATTGAGGCGCGTGATGTAGCCCGGGCTATGCTGGCGGAGGCACTGGCACCTGGACATGAAGGCGTTTCGATCCTGACCTCTTCCGAACTGCGCGAAAGAGCCAAATAAAATGCCGGAGAGGACGCTCTGGCGTCCCCATCCGGCATTTGTAGCAGTCTTACTTAATAAACGTAAAAGCCGTCGTGACGCGTTTCACGCCGCTTACCCGGCTGGCGATGTCTGCCGCAGCCTTCGCTTCACGTTCAGTCACCAGACCCAACAGAAACACTTCCCCGTTTTCGGTGGTGACTTTCACGTTAGAGGATTTCACCTGATCGCTGGTCAGCAACTGGGAACGTACTTTAGTGGTTATCCAGGTATCGTTAGACGCATCGCCCAGGCCGATTGGCTGACCCTGACGGATCTCATTAAAGACCTCAGTGGTACCTTCTACGCCCATCGCAATCTGTTTTGCCCGCGCAGACAGTTCGCTATTTGGCGACTGACCGACCAGCAGCACTTTACCCTGATACGCGCTCACGTTGATACGCGCCTCTTTCTTGATCTGGGCATCTTTCGACAACGCGGTATTGACGCGTAATTCCAGGGTTCCGTCATCTACCTGGGTGCCTACACTGCGAGGATCCGTCGCGGCTTTGGTGCCGACAGCAGCAGTTCCGACAACGGCGGCAGCGACACAGCCTTGCAGCAGCAGGGCAGCGATAATCACAGCAAGCGGCGAAAATGCCTTCATGTGTACTCCTTAATCATCCTGGTGAGGGAAAAGCGTGTTATCGATGAGATCGCAGAGGCAGTTGACCGTCAGCATATGCATTTCCTGAACGCGGGCGCTGTGGTGTGAAGGGATACGGATTTCAACATCCTGCGGCCCCAGTAACCCGGCCAGCTCCCCTCCGTCATACCCGGTCAGTGCGACAATAGTCATGTCGCGTGTCACGGCGGCTTCAACGGCTTTTACGATATCGCGGCTATTACCACGCGTAGAGATTGCCAGCAGAACATCACCTGCATGTCCCAGCGCACGGACTTGTTTTGCATAAACTTCGTCGTGCAGGCGATCGTTGGCAATCGCAGTTAAGACCACATTATCAGTATTTAGTGCAATCGCAGGTAAACTTGGGCGCTCTGTTTCAAAACGATTGATCATGCTGGCAGCAAAATGCTGTGCGTTGGCAGCGGACGTCCCATTACCACAACAGAGAATTTTGTTGCCATTGAGCAGGGACTGAACCAGCGTCATGGCTGCACGGGAGATCGCATCCGGAAGTGCTTCAGCCGCAGCTATCTGAGTTTGAATGCTTTCTGTAAAGCAGACTTTAATTCTATCTAACACGCTAATCCTTAAGAACCAGGCTCTGAATCTTCAACTATGAGCGGTCGTTGAACGCGTCCTTAAACCACTCAACATCATTTCCGGTGAAGGCTAACACATCGAACCGGCAATCCACAGTATCAAAACTTCCATTGTGGCGCGCAAGCCACAAGCGGGCAGTCTGTAATAATTTGTGTTGTTTGCTCCGGGTCACACTCGCCGCTGCACCGCCAAACTGGGCTGAGCGCCGATAGCGAACCTCAACAAATACGGTGGTGTTGCCTTCACGCATTATCAGGTCGATTTCGCCGCCACGCTCACGCACGTTGGCGGCGATAAAATGCAGTCCCTTGCTCTGCAGCCAGTCACGCGCGGTGGATTCCCACGCGTCACCGGTCTGTTTACTCGTTAACTGGCGGGGACGACTTGTCCTTGCTGGTATTTGAGCCATGATAACTTCCTGTTAATCACACAATCCTGCGTTGCGGTTAAGGCTCCGGTGTTGCCGTTAATTTCGAAACCCTGCACCTGACGCATCTGCGAGAAGTGGTTGGCAAGCGACCAGGCATCGACGCCCATCGCGTACATACGTGCCAGCGAGTAGTCGTTACGAACCGCGCCCAGCGCCTGCTGCATGAGAGGGGCGTTAGCGCCTGCTAGCATCGGAATTTCGCTGTACTGCAAGCCTTCCATCTCCAGACGGAAATCCGGGCCGGCAGTTCCCTGCGCGCTACGGGAGCTGGCGTACAGCGTGGCACCGCTCTGGCTACCGTTGCGCATGGCGATCATCGGCTTTATAAATGCAATTTCTTCCGGCGTTGCCAGAATATATACGGCATCAACACGACCGCTGCCGCCGGTGATTTGCGCATCGGTAGGCGCTGCCGGGATGGTCAGACCGCCAATCGTCACGCCAGGCTGCGCGGGTACAGAAGAGGTGACCGGGCTGCCCGTCAGGGAGATCCCCGAGCCGCCGTTGACGCCCATTTTCAGCTCAGCGGTGGAGCCGAATTTCTGCTGCAGCACCACGCCGCCACCCAGTTTTTGCCACTCCTGTGCAAAGGCGTTGGCAACGCGATCGCCTAACGAACTCCGCGGGATCAACAACAGCGGCGTCTGTTTTCCTTGATCGCGAATGTGGCGTGCTGCGTCGCGCGCTTCATCTTCTGGCGACAGAGCGAAGTAGCAGACGTTCGGCAGGTTTTTCACCGACTCCGGCTGATTAAGCGCCAGGACGTTTAATGGCGTGTTGCTTTTCATCAGCTCTTCAACATTGTTCTTCAACAGTGGGCCAACCACGATGCTGGCGCCATCCTGCTGAACCTGAGTCAGGATCTGATTCAGCGGTTGTGATGACGTGTCGTAGATTTTCAGCTCCGCGGACGGATTCGCTGGTGCGCTGGCGGTTGTTGGCTGCGCAGGCGCTGTTGGTTGTGGGGCTGTAGCTTCTGGCTGTGCTGGCGTCTCGTTGGTCAGATCGCTTACTGACGCCTGAGCCGGGCTGGCAACACCGTCAGTCGTTTGCGGCTGTTCCGTGGTCGTCGCAGCCGCTGTATCCGCAGCAGGCGCGGCAACAGCAGGGGCCGCTACGGGTTGAGTACCCATATTTTTCGCAGCTTCAAAGCCTTGCTGAATAGTACGGCCAAATACAGCGGCCTGACCGTTCAGCGGCAGCAGCAGAGCAATTTTGCTGGTGGAAGCGGGTTTAAAGCTCTGCACGTTAACCAACTGCGTTGGCAATAGTTTTGCCCCTGGGTTTTGTGGATAACGTTTCTGCCAGTCAGCAATACCGGCTTTCATCATGTCTGGATCGTTACGGTTATCGAACCAGACGCGCTGGAGATCTAACCAGCCTTGCAGCACGTTTTCATCCGCATTGATGACCAGCGTCTGCGCTTGCTCCTGGGTCATGGATGACAGCGCCTGCCAGGTGGCATCCATGTTTTTCTGCTTAGCGTTCGCGGCCAGCAGCGGTTCCTGGGCGATCAGCGCGCGCAGTAACGTCAGTGATGGACGACCCTGGTTGACGTCGATTTGCGCCTGCCAGTATCTCGCCTGCTGGTTTTGATCAAAATCGGCGGGGGTTAGCTTATCCAGCAGGGTCTGTGCGCCAGCGACATCTTTCTGCGCGAGCTTAATTTCGACGGCCAGCAGTGACTGCTCACGACGCTGGGTATCGCTTAACTTCTGTGGTAGCTGGTTGAACAACTCGATAGCCTGTTGGCTCTTGCCTTCTTTCAGCAGTGCACGAATGGCGAGTAATTGCCAGTTGGTCTTGCTATCATCTGAGCTTTGCTGCATTTGTTGCAGATAAAAGCCGGAATCAGCCTGCGCAGTGCCCTGCATATGGGCTGCACTCTGGTCTGGCGCCTGGGTGCCACAGCCTGCGAAAATCAGTGCTGCCAGAATGACTGGTAGCGCGCGTGCGGCTTTCAAACGAGAAAATGTTGAGGGTACCATACTGTATCCAGTGATATTTTTTTACTCAATGCTCAATATTAAATCGGCAATACGGACGACACAATGAAACAACACGAATCGGCGGATAATTCTCAAGGCCAACTCTTTATTGTACCTACTCCTATAGGAAATTTGGCTGATATTACCCAACGAGCGCTCGAAGTTTTACAAGCCGTTGATTTGATTGCCGCTGAAGACACTCGTCATACAGGACTCTTGTTACAACACTTCGCGATTAACGCGCGTTTGTTCGCTTTACATGACCACAACGAGCAACAAAAGGCCGAAACGCTGGTGGCGAAGCTTAAAGAAGGGCAAAACATTGCGCTGGTTTCCGATGCCGGAACGCCGCTGATTAACGATCCTGGCTACCATCTGGTACGGACCTGCCGCGAAGCAGGGATCCGCGTTGTTCCCCTGCCAGGCCCTTGCGCGGCGATTGCTGCCCTGAGCGCTGCAGGTCTGCCTTCAGACCGCTTTTGCTATGAAGGTTTTCTGCCTGCCAAATCGAAAGGGCGTCGTGATGCGATGAAAGCCATTGAGGCTGAACCGCGTACGCTTATTTTTTATGAATCCACCCACCGCCTGCTTGATAGCCTGGAAGATATGGTTGCCGTCTGGGGCGAATCCCGCTACGTGGTGTTGGCGCGTGAGTTGACCAAAACCTGGGAAACCATTCACGGTGCGCCGGTTGGCGAACTGCTGGCGTGGGTCAAGGAAGATGAAAACCGTCGTAAAGGCGAAATGGTGCTGATTGTCGAAGGACACAAAGCGCAAGAAGACGACCTTCCGGCTGATGCGCTGCGTACGCTGGCCTTATTGCAGGCAGAGCTGCCGCTGAAAAAGGCCGCCGCACTGGCCGCTGAGATCCACGGCGTGAAGAAGAATGCGCTGTATAAGTACGCGCTGGAACTGCAGGGGGAGTAACAGTGAGCACCTACCAACCACCTTTCGTCATCACTCCATTGATCCTCAATCAAGTCATTGAAATTGGGGAGTTGATGGGGAATTGGGCGGCGATGGCTGGTAGGGCATCTCCTCTTTTGCGCAAAGAGAATCGTATTCGCACTATTCAGGCCTCTTTAGCGATTGAGCATAATTCGTTGACTACGGAACAAGTCACCGCTCTGATGGAGGGGAAACGTATTCTGGCTCCGGCTAAAGATATACAGGAAGTCAGAAATGCGATTCTGGCCTATGAAAAAATGTCAGAGTGGAAAAGTGAAAGACTCTCCGATCTTTTACAGGCACATCAAATCCTGATGATGGGGCTTGTCGATAACCCGGGTCAATTGCGAACCGGCAATGTCGGTGTTTACAGGGAGAAACAGCTTATCCATATGGCCCCACCGGCGTCACAAGTTCTTCGATTGATGAATGACCTACTGGGCTGGTTAAAAACGACAGAGCTCCACCCACTGATTGCTGGTGCTATTTTCCATTATGAATTTGAATTCATTCATCCTTTTGCCGACGGCAATGGACGGATGGGCCGGTTGTGGCAGACATTAATCCTCCGTGAGTGGCGATCGGAATTGGCGTGGTTACCAGTAGAGACACTGATCCACTACCAACAGGATCGCTACTACCAGGTGTTAGGGCAGTGCGATCGGCAAAGTAGCTGCACGCCATTTATAGAATTTATCCTTGAAAACATCATCTCTGCTTTGCAAGAGGGATTGGGGAAATCATCAGCCCTGTCGGAAGAAATGTCGGAAGAAATGTCGGAAGAAATGTCGGAAGAAATGTCGCCTGATTTACTGGATATTGAAAAACGCATACTACAAATCTTGTCGAATCAGCCAGGCAGATCCGCCAAAAGTATCGCTGATGAGTGTGAAATCTCAGCCCGAACTGTAGAACGCTATCTGAAAGCGTTGCAGCTAAAAGGCAAACTGCAACGCGTTGGCGCGACGAAAGGGGGGCTATGGAGGGTAATTTAAACGACCAGCAGTTCAACCCCTGTTTTGGCCAGCGCTGATTTATCCTGTTTGCTGATACTGTCGTCGGTTATTACGCAGTTAATCTTCTCCATTGGAAGTACCTGATTAAAACCTCGTCGGTTAAATTTTGTTGCATCCAGTACGGCAATAACCTTATGTGCCGCAGCAGCCATCACGCTACTAATCGAATAGCCTTCGTCGAATGTCGTTATACCATTAGTGGCATCAATCCCGTCGGCGCCAACGAACATCAGGTCTGCGCTTATCCCTTGAAGGGAACGTTCAGCGATAGTGCCATGCATTGAATGAGTTTTGTGACGCACTGTGCCGCCGCAGACGACCAGCGTAATGTCTTTGTTTTCCGATAACGTAAACGCAGCGGGCAGGCTATTGGTAATAACTGTGATATTACTTTTTCGGTTTAGCGCCTCAGCGATCAGTAAGGTCGTGCTTCCGCTATCCAGAATCACGGTCATTCCTTCCTCGACCATTGCCGTTGCAGCCTGAGCGATCCGCTTTTTGGGATCGCTGGCAAGCTGATACCGGTCTTCTAATAATACTTCCTGATTGTCACCTTCAGCCAGATGGCTTCCTGGTTTTGCCGCACCGCCATGAAAACGGGTGACCAGACCCTTCTCTTCTAATAACCGCAGGTCAG
This sequence comes from Citrobacter sp. RHBSTW-00944, assembly GCF_013615435.1. Classification (NCBI taxonomy): domain Bacteria; kingdom Pseudomonadati; phylum Pseudomonadota; class Gammaproteobacteria; order Enterobacterales; family Enterobacteriaceae; genus Citrobacter; species Citrobacter sp. RHBSTW-00944. The sequence continues at coordinate 4,462,097 of NZ_CP055418.1, read as the reverse complement.
CGCGAATGGTTACTTCAGAAATACCAAAGGTATTCGAAAGATCCATTACCAGTACGCTACCTTGCGTATTAATCAGGTCGACAATTTTATTCCTTCTCTCAAATGAGTTCATATTGATTTGCCTGATAATTTGACTGCCACTAGTTTAATCGAAGGATTGCGAAAGGTGAACGCTAAATTTCGAAAGTAAATGTGAGCCAGCGCAGGTTGCTGGCTCGTTGGGTCAGAAGAGTTTGAGCAGAATTTTCCCCTGCATCGGCGCGCCATTGAGTGACTTGACTGCGCTGGCAAAGCTGTCGGCATCACCACTGTGGGCAATTAACGGCTCAAGCTGTAAGCGTTTCTCCGTGAGTAAACGGGCAGCGGTTTCCCACTCTTCTCCAGGCCATGGGCTGGAATAGTTCATCCAACTGCCAAGGATGGTTAACTCTTTACGCAATATTTGCCCAAAAACACCTGAAGCTAGCGCCAGATCGTGATGCAGCGTACCGACTAATGCCAGTTGAGCGCGAGGTCCGGCAATTTCGATCGACAGAGTAACAGTTTGTGGGGTTCCCGCAGTCTCCAGGATGAGTTGGTCAAATTGAATGTTCTCCAGACCAGAGTGGATCTCGGTCGCACTCATCTCCCGACTATTAAATACATAGGTTGCACCCAGTTCTTTTGCTAACGCCAGCTTCTGCGGGTTGATATCAATCGCCGTGATGCTTTTGGCGCCGAGTTCGCGAGCACATTGCATTGCCAGTAAACCGATAGTACCTGCACCAACGATGATCACGTTTTTGCCTTCGCATCCCTGAGCGAGGTGAAAAGCATGCAGGCCAACGGTAATGGGCTCAATGAATGCGCCATCATCAATCGGCATTTCTGAAGGCAGGCGGAACAGGTTGGCGCGTTTTACCACCACATATTCTGCATTGCCGCCTTCGCTGCGCGATCCGACAAACTGATATTGCTTACACAATGAGAAATATCCACGCTCGCACTGAGGACAGTGGAAGCAGGGGAGCAGCGGTACGCAGGCAACGGAATCTCCGGGTTGTAGATCGGTTACGCCCGCGCCGTAAGACTCAACATAGCCACTGAACTCATGCCCAAGTGTGATTGGATAATAGTGAGCGCCATGATTGAAGACTCGGGGAATATCTGAGCCGCAAAGCCCTGAACTGACCACCTTGACCAGTACATCTTCATCAGTTTGTAGTTGTGGTATGGGACGTTCTTCAACGCGTACGTCGCCCTCAGCGTGAATAACCACTGATTTCATAAGTGTCTCCAGAAAAGTGAAGGGGAGCAAATGCTCCCCAGAAATTAAGATGCGGTCTGGCTTTCTGTTATGGCTGCCGCTTTTTCAGCCGCCACGAAATTACGCGCCCGACGCCAGGTCAGCAGTACACCCAACAGGTAAATAGCACCGATAATGATGAAACCCACCACGTTCTGCCAGGTGAAGAGCTGGATTAGCAGCCAGGTGATTGGGGAACCGCCCTGGTCCATTGAAGCCACCATGCCACCAGCTTTCAATGCGCCCGCATTGGCGGCTAGCTGGGTATGTAAACCAATGGTTTGCGTGGCTATCCACAGGGTGATACCCATGATGATGACGCCGGAGATCAGCGTGCGGAAAAGGTTTCCCTGATGAACGGCTACCGCCATGGCGACAAAGAAACCAATGGTCGCGAGATCGCCGAATGGCAGAACCTGGTTTCCTGGTACCAGAACGGCAATCAGAATGGTCAGCGGGATAAAGATAAGACTGGCGGAAACCACTGACGTATGGCCGAGCAGTAGCGCAGGATCCAGGCCAATCAAGAACTCCTGGCCACCAAATTTTGCCTGCAGGCGCTTGCGAGCATGCTTTGCAATGGGAGTGAGCCCATCCATAATCGGTTTAATGACGCGCGGCATGAGCAACATAACGGCAGCTGTTTTCACCGCCAGTTGGAGCACTGCTTTAACGTCATACCCTGCCAGCATGCCGATCACTAACCCCATCACAAAACCGACGGTGACGGGCTCGCCGAAGGGGCCGAAGCGTTTTTGTACATCATCCGCACTGAAATGAATGCGGTTCAGACCTGGGATTTTTTCAATGATCGTATCAACCAAGACCGCTATCGGGCCCAGATATGCCGAGGAACCATGTGGAATGGCGATGCCTTCCAGGCCAAAAAAGTCGCGCGTGTCTTTGGCAAACCAGTCGCCCAGTTTGTAAACGAAGGCGGCATGAACAACCACACCGAGGATGCCCAACCAGTATGAACCGGTCGCCAGATGCAACATGGCGCCGGTAAACGTCATATGCCAGATATTCCAGATGTCGACATTCACCACACGGGTCATGCGGGTAACCAGCATCAGGATATTCACCCCAATGGCGACAGGAATCGCAATTAACGCAATTTGCGAAGCCCAGGTCATCGGTGATGAACCAGGCCAGCCGACATCGATGACGTGCAGGTTGATTTGAAACTGTTCTGCCATTGCTTTTGCGGCAGGTCCAATAGAGTCCAGCATCAGGCCGATTACCAGACCGATGCCGACAAACCCAATCCCGATATGCAGACCAGATTTAAAACAATCCCCGAGCTTCATTCCCAGCAATTTTGAGAAGATGATGATCACTAACGGCAGCATAACCGTTGGACCTAAATCGAGGATATAACGCATTATTTCGCTAAACATGGCGTTACCCCACGAGGATGGTCAGGATTTTTTGCTGCAATGCTTCGATACCCACGCCTGAGACAAAAGGCATGCCGTGAACCACCGGGATATCGCCAAATGTACGGTCAACGCGAGCCGTGGTACAAATGAGGTCTGCGCCGTCCATATAGGTTTCGATTTCTGTTACACGACACTGAACCAGGTCGAGTTGTATATTGTTGGCTTCACAGAGTTCTTTAATTTCTTCCGCAGCCATTGTTGAAGTTGCTACAGCACCGCCACAGGCCACAATTACTTTACGTTTCATAGGGTATTCCTTTTATTATCAGTTTTTTATCAAATCTGGGCACAGAGCTCAGACTCAAGGATTTTTTCCCGAAAGAGCATTGCCAGTTCTGCATCGGGCGCATTCAGTAATGCTTCAATGGTGTTCGGGTTTTGTAGCTCACTAAACAGACGACGCAGGAGCTTCAGTTGTGCCGTCGGGTTCTCAACGATTAAGGCGATAATTAAAGAGACGGCGATCTCTTCATCATCATCCGCTTGTTGAAAGTTGACCGGTGTATCCGGGCGAATCAGATAGATAGCAGGAGATTTAGCATGAACAGCTTCACAATGTGGAATCGCAACGACATGACGTTCCAGCGCTATTCCAGTTGGAAAGGTTGCTTCACGCTCAATCAGGGCCTGCGGGTAGCTTTCGTGCACGACCCCTTTGGCCAGCATCTCCTCCCCAATATGTGTCAGCGCATGCTGACACGAGCTAAAGTTAATTCCTGTTCGGACAAAAAGTTGGCTCATATATTCTCCTGATTTCAGGCAAGTGCTGGTGCGCAACCAAAGCGATAGGCGCGCAGAACGTCCTGAATTTTGTCGATAATCAGATTGTGTGGCGTCGCGGTTAACGTTCCTTCAGACAGACGCTCAAATTGCACGGGCATAAATTGGCTAATTAGCCCCAGTGGTAAAGCGACGTCATTAAGATTGGTTATTAATTTCTCTACGCTTTGACGAATGCGGGGATGCGGCCAGTAGTAACGAATACGGTCGGAGAGACTGAAGTGAATATCAACCATCGCCTGACTCCAGGTTGGGCGATAGTATTTTTTCCAGTAGCCCGGTTCATTCAACATAACTTCGTCAATCACTTCCAATACCCGGCTTCTCTGCTCCGGAGATACCAGTTCATTTTCCATTTGCGCAAGGGCAAAAATAGCTTCACGCAGAGCGAAGGTGAGTGCTGGACCCACTTTCAAAATCGCATAGTGATCGCGTACCAGCGCACGGTATGCCTGGCGGGTTTGATAATCGGTAGAATGCGCTTCGTAGACCATTGGGGTCTCTTTGACCCAGGCGGAAAGCGCTTTTGCAGCTTGTGGCTGATAGTGAATAATTTGAGTGTGATCGAATTCGACGCCGGGCTGGACCACAATGGCGATTACGCGCGTTAACGCTTCTTCAAGCCCTAATGCACTGAAGGCAACCTGATGGGTTTCCAGTGTCCGGGCGGCATCTTCTTCACGTGTGACATGAACGCTACCGATGGTGGTGGCTTCTCCTCCTGGTACGGGAACTTCTGTGCCAATCACGTAAGTCAGTTGGCGTTTCTGTTCTTCGGTTGCTGTTGATTCTGCTGCCTGGCAAAGTATGGCTGCTCGCTGAGCAACAACCATCGGGTCTAGCGGTGTCGGATCGTCAGCGCAGGACATTGAAGCATCAAGATGGATTTTGCTGAATCCTGCGGCGACGTAAGCTTTAATCAAGGCTACGGATTTCTCCATCGCTTCTGCCGCTACTTCATTTTGCCAGCAGTTAGGGCCGAGGTGATCGCCCCCCAGGATCAGTCTTTCTCGAGGGAAGCCAATTTCTTGTGCGATGCCATAGACAAAATCACGGAAATCGGCGGGTTTCATCCCGGTATAGCCACCAAACTGATTAACCTGATTAGACGTTGCTTCGATCAGAACTTTACTGTCCGTATTGAGATCAAAGCGTAATGCGGATTCAATGACCAACGGATGTGCTGAACAAACAGAACAAATACCTAAATGTTCACCTGCTTTATGACGAGAGATTATTTCTTTCACTTCTATCTCCGATATCTTTTGTTTATCTTCATAATATTTTTGGATTGAAGGCAAAGGGTAAAAGCAGCTTTCGTGATCCAGCTTTAAAACAGACCTTTGCCAGAATTCATACAATTCATATTAATCAGTTACTTATAGTTTTCCTTCGCAACCGCAGTCGGCAATGACTTTACGTACCACTTCTTTCATGGCGGCTTTTGCTGGCACCATGTAATGCCGTGGGTCATTCGCATTGGTATGTGTACTCAGATAGGTTTTGAGTGCGCCAGAAAAGGCGATTTTGAGTTCGGTAGCGACGTTGACTTTGCAGATCCCTAAAGAGATGGCGCGCTTAATATCATGTGCTGGCAGGCCGGATGCGCCATGTAGAACCAGTGGAATATCAACGGACTGACGAATTTCTGTTAGCCGTTCAAAATCCAGTTTAGGTTCAGTGCTATACAGACCATGAGCCGTGCCAATCGCGACCGCCAGTGAGTCGATACCGGTTTTTTCCACGAACTCCCGAGCCTGTTCTGGGTGGGTATAAAGCGCATCTTTTCCGTCCACGATTAGGTCATCTTCTTGTCCACCCAACCGTCCCAGCTCAGCTTCAACGCTAACGTCATAGCGATGGCAGTAATCTGTTACGTGTTTAACTAACGCAATGTTGTCGACAAACGGCAGATGGGAACCATCGATCATGACGGAGCGAATACCTGTAGCGACTTTCTCTTCAATATCGGTGGCGCTTTCATGGTGATCGAGATGGATGGCGAGAGGATGGTTCCAGCATCTTGCCAGTTCACTGGCGATTGCAACGATATTACCGACACCGGCATAGCTAAAAGTGCCAGGCGTGCCGGCGACGATCAACGGAGAGCGTAGTTCGGCTGCTGTTTCCACGACAACCTGTAAGGTCTCCAGGTTGTGAATGTTAAACGCCGGTACGGCATAGCCTTCTCGCTGTGCCTTTTTCAGCATCATTTTGCTTGAGATGATAAACATACTTCCTCCGAAGTCTTTCGATTACTTTCTTCGAAATAAAGTATAGGGTTTCGTAACGTTTTTTTGTGATTTCGATCTGATAAATGAAAGTTTCGAAAGAAAAGGGAGGGTTGCGAAAGTATATGGCGAAAAAAAAGCATGCCCGAAGGCATGCTCATGAAGAAAAAACGTGGATAATCAGGTCACTGGCGCCGGGTTAAACACCGCCAGTTGGTTATGCAGTCCCCATTGATCCGAGAAGGTTTTCTTACGCCCGCTGGCGACGTCGAGAATAAACTCGAACAGTTTCAGACCCACGTCTTCAATGGTTTCTTCCCCGGTGGCGATGGTGCCTGCGTTGATGTCCATCAGGTCAAACCAACGGTTGGCCAGCTCGGTACGGGTCGCCATTTTTATCACCGGCACGGCCATCAGGCCGTACGGCGTACCGCGACCGGTGGTGAACACCTGCACGGTGATCCCGGAAGCGACCTGCTGCGTACCGCAGACAAAATCACTGGCGGGTGTAGCCGCGTAAATCAGGCCGCGTTTGGTTGGGCGTTGGCCCGGCGACAAGACTTCGACAATCGCGCTCTTGCCAGACTTGGCAATAGAACCCAGCGCTTTTTCCACCACGTTTGCCAGACCGCCTTTCTTGTTGCCAGGAGAAGGGTTGGCGCTGCGATCCGTTTTGCCCATATCAAGGTAGTTATCGTACCAGGCCATCTCTTCGAGCAGGCGTTTACCTACTTCTTCGTTAATCGCACGTGGGGTCAGAAGATGGATGGCATCGCGCACTTCGGTAACCTCAGAGAACATTACAGTGGCGCCGCAGCGTACTAACAGGTCGGAGGCATAACCGACCGCCGGGTTGGCCGTCACGCCGGAAAACGCATCGCTGCCGCCGCACTGCATGCCGACCACCAGTTCTGATGCCGGGCAGGTTTCACGCTGGCGTTGATTGAGTTTTGCCAGATGGCGTTCGGCCACCTGCAAAATATCGGCAACCATCGATTGAAAGCCAACGTGTTTTTCATCCTGCAGGCTGACGATACTGGCGCTGTCGACCGGAATACTTTTCACATCGTGCGTGCCTTCCAGCAGGCGCTCTGGCTGCAGTTTTTCGCAGCCGAGGCCAATGACCATCACTTCACCGCCAAAGTTCGGGTTTAGCGCAATATTGTGAATGGTACGAATCGGCACGATGGCGGCTGGGGCATTAATCGCCACGCCGCAGCCGTACAGATGATTGAGTCCGACCACGCCGTCAACGTTCGGGTATTTGGGCAGCAGATCGCGCTCAATGATTTTCACCACATAATCCACCACGCCCGCCACGCAGTGCACACTGGTGGAAATACCGAGCAGATTCTTGGTGCCGACACTACCGTCTGCATTGCGATAACCTTCGAAGGTGTAACCCTCAAGAGGCGGCAGCGGCTCTGGCACTTTGGTTGCCAGCGGCAGCGTCTCCAGCGGCGGGGCCTTGGGTAGCTCAACCATTGATTCATCAATCCAACTGCCGCGTGGGATATCGCGAACGGCATAGCCTATCACTTCGCCATAACGCACGATTTCGCCGCGAACAGGAATATCCAGGAGCGCCACTTTATGTCCCTGAGGAATATGTTCAATGAGTTCCAGTCCGTCTGGAAAACGCGTCCCAGCTTTCAGACCATTGTCATTGACAATTATCGCCACATTATCTGTTTCGTGAACTTTAATATAAAACGCCGTTGGCGATTCTTGTCTGATTTCGATGTCGGCCATTGTCCAGTATTCTCCAACAAGGTGGTGATAATAGTGTGAATATTTATATTTTGAATCTAATTGTAAGTAATAAAGATTCGGTATCGTGAAATAAGAATGTCAGGAGTTTATCGCCAAGAATGTGATGATGATCACTTAAACTCAGCAAGGCCGCCCCACCAGGGGTAGCAATACGTAAATGTGTGCATTAGCGCCCATGCATGTGTGCATATGCCCAAAACATTATTTTAATAACGCATGTTTAATGAGCGCTTGCACAATGATTAACGTTTCGCTGCTGATTATACTAAATCACGGTTTCATAACGTCTGATAAATTATTATGCGTTCTTATTATCAGTAATTTATCACCAGGAATATCTACCCAATAATAATAAAAATTTAATGTACCCGAGGTAATTAGAATGATTCTGGATACAGTTGTCGAGAAAAAGAAAGGCACGCACACCCGTTACTTAATATTGCTGATAATATTTATCGTTACAGCCGTTAACTATGCGGACCGTGCAACGCTGTCAATTGCCGGCACGGAAGTGGCGAAAGAGTTACAGCTCAGTGCCATCTCAATGGGGTACATTTTCTCCGCTTTCGGCTGGGCTTACCTGTTAATGCAAATCCCCGGCGGCTGGCTGCTGGATAAGTTCGGTTCAAAGAAAGTCTATACCTACAGCCTGTTCTTCTGGTCGCTGTTTACCTTCCTGCAGGGCTTTGTCGACATGTTCCCGCTGGCCTGGGCGGGTATTTCAATGTTCATCATGCGCTTTATGCTGGGCTTCTCGGAAGCGCCGTCCTTCCCGGCGAATGCCCGTATCGTGGCGGCCTGGTTCCCGACGAAAGAGCGCGGTACGGCGTCCGCAATTTTTAACTCCGCACAGTATTTCTCTCTGGCGCTGTTTTCGCCGCTGCTGGGCTGGCTGACCTTCGCCTGGGGCTGGGAACACGTCTTTACCGTGATGGGCGTGATTGGTTTTGTGCTCACCGGACTGTGGGTAAAGTTTATTCATAACCCAACCGATCACCCGCGTATGTCGCAAGAAGAGCTGAAGTTTATCTCTGAAAACGGCGCGGTCGTGGATATGGACCATAAAAAGCCGGGTGACGTGAAATCAGGTGGTCATAAACTGCATTATATCAAGCAGTTGCTCACTAACCGTATGATGCTCGGCGTGTTCTTCGGACAGTATTTTATCAATACTATTACCTGGTTTTTCCTCACCTGGTTCCCGATTTACCTGGTACAGGAAAAAGGCATGTCGATCCTGAAAGTGGGCCTGGTGGCTTCGATTCCTGCGCTGTGCGGATTTGCCGGTGGCGTACTCGGCGGCGTGTTCTCTGATTATCTGATTAAACGTGGCTTCAGCATCACTCTGGCACGTAAGCTGCCGATTGTGCTCGGAATGCTGCTCGCCTCGACCATTATTCTGTGTAACTACACTGATAACACCACCCTGGTGGTGGCGCTGATGGCGCTGGCGTTCTTCGGTAAAGGCTTCGGGGCGCTGGGGTGGCCGGTGATTTCCGATACTGCGCCGAAAGAGATTGTCGGTCTGTGCGGTGGGGTATTTAACGTATTTGGCAATGTGGCTTCCATCGTCACCCCGCTGGTGATTGGGTATCTGGTGAGCGAGCTGCACTCATTTAATGCTGCGCTGATGTTTGTAGGGTGCTCGGCGCTGATGGCAATGGTTTGCTACCTGTTTATTGTCGGTGACATTAAACGTATGGAATTGCAGAAATAAACAAAGGTGTAAGCGATGAATAACACGATTTTTCCGAATAAGTTTAAAGCGGCTCTCGCGGCGCAACAGATTCAGATTGGCTGCTGGTCTGCATTAGCCAGCCCAATCAGTACCGAAGTTTTAGGCCTGGCGGGTTTTGACTGGCTGGTGCTGGACGGCGAACACGCGCCGAACGACATATCGACGTTTATCCCGCAATTGATGGCGCTGAAAGGCAGCGCCAGCGCGCCGGTAGTGCGCGTACCGACCAACGAGCCGGTAATTATCAAACGCCTGCTGGATATCGGATTTTACAACTTCCTGATCCCGTTCGTGGAGACGGAAGAAGAGGCGGTGAACGCCGTGGCGTCGACCCGCTATCCGCCGGAAGGTATTCGCGGCGTGTCCGTATCCCATCGCGCCAATATGTTTGGCACCGTACCGGACTACTTTGCGCAGTCGAATAAGAACATTACCATCATCGTGCAGATCGAAAGTCAGCAGGGCGTCGATAACGTTGACGCAATCGCGGCGACAGAAGGCGTCGACGGGGTCTTCGTCGGCCCAAGCGATCTGGCTGCGGCGTTAGGCCACCTCGGCAATGCGTCACATCCTGATGTGCAGAAAGCTATCCAGCACATTTTTGCCCGCGCGAAAGCACACGGCAAACCAAGCGGCATTCTGGCCCCGGTAGAGGCGGATGCGCGTCGTTATCTGGAGTGGGGCGCGACGTTTGTTGCCGTTGGCAGCGATCTTGGCGTGTTCCGTTCAGCCACGCAAAAATTGGCTGATTCTTTTAAGAAATAACCCCCCTCGACAGTAGAGAGAGATAAAGACATGACAATGAAAGTTGGTTTTATTGGCCTCGGTATTATGGGTAAACCAATGAGTAAAAACCTCCTCAAGGCAGGTTACTCGCTGGTGGTTGCTGACCGTAACCCGGAATCCATTGCGGAAGTGATTGCCGCAGGCGCAGAAACCGCCGCCACGGCGAAAGATATTGCCGAGCAGTGCGATGTGATCATCACCATGCTGCCGAATTCTCCACATGTGAAAGAAGTGGCGCTGGGAGAGGGCGGCATTATTGAAGGGGCGAAACCGGGGACAGTGCTGATCGACATGAGCTCCATCGCGCCGTTAGCCAGCCGTGAAATAAGCGACGCGCTGAAAGCGAAAGGCGTGGATATGCTGGACGCGCCGGTAAGCGGCGGCGAACCGAAAGCCATCGACGGTACTCTGTCGGTGATGGTTGGCGGTGATAAAGCGATTTTTGACAAATATTACGATCTGCTGAAGGCGATGGCAGGTTCCGTGGTACATACCGGTGACATCGGCGCGGGTAACGTCACCAAGCTGGCGAATCAGGTGATTGTGGCGCTGAACATTGCGGCGATGTCCGAAGCGCTGACGCTGGCAACCAAAGCGGGCGTAAACCCGGATCTGGTGTATCAGGCGATCCGTGGTGGGCTGGCGGGAAGCACCGTACTGGATGCGAAAGCGCCGATGGTTATGGACAGAAACTTTAAGCCGGGTTTCCGTATCGACCTGCATATTAAAGATCTGGCGAACGCGCTGGATACCTCTCATGGCGTTGGCGCTCAGTTACCGCTGACTGCTGCAGTCATGGAGATGATGCAGGCGCTACGCGCTGATGGGCTGGGCACCGCCGATCATAGCGCACTCGCATGCTACTACGAAAAACTGGCGAAAGTGGAAGTCACTCGCTAACAAGAAGGGCGCGGATGCGCGCCCTGTATTTCTTGCCTTGCGCGGCACTGTCAGGCTACATAACTATGAAAATCGTAATTGCCCCAGACTCTTATAAAGAAAGCCTTTCTGCCACCGAGGTAGCTCAGGCAATAGAAAAAGGATTTCGGGAAATTTTCCCCGATGCGCAATATGTTTCTGTCCCGGTTGCCGATGGTGGTGAAGGAACGGTCGAAGCCATGATTGCCGCTACGCAGGGGAGTGAACATTCAGCGTGGGTGACAGGGCCGCTGGGCGAAAAAGTGAATGCCTGCTGGGGCATGTCTGGAGATGGTAAAACCGCGTTTATCGAAATGGCGGCAGCCAGCGGTCTGGCGTTGGTTCCACCTGAAAAGCGTAACCCGTTAGTCACCACGTCGCGTGGCACCGGGGAGTTGATTTTGCAGGCGCTGGATAGCGGTGCGCAGAGCATCATTATTGGTATTGGCGGTAGTGCGACCAACGACGGCGGCGCGGGTATGGTGCAGGCGCTGGGGGCGAAACTCTGCGACGCCAACGGGACAGAGATTGGCAACGGTGGTGGAAGCCTGGGGAGTCTGAACACCATCGATATATCGGGCCTGGATCCGCGCTTAAAAACCTGCTCAATTCGCGTGGCCTGCGATGTGACCAATCCACTCACCGGCGATACTGGCGCTTCGCGCATTTTTGGCCCGCAGAAAGGGGCGACGGAAGAACGCATTATCGAACTGGACCGCAATCTGTCTCACTATGCCGACATCATTAAAAAATCGCTGCGGGTTGATGTGAAAGACGTTCCTGGCTCTGGTGCGGCAGGCGGAATGGGCGCCGCGTTAATGGCTTTTTTAGGTGCGGAGTTGCGCAGTGGTATTGAGATTGTGACCCAGGCGCTCAATCTGGAAGAGCATATTCATGACTGTACGCTGGTGGTGACCGGAGAAGGGCGGATTGACAGCCAGAGCATTCACGGCAAAGTGCCGGTGGGTGTGGCGAATGTCGCGAAGAAGTACCACAAGCCGGTAATTGGTATTGGCGGTAGCCTGACGCGCGATGTGGAGGTGGTGCATCAATATGGTATCGATGCGGTGTTTAGCGTATTAACCACCATCAGCACGCTGGAAGAGGCCTTTCGTGGGGCATTTGATAATATTTATCGCGCTTCAAGAAACATCGCCGCCACGTTGGCGATAGGAATGCACAGTGCGGGGTGACAATGCCCCGCAAACCCTCTATACTTCGCGCCGAAGCTGACCAGACAGTCGCCGCTTCGTCGTCGTCCTCTTCGGGGGAGACGGGCGGAGGGGAGGAAAGTCCGGGCTCCATAGGGCAGGGTGCCAGGTAACGCCTGGGGGGGAAACCCACGACCAGTGCAACAGAGAGCAAACCGCCGATGGCCCACGCAAGTGGGATCAGGTAAGGGTGAAAGGGTGCGGTAAGAGCGCACCGCGCGGCTGGTAACAGTCCGTGGCATGGTAAACTCCACCCGGAGCAAGGCCAAATAGGGGTTCACAAGGTACGGCCCGTACTGAACCCGGGTAGGCTGCTTGAGCCAGTGAGCGATTGCTGGCCTAGATGAATGACTGTCCACGACAGAACCCGGCTTATCGGTCAGCTTCACCTCTTTATAAAACCCCGCTTCGGCGGGGTTTTTGCTTTATAGACCGGATAAGACGTTTACACTGCCATCCGGCAGACGTTTTTCCTGTCGTGTTGTAGTTGGTTCACCACGGATCTGGCCTTTATTTCCCATTCATCTCATCGTTATTTGACCTTTATTTACGCGCTGAACTTCTTTTATCTGAGGGAATGTCTTGCGGGATATTTCCTTTTTTGTGATGACCAGCACAAAACGCTGCGCGATACGTTTATATCGAGAATAATCGAACGCAATCGATCGCCATCACAAAATTACTGGCTGATAAATCGTACAAAACTACTGTTAATGCAATATTGCATTTGATGGTTCTTTGTATGTTTTGGTTTAAATATTAATAAATGCAATGTTTCTTTACAAACAAATAAGGCTAAAAAACGTGATGCATAACGTTATTTGACCACTATAAACGATAAAATATAATTATATTTGATAAGTTGCTTATTAAATTTAAGCACTGTTTTGCCTGGTAATTACTCTGTAATTGATTGAAATATAGCCTTTCGTGGTTTTAAGAAATAGCAGGAGAAATGGTGTTGTTATAGCCATAAAAAATCGTTATCCCCCCATCTTTTTTTGATTAAAGTCAGGATAAAGTGAGATCGATATTTCATATCTATATGATTATTAAGTGATTTCAATTTAAATAATAGTCTTACAAAATGTAAGTCAAGGGGATTTGTGAGTGGTAGCACATATCCTCGTTCGCTTAATTTGGTACACTTCCTGCCGTCAACAAAGTAATTAGCGCAGGTCGATATGAATACTATTACACTCCCTAAAACACAGCACTTAGTGGTCTTTCAGGAAGTCATTAGAAGCGGTTCTATCGGCTCAGCTGCAAAAGAATTAGGTTTAACTCAACCGGCTGTCAGCAAAATCATTAATGATGTAGAAGCTTATTTCGGTATTGAGTTAGTCGTACGCAAAAATACTGGTGTGACATTAACTCAGGCAGGTCAGGTTATGCTCTCATGGTCTGAATCTATTACCCGTGAAATGAAGAACATGGTTGATGAGATGAACAGCATGACGAGCAATGCGGTCGTTGATGTGTCGTTTGGCTTTCCTTCACTGATTGCCTTCACCATCATGTCCGGCATGATTAAAAAATTCAAAGAAGTGTTCCCGAAAGCGCAGGTTTCCATGTATGAAGCTCAGCTCTCCTCGTTCTTACCTGCGATTCGTGACGGGCGTCTGGACTTCGCGATCGGTACGCTGAGTGATGAGATGAAACTGCACGATCTGCATGTTGAACCGCTCTTTGAGTCAGACTTCATCCTGGTTGCCAGCAAGTCCCGAACATGCACCGGCATCACCTCGCTGAGCGCGTTGAAAAACGAACAGTGGGTGTTGCCACAAACGAATATGGGGTACTACAGTGAACTTCTAACCACGTTACAAAATAATGGCATCAGCAGTGAAAACATCGTTAAAACAGACTCCGTCGTTACGATTTATAATCTTGTTCTCAATGCTGATTTCTTAACAGTAATTCCCTGCGATATGACCACACCATTTGGCTCAAACCAGTTTATTACTATCCCGGTAGAAGAAACCTTACCCGTCGCGCGTTATGCCGCCGTATGGTCGAAAAATTATCGAATTAAAAAAGCAGCATCTATTTTGGTGGAATTAGCCAAAGAGTATTCATCATATAATTGTCGGAGACGAAGGCAATTAATTGAAATTGATTAAAGATTGAATTTGTTTTAACACGAAATTAACGCCATCTGTCTATATCTGACAATGGTCATGGCTATCTATTTACTTTAATACCCTAGTAAGAGGTTCTAATGCACATTACATACGATCTCCCAGTTGCAATTGAAGATATCCTCGAAGCGAAAAAAAGACTGGCGGGGAAAATTTATAAAACGGGAATGCCTCGCTCTAACTATTTTAGTGAACGTTGCAAAGGGGAAATTTTCCTCAAGTTTGAAAATATGCAGCGTACCGGTTCATTTAAAATCCGTGGTGCGTTTAACAAGCTCAGTTCATTAACCGAAGCTGAAAGATGTAAGGGCGTGGTGGCTTGCTCTGCAGGTAACCATGCGCAAGGGGTTTCTCTCTCCTGCGCCATGCTCGGAATCGACGGCAAAGTGGTCATGCCGAAAGGCGCGCCGAAGTCTAAAGTTGCTGCAACCTGCGATTATTCCGCAGAGGTTGTGCTGCACGGCGACAACTTCAACGACACCATCGCTAAGGTTAGCGAGATTGTGGAAACTGAAGGCCGTATCTTTATTCCGCCATATGATGACCCGAAAGTGATTGCTGGTCAGGGCACTATTGGTCTGGAAATTCTGGAAGATCTGTACGATGTCGATAACGTGATTGTGCCAATTGGCGGTGGCGGACTGATTGCTGGTATTGCGGTGGCAATTAAATCTATTAACCCGACTATTAAAATTATTGGCGTACAGTCTGAAAATGTTCATGGCATGGCGGCTTCTTTCCACGCTGGAGAAATAACCACGCACCGAACGACCGGCACCCTGGCGGATGGTTGTGACGTTTCCCGCCCGGGTACTTTAACGTATGAAATTGTTCGTGAGTTGGTGGATGACATTGTCCTGGTCAGCGAAGATGAAATTCGCAACAGCATGGTGGCATTAATTCAGCGAAATAAAGTTGTGACTGAAGGTGCCGGCGCGCTGGCTTGCGCAGCATTATTAAGCGGGAAATTAGATAGCTATATCCAGAACAGAAAAACAGTCAGCATTATTTCTGGCGGTAATATCGACCTTTCTCGTGTATCTCAAATTACTGGTTTAGTTGACGCTTAATATACTTCGTTGAGGATAGGATATGAGTACTACTGATAGCATTGTATCCAGCCAGACAAAACAGTCGTCCTGGCGCAAATCGGACACCACCTGGACACTGGGTTTATTTGGTACAGCCATCGGCGCCGGGGTGCTGTTCTTCCCTATCCGCGCAGGTTTTGGCGGACTGATCCCCATTCTGATAATGCTGGTGTTAGCATACCCCATCGCCTTCTATTGCCACCGTGCGCTGGCACGCCTGTGTCTTTCCGGTTCTAACCCTTCCGGTAACATCACAGAAACGGTTGAAGAGCACTTTGGTAAAACGGGCGGCGTGGTTATCACGTTCCTCTACTTCTTTGCAATTTGTCCGCTGCTGTGGATTTATGGCGTCACCATTACCAACACCTTTATGACCTTTTGGGAAAACCAGTTGCAGATGCCAGCGTTAAACCGTGGCTTCGTGGCACTGTTCCTGCTGCTGCTGATGGCATTCGTCATCTGGTTTGGTAAGGATCTGATGGTTAAAGTGATGAGCTACCTGGTATGGCCGTTTATTGCCAGCCTGGTGCTGATCTCTCTGTCTCTGATTCCTTACTGGAACTCTGCGGTTATCGATCAGGTTGATCTCAGCAATATCGCACTGACTGGCCATGACGGCATCCTGGTTACCGTGTGGCTGGGTATTTCCATCATGGTGTTTTCTTTCAACTTCTCACCTATCGTTTCTTCCTTCGTGGTCTCTAAACGTGAAGAGTATGAGAAAGATTACGGTCGCGAATTTACCGAGCAGAAATGTTCAAAAATCATCTCCCGCGCCAGTATGCTGATGGTTGCCGTGGTGATGTTCTTTGCCTTTAGCTGCCTGTTCACGCTCTCTCCGGCAAACATGGCGGATGCGAAAGCGCAGAACATTCCAGTACTGTCTTACCTGGCGAACCACTTCGCTTCACTGTCCGGTTCGAAGTCCACCTTCGCGACCGTTCTGGAGTACGGCGCTTCAATCATCGCACTGGTTGCTATCTTCAAATCTTTCTTCGGCCACTACCTGGGCACGCTGGAAGGTCTGAACGGTCTGGTGCTGAAGTTTGGTTACAAAGGCGATAAAACTAAGGTTTCCGTCGGCAAACTTAACACCATCAGCATGATCTTCATCATGGGCTCCACCTGGGTTGTGGCTTACGCCAACCCGAACATCCTGGACCTGATTGAAGCAATGGGCGCGCCGATTATTGCCTCTCTGCTCTGCCTGCTGCCGATGTATGCCATCCGTAAAGCGCCGTCACTGGCGAAATACCGTGGCCGTCTGGATAACGTGTTTGTTACCGTGATTGGTCTGCTGACTATCCTGAACATTGTCTACAAACTGTTTTAATCCTTAAGCTCAGGATGAGCGGAGTAGTGAAATGAATGAGTTTCCGGTAGTACTGGTTATTAACTGTGGTTCGTCTTCCATTAAATTCTCAGTGCTGGATGCAGCGAACTGTGAAGTTTTAATGGCGGGAATCGCGGACGGTATTAACTCTGAAAATGCGTTCATAGCAATTAATGGAGGAGAGCCAGCTAAGCTGGCTCACCACAGCTACGAAGACGCATTAAAAGCAATCGCCGTTGAACTGGAAAAACGTAATTTAATGGACAGCGTGGCCTTAATTGGCCACCGCATTGCCCACGGTGGAAATATCTTTACCGAATCAGCAATTATTACTGACGACGTTATCGATAATATTCGCCGGGTATCGCCTTTAGCACCGTTACATAATTATGCGAACCTCAGTGGGATTGAATCCGCACAGCACCTTTTCCCAGGCGTGCAGCAGGTTGCGGTATTTGACACCAGCTTCCACCAGACGATGGCCCCTGAGGCCTATCTTTACGGTCTACCGTGGAAATATTTTGAGGAGTTAGGCGTTCGTCGTTATGGCTTCCACGGCACGTCGCACCGCTATGTATCTCAGCGAGCGCATGAGCTTCTTGAGCTGCAGAATGATGACTCCGGTCTGGTTGTGGCTCACCTGGGGAACGGCGCGTCAATCTGCGCGGTGCGTAACGGGCAGAGCGTTGATACCTCAATGGGCATGACGCCGTTGGAAGGGTTGATGATGGGCACACGCAGCGGTGACGTCGATTTCGGCGCCATGGCGTGGATTGCCAGCGAAACCAACCAGACGCTGAGCGACCTTGAGCGCGTTGTGAATAAAGAGTCCGGTTTACTGGGTATTTCCGGTTTGTCCTCTGACTTACGTACGTTAGAAAAAGCCTGGCACGAGGGACATGAGCGTGCGCAGCTGGCGATTAAAACGTTTGTGCATCGTATCGCGCGCCATATCGCCGGACATGCCGCTTCGCTGCATCGTCTTGATGGGATTATTTTCACCGGTGGAATAGGTGAGAACTCGGTATTAATTCGTCGTCTGGTTATTGAACATCTCGCCGTTTTAGGGGTGAATATCGACAGCGAGATGAATAGCCTGCCAAATTCCCATGGCGAAAGAATTATCTCTAATAAAGATGCTCGTGTTATTTGTGCGGTTATTCCCACAAATGAAGAGAAAATGATTGCGCGTGATGCCATTGCGTTAGGCAAAATTAATATACCAGTAGAATTTGCATAATTAATTTTCAGCAGAGAGATTATTTTTCATGAAGGTAAATATCGATACCAGCGATATGCTGTATGCCGAAGCCTGGAATGGCTTTAAAGGTACGGACTGGAAAGAAGAAATTAATGTCCGTGATTTTATTCAGCACAACTATACGCCTTATGAAGGGGATGAATCTTTCCTCGCCGAAGCAACGCCAGCGACCACTGCATTGTGGGAAAAAGTCATGGCGGGCATCCGTATTGAAAACTCGACGCACGCGCCGGTTGATTTCGATACCAATATTGCCACCACGATAACCGCACATGATGCGGGTTATATTGAACAAGAACTGGAAAAAATCGTCGGTCTGCAAACGGATAAGCCGCTCAAGCGCGCTCTGCATCCGTTTGGCGGCATCAACATGATCAAAAGCTCTTTTGATGCTTATGGTCGTGAGATGGATGCTGATTTTGAATACCAGTTTACTGAACTGCGTAAAACCCATAACCAGGGCGTATTCGACGCCTACTCTCCGGATATGCTGCGCTGCCGTAAATCCGGCGTGCTGACCGGTCTGCCGGACGGCTATGGCCGTGGTCGTATCATCGGCGACTATCGCCGCGTCGCGTTGTACGGTATCCGCTACCTGGTACGCGAGCGTGAACTGCAGTTTGCCGATCTCCAGTCGAACCTGGAGTGGGGCCAGAATCTTGAAGCCACGATTCGCCTGCGCGAAGAGCTGTCTGAGCACCGTCGCGCCCTGCTACAGATGCAGGAAATGGCAGCGAAGTACGGCTGCGATATCTCCCGCCCGGCGCGTAATGCGCAGGAAGCGGTGCAGTGGGTTTACTTTGCTTACCTGGCTGCGGTGAAATCTCAGAACGGCGGCGCAATGTCGCTGGGCCGTACCGCATCGTTCCTCGACATCTACATCGAGCGCGATTTCAAAGCGGGAATTTTAAACGAGCAGCAGGCGCAGGAGCTGATCGACCACTTCATTATGAAGATCCGTATGGTGCGCTTCCTGCGCACGCCGGAATTCGACACCCTGTTCTCAGGCGACCCTATCTGGGCGACTGAAGTTATCGGCGGCATGGGGCTGGATGGCCGCACGCTGGTGACGAAAAACTCGTTCCGCTACCTGCATACGCTGCACACCATGGGACCGGCGCCTGAGCCGAACCTGACGGTGCTGTGGTCTGAAGCGCTGCCGATTGCCTTCAAAAAGTACGCCGCCCAGGTGTCTATCATCACCTCGTCTTTGCAGTATGAAAACGACGATTTGATGCGTGCCGACTTTGACAGCGATGACTATGCCATTGCCTGCTGCGTAAGCCCGATGGTTATCGGCAAACAAATGCAGTTCTTCGGTGCGCGTGCCAACCTCGCCAAAACGTTGCTGTACGCAATCAACGGCGGCGTGGATGAGAAGCTGAAAATTCAGGTTGGGCCGAAAACGGCACCGCTGATGGATGACGTGCTGGATTACGATACGGTGATGGAGAGCCTGGACCACTTTATGGACTGGCTGGCCGTGCAGTACATCAGCGCGCTGAACATCATCCACTATATGCACGACAAGTACAGCTATGAAGCTTCGCTGATGGCGCTACACGATCGTGATGTCTATCGCACGATGGCTTGTGGTATGGCGGGTCTGTCCGTGGCGGCGGATTCTCTGTCTGCTATCAAATACGCCCGCGTGAAACCGATTCGTGATGAAAACGGTCTGGCTGTCGATTTCGAAATCGAAGGCGACTATCCGCAATACGGCAACAATGACGAGCGAGTAGACAGCATTGCCTGCGACCTGGTCGAACGCTTCATGAAGAAAATTAAGGTGTTGCCAACCTACCGTAACGCGGTGCCGACGCAGTCCATCCTGACCATCACCTCCAACGTGGTGTACGGACAGAAAACCGGTAACACACCGGACGGACGTCGCGCAGGTACGCCGTTTGCGCCGGGGGCTAACCCGATGCACGGCCGCGATCGTAAAGGCGCGGTTGCGTCGTTAACCTCAGTGGCCAAACTGCCGTTTACCTATGCCAAAGACGGTATCTCGTACACCTTCTCCATTGTGCCGGCTGCACTGGGCAAAGAAGATGGGGTGCGTAAAACCAACCTGGTTGGTCTGCTGGACGGTTACTTCCACCACGAAGCGCATGTGGAAGGTGGGCAGCATCTGAACGTTAACGTTATGAACCGTGAAATGTTGATGGATGCCATTGAGCACCCGGAAAACTATCCGAACCTGACGATCCGCGTGTCTGGCTATGCGGTGCGCTTCAACGCGTTGACCCGTGAACAGCAGCAGGATGTTATTTCACGTACTTTCACCCAGGCGCTCTGACGCCGGAGGGATTATGAGAAAAGTTATTGCAACCGAATGTGCGCCAGGGGCGATTGGGCCTTACGTACAGGGCGTGGACCTGGGCAGCATGGTGTTGACGTCAGGTCAAATTCCGGTGTGTCCACAGACCGGTGAAGTGGCAGAAAACGTGGCCGATCAGGCACGTCAAAGCCTGGAAAACGTGAAAGCGATCGTCGAGTCCGCAGGTTTGAAAGTGAGCGATATCGTGAAGACTACCGTTTTCGTATCCGACCTGAACGACTTCGCCACCATTAACCAGGTGTACCAGCAGTTCTTTGATGAGCATCAGGCTATCTACCCCACGCGCAGTTGCGTACAGGTCGCCCGCTTACCAAAGGATGTGAAGCTGGAGATTGAAGCCATCGCCGTACGTGGCGACACGCTGTAATCCCTTGCGGGGCGATCTCAGGATCGCCCCGATCCTTAATGAGTGTGAAACCTGGTCTTCACTGAACGGCAATCCGAGGGTGTGGATATGATTAGCGCATTCGATATTTTCAAGATTGGCATTGGACCTTCCAGCTCCCATACCGTGGGGCCAATGAACGCAGGTAAAAGCTTTATCGATCTGTTGGTCAGCAGCGGAGAACTCCCCAGAACCACGCATATTGTGGTCGATCTTTACGGATCGCTTTCCCTGACCGGGAAAGGTCATGCGACAGATGTCGCGATCATGATGGGGCTGGCCGGTAACAGTCCGCAAAACGTTAATATAGACTCAATCGCTGGTTTTACTCAGGAAGTGGCCCGTACCGGACGTTTGCCGGTTGCTGAGGGCACGCATGTTGTCGATTTCTCTCCAGATGAAAATATTCTCTTTCATACCGAAACCCTGCCACGCCATGAAAATGGCATGCGTATCACCGCGTGGAACGGCACCGAGAGGCTATTAAGCAAAACCTATTACTCCGTCGGCGGTGGTTTTATCATTGAAGAGGAGCAATTTGGGCAGGTGCATGATGTTGAAGCACACGTGCCCTACAATTTTCATTCCGCCAGCGAACTGCTGAAACTGTGCGAGCGCAATGGGCTGTCTGTTTCCGGCTTGATGATGCAAAACGAGCTGGCGATGCGCAGCAAAGAGGAAATCGATGCTGGCTTTGCCGCCATTTGGGACGTCATGCACGCCGGGATTGAGCGCGGCATGAACACCGAAGGCGTCCTGCCGGGGCCGCTTAACGTTCCACGTCGCGCCGTGGCATTACGTCGGTTGCTGGTTTCCAGCGATAATCTGTCCAGCGACCCGATGAACGTTATTGACTGGATCAACATGTTCGCGCTGGCCGTGAGCGAAGAAAACGCCGCCGGGTGCCGGGTTGTGACGGCGCCGACCAACGGTGCATGTGGGATTATTCCCGCCGTATTGGCCTATTACGACAAGTTCCGCCGTCCGGTGAATGCGAACTCCATTGCCCGCTATTTGCTGGCCGCGGGGGCGATAGGCGCGCTGTATAAGATGAACGCCTCTATTTCTGGTGCTGAGGTGGGCTGCCAGGGTGAGATTGGCGTAGCCTGTTCAATGGCGGCTGCCGGTCTGACAGAACTGCTGGGCGGTAGCCCGTCGCAGGTCTGTATCGCAGCGGAAATCGCCATGGAGCATAACCTGGGGCTGACCTGCGATCCGGTAGCCGGACAGGTGCAAATACCGTGCATTGAACGTAATGCGATCAACGCAGTAAAAGCCGTCAACGCCGCGCGCATGGCGCTACGTCGAACATCAGAACCACGCGTTTCGCTCGATAAAGTGATCGAGACCATGTATGAAACGGGCAAAGATATGAACGACAAATACCGTGAAACCTCGCGCGGTGGGCTGGCAATTAAAGTGGTTTGTACCTGAGGTAAAAGCCGTGCCTGGTCAGCGCAGCGCTATTCAGCAATAAATTAATCAATATGACCTGATAAAAAAGGTGCACGTTAGTGCGTAATGCTTGTCAGTTAACGAGGATGAGTGGCCGTAGCGATAATGGAAAGTGGCACATACGGAGGTAATGAATCTGTTGCCTCCGGCGTATTGCTACGTTCACCTTATGTTTGTCACTTATCTGAGACAATACGAGCTGTGAACGTGTTAAGGGTACTATCGCCGTACCCTTAACAATCCCGGCTCCCGGCGGGAAAATTGCCGCTCCGCGTTCCCCTCCGTTTATTCCTCCAGGCTACCGGGCCGGGCGCGAGGTAGCATCCCTGCAAAACGCGCCCTGAACCCGCATCCCTGCGGGTTCTCCCGGCCTTACGGAAACACGTCGGCAATTTTCAGCCGGACCAGCCCACACCTGACCCCCTGCGTTTTTTATCTGAACAGCAAAACAGAGTTAACTGGAAGTCAGTGCACCGTGCACGTTCACGGGTATCTGCGTTTCAGAAAAGTGATACCACTGAGGTGAACGGAACCCTGAGCCGAAATCACATGTTCTCCATAATGCTTAACTGACTGGTATTACATGTTAGTGCGCCTTTTTTGTTGTGATCTGCTTCAAATATAGAAATTCAATTCTTTATAGGGAAATAAAAGAGAAAATATTTCTTAACTTTTAGAAATTACAGGGGTTTGTTTGTGAAGTTTTTCTCTGATCCTGCGCGTATGATTTCCTCATTACTCCAATAGCTCACCTGCACCGTAGTACTGCGTATCGCATTGAGGCAGTACGAAAAAAATATAAAAACCTCTACCTACACATTGAGCGGAAAATTATGGAAACGGCAACGAATAACAGCGTAATACTCGACGCATCTGCTCCGGCACGTCGGGCGGGAATGACCGAAAGTGAATGGCGCGAAGCCATTAAATTCGACAGCATGGACACCGGCTGGGTCATTATGAGTATCGGTATGGCAATTGGTGCGGGGATTGTTTTTCTTCCCGTCCAGGTGGGTTTGATGGGGCTGTGGGTGTTTTTGCTCTCCTCTATCATTGGCTACCCAGCCATGTATCTGTTCCAGCGTCTGTTTATTAATACGCTGGCTGAGTCCCCAGAGTGTAAAGACTACCCGAGCGTAATCAGCGGCTATCTGGGTAAGAACTGGGGCATCCTGTTAGGTGCGTTGTATTTTGTGATGCTGGTTATCTGGATGTTCGTCTATTCCACCGCCATCACCAACGATAGCGCCTCCTACCTGCATACTTTTGGCGTTACTGAAGGGTTACTGTCCGACAGCCCGTTCTATGGCCTGGTGCTGATTTGCATCCTGGTGGCTATCTCGTCCCGCGGGGAAAAACTGCTGTTTAAAATCTCCACCGGTATGGTACTGACCAAGCTGCTGGTGGTGGCGGCGCTTGGCGTGTCTATGGTTGGGATGTGGCATTTATATAACGTAGGTTCACTGCCGCCGATGGCGCTGTTGATCAAAAACGCGATTATCACGCTGCCGTTTACCCTGACCTCGATTCTGTTTATTCAGACCTTAAGCCCGATGGTTATCTCCTATCGTTCTCGCAATAAATCCATTGAAGTGGCACGCCATAAAGCCCTGCGAGCCATGAATATTGCGTTCGGTATTCTGTTTGTGACCGTCTTTTTCTACGCCGTTTCCTTCACGCTGGCGATGGGCCATGACGAAGCGGTTAAAGCTTATGAGCAGAACATTTCCGCTCTGGCGATTGCCGCGCAGTTTATCAGCGGCGCGGGTGCTGGCTGGGTGAAAATCGTCAGCGTTATTCTGAACATCTTTGCCGTAATGACCGCTTTCTTCGGCGTTTACTTAGGGTTCCGTGAAGCCACTCAAGGGATCGTGATGAACGTGCTGCGCCGCAAAATGCCAGCCGAGAAAATCAATGAGACCCTGGTTCAGCGCGGCATTATGGTTTTCGCTATCCTGCTGGCGTGGGGAGCCATTGTGCTTAATGCGCCAGTACTGAGCTTCACTTCTATTTGTAGCCCTATCTTCGGCATGGTGGGATGTCTGATCCCGGCCTGGCTGGTCTACAAAGTTCCTGCACTGCACAAATACAAAGGCGCTTCCCTGTATCTGATTATTATCACGGGCCTGCTGCTGTGCGTTTCTCCGTTCCTGGCATTTTCCTGAGATATCTGAGCAAAGGTTGTTGTTATGTTTGAGACTACATTGAATCCATTATGGGATAGTTTTATCCGCGCGGTGCAGGAAGAAGTTAAGCCTGCGCTGGGCTGCACGGAACCTATCTCTCTGGCTCTGGCGGCAGCGGTCGCCTCCTCTGAGCTGGACGGCGCGGTTGAACGCATTGATGCGTGGGTCTCACCGAACCTGATGAAAAACGGCATGGGCGTTACCGTGCCGGGTACCGGAATGGTCGGGCTGCCTGTCGCGGCGGCACTGGGTGCGCTGGGGGGAAATGCCCACGCTGGTTTAGAGGTACTGAAAGACGCCTCGCCTCAAGCGATTGCCGATGCGAAAGCGATGCTTACCGCCGGGAAGGTCGCGGTGATGCTGCAGGAGCCATGCGAGGACATTCTCTTCTCCCGTGCGAAGGTCTATAGCGATGAAGGATGGGCGTGCGTGACGATTGTTGGTGGTCATACCAACATTGTGCACATTGAGACCAATAAGGGTGTGGTGTTCACGACAGAACAGAACGCTCAGGAAGAGGAGCAGGAGTCACCGCTGGCGGTATTGTCCCACACGTCGCTGGAAGAGATTCTGGCGTTCGTGAACGCGGTACCGTTTGAGTCAATCCGCTTTATTCTCGATGCGGCAAAACTGAACGGTGCGCTGTCCCAGGAAGGGCTGCGCGGTAACTGGGGCTTGCACATCGGAACCACGCTTGAGAAGCAGTGCGCGCGTGGCCTGCTGGCGAACGATCTCTCCACCTCTATTCTGATCCGCACCAGTGCGGCATCGGATGCGCGAATGGGCGGGGCGACGCTTCCGGCAATGAGCAACTCGGGCTCCGGTAATCAGGGGATTACCGCGACCGTTCCGGTAATGGTGGTGGCTGAGCACTTTGGTGCGGATGAAGAGAAATTGGCGCGTGCGCTGATGTTGTCTCACCTGAGCGCTATCTACATCCATCATCAGCTTCCGCGTTTGTCTGCACTGTGTGCGGCAACCACGGCGGCGATGGGCGCCGCGGCGGGGATGGCGTGGATCGTTGATGGTCGCTACAACACCATCGCGATGGCAATCAGCAGCATGATTGGCGACGTGAGCGGAATGATTTGCGATGGCGCCTCAAACAGCTGCGCGATGAAAGTTTCAACCAGCGCATCTGCGGCGTGGAAAGCGGTGCTGATGGCGCTGGATGACACCGCTGTGACCGGCAATGAAGGGATTGTGGCGCACAACGTGGAGCAATCTATCACGAATCTGTGTGCGCTGGCGTGTCGCTCGATGCAGGAAACCGACAAGCAGATCATTGAGATCATGGCCAGTAAGGCACATTAATCTGCAGGCCGGGTAAGGCGGAATCGTCCCCGGCATAACTCTAAGCCGCCTTTTCAGGCGGCTTCTTCGTCTTCCAGCCGTAGCTCGGCATCCGCCACAATCGCTTCCAGCTCTG
Organism: Citrobacter sp. RHBSTW-00944; assembly: GCF_013615435.1. Taxonomy (NCBI): domain Bacteria; kingdom Pseudomonadati; phylum Pseudomonadota; class Gammaproteobacteria; order Enterobacterales; family Enterobacteriaceae; genus Citrobacter; species Citrobacter sp. RHBSTW-00944. Next base: position 4,436,308 of record NZ_CP055418.1, on the reverse strand, counting down.
TCAGCATCTCTTCATAGCCGAAGGTCACAGTATCCTGTTTTTTCGGCTCAACCTGCGGCTGGCGTTTTTTTGATGATTTTTTGCTCAATAGTCGTACTCCATTGTTTTCCCTGACTATACGGGCAAATCTATCAGCAAAGCGCGCAGCGCGGTATCGGCGACTAACGTTATGTTAGTTTCGTCACGAATAAATGCGCCATCGCCGCAGGTGAGCGCTTCCTTTTCGGCGCCAGATGTCACCGCATGGAATCTGCCGTGGATCGACTGTAAGTAAGCCCGCGGCCCATGTAACTGAAAACTCAGCGATTCACCTTGTTGCAGTTCAACGTGGTGCACCCATACCTGTTGACGCAGATGCAGGCTGCCTTGTTCTCCATCCGGCGAGGCGAGCAACTGATGCTTACCGGCACTCAGCGTGGCTTTCTGTACGCAGGCGTTTTCGCGCTGCGGGCAGGCATCCAGCCAGAGCTGCATTCGGGTTAACGGTTTATCTTTGCTGATATTGTGTTCGCTGTAGCTAATTCCCGGCTGTGTGGCGAGCAGTAAAACTTCTCCTGCCTTGGCCTGGATATGGTTACCTTCACTGTCGCGATACTCCGCTTCCCCTTCGAGGATCAGATTGACGATATCCACCTTCGGATAGGTACGTGGCTGGAAAGAGGCTCCCGGTGCCAGAACTTCCTGGTTCAGAACACGCAGCGAGGCATAACCCAGCAGTTTAGGATCAAAATAGTGTCCAAAGGAGAAGGTATAACGGGCCTGCAGCCAGCCGTAGTCTGCTTGCCCGCATTGTTTGGCTGTACGGGTAGTAATCATAGTTCTTGACCTCTCTTTACTTCCTTTTATGTTAAATGGCTAGACGCTGCATTGTTAGCCAGATATTCTGCCCGGTATGTTCAAATTTCCTGAATGAGAACGAGATGGCCAAAGAAAGGGCTTTAACGCTTGAGGCGTTACGCGTCATGGACGCAATAGACCGGCGTGGCAGCTTTGCCGCCGCAGCGGACGAACTGGGGCGCGTTCCTTCCGCGCTCAGCTATACCATGCAGAAGCTGGAGGAAGAGCTGGACGTCGTGCTGTTCGACCGTTCAGGTCATCGCACAAAATTCACCAACGTCGGGCGTATGCTGCTGGAACGTGGGCGTGTACTGCTGGAAGCTGCGGATAAGCTGACCACCGATGCCGAAGCGTTGGCTCGCGGTTGGGAAACGCATCTGACCATCGTCACCGAAGCGCTGGTGCCGACGGCGGCGTTTTTCCCGCTGATCGACAGACTTGCCGGGAAGGCCAATACCCAGCTTTCCGTTATTACCGAAGTTCTGGCCGGGGCGTGGGAGCGTCTGGAGCAGGGGCGGGCGGATATCGTGATTGCGCCGGATATGCATTTTCGCTCATCTTCGGAAATCAACTCGCGCAAGCTGTACTCGCTGATGAACGTATATGTGGCGGCCCCGGATCATCCAATTCATCAGGAGCCGGAACCGTTATCGGAAGTCACCCGCGTGAAGTACCGTGGAATCGCGGTGGCGGACACGGCCCGCGAACGCCCGGTGCTGACGGTTCAACTGCTGGATAAACAGCCGCGTCTGACGGTGAGTTCGATAGAAGATAAACGCCAGGCGCTGTTGGCCGGCCTTGGCGTGGCGACGATGCCATACCCGCTGGTGGAAGAGGACATTGCGGCGGGTCGGTTGCGTGTGGTTAGCCCGGAATCGACAAGCGAAATTGATATTATTATGGCCTGGCGTCGAGACAGCATGGGCGAAGCGAAATCCTGGTGTTTGCGGGAAATTCCCAAGCTGTTTGCGGGTAAATAGCAGGGCTGTTACGCCGGATGCGGTGCAAATGCACCTTATCCGGCCGACAAGATGGTGTATTACATCAGGACAGTTGTTTTGGGTCAGCGCCGAAGCGGTTGCTCCCCTGAGTCCCATTTTGACAGTTGAAAATGATGATTACCAACCAGCCTACGATCGGGATCAGCAGCACCAGTAGCCACCAGGCCGAACGGTCGGTGTCATGTAAACGCCGGAACTGCACCGCCCACCACGGGATAAAGACCAGAACCCCATAAATCGTCGTTAATATGCCTTCCCCTCCGGCGCGTTCCCAGCCAAGCATTCTGTCCAGAATGCCCAGCACGAACGTAAAGATGATGTTGACCAGCACAAACATCCAGTATTCTTTACGACGCGCGCGGCCCCCAAAACCAAAGTAGTTCTTTAATACGTTTAAATACCAATCCATTTTTGCCTCGTTCTGTATTCAATTACTTGTTTTTAAAGCAATCAAATTAAGAATAGCTGTGAATGGAATGCTGGTAAATATTTGCAGTATTAATTATTTGGCCCCCAAAGGGGACCCGTGTAAATCAGGCAAAACGGTCATCACGCCCGTGGGGCTCGTTGAGGTCCTGCCACGGTCCGACAGAAATAATGCCGGTCGGGTTAATGGTTTTGTGGCTACGGAAGTAGTGATTGCGGATGTGATCGAAATTAACGGTCTCCGCAATGCCTGGCATCTGGTAGATATCGCGCAGGAAACCGTACAGGTTCAGATAGTCGCTAATCCGGTGTTTGTCGCACTTGAAGTGCGTCACATACACAGGATCAAAGCGCACCAGCGTGGTCCACAGGCGAATATCGGCCTCTGTTAACTGGTCCCCGGTCAGGTAGCGATGTTGCCCAAGGATCTGCTCCAGTCGCGCCAGAGATTGAAAGACTTTTTCTACGGCGTCGTCGTAGGCTTCCTGACTGGTGGCAAATCCGGCTTTATACACGCCGTTATTGACGTTGTCATAAATCCAGCCGTTCAGCTCGTCGATTTTAGTTTGCAGAGCGGGTGGATAGTAATCCCCTGCTTTCGCGCCCAGCGCATCACACGCAGTGTTAAACATACGGATGATATCTGCAGATTCGTTGCTGACAATGGTGTGGTTCTTTTTGTCCCACAGCACCGGAACGGTCACCCGACCGCTGTAGTGCGGATCGGCGTGTAAATAGAGTTGATAAAGAAATTCGTGCTGATACAGGGTATCGCCGGTTGCCGCCGGGAAGTTATCGTCAAAGGTCCAGCCGTTTTCCAGCATCAGCGGATGCACAACGGAAACGGAAATAAACGGTTCCAGCCCTTTGAGTTTACGCAAGATCAGCGTGCGATGCGCCCACGGACAGGCCAGAGAAACGTAGAGATGATAGCGGTCTTTTTCGGCGGCGAAACCCCCTTCGCCCGTTGGACCGGGTGCGCCATCTGCAGTGAGCCAGTTACGGAAAGCTGATGCAGAGCGTTGAAATTTTCCCCCGGTTGATTTGGTGTCATACCAGGTGTCATGCCATACGCCGTCAATGAGTTGTCCCATGATTTTCGCCTCCTCAGATAGCAAAAGCGAGGAGATGTCTCCTCGCTTTTTGATGCGTTTAGTATAGCTCGCTTACCATTTTTTATTCAGTACACGGTCGATGCTGAATGCGCCCGGACCGGTGATAGCCAGCAGCAGGAAGCCGCCTGCGATGGTCAGGTTTTTCATAAACATCAGAGAGTTCACACCTTCCGCAAAGTTGCTGTGGAAGAGGAACGCCGTCAGCAGCGTGAAGCCCGCGGTGAACAGCGCAGTAGTACGGGTCAGGAAACCAAACAGGATGGCCAGACCGCCGCCAAACTCAAGCAGGATAACCAGCGGTAACATAAATCCTGGGACGCCCATGGCTTCCATGTACTGTTGGGTACCCGCATATCCGGTGATTTTTCCCCAACCTGCGGTAATAAACAGGATTGGCATCAGAATGCGCGCTACCAGTACACCAACATCTTCTAATTTCTTCATCATACTCTCCAGGAAACCACTCAGGCGGCTTATTGTGTTTTTTTGTGCAACGACGTCGCAGAGCGCGTCGTTGCTGTCGATGGAGAGAATCATAAACGCGGCTAATGACAATTGTTAGCAAGGAAAACTGTCAGAAATTTTCAAAAAATTTGAGGTTAGGGGGAGGAGAGGTGATTAGCCGCGCAGTTGCTGTTGTCTGATGGTCGATTTAACCAGACGCCAGATGCTCCACACGCTAAAGCCGCGTTTAGCCCAGCGTACCAGCAGATTCGGGTTACGAATGGTGCGAACCGCCATAATACTGCTTCCGACCAACACCCAGCCACGCAGGTTCAGCAGCGTCTTCCAGCCACGATCGTAAACTTCGGTGGCTTCCAGCCAGTCGCGGCGAGTGGCAGACAGATCCAGCCGTTGCTGCTGGATCTGTCCAAGCAGTTGCGCCTTACGTTGTTGACGTTCGACTTTACTGCTCATTATGCATCATCCTCCAGGGCCTGCCTGTCGTTAGCGAGTTCATTGCGCGTATGGCGTAGCAGCGTTGTTTTACGCGCTTTACTCAGCGTCCATAGCCCGCCGATAAGCGCTAAAAGCAACAGCACAACGGTGGTGGCAATCATGGCGTTCAGGCGATACTGCGGGTCTATGGCCCAGATGATAAGCACCATCAGGCTCATCAGACCAAACGCCGCGAACAGCATGGTCAGCCCAAGCATCAGCAGGATCTGGATGAGATTGGCTTTTTCCTCTTCCAGCTCAACGACGGCCAGCCGCAGCCGCGTCTCTACGATCTCAACGAGAATCGTCAGGATCCGCTGTCCAATACCCAGTACGCCTTTGCCTGGACCTTGTGCGTGTTGAGAGTCTGCCATTATTAACGGCGCGACAGCAGTACACCAAGTACCACACCGACTGCAGCGCCAATGCCGACGCCTGTCCATGGGTTTTCGCGTACGTAGTTATCGGCTTTTGCCGCGGCCTCACGGGTCTGTTTGGCAATCACATCGCTGGTTTCGCTCAGACGATGGCGGCTCTCGCGTAACGCATGTTCGGCTTTGCTGCGAATTTTACTCATCTCTTCCTTCGACTTATCGCCAGAGGAGCTAAGTACTTCTTCAAGCGTATCCGCAAGAGATTTCAGCTCAGCGCGCAGGTTTTCCGTAGCATTATCTTTCGACATAGTTTTCTCCAGTTGAGTGGCTAGTTACCGTACTTAGTAATCGCGTGTCTCGAGTTCTTTCAGCTCTTGCTGAGCTTCAGCAAGCTTATGTTCGCGCTTGGCTATCTTATCCGCATCGCCTTTTTGCTTCGCCTCGGCCAAATCACGTTGACGCTCGGCTATCTCATTTTTCTGCTCGGCGATTTTTTTCTGATGGTCGGCGCGCAGTTTGCTGTCAGTACAATTTGCCCGAACTTCGCTCAGCGCTTTGTTCAGACCATTGATGCGGTTTTGATTGTTGTGCTTTTCGGCATAGCTTATCTCCCGCTGAATATCCTGTTCTTTTTCCTGACAGAGGGTGGAGGCGTAACTGCCGGCACTGAGAGCGAAAAGACTAATTGCTAAAGCGATGCGGTATTTCATTCTTGAACCTTCCATTGTGATTCGACCTTGTGGCTTTGGCCGATGCTCCAGAATAATAAAGCAATGGGTCATAAACCCAGTTTATTAATCATAGGCGCTAAATGATGAAATCACCAAAGTGAGTGATCTAATTCAGATTCCTGGAGATTAACCAAAACGGTGCGGGGTATCACGTAAGCGGGATAACCACTGTACCGCCTGATTATCATCATCCTGCTGAGCAATAACGAAACCGTGCGGTAACGTTCGGTCCAGCACGACCTTTGCGGCTGCGCTTTGCGCGCTGGAATCAAAGGTGATCAGCAGCGCGTCATTTTGCGGAGTAATGCTTTTAAAGCGAATGCCGTTGGCGTCCAGGTGATGCCAGATAGAGAAGCCATCAGGCATGGTGGCTCCCTGGTTTACAGCACGAATGGCAAGCGTTGACTCCTGCTGGCGGATGACCGACCAGGTCAGGAGCAGCGCGCCGATAAACAGCATAAAAGTAGTCGTCCAGGCCAGTCGTCGGAGTGTTATGCATGATTTCAGCATAATTTACCCTCGGTTCCCGTATTTCTTTTTCCAAAGCACAACCAGTGAACCTGCCAGACCAAACACCAGTAACACCACGGGAAGCAGCATCAGACAAGACATCAGCTGATCTTCATATTTGAGAAACACTGGCGTTTTGCCCAGCAGATAGCCAAGCGTTGTGAGAATCAGAACCCAAAGCAGTCCGCTCATCCAGTTAAAGAACTGAAAGCGCGCATTGTTCAGACCGGACAATCCTGCGATGGTCGGCAGTAATGTTCTGACAAACGCGATAAAGCGACCGACCAACAGGGCAGACAAGCCATGCTTATGGAACAGATGATGTGCGCGCTGATGGTAGTGCGCGGGTAGATGAGACAGCCAGTTTTGAACGGTGCGGGTATTTCCCAGCCATCTCCCCTGGATATAGCTGAGCCAGCAACCCAGGCTGGCCGCGGTGGTGAGCAGCAGTACCGTTTGCGGAAAACCCATCGCGCCTTTAGCGATAAGTACGCCGACCAGTACCAGTAGACTGTCGCCAGGTAAAAAGGCTGCTGGCAGCAGTCCGTTTTCCAGAAACAAAATGGTAAACAGTACGAAATAGAGCATGCCAATCATGGAGGGATTGGCCAGCGTTTCAAAATCCTGAGCCCATAAAGCATTCAATAATTGAGTCAGTAGTTCCATTCAATATTCCTGGAGAATCGGTTGTCGTCATGCCGGTATTCTGGAGTTTGTAACGCCGCAATTTTATTGGTGTTTTTTACATGGATCGCGGTCTGACACAAATTCACGGCCTGAACTATTCCCTGTAAAGTTGTGAAGTAAGCAAGCTCTCAAACACAAAAATTCAAATAACAACTAATTGTAACAAAGGTCAACGTAGTCCGTTATAGAAATTACGGGTGTTGCACTGTGATTTTGCTTATCGCAATGGAGGGAGGCGAGAGGATTTACACAGGCTGACACTTTATACCTAATGCTTACCAAGCGTCAGAAACAGGCGCTTTGTCGCGCCTGCATCGTTAAGATTGTTTATTTTGCGCCGTTAGCTGCCGTATCGAGATGAATGACGGGATTATCGGTAAAAAGATAACGGTCTGCGTTGAATTCAAAATCATCACTGGTTTCGTTAAACAGCATCTGCTTTGTGTTCTCAAGATGCTGCCACATTGCCAGTTTGGCGGCGTGTGGATCTTTGCGAATCAGCGCCCGCAGGATCTGGTCATGGTCGTCGCACCAGTTATCTATCGTGCGCAGGTCGATGTGGTCGTGCAGCTTCTTCCAGTAGGGGTTGTGAATACGCTGAGTCCACATTTTTTCAACAATCGCGGCCAGGGCAGAGTTCTGTGTTGCCAGCGCGACCTGCACATGGAACAGGAGATCCCACTCGGAGTCACGAAAGCTTTTTTCGTTACGCGACTTCTCCTGAATTTCCATCAGTTTCATGATGTCCTGTTTGGTCACCTGGGTGGCGGCAAACTCAGCAATGTTGCTTTCTATGAGCTGGCGAGCCTGGAGCAGCTCAAACGGACCGTAGCTGGCGAATTCCAGACTTTCATCTGGCGCGACATAGTGTTTGGGTTGGTTTGAAATGACGTGGATCCCCGATCCTTTACGCACTTCAACATAGCCCTCAACCTCGAGCATGATAATCGCTTCACGAACCACGGTGCGGCTGACATTTTTTTCATCGGCGATAAAGCGCTCGGCGGGGAGTTTGTCACCCACCAGGTAGACACCCTGCTCAATGCGTTCTTTCAGATCAGCGGCAAGTTGTTGGTACAAACGTCGTGGTTCGGTGATTTCCATATGCGCTCCAGGCATGATACGGCAGACTCTATTTGTTATACCACTTTTGCGATTACGGCTCCACTCGCGGCGATAAAAAAGCCGCCAGATGACTGGCGGCTTAGCATTACATAACCTTGTTAAATCGTGTCTGGTTAACTTTGCGCAGCGGGATCGCCAGTTTGCGAAGCTGACTCGACCTCGCTGGCCGATTTGTTCTGCAATACCGTCCAGATGACTAACGCGCCGAGCAGGTCGAATACCGCCAGTACGGCGAACAGCGGGCTGAAGCCGATGGTGTCAGCCAGCGCGCCAACGACCAGCGCAAACAGCGTACTTGCAAGCCATGCGGACATACCGGTCAGACCGTTCGCGGTTGCCACTTCATTACGACCAAATACGTCAGAAGAGAGCGTGATCAGCGCACCGGACAGCGCCTGGTGAGCAAAGCCGCCGACGCACAGCAGGGCGATAGCAATGTACGGGCTGGTGAACAGACCGATCATCCCTGGGCCAATCATCAGCAATGCGCCCATGGTGACGACCATTTTACGGGAAACGATCAGGTTAACGACGAACCAGCGCTGGAACAGCGGCGGTAAGTAACCCCCTACGATACAGCCCAGGTCAGCAAACAGCATCGGCATCCAGGCAAACATCGCAATCTCTTTCAGGTTAAAGCCGTAGACTTTAAACATGAACAGCGGGATCCAAGCGTTGAAGGTACCCCAGGCCGGCTCTGCCAGGAAACGCGGCAGCGCGATGCCCCAGAACTGGCGGTTACGCAGGATCTGACCGAGAGACATTTTCTTGGCGGTGCTGTTTTTATGCTGTGATTCCTGACCATTCAGAATGTAATCACGTTCTTCATCAGACAGTTTTTTCTGGTCGCGTGGGTGTTTGTAAAATACCAACCAGCACATGGCCCAGATGAAGCTCAGGGCACCGGAAATAATGAATGCCATCTGCCAGCTGTGCATGACGATAGCCCAGACGACCAGCGGCGGAGCAATCATCGCGCCGATAGAGGAACCGACGTTAAAGTAACCCACGGCGATTGAACGTTCTTTTGCCGGGAACCATTCAGAACTGGCTTTCAGACCCGCAGGGATCATCGCAGCTTCAGCGGCACCGACTGCGCCTCGCGCCAGCGCCAGTCCACCCCAGCTACCAGCCAGTGCGGTCGCGCCACAGAAGACGGCCCACAGAACGGCGAACATCGCGTAACCAATTTTTGTGCCGAGCACATCGAGCACGTAGCCGGCAACAGGTTGCATTACGGTGTAAGCAGCAGAATACGCTGCGATGATATAGGAATACTGTTGGGTGGAGATGTGTAACTCTTCCATCAGAGTTGGCGCAGCTGCCGCCACAGTGTTACGTGTCAGGTAACCCAGCACGGTGCCAAGCGTCACCAGTGCGATCATGTACCAACGTAACCCTTTAATTTTACGCATGTAAAACCTCATCGTTTTGTTATGTCCGCGAACGAGCGGTCATCTTCCAGTTCAGGGAGGAGGATGTTCTTTTACGAGGGGGTAACCGAAAAAAAAGCCGGTACTCCCCGAACTCTGCCATGTCAATATTTGTGCTAATTCGGTTTCCGTACCGGTTAATCCGATGGTGATACATCGGTAATTTGCATTCCGTCGGCTTATGTATTGCGACGGCAAAAAGATAACTTGTCATACAGCTTTAAAAGGTGAGTGCCATCACAAAAGTGTGAATCTTCGTGTGGTCATTATTTCGATTCAGCAAAGCCAGTGCTGGTGCGGCTTGGCGCGAGGTTTACCTCTTTGAGAGTAATTTTTTTGTCGCCATTTGTTGATCTAACTCACGAAAATATCTTCAGTGTATGGAAATTGGTGTGATAACTTTGTCAACATCAAAACATAAGCAATCTGACGCACTCGCTGAGAGGAAGACGATAATGACCCCGTTTATGACTGAAGATTTCCTGTTGGACACCGAATTTGCCCGCCGTCTGTATCATGATTACGCCAAAGACCAGCCAATCTTCGACTACCACTGCCATTTGCCACCGCAACAAATCGCGGAAAACTACCGTTTTAATAACCTGTATGACATCTGGCTGAAGGGTGACCACTACAAGTGGCGTGCGATGCGTACTAACGGCGTCGCTGAGCGCCTGTGTACCGGCGATGCGTCCGATCGCGAGAAGTTTGACGCCTGGGCCGCCACGGTTCCGCACACAATCGGTAACCCGCTGTACCATTGGACCCACCTCGAATTACGTCGCCCGTTTGGTATTACAGGTAAGCTGCTGTCTCCGGCAACGGCTGACGAAATCTGGAACCAGTGCAACGAACTGCTGGCGCAGGACAAATTCTCCGCGCGTGGCATCATGCAGCAGATGAATGTGAAAATGGTTGGTACTACCGATGACCCGATCGACTCTCTGGAGCATCACGCGGCCGTTGCTAAAGACGGAAGCTTTGATGTGAAAGTGCTGCCGAGCTGGCGTCCGGATAAAGCCTTTAACATTGAGCAGGCGACCTTTAATGATTATATGGCGAAGCTCGGTGAGGTGTCTGACACGGATATCCGCCGCTTCAGCGACCTGCAAGCTGCGCTGACCAAACGTCTGGATCACTTTGCGGCTCACGGCTGTAAAGTCTCTGACCACGCGCTGGACGTGGTGCTGTTTGCTGAATCTAACGAATCTGAACTGGATAGCATTCTGGCACGCCGCCTGGCGGGTGAAACGCTGAGCGAGCATGAAGTTGCCCAGTTTAAAACCGCGGTGCTGGTGTTCCTCGGTGCGGAATACGCGCGTCGTGAATGGGTACAGCAGTACCATATCGGCGCACTGCGTAATAACAACCTGCGTCAGTTCAAACTGTTGGGCGCGGATGTCGGCTTCGACTCCATCAACGATCGCCCGATGGCCGAAGAGCTGTCCAAACTGCTGAGCAAGCAGAACGAACAGAACCTGCTGCCGAAAACTATTCTCTACTGTTTGAACCCGCGCGATAACGAAGTGCTGGGCACCATGATCGGCAACTTCCAGGGCGAAGGTATGCCGGGCAAGATGCAGTTCGGTTCCGGCTGGTGGTTCAACGATCAGAAAGACGGTATGGAGCGTCAGATGACGCAGCTGGCCCAGCTCGGTCTGCTGAGCCGTTTCGTCGGCATGCTGACCGATAGCCGTAGCTTCCTGTCATATACGCGCCATGAATATTTCCGTCGCATCCTGTGCCAGATGATTGGCCGTTGGGTTGCTGCAGGTGAAGCGCCGGCAGATATCCAGCTGTTGGGTGAAATGGTCAGAAATATTTGCTTCAACAATGCGCGTGATTATTTCGCCATTGAACTGAACTAAGGCCTGGGTGAAGGTATGCAATACATCAAGATCCATACGCTGGATAACGTCGCGGTAGCGCTCGCTGATTTGGCTGAAGGAACCGAAGTCACCGTTGATGGGCAAGCGGTAATCCTGCGCCAAGCGGTTTCTCGTGGCCATAAATTCGCTTTATGCGATATTGCGCAAGGCGAAAACGTCATTAAATACGGTTTGCCAATCGGTCATACGTTGGTGGACGTGGCGGCGGGTGAGCATATTCATGCTCACAACACGCGCACGAATCTGAGCGACCTGGACACGTATAGCTACCACCCTGATTTTCAGGCAGAGCTTGTTCAACCCGCCGATCGCGACGTACAGATCTACCGTCGCGCCAACGGCGAGGTCGGCGTGCGCAACGAACTGTGGATCCTGCCGACGGTCGGCTGCGTCAACGCTATGGCGCGTCAGATGCAGAACCGCTTTCTGAAAGAGACCAACGACGCCGAGGGTATCGACGGCGTGCATCTCTTCAGTCACACCTACGGCTGTTCACAGCTGGGTGATGACCACATCAACACCCGTACCATGCTGCAAAATATGGTGCGCCACCCGAATGCGGGTGCGGTGCTGGTGGTCGGCCTGGGCTGTGAAAACAACCAGGTTGATGCCTTCCGCGAAACTTTAGGCGAGTACGATCCTGAGCGTGTTCACTTTATGGTCTGCCAACATCAGGAAGACGAAGTGGAAGCGGGGATTGAACATCTCCATCAGTTGTACAACGTGATGCGTAACGATAAGCGTGAGCCGGGTAAGCTGGGCGAGCTGAAGTTTGGTCTGGAATGCGGCGGCTCTGACGGCCTGTCTGGTATTACCGCCAACCCGATGCTGGGGCGTTTTTCCGACTACGTGATTGCCAACGGCGGCACCACCGTGCTGACTGAAGTACCGGAAATGTTCGGTGCCGAGCAGCTGCTGATGGACCACTGCCGTGACGAAGAAACCTTCGGCAAGCTGGTGACCATGGTCAATGACTTTAAGCAGTACTTCATTGCTCACGACCAGCCGATTTACGAGAATCCATCGCCGGGCAACAAAGCGGGCGGGATCACCACGCTGGAAGATAAATCTCTGGGCTGCACGCAAAAAGCGGGCTCCAGCCAGGTGGTGGATGTACTGCGCTACGGCGAACGCCTGAAGACACACGGCCTGAACTTACTGAGCGCGCCGGGTAACGATGCGGTTGCTACCAGTGCCCTCGCGGGCGCGGGCTGTCATATGGTGCTGTTCAGCACCGGCCGCGGTACGCCGTACGGCGGTTTTGTGCCGACGGTGAAAATTGCGACCAACAGCGAGCTGGCGGCCAAGAAAAAACACTGGATCGATTTTGACGCCGGACAGCTGATCCACGGTAAAGCGATGCCTCAGCTGCTGAGCGAGTTTGTCGATACGATCGTTGAGTTCGCCAATGGCAAGCAAACCTGCAACGAGCGCAACGATTTCCGGGAACTGGCTATCTTTAAAAGCGGCGTAACATTGTAATTACCCTTCATCTTTCGCGTGACAGCCGCGTTGGCTGCGTCCATTCACCCCGGTCACTTACTCCAGTAAGCTCCCGGGGATGTCTGAACTTACCGCCTTGCGGTAGCACGAAATCTATTGGGTAATCGAAATGGAGTGGATTTTAAAAACGGCGTTTCATAATATGGAGCGCCGTTTGTTTTTGCGTTTCCTCACAAGGATCTCCCATGACCGCGTATTGGCTGGCCCAGGGCGTAGGTGTCATCGCCTTTTTGATCGGCATTACCACCTTTTTCAATCGAGATGAGCGCCGGTTCCGGCTGCAACTTGCCGTCTACAGCGCCACCATTGGCGTGCATTTTTTTCTGATGGGCGCCTGGCCTGCGGGAATGAGTGCAGAGCTAAACACCATCCGCACACTCGTCTCGATGCATACCCGCAAACTGTGGGTAATGACCGTTTTTATTATCCTCACCCTGGTTCTCGGGCTGGCGAAATTACAGCATGCGATGGAGCTGTTGCCGATTATCGGCACGCTGGCCAGCACCTGGGCGCTGTTTCGCTGCCAGGGGCTGACCGTGCGCTGCGTAATGTGGTGCGCGACCGCCTGTTGGGTTATCCATAATTTCTGGTTGGGATCGATTGGTGGGACGATGATCGAAGGTAGTTTTCTGGTGATGAACGGCCTGAACATTATTCGCTTCCGGCGGATGCAAAAACGCGGAATTGATCCATTCAAAATTGAAAAAAGCGTACAAGAAGAGAACCCCTCCGTCCGGTGACGGAGGGGCAGAGATTAGCCGCGCAGGGCGTTATTTGCCAGACGTTCGTCTTCAGCCTGGCAGGCCGCAGCGGTAAACAGGACGTCTGTAGAAGAGTTCAGCGCCGTTTCACAGGAATCCTGCAATACGCCGATGATAAAGCCAACGGCAACGACCTGCATGGCGATGTCATTCGGGATACCGAACATATTACATGCCAGTGGGATCAGCAGCAGAGAACCTCCCGCCACGCCCGATGCGCCGCAGGCGCACAGCGAAGCCACCACGCTCAGTAACAGCGCCGTCGGTAAATCGACCGGAATACCCAACGTATTCACCGCCGCCAGCGTCAACACGGTAATGGTGATCGCCGCGCCAGCCATATTGATGGTAGCTCCCAGCGGGATAGACACCGAATAGGTATCACGATCCAGGTTCAGCTTCTCACACAGCGCCATATTCACCGGAATGTTTGCCGCGGAGCTACGGGTAAAGAAGGCGTACACGCCGCTTTCACGCAGACAGGCCAGCACTAACGGATATGGGTTGCGGCGAATTTTCCAGAATACCAGCAGCGGGTTGACCACCAGTGCCACCAGCAGCATACAGCCTACCAGCACGGTCAGCAGCTGCGCGTAGCCCCAAAGCGTGGCGAAACCGGTGGTTGCCAGCGTGGAGGAGACCAGGCCGAAGATACCGATCGGCGCGAAACGAATCACCAGCTTCACCATAAAGGTAACAGCGTTGGACATATCGTTGACCAGATTTTTGGTCGTTTCATTACCGTGACGCAGCGCAAAGCCCAGACCGACGGCCCAAACCAGGATGCCGATGTAGTTGGCGTTAAGCAGTGCATCAATTGGGTTAGAAACCATGCTCATTAGCAGGCCACGCATCACTTCGATAATGCCGGACGGCGGTACGATATCGCTGGCGCTGCTGGAAAGATGCAGTGTCGATGGGAAAGCGAAGCTGAAGACAACGGCCGCTAGCGCTGCGGAAAATGTTCCGAGCAGGTAGAGGAACAGGATTGGGCGGATATTGGTTTTTTGCCCGTGCTGGTGGTTGGCGATAGAAGCCATTACCAGCATCAGAACCAGAATTGGCGCGACGGCTTTTAACGCGCCGACGAACAGAGTACCCAGTAAACCAACGGCTTCTGCCGCAGGTTTTGACACCAGTGCCAGTAAAATCCCCAGAACCAAACCGATCAAAATTTGTTTAACCAGGCTCCCTTGCGCCAGGCGCGAGAATAGCCCCGATGAACGTTGCGTAGTCATGTAGTAATCCTTTCATTGTGTTGTTGCCCTGCCTTTGTGCGTTCTGTAGACGCATCTTTCAGGATGAGGCAAATGTTTGCATGGCTGAGTATAAGGAAAGAACAGGGTTCTGGAAGCGAAATATCCTGGATTTCGCGTCGAGATCATATTTTATAACTTTGAGTTAACATTATTTTGACATGATAAACAAAAAGCCCGACGCACGCAGTGTGCTGTCGGGCTTTTCAGCTAGCAGATGAAACTTACTGTATTTGTTGCTTTTTATCGTGCTGGTGGTTGACCCAGGCGTTCACAATCAGCGTCACAAACAGAATGCCAAATACCACGCCTAACGAGATAGCGATCGGGATATGGTAGAAATCGACGATCAGCATCTTAATACCGATAAACACCAGAATGACCGACAAACCGTACTTCAGCATGGAGAAACGCTCCGCCACGCCCGCCAGCAGGAAGTACATTGCGCGCAGACCCAAAATAGCAAACAGGTTTGAGGTCAACACGATGAACGGGTCGGTAGTGACGGCAAAGATAGCCGGAATACTGTCGACGGCAAAAATGACGTCGCTCAGCTCAACCAGAATCAACACCAGCATCAGCGGCGTAACAAACAGCAGGCCGTTTTTACGCACGAAGAATTTTTCATCTTCGATGGTATCGGTCATGCGCAAATGACCGCGCAGCCAGCGTACTAACGGCCTGTCGCCAATACCGGAAGCATCTTCTTTCGCCAGCGCCATTTTTACGCCGGTAAACAGCAGGAATGCACCAAACACGTACAACAGCCACTCAAACTGGGTGATAAGCCAACTGCCGGCGAAGATCATGATCGTACGCAGAACAATGGCTCCCAGCACGCCATACACCAGTACCCGACGCTGCAACGCAGGCGGTACGGAGAAGTAGCTGAACAGCATCAACCAGACAAAGACGTTATCTACTGCCAGCGATTTTTCGATCAAATAGCCGGTAAGGAACGCCAGCGCCTGTGGGTCGGCAACGGCGCGGCCCTGGGTTTGTGCCAGGTACCACCAGAAGACGGCGTTAAACAGTAACGACAGCGTTACCCAAACGATTGACCAGGCCGCAGCCTGCTTCATTGACATCGTATGCGCGCCACGACGACCCTGCAACAGCAGGTCGATGGCCAGCATAATTACCACCACGACAGCGAAGCCACCCCATAACAACGGTGTGCCGACAGTATTCATTGTATTTCCCCATGCATAAAAAAACGGCCAACGCCGAATGACGTTAGCCGCTGCTTTTTATGCATAGACCTTGCCATTCGGCAAGGTCTCACTTACAACAACAAAGGAATACGATGGCGTATTCCTTTGTTATCGCCCGGCGACCGGATGTGGTTTTTCACACATCGTAATGACGATCAACCGACAACGAAGTTACTCCCCTTTGCGGGTTACAAAATATTACAGGCCATGCATTCAGTCAATGGCCTGCAACATTCGTTTTACATACTTTTACGCAGTCAGCGATATTACCGCTTCGTCTGCCGGGAAAATCACGCCGGTCTGGCGGCGAATCTCTGTTTGCAGTTTGGCGGTGATATGGCTGACGGCCAGTGCGGGGTGATCCACTTCGCCGGATTCAACCAAATGAGCAAAAGCCTCTGCCTCATACAGCATAGTATTGATGTGCTGAGGCGTCGTCAGATCCTGGGTTTTCCCCCCGCGAGGAACGAAGCACACTTTCTGACACTCGGAGATATGCTCGATCACCAGCGATCCCTGCTCACCCTGAATTTCACTGGCTAACACCGAGTCGCTTACTTTTGAGTGCTGGAGTGTGACGCTGAAATCACCGTAATTCATCACCACCACGCCGTGGGCATCTACGCCGCTTTCCAGCAGACTGGCGCTGGCCTGAACGCTTTGCGGCTCACCCCACAGCGCAACCGCTGAGGCCAGGCAGTAAAAACCGATATCCATAATCGAGCCATTTGAGAACGCCGGATTAAACGTGTTCGGATTTTCACCGTCCAGATAGCGCTGGTAACGCGAGGAGTACTGGCAGTAATTAATAAACGCTTTCCTGATTCTTCCGACTTTGGGTAGAGATTGCTGCAACAGCAGGAAGTTAGGCAAGCTGGCGGTCTTAAACGCTTCAAACAGCACGACCTGATTTTCGCGCGCGCAGGCGATAGCGGCTTCGGCTTGCGCCAGGTTTGAGGCCAGCGGCTTTTCGCAAATAACATGCTTTTTGTGCCGCAAAAACAGCTCAGTCTGCGGGAAGTGCAGGGAGTTTGGACTGGCGATGTAGACGGCGTCGATCGCCTCGCTTTGCGCCATCGCTTCCAGTGAGGTAAACAGATGCTCGACGGGGTAATCGTTGGCGAAGGTCTGCGCCTGTTCAAGGCTACGGGAATAGACCGCGGTCAACTTATATTTGCCGGTTTCATGGGCGGCATCGACAAACTGGCGGGTGATCCAGTTTGTGCCAATTACTGCGAAACGTATCATAATGGCCTTCAGGCTGCGAAAAGGGATCCTTTCGTCAATTTAGCATGCTCTGAAGACAAAGCCAGTGCGCGACTACGCAGTTTGCTTTAACGATTGTTGCGTTAACCACAGGCGGGTATCGAACTCCAGTTGATGATACTGAGGCTCCATATGACAGCACAGCTGGTAAAACGCTTTGTCGTGCTCTTTTTCTTTCAGATGCGCCAGTTCATGAACGACGATCATGCGTAAAAAAGGTTCAGGGGCATTGCGAAACACGGTGGCAACGCGGATCTCCGCTTTGGCTTTTAGCTTACCGCCCTGCACGCGAGATACGGCGGTATGCAGCCCCAGCGCATTCTTCAGAACGTGTATCTTGCTGTCATACATGACTTTATTCAGCGGCGGGGCATTACGCAGGAACTGATTTTTCAGATCCTGAGTATATTGCCAGAGCGCTTTGTCGGTCGCGAAATCATGCGTCCCCGGATAGCGCTTCTCCAGCACTGCGCCCAGACGCTGTTCAGCAATCAGCGTTCTCACCTGAGAAAGTAAATTCTCTGGGTAGCCCTGGAGATAAGTTAGTTGGTTCATCTTTGCCCATGCCAATCATAAAAAGTGTATACTCACGCACCCTTTTCAGGGATACGCCGAAATTTTACCATTCAGGAGGGCCGATGAGCCACATAGACAACGGTTTCCGTTCGCTGTCACTTAAACGTTTCCCGGAAACGGATGACGTTAACCCGCTGCTGGCGTGGGAAGCGGCAGATGAATATCTGCTGCAACAGCTGGACGATACCGAGATTAGCGGCCCGGTGCTAATCCTGAATGATACCTTTGGCGCGCTGGGCTGTGCGCTGGCGCAACATTCGCCGTACAGCATTGGCGACTCCTATCTCAGCGAGCTTGCCACACGCGAGAACCTGCGTCATAACGATATTGCCGAGTCGAGCGTCAAGTTCCTCGACAGTACGGCTGACTACCCGCAGGCGCCGGGCGTGGTGCTGATTAAGCTGCCAAAAACCATGGCGCTGCTGGAGCAGCAACTGCGCGCGCTGCGCGAAGTGGTAACGCCGCAAACGCGTATCATCGCCGGGGCAAAAGCGCGTGACGTGCATACCTCGACGCTGGAGCTGTTCGAAAAAGTGTTGGGTCCAACCACCACGACGCTGGCGTGGAAAAAAGCCCGTTTAATCAACTGTACGTTCAGCAAACCTGAGCTGGCCGCTGCCTCGCAAACGCTAAGCTGGAAGCTGGAAGGTACCGAATGGACTATCCATAACCACGCCAACGTCTTCTCCCGTACCGGACTGGATATCGGCGCGCGCTTTTTTATCGAGCATCTGCCGGAAAACCTCGAAGGGGAGATTGTTGACCTCGGCTGTGGTAACGGTGTCATCGGTATGACGCTGCTGGCGAAGAACCCGGAAGCCAACGTGATATTTGTTGATGAATCGCCGATGGCGGTGGCTTCAAGCCGCTTGAACGTGGAAAGTAACATGCCTGAAGCGCTGGATCGCTGTGAGTTTATGATCAACAACGCGCTGTCGGGCGTCGAACCGTTCCGCTTTAACGCCGTGCTGTGCAACCCACCGTTCCACCAGAGGCACGCGCTGACGGATAACATTGCCTGGGAGATGTTCCACCACGCTCGTCGCTGCCTGAAAATCAACGGTGAGCTGTACATTGTGGCTAACCGTCACCTTGACTACTTCCACAAGCTGAAGAAGATTTTCGGCAACTGCGTGACCATCGCCACCAATAATAAATTCGTGGTACTGAAAGCGGTCAAAACCGGTCGCCGCCGCTAATCGTGTGTGCCGGATGGCGGCGTGACCGCCTTATCCGGCCTACGAAATACATACTGTTAAATTTCCAGCGCCAGCATCGTCCCTTGGGCAATAGCGCGTCGGGCATCCAGCTCCATCGCCACATCGCAGCCGCCGATCAGATGTACCGTTTTACCTGCCGCGTGGAGTGGATCAACCAGTTCACGGCGCGGCTCTTGTCCGGCGCAAATCACCACGTTATCCACGTTAAAGATCAACGGTTCGCCGTTCAACACGACGTGTAACCCATCATCATCAATTTTCTGATAGCTAACTGCCGGGATCATTTTCACGCCGCGTGAGAGCAGGGTGGCGCGATGGATCCAGCCCGTCGTTTTCCCTAAACCTTGTCCCGGTTTGCTGGCTTTGCGCTGCAACATCACTATCTGGCGCGGGCTGCGGGATAAGTGCGGGCCTTCCAGGCGTAAGCCGCCAGGCTGTTGCAGGCTGGTGTCGATCCCCCATTCCACGCAGAATTCCGCAATGTTTTGGCTGGTGGGCTCACCGGGCTGGCTCAAATACATGGCGGTATCAAAACCGATCCCGCCGCAGCCAACGATCGCCACGCGTTTGCCCACCGGCATTTTATCGCGCAGGACGTCGAGATAGCTGAGCACTTTAGGATGCGCGATCCCCTCGATCGGTGGCATGCGTGGCTCGATCCCGCTGGCGAGGATCACTTCATCGAAGGGGTACAGATCGCGTGCGCTGACAAAGTGATTCAGCTTCAGCGACACGCCAGTCACATCTATCATCCGGCGGTAGTAGCGCAGGGTTTCATAGAATTCTTCTTTGCTGGGGATCTGCTTAGCGATATTAAACTGCCCGCCAATCTCGCTATGCGCGTCAAACAATGTCACGTGATGACCGCGTGCGGCGGCATTAATGGCGAAGGCGAGGCCTGCAGGACCTGCTCCGACAACCGCCAGATTTTTCGGCACAGTGGCGGCAACGATCGGCATTTTGGTCTCATGGCAGGCGCGCGGATTCACCAGGCAAGAGGTGACTTTGCCGACGAAGATCTGATCCAGGCAGGCTTGGTTACAGCCGATACAGGTATTGATCTCATCCGCTCGCCCGGTTTGCGCTTTTGACAGCAGTTCGGCATCGGCGAGGAACGGACGGGCCATCGACACCATATCGGCATCGCCACGGGCCAGAATGTCATCGGCGACTTGAGGATCGTTAATGCGGTTGGTGGTGACCAGTGGGATCGTCACATGCCCTTTCAGCTTACGTGTCACCCAACTAAACGCACCGCGTGGCACCGGGGTGGCAATAGTGGGAATACGCGCCTCATGCCAGCCAATACCGGTGTTAATAATGGTCGCCCCTGCGGCTTCTATCGCCTGCGCCAGTTGGACGGTTTCGTCGAAGGTTCCGCCGTTTTCCACCAGATCGAGCATCGACAGGCGGAAGATAATAATAAAGTCATTACCGGCACGCTGGCGTACCGCGCGCACCACTTCCACGGCAAAACGCATGCGGTTGGCATACTCGCCACCCCATTCGTCATTGCGCTGATTGGTGCGCAGAGTCAGGAATTCGTTGATGAGATAGCCTTCCGAGCCCATCACTTCGACGCCATCATAGCCCGCTTCCCGCGCCAGTTGAGCGCAGTGGGCAAAATCTTCAATCAACTGCAGCACCTCATCGTGCGTCAGCTCATGCGGCGTAAAGCGGTTGATTGGCGCCTGAATGGCAGAAGGTGCCACCAGATGCGGCTGGTAGCTGTAACGCCCGGTATGCAGGATTTGCAGGGCGATTTTGCCGCCTTCGTCATGCACGGCGTCGGTAATGACGCGATGATGTGCAAGCTGGCTGGTGTCGTTCAGCATCGCGCCGCCTTCCATCCCCACGCCGGAAAGCGCAGGCGCAATACCTCCGCTCACAATTAACGCTACGCCGTGACGGGCGCGTTCGGCGTAGAACGCGGCCAGCCGTTCTGCACCGTCGGGATACTCCTCCAGCCCGGTATGCATTGAACCCATCAGCACGCGGTTTTTAAGCGTGGTGAAGCCTAAATCGAGCGGGGCGAACAGCGACGGATAGCTCATAAAGGTGTCCAGTATGTAAAATTATTGTTATGTGGTCGGATGAGTTAATAATTTAGCCGTCGCCGCGTAAAAGGGAAAAGGGGAATGCCGTGATTGTGATGGGATTCAAAAAATGCCCCTGCGGACGCAAGGGCAAGTGGGTCAGAACGCCAGTCGTTTACCCAGACCGTCAAAGAGGTGCAGGTGCGACTCTTGTACGGTGAGCGTAAGCGGTGTATCCGGCATGAAGCTAAGCTGTTGAAAAGACTTCAGGCACACGGGGTGGCCGGCCAGATCCAACCACACCAGCGTGGAGTCGCCCTGTAATTCACACAGCCGGGTACGACCTTGCAATGTGAAATCCCCGGTCTGCTGGTACTGCATATGCTCCGGGCGGATGGCGACAAACAGTTTGTCCCCGTCGCTAACGCCTACGGGCTGACGGGTGAGGCGGAAGACGAGGTTATCGGCGATATGCAGCGCGCCTTCACGCCATACCGCTGGCAGAACATTAATTTTCGGCGTGCCGATAAACTCAGCGACGAACAGGTTTGCCGGGGTGTTATACAGCTCCAGCGGCGTGCCCACCTGCTCAATTTTTCCCTTGTAAAGCACCACGATGCGATCGGCCAGCGTCATCGCCTCCACCTGATCGTGCGTTACATAGATCATGGTGTTTTTCAGGGTGTTATGCAGCTGCTGGATCTCCTGGCGCATCCCGACCCGCAACGCGGCATCCAGGTTAGACAGCGGTTCATCAAACAGAAACAGTTCCGGTTGCTGGACAATAGAACGCCCGATCGCCACGCGCTGGCGCTGCCCGCCGGACAGATTCTGCGGCAGCCTGTCCA
This sequence comes from Citrobacter sp. RHBSTW-00944, assembly GCF_013615435.1. Classification (NCBI taxonomy): domain Bacteria; kingdom Pseudomonadati; phylum Pseudomonadota; class Gammaproteobacteria; order Enterobacterales; family Enterobacteriaceae; genus Citrobacter; species Citrobacter sp. RHBSTW-00944. The sequence goes on along the minus strand of NZ_CP055418.1, from coordinate 4,414,561 downwards.
GCATCTCTTCCAGCTTCAGCATGCTGGCGGCGTGAGCGACCCGCTTATCAATCTCGGCGGCGGGCGTGTTGATATTACGTAAACCGAATGACAGATTTTCCCTGACGGTCATATGCGGGTAGAGGGCGTAGGACTGAAACACCATCGACAGGTTGCGTTTGCCCGCCGCAAGCCTGGTGACCTCTTTTCCCCCATCACCAGTTTACCGCCGTCGGGGATTTCCAGTCCGGCGATGATCCGCAGCAGCGTGGATTTCCCGCATCCGGAAGGGCCAACCAGTACAATGAACTCCCCGGAGGCGATCTCCAGCGACAGATTTTCAATGATGGTGTTCTTGCCCCAGGCTTTATGAATATTGCTCAGGCTTAGCGCGGTCATAACCTCTCCTTGTCAGAATCCCAGGCTGCAATCAGCGTTAAAAGTTCATCGGTTTTGCGCGCCAGCAGTGCCGTATCCGCGCGGGTTTCCACGTTCAGGTGCAGCAGCGGCTCGGTGTTGGACGCGCGTAAGTTGAAGCGCCAGTCAACGAAGTCGATGCTCAACCCATCGCAATCGTCACGCAGGCCGCCGGCTTGCAGATAGTGAGCGGCGATGGATTGCATGACCGATTGCGGATCGGCCACCGTCAGATTGATTTCGCCGGAAACCGGAAAGCGCACCTGGGCGTGTTCGATATACGCCGACAGTGGACGGCTGTCGCTGCCGATAATTTGCAGCAGCAATACCAGTGGGATCATCCCGCTGTCGCAATAGCCAAAATCGCGGAAGTAGTGGTGGCCGCTCATTTCTCCGCCGTAGACCGCGTCCTCTTGGCGCATCCGCGCTTTGATAAAGGCGTGCCCGGTTTTGCTGATGACCGGGATTCCGCCGCAGCGAGTTACAACGTCCAGCGTATTCCACGTCAGGCGCGGGTCCAGAATGATGTGACTGCCTATGGAGCGTTGCAGGAAGTGCTCGGCGAACAGGCCAACCAGGTAGTAGCTCTCAATAAAGCGGCCACACTCATCAAAGAAGAAGCAGCGATCGAAATCGCCGTCCCAGGCGATGCCGAAATCAGCCTGATTCTCGATAACCGCCTGCTGGGTGATGAGGCGGTTTTCCGTCAGCATCGGATTCGGCACGCCCGCCGGGAAATGACCGTCCGGCTGATGGTGCAGGCGAATAAACTCAATCTGAACGCCCGCACGGGCCAGTCCGTCGGCGATCGCGTCAAGCGCAGGCCCGACGGTGCCATGTCCGGCGTTGGTCACAATACGTAGCGGGCGAGTCGGCGGATGCTGAAGGAAGCGCAGCAGGCAGGCAATCCAGGCGGGGCGATTATCATAAGGGATGAGGCTGCCACGATGGACGATCGGAGCAAAGTCGTTGCGCTCTGCCAGCGCTTTTATCTCCAGCAGGCCGTTGTCGTTACTGATCGGACGCGCCTCTTCGCGCACCAGCTTCATACCATTGTACTGCGCCGGATTATGGCTGGCGGTTATCTGAATGCCGCCGTCGGCACGCAGTTCCCGGGTGGCGAAATAGATCTCTTCGGTGCCTGACAGACCAATGTCGATAACATCCACGCCGCTGGAAATCAGCCCGTCGGTCACGGCGGATTTTAACGATTCCGAGCTAAGGCGAATGTCGGCGCCGATCACTACCCGGCGCGGATGGCGCCAGGCGGCGTAAGCGCGACCGATGCGAAAGGCAATATCCGGCGTCAGGTTGACGCCAACCTCACCGCGAATGTCGTAGGCTTTAAAACAGGTTAGTTCATCCATAATCTACTCTTGTGTAATTAATGAGTCAGGCTGACTCCCGAATGATGAGCTGGTAAGGCAATTCATAGTGGGTCACCGGTCCTCTGGTGAGCAGCAATTTGACGGCCATTTCCCCTTTCTTTTCCGCGTCTTGCGCGATGGTGGTCAGGCGTATTCCCGCCATCTCAACGGCGAGATTATCGAAACCGGTAACGGCAACCCGCTGCGGAACCGCCAGTTGCTGCCGTTGGCAGTAGTGGATCGCGCCGACGGCGAAGCGATCGGAAAGGCAGATAAGCGCAGTGATCTCCGGATGGGTTTCCAGTAACGCTTTGGCCGCCTGTTCGCCGTGTTCTTCATCGTGTCGGGTTTGATACAGCCAGCACGTATCAAGGGCGAAGCCGCGCTGCTGGAAAACCTCCCGGCAGGCATTCACGCGGGAGAGCATCAGCAGGTTGTCGCCGGTGACGGGGGCGGTCAGATCGCACATTCCCTGCGCTGAGGGCTGTGACGGAAAGGCGATGATGCCGAAATGTCGATGACCTTTATCGGCCAGATAGCGGGCAATATCGCGCATGGCGCAGGCGTTATCGATGGAGACGCTGCTATGGTCGGGAAACTGAAAATCGAGCGTGACCACCGGACGCCCATGAGCCAGCGCGTGCTGGATCATGGCCGCATTGTTATGCGTGGCGTTGAGAATATAGCCATCAACCAGGGTGTTGAGCGGCGTCTGTTGCCGCTTACGCAAAGGGATCAAGACCAGATTGACGTTTTGTTCTTCACACTGGACGGCGATCCCCCGCATCAGCGCAATGTCGTGGGGATCGATAAACACGTAACTCATAGAGTCGTTGAATATCACGCCGATGGTGTCAGATTTGCCGGTACGCAGCGCGCGCGCCAGCTTGTCCGGTCCCTGAAAGCCAAGCTCGCTGGCATATTGCAAAATTCGCTGGCGCAGCTCCGGAGATAATTTTTCCGGATTATTCCATGCGTTCGACACCGTGGTATGGGAAATACCCATAATCTTGGCCAATGATTTTATCGTAATACGTTTCTTATCTTTATTATCATTAACGTTTATTTTCATTTTTAATATATTTGTTGGGTTTATATATTGGCGTGAATTATTTATTTCTATCGTCCATTGCGTTGAACGTTGATGCAAAGTTTAACGTTAAACAAAAATCGTTTTGTGATTTGTTTAACGTTAAACATAAAAAGGGGGTGTTAATTTACGCTCCATTCAATAGCAGGGTAGCGGTAAATCAATACTTATTGAAAGTAAATGGAGAGTTATCGTGAGAGTTGTAAAATTAGCTAAGGAAGGTGCGAATAAGTCACCAAACGCAAAAAAACGCCTATGTAAGTGATTGAATTTAATTGACTAAAAGTTTCATTTTCGTTGCGGAGGGTACTTATTCGCACCCTCCCTAAATTAACAGCCTGTGTACTATTCGCATTTTGTATTTCTGGCTGCGGTCCGGATGATAAAAAATCCGCAGAGACAGCAAAAACGCCAATTAAAATGTGGGTGGCACCAAACGAAAATGAAGAAGCCTTCTGGAATACTATGGTTAAAGAATGGAATAAAGACCCGGCGCATACCCCGGTCGAATTTACGCCCATTCCTGCCGCCAGCAGTTCTGAAGAGGCAATAATGAACGCGCTGGCTTCCGGCACGGAACCCGATATTTCCAGTAATATCTTTATCGGTTTTGCCAGCCAGTTGGTGGAAATTGGTCAGCTTGAAGACCTGTCTAAAATGAGTGGTTTTAATGAACTCGTTAATAACCGACAGATGGGCAAAATTATTCCTGCCTGGCAATTAAACGGCGAGCAACACGTTCTGCCAATCTATATTAATCCTATCGTCTGGTGGTGGCGGGGCGATTTACTCAAGCAGTATGGTTTTGATCATGTTCCGACCCGTTATGATGAGCTTTATCAGCTGGCAGAGCGCCGGGCGGCGGATAATAACGGCTATGTTATCCAGATGACCGCCGGGAAAAACTGGTGGGAACGCTGGTTCGATTTTATTCCGCTTTATTATGCGCAAAACGGCGGTAAACCTTACCTCGCGGGTCATCAGGCGACGTTTGCCGATCCTGCCGGACAGGCGGTACTGACCTTTATGGGGAAAGTCTTTAACAGCAAGTGGAGCAGCTACGACTTCACCGCCGCCGACGATCCGTTAGCGACCGGACAGGTGCTGGCGTCCGCGCGCGGTCCGTGGGATATCGCTCGCTATCACAAGCAGTATCCGGAGATCCTCAAAACGCTGCAAATTGGGCCGATGCTCACCGAGAAAGGCGACGCGCATCCGTATACGTTCGGCGACAGCAAAGGGGTGGTGATCTTCAGTTCCAGCAAGCGCAAAGCGCAGGCGTGGGCGTTTATTCAGTGGGTCTTTAACAACGCCGAGCACGACCGGAGCTGGCTGGAGCTGACCGGTATGCCGCCAGCACGCAGTGATTTAATGAGTAATCCGCTGTTTGTGAATTACTTTGAGAAAAACCCGCTGGAGAAGGCGATCGCATCTTACGTGGACGTCGCGCTGCCGCCAGCGGCCACTACGCAAACCACGGAGATTCAGCGCAGCATGACGCAGATGCTGGAGCAGGTCATTTTCAACCACGCCGATCCGGCAGCCACCCTCGATAAATCCGCGCAGGAAATTAACACGTTGCTGGCGAAATAAGGGGAAAAAATGGCTGGATATGAATCCCGCACCGGAGGCCTGTTGGCCTCCACGTGGATCGGTTATTCGTTGCTGTTCTGGTTTTATCCGCTGTGCTGGCTGGTCGTGCTCAGCATGACGAACTGGCAATTTATTGGCACGCCGACGTTTAGCGGATTACAGAATATCATTGGCGTGTTTCATGACGCGTTATTCTGGCAATCGATGTGGAACGTGTGCCGTTTTTTAATGTGGTATATCCCGATTGTCTTTCTTGCCTCGCTGCTGTTTGCCGCGGGATTACGAAAAATTAAGTACGGGAAAAGTTTTATTGCCCTGAGCTTTTTACTGGCGAATATCTCTTCGGGGGTGGCCTATTCCATCGTCTTTTCAAAACTGTTCAGCGAATACGGGCCGGTCAATCAATTTTTACAGGCCAGTTTCGGCATCTCTGTGCCCTGGTTTACCAACCCTGACTGCGCCATGTTATCCATTGCGTTAATTGTTACCTGGAAATTCGTCGGTTATTACGGGCTGATTCTCTATTCCGGGATGGTGGCGATCCCCGCGGATATTTACAGCGCGGCGCAGTTGGATAAAACCGGGAGGTTTAAGCAAAGTTGGGCGATTACCCTGCCGATGATGAACGCGCAAATCGTGATGGTGATGGTGCTGGCGATTACCGTGGCGTTCAGCATCTTTACCGAGCCGTATCTTATCACCGGCGGCGGGCCGCTCAACAGCACCACCAGTCCGATGGTGGTGATGTATGAAGTGGCGTTCCAGAAAATGAAGCCAACCTGGGCGGCGACCATGTCGATTATCGTTGCGGCATGCAGTTTCCTCGCCATTTGGGTCTTCCGCAAAGTATTCGAAAAACATATCGAGATTGTGTGAATGAAGAAACTGACTCCTTTAACGCTGCTCATTCACGCCGTGATGTTTTTGCTGGCGCTCACCTGGCTGTATCCTTTTATCTGGATGGTGATCTCCTCGTTGAAACCGACGGCGCAAATCTACACGACCGGGCTGTTTTCCGGTCATCTGACGCTGGAGAATTACGCTTTTCTGTTCGATAACAGCAACCGGGCGGACAAACCTTTTTTGCGCACCCTGGTTAACTCGCTGTTCGTGTCGCTCACGATCACCGTCTGCGTCACGCTGACCTCAATGCTGGTGGGATATGCCGTCGCGAAAACCGAGTTTCGCGGCAAAAATGCGTTTCGCAACCTGTTGATTGTGCAGATGGTTTTCCCGGTCTTTATGTTCATCATTCCACAGTTTGTCCTGATGCGTGAACTGGGGCTGATCAACAGCTACGGGGCGATGATCCTGCCGTATGCGATGAGCGCCTGGGGCATTTTCATGGTTTCGCAGAGCTTTAAAGGCACGCCGAATGATTACCTGTATGCCGCAAGGCTCGATCACGCCAGCCTGTGGGGGATCTTGCGGCATGTGATGATGCCGCTGAATAAATCCATTCTGGCGATTGTCGCGCTGTTCACCTTTTCCAGCTCATGGGACAACTTCCTCTGGCCGCTGATCGTGATGCGCGAAGTGGACAAAATGCCGTTTTCGGTGCTGCTCGCCACCTTCAGCAAATCCTACGGCATCTACCTGGGACCGGTGCTGGCGGGGTCGGTAGTGCAGATGCTGCCAATCGTTGTCCTGTTTATTCTGTTCAGAAAATACTTCCTCGAAGGCATGTCGTTATCACTGAAATAAGGAACGTGACGGTGAAAAAGCAACCGTGGTGGCAGGCGTGTACCTGCTATCAAATTTATCTGCCTTCGTTTTGCGACGGCAATAACGACGGGCTGGGCGATTTTCCGGGCCTGATTTCCCGGCTGGATTATTTGCAGGCGCTGGGCATCGGTGCGGTGTGGATCACGCCGTTTTATCCCTCTCCGCTGGTGGATAACGGCTACGATATCAGCGATTACTGCGCCGTTGACGCCCGTTTCGGCACTCTCGACGATTTTCGCCGGGTGGTTGACGGCTGCCACGCCAGAGGCATTCGGGTGATTATCGATCTGGTGGTCAATCACGTCTCCTCAGAACATCCCTGGTTTTGCGATGCGTGGAATAATCCGGACAGCCGCTATCGTGATTATTTCCTTTTTCGCCGCCAGCCGAATAACTGGCGTTCTTTCTTTTCCGGCAGCGCGTGGACCGCGGAGCCTGACACCGGCGAGTTTTATTACCATAAATTCGCGCCCGGTCAGGTGGATCTCAACTGGGCCAACCCCGCGGTGGAACAGGAAATTTACTGGGTGGTGGATTTCTGGGTTACGCAGGGGGTGGACGGTTTTCGCTTTGACGTCATCAACTTTCTTACTACCGACGGCATTGGGCCTGATAACCCGGAAGAGAACGGCGAGCAGCGCCATGAATTTGACATCAATCAGCCGCGACTCCCGGAGACGCTGCAACGGCTGTGTGCCCATGTTCGGGCGCAGGGGGACTATTTCCTGATTGGCGAAATCGGCAGCGAAGACCCTGACGTGCTCAGCCGCTATCAAAGCCCGCAGCTGATGGACGTGGTGTTTAATTTTAATATCGGCAGCCAGAAAACCTTTGATGTTTCCCGTCTTTTCAGCCAGTTAAAAACCACGCTGGCTGCGCAGTCGGGTTTACCGACGCTGTTTTTCTCCAGCCATGATATGTCGCGGATGATCAGCCGCTTTGGCGAAAACGAGCGCGATACCGGGCGGGCGCTGGCAGTGCTGGCGCTCCAGCTAACGGTGAGCGGCGTGCCGTTTATCTTCCAGGGCGAAGAGCTGGGGGTGACCGACTACCGTCCGCAAACGGCAGAGCAGCTTTTTGATATTCAGGGAAAAACCCATTACCGCACCGCCCTTGCCGCAGGCAGCAGCCCACAGCAGGCACTGGCGCTGGCTATTGAACATTCGCGGGATGGTTCGCGTGCGCCGCTGCCCTGGCGCGACGCCCCCTTTGGCGGATTTTCCTCCGTCGCGCCGTGGATGCCCGTCGGCGGCGATATCGCCCTGATTAACGCGGAGCGCCAGCAACAGGATGAGACATCGTTCTGGCATCAGTACCGGCTGCTGATCGCCCTGCGCCGCTGCGTTGCGGCGCTGCATCAGGGACAGCAGGACTCGCTTAACCTCACTGACGAATGCGTCTGGTTTACCCGTTCGACGGCGGCGGAGCAGGTCTGGGTCGCCATCAACTTTGGTGCGCCCGTTCGTAATCCGTGGCAGGAGATTGAGGCTGAAGTGCTGTACGGAGAGGACGCGCAATGGATTGGCAAGAATCAATGTTTGATCAAAAGGAGAGTACATGGACAGGCACAGTAAAAACCCGTTGATTACCCCGGCGGACGTGACGCCTTCACTGCCCGGCAGGAAGGTCGATTGTGTTTTCAATGCTGGCGTAACGGAGTGTGACGGGGAGATCGTTTTGCTGCTGCGGGTGGCGGAAAGCGTGATCAATCCCGACCCGCAGCAGCGTGTCGTACCGCTGTTGGAAAAAACCGATGCGGGCTGGGTACAGGCCACCGCGAGTTTCGATCGTCGCGATGAACGCTATGATTTCAGCGATCCGCGGGTGATCGTGCTGAAAAGCGATCCGGCGCGGGTGTGGCTGACCTCCATGTCGCATCTGCGCCTGGCGCGCAGCCGCGACGGGGTGAACTTCCGGATTGACAGCCAGCCGTTTATCATCGCCGATACGCAATATGAAGAGTTCGGCTGCGAAGATGCGCGGATCACCCGCATCGATGATATCGCGTACATCAACTACTCGGCGGTGTCGTCGCTGGGGATTTCTACCGCGCTGGCGGTGACCAAAGATTTTGTCACGGTGGAGAAAAAAGGGTTGATCCTCTGCCCGGACAACCGTGACGTCTGCTTTTTCCCGGAAAAGATCGCCGGTAAATATCACGCCCTGACCCGTCCGGCCCCGTGCCACTTCGGTCATCCGGAAATCTGGATCTGCGAGTCGCCGGATATGTTGCACTGGGGCAACCATCGCCACCTGCTGGGACGGTCCGGCGATGCCTGGGACTGCCGTAAATCAGGCGGCGGCGCGCCGGTATTAAAAACCGATCGCGGCTGGCTGGAGATCTACCACGGTGTGGATGCCGATCAGCACTACTGCCTCGGCGCGCTGCTGCTGGATCTCAACGATCCGACCCATATTTTGGCGAAATCACCGGTACCGTTGCTGGAGCCAGATGCGCCCTACGAGCGCGAAGGCTTCTTCGGCAATGTGGTGTTCACCTGTGGGGCGCTGATCCGCGATGAGACGCTGCACGTCTGGTACGGCGCCGCCGATGAGTGCGTGGCGCTGGCGACAATGCCGCTGGACAAACTGTGGCGGCATCTGGGGGTTAAATAAATGCCGCAGAGTGTCCTGGGTTGCTAAACCTCCTTCTGGCTGGGGGGGCGATTCACACGTTGCGGCCGCTGGTGGACGAATCTTTGCTGCAAATAATGAAAGTACACAACAGAAGAGCAGGGCAATAAATGCCCTGCAAGTCTGTATATTTAATTTCACATTGTATTTCAGGTGAGCAAGAAAACAGACCGCTCTAATCGTTATTAATATTTTAATTAATATCTGACGCGGGAGCCGCCTCAATAGCTTTTTCTTCTTTGGTTAGCCCTTTGATGTATTTACTGTATTTCCACCAGGCAAAACCGAGGAAAATAACAATCCCCCCGACGTTATAGAAAATAATGGTCATGAAGTTACCGCCGGTCGGGAAGGTCGAGGCAACAAACCCGATGGTGAAGAGGACAATCAGCATCGATACCACAATAATGCCGGTTTTTTGCGAGCCCATACGGAAGTCGCGCGGTAAGTGGTCCAGTTTTGCGCGCAGATTCAGGTAAGCCAGCATAATAAACAGCGGCGGCAGCATCGATGCGGCGGCGGTCATGTTGATGATGGTGTTCATTAAATCCTGCACGGTATTGGAGCCGAGCGTTGGGATAATCATCAGCGGGATAACAATCAGGAACTGAATCCAGGCTGCGCGGGCCGGAACGCCATTTTCATTCAGTTCGACGGTTTTTTTACCGAAAATACCCGCCGGAATTTCAGAGAAGAAAATTTTCACCGGCGTTGCGGTCCACATCAGCAGAGAGCCGAACATCGCGGTAAAGGAGACCAGGCCGACAAAGCGGTTAACGATCAGTTCCGGCAGGCCAAAGTATGCCGCCAGGCCGTGGAATACCTGTACCGAACCACCGGTAAATTTCAGCTCTTTGCTGCTCACGAAGACGTTGATCAGTACCGAGGAGATGGAATAGAGCACGCCGATAAAAATCCCGGCAATGATAATGACCTTCACGAACGATTTTGACCCGCCCTTGACGTCGTTGACGTACACTGCCACCGACTCCGCACCGCCTGCCGCCATAAAGATCCAGGTGGTGATACCGAGGAAGGCCCAGTTAAAATTCGGGATCATTGCGTCTACGGTGATAGGGTCAGCAGGCTGTACGCCGCCAACCAGCGCAGTACCCGCCAGCAGGATGTAGGACAGGGTCAGCAGCAGCATCAATGTGGAGGTGACCGAAGTAATCGGTCCTAACATTTTTGCGCCGTTGGTCGAAACCCAGGTGGAGAAGGCAAACAGCACCATACTTAACACCGTGGTTGCGAACGGTGTCAGAATGTATTCGTAGCCTAAAAAAGCATATGAGGCGTAGGCGATAACACGGGGTAACAGCGAGGTAAAAAAGAACAGGTTAACGAACCAATAGGTATAGGCGGTAATAAATGCCCAACGTCCGCCCAGCGAACTTTTCACCCAAGCATAGACACCGGCTTCGGAGTTTTTATTCAGCGAAACAAATTCAGCGATGATTAAGCAGAACGGAATAAAGTAGAAGATCGTCGCGAGGAAAAACATCGGTGCGGATGCCAGACCCAGCTCAATATTATTGTTGATAACGTTATTAAAACTATAAACCGCGGCAAAGGTGAGTGAAAGTAAGCCGAACTTGCCGATGGTATTACGTTTGGTATCAGACATAGCACATCTCCGATTCCTGATTATTATAGGGTACTGGCGGCGCAACGTCGGCGCCGCCTGTGTTTTTATTTATTATGAAAATAACCATCTTCGATGGTGACTTTGAGTACGACTTTCTTCACTGCGTTATTACAAATAAAACGATAGGCTTCATGGTTGTCACAAATAACCATTTGTCCTTCGCGCACTTCTACGGTTTTTCCACAGCCTTTCAGATATTCGCGATCGGTTTCATCGCGATAATATTCAACCACCTGGAGATCCTCTTTGGCGGCATACTCTATTTTTTGCTGTCCTTGCAGGTAGTAATGGATTTCAAAATAACGACGATGACCGGTAAACAGTGCATCGGTCGCGGAGTCTGTCTCCACGCGATAGCTCAGGGAATCACCGATAGAGTGGGCGACGCCTGGTTGAATATTATCAATATTTTCAATCGCTTCGACGCAGCGCTGCCACTTCTTCCCGGATGCGTAAATTTGTTGGAACTGCGCTAAGTTGTCGATGATCCTCATTTTGTATTCTCACTGTGCAAATTCGTGGAAAAGAACCCGGTACCAAAGACGCGGCTGGCGGCGGTTTGAGCGCTAGATTCGCTACCGGAAACCGGCAACAACGTGAAGCCGTAGCTGAACGAACGGAACCAGACGCGCCAGGAATCAAGCACCTCGCTTCCCCACGAGTTGGAGCCTAAGCCCAGCACCTGGTGGTCCAGATTCAGGGTGATGTCATCGCTGCGCTGCAGCGCATTACAGTGCTGTGCGGCAAAGATATTTTCTGGCGTATAGCGCCAGGCGCTCAGGTTGACAGGGCGCTGCGGAATCACCAGCAGACCGTTGCCGTGGCGGTTGGTTAGCGTTGCCCAGCGCACGTCCTGACGATTGCCGTTGTTTTGCGGGAACGGATAGTTTTCGAACATCTCATCCACGCTGCTGCGCCAGATATCGATGATGTTGGCCTGCTGGCTATCGGCATAGTTTTCACCGGGACCACGTCCGTAATACGCCACCTGCCCCAAATCGCCGTTGATGCCCATCGTGAAGCCGATGCACGGAATAATGTCCCGGTACTCGCCGTAAGGCTGGCCGGAAAGCTCCACGTTCAACTGACCGTCTGCGGCAATCCGCCAGCGGTAGGTACAGCGCATACCGAAATCAAATACCGGCGGGGCGATAATCGTCTGGCTGGTTATCAACAGCGCGTCATCGGTTTGCTCAATGGCAAAATCGCGCAGATGCTCCTGCATAATCTGTAAATGATTTGGTTGCCAAAGGCCTTCGAACTCTTGTTTGTGGTTATCAATGGTTGGTTTGAAGAAATTAATCTTCGGCTCGCGGGTAATCAGCTCCTCACCGTTAACGGTCCAGCTAATGGGCTTACCGTTCAGTTTTGAGAAGGTCAGAAGGAAGTTATAACCGCGTATGGTGCAGCTCTGGCGGCTGTCTTCCAGCGTCAGAGGGGTAGCGTTTTGCTGGCTAAACGGTACGGCAGCCGCCGTTCTGGCCTTCAGCGGGAACTGATAAGTCGCGATGTGGTGCCCGGCTTCGCTGTATAACGTGCGGGAATCTTTCGTCACGATGACGTTGAGGAACGCTTCGCGCGCATCCAGTTCCGGCAGTGTGCATTGCACGAGGGTATCGCTATTAGGAGGGACGTCGCGCAGTTTTACCTGCTGAGCAGAAAGCGTATCTCCTTCGGCGCGAACCTCAATATGCAAGGTGTAGTCGTCAAGCGTGGTAAACCACAGTTTGTTTTCTACCCGTAGCTCGCCGCGAGCCAGATCCTGTGCGCGTACTTTTACTGGCGCAATCACCTGCTTGTACTCCTGCAGACCCGGCCCCGGGGTTTGATCGGAATAAATCAGGCCATCAAGGCAGAAGTTGTAGTTGTTCGGATAGTCGCCGTAGTCGCCGCCATATTTGTACCAGACGTTGCCGTCGTCATCTTTGGCCTGAATCCCGTGATCGCACCACTCCCAGACATAGTGTCCCTGAATGCAGTCATGCTGATAAAAGACGTTCTGATATTCCGTCAGCCCGCCGGGACCGTTGCCCATGGCGTGAGCATATTCGCAGATGATGCGCGGCTTAGGATGTGGATATTCGCCAAACTCATTCATCAGCGGCACACGGGTGTACATGGTGGAGATGATATCCACCACTTCGGCGTCACGATCTTCTTCGTAATGGATCAGACGCGTGTCATCCAGCGCTTTCGCGGCGTGATACATGGCGCGGATGTTACAGCCGTATCCGGATTCGTTGCCGAGCGACCAGATGACGATCGACGGGTGGTTTTTTTGTGCATGGATGTGGCGCACGATGCGCTCAACGTAGACGTTTTCCCACAGCGGATCGTCGGTTATCCGGCTGATATCGCCGATATTGGCGAAGCCGTGAGATTCAACGTCGGTTTCGGCCATCACGAACAGACCGTAGATATCGCACAATTCATAGAAGCGCGGATCGTTCGGGTAATGGGCGGTACGCACGGAGTTGATGTTGTGCTGCTTCATTAACAGCAGATCTTTTTCAACGCGATCCATGCCAACCGCACGGCCTTTAAGATGATCGTTATCGTGGCGGTTAACGCCATGCAGCATCACGTAGCGGTTATTGATGTAAAACAGACCGTCGCGAACTTTGATATCGCGGAATCCGACCCGCTGTGGCACGACCTCAAGGAGATTGCCGTTGGCATCTTTCAGCGTCATCACCAGATGATAAAGATACGGCGATTCCGCTGACCACTGCTGCGGCGCGCTAACCTTGAAATTAAAAGCGGTGAGGGTGTGTTGATCTACTGCCAGATTGTTAATCACGCCGCTATGCAGCGCCTGCTCACCGTCAAACAAGGTGTATTCGAGCGACGCCATCGCTGGCGTGGCAGCCAGGTTTTCCAGCGCAATGTCGCAGGTGAGGATGGCGTCGCGATAGTCATCATCGAACTCGGTGCGAACGGTAAAATCCTGAATATGGGTCGCCTGTTTGCCTACCAGATAGACGTCGCGGAAAATTCCCGCCGACCACCACATGTCCTGGTCTTCAACGTAAGTGGAATCAGCCCATTGCATTACGCGAACGCACAGCAGGTTGTCACCGGTCTTCACCACCGCGCTGATATCAAATTCAGCCGTCAGGCGGCTGCCTTTGCTGAAACCAACGTACTGACCATTCACGTAAACTTCGAAGTAGGTTTCTACGCCATCAAATTGAATCAGCGTTTGTTTGCCCTGCCAGCCTTCGCTGAGGGAGAAAATGCGCTGGTAGGCTCCGGTGGGGTTATTGGTCGGAACGTAGGGGACATCAATCGGGAAAGGAAAACCTTCGTCGGTATACTGCAGTTTGCCGTGTCCTTCCATCTGCCACATGCCTGGGACGGTGATGCTGCCCCAGTCATTCATCAACTGCGACGTAAAGATTTCCGGCACCTGCAGCGGATGCTCAAAGAACTGAAAATTCCACTGACCGCTTAGCAACTGAAAGAGGCTGCTGGTTTCGCGGGCAAACGAGCGAGCCTGCGCAACGGAGTCATAAGAGAAAAAATATGCGCGTGGCGCCAGTCGATTTTCGTGGGTGAGCTGAATGTTTTCCCAGCGATTCATAAGGCCTCCCGGTGGAGAAAAATCGGAACCATTCATTGTAATGGTGAGTAAGTGTAATTGATGGTGATTTTAGTAAAAGTTTTACTAAAATATAGCGAGTGAGGTGATTTACTTTAACTGGATCACGAAAATAATGGGGCGCAGAAAATAATGCATGACAATGCGCGCCCGGCATCAGAAGAAACCGGGCGTGTTTACTGGGGATTTTAGCGGGTGGTGCCGCGCAGTTTCAGCTTGCTGGGAACAAAAACCAGCAGAGGAAGCGCACGCCCATCGCGGGCTTTCTCAAACAGCAGGTTGACGCCCTGACTGCCCATCATTTCTGAATGGATGCGAACGGTGGAAAGCGGAGGAAAGGTGAAGCGCGCTGTCGGGATATCATTAACGCTAATCAGCGAAATGTCCTGCGGAATGTTCAGGCCACGCTCGTGAATGGCGCGCAGAACGCCAATAGCAATCGAGTCTGAAGCCACAAACAGGGCACCGGGATAGTCGGCTTTCGCCAGCATTTTTTTGGCCAGTTCATACCCTGATGAACTGGAGAAACCGCCGCGATAGATGTCCTGTTCAGAAACGACCTGCTGCAGACGACCGTATTCGACAAACGCGGCTTCACGGATATCTGCCTTGCCGGGTTCGTCTTCACCGCCGATGAAGCCAATGCGAGTGACGCCCTGGGCGATGAAGTAGTCGATGCTCTCTTTACTGATGCGGGCCAGATCGATATCGACGGCGTCATATTCGCTGCCGGGTTCATGGAAATCGATAAAGCAGATGTTGTCGGTAAGCGCTGTTGCCGCATTACGCAAAACCGGAGAAGGCTTGCCGACAATAAGAATGCCGGTAATGTTTTTGCTCTCCGGCAGCCCACTGTGCTCATAGCAGTTGGTCAGTTCGATCCCCAGCTTCTCACACTGGGTTTCTATTCCGTGACGGATCGCGAGATAGTAAGGATCGTTGATTTCCAAATCCTGCTGGTAGCTGTAGAGCGCCAGAATATGCTGGGGGCCGAGCGCGCTGGTCTGGTTTTTACGAGCACTGCTGGTTTTGTACTCCAGTTTTTCCGCGATCTCCAGAATGCGATGCTTGGTCTCTTCTTTTACATTCAGCGTGGGGTCATCGTTTAAAACCCGGGACACTGTCGCCAGGGACACGCCAGCTTCGATTGCGATGTCTTTAAGTGTTGCCATGTTTGCCTTTTCCCTGAGTTACCTGCGCATTGTAAATGAAGTGCTTATCTATTCATCTGTTTTCAGTAAAAAAAGTACGTTTAATTGACATCCCTGGGGTAAAACTGGGCTTTCAGAGTGTGATGACTACGTCATTTTCCCGCTTTTGAGAACCATGCCAAGAAAATATTTTGCTAGTATTTAGTAAAATTTTACCAAAGGAGAACACAATGGATACCGTCGCATTTGCTGATTTTGCCCGAATGGAAATACGTGTTGGAAAAATCGCACAGGTAAAGCGCCATGACAATGCTGATAAGTTGTATATCGTGCAGGTGGATGTGGGAGAGCGTACGCTGCAAACCGTGACCAGCCTGGTGCCTTATTACAGCGAAGAGGAGTTGATGGGGAAAACGGTGGTGGTGCTGTGTAATCTGCAAAAGGCCAAAATGCGCGGGGAAACGTCAGAATGCATGTTGCTGTGCGCTGAGACGGACGATGGCAGCGAAAGCGTGCTGCTGACGCCAGAACGCCTTATGCCTGCGGGTGTGCGGATTGTTTAAGTTGTGCTAATTGCCGGATGGCGGCTACGCTTTTAGCCGACCTACATTTGATCCCGTAAGCCTGAGATGCGCAGCGCCATCCGACCTGTATTACACCTGCTCAACGCTCACCCGTAATGCTGCCAGGGCTTTGCGCGTCGATCGCAATACCAGATCGCATTGCTCGATCGTTAACGTTAACGGCGGTTCGATACGGATCGTCTTTGCATTGTTTAGCGTGCCGGCAACCAGTACCCGCTGGCGGAACATCTCACTGGCAAAGTTGTAGCCGATTTCATTATCGACAAACTCAATTGCCATCAGCATGCCTTTACCGCGTACATCATGCACCAGGTCTGGGTACTCCCGCGCAAGCTGGCGGAAACCATCCAGCAACATATCGCCTTTCTGCTCCGCCTGAGCCGGTAAATTTTGCTCCAGCAGGACGTTAATGGTGGCTAACGCAGCCGCACAAGCGAGCGGGTTGCCGCCAAACGTGGTGGTATGCAAGAAGGGATTGTCGAACAGGACGGAAAACACCTCTTCGGTGGCAATGGTTGCGCCAATTGGCATCACGCCGCCGCCCAGCGCTTTGGCCAGACACATAATGTCGGGCTGCACGTTTTCGTGCTCGCAGGCGAACATTTTGCCGGTACGACCCATGCCGGTCTGCACTTCATCAAGGATCATCAGCGCGCCAAACTCATCGCAAAGTTTACGCACGGCGGGCAAATACCCTTGCGGTGGCAGGATCACGCCCCCTTCACCCTGGATAGGTTCGAGGATCACGGCTGCGACGTCGTCACCGGTCTTTTTACACTCGCTGAGCATGGTGCGCATCGCGTTAATATCGCCAAACGGCACATGGCGGAAACCCGGCAGCAGCGGCATAAAGGGTTTGCGGAAGGTTGATTTAGCCGTGGCGGACAGTGCTCCCAGTGATTTGCCGTGGAATGCGCCACTGGTGGCAATGAACGTAAATTTACCGCGCGGCGATTGATACGCTTTCGCCAGCTTCAGAGCGGCTTCAACCGACTCGGTCCCGCTGTTACAGAAAAAACTGTATTTCAGTTTACCTGGCGCCAGCGCGGCGAGGGTTTTTGCCAGCATGGCCCGCAGAGGGTCAAGTAGCTCCTGGCTGTGCAGAGGTTGTTTCGCGAGTTGATTCTGTACGGCGGAAACCACGACTGGATTACGGTGCCCCACGTTGAAAATTCCAAATCCACCCAGGCAATCGACGAACTCCTGCCCCTGGGTGTCGACAAGCGTATTCAGGCTTCCCGCTTGCCACTCTACGGCTCCGTAATCCCCGCCTGCAGTTACAGATTTTCGATACTCTAAGAACCCCGGATTGACATGCTCCTTGAAGTATTCAATCACCTCTCGGTTTAATGATTTCATTTCCTCATGATCAAGCGTGCGCTTTTCGATGAGATTCAGTGCGTGTGCGCTGCAGGCCAGGGCCGATGCGCTGGAAGGTAACCTGTTCAAAATATGCTCCCGGAGCTCGCGTATCACATGATACTGATTTAAGTATTGCAGTGATTGCGCCATTCCGGCGCGCTTAGCAAAAATCGGGATAAACACCAGGAAATATCTCATTCATGCAACATTTAATGCTGATGTTTAACATTTGCTGGCATTTTGCCCAGGTTAAGACCGCGAAAACAGATCGGAAAAGCACTTTTCTGCGCTAAAAGTGAGCAATGTTTGCACTGTGACGGTGCGTTGGTAGAAGTGCAGTTGAATAGTTACTGAATGAAAGTATTTTAAATCAATGGATTAGAATGCGTACAGATTTTGAGGTTTAATCGCAAATTGCGATCTAAATCAAATTTAACAACTAAAGATAAAAAAATTATCGCCGAAATAACATAAGCCGAAAGAGTTAACAACCAGATAACCTGCACAGGACGCAATCATGTCTTCTCATCCCTACGTTAGTCAGCAAAATACACCGCTGGATGATGATATCACCCTCATGTCGACCACCGATTTACAAAGCTATATCACCCACGCGAACGATACTTTTGTCCAGGTCAGTGGCTATCAACTGAATGAATTGCTCGATAAGCCGCACAATCTGGTTCGTCATCCGGATATGCCAAAAGCGGCGTTTGCGGATATGTGGTACACCCTGAAACAGGGCGAGCCATGGAGCGGGATTGTGAAAAACCGACGTAAGAATGGCGATCACTACTGGGTAAGGGCCAATGCGGTGCCGATGGTACGGGAAGGTCGTGTCACCGGATATATGTCGATTCGTACCCGGGCCACGGACGAGGAGATTGCGGCGGTAGAGCCTTTATATAAAGCGCTGAATGAAGGGCGTTGCAACCGACGTATCCATAAAGGACTGGTGGTACGCAAAGGCTGGCTGGGTAAACTCCCGGCGCTGCCGATTCGCTGGCGAGTGCGCAGCGTAATGGCAATTATGTTTATCGTACTGGCAGCCGCATTGCAGCAAATGGGCGCCGAATGGCCGTTACTACTGATAAGCGCGCTGGTGATGATGCTGGGAACGGCTATTTTCGAATGGCAGATTGTGCGTCCTATTGAGAATGTCGCTCGTCAGGCGCTAAAAGTGGCGACCGGTGAACGAAACAGCGTGTCACATCTTAACCGCAGTGATGAACTGGGCCTGATGCTGCGAGCGGTGGGGCAACTGGGGCTAATGTGCCGTTGGCTCATCCATGATGTCTCCAGTCAGGTGAGCTGTGTGCGCAGCGACAGCGAAACGCTGGCGAAAGGCAGCGATGATTTAAACAAGCATACGCAGCAGACCGTAGAGAACGTGCAGGAAACGGTGACCACTATGAATCAGATGGCGGCATCGGTGAAGCAAAACTCAGAGACCGCCGCCGCGGCCGACAAGCTCTCCATTGCAGCCAGCAGCGCGGCGACGCACGGCGGCGAGGCGATGGATACCGTCATCAAAACTATGGATGATATCGCCAACAGCACCCAGCGGATCGGCACCATTACCACGCTGATTAACGATATTGCTTTCCAGACTAATATTCTGGCCCTGAACGCCGCTGTTGAAGCCGCACGGGCGGGTGAGCAGGGGAAAGGGTTCGCCGTGGTGGCGGGAGAAGTGCGTCATCTTGCCAGCCGCAGCGCCAGTGCAGCCAATGATATTCGCAAGCTGATTGATGCCAGCGCCGATAAGGTGCAGTCCGGATCTGACCAGGTTCACGCCGCAGGGCGCACGATGGATGATATTGTGGCGCAGGTGCAAAACGTGACGCAGTTGATCGCCCAAATCAGTCACTCAACGCTGGAACAGTCAGATGGTCTTTCGAGCCTGACTCGCGCAGTGAATGAATTAAGCAACATTACGCAGAAAAACGCCGAGCTGGTTGAAGAGAGTGCCCAGATTTCCGCGATGGTGAAACATCGCGCTGGTCGTCTGGAAGATGCAGTCACGGTGCTGCATTAATATTAACGATAAAGGCGGAACGCAGGGTGAACGCGTTCCGCCTGCTCTGTAGATTAATCCAGTTGAGTAATATCCAGCGCAGCGCGATCGATAATACCGATGATTTTTTTGATCTGCGCATCGCTGGTATCACCATGATTGACCCGTAGGTCCAGCACGGCTTTGAAGTTCTCCAGCGCGCGTTTCATCTGCGGATTCTTGCGTAATTCAAAACCCACGCAGCGGGCTTTAATACGTTCGTGGATATGTTCCAGATGCTCACGGTTTTCATCCAGCCACTGCTGGCCCTGGGTTGTGATCGCTATCTGTTTACGCCCGCCTTCCTCGTCGCTGATGGTGATCAGCTCTTGATCCTGCAAGAAATCCAGCGTCGGATAGACGACGCCCGGGCTCGGGGTATAGTTGCCCTGAGTCAGGGTTTCAATCGCTTTAATCAGCTCATAGCCGTGGCTGGCGTCGCGGGTCAGGATATCCAGAATGACCAGGCGTAATTCTCCGTGACCGAAGAAGCGCTGGCGACGACCGCCGCCGCGACCGTGGCGGTGTCCACACCCCTGTTCGTGGTGATGTTCTTTGTTGCAGCCTTCATGGCGATGTTCTTCACCTTTGCAGCAACCTGCATGGTGTTCGTTGTGGCGGCCTTCGTGGTGACGTCCTTCACCCTTGCAGCAGCCTTCGTGTTGGTGCTCTGTATGCTTGCAGCAACCTTCATGATGGTTTTGCATCATCGTCTCCTGATGTGTTTTAGATATATCTAATTTATATCTAAATATTGTTTTGGTGCAAGCCAATAAAATGTTTTTTGTTTAAGTTAATGATTTTTATCTGTTTTAAAGGGGTTGCGTTAGCCGGTTAATCAGAAGGCGACTATATCAAAAAAGTGCTTGCAATCTTTCTGATTAGCAATCATTATCATTTAAAAATTAAATTAGATATATCGTATTATCTTCCGAAGGCGAAAAAATGACAAAAAACACCTCACGCTACCCGCAGCGCGTTCGCAATGAACTGCGTTTTCGGGAACTTACCGTCCTGCGCGTCGAACGTATCAGCGCGGGTTTTCAGCGCATTGTACTGGGCGGTGACGCTCTGGATGGTTTTAGCTCACACGGCTTTGACGACCATACCAAGGTCTTTTTCCCTGAACCGGGCAGCCACTTTGTGCCGCCGGTTGTCACCGATGAAGGTATTGTCTGGGCTGACGGTGTGCGTCCGATATCCCGTGATTACACGCCGTTGTATGACGAAGCACGCCATGAGCTGGCACTGGATTTCTATATTCATGACGGTGGCGTGGCAAGTACGTGGGCGATGAATGCCCGCGAGGGTGACAAGCTGACGGTAGGCGGACCGCGCGGTTCTTTGGTGGTGCCAGAGGACTATGCGTATCAGGTTTACGTGTGTGATGAATCGGGAATGCCTGCGCTGCGCCGACGCCTGGAGTCGCTCAGCCGTTTAGCGGTACGTCCGAACGTCACGGCGCTGGTAAGTGTGCAGGATGCCGCGTACCAGGACTATTTTGCCCATCTCGACGGATTTACTATTCAGTGGTTTATCGGCCATGACGAACAGGCGGTGAATGAACACTTATCGCAGCTAAGCGTACCTGCAGATGATTATTACATCTGGATTACCGGCGAAGGTAAGGTGGTCAAAAACCTGAGTGCTCGCTTTGAAACCGAGGCGTTCGATCAGCAACTTGTTCGCGCAGCGGCTTACTGGCATCAGCGTCGTTAATCAGTAATTAGATGGCGGAACGCCAAACGCCTGGCGGAATGCGTAGCTAAATGCCGCGGTGCTTGAATACCCTACGTCGAGCGCCACGGCGGTCACGCTTTTATTTTTCTTCAGCATTAATACGGATTCCAGAATACGCATTTTTTGCTTCCAGACGCTGAAAGGCAATCCGGTTTCTTTTTTGAAATGGCGTGAAAAGGTACGGGCAGACATACCCAGATGCTGCGCCCAGTATTCAACCGAATGCTCCAGCGCCGGGGATTCTTGTATTGTTCGGCAAACTTTGGTTAATTCGCGATCCTGCGGCCAGGGTAATACAAAAGCGACTTCCGGAAGCTGCAGAATAATGTCGACCAGGACGCTAACCAGCTTGCCCTCTTTTGACTGGCTATCATAATGGCCCGAAATTAAATTCGTGGCGTAATGAATAAACTCTCTGGCGAAATCACTGATAGCCACCACTTTACATTCATTGATGCTCTCTTCAAGAAAGCTCGGTTTAATATCCAGATTCTCTAAATACACATCATCCAATGCCCAAACCGCATGCTCCGTATTATTCGGGATCCAGATGCCATAATGCGCCGGGATTATCCAGCACTTGCCGGCAACATCAATACGCATACTGCCTTTGCGGGCGAAATGAAACTGCATAAAAGAGTGTGAATGCTGTGGAACATGATGATTGGCTTCCAGGACATAAGAGCGAAAGTAAACATCCTGCGGCAGTTCCGTCATGGAGTTATCCGGGAAGGAGTTCCACTGTTTTTGCACGAGAGTTTCCATAAATAAATCGTCAATGCTCCCGATGGTGTGTCCGCTGCTCGATAGATCTTGTCCGCGGATCATAATACATACACTCTGTTTTCCATAATAATCTTGCGTAAGAATTTTTAGCCCACCTTTGGTAAATACCATGAACTCGCTTTGTTCAGATGCTGTCATCGTCAATGAAACAAATGATAACTGGACCCGAATGGGAAAAGAGCTGCTTTCGCAAGCGGATATCAGGATTAATGGCTCCCGCGCCTGGGACATTCAACTTCATCATGCCGGTTTCTTTAAACGGGTACTGCAACAAGGCTCGTTAGGGCTTGGCGAAAGCTATATGGAAGGCTGGTGGGACTGCGAGCGGCTCGATATTCTGTTCTGCAAAATCCTGAAAGCAAAACTTGATCAGCAGATGCCGGGTAACCTGAAAGATATTTTACGTATTGCCAGCGCACGCCTGTTTAATTTGCAGTCGCGGAGCCGCGCGTGGATTGTCGGCAAAGAACATTATGATATTGGTAACGATCTCTTTGCACTGATGCTTGATCCGCATATGCAATATTCCTGCGCTTACTGGAAAGACGCAACCACATTAGACGATGCGCAAAATGCCAAATTAAAAATGATCTGTGAGAAGCTACAACTTAAACCGGGCATGCGTTTACTCGATATTGGTTGTGGCTGGGGTGGGCTGGCGGAATATGCGGCGCGTCATTATGGCGTGGCGGTGGAAGGCGTCACCATTTCCAAAGAGCAGCAAAAAATGGCGCAGCAGCGCTGTGAAGGACTGGACGTTAAGATTCTGCTGCAGGATTATCGCGACCTCGATAAACACTACGATCGCATTGTCTCCGTGGGGATGTTTGAACACGTCGGGCCAAAAAACTACGACACTTATTTCAGCATCGCCGACCGTTGTTTAAAACCGGACGGACTGTTCCTGCTACACACCATTGGTAGCAATAAAAAAGGGATGAGCGTCGATCCGTGGATCAATAAATACATTTTCCCGAACGGCTGCTTACCGGCGATCTCCCATATTGCCGAAGCCAGCGAATCACGGTTTGTGATGGAAGACTGGCATAACTTTGGCAGCGATTACGATAAAACGCTGATGGCGTGGCACGAGCGCTTTAATCAAGCGTGGCCGGAGCTGTCATCACGTTATTCCGCCACCTTCAGAAGAATGTTTAACTACTATTTATGCGCCTGCGCCGGGGCTTTCCGCGCCAGAGATATTGAACTTTGGCAGGTGCTGTTTAGTCGCGGCGTAGAGGGCGGGATCCGCGTTTATCGTTAACGTTCTGCCTGATAAGCGAAGCGCCATCAGGCAGTAAATACCTGAGAAGCGCTCCTTGTTACATCTTAGCCCAGCTCACTCTCCGCCAGCGCTTTAAACACCATCGCTACGGCGTGCGCGCCGGGGTCCATATTTCCGAGTAGGCTTTCGCTGCTCAGATACGATGCGCGACCCGCATTGGCTTTGCTCGACAAACAGGTTCGTTCGGCTCCCGCTTGCGCGGCGTCGAATGCGGCCTGCAGATTTTTCGGCTGTGTGAGCAGCGAGGTCAGGGCCGGTTGCAGCGCATCAATCATCGTGCGATCGCCTTCGTCTGCGCCGCCGTAGAACTTCATCTGCGCCAGCCCCGTATTTAGCGCTTCGACAACGTTAGCGCCCTGTTCCAGTTTCTGCCCGGCGGCGGTAAAGAAGATTGACATCAGCACACCGCTGGAACCGCCCATCACCACGGTCAGACGTTCGCCAATCAGCGCGAACAGCGTGGCAAGGTTATCCAGCGGCAGCTGCTGGCGATGCAGCAGGCTGGCAATTTCACGCGCGCCGGCGGCAAAGGTCGAACCGGTATCGCCATCGCCGACTTTGGCGTCCAGCGCATTCAGATGAGTCTCCAGATCGGAAAGGGTTGCGGTGACCAGCTCCACAATCCCGGCCACCAGGGCGTTTGCCGAAGGCTGGAATTCCACGCGGGCGCTACGCTGAGATGACGCTACGCAGCTGATTTCACGCGGTGGGACCGGCGTCGGCCAGTTGCTGGTTTCCACTTCGGTGAGCAGTGCTTTTTCGATGCTCTCTTCCAGCACGATGGCCGTCAGTGAGAAGCCTTTCATATCCAGCGCAGTGACCAGCGAGGCCGGGCCAATTAGCCAGTCGATACGCGAGTGCAGCGGGCTGCTGGCGAGTTCGCGGGTGATGATGGCCATTTCGGCCACGGAAACGCCGCCAAGATTATTAATCATCACCGCCAGACGACCGGTTTCAGGCAGGGCGGCCAGCAGTTTATCCACCATCAGGTTCACCACTTGCGCACTGTTTTGGGTGTCGATAACCGATGCGCCTGGTTCGCCGTGAATGCCCATACCCAGCTCCGCATGACCCGGATGATGACGAGGGGCTGCGTCGGTTTCTTGCGGCAGATGACAGCTGGAAAGGGCTACGCCCAGGCTAAAGGTGTTGCTGGCTGCGTACTGCGCTTCACGCAGGACGGTGGCGAGGTTATAGCCGCGTTCGGCAAAATAGCCTGCGACTTTATGCACCAGGATAGTTCCCGCAATGCCACGTGGGTGTTTGTTATCCGGCAGGGAGATGTCGTCGCCGACAATCAGCATTTCAACGTTATAGCCAAGGCGACGAGACCGAAATTAAGACGGTCACCGGTGTAGTTTTTCACAATCAACAAACAGCCAGCCTCACCGGTCACCGCCTGAATGGCGGTCAGTACTGCATCCACGCTCGGGGAGGCGAAAACATCGCCGCAGACCGCAGCGGTTAGCATGCCTTTACCGATAAACCCAACGTGCGCGGGTTCGTGTCCCGAACCGCCGCCGGAAATGACCGCTACGTTATTTTTATTAAGGTCACGACGGACCACGATGCGAATGGCCGGATCGCTTTCCAGACGCGCCAGGTTATTCCATGGGCTGGCGATAATCGCCCCGTCGATGACGTCGCTCACAAGATGGGTGCGTTGGTTAAAAAAGAATTGAGACATAACGGCTCCTCGAGGTTGAGTGAAAGACAAACCCCCGAATGTAGGATCATGGTGCGGAGGCAATGAAGAGATTCTGGCGAAGTCAGCGTGGAAAAAAACAACGCTAAAATGAGTTTCATTACGGAACGCTGACGCTGTTTTTTGTTCCGAAATGAAACTTAAAAAAGCGGGGAATGATCATAATGCGAGCTCGCTCGACTTTTTTCTCCTGCGATCAGCACCGCTCATACGGCGCAGCCAGCCTTTTTTTGCCGGTTTTAATACAACTGCATGAGTAAAAGAGGAACTGAGCTTCGTGTTTGCCGGAGATTTGGGGGTAAATGAACGGATCGGGATCGCAAACCTTATCATTTTTGTGGATAAGTGTTCCAGAATGGAACGCACGCCGTTTTTATCTGTTTCATATCAGAACAAAATGACGAAAGATTTTTTTGTTCACGCCTCGCCATACAGTTATTGCATCGCTCCGGTACCTCCTGTTTTTGCCGAAGGCAACAGGCCAAACAGGTTAACGCCAGGGCTCACCATGTAAAAACATGTACTTATTTGAGGATGAAAGGAATGCTAAAAGTTATTCAATCTCCAGCCAAATATCTCCAGGGCCCTGACGCTTCAACCTTATTTGGTCAATATGCTAAAAATCTGGCGGACAGCTTTTTCGTGATTGCGGATGACTTCGTGATGAAGCTGGCGGGAGAGAAGGTACTCAATGGCCTGCACAGCCACGACATTAGCTGCCACGCGGAACGCTTCAACGGTGAATGCAGCCATATTGAAATTAATCGCCTGATTGCCATTCTGAAACAGCACGGTTGCCGCGGCGTGGTTGGGATTGGCGGCGGGAAAACGTTGGATACCGCCAAAGCGATTGGTTACTACCAGAAGCTACCGGTGGTGGTGATCCCGACTATCGCCTCTACCGATGCGCCAACCAGCGCGCTGTCCGTTATCTATACCGAAGCCGGTGAGTTTGAAGAGTATCTGATCTACCCGAAAAACCCGGATATGGTGGTTATGGACACCGCAATCATTGCCAAAGCGCCGGTACGCCTGCTGGTGGCCGGGATGGGCGATGCGCTCTCAACCTGGTTTGAAGCGAAAGCCTGTTATGACGCCAGAGCGACCAGCATGGCGGGCGGACAGTCCACCGTAGCGGCGCTGAGCCTGGCGCGCCTGTGCTATGATACCCTGCTGGCGGAAGGCGAAAAGGCACGCTTTGCCGCGCAGGCTGGCGTGGTGACCGATGCGCTGGAGCGTATTGTCGAAGCGAACACTTACCTCAGCGGCATCGGCTTTGAAAGCAGCGGTCTTGCAGGGGCGCATGCTATCCACAACGGTTTTACGATTCTGGAAGAGTGTCACCATTTGTACCACGGTGAAAAAGTCGCCTTTGGTACGCTGGCGCAGCTGGTGCTGCAAAACAGCCCGATGGAAGAGATCGAAACCGTGCTGAATTTCTGTCAGAAAGTAGGCCTGCCGGTAACGTTAGCGGAAATGGGCGTGAAAGACGACATTGACGGCAAGATCATGGCCGTGGCCAAAGCGACCTGCGCGGAAGGTGAAACCATCCACAATATGCCGTTCCCGGTGACGCCTGAGAGCGTACATGCCGCGATACTGACGGCAGACCTGCTGGGACAGCAGTGGCTGGCGCGTTAATCAGTCGTCGGTAAGTTTTTATCCGGCATCTTCTCCCCCCTCTGACAGTCTCTGCCGGAGGGGTTGTCTATGGTAAAACAGCGGAAAGGGATATGACGACGCACACTCAGGACATTGGGAAGGAAGTCTCTTCGGTCATTGCCCAGTCATGGCATCGTTGCAGCAAGTTTATGCAGCGGGAAACCTGGCAGGCGCCGCATCAGGCGCAGGGCCTGACCTTTGAGTCGATCTGTCGTCGCAAAACGGCGCTGCTGACGATTGCTCAGGCCGCGCTGGAAGATGCCTGGGAGTTTATGGACGGCCGTCCGTGCGCGCTGTTAATTCTGGATGAATCGGCCTGTATTCTCAGCCGTTGCGGCGATCCGCAGACGGTGGAGCAACTGGCGGAGCTCGGTTTTCGCGACGGCAGCTACTGTGCAGAAAGCATTATTGGCAGCTGCGCGTTGTCGCTGGCGACGATGCCGGGGCAGCCGACAAAAACTTCTGGCGATCAACACTTTAAACAGGCGTTGCATCCGTGGTCGTTCTGCTCTACGCCAGTATTCGATAACCATGGTCGACTGTTTGGCTCCATCTCGCTGTGCTGTCTGGTAGAGCATGAGTGCGTTTCTGATTTATCCCTGACGCTGGCGATTGCCAGAGAAGTCGGCAACTCATTGCTGACTGACAGCCTGCTGGCTGAATCCAACCGCCATCTGAACCAGATGTACGGGCTGCTGGAGAGTATGGATGATGGCGTGATGGCCTGGAACGAACAGGGCGTATTGCAGTTCCTCAATGCGCGCGCGGCGCTGCTTTTGCATCTCGACGCGCAGGCCAGCCAGGGGAAGAATATTAACGACCTGCTCAATCTCCCCATGCTGCTGCGTCGGGCGATCAAACATGCCCGCGGCCTGAATCATGTCGAAGTCACCTTTGAAAGCCAGCACCAGTTTATTGATGCCGTCATCACCCTGAAACCGATTGTTGAAGAGCAGGGCAACAGCTTTATCCTGCTGCTGCATCCGGTGGAGCAAATGCGTCAACTGATGACCAGCCAGCTCGGCAAGGTGAGCCACACCTTTGAGCAGATGTCGACAGACGATCCAGAAACCCGACGCTTGATCCATTTCGGTCGTCAGGCGGCGAGGGGAAGTTTCCCGATCCTGCTGTGCGGGGAAGAGGGCGTCGGTAAAGAGCTATTGAGTCAGGCCATTCACAATGAAAGCGAACGCGCCAGCGGGCCGTATATCGCCGTGAACTGCCAGCTGTATGCCAACAGCGTACTGGGGCAGGATTTTATGGGCAGTGCGCCCACTGATGATGAAAACGGGCGGCTAAGCCGTCTTGAACTGGCGAACGGCGGCACGCTGTTTCTGGAAAAAATTGAATATCTGGCGCCGGAGTTACAATCCGCGTTGCTGCAGGTGATCAAGCAGGGGGTTTTAACACGCCTGGATGCCCGGCGGC
Organism: Citrobacter sp. RHBSTW-00944; assembly: GCF_013615435.1. Classification (NCBI taxonomy): domain Bacteria; kingdom Pseudomonadati; phylum Pseudomonadota; class Gammaproteobacteria; order Enterobacterales; family Enterobacteriaceae; genus Citrobacter; species Citrobacter sp. RHBSTW-00944. Next base: position 4,386,748 of record NZ_CP055418.1, on the reverse strand, counting down.
TGATTCCGGTGGATGTCAAAGTGATCGCCACCACCACGGTTGATCTCGCGAATCTGGTGGAGCAAAACCGCTTTAGCCGTCAGTTGTATTACGCGCTGCACTCTTTTGAGATCGTTATCCCGCCGCTGCGGGCGCGGCGTAACAGTATTCCATCGCTGATTTATACGCGGTTGAATAGCCTGAAAAAACGCTTTTCATCCAGCCTGAAGATCGACGACGACGCATTGGCACAACTGGTGGCCTATTCGTGGCCGGGTAATGATTTTGAGCTGAACAGCATTATTGAAAACATCGCCATCAGCAGCGATAACGGCCATATTCGGCTGAGCAATCTGCCGGATTATCTGTTTGCCGAACGTCCTGGTCTGGAGACGGCGTCTTCACTGCTGCCCGCCAGCCTGACCTTTACCGCCATCGAGAAAGAGGCGATTATCCATGCCGCCCGCGTGACCAGTGGGCGTGTTCAGGAGATGTCGCAACTGCTGAATATTGGTCGCACCACCTTGTGGCGTAAGATGAAGCAGTACGACATTGATGCCAGCCAGTTTAAGCGTAAACATCTGGAGTAGTTTCTTCGATTCTGGCCATCGAGAACAGCGCATCCGACAGTCGATTGATATAACGCCTGGCCTCATCGCGTAACGTCAGCGTTCTGCCCATCGCGATGAGGATCCGCTCCAGCCGACGCGTCAGGGTTCGCGCAACGTGCAGTTGTGCCGATGCCTGATTTTTCCCCGGAATAACAAACTCTTTGAGCGGGCCGCTTTGCGCCATATTGCGGTCAATAAGCTGCTCCAGCGCCTGAATATCCTCTTCGCCAATACGCTGTTTTAAGCGTGTGAGTCCTTTCTGATCGCTGGCGAGTTCCGCCCCCAGTACGAACAGCATCTTCTGCATAGTGTGCAATTCCTGGCGTAGCTCGGCCTGGCGCGTGCTGGCATAGCAGACGCCAAGCTGGGAAATCAGTTCATCCACCGTGCCGTAGGCCTCAACGCGGATGTCGTCTTTATCGATACGACTGCCGCCAAACAGCGCGGTCGTGCCGTTATCGCCGGTTCGGGTATAGATGCGGTACATTTATTTTATCTCGCTGAAGGGAAGAACTTTAACCAGTTGACCGGCATTGGCGCCGAGCGTGCGGATCTGTGCTGTCCCGGCGCGGGTATGCCCGCAGACCAGCGCCCGATCCTCGGGCAACTGGGCATGGGTTAAGGCAATATCTCCGGTGGCGTTGAGACCGAGACCCACGCGCAGCGCCGAACTTTTGGCCGCCAGTTTGCCGAGCGCCAGCGCGCAGTCATGATCGTCGCAACAGATTGCCCGGCAGGGAACGCCTTGCTCTTCCAGTCCCCAGCACAGCTCATCAAGCACGCGAGTACCCTGCCAGCGTGAGTGATAAAACAGATGTACGCCCGGTGATGAAAGTGACATTGCGCCCCCTGCGTTATCAGAATGCCTGACGGAAGATCTCGGCAATTTCTTTCTCGTTCCCTTTGCGCGGGTTGGAGAAGGCGTTGCCGTCCTTCAGCGCCATTTCCGCCATATACGGGAAATCGGCTTCTTTGACGCCCAGATCGCGCAGATGCTGCGGAATACCGATGTCGGCGGAGAGGCGGGCAATAGCATGAATGGCCAGCTCGGCGGCATCCATGGTGGAGAGTCCGTCAGTGTTTTCGCCCATAAACTCTGCGATGTCGGCAAATTTTTCCGGGTTAGCGATCAGGTTATAGCGTGCCACGTGCGGCAACAGTACGGCATTCGCCACGCCGTGCGGCATGTCGTAAAGACCGCCAAGCTGATGCGCCATCGCGTGAACGTAGCCGAGGTTGGCGTTGTTGAAGGCCATACCCGCCAGCAGGGAGGCGTAGGCCATGTTCTCGCGAGCTTTCAGGTTGCTGCCCAGCGCCACGGCCTGACGCAAGTTACGGGCGATCAGGCGGATCGCCTGGATAGCGGCAGCGTCGGTGACCGGGTTGGCATCTTTGGAAATGTAGGCTTCCACGGCGTGGGTCAGGGCGTCCATCCCGGTGGCCGCAGTCAGTGGGGCTGGCTTGCCGAGCATCAGCAGCGGATCGTTAATGGAGACCGACGGCAGGTTGCGCCAGCTGACAATCACAAACTTCACTTTGGTTTTGGTATTGGTCAGCACGCAGTGGCGGGTGACTTCGCTGGCGGTCCCGGCAGTGGTATTCACCGCAACGATCGGCGGCAGCGGGTTGGTCAGGGTTTCAATTCCGGCATAGCTGTAGAGATCCCCTTCGTGAGTCGCCGCGATACCGATGCCTTTACCGCAATCATGCGGGCTACCGCCGCCAACGGTAACGATGATGTCGCAATGCTCTTTCCGAAAGACCTCCAGGCCGTCGCGCACGTTGGTGTCTTTGGGGTTTGGCTCAACGCCGTCAAAAACCACGACGTCAATACCGGCTTCACGCAGATGTGTGAGGGTTTTATCTACCGCGCCGTCTTTAATCGCCCGCAGACCTTTATCAGTGACCAGCAGCGCTTTTTTACCGCCCAACAGTTTGCAGCGTTCGCCGACCACGGAAATAGCATTGGGGCCAAAGAAGTTCACATTTGGCACCAGGTAATCAAACATACGATAGCTCATAATATACCTTCTTAGATTTAAATTATAATTCAGAGAAACAATTCAATGCGGTTTCTGCTAATAATCTGTCTTGTTCGACGGTACCGCCACTTACGCCAACGGCACCGATTACTTTGCCGTTTAATATGACAGGTAAACCGCCGCCAAAAATAACAATTCGTTGTTGATTGGTGAGCTGCAAGCCATATAGAGAGGCACCTGGTTGTACCGCATCGGTAATTTCATGGGTACCCTGTCGCAGGCAGCAGGCGGTATAAGCTTTATTAAGAGAGATATCACAGCTGGTGACAAACGCGTCGTCCATACGTTGCATTAGCAGCGTGTTCCCGCCGTGATCCACCACGGAAAACACCACCGGAACGTTGATTTCAAGCGCTTTAGCCTCGACGGCCTGCGCCATTTTCTTTGCAGCCGCCAGCGTAATAGTGGCGATTTGTTGGCTCTTATTCACAGTCTCTCCTGAAAAGGTTGTAGGGCTGAGGTCACGAAAATATCGCGCAACAGCTATTTTTATCATTGGCTTTATCTTATTTTCTCGCCCCGCGTTATTAAGTCAATAGGGTGGGGATTTCAAAAATATTACGTTCAGTTTCCTGTTGTGGCGTTTATTGATAATGATCATTTAACCTCGTCACAATTCACGGTGAATATTCCTGAGCCGCGTTTCAATATGAAACGATGGTTTTTTATTACGTGCCAAATTGGAACGAAATTAATTTTATTTTTTTATTGTCCTGCTCATTTAGAGTTCGGCTATTGCTGATGAAAGGCGAATGCCGGGTGTTGTGTCCCCGGCAATACGGCCCGGCGTCCCTATTTTTTATCTTTTGAGTCCATAAACTATGAGAAGATCAAAACGATTCGAAGTGCTTGCCCAGCGGCCTGTAAATCAGGATGGGCTAATTGGCGAATGGCCTGAAGAGGGGCTGATCGCAATGGAAAGCCCTTACGATCCGGCTTCGTCGGTGAAGGTGGAAAATGGTCGTATTGTTGAGCTGGACGGCAAGAGCCGCGCCGAGTTCGACATGATTGACCGGTTCATTGCCGATTACGCGATTAACGTGCCCGAGGCCGAGCGTGCCATGCAGCTCGACGCGCTGGAGATCGCCAGAATGCTGGTGGATATCCACGTCAGTCGGGAAGAGATCATTGCCATTACGACTGCCATCACCCCGGCGAAAGCGGTGGAGGTGATGGCGCAAATGAACGTGGTGGAGATGATGATGGCGCTGCAAAAAATGCGCGCCAGACGCACCCCCTCCAATCAGTGCCACGTGACCAACCTGAAAGATAACCCGGTACAGATTGCTGCCGACGCTGCTGAAGCGGGGATCCGTGGCTTTTCCGAACAGGAAACAACGGTCGGGATCGCCCGCTATGCGCCGTTTAACGCCCTGGCGCTGCTGGTGGGGTCCCAATGCGGTCGCCCCGGCGTGCTGACGCAATGCTCCGTTGAAGAGGCCACGGAGCTGGAACTGGGAATGCGCGGGCTAACCAGCTACGCCGAAACGGTGTCGGTATATGGCACGGAATCGGTGTTTACCGATGGCGATGATACGCCGTGGTCAAAAGCGTTTCTTGCCTCGGCGTATGCTTCTCGTGGCCTGAAGATGCGCTACACCTCCGGCACCGGCTCGGAAGCGCTGATGGGCTATTCCGAAAGTAAATCGATGCTTTATCTGGAGTCGCGTTGCATTTTTATCACCAAAGGCGCGGGCGTACAGGGGTTACAAAACGGCGCGGTCAGCTGTATCGGCATGACCGGCGCTGTGCCGTCGGGGATTCGCGCGGTGCTGGCGGAAAACCTGATTGCCTCGATGCTCGACCTTGAAGTGGCCTCCGCCAATGACCAGACCTTTTCCCACTCCGATATTCGTCGTACTGCCCGCACCCTGATGCAGATGCTGCCGGGCACCGACTTTATCTTCTCCGGCTATAGCGCGGTACCGAACTACGACAACATGTTTGCCGGGTCGAACTTCGACGCTGAAGACTTCGATGATTACAACATTCTGCAACGCGATCTGATGGTTGATGGGGGCCTGCGTCCGGTCACGGAAGAGGAGACAATCGCCATCCGCAATAAGGCCGCGCGCGCCATTCAGGCGGTGTTCCGCGAACTGGGCCTGCCGCTGATTAGCGATGAAGAGGTGGAGGCCGCCACTTACGCTCACGGCAGCAAAGATATGCCCGCGCGCAATGTGGTGGAAGATTTGGCTGCCGTGGAAGAGATGATGAAACGCAATATCACCGGGCTGGATATCGTCGGCGCGTTGAGTTCCAGCGGCTTCGAAGACATCGCCAGCAATATCCTCAACATGCTGAGGCAGCGTGTTACTGGTGATTACCTGCAAACGTCGGCCATTCTGGATCGTCAGTTCGACGTCGTCAGCGCCGTTAATGACATCAACGACTATCAGGGACCCGGCACCGGCTATCGCATCTCTGCTGAACGTTGGGCTGAAATTAAAAATATTGCGGGCGTGGTTCAGCCCGGCTCGATCGAATAAGGCGGTACACAGTGGAATGCACAACTGAACGTAAGCCGGTTTTCACCTTGCAGGTGAGTGAAGGCGAGGCGGCTAAAGCGGACGAACGCGTGGATGAAGTCGTGATAGGCGTCGGCCCCGCCTTTGATAAGTATCAGCACAAAACATTGATTGATATGCCGCACAAAGCGATTTTGAAAGAGCTGGTTGCCGGCATTGAAGAAGAGGGGCTGCATGCACGGGTGGTGAGGATTCTGCGCACCTCGGATGTTTCATTTATGGCATGGGATGCGGCAAATCTCAGCGGTTCTGGCATCGGGATTGGTATCCAGTCGAAAGGAACCACGGTGATTCATCAGCGCGATCTGCTGCCTCTGAGCAACCTTGAGCTGTTCTCTCAGGCTCCGCTGCTGACGCTGGAAACCTATCGCCAGATTGGTAAAAACGCCGCGCGCTATGCACGTAAAGAGTCGCCTTCGCCAGTGCCAGTGGTTAATGACCAGATGGTACGCCCCAAATTTATGGCCAAGGCCGCGCTGTTTCATATCAAAGAGACCAAACACGTGGTGCAGGATGCTGCGCCTGTCACGCTGCATATTGCACTCGTAAGGGAATGACCATGAACGACAACATTATGACCGCGCAGGATTATCCATTAGCGACCCGCTGCCCGGAGAAAATCCAGACTCCTACCGGCAAACCGCTAACCGAGATTACCCTTGAGAATGTGCTGGCGGGCCGCGTAGGTCCGCAGGATGTGCGTATTTCTCAGCAAACCCTGGAGTACCAGGCGCAGATTGCCGAACAGATGCAGCGTCACGCCGTGGCGCGTAATTTCCGTCGTGCGGCGGAGCTTATAGCAATCCCGGATGCCCGTATTCTTGAAATTTACAACGCGCTGCGGCCGTTTCGTTCTTCGTTCGCCGAGCTTCAGGCCATTGCCGATGAACTGGAACATACCTGGCATGCCACGGTGAACGCCGGGTTTGTCCGCGAGTCGGCAGAGGTGTATCAGCAGAGAAACAAGCTGCGTAAAGGCAGCCAGTGACGGAGGTTGTATGCCGTTAATTGCAGGGATTGATATCGGCAACGCCACCACCGAAGTGGCGTTGGCGCAGCATGGCCGGTTTATCGCCAGCGGGATTGTCGCCACGACCGGTATGAAAGGTACACGGGACAATATTGCCGGGGTGGTGGCCTCCCTGCAGCAGGCGCTGAATAACACCCCGTGGTCGCTTCAGGACGTAGCGAAAATCTGCATCAACGAGGCAGCACCGGTGATTGGCGATGTGGCGATGGAAACCATCACTGAAACCATCATTACCGAATCAACAATGATTGGGCATAACCCGCAAACGCCCGGCGGCGTTGGCGTGGGAATGGGAACTACCATCGCCGTGGAGAAGCTGGCGGCGTTGAGTGAAGATCGGTTTGCCCAGGGCTGGATCCCACTGGTCGGTGAGGAGAGGGATTTCCTCGAGGCGGTTTGGTTTATCAATGAGGCGCTGGATCGCGGGGTCAACGTGGTGGCGGCGATCCTGAAAAAAGATGATGGCGTGCTGGTGAACAATCGTCTGCGTCGAACAATGCCGGTGGTAGATGAAGTCACCCTGCTGGAGAAGGTGCCGGAAGGTGTGCTGGCGGCGGTGGAAGTGGCGGCCCCAGGACAGGTGGTGCGAGTGCTGTCGAATCCTTATGGCATCGCGACCTTCTTTACCCTGACGCCCGAGGAAACGCAAACCATCGTCCCCATCGCCAGGGCGCTAATTGGCAACCGTTCCGCCGTGGTGCTGAAAACCCCGCAGGGTGATGTGCGCTCAAGGGTGATCCCGGCGGGTAAGATCTTTATCCGCGGCGAAAAGCGCGGCGGTGAAGCCGACGTAGCGCAAGGCGCACAGGCCATTATGCAGGCGATGAGCACCTGTGCGCCCGTGTGCGATATTCGTGGTGAAGCAGGTACGCATGCAGGCGGCATGCTGGAGCGAGTGCGTAAGTTGATGGCCTCGCTGACCGGTCACGACATGAACGCGGTGTATATTCAGGATCTGTTGGCGGTGGATACGTTTATTCCACGCAAGGTGCAGGGCGGTATTGCCGGGGAGTGTTCAATGGAGAACGCCGTTGGCATTGCGGCGATGGTGAAATCCGATCGCTTACAGATGCAGGCCATTGCCAGTGAGCTGAGCGTCCGGTTAAACATCCCGGTTGAAGTCGGCGGCGTGGAGGCCAACATGGCTGTCGCCGGTGCGTTAACAACGCCCGGATGTGCTGCACCGCTGGCGATCCTCGATTTAGGCGCAGGCTCCACCGATGCCGCCATTATCAATAGCGATGGCGTAGTGAAAGCCGTCCATCTGGCTGGCGCGGGGAATATGGTCAGCCTGTTGATTCAAACCGAGCTGGGCTTAAGCGATCCGTTTCTGGCGGAGGAAATTAAAAAATACCCGCTGGCAAAAGTGGAGAGCCTGTTCAGCATTCGCCACGAGAACGGCGCGGTGGAGTTTTTTCGCGAACCGCTCAGTCCGTCAGTGTTTGCCAAAGTCGTTTATCTGAAAGACGGCGAGCTGATCCCGGTAGATAACCAGACCTCGCTGGAAAAAATTCGGTTGGTGCGCCGACAGGCCAAAGAGAAAGTTTTTGTGACCAACTGCCTGCGCGCTTTACGCCAGGTGTCACCCGGCGGCTCTATTCGCGATATGACTTTTGTGGTGCTGGTGGGCGGCTCCTCGCTGGATTTCGAAATCCCGCAGATGATCACCGACGCGCTGGCGCATTACGGCGTGGTTGCCGGACAGGGCAACATCCGTGGTACCGAAGGGCCGCGTAATGCGGTAGCGACCGGGCTGGTTTTGGCCGGGATAGCGAATTAATCGTGCAGAAAACAGCCGCCGCAAGCGTTTAGCTGCGGGGTAAATCAAATAAAGGTGATGTTCTCTTTGATATCCCGGCGGAGTTGGGTACATAGTATAAATGTGTCTCTCACGTGGTTAATTTTAAGGATAAGAGCATGCCAACAGCAATTGAGAAAGCATTGGATTTTATTGGTGGTATGAACACTTCGGCGTCAGTACCCCATTCAATGGATGAAAGTACCGCTAAGGGAATCTTAAAGTATTTGCATGACTTAGGTGTGCCAGCAAGTCCGGAAGCTGTGATGGCACGGGGTGAGCAGGAGGGATGGAATCCCGAGTTCACGAAAAAAGTGGCCGGATGGGCAGAAAAAGTGGCCTCCGGTAACCGCATCCTTATCAAGAACCCAGAGTATTTTTCAACTTATATGCAGGAGCAGCTCAAAGAGCTAGTTTGAGCTGACTATCGAATCAAACTCTAACGGACGTTTCCATCTCTGGATGGCAACGTCCAGAGGGGGTTGCCTTTCGCATGTTCTCGCCTTATCACGTGAAACACTTTCCGTCCCTGCCTGACTTGTTTTTCTTGTTACTCATTTCACATTTCGGTGCAAACAGGTAGAGCGCTATCAGCCAGGTTCAGTTGATTTGGTCTTAGCTAACAAGCTGGACATTATCGACGTGGCTGAAGTGGATGTTAACCACTTAATTTCATGATAAATATAATAAAAACCCAAAAGGTGAACAGGTGGACACTTTTTTATATAAAGTAATTTTTGTGATTTTTTGAGTATGGATTGTGGGGCGTTAAAAGTTACAGGTAATAAAAACGCGCCTAATAACTTCGGCGCGTTTGTGGTGTATTTCCGCTGTAGCCACCTGTCAGGTGGTCATGTTCGAATCACAAGGTAATACGTTGGCAGAGCCTGGACACGTAAACGTCATGTGTTTTCACCCTGTGATTTTTTCCACTTCCTCTGTCTGGCAGCAGCAATAAACCAGATCGCAAACGTAGTGATGGCTATAGCCAGAAAATACAGAATCAGTGAAAACCCGTCATTCCAGTGCGCTTCCTGTATGAATCCATAGTTTTCCTCATACCACGCCATAAACGCTTCATCAGGGATGAAGTAACAAAGCAGGGTGTAAACCACTGTCAGGGCGAGCAGTTCAGAAAGCCATAAAAAAACATGTGTGGCCGGTTTCATCAGTACACCTGTATTGTGCCGAACGCTTTTAATTGAGCCGTAACCATAACTGATGGTGTGCTTAATAAAGCCTCAAGTAAGATTGCGTAATCTGCATGGCTGGGTAGCGTAATGCAGCCATCACTAATGCCCGATTTACCCGCGGGATGTAAACGGAAGTTACCCCGCTCAACACCGTCTATGAATGAGATATCATCAATTTGGCTATCCTGGCGATAAAGCGCAAACCATAGATCGCGATCTGAGCCGCTCTCTAAGCCGTGCACCATATCCCGCCATCGGGAGTGAAGCCCGCCTCTTTGGCGCGTCACGATGTAGTAAAGACCGGGCGGCAATGGCCCTTTTTTTACTACTGTAATCGAGGCCGGGTTATTCCTGTGTGGCCCTGCATTTCCTGAGTACGCCGGGAAAAAACCCACGCCCGGGCAACTTAATGTTGATAGCTGTCCGCCATTAAGATGGAAGGTGCACCGGATCATCTTTCATTCCACGCATCAGAAAACTGAATGTTGCCATCACAGTATTTCCAGGTAATCCGCTCATACCGCATGGCTACGTTTTCAAGATGATTATGTTTTTCGGTCGCCGGGTTTTTGATATCGAGCATATGCGGCGCGGAGCTGACGATCTTCACGTTCTCAAGCAACATGTTGAAGTATTCAACTTCTTGCCCGGCGTCGTTAATTCTGTACCATTTAAATTCTGCGCTTTTAAGTGTCTGCCCGGTGGCAATAGCCTTGTAAAGATACGGGCTGGAAGAGTCGAACTCTTTTTGAAAGTTAAGGGGGGCATGTTGCCTGGTGCCGGTGAGTTTTCCGGTTCTGCTGTCTGTCGGAATATGCAGACCATGATCAAAAGATAGAATCTCAATGCTTCCCTCTCTATCCTGGACATCAACTGAACCTTTGATATCCGCGCCGCCGTCGTCTTTTAAAAATAAATATGCAGGAATAGCCATTACATAAACGCCTTTTAGTTAATGAGGTGACTAAATCCTATAACCTAAGCCGCAAGTATGTCCAAAATAATGTTATTGTAAGCTGGTAAATAACATATATGTGAATGTGTTATTTGGATTTATATAAAAAATAAATGAAAGGAAAGTATAATGGAGAATATTGAAATCGAGAAACATAAAAAATTCATAAATGCAGTAATTTGGAATTAAAAAAAAGAATATAAGTGGTCTTTAAATTCTGAAGCATTTTTCTTTGTTGATCATCATGGATTTTTATGTGGCTCACTTTCGGGTGAGATGCTGGCCGCCAATCGTGAGCAGCCCAATGTAATGATAGAATATTTGGGTGATGCTGCCAACTTACTGATTTAGTGTATGATGGTGTTTTTGAGGTGCTCCAGTGGCTTCTGTTTCTATCAGCTGTCCCTCCTGTTCAGCTACTGACGGGGTGGTGCGTAACGGCAAAAGCACTGCCGGACATCAGCGCTATCTCTGCTCTCACTGCCGTAAAACATGGCAACTGCAGTTCACTTACACCGCTTCTCAACCCGGTACGCACCAGAAAATCATTGATATGGCCATGAATGGCGTTGGATGCCGGGCAACCGCCCGCATTATGGGCGTTGGCCTCAACACGATTTTCCGCCATTTAAAAAACTCAGGCCGCAGTCGGTAACCTCGCGCATACAGCCGGGCAGTGACGTCATCGTCTGCGCGGAAATGGACGAACAGTGGGGATACGTCGGGGCTAAATCGCGCCAGCGCTGGCTGTTTTACGCGTATGACAGGCTCCGGAAGACGGTTGTTGCGCACGTATTCGGTGAACGCACTATGGCGACGCTGGGGCGTCTTATGAGCCTGCTGTCACCCTTTGACGTGGTGATATGGATGACGGATGGCTGGCCGCTGTATGAATCCCGCCTGAAGGGAAAGCTGCACGTAATCAGCAAGCGATATACGCAGCGAATTGAGCGGCATAACCTGAATCTGAGGCAGCACCTGGCACGGCTGGGACGGAAGTCGCTGTCGTTCTCAAAATCGGTGGAGCTGCATGACAAAGTCATCGGGCATTATCTGAACATAAAACACTATCAATAAGTTGGAGTCATTACCCAAAGTAAGAACTAAAATAGTCGGTGATGGGGACCGTAATTTCGGCTGCAGTCGCGGGTAATTTATTTTTTACAACGATGGCCTTTCTTATGGATGGAAAGGCCAAACCCATCAGTTAAAGATGGTTGTTTTACTATAATCCAACGACCTCATCCCCGATATTAGTCAAAATCATTAATTCTTTAATCTCTCGTTGTGCCAACTGTAATTCAAACTGCTCTTGAATTAACATCCACTTCGACCAACTTCCACCGACTACATGCGATAACCGGAGTGCCATAGCTTTCGTCAGTGAAACTGAACCGTTCAACAATTCAACTATCTCTTGCTCGCGACATCCCATGTAAACCGAAAATTTATTCAGTCCTATATTTGATACCGCTAGTATTTCGGCCAGTTTAATGCCGGGATGATCAGGAAGTAAGGTCATGCCGTATTCATCCTGATAAATTCCATAAATAGAACAGCCAGTTTCTCTCAGTTCTCGTAAATTCTTCCCTGCAAACTTCAGCTCGTGTGAAAGCCCGAGAAACTCACCAGTAAATTCATATTCTGCTTCAGGCCTATGGTGGCATTTGATCAATGCAAATGCCGCCCCTACTTTTTCAACTGTTACAGTAACCGACATTGAACCACCTCCGTCAAGATAATCGATGAACGTTTTAGACTGTCCAGCTGTTCGACACCACTTCTGCCTGCTTCAAAATCAGTTCCACGGCGCCCGGCGTTTTGTCCGGCGGATACTTATACTTACGCAGCGTCTGGCGCACCAGAATACGCAATCGGGCACGCACGCTTTCACGCACCTGCCAGTCCACGGTGGTGGACTGCCGCAATTTCAATGTCACTTCGATGGCCAGCTTTCTCAGCGTATCATCGCCCAGTTCACGCACTGCACTTTCATTTTCAGCCAGCGCATCATAGAAGGCGATTTCATCCGGGGTCAGCCCTAACGCATCATCACGCGCCATCGCCTCCTGGAACGCTTTCGCCATCTGGATCAGCTCTTCAATCACCTGCGCGGTTTCAATCGCCCGGTTATTGTATTTGAGCAGTACGGCTTTCAGGCGGTCAGAATATTTCTTCTGCTGCACTACGTTATTACCGGAACGTGCATGAATCCCGTCATTGAGCAGTTTTTCCAGCAATTCTACAGCCAGATTACGCTGCGGCATTTCCCGCACTTCCTCCAGGAACTCATCCGACAGCAAACCTATGTTCGGCTTATCCAATCCAGCCAAAGCAAACACATCTTCAACGCCGGTCGCGACGACCGCATTATCAAGAATTTTACTCAGCAGCGAATTTTTTTCTGACTGGCTAAATTTGGCCTTCGGATCGAGTTTGATAAGCCCCACCCGGATCGCCGAAAGAAACGCGAACTCTTCCTGCAAAGGTTCGGCCTCATCCAGCGTGTTACATAGTGACCAGGCTTTGCTCATCGCCAGCGAGACATCGAGGTAACGTTTTTTACCGTCATCCAGTCCCAGAATGTAGTTCACGGCATCACGCAAGAAGGCCAGCGGATCGCGGGAGAAGCCCGTGTAATCAAATCCCGGCTTACCCGCCGAACGGGCAAACATCCCATGAATGACATCCATTTTTTCCAGCAGAATCGCAAAGGCTTCCCGGGCATCAACCGTCGTCTGTCCTTTGCCTTTTGAATCGGTATAGGTTTTCAGTGCCTGCTTCAGCTCGTTGGCAATGCCGATATAATCCACCACCAGTCCGCCGGGTTTATCCCGGAACACACGGTTAACGCGGGCAATCGCCTGCATCAGGTTATGGCCGCGCATCGGTTTGTCGATATACATGGTGTGGCAGCACGGGGCATCAAACCCGGTCAGCCACATATCCCGCACAATCACCAGTTTCAGCGGGTCGTTCAGATCTTTAAAGCGGGCTTCCAGGCGTTTTTTGGTCTGTTTGTTGTAGATATGCGATTGCAGATGGTCTTTATCTGACGCCGATCCGGTCATGATGACTTTGATCGCCCCTTGTTCAACGTCTTCACTGTGCCATTCCGGGCGGATCGCCACGATGGCATCGTACAGTTTCACGCAGATCTCGCGGCTCATGGCGACAATCATCGCTTTGCCGTTCATAGCAGCATTGCGCGTTTCAAAATGTTGAACCAGATCGGCCGCTACCTGTTTGATACGCGGCTCTGAACCGACCAGCTTTTCCAGACGGCTCCAGTCGCCTTTGGTTTTCTCCTGCTGACCCGTCTCTTCGTCTTCTACCAGTTCATCGACCTGATCGGATAGCGTTTCCAGCTCTTCATGGTTCAGGTCGAGTTTTGCCAGCCGGGATTCGTAGTAGATCGGCACCGTTGCGCCGTCATCGACCGCATCCTGAATGTCGTAGATAGAGACATAATCACCGAACACGGCACGGGTATCTTTATCTTCCGAGGCAATCGGCGTGCCGGTAAAGCCCATAAACGACGCATTCGGCAGCGCGTCGCGCATATGTTTTGCGTAGCCGTATTTATAGACACCCGTTTGTCTGTCCAGCGTGGCGCTCAGGCCATACTGGCTACGGTGCGCTTCATCCGAAATCACCACGATGTTGCTGCGCTGATTGAGTGCCGGATGGCTCTGCTCACCGTCCAGCGGCGCAAACTTCTGCACGGTGGTAAAGATGATGCCGCCGGATTCACGGGCATTAAGCAACTCGCGCAATTCATCTCGATCGTTGGCCTGTAGTGGCGTCTGCTTCAGCAAATCCTGTGCCTGGCAGAAGGTGGCGTATAACTGGCCGTCGAGATCGTTGCGATCCGTCACCACCACAATGGTCGGGTTGTTCATCTCCGCCTGTTGCAGCAGTTTCCCGGCATAGCAGCACATAGAGATACTTTTGCCGGAACCCTGGGTATGCCAGACGACCCCCGCTTTTTTACTACCGGGCTGAATATTACTGTGCAACGGCAGGTGTTTACCGGTCGAGGCCACAATCGTCGCCGTCACCGCTTCACGCACTGCATGGAACTGGTGATAGGCGGCAATCTTCTTAATCAGCCGTTTGCCGTCATTCTCAAACAGGACAAAATAGCGGATATAATCGAGCAATAATTCACGGTTAAAAAAGCCCTGCACGACGGTTTTAAGCTGCCAGTCAAACTGCGGTTTGTCATTTTCGTTCGCCACCGTTTTCCACGGCAGGAAGCGCTCTTCATCCGCCGTGAGAGAGCCAATGCGCGCATTCTGCCCATCGCTCACCACCAGCGCTTCGTTACAGATAAACAGATCGCTCAATTCGTTTTTATAGGTCTGTAACTGGTTAAACGCCGCCCAGATATCGGCGTTAGCATCAATGGGGCTTTTCAGCTCAATCACCGCCACCGGCAGACCGTTGATATAGCCAATGATATCCGGACGACGAACCTGCTTTATTCCCTGAATGGCGACCTGGTTCACCACCATAAAGCGGTTGTTGTCTGGATGGTTGAAATCCATTAACAGCGCGTTATCGTGAATTACCTTGTCTTCATGCTTATATTCAACGGGTACGCCATTGAGCAGCAGGTGATGAAAGACTTTATTGCTGACGACCAGATCCGGGCTGTGCGCATGGGCGATACGCAGTATCACCTCCTCCAGCACGGAAACAGGGAGATGGGGATTGATGGTTTGCAGCTGCTCCAGCATTACCGGGCGCAGAAACACATCATGAAATGAGGCACGCAGCGGGTTATCGCCATCCGGTGCGATATCCGGCCCGTGCAGCACGTCCCAGCCCTGTTCAGCAAACCATTGCAGGCATTGCTGTTCTAAATCGTCTTCGCTTAGGGAAGGTGCGAATAAGCAGGTCATTTCTTCCCAAGCTGACTCGCTGATTAAAATTTCGCGGATCTGGGCCGATTTTTTTCCCGCAAACACATCGAATCAGCCTATTTAGGCTATTTTTTCCACCATTTCTGGCGTTATTTCCGGTTTTTACTGAGATCTCTCCCACTGACGTATCATTTGGTCCACCCGAAACAGGTTGGCCAGGGTGAATAACATCGCCAGTTGGTTATCGTTTTTCAGCAGCCCCTTGTATCTGGCTTTCACGAAGCCGAACTGCCGCTTGATGATGCGAAACGGGTGCTCCACCTTGGCACGGATGCTGGCTTTCATGTATTCGATGTTGATGGCCGTTTTGTTCTTGCGCGGATGCTGCTTCAAGGTTTTTACCTTGCCGGGACGCTCGGCGATCAGCCAGTCCACATCCACCTCGGCCAGCTCCTCGCGCTGTGGCGCTCCTTGGTAGCCGGCATCGGCTGAGACAAATTGCTCCTCTCCATGAAGCAGATTACCCAGCTGATTGAGGTCATGCTCGTTGGCCGCGGTGGTGACTAGGCTGTGGGTCAGGCCACTCTTGGCATCGACACCAGTGTGGGCCTTCATGCCAAAGTGCCACTGATTACCTTTCTTGGTCTGATGCATCTCCGGATCGCGTTGCTGCTCTTTGTTCTTGGTAGAGCTGGGTGCCTCAATGATGGTGGCATCCACCAAAGTGCCTTGGGTCATCATGACGCCTGCTTCGGCCAGCCAGCGATTGATGGTCTTGAACAATTGACGGGCCAGTTGATGCTGCTCGAGCAGGTGGCGGAAATTCATGATGGTGGTGCGATCCGGCAGGGCGCTATCCAGGGATAATCGGGCAAACAGGCGCATGGAGGCGATTTCGTACAGGGCATCTTCCATGGCACCGTCGCTCAGGTTGTACCAATGCTGCATGCAGTGAATACGCAGCATGGTCTCCAGCGGATAGGGCCGTCGGCCATTGCCCGCCTTGGGATAAAACGGCTCGATGACAGCGGTCATATTCTGCCATGGCAAAATCTGCTCCATGCGGGAGAGGAAAATCTCTTTTCGGGTCTGACGGCGCTTAGTGCTGAATTCACTATCGGCGAAGGTGAGTTGATGGCTCATGATGTCCCTCTGGGATGCGCTCCGGATGAATATGATGATCTCATATCAGGAACTTGTTCGCACCTTCCTTAGGCGTTGAGCTGATCACTCGCTTCATTGCCTCAGATGGACGCCCCCTTCACCCTGAGTTCGTAATTTCATCTTGGGATTTAGATAGGAAGCGGCTTTTCCTATACGAACAAGGTGAATCGCCACGGATAATCTAGACACTTCCGAGCCGTTGATAATACTGTTTTTCATATTCTGTCGGTGACATCTGTTCGCTAGAACCATGCCGACGCTTACTGTTATAAAACATTTCGATGTAATCAAAAATATCACTGCGGGCTTCTTCTCGCGTTCCGTAGATCTTTTTCTTTATCCGTTCACGTTTCAACAACTGGAAAAAACTTTCTGCAACCGCATTATCATGGCAGTTACCGCGACGGCTCATGCTACCCTCCAGGCCGTGTGATTTCAGGAACGACTGCCACTCATGGCTTGTGTACTGACTGCCCTGATCCGAATGAACCAGCACCTGTTTTTCGGGATTACGCCGCCATACAGCCATCAGCAGTGCGTTCAGGACAATGTCCTTTGTCATCCGGGATTGCATGGACCAGCCGATAATTTTGCGTGAGAACAGATCAACAACAACGGCAAGATACAGCCAGCCTTCGTGGGTCCTGATGTAGGTTATGTCCGTTACCCAACGCTCATCAGGAGCATCCGGATTGAACTGTCGCTGGAGCCTGTTGGGTGACACGATACTGGCCTCGCCTTTACGTGCCCGCGGGCTTCGGTATCCGACCTGAGCCTTTATTCCGACACGTTTCATCAGTCTCCAGACTCTGTTTACTCCGCACTGTTGCCCGCTGTCACGCAGATCCAGATGGATTTTGCGATAACCATAGACGCATCCCGATTCCAGCCAGAACTGTTTAATCTGTCCTGTCAGTCTCAGGTCTGCCTGATGGCGTTGTGAATGCGGCTGCTGAAGCCAGGCGTAAAAACCACTGGGATGAACATCCAGCACCCGACAGAGCAGGCGAACAGGCCAGCAACAGGAGTTGTCACGGATAAAGGCGTACCTCAGTCGGACAGCTTTGCGAAGTACGCCGCAGCTTTCCTGAGAAACTCCCGGTTCACACGCATAACTCGGGATCTTGCTGGAGAGAGTAACCCAGTGATTTTGCCCTTCGTTTAAGCCCGTCGAGTACGCGATTACGGTAGCGCTCTTCATAATAATCCGCGCCAGGATCGACATATTTCTGACCGTATTTAAGGGCATTGTAGAACAGTATTGCCAGTTTTCTTGCCGTTGCAGTGACTGCTTTTGCTTTCCCGATACGGGATGATAATCGACGATAAAAAGCACCCAGCGCTGTATCGCTCCGGCCAATTGTTGTGGCTGCCAGTCTTAGTGCAGCAGCAATTCGACTGGATGAACGCCGTGTTTTCGAGGACAGTACTTTTCCACCGGAGATCTTATTCCCCGGGGACAAACACAGCCACGAGGTAAAATGGCTCGCATCCGGCCAGCGATTCATGTCAGTACCGCATTCGGCAACGAATTTTAGTGCCAGATAAGGTCCGAACCCATGTATCTGTGTCAGGTCTGCTCCGGTAATTTTCCAGAGTAATGGCCTGACATCAAAGGAAAGCTGATTGGGCTGTTTTGTACGATGTCTGGCGGAGGGCAATACTCCTTCAGGCTCTTCAGTTCCGGTGCTGAGCTGCAATAATGAAGTTTCGATTTGATCATCACACTCACGGATTTTTTCCTGGTAAAAATCGAAAAATGCCACCGACTGTTCAAGTGCAAAAAGATGTTCAGGCTGCCAGTTCCCTGTCAGTGCCTGTTGAAGAACCTCTGGCGTCTTTTTACATCTGACATCACGATACTGGATCAATACTGAAGGATCGCGCTCACCACTGACAATAGCTCTGACGATTGAAAGACCGGTAACGCCAGTAATATCCGATACGGCATGATGCAATTGAACATTCATCTGCATCAACGCCTTCTGCATATGTTGGATATGAGCAGCCCGGTATTCAGTCAGGCGTTCCCGTTGTCTCAAATAAGACCTGAGTACGGAAATGTCGTGTTCAGGTCTGAAACTGGCCCGAAGAAGGCCAAATGAATGCAGCTTCTGCAGCCACTGTGCGTCATTGACATCAGTCTTGCGACCGGGAACATTTTTTGCGTCTCTGGCATTAACAAGGATCACATTGAAACCCGCAGCCTCAAGGATCTCAAAAGCAGGCAACCAGTAAACGCCAGTGGACTCCATGGCAATGGTCGTAATGTGACAGGTTTTGAGCCAGTCGGACATCCGATGAAGGTCGCCAGTGAAACTTTGAAAAGTTCTGACCGGCTCGGCGTCAGCATCCGGTGGAACGGCGACTACGTGGAATTCAGCGCCAATATCAACGCCCGCAGCATGAGGATGGATAACAGACATTCGGGAGGATTTTTTCATGGAAATCTCCTTGCTCATTTTTCGATGAACGAAGGAGGGGACGACGGAGAAATCACCTTCCTGAACGGGATCAAAGTCACCACTGCCGGATCCGCCACAGTCCCTGAACCATGTTTTTTTACGGGGTCATACCACCAAAAGGCCGACGGCTGCTTCCTTCGCTAAATTAGCCTGCCAACTTTTCCGGGGAGTTTCTGAGACTCAGGACGGGGTTTCACCCATGGACAGTTTTTTAATATGTCCCGTTCGTCGGTAACCCGTTTCAGCTCTTTCTGGAGACGGCGGATCTCGGCCTGAGCATCTGACTGTTCTTTATTAGTGGAAGAATCCGGACCGTACTTCTTTATCCAGGCATAAAGGCTGTGGGTGGTGATATCGAGACGTGTTGCAACGCTGGCAACAGAATAACCGCGATCAACAACCTGTTTGACTGCTTCAGTTTTAAACTCTTCGGGATAACGCTTACCGCTCATGGGCACCTCTCTTTAAGCCATCTTAAATGACTCTGAGGTGTCTGTTAAACCCGTGGCGATTCAGACCGCAGGCCGGCGACGACAAGGTGGAAAAGTTCGGCGTGTGGCTCTGGCGGCAACGATCCCGCGAAGGGCGGACGGTGCTTGAGCTGTTGAACGTAAGCATGCGGGCAAACCATCTTGCGCGACTATGCCGGATGCCACCTATGCGGCAGCAGCTCTGCAATCTCACTAGCTCGCTGCGTCGGTAACCGTCTCAGCACATCCTTGAGATAGGCATACGGATCGTGCCCATTATTACGGGCCGACTGGATCAAACTCATGATCGCAGCAGCGCGCTTGAGCATGCGAACCCGCGCCGAGCATTTGAGAAGGCAACGGGATGAACGCTGGCTGGATAGCCGTGGTTTTCTGGGTAAGCAGGCGAATCCATTTGTGGACGAGGTTGGCATTGAGGCTGTAGCCCAAGGCGATGTTTGCGATGGAGGCACCGGGTTCAGAACACTCCTGAATGACCTGGGCCTTGAAAGATTTGCTGTAGGTACGGCGCTGAGGGCGCATGGAAAATCCGCTTGATGGGCCATGGCCTTCGGCGGCGGTGTCGGGAAGGTGTGTTGGCCGGACGGATACTGTTGAACTACGTTGTCTGGGGCAACGGAAGTGTTTCGGCCCGACTCTGGAACGCGATCCGCAGCGACGACTGGGCAATTCCGCACGTTGGCCTGAGCAGCCTCGGGGAAATCGTCGTCTGGGCGCGCCCAGACGAGTTTCCGCCAAGGAACATGCAGACAAGCAAGGGGCTGCGGGCACTCGGCTACAACGTGAGGATCGGTGTTTGATCGAGGCGCCTGTGGCACACGCAGGCTGAGGAGCCAGGCGCTGTCCATTGCCTGATCAGGCCGCCCCCCTGTGCCTTGCCTGAGCAGTTGACCTGCATCAATGGGGCGGGAGAACGCTGCACATTGACTCTTGACTCCTGAAGTTTTTCATAGTAGGTCTAGTATTACAAAGTATTGCAAGGATTTCCTTGGCCGGAACCGCAAAGCGACGCGATTGGAGAGGGTGAGATGAAAGCGCACCTACAGGTGATTTTCACGCTCGATGAATTGGCTGCGTACTTGAAAGTCGGCAAGCGGACGCTTTATCGACTCGCCGCACACGGGGAAATTCCGGCTTTCAAGGTGGGCGGGACGTGGCGGCTTCGTCAAAGTGAAATCGATCAGTGCATCAATGATCAGACCCGAGCCGGAGCAAAGAAGGAGGTGATGCGCAAGCGTGAACAGCAGAAGTCATCCGAGCAGCCCGTGTCGCCTGGGCGCACTGCCCGTCGCAGCAGGCAAAGGGCTTGAGTAACTCGTTTTCCAATTTTTCTGGAGGTATGACATGGACATCGATTTCAAGAAGTTGGCTCCCTGGAACTGGTTCAAGAACGAGCAGCAAGAGCAGCAGACCGCCTCTTCCCTGCCGGTGCAGCGCAATGACCTGCCAGCGGCGAGCGGGCCAGTCAGCCCGATCCTGCAACTGCATCGGGAAATCGACCGGCTGTTCGATGACGCATTCCGGGGCTTCGGTTTTCCGGCGTTGAACATGCCGCAGTGGCCATCCGATTGGTCGGGCATGCTGAAGCCGGCCCTGGACATCCAGGAAACCGACAAGCAGTACAAGATTGCCCTGGAAGTGCCCGGTGTCGAGGAGAAGGACATCCAGATCACCCTCGACAACGACGTGCTGATGGTGCGTGGCGAGAAGCGCCAGGAACAGGAGAAGAAGGAAGGTGGCTTCCACCGTGTGGAGCGCTCCTACGGCAGCTTTCAGCGTGCCTTGAACCTGCCTGACGACGCCAACCAGGATTCGATCAAGGCATCGTTCAAGAACGGGGTGCTCACGGTCACGATCGACAAGCGCGAGGTCAGTGCGCCGAAGCAGGGACGCTCGATCCCGATCAACGGCTGACGTCGCCGGCTCGTTCGTCACAAGAAAAACCCGGCCCGAGACGAGGTGTCGCGGCTCGCGATGCCTCGTCGCCTCAACCTTTTCAACCTTCTAAGGAGCATCAGCATGGCCAGAAAACAATGCCAGGTCTGCGGCCAACCCGCCACCGTGCGGGTGGAAGCCAATCTCAACGGTCGTCACAGCACCATGCTGTTGTGCGACGACCATTACCGGCAATTAGTGCGCCAGCAAAAGCGCACCGTTTCGCCGCTGGAAGCCTTGTTCGGTTCGCGCAGCGGCCTGTTCGAGGACTTCCTCGGCAGTGACTTCTTCCGCATCGGCGACGACGCGACGCCAGTTGCCGCCGATACCGATGACGTGGTCGATGCCTCGTTTGGCGAGCCCGCCGCCGCAGGTTCGGGTGCACCGCGCCGTCGCGGCAGTGGGCTGGCCAGCCGCATCAGCGAACAGTCGGAAGCCTTGTTGCAGGAGGCCGCCAAACACGCTGCCGAATTTGGCCGCTCCGAGGTGGATACCGAACATCTGCTGCTGGCGCTGGCCGACAGCGACGTGGTCAAGACCATCCTGGGTCAGTTCAAGATCAAGGTCGATGACCTCAAGCGGCAGATCGAGTCTGAGGCCAAGCGCGGGGACAAGCCCTTCGAGGGCGAGATCGGCGTGTCGCCGCGCGTGAAGGATGCGCTCAGCCGCGCCTTCGTGGCCTCCAATGAACTCGGCCATTCTTATGTCGGTCCAGAGCATTTCCTGATCGGTCTGGCCGAGGAAGGCGAAGGGCTGGCCGCCAACCTGCTGCGCCGCTACGGCCTGACGCCGCAGGCGCTGCGCCAACAGGTCAGCAAGGTGGTCGGCAAGGGCGCCGAGGATGGACGCGCTGAGACGCCGACCAACACGCCAGAACTCGACAAGTACTCGCGCGACCTGACCAAGATGGCGCGCGACGGCAAGCTCGACCCGGTGATCGGCCGCGCGCAGGAGATCGAAACCACCATCGAGGTGCTGGCCCGGCGCAAGAAGAACAACCCGGTGCTGATCGGCGAGCCGGGTGTGGGCAAGACCGCCATCGTCGAAGGGCTGGCGCAGCGCATGGTGGCGGGTGAAGTGCCCGAGACCTTGCGCGACAAGCGCCTGGTGGAACTCAACATCAACGCCATGGTGGCCGGCGCCAAATATCGCGGCGAGTTCGAGGAGCGCGTGCAGAAGGTGCTGAAGGAGGTGACCGAGCACCAGGGCGAGCTGATTTTGTTCATCGACGAGGTGCACACCATCGTCGGTGCCGGCCAGGGCGGTGGCGAAGGCGGGCTGGACGTGGCCAACGTGTTCAAACCGATGATGGCGCGCGGTGAACTCAACCTAATCGGCGCCACGACGCTGAACGAGTACCAGAAATACATCGAGAAGGATGCCGCACTGGAGCGGCGCTTCCAGCCGGTGACGGTGCCCGAGCCGACGGTGGCCCAGGCCATCATGATTCTGCGCGGCCTGCGCGACACCTTCGAGGCGCACCACAAGGTCAGCATCTCCGAGGACGCGATCATCGCGGCGGCCGAGTTGTCCGACCGCTACATCACGGCGCGCTTCCTGCCGGACAAGGCGATCGACCTGCTCGACCAGGCGGCCGCGCGCGTCAAGCTGTCGGCCACGGCCCGGCCGGTGGCCGTGCAGGAGCTGGAGTCCGAACTGCACCAGCTGCGGCGTGAACAGGATTACGTGGCCGCGCGCAAGCAGTACGACCAGGCCGCCGAGCTCGGCAAGCGCATCGAAGCCAAGGAGGCCGAGCTCAAGAAGCTCGTCGAGAACTGGGAGCGGGAGCGGGCCTCCGGCAGTGCCGAGGTCAAGGCGGAACACGTGGCGCAGATCGTCTCGCGCCTGACCGGCATCCCGGTCAACGAGTTGACGGTGGAAGAGCGCGAAAAGCTGCTGCACTTGGAACAACGGCTGCACGAGCGCCTGGTGGGACAAGACGAGGCGGTCCGTGCCGTGGCCGATGCCGTGCGGCTGTCCCGCGCCGGCCTGCGCGAAGGCAGCAAACCGGTGGCTACCTTCCTGTTTCTGGGCCCGACCGGGGTGGGCAAGACCGAGCTCGCCAAGGCATTGGCCGAATCGATCTACGGCGATGAGCACGCCCTGTTGCGCATCGACATGTCGGAATATGGCGAACGCCATACCGTGGCGCGGCTGGTGGGCGCGCCTCCGGGCTATGTCGGTTACGACGAAGGCGGTCAGCTCACCGAGAAGGTGCGGCGCAAGCCCTACAGCGTGCTGCTGCTCGACGAGATCGAGAAGGCACACCCTGACGTCTACAACATCCTGCTGCAAGTGTTCGACGACGGTCGCCTCACCGACGGCAAGGGCCGGGTGGTGGATTTCACCAACACCATCATCATCGCCACGTCCAACCTGGGTTCGGACATCATCCAGCGACGGCTGAAGGCGCGTGGGGCGGCCGACGAGGAGTACGAAAAGACCAAGGCCGAGGTCATGGACGTGCTGCGCGGCCACTTCCGGCCCGAGTTCCTCAACCGCATCGACGAGATCATCGTCTTCCATGCGCTGGGCAAGGAGGAGATCCGCCACATCGTCGGCCTGCAGCTCGATCGCGTGGCGCGCAGCGCCGCCAGCCAGGGCGTGACGCTCACTTTCGATCAGACGCTGATCGACCATTTCGCGGAAGAAGGCTACAAACCCGAGTTCGGTGCGCGTGAACTCAAGCGCCTGATCCGCAGCGAGCTGGAAACTGCGCTGGCGCGCGAGATGCTCGGTGGCAGCATCGGCAAGGGCGATCACGCCAGCGCACGCTGGGACGACAAGGCCGAACGCGTGGTGTTCGAACGCAAAGAGCTACCGCAGACCCCGGCCGAGCCGGAGCAGCCGGATGTCGCGAAGGCGACCGAGACGCCGCACGGCGACGCTGGCAAAGGCTCGCGCAAGAAGAAGTCGGCGAGCGACGCATCGTGATGGGCGTGTTCGAGCACGCCTACCGGATTCTCGACATCAACCGCGCGGTGCTGGAGCGCTGTGCGCGCGAGCTGCTGGCGCGCACAGCGCTCGACGAAAGCGATATCCGTCAATTGACTCAAGGACTTGTTCGGAACTGAAAACAGTAGTAGGTGCCATTCAGAGTAAACCGACGGCTCTGTTCAGTGCGTCATCCAATTCGTCGGCATTGTTCAAGGAGAACCGATATGTCTGCATTGACTCCGTGGGACCCCTTCCGGGAACTGGATGAATTGCAAAACCGCCTGGCGACGATGTTCGGACGAATACCCCAGCGACAGGGCGCCCGTACCGGCAACGAAGCCATGACCACGGCGGACTGGGCACCAATGGCGGACATCAGCGAGGATGAGAACGCATTCCTCCTCAAGCTGGATCTGCCGGAGGTCCCCAAGGATGCCGTGCGCGTCAGCGCGGAAAACGGTGTGCTCACCATCAGCGGCGAGCGCAAACTGGAAAAAGAGGAGCAGGGCAAGAAGTTCCACCGCATCGAACGTGCGTATGGCCGCTTTGTGCGCAGCTTTAGTCTTGCCTGACAACGTTGATCCGACCAAGGTGACGGCTTCCATGAAAGACGGCGTGCTGGAAGTGCGGCTTGTCAAGGCCGAGCAAGCCAAACCGAAACAGATTGAAATCTCAGTCAACTAACTTCAACCAAGAGCCCAAGATCATGAATATCAAACAGCCACAATACACCTTCTCCGCACTTGCCCTGGCGGTCGTCGTCGGACTGAGCGGACCGGCTCTGGCCCAATCGGCGGCAGGTTCTAGCCCAGGTGCTGCAGCACCCTCTGCCGCATCCAAGGCGGCACAGCCACAGTTAGATGACAAGGCCGCCCGGGAAGCCGATAAAAAGCGTGCCGAGCTCACTCAAGACGCCATCACGGCGCTCACCAAGACCCAGGAGGCTTTGACCCTCCTTGATGCAAAGAAGACCAAGGAGGCGCTTGCTGCGCTGGAACTGGCCAGCGGAAAGCTGGAACTGGTATTGGCACGCGACGCCAAACTTGCTTTAGCGCCGGTCGATGTACGCGTCATCACCCACGATATCCACGCCAACGTGGAATCGGTAAAGAAAGCGGTCAAGTTGTCTCGGGAGTTGTTGGGTGATGGCGAGGTGCAAAAGGCCCGGCCCATCGTTGCCAATCTGGCCAGCGAAATCGTAATCCAAACCGACAACCTTCCGATGGCAACGTACCCGGCAGCGATCAAGTCGGCCGCACGGCTCATCGACAGCGGCGAGATCGACAACGCCAAAGCGGAACTCGTCCGAGCACTGAACACGCTGGTGGTGACCTCGGTCGCCTTTCCTCTGCCCGTGCTACGGGCCGAAGCCGCGATGGCAAAAGCTGAAAAGCTGGCCGAGACCGACAGGCGCGATGCCAAGCAGAACGAGGAGCTCAGCACCTTGCTGTCGTCCGTGCGCACGGAGATCGAGATGGCGCAGATCCTGGGTTATGGCAAGAAGGCGGACTTCAAACCCATCTTCGATCAGGTGAAGTCCATTGAGCAAAAGTCGGCTGGTGGCAAAAGCGGCAAGGGATGGTTCGACGAGTTGAAGACGCGCATCCAAAAGCTGTTTTGAGGTGATGAAGGGGCTGACTGCTCTGTCGGTCAGTCTCGCGATGTTCGCATTCAGCCCCAATAGATTCGCCTATTTTCACTATCTCATACGAGGCATATCACCATGAATGAGCAAACACCGAATCCCAATGCGACGAACGAAGGAAAAAACGAACAGGCCGCGGTAAGCAGCCTTCCTGTCAGTCCAGAGTCCAAGCCTGAAGTCGTCACGGAGGTACAGCCTGAGGTTCAGAAAGAAACGGACTCGCAGGCGGCAGACAAACGTAAACAAGTCCTCGATGAGGCAGTCTCGGCCTTGTCGCTGACCAAATCAGCGCTGGCCGCACTTGACGGCAAGGACACTGCACGCGCATTGGCAACGCTGGCCGAAGTGACGGGAAAGCTGGAGCTGATCGTCGCGCGCGAACCCACGCTCGCCCTGGCCGGCGTTGATGTGCGCACCATCGTGCACGACTTGTTCGCCAACACGGAAACCATTGAGGCGATGACCGACGAGGCGCTGGATGCCCTCAAACATGGCGAGGTGCAACAGGCTCGCCACGTGCTGGCTTTGCTGGCCAGTGAAATCGTGATCACGGTCACCAACATCCCTTTGGCGTCCTATCCCGCAGCCGTGAAGGCAGTCGTGCCGCTGATCGATCAGGGCAAGATCGAAGAAGCCAAAGCCGCGCTGCAGTCAGCGCTCAGCACGCTGGTCGAGGAGCGCAGCGTGCTTCCGCTGCCCGTCCTGCGTGCGAAGCTGCTCCTGAAGCGCGCCGAGCCCCTGGTAGAAGATGGTCAGCGCAGCGAAGCATCCAATGAGCGCCTGGAGACATTGTTGAACGAAGCCCGGCAGCAGTTGGAAATGGCAGAACTGCTGGGCTATGGAAAAAGGAAGGACTTTGAGCCCCTGTACGCTGAACTCAAGAAAATCAAGGAAAAGACGGGAGGGGGAGGCTGCGGAAAAGGCTGGCTCGATGAAGTCAAGGCAAAACTGTCCAGGTTGTTCTGAAACCGCTGGAGAGGGGGCGCATAGCGCCCCCTCTCTTGTCCCATGAGTGTTTGATTTTTTATTTTGTATAGATCTTTAGGAGATATTGCATGAACACAGACACCATCGCCAATTCCAATGCGGATGACCCCACCAAAGCACTGTGTTCGCTGAGCCAAAATTGGTGGCTTTTTGTGCTGCGCGGTGTCTTGGCATTGATTTTTGCAGCCCTCGCGTTCTGGATGCCACAATCGGCTCTGTTGGCCATGACCATCATGTTCGGCGCATTTTCCTTGGTCAATGGCGCGTTCAACTTGTTTGCAGCGGTGCGCCATATCCAGAAAAAAGAGCGCTGGGGCTGGCTGCTGTTCAGCGGCATTGTCGGCATACTTACGGGCGTCGTCGTCCTGGTTGCTCCTTGGGTCGCCACGATAGTCTTGGCTTCTTTTTTATGGGCTAGCGTGGGCTTCTGGGCGATTTTCACCGGTGTGCTGGAGATATCCGCCGCCGTTCGGCTGCGTCGGGAAATCAAGGGTGAAATCTGGCTTGCCCTCAGTGGACTGCTCTCGATTATCCTTGGTGCTATCGTCTTGTGGATATTTTTTACCCGTCCGGTCGAGTCATTCGTGGCCGCAGGCTGGCTGTTGGGTTTCCATGCGGCAGTCTATGGCGTCACGCTTTTGTTCTTGAGTTGGAGTCTTCGCAAAACGCGCCTGGGGTAAGAGCGTGCCAAACCAAAATCTATGGATATGAGCATCCTCGATTCATGCCTCCATAGAAATGACATCGAAGGAGTCATACATGCAGATACAATATAGCTATCGAGCTATCGACAAAGAGTTTCATGAACCTTGGCAGAGAGCTTTGGGAAATGTGATCGAGCACGCCCTCAAGCCATTGCTCGACAAACACACTAAAGATTCAGCGCGACTTCAAATCGTCCTTGATCGCGACAAGATCAAGCGGCAATTTCTGGCCAGTGGCTATATGCACCTGCCCGGCAAAAAGATTGTCAGCGTTACTGCATCACATAACGAGCTGACGCCCCTCGCGCAGATGCTCGCACAGTCGTTGTTCCGTCAGGCCAAGAAGCATTTTGACCGACTGCATGCTCAGGATCAAATCAAGCGCAAAGCACGACGCGAGCGCTTGCGCGAGCTCAAGGTGCGGATTGCCGCAAAACCCGCATCAGCCGCCCATGAGGCCGAGGTGACCCGAATGCCTCTACTGTCGAAACTTGAGGCTGTCGCAAGGCGTGAGCTGGCTTATCTGCGGGCCGTCGGCGATTTACCGCGCGATTATCCGACGCTGCGCGACGTGGTGGATGAAGCGATTGTCCGAGCTAAGGTGGAATGGCAATCCGTGCCGGGGGAAAAAGAGGCTTACACCGGTCTTTTGAAGCATCTGTTCGCCGTCCTGGATAACGAAGTGGCAAGCAGCCGGCAATTTGGCGAATCCGTTTCTCTGGACGCGCCGGTCGAACCGGATGCCCAAGACGTGGCCGAGGCCATGGTGGAAGAGGAAATCTTCGAATTTTATCAGCACGATGACACACTCAAGCTGGCCGATATTTTCGCTGGCAGTCAGCATCCCGATGTCGCAACGATCGCGGAACAGGAGGAGCTGATTGATCGGTCGAGCGAGTTCGCTTTTGCATTTGACCTGCTGAAGGACATGCCGCGTTTGTGGCGGTGCATTTTTCTGC
The DNA here is from genome assembly GCF_013615435.1 of Citrobacter sp. RHBSTW-00944. NCBI lineage: Bacteria > Pseudomonadati > Pseudomonadota > Gammaproteobacteria > Enterobacterales > Enterobacteriaceae > Citrobacter > Citrobacter sp. RHBSTW-00944. Next base: position 4,358,457 of record NZ_CP055418.1, on the reverse strand, counting down.
TTATCCGTGTGGACGGGCTGAATGCCAGCAGCGTCTCTGAAATCCTGCTGATTCCTAGTAAGGAAGATGCTGTCCGAAGGTGGCTCATGCAGGCCGAAGCATTCATCGCTGCTCATCTGGAAGAGGCCGGAGTAAGCAAAAACGGGAACGATTGGCTCCAAGGCGTTGATTGGTCGGCATTGTCTGTGACCCGAAACGAGGCAGCCTCACTGTGGTCCAAGGAGGCGAACCATGAAGAATGATCTTCACCTTGTCTGCCCGCATTGCCAGTCCATCAACCGCGTACCGACTGCGAAGCTATCGGAACATCCCAACTGTGGCCGCTGCCAGCAGCCCTTGTTCACGGGCGAGCCCATCGAGTTGACCACGGCGACGTTCTCGCGCCACGTGGAGCGCAGCGATCTGCCGCTGCTGGTCGATTTCTGGGCGCCATGGTGCGGGCCGTGCAAGATGATGGCGCCACAGTTCCAGCAAGCGGCGCACCAGCTCGAACCGAGGATCCGGCTGGCGAAGGTGAATACCGAGGCTGAGCCCCACCTGGCCACGCAGTTCGGTATCCGCAGCATCCCGACGCTTGCCCTGTTCCAGGGTGGGCGGGAGATCGCCCGTCAGGCCGGCGTGATGGGCGCGCAGGACATCGTGCGCTGGACGTCGACGCAAGTGGGACGCTGACCGATGCAGGGCTTGCTCGGCACTACACTAATCCTGCTGGCAGCTTGCAGCCTGGCGGCGATGGCGACGGCGGCGTTCAGAGTGCCCGCCTTGCTGGGGTATCTCTCTGTCGGCGTTGTACTGGGCCCCTCAGTCATCGGCGTGATCGCGCCGGGGGAGACGCTGAGCTTTCTGTCCGAGCTGGGCGTGGCGCTGCTGTTGTTCATGGTCGGACTGGAATTCTCCCTCGGAGACTTCTGGCTCGCCCGCAGGACGGTGCTGATGGCGGGCGCTCTGCAGATGATCGCCGTGGCCCCGCCGCTGATCCTGCTATTGATGTGGCTGGGGCAGCCCGGCCAGAGCGCCGCGCTGCTCGGCACTGCGGCGGCCATGTCGTCCACGGCGCTGGTCAGCCGACAACTGGCCGACCAAGGCGAGCTCACCACCCGCCACGGACGCAGTGCCATCGCCGTGCTGGTCTTTCAGGACCTGGCCAGCGTGCCCCTGCTGGCCTTGCTGGCGATCTGGGCGCGCGGCGAGTCGCCGAAGATCGAGCATGTGCTGCTCGAAGTATTCGGTGTGCTGCTGCTGTTCGCGGCAGCGGCCCTCGCCTCGCGCCGTCTGTTGCATGGCCTGCTGGGCTGGGTGGCGCGGCGGGGCCACGAGGAATCGTTCGTGCTCGTCTCCTTGTGCGTGGTGGTGGCTGCCGCCGCCGCTGCGCACGCGGTCGGCGTATCCGCCGCCCTGGGGGCCTTCCTCGCCGGGATGGTGCTGGGCGAGAGCGACTTCCGGCACCACATGGAAAGCCACCTCAGGCCGTTTCGCGATGTGTTGTCGGGCGTGTTCTTCGTGACCATCGGCCTGCAACTGGACGCAGCACAGATTCTTTCGGCACCGCTGGCGGTGCTGGCGTGGCTGGTGGTGCTGGTACCGGTCAAGATCCTGCTCAATACGCTGGCCTTGCGGGCGACGCGCCTGTCCGCCCTCGATGCCTGGCGCACGGGCATAGCGTTGGGGCACGGCGGCGAGTTCGCCCTGCTGTTGTTGGGCACGGTCTTGCAGCAGCATCTGATCCCCGCGACCGTCGTCCAACCCATGCTGGTCGCGCTGGTGCTCAGCATGGCCCTGGCACCGCTACTGATCCGCCATCACGATGTACTTGCCCGGTTCTTGAGCCGCACCGGCGGCGTCATTCAGCCACCCCAGGCTGAAGAAGTCGAGATCGCCGCGCAGACGACGCGATATCGAGACCATGTCATCGTTTGCGGCGCGGGCGAGCTTGGCCTGACAGTCAGCGAGATTCTTCGCCACGCCGGCGTGGCGCATCTGCTGCTGGAGGCGGACGCGCAGAAGGTCGAGGCCGCGCGTGCCGCCGGCGCGCCGGTGTTCCATGGCGATGCCAGTCGGCCCGATACCTTGCTGGCTGCCGGCTTGACGCATGCGCACTTGGTGGTGCTGACGTTCGCCCATGCCCAGCAAGCGTTGCGCATCGCCCAGGCGATTGCCGAGCGCCGTCCGGCGCTGACCTTGTGGGTGTCATGCAGAAGTACGACCGCGGCCGATGCATTTCGCGCCATGCCCAACGTGCGCGTGTATCAGCAATCCTTTGCCGCAGCTATTGGGCTGGCGGAACAGGTGATGTCGACGCTTGGCATGTCGACCGAGCTGATTGAAGGACACATCAGCGCAATGCGCCGCCGTCTCGACAGCAGCCGTTTTCCAGGGAGTTCATCGTCATGAAATCAACACGCCTTAACCCATTTCAGGTCTTACGTGACCAATTGGCCATCATGAGTTTTTACGAGCGCTTCGAGCAGGTCGTCGCGCTCGTGCTGTCGGCGGTGATCGCCGTCATCATCGTGGTGTCGCTGTTCCAGCTCATCTCCATCGTCTTCACGCTGCTGGTTCTAGATGCCTTCAATCCCCTGGACCACGAGGTATTCCAGAGCGTGTTCGGCATGATCATGACGCTCTTGATCGCGATGGAGTTCAAGCATTCCATCGTGCGCGTGGCGCTGCGTCGGGACAGCATCATCCAGGTCAAGACGGTGGTCCTGATCGCGCTGATCGCACTCTCCCGCAAGTTCGTGATCCTCGACTCCGACGCGAGCCCCGCAAAGATAGCCGCGCTGGCAAGCGCCACGCTGGCTCTGGGTGCGACCTACTGGCTGCTGCGCAAGCGCGGCGACCGCGCCGCCGAGACCTCTGAGCATGACCCGTCATCATCCCAGTGATCCGCGCACGGCGCTCTTGCAACACCGCTGGCTCAACCGCCTGCAGACCGGGCTGTTGGTCCTGACCATGGTCGGGATCGCAGCCGCAGCAGGGAGACTGCCGTTTGGGGAAGGCTGCCTGTGGCTAGCGCTGTTTGCCGTTGCAGGTGCGTTGCTGCTGGAACCGGTAGCCGCGTCGGCGCTGAGCTTGCGCCTGTACCGCGTACGGGCCTTGCACCCGCAAGAAGCCCACAAGATGTGGGCCCTGTTGCGCGAGCTGCCCGCCCGTGCCGGTTTGCCCGCCACGCCGGTGCCGCACTATGTGCCCAGTGCCGTCGTCAACGCCTTCGCCACCGGATCGAAGCAGGAGGCATCGATCGCCCTCACCGATGGCCTGCCTGCTGCGCAGCCTGAGCCCACGCGAGCTGGCGGGTGTGCTCGTGCACGAGGTCGCGCACATCGCTAATGAGGATCTGCGTGTCATGGGGCTGGCGGATTCCGACAGTCGCCTCACGAGCCTACTGGCCCTTATGGGACAGATCGCGATCCTGCTCAGCCTGCCCGCGCAGCTGGTTGGCGCGGCGGAGGTCTATTGGCCTGGTCTATTGTTATTGGCCGCATCGCCCCAGCTGGCCCTGCTCGCACAGCTCGGCTTGTCTCGCGTGCGTGAGTTCGACGCTGACCGCCTTGCGGCGGAACTGACTGGCGACCCGCAGGGGCTGGCGTCCGCGCTGGCGAAAATCGAGCGGGTCAGCCGCTCCTGGCGTGCCTGGCCATGGTCGGGATGGGGCAATCCCGAGCCCTCCTGCTTGCGCACGCGTCCGGCAACGCAAGAGCGCATCGCACGCCTGCTGACGTTGGCGCCTGGGCCAGCATCAGCGTTGCCACTCCGCGCGCCCCATTTTTTGCCGGAATCCGCTTTGGCGACGCGCCCACCGCGCTGGCGCCCGAGCGGGCTGTGGCGCTGATTGCCCATCAACAGGAGACGTCTCATGGCCTATCTCGACCCGTACCAACGCCCCGCGCCGGACCGCTTCGTCCGGCGCGGGCTCTTCATCACCGCCTGCATTGCCGCGCTCATGCTGCTGTGGCAGTTTCTGCCCGCCATCGAGGCATGGTTCAGTCCGCGCGAGGCAGCAGAACGCACCGTGATGGCGCGTGGCGATCTGGCGGCGGACGAGAAAACCACCATCGAACTGTTCGAAAAATCGCGCGCCTCGGTGGTCTACATCACCACCGCGCAATTAGTACGCGATGTCTGGACGCGCAACGTGTTCTCCGTGCCGCGCGGCACTGGCTCGGGCTTCATCTGGGACGACGCCGGCCACGTCGTCACCAACTTCCACGTCATCCAGGGCGCGTCCGAAGCCACCGTCAAACTGGCCGACGGCCGCGACTACCAGGCCGCGCTGGTGGGGACGAGCCCCGCGCACGACATCGCCGTGCTCAAGATCGGCGTCGGTTTCAAGCGCCCGCCGGCCGTGCCGGTCGGCACCAGTGCCGACCTCAAGGTGGGTCAGAAGGTGTTCGCTATCGGCAACCCCTTCGGCCTGGACTGGACGCTCACCACTGGTATCGTCTCCGCGCTCGACCGCTCGTTGCCGGGAGAAGCGGGCGGCCCGGCCATCGATCACCTGATCCAGACCGACGCCGCCATCAACCCCGGCAATTCCGGTGGCCCGCTGCTCGATTCGGCTGGGCGGCTGATCGGAATCAATACCGCCATCTACAGTCCGTCTGGCGCCTCGGCCGGCATAGGCTTTGCGGTGCCGGTCGATACCGTCATGCGCGTGGTGCCGCAACTCATAAAGACCGGCAAGTACATCCGTCCGGCACTGGGCATCGAGGTGGATGAGCAGATCAACGCGCGTCTGCAGGCGCTGACCGGCAGTAAGGGCGTATTCGTATTGCGCGTGACGCCGGGCTCGGCGGCGCACAGGGCCGGGCTCGTCGGCGTCGAGGTCACCGCAGGCGGCATCGTGCCCGGCGATCGCGTTATCAGCATCGACGGTATCGCCGTCGACGACGTCACCACATTACAGGCCCGGCTAGACGACAAGAACGTTGGAGATGTTGTGGTCTTGTTAGTGGAGCGGGCCGGCAAGACTCGCGAGATGCTTGTGGAACTACAACCGGGAGTTTGATGGAAAGTGGGTCATGGATCTGCACAGCGAAGCAGCCAAGCGACTTCAGCCTTGCGCCGAACTACGAGCCCTAGCTAGGGATGGTCTGAAGTAGCCCTGTATTTCCGGCTGACTTCAGCCACTGCTGATTTTGAAAGCGGTGAACCGATCAAAAACGATCGGATCACCCGCTCATTTCGGTGCTTTCAGCCGTCGCGAGCACCTTGCGACGGCCATTTTCCGCATTACAGGCGCACCTCTCCTGCGCTTGCCAGCAAATGTCGGCGGGCCATCCATAGGTTCGACAGGGCAAACAGCGTCACCAGTTGTGCAGTGTTCCTCACCAGCCCTCGGAAACGTACCTTGGTGTAGCCGAACTGCCGCTTGATCACGCGAAACGGGGGCTCTACCTTCGCTCGCACTTGCGCCTTGGCTTTCTCGATCTTGCGCTTGGCTTTGTACAGGGCGCTGCGTTTATCGAGCATCTTGTAGGTGCTGCGGCGTGCTGCGACCTGCCAGATCACTTCTCGGTCGGCATGCTCGGAGCGCTTTTCGACGCCGGTGTAGCCGGCATCGGCGCAGACGACGTTCTCGTCGCCGTGCAGCAGCTTGTCGACCTGGGTGACATCCGCCACGGTGGCTGCCGTGCCCACCACGCTGTGTACCAGCCCCGATTCATCATCAACGCCGATGTGCGCCTTCATGCCAAAGTAATACTGGTTCCCCTTCTTGGTCTGGTGCATTTCCGGGTCGCGCTTGCCGTCCTGGTTCTTGGATGAACTGGGCGCGTGGATCAGCGTAGCATCGACGATAGTCCATCTTGATAATATCGGGCCGCTCAACGCTCGGGTACGGCACGAAATCCAGCTCGACGATGCGCGTCCACTGGATGTCGTTATCCTGTCGTTCGTTGGCTTGTGGCTCCTCGTCGAGCAATGTTGGTGCTTCGATGCGGGTGACGACGAAATCCCGAAACTCTCTACTCTTGCGATCAAAGGGACGTGCCAGCGCATGCCGGTATCAACCAAAGCAAAGGGCACAATTACCCGCTCGGACTCGCCGCTGCTCATCGAGTAGTAGCGGATGGCGACGGGTCGCTTAGCGTGGATGCCTCGGCAAATCGTGGCTAACACATCCATCTTGGGAATGCTTAGGGCTGCGGGGGATTCGCATGGTAGCAGCGCCTGCATTGAGCCGTTCACGCCATCGCCAAAACCGAGAGACAGCGCCGACAGAACGCGCAGCGATGCGTGCTCGAACAACGGTGAGAACTCCTGCCCGATGCGATAAATCTTGTTGCTACCATCGAAGGTGATGTTATGCGGCGCAATTTCCCGGTACAAAGCCAAATCGCGTGTCGCCCCTGCCGGAGCCACACCGAAGCGCTCAATCAGATCAGGGCGTCCGATCTCACCGAAGAAATAGAGCCGAAAATCGATGTAGGCCAACCTCTCGCGCTGGACCAAACTCAAGTCCTCAAGCCGCTTAGAAAGGGAACCAAGCATGAATCATCACTATAGGGAAAAAATGAATATTTAATACGGTAATCCATAAAGTGCCATGATTATAATCAAATTGATGATAATCAGCATTAATACTTATGTAACAGCAAGAATTTATGTCTTAAACGTAGACAGTCATCGTATGGGCTGATGTTTCTATACCGTTAAATTGATGCCATCCAACTATAAAACCTTGCTGCCCAATGCCCTATAGCTCCCTCAGGCAATTTGCCCTTATCCACTGTTCTGGTCTGGGGATGAGGGATATCAGAATAACCTAACGACTCAGGGACTGGGATCACAGGCAACCGTGGCTCGTCGCTTACCTTAATTCAAATTATTTTCAGATAGATATCATTCTTCTGAACATACCCGATTAACGGCAGAATCTCACGATTCTGCCGTTTTTGTATAATTTTTCAGAGGAGTAGCTAATGAACAATTCTGAAGGTTTGAAGTCGTTTCAGCAATCGCTTGCTGGCCTGCCACAGTGGGTGTCTGAACGTATATTGCAGCAGATAAATCAGTTAACCCATTACGAGCCAGTAATCGGCATTATGGGTAAGAGCGGTGCCGGTAAATCCTCACTCTGCAATGCCCTGTTTGCCAGTGAGGTATCACCGGTCAGCGATGTGGCGGCCTGTACACGTGAGCCACTGCGCTTTCGCCTGCAGGTTGGCGACCGCTATATAACGCTGATGGATCTGCCCGGCGTGGGCGAAAGTGGCGCTCGCGATACCGAGTATGCTGCGCTGTACCGCGAACAGCTTCCTCGCCTCGACCTGGTACTGTGGCTGATTAAGGCCGATGACCGGGCGCTGACGGTGGATGAACATTTTTATCATCAGGTGATTGGAGAGGTATACCGGCATAAGGTGCTGTTTGTTATCAGCCAGTCGGATAAGGCCGAACCTACCAGCGGTGGGGGACAGTTGTCCACGGCGCAGAAGCAGAATATCAGCCGCAAAATCTGCCTGCTTCATGAGCTGTTCCAGCCCGTCCATCCGGTGTGTGCTGTGTCGGTCCGTCTACAATGGGGGCTTAAGGTGATGGCCGAGCGGATGATTAAGTGCCTGCCACGTGAGGCCACCAGCCCGGTGGTGTCGCAACTCCATCCTTCCTTTCGCACGACGGTAGTCCGGGAACAGGCTCGTAGCGATTTTGGTGAAACCGTCGGGGCCGTACTCGATAGCATCAGTGCCTTTCCCCTGATACCCGCCCCTGTGCGGGCCGTCATTCAGGCCGTGCGCACCACCGTGGTCTCTGTGGCCCGCGCCGTCTGGGATTTCTTCTTCTGAGTATTTAATCCATCCCTGTTATTTCCCTGACCCTGTCGCCGATGCGACGGGGATCCCCTTTATTTGTTTTCCCGTTATGAGGAGTCTGCTTATGACCCGTCTGGCTTCGCGCTTTGGCGCTGCAAACATTATTCGTCGTGACCGTCCGTTAACCCGCGAGGAGCTGTTTCGCGTGGTGCCCAGTGTGTTCAGCGAGGACAAACATGAATCCCGTAGTGAACGGTCGGGTAAGGACACGGTGTTACCACCGCATCCTCCCCTAAGAACCGTGCTTGCGAGTTTCCCCGCACACGGCTCAAGCCTTTCTAAGCACCACTGAAGGAGCCGGTTTCACAACTTGGAATCTGCGTGTGCGTGCTATCTGGTAGCAGTCCGGATGCAGCAGCATCAGGTTACTGTTGGTATCTCGCCCACCATCGATCTTTCGTTCCATGTGGTAGAGACGCCATCCAGTAGATTCACCGATCATCTGTCGGCAGACAGGGCAATTTCGTTCCTGAGCTAACCATATCCGAATCAGCCGGGTTCGCCCCTTAATTGAGCCTTGCATAGCAAGAGCCAATCGCTCTTCGAAGTAGGTTTCCCATTTAGGATCAAAGGGATTAGCCTCGGCACGGATTTTCCTGTGCCGCCTGATCGGTGTGCTGACAATGTCGTAAAGTTCCAGAAGCTCGGGGACTCCGGTTTTGAGTTTCTTGCCGGTTTTTGTGGCAAAGACCCACTGTCGGGCTCCGATGGTCCGGAAGTATTTCCGCCGGATCCATCCTGCGCCCTTGTGGGGATGCCGACGTTTTGCCCAACGCCACAGGCTTAGCCATATCGCATAACTGATTTTCCTGAACGTCTGTTTCGTCACAACATGCTGATTGTAATTGGCCCATCCACGAAGCATCGGGTTGAGTCTTCGTATCAGTATGTCGTGCCGCACCATTGCATTGCCCTTGATCACTTCCCTTACTTTGCGCAGAAAACGTTGAACGCTGGTAGGGGCGGGTTTGATTAACAATTTGCCCCCATATTTGCGTACGTTCATGCCGAGGAAGTCGAATCCATCGCTGATATGCGTGATCCTGGTCTTTTCTGGCGACATCGAGAGACCCCGCTCCGCCAGAAACTGCTCGACCATAGGGATAACTTCTTCTGCCAGCATTTCACGAGTCACACCGGTTATGATGAAGTCGTCCGCATATCGAACGATATTGACCTTCGACGGATTGCGGGTACTCCTGCGATATTTAAGTCGCAGCAGGTGTTCTAATCCATCTAGAGTCATATTCATCAACGTTGGCGATATGATCCCCCCTTGGGGTGTGCCCGCCGCTGTTGGATAAAGGACATTATGGTGAAAGTAGCCAGCTTTCAGCCACATTCGTAAGATCGCCTTGTCCATCGGGATATTGGCGATCAGCCAGTTGTGCGATATTTCGTCAAAGCAGCTACGGATGTCAGCTTCAAGGATCCATTCCGCACAATCGGTGTGTGAAAGTGCCTTGAAACACTGTTCAATTGCATCAGCCGTTGACCGGGCAGACCTGAACCCATAGGAGTTCGGGTCTGCGGTTGTTTCGGCTATCGGTTCCAGCGCGAGCAAGTGTAGTGCCTGCTGCGCCCGGTCGATCATACAGGGAATGCCCAGTGCCCGCTGCTTCCCGTTGGCTTTGGGGATGTAAATCCGCCTCAGTGGCTGAGGACGATAGCCCCGTCGCCTGAGTGATAATACTGCTTTGAGCTTGATCTTCGACGTAGACCACGTAACCCCATCCACGCCAGAAGTTCGTTTGCCGCGATTCTCTGTCACTCGCTTAACGGCGAGAGCTTTGCCGCTGAACGAGTGGGTGAGCAGCCATTGCAGAGCTTTCACTCTGCCATGTCTGCCTTCCTGTGTTGCCTTCACGATACGTGCCTGAAGCCTTCTGACCTCGCGGTGGCATCTTGCCCAGTCAATACTGTGCCAGTGCGTCGCCTGATCGGAAGGTGCACCAGAGCTATTTAGCTGCGCCGTCATTTGCTTTCCCTCCTTTAAAGGTTCGCCAGACTCTCTCGTGATGAAAGACCAGACTGAAGTTTGCCCGCTTTCGCGTGAGGTAATGTTGCCCAGCGACGCAACCTCTATCCATTCGATTACAGAATGGCCTTCGCTTTCTCAGTCCTCCTCTATCCGCACCGCCGACAGTTTCCCTTACGGGGCCCCTGCCCGAATGGGCAACGATACGGACTTACCATGTTCCGTTCGAAGAACGCGATGGGTTAGGTTCTGCCTCTCCGCCGGTAGCTCTGTTGTCCGCGTATTCCCAGTATAAAAAGGAATATCCAGCTACTTTGCCTTTTGGCTACAGCCTTTCAGTACCTTTGGCTGCTTAATATTGACGACGTTTAAGAGCAGTTCACTTCTGTTAACCATACCATCAAGCCTAGCGCTCAAGCCGCGTTGGTACTTGCAGCCCTTGCTACGTTGTCCCGACCGCTTCAGACCCAACAGTTACCCGTCGAGCATGGATCAGTAGGCTACCGCTGACGGAACAGCGGGCTTTGTCCCCGCGATGTTTTGCGGGTGAAGCAATTCTTCGAGCGACTTCATGTCGCACCTACACCTATATACCCACCATCTCCTTGCTGGACAGCCTGCAGCGAGAAGGCTTCCAGCCATTCTTTGCCTGTCAGACCCGTGTGCGTGATCCGGAGCGTCGCGAACACACCAAGCATATGCTGCGTCTACGGCGTGAGGGACAGATAACCGGTAAGCAGGTGCCGGAAATAATCCTGCTCAACTCTCACGATGGCAGCAGTTCGTACCAGATGCTGCCGGGACTATTTCGTGCGGTTTGTCAGAACGGGCTCGTCTGCGGTGAGTCGTTTGGCGAGGTGCGGGTGCCACACAAGGGGGACGTGGTGAGTCAGGTGATTGAAGGCGCGTATGAGGTGCTGGGGATTTTTGACCGGGTGGAGGAGAAACGGGATGCCATGCAGTCGTTGCTGTTGCCACCCCCGGCACAGCAGGCACTGGCAAAAGCCGCCCTCACATACCGCTTTGGTGAAGACCACCAGCCGGTGACTGAATCGCAGATCCTCTCCCCTCGCCGCTGGCAGGATGAGAGCAATGACCTGTGGACCACGTACCAGCGTATTCAGGAGAACCTGATTAAGGGCGGGCTCAGTGGCCGTAATGCCAAAGGAGGACGGTCACATACCCGTGCCGTTCGCGGTATCGACGGGGACGTGAAACTTAACCGGGCACTGTGGGTGATGGCGGAAGCCCTGCTCACGCAACTGCAGTGACCGTTTAATGTTGCTGCTTTGTTAATATCGGACACCACCTGTCCGCATCGCACCGTGCTGACGGTCCTCACTCACCGAGGGAAGGCCTGTAACCCCCGCTGCCTCTGGCTTTTGCAGAAATGAAAAATAGTTTCTGTGGTGTCCATACCCTGTCCGACCCCCTCTTTAAAGTAATCACATCATTTTCAGTCAGTTAACTTTCACGGAGAACGTCTCATGACACAGGCAGAACGCCGCCATGACCGGCTGGCTGTCAGGCTGTCACTGATAATCAGCCGTCTGGTGGCAGGGGAAACGCTGAGTGTGCGTAAGCTTGCCGCTGAGTTTGGTGTGTCGGTGCGCACGCTGCGGCGTGATTTTCGTGAGCGGCTGATGTATCTGGACCTGGAGTATCAGTCCGGATATTGCCGCTTACGCACTGCGGGCAGTGAGACGCAGATGGTGCCCGACGTGCTTATCTTTGCCCACCGCAGCGGGATGGCCGGTCTTTTCCCTGGCTTTGACCGTCGTCTGGTAAACGCACTGCTGATGTGCGATGAGTCTCCCTGCGTAATCGCACCCGCCAGTCCGGCTCCTTCGCCATCAGGCGCATTGTCTTTCTGGCGACTGAATCAGGCCATTACCGGGCGCAGGCGGGTGACTCTGATTGCCGAGGGGCAGCGCTGTGAGCGGCTGGCTCCCTGCCGGTTACTTATCCACCAGCAGGCCTGGTATCTGGTGGCAGAGCACGACGGACATATCGCCGTATTCTCCCTGGATGAAATCCATCTGGTTCAGCCCCTGCAGGAGACTTTCCGGCGTAACGACAGTCTGTGTCGTCTTGTTGAAGACCCGGGCTTTATTCAGTCCTTACCCCATTTTCGCTTTATCCAGCAGTCACTGCTTACGTTTGTTCCGGCCGACAGCCCACCAGAATAGCGTAAGCGTTGTTATCAACCCGGCAACAGGGAGGAGCCCTATGCCCGTTATTGCCATTATCGCCATTGTTGTCATCGTCATCATTCTGAACAAAACCGGGGTGTCCGACAGTCTCGCGGCCCTGACCCTTGCCACTGTTGCCGCACTGCTGACGGGAGGTGGCGCAGCCGGTGCTGCCAGTGTCGCGCTGACACCGTTCGTCGGCGTGCCGGTGGGTATTTTCGTGGGCATTTATGTCTTTGCCAAAGTGGTTCGTCTGATTTCAGGAAAAAAATAATGAAACGTAAAACACTGCCTCTGCTGGCGCTGGTTGCCACCACTCTGTTTCTCATCGCATGCGATGACAGAAGTGATGACCTGAAGGCCATCAGTAAATTTAAGGACCTCACCCCACCGCGTTTCAGTGATGTGGTCAGCCACCAGGATGATGTCAGCGAAGAATGGTCACAGGTTGACTACTTATCCGGTCCCACCTTGCAGGTTTTACGTACCCGCCAGTCGCCCGATGGCTGCGAGGGTGGCAGTTACTACTACCTCGTGGATATGCAGGAAAAAACCGTCCAGCCACTGATGAATGCGCTGTGTATTGCCGATAACATCAAACTGGAATACCAGGAGGTGACGGACCCGTATACCAAAGAAAAATACTTTGAGTACGCCCATGACGGCAAACTGATGGGGCGACTGCTGATACCCTCAAACCCTGAGAACCAGGAATAAAACAACGACAAAGGAGACAAGAATGACAATACTTTCACTAAGTCGGTTTATGCTGGCGGGTGTACTGCTCGCGAGCTTTAATGCCTCTGCTATCCCGGGGTTCTGGCAGCAGGGTTACGGTCAGGGCAATACGGAATACAGCGTGACCGAAGCCAGCGGAAAGACGTTTACCATCAACTGCACAGGGAACCCGGACCAGAATGGTTTCTATCAGCATTCAGTCTTTCTTACCCTTGCCGATGACAAGATGGTCAGTTCGCACGATGACGACACTACTATCACCGTAGTGATGGATCACCAGCAGTACATTATTCCGTCCAGCCTGGGCTGGCGTAACGGCGATAACGCCTGGTTTGACTTCATCAGCAATATCTCTGAGGCCGGGCAGTTCGACGTCTACGTCAATGACCACAAAGCAGGGACCTTCACTGCGGACCGGAAGAACGCTGAGAAAGTTCTGTCCACTCTCGGAGACTGCAGCAACGACTGATAGTAGTATCTTCCCCAGCAAATCCACCCCGACAGCTAGCAGGCTGCCGGGGTTTTCTTTTATCAGGAGCCCGAAAATGACCCAATCCGTGTTGCTGCCACCGGGGCCTTTCACCCGGAGACAAGCGCAAGCGGTCACTACCACGTACAGCAATATCACACTCGAAGACGACCAGGGCAGTCACTTCCGTCTGGTGGTTCGTGATACTGAAGGCCGGATGGTCTGGCGGGCATGGAACTTTGAGCCGGATGCCGGTGAAGGTCTTAACCGCTATATCCGCACCTCAGGCATCCGTACAGACACGGCCACCCGCTGATCGCGAAGCATTTACCCGCATTCACCTCCCCGAACACACTTTATATCCCCATACGCCAGCCATCGCCGCTGGCGTTTTTATTGACGGAGACATACCCATGACAACACAGACGCAGCACGACCTCGCACCCGCTAACCAACCCGAATTTGAACTGACCGTCACGCAGGTACCCGATGAACAGCGTATCGATTTCTGGCCACAGTACTTTGGCGCTATCCCGCAGTGGCTACTCCTGGAGCCGCATATCTTCGCCTGGATGGACCGCTTCTGTGAGGGCTACAGCGGTGGTATCTGGTCGTTCTACACCCTCAGCAATGGCGGCGCATTTATGTCCCCCGAGCCTGACAACGATGAGACATGGCGTCTGTTTAACTGCCTGAACGGTAACGATGCCCAAATGAGTGCAGAAGCAGCAGGTATTGCTGTCTGCCTGATTGCGTATAGCCACCATGCCTGCCGTACAGAATGTGACGCGATGACCGCACACTATTACCGCCTGCGGGAGTATGCCATGCAACATCCAGAGGCTCACGCCATTCTGCGTATTATCGACTGACCGAAGGAGCAACAGATGAAACAGCTTTCCTTTTTACCCGGCGAGATGACGCCACAGGACCGGCGTCTCATTCAGCGGGCGCTCAGGGCTCTGGACCGCCACCTGCATGAGCCCGGCGTAGCCTTCACCTCTACCCACGCCGTACGTGAATGGCTGCGACTGCATATGGCCGCGCTTGAGCGGGAAGAGTTCCGGGTGTTGTATCTGGACAACCAGAATCAGTTGATTGCCCATGAAACGCTCTTCACCGGCACGATTAACCGCACCGAGGTGCATCCCCGGGAGGTGGTCAAACGTGCTCTGCACTTCAACGCGGCGGCGGTGATACTCGCGCATAACCATCCTTCCGGCGAGACGACACCTAGCCAGGCCGACAAAACCCTCACGCAGCGACTGGTTCAGGTGCTTCAGCTGGTGGATATCCGCGTCCCTGACCACCTGATTGTCGGTGGCAGGCAAATCTATTCGTTCGCAGAACACGGTCTGTTGTGAGGTATGACATGAAAATTATCAGTAAACGCCGGGCAATGACGATATACCGCCAGCATCCTGAGTCCCGGATCTTTCGCTACTGCAGTGGAAAATATCAGTGGCACGGTAGCGTCTGCCATTACACCGGCAGGGATGTGCCGGATATCACAGGAGTCCTCGCGGTATACGCCGAACGCCGCCAGGACCGTAACGGGCCTTATGCCTGCCTAATGAGTATTACCCTGAACTGACAATAAAAGGAGAGCCGCCATGACCCACATCAACTGGGGCCTGCAGCGGGCTATCACGCCGCGCCTGGGAGCCCGTCTGGTGCAGGAGGGTAACCGACTGCACTATCTGGCTGACAGGGCCAGCATCACCGGCAGGTTCAGTGACACCGAATGCCGGAAGCTGGATGAAACATGCCCGCACTTTATCCGCCAGATGGAGTCGATGCTAACCACCGGTGAACTCAGTCCCCAACACGCCCACTGCGTCACCCTGTACCACAACGGTTTCACCTGCGAAGCCGATACTCTTGGCAGTTGCGGCTACGTATACATCGCCATTTACCCCACTCAGAGTTAATTACCTTCACGAGAGTAAACATGAAAACTTTACCTGCAACAACTCAGCGGGCGGCGAAGCCCTGCCTAGCATCCGTGGCTGTCTGGCAAATGCTACTGACCCGCCTGCTGAAACAGCACTATGGTCTCACCCTCAACGACACACCGTTCAGTGAGGAACGTGTTATACAGGAACATATCGATGCCGGAATCACGCTGGCTGATGCCGTGAATTTTCTGGTGGAAAAATACGAACTGGTGCGTATCGACAGGAAGGGATTTAACTGGCAGGAACAATCCCCTTATCTCCGGGCTGTAGACATTCTGCGAGCACGGCAGGCAACTGGCTTGTTGCGGCAAAGCCGTAAAAATTCGGTACGGTGAATATTACAGGCAGTGCTACTGGCTTTCATCACTATCCGGGGATGCTGGCAGCGAGATGAAGAGGGCAGGGTAGCAATTCCTTACCTGACCCATTACCTGACCCAAATTGCATCCAAAGAAAAAGGAGTTAGACGATTTCTCATCTAACTCCTTGTTTTATCTGGTGGCCCCTGTTGGGTTTGAACCAACGACCAAGCGATTATGAGTCGCCTGCTCTAACCACTGAGCTAAGGGGCCGTGGCGGTGGATTATAAAGTAACTCCGCGTTGCAATCCAGACATAAGCGTACGGATGCTGTTTTTATAAACAATGTATTTTCAGTCCGTTATACTTGTTCCTCTGATGTATTGATGGGAGTAATTATGGTTAAGGACATACTGGCGCCGGGGCTGCGGGTGGTGTTTTGCGGCATCAATCCGGGGTTGTCTTCCGCAGGTACAGGATTCCCCTTTGCACATCCCGCTAATCGCTTCTGGAAGGTCATCCATCAGGCGGGATTTACCGATCGCCAGCTCAAACCCGAAGAGGCACAACACTTGCTGGACTTCCGTTGCGGGGTGACTAAATTTGTCGACAGACCGACGGTGCAAGCCAATGAAGTGAAGCTACAGGAGATGCGCAACGGCGGCCGTAAGCTCATTGAGAAAATAGAGGAGTATCAGCCTGCCGCACTCGCAATCCTTGGGAAGCAGGCATTTGAGCAGGGCCTCAGCCAGCGTGGGGCGCAGTGGGGAAAACAAACGCTGACTATTGGCGCGACGCAAATATGGGTTTTGCCGAATCCCAGCGGGTTAAGTCGGATTACTCTGGATAAACTGGTGGAGGCGTATCGGGAAGTGAATGACGCCCTGGCCAGGCGGGGACTATAAAGAAAAACGCCACCTTGCGGTGGCGTTTATGCTTATGCGGCGAGATTAATCGTCGAGGAAGCTACGCAGCACTTCAGAGCGGCTCGGGTGGCGCAGTTTACGCAGCGCTTTCGCTTCGATCTGACGGATACGTTCGCGGGTAACGTCGAACTGTTTACCGACTTCTTCCAGCGTGTGGTCGGTATTCATATCGATACCGAAACGCATACGCAGAACTTTCGCTTCACGGGCGGTCAGGCCAGCCAGAACGTCGTGCGTTGCGGCACGCAGGCTCTCGGTGGTAGCAGAATCCAGCGGCAGCTCGAGGGTGGTATCCTCGATGAAATCACCCAGATGCGAATCTTCATCGTCGCCGATCGGCGTTTCCATGGAGATAGGCTCTTTAGCGATCTTCAGCACTTTACGGATCTTGTCTTCCGGCATCAGCATGCGTTCAGCCAGCTCTTCCGGCGTCGGCTCGCGGCCCATCTCTTGCAGCATCTGACGGGAGATACGGTTGAGCTTGTTGATGGTCTCAATCATATGTACCGGGATACGGATGGTACGTGCCTGATCCGCGATCGAGCGGGTGATCGCCTGACGGATCCACCAGGTTGCATAGGTAGAGAACTTGTAACCACGACGGTATTCAAACTTATCAACCGCTTTCATCAGACCGATGTTACCTTCCTGAATCAAATCCAGGAACTGCAGACCACGGTTGGTGTATTTCTTGGCGATAGAGATAACCAGACGTAAGTTCGCTTCAACCATCTCTTTTTTCGCACGGCGGGCTTTCGCTTCACCGATGGACATGCGACGGTTGATGTCTTTAACCTGCTCGATGGTCAGGCCGGTTTCTTCTTCAATCTGCTGCAGTTTCTGCAGTCCGCGGTGAACATCATCTGCCACGTCGTGCAGTTTTTCAGACCACGGTTTGTTCATCGCGATTGCCGCGTTGAACCAGGTTTCGCTGGTTTCGTTGCCAGTGAACAGGGTGATGAAGTTTTTCTTCGGCATTTTGCACTGCTCAACGCAGAGCTTCATGATCAGACGTTCCTGAGTACGCACGCGGTCCATCATGACGCGCATGCTGTTTACCAGGTAGTCGAACTGCTTCGGCACCAGGCGGAACTGTTTGAACACTTCAGACAGCTTCTGAATTTCTTCCTGCGCGGCAGCATGGCTGCGGCCTTTCGCTTTGATGGTGTCGCGAGTGATTTCGTACTGAGTACGCAGTTCACCGAATTTTTCACGCGCTAATTCAGGGTCGATGCTGTTGTCGTCATCGCTGCTGTCGTCGTCATCTTCTTCATCTTCGTCTGCATCGTCATCCATTTCTTCCTGAGAGAGCTCAGAACCGACGTGTGTCGCCGTTGGCGCCATGTCTTCTTCCGCGTTCGGATCGACAAAGCCGGTGATCAGATCGGAAAGACGCGCTTCTTCAGCTTCTACACGATCGTATTGCTCAAGCAGGTAGGTGATGGCTTCCGGGTATTCGGCAACGGAGCATTGAACCTGGTTAATCCCGTCTTCGATGCGTTTAGCGATGTCGATTTCGCCTTCACGGGTTAACAGTTCAACGGTACCCATTTCACGCATGTACATGCGGACCGGGTCAGTTGTACGACCGATTTCGGACTCAACGCTGGACAGAACCTGGGCAGCCGCTTCTTCCGCGTCTTCATCGGTGCTGTTGGAGGTTTCAGCAAGCAGCAGATCATCGGCATCAGGTGCTTCTTCCATCACCTGAATACCCATGTCATTGATCATTTGGATGATGTCTTCGATTTGATCTGAATCGACGATATCTTCCGGCAGATGGTCATTGACCTCGGCATAGGTCAGATAGCCTTGCTCCTTACCACGTTGGACAAGTAGCTTCAGCTGTGACTGCGGGTTTTGCTCCATAAGACGGTATCCACACTTAATTCGTTTGATTGGTGTTGGGCGGTAAAACCGCCAACGGCAAAACGAGGGCATACTTATATTTTGCCGCTGCCTCTCCGTGCGGCTGTCGGGGGCTTCCCGAGCGATATTCGGCAGTTAAGCCGTTAAATACTTTTGTCTTTCTGTTATTTCTTGGCCAGTTCCTGGTTCAGCGTCCAGAGTTCCCGGCGTTCTTCGCTGCTTAAACCGTGTGTGCGCTCACGAGCTATCAACTCTTCCTGGCGCAGCTCAAGCATCGAATCAAACATATGGTTGAGTGAGTCGGTGAAGGTTTTTTCTGCGATATCTTTATCTGCTATATCGTCCCACATCGACAGTTTTTCAAGGGTCGCAGCATCATTTGTGCCACGATAGTGTTCTAAAAGTTGTCCGGTGGTCAGACCTGGCTGAGCCAGACAAGTGTTGACCAGTTCTCTGAATAAGCCAAGTCCAGGCAGTTTATTGCTATCCAGTGCGCCTAACGGCGGAACCAGCGGGGCGAGACCCGGGTTCTGTACCAGCAACCCTATAAGTATACGCATGGTCGTACGTTTTAGCTGTGGAACAGGGCGGGAAGCCCCATTTTCTGCCAGTTTTGGCATTAAACGTTCAAGCTGGCTGTCATCAAGAATGCCGAGCTTGTTTCCCAACTCCTGTCGCAGATAAATGCGCAACGTTTCGCCTGGTACCTGAGTAATCAGCGGTAATGCCAGCGTGCTGAGCTGTGCGCGTCCGTCCGGGGTACTCAAATCCACCTGTGGCATCAGGCTGTTAAATAAAAACGCGGAGAGTGGCAGCGCCTGCTCCATCCGGGCTTCAAAGGCCTCCTTCCCTTCTTTACGCACCAGCGTATCGGGGTCTTCGCCGTCAGGTAAAAACATAAAGCGTAGCTGGCGTCCGTCTGTCATATAGGGCAGTGCGGTTTCCAGCGCGCGCCATGCTGC
This sequence comes from Citrobacter sp. RHBSTW-00944, assembly GCF_013615435.1. Lineage (NCBI taxonomy): Bacteria > Pseudomonadati > Pseudomonadota > Gammaproteobacteria > Enterobacterales > Enterobacteriaceae > Citrobacter > Citrobacter sp. RHBSTW-00944. The sequence goes on along the minus strand of NZ_CP055418.1, from coordinate 4,339,252 downwards.
GTCGCGTCCGGCACGGTCACCGTCGTAACAGCAAATTACGTTGTTCGTCGCGCGGAACAACAACTGGATGTGATCGGCGGTGGTTGACGTCCCAAGGGATGCCACAGCGTAGTTAATGCCGTATTGCGCCAGCGCCACCACATCCATATAGCCTTCTACCACTAACAGGCGCTGCGGATCGGCGTTATCCTGCTGGGCTTCATAAAGGCCATACAGCTGGCGACCTTTATGGAAAATATCGGTTTCCGGGGAGTTGAGATACTTCGGCAGGGCATCGCCCAGCACGCGTCCACCAAAACCAATGACTCGACCACGTTTGTCGCGGATGGGGAACATCACCCGTTCGCGGAAGCGATCGTAACTGCGTCCCTGATCGTTGGTGACCAACATTCCCGCATCGACCAGCGATTTACGATTCTCAGCATTGCCGCCAAACCGTTTCAGGACGTTGTCCCAGCCGGGGGGCGCAAAACCAATAGCAAAACGGGTGATCACGTCGCTACTTAATCCTCGCTTTTCCAGGTACTGGCGCGCGGGGGTAGCGGCGGGTTGCATCAAAGACTGTTGATAAAAAGTGTTCAGGCCGTCCATCAATTGATAAAGGCTTTGCCGTTGATGGCGCTCTATCTGACTAGGGCCACTGCCTGCTTCATAGGGCACTTCAAGGTTGTGCATTGCGGCCAGTTCTTCGACGGTTTCCACAAACTCGAGCTTGTCGTAGTTCATGAGAAAGTCGACGGCGTTGCCATGTGCGCCACACCCAAAGCAGTGATAAAACTGTTTCTCACCGTTTACGGTGAAAGAGGGGGTTTTTTCGTTATGGAACGGACAGCACGCGTGATAATTTTTGCCCTGCTTCTTCAGCTTTACCCGCGCGTCGATGAGATCGACAATGTCGGTTCTTGCCAGCAGGTCATTTATAAATACGCGTGGAATTCGTCCAGCCATATGCCCCGTTTATTTTTTTATGACTTATATACACAAAATCATTCAAGATGCTTCAAGACGGCAAGGGAGCGAATCCTCAGGAGCGTACATCAGTACGTGACTGGAGGGAACGACTGCAGCCAACGCAGAGGCAGCTTGAATGATGACGCGTATAAACGAAAACAAGCCGCGCATTCCTTCCGGAAGCACGGCCTTACAACTACAACTCTGTCTGAATTGAGAGCCTTGGCTCTCAATGGATTAGTACAGACGAGTACGGCGTGCGTTTTCGCGAGCCAGTTTCTTCGCGTGACGTTTCACAGCAGAAGCTTTAGCGCGCTTACGTTCAGTAGTCGGTTTTTCATAGAACTCACGACGACGAACTTCCGCCAGAACACCTGCTTTTTCGCATGAACGCTTGAAGCGACGCAGTGCTACGTCGAACGGCTCGTTTTCACGTACTTTAATTACCGGCATGTAACTCTCACCTTTATAAATTCGGTTTGCCGCTGGCATCAACGCCAGCTTATTTCAAAATGGTGCGGAATTTTACTGCAATTGCTGCTGCTTTGTAAAGCACCGACGCGATTTTGAAAGGGACTTTTATAAGGATAAGGAGTATACACGAGCGGAACTCCTGGGGCGAACAAAGTTTTACATCAACCCGCATTGGTCCTACACTGCGCGGTAATAGAGCGAGGTAAAACAAGTCATGCGTGTACTGGGTATTGAAACATCCTGCGATGAAACCGGCATCGCCATTTACGACGATGAAAAAGGTCTTTTAGCCAACCAATTGTATAGTCAGGTGAAATTACACGCTGACTACGGCGGCGTAGTGCCAGAACTGGCCTCGCGCGATCACGTACGTAAAACCGTACCGCTGATCCAGGCCGCGCTGAAAGAAGCGGGACTGACGGCAAAAGAGATTGATGCGGTGGCGTATACCGCAGGTCCTGGTCTGGTTGGCGCGCTGCTGGTCGGCGCAACCGTAGGACGTTCGCTGGCGTTCGCCTGGGGCGTACCGGCAATTCCTGTACACCATATGGAAGGGCATCTGCTGGCGCCGATGCTGGAAGATAATCCCCCTGCTTTCCCGTTCGTTGCGCTGCTGGTTTCCGGCGGTCACACGCAACTGATCAGCGTCACCGGTATTGGGCAGTATGAATTGCTGGGTGAATCGATAGATGATGCTGCTGGTGAAGCGTTCGATAAAACGGCCAAGCTGCTGGGGCTGGATTATCCTGGCGGCCCAATGCTGTCAAAGCTTGCATCGCAAGGCGTTGAAAAACGCTTTGTCTTCCCGCGCCCGATGACCGACCGTCCGGGTCTGGATTTCAGCTTCTCCGGCCTGAAAACTTTCGCCGCGAATACCATTCGTAATAACGAAAATGACGATCAGACGCGTGCAGATATCGCCCGTGCGTTTGAAGATGCTGTGGTTGATACGCTGATGATCAAGTGTAAACGCGCGCTGGATCAAACCGGTTTTAAACGTCTGGTGATGGCGGGGGGCGTGAGCGCTAACCGTACGCTGCGTGCAAAACTGGCCGAGATGATGCAAAAGCGTCGTGGCGAAGTGTTTTACGCGCGTCCGGAATTTTGCACCGATAACGGGGCGATGATCGCCTACGCGGGCATGGTGCGTTTTAAAGCGGGTGCAACGGCGGATCTTGGCGTGACCGTGCGTCCTCGCTGGCCGCTGGCGGAATTACCGGCGGCATAAGCACATAATATTGTAGGCCCGGTAAGCGTAGCGCCACCGGGCAATACTCTACTCCCGCAGCATCCCTTTCTCTTCCAGAAACGCGATAATTTTTTCCAGACCCTCTCCGGATTTTAAATTACTAAACGTCCACGGACGCTCGCCGCGCATGCGTAGGGTATCGCGCTCCATCACCTCCAGCGAGGCGCCCACGTAAGGGGCCAGATCGGTTTTATTGATCACCAGAAAATCAGATTTGGTGATCCCCGGGCCACCCTTACGCGGGATCTTCTCACCTTCGGCAACGTCGATCACATAGATTGTCAGATCCGCTAATTCCGGGCTGAAGGTGGCGCTCAGGTTATCGCCGCCGCTTTCCACAAAAATCAGATCCAGATTGCCGAATTTCTCGCTCAGCGCCTCAACGGCGGCCAGATTCATCGACGCATCTTCACGGATAGCGGTGTGCGGGCAACCGCCGGTTTCCACGCCGACGATCCTGTCTGGCTCCAGTGCGCCTGCTTCGGTGAGAATGCGCTGATCTTCTTTGGTATAGATATCGTTGGTTACCACCGCCAGTTGATAGCTGCTGCGCATGGATTTGCATAACGCTTCCAGCAGCGCCGTTTTGCCGGAGCCAACCGGGCCGCCAACGCCCACGCGCAGGGGATGCTTGTTGTTACTCATTTTTTCTCCTCAGGAGCGGAATAATCGGGAATATTGGGTTTCATGCCGGGCAGATGCGATGGCCGCCAACGGGGTTGCGGAGCCGAGGCTGGCGTCAGGACACGCCAGCGCCTGTGCCAGACCTTGCGCATACCGATTGCAGAGCGCAATGATCAAACGCTGGGCCGCCTGCTGCCCAAATGGAACCAGTTTGACGCCAGCCATCACTGCGCTCTCAATCCAGCTGTAGCCGAGGCTTAATGCCAGCTCCGTCAGGGGGATTTTCCAGCGCACGCCCAGCCAGGCCATACCGCAGAGTTGGCTGTCGACAAAGAGCGCGCGCCACTCCCGCGAGCAATCTGCTTCCCAGTCGGTGACCAGCCGAGTAAACGCCGCGCCCCGACTGTGTTCTTCATCCCGTAGTTCGCGGGTTTCCCGACAGGCCAACAGGTAAGCGCTCCAGCGGCGTGCTGCAGCGAGATCGTCCTGCTCGCAGGCGCGATACAGTCTCGCCAGTAGCGGTAGGTCGACGGTAAAGAAGTTCTGCTCCATCTGCTGGATTTGCCAGTCAGAGAAGTCATCGGCGCTTTTCACCCAGCCGATTTCAACCGCCCACTCCAGACCCTGGGACCAGGTAAACGACCCCACCGGGAGAGCGCTGCTGGCGAGCTGCATCAGACGCAGCTGTTGGATGTTATGCATCAGTGCGCATGGGCGTGATGATGCCCGTGTGATTCACTGGCATAAGCGCCTGCTTCCGGTTCAAACGGTAGTTGAGCAAACGTCACCTCCAGGCTGAACTGGCGCAACATGGCGTCCAGCACATGATCGTGATGGTAGCGCAACTCATCCGGCAGAATTTGCAGCGGAACGTGGCGATTGCCGAGGTGATAACAGGCTTTGGCGAGCAGGAAAGGATCGGCGCAGCGCACCACGGAAACCGACTCCGGCGCGGCGATCACTTCGATCACCTCGCTGCCATCTTCGGTGGTCAGCAGATCACCACTGCGTAACAGCAAACCGCGCGGAAGCATTAGCCCGGCTTCGCGACCGTCGTTCAGCGTCACTCTGGCACGGCTTTTTACTCGCATATCAATGGGTAGCGTGACGCTTGCGGTGACGCGGTGGGCGTGGTCAAGGCGTAGGGTCAGGTAGATCATCGTCACTCCTCAAAACAGGAAATAGCGTTGCGCCATCGGCAAAACGTCTGCCGGTTCGCTGGTGATTAGTTCGCCATCAATGCGCACCTCATAAGTCTGAGCATCGACGGTAATATTGGGTTGCAGGCCGTTGTGGATCATGTCGGCCTTTTTCACCGTCCGACAGCCTTTGACGACGGCGATGGCGCTTTGCAAATTGAGCTGCTGCGGGATGTTTTGCGCGTTAGCGGCCTGCGAAATAAAGGTCAGCCGAGTACGATGCCGCGCCGCGCCAAGTGCGCCGAACATCATGCGGTAATGCACCGGCTGCGGGGTGGGGATCGAGGCGTTGATATCGCCCATCGGCGCACAGGCGATCATCCCGCCCTTTACGATCGTCGCTGGTTTTACGCCAAAAAAGGCTGGGGACCACAGCACCAGATCGGCCAGCTTGCCAGGCTCAACGGAGCCAACTTCGTGGGCGATGCCGTGGGTTAGAGCCGGGTTGATGGTGTATTTGGCGACGTAGCGTTTAACGCGCTGGTTGTCGTTGTCGCCTGTTTCTTCTGCCAGCGGACCACGCTGAACCTTCATGCGGTGCGCCACCTGCCAGGTGCGCAGGATCACTTCGCCCACGCGCCCCATCGCCTGTGAATCGGACGAGGTCAGGGAAAACGCGCCAATGTCATGCAGCACATCTTCGGCAGCGATCGTTTCCCGGCGAATGCGTGATTCGGCAAAGGCCACGTCTTCGGCTATATCCGGATCGAGGTGGTGGCAAACCATCAGCATGTCGAGATGCTCGTCGATGGTGTTGACGGTATAGGGCAGCGTCGGGTTAGTGGAGGAGGGCAGAATATTCGGATGCGCGCAGGCGGTGATGATATCTGGCGCATGGCCGCCGCCCGCGCCTTCGGTGTGGAAGGTATGAATGGTGCGATCGCCAATCGCCGCCAGCGTATCTTCAACGAAACCGGACTCATTGAGCGTATCGCTGTGCAGCGCCACCTGGATATCCATCTCCTCTGCCACTTCCAGGGAACAGTTGATGGTGGCTGGCGTGGCGCCCCAATCTTCATGGATTTTCAGGCCAATGGCGCCCGCGGTGATTTGCTCGCGCAGGGCGTCAGGGTTTGAGCCGTTGCCTTTACCCAGCAAACCGATGTTAACCGGCAAGGCGTCTGCCGCCTGCAGCATGCGCGCGATGTACCACGGACCCGGCGTGCAGGTGGTGGCGTTAGTTCCTTCTGCCGGGCCGGTACCGCCGCCGATCATCGTCGTTACGCCGGAAACCAGCGCCTCCTGTGCCTGCTGTGGACAGATCCAGTGAATATGCGTATCCACGCCGCCCGCGGTGACGATCTTGCCTTCCCCGGCGATGACTTCAGTTCCCACGCCTATCGGGATCGTGACGTCGGGCTGAATATCAGGATTACCCGCTTTGCCGATGGCGAAGATCCTGGCGTCCTTGATGCCGATATCCGCTTTCACGATCCCCCAGTGATCGACGATCAGCGCGTTGGTTATCACCAGATCCACACACGCTTGCGCGCGCATTTGTCCCTGACCCATGCCGTCGCGGATCACTTTCCCGCCGCCGAATTTGACCTCTTCGCCGTAGGTGGTGAAGTCTTTTTCCACCTCAATCCACAGGTCGGTATCCGCCAGACGTACCTTATCGCCGGTGGTTGGGCCAAACATGTCGGCGTACGCCTGCCGTGAAATTTCACTCATCATTTGCCTCCAGCGCGCCCATCACTTCGCTGCGAAAACCCACGATCCTTTGTGCGCCAGCGACGCGCACCAGTTCGACTTCGCGTTTTTGTCCCGGCTCAAAACGTACCGCTGTGCCCGCAGGAATGTTTAGACGAAAGCCGCGTGCAGCCCGCCTGTCAAAGCGCAGCGCCGGGTTCACCTCGGAAAAGTGATAGTGCGATCCCACCTGGATGGGTCTGTCGCCATGATTTTCCACCACGATCGTACAGGTTTCCCGCCCCTGATTGAGCGCGATATTGCCTTTGGCTATCTGATATTCACCAGGGATCATTGCCGCTCCTTAAACGATCGGGTTGTGGACGGTGACCAGCTTTGATCCGTCCGGAAACGTCGCTTCAACCTGAATATCTGGGATCATCTCCGGAACGCCTTCCATCACCTGATCGCGGCGCAGGACGTGACGCCCGTCTTCCATCAGCGAGGCCACGGTTTGACCATCGCGTGCCCCTTCCATGATGAAAGCGCTAATTAGCGCCACCGATTCCGGATAGTTCAGCTTCAGCCCGCGGGCCAGGCGACGTTCTGCCACCAGCGCGGCGGTAAACAGCAACAGCTTGTCTTTTTCTCTGGGGGTCAGTTCCATACGGGGTCTCTTAGGTTTGCCAGATTCGCGGTAGTACGGGCGGTTTGTGTGTCAAAAGCGGGCGCAGAAATTGCCAGATGTTACGCATAACGCGCTGAACAATCAGGTTGTCGTCGGCAAGAAAGCGGATCGTCAGCAGTGAGTCGTTAAGCGTTGCCCCGGCGTAATCGCCAAGCGGCGTCAGCCGCTCGCGCGTGCCTTCCAGCATGTTTTCAGTGGCCGGATAACACAGCAACGTGCCGACCCAGGGATGGTGCGCGACGCCGCTCAGCTCCCCCTTCTGCAACTGCAAGCGCTCTATCAGCAGCGGCTGCCCATTTCGCCACACTTCCAGACGGTTTTGCAGCGTGCCGTGGCTGAAGGACTCCTGCATAACCGGTCGCCCGAGGCACAGCAGATCCCAGGCCAGCAGTCGACTCTCCGACGCGATGTGAAAGACGGACTGGATAGTGGCGTTGGCGCCAGGAAAGAGGATCGTATCCTGGGGGAGCCACTCCAGCGTGGCGTGCGGCGCGAGCGTGAAATGTTGGCGCAGCAACGCCTGCGGCCCACCGCTGCGATAAAACTTTCCCGCGCCGGGCTGGGTGATTAACGCATGACTGTTTTCGTTGAGAGTTACGGCAATGTGTAGTTCATCCCCGCCGACGATCCCCGCGGGTGGATGAAGCAAATAGAGGTGGCAGACGTCCTCTTCCGGGTAAAACGGACGCTGAACCGTCAATGGACCATGATGACGCGCCGAGGCGAGCACCGTGTTGTGCCCAGTGCGGGTGAAATGCAAATCCAGTTCGGCCTGCCAGCCCCGTGTGAGTGTCTCGTGCGCAACCGTGTCCAGAGCGTTTCCCTTATCAGCATGAGGGTGTTTGCATACAAAAAAGTATGCCTCAGCACATCGGGAAATCGATCATATGAGAAGCTTATGGATGAAGGGGCGACAATATGCCGCCCCAATGGGGTTTTACAGTAAAACGAGGGGCATCCAGACCAGACCGGTAATCACCAGCAGCACAAGGAAAATCAGGCCAAAAATAGCACCGAGTCGCCAGTAATCTACCGTCGGCAAATAGCCGCTGCCGTAGTAGATAGGGCTAGGACCGGTGGCATACGGGGTCAGAATGCTGCCGAGACCAATGGCTGCGCCGACCATCAGGCAGAAGACCGGGAGTGGGATTTCCGGCATCGCCAGCGCGGCGGCAATCATCATCGGTGCCAGGGCGGAGGTATACGCCGTGGCGCTGGCAAAGAAGTAGCGCAGCAGATAGAACACCACAATGAGCGCCACCATCACCATCATCGGCGAATAGCCGCTCAACCCGTTTGCCAGCAGCTTGCCGAACCAGGTAATAAAACCGGTGTTATTGAGCCCGGTCGCCAGCGTTATCAGCGAGGCCAGCCAGAAAAAGACGTTCCACGCGGCTTTATTACTGACGATGTCATCCCAGCTAATGATGCGCAGTACCAGCATCAACGCCACTACGCTGTATCCGACCATCGCAGCGTCAATGTAATCGCCGCCGAAGATCCACAGCACCAGTGCGCCGACCATCAGCACCAACATCTTTTTCTCGCGTGTGCAGAGCGGTCCCATTGCTTTTAGCTCTGTATCCGCCCAGCGCGGAACCTGATCGCCGGATTTCAGCACCGGTGGATACAACACGTACGCCAGCCAGGGCACAATCAGCACCAGTAAAATACTCAGCGGCAGCATGCCTAAGAACCAGTCGCCCCAGCTCAGCGCCGTGTGGGACGCGCCTTTCATCAGGCCGATTAACAGCAGGTTCGGCGCCATCGCCGTTAAGAAAATGGCGCTGGTGACGCAGTCGGCGACAATGCCCATCCACATAATGTACGAGCCAATGGAGCGAGAACTGGCGCTATTGGGCTGCGAGTTATACAGCGGCGGCAGGTTGCGGATAATCGGGTAGATTATTCCGGCCCCGCGCGCGGAGTTGGACGGCGTGACGGGAGCGAGGATAAGTTCAGAGAACATCACCGCATAGCCGAGAAACAGCGTCCGGTGCCCCATCTTTTTCACCAGCATCAGCGCGATACGTCGACCGAGCCCGGTTTTCTCATAGCCGGTACCAAACATAAAGGCCGCGAAGATAAGCCAGATTACCGAGTTTGAAAAACCTGATACCGCCCATGACAGCGATTTGGCGGTAAATTTAAAACCGTCCTGCGCGAGTTGCTCCGGGCTGAACAGCAGCCACGGTGAAAGGACGGCGATGATCGAAATGCCAATCATCGCCACCACCGCGCCCGGTACAGGTTCCAGAATAAGCCCCACAATCACACCGGTAAAAACGGCAAAATAGAGCCAGGTGTGGCTCTCAAGGCCGTTGGGGACGGGCAGTACAGCAATAATGGCGATGACCACCAGCGGAGCCAGGTATCGCCACCAACCAGCTAAAGGTGCCATTGTTGTATCCCTACGAAAAGGGAGAGGCGCAGCGCCTCTCCGGGAGGGTTATTTGATGTAGTGCACGTGCTCGCAGATTTCATCGACGATAGGATCGCGACGTTCAGCGAACAGCTTTTTGTTTTCGGCGATCAGGTTATTGCCGTGGGTATCGATGGAAACGATCAGCGGGCCGAACTCTTTAACCCGACATACCCACAGGGATTCCGGCATGCCAAGTTCGGTCCAGTGTACCTCTTCGATCTCTTCAACCTGGGTTGCCGCCACGACCGCACAACCTGCCGGGAAGATTACGTGCAGCGCTTTAAACTGCTTGCAGCCTGCTTCCGTTAGCGGTCCCATGCCGCCCTTGCCGACCACCAGTTTGACGCCCGTCTGCTCGATAAAGTCTTTCTCAAACGCTTCCATACGCATGCTGGTGGTTGGGCCAACGGAGACCATCTCCCATTTTTCACTGTTCTTACGTACGATGGGCCCCGCGTGGAAAATGGCTTTGCCGTTCAGGTCATAAGGAATCGGGCGCTTCAGTTCGATCAGGCGGCGGTGACACACGTCACGGCAGGTCACCAGCGTACCGGTCAGGTAGATGACATCGCCAACGCGAATGTCGGCCAGATCTTCGGCTTTGATCGGGGTTGTGAGGATCTTTTTCATAACGCGCTCCGGGTGTGAGACAGGTTTTCGAAGGAGAGGTCAGCATGAACCAACAGCGTGCCGCGACGGTGTGCCCAGCAGCCGGTAGAAACGGCAACGCCGATAGTCGACGGATGGCGTGCGGCGGATTCGATATGCACGCCCATCACCGAGCTATTCCCGGTCAACCCTTGCGGGCCAATGCCCAGACGGTTCAGCCCTTCTTCAAGACGCAGTTCCAGTTCGGCCGCTTTTGGATTCGGATGACGTGATCCGATAGGACGTAGTACTGCTTTACGAGAAAGGACGGCGGCGGTTTCCACGGAGGTGGCAATACCTACGCCCACCAGCACTGGCGGGCAAGCGTTGACTGCCAACGTGGAGATATTTTCGAAGACAAATTTCACCACGCCCTCGTAGCCTTCAGAAGGCATTAACACTTTCGAACGTCCCGGCAGCGTACAACCGCCGCCTGCCATGTAGACTTCGATTTCCGCGTCGTCGTTATCAGGGATGATGTCCCAGGTGACCCACGGCACACCGGTACCGGTATTTTTGCCGGTATTCACTTCGTCAAAAATCTCGACCGCGTTATGGCGCAGCGGCGCTTTTACCGTGGCGTCTTCAACGGCCTGTTTCAGGATGCTTTGCAGTTCGCCCAGCAGCGGAAAACGGGAGCCGACCTTCACAAAGAACATAATCTCGCCGGTGTCCTGACAGGCCGGACGGTTCAGGTCGATAGCTTTCTGCATGTTATCAAACATGGTGTGGTAGATGATTTTACCCATCGGCGAAGTTTCGCCTTCACGCAGCTGTTTTAATTTATCTACGACGTCGTCAGGCATGCGGGTCGAAATCATGGCGGTAAAATCGGCGACAATGTTTGTCAGCGTAGTTATCGCATTTTGGTTATTTTGATTGCTCATCTTGTTAACTCCAGTTCTTTTATTTATCTGGAAATAAATTCTCCGCCACAAACTACCACTAAAAATGTGGTTTTATATTATTTGCCACTGTGAATATCCAATTAACAGATCGTGAATGATGTTCAGATAAGCAATAAAAATTGCGCAAAGGCAGGGTTTAATACGCATGAGGGAATTACACTGCGGTTAACAACTTTACGGATATACCGATCATGCTGAACACGTATCCCCTCGCGAAAGACCTGCAGGTCCTGGTTGAAATTGTTCATAGCGGCAGTTTCAGTGCCGCCGCCGCGGCGCTGGGCCAAACGCCCGCGTTTGTGACGAAACGCATTCAGATCCTTGAGTCCACGCTGGGGACGACGCTGCTAAGCCGCTCCGCGCGCGGCGTGACACTCACGGAGAGTGGTCAACGTTGTTATGAACATGCGCAGGCTATTCTTGCGGGCTATCAGCATCTGGTCGATGACGTCACGCAACTCAAAACACGCCCGGCAGGGATGATTCGTATCGGCTGTAGCTTTGGCTTTGGGCGCAGTTATATTGCACCGGCTATTACCGAACTGATGCATAGCTATCCTGAATTACAGGTGCATTTTGAACTTTATGATCGGCAAATTGATTTGGCGCAGGATAATATCGATTTGGATATTCGTATTAATGACGAGATTCCGGATTATTATATTGCGCATTTGTTAACGAAAAATAGAAGAATATTATGTGCAGCGCCGACGTATTTACAAAAATATGGTGAGCCGACAACGCTGCAGGAATTAAGTCGTCATGATTGCCTGGTCACTAAAGAACGCGATATGACCCACGGGGTGTGGGAGCTGGATAACGGTCAGGAGAGAAAGTCGGTCAAGGTGGCGGGACATCTCTCCTCTAACAGCGGCGAGATTGTGTTGCAGTGGGCGCTACAGGGAAAAGGGATTATGCTGCGTTCCGAATGGGACCTGCAGCCGTTTCTGGCAAGCGGTGAACTGGTGCGCGTGCTGCCGGACTATGCGCAAAGCGCCAATATCTGGGCGGTTTATCAGGAGCCGCTGTATCGTAGCGTGAAGCTTCGGGTGTGCGTGGAGTTTCTGGCGACGTGGTGCCAGCACCGATTAGGCAAACCGGTAGAGGGGTATCACATTCCCCACGCCGGATAAGACGCTGTTGCGTCGCTATCCGACATTAAAATCACTCTGGGTCTCTTTCGCGTTTTTTCTTCAGCTTGGTCCAAATCTTTGGCTCCTGACGACGCCACAGACGCTGAATGTTGTCATGGTGGCGTAGCAGAATTAAGCACGACAGCATGGACACCGGGAAAGTGAACTGGGGATTGAACCACCAGACGTAAAAGGGGGCGATCAGCGCGCTGACGATAGCGCCTAATGATGAATAGCCGCTTAATAAGACGGTCAGCAGCCAGGTTCCGGCCATCACGCCGGTTAAATCCCAACCAATCGGCGCAATTGCGCCAAAGGCGGTGGCAACGCCTTTCCCACCTTTAAAGCCGAAGAAGACCGGCCAAATGTGACCCAGACAGGCGGCGATCGCGATCAATCCCAGCCAGAAGGGGCTAATGCCTAGCGCATAGGCACCCCAGACGGGTAACATACCTTTCAGGACGTCGAAAATCAGCACCGCGACGGCGGCTCCTTTGCCACCGATGCGCAATACGTTTGTCGCGCCCGGATTCCCAGATCCGCTGTCACGCGGGTCCGGTAATCCAGCAAGGCGGCATACCAGAATAGCACTGGAAATTGAGCCACAGAGGTACGCGAAGATAATCATTCCAGGCGCGATTGCACTCATAAGCTGTTCCGTTTTGAAAATGTCGTGTAAAACGCTACTTCTGTGGATAATACGCATATTTCGCCGGAAGTGGTATCCGGGTTAGCCAAAAAGCAGGCAGGTCGTGATGGATATTGTATTTATAGAGCAACTTTCTGTAATCACCACTATTGGTGTTTACGACTGGGAACAAACGATCGAACAACAGTTGGTGTTCGATATCGAAATGGCGTGGGATAACCGTAAATCGGCTAAAAGCGATGATGTGGCTGATTGCCTGAGCTATGCTGATATTGCTCAAACGGTTGTTAATCATGTGGAAGGCGGGCGCTTTGCGCTGGTCGAACGCGTGGCGGAAGAAGTGGCGGATCTGCTGCTTAGCCGTTTTAATTCTCCATGGGTGCGGATCAAACTCAGTAAACCTGGCGCGGTAGCCCGTGCGGCCAACGTCGGGGTTATCATTGAGCGTGGCAATAATCTGAAAGAAAATAATTAAATTAATAATATCTAAACCAAACGGGTATAAAAGGGTCTTTATGTCGGCTCGTTTTCGCCGTGGTTTATCTATCTAGAGGTTCATTAATGAGTGATATGCACTCGCTGCTGGTGGCGGCAATTTTGGGTGTGGTCGAAGGATTGACGGAGTTTTTACCCGTTTCCAGTACCGGCCATATGATTATTGTTGGTCACTTGTTGGGTTTTGAGGGTGACACCGCAAAAACATTTGAGGTGGTTATCCAGTTGGGCTCTATCCTGGCGGTCGTGGTGATGTTCTGGCGACGTCTGTTTGGCCTGATTGGCATTCACTTCGGTAAGGTCCCACATGAAGGCACTGGCAAAGGTCGGCTGACGCTGGGCCATATCCTGTTGGGGATGGTTCCTGCCGTCGTACTGGGACTGATTTTCCACGACATCATCAAATCTCTGTTTAACCCGATCAACGTCATGTATGCGCTGGTGGTAGGGGGCGTGCTGTTGATTGCCGCAGAATGCCTGAAGCCGAAAGAGCCGCGTGCGCCGGGTCTGGATGATATGACTTATCGCCAGGCGTTTATGATTGGCTGTTTCCAGTGTCTGGCGCTGTGGCCGGGTTTTTCTCGTTCAGGGGCGACGATTTCTGGCGGTATGCTGATGGGAGTAAGCCGTTACGCGGCCTCCGAATTCTCCTTCCTGCTGGCCGTGCCGATGATGATGGGCGCAACGGCGCTGGATCTCTACAAAAGCTGGACGTTCCTCAGCGCATCAGATATTCCGATGTTTGCAGTTGGTTTCGTGACGGCGTTTATCGTGGCATTGGTGGCGATCAAAACCTTCCTGCAGCTGATTAAGCGCATCTCGTTTATTCCGTTCGCGATTTACCGCTTTATTGTGGCGGCAGCCGTTTACGTCGTGTTCTTCTGATTTTACTAGCTTGCCGGATAGCGGCGTTAACGCTTATCCGGCAATGCTCTGTCTACGCTTTCGGGCAACGTTGTTCTTTCCAGGCGGCCACCGCCGCGATCCGACGCCGGGTCAGTTCCTCGCGAATAGCCTGACCTTTGAATCCCGCCTCAACGACGTCTTTCGTTGGTACCGCCTGCGCAACCTGCCAGGCTTCACGCAACAGCCTGCCTTGTGGATAATCCGCCGCCTCAAAACCGGTTCGCCCACGCACGTCGGCCTCGCTGGTCAGGGCGATTTGCTCCACGCGCTGCGGTTTGCGCCAGGCATCGATGGAATCAAACAGCTTAACGATGGTTTTCGGCTGCAGGATCGGGAAGGTATGAATGAGGTCGTGGAACTCGGCTACCAGTTTGGCTAAATCACGGATGTCATTCGGCACGCGCAGGCGTTGGCACAGTTGCTCGACCAGCTTCACGCCAGCCGGACCGTGACCGTGGTGGCGTGGCCACAGCGCTTTTGGCGTCAATGCCTTGCCAAGATCGTGGCACAGCGTGGCGAAACGCACGTCGACCTCCGGACTTAACATGGCCGCCATCGACAGCGTCATCAGCGTGTGAATACCGGTATCAATTTCCGGGTGCCATTGCGCGGGCGCGGGAACGCCAAACAGGGCATCTACTTCCGGAAACAGGACGTGCAGTGCGCCGCAGTCGCGCAGGACCTGAAAAAATACCTGTGGGTTACGGGTGGTTAAAGCACCTTCTGTTTCTTTCCACACCCGCTCTGGCGTCAGGTGCTCCAGTTCCCCTGCGGCGTTCATATCGCGCATCAGCGTCATGGTTTCTTCAGCGATACGAAAACCGAGGTGCGCATAGCGGGCAGCAAAGCGCGCCACGCGCAGCACGCGCAATGGATCTTCGCTAAAGGCGGGGGACACATGGCGTAGCAGACGGTTTTCCAGATCGTCGCGTCCGTTATACGGATCGATAATCTCGCCGTCGTCATCGCGGGCCATTGCGTTGATGGTCAGATCGCGACGCTGAAGATCAGCCTCCAGCGTCACATCCGGCGCGGCGTAACAGGTGAATCCGGTATACCCCGAGCCTGATTTGCGTTCGGTACGCGCCAGCGCATACTCTTCCCGGGTTTGCGGATGCAGAAACACGGGAAAATCGCGGCCTACCTGCTGGTAGCCCGCGTCGAGCATCTCTTGCGGCGTGGCGCCGACAACAACCCAATCTTTATCTTTAATCGGTAGCCCTAATAACGCATCCCGAACAGCACCACCGACCAGATAAATCTTCACGCCACTTTCCTTTTGAAATTATGATCCCTTAATCATATGTCAGTGCGGCGGAGAAGGCGATTCAGTTCATCCAGCGATCTTTGCGTTTACGGCTGGGGATCATGTGTGGCAGAACCAGGCCGAGCAACAAACCAAGACCTAGCACGCCGCCGCCGTACATAAACCACTGCATGATGATGGTGCGCTGTTTGTCATCAAGCTGAAGGTTGGCTGCGCTGACCTTCTTTTGCGCCACGATAAGCTCGTTCCTCAGCTTCTGGTTTTCTTGTTTCAGCCCGTCGATTACGCTGTCGCTTTGCGACACTTTTTGCTGCATATCGGCGGTGCGCTGATTCCATGTGGTGTCGATATTATTGAGCTTATCGGTCAAGGTCTTGACCTGGTTTTCCAGATCGGGAACGCGGGTACGCAGGCTCGGCGTACTGTTCAGCTCTTTCAGTGGGATCCAGGCGGTACGTCCGGTGCTGTCTTTCACCTGGGCGTAGTTAGTGTTGGCATCGGTCTGTAATAGCGTGACTTCCTCGCCGGCGTTAACCGTACCCACGAGGCGATAATTATCTCCCGGACCGCTGCGGACCCAGGTGTTCAGTTCGTCAGAAACATAGCGCTTTTCTTCGGCATGAGAGACTGCAGTGGCGCTAAGTGCGAGTAAAGTTAATCCAATCAGGCGTAATTTTGGCATCAGGCTGTCGTTATTGTCATAGAAAGTGGAACGATAGTAGTGGCATCAGTGTCTCTACGCAAAGCATTCGACATCAATCGGAATCATCTGTGTCCTTTTTGCCACCACTCGAAACTTTTACGCCCGTCAAATTGCTCGTTGCATGGCAATTTGGCGCAAAATACTATCTACTGACCATAAAGAACGAGCTTAGTTCGCAGTCAGTTTTCTCAACTGTGACATAACCCATAAGTACAAGACCATGGCCCAGGAAATCGAATTAAAATTTATCGTCAATAGTGACGCTGTAGATGCGCTACGTGAACGTCTGAATACGCTGGGGGGAGAGCATCATGCGCCCAGCCAGTTGCTGAATATCTACTACGAAACGCCGGATGCGTGGCTGCGTGGTCACGATATGGGGCTGCGTATTCGCGGTGAGAACGGTCATTACGAAATGACCATGAAAATTGCCGGACGAGTGACGGGTGGCCTGCATCAGCGGCCGGAGTTTAACGTTGCGCTAAACGCGCCAGAGTTGGATCTCTCCCTGTTTCCAACGGAAGTCTGGCCTGATGGCAAACTGCCCGCTGAACTTGCCTCTCAGGTACAGCCGCTCTTCAGCACCGATTTTTACCGTGAGAAATGGCACCTTGATATCGACGGTAGCCGCATTGAAATGGCCCTCGATCTCGGGGAAGTGAAAGCGGGCGAGTTGGCTGAACCTATCTGTGAGCTTGAACTGGAGCTGTTAAGCGGCGATACCCGTGCGGTATTGAAGCTGGCAAACCAGCTGGTATCGCAAACCGGTTTACGCCAGGGCAGCCTGAGTAAAGCGGCGCGCGGCTATCATCTGGCTCAGGGGAATGCACCGCGTGAACTCAAACCGACGCGCATTTTGAAGGTTCCGGCAAAAGCGAGTATTGAGCAAGGGTTGGAAGCGGCGCTGGAGCTGGCATTATCACAGTGGCAGTACCATGAAGAGCTGTGGGTGCGCGGCGTCAAAGGGGCGAAAGCCGAGGTGCTGGCTGCGATGGCCCTGGTGCGTCACATTCTGATGCTGTTTGGCGGTAATGTGCCGCGAAAAGCGAGTGCTCACTTACGTGATTTGCTGACCCAGTCGGAAGCGATCATTGCGTCTGACGTTTCTGCCGTTTCCGCGGTTTACAGCACGCAAACGGCGATGGCCAAGCTGGCGCTGACCGAATGGCTGGTGACCAAAGGGTGGCAGCCGTTCCTTGATGCGAAGGCGCAGGGTAAAATAGCCGACTCCTTTAAGCGTTTCTCGGATACCCATCTCTCGCGCCATGCCGCTGAACTGAAAACAGCTTTTGCTCAGCCGCTGGGCGATCAGTACGCCGATCAACTTCCGCGCCTGACGCGCAATATTGATAGCATGCTGATGCTGGCGGGATACTACGACGAAAAGGTCGCATCGGAATGGATCGCCACCTGGCAGGGTTTACGTCACGCCATTGCGGCTAACCAATACATTGAAATTGAACACTTCCGCAACGAGGCGATTGCTTTGGAACCGTTCTGGCTGCACAGCGGAAAACGATAATCAGGGTGAGGCCGGGATGCCTGATGGCGCTGCGCTTATCAGGCCTACGCGATGGGCGGAAGCGTCATGCAGGCTGGGTAAGGCAACATGCCGCTGCCCGGTACTATTCAAAGGATAATCCATAAATGAAGCAGCTCTCTTCACCGTTACAGCAGTACTGGCCGACCGTTGTTGAGCGGCTGCCAGCAGCAATATCTGAGTCCTCGCTTAGCATTCAGGCGAAGTCAGTGCTTACATTCAGTGATTTTTTTCGCGACAGCATTATTGCCCATCCCGAATGGCTGGTCGAACTGGAAAGCACGCCACCCGGGGCGGATGAATGGCAACACTATGCTGATTGGTTACAGCAAGCATTGGTCGACGTTAGCGACGAAAACACGCTGATGCGTGAGCTGCGCCTGTTTCGCCGTCGCATCATGGTGCGTATCGCCTGGGCGCAGACGCTGTCGCTGGTGACGGAAGAGAGTATCTTGCAGCAGCTAAGCCATTTGGCTGAAACGTTGATCGTCGCCGCGCGTGACTGGTTATACGCCGCCTGCTGTCGTGAATGGGGTATGCCCTGTAATCCACAAGGTGTTGCGCAACCGCTGCTGATTTTAGGCATGGGGAAACTGGGCGGCGGCGAACTGAATTTTTCCTCTGATATCGATCTGATTTTTGCCTGGCCGGAGCACGGTAGTACGCAGGGCGGACGTCGCGAGCTGGATAACGCGCAGTTCTTTACCCGTATGGGCCAGCGGCTCATCAAAGTGCTGGATCAACCCACAATGGATGGATTTGTCTATCGGGTGGATATGCGTTTACGCCCGTTTGGCGACAGCGGCCCGCTGGTGCTGAGCTTCTCCGCGCTGGAGGATTATTACCAGGAACAAGGGCGCGACTGGGAACGCTATGCGATGGTCAAGGCCCGCATTATGGGCGATTGCGACGGTACTTACGTCAGTGAGCTTCGCGCTATGCTGCGGCCTTTTGTCTTCCGCCGCTATATTGATTTCAGCGTGATCCAGTCTCTGCGTAACATGAAAGGAATGATTGCCCGCGAAGTGCGCCGCCGTGGTCTGAAAGACAACATTAAGTTGGGCGCGGGCGGTATTCGTGAAATCGAATTTATCGTGCAGGTATTCCAGCTTATTCGCGGTGGGCGCGAGCCGTCATTGCAATCCCGCTCGCTGTTACCCACGCTCAGCGCCATCAATGCGTTGCACCTGCTGTCAGATACCGACGCGGAACAACTGCGCGCAGCCTATCTCTATTTACGTCGTCTGGAGAACCTGCTGCAAAGTATCAATGATGAGCAGACCCAGACGTTGCCAGGCGATGAACTGAACCGCGCGCGGCTGGCGTGGGGGATGAACGTCGATGACTGGCAGCAGCTAACCGATGTGCTGGCCAGTCATATGGACAACGTGCGCCGGGTGTTTAACGAGTTGATTGGCGATGACGAAGCAGAAACCCAGGAAGAGTCGCTCTCAGAACAGTGGCGTGAACTGTGGCAGGACGCATTACAGGAAGATGACACCACGCTGGTGCTGACGCATCTGGCGGATGACGATCGCCGGCGCGTGCTGTCTCTGATTGCCGATTTTCGCAAAGAGCTGGATAAACGCACCATTGGCCCACGCGGACGCCAGGTGCTGGATCACTTAATGCCGCATCTGCTGAGCGATGTCTGTTCGCGTGACGACGCCTCAGTCCCGCTGTCGCGCATCACACCGCTGCTGGTAGGCATAGTGACCCGTACGACCTATCTTGAGCTGCTGAGCGAATTCCCCGGAGCGCTTAAGCATCTGATTTCGTTATGTGCCGACTCGCCGATGATCGCCAGCCAGCTGGCGCGGTATCCGCTGTTGCTCGATGAACTGCTGGATCCGAACACCTTGTATCAACCCACCGCGACGGATGCCTACCGTGATGAACTGCGCCAGTATTTGCTGCGCGTACCGGAAGATGACGAAGAGCAGCAGTTGGAAGCGCTGCGTCAGTTTAAGCAAACGCAGTTGCTGCGCATTGCCGCGGCAGATATCGCTGGTACGCTGCCGGTGATGAAGGTGAGCGACCACTTAACCTGGCTGGCGGAAGCTATTATTGATGCGGTAGTCCAGCAGGCATGGATGCAGATGGTCGCTCGCTACGGGCAACCCACTCATCTTGACGAGCGTGAGGGGCGCGGTTTTGCCGTCGTCGGGTATGGCAAACTGGGCGGCTGGGAGCTGGGCTACAGTTCGGATCTTGATTTGATCTTCCTGCATGACTGTCCTATGGATGTGATGACGGATGGTGAGCGTGAGATTGACGGGCGACAGTTCTATCTGCGTCTGTCGCAGCGCATTATGCACCTTTTCAGCACCCGCACCTCATCCGGTATTTTGTATGAAGTGGATGCGCGGCTGCGTCCTTCCGGCGCGGCGGGAATGCTGGTGACATCAACCGAGGCTTTCGCTGATTACCAGCGCAACGAAGCCTGGACGTGGGAGCATCAAGCGCTGGTGCGCGCTCGAGTGGTGTACGGCGACCCACGGTTGACCTCTCAGTTTGATGCGATTCGTCGCGATATCATGACCCTCGTCCGCGATGCGAAAACCTTGCAGACCGATGTGCGCGAAATGCGTGAGAAAATGCGTGCCCATTTGGGCAATAAGCATCGCGATCGTTTTGATATCAAAGCGGATGAAGGCGGCATCACCGACATTGAGTTTATTACGCAATACCTGGTGCTGCACTATGCGCATGAAAAACCGAAGCTGACGCGCTGGTCGGATAACGTGCGCATTCTGGAGTTACTGGCGCAAAACGACATTATGGATGAGCAGGAAGCGCTGGCGCTTACCCGTGCTTATACGACGTTGCGCGATGAACTTCATCATCTTGCATTGCAGGAACTTCCGGGCCATGTGGCGCCGGAGCACTTCGACGCTGAACGTACGCTGGTGCGTGACAGCTGGCAGAAGTGGCTGGTTGCCGAGTGAAGTGTGCTATTATCGCGCGCAAATTTTAAGACCCTCAGAGAATCTCTCAGGAGACAGGAATGAAAGTAACGCTGCCAGAGTTTGAACGTGCAGGAGTCATGGTTGTCGGTGATGTGATGCTAGATCGCTACTGGTACGGTCCTACCAGCCGTATTTCACCTGAAGCGCCGGTTCCGGTGGTGAAGGTTGATACCATTGAAGAACGTCCCGGTGGCGCAGCAAACGTGGCGATGAACATTGCCTCTCTGGGAGCGAATTCGCGTCTGGTCGGCCTGACTGGGATTGACGACGCGGCGCGTGCGCTGAGCAAAACGCTGGCGGATGTGAACGTAAAATGTGACTTCGTTTCTGTGCCAACTCATCCGACGATCACCAAACTGCGCGTGCTTTCCCGCAACCAGCAACTGATTCGCCTGGATTTCGAAGAAGGTTTTGAAGGCGTGGATCCGCAGCCACTGCATGAGCGTATTAACCAGGCTCTGGGCTCCATTGGCGCTTTGGTGCTCTCCGATTACGCCAAAGGCGCACTGGCAAGCGTGCAGCAGATGATTGCTCTGGCGCGTAAGGCTGGGGTGCCGGTGCTTATCGATCCGAAAGGGACCGATTTTGAACGCTATCGTGGCGCAACGCTGCTGACGCCGAATTTGTCTGAATTTGAAGCGGTGGCCGGTAAGTGCAAAAGCGAAGATGAACTGGTTGAGCGCGGCATGAAAGTGATTGCAGATTTCGACCTTTCCGCGCTGCTGATCACGCGTTCCGAACAGGGTATGACGCTGCTGCAACCGGGCAAATCGCCACTGCATATGCCGACGCAGGCGCAGGAAGTGTATGACGTGACGGGGGCGGGCGATACGGTGATCGGCGTGCTGGCAGCGACGCTGGCGGCGGGGAACACTCTGGAAGAGGCGTGCTATTTTGCTAATGCCGCAGCGGGTGTTGTCGTCGGTAAACTGGGGACTTCCACCGTTTCCCCGATTGAACTGGAAAACGCCGTGCGCGGTCGGGCCGACACTGGCTTTGGCGTGATGAGCGAGTCTGAGCTGAAACAGGCCGTAGCCAGCGCCCGCAAGCGCGGTGAGAAAGTGGTGATGACCAACGGCGTGTTCGACATCCTGCATGCGGGCCACGTTTCCTATCTGGCGAATGCGCGCAAGCTGGGCGATCGTCTGATCGTGGCGGTAAACAGCGATGCTTCGACCAAACGTCTGAAAGGCGAAACGCGTCCGGTCAACCCGCTGGAACAGCGCATGATCGTGCTGGGCGCGCTGGAAGCCGTCGACTGGGTGGTCTCTTTTGAAGAAGACACACCACAGCGTCTGATTGCCGGGATCCTGCCGGATCTGCTGGTAAAAGGCGGCGACTATAAGCCGGAAGATATTGCCGGCAGCAAAGAAGTGTGGGCGAACGGCGGTGAAGTGCTGGTGCTGAACTTTGAAGATGGCTGCTCAACGACCAATATCATTAAGAAGATCCAAAAAGACAGCGATAAATAACAAATGCTGGAAACGTATCGAACTTTTGGATTCGATACGTTTCTTGCTATTGATGCTGCGGTTTTCTTCAACCCAGAGTAAAGGAATAAGGGGAGAGGGGATTTCTCCCCCCGATTTACTTTTACATGACGTCACAATAAGCGTGCGTCACGCTGACCTTAAATCCGACCCCTCTTAGATTTCGTGGGAAACTGTGAACCAACGCAGTGGGTTTGCGCACAATATGTACAGAATAACTTCGCATCCAGGGAAATACTGAAATTAGAAAAAGCATATGGCCTTAACAGATATTCAATAACTGGAGGGTATGCTCATGAACAGCAATATGTATTCAATGAACAATTTCGATTTCCTGGCCCGTAGTTTTGCCAGGATGCAAGCTGAGGGCCATCCCGTAGATATCCAGGCGATAACTGGGAATATGGATGAAGAACATCGTAGCTGGTTTTGCAAACGCTATGCGCTGTACTGCCAGCAGGCGACGGAGGCCAGGAAGCTAGAACTGGAACACTAACAGAAAAAACGGGCCTTGCGGCCCGTTGTCGTTTTTACTCTTGCGGATCGACTGACGGGATCGCGGGAGCAGGTTTAACTTCTGCCGTTTTTTCACGCGATTCCAGCTCAGTCAGACGTTGCTCAAGCAGCGCCAGCTTTTCACGGGTACGCAGCAAAACCTGAGTCTGTACATCAAACTCTTCACGGCTTACCAGATCCAGACGGGTCAGCTGTGACTGCAGAGTTTGACGAATTTTCTTCTCGACGTCTTCGCCAAACTCGCGGATCCCTTTCGGCATCGACTCGTGAACCTGACGAGCAATCTGCTCAATTTTTTTCGGGTCAATCATTGTGGTTTCCCTGAACTGGTACGTGTTGTTGCCTATTGTAGTGCGAACTGGCACAGGCATAAACCAGAATTGTGTGAAGCTAAGACGAGCAAAGGCGTTGATGAAGGTAATCAATAGCGTTATAGTTAACCCGCTTATTCTCAGGGCGGGGCGAAATTCCCCACCGGCGGTAAATCAACTCAGGTTGAAAGCCCGCGAGCGCTTTGGGTGCAAACTCAAAGGTCAGCAGATCCGGTGTAATTCCGGGGCCGACGGTTAGAGTCCGGATGGGAGAGAGTAACGATCCAGTCGGGCATGGACCCGCTCACGTTATTTTTTTGCCGCTTAGACGGTACTCCTAAGACTGCCCTGATTCTGGTAACCATAATTTTAGTGAGGTTTTTTTACCATGAATCAGACGCTACTTTCCTCTTTTGGTACGCCTTTCGAACGTGTTGAACTTGCGCTGTCTGCGCTGCGTGAAGGACGCGGTGTGATGGTGCTTGACGACGAAGATCGTGAAAACGAAGGCGATATGATTTTCCCGGCAGAAACCATGACTGTTGAACAGATGGCTCTGACCATTCGTCACGGCAGCGGTATTGTATGCCTGTGCATCACTGAAGACCGACGCAAACAGCTCGATCTGCCAATGATGGTGGAAAATAACACCAGCGCTTACGGTACCGGTTTTACCGTCACCATTGAAGCCGCAGAAGGCGTGACCACCGGCGTTTCCGCTGCGGACCGTGTTACTACGGTGCGTGCGGCAATTCAGGATGGCGCTAAACCTTCCGATCTTAACCGTCCGGGGCACGTTTTCCCGCTGCGTGCTCAGGCAGGTGGAGTGTTGACCCGCGGTGGTCACACTGAAGCAACCATCGACCTGATGACGCTGGCAGGGTTTAAACCGGCAGGCGTGCTGTGCGAACTGACCAATGACGATGGCACCATGGCGCGTGCGCCAGAATGTATCGAATTTGCCGGCAAGCATAATATGGCGGTAGTTACTATCGAAGACCTGGTGGCTTACCGTCAGGCGCATGAGCGCAAAGCAAGCTAATCGCAAATTACCACGTTAGTCGCGGTAAGCATAAAAAACCGAAGCTATCTTCCAGGCTTCGGTTTTTTTGTTTCTTGCTCCGATTATTTGGTTCTCACCCGCTTTAATGCCCATGCGCCGCTCATAATGACGAGCAACAGTAAGCACAAACTAAAGGCCAACAAACAGGCCTGCGCCATGTTCATAAAATGCCAAGGCGGGATCAGATACCAGCCTTCTGACTGCTGGTACAGATCGACAAACCACTTTTGCGTACTGCTGAGCGCCACGCCGTCGGGAACGATGGGAGCGTCATAGCCGCAATCTCCTGTGGGTTTAAACCACTCCGGTGCCCAGTTGGCCAGAGGCAAATTGAAAGGGAATGTCGGATCGGTGGAACATCCCTGTACGCCAAACAGCGAATCCGGGTCCGGGTTATGTACAGCATAATGAATGCTGTTAAGTTTGATGGAGAACTTAATGCCCAGGATGCTGCCGTAAAATGCCGCGATACAACCGATGAGCTTCAGAACAACATTTTTGGGGTTGATTGCCGCAATCAATCCGCCAAAAACCATCACCAGCATGGCAAAGCGAATGTAGACACATTGCTCGCAGGGGGCCATGTAGAGATAGATTTGGAAGAACGAGTGCGCCAGAATAATCAATCCACCCATTGCGCAAGCCATCAACAGCCACAGAAAGCGCTGTTCCTGCCATCTCACCAGGGTATCAACCGGTGTATTGCGTAAGTCTCGCCACGATCCTTTTATGAAAGCCATAGCCGGGTCCCTGTTTATTTTTTCGCGAGCTCTCTGACAAGCTCAGCCATGGAATCAATAGATTTGATATTTTTGGTGTAGATCAGGTATTTACCATTGACGACGTAAGCCGGAACGCCCTGGATTTTGGCGACATCATATGCTGCTTTCCATTTCTCCAGCGTTTGCTGGACGGCAGGATCCTTCAATGCCGCGTCAAAATCAGCCTGGCTCATGCCCGCTGCATCCAACCCTGTTTTGATGAATGAGGCGGGATCTTTACCCTCTGACCAGCGCTCTTTCTTATCGTGGTAGGCGGCGTAATAAGCGAACTTGGCTTTTTTAAACTGTGATTTGGCGTCAAACAATGAAATACCTGCAGCCATGTCCCTGGCAATCATTACGGCAAAGATTTCACTGGCCTGCTTACCGTATTCCCCTTTGGTTTCCAGATGAAACGGAGTGAAAGTAACGACATCGGAGACTTTGTCTGACACGGGCCCTGTCACGGCTTTATCATATTTGTAGCAAAATGGGCAGGCGTAACTGAATACTTTGATTAACGTCTTATCAGCATTGGGAATTGGTTTTTCCAGAACCATATAGTCAGTGCCTTCAGTAAACGCTGATGCTGCAAACGGTGAGGCCAGCGCGGCGGTTAATACCACACTTTTAAATAATGAAGTGATCCATTTAGATGACATAATTAATCCTTAATCTAATGTAATTATTTAAACATTTGGCGTGGATGAACCAGCAATGCACGGTAGTGAGTTTGATTTGGCTTATCGGACAGGACATTAATTTCGACTTTGACTTCTTTTGTTTTGTAGTCAATTTCGTTGATTTTGCCGATGGTTGGCTGTCCAACGTCAAATAAATTAATCGAACCACCAAAGCCAAACATGGTGTCACGATCCTTTTGATATTCGATAACCGAGGTGATAGGGCTATAAAAATCATAACCGCGCTCTTTTCCGTACTCCCAAATTTGCTGGACGGTCCCTTTTTTCTCGTCAATTTTATATTCGACGAAACGGGAGTATTTCATCGTTGGTAACGCTGGTTGTTCGAGTCCGCGGCCATCGCCGTTGTCAAAAATGGTAAGCGTTCCTTTGCTGGAGAGCCATGCGGTGTGTTGAGTGTAGGTAAAATCGAAATCGGTATTCTCGCACTTGCCATTTTCATCACATTTCAGTGCGTTGCCTTTATCATCAACCGGTTTTAACAGCTTGCTTGCCAGCGCCTTATTCCAGCCTTTAGACGGTGCAAGGATCCACTTAACCTGTTTATCGCGACCGATTTTGACAACCCCCTGATGGCGGGAAGAGATAATGATGGCGTCATCTTTGGCATCAAAGGCGATAGAGTTAACGTGCGCCCAGTTACGACCTGCACCCACTCCGAGGGCATCACCGTAGGGGGTATCTGGCTCCAGTTTTGCCTGCTGGCCGGCATGAGCGAGGTCCACGTTGACGCATACCGCGCCCGCATCCAACGCACCCAGCAGTGCATCACGCATCGGATCGAGAATTTTTGTCAGATCCCACACGTCGACAACACGACCGGATTTGTCGACTTCAATAATCTGGTCGCGAATAGTTTGTACGTGAATGCCATCTTCCTTGCGATAGTCGCGTTTACCCACGCGAAGCAGTACGGTGCCGTTCACCGTTTCGACGGACTCATGCGATGCGTCGAGGAATCCGCGCGGCAGCTTATGGTCGGCCAGAATCTGGCCCATCATATCGAACTCATACCAGTGCTGGCCCTGTACGGCGGTGAAGGTGCCGCGCGGTGTCTCCCGTATGCCCATCAGGTAACCGCGCTTGTTGATATCCATGTCATGACCGTCATAGAAAGTGTCCTGATCCAGCCACCAACGATATTCGCCTTCCGTATCAACGACAAAGGTAAAGGGTGCGATATCAAAGGGTAATGCGCCACCGGCCGGACCAGCATCCAGGATACCGGCATTTTTATCTTTTTCACCATGCCAGTGGAATTCTGCGCCCTGCGCGGTAAAGGTGTGGGTATTCACCAGATAGAGACGGTCTTCAAAGCCAGGTGCGACCTTTATAACGTTTGTTTGCTGTAAATCGGAAATAGAACGGTTATCCATGTAGTGATTAACGATGGCAGATGTTTGCACCACGTAATCTTCCTTGATGGCCTTGCCATTTTCTTTATATTCAACAGTGACCTTATTAGCGAACTTTTGATAAAGGCCAAAAATAGGAACCCCATCGTAGGTGGCGAGGGATTCTTTGCCGACGGTATAGGTAATTGGGACTCCTTTTTCACCTTTACCATGAACGGTAACTTTAACATCCGAAATAACGTGACTATCTAATTCAACCAGTGCGGTAAGAGGGGCGTTTCCGTATGGGTCAACGACTATCGCACCCAATTTTCCTGCGGGCTGGGCTGGTTGGAAACCTGCGGCAAATGAATTCCCTGCGGCAAAGCCAAACGTCAGTGCAAGCGTTCCGGCTAGAAGTGTTTTTCGGTACTGTGTAAACATGGATATATCTCCTTATATTATCTTTAAATATAACAGTGCTGAATATATTATGTTTTTACGATGTGAATATAATAAAAAATGGTATTGCTGATGCTACTTTTATGGTGAATATATTAATATTGATGAAATGTATTATTTTGCAGGTGCTAGTTTTTATTATTTTTGGGATGGTATGAGTGCGTTATTTTAAGGGCAATATTTATTATTGCGCAGTGTGATCTTGTCGACATTGTTTTATTTTTTATAACGGTGTTAACTATTTGCATAGCTGCTGGTTTATATGATCGAAATCATATATTTGTTTCTGGAATATGCCACTATAGGAGTATGTCAGAATAAGGTTGTGTAAAATTTTAACGTTAAATGTTTAATGATGTTAAATTTTAAGGGTAAAAGAATGTTTATCGCCTGGTACTGGATTGTATTAATTGCACTCGTTGCAGTTGGTTATTATTGCCATATGAAGCGTTATTGTCGGGCATTTCGGCAAGACCGGGATGCATTACTCGAGGCGCGAAACAAACTCTTTCGTCATTCTGGCGAAGATAACAGCGCGGTTAAGGAACAGGAATAGTCCTTCACGTTCTGCTATGGATGAGCGGATGCTGTAAATTAGCAGGGTGGCATCCGCCCTCTGAATTAGCCGATCCCCATGGACTGGAGGATGACAAGACTTAACCCCATCACCGACATTCCACAAAGTACCCCATAGCTGGGATTATTATTCGGGTCGATCTCTTTTGCCAACGGCATTAGCTCATCGACGGACAGCGCCACCATAATTCCTGCGACTGCTGCCATTATTGCCGCCATCACTACCGGTGAGATCAGGCTCCCCAGAATTAACCACGCCAGTACGCCGCCCAGGATTTCCGCCATGCCCGAGATCCCGGCCCAGAATATCGCCGTCCGTTTGGAGCCCGTGGCTGCATAGACTGGACCCGCAACGGCTAATCCTTCAGGAATATTGTGTAATGCGACGGCAAGGGCAATACCAAAGCCCAGCTCGAGGTTGCTGCTGGCGGTAACAAACGTCGCTATCCCTTCCGGGAAGTTGTGCAGGCTAATGCCGAGCGTTAATAAAATCGCGGTACGTTTAATGGAGCCGGGCAGAGGCCGCGTGGTTTTCTGTACCAGATCCTGAGGGTGCGCATGCGGCAATAGGCGGTCCAGGCCAAAGTATCCCAGTAAGCCAACGATAAACATTCCGTAGCCCAATACCGGCGACATACCTTCAGCAGCCAGTGCGGCTGGGAGCATCTCCATCAGTGAGATCAGTAACATAATCCCTGCGGCGAAGCCTAACGAAAAGGCGAGCACGCGGTTGGAGGGTTTTTGCCCTAACACGCCGAGAAATGCGCCGATAAACGTGGCGGCGCCTGCCAGTAAAGTCAGAAGTAAAGGTACTGACATCGACAAATAAAACTCCTTATCAATCTGCTGTCCGGGCCGGATCGTCAAAATAACTGATGATCTTCATCATGGTTATCTGAGTTCTTCATCAGCCGAATAAGCGTATTGTGGTGGTATCAAAATGACTCCCTCAGTAAGGATATCATCATGTCTTCAACTCGTATGCCAGCATTGTTTTTGGGCCACGGTAGCCCGATGAATGTTCTGGAAGATAACGTTTATACCCGCGCCTGGCAGCAACTGGGGGAAACGTTGCCGCGCCCGAAAGCCATTGTGGTGGTCTCGGCGCATTGGTTCACTCGTGGCACGGGCGTGACGGCGATGGAAGCGCCTAAAACAATCCACGATTTTGGCGGTTTTCCGCAGGCGCTGTATGACACCCATTACCCGGCTCCTGGATCACCGGAACTGGCGCAGCATCTGGTTGACTTGCTGGCCCCGGTGCCCGTTACCTTAGACAAAGAGGCGTGGGGTTTTGACCACGGTTCATGGGGCGTGCTGATCAAGATGTACCCGCATGCGGATATTCCGATGGTGCAGCTGAGCATTGACAGTACCAAACCTGCGGCCTGGCATTTTGAAATTGGCCGCAAGCTGGCGGCACTGCGTGATGAGGGCATTATGCTGGTAGCCAGCGGCAACGTGGTGCATAACCTGCGCACTGCGCGTTGGCACGGTGAGAACACGCCATATCCGTGGGCGACCTCATTCAACGAATATGTTAAAGCAAACCTGACATGGCAGGGACCGGTTGAACAGCACCCGCTGGTGAACTATCTCGATCATGAAGGGGGATCGTTATCGAATCCGACACCGGATCACTATCTGCCGCTGCTGTATGTATTAGGTGCCTGGGACGGCAAAGAGCCGGTGACTATTCCTGTTGACGGGATTGAGATGGGAAGTTTGAGTATGTTGTCGGTGCAGGTCGGATGATAAATGCGCCCGATGGCGCTGCGCTTATCGAGCCTACAGTTCGTGCTGTAGGCCGGGTAAGACGCAGCCACCACCCGGCACTCTCAGTCATTCGACAAAAATATGCGGATAGAAACGCGAGAGATCCTGCGTGATCAACGCGCGGTCTTCGCGAATGCCGATGCCAGCTGGTTGATCGTTGATTAGCCAGCTGCCGATCAACATATAGCTGTCGCCAAACTTCGGTAGCTGATGGAATTGCTGCACGATCATACCTTCTTCGCCGTACGGCCCTTCCACTGCTTCGATCGTTTTACCGTTTTCGATAATGGAAACGTTCGCGCCTTCACGTGAGAAGATCGGCTTTACGACGAATTTATCCATCTGAGGATAGTCATCTTCGGCGAAATACGCAGGCAGCAGATTCGGATGATCCGGGAACATTTCCCACAACAGCGGTAATAACGCTTTGTTGGAGATGATGCTCTTCCAGGCTGGTTCCAGCCAGCGAACGCCAGCGTCTTCCAGCTTGGTGGAGAACATTTCGCGCAGCATGAATTCCCACGGATAGAGCTTGAACAGGTTAGCAATGACCTGATCCTGCATATCCGTGAACTGACCTTTTTCACCAAGACCAATATCTTCGACATAGAGGAATTCAGTGGCGATTTCAGCTTCGGCAGCGCAATCCTGCAGATACTGGATCGTTCCGCGGTCTTCCACCGTATCGCGACAACAGGTCAGATGTAGCAACTGAAAACCATACTGCTCACGCAGCTCGGCGAAACGCTCGATCAGCTTTTCCTGCAGACTGTTGAATTGATCGCTGCCTTCCGGCAGGTTGCCTGCATTGAGTTGGTCTTCCAGCCAGATCCACTGGAAAAACGCAGCTTCGTACAGAGAGGTTGGCGTATCGGCGTTGTTTTCTAACAGCTTAGGCTCGCCCGTGCCGTCCCACGCCAGATCGAGACGCGAATAGAGCGACGGTTGCTGTGTCTGCCAGGACTGGCGGACAAAGCCCCAGGTATGCTTCGGAATGCGAAACTTGGTCATCAGCTCATCGCTGGCGATGACCCTTTCCACCACTTTGAGGCACATTTGATGCAGCTCTGCGGTGACCTCTTCCAGCTTTTCTACCTGAGCAAGCGTGAGCTTATAATACGCATCCTCACACCAGTACGGCTCGCCGTACATAGTGTGAAAGTTGAAACCGTATTCGGTGGCTTTATCGCGCCAGTCCGGGCGCTCAACAATACTGACTCTTTCCATGACGATCAGCCGCCCATTGAACGTGTGGTAGTACCGCTTGCGCTACGCTGCATGGTGCTCTGTTTAGCCACAGATTCGCCAAATCCGCCGCGGGTTACGGTAGAGGTGGTAGCCGGTTTCGGCACCATGGCGGTTTTCGGTACGGTCATGGTGCGACCCGGCGTTGCGGCGCCGTAGTTTTTGCCGCCGGCATCCGTATATTTGCCGTATGCCGGGCTGGCCGGATTTTTCGAGCTGAACAGCGGCTGCTGAGCGCCCATACCGCCACCCATCATGCGGCCCATCATATAGCCTGCCATCAGCGGCATCCAGAAGCTGCCGCTGCTTTGATTCTGCGCCTGAGCCTGGCCTTCACCGGTCGGCGCCATGCCCGCTTGTGCAGGTGCCTGCTGGCACTGGCCTTCGCCGAATTCAGCGATACAGTCTTCGCGAGTGGCGTATTTTGGCGCGGTGCGTTCAGCTTCTTTCAGCGCATTGTTAAACGCGGTGGTACATTCGGCGCTTTTACCCGGATTAGCTGCAGAGCAGTCGTCCGCGTTCTGATAAAGCGAAACCGTTTCGTCACTCTTTTCACAGCCCGCGAGCATAAAAACAGCGGTAACTGCCAGAGCGACAGGAGTAAGGTGGCGCGCGCTCCAGCTTTTGCGGAACGAGGCGTGATGTATAGATTTTGTCCGTTTCATTTATGTCTTCCAGGACCCAGTGGTAACTCTGCTCAGAATAGAGGATGACTGGTCGAAATTGAAGCGGGAAGAGGCGAGAATGCGGAAGAAGGGGCGGATCTTTACGTTGCCTTACGTTCAGACGGGGCCGAAGCCCCGTCATCAGCATCAGTTACGGAACGGGTTGTTACCGTTGCTGCTGGTTGAACGTGCAGCCGTTGGTTGAGCCGCAGGCATATTGCCGTTGCTGTTAAAGTCATTCACCGCGGCATCTTGCTGCGGATTTTGCGGCGCAACGTTATCCGGAGAAGTCGGGATCGGTTTACCCAGCGTATTGTTCAGCGCCACCAGATCCTGCTCGTTCAGCGTACCGAGCGCAGATTTGACGTTAAGCTGGTTGATAAGATAGGTATAACGCGCATTCGCCAGTTGCTGCTTGGCGTTGTACAGCGTGGTGGTGGCATCCAACACATCCACGATGGTACGGGTACCTACGGAATAGCCTGCTTCCATCGCATCTAAAGAGCTTTGGGCAGAGACAACCGCTTGTTTGTACGCGTTAATGCTACTGATAGAAGCATTAATGTTGTTGAACGAAGAACGCACGGTTTGCACCACGCTGCGGTGCGCGCTTTCCAGTTGTTCGCTCGCGCCAACAAAGTTGTACTGCGCTTGTTTCACCTGCGAGTTAACCATCCCGCCCTGGTACAGCGGCAGCGAGAAGTTCAGACCGATTTTGTTCTGGCCCATGTTGCTGTCGTCATACTGGGAGGTGTTGGTTTTCGACCCGTTGTAGGAGGTGTCAGAAACGCCGGTAGAGGCGGTCAAACCCAGCGTCGGTAAGTGACCATCCTGCGCCAGACGAATCTGTTCACGCGCCAGATCCTGGCTCAAACGCGCCTGCAATAATGAGAGGTTGCGGTTTTCTGCTTCTTTCAGCAGCGCGTTCACCGCCTGCGGTTTGTTGGTTTTAAAGCCATCAACGTTCAGCGAAGCCAGTTCCGGGTAGTAGTTACCGGTCACCTGGCGCAGCTGTTCTACCGCGTTGTCGAGATTGTTACGCGCGGTCACTTCGTTCGCCAGTACGGTATCGTATTGTGAACGGGCGTTCTGTACGTCAGTGATGGCGACCAGGCCCACGTTAAAACGCTGTGTGGTCTGATCTAACTGACGATAGACCGCATCTTTCTGTGCCTGAGTGTAAGACAGCACGTCAATCGCGTTCAGTACGTTAAAATAAGCGGTAGCGGTATTCAGGATCAGCGTTTGCTGATCGGTCTGATACGTTACGTCCTGGATGCCTGCTGATTTTTCTTGCAGCGTCAGGGCACGCCATTTAGACATGTCGAACAGCGTCTGAGTCAATTGTAATGACGCGCTGGTTGCGTTGGAGTTGACGCCATTTGCATCACGGTAGCCATTGCTGTAGGTGTAATCGGCACCTAAACCTAGTTGCGGCAGTAATGGGCTACGCGCTTCGTTAATTTTTTCGAATGCAGCATCGCGATCGGCGGCGGATTTACGCAATTCCGGGTTGCTCAGGCGTGCTTGCTGATAAACCTGCATCAGGTTTTCTGCCTGGCTCAAAGTAGTGAACCCCGACAGGCTCAGGCCGATAAGGATGGGGAGCAATTTCTTCATTTGCATTCCTTGTTGTGAAGCAGTATTTAGCGCTGATCAAATTGTAAAAATATTTGCTGATTCTAGCAGAATCCGCCACTTCAAAAAGTTGGCGTTACGTGCCATACGGCGTTAATTTGCATCAATTTAACACAAGGGCGTTCAAACATCAGTCAAACGAACTTGAAATTCACATTTTAATCACTATTGGTTTCAGGACAGCACAATGCGTAAACCAGACAACTTGCCAATGACTTTCACTAAAAATGATGTAGAAATTATTGCACGAGAAACGCTATACCGCGGTTTTTTTTCACTGGATCTTTATCGGTTCCGCCATCGCCTGTTTAACGGTGGTATGAGCGGTGAGGTAAAGCGCGAAATTTTTGAGCGCGGACACGCGGCAGTCTTGCTACCCTTTGACCCTGAGCGGGACGAAGTTGTTCTGGTCGAGCAGATCCGTATCGCGGCGTTTGATACCAGCGAAAGCCCGTGGCTCCTGGAAATGGTGGCCGGAATGATTGAAGAGGGCGAAACCGTTGAGGATGTGGCTCGTCGTGAAGCGATGGAGGAGGCTGGGCTGGAAGTTAAACGTACCAAGCCCGTTCTGAGCTATCTGGCAAGCCCTGGCGGCACCAGTGAGCGCCTGTCTATTTTAGTTGGCGAAGTGGACGCCACGACCGCGAGCGGGATCCACGGTCTGGCTGATGAAAACGAAGATATTCGTGTTCATGTGGTGAGCCGGGAGCAGGCTTATCAATGGGTTGAAGAGGGGAAAATCGACAACGCGGCTTCTGTCATCGCCTTGCAATGGTTACAGCTGCACTATCAAGAGTTAAAAACTGAGTGGAAAAAATGAAGCGTTACACACCTGACTTCCCTGAAATGATGCGCCTGTGCGAAACCAACTATTCGCAATTGCGCCGCCTGCTGCCACGTAATGATGCAGCCGGTGAAACAGTGAGCTATCAGGTAGCAAACGCACAATATCGGTTAACGATCGTTGAATCGACCCGATACA
The DNA here is from genome assembly GCF_013615435.1 of Citrobacter sp. RHBSTW-00944. Lineage (NCBI taxonomy): Bacteria > Pseudomonadati > Pseudomonadota > Gammaproteobacteria > Enterobacterales > Enterobacteriaceae > Citrobacter > Citrobacter sp. RHBSTW-00944. The sequence continues at coordinate 4,305,269 of NZ_CP055418.1, read as the reverse complement.
CTACGCTTGTCGCGATCGAACAAACGGCACCCGCGGTCACTTACTGGAGCCTGCCGTCATTGACAGTCCGCCTGTATCATGACGCGAGGGTGGCCGAAGTGTGTTCGAGTCAGCAGATCTTTCGCTTCAAAGCGCTGTATGATTATCCAAATAAAAAGTTGCATCAACGCGACGAAAAGCATCAAATTAATCAGTTTCTGGCCGACTGGTTACGGTACTGTTTAGCACATGGAGCGATGGCGATTCCGGTTTATTAGCGTCGTGAAACCTAAGGACACCATTTGGAAAGCCTGTTAACCCTTCCTTTGGCTGGTGAGGCCAGAGTCAGGATCTTACAAATTACAGACACTCACCTGTTTGCCGAAAAGCATGAAACGCTGCTGGGTGTAAACACCTGGGACAGCTATCAATCCGTACTGGATGCAATACATGCAGAGTCGCCTGAATACGATCTGATCGTCGCGACTGGTGATTTGGCGCAGGACCAATCCGCTGCGGCCTATCAGCATTTTGCTGAGGGCATCGCAAGCTTTCGTGCGCCCTGCGTTTGGCTACCGGGCAATCACGATTTTCAGCCGGCAATGTACAGCGCGCTACAGGACGCGGGGATCTCACCCGCTAAACGCGTCTTTATTGGTGAACAGTGGCAAATCCTGTTGCTGGACAGCCAGGTGTTCGGCGTTCCCCACGGTGAATTAAGCGAATTTCAGCTCGAATGGCTGGAACGTAAACTTGCCGATGCGCCTGAGCGCAATACTTTGCTGCTTCTGCATCATCATCCTCTGCCGGCAGGCTGTAGCTGGCTCGATCAGCATAGCCTGCGTAATGCCGCAGAGCTGGATAACGTGCTGGTGAATTATCCTCGTGCCAAGTATTTGTTGTGTGGGCATATTCATCAGGAACTGGATTTGGACTGGAACGGACGCCGCCTGCTGGCGACGCCGTCGACCTGTGTGCAGTTTAAGCCACACTGTTCCAACTTCACGTTAGATACCATCAGCCCCGGCTGGCGGACGCTGGAGCTTTTTGCTGACGGGACGTTGCAGACGCAGGTACGCCGTCTGCAGGGTAATCGGTTCCACCCTGATACCGCTTCAGAAGGCTACTGATGTCTACGCTTCTTTATCTTCACGGATTTAATAGTTCTCCTCGTTCGGCGAAGGCATGTTTGCTGAAAAACTGGCTGGCGGAGCATCATCCGCACGTTGAGATGATCGTACCCCAACTGCCACCGTATCCGGCCCAGGCCGCAGAGATGCTGGAATCGATCATTCTCGAACATGGCGGAGAGTCGCTGGGAATTGTCGGTTCCTCGCTGGGAGGCTATTACGCCACCTGGCTGTCGCAATGTTTTATGCTGCCCGCGGTGGTGGTGAACCCTGCTGTCCGACCTTATGAACTGCTGGTCGACTATCTCGGTCAAAATGAGAACCCCTACACGGGGCAGCAATATGTGCTAGAGTCACGCCATATTTACGATCTTAAAGTCATGCAGATTGACCCGCTGGAAGCGCCGGATTTGATCTGGCTGCTTCAACAAACGGGCGATGAAGTGTTGGACTACCGCCAGGCGGTGGCGTATTACGCCTCCTGCCGCCAGACAGTTATTGAGGGCGGAAACCACGCATTCACGGGCTTCGAAGATTATTTCAACCCGATTGTCGATTTCCTTGGACTGCACAGTTTCTGACGATCAATTCGAATTGCTTATTTAAACCATGACGCAAACTTATAACGCTGATGCCATTGAGGTACTCACTGGGCTTGAGCCGGTACGCCGTCGCCCGGGGATGTACACCGATACAACCCGTCCGAACCATCTTGGACAGGAAGTGATTGATAACAGTGTGGATGAAGCACTGGCGGGCCACGCAAAACGCGTGGACGTGATTTTACATGCCGACCAGTCTCTGGAAGTTATTGATGATGGCCGCGGCATGCCGGTAGACATTCACCCTGAAGAGGGCGTTCCGGCGGTAGAGCTGATCCTCTGTCGTCTGCACGCGGGCGGTAAGTTCTCCAACAAAAACTATCAGTTCTCTGGTGGTTTACATGGGGTGGGGATCTCCGTGGTCAACGCCCTGTCGAAGCGTGTGGAAGTGAATGTGCGCCGCGACGGGCAGGTGTACAACATCGCGTTTGAGAACGGCGATAAGGTGCAAGATTTACAGGTTGTCGGTACCTGCGGTAAACGCAATACCGGAACCAGCGTGCACTTCTGGCCGGATGAAAGCTTCTTTGACAGCCCGCGTTTTTCCGTTTCGCGCTTAACGCACGTACTGAAAGCCAAAGCTGTGCTGTGCCCAGGCGTTGAGATCACCTTTAAGGATGAGGTCAATAACAGTGAACAGCGCTGGTGCTACCAGGATGGCCTGAATGACTATCTGAGCGAAGCGGTAAATGGCCTGCCGACGCTGCCGGAAAAACCGTTTATCGGTAATTTCAGCGGTGAAACAGAAACCGTGGACTGGGCGCTGCTCTGGCTGCCGGAAGGCGGCGAGCTGCTGACTGAAAGCTATGTGAACCTGATCCCAACCATGCAGGGCGGTACGCACGTTAACGGCCTGCGCCAGGGTTTGCTGGATGCAATGCGCGAGTTCTGTGAATACCGCAATATTCTGCCGCGCGGTGTGAAGCTGTCGGCGGAAGATATCTGGGATCGCTGTGCTTACGTGCTGTCAGTAAAAATGCAGGATCCGCAGTTTGCCGGACAAACCAAAGAGCGCCTCTCTTCGCGGCAGTGCGCGGCATTCGTCTCTGGCGTGGTGAAAGATGCTTTCAGCCTGTGGCTGAACCAGAACGTGCAATCAGCCGAACTGCTGGCTGAGATGGCGATTTCCAGCGCCCAGCGTCGTCTGCGTGCGGCGAAAAAAGTGGTGCGTAAGAAGTTGACCAGCGGTCCGGCGTTGCCGGGGAAACTGGCGGACTGTACTGCACAGGATCTTAATCGCACCGAACTGTTCCTCGTCGAAGGTGACTCGGCGGGCGGATCGGCGAAACAGGCGCGCGATCGTGAATATCAGGCGATCATGCCGCTGAAAGGTAAGATCCTCAACACCTGGGAAGTCTCTTCCGATGAAGTGTTGGCTTCGCAGGAAGTTCACGATATTTCGGTGGCGATCGGCATCGATCCGGACAGTGATGATCTGAGCCAGCTGCGCTACGGTAAGATCTGTATTCTGGCGGATGCGGACTCCGATGGTTTGCACATCGCCACGCTGCTGTGCGCGCTGTTTGTGAAACACTTCCGTACGCTGGTGAAACACGGTCACGTCTATGTGGCGCTGCCGCCGTTATACCGTATTGACCTCGGTAAAGAGGTGTATTACGCGCTGACGGAAGAAGAGAAAGCGGGCGTGCTGGAGCAGTTAAAGCGCAAGAAAGGCAAGCCGAACGTGCAGCGCTTTAAAGGTCTGGGTGAAATGAACCCGATGCAGCTGCGTGAAACCACGCTGGATCCGAATACCCGCCGCCTGGTGCAGCTCATCATCGATGACGAAGACGATCAGCGTACCAACGCAATGATGGATATGCTGCTGGCCAAGAAGCGTTCTGAAGATCGCCGTAACTGGTTGCAGGAGAAAGGCGACCTGGCGGATCTCGAAGGGTAATTGACCGTGAATGCCTGGTGGCGCTGGGCTTACCAGGCCTGAGGATTGCAGTATAAGCCGGATACGTCTGTTTATGGCGTTATCCGGCAAATCGACAATCTTAAATGCCAGACTCCAGAATACGAATACTCATGTCCAGCACGTCGCCTTTCACGGCTTCGCTATAGGCTTTCATATGCGGTGTCTGCAAATGCGCTTCAAGATGCGCAATGCTTTCCCACTGTTCAACCATCACGATTGAGTCCGGGGCTGTGGTCTGAAAACTGACGCCAGCAGCATGATCGACCATCGGCGCGTAGCCGTGGCAGCCTTCTTCTTTCAATACGGTTGGAACGATTTTAGCGAATTGATCCAGTACCGCCTGGCGGTGATGTTGACCTGGACGTGTACGGATTTCTGCAATAACGGTAAGCATGGTTAACTCCTTCTAATTCCAGGTTACCAGTTAACCAAAAATTTCGTTCAGATGCTTGCGATATTCTGCGATATAACGCGGGACGTCCGGCATTTTAATCACGTCATTGGTGATAAAGGTCGGCAGCGCTTCCATTCCCAGGAACTGGTTTGCTTTATGGAACGGGAGATAAACGCCATCAACGCCAACGCCATGGAAGAACTGATCTTTTTCAGTAAAAGCTTCCATCGGTGCGTTCCAGGTCAGTGACAGCATGTATTTTTTGCCCTGAATCAGCCCACCGGAGCCGTATTTTTTAGACGCATCTGAACGCGTGCGACCATCGCTGGCGTACAGCGTACCGTGACCTTCGGTAAACACGTCATCAATGTATTTTTTCACGGTCCACGGCGCACCCATCCACCAGCCAGGCATTTGCCAGATAACCACATCGGCCCAGACGAAGTTCTGTACTTCATCAGGAATGTCATAGTCGCTGTCGGCGCGCACGATTTTAACATCATGCCCGAGGTCGCGCAGAAGGCCATCCGCGACCTCGGTCAGGGTGTCGTTTAACTGACCGTTGGAGTGGGCGAATTTTTTCGCACCATTGATAATCAGAATGTTGCTCATTTTGTGTCCTCAGGGAAATACGTTTGAAGACGATTTTACCCCTACCAGCGACGCGGTGAAATTAGCAAAATGTGCAAAGTCTTTTGCGTTTATAGCAAAAATGGTTTTAGCAGTGAGCAATCAGCTAATACTTAGCTAACTATAGAGCATATTCGTGCACAGGCTTTAGCTTACAGGAAATTGGCTGGAAGAAGTCGGGTTTGCAGCTCTTTGAGCTGCGTTGTTACGGCTGGCCAACTTGTCATCACAATCAAAACCTCTCATTACCACCGCTCACCACAACTAACTAAGCAGGAGTTAATCATGGCTGAACGCGATTCTACGCCAGAAGTGACCATTTCCAAAACCCAGCGCCGTCTTAAAGTCGGCTATGTCAGAGCACGGCACGAAGATCGCACAACAGGTATAGCCCGGTATTATTCACAACATCCCAGCATTGCTTTAAAAGGTGACTGGCTGAAAGAGGCGGGTTTTGACACCGGGCGCAGCGTAACGGTGAAAATATCGCAGGGGTGCATTGTGTTGATGGCGGATAATAACGAAGTGCAGGAACTGCGCGAGCAACTTTATCAGGTGCGACAGGTGATGAAGGGGATTAAGGAGGCGGTGGTTTAGTAAGCTAAACAGTAGAAACTAAATAAAAAATAAGCCGGGAAGATTTAATTTCGCTCCCGGCTTTACGTTAAATTTTATTCATTGCCTGATTAATTTCAAATACTAAAGAATCAATATCTCCAGCACTTCCACTATAAACAGGTTCTTCCCAATCAAAATCTTTTATCAGATAAATATAAAACTTACCGTTTATATCAAAAGATGGTCGCCATCCGACATCAAGAACATATCCATTGGGGAATTCAACTTGTAGCATATCTTCTTTAAGAGAATCTCGTTGCTCGTCAAGTAAAATATCCTTTTCTAATGAGAGTTCGCTGAACACGACCTCTCCCTTTTTTATTGAGAAGTCAATGTTCATGGTGTTGTTAACCTTGTGAATTCATCTATAGATATTGGATGTCCATGAATTGTTCCAGCGCTAAGTTCAACTCTCATCCACTGAGATGGTTTACCCTCACTGGCTCCAATAATTTCACCCATGTCTTTTACCTTCCAGGGCTTACCATTCGTGACAGAAGTTCCTGTATTAAAGACATCATATTCTACAGATTTAATATTAACATCGGGTTTATATTTTGCCGGTCCTGTTTTAGTGGACTTAATTATATCCTTCCAGGATTTGTTCTTAGGAGGGAAATGCTTATAGTTGTGAGGCGTCCACTCTGGCTGTTCTACCTCACCACATTTCAATCCTAACGGATCAATCCACCCCAACGGATTCGGCGCATACTGATAAAGATTCAGTCCCCCCGCCAGCCCCACCGGATCAGCACACAGATACTGTCCACTTTCGCAATCATAGTACCGGAAACGGTTATAGTACAGCCCCGATTCCACATCCTCATACTGCCCCGGAAAACGCAACTGGCAGGTGGGCGCATCTTCTTTGTTCCGGCTTTCCTCCCGGCCCCAGAGTTTCTGCTTACCGCGCCAGACAATCTCCCCGTCTTCCGTTACCAGTTCCTGAACCCGGCCGACCGCGTCCGTCACCGCATAGTGCAGTTGCCCTTTCTCATAGCGCGCCAGTGGGGTAAAACTACCCGGTTCGTATATCCAGCGGATAGCGTTTTCATCGTCAGCTTTACCGTCGGCGCTGACCGGTATTTCTTCGGTCAACTGGTCTCCGTTCCAGTGAAAATCCATTCCGGTTTTGTTGTGGCTGGTACAGCGCTTGCTGATGCGTCTGCCGAACGGGTCATATTTATATACCCAGCGTTCGCCTTCCGGTGTCTCCAGGCCGGTAAGCTGGCTCCTCGCATCCCAGCGGTAGCGCCAGAGAAGAGGGCGGTAGCCTCCCTTATCGACGGCTTTCTCCATCAGACGCCCGTTAAGGTCATATTTCCAGGTCACATCCTCGCTTCTGATTTTGACAAAATGCCCGTCTTCCGGTTTGCCGGTTTCCGGGTTGATGCGCGAGGTGAGATGCCGGTATGCTTTGTGCTCTCTGGATACCACCCGACCATGCTGTTGCTGCTGATGCGCTTCGCTTTCCATCACCTCGTTCACCCACGTCTGACGGCGGGCGATATTCAGGTTCTGGTCGTAGGTGAAGCGTTCTTCCCGCATCAGGGTGCTGCCACTGCCCGTCCAGGTGGCATGGTTAATCTGGTCGTTCGCCGTGAGACTGTTGACCATCGTTCCCCGGTGAGAGTCGGATATCATCGTCAGGTTGCAGGCTTTATCGTACAGCCACTGGCGGCGCAGGGTGTTGTTATGCTGATAATGCGGGTCACACTCAGTCGGGTCGCCGAGCTGCTGCTCTGTCAGCATCCCCGTTGGTGTGTAACCCTGCTGCTGGTCGAATCCGGCAGCGCTGTTTCGGCGGGTTTCCTGACCGCGCAGGTCGTGCTTAAAGGTCAGCGGTACGTGACCGGCTATCCGCCACTCTTTCAGTTCGCCCATGACTCCACGGCTGAAATGCTCCGTGATATCGGCGGTGGTGCGCTGTGCGACATAATCCTGCTGCGCATCGTACTGGTATTCGGTTCTTCGGCCATTAATCGTTTCGGCGGTTACCCGGCAGGCATCGTCATATTCATACGTGACGGTGGCATCGGCGTTTTTTGCCTCCACCAGGCGGCACAGCGTGTCATAGCGGAAGGTGGTGTGACTGAGTGTGCGGTCGCTGTCGCCGTGCGTGACTACCTCATCCGTCACCTGAGCGGTGACGTTATAGCGGCGGTTGAGATGTGTGCCGTCCGGGAAAGTGGTGCGGATGCAGCGGCCTGCGGCGTCATACTGATAGCGTAGCGTGCGCCCGGTGAAGTCGGTTTCGGCGACAAGCTGCCCGGCCTTGTCGTATTCCAGCCGGTAATGTTCACCTTCAGTATTGATAATCCCGGTCAGGCGGGTGAGTTTATCGTTGCGGCATTCCAGCCGTTCGCCATCGGGCCGGATAACTGCGGTCAGCAGGTCAAACGCGCCATACTCGTAGCGGGTGGTTTTGCCTTCGCCATCGGTAAAACTTTCCGGCAGCTTTTCGCTGTTCTGCCGCATCAGTTCGCGCACACCGTCCGGGCGCTGGATTTCTTCCACGCTGCCCTGCGGTCCGGCATGCGTTTTACTGTGTCGGAACTGCGTGGTGAACCCCAGTGGGTCTTTCACGCTTAACAGACGGCCGAGAAAATCCTGTTCCGTCTGCGTGATGCCACCATTGGGTGCAACGGTCTCACGAACCTGGTGCAGCGCATCGTGGCTCCACTGCCAGGTTATACCGCCCGGCATAATGCGTTTAAGTAAATCCCCCTGTTCGCTGTAGCTGAACTGCTGCTTTCGGCCATGTGGGTCGGTGAGACTGACCATACTGCCGTGGTCATCATAGTCCCACTGCCAGACCAGGTCGCCCGGTATGGTCAGTTTTGCCAGTTGCCCGTTGTCGTTATACTCATAGTACAGGCTGTAACCACCCGGCAGGGCGACACGGCTGATATCGCCTTCTTCGGTGTAGCTGTATTCGGTGGCTCGCCCCAGTGCATCGGTACGGGACTGGAGCCGTGTGTTCTCCCATAGGGTGGTTTCTTCCCGCCCCAGCGGGTCAAGGCTGCGGGTGACCAGGCCATCTTCGTTATACCAGTAGCGGGTTTCACCACCTTCGGCGTCGATATAAGTGGTGCAGTGCTCTTCGTCGTTATAGACAAAACGGTCGTCGTAATACCCTTCTGTTGACTGAGTGCTGATGGTCCGGCCCTGATGGTCATAGCCAATATCGACGCAGGTTCTGGCCGTATCTTTCCAGCGGGTCATAAACCCTTCCGGCGTATACTCATGCCAGAGATGGGTGAACTGGAAGGTATTACATTCGGCAAGATAACCGTTACTGTCATAATTACAGGTCACCAGACGCTGACGCTGAGGCTTCACCAGGTCAATACTCATTAGCTGGTGTTTCTGCCAGTCAAGCGCCAGCGTGTAACCGTCGCTGTGACGGATTTCAGTCAGCAGGCCTCCGGTGCGGATGAATTCAATCCGGTTGCCGTGGCGGTTATGGATGGTGGATAACTGGTAAGCACCACTTCCTGTCAGGGTAAAAATCTGCGTCCGCTGCGAACGGCGATCAAACATGACTAGTTCGCTAGCCATGTCCCCCGACAGCCGGTAATACGGCTGTCGGGAGTTCACTAAACCATGAAAAAGTCCGTCTTTTGGGATACGGTACCAGATCTCCACGCCTTCATTGTCGGTAAAATGCAGGCGGGTGCCATGAACCGTCAGCGAGCATGACCACTCATCGGTCCATTTTTTACCGAATATCCCGCCGCCTGTCGCCTGCGAGCGGTAAAAACGTGAGAGCGCGAGCGGCAGGGAACCGGGCAGGGAAAGCACGCTGAACTGCTGGAGAAAATCGCCGCTTCCGGCATCCACAGGTTCGCCGGGAAGAGTGCAGTCTTTACCGCACACACCATCTCCTGGATCACCATTTCCCTCGGTATTACTTTTGACAACGGCGCCGTCGTTACTTTCAGGCACAACATTATCTGCCACTTTATCCATTTCATTAGCGTCATTTTCTGCATTTTTTACTTTCAGTAGATCGGCAGTGAACTCACCGACATTTTCCCCTTCTTTCGCAAGCTTCCTGGCAACCCTCAGGGTTTTGGCGAGCGCGAATCCGCCCCTGACAAGGCCATACCCCCCCAGCGCCAGAGAGCTATAGTCATAAATTTTTCCGCCGAGTGCCTGAGTGTCGTTATCCATCTCCAGGCGATACTCATCCAAGTTAAAATCACCGGCATGCTCCCGAACCTCCGCTCCCAGGTTATACATATCTCTGCCCAGCGCGTCCTGACCCGTGGCTGAAAGTATGGCGGCATTCATCTGCATTTCCCCGGCCTGCTGCATCACCGCACCCTGGCCCATTATTGTGACCATATCAGGGAACTGATTCCAGAAGGCTTTGGCTGCGCCAATCGTCAGATCAAGCTGTACCGGGGCCGCCTCTATCTGCGCCTGGTTTCTGTCCCTCTCGATCATCAGCATCATGTCCCAGAAGTTCAGCTCTTCTTTGGTTTCCGGTTCTGGCTTTGGATCGGCCTGGCTGATCGGCGCACTGGCGGCGGGCGGCTGACCGATAATCAGTCCCGTGGTATTACGGGCGTTCATCCAGAACTTATCAAAGTGACGCAGAACCGGTTTTCCAGTGACTCTGAAGGTGGTGCTGTGCTCCAGCGGCTCGCAGATATCCCCTACCGTACCGCTTTTCACTCCCTTCGCCACACCCGGCTCATCGCCTTTTGTCGAGGGAACGAAACTTTGACCGAGGACCAGCACCGGATGCCCGTTCGCTTCGACTGACGGTACGATCAGCACCGCATCACCCAGACTGGCAGTGACAGGATAAGGAACCGGTGGCGTGGCGGGGCCCATCGGGGTTTTACAGACGTCCGGAGTCAGGCTGACGACTGTCCACTGCCCGTCCTGACGGGCGATATAGTTCTTCGCCATCATTGTTCTCCTGCAACGTGATAACGGGCTTCCATCACCCGCACTGACGAATTAAAGGGCAACAGATAACGCCAGGTCTGTTCGACAGTCAGCGCATCTGTGTCAATGAGCAGCGTGTCGGTCCACATCATCTGCGGAATACACTCCCCGGAGTCCATCCGTAGCAAAATGCCGGCCTGACTGGCGGGTAATGTAAAAGTGATATCGCCATCAGGATGAAGGCCACTCAGGGTGAGCGTTGTTCCGGGGCGGGGGAACGGAATTTGCTGGTCATGCGGGGCCGCGTTCCAGTAGCGGAAATCAAAATCTTCCGGCAGGCCCGGATGGCGGTTTTCCAGCCATTCCTGATTGTAGGTTCCGGCGAGCGGCAACCGGGGGAGCCATGTGCGGCCTGTGGCACCAAAACCGGCAGGTTGGTATTCCGGGGCTGACCAGTCAGCGTTATCGCCGGAAACGTCAATAAAATGCGCAAGGGTGAACGGTGTGTCCGTGGCAATAATCCGCGGGGCTTCGACCTGCTGTACTTTGCTGGCCCGCAGATACCAGGACGTCATATAACCCAGCCCCAGTGGATTGACTGGGCAGACGGTGTGCGCCAGCGGGAGATTATCTTGACCAGGATGTCCGCTGCGTTGCGTCTCTGTCAGGCGATAGGCTTTCGGGATGCGGTCAGCATAATCGCAGTTCGCCTCCACACGGCATTCACCCCCAAAGGCGTAGTGATAATTCAGTGGCAGAGAGGTGAAAGGTTCTGGTTCCGTTTCGTACCATTGCCCGGTTAACGCCTGATGTTGGTAAAAACGCTGACCGGTTATGCGCAGTCTTTTGTCCAGTATCACGTTACCGGATGGGGCGCGTATTAATACCCCCGCCTTCATTTCCGGCACCGCGATACCATCCGGTGTGTAAGCCGTGCCATTTACGAGGATATCGCAGGCGGGTTTCAGCGGAGCAAGGTCACTTTCCTGTCTGACCGGAGAGATATTCATTTCCCCGAAAAATTTATCTTCCAGGCATAACGGCAGCGTCGGATATTCCATCAGCAAAGGCCGCCACTGGCCATCATCGTCCGGCACAATACGAAAACCGGTTTTCATGGCAATGACGTGATACCGTACGCCATGAATATCCTCCATGGCGTACTCCATCACTGAGAATGGTGTCAGATTACGAAATTCCATTTCATTTATACCTGAGTGATATTGAATTATGATTGTTATATTGCTGGTGCTTATTAATTAAATGTGCCGCCATTATGAGAATAGCAATGATTAAAAACCTGTTCCTAAATATGTTTGTTGATATTCGTCATGGTCGCGATTTTTATTTTTAATTATTTGGCTGTAAATGAATTATATAGGGGTGGTGTGCTTATATATTTAAATTTTGTATGAGTGAATTATTGTTCTTATTTGTTGTAAATATTACCTAAAAATAATGGTTCATTCTTGTTATTTCTATTTGTGGTATGAGGTAATTAGTTTTAACTTATTCGGAGGATCGATGTGACGAACCTCCGAATCATATTGTTACCACTGCACCGTTACCTTAAAGCCACCTTGCGGAGCGTTGCCAAACGAGGCTGACATTCCATGCAATATTGCGATACGGCGGACAATCGATAGGCCAAGACCGCTGCCGGTCACGCTTTGTCCCGGTGGACGATAAAAGCGTTCCCCGATGTGCGTCAGGACCTCTGGCGCAACGCCAGGACCATTATCCTTGACGCTAAAATTACGGGCGTTGAGCGTCACTTCCACAATGCTACCCCGCGGGCTGTAGCGGATCGCATTATCCAGCAGATTTCGTACCATCAGGCTCAGTAACAGCGGCTGTCCTGTGCGCATGATGTTATGCGCGTTAATCTGCAAACGCACGTCGATGTGCGCCTGCTGGGCTGGATGGTAGATATCCATCACCGCGGATTGCAAAAGCTCCTCCAGCGAGATTTTCGCCACATCCTGAAGATTGTCGAGGGAGTCGAGGCGTGAAAGCGTCAGTAACTGATCGACCAGTCGGGTGGCGCGTTCAATTCCCGCATGCAACTGTACCAGCGCTTTTTCCCGCGTTTGCGTGTCGTCGTCTGACAGTTGCACCACTTCCGTTTGTACTTTCAGCGCGGTCAACGGGCTGCGCAGCTCGTGGGCAGCATCAGAAGTGAAACGCCGTTCGCGGACCATCATGGAATGGGTGCGGGTAAACAACTGATTGAGCGATTCAACTAACGGGCGTACTTCGCTTGGCACACCTTTCGGATCGAGCGGCTCCTCCGATTCCGGTGAGCGCCAGCGCAGAGCCTGCGCCAGTTTTTTTAGCGGCCTGAGTTCACGGCTAATCATGACCACCAGGATTAGCAACATCAGCGGCAGCGCAATCAACCACGGTGTTAACTGGGCGGTGACGATCGACAGCGCCATATCCTCTCGATACTCCCACTCCTGGCCTACCACAATGCGGTATTTGCCGTCAGCGGAATTCAGCCACAGAAAACGCCATGCGTCATTGTCCCCCTTGAGTTGGCCATCGGTAAAGCCTTCGCGGGTGTAGCTGTAGGGAATATCCTGGCCGTTGTCGCCATCGTGCAATACCATTTTGCCGTCGATGGTGAAGATGGCAAACGTCAGCGCGTCGTCATCAATATGGCCGTGTTTGAGCTTCTTCGGCGTGCGAGCCATATTGCTTGAGGTGGTGACGTCGCTGATATCCAGCGTGCTGAGCCGCTTGGCGAACAACATCAGTTGGGTATCAAACAGCTCATCGACATTATCGGTGGTCTGCTTCCAGGCTACAAAGCTCGAAACGGCCCAGGTCGCTGATGCCAGAATCAGAAAAATAAGCGTTAGCCTGACGCGCAGGCTGAGGCGTTGTGTGAGTTTCATGCGTCACCCAGGGTTGTAGCCAATGCCATGCACGGTACGGATAAAGTCGCTGCCGAGCTTACGGCGTAAGTGATGGACGTGTACCTCAATCGCATTGCTGGAGACGGTTTCGTCCCAGGTATACAGTTTTTCTTCAATCAGTTTGCGGGGCAGGACGCGACCCTTATTGCGCATCAGCAGCTCCAGTAGAGCGAACTCTTTGGGTTTGAGAGACAAAGGCTCATCTGCCGACGTGGCAACCAGCGCGCCGGGATCGAGCGTCACCTGACCATGGCGCAATATGTTGCTCGCCTGGCCGCTGGCACGGCGCACCAGCGCCTCCAGCCTGGCGGCAACTTCGATCAGCGCAAAGGGTTTGCACAGATAGTCATCCGCGCCGAGACGCAGACCCTCAACGCGTTCCGCCAGCGCGTCGCGAGCGGTCAGAATCAGCACTGGCTCCTGCTTCCCGTTGGCTCGCCATTCGCGCAAGATGTCCCGTCCGTCGATGCCTGGCAGCGTCAGGTCGAGGATCACCGCATCATAAGGGGCGCTATAGAGCGCTTCTTTCCCCTGTCGACCCTCGGTAAACCAGTCGATGCTGAATCCCATTTTACTCAGACCTGTTTTCAGGCCGTCGCCGATCAACGTGTCATCTTCGATCAGTAAAATACGCATATGTTCTTCCCTGCAGCCGCTCTCATTATCGTCAGTAAACCTTGTGACTACAGCCTCTGTACAGCAAAAAAAGTATCTTTTTTTGCCTTAAGAACTTGTTAAGGATTAACTTATTTAATAGTCGTAAACCAAAATGAAAGGGAGACATGACGATGAAAAAATTAGCTGCAATGGTTGCCGTAATGGCACTGTGTTCCGCACCTGTTCTGGCAGCGCAGCAGGGCGGTTTCTCTGGACCGACAACCACCACGCAAAGCCAAAATGGCGGATTTGTCGGCCCGAATGGTAGCAGCGCGACGGTAGAAAGCGCCAAATCACTGCGTGATGACACTTGGGTTACCCTGCGCGGGAACATCGTTGAGCGTATTTCCGACGACCTGTATGTGTTTAAAGATGCGACCGGCACGGTGAATGTGGATATCGACCACAAGCGCTGGAACGGCGTAACCGTCACACCGCAGGATGTGGTTGAAATCCAGGGTGAAGTGGATAAAGACTGGAACTCCGTTGAAATCGACGTGAAACAGATTACCAAAGTTGCCAAATAATCCCCATCAGGGCCGCACTCGTGGCCCTTTTCTTTGTGACTCAACACGCCAGATAGGGTAGTATCTGCGGCAATATTGCCCTTCAATAGAGGGGTACAAAGTTGAGGAACCACGATTAATGAGCGATATGGCAGAGCGCCTGGCGCTGCATGAATTCACGGAAACCGCCTATCTGAACTACTCCATGTACGTCATCATGGACAGGGCGTTGCCGTTTATTGGCGATGGTTTGAAACCCGTTCAGCGTCGCATCGTGTACGCGATGTCCGAACTGGGGCTGAATGCCAGCGCCAAATTTAAAAAATCCGCCCGTACCGTCGGTGACGTACTGGGTAAATACCACCCACACGGCGACAGCGCTTGTTATGAAGCGATGGTGCTGATGGCGCAGCCGTTCTCTTACCGCTATCCGCTGGTTGACGGGCAGGGGAACTGGGGGGCGCCGGACGATCCGAAATCCTTCGCGGCGATGCGTTATACCGAATCCCGCCTGTCTAAATATGCGGAAGTTCTGCTGGGTGAACTCGGCCAGGGAACGTCGGACTGGGTGCCAAACTTCGACGGCACCATGCAGGAGCCAAAGATGCTGCCTGCGCGTCTGCCAAATATTCTGTTGAACGGCACGACCGGTATTGCCGTTGGTATGGCGACGGACATTCCGCCACACAACCTGCGTGAAGTGGCGAAAGCGGCGATTACCCTGATTGAGCAGCCGAAAACGACGTTGGATCAGTTGCTGGACATCGTGCAGGGGCCGGATTACCCGACCGAAGCGGAGATCATTACCTCGCGGGCAGAGATTCGTAAGATTTACGAAAACGGACGTGGCTCTGTACGTATGCGCGCGGTATGGACGAAAGAAGACGGCGCGGTGGTGATTTCCGCACTGCCGCATCAGGTTTCCGGGGCAAAAGTGCTGGAGCAGATCGCCGCTCAAATGCGCAATAAAAAGCTGCCGATGGTAGACGACCTGCGCGACGAATCGGATCACGAAAACCCGACCCGTCTGGTGATTGTCCCGCGCTCCAATCGTGTGGATATGGAGCAGGTGATGAACCACCTGTTTGCCACCACCGATCTGGAAAAAAGCTACCGTATCAATCTGAATATGATCGGTCTTGATGGTCGTCCGGCGGTGAAAAATCTGCTGGAGATCCTCACCGAATGGCTGGCGTTCCGCCGCGATACCGTACGTCGTCGCCTGAACTATCGTCTGGAAAAAGTGCTTAAACGCCTGCATATCCTTGAAGGTTTGCTGGTGGCATTCCTCAACATTGACGAAGTGATCGAAATTATTCGTCATGAGGATGAACCTAAGCCCGAGCTGATGTCGCGGTTTGGCATTTCTGAAACCCAGGCTGAAGCCATTCTTGAGCTGAAATTGCGCCACCTTGCCAAACTCGAAGAGATGAAAATTCGCGGCGAGCAGGATGAGCTGGCGAAAGAGCGCGATCAGCTGCAAGGCATTCTGGCTTCCGAGCGTAAAATGAGCAACCTGCTGAAGAAAGAGCTGCAGGCTGATGCCGAGGCCTATGGCGACGAACGCCGCTCTCCGCTGCAGGAACGTGAAGAAGCGAAGGCGATGAGCGAGCACGACATGCTGCCGTCAGAGCCAGTGACCATTGTGCTGTCTCAGAGTGGTTGGGTGCGTAGCGCGAAAGGCCACGACATTGATGCGCCGGGATTAAGCTATAAAGCGGGCGACAGCTTTAAGTCTGCGGTGAAGGGTAAGAGCAACCAGCCAGTGGTGTTCGTGGACTCGACCGGACGCAGCTACGCCATCGACCCGATTACGCTGCCGTCGGCGCGTGGACAGGGTGAACCGCTGACCGGGAAGCTCACGCTGCCGCCGGGCGCGACGGTTGAGCACATGCTGATGGAAGGCGACGATCAGAAACTGCTGATGGCATCCGATGCGGGTTACGGTTTTGTCTGCACCTTCAACGACCTGGTAGCTCGTAACCGTGCTGGTAAGGCATTGATTACGCTGCCAGAAAATTCGCGCGTTATGCCGCCGGTTGTGATTGAAGATGAAACCGATATGCTGCTGGCAATCACCCAAGCCGGTCGCATGTTGATGTTCCCGGTAAGCGATTTGCCGCAATTGTCAAAAGGCAAAGGGAACAAGATTATCAATATCCCTTCAGCGGAAGCGGCGAAAGGTGAAGATGGCCTGGCGCAGCTCTACGTGTTGCCGCCACAAAGCACGCTGACTATCCACGTCGGTAAGCGCAAAATTAAACTGCGTCCTGAAGAGTTGCAGAAAGTGACCGGCGAGCGTGGCCGTCGCGGTACGCTAATGCGTGGTCTGCAGCGTATCGATCGCATTGACATTGACTCGCCTCGACGCGCCAGTCACGGCGACAGCGAAGAATAACGCTACCGTCCGGCTCTCCCTGTTTTAGCCCGGGGAGAGCCAACGTTAAAAATTCCCGTGAAACCGTTGTTTATTCGTGCGTTGCGATTAACAATACGCTTTTCCAGAGAGCCGCCCTTAACAAAGCCCTAACCTGATACTGCGTGATGAATCAGGTGACGTAAAATGCCAGGCTCTTAGGCCTCAGAGGTTGTTATGCTATATATTTTTCGTTTAATCATTACTGTTATTTACTGCGTTCTGGTCTGTATTTTCGGTTGCATATACTGTCTGTTCAGCCCACGAAATCCAAAACACGTCGCAACGTTCGGTCATATGTTTGGCCGCCTGGCTCCCCTTTATGGCCTGAAGGTTGAGTGCCGCATGCCGGCAGACGCGCAGAACTATGGTAATGCTATCTATATTTGTAATCATCAGAACAACTATGACATGGTTACCGCTGCGAATATTGTTCAGCCGCCGACGGTGACGGTAGGTAAAAAAAGCCTGTTGTGGATCCCATTCTTCGGGCTGCTGTACTGGTTAACCGGCAACCTGCTGATTGACAGAAACAACCGTACCAAAGCGCACAGCACCATTGCGGCGGTGGTGAATCATTTCAAAAAACGTCGTATTTCTATCTGGATGTTCCCGGAAGGAACGCGCAGCCGTGGTCGCGGTCTGCTGCCGTTTAAAACCGGCGCGTTTCATGCGGCGATTGCGGCGGGTGTCCCGGTTATTCCGGTGTGCGTTTCAACTACCTCGAACAAGATAAAACTCAACCGACTCAATAATGGTCTGGCGATTGTAGAGATGTTGCCACCGGTAGATATTAGCCATTTTGGGAAAGATCAGGTTCGTGAACTGGCAGCGCATTGCCGTACGCTGATGGAACAAAAAATCGCAGAACTCGATAAAGAAGTTGCTGAGCGGGAAGCCGCCGGTAAGGTTTAATCCGCGCAATTCGGGTTTGTTACAGGAAAAGATTTCCTGCGTGTTAATCGCCAGTTTTTCATGGAGTTTATATGTCATTCAGTCGGCGTCAGTTCATTCAGGCATCGGGGATCGCACTGTGTGCAGGTGCTGTTCCGCTGAAGGCTAATGCTGCCGGTCAGCAACAACCGTTACCCGTACCTCCGCTGCTGGAGTCCCGTCGGGGGCAGCCGTTATTTATGACGCTGCAACGCGCCCACTGGTCCTTCACGCAAGGCACGCGCGCACCTGTCTGGGGGATTAACGGTCGCTACCTGGGACCGACGATCCGCGTCTGGAAAGGGGATGACGTCAAACTTATCTACAGCAACCGTCTGACTGAAAATGTGTCGATGACTGTCGCTGGATTACAGGTGCCAGGCCCGCTGATGGGCGGCCCGGCGCGCATGATGTCCCCTAATGCAGACTGGGCACCAGTGCTGCCGATTCGTCAGAATGCCGCTACGCTGTGGTATCACGCCAATACGCCAAATCGTACTGCCCAGCAGGTTTATAACGGTCTTGCCGGGATGTGGCTGATTGAAGATGAAGTGAGTAAATCACTGTCTATTCCCAACCACTACGGCGTGGATGATTTTCCGATCATTATCCAGGACAAGCGTCTGGACAACTTTGGTACGCCGGAGTACAGCAAACCCGGCAGCGGTGGTTTTGTCGGTGATACGCTGCTGGTCAACGGGGCGCAAAGCCCGTATGTCGAAGTCTCTCGCGGCTGGGTGCGTTTGCGTTTGCTGAACGCTTCAAACTCGCGTCGTTACCAGTTGCAAATGAGCGATGGCCGCGCGCTGCATGTGATTTCCAGCGATCAGGGCTTTTTACCTGCGCCCGTTTCGGTGAAGCAGCTCTCGCTGGCGCCTGGCGAGCGCCGTGAGATCCTGGTGGATATGACTAACGGAAATGAGGTCTCTATCACCTGTGGTGAGGCGGCCAGCATTGTCGACAGGATCCGCGGATTCTTTGAGCCTTCCAGTATTCTCATCTCCACGCTGGTATTGACGCTGCGCCCGACGGGTCTCCTGCCGCTGGTGACCGACAGTCTGCCAATGCGCCTGCTGCCAACGGAAATCCTCAGTGGTTCACCGATTCGCAGCCGTGATATCAGTCTGGATGACGATCCCGGCATCAACGGTCAGCTGTGGGACGTCAACCGCATGGATATTACCGCTCAGCAGGGCTCCTGGGAGCGCTGGACGGTACGAGCGGATATGCCTCAGTCTTTTCATATCGAAGGCGTCTCGTTCCTGATCCGTAATGTGAATGGCGCAATGCCGTTCCCGGAAGACCGGGGCTGGAAAGATACCGTCTGGGTCGACGGCCAGGTTGAATTACTGGTCTACTATGGACAACCTTCCTGGGCTCATTTCCCGTTCTACTTTAACAGTCAGACGCTGGAAATGGCGGATCGTGGTTCGATCGGACAGATGTTGGTGAACCCGGCGCCGTAATGCGCCGGAGTTTCCGTTACGCCCGCCAGAACATGCGCGAGAACAGGATCAGAATGGGGTAAATCTCCAGACGCCCCATGATCATGGCCGCGCACATCAGAAGTTTTGCCTCCTCGTTTAAGGTGCCAAACGTCGTTGCGGTGATGCCAAATCCCAGCCCCATGTTATTGATGCAGGCGGCAACGGTGGCGAAAGAGGAGAAGAGATCGTAGCCCATCAGATTGAGCGCCCAGATAAAAAAGCTGGTAAATAAAACGTAGAGAAAGAAAAAGCTCCATACCGAACGCACTACTCGGTCGCTTACCACGTTATTGCCCACTTTGATATTCAGCAGGGCGCGAGGATGCGCGAGCTGGTGTAACTCCTGACGGCATTGCTTGAACATAATCAAAAAACGCAGCACCTTAATCCCCCCGCAGGTCGAGCCGACACAACCGCCGAAGAAACTGGCGCTGAGCAGCATGAATATCGTGTGCGAAGGCCACTGCGCATAATCCGCCGTCGACAGGCCATTATCTGTCAGCATGGAGCTGGCCAGAAAAAAGGCATGCACCAGGCTGTCCGTTATCCCGTACATACCCGCCCGCCAGACCTGCCAGGTGGCGATCAGGGTGACAACCAGCGCAATAAGCAGAAAGAAACGCAGCTCGGCATTACGACGAAAGGGCTTAAAGGTACGTTTCACAATAGCTACGTACCAGAGGGTGAAGTTAAACGCAGACAGCAGTGAAAACAGTCCGGCGACTAACTCAATAGCGTGGCTGTTATAAAAGCCGATGCTCTCGCTACGGGTGGAAAATCCGCCGAGAGAGACCGTCGACAGCCCGTGGCATAAGGCATCGAAAAACGACATCCCGGCAATCCAGTAGGCCAGAGTACAAATAAGGCCGAGAATGACGTAAGTCAGCCACAGCGTACGTGCGGTATCAGCAAGCCTTGGCGTGAGGCGTTCTTCTTTAAAGGGACCTGGCATTTCAGACTGATACAGCTTCATACCACCAATACCCAGCAGGGGTAATACCGCCACGGCAAGGACAATAACCCCCAGACCGCCAATAAAATTGAGCTGAGCCCGATAGTACAGATACGATTTCGGCAAGGCGCTGACGTCGTCAATTACCGTAGCGCCAGTGGTGGTTATCCCGGAAACCCCTTCGAACAGGGCATCGGCAAAGGAGAGATTTAAGCCATCGTCCATCCACATCGGCATGGCGCTGATAAACGAAAACAGCAGCCAGAACAGGACGATAATGACGAAGCCATCCCGGGTTCGTAGTTGAATTCCTGCATGTTTGGTTGCCAGCCACGCTCCACCGCCGAGGGTAAAGAACGTCATAAATGTGCTGAAAAAAGCGAAAAAGCTCCGCTCTTTATTTAACAGAGCAATGGTCATCGGCGGCAGCATGGAGAAGCTGTAGAGAAGAACCAGAAATCCGCACAGGTGAACAACTACCCGTAACTGGGAAATATGCAGTGAATCGTTGAGTCGCAATGAAAAATCCCCCGCCGAAAAAGAGTTATCTCAGCTGGCCGGCATGGTGTTAATTATGAATGATAAAAATGGGCGTCGTAAAATTTAACAATTTAAATCACTTTCTACTTGTCTGACTCAGACTCCACTTCATTTCTTGCCGACATACAGCGTATAATCCCCGGCCTTTGATTATTTTTTTACCATTTTTGGAAGCACTATGAGCGCAATATCCCTGATCCAGCCGGACAGAGACCTTTTCTCCTGGCCGCAGTACTGGGCTGCCTGTTTTGGCCCGGCACCATTTTTGCCGATGTCACGCGACGAAATGGACCAACTTGGCTGGGATAGCTGCGACATCATTCTGGTTACCGGCGATGCATACGTCGATCATCCCAGCTTTGGCATGGCAATTTGCGGCCGTATGCTGGAAGCGCAGGGCTTTCGTGTTGGGATTATCGCCCAGCCGGAGTGGAACAACAAAGACGATTTTATGCGTTTGGGTAAACCGAACCTGTTCTTTGGTGTAACCGCGGGCAACATGGATTCGATGATCAACCGTTATACCGCCGATCGCCGACTGCGCCATGACGATGCTTATACGCCAGACAACGTGGCGGGCAAACGCCCGGACCGAGCGACGCTGGTCTATACCCAGCGCTGTAAGGAAGCATGGAAAGATGTGCCGGTTATTCTCGGCGGTATTGAGGCCAGCCTGCGCCGTACCGCGCACTACGACTACTGGTCTGATACCGTTCGTCGCTCCGTGCTGGTGGATTCAAAAGCCGACATGCTGATGTTCGGTAACGGCGAACGTCCGTTGGTGGAAGTGGCGCATCGTCTGGCGATGGGTGAAACTATCGATCAGATCCGCGACGTGCGTAACACCGCGATTATGGTTAAAGAAGCGCTGCCGGGCTGGAGTGGGGTGGATTCCACGCGTCTCGACACGCCGGGCAAAATTGACCCGATCCCGCATCCGTACGGCGAGGATTTGCCGTGTGCCGACAACAAACCTGTCGCACCGAAAAAGCAGGAAGCGAAAGCGGTAACCGTACAGCCGCCGCGCCCGAAACCGTGGGAAAAAACCTACGTGCTGCTGCCGTCCTTCGAAAAAGTGAAGGGCGATAAAGTGCTGTATGCACATGCGTCGCGTATCCTGCACCACGAAACCAACCCAGGCTGTGCGCGCGCGCTGATGCAAAAGCATGGCGATCGCTACATCTGGATCAACCCGCCAGCCATTCCGCTCTCTACCGAAGAAATGGACAGCGTCTTTGCGCTGCCGTACAAGCGCGTGCCGCATCCGGCGTATGGCGACAGCCGCATTCCGGCCTACGAGATGATCCGTTTCTCGATCAACATTATGCGTGGCTGTTTTGGCGGCTGCTCGTTCTGTTCGATCACCGAGCACGAAGGCCGCATTATCCAGAGCCGCTCTGAAGACTCGATCATCAATGAAATCGAAGCTATTCGCGACACCGTTCCGGGCTTTACCGGCGTGATTTCCGATCTCGGCGGCCCAACGGCGAACATGTATATGCTGCGCTGTAAGTCACCGCGTGCGGAGCAAACCTGCCGTCGTTTGTCATGCGTCTACCCGGATATCTGTCCGCATATGGATACCAACCACGAGCCGACGATTAACCTCTATCGCCGTGCGCGTGATTTGAAAGGCATTAAAAAGATCCTTATCGCTTCAGGTGTGCGCTATGACATCGCGGTTGAAGATCCGCGCTATATCAAAGAGCTGGCGACCCACCACGTGGGCGGCTATCTGAAGATTGCGCCAGAGCATACTGAAGAAGGCCCGCTGTCGAAGATGATGAAGCCGGGGATGGGCAGCTACGATCGCTTTAAGGAATTGTTCGACACCTACTCTAAACAGGCCGGTAAAGAGCAGTACCTGATCCCGTACTTTATTTCTGCGCATCCTGGGACGCGTGACGAGGATATGGTGAATCTGGCGCTGTGGCTGAAGCAACGTCGTTTCCGTCTGGATCAGGTGCAGAACTTCTATCCATCACCATTGGCGAACTCCACAACCATGTATTACACCGGGAAAAACCCGCTGGGTAAAATTGGTTACAAGAGTGAAGACGTGGTGGTGCCGAAAGGTGATAAACAGCGTCGTCTGCATAAAGCGCTGCTGCGTTACCACGACCCAGCCAACTGGCCGTTAATCCGCCAGGCGCTGGAAGATATGGGGAAAAAGCATCTGATCGGTGGTCGTCGCGAATGTCTGGTTCCGGCGCCTACGCTGGAAGAGATGCGCGAAGCGCGTCGCCAGAACCGTCATACTCGTCCGGCGTTGACCAAGCACACGCCTGTGGCGCATCAGCGCCAGACGCCTGCCGCGAACAAAAAACGTGGGAAAGTAGTAGGGCGCTAATCTGTCATGCCCGGGAGTGAAATGTTTACCGGGCCTGAAAGACCGTCGGCCGGATAAGGTGCCATCTGGCAGAAGTGCTCAGTAATTATGCCTCACGAATTCTGGCCGCTAATGCGGCCAGTTTTGCATCATCCGCCCGTTCACGATCGTGTGACGACAAATATCCTTCATACTGCTCGAAAAATTGGTTCTGCTGCGATTCAATCGGCTTCCAGTGGGGCAGATCTGTGCACGTGGTCTACGTCGAAATTCAAATCAGTAAAGGCCCGACGAGAGGTCGGGCAGGAGAGAAGGGGTTAACCGCCGAACTGGTCCGGGTCTGGTCCCAGACGTTTGCCCTGATCGAGCTTTGCGATTTCGCCTAATTCATCTTTATCCAGGCGGAAGTCCCAGACGTTAAAGTTTTCTGCGATACGCGCAGGGGTGACTGATTTCGGAATAACCACCAGGCCGCTATCCAGATGCCAGCGGATGACAATCTGCGCCGGTGATTTGCCATATTTCTCTGCGAGATCGCGGATGATCTTTTGATCAAAGACGTCTTTGCCGCCCTGCGCCAGCGGGCTCCAGGATTCGGTCTGGATTTTATGCGTTGCGTTCCAGGCGTGCAGTTGGCGCTGTTGCATAAGCGGATGAAGTTCTATCTGGTTAATCACCGGTGGTACGCCGGTTTCATCCATCAGTCGCTGGAGATGATTGATCTGAAAGTTACACACGCCGATGCTCTTAATCAGCCCTTCTTTTTGCAGATCGATCATGCTTTCCCACGCTTCAACGTAGTGGTCGATCGCCGGAACCGGCCAGTGCATCAGATAAAGATCGAGGTAATCGAGCTGGAGTTTCTCCATGCTTTCGAGCAAGGCTTCCCGAGGGCGTTTCTGGTCATCATTCCATAGCTTGGTGGTGATGAATAACTCTTCCCGCGGTACGCCCGCATCGCGTATTGCTTTGCCGACACCTTCTTCGTTTTTGTACGCCGCAGCGGTATCAATTGAGCGATACCCCACTTCCAGCGCTTTATGAATGGCAGTGATGACCTCTTCGTTACTTGCCTTCCAGACCCCCAGGCCCAGCTGTGGCATGACGTTACCATCCTGTAGTTTAATAATGGTTGGACCGGTCATAATTCCTCCCCTGAATTGAGTTTACCGAGGCAAGCCCCGGTAAGTTAGGTGTGACTTAAGTCTGGCCTATCCTCGTCATATTTCAAGCTGCATAAGCGTTGGCTTTATTACTCGACCCATCCATGGGCCTCGCCCTTTCAGGTCCGCTGCAAGCAACGTTCAAATCTGCTCCCGGCAGGTTTGTCGTTTCACCCCCAGTCACTGACTTATGTAAGCTCCTGGGGATTCTCTCCTTTGCTGCCTTTATGCAACTCGAAATATTTAGAATAAAAATACCCAAAAATGAAAGGCGGAGGTGAAAAAACCTTAGCGGGCAGCTTCGTAAATCCGACGGCTGACCTCGAGCGTAATGTCCTGATGTTCGCCCAGTTTTGTACCGCCGTGCGCTTGCAGTTTTTCCAGTAGCGCTGGGATGGAGCTACCGTCCAGGCCGTAGTCAGACAGACGAGTCGGTACGCCCATTTGTTCGAAGAAAGCGCGGGTTGCGGCAATAGCGGCGTCGATGCGTTGGTCATCGGAACCTTCAGTGATATTCCAGATACGCTCTGCGTATTGTAACAGTTTGGCACGTTTGGTATCGCGTTTTTCATTCCACAGCGCTGGCAGAACGATAGCCAATGTTTGAGCATGATCCAGACCGTGCATTGCGGTCAGTTCGTGGCCCAGCATATGCGTTGCCCAGTCCTGTGGCACGCCTGCGCCAATCAGACCGTTCAGCGCCTGGGTTGCCGCCCACATAACGTTCGCACGCACGTTGTAATTTTCCGGCTCCTGCAATGCTTTCGGGCCTTCTTCTACCAGCGTAAGCAGAATACCTTCAGCAAAGCGATCCTGAATTTTCCCGTCTACCGGATAAGTCACATACTGCTCAACGGTATGTACGAAGGCATCTACGACGCCGTTCGCAACCTGACGCGGCGGCAGGGTATAGGTGTAAACCGGATCCAGCACGGCAAATACCGGCTGCACAAATGGGGTCATAAAGGCCAGCTTATCGCCGGTGGTTTTACGCGAAATGACCGCGCCGGAGTTAGATTCAGAGCCGGTTGCTGGCAGGGTTAATACGGAGCCCATCGGGATAGCGCTTGTTACGTCGTTGCCGTGGGTTTCCAGAATGCGCCATGGATCGATGCCGTCAGCGTATTGTGCCGCAGCCGCGATGAATTTGGTGCCATCCAGCACCGAACCGCCGCCTACCGCCAGCAGGAACGTCACTTTCTCATCACGCACGATTTTTACCGCGTTCATCAGCGTTTCATAAGACGGGTTCGGCTCAATACCGCCAAACTCCAGCACGTCCAGGCCTTTCAGCGCATCCTGAACCTGTGCCAGGACACCGGTTTTTTTCACGCTACCGCCGCCATAGGTAACCAATACGCGAGCATCCTGAGGGATTTGATCGCGCAGCTCAGCAATCGCACCTTTACCAAACAGAATGCGGGTTGGGGTATGGAGATTAAAGTTGTTCATTGCTCGTTCCCTTATGTGGGTAAAAAAAGAGGGCAGGAGAGTGTCTGCCGGATGATGAACATTGTGGTCGTCAGCCGCGCTGCTCTCAATGCTCATTTCTGCCGATGTCTTGCCCATTTCTACAGACTGCTGGAGAAAACGGATAAATCTGCGCATTATGTCATGGTTGCAAACCGATGATGAAATGGTGCTCTATGAACCGTGATGAGATCTGCCTTCTGCTGACAGATAAAATTAAGCAGCTGAAAAACAATGAAAATAAACTCAGCGAACTGCTGCCAGATGTCCGCCTGCTGCACGGCACTGAGCCGGCAGCGCGTACACCGGTAATGTATCAGCCAGGAATCATATTTCTCTTTTCGGGACATAAAATTGGTTATATCAATGAACGTGTATTTCGTTATGACGCCAACGAATACCTGTTGCTAACCGTACCGTTACCCTTTGAATGTGAAACGTATGCAACGCCGGAGGTTCCCCTGGCCGGTATCTACCTGAATGTCGATATTCTGCAATTGCAGGAGCTGTTGATGGACATTGGGGAAGATGAGCTGTTCCAGCCCGCCATGGCGGCCAGCGGGATCAACTCCGCGACGCTTTCTGACGAAATTCTTTGCGCCGCTGAGCGCCTGCTGGATGTGATGGAGCGACCGCTGGATGCGCGTATTCTGGGGAAACAGATTATTCGCGAGATCCTCTACCATGTGCTGACCGGGCCGCGCGGCGGCGCATTACTGGCGCTGGTTAGCCGCCAGACGCATTTCAGTTTGATAAGCCGTGTGCTAAAGCGCATTGAAACCAAATACACCGAAAATCTCAATGTCGAACAGCTGGCGGCAGAAGCGAACATGAGCGTGTCGGCGTTTCATCATAATTTTAAAGCGGTGACCAGCACGTCGCCGCTGCAATACCTGAAGAGCTATCGTCTGCATAAAGCACGGATGATGATGATCCACGACGGGATGAAGGCCAGTGCGGCTGCCATGCGCGTCGGCTATGAGAGCGCATCGCAATTCAGTCGGGAATTCAAACGTTTCTTTGGCGTAACGCCAGGGGAGGATGCGGCCAGAATTCGAATGATGCAGGGGAGTTAAACTTGCTCAGCGCTGGCCTGATAAGCGAAACGTCATCAGGCGAAAATGCCGGGGGAACCCCGGCCTACGGTTAATACTCAGGCGCTACAGTATTTTTTTTTAATCACGACAAACAGGGTACCCAACAGACCCGCGGTTAACAGGGCAATCGGCAGGATCATTAAAAAGGTCATCACCTGATCTTCATGGCGTTTGACGAACGGGATCATGCTCAGCGCATAGCCAAAGCCGGTGACGACGGTGACCCACAGCAGACCGCTCAGCCAGTTAAAAAACTGGAACCGACGGTTTGGCAGGCCCGAAATTCCCGCCATTGTTGGCAGCAAGGTACGAACGAATGCCAGGAAACGCCCAGCCAGCAGTGCCATCAGCCCGTGTTGGTCAAACATGCAGGTAGCGCGCTGATGATATTTATCAGGTAATTGCGCCAGCCAGCCTTTTACCGTCCGCGTGTTGCCCAGCCAGCGTCCCTGAATGTAGCTCAGCCAGCAGCCCAGACTGGCTGCGGCAGTCAGAATAGCTATGGTAGGTATAAAACTCATCACGTCCTGAGCGATCAGCGCCCCTGCCAGCAATAACAGGCTGTCTCCGGGTAAAAAGGAGGCAGGCAGCAGGCCATTTTCTAAAAACAGTGTGGCGAACATTACGAAGTACACCACGCTCACAACGTGCGGATCCGCCAACGCGGCAAAATCGTGTTGCCAAAGCGCGGAGACAATATCTTGAATGACTACCATGGACTTTCCTGTGGAACAGCGTTTATGTGTGGATTGTACTCCTGAATTGTCCGGGATGCCTTGATCCCGGACGCAACAATTGCAGACTTTTCCACCAGAAGTGTCTGCATATATGTCCATCTATGGCAATTTTACTCGATTCGGGCAAATCCTGCGGCCAAATCGGCAATCAGATCGTCAACATTCTCTAAACCGATATGCAAACGGATGAGCGTTCCACTGAAGTCCACCTCGCCTTGGGGACGGATTGCTGCAATGTGTTCCGGCTGATTAGCGAGAATCAGCGACTCAAAACCGCCCCAGGAGTAGGCCATGCTGAACAGGCTGAAGTGGTCCAGATACGCGGCCAGCTCTTCATGATTTAGTTTCTTATTCAATACAAATGAGAACAGACCGCTGCTGCCGGTGAAATCACGCTTCCAGAATTCGTGGCCTTTACTGCCGGGCAGCGCGGGGTGGTTCACGCGGGCGACCTGCGGATGGCTGGCCAGCCACTCGGCGACCTTTAAGCTGCTTTCATGATGTTGGCGCAGGCGAACGCTTAGCGTACGCAGTCCGCGGCTGGTCATATAGGCGGTATCGGCGTCCAGCATTTGCCCCATCAGATAGGCATTTTCGCGCAGTTGATCCCAGCAACGGGCATTAGCTACCGCAGTGCCGACCATGGCGTCGGAATGGCCAATCAGATATTTGGTGCCAGCCTGAATAGAAATGTCGATGCCAAAATCCAGTGCTTTGAACAGCACCCCGGCAGCCCAGGTGTTATCAATTATGATGATCGCATCCGGCGCAACGCTTCTGACGGCGGCAACAATAGCAGGAACATCATGTACTTCCATGGTGACAGAGCCGGGAGATTCCAGAAATACGACTTTAGTGTTCGGCTGTATGTGCTTCACAATATCGGCACCAACCAGCGGATCGAACCATCCGGTGGACACGCCGAGTTTGCCGAGAATTTTGGTGCAGAAATCCTGGCTGGGTTCATAGGCGGTGTTGGTCATCAGCACATGATCCCCTTGTTCCACAAAGGCGAGGATGGTGTTGGCAACGGCCGCCGCGCCGCAGGGGAACAACGCGCAACCCGCGCCGCCTTCCAGTTCACACATTGCCTCCTGCAGGGAAAAATGCGTCAAGGTTCCGCGACGGCCATAGAAAAGCGCACCGTTAGCACGGTTGTGTGTAGCCTGCTTTTTGGCCTCTACGGTGTCAAACACTAGCGAAGAAGCGCGCTGGATCACGCTATTTACCGCGCCCAGCGTGTACTTTTTACTGCGTCCTGCGTGAACGAGTTTGGTTTCAAGTTGCTTATCTGCCATGTCGTCTTACCTGTTTTTATACGTCTGGATGTCTAAACTACCATGAATCAAAGATGACGCATCCTGCAGAACGGTCATACAGTAGAAAATAATCTCAAAATGCTTCTGGTGACTTTTTTACTGCGTAAGCGCAAGGAAAAGAAACCAAAGGTGCGGCAATATGTAAATAGTAATGAGAACGACTATCAATTCGACGTCGTTTTGATATCATTACGCTCAGATTTTGTGATTTGCGTCCTGGAGATACAGAGTGGGTAATAATTTGATGCAGACGGATCTTTCCGTCTGGGGTATGTATCAGCACGCCGATATCGTGGTTAAGTGCGTGATGATTGGGCTGATTTTGGCATCAGTGGTCACCTGGGCTATCTTCTTTAGTAAGAGCCTTGAGTTCTTTACTCAGAAACGCCGCCTTAAGCGTGAACAGCAACTGCTGGCGGACGCCCGCTCTTTAGACCAGGCAAATGAGATTGCTGCAGGATTCGATGGCAAAAGCCTGGGCGCACAGTTGATTTACGAAGCGCAGAACGAACTGGAATTGTCAGAAGGCAGCGACGACAACGAAGGTATTAAAGAGCGTACCGGCTTCCGTCTGGAGCGTCGTGTGGCGGCGGTAGGTCGTCATATGGGACGTGGTAACGGCTACCTGGCCACCATCGGGGCTATCTCTCCATTTGTGGGTCTGTTCGGTACTGTATGGGGCATCATGAATAGCTTCATCGGGATTGCACAAACCCAAACGACCAACCTGGCCGTTGTTGCGCCGGGTATCGCAGAAGCACTGTTAGCGACGGCGATCGGTCTGGTCGCGGCAATTCCTGCGGTTGTTATCTACAACATTTTCGCACGTCAGATTGGCAGCTATAAAGCGATGCTGGGCGATGTCGCGGCACAGGTATTGTTGCTGCAAAGTCGCGATCTGGACCTGAACGCTAGCGCTTCTGCCCATCCGGTACGTGCAGCGCAGAAATTACGTGTAGGATAATGTTCCATGGCAATGAGCTTTAATGAAAACCTGGACGATAACGGTGAAATGCATGAAATCAACGTGACGCCGTTTATCGATGTTATGTTGGTTTTATTGATCATCTTTATGGTGGCCGCACCGTTGGCAACGGTGGATGTGAAGGTGAATCTCCCGGCTTCCACCAGTACGCCGCAGCCGCGTCCGGAAAAACCGGTTTACCTGTCTGTTAAAGCCGATAAGAGTATGTTTATTGGCAACAATCAGGTGACGGATGACACCATGATTAGCGAATTAAATACGCTGACCGATGGGAAGAAAGACACCACGATTTTCTTCCGTGCGGATAAAACCGTCGATTATGAAACCATGATGAAAGTTATGGATACGCTGCATCAGGCGGGTTTCCTGAAGATTGGTCTGGTCGGTGAAGAGACCGTGAAAGCGAAGTAATCCTGATTGCCGGGTAATGGTTGTTGCCTTACCCGGCCTTCCTCTCCTGATTTAACTCTCCCCACACGCCCTTATCTGTCCTCATCCAGTGCGACTGCCGTTATCCTGGTGGGTTCGTAGTTCCCTTCAGACAGTTTACGCGTCAGGCGTAAGGTGGCTGTTTCTCGCTTGAGTATATGCTGGTATGTGCTCTCCAGCCGGGCCATGATTTTGTCCCGTAGTTCTGGTTGCTGCTCCATAATGGCTTCAATCGCGGCGCCATAGATCTCTTCTTTAGCCTGCAGCGCATAAATTTCGCGACGATTTTGCCATTTCATCCGCACCAGCGCGGCGGGAATAGAGACCATCTCCTGGGCAACGCTTTCCAACGTCGCATTTTTATTGGCAATCAATACGGCCAAATTTTGCTTTAAGACAAACTCATCGCTTTTATGGTCATCTAAAGCCAAATAAACATTATTATCCTCAACATCTTTCATTTTATTTCTCTTCCAGAGAATAAAAAATAGGATCGCTGGTCTCACGCGTAATTAAATTAAGCCAAATTTTATTGCCCTGTTCATTTACGCTGGCTGTTTTTGTAGATAAAATTTTACTTAATTCTTGAGCGTTAATGTCGCCTTCCGCTTGTAGTGAATTGAGCAGGCGAGTGAAGGACTCAATTTTCGCGGCACGAAACAGGCGCTCTTTTAAATGGCGATCGCACTCTTCAAATAACATATTGCGCGCCTGGCCGTTAGCTGTAGAGCTAATCAAAATATCGGGTTCGTAATCGCTTAATGTTCTCTTTCCCTGAGTCAAATTTTCACTATTATCTGTGGGACGGGTATTAGTAGATGAGCTGGATAAGTGAAAACGCGAGGGAACAAGATGCTCGGGAAGCATGTTGAGATATCCTTTGATGCCAATGATATGTTGTTCTAAATAAACCAGGCTGCGTTGACAATAGCATGGCGTAATTTTAAAATCAAAAAAAATGGAGCCAGTATATGAACAGTATATTTTATTCTGTTATTACCCTGCTATTGCTTACCTGCGGGGTACTTTTGTTGATGCGCAGTGCAAATAAAAACCGATATGCAGAAAATGGGCACTCTGAAAACCAGCCGGAAATGCTGAGTAAAGAAGAGGGGGAAGATCATTTTTCGGTACTGATGAATTCGATTACCCCAGTATGGTATTGGCGCGTTAATCACGAATATATCGATTTTATCCACTCAACGATCAAGCGGATGACAATGGTGGAGCTAAATGAGACGCCAGGGCTATTTGATGCACAGCGGCGTTGTAGCGATCTCAACTCTGCGGTGTATAAATATTACGACAATATAAAAAAGCGCTGTCTGAGCGGTGAGAAAGTCCCGCATGCCGATCTGGATGTGCTTAACTTACGCCAGTGCTTCAGGGAGTTCAGTCTGGAGGCTTATCCTGCGCTTGTCGCGCTGGTGTGGCCGGAATTTCAACGTCCAGAGATCAAAGCGGAAGAGGTGTGAAGGGATTGGCTGGCCCTGTTACGTGCCGGGGAGGCTAACGCCGCTTCCCGGCACAGAGTTACAAACGGCTATTTGTCAGAAGAGGCCTGCCACAGGTTCAGTTTACCATCCGCGACATGCTTATCGATCTGCGCCAGTTCTTCGGCGCTGAACGTCAGGTTAGCCAACGCCTGAACGTTCTCCTCCAGTTGCTCCGGTCGACTGGCGCCAATTAATACCGACGTTACCCGATTGTCTTTCAGCAGCCAGCTTAAGGCCATTTGCGCCATCGACTGTCCGCGCTGTTGCGCCATTTCATTGAGCAAACGCAGGCTGTTAAGGTTTTCTTCCGTCAGCATATTTTCCGTCAGCCCACGAACTTTTTTCCCTTCACGCTGCATGCGTGAACCTTCCGGAATGCCGTTGAGGTATTTCCCCGTCAGCAGCCCCTGGGCCAGCGGCGTAAATGCGATGCAGCCCATGCCGTTGGATTCCAGCGTATCCAGCAGACCGCTGCTGTCTACCCAACGGTTAAGCAGGTTGTAAGAAGGCTGGTGGATCAGCAGCGGAATTTTCCATTCCCGCATCAGCTCGGCCATTTTCTGCGTACGCTCCGGGGAATAGGATGAGATGCCGACATACAGCGCTTTACCGCTTTGCACCGCATGGGCCAGCGCTGAGGCGGTCTCTTCCATTGGCGTATTTTCGTCAACGCGGTGCGAGTAGAAGATATCGACATAGTCGAGGCCCATGCGCTTCAGGCTCTGGTCGAGGCTGGCGAGCAGGTATTTTCGCGAACCGCCAGAACCGTATGGCCCTGGCCACATGTCATAGCCTGCCTTGGTGGAGATGATCAGCTCATCACGATAGTGTGCAAAATCCTCGCGCAGTAATCGGCCAAAATTCTCTTCTGCGCTGCCCGGAGGCGGCCCGTAGTTATTGGCTAAATCAAAATGCGTGATGCCTAAATCAAATGCTTTACGCAGCAGAGCGCGCTGTGAATCCAGCGCCTGAACGTGCCCAAAACTGTGCCACAAACCCAGTGATAGCGCGGGTAAACGTAAACCGCTGCGCCCACAGTAGCGATAGAGCATCTGCTCGTAACGTTCAGGATTGGCAAACCAGTCCATGAGATCTCCTTAGTGCAGGTGAATTTCGAAACAACGTTTCTATTCTAGCGGGTTCATGGTGAATATCCCGTTCACCAGGTCACACTGGAATGAAAAACTGGGCAAAAACAGACCACTGTGCTTTGCTTAAAAAAACATCGATCTGGAGTGCTGCCATGCCGCGTCTAACTGCCAAAGACTTTCCGCAAGAATTGCTCGACTACTATGACTATTACGCTCATGGCAAAATAACGAAACGCGAGTTTCTCAATCTTGCTGCGAAATATGCAGTCGGTGGTATGACGGCGCTGGCATTATTCAATGTATTGAAACCCAATTATGCTCTCGCAACGCAGGTGGAGTTCACCGATCCTGATATCCTGGCGGAATACATGACTTATCCTTCACCTGAAGGGCATGGTGATGTGCGTGGGTATCTGGTTAAACCTGCGAAAGCGACGGGGAAAGTTCCGGCGGTAGTGGTGGTGCATGAGAATCGTGGGCTGAATCCGTATATTGAGGATGTGGCACGGCGGGTGGCGAAGGCGGGCTATATTGCACTCGCGCCTGATGGATTAAGTTCAGTGGGGGGCTATCCTGGCAATGATGATAAAGGTCGGGAGTTGCAGCAGCAGGTTGACCCCGTAAAGCTGATGAACGACTTCTTTGCCGCCATTGAATTTATGCAGCGTTATTCAGGCGCGACGGGAAAGGTGGGTATCACCGGATTTTGCTACGGTGGCGGCGTATCGAATACCGCAGCCGTTGCTTTTCCTGAACTGGCCTGCGCAGTGCCTTTTTATGGGCGTCAGGTTCCTGCATCAGATGTCCCTAAAATTAAAGCGCCTTTATTACTGCACTATGCGCAATTAGATACCCGAATTAATGAGGGATGGCCTGCCTATGAAGCGGCGCTCAAAGCCAATAAGAAAGTCTATGAGGCATATATCTATCCCGGCGTTAATCATGGTTTTCATAATGACTCGACACCGCGTTATGATAATGCTGCCGCTGATTTGGCCTGGGAGCGTACTCTTGCATGGTTTAACAAATATTTGCGATAGAAAACAATGGATTATTTAATGCTTCAGGTTAATTATCTGAATAATAATGCTAGCTAATTTCATTAGCATTCATGTTGATATAGTGTAAATAATATTAGATGTACTTAAGAAAGTAAAAAAATAAAGAATGCATTATATCTTCTCTGTTGCCTGCCGATAACAAGGATAAGTATCGCCTGATGGCGAATTCCTCATCAACGGCAAGGAAATTATTATGCGTTTGCTGAAAAACTTCACTATTCGTATTGTCATGTTGGCAATACTGGGACTTTTTTGCCTGCTCTGGTCGGGCGTGGGTTTATTCAGTCTTCATTCTTTATCAAAAATATCTGAAGGCAATGATATTGACCGTCATCTTGTCCATCAGATGACGGTACTCAGTCAGGGGAACGATCAGTATTTTCGCTTTGTAACGCGCTTAAGTCGCGCCATGGATGTCAAAATAAGCGGCGGAACGCCTGATTTTGCACCAGCGCAGCAGTCCCTGGAGAATATGAGCAAAAAACTCCAGGAGATGAAAACGTTGTCTCCGGGGCCTATGGATCCAGACGTTGCCGCGGCGGTACTGACGAAGTGGCAGGCGCTGTTGGATAACGGGGTGATTCCGCAAATGCAACTGGCGCAGCAGGGCACGCTTACGGCCTTTGCGGAGCATGCCAGCACCGTTACGCCAGCGCTGAGCCGTGAATTTGGCGCCAGTGCCGAACGTTTTAACGCCACGGCAGGTGAGCGGCTTGATACCACGCGCGTCATGGTTGATGGCAAAACGTCTATCATCCGGACGCTAATTATTACCGCCGTGGTCCTCGGTATTGCCCTCCTGTTCTTCACAGACCGTTACCTCGTCGCCATGATGGTGAAACCCCTGGGGCGTATCCGCCAGCAGTTCCAGCAGATTGCTCAGGGCGATCTCAGCCATCCAATCGAAGATTTTGGCCGTAACTGCGTGGGCCAACTGGTGCCGTTATTGTGCGCGATGCAGGACAGCCTGCGCGAAGCCGTCAGTACAATTCGCTCAGGTAGTGACAACATCTGGCGAGGGGCTACGGAAATTTCCACCGGCAATAACGATCTCTCATCGCGTACTGAGGAGCAGGCTGCGGCGCTGGAAGAGACCGCTGCCAGCATGGAGCAACTGACCGCAACGGTAAAACTGAACGCCGAAAACGCGCGTGAAGCCAGCCAGCTTGCCGATACGGCGACAGAGACGGCAGGTAAAGGGAGCAGCCTGGTTTCAGAAGTGGTTGAGACGATGGACGGCATTGCCGCCAGCTCTAAACAGATCGCGGAAATTACGTCTGTTATTAATAGCATTGCCTTCCAGACCAATATTCTGGCGCTGAACGCGGCAGTTGAAGCTGCCAGAGCAGGTGAGCAGGGGCGTGGTTTTGCCGTTGTTGCCGGTGAGGTGCGTAACCTTGCCAGCCGTAGCGCCGGGGCGGCGAAAGAGATTGAGACGCTGATTGGCGAATCGTCGCGTCGCGTCGATCAGGGCGCTCGACTGGTTAAAGAGACGGGATTAACCATGGAGGCGATTCTGCGCGGAGCCACCGAAGTGACCGTTATCATGAAGCAAATTGCTTCTGCCTCAGAAGAACAGAATAAGGGCATCTCGCAGGTGAGCGTGGCGATCACGCAGATGGACAGCGTAACGCAACAGAACGCCGCGCTGGTAGAGCAAGTTTCCGCCGCGGCTGTGGCGCTTGAACGGCAAACGGAAGAGCTGCAACGCTCGGTACAACAGTTCCGTCTTTCAGCAAACGATGTGCAGTACGCCGCCGCCAGTACCGCTTCCCCTTCAGCAGACAGCAAAACGTCTGCGGCCGCTAAAAAGGATGAATGGGTGTCCTTTTAAGCGGGCATAAAAAAGTACGTGATACCTCTGGTCTTTGCTTAAAAAATCGCTATATAATTTATTATATAGCGATTGGAGGTTATGCATGGACAACCATTTTGGAAAAGGCTTGATGGCCGGATTAAACGCGTCAAGTGCGGATAGCGCACGCACGGCGGCCAATTTTTGTGCTGATTATAAACGCGGTTTTGTGCTGGGATTTTCTCATCGAATGTTTGAAAAAACGGGCGATCGACAGCTCAGCGCGTGGGAAGCGGGGATCCTCACGCGTCGCTATGGGCTGGATAAAGAGATGGTTATGGATTTCTTTAAAGAGAACCAGTCCAGTACAACAATTCGTTTTTTCATGGCTGGCTATCGTCTCGAAGCTTGATCCGAAAGGGGTATTATCTTGCTTTAATTAATTACACTATTGACCTACGCCTTCGTTTTGTTGCTCCGCCGAAGTATTATAATGCACATAACCATATAAAAAGTGTGGTAAATGGCGCGCCGATCGCAATATGCAACATGCGAAAGGTGCAAAATAAAAGCCAGGTCTTCGCAACGGAATAACTATAAAATGACTGGAGATAACTCTCTCATCAATTCGAACGGCATCAATCGCCGTGATTTCATGAAGCTTTGTGCAGCACTGGCCGCTACCATGGGGCTCAGTAGCAAAGCCGCCGCAGAAATGGCCGAATCAGTTTCTCGTCCTCAGCGTCCACCGGTTATCTGGATTGGTGCGCAGGAGTGTACGGGTTGTACTGAATCGCTACTTCGCGCGACACACCCTACAGTGGAAAACCTCGTTCTGGAGACAATCTCTCTGGAATACCATGAGGTACTCTCTGCCGCCTTCGGCCACCAGGTCGAAGAGAATAAACATAACGCTCTGGAGAAGTACAAAGGGCAATATGTTTTGGTTGTAGATGGTTCTATCCCACTGAAAGACAATGGTATTTACTGCATGGTTGCCGGTGAGCCGATCGTAGATCACATCCGCCGGGCCGCAGAAGGCGCTGCCGCTATCATTGCCATCGGCTCTTGTGCCGCGTGGGGTGGTGTTGCTGCTGCTGGCGTTAACCCAACGGGTGCCGTCGGCTTGCAGGAAGTTCTGCCAGGCAAAACCATCATCAACATCCCCGGCTGTCCTCCGAACCCGCACAACTTCCTTGCAACGGTCGCGCATATCATCACTTACGGTAAGCCGCCGAAGCTGGATACCAAAAACCGTCCGACATTTGCCTATGGTCGTTTGATTCACGAACACTGCGAACGTCGCCCGCACTTCGATGCAGGTCGTTTTGCTAAAGAGTTTGGCGATGAAGGTCACCGTGAAGGCTGGTGCCTCTACCATCTGGGCTGTAAAGGACCAGAAACCTACGGCAACTGCTCAACGCTGCAATTCTGCGATGTTGGCGGCGTGTGGCCGGTGGCTATCGGTCACCCTTGCTACGGCTGTAACGAAGAAGGTGTCGGTTTCCATAAAGGTATTCACCAGCTTGCTCATGTGGAAAACCAAACACCGCGTTCCGAGAAACCTGACGTCAATATGAAAGAAGGCGGCAATATTTCTGCCGGGGCGATTGGGCTGCTTGGTGGCGTAGTAGGACTGGTTGCCGGTGTCAGCGTGATGGCGGTTCGTGAACTGGGGCGTCAGCAGAAGAAAGATAACGCTGACTCACGGGGAGAATAACCGTGAACAGACGTAACTTTATTAAAGCAGCCTCCAGCGGGGCATTGCTGTTGGGCGCAGCGCCGTCCATCAGCCATGCGGCTGCAGAAAACCGTCCGCCGATCCCTGGTTCTCTTGGGATGCTCTATGACTCGACGCTGTGCGTAGGCTGCCAGGCCTGTGTCACCAAGTGTCAGGATATCAACTTCCCGGCGCGTAACCCGGAAGGCGAGCAGACCTGGTCGAACAACGACAAACTGTCACCGTATACCAATAACATCATCCAGGTGTGGCGTAGCGGAACAGGCGTCAACAAAGACCAGGAAGAAAACGGCTACGCATACATTAAGAAGCAGTGCATGCACTGTGTCGATCCGAACTGCGTCTCCGTTTGCCCGGTCTCCGCGCTGAAGAAAGATCCGAAAACCGGCATCGTCCACTATGACAAAGATGTCTGCACGGGCTGTCGTTACTGCATGGTCGCCTGCCCGTACAATGTGCCTAAGTATGACTACAACAACCCGTTTGGTGCGCTTCACAAATGTGAACTGTGTAACCAGAAAGGTGTTGAGCGTCTGGATAAAGGCGGTTTACCGGGTTGTGTTGAAGTGTGCCCTGCCGGTGCGGTGATTTTTGGTACGCGTGAAGAGCTGATGGCTGAGGCGAAAAAACGTCTCGCGCTGAAGCCTGGCAGCGAATACCACTATCCGCGTCAGACGGTGAAAGCAGGCGATACCTATCTGCATACGGTACCGAAGTATTACCCCCATCTGTACGGCGAGAAAGAGGGTGGTGGTACACAGGTTATGGTACTGACGGGCGTTCCTTACGAGGATTTGGATCTGCCGAAACTGGATGATCTTTCAACCGGTGCGCGTTCCGAACATGTTCAACATTCCTTGTACAAGGGCATGATATTACCCCTGGCTGCGCTGGCGGGCTTAACCGTGCTGGTTCGTCGTAACACGAAAAACGACCATCACGATGGAGGAGACGATCATGAGTCATGATCCTAAACCGCTGGGCGGAAAAATAATCAGCAAACCGGTCATTATTTTTGGGCCGCTTATCGTCCTGTGTATGCTCCTGATCGTGAAACGTCTGGTCTTCGGATTGGGCTCAGTCTCCGATCTGAACGGCGGTTTCCCATGGGGTGTATGGATCGCGTTTGACCTGCTGATTGGTACCGGCTTCGCGTGCGGTGGCTGGGCGCTGGCGTGGGCGGTGTATGTTTTCAACAGAGGACAATACCATCCACTGGTACGTCCGGCGCTGCTGGCGAGCCTGTTTGGCTACTCGCTGGGTGGTCTGTCGATCACCATTGACGTCGGTCGTTACTGGAACCTGCCGTATTTCTACATTCCGGGCCACTTCAACGTGAACTCGGTACTGTTCGAAACGGCGGTCTGTATGACCATCTATATCGGCATCATGGCGCTGGAATTTGCTCCGGCTCTGTTTGAACGTCTGGGGTGGAAAGTTTCTCTCAAACGTTTGAACAAAGTGATGTTCTTTATTATTGCCCTTGGCGCGTTGCTGCCAACTATGCACCAGTCTTCAATGGGTTCATTGATGATTTCTGCGGGCTATAAAGTGCATCCGCTATGGCAAGCTTATGAAATGTTGCCGCTTTTCTCCGTATTAACCGCTTTTATTATGGGCTTCTCGATCGTCATCTTCGAAGGCTCGTTGGTACAAGCCGGGCTGAAAGGTAATGGTCCGGACGAGAAAAGTTTGTTCATCAAGCTGACGAATACCATCAGCGTGCTGTTGGCGATTTTCGTGGTTCTGCGCTTTGGCGAACTGATCTATCGCGACAAGCTGTCCTATGCGTTCTCAGGCGATCTTTACTCCCTGATGTTCTGGATTGAAGTCGTGCTGATGGTCTTCCCGCTGGTGGTGCTGCGCGTCACTAAGCTGCGTAACGACTCGCGCATGCTGTATCTGTCTGCGCTGAGCGCATTGCTGGGTTGTGCGACATGGCGTCTGTCCTATTCGTTGGTGGCGTTCAATCCTGGTGGTGGCTACCACTACTTCCCGACCTGGGAAGAACTGTTGATTTCTATTGGTTTTGTGGCTATTGAGATTTGTGCATACATCGTACTCATTCGTCTACTGCCGATACTTCCTCCTTTAAAACAAAACGATCAAAATCGTCATGAGGCGAGCAAAGCATGAGCCAGAGAATTACTATTGATCCGGTAACCCGTATTGAGGGTCATTTACGCATCGACTGCGAAATCGAAAATGGCGTGGTATCTAAAGCATGGGCTTCCGGTACCATGTGGCGCGGCATGGAAGAGATCGTGAAAAACCGCGATCCACGCGATGCCTGGATGATTGTGCAGCGTATCTGTGGCGTTTGTACTACCACTCACGCTATCTCTTCCGTTCGTGCAGCAGAAAGCGCGCTGAATATTGATGTTCCGGTGAACGCACAGTATATCCGTAACATCATTCTGGCCGCGCACACCACGCATGACCACATTGTTCACTTCTATCAGCTCTCTGCGCTGGACTGGGTGGATATCACCTCTGCACTGAAAGCTGATCCAGCGAAAGCGTCTGCCATGCTGAACGGCGTGTCCTCCTGGCACCTGAACAGCGCAGAAGAGTTCACTAAGGTTCAGAACAAGATCAAAGACCTTGTTGCCAGCGGTCAGTTAGGCATTTTTGCCAACGGTTGCTGGGGTCACCCGGCGATGCAGCTGCCGCCAGAAGTGAACCTGATTGCGGTCGCTCACTACCTGCAGGCGCTGGAATGCCAGCGTGATGCTAACCGTGTTGTGGCGCTGTTGGGCGGTAAAACGCCGCACATTCAGAACCTGGCGGTAGGCGGGGTTGCTAACCCAATTAACCTCGACGGCCTTGGCGTGCTGAACCTCGAGCGCCTGATGTATATCAAGTCCTTTATCGATAAGCTGAGCGACTTCGTTGAGCAGGTTTACAAGGTTGATACCGCGGTGATTGCTGCGTTCTACCCTGAATGGCTGGAACGTGGTCAAGGTGCGGTTAACTATCTGAGCGCACCGGAATTCCCGACTGACGGTAAAAACGGTAGCTTCCTGTTCCCGGGGGGTTACATCACCAATGAAGATCTGTCGACCTATCGTCCGATCACCTCTCACTCCGATGAGTACCTGATCAAAGGGATTCAGGAGAGTGCGAAACACGCGTGGTACAAAGACGAAGCGCCGCAGGCTCCGTGGGAAGGCACAACGGTTCCTGATTACACCGGTTGGTCAGATGATGGCAAGTACTCCTGGGTTAAAGCACCGACCTTCTACGGTAAAACGGTTGAAGTGGGTCCGCTGGCCAACATGCTGTGTAAACTGGCGGCCAAACGCGAGTCTACCCATGCCAAGCTGAATGAAATCATCGCGATTTACACCAAGCTGACCGGTAAAACTATCGAAGTGTCACAGCTGCACTCTACGTTGGGCCGTATTATTGGCCGTACCGTTCACTGCTGTGAACTGCAGAACGTTCTGCAGGATCAGTACAATGCGCTGATTGTGAACATCGGCAAAGGCGACCACACCACCTTCGTGAAACCGGATATCCCGGCAACGGGTGAATTTAAAGGTGTCGGTTTCCTCGAAGCGCCGCGCGGTATGCTGTCTCACTGGATGGTGATCAAAGATGGCATTATCAGCAACTACCAGGCGGTAGTACCGTCAACCTGGAACTCTGGCCCACGTAACTTTAATGATGAAGTGGGACCGTATGAGCGCTCGCTGGTAGGTACGCCGATTGCCGATCCAAACAAACCGCTGGAAGTGGTTCGTACCATTCACTCCTTCGACCCTTGTATGTCATGTGCGGTGCATGTGGTGGACGTTGATGGGAACGAAGTGGTCTCAGTTAAGGTTCTGTAATGCGGATATTAGTCTTAGGGGTCGGCAATATTTTGCTGACCGACGAAGCCATCGGGGTACGTATCGTTGAGGCATTAGAACAACGGTACGTCCTGCCAGACTTTGTTGATGTTCTGGACGGTGGTACGGCTGGGATGGAGCTTCTCGGTGATATGGCAAACAGAGATCATCTGATCATTGCTGACGCCATTGTGTCGAAGAAAAACACGCCAGGAACGATGATGGTCCTGCGGGATGAAGAGATCCCGGCGCTGTTTATCAACAAAATCTCACCGCACCAGCTTGGTCTGGCCGACGTATTGTCGGCCCTGCGTTTCACCGGCGAGTTTCCGAAAAAGCTGACGTTAGTCGGTGTTATTCCGGAATCGCTGGAGCCGCATATCGGACTAACGCCAACGGTTGAAGCGATGATTGAACCTGCGCTTGAGCAGGTTCTTGCCGCGCTTCGCGAATCAGGTGTTGAAGCGATCCCGCGGGAGGCGGCTCATGTCTGAGGAGTTTGTCGGTTTTCAGACGGCCCCGAAGATGCAAATTCAGGCAGCGTTTGAAGAGGTTGCCCGGCGTTCAATGCACGATCTCTCTTTTCTGCATCCGAACATGCCGGTATATGTCTCTGAATTTACGCTGTTTGAAGGACAGTGGACGGGGTGTGTTATCACGCCCTGGATGCTCAGCGCACTGATTTTCCCCGGACCGGACCAGATCTGGCCGGTGCGTAAAGTCAGCGAAAAAATCGGACTGCGTCTGCCGTATGGCGAGATGACCTTTACCGTTGGTGAACTGGAGGGCGTATCGCAATACCTTTCCTGCTCATTGATGTCGCCGCTTTCGCACAGTATGTCGGCGCAAGAAGGCATGCGTCTGACTGACGATTGCGCGCGAATGCTGTTATCGCTGCCGGTTAGCGATCCGAATGCGCCGCAGCTTAATCGCCGCGCGTTGCTGCTGGGTCGTCGGAACTGCGAAAATGCATGAGCTGTCCCTTTGTCAGAGCGCGGTTGAGATTGTTCAACAGCAGGCAGAGCAGCACGGTGTCAAACGTGTAACCGGTGTTTGGCTGGAAATCGGGGCGCTCTCCTGCGTTGAAGAGAGCGCCGTTCGTTTCAGTTTCGACATCGTCTGTCAGGGGACGCTGGCTCAGGGTTGTGAGCTGCATATTGATTACAAGCCAGCCCAGGCATGGTGCTGGGATTGCAGTCAGGTTGTGGAAATCACCCAGCATGATGCGCAGTGTCCACAATGTCAGGGCGATCGTCTGCGGGTTGATGCTGGCGATTCACTGAAAGTGAAAAGTATTGAAGTCGAATAACCCATAGGTTGCTATGGGGCGGAGTCAGATATGTGTATTGGAGTCCCTGGTCAGGTTCTGGCCGTTGGTGAAGATATTCACCAGCTTGCGCAGGTTGAAGTGTGCGGCATCAAACGTGATGTCAATATTGCCCTGATTTGTGAAGGTGATACAGCTGAGCTGGTCGGGCAATGGGTGCTGGTGCACGTAGGGTTCGCCATGAGCATCATTGATGAAGATGAAGCTAAAGCCACGTTAGACGCACTTCGCCGCATGGAGTACGACGTCACCAGCGCGTGACAAATCCTGAATGAAATTGCCGGATAGCGGTTGCCATCCGGCAATTTATTTTAGTTCTGGCGCTTATCTTCGGTCTGGGTATCGAAGTCGCTGGCGTCATGGCGTTCATGAAGCTGCTCGTTCAGAGGTCCGTTAGTGCGGTTTACAATACGACCACGCTTAACCGCCGGACGCGCTGCAATCTCTTTTGCCCAGCGTTGTACGTGCGCGTAGCTTCCTGCGTCAAGGAACTCTGCTGCGTCGTAGACGTTGCCCAGAACCACATTGCCAAACCATGGCCAGACCGCCATATCGGCAATGGTGTATTCATCTCCGGCCACAAACTGATGTTGCGCCAATTGTTTATCCAGCACGTCGAGTAAGCGCTTGGCTTCCATGGTGAAGCGATTGATAGCGTACTCAATTTTTACCGGAGCATAGTTATAGAAGTGGCCAAAGCCTCCGCCGAGGAACGGTGCTGCGCCTTGTAACCAGAACAACCAGTTCAGCGTTTCGGTGCGTTTTGCCAAATCCTGCGGCAGGAAATAACCATATTTTTCCGCCAGATAGAGCAGGATTGCGCCAGATTCGAATACGCGAACCGG
The DNA here is from genome assembly GCF_013615435.1 of Citrobacter sp. RHBSTW-00944. NCBI lineage: Bacteria > Pseudomonadati > Pseudomonadota > Gammaproteobacteria > Enterobacterales > Enterobacteriaceae > Citrobacter > Citrobacter sp. RHBSTW-00944. The sequence continues at coordinate 4,261,960 of NZ_CP055418.1, read as the reverse complement.
TGGGTTTTGCGAGTGATCGCGTAGCGCTGGGATCTTCGAGTTCGGATTCACCTCAACAAAGCCGCTGGAAAACTGATCGCCATCGCCAATGCGGATAATCCAGGCATCGTATTCCGCGCCCTTCACCCCCTGCGCCAGCAACTCCTCCAGCATGATCGTCACTTTCTGCCCGTTTGGCGTACCCAGCGAATAGAGCTGCAGCGGATGTTTGCCAACCGGCAGCGTTTTCTCGTGGGTGGCTCCGGAAACCGGGCGGTTGATATTGGCGAATGCGCCCCCGTTCGATTTTTCCCACGTCCAGACTTTCGCGGGCTGATAGGTATTGTCTGACATATTGACCTGCCTTCTGAGTGGTTGTGTTGATGCAGTGTAGCAGTTAGGTAGAACTCAATTTAACAGATTGGAACTTTATGTCGCTTTGTGCTGAAAGGGGAAGATAAATCTAACCCGTTCATTGTACCCGCTCCGTACTCCATGAAGAGGAAATCAATGTTGGACGGAAATTGCTACCGTATTCACCAATTAAAAATTGGCGGTGAATAAGCAGTAATAATGAAAAATGGTGTTCCAGGAGTAAGCGGTTATCAGGGCCCGGCGGGTGGGTGGGGCGCGGTAAAAGCCGTCACTGCTTCGGTGTTTTCGCAAAAGGCTGTCGCCCGCGACATTATCGCGATGTTTAAAATGAACCAGGTGAAAGGGTTCGACTGTCCGGGCTGTGCGTGGCCGGACCCAAGGCACCGTGCGCCAATGGAGCTGTGCGAAAATGGCGTTAAGGCGGTCTCCTGGGAGACAACCAGTAAAAAAGCGTCACCGGAATTTTTCAGCCGTCACCCGGTTTCCACACTCTGGCACTACAGCGATTATGAGCTGGAAAATATCGGTCGTTTGACGCATCCGATGAAATACGATGCAGCATCAGATACCTGGCAGGCGGTGGATTGGGATATCGCCTTCCAGGAGATAGGCGAGCGTCTGCGCAGCTATGATTCACCCCAGCAGGTTGAGTTTTACACCTCCGGCAGAACGTCAAATGAAGCGGCGTTCCTGTATCAGCTTTTTGCCCGCGAATATGGCAGCAGCAACTTTCCTGATTGCTCAAACATGTGCCACGGACCGACCAGCGCAGGGCTAACGCCGGCCATTGGCCTTGGAAAAGGGACCGTTGAACTTGACGATTTTGACCATTGCGATCTGGTGATTTGTATCGGGCATAACCCTGGCACAAATCATCCACGTATGCTGACCACCTTACGCGACGTTGCCAAACGCGGGGCTAAAATAATCTCTATCAATCCGCTGAACGAAAGGGGGCTTGAGCGCTTTAGTTTCCCGCAAAGCCCGAAAGAGATGTTCACCGGCCAGTCGACGCAGCTGAGCAACGACTACTACCAGGTAAAAATGGGCGGTGACGCCTCGCTGCTCAAAGGCATCATGAAGGCGCTGATCGAAATGGATGAAGCGCGGATCTTACTGGATCAGCAACCGACACTCGATCATGCGTTTATCGATGAGCATACTGCTGGATATGCAGCGCTGTATGATGACTTACGTCAGCATAACTGGGCGGAGCTGGAACAGGACTCGGGCCTGACGCGCAGTCAGATGGAGGACCTGGCACACAGCTACAGTAAATCTCGTGCCACTATTATTTGTTATGGTCTGGGCATCACCCAGCATAAAAACGGTACTGAGAACGTCCAGCAACTGGTAAACCTGCTGCTGCTGAAAGGCAATATGGGTAAGCCTGGGGCGGGGATCTGCCCGTTGCGCGGTCATTCTAACGTGCAGGGCGACCGTTCCGTGGGGATCAACGAAGCGGCATCCGAAGACTTCCTGCAACGCCTTGAGACGCATTTTTCTATCCGTGTGCCGCGTAAACATGGCCGCTCCAGCGTGGAGAGTATTCGGGCCATCGAACGGGGAGAGGCAAAAGCGCTCATTTGCATGGGTGGCAATCTGGCGGTGGCGATGCCGCAGCCGCAGCGCACCTTTGCGGCGATGAAAAATTTGGATCTGCAGGTCCATGTTGCGACCAAGCTGAACAGATCGCATTTGCTGCTGGCAAAGCATAATTATCTGCTGCCTGCATTAGGTCGAACGGAGCGCGACATTCAGGCGACGGGGATCCAGTCGGTGACCGTCGAAGACTCGATGTCGATGGTCCACGCTTCCTGCGGCGCGCTGAAGCCAGCTTCCCGCTGGTTAAAATCGGAACCCGCGATTGTGGCGGGCATGGCACACGCCACTCTGCCGCTTTCGCCGATCAACTGGGAAGCGTTAACCGGGGACTACGCGCTGATCCGTGACGCCATTGAAGCCGTGATCCCGGCGTTCCACGATTACAATGCCCGTATTGCCGAGCCGGGCGGATTTCGTATGGATACGCCCGCTTCGCGCCGTGAATGGCGAACGGCGAATGGTAAAGCCAACTTTATCGTCAGCCATCAGCGGGCGGTAGAGCGAGAAAATCAGCCTGCCGATGCACTGGTTCTGGCGACGCTACGCAGCCACGATCAATACAACACCACTATTTATGGTATGAACGATCGCTACCGTGGCATTACCGGTCGTCGGGATGTGGTGTTTTTAAGCGCTGAAGAAGCGGCGACTCGCGGTCTGAGCCAGGGAGATGTGGTCAACATTCAGGCGCTGGACGACCGCGGCCAGCCCTGTGCGGATCGCATTATGTGCGGCTTGACGGTGGTGATTTACAACATGGCGGTGGGCTCAATAGGCGCTTATCTGCCAGAAGCGAATGTCCTGCTTTCGCTGGATGCGGTGGACACACAAAGTTTGACTCCGGCGTATAAAAGCGTACCGGTCACCGTGACAAAAGCGTAGTTCCTGCTGCGAATTTTTCGCCTCTGAGCGCCAGCCGCTGCGTTGAGGTGTATGATGATGTCGACCTCTGTCCGGTTAGTGTCGCAGAGCAGGCAATCAGAGCGAAAAATTCACGCCAACCTGCTCAGGCTGTATTGTTTTGAGGTAAGGTGCATGAGCAAAGGAACGACCAGTCAGGATGCCCCATTCGGGACATTATTGGGCTACGCCCCAGGCGGCGTAGCAATCTACTCTTCAGATTACAGCTCCCTCGACCCACGGGACTACGACGATGATGCGGCATTTCGCAGCTATATCGACGACGAATACATGGGCCACAAATGGCAGTGCGTAGAGTTCGCACGCCGCTTTCTCTTCCTTAACTATGGCGTGGTTTTCACCGATGTGGGCATGGCCTGGGAGATCTTTTCCTTACGCTTTCTACGCGAAGTGGTGAATGACAATATCCTGCCGTTACAGGCATTTCCGAATGGTTCACCCCGCGCGCCGGTAGCCGGTGCTCTGCTTATCTGGCAAAAAGGCGGTGAGTTTAACGATACCGGCCATGTGGCGGTCGTCACCCAGTTGCTGGAAAACAAAATCCGTATTGCCGAACAGAACGTGCTCCATACGCCGTTGCCTCCCGGACAGCAGTGGACCCGCGAACTGGAGATGGTGGTTGAAAACGGTTGTTACACCCTGCGTGATACCTTTGACGACACCACCATCCTTGGCTGGATGATCCAGACCGATGATACCCGTGACAGCCTGCCGCAGCCGGAGATCGCCAACGACTCGTTGAGAATTGGCGGCGCGCGACTGGAAGATAACGGGCAATTTGACGGTAAATGGCTTGATGAACAGGATCCGCTGCAGAAAGCCTACGTGCTGGCGAACGGCCACGTGATTAATCAGGATCCGCATCAGTACTTCACCATTACCGAGAGTGCAGAGCAGGAGCTGATCAAAGCCACCAACGAGCTGCACCTGATGTATCTGCACGCGACCGACAAAGTGCTGAAAGATGACAACCTGCTGGCGCTGTTCGATATCCCGAAAATCCTCTGGCCGCGTCTGCGCCTTTCCTGGCAGCGTCGTCGGCATCATATGATTACAGGACGTATGGATTTCTGTATGGATGAACGCGGACTGAAGGTGTATGAGTACAACGCCGATTCCGCATCGTGCCATACCGAAGCCGGTTTGATCCTCGAAAGATGGGCCGAGCAGGGCTATACAGGACAGGGACACAACCCAGCTGAAGGATTGATCAACGAACTGGCGGGGGCCTGGAAGCACAGCCGCGCGCGTCCTTTTGTCCACATCATGCAGGATAAAGATATAGAGGAAAACTACCACGCTCAGTTTATGCAGCAGGCGCTACGTCAGGCCGGGTTTGACAGTAAAATTCTGCGTGGCCTCGATGAGCTACGTTGGGATGACGCTGGTCAGCTGATTGACGGGGACGATCGTCTGGTGAACTGCGTCTGGAAAACCTGGGCGTGGGAAACCGCGATTGAGCAGGTGCGAGAGGTCAGTGAAACGGAGTACGCTGCGGTACCAATTCGTACCGGGCATACGAATCAGGAAGTGCGTTTAATCGACGTGTTGCTGCGCCCGGAAGTGCTGGTCTTTGAACCTCTGTGGACGGTGATCCCTGGTAATAAAGCGATTCTGCCGATCCTGTGGCAACTGTTCCCACACCACCGCTATCTGCTTGATACTGATTTCACTGTTAATGAAGAGCTGGCGCAAACCGGTTATGCAGTGAAACCTATTGCAGGACGTTGTGGCAGCAACATCGATCTGGTGAGCCATCAGGAAGAGTTACTGGATAAAACCAGCGGTAAGTTTGCCGAGCAGAAGAACATTTATCAGCAGCTTTGGTGTCTGCCAAAAATTGCTGGTAAATATATTCAGGTTTGTACCTTCACCGTAGGCGGTAACTATGGGGGGACCTGCCTGCGCGGCGATGAGTCGCTGGTGATTAAAAAAGAGAGCGATATCGAGCCGCTGATTGTAGTGAAGGAAGAGTAATCTTTTTGCGAGTTCTTGATTGAAATGCGAAAAGCCAGAGTATATCTCCGGCTTTTTTCTGTTTGTAGTTAAATTGACGATGATTATATATTTAAATAAGTTACATGGAATATGGATATAATGACAATTATTACTTTAATTAATATTTTATAGCTCAAAAACATTCTTTTTATGAATGTTTTCAACGTTAATCAATTTCCTCCGTTTGTATTAGATAATATACTTTCTTGATTTTGTTTTTAGATGAATAATACTAATGTATTATTTGGTGTATTAGTGATATTGATCATATTTTATCTCAGGTAATATGTCGGATTACGTTAGCGTATTAATTATAATCGTTAATTGTCATTAACAGTTGTTGTTGACTGCCCGCAGAAATGACGTTGTAAGAAACACGTTGAGCGATTGGAAAATGCTCCGTTAGGAAATGTAAAATATCGGCAGGAACCGCCGGTCTGAGAGGGACGTATGGGTGACAGTTTTCAGAATGAAGTGCCGACGGCACGCGTTAATATTAAGTTAGATTTACATACCGGAGGCGTTCACAAAAAGGTTGAATTGCCGTTAAAACTTTTGGCTGTAGGTGATTTCAGTAATGGTAGAGAACAACGACCATTATCCGAGCGCGAAAAGGTTGATATTAATAAAAATAATTTCAATGATGTGTTAGCTAAGTTCGCACCAGTAGTAAATATGAGTGTTAAAAATACGTTAGCTGGTGATGACAGAACTGACGATATTAACCTTACCTTTAAAAATATCCGCGATTTTGAACCTGAACAGGTCGCACGAAATATCCCACAATTACGCGTTCTGTTGGCTATGCGTAACTTACTGCGCGACCTGAAATCTAACTTACTCGATAACGCTGCTTTTCGTCGCGAGCTGGAAATCATCCTCAAAAATCCAGCCCTGAGTCAGGAACTGCGTGATGAACTGGCAACCATGATGCCAGAAGAGATTTAACGTTATACAGGGTTTCCTCCGCTTAATTGGCAGGAATAGTAAAGGATCATAAAAGGAATATGTTGATGTCTGTTCAGGAACATACCTCTTCAGTCGCGACCACCACGACCAGTGAACGCAGCGTTTATCAATCCCTCTTTGACAAAATTAATCTTTCCCCGGTTTCGACATTAAAAAATGTAGATGCATGGCAGAGCGATGAAGCGCTTTCTGATGCCGCTCCGGCTGAACGCGTGACCGCCGCTATTCAGGTTCTGGTCTCTTGCCTCGCGGATGCTGCGCAGCCAGTAGAGCGCCTGGATAAAACGCTGCTGGATGAGCAGATTGCTCGTCTGGATAAGCAGATTAGCGACCAGGTTAATGAAGTTATGCACCATGCTGAATTTCAAAAACAAGAATCGCTCTGGCGTGGTGTGCATTCGATGATCACCGGTATCGATTTTCGCCAAAATGTCCGTGTAGAAATGATGGATATCAGCAAGGATGCGCTGCGTGATGATTTTGACGACGCGCCGGAACTTATCCAAAGCGGGTTGTATCGCCATGTTTATATTGAAGAATATGATCAGCCTGGCGGCGAACCCATTGCGGCAATGATTTCAGCATACGAATTTGATAACAGCCCGCAGGATATTGCACTGCTGCGCAATATTTCGGGTGTGTCAGCTGCCTGTCATATGCCGTTCATTGGTTCCGTTGGGCCGAAATTCTTCCTGAAGGAAAATATGGAAGAAGTCGCGGCCATAAAAGATATCAATGATTATTTCGAACGAGCTGAATACATCAAGTGGAAAGCATTCCGTGATAGCGACGATTCACGCTATATCGGATTAACTATGCCGCGTGTTCTGGGTCGCCTGCCGTATGGTCCTGATACCGTGCCGGTACGTAGTTTTAACTATGTTGAAGAAGTTAAGGGCCCGGATCATGAAAAATATCTGTGGACCAGCGCCTCTTTCTCTTTCGCTGTGAACATGGTGAAAAGTTTTATCAAGAATGGCTGGTGCGTCCAGATCCGTGGGCCACAGGCGGGTGGTGCGGTTAAAGACTTGCCTATCCATCTGTACGATCTGGGGACAGGTAATCAGGTGAAGATCCCGTCTGAGGTGATGATTCCGGAAACCCGGGAGTTTGAATTCGCCAACCTCGGCTTTATTCCGCTTTCTTATTATAAGAATCGTGATTACGCCTGCTTCTTTTCTGCTAACTCGGCTCAAAAACCTGCGCTGTTTGATACACCGGAAGCGACGGCTAACAGCCGGATTAACTCACGTCTACCGTATATCTTCCTGCTTTCTCGTATCGCTCACTACCTGAAAATCCTGCAGCGAGAAAATATAGGTACGACCAAAGATCGCCGTCTGCTTGAACTTGAACTGAACAACTGGCTGCGCAGTCTGGTAACCGAAATGACCGATCCTGGCGATGACTTGCAGGCTTCACACCCGCTTCGTGACGGGCGTGTTGTGGTGGAGGATATTGAGGATAACCCAGGCTTCTTCCGCGTGCGCCTGTATGCCATTCCGCATTTTCAGGTTGAAGGTATGGACGTCAGTTTGTCGTTAGTTTCACAAATGCCTAAGTCGAAATCTTAACGACACAATGCACAGGAGGTGCGATGAAGATCTATCGCCCGTTATGGAGCGAGGGGGCCTTTCTGGCTCCCCAGCAGTTTCAGCAACAGACACGTTGGGATGCCTATGTAGCCGACGTTGTGGCTCATATGTCACTTTCATCACCGTGGGGCGTCATCAGCGCGGAGTTTGATGAAAGTGCGCTAACGGTTTCCCGTTTGAATCCCGTTAATCTGGTTGTGCGTTTTCCTGACGGTACGTTAGTGGATACAGGTATTTCAGATAACCTGCCTCCGGCGTGTGATTTATCGCATCTTACTGGTTACAGCAGCGTTGATATCGTCCTGGCGTTGCCGCTGCTTTCGGCTAATGGCGGCAATCTTTCGTCAGGCAACGGCGTTAGCCGTCCATGTCGCTGGCAGCAAATGGCTGCCAGTGCAGGATCTCTCTGGTCAGGAACGGACTGATATGGCAGTGCTGCGGCATGCTATCACCCTCCGGTATGCCCACGATGATAACAGCGCTTATCTGACCTGTCCGGTAGCTTGCCTGACTCGTAATGCTCAGGGGCAATGGGAGCTGGGACGCGATTTTTTACCGCCATCGCTTTCACTCTCAGCCAGCCCCTTATTAATCAATTCTCTCAGTGATTTGGTGCATCGCATCCAGGCCCGTTGTCGCCGTCTGATGGCCTTGCGTCGTGAAAGTAACGAACGAATGGCGGATTTTGCGGTAGCAGATGTTTCGTTGTTTTGGCTGCTGAATGCGCTTAATAGCTCGGAACCTGTACTGAGAGAAATGCTGCAAAACCCAGGCCGTCACCCCGAACTTTTGTGGCGTGAACTGGCGCGGTTAGCGGGCAGCCTGCTGACCTTTTCATTAGAACATGATGTCAGCGTTGTGCCTCCATACCAGCACGCAAATCCGCAGCAAGTATTCCCTCCATTGTTTGCATTGCTGGTGGAACTGCTGGAAGCCAGCCTGCCATCTCGTGTTGTCGCTATTGAGCTGACGCAGGAGAGACAGTTCTGGAATGGTGCACTGTCGGATGCTCGACTGCGTGAAGGCGCTGATTTTTACCTGTCCGTTCGTTCAGATCTCCCTGCGCATGTCCTACTGACGCAATTTCCACAGCTCTGTAAAGCGGGGAGCAGGGCAGACGTGTCTGATGTAGTCAATGTAGCACTCAGCGGAATTCCGTTAAAACCGCTGACGCATGTACCCGCAGCCATCCCGTTACGACTGGAAAATCAATACTTTGCTCTTGAGATTAATCATCCAGCAGCTCAGGCCATGCTGGACGCTGGTAATTGCGCCTTCTATGTGCCGGGAACGCTGGGAGAGATTCAACTCGAGTTATTCGCCGTATTAAGGGATTGAAATAAATGAATAAGGATATTGATCAGGTGTTCTGGCCAACCTGGCTTGCTGTAAGCCAGCTACGTGGCGGGTTGGAAGTCGACGATGGGGCTGCTTTTTATCGCCGGGCCTGCCAATGGGTGGATTCTGCGCGTAATGCATTGCGTGATCTGGGGTACAGCGAGCACAGCGTTGAACACATGCTCTACACCCAATGTGCGTTACTGGATGAAAGCGTGTTGAACCGTAACCGGCAGGATAGCGGTTATATCACCTGGCTTGCGACACCCTTACAGGCCCACTATTTCAATACCACCAATGCCGGGGAAGAGCTCTGGGAGCGCATTCGTACCGTACTGCGCGAGCCCGTTCCTGATACCGCCGTATTAACCTGCTTTTATCGCGCAATCACGCTTGGTTTTGTGGGTCGCTATCGTGAGCAGGGTGATGAACGTCGTGAAGATGTTCTCGAAGCGCTGTCAACTCAGGCGATGCCTTTTAAGTTAAAACACGATTCACCAGTAATTATGCGTGCGTCCGGCTTCTCTGGCGGTAAGCGCCGCTGGTGGCTGGCATGGATTGTTGGCGCGCTGGCGTTGGGGGCTTTGTGGCTAACATTTTCTCATGTCTTACAAGGGCAGATTGCTCAGCTGATTGGGCAGGGTTAAGACATGGCCCAGTTGCGAGGGATCGTTAACTATGTGCTGGCGGCCGTACTGGCTTTACTGTTGGTCTGGGGATTCAGCCCAGTAAGTGCGGGTATCCGGGGCGGCCTTACCGTCATTGTTTTATTGCTTTCCATTCCAGGGATCGTTTATGGCTGGCGTCAGTATGGTCGGTTGAAGCCTGAGCATTCTGCTCGTGAAGTTGCGCTCCCTCCGGAGAGTTTCAGTGGGCCTGTCGTGCTGGTGTGTGGCGACAATGAGCCATTGTTTGCCGGACGTAGCGATTCTTGCGAGAGTTCGCAGGGCTGGTATTTATCTGTCCAGTCCCCGGAACATTTTATTGCTCTGGTTCGTCAGATAGCTGTACAGCGTCCGGGGCTTCTAATGCGCGTGTCCGTGATGCTGGCATTGACCCCGGAACGGCATAAAGATGAAGATGCGCTTAAGCATATGCTACTCAGTTGGCGGCGTGTGGTAACCCAGAGTCGGCGTTGGTTATCAGGTATACCGCCGTTTTGGTTGTGCTGTTGGCTGAATTCCCCTCAATGTAATGAGACTGTACGTTGGTTTATTCGAACCCCTCAGGATGCAGAGGTGCAGTCAGCTACGGGATTAGACGACTTTGCACCTTTCTCTTCGGAAGAGCGCCCGGCTCGCCATTCTCATCTAACACATGCAGTGTGGTTAGATAATTTACTGGGCTGGCTGAAGAAGGTGCAAGGCGATACCGAACGCCATGCTCCGCCTCTTTTCTCTGCTTTACGGGTTGTGTGTTTCACCTCATTAGCGGTTTACGAAAATAATCTGTGGCAACGGCATATAACTGCTCAAACAACGCTTTCTCCTGCGGCATCAGCAGCGCCCGTACTGCTGCCTTTTCCTGATTTAGCGTTGCCCTTTTTATCCCGCCGCCGGGCACTGACCGCATTTCAACGAACGCTGGGCGTAAGCGGTCTGCTATGCGGCATTTTTGTCGGGCTGGCGATGACGTGCAGCTTTATCAATAACCAACATCTCATCAGGATCACAAACGATCATCTGATGTTATACCGCCATCTTACTGGCAATCCTGCCGAGCCAAAGATTCAGGCCCAGGAACAGCTTCGTCGTGATGCACAGCGGCTTGATCGCTGGTATCAGCGTGGTGAGCCCCTTTCTCTTTCAATGGGATTGTATCAGGGGATGAGATTGATCCCGCCTTTGCAGGCCGCCATCAGCGACTGGCTGCCAACTGAAAAACCGAAAGTGGCCTCCCCGCATACCGTTCGACTGGACAGTATGTCGCTGTTTGATACGGGCGAATGGGCGTTAAAAGCGGGTTCAACAAAAGTACTCATTCGAGCTTTGGTCAATATCAAAGCCAAGCCCGGTTGGCTGATAGTCATCGCCGGGCATACCGATGATGTGGGTGACGATAAATCTAATCAGCAGCTCTCTCTCAAACGCGCGGAATCTGTTCGCGACTGGATGCGTGATACCGGTGACGTCGCGGAGAGCTGTTTTGCTGTTCAGGGTTACGGCGAATTACGTCCCTACAAAACCAACGATACGCCGGAGGGGAGGGCTGCCAACCGCCGTGTAGAGATCAGTCTGGTACCGCAGGCTGATGCCTGTCGGGTGTCGGGCATGAAGGAACCGTCACCGCAAGGCGGTGACGCATTAACGAAGTAAAAATGGAGAAAGAGTTATGGCAATTCCAGTCTACCTTTGGCTGAAAGACGACGGCGGTGCGGATATTAAGGGCTCTGTTGATGTGAAAGACCGTGTGGGCAGTATCGAAGTAGTGGCTCAGGAACATAACCTGTACATCCCTACCGATAACAACACCGGTAAGTTGACCGGGACGCGCATCCATACCCCGTTTCTTTTCACTAAGGAAATCGATGCTTCCAGCCCGTATCTGTACAAGGCTGTAACCACTGGTCAGACCCTGCGTCAGGCAGAGTTCAAATGGTATCGCATCAATGATGCTGGTCAGGAAGTGGAATACTTCAACACCACTCTGCATAACGTGAAAGTGGTGAAAGTAAATCCTGTGATGTACGACATCAAAGATCCGGCTAAAGAGAAGCATAACCACCTGGAACAGATTGAACTGCGCTACGAGAAGATCGTCTGGACGTACAAGGATGGCAACATTATCCATTCTGACGCCTGGAACGAGCGTACCACCGCGTAACGCACTAACGGATGAGGATTTCCTCATCCGTTTTTTTATGCCCTCTGCTGAGTATCCGGCTCGGGGATTTAGCAGAGAGTATCAACGTCACTATTACCTTATGGGCATTGGGTTACGGCCACGGGCGGTAGCGTGCCTGAATACAGGGAGTCAGGAAGCAAATGGAACACCAGTCAGCAGTGTTATTACGACGTCTCAACCCCTATTGTGCTCAGGCGCTTGAAGCGGCGGCATCGTTATGTCAAACGCGTGCGCATGCAGAAATCACTCCTGAACACTGGTTACTGAAGCTATTGGAACAGGGAGAGGGCGATATTACTGTCATTGCACGTCGTTATGAATGGGATATCGACAATATCTGGCAGTCGCTGCTGGCGCATCTGGATGTTCAGCCTCGTTCCGTAAAAAGCCGCCCGCAGTTGTCTGATGTTCTCCTCTCTTTAATGCAACAAGCGTGGCTGTGTGCAGCAACGGATGAAAATTCGCAGATACGTGGTGTGCATCTGCTGATGGCGCTGGTGGGAAAGCCTTCGCTACTGAAGTGTGACGGCCTGTGGCCTCTTCTGAGCGCAGGACATACTCAACTGGAACGGCTCCTGCCGCTATTAAATGTCCAGTCAGATGAACGTCCTGAAAGGCAGCAAGAGGCTGCTCTGGCGCAGTTTACCTCTGATGATGAACCGGGTCGAAATCTGGCCCAGTCGACTTTGTCGCCCGCATTACAAGGTGTGCTCGATAAATTTACATTAGACGTGACCGCGAAAGCGCGTGCCGGTGATATCGATCCGGTATTTGGTCGTGATAATGAAATTCGGCAAATGGTGGATGTGCTATCTCGTCGTCGAAAAAACAATCCAATTCTGGTTGGGGAACCCGGCGTCGGCAAGACCGCTTTGGTGGAGGGGCTGGCGCTGCGTATTGCTGAAGGTAATGTGCCGGATAGCCTGAAAACAGTAACCTTACGTACGCTGGATCTTGGGCTGTTGCAGGCAGGTGCTGGAGTGAAAGGTGAGTTTGAGCAGCGATTAAAAAATATCATTGATGCCGTTCAGCAATCGCCAACTCCTGTTCTGCTCTTTATCGATGAAGCACACACCATCATTGGGGCCGGTAATCAGGCGGGGGGAGCTGATGCAGCCAACCTGCTAAAACCCGCTCTGGCCAGAGGTGAATTGCGAACCATCGCAGCGACCACATGGAGCGAATATAAACAGTATTTTGAGCGTGATGCTGCGCTGGAGCGGCGTTTTCAGATGGTTAAAGTGGATGAACCGGATGATGACACTGCCTGTTTAATGCTGCGTGGTCTGAAATCACGCTACGCGGAACACCATGGCGTTCATATCACCGACGAAGCAGTTAAAGCCGCTGTTATGCTCTCTCGCCGCTATCTTACCGGGCGGCAATTACCCGACAAAGCCGTCGACCTGCTGGATACCGCAGGTGCAAGAGTACGGATATGCCTTGATACCGTTCCTGAACCACTTACGCGCTTGAAGTCGGAGATCACCGCGCTTGAAATTGAAAAACAGGCGTTGCTTGCAGACCTCGCAGTAGGAAATGGTCAGCATGATGAAAGGCTGGCCAGCATTGAACAGCATGAAAATCGCCTGCTTGTCGAGCTTGATGAACTGGAAACCCAGTATGGCCAGGAAATAGCGCTCACTGAGCAACTGCTGACCAGCCGCCGTGATATTTCTCGTCAGGCGGAAACGATTGAATTGCAGCAACAGCTTAGTGTGCTTCAGCAGGGCCATCCTTTACTGTTTCCGGATGTAGACGCGCGCACAGTAGCTACGGTGATCGCCGACTGGACCGGTGTACCGTTGTCTTCACTAATGAAGGACTCCCAGACAGACTTGCTGACGCTTGAAACCCAGATGGGAAACCGCGTTGTCGGGCAGGATTACGCGCTAAATACTATCGCACAGCGGTTGCGGGCATCAAAAACAGGACTTACGCCGGAAAACGGCCCACAGGGTGTTTTTCTGCTAACTGGACCAAGCGGAACCGGGAAAACGGAGACGGCGCTGGCCCTGGCTGACATTCACTTTGGCGGTGAAAAATCGCTGATCACGATTAATCTGTCTGAGTATCAGGAGTCGCACACCGTGAGCCAACTCAAGGGCTCACCTCCGGGGTATGTGGGTTATGGTCAGGGAGGGATCCTGACTGAAGCAGTGCGAAAACGCCCTTATAGCGTGGTATTGCTGGATGAAGTAGAAAAAGCGCATCGCGACGTCATAAACCTGTTTTACCAGGTATTTGACCGCGGTTTCATGCGAGATGGTGAAGGCCGAGAAATTGATTTTCGCAACACCGTTATTTTGATGACTTCCAATCTTGGCGGCGACGCTGTGATGCAGATGCTGGAAGAACAGCCGGAAACCACGGAGTCCGATCTGCACGAGCTGCTGCGCCCCCTCTTGCGCGATCATTTCCAGCCGGCGCTACTGGCCCGCTTCCAGACTATTATCTACCATCCGCTCAGTGAACCTGCGTTACGTACGATTGTACAAATGAAACTGGATCAAGTTAGACAGCGATTACTGCGTCACTACGGCATCACTACGACGATATCTGAGAACCTTTTTGATGCCCTGACAGCCGCTTGTCTGCTACCGGATACGGGGGCGAGGAATATTGATAGCCTGCTGAATCAACAAATCTTGCCAGTGCTCAGCCAGCAGTTGTTAACGTATCTTTCCCGGCAGCAAAAACCTCAGCAGCTCACTTTGAGTTGGAGTGATGAAGAGGGAATTGAATTGATAATTGATAACGAGTGAAAAATAAAACCCAGAGATAAGACTAATGCTGGGTTTTATATTGTACTGGGATGTGCGTTGCGCAACAGGACTAAATATGGATGGTGCTAAAGAGCTTGCCAAAGATATGCTCGAAGCTATTAACATTGATGATTCTGGATTTATAGCTGCTTTGACAAAAGGGCTTATATCATTTCCGGTGAGTATGGGATATCTGGCTTATGATTTTATGGATACAGAACATCACAGAACGAATGCAGATGACAAATACAGGTTTGCCAGACTTATTAATAAAGTGGGGTTTAATAAGGAGTTGATAGGTCAGGTTGTTGGGGTTTTTATTAATGATTTTTCTTCTCGACTGGATTTTTCTTTAATGGTGGAAAAAATAGTTGGGGATAGTGCCGGAAGGATGATTTTCTCAGGGCTAACTGGCGTTAAAATTGGGTATGTTATTTCTAATCGGTTGGTCACGGCATTTTTTTCAGGTGCTTGTATAGGCTCGCTTCTTACGTTGGGAGCGGAGGTATCCAGGGCAATCTATACATCTCGCTATCTGGCTGCAAGGAGTCCTGGCCATTACCAAAAATTGAAAGATATGGGAGACCTGGATCTGCTTTATTTTCTGATAGAAGATCTTGTTTCACCTTTTGAAAAAGCAATTGAGCTTCACAATACAAATGAGGTTTTTTTTAATGAGGTTTGCCAATGTTTTCTGGAAGGTCTGGGAAGTTTAGAGAAATAGTAATATATTTAATGTATTATTTTTCATATCTGATGGGTAATATATTATGCATGTTTGGCATTGCCTTTTCTATTTGGTTTTTTTTTGTTTCTAACGATGCGTTTCGATATTTATGGGGCGCGGGAAATATTTTATTGATTGTTTTAGGGTATTTTATGATGAGATTTGGCTGGCCTCATGTGCGTAGTAATTGGGATGATTATCTGTGATTTTTTAGTTAATGGGAAATTGTGTTGGTCAGTATTATGATGGCTTTATAAGTGCGTAAATATATTTAATTAAATGGAGTTAACTCTATGAATATGGAACTAACAACATCACGGCCCACGCTTAACCGCTACAGCTTAACGATTCCTTCATGCCCGCATGCACTGGATGTGGTGCGTTTTGAGGGGCTGGAGCAGTTAAGCGTTCTTTACCGTTATTCTGTCCGATCTACTTGTAGTATTGAGTTTGAGTTAAGGGCTAATAATGAGTAAACGTAACGATATTATTGAACCTTCTGAGTGGACATCGACTCGTAAAACAGGGCTTGTTTATAGCGAAATATTGGGATGGATAGATATAGGCCATGCACAGGGAAGTGATATCAAAAACCTGATGATAGATATAAAACGAGGTGAATCAGGCTGTGATGGTTATTATGAAGTCACTTATAGCCAAAAAATGTTTGTATACCATCGCCAGTTTGGTACAGGAAAGTTTGTTAAGTGGCGTATCAAACAAGGTTTATCTGCATGTGAGAAAAACAGCGTTGCGTTGGCCATGATGATGACGACGGCGCGCTTGTTTGAAAGTTTGCAAGCTAATTGGTGCTTTAGTTGGTATACCGACAGTGGTTTTAGCGGAGAGGATCTTACCTCTGATCTTTTAGGCTTCTACAGGGCAATTCTTCCCTCAGACTACCAGTCAAGACTAAGGTTAGTCAGTAAAGAGCGAGCACTGAATCGATGGGATTTTTATGGGCCGATAGGCAATTATAAGAATAAAGGATTTTTACCATTACTGTTTCCAGACCCGTCGGATAATTGTGCTGTTCATAAACCCTATAAAGGGAGTTTGCCTTCGTTTATGACATGGGTGCAACCGTGGAGTGATTTCACTTCTGGTCGGGGGTAATGACTCCAACTTATTGATAGTGTTTTATGTTCAGATAATGCCCGATGACTTTGTCATGCAGCTCCACCGATTTTGAGAACGACAGCGACTTCCGTCCCAGCCGTGCCAGGTGCTGCCTCAGATTCAGGTTATGCCGCTCAATTCGCTGCGTATATCGCTTGCTGATTACGTGCAGCTTTCCCTTCAGGCGGGATTCATACAGCGGCCAGCCATCCGTCATCCATATCACCACGTCAAAGGGTGACAGCAGGCTCATAAGACGCCCCAGCGTCGCCATAGTGCGTTCACCGAATACGTGCGCAACAACCGTCTTCCGGAGCCTGTCATACGCGTAAAACAGCCAGCGCTGGCGCGATTTAGCCCCGACGTATCCCCACTGTTCGTCCATTTCCGCGCAGACGATGACGTCACTGCCCGGCTGTATGCGCGAGGTTACCGACTGCGGCCTGAGTTTTTTAAATGGCGGAAAATCGTGTTGAGGCCAACGCCCATAATGCGGGCGGTTGCCCGGCATCCAACGCCATTCATGGCCATATCAATGATTTTCTGGTGCGTACCGGGTTGAGAAGCGGTGTAAGTGAACTGCAGTTGCCATGTTTTACGGCAGTGAGAGCAGAGATAGCGCTGATGTCCGGCAGTGCTTTTGCCGTTACGCACCACCCCGTCAGTAGCTGAACAGGAGGGACAGCTGATAGAAACAGAAGCCACTGGAGCACCTCAAAAACACCATCATACACTAAATCAGTAAGTTGGCAGCATCACCGTCCTGCGCAAGCTTTCTCATTTCGGGATCTTTTCCGTATTTGAGCTCGGTCTCAGCCATTGCGATTGCCCCTTCATGGTGTGCGATCATACCTTTTGCAAAGGCCTTATCGGGATTGGATTCATTAACGGCGGCCATCATTTTTTCATGCATATTTTTCATGCCAGCCATATATTCCTGTGATGATGCCGATGAGTGCATATCTGACATTTTCATTTCCGAATGTTCAGCAGAAATGGCTGGCAGGGATAACATTAATATTACAAAAAGGGTGTTTTTGATTTTCATATAATAATTCCTTTCAGACAGGTACCGGTTAAGTGTAGCTGAGTCAGACAAAAAAGCCCCCTGACGGGGGGCAAAAATGTAGCAACGTTGTTTCAGGAAAATCTATCAGGGAAAAGGTAACAGCACGGATACTACCGTCGCATTCAGCCTGCATTGATCATGCGGCGGTGCGCTTCGGCCATGGCCTGATGTGGGCCGGATTGCCCGTTATTCATGAATTCATGGGCAACCGCTGCTCTTTCATGCTCATTCATCGCCGCGTAAGACGTTGACGGGACGGTCGTGGATACCGTGTTATTTCCCATCATCTTCTGATGACTTTCCACCATTTTCTGGTGCGCATCCGCCGAGCCGTTCGTCATGGTTTCATGAGCAATAATGGCCTGTTCATGCTGGTCCATACCGGTCATACGAGGAGCAGTCCCCTGGATCCCGACAGGAGCCGCAGCAGACTGCATCTGGTGAGCAGGAGCCTGTGCATTGTTGACGCGATCATGGATATTCACGGTTTCAGTGGCCCAGGCCGATGAAATTAAACCAAAGCCCAGCAAAGATGCTAATACGATATTTTTCATGATAACTCTCCATTTCTGAATTAGTGATGTCCGGGGAAGTACAACCGGTGTTTTCAGTTCCATAACTGAAACAAGTTCGGCAGCGTTTATTTCTCCGGAAGAGGGCTGGATATTCATTTCCTGGCGTACTCTGACGCCGGGTATTGATGAAGCAATCCAGCCTTCCTGATAAGTTGCACTAATTATATCGAATGGCTTCTGTTTGCTGCATGACAGGCTAATGACATCTTTGTCATTTACATCTTTATTTTCAGCATTGGGTTTCCGGGATCATTTTCTCCAGTCTGGGCACGGATAAGATAAAACGCGTGGAGCGTACGTCTGATTCCACCTGCACTCTTCCGTGATGTGCTTCCACGATTGACTTCACAATCGCAAGGCCGATGCCGCTGCCTTCTCCTTTTCGTTGTCTGGATGGATCCACCCGATAAAAACGGTCAAACAGCCTTGATAAATGTTCTTCAGGGATCGGTTTCCCTGGATTTTCAATCACAAGGTCAAAAAAGCTCTCCTGCTTTCTTATTGAGACGGTGATGGCCTGTCCCTCCGGGGTATAACGCAGGGCATTGGATAACAGATTATTGATCGCTCTTCTGAACATTTGTGGATCTCCCTCAACCAGGCAGGGCATCCCGTTAAATTTGAGCGTGATATTGCGTTCTTCGGCCCAGGCTTCGAAAAACTCGAAGACTTTCATGACTTCTGCTCTGAGGTCAAAACGGACCCTGTCAGGTATAAGCTGGTTATTGTCCGCCTGTGCCAGAAACAGCATGTCGCTGACCATTTTGGTCATCCGGTTATACTCTTCAAGACTGGAGTAGAGGACATCCTCAAGTTCCTTCTGGGTTCGATCCTGACTCAGTGCGATTTCAGTCTGCGTCACCAGATTGGTGATGGGCGTTCTGATCTCATGCGCGATATCGGCAGAGAAATTGGCCTGGCGGGTAAAGACGTCCTCAATCTTTCCAATCATATGATTGAACGAGATAACCAGTTGCTCCAGCTCAATGGGAACGCGTGTCGGTTCCAGCCGCGCATCAAGATTCTCGGAGGTGATGTTTTTAATGGCATTGCTGACATTACGAAGGGGCAGGTGCCCCTGACGGACAGCGATGCGAATGATCAGAACAATCAGCAGGCTTATCACGACGGCGATCGCAATCAGATTTTTTTTCAGCGCATCGAGGTAATGGAGATGGAAATTAATGGAGAGGCCAGTCAGCATGACATAATTCTGCTGTTTGCCCTGAAATATCGCCTGGCCAGAGGAGGCGATAATCCGGTATGTTTCCATCTTCATTTCAGACCCGGTATCCATCGGTCTCGCAGGATCCTCCACCGTCCAGAGAAAGACATCCCGTGCGCGGCTGTGCTCGCTAAAATCTGCGGAATTCACGGCCGGGTGTAGTGCCGCCCCCTGCGCTGAACTAAAGAGCACTTCCCCCCTGGGATTGAGGAGCAAAAGGGCAACGTTGCGGTAGCTGGCAATCGACTCCTTTATTTTGCTTACTTTTTTTTCATCCGGATCCACCGGGGACTGCAGTATACGGTTCAGGGTAGTGCTGATTTGTTGAAGATCGCTGACATCCTGCTCGGCAAAATGATTTTCAACAGAATGCAGCATAAACCAGGTGAAGGCGATAAAAGCCAGTATCGTGGACAGGCTGATAAAAAAGGTCAGCCGCAGGGCGAGTGAGAAAGGGCGCCTGGAAGGTTTGCTATGCATCCGGGGCCTCCAGCATATAGCCCACGCCCCGGACAGTCTGGATCAGCTTTGTCCCGTAATCGTTGTCTATTTTAGCGCGGAGTCGCTTTACGGCGACATCAATCGCGTTAGTGTCGCTGTCAAAATTCATGTCCCAGACCTGAGAGGCAATCAGGGAACGGGGAAGAACCTCTCCCTGATGGCGAATGAAAAATTCCAGCAGGCTGAACTCTTTACTGGTGAGCACAATGCGGTTTCCGGCGCGACTGACTTTTCTGGATACGAGATCAATCGAGAGATCAGCCACCCTAAACTGGCTTTCCGTGATCATCGTGTTTCCCCGCCTCAGAAGGGTTTTCACCCGGGCCAGCAGTTCGGCAAACGCAAAGGGTTTAACCAGATAATCGTCCGCACCCAGTTCCAGTCCTTTGACCCTGTGTTCGATCGTGCCGAGGGCCGTCAGCAGTAAGACCGGCATACCCTTTCCGGCAGTGCGCAGCATCCGGATGATATCCCAGCCGTTCACATCAGGCAGCATGATGTCCAGAATGACTAAATCATACTCGGCTGTCATGGCGAGATGATATCCGGTAAGACCATTATCAGCGTGATCCACTACGAACCCTGCCTCTCTAAGCCCTTTGCTGAGATATTCACCTGTTTTAATTTCGTCTTCGACGATCAATATTTTCATCTTGCTCCCCGGCTGGCTGCTAAGGTCATTCTATTGCGCCCACGATCGTTATCAACGGATTACAGCAAAAATGACAACATTGTCATTATCCTGTCACCCGACAAACAGAGTGCATTCTGTAAAGTAACCCTGGTAATACTCTGGACTTCATTTGAACCATTTACCAGGTCTGCCTGGACGAGAAGCGTTATGTTCAAATTAAAATTACTCAGCATTAGCACGATATTCATCCTGGCCGGTTGTGTCTCTCTGGCACCTGAATATCAGCGCCCGGCAGCACCGGTACCCCAGCAGTTTTCACTGTCCCGAAACAGCCTGACGCCAGCAGTGAATGGTTATCAGGATACGGGCTGGCGTAACTTTTTTGTCGATCCCCAGGTTACACGGCTGATTACTGAAGCCCTGAATAATAACCGCGATTTGAGAATGGCTGCCCTGAAGGTTGAAGAGGCCCGGGCCCAGTTCAACGTCACGGATGCAGATCGTTATCCCCAGCTGAATGCCTCATCCGGGATCACATACAGCGGTGGTCTGAAAGGCGACAAGCCGACCACACAGGAGTACGACGCGGGTCTGGAACTCAGCTATGAGCTCGATTTTTTCGGCAAACTTAAGAACATGAGTGACGCTGATCGCCAGAACTACTTTGCCAGCGAAGAAGCCCGTCGGGCCGTACACATCCTGCTGGTCTCCAGCGTTTCACAAAGTTATTTCAGCCAGCAACTGGCGTACGAACAACTCCGTATTGCGCGGGAAACGCTGAAAAATTATCAACAGTCCTATGCTTTCGTTGAGCAACAGCTCGTGACCGGGAGTACGAACGTTCTGGCTCTTGAACAGGCCAGGGGACAAATCGAAAGTACCCGCGCCGAAATAGCCAAACGAGAAGGCGATCTGGCTAAGGCAAACAATGCCCTGCAACTGGTGCTGGGAACGTACCGCGCACTTCCGTCAGAAAAAGGGATGAAAGGCGGGGAGATCGCACCAGTAAAATTACCACCAAATCTGTCTTCACAAATTTTGCTGCAGCGACCGGATATTATGGAAGCGGAATATCAGCTGAAAGCGGCTGATGCCAATATTGGCGCAGCGCGAGCGGCCTTTTTCCCCTCCATTACCCTGACCAGTGGTCTTTCCGCAAGCAGTACGGAGCTGTCCAGCCTGTTTACGTCAGGAAGTGGAATGTGGAATTTTATCCCTAAAATTGAAATTCCTATATTTAATGCTGGCAGGAATAAAGCCAATCTGAAGCTGGCTGAAATTCGCCAGCAACAGTCGGTGGTTAATTACGAACAAAAAATTCAGTCAGCCTTTAAGGATGTTTCCGACACGCTTGCGCTGCGCGACAGCCTTAGCCAGCAACTTGAGTCACAGCAGCGTTATCTTGATTCACTTCAGATAACTCTCCAGCGTGCCAGAGGATTGTATGCAAGTGGTGCTGTCAGTTACATCGAAGTGCTGGATGCAGAACGTTCCCTCTTCGCTACCCAGCAAACCATTCTCGATCTTACCTATTCCCGGCAGGTTAACGAAATTAATCTGTTTACCGCGCTGGGTGGCGGTTGGGTAGAGTAAATTTATTTAATTAATCAGGAAATTAAAATGCGTAATTCACTTAAAGCCGTTTTATTTGGTGCCTTCTCTGTCATGTTTTCTGCCGGTCTTCATGCTGAAACACATCAGCATGGCGATATGAATACTGCCAGTGATGCTTCGGTACAGCAAGTTATCAAGGGCACCGGTGTCGTTAAAGACATTGATATGAATACTAAGAAAATCACCATTTCGCATGAAGCAATTCCAGCGGTGGGCTGGCCTGCAATGACCATGCGCTTTACTTTTGTTAATGCAGACGATGCTATTAATGCCCTGAAAACAGGCAACCATGTCGATTTCTCGTTTATTCAGCAGGGCAATATCTCCTTACTCAAAAGCATTAACGTGACGCAGTCCTGATTGGCTGTCCGGAGCGATTACATCCTGTGCGCCTGTACATTCACATAGGTATATGTGTGAGTTAACCGTCAGGCGCATATGCCAGGTGTTTTGATTTTTTAGCGGAAAATTGTATGGCTTCTTTAAAGATAAAATATGCTGCAATAATTATCAGCAGCCTCATAGCAGGGGGGCTGATATCGGTTACTGCCTGGCAGTATGTAAACTCAGCACAAAAGACAGAAAAAACAGAACAAAAGGCACCGGAACGAAAGGTGCTTTTCTGGTATGACCCAATGAAACCGGATACCAAATTTGATAAACCCGGAAAATCGCCCTTTATGGATATGGACCTGGTGCCAAAATATGCTGATGACAGTGGCGATAAAAGCAGTGGCGGGATCCGTATCGACCCAACCCAGGTTCAGAATCTGGGATTAAAAACGCAAAAAGTCACGCGAGGAATGCTGAATTATTCTCAGACAATCCCGGCTAATGTCAGCTATAACGAGTATCAGTTTGTTATTGTGCAGGCGCGTTCTGACGGGTTTGTCGAAAAAGTCTACCCCATGACGATTGGCGATCATGTGAAGAAGGGGACGCCACTTATCGATATTACCATTCCGGACTGGGTGGAAGCACAGAGTGAATTCCTTCTGTTATCCAGCACCGGTGGTACTTCCACGCAAATTAAAGGCGTTCTGGAACGGCTTCGCCTGGCAGGTATGCCGGAAGAGGATATTCAGAGACTGCGTTCTACCCGGAGCATTCAGACCCGTTTTACCATTAAAGCACCTATTGATGGTGTCATTACTGCATTTGACCTGCGCACCGGCATGAATATTTCGAAAGATAAGGTGGTGGCTCAGATTCAGGGAATGGACCCGGTCTGGATCAGCGCTGCAGTGCCAGAATCTATCGCCTATCTGCTGAAAGATACGTCGCAGTTTGAAATTTCGGTACCGGCTTATCCGGATAAAACATTCCATGTCGAAAAATGGAATATTCTTCCCAGCGTGGATCAGACAACCCGTACGCTTCAGGTCCGTCTCCAGGTTTCTAATAAGGATGAGTTTCTCAAGCCGGGCATGAATGCCTATCTGAAACTGAATACCAGAAGCCAGGAGATGCTGCTGATACCAAGCCAGGCCGTTATCGATACCGGCAAAGAACAGCGCGTGATTACTGTTGATGATGAAGGCAAGTTTGTGCCGAAACAGATCCACGTTCTGCATGAATCACAGCAACAGTCCGGCATCGGCTCCGGCCTGAATGAAGGCGATACCGTGGTGGTCAGTGGCCTGTTCCTCATTGACTCCGAAGCCAATATTACGGGCGCGCTGGAACGTATGCGCCACCCTGAAAAAACAAAAAGCAGTATGCCAGCAATGTCTGACCAGCCTGTAAATATGCATTCAGGGCACTGAGGAGACGACGATGATTGAATGGATTATCCGGCGCTCTGTCGCCAACCGTTTCCTGGTCATGATGGGGGCCCTGTTTCTCAGCATCTGGGGAACATGGACGATTATTAACACGCCGGTAGATGCCTTGCCTGACCTGTCAGATGTGCAGGTCATTATCAAAACCAGCTATCCCGGCCAGGCCCCGCAGATTGTAGAAAACCAGGTCACCTATCCGCTTACCACCACCATGCTGTCCGTGCCTGGCGCAAAAACCGTGCGTGGTTTTTCACAGTTCGGGGATTCGTATGTGTATGTCATTTTTGAAGACGGCACCGATCTGTACTGGGCGCGCTCTCGCGTGCTGGAGTATCTGAATCAGGTTCAGGGAAAACTGCCTGCTGGTGTGAGTTCTGAAATCGGTCCTGATGCCACGGGTGTGGGCTGGATTTTTGAATATGCCCTTGTCGATCGCAGCGGAAAACACGACCTTTCAGAACTGCGTTCTCTGCAGGACTGGTTCCTGAAGTTTGAGCTGAAAACCATTCCTAATGTCGCTGAAGTTGCATCCGTAGGCGGCGTGGTTAAGCAGTATCAGATCCAGCTTGACCCGGTAAAACTGACGCAGTACGGCATCAGTCTGCCAGAAGTAAAACAAGCTCTTAGCTCATCTAACCAGGAAGCCGGTGGCTCATCTGTTGAAATTGCTGAGTCAGAGTATATGGTCCGGGCCAGCGGTTATCTTCAGACTATTGATGATTTCAAAAATATCGTCCTGAAAACGGGGGAAAATGGAGTACCTGTTTACCTGCGTGATGTTGCCCGCATACAAATGGGACCGGAAATGCGGCGTGGTATCGCTGAGCTTAACGGTCAGGGCGAAGTCGCTGGCGGAGTGGTGATCCTGCGTTCGGGCAAAAATGCACGCGAAGTCATTACGGCGGTGAGGGATAAACTGGACACGCTGAAGGCAAGCCTGCCTGAAGGAGTGGAGATCGTAACGACATACGATCGCAGCCAGTTAATCGATCGTGCGATTGACAACCTCAGTTACAAGCTTCTTGAAGAGTTTATCGTTGTTGCTGTCGTTTGCGCACTGTTCCTCTGGCATGTCCGTTCTGCCCTGGTGGCGATTATTTCTCTGCCACTTGGCCTGTGTATCGCCTTTATCGTCATGCACTTCCAGGGGCTGAATGCCAACATTATGTCGCTGGGAGGGATTGCAATAGCCGTCGGAGCGATGGTGGATGCCGCCATCGTCATGATCGAAAACGCGCATAAACGGCTTGAGGAGTGGGACCATCAGCATCCCGGGGAACAGATTGATAATGCCACCCGCTGGAAGGTTATCACTGACGCCTCCGTTGAAGTGGGTCCAGCGCTGTTTATCAGCCTGCTGATTATCACATTATCGTTCATTCCTATTTTTACCCTGGAAGGGCAGGAAGGGCGTCTGTTTGGTCCGCTGGCCTTTACAAAAACGTATTCCATGGCGGGTGCAGCCATACTGGCAATCATTGTTATCCCTATTCTGATGGGGTTCTGGATCCGCGGGAAAATTCCTGCTGAGACCAGTAACCCACTGAACCGGTTGCTGATTAAAGCGTATCACCCGTTACTGCTCAGGGTACTACACTGGCCAAAAACAACCCTGCTGGTTGCGGCTTTATCCATTTTCACTGTTATCTGGCCACTGAGTCAGGTGGGCGGCGAGTTTTTACCGAAGATTAACGAAGGTGACCTGTTGTATATGCCGTCAACGTTACCTGGCGTGTCTCCTGGAGAAGCTGCTGCGCTCTTACAGACCACGGACAAACTAATCAAAACGGTGCCTGAAGTGGCCTCAGTTTTTGGCAAGACCGGTAAGGCTGAGACCGCCACGGATTCTGCTCCGCTCGAAATGATGGAAACCACCATCCAACTGAAACCTGAGGATCAGTGGCGTCCAGGCATGACGATTGACAAGATTATTGAAGAACTCGACAGGACCGTCCGTTTACCGGGTCTGGCCAACCTCTGGGTACCGCCTATCCGTAACCGTATTGATATGCTCTCAACCGGCATTAAAAGTCCGATAGGTATTAAGGTATCGGGTACTGTTCTGTCGGATATCGATGTAACAGCACAGAGTATCGAAGCAGTCGCTAAAACCGTACCTGGTGTGGTTTCCGCACTGGCTGAACGACTGGAAGGTGGACGTTATATTGATGTGGACATTAACCGGGAAAAAGCTTCCCGGTACGGGATGACTGTGGGCGACGTCCAGCTGTTCGTCTCTTCAGCAATCGGTGGGGCTATGGTGGGTGAGACGGTTGAAGGCGTGGCCCGGTACCCTATTAACATTCGCTATCCGCAGGATTACCGTAACAGTCCGCAGGCGTTGAGAGAGATGCCAATCCTGACCCCAATGAAGCAGCAAATTACGCTGGGCGATGTTGCCGATATTAAGGTCGTTTCCGGACCAACCATGCTGAAAACCGAAAATGCCCGGCCAGCCAGCTGGATTTATGTTGATGCCCGCGGCAGGGACATGGTGTCGGTGGTGAACGATATTAAGACGGCCATCAGTGAGAAAGTGAAACTGAGACCGGGGACCAGTGTGGCATTCTCAGGACAGTTTGAATTACTCGAGCACGCCAATAAGAAATTAAAACTGATGGTACCGATGACGGTGATGATCATCTTCATCCTGTTATATCTGGCATTCCGCAGGGTTGATGAAGCCCTGTTGATCCTGATGAGCCTGCCGTTTGCCCTGGTTGGCGGGATATGGTTCCTGTACTGGCAGGGCTTCCATATGTCAGTGGCGACCGGAACCGGGTTTATCGCCCTGGCCGGGGTGGCAGCAGAGTTTGGCGTGGTCATGCTGATGTATCTGCGTCATGCCATTGAAGCGCACCCGGAATTGTCCCGTAAAGAGACGTTCACACCGGAAGGCCTTGATGAAGCCCTCTATCATGGTGCCGTACTGCGTGTCCGGCCGAAAGCCATGACCGTGGCGGTGATCATTGCGGGTCTGCTGCCAATACTCTGGGGAACCGGTGCAGGTTCAGAAGTCATGAGCCGTATCGCGGCACCCATGATTGGTGGGATGATCACGGCTCCGCTGCTGTCCCTGTTCATTATTCCTGCCGCCTACAAATTAATCTGGCTGCGCAGACATAAAAAAAGCGTGTCCTGAACCTGAAAGGGCACCCCCTGTGGGTGTCCTTCTTTACTGATTCACCCTGACGTCAGGGTTTATATCGATAATATACAGAGGTGAGTATGAAAAAAGTGGTTCTAATGGCGCTGGCTCTCGGCCTTTCACTACCCGCGATGGCGAGTGAAAAAGTGATTGATATGTACAAATCTGAAAACTGTGGCTGTTGTTCCCTGTGGGGCAAAGCGATGGAAAAAGACGGGTTTGAAGTACGAACTCACGTCATGAATGATCAGGCGCTGTCAGCCCTGAAAGAAAAGCATGCTATTCCTGCAGGACTACGAAGTTGTCATACCGCGGTTGCCGGTAATTTGATCATTGAAGGCCATGTGCCTGCGACAACGATACATAAGGCAATGCAGTCTGGTTCGGGTATATACGGTCTCGCCACCCCCGGTATGCCAGCAGGAAGTCCTGGAATGGAGATGGGAGCCCGAAAAGAGGCTTACGATGTTATCGCATTCTCACCGGATGGAAGTAAAAAAGTCTTCCAGCGAATCGAATAGTCAGCGGAACGGCTGATAACGGGACGCCGGTAGCAGGCACTCCTGTGCCGGCGATATTCGTGGTAATCGCATCCATGACATACCCTGAAGACAGAAGATGCTTCGGTATGCATAAGGAGAGTTACTGTGAAAAATGACTATGCAGTGCAACACAACAACCAGACTGCTTCTGAGCAGACATTATCCCCGGACGAGGGCCACGTATTGCATAAGGTGAGAGATCCCGTGTGCGGGATGGCCATCCTGCCCGACAGGGCGCACAGCAGCATTCGATACCAGGACCATCAACTTTATTTCTGCTCCGCCAGCTGTGAGAGTAAATTTAAAGCCCATCCCGATCGTTATCTTACCGAAGATGCCAGTGAACATTCCCATCACCATCACCACGATCATCACGAAGTCAGCCCTGATCAGATAAAACAGCCTCACCACCAGGCGGAAAAAGAGAATTCTGAAGGTGTGTGGACATGTCCGATGCACCCGGAGATACGCCGCAGTGGTCCCGGAAGCTGTCCTGTCTGTGGAATGGCACTGGAGCCGCTCGTAGCTACGGCATCCACGGGGCCGAGTGATGAACTTCACGACATGACAAGACGCTTCTGGCTGGGGTTGTTGCTGGCGTTTCCGGTTCTGGTACTCGAAATGGGATCTCATCTGTTTCCCGACTTGAGGAATACAGTACCGCCACAGTACAACACATGGCTGCAGTTGCTTCTGGCCTCCCCTGTCGTGTTGTGGTGTGGCTGGCCATTCTTCGCCCGGGCCGGAATGTCGTTACGTAACCGCTCCCTGAATATGTTTACCCTTGTTGCAATGGGGACCGGCGTAGCCTGGGTTTACAGCGTCATTGCAACCGTCTTCCCCTCCTGGTTTCCTGCATCGTTCAGAAACATGGATGGCCTGGTGGCCGTTTATTTTGAAGCCGCAGCAGTTATTACGGTGCTTGTTCTGCTGGGACAGGTTCTTGAGCTGCGGGCACGGGAACAAACCTCAGGCGCCATTACTGCGCTTCTGAACCTTGCCCCCAAAACCGCCAGACGGCTGGATCATGACGGTCATGAAACGGATATTAATGCGGAAGATGTCCTGCCTGGCGATAAGCTCCGCATCAGACCTGGAGAGAGTATTCCGGTCGACGGTATCGTGATCGAAGGCAAAACAACCGTTGATGAATCGATGGTGACCGGGGAGTCTATGCCGGTTACCAAAACGAAGGGTGACCCTGTCATTGGGGGGACGATTAATCAGACAGGTAGTCTTATCATCCGTGCAGAGAAAGTCGGTGATGAAACGATGCTCTCACGAATTGTTCAGATGGTCGCTGATGCACAGCGTTCGCGTGCCCCCATCCAGAGAATGGCTGACAGCGTTTCAGGCTGGTTTGTTCCTCTGGTGATACTTATCGCGGTTGTTGCTTTCGTGATCTGGTCTGTCTGGGGGCCCGAGCCCAGGATGGCGCACGGTCTGATTGCGGCTGTGTCGGTCCTGATTATTGCCTGCCCCTGCGCACTGGGGCTGGCCACACCGATGTCGATAATGGTGGGGGTAGGCAAAGGAGCCCAGGCCGGGGTGTTAATCAGGAATGCCGAAGCCCTTGAACGTCTTGAAAAAGTGGACACGCTGGTTGTCGACAAAACAGGCACGCTCACGGAAGGTTCGCCTACGGTGACAGGGATTATCAGTCTCAATCCGGGTGGGGAAGCATCTCTTTTACGTGTAGCGGCCGCAGTGGAAAAAGGCTCGCAGCATCCGCTGGGTATGGCTGTAGTCCGGGCAGCCCAGCACAGGGGGATCATGATACCCGCAGTCAGTGATTTCAATGCTCCGTCGGGGAAAGGTGTTTCAGGCGATGTTGAAGGTCAACGGGTTGTTATTGGTAATGAACTGGCTATGCAGGAAAACAGTATCGTTATTGATAATCAAAAGGCCGTTGCGGATACGTTGCGGATGGAAGGCGCTACCGTTATCTATGTGGCCACAGATGGGTACCTTGCAGGCCTGATAGCTATCTCGGATCCCGTGAAAGCAACCACGCCGGATGCGCTTAAAGCTTTGCGTCAGGCGGGGATCCGCATTGTTATGCTCACCGGGGATAACCAGCTTACTGCTGAAGCAGTCGCACGGAAACTGGGAATAGATGAGGTTGAAGCCGGGGTTCTGCCTGACGGCAAAAAAGCAGTGATAACCCGACTGAAAGCGTCTGGTCATGTGGTTGCGATGGCGGGGGACGGTGTAAATGATGCCCCGGCGCTGGCAGCGGCTGACGTGGGCATAGCTATGGGAACGGGTACAGATGTGGCAATTGAAAGTGCCGGAGTCACCCTTCTCAAAGGCGACTTGATGATACTGAACAGGGCCCGTCATCTGTCAGAGATCACCATGAAAAATATCCGACAGAATCTGTTTTTTGCATTTATCTACAACGCACTTGGCGTGCCTGTGGCTGCAGGTCTGCTTTATCCTGTGTATGGAATACTGCTGTCGCCAGTTATTGCGGCGGCGGCCATGGCTCTTTCCTCCGTCAGCGTCATTGTGAATGCGTTGCGTCTGAAAAGTGTCAGGCTCGGGAAATAACACTGAGTGAAGGGTCAGTTACGAACAGAAGGAGTCCAGTATGAAAAGTACCACCTATGCGCTTATTGCTGTCGCCGCGATCGCGGCATTTGCCCTCCTGCGCGAACACTGGTCACATGTGGCAGGTTACTGGCCATATCTGTTATTGCTGGTCTGCCCGCTAATGCATCTTTTCCACGGCCACGGAGGGCATGGAGATCATCAACATCACGGAAGTGAAAAGTAAGCGTCGTCTGAGTACCGTCTGGTCCCGAATCCAGGATCCTGTAACTTAAGCACCCACTTATTTTGCAGGTGGACACCTCATGCGCGCTAAAGAAAGACTTCCCCGGAAACACTATTCCCCTGAATTCAAAATGGAACTGGTCAGGCTGGCTCTTGAAGAAGAAGGCAGTATTGCCGCACTGGCCCGGAAACATGACGTCAATGATAACCTGCTCTTTAAATGGATAAGGCTCTGGCAGCGTGAAGGGCGGGTCTGTCGGCCCCGAAAAAACTCATCGTCGCTTCCTGCCCTGATACCCGTGCAGCTTCAGGCGGGCTCTTCTCTCCCAACCTTCGAACTACCATCCTGCTCTCCTCCCGCTACCTGCCACATAAAATGTCGGGGAGGAGAAATAACACTGACTCATCCCTCTGCTGAACTCATGAGCACTGTCCTGCGCGAACTGATGCGGGGGCCGGTATGATAAATCTTCCCGCAGGCACAAAAATCTGGCTGGTTGCCGGTATCACCGATATGCGCAACGGCTTCAATGGCCTCGCCGCAAAGGTGCAGACCGCGCTGAAAGATGACCCGATGTCCGGCCACGTCTTCATCTTCCGGGGACGCAGCGGCAGTCAGGTAAAACTGCTCTGGTCCACCGGCGATGGTCTGTGCCTGCTGACAAAGCGACTGGAACGTGGTCGCTTCGCCTGGCCCTCAGCCCGCGATGGCAAAGTGTTCCTGACGCCGGCGCAACTGGCGATGCTGATGGAAGGTATCGACTGGCGACAGCCAAAGCGGTTACTGACATCCCTGACCATGTTGTAGCGCTCTTTATCCTGGTTGTCGCAGAATAAGCCTGGTAAAATACAGGCTTATGAACGATACCTCTTCTGACGACATCCTTCTGCTGAAACAGCGCCTGGCCGAACAGGAAGCGTTGATCCACGCCCTGCAGGAAAAGCTGAGCAACCGGGAACGCGAAATAGACCATCTGCAGGCGCAACTGGATAAGCTGCGCCGGATGAACTTCGGCAGTCGTTCCGAAAAGGTATCCCGCCGTATCGCGCAAATGGAAGCTGACCTGAACCTGCTGCAGCAGGAAAGCGATACGCTGACCGGCCGGGTGGATGACCCGGCAGTGCAGCGCCCGCTGCGTCAGACCCGCACCCGCAAACCGTTCCCTGAGTCACTCCCACGGGATGAGAAGCGGCTGCTGCCGACTGAGCCGTGTTGCCCGGAGTGCGGTGGTTCGCTGAGTTACCTGGGTGAGGATGCCGCCGAACAGCTGGAGCTGATGCGCAGCGCCTTCCGGGTTATCCGGACAGTCCGTGAAAAGCATGCCTGCCGTCGGTGCGATCGCATCGTTCAGGCCCCGGCTCCTTCGCGCCCCATCGAACGGGGGATCGCCGGACCGGGGCTGCTGGCCCGAGTGCTGACCTCAAAGTATGCAGAGCACACACCGCTGTATCGCCAGTCGGAGATCTATGCCCGCCAGGGTGTAGTGTTGAGTCGTTCTGTACTGTCGGGCTGGGTGGATGCGTGTTGTCGTCTGCTGGCACCGCTGGATGAAGCCCTTCAGCACTATGTCCTGACCGACGGCAAACTCCATGCTGACGATACGCCTGTCCCGGTGCTGTTGCCGGGCAATAAGAAGACGAAGACCGGGCGCTTATGGACGTACGTTCGAGACGACCGCAACGCCGGATCAGCGCTGGCCCCCGCAGTGTGGTTCGCTTACAGCCCGGACAGAAAAGGTATCCACCCTCAGACCCATCTTGCAGGCTTCAGTGGCGTACTGCAGGCTGATGCCTACGCCGGGTTCAACGAGCTCTACCGCGACGGCCATATAAAGGAAGCCGCGTGCTGGGCCCATGCCCGCCGAAAAATCCACGATGTTCACGTCCGTACCCCGTCAGCCCTGACGGAGGAGGCGCTGAAACGGATCGGCGAGCTGTATGCCATCGAGTCGGAGCTCAGAGGTAAAAGAGCAGAGGAACGGCAGGCAGTCCGGCACCAAAAAGTGCTGCCGCTGCTGGCGTCACTGGAGGGGTGGCTGCGGGAGAAACAGAAAACCCTCTCAAGGCACTCAGAACTGGCGAAGGCGTTCGGGTATGCGCTGAACCAGTGGCCGGCGCTGACCCGCTATGCAGAAGATGGCTGGGTGGAGGTGGATAATAACATTGCCGAAAACGCCCTACGACTGGTCAGTCTGGGGAGAAAAAACTGGCTGTTCTTCGGCTCGGATCATGGTGGTGAGCGCGGTGCGTCACTGTACAGTCTTATCGGGACGTGCAAATTAAACGGCGTGGATCCGGAACGCTATCTGCATCATGTACTTGATGTCATCGCCGACTGGCCTGTGAACCGGGTGGGTGCTCTGCTCCCGTGGCGGGTTACTCTGCCTGCCTGACCAGCTTCACTTCGTCAATACGGTTCTCACTGCACGCTTACAGTGAAAACGATAAAAAAAATTAATCCGGCAGACGGGGCCACGTCGCGGTCCCGTTATCAGTCCAGGTATCGTTCGTAGTCTCTGACATGCGCAAAGGCATGCTGTTCGAGTTTGTTATCAGCGGGTGCCGCTGCCCGGAACGCCAGAGAGTTAACAGGGTTGTTATTGATGACCAGCTCGTAATGCAGATGAGGACCGGATGAACGTCCGCTGTTACCGGATAACGCAATAGCACCTCCCCGTGTAACCCTGGCCCCTTTAGTAACGAGTATTTTATTGAGGTGGAGATAGCGAGTTTTAACACCGGCTTTTCCCGTTACTTCAACAAAATATCCCATGGTACTGTTGTATTCGGCCCGGGTGATTTTTCCGTCGATGACGCTGACTATTTTCGTGTTCATGGGCATGGAATAATCAATGCCATTATGGGGACTCACTTTTCCCGATACCGGGTTAAGTCTTGCAGGATTGAAAGGCGAACTGAGTCTTGCTGTGGCCGGTAACGGATAATCGAGACTGCCTTTCCCGGAAGTATCGGAAAGGTTATAGAACTTTTTATCTGATATACGATACGCCGTGTAATTAAATGAACCGGACGTAAATTTATAGGCCACGACACGTGATTTTCCCGCTTTCTTTTGCAGTACGAGTTTTAATGATTCATTTTTTTTCAAATGCCGCAGATTAAACCGGGAAGGCAAGGAGCGCTGAAGAGTAGCGATCTCGTTCGATTCCAGCCCCGAGCGGGTGGCTGAAAGGTAGGCATTTTCTTTTACGACATCGGTAGAATACATTTACTGGAATTCGCCGTTAGCATGAACACTGCGGCGTATGCTAGGGGTTTTCAGGAGGCGTGTCATCTGTCAGTTAATCGGGAGCACCGTTGATGGTCGTCATTTTTGTAACATATCTTGTTTCCCGTTTGCTCCTGAAGCTCTGGGAACTGTATGACCAGCCCGACGGTGATGATTAACGGGACTGAAACAGGTTACGGCAGAGCAATATGGGGCTCATGTCCTGCTACGTAACCCGTCAGTAAAGCCCTGCTGCGCACCTGACGCTAAGCACTAACCCGCCTGCAGTTACCTGGTCGAATACAGCCCGCGAAGCTTTCTTGCCTGCGTCTGATGTGCTTCCGCACCGGCATTATTGACCTGCTCATGCACGAGAGCGGCTTTTTCTCCGGCATTCAGTTCGTTAAAAGAAGAAGACGAGGTCTTTGAATTTGCATCACTGCCGGACAGCATTTTTTTATGTTCCTCAATCATTTTCTGATGCGCATAGGACGCGCTGTTGTTCATAAATGAATGAGCAACAATGGCCCTTTCATGTTCATTCATTTCAGAGAATGAGGGCGTGTTGTTTTTATTAACCCTGTCCGGTAAGTTTTCATGCGTCGAGGAATTCACATGACTGACGGCTGAGGCATTATTAACAAATCGATGTGCTTCATGGGCAATATCACTGGACTGAGCAAAAGCTGCCCCACAAAATAAAGCTGTAAACGCAGTGGTCGTGATTAATATATTCATGTGTAATTACCTTCTGAGGTACATAAAAGATGTCCTTATGATCATATATAAAAATAATCAACCTGTGGGGAAGATGACGTAAATGTAATACAGCTATGTACATTACACGATTGTAATGAATTTGTTTCTTAAGGTGTGCTAGATTCATTTCATTGTAAGTGGATGAACCAGTAATTTAATTTAAATCGGTTCTCGAATTCTGTCAGTAACCATACTTTAAATAAGGGAATGCGCATGCTGTTGAAAACGTCTCGACGAACTTTCCTGAAGGGGTTAACCCTCTCTGGCGTAGCCGGAAGTCTTGGCGTATGGAGTTTCAATGCGCGTTCCAGTCTGAGCCTGCCAGTTGCCGCATCCCTGCAGGGTACTCAGTTTGACCTGACCATTGGTGAAACGGCCGTCAATATCACGGGCAGTGAGCGTCAGGCCAAAACAATCAATGGAGGCCTGCCGGGGCCCGTTCTTCGCTGGAAAGAAGGTGACACCATTACCCTGAAGGTCAAAAACCGTCTTAATGAACAGACGTCCATTCACTGGCACGGCATTATTCTTCCGGCCAATATGGATGGTGTTCCGGGGCTGAGTTTTATGGGCATAGAGCCTGATGATACCTACGTTTACACCTTTAAGGTTAAGCAGAACGGGACTTACTGGTACCACAGCCATTCCGGTCTGCAGGAACAGGAGGGGGTATACGGTGCCATTATCATCGATGCCAGGGAGCCAGAACCGTTTGCTTACGATCGTGAGCATGTGGTCATGTTGTCTGACTGGACCGATGAAAATCCTCACAGCCTGCTGAAAAAATTAAAAAAACAGTCGGATTACTACAATTTCAATAAACCAACCGTTGGCTCTTTTTTCCGCGACGTGAATACTAGGGGGCTGTCAGCCACCATTGCCGATCGGAAAATGTGGGCTGAAATGAAAATGAATCCGACTGACCTCGCGGATGTCAGTGGCTACACCTACACCTATCTCATGAACGGGCAGGCCCCGCTGAAAAACTGGACCGGACTGTTCCGTCCCGGTGAAAAGATACGCTTACGGTTTATCAACGGCTCGGCAATGACCTATTTCGATATCCGTATCCCCGGGCTGAAAATGACGGTCGTGGCTGCAGATGGCCAGTATGTAAACCCGGTTACCGTTGACGAATTCAGGATTGCCGTTGCCGAAACCTATGATGTCATTGTGGAGCCTCAGGGTGAGGCCTATACCATCTTCGCACAATCCATGGACAGGACCGGTTACGCTCGAGGGACACTGGCCACGAGAGAGGGGTTAAGTGCTGCCGTTCCCCCCCTCGATCCCCGTCCTCTGTTGACCATGGAAGATATGGGTATGGGGGGAATGGGACATGATATGGCAGGAATGGACCACAGCCAGATGGGAGGCATGGATAACAGCGGAGAGATGATGTCTATGGACGGTGCTGACCTTCCGGATAGCGGGACATCCTCCGCGCCCATGGATCACAGCAGCATGGCCGGTATGGATCATTCCCGGATGGCCGGAATGCCGGGTATGCAAAGTCATCCTGCGTCAGAAACGGATAACCCACTGGTTGATATGCAGGCGATGAGCGTCTCTCCGAAATTAAATGATCCGGGTATTGGTCTTCGAAATAACGGAAGAAAGGTTCTCACGTACGCGGATTTGAAAAGCCGCTTTGAGGATCCTGACGGACGTGAACCTGGCCGTACCATAGAACTGCATTTAACCGGCCACATGGAAAAGTTTGCCTGGTCATTTAACGGAATCAAGTTTTCAGATGCCGCACCGGTGCTGCTGAAATACGGTGAGCGGCTCAGGATCACGCTGATCAACGATACCATGATGACTCACCCCATTCACCTGCATGGTATGTGGAGCGATCTGGAAGATGAAAACGGTAATTTCATGGTTCGTAAACACACAATAGATGTTCCCCCTGGTACAAAACGCAGTTACAGAGTGACAGCAGATGCGCTTGGCCGCTGGGCGTATCACTGCCATTTGCTCTATCACATGGAAATGGGAATGTTTCGTGAAGTCCGGGTGGAGGAATGATGCGAATGAAGAGAAATTTGAAGGCCATACCTGTTCTGGTCGCCGGTTTGTTTACCTCACAGCTTTCTATTGCGGCGGGCTCCGTCTCTGCAGATCCCCACGCCGGGCACGACATGTCTGCCATGCAGATGCCAGCAGATGAGAATTTCACTGAGATGACGTCAATGGAGCCCATTGTAACTGAGAGCAGAACGCCAATTCCGCCTGTTACCGATGCCGACCGGAAGGCTGCATTCGGCAATTTACAGGGGCATGCGATTCACGACAGTGCGATTAATTATCTGGTTCTGCTGGATCAACTGGAATGGCAACGGTCGGATAACACCAACAATTTCAGCTGGAGTGTTAACAGCTGGATTGGAGGCGACACAGATCGGATTTGGCTAAAGAGTGAAGGTGAACGAAGCAATGGGGAAACGGAGGCGGCTGAAGCGCAGTTACTCTGGGGACATGCGGTTGGCCCATGGTGGGATTTGGTTGCGGGTGTCAGGCAGGATTTCAGACCTGCTTCTGCCCGGACCTGGGCTGCTGTCGGTTTTCAGGGGCTGGCACTCTATAATTTTGAGTCTGAAATTACGGGTTTTGTCAGTAATGGCGGAAAAGCAGCCCTTCGTCTGGGAGGAGAATACGACGTTTTACTGACTAACCGGCTCATACTCCAGCCATCCTATGAGGTGAATTTCTACAGTCAGGATGATGAATCGCGGGGTCGCGGCAGGGGACTGACTGACACAGAGCTGGGGCTCCGGCTGCGCTATGAAATACGCCGTGAGTTTGCACCCTATATAGGCGTTTCCTGGAATCAACTTTACGGGAAAACATCCGATATGGCGAAAAGAGAAGGTGAGAAAGACCATCAGGTAGTATTCCTGGCGGGAGCCAGAATCTGGTTTTAACGCACTGATATAAAACACTCAACTAAACAGGTAAATAAAATGTCGATTTTAAATAAAGCCATTCTTACAGGTGGCCTCGTTATGGGCGTTGCTTTCTCTGCTATGGCCCATCCGGAATTAAAAAGCTCTGTGCCACAGGCTGATTCAGCCGTAGCGGCCCCGGAAAAGATTCAGCTTAATTTCTCGGAAAATCTGACCGTGAAATTCTCAGGTGCAAAATTAACAATGACGGGTATGAAAGGCATGTCATCACATTCTCCGATGCCGGTCGCGGCAAAAGTGGCGCCAGGCGCTGACCCTAAATCGATGGTCATTATTCC
This sequence comes from Citrobacter sp. RHBSTW-00944, assembly GCF_013615435.1. Classification (NCBI taxonomy): domain Bacteria; kingdom Pseudomonadati; phylum Pseudomonadota; class Gammaproteobacteria; order Enterobacterales; family Enterobacteriaceae; genus Citrobacter; species Citrobacter sp. RHBSTW-00944. The sequence continues at coordinate 4,224,623 of NZ_CP055418.1, read as the reverse complement.
GCGAGAGCCTTTACCCGCTGGCACTTATCGTGTTGACTGGCGCGCGGTTTCTTCAGATACGCACCCTATTACCGGTAATTACACCTTTACAGTGAAGTAATATTATGAACGACCTGATTATGATTGTTATTCGTTTTCTTCTTTATCTGGATTTGATGGTAATATTTGGATTGCCATTTTTTCAGATATATGGAATAAGTGGTGTCAGACATGAAACCTATAACCTGACTAATTTCAGGTCGTTTATAACCTTTGCTGTTGTTACAGGCATCATTCTTACTGGCATTAATATGCTCCTGGTATCTAATGCCATGAGTGGAGTAACTGACCTCAGAGAATTATCCATCCATGTTATCGAGATGGTGATAGAAGAAACTGATGTGGGTATTAGCTGGATTGTCAGGCTCTGTGCCCTGTTTACCACACTCGGTGCTTTGTTCCTTTACACTAATAAGAGAGTATTGTCCTGCCTGCTGATGACGATGAGTGGGGGCGTGGCGCTGGCCACACTTGCCTGGGGAGGACACGCCGTTATGCATGACGGTCTGCATTACTATCTCCATTTACTGAGCGATCTGACCCATCTCGGCGCTGCAGGTGCCTGGACAGGTGCTCTGGTTGCATTTGCTATCCTGCTGATGCGCAGAAACGAGCATAATGCACAGAGCGTCATTGTGATATCTGACTCCCTGGCAAAATTTGCCACGGCAGGAACGGTGATTGTTGTAGCCCTGATCCTGAGTGCGCTGGTCAACTATCTGTATATTGCTGAGGGTAACTTAACTCCCTTATTCAACAGTTCCTGGGGGAGGATATTGCTTGCCAAGACGGCTCTGTTTGTTCTGATGCTTCTTCTGGCTGCAGCAAACCGGTTTCACCTGGGGCCCCGGCTTGAAGTTATGGTCAGGGAAGGGAATTATGATCGCAGCGTTGCCCTGATGCGAAACAGCATCCTGACAGAATTCGTTGTTGCGATTATCATTCTGGGCGCCGTAGCGTGGCTCGGAATGCTTGCTCCGTCTCAGGTCAGCTAGGGGACAGCCAAAGCTCATGCGTGAGATTTTTACTTTCATATCAGCGAGTTGACCATGCAGCGTATTTTAATCGTTGAAGACGAACAAAAAACAGGTCGTTACCTGCAGCAGGGACTGGTTGAGGAAGGCTATCAGGCCGATCTCTTTAATAATGGCCGCGATGGTCTCGGGGCCGCGTCGAAGGGACAGTATGATTTGATAATACTGGACGTGATGCTGCCTTTCCTCGACGGGTGGCAAATCATCAGCGCACTGAGGGAGTCCGGGCACGAAGAACCGGTCCTGTTTTTAACCGCAAAGGACAACGTGCGGGACAAAGTGAAAGGACTGGAGCTTGGCGCAGATGACTACCTGATTAAGCCCTTTGATTTTACGGAGCTGGTTGCACGTGTAAGAACCCTACTGCGCCGGGCACGCTCGCAGGCCGCAACAGTCTGCACCATCGCCGATATGACCGTTGATATGGTGCGCCGGACCGTGATCCGTTCGGGGAAGAAGATCCATCTCACCGGTAAAGAATACGTTCTGCTTGAGTTGCTGCTGCAACGCACCGGAGAAGTGTTACCCAGGAGTCTTATCTCGTCCCTGGTCTGGAACATGAATTTTGACAGTGATACGAATGTGATTGATGTCGCCGTGAGACGTCTGAGAAGTAAAATTGATGATGACTTTGAGCCAAAACTGATCCATACCGTTCGCGGTGCCGGATATGTCCTGGAGATCAGAGAAGAGTGAGGTTCAAAATTTCCCTGACCACACGCCTGAGCCTGATTTTTTCTGCGGTGATGCTTACGGTATGGTGGTTATCAAGTTTTATCCTGATTAGCACCCTTAATGGCTATTTCGATAATCAGGACCGCGATTTTCTGACAGGTAAACTTCAGCTCACCGAAGAGTTTCTTAAAACAGAGACGTTCCGGAACAAAACGGATATTAAGTCATTATCAGAAAAAATAAACGATGCGATGGTAGGGCACAATGGTTTATTCATTTCTATAAAAAACATGGAAAATGAAAAAATTGTTGAACTCTATGCCAAAAATTCTGTTGTTCCAGCGGTCCTGCTTAATAAGTCGGGTGATATTCTCGACTATATGATCCAGACGGAAGAAAATAACACCGTGTACCGCAGTATCTCGCGGCGGGTTGCCGTGACGCCGGAACAGGGTAAAAGCAAACATGTCATCATTACGGTTGCCACGGATACTGGGTATCACACCCTGTTTATGGACAAACTCAGTACCTGGCTGTTCTGGTTCAATATCGGTCTGGTCTTTATTTCTGTTTTTCTGGGCTGGCTGACCACACGTATTGGTCTGAAACCGTTACGGGAAATGACCAGTCTGGCTTCCTCCATGACTGTACACAGCCTGGATCAGCGTCTAAATCCCGATCTGGCTCCGCCGGAAATCTCTGAGACCATGCAGGAGTTCAATAATATGTTTGATCGCCTGGAGGGGGCATTCCGGAAACTGTCAGATTTCTCGTCTGACATCGCGCATGAGCTGCGCACACCAGTCAGTAATCTGATGATGCAGACGCAGTTTGCACTGGCTAAGGAAAGGGATGTTTCGCATTACCGCGAAATTTTATTCGCTAACCTGGAAGAACTGAAAAGGTTGTCACGAATGACCAGTGACATGCTTTTTCTGGCACGTTCAGAGCATGGTCTGCTGCGGCTGGATAAACATGATGTGGATCTGGCAGCCGAACTGAATGAATTACGTGAGTTGTTCGAGCCCCTGGCAGACGAAACAGGAAAGACAATCACGGTTGAAGGAGAGGGCGTTGTTGCCGGAGACAGCGATATGCTCCGACGTGCTTTCAGTAACCTGCTTTCCAATGCAATCAAGTATTCTCCCGATAACACCTGTACAGCGATACACCTTGAGCGTGACAGTGACTGTGTGAACGTGATGATTACGAATACGATATCCGGCCAGGTTCCCGCTAATCTGGAACGTTTGTTTGACCGGTTCTATCGCGCAGACTCATCAAGGTTCTACAACACGGAAGGCGCGGGGCTGGGATTATCAATTACAAGGTCGATCATTCATGCTCACGGCGGCGAGCTGTCAGCAGAACAGCAGGGGCGGGAAATTGTGTTCAGTGTGCGTCTGTTAATGGATTAATACCGTTATTCAGGAGAAACCCGGAAGGTGACAAAAATGTCATCGTTCAGTCACGCGATAAACAGAGGCGGTTTTTTATAATCAGCCATAAATCAGGACAGCGTGATAATTCAATCGCCCGGTTCCTGGCGTGATGATCAACCAGCCCTGAGATCAAATGCTTTCTCTGTTATAAGCATTGATTGTTCGGGTATGAAAACACCGGAGACCCAACCATGAAAAAGATCCTTGTATCCTTTATTGCCATGATGGCTGTCGCTTCATCTGCCTGGGCTGCAGAGACAATGAACATGCATGACCAGGTAAATAATGCCCAGGCGCCTGCCCATCAGATGCAATCATCCGCTGAAAAAAGTGCAGTTCAGGGGGAGAGCATGAAAATGATGGATATGAGCGGTCACGATCAGGCCGCAATGTCCCATGAAATGATGCAAAACGGCAATTCTGCTGCCCATCAGGACATGGCTGAAATGCATAAAAAAATGATGAAATCCAAGCCAGCAGCTTCTAACGAAACAGCAAAATCATTTTCCGAAATGAACGAGCATGAGAAAGCCGCTGTTATGCATGAGAAGGCGAATAATGGTCAATCTTCCGTTATTCATCAGCAGCAGGCTGAAAAGCATCGCAGCCAGATCACCCAGAATTAACCCGCAGCTCCACTTGTTAGACCCTCATTTGACGCCGAAGTCACTGGCTTACGCTCCCGTCCGGGAGCGTTTTTTTCCCATATATCAAACTTTAACTCTGAAGAGGTGGAAGTATCTGACCAACACTGTCACGTAACGCCAGATAACTACAAAAACACCTTTTTCCTCCTGTAAATTGCAGTTCCTGCAAGAACATCAAGGCATAATGTTGGAACAGCGTGTGATACACACTTAGTATCATGTTTTGTATGTGTTTTTTTTAAAAGTTTACAACTTTAAAGTCTTTTTCAGGTTAAAGGATACAACTTTAATGTCTCTACACAACTGATCGTGGTTGCCATACTGGGGACGTCTCAGAAAACGGAAAATAAAGCACGTTAAGCCCATTGCAGACTCTAGATATTGACGAGTACGTCGGGTTTTCTCTTGTTTGAGTTGCCTCTTGTGGTAAGATAGTAATCAATTACTATCTTACCAGGAGTGCTCGTGGACACCCATCCAAAGCATCTGCCGGCCGATGAACGTCGTGCCGTAACTGTCGAGTCCGTCGTGGCGCTTGCCGGTTCACAAAACCCAAGCGAGATAACCACTGCGGCTATCGCTAAACACATGAACTTGACCCAGGGTGCGCTGTTTCGGCACTTCCCGAACAAGGAAGCCATTTGGCAGGCGGTCATGGAGTGGGTAGCAGAGCGCCTATTAGCCAGAATCGATCGATCCGCACAAGGAATCGAGTCGCCCTTGGCAGCCATGGAGGCGATGTTCATGAGTCATATCGAATTCGTAGCTGAGCACCCAGGCGTGCCAAGAATGATGTTTGGTGAGCTTCAGCGTGCCGAATCGACACCGGCCAAGCGCATGGTGCAAACCTTGATTCAGCGCTACGGCGAACGTTTGCATCGTCTCATCGAGAAAGGCAAGGCCAGCGGCGAGTTGTCTCCCTCGCTTGACAACGAGGCGGCGGCAACGCTGTTCATTGGCACGATCCAGGGCTTGGTCATGCAATCGCTGTTGGCGGGTGATGTGGGACGTATGCACCGCGATGCGCCGCGCGTCTTTGCAATTTATCGGCGTGGCATAAGGAGTGCGCAATGAAAAAGTTACCCTTGCAAGGCCGCACCCTGGCACTGCTTGCCGTCATCATTCCTTTGCTGGTGCTTTTTATTTATGTCGGTCTGCGATCAGGGCCGCTCGCCCCGGTCGCTGTGACGGTGGCAAGCGTGGAATCACAGGCTATCACACCGGCGCTGTTCGGCATCGGCACGGTGGAGGCGCGCTACACCTACAAGATCGGACCGACGTTTGCCGGGCGCGTCAAACGCCTGGAGGTGCATGTAGGCGACCAGGTCAAGGCCGGACAGGTGCTCGGCGAGATGGAGCCGGTCGACCTTGATGATCGGGTGCGCTCACAGGAGTCTGTATTCAAGCGGGCGGAAGCGGCTTTGCGCGAGGCAGAAGCCCGGCAAGCCTACGCGCAAACCCAGGCGCGCCGCTATGAGCAATTGTTTGCGGTGCGCTCGACCAGCGAGGAAATCGTCACCACCAAGCGGCAGGAACTGCAGATCGCCGATGCCGCCCTATCCGCCGCTCGGGAAGATATTGCCCGGGCACGCTCCGACCGCGAAGCACTCGTCGCGCAGCGGAGCAATCTGCGCCTGATCGCGCCGGTCGACGGTGTAGTCGCCGTGCGCGATGCCGATCCCGGCACGACCATCGTCGCGGGCCAGGCCGTGGTGGAAGTGATCGACCCCAAGAGTTTGTGGATCAATGTGCGCTTCGACCAGATCAGCGCATCGGGGCTGGCTGGGGGGCTGCCGGCTCATATCGTCCTGCGTTCGCGTGGTGGCCAGACCTTGAAAGGTCGCGTGCTGCGGGTGGAACCCAAGGCCGACGCGGTAACCGAGGAAACGCTTGCCAAGGTGACATTCGATAACAAACCAGAACCTTTGCCACCAGTGGGTGAACTGGCCGAAGTCACGGTTGACTTGCCGGCGCTCCCGGCCGCTCCACTGATCCCCAACGCTGCCGTCCAGCGTGAAGGCGATAAAGTTGGTGTCTGGCAAATCGTGGATGGTGATCTGCATTTCTCCCCGGTCAAGCTCGGCACTTCCGACCTCAATGGTTACGTGCAGGTGCGCGAAGGGCTCAAGAATGGGGACCAGGTTGTGACCTATAGCGAAAAGGCACTGACGGCGCGCAGCCGCATCCATGTGGTCGAGCATATCCCGGGAGTTTCACGATGATCAGCCTGGCCGGCCGCGACATTCTCCATGCCTGGGGGAAATTCGTCTTCACCGGCATCGGTCTGGGTCTGCTGATCGGCGTCACCCTAGTCATGGCTGGGGTGTACCGAGGCATGGTGGACGACGGCAAGGCGTTGCTCGACAACAGTGGCGCTGACCTTTGGGTGGTGCAAAAGGATACTCTGGGTCCTTATGCGGAGTCGTCCAGCCTCAACGATGACGTGTATCGCGCCATTCTCGCCATGCCGGGAGTCTCACAGGCAGCGAACGCGACCTACCTGACCATGCAGGTACGCAAGGGCGAGAGTGATGTACGCACCATGGTGGTCGGCATCGCGCCCGGTGCGTTGGGGGCTACACCCGGATGGCCTCCTTATCTCGTCGCTGGACGCCAGATCACGCGCGGTCACTACGAGGCTGTGGCCGACATCGCCACCGGCTTCAAACTGGGAGATCGTCTTGCCATTCGCCGCAATCATTACACCGTCGTGGGGCTGACACGGCGCATGGTGTCGTCCAGCGGCGACCCGATGGTATTCATTCCGCTCAAAGATGCCCAGGAGGCCCAGTTCCTCAAGGACAACGATGCCATCTGGCAAAGCCGGCGTCGCACCGAAGCCAACCCGGTCTTCAATCGACCCGGTGATCCAGGTTTGCTGGATGCCGTGATTGCTTCACAGAGCAGCAACGCGTTCGTCAATGCCGTGCTGGTCACTCTGAAACCTGGTCATGCGCCGGACGAGGTTGCCGAATCCATCCAGCGCTGGAAGCGTTTGACGGTCTACACCCGGGCACAGATGGAAGACATCCTCGTCGGCAAGCTGATCGCCACCTCGGCCAAGCAGATCGGCATGTTCCTTGTGATTCTGGCCATCGTTAGCGCGGCCATCGTTGCCTTCATCATCTATTCGCTGACGATGGACAAAATCCGTGAGATCGCGGTGTTGAAGCTCATCGGCACACGCAACCGAACCATCGCCGCGATGATCATGCAGCAGGCGCTCGCCCTGGGCGTGATTGGCTTCGTGGTCGGCAAGATCACAGCCACCTTTTCAGCACCGGCTTTTCCAAAATATGTCCTGCTCACGCCAATGGATTCTGTCGCCGGTTTTTTTGCCGTGCTCGTGATCTGCGTTCTAGCTAGCCTCGTCGCCATTCGCATAGCACTCAAGGTCGATCCGGCCGAAGCCATTGGAGGTTGAGATGAGTGGCAAAGGGATACACATCGAAAGTTTAAGCAAGCGGTATGGCGATGGTGACACCGCTGTCTTTGCCTTGAGAGACGTGAATATGCATGTTGCGCCTGGTGAAGTGGTGGGACTGATCGGCCCTTCCGGGTCCGGCAAGAGCACGCTGCTCAAGTGTCTGGGTGCGGTGATCGAACCGACCGCCGGTCGCATGACGCTGGGCGATGAAGTGATCTACGCCGATGGCTGGAAAGTCCGCGACCTGCGCGCCTTACGGCGTGACAAGATCGGTTTCGTTTTCCAGGCGCCGTACCTGATTCCGTTTCTCGATGTCACCGACAACGTGGCGCTGCTGCCGATGCTTGCAGGCGTCGCGAATGGAGAGTCGCGCGCGAAGGCACTGGAATTGCTCACAGCGCTTGATGTGCAACACCGAGCTCGCGCAATGCCCTCGCAACTCTCCGGTGGCGAGCAGCAACGGGTCGCCATCGCGCGCGGACTGGTCAATCGTCCGCCGGTGATCCTGGCCGATGAACCCACTGCGCCGCTGGATTCCGAGCGCGCCATGGCTGTAATCCGCATCCTCAACGACATGGCCCGGAAGTTCGAGACCGCCATCATCGTCGTCACCCATGACGAAAAGATCATCCCCACATTCAAGCGCATCTACCACATCCGCGACGGCGTGACCCATGAGGAAGCTGGCGAAGGGCGGGAGTTCGAATGAGAGAACGATTGAATTACAGGAGAATTTCATGACCCACCGCAAACACAGCCACGCATTTGGAACTATCACCCTGACCGTTACGGCCTGCCTGCTTTTATGGGGTTTTCAGTTGCCAGCTTGGGCTGGTGACGCTACCCAGGTTGAGCCACTGGCGCTACGCAAGATCATGCAGGAACTCGGGCGCAACATGCAGGCTATTACCGGTGCGATTTCGCAGGAGGAATGGGTTCAGGTCGTTCAGCTCGCCCCAAAAGTTGCTGCACACCCCGAGCCACCGCTTACTGAAAAAATGCGCATCCTTGCTTACCTCGGCGCTGATGCGACCAAGTTCAGAAACTTTGACGCGCAGACTCACGAGGCGGCGCTGGCCATGAAGCTGGCTGCTGCGAGCAGCGACGGCAAGGCGGTGACCCAATCATTCGCCCACGTGCAGGAAAGCTGCTTGGGCTGCCACCAAGCTTTCCGTAAACCTTTCGTGGAGCATTTTTATGGAGCACGCTAAAACATGCCAGCGCCCCATCAGCCTCGAAAGACGGCTTGCGGCAACTTACCTGGTAGCTGGTCTGGTCACCGCCGGCCCTGATTTTCAGCGTCCCACCGCACCCGATGTGGCTCGCTACACTGCAACACCGGTAGCTGATAGAACCGTGTCCGCTCCCACGCAGTTCGGCGAAACACAACGTCTAGTCGAAGGGCTTCCGATCGAAACGCAATGGTGGCAAAGCTTGGGTTCATCCGCACTCGACGGACTGATAAACGAAGCTTTCCATGTCAGCCCGACGCTGGCGAGCATCAGCGCCAATTTGCGACAGGCGCAGGAGCTTCTTGCCGCACAGGCGGGCTCGACGCAATATCCACAGGTAGATGTCGCACTGGGATCTCAGCGCCAGCAAATGAGTCCCAGTAGCCAAGGGTTGAGCGGAGACGCACGTCAATTCAGCCTCTACAACGCCAGCGTTGGCGTGCATTACAACCTCGATCTGGCTGGCGGCAACCGGCGCGCACTCGAAGCCTTGGCTGCTCGCGCCGACTACCGTCGCTTCGAACTGAATGCTGCGCGCCTGGCCCTTGCCGGCAACATGGCAACCGCTGCCATTACCCGAGCACGCCTCGCCGCGCAACTAGAAGCCACTACTGCCATTTTGCGCGTGCAGGATGAGCAACTGCGCCTAGCCCATGAACGCGTGCGTATCGGTCAGGCCTCACCTGATGAAGCGTTGAGCCTACAAGCTCAGGCGGAGCAAACGCGGGCAGAACTGCCTGCGCTGCGTAAACAACTGCAACAAACCGAACATCTACTGGCGGTGCTAGCCGGTCGTGCCCCAGGCACGGGTGGCATCCCGGCCTTCACTCTGGCCGATTTCACTCTACCCGTCGAGATGCCGCTCGTCGTGCCCTCAGAACTGGTGCGCCGCCGACCGGATATCCAGGCGTCAGAGGCGCTGTTGCATGCGGCCAATGCAGACTATGGTGTGGCTGTCGCCAAGCTCTACCCACAGATCAACCTGAGCGCCAACCTTGGTTCTCAGGCGCTGACCACCGGTGCCCTGTTCGGTGGTGGCTCGGCAGTGTGGGGCCTGGTTGCGCAGCTCACCCAGCCTCTTTTTAATCCAGGGCTACCCGCTGAAAAAAGAGCGGCGCTCGCCGCTTTTGATGCCGCCGTAGCCAATTACCAGAGCGTCGTATTGGAGTCTTTGCGTAACGTCGCCGACACCCTGCGCGGTGGAAAGCGATGCACAAACTTTGACTGCCCTCGCTGCCGCTGATATGGCTGCACAGGCCTCCTTGCAGTCGGTCGAGCGGCAATACCGGCTGGGCGCGGCCAGCTACCTGCAACTGCTCATCGCGCAGCAACAGGCACAGTCAATCCGGATCAATATGGTTGCGGTCCAGGCACAACGCCTAGTCGATAGTGTTGTTTTATATCAGGCCCTGGGAGGTGGTGTCAGTTAAGACTATACCCTAACCTGATGTCAGATGTTGATGTCATTTTCAGAAGACGACTGCACCAATTGACGGGGCGTAACGCCAGGTGTGCAGTCGGCTCCTGACCACGCAATATCAGAAGTCATCTGCACCAATCTCGACTATGCTCAATACTCGTGTGCACCAAAGCGAGGTGTGAGCATGGCGTCAGACACATTACCAATTGCCGAGCAGGGCGTGGCCACCCTGCCCGATGCGGCATGGGCACAGGCCCGGCACCGGACCGAAATCATCGGGCCGCTGGCAGCGCTTGAAGTGGTTGGGCATGAAGCCGCCGATGCCGCTGCTCAAGCGCTGGGCCTATCCAGGCGGCAGGTGTATGTCCTGATCCGGCGTGCCCGGCAAGGTGCTGGGTTTGTGACGGACCTGGTTCCCGGCCAGTCCGGCGGCGGAAAAGGCAAGGGACGCTTGCCGGAATCAGTTGAGCGCATCATCCGCGAGTTGCTGCAAAAGCGCTTCCTGACCAAGCAGAAGCGTAGCCTGGCGGCGTTCCACCGCGAGGTCGCGCAGGCTTGCAAAGCGCAAAAGCTACGGGTGCCGGCGCGCAACACTTTGGCCCTGCGGATCGCCGGCCTCGACCCGCTCAAGGCCACTCGCCGCCGGGAAGGTCAGGATGCGTCCCGCAGCCTGCAAGGTGTCGGTGGTGAGCCTCCCGCCGTGACCGCGCCACTGGAACAAGTGCAGATTGATCACACGGTCATCGACCTGATCGTGGTGGACGAGCGCGACCGGCAACCGATTGGCCGTCCGTATCTGACCATCGCCATCGACGTGTTTACCCGCTGCGTGCTCGGCATGGTCGTCACGCTGGAAGCGCCGTCATCTGTTTCGGTCGGCCTGTGCCTTGTGCATGTCGCCTGCGACAAGCGTCCCTGGCTGGAGGGTCTGAATATAGAAATGGATTGGCCGATGAGCGGCAAGCCCAGGCTGCTCTACTTGGACAACGCGGCCGAGTTCAAGAGCGAGGCGCTGCGCCGTGGCTGCGAGCAGCACGGCATCCGGTTGGACTATCGTCCGCCAGGGCAGCCGCACTACGGCGGCATCGTGGAACGGATCATCGGTACGGCGATGCAGATGATCCACGATGAATTGCCAGGGACGACCTTCTCCAACCCTGACCAGCGCGGGGACTACGATTCCGAAAACAAGGCCGCCCTGACATTGCGTGAGCTGGAGCGCTGGCTCACGTTGGCGGTGGGCACCTATCACGGCTCTGTGCACAACGGCCTGCTTCAGCCGCCGGCGGCGCGCTGGTCAGAAGCCGTGGCGCGTGTCGGTGTACCGGCTGTCGTCACCCGCGCCTTGGCTTTTTTGGTCGATTTCCTGCCCATCATTCGCCGTACTCTGACTCGCACCGGCTTTGTCATCGACCACATTCACTACTACGCCGATGCGCTCAAGCCGTGGATAGCTCGGCGCGACCGCTTGCCTGCGTTCCTGATCCGGCGCGACCCGCGCGACATCAGCCGCATTTGGGTGCTGGAGCCGGAGGGGCAGCACTATCTGGAAATTCCATACCGCACCTTGTCGCACCCGGCTGTCACCCTCTGGGAACAACGACAGGCGCTGGCGAAATTGCGGCAGCAAGGGCGCGAACAGGTGGATGAGTCGGCGCTGTTTCGCATGATCGGCCAGATGCGCGAAATCGTGTCCACCGCGCAGAAAGCTACGCGCAAGGCGCGGCGCGACGCGGATCGACGCCAGCATCTCAAGGCAACGGCAGTTCTTTTCAAAACCACGCCACCACCGGACGCGGACATGGCTGACCCGCAGGCAGACAACCAGCCACCTGCCAAACCGTTCGACCAGATTGAGGAGTGGTAGCCGTGGAAGAATATCCCATCATCGACTTGTCCCACCTGATGCCGGTGGCCCAGGGCTTGGCCCGTCTTCCGGCGGACGAACGCATCCATCGCCTTCGCGCTGACCGCTGGATCGGCTATCCGCGAGCAGTCGAGGCGCTGAATCGGCTGGAAGCCCTGTATGCGTGGCCGAACAAACAACGCATGCCCAACCTGCTGTTGGTCGGTCCAACCAACAACGGCAAGTCGATGATCGTCGAGAAATTCCGCCGCACCCACCCGGCCAGCTCCGACGCCGACCAGGAGCACATTCCGGTACTGGTCGTGCAGATGCCATCCGAACCGTCGGTAATCCGCTTCTACGTCGCGCTACTTGCCGCGATGGGCGCGCCATTGCGCCCGCGCCCACGGCTGCCGGAAATGGAGCAATTGGCGCTGGCACTGCTACGCAAGGTCGGCGTGCGCATGCTGGTGATCGACGAATTGCACAACGTCCTGGCCGGCAACAGCGTCAACCGCCGGGAATTCCTCAACCTGCTGCGTTTCCTCGGCAACGAGCTGCGCATCCCGCTGGTCGGGGTCGGCACACGCGATGCCTACTTGGCGATCCGCTCGGACGACCAGTTGGAAAACCGCTTCGAGCCGATGATGCTGCCGGTGTGGGAGGCCAACGACGATTGCTGCTCACTGCTGGCCAGCTTCGCGGCTTCGCTCCCGCTGCGGCGACCCTCGTCGATTGCCACGCTGGATATGGCCCGCTACCTGCTCACGCGCAGCGAGGGCACCATCGGCGAGCTGGCGCACCTGTTGATGGCGGCGGCCGTCGCTGCCGTGGAGAGCGGTGAGGAAGCGATCAACCATCGCACGCTCAGCATGGCCGATTACACCGGTCCCAGCGAGCGGCGGCGGCAATTCGAGCGGGAACTGATGTGAAGCCAGCGCCACACTGGCCACTGCATCCGGCACCCAAGGAAGGCGAAGCCCTGTCCTCATGGCTCAACCGGGTCGCCGCCTGCTACCAGATGGACGTGCACGAGCTGCTGGCCCACGATCTTGGTCACAGCCAACTTGATGACCTGGATACCGCACCATCCTTGTCGTTGCTGACGGCGCTCTGCCAGCGCAGTGGCGTCGAGCTGGAGCGGTTGCGCAGCATGAGTCTTGCAGGCTGGGTGCCGTGGCTGCTCGACAGTCTCGACGATTCGGTACCAGCAGCCTTGGAAACCTATACATTCCAATGCGCGGTGCTCCTGCCCAAGCGCACCCGCAAGGTGCGGTCCATCACTCGCTGGCGTGCCTGGCTACCGAGCCAGACGATTCGCCGGGCGTGTCCGCAGTGTCTGAACGATCCAACGAATCAAGCTGTGCTACTCGTCTGGCAGCTCCCCTTGATGCTGAGCTGCCCGCAGCATGGCTGCTGGCTGGAGTCCTACTGGGGCATGCCCGGCCGGTATCTTCAGTGGGAAATCGCCGATGCTGCGCCGCGCCCTGCCGATGACGCAATCGCCTGCATGGACCGGCGCACCTGGCAGGCGCTGACGACGGGTTTTGTGGAGCTGCCGCGTCGGCGTGTCCACGCCGGCTTGTGGTTCCGGCTGCTGCGCACCCTGCTTGATGAGCTGAACACGCCGCTCTCGCACTGCGGCAGTTGCTCGGCGAGCATCCGCCATGTCTGGGAGCGCTGCGGCCATCCGCTGCGCGCCGGGCAGAGTCTGTGGCGTCCCTACGAGATTCTGGCCCCGGCGGTGCAGTGGCAGATGCTGGAGGCGGCGGCCACCGCCATCACGCTGATCGAGTCAAAGGCGCTGATCCCGCGCGGGGAACAGGCCGCGCTGTTTCAGACGGAGCCGCACACTGGTTTCACCAACGGCCTGCCGGCGAAGGTGCCGAAGCCGGAACCCATCAACCACTGGCAACGAGCAGCCCAGGCCATCGATGAGGCCATCATTGAAGCGCGACACAACCCGGAGACGGCCCGCTTGCTGTTCACACTGGCGTCCTACGGGCGACGCGACCCCGAATCCCTGGAACGTTTGCGCGCCACGTTCACCAAGGAGGGCATCCCGCCGGAGTTTTTGTCACATTACGAGCCTGAATGGCCGTTTGCAGGTCTTAGACTAAATGACGGGTTAAGTGACAGTTTTTGACGGCGAGAACTTTCTGGCTCACACTGTCACATAATCGAACGTATATGTGACAGGTACGACATGCTGATAGGCTACATGCGGGTATCGAAGGCGGACGGCTCCCAGGCTACCGATTTGCAGCGCGACGCGCTGATTGCCGCCGGGGTCGATCCAGTACATCTTTACGAGGACCAGGCATCCGGCATGCGCGAGGATCGGCCCGGCTTGACGAGCTGCCTGAAGGCGTTGCGAACTGGCGACACACTGGTCGTGTGGAAACTGGATCGGCTCGGACGCGACCTGCGACATCTCATCAACACCGTGCACGACCTGACTGGGCGCGGCATCGGCTTGAAGGTATTAACCGGGCACGGCGCGGCCATCGACACCACGACCGCCGCCGGCAAGCTGGTCTTTGGCATCTTCGCCGCCCTGGCCGAGTTCGAGCGCGAGTTGATCGCGGAGCGCACGATTGCCGGCCTAGCCTCGGCCCGCGCGCGCGGGCGGAAAGGCGGCCGGCCGTTCAAGATGACCGCCGCCAAGCTGCGGCTGGCGATGGCGGCAATGGGTCAGCCAGAGACCAAGGTCGGCGACCTGTGCCAGGAACTTGGCGTCACGCGGCAGACCCTGTATCGGCATGTTTCACCCAAGGGTGAGCTACGTCCAGATGGCGAGAAGCTACTCAGCCGAATTTGATGCCGGCATGAGGCAACGTAGCGACAGCGTGGTTTGTCTCAATGGGAAGCGCTCATGATCGATCTTTGAAGGCCCGCAGCAGTCGTGTCACAGACAGGACGAACAAACCGGTCAGCGTGAGGGCTGCGATACCCCAGTACTCTCCGATGAACGCGCCGGCCGTCGTGCCGGCCAGCACAATGGCGAGAATCGGCAAATGGCAGGGACAGGTGAGCACGGCCAGCGCGCCCCACAGGTAGCCGGTGATCGGTTTGTGCATCTCGGACGGCAAGCGCTCGGGGCTGTTCATGGCAGACTCTCCGCGTGCTGTGCCGGCTCGGTCGGCATGGTGGCCAACTGCACCTCCAGATCGGCCAACGCTTCGCGCCGACGCTCGACGAACTGGCGCAGAACGGCAAGCTGCGCGGCCGCTTCATCGCCGTCCGCAGCATCCAGCGCCCGGCACAGCCGCGCCAGCGCGTCCAGGCCGATGCCCGCCTCGAAGGCCGCCCGCACGAAGCACAGCCGTTGCAAGGCGGCATCATCGAACAGGCCATAGCCGCCCGGGGTGCACGCCACCGGACGCAGCAATCCGCGCAGCAGGTAGTCGCGCACGATATGCACGCTCACCCCGGCATCAAGGGCCAGCCGGGACACGGTGTAGGCGCTCATTGAAAACCTCCTTTTTTTATCCAGCGCAGCAGGAAAGCTGCTTCACGTCCTTGTTGAAGGTCTGCGCCGCAAGCTTCAACCCCTCGACCATTGTCAGGTAGGGGAACAACTGGTCGGCCAGTTCCTGCACCGTCATGCGGTTGCGGATGGCGAGCACCGCCGTCTGGATCAGTTCGCCCGCTTCCGGGGCCACCGCCTGCACGCCGATGAGCCGTCCGCTACCTTCCTCGATGACCAGCTTGATGAAGCCGCGTGTGTCGAAGTTGGCAAGCGCTCGCGGAACGTTGTCGAGTGTCAGCGTGCGACTGTCGGTCTCGATGCCATCGTGGTGCGCTTCCGCCTCGCTGTAGCCCACGGTGGCGACTTGCGGGTCGGTGAACACCACTGCCGGCATCGCGGTCAGATTGAGGGCTGCGTCGCCGCCGGTCATGTTGATCGCGGCACGGGTGCCGGCGGCCGCTGCCACGTAGACGAACTGCGGCTGGTCGGTGCAGTCGCCGGCCGCGTAGATGTTCGGGTTGCTCGTGCGCATGCCTTGGTCGATAACGATGGCCCCTTGCGCATTGACAGTGACCCCCGCCGCGTCCAGCGCGAGGCTGCGCGTATTCGGTGCCCGACCGGTGGCAACCAGCAACTTGTCAGCGCGCAATTCACCGTGTCCGGTGGTCAGCACGAATTCGCCGTTCACATGGGCGACCTGGCTGGCTTGCGTGTGCTCCAGCACCTCGATGCCCTCGGCGCGGAAAGCGGCTGTCACGGCCTCGCCGATGGCCGGGTCTTCCCGGAAGAACAAGGTGCCGCGTGCCAGGATCGTGACCTGGCTGCCGAGCCGGGCAAAGGCTTGCGCCAGTTCCAACGCCACCACCGACGAACCGATCACGGCCAGGCGTGCGGGAATGGTGTCGCTGACAAGCGCTTCGGTGGAAGTCCAGTAGGGTGACTCTTTCAGGCCCGGAATCGGCGGCACGGCCGGACTGGCACCGGTGGCGACCAGGCAGCGGTCGAACGTTACCTCGCGCTCGCCACCCTCGTTCAAACGGACGACCAGGCTCTGGTCGTCCTTGAAACGCGCTTCACCGTGCAAAACGGTGATGGCTGGATTGCCGTCCAGGATGCCTTCGTATTTGGCGTGCCGCAGTTCATCGACACGGGCCTGCTGCTGGGCCAGCAGTTTGCTGCGGTCAATCGCAGGCACAGTTGCCGCAATACCGCCGTCGAACGGACTTTCCCGGCGCAGATGGGCAATATGGGCAGCGCGGATCATGATCTTGGACGGTACACAGCCGATATTGACGCAGGTGCCGCCGATGGTGCCGCGTTCGATCAGCGTGACCGTCGCGCCTTGCTCGACGGCCTTCAGCGCCGCCGCCATCGCGGCCCCGCCGCTGCCAATGATGGCGATATGCAAACCGGCGCCCTCAAGTGCATCACGGATTTTTGGTTCATCTTTGAAATCACCAACCCGGATCGAGCCTTGATAACCCAATGCGGCGATGGCGGCCAGCAGTTGGTTGTGGCTCACGGCGGTGTCTGCCATGACTTGCGCG
This sequence comes from Citrobacter sp. RHBSTW-00944, assembly GCF_013615435.1. NCBI lineage: Bacteria > Pseudomonadati > Pseudomonadota > Gammaproteobacteria > Enterobacterales > Enterobacteriaceae > Citrobacter > Citrobacter sp. RHBSTW-00944. The sequence goes on along the minus strand of NZ_CP055418.1, from coordinate 4,207,842 downwards.
CGGCTTTCTGGATAGGACACCACAGCGGCATTCACGCCGGGAATCTTTTCCAAAGCATCTTTGACATGGGTGGCGCAGGATGTGCAGGTCATGCCATTCACGGTGATTTCGGTCATTTTTTTACTCCATTGAATTTCGGGGTGCAGCAGGCATCGGCTTGGCGTTTTCGTTGGATGGCGTAGATGGTCAAGCCGATGAAAATCGCCAGCGCAGGCAGCAGCACATAGTCCAGATAGCCGGTCAGCGCGGACAAGCCGACCACACCGAGCAAAATGACCAGAACAGGGGTGAAGCAACACAGCGCCACGAGGGTTGTGCCAATGATGCTGACCCGCAGCAGTGTCTTCGGGTCTTTCATGATCAGTTCTTGACTGATGATGGGTAGCCCGCATCCTCGGTAGCCTTGGTCAGTTTCTGCACGCTGGTCTTGGCATCATCGAAGGTGACCACCGCTTCGCGCGTCTCGAAGGTCACGTCAACTTTACTGACGCCATCGACCTTGGAAATCGCCTTCTTGACAGTGATCGGACAGGCCGAGCAGGTCATGCCCGGTACGGACAGCGTAACGGTCTGGGTGGCGGCCCACACGGGGGCAACAACGGCAGCGAGGGCAAGGGCGGAAAGCAGCTTTTTCATGGTGAACTCCTGTGATCAATAGAAAAATGGCACGACGTAGGGAAATCCGAGCGCGACCAAAACCAGCACGGCCACGCCCCAGAAAATGAGCTTGTAAGTAGCTCGCACTTGGGGAATCGCGCAAACCTCACCCGGTTTGCAGGCGGCTGACGGCCGGTAGATGCGCCGCCAGGCGAAGAACAACGCCACCAGCGCCACGCCGATAAAGATGGGGCGATAGGGTTCCAACACCGTCAAGTTGCCGATCCAAGCGCCGCTGAACCCCAAGGCGATCAGAACCAGCGGCCCGAGGCAGCAAGCCGAGGCGAGGATGGCGGCCAGCCCGCCAGTGAAGAGCGCGCCGCGCCCGTTTTGAGGTTCAGACATACGTTTGTCCTTTCGAATCTGAATTGGATAGCTTAAGCTTACTTCCGTAGTTATGTACGGAGTCAAGCGATATGGAAAACAATTTGGAGAACCTGACCATTGGCGTTTTCGCCAGGACGGCCGGGGTCAATGTGGAGACCATCCGGTTCTATCAGCGCAAGGGCTTGCTCCCGGAACCGGACAAGCCTTACGGCAGCATTCGCCGCTATGGCGAGACGGATGTAACGCGGGTGCGCTTCGTGAAATCAGCCCAGCGGTTGGGCTTCAGCCTGGATGAGATCGCCGAGCTGCTGCGGCTGGAGGATGGCACCCATTGCGAGGAAGCCAGCAGCCTGGCCGAGCACAAGCTCAAGGACGTGCGCGAGAGGATGGCTGACCTGGCGCGCATGGAGGCTGTGCTGTCTGACCTGGTGTGCGCCTGCCATTCGCGGCAGGGGAATGTTTCGTGTCCGCTGATTGCGTCGTTGCAAGGTGGAACGAGCTTGGCAGGGGCTTCCACAGCTTAGCGTGCTTTATTTTCCGTTTTCTGAGACGACCACAGATCAGAAAAGACTGTGCAGCCGACTCTTGATATTCCGTGCAGTCACCTTCTGAAAATGACAGTTGAGCACAAACAACGTCAGAGTAGGGTATTAATTTATATTTATTGACACATTCAGCCAAGGGTAATAGATTTCATCCTGACATTTTTACCTTTGGAGGCATCTTGCAAGGTCAACGTATCGGCTACGTTCGCGTCAGCAGCTTCGACCAGAATCCTGATCGACAACTGGAACAAATAGAAGTCGGCAAGGTATTCACCGATAAGGCTTCAGGCAAGGACACACAACGTCCCGAACTTGAAAGGCTGCTGGCCTTCGTCCGCGAGGGCGACACCGTGGTGGTGCATAGCATGGACAGGTTGGCACGCAACCTTGATGACCTGCGCCGCATCGTCCAAGGGCTGACACAACGGGGCGTGCGCATGGAGTTCGTCAAAGAAGGGCTAACGTTCACCGGCGAGGACTCACCGATGGCCAATCTGATGCTGTCGGTCATGGGAGCCTTTGCTGAGTTCGAGCGCGCTCTGATCCGCGAACGTCAGCGCGAGGGAATCGTGCTGGCTAAGCAGCGCGGGGCCTACCGGGGACGAAAGAAATCGCTGAACAGCGAACAAATTGCCGAGTTGAAACGGCGAGTTGCGGCAGGCGACCAGAAAACCTTGGTGGCCCGTGACTTCGGCATCAGCCGCGAAACCTTGTACCAGTACCTGCGGGAAGACTGACCATGCCACGCCGCTCAATCCTGTCCGCCACCGAGCGCGAAAGTCTGCTGACACTGCCAGATGCCAAAGACGAACTGATACGGCACTACACGTTCAACGAAACCGACCTGTCGGTGATCCGTCAGCGTCGCGGCGCCGCGAATCGATTGGGCTTCGCCGTGCAGCTTTGCTACTTGCGATTCCCTGGCATCTTCTTGGGCGTCGATGATCCTCCATTTCTGCCCCTGCTGCGCATGGTGGCCGCACAACTCAAGGTGCCGGTGGAAAGCTGGAACCATTACGGCCAGCGCGAGCAGACACGGCGGGAGCACTTGGTCGAGCTGCAAACGGTGTTTGGATTCAAGCCCTTCACCATGAGTCATTACCGGCAAGCCGTGCATACATTGACCGAACTGGCCTTGCAAACAGACAAAGGCATTGTGCTGGCCAGCACCCTTGTTGAAAACCTGCGGCGGCAGAGCATCATCCTACCCGCCATGAATGCCATCGAGCGCGCAAGCGCCGAGGCCATTACCCGTGCCAACCGAAGCATCCATGCGGCATTGGCCGATTCCTTGATACCTGTCCATCGCCAGCGCCTGGACGAACTGCTCAAGCGCAAGGATGGTAGCAAAATGACGTGGCTAGCGTGGCTGCGCCAATCGCCCGCCAAGCCGAACTCGCGCCACATGCTTGAACACATCGAACGCCTCAAAGCCTGGCAGGCGCTTGACCTACCTGCTGGCATCGAACGGCAGGTACACCAAAACCGCTTGCTCAAGATCGCCCGCGAAGGCGGCCAGATGACGCCCGCCGACCTGGCCAAGTTCGAGTCGCAGCGGCGTTACGCCACCTTGGTAGCACTGGCCATCGAGGGCATGGCCACCGTCACTGATGAAATCATCGACCTTCACGACCGTATCATCGGCAAGCTGTTCAATGCGGCCAAGAACAAGCATCAACAGCAGTTCCAGGCTTCCGGCAAGGCGATCAACGACAAGGTGCGGATGTATGGGCGCATCGAGCGCACGCTGTTCATTCTGGATTGGCTGCAAAGCGTGGAGCTGCGCCGCCGCGTCCATGCGGGGCTGAATAAGGGCGAGGCGCGCAACGCGCTGGCCAGGGCGGTCTTCTTCTACCGATTGGGTGAAATCCGCGACCGCAGTTTTGAGCAGCAGCGCTACCGGGCCAGCGGCCTCAATCTGGTGACGGCGGCCATCGTGTTGTGGAACACGGTCTATCTGGAGCGTGCCACCAGTGCTTTGCGTGCCCACGGCAAGGCGCTGGACGACACGTTGCTGCAATATCTGTCCCCGCTGGGGTGGGAGCATATCAACCTGACCGGCGATTACCTATGGCGCAGCAGTGCCAAGGTCGGTGCGGGGAAGTTCAGGCCATTGCGACCGCTGCCACCGGCTTAGCGTGCTTTATTTTCCGTTTTCTGAGACGACCCCCTTATGGCAGCACTTTAAATTGAGTCTCATACAGTATCTGTTTTCTTTCTCTTCATCTCTCATGACCTGCTGCCCACTTACAGACTCCAGGGTAAAGCAAAAAATTCTCCACCGGTGAGCAGAGTATATTGCATATGCCAGTTTATGAGTGTATATATAGCATATGCCAATAAGGAGCCTTCATGCCAAGACCCAGAATTCCCCGTAACATCTGTGGCCGCCCTGCGGATACCTGTTTTAAGCCCAATGCGCGACCGATGAGCCAGCTTGAACATGTTCATTTAAAAGAAGATGAGTTTGAAGCGTTACGGCTGGTCGATTTACTGGGCATGCAACAGCAGGAAGCGGCTGTTGCAATGGGGGTTTCAAGGCAGACACTGGCCAATGTCCTGAAAGCAGCCCGTTTTAAGGTTGTGGACTGTCTCACTCAGGGCAAGGCCTTAATAATGCACTCTGAAAGGGAAGGAGTTACACAAGATGATCACAGCCATTCCAGTGAATGACGACCGGGTAGCAAATCATTTTACCAAAGCGAGTCACCTTGTCCTGGTGGATGAGCGCGGTGTGGAGCTCAGCCGGACAGAAAATCCCGCGCTGGGCGCAGATTGTTCAGGTAAACGGAAGCTGGTTGACCTGCTGGTTCAACAGCAAGTCAGCCGCGTTGTGGTCCGTAACATCGGGGAACGGATGCTGGGTAAATTACTGGGGCATCAGATCGCGGTGTACCAGACTGACTGTGGTCGTCGTTTGTTCACTGAACTGTGTGATCCGGATACCCGTGTTCTGACTGAACTGAATAAGCCGGAGCAGGGACGCCAGTCCTTTCATCATGAGGCGAAAGGGAAAAAATGCTGTCACTCTGACGGGAACACAGCAGAAAATGCGTGCCAGGGTGGGCGTCAGCATCATCACGGAAACGGGCGCTGTTGCCATTCATGAGTTTATTTCATCACGGGCGGTGATTTTTATCAGACCCGTATTGTGTATAAACCAGGAGCCGGAATGTGTGGAGGAGGCAGTAATGATGCCGGGGGAGCCCCTCAGCTGACTGAATTCCGGATGCCTCCCATCAGTACAACCGGACGCTGAGCAGAAACAGATGAATTGTTATCTTGATGCCAGAAAGGCCCATACCTGTTGTATGGTCTGTAGTTCCCGCGACAACAACCCTGATACGGTGAACTTAATGTTTTCAGAGCACCCGGATGGCTCTGTATGTGCGGACTACAAGGCCAATCACAGGCATCAGGGGTATACGGGTCTTTTACATGGCGGAATGACGAGTACCCTGCTGGATGCAGCAATGACTCATTGTTTGTTCATGCAGGGTGTGCAAGCCCTGACGGCTGAACTGACGGTAAGATTCATTTCACCCGTTTGTACCGGAGACAAACTGATGGTATGTGCCAGACTGCTTGGGCAACGCAGGGGGATTTACCTGCTTGAAGCATGGCTGACAAAAGGACAGCAGACAGTGGCACGTGCCACGGCGAAATTCATTGTTCCGTCGCAGGATATTGCTCTGGCGCATCGCTAGTGTGACAGACGACAGGTGTACCTGGTTATTATAAAAATTTGAGGCGTGTTTTGCTCAGACCGGAAAGAATAATCGCATATCGTATATTCCACTGAAACCGTGTAAGAGGTAGTTATGAGTAAACAAATCATTGATATTGGTATTGCTGAATCATCCCGGGTGGAGATTGCAGACGGCCTGTCCCGGCTTCTTGCTGACACCTATACCCTGTATATAAAAACACATTACTATCACTGGAATGTAACTGGCCCCATGTTTAACAGCTTACATTTAATGTTTGAAAATCAATACAATGAGCTGGCCACTGCCGTTGATGATATCGCTGAACGTATACGCTCGCTCGGATGCTTCGCGCCCGGCACATATCATGAATTTTCACGTTTAACAGCGGTTAATGAAGATAAGGATATTCCGGCAGCAAAAAACATGATTGAAAATCTTGTCCAGGGCCAGGAGACCGTGGTTAAAACTGCACGCTCCCTGTTCCCGCTCGTTAATAATGCGAATGATGAAGCCACAGCAGATCTGCTTACACAACGTATCCAGTTACATGAGAAAACTGCCTGGATGTTGCGTAGCCTGCTTGAATAATGTCACCACGTGGCAGCAGAAAAAACGGTTTGTCAGCCACAGGCCATTGCTGTCAGTGCAGTACCATCCGTGCTGCTGTGGCTGTTTTTCTGACCGTAATAGTATAAAAACCGATAAATCAATAAGTTAAACAGTGAACGCGTGAGCGATAAATACAGTCCGGACAGGCATTACCGATGGGTATATCCGGACCACTGTCGCTTTCCCGTTATAATATCGCAGATTCCGGCCAGGCTCTTCACAACCTGACAGGGTTAATGCTGCAATGATAAAACGGTTTGCGTGGAAAGCAGGATCACATTATTCGTTGTTATGGCTTCCTTTACCGGTGCCTGCCTGCGGGCAGTAGAGATCATACAAGGTATTTAACAACGTCATGATACGGTTATCCTCAATACGGTAATATACCATTTTACCTGCCCGTCGGGTCTCGACAAGCTTCAGGCGGCGCATTACACCCAGTTGCTGAGACAGGGTCGGCTGAGTGATACCGACTGCAGCTTCCAGCCCGGCCACATTCGCTTCCCCCTGGCTTAACTGGCACATCAACAGCAACCGGTCGCTGTTAGCCAGTCCCCGTAAGACATCTGCTGCCCCCAGGGCTGCATTTTTCATATCGGTCTGACGTTTTGTGTCTTCATTCATGGGCATTGCTGGTTTCTCACATTATGTATTTTTATATAATGTTATTTAGTATACTGATGGTGCCATAATTTTGCCACCGTGTTCGCCAGGTCTGCAGCGTCCAGCTGGCCTGGGTAACTAATTATATCTGGCAGACATTTTGCCCCGAGTGAACAGAGAGGATGTAATGAAAATAGTGATTGTTGGTGGTGTTGCCGGCGGTGCGTCCGCTGCAGCCAGAGCTCGCCGGTTGTCAGAAGATGTCAGTATTGTTGTGTTTGAACGGGGAAGCGATGTCTCTTTCGCCAACTGTGGATTGCCTTATCATATAGGCGGAAAAATTCCGTTACGGCAGTCGCTTATTCTTAAGACTCCGGAGGATTTTAAATCCCGCTTTAACATAGACGTCCGTACCTGCCATGAAGTGACGTCAGTGGATCCGGTTAATAAAACAGTGACAGTTAAAAATTTGACCTCAGGTGAGATCCATACCGAAGTATGGGATCGTCTGCTCCTCAGTACCGGAGCCGCGCCGGTTGTCCCTCCTTTGCCCGGGCTACAGCAAGAGGGCGTCTTTACGCTCCGAAATCTTACTGACATGGATGCTATCCTGGCGTGGATTGAGCAACATAACGTCGCTCACACCACGCTTGTCGGGGGGGGATTCATCGGACTTGAAGTGATGGAGGCTCTGAGCGAACGGGGGATCCGTGTTACCCTGCTGGAGATGGGAGAACAGGTTATGGCTCCGGTTGATCCTGAAATGGCATCAGCCCTGCATCAGGAAATCCGGAATCATGGCGTGGATCTGCGTCTCAGAACGGCACTCACCGAGGTGCTGCGGACAGAAACGGGATTCCGCGTTGCACTGTCTGACGGTGGCTTTGTGCAGACCGACATGGTTATTCTCGCCATCGGGGTAAAACCTGAGAACAGCCTTGCCACAGTAGCCGGGCTCGAAGTGGGTAAACGGGGAGGTATAAGCGTCAATGCCTGTATGCAGACCAGTATTCCTGACATCTACGCCGTGGGGGATGCAGTTGAAACACCTGACCTGGTCTTTCAGGAACCCGCTAATATTCCTCTGGCTGGGCCCGCCAACCGCCAGGGACGCATTGCTGCTGATAACATGCTTGATCACCACAGCCTTTACCATGGCAGTCAGGGGACATCCATTTGTAAGGTATTTTCGCTTAGTATTGGCAGCGTCGGTGCGAATGAAAAGCAACTGAAAGCCCATGGTACCCGATACGAGAAGGTTTACGTCCATGCTGCTGATCATGCCGGTTACTACCCAGGGGCTACGATGATCAGTCTGAAACTGCTGTTCAGCCCCGATACCGGTAAAATTCTGGGGGCCCAGGCGTCAGGGAAAAAAGGGGTTGATAAACGCATCGATGTTCTGTCTGTCGCGCAGCGCGCGGGACTTACCGTCAACGATCTCGAGCATCTTGAGCTGACTTATGCCCCGCCTTTTAACAGTGCAAGGGACGTTGTTAACCAGGCCGGTATGGTGGCGGCAAATGTCATCAGGGGAGATACGGCCATATGTCATGTCAGCGATGTTTTGCAACGGGAACCGGACAGGTATTGTTTAGTTGATATTCGTTCTCCTGAAGAACTGAAACAATTTGGCGAATATCCTGACGCGCTATCCATCCCTCTGGATTCTCTGCGGGAGAATCTTGAAAAATTGCCTGTAGATAAAGAGATTTTTATCGGTTGTCAGAGTGGTCTGCGCGGGCATGTGGCATACCGTATTCTGCAGGCTCACGGCTTCCGGACATATAATCTGAGTGGTGGCTTTATAACCTGGCAGGCGGTTATGGAGTCAATGAGCAAATAAGAGATGAGGTGCCATACACATGGCACCTCATCTGGTTCTGTCGCATTAAGACATCGTCGGGTAACATACTGTTTTTTTATAATGTTACCTGCCCATGTCTCTGATATGAAAAGCGTTTTAAACGCCTGCACTATCCCATTGATGTTATTGCTCAATGTGTTCGCTGGTATCTGACTTACGCCCTCAGCCTGCGCAATCTCGAAGATATGATGACGGAGCACGGCGTTATCGTTGACCATTCCACTCTTCATCGCTGGGTTATGCGCCTGGCACCGTTGTTGAATAAAACGTTCCGCCAGTATAAGCGTAATGTAGGTCGGCGGTGGCGGATGGACGAAACTTACATCAAAATCAAAGGCCAGTGGAAATATCTGTACCAGGAGGTTGATACCGCGGGGCAGACCGTCGACTTCCTGTTGACCGCCAGACGCGACGCTGCGGCTACCTTACGCTTCTTTCGCAAGGCCATTCGTAAGCGTTAAGTGAGCGTAAGCGCACCGTGAAGGACGTAGGGTAAAAATTAGTTTACAGAGAGGGTGACGTTCCAGGGCAGCAGTTCTTTTACGCGATTGGCAGGCCAGGTGTTGATGACGCTGATCACATGATGCAGCCAGGTTTCCGGCTCGATGCCGTTAAGTTTGCAGCTACCGATCAGGCTGTACATCACTGCCGCACTGTCACCACCACCATCAGAGCCGAAGAACATGTAGTTACGGCACCCCAGCGCAACCACCCGGAGGGAGTTTTCACACAGGTTATTGTCGATCTCCACCCAGCCATTGCGGCAATACTCATTCAGAGCATCCCACTGCTTCAGCATATAAGCGAGTGCCTTCGCGGTATCTGAGTGTCGCGACAGCGTGTTCATCTGCTGTTGTATCCAGTCGTACAGCGATTGCATCAACGGAACGCTTCTGGCTTTTCTGACCGCCAGTCGCTCTTCTGCCGGACTGCCACGGATTTCCGACTCGATAGCATACAGCGCCCCGATACGACTGAGCACTTCTGTTGTTACTGTCGTTGGATGGCGGACATGTACATCGTGGATCTTGCGCCGGGCATGCGCCATACAGGCCGCTTCGGTTACTCGCCCACTTTCATAGAGGGCGTTATAACCCGCGTACGCATCGGCCTGCAGGATACCGCTGTAGTCCGCCAGATGTCGCTGCGGGTGGATACCTTTGCGGTCGGATGAGTATGAGAACCATACTGCTGCCGGCATGGTTGAGCCGGCGTTGCGATCGTCACGAACATAGACCCACAGCCGCCCGGTACGGGTTTTACCCTGTCCGGGCTCCAGGACATTCACCGGCGTGTCGTCTGCATGCACTTTACCCGACATCAGCACATAGTGGTTCATTTCATCGTACAGCGGGCGAAGTTGCTCTCCCATGATATCCACCCAGCGCCCCATCGTATTGCGGCTCAGCTCCACGCCCTGCCGGCGCGTAGATTTCAGCCTGGCGGTACAGTGGTAAGTGTTCAGCGAACTTCGCCATAATGATACGGGCCAGCAGCCCCGGGCTGGCGTAGCTGCATTCGATGGGTTTCGGCGGCAGCGGTGCCTGCACGATACAGTCGCACCGGCTGCAGGCCAGCTTCGGACGAACCGTTTCGATTACCCTGAAGGCGGTGTTGATGATATCCAGTTGTTCAGAGATGCTCTCTCCCAGCGGTTTCAGTTTGCCACTGCAGACAGGGCATTCGGTTTCTGCCGGGGCGATAACCTGCCTGTCACGGGGGAGTGTTGCCGGAAGCGCTTTGCGGGTGGGAGAGTCTGATGTTTTTGGTACTGCATCTCCGGCCATTGAGGTGAGTTGCGACTGCGCTTCGCCAAGCCTGTTCTGAAGCTCGGTTATCCGCTTTTCAGCCTGCGCGATCTTCTTTTCTATTTTCTCCCGGTTTTTCTCGCTGCTGCGGCCGAACAGCATTCTCTGCAGTTTAGCGACCAGTGCCCTGAGCGAGTCGATTTCGCAGGCGTAGCCGGTTATTTCACCGGACAGACGAACGATAACTGCCTGCTGCGCGACCAGCAGGGCCTTCAGTTGCTCGATGTCATCCGGGAGTTCACTGTTCATCCACCTGTTTTATCACGGGTTATATCCGTATACCAGGCTGTTCCGTCCGTTTTGGATGTTGCCATGCGATACCTTCCAGCAGCATGGACAACTGTGCAGGCGTCAGATGAACTTTCCCTTCCCGGGTCACCGGCCAGACGAAGCGTCCCCGCTCAAGACGCTTGGCGAACAGGCATAACCCGTCACGGTCTGCCCACAGGATTTTTACCATTTTGCCGCTGCGGCCACGGAAAACGAAGATATGCCCGGAGAAGGGATCATCTTTCAGCGTGTTCTGGACCTTTGAGGCCAGGCCATTGAAGCCACAGCGCATGTCGGTGACGCCAGCGATGATCCAGATTCTGGTACCAGTCGGCAGAGTTATCATCGGAGCTCCCCTTTCAACTCGCCAAGTAATACTCGCAGCAGAGCCGGTGTCATAGTTCCGTGTAGTTTTATCGTTCCACCTGGTAGCTCTACTTCGCAACAGGGTACATCAGCAGGCGATGGTGCCGTCAGAGGGGCTGGAACGACTGGGGGAGGCGCGATACTTACCGGTAGCAGTTTGACAGGCAGGTTATCCCTGCGATTCAGTTTTCCCTGTTTATACTGGTGACGCCAGTTAAACAGCAGGTTGTCATTAATACCGTGTTCACGGGCAAGACGAGCCACGTTGGTATCAGGTTGCATCGACAGCTCCACAAGGTGGAGTTTGAACTCCGTGGAGAAATTAGGTCGCCGGCGTTTTTCGGGTATTTCTCTGGTGGGAACCGGTTCGTATTGTTGGCTTTTCCCGGGGTAGAGAAGCTGTTCAAGTTGCTCAGGTGATATATGTTCGGGAACGGGCCAGTTCAGACCTGAACGGGCAAAGCGCCGGAACAGACTCTGCAGGGTGGTTCTGGGAATGTTGATTTGTTTACTTATCTGTTTCCTTAAGGAAGGTGCGAACAAGTCCCTGATATGAGATCATGTTTGTCATCTGGAGCCATGGAACAGGGTTCATTATGAGTCATCAACTTACCTTCGCCGACAGTGAATTCAGCAGTAAGCGCCGTCAGACCAGAAAAGAGATTTTCTTGTCCCGCATGGAGCAGATTCTGCCATGGCAAAACATGGTGGAAGTCATCGAGCCGTTTTACCCCAAGGCTGGTAATGGCCGGCGACCTTATCCGCTGGAAACCATGCTACGCATTCACTGCATGCAGCATTGGTACAACCTGAGCGATGGCGCGATGGAAGATGCTCTGTACGAAATCGCCTCCATGCGTCTGTTTGCCCGGTTATCCCTGGATAGCGCCTTGCCGGACCGCACCACCATCATGAATTTCCGCCACCTGCTGGAGCAGCATCAACTGGCCCGCCAATTGTTCAAGACCATCAATCGCTGGCTGGCCGAAGCAGGCGTCATGATGACTCAAGGCACCTTGGTCGATGCCACCATCATTGAGGCACCCAGCTCGACCAAGAACAAAGAGCAGCAACGCGATCCGGAGATGCATCAGACCAAGAAAGGCAATCAGTGGCACTTTGGCATGAAGGCCCACATTGGTGTCGATGCCAAGAGTGGCCTGACCCACAGCCTAGTCACCACCGCGGCCAACGAGCATGACCTCAATCAGCTGGGTAATCTGCTGCATGGAGAGGAGCAATTTGTCTCAGCCGATGCCGGCTACCAAGGGGCGCCACAGCGCGAGGAGCTGGCCGAGGTGGATGTGGACTGGCTGATCGCCGAGCGCCCCGGCAAGGTAAGAACCTTGAAACAGCATCCACGCAAGAACAAAACGGCCATCAACATCGAATACATGAAAGCCAGCATCCGGGCCAAGGTGGAGCACCCATTTCGCATCATCAAGCGACAGTTCGGCTTCGTGAAAGCCAGATACAAGGGGTTGCTGAAAAACGATAATTAACTGGCGATGTTATTCACGCTGGCCAACCTGTTTCGGGCGGACCAAATGATACGTCAGTGGGAGAGATCTCACTAAAAACTGGGGATAACGCCTTAAATGGCGAAGAAACGGTCTAAATAGGCTGATTCAAGGCATTTACGGGAGAAAAAATCGGCTCAAACATGAAGAAATGAAATGACTGAGTCAGCCGAGAAGAATTTCCCCGCTTATTCGCACCTTCCTAAGATTTTGTGGTAAAACCGTGGCGAAAAGCTATCGCACCTTTAATGTATTCTCCATTCAGAAAATACAGAAGACTAAGTTCATACCAGTAAGGTGAAAATTCAACTACATGCACCATCAGTACATGGACTGCCCCTCATGGTCGCCATGAGCGTAACAATTCCGGTCCTATCAATCAGCGTGCTCCCTGATTATCTTCGGGGTTGTACGCCAGTATTTTATCAATGAGTGCTCTTCCCCTGTGAGGGAAGAGCATGTGTGTGTATGGAGTTCTGTCACCTTCTCAAAGGATTATTAATTTTTGCATAGTCAAAAGGGCTGACACTCTGTTCCCTGTTAGCATCCAGAAAATCAGCCCACCACTGCAACATCAGCTTTCGCTCATCCAGATGTTCCGCTTTATGGATATACGCAGCCCGCACTGTGTTACGTTCCATATGGCTCATCTGACGTTCGACCGCATCTCTGGACCAAAGACCTGACTCAATCAACGAACTACAGGCCATTGCCCGGAAGCCGTGACCACAGACATCGACCTTTGTATCATAGCCCATCAGACGCAGTGCGTTATTTACAGTGTTCTCACTCATGGGTTTCCATGGATTGTGATCGCCGGTGAAAATCAGTTCATGTTCTCCGCTGATAGTGTGGATCTGCTTCAGTATATTCACCGCCTGAGTAGATAGTGGCACAAGATGCTCTGTTCGCATTTTTGAGCCACGATGGGAATACTTGACCCCTTCAATAGGTTTCCGCTCAGGAGGAATGGTCCACATGGCTTTCTTGAAGTCGATCTCAGACCACCTGGCAAAGCGTAGTTCGCTGGAACGGATGAAGATAAGCAGGGTGAGTTTAGTTGCCTGCCGGGTGAGAGGTTGTCCTCTGTAGGCATCCAGTCGTTCAAGAAGCTCTGAAATGCGATTTAAGGCGAGGGCAGGGCGGTGCTGGCGTTTCACTGTGGTTAACGCGCCAGCCATATCCAAGGCAGGGTTATAGGTGATAATGCCTGACTGGGCAGCATAGCGCATGATTGCAGTGATACGCTGCTGAAGGCGCGCTGCGATTTCATATATCTCCTTTGCTTCGGCTGCTTTAACGGGAACAAGTAAATCGGGAGTCCTGAGGGTGGTAATGTCACGTGAACCAATAAAGGGGAAAACATGAGTTTCGAGGCTTTTCAGTATCCTCTCATTGTGTGAGGCTGACCATTTTTTGTTGCTCTTATGCCACTGTCTTGCGATGCCTTCAAATGTCTGAGCTGTTTCGGGTACCGACTTTTTGATCCTTTTCTGTTCGCATGGGTCAGTTCCCTCAGCTATCAGCTTTCTCGCCGTATCGCGTTTTTCCCTTGCTTCTGATAACGAGACTTCAGGATAGACCCCCAGAGCGAGCGTTTTCTCTTTGCCCAGAAACCGATAGCGGAGCCGCCAGTAGCGAGAGCCGTTAGGGTGAACGAGCAAGAACATGTTGCCGCTGTCGGCAAGTTTATAAGGTTTTTCATCCGGTTTAGCGGCACGGATTTTAGCGTCAGTGAGCGCCATTGGCGGTATCTCCTGATAGTAAAAAGGGGTATAAATTTTATCGAATCAGACTATACCCTCAGTTGTACCCTCGCAAGGGACTTGATGCGGGTTGAAGTTGATTGAGTTGGGTGGAGTTAAGGGATTGTAGGAATGTTGGTTTTGGCGGGCTTAGAATGCAAAAACGGACCTCCGTGGAGGTCCGTTGATATGAATTTGGTGCCCGGACTCGGAATCGAACCAAGGACACGGGGATTTTCAATCCCCTGCTCTACCGACTGAGCTATCCGGGCAACGAGGCGCATTAAACCCGATTCGCTTCGCTTCGTCAACGAAATTTCTTCAAATCAATGCAGACTGCACAATCTATCACCACATTGCTGCTAATGCACGCATTCTCAGCCAAAAAATGCCGTCCAGGCGGCGGAAAGCGGCATTGCCAGCAGCAGGGCAGGAAGCATATTCACAACCGCAAACATCTTGATGCCGCAAATACGCAAACCGGTTGCCAGCAGCAATAGCCCGCCTACGGCGCTGAAATCGGCCATCATAGCTGGCGTCGTCAGGGGTAAAATCAGTGCTGCACAGGTGGCAAGCGTTAACTGGATTGCCAGCATCGGCATGCAAATGGCGGATACCGCGATTCCTAATGAGCAGGCAAAAATGATGGCCGTGAAGAAATCCAAAAATGACTTGGCGATTAAAATATTCGGGTCGCCTGTCATCCCTTCATGTATCGCACCGAAGATCCCGGTACCGCTGGCGCAAAACAGCACAATGATAGCCACATAGCTTTGAATAAAGGATTCGTGCGTAACATTGGCGTCCGAGCGGGTGAAAAGCTGCTGCGCTTTGGCTACCGCGGCATTGATCCCTTTTTCCAGATGACAGAACTCGCCAATTAATGCGCCGACGAGCGTTGCCAGAACCATTACCGGTAGATTGGCGCATTTGATAACCAGCAAGATACCAATCCCTAACGAGGCCAGCCCGAAAATAGAGGTCATGGAGACCCGAATACGTTCTGGTATATGCTGGCTGAGCAGCGCGCCGAGAATGCCACCAAATAAAATGGCGCTGGCATTAATAAAGGGTCCGATTACCACATTTGCTCCTGCATACCCATCATCGTCTTGATACTAAAGGCAATTAGCTGGGTGAAATTATGTTTCAGATTGCATTATTATGCCGCAACTTTCAGACGAAATGCTTGCTTATCTGTAAGGTTTTCGCACAGGATTTTATCTTGCGCCTGTAAGTGAAAGGTGCCATGATTGCGCGAATTTTCTTCTGTCTGAATGGGGCTGCCTGGGATGATATTACTCCCCCTACATCGCCTTCAACATCGCCTTTTTGCGCGACGTTTGCCCCTTCCCGCGACTTATCTTTACGCTCCCACCATGCGGTGAGGGCAGCGCACGCTCACTGCAGGATAACAGTAAAATCAGAGGCTATCTGCTTTTACTGATGTCTGGCGGTCGGGGCTGGTAACCAGTTTGACCTGTCATTTCGTGGGCAAAGCCATGCGGCGTTGTCCGGGACTTTTGATTTTCCCGAAACGGGTTATTGCGCTTATGAAATCAATGAAAATTGCCGCCAGTAGTGAACTGGTTTCTCGTCTGTCCAGCCATCGTCAGGTGGTGTCGCTGGACAGTACTGATTTTACTGACGTTGCGGCAGTCGTCATTACCGTTGCGGACAGCCGCAGTGGGAGCCTGGCTTTGCTGAAACGCACCGGTTTTCATCTACCTGTGTTTCTGTTCGCAGAGTCTGATGTTGATGTGCCTGCGGGCGTTAATGCGGTAATTCGCGGTCAGGCTCAGGACTGGCTGGAGCTGGAATCTGCTGCCTGTCAGTATGAGGAAGAGCTGCTGCCGCCGTTCTATGACACGCTTACCCAGTATGTCGAAATGGGGAACAGCACGTTTGCCTGCCCGGGACACCAACACGGTGAGTTTTTTAAGAAGCATCCTGCGGGCCGACATTTCTATGAGTTCTTTGGTGAGAATCTGTTTCGCGCGGATATGTGCAATGCTGACGTTAAGCTTGGCGATCTGTTGATTCATGAAGGATCAGCGAAACATGCGCAGAAATTTGCTGCGAAAGTTTTCCACGCGGATAAAACCTACTTTGTGCTGAATGGGACCTCTGCGGCCAATAAAGTGGTCACCAATGCGCTGCTGACGCGCGGCGATCTGGTGCTGTTTGACCGCAATAATCATAAATCGAACCACCACGGGGCACTGATCCAGGCGGGTGCTACGCCGGTTTATCTGGAAGCGGCGCGTAATCCGTTTGGCTTTATTGGCGGCATTGATGAGCACTGCTTTGATGAGGAGTATCTGCGCCAGCAACTTCGAGAAGTTGCGCCGCAAAAGGCTGATCAACCGCGCCCGTTCCGTCTGGCGATCATTCAGTTGGGTACCTATGACGGTACGATCTACAACGCCCGGCAGGTGATCGACAAGATCGGTCACCTGTGCGATTACATCCTGTTTGATTCCGCATGGGTCGGTTACGAGCAATTTATCCCGATGATGGCCGATGGGTCGCCGCTGCTGCTAGAGCTCAATGCTAACGATCCGGGGATCTTTGTCACTCAGTCGGTACACAAACAGCAGGCCGGATTCTCGCAAACCTCGCAGATCCATAAAAAGGATAACCATATTCGCGGCCAGGCGCGCTTCTGCCCGCATAAGCGTCTGAACAATGCGTTTATGCTGCATGCTTCCACCAGCCCGTTTTACCCGTTGTTTGCGGCGCTGGACGTTAACGCCAAAATCCATGAAGGCGAGAGCGGCCGTCGGCTATGGGAGGAATGTGTGACGCTGGGGATCGAGGCCCGCAAAGCGATTATTACCCGCTGTAAGCTGCTTCAACCGTTTATTCCTCCGGTAGTGGATGGCAAACCGTGGGAAAGCTATCCGACACAGGTGATTGCCAGCGAGCGTCGCTTCTTTAGCTTTGAACCTGGTGCTAAATGGCATGGTTTTTCTGGATATGCACGCGACCAGTATTTTGTCGATCCCTGCAAACTGCTGTTAACCACTCCGGGCATTGATGCGCAAACCGGGCAATATACTGAGTTTGGTATTCCGGCGACGATTTTGGCGCATTATCTGCGTGAAAACGGTATCGTGCCGGAGAAATGCGACCTTAACTCGATTCTGTTCCTGCTGACCCCGGCAGAAAGCGCTGAGAAACTGGCGCAACTGGTCGCGATGCTGGCGCAGTTTGAGCAGCATATTGAAGACGATACGCCGCTGGCAAACGTGCTGCCCACCATCTTCAACAAGTATCCGGTACGTTACCGGGATTACACGCTGCGTGAACTGTGTCAGGAGATGCACTCACTGTACGTCAGCTTTGATGTGAAAGATCTGCAAAAAGCGATGTTCCGTCAGGAGAGTTTGCCTGCCGTGGCGATGAACCCACAGGATGCTAACAGCGCCTTTATCCGCGGTGATGTTGAACTGGTGCGTATTTGTGATGCCGCTGGTCGCATTGCGGCAGAAGGCGCGCTGCCTTATCCTCCGGGCGTACTGTGCGTGGTACCGGGCGAAGTATGGGGCGGGGCGGTGCAACGTTACTTCCTGGCATTGGAAGAGGGCATAAACCTGCTGCCGGGCTTCTCGCCGGAGCTGCAAGGGGTTTACAGTGAAACGGATGCAGACGGCATTAAACGTCTGTATGGATATGTTCTGAAGTAAGCGTCATCTGACCAAATAGGGCCACCATCAGGTGACCCTATTTAATCAATAAAGATTAGTGCGCGATAGTCTGGGCGCCTGCCGGAACGCGTACGTGTTTGTATTTAAACAGCGCAACGAAGGCAAAAGCCAGAACCAGCGAGTAACCTGCGAAGATCAGCCACACGGTCTGCCAATCGGTAATACCGTTCAGCGTATAGTGTTCAACTACTTTACCGCTCACCAGACCGCCCAGAATACAACCGAAGCCGTTGGTCATCATCAGGAACATGCCTTGTGCGCTGGCGCGGATTTCAGGGCGAACTTCTTTCTCTACAAACACGGAGCCAGAGATGTTGAAGAAGTCGAAGGCGCAGCCGTAAACAATCATCGACAGAACCAGCAGCACGGTACCAAACGGTGTTGGATCGCCGTAGGCAAACAGGCCAAAGCGCAGCATCCACGCCACAATACTGATAAGCATCACGTTCTTAATACCGTAACGGCTTAAGAAGAACGGGATGGTCAGGATAAACAGCGTCTCGGAGATCTGCGAAATCGACATCATCACCGACGCGTGTTCAACGATGAAGCTGCCGGAGAACAGCGGATTGTTATCGAAGCTGTGCAGGAAGGTATTACCGAACATATTGGTAATTTGCAGCTCTGCGCCCAGCATCATAGAGAAGATGAAGAAAATCGCCATCCGCTTGTTTTTAAACAGCGCGAAGGCATCCAGGCCCAACATGGAAGACCAGCTCTGGTTTTTCTGCTGATTGGCGACCGGGATATGCGGCAGCGTCAGGGTGAACAGCGCCAATACGACGGACAGCGTCGCGCCGATATACAGCTGCATATGGCTCAGTTCAAAACCGGAGAAGCTTACCGCCCACATCGCCAGAATAAAGCCGATGGTGCCCCAGATACGGATTGGCGGGAAGTCTGTAACAATATCCATCCCGGCTGATTGCAGGCGATAGTAAGAGATGGTGTTGATTAACCCCAACGTTGGCATATAGGCCAGGGAGTTAAGCAAGATCACAAAGAACATGGCACCTGGCGTGGTGACTTCGGCTGCGGCGAACAGCGTTGCTGCGCCGACCAGGTGACAAATGGTGTACACCCATTTTGCACTGATCCATTTGTCAGCCACGATCCCTAACAGCGTAGGCATAAACACGGCGGCGATCCCCAGCGAGCTGTACACCGCGCCAATGGATGCACCATCAAATTTAAGGGTGACAAACATATAGGAGCCGAGGGTAGTGAGCCAACTACCCCATAAGCAGAACTGCAGAAACGAGAGAACTTTCAGCTGCAGCTTAAGATTCATGTTAATTTCCTCACACCGTAATGCGGATGAATGTTTTAAAAGGCACATTTGCCGTGGCTATATGATGTGATTCTATCAACGAGAGGCACTCTTTTTTTGTTACCTGTGACAAATATTTGCAAACAATTTCGGATTGCAAAGCAAAAGAGTGATGGAGTTAACGTTTTTCCCCCTTCAGGCCCCCGTTTTAGGGGGCAAGAGAGGGATACATTAGCGGCGACGATATGATTTTTGTGCGGAATTGACCTTGTAAAGATATCGGCGTGATTCAGCAGATGGGTGTCGGGTGGTCAGCGTTTGATAAACGTCCCCAGGGGACATACTGTTAATGATGTTTGCGGCCTGAATTTTATCGTTCGAGAACACGCGCAGCACGCTGCCCGCGCCGCCGTTATACGCGGTGATCACCGCATAGCGACGCGAGGTCGGATTATCAATGCCGCCCAAATAGACATTATTCAGCATTGCCAGATAGGCAGTACCGGTATCAATGTTGCTGGCCGGGTCAAACAAGAAGCTACGGCTTGGCGTGCCTGAGCGCCCCTGGGAACGGAACACATCTTTTCCGGCGCTGTGTTGTACCACCTGCATGAGTCCCAGCGCATCGGCATGGCTGACCGCATACGGGTTAAACGAGGATTCGGTTTGCATGATGGCCAGAATCAGCGACTCTTCGACGCCATACTTACGTGAAGCCTGACGTACCATGCCGACGTATTTATGCGCGCGCTTATCAAGGTGATTTGGGACCAGATTGATCGTCACGCTATAGATGATACGCAAGCCATTGCTTCGCTTTTTCAGTCGCGTTTGTAGCAGGTAGTTGGCAAAGTTGGTTGCACGTCCCTCCCAACGAATAGGCTGGCCGGTATTATCGACTACCTGCCCGTACAGGAACGGCTCTTTGGAAATCTTAATGTCGTCGACATCGGAATAGAGGTCGATAGAACCCGGATCATCACCCATCAGCAACGTCTTGATAATCGCTAGACGCAGATGTCCGGCGGGATCTGTCCCGGCAATGGTCTCGACGGTTATCGTACCGTCATCAAAATTGATATGGCTGCGGGTTTGATACTGATCGGTATACTTTACGTAGTCCTTCGGACCCGCAATCAGCACTTCCTTAAATCCCCACAGATTCTCAATGTTATGGGCAAATTGCCCCATCAGAATATCAAAACCGTTGGTATCCTTGACCCAGGCTTCGTTATAGGAATCGCCTTTTTTGGTCGAACTGGAACAGGAGATGAGCAACGGCGCGATAACGGCAAGCGCGAGAAATTTTTTCATCATTCCGGGAGTGCGTGTTGTGTTTGTTGTTGTATCGTTTTGCCGGATGGCAGTGCAAGCACCCTATCCGGCCTACGAGATTGCCAGCAAGCGATGCTTATTTTTTTTCTTCAGGCGTATAGCCTTCAATATGCACATCCTTACCTTCAAACAGGAAGTTAATCATCTCCTGTTCCAGTAACTTACGGTGTTCAACGTTCATCATATTGAGTTTCTTCTCGTTAATCAGCATGGTTTGTTTATGCTGCCATTGCGCCCATGCTTCTTTAGAAATCTCGTTATAGATGCGTTTTCCCAGATCGCCCGGGTACAGCTGAAAATCCTGTCCTTCTGCTTCGCGTTGCAGGAAAGTGCAAAAAATCGTTCTGCTCATAAAAAATCCTCTTTATCGACCGGTACGTTAAACCTGTGTGCCGGCACGTAATTGCTGTAACAAACGCTCCACGGGGGCCGCCAGTCCGACCGACGGCGGTTGCGCTAAGTTATACCAGAGTGCGTTGCCTTCATCCATGCATGAGGTGAATGAGGACACGGGAAGCCACATAGGCACAATATCTAAGTGGAAATGGCTAAAGGTATGGCGAAACGCATTAAGTTGGGTCAGATTATCTGCGTTAATTTGCCGTTGCGCCAGCCAGTCGCGTAGCCCATCCTCATCATCAAACTGCGGAAAACAGTATAAGCCACCCCATAAGCCGCTGGGTGGTCGCTGCGTGAGCAACACCTCGTTTTCATGCTGCATCAGTAAAAAATAGTCCGTCCGTTCTGGTAATGTCTGTTTGGGCTTTTTACCCGGGTACAGCGCCCAGCTTGCATTGGCGCTCGCCACACAGCCATTTTCCAACGGACACAGGGAACATTTGGGTTTTGAGCGCGTACAGACCATGGCGCCTAAATCCATCATCGCCTGATTAAACCGCTCAACCCCATGGGCTGGCGTAACCTGCTCGCTCAACTCCCACAGTTTCTTTTCGACCTCTTTTTTACCCGGCCAGCCGCTTACAGCATAACAGCGAGCCAGCACTCGTTTGACGTTACCGTCAAGAATCGGAAAATGCTGACCCAGGGAGAGCGAAAGGATCGCGCCTGCAGTTGAACGTCCGACGCCTGGCAGGGCGGCCACTTCATCAAAGGTTTGCGGGAATGAGCCGCCGTGCAGCGTCACAACCTGTTGCGCGGCTTTATGCAGATTACGCGCTCGGGCGTAATAGCCCAGCCCGGTCCATAAATGCAGGACTTCATCCAGCGGCGCATGGGCTAAATCCGTTACCGTTGGGAAGCGCGCCATAAAGCGCTCAAAGTAGGGGATAACGGTCGCAACCTGAGTTTGTTGCAGCATCACCTCAGAGAGCCATACTTTGTAAGGCGTCTTGCCAATTTGCCAGGGCAGCGTTTTCCGCCCGTATTTGTCGTACCAGCTCAAAACCTGAGCCGAGAATTGAGACGCTTGCATGATTACCGTTTCATTATTGCCGGGGGCAAGATTGCAGCACAGCGGCAACGGGGTGTAAACCGGAACTTTCCGCTGCTCACTTTCTTCCTTTACTTGCATCCGGCAACTAACTTTGGATAATGCCCGTTTTCAGAACTCAAACACAGCAGACTAAACTTTTATGAAGAACGACGTCATTTCACCGGAATTTGATGAAAACGGCCGCCCTCTGCGCCGGATTCGTAGTTTTGTTCGTCGCCAGGGGCGACTGACGAAAGGGCAGGAACACGCGCTGGAAAACTACTGGCCGGTGATGGGCGTTGAGTTCAGCGAAGAACCTGTGGATTTCGCTGCGCTGTTTGGTCGCGATGCGCCAGTCACGCTTGAAATTGGTTTTGGTATGGGGGCTTCGCTGGTGGCGATGGCGAAAGCGCGTCCGGAGCAAAATTTCCTCGGCATTGAGGTTCACTCACCGGGCGTTGGCGCGTGTCTGGCTTCAGCTCATGAAGAGGGCGTCGAGAACCTGCGTGTCATGTGCCATGATGCCGTCGAAGTCCTGCATAAAATGATTCCTGACAATTCTTTATCTATGGTTCAGCTGTTTTTCCCTGACCCGTGGCATAAAGCACGTCATAATAAACGCCGTATCGTTCAGGTACCGTTTGCTGAGCATATCTTAAGCAAGCTGAAGCTGGGCGGCGTGTTCCACATGGCAACCGACTGGGAAGCCTATGCGGAGCACATGCTTGAAGTGATGTCCTCGATTGACGGGTATAAAAACCAGTCAGAGAGTAACGATTATGTACCGCGCCCGGAATCGCGCCCGGTAACCAAATTTGAACAACGTGGTCATCGTCTTGGCCACGGCGTATGGGACTTAATGTTCGAGAGGGTGAAATAATGGCAAAGAACCGTAGCCGTCGTCTGCGTAAAAAAATGCACATCGACGAATTCCAGGAAGTAGGATTTTCGGTTGCATGGCGTTTCCCGGAAGGTACATCTGGAGAGCAGGTCGATCAAATCGTTGATGATTTTATCAATGAAGTTATCGAACCGAACAAGCTGGCCTTTGACGGCAGCGGCTATCTGGCCTGGGAAGGTCTGATCTGTCTGCAGGAAATCGGCAAATGCACCGAAGAACATCAGGCTATCGTGCGTAAGTGGCTGGAAGAGCGCAAACTCGAAGAAGTGCGCACCAGCGAACTTTTCGATATTTGGTGGGACTAAGTAGCAAAGGGTCGGCAAATGCCGGCCCAATTTGTATTGAGGGAAAGATATGATGCGCAAAACGCTGCTGGCGGCAGTCCTAACGTTCACGGCGATGGCCGCACATGCTGATTATCAGTGCAGCGTCACCCCGCGTGACGATGTGATTTTGAGTCCACAAACGGTACAGGTGAAGGGTGAGAACGGCAACCTGGTCATTACCCAGGCCGGTGATGTCACCTTTAACGGTAAACAGTACAACCTGAACGCCGCGCAGCGTGAGCAGGCTAAAGATTATCAGGCGGCGTTGCGTAGCAGCCTGCCGTGGATTGACGAAGGTGTCAGAGCGCGCGTGGAGAAAGGTCGCGTGGCGCTGGATAAAATCATCGCCAAAGAGGTCGGCGAAAGCAGCAACATGCGTGGCCGCTTAACTAAGCTGGATGCGCAATTGAAAGAGCAGATGAACCGCATTATTGAGCATCGCACTGACGGCCTGACCTTCCATTATAAGGCGATTGATCAGGTTCGCGCGGATGGACAACAGCTGGTCAATCAGGCGATGGGCGGTATTTTGCAGGACAGCATCAACGAGATGGGGGCGAAAGCCGTGCTCAAAGGCGGTGGTAATCCGCTGCAGGGCGTGCTCGGAAGCCTCGGAGGTTTACAAACCTCAATTCAGAACGAATGGAAGAATCAGGAACAAGACTTCCAGCAGTTTGGCAAAGATGTTTGTGCCCGCGTCGTGACGCTGGAAAACGATCGTAAAACGCTGGTTAGCACTCTGAAATAATCTTCACCTCTTTTTAACGGCACAGAAACATTCTGTGCCGTTTTATTTTGTATTTTTCTGTTTTTTTGATATCCATCTCTAAGAATAACAATTTGATGGAGATATAAATCTGGTTAATTGGATGGCGTCACATTATTCATCTGTAAGATAGACATAATGCTGCAAATTCAAGTAACTGGAGAAATAACATGGAGTTTTTCAAGAGAACGGCACTTGCCGCACTGGTTATGGGTTTCAGCGGCGCGGCGCTTGCACTGCCAAACATCACTATTTTAGCTACCGGCGGGACGATTGCCGGCGGTGGTGACTCCGCAACAAAATCTAACTACACGGCAGGCAAAGTCGGCGTAGAAAATTTGGTTGATGCCGTACCTCAGTTGAAAGATATCGCTGTTGTGAAAGGCGAGCAGGTGGTAAACATCGGCTCCCAGGATATGAATGACGATGTCTGGCTAACGCTGGCGAAAAAGATTAATACCGAGTGTGATAAAACTGACGGCTTCGTGGTAACACATGGTACGGATACCATGGAAGAAACCGCCTATTTCCTCGATCTCACCGTCAAGTGCAACAAGCCGGTGGTGCTGGTCGGCGCAATGCGTCCGTCTACAGGTATGAGCGCTGATGGCCCGTTCAACCTGTATAACGCCGTGGTAACCGCCGCAGACAAAGCCTCTGTCAACCGTGGTGTGCTGGTGGTGATGAACGACACCGTTATGGATGGTCGCGATGTGACCAAAACTAACACTACGGATGTCGCTACTTTCAAATCCGTTAACTATGGTCCGCTGGGGTATATCCATAACGGTAAAATCGACTACCAGCGTACGCCTGCGCGTAAGCACACCACATCCACGCCGTTCGACGTATCCAAGCTGACCGAGCTGCCGAAAGTTGGGATTGTTTACAACTACGCTAACGCCTCCGATCT
Source organism: Citrobacter sp. RHBSTW-00944 (assembly GCF_013615435.1). Taxonomy (NCBI): domain Bacteria; kingdom Pseudomonadati; phylum Pseudomonadota; class Gammaproteobacteria; order Enterobacterales; family Enterobacteriaceae; genus Citrobacter; species Citrobacter sp. RHBSTW-00944. The sequence continues at coordinate 4,183,162 of NZ_CP055418.1, read as the reverse complement.
GCCAGCCAAAGCATTGGTAGACGCGGGTTACGCCGGGATCGTCAGTGCGGGTGTAGGTAACGGTAACCTGTATAAAACCATTTTCGATACGCTGGCAACTGCCGCGCATAAAGGTACCGTTGTGGTGCGTTCATCCCGTGTACCAACGGGCGCCACCACCCAGGATGCTGAAGTTGATGATGCGAAATACGGATTTGTGGCTTCAGGCTCTCTGAACCCGCAAAAAGCGCGTGTTCTGCTGCAACTGGCTCTGACCCAAACCAAGGATCCTAAGCAGATCCAGGAAATGTTTAATCAGTATTAATCACTCTGGCCCCGGTCATTCGACTGGGGCGTTTTCTCAAAACCTCCTGAATATGCGTAACGATAAATTCGCTCATCATTTTTGTGGTTATGATGATTGCCGATCGTTATTTTGCATATTTATACACCTTAGTGGGATTGGTCGGGGATTATACATCTTTTGAAAGACCTGGACGAAAGACCATCCTGTAAAGTTTTCCGCCATGCTGACCACTAAAGGCACACCTGTCAATAATGCGCCCGTGGGCGCATCGAGCATCACTCCGCCAGAAACAGCTCCAGCAGAGAATTCAAAAATAGCTTACCGTGTTGGGTAATCTGCCAGTATTCATCGCATTCACTCAGATAGCCCTGGGCAATGGCCTCATCGATCTGTCGACGAATAACGTCTTCGGTAAGCCCGGTATATTGCGTGAACTCCGCGCGAGGCGCGGCTTCCAGCAGCCGGAAACGGTTCATAAAGAACTCAAACGGCTTATCGGCCTCGGCGACATCTCGCTGGCTTTCCAGATAACGTCCTTGCATGTATCCGCGCGGATGTCGCGTTTTGGTCGTGCGCAGGATGCGACCGTCAGGGAAAGTGACTTTGCCGTGCGCGCCGCAGCCAATGCCTAGATAGTCGCCAAAACGCCAGTAATTTAGGTTGTGCTGACACTGATAACCCGGTCTGGCGTAGGCTGAGGTTTCGTACTGCTGATACCCCGCGGCGGTCAGCAACTGGTGGCCTTGCTCAAAAATATCCCACAGCGCGTCGTCGTCCGGTAATACCGGTGGTCGGGACCCGAACAGCGTATTCGGCTCGATGGTCAACTGATACCAGGAAAGATGCGGCGGGTTGAGCGCGATGGCCTGCTGTAAATCGCTCAGCGCCTCTTCCAGCGTCTGATCCGGTAAACCGTGCATCAGGTCGAGGTTAAAGCTGCGTAGTCCCAGACCGCTCGCCAGGTGCGCTGCACGTTTGGCTTCTTCCGGCCCGTGAATACGTCCCAGACGTTCGAGTTTGGCGGAGCTAAAGCTCTGTACACCAATGGAGATACGGTTTACGCCAGCACGTTGATAATCCACAAAGCGATCGGCTTCCACCGTACCGGGATTCGCCTCCATCGTGATTTCTGCATCTGCGGCGAGATTCAGCCGTGCGCGCACGCCGTCGAGCAGCGTTTGCATTGCCGGGCCAGAAAGCAGGCTCGGCGTACCACCACCGATAAAAATCGTCTTTACCTCGCGGCCCTGGGCGTGGGCCACCTCAGAATCCAGATCGCTCAGCAGATGCTGCACATAGTCGTCATGAGGGACTTCGCCTTTAAGCGCATGCGAGTTGAAGTCGCAGTACGGGCATTTCTGCACGCACCACGGGATGTGAATGTAAAGACTTAACGGCGGAAGCTTAACCATTACGCAGGGCATCCAGCAGCAGCTTCAGCGCTTGTCCGCGGTGAGAAATCGCGCTCTTTTCTTCGCGGGTCAGTTCGGCGGCGGTTTTCCCTTCAGACGGCACAAAGAAGATTGGGTCGTAGCCAAAACCACCGTTTCCGGCAGGTTCACGGGCAATAACGCCCGGCCAGCGTCCGTGGCAAACCACAGGTGTTGGATCGTCTGCATGGCGCATATACACCAGCACGCAGTGGAATTGTGCCTGGCGCTTGTCATCAGGAACATCCTGCAGGGTGTGGAGCAGTTTTTCCAGGTTCTGCTGATCGGTTGCATCTTCGCCGGAATAGCGGGCTGAATAGATGCCCGGCGCGCCGCCAAGGGCATTTACCGCCAGACCGGAGTCATCAGCAATGGCGGGTAAACCGGTAATTTGCGCGGCATGACGTGCCTTCAGAATGGCGTTCTCAATAAACGTCAGCCCGGTCTCTTCTGCAGAATCAACACCCAGATCCGTTTGAGCAACAACATCAAGACCGAAATCACTCAGAAGAGAGGCGAGTTCACGCACTTTACCGGCGTTGCCGGTCGCGAGGACAACTTTTTGCATGGGATACCTAATCAGTTAGCGCCGCAATTTCGGGCGGGATCTGTTGCGGATGAATGATTTTAACCTGTTTGTGACGACCAAGCTCGCCCTTCTCAATGACGACCTGGCTTTTTGCCACACGGAACTGTTTGCCGAGAAACTTCACCAGATGGCTATTGGCTTGCCCATCAACCGGTGGGGCGGTAATGGCGACTTTTAACTCGTCGCCATGTAAACCTACAATACTGTCACGGCTGGCTTTAGGCTGAATGTAGAGCCGTAAAACCAGACCGTCATCGCAGGGGGTAACGGCACTCATAGCGCCATCCACAGCCCCGGCAGCAGCATGTTACCTGTCGCCTGTAACACTTCTGCGATGCCCATGTTAATGACATACAGCAGCAGAACCAGGATCATTGGCGAGAAATCGATCCCACCCATGCCTGGAAGTAAGCGACGAATAGGACGCAGCAGCGGATCCGCCAGTTGAATCAGCACGTACTCCACAGGGCTGCGGCCCTGGCTGACCCAGCTCATAATCGCCATCACCAGCAGAACCCAGAAAATCAGCAGTCCGATGGTCTTCAGGACAATCAGCACGGCGGCGATCCAGATGATCGGCTGGAACGTAACCACCTTAAACAGCACGATGGCCTTGATAAAGCTCAGAACGAGCGCAACTAATGCCGATGCGCTGTCAATTGGCCCCATCGGCGGAATAATACGGCGTAACGGCCCAATAATGGGCTGAGTGATTTTCACAATAAACTGCGAGAACGGGTTGTAGAAATCGCAGCGAGACCATTGCATCCACACGCGCAGCAGCAGCGCCATGGTATACAGCTCAATTACCGTTGAGAGCAGGAAGGTCAACGTATTCATGGTGTTCCTTAGTTTTCCTTATTTTTTAGTGTAATCACGAGCACCAAAAATGGCAGTGCCGATGCGCACCATCGTGCTACCCGCCGCAATGGCGGCATCCATATCATCAGACATCCCCAGTGAGAGCGTGTCGATACTTGGGTAACGTGTTTTCAACCCGGCAAATGCTACCGCCATTTGCTGTGCAACTTCAAACTGCCTTACATAATCTGACTCTGGCGCCGGAATCGCCATCAGACCACGCAGGGTAATCCGTGGCAGCGCGGCGACTTCAGCGGCCAGTGCATCAAGCTCTGCAAGCGGAATACCTGACTTACTGTTCTCATCGCTGATATTAATCTGAATCAACACATTGAGCGGCGGCAGCTCCGCCGGGCGCTGTTCGCTCAGACGGGCAGCGATACGCAGACGATCAATCGTATGGCACCAGTCAAAATGTTCAGCGACCAGACGACTTTTGTTCGACTGCAGCGGGCCGATAAAGTGCCACTGCAGATCTTTAACGCCTTTTTCCTGAAAGTAGCGGATCTTATCCACCCCTTCCTGGACATAGTTTTCACCGAAGGCACGCTGCCCTGCGGTCATGGCTTCTTCGATGGCGCTCGCAGGTTTGGTTTTGCTAACTGCAAGCAACATAACTTCTTCTGAAGACCGCCCGCAACGCGTCGCGGCGGCTGAGATTTTGTCCCGGACATGTGCCAGGTTATGCGCGATATCGTTCATTTTCCGAGGATGTTCATATGAATATGGAAGAAATAGTGGCCCTTAGTGTAAAGCATAACGTGTCGGATCTACACCTGTGCAATGCATGGCCTGCGCGCTGGCGCATAGGTGGAAAAGTCGAAACCGCACCATTTACTACGCCTGGTAAGGCTGCAGATAGGCTGAGTATAAAAATGTGAGTCTGTAGGAGGACGTAAACAGATTTAACTGACAGGATTTTCAATTCGTTTTATTCAGCTCCAGTTTGCGCCAGTGTAAATATTCTACAGTTATAAAATTTGGGATGATATTTATTTCTAATAAAGAAAAAACATTAGATAATTGGTAAGGTAAATATTATAACTTCATTTATTATTAAGCAGCAATACACATCGAAAATACAGATTACGGGCATATTTGCGATGTCAATAAATAGAGTTGGAAGCATTTAATGTTCAAGGTGATGGTTCGCTTTGTGATATTTCATACTCTTCGTTTATAAATGAGGTTTTGCAAATGTGGAATAAAGAAGCCGCTGTAAATTTTGTTAGGAATAATGCTCATGCGCACGCTACAGGTTATTGTGCCAGGGCAGTAACAGCAGCAATCGAACATGGTGTGTATCCCGGACCTGGTTATCGTAAAAATCAGCCTCGTATAAACTCTATAGGCATAACTGATGAAACGATTGATATTATTTACTTTTCTATTCTCATCGTTTGCTATGGCAGGAATAATGCCTGCTGATACTCAGGCATTAAGATTCAATGCCTGGTATATCAAGCAGATTGCTCATAATATCATCCCAGTTGCAGATGATCCGACGGCATTAGAGCCTTATGTTATTATTGATACATTGAATAAATTAAAGCAAGCTTATAGAAGCAATGAGCTTGAAGAGGATTATTTTCTAAAAGTTCAGGATTTTGCCGATGAAGACTGGAGTAAGCATATTAGTATTGATCTAATTATAGCTGATCCTATTTGTACCAATGTCTATTTGACATTTGGAACAGGTGAGTCATCTCAAAAAGTTATTGACTGCATGGTATAAGAAAAAGGTGTATGGAAAATCAAGAGCGTGACTACTCGCTATTAGTCGTTGTTTTCACCAATTGAAAATAATCCTGCGACGATGGCTTCTTCGATGGCGCTCGCAGGTTTGGTTTTGCTGACTGCAAGCAACATAACTTCTTCTGAAGACCGCCCGCAACGCGTCGCGGCGGCTGAGATTTTGTCCCGGACATGTGCCAGGTTATGCGCGATATCGTTCATTTTCCGAGGATGTTCATATGAATATGGAAGAAATAGTGGCCCTTAGTGTAAAGCATAACGTGTCGGATCTACACCTGTGCAATGCATGGCCTGCGCGTTGGCGCATACGTGGAAAAGTCGAAATAGCACCATTTACTCCCCCTGACGTGGAGGATCTGCTGATGTGCTGGCTCAGTGAGCAACAACAGGTACAGTGGCGGGAACAGGGGCAGATTGATTTTGCCCTTACGCTGGCGGACTCCCGGCGTCTACGCGCCAGCGCATTTGCTCATCAGCAGGGAACCTCGCTGGCGCTAAGATTGCTACCGCTTGAATGTCCTCGTTTAGACGATCTTCAGACCCCCGAGGCCATACCTAAACTGCTGCACGGTGAAAATGGATTAGTTCTGGTCACTGGAGCCACCGGCAGCGGTAAATCAACTACCCTGGCGGCGATGGTGGAGTACCTTAATCAACATATTGCGGGGCACATTCTGACGCTGGAAGATCCGATTGAATATCGCTACACCAGCCAACGTTGTCTTATTCAACAGCGGGAGGTGGGCGTACACTGCGCTTCTTTTGCTGCCGGTTTGCGCGGCGCGTTACGCGAAGATCCCGACGTCATTTTGCTGGGCGAGCTGCGCGACGTGGAAACTATTCGTTTGGCCTTAACGGCAGCGGAGACCGGGCATCTGGTGTTGGCAACCTTACATACGCGAGGGGCGGCGCAGGCCATCGCGCGGCTGGTGGACACCTTTCCCGCTCAGGAGAAAGATCCGGTGCGTAACCAGCTGGCAGACAGCCTGCGGGCGGTACTTTCGCAAAAGCTGGAGGAAGATAAGCAGGGAGGACGCGTGGCGCTATTCGAGCTGCTCGTCAACACGCCCGCCGTGGGCAATTTGATCCGCGAAGGGAAAACGCATCAGCTACCCGGTGTGATTCAAACCGGGCAGCAGACAGGTATGCAGACGTTTGCACAAAGTCAGCAGCAGCGCCAGGCGCAGGGGCGACTTTAGTAGCCCTGCTCGAAATAGCTTTCAAGGATAATAACGGCAGAAGCGGAATCTACTTTGCCTTTATTCAACGCCCGGTATCCGCCTTGCTCAAACAGGCCTGAGCGGGCTTCGACGGTGCTCAAACGTTCATCGTGCAGCGTTACGGTTACGCCAAAGCGACCGTGAATGCGGTTAGCGAATTTGCGTGCGCGCGCAGTAAGGGGTTGTTCAGTGCCATCCATGTTGAGCGGCAGGCCGACAATGATTTTGTCCGGCTGCCACTCTTTTAGCAGGCGTTCAATCAAACTCCAGTCTGGCGTACCGTCCTGTGCTTTGATGGCGGGCAAGGGTCTCGCCGTACCGGTAATGCGTTGACCAACCGCGACGCCGATACTTTTCGTACCAAAATCAAAAGAGAGTAATGTTCCGCTCATCAGGCGTGTCCCGCCACGCCAGGCATGGTCTGAATATCAATCCCGATAAGCTTCGCCGCATCGCGCCAGCGGTCGGCAATCGGCGTTTTAAATAAGATGTTGAGGTCTGCGGGAGCAGTGAGCCAGGCGTTATCCAGTAGCTCTTGTTCCAGTTGACCTTTTTCCCATGATGAATAGCCCAGCGCAACCAGCACTTCGGATGGCTGCTCCTGCGTACCAAGGGTTTCAAGTACATCGCGGGAGGTGGTGATGATAGTGTTATCTGAAATGCGAATACTGGAGGCAAAGCGTGACGGCGGGGTGTGTAGAATAAATCCACGGTCTTCCGCCAGCGGGCCGCCGAGCATCACCGGTTTGTCCAGACGAATGGCAGGATCGCGTGCTTCTGGAGTAATCTTCAGCTTTTCCAGAATCCCTTCAATTTGTAAGTTTTCCAGAGGCTTATTGACGATAATCCCCATTGCTCCGTTCTCATTGTGTTCACAGATATACACCACGGAACGGCGGAAAATCGGATCCTGGAGAGCAGGCATGGCAATTAGAAAGTGATGCTGTAAATTCATTGTCAGAGGTTCTGTTTCCTGGTTCAAAAAAGCAACAGAGCCCAGTATGTGGGCAAAGCGCGAAGATGTCACCCTCTGAAGATAGCTTTGCCGGATGGCGGCTTCGCCTTATCCGGCCTACGGGGTGCAAATGTAGGCCGGATAAGACGCGAAGGCATCGCCATCCGGCAACTTATTTATTTCTGCAAACGTGCCTCGATGGCGTCCATCAGCATACCGGTAATCGAAACCGGGAACTCCGCTTCAATTTCACGAATACAGGTTGGGCTGGTGACGTTAATTTCCGTCAGACGGTCGCCAATGATATCCAGACCGACAAAAATCAAACCTTTTGCTTTCAGCGTTGGCCCAATGCGACGTGCAATTTCCCAGTCGCTGTCGGTTAATGGACGCGGCTCGCCACGACCGCCGGCTGCCAGGTTGCCACGGGTTTCGCCGCCTTGTGGAATACGCGCCAGGCAGTACGGAACGGGTTCGCCATCGACCACCAGCACGCGTTTATCGCCGTCTTTAATTGCCGGCAGATAGTTCTGCGCCATGCAATAACGGGTACCGTGCTCGGTCAGTGTTTCGGCAATAACGCCAAGGTTCGGATCGCCTTCCTTCACGCGGAAAATAGATGCGCCGCCCATGCCGTCCAGCGGTTTGAGAATGATGTCGCTGTGTTTTTGCCAGAAGGCTTTCAGCTGCGCTTTGTTACGCGTGACCAGTGTTTCCGGCGTCAGGTCGGCAAACCATGCGGTGAACAGCTTCTCGTTACAATCGCGCAGGCTCTGCGGTTTGTTGACGATTAGCGTCCCTTTCTCCTCTGCACGTTCCAGAATATAGGTTGCGTAGATGAACTCGGTATCAAACGGCGGATCCTTACGCATCAGAATGACGTCCAGATCTGCCAGCGGGAGATCCTGCTCGCTATTGAACTCATACCATTTGTCGTAGTTCTGCTCTACGCTCAGGGTACGTGTACGGGCGCGGGCTTCACCGTTGATCAGATAGAGATCGGCCATTTCCATATAATGAATTTCGTAACCGCGACGTTGCGATTCCAGCAGCATAGCGAAGCTGGAATCTTTCTTGATGTTGATGCTTGCGATGGGATCCATCACGATGCCGAGCTTGATCATTGTTCTTCTCCGTTAGCCCAGATCGCCAAAACGCACCTGTAGCGCGGTGATGGCGGTGAGCGCAGTTGTCTCAGTACGCAGAACGCGAGGTCCTAACAGAATATCAGTAAACTGATACCGTGCGGTCATGGCAATTTCATCTGCCGACAGCCCACCTTCGGGGCCAATCAGCAAGCGGATGCGTTCCACCGGGAGCGGCAGCGTATTGATGCTGGCGCTGGCGCGGGGATGCAGGTTCAGTTTCAGACCTTCATCCTGTTCGGCGCACCACGCTTCCAGATCCATCGCCGGGCGAATTTCAGGCACCCGATTACGACCGCACTGTTCGCAGGCGGCAATGGCGATTTTCTGCCACTGCTGGAGCTTCTTGTTCAGGCGTTCGCTGTCCAGTTTAACGCCGCAGCGCTCAGAAAAAAGTGGCGTAATGAGGCTTACACCCAGTTCAATCGATTTTTGGATAGTAAATTCCATTTTTTCACCCCGCGACATCACCTGGCCCAGGTGGATGTGCAGCGGCGATTCTCGATCGTCGAGTTCAGCGTTAAGCACCTTCACGTCCACGCTTTTCTTACTGGCGTGGGTGATTTCGGCGTCGAATATCTGATTGCTGCCATCAAACAGCTGTAGCGCCTGGCCTGGCCCCATACGCAGTACGCGGCCGATATGGTTGGCTGCATCTTCACACAGTGAAATTTGGCGGCCGGAAGTGAGTGGCTCAGGGTGATAAATGCGAGGAATGCGCATAGTTAAACATCCGCGTCATGGCCCTGGGCTGCAAAAGGCCAGGGCATGGTTAAAAAATATTGCTGCTAGTGTAGGTTAGCTCTTTTGCGCCTGGCAAGCGCGTTGCACATAGGGGTTATGGTTCCCCTGTACCTTTGCAATGCGTTCGTCGCGCTCACACTCCCAATCGGTGACCGGATACTGCTTATTCCAGGCATTAAAAAGCTGAGTTTGCTGGCGGGAGAGCGTCAGGTTGTATTGGTCGCGCATGTAAAAATAGGTACGCGCGATGGCGCCACGGGCGCGGGCTGGCGGCTCGGCAACTTTCTCTTTGAAGTCAACCTTCATGGTGCATTGTCCATATTGGCCTTCGCCACCGTTCCACTGGCTGTACATAAAGTTTGCGCGATCGCCATTGACCTCACCCACCGCGGGCTGCAGGTTATGCATATCGCTTTCCATTTTGCGATAGACCGGATCTTTAGCGCAGTTTTTACGCCCTCCGTCCTGCCAGCACTGGCGCTGATGACCAAATTGCCAGGCGGGGACAACGTGTTCCCATTCAATTCGACTGGCGCGGTTTTCATTTTTTCGCACTTTATAGCCGCAGGATTCGAGGTCAACGACCCCTTTTTTTCCTTGCCAGTTAATTTTACATCCGCAATAGAAATCGCCTGGCGCATCGGCGTTAACTTTAACGCCTGCTGCTTTTGCCTGAGAAAAACTGTTGATGCCTTCGGCTAAAACCGAGCCTGAAAACGCAGCGGCTAACAGGGCCGCAGCAAAAGAAAGATTACGGTACATCACGAACTCCGTGTCAAAACGAGCCCGCAACGTAGCGAAAGTTATTCCTGTATGCAATCAGTTAGATCAGAAAAGTTCCTGATAATTCTGAAGATTATTCTGCAACCAACGGTTCACCGCAGTGAACGCAGCGGTAGGTGGCTTCGCCGCGTACAACGCGGTTATGGCGGCGGACGGTCAGTTGGTGTTCCTGACACTTACAGCGGTATGTAAAGGTCTTACGCTGCACGGATTGCAGCTCAAACTGATGCGTGCGCCGGGCCGGTACGCCCAGCACGCTCTCCATCATCCATTTCCACTCTTTCCCGTGCGGCGGTACGCGGCCAAAGTGTTTCCACACCAGTAGATGCGCCAGTTCATGGGGCACCACTTCGTTAACGAACGCGTCAACATTCTCCATCAGCAAAACTGGATTAAGACGAATTTCGTAGGTTTGTAGCCACGCGGTACCCGCGGCGGTTCCGCGCTGTTGGTAAACCAGCTTTGGTTCCGGGTATTGGCGTTCGAGCTTGAGATTGGCCTGAGCGAGTTTTTCCCGCAGGCTGCGCATAACGGCTTGCTGGATGGCGATCGGGAGACGGGAGGTTTTCATAACGCCAGAGGATAGTGCGACAGGGAAGGGACTGCAAGAGGAAGGCTCCCTCCCACGGGGGAGGAAGCCTAACGAGATTAGTCGTGTGCGCCAATTTCGCGCAGTTTACGACCTTTCATCAGGTTACGTTCAATGTGTTCCAGAGAGACGTTTTTAGTTTCAGGGATCAGCCACAGGGTCAGGAAGATGAACAGTACGTTCAGGCCACCGTAGACCCAGAAGGTGTTGGCGCTGCCCAGCGAGTTCAGCATCGTCAGGAAGGTTGCGCCGACAATCATGTTGGCAATCCAGTTAGTTGCGGTAGAGCAGGTGATGCCGAAATCGCGACCTTTCAGCGGCTGGATTTCAGAGCACAGTACCCAAATCAGCGGACCGGCGCTCATCGCAAAGCCAACGATAAACATTAGCAGCATCAGGACAGCGAAGTATTGTGCGGCTGGCGAGTGAATACCCACGTGCATCATGGTACCCAGCACGCCCATACCGACGGCCATGACGATAAAGCCGAGGATCAGCGTAGGTTTACGGCCCCAGCGGTCAACCAGGCCAATGGCGATAAAGGTTGCCAGCACGTTGGTCAGACCGACAATAACGGTCCCCCACATCTGTTCGGTGGTGTTGGTGTAACCCGCCAGCTCAAAGATTTTTGGTGCGTAATACATAATGACGTTCATCCCGGTGAACTGCTGCATCACCTGTAACAGAACGCCAAGGAAAACCGCGCGGCGGAAGTTGCTGTTTTCTTTAAACAGCGCCCAGCCGCTCTGCTTCACCTGCAGGCTTTCACGAATTTCATCCAGCTCGCGCTTGGCTTCAGCGCTGGTGTCACGCAGACGCAACAGAACGCGTTCGGCATCGACAAAACGACGTTTAGCCGCAAACCAACGCGGGCTGTCCGGCAGGAAGATGACGCCAACCAGCAGTAACAGGGCAGGGATAATGATCACGCCCAGCATCCAGCGCCATGCGCCGCTGTAGCTAAACGCCGTATCGGAAAGATACGCACCTAAAATACCGATGGTGATCATTAACTGATACATAGAAATCATGCTGCCGCGAATTTTTTCCGGGGCGATTTCGGACAAGTACAACGGTGCGGTATAAGACGCAACGCCGACTGCCAGGCCGAGCAGCACGCGGGAAACCAGCAGCACTTCAACGTTTGGCGCTGCGGCGGAGAACAGCGAACCGGCAACAAACAGGATTGCGCCGATCATCAGGCTTTTTTTACGCCCCAGCTTGAAGGAGAGCCAACCGCTGCCGACGGCGCCCACTGCCGCACCAAACATCATGGAACTCACCACCCATTCCTGAGTGTGTGGGGTAATTTGGAACTCGTCGGTGATGAACGGTAAAGCACCGGCAATAACACCGATATCCAGGCCAAAAAGTAATCCAGCCAGGGCTGCCAGGAAGCAGACAAAAAATGTCATGGCTTTGTTGGAATGCCCCGTTTTTTTATTGTCAGGCATGATGCCCTCCGTTGGGTAGCTAGTTTTGTTGATGTTAAGGGTAGGTGAGTACGGGGTAAAAAAATGCGAATCACATCACATTAGTGTAATCGGTTACACTAACATTCATGTGGATTATTGCTTAATGAATTGAAAGTTAACATTATTTATTATTATAGAGTAAAGTTGATTGGCTGATTTTAAGACAATGCTGAAATATGATGTAACAGTGATGCAATGCTGGTAACGAAGAGATGTGAATTCAAGGTAGATAGAAATACTGTGCTATGTAATCGCTTTCATTTGTTATTGAAGCAAATGAAATTAGCGTGGTTATAGCGATGGGGGATGGGAGAGCAAATGACATAAAAAAAGACCAGCGCGAGGCTGGTCTTCATAAGCGTTGAGCCGTAGAGGAATTACTTCAGACCGGCAGCTTCACGCAGCAGGGCAGCTTTGTCGGTTTTTTCCCATGGGAAATGTTCACGACCAAAGTGACCGTAAGCAGCGGTTTCTTTGTAAATCGGGTGCAGCAGATCCAGCATCTGAATCAGGCCATACGGGCGCAGGTCGAAGAACTCACGCACCAGCAGGGTCAGCTGTTCTGAAGGCACTTTTTCAGTACCGAACGTTTCCACCATGATAGAGGTCGGTTCAGCCACGCCGATTGCGTAGGAAACCTGAATCTCACAACGGTCAGCCAGGCCAGCGGCAACGATGTTTTTCGCTACGTAGCGGGCTGCATAAGCTGCGGAACGGTCTACTTTAGACGGATCCTTACCAGAGAATGCGCCGCCGCCGTGACGGGCCATGCCGCCGTAGGTATCAACGATGATTTTACGACCCGTCAGACCGCAGTCACCCATTGGACCGCCGATAACGAAACGACCAGTTGGGTTGATGAAGAACTTGGTTGAAGCTGTCAGCCATTCAGTCGGCAGTACCGGCTTGATGATCTCTTCCATAACGGCTTCTTGCAGCGATTTCTGATCGATATCTTCAGAGTGCTGAGTCGACAGAACAACCGCATCAATACCGACGATTTTACCGTCGTCATACTGGAAGGTTACCTGGCTTTTTGCATCCGGGCGCAGCCAGGATAAGGTGCCGTTTTTACGCACTTCAGCCTGACGCTGCACCAGACGGTGAGCATAGGTAATCGGGGCTGGCATCAGCACGTCGGTTTCGTTGGTTGCATAACCAAACATCAGACCCTGGTCGCCTGCGCCCTGTTCCAGCGGATCCGCACGGTCAACACCCTGGTTGATGTCCGGAGACTGTTTACCAATCGCGCTCAGTACCGCACAAGAGTTGGCATCAAAGCCCATGTCGGAATGCACATAGCCAATTTCGCGAACCGTGTTACGGGTGATCTCTTCGATATCAACCCATGCGCTGGTGGTGATCTCACCGCCAACTAAAACCATGCCGGTTTTGACGTAGGTTTCGCAGGCAACGCGTGCTTTCGGATCCTGCTCCAGGATTGCATCCAGCACGGCATCAGAGATTTGGTCAGCGATTTTGTCAGGATGCCCTTCTGATACGGACTCGGACGTAAAAAGGTGTTTTGCCATATTTAATTTCACCTAAGGAGAATGTAGTTAGCTCAAACTGTCGAGTGGAATAGCCATGTGTAGAAGATTCTACCATGAGTCTGCAGATGACGGACACTGGCAGTCTGAGTGTTAATCGGTATAGATGGATTAACATCTGGACGGCTATTTTAAGGTGGTTCTGCGCCTGATTTCCAGCTTTTTTTGATTGAGCTCGCATTGTACTGAAAATGTAACTGGAAATTTTTCCTGACGGTGCTGGCAATGCGCGTATTTATCTTTTGCTTTTTCGTACTGTTGTCGGTATAAAACGCGGCGCGCGGCTCATATCCGTCATACTTCAAGTTGCATGTGCGTTGGCAATACTCGCCCAGTCACTTACTCCTGTAAGCGCCCGGGGATTCACTGCGTTGCCGCCTTCCCGCAACTCGATTTATTGAGGATAGACAAAAAAGCACACGACGTTTTCATCGTGTTGCCACTTCCAGCCGGGTTAAAACTTTAGCTTTGGCTTGTGGGTTCGTTCCGTCAGGAGCAACCGTGGAGGTGATACGAGATAATGAACCGTTGTATTCTGCTGAATCTGTCGCACCGTTCTGGTGTACATATGTCCCCCGCAATCTGCATCTTGCATACCTGCCGATGTTATACCCATCTCGGCGCTTCTCAGGACTCCAGGGCCGGCAACGGTCACTAAGAACTGAACAAGGGCGCTCTTGGTAAACAAGAGTTTTCTCGTGGTTTCGCCGAACCGTCAGCATTAAGTTCGGTTACGTGTTTACATTGATATGAAAAAGAAACCGGTCGCACAGTCGGAGCGTCAGCACTATCTGCTGGAAATTCTGCCTGTATTTGGGTTGTTATCGCGTCTTCGGATTGCGATAGTAGTCAACTGTTTTACACTTGTTAATAAAATTTGAGGTTCGCTATGTCTGACGACATTTCTTTGGGTTCGCCTTCGTCAGCAGGCGAACACGGTGTACTACGCTCCATGCAGGAGGTTGCAATGAGTTCCCAGGAAGCCAGCAAGATGCTGCGTACTTACAATATTGCCTGGTGGGGTAATAACTACTATGACGTCAATGAACTGGGCCACATCAGCGTGTGCCCGGATCCCGACGTACCAGAAGCGCGCGTTGACCTTGCTGAGTTGGTGAAAGCCCGTGAAGCGCAGGGCCAGCGTTTGCCTGCATTGTTCTGCTTCCCGCAGATCCTGCAACACCGTCTGCGTTCGATTAACGCCGCGTTTAAGCGCGCCCGTGAGTCTTACGGCTACAACGGTGACTATTTCCTCGTTTACCCGATCAAGGTTAACCAGCACCGTCGCGTGATTGAATCGCTGATCCACTCCGGCGAACCGCTGGGGCTGGAAGCCGGTTCTAAAGCTGAACTGATGGCCGTTCTGGCTCATGCCGGAATGACCCGCAGCGTGATCGTGTGTAACGGCTATAAAGACCGCGAATACATCCGCCTGGCGCTAATTGGCGAAAAGATGGGCCATAAGATCTATCTGGTCATCGAGAAGATGTCTGAAATCGCTATCGTGCTGGATGAAGCTGAACGACTGAATGTTGTTCCGCGTCTGGGCGTGCGTGCGCGTCTGGCGTCGCAGGGTTCCGGCAAATGGCAGTCCTCCGGCGGAGAGAAATCGAAATTTGGCCTGGCGGCAAACCAGGTGCTGCAACTGGTAGAAATGCTGCGCGAGCGCGGTCGTCTGGACAGTATTCAGTTGCTGCACTTCCACCTCGGCTCACAGATGGCGAACATTCGTGATATTGCCACCGGCGTACGTGAGTCGGCGCGTTTCTACGTTGAGCTGCACAAGCTTGGTGTAAATATCCAGTGCTTCGACGTGGGCGGTGGCCTGGGCGTGGACTACGAAGGTACCCGTTCGCAGTCAGACTGCTCCGTAAACTACGGCCTGAACGAATACGCGAACAACATCATCTGGGCCATTGGCGACGCCTGTGAAGAGCACGGTCTGCCGCACCCGACGGTAATTACCGAATCCGGTCGCGCTGTTACCGCGCATCATACCGTGCTGGTGTCTAATATTATCGGCGTTGAGCGTAGTGAGCATACCGAAGCAACGCCTCCGGCTGACGATGCGCCGCGTGCCCTGCAAAGCATGTGGGAAACCTGGCAAGAGATGCATGAGCCGGGAACCCGTCGTTCGCTGCGTGAATGGCTGCACGACAGCCAGATGGATCTGCACGATATTCACGTTGGGTACTCTTCAGGCACCTTTAGCCTGCAGGAACGCGCGTGGGCAGAACAGCTCTATCTGAACATGTGTCACGATGTGCAAAAACAACTCGACCCGAGCAACCGCGCGCACCGTCCGATTATCGACGAGTTGCAGGAGCGTATGGCGGATAAGATTTACGTCAACTTCTCACTGTTCCAGTCGATGCCGGATGCGTGGGGGATCGATCAGCTGTTCCCGGTGATGCCGTTGGAAGGGCTGAACAAGGCTCCTGAGCGCCGTGCGGTGCTGCTGGATATCACCTGTGACTCTGATGGCGCTATCGACCACTATGTTGATGGTGACGGCATTGCGACCACCATGCCGATGCCGGAATACGACCCGGAGAACCCGCCGATGCTGGGCTTCTTTATGGTGGGTGCGTACCAGGAGATCCTTGGCAACATGCACAACCTGTTCGGTGATACTGAAGCGGTTGACGTGTTCGTCTTCCCTGACGGCAGCGTGGAAGTTGAGCTGTCTGACGAAGGGGATACCGTGGCGGATATGCTGCAGTATGTGCAGTTGGATCCGAACACCCTGCTAACGCAGTTCCGTGATCAAGTGAAAAACACCGATCTGGATACCGAGTTGCAGCAGCAGTTCCTCGAAGAGTTTGAGGCAGGTCTGTACGGATATACCTATCTCGAAGACGAGTAATGCTGTTGGGGTTCGCTTGAACCTGAGCAAATTAACGGCGATAATTCGCCTATACAAGTAGTCACGTAAATCAATCCCTTCCTCGTCGGGCTTAACGACGCGGAGGGGATTTTTTTTCACCGATTTTAAAAGAGGTCAGTACATGAGCACCTTAGGTCATCAATACGACAACTCCCTGGTTTCTAACGCCTTTGGTTTTTTGCGTCTGCCGATGAACTTCATGCCGTACGACAGCGACGCCGACTGGGTGATCACCGGCGTACCGTTTGATATGGCAACGTCTGGCCGCGCGGGCGGTCGTCATGGTCCGGCTGCGATCCGTCAGGTTTCCACTAACCTGGCGTGGGAACACAATCGCTTCCCGTGGGACTTCGATATGCGCGAGCGCCTGAACGTGGTGGACTGCGGCGATCTGGTTTATGCGTTCGGTGATGCCCGTGAAATGAGTGAAAAACTGCAGGCGCATGCTGAGAAGTTGCTTTCTGCCGGTAAGCGCATGCTCTCTTTCGGCGGTGACCACTTCGTCACGCTGCCGCTCCTGCGCGCGCATGCTAAACACTTTGGTAAAATGGCGCTGGTGCACTTTGATGCCCACACCGACACCTACGCTAACGGCTGTGAATTCGACCACGGTACCATGTTCTACACTGCGCCGAACGAAGGTCTGATCGATCCGAATCACTCTGTGCAGATCGGTATTCGTACCGAGTTCGACAAAGATAACGGATTTACCGTGCTGGATGCTTGTCAGGTGAACGATCGCGGCGTTGATGACATCATCGCCCAGGTTAAGCAGATTGTTGGTGATATGCCGGTGTATCTGACCTTTGATATCGACTGCCTCGATCCGGCGTTTGCTCCTGGAACCGGTACGCCCGTGATCGGCGGTCTGACTTCCGATCGCGCGATCAAGCTGGTACGTGGTCTGAAAGATCTGAATATCGTCGGGATGGATGTGGTGGAAGTGGCTCCGGCCTACGATCAGTCAGAGATCACCGCGCTGGCGGCGGCTACGCTGGCACTGGAAATGCTGTATATCCAGGCGGCGAAGAAAGGCGAATAACGGGTTTCGGACTATTTTGCCGGATGTCGCTGACGCTAGTCCGGCCTACATTATTGCTGAATTTGTAGGCCGGATAAGGCGTTCACGCCACCATCCGGCACTGTTCGAGGATTATTTTATCCCGTCTGCGCTCATGCGATCGCGAATGTGTTGCGCACGTTCTGCAGATGCCGGGTGATCGTCAAACATTGAGCTTTGGCGTCCTGCTTCCAGTTTTGCCAGTTTCTCAAAGCTGGTGGCCAGTCCTGCCGGATTGATCCCACGTTTGCGCAACAAATCATACGAGTAATCATCCGCTTCGGATTCCTGACGCTGGGAGAACTGCGAGTTCACCAGTTTCTCGCCAAGATCGCCCAATTGCGACTGCGACAGGCTGCCGACAATGCCGCCAGCGGAAGCCGCTGCTGCACGTACGGCGTTAGTGCCCAGCGCGACCTGCATGCCTTTTTTCACGTGACCCAGCGCGACGTGGCCCATTTCGTGGCCGATCACCGCTTCGACTTCGTTATCGGTCATCATATCCATCAGGCCGCTGTACACGCGGATACAACCGTTCGCCATGGCAAAGGCATTCACATCTTTCGCCATATAGACTTTGTAGTTCACCGGCTGGCCGTTAATGTTGTCGCCAAGCGCGGCGGCGATTTTGCCAAGACGCGTTGCGTACTCGCTGCTGGCAGGGGCGATAGTAGCCTTGCTGTCCATATCGTTACAGGCCTGATCGCTCAGCGCTTTTACCTGAGTATCGCTCAGACTATAGGCCTGAAAAGCCTCTGCGCCAGAAGAAAGCAGTCCGTTTGAGTCCATGTTCTGGCAGCCGGTCAATGCCGCCGCCATGCTCGTAGCAAGCAGTAAAGCGCGAATTTTCATTTTTTCTCTTCCGCACAAAGTCAGGATTATTCTAAAAAATGCGTCGTTTGCAGGTAAACCGACGCTCGGCCTAAGTATAAAGAAAAGAACATTCAGCGGGCGAGAAGATTGCGCAACTTGCGCGCATGATCCAGAGATTTCTGAAGCGGTAAAAGGATGCTCCATGTACATGACACGCGGCTTGGGTTACATTGTTGGCACTTTTTTCCGGCGTAGCCCAAAACGCGCTGTCGTCAAGTCGTTAAGGGCTCAGCCTTCATTATCCGATCTGGAGTCAAAATGTCCTCACGTAAAGAGCTTGCCAATGCTATTCGTGCGCTGAGCATGGACGCAGTACAGAAAGCCAAATCCGGTCACCCGGGTGCCCCGATGGGTATGGCTGACATTGCCGAAGTCCTGTGGCGTGATTTCCTGAACCACAACCCGACTAACCCGTCCTGGGCTGACCGTGACCGCTTCGTGCTGTCCAACGGCCACGGCTCCATGCTGATTTACAGCCTGCTGCACCTCACCGGCTACGATCTGCCGATGTCCGAGCTGCAGAACTTCCGTCAGCTGCATTCCAAAACTCCGGGTCACCCGGAAGTGGGTTACACCGCGGGTGTTGAAACCACTACCGGTCCTCTGGGTCAGGGCATTGCGAATGCAGTGGGTATGGCTATCGCCGAAAAAACGCTGGCGGCGCAGTTTAACCGTCCTGGTCACGACATCGTTGACCACTTCACCTATGCTTTCATGGGCGACGGCTGCATGATGGAAGGTATCTCTCACGAGGTATGTTCCCTGGCCGGTACGCTGAAGCTGGGTAAACTGGTAGCGTTCTACGATGACAACGGCATCTCTATCGATGGCCACGTTGAAGGCTGGTTCACCGATGACACCGCTAAGCGTTTCGAAGCTTACGGTTGGCACGTGGTTCGTGGCGTTGATGGTCACGATGCTGACGCGATTAAGCGCGCAGTTGAAGAAGCTCGCGCTGTGACCGACAAACCGTCCCTGCTGATGTGCAAAACCATCATCGGTTTCGGTTCCCCGAATAAAGCTGGTACCCACGACTCTCACGGTGCGCCGCTGGGTGATGCAGAAATCGCACTGACCCGCGAACAGCTGGGCTGGAAATACGCGCCGTTTGAAATTCCGTCTGAAATCTACGCGCAGTGGGATGCGAAAGAAGCAGGCCAGGCAAAAGAAGCTGCATGGAACGAGAAGTTCGCTGCTTATGCGAAAGCCTTCCCGCAGGAAGCCGCTGAATTCACCCGTCGTATGAAAGGTGAAATGCCGTCTGACTTCGACGCAAAAGCGAACGAGTTCATCGCTAAGCTGCAGGCTAACCCGGCGAAAATCGCCAGCCGTAAAGCGTCTCAGAACGCGATTGAAGCGTTTGGTCCTCTGCTGCCTGAATTCCTCGGCGGCTCCGCTGACCTGGCACCAAGTAACCTGACTCTGTGGTCTGGTTCTAAAGCTATCAACGAAGATACTGCCGGTAACTACATCCATTACGGTGTACGTGAATTCGGTATGACCGCTATCGCTAACGGTATCTCCCTGCACGGTGGCTTCCTGCCGTACACCTCCACCTTCCTGATGTTTGTGGAATATGCCCGTAACGCGGTGCGTATGGCTGCGCTGATGAAACAGCGTCAGGTGATGGTCTATACCCACGACTCCATCGGTCTGGGCGAAGATGGCCCGACTCACCAGCCGGTAGAGCAGGTAGCTTCGCTGCGTGTGACCCCGAACATGAGCACCTGGCGTCCGTGTGACCAGGTTGAATCTGCCGTTGCATGGAAATACGGTGTAGAGCGTCAGGACGGTCCGACCGCGCTGATCCTCTCCCGCCAGAACCTGGCACAGCAGGAACGTACCGAAGAGCAGCTGGCGAACATCGCGCGCGGTGGTTACGTGCTGAAAGATTGCGCCGGTCAGCCGGAACTGATCTTCATCGCGACCGGTTCTGAAGTTGAGCTGGCTGTGGCTGCCTGGGACAAACTGACCGCTGAAGGCGTTAAAGCGCGCGTGGTTTCCATGCCGTCTACCGACGCGTTCGACAAACAGGATGCCGCTTATCGCGAGTCCGTACTGCCGAAAGCTGTTTCCGCACGTGTTGCAGTGGAAGCGGGCATCGCAGACTACTGGTTCAAATACGTGGGCCTGAACGGCGCTATCGTTGGTATGACTACCTTTGGTGAGTCTGCACCGGCTGAGCTGCTGTTTGAAGAGTTTGGCTTCACTGTCGACAACGTTGTCGCGAAAGCAAAAGAACTGCTGTAATTTTGATTACAGGTGAAAACGGGTCGCTTATGCGGCCCGTTTTTTTAAAGTAAGTAAATTTATTTGGTCGCGTGCAATCCGAAAATGTAGATTTACATCACAAATATGATATTTAGCGATGTTTTATATTTGCAACTTGAATCACATTATTGCTGTTGATTTTTATATTTCTTTTCTCAATCTATTGTTTTTAAAGGCATCACCAAAAAACATTCTGCGCTGTATGTAGTTTTCTCCTCGATTGATTTCATTTCGCCGTGCGCGTATTTTATTTTTAACGCTAACTCGTACCCTAAAAATAAAATAAGGAAAATGTATGCGGCTGATTGATTACTTTCCCGAATCATCTATCTCAATAAAAAATTCAGCAAAGAACTGGCAGGAGGCAATTGACTTTTCTATGTCATCCTTACTCGCCAATCATTATGTCAATTCAGATTATATTCAGGCCATTAAAGACTCAACGACTAACAATGGTCCTTATTATATTTTAGCGCCAGGCGTCGCCATGCCGCACGCTCGACCGGAGTGTGGCGCGTTAAAAACCGGTATGTCATTAACGCTTCTCAAACAGGAAGTGAAATTTGCCGAAGATGATGAAGGTATCAGATTATTAATCGGATTGTCGGCGGCTAATGCTGATTCACACATTGGCGCTATTCAGGCCTTAAGCGAATTATTATGTGAAGAGGAAGCACTAACCGCTTTGTTAGCGGCTAAATCAGAAAAACAATTGGCGGATATTATCGCTCAAGCATAATTAACGGTTTCCTTTCAGGACATTATCATGGAAAACAAGTCTGCTCGTGCCAAAGTCCAGGCTTTTGGTGGGTTTTTGACTGCAATGGTCATTCCCAACATCGGCGCATTTATTGCCTGGGGTTTTATTACCGCATTATTTATTCCTACTGGTTGGATGCCGAATGAGCATTTCGCCAAAATTGTCGGTCCGATGATTACCTATTTACTGCCCGTCATGATTGGCTCCACTGGGGGGCATCTGGTTGGCGGGAAACGCGGTGCGGTGATGGGGGTTATTGGTTCTATTGGCGTTATTGTGGGCGCGGATATCCCGATGTTCCTTGGCGCAATGGTAATGGGGCCGCTTGGCGGTTGGGTGATTAAGCATATCGACCGTCTGCTGGAAAAACGCATTCCTGCAGGCTTCGAGATGGTTATCAATAATTTCTCTCTTGGTATCGCGGGAATGCTCTTATGCTTGCTGGGGTTTGAAGTTATCGGCCCGGCGGTTCTCATTGCCAATAATTTCGTGAAGGAGTGTATTGAAGCGTTGGTACATGCGGGCTATCTGCCGTTGCTATCCGTAATCAATGAGCCAGCAAAAATCCTCTTTCTGAACAATGCCATCGATCAGGGAGTGTATTATCCGCTGGGGATGCAGCAAGCTTCTGAAACGGGAAAATCAATTTTCTTCATGGTGGCATCTAACCCAGGGCCGGGATTAGGTTTGTTACTCGGCTTTGCTATCTTTGGCAAAGGAATGAGTAAAAAGTCTGCGCCAGGCGCCATGATTATCCACTTCCTCGGTGGTATTCATGAACTGTATTTCCCGTATGTGCTGATGAAGCCTCTGACCCTGATCGCGATGATTGCCGGGGGAATGACCGGGACGTGGGTATTCCAACTGCTGGACGGTGGGTTAGTTGCGGGGCCAAGCCCAGGATCCATATTCGCCTATCTGGCATTAACGCCGAAAGGTTCTTTCCTCGCGACCATTGCAGGAGTTACCGCGGGAACCGTTGTTACTTTTGTTATTACCTCTGTCATCCTGAAAATGGAAAAGAACGTTGAAACAGAAAGTGAAGATGACTTTGCTGAATCAGCCAGAACCGTCAAAGCGATGAAGCAGGAAGGGCAATTCTCTTACAAAAACATTAAACGCGTCGCTTTTGTCTGTGATGCAGGAATGGGTTCCAGTGCTATGGGGGCAACCACATTTCGTAAGCGTCTGGAGAAAGCGGGATTGAATATTACTGTGACGCATTATGCTATCGAAAACGGGTGATGCTGCCAACTTACTGATTTAGTGTATGATGGTGTTTTTGAGGTGCTCCAGTGGCTTCTGTTTCTATCAGCTGTCCCTCCTGTTCAGCTACTGACGGGGTGGTGCGTAACGGCAAAAGCACTGCCGGACATCAGCGCTATCTCTGCTCTCACTGCCGTAAAACATGGCAACTGCAGTTCACTTACACCGCTTCTCAACCCGGTACGCACCAGAAAATCATTGATATGGCCATGAATGGCGTTGGATGCCGGGCAACCGCCCGCATTATGGGCGTTGGCCTCAACACGATTTTCCGCCATTTAAAAAACTCAGGCCGCAGTCGGTAACCTCGCGCATACAGCCGGGCAGTGACGTCATCGTCTGCGCGGAAATGGACGAACAGTGGGGATACGTCGGGGCTAAATCGCGCCAGCGCTGGCTGTTTTACGCGTATGACAGGCTCCGGAAGACGGTTGTTGCGCACGTATTCGGTGAACGCACTATGGCGACGCTGGGGCGTCTTATGAGCCTGCTGTCACCCTTTGACGTGGTGATATGGATGACGGATGGCTGGCCGCTGTATGAATCCCGCCTGAAGGGAAAGCTGCACGTAATCAGCAAGCGATATACGCAGCGAATTGAGCGGCATAACCTGAATCTGAGGCAGCACCTGGCACGGCTGGGACGGAAGTCGCTGTCGTTCTCAAAATCGGTGGAGCTGCATGACAAAGTCATCGGGCATTATCTGAACATAAAACACTATCAATAAGTTGGAGTCATTACCTCGAAAACGTTCCGCAAGATGCCGATATTATTGTCACCCATGCCAGTCTTGAAGGTCGTGTTAAACGTGTAAGTGAAAAGCCATTAGTGCTGATTAAGAACTATATTGGTGACCCATTGTTGGATGATTTATTTAAACGCATTACTGCGAACTAGCCTTCTTCTATTTTTGGAGTGAATATGAAAACGAAAGTTGCTGCCATATATGGCAAGCAGGATATTCGTATCCGCGAGTTTGAACTACCTGCAATTACAGATAATGAATTGTTAGTAAGCGTAATATCCGATAGCGTTTGTTTGTCCACCTGGAAAGCAGCAGCATTGGGGAGCGATCATAAACGCGTACCGGACGATCTGGAAAATCATCCGGTTATTACCGGACATGAATGTGCAGGTATTATTGTTGAGGTGGGAAAAAACCTGACGGATAAATATAAGAAAGGTCAGCGTTTTGTGTTGCAACCCGCGATGGGATTGCCAAGTGGATATTCAGCAGGATACAGCTATGAATATTTTGGCGGCAATGCGACATATATGATTATCCCGGAAGTGGCGATTAACCTGGGATGCGTTTTGCCTTACCACGGCTCTTATTTTGCCGCTGCCTCATTGGCAGAACCGATGTGCTGCATTATTGGGGCGTATAACGCGAATTTTCATACCACGCCTTACGTTTATGAGCATCGCATGGGGATTAAGCCAGGGGGGAACATTGCGCTTCTGGCCTGCGCCGGGCCGATGGGTATTGGTGCAATAGATTATGCCATTAACGGGAATATTCAGCCGTCGCGCGTGGTGGTGGTCGACATTGACGAAGCACGACTGGCGCAGGCTAAAAAACTGTTGCCCGTTGAGCGGGCGGCAGAAAAGGGGATTGAGCTCATCTATGTGAATACTACTGGCATGGATTCTCCGACAGCGATGCTGCGAGCGTTAACTCATGACGCAGGTTTTGATGATGTCTTTGTGTATGCGGCAGTGCCTGCAGTTGTTGAGATGGCTGATGATTTACTCGCGGAAGATGGTTGCCTGAATTTTTTTGCCGGTCCTACGGACAGTAACTTCAAAGTGCCGTTTAATTTTTATAACGTGCACTACAACAGCACTCACGTTGTCGGGACATCCGGTGGTTCAACGGATGATATGAAAGAGGCCATTGCGCTCAGTGCAACTGGCCAACTGCAACCGTCGTTTATGGTGACGCACATTGGCGGCCTTGATGCAGTTCCGGAAACTGTATTGAATTTACCGGCAATCCCCGGCGGTAAGAAGCTGATATATAACGGCGTTACCATGCCACTAACCGCCATTGCTGATTTTGCCGAGAAAGGGAAAACTGACCCATTATTCAAAGAACTGGCGCTACTGGTGGAGGAGACGCACGGTATCTGGAATGAAAAGGCAGAAAAATACCTTTTGGCACACTTTGGCGTTGATATCGGGGAGGCGGCGATATGATGTCGCTGGCATGGCCGCTATTTCGTATCACGGAGCAGGCTGCACTGGCAGCCTGGCCGCAAACCGGGTGCGGCGATAAAAACAAGATTGATGGTCTGGCTGTGACGGCAATGCGGGAAGCATTGAACAGTATTGCCATTCGCGGACGCATCGTTATTGGCGAAGGGGAGATTGATCAAGCCCCGATGCTGTGGATTGGTGAGGAAGTGGGAACCGGCACCGGACCTGAGGTAGATATCGCCGTTGATCCTATCGAAGGAACCCGAATGGTGGCTATGGGGCAAAGCAATGCGCTGGCCGTCATGGCGTTTGCCCCTCGCGGTAGTTTGTTACACGCCCCTGATATGTACATGAAAAAACTGGTTGTTAATCGGTTTGCGAAAGGGGCGATTAATCTGGCGCTGCCGTTGGCAGATAATCTGCGTAATGTGGCAGAGGCGTTGGGTAAACCGCTGGAGCGACTGCGGATGGTGACGCTGGATAAACCGCGCCTTCAACCAGCGATTGCCGAGGCGACACGGCTTGGCGTCAAGGTCTTTGCTCTACCCGACGGCGACGTGGCCGCCAGCGTGCTGGCCTGTATGCAGGAGAATCCTTATGATCTGATGTATACCATTGGCGGCGCGCCTGAAGGGGTTATTTCAGCCTGTGCGGTTAAAGCGCTGGGGGGTGATATGCAGGCTGAACTGATTGATTTTTGCGAAGCGAAAGGAAATAACGCAGATAATCGTCTGATTGCGGCACAGGAACATCAGCGCTGCGCGGAAATGGGCGTTGAGATCAACCGGATCTACGCGCTGGACGAACTGGTAGGGGGAAATAAGATCCTCTTCAGCGCAACAGGGGTCACGGGCGGCGATCTTGTGAAAGGGATCCAACAGGTTGCGAATGGTGTGCGCACGCAAACTTTACTGATCGGCGGCGCGGATCGAACGTGTAATATAATAGACTCTCTGCATTCATGGTGATTTATCGAGAAACGAATGACGACGCTGACAGAAGACGATGTGCTTGAGCAACTGGATGCTCAAAATAATTTACTCTCGTTTATGACGACGGCACATAACATTTTGCTCCAGGGCATTAAGCGCTTTCTACCGTCGCTGTTCGTTAATAACGATGAAGAGATCGTGGAATATGCAGTGAAGCCGTTACTCGCCCAGAGTGGACCGCTTGACGATATCGACGTTGCGTTACGTCTGATTTATGCGTTGGGAAAAATGGATAAATGGCTTTATGCCGACATCACCCATTTCTCTCAATTTTATCAGTACCTGAACGAGCAGGATAATATCCCCGGTTTTGCCGATGACATTACCTGGGATTTTGTCAGCAACGTGAACAGTATCACCCGCAACGCAACGCTCTACGGTGCGCTGGAGTCGATGAAATTTGCCGACTTTGCTGCGTGGTCCGAAGTGCGCTTTAGCGCAATGGTCAAGACGGCAATGACGCTGGCAGTGACGGCGATTTTAAAGGAATTAACGCCGTGAAAATCAAACTAACGGTGAATGGGCTACAGGTTGAAGCACATTACCGTGATGATGAGATAGAGAACGTCCACAAACCGTTATTACAACAGCTGGCAAAAATACATGCCACTCACCCGCAGCGACGAACGATCGTTTTTCTCAGCGCACCGCCTGGTACGGGTAAATCGACGCTGACCACCTTCTGGGAATATCTCTCCCGTCAGGATCCTGGCCTGCCGGAGATCCAGACGCTGCCGATGGATGGCTTCCATCACTACAACACCTGGCTGGATGCTCATAACCTGCGAGCATACAAAGGTGCGCCGGAAACCTTTGATGTGGATAAGCTTGCGCAGAATCTACGTCTGATAAGGGAAGGGGAGGGCACCTGGCCACAGTACGACCGGCAAAAACACGATCCGGTAGAAGCGGCCATAACAGTGACCGCGCCGATTGTGGTTGTGGAAGGAAACTGGTTATTACGCAATGATGAAAGGTGGCGGGCGTTAGCTGAGTTTTGTGATTACTCGCTGTTTATTCGTGCTCCTGCCAACGCGCTCCGTACACGACTGGTAGGCCGTAAACTGGCGGGCGGACTATCACAAGCTGACGCTGAGGCGTTTTATGAGCGTACCGACGGACCGAATGTTCATCGGGTACTGGAAGCGAGTCTGCCAGGTGACCTGACGCTGGAGATGCTGGAATCTGGTGAATATCGGATAGCGTGAAGGCCAATTATTCCTGTTAAGCCGTAATGATTATTACGGCTTACTGGAATAATTTCCCCCGGTCTTAGCGGGAAAAGTGTGATGTACGTCAGATAACTGTTTTCTTTGGCTGGACAATCATTCCTTTTATTCCGCGTTTCGCTTATTCTAGCTGAAGCGTTTCAGTCGATTAAATGCTCGACAATTAACCAATTAGTCGCAGTTTGCGACAGGTAAGGTTTCCCTGAGCGATTTGCTGCATTACTCTGTCTGCCACATCGTTTCTGAGAAATCCTTGCAGGAGACCTATGACCGTACGCGTAGCGATTAATGGTTTCGGTCGCATCGGACGCAACGTGGTTCGTGCTTTGTATGAATCCGGGCGTCGGGCGGAAATCACCGTGGTGGCAATCAACGAACTGGCGGATGCTGCAGGCATGGCGCATTTGTTGAAATATGACACCAGCCATGGACGTTTTGCCTGGGATGTTCGTCAGGAACGTGACCAGCTCATCGTTGGCGATGACGCGATCCGCATTCTGCATGAGCGAACGCTCGATGCGCTTCCCTGGCGCGAACTGAGTGTCGACGTTGTGCTGGATTGTACGGGGGTCTTCGGCAACCGCGAACACGGCGAGGCGCATATTGCCGCAGGTGCAAAAAAAGTGCTCTTTTCACATCCTGGTAGTCACGACATCGACGCAACCGTTGTGTATGGCGTTAATCAGGATCAGCTGCGCGCTGAACACCGGATCGTTTCCAACGCCTCCTGTACCACGAATTGCATAATACCCGTCATTAAATTGCTGGATGATGCTTACGGCATTGAGTCTGGTACCGTCACCACGATCCACTCCGCGATGCACGATCAGCAGGTTATTGATGCCTATCATCCTGACCTGCGTCGCACGCGAGCGGCCAGCCAGTCTATTATTCCGGTTGATACCAAACTGGCGGCGGGCATCACGCGAATTTTCCCGCAGTTTAACGATCGTTTTGAAGCGATTGCGGTGCGTGTACCGACCATAAATGTGACGGCGATCGACTTAAGCGTGACGGTGAAAAAACCAGTAAAAGCCAGTGAAGTCAACCAGTTGCTGCAAAAAGCAGCACAAGGTGCATTTCATGGTATAGTTGACTATACGGAATTACCGTTGGTCTCTGTAGATTTTAACCACGACCCGCACAGCGCCATCGTTGATGGTACGCAAACGCGCGTGAGTGGCGCTCACCTGATCAAAACGCTGGTCTGGTGTGATAATGAATGGGGCTTTGCTAACCGTATGCTCGACACAACGTTAGCGATGGCTGCTATTGGTTTCAGGCTCGACGCTTGAGCGTCGACAAAACTTTATGAATCAACGAGAGGATTCACCATGTCTGTAATTAAGATGACCGATCTGGATCTGGCTGGTAAACGCGTTTTTATCCGTGCGGACCTGAACGTACCAGTTAAAGAAGGGAAAGTAACCAGCGATGCGCGTATCCGTGCTTCCCTGCCGACCATCGAACTGGCCCTGAAACAGGGTGCTAAAGTGATGGTAACTTCCCACCTGGGTCGTCCTACCGAAGGCGAGTACAACGAAGAATTCTCTCTGCTGCCGGTTGTTAACTACCTGAAAGACAAACTGTCTGCTCCGGTTCGCCTGGTAAAAGATTACCTGGACGGCGTTGAAGTCGCTGCCGGTGAACTGGTTGTTCTGGAAAACGTTCGCTTCAACAAAGGCGAGAAGAAAGACGACGAAGCGCTGTCCAAAAAATACGCTGCGCTGTGCGACGTATTCGTAATGGACGCTTTCGGTACAGCTCACCGTGCGCAGGCTTCTACCCACGGTATCGGTAAATTCGCCGACGTAGCTTGCGCTGGTCCGCTGCTGGCTGCTGAGCTGGATGCGCTGGGTAAAGCGCTGAAAGAACCTGCTCGTCCGATGGTGGCTATCGTTGGTGGTTCTAAAGTTTCTACCAAACTGACCGTTCTGGACTCTCTGTCAAAAATCGCTGACCAGCTGATCGTTGGTGGTGGTATCGCGAACACCTTCGTTGCTGCTCAAGGCCACAACGTCGGCAAATCCCTGTACGAAGCTGACCTGGTTGATGAAGCTAAGCGTCTGCTGACGACTTGCGATATTCCGGTCCCGACTGACGTTCGCGTAGCGACTGAATTCTCTGAAACTGCACCGGCTACGCTTAAATCCGTTAGCGATGTAAAAGAAGACGAGCAGATCCTGGATATCGGCGACGCTTCTGCACAGCAGCTGGCTGACATCCTGAAGAATGCGAAAACCATTCTGTGGAACGGCCCGGTTGGCGTGTTCGAATTCCCGAACTTCCGCAAAGGTACTGAAATCGTTGCTAATGCTATCGCAGACAGCGAAGCATTCTCTATCGCAGGCGGCGGTGACACCCTGGCAGCAATCGACCTGTTCGGCATTGCTGACAAAATCTCCTACATCTCTACTGGCGGCGGCGCATTCCTCGAATTCGTGGAAGGCAAAGTACTGCCAGCAGTAGCCATGCTCGAAGAGCGTGCTAAAAAGTAAGACATTGATGGGCAGGGAAACCTGCCCAATTATTAGCGCGCTGTCGAGCGCGCCCCCTTTCCAAGGCCGAAGATACAGGACTCGCAACATGTCTAAAATTTTTGATTTCGTAAAACCAGGCGTAATCACTGGTGATGACGTACAGAAAGTTTTCCAGGTAGCTAAAGAAAACAACTTTGCTCTGCCAGCTGTTAACTGCGTTGGTACCGACTCCATCAACGCCGTTCTGGAAACCGCTGCAAAAGTTAAAGCGCCGGTAATCGTCCAGTTCTCCAACGGTGGTGCTTCTTTCATCGCGGGTAAAGGCGTGAAGTCTGACGTTCCTCAGGGCGCTGCAATCCTGGGTGCTATCTCTGGCGCGCATCACGTTCACCAGATGGCTGAACACTATGGTGTTCCGGTTATCCTGCACACTGACCACTGCGCGAAGAAACTGCTGCCGTGGATCGACGGTCTGCTGGACGCGGGTGAAAAACACTTCGCAGCAACTGGCAAACCGCTGTTCTCTTCTCACATGATCGACCTGTCTGAAGAGTCTCTGGAAGAGAACATCGAAATCTGCTCCAAATACCTGGCGCGCATGTCCAAAATGGGCATGACTCTGGAAATCGAACTGGGTTGCACCGGTGGTGAAGAAGACGGCGTGGACAACAGCCACATGGACGCTTCTGCACTGTACACCCAACCGGAAGACGTTGACTACGCATACACCGAGCTGAGCAAAATCAGCCCGCGTTTCACCATCGCAGCGTCCTTCGGTAACGTACACGGCGTTTACAAGCCGGGTAACGTAGTTCTGACCCCGACCATCCTGCGCGACTCTCAGGACTATGTTTCTAAGAAACATAACCTGCCGCATAACAGCCTGAACTTCGTCTTCCACGGCGGTTCCGGTTCTACTGCTCAGGAAATCAAAGACTCCGTAAGCTACGGCGTAGTGAAAATGAACATCGACACCGATACCCAATGGGCTACCTGGGAAGGCGTTCTGAACTACTACAAAGCAAACGAAGCTTACCTGCAGGGTCAGTTGGGCAACCCGAAAGGCGAAGATCAGCCGAACAAGAAATACTACGATCCGCGCGTATGGCTGCGTGCTGGTCAGGCAACCATGATCACCCGTCTGGAACAGGCTTTCAAAGAACTGAACGCGGTTGACGTTCTGTAATTTACGCCGTCCAACGTGACATGAGGCCCGCAAATGCGGGCCTTTTTTATTGCCATTTCAATGTGCTGCTGACAGAGAATTCTGTGATCTGTTTGGCAAAATCTGAGTTTATTGTTTACCCTTGTCAGGTTGCCAGTCCCGTTAGGGCGGCTTTATTTCTCCCGTTTGGGTAAGCAAAAAAGGAATATTGAATGGAAGATTTGAATGTTGTCGACAGCATAAACGGTGCGGGCACCTGGCTGGTCCGCAATCAGGAGCTACTGTTGAGCTATGCCGTCAACATCGTTGCGGCTCTCGCGATTGTCATTATCGGTATGATCGTGGCGCGTATCGTATCAAACACCGTTAACCGCCTGATGCTGGCGCGTAAAATTGATGCCACCGTTGCCGACTTTCTTTCTGCACTGGTGCGCTACGGTATTATCGCTTTCACGCTGATTGCCGCGCTGGGTCGCGTTGGAGTGCAAACTGCCTCCGTGATCGCCGTTCTCGGTGCCGCAGGTTTAGCTGTCGGTCTGGCACTGCAAGGGTCGCTGTCCAACCTCGCCGCAGGCGTGCTTCTGGTGATGTTCCGTCCGTTCCGCGCGGGTGAATATGTAGACCTTGGCGGCGTTGCGGGAACCGTGCTTAACGTGCAGATTTTCTCCACAACTATGCGTACCGTAGACGGTAAGATTGTGGTGATCCCAAACGGTAAAATCATTGCCGGGAACATCATTAACTTCTCTCGCGAGCCGGTCCGTCGTAACGAATTTATTATCGGCGTGGCCTACGACTCCGATATCGATCAGGTGAAAAAAATCCTCACTGATATCATCCAGTCTGAAGATCGCATCCTAAAAGACCGTGAAATGACGGTACGCCTGAATGAGCTGGGCGCTTCCTCGATTAATTTCGTCGTACGAGTCTGGAGCAACAGCAGCGATCTGCAAAGCGTCTACTGGGATGTACTGGAGCGCATTAAGCGCGAGTTTGATGCCAACGGTATCAGCTTCCCGTACCCGCAGATGGATGTGAACTTTAAACGCGTGAAAGAGAACGCGACCGAGTAACTTCAGCTAAAAACGCCCGCCAGAGAGATGCGGGCGTTGATTTATCTCGTCTTGTTAAGAATTGCGCTGACACCCTGCATCAGCTCGCCAACATCGTTTATTCCTTTACTTTCCTGTTGGGCAATCCATTCGGCCTGAACGTGCTGATACCCGGTAGCGGCTTGCCACGCATTCAGATCGCTGTTGGTCAGGTAATGAACGTGTGCACCCTCTTTTGCCATCTTTTTCGCCATTGCGGTCAGGCTTGCGTCCTGCACTGCGCCAATACGCTTTTGCGTCATGGCGGCGGCCCGATTGATGGCTGCGCGATCTTTCACGTCCAGGCTATCCCAGACGTCTTTATTCATCACCAGAAGATAAACGTGTCCGAGCCAGAGCGAAGGGGAGAGCTGAATATAGGGGGCCGCCCGCTGGGCATGGATATCATCTCCGCTGTCGAGGTTAACCATCAGGCCGTCAAGCTGTCCGGTCTGAAGCGCATCGGTAATTTTTTCATTCCATGGCATGCTGACCGGCACGCCGCCCGCGTTGCGTAAAAATGATTGATGCCAAAAGCTGGCGGTCCGCCATTGGCTTGCATTCAGCTGTGCCAAATCGACGTTCGGCCTGGTAGTAAAAAATCCAACCGGATAGCCGAGGAAAAACTGAAGATTCACCAGATTGTTGTTTTCCAGCTCGCGACCAAACTGGCGATACTCGCGGAAAATCCGCTGAAAGGCGTTAACCTGCGCTTCACCACGACCCGGTCCGAGGGGGAAGCTCTTAAAAATCTGGTGTCGCGGCAGTTGTTCGGGCGTGTACTCAGGGACCACGATCCCCATATCCGCCACGCTGCCCTGGCCGATCGTTTTTAAGGCGTCATAGCTGGTGGACAGCTCGCCGTTCCAGTGAGCGTCGATTTTCAAACGTCCAAGCGACTCTTGTTCGATCGCGCGAAAAAAAGTCTCTTTTATGAGCCGGGTACGCATGTTGCCATATGGCTCGTGATCGGTATAGCGCAGCGTTCTGTCTGCGCTGGCGACAGTGGGCCACAAACTGGTAACTACCAGCGAGGCACAGAAGAGAAAAATGTTCGCGTTATGCTTCATACCCATTCCTTTGGTATAGACAGACTTATCTTTCAGCATACCTCGGGTAACGCACAATCGCTATTGTCAGAGACTGAATATGGAGGGGAGTGTGCGCGGTATTATTAATAATGCTAATTACTGATTAATATTATCCATTTCCTCTAATGAATCCCGCGCAGTATAGTCTGCCCACAAGACAATTATGTGAGATGCTTTACATGTTATCCTACTACTTTCAAGGGCTTGTGCTTGGTGCAGCCATGATACTTCCGCTTGGTCCACAAAATGCCTTCGTGATGAATCAGGGGATCCGTCGTCAGTATCACATCATGATTGCTTTACTCTGCGCTATCAGTGACTTAGTGCTGATTTGCGCGGGGATCTTCGGCGGTAGCGCCTTGCTGATGCAGTCGCCATGGCTGATGGCGCTGGTCACCTGGGGCGGAGTCGCATTTTTACTCTGGTACGGATTCGGTGCGCTAAAAACGGCGATGAGCAGTAATCTGGAACTGGCCAGCGCCGAGGTGATGAAGCAGGGGCGCTGGAAAATCATCGCCACTATGCTGGCGGTGACATGGCTCAACCCACATGTTTACCTGGATACCTTTGTGGTGCTCGGGAGTCTGGGGGGGCAACTGGACGTTGAGCCTAAACGCTGGTTTGCACTGGGAACCGTCAGCGCTTCGTTCCTGTGGTTCTTCGGTCTGGCATTGCTGGCGGCCTGGCTGGCACCGCGTCTGCGAACTGCTAAAGCACAGCGCATCATCAATACGCTGGTAGGATTAGTGATGTGGTTTATCGCTTTTCAGCTGGCAAAAGAAGGTGTTGCGCACGTTCAAGCGCTGTTCAACTAAGTGTTGTCTGATGGACAACGCAGCGAGATCGGCTAAGCTTGCCTGCATGTGCCCTGAGTTTTGGGGTAATTAATGAAACATGGAGGAACGACCGTGAAGTTCAAAATAATGGCCCTGGCGGCATTAGTCGGATTCAGCGCACTATCGGTACAGGCAAATGAGTTGCCAAATGGACCGCACATCGTGACTTCCGGAACGGCAAGCGTAGATGCAACACCAGACATCGCCACCCTGGCGATTGAAGTGAACGTTGCTGCAAAGGATGCGGCTTCCGCGAAGAAGCAGGCCGATGAGCGCGTGGCGCAATATCTGTCTTTCCTTGAACAGAACCAGATAGCGAAGAAAGACATTAGCGCTGCAAACTTGCGTACGCAGCCGGACTACGACTACCAGAACGGCAAAAGCATCCTCAAAGGTTATCGTGCAGTGCGCACCGTTGAAGTCACGCTGCGTCAGTTGGACAAACTCAACGCTCTGCTTGATGGCGCGCTGAAGGCCGGTCTGAATGAGATTCGTTCGGTATCGCTGGGCGTTGCCCAGCCGGATGCTTACAAAGACAAAGCGCGTAAAGCGGCGATTGATGATGCTGTTCATCAGGCTGAACAGCTGGCAGCGGGCTTTAATAGCAAACTGGGTCCCGTTTACAGTGTGCGTTACCACGTTTCCAATTATCAACCGAGCCCGATGGTACGGATGATGAAAGCAGATGCTGCGCCTGCAACCTCCGCTCAGGAAACCTACGAACAGCCGGTTATTCAGTTTGACGATCAGGTTGATGTCGTCTTCCAGATTGAGCCTACAGTAACCAATAAGTAGTCTTGATAAGGCGTAAGTCGCCATCCGGCAAGATTTTAGCCTGATGGCGATGCTTACGCGTCTCATCAGGCCGACAAAACATTCCAGCCGGTTTTTTCTGTGAGCAACTGTAAAAATGAGACCTCACATTCAGTCTTTTTTTTCGTGGTAATGAGGATAGGCCATAGCGATTTTTAAGGGGACGCTATGGATATTTTTATCTCGAAAAAAATGCGTAATTTCATTCTGCTGGCGCAAACCAATAACATCGCCAGAGCGGCAGAAAAAATACATATGACCGCATCGCCTTTCGGTAAAAGCATTGCTGCACTGGAAGATCAAATCGGCTATACGCTGTTTACCCGTAAAGATAACAACATCAGCCTGAATAAAGCCGGACAGGAGCTGTATCAGAAGCTGTTTCCCGTCTATCAGCGCCTCTCTGCCATTGATAATGAAATCCATAACGCCTCTTGTCGCTCGCGGGAAATCGTCATCGGTATCGATAATACTTATCCAACGATTATTTTTGACCAGTTGATTAGCCTTGGCGATAAATATGACGGCGTGACGGCCCAGGCCGTTGAATTCAGTGAGAATGGGGTGATTGATAATCTGTTCGACCGCAAACTGGATTTCATTATCTCGCCACAGCACGTTTCCCCCCGCGTACAGGAGTTGGAAAATCTGGCGATCAGCGAACTGCCTCCGCTACGTCTGGGGTTTCTCGTTTCCCGGCGCTACGAAGAGAAACAGCCGCAGGATCTGCTGCGCGAGCTACCCTGGCTGCAAATGCGCTTCCAGAATCGCGCTAACTTTGAGGCGATGCTGGATGCTTATATGCGGCCCTGCGGGATCAATCCGACAATTATCTACCGTCCGTACAGCTTTATGGCCAAGATTAGCGCGGTGGAGCGCGGGCAGTTTTTGACGGTGATTCCTCATTTTGCCTGGCGGCTGGTGAATCCGTCGACGCTAAAGTATTTCGACGCGCCCGGCAGCCCCATGTATATGCAGGAGTTTCTCTATTCGCTGAAAAATCATCGCTATACCGGCACCATGCTCCAGCATATTGCTGAAGATCGTGACGGTACGGCAAGTTAACCGAGCATCGATCCTGTCTCGAGAAGGTTGCGATGCAGATCGAACGCATGGCTGAGATCGTGATGGATATGCCCGCCGGGCGCTTTTTCCAGATAGCGGTGCAGGTAGTCCCGATAAAGGGGATGCGCACAGTTATCGATAATCGTGTGCGCCCGCTGTATCGGAGATAACCCACGCAGATCGGCAATCCCTTGTTCGGTCACGATCACTTTAACGCTATGTTCGCTGTGGTCGACATGGCTGCACATCGGCACGATGGTTGAGATTTTCCCGCCTTTGGCAATCGACGGCGCCATAAAGATAGACAGGTAGGCGTTGCGCTCGAAATCCCCGCTGCCGCCGATCCCGTTCATCAGGTTCACGCCCGCAACGTGCGTGGAATTGGCATGGCCGTAGATATCAAACTCAAGCCCAACGTTGAGCGCAATGACCCCCAGCCGACGGATGATTTCCGGGTTATTGGAGATCTCCTGCGGGCGCAGCACAATTCGGCTGGCGAAGAAGTCCATGTTGTCGTAAATCTTCTGTAGCGACGGGGCTGAGATGGTCAGGCTGGAGGCGCTGGCACCGGTGATCTTGCCCGTTTCCAGCAGATGCACCACCGATTCCTGTAACACCTCTGAATACATCATAAAGGGCGGGATATCCGGATTCTCTCCCAGTCTCGCCATTACCGCGTTATTGATATTGCCCACGCCGCTTTGTAAGGGCAGAAACTCTGCTGGAATGCGTTTGTGCGCCATTTCTGCCAGTAGGAAAGTGACGACGTTATCGGCAATTTGTTGGCTGACCGGATTGGTTTTATCCGACGCATTCCCGGCATCGGGCAGCTCGGTATCCACCACCGCGACCACTTTCCTGGGGTCTATCTGCACGCACTGACTGCCCACGCGATCCATGGTATGAAATATGGGCACGCTGTTACGCCGCGGCGGTGCGCCGGGTATTACGATGTCGGCAAACTCAGCCACGCGTGGATTATGGTAATGATTCAACTCGATAATCACCTTTTTCGCCCGCAGCAGCCAGGTGGGCGCATTGCCAATACCGCTGGAAAGCCAAATCCGGCCATCCGGCGCAATGGCGGAGGCTTCAATGACGGCAACATCGATTTCGCCAAAAAAGCCGTAATTAACCATCTGCGCGACTTCGCTCAAATGGAGATCGACAAACCTCACCTGGCCCTGGTTAATTTTCTCGCGCAGGCCAGATGAGGTTTGATAAGGCGCACGCCAGGAAACGGCATCCGCCGCGGATAATGCATCATCAGCGGCGGCGCCAATTGACGCCCCGGTCAACAGGCGGATCTGAAAAGGCTGCCCGTCCTGATGCCGTTCGCAGGCGCGTTGGGCAATTGCGGTGGGTAACGCTTTTGGCGAACCCGCGGGGGTAAAGCCGCTGAACGCCACCATATCATCGTGCTGGATAATTTCTGCCGCCTGTTCGGCGCTCATCCGTTTCATGGCCGTCTCCTTCGTCGGACGTGATTAATGGCCAACAAAATTAGGTTTACGTTTTTCCATAAACGCGTTCATCCCTTCCTGATAATCCTCGCTGTCATATACCGCGCGGCGCATGCCCTGAATGCGCTCGAATTCGTCAGAGTTCATGGTGTGTGCTTCGCCCAACACGCGCAGTTCTTCTTTGATGACGGCGATTGCCAGCGGCGCTTTTTCCGAGATGTGATGCGCCATTTGCAGGGTGAAATCTTCCAGTTCCTCGGTTGGAACGACATGATTGAGGATCCCGACCGCCATGGCGCGTTGAGCGGTGATGGGCGAGGCGGTAAAAATCAGCTCCTTAACGATGTGAAAACCAGCGTCGCGGGTCAGGTTGTGGATGCCCACCAGGTTATAGGGCACGCCGAGGTTGACCGGGGTCATGGAGAAGGTAGACGTACTGGCTGCGATGATCAGATCGGAACTCATGATCATCTCAAACGCGCCGCCCCAGACGCTGCCTTCAACCATGGAGATCACCGGCTTCGGATATTTTTGGATCATGCGAGTTATCTGACGCAGCGGATCGTCATAAGAGAGCGGATCGCGACGTCCGGTGGGGAGTTCATGAATATCATGCCCGGCAGAGAACACTTTGGCCCCGCTCGGGGCGCGCAGAATGATGCAGCGAATGTCCGGACGATTGAGGTCGCTCAGCGCCTGCATCAGATCGTCAATAAACACTTTACTCAGGGCATTGAGCTTGCGGGCGTAATTGAACTCAATGACCGCGACTTTCTGGATGATGACCACGTTGACGTATTGATAAGACATAATGTTCTCTTTATTGAAAGTAATGATGCTGAATAAATTCGCTGATGTGCCGCAGGCCGGTGCGCGGCGAAAGATCATTGTTTTTGACGGCCAGCAGCGTCTGCTGGAAATACTGGTCGAAATCAGCCCGGGCAAACAGCAGATGCAGGGCTTCTTCTTCAGCCTGCTTGTGTAGCCATTCCACCGCCTGCTGCTGGCGGACTTTTTCCAGTCGACCGCTGGCGGTAAGGCACGTTTTAAAGTCGGTTATCGCCTGCCAAACCTCCTCAATGCTGCGTTTTTCCAGGGCGCTACAGGTCAGAACCTGCGGCTGCCACTCGTCATATTTGCGGCGCAGAATATGCAGGGCGGATTCGTACATATGGCGGGCGATGGCAACGCTGGTACGGTTATCACCGTCGTCCTTGTTGATGACGACCAGATCCGCCATCTCCATCAGGCCTTTTTTGATGCCCTGCAAATCGTCGCCACCGCCGGCGATTTGCAGTGAGAGAAAGCAATCCACCATGCCTGCGACTTCGGTTTCTGACTGCCCAACGCCGACGGTTTCCACAATCACCACGTTGAAGCCAGCCGCCTCGCACAGCAGCATTAATTCGCGGGCGCGCTGGCTGGCGCCGCCTAAATGACCGCTGGAAGGAACCGGACGTATAAACGCAGATTCTGCGCGAGCCAGTTCCGTCATGCGGGTTTTATCACCAAGAATGCTGCCGCCGCTGACCGGGCTGCTGGGATCGACGGCGATCACCGCTACCCGTAACCCGCGGCGAATTAACAGCATGCCGAATGCTTCCAGAAAGGTGCTTTTACCCGCGCCCGGCGTGCCGGTGATCCCCAGACGCAGGGCGTTACCGGTGAACGGCATAATCGCGTCCAGCAATTGCGTACTCAGCGGCTGGTGGCGCGGGTGATTGCTTTCGACCAGCGTCATCGCCTGGGCGAGCGTAGCCCGTTCACCGAGTCGCAAGCGGCGGACGGTATCCTCAAGCGTGGCGGCGTTAATCATGATGTTTACTGATACGGGTTAACACATCGCGGACGCTGTCGAGCATCGGCGTGCCTGGGCCATAAATGGCTGCCACGCCATGCTCGTGCAGGAAAGCGTAATCCTGTGGCGGAATAACCCCGCCGGCGACGACGCAAATGTCTTCGCGTCCCCAGCCTTTGAGCGCGGTGACCAGCTCAGGGATCAATGTCTTATGACCCGCCGCCAGCGATGATGCGCCAATGACATGCACATCGTTTTCTACCGCCAGACGGGCAATTTCCTCCGGTGTGGAGAACATCGGGCTGAGATCGACATCGAAACCGAGATCGGAGTAGGCGCTGGCGATCACTTTTGCGCCGCGATCGTGGCCGTCCTGACCCATCTTGGCGATCAGAATACGCGGGCGGCGGCCATTTTCTGCGAGGAACTGTTCAGTTTGCGCAACAATGGCATCGAACTCATCGGCGGATTTGTCGGACTGGTGATAGCTTTGCGCAATCACCCCAGTAACACACTGGCTGGGAACCAGATAACGGTCAAAGGCGGCCTCGAGCGCATCGGAGATTTCACCGAGCGTGGCGCGAACGCGGGCGGCGTTGACGGCGGCTGCCAGCAGATTTTCATTCTGCTGCGCGGCGTGGGTCAGCGCGGATAGCGCGGTTTTAACCGCATCATTGTCGCGGGTGGCGCGGATATGCTGCAGTGAGGCAATCTGCTCGTTGCGCACCTTCACGTTGTCGATCTCCAGCACCGACGTGTCGTCTTCTTTATCCAGCTTGTATTTGTTCACCCCGACGATAACGCGCTTACCCTGGTCGATCAGCGACTGTTCGCGCGCGGACGCTTCTTCGATCATCCGTTTAGGAAGTCCGGCTTCAATCGCCTTCGCCATGCCGCCTGCCTCATCAATCTGCTTGATGATCGTGCGCGCCTGCTTCACGATTTGATCGGTGAGTGATTCGACGTAATACGATCCGGCCAGCGGATCGACGGTGCGGCAGATCTCTGATTCTTCCTGAATGATGATCTGCGTATTACGCGCAATACGGGCGGAGAAATCGGTGGGCAGGCCGAGCGCTTCATCAAAAGCGTTGGTATGCAGAGACTGGGTGCCGCCAAGCGTAGCGCCGAGCGCTTCAATGGTGGTTCGTACCACGTTGTTGTACGGGTCCTGCTCGGTCAGGCTCCAGCCTGACGTCTGGCAGTGGGTACGCAGAGCGAGAGATTTCGGGTTGGTCGCGCCAAAACTGCTGACCGCTTCGCTCCACAGATACCGTGCAGCGCGCAGCATGGCGACGTTCATAAACAGATCCATGCCGATGCCGAAGAAGAATGACAGGCGCGGGGCGAAGTCATCAATTTTCAGTCCGGCGGAAAGCGCGGCCTTGATGTATTCAATACCGTCTGCCAGCGTAAACGCCACCTGCTGTACGCAGTTTGCCCCGGCTTCACCCATGTGATAGCCGCTGATGCTGATGGTGTTAAAGCGCGGCATGTTGCCTGAGCACCAGGCGATGATGTCGGCGATAATGCGCATGGAGGGTTTTGGCGGATAAATGTAGGTGTTGCGGCACAAGTACTCTTTCAGAATATCGTTCTGAATGGTCCCGGTGAGCTGTTCCGGCGTCACGCCTTGCTCCTGCGCAGCGACGATATAAAACGCCAGTACCGGCAGCACCGCGCCGTTCATGGTCATCGATACCGACATCTTATCCAGCGGGATCTGGTCAAACAGCACCTTCATATCTTCAACGGTATCGATCGCCACGCCGGCTTTGCCGACGTCGCCCGCTACGCGCGGGTTGTCTGAGTCATAACCACGATGAGTGGCAAGGTCAAAGGCGACGGAAAGCCCTTTTTGCCCAGCGGCGAGGTTACGGCGGTAAAAGGCGTTGGACTCTTTGGCGGTAGAGAAACCGGCGTATTGGCGAATCGTCCACGGCTGCGCGGTATACATTGTGGCGCGCGGGCCACGCACGTAAGGCGGCAGGCCGGGCAGGGTGCCCGTGACTTCCAGATTATCGAGGTCCGCTTCGGTGTACAGCGGCTTGATGGTAATCCCTTCCGCCGTCTGTCTTTCCAGCGACTCAACGGTTTTTTCCCGTCGACTGAGTTCTTTATTGGCGAGTGTTTGCCACTCCTGCACATTAGCCATTTTTTGCTCCGTATTACGCAATAAGTTGAATCTTTGCGAATACGGTGTGCTTTTTCATTTGGCTTGTCGCCAGCAAAAAATAGCCAACAGGACGTCGTTTTTTGCCGTGTGGCGTGTTTTATTTTGTGATGTATTTCAAAGACGTGGCGGGAATAGCATGAAAAGAGGGGAAAGGCTTGCAGGCCGGATAAGGCGTGACGCCGCTATCCGGCCTCTGTTCGAGGAATTAATCCTGACGCAGTACGTTGTGGCCATAGGCCAGCAGCGCGTCGGTGACGTTGCGCATCATGCGGCTTTCTGGTGCAAAGCGGTGCCAGTACAGCATCCGACGCTGGAACAGGCCTGGCGTTAAGTCGATAAGCTCACCGCTTTCCAGCTCTTTCTCAATCTGTAAGTGTGGGATCATGCAGCAGGTTGTTCCCTGACGGGCTAACTGGACGAAGGCTTCAGACGAGTTAACGATATGGCACGGTACGCTGCCCGGCGGCAGGTCGAAGTTTTGTTGCAGGAACGCCTGGTGCATATCATCAAGATGGTCAAACGCGACCGCCGGGGCTTTCAGCAGGGCGGAACGGGTGACGCCGTTTGGGAAATAACGCTCGGCGAAAGGTTTAGAGCCAACAAACAGGTAGTCCAGCGCGCCCAGTTTATCCACCAGACAGCTTGGCAGCGCCTGATGTTGAATACTCACCGCACCGACTACTTCACCACGACGCAGACGTTCCTGGGTTCGGGTTTCATCTTCAACCTGCAGGTTCAGTCGAATCGGTGAATTAGCCAGTACCGGGGCCAGCGCCGGAAGTAACCAGGTCGCCAGACTGTCGGCGTTTACCGCCAGCGAAAGCAGAAGCGGCGTCGAGCCGGTTTGTTCATCGCCCAGCCACTCGTCTTCCAGCAGTTCAACCTGGCGCAGAAGCGCCAGTAGTTTCTGTCCCTGTTCCGTTGGGCGCGGCGGTACGGTACGCACCAGCAGCGGTTGTCCGAACATATTCTCAAGCTGTTTTATGCGCTGTGAAACCGCGGATTGCGTGATGCACAGCTTTTGCGCCGCGCGCTCAAATCCTCGTTCACGAATAACCGCATCCAGTGCTTGTAGTGTTCTGTAGTCCGGACGTTTCATTGCTTTGACGCACTCCTGAAATTTTTGC
Source organism: Citrobacter sp. RHBSTW-00944 (assembly GCF_013615435.1). Classification (NCBI taxonomy): domain Bacteria; kingdom Pseudomonadati; phylum Pseudomonadota; class Gammaproteobacteria; order Enterobacterales; family Enterobacteriaceae; genus Citrobacter; species Citrobacter sp. RHBSTW-00944. Next base: position 4,141,138 of record NZ_CP055418.1, on the reverse strand, counting down.
TTGTTCTGCACTATGACACAATTTTTGATTGGGTAAAGACGAAATCCGCCGCTTGCGAGCGGGTGTGGGGACATTTTTCTGCACAATGTTCTATAATGCGCGTGAATTTTCCCACCATATTCACACCACAGGCGAAACGATCATGACGCAGGATGAACTGAAAAAAGCAGTAGGATGGGCGGCACTTCAGTATGTACAGCCCGGCACCATTGTGGGCGTAGGTACAGGTTCAACAGCCGCACACTTTATTGATGCGCTGGGCACAATGAAAGGTCAGATTGAAGGTGCGGTATCCAGTTCGGACGCATCGACTGAAAAACTCAAAAGCCTTGGCATCCACGTGTTCGATCTTAACGAAGTGGATAGCCTCGGCGTATACGTTGACGGCGCGGATGAAATCAACGGTCACATGCAAATGATCAAGGGCGGCGGCGCAGCGTTGACCCGTGAAAAAATCATTGCTTCCGTGGCGAAGAAATTTATTTGCATCGCGGATGCGTCTAAAGAAGTCGATATTCTCGGCAACTTCCCGCTGCCGGTCGAAGTGATCCCAATGGCGCGCAGCGCTGTGGCTCGCCAGTTGGTGAAGCTGGGCGGTCGTCCTGAATACCGTCAGGGCGTCGTGACGGACAACGGCAACGTCATCCTCGATGTGCACGGTCTGGAGATCCTCGACGCCATCGCGCTGGAGAATGCCATCAATGCGATTCCAGGTGTGGTAACCGTCGGCCTGTTTGCCAACCGTGGTGCGGATGTCGCGCTGATCGGTACGCCTGACGGCGTGAAAACTATCGTAAAATGATCTGACGGGAGCGTCTTCTCCCGTTAAAAAAATTTTGGCAGGGCAAATTTGGTGACTTGTGTCACGTTTATAATATTGTCCTGCCGATCTCTCCAAAGAAAAAGTTATCGCCAGTATTTTCCTCTGACATTTCCCGTTGAATGACATTTCTTCAGCACGGCGACGCAAACGTTCATATTGCCGCAATATTATTTTTTGATATGTTGAAGAGACGGATGAAAATCCCACACACAACACATCAGTTTGAACAAAAAAGACAGGGTCGGGGAAATGGCAAAGGTATCACTGGAGAAAGATAAGATTAAATTTCTGCTGGTTGAAGGCGTGCACCAAAAAGCACTCGAAAGCCTTCGTGCAGCAGGTTATACCAACATCGAGTTTCACAAAGGTGCTCTGGACACTGAACAACTGAAAGAGTCCATCCGTGATGCCCACTTCATTGGCCTGCGATCCCGTACCCATCTGACTGAAGATGTGATTGACGCCGCAGAGAAACTGGTCGCGATTGGCTGCTTCTGTATCGGCACCAACCAGGTTGATCTAAGTGCAGCGGCAAAGCGCGGGATCCCTGTGTTTAACGCACCATTCTCTAACACACGTTCCGTTGCTGAGCTGGTGATTGGCGAACTGCTGCTACTGCTACGTGGCGTACCCGAAGCGAACGCCAAAGCGCACCGCGGCGTGTGGAATAAACTGGCTACCGGCTCTTTTGAAGCGCGTGGTAAAAAACTGGGGATCATCGGCTACGGCCACATTGGTACTCAGTTGGGCATTCTGGCGGAATCGCTCGGGATGCATGTCTTTTTCTATGATATTGAAAATAAACTCCCGCTTGGCAATGCCACGCAGGTACAGCATCTTTCCGACCTGCTCAATATGAGCGACGTGGTCAGTCTGCACGTGCCGGAAAATGCCTCCACCAAAAACCTGATGGGCGCGCGTGAGATTTCGCTGATGAAACCGGGGGCGCTGCTGATTAACGCCGCTCGCGGTACGGTTGTTGATATTCCTGCGCTGTGCGACGCGTTAGCGACTAAACATCTGGCGGGGGCTGCAATCGACGTATTCCCAACCGAGCCGGCAACTAACAGCGATCCTTTCACTTCGCCGCTGTGTGATTTCGATAACGTGATCCTGACGCCGCACATTGGTGGTTCAACGCTGGAAGCGCAGGAAAACATCGGTCTGGAAGTAGCTGGGAAACTGACCAAGTATTCCGACAACGGCTCTACGCTGTCTGCGGTAAACTTCCCGGAAGTTTCGCTGCCGCTGCACGGTGGTCGTCGTCTGATGCACATTCACGAAAACCGTCCGGGCGTACTGACGGCACTGAACCAGATTTTTGCCGAGCAGGGCGTCAACATTGCCGCGCAGTATCTGCAGACTTCAGCGCAGGTAGGTTATGTGGTTATCGATATTGAAGCGGATGAAGATGTGGCGGAGAAAGCGCTGCTGGCGATGAAAGCCCTTCCGGGAACCATTCGCGCTCGTCTGCTGTACTGATTTCCTCTACATGGGCAGGCGGTTGACCTGCCCATCTTTCCTCTGATTTCCCTGCCTCAAAATCTCTTTCTGTAACGCATACATTCTGTTTTCGAGCTTTGCCGCAGTTGGCAACTAAAGGCAGCGTTGCGTGTTGTACAGCAATAAAAGGAATTTACGATAGGGGCGCAGCATAGCGCTGAAACGGGAAAGCCCCTACCGAAGCAGGGGCTCTAAAAAGGAAAGGGACGATGATGAGATACGTCATCATGCTGCTGATCCTGTTAATCATCGCTTGGCCAGCATATTAACAGAGAGTACGCAGGAGGGAGGTTCGCCTCCCTCACCCTTCACCGAGGAATTTAGGTCAAAAAAACGGCGCTGTCAATCGGCAAAAAACGGCTACCACTCCCAGATTTTGGACGGCGTCACCACCGCTGGCAGCGGGATATCCCACTCTTCAACCGGCAATTTTTCTACTAACTGGCAGTCATGCGCGTAGCCCACGGGTTGGAGCTTATGCTGTTGCCAGTTTTGTAGCGTGCGGTCGTAAAATCCGCCGCCCATGCCCAGGCGTTGCCCGTCCTCATCAAATGCCACTAACGGCGTAATCAGTACGTCCAGCTTTGACAGCGGCAATACGTCGCGTACATCAAGCCGTGGTTCCTGGATCTTTAAGCGATTGGTCACCAGGTCGCTGCGCGGATGATAGTGCAGGAACAGTAAATTACCGGGACTGAAGGGATGAAGAACCGGAAGGTAAACGCGCTTGCCCGCTCGCCACAGCTGATCTATCAGCGGCTGGGTATCGAGTTCGCCATCGAACGAGAGAAATACCGCCACAGTATGCGCGAGTACAACAGGGGGAAAACTGAGCATTCGGGTCGCGGCTTGCTGACCGTAGTGTCGTTGCTGTTCAGAGGTCAGCGCGCGACGACGCTGTCGAATCAGTTGACGAATTTCTTGCCGGGATAAAGGGAGTTCAGAAAGTAGTGTCATGGCTGTTGCCAGGTAGAAGGGAATCTCCGAGATGCCGCCGCAGGCTGTAACCCTTGAACCCTTGGTTCAAGGTGAATGCGTCGTCACAGTTTTAAGGCTTCTCGGACGGGCCGAGCATGCTCACCAACCATGGAGCGCCACATTCTTGTGGTATGAAATATCGGCTCAGGGGACTGGCCCGCTTGCAAACATCTCAGAGAAATTTTGTCTTCACGGTCACTCTACCACAGTAAACCGAAAAGTGTTATTCAAAGTTTTGGCCCGTTTTTTCGGTTATGCGACCCTGATCAAGCAACGCCTGTTCGATGGTCTGTTGTAGCATCCGAATACGTTGTTCCATGCTCGCCGCGTACTCACGCGTCTTCGCTTTTTCCTGAGTTAATTCATAGCTGATGTTCAACGCGGCGATGAAAACCAACTGCTCAGTATTTGTGACTCTAGTGCGAACTTTCAGATCTTGCAATCGCTGATTGAGATCGTCCGCAGCCTGATTCAACGCATCCCTTTGTTCAGGCGGGCAATTCACTCGCAGTGAACGGCCAAATATTTGGATATCGACGGGTTGTGCAGACATGCCACCTTCCTGCTGATTGACTGCGCTGCCTTCGTCTCCAGACCTTGGGTCCGCGAAGGGGCGACACTATAGCTACCCTGGTATCAAGATACAAGCCCTTTTCTGGTCCACCAGGGCCCAAAGTGGTAGCATACCATGAATATTCCTCCCTTTGATGACGAATGCTTATGTCTATACAGAACGAAATGCCTGGCTACAACGACGTTAGCCAGTTTTTGAACCAACAAGGGGCTGGATTAACCCCGGCCGAAATGCACGGCTTGATCAGCGGGATGATTTGCGGCGGCAACAACGACAGCTCATGGCAGCCGCTGCTGCACGACCTGACGAACGAAGGTTTGGCCTTCGGTCACGAGCTGGCTCAGGCACTGATGAAAATGCACTCTGCCACCAGCGATGCCCTCGAGGACGACGGTTTCCTTTTTCAGCTTTATCTGCCTGAAGGCGACGACGTTAGCGTGTTTGATCGTGCCGATGCGCTGGCGGGGTGGGTAAACCACTTTTTGCTGGGCCTTGGCGTTACGCAGCCAAAGCTCGACAAGGTGACCGGTGAAACCGGTGAAGCAATTGACGACCTGCGCAATATCGCTCAGTTGGGATATGACGAAGACGAAGATCAGGAAGAGCTGGAAATGTCGCTCGAAGAGATTATCGAATACGTGCGCGTAGCCGCCTTGCTGTGTCATGACACGTTTACGCGTCAGCAGCCGACCGCGCCGGAAATCCGTAAACCGACTCTGCACTAAGAACGAAACGCAAAGGAGAGTGTGATGAGCGAGATATCTCAGCAAGAATTCCAGCGTCGTCGCCAGGCTTTACTGGCACAAATGCAGCCTGGCAGCGCCGCGCTGATTTTTGCCGCGCCTGAAGCGACGCGCAGCGCGGACAGTGAATACCCGTACCGCCAAAGCAGTGATTTCTGGTACTTCACCGGTTTTAACGAACCGGAAGCCGTGCTGGTGCTGATTAAAAGTGATGACACTCATAACCACAGCGTTTTGTTTAATCGGGTTCGCGATCTGACGGCGGAGATCTGGTTTGGCCGCCGTCTGGGCCAGGATGCCGCACCGGCAAAACTCGGCGTTGACCGGGCGCTGGCCTTCAGTGAAATCAACCAACAGCTGCACCTGTTGCTCAATGGCCTGGATGCGGTGTACCACGCGCAGGGCGAATATGCCTGGGCAGACGAGATTGTGTGCACGGCGTTGGATAAACTGCGTAAAGGCTCCAGACAAAATCTGCACGCACCCGCCGCGATCATCGACTGGCGTCCAATGGTCCATGAAATGCGCCTGTTCAAATCAGCAGAAGAAATTGCGGTCATGCGCCGTGCCGGAGAGATCAGTGCGCTGGCGCATACCCGCGCGATGGAAAAATGCCGTCCGGGAATGTTTGAATACCAGTTGGAAGGGGAGATTCACCACGAGTTTACTCGCCATGGCGCGCGTTACCCATCCTATAACACGATTGTCGGCAGCGGCGAAAACGGCTGTATTCTCCATTACACCGAAAATGAAAGTGAAATGCGCGATGGCGATCTGGTGTTGATTGACGCCGGGTGTGAATACAAAGGTTATGCGGGCGACATTACGCGTACCTTCCCGGTAAACGGCAAATTTTCCCCTGCTCAGCGTGAAATCTACGACATCGTACTGGAGTCATTAGAGACCAGTCTGCGCCTGTATCGCCCGGGGACGTCCATCCAGGAAGTCACCGGCGAAGTGGTGCGCATCATGATTACGGGTCTGGTGAGGCTTGGCATTTTGCACGGCGAGATCGACCAACTGATTACCGAAAATGCGCATCGCCCATTCTTTATGCATGGTCTTAGCCATTGGCTGGGACTGGATGTGCACGACGTTGGCGTTTATGGTCAGGACCGCTCACGTATTCTCGAGCCAGGAATGGTGCTCACCGTCGAACCGGGGCTGTATATCGCACCGGACGCCGATGTGCCGCCTGCTTATCGTGGTATCGGCATTCGTATTGAAGATGACATCCTCATCACCGAGGACGGTAATGAGAACCTGACCGCCAGCGTGGTGAAGAAAGCGGATGACATTGAAGCCTTAATGGCTGCGGCGCGACTGCAATGAGCGTGATTATCGTTGGTGGTGGTATGGTCGGTGCGACGCTGGCGCTGGCCATTTCTCAGCTCAGCCACGGGACTCTGCCTGTTCACTTGATAGAAGCGAGCGAACCTGAAACTGACCGCCATCCAGGGTTTGACGCCCGGGCGATCGCGCTGGCGGCAGGGACCTGCCAACAGCTGGCGCGAATTGGCGTATGGCAGGCGATTGCCGATTGCGCAACGGCGATCAAAACGGTTCACGTCAGCGATCGCGGCCATGCCGGATTTGTGACGCTGGATGCGCAGGAATACCGTATTCCGGCGCTGGGCCAGGTGGTAGAACTGCACGATGTCGGGCTGCGTTTGTTTGCGCTGTTGCGTAAAGCGCCGGGCATCACGCTGCACTGCCCCGACCGTGTAGCCAGCGTGTCACGCACGCAGGAACGCGTTGAGGTTACGCTGGAAAATGGCGAGATGATCAATGGTCGCCTGTTGGTGGCCGCCGATGGCACGCGCTCCGCACTGGCTACCGCCTGCGGCGTTGACTGGCAGCAACAACCCTATGAACAACTGGCGGTGATTGCCAACGTCACGACCTCCGTTGCGCATGACGGGCGAGCGTTTGAACGTTTCACACAATATGGTCCGCTGGCAATGCTACCGATGTCTGATGGTCGCTGCTCGCTGGTGTGGTGCCATCCGCTGGAGCGGCGTGATGAGATTATGGCCTGGTCCGACGAACAATTTTGCCGCGAACTGCAAACTGCGTTTGGCTGGCGGTTGGGGCGTATTACCCAGGCCGGTAAACGCAACGCCTATCCGCTTTCGTTAACCTCGGCGCAAAAAGCCATTACCCATCGTACTGTGCTGGTGGGGAACGCAGCACAGACGCTGCATCCCATTGCCGGACAAGGTTTCAACCTTGGTCTGCGCGATGTGATGAGCCTGGCTGAGACGTTGACGCAGGCGCAAAACTGCGCGGAAGATATCGGTGATTATGCGGTGTTGGCACGCTATCAGCAGCGCCGCGAACGCGATCGCGAAACGACGATTGGTGTGACCAACAATTTGGTGTATTTGTTTGCCAATCGCTGGGCCCCGCTGGTCGTTGGGCGTAATGTCGGGCTGATGGCGATGGAATTATTCACGCCTGCGCGCGATGCGCTGGCGGAGCAGACCCTCGGTTGGGTTGCGCGATAGATATAACCTGTAGGCCGAATTAAAGAAGCAGGCCTGATTAGCGCAACGCCATCAGGCAATGTCGCGGAAGTAATGCCGGATGGCGGCTTTGCCTTATCCGGCCTACGGTTTTTGATTGTCCTATTTTCAGGAGCAAACAGTGCAAAGTGTTGATGTAGCAATTGTTGGTGGCGGCATGGTGGGACTGGCGGTTGCCTGCGGCTTGCAGGGCAGCGGGTTGCGCGTTGCGGTGTTAGAACAACATGTTCCGCAGCCTTTGGCGGCGGATGCACCTCCTCAGCTTCGCGTATCGGCCATTAATGCCGCCAGTGAAAAACTGCTTAGCCGACTGGGCGTCTGGTCCGACATTGTTGCCCGTCGCGCTTGTTGCTACCACGGCATGGAAGTCTGGGATAAAGACAGCTTTGGGCGTATTGCGTTTGATGACCAGAGCATGGGCTACAGCCATTTAGGCCACATCGTTGAAAACTCAGAGATCCATTACGCACTCTGGCAAAAAGCGCAGCGTTCAGCGGACATTACGCTGATGGCGCCCGCTGAGTTACAGCAGGTAGCCTGGGGTGAGAATGAGGCATTTCTGTCCCTGAAAGATGGCGCAATGCTGACCGCTCGCCTGGTGGTCGGCGCCGATGGCGCTAACTCCTGGCTGCGCAACAAAGCGGATATTCCGCTCACTTTCTGGGATTACCGTCATCATGCGCTGGTGGCGACTATCCGTACGCAGGAAGCTCACGGCGCGGTTGCGCGGCAGGCGTTTCACGGTGAGGGGATCCTGGCGTTCCTGCCGCTCAGTGACCCGCACCTGTGCTCTATCGTCTGGTCGCTTTCGCCGCAGGAAGCAGAACGCATGCAGCAGGCAAGCGTTGACGAGTTTAATCAGTCGCTGAATATCGCTTTTGATAATCGCCTGGGGCTGTGCAGCCTTGAAAGCGAGCGTCAGGCGTTTCCGCTGACGGGACGCTATGCCCGTCAGTTCGCTGCTCATCGTCTGGCGCTGGTGGGGGATGCGGCGCATACCATCCACCCGCTGGCGGGTCAGGGGGTTAACCTTGGCTTTATGGATGCGGCGGAGCTGATCGATGAGCTGAAGCGGCTACAGCGTCAGGGCAAAGATATTGGTCAGTATCTCTATTTGCGCCGCTACGAGCGTAGCCGTAAGCACAGCGCAGCGATGATGCTGGCCGGTATGCAGGGATTTCGTGAACTGTTTGCAGGCGAGAATCCGGCGAAAAAACTGCTGCGTGATATTGGTCTGAAACTGGCCGATACCCTGCCAGGCGTAAAACCACAGCTCATCCGCCAGGCGATGGGACTGAACGATCTTCCTGAGTGGTTACGCTAGCGTCCGTAAGGACAATCTTAAGAGTTTGAGACCCGTCACACTTTCCACTCCCGGCCTGCGCGCCGGGGTGCTTCTCTCATTTGAAATAATCTAATTCCACGCCTTTTTTCGCATTAGTTTTTTTAATATTACGTTTTTTTCATAACGCCATTTTTGACAATTTTTCCACATTTAATGTTGGTTAGTGCTGTTAATTCCAGCTTGTATTTATTTTTTATTCTGATTATTTGCCGTATGGATGGGGTTTTGTTCTGCCGGTGATTTTGCTGTTTTTGGCCATAAGCTAATGTGATGGTTAATTTTGCCTTATGGTTTAGCGTCTGTTTCGGTGGTAAGTTCAGGACAAAGAGAACGTTTGCGTCGTGGCCCCTGGAGCGGCTGCGGTGCTGGGTTTCGTGGCGAAAATTTCACCGCGAAAGAGTTGGTAGCCCCGCTTATTCAACGAGGAAAAGATGGCTCAACAGACTCCTTTGTACGAACAACACACGCTATGTGGCGCGCGCATGGTAGATTTCCATGGCTGGATGATGCCACTGCATTACGGTTCTCAGCTTGATGAACACCATGCTGTTCGCACCGATGCCGGAATGTTTGATGTGTCACATATGACCATCGTCGACCTGCGCGGTAGCCGCACCCGGGAGTTCTTGCGTTATCTGCTGGCAAACGACGTCGCGAAGCTAACGAAGACGGGTAAAGCCCTCTACTCCGGTATGCTCAACGCTTCGGGCGGCGTGATAGATGACCTGATTGTCTACTACTTCACTGAAGATTTCTTCCGCCTCGTTGTAAACTCCGCCACCCGCGAAAAAGACCTCTCCTGGATTACCCAACACGCTGAACCTTACGCCATCGACATCACCGTTCGAGACGATCTGTCGCTGATTGCGGTGCAGGGTCCAAACGCGCAGGAAAAAGCAGCCACATTGTTTACTGACGAGCAGCGTCAGGCGGTAGAAGGCATGAAGCCGTTCTTCGGCGTTCAGGCGGGTGATTTGTTTATCGCAACCACCGGTTATACCGGCGAAGCAGGCTATGAAATTGCCATGCCGAGTGAAAAGGCGGCAGACTTCTGGCGTGCGCTGGTACAAGCAGGTGTCAAACCTTGCGGTCTTGGCGCGCGCGACACGCTGCGTCTGGAAGCCGGCATGAACCTGTACGGTCAGGAGATGGACGAAGGCATTTCCCCGCTGGCGGCCAACATGGGCTGGACCATCGCGTGGGAACCGACTGACCGCGACTTTATCGGTCGGGAAGCGCTGGAAATGCAGCGTGAAAAAGGCCACGAACAGTTGGTCGGACTGGTGATGACCGAGAAAGGCGTACTGCGTAATGAACTGCCAGTGCGTTTCACCGATGCTTCCGGCAATCAGCAGGAAGGTATTATCACCAGCGGGACATTCTCCCCAACCCTGGGTTACAGCATCGCGCTGGCGCGTGTCCCTGCGGGTATTGGTGAGACCGCGATCGTACAGATCCGTAACCGCGAAATGCCGGTAAAAGTGACTAAACCTGTTTTTGTGCGTAACGGCAAAGCCGTCGCGTAATTCATCCTTTTTTGGAGATTGATTGATGAGCAACGTACCTGCAGAACTGAAATACAGCAAAGAACACGAATGGCTGCGCAAAGAAGCTGACGGCTCTTACACCGTTGGGATCACCGAACATGCTCAGGAGCTGTTAGGTGACATGGTTTTCGTTGACCTGCCCGAAGTTGGCGCAACCGTCAGCGCGGGCGATGACTGCGCCGTTGCGGAATCCGTAAAAGCGGCATCCGATATTTATGCGCCAGTAGGCGGTGAGATTGTTGCGGTTAACGACGCGCTCAGCGACTCCCCGGAACTGGTCAACAGCGAGCCGTATGCAGGGGGCTGGATCTTCAAAATCAAAGCCAGCGATGAAAGCGAAATTGAATCGCTGCTGGATGCGACTGCATATGAAGCTTTGTTAGAAGACGAATAAATACGCTTCATTCTTCACGTTGCAGGTGTGTTGGCTTTCTTGCACACCTCAGTTACTTACTGATGTAAGCTCCTGGGGATGTGCTGCGTCGCCGCCTTCCTGCAACGCGAATTTTTTGCGTATTCAGGTAAGTAGAGACACCTACGATTCACTGCACGTTTCAGGAACCATCGCCCATGACACAGACGTTAAGCCAGCTTGAAAATAGCGGCGCTTTCATTGAACGCCACATCGGACCGGACGCCGCGCAGCAGCAAGAGATGCTGAATGCGGTTGGCGCCGAGTCGTTAAACGCGCTGATCGGCCAGATTGTGCCGAAAGACATTCAGCTCGCAACCCCGCCACAGGTGGGCGAGGCGGCGACCGAATACGCTGCGCTGGCTGAATTAAAAGCCATCGCCGGGCGTAACAAGCGCTTCACGTCCTACATTGGCATGGGCTACACCGCCGTGCAGCTGCCACCGGTTATCCTGCGTAACATGCTGGAAAACCCGGGTTGGTACACCGCCTACACCCCGTATCAACCGGAAGTCTCCCAGGGCCGTCTGGAAGCACTGCTGAACTTCCAGCAGGTGACGCTGGACCTGACCGGCCTGGACATGGCTTCCGCCTCTCTGCTGGATGAAGCTACTGCTGCAGCTGAAGCCATGGCGATGGCCAAACGCGTCAGCAAACTGAAAAACGCCAACCGTTTCTTTGTGGCGGCTGATGTTCATCCGCAAACGCTGGACGTAGTGCGTACTCGTGCGCAAACTTTTGGTTTTGACGTCATTGTTGATGACGCGGCAAAAGCATTGGATCATCAGGATGTGTTCGGCGTGCTGTTGCAGCAGGTTGGCACCACCGGTGAAGTGCACGACTACAGCGCCCTGATGGCTGAGCTGAAATCCCGTAAAATAGTGGTCAGCGTCGCTGCCGACTTTATGGCGCTGGTACTGCTGACTGCACCGGGCAAACAGGGCGCGGATATCGTTTTCGGCTCTGCGCAACGCTTCGGCGTACCGATGGGCTACGGCGGCCCGCACGCGGCATTCTTTGCCGCTAAAGACGAATTCAAACGCTCCATGCCAGGCCGTATTATCGGCGTCTCCAAAGATGCAGCGGGTAATACCGCCCTGCGCATGGCGATGCAGACTCGCGAACAGCATATCCGCCGCGAGAAAGCGAACTCCAACATTTGTACCTCGCAGGTTCTGCTGGCCAACATCGCCAGCCTGTATGCCGTTTATCATGGCCCGGTTGGCCTGAAACGCATCGCTAATCGCATCCATCGTCTGACCGATATTCTGGCAGCCGGTCTGCAACAGAAAGGATTGAAGCTGCGTCATGCGCACTACTTTGACACTTTGTGTGTTGAAGTGGCCGATAAGGCTGCGGTACTGGCGCGTGCTGAAGCAGCAGAAATCAACCTGCGTAGCGATATCCATAACGCGGTAGGTATTACGCTCGATGAAACCACCACCCGTGAAAACGTGGTGCAGTTGTTCAATGTTCTGCTGGGAGACAGCCACGGTCTGAACATCGAAACGCTGGACAAAGACGTGGCGCTCGACAGCCGTTCCATTCAGGACAGCATGCTGCGTGACGATGCGATCCTCAGCCATCCGGTGTTTAATCGCTATCACAGCGAAACCGAGATGATGCGTTACATGCACTCGCTGGAGCGCAAAGATCTGGCCCTGAACCAGGCAATGATCCCGCTGGGGTCTTGCACCATGAAGCTGAACGCTGCCGCCGAGATGATCCCTATCACTTGGCCGGAATTCGCTGAACTGCATCCGTTCTGCCCGCCAGAGCAGGCAGAAGGTTATCACCAGATGATCGGCCAGCTTTCCGAATGGCTGGTAAAACTGACCGGTTATGACGCAGTCTGCATGCAGCCGAACTCCGGCGCGCAGGGCGAGTATGCGGGTCTGCTGGCGATTCGCCATTATCACGAAAGCCGTAACGAAGGCCATCGCGATATCTGTCTGATCCCGGCCTCTGCCCACGGTACCAACCCGGCCTCTGCACAGATGGCGGGTATGCAGGTAGTGGTTGTCGCCTGTGATAAAAACGGCAACATCGATCTTGGCGATCTGCGTGAAAAAGCGGCGCAGGCGGGTGAAAACCTCTCCTGCATCATGGTGACCTATCCCTCTACTCATGGCGTGTATGAAGAAACGATCCGTGAAGTGTGCGACGTTGTGCACCAGTTTGGCGGCCAGGTTTATCTTGATGGCGCGAACATGAATGCTCAGGTTGGGATCACCACACCGGGCTTTATCGGTGCCGATGTCTCACACCTTAACCTGCATAAAACATTCTGCATTCCGCACGGCGGCGGCGGCCCAGGTATGGGACCAATCGGTGTTAAATCGCATCTGGCGCCGTTCGTGCCGGGTCATAGCGTAGTACAGATTGAAGGGATGCTCACCCGTCAGGGCGCGGTTTCTGCGGCACCGTTCGGTAGCGCATCCATTCTGCCGATCAGCTGGATGTACATCCGTATGATGGGCGCAGAAGGTCTGAAGCAGGCAAGCCAGGTGGCGATCCTGAACGCTAACTACATTGCCAGCCGTCTGAAAGATGCCTATCCGGTGCTGTATACCGGTCGCGATGGTCGCGTGGCACATGAATGTATTCTCGACATTCGCCCACTGAAAGAAGAGACCGGCATCAGCGAACTGGATATTGCCAAGCGTCTGATCGATTACGGTTTCCATGCGCCGACCATGTCGTTCCCGGTAGCGGGTACGCTGATGGTGGAACCGACTGAATCGGAAAGCAAAGTGGAACTGGATCGCTTTATCAATGCGATGCTGGCAATTCGCGCTGAGATCGATCGCGTGAAAGCCGGTGAATGGTCGCTTACAGATAACCCGCTGGTTAACTCCCCGCACACGCAAAATGAGCTGGTCGCGGAGTGGAATCACGGTTACAGCCGCGAAATCGCCGTCTTCCCGGCGGGCGTAGCGAACAAATACTGGCCGACCGTGAAACGCCTTGATGACGTTTACGGTGACCGTAACCTGTTCTGCTCCTGCGTGCCGATGAGCGATTATCAGTAATCGACTGATTCAGCTATCTTTTAAAGGCGCTTCGGCGCCTTTATTTTTGGGGAGAATAGTGATGGCTATAGCACTGGTTACGGGAGGCAGTCGCGGTATTGGTCGGGCAACCGCGCTGCAGTTAGCGCTAGAGGGTTACACGGTCGCCGTTAATTTTCATCACAATATTCGTGCGGCAACGGATGTGGTGAACAATATCGCCGCTGCGGGAGGAAAGGCGTTTGCTCTGCGGGCAGATATCAGCGATGAAAGCCAGGTCGGGGCGATGTTTGAGTCCATTGACCGCGAGGGCGAGCCGCTGACTGCGCTGGTGAACAATGCCGGGATTTTGTTTGAACAGAGCACGGTGGAAAGCCTAACCGCTGAGCGTATTAATCGCGTCCTGGCGACTAATGTTACCGGTTATTTTCTGTGTTGTCGGGAAGCGGTAAAGCGCATGTCGTTTAAGCACGGCGGTCAGGGCGGGGCGATTGTGAATGTCTCTTCGGCGGCGTCACGGCTTGGCGCCCCGTTCGAATACGTTGATTATGCAGCCTCAAAAGGTGCGGTGGACACGCTTACCACCGGCCTCGCGTTGGAGGTTGCGGCGCAGGGGATACGCGTGAACTGCGTGAGACCCGGTCTTATCTACACGGAAATGCATGCGTCAGGCGGCGAGCCGGGAAGGGTGGATCGCGTGAAATCCATGTTGCCTATGCAGCGCGGCGGACAGCCGGAAGAGGTCGCGCAGGCGATAACCTGGCTGCTGAGTGAGAAGGCGTCTTACGTCACGGGCAGTTTTTTGGAGCTGGCCGGCGGGAAGTAATGCGTTGCTTGCCGGATGGCGGCGTAAATGTCTGCTCTGGTCTACAGGTTCAGTTCCCGTAAACCGGATAAGCGCAGCGCCATCCGGCAAAAAATTACAGATTCTCGCCGTTGCTGGCAATCACCGCTTTATACCACTCAAAACTTTTCTTACGCGATCGCGACATATCGCCGGTGCCGTCGTCGTGTTTGTTCACGTAGATAAAACCGTAGCGTTTGCTGTACTGGCCGGTGGTGAACGAGACGCAGTCGATGCAGCCCCACGGCGTGTAGCCCATCAGATCTACGCCGTCATACGTTACCGCTTTCATCATCTCTTCGACGTGGGCGCGCAGATAGTCGATGCGGTAGTCATCGTGGATGCTGCCGTCTTCTTCCACTTTGTCGTAAGCGCCAAATCCGTTTTCAACGATAAACAACGGCTTCTGATAACGCTCGTACAGTTCGCATAAGGCGTAACGCAGGCCGACCGGATCAATCTGCCAGCCCCAGTCGGATGCTTTGACGTGCGGGTTCGGCACGCTGCCCTCAAAACCGGAAATTGCATCGCCGCTACCACCTTCCGCTTTTACCGCGTTGGTCATGTAGTAGCTAAATCCGAGATAGTCGCAGGTACCTTCACGCAGGATTTGTTCATCGCCAGCTTCCATTCGAATATTGAATTCGCGGCGCTCCCACTCGTTCAGTACATAAGATGGATAGTAGCCGCGCAGTTGAACGTCGGTGAATACATAGCGTTCACGCATCGATTCCTGCGCGAACATCACATCTTCAGGCTTACAGGAGTACGGGTATAG
This sequence comes from Citrobacter sp. RHBSTW-00944, assembly GCF_013615435.1. NCBI lineage: Bacteria > Pseudomonadati > Pseudomonadota > Gammaproteobacteria > Enterobacterales > Enterobacteriaceae > Citrobacter > Citrobacter sp. RHBSTW-00944. The sequence goes on along the minus strand of NZ_CP055418.1, from coordinate 4,126,055 downwards.
CGGGACCATTGCCAGCATGCAGCCGACTTTCATTTCAGGGTTGATGCGACGTGCGGCTTTCACCGCCAGAGCGCTGGCCACGAACTGGTGGTGCAGCACCTGGTACATAGTCTCTTCCGGGTTTTCATGCTCGGTATACACCACGCCGGAGCAGCAATAGCCAAACAGCGGTGCACGCCAGTTACGCTGGTTGTTGATCTCGTTGAAGGTCATCCAGTATTTGACCTTGTGCTTGTAGCGCTCAAAGACCACTTCAGCAAAACGGACAAAGAAATCAACGACTTTACGATTGGTCCAGCTACCGTACTGTTGAACCAGGTGTAGCGGCATTTCGAAGTGGGAAAGGGTGATGACCGGTTCGATATTGTACTTCAGCAGTTCATCAAACATGTCGTCGTAGAATTTTAGCCCTTCTTCGTTTGGCTGGGTTTCGTCCCCTTTGGGGAAGATACGGGTCCAGGCAATTGACGTACGGAAGCATTTGAAGCCCATCTCGGCAAACAGCTTAATGTCTTCTTTGTAATGTCCGTAAAAATCGACGGCTTCGTGGTTGGGGTAGTACTTACCTGGCACGACGTCCTGAGTGATTTCTCGCGGAACGCCGTGTGCCCCCCCGGTCAGTACGTCGCAAATGCTGGGCCCTTTGCCACCTTTATTCCAGCCGCCTTCAACCTGATGCGCCGCAACCGCGCCGCCCCATAAAAAATCGTTTGGTAAGGTAAGTTTTTTCATCTGCGCTCAGTCTCAAATTAATACAATCTGATTTTGAGTCTAACAAAGGAAAGATAAATGTCACGATATAACAAAATAGCGTTAATGTGATTTGTTACATCAAAAAAACATATTGTTTTTTTTACGCTATTCTTTTCGCCAGCTTGCGACCGAGTGATTCCAGAATATAAATAACGGGGATCTGCGTGGTTATATCGTATACCCCGGCAATGCGTGTCTGTGGAACGTGCCAGGAGAGATTAAAGTCGGCAAGTTTCGCGAGGCGCGAATGTTCATGGCTGGTGACCGACAGAACCTTACAGTTATGCAGACTGAACTGGCTGGCAAAGCGTAGGATCTCTTCGGTTTCTCCAGAAACGGAAAGCACGATCGCCAGCGCGTTTCTGGCCATATCATTAGTTACCGGGAAATAAGGGTCATCGATGTGGTTACTGAATTTTCCGACGTTTGAGAAAAAACGTGCGCCATATTTTGCCAGAGCTCCGGATGTTCCCGCCCCGACGAATATAATACGCTCGGAAGATAATATAATATCAACAGCCTGATCGAGTAATTTGTCGAACTCGTCGTTATTGACGCCTTTAAAGAAGCTGATAATTTCGCTGGCACCGAAATTAGCCTGTTGCGGTTCATTCTGCTCTAAATATAATTTGAAGCGTACGCGAAATTCTGAGTAACCTTCACACTTAAGCTTGCGGCAAAAGCGCAGTACGGTGGTGGTGGAAACGCCCACGGCATCCGCCAGTTCACGAATGGTCATGTACATGACTTTGTCACGGTTTTTGATGACATAGTTGTAGACCAGCATCTCAAGATTGTTGAGACTGGCGATGGCAGCGTGGGAGAACATACTCACAATGGCAAAACTCACTCATCAGACTTCATCTACAGGGAATAATAACATGCAGCCAAATGACATCACTTTTTTTCAGCGTTTCCAGGATGACATTCTGGCCGGACGCAAAACCATTACGATTCGTGACGAGTCCGAATCACACTTCAAAGCCGGTGACATTCTACGGGTTGGGCGCTTCGAAGATGAGGGGTACTTCTGCACGATTGAGGTTGTTGGCACCTCAACCGTCACGCTGGATACGCTGACGGAGAAACATGCTCGCCAGGAAAACATGACGCTAGAAGAACTTAAACACGTGATTGCCGAGATTTACCCGGATCAAACACAATTTTATGTGATTGATTTTAAATGCCTTTGATTTTAAAGGTACGCCTGTTAGCTGAATATTAAAATATAACATCATGATTTTTATGGATTATTATTTAGTTGGCAAATATTTTAGCTAACAGGTGTTCACTGGAACCATTCTCAGTTACGCTAGAGGAGCAATCACGATAGTGTTCGTTTCTCGGGAGTAAAATATGGTTCAGAAGCCATTAATTGCGCAGGGATATTCGCTGGCAGAGGAAATAGCCAATAGCATCAGTCACGGTATCGGGCTGGTGTTTGGGATTGTCGGACTGGTATTGTTGCTGGTTCAGGCAGTGGATACCAACGCCAGCGCCGTGGCGATAACCAGCTATAGCCTGTATGGCGGCAGCATGATCCTGCTGTTCCTCGCCTCAACTTTATATCACGCGATCCCCCATCAAAGAGCAAAAGTCTGGCTGAAAAAGTTCGACCACTGCGCGATTTATCTGCTGATTGCCGGGACCTACACGCCATTTCTGCTGGTGGGGCTGGATTCGCCGCTGGCACGTGGACTGATGATTGTTATCTGGAGCCTGGCGCTGCTCGGTATTTTATTCAAACTGACCATTGCGCACCGGTTTAAGGTTCTGTCGCTGGTAACCTACCTGGCGATGGGCTGGCTATCGCTGATTGTGGTGTATCAACTGGCGGTTAAGCTGGCGGTGGGGGGGGTGACGTTGCTGGCAGTTGGTGGTGTGGTGTATTCGCTGGGCGTTATTTTCTACGTCTGTAAGCGCATTCCATACAACCACGCGATCTGGCACGGCTTTGTGCTGGGTGGCAGCGTTTGCCATTTCCTGGCGATCTACCTGTACGTGGGGCAGGCGTAATTATTATTACCCAGCGGTGCTGTGCTTACCGGGTCTTTAAAACTCGTGACCCGGTAAGATAAAGTCACCACCCGGCGATTTACTCTTCCAGCGAATACGGCAGCGGTACGATATGCAGCGTTTTCGCGTCGTCACGAACGCGGAACACGCTGTCGGCTTCCATGTCGTTATTCATCACAACCTGCACCAGTACCTGTCCATCCGCCAGTTGCACCGCGGCGAGTACGGTGCCGGTACGACGCCAGTTCTCGCCCATTTTCAGCTCCAGGTCTTCACCTGCTTCCGGTACCCGACTGGCCGCACCTGCCAGCGTCCACATGGCACGTTTGTTGGCTCCGCGGAATTTTGCGCGAGCAACCATTTCCTGACCGGTATAACAGCCTTTTTTAAAGCTGATCCCGCCCAGAGCCTGCAGATTGGTGGCTTGCGGAATAAACTGCGCGCTGTTGGCAGTATCAATCACCGGAATACCTGCTTCGATATCCAGCGCCAGCCACTGTTGGCTGTTATTTAACTCCGCTTCACCGCGCAGCTTCTCTACCAGGGTTTCCGCCGTTGCAACATCAACGATCAGCAGGAAACGCTCAGCGGGATGTTCGAACCACAATATGGTGGAAGAACCTTCAGTAATGACCTGCTTATCGCTGTTTGGTAATTCGCTAAAGAGATTGGCTAGCGCAGCACGCGCCTGGAATCCCGCGACGCCCAGCAGTACGCGCTCGTCGTCCGGGGCAATCGCCACTTTCGAGAAGACCGCATATTTTTTCAGTTCGGTGAGCTGCGCATCGCGCAGATTACGGCGCTCAAGCCATGCAAAACCGTCACCCTGGCGGAACAGACGCAGGGGGCTCCACATTTTACCTTTGGCGTCACAATGTGCTGCCAACACGTGCTGATGCTCGGTCATCCGGCTGACATCCGCTGTGACCTGACCCTGAATATACTTCTCACTGTCGACACCGGTGATGGTGGCGAGCGCCCATTCATCGAGCGTCATTAGCGTCAGAGGCAAGCGCGTTGACGCGAAAGGCTGGCGAGGAGGAAAAGATATAAAAGCCATAATTAATGTCCTGATTTGCTTAACGCAGTGATAATGACTAATGGTAAAAGAGCTATGGCCCATTGCAAGCGGTTTAAACAGGCTATTTGTGCCATATATTAAGCTTTGCGAGGAGACATCCAAAAATGCTGAATCCTTTGACTTAATGTGGTTTTATTTAGCGAGCACGCTTCCGTTTACTGATATTCCCGTAAATATGAGGGAAAAACACGTTACAATAGCGGGATACTTCGTTTTCGCGAGACAGGAAGAAGAACATGGATATTAACAACAAAGCACGTATTCATTGGGCATGCCGTCGCGGTATGCGTGAGCTGGACATCTCGATCATGCCGTTTTTCGAACATGAATATGACAGCTTAAGTGACGAAGAAAAACGTATCTTTATCCGTCTGCTAGAATGTGATGATCCAGACTTATTTAACTGGTTGATGAATCATGGGAAACCGGCTGATGCTCAGCTAGAGCAGATGGTGCGACTTATCCAGACACGGAATCGGGAACGTGGTCCAGTGGCAATCTGATTTACGCGTTTCATGGCGCGCGCAATGGCTTTCGTTGCTCATTCATGGGCTGGTCGCGGTATTTATTTTATTGATGCCCTGGCCATTGAGCTACACCCCATTATGGCTGGTTCTGCTCTCTCTGGTGGTGTTCGATAGCGTCCGTAGCCAGCGCCGAATCAATGCCTGTCAGGGCGAGATTCGGCTGTTGATGGACGGTCGTCTGCGCTGGCAAGGGCAAGAGTGGACTATTGCTAGCGCACCCTGGATGGTCAAAACAGGCATGATGCTGCGTTTACGTTCCGATGCCGGAAAACGTCAGCATTTGTGGCTGGCGGCAGACAGTATGGATGACGCGGAGTGGCGGGATTTGCGGCGGTTAATACTGCAACAGGCGAAGCAGGGATAATGCTGATGAATGCCTGATGGCGTGCAGCGTTAAGGTCTACGGTTCGGTGCGGCATGTAGGCCGGATATGGCGTTTACGCCTACATCCGGCAAAATGGTTATCAGGACCAGTGTTCGGCCATTTCACCAAGGATTTGCTCGCACCAGGCCTGAATGCGTTCATCGCTGAGATCGTACTGGTTGGTTTCATCCAGTGCCAGGCCAACAAACAGCTGTCCATCGGCAATGACGGGCTTATCGCTGGTAAATTCATACCCTTCGGTTGGCCAGTAACCAACAAATTTTACGCCTTTGGTGACCAGTTTATCGTGCAGCATACCCAGCGCATCCAGGAACCATTCGCCGTATCCCAACTGATCGCCCATACCGTAAAGCGCAACAATTTTGCCTTCCAGGTTGAGGTCGTCCAGTTGCTCCCAGACCGCTTCCCAGTCCTCTTGGATTTCACCGAAATCCCAGGTTGGGATGCCTAAAATGAGCACGTCATACTGCTCCATTAAGGTCGGGGAATCATCTTTGAGGTTGTGCAGTGTCACCAGTTCGGGACCCAGGATATCGCGGATTTTTTCTGCTGCCATTTCGGTATAGCAGGTGCTGGAACCGTAAAAAAGACCCATGTTCATGACGTAAACATCTCAATTCTGCTGTAGCGTTGCGGGTAGTGTAACAGAATCGCCGCATTCTCGGCACAATGAGGCATAATGCATCAAAAATGAGAGTGAAATAAGGGGCGCGAGTGGAACAGGATCTGGCGCGCATCGAGCAGTTTCTTGATGCCCTGTGGCTGGAACGAAATCTGGCGGAAAACACGCTAAGTGCGTATCGTCGCGATCTGACCATGCTTGTTGAATGGCTACATCACCGCGGCGCCTCGCTTGCGACCGCGCAGAGTGATGACCTGCAAGCATTGTTGGCTGAGCGGATGGATGGGGGATATAAAGCCACCAGTTCCGCACGCTTGCTCAGTGCAATGCGGCGTTTTTTTCAGCATCTGTACCGTGAAAAATATCGCGAAGATGACCCCAGCGCCTCGCTTGCATCACCTAAACTTCCGCAGCGTCTGCCCAAAGATCTCAGCGAAGCACAGGTCGAACGACTTCTGCAGGCGCCGCTGATAGAACAACCGCTGGAACTTCGCGACAAAGCCATGCTGGAAGTATTGTATGCCACAGGCCTGCGCGTGTCTGAACTGGTGGGGCTGACGATGAGTGACGTCAGCCTGCGTCAGGGCGTGGTTCGGGTGATCGGTAAAGGTAATAAAGAGCGCCTTGTCCCGTTAGGTGAGGAGGCGGTGTACTGGCTGGAAACGTACCTGGAGCATGGGCGTCCGTGGTTGCTCAACGGTGTATCAATAGATGTGCTGTTTCCCAGCCAGCGGGCGCAACAGATGACTCGCCAAACCTTTTGGCATCGTATCAAACACTATGCTGTGTTGGCTGGAATCGACAGCGAAAAGCTGTCCCCGCACGTCCTGCGGCATGCGTTTGCCACGCATCTGCTCAACCATGGCGCTGATCTGCGCGTGGTGCAGATGCTACTGGGGCATAGCGACCTCTCGACAACGCAGATTTATACTCATGTCGCAACGGAGCGCTTGCGGCAACTACATCAACAGCATCACCCGCGAGCGTGAGTGCTGACAGGAAAGGATAGGTTATGAAAAAACGTTTTATGATGTTCACCCTGCTGGCGACGGCGTTTTCCGGCATGGTACATGCAGACGATGCGGCGATTCGCCAGTCATTAGCGAAGCTGGGTGTTAAGAGTACCGAGATTCAGTCTGCTCCGGTTGCGGGCATGAAAACTGTACTGACCAATAGCGGCGTGTTGTACGTTACCGAAGACGGTAAACATATTATTCAGGGACCGATGTATGACGTGAGCGGTGCAAGCCCGGTAAACGTTACCAACCAACTGCTGATGAAGCATTTGAACGCGCTGGAAAACGAGATGATCGTCTACAAAGCGCCGCAGGAAAAACACGTCATTACCGTTTTCACCGACATCACCTGTGGCTACTGCCACAAGCTGCATGAAGAGATGAAAGACTACAATGCGTTAGGGATCACCGTACGCTATCTGGCCTTCCCTCGTCAGGGACTGGAAAGCCAGGCCGAGCAGGACATGAAATCTATCTGGTGTGCGAAGGACAAAAACAAAGCCTTTGACGACGCCATGGCTGGCAAAGATGTGAAGCCTGCGACCTGCAATGTGGACATCGCTAACCACTACGCGCTGGGCGTACAGTTTGGCGTCAGCGGTACGCCGGCGATTGTGCTGAGCAATGGCTATGTAGTGCCTGGCTATCAGAGCCCGAAAGAGATGAAAGAATTCCTCGACGCACATGCAAAACAAACCAGCGGTAAATAATTCGCGTGAAACAACAGATACAACTTCGTCGGCGTGAAGCCGACGAGACCGCCGAGCTACCTGCCGACTTGCCGCCATTGCTGCGCCGTTTATACGCCAGCCGCGGTGTGCGCAGCGCGCAGGAGCTTGAGCGTAGTGTGAAAGGCATGCTGCCGTGGCAGCATTTGAACGGTGTCGAAAAAGCGGTTGAAATCCTCTATAACGCTTTTCGCGAAGGAACCCGAATCATCGTGGTCGGCGATTTTGACGCCGATGGCGCGACCAGCACCGCGCTCAGCATTCTGGCGATGCGCGCGTTGGGCTGCAGTAACGTGGACTACCTGGTGCCTAATCGTTTTGAAGACGGTTATGGCTTAAGCCCGGAAGTTGTTGATCAGGCCCATGCCCGGGGCGCTCAGCTGATTGTCACCGTCGACAACGGCATCTCGTCCCACGCGGGTGTTGAACATGCCAGAACGCTGGGGATCCCGGTCGTTGTGACCGATCACCATCTGCCAGGGGACACGCTGCCGGGTGCTGAAGCGATCATCAATCCTAACCTGCACGATTGTGAATTCCCGTCTAAATCGCTTGCTGGCGTTGGCGTGGCCTTCTATCTGATGCTGGCGCTGCGCACCTTCCTGCGTGACAAAGGCTGGTTTGATGAACGAGGAATTGCGCCGCCGAACCTGGCGGATTTGCTCGATCTGGTTGCGCTTGGCACGGTGGCCGACGTGGTCCCGCTGGATGCCAATAACCGCATTCTGACGTGGCAAGGCTTAAGCCGTATTCGTGCCGGAAAGTGCCGCCCTGGTATAAAAGCGCTGCTGGAGATTTCCAATCGCGACCCACTCAAATTGGCTGCCAGTGATTTAGGTTTTGCTCTCGGACCACGGCTGAATGCAGCGGGGCGTCTGGACGATATGTCCGTTGGCGTGGCGCTGTTGCTGTGCGACAACATTGGTGAAGCACGCGTGCTGGCCAATGAGCTGGACGCACTCAACCAGACGCGTAAAGAGATCGAGCAGGGTATGCAGGCGGAAGCGCTGACTCTGTGTGAAAAGCTGGAACGCAGTAGCGATACGCTACCAGGCGGTCTGGCGATGTACCATCCCGAGTGGCATCAAGGAGTGGTGGGGATTCTGGCATCGCGTATTAAAGAGCGCTTTCACCGTCCGGTAATTGCGTTTGCCCCGGCCGGTGACGGTACGCTGAAAGGCTCCGGGCGCTCGATTCAGGGGCTACACATGCGCGATGCGCTGGAGCGCCTGGACACTCTTCATCCAGGTATGATCCTCAAGTTTGGCGGTCACGCTATGGCGGCGGGTTTGTCGCTGGAAGAGGCGCAGTTTGAGCGTTTCCAGCAGCGTTTCGGCGAACTGGTAACCGAGTGGCTGGACCCCGCCTTACTGCAGGGCGAAGTGGTGTCTGACGGTGCTCTGAGCGCGGCGGAGATGACCATGGAGGTCGCGCAAATGCTGCGTGATGCCGGACCGTGGGGACAAATGTTCCCGGAACCACTGTTTGACGGGCATTTCCGTCTGCTCCAGCAGCGTCTGGTCGGTGAGCGTCATCTGAAGGTGATGGTGGAGCCCGTCGGTGGTGGACCGTTGCTGGACGGTATTGCGTTTAACGTTGATACCACCTGCTGGCCGGATAACGGTGTTCGCGAAGTTCAGCTTGCCTACAAACTGGATATTAATGAGTTTCGCGGCAACCGCAGCCTGCAGATTATAATCGATAATATCTGGCCACTTTAGCGTCACTTTACACAAAATCATTCAAGCTGCATCGAGGCGGCAAGTGGATGAGTCTCCATAAGCGTACGAGCAGTACGTGACTGGGGCGAAATCGCGCAGCCAACAAAGAGGCAGCTTGAAGGATGATGTGTATATTCGCTATAAAAAAGGGTGTGGATTAGTTACAATCCCGCTCTTATAACCGCATTTTGACTAGTCCAATAAAAGAAATCAGACAATGTTTGAAATTAATCCGGTAAATAACCGCATTCAGGACCTCACGGAGCGCTCTAACGTTCTTAGGGGGTATCTTTGACTATGATGCCAAGAAAGAGCGTCTGGAAGAAGTAAACGCCGAGCTGGAACAGCCGGACGTATGGAACGAACCCGAACGCGCGCAGGCGCTGGGTAAAGAGCGTTCCTCCCTTGAGGCCATCGTTGATACGCTCGATCAGATGAGCCAGGGCCTGGAAGATGTCTCCGGCCTGCTGGAACTGGCTGTAGAAGCCGACGACGAAGAAACCTTTAACGAAGCCGTAGCAGAACTTGATACGCTGGAAGATAAGCTGGCCCAGCTGGAATTTCGTCGTATGTTCTCCGGTGAATATGATAGCGCAGATTGCTATCTCGATATTCAGGCTGGCTCAGGCGGTACGGAAGCACAGGACTGGGCAAGCATGCTGATGCGTATGTACCTGCGTTGGGCTGAAGCGCGTGGCTTTAAGACTGAAATTATTGAAGAATCTGAAGGTGAAGTGGCGGGTATTAAATCCGTGACCATCAGAATTGCTGGCGAATATGCTTACGGTTGGCTGCGTACTGAAACCGGTGTACATCGCCTGGTGCGTAAAAGCCCGTTCGACTCCGGCGGTCGTCGCCATACGTCGTTCAGCTCTGCGTTTGTCTACCCGGAAGTTGACGATGATATTGATATCGATATCAACCCGGCGGACCTGCGTATTGACGTTTACCGCGCTTCTGGTGCGGGCGGTCAGCACGTTAACCGTACCGAATCTGCGGTGCGTATCACCCACATCCCGACTGGGATTGTGACGCAGTGTCAGAACGACCGTTCCCAGCACAAGAACAAAGACCAGGCCATGAAGCAGATGAAAGCGAAGCTTTATGAACTGGAAATGCAGAAGAAGAATGCCGAGAAACAGGCGATGGAAGATACCAAATCAGATATCGGCTGGGGTAGCCAGATTCGTTCTTATGTCCTTGATGACTCCCGCATCAAAGATCTGCGTACCGGGGTTGAAACCCGCAACACGCAGGCGGTGCTGGATGGCAGCCTGGATCAATTTATCGAAGCAAGTTTGAAAGCAGGGTTATGAGGAACCAACATGTCTGAACAACACGTACAGGGCGCTGACGCGGTAGCCGACCTTAACAATGAACTGAAAACGCGCCGTGAGAAGCTGGCGAGCCTGCGCGAGCAGGGGATCCCCTTCCCGAACGATTTCCGTCGCGATCATACCTCAGACCAACTGCATGCTGACTTCGACGCAAAAGAAAACGAAGAGCTGGAAGCGCTGAACATTGAGGTTTCCGTTGCTGGCCGTATGATGACCCGCCGTATTATGGGTAAAGCATCATTCGTTACGCTGCAGGATGTTGGCGGCCGCATTCAGCTGTACGTTGCTCGCGACGATCTGCCGGAAGGCGTCTACAACGAGCAGTTCAAAAAATGGGATCTGGGCGATATCCTCGGCGCGAAAGGTAAGTTGTTCAAGACCAAGACCGGTGAGCTGTCTATCCACTGTACCGAGCTGCGTCTGCTGACGAAAGCGTTGCGCCCATTGCCGGATAAATTCCACGGTCTGCAGGATCAGGAAGCGCGCTATCGTCAACGCTACCTGGACCTCATCTCTAACGATGAATCCCGCAATACCTTTAAAGTGCGTTCACAGATTATGGCTGGTATCCGCCAGTTCATGGTTGGTCGTGGCTTTATGGAAGTAGAAACCCCGATGATGCAGGTGATCCCAGGCGGGGCAGCAGCGCGTCCGTTTATCACCCATCATAACGCGCTGGATCTGGACATGTACCTGCGTATCGCGCCGGAACTGTACCTCAAGCGCCTGGTGGTTGGCGGCTTCGAACGCGTATTCGAAATTAACCGTAACTTCCGTAACGAAGGCATCTCTGTTCGCCATAATCCAGAGTTCACCATGATGGAACTCTACATGGCTTATGCGGACTACAAAGATCTGATCGAACTGACCGAATCGCTATTCCGTACGCTGGCGCAGAACGTTCTGGGAACGACTGAAGTGCCTTACGGCGAAGAAGTCTTTGACTTTGGTAAGCCGTTCGAAAAACTGACGATGCGCGAAGCGATTCAGAAATACCGTCCGGAAACCAACATGGCCGATCTGGATAACTTCGATTCTGCAAAAGCGATTGCGGAATCTATCGGCATCAAAGTTGAGAAGAGCTGGGGTCTGGGCCGTATCGTGACCGAAATCTTTGAAGAAGTTGCAGAAGCGCACCTGATTCAACCGACCTTCATTACCGAGTACCCGGCAGAAGTTTCTCCGCTGGCGCGTCGTAATGATGAAAATCCGGAAATCACCGATCGCTTCGAATTCTTCATTGGCGGACGTGAAATCGGTAACGGCTTCAGCGAGCTGAACGATGCAGAAGATCAGGCGCAGCGTTTCCAGGATCAGGTTAACGCCAAAGATGCAGGTGACGACGAAGCGATGTTCTACGACGAAGACTATGTTACCGCTCTGGAACACGGTCTGCCGCCGACTGCGGGCCTGGGCATTGGTATCGACCGTATGGTTATGCTGTTCACAAACAGCCATACTATCCGCGACGTAATCCTGTTCCCGGCAATGCGCCCGGTTAAGTAAGATGTGAAATGCCGGATGGCGGCTGATGCCTTATCAGGCCTACGATGCGTTATGTAGGCTTGATGGGCGTAGCCCCGTCAGGCAATCAATTCCCGTTGGCAAACTTGCGCAGTAACTCTCGCGCCTTAACGTCTGAAACCTGCATTACCATCCACGGGCTAAAAGCCCACGGCGTCGCGTCAATCCCGCTCAAAACATCCTCAAGATTGCTCCACTGGGAATCCATCACTTCATCTGGGTTTAGCTGTAGCTCACTGACGATATGTGCGGCATAAACCGGGCATACTTCGTTTTCCACTATTCCACTAGGGTCCGTTGCGCAATAACGAAAATCAGCATACACGGGGCTGAGCGAGTCGATGTCTGCACCCAGCTCGAAGCAAGCCCGGCGGATAATAGCGGCTTCGGTGCTTTCACCCAACTGCGGGTGACCGCAGACAGAGTTGGTCCAGACGCCTGGCCAGGCTTTTTTGTGCAGCGAACGGCGGGTGACCAGCAGTTGACCCTGCTCGTTAAATATCCAGCATGAGAAAGCAGAGTGCAGGGGGGTTGTGGCGGTATGCGCCGCATACTTTTCCAGTGTTCCACAGGGTTGGCCCTGCTCATTCAATAAAATGACATGTTCCTGTCGCATAGCGTCCACCATCAATCTTAAGCATTCACATTATATGCTCTATTAAGTCAGAATGATTAACAGAGGGTGTGAAATGCCAGAGTCGACGCTTCGTTGCGCGATATGATTTGGCATCCAGTTTCTGGCTGCTATGATAAAGCGTCTGAAAATGTTGCGAGGTATTGTTTTGAGTGCAGGACGCCTGAAGAAAAATGGCCTGAGTATCGCGATGCTGCTGTGTGTCGGTCTGCTGTTAGCAGGCTGTTCCGGGAGCAAGTCGTCTGATACAGGAAGTTATTCCGGCTCCGTGTATACCGTGAAGCGGGGAGATACGCTATACCGTATTTCGCGCGCCACCGGGACCAGCGTAAAAGAGCTTGCACGCCTGAATAATATTTCACCGCCCTATACCATTGAAGTGGGGCAAAAGCTGAAGGTCAGCGGCGGCGCGAAAACCAGTTCAGGCTCTGGCAAAACAACGACGAAATCCTCAACCAAAACGGCGGCGGTCAGACCATCTTCGTCCGTACCGCAGTCCTCCTGGCCACCGGTCGGACAGCGTTGCTGGCAGTGGCCTGCCAGCGGTAAAGTGATTCTGCCTTATTCAACCGCTGACGGCGGCAATAAAGGCATTGATATCTCAGCTGCGCGCGGTACGCCGATTTATGCCGCCGGAGCCGGGAAGGTGGTTTATGTCGGTAATCAGCTACGGGGCTACGGTAATCTCATTATGATTAAGCACAGTGAGGACTACATCACTGCGTATGCGCATAATGACACGATGTTGGTGAACAACGGTCAAAACGTGAAAGCCGGGCAGAAGATCGCGACGATGGGCAGCTCGGATGCGACCACGGTGCGGCTGCATTTCCAGATCCGCTATCGGGCGACGGCTATCGATCCGCTGCGTTATTTGCCACCAAAGGGCAGTAAGCCAAAATGCTAACGGTGAATTAATCGCCAGTCAGTCAGTTAGTCCCTTGCCAAGAAGAGCGTAAGGTTTATAATCCCTTACGCACTCCAATGCGGGCGTAGTTCAATGGTAGAACGAGAGCTTCCCAAGCTCTATACGAGGGTTCGATTCCCTTCGCCCGCTCCACGACTTACTTCTCACTGACTCTCCTGATTCAATTATCCTTCGTAATCTCAATGTGTTTCTTTGTTTAACGGTCAGACAGACTCAATGCACGACTATGCAGGCTAAAGCGATTGTGGGAGACGATAGTCCCCCTGGCGGGAGATACCTCATATGAAACTAACTATCCACAGGGGCCAAAGAGAAATCTTTGACGTTCTCGGATAGTAGAGCCTTGTATACGTTGGTTAATCCTTTCAATTCGCGATACTGGTGTCTTAAATATCGCATTTCCCCCCGTGGTACAAAAAATCAACTATCAATCAATTGAATTTATTTAAGAAATTTTAAGAAGTATGTTTGATTATCTGTCTGAAAATATATCAACGTTAATACAGGTCACGTATTTAATTGTTAGATTATAATTCCAAAGTTATCTTTATTTAACACGATATAAGATTGGTCATTCTTCATAAATAAGTAATGTAGTCTTTTTGTAGCTCAATTTTCTCTAATCGGCAGTAACAGGTTTTAAATGGTTTAGACTTGGTATGATTTTACCTGGATAAACATGGTGACATCTATTTTGTTAAAAATATCTTCAGGAGTTTAATTACTGCTGATAATTTCTTAAGGTGACTAGTTTTGTTCTCATTATCCGGTCACGAAATTATGTAGATACACAAAAATATACGAGTCAGTTTAGTACTTTGTACCATTTTGAATGCTTGCTATGCCGGGGGGCTCGTTAGCCTTGTGTATATTCTGTCATTGTTGTTAAAAAATATAGCAAATATAGTTAGATAGACTTCAGTTGTACTGATTAAAATCTCACACGGTATAGCTAAGAATTTAAAGGTAGAGACATGGGTGACAATTCAGTCAGGCTACCTTTAACCCCAGTATGTATGCTGGTAATTTGTAAGAAAATGTTTCCTTGTGTTTTGAGAATTTTCTCATTTTGAATAAAAGATGAAAGTGCGGTTTCACAGGTAGTGCTAATAATACAACCAATAATCGTATTAAAATGCCGATATCCATTAGTAATTCAAATCTAAGAATGAGTGATTGATAGCTTTTAGCTATGAATGGCGAGGGGTTGATATCACATCCTTGTTGTGTAAAAGTTCATCTCATGTATTTAGCAATATTAATAAAATCAATTACTCGATTGTTAGGTATTTTTTAGAGGGTCGGTGTGCTTAAAAGTAGACACTTACCTTTCCATGGATGAAATAGAGTTTTTTGAGGTTATGGAGGCTTCATGAAGTATCAACATTTCTGGCCACCTAATGATATTTACTTTGGGGGTGGTGCCGCTAGTGTTATTGATGAAATGTCACTGATTACAAACGAAAGAAATTATTTATTCGTGAATCTTAATCAATATAGCTTACGTAGCACCTTGGTTTTTTTCTCACGGAATAAAAATATCAATAAAATCATAATCATCATTTCCAGCTCACGGTTGATGCCTTTGGCTCTTTTTTGGTTGGATAATATCAAAAATGTTATTGCTGTTTTCGATACCTCAACATCTGTGTCGGAGATGATTAAGAAAATAAGCCTATATCGACGAAATGGTGACAAGATAACGGCAGGGCGAAGGGAATGTAACTTTAAGATTAGCAACAAAGATATCATGAAGATGAAGTACTTCTTAACCGAAAGCGGTATGGAGGAGCTTCAGGATAGATTTATGAACTCGCCGTCAACATTGTATCGTTGGAGAAAAGAGATCGCCCTTAAATTCGGCGTGCGAGACCCTCGATATCTTCTATTGCCAGAATAAAATGCTATGCGTTTTCTCATTAAGAATTACAATTAAAGATCCGATCTTTAATTGTTGTTTTAGAACGGATGCTGCATACGACCTCCATTTAACTAAAATTAGGAAATATAAAATTTCTAGCCTTGCTTAGACTAGAAACTGTCGTGATTTCGATAAGAATAGATACGCTGGCTAAGAACGTCAGGGGCGGTAGCGTTCCAGAAAACATCTGGGATTTATGTAAAGTTAATAATTATTAAATAAGGGACTTATCAGTAATGATCAGCAAAGATGATGTAAAAATTGCCATTATTGGACTCGGGTATGTTGGCTTACCATTGGCTGCTGAATTTGGGAAAATTCGTCAGGTGGTTGGTTTTGATGTTAATCATAAACGTATACTCGAGCTAAAAGAAGGGATCGATGTCAATCTCGAAACCACAGAAGAAGAGCTACGTGATGCTCGCCATCTGACGTTTACCTCATCAATTGATGAAATCAGAGAATGCAATTTTTACATCATTACCGTCCCGACGCCGATCAACGATTATAAGCAACCAGATCTCACCCCTTTGATTATGGCAAGTGAAACTGTTGGCAAAGTACTGAGGCCGGGGGATATCGTGGTGTATGAATCTACGGTATATCCAGGGTGTACTGAAGAAGAATGTGTGCCGATCCTTGAGCGTATGTCAGCGATGACATTTAACAAAGATTTCTTTGTCGGATATAGCCCAGAGCGCATCAATCCCGGCGATAAAAAATATCGTCTGACAACTATCAAGAAAATTACCTCAGGTTCAACTGCAGAAACGGCCTGTCTGGTTGATGAGATCTATCGACAGATCATCACGGCAGGAACGTACAAAACGGAAAGCATTAAGATCGCGGAAGCGGCAAAGGTGATTGAAAATACCCAACGCGATCTCAATATCGCGCTGGTAAATGAATTGGCGATTATCTTTAACCGATTAGAGATTGACACTGAAGCCGTACTGCGAGCAGCGGGAAGTAAATGGAACTTCCTGCCATTCCGTCCTGGACTGGTTGGTGGTCACTGCATTGGCGTCGATCCCTATTATCTGACTCATAAATCTCAGGGCATCGGTTACTATCCGGAAATTATCCTCGCGGGTCGTCGACTGAACGATAATATGGGTAACTATGTTTCGGGACAGTTGATCAAAGCCATGATCAAAAAAGGGATTAATGTTGAGGGTTCTAACGTTCTGATTCTGGGGTTCACCTTTAAAGAAAACTGCCCGGATATCAGGAATACCCGCATTATCGATGTTGTAAAAGAGTTGGGCAATTACAGCTGTAATGTTGATATTTTTGACCCTTGGGTGGATGCTGAGGAAGTCGAAGAGGAATACGGGATTATACCTGTATCGGAAATCAAGGCGGCTTCTTATGATGCCATTATTGTTGCCGTTGGCCATGAGCAGTTTAAGAAGATGGGGAGTACTGATATTCGTGGCTTTGGAAAAGATAAACATGTGCTTTATGATTTGAAGTATATCCTTTCGCCTGAGCAGTCAGATGTGAGGTTATAATCATGACAGCCTATGATGAATTAAAAATACAACTCGTTCTTGAACCAAAACGTTGGCTTATTACTGGCGTAGCAGGTTTTATCGGCTCTGGATTATTAGAAGAACTACTCTATTTAAATCAAACAGTAATTGGGTTGGATAACTTTTCAACTGGCTATCAACATAATTTAGAGGATGTGCGTGCCGCTGTCAGTGAAGAACAATGGTCGCGGTTTACCTTTGTTCATGGGGATATCCGGTCATTTGCCGATTGTCAGGCTGTTTGTGAGAATGTCGATTACGTTTTACATCAGGCCGCTCTGGGAAGCGTACCTCGTTCCTTGCAGGATCCTATCACGACAAATAGCGCTAACATTGATGGTTTTTTAAATATGTTGACGGCGGCGAGAGATGCACATGTATCTGGTTTCACCTATGCCGCAAGCAGTAGTACTTATGGTGACCATCCCGATTTACCTAAAATTGAGGAACGGATCGGCCGGCCATTAAGCCCGTATGCGGTTACAAAATACGTCAATGAATTGTACGCCGAGGTGTTTGCTCGCAGCTATGATTTTAACGCTATTGGCCTACGCTACTTTAATGTATTTGGCCGCCGCCAAAACCCTAACGGAGCATACTCTGCAGTCATTCCTCGCTGGATACTATCGCTTCTTAAAGATGAACCAATTTATATCAATGGCGATGGTTCAACAAGCCGCGATTTTTGCTATATAGAAAATGTGATTCAGGCCAATTTATTATCAGCAACGACTAATGATTTATCCTCAAAAAATAAAGTCTATAATGTGGCTGTTGGAGACAGAACTTCGCTAAATGAGCTTTATTATCTCATTCGCGATGGGTTAAATTTATGGCGGGACGAACAAAGTAGTGCTGAACCAATTTATAAGGATTTTCGTGACGGTGACGTTAAGCATAGTCAGGCAGATATTACCAGAATAAAAACATTTCTTTCATATGAGCCTGAGTTTGATATCAAAGAAGGACTTAAGCAGACTCTAAAATGGTATATCGATAAACAGACTGCTTTGTATTCCTGAGTATAACTACTCACTTTCTTTTCACGTGGATGAATTTAATGAAATCGTCAGAGATGTTTACGCTTACCGCCATTGGTAGTTGCCGTATCGCGAGTCCGGTAAAAAGAGCTCAGCCTTATTTTAATTTTAAGGCTAATTTTAAGAAAATATATGGATTTACGCATACGAGCAGCGAGGCATTACAGCAGGTCCGTTTTATTTTGGGATTGATAGATATTCCTGAAAAGGTCCGGCCTTTTATTTTTAGAACTGCTGTAAATTATTCAAAAACCGACGTTCATAGTCGTTCTGATTTCTATATCGTTGAGATTTCAAGTCAGAAGAAGATTATGGCCTATGGGTTGTGCTTACAACAAAATTATATAACTCGTCATTTTTATGAGTTTTTTAGCCAAACAGAGCGAGCGCGTGTGTACTGGTCGCTGGCCACGCAAGGGAATCAACACAAACTGCTGGCCTATCTCAAAGACGATCCCTGTTTTGCCGGAATGTCGGAAGACGATCGTGCCTTATTAAGCAATATTAATGTTGAGCAGATGGATGAGCATGCTATCGAACAGGATATGATGGAAATCATTCAGCTTCTTGGTCGCGATCGCGTTATGTTTATGACCCATGTTGATGCTGTGACTCGTGCTGGAACCGTCATTCAGTCCCGCAGTCGGTTGATTAAAAATGTCGAGACCATCGCCGCCAGGATGGATATTCCCTGCGTTAACCCGACAAATTTGATGGAAAAGTGGGGGCAGAAACGAGCCCTGGAAAAAAATGGCGACGATCTTACTCATTATACCGACATGTTTGGTGATGCGATCGTTGCGGCTATTTTTAAGGGAGTGATCAACAATACTAAGCATCATCTTGATGAGAGGCGGCAAGAGAAACAAGACCAAATACGTGAGATTACATTATCGATCACTAAGCTGCTTGCCGATGGCGACATTATTGCTGCATCACAGCAACTTTTTGCCGCATTAAGAAATCAGCAGCAAGAGCCCGTTCTGATCCAACTTCGGTCCGTAATCTTCAGCCGTTTAGGTTATTATGAACAGGCTTATCAGGATATTAGTGATGTTGAGAAAATTATCGGTACGACGGACAGTACATTACGTTGTCGGCTGAGGTCTCTGCATGGATTAGCGCGTTGGCGGGAAGCCTTATCGACGGCCGAGATGATGCTTTCCAATGAAATTGAAGATGAAGAAGTCCTTACCGTTGCCGCCGGCTCAGCCGATGCTTTACAGCTGTTTGATAAGTCATATCAATACTGGAAAAGTGTACTGTTATTGAATCCTGAAACCCAAAGCGGATGGGTTAATTTCCTGAGCAGCACGCAATATTTCAATGATGGCAACGCATTCTCCGAAGCTTTCCATGCCGGCATTCAATCGCAGCGCCTAAATGATGCGTTTATGGAAACAGCGTTATCTTTGGCAATCAAATTCAGTGATGAATTGATTTTCAAGCATGCGCTTGAGCAGTTACTCCGCCATGAGTCAGAATTTGCGCTGACGGTATTGTCGACGATTCATGATACCGGTCTCGTCATCCACGCAGCTTTCTGCATCAAGAATATGAGCTATCATCAGGCGCTTAGCACCTCGTATAAAGATAAACTCCACGACGTTTTTGTGGCATGGAACAATACCGCGCTGTCGCTACATTCGGTTGATGATTTTGTCTCACTGAGTACTTCGCTGGTGTACACCTTCTCTGCATTTATGGTTTATCCCCATGCACGTATTTCTCGCTTTAATAATGAAGTTAAAACGGCATGGCGCGAGAAATTAAGAGAAATGTATGAGCGTGAGGATTATGAAAATATCCTGGTAGGGGCGAAAATTGTGTGGCCACTTCTGGAGTTCGATCCTGTTAGCACAGTATATTGTGCAAGAACGCTGGTGAATCTTGGTGCCTGGAAAGACGCGTGCACGTTGGCCCACATGACCTTGATTCGTAACTCGAACATTACCAGCCTGCAGTCGATTATGTTACGCAGCATACGTCATATTAACGACATTCCGTTCCTCATTGATTTGATTGCTAACGTCATGAGCATTTCTCCATCATTCCAGAATGCCTCGATGAACGAGCTGTTCGAGAAAGAGTGTCGCAATGTTGCAACCAGAGCCCTTAAATATGTACGCCAGAAGAAAACTGAAGGGCGTCTGGATGAAGCATTGTCTGTATTGATTAGCCTGAAACGAATTGATCCTGATGTTTCTCGCCTGATGCGTGAATATAAGCAAATTATCAGATTATTTAATGAGTCACTGAAGGATGGCGGCAGCACTATCGCGTCTTATGAACATCTGGATTATGCGAAAAAATTACTCGTTTTTGATAGCGAAAATGCCTATGCCTTGAAATATGCCGCATTAAATGCAATGCATTTACGCGACTACACCCAGGCTTTGCAGTATTGGCAGCGACTGGAGAAAGTGAATGGGCCAACGGATCCGGTGACAAGGCAGATCTCGACCTGCATAACCGCATTACAAAAAAATACATCAGGGAAGTCGTAATGATTACGGAGGAAGAAAAGTTAGGGAAGGTGCGAACAAGTTCCTGATATGAGATCATCATATTCATCCGGAGCGCATCCCAGAGGGACATCATGAGCCATCAACTCACCTTCGCCGATAGTGAATTCAGCACTAAGCGCCGTCAGACCCGAAAAGAGATTTTCCTCTCCCGCATGGAGCAGATTCTGCCATGGCAGAATATGACCGCTGTCATCGAGCCGTTTTATCCCAAGGCGGGCAATGGCCGACGGCCCTATCCGCTGGAGACCATGCTGCGTATTCACTGCATGCAGCATTGGTACAACCTGAGCGACGGTGCCATGGAAGATGCCCTGTACGAAATCGCCTCCATGCGCCTGTTTGCCCGATTATCCCTGGATAGCGCCCTGCCGGATCGCACCACCATCATGAATTTCCGCCACCTGCTCGAGCAGCATCAACTGGCCCGTCAATTGTTCAAGACCATCAATCGCTGGCTGGCCGAAGCAGGCGTCATGATGACCCAAGGCACTTTGGTGGATGCCACCATCATTGAGGCACCCAGCTCTACCAAGAACAAAGAGCAGCAACGCGATCCGGAGATGCATCAGACCAAGAAAGGCAATCAGTGGCACTTTGGCATGAAGGCCCACATTGGTGTCGATGCCAAGAGTGGCCTGACCCACAGCCTAGTCACCACCGCGGCCAACGAGCATGACCTCAATCAGCTGGGTAATCTGCTTCATGGAGAGGAGCAATTTGTCTCAGCCGATGCCGGCTACCAAGGAGCGCCACAGCGCGAGGAGCTGGCCGAGGTGGATGTGGACTGGCTGATCGCCGAGCGTCCCGGCAGGGTAAAAACCTTGAAGCAGCATCCGCGCAAGAACAAAACGGCCATCAACATCGAATACATGAAAGCCAGCATCCGTGCCAGGGGGGAGCACCCGTTTCGCATCATCAAGCGGCAGTTCGGCTTCGTGAAAGCCAGATACAAGGGGCTGCTGAAAAACGATAACCAACTGGCGATGTTATTCACCCTGGCCAACCTGTTTCGGGTGGACCAAATGATACGTCAGTGGGAGAGATCTCAGTAAAAACCGGAAATAACGCCAGAAATGGTGGAAAAAATAGCCTAAATAGGCTGATTCGATGTGTTTGCGGGAAAAAAATCGGCCCAGATCCGCGAAATTTTAATCAGCGAGTCAGCTTGGGAAGAAATGACCTACTTATTCGCACCTTCCTTAGCTGCGCTAGGGAAAACGCTTTTAACATTGAAACAAGAGAGGAAGCTTGCGCAAGCTATTGCGTTAATTGACAGTGAATTACCGGCTGAGGCTTTAACTTCATTAGCGATGCTAAAAAAAGCAGAATTTCTTCATGATTTCAATGAAACGGCGCGTGCATACGCGCTCTACGAAACGCTAATTACACAAAACAATGATGAAGCACGTTATGAGTATGCGCGTCGTTTATATAATACGGGGCTAGCCAAAGATGCGCAGCAAATTCTTAAAAAGGTTAGCACTGGCGTGCAGAAAAAATATAACAATTATTTAGGCAAAATAAATAAGATCTGCGATTTGCTTGAACGCCTTGAAGGGGAAGCGATCCCTGTGGGGACCAACACCCGTATTATTGCAATGAAGCATGCCATCTTGTTTTATCGAAATCGTCAGCCGCGGCAGCTTCCCGTCGGATCTTTTGGTCGCCTTGCGCTCTGTACAGGCTCGCTAGGTAGCGGCGGTGCAGAGCGTCAGATTTCCAGGCTGGCTATCGAGATCGCCAGAAAATATCGGCAACAGGGGAAAATTGGCGGCCTGAAAGTAGAAGAGCCGGTAGAGCTCATTATTCGCTCCCTGGCACCGGAACTCAGGCAAGACTTTTTCCTGAAAGAAGTGCTGGAAGAACAGGTCGAGGTGCTTGAAATCGCGAAGATTACCGGAAACTTCTTTGACGATGCGACAATAGAATCTCCGGAGTTGCGCTTATTGCTCTCTCATCTGCCGCCGGTGTGTAACTACGGCATCAAGCATCTGGTCCCCCACTTATGCGAGCGCAAGCCGGATTATCTCTCCGTTTGGCAGGATGGCGCTTGTCTGATGATTGCGCTTGCAGCGCTGATTGCTGGCGTGCCCAGAATTCAACTGGGATTACGTGGCTTACCGCCGGTGGTGAGAAAGCGTCTGTTCAAGCCGGAATATGAGCCTCTTTACCAGGCGCTGGCGGCCGTGCCTGGCGTTGATTTTATGAGTAACAACCATTGTGTGACCCGCCATTATGCCGACTGGCTAAAGTTGGAGGCGAAGCACTTCCAGGTTGTATATAACGGCGTCTTACCGCCATCTACCGAGCCCTCTTCTGAGGTGCCACATAAAATCTGGCAGCAGTTTACGCAAAAAACCCAGGATGCGGACACAACTATTGGTGGCGTTTTCCGCTTTGTAGGCGATAAGAACCCTTTTGCATGGATTGATTTTGCAGCACGCTATTTACAGCACCACCCCGCCACACGCTTTGTGCTGGTAGGCGATGGTGATTTGCGCGCTGAAGCGCAGAAACGCGCCGAACAGTTGGGGATTCTGGAGAGAATACTATTCGTTGGCGTCTCGCGTGACGTGGGGTATTGGCTGCAAAAAATGGACGTATTCATTTTGTTTTCGCGTTATGAAGGGCTACCCAATGTGCTCATTGAAGCACAAATGGTCGGGGTGCCGGTGATTTCAACCCCTGCAGGCGGATCGGCAGAATGCTTTATTGAGGGTGTTTCGGGTTTCATTCTTGATGATGCGCAGACGGTCAATCTTGACCAGGCTTGCCGCTATGCAGAACAGTTGGTCAATTTATGGCGCAGCAGAACCGGTATTTGCCAACAGACGCAGTCATTTTTACAAGAACGCTTCACCGTTGAACATATGGTGGGAACGTTTGTACAAACCATTGCCTCTCAGCCTCGTTAATTAATGGGCAGCATTTTTTCAGCTATTTCATTTATAAAATAAGTTATGAAAAAAATTATTATATTATTAACGACGTTTTTTCTGCTTTCGGGATGCACTATTCCCAGGGCGGTATTTAAATCCAGCCTGATAAATCAGGACGATCCTCATTATCATCTGGTTGAAGTCACACCGACATTAAAACTGAGTGATGCCGATACTGTGCCGAAAACTATTGTCGATCCGGTCTTTGCCGAAAATAACTGGCACTGGACATCTTTGGCTAAAGGCGATGTGCTGCATATCACTATTTTATCCTCGGGCGGGGCGGGGTACTTATCCAATAACGCGAGCGGCGACCGGGCGGATTTTGAAAATATTCTTGTGACTGACGGTAATATCGTTCAGGTGCCTTATGCCGGGATAATCCCGGTTACCGGGCTGGATGTGACACAACTGGCTGAAGAGATCAGAAAGCGACTTTCGCGCGTTGTCCTGAATCCTCAGGTGCTGGTGACGCTTACCGCCCGCACCGGAGCCATGGTGACGGTCGAGGGCAGCGGGAAAACGGGTCGCTACCCTCTCGAACAGAGTATGAATCGTCTTAGTCATTTTTTGGCAACGGCGGCGGCAGTAGAAAATACCAGCGCAGAGATGATGGAAGTTCACGTGACGCGCCAGCAGCATTATTTCAATGCGCGACTGTCAGATATTTATCAGTATCCCGGGTTGGATATTGTCTTACAGCCGGATGACCGTATCACTCTGCGTCAAGTGACCGAGTATGTTAATGTGCTCGGCGCGGCGGGTGTTCAGGGGAAACATGCTCTGGTTCAGCGTCATTCCAGCGTAGTGGATGCTTTGGCGCTGGCGAAAGGATTAAACGACAATCTTGCCGATCCGCAGGCGGTTTTTCTGTACAAGCATGACGAAGCGGAACAGGCGAAACAGCAGATGCGTAAGCTGAATATCTATCATGTCGATATGAGCCAACCTGACTCGGTGTTTTTAGCACAGGCCATGCGGGTGGAAGACGGCGATGTTATCTATATCTCGAACGCCTCTTTGACTGATTTCGCTAAGGTGAAAGCCGCATTCGATAGCTTTTTGATCCGCGGCTCTAATTCTTTCTAACGTCGCCATATGAATATTTTGAAAAATAATACTTATTATTTTATGAAACTCATTACCGTCTGTGAGTTAATCATTTTGTTAATGTCACGCGATATCAAAACACGCTATAACGGTAATTTGCTAAACTATATGATGGTGCTGGCCGTACCACTGGTATGGATAACCATTACCGTTATTTCTTTTCAATATTTAAATCGCACCGTGCCAATATTCACTGACGATATCAGCTTTGTTATTGCAGGTATATTACCGTATCTGTTATTTCGTTATACCATTACCGCAACCATGCGCACCCGTTCATTCTCCACATCGTTGGCGGTTGTCTCGCAGGTTAAGAAAAGACATGTGATTTTTGCTCTTGCCGCAGTCGAATTTGTTAATGCGGTTATCATTTATATTATTGTTTCATTAATTAACTTTCTTATCTTCTCCCGCTGGGAAGCCCAGAAACCGATCCTGATTTTTGAAGGGATGGTTATCGCATGGCTTCTGGGGTTATCGTTTGGTTACTTTTGTGACGCACTGTCTGAACGGTTTCCGCTGGTCTACAAAGCCGTTCCTGTGGTGCTAAGACCGATGTTTTTGATTTCAGCTGTCTTTTATACGGCGAATGAATTGCCCTATTCATTATTGAGCATATTCAGCTGGAACCCTCTACTTCATGCTAATGAGATAGTCAGAGAAGGAATGTTTGAGGGATATAACTCCTTGTACCTTGAACCTCTTTACCCTCTGGCATTTTCCGCAACGTTATTCCTCGCGGGCATCATTTTTCACCTGATTTGTGACACTGAAAATCACTGACTTTGGCTTCAGGAGAGACGCGTTCGTGTTCGGTTTATTAGGTTGTACACGCTATTTTGAGTCTGATAAGGGCCCGCGGGTGGTCCTTGATAAAACAGATTTTGTCATGGATTACCATGAGCATATCGGTATTCTGGCGGCCCCTGGTTCAGGCAAAACGACGCTAACCCGATTGCTGTGCGGTATAGATGCTCCTGATGAAGGGGATTTTATTGGGCTACGGGGTGATGCGCTCCCACTGGGGGCAAATGCTTTTGTTCTGCCGGGGTTAACCGGCGAAGAGAATGCGCGCATGATGGCCAGTCTTTATGGCCTGGATGGCGATGAGTTTTCACATTTCTGCTATCAATTGACCCAGCTTGAACAGCGCTATACCGACAGGGTGAGTGAATATTCTGTCACGATGAAAGCGCATCTGGCATTTGCCATTAATTTACTGCTTCCCTGTCGCCTTTATATTGCCGATGACAAGCTGTACACCGGGGATAATACCTCACAGTTGCGTATGCAGGCGGCGCTAGCTTATGAGCTGCAACAGAAAGGGTTGATTGTGCTAACGCGCAACCCTCGGCTTATTAAAGAACACTGTCATGCGTTTGGCGTACTGCTGCATGGGAAAATTACGATGTGTGAAGATTTAGCACAGGCATCTGCGCTTTTTGAACAATATCAGTCAAATCAGGCGATGCTTCAAACTGATAATTATTCCTTTGATATATAAATAGAAAATATACGGATAGAGAGTGGAAAATTCAGAACGTATTAAAAAATGGAAAGAGGAAAGGGCGAAGGTAGCAGAAGAAAGCCGAGCCTTGCGACTGAAACAAAAAGAGGATGAACGCGCCCTTCGCCAGACAGAAAAAACGGCCGATGCGAAAAGTCAACATCGCCCAGACGCCGGTTGGTCCGCGACGGATGCTGATTCCGTCCGTAGAGCGTCATTGGTTATTAAAGAGCGACGTGTTCAGCAAGCCAAACAATCGCTACGTCGGCTCTTTCTTTATATTGCTTTGCCGCTGCTGGTTATTATGCTTATGTCGTGGCTATTAACTTCGCGTTTTTATAGCGCGGATGCCACCTTTATTGTGCAAACTGATGCCAGCCAGGATAATTTTTCTGGAACAGCTTTCTTTGGTGCAGGCAATGAGATGTCGGAGGGCTTTCAGGTTCGCGAGTTTATACTTTCGAAAGAAATGATGGAGCGGATGGAAAAAGATCTCGGTTTTTTATCTTATTTCGCGCAAGACGATATCGCATTATTTTCCCGCTACCATGCACCGCTGGGTATTAATGATGATCCTTATCGTTACTATTTATCGAAAGTCTCGGTTGCTGTCGATATTCAACAGGGCATGCTGCGTTTAAACGTCAAGGCGCGGAGTGCGAAACAGGCTGAGTTTTTTGCCCAGCGCATTCTGGCTTTTGCTGAACAGCACGTTAATACCGTTTCAGCGCGGATGCAGCAGGAACGAATTTTATGGCTGGAAAACGATGTTAAATCGGCCCAGGAAAATCTGGGGGCCGCTCGGCTTGAATTGCTAAAAATACAGCATATACAAAAAGATATTGAACCGCAGGAAACCGTGACCGCGATTTATCAATTAATTGCTGGCTTTGAAACGCAGTTGGCGGAGGCGAAAGCGGAATACGCGCAATTAATGGCTAATGGTTTGGATCAGAACCCCCTTATTCCTCGCCTGTCGGCCAAAATCAAGGTCCTGGAAAAGCAGATCGGCGAACAACGTAACCGCCTGTCAAATAAGTTAGGGTCGCAAGGCTCTTCAGAAAGCCTGTCCCTGTTTGAAGATCTTCGCCTGCAGAGTGAGATCGCCAAAACACGCTGGGAATCTGCCTTACAGACCTTACAGCAAGGGAAGCTTCAAGCGTTACGTGAGAGACGGTATTTGCTGATCATTTCTCAACCGATGGTGGTGTCTGACACCACTCGCTATGCCGATGGAACAAAGTGGTTACTGTTCTTCGTGTTGCTGGGCATCGCGTACCTGGTGACTTCTCTCCTGATAACTATCAGGCGGATGCGTGAATAAGGCGGAGTAAGGAAATACGATGAGCTTGCACTCTACATGTAAAAAAAAATCGCCAACCACCCTGCTCAAACAAGAGGATTGGGAGGGGCTATGTCACTATTTCGGGCAGCATCCCGAAAAAGTGCGAGATAGTGCTGGAAATGAGCAAAACATTATTCTCTTCGCTATCGCGTGTTTGCGTAAAGATGAAACAGATGCCGCGCTGACTTTGTTGTCCGACCGTGTGCTGACAGCAAAGAATAGCCGTGATTTATTGCGACGCTGGGTTATTTCGCCGCTGGCATCACATCATCGGGACGCTGTACTACAGGTGGTTAACAAACTGCTGGCGGTGAATGTGTGCCAGCCGGAGGATGTCCTGCTGGTCGCAAGCGTGCTGCTTAAGAGTAAACAATATGCGACTGTTGCTGACTTAGCCGAGCGGGCATGGCTCGCTTTTTCGGGCAATAGCAAAATTTTTGCCCTCCATCTGCGCAGCCTGACGCTGGTGGATAAAGAGTTACAGGCAATCTCGTTGGCCAGAACACAGGCGCAGGAAGTTCCCCCGCGGGGAGATATGATTGAGACCTGCCTCCGTTTCTTAAATAAAAGCCGCCTACCAGAAGATCATGACCTGGCCCGCGCATTGCTCCCTTTCTTCGCGTTAGAAAAGCAGGAGTCGGCGGGGCTGGCGGTTGATACGCTGTGCGCTGTCGGTAAATATCAGGAAGCCATTCAGACTGGGGAGTCCGCATTAGCCCGTGGGTTGGATGGTGCAGCGCTGCGTCGTAGCCTGGGGCTTGCCCACTATCAATCTGGTCGCAGCCGGGAAGCGAAGCTTCAGGCCGCTGAGCATTGGCGTCATGCCCTGCAATTTAACCCTGATAATTTACGGATCGTGACCCTGTATGCCGATGCCTTAATCAGAACGGGTCAGAATGAGAAAGCCATTCCGTTACTGCAGCAGTCGCTCGCGACTCATCCTGATCTTCCTTATGTCAGAGCCATGTATGCCCGAGCACTGCGCCAGGTTGGGCAATACGCTGCTGCCAGCGATGAGTTTGTACAACTGGCAAGGGAAAAAGGGGTGACCAGTAAATGGAACCGTTATGCCGCGGCGGCGTTGTTACAGGCGGGGAAAACAAGCGAAGCGGAAAGCGTCTTTGAGCACTATATTCAGGCCAGAGCAAGCCATCTGCCTCAGTCATTCGAAGAGGGGCTGCTGGCGCTTGATGGGCAAATATCTGCCGTTAATCTACCGCCTGAGCGCCTTGACTGGGCATGGGAAGTTGCCGGCAGACAGTCCGGTATCGAGCGCGATGAATGGGAACGCCGGGCGAAGTGGGGGTATCTTGCCGATAATTATCTCCTCGACTGGCTTGAATGCCGTGGAGAGCAGGCCGACGAACCGATGTATCGGTTGGCCGATATATCGCATGTCGAGCAGTTTTTCCAACGGCTGCAGCTCGATAAGCGTGGTTGCATTGTTGTATCGGCTCATATGGGCGCAATGTATGCCGGGCCGATGATCCTCTCCTTGCTGGAAATGAACAGCAAATGGGTGGCTTCCACGCCTGGCGTGCTCAAAGGGGGCTACGGCGAGCGGTTGATTTCGGTTAGTGACAAAAGCGAAGCGGACGTAGTCAGGGCCTGCATACAGGCCTTACATAGTGGGCAGTCGCTTGTTGTGGCGATCGACGGCGCGTTGAATTTGAGCGCGCCGACTATCGACTTTTTCGGCCAGCAGATTACCTACTCCACCTTTTGCTCTCGACTTGCCTGGAAAATGCACTTACCCACCGTATTTGGTGTTCCGGTGTGGCGAGACGGGCGCATCCATTTTGTTTTGGAGAAAATGGTCGATCCGCAGAGGTTCGAAAGCCAGTCTTCTTTTATTGAGCGCTGGAAAGACAATTACCTGAAATGTGTAACCCAAATCCTGAATAGCGGGCCGGAAAATCTGAGACTGTCGGGGGGGATTTGGCGAAATATCACGCGCAGGGATGAATCATCTTCGGGCTGAAAAGATGTTTGCCCCGCGATGCCTTTGGCGCACCAGGCGGGGCCGCCCGCTAAGTAAAACTGAGTTATTCGATTTAGAAAGCATCCGTTCATTAACGTTCGGGTGCTTTTTGCGTTCTAACGAGCTGAAAAATGGAGAATTATATAATAGCTACGTTATACCTGATTGTGGTTCTGTTTGTCTGAGGGTTACCAGAGGACAGTATCCTGAAGTCATCCCTTAGCAATGTTAAATAGCGGCATCGAAATCCGCTGGTAGCGTACTGTTACCTGTGCCCAGGCTGCGTTGCATTAATACCGTATCAAGCCAGAGCCCATGCTTGAATCCAATGTTCGTCAGCGTACCTATTTTCGTAAATCCAGCCTGCTGATGGACTTTCAGCGATCCCTGATTATTGCTGTCGCCGACGATAGCGATCAACTGCCGATAACCCTGCGTTTCAGCCCACTCAATTACATGGCGTAGCAACGCTTTTCCCACCCCCTGACGCTGTGCCGTCGGGTCAATATAAATCGAATCTTCGAGGGTATAGCGATAGGCATAACGCTCGCGGTAGCGGGTGAGATAGCAATACCCGATGACCTTATCTTCTTGCAATGCGACAACCCACGGCAGTCCCAGACTGCGGATTTTTTCCAGACGATCCTGCATCTCGCGGGTATCCGGCGGGTCAGTTTCAAAGCTGCCGGTACCGTGAATAACATGATGGGCGTAGATATCGCGTATGGCGGGGATGTGTTTTTTTTCAGCGTTAACGATTTTCATTGACCAGCTCCCATTGGCATCTTTGTCCAAATTACCTCAAAGGCTGGAGGGAAGGTAAGTGCAAAAAATTATGCGTCTATACTCGTCATTCTTTAAGCTGCATGTGCGTTGGCTACGCTAGCTCGCCTCAGTTACATAGTTCGCTATGCTCCTGGGGATTCACTCACTTGCCGCCTTCATGTAACTCGAATTATTTAGGGTATATAAATTATTTTCAATGCAAATAAGCTTTCAAATTGTAAGGGTAAAGTGAGTGTGGTTGATACTGTCAATAATACGCAAGAGTGGTAAATACTTTAGCGAGTCGAGCAATGCACAATTCTTCGCGCACGTATTATGGCGGATACCAAAATACCAATTTTGGTAGATTTCAATGATAGGTTCAAAAAGTCATTTGATTTTATTGAGTTTTTACTGTACTTAGTTCTGCTTATGACTGTACCTTTAATTTCATTTTATCGACCCTGTTCGAAACTTAAAATTAGGTTATATTATTTACATTGTGAGCTTTGTTGTTATCAGGGGCATTATTATCAGAACTTTCTCTATCCGCACACAATAGTTACCATGCAAACAGTTGCGCGGTGTAGCTATGCTAGCCAGCAATAGTTATCATCGTCACAAGGTTTCGTCATGCAAACTTAATCTAAATCCAGAATTCAATCCCAAGAGTATTAGGATTATTTAGTCTAAAATACTTTTTTGTCTAAGAGTTTTCGTATCGCATAGCCACGAACTACGCTGAGTGATAAAATTTTCGAGTTTACGCCTGCTTTCCCACGATTAGAGGGCGAGGCGCGGGTAGTCAATAAGACGAAAGAATTAATTGCTTCATAACCCTATTGCAAAATAAGCGGCAGTGCATCTTACATGGTCGGGTATCGTTAGCAACCGACTGTAATATATTGAAAACGCTTATTTTTACTCTGATGTAAGTTATAAGGGCAGATATGTTAAGTATGCGTCGACATGCCAACTTCATTAAACGTTTTAAGTCTTTAAGCTGTTTATTTACGGCAAGCGTTCTTTTCCCTATGCAAATCTCTGCAGCGACATCAGATTATGACGCTTTGGTTATTGAAGCGCGGGGTGGTAATAGTGCACCGTTATTGCGTTATCTAGAGGATCAGGGAAAGCAAAGCGCGCTAACGCCAAATCAGGTTGCCGACTGGCTGCAAGTTTCCAGTTGGGTTGATAACAACGATAAAGCCACTATTGAAATCTGGCAGCGCTATCGTGGGCAAATGGATGTGCCTGCGCGCGGCAAAGTCGCCGCTGCACGTGCGTACCGTAACCAGAAAAACTGGAATGATTCATTGGCGGTATGGGAAAGCGTTTTACAGGAAGAGCCTGACAACGTTGACGTACGCACCGGCTGGATAATGACGTTGGCAGATGCTCGCTACAATCAGCAAGCCCTTACTGAAGCGAATAAATGGGCACAGGCACATCCGGGTGCTGACTCCGATGCGCTACTTGCCTACGTATATCATTCTCAGGGGAAAAACTGGGACGCGCTGTTGGTTGCCAGCCAGGCGGATGACGTTGATCCTGGCAACAAAAATGCAAAATCCACGCTGCTGTCTGCTCTGTCAGCAAACCGTGTTTCCGGGCCCGCCTTAAATATGGCGGAGGTAGTGCCTACGGCAGATCCTGTGAAGCGCCGCCTTGAGCTTGATGCGGCCGCCGAAATGGTACGTTCCTCCTATACGTCCGCACGTAATGAAGAAGAGCGGTTTATCGTGGCGGATAAAGCGCTGGCCCGCTATGACCAGTTGCTGGCTGCCTGGAAGGATGAGCCATCCGCGCAGAATGATGTCCGTCGGGCGAGAATTGACCGCATGGGCGCTTTGCTGGTTCGTAAGCGAACGTCTGAAGTGATTAAGGAATACGAATCGCTTTCTGCGAGCGGCGAAGTGCCAAACTACGCGAAACGCTGGGTAGCATCGGCATGGTTAAGCGAACGCCAGCCAGAAAAAACCGAAGCGATGCTGATGAGCATCTACTACCCGAATGGACCGATTCCCGTTACGCCGCTTGGTCCTGAGGATCAACAGGATCTGTTCTACGCGCATATCGATAATGAAAACTTTGATGCCGCTAAAAAACAGGCCGAAAACTTAATCAAAGAGAGTCCGTACCTGAGACGCATCTATGGTTCGCCAACGCCGCAGCCTAACGATAACTGGCTGCTCGGACAGTCGATGCTGACGCAATATTATATTGCTGCCAATGAACTACCTGAGGCTGAAAAGCTCGCAGAGCATCTGGCGCGAACAGGTTCAGGTAACCAGGGGCTGCGCATATCTTATGCCTCCGTTCTTGAAGCACGTGGCTTGCCGCATGCGGCGGAGAAAGAGCTGAAGCTGGCGGAAGTGATTGAGCCAAGTAACCTGGAACTGGAACGTCAGCAGGCTTATGTTGCGCTGGATCTCCAGGAATGGAGGCAGGCCGATGAACTGACGGATGACGTCATCGCCCGTAGCCCGGATGATGAAGCGACGCTGCGCCTCGCGCGTATTCGTGATGTCCACAAAATGTCGGAAGTGCGCATTAGCGGCACACAAGGGATCTCGTCCGATAGCCCGGTCAGCGGTAAGAATGACTTCAACATCAATACTGCCATTTACAGTCCGCCAATTAACGACAACTGGCGATTGTTTACTGGATTCAACTTTGCTACTGGCGAATTTGAGGAAGGTAAAGGCATCAGCCGCGATCTGGCGGCGGGGGCGGAATGGACTTCCCGCGACTACTGGGCAGAAATGGAAGTCTCTGGCCGAAATTATGGCGATGGTCAGAAAATTGGCGGTCGTCTTTCCGGCTGGCATGACTTCAATGATAACTGGCGCGTAGGCGGTTCGGCCGAGCGCTTGTCGCGTAATACGCCACTGCGCGCGCTGCGTAGCGGCGTGTATGCCAACGGCGGCGATATGTTTGTTCGCTGGTATCAAAACGAACGACGTGAATATCAACTGTCGTTTGCCGCATCACATTTCTCAGATGGTAACGATCGCATCGAATACGGACTCAGCGGAAAAGAGCGCATGTGGACAACGCCGCGCTTCACCCTGGACTTTACCCCGGGCATCGGCGGGAGCACCAACACCAAAGAGAATGTGCCGTATTACAACCCGAAGAGTGATTTTTCCGTGGTACCTGGTCTGAGCGCGGAGCAGGTTCTTTACCGCCATTATGACACCGTGTGGACGCAGCAAGGTCTGGCTGGCGTAGGTGGCTATTGGCAGCAAGGCCAGGACGCTGGTGCCATCGTTCAGGTGGGATACGGACAACGGCTCAAATGGAACAACGTCGTAGATGGCGGGGTGATGCTGATTTGGGATAAACGCCCCTACGACGGTAAACGTGAGCGGAATATCTCCCTCGCTTTCGATTTAAATGTCAGGTTTTAAGGATTGTTCATGCTGAAAAGATGCCTGTGGCTTAGCGCATTAATCGCTGGCTGGTTGATGATTACCGCGTGCAGTAGCGCGCACAATACAACGCCTCGCTACGTTCCTCCCGCAGAGAGAACGCCGCTGACGGCGGATCATCCGTGGCCGAAAAATAGCTTCCTGGTGCTCGGCTACCACGATGTCGAGGATGGTGCCGCCGACCAACGCTATCTTTCTGTGCGCACCAGTGCGTTGAGCGACCAAATGGCCTGGCTGCGTGATAATGGCTATAACCCGATCAGCGTGCAGCAAATCCTGGACGCCCATGACGGTAAAATCGTGTTGCCGGAAAAAGCGGTATTACTCACCTTTGATGACGGATATAGCAGTTTTTATACCCGTGTCTGGCCGCTGCTGAAAGCCTATAACTGGCCTGCGCTCTGGGCGCCGGTGGGGAGTTGGGTTGATGCTCCCGCCAACAAAAAAGTCGATTTTGGCGGCTTAATGACGGCGCGAGATAAATTCGCCACCTGGAAAATGGTCGAAGAGATGGGCAAATCACCGTTGGTGGAAGTCGGTGCGCACACCTGGAATTCGCATTTCGGTGCACAAGCCAACCCGCAGGGAAGTAAAGAACCGGCGGTGGCGAACCGCCTGTATGATAAGAAAACCGGCACTTACGAAACGGATGAACAGTACACGCGCCGTATAAACGCGGATATCTCTCTCATCACCAACAAGATCAAATCGGTGACCGGGAAATCACCGCGCGCGTGGGTCTGGCCTTACGGTGCGGCCAATGGCACAACGTTAAACCTGGCTAAAGAGCATGGCTATAAGATGGCCTTCACGCTCAACGAAGGGTTGGCGAATGCCGCGTTTCTTGATGACATCCCGCGCGTGCTAATCTCTGATAACCCCTCTCTTAAGCGCTTTGCCAGCCAGGTCGCTCAGGTACGTGAACCGCAGACGATGCGCGTGATGCATGTCGATCTGGATTACGTGTATGACAAGGACCCTGCTCAGCAGAAGCGAAACATCGACAAACTTATCCAGCGCGTTTATGACATGCGTATTTCTCATGTCTTCCTGCAGGCCTACGCCGATCCGCAGGGTGACGGAAATATTCGCGAGCTCTATTTCCCTAACCGCTGGCTGCCGATGCGTGCCGACCTCTTTAACTATATCTCCTGGCAGTTACAAACGCGGGCAGGGGTGACGGTGTATGCCTGGATGCCGGTTCTGGCTTTCGATCTCGACGCTTCCATCCCACGCGTAACCGCCTGGGATCCGAAAACGGGACGTACAGCGATCAACCGCGAGAATTATGTCCGTCTGTCCCCCTGGAGCAGCGAAGCGCGTCAGCGCATCACTGAAATCTATGAAGACCTGGCCAAACACGCCAGCTTCAAAGGGATTTTGTTCCATGACGATGCTTTCCTGACGGACTTTGAAGACGCGTCACCGGAGGCATTGGCTGCCTACCGCGCCGCAGTGCTTCCCGGAAGCATTGAGCAAATCCGTAGCAATCCACAGGCGTTCGAGCGCTGGACGCGACTGAAAAGTAAGGTGCTGATCGACTTCACCAAACAACTGACCCAGGCGGTGCGTAATATTCGCGGTCCGCAGGTGCAGACGGCGCGCAATATTTACGCCATGCCGGTACTGGAGCCGGAGAGTGAAGCCTGGTTTGCGCAGAACCTGAATGATTTCCTCAATACCTATGACTGGACGGCACCAATGGCGATGCCTTTCATGGAGCAGATCCCGGCTAATGATGCCAACGCCTGGCTCGACAGATTAGTGAATGCCGTTGCACAAACGCCCGGCGCGCTGGACAAAACCGTGTTTGAACTACAGGCACGAGACTGGCGTAAATCCGGGGACGAGGCTGAAATCAGCGGAAAACAAATAGCCGAATGGATGCGCCAGCTGAAATTAAGCGGTGCAGGTAACTACGGCTATTACCCGGATGATTTCATCAGCGACAAACCTGAGATGTCAGAGATTCGCTCGACGTTCTCCTCATACTGGTACCCGCAAAAATGACCGATCGCATAATTGCTTTCCTGATACTTTGCCTGATGTTCAGCCTGCCGTTTGGCGTGGCGGTCATCTTTACAGGTGAAGTGATGTTGAACTTCGTCTTCTTCTGGCCCTTGTTTATGTCTGCTTTGTGGATAAGCGGCGGGGTCTATTTCTGGTTCTACCGTGAGCGTCACTGGAAATGGGGAGATGACACACCGCCACCGACGCTGGAAGGGAATCCGCTGGTTTCCATTCTGATCCCCTGTTTTAACGAAGGGATCAATGCGCGTGAAACCATTGAGGCCGCGCTGGCGCAGCGATATAAAAATATTGAAGTGATTGCCATCAACGATGGTTCAACGGATGATACCCACGACGTGCTGGAACAACTGGCGGTGGAATACCCCAGTCTGCGGGTGATTCATCTGGCTGAAAACCAGGGCAAAGCGCTGGCGCTCAAGACCGGGGCAGCAGCGGCGCGCAGTGATTACCTGGTGTGTATTGATGGCGATGCGTTACTGGACCGTGATGCCGTTGCCTATATTGTGGCGCCGCTGATCCAGTTCCCGCGCGTCGGTGCGGTGACCGGGAACCCACGTATTCGAACCCGCTCCACCTTAATCGGTCGGGTGCAGGTCGGGGAGTTTTCTTCCATTATCGGCTTGATTAAGCGTACTCAGCGAGTTTATGGGCAGATCTTTACCGTTTCCGGCGTGGTTGCTGCGTTTCGTCGTCGCGCGCTGGCCGAGGTCGGTTACTGGAGCCCGGACATGATCACCGAAGACATCGATATCAGTTGGAAGCTGCAATTGCGCCACTGGTCGATATTCTTTGAGCCGCGCGCACTGTGCTGGATCCTGATGCCTGAAACGTTAAGAGGGTTATGGAAGCAGCGACTGCGCTGGGCGCAAGGCGGCGCGGAGGTGTTTATCGTGAACATGCGCCGCCTGTGGTCATGGGAATATCGCCGTATGTGGCCGCTGTTTTTTGAGTTCTGTTTTTCTACCTCCTGGGCGTTTGCCTATGCGATTAGTATCGTGCTGTTCCTGTTAGGGCTGATGATCCCGATGCCGGACTCGCTGTATGTACAACATCTGTTCCCGCCGGCCTTTACTGGGCTAATCCTCGGCGTGGTGTGCTTGCTGCAGTTTGCGGTGAGTCTGATGATTGAGCGGCGCTATGAAAAAGGCATTGGCGCGTCGTTGTTCTGGATTATCTGGTTCCCGGTGGTGTACTGGATGTTAAGCCTGTTCACCACGCTGGTCGCTTTCCCGAAAGTAATGCTTAAACGCAAACGCGGCAGGGCGCGTTGGGTGAGTCCCGATCGTGGAATTGGGAGGATCGAATCATGAGCCAGCCGCTGATCTTTACGGAGCAGCGTTTGCTGCCGCGCATCATTGACGTGTTGTTAACGCTTTTTGCCTGGGTTGGCTTTTTATATTTGATCTATAAAGGGCTGATCACCGCTCTGGCGCACTCACCTTATATAGGCGTGCGACCCTTTTTCACCACGCTGGATACGGTCACGTTTTACATCCTTGTCGCGCTGGTCAACGGACTGGTGCTGATTGGTTGGGCGAAGTACAACCAGTTTCGTTTTCGGGTGGAACGTCGCAGTCGCAGGCCCGGACTGGAAGATCATGAGCTGGCGGAAAGTTTACGTATTACCCGGGAACTGGTGACAGAGCTGAACAAAGCGCGGGTGCTGACGGTTCACCATCATGAAAGTGGTGAAATCAGTCATATCGATGTGGACAGGGATATCGCCGATAACCGTCTACCGCCGCCGACGCCTGCGATGCTGGAGTATTTGCCGCCAGAGCCGCAGCCGTCGTGGCAGAAAAGGCCTGAGTGATATTTCTACTTTCAGCTGCTTCCTTCAGCCTCGCACAGGTCTATGATTAGACCCAGACAATAAAAAAATGCGAGGCAATGTCGTGGATAAGGAACTACTGGATGCCGGTTACCGGGCCTATACCGGCGAGAAGATTGACGTCTACTTCAATACGGCGATATGTCAACATTCGGGCAACTGCGTGCGGGGAAGCGCAGCGCTTTTTGACCTGAAGCGTAAACCGTGGATCATTCCGGATGAAGTGGATGTCGCGACGGTCATTAAAGTGATTGATACCTGTCCGAGCGGTGCGCTGAAATATCGCCAGAAATGAGTGAGGGGACCATGGAAATTCTTGCAGGCCACAACAAATATTATGTTAACGATGCCGAAGGCAATCAGGTTGCCGAGATTGTCTTCGTGCCGACGGGTGAGCATCTGAGCATCATTGAACATACCGATGTCGACCCCAGCCTGAAAGGCCAGGGGGTCGGTAAACTGCTGGTGGCGAAGGTGGTGGAGAAAATGCGCGCCGAAAACCGCAAAGTTATTCCGCTGTGCCCGTTTGCCAAACATGAGTTTGATAAAACCCGCGAGTATGACGATATTCGCGCCTGATAATCTTACGTGCGCCGGAAGGCATGACCGCCGTCCGGCGCATCACTCCCGATGCAGCAAATCCTGATAAATTCCCGTCAATACACCTTGTGGGCCAAACTCTTTTTTAATCCACTGGGTTACACGACCGGTGGCCGAATGCTGGGTCGCCAGCAGCATCCTTGAATCCTGACGCGGGTTGTGGATCTGCCGCGTGACCAGCAACGACTTTTCCATCGCCTCGCGTACCATATAGTCCGGCAGAAAACCGATGCCCTCACCCAGGATCTGGCACTGGCATTTGGTATTAAAATCAGGAACCAGAATCGACTCCTGTCCGTGTAACAGCCAGCCGACCTTCTTGTTGATGGTGTGCGCGGTGTCTTCCACCATGATGTTCGGGTACAGGCGCAGCTGGCTCTCAGAAATCGGTTCAGGCATAAAAGCCAGCGGATGATCCGGGGCAATCGCAAACGACCAACGGATCGCGCCGATCTCGGTGTAATCAATCCCCCCGCCGTCCAGTAACGTATCCGGCGCGCCGATAGCGATGTTGGCGAGGTTGTTAATGATCGAATCCCAGACGCCGTTATACACCTCGGTGGTGACGGTTATCTGGCAGGTTGGAAACTGTTTCTTGAGTACCTGCAGCAGTCGTGCCGTATGTTGAGGGGTATACAACAGTTGATTAATACAGATGCGTACCCGGGCTTCAATGCCCTGAGCAATGGTATCAATACTGCGCTTGATGGCGTGGAAATCGTTGAGCAGGTCGGTCGCCTTGCGAAACAGATAGCGTCCGGACTCGGTCAGCTCAATGCTGCGGGTACTGCGAGTAAACAGCACCACGTCGAGCCCCACCTCCATGCGCTTAATGGTGTAACTAATTGCTGATGTGGTTAAGCCAAGTTCCTCAGCCGCCTTGCTGAAGCTGCTGTAGCGGGCTGCCATCGTAAATGCCAGCAGGTTTTCCTCGGTAAAAATTGAATTCATCTTCCTCCCCTCCGGCGACAAACGCACATCCGCGACGCGATGATTGTTGAATGTATTTGTAATCCTTATGCAGAGCAATCAGTTTTGAACAGAATTTAACACTAGTTTTACAATTGATTTGAAGGCAATCACACTTCTGTATATTAATTGCAGGCCGCTATCCGTGTAGCATCACGCCTGATTTTCCTGACAACTGATTAATGGCTAAAAGCGGGTCTGTCATAAGGAAAAGATTGCACTACAGCACGTTTTGCTCTCATTGTTAAATTTGATTCAATAATCGACACGCTTACGATGAATGAAATTTAAGCGGATATTATTCTCTGCACTCTGTTGCTATTCTCAGCTTATCGGATATTTAAAAAGTCTAAAAAACTGCAGGAGAGCGATTATGTCAGAGAAAGAACTCATTACTGAATTTCTGCTGGCGGCAGAGCAGGGTGATGCCGATGGATTAAAATCCTGCCTGGCAAAAAATGTGGATATTAATGCCACTAACCGCCAGGGGCGCACTGCCATAATTATTACCAGCTTGAATAAACATTATGACTGTGTTTCTTTATTGATTGCCGCCGGTGCCGATATTAATAAACAGGATCAAACCTGTTTTAATCCATTCCTGATTAGCTGTCTGACTAACGATTTAACGCTGCTGCGTACCGTATTACCGGCCAATCCCGATCTTAATTGCCTGAGCCGTTTTGGCGGCGTCGGTATTACGCCAGCCAGCGAAAAAGGTCATGTAGAGATCGTGCGCGAACTGCTGCTGCGTACCGATATCAATGTTAATCATACCAACTTTGTCGGCTGGACGCCGTTACTGGAAGCCATCGTGCTTAATGACGGCGGTGCGAAACAGCAGGAAATCGTCAAGCTGCTGCTCGACCATGGCGCAAACCCGCACATGACGGATAAATACGGTAAAACCCCGCTGGAGCTGGCGCGGGAGAAAGGATACCACGAAATTGCCGAGCTGCTGATTGCGGCCGGAGCCTGACAGAGGAGCGCCACTATCGCTACGCCATCACGGCGATGCGTACGGGCGCTAACCGCAGACGGCGCGTTTCTCGCTTTCCGGGGAACGGGACGGGTTGAACAGGTTTTTTCCCGCGCGGTAAACCTGTTGATACCCGAACAGCAGCGGTTGCTGACGTTACTGAGTGAAGGTTGTGATAACGCGCCTAACAGCTGTCGGCTGGCGCTGACGCATTGTGAAGAGCTGTTTCACCCCGGTGAGAGAGTCAGTTTTACCGAATCGGGGATAGCCGTTGGCAACGATAAATGGATAGAAACTTCCGGTTGTCTGCCATGGCGCATACCACGGTGGAGGCTTGATGCAATAAGCCTTGCTGCAATCCGCTGGCTGCGCTGGGAAGAGGTTATCCGCCAACAGCTAAGAAGCGCTGACACATTATTTCTGTACCAGGGTGATAACCCGTTTTATCTGGAAATCACCCGCCAATTACTGAGTCGCCGACAAACATTACTGGCGGCGTTGCAGACAGGAGAAAATATCTCTACAGCGGTCAGCCATTTAATTGGTCTGGGGATTGGTCTGACGCCTTCATCTGATGATTATTTAGTGGGTTTAAGCACTATTTTATTTATTCCGGGACATCCGCTGGGGAAATATCGTGATGATTTTTTAGCAGCCTTACAACGTGCCGGAAATAATACCACGCTACTCAGCAAAATAACGCTAGAGGAAGCCTTTCATCAACGTTATCGAGAAAGCGTCGGACGGCTGCTGAACCATATTATTACAGAGCAACAACCCGTTTCTACGCAATATATTACTGACATTAAAAATATCGGCTCAAGTTCTGGCTGCGACATGCTGTATGGCATGGCGGATGCCTGCGCCCTGAGCCACAGGTCCGGAGGGAATTATGTCGATCAGGATAGTTGTTAAAAAGAACACGTATTTTGATTCTGTCTCACTGATGTCTATCTCCACACGCGCAAATAAGCTCGATGGCGTTGAGCAGGCGTTCGTGGCTATGGCGACAGAAATGAATAAGGGCGTACTGAAGAATCTCGGTCTGCTCACGCCTGAACTTGAAGAGGCGAAAAGTGGCGACCTGATGATTGTCATTAAAGGCGCCAGCGAGGCGGCGAACGATCAGACGCTGGTGGCGATTGAAGATTTGTTTACGCATAAAGAGCAGGGAGGGCAGCATGAAGCGCGCTATGCCACGCTTGCCAGTGCGAAGAAGCATGTTCCTGACAGCAACCTGGCGGTGATCTCGGTCAATGGTCTGTTTGCCGCGCGTGAAGCGCGTCAGGCGCTGCAAAATAACCTCAACGTGATGCTGTTCTCTGACAACGTCTCTCTTGAAGACGAACTGGCGCTCAAGCAGCTGGCGCATGAAAAAGGGCTGCTGATGATGGGGCCCGATTGCGGAACCGCCATTATTAACGGCGCGGCGCTGTGTTTTGGCAATGCGGTGCGTCGCGGCAACATC
Source organism: Citrobacter sp. RHBSTW-00944 (assembly GCF_013615435.1). Lineage (NCBI taxonomy): Bacteria > Pseudomonadati > Pseudomonadota > Gammaproteobacteria > Enterobacterales > Enterobacteriaceae > Citrobacter > Citrobacter sp. RHBSTW-00944. Next base: position 4,084,800 of record NZ_CP055418.1, on the reverse strand, counting down.
GGAATTGTTGGTGCCTCCGGTACCGGTAGCCAGGAGCTGAGCGTACGCATTCACGAGTTTGGCGGCGGGATTTCCCAACTGATTGGCACCGGTGGACGCGATCTGAGCGAAAAGATTGGCGGCCTGATGATGCTTGACGCGATTGGTATGCTGGAGGTCGATCCGCAAACCGAGATCATCGCGCTTATCTCCAAACCTCCTGCGCCAACAGTGGCGCGCAAGGTGCTGGAACGTGCGCGCGCCTGCCATAAGCCCGTCGTGGTGTGTTTCCTCGGACGTGAAGCCGCGCCTGCGGATGAAAACGGTCTGCTGTTTGCACGCGGCACTAAAGAGGCGGCGCTGAAAGCGGTACTGCTGACTGGCGTGAAAAAAGAGAGTCTGGATCTGCATCCGCTCAACTGGCCGCTGATTGAAGAGGTCCGCGCCCGCCTGACCCCGCAGCAAAAGTACATTCGCGGCTTGTTCTGTGGCGGCACGCTGTGCGATGAGGCGATGTTTGCTGCCATGGAAAAACATGCGGAAGTTTACAGCAACATTCATCCGGATCCGGCTTTTCGCCTGACAGATCTCAACCGCAGCGTGGGACATACCTTCCTTGATTTCGGAGATGACGATTTTACCAACGGTAAACCGCATCCGATGATCGATCCAACCAACCGCATTAGTCGTCTGTTGCAGGAAGCACGCGATCCTGAAGTCGGCGTGATCGTTATGGACTTTGTTCTTGGATATGGATCACATGAAGATCCGGTTGGCGTGATGATCGAGGCGATCGTCGAAGCCAAAGCGATCGCCGCCGCAGAGGGGCGTCCGCTTGAGATCCTCGGCTACGTGCTGGGAACCGATCTCGATACGCCGTCGCTGGAAAAACAGTGCCAGATGCTGACCGATGCAGGCGTGATCTGGGCGAGCAGTAGCACCAATACCGGATTGCTGGCGCGTGAATTTATCTGTAAAGGGGAGGAAGCCTGATGAGCCAGACACTGTTTAACCAGCCGCTGAACGTGATTAACGTCGGCATCGCGATGTTCAGCGATGACCTGAAAAAGCAGAATGTTCCCGTGACCCAGCTCGACTGGACGCCGCCGGGCCAGGGCAACATGCAGGTCGTGGCCGCACTGGACGAAATTGCCGATTCGCCGCTGGCTGACAAAATCGCTGCCGCTAACCAGCAGGCGCTGGAACGCATTATCCAGTCGCATCCGGTGCTGATTGGCTATGACCAGGCGATCAACGTCGTGCCGGGCATGACCCGCAACACCATCCTGCACGCCGGACCGCCCATCTGCTGGGAAAAAATGTGCGGCGCAATGAAGGGCGCGGTCACCGGGGCTTTGGTGTTTGAAGGGCTGGCGAAAGATCTGGATGAAGCCGCCGACCTGGCCGCCTCGGGTGAAATCATCTTCTCACCGTGCCACGAGCATGACTGTGTCGGTTCGATGGCGGGTGTGACGTCGGCGTCGATGTTTATGCACATCGTCGAGAACAAAACCTACGGCAACCGCGCATATACCAATATGAGCGAGCAGATGGCGAAGATCCTGCGCATGGGCGCGAACGATCAGAGCGTTATCGATCGCCTGAACTGGATGCGCGATGTGATGGGACCGATGCTGCGCGACGCCATGAAGCTGGCGGGCGAAATCGATCTGCGCCTGATGCTGGCGCAGGCGCTGCACATGGGCGATGAGTGTCATAACCGCAACAACGCCGGGACGGCGCTACTGATACAAGCACTGACGCCGTGGATTATTCAGACTGGCTATCCGGTTGAGCAGCAGCGTGAGGTATTCGAGTTCGTCCTCAGCAGCGATTACTTCTCCGGACCGACCTGGATGGCGATGTGTAAAGCCGCAATGGACGCCGCACACGGGATCGAATACAGCACCGTAGTCACGACGATGGCGCGTAACGGCGTTGAATTCGGTCTGCGCATCAGCGGCTTACCGGGTCAGTGGTTTACCGGTCCGGCGCAGCAGGTGATTGGCCCGATGTTTGCGGGCTATAAGCCCGAAGATTCCGGACGTGATATCGGTGATAGCGCAATTACCGAAACCTACGGCATCGGCGGTTTTGCCATGGCCACGGCACCGGCCATCGTGGCGCTGGTGGGCGGTACGGTTGAAGAGGCGGTCGATTTCTCTCGCCAGATGCGTGAAATCACTCTCGGCGAAAACCCCAACGTTACCATTCCGTTACTTGGTTTTATGGGCGTACCGACCGCTATCGACATTACGCGCGTGGGTAGCACCGGCATTCTGCCGGTGATTAACACCGCAATTGCGCACAAAGATGCGGGGATCGGCATGATCGGCGCCGGAATAGTCCATCCGCCGTTCGCCTGTTTTGAAAAGGCGATCCTCAACTGGCGCGACCGCTACTGCCAATAACAACAATCGGGGCTAACGCTGTTAGCCCCACAGTAGCGAAGCAAAAAACGTTGCTTACCTGCAGGGCTGGGCGATCCCCGGGATCGCAAACGATGCTTAACCTGTTAAGGATATTCCATGAACAGCATAAAACTAGAATGGAAACGTGGTGACTGGGCTGCTTACTTTGGGCTGATGACCAACAACCTGACTAACCTGCTGACAATGATGGGGCTGCTCATTTTTGTCGTCGGGATCCCTACCGAAATTGTCTATGGTCGCATTGCGCCTGCCTTTGGTCTGGCGGTGCTGGTGGCCAGCGTCTGCTACGCCTGGTTTGGCCTGCAGATGGCAAAGCACACCGGGCGCAAAGACGTGACGGCGCTGCCGTCCGGGCCGAGCGCACCGTCAATTTTTACCGTGACCTTCCTGGTGCTAATGCCGGTATATCAGCAAACCAAAGATGCCAACTTTGCTATCCAGATAGCTCTGGTGTGGTGCTTTGTAGAAGCGTTGATCCTGGTCGGCGGCTCCTTCCTGGGCGAGACCATCCGCAAGATGATCCCGCGTACGGTATTACTTTCTTGTCTGTCCGGTTTGGGACTGTTGCTGCTGGCGATGAACCCGATGCTGCAGGCATTTGAAGCGCCGACCGTCTCTTTCATCTTCTTGTTGTTGATCTTCATTAACTGGTTCGGTAAGAAGCCGATTTTTGCCCGCATCCCCACCGGTTTGCTGCTGCTGATTGCCGGTACAGCGTTGGCGTGGATCTCCGGTTTGCAAAGCCCGGAAGCCATTAAATCTTCGATGTCTTCCTTTGGCTTCAACCCGCCGGAAATCCATGTCGACAGCTTCCTGCAGGGTTTGCCGCACGCGCTGCCGTACCTGGCTTCTGCGGTTCCTCTGGGTCTGGCGAACTACATTTTTGACCTTGAGAATATTGAAAGTGCGCATGCGGCGGGGGATGAGTACAACACCCGTAAAGTCATGATGGCGAACGGTTTTGCCTCCATGCTAGGCTGCATGCTGGGCAACCCATTCCCGGTGACCGTATATGTTGGGCATGCGGGCTGGAAAGCGATGGGGGCCAGCATCGGCTATACCCTCGCTTCAGGCATCACCATGTTCCTGGTACCGCTGTTTGGGCTGGGGGCGTTTATGCTCGCGATTATTCCGATGACTGCGATAGTGCCGATTCTGGTGTTTATCGGCGTGGTGACCGCCAACCAGGTGGTGCGAGAGACGCCCAAAGTTGAGGTTCCCGTTATCTTTATCTGCTTGTTCCCGTGGATCGCTAACTGGGCGTTGACCATCGTCAACAGCGTGATGGGCGCCGCCGGAACATCCGCGGGGAAACTGGGCAGCGACCTGCTGCACAGCAAAGGTGTCTATTACGATGGGCTGGTGCATCTGGGAAGCGGTGCGCCGCTGGCCAGTATGCTGTGGGGCTGCGTCGCTATCTTCGCCATTATGAATAAGCCGCTGCGTGGGGCGATTGCCGGCAGCTTTTGGCGCGCTGTTATCGCTGTTTGGTGTGATCCATTCTCCGGCGGTTGGCTTTGCAGAAGGCAGTTCGATGATGTTTGTTGTGGCCTACCTGATGATGAGCGGCATGTTTGTCCTCAAGCATATTCTTGATAGCCGTGAAGCGGTGACTGCGCCTGAGCAGGAACCGACGAAAACGACCTGAATCGCCTGTAAGCGGAAGATAACATTATGAAAGAACTTGTGGTCGTTGCCATTGGCGGCAACAGCATTATCAAAGATAACGCCAGCCAGTCGATTGAGCACCAGGCTGAAGCGGTGAAAGCGGTGGCGGACACGGTGCTGGAGATGTTGGCATCGGACTACAACATTGTGCTGACGCACGGAAACGGGCCACAGGTGGGGCTGGATCTACGGCGTGCGGAAATCGCGCATGAGCGTGAAGGGTTGCCGCTCACCCCGCTGGCAAACTGCGTCGCCGATACGCAGGGCGGGATCGGCTATCTGATCCAACAGGCGCTGAACAACCGCCTGGCGCGGCGCGGTGAGCAGAAGGCGGTTACGGTGGTCACGCAGGTGGAGGTCGACAAAAACGATCCGGGCTTCGCTAACCCGACCAAGCCTATCGGCGCGTTCTTTAGCGAAGCGCAGCGCGATGAACTGCAGCGGGTCAATCCGGGCTGGCGCTTTGTTGAAGATTCGGGACGCGGCTACCGCCGGGTCGTCGCCTCTCCGGAACCGAAGCGTATTGTCGAGGCTGAGGCGATCAAAACGCTGACCCAACAAGGCTTTGTGGTGATTGGCGCGGGGGGCGGTGGGATCCCGGTGGTGCGTAGCGATCAGGGGGATTATCAGAGCGTGGATGCGGTGATTGATAAAGATCTCTCCACGGCTCTGCTGGCGCAGGAGATCCGCGCTGACATTCTGGTGATCACCACCGGCGTCGAGCAGGTCTGTATTCATTTTGGCAAACCCAACCAGCAGGCGCTGGATAAGGTGGATGTCGCAACGATGACCCGTTACATGCAGGAGGGACATTTCCCGCCGGGGAGCATGTTACCCAAAATCGTTGCCAGTCTGGCGTTCCTGGCGCGTGGCGGTAAGCGAGTAATCATCACCACGCCGGAATGCCTGCCTGCCGCACTGCGCGGCGAAACGGGCACCCATATTGTCCATTCCTGAGAGGAAATGTGAATGAAGGAAAGTAACAGCCGCCGTGAATTTTTAAGTCAGAGCGGAAAAATGGTCACCGCTGCCGCGCTGTTTGGCGCAGTGGCTCCGGTCGCGTATGCTGCTAATCCTGTCGGGAACACCTGCGGGGCGAAGAGCACAATGACGATTAACGATAAGCACTATTACCTGGATAACGTCCTGCTGGAAGCGGGGTTTGATTACGAAAACTCGGTGGTGGTGCATACCCGTACCGCGCTGCAAACCGTTGAAATTCAGGACGGGAAAATTGTTGCCCTGCGTGAGAATAAGCAGCATCCGGATGCGACGCTGCCGCACTACGATGCGGGTGGAAAGCTGATGCTGCCCGCCATGCGCGACATGCACATCCATCTGGATAAAACCTTTTACGGCGGTCCCTGGCGTTCGCTGAATCGCCCGGCTGGCACCACCATTCAGGATATGATCCGCCTTGAGCAAAAGCTGCTGCCTGAACTCCAGCCTTACACGCAGGAGCGCGCGGAAAAGCTCATCGATCTGCTGCAATCAAAGGGCACCTCGATCGCCCGCAGCCATTGCAATATCGAACCGGTTTCCGGGCTGAAAAACCTGGAAAATCTGCAGGCGGTGCTGGCGCGTCGCCAGCCGGGTTTTGCCTGTGAAATCGTGGCGTTTCCGCAGCATGGCCTGCTGTTATCGAAGTCTGAACCGTTGATGCGTGAAGCAATGCAGGCGGGGGCGCATTACGTCGGCGGTCTGGACCCAACCAGCGTGGACGGGGCGATGGAAAAATCCCTCGACACCATGTTCCAGATTGCGCTGGATTACGATAAAGGCGTGGATATCCATCTGCATGAAACCAGCCCGGCGGGCGTTGCGGCAGTGAATTACATGGTGGAAACGGTGGAGAAAACGCCGCAGTTGAAGGGAAAACTGACCATCAGTCACGCATTTGCGCTGGCGACGCTGAACGAACAGCAGGTGGATGCGCTGGCGAGCCGCATGGCGGCGCAGCAGATTACCATTGCCTCGACGGTACCGATCGGTACCTTGCATATGCCGCTCAAGCAGCTGCGTGACAAAGGCGTGGAAGTGATTACCGGGACCGACAGTGTGATTGACCACTGGTCGCCGTACGGGCTTGGAGACATGCTGGAGAAGGCGAATCTGTACGCGCAGCTGTATATTCGTCCCAATGAACTCAACCTGTCGCGGGCGCTGTTCCTCGCCACCGGCGATGTGCTGCCGCTTAACGATAAAGGTGAGCGCGTCTGGCCGAAGGCGCAGGATGAAGCCAGCTTTGTACTGGTGGATGCCTCCTGCTCAGCGGAAGCGGTCGCGCGAATCTCCCCACGCACTGCGACCTTCCATAAAGGCCAACTGGTGTGGGGGAACGTCGCAAGCTAGCCAGGTTTGATGCGCAGCGGCAATCGCTGCTGCGCTCTCTGCTCGTTAACCGACGATCCCCATATAGCCGTGAATCCCCATATATAAGCCGACCATCGCGATGAGCGCGCTGGAAAAATAGGGGGCTTTGCGTGCCAGTGTGTTAAATCCGCTCCAGCGTTTGGCCGCCTGCTGCACGCTGATTGCCGCTCCCACGCCCACCGTTACCAGCGTTAGCGCCAGCCCGAGGCTGAAGCACAGCACCATGGTGGCACCCAGCGTGAAGGCTTTGAGCTGGATGCAAATCAGCAGTACCGTAATGGCGGCAGGGCAGGGGATCAACCCGCCGGTCAGACCAAACAATAATATTTGGCCGTTGGTGACCTCTTTGCCTGCAAAGCGGCGCTGAATATCGGTAGCATGTGCCCGCTCGTGGGCGTCCTGATACGCTTTTGAATCTTCGCTCAGCCCTGCTAACGCAGCATGGTTATGATCGTGGTCGTGGTCATGTTCGTGATGATGGTGGTGAGCTTCACCGTGGTTATGATGGTGGTGATGGTCATCATGATCGTGGTCATGATGCGTCTGGGTCAGCCAGTTCTGTTCTCCCTGCCAGGTTCGCCAGAACATCCAGAATGCGGTCCCGAGAATAATAATCGCCGAGACAAACTGCAGCCAGGGCTCAACGGCCTGGGCAGTAAACGCTTTGCTGATATACATCCCACCGAGCGCAATCAGCCATACCACTGCGGTATGCGACAACGTTGCCGCCAGCCCCAGCATCACCGCCTGTTTGATGGTCCCCTTAATGGCAATAATAAAGGCCGCCATCATCGTCTTGGAATGCCCCGGTTCCAGACCGTGTAACACTCCTAATAGAATCGCGCTGGGAATGAAAAACCAGGCGTTGCCTTGCTGAAGAAGCGTAGAAAACTCACCCATGAGAATGATTCTTAGTTGTTTAATTTTGCCAGATTCTACTCCCCCCCAGTATTAAATACTACCCCCCAGTAGAATGACGATGGTATTGTCGCTCCAGCCAGATGTTGAAAAGGTATTGCTATGTCACACACGATCCGCGACAAACAAAAGCTGAAAGCCCGAGCCAGTAAGATTCAGGGGCAGGTAGCGGCGTTGAAAACCATGCTGGATGAACCGCATGAATGCGCAGCGGTATTGCAGCAAATAGCGGCGATCCGCGGTGCGGTAAACGGGTTAATGCGCGAGGTGATTAAAGGTCATCTGACCGAGCACATTGTGCATCAGGGCGATGAAATTAAGCGCGAAGAAGATTTGGATGTGGTTTTGAAGGTACTCGATTCGTACATCAAATAAGTCAGTTTAACGGCTCATCCACATACTGATGAATGAGCCGTTAAAACACGTTCTAGCCAAAAAACATCACAGATACGCACAGCAGACCGACAATCAGGGTGATCAGATTACCCACTGAACGGTACGGCTTTAGCGCCGGGATCAGATAGGTAGATAATGTCGGCATGATAAACAGAATCATGGCAATCAGCGGCCCGCTAATCGCGTAAATCATTGAAATTGCATTAGGGTTAATGCAGCAAATGATAAACGTAATGGTCGAAACCAGCATAATGGACAGGGCGCGGTTAAAGGCCCGGCTTTTCTTCACTCCCACCTGATGCAACGATGTTTTTACCACCTCGGTTGCCCCTTCAATCACGCCAAAGTAGGTGCCGAGGAACGATTTTGACATCGCCACGACGGCGACAATGATCCCAGAAATCGACAGCCATGCTGGTGCGTTTGGCATCATCGATAGCGCTGACAGAATGGTCACGCCTTCATTTTTCGCGTCCTCGATATAGTTTGTCGGAATCGAAAGCAAACAGCTGAAGACGAAAAACAGCACGCTCAGGCAGATGATGACGTAGGCTACCTTCATGATTTTTTTGCATTTACCCATGGCCTGCTCGCCGTATTTCTCACGTCGGTCGATGGCGAACGTCGAGATAATTGGCGTATGGCTAAAAGCAAAAACCATCACGGGAATAGATATCCAAACCTGATGAAGCGTGTGCTGATCGAAAGACATCTGGCCGGTGAGTAGCGTTGGCTGCCAGCTTCCGGTCAGGTAGAGCGAAAGGAACAAAAAGTACGCGATGAGCGGGAACACCAGAAAGCCCATTACCCGAATGGTTGCTTGTCGGCCCATCAGAAAAATCAGGTTCAGCACCAGCACCACGCCAAGACTGACCAGCATGCGAACACGCAGATCGATGGCGATATGTTTTGCCAGTTGTTCAGTGAGTGAATTGGTTATCGCCACGGCGTAGATCAGTACCACCACAAAGAAGGCAATAAAATAGAGGGTCGTGATCAGGCTGCCTATCTTTTTGCCGTAGTAGTGCGTAACTGCACCAGTGATCCCTTCACCTGCCGAGGTTTTTGAGGACAGGATAAACTGGCACAGCGCCTTGTGCGGCCAGTAGGTTAAAGGCCAGGCGACGAGTGCGGTGATAAACAGTACCACCGCGCCTGCAGAACCCAGCTGTATGGGGAGGAAGAGGGTTCCTGCGCCGACGGCAGTCCCATATAGAGCGAAGCTCCAGAGAGTCTCTTCTTTTGACCAAAATTTCGACATTATTTGAACGTATCAACTATAAAATAAACAAAAAGAAGCGCAATTTACCACAAATGGCAGGGGCTGGGGGAGGTGTCAACAAGCGGGCGAGTGAATGGATCAAAAGCCGGAACCGAGAAGATTCCGGCTATTGTTTGAATTATCAGGCAGTAACGCGCTGCTGGCGACGCTTCATAACGCGCTCGCGTAAAGTGTCATAAGCCCAGTTATAGAACATGGTGTATGGCAGGAAGAACAGGAAGAAACCTATTTCTAGCGTGAATGCCTGGAGCAGGCTGACGTTCAGCACATACGCCACGATGCTCACCCCGATGACAATAAAACCGCTCTCGAAGCCTAAGGCGTGGAATGCCCGCACTTTAGCCGTACGTTTTACCAGGTGTGACGGCCACAGTCGGTCAAACAGGGCGTTATAAATGATATTCCAGATCATCGCCGTCGTGGCGAGAAGAATGGTCAGTCCGCCCATTTCCAACACCGAGCGCTGCATCAACCATGCGGTGGTTGGTGCGAGGATCGCGGTGGCAATGCCTTCAAAGCAGACGGCATGAAAAATTCGCTCCAGTAATGAGCGGCGTTGGACTGTATCGTGTTGCATAATCTAAAACCTTCTTTGATGCCCGGATAACGGAATGGTGGCAATTTTATCGTTTTATGTGATATCTAAAAGATAGTATCCATCGATAAAGTAGATAGTTCATGCGTTACTCTCCTGAAGCGTTAACGGCATTTGTGGAGACCGTTTCCTGCGGCTCATTTTCTGCTGCGGCCCGGCGGCTGCGTAAAAGTCAGTCCACCATCAGCACGGCCATTGCGCATCTGGAAGCCGATCTTGGTTTTGCGCTGTTTGACCGCTCATCACGTCAGCCGACGCTAACCGAAGAAGGTAAGCGGGTGCTGGGCTATGTGCAGGCAATTTTGACGGCCAGCGAACGTCTTGATGAGGCAGCAATTTCGCTGTCGGGTGAAACGGAAGCGCGTCTGACCTTCGTTTTGTCTGACACGCTGCACCCGGATGTGCTGGAAGAATTGATGGTGCAGTTTGACCACAAGTTTCCCCATACCGAGTTTGAATGTCTGATTGGCGAAGATGAAGACGTTATCGATCTGCTGCAAAAAGGACGTGCTCAGGTTGGGTTGATCGAAGCGCGGGAGGATTACCCGACCGACATGGGCGTCACGCGTCTGCCGATGCAAACCTGGATGGGATTATACGTTGCGGCATCGCATCCACTGGCGACTCAAGAAAAACTGCAGTGGGAACAGCTACATACCTGGCGAGAGCTGCGGCTGAATACCTATCTGGAGAGCGGCACCAACGTGGCGCGCGGCCCCGTCTGGTCGGCGCCTAACTATTTGTTGCTGCTGAGTATGGCGGTGCAGGGATTCGGCTGGTGCGCGCTCCCTTGTGCGCTGGTGGAGGAGTTTGCGGCAGAAAAACCGCTGGTTCAATTGATGCTGCCCGGCTGGCCAAAGGCTATCTCAATCGATCTGCTGTGGAATAAGAAATCACCGCCTGGCGTGGCGGGAAGTTGGCTGCGCGACCATTTACAGCAGAGTGGCGTTCAGATGACCAATAAATGATACGAATTTCCTTTGTGATAAAAATCACCGTTTTTAAACAACCTTGATAACTCTTTTTAACAATCATCTACTATTGCGGTGTTATTTTGCGCTGAGGTGGTGATGAAAGAGGTTGTGATAGTCGGGGCGTTACGGACACCAATCGGCTGCTTCCAGGGGACGCTGGCGCGCCACTCTGCCGTTGAATTAGGTAGCATGGTGGTCAGGGCGTTACTGGAGCGCACGGGCGTGGACGTTCACGCTGTGGATGAAGTGATCCTCGGGCAAGTGCTTACCGCAGGTGCCGGGCAAAACCCGGCGCGTCAGTCCGCCATCAATGGTGGGCTACCCAATACCGTCTCCGCCATCACCATTAACGATGTCTGCGGCTCGGGTCTGAAAGCGCTGCATCTGGCGACCCAGGCTATCCAGTGCGGCGAAGCCGACATTGTGATTGCGGGCGGACAAGAGAATATGAGCCGTGCGCCGCATGTCCTTACTGATAGCCGTACCGGCGCACAGTTGGGCAACAGTCAACTGGTCGACAGCCTGGTGCATGACGGCCTGTGGGACGCTTTCAACGATTACCATATGGGCGTTACCGCGGAAAATCTGGCGCGGGAATATGGCATCAGCCGTGAACTGCAGGATGCCTACGCACTGCATTCGCAGCACAAGGCGCGGATGGCAATTGACGCCGGGCGCTTTAAAGATGAAATCGTGCCGGTGGTAACGCAGCGTAATGGGCAATCGTTCGTGGTGGATACCGACGAACAGCCGCGCACCGATGCCAGCGCAGAAGGGCTGGCGCGTCTGGATCCGACCTTCGACAGGCTCGGTTCAGTAACCGCGGGCAACGCGTCATCCATCAATGATGGCGCCGCTGCGGTGATGATGATGAGCGAGGCTAAGGCCCAGGAGCTGAATTTGCCGGTGCTGGCCCGCATTCGTGCCTTTGCCAGCGTCGGGGTCGATCCCGCGCTCATGGGAATTGCGCCGGTGTATGCGACGCGCCGTTGCCTTGAGCGTGTGGGCTGGCAACTGGCTGATGTTGATCTTATCGAGGCCAACGAAGCCTTTGCCGCACAGGCATTGTCCGTTGGGAAAATGCTGGAGTGGGATGAACGGCGGGTGAATGTGAACGGCGGAGCCATTGCGCTTGGTCATCCGATTGGCGCATCTGGCTGCCGTATTCTGGTTTCACTGGTGCATGAAATGGTGAAGCGTCGGGCGCACAAGGGCCTGGCAACGTTATGTATCGGCGGTGGTCAGGGCGTGGCGCTCGCTATCGAACGAGATTAACCACCCGTAGTTTTCTCTGCTTAAACGCCTTTCCCGCTGTATTTCCCGTGCATCCTTAAAAAAGCCCTCCAACAGGAGGGCAAGGCCAGTTACAGAAACATACACTCTAAACTCTGTTAACGTATCAAAACGGTGTTTCATTTCATGTGATTAACAGCGCACTTTGTTAGAAAAGGTGTGTGAACGGCATGTGAGGCTGGCTGTATTTTCAATGTCTTATCCCTACCCCTCATGAACTACTCTTGTTTGTTTTTATCTATCTAATTGTTTTAAATGATTTTATTGAAATTATTCCCGCGATTTATATGCGCTAGCGTGATCGCAATTACACTTTTGATAATAAGATGCAGAAAAAGTGAAACGTTGTTTTATTTGTAATTGAAAACCCATTCCGGGAGGGATATCATGAGCGCATAAGATAAAACGGAACAGCGTTTTGCTATTCGTTTAAGCATTCACGGTCAATTTATCACTGGAGGTAAATGTGGACGTAAGACAAAGCATCCATAGTGCGCATGCGAAAACCCTGGATACTCAGGAGCTGCGTAATGAGTTTTTGGTCGAAGAAGTGTTTGTCCCAGATGAATACACCATGGTCTACAGCCACATTGACCGCATCATTGTTGGCGGCATTATGCCAGTGGCCAAAACCGTCTCTGTGGGTGGCGAAGTCGGCAAACAGCTGGGCGTAACCTACTTCCTCGAGCGTCGTGAGCTGGGTGTGATTAACATCGGTGGCCCAGGCACGATTACCGTTGACGGCCAGTGCTATGAAATTGGTCATCGTGACGCGCTGTACGTCGGGAAAGGGGCCAAAGAAGTGGTATTCGCCAGCATCGATACGGCGAAACCAGCGAAGTTTTACTACAACTGCGCGCCGGCCCACACGACTTATCCCACCAAAAAAGTCACGCCAGCAGACGTTGCGCCAGTGACGCTGGGCGATGACCTCACCAGTAACCGTCGTACTATCAACAAATATTTTGTGCCGGATGTGCTGGAAACCTGCCAGTTGAGCATGGGGCTGACCGAACTGGCGCCGGGTAACCTGTGGAACACCATGCCGTGCCATACCCATGAACGTCGTATGGAAGTCTATTTCTATTTCAATATGGAAGAAGATACCTGCGTCTTCCACATGATGGGGCAGCCTCAGGAAACGCGTCATATTGTGATGCACAACGAGCAGGCGGTGATTTCGCCGAGCTGGTCAATTCACTCCGGCGTTGGCACAAAAGCTTATACGTTCATTTGGGGCATGGTCGGCGAAAACCAGGTCTTTGATGATATGGACCATGTAGCGGTCAAAGATCTGCGCTAGTTGCGGGCGATAGCCGTGCCTGCTGCGGCGGGCATTATAAAAAATTAAGGATTTACAATGATTTTGAATGCATTCTCTCTTGAAGGTAAGGTCGCCGTTGTGACCGGTTGTGACACTGGCCTGGGTCAGGGTATGGCGTTGGGTTTGGCTGAAGCGGGCTGCGATATCGTGGGGATCAACATCGTTGAACCGACGGAAACTATCGAACGCGTGACCGCACTGGGGCGCCGTTTTTTAAGTCTGACCGCCGACCTGCGTCAAATTGACGGCATTCCGGCGTTGCTGGAGCGCGCAGTGGCAGAATTCGGTCATATCGATATTCTGGTCAACAACGCAGGTCTTATCCGTCGTGACGATGCGATCGACTTCAGCGAAAAAGACTGGGACGACGTGATGAACCTGAACATTAAGAGCGTGTTCTTTATGTCTCAGGCCGCGGCGAAGCACTTTATCGCTCAGGGTAACGGCGGCAAAATTATCAACATCGCCTCTATGCTTTCTTTCCAGGGCGGGATCCGCGTGCCGTCTTACACCGCGTCTAAAAGCGGCGTAATGGGCATCACCCGCCTGATGGCGAACGAGTGGGCCAAACATAACATTAACGTCAACGCAATTGCGCCGGGTTACATGGCGACGAACAACACTCAACAGCTGCGCGCTGATGAGCAGCGTAGCGCAGAAATTCTCGATCGTATCCCGGCGGGTCGTTGGGGTCTGCCGAGTGACCTGATGGGGCCGATTGTGTTCCTGGCATCCAGCGCATCTGACTATATCAACGGCTATACCGTTGCGGTAGACGGCGGCTGGCTGGCGCGTTAATCTGCTTTCCAGAACTGACAAACCCTGCCCTTTGGCAGGGTTTGTCGGTTAAACATAAGGTGAATGTAGCAATACACCGGAGGCGACATATTCATTCCCTCTGGAACAACATTATGCCGCCAGGCAGATTACGAACAGATAAAATTACGCAGGCAGAAAATCTTCGCGCATGGGCGTAAAGGTATCCAGTAGCGTTCCCGGTTTTAAACAGACGCAGCCATGCATAATGTTGGGCTGTTTATATAGGGTATCGCCTGCCCTAACGACATGCATTTCTTCGCCGATGGTAAATTCAAACTCCCCAGACAAAACGTAAGTCAGCTGCTCATGCGGATGATTGTGCATCGGACCAATCGCGCCTTGCTCGAAGTTCACCTCAACCGCCATCATTTTACCGTCGTGAGCAAGAATGCGTCGGGTAACGCCATTGCCCAGATCTTCAAGGGTGGTCTCTTTATGAAAAATAAACATTCGGCCTTCCTGTAATTAAAACAATGTTTCATTAAACCTATATCAGAAAATTAAAAAAAGAAATGCACGCCAACAGATGTGGAAAGTTGATCACATCTTTGGTTCACTGGAGAGATAACAACAAATCAGGGGAAATGATGAAAACGATCGGTCTGTTAGGCGGTATGAGCTGGGAATCCACCATTCCTTATTATCGACTCATTAATGAAGGGGTAAAACAGCGTCTGGGTGGCCTGCATTCGGCACAGATTCTGTTGCACAGCGTAGATTTTCACGAGATTGAAGCCTGTCAGTCTGGCGGTGACTGGCAGCGGGCTGGGGAGATCCTCGCGCAGGCCGCCGCAGGGCTTCAGCAAGCCGGAGCGGAGGGGATTGTGTTGTGTACCAACACCATGCACAAAGTTGCTGAGGCGATTGAAACCGCCTGTGACGTGCCGTTCCTGCATATTGCCGATGCGACGGGTCGGGCCATACAAAAACAGCAGATGAGCAACGTGGCGCTACTGGGTACGCGCTACACCATGGAGCAGGATTTTTACCGCGGACGTCTACAGACTGAATTTGGTATTAGCACGCTTATTCCTGAGGCTGATGACCGTCAGAAAATAAACCAGATTATTTTCGACGAGCTGTGCCTCGGTGAGTTCAGCAACGCCTCCCGCGACTACTACCTGAGCGTAATTGATCAGTTGGCTAAACAGGGCGCTCAAGGGGTTATCTTTGGCTGTACCGAGATTGGTCTGCTGGTTCCAGCCGAGCTAAGTCCATTACCGGTTTTCGACACCGCGGCAATCCATGCGCAAGATGCGGTGGCGTTTATGCTTTCGTCTGTGGAGACAAAATAGCCTCCAGCGGATCGATAAGCCTCGGGAGATGGGCTTGCAGATGCGCCGTAAAAGCATCGACCAGCGCCGAGGCAGGGCGATGAAGTGGGTGGATCAGGCTGACCGTAAAGGGTACCGAAATGCTGAAGCGGCGGATAACCACTCCGCTGCTGGCATAATCCAGCGCGGTCAGTGGGTTCACCACCGAGATCCCCACGCCCGCCCGCACCATTGCACAAATTGAAGCGGCGCTGTGGGTTTCAATCACCATGCGGCGCTTCACCTGATGTTCGTTAAACAGGGTGTCCAGTAGCTGACGGTAACTGTCGGTCCGCGACAGGCTGATATAGTTCTCTCCCTGAAAATCCTGCGGCGTTAATACCGCTTTCTCGGTCAGCGGATGCCCCTGCGGCAGTACACACACTTCATCCAGCGCCAGCAATTCGGTGCGTTTCGTTCCGGCTGGCGTATGCAGCGTTTCCGTTAACCCCAGATCGTGGCGCTGCGCCGACAGCCACTCTTCCAACAGTGGTGACTCCTGCGGCACGATCTGAATGTTGACCTGCGGATAGCGCGCAAGAAATGGCTGCAGCAGCGGCGGTAAAAAGGACTGCGAAAATACCGGCAGGCAAACAATCGACAATTCACCTTGACGAAATTCGCGCAGGCTTTCGGCGGCGCTCACAATTCTGTCCAGGCCGTACCACGAACGTTGTACCTCTTCAAACAGACGTAAGCCTTGCACGGTTGGATGCAGTCGGCCACGCGTGCGTTCAAACAGCGTTAATCCCAGGACTTTTTCGAATCGGGCCAGTTCCCGGCTGACGGTGGGCTGCGAGGTATGTAGCATGCGCGCGGCTTCCGTCAGATTGCCTGCGGTCATGATGGCGTGAAAAATTTCAATGTGACGCAGGTTAACCGCGGGCATAAGCAATCCTCAAATGAGCTAATCCATATCATTTTTGCATAGACTCAAGATAAAACGATATTTTTTATTCTTTTTGAGCTGTGGCGTAATCATAAAAAAGCCAATACCGGAGCACGCCATGCCACGCCCACTCAACAACACAGACACTGACCTGACCGCCGACAACCTGTTGCGCCTGCCTGCCGAATTCGGCTGCCCGGTGTGGGTCTATGATGCGCAGATTATTCGCGCGCAGATTGCCAAACTGAGTCAGTTTGACGTGGTGCGTTTTGCCCAGAAGGCATGTTCGAATATTCATATTTTGCGCCTGATGCGCGAGCAGGGCGTGAAGGTCGATTCCGTCTCGCTTGGCGAAATTGAACGCGCGCTGGCGGCAGGTTTTGTACCGGGCAAAGATGAGATTGTCTTTACCGCCGATATGATTGATGAAGCGACGCTCGCCCGGGTGCATGAATTGAGCATTCCGGTAAATGCCGGGTCGGTCGATATGCTGGAACAACTGGGCCAGCTCTCGCCGGGCCATCGCGTGTGGCTCCGCGTAAACCCTGGATTTGGGCATGGACACAGTCAGAAAACCAATACCGGGGGCGAGAACAGCAAGCACGGTATCTGGTACAGCGATCTTCCGGCGGCGCTGGAGGTAATTCAGCGCTATAAGCTGAAATTGGTGGGTATTCATATGCATATCGGCTCTGGCGTGGACTACGCGCATCTGGAGCAGGTGTGCGGCGCGATGGTGCGTCAGGTGGTGGAATTTGGTCAGGATCTGGAGGCGATCTCCGCAGGCGGCGGTTTATCAATCCCGTATCGCGAAGGTGAAGAGGCGATCGACACCGATCACTATTTTGGATTGTGGAACGCCGCGCGCGATAGTATTGCGCGTCATCTGGGTCATGCCGTCAAACTGGAGATCGAACCAGGGCGTTTCCTGGTCGCGGAAGCTGGTGTGTTAGTGGCGCAGGTGCGCAGCGTAAAAGAGATGGGCAGCCGTCACTTTGTGCTGATCGATGCTGGCTTCAACGATCTGATGCGCCCGGCCATGTACGGTAGCTATCACCATATCTCCGCGCTGGCGGGGGATGGTCGTTCTCTGCAACAAACTCCTCAACGGGAAACCGTGGTGGCCGGACCGCTGTGCGAATCAGGCGACGTGTTTACCCAGCAGGAAGGCGGAAATGTGGAAACCCGTCTGTTGCCTGCGGTGGTGCCGGGTGATTATCTGGTTTTGCATGATACCGGGGCGTACGGAGCGTCAATGTCGTCAAACTACAATAGCCGCCCGCTGCTGCCGGAGGTCTTGTTTGATAACGGCGTGGCGCGACTGATTCGTCGTCGCCAGACCATTGATGAGCTGTTAGCGCTGGAATTAATCTGAGTAAAGCCGGCCGGATAAGGTGCTTTCGTCACTATCCGGCTCTTTTTCATATTACTTAAAGTACGGTCCGGGCGTTACTGAGTCACGTAATACCAGTTTGCCGGTAAACGGAGGGATCGGCTCCACGCTCTCACCGTTGGCCAGACGTATAGCCTGGTCGATTGCCGTGGTTATCATGGTATCAATCGGCAGATAAACGGTAGATAACCCCGGTTCCAGCCATTTGGCGCTGGGCGCATCATCAAAACCAAACAGCGAGACGTCCGTCGGGATCCTCAGTCCGGCCTGATGTAACGCTTTTGATGCACCTAATGCCATGTCATCGTTACAGGCGAACAGGGCGCTGAATTTCACCCCTTCCTCCAGCAGTTCTCGACAGGCTTCATAGCCTCGCGTCATCGTGGAGTCGCCGTATTTAACCTTATCAGGATCCCAGGGAATACCGTTTTTTTCCAGAGCCTTACGATACCCCATCAGGCGGGATTTACCGGTAGGCGTATGGCCTGGCACGGTGATACAAGCAATATCGCTGTGCCCCTGCGAGATCAGATAATTGACCGCCTGATACGCCGCGTCTTCCTGCTCAAAGAAAATCGCGCGATCGCGGGCCTGACTGACATCACGGTTGATGACCAGCAAGGGCATCGCAATGCTGTTCATCAGCGACATAATCGCCTTTTCACTCATATAGCGGGTATAGAGAATAATGGCGTCGCACTGCCTGTCGGCCAGCATTTGCACGGCTTCCTGCTCACGCTCCGGCGTGTCGTGACCATCGGTGACGATCAACTGCTTGCCGTGAGACTCCGTCTGGCGCGAGGCCTGTTGCAGCAGGCGGCCAAAGTAGAATTCATCAAATGTGGAAACCACCAGGCCAATGCTGTTGCTGGTGCGATTCGCTAAAGAGCGCGCTAAAAAGTTGGGCCGATAATCGAGTGCCTGCATGGCCTTGAACACTTTCTGGCGCGTGCTCTCTTTTACCTGACCCGTTCCATTTAGTACGCGCGAAACGGTCGCTTTTGAGACGCCTGCGTGTCGTGAAACGTCCAACATCGTAGTCATGACGCAATCCTGGTTAATCGTTTGACGATGAGTTCCCCGGCTCTGTCAGCGCCGAAACGGAATGGCGACGCACCAGAGTTGGGTTAAAGACGTGGGTAATTTCAGGTGCGGGTCGCTTCTCCGCCAACGCGAGCGCGAGTTCAGCGGCCTGGGTTGCCATAGTTACGATGGGATAGCGTACCGTGGTCAGACGTGGGCGCACATAGCGGGAAATCAGCACATCATCAAAGCCAATCAGCGAGATTTCTCCCGGCACATCAATGCCGTTATCATTCAATACGCCCATGGCGCCAGCCGCCATTGAGTCGTTGTAGCAGGCTACCGCAGTGAAGTTTTTGCCACGACCAAGTAACTCGGTCATGGCCTGTTCACCGCCGCTTTCATCCGGTTCGCCGAACGTCACCAGTCGATCGCTTACCGGTATATTGCTCTCCGCCAGCGCGTCGTAATAGCCTTGCAGACGATCTTCCGCATCAGAAATACTGTGATTGGAACACAGGTAGCCAATGCGCGTATGGCCCTGCTGAATAAGGTGTCGGGTAGCGAGCCACGCGCCGAAACGGTCATCAAGGGCAACGCAGCGTTGTTCGAATCCCGGCAGAATTCGGTTAATCAATACCATGCCGGGGATTTGCTTCATTAATGAAGCCAAGTCCGCATCCGGGATGATTTTGGCATGGACAACAAGGGCCGCGCAGCGGTGGCGAATGAGCTGTTCAATCGCCTGACGTTCCTTCTGTTCATTATGGTAGCCGTTGCCAATCAGCAAAAAATTCCCGGTGTTATAGGCCACCTGCTCGACAGCTTTAACCATTGCCCCAAAGAATGGATCGGACACATCACCAACGACCAGTCCGATGGTTTCAGTGGATTGTTGCGCCAGTGCACGCGCATTCGCATTGGGGTGGTAGCTGAGTGATTCCATTGCACTCGTTACGGCCAGACGCGATGCTTCGCT
The DNA here is from genome assembly GCF_013615435.1 of Citrobacter sp. RHBSTW-00944. NCBI lineage: Bacteria > Pseudomonadati > Pseudomonadota > Gammaproteobacteria > Enterobacterales > Enterobacteriaceae > Citrobacter > Citrobacter sp. RHBSTW-00944. Next base: position 4,065,150 of record NZ_CP055418.1, on the reverse strand, counting down.
GGCTTTGGGGGAATCATTGATCACTCGAGAAACGGTGGCGACTGATACACCAGCTAGTCGGGCTACATCCTTTATGGTCGCCATGATAGTACCTGTTGTGGGTAAACGCTTACATTCCGTCAGTGTTACGGAAAATGGCTGGCTGTTCAAGCAGATTGCCCGTCAGGACCTCGCAAATGTGAGCGCGCGCGAGCGAAGTAAGACAGAAAATAGAAAATGCTAATTTTTGCTTACACTTTGCGATGTGCTGTTGCGATTGTTCGCTGGTGGGAGAACTGAGCGGATTGCTAAAGTTGGGATCCCAGAGGTATTGATAGGTGAAATCAACTTTCGGGTTGATCACTAGAATTACACCAGCCTGCGCAGATGCGCAGGTTTTTTTTTGCCTTCAGCCTATCTGTAACAGTAACCGATAATTTACACAACTCGTTGCATTTGGGTTCATTCCTTTGCGTTTTCGTACTGGCGTATCTGGCTGCTGACGACCACAATCAAGATCCCAGAGGTATTGATTGGTGAGATTATTCGGTACGCACTTCGTACCTGTCTCTTGCACCGACCTGCGCGGATGCGCAGGTTTTTTTTCGGACTGTATTTACCTGTTTACCTGTCGCGCCCATTCCCCAACTCGTATACTCTCCCACCATTAATGTTTCTATAATTAATGGCACAGGGAGTTGAGATGCTATTTGGCTTTTTTCGTAATCTGTTTCGCGTGCTTTTCCGCGTTCGCGTCACGGGCAATGTCAGCGCGCTACAGGGAGAACGCGTTCTAATCACTCCCAACCATGTCTCATTTATAGACGGCATCCTGCTGGCGCTATTTTTACCGATTCGTCCCGTCTTCGCCGTTTACACCTCGATCAGCCAGCAATGGTATATGCGCTGGCTAACCCCGCTGATTGACTTCGTGCCGTTAGACCCAACTAAACCGATGTCGATTAAGCATCTGGTCCGTCTGGTCGAGCAGGGCCGTCCGGTGGTGATTTTTCCCGAAGGACGCATTTCGACCACCGGTTCGTTGATGAAAATATATGACGGTGCCGGGTTTGTCGCCGCGAAGTCGGGAGCGACGGTCGTTCCTGTCCGCATTGAGGGGGCAGAGCTTTCCCACTTCAGCCGCCTGAAAGGTCTGGTTAAACAGCGATTCTTCCCGCGTATCCAACTGCACATTCTACCGCCGACTCAAATGTCAATGCCGGAAGCCCCGCGAGCTCGCGATCGCCGCAAAATCGCCGGTGAAATGCTACATCAAATTATGATGGAAGCTCGCATGGCGGTACGCCCGCGTGAAACGCTATACGAGTCGCTGCTGGCGGCAAAATACCGTTTTGGCGCGGGCAAAAACTGCATTGAAGATGTTAACTTTACGCCGGACAGCTACCGCAAACTGCTGACTAAGACGCTCTTTGTGGCCCGTATTCTGGAAAAATACAGCGCCGAAGGTGAAAAAATCGGCCTGATGCTGCCAAATGCGGGGATCAGCGCGGCGGTCATTTTTGGTGCCATTGCGCGTCGACGCATTCCGGCCATGATGAACTACACGGCGGGCGTGAAAGGGTTAACCAGCGCCATTACTGCGTCTGAAATCAAAACGATCTTCACTTCCCGACAGTTTCTCGATAAAGGCAAACTCTGGCATCTACCGGAACAGCTCACCCAGGTACGCTGGGTTTATCTGGAAGATTTAAAAGCCGATGTGACGTTGAGCGATAAGCTGTGGATTTTCTCACATCTGCTGGCACCGCATCTGGCGCAGGTGAAACAGCAGCCGGAAGAGGCTGCGGTGATCCTCTTTACGTCTGGTTCGGAAGGCCATCCGAAAGGCGTGGTCCACAGCCACAAGAGTATTCTGGCGAACGTTGAGCAGATTAAAACGATTGCCGATTTCACCGCCGATGACCGCTTTATGTCGGCACTGCCGCTGTTCCACTCCTTTGGCCTGACGGTGGGATTATTCACGCCGCTACTGACCGGTGCGGAAGTGTTTCTTTATCCCAGCCCGCTGCATTACCGCATTGTGCCGGAGCTGGTATACGACCGGAACTGCACCGTGTTGTTTGGTACTTCAACGTTCCTCGGCAACTATGCGCGTTTCGCGCATCCGTACGATTTCCACCGCCTGCGCTATGTGGTGGCAGGCGCGGAAAAACTGCAAGACAGCACAAAGCAGCTATGGCAGGAGAAATTTGGCCTGCGTGTCCTTGAAGGCTATGGCGTGACGGAATGTGCGCCGGTTGTGTCGATCAATGTGCCGATGGCGGCAAAATCAGGAACGGTAGGGCGCATCTTGCCTGGCATGGATGCCCGACTGCTGGCTGTTCCGGGTATTGAGGACGGTGGGCGTTTACAACTGAAAGGCCCGAATATTATGAGCGGCTATTTGCGCGTCGAAAAACCTGGCGTGCTGAAAGTGCCGACGGCAGAAAATGCGCAGGGTGAGATTGAGCGCGGCTGGTATGACACCGGAGACATCGTCCGCTTTGATGAAAACGGCTTTGTACAGATCCAGGGGCGCGCCAAGCGTTTTGCTAAAATTGCCGGAGAGATGGTCTCGCTGGAAATGGTTGAGCAACTGGCATTGGCGGTATCTGCAGACAAAATGCACGCCACGGCGATCAAGAGCGATGCCAGCAAAGGTGAGGCGCTGGTGCTGTTCACTACCGACAGCGAACTCACGCGTGAAAAACTACAGCAGTATGCGCGAGCGCATGGCGTGCCTGAACTTGCCGTGCCGCGTGATATTCGCCACCTGAAGCAACTCCCATTACTCGGCAGCGGTAAGCCGGATTTTGTTACGCTGAAAAGCTGGGTCGATGAGCCGGAAAAACAACATGATTGAGTCAGCGCACACTAACACTTCAATCTGGTCCAAAGGGATGATGTCCGTCATCGCCGCGCAGTTTCTGTCGGCGTTTGGCGATAACGCACTGCTGTTCGCCACGCTGGCGCTGCTGAAGGAAGAATTTTATCCGGACTGGAGCCAGCCAATCCTGCAAATGGTGTTTGTGGGCGCTTACATCCTGTTTGCACCATTTGTTGGACAGGTGGCGGATAGCTTTGCCAAAGGCAGAGTGATGATGTTCGCGAACGCCCTGAAACTGCTGGGCGCGGCGAGTATTTGCTTCGGCATTAATCCGTTTCTCGGGTATACGCTGGTGGGGATTGGCGCGGCCGCGTACTCACCGGCCAAGTATGGCATTCTCGGTGAATTGACCACCGGTGACAAACTGGTGAAAGCCAACGGCCTGATGGAAGCCTCCACTATCGCCGCGATTTTGCTCGGTTCTGTCGCTGGTGGCGTTCTGGCCGACTGGCATGTGATTGCCGCGCTTTCTGCCTGTGCGCTGGCCTATGCTGGCGCCGTGGTGGCTAACCTGTACATCCCGAAACTGGCCGCGGCTCGTCCTGGCCAATCCTGGCATCTGGGGAAAATGACGCGCAGTTTCTTCTGCGCCGCTTCTTCGCTGTGGCGCAACGGTGAAACACGTTTTTCGTTGGTCGGAACCAGCCTTTTTTGGGGCGCGGGCGTCACGCTGCGTTTTCTGCTGGTGCTGTGGGTTCCGGTGGCGCTCGGCATCACCGATAACGCTACGCCGACCTACCTCAATGCTATGGTAGCGATTGGGATTGTCGTAGGCGCGGGAGTGGCAGCGAAGCTGGTGACGCTGGAAACCGTGTCGCGCTGTATGCCAGCGGGGATCCTGATTGGCGTCGTGGTGCTGATTTTCTCACTTCAGCATGCGCTGCTTCCGGCTTACGCGTTGCTGATGCTTATCGGCGTGTCAGGTGGCTTCTTTGTGGTACCGCTGAATGCGTTGCTGCAGGAGCGGGGCAAGAAAAGCGTCGGTGCGGGTAATGCGATCGCGGTGCAAAACCTGGGCGAAAACAGCGCGATGCTGCTGATGCTTGGGATTTACTCACTGGCAGTGCTGGTGGGGATCCCGGCGGTAGCGATTGGTATTGGATTCGGTGCGCTGTTTGCGCTGGCGATTGCGGCGCTGTGGATTTGGCAGCGCCGCCAGCCTGGTACGAGATGAATGAACAATGAATGTGCCGGATGGCAGCGTCGCCTTATCTGGCCTACAGAGAGCAGCAATTTGTAGGTCTGATAAGCGTAGCGCCATCAGGCACTAACCGTCACGGTGCAGGATAGGTATACACCTGATGCACCGCTTCAATCTCTGCCAGTACTTCTTCGCTCAACTCCAGATGCAGGCTTTCAACGTTGGTTTTTAGCTGCTCCATCGTCGTGGCTCCCAGCAGGGTGCTGGCGACAAACGGCTGACGACGCACGAATGCCAGCGCCATTTGCGCAGGATCCAGATTATGGCGTTTCGCGATATCCACATAGGCCGCAACGGCTTTTTGCGTTTGCTCGCCGCTGTAACGCGTGAAACGGCTAAACAGCGTATTGCGTGCACCGGCTGGCTTCGCGCCGTTCAGGTATTTACCGGTTAATGTACCGAAGCCAAGGCAAGAGTAGGCCAGCAGTTCAACGCCTTCATACTGGCTCACTTCCGCCAGTCCAACCTCATAGCTGCGATTCAGCAGGCTGTAGGGGTTCTGGATGGTGGCGATGCGCGGCAGATCGTGTTTGTCCGCCAGGTGCAGGTAGCGCATCACGCCAAACGCGGTTTCATTGGACACGCCGATGTAGCGAATTTTCCCCGCGCGCTGAAACTCTGCCAGCGCGTCCAGCGTATCCAGCAGCGAAACGACTGGCGCAGAGTCCGTCCAGCTGTAGCCTAACTTACCAAAGCAGTTGGTCGGGCGCTGCGGCCAGTGAACCTGATACAGATCCAGGTAATCGGTTTGCAGTCTTTTCAGGCTGTCGTGCAGCGCTTCACGAATATTTTTACGGTCCAGCGCCTGATTCGGTCGAATACCGCTGTCGTTGTTACGTGAAGGCCCACTGACCTTAGAAGCAACGATTAGCTTTTCACGGCTGCCGTGTTTGGCGAGCCAGTTACCTACGTAGGTTTCGGTGAGACCCTGGGTTTCAGGACGCGGCGGTACCGGATACATCTCGGCAACGTCGATCAAATTTATGCCTTGTTCTACGGCATAATCGAGCTGTGCATGTGCGTCGGCTTCGCTGTTTTGTTCACCAAACGTCATTGTGCCCAGCCCCAGTGTACTGACTTCAAGCGAGCTGTGGGGTATACGGTGATATTGCATAGCCGTTTCCTTTTTATAATCACGACATAAGGATTATAAAAATGGCTGAGGGAAGAGAAAAAGGGAAGTAAAATTGTTAAGGCCAGCGCGCTGCTGACCTCAACCATCAGCGTTCAATGATTTGAGACACATCATCGCGATTAATCTGCATCGCATTGCCTTGCTGGTCGTGATAGCTCACCAGACCGGTATCATCGTCAATTTCTGGTTTTCCATCGGTCAGGATCATTCGACCATCTTTTGTCGCCATAACATAATCACTGCTGCATCCGGAAACGGCAAAAGCCAGTCCTACGGCGGAAATCAAAACTGCCCATTTTTTCATCTGCTTATCCTCACATGGCCTGCATCTGACAATAGTTTAGTAATAACGCGAAGTTGTGCATGGCGAAAGCAGTAAAATCTTAAACTGTGAGAAGAGGTAGGTGTGGCGCGCATTCGCTCCCCGTGCGGGGAGCGATGGATTTCATCAGAGCGGATTTTTTTTATTACGCCACAGGTTCAGGGTCTCTACCGCAATAGAGAAGAACATGGCGAAATAGATATATCCTTTCGGAACGTGGACGTCGAAACTTTCCAGAATTAGCGTGAAACCGACCAGAATCAGGAACGAGAGTGCCAGCATTTTTACCGAAGGATGGCGATCGACAAAATCGCCAATCGGGCGTGCAGCAAACATCATCACACCCACGGCAATCACCACTGCCGCCATCATGATAAACAGATGATCGGACAAGCCTACCGCAGTAATCACGGAATCCAGGCTGAAGATAATGTCTAACAACATGATCTGCACAATCGCGCCCAGAAAAGAGGAAACGCGGGTTTTCAGCCCCTCTTCCTCACCTTCAATGGATTCGTGGATCTCCTTACTGGCTTTCCAGATCAGGAACAATCCCCCGAGTAGAAGGATCAAGTCGCGCGCTGATATTGCCTCGCCAAACACTTCGAATAGCGGGTTTGTCAGACGCGTTACCCAGGCGATAGAGGCCAGCAGTGCCAGACGCATGATCATCGCCGCCGCAAGCCCAATACGTCGGGCATGATTGCGTTGCGCTGTCGGGAGTTTGGCTACAACCAGAGAGAGGAAAATAATATTGTCGATCCCAAGAACGATCTCCAGCAGCGTCAGCGTACCGAGCGCAAGCCAGGCGTTAGGATCGGTTATCCATGCAAATAACATCGAACAAAGTCCTGCCAAAAAAAAGAAGCGGTAATTATAGGCCCGTAACGCGGCGGGTGAAAGACCGGACGGTGCCTATTGCGCCTGGAACAAGAAATGTCGCTCAAGCAATGCGCGCGTGAAGTTCTTTTTCAAGTAAAAACCGCGTGGTAGGGTCAGGATGGGTTCGCCATGGGCGCCAATTGCCTCGGTAAGCGCTCGGGCGTTGGCGGCTTTAGGACGCAGCTGTAGCACTTCCCCATGGCGGGCAGTGATGCGTTCGACGTGGCCTAACACTATCATGTCCATCAACTCTTCCCAGTCCAGACGCAATTGCCGGTCTTCTTCTTCATTCGGGCTCCACAGCAGGGGAGAACCGACGCGGCGCTCCGCCAGCGGGATGCTACGTTCGCCTTCTACCGGGATCCACAGAACGCGTTTAAGTTTGTGCCGCACATGGCTGGTTTCCCAGGTAACGCCGGTATTGCCGGTTAACGGTGCCACGCACACAAAGGTGGTTTCCAGCGGTCTGCCAAGGCTATCCACTGGGATTGTTTTCAGCTCCACGCCCAGCGCCGCAAAATCCTGCTCCGGTTTGCTGCCCGCACTGGCGCCGAGCCAGATTTCCAGTAGCACGCCAATCCAGCCTTTATCGCGCTTGAGATCCTTGGGGGCGACGAGTCCCGCCATTGCCGCCAACTCTCCCAGCGCGTAGCCCGAAAGCAGCTGTGCCTGGCTCAACAACTGGGCTTCAGATTCAGGGGGAGAAAGCAGCGGATGGAGTTCTGACATCGGGTTAACCCTTAGGTGAAAAAATGAGCAAAGATTTTATACCGTGTGGACAGAGTTTATCTTTTTCCACATGCTTTATTCAATTCTATGATTTATATTGGTTTTTAGATTCACATACGCAGAGTTGCGCAACAGCGAAGCGGGTTTTCCAATTCTGGTCACTGACAATGAACAGGATCTTACACCATGTTATCCACAGAAAGATGGGATAACTGTGAAAAACCCCCACTACTGTTTCAATTTACAGCCTTGACGTGCGACGAAAATCGAATTTTCACACAAATTGTGCCTAACTTATTGGCATAATCTGTGGATAAAACCAACGCTGGTCGATCTTTCATCAGCCTAAAGATCGTGTGCGTGATATACGTCACATTTCTATGGGTTTATTTGCGCTTAACGGTTTTAACTTAATGAATATAGAGGACTATTTTTGATATGTGACGAATGTCTTATTCGGACTGTTCTGGGTTTTCCCATAGTAATTCCGTACTTCTTCACAACTATATCCACAGAAAAGGTGAATAAAATCGCCTTGCTTGCCCTTCTTCTGTTTATAACTCCGCCCTTAGCTGTGAGTTATTCAATTGTTATTAGAGTATCGCGCCCTTAACAGAGTGGTTTACCGCCTCTCTGGAGTGTGAAACAATCGTTTGTATATAAGGTTTATATTGAGGTAGTCCGGTGATTGATGACGATGGCTACCGCCCGAATGTAGGGATAGTAATTTGTAACCGCCAGGGGCAGGTCATGTGGGCCCGGCGATTTGGTCAGCACTCCTGGCAATTCCCGCAAGGTGGGATAAATGCAGGAGAGACAGCAGAGCAGGCGATGTACCGGGAACTCTTTGAAGAAGTGGGTCTCAGTCGTAAAGATGTACGGATCCTTGCTTCTACTCGTAACTGGTTGCGTTACAAGTTACCGAAACGTTTGGTGCGTTGGGACACGAAGCCGGTTTGTATCGGCCAGAAACAAAAATGGTTTCTTCTGCAATTGGTCAGCAGCGATGCTGAAATCAATATGCAAACCAGCAGTACACCTGAGTTCGACGGCTGGCGCTGGGTGAGTTACTGGTATCCGGTTCGACAGGTGGTGTCATTTAAACGCGATGTCTATCGCAGGGTGATGAAAGAATTCGCAAGTGTTGTCATGGCGCTTCAGGAAAGCACTCCTAAGCCGCAAAGCGCACCTGCGTACAGACGTAAAAGAGGTTAAGCTACGCAAATTATGCTCACCCGCCTGCGCGAAATAGTCGAAAAGGTGGCCAGTGCTCCGCGTCTGAATGAAGCGCTGAATATTCTGGTTACCGACATCTGTCTTGCGATGGATACAGAGGTCTGTTCGGTTTATTTGGCCGATCACGATCGACGTTGTTATTACCTCATGGCGACCCGGGGACTGAAGAAACCGCGTGGTCGTACTGTCGCACTCGCGTTTGATGAAGGTATCGTTGGCCTGGTTGGCAGGCTGGCGGAACCTATCAACCTCGCCGATGCGCAAAAACATCCCAGCTTTAAATACATCCCTTCGGTAAAAGAAGAGCGCTTTCGTGCGTTCTTAGGCGTACCAATCATTCAGCGCCGTCAGCTGTTAGGTGTGCTGGTGGTCCAGCAGCGCGAATTGCGCCAGTACGATGAAAGTGAAGAGTCTTTCCTCGTCACGCTCGCCACGCAAATGGCGGCTATTCTTTCGCAGTCGCAGCTAAACGCACTGTTCGGCCAATACCGGCAAACGCGCATCCGCGCATTGCCCGCCGCCCCTGGCGTGGCAATAGCCGAAGGCTGGCAGGATGCGACGCTGCCGCTGATGGAGCAGGTCTATCAGGCTTCAACGCTGGATCCGGCGCTTGAGCGCGAGCGGCTCACCGGTGCGCTGGAAGAGGCGGCGAATGAATTCCGCCGCTACAGCAAACGCTTTACCGCCGGGGCGCAAAAAGAAACGGCGGCGATTTTTGATCTCTACTCACACTTGCTTTCCGATACTCGTCTGCGCCGTGAGCTGTTTGCGGAAGTGGATAACGGTTCGGTGGCCGAGTGGGCCGTTAAAACGATCATTGAAAAGTTTGCCGAACAGTTTGCCGCGCTGAGTGATAACTACCTCAAAGAGCGGGCCGGAGATTTACGCGCGCTGGGCCAGCGTCTGCTGTTCCATCTTGACGACTCGATCCAGGGGCCGAATACCTGGCCGGAACGCTTTGTGCTGGTGGCGGATGAGCTTTCCGCCACCACGCTGGCGGAACTTCCTCAGGACCGCTTAGTCGGTGTGGTTGTCCGGGACGGCGCGGCCAACTCTCATGCGGCTATTATGGTTCGTGCGCTGGGTATCCCTACCGTCATGGGGGCCGATATCCAGCCATCGGTGTTACACCGCCGTACGCTGGTAGTGGACGGTTATCGCGGTGAACTGCTGGTCGATCCAGAACCGGTATTGATCCAGGAATACCAGCGTCTTATCAGTGAAGAAATAGAACTGAGCCGCCTGGCGGAAGATGACGTCAACCAGCCAGCACAGTTGAAAAGCGGCGAGCGCGTGAAGGTGATGCTCAATGCTGGCCTCAGCCCGGAGCATGAAGAGAAGCTGGGGAGCCGGATCGACGGCATTGGCCTGTATCGCACCGAAATCCCGTTCATGCTGCAAAGCGGTTTTCCTTCGGAAGAAGAACAGGTTGCGCAGTATCAGGGCATGCTGCAAATGTTTAACGACAAGCCGGTGACTCTGCGTACGCTGGATGTCGGCGCCGATAAACAACTGCCCTACATGCCGATCAGTGAAGAGAACCCGTGCCTTGGCTGGCGTGGCATTCGCATAACGCTCGATCAGCCGGAGATCTTTTTGATCCAGGTTCGGGCCATGCTGCGTGCCAACGCGGCAACCGGCAACCTGAGCATTTTGCTGCCGATGGTCACCAGCATTGATGAAGTGGACGAAGCGCGACGTTTGATTGAACGCGCCGGACGCGAAGTGGAAGAGATGATCGGCTACGCGATCCCAAAACCGCGCATTGGCATCATGCTGGAAGTTCCGTCGATGGTGTTTATGCTGCCGCATCTGATAAACCGGATAGACTTTATCTCGGTCGGAACCAACGATCTCACCCAGTACATTTTGGCTGTCGATCGTAACAATACGCGGGTAGCCAGCATTTATGACAGCCTGCATCCGGGTATGTTACGTGTGCTGGCGATGATTGCGCAGGAAGCCGAAAGAAGCGGTATCGATTTGCGATTGTGCGGTGAAATGGCGGGCGACCCGATGTGCGTGGCCATTCTGATCGGCCTGGGTTTTCGCCATTTGTCGATGAACGGTCGTTCCGTGGCTCGCGTTAAATATCTGCTGCGCCATATCGATTTTGATGAGGCGCAAACGCTGGCGCAACGCAGTCTGGAAGCGCAGATGGCGACAGAAGTACGCCATCAGGTGGCGGCTTTTATGGAACGCCGTGGCATGGGGGGACTGATTCGCGGGGGATTGTGAATCGAGGGCTGGTAACAGTAGGTATACATATCTTTTAACTGTAATCGGCATCCGCTGCGATCCCCATGTGCTATCATTCGCACCTTTGGAGCGCCTGCATTATGCAGGCGCGCTTATCAATTGCTGTCTGACTTCAGCGAAATAACAAGAACTTGTGGTGACAGATGACCAGTAGCTATCTGCATTTTCCGGATTTCGATCCGGTCATTTTCTCAATCGGACCCGTCGCGCTTCACTGGTACGGCTTAATGTATTTGGTGGGGTTTATTTTTGCGATGTGGCTGGCGACGCGCCGTGCTAATCGTCCGGGCAGTGGCTGGACCAAAAATGAAGTAGAAAATCTACTGTATGCGGGCTTCCTCGGGGTTTTCCTCGGAGGACGTATTGGTTACGTACTGTTCTATAACTTCCCGTTATTCCTCGATAATCCGCTGTATCTGTTCCGCGTTTGGGACGGCGGGATGTCCTTCCACGGTGGGCTGATTGGTGTGATCCTGGTGATGATTATCTTCGCCAAACGCACCAAGCGTTCGTTCTTCCAGGTTTCTGATTTCATTGCCCCGCTGATTCCGTTTGGTCTGGGCGCAGGGCGTCTGGGCAACTTTATCAACGGTGAGCTGTGGGGACGCGTTGATCCGAACTTCAAGTACGCCATGCTGTTCCCGGGCTCCCGTACCGAAGACATTTTACTGCTGCAAACTAACCCGCAATGGCAGTCTATTTTTGATACCTACGGCTCGCTGCCGCGCCATGCCTCACAGCTTTATGAGATGGCGCTGGAAGGCGTTGTGTTGTTTATCATTCTTAATCTGTACATTCGTAAACCGCGCCCGATGGGTTCGGTATCCGGTCTGTTCCTGATTGGTTATGGCGCGTTTCGTATTATCGTTGAATTCTTCCGCCAGCCGGATGCACAGTTTACCGGCACCTGGGTACAGTACATTAGCATGGGACAGATCCTCTCAATCCCGATGATTGTCGCAGGCATTATTATGATGGTTTGGGCGTACCGCCGCAGCCCACAGCAACACGTTTCCTGAGGAACCATGAAACAGTATTTAGAACTGATGCAAAAAGTGCTGGATGAAGGCACACAGAAAAACGACCGTACCGGAACCGGAACGCTTTCCATTTTTGGTCATCAGATGCGTTTTAATCTGCAGGAAGGGTTCCCGCTGGTTACGACTAAACGCTGTCATTTACGCTCGATCATTCATGAACTGCTGTGGTTTTTGCAGGGCGACACCAACGTTGCCTACCTGCATGAAAACAACGTCTCAATCTGGGACGAATGGGCGGATGAAAACGGTAATCTGGGCCCGGTTTATGGCAAACAGTGGCGTGCGTGGCCTACGCCAGACGGTCGTCATATTGACCAGATCACCACGGTGTTAAACCAGCTCAAAAATGACCCGGACTCTCGCCGAATTATCGTTTCTGCATGGAACGTCGGTGAGCTGGATAAAATGGCGCTGGCGCCGTGCCACGCGTTCTTCCAGTTTTACGTGGCGGATGGCAAGCTCTCCTGCCAGCTGTATCAGCGTTCGTGCGATGTGTTCCTCGGTTTGCCGTTTAACATTGCCAGCTACGCCTTGCTGGTACACATGATGGCGCAGCAGTGCGATCTGGAAGTGGGTGATTTTGTCTGGACCGGTGGCGACACGCACCTGTACAGCAATCATATGGATCAAACGCATCTGCAGCTTAGCCGCGAACCGCGCGCGCTGCCGAAGCTGGTCATCAAACGTAAGCCTGAATCTATCTTTGACTATCGCTTCGAAGATTTCGAAATTGAAGGCTACGATCCGCATCCTGGTATTAAAGCGCCAGTGGCTATCTAATCGGCTTCATGCTGTCACAACCGACGCCCGTGTGCGTCGGTTTTTTTGTGCACAGAAAACCCCCAGCTAGGCTGGGGGTTCCGGAAAGCTTTCAGCTTTGGGCCAGTTATTAAAACCCCTTTTGATTTGTTAAAACACATTGCGGTCTGGCAACTGCAAATGTTTAACAAGAAATCAAAAGGGGGTCCCAATGGGGGACGAAAAGAGCTTAGCGCACACCCGATGGAACTGTAAATATCACATAGTTTTTGCGCCCAAATACCGAAGACAAGCATTCTACGGGGAGAAACGCAGGGCGATAGGCAGCATTTTAAGAAAGCTGTGTGAGTGGAAAAACGTGCGGATCCTGGAAGCGGAATGCTGTGCGGATCATATCCATATGCTTGTGGAAATCCCACCCAAAATGAGCGTATCCGGCTTTATGGGGTATCTGAAAGGGAAAAGCAGTCTGATGCTGTATGAACAGTTTGGGGATATGAAATTCAAGTACAGGAATAGAGAGTTCTGGTGCCGGGGATACTACGTAGATACGGTGGGTAAGAACACGGTGAAGATACAGGAATACATAAAGCACCAGCTTGCAGAAGATAAAATGGGTGAGCAGTTATCGATCGCTTATCCGGGTAGCCCGTTTACGGGCCGTAAGTAACGAAGTCTGATGCAAATGTCAGATCGTATGCGCCTGTTAGGGCGCGGCTGGTAACAGAGCCTTATAGGCGCATCCGAAAAACCTCCGGCTATGCCGGAGGATATTTATTTCGCCGATATTCAGGCCGCTTCGATTTTACGCACTTTCTCTGGCAGCTTTACCGGCTGAGTCGCCAGCGCTTCGGGTTCAAAGTCATCCACGTTGATGCTACGCAGACGACTCGCTTCGGCTTTCACCAGAATTGCGGCTTCGTCTTTATCAATCAGCCCTTTAGCCAGCGCATTGTGCGCCAGTTCATCCAGGCGGGTAAACGGCAGGTTTTTACCCAGCTCTTTGCAGATCCGCTGGTGGATAGGGTCGGCCGCAATCACATCCAGCAAAGCCTCTTCCAGCAAACCTACCGGGTTATGCTCGCTCGGCGTCAGGTATTGACCGCGGCCAAGGCGAGAACGGGTGGCGCTCGGAACCTGCAGAATCTTCGCGACTTTATGATCCAGCTTGTCAGACGGTGCATGGTAGTGGCGACCGGTAGGGAAGATAACCACATTCAGCAAGCCCGCGACCAGTCGGTTCGGGAAGTTTTTCAGCAGGTCGTCCATCGCCTGTTCCGCTTTGTACAACGCATCCTGAACGCCCCAGTGAACCAACGGCAGGTCTGCTTCATTACGGCCTTCATCGTCATAACGCTTCAGTACAGCGGAGGCCAGATACAGCTGACTTAATACATCGCCCAGACGCGCGGAGATACGTTCACGGCGCTTCAGGCTACCGCCCAGTACGGCCATGGAAACATCTGAAAGCAGTGCCAGGTTAGCGCTCAGACGGTTCAGATGCTGGTAGTAACGTTTGGTCGCATCGCCGGTTGGCGTGCTGCTGGTTAAGCCACGCGTCAGGCCCAGCCAGAAGCTGCGCACTTTGTTACTGCCGACGTGGCCGATGTGTTTGAACAGCAGCTTGTCGAACGCATTCACATCGTTACTCTGTGCCGCAGCCATCTCTTCCAGAACGTACGGATGGCAGCGAATCGCCCCCTGACCGAAGATCATCATGCTCCGGGTCAGAATGTTGGCACCTTCAACGGTAATGGCGATAGGCGCGCCCTGATAAGCACGGGCGAGGAAGTTGCTTTCGCCAAGCATAATGCCTTTACCGCCAGTAATATCCATTGCATCGATGATTGACTGCTGTCCACGGTGGGTACAGTGATACTTCACGATGGCCGACAGCACCGCCGGTTTTTCACCCAGCATAATACCGTAGGTAATCAGCGACGCCGCTGCATCCATCACGTACGCGTTACCCGCAATACGTGCCAACGGCTCTTCAATACCTTCCATCTTACCGATAGAGATTTTGAACTGGCGACGAATGTGCGCATACGCGCCGGTTGCCATTGCGACCGATTTCACGCCGCCCGTCGAGTTAGACGGCAGGGTAATACCGCGTCCCACGGACAGACATTCCACCAGCATGCGCCAGCCCTGACCGGCCATTTTTGGGCCACCGATGATGTAATCAATCGGCACGAAGACATCTTTGCCCAGCGTCGGACCGTTCTGGAACGGCACGTTCAGCGGGAAGTGTCGACGCCCAATTTGTACGCCTGGGGTTGACGTTGGGATCAGCGCACAGGTAATGCCAAGATCTTCTTCACCACCCAGCAGTTTTTCCGGGTCGGAGAGTTTAAATGCCAGACCCAGTACGGTAGCGATAGGCGCCAGCGTGATATAACGCTTATTCCAGGTCAGGCGCATACCCAGCACCTGCTGGCCCTGCCAGTCGCCCATACAAACCACGCCGGTATCAGGGATCGCGCCTGCATCGGAACCCGCTTCCGGGCTGGTCAGAGCAAAGCAGGGGATCTCCTGACCACGTGCCAGACGCGGCAGGTAATGATTCTTCTGCTCTTCGGTGCCGTAATGCTGCAGCAGTTCGCCAGGGCCTAAGGAGTTAGGTACGCCAACGGTGATCGCCAGGATCCCGGAAACGCCGGAGAGTTTCTGCAGAACGCGAGCCTGAGCATACGCGGAGAATTCCAGCCCGCCGTACTCTTTCTTAATGATCATCGCGAAGAAGCGGTGTTCTTTCAGATACGCCCACAGTTCCGGCGGCAGATCCGCAAGTTCATGGGTGATCTGGAAGTCGTTCGCCATGCGGCAGGCTTCTTCCACCGGGCCGTCAATAAACGCTTGTTCTTCAGCTGTCAGATGCGGCTGAGGATAGTTATGCAGTTTTTTCCAGTCTGGCTTGCCCTGGAACAGGTCGCCTTCCCACCAGGTTGTACCGGCATCAATCGCCTCTTTCTCAGTACGCGACATCGGCGGCATGACTTTACGGAAACCGCGGAACACTGGCGCAGAGATCATGGATTTGCGCATTGGCGTAAAGTTAAACGGTACGAGGAGAATGGCCAGAGGAACCAGCAGCCAGATTGACCACAGGCCAACCACGCCAAGCGCAGCTGTCCAGGCGAGCAAAATTAAGCTGCTGAGGAATAAGCTCACGCGGTGATAAAACAGAACGCTGAGCAGAACAACCGTAGCGATAATACTCAAAATCATCATAACGAAAAGCTCCCTTGCTTGTAGGAGGTCTGACCACTTGTGATGATATGGTTGTAGTGGATGTAAATTCTTTTAGCAATGTGTTTACAAAATAATTACAACAAAGCTCACATTGTTGCTGTTTTAACCGGCACAAAAAATCAAAAGCCGCAGCCATTCCTGTGGCTTGTACTTCTCGCTGGTAGCGCTATCCGGTACACTGCATCTTGTCATTTACATTCATGCTGAAGGATATCCTCATGTACCAGGATCTTATTCGTAACGAACTGAACGAAGCGGCGGAAACGCTGGCTAATTTTCTTAAAGATGACGCCAATATTCACGCCATTCAGCGCGCGGCGGTCCTGTTGGCAGACAGCTTTAAAGCTGGCGGTAAGGTACTTTCTTGCGGTAACGGCGGTTCCCATTGCGACGCGATGCACTTCGCCGAAGAGCTGACCGGACGTTATCGCGAAAACCGCCCTGGCTACCCGGCGATCGCTATCTCTGATGTCAGCCATATCTCCTGCGTCAGCAACGATTTCGGTTACGATTATGTCTTCTCCCGCTACGTTGAAGCCGTGGGGCGCGAAGGCGATGTCCTGTTAGGCATCTCTACTTCGGGTAACTCCGGTAACGTGATTAAAGCGATTGCCGCAGCGCGCGAGAAAGGGATGAAAGTCATCACCCTGACTGGTAAAGATGGCGGCAAAATGGCGGGTAGTGCGGATATCGAAATTCGCGTGCCGCACTTTGGCTATGCTGACCGTATTCAGGAAATTCATATCAAAGTGATCCATATCCTGATCCAGTTGATCGAAAAAGAGATGGTGAAGTAAGAAGGCTATTTTATTTGCCATTTTGAATCCGGGCAGTGCCCGAAATCCTCACGTACTACGTGTACGCTCCGGTTTCCGCGCGCTGTCCGAATCTAAACTGGCTGCAACAATTACGCCTTCCCGCTTAAAGGCGTTTGTGGAGGTGATGTATGTGCGAACTGCTCGGGATGAGCGCCAATGTGCCAACCGATATCTGCTTTAGCTTCACCGGGCTGGTTCAGCGCGGCGGAGGTACCGGGCCGCACAAAGACGGCTGGGGTATTACGTTTTATGAAGGTAAGGGCTGCCGTACGTTTAAAGATCCGCAACCCAGCTTTAATTCGCCTATCGCCAAACTGGTACAAGACTATCCCATCAAATCCTGTTCCGTGATTGCCCATATTCGTCAGGCGAATCGTGGCGAAGTGGCATTGGAAAATACCCATCCATTTACGCGTGAACTGTGGGGACGTAACTGGACGTACGCTCATAACGGACAGCTCAGCGGCTATAAATCGCTGGAAACCGGTAATTTCCGCCCGGTCGGGGAAACCGACAGCGAAAAAGCTTTCTGCTGGCTGCTCCACAAGCTAACTGAACGTTATCCGCGTACGCCTGGCAATATGACGGCAGTGTTTAAATATATCGCGATGCTGGCAGGAGAATTGCGTGAGAAGGGCGTCTTCAACATGCTGTTGTCTGACGGGCGTTATGTGATGGCTTTCTGCTCGACCAACCTGTTTTGGATCACCCGTCGTGCGCCGTTTGGCGTGGCGACACTGCTGGATCAGGATGTGGAAATCGATTTTAGCTCAGAGACCACACCCAATGATGTGGTCACCGTGATTGCCACTCAGCCGCTAACCGGCAATGAAACCTGGCAAAAGATTATGCCAGGCGAGTGGGCGTTATTTTGTCTCGGGGAGCGTATAGTTTGATGCCAGCTGCGGCTGAACCACTTCGTGACTCAACGGCTTGCTGATAACGTAACGGCCATCGACGACGGAAACGGTCGGTGGCTTACGCGTTTGTTCAAAGTAATCGTAGCCAGGCTTTAGCTGCGCCCAGAATTCTTTGTAATACGAGAACTTATGGCGCTGCATGTTGGCATCGGTCATGCGGAATGGATAAATGCTAACCTGCACGCTGGACTGCCCAAACACCAGTGCGCCGGTGACAAACTGGAAAATCTCATCAATGCCGTTGTCGGTCATTGCGTAGCAGCCGACGGAAACGCAGGCGCCGTGGATCATCAGGTATTTACCTTCATAACCGTGTGCGCGGTCGTAGGCGTTAGGGAAACCAATGTTAATCGCTTTATAAAAGCGGCTATCCGGTTTCAGCTGTCCGCGCTGTACGCTGTAAAACCCTTCCGGGCTTTTGAAATCGCCCTGACGCTGTTTCGGACCTAAGCCGCCGGAATAATTGCAGATCTTATAGCTGTCGAGCAATTGATACTGTTCGCCCATCTTGACGTACAGATCCAGCGTTCGCTCTTCTTTGAAGATCTGGATATAGACGGGGGAGCCCATTAATTGCTGCTTATATTCTTTGCTGACAGGCGTAGTCGGGCTGCTGCTGCTCAGCAAACCGGCAAATGAAACGCACGGCAATAAAAGCATCGCAAGAAAAAATGCGATTTTACGCATACTGCTTATTCCTTGATAAAACGATTACACACGCCAGGACGGCAAAAAGAATTCCCAAATCGGATAAATCTGGATCTGGAGCGCTCACATTATCACCCAGAGAGTTTTTCGCAAGTCTCTCGTGCGGCGTTTACACTTTAGATTTTCTTTATACGGAAAATTGTGCTTAAAGGCAGTCAGACACTGACGTATTTTGCGGGTTAGCGCACGTCATTAAGTCTTCTGAGTGCAGAATTCCTAATATATTGAATTTAAAAAATTAATAATTTAATAATCGAATATTAAAATGGAATGCCCGGCAATAGCGGTAGACTGCGGCGAACGTGTTTGATTAGGTAGTGTTGTTTTCATGTCTTTTGTCTCTGCGCCCCGACGCTTTTTGCCGGGTCTGCTGTCTTTGTGTGTTGTGTTGTCCTCGCCGTCTGTCGCCAAAGTTCAGCCCCTCTTATCTGACGCCCATTTAAGCTATGCGGCGCAATTACGCATGCGTAACCGCGCCCGGCTGCTGAAGCAGTACCACGCGCAGGTAAAAAAGCAGGCAAGTTATGTGGTGGAAGGTAATGCGCAAAGTAAAAGCGCGCTGCGCCAGCAAAACAGGACGCTGATTAAACAGCACCCGGAGTGGTTCCCGGGGCCACTAAAAGCGAGCGATCAACGCTGGCAGGAGCTGGTTGAGAATGACCATTTTCTCAGTAGCGATCATCTGCACAACATAACCGAAGTGGCAATCCACCGTCTTGAACAGCAGTTAGGTAAACCCTATTTGTGGGGCGGGACCAGCCCGGAACAAGGCTTTGACTGTAGCGGGCTGATCTTTTATGCCTACAACAAAATTCTGGCAGCAAAATTGCCACGTACGGCGAATGAAATGTATCACTATCGGCGGGCGACCATCGTCGCTAATCGCGACCTTCGTCGTGGTGATTTATTGTTCTTTCATATTCACAGTCGGGATATTGCCGATCATATGGGCGTCTATTTGGGGCAGGGACAATTTATTGAATCGCCGCGTACGGGAGAAACGATTCGGGTGAGCAATTTATCCGATGACTTCTGGCAGGATCATTATCTCGGCGCTCGTCGTATTCTGACGGAAAATACCATTCTGTAATCAAAAAGGCGGTGCGAATGGCACCGCCTCGTCAGGGGTTAACTCAACGCCCCCATAATCTTTAATTCCAGCTCATCCGGAACTTCGTTATATGACAACACCTGTAAGCCTGGTGCAAACAGGCGCGCATAGCGCGCAAGCAGAGGACGTAGCTGCGGTGCGACCAGCAGTACCGGCTCTTTACCCGCGGCTTTCATCTGTTCTTTAATCTGCGGCATATTGGTCTGGAACTGATTCAGCATATTAGGATCGACCGGTACGCTATCGAGCACCACTTTGCCGCTTTGCTGAGCCTGATTCACTACATTAGCCAGCAGATTCTCCAGCTCATTATTCAGCGTGTAGACCGCCAGCTCATCTTTGCGCACAAACGGATGGGTAATGCTGCGACGGAGCGCCAGACGCACATCTGCCGTCAACAGAATATGATCTTTAGTGACGGCGCTACTGGCGACCAGTACGGTGGCAATGGTAACGATATCGCGCAGCGGCACGCCTTCGACCAGCAGCGCCCGATAAACCTTCAAGAGCTGGCTGTAATTCAGCGCCGCGCTCAGATCTTCCGCCAGACGGGGGGCCATCGAAGAGAGGCGGTTATGCAGTTGGGTAATATCATCGTAGTTAAACAGGTCGGGAATAAAGTTGCGAATGACCTTATTTACATGCGTCGCAATGACGCTGGCACTATCAATGACCTGATACCCCATATTTAGCGCTTTGGCTTTTTGCGCCGGGACAATCCACGTCACCGGCATACCATAGGCCGGATCGTGGCCTAACACACCATCGATCTCGCCATACGTTTCACTGGAGGGCAGCGCCATCAGTTTATCTGAAGGAATATCTGCCTCATCAGCCTTGATCCCATTGATAAAAATGGCGTACTGGGTCGGTTTTAGACGGAAGTTTTCGCGGATGCGAATTTCCGGGAGCAGCACGCCGTTAGTGTCTGAGATAACCTGCCGTACACCGCGAATACGTTGGGTGAGCGGATTCCCTTTGGATTTGTCTACCAGCGATACCAGCTTGTACCCCAGGCTCAGGCTGATTGGCTCAATCAAAGGGATAGTTTCCCAACTGACCTGTTGCTCGGTGGTTTCAACGATGGTTTTGGTCAGCGTCTCAAGATTTTTCTCTTCAGTTTCAGCCACCTTCGGGCGCTTGCTCATACGCCAGGCGGTGAAACCCATCAGGGCGCTGAACACCAGAAACGGGAAGTGCGGCATTCCCGGTACCACCG
Source organism: Citrobacter sp. RHBSTW-00944 (assembly GCF_013615435.1). Classification (NCBI taxonomy): domain Bacteria; kingdom Pseudomonadati; phylum Pseudomonadota; class Gammaproteobacteria; order Enterobacterales; family Enterobacteriaceae; genus Citrobacter; species Citrobacter sp. RHBSTW-00944. The sequence continues at coordinate 4,044,690 of NZ_CP055418.1, read as the reverse complement.
CCAGTACAAACATAATGCTGGTGGCGGTATAGAGTACGGAGGGGCTGGCCAGCAGTTGGCTACGCACGTCTGTGGCGATATCACCGCTGTCGCTCACGCGTGTAACGATAATCGCCGCCGCCGTCGACAGCAGCAGAGACGGGATCTGGGCGACCAGACCGTCGCCGATGGTCATCAGTACGTATTGCTGGAAGGCGGCTTCGGCGCTTAAATCGTATTTAAAAATACCGATACAGACGCCGCCTATCAGGTTGATGGCCAGGATCATCATCCCGGCGATGGCATCACCGCGCACGAACTTCGACGCACCGTCCATTGCGCCATAGAAATCCGCTTCGCCCGCCACATCTTTACGTCGCGCCTGCGCCTGGGCCTGATTAATCAGGCCTGCGTTCAGATCGGCATCGATCGCCATCTGCTTCCCGGGCATGGCGTCCAGCGTAAAGCGGGCCGAAACCTCGGAGATACGCTCGGCACCCTTGGTAACCACGATAAAGTTGATTGTGAACAGCGTCAGTAAAGCTGACCGCGAAAATATCGTGGCGGCGCTGCATGGTCAGTCAATCTTTAACGGTGGCGGTATGGCGCCGTTAAATAAGCTGGGCAAGCAGCCGATAGCGCCGGGAGCGCAGAAGAAAAACGTCACGCGCAACAGACTCGATAAAACCGTCAACCCGCAGGAGACGGCGAAAATTACGGAAGAGAACGCGAAAAAGGCGCTGGATGTGAATGAAAAAGCGGTGCTGCTGAAACAAAAATCAGCCCGCGAATTGGGCGAACTGGCGACCGACATTAACGTTATCGCCCGCAATGCGCATATGGAAACTAACCTCGAGATGGAGATTGTTCCTCAGGGGCTGCGCGTACTGATTAAAGATGACCAGAATCGCAATATGTTTGAGCGCGGTAGCGCCAGGATTATGCCGTTCTTTAAATCGCTGCTGGTTGAACTGACTCCCGTGTTTGACTCGCTGGATAACAAGATAATCATCACCGGGCATACAGACGCGATGAGCTATAAGAGTAACATTTACAACAACTGGAACCTCTCCGGCGACCGCGCTTTGTCGGCGCGACGCGTGCTGGAGGATGCCGGAATGCCGCAGAATAAAGTCATGCAGGTCAGCGCGATGGCGGACCAAATGCTGCTGGATGCGAAAAACCCGGAAAGTGCCGGGAACCGTCGCATTGAGATCATGGTGCTGACGCAAAGCGCTTCCGATACGTTGTATCAATATTTTGGCCAGCAGGGAGAGAAGGTTGTGCAACCGCTGGTGGATAAGCTGGACAAGCAAAAGCAGGTGACTTCTTTACGTCAGCAATCTGCTCCCGTCACTCATTAATTCTGTTCCCGTCCCCCACGCAATGTGGGGGCAATTTATTCCTCAGGAAGGCAATGTGATAGATGTAACCCATATTATTCCATTGGAGATTCATACTGATAACGTCACCGATGTAGCCTGTCAGGGGGCGCATTTCGACAAGGTCTCAGGTATCTGGTACACCGAACCCCACGAGCTAAACGGGGCGCTTCGTGACTATGTCTACGACACCGACAATTTTAATATTGTCGCGCCGTACTATCTGGTGATTACCTCGAAGATGCACTGCTGGAGCTGCCACCAAATTACCCGCATCCATGGCGTGATGTTTACCCGCTTTATTAAGAAAAATCAGGATGGTCAGGGCTGGCAGTCGGTCAGGCGTAACAGCTTTTTGTTCCACATTAATTCTCTGCCTGAAGAGATAAAAAAGAACATCAAAGCCAGCAATTACTACCTCGATAAAAGTAAAACCACCGGGCTACGTTACTGGATGAATCACTGTGAAATTTGTGGTGAACGTCTGGGCGACTACGAGCTTTTCTGCGTTGAAAATGATGCCTTCCGCCTGATGACAGTCGAAAAACTGCTGCGGGCAAATGTTCGCAAAGTGAATAAACTGTTTGTCAGTACGGCGGGTAATCCCGCAGAACATACGAAAAAGGATATTGTGCGTTACCTGTGCGATGCCCGCTTCGTCATGAATGGTCCGGCGTAAGGAATAATCATACTTCTCACACTATAAAAATACTGTATACTTAAACAGTGTTGTGGGAGGCGAGTGATGCGCAAAATCATACATGTTGATATGGACTGCTTTTTCGCAGCGGTGGAAATGCGCGATAACCCCGCTCTGCGTGACATTCCCATTGCCATCGGCGGCAGCCGGGAGCGCCGGGGGGTTATCAGTACAGCCAATTACCCGGCGCGCAAATTTGGCGTGCGTAGCGCGATGCCAACGGGAATGGCGTTAAAGCTATGCCCGCATCTTACCTTATTACCCGGTCGCTACGAGGCCTACAAAGAAGCCTCCCGCCAGATTCAGGCGATTTTCTCGCGCTATACCTCGCTGATTGAACCCCTGTCGCTGGATGAAGCCTATCTGGATGTAACCGACAGCACCCACTGCCACGGTTCTGCCACGCTGATCGCCCAGGAGATCCGCCAGACGATTTTTAACGAGCTGCAGCTAACCGCTTCTGCCGGGATTGCGCCGGTTAAATTTTTGGCAAAAATAGCCTCCGATCTCAACAAGCCCAACGGGCAATATGTAATTACCCCTGCCGATGTTCCTGAATTTCTCAAAACGTTACCGCTCGGCAAAATTCCCGGCGTCGGCAAAGTCTCCGCCGCGAAGCTGGAATCAATGGGATTGCGTACCTGCGAGGATGTTCAAAAATACGACCTGGCAATGCTGCTCAAACGTTTTGGTAAGTTTGGTCGCGTGCTGTGGGAGCGAAGCCAGGGCATTGACGAGCGGGACGTTAACAACGACAGACTGCGCAAATCCGTCGGCGTGGAGCGCACGCTGGCGGAAGATATTCATGAGTGGTCAGAGTGTGAGGCGATTATTGAGCGGCTTTATCCCGAACTGGAACGGCGTCTGGCCAAGGTAAAGCCGGATCTCCTTATCGCTCGCCAGGGGATAAAACTCAAGTTTAATGATTTTCAGCAGACCACGCAGGAGCACGTCTGGCCGCGCTTAAATAAAGATGACTTAATTGCGACGGCGCGTAAAACCTGGGAAGAACGTCGGGGAGGGCGAGGCGTGAGGCTGGTGGGATTACACGTCACGCTGCTGGATCCCCAACTGGAAAGACAGCTGCTGTTGGGGCTGTGACTCTGATGGATTGCCGGATAAGCGCAGCGCTATCCGGCATTTAGCGCAGAATCTTACTTCGCCGGAATCGACTTCAGCAGTTCAGTCAGCAGTGTCCAGTAGTGACCAACGCTTTCGATATGAACCTGCTCATCCGGGGAGTGCGGACCGGTGATGGTTGGCCCGATGGAAACCATGTCCATTTCCGGATACGGTTTCTTGAACAGGCCACATTCCAGACCGGCGTGAATGATCTGGATGTTTGGCGTTTTGTTGAACAGACGCTGGTAGGTTTCGCGAACCAGGTGCATAACCGGAGAGTTAGCATCCGGTTGCCAGCCAGGGTATCCGCCTTTGGCCTGGGTTTTCGCGCCAGCCAGTTTACCCAGTGAATCCAGCATGCTCACCACGTAGTCTTTACCGCTGTCGATCAGAGAACGGATCAGGCAGTGAATTTCAACGTTGTCGTCAGTCATGGTTACAACGCCGACGTTCAGGGAGGTTTCTACCACGCCTTTGGCTACGTCTGAGTTGCGGATAACACCGTTCGGGGTGGCGTTCAGCAGACGTACGAAGCTGTCGCGAGACTGAGTGGTCAGCGCGGCTTTGTCGTGAGTAACGGCATCCAGCAGCAGAGCCAGGTTCTTCTCTTTGGCTTCCAGTTCGTTTTTCAGGATTTCCTGGTAGGTGTTGACCAGCGCTTTTAACGCATCAACTTTATCTGCCGCCACTGCGAGGGTGGCAAAGGCTTCACGCGGAATCGCGTTGCGCAGCGTACCGCCGTTGAAATCAACCAGACGCAGATCCAGCTCTTCAGCGTGACCCGCCAGGAAGCGTACCAGCAACTTGTTAGCGTTACCGAGACCAACGTGGATTTCGCCACCGGAGTGACCGCCTTTCAGGCCTTTCAACGTCAGCTTAAAGCTCTGGAAGCCAGCCGGGATTGCTTCACGGGACAGCGGCAGGTTAGAGGTAAAGTCGATACCGCCTGCGCAACCCATATAGATCTCACCTTCTTCTTCAGAGTCGGTGTTGATCAGGATATCTGCCTGCAGCCAGTTAGCCTGCAGACCAAACGCGCCATCCATACCTGCTTCTTCGGTCATGGTCAGCAGCACTTCGAGCGGACCGTGTACCACGTTGTCATCAGCCAGAACGGCCAGTGCGGACGCCATACCGATGCCGTTATCCGCACCCAGCGTGGTGCCACGGGCTTTTACCCATTCGCCGTCAATATAAGGCTGGATAGGATCTTTAGTGAAGTCGTGCACGGTGTCGTTATTTTTCTGCGGGACCATATCCAGGTGCGCTTGCAGAACGACCGGCTTGCGGTTTTCCATTCCTGCGGTAGCGGGTTTGCGAATCAGGATATTACCGACCTGATCGCGCTCGACGTGGAAACCTTTCTCTTGGGCCCAGCTCAGAATGTGTTCAGCGAGCTGCTCTTCATGGTAGGACGGATGAGGAATAGAACAGATTTTGGCAAAAATATCCCACAGCGGTTGCGGGGATAACTGAGACAGTTCAGACACGTTGAGTCTCCTTGGCGATGTCCTACAAAACTTGCTTGCAGGCCACAGGGTTAGCAGAATTAAAAACATCACAAGTCAGGCTTGCGCGATGCGATTGAGAATACCACTTTCTCCGCTGACGGCTAGCATAAAGCATGCAAAAAGAGGCGCGGATTCCGCGAAACACTGGTTTTTAGTGCGTCAGATCTCTATAATCTCGCGCAACCTATTTCCCCCTCGAACACTTTTTAAGCCGTAGATAAACAGGCTGGGACACTTCACATGAGCGAAAAATACGTCGTCACCTGGGACATGTTGCAGATCCATGCACGTAAACTGGCAAGCCGCCTGATGCCTTCTGAACAATGGAAAGGCATTATTGCCGTTAGCCGTGGTGGTCTGGTGCCGGGCGCATTGCTGGCGCGTGAATTGGGTATTCGTCATGTCGATACCGTATGCATCTCCAGCTACGATCACGACAACCAGCGCGAACTGAAAGTGCTGAAGCGTGCCGAAGGCGACGGTGAAGGTTTCATCGTAATTGATGACCTGGTTGACACCGGTGGTACCGCCGTAGCGATCCGCGAAATGTACCCTAAAGCGCATTTCGTCACTATTTTCGCTAAGCCGGCAGGTCGCCCGCTGGTGAATGATTATGTTGTTGATATCCCTCAGGATACCTGGATTGAGCAGCCGTGGGATATGGGCGTAGTGTTCGTTCCGCCGATCTCGGGTCGCTAATCTAAAAAGTTTTCAACGCCCGCACTGTCGGGCGTTGTTCTTTTTGTGCTGTGTCAGGTTACACTATGCCTTAGTGAGTACTCATGGAGGCTGCAATCATGTCACAGGCTAACCTCAGCGAAGTCCTGTTTAAACCCCGCTTCAAACACCCTGAAACGTCAACGCTGGTTCGTCGTTTTAATCACGGCGCGCAGCCGTCCGTACAATCGACCCTGGATGGCAAAACCATCCCGCACTGGTACCGCATGGTGAATCGCCTGATGTGGATCTGGCGTGGCGTCGATCCGCGCGAAATCCTCGAAGTGCAGGCACGTATCGTCATGAGCGAAGCCGAACGCACTGATAAAGAGCTCTACGACACGGTTATCGGCTATCGCGGCGGAAACTGGATTTACGAGTGGGCGAAGCAGGCGATGGACTGGCAACAGAAAGCCTCTATGGAAGAGGATCCGCAGGTGAGCGGACGCCACTGGCTGCATGCTTCCACGCTCTACAACATCGCTGCTTATCCGCACTTAAAAGGCGATGAGCTGGCAGAGCAGGCGCAGGCTCTGGCCAATCGCGCCTATGAAGAGGCCGCACAGCGTCTGCCGGGCACGCTGCGTGAGATGGAATTTGCCGTTACCGGCGGCGCGCCGATTACCGGCTTCCTGCATATGCCAAAAGGCGACGGTCCGTTCCCGACGGTGCTGATGTGCGGAGGCCTCGATTCCATGCAAACGGATTATTACACTCTGTATGAGCGCTACTTTGCCCCGCGCGGTATTGCCATGCTGACGCTGGATATGCCGTCGGTCGGGTTCTCGTCAAAATGGAAACTGACCCAGGACTCCAGCCTGCTGCATCAGCACGTATTAAAAGCGCTGCCGAATGTTCCGTGGGTGGATCACACCCGTGTGGCGGCCTTCGGCTTCCGCTTTGGCGCCAACGTGGCAGTACGCCTGGCGTATCTGGAATCATCACGTCTGAAGGCGGTGGCCTGTTTGGGGCCGGTGGTTCATGCGCTGCTTAGTGACCCGCAGCGCCAGGCAAGCGTCCCGGAAATGTACCTTGACGTTCTGGCCAGTCGTTTGGGAATGCACGACGCATCCGATGAAGCGTTGCGCGTTGAGCTTAATCGCTATTCATTAAAAGTGCAGGGCCTGCTGGGCCGACGCTGCCCGACGCCAATGCTGTCGGGGTTCTGGAAAAACGATCCGTTTAGCCCGGAAGAGGAGTCGCGTTTAATCACTTCTTCATCTTCTGACGGTAAGTTGCTGGAGATTCCATTCAACCCGGTGTATCGCAATTTTGACAAAGGGCTGCAGGAAATAACCGGTTGGATCAATCAGAGATTGTGTTAAAAGTTTGCTAAATTTTATCGATTTGGTAAAACAGGTGCTTCACCTAAGGAGATCGTAATGACGTTACCGAGTGGGCATCCGAAAAGTAGATTGATCAAGAAATTCACCGCGCTTGGCCCGTACATCCGGGAAGGGCAGTGCGAAGATAATCGGTTTTTTTTCGATTGTCTGGCTGTTTGCGTCAATGTGAAACCCGCCCCAGAGAAACGCGAGTTTTGGGGCTGGTGGATGGAACTGGAGGCGCAGGAAAAACGCTTCACGTACAGCTACCAGTTTGGCTTGTTCGATAAAGACGGGAACTGGACTGCTGTGCCGGTGAAAGAGACTGAAGTGGTAGAGCGACTGGAATACACCTTACGTGAATTTCATGAAAAATTACGTGGGTTGTTAACGTCGCTGAATCTGGCGCTGGAGCCTGCTGACGATTTTAACGATGAACCGGTTAAATTAACGGCATAATGAACAGTAAAATGCCGGATGGCGGCGCAACCCCATCCGGCATTTTTTTATGCTACATCAGAACTGATAAACCATACCGACAGCAACGATATCATCATTGTTGATGCCCAGTTTATTGTCGCTATCGAGCTGGTTGATTTTATAATCGACAAACGCGGACATATTTTTGTTGAAATAGTATGTTGCGCCAACGTCGATATAATTCACCAGATCCTCATTGCCTACGCCTTCAATATCTTTCCCTTTTGACAGCACATAACCCAGTGACGGACGCAGACCAAAGTCAAACTGGTACTGAACTACCGCTTCGAAGTTCTGTGTTTTATTGGCGAAGCCGCCGGAAATTGGCGTCATATTGCGCGTTTCAGAATAGAACGTCGCAATATAAATATCGTTTGCATCATATTTTAAACCGGTCGCCCAGGCTTCTGCTTTATCGCCTGTCCCGCGCGTTTGCAGATTCTGCTGGTTGGTACGATCGGAGTTGGTATACGCACCGCTCACCGCGAAATCGCTGCCGCCAAAGTCATAGGTAACGGAAGTACCAAAACCGTCGCCGTTTTGTTTTTTCACATCGCGGTCCTGATTTTTCCCCTGGTATTGCAGGGTGAGATCCAGACCATCCACGACGCCGAAGAAGTCGGTGTTACGGTAGGTCGCCAGGCCGCTGGCGCGTTTGGTCATAAAGTTATCGGTCTGCGCGGAGGAGTCGCCGCCGAATTCCGGGAACATATCGGTCCACGCTTCCACGTCGTACAGCGCGCCGAGGTTACGACCGTAATCAAACGAGCCAAGGTTTTTTAATTTCAGACCGGCAAAGGCCAGACGGGTTTTTTGCTGGTTTGAGTCGCTTTCGGCTTTATTGCCGGCGAACTCTGCTTCCCAGCGGCCATATCCCGTCAGTTCATCGTTAATTTGCGTTTCGCCTTTAAAACCTAAACGGATATAGCTCTGGTCGCCGTCTTTGCTGTCATAATCCGTCATGTAATGCATGGCTTTTACTTTGCCGTACAGGTCCAGTTTATTACCGTTCTTGTTATACACTTCCGCTGCCTGTACGGATGCCGACGCAGTAATACCCATCACCACTAATGCCAGAGTGCTCTTTTTCATTTTCATTCCTGATTAAAAGTACGCGCTAATATTCACTGGGTGTGATCCCCGTTAAAAGACAGGAGGGTTTTTAACGTCTGGTAATGAACGTTTTATGACAAAGTAAGAATATTTTTAAAAAAGGATGTTTTTTTATTTCTGTAATAAATGCGTCAAAATCTGCCGCTACGCTTGCTGATCCTGCGCAATAAAATTTCATGCTTTGTGCGCTGGTTGTTGGCAACCGGGGCCAGTCCTGCTAAAACGTTCGTTTGATATCATTTTCCCCAATTTTGAATGGCAGAGAATCATGAGTGACAGCCAGACGCTGGTGGTAAAACTTGGCACCAGTGTGTTAACGGGCGGATCGCGCCGCCTGAACCGCGCCCACATCGTAGAACTGGTTCGCCAGTGTGCGCAGCTCCATGCCGCAGGGCATCGTATTGTTATCGTTACCTCGGGCGCGATTGCCGCCGGACGTGAGCATCTGGGTTACCCTGAGCTCCCGGCAACGATAGCCTCGAAACAGCTGTTGGCGGCGGTAGGGCAGAGCCGATTGATTCAACTATGGGAACAGTTGTTCTCGATTTACGGTATTCACATCGGACAGATGCTGCTAACGCGTGCGGATATGGAAGACAGAGAGCGCTTCCTTAACGCCCGCGATACGCTACGCGCGCTGCTGGATAACAACATCGTTCCTGTCATTAATGAGAACGACGCCGTAGCGACCGCCGAAATTAAAGTCGGTGATAACGACAACCTTTCTGCGCTGGCGGCGATTCTGGCCGGGGCCGATAAGCTGCTGCTGCTGACCGATCAGCAAGGGCTGTTTACCGCCGATCCGCGCACCAACCCGCAGGCTGAGCTGATCAAAGACGTTCACGGTATTGATGATGCGCTGCGCGCCATTGCCGGTGATAGCGTCTCGGGTCTGGGAACCGGCGGTATGGGAACTAAACTGCAGGCCGCTGATGTTGCATGCCGCGCCGGGATTGACACCATTATTGCCGCAGGCAGCAAGCCGGGCGTAATTGGCGACGTGATGGAAGGCGTTTCCGTTGGGACGCGTTTTCATGCTCAGGCCTCTCCGCTGGAGAACCGTAAACGCTGGATCTTCGGCGCACCGCCTGCCGGGGAAATTACCGTTGATGAGGGTGCGACCGCAGCGATTCTGGAGCGTGGCAGTTCATTACTGCCAAAAGGCATTAAAAGCGTGACAGGCAACTTCTCTCGTGGTGAAGTGATCCGCATCTGCAATCTCGAAGGGCGCGATATTGCCCACGGCGTTACCCGCTATAACAGCGATGCGCTGCGCCGTATTGCCGGACATCACTCACAACAGATCGACACCATCCTGGGCTACGAATACGGTCCGGTTGCTGTCCATCGCGACGACATGATTACCCGTTAAGGAACAGGCATATGCTGGAACAAATGGGCATTGCTGCCAAAGCTGCGTCATACAAGCTGGCGCTGCTCTCCAGTCGCGAAAAAAACCGCGTACTGGAAACGATAGCTGATGAGCTGGAAGCGCAAACGGAAAGCATCCTCAGCGCGAACGTACAAGATGTTGAGCAAGCGCGAGCCAACGGCCTGAGCGACGCGATGCTCGACCGCCTGGCGCTGACTCCGGCGCGTCTGAAAGCGATTGCCGACGATGTGCGTCAGGTATGTAATCTCGCCGACCCGGTCGGGCAGGTGATTGACGGCGGTCTGCTGGATAGCGGCCTGCGTCTCGAACGTCGTCGCGTTCCGCTGGGCGTGATTGGCGTGATTTATGAAGCGCGTCCAAATGTCACCGTTGACGTTGCTTCCCTGTGCCTGAAAACCGGTAATGCGGCGATCCTGCGCGGTGGGAAAGAGACGTACCGAACGAATGCGGCAACCGTGGCGGTTATCCAAAAGGCGCTGGAAGCCTGTGGTTTACCCGCTGCAGCCGTGCAGTCGATAGATAACCCGGACCGCGCGCTGGTCGCTGAAATGCTGCGTATGGTTAAGTACATTGATATGCTGATCCCTCGCGGTGGCGCGGGTCTGCATAAGCTGTGCCGTGAGCAGTCGACTATCCCGGTCATCACCGGCGGCATTGGGGTCTGTCATATTTATGTTGATGATAGCGCGGAGATCGACCCGGCGCTGAAGATTATCGTCAACGCCAAAACCCAGCGTCCGAGCACCTGTAACACCGTAGAAACCCTGCTGGTGCATCAGGATATCGCTGCGCGTTTTCTGCCTGCGCTGAGCCAGCAGATGGCACAAAGTGGCGTCACGCTGCATGCCGACGACATCGCGCTGGCCACATTGCAGGCAGGGCCCGCTAACGTGGTTGCGGTGAAAGCCGAAGAGTATGACGACGAGTTTCTGTCGTTGGATCTGAACGTGAAAATCGTTACCGATCTGGACGATGCTATCACCCACATTCGCGAGCATGGGACCCAGCATTCCGATGCCATCCTGACGCGCACCCTGCGTAACGCCGATCGTTTCGTGAATGAAGTGGACTCTTCTGCCGTGTACGTTAACGCCTCTACTCGTTTTACCGATGGCGGCCAGTTCGGACTGGGGGCGGAAGTGGCAGTGAGTACGCAAAAACTGCACGCGCGCGGCCCAATGGGTCTGGAAGCACTGACCACCTATAAGTGGGTTGGCTTCGGTGACGACACGATTCGCGCGTAATTGAAAACGGGCGATGCCATAATAGGTCTATGATTTTCAGGTCTGTTAAGGCATTGCTCGGTTAATTCTAGTCTTTACCCCGCTACCGCATTTGTTTTCTATCCTGTGTTTTATCATCATCCGCATCAGTCTGGTTTTTAGCCATGTGCTCCCCGGCGTCGAAAAGGCGACGTATCACAGAATTTTCCCTACCAGCATGAATTTTCTGGGTCTGCGGCTCACGTATTGTTCCTATGGTCCAATCTATTAGAATCAGTCTCATTTTTATGAGGAGTAGTTGCGTGAAATCGGATATTCACAAACATAGCATTCCTGTTGTGCCACTCGGCAACCCGTTTCCCCCCCGCCATTGTTCACTGTGTCCAAAGGGAGCGGCGATTGATCGTGATAATCAATACCGATTAATAGACAAAAGAAGGAAGTTTAAAGCGGGGGAGATACTCGCCCGCCAGGATGGAGCCGCGGACATGCTTTTTGTTATTCACGAGGGGTACTGCACGTCCAGCGTGGAATGTGGTGATAACGATTTTATCAGTCGCTTTTATGTTCCGGGAGACATCATGGCGCTGGATGCTGTTGAGGGGGGGAAGTATCTGACAACGATCAAGGCTGCAACGGCTGCGGAGGTATGTCATATCGATATTGCGCGGTTGTTCAAGGCAGCAGAAAAGGAGCCGTCGGTTGCAGCGGCAGTCATCAAGTTTCTCTGCAGGGACAATGGATTCATTGTTGAAAAACTACGGCGTTATGCCAATAAACATGCTGAGGCCAGAATCGCTGCTTTCCTCGTGGAGTTTTACGAAATGCATTTACGTATTGGCAGGCCTGAAACGACGCTTCGCTTGCCATTCTCGCGGGAGGAAATTGCCAGTTATCTCGATCTTAAAATTGAAACCGTTAGCCGCTCATTAAAATCCCTCGAACAACAAAAGTTGATTAGCTTACATCGGGTCCGTACGGTAACAATTAATAGTTATTTGGGGTTAAAAGGTTTCAGCTAACGCTATCTTTGCCGTGCGTTATTTATCTCTTGATATTCCAGGAATATTCATTTTATATAGAAAATTCCTGGTTTTATTTATGTGGAATAATTATCAATTCGAATGATAATCCTACAGGTCAGCGCTATTTTTATAAGAATATTCCCCCTTAAATAAATATTTCATGAGAATTTTCTTGTGAAGTTAAAAAATTAGCATGATTGCAACAAATAATAAACATTATAGAGAGAGTATGTGGATGTTAATTATCTTTATGTTTTTTAAGGGTTTTACTCCTGGGCTATTTGTATGATCTTTTTGATATTTATCAAAAACTTAAAAAAGATGAATTGTTTGGTTTTTATTGTTTGTGTGGATAATAATTCTAAAAATGTACATATTTTAAGTAATTATATCTTAGGAAACTTCTTATATAATGTTTTTTATAGGAAAATTCTTAGTTTTTTGTAATTTTTACGTTTTAGGGTTTGTTGAGATGTTACTTAATCCAAATGATAATTTTCTGGCGCGGCAATTCTGGCTCGCAATTAATGGAACCGCTGGAGTGACTTAATAATAAGACTCGGTGGTGAGTTTGTTCTTAGGAGAAGATAAAATGAAAAAAATATTATTAGTAACATCTCTGGCTTCTGTATTTGTTGCAGCAAATGCAATGGCAGATGTTACTGCTTCTGCAACAGCCTCGTGGGACGCGACGGCAACGAAAGATACCACCAGCATGTTGGTTGTCACCCCGCTGAACTCTTTAACTTTCCAGTATGCTGAAGGGCTGAATGCCTTCAACTCTCAGGACGGTGCTTTTGATGTGACGATTCAGGGTCAGGAGACGGCAACTGATTTTGAACTGACTGCTCAGATTATTAGTAACACTCTGATCAACGCCAGTGGTGATGCTTCTACCCTGAACGTAGGGGTGGCATGGAATGGCACTGCGCTGACTAATTCATCAGATACTGTCCTTGTTAACTCCAGCTCCACTTCTGGTCTTGAAAGCTTGATGGCTGATGGCGCTTATAACGGTGCCGATCGTGTCAGCGATCAATCCAACTTCAAATTCACCATCGCGTCAGCGACTTCTGATGGTAGTCAGACAGTAGCAGATTACTCTGCACTGCCAGACGGCTATTGGACTGGCGATGTAAAAGTACAGTTCAATGCAACCTGGACGACTCCGTCTGCCTAAGTAATAAAAAATTCGGGAGAATTTGTTCTCCCGAATTTATCAGGAATGGTGTCATGAAAAAATATTTACCGGCAGCGATGTTGGTAGGGTTAGTAGCATCTTTTCCCGGATGGGCAATTAATGTTGGTGAAATCACATCGATCATGACTTCTGCTGAGAGTTCATTATCGAAAGAAATTATCAATACGACAGATGCGGCGCGTTATGTCAGTGTTTCGGTAAAACAATTGTCATCACCTTTGGCGGGGTGAATCGAAATAAAGCCCGTTAATTCCGGAGAATTACTCTCTACACCTGCCAATCTTATTCTTCCAGGTCAGGCGAAGGATGTTTTTCGTTTCTTTTATAAAGGACCTGCAGATGATGTCGAGCGTTATTATCGTCTGCAATGGATAGATGAGCCGATCACCGAGAGCGCGGAAACCCGGGCGAATAAAATGGCTGTTGCAACAGCGTCGGCTGAAATTGGCACTATTTTGGTAGTCGCGCCGCGCAAGGAGCGTTTTGAATATAGCCGAAATGGCGATGTTATTACCAATACCGGCAATGTTTCGTTTCGTGTGATCGCCTATGGGGCTTGTAAAGATAAGGCTCGCGATCGGGGACGAGGCTGTCGCGAACGTTATTACATTATGCCGGGTACAAAAATAAAATTACAGTTTACCGACATTAGTAATAGCCGTTCACGCATCGGTATCTGGCACGGTAAGCAGTTTATTACAGTGAAGTGATGGTCAATAGCAGGGATAAATAAAATTACCGGAATGTAAGGATGCAGATGACAACAACAAATATTGTCGGCGGTAGCATTTGTCTTTTTCTTGCGCTGACACCAGGATTTTCACATGCAGCCCCAGTAAAAGTGGGTAATTACGTTATCCCCAGCGCTTTCGCCCGTTCACTGGAGCAGGGAATGACGGTGCCGGTATATATTCGTTACAACGAGACTGACGAGAAAAGTCAGCAAAAAGTTGCCGATGCGGTGATTTCCCTTGTTGATGGCAATATTACGGTTAAAGCCCTGACTCTTGCTGAATTGCCCGGTGATGCTGCCAACTTACTGATTTAGTGTATGATGGTGTTTTTGAGGTGCTCCAGTGGCTTCTGTTTCTATCAGCTGTCCCTCCTGTTCAGCTACTGACGGGGTGGTGCGTAACGGCAAAAGCACTGCCGGACATCAGCGCTATCTCTGCTCTCACTGCCGTAAAACATGGCAACTGCAGTTCACTTACACCGCTTCTCAACCCGGTACGCACCAGAAAATCATTGATATGGCCATGAATGGCGTTGGATGCCGGGCAACCGCCCGCATTATGGGCGTTGGCCTCAACACGATTTTCCGCCATTTAAAAAACTCAGGCCGCAGTCGGTAACCTCGCGCATACAGCCGGGCAGTGACGTCATCGTCTGCGCGGAAATGGACGAACAGTGGGGATACGTCGGGGCTAAATCGCGCCAGCGCTGGCTGTTTTACGCGTATGACAGGCTCCGGAAGACGGTTGTTGCGCACGTATTCGGTGAACGCACTATGGCGACGCTGGGGCGTCTTATGAGCCTGCTGTCACCCTTTGACGTGGTGATATGGATGACGGATGGCTGGCCGCTGTATGAATCCCGCCTGAAGGGAAAGCTGCACGTAATCAGCAAGCGATATACGCAGCGAATTGAGCGGCATAACCTGAATCTGAGGCAGCACCTGGCACGGCTGGGACGGAAGTCGCTGTCGTTCTCAAAATCGGTGGAGCTGCATGACAAAGTCATCGGGCATTATCTGAACATAAAACACTATCAATAAGTTGGAGTCATTACCGAATTGCCCAATAATGCCGTGTTATCTGGAAAAACCCGCGCGTTGGTGGAAAAAATTCGTGATGTGAAGTTTCACGATAACACCAATATCGAGCTATCTAATGATGCACGTCTGCAACTCAACGTCTCCTCATTTCACCTGGAGATGATTGTCAGCAAAGATGCGTTAACTGAAGCGATTGTCGCACGCAGCAGCCTGCTTGGACCTTCCAGCGTGGAGACTCTCTCTAACGTCCTGAACTATAACTTTGGCACCTACTACAACGATTATCATAACGGCAGCAGTACCCGCAGCTATCTGACGATGGACAATACAACATCGCTGCGTGAACACCATGTCAACATTAACGGTTCGTTTTACGGCATAGGCGACAGCAACAGCACCAGTAAACTCTATCGCGCGATGTATGAGCGTGATTATGACGGATATCGACTGGCGCTCGGGATGCTCGACACCTGGAATGTCCAGTCTATTGCCAGCCTGAATGCGCTGAATGGTGGGAAAATTTACGGCGTAAGCTACGGAAACAAAGGAAGTACGGTTGTTGAGAATACCTCGCTTTCGCTCACGCCAATTACCGTATTTTTGCCAGCCGCTGGCGAGGTTCATGTATTTCGTGACGGGCGTTTGCTCAGCGTACAGAACTTTAATATGGGCAGTTATGAAATTGATACCAGTCGTTTCCCGTATGGTGTTTATGACGTCACGGTAGATATCGTGGTCAATGGCCGGACAATTAATAGTCGTATCAGTCGGGTTAATAAAATCTTTGCCCGCCAGCAGGCTGCCGGAATTGATCAGCTCTCATGGCAACTGTTTGGTGGCTCACTGGATTATGACCGTGTGAGTTATAAGCGAAACCACTATCAGGATTTAGGCAATGAGCAGACCTGGATTGCCGGCGGTGCCGCATCGGTGACGCTGGCTATATTGTCGGGGCTGGGCCTGAAATCTACGCTCTACGGTTTTGGCAACAATGCGGTTAATGAAACGGATGTCACGCTCAATGTGAATGAATACGTAAGCATTGGCAATCAGACGCTGGTAGCGAACGATTCGTCATGGCGAAACATCAGTAATATCAATCTCAATATCCCCGAGGGATATGGTTCCCTTTGGGCATCTCGTGAAGACAGTAAAATTGGCGACCGTCTGCCCATGCAGGAGCGTGACAATTATTCCATTGGTGGCACTCTTAACCTGGGGAAGTTTATTCCTCATGGCGGCTCGCTTACCGTGAGTCAGACGGAGAATCGCTACTCGGGAAATAAATACCGTAACCTGGACTACAGCACGAACCTTTATTCAGGCAAGTATGCCACGGTTGGGTTGCGCGCAGGTATTCAGCGTTATTACTACAACAACCGGAATGACGATGGGCGACAGGAACGTTATGTCAGCCTGGATTTATCGTTGCCGTTGGCGTCCTGGATGAGCATGGGCGTCTCCCGGGATCGCTATGGCAGCACTCAGGGTAATCTCAGCGCGCGCAAGCAGTATGCTGAAGGCCCCATTAAATCGGTCGGATTGTCGGCTTCGACACGCCTGAGTGGCGAGCAGTATTACGACAATAATTACTCGGTAAACGGCAATCTGAGTTATGACACGAAATATAACGCCGGCACCGTATCGGTAACGCGTTCTGCGGACAACTCCACCAATATGAACTTCTCTTCTCAAGGTTCCCTGGCGTGGGCAGGAAAAGATTTCGGTCTGAGTAAAGAGAGGCAAAGGTCAGGCATTATTGTGAAAACCGATTTGACCGGCGAAGGGAAACTGGCTGCGAAGATTAATAACCGAAATTATCTTCTCAGCGGTAAATCCAATTTCATTGCACTGCCGCCTTATGCTCAGTACAAGCTGGAGATCCTCAATGATAAAAACTCTGAAGACAGCTTTGATATTGTTTCAGGGCGCAAACAGGAACTGACGCTATATCCGGGTAACGTGGGTGTTATCAACCCTGAAGTGAAAAGTATGGTCACCGTATTCGGACGTATTCGTTATCCCGATGGGCAGTTGGCTGCAAACACCGATATTCATAATCACATCGGTAAAACGCGTACGGATGAAAAAGGGGAGTTTGCTATCGATATCGATAAGAAGTATCCAGTCATCACGTTAATTTCAGCCAATGGCAGCCTATGCGAAGCCGATCTCGATTTGGAAAAAGCACGCGGCGCAGCGTGGGTTGGTGATGTGAAATGTGCCACGCAAACCACGATGGCGCAGAGGTAATAAAATGAAAGTATTAATTAAAGTAGCTACTGTAATCTGTGCCGTGGGGAGTTTCACGCCTGCGCCTGCTTTGGCTTTAAATGCAGTATCTTCCGGCTCAGTCAGTAATAACTATTTGTTTATTGAAAATGCCATTGATAGTGAATACTTTATCACCCCCTCCGCACTCGATCCGCGTTTCAGCGGTTCAAACACATGGATAAAATACGGTACCTCTCAGGTGAGTCTCGGGTATTTAGGTTTTGTCATCTGGACTGCGCCAGGAAATTATTATCAGGACATGTGGATTGATAATTCCCCGATTAACGGGCCTTTTCGGGGGATCCGTTGTTATAGCGGCAGCCAGTGTCCATCAACTGGATTTATTGCCGGGCAAGGCACTGATAAAAACGGTTTTTATCATGCGCAGGTGGGATCTGTCGCAGGTGTTATTGGTGGCGCCTACGGATTCGCTTCCCTGACGGATACTGCCTATGAGTACTTTCGCAATGTGCCTACCGGTAGCAGCGAAACCTATGTGTTCAACCGTTGTTATACTTCCGTAGATTATGATTATTCTTCCGGGCAACGTTGCAAAGATCAATCGAAAGGATTATGGAATTACGTCAATTATACGTTAACCAAACGTGGTCATCTGTCACTGGTATCGACTAATGCATTTCAGGAACTTTGGGTTGCCAGCGACGGTACGCCGAGCATCACCAAAGACTCTGGTTATTGCGAGCTTGGCGTGGTAGGCAGAGAAGACGGCGTGATTTGCAAAATGGTAAATTATAACCTGCAACAAACCGCCAATCTGACCGCCTCTCTGACGTTTCGCGCTTATGTCGACACGGCGATGCTTGGTTTTACGCCTGGACCGGCCACCGTGAAATACTCCGGGAATGGTTCAAACTGGTATAACTATGGTACTTCAACTGCTTATTACAACGTTTTCACGACCTCTGGAGAGTACATATATATTTTTCTGTCAAAGGTATTCCTGAAAAAACTCGTCGATTCAGGAATCAGCATTACTAACACTCAACCGTTTACCTTCGGTTTTTATAATGGCTTAACACCTGAGTCAGGGCACTACCAGTTTACGCCTTCGCTACAGATCAATATTGTGCCGAAGGAGTATGGGATCAGTATCGTCTCTTCAGACAACACCGCTTCTGCGAGCGGCAGTGGCACGATTGGCGACGCCGCTCCTATAGAAATAGATTACACCGTGACAGTCTCCGGTCCTCGTCAGGCTGATAGCATTACCGCGCAAGTTATCGGAGAAAGTACGACAATAAACAGTGTGCCTTACTGTCTGTTTACCTCCCCTCAAGGCGGGCTGTCAGTCCCAATCCCCGCCTTTCTGCAGTACAACAGTCAGTCGGGGGGCGTGGTGAAGAAACGAAATAGCTGTAGTGAAGCAGCAATCAATATGAGCGATGCGCAGTGGCAACAGACGCCCTGGGACGCAAATAACAATGACGATGGAAGCTATTATACTACTGATTTGAAACTGCTTTTCCCAATGAATGATTCACGGTCGATGTTAACTGTTTCCGGAACAGATTGGGAAGGTGTTGTCAGTGCTAGTGGAGAGATAAAAGTCACGGCGAATTGGGTGGGAGTGACGCCATGAACCGCTGCCGTTTGGTGTTTAGATGGGTATTTATCTTACTTTCCGGGTTGACTATATTCTCCGCACAGGCTGTCTACCTGGAGTCGATCATTTATGAGATGCCATCGGATAAATCATTTATCAGCAAACGGATCTATAACGATAGCCAGAAACAGAATTTGTACAGTATTGGCGCAGTAAAAATTGATAAGCCCGGACCGGGAGGTGAAAACAGAAGTGCCATTGCTGAAGGCGAACTTCTGTTTACGCCGCTGAATTTTTCACTGGCTCCGCAGGCGAGTGAGTTTTTTAAGATTTTCTACCGTGGACCGCAGGATGATAAAGAACGCTATTACCGAATTCTGTTTCGTGAAATGCCGATAACGCTGTTTACCGAGCGTAATCAAGGGAAAGGAGGGCAGGCTCTCCCGGTGATCGCTATGGACACCATATTGGTTGTTCGCCCGAGAAAAATGAATCTGGCCTACACCATTGATGAGGCAAACGGAACACTGAAAAACACCGGGAATACTTTTTTTAAAATCATCGTACACCTGGGGTGCAACTCAACCGATGATGAAGCCACCATGCGTTATGTGTTGCCGGGTGAAACCTGGCGTAGTAGCGAATTGAAATCAAAAAACCGGAAATTTATCGTTGCATTGCAGAAATACATACCAGTAGGTCAGGGGTGCTTCAAACTCAATCAATAGTAAACATTAATTCTGATCCGATATGTCATGGTTAGATATCGAACCTATACTGTAACTGTCTTTATACAATGCAGTAATCAGCTCGGCACAGATGAAATTTTAGTCATTTGCACTCAACGTCACGGTAATTAAGAGTCAGGTAGTATGAACAGTATAATTAATGAACAGGTTGAGTATGATTCCACCAGAAAAAGCCTGAAACATCGCGATACGACAATAATTCTTTCGGCATCTACCGCGAGACTACTTGAGCTATTCATTGCCCATAAAAATCAACAAGTCCACCGCGAGTTTATCATTGAAGAAGTGTGGAAAAAGCATGGCATGGCCCCATCGGGTCATAGTCTTAATAAAAGCATCAGTATTTTGCGAAAAGCATTTAGTGAGCTGGGGGCGGGTAATCCCATTGAAACGCTGCCCCGGCAGGGATTTTTGTTCCATGCTTCGATCAGCGGTGAATCGTCATCTTCCTGTGAAGATGAAACTGTGCGTTCGGTAACTGAGACGGTGAACTCATCCGTAAGACCAAAACGTAAAAATATTATTCTGTTCATTTTATTATTTGCATTTCTTGGAAGCGCTATTTTTATATTTTCAGCACTTAATTCAAGCTCCAAAAATTTTATCTATATCAGGGCAATAGATGATTGTGAACTTTATACTGCCGATGACAATAATGCTGATAAAACGAAAGCATTTTTATCTTCTGATATGTGGCGAAAAGTAAATGCGGCTTGTCATGATGGCAAGAAAACAATTGTTTTTTATGATGATAATAATTTATCAGCCGGCAATGATCTTAGAGTGAATTTGCTTGGGATTTGTACGTTAGAGAAAGGAGGGGTTGTCCGTGAATGTGAAAATTTTGTTTATTAGTGGGGCAATCTTTCTTGCAGCGATAACAGCATATTTTTTATATCGCCATCAAGAACCTGAGACGCTGACCTGCTCGGCAAAAACTTACCTGCATCTGGAGGCGCAAACTCAGGGTGTAAAAATTGAAGGTGAAGTTCTGCTGGTTTTTCGTATTTCTTCTGCTACCGAAGGGCGGGTATCTCAGGTAGGAAGCCTCAATATTCAGGGTAAAAATTATGCTGTAGATCGTAATGTTATCCTGAATTTTATTGGTAAAGATCGTGATGGTTACCTGCAGACCCGTCGTGTAGCTATTGTTAAAAATAAAAATGATAATGTTCCTGATGACGTTACCGAACAACTCATGTCACGACAGGAAATTTTTTATTATAAGATCATCCATATCGCCAAAAATGTCTATGCGATCAGAGATCTGCGACGTACGTTAATGGTTTGTCGGGCAGCATAAGTAACAATAATATGTTATCCTTACGGTTTTAGTAGTTTTATATTTTGTCGTTTTTAGTGTTCGTGGTTTTTTATTTTGTCTTACAGTGAAAATGAGCAATAGGATTTGTATTGATGAAGAATTAGGATTTTTCCTTTTTCAATAATTAAAATGGCCTTAACATTTAATGGTAATATTCATATGGATAAGCGTGATTATAAATTCTGAAACTGCGTGAGATGACTTATGGATAAAGTTATTTCGCGGACTGCATTGTAATTTCTGGAGGCTAAAGGTGTTGTATATTCTCTCGTGTATAAAACGAGGGACCTGCCATGCCATAAATTTAAGTTGGTGGTAACTATGAATACGAAAAAGGTTTTTCTGCTCAGTTATGATATTTTTCTTTTCTCAGGGATAAAAGCGTGGTTGCCAAATCTGGTGTTGGTCGATGCGCGGGCATTTATTTCTGGTTCACAGTCAATTATTCCACGGTATCCATCCTGTTTACTGGTGATCGATAACCGGTTACCATTATTCCAGGTCAGGAAGTGGTTTCAGAGAAATAGCACGCAGTTTATCAATATAAACTGTATTGTTCTTCGGATGAATGAAAATCGTTCTATTAATCGGGGGTACGAGGAGTATGCATTCATTAATGGACGGGAACTATCGGATCAGCTGATTTCTCAGTTGAGAGCCAATCTAATGGCACCCAATGAGGTTGTGGAAGTCACTAAAGGTTCAGCGATATTTACTTTTCATTTGACTGAGTTTGAAGAGAAAATGCTGTATGCATCTTTCACAAAGGAAAAATTGCACGATTTTTGTCATGCTAACTCGATAACAATTAAGTCAGTGTATCGATATCGGGAACGCATTACCGCTCGTCTGGGATTTTCTCATTTTAATGAAACTATCATTTTTTTAACCAGGAATAATCTATTGCATGAAGGTTCCTCGACGAACAGTCATTCTGGTAAGAATGTAATATACGGCGAAGCATATGATGTCTCAGATTCTGGTCGACTGAGTATGGCAATAAGGAATGAAGAAATCATTCCTTATTTTCAACCCATCGTAAATATAAACGAAGATGTCTGTGGTGTTGAGGTTTTGGCTCGTTGGCCACAGGGGGATAATTATGCTATTTCTCAGCGTGAGTTTATACCGCTGGCTGAAAAATGTGGCTTAATGAATGAGTTAACGAGCTATTTAATGAACGCCGTCGCGCGTAATCTGGTCGACGGAAGCGAGGATTTCAATAAAACTTTATTCGTCTCTTTTAATGTGAGTCCATCAGGTTTAAGTAACCCCGTCTTTTATTGGGAGTGTCTTAATTTTATGGAAATAACGCAAAGGCTACCGATAAAATTGATGATTGAAATAACTGAAAACCAGACTCTCACTATTACTCCTGCAATCAAAGAACTGATACGATCGTTGCGAAACAGAGGGGTTCTGTTTGCTTTAGATGATTTTGGGACGGGATACGCTAACCTTTGTTATCTCAATGAGTTAGACCTGGATGTTATAAAAATTGATAAAACGTTTATCAAAGCGATTAAAGAAGTTGAGCAACATATCCCTATGCTCGAGTCAATCATTCACCTTTCCGAACTCCTGGGGTTACGCATGGTGGCGGAAGGCGTTGAACATGGCTATCAGCAGCAATGGTTGGGGAAAAATAATGTTGATTACCTGCAGGGTTATCAATTTTTACCGCCAGTGACGTTTGATGATTTTATGCGTTACTACAAGCAGTCTTTAGATTTTTTTGAATCAGCGTCGGATTCTACTTTCTCAACGTAAAGCCTTTCGGGAACATCAGGGGCGGATGCCTCTGATGCAGGTATTTTTGTCGAGGTGAGTACGACAACTCCCGCCTGTCTGGTGAAGGCGACAGTCTGTTGTGAGTGAGGCATCGTTTGTTTATGTATCTAATACGGGGTATTTATAGCGGTATCAGCGTTAATTAAACCGATGCCGAGGTGAGTTCCTGGTCATGCGTCATTTCCTGACAAAATTAAGAGTCTGGTTTCCGCCGCCTCTTATCTTAGTACTTTTTCTCGTTGCGGATGTGCTGACGGCGAGTCCGCGTTTCACATTCGGCGGGGTGAATATCGTGATAAGCACATTGCTGGCCGGCGTCAGTCTGTTGGTGATATTGCATACCGCGTGGCAGATGCGGATGAAACGTACGACCCTGAATCCGCTGCATGCACATAAATCGACCACGCTTGTTACCGGCGGATGTTATGCCTGGAGCCGCAACCCGATCTACCTTGGTATGAGTGGAATCCAGTTGGCCTTTGCTCTTTGCATCGGTAGCCTGACTGGAGTACTGGCTGTACCGGTGTTTATGCTGGCGGTTGCCAGATTGCATATCGACTTTGAAGAGGAACAACTGCGAAAACATTTCGGGCTGGAGTGGGAGCGCTATGAACAACACGTTCGCCGCTGGTTATAGTAATACCCGACCACGTATAAGCATGCCTGTAACGACACGATTCGTGCGTAATTGAAACCGGATGATGCAAAAATAGGCGTTTGATTCGCAAGGCCATTGACGCATCGCCCGGTTAGTTTTAACCTTCTACCCCGTGCTCACATTCGTGGACATGTCCTTTTCAGGGCCGATATAGCTCAGTTGGTAGAGCAGCGCATTCGTAATGCGAAGGTCGTAGGTTCGACTCCTATTATCGGCACCACTAACCACGCGGGTTCACGCGATATTCACCAGTTCAGCAAAAGCGCCTTGTGCCATATTTGTGCCATTCCCCGCCAGGAATGAGTCGATTTGCATGGCATGCTGCGTCAGGTGATTCGGTGCCAGATGTGCATAACGCTGCACCATCTCGATACTTTCCCACCCGCCCATTTCCTGTAGCGCACTGAGTGGCACGCCGGACTGCACAAGCCAGCTTGCCCAGGTGTGCCGCAGGTCATGGAAGCGGAAATTTTCTATTCCCGCCCGCCTTAACGCTGCGCGCCATGCCGTGTTAGCATCAGACCGCATTTTGCGCACCGCCTTTGTTCTCGTTCCATCCGGGCGAACGGATGATTCAGTGTGAACAAAGACCCACCGGTTATGTTTCCCCAGCTGCTCCCGCAGCACCTTACAGGCCGATTCGTTCAGGGCGACCCCAATCGCCCTTCCTGCTTTCGCGTCCTCGGGGTGAATCCACGCGACCTTCCTCTGCATATCAATTTGCGACCACTCCAGATCTGTGATGTTCGACCTGCGCAGCCCCGTCGCCAGTGCAAAAATAACAACTGGCTTCATATGCTCGGGAAGCTCCCGGATCAGGTTCGCCGCTTCCTCTTTGGTTAGCCAGCGAATACGCTTATTTTTCGGCACCGGGCATTTGATGTTCGGCGCTTTGGCTATCCATCGCCATTCGTTGGCCGCGCATCGTAACAGCGCCCGGATGAAAGCAAGGTGCGTCGCCTTCGTCGCCAGCGACGCTGGTTTATCCTTGAATTCAGGAACCGGCTTACCTCTTCGCAGCAGGCTGTCCCGTTTAGCCTCCCAGTTCATTCGATGTTTGCGATTAACCATCGAACTCACCGCCGACAAGATCCTGTCTTCCGTGATTGCTGACAGGTCCATTCCTTTGAAGTGCATCCTCCAGAATCCGATCCGGCTTTTGTCATCGTCCAGGCTTTTCTTGTGCTGCTTTTCG
Source organism: Citrobacter sp. RHBSTW-00944 (assembly GCF_013615435.1). Classification (NCBI taxonomy): domain Bacteria; kingdom Pseudomonadati; phylum Pseudomonadota; class Gammaproteobacteria; order Enterobacterales; family Enterobacteriaceae; genus Citrobacter; species Citrobacter sp. RHBSTW-00944. The sequence goes on along the minus strand of NZ_CP055418.1, from coordinate 4,020,190 downwards.
TTAAGCCAGCGAACGCACGCTTCATCAAACGTTCGCGGCTTAAACTCCCCCATCTTATCAACTCGCCATGCTTCAGCTTTCAGCTGATCATAGAGCTCCTGCGCTTGCCTTTTGTCCGTTGTCCCAAGAGACCGTCTAATTCGACTTCCACCAGGCGTAACGAAGTCGCAGTGCCACGTACCGGCACGTTGTTTGATTGACATGCTTTATCCTCCTGCACATCAACCGCATTCACGGGTTGATTGTGGATCGGGTTCTTCACTGCCGCAATACAGTCTGTTTTGCAGATCAGGTATGGGCTTTTTTTCTTATGTGGATTTTTTCGGGTAGCAGCCAGGCGACCGGACTTTATCCACTGGGCAATCGTGCCTTTATCCACTTTAAGGAAGGCGGCGGCCTCATCTCTGGTAAATACTTCTTCGTCCATCGATGTTCTCCAGTGGCCCCAGTCGGGGCCGTCATTGTTATTCAGTGTGCCTGTGCTGGCAGGTTTCGAAGTTTACGAACGCCGATCATTGCTGTGGCGACATAGCTGGTGGCCCGGTTGACGACTTCGACGGTGACCTTCATGCCATCCACCTCAACGGTGTAATTTGTCTGGTGCTTCTGCCTGCCGTAATCGCCATATTTTGCGTGGTGCGTCGCCAGCGCAACATCGCAAGCGCGGCGACCAATAGGTGATTGCTTACTGCGATTAATCAGCTTCATCATCACTGCACTCCCAAAGTGGCTACGACATCACTCGCTGTTTCGCGGGTGTTGCCTTTGCTGGATATAGCCCGGCGAGCACTGACGCGGTACAGCGTGAAGCCGTGCTGTTCGTAAAGTTCAATTACGCGCGGAGCGGTAGAATTGCTGATCACCACTTTTGCCCCCCGCTGGTGGGCTGCCACACAGCTTTCCGCAAGCTCTACCTGGCTATCCCATGAGAACCCACCAGCCGCGTAGTTAGTGAAACCAGCGGTGCCGGGCAGCGGCTCATAAGGCGGATCGCAGTAAATGACGTCACCATCACCTGCCAGCGCGAGCGTGCGCCTGAAGCCTGCATTCATGAATACGCATGAGTGAGCCTTCCGCTTAAATGCCTTGATCTCTTCTTCCGGGAAATATGGTGCTTTATATTTCCCAAAGCCGACGTTAAAAAAACCGTGCAGGTTATAACGGATCAGGCCGTTGAAGCAGTGCCGGTTGAGATAAAGGAATGCTGCTGCGCGCTCGACCGCATCCAGCCGCTGCGCGTTGAATGCTTGACGAATTTCCGTATAGTTTTCGGCATCATTCAGATGCCTGAATGCCTTCATTGCCTCATAGATCACCGAGTCGGGAACAACCGCCAGCATCTGATACAGGTTAATCAGGTCAGCGTTGACGTCAGCCAGAAGGAAGCGTTCGTGCTTGTCTGAGTTAAGGAACACCGAGCCGCCACCCACAAAAGGCTCAATAAGGCGTTTACCTGCGGGGATCAGGCGATCCAGTTCCGGCAGCAGCGAATATTTGCCGCCAGCCCATTTAAGGAACGGGCGCTGCCAGCTGCGCAGCGCCGGTTCTTCTATGGGCATCGCCGCAGCTCCACTGCAAACAGAGCCGTATCTCATGCTGCGACCTCAAAGCTCTTTGCCGTAATAGCTTGGATTAGTCTCACCGAAGCAGCTTTTTGTGAAGCAACGCTGGCAATAACCGTCGCTCTATCTTTTTCAGTGCTGGCGCAGACACCGGACCAGGATGAAATGAGGAAGAAATTCTCCAACTCACTCATAGTGGAATTATTTACTAACTCCTCAATCATCTGCACAATGATGTGTGCAGGGCGATGCCGTAGTAGTTCCTGCATTGCGTAGCCAAACGCATTGATCATCACCGCGTGGAACTGGATGTAATCCCGCTTATATTCAGCAGGCGTACAACCATGCCTAATTCCCTCGATGGCTGTTAGCTTGAGCCATGCCTCCCAAATGTCATAGATGTCACTAGTAGCAAGCTCATCCCCATTGCCAGAGAATTTTGCAGTTGCATCACTCAGGGGTTTGAAGCTAATCCAGAGATCGCTTTTCGCCGGAACCACGTTGTGTTCAAAGTCTGTTATTTCTGAGAACACGGCATGGGATGACAAAAACGAAACCATATCTTGAGCAATTTTATCCCTACCGTTATAGGCCATATTGATGGCCGCTGATGGCTTCGATACGTTGTTGTTGATGTCGGAAAAGAACTGCTGGCGCGTTTTGAGCGGCAGTTGGTGTGTCAGCATCATTGGGATGTGAATAGGCTCTCCGTAAGTGCGGCAGAACTCCGCAATGCCTGCGGCGCGATGCTGACCGTCAAACAGTTTAATCTCCGCATCCATTGGGAATCGCGCGACACCCACATTCGTATTGCCAAACTCTTCGAACTCAATGAGTGAGTCGCAGTTTCCAACCAGCGGCGGGATGATGAACGGCTCTTTTTTCTCGTAAGCTGTTCGCAGGTACTCATAAAACTTCTTCGCACGTGCTGGATTGAGTTCTCGCTGAGAACGCTCAAGCGTATTGCCGTGGTTATCTGATGCCAGAACGCGAGTTAGCGCGCGCGCTGGGACTGTCATCATCAACACAACCGTATTTCCCTGTAAACCTCTTGATGCCGGGAATTCAAAGAAATAGTCACCAATTTTGCTCATGCTTCCGTCCTCTAACATTTAATTCTTCAACATGGGATGGCGCACCGCGCCAACCCTGATTTCGTCCTGCGCGTGCGTCATAGCGCATAGATAGAGTGAGAAGGGAACGGGAGACCAATCGGCGCAAATGGGATATCGTCGTCAAAGTCGACCGGTGGCTGACCGCTGTTCTGCTGCAAGCGAGACTGTGGTGCGCCGCCAGTCTGATTTGCATAAGGGTTACCGCCATGTTGGGCATTGCGCGGGCCAGAGAACTGCGCGCCGCCGTGGATACGTTCGTCCTTATCCTTCATCGACAGTTCAAGCGCGGCGATCGCTTCTGCCGGGGCATTTTCAGCGTGCTCGGCGTAGGTTTTACGTGTCCCTGGCTGGAAAACGTGGCGCACTTCGAACTTGTAGCCGTCGCCGCCGTCGTTTTTGGTGTACAGCACCTTCTGGAGGAACAGGCCCACCTTTTTGCCAACCAGTGCCGGGCAGTGCCATTCGATGCCGTTTTGGCCCTGTACCTGCTGCGGTTGCGCCTGTTTGACCTGGGCGACCCACATCAGCGCTGATACCAGCCCCATGCCGAAAGTCTGCTGGCCGTCTTTGCCGAGGAAGTTAATGCGCAGGAAATTCGCCTTGAGCCCGTTGGAATCCAGGCTCAGTTCGAGCGCCTGGGACTGGCTGCCATCTTTCCCGAAGGTGTACACCGCAGAAACGATTTCGCCCTCGTAAGCGCCGGTTTCGCTGATCCCGCCTGTTGCGCCAGCTTTCTTCGCCATCTCAGCAGTTTCGTTGTTCCACATAAAAGTCATTGGTTGGTTCATCGTTAATTCCTCAGAGTTACAATTCGGTCATAAATTCGGTGATAGCCACGTCTACGGCGTGGAGGTCGTTGTCCATTTCCGTCTGATCAGGGAACAGGTCAGGCGGTGCTTTGGCGGTGTCGTTGTCATCGCCTTTGATGAGAAAGACGTGTTTGCCGTCCTTCTTGATGGCGCGCAGCACGATGGAGAAATAGCCCTCTGGCGTCAGCTTTTCGTTGAGCATCTTTCCGGTAGTCTTCATGCGGATCTTTCCCTCGGTCTCTTCGGTGTGAGCCAGGAAATAAACGCGGAAGTCGTCCGGCAGTTCGGTGGCCGCCATGATGATTCGCCAGATGTGATCTGCCATTTCGGTGAACTTGGCATAGCCGGTCTGGTACGCGCGGTTCATGTTTTCGTGCTGCATGACCACCTGGAAATCGTCGATGATCAGGACGCGGCGCGTTTTCGACTGCACCATGCGATAGATGGTGTCCAGCACCGTTTCCCAGTTATCCGAGCGCAGAACGTTACCGCGCTGTTTGCTTCCGTCTGGCAGCAGCTTGCCGTGAAGTTTCCAGCCCGCAGACTTGAACGGCAGCATTTTGGGGATGCACTGGAGCAGCATCACATCGTCCGGATTGAAGTTGCGCAGGCTGTAGGACTTGCCCGCGCCAGAATCACCGAGGATCAGCACTGGAGTACCCATCATTTACCCCCGCTCAGCCAGTGTTCAGCCGTAAACAGCACGTCTTCGTCGTCGCTGTTGGCAACGAGCCAGCGCAGGTAACCCGGTTCTGTTTTTGCCAGCTCTGCGAACGGGACGCCTTTATGCTTACCGAAGCGGAGCGCATGCAGCAGGGAAGGGTTATTGGAGATGGCCCGCATTTCGCCCATCGTCCATTTCGCCAGGCGGCCCATATAGAGCAACAATTCGGCGGTGACGTAGCAGTCATACAGCGCGCGGTGGGCGTAAAGCCCTTCCGGTACTTCCGGTTTCAGCCCGAGGCTGTAACGCAGGTACTGGTTACTGTGGCTCTTGTGCTCCGGCAGGAGCGAACGCGCCAGCTTGGCGGTGCAGATCCACGGCGCATCAATCTGCGGCAGCTTGGATTTGTCGAACTTCGCGTTGTGAGCGACGTAGGCATCAGCCCCCAGATAGCGGCCAATTACTTCACTGAGCAGCGGCGCGCCTTCCACCATGTCTTCGGTGATATGGTGAATAGCCATGGCCTCAAAACCGATCGCCACGCCTGGCTTAACGAGGTCGCTCATTGGGTTGCAGATCACACCATCGACAATATCGACGCTGGCGATTTCCACCACGGTTTCCGGGCCGCCTTCCAGCCCTGTCGTTTCGGTATCAATGACACGCAGCATTATTAATCCCCTGTGTTCTGTAATCACAAACTGCATCGAAGTGCGCGAGCTGGTGGGCGATGGCCTCAAGGTCAGCTGGCGATAAGTGGTACATCAGGCACAGCAGCGCGATAAGGTTCATGGCTTGCTGTTGGTTTTCGGAGCGCATCGCTTTTTCTCCTGTTCTGGAAGCCCGGCACCGTGGAGGCTGCCGGAATCAATTCAGTCTTTCGGATTGAGCTTTTCTGTCAGTTCTGCCACACAATCACGCCCGGCCTTTTTGTATGCTTCGGCTGCATTGCCGTCATACTTGTCGTCTACTGCCTGTTCGAACTGCTCGATGGAACCGAAGAAGCAACCAGCGGCGATCCGAAACTCTTTGCCGGTCCACATAGCGAAGATGGTACGGCTGGAGTAACCGCAGTTTTCACGGTAAGAAACGTTCGTGATCTTCTCCGGGCGCAGGTAGAGCGAGCCGCCCACGGTCAGATTGTCCGGCAGCGCGGTGATGCTGGTGCCTTCCAGGTCGAGCGAGCCGCCCACGGTCAGATTGTCCGGCAGCGCGGTGATGCTGGTGCCGCGCAGGTAGAGCGAGCCGCCCACGGTCAGATTGTCCGGCAGCGCGGTGATGCTGGTGCCGCGCAGGTAGAGCGAGCCGCCCACGGTCAGATTGTCCGGCAGCGCGGTGATGCTGGTGCCTTCCAGGTCGAGCCAGCCGCCCACGGTCAGATTGTCCGGCAGCGCGGTGATGCTGGTGCCTTCCAGGTCGAGCCAGCCGCCCACGGTCAGATTGTCCGGCAAGGCGTCGACGCCGCTAACATCTTCCAGATCTAGATTGTGGGTGACGGTAATATTCCCGTTATCGGAAACAGTGTGCTGAATATCGTTTTTAACGAGGTACTTAATTAAGTCGAACATTGCTGATCCTTAAATTTTGGGTGTAACAATCCTGTCGCTTTAATAGCCGACCATTCGGTTAAATTCGGTTATGCTGGTGGTGTCAGCCCTGCGATTCGCCGCAGAACGGGCAGAAACTCATTTTTACGTTGGTTTCCAGGCGGTTCAGGTTTTTAGCCATTTCGCCGTTTTTCTTTTTGGCCCGGTACGCCAGTTTGTATTTCAGCATCACAAACAGTTTGCCTTCGGAAAGAGAAAGAACCTGATTATCCCAACCGGTATCAAAAGTGCTTTCGCTTACTTCAGCACCTTCCGGAACCTTCTCTTTCAGTCGCGCTTCGATCTGAGCACCGACCTCATTAATGCAGTTGCACATCCCTTATCCCTCAAAATTTCGCGTCATAACCCGCTGGCGTTTCGTCAGCGTGAATGATGCCTTCGACTGGATAGCAGTTAGTGACGCCCATTTGCTCACTCGCTGCCGCTTCACATTGCTGCTGATTGTCGAAAATACCGACAACAGCGTCCTGGTAATCACCGTTCGTCATGGTGATGGTCAGCACTAATGCGTACAGGGCTCCCATCAGTGAGTCCCCGCAGGTACAAGATTTGGTTCGATGGTGCATGAGGCATAAGGGCGGCGAATGTTGCGCAGATTGCCCTGCGGTTCGTGCCAGTAGGTGCCGTCGCGGTAGTCGTAGGAAACCCGCCATGCTGCGCCGGTGCGACTGTTGCGCATGACGACTGCACGACCGTTGTTTGGTACTGCGTGGTTAGTTTTCATCTCATCCCCTTGCCGTCTTCCCGGCTGCCAGAACTTTTACCCGGGCATTCGCGTTTGAATGCGTTGTTTGGATGAGATGAATTTAGCGCAATGCTAAATTATCAGCAATAGCTAAATGCTAAATTATTTTTTAATGTAATTTAGCATATTGTTTTAAAAGGAATTATATTTTGCAGGTTGCTATGATTTGGACATAAAAAAACCCGCTCAAAGGCGGGTTTGTTGAATCTTATGATTTACGGTATGTTCAATATTTTTGCATCGACAACAACACCAATAATCTTACAGTTGCCATTAATCTCGATCATTGGGTACTGAGGATTGAGGGGCTTAAGGAAGCGCCTACCGGCATCGATGACTAGCTTTTTAAAGGTGACTTCATTGTCACCTTCCAGTTTAGCAACAACCAACTTTCCATTGATTGGCTCGACTTCTGGGTCGATAAGAATTGCAGCCCCTTCCGGAAGGCTTAATCCAACTGGAGCTGTCATGGAGTCACCGCGAACATCAAGCCAGAAGGAATCTTCAGAACATTCAACCGTTGTATCATACCAGCGATCTATAGCCCTTCTATGATACGGTTCTACCGCCTCCATCCACTGACCTGCGCTCACCCAACTGATCACAGGGAAACTCCCTCGAACATCATTCACGCCTCGGTAAGTTACGTTAGATTCATTAACTTGATTGTGCAGGACATCCATCCAGCCAAACGGCAGATTTAAGGCGCTTTCAATTTTTCTCGCCATCTTGTCGCCAATATTTCTATTTGGATTGTCACCCATTAGCTGGCTAAGAGTGGCCGGACTGGTATCTATAGACTCAGCAAACTGGGCCTTTGACATACCGGAATCCCGCTGTCTCTCTTCAAGAAGCGCTTCTAAATTGGCTTTTCTGATCTCTTTATTTTCCATCCCACCATGATCGGTCATTTTAGCAGAATGATAAATATGCAAATTGCTAAATACATCTTGCGCAAGATTTAGCATAACGCTAAACTCCTTTTTGTTAACTGATCTTGGAGAAACACATGTCAAACGAACTTCTTCGCTGGCGTAAAGGCGCTACTGGTGCTGAATGGTCTGCTCTGGCTGCACTTGCGAAAACCACTACTGGTTATCTTGATCAGATTGCCTATGGAAACCGAAGAGCATCACCAGAGAAAGCGAAGGCTATCGAAGACGCCACTCAGAATTTCCACAGCCAGCCTCCTGTATCAAAGGAGAGTCTGGTATTCGTCGAAACAAGAAATTTGGCGAACTAAACACGTACAGGAGTATCACCAATGGAGAACGCAATCGCACGAAAGTTAGACCCGCCAGTTATCAATCAGGTTGAGATCGAAAGCGTCCTGCTCAACCGGCTTGCATCAGTGGGTCAGAAGTCTTACGCCGAGCATATGGGCATCAGCGAGTCGACGGCCAGCAGGCGTAAAGCCGAAGGGCATTTCAGCACCATGGCGAAAGAGCTGGCCTTCCTGGGTATTCAGGCCGCGCCACCGGAAGCGGTGCTGGTTTCGCGTGAATACCTGGCCTCAGTCGAAACGCTCGCTGATATCGGGCTGAAAGCCGAACGGGCAAGGCCGGGTCCGCTGGGGTGGGATTAAGCCATGAACCATATCGAATTCATCGAAAAGCATGTGCGTGAAGAACTGCTGAAGCTCGGTTTCTCTCTGGCGGTGGCTCAGGGGGGGGCGTTCCAGGCTGTTGACATGTACAAGCGCATGAGTCAGGCAAGCAGGAAAGGGAAGATTTTTGATGATGTTTTACGGCACGCAAAGCTGTGGGCGGAGAAGCAGCAGTTACCCGCTGACCGCTTTGAGAAGCGAAAAGTTAAACGGAACGCCCAGCCGTGCCTGTTCTGAAAAGGCGAAAGCCGCTGTGCGTCAACACAAGCGGCTCTCAGGTGCAACAAACGTGAGTAAATTGCGAGGTCAATTCTAATGCCAAAGCGCAAAAAGTACCAGGAAAATGAGGAACGACGCCTTCAGGATTCCCCTGATGGGCTGGTGGTCGCCGCGTCAAAAAACAGGGCGTTCGCTGAACGTCTGGTTGGCGTGATCCGTCTGGCTCTGGCTACATCAGGAGTGAAAAATGGGCGTCGTTAAGTTAGCAGACTACCAGCCTCAGCGTGAGGTATTGGAGAGTAAAGTGGCGAGTCTTGATGACGGGTACATGCGTATTGCTACCAGCATCGGAAAGCTTAAGCCAAAACTGAAACTTGCAGGCCGTGAACATCAGGTTCTGGATGCCGTTATCTACTGCACCTTTGGCTGGAATAAGTCAGAGGACAAGGTAACAAATACATATCTGGCTGATGTGACCGGCCTGGATGATTCGGATGTAGCGGCTGCCCTGAATGTTCTAGCAGAACGCAGGATTATTAATCTGCGTAAAGTGGGTGGGTTCAAGCTGGTAAGCGTTAACGTAAGCATTGATAAATGGGTTCTCAATAAGACACCAAAAAAATCACCCAAAAGGTTGGGCGGAACTACCCAAAACGTTGGGCGAAAAGAGGTTTTGAATTGGGCGAAATCACCCGACACCCTAAACAGTCTTACCAAAGACAATATAAATACCCCCCAACCCCCAGAGGGGGAGTGTGTCGGGCAGGAAGAAAAACCTGTCACAAAGAAAACTCAGATCGACTACCAGGCGGTGCTGTCTGCATACAACACCACCCTGGGAGACCGCCTTCCCCAGGCAGAGGCACTAAACGACAAACGTCGCCGTGCTATCAAACGCCTGCTGACCGAACTGAAAGAGCCAACCGTCGAGGCGGTGGAGAATTACTTCGCCGCTTTCGCTGAGCGAGCACCAAAGTTTTACTTCGGTGAGAACGACAGAGGCTGGCGCGCCAGTTTCGATTATCTGTTGCGCTCTGACACCCTGCTGAAAACCAGGGAGAAAGCGCTATGACCGACATGAACATGATCCCGCAGAACATCGAAGCCGAACAAAGTGTGCTGGGCGGCATGATGCTGGATAGCGGTAGCGATCGCTGCCAGACCGCCATGTCGATGCTCAAACCAGAATCGTTCTACATCCGCCCCCACCAGGTGATTTTCGCCGAGATGCGGGAGCTGGCAGCCAACCAGAAGCCTATCGACCTGATCACCCTGATTGAGTCGCTGGAATCTAAAGGGCTTGGCGAGCAGGCTGGTGGCTTCGCTTACATGGCCGAGATATCCAAAAACACTCCCAGCGCGGCGAACATCGTTCACTACGCCATGCTGGTGCGCGAGAAAGCCATGGAGCGTTACGGCATTGACAAGCTGAACAGCGCCACCGAGCTGCTGTATTCCCGCAACGGGATGACCACCAGCCAGAAGTTTGACGCTATTCAGACCCTGTTCACTGATATCGCTGACTACGCGAAAACCGGTAACCGCCGGGGGCTCCGCGAGTTTTCGGAAGTGATGGGCGACTGGGTGGACGAGGTGGAAGCGCGCTGGAGCGACTCAGACGCAACGCGTGGACTGTCGACGGGGATTGGCTCGCTGGATGACCTGCTGCAACCGAAAGGACTGGTTAAAGGCGCTCTGATGGTGATCGGCGCACGTCCGAAGATGGGTAAAACCACGCTGTATAGCCAGCTGGCCGTCAACTGTGCCGAAGTTGAGCAGCTCCCCGCGCTGATGTTTAGCCTCGAAATGCCGGATAAGCAGATTGTGGAGCGCATGATCGGGCAGGTCAGTCGCGTGAATACCGACGTGTTTTATGGCGATCGGTACGACGACGCGCAGGTGGCAATGGCTTTTGCCGCTGGTGGACGTCTGGCCCAGACCGGAAACCTTTACGTCGACGACACGCCCGGGATCACGCTGGCGCACATCGTCGCAGAGTCACGCCGCATTAAACGCGAACGCGGCGCTGTCGGCATGGTGCTGGTGGACTACCTGACCCTGATGACCGCAGACAAGGCTGACCGTAACGATCTGGCCTACGGGATTATCACGAAGGGGCTGAAGAACCTGGCGAAGGAACTGAACTGCATCGTGGTGCTGCTTACCCAGCTGAACCGCGATCTGGAGAAGCGTACCAACAAACGTCCTATGCCGAGTGACTCCCGCGATACCGGGCAGATTGAGCAGGATTGCGATTACTGGATCGGCATTTACCGCGAAGGCGCATACGACGAAAACGCAGATCAGGCGGCTACCGAATTGCTGTTGCGCCTGAACCGCCACGGCCCGACTGGCGTTGTTTATTGTGACCAGCGTAACGGTGCGATCTACGACTGTGACCAGGCTGCTGCTGAGCAGAAACGCCGCGCGAATGATGCCAGGCCCAACAAAAAGAGGGAATTTTGATGAAAATTTACATTGCTGGGCCAATGACCGGCATCCCGAAATATAACCGCCCTGCGTTCCATTTTGAGGCTATGCGCCTGGCTTCGGAAGGCCATGTGGTGTTAAACCCCGCGACGCTTCCCGATGGCCTGAGCCAGCCAGAGTACATGGATATTTGTCTCGCAATGCTCCGCTGCGCTGACGGTATTTTCCTGCTGTCCGGCTGGCAGAACTCCGCAGGCGCAAAAGCGGAACACGCTCTGGCTCAAAAGCTGGATCTGGAAATCATTCATCAGGAGAACGCGGCATGACCAACAAAACCAAAGAACTCGTAGCTGCCGGGCATGCGCTGGCGAAAGATCTGCATTGCGCTGAGTCTGCCGCGCTGGTGCGCGAACTGGCGACGCAGCTGGATGTGCAGCGTGCTCGCGCTGATGTGTTGGCTGACGCAGAGAAGCAGAACGCCCAACTGAAAGACGAGAACGAATACATCCGCAATCGCTTCAAAGAGCTTGATCGGATGTTCGGTAAGAACCTGCTTGTGATGAAAGCGGCGGTTATCGACTGGCGCACCACCGGCGACGCCAAGAACGGGATGGCATGGATTTTTAACACCCTGCTTGGTCCCGGCGAGCTACCCAACGAGGGCGAGAAAGACGCTCAGGCCTATTTTGACCGCGAATACGCACCACTCGACAAAGAGTTGATGGAACTTCACCAGTGGTTTTGGGATCGCCATAAGCGCATTGAATCCAAAGGTCTTGATATTCAGGAAGGTGCCGCATGAACAGAATCACCGAAGGCAAAAAATACTGCTATCGCTACCATGACGGGAACGACAGCGAAGGCCGCCCGATCGTCACTTTGTGGAAGCGCGTAATCATTCGCGAGACAGAGAAGACTTTCTGGCATGTCGAAGATATGCCGTACATGACCAATGAGCAGCTTATTAAATACCGGACCGGTGGGCAGCCAGCCAACCAGAAATACCATGTTAAACGCTGCCTAAAAGGTGCTGATCGCTCCAGTTACCATTACACCATGGAAGAGGCTTTACAGGCATTTGTTCGTCGCAAAACCCACCAGATTAGCAAGATTCAGCTCGCAGAAGAAACAGCGCGCCTGTGTCTTGCCGGTCTTCGTGAAGCCGGGATCATTTCCGAGGGATATCGCTGTAAGGTCGAAAAATTGCCGGATAGCGATATATTCCTCGCTGCCAACCAGCCGGGGCCGATTGCATCAGAATATAGCTGGGGAGAATACTGATGGCTGATAAATTTCCACCAGCAAAAGGGCCGAAGGTGCCGCCTATGCAACCACGCATCACCATCAATATCGGCGAGTCGGCATCATCGGCGCAATTACGCAGATTGATACGTGATCGGCACGCTGCATGGTCACACGAAACCTTTGGTGATGTTGGCCCAATCGGTCCGCTGAAACACCTTGCGAAAGAAGCGCTGGAGGCAGCCGCCGCGCCAGATGATTTATCCGAGTGGGCGGATCTCCAATTTCTCTTGTGGGATGCCCAGCGGCGCGCCGGTATATCTGACGGCGAAATCACAGCAGCGATGGAAGAAAAGCTGAAAGTGAACATGGCGCGCCAGTGGCCTGAGCCGAAGGACGGAGAGCCGCGCCAGCATATTAAGCCAGCGCCGCAGCCAGTACCTGATTCTGTGATCAGCGCGGCAGTAAATGGAATTATGGCAACTTATGCCGACAATGAGGAAGGTTGCCGGGCAATGGTACGCACACATGTTGAACAAGCCTGTCGTGCCGCTATTCAGGAGTCCGGTCATGGCTAAATCTGCCGCTGAACGCAAAGCCGCCCAGCGAGCCCGGCAAGCTGCTGCTGGCGGGCGTAAATTTGAGCTCATACTTGATACGCAGGAACTGGAGATGCTGGAGCGCAATTGTGCATCACGCCGCCCGGGGAGAGCTCCGTATGAAATGAGCGAATACGTTGCGATGCTGATTCGCCAGGACGATGCTCGCGTTCGTGGGCGCATCAAGTCAATCAGCGCGAACCGCTGCGGTAAATGCGGCGATGCGCTGCCAGTTAAGTCGTGCCCGTGCGACGGTGATTCGCAATGCTGGGTTACGCGTGGCTGGCACGAAACCAAATTAGCAGTGTGACATGTCACAATGGAATCAATAACATACAAGCCTCTTCGGAGGCTTTTTTTGTCGGCGTTAAATTGCTTTTGCCACAACGCCCAGCCATAATATCCCTGTCAGCCTGAACAACTGACACCCGGACATTCGCGCCACGGAGAACACCATGGCGCAGCACCACCAGCTTAAACACAATCGCCTGACGTTATCCGACGTCAGCGATTTGTCGTATCTGTCGCTTAACCTCTTCGGGGGTGACGCGTGAGCCAACAATTCCACCTCGTTAGCGAAAGCGTCAAGCAGAACGCTATCAACTACATTCGTCAGTTGCCGGTCGACAGCAAGCGCCCGCTGATACTCGACGTCAAAGAGTCGACGCGCACCGCTATTCAAAACCGCAAGATGTGGCCGCTCCTGAAAGACCTTTCCGACCAGGTTCTCTGGTTCGGCAATAAATATGACTCCGACGACTGGAAAGACCTGATCACCGCGCTGGTGGCAAAAACCAAAAAGCAGGAACAGCGAATGGCCCCTGGGCTTGATGGCGGCGTCGTGATGTTCGGCCAGCGCACCAGCAAAATGACCATTCCTCAGATGGTCGAAGTCATTGAGACGATTTACTGGTTCGGCACCCAGCAGGGCGTCACCTTCAGCGAACAATCCCGCAATGAAATCGAGTGGGCAAAGCGTTGGGGGGACAGCAATGCGAAATAACCCCAGTCAGAAAACCTATCGCAGCAAAAAATGGCTCGCTGCTGTCGGGCAGATCGAACAGTGCGTGTTATGCGGTTCGTGGGGGACGCAGGTAGCGCATCGCAATGAAGGCAAAGGCATGGGCCTGAAAGCTGATGATTGCGCCACGGCGGCGATCTGCGTTTGCTGCCACGACAGCATAGACAACGGAAGCAAGCTATCGCGCGACGAACGCCGCCAGCTGATGGACCGCGCTATCGTTCTGACCGTTATACAGATCGCCCGACTTGGGCTGGTGGTGCCTGCATGAAAATTTACGATATCACCCCGATCGGCAAGCCCCGCATGACCCGCGCCGACAAATGGAAAACACGGCCTGCGGTCATGCGTTACCGCGCATTCTGCGATGAAGCACGTCTGCGCAAAATCAATCTCCCTGAGTCCGGCGCGCATATCACCTTCGTTATGCCAATGCCTCCGAGCTGGAGCAAAAAGAAGCGTGAACAGCTCAACGGCAAGCCGCACCAGTCAAAACCAGACTGCGACAACATGCTTAAAGCACTGATGGATGCCCTGTTTGATGATGATTCCAGTGTCTGGGATTGTCGCATTACAAAGCTATGGGGCGAGAAAGGCCAGATCATCATTCGGGAGAACGGACAATGACACGCACCGACATTAACAATTACCAGAAAGCGTCTGTTGAGCGTACCAACCCGCAAAACGCCTGGGTGACGCTGGCAGCAGCACCACGCAGATCTTACCTGGGGAAATACCGCCGACTGACACCATCGCAAAGCCGTTGGGTTCGTTCGTTGCTGAACCACTGGGGCGGCATGTATGGAGGCAGCGGAACAGAACACCTTTCAGGTGGCGGTGGTATGTGGTCAATGATATTGACCGGCTGGACTGGCGAACAGCAGGAGCGGATCGCTACCGTACTGTCTGGTCTGCGTAAAATTGGCTATACCGGAGATGCGTTGTTTGAGCAGGCTAAAGCCATCATCTGGCCGAAGAAATCACTTTCTGACCTGATCGGCAACGCCGGGGATCAGGAGGAAGCTGCATTCATGGAGGCTATCATCCTGAAGTCCTTCAAGCCGGGGAATCCCGTCTATGAGATAGGGAAGGACTATTACACCTGGCGGAAAACCATCAATGGCATGGCACGATGGATGCAGTATTACTACGCGCCGTTTCTGACCGAAAAGCAATGTATTGACCGTGTGCGCTGGTGTATTGAGTTGTTCAACTCTGCTGTCTTCTTCACGTTAAAAGATGAATTAGGCTTCGAAAATGCAAAAACTTGCGAAAAAGACTTGAAAACGAGTTTTGAAACTGCATAATTCAGATATGCTCGGACGTCAAAGGCGAAAGAGCTTACCCACCAGCGGAGATGCATTGCGCGGAGCGGTGGGAACCACATTTAAGCCCTTGCAGAAATGCAGGGGCTTTTTTATTGGCTCAATGCCACCGGGTGAATAACGTATGCACACGGCGATCATCTGCGCTTCTGGCCCGTCCCTTACTCCCGTTGACTGTCAAATAGCTGCACGCTCAGGGCTTCCTGTGATAGCGGTTAATTCATCATGGCGAGCCATACCGGAATGCACTCACATTTACGCTGGCGATCTGCGCTGGTGGGATGTGAATATTCCCGCGCTGCCCGATGGCCCCGAACGCTGGTCATGTAACCGGAGAGCACACACCCGATACGGCGTGAACATCTTCCCGACAGATACCAGCGGCACATTCAATTCTGGGCAGAGAGCGATCCTGTTCGCTCACTGGCTGGGTGCCAGTAGCGTCATCCTGCTGGGCTTCGATTGCTCAATCTCAAACGGTAGTCACTGGCACGGCGATCATACAGCTCTTGATAACCCGACAGCAGCGAACGTAAAGCGCTGGCATAGCGAGTTTGCACGAGTTGCGGCGCAGCTGCGTGGAAGCGTAAATATCATCAACAGCAGCCGCCAGACGGCGCTTAATTGCTTTCGTCGTTTACCTCTTGAAGCGGCGATAAGCGAGGTTACATGCTGAATCCTCCGATTTACATCGATGGCATGCTGGGAATGGGAGACACCATTTACCAGCGCGCTTTCGTCAAACAGCTGCCTGCGGGGACATTCATTAAGACGGCATGGCCGGAACTTTACGAAGACCTGCCAGTTAAAGCTGTCCGAAGTGATACCACTCTGAGAACGCAGCGTAAAAATGAGTTTCGCAGCTCCGCAAAGTTTTATCTGCCGCCATCGCCACGCCAGACGAAGCGAATATTTTACGGCCCGGATGATCTGCGGCGCGGTTCGATATTCGATGCCATGCGCCGCCAGTTCGGCGTAACGCCAGCAGCGCTTGATTTGCCATCCTTTGGCCCGGCGCAGTTTACGCACCAAAAGCCGATCGCCGTTATCCGTCCGGCAACGGTTCGTTCTGAATGGCGTAGCGACTCCCGAAACCCTGACCCCGATTACCTCCTGCGCGCATCGAGAATCCTGCGGCAACATTTCTGCGTGATTAGCGTTGCGGATTTGCAGGACGGGGAAGAGTGGCTGGTGGGTGAAGAACCAGAGGCGGATCTGAAAATGCACGCTGGCGAGCTCAATATCAAAGAGCTGATGCGCCTGGTTGAGCATGCCGCTGTCGTGATTACGCCTGTTGGCTGGGCGCTGCCCGCTGCCATTGCGTACAAAACACCTGTTTACGTTGTCGCTGGTGGGCGCGGTGGGCATAACGCTCCCGAAATAGTCACCGATCCGGCGATGGATTTATCCCGTGTTGGCTGGGCTATCCCGGACAATTATTGTCGCTGCGAAGCGTGGGATCACCATTGCGACAAACGCATCTCCAACTTTGATTCAAAATTCGAGGCCTGGCTGAATGAAGTCGTTTTATCAGGAACTGAACAGCGGGCTGGTATTCCTCCCGGAGCTGGGCATCGGTCGTTATCCGGTTCCAGCGTCACGCCCGTATGACGAGCAGTATTTCGCGAAGTATCAGCAGCTGGCCGACACCGAAACGGGCAGAGCCTTAACGCAATCCCGTATTGAGTTGGTGGCGAGCCATTTTCACGGTCCTGTTCTCGACGTTGGTATCGGTGCCGGTCAGTTCGTCTCTACCCGACCGGGAACGCTTGGGTATGACGTTAATCCGGCTGGTATCACCTGGCTGAACGAGCGGGGCGCATTCGCTGACCTCTACGCCAGTCAGTGGCGCGCGCTGACGATGTGGGATGTACTGGAGCACATCGACGAGCCGGAGCTGGCGGTACAGCAGGCTACAGAGTTTGTTTTCGTGTCGATCCCCATTTTTACTGATGCCGGAGACATTCTTCGCTCGCACCATTTCAGGAAGAACGAGCACATCTGGTATTTCACTGACGACGGTATTAAGCGCTGGTTTGCTGAACAGGGCTTCAAATGCGCCGAACAGAACACCATCGAATGCCAGTTAGGGCGCAAGGGCGTCGCTTCGTACGCTTTCCGCCGCGTTTAGTCCCCTCTTAGCCCATTGCATTTGGGTTTATTCCAGTTTCGCACACAGCACCCGCAAACAGGCGAGGTGAACCTATGAATAGCTCTCACGGGATTTTTGAACAAACCATGAAATGGATCGCGCTATATCTGCCGTCAGTTTACGCCGGGTTATGCGCTCTGGGCATCTCCGCGCTTATCGACATACGCGCAGGGAAGCCGAAACTCTACACCGCCACTGGCGCGCTAATCTGCGGCATATTCGCGCTGGCTGTTTCCGCATTGCTGGAATACCTGGGGCTGCCTGCTAATTCAGGGGCATTCGTTGGTGCGCTCGTCGGGTTTGTTGGAGCGGACAGACTGCGTGACATGGCGCTCGCTATCGTTGCCAGACGCGCCGGAGTTGGCAGCACTGAGGAAAATAAATGAATCAATCTCAATTTCAAATGGCGGCTGGTATCAGCGCCGGGTTGGCTGCGCGCTGGTTTCAGCCAGTAGATGCGGCGATGAAAGAATTTGGCATTACAGCACCTGCGGATCAGGCCATGTTCATCGCTCAAGTCGGTCATGAGTCAGGTGGCTTTAGCGCTGTAGTTGAAAATTTGAACTACACACCATCTGCGCTGGTGGCGACCTTCGGAAAGAGGATCACACAGCAGCAAGCTGATGCGCTTGGCAGAACAACCGAACACGCAGCCCGCCAGGATGCCATCGCCAATCTGGTGTATAGCAACCGCCTGGGTAACAAAGCACCCGGCGACGGCTGGAAATATCGCGGCAGAGGGTTAATTCAAATCACTGGCCTCGACAATTATCGCACCTGCGGGGCGGCGCTGAAGTTAGACCTCGTTACTTCACCTGAACAGCTCGAACAGGAACTTCAGGCAGCACGCTCTGCCGCCTGGTTCTACACATCCAAAGGGTGCATGGCCTACGGTGCCGATATTACTCGTGTTACGCGCATCATTAACGGCGGACTGAATGGCATTGATGACCGCAAGATCCGCTACAACAAAGCGCGGGCGGCGCTGCTGGTATGAAAATGAGTTATTGGGTGCTCATAGTGACGTTTATCGCCTGTATTGCAGGCGGTCTTGTCTGGTCAGCGGATCACTACCATGGAAAATTTCTGGAGGAACAGCGTCGCGCTGACGATGCAGAACAGCGTGCTGATTCCTCTGAGACCATCACCGCGAATGTACTGCGCACCGTAGCGATAACGAACATCATTCTGGAGACAAACCAACATGCCAAACAGCAGATCGCACTGGAGTCACAGAGAGCCGAGAACGATATCAAAGCTGCTGTTGCGGATGATGATTGTGCTGTTCGTGTTGTGCCTGCTGGCGCAGTTAAGCGGATGCACGAATACGCGAACGGTCTACGTGCCGGTTCCGGTAGTTCCGTTACCAGCCAGCCTGACGGCTGAAACACCCCAGCCAGATTTACCCGACCCGTTTACGTGGGGAGCAAGTCTTAACCTGAATGTCGCGTTGCTATCAGCGCTGGCGCAGTGCAACAGGGATAAGGCTGATATCAGAACTTTCGAGGACAACAGGGCAGAACAAACCGATGGCACGATTAAACGTTGAAGTTATCCCACCAGACAGCGAGGCGCTGAACGGGATTTTTGCAGAAATTGAGCGCAAATATGCTCGTCAGCCGCTGACGCCAAAAGTAATTGATGAAATGCAACGCGAAGCGACGCGCCTTGTGCGGCGAATGATAACCACAAAGGTTACGTTCGTCCGGGACTGACATTACAGAAGCCCTTCACTGAGGGGCTTCGATAATGGAGCACTGGAATTATTCATGAACAGACCACACCCACCAGCGCATTTTACGATGCCACCTGACCCGAAGCCGTACATCAGCATTATGCCCGCTAATGACGTTGGCGAGTGGCTGAATCAGCACATCCTGAGCGATGAGGGTGACCTCTACAACCCTGACCACCAGCATTTGCTTGAAGCGGATCTGTGCTTTCTCTGGGCATCGAACGCTTTCGAGAAGAAAGGGCGCTCCGTGCTTGGGCAGGCGGAAGAAGTGGCAATGCGGGCAGGAGGCTGGCAGAAAGCGCGGATGGAGCAGCAGATGTATGAATGGTTCGGCAGGGTGCCGCAGTTCATCATCACGCTGGCCGCCGATTACTGTTCGCAATGTTCCGATCTGGAATTCTGCGCGCTGATAGAGCACGAGCTTTATCACATCTGCCAGGCGACAGATGAATTTGGCGCGCCGAAGTTCACGCAGGAAGGGCAGCCAAAGCTGAAGCTGCGCGGCCATGACGTGGAAGAGTTTGTGGGCGTGGTTCGCCGTTACGGTGCAAGCCGGGACGTGCAGGAAATGATTGATGCGGCGAATCAGCCAGCGGAGGTTGCTCATCTCGATATTGCCAGAGCGTGCGGGACGTGCATGCTGCGACTGGCTTAAATACTGGACTGTATAAGACGAATGGTGATTTATGGCTGCATTAAAACCTGATGTGAAAGCCTTCATCATTCAGTCGCTTGCGTGCTATGACACGCCATCGCAGGTGGTCGAGGCTGTCCAAAAAGAATTCGGGATCAAGATCACCCGCCAGCAGGCTGAATCTCACGACCCCACGAAGGCCAGCGGTAAGACGCTCGCCAAAAAGTGGATCGAGATGTTCCACGCGACGCGCGAACGGTTCCTGACCGAAACCAGCGACATTCCGATCGCGAACAAATCCTATCGCCTCCGCGTGCTTGACCGCATGGCAACCAAAACCGAGGGGATGAAAAACTTCTCCCTGACGGCGCAGCTGATTGAACAGGCCGCGAAAGAGGTTGGCGACGCTTACACCAATAAGCTGAAGGTTGAAAGCACTGGCAAGGATGGCGGCCCGATCAAGACCGAGACGACCAACCTCACCGCAGATCAGGCCGCAGAGATTTACCGCAAGATGATGGGGTGATCATGCCTCTCCCGTTTGAATTCGATTTCAGAAACCCTGATTACCAGATGGTTTTTGAATGGCGGATGGAGCGCTTACAGCGCATTCGCCAGAACCCTGAAATGCTGCCAGCGCTAAAGCAGTTTTACCGCACCAACCCGGCACAGTTCATCATCGACTGGGGTATGACGACTGACCCGCGTAACATCGATTATGGCCTGCCGGTCACCATCCCTTTTCTGCTGTTCCCGAAACAGGAAGAATGGATTCACTGGATCATGGAGCTGCGCGAACGGCTGGAGAACGGCATCACCGAAAAGAGTCGCGAAATGGGGCTCAGCTGGACGGCGATCGGGCTGGCTTGCTCGCTCTGCCTCTTCAACAAAGAAATGGTCATCGGCTTCGGCTCCCGTAAAGAGGAATACGTCGACAGCACCGGAGACCCGAAGGCGCTGTTCTGGAAGGCGCGCAAGTTCGTGGAAACGCTGCCCGTCGAGTTTCGCGGTTCGTGGGACGAGAAGAAGCACGCGCCGTACATGCGCGTTGAGTTTCCCGATACTGGCGCGGTCATCAAAGGCGAGGCTGGCGACAATATCGGTCGTGGTGACCGTACCACCCTCTACCTGGTGGATGAGGCTGCATTCCTCCAGCGTCCTCTGCTGATTGACGCGGCGCTGTCGCAAACCACCCGCTGCCGTATCGACCTGAGCTCGGTTAACGGCATGGCGAACCCGTTCGCGCAGAAGCGTCACGGCGGGAAGATACCGGTATTCACATTCCACTGGCGAAATGACCCGCGCAAGGATGAAGAGTGGTATCGCAGGGAATGCGAGAAAATCGACAATCCGGTGGTGGTAGCGCAGGAACTTGACCTGAACTACAGCGCATCTGCGGAAGGCGTCCTGATCCCGTCCGATTGGGTACAGGCTGCCGTCGACGCTCATATTAAGCTGGGCATCCAGCCAACGGGCAAACGCCTGGGCGCGATGGACGTCGCCGACGAAGGCCGGGACAAAAACGCCTTTTCGACCCGTCACGGCTTCCTCCTGGAGAACGTGCGGGAATGGTCCGGCGTGGGCAGCGACATTTACCAGTCCGTTGAGAAGGTCTTCGGCTTTTGCGAACAGGACAACCTCGAAGAATTTCGCTTCGACGAGGACGGCCTGGGCGCTGGCGTTCGCGGCGATGCACGCGCCATCAACGAACTGCGTAACGCTGCGCGCCGACCGTCAATACTCGCCACACCGTTTCGCGGTAGCGGCGCGGTGTTTGATCCGGACGACGAAGCGGTGCGCGGCGACAACGGACAGGCCGCCCGCCTGAACAAGGACTTCTTTGCTAACGCCAAGGCCCAGAGCTGGTGGCAATTACGCAAGCTTTTCCAGAACACCTATCGCGCCGTGGTTGAGGGAATGGCCTACAACCCGGACGAAATTATCTCAATCAGCAGCGCCATGGCGAGCAAAGACAAACTCATCATCGAGCTGTCGCAACCGACCTATTCCATTAACGGTGTGGGGAAAATCGTTGTTGATAAACAGCCTGACGGCACCAAGTCGCCGAACCTCGCCGACTCGGTGATGATCAGCTACGCGCCAATGAATTCAGCCCTGAACATCTGGGAGCTGCTAGGGAGACAGGCCTGATGGCACGAAACAAGCAAGCCTCTCAGCGAACGGCGCAGGCCACCGCTGATGGCTATGAAAACTTTGTCGCCCGCGTGGGGATGCAGACGCCTAACCAGCACTCAGCATCGACCTACCGGGCGAACTTCACCAGCCGCAACCGCATGCTGGTGGAATGGTCATATCGCGGATCGTGGGTTATCGGCGAAGCGGTCGACGCTATCCCGGACGATATGACCCGGAAAGGCATTCGCATCACTTCGGAGATTGACGCCAAAGACCGTGGCACCCTGGAAGCGCAGCTGGATGAGTTGCAGATCTGGGATGCGCTGAACGACGTGCTGAAATGGTCGCGTCTCTACGGCGGCGCGGTGGGCTTCATCATGATTGAGGGGCAGGCACCAATGACCCCGCTGCGGCTCGAAACCATTGGAGAAGGCAAGTTTAAGGGTATTCTCCCGCTCGACCGCTGGATGATTAACCCGGTGCTGACCCGCCGCATTAAAGAGATGGGGCCGGACCTCGGCAAGCCTGAGTTTTACGACGTGGTGACCACTGCAACGGGCATCCCGGCCTGGCGCATCCATCACAGTCGCCTGATTCGCTTCGACGGGGTGACGCTGCCATTCCAGCAGAAGATGACAGAGAACGAATGGGGAATGTCGGTTGTAGAGCGTATCTGGGATCGGCTTACTGCGTTCGACAGCGCCACTGTCGGCGCGGCGCAGCTGGTCTACAAAGCGCATCTGCGTACCTACAGCGTGGAGAAGCTGCGCGAGCTTATCGCACTTGGTGGCCCTGCGTTCGAAGCGTTGCTGAAGAACATCGACCTGATCCGTCAGTTCCAGAGCAATGAAGGCATGACGCTCATGGACTCGCGGGATAAGTTCGAAACCCACCAGTACAGCTTCAGCGGTCTGGATGACATTCTTTCGCAGTTTGCTGAGCAGATTAGCGGTGCCGTTGGTATCCCGCTGGTGCGTCTGTTTGGGCAGTCCCCGAAAGGCTTCTCTACTGGTGACGCAGACCTCGCCAACTATTACGACCGGGTGAGCTCATTGCAGGAGCGCCGCTTACGACTGCCGATGCGTCGGATACTGGACATTATGCACCGCTCGGAACTCGGTAAGCCGCTGCCGGACGATTTCACGTTTGAGTTTAACCCGCTATGGCAAATGTCTGACGTTGACCGCTCAACGGTGGCCGTAAACACCACCACCGCGATCAGCACCGCGCTGGGCGACGGATTGATGACGCGTAAGGCGGCAATGACCGACCTGCGCGAAAACTCTGACGTCACCGGTATCGGGGCATCCATTACCGACGAGGACATAGAGAATGCCGAAGACGAAGCGCCGCCAGGCATCGGCGAACTTGGCGACAAACCGCCAGAGTCGCCAGGCGGAGATCCGATATCGAACGAGCCTACGGCAGATAGCGCGGGCGGTCGGGGATATCGTAAATGGGCGCTACGATGGTTCAAACGATAGCGTCACCGAAATAATGGATGCGCTGGATCGCTACAGCGAAATCATCACCCCCTGGGCGACGAAGGTTGCTGAGAACTTTACCGCCGACATTGCGCGCCAGAATGAAAAGCAGTGGCGTCAGCACAGCCGGAACATCAGCGCAGAGCTGCGCAATATGGTTGACCGCGCACCGGTAGGCCAGGTGATGAAATCCATCGTCGCCGAGCAAATTAAGTACATCAAGTCACTGCCTCTTGAGGCCGCCGATCGGGTGTATGATATTCAGAACAAGGCCATCGAGGCCGTTGTGGCTGGTGGCCGCGCTGAACCATTCGCGAAAGAGATAGCTGCTTCCGGTGACGTGTCACGCTCACGAGCGAACCTTATCGCCCGGACTGAGCTTGGGCGCGCAACCGGTGCACTGGATCAGGCGCGTGCGCTGTCAATCGGCTCGAATGGTTATATCTGGCGTACAGCCGAAGATGGCGACGTCCGGCATTCTCATCGAGAGATGGAAGGGAAGTTTGTCGAATGGGGCCGACCTCCAACGCTTGACGGCATGACCGGTCACGCCGGGGAGTTACCTAACTGCCGTTGCTACAAAGAAATCGTATTCCCGACACCTCATCCCTATCTCGCCTGAATTGCAGGTAACCCATGGAAAAAACAATCTATTTCCTGAAAGAACAGGCCAGCGAAGCTACGCGCATCACTGCTAAATACAATGGCGTAGAGGCTATTTATCAATCTGTTGGTGATAGAGCAAAGCGCTGCCAACTTATAGGTCGTGGTAATGCGCGTCAGATAAAGCATCTGCTGCGTGAGTTTATTAAATCCACTAAGGCGGCGGATGGATGAAATATTTCTTCTACACCCAACTGGGGGAGACTCGCTATCGCCTGGCTGACGGCTCATTGCTTTGCAAAGACGTCCCCGTAGCCAGAACAGGAACTCAGCTGTATAGCGCGGCTGACCTGCCAAATCTTGAGCCTGACAAGCATGGTGAAATCGTCGTAACACGATCACCAGAGCAGGTATTCCACCCGGCGACGCTTGCCTCTTTTGAAGGGATGAGTATCACCATCCTTCATCCGGAAGACGAAGACGGTAATGTCCGTTTGGTGAACCCGCAGAACTGGAAAGAGCTGGCAAACGGGCATCTTCAGAACATCAGGCGTGGCACTGGCGAGCAGTCAGATTTAATGCTGGCTGACCTTATCGTCAAAGACGAAAACGCCATTCAGCTTATTGAGGATGGTCTGCGACAGGTGTCATGTGGCTATGACGCGGAGTACGAGCAGACCGAGCCAGGTAAAGCCGAGCAGGTCGATATTACCGGAAACCATGTGGCTCTTGTCCCTAAAGGCAGAGCCGGAAATCGTTGTGCAATTGGAGACAGAGACACAATGGCAAATCAAAAGAAAAGCTGGTGGACCCGCATGCGCACGGCCATCAAAACGGGTGACGCTGACACCATGAACGAACTGCTGGACTCTGCGCCAGCGGCGGTAACGGGTGACGAAGGGGATCTGCCGAGCGGCGTTAACCTCAACATTAACCTTTCACCGCAGCAACCATTGCCGGACAAAAAGCCGGAAATGGGCGGAGAGCCAACCGGCGACGGCGAGGACGATATCAAAACCTTGCTCAAAGCCCTGCTGGCTAAGCTCGAAGGAACTGCGACGGGCGATAACGACAATAAGCCTGACGAAAAAGACAAAAAAGATCCGACCGGCGACGGCGAGGACGACGAAGAGGAAACCACGATTACCGGTGACTCTGCCTATCGTGCCGAGGTTATCGTCCCGGGTATCGATCTGAGCCGTAAGGTGAAACCGACCGCGTTCAAACGTGATGTGCTGGCTGCCGCTGACAAAACACTGGTTCGCCAGGTTGTCGGTGATGCGGATATCCGCAAATTGCCCAAGCAATCGGTAGATATGGCGTTTAACGCCGTGTCTGAGATTGCCAAAGGGCGAAACACCCGCAGCACCACGGGCGATGCACAACGTCCAAATATGGGCATGACCAGCATCGCTTCCCTGAACAAACAAAACGCCGACTTCTGGTCTAACCGCAAAGGATAATCCAATGACTGCATATCTGTACCGGATGCCTGTTGGCATTGCCGGGGCTATCTCTCGCCCGCAGGACTTAACCGTCGAACCGGTGATCCTTAAATCCGCTAACGCCTTCGCTGCCTATGGTCTGGCTGGCAAATATGACGCTGACGGCTTTTTCGTGCCGCTGGCGGACGGTGACACCGCCGACAAGGTGAAGGGGATCTACGTTCGTCCGTATCCGACCACATCGCAGCCAGACATGGTTCGCCAGGTGGGGACGGATAAGAACTTCCCGGGTGACGCCATGAAGCGTGGCTACATGACCGTTAATCTCGGTTCTGATTTTGATGCCAGCACCATCAAAAAAGGCGCCCCGGTATACGTTGTCGTCTCCACTGATGAATCCATAAAAGTGCCGCTGGGCGGCTTCATGTCCACGTCCGTCAGTGGCAAAAACGTGGCGCTGACCAACGCCGAATTCACAGGGGCCGGTGACGCTAACGGCAATGCAGAAATCTCCTGGAAGATTTAAGGAACAGACGAATGATTACTTTTGATCAGGCAACCGTTGATAGCTCTGGTGCCTTTCTCATCGGGGAGCTGGAGCGACTCGACCAGACGCTGAACCTGCCGCTGGTGGGTTACACCTGGACCCGCGATATTCAGCTGCGTGAAGACGTTTCTATCGCAGATGACATTTCCAGCTGGACTAACACCAGTTTTGGCGCTGCTGGTACTGGCGCAAATCCGAACGGTAAAAACTGGGTAGGCAAAGACTCCACTGCTATTGCTGGCGTGAATGTTGATATCGGCAAAGACGGCAATCCGCTGAACCTCTGGGGAATGGAACTGGGCTGGACCGTTGTAGAGCTGGCAGCAGCTCAGCAGGTAGGTCGCCCGATTGATACCCAGAAGTACGACGGGATGCAGCTCAAATGGCAGATGGACAACGACGAGCAGGTTTACATTGGCGATGATGCGCTCGGCCTGAAAGGGCTGGCAAACCTTGTCGGTGTGACGCTGAACAATGCGCCGAAGACCTGGGCGAACTCCACCAACGACGAGATTCTCGATAGCGTGAACAGCGTTCTGTCGAATGCCTGGGCAGCATCCGGTTATTCCGTCGTGCCTTCTGATCTGCGCATTCCGCCAGAGCAGTATTCACTGCTGGCGAGCCGTAAGGTTTCCGAAGCGGGTAACCAGTCACTGCTGACCTATCTGGCCGTGAACACTATCGCTTTCCACCAGAACGGCGTTCCGCTGGAAATCAAAGCGGTCAAATGGCTGAAAGGGCGCGGAGTTGGCGGTAAAGACCGTATGGTCGCCTACACCAACGACAAGAAATACGTGCGCTATCCGCTGGTGCCGTTGCAGAGCGTTCCTGTCCAGTATCGCGGTCTGTATCAGATTGCGACCTACTACGGCAAGCTCGGTGCGGTTGAGCCAGTGTACAAAGAAACCCTGTCCTACGTGGACGGTATCTGATAACCAGAACGGCCCCGAAAGGGGCCAGAAGGAAACTGAAAATGGCGAAAGAAAAGCTGGTTACCATCCATGTTCACACCCCGTTTACGCTGACGCTCGGCGATCAGTCAAAACAGGAGTTTGGCCGGGGGCGGCATAACGTACCGGAAGAGGTCGCGTCTCACTGGTTCACCCAGGCGCACTCTGAGCTTTCCGAAAGCGTGATTAGCGACACCGATGATCTGCAACCCATTATCGACAGCCTGCAAGCGCAGATTGCCGACAAAGATAAGCAGATTGTCGATAAAGATCAGCTGATTGCCGATCTGAAAGAAGCGCTGCTCAAGCTGCAAGAGCAGAACGACAGCCTGCAAGCGCAGATTGCTGCCGCCCAGACTGGCGGTAATGGGGCGAAAGATGCCAAAGAATCAAAGCCTGCCAACAGTAAGTGATTTTCGCCGCGACTTCCCGCAGTTTGCTGACCCTGCCAAATATCCCGAAGCGCAAATCCAGTTTCGTCTGAATCTGGCCGATGTGCTGCTGAGTGAAAACGTCACCGGCAAAGAGTTGTTTCCGTACTTTGCCGAGTTGTTCGTGGCTCACTACATGACGCTATGGGCGGCAGATAGCCGGGCAATGCTGGTTGGCGGGCCGGGCGGTTCAACCAATGGTGTTCAGTCCTCCAAGTCCGTTGACAAGGTAAGCGTCAGCTATGACACCAGCGCGACGCTAAACCCTGACGCAGGCTTCTGGAATAACACCCGATATGGCGCTGAATTTTATCAGCTGATCACGATGTTCGGTGCGGGCGGTCGCCAGCTATGAGTTTCAAAAGTGGTGTAACAACGAGGGTTGATAACGCTCAGGCCATTCTGGATGCGCTCCGGTCGCTAACCAAAAAGGATGTGCTGGTGGGCATCCCGGAAGAAGACAGCGAGCGTGAGGATGTTCCGTTTGGTAATGCCGGGATCGGTTACGTCAACGAATACGGCTCACCAGCGCAAAACATACCCCCACGCCCGCACCTGATCCCCGGCGTTAAATCCGTAGAGGAACAGACGGTGCCGCAGCTCAAAGCAGCGGCGCAGGCTGCGCTTGATGGAAATGCGGCGGGTGCGGAAAGAGCGCTTAACCGCGCCGGAACGCTGGCCGCGAATGGCGTCAGGCGTTACATGACCATTACCGGCTTTACACCGCTTGCTGATAGCACCGTTGAAGCACGCGCACGCCGTGGGCGCAAAGGGGCAAAAGAGGAACTTGCGCGGCGCGCTGCTGGTGAGTCTCCTGGAACCGATCTGGTGAAACCGCTAATCGACACCGGGCAATATCGCAGAGCTATTACCCATATTGTGAGGGATAAAGATGCCGACTCTTGATGTAACAGACGTACTTTTTGACCCCGATTTTTGCGACTTCAACCTGTGGGTAACGCGTCGCGCGCAAACGGTGGACGAGGACGGGATCGGCAGCGACAGCGAAGTTAAAACGCAGTTTG
Organism: Citrobacter sp. RHBSTW-00944; assembly: GCF_013615435.1. NCBI lineage: Bacteria > Pseudomonadati > Pseudomonadota > Gammaproteobacteria > Enterobacterales > Enterobacteriaceae > Citrobacter > Citrobacter sp. RHBSTW-00944. The sequence continues at coordinate 3,992,104 of NZ_CP055418.1, read as the reverse complement.
CCGGAGTTGTTACCGTTGACCGCTCTCTCGAAAACCGACGTATGCAGTCCGGCCAGGTTATCAGTGGCGCGATTCTCATCGTGACAACTGAGCGGCTGACGCAGGGGCAGACTGGCCGTGACGCCGATATCGTGACGTACCAGAACCGTGATTATCGTGTGACATTCGTTGACCCGTACACGGCTTACGGTGCTGGCTTCGTCCAGGCACATTGCGAATTACTGCCGTTTGATGGGGGAACTCCCGTTGAGCAATAACACCAGCACAGAGCGCGGCTGGCTGACACCCACCAGCGGCGATCCGGATTATGACGAAGCGCTAGACAGGCTGTTAAGCCAGTGGATGCGCAATGTTTCCGGCTTGCCGTCTGGAATGGTTCGTCCGCGCTGGCAGAAAAATCAGCCGCCACTGCCACCCGTTGAAACGAACTGGTGCGCGTTTGGCGTTACCGGGTTGCTCATTGATAACAACCCTGTATTCACCAATCAGACCGACGAGGGCGCTCAGCTCTGGCGGCATGAAACGTTCGAGTGCATGGCGTCGTTCTATGGCCCGGCTGGTATGTCTTATGCGTCCCGTTTTCGCGATGGCATATCTGTCCCGCAAAATAATGCTGAGCTGAACGCGCTCGGTTTATCCCTGGGCGACTATACCGGTCTGACCCCTTTCCCCGAGCTTATCAACCAGCAATGGGTTCGCCGCTACGACATGACGGTTCGCCTGCGGCGGAAGGTTGTGCGCGAGTACGGCATCAAATCGCTGGTGGAAGCGCCAGTCACCTTTTTTGGAGAATAAACTATGACGCAGGGCTTACCTGTATCCAACGCTGTAAACGTTGATGTGATCATCTCGCCGAAAGCGGCTACTGGTCGTAACTTCGGCGCGCTGCTGATCCTCGGTTCTTCCACTGTCATTCCGGTGCAGGAGCGCATTCGCCTTTATGCTTCCGTTGAGGACATTGGCGAAGACTTCGGAGTCGACAGCCCGGAATATAAAGCGGCGCAGGTATTTTTCAGCCAGTCGCCGAAGCCGACGCAGGTTTATGTTGGCCGCTGGGCGAAGACGCTGACCTCTTCCGAAGGTGGAAGCGTGGAAACCATCGTGCAAGCTGTTAATGCCTGCCTGCAATATACCAACTGGTATGGGCTGGTTGTCGCTGATGATGTTGCTGATGGCGGTGATGTGCTTGATGCTGACGACGTGATTGAGGTTGCTAAACTCATCGAAGCGTCCAGTCTGAGCCGCATTTTCGGGGTAACCTCTGCCGATGCCGAGATTATCAATACGACCTCGACGACCGATGTTGCGTCAAAATTAAAGGCTGGCAAGTATTCCCGGACCTTTATTCAGTATTCCACCAGCAGCCCTTATGCGGCGGTTTCAGCTTTCGGTCGCGCGTTTACTGTCAATTTCAACGGCAGCAATACCACCATTACCCTGAAATTCAAACAGGAACCAAGCGTAACCTACGAAACGCTGACGGTAGGCCAGGCGGCGGCTGTGGATGCGAAGAATGCGAACGTGTTCGTGTACTACGCCAACGACACGGCGATCCTGCAACAGGGTGTCATGGCGAACGGCGACTTCTTCGACGAGCGCCACGGGCTCGACTGGTTGCAGAACTACGTTCAGACCAACCTCTATAACCTGCTTTACACCAGCACCACCAAAATTCCGCAGACTGATGCCGGTGTGACCCGTCTGCTTTCCAACGTTGAACAGTCCATGGATCAGTCCGTCACGAACGGTCTGGTAGCGGCTGGCGTGTGGAATGGTGGCCCTATCGGACAACTGAATTCCGGCGATACGCTGACCAAAGGCTATTACGTGTATGCGCAACCTCTGTCAGAACAGGCGCAGGCCGACCGCGAAGCGCGCAAAGCACCTTTAATTCAGGTGGCCTGTAAGCTGGCTGGCGCAGTTCATTATGCCGATGTGCAGATCAACGTGGTTCGCTAAGGAGCGATAAATGGCAACTTATTCTTTTCTCGATGTAACCGCGTCGCTCACCGGGCCGACCGGCGTTATCGATCTTGGTCAGGGTTCTGCGAACTCTGAGGAAGGTATCACCCAGACCATGGGCGGCAACAAGAACACCATGACCATCGGTGCCGATGGCGAAGTGATGCACAGCCTGCACGCCGATAAGTCAGGCACCATTACGGTGACGCTGCTGAAAACCTCCCCCGTGAACAAGAAGCTGTCTCTGGCGTATAACGCGCAAAGCCAGTCCTCTGCCACCTGGGGCAATAACGTGATCGTCATTCGCAACACGGCATCGGGTGATATTTCTACTGCGCGTTCGTGTGCATTCCAGAAACAGCCTGATTTCAATAACGCCAAAGAGGGCGGGACTGTTGCCTGGGTGTTCGACTGCGGCAAGATTGACCAGCTGCTCGGGGAGTTTTAACGCATGGAATTCGAAATTAAAGGCGTGAAATATCGCACTGCAAAGCTCAGCGTTTTCGAACAGCTGAAGGTGTCCCGAAAGCTGTTGCCGGTGCTGGCCGGGATGGTTTCTGACTTCCGGAGCGTTCAGGAGAAGATCAGCAGCAAAGACACCGAAGGCGCGATGGCTACTATCCTGCCCAAAATTGCTAATGCTGTGTCCGATCTGAGTGATGGCGATGTGGACGCTATCCTGTTCCCCTGCCTTTCCGTTGTTTCACGCGAGCACATGAAAGGCTGGGTGCCGGTATGCCAGCATGGCGAAATGGCGTTTGACGATATCGACCTGCTGACCATGCTGCAACTGGTGGCGCGGGTGGTCGCCGACTCGCTGGGAAATTTTTTGCAAGGACTCCCTACCAGCGAGACGCCCACCCCGCCAGCGGAATAACCTTCAACAGCCTGCCGGGCGGTGAAGATTTTATTCTTCGTCCGGCGATTGCCTTCCATATTGACCAGAAAGACCTTAACAGCGGTGCGGTAGACCTTTGCCGCATCGCGCTTCTCAATGACTACCTCGACATGCGCGAGGATAACGACGCCCGGGTAGATAAATGGAGAGCGGCCAATGAGCGGTAACGCAGATACGATTAAAGACTTCCTTGTTTCGCTGGGGTTCGATATCGATCAGGCTGGCGCTAATAAGTTCGAAGCTGTGCTGAAAGGCGTTACCGCGAACGTTCTGAAGGTCGGCGCGGTGGTGGAAGGCGCAGCGCTGAGCATTGTCGGATTTACCACCCAGATTGCGAATGGTCTGGATAAAATTTACTGGGCATCCCAGCGGACGGGGGCCAGCGTCCAGGGCATCAAAGCGCTGGGCTATGCCGCATCGCAAACCGGTGCCAGCGCCGAGTCGGCCATGTCCTCTCTTGAAGGGTTGGCTGGTTTCATGCGTAGCAATCCGGGGGCGGAAGGGTTCCTGAACCGTCTGGGCGTACAGACCCGCGATGCCAGCGGAAAGATGCGTGATACTGCGGCCATCTTTACTGGCGTTGGGCAAAAGCTCAACAACATGCCGTATTACCGCGCGAAACAATACGCGCAGATGCTTGGCATCGATGAAAACACGCTGATGGCGATGCGCAGAGGGATGGGGCAGCTCAGTTCTGAGTACGCGTTGACGGCAAAGCGTATTGGTTTTAATGCTGAGTCAGCGGCTAAACAGTCCAATATTTTCATGACCTCCATGCGTAATCTGACGATGACGCTTGGACAGGCGAAAGACAAGATTGGCTCTAACCTAGCTGGTGGCCTTGCTGGCAGTATTGATAACTTCCGCAGGCAGATACTCGACAACTGGCCGAAGATTGAAGCGGTCATCACGAAGATCATCAAAGGAATTCTCTGGGCAGGTGACGCGATTACCCGCGTGTTATGGCGAACTGGGCAAGCTGTTGAGGGTGTGATCGCCTGGTTCAAAAAGCTGAACCCAGCCACGCAGCAGCTTATCGCATTGTTCAGTGGGCTGTTGGTTGCATGGCGGCTGCTAAATACCGCTTTCATGTCATCACCCTTGGGCATGATAACGACGCTTATTATTGCACTTGGTCTGCTCTTGGATGATTACCAGACGTGGAAAGAAGGTGGCAAAAGCCTGATTGACTGGGGGAAATGGAAGACTGAAATTGATCAGGCCGTCAAAATGATTGGTGACCTGAAAAAGACTGTTACGGACCTGACAAAAGCGCTGGCTAAGTTGCTCGGTATTGACCCCAAGTCATGGTCCCTAAAGTGGGATTTTAGCAACTTCATTTCGCAAATGGGTGAGTTCGGCAAGATGCTGAACATGATCGCTGATTTGCTGAATGCCATAAAAGATGGCAACTGGGCGCAGGCCGCTAGTATAGGCAAACAGCTGCTAAATCAGGGCAGCGAAAATCCGTCAGCGATGCCGATGGTAACAGACAGCGCCAACGGTACCGCCGACTGGATTAAAGAGCACTGGGGATTCGATCCTCGCAGCGTGGGCCGAACGGTGCGCGGCTGGTTCGGTGATGATGAGCCTGAACAGCTCGGCCAGTCAGTTAAGCGGCCACAGCCAACCAAAGCAGGCTCTGAACTGCTGGGATGGATGCAGCCGATGCTTACCAACCTGGAACAGCTCTACCGGCTTCCGGAGGGGTTATTGCGCAGTGTGGCCATAACGGAATCTGGCGGTAATCAGTTCGCCGTTTCAGGCGCTGGCGCTAAAGGTCTGTTCCAGTTCATGGATGGCACGGCGCGAGACATGGGCCTTCGCGGAAACGATGTATTCGACCCGCAAAAGTCAGCTCAGGCCGCAGCTAAGTACCTCAGCCAGCTGTTGCGGAAGAACGGCGGAGACCTTAGCAAAGCACTGGCATCATATAACTGGGGGATCGGGAATGTTAAGCGTTATGGAATGGGGCTAATGCCGCAGGAAACGCGCAACTACATTCCGAAAGTAATGAGCAACATGCCCACCAGCGCCCCGGTGATTCAGCAGGAAACGAATATTAACATCCACGGCGTTTCCGATCCGCGCGAGGCTGCCCGTTTGACTGTTGATCGTCAAAAGGGCGTGAATTCACAGTTAACCCAGCAACTCCCCGCAGGACCGAGATAATGGATATTTTATCAGCGATTTTTCGCCAGCAATCCCGGCGAATTGGCATATTAATTCCCAGCGTGGTCGTCTCCGAAAAGCATTCTGATGCGCTCGAAATTACTGAGCACCCGGTGGAGAAGCCAACAACGAATAGCGCCTCGGGTTTCATTGCCGATCATGCGTATAAGCGCCCCAGCGAAGTCACAATGGAATGCGGCTTCGCTGGGGGCGGTTCGTTGCTGGACTTCATTGATACATCTTCAATCGGCCTCAGCGCCGGACTGAGCCCGAAAGAGACCTATCAGCAACTGCTGGATCTCCAGTCCTCCCGGGTGCCGTTCGATGTGGTGACCGGGAAGCGGGTGTACAGCAATATGCTGGTGCGCGCCATCGAGGTGACAACGGACAAAACCAGCGAGAACGTGCTGAACTGCACGCTTACCCTGCGTGAAGTGATCATGTCGAAAACGCAGAGCGTTAGCGTTGCAGATAAATCAGATATGCAGGATGGCGTCAGCACATCGGCGGTGCAGAATTCCGGGACGAAATCCACTACACCGCCAAACGAATCCTTGCTGAGCCAGCTGGGTGGAAGCGTTACATCAGCATTCGGGGGATGATATGCAGTTTAACGAAATACCGCTTTCTCCTGACAATCAGCAGTTCCGCGTTTTGCTGGGCAATACCACGTATACGCTCAGGATCATCTGGCGTGATGCGGCTGGCTGGATTATGGACGTGATGGATAGCGGCGGTGCCGCGCTTCTCTCTGGCGTACCTCTACTGACTGGCGTGAACCTGTTACGACAATATCCACAGCTTGGCATTGATGGCGCGCTGGTGGTGGCGACCGATAAGGGCGCACCAGACGAGCCCACCAAAACCAACCTCGGAACATACAGCCACCTCATTTTCGTACAGGAGTAGAAATGTCTCTTAACTGGATGCGCCATTTTGAGTTGCAGCTGTTGGACCAGAACGGGCAGGGCGTTTCTCTGTCAGATTTTAAGGTCACGTTCCAGATCGAATGGGCAGATACACGCTGGCCGCGCGTGGCAAACGTGAAAATTTACAACCTTTCGACCGATACCACGAACAAGATACTGGGGCAGGAGTTTGCCAAAATTCGCATCATTGCCGGATATGACGGTATAGCGCCGGATGTTGATGCGAGCCAGGTTGGTGTCGCCCGGGAGATTTCACCAGACCAGATAGGGCAGGTGAACGGTCAGAACTACGGCCTGATTTTTGACGGTGATATTCGCTTCACCGTCACCGGGAAGGACAACATTACCGATTCCTGGGTGTTGATTCAGGCTATTGGTGATCACGAAGCGTTCCTTTATGCGACCACCATCACCACGCTTGCCGCTGGCTATACCGTTGCGGATCTGCACCGGGCGACGATGCAGGATTTCAACGCGTTCGGCGTGACGCAGGGCATTACCGGCGACTTTCCTGATACTGTGTTTCCTCGTGGCCGCGCGATTTACTCATCCACCCGTAACGTGATGGATAATATTGCTGCGCAGTGCAAAGCGACATGGCAGCTGGTGGATGGTCAGGTCCAGATGGTGCCGGAGGATAAATATATTCACGAAGCTATTTTGTTGAATGCAGATACTGGCCTGATCGGTATGCCGCAACAAACGATGGGCGGCGGCGTAAACGTGCGGTGCCTGATAAACCCGAACATCCGCATTAATGGTCTTATCCAGCTCGATCAGGCTTCGGTGTACCGCGCCGCGCTCGGCAATAGCGAAATCGCACAGTCGCCCGGTCGCATCACCGAAACAGAAGAGAACGGCAACCGTGTGCTGACAGGCACAACGTCACAGGCAGCCAGCATTGCGACGGATGGCGTTTATATCGTCAAAGCTATCGATTATACTGGTGACACCAGAGGTCAGGCGTGGTACATGGATTTGATGTGTTTCGCGCGTGGCAGCCGTGATTTAGTTAATACTAGTGCTATGCAAAAAACAAACTACTGAGGTACGGGATGTGAAACTCGTAATTTTTACCATTGCAGCATTATTTTCTTTCCAGGCTATTGCTGATTCTCAGTGTGGTGATTTCAAAATCCATTGGGCTGATGATGGCTTTGCTCGCGTAAACGGAGCTAAACCAGAATCGCAAAAAGTGACATTTCTTAAAAATGACGGTGATTATAACAACGTCAAAATTGAATGGCGTTTAGCTACAAATCAACCCGGACGATGGGTAGGCATGGAGTTTATTGGCCGTAATGGTAAAGCAATCCTGAATGCTCAGTGGCTGCAAGCAAATATGGATGCACCACGTCAATATGCTACTTACGATTGTATAAAAGTTAACTGACTGTTGCGTCGAGGAAAAAATGATTCGAATTTTACTTATGCTAGGGATGGTACTTACATCTTTCATTGCGAATGCAGAAGTTAAGATAAGTTATGATCAATTGACGGGTAGCCAGTCAGTGAAGGGGCTGAGCGACGCCAATCTTGAAGGGTGTGAACTTCATGAAGGTTTGGCAGTGGCAAAAGGAACACAATATTCTGATAGTGGAGCCACTATAAAATTAATCAGATTCCAAGGTGTTGGTAGTAAATTTTTTGTCATTCCCACGGGCTTTGAAGAGTTATCAAAAAATGATAACGATATAGTTAATAGCATGATTAATATTGGTGAACCTTATTTTATTAGGTTTACAGCTTGTGGTAGTGGTGGTTTTTTAAAGTTAGTTGACCTTTATAAGATAGGTTGAAATATATATTTTTAGTAAGCCGCATACAGCGGCTTTTTTTATGGGGTTTTTATGCCAATTCCAACTCAATCACAGATCGGCGGAGAGCAGCAGACCGCGCAGGCCATTGCCGATTCGGTGTCTACCCAGATGCGCGTAGCGATGCCTGGCATCATTCAGTCGTTCGATCCTAATACTGTTACCTGCACAGTAGAGGTGGCGCTTCGCGGTATTGTTGGCGATGGCTCTACCGAATTAAAACCGCTGGTGGATGTGCCGGTTATCTTTCCGCGCGGCGGCGGTTGCACGCTGACCTTTCCGGTAAAAGAAGGCGACGAGTGTCTGCTGATCTTTGCTGACCGATGCATAGATTTCTGGTGGCAGAGCGGCGGCGTTCAGGAGACCGTCGACCCGCGCCAGCATGACTTGTCTGATGCGTTCGCCATCGTTGGCCCGCAGTCGCAAGCACAGAAAATCAGCGGTATCAGTACTAGCGCCGCGCAGCTGCGAACCGATGATGGCGCGGCGTTCGTAGAGGTCGCCGCAGGACATAACATCACCATTAAAACGCCGGGCCAGCTTACGGCTACGGCTGAAGGTGGAACGACAATCACATCCCCGACTATCACGCTGAACGGCAACGTAACGATTAACGGTAACCTGTCTCAGGGAATGGGAGAAAGCGGCGGTACTGCGACGATGCTTGGGCCGGTGACGGTAACGAATGACGTAACAGCTTCTGGTATCAGTGTAGCCACGCATAAACATGGCGGAGTTCAGACTGGCGGGGGAGCTACCGGGGGGCCGCAATAATGCGATACCGACGAGAAGATGCTGACGGCGATTACACTTTCGGGCAGGGTGACGACACCTTCCTTATCGACAGTCCGGAGTGTGTCGCCCTGGCCGTAAAAACCCGTTTCGAGCTGTGGCGAGGTCAGTGGTTTCTCGATCTGACGGAAGGCACGCCGTATGTTCAGTCAGTGCTTGGTAAACAGCGATCAGATGTATACATCCTGGCTATACGCGAACGCATACAGGACACGCCGGGCGTTCTGTCGATTCTTTCCTTCGATACCAATTATGACGGCACCAGCCGCCGCGTCACTTTCACTTCCTCCATTGACACAATCTACGGCCAGACGACTGTAACAAGCGAGGCATAAATGGCTTTGAACCTCGACACGCTGGGGCTATCGGCAACGGTAACCGCCCAGGGGATTAGTGCGCCTGATTACCAGACAATCCTAGATACACTGAGCAGCTATTTCAGGCAGATTTACGGTAGTGATGCCTACCTCGAACCAGACAGTAAAGATGGGCAAATGGTCGCGCTGGTGGCTCTTGCCGTGCATGACGCTAACAATACCGCTATTGAGATCTACAACTCGTTTTCACCGACGACAGCGCAGGCCGCAGCGCTTAGCAGTAACGTGAAAATTAACGGGATCACGCGAAAAGTAGCGACAAACTCTACTGCTGACCTTCTGTTAACCGGTACGGCGGGCACTACTATCACGAATGGCTCCGCACGGGATAAAAACGGCATTATCTGGAATTTTCCCGCGAGTGTATCGATCGGCGTTGACGGTACTGTGCTGGTGACGGCCACATGTGCGAATAGCGGTTCGGTTGCGGCGATGGCCGGGACTATCACCACCATTAATACACCGACTCGCGGCTGGGTGTCGGTAACCAACCCGGCTGCGGCTACTGTCGGTTCACCAGCTGAAACCGACGCAGAGCTGCGCATTCGGCAGGGGCAAAGCGTCGCGCTACCATCGGTCACACCGTTTGAAGGCGTCGACGGTGCAATCGCTAACATTGCTGGCGTGACACGTCACAAACTGTATGAGAACGACACGGGGGCAACCGACAGCAATGGGCTGCCGCCACACTCGATTTCCGCCATCGTCGATGGTGGGGATGTTACCGAAATAGCCCAGACCATCAGGGGGAATAAAGGGCAGGGAACGGCAACCTACGGGACAACTTCTGTCACAGTGCCGGATACTTACGGTAATCCTCACGTCATCAGTTTTTCACGCTCTACCGATGTGCCAATTTTCGTAGCCATTACCCTGAAAGTTTTTACCGGGTATACATCTCAAATCGGCGAGCAGATCAAACAGGCTGTTGCCGACTATATTAATGGCCTGACAATTGGCGACGACGTTCTGCTGAGCCGTATTTATTCCCCGGCAAACCTTGGCGTGGTGAGCGGCGGGAATGCCCGCTATTACGATATTACCGACCTGCTGATCGGTAAATCGTCTGGCAGCGTATCGGCATCAAACATTGATATTGCCTATGATGCTTCTGCGTCCTGTAGCACTGCGAATATCAGTATCACGGTGACCTCATGAGCAAATACACCGAACTGATCACTAACTACCACGCTACCAAGCCACTCTTTTTTGACCATATAGATCTGAGCACCCGCCCGCTGATTGATGTGTCCGGCACTATGTCAGGGCTTGTAACAGCCTTCGATATCGATACGGCGGTCGGCGTGCAACTCGACACGCTCGGGCTCTGGATTGGGCGAAGCCGCATAGTCAGCCAGCCGATTACCGGCGTTTATTTTAGTTGGGACACAGAAGGGCTTGGATATGACCAGGGCGTATGGCAGGGACCATATGACCCGGATTCGGGCTATACGTCGCTGAGCGATGACACCTACCGCATCATTCTGAAAGCGAAAATAGCTATCAATAACTGGGACGGGCGGAACGACTCGCTGCCACCCATTCTGGACGCTGCAACTGCGGGCTCTGGCTTGAAGATGCAGATCGTCGACAACCAGGACATGACGATTTCGGTCTGGGTTTTCCCTGAAACTGATATTTCTGATGTGTCTCTCGAACTGATCGCCGCTATCAAACAGGGCTATCTCACCGTTAAAGCAGCTGGCGTATGGGCCGGTGATGTTGAAACGCCTTCGGTAGAAACACCGTCAGAAGGCTCTAAATTCTTTGGGTTTGATATGGATAACGAATACATCGGCGGGTTCGATGTTGGAGCATGGGGGACAATACTCTAATGGCAATAAACAACTTTAAACCTTTCGCGCTTGATCCGAACGCTAACGTCACCTCACAAGCTGACTGGGAAGCACTTCCGGCTCTGCTTTCAGGGTTTACGGCAGGTAAAGCATCCAGCGCACAGGTCAACAAAGCTATTCGGCAAGCCAGCTTTATCGCGGCAGCGTTGGCGCAGTACACCGCCAACAAAAGCGGGCTGGATGTGCTTGATGATGGAGACCTGAACGGGTTTATATCCAAAATGGGGACCGCTTTCGGGAAAGATTTCCAGGCGCTTGATGCCACGCTGTCGGCATTAGCTGGGCTCGCAACAGGTGCAAATAAACTCCCATATTTCACTGGAAATGATACAGCAGCGCAGACTGATTTAACTTCTGTTGGCCGTGACATTATTGGGAAAAATACTATTGCTGACATTCTCACATACCTTGGTTTGCAAACAATTAAACCCGACCCACGTTCCACTAAGATTTACTCCCCCGACCTGAAAAAGTTTCTCATGGTCTCAGATACTATCTGGGGGATGTGGAATGGTGAGTCAAATGCCCCGGTCGCGCTGACAATAGAGCAAGGGGGAACAGGCGAAACAACAGTCGATGGTGTGAAGGCGGCATTCGGAATCGACAAATTACAACCCAAAGGGAATTACGCGGATAAGAGCGCAAAAACGCCTCAGATTTTTAGTGATGCAATAAAAGCCAAATATGGTCTTGAAATAAAGGATGCAAGTGAAATTGGCTCGGTTTCTCTCTACGCCGCCAATAATGAGGCCTCAATTCATGGGTGGAGCGGCCAGAAGATCACCATTCCTGATAAAGCTGGAACAATGGCGCTGGCGGGGGAGTCTGTCTCGGGATTGCGTCTTTCGAGTCCACGTGAAGTAACCGTTACATCTGCGGATGCCTGGATTAATTTTTCAATCTCGGAAATTGTTGTGGGTATTTATATCACTCCAACGGCAGGTGGCGGCGCATGGGTACTTAACAAGGTAAAAGTCGCAACTCTGCAGGCTTTAATTAATGGAGCGTGGGTCAATGTCACTCAGTAAAAAATTTGAACGCTACACGCCAGTTGAACCGCTGTACGGGAATGTCAGCTATTCCAGAAACGCGGACGGCGACTGGTACGAACAACAGAAAAACTTTGCTGAAGATACGCTAAAAATCCTCTACGACGATGGCGGTCGTATTTCAGCGTTCACTCGCGATGTTTCGCAACTTCCAGACCCGACCGGTTTTTATGTTGCAGAGCTTAGCGTTAAAGCGATTGATATCGATAAGCAGCGATTTATCGGTGGCGAACTGGTCGAATATCAGAAATCGAAAGAAGAGTTAAAAACAGAAGCTGATGCTAAGAAACAGGCGCTTATTGCAGAAGCTACCCGTATGATCGCCCCACTTCAGGACGCGGTAGATTTGGGCATAGCTACTGATGCAGAAACCGGGGCGCACAATGCATGGCGAACCTACCGGGTCCAGCTGATGCGGGTTGACACAGAAAATCCAGAATGGCCTGCTAAACCTGTATAGGAACCTTTTTTATAACCCCTGATAACCTGGCGATATTTCGCCGTTTCTCCTGTTTTCATAACAGGAGAAATTCCCATGATTTACGGCTATGCCCGAGTATCTACAAACCATCAGGATACTGAACTTCAGCGCTCTGCCCTTGAGTTATCAGGATGTGATCACATTTTTGAAGAGCATGCAAGCGGGAGAAAATCTAATCGTCCGGTACTGAAGCGGCTGATCACCACTATGCAGGCTGGGGATGAACTGGTGGTCTGGAAGCTGGACAGGATCGGGCGCAACGTCCTGCATGCGTTGCTGATGTTCCAGCAGTTGCAGGAAAAGGGTATCAACTTCCGCAGTATTACCGATGGTGTAGATCTGAAAACCGCCAGCGGGCGCTACAATTTCCGCAATATTCTTTCTGCGGCACAGTACGAGTCAGACCTTAACAGTGAGAGAACTTTAGCTGGTCTGGCCGTCGCCAGAGCAAAAGGGCGAGTCGGTGGACGTAGGCCGAAGTTTACTGATGAACAGTGGAAAGAGATGGGAAGGCTCATCATGGACGGTGAATCTCGGCAGGAAATTTCAATTCAGTTTAATGTAGGGATCTCTACGCTGTATAAAAGATTCCCTGCTTTAGAGTAATGCTAAATGTCCACAGTGCGCGATATGCCATACGTGCTGTGGATGTATTCTTATCGTGTGTCATTTTTGTGTCACACGCCGTAAAACGTCATTCCCTTTCTTGCCTCATGTGCCATCGAGTTGTGCAATGTGAATGCGGAGATGTACATATAAAACAGTTAGTTAAATGTGATTCTACTAATTCGTAATGCGAAGGTCGTAGGTTCGACTCCTATTATCGGCACCATTAAAATCAAATTGTTACGTAAGATCTTATCATTCTCCCACCAAAAAATTATCTTAATGTAACAGCTGGTGTAAGTAAATTCTATCAACGAAGATCAATCTTATCTACTGACCAAAAAGGCCTGATAGGGCTTCGCTCACTATACATCCTTGGCTGCAGGTTTAGTTGTACACTACTCCTAAATTTAATGTGTTGGCAATGTGTTCAATAAAGCTCGAACAAATTAGCTCATTATGATCGGTTAATACTTCAACTTCTGGTTGCATGATTGTTTGTCCGTAAAAAGATAACGCGCCTGCCGGGTAGTAGCAGGCGCATTACGCAATAGGTAAACAAGGGAGGAAGTTCAGAAATGTAAATCGGGAAGGTTGTACGCAATGTTCATCGTACTACGTTGTTACGGCTTTGCCGCAACAAGCCAGTTGCCTGCCGTGCTCGCAGAATGTCTACAGCCCGGAGATAAGGGGATTGTTCCTGCCAGTTAAATCCCTTCCTGTCGATACGCACCAGTTCGTATTTTTCCACCAGAAAATTCACGGCATCGGCTAGGGTGATACCGGCATCGATGTGTTCCTTAATCACAGCCTCATTGCAGAATGGCGTGTCGTTTATTGTCAGACCATAGTGCTGTTCCAGCAGACGTGTCAGTAACATTTGCCAGACAGCCACGGGTGACAGGCAGGGCTTCGCCGCCCGCTGAGTTGTTGCAGGTAAAGTTTTCATGTTTACTCTCGTGAAGGTAATTAACTCTGAGTGGGGTAAATGGCGATGTATACGTAGCCGCAACTGCCAAGAGTATCGGCTTCGCAGGTGAAACCGTTGTGGTACAGGGTGACGCAGTGGGCGTGTTGGGGACTGAGTTCACCGGTGGTTAGCATCGACTCCATATGGCGGATAAAGTGCGGGCATGTTTCATCCAGCTTCCGGCATTCGGTGTCACTGAACCTGCCGGTGATGCTGGCCCTGTCAGCCAGATAGTGCAGTCGGTTACCCTCCTGCACCAGACGGGCTCCCAGGCGCGGCGTGATAGCCCGCTGCAGGCCCCTGGTAGGGTTGCTCATTACAGTTCTCCACTATTGCCAGTTCAGGGTGATGCTCATCAGGCAGGTATAGGGCCCATTGCGGTCCTGGCGGCGTTCGGCGTATACCGCGAGGACTCCGGCGATATCCGGAACGTCCCTGCCGGTGTAATGACAGACGCTACCGTGCCACTGGTATTTGCCGGTGCAGTAGCGAAAGATCCGGGACTCAGGATGCTGGCGGTATATCGTCATTGCCCGGCGTTTACTGATAATTTTCATGTCATACCTCACAACAGACCGTGTTCTGCGAACGAATAGATTTGCCTGCCACCGACAATCAGATGGTCAGGGACACGGATATCCACCAGCTGAAGCACCTGAACCAGTCGCTGCGTGAGGGTTTTGTCGGCCTGGCTAGGTGTCGTCTCGCCGGAAGGATGGTTATGCGCGAGTATCACCGCCGCCGCGTTGAAGTGCAGAGCACGTTTGACCACCTCCCGGGGATGCACCTCGGTGCGGTTAATCGTGCCGGTGAAGAGCGTTTCATGGGCAATCAACTGATTCTGGTTGTCCAGATACAACACCCGGAACTCTTCCCGCTCAAGCGCGGCCATATGCAGTCGCAGCCATTCACGTACGGCGTGGGTAGAGGTGAAGGCTACGCCGGGCTCATGCAGGTGGCGGTCCAGAGCCCTGAGCGCTCGCTGAATGAGACGCCGGTCCTGTGGCGTCATCTCGCCGGGTAAAAAGGAAAGCTGTTTCATCTGTTGCTCCTTCGGTCAGTCGATAATACGCAGAATGGCGTGAGCCTCTGGATGTTGCATGGCATACTCCCGCAGGCGGTAATAGTGTGCGGTCATCGCGTCACATTCTGTACGGCAGGCATGGTGGCTATACGCAATCAGGCAGACAGCAATACCTGCTGCTTCTGCACTCATTTGGGCATCGTTACCGTTCAGGCAGTTAAACAGACGCCATGTCTCATCGTTGTCAGGCTCGGGGGACATAAATGCGCCGCCATTGCTGAGGGTGTAGAACGACCAGATACCACCGCTGTAGCCCTCACAGAAGCGGTCCATCCAGGCGAAGATATGCGGCTCCAGGAGTAGCCACTGCGGGATAGCGCCAAAGTACTGTGGCCAGAAATCGATACGCTGTTCATCGGGTACCTGCGTGACGGTCAGTTCAAATTCGGGTTGGTTAGCGGGTGCGAGGTCGTGCTGCGTCTGTGTTGTCATGGGTATGTCTCCGTCAATAAAAACGCCAGCGGCGATGGCTGGCGTATGGGGATATAAAGTGTGTTCGGGGAGGTGAATGCGGGTAAATGCTTCGCGATCAGCGGGTGGCCGTGTCTGTACGGATGCCTGAGGTGCGGATATAGCGGTTAAGACCTTCACCGGCATCCGGCTCAAAGTTCCATGCCCGCCAGACCATCCGGCCTTCAGTATCACGAACCACCAGACGGAAGTGACTGCCCTGGTCGTCTTCGAGTGTGATATTGCTGTACGTGGTAGTGACCGCTTGCGCTTGTCTCCGGGTGAAAGGCCCCGGTGGCAGCAACACGGATTGGGTCATTTTCGGGCTCCTGATAAAAGAAAACCCCGGCAGCCTGCTAGCTGTCGGGGTGGATTTGCTGGGGAAGATACTACTATCAGTCGTTGCTGCAGTCTCCGAGAGTGGACAGAACTTTCTCAGCGTTCTTCCGGTCCGCAGTGAAGGTCCCTGCTTTGTGGTCATTGACGTAGACGTCGAACTGCCCGGCCTCAGAGATATTGCTGATGAAGTCAAACCAGGCGTTATCGCCGTTACGCCAGCCCAGGCTGGACGGAATAATGTACTGCTGGTGATCCATC
The DNA here is from genome assembly GCF_013615435.1 of Citrobacter sp. RHBSTW-00944. Lineage (NCBI taxonomy): Bacteria > Pseudomonadati > Pseudomonadota > Gammaproteobacteria > Enterobacterales > Enterobacteriaceae > Citrobacter > Citrobacter sp. RHBSTW-00944. Next base: position 3,976,064 of record NZ_CP055418.1, on the reverse strand, counting down.
ACTACGGTGATAGTAGTGTCGTCATCGTGCGAACTGACCATCTTGTCATCGGCAAGGGTAAGAAAGACTGAATGCTGATAGAAACCATTCTGGTCCGGGTTCCCTGTGCAGTTGATGGTAAACGTCTTTCCGCTGGCTTCGGTCACGCTGTATTCCGTATTGCCCTGACCGTAACCCTGCTGCCAGAACCCCGGGATAGCAGAGGCATTAAAGCTCGCGAGCAGTACACCCGCCAGCATAAACCGACTTAGTGAAAGTATTGTCATTCTTGTCTCCTTTGTCGTTGTTTTATTCCTGGTTCTCAGGGTTTGAGGGTATCAGCAGTCGCCCCATCAGTTTGCCGTCATGGGCGTACTCAAAGTATTTTTCTTTGGTATACGGGTCCGTCACCTCCTGGTATTCCAGTTTGATGTTATCGGCAATACACAGCGCATTCATCAGTGGCTGGACGGTTTTTTCCTGCATATCCACGAGGTAGTAGTAACTGCCATCCTCGCAGCCATCGGGCGACTGGCGGGTACGTAAAACCTGCAAGGTGGGACCGGATAAGTAGTCAACCTGTGACCATTCTTCGCTGACATCATCCTGGTGGCTGACCACATCACTGAAACGCGGTGGGGTGAGGTCCTTAAATTTACTGATGGCCTTCAGGTCATCACTTCTGTCATCGCATGCGATGAGAAACAGAGTGGTGGCAACCAGCGCCAGCAGAGGCAGTGTTTTACGTTTCATTATTTTTTTCCTGAAATCAGACGAACCACTTTGGCAAAGACATAAATGCCCACGAAAATACCCACCGGCACGCCGACGAACGGTGTCAGTGCGACACTGGCCGCACCGGCTGCCCCTCCGCCCGTCAGCAGTGCGGCAACGGTGGCAAGGGTCAGGGCCGTGAGGCTGTCGGACACCCCGGTTTTGTTCAGAATGATGACGATGACAACAATGGCGATAATGGCAATAAATGGCATAGGCTCTCCCTGCGGATGAGTTGAGATAGACCTGCACTATTCCGGTGGGCTGTCGGCCGGAACAAACGCAAGCAGCGACTGCTGGATAAAGCGAAAATGGGGTAAGGCCTGAATAAACACCGGGTCTTCAACCAGACTGCACAGACTGTCGTTGCGGCGAAAAGACTCCTGCAGGGGCTGAACCAGATGGATTTCATTCAGGGTGAATACGGCGATATGTCCGTCGTGCTCTGCCACCAGATACCAGGCCTGCTGGTGGATGAGTAACCGGCAGGGAGCCAGCCGCTCACAGCGCTGCCCCTCGGCAATCAGCGTCACCCGCCTGCGCCCGGTAATGGCCTGAATCAGTCGCCAGAAAGACAATGCGCCTGATGGCGAAGGAGCCGGACTGGCGGGTGCGATTACGCAGGGAGACTCATCGCACATCAGCAGTGCGTTTACCAGACGACGGTCAAAGCCAGGGAAAAGACCGGCCATCCCGCTGCGGTGGGCAAAGATAAGCACGTCGGGCACCATCTGCGTCTCACTGCCCGCAGTACGTAAGCGGCAATATCCGGACTGATACTCCAGGTCCAGATACATCAGCCGCTCACGAAAATCACGCCGCAGCGTGCGCACCGACACACCAAACTCAGCGGCCAGCTTACGCACACTCAGTGTTTCCCCTGCCACCAGACGGCTGATTATCAGTGACAGCCTGACAGCCAGCCGGTCATGGCGGCGTTCTGCCTGTGTCATGAGACGTTCTCCGTGAAAGTTAACTGACTGAAAATGATGTGATTACTTTAAAGAGGGGGTCGGACAGGGTATGGACATCACAGAAACTATTTTTCATTTCTGCAAAAGCCAGAGGCAGCGGGGGTTACAGGCCATTCACTCAGTGAGTGAGGACCGCCAGCACGGTGCGATGCGGACAGGTGGTGTCCGATATTAACAAGGCGGCAACATTAAACGGTCACTGCAGTTGCGTGAGCATCGCTTCCGCCATCACCCACAGTGCCCGGTTAAGTTTCACGTCCCCGTCGATACCGCGAACGGCACGGGTATGTGACCGTCCTCCTTTGGCATTACGGCCACTGAGCCCGCCCTTAATCAGGTTCTCCTGAATACGCTGGTACGTGGTCCACAGGTCATTGCTCTCATCCTGCCAGCGGCGAGGGGAGAGGATCTGCGATTCAGTCACCGGCTGGTGGTCTTCACCAAAGCGGTATGTGAGGGCGGCTTTTGCCAGTGCCTGCTGTGCCGGGGGTGGCAACAGCAACGACTGCATGGCATCCCGTTTCTCCTCCACCCGGTCAAAAATCCCCAGCACCTCATACGCGCCTTCAATCACCTGACTCACCACGTCCCCCTTGTGTGGCACCCGCACCTCGCCAAACGACTCACCGCAGACGAGCCCGTTCTGACAAACCGCACGAAATAGTCCCGGCAGCATCTGGTACGAACTGCTGCCATCGTGAGAGTTGAGCAGGATTATTTCCGGCACCTGCTTACCGGTTATCTGTCCCTCACGCCGTAGACGCAGCATATGCTTGGTGTGTTCGCGACGCTCCGGATCACGCACACGGGTCTGACAGGCAAAGAATGGCTGGAAGCCTTCTCGCTGCAGGCTGTCCAGCAAGGAGATGGTGGGTATATAGGTGTAGCGTTCACTACGGGACTCGTGTTTGTCCTCGCTGAACACACTGGGCACCACGCGAAACAGCTCCTCGCGGGTTAACGGACGGTCACGACGAATAATGTTTGCAGCGCCAAAGCGCGAAGCCAGACGGGTCATAAGCAGACTCCTCATAACGGGAAAACAAATAAAGGGGATCCCCGTCGCATCGGCGACAGGGTCAGGGAAATAACAGGGATGGATTAAATACTCAGAAGAAGAAATCCCAGACGGCGCGGGCCACAGAGACCACGGTGGTGCGCACGGCCTGAATGACAGCCCGTACCGGGGCGGGTATCAGGGGAAAGGCACTGATGCTATCGAGTACGGCCCCGACGGTTTCACCAAAATCGCTACGAGCCTGTTCCCGGACTACCGTCGTGCGAAAGGAAGACTGGAGTTGCGACACCACCGGGCTGGTGGCCTCACGTGGCAGGCACTTAATCATTCGCTCGGCCATCACCCGCAGTCCCCACTGAAGACGGACCGACACGGCACACACCGGATGTACGGGCTGGAACAGCTCATGCAGCAGACAGATTTTACGGCTGATATTCTGCTTCTGCGCCGTGGACAACGGTCCCCCACCGCTGGTGGGTTCGGCCTTATCCGACTGGCTGATAACAAACAGCACCTTATGCCGGTATACCTCTCCAATCACCTGATGATAAAAATGTTCATCCACCGCCAGCGCCCGGTCATCGGCCTTAATCAGCCACAGAACCAGGTCGAGCCGGGGGAGTTGTTCGCGGTACATCGCAGCATACTCGGTATCGCGAGCACCACTTTCGCCCACGCCTGGCAGGTCCACCAGCGTCATATAGCGGTCGCCGACTTGCAGGCGAAAGCGCAGTGGCTCACGGGTACATGCAGCCACATCGCTGACCGGTGATATATCTCCGGCAAACAGGGCATTGCACAGACTGCTCTTCCCAACACCGGTTTTACCCATAATGCCGATCACTGGCTCGTAGCGGGTTAACTGATTTATCTGCTGCAATATACGTTCAGACACCCACTGTGGCAGACCAGCGAGCGATTGCTGAAACGGCTTCAATCCTTCAGAATTGTTCATTACTACTCCTCTGAAAAATAATACAAAAACGGCAGAATCGTGAGATTTCACCGTTAATCTGGTATGTTCAAAGGGATGATATATATCTGAAAATTATTAACTTGATCTACTTTTTGTCTTTTTTACGTGATGAAACAGCCTGCTGCCAAGCATGCTTCATTTTCTGAATAAAGAAATATTTTTCTTCAACTCCAGTGTCCCAACTATCCATGCATGCAATGATCATCTGTATTCTCATTGCAGTGTTATATGGTTTTAAATAAAAGGGGGTCATATTTTTATTTCTCAGATACTCCCAGCAATAGATAGCTTGCTTTTCATCTTTTTTATCTAGCCAGTCATAATCAGTAAGGAATGTATTATATTGCTCTAGCCATTTATCATGCAACTTACGAAAATAAGAAATTTTCTGACTTAAACTTACAGGAGCTAAATCAATAAACCTCATCAAAGTACAAATGCGTTCTTGTTCGGATGTTGTATTCGGGCTGTAGTTGTCGGGATCTGCGCCAGATGTTAAATAAAATCTACGCGAGTATTTTTCAGGTGTATCTCTATTTTTTTCTTTATTGCTAGGGGAGATTCCCATCTGCATTTCGGCTTGTACTTCATCAAGTGAGAAATTTTTAATTTCATCAATGTTTTCAAATTCAAAAAAGGATGCAGGAGTTGAGTTCGGGTTGTAAATATTATCTTGTGCAAAGATATTCACGCTCGAGGAGGTTTCAGGACTGATTCTGTTGTTATATATATACATTAAGGCAAACCACGATCCTCTATCAGAACCTTTGAAACAATCGAACTTCTCTTTGTCAATGATTTTGTAATGGAACTGTTTTTTCAAGTAAGTACGCGCACTTTGTATTGCTTCATTATTGAATAGGAATTTAGTGTTCAATATATGATTAATGAGTTTTTGAAATTCCTCAGGCGTGTCGAAATTACTCGCCTGCTTAATGTAATCTTCGTTGTAATACAGACTCAGAACGTAAAGGGAAAAGAACTCCTCTCTCACTTCGTCATACCTAAGCATGTACCCTCCAGTGTGATATCACATCTGTCCGATGCTTTCAAAAGTATAAATGAACCATGATGATTTGGCATCTGCAAGGTGACTGTTGACTGGTTTTTTGCTGATTTTTTAATGATAAAGTAGTGATTACTAACTGATTAGTAAGTGATTAATGGCTGGTTGCCTCCTGTGATTTTTCTGCCTCTGGTAAATTGGGGGAGAGTACTGATCAACTCACCACTCTGAATAATTTTCATGATTGCACTCTACAAAGTTTCGACATCCGTCAAATTGTAACGGTCAGAGAACAGCGTTACACGAGGTTTTCCGTATCTATGCATTCTTAGTTGGGTAGCTCAACTGCTCCTTCCAGATCTTTTTTTACGTCACACCCCATTCATGTGGAGGAGAAGGCGTGAACAATTAGTTATCGCCTGCTCCGGTGCTCTTCTCGCAATGGGACACTCAGCATGAAAACTAAACCTGCACTAATGGAAGATGAGTTCATCGATATGAAGTTTATCACACGCCTTACTGGCCTGAGTGATAAATGGTTCTATAAGTTGATACAGGAAGGGGTATTTCCGAAACCCATTAAGATGGGTAGAGCTTCTCGCTGGTTAAAAAGCGACCTGGAGGAGTGGTTGCAGGCTAAAATTAATGATTCCAGAAATTAAATATTTTGGACTGTGTTTATCAAATTCCATGCCCTTTTTGCTGCTTAATTTTAAATGACACTCTGATCATGCACCGTGATTGAAATAAGTTATAGCCACCCCTTAATCATTTTTTTCAGACGACATTAACTTCGGAGTAAATAATTTAACACAATGAAATATCAAACCGTATCTGGCCTGAATGTTGAGTATTAATACGTGACGGATTGTTAATATATATCAGTACATAAACCCCAATATTCCAGTAATACACACCTACGCAATACACACCAAGCAATTTAGTCAGCATCACCCAACTAACATCCAACACAAACTCAATAAGCCAGATTTGATACCACCTAATTACCTCAACCATCGCGGGTAAGGTTCCGTCCTGCCCGATATTCAGATCACAGGAATCTATTATGCTTAATGATATTTATCTTGACCAACGTCATGCCCCATTCAATACAACGTATTTGCAACGGATGCTGGGTGTAATTGATAACGCTATAGCACAACACCCAAGGACAATGGCTGTCCGTGTCGATCTACGTCTGCCTGATGACAACTGTAATAGGAATAGTGGTCTGATATCCCGTTTCATTGAATCGCTTAATGCAAAAATCGATGCTCGGTACCGAAATAAAATAAAGAATGGCATCAGGAGCTACCCATGCCAGTTGCGTTACGCCTGGGTTCGGGAAGTGGGAGAAATAAACGAGAAGTCCCATTACCACATGGTACTTTTCGTGAACAAAGACACATTCAATGGACTTGGGAGCTATGGAGAAGGGGGAACGGGATTAGCCAGCCTGATACGTGAAGCCTGGCTGAGCGCTTTGCAACTAGGCCCTTACCCCGAATACCGAACGTTGGTCCACATCCCAGATAATCCCCTGTATTATCTGGATGCCAACGCCACAGACTATCGTGCGGTTTACGATAAGCTCACTTTCCGTCTGAGCTACTTTGCGAAGGAGCGCACCAAGTCATACAGCCGAGATGAACGCTCGTTTGGCTGCAGTCAGTCCTGAGGCAAAACAAACTAAGTCTATAAAGATTTTTTCAGCCTGGCTCTAATCGACTGAATCTCAGCATACTCCGCTTTTGAAGCCTTGACACGTCAGTTGTTCTTTCACCTCTGAGTGGCTACTCGCGACTGCCTGCAGGAGACTGATTATGTTATTGACCGCAAAATCCATTAACTGACTTTTCGACTTAATCTCCTTAAGTTATGTGAGAAATTTGCCGATATGAAAACATGATCCTCCAGTCGCTACTGACATGCCCTGTCAGTAGCAACTGGTAATCTCAAGGAAAAATTACAAGGAGAACGCGCATGAGCGGGCATGAGGTAATGGTACAAAGAATGACCGCTATTATTGCAGAACTTTACCAGTACGGTTTTGTATCACGTAAGAAGATGATGGACGAATTCAACATCAGTGAGCGTACTTTGTATCGTGATCTTAATCGTCTGGGCGACAGAATCGTCCCCGATGGTGATGGTATTTACAGGCTGGCTCCCGCTTACGCTAAACCTCAGGCTCTAAAAGAACAACAAAATCTCGGCCATGTTTATTATGGCGATCAGCGCCTGGTATTTACTGCGCGGACGGGAGCGCGATGTCGCATTACGCTCGTTTGCCATCGGTTCCGTCTTCGGTACTCTGGCGATTATTGGCACGCTGCAACTCGGAGACAGTTCTGCGTATGAAGTCGCGCAAGTACAACCGGTAAAACTGGCGGCGATGGAAGGGGAGTGGCAAACGGAACCTGCACCTGCACCGTTCCATGTGGTTGCCTGGCCGGAACAGGATCAAGAGCCTAACGCCTTTGCCATCAAAATTCCCGCGCTGCTAGGGATCCTCGCCACTCACTCATTAGATAAACCCGTGCCGGGTCTGAAGAATTTGATGGCTGAAACCTACCCACGCTTGCAACGCGGACGTATGGTCTGGCTGTTAATGCAGGAAATATCGCAAGGCAATCGTGAGCCGCATGTGTTGCAGGCATTCCGGGAACTGGAAGGTGACCTGGGCTACGGCATGTTGCTCTCCCGCTATGCGCCGGATATGAATCATGTCACAGCCGCACAGTACCAGGCGGCGATGCGTGGTGCAATACCTGGCACTGTTGCAAAGTTAGCGATGAGGCAGCCTTTTGTCTTATTCAAAGGCCTTACATTTCAAAAACTCTGCTTACCAGGCGCATTTCGCCCAGGGGATCACCATAATAAAATGCTGAGGCCTGGCCTTTGCGTAGTGCACGCATCACCTCAATACCTTTGATGGTGGCGTAAGCCGTCTTCATGGATTTAAATCCCAGCGTGGCGCCGATTATCCGTTTCAGTTTGCCATGATCGCATTCAATCACGTTGTTCCGGTACTTAATCTGTCGGTGTTCAACGTCAGACGGGCACCGGCCTTCGCGTTTGAGCAGAGCAAGCGCGCGACCATAGGCGGGCGCTTTATCCGTGTTGATGAATCGCGGGATCTGCCACTTCTTCACGTTGTTGAGGATTTTACCCAGAAACCGGTATGCAGCTTTGCTGTTACGACGGGAGGAGAGATAAAAATCGACAGTGCGGCCCCGGCTGTCGACGGCCCGGTACAGATACGCCCAGCGGCCATTGACCTTCACGTAGGTTTCATCCATGTGCCACGGGCAAAGATCGGAAGGGTTACGCCAGTACCAGCGCAGCCGTTTTTCCATTTCAGGCGCATAACGCTGAACCCAGCGGTAAATCGTGGAGTGATCGACATTCACTCCGCGTTCAGCCAGCATCTCCTGCAGCTCACGGTAACTGATGCCGTATTTGCAGTACCAGCGTACGGCCCACAGAATGATGTCACGCTGAAAATGCCGGCCTTTGAATGGGTTCATGTGCAGCTCCATCAGCAAAAGGGGATGATAAGTTTATCACCACCGACTATTTGCAACAGTGCCATAAAAAGTTTCAATGTAAAAAAAGCAATTTTTATTTACACAGATCGGCGCGTGAACCACAAACATCTCATTGCAGGAGGGTTATCTAATATCATACTGATAAAGGAAACAGTCTACGATGGTTGTTTTTTTGATTTGAGCAGCATTGTGATTATGCCAATCTTTGAACTTATTACATTTGGAGTTGAAGCAGTATTGAAAAGAAATAAAACTCCCCCTAAACAATCATGCTATTGCTGGATACCAATTTATTACACAAATGATCTAGCGGTAATGGTCCCTGTGATTGCCGAAGGCGATACACCTCAAAAGGCGATGAAAGGAGGAGATGCCATCATTATTAACCCCTTTAACGGTGAAGTAAGCCATACTTTCTGATACCAATGTTAAGCATAACCACTTAGTTGCATACATCTCGACAGTATGGAGTTAGTACCTAATAGCTTGATGAGGGTAAAAGATGCCTACTAACAAAGCAAAATCAAAGAAAATTCTAGGAAGGCCTGAAGGAAGTAAATATTCCCATTTAATTCAGAGTGAGAAGGCTAAGCATTACTCTCAATCCAAGGTGGCAAAGATCTTAGGAATAAGTATTTCCACGGTAAAAAGACACTGGGATAACGGCATCTTTGGGTGATTATAATTGCAGAGTTGCTTTTTAATTATTTTACTGCATGGGTAATGGGTTGATAACAAGTTTTATTGTTGGAAAGGTATTATATAACAGTCATTACTATTAATAGTTAATTAATATAACTAACCACAGACATTCAGCTATGTCTGATCATATTACTATATACGGCTATCCAAAGCCGTAGGGCTAACGACAGGATCGAAACATGGAATTATATCATGGTTCCCATGGTGAGCATGTGCTCGCCTATAAAAAACATATTGAACGAGTCGTCAATGATGCTATCAGTGAATTCCCCAGAACAATGGCGTTACGTGTTGATGTTCATTATCCACCCATTTTAGACAGAGGTGACACTGTTTGCTGTTTTCCTAATCTAGAGCCTGGTGCCATATCCCGTTTCCGTAATGCATTAAATGCCATGTTGGAGGCCAATGAGAGAACCAGAGCAGCTAACGGCAAAAGAATATATCCAAACCGTGTTCGTCATGTTTGGGCACGGGAGTTTTCCGAAGAAGGAAAATGTCACTTTCACCTTGGTCTTTTTTTTAATAAAGATGCTTATTACCATTTAGGTGATTATGAGGCTGAAAGAAATTTAAGGATGATGATTGTAAGAGCATGGTATAGCGCACTGGGATTGGAACTGGATGATTATCCGGGATTGGTTCACTACCCTGAAAATTGTCGTTATATTTTAGACGTCAATGATTTTAACTTTGAAGGAGAATACAATAAATTACTGAATCGTCTCGACTACCTAGCTAAACTCGATACAAAAGCATATGGAGATGGCGACCGTAGCTTCGGCTGCAGTCGCGGGTAATTTATTTTTTACAGCAATGGCCTTTCTTATGGATGGAAAGGCCAGACCTTATATATCAAGAAGATGGTGAGCGATAAAGTATTGTTTTCAAGTAATCATCTGTTGCAGTAAACTCAGGGAGTTGGCCACTCATGGCCTGTGTTAGTGGAATAATCTTTGTCCTGACTCCCATCCCCCTGAAATCAACGTAACCATAATCACGTAAGACTTCCATAATAATCGTATTGCGTGGTGATCGCTGACCTGTAACCATCTTTTCAATCGACATCGAATTATTCAGCGCCCCTGGGCTAATAACTTCAAATCGATTGCTATACAAGCCAATCTCTATCTCAACAAAGCGTGTCCAGTCACGATGAGCCAGTGCATTTACAACAGTTTCGCGAATAGCTTCCAGTGGATAATACCAGGTTGTTTCCCGACGTAGATGCGTATCGGGTAGAGGGGCCTCTGAAGTGATAAAGGGCATGATAGTTGACATCAAACGCTCAATCAATCCACCATCGATCAAAGCCTTTCCGGCTTCCTCAGTATCAAAACGCCCAACCATTGGACCATCCAGAATATCATCGAGTAACGGTTGGTACTCCTTATCCTCGCTGGCAAACGCAAAGACTCGGATATCTGGTCGATGCGAGAGTTCAACCATTTTGATTTTGAACTCAACGGGATAATTAGGGCTTTTTTTACGCACTGTGGTTAATGATTTCATGGATAGTGTCCACCATATTTGGTGTCCACTATCCTCTCAGGAATTTCAGGATCTGCCAGACGGTGCTGAGACGACGCTTACGAATGTTATACCCCCTGCTGCAGTGGAAAGACGTGGTGACAGATACCCCTTCCCCACATTCAGGCAGCAACTCTTTCATCAGTAGCAGGCGGGAATCAATATGAGCAGGATCGGTGTGGTTAAAACGATGAAGGAGCGATTTTGTCCGCAAAGAATCCGCTTTTATGGCGGGTTCAGCAGGGAAAAAGTAATCCCCATCTTTAAGACGGACACGTTCCACCCTGGTATCAGCGCAGGGCGGCAATTTATCATTCATTAATTCTGTTTCCTCCGTATGCAGCGTGGAGCCTTTCCTGTTACCGGTTTTATCCGGATGTATGCTGTCCCGTGAAGTGGCGGGCAAACTCACTTCTAAAAAATTACGGCCAGATCTTGTCATGCCTATCACAAAGTATCATAACCGAGCATTGTGTAAAGATGAAAACCGTCAAATTGAGCGCAATCGAGCTGCATGATATGATCAGAACCCTACTAAATCAGAAGTATTGGGTATGAGATTACTTTTGAGGAAGCACGTAAATGAAACGAGTGGTTCTGTTTTCATGTGGGAGCGCTTGTCGCTCCCTGAATAGTCCATGTGACAATGAAGATTAAACAGCATCATAACCAGCATGATGCCGTTGCATTTCTTGCATATCGGCAGACTACATCAGAACCCGGTAACCTTGGATGCTGGGATAATGGCAGAGAAGAGGCACTTACTGTATCTACGGTAAAAAGCGGTTTTGTCGATGAAGTTTTAAAGGAAACCCTCCAGAAACGCTGATGAAATTGCGCAGTTTCGCTGGCCTGATGCGACAACAACTCGCCAGTAGAATGGGTATTTCTTACAAATACCTGCGCAGCATAGAAGCAAACCCATCCAGAGCGAGCATTACTACACTTAACCATTATGCCAAGAAGTGTGGTGTTAAAAGCCCTTTGATTTATCTGTAAATAAGATAAAACATGATAATTTCATCAAGTTGCATGGTAATTTATCCAGGATCCATTTGTGTCCAGGACGTAAGTCTTCACAGCTGTCGAATCAATTCTATTTCGTAAGGCGGCTCACGTTTTTATGCCCTGAGCAGTGCTTTTCCGGCTGGAACTTTCCCCCACTCATTCACTGTGATTTAATATGCTAAACCGGTTTAATTAAGTTTAGCCTTGGAGGGTTTTAGCATGAAAGCAAAAGTTTGGGTTCTGGGCGACGCAGTGGTGGACCTGCTACCGGAGAGTGAAGGGCGCTTGCTACAGTGCCCTGGAGGCGCGCCGGCTAACGTGGCGGTAGGGGTTGCCCGCCTTGGCGGCAACAGCGGATTTATCGGCCGCGTCGGCGGTGACCCGTTTGGCCGCTACATGCGTCATACCCTGCAACAGGAGCAGGTCGACGTCAGCCATATGTATCTTGACGATCATCACCGCACGTCCACTGTGGTGGTCGACCTTGATGACCAAGGTGAACGCACCTTTACCTTTATGGTACGCCCCAGCGCTGACCTGTTCCTGGCTGAAGAAGACCTGCCACAGTTTGCCGCCGGACAGTGGTTGCACATCTGCTCCATCGCGCTCAGCGCCGAGCCCAGCCGCAGTGCTACCTTCGCGGCTATGGAGAACATCAAACGTGCCGGTGGCCGGGTGAGCTTTGACCCTAATATCCGCCTGGATCTCTGGCAAGATCAGAACCTGTTGCACGCCTGTCTCGACCGCGCCCTGCGTCTGGCGAACGTGGTGAAACTGTCCGAAGAAGAGCTGATACTCATCAGCGGGAGTAATGATATCGCGCAGGGGATCGCCAGCATCACTGAGCGTTATCAGCCTGAATTACTGCTGGTGACTCAGGGTAAAGCGGGCGTCATCGCCGCATTCCAGCAGCAGTTTATCCATTTCAGCGCTAAACCGGTTGTCAGCGTGGATACCACCGGTGCGGGCGATGCGTTTGTCGCCGGACTGCTTGCCAGCCTTGCTGCCAACGGGATGCCGGCGGATATCAATGCCCTGGAGCCAACGCTCGCTCTGGCGCAAACCTGCGGTGCCCTGGCAACCCTGGCGAAAGGCGCGATGACTGCCCTGCCATACCAGCGCGATCTACACCGCCAGATTTGATCCTAAATACCGTCGTACGCGGTCCACTTTGTTGCATCCATCACACTTATTAAACCGGTTTAGCAAAATCAATTTCAAAATGTTAAATGTCGTGCTTAACATTGCAACTAAACCGGTTTAGTAAAAACACACAATTTTTTATTTTCCTTTTGGGATGCAATCAATATGTTCAGAAAAAGCACACTCGCGGTTCTTATCGCTTTGCTAACCGGCGCCGCCTCAGCCCATGCACAAACGGATCTCAGCAGTATCGAAGCCCGTTTAATTGCGCTGGAAAAACGCTTACAGGATGCCGAAAACAGAGCGCAAACGGCAGAAACCCGCGCAGAGTCGGCAGAGAAGAAAGTACAGCAGCTCACGACACAGCAACAAAAAACCCAGGACAGCACTCAGGAAGTGGCTCAGCGTACCGCCAAACTGGAGAAAAAAGCCGATGAGAAAAGCGGGTTTGAGTTCCACGGCTACGCCCGCTCCGGCGTGATAATGAATGACTCCGGCGCCAGCACCAAATCCGGAGCCTACATGACGCCAGCAGGGGAAACCGGTGGGGCTATTGGCCGCCTGGGAAACCAGGCCGATACCTATGTTGAAATGAATCTTGAACATAAGCAGACCCTGGATAACGGGGCAACGACCCGCTTCAAAGTCATGGTCGCCGACGGTCAAACCACTTATAACGACTGGACGGCGAGCACCAGTGATTTGAACGTGCGTCAGGCCTTTGTTGAACTGGGCAACTTGCCCACCTTCGACGGGCCGTTTAAAGGCTCCACCCTGTGGGCCGGGAAACGCTTTGACCGGGATAACTTTGACATTCACTGGATCGACTCGGATGTCGTGTTCCTCGCCGGTACCGGCGGCGGTATTTACGATGTCAGGTGGAACGACAGCGTTCGCAGCAACTTCTCTCTTTACGGGCGTAACTTCGGCGATATTGCTGATACCAGCAACAGTGTGCAGAACTACATCGTCAGCATGAACAATTTCATCGGGCCGGTGCAGATGATGGTCAGCGGGATGCGGGCAAAAGACAACGACGAACGCCAGGATACCAACGGTAATCCGGTCAAAGGCGATGCGGCAAATACCGGTGTACATGCGCTGCTCGGGTTGCACAACGACAGTTTTTACGGCCTGCGTGAAGGTGCCAGCAAAACCGCCCTGCTCTACGGTCACGGACTGGGTGCCGAAGTTAAAGGTGTCGGCTCTGACGGCGCGTTACGCTCGGGGGCTAACACCTGGCGCTTCGCCAGCTACGGCACCACGCCACTGAGCAAGAACTGGTTTATCGCCCCGGCGATACTGGCACAAACCAGTAAAGACCGTTATGTCGATGGCGACAGCTACCAGTGGGCAACCCTCAACATGCGTCTGATCCAGGAGATCAATCAAAACTTCGCCCTCGCTTATGAAGGCAGTTACCAGTATATGGATCTCAAACCTGAAGGTTATAACGATCGCCATGCGGTAAACGGCAGCTTCTACAAGCTCACCTTCGCCCCGACCTTTAAGGTTGGCGACATCGGCGATTTCTTCAGCCGTCCTGAAATCCGTCTTTACACCTCGTGGATGGACTGGAGCAAAAAACTCAATAATTACGCCAGCGATGACGCGCTGGGCAGCAGTGGTTTTAAATCGGGCGGCGAATGGTCGTTCGGGATGCAGATGGAAACCTGGTTTTGATGGTTAACACCTGGCGACAGTAACCGCCGGGGCGACAAAATACGTTTCGTCGCCCCGGACACAATAACAACGAAGAGAATGCGCTCCGGCTACCACGGGACGACAACTCGAAAATCAATACGCATTCAGAGGGTACTATGGATTTTGAACAGATTTCCCGCTCGCTACTTCCGCTTCTGGGAGGCAAGGAAAATATCGCCAGCGCCGCGCACTGTGCCACACGCCTGCGCCTGGTGCTGGTCGATGACTCACTGGCCGATCAGCAGGCCATCGGCAAAATTGATGGGGTGAAGGGCTGTTTCCGTAACGCCGGACAGATGCAGATTATCTTCGGCACCGGGGTGGTGAACAAAGTCTACGCCGCCTTTATCCAGGCGGCAGGGATTGGCGAATCCAGCAAATCGGAAGCTGCCGACATTGCGGCGAAAAAACTGAATCCTTTCCAGCGCATTGCCCGCCTGTTGTCGAACATCTTTGTGCCGATCATCCCGGCTATCGTCGCCTCCGGCCTGTTGATGGGCCTTCTGGGGATGGTTAAAACGTACGGCTGGGTCGACCCGGGTAACGCCATCTACATCATGCTGGATATGTGCAGCTCAGCGGCGTTTATTATTCTGCCGATCCTGATTGGCTTCACCGCCGCCCGCGAGTTCGGTGGTAATCCTTATCTTGGCGCGACGCTTGGCGGCATCCTGACTCACCCGGCGCTCACCAACGCCTGGGGTGTGGCCGCCGGTTTCCACACCATGAACTTCTTCGGCCTTGAGATTGCCATGATCGGCTATCAGGGCACGGTGTTCCCGGTGCTGCTGGCGGTGTGGTTTATGAGCATCGTTGAGAAACAGCTGCGTCGCGTGATCCCCGATGCACTGGATCTGATCCTGACGCCGTTCCTGACGGTGATCATTTCCGGTTTTATCGCCCTGCTGATTATCGGCCCGGCTGGTCGCGCGCTTGGCGACGGTATTTCGTTTGTCCTTAGCACCCTGATTACCCACGCCGGTTGGCTGGCCGGACTGCTGTTTGGCGGTCTCTATTCGGTTATCGTCATTACCGGTATTCACCACAGCTTCCACGCCATCGAAGCGGGACTGCTGGGCAACCCATCCATCGGCGTCAACTTCCTGCTGCCGATTTGGGCGATGGCCAACGTCGCTCAGGGCGGTGCTTGTCTGGCGGTGTGGTTCAAAACGAAAGATGCCAAAATCAAAGCCATTACCCTGCCCTCGGCGTTTTCTGCCATGCTCGGCATCACCGAAGCGGCGATTTTTGGTATTAACTTACGCTTTGTAAAACCGTTTATCGCAGCCCTGATTGGCGGCGCGGTGGGCGGCGCGTGGGTGGTATCCATGCATGTTTACATGACCGCGGTGGGCCTGACGGCTATCCCTGGCATGGCTATCGTGCAGGCCAGCTCGCTGCTGAACTACATTATCGGGATGGTTATCGCCTTTGGCGTCGCCTTTGTCGTCTCCCTGGTACTGAAATACAAAACGGACGCTGAATAATGTCACATCCATCACGCCTGCCTGCGATTTTGCAGGCTGTTATGCAGGGCCAGCCGCGCGCGCTGGCCGACAGCCACTATCCCCGCTGGCACCATGCGCCGGTGACCGGGCTGATGAACGATCCCAACGGCTTTATTGAATTTGCCGGACGTTATCACCTGTTTTATCAGTGGAACCCGCTCGCCTGCGATCATAAGTTCAAGTGCTGGGGGCACTGGAGCTCTGCCGACCTGCTGCACTGGCAACATGAGCCGATCGCGCTCATGCCGGATGAAGAGTATGACCGCAACGGCTGCTACTCCGGAAGCGCCGTGGATAGTCAGGGCACGCTCACCCTGTGCTATACCGGCAACGTAAAATTTGACGACGGCAGCCGAACCGCGTGGCAGTGCCTGGCGACGGAAAATGCCGACGGCACGTTTACCAAACTCGGCCCGGTATTACCGCTGCCGGAGGGCTATACCGGCCACGTGCGTGACCCGAAAGTCTGGCAGCACGAAGGTCGCTGGTACATGGTGCTGGGCGCACAGGATTTGCAAAAGCGTGGCAAGGTGTTGTTATTCAGCTCAGCGGACCTTCATGAGTGGACGAGTCAGGGCGAAATCGCCGGTTATGGCATCAATGGCCTGGACGACGCGGGCTATATGTGGGAATGCCCGGACCTGTTTGCCCTCGGCGACCAGCATGTCCTGATTTGCTGCCCGCAGGGCGTGCCTCGTGAGAAAGAGCGCTATCTCAACACCTACCCGGCAGTGTGGATGAGCGGCGATTTCGACTACCACCGCGCGGCCTTCGAGCATGGCGAACTGCACGAATTGGACGCAGGGTTTGAGTTTTACGCCCCGCAAACCATGCTTACCAGTGATGGCCGCCGTCTGCTGGTCGGCTGGATGGGCGTGCCGGAGGGCGAAGAGATGCTTCAACCGACCCTCACCAACGGCTGGATCCATCAGATGACCTGCCTGCGTGAGCTGGAGTTTATCGATGGTCAGCTATACCAACGTCCTCTACGAGAGCTGAGCGCCCTGCGCGGCGAAGCGCACGGCTGGGCAGGGAACTCCCTGCCGCTGGCACCGATGGAAATCGTTCTACAAACCACTGGGGACGATATTTTGAGCCTCGATTTTGACGGCGCATTAATCCTTGAACGCGATGCCAGCGGGATCCGCCTGGCCCGACCCAGTCTGGCCAGCGACGAGAAGCATTATCGTTACTGGCGCGGAGACGTCCGCTCGCTGCATATTTTCATCGACCAGTCTAGCGTGGAGATTTTCATCAACGGCGGCGAAGGAGTGATGAGCTGCCGCTACTTCCCGGCCTGTTCAGGGCAGCTAATGTTCTCTGGCATCACACCGGACGCATTCTGCTACTGGCCGCTGCGAACTTGCATGGTAGAATAAGCGTTTTGCCTCAAGCTCATGGCGTCGTAATGAAAACTAAACGCGTAACCATTAAAGATATCGCCGAACAGGCTGGCGTCTCAAAAGCGACCGCCAGCCTAGTACTGAACGGTCGTGGTAAGGAGCTGCGTGTGGCGCAGGAAACGCGTGAGCGAGTACTGGCGATTGCCCGTGAGCAGCACTATCAGCCAAGCATTCACGCCCGCTCGCTGCGCGACAACCGCAGCCACACCATCGGACTGGTGGTGCCGGAGATCACCAACCACGGCTTTGCGGTCTTTTCACATGAGCTGGAAATGCTGTGCCGCGAAGCAGGCGTCCAGCTATTGATCTCTTGTACTGATGAAAACCCCGGTCAGGAGAGCGTGGTGGTCAATAACATGATTTCCCGCCAGGTTGACGGTCTGATCGTCGCTTCATGTATGCACAACGATGCCGACTATCTTAAGCTCAGCCAACAACTGCCAGTAGTGCTGTTTGACCGTTGTCCTAATGAAAGCCTGCTGCCGCTGGTGATGACTGATTCGATTACCCCAACGGCGGAACTGATTTCCCGCATTGCACCTAAGCATAGCGATGAGTTCTGGTTTTTAGGCGGTCAGTCGCGTCTGTCGCCTTCACGCGATCGTCTGACCGGCTTCACGCAGGGTTTGGCTCAGGCGGGTATTGCACTGCGCCCGGAATGGGTGATTAACGGTAACTACCACCCGAGCTCAGGCTATGAGATGTTCGCCGCACTCTGCGCGCGACTTGGGCGGCCGCCTAAGGCGCTGTTCACTGCCGCCTGTGGACTGCTCGAAGGGGTACTGCGCTATATGAGCCAGCACCATTTACTCGACTCAGATATCCATCTGACGAGCTTTGACGATCACTATCTTTATGATTCGCTGTCGCTGCGTATCGATACCGTACAGCAGGATAACCGCCAGTTGGCCTGGCACTGCTATGATCTGATAAGCCAATTGATCGAGGGCGATACGCCCGAAACGCTACAACGCTACCTGCCCGCAACGCTGCAGTTTAGGCATCAGTAATAACTGAGCATTTTTGAATACCCTACAGAGGTGAAATCTGGTGCGAATCCAACAATCAAAAATCAATATTTGTAGTGATGTGATGCGGAAAGGTCTTCACTGCATCAGTAATCACACCAATCGGGTTAAACGGCAAACTGAGTGGTGGTAAAGACTGACACCGGCATTATTACTGTCACTGTGGAACATCACTCCGGCGGGTTTACCGCAAGCTTCCCACGCAATTTCCAGCGCTTTGATGTCAGCTTGCTGTCCGGTGAGAATGACATTGCCCAACCCTCAGGTTTCCTTGCGAACAGATCGAGAACAACAGCAAGGTAAGCCCAACGCTTGCCTGTCCAGAGTAGAGTAAGAGGCAGGGCGTAGTCGGACTATTTCCCTGCCTCTCCTCCCCGAACCGGACGTGCACCTTTCAGCGCATCCGGCTCTCCATTTAAATGCTGGCGAACGCCATTGCCACTTCTGTAAAGCGCGATGTATACGTGTTTCTGGTCTCCGTCCTCAGATAGGGATTACCTTCGGGTAGCCGCCAGCGGAACAGCTTCTTGCCTTGCCCCACCAACCGGTACAGTATTTCGCCGCTGAGCTTGCCGTGATTGGTTTTACCAAATAAAACCCACGTTTTGCTCTGACCCGGTTTCGGTGATTTACACCACCACCTCATCAGGGAAGCGATACCTGTACGGTATTTGCGGGCCAGCCAGTGAGCCAGCTTCCAGAACACGACACGGTCGATATAACTGAAGACTTTGGCCTTAAAATCAACGAACTGATAGAACATGGCCCAGCCTTTCAGTTTTCGGTTGAGTTGTTCAGCCATATCGACTTTGCTTTCACTGTAGTTGCCTGATAACAGTGCTGTCAGCGATGCGGCGAAGTTTCTGGCTTTCTCCTGCGGGATCGTTGAGACCACTCGCATCTCGCCATAACGACTGCGTTTGCGAATGATCCTGTGCCCCAGAAAGATAAAGCCGTCATTAACATGGGTGATTTTAGTCTTATCCATGTTCAGCCTGAGTTTCAGACTGCCTTCGAGCACACCCCGACACTCCTCCCTGATGGCTTCCGCCTGTGCTTTGGTGCCTTTGACGATGAGGACAAAATCATCGGCATAGCGGCAGTACGCCACCGCGGGTTTCCACTGCCAGTTTTCTCTGACCGCCGTACTTCGGCCCCGTTGGATACTGTTATTCCAGTACCACCGATCTTTTCTGGCTTTCCCGCTCAGGTAGCGCTCATGCAGGTATTGATCGAACTCATTCAGCATGATGTTCGATAATAGCGGCGATATAACACCGCCCTGTGGCACACCTTCACTGGCCGCCCGAAAGAGACCGACATCGATATGTCCCGCCTTGATGGTTTTCCACAGCAGAGTCATGAAACGTGCGTCACTGATCCTGCGGCGTACAGCCTTCATCAGCAGTCGATGATGTACGGTGTCGAAGTAACTGGACAGGTCGCCTTCAATCACCCAGCGTCCCCGGGTTTCACCACAGTCTGTGAGCTGTAATTTCACCGTGCGGATCGCGTGGTGGACACTGCGCTCAGGCCGGAAGCCATATGAGAGCGTATGAAAATCACTCTCCCATATCGGCTCCATCGCCATCAGCATGGCCCGCTGAACAATACGATCCCGCAACGCGGGGATACCCAGTGGTCGCAGTTTGCCGTTGCTTTTAGGGATGTAAACCCGTCTGGCGGGCAAGGGCTGGTAGTGGCCTGAGAGTAATTCATCCCTGAGGATTTGCAGCTCAACAGCCAGTCTGGCCTGTAGCATTGTTTTGTTCACGCCATCAACGCCGGGGGTATGGGCCCCCTTTGATGAAAGCGTGATCCGCGCCGCTTCAGCCAGCCATTCTGGTTGTGTTATCAGACGCAGCAGCCGTTGAATCCGTAGGGACGGATCGGTGACTGCCCATGTGGCAAGCTTGCGTTGCATTTCGCTGATTATCAAAGGTCTTCACCTCGTTAGGTCAGTTAATTCACGTCGCAAACACATTCAAACTGCTTCCCTTCGCCATGTAATGGGCTTTCCCCATCGCGGACTACTACGGAAGCTCCGCCAGCCAGCGCGTCATCGGAGCCATGCCCCCTTAACATCCGTCGCTGACCTTCCCCGGTTTACCTGCCTGGACTCAGGCATACTGAGGAGGCTGCCCGTCGCACTCTTTATCCTTGCTTGCCGCAAGTTGGCAGAGGTCAGCAACGCAAGCGTGATAGACGCTGCTGCCCCGGTGTTTCGCATACATGTCAAAACACCTTCGACCGGCAGTGCTTACGTATCACTGCCAGTTCCTCCTGCACGGCCTGTCAGATCACGTAGGCCGTGGTGACGTTTTCAACCCACAGAGGCGGATTAACGGGTTCATGTTCTTCAGCCTTTCAGTACTTAACCTTGAGGATCATCTCGGCTTAGTGATCTCGCCTCAATCCCCGTTGTCAGCGGGTTACATCACCCTGCGGGCATGCCGCAGGTCACTGCCGCTCAGGTTCTCCACCGTCACACCCGGTGGGATTGTTGGGTTTCTCATCGTGAGTTACCGGTTCAATATTCCAGACAGACTCGCGGTTCATTTAAGCATCCATGCCCGCCCTGAACTCCGGGCACACTATAGGTCACATCACCGCACCACACCTGATTTGGCTCGGTCACGGCGAACTGCCGTTCAAGGTAGTTAGGGATAGCAACATGTTCATGACCACCACGTTTATACCGGTGAGTCGGCTGCTGACAGCTGACCAGCCCCAGCTCTTTCATGAGCCTGCCAGCAAGCCAGCGTCCCATCTGGTAGCCTCTCCGGGTTGCCATTGTGGCAATGCTTCTTCCTCCGGCCGAACCGTGGCTGATGCCATGTAGCTCAAGTACCTGACTGCGTAATACAGCCCGTCTGCCGTCTGGTTTTTCAGGACGGTTTTTCCAGTATCTGTAGCTGCTGCGATGAACCCCGAACACATGGCAGAGTGTGGCCACAGGATAATGCGCTCTGAGTTTCCCGATTATCGAGAACTGTTCAGGGAGTCTGACATCAAGAGCGCGGTTGTAGATTCAATCTGTCAATGCAACACCCCTTTCAATTATCTCTTTCGGTGTTTTGAACTTCAGTGTCTTTCTCGGTCTGTTGTTTAGCTGAGCAGCAACCAGATCTAGTTCATGTTGAGTATATTGGGCAAGACATGTCTTTTTAGGAAAGTACTGCCGAATTAGCCCATTTGTGTTCTCATTTGTTCCCCGCTGCCAAGGACTCTGAGGATCGCAGAAGTAAACTTTAACGCCGGTGCTGACAGTAAATTCTAGATGTCTGGCCAGTTCCATTCCTCTGTCCCATGTCAGTGATTTTCTGAGTTCTGACGGTAAACTCAGGAATTTGTCGGTAAGAGCCTGATTTACTGAGACAGAATCTTTGCCCCTGAGTCTAAGGATGATCGTATAACGTGATTTTCGGTCTACAAGTGTGGCTATATGAGAGTTTTTTGTACCTGAGACTAAATCGCCCTCCCAATGCCCCAGAGAGCGTCTGTTATCGATATTTCGGGAACGTTCGTGAATTGGTGTTCCGTTCACTATGTTAATCGTACCTCTTTCGCCTTTGCGGGTATGACGCCTGCCATGGCGAAGGCTATGCGACCGTCGCAGATGCTGTATATTCAGGTGGTGTAGCGCTTCACGGCTACGAAAGTACAGCGTTTTATAAATTGTCTCAGGTGATATTCGCAGCGTTTTTTGACGTGGTTTTGTTCGCCTTAACCATCCTGATATTTGCTCTGGAGACCATTTCATCTCCAGCTTTTCCAGAACAAGCTTTCGCAATGGTAAATTTTGATCCAGTAAGCACGGTTTTGGCCTTTTCGCCATTCTGTTGGCTCGGTTATTAGCATCAACAGCTTTGTAATAGCGTCTGCCCCGATTACGCTGAACTTCACGTGAGATCGTCGAAGGACTGCGATTCAGCGCAGTAGCTATCGCACGAATGCTCATTTTGGCTGACAAACCAGCTCGTATCTCCTCGCGCTCAGACAGTGTCAGGTGAGCTACAGCCCGCTTACGCTCATGGGGTTTTATGCCGCCAGTATCCCTTAACATAGTGAAGATCGTTCCGGGTTTTGAACCCAGGATATTCGCTATTTCACTGTAAGCGTGCAGTGAGAACCGTATTGACGAAGTGAAGCTGGTCAGGCAGGCAGAGTAACCCGCCACGGGAGCAGAGCACCCACCCGGTTCACAGGCCAGTCGGCGATGACATCAAGTACATAATGCAGATAGCGTTCCGGATCCACGCCGTTTAATTTGCACGTCCCGATAAGACTGTACAGTGACGCACCGCGCTCACCACCATGATCCGAGCCGAAGAACAGCCAGTTTTTTCTCCCCAGACTGACCCGTCGTAGGGCGTTTTCGGCAATGTTATTATCCACCTCCACCCAGCCATCTTCTGCATAGCGGATCAGCGCCGGCCACTGGTTCAGCGCATACCCGAACGCCTTCGCCAGTTCTGAGTGCCTTGAGAGGGTTTTCTGTTTCTCCCGCAGCCACCCCTCCAGTGACGCCAGCAGCGGCAGCACTTTTTGGTGCCGGACTGCCTGCCGTTCCTCTGCTCTTTTACCTCTGATCTCCGACTCGATGGCATACAGCTCGCCGATCCGTTTCAGCGCCTCCTCCGTCAGGACTGACGGGGTACGGACGTGAACATCGTGGATTTTTCGGCGGGCATGGGCCCAGCACGCGGCTTCCTTTATATGGCCGTCGCGGTAGAGCTCGTTGAACCCGGCGTAGGCATCAGCCTGCAGTACGCCACTGAAGCCTGCAAGATGGGTCTGAGGGTGGATACCTTTTCTGTCCGGGCTGTAAGCGAACCACACTGCGGGGGCCAGCGCTGATCCGGCGTTGCGGTCGTCTCGAACGTACGTCCATAAGCGCCCGGTCTTCGTCTTCTTATTGCCCGGCAACAGCACCGGGACAGGCGTATCGTCAGCATGGAGTTTGCCGTCGGTCAGGACATAGTGCTGAAGGGCTTCATCCAGCGGTGCCAGCAGACGACAACACGCATCCACCCAGCCCGACAGTACAGAACGACTCAACACTACACCCTGGCGGGCATAGATCTCCGACTGGCGATACAGCGGTGTGTGCTCTGCATACTTTGAGGTCAGCACTCGGGCCAGCAGCCCCGGTCCGGCGATCCCCCGTTCGATGGGGCGCGAAGGAGCCGGGGCCTGAACGATGCGATCGCACCGACGGCAGGCATGCTTTTCACGGACTGTCCGGATAACCCGGAAGGCGCTGCGCATCAGCTCCAGCTGTTCGGCGGCATCCTCACCCAGGTAACTCAGCGAACCACCGCACTCCGGGCAACACGGCTCAGTCGGCAGCAGCCGCTTCTCATCCCGTGGGAGTGACTCAGGGAACGGTTTGCGGGTGCGGGTCTGACGCAGCGGGCGCTGCACTGCCGGGTCATCCACCCGGCCGGTCAGCGTATCGCTTTCCTGCTGCAGCAGGTTCAGGTCAGCTTCCATTTGCGCGATACGGCGGGATACCTTTTCGGAACGACTGCCGAAGTTCATCCGGCGCAGCTTATCCAGTTGCGCCTGCAGATGGTCTATTTCGCGTTCCCGGTTGCTCAGCTTTTCCTGCAGGGCGTGGATCAACGCTTCCTGTTCGGCCAGGCGCTGTTTCAGCAGAAGGATGTCGTCAGAAGAGGTATCGTTCATAAGCCTGTATTTTACCAGGCTTATTCTGCGACAACCAGGATAAAGAGCGCTACAACATGGTCAGGGATGTCAGTAACCGCTTTGGCTGTCGCCAGTCGATACCTTCCATCAGCATCGCCAGTTGCGCCGGCGTCAGGAACACTTTGCCATCGCGGGCTGAGGGCCAGGCGAAGCGACCACGTTCCAGTCGCTTTGTCAGCAGGCACAGACCATCGCCGGTGGACCAGAGCAGTTTTACCTGACTGCCGCTGCGTCCCCGGAAGATGAAGACGTGGCCGGACATCGGGTCATCTTTCAGCGCGGTCTGCACCTTTGCGGCGAGGCCATTGAAGCCGTTGCGCATATCGGTGATACCGGCAACCAGCCAGATTTTTGTGCCTGCGGGAAGATTTATCATACCGGCCCCCGCATCAGTTCGCGCAGGACAGTGCTCATGAGTTCAGCAGAGGGATGAGTCAGTGTTATTTCTCCTCCCCGACATTTTATGTGGCAGGTAGCGGGAGGAGAGCAGGATGGTAGTTCGAAGGTTGGGAGAGAAGAGCCCGCCTGAAGCTGCACGGGTATCAGGGCAGGAAGCGACGATGAGTTTTTTCGGGGCCGACAGACCCGCCCTTCACGCTGCCAGAGCCTTATCCATTTAAAGAGCAGGTTATCATTGACGTCATGTTTCCGGGCCAGTGCGGCAATACTGCCTTCTTCTTCAAGAGCCAGCCTGACCAGTTCCATTTTGAATTCAGGGGAATAGTGTTTCCGGGGAAGTCTTTCTTTAGCGCGCATGAGGTGTCCACCTGCAAAATAAGTGGGTGCTTAAGTTACAGGATCCTGGATTCGGGACCAGACGGTACTCAGACGACGCTTACATTTCACTGAAGCCTGTTCCGTTCTTCCATAGTTCAAAAACAGAGGCTTTTTCCTCTGCTGTAAATGTTCGTCTCATTCAAAAAACCTCCGCAACCCCATGTTTTCACATAACTGTAGCGTTGACCAATTGAATCTACAGTAGCCTTTTTTAATATCGTATTTTGCTCCTCCAGACGGCGAACCTGCTTTTCCAGCTCGCGGATACGTTGCTGGTCTGGAGTAATGGGTGTGGCAGAGGGCGTAATCCCCTGGCGCTCTCTCCTGAGCTGGCGTACCCAGCTCTCAAGCGTAGTAGAACCCACATTCATCGCTTCACTGGCCTGTCGATATGAGTAGCCCTTATCAACAATCAGCTGTGCACATTCCAGCCTGAACTCAGGGGTGAAACTACGTTTGGTTTTCTTGTTCATTAAGTCACCTGTTTTGTGTTGAGGTGAGAATATCACCTTTAATCAGGTGGCCAAATTTACTGTGCCACTACAAGCCACCTTATATTCACCAGCAGGTTTTTCATCAGTGAAATGGCGCGTCCCACAGAGAGAATTTCAATAAACAGGTTAAGGTCGTTTTGTTTCAGGTAGTTCAGGAAGTCTGGCTCACTGAGACTTTCCCCTGCCTCCTCGTAAAAGCAGGCAATCGCTTCCATGTTATTCATGTAGGTGCTGATTGCGGCGTACTCGTGTCCTTCCATCTGTTCAAGGATGACCCTGACAGACTGCATCCGGTCGGTCAGTTTCGCATGTATGTCTGCATATTTAGCCTGACGGGGATTTATTTCACTCATTATTACTGTCGCCTGTAAATAACCGGCACAGTGCGAACACCATGCCGGGAGATTATGGCTGACAAAACGGGAACGACAGGATCCCGCTGTTGTCGGGGGTCAGAAGGTTTCCCAGTTCTCGCTGGCGTGTTGTTCCGTTTCACGAACGGACTTTACCGCTTTAACCTTACTCTGCGGGCTGGTGTTGCTGATTGTCGGTACTATGGTATTTTTTCGTTCAGCATCGCGTTTTTTATTATCACGGAGACGAAATACGCTCACCTTCTCCTGCAGAATCCGTGACTGATTCTGCAACGAAGCGGCAGTGGCTGCAGACTGTTCCACCAGAGCTGCATTTTGTTGGGTGGTGCTGTCTATCTGGCCCATGGCGCTGTTAATCTGGGCAATACCATCTCCCTGCTCACGACTGGCCTTGGCTATTTCCTCAATCAGCCCTTCCATGCTCTGGACGTTACTGATGATATCCTCCATTTCCCTGTCTGCTTTTTCAACCAGGGTACGGCCGGATGCAATGCGGGAAACGGAGTCATCAATGAGCTCTTTTATTTCCCGCGCGGCAGAAGCACTGCGCTGAGCCAGATTACGAACCTCTCCGGCCACAACCGCAAATCCACGGCCGGACTCGCCGGCGCGTGCGGCTTCCACGGCAGCATTAAGCGCGAGAATGTTGGTCTGGAAGGCAATCCCGTCGATGACCTGGATGATGGCTGTCATTTCAGACGAGGTGTCGTAAATCTCCTGCATCCGGGAAGACACCTCACTCATGACCACTCCATTCTGTTTCACAATGGCCGTTGTTTCTGTCACAAACTGGTAAACCTGTGCTGTATTGCCGGCAGTATTGTTTATGGTGGCCGTCAGTTGTTCCAGAGTGGCCGCCGTCTGTTCCACACCGGCAGCCTGCTCTTCGGTGCGGGCTGACAGGTCTGTATTACCACTGCTGATTTCTGCTGCAGTCAGCGCAATATTGTCCGCTCCCTGACGTACTTCCCGGACGGTGTTACTCAGACTCCCGCACATATCACGCAGTGCCTGCATCAGTTGCCCCAGCTGGTCCTGTGAGTCCACTTTAATCTCCACACACAGGTTACCTTCCGCCACTTCCCGGGCAATCCGGACGGCTGAAATCAACGGACTGGTAATGCTTCTGGTGATCAGCCATGCCAGCACACCTCCCAGAAGAAGCGCCATACACCCAGTGATGATCAGTGTCAGTATGGCTGCCGTACCATTATCAGCGATAACTTCACCCGCTTTATCTATGCTTGTTTTTTCGTATTCCACCAGTGCCTGCAGACTGGCCATGTAGTCATTTATGATCGGTAATTGCTGTGACCGAATGAAGCGGTTCAGGGCTTCACGGTCCCCCTGCTCACTGATCTGAAGAGCTTTTACCAGGGTATCTGCATACACCTGACGCTTTTCACCAATGGTTTTCAGCAGCTTAATACCCTGCTCTGAAGTAAGCTCCCTGTTAAATTTATCCTGCAGTATATCCACGCGAGCACGGGTTTTCTCTATCCGCTGCTGTGCATATGTCCTGATATCCGGGTCCCCCGACGTCAGCAGAACCAGTCCAAGCGCACCGTTTGATTCAATACCGGTCTGCCATTCATTCGCCATACGCTCCTGCAGAAGATAATTATTCATCACGCGTTCGGTGGAAGTGAGCATAGAGTTCAGGTACCCCACTCCGGTCACTGTCATGATCATGATAAGAACCAGAATTAGGCTGAAGCTGCCAGCCAGCCTGATACCCACACTAAAGTCTTTGATTTTCATTTTATTACCCGTGAATGAAGCTGGTTATTTCGGACCCCGGTGTCCCTGACAAATAACTGGTGCCTCCAGACTTATTTATGAGGAATCATATTTTGATTAACGAGATCTGTTATCGGTATCAGTGTGCCTGAATGGAGTATGTCAGACACGACCACTTAATACCCCGAAGCGTCCTGCCAAAAAAGACCAGACGGTGAGGGCTGGTCTGAAATCTGACAATGTCTATGGGGTCTACCGTTGCGTAGAGGGCTGTCACAACGTTAATAAGATTATCGGCAACAGTCCGGTAAACTTTAACGGCACTGTTGCAAATAGTCGGTGGTGATAAACTTATCATCCCCTTTTGCTGATGGAGCTGCACATGAACCCATTCAAAGGCCGGCATTTTCAGCGTGACATCATTCTGTGGGCCGTACGCTGGTACTGCAAATACGGCATCAGTTACCGTGAGCTGCAGGAGATGCTGGCTGAACGCGGAGTGAATGTCGATCACTCCACGATTTACCGCTGGGTTCAGCGTTATGCGCCTGAAATGGAAAAACGGCTGCGCTGGTACTGGCGTAACCCTTCCGATCTTTGCCCGTGGCACATGGATGAAACCTACGTGAAGGTCAATGGCCGCTGGGCGTATCTGTACCGGGCCGTCGACAGCCGGGGCCGCACTGTCGATTTTTATCTCTCCTCCCGTCGTAACAGCAAAGCTGCATACCGGTTTCTGGGTAAAATCCTCAACAACGTGAAGAAGTGGCAGATCCCGCGATTCATCAACACGGATAAAGCGCCCGCCTATGGTCGCGCGCTTGCTCTGCTCAAACGCGAAGGCCGGTGCCCGTCTGACGTTGAACACCGACAGATTAAGTACCGGAACAACGTGATTGAATGCGATCATGGCAAACTGAAACGGATAATCGGCGCCACGCTGGGATTTAAATCCATGAAGACGGCTTACGCCACCATCAAAGGTATTGAGGTGATGCGTGCACTACGCAAAGGCCAGGCCTCAGCATTTTATTATGGTGATCCCCTGGGCGAAATGCGCCTGGTAAGCAGAGTTTTTGAAATGTAAGGCCTTTGAATAAGACAAAAGGCTGCCTCATCGCTAACTTTGCAACAGTGCCCTTTTTATAATGTATGAGAGCTTTTCATGAATTAATTTTTTTTCGCTCTTACCCATCTTATCATGAGGTATTTTGTGCGCATAAAAATCTTGATCGACAACCTCGTTCCGGTGTCGAATGTGAGTGTTCCAGACGGAATGAAAAAACTCTTCGTAAGTTAATTTTGGCTCCCCCCGTGCTATTGACGGGACCTTCTCTTCAAAAATACAGCCTAATGTTGACTCCAAAGTTTGAGCTATATGATATTGCGATGTTATTTTATTCAATGCTGGGACTGTGGCGTTTAATAAAAATGATATCACCTCTGACCTGGAGTATCCTTTTGCATTGCTATAGTCGTCAATTGCATCAATAGTAGAACTATTGTTTACGCTGAAAGTGATGCGTTTTTTCATATGTGACCTTGAATTTTGTTAATGTGAGATGTGATAAATAGTATTAATCTCCCCCCATTGTTAATGGAAGGTTTGTATTAACTAACCCGGCTATTCTTTAGAATAGCCGGGGGAGGCCTCTATTAGTTACTATATACTGAGAAGGTTAATAGGTATCTATCAATGTCTTTACGTGACCAATAGTGTCGGTTTTTAATTTTCTTCGGTCGCGGTAAACCATTAGGCAGTTTGTCTTTGCAAAGCCAAGCTCGAATAGTTTGTACTTCATAGCCAATAATATTAGCTAACTCGCGGGTAGAAATTAGTTGTGACTGAGAGGGTTTTTGATGTTTGATATCGCTCATTTCATCACCCCAACATTTGATATGTGGGCAAATAAGACGATCATTGTTTTTAACAGAGATGAAAGAATGAAATGAAAAGGGGTGAATATGGGGTCTCTATCGGGATCGGGGTCGCTACTACTACCATCCGATGAAGATGATGATGAGTTTTTTGATGACGTTGTTGAACTTCGGCGTGAGCGGGAAGTATTCCCCTTTGGTGGAAAAAGGCATGTTATAGTATTGACTACATTCCTAATAGCAACTAAAAGTTTTGAAACACGGTGCCAAAGAGGTAGTATTCGGTCAGTACTACTATTATTAAAACGCTGAATTGTTGTTTCCCAAAAATTAGAACTTTTGTTTTTAGTCGGATGTAAACCCCATCTCGCTCTGATTTCCGCACTTCGGTCTTCTCTTGATACAGTTATTGGGTTAGTCACTGTAGTTAATCTCCTGCTTAGTGAGTGAATGTAGTTAGCAGTAATAAAAGATAACTGAAAAAAAATTTCTGTCAACACATGTGATTTTATGTAAGTTGTTGATATTTGATAAAATCAACGCTTATCAACGTTGTTTTTTATTTTTGCTTCTTCTAAGATCCATAATTCAACTTTTTCATGCCATTTTCTTAGCAAATCTAATGGACGGCGGCGATAGTGCTTTTCAGCAAGAGCGCTAGGCTTATGGCCCATAATCTGCGCAACAATACCTGTTGGTACTTCGACCCATTCAGCGAGGGTCCCAAAACTACGGCGCAATCCGTGCAAGCTGATATGTGGTAACTCCGCGCGAGTTAATGCTCTATTATGTGCTGAACGCGGTTCAATAATTTTGCCACTTTTGCTGTTACTTCTGAAAACCCAATTCTCCTCGTTTGTACCACGATTGGGGATCTCCATCAGTGAGCGTAACAAGTCAGAAACATAGGGAGTGAGGGGGATAATTCGCTCGCCTTCGATCTTGTCTTTAATTCTCATGCTTGACCATTTGAAATCTATGTCAGACCAGCGAAGTGAGGAAATTTCTTCACGCCGTGCACCGGTGAGCAAAAGCACTTGGAGATAGGCTGATGCAATGGGATTATTGAGGCTACGCACGGCACTGAACCAGCTTTTGAGCTGTTCTTTTTGTAAGCAATCTCCCGCTTTGCTCGCTGATATTGGAACCATTTTTCTCACGTTATGATCTTGTGCAAGATCGCCATCGATTATTCCCTGATATTTTTTCTGGTAATTAGCCCATTTGATGAATGCACGCAACAGACGGTAGGCATGAGCAGTGACGGTAGGCCGATTTTGTCTCTCTGTACTTAGCCATTCGGCAATGTTCTCTGGTGTTAGTTCTGATAATGGTCGGTCGAGCAGGCTAGCCAGTGGCCCAGGTGAGGTTGGGCCCCGGCCTCTTTTTTTACTTTCGCCTCCACGACTGGACAAGTTAACGTGATCGGCAATGTAGCGTGCAGAGTAGGGGCGTTTAGTTTTTGCGCTGATTCCGGTTCTCAATTCATCAAGATAATCTTCCCAAGCGCTTGAAAAGGTTGCCTTCGTTTTACGAGATTCAGCCTGCTGTGATTCCGCTTCAGCAATTTTTTCCGCCTTAGCTATACGCGGATCTATCCCAGTATCGATTAATGTTTGCAGTCGCCTGGCTTCGGCCCTCGCATCATCAATCCTCCAATCGTTAATGTTGCCAATGGTCATGCGAAGGGTTTTTCCCGCATACAGGCTTTGGAATACAAAGGCTTTTGCTCCACGAGTTGCTCGACATGCCAAGCTTGTTACGTCCGTATCCCAAAGGAAAACTTGGTTTTTCCCTTCAGGTAAAGTAAATCTTCGAATTCGTTCGAAGGTTAGTTTTTGTCTTGAAAGCGCCATTTTTAGGGTTCCTGTTGGGGATTACGGTTTACAGTAATGTAACGGCTGGTGTAAGTAAATTGAAAGGATAAACATCAACACTCATCAATTTACATCAACAGGTTTTTTGTTTTAATATTATGATTTAAAATGATAAATTTGTGATTTCTGATGGTTGTTCAAGCAGTTAAAATATAAAAACTTCGCATTCGTAATGCGAAGGTCGTAGGTTCGACTCCTATTATCGGCACCATCTCAACTTCCCCATACGTCCGTATTCATCCATAAACACCCTGATTTAGAACGATTTTACTGCTTTTTAGTCCCTCATCGTCCGTAACCATCCAGTAGAATCCGATACGGAATGTGTATAGGATTGTGTATATGTTCCTGTTCGGTCTTGGATTCCTATACACATGCCTTTAAACGATATGCAGATTCGCCGCGCTAAGCCTGAAGCTAAAGCCTATACACTTGGAGATGGGCAAGGGCTGTCATTGCTTATAGAACCCAATGGAAGCAAGAGTTGGCGGTTCCGCTATCGCTTTGCCGGTAAACCCAAGATGATCTCGCTGGGTGTGTATCCGACGATCACACTTGCAGATGCCCGTTCCCGTCGTGACGATGCCCGAAAACTGGTCGCCGAAGGAAAGAATCCGAGTGAGGTTCGAAAAGAGCAGAAGATTGCTTTGCAAACCGAGTCTGAAAGCGCGTTCGAAAAGATAGCGACAGAGTGGCATCAAATGAAGTCTGCCAAATGGTCGGCAGGTTATGCGTCAGACATCATGGAAGCGTTTCAGAACGACATTTTTCCTTATGTGGGTACGAGACCAGTAGGCGAAATTAAACCGCTAGAACTGCTAAATGTGCTGCGTAAAATCGAAAAGCGCGGTGCATTAGAAAAAATGCGCAAAGTTCGGCAGCGATGCTCAGAAGTTTTCCGTTATGCCATTGCTACTGGAAGGGCAGAGTTTAACCCGGCAGCGGATCTTTCAAGCGCCCTCGATGTACACCAATCAAATCACTTCCCGTTCCTAAAGGCTGATGAGATACCAGATTTCCTGCGTGCTTTGAATTGTTACACCGGAAGTCGGCTTGTCCTGATTGCCACGAAATTACTGATGATTACGGGTGTAAGAACGATTGAATTACGTGCTGCATCGTGGTCGGAATTTGATCTAGATAACGCTCTTTGGGAAATTCCTGCTGAAAGGATGAAAATGCGTAGGGCGCACCTTGTGCCATTGTCGACTCAAGCGTTAGATTTACTTAACGAACTCAAGATAATGACAGGGAACTATCGTTATGTTTTTCCGGGACGAAATGATCCGAATAAGCCAATGAGTGAGGCAAGTGTAAATCAAGTAATCAAACGCATTGGCTATGGTGGCAAGGCCACTGGGCACGGATTCAGACATTCAATGTCTACTATTTTGCATGAGCATGGCTTTGAATCGACTTGGATAGAAATGCAACTAGCTCATGTTGATAAAAACAGTATCCGAGGAACTTATAACCATGCCCAGTATTTAGATAAACGTAGAGTTATGATGCAGTGGTATGCTGATAACGTACAGGGGAAATAAATGCAAACTTCAAAAGTTATTAGTAAAAATATCGGGGGAAATGACTCTGAAAAATATCTTTCCAAGCTATGTGAAAAAACCTTCCTAAGTTTATGGAGTTATCCAAATGTTTATACTGATGAAGGAAAAAAGACAGCATCGGGAGATGGGAAGGAGCTTTGTGATCTTCTAGTTGTATTTGAAAATCATGTTATAATATTTTCCGATAAAGATATTTCATTTAAGGACTCTGGGGATTTAAAAGTTGATTGGGGGCGTTGGGTTAAAAGGGCCGTTATTAAATCCGCTGTTCAACTTTATGGTGCCGAGTCATCATTAAAAGAAAGACCCGGTAGGTTATTTCTTGATGCTAAGTGTAATGTCCCTTTTCCAATTAAAGTGCCAAAGTGTGAAGAAATTATCGTTCATCGAATTGCTGTCGCCAAGAATGCATCAAAAAAATTTCAAGAGCATTCTGGCGGTTCTGGTAGTTTGATTATATGCCCGCGCATAGTGGGAAACCAACATTTTGATACTCCGTTTATGATCGGTCAGCCCATTGCTGACAAACCTTATGTTCATGTTTTTGATGAGGTTGCTTTAGATATTATACTTTCTGAACTTGATACCATTGCTGACTTTATAGATTATCTTAGTAAGAAGGAAAAATTCATAGCTTCAGGAGGACTAAACTCGGCAGCGGGGGAGGAAGAACTTTTAGCATGGTACTATATAAATGCTAAAGATGGGCGTGAACCGGGGTTTTATATAGAGCAAGGAGTTTCAGCTTTGATTGTTGAGGGGGCCTATGGATCGCTAAAAAGTCTTCCTCAATTTATTCGAGGGAAAGAACTTAATTCTAAATCTTATTTTTGGGACGCCTGTATAGAAAATTTCGCGAAACATATGCTTGGTGGAACAATATTGTCTGAAGGGGATTTTTCTTTTGATGACATGACTCGTGGTCTAAGAGTTATGGCATCCGAAAGTAGATTTTCAAGGCGTATACTATCAAGTGCAATAATTGAAAAAGTCACTTCTATCCCTCATGGACATAGAGGTGTTAGAGTTTTGAACTCACCTAGTAACAGTGATAATGGGTATGTTTGGCTAGTAGTTCCGGTGCCAGAACTTTGCACATCATATGATGATTATAGAAAATATCGTAAAGAAATCCTCTCTATATACTGTGCTTCAGCAAAGCTAATTTTCCAAGATATGAAATATATAGTTGGAGTTGCCACAGAACCTATGGGGGGAAATGGAGGGGAAGACATGGTGTTTATTGATTCAACTCAGTGGACAGAGGATGACTACGAAAGAGCTCGAAAAGATAGAGATGAATTTCAAGCTTTAGTTCCTGATAATGTTAAAAGAATTGATGGTCATGATTACCAATTCCCCATTCTTCCAGGAGACTACCCTGAAAAAGAAAATTCAAGAGATGGAAAAAACAATAAAGCAAGAATAAAACGAATTAAAAAGGCGCAAAAAAAGTCACGTAGAAATAATAGGAAATGAATTATGATCAATCCAAGGGCTTTTTTAAGGCCTTTGGATCAATCTTCTGAGTATGATTTAAATTTACAAGATATTTTTCTCTTGATTTTTCTTAATGGCTTTGAAAGATGCCATTTTAAATTGAACAAAGTATCCAATAGCTTTTCTGTGCTCTGTTTATTTAGCAGTCTGTGTTCATATCTTATCAGCAGGAATATTTTAAGGTAGGGGTCGTCAATTTTTTCTTCCAGTTCTTCACAGGAGTATTTGTTGACTCGCTCAAGTGCGATATATTCCATCTTTATTTCTTCGGGTTCCCTTAAACTTGTTTTTTCCCATTCCAATCTAATTGGTTTGCTAAATAGAGATATATTCTCTTTAATATGCGTCATAACACGTTTAAATCGATTGTTAAATTCTTCATTATCAGTATGCATAACTGGTGATTGATTCCATAATAATGCTGAGTTTTTTTCTCTTTGAAATTTGTAATATTCCTCTGATACTTTTTTGCTAAAGCTGGCTTGGTCTGAATTACTCTTGAATTCTATATGTTCATAACTATCCGGGCCATATATTTGCTCAATCCAGTGCAACTGACTGAATTGATTGACTGCTTGTTCTAAATCTTTATCTTCTGATATGTATGTTTTCTGCGACTTTATTTTATAGTCGAATATTAGTAAGTCGCAAACATCGAAATAAATTTTGTCATAAATTCTTAATCGTTCTATTTTTCTATTGTATCTTGACTGGCGAACTGTATTTAAAAACCCTAGGCAAGATATGATAAAGCCACCGATGGAAATGTATAAAGAAATTGAAGTGTTATCCTGCACCAATTATCCTCCCTCGAAAAAATTGGATTCATAAGACTAAAGTTAATTGCATCTTCGGATAAGCTTTTCTATCTCAAAAAATTTAAATGGTCAACTATACTGGCGCGCAATGCTCTCCCCGCCCCGCCTGCCCGCTTAAGGTGCCGCTTTTAATGCAGGTGCAAAGGCGGCCTCAGGCCGCGCCGGGACTGGCGCTGGTCGGGAGTACATGAACGGGAAAACGCATGCAAAACCATGCACCCTTTGGATGCATGGCTTAATTCGGGAAAAATGGCGGGAATTACGGGGATTGTTTGACAGGTTACTGCTCGGCCAGTTCGGCGCGTCGACGGGTGTAAATCATGCTCTGTGCAGGGGTGAATTTTTCACGATTATCATCCCGCGAAGGCGCGTCAGGCCTGTATCCGATGGCCGTTAAAATGTCTTTATCCTGTGCAGAATAATTAATGTCATTTCCTGCGGCCAGCCAGACGGAAAGAGCTTCGCGCAGGTATGCTACTGAACGGTCAAGCGCACGGTTTTTTATCATTGTGGGCTGGTTCTTAATTCCCATCAGCTCGGGTGCCAGTGTGGCGACCAGCTCTGCGCCGTTCTGCTGCATAAAATCGTGCAGCCGGTTATGGATACTGATGCGCTGCACTTCCTCATGCGAGAAAATGTAGCGACCGGCGGCCTGATTAACCTCCCATTTTTTTACGTCAATGCGGTCGCGCAGCGACTGTAATCTGCGGGAGCCTGATGCGTTGTCATCCAGCAATAATGCCTGATATTCCTCCTCGGCAGCGGCCAGTTCGGTTCTACGGTTCAGCCATGCGGTTTTGTTTGTCTGACAGGCTTCATAGGCTTGCTGTAAGGTCAGGGTGGTCACGGGTTGTCTCTCCTGATTAATGGCGGAACGGTGAGCTGTAACAGCCTTTCACCTGACGTGGAGCTGCGGGTGCTGTCGGCACCGGTGCGGGTTTCTCATCGACGACCGGGGAACGGATCACCTCAAAGATGGACTCATGCGTTTTGAATGTCGCCGAGCAGTGCACATTCTGGCACTGCAGGTAACTTTCTTTGACGCTGTCAGACATATAGCGGCTGGTGCGAACGTGGGCCGCCGTGCGGCAGAAAGGGCAGCGCATCATGACAGTAATCCCCGTGCTTTCAGGTCGGCCTCACGTTCCCGCATTTTTTCCTGCCAGACCTTGCGCTGGCCGGGTGTGGTCGCAACGTCATGCTCCATATGCGGCAGAGTGGAGGCCGACAGACCCGTTTTAAACAGCACGGGTTCATCAGTCAGACGGATATTGCAGCCCTTCACCGCCTGCTCAAGCCACGTTTTCACCTGCTGCATAACGGCATGCTCTGGCTCGACATAGCCCTGATGCCCGATGGTGTTGGCAAGCGGATTTTCTTTAACCAGTATGCTGAGTTTCATTGCCCTGACGAGCGCACCGCAGCTTTCACGCAGGGCTGCATCAAGTTCATGCTCTGCATACTGACTGAGGGCGCTGTGATGTGCCTGACGGTATGCTCTGGCCGTGCGGTCACAGGCTCCCCGGAGGCTATCCAGCTCGAAAGAAAGCACTTCAGCCATGTTGTCACATTCCTGCGCCAGTTCACGCCGTGTCACGCGCTCTATATGGCGTTGTCTCAGCTCATCGGTAATGACAGCACCACCGGCACGAAAGGCGGTACGCCATGCGCCGGAATCAGTGCCGTTTTCCTGCTCCAGTTCATTTTTTTGCGATTGCACCTGGCTGATGGCCGTCGTGGTTTCGTCCATACGTCGGGCATTGGTGAGATGCGCCTCTCTGGCCGTCTCAAGACGATCCATTGCGGGTTTAAGGTAGTCGGGAATAACAGCGGTCTGAGTCATGTCGGGTCTCCTATTCGTTTCAATCTGAGGAGATTCTGCCGCGCCAGACACAACAAGACGATTCATTGCCGTTGTGGCAAAAATGGCACAAACAGACCTTAAAACCCGGCTGGCCAGAGAAAGGTCTCTGGAAAACTATACTCACCATTTGTTTTTTTACTAATAACTATTCACTACTATTCACTCCAAAGAAAAAGATAAGTAATACAGTAAATTAAGAGGTGAACAGTTGAGAGGTAACTATTCACCGACTGTTCACTACTGTTCACCTTTCTGCTTTTACGATGCTCTGCCCATTTAGACTTTTTAGCGATTAAAAGTAAAATATCTATAATTAAAGGTAATTGGGATTGGGCCACCAGTTTGCCAACATTTGCCAAAGAAGGGCCAACGTTTGCCACTCACTTGTTAACGGTTTGTTGCAGTGGTTTGCGGTGCAAAATGACTTGTTGCCCTGAGGGAAAATATTCACAAAATAGAGAGCTACCCGAAGCCGGACGGACACGACCGGCACTGTATGGACTTTGTGAGGTAGCCCGATGCACACTGCTTTTTCTTCCCCGTCTTCTGCCCCTGCCGCGCCTCTGATGCCGGTCTCTGACGCCGTTCATGAGCGTTTTATTCGTCTGCCCGAAGTGATGCATTTATGCGGCCTGTCTCGTTCGACTGTGTATGACCTCATCAGTCGGGAGGCATTCCCGAAACAAATCAGCCTCGGAGGAAAAAACGTGGCGTGGGCGAAGTCTGAAATCACCGCATGGATGGCGGATCGCATTGCAGAACGCAACCGGGGCTAAGACGCATGATGATGACCGTTCAGCAAACAGCCCCTTTTTCTGGCTTGCTTCTTTTCGCCGTTTCCAGGTATAGTTTTCCCGCTGTCGCAAAATCGACAGCCGGGCGTGGAAACCCGAGCAACTCGAAGGCGACACCAGACGCGCCATGCGTCTTTTTTTGTGTCGCAACTAACGCCACAGAGCGCCAGATAATGGCGTGGTGTGCGGATCGTCGTGCAGACGTCACTTTGTGTCTCCTGTCCGCAATCGCATATCATGCTGTCATGTCAATGGTAGCTCAGGCGGGGCAGCCCTCGGGCTGGCCGGTATTCTTCGAGGCCGGTATTTCCACCCCCGTCTGGGCTATCGCCACTGAGCGTGGAAACTCCGGCGATAGCAATAATTTGCTACTCGAAGGAGGTTGCCTTATGGCTACGACCCTCACTCCGTCTCACCCGCAGTTTGTCTTTGTGTTTGCCGCCGTCCGTCGCGCAGACCGTAAGCCCCGTATCTGTATGCTCCGCACCGTTGCCGGTGATGAACACGCCGCACGCCTTTCCCTTGTTCGTGATTACGTCCTCTCGTTCGCTGGCCGTCTGCCGGTTGCGGAGGTGCACGCATGAGAAATACCACTATTACCGCCCGTGACCTCGAATGCCTTGAGCATATGCGCAACGTCGGCCAGCTCGTCGGCGATCTGATGCAGGAACAGGATTGCGCGACCGTTCGTCGTGACCCGGTGCAGCAGTTACAGCTCACCTCCGTGATTTATCTCATGACCGCCCAGCTCGACGGCGTGGTCGAGCGCTGCAATCAGCGCTGGCTGACCGGGGAGGGCAACGTATGAAACAGCCATTACCGCCCGTATTACGTGCCGCACTGTATCGCCGCGCCGTGGCTTGTGCGTGGCTGACCCTGTGTGAACATCAGCGCCGCTACCCGCACCTCACCCTCGACGCACTGGAGAACGCCATTTCAGCCGAGCTGGAGGGCTTCTATCTGCGCCAGCACGGCGAGGAGGAAGGCCGTCAGATTGCCTGTGCATTACTGGAAGATTTAATGGAAGCCGGACCACTGAAAGCCGCGCCGTCACTGTCCTTTCTCGGGCTCGCCGTGATGGATGAACTTTGCGCCCGTCACATCACATCGCCTGTACTGCACTGAGGGAGAAAAAAACAATGAAAATGAACGTAACGGAAACCGTTAAACAGGCCTGCGGCCACTGGCCGCACATTCTCCCGGCGCTGGGTGTGAAGGTCATTAAAAACCGGCATCAGGCCTGCCCGGTATGCGGCGGCTCTGACCGTTTTCGCTTTGACGATAAAGAGGGGCGCGGCACGTGGTTCTGTAACCAGTGTGGCGCGGGTGACGGGCTTAAACTGGTTGAGAAGGTATTCGACATTTCTGCCTCAGAGGCCGCCCAAAAGGTGAATACTGTCACCGGTAATCTGTCACCGGTTGCCCCGAAGGTGATTGCGGCCGCAGAGACTGAAACCGATGCCGACCGTAAAGCGGCGACCTCGCTGGCCGCGAAACTGATGGAGAAAACCCGACCGGCCACCGGCAACGCTTACCTGACCCACAAGGGCTTCCCTGTTCTGGAATGTCTGACGCTCACCGCCCTGCATAAAACCGGCGGCGTGACGTTCCGCGCCGGTGATGTGGTGGTGCCGCTGCATGACGGCACCGGTGCACTGGTTAACCTACAGCTTATCAATTCTGACGGTGTCAAACGCACCCTGAAAGGCGGCGCAGTAAAAGGGGCATGTCATATCATTGAGGGGCAGAAACAGGCCGGAAAACGCCTGTGGATAGCGGATGGCTATGCGACCGCACTCACCGTGCATCACCTGACCGGCGAAACCGTCATGGTGGCGCTGTCCTCCGTGAACCTCCTTTCTCTGGCGAGCCTTGCCCGACAAAAGCACCCGGCGTGTCAGATTGTGCTGGCCGCCGACCGCGACCTCAACGGTGACGGCCAGACCAAAGCCGCAGCGGCCGCAGAAGCCTGCGAAGGCGTTGTTGCCCTGCCGCCGGTGTTTGGTGACTGGAATGATGCGTTTATGCAGAAAGGTGAAGAGGCGACGCGGAAAGCGATTTATGACGCCATCCGGCCACCGGCTGACAGTCCTTTCTCTACCATGAGCGAGGCGGAATTTACCGCCATGAGCACCAGTGAAAAGGCGATGCGGGTGCATGAGCATTACGGCGAAGCGCTGGCCGTGGATGCGAACGGCCAGCTCCTGTCCCGTTATGAGGCCGGTATATGGAAAATCATTCCGCCGTCGGATTTTGCCCGTGACGTGGCCGGATTATTCCAGCGCCTGCGTGCGCCGTTTTCTTCGGGGAAAATTGCCTCGGTGGTGGAGACCCTGAAACTGATTATTCCGCAGCAGGACTCCCCGGCGCGTCGTCTGATTGGCTTTCGCAACGGCGTACTCGATACCGCCACCGGCACATTCAACCCGCACCATAAATCACACTGGCTGCGCACGCTCTGTGATGTCGATTTTACCCCGCCGGTCGAGGGTGAAACACTGGAAACCCACGCCCCGGATTTCTGGCGCTGGCTTGACCGCGCTGCCGGTGGCAGACCGGAAAAACGCGATGTGATTCTGGCTGCGCTGTTTATGGTGCTGGCGAACCGCTACGACTGGCAGCTCTTTCTCGAAGTGACCGGGCCGGGTGGCAGCGGGAAAAGCATTCTGGCCGAAATTGCAACGATGCTCGCTGGGGAAGATAACGCCACGTCGGCGACCATCGAAACGCTGGAATCACCGCGTGAACGTGCCGCACTGATTGGCTTCTCGCTCATCCGTCTGCCTGACCAGGAAAAGTGGAGCGGTGACGGGGCAGGACTTAAGGCCATCACTGGTGGGGATGCGGTATCGGTCGACCCGAAATACAAGGATGCGTACTCTACCCATATTCCGGCGGTGATTCTGGCCGTGAACAATAACCCGATGCGCTTTACTGACCGCAGCGGCGGTGTCTCGCGTCGCCGGGTGATCCTGCATTTCCCGGAGCAGATTGCCCCGGAGGAACGCGACCCGCAGCTTAAGAATAAAATCGCCCGTGAGCTGGCCGTGATTGTTCGACAGCTAATGCAGAAGTTCAGCGACCCGATGACCGCGCGCGTACTGCTCCAGTTACAGCAGAACTCTGACGAGGCTCTAAGCATCAAGCGTGATGCCGACCCGACATTTGATTTTTGCGGCTATCTGGAAGCACTGCCGGAGCCTGAGGGTATGTATATTGGCAATGCCAACATCATTCCGCGTCAGCCGCGCCTGTATCTGTATCATGCCTATCTGGCGTATATGGAAGCTCACGGCTACAAGAATACCCTGAGCCTCACCATGTTCGGTAAGGGGCTGCCAGCCATGCTGAAAGAGTACGGGCTAAGTTATGAGAAGCGCCGTAAAAATCAGGGCATACAGACCAATCTGGCGCTAAGAGAAGAAAGCAACGCCGACTGGTTACCGAAATGCGATGACCCTATAGCGAAATAACCTACCCTGACCGGCAATCGCCGGTCTTTTTTTACCTGCGAAACGGCTAAAGTGAACAGTAAAGTGTTCACTGTTCACCAACCGTTCACTACATAACGATATGAATTTTATGAATAAAAACGTTTAGTGAACAGTGTGAACAGTTTTTCTAAAAAAAAGTTTTTTTTCTGTTCTTTAGTTCGTATGAAAAATGAACGCACCCGTCAATGTGTATAGCGGTGTGTATAGAAATGTTTTTCGATTTTATTTTTATCAATAAAATCATGGTATTGATGCTATTTGTCGGTTCCTATTATCGCACCATTTCAAATTCTTCCAAGGTCTACCGAAATCAACTCAAAGCCCGTATATTGCGGTTTACAGCCCGTATCTTATCTCCTGTTATCAACTGGACTCAACCGAAATCAAGTCACAGTTGGGGGCATAAGTGGGGGCTCTCTGTGTTCGGTCCAAGGAGATGCCCCCAATGAAGCTAAATGCGCGACAGGTAGATGCAGCTAAACCCAGAGAGAAGGCCTACAAGCTGGCAGATGGTGCTGGTTTGTATCTTGAGGTTGTTCCCTCTGGTTCCAGATATTGGCGGATTGTAGTGGCATACTGAATTAGGTCACTACCAGTTTGATTTGAGATGCAAGTGCTGTTGCCATCAAAGCATTTGCCTCGATGACGGTTTTATCTGTGGTCAGGGCGTCCGGTAGCCCACACTGATGAGGCAAGCATGTGTTGATCTGCGCCCTATCTATGGTGTTATTCGTAAATAGGGCGTAGTAAAGGTATCAGCTGTTTGGTAATGACTCCAACTTATTGATAGTGTTTTATGTTCAGATAATGCCCGATGACTTTGTCATGCAGCTCCACCGATTTTGAGAACGACAGCGACTTCCGTCCCAGCCGTGCCAGGTGCTGCCTCAGATTCAGGTTATGCCGCTCAATTCGCTGCGTATATCGCTTGCTGATTACGTGCAGCTTTCCCTTCAGGCGGGATTCATACAGCGGCCAGCCATCCGTCATCCATATCACCACGTCAAAGGGTGACAGCAGGCTCATAAGACGCCCCAGCGTCGCCATAGTGCGTTCACCGAATACGTGCGCAACAACCGTCTTCCGGAGCCTGTCATACGCGTAAAACAGCCAGCGCTGGCGCGATTTAGCCCCGACGTATCCCCACTGTTCGTCCATTTCCGCGCAGACGATGACGTCACTGCCCGGCTGTATGCGCGAGGTTACCGACTGCGGCCTGAGTTTTTTAAATGGCGGAAAATCGTGTTGAGGCCAACGCCCATAATGCGGGCGGTTGCCCGGCATCCAACGCCATTCATGGCCATATCAATGATTTTCTGGTGCGTACCGGGTTGAGAAGCGGTGTAAGTGAACTGCAGTTGCCATGTTTTACGGCAGTGAGAGCAGAGATAGCGCTGATGTCCGGCAGTGCTTTTGCCGTTACGCACCACCCCGTCAGTAGCTGAACAGGAGGGACAGCTGATAGAAACAGAAGCCACTGGAGCACCTCAAAAACACCATCATACACTAAATCAGTAAGTTGGCAGCATCACCACCTGCAAGAAACAGTAGGGGAACCTCCTTATAGTGGAAGTGTGATCTGTAACGAAAAATTGTATTTCTTTTATTTAATGACTTTTTAATTCTCGTTATGTAAATCGCATTTATTCATTAAATTAATTTAATGTTTCAGCGTCGCCAGAAACGCTATCGGTAGCCATACAGCATTGCTTTTTTATCACCTCATTGATTAGTATGGTTTACTCTTTTTGCTGGTTAATTTTGTTCTTTGATAAATGATCCTTTATCATAATTGTGGTTTTAAATGAAATTTGCAATTTAATGTTTTTAAGAATTTTCTTAACGTGGCTAAGTGTGTATACTCGGTCCTGCAAGAAGCGCTTCTGTTATCATTAAAACTATAAGTATGTCCTTAACACCCGTATTACCTCTGCCCTGAATCTCTTCTCGGGGGAGAGGTTTTTTTTGCCTGCATATTATTTGGCTTATCGTCATAAATAGAAATTTTAATATTGTCGTTATTGATATTCAACATTATTGGTTACGACGATTTAG
This sequence comes from Citrobacter sp. RHBSTW-00944, assembly GCF_013615435.1. NCBI lineage: Bacteria > Pseudomonadati > Pseudomonadota > Gammaproteobacteria > Enterobacterales > Enterobacteriaceae > Citrobacter > Citrobacter sp. RHBSTW-00944. Next base: position 3,932,818 of record NZ_CP055418.1, on the reverse strand, counting down.
CTCTACTGACCTCTACGGCAATATTGAAATAGTATCAGCCTGAATCTATTTCATAGTGAATAGTATAATTCTGGCTATGTTTATGTGGGTATTATATAGCTTTCCTTATAACTGCCTTTTTTTCAGCGCGATAGAAGTTTTTTGCTTTTGAGGTAATTGTGATTTTGTTCACGGATTTTAGTGCGCGAAGTGGCTATTTGTAGAGAGGTGCAAACGGTTGCATGTTGCTGATACAGTATTCGTTCATTAAAAAAATATCGCGATGGTATGTCTTATGCCAGTACAGAGTACAGGAATCTAAATGATTTCTATTATCTCATAGGTATAGGGATGCCGTTTATGACTTCTGTTAGCTTAACACCATGGGAAATAGCAGTAAAAATAGACAGGGAATATGATTTTATCAATCAGAAAGGAGTTTTTTAATCGCAGGTATAATCACTGGCCTTTTTATCTTCCTTTATATAAATCGTTGTCGTAATGCCCATAAAATCAGCGTTCTGGGATGAGCGCTGATTTTATTTGGTTCTCAGATTATTTACTCCACGCTGCATGCAGAACACCTCTCGCAGTACCTCATAAATGATACATTAAAGGATCTCCTGGAATGGATATTGTTGAACGCTTTATTAACTACACGAAAATCAATACCACGACATCAAGGGAAAATGGCGCTAATGGGATAATGCCTTCTTCTCCTGGTCAAATGGAACTGGCAAAACTGCTTGCAGCAGAACTTGAAGCATTAGGAATGGAAAACATTGAGGTCAGGGATACCGCTATAGTGACGGCAACCTTACCTGCAAATACTGATGACACGATCCCGGTGGTCTCTTTTTTTGGTCATCTGGATACCAGTGCGGAACAGACGGCAGACACCAAAGCACAGCGCCTGCATTATCACGGTGGGGATTTATGCCTGAACAAAGAGCTGAATATTTACCTGCGCGAAAGTGAATTTCCGGAACTGAAAAATTATATCGGTGATGACCTGCTGGTGACCGACGGGACCAGTCTGTTGGGCGCTGATGATAAAGCAGCCATCGCCGCGATTATGAATGCTCTTGAGTATCTGGTCGCACACCCAGAAATAAAACATGGGCCGGTAAAAGTGGGTTTTGTCCCGGATGAGGAACAGGGCTTGCGTGGCGCAAAAGCCTTTGATGTTGCCGCGTTTGGTGCTGATTTTGGCTATACCCTGGATTGCTGCGGTATCGGTGAGTTTGTTTACGAGAACTGGAATGCGGGCGATGCGGAAATCATCTTTACCGGCCAGTCCGCACACCCGATGTCGGCCAAAGGTAAGTTAAAGAATTCGCTGCTGATGGCGCATAAGTTTATTGCCATGCTCCCAGGGGGAGAAGCGCCTGAATATACGGAAGGGCGCGAAGGGTATTACTGGGTAAAACAGCTACAGGGTAACAGTGCCCGCACGGTACTTAAGCTGGATATCCGCGATTTCAGTGAAGAAGGTTATAAGGCGCGTATGGCGTTTATTCGCCAGCTTGCCGTCAGCACCTGTGCCCTGTGGGGGGAAAACAGCGTGGTCTGTCATTTAGCCGATCGCTACGCGAATGTGTTGAACAGTTTGCAGGGGGACGCTCACTACCCGATTGATATTGCATTCCGCGCGTATCAGAAATGCGGCATAACGCCCGCACCTGTCGCCATGCGTGGCGGGTATGATGGCGCGGTACTGTCGCAGAAAGGATTGCCGTGCCCGAATATTTTTACCGGTGCTCATAACTTCCATTCAATTTATGAGTATCTGCCGGTGCGTTCTCTGCGGGCTGCCAGTGATGTGGTGGTGGCGGTGATTGAGGAAACTTATACTGAGTTCGCGCAGCGGAGAGCTCAGTCATGATTCAGGTGTTAATCGCACTTCTGGTTATCGTGGTGGTCGCGCGTCTGATTCTGAAAGGTTATCGCGCTGAACCGGTGCTCTTCATTGCGGGCTTAGTCTTGATGATTTGCACCGCGTTAACCGGATGGGGTTCCGTATTACCGAAGGGGGTTGCCAGTACGGGAATTTCCTTTCTCGATCCTTTCGAGGTAATGCGCGATCTCTTCAGCACGCGCGCCGCCGATCTCGGCCTGATGATCATGGCGTTAATGGGATTTGCGCATTACATGGATCATATCGGCGCAAATGAGGCGGTCGTGCGGGTAGTAACGAAACCCTTACGGGCGCTGCGTTCACCCTATGTGCTCCTCTTTTTCTCCTACCTGCTCGCCAGCCTCCTGCAGTTGGCCATTCCTTCTGCAACCGGGCTTGCCGTGTTGCTGATGGGGACGATGTTCCCCATTATGCTGGGGTTAGGGCTCTCAGCGGCCTCGGCTGCCGGGGTCATTGCTACTTCGCTTGGCGTGGCTTACACCCCGACGGCAATCGATGCTATCAGGGGCTCTAAAGCAGTGAATATGGATGTAGTAGAATATGTTGTTTACCACCAGGGACCCGCCGCGCTGGCGACGGTTCTGGTTGTCGGTGTGTGCCATTTTTTCTGGCAGCGGCATTGCGACCGTAAAGCAGGGACGTTACCGCGGGAAATCGGTAGCGCAGAAGTGACTGATTCAGGAAAATCCCCGGCTTTTTACGCACTGCTCCCCATGCTTCCGATACTGATGGCAGTAGGGTCATCTGAAATGTTCGTCAGGGGTATCAACCTGAATATTATCACCATTGTCCTCATTTCAATGACCATCTGTATGCTGATTGAATGGCTGCGAGTGCGTGATTTAAAGTCGGTCTGCGAAGGTTTCAGCCATTTCCTGAAAGGAATGGGCACTGCGTTTACCGGTGTGGTTGGACTGTTGGTTGCGGCAGGGGTTTTTGCTCACGGAATTAAAGTCATCGGTGCGATCGATCAGCTCATTCTGATGGCCGAACACGTGGGATTACCGCCGTTTGCCATGGCGGTAGTATTTGCGCTAGTGACGCTGGCCGCGGCTATCATTATGGGGTCGGGGAATGCGCCATTCCTCGCCTTCGTTGAGCTCATCCCGCAAATTGCCGCCAGTATGGGCGCTAACGCCGTTGCCATGATCCTGCCGATGCAGCAGGCATCGCATATGGGACGGGCCATTTCACCGGTATCCGGCGTCGTGATTGCCGTTTCCAGCGGAGCGAAAATAACCCCATTCGATGTGGTGAAGCGTACCGCCGTACCGCTGATTGTGGGGTTCGTTACTCACACCCTGATCATCGGTATTTTCTATTAACCGTACCAGCGACAAGCCAACTTCCGGTTCATTGAATCCGGATGTTGGCTTTTTGAATTAGGCGAAATTTAAACGCGTTAATATTACTGATACCTGTATAAAAAGCCTGGCCTGCTGCTGTGAGGCTGTCTGTCGCTCAGCGGAGGATAGAATGCGATTCCATTAGGATGTTTAATGGCTGTTTAGCGTTGAAATGGGTGTTTGTCTGGGGTGTCTGGTCAAAACTATCAGGATATTTCTTCTAATCAGCAATTTTTGAAGTTTTATGATGATCATATTTTTAACAGTAGGTGGAATTGATAACCTGTGAGTATTATTAGTTTTTATCTTTATCGTATAATTCTTATTATTTATCGCTGAGCCATCCGGGCATCAATGATTAATAAGAGTGATGTGTTAAGTTTGCAATTTTATTACATAGGGATAAATTAATCTGGATCATATTTTGATGTTTTTAGTTGTAGTATTTTTTAAAATGAAATAATGCAAGATTTACATGTGATAATGATTTATTTGGGCAGGTTTAAGTGGTAAGGGATTCAGGAAAAGTTAGTACGTTACGACACCATTATCAGGATGACCTGGAAGCGTTTACCTGGAGTGCATTGGTAGCAATTGGTATCGCAATACGGGACCGTAAGATTCATTCTAAAATGTCAGAGCATCTTTTTATTATGCAATGGCTGGCCATCGCTAAAAAAAGAAAGCTCTTCTCAAGGAACGTAATCAATGAACTTCAATGGCTAATTGATGAAGGCAAGAAAAAAAGCCTCAATGCACAACTTAAATTTAAAATAGAATATCTATACTCGACTTCGAGTGGCGATGTATCGATGCAGAACGACTATTTTAAGTTTACTCATACGATTGAGGTGTTGAGAAATAATGGCTGGGAAAGCTTTCTGCTTACGCCAGAGAAATGGCGAGATCTGCATGAAAAGATTAAGGTAAGAGAAGGTAATTTTATTTTTATGGATGACACTCGGCTGCAGGCGTGTTTTGGCGTGCAGGGTGAGATTGTCAAACCCTTCTGTATCCGGGTATATGGCGATGTTGAGTTTGCAAAGTTAACGTTCATTAAACATAACCTTCCGGCTGAATTTGTAAAGCACGTTTCAAATGAGTTTTATCACTTCCATTTTCTTCTGGTAAGTAATGCTTAACTGGCGATGTGAACAATGTGCTGTTAATGCAAAGAATAGATTGATCAACTTGTAAATTTATCGGATAGAAACCACGCGCCAAGGACAGCGAATGTTTACTCGAAAGTTAGTGATTGCCAACGAATGGATAAGGTTGTCTGATATTCCAGACAGTGTGTCCATTTCTTTTCGGGGCGTTCTCGAGATAACTGAAAGTACAGGTGTGCCAGACGCCAGCACGCCGTTGTTACGTTTAGAAAATGAAATGGCACCGATCACCGTCGATTCGTTGTCCTGGGTGCGGGTGCCTGTCGATAGTCAGAAAGACATTACCGTTTATATCCATAAATAATATTAATGTTGAATAGTTTTGGCCTTATTTTTGCCAATGTTAGAGGGCTGCTGTTTATCGCAGTATGTCCCCCTGAGTAATTAATTTACTACCTAAGAATGAATACGGAAACTTTCTAATAATTAACCATTTTACAGGTTAAGGTATTGCGTGATGTGTCGATAACAATTAAGTCGTAGGGGATTTTTATTGTTATGGAGATGTTTAAATGTTAAAGAATATGAGAATTAAAACCAGCCTGTTATTATTACTGTTGTTATTTACCTTCATGCAGTTCTTTTCCAATGGATTTGAGTTAGTTGATCTCAAAGGAAATCAAAAAAATACGTTATTACTACATAACATCATTAAGGAGCAGGATACCCTGCATAAGGTCGTTGAGGCTGTTTATAAAGTCAGAAGCGTTCGTGATAATATTCAACAACATAATGCGACCGATGCCCGACAGACAGTGAATCAAATGCAAGAGCAGATGGCGTATGCCAGAAAACAGTTCGATATTTTCTGGGGTATTCCTGGATTGACGGCTGACGATCCGCAAATCGGTAAAGTCATCAGAACGGCTTTTGAGCAACAAATGAATGCTGAGCAAAAGTCTATTGATACATTAAATCAGATGCTTTCCAGCAACAGTATTATTAATGCACAAGAAAATGCTAATGCGGAACTGCTCGCGGCTCGCAAAAATTTCGATAACGAAGTGACGAATTATTACAAATCAACAATGCTGATTGGTGAGAAGATCGTTGCACAAACACACGTTCAGTTTAATACCTCGATCCTGAAAGTATCCGTGATCCTGGTCATTACGGTACTTATCTTCTTTATCTGTAATTTCTGGTTGAACCGGACCATCATTCAGCCTTTAAAAATCGTTTCTGAACATTTTGCACGGATTGGTAAAGGCGATCTCAGCCATCCTGTTAAGGTATCGGGTAACAATGAAATCGGCATACTGTGCTTAAATTTGCATAATATGCAAAAAGGCCTACGGGAGACTGTCAGCACTATTCGCGATGGCGTTGAGTCTATTAATATCGGTATGCAGGAAATTGCTTCCGGTAATTCCGATTTATCAACCAGAACGGAACAGCAGGCTGCGGCAGTCGTTGAAACGGCGGCCAGTATGGAACAGATTTCAGTCACAACAAAAAATAATACTGATAAGTCACATCAGGCATCCGTCATGACCAGCGAAAGCACGGAAATGGCATTGCGTGGCGAGCGTTTAATGAGTGATATGGTTGAGAAAATTCACCTGATCAGCCGTAATGCGCAAGGCGTGAACGAAATATCCAATGTTATTGATAGTATTGCTTTTCAAACCAATATCCTGGCATTAAACGCGGCGGTGGAAGCTGCACGCGCTGGTGAGTCCGGGCGTGGGTTTGCCGTTGTGGCGAGTGAAGTCCGAACGCTTGCCCAGCGCAGCGCCTCCTCGGCGAAAGAAATCAGTGAACTGGTTGCCAAAGCGGCAATTAGCGTTAAGGAAGGGGTAGAGATAGCCGAAAACAGTGGCGCCATGATGGCGGATATTGCGAAGGCAATACGCAACATTAATGTCTTAATGGAAGATATCTCTGGAGCCTCAGGGGAACAGAGTCGCGGCATCGAACAGATCCGGGTTGCGGTAACGCAAATGGAGCAAGTGACTCAGCAAAACGCCTCGCTGGTTGAGGAGATAGCCGCCACGACAGGCAGTGTGGAAGAGCAGTCGGCAATGCTATCCCAGGCTGTGGCGGTGTTCCAGGTGGAAGAAAACCAGCCTGAAATTCAGCATAATAAGTAGAGTACAAACTCGGCGGGTATCGTGGTGCGTTTGACGTGCCCGTTTATGACAGTGAGAAAGGTTGAGCTGCATATGGCTCACAGACCGCAGCTCATTAGGTGTCAATGTTGCCTGATGAGCTGCGCGAGAAGAATATCGGGAATGACGTTCTCCAGCGCGATATGAAATCGCGTACGTCATATTGATAATAATTCTCATTATTATTGTTGTGTTGTACAGGTAATGGTAATGTTGCTTCAGTTATCAACCGTTAATCCCATTTCCTGTGCAGAAGACAGCATGAACAACACCACCGCCCTGAATACGTCCAGACGCGTAGCCCGCACCTTCTCCGTCAGCGAGTTTATGGATTTTGGTGAGCGTTACGGGATCGATTACCGCTTTCCTCTGCTGGCGCAAAAGCCGGATTTGTCGTCTTGCAGCCCCGTTCTGCAGGGTGAGGTTGAGGAGATGACGCTCCCCTGCGGGATGTGTGTCACGCACTCTGATGTGCAGGTGCTACAACCCTACGAAACCACCTCCCGCCACAGCAGTCCTCTGTATATGCTGGTGGTTCTGGAAGGCTGCGTCATCCTGACGCTCAACGGGCAGGAGCATGTGGTGCGTTCCGGGATGGCGTTTAGCTCACGCCTGAGCGAGCATCAGACGATGCGTGCCCGCCATCATGCTGACTGCAAACTGCGCACGTTATCGCTCGGTCTGTATCCCGACGGCGCGTGGCGCACGGGGTTGCTCGAATCATTGATGCGTGAGTGGGAAAGATGCGAAACGCCGACGCTTATCTGGCAGGTGCCGGGATTTTTACTCAGCGGCCTGCAGTATGCGCAGCGGAGCACGATCGGCCATGTTTCTCGCCAACTGATGCTGGAAGGGCTGATATTACAACTGTTCGGCCATGGCCTCAGCGTGTGTCAGGTCGAGAGTGGCAAGCGGCTTGCGGCAAGCGGTGAACAGCAGCGGCTGGAGGTCGTTCGTCGTCTGCTGGAGCAGAGTCCCGAGAATGACTACACCCTCAATGCCCTGGCCCAACGCGCGGCGATGAGCCCCAGCAGCCTGCGCAGCAAGTTCCGTGCGGCCTATGGCTGTTCCGTCTTTGACTACCTGCGTGATTGCCGTCTGGAACGCGCACGCGGCTATTTACTGGAAGGATACAGCGTACAGCAGGCGGCCTGGATGTCGGGTTATCAACATGCTACCAACTTCTCCACCGCTTTTCGGCGTCGTTACGGCTTTTCGCCTGGCGATGTGCTCAAACTTTGCTAATCCATTTTTACGTTTTTCGCACGTGCCTTCCCGACAATTTGGCACTGCGCATAGGCAACCTGGCATCCTGCATAGCTATCTCCGTTAGCAAAAAGGTAATAATTCTCACTTACAATTAGACATGCCTTTGGAGATATTCATGTTCGCGAAGACTCGGTTGGCGCTAGTGGTGGGATGGGTGACCGGTAGCGTGGCTTTTCCTCTGCTGGCGCAGGAAACAACAAAAAACGATACGGTGGTTGTCACCTCGCAAATGCAAAGCGGGGCCACGAAGCTCGCCACGCCGGATCTTGAAACGCCTCAGTCGGTATCGATCATTACCCGTGAACAGTTTGAAGAGCAGGGCGCCACCAGCGTGCGCCAGGCCGTAAGCTATACGCCGGGGGTGTACAGCAATCAGATTGGTGCCTCCAACCGCTTTGACTATATTGTGCTGCGTGGTTTCTCGGATGGTAGCCTGGACAACGTCTATCTCGATGGCCTGAAGATGATGGGGGACACCAACTCACACAGCTCGCTGGTGGTCGATCCGTGGTTCCTCGAAGATATCGAAGTGGTACGCGGCCCGGCTTCCGTACTGTATGGCCGTTCTTCTCCGGGCGGTATTGTCGCGCTGACATCACGTAAGCCGTCGTTTGATGCTGGCGGAGAAGTGAAACTGTTTGCTGGCAACAATAACCAGCGCGGCGCGGCGTTTGACGTCACTGGGGCGCTGGATGATAACGATCGCGTGGCGGCACGACTGAGTGGAATGACGCGTTACGCAGACTCGCAGTTTGGTCCATTGAAAGAAGAACGTTATGCGCTGATGCCAAGCCTGACCTGGCGCATCACCGACCAGACGCGTCTGGATCTGATGGCTTATCTGCACCGTGACCCGGAAGGCGGAAGCCACTCCGGTCTGCCGTATGACGGCACCGTGGTTCCACATTACGGGCAAAAGATCTCCAACACTTTTTACGAAGGCGAGGATGATTACGACAAATACGATCGCCGTGAAAACATGGTGGGCTACAACGTTGAGCACCTGTTTGATAACGGCTGGTCGGTGCGGCAAAAACTGCGCTACCTGCATACCGACGTTGAGCTGAATCAGGTGTATGCGGCGGGCTGGCTGAATGAAACCGAGCTTAACCGCGGCTACTCCGGCTCCGATGAAAAAATGTCAGCGATTACGCTGGATAACCAACTCGACGGCAGCTTTGATACCTGGCAGGTCAACCACCGTGTGCTGGTGGGGATCGATTATCAGGATCGCAGCAACAATACCACCGGTTACTACGGTGCATTCCCGCCGATTGACGCCTTTAACCCGGTATACGGCGCGCAGCCTGATTACATCAACATGTATGCGCGTGAGAAGCACAAGCTGCGCCAGACAGGCTACTATTTGCAGGATCAGATGTCATGGGATCGCTGGCGTATTACGCTCGGCGGTCGCTACGATCAGGTCAGCGTTTCTAACATTGATAAGATCAACGATACCCGTAGCGATCTGGACAAAAACAACTTCAGCACCCGTGCTGCGCTGCTCTATTTGTTCGATAACGGCTTTGCGCCGTATGTGAGTTATTCCACCGCCTTTACGCCAACCAGCTTTGCCGATGAGAACGGCAATCTGCTGGAGCCGATGAAAGGCAAGCAGTGGGAAGCCGGGCTGAAATATGAGCCGGAAGGACTCAACAGTCAGTTCAGCGCGTCGGTATTCCGTATCAATCAGACGAATATCGCCACCAAAGAAGAGCCGACCGATCCGTACCGCTCGATTGGGGAAATTGAGTCTGAAGGGGTAGAGCTGGAGGCCATTAGCCAACTGACGGAGAGCTTCCGTCTGCAGGCGGCGTATACCTATACCGACATTCGCTATAAGAAAAGCAGCCCGGAAGAGCAGGGTAAACGTGCAGTGTACGCGCCGCGTAACCAGGCCAGTACCTGGCTGAGCTACGATGTGAAAAGCGGTCCGCTGGATGGCCTGACGCTGGGCTCAGGCGTACGTTATGTCAACGGTATTGCCAGCGATCGCCTGAATACTCACACCCTGCCGTCCTACACGCTGGTGGATATGGCAATTGGCTACGACTTAACGAATATCGGTATTAAAGGGTTGAGCGCTCAGTTGAACGTCAACAACCTGACCGACAAGCGCTACGTTGCAGCTTGTAATTCGCTCTCATACTGCTACTTCGGCGCCGAGCGTAGCATTGTCGGCAGCGTTTCATGGAAGTTCTGAGTATCGTTTTTTAGCCGGATGGCGGCGCTGGCGTCTTATCAAGCCTACAGATGCGTGCAAAGTGTAGGCCTGATAAGCGCAGCGCCATCAGGCTGGGGGATTGCGGTTATTGTGTAAAACCGTTTTGCATACAAATCTGCGCGCTGGTTCTCAGGGTAAAGGCGACTTTGTCTGGGTACTGGCTGTAATAGTTATGCTCTTCTTCCAACCCTTTCGCCTGCGCCAGACGTACCGTTTCCAGCGAGCAGGTACGGTAGATCAGGTCTTTATTCATATTGGTCTGCTTTTCACGCTGTTTATCTGCGGACAGCGCCAGCCAGCTCTCGGACAGCGAGTAATCGTAGACCACCCGGTTTCCTTTCGCCTGCACATTTTCAATGGTAATGAGTTCGTCGATTTTCAGTCTTGGCTGCCCACGCATTTTTTTCTTATCTTCCGCTGCGGCATATTGGGCCAGCGCATTAATATCCATGCCTGCTATTTTCTGTTTATAGATATCGACATAAGCGGCGGGCTGCTGATAACGCTGAGCGTAAGCGTTTCTTAATTCTCCATCGCTCACCGTACAACCCGCCAGAAACAGAGGTAAAAGCAGCGCCAGTTTTATTTTAGTCATGATGTTATCCCGTTCATTATTGTGGTCCCAGTCGCCCATAACATAATAGAAAAAATGATTACGGGTGATATTTAAGGTTGTATAAACGGGGGCACGATGACACAAGTGCAATAGTCTTAAAATGGCGTTACAGGCAGGAAACCCTGCCAGAATTGGCAGGGGTTTTGAACATACTGGTAAAGAATTAATGGCCGATCATTTTTGCTTTCGGGATCAGCTGGAAATACAGGTGATCCGGCACCGGCGTATCCCAGACATTGGCATATACCGCATAACCAATGGTGGCAAACAGAATCCCCAGCACCAGTATTGTCATGGCAATACCCGACAGTGCCGTTTGTCGCCATAACGCTTTACCGCTGCCTTTTGCACCCGGCGGTGTCTGCAGGGAAAAGCTCAATGTTGAAGCCACCGGACAGGATTCAACACAGGTCATGCAGCCAGTGCATTCCACAGTACGCACCTGAATCAGTCTGTCGACCGGGATTTTCGATGGGCAATTTTTCGCGCATTTCCCGCAATCAATGCAACTGTCGGCGTTGCGGCGGATTTTAAACGGCGAGAACAGCGAGAACAGACCAAGCAGTGCGCCGTAAGGACACAGATAACGACACCAGGCGTTGCGAATAAACAGGCTCAGGAGGCTGATAACCACCACGGAGATGAGCGTGGCGGAGCCAATATGGCGAAAGAAATCGAGCATCTTCACATCGATGATGATTCCATAGGCTGACGTCAGAAAGTACTGAATCCCCTGGGCGGGCATCGACAGGGCGATATACAAGAAAAACCCCAGCAGCAGATACTTCAGGCTGAGCAGCGGGATATCCAGCCAGCGCGGCAGCGTAAAGTTACGACCGAATAATTTTCTCCCCAGATTACCGAGCAGTTCGGAAAGCGTCCCCACCGGGCATAACCATGAACAGAAAGCTTTTTTTAACAACAGGCTAATCAGGATAAACGCAACTAACAGCAGCATAGAGGCGGCATGGATGGGCGGAAGAAAACCGGTCTCTAGCGTATAGCGGAAATTCATCAAACCCGCTATCGGCAGCCATCCCTCAATACCGCCGGGCCTTGGAATATAAACGCTGGTGCCGGCGGTTTCGAAATAGCGGACCCAATACCAGAACGCCACGCCAATATAAATATTGATAGCCAGCAGGAGAAACTGGGTGGCTTTTCGCCAGCTGCTGGCGTTGCGCCAGTCATTCCACGGCAGTTTGCCCCCGGTCGTGCCTGGGCGGCGCTGCCAGCGCGTTCTCATCTTCCCGTTCATGGTTTTATAGTATCCCTCATATTTCCCCTTCTGCATTCAGAAGGCGTCATCACCGGGATATGCTAGCGCTATTCAGATTTGGTGTATTTGATTTGCATCTTATTACGCGGCTGTTATTTTCTTCATGCCAATATGCCTGAAAAATAATAACAGCCCGATATTTATCACAGGTCAGATAAATACCCTGAACGGGGTATTTATTTCTCTGCAGGGCAACGATTATTCCTGATAAACCTCAACGCGGTCGCGGCCATTACTTTTCGCCAGATAAAGTGCGCGATCGGCTTTATCAACCAACTGTTTATAGTCGGGATGATAGTCATATTCGGCAATACCAATACTGACGGTAATAGAAAACGTTTCTGTCGCTGAGGCTGACATGCGCATCTCGGCAATTTTCATACGCAGCGTTTCCAGAATAATACTGGCCTGTGTTTCATCTGACTCGACGAGCAGAATCATAAATTCTTCGCCACCGTAGCGGAACACGTAATCGCTGCTGCGGATATGATCGTAAATGACCGCCGCGACGTTTTTGAGCGTCAGATCGCCAGTATTATGCCCGAAGTTATCGTTAATTTGCTTGAAGTAGTCGATATCCAGCATCGCCAGGGTAAAAGGCTTACGCGTATGTAACGCCAGCGAGATCTCGCGCCGCATGATGGTCGGAATAAAGCGGCGATTAAGCAACTGGGTCAGCGAATCTTTACCATTTTCCTGCTTAACCAGCGCGTCGAACATTGAGGCGAGCAGGAAATGGATTTTTGCCGATAGCTGGCGTACATCCTGCAATAAGCTCATCCGCTCGGGTTCTGTCGGCTGATGCTGATGCGACAGGGTTGTTGTCAGACGACTGTCGATCTCTGCAATCAGTGATTCCATCTTATTCAGCAGATTGCTGTTGCCGAGGATATGTTTTCCCTTATGTGATAACCACATACCGAAGTCAGAATTCGCCAAAAACACCATCTCACCGAAAGGCATTCCGGTGGCGATGTTATAAATAAACTGGTTTTCCCAGTCGGTAAACGAACGGATTTGCCGCTCGCGCTCGACGTTAACGTCATCGTAAATAGTCTGTAGACGGTACTGCTCCTGCGTGTGCATAGAGTTTTGAAAACTGGGGGAATAGGAGACCGTCATGGCCTCCAGCGCAGTATCCATTGCCAGACTGCTGAAACAGATAGCATCGCTCAGCAAGGCGGGAGTGGAATCCACCTTTGTTTTTAACACCCTGTACAGCTCATCTTTCAGCTTGCGCGCGCCGCGGTTAACCAGATCGATGGGCAGGCCGATACGGGCATGCACCACACCAATTTTGCGCTGTTTGGCCAGCAGTTGTGAGAGATCTTCGTGGGCGCTGCCAAGTACGCTGCGCAGCCAGTCAAACATGCTGCCGCTGAGGCGGGTACTGACCTGTTCTGTATTGAGGAACAATGCGCTCTCCGCATGGGAGAGCATATAGTCATAAAAAACGGTTACTAAATGGCGGATCTCTTCATCGCTTAACGATGTCAGGAGCGTGTGAACTTCAGGTGATGTTTGACGTAACAGCGCCTGCCATTCTGTAAGGAGTAATGTGTCGTTTACCGGTTCAACCTGTTCCATCTTACTGCCACTCAACGTGCGATTAAAAATTCAGGCGGTATTACGGACAATTACCTCACGATGGTCAAGTTAAACTCTCTTATCGATGGCTAATACCTTCATAAATAAGCCTGAGCGCGAAGACACCAATAATGGCGCCAATCACCCGGCTGGCAACCCGTTGGATTCGGCCATACGCACGGCGCACGGCGGGCAACGAAAACGCCTGGCTGAGAAAAATACGCCAGATAACGGAAGACAACACAATGCCTGCCCAGGCCATCAACCTGGCCCACGTTGGCGTGTCTGCGCTTAAGGTGACCGAGAAGATACTAATAAAAAACAGCACGGTTTGCGGATTAGATAAATCCGTTAATAACCCGCGGCGGAAAAACACATACCAGGGGGCGGAAAGCGGCTGCTGTAGCGTTGGCATTTGCGGTGTCGCCTGATGCCGGATGCTGTTCCAGGCAAACCACAGCAGATAGGCGCCGCCGACAATCTTAATCAACGAAAAAATCTCTTCACACTGAGTAATAAGCGTCGCCATGCCAAAGAGCCCGAGGCCGGAGTAGAACGCATCGCCTAAGGCGACGCCCAGACCGGTTATCACGCCCGCGCGTCGCCCTGACGCCAGGCTGGTTTGCACCACCACAAACAGGTTCGCGCCGGGGTTAAAAAAAGTTAAAACAAACAGGCTGACGGTGAGTACGACGGCGTGCAGAGGTTCCATAGACAACAATTCCTCAGATTCTCATAAAGTTAACACTATAATTTCAGTGCGCTGCCTGTTCTGAGGATCAACTCACACTGGCTATTGAAACTTTGAACAGGTTGACGCACTGCTACCCGGTGACCGGTTTTTTCTGCGCCGCAAAATCTCTATATATTCCTGCTGAATGTGGATTTTTTATCCAGGCTGGACTAGTTATTAATCATCCTTGAATCGCGTTATGTAATGTTCAGGGATCGATGATGGCGTAATAACAAAACCTGGAGCTGGTCTATGAAAACTGGAATTAAAGTACTTATTGGTGCATTAGCTTTTGTCGTGACCAACGCATATGCCGCGGAATTTATGACAAAACTTGAATTTGAAAAGGTTGAGTCGCAGTACACAAAAATCGGTGATATCTCAACGAGTAATGAAGTTTCTGTCTCAGACGCTAAAGAAGAGCTGCTGAAGAAAGCAGAAGAGAAAGGGGCCGATGTGGTGGTATTAACCTCCGGTCAAACGGATAATAAAATCCATGGCACAGCCAATATCTACAAGAAAAAATAATACGCTACTGTAAAAATCACGATACCCGTCGGTCATTGTATCGGCGGGTTTTCTTTTAATCTGCGCCAGAAGGTGGTTCGGCTTACCCCGAGATATCGTGCAGCCGCGGTTTTATCGCCATTGAATTGCGCCAGCACCTGCTGCGGCGTGAGCAATGAGGATACCTGCGGCGCGTCAGCAGCAACGGCCAGTTCCGGTAACAGCTGCTGCAGGAATTGTACGTTCAGCTCCGGCTGCGGCTCGACGCTTAAAAACAGCGCCAGGCGCTCCATCATATTACGCAGTTCACGGATATTCCCAGGCCAGCCATAATTCAGTAACGTCGGTTGACTCAGACCCAGCCCTTTGCGCACAGGTTCAGAAAACGGCACCTCCAGTTCCGCCAGCGACTGTTTTAAAAAGCCTTCCGCCAGCGGCAGGATATCGGGCAATCGCTCGCGTAGCGGCGGTAGCGTGAGGCGCAAAATACTCAGGCGATAAAACAGATCGGTGCGAAATTCTCCCTGTTTTATCTCCTGCTCCAGATGACAGTGGGTGGCGCTAATCACTCGTACATCGACCGGAATCGGCTGATGTCCACCGACCCGGGTGACCTCTTTTTCTTCCAGCACGCGCAGCAGTCGGGTTTGTAACGGCAGCGGCATTTCACCTATCTCATCAAGAAACAGCGTTCCGCCGTGGGCGATTTCAAACAGGCCCGCGCGTCCTCCCCGACGGGAGCCGGTAAAGGCGCCATCCTCATAGCCGAACAGCTCCGCTTCCAGTAATGATTCGGTGATTGCCCCGCAGTTGACGGCAACAAACGGCGGCGAAGGTTTACCGCGCCGGTTCTCCTGACGGGTGAAAAACTCACGATGAATTGCCTGCGCCGCCAGTTCTTTGCCCGTGCCTGTTTCGCCCTGAATCAGCACCGGTGCACGCGAACGGGCATAAAGCATAATGGTGTGCCGCACCTGTTCCATCTGTGCCGAGTGACCGCGCATATCCCCCAGCGCATAGCGGGTGCGCAGCGTATCGCCGGAAACGTACGGACCGTTTCTGCGCAGCGTCAGACGAGTCATATCGAGCGCATCGACAAAGGCCTGGCGCACGGTGGCCGCCGAATAGATAAAGATGCCGGTCATGCCTGCTTCTTCAGCCAGGTCGGTAATCAACCCCGCGCCGACGACCGCCTGCGTGCCGCTGGCCTTCAGCTCGTTGATTTGCCCACGGGCATCTTCTTCCGTGATATAGCTGCGCTGTTCAAGCTGCAAATTGAAGGTTTTTTGAAAAGCGAGCAGCGCGGGGAGGGTTTCCTGATAGGTAATGACGCCAATCGACGAGGTGAGCTTTCCCGCTTTGGCCAGCGCCTGTAGCACGTCAAACCCGCTGGGTTTAATCAGGATCACCGGAATCGATAAACGGCTTTTCAGATACGCCCCGTTGGAACCCGCGGCAATGATGGCATCACAACGCTCGGTGGCTAACTTCTTGCGGATATACGTCACCGCTTTTTCAAAACCAAGCTGAATAGGGGTGATGGTTGCCAGGTGGTCGAACTCCAGGCTGATGTCGCGAAACAGTTCGAACAGGCGCGTGACCGAAACGGTCCAGATAACCGGTTTGTCGTCGTTCACCCGCGGCGGAAGATGCGTATCAGCCATAACCATCCTAAAAAGTAAGGCACCGAGTATTAGGGTTTAGTTGCGTTTCATAAATGTTGCAATGAAACGTGAAGGAACGTTTCATGAAACGATAGCTGACACGCTTTTGTGCAACAAAGATACAAGGATTTAATTTAATATATTGTTTTTAAAGGTAAATATATAAATTAATTAAAAATTAAGGTCTTTGGCATACCCCTTGCTTTAAATAAATCAACGAACGATAACAAGTTGATAACAAAGGACGGGATATGTCTCTACACTCCCCAGGGCAGGCGTTTCGCGCCGCGCTCAGCAAAGAAAACCCATTACAAATCGTTGGCACCATCAACGCCAACCACGCTCTGCTGGCCCAACGCGCCGGATATCAGGCGATTTATCTCTCCGGCGGCGGCGTCGCGGCTGGGTCTCTGGGTCTGCCGGATCTTGGTATTTCTACCCTTGATGATGTGCTAACCGATATTCGCCGTATTACTGATGTTTGCCCGCTGCCATTGCTGGTGGATGCGGATATCGGTTTTGGATCGTCAGCCTTCAACGTGGCGCGGACCGTGAAGTCGATTTCCAAAGCCGGTGCCGCCGCGCTGCATATTGAAGATCAGATCGGCGCCAAACGCTGCGGCCATCGCCCGAACAAGGCGATCGTCTCGAAAGAAGAGATGGTCGACAGGATCCGCGCCGCCGTGGATGCGCGTACCGATCCCAACTTTGTGATCATGGCGCGGACCGATGCATTGGCGGTGGAAGGATTAGAGGCCGCCATCGATCGTGCCCAGGCGTACGTCGAAGCAGGCGCGGATATGTTGTTCCCGGAAGCCATTACCGAGCTTGCCATGTACCGTCAGTTTGCCGATGCGGTACAGGTGCCGATCCTCGCCAACATTACCGAATTTGGTGCTACGCCACTGTTCACCACTGATGAACTGCGCAGCGCGAACGTCGCGATGGCGCTGTATCCACTGTCGGCCTTCCGCGCCATGAACCGCGCTGCGGAAAAGGTTTACAACGTGCTGCGCCAGGAAGGAACGCAAAAGAGCGTTATCGACATTATGCAGACGCGCAACGAGCTATACGAAAGCATCAATTACTACCAGTTCGAAGAGAAACTCGACGCGTTGTATACCAAGAAGTAACCGTCGTAGGCCGGATAAGGCGTAGCCGCCATCCGGCAATAAATTTGTACCCTACATATTATAAAAATGACGAGGACAACATGAGCGACACAACGATCCTGCAAAATAGTACCCATGTCATTAAACCTAAAAAATCGGTTGCGCTGTCAGGTGTCGCCGCCGGAAATACCGCGCTGTGTACCGTAGGCAAAAGCGGTAACGACCTGCACTATCGCGGCTACGATATTCTCGACCTGGCGCAGCAGTGCGAATTTGAAGAAGTCGCGCACCTGCTGATCCACGGGAAATTGCCCACCCGTGATGAGCTCACCGCCTATAAAATCAAATTAAAAGCGCTGCGCGGGCTGCCCGCAAACGTGCGTACCGTTCTGGAAGCGCTGCCTGCTGCCTCGCACCCGATGGACGTGATGCGCACCGGCGTCTCCGCGCTGGGCTGTACGTTGCCGGAAAAAGAAGGGCATACCGTCTCCGGCGCACGCGATATTGCCGATAAGCTGCTGGCATCGCTCAGTTCTATTCTCCTGTACTGGTATCACTACAGCCATAACGGCGAGCGTATTCAGCCTGAAACTGACGATGATTCCATTGGCGGCCACTTCCTGCATCTGCTGCATGGCGAAAAGCCGTCGCGAAGCTGGGAAAAAGCGATGCATATTTCGCTGGTGCTGTATGCCGAACACGAATTCAACGCCTCCACCTTCACCAGCCGCGTGATTGCAGGGACCGGATCCGATATGTATTCCGCGATTATCGGCGCGATTGGCGCATTGCGTGGTCCGAAACACGGCGGGGCGAATGAAGTATCGCTGGAGATCCAACAGCGCTACGAAACGCCAGACGAAGCGGAAGCGGATATCCGTAAACGCGTTGAAAACAAAGAAGTGGTGATTGGCTTTGGTCATCCGGTTTACACCATCGCCGACCCGCGCCATCAGGTGATAAAGCGCGTGGCGAAACAGCTTTCTCAGGAAGGCGGTTCGCTGAAAATGTACAACATCGCCGACCGTCTGGAAGACGTGATGTGGGAAACGAAAAAGATGTTCCCCAACCTCGACTGGTTCTCGGCAGTCTCCTACAACATGATGGGCGTCCCGACCGAAATGTTCACACCGCTGTTTGTCATCGCCCGCGTCACCGGCTGGGCGGCGCACATCATCGAACAGCGCCAGGACAACAAAATTATCCGTCCTTCCGCCAATTACACCGGCCCGGAAGATCGTGTCTTTGTCGCGATAGATCAGCGTTGCTAATGCAAAACCTCTAAATATAAAAACAGGAACCCTTGTTATGTCTGCACATATTTCGAACGTCCGCCCGGAATTTGACCGTGAAATCGTTGATATCGTTGATTACGTCATGAATTACGAGATCACTTCGACGGTAGCGTATGACACCGCGCATTATTGCCTGCTTGATACCTTAGGCTGCGGCCTGGAAGCGCTGGAATATCCGGCCTGTAAAAAACTGCTGGGGCCGGTAGTCCCAGGGACTGTGGTGCCGAACGGCGTGCGCGTTCCGGGCACCCAGTTCCAGCTCGATCCGGTGCAGGCGGCGTTTAACATCGGCGCGATGATCCGCTGGCTGGACTTTAACGATACCTGGCTGGCCGCGGAATGGGGGCATCCTTCCGATAACCTCGGCGGCATTCTGGCTACGGCTGACTGGCTGTCACGCAATGCGGTAGCGGTGGGGAAAGCGCCGTTAACCATGAAAAAAGTGCTCACCGGAATGATTAAAGCCCATGAAATTCAGGGCTGCATCGCGCTGGAAAACTCTTTTAACCGCGTCGGTCTCGATCACGTCCTGCTGGTCAAAGTGGCCTCCACGGCGGTGGTCGCCGAGATGCTTGGCCTGAACCGGGATGAAATTCTCAACGCCGTATCGCTGGCGTGGGTTGACGGGCAGTCGCTGCGTACCTATCGCCATGCGCCAAATACCGGCACGCGTAAATCCTGGGCAGCTGGCGATGCAACCTCGCGCGCGGTACGTCTGGCACTGATGGCGAAAACCGGTGAGATGGGGTATCCGTCTGCGCTGACGGCGAAAACCTGGGGCTTTTATGACGTCTCTTTCAAAGGCGAATCGTTCCGCTTCCAGCGCCCGTACGGCTCTTATGTGATGGAAAACGTGCTGTTTAAAATCTCCTTCCCGGCCGAGTTCCACTCGCAGACTGCGGTAGAGGCGGCGATGACGCTGTACGAGCAGCTACAGGCTACCGGGAAAACGGCGGCGGATATCGAAAAAGTGACCATTCGTACGCACGAAGCCTGTATCCGCATCATCGATAAAAAAGGCCCGCTGAATAACCCGGCGGATCGCGATCACTGCATCCAGTATATGGTCGCCATTCCGCTGCTGTTCGGGCGTTTAACCGCGGCAGATTATGAAGACGGCGTGGCGCAGGACAAACGCATTGATGCCCTGCGCGAGAAGATCAACTGCTTTGAAGATCCGGCCTTTACAGCCGATTACCACGATCCTGAAAAACGCGCCATCGCGAATGCCATCACCCTGGAATTCACCGACGGCTCACGTTTTGAAGAAGTGGTGGTGGAGTACCCAATCGGCCACGCGCGCCGTCGTAACGACGGGATGCCGAAGCTGGTCGAGAAGTTCAAAATCAACCTGGCGCGTCAGTTCCCGACCCGTCAGCAGCAGCGCATTCTGGATGTCTCCCTGGACAGAACTCGCCTGGAGCAGATGCCGGTCAATGAGTATATGGATTTGTTTGTTATCTGAAACCCGACTCATCAGGCGTAAGTTCAACAGGAGAGCATTATGTCTTATAGCGAGTTTTATCAACGTTCTATTACGCAGCCGGAGTCGTTCTGGGCCGAGCAGGCCCAGCGTATTGACTGGCAGCAGCCGTATACGCAGGTACTGGACCACAGCAATCCGCCGTTTGCCCGCTGGTTTTGTGGCGGGACGACCAACCTGTGCCATAACGCCATCGACCGCTGGCTGGAGAAACAGCCCGAGGCGCTGGCGCTGATTGCTGTGTCATCAGAAACCGAAGAAGAACGCACGTTTACCTTTCGTCAGTTGTATGACGAAGTGAATATTGTGGCAGCGATGCTGTTGTCGCTCGGCGTACAGCGCGGGGATCGGGTACTGGTTTATATGCCGATGATCGCCGAAGCGCACATTACGCTGCTGGCCTGCGCGCGCATTGGGGCGATCCATTCGGTGGTGTTCGGTGGTTTTGCTTCGCACAGCGTGGCGGCGCGCATCGACGACGCCCGACCAGTGGTTATCGTTTCGGCGGATGCCGGGGCGCGCGGCGGCAAGATCCTGCCCTATAAAAAGCTACTCGATGATGCGATCGATCAGGCTCAGCATCAGCCGCGTCATGTGGTGCTGGTCGACCGCGGTCTGGCGAAAATGGCGCGGGTGGAGGGGCGTGACCTCGACTTTGCCGCGCTACGCCAACAGCATCTCGGCGCACGGGTGCCGGTTGTCTGGCTGGAGTCGAACGAAACGTCCTGCATTCTCTACACCTCAGGGACAACCGGTAAACCGAAAGGCGTCCAGCGCGATGTTGGTGGCTATGCGGTCGCGCTGGCGACCTCGATGGACACCATTTTCGGCGGCAAAGCGGGCGGCGTGTTCTTCTGCGCGTCGGATATCGGCTGGGTGGTTGGGCATTCCTATATCGTGTATGCCCCGCTGCTGGCGGGGATGGCGACGGTGGTTTACGAAGGGCTGCCAACGTATCCGGACTGCGGCGTATGGTGGAAAATTCTTGAGAAGTATCAGGTCAGCCGGATGTTCTCGGCCCCGACCGCCATCCGCGTGCTGAAAAAATTCCCAACCGCGCAAATCCGCAATCACGATCTCTCCTCGCTGGAGGTGCTGTATCTGGCGGGTGAGCCGCTGGATGAACCGACCGCCAGTTGGGTAACGGAAACGCTGGGCGTCCCGGTTATCGACAACTACTGGCAGACTGAATCCGGCTGGCCGATTATGGCTATCGCCCGCGGGCTGGACGACCGACCGTCGCGGCTGGGCAGTCCTGGCGTGCCGATGTACGGCTATAACGTGCAGTTGCTCAATGAGGTGACCGGTGAACCTTGTGCGGCGAACGAGAAGGGGATGCTGGTGATTGAAGGGCCGCTGCCGCCGGGCTGTATTCAGACTATCTGGGGGGATGACGCGCGGTTTGTGAATACCTACTGGTCGCTGTTTTCCCGCCAGGTGTACGCCACCTTTGACTGGGGCATTCGCGATGCCGATGGCTATTACTTCATTCTGGGCCGTACGGATGACGTGATCAACGTGGCCGGACACCGGCTGGGGACGCGCGAGATAGAGGAGAGTATTTCCAGCTATCCAAACGTCTCCGAGGTGGCGGTAGTTGGCGTGAAGGATGCGCTGAAAGGGCAGGTGGCGGTCGCGTTTGTTATTCCAAAACAGAGCGACAGTCTGGAAGACAGCGACATTGCCCATTCGGAAGAGAAGGCGATTATGGCGCTGGTGGACAGTCAAATTGGTAATTTTGGTCGTCCGGCGCACGTCTGGTTTGTGTCGCAACTGCCGAAAACACGCTCCGGCAAAATGCTCAGACGGACGATTCAGGCGATCTGCGAAGGCCGCGATCCTGGCGATCTAACGACCATTGACGATCCCGCATCGTTGCAGCAAATCCGTCAGGCGATCGAGGAGTAACGTCGTGTGATGCCCGGTGGCGCAATGCTTACCGGGCCTACGTGTTAATCAACTTTCTTATACGGCCCGTGATAGTAATCAAACGGCGCATAAACCGTATCGGCCACGAACGATAACGGCACATCAACAAATAACAGCGCTAAATCGAAATAGTTATAATCGTAAGCGCCCGGGTTTTTTAGTTTATCAATATCATGGCGCATACCCACGTAATACGTATCTGAATCCTCGCCTGCCGTGCGCGCATCAATGCTGCCACATCCTGTAAGTAATACGCTGATAAAGAGCGTTGTTACCGCAACCGTCTTTTTGCTCATGCTATGACCTGGCTTCTCGCCCCGTTTTACCATAACGATAAAAAAGCGGCGTGTTGTCCTCGGAACTTAAACCACCAGGTCAGGACTCATCGTGTGAGGATGGCACATCGAAGGCCGGATAAACCACGTGAGTGGTGTATCCGGCAAAGAGGCTTTTACAGCGTGACGCTTTCGCGACGACGCAGCAGAGAAAACGGCCCCGGTCCACTTAGGGTAAATACGGAAATCAACGTGAAGCTCAGCGCAATTATCCCAAGCACCAGATACGCCCCCTGGAAACCAATGCTCTCATACATTTTTCCGGCCAGAACTGACATGAAAATCATTGCTAACTGTTTGAAGAAACAGAAGCACACCAGGTAAATTGTGGCCGAGAAGCGCACTTCAAACTGACTGGTGATGTATTTGAAGCAACCGACGATCAGGAACGGTATTTCAAACATATGCAGCGTTTTGAGAATGACGACCTCCAGCGCAGAGGTAGCGAAGGAGGAGCCGATGATCCGCACCGACATTATCGTACCGGCCAGCAGCAGGGCGTTCTTTCCGCCAATGCGGTTCACAATCAGCGGCGCAAAGAACATGATAGAGGCATTAAGTAATTCCCCCATGGTTGTGACGTAGCCAAACACACGGGTACCCTGTTCGCCGGTGGCAAAGAACGAGGTAAAGAAGTTGGCGAACTGCTGGTCAAACACATCATACGTACAGGAAACGCCGACCACGTACAGGGAGAGGAACCAGAGTTTCGGTTGTTTAAATAACTCCAGCGCCAGCTTCAGACTGAATGCCGAGTTGTTGGCGCCTACCGCATCCGCAACTTTTGCAGAAGAGGGGACCTCTGTTTTTGAAAAGAGCAGCAGCAATGCCAGAATGACCGCACAGCCGGAACCTAACCAGAAGACAAACTGGTTATTGATGGTGAACATAATCCCGGCAATTGAGGCGCACAGCGCCCAGCCCACGCAGCCAAACATGCGCGCGCGACCAAATTCAAAATTGCTTCGGCGGCTGGCTTTTTCAATATAGGCTTCAATCGCCGGGGCGCCGGCATTGTAGATAAAGCCAAGGTAAATCCCGCCGACAATCGAACCCAGTAAAATATTAACCTGTAATAACGGGCCAAAGACGTAAATAAAGAATGGGGCAAACATTACCAGCATTCCGGTAATTACCCACAGCAGGTGTTTACGCAGGCCAAGCTTATCGGAAAGCAGTCCGAAAACAGGCTGGAATAATAACGAAAATAGTGAAATACAGGCGAAAATGATCCCGGTGTCACCTTTACTGATATGGTTTACATCGTGTAACCAGATAGGGAAGAAGGGGAAATAGGCACCCATAATGAAAAAGTAAAAGAAAAAGAAGAAGCCGAACATCCAAAAGTTAGTGTTTTTCAAATAATACATAATGGACTTCCTTACGATGAATGCGGGCAGGGGGGAACCTGCCCGATTATTATTATTTTTGACCCCAGACCAGCTGGTAGTGGTAGCGTCCGGCACTCAGCAGGAACTCTGGTGAAACGGAAGGACTCCAGGAGTCGTCACCGCCCACGCCCATATGGAAGCCATCAATATTGACCCAGGTACCAGCCTCCGGTTGCAGCAGATGGCGGTGGCTGGTTTCCATCAGTTGCTTCTGGCTAAAGCGGCTGATGTTGAACAGGAAGTCCCCTCGCCATTGATGCGCGCCGTAGCGTAGCTCACGCGTGTTGCAGCGCAGACCGTTTTCGCCAGGGAAAACATACGGGGTGTACATCTCATCAAGTGACAAATCCCAACGATCAAAACAGGCGGCGCTCAGACGATCCGGGTAGTTCTCATGTGGGCCGAGACCTAACCAGTTCACGCGCTCAGCGACCTGCGCCAGCTGGCAGCTCAGGCCGATGCGGGCCGGATGTGGCGTGCCGCTGGCGACGTCGACATCCACCGTTATCTGCATCTCACCATTGCCGTCAATACGGTAGCTTTTTCGGCTGACGAACAGCGTTTCGCCCTGATACTGCCACGCATGTTCGGTGGCGATCAGTACCGCATGGCTTAGCGTGTCGGCAGCACAGTGCAGTAACGTTGCTTCGACCAGATAATGACCGGCGGCTTTCCAGCGTTCGACCCAGGCGTTAGGGTCGATGCGGGTTGACTCGCTCACGCCGATGTCGTTGTCCAGCGGCGCGCGGGTGAACTGGTCAGTAAGCGGGGTTAACAGCTGGGCTGCGTCGCCAATCCAGTACTGTGTCAGCAGGCCAGACTGACGGTCGAATTGCCAGCGCTTGTCGTTGATCTCAACAGTAAAGGTGTTTTCGCTCACGTTCAGCTGTGGTGCGGTACGGGCAGTTGGCCGTGGCGCCAGGCTGAGTTTCTCTTCCAGCTTCCATTGCTGCCAGGCGCTAATGTGCCCGGAATCTGACCATGCGGTGGCCTGAGGTTGCTCTACGCGTACCGTTAGCCATAACTGGCCGGCGGTTTCCGGCAGCGGGACATCTGGCAGGGTAATCACCTGGCGACTCTGTGGGGCGATATCCAGCACGATTTCTCCGGCGGCCAGCGGGTTGCCATCCTGGGCAATCGACCAGTGCAGAACTTCGTTATCGCTGTGGCGGAACAGATATTCGCTGGTTATTTCAATCTGGCGTTTGGGTCCCGGCAGCAGCGTAAACTGGAAAAACTGCTGCACATGTTTGGCCTCGTATAATGCCGGATGCGGGGTGCGATCGGCGAACACCAGGCCGTTCATGCAAAACTGACGATCGTTAGGCGTGTCGCCAAAATCACCACCGTAGGCAGACCATGCCTTGCCGTTCTCATCATATTTAATCAGCGACTGATCTACCCAGTCCCAGACAAACCCGCCCTGTAGGCGCGGAAATTGACGGAACGCTTGCCAGTATTTGGCGAAGCCGCCAAAACTGTTGCCCATGGCGTGGGCGTATTCGCAGAGGATCAGCGGACGCTGCTCGCCAGGCATCGACAGCCACTTTTTAATCGACCATTTGGGTACCGCGGGGAAGGGCTGATCCTGATCGACGCGGGCGTACATCGGGCAAATAATGTCGGTCGCCGTGGTATTTGCGCCGCCGCCTTCATACTGT
Source organism: Citrobacter sp. RHBSTW-00944 (assembly GCF_013615435.1). NCBI lineage: Bacteria > Pseudomonadati > Pseudomonadota > Gammaproteobacteria > Enterobacterales > Enterobacteriaceae > Citrobacter > Citrobacter sp. RHBSTW-00944. The sequence goes on along the minus strand of NZ_CP055418.1, from coordinate 3,907,207 downwards.
ACCGGGCGGGACGGATCTTCTGATTTTATCCAGCGGTAGAGCGCGTCATGATTGGAACCATGCCCGGATTCATTGCCCAGTGACCAGATGATGATGCTCGGGTGGTTGCGATCGCGTTGCACCATGCGCGTGACGCGCTGGCTCATGGCTGGCAGCCACGCGGGATCGTCGGTGAGGCGATTCATCGGCACCATGCCGTGGGTTTCAATGTTGGCTTCGTCGACCACATACAGGCCGTAGCGATCGCACAGGGTGTACCACAATGGATGGTTCGGGTAATGGGAGCAGCGCACGGCGTTAAAGTTATTCTGCTTCATCAGCAGAATATCCTGCACCATCGTCGCCTCGTCCATCACCTGACCGTTGACCGGATGGTGCTCATGACGGTTGGTGCCGCGAATCAACAGCGGCTTACCGTTGAGTAACAGCAGGCCGTTTTCAATACGAACCTGACGAAAGCCGACATCACAGGCTTCCGCTTCAATCAGCACTCCGTCAGCGGTACGTAACTGGACCACAGCGCGGTACAGATTAGGCGTTTCGGCACTCCACAGCGCCGGGTTTTCGACGTTCAGACGCAGGGTAACCCGATCATGATAAGCGCCGCGTTCATCAATAATTTCGCTGCCGAGCGGGGAAGTCGTTTCGTGAGTGAGCGTTTCACCGTCCCACAATTGCAGGGTGACGCGTAAATCTTCGCACTCGTTGCCCGTCACTCTGACTTCTGTTTCCAGCGTGGCGCGGCTGAAATCGTCGTTAAAACGGGTGTTAATGCGCAGGTCGCGGATTTGCGTAGTGGGCTTATGCAGCAAAGATACATCGCGAAAGATCCCGCTCATGCGCCACATGTCCTGGTCTTCCAGATAACTGCCGTCGCTCCAGCGCAGCACCATCACAGCCAGGCGGTTTTCGCCTGGCAGCAGATAATCGCTAAGATCGAATTCAGACGGCAGGCGGCTGTCCTGACCGTAGCCAACCCAGCGACCATTGCACCACAAATGAAACGCGGAATTCACCCCGTCAAAAATAATGCGCGTCTGACCTTCATCTAACCACGCGTCTTCGATACTGAATGTGAGCGAGTAACATCCTGTCGGATTCTGCGCTGGAACGTACGGGGGGTTAACCGGGATCGGGTAGGTGACGTTGGTATAAATTGGCGCGTCGTAACCGTCCATCTGCCAGTTAGAGGGGACGTTGATAGTATCAGCCTGTGGCAGATCGCTTGTCAGCCAGCTTTCCGGCACGGCCTCAGGCGCGGAAAACCAGGCGAACTGCCACTTGCCATTCAGCGAGCGTAACTGAGTTGATCGCTGATTGGTGCGCGCATCATCCGCTGAGCGCCAGCTACAAAACGGCGGGTGCGCCTCCAGACGGTTGAGCTGCGTGATGCCGGGATTTTCCCAGTCACGGCGGGCCAGTACAGCGGAGAGTGAATCTGTGTTCAGGTTCATAACGGTATCCTGTTTGAATTTGTTATTCGCTCACAATTTCAATCAAAATACGAATAAGCGATCCCAACTGTAAAGGATGGGGCGCTCAATGAGTGAACTGACTCACACAATTGTTATGCGTTCACAATTTGGGTGTGAGCTGCGAAACTTGCCGCGCTAGCTGGATCAGTGAGTCGGCCAGCACCTGGGGTGAGAGGGTTTGCGTATCGGGAGGCAGAACCGTATTGCGCTTAACCAGGGTTACGGGCAGCAGTTGGTTGCCCACGCTTGAGGTCCCACGGGGAAGTTGCAGCAGTCTGTCGACGCTGGTTTCACCCAGTAACGGAAAATCCTGCCTGATGGTGGTCAGTGGTGGGATGTAGCAGGCGCTGTCTTCGGTGTCATCGTAGCCGATCACCGAGATATCAACCGCCACCCGCAGACCGAACTCGCTGATCGCCCGCATCGCGCCCAGCGCCATTTGATCGTTAGCGACCAGCATGGCGGTGGGGAGATTACCACCATTAAGCATATGCAGCGTTTGCTGAAAACCTGACATCGCGCTCCAGTCGCCTTCCAGCTCCGCGGTGGGTTGCAACTGGTAGTGCGCCAGATATTTATGCCACCCCGCATGGCGAAGTCTTGCCGAAACCGAAGTGTGTGGCCCGCTCAGCAGGGCGATACGCTGATGCCCATGCTGCACCAAATGTTCAACGCCGAGACGTGCGCCGTCGTCATGGGAGAAAATCACGCTGTTAATTGGCGTCTGATCAGAGACATCGAGAAACAGCACCGGCACCGTACCGCAGGCGGCAGCCACGGCAATGGCGTCTTCTTCATCCAACGGGTAGTTGATGATAAGCCCGGTTACGCGTTGAGAAAGCAGGTTGTGGACTGCGGCTTTACATGCCTCAACGCCGCTACGTTCGACCATGGCGATCACCACGCTGGCCCCGGACTGGTCGGCGCGGGATTTTATGGCGGCAACGATTTGCGAGGGGGCGTGCAGGGCAAGGTTCGCCGTCACGACGCCAATCAGCGGCGTCTGTTTGCCCGCCAGCTGCTGTGCGACACGGTTGGGGATGTAATTGAGCTCCGCCATCGCGGCCTCAACTTTCTGTCGGGTTTTTGCGGAAACGTGGCTGGCCTGATTCACGACGCGCGAGACGGTCTGGTAAGAGACTCCTGCATGGTCTGCCACATCGTATAGCGTTACCGGTTTCACGTTTATCACCCCTGTCATGACGTTATCTGCGCGCTATGATGCCACAGCGGGACGGTTTTGGGGTATTTGCGCATTGGTTCTGCGAGGCGCATTCCAGGGTTGCGGATCGTGTGCTGGAGGATTTATCGTCGTGATGCTTAACAGAATAAAAAAGTGAGGACATCGTGAGCGACTCTGCGGCAAACAACATTCTGTCCATCTACCAACGTCATGCGGAGGCCTTTGCCAGCCAGCGTTCACGCGCACTGTTCGAGAAAAACTGGCTGGATAAGTTCATCACCGTGATGGGCGGGCAGGGCAGCATTGTGGATATTGGCTGCGGCAACGGTCAGCCGATTGCTGGTTATTTTATTCAGCAAGGCTTTCCGCTTACGGGAATTGATGGTTCTGCGGCGATGCTGGCGCGGGCCCGGCACTCTTTTCCCGCACAGCGCTGGCTGGAGCAGGATATGCGCGAGCTGGGACTTAACGAGACTTTCGATGGTCTGATCGCCTGGGACAGCTTTTTCCATTTAACTCAGCAGGATCAGCAAAAGATGTTCCCGATTTTTGACCGACTCAGCCGTCCCGGCAGCGCGCTGATGTTTACCAGCGGGACGGAAAACGGTATCGCGATGGGGCAATTTGAGGGCGAGTCGCTGTTTCACGCCAGCCTCGCGCCGGATGAATACCGAGCATTGCTGTCAGCGCACGGTTTTGTGGTGGTAGAGATGGTGATGGAAGATCCGCACTGCGCCGGGCATACCATCTGGCTGGCGCAAAAACGTGGCTAATCGCCGCCAAAGGTGATGCGCTGTGTGGCGTTACGGATTTGCGTGATGTTCATGGTGTTTGCTCCACATGTTGGGTCAGTGGTGTCATCGTAGACTGTTACCCAGAAGATGAATGTGGGCAAATGGGCGACTAGCGATGAAATTGGGCCAATAGCAGATGGCAGAGATCGATAATGTAATTAGAATTAAAGTAATTGAATATTTCCTTTGCGACTCTTTATTTAATTCGCAGCCATTATCTCGTACTGAAAAAAACGTCATTTAAATATGGGCTGATTTATTAAATACGAAGCGACTCCAGAAAATAGTGTTTATATGCAACGTATTGCAGCCAATAAAACAGATCGCGAACCATGAAATAAGAATGCTATCATTCACACCAGACGCGGCAGGCAACTGCTGGCACACGCATTTACCCCGGAGCACCCGATGAACAACGACATTCCGCTAAAATTTTATGATATCGCCGACGAATACGCGACTGAAGCTGCAAAGCCGGTGAGCGATACAGAACGCGACGCACTGGCACACTACTTCCAGCAGTTGATCACTCGTTTGATGAACAATGAAGAGATCAGCGAAGAAGCGCAGCAGGAGATGGCAACCAAGGCCGGAGTCGACGCACAGCGTATCGATGATATCGCGGAGTTCCTCAATCGTTGGGGTAACGAGTAGCCAAAGACATGGCCTGTGTTTTACACTGCGCGCAAATTGAGTAGGTATACTCTACAAGTAATAGGTTTAATCAGGCGGAAACAGCAATGAACGGAACAATCACAACGTGGTTTAAAGATAAAGGCTTTGGATTTATCAAAGATGAAAACGGCGACAACCGCTATTTTCATGTGATTAAGGTTGCTAATCCTGAGCTGATCAAGAAAGACGCGGCGGTGACCTTTGAGCCCACCACTAACAACAAAGGCTTATCTGCCTACGCGGTAAAAGTCATACCCGACAGCAAATACATCTATATCGCGGGCGAGCGTCTGAAGCTCACGGCGATCAAGTCTTACCTGGTCTACAGCGAAGAAGTCCCTGCTGAGACTCGTATCGACAAAGAAAATGCGGTGCTGTCCGTTGGTGTGCTGATGAACAGCATCCGACCGAAATCAGACGTGAAGCCTGGTGAAATGCGCACGCTGAAAAAGCTGGCCATCACCACCTTCCAGGGCACGACGCTGATCTTCTCGGAAGATGAAATCGACATCGACGAGACGGTGAAACTGCTTAAGGTCTGAAGCCCTTCAGAGTGAATGAAAACCGAAATCCTGCTCTTTTCAGAAGCGGGGTTTCGGTTTTTTTATGCGTATTTTTGTCAGAAGGGAATATCCATTTGAGCCAAATAGCAAATTCCATTCTGTTTTTTTATTTTGACGAGGCACCTGGAATTACCACGTCATCCATCAGTATGTAACGTGCTTCCTGGCGCGTGTATTGATCGATTAACGGCACAAGTCGCCGGAAATGCTCACTGGCACAATGTTCATCGAGAGCCGCGTGGTTTGGCCATTCTTCGATAAAAATAAAATGCCCCGGATCTTTTTCATCAATATAGAGGTCATAAGCAATGCATTGCGGTTCTTTCTTCGTCGCCGATATTAGCTCACGGTACAAAGGGAGAACGGTTTCAATATACTCAGGTTTGATGAAATCTTCGGCAATGACCTTTAACATGCAGCCTCCTGGCAGAAAACGAATGCACACTATGTGATGAAGATATATTTAGGGCAAGACGCCACAGTGTTATATCGGTTGGTGAGTGAGTTATCTCAGCTATTAATCCGATGATCCGCTTAACTGTGATCCATCTCACCTCCCGGCAACCAAAATCTCCTGCGACTCAACGCCGTCCTCTATCTGTTTCGCCACCTTTTGTAAGGCCGGAAGATGTTTTTCCGCGGCCTGTTCGATGGTCATGGCGCTGGCCATATACACCAGATTCAGGCAGCCGATCACCCGCTGTTCACTGCGAATGGGGACGGCGATGGAGGCGATTTTCTCCTCCTGATCCCAACCGCGAAAGTTCTGGCCAAAACCGTCTTTTCGCGCACGGCTCAAAATGGCGTCGAGCTTCAGCGGTTCGCGCGCCAACTGGAACTCATCTCCTGGTCGTGAAGCCAGCATTTCAATCAGTTCCTGACGTTCATTCTCCGGGCTAAATGCCAGCCAGGTCAGGCCGGATGCGGTTTTCAGCAGCGGCAAACGACGCCCGACCATCGCCCGATGAAACGACAGGCGGCTGAAGCGATGGGTGGTTTCACGCACCACCATCGCGTCCACATCCAGCGTGGAAACGTCGGTCGGCCAGATGACCTCGCGCAGCAAATCTCCCAACAGCGGGGCGGCGAGCGCAGAAATCCACTGCTCGTCACGAAATCCCTCACTGAGCTGACGGACCTTAATGGTTAAGCGAAAGCTGTCATCGGACAGACTGCGCCGGACGTAACCCTCATCCTGCAGGGTTTCCAGTAGTCGCCTGACCGTGGTGCGGTGCAGGCCGCTCAGCTCTGCCAGCAGGCCAACGCTGGCCCCGCCGTCGAGGCGATTTAACATATTTAATAACATTAGTCCGCGCGTTAACCCGCGCACGGTTTTGTATTCGGTACTGTCGTCACTTTTCATATTTATTGATAAATCTACAGTTAAAACAACGTTGTGCACTTAGTGCACATTCAGGCATGTTTTGATTGTAGCGCAAAAACTCACTTCTATACTGACCGCACAATAAAAAATTATTCACATTCTTTTAACAAAAAAAACAATTGCGCCTCACCAGGGTCTGCAATTGCATTTTGTCCGAGTAGTGAGGTTCTGAAATGACAACAATAAATCCAGATATCCAACCCGCTGTGCAGCACACCGTGCAGGTAGCGATTGCCGGAGCCGGTCCGGTAGGGCTGATGATGGCGAACTATCTTGGCCAGATGGGCATTGAGGTGCTGGTGGTGGAGAAGCTCGATACCCTTATCGACTATCCTCGCGCCATCGGCATTGACGATGAAGCGCTGCGCACCATGCAGTCCGTCGGTCTGGTCGAAAATGTTCTGCCGCACACCACGCCGTGGCATGCGATGCGCTTTCTCACCCCGAAAGGGCGCTGTTTTGCTGATATCCAGCCGATGACCGACGAATTTGGCTGGTCGCGCCGCAACGCGTTTATTCAGCCGCAGGTGGATGCGGTGATGCTGGAAGGGCTGTCGCGTTTTCCCAACGTGCGCTGCCTGTTCTCCCGCGAACTGGAAGCCTTCAGCCAGCAAAATGGTGAAGTGACGTTGAACCTGAAAGCGCCGGATGGCCAGCGTGAAACGGTGAAAGCTCAGTGGCTGGTGGCCTGCGACGGTGGGGCCAGCAACGTCAGGCGTTCGCTGAATGTGCCATTTGAAGGCAAAACCGCGCCGAATCAGTGGATTGTGGTGGATATCGCTAACGATCCGCTCAGCACGCCGCATGTGTATCTGTGCTGCGATCCGGTGCGCCCGTATGTCTCCGCCGCGCTGCCGCACGCGGTGCGCCGCTTTGAATTTATGGTAATGCCAGGGGAAACCGAAGCGCAGCTCAGCGAACCGCAGAATATGCGCCAGCTTTTGAGCAAAGTGCTGCCGAACCCGGACAACGTCGAGCTGATCCGCCAGCGCGTATATACCCATAACGCACGTCTGGCCGAACGTTTTCGCATTGACCGCGTGCTGCTGGCGGGCGATGCGGCGCACATTATGCCGGTCTGGCAGGGGCAGGGGTACAACAGTGGCATGCGCGATGCTTTCAATCTGGCGTGGAAACTGGCGCTGGTGATTGAGGGCAAAGCCGGTGATGCGCTGTTGGATACCTACCAGCAGGAGCGCCGCGACCATGCCAAAGCGATGATCGATCTCTCGGTGACCGCAGGCAACGTACTTGCGCCGCCGAAACGCTGGCACGGCGCGGTGCGCGACGGGGTTTCCTGGCTGCTGAACTACATTCCGCCGGTCAAATGCTACTTCCTTGAAATGCGCTTTAAGCCGATGCCGCAGTACCACGCCGGGGCGCTGGTGCGTGAAGGCGACGCGAAAACCTCCCCCGTTGGCAAGATGTTTATCCAGCCGAAGGTAACGCTGGAATCAGGTGAAGTGACGCTGCTCGACAACGTCATCGGACCGAATTTCGCGGTGATCGGTTGGGGCTGTAACCCGCTGTGGGGCATGAGCGAGGCGCAGATCCAACAGTGGCAGGCGCTGGGGACGCAGTTTATCCAGGTGGTGCCGGATACACAGATACAAACCGATCAGGATAACCACGACGGCGTTACCCGCATTGGCGATAAGCAAAACCGCCTGCGCACGTGGTTTGCCCAGCACAACGCCGCGCTGGTGGTGATACGCCCGGACCGCTTTGTGGCCGCCATCGCCATTCCGCAAACCCTGGGTAATACCCTGAATAAACTGGCGTCGGTGATGACGCTCACCCGCGTTAATGCCCACATTCCCGCTGAAAAGGTGGCCTGATATGCACGCTTATCTTCACTGTCTTTCCCACTCGCCGCTGGTGGGTTACGTCGACCCGGCGCAGGCCGTGCTCGACGAGGTTAACGGTGTGATCGCCAGCGCCCGAGCACGTATTGCGGCGTTCGACCCTGAACTGGTGGTGCTGTTTGCCCCCGATCACTACAACGGATTTTTCTACGACGTGATGCCGCCGTTCTGTTTAGGCGTAGGCGCTACGGCGATCGGCGATTTCGGTAGCGCGGCGGGGGAACTGCCGGTGCCGACAGATCTCGCTGAAGCCTGCGCCCACGCGGTAATGAAAAGCGGCATCGATCTCGCCGTGTCCTACAACATGCAGGTCGATCACGGCTTCGCGCAGCCGCTGGAGTTTTTGCTCGGCGGTCTGGATAACGTGCCGGTGCTGCCAGTGTTTATTAACGGCGTCGCCACGCCGCTGCCGGGCTTTCAGCGTACCCGCATGCTCGGTGAAGCGATTGGCCGATTCGCCAGCTCGCTGAATCAGCGTGTGCTGTTTTTAGGCTCCGGCGGCCTGTCGCATCAGCCGCCGGTCCCGGAGCTGGCGAAGGCTGATGCCCATATGCGCGACCGCCTGCTCGGCAGCGGCAAACAACTACCTGAAAACGAGCGCGAGCTGCGCCAGCAGCGGGTGATCAGCGCTGCTGAGAAGTTTGTGGCCGATCAAAACACGCTGCATCCGCTTAACCCTGTCTGGGATAACCGCTTTATGACGCTGCTTGAGCAGGGGCGTTTGCAGGAGCTGGACGCGGTCAGTAACGAAGAACTGTCCGCGATGGCGGGCAAATCAACGCACGAAGTTAAAACCTGGGTTGCTGCCTTCGCCGCTATTTCTGCCTTTGGCAACTGGCGCAGCGAAGGCCGTTATTACCGCCCGATCCCAGAGTGGATCGCTGGATTCGGCTCCCTGAGCGCCACCACACAGAACTGAAACAGAACTGAAACAGAACTGAATATGCAGGAGAACATCATGACTTACCAACCGCAAACCGAAGCCGCAACCAGTCGTTTTCTGCAGGTGCAGGAAGCAGGCGAAACGCTGCGCGTGCATTTCAATGACTGTGGGCAGGGCGAAGAGACCGTCGTGCTGTTGCATGGATCTGGTCCGGGTGCGACGGGCTGGGCGAACTTCAGCCGCAATATCGATCCGCTGGTGGAGGCTGGATACCGGGTGATCCTGCTGGATTATCCTGGCTGGGGCAAAAGCGATGGCATCGTTAACCGCGGTTCGCGATCCGATCTTAATGCTCGCATCCTGAAAAGCGTGGTCGATCAGTTGGATATTCAGAAAATCCATCTGCTGGGCAACTCGATGGGGGGCCACAGTGCCGTGGCGTTCACCCTGAGCTGGCCGGAGCGTGTTGGCAAGCTGGTGCTGATGGGCGGCGGGACGGGGGGCATGAGCCTGTTTACCCCGATGCCGACCGAAGGCATCAAGCGCCTGAATCAGCTGTACCGCGAACCGACCATCGAGAACCTGAAGCTGATGATGGAGATCTTTGTCTTCGACACCAGCGACTTGACCGAGGCGCTGTTTGAGGCGCGTCTGAATAACATGCTGTCGCGTCGCGATCACCTGGAAAACTTTGTCCACAGCCTTGAAGCCAACCCGAAACAGTTTCCGGATTTCAGCCCGCGCCTGGGGGAAATCAAAGCCCAGACCCTGATTGTCTGGGGACGCAACGACCGCTTCGTGCCGATGGACGCCGGCCTGCGCCTGCTCTCCGGGATTGCCGGGTCTGAGCTGCACATCTACCGCGACTGCGGGCACTGGGCACAGTGGGAACATGCGGATGCTTTTAACCAGCTGGTGCTGAACTTCCTCGCACGCCCTTAAGGAACGGACATGACGAATCTTAATCTTGAGCAGTTAGCCGCCGATTTACGTCAGGCTGAGGAAAAAGGGGACGCTATCGCCCCGTTGCGTGAACTGATCGGCGTGGATAACGCCGAAGCGGCCTACGCCATTCAGCGTATCAATGTGCAGTATGACGTGGCGCGAGGGCGTCGCGTCGTCGGGCGCAAAGTGGGGCTGACGCACCCGAAAGTGCAACAGCAGCTGGGCGTCGATCAGCCGGACTTCGGCACGCTGTTCGCCGACATGTGCTACGGCGACAACGACACCATTGCGTTTGCCCGCGTGCTACAACCGCGTATTGAAGCGGAGATTGCGCTGGTGCTGAACCGCGATCTGCCCAATGCCGATACCACCTTTGACGAGCTGTACAACGCCATCGAGTGGGTGCTACCCGCGCTGGAAGTGGTCGGCAGCCGTATTCGCGACTGGTCGATCAAGTTTGTTGATACCGTGGCGGATAACGCCTCCTGTGGCGTGTATGTGGTCGGCGGCCCGGCACAACGTCCGGCAGGATTAGATCTGAAAAACTGCGCGATGAAAATGACGCGCAATAACGAAGAGGTTTCCAGCGGGCGCGGTAGCGAATGTCTGGGACATCCGATCAACGCCGCCGTGTGGCTGGCGCGCAAAATGGCCAGCCTCGGCGAGCCGCTGCGTGCCGGGGACATTATTCTCACCGGGGCGTTAGGCCCGATGGTGGCGGTGAATGCGGGCGATCGTTTTGAAGCCCATATCGACGGTATTGGTTCAGTTGCCGCCACCTTTTCAGCGGCGGTTACAAAAGGAAGTCAGTCATGAGTAAGCGTAAAGTCGCCATTATCGGCTCTGGCAACATCGGCACCGATTTGATGATTAAAATTCTGCGTCACGGCGTACGTCTGGAGATGGCGGTGATGGTGGGGATTGATCCGCAATCCGACGGTCTGGCACGCGCCCGGCGTATGGGCGTTGCCACCACCCATGAAGGGGTGACGGGGCTTCTTGCGATGCCAGAATTCGCTGACATCGACATCGTGTTTGATGCCACCAGCGCGGGCGCGCACGTGAAAAATGACGCCGCGCTGCGCGCCGTAAAACCGGGGATCCGTCTGATTGACCTGACGCCCGCAGCGATCGGCCCGTACTGCGTCCCGGTGGTGAATCTGGAGGCCAACGTTAACCAGCAGAACGTCAATATGGTGACCTGCGGCGGGCAGGCGACCATCCCGATGGTGGCGGCGATTTCTCGCGTGGCAAAAGTCCATTACGCCGAAATTATCGCCTCGATCGCCAGTAAATCTGCGGGACCGGGCACCCGCGCCAATATCGACGAGTTTACCGAAACCACCTCGAAGGCGATTGAAGTGGTGGGGGGCGCGGCCAAAGGCAAAGCCATTATCGTACTTAACCCGGCTGAGCCGCCGCTGATGATGCGCGACACGGTGTATGTGTTGAGCGAAGCGGCCTCTCAGCTTGAAGTTGAAGCGTCGATTAATGACATGGCGGCGGCGGTGCAGGCGTATGTGCCGGGCTATCGCCTGAAACAGCGCGTCCAGTTTGAAGTCATCCCGGAGGATAAACCGGTGAATCTGCCGGGTATTGGTCAGTTTTCCGGGCTGAAAACCGCGGTGTATCTGGAAGTGGAAGGGGCGGCGCACTATTTACCCGCCTACGCGGGCAACCTCGACATTATGACTTCCAGCGCGCTGGCGACCGCTGAGCAGATGGCGCAGTCACTCACCCGTCAGGCAGGAGAAGCAGCATGAACGGTAAAAAACTCTATATCTCTGACGTGACCCTGCGCGACGGTATGCATGCGATTCGTCACCAGTATTCGCTGGAAAACGTACGCCAGATTGCCAAAGCGCTGGACGACGCGCGGGTTGATTCCATTGAGGTGGCCCACGGCGACGGTTTACAAGGTTCCAGCTTTAACTACGGCTTTGGCGCGCACAGCGATCTCGAGTGGATTGAAGCGGCAGCAGACGTGGTCAAACACGCAAAGATCGCCACGCTGTTGCTGCCGGGCATCGGCACTCTTCATGACTTGAAAAACGCGTATCAGGCCGGCGCGCGAGTAGTGCGCGTGGCGACCCACTGCACCGAAGCGGACGTGTCGGCCCAGCATATTCAGTACGCGCGTGAGCTTGGCATGGATACCGTCGGCTTTCTGATGATGAGCCATATGACCACGCCGGAGAATCTGGCGCAGCAGGCGAAGCTGATGGAAAACTACGGCGCGACGTGTATCTACGTGGTCGATTCTGGCGGGGCGATGAATATGAGCGATATTCGCGCCCGCTTCCGCGCCCTGAAAGCGGTGCTGAAGCCGGAGACAGAAACCGGAATGCATGCGCATCACAACCTGAGCCTCGGCGTGGCGAACTCGATTGCCGCGGTGGAAGAGGGCTGCGACCGTATCGACGCCAGCCTGGCGGGTATGGGCGCTGGCGCGGGCAACGCGCCGCTGGAAGTGTTTATCGCCGCTGCGGATAAGCTCGGCTGGCAGCACGGCACCGATCTGTATGCGCTGATGGACGCCGCCGACGATCTGGTGCGTCCATTGCAGGACCGTCCGGTGCGGGTGGATCGCGAAACGCTGGCACTGGGCTATGCCGGGGTGTACTCCAGCTTCTTGCGTCACTGCGAAGTGGCGGCGGCGCGTTATGGCCTGAGCGCGGTCGATATTCTGGTTGAGCTGGGCAAACGCCGAATGGTGGGCGGCCAGGAAGATATGATCGTCGACGTGGCGCTGGATCTGCGCAATAGCAAATAAAAATGATTACGCGGCTGGCAACGTATCAGCCGCGACTCACCTGCATCGTGACCTCTGAGGTACATCTTATGACTACCCGTACCCCCACATCTTACCGCCTGACGTTAACCGTCGGGCTTTGCTTTTTAGTTGCCCTGATGGAAGGGCTGGATCTACAGGCCGCCGGGATCGCTGCCGTCGGTATCGCCCAGGCGTTTGCGCTGGATAAAATGCAGATGGGCTGGATCTTCAGTGCGGGCATTCTCGGACTGCTGCCCGGCGCGCTGGTGGGCGGCATGCTGGCCGATCGCTATGGGCGCAAGCGCATTCTTATTGCCTCCGTGGCGCTGTTCGGTCTGTTCTCGCTGGCGACGGCGATTTCCTGGGATTTCTCGTCGCTGGTGTTTGCCCGTCTGATGACCGGCGTCGGGTTGGGCGCGGCGTTGCCGAATCTGATCGCGCTGACCTCCGAAGCGGCGGGCCCGCGTTTTCGCGGTACGGCGGTGAGCCTGATGTACTGTGGCGTGCCGATTGGCGCGGCGTTAGCGGCGGCGCTCGGGTTTAGCGGTCTGGCCGCCGCCTGGCAAACGGTGTTCTGGGTTGGCGGAGTGATCCCGCTGCTGCTGGTGCCGTTGTTGATGCGCTGGCTGCCAGAATCACAGATTTATGCCCAGCAAACACAGGTGGCCGCCGCGCCGTTGCGCGCCCTGTTCGCACCTGCTACCGCGACAGCCACGCTGCTGCTGTGGCTGTGCTATTTCTTCACCCTGCTGGTGGTGTATATGCTGATCAACTGGCTGCCGATGCTGCTGGTGGAGCAGGGCTTTCAGCCCTCGCAGGCGGCTGGCGTGATGTTTGCTCTGCAAATCGGTGCGGCCAGCGGCACGTTAATTCTCGGGGCGTTAATGGACAAACTGCGCCCGGTGGTCATGTCGCTTCTGATCTACACCGGGATGTTGGCTTCGCTGCTGGCGCTGGGGACGGTGTCGTCATTGAGCGGTATGCTGATGGCTGGATTTGTGGCGGGGATGTTTGCCACTGGAGGACAAAGCGTGCTGTATGCGCTGGCTCCGCTGTTTTACAGCACGCAGATCCGCGCGACAGGCGTGGGTACCGCCGTCGCCGTTGGGCGTCTGGGGGCGATGAGCGGCCCGCTGCTGGCAGGAAAAATGTTAGCGCTCGGCACTGGAACGGTAGGCGTGATGGCAGCTTCTGCGCCGGGCATTTTACTGGCAGGGCTGGCGGTATTTTTCCTGATGAGCCGTAAATCGCAGATGCCGATCCCGACCAGTGGCTCATAAACAATCGTTCGGTTGTATGAGTGGGGAGATACGGTTCCCACTTCCGGGTGAACGCCAGCCGGCGATGACGTTGCCAGAGTTTATGTAAAGCCTGGCAACGGAGGCGTTATGAGCTGGCGGCCCTTTTTATATTTGATAATTAACCCCCACCCGATATTAAGCGCCCGGCGCGGTCATCTGCGTCTGGTGCAGGGTTGACTTTGCATTGTGTTAACAAACGCGGTATAACACACCTTCTTTGGATGTTTAGATGTCCATACGTTTGGAAGGTTATATGCAAACAACACAACAAAATGCGCCACTCAAGCGCACGATGAAAACGCGTCACCTGATTATGCTCTCCTTAGGCGGCGTGATTGGCACAGGGTTATTCTTCAATACCGGCTACATCATCTCCACTACCGGGGCCGCGGGAACGCTGCTGGCCTATCTGATTGGCGCGCTGGTGGTCTGGCTGGTTATGCAGTGTCTGGGCGAGCTGTCGGTCGCGATGCCGGAGACCGGGGCGTTTCACGTCTATGCCTCGCGCTATCTCGGCCCGGCGACGGGGTATACCGTGGCCTGGCTCTACTGGCTGACCTGGACCGTGGCGCTTGGTTCGAGTTTTACCGCTGCCGGATTCTGTATGCAGTACTGGTTTCCGCTGGTGCCGGTATGGGTCTGGTGCGTGGTGTTCTGTGTGATTATTTTTGGCCTGAACGTTATCTCCACGCGCTTTTTTGCCGAAGGGGAGTTCTGGTTCTCGTTGGTGAAAGTGGTCACTATCATCGCCTTTATTATCCTTGGTGGGGCGGCGATTTTTGGCTTTATCCCGATGCAGGATGGCTCGCCCGCGCCGGGGCTGAGTAATATCACGGCGGAAGGTTGGTTCCCGCATGGCGGCTTACCGATCCTGATGACTATGGTGGCGGTGAACTTTGCTTTTTCGGGAACTGAGCTTATCGGTATTGCCGCCGGTGAAACGGAAAATCCGCGCAAGGTGATCCCGGTGGCGATTCGTACCACCATCGCGCGACTGATTATTTTCTTTATCGGCACCGTGTTTGTGCTGGCGGCGCTGATCCCGATGCAGCAGGCGGGCGTGGAGAAAAGCCCGTTTGTGCTGGTGTTTGAGAAGGTAGGTATTCCGTACGCCGCCGATATTTTTAACTTCGTGATCCTGACAGCCATTCTTTCTGCGGCGAACTCCGGGCTGTATGCCTCCGGGCGCATGCTCTGGTCGCTGTCGAATGAACGTACGCTGCCAGCCTGTTTTGGGCGAGTAACGAAAAACGGCGTGCCGCTGACGGCGCTGTCGGTCAGTATGCTCGGCGGCGTACTGGCGCTGTTTTCCAGCGTGGTGGCCCCGGACACGGTATTTGTCGCGCTGTCGGCAATCTCCGGGTTTGCGGTGGTGGCGGTGTGGCTGAGCATCTGCGCCTCGCACTTTGTTTTTCGCCGCCGTCATCTGCAACAGGGTAAGGCATTGAGTGCATTACATTATCGTGCGCCGTGGTATCCGCTGGTGCCGGTATTGGGATTTGTGTTGTGCCTGGTGGCCTGTGTAGGGCTGGCATTCGATCCAGCGCAGAGAATTGCGTTGTGGTGCGGGTTACCGTTTGTTGCGTTGTGCTATGGTGCATATTTCCTTACTCAACCCCGTAACGCAAAACAGGAGCCAGAACATGTCGCAGAATAATCCGTTACGCGCTCTCCTTGAGAAACAGGATGTCCTGTTACTGGATGGCGCGATGGCGACGGAGCTGGAAGCGCGAGGGTGTAACTTAGCCGACAGCCTGTGGTCAGCCAAAGTGCTGGTAGAAAACCCGGAGCTTATCCGCGAAGTGCATCTTGATTATTACCGGGCGGGGGCGCAATGCGCGATCACCGCCAGCTATCAGGCGACACCGGCGGGCTTTGCCGCGCGTGGCCTGGATGAAGCGCAGTCGAAAGCGCTGATTGGCAAAAGCGTGGAGCTGGCGCGTAAAGCGCGTGAAGCGTATCTGGCAGAGAACCCGCAAGCGGGCACGCTGTTGGTGGCGGGATCTGTCGGACCTTACGGCGCGTATCTGGCGGACGGCTCTGAATACCGTGGCGATTACCAGCGCAGCGCCGAGGCGTTCCAGGCGTTTCATCGCCCGCGCGTGGAAGCATTGCTGGATGCCGGGGCCGATCTGCTGGCCTGCGAAACTCTGCCGAATTTTGTCGAGATTGGCGCACTGGCTGCGCTGTTGACCGCGTACCCGCGTGCGCGTGCCTGGTTCTCATTTACTCTGCGTGACAGCGAGCACCTGAGCGACGGTACGCCGCTGCGTGACGTGGTCGCGTTGCTGGCGGATTATCCGCAGGTGGTGGCGTTAGGCATTAACTGCATTGCGCTGGAAAACACCACCGCTGCGTTGCAGCATTTACACGGCTTAACGGCGCTGCCGCTGGTGGTGTATCCGAATTCGGGCGAGCAGTACGATGCCGCGAGCAAAACCTGGCATCATCACGGTGAGTCTTGTGCGCAACTGGCGGATTATCTGCCACAGTGGCAGGCCGCTGGCGCACGATTGATTGGCGGGTGCTGTCGCACCACGCCTGCGGATATTGCCGCGTTAAAAGTTCAAGTTCAGGCCCGATAAGACGTAAGCCGCCATCGGGCATTTTTGCCGGATGGCGATACGGTATGAACCGGAAACATGGGTAACACTTTATGCCGCATCCGCCAGCACAAACATGCCGTACGGATGGATTTCGAGATAATACTGCTCGCCGACGTCCGGCTGCAGACGCGTAGCGTTGACCTGCAATAAAATCTCCTGTCCGTGCCACTCCACCGTGACCTCATATTGGGGTCCCATATACGCGACGTGGCGGATCACGCAGCGCTGGCTCTCTTCGCCGCGGTCGCTGAGGGTGATCGCTTCCGGGCGCACGCCTACCATGCCCTCGCCTTGATCGCTAAAGTGCAGTGGGCGCGGCAGATGATAGCCGTAGATATCAACGTATCTGTCGCTGAAGGTGGCCGGGAACAGGTTGGCATCGCCCATAAAGCTCGCCATAAAGCGGGAGGCGGGCTGGCGATAGAGATCCTGCGGCGAGCCGATCTGCATGATGTGTCCCTTGTTCATCACCAGTACGGT
The DNA here is from genome assembly GCF_013615435.1 of Citrobacter sp. RHBSTW-00944. Lineage (NCBI taxonomy): Bacteria > Pseudomonadati > Pseudomonadota > Gammaproteobacteria > Enterobacterales > Enterobacteriaceae > Citrobacter > Citrobacter sp. RHBSTW-00944. Next base: position 3,890,280 of record NZ_CP055418.1, on the reverse strand, counting down.
ATCGGAAACCGCAAAGGCTTCGCTTTGATCGTGGGTGACGTACAGCGAGGTGATATCAAACTGCTTTTGCAGCTCGCGGATTTTGTCGCGCATGCTGCGACGCAGGTTGGCGTCCAGGTTACTTAACGGTTCATCAAACAGCAGCACTTTCGGTTTGAGGATCAACGCACGGGCCAGCGCCACGCGCTGCTGCTGACCGCCGGAGATCTGATCGACAAAGCGGTCTTCAAATCCTTCCAGATCCACCATCGCCAGCGCCTCTTTGACGCGGGTTTTCACCTCCGCGCGCGACACGCCGAGCATCTTCAGGCCATAACCGATGTTCTCCCCTAACGACATGTGCGGGAACAGGGCATATGACTGAAACACCATACAGATATCGCGCTGCTGAATAGAACGATGGGTAACGTCTTCGCCATCAATGAAAATTTGTCCTTCGCTCGGTTTTTCCAGCCCGGCAACCAGACGCAAGATGGTGGTTTTACCGCAGCCGGACGGGCCGAGCAGCGTTACCATTTGCCCCTGCGGAATGGTGAGGTTGATATTGTCGATAACCGTGTTGCTGCCAAATCGTTTAGTGACGTTGCGCAGTTCAACGAAATTTTTCTGAGTCATAGTGCGCTCCATTACGCCTGGTTTTTGGCTTTTGAACGGGAGGTACGTGATTCACCGATCAGCCAGTCAAAGATGAAAATAATCGCCAGCATCACCACGATTAAAATAGAACCGTAGGCAATCGCCACGCCGTATTCGCCGTCTTCTACGCGGTTCAGGATGTAGGCCGTGGCCACGCGGGTATCCGGCGTGACGAGGAACACAATGGCGCTGACGGTGGTAATGGCGCGCACAAAGCTGTAGATCAGCGCTGAGAGGATCGCCGGGCGCAGCAGCGGCAACAGGATGTGCGTAATGGTGCGCAGGGAACCGGCACGCAGACTGAGCGAGGCTTCATCCAGCGATTTATCGATTTGGCCTAAGCCCGCAATGCCCGCCCGGATACCGACCGGGACGTTACGCATCACCATTGAGATAATCACGATGGCGGCGGTGCCGGTGAGGTATACCGGGGCGCTGTTAAAGGCCAGAATGTACGATACGCCCGCTACGGTGCCCGGAACGGCAAAGCACAGCATAGTGGTGAACTCGATGGTCTTTTTGCCTTTAAACTGCTGACGCACCACAACCCATGCGATCAGCAGGCCAAAGATAGCGGTGATCGGCGCGGCAATCCCGGCGTAGAGCAGGGTGTCGAGCAGTGAAGGCCACGCGCCGTCGCTCATTCCCTGACCGAACAGTTTGGTAAAGTTGGCCAGCGTCAGGGTGTAGTCCACGCCCCAGTTAACGGTGAAACTGCCGTAGAAAATGCTGCCGTAGAGCAGGGCGTTAAAGGCAATCCACACCGCCAGCAGCGCGACCACGCTCCATACCAGCGTTACCGGCAGCGGCTGCACGTCGCCCCGATAGGATTTACCGGAAACGGTGACGTACGAGCGTTTACCAATCCACATGTACTGCACGCAGAACACCAGCAGCGAGAACAGTAACAGGAAGGCACCCAGCGTACTGGCGGCCTGGTAGTCGAGCTGGGAACCGGTGATGTAGAAGTAGATTTGCGTTGCCAGCACGTCGAAGTTACCGCCAAGCACCAGCGGGTTACTGAAGTCGGCCAGCGACTGCACCACCACAATTAAAAAGGCGTTTGCCAGCGCCGGTTTTAGCAGCGGGACAAACACGCCGTTAAAGGTTTGCCAGCGGCTGGCGCGCAGGGTGTATGACGCCTCCTCCAGCGACGGATGAATGGTTTTGATCGCCCCGTCGAGGATCATAAACGCCATCGGAGTGAAGGCCAGCACCTGCGCCAGCCAGATGCCGGTAAAACCGTACAGCCAGTTGGTGTTGGTCAAACCAAACCATTCGACCATAAATTCGGTGATGTAACCGGAGCGCCCCATCATCAGCGTTACGCCTAAACCCACAACAAACGGCGGGGTGACGATCGGCAGAATCGAGAAAATACGTCCGATAATGGCGCTGCGTTTCGCAATACGGGTGGTGTAGATAGCCAGCACCAGGCCAAAGAAGGTACAGCCGACGCCGACGGCAATCGACAGCATAATCGAGTTGAGGATCACCTGAATGATATGCGCCTGCGACAGCACATTCATAAACGCCAGCGGAGCAAATTCCCCGGCGTCGTTGGTGAACATCGGAATGAAAATAGCGATACTTGGCCAGACGATAAAAATACCGATCAGCGCGACAATCGCGGTGAGCGAGCCGATGACGAAACGGTCGCCGCCCAGCCATTCCAAACGGGTGAGCGCCAGGGTCATGATCGCGCCAAGTGCCACAAACAGCACGATGGTGGCATAGCCTAAGCCGCGTCCCTCAATAGTCGCGCTGGCGACGATAAACGCCATACAGAAAAACGCCCAGCCCGCGTCAAAATAATGGCGGCTGCGCTGTTCGCGTCTGGCTTCATGGAACGGGCGCACCAGCAGCAGGCTTGGCAGCAGATACCAGAGCCAACTGATATTGAACTGTGACCAGCCGTAGGCGGCGAGAATTTCTTCGCGCGTCGATTCCAGCAGACCGTAGTCCAGGCTCCAGCTCGGCAGCAGGGCAAACGCCAGCCAGCCGAGTAAAATCCAAAGAAATATCGCATCCCGTTTTTTCACGGGATGGAGTGCAAGTGTGTGTGACATAGCGGTTCCGGTATTTCAGGCCGGATATGGCGTTGAGGCCGTATCCGGCAAATGAACGCAAATCTGGGGTTATTTACCCATCTTCACTTCGCTGACCCACTTATTGATCAGGGCTTTACGCACGTCGGTCGAGCCGTACTTATCCATGTCGTAATTGATAAGCTTCAGGTCGTCGAGCTTCAGCGAGTTAGGGGACGTCTCGGCGGTGGTGTTGGTCAGGATCTGATAGGATTTACCTTTCTTCCACGCCAGCTCCTGCGCGTCTTTCGACAGTACCCAGTCAACGAACAGTTTGGCGTTATCTAGGTTGCGCGCGCCTTTCAGGATGCTGACACCGCCGATTTCATAACCGGTACCTTCGCACGGTGAGACAAGTTCCAGCGGTGCGCCCTGTTCTTTTTCCAGTGAGTAGTCGTGCAAGAAACCGATGCCGATAGCCGTTTCGCCACGGGCGGCGTTACGCGCCGGGGCAATGCCGGATTTGGTGTACTGGGAGACGTTGGCGTTGAGCTGTTTCAGGTAGTCAAAGGCCTGATCTTCCCCCCACAGTTGGGCAAAGGTCGCCAGTGCGGTATAGGCGGTACCGGAGCTTTGCGGATCAGCAATCTGGATTTCGCCTTTGTATTCCGGTTTGGTCAGATCCTTCCAGCATTTTGGCACCGGTAGGTTTTTCTCTTTCAGGCGCTGGGTATTGACGCCAAAGCCCAGAATACCGACATAAACCGCCGAGGATAGGTTGCCCTTCACTTTTGCCGGATCGCGGAACTTCTCCATGATTTGTTCGAGGTTTGGTGATTTATACGGCTGCAGCAAGCCCATTTCACCGGCCTGAGACTGTGGATCCAGCGTACCGCCGTACCAGACATCCGCTTGCGGGTTTTTCTTCTCGGCATCCACTTTCGCCAGCGTACTGCCTGAGCCGTTGCGAATGAATGAAGTCTTCACATCATATTTTTCACCGAAGGCTTTGGTTTCGGTTTCGCACATTTCGTTGGTAGCGCTGCAATACACCACCAGACGACCCTGCGCCTGAGCTGCACTGCTGAAGGCTGCCAGCGTCAGAGCGGAGGCAATTAGGGTAGAGGTAAGCGTCAGTTTCATTGTTTTATCCTTTGACTGAGAGAAGGGGGAATGCCCGCAATGAGCAATGGCATCAGCAATAAACCCATAAAGACAGCGGCAACCGAGAGCAAACTGAACATTCCCGACCAGCCGTAGTGTTCTATGACCAGCGACAGCGGCCAACCCGCCAGCGCGGCCCCCAGATAGGCGAACAGCCCGAGAAAACCAGTAATTGAACCTGCTGCCGCCTTATGTCCGCATTCCACGGCCGCGAGGCCAATTAGCATCTGTGGGCCAAACACAAAAAAGCCCACGGTAAAGAAACACACTGCCAGTAGCGCGTAGTGGTGCACCGGCGCCAGCCACAGCGCGGCGACGGAGACCATCAGCCCCAGTGTGAACAGCAAAATCATTGGCTCACGCTGACCGCTGAACAGCAGATCCGAACCCCATCCGGCAAACAGCGCCCCCAGCAAGCCGCCGACTTCAAACAGCATTACTGTGGCATTGGCGCTGAGCAGGTTCACACCGTGGCTTTCCGTCAGCCAGATGTTGCCCCAGTCGTTGAGCGCTATGCGGATCAAATAGACCAACACATATGACACGCCGAGTAGCCAGATCATCGGGTTCTTCAGCATGGTGGTGCGTAACATTTGCCACAGTCCCATCGGCGGGCTTTGCTGCTCCTGACGCAACTCCAGCGGGTCTTGCCGCCATTCCCCAACCGTGGGTAAGCCTTCTTCCCGGGGCGTGCCTTTCAGTTGCAGGGTGAGCCAGATGCCTAACGCCATGCTGATTATCCCCGGAGCCAGCATGGCTGCCTGCCAACCCCACCAGTGGGCGGCAAAGACGCTAATCAGCGGGATGATGGCCCCACCGATGTTGATCGACATATTCCAGCAGCCCCACCAGAAGCCGCGTTCGTTGCGCGAGTACCAGTGGGTCAATAGTCGGGCGCAGGGCGGCCAGCCCCAGCCCTGAAAAAATCCGTTCAGCGTCCAGACCACCAGGAGCAGCGTCAGCGATTCACCAAAGGCGAACAGCACGTTTAAAACGCCGGTGGCAAACAGGCCAATGCCCATAAACGCGCGCTGTCCGTGGCTGTCGTGCCATAGCCCGGCGGTGAATTTTGACAGGCCATAGGTCAGATAAAACAGCGATCCCAGCAGGCCGATATCGCCTTTATCCAGACTCAGATCCGTTTGCAGCGCCGGGAGGACGTAGTTAACACTTTTGCGCGTCAGATAAAACGCGGCGTACCCAATCACCATACACATCAGCAGCCGGGGGCGTAGCGCCCGGTATTGTTGGTCTGTTTCGCGTGATGCACGTGCATGCATGGCAGCCTCCGTTTGTGCTGACTATAGGAAAGTGAAAGCAAAATGGGATGAGATAAAGTCCGCAGTGACTAAGACTTTTTCCTGGTTAACGGCTGATTTGTTGCAAATTTGTGGGCAGGTTAACAATTACCCGCGTGCCGTTGTTCGATTCGAGCGTCAGTTCGCCGCCAAGGGCGCTGACCCGCTCACGCATCCCCTGGATACCGAACCCGGGGATTTTCTCCGCGAGAATACCTACACCGTTGTCAGCGACGTGCAGAAATACGCGGTGTTCCTGCTGGCGCAGCGTAATCGACACTTCGCTGGCGTCGGCATGTTTACAGACGTTATTGAGCAACTCCTGCAGCAGGCGATACAGTGTGAAACGCACCGTTTCATTTTCTGGCGTATTTTCAAGCTGATAGTCAAACCAACAGCGAATGCCGCGTTCGGCAAAGGCAAATTCATTCACCAGATGATGCAGTGCATCTTTAAAGGCCAGTTCATCGAGCGCGGGCGGTCGTAGCTGGCGCAGCAGTTGGCGGGTGGAGTGGTGAATGCGCCGGGCAAGGTCGTTGATCTGATTTGCCGCTTCAAGCGTTTGCTCGCGACCCGGCGCGCGCTTGACCAGTTGCGACTGAATTTGAATGGCGGTGATGTTCTGACCAATTTCGTCGTGTAGCTCCCGCGCCAGGCTTTTGCGCGTATTTTCCTCGGTGCGGATCAGTTGTTCGGTCAGCGCGCGTCGCGCTGCCAGTTCGGCTTCCAGACGCTGGCGATAATGGTGCAGGTTTTGCGCCAGATGCTGCTGGCGGCTGATAGCGATCCCCAGCCCTATGCCCAGCAGCGCCTGGGTGGCGAGGAAAATCTCCAACTCCAGTAAATTGCTGAACCCGACGCCGATTTGCCGGGCGATGGTGATCATCATACTGCCGAGCAGTCCGGACAACACGCCGCCCTGCCAGCCAAATTTCCACGCCATCACCACGTTTGGTAAGAACACCACGATTAGCAGCAGGCGCTCGATCTCCGGTGACAGCACCATCTGGGTACCTATGCCGATAATGAAAAACAGACTACACCAGATGATAAGCGAGGTACGCAGGGGGGGATTGGTGGTATCCAGTCCGAGCAAATGATAGCGGTGCTGCTGGCGCAGAAATTCATAGATCAGATAGACAAACGGCGTCAGCAGTACGCCACCAGTAAACGATGCCAGGCCAATTAACGTTGCCGGGCTTTGGATAAACGGTGAAAGCAGGAGGGTATTGAGCAATGACGTGATCGTCACCGCGGCCAGCAGCAGCGTTAAGCGCTGCCAGTAAAGGGGGAAGCGGTGCCAGTATGACTGGCCGATACTCGCCGGGATCAGGCTAATCAACGGCGCAGCCAGCAGGATATAGCCATTCACTAATTGCTCGCTGTGCAGCCAGAACAGCATCAGCACCGGCGGCAGTACCAGCGCGGGCCAGTAACGGCGAGAAAGCAGGATTAGCAGGGCGAGATAGACGCCGTGCGGCAGGAATAGCGCTGCCTGCTGGCCGTTGTGGGTCAGGTAAAACCCCAGCGTCCACAGCATCAGCCAGCCCGATCCCCAGGCCAGCAGAATAAACAGAGAAATAACCCAATGACGAAGGCTGCGTGACATTAATGCCCCGTCAGCAACTGGTGGTCGAGTGCAAAATGCACCAGATCGATGGTGCTGTGGCATTGCAGTTTGCCCAGCACGTTCGCACGATGAACGTGCACCGTTTTATGGCTGAGGTCGAGCTTGAAGGCGATCTCTTTTACGCTGTCGCCTTTGACCAGCAGATCAAACACTTCGCGCTCGCGCGGGGTCAATACCTCCAGTACCTGCGCGGGCTGTTCGCCGCCGCGTAGCGCCCGTAGCGCGTCGGCGCACAGGTAATGCCCGCCCGTACCAACCGATCGTACCGCCTGCACCAGTTCCTCCGGTCCGCAACGTTTGGTCAGATAACCGCTGGCACCGGCATCCAGTGCGCTTTGCACAAACGTGGGTGAGTCATAGATGCTGAGAATAATGGCACGAAAACCGGGCTTTTGCGCCCGCAGTCGTTTTAACAGGCTCAGGCCATTTTCATCCGGCATGGCGATATCCATTACCGCAACGTTGACGTCATCATGCAGTAATGCTGGCCACGCCTGGGCCGCGCTGCTGTACTGGCCAGCAACGTTGAGATCGTCTTCGAGACTGAGTAATTGCGCAAAGCCGGAACGCACCACCACATGGTCATCCACCAGCACAACATGAATCATGATCTTGCTCTCTTGCCTGACAATGGCATCTATGATGCCTGCCAGCGCCGCGCTGGCAATCCCCGTGGCGCGGATATGTAACGAATGTAACAAAATCGCAATAATTTGCCGGCCTGCAATCAAATGCATTTCCGGGCTAAGCATTGCCGCTTTTTTTCTAAAAACAGATCGCTATTAGCCAGAATTTTTAATTCCTTTATCAAATTGTGCCGCAACGAAATACTGCCCCCATAACAAGACAGGGGAGCAGACAATCATGGCTATTTCATCGCGTAACGCACTACTTGCCGCACTGGCATTCATCGCATTTCAGGCACAGGCGGTGAACGTCACCGTTGCTTATCAGACCTCCGCTGAACCCGCTAAAGTGGCGCAGGCGGATAACACCTTTGCTAAAGAGAGCGGGGCTACCGTTGACTGGCGCAAATTCGACAGCGGTGCGAGCATCGTCCGTGCGCTGGCATCCGGTGATGTGCAGATCGGTAATCTTGGCTCCAGCCCGCTGGCGGTCGCTGCCAGCCAGCAGGTGCCTATTGAGGTTTTCCTACTGGCGTCAAAACTCGGCAATTCTGAAGCGCTGGTGGTGAAGAAAAACATCAGTAAACCGCAAGATTTGATTGGTAAGCGCATTGCCGTGCCGTTTATTTCCACTACCCATTACAGCCTGCTGGCGGCGTTGAAACACTGGGGTATCAAAGCAGGGCAGGTGGAGATTGTGAACCTGCAGCCACCCGCGATTATTGCCGCCTGGCAGCGCGGAGATATTGATGGTGCTTATGTCTGGGCGCCTGCGGTAAACGCGCTGGAAAAAGATGGCAAGGTATTAACCGACTCATCGCAGGTTGGCGAGTGGGGCGCACCGACGCTGGACGTGTGGGTGGTGCGCAAAGATTTTGCCGAAAAGCATCCTGAGGTGGTGAAAGCCTTTGCCAAAAGCGCCATCGACGCCCAGCAGCCTTATATCGCTAATCCCGATGAATGGCTGAAGCAGCCGGAGAATATCAGCAAACTGTCGCGTTTGAGTGGCGTACCGGAGGCGGATGTGCCGGGCCTGGTGAAAGGTAACACCTATTTGACGGCACAACAGCAAACCGCTGAGCTAACCGGCCCGGTGAATAAAGCGATTATCGACACCGCGCAGTTCCTCAAAGAGCAGGGCAAAGTCCCCGCCGTCGCGACGGATTACAGCCAGTATGTGACCGATCGCTTCGTGCAATAAATAAGGAGGCGCTGATGCTGCAAATCTCTCATCTTGCCGCCAGCTACGGTGGAAAACCGGTGCTGGAAGATATCAACCTGACGCTCGATAGTGGCGAACTGCTGGTGGTACTCGGACCTTCTGGTTGCGGAAAAACCACGCTGTTAAATCTGATTGCCGGGTTTGTGCCGTATCAGCATGGCAGCATTATGCTGGCGGGCAACAAAGTTGAAGGTCCAGGCGCAGAGCGCGGGGTTGTGTTCCAGAACGAAGGCCTGCTGCCCTGGCGCAACGTGCAGGACAACGTGGCCTTCGGGCTGCAACTGGCGGGGATGGAGAAGCCCCAACGTCAACGAATCGCGCGGGAGATGTTGCAGAAAGTTGGGCTGGAGGATGCGGGAAAACGTTTTATCTGGCAGCTCTCTGGTGGTCAGCGTCAGCGCGTCGGCATTGCGAGGGCGTTGGCTGCCAACCCGCAGCTGTTGTTGCTGGATGAACCCTTTGGCGCGCTCGACGCCTTTACCCGCGAGCAGATGCAAACCCTGCTGCTGAAGTTGTGGCATGAGACTGGCAAACAGGTGCTGTTGATTACCCACGATATTGAAGAAGCCGTTTTTTTGGCAACGGAGCTGGTATTGCTGTCGCCAGGCCCTGGCCGGGTACTGGAGCGTCTGCCGCTGAATTTCGCTCGTCGCTTTGTGGCCGGAGAGCCGAGCCGCAGCATTAAGTCCGACCCGCAGTTTATCGCCATGCGCGAGTATGTGTTAGGTCGTGTCTTTGAACAACGGGAGGCATTCTCATGAGCGTGGTGATTAATGATAAACCCCGTCGCCAGCGCGCGCTGAATTGGCGCTGGCCGTTCTCGCGGCAGATTACCTTAAGCTTCGGTACGCTGGTCGTCATTCTGGCTGTGTGGTGGACGGTGGCGGCGCTGCAGTTAATCAGTCCGCTGTTTTTACCCCCGCCGGGCCAGGTTTTGCAAAAACTGATGGTTATTGCCGGGCCGCAGGGGTTTATGGATGCCACGCTGTGGCAGCATCTGGCGGCGAGCCTGACGCGTATTGTTATCGCGCTGCTGGCGGCGGTACTGCTCGGCGTTCCGGTTGGGATCGCTATGGGGCTGAGTCCGACGATGCGCGGCATTCTCGATCCGATCATTGAACTGTATCGTCCGGTTCCGCCATTGGCCTATTTGCCGCTGATGGTGATCTGGTTTGGCATTGGTGAGACCTCCAAGATCCTGCTGATCTATCTGGCGATTTTCGCCCCTGTAGCGATGTCGGCGCTGGCGGGGGTTAAAAGCGCGCAGCAGGTGAGAGTGCGTGCCGCACAGTCGCTGGGAGCCAGCCGTACGCAGGTGCTGTGGTTTGTTATTTTGCCGGGGGCATTGCCGGAGATACTCACAGGGTTGCGTATCGGGCTTGGCGTGGGCTGGTCGACGTTGGTGGCAGCAGAGCTGATTGCCGCCACGCGAGGTTTAGGATTTATGGTGCAGTCAGCCGGTGAGTTTCTGGCAACGGATGTGGTGCTGGCGGGGATCGCGGTGATTGCCGTTATCGCGTTTATTTTAGAACTGGGTCTGCGCGCGCTTCAGCGCCGCCTGACGCCCTGGCATGGAGAAGTACAATGAGTGAACGTCTGAGCATTACCCCGCTGGGGCCGAACATTGGCGCACAAATCACCGGTGCGGATTTGACGCGCCCGCTGAGCGATAATCAGTTTGAACAGCTTTATCACGCCGTACTGCGCCATCAGGTGGTGTTTCTGCGTGAGCAGGTGATTACGCCGCAACAACAGCGGGCGCTGGCGCTGCGTTTTGGCGATCTGCATATTCACCCTGTCTATCCGCATGCCGAAGGGGTTGAAGAGATTATCGTGCTGGATACTCATAACGATAATCCGCCGGATAACGACAACTGGCACACCGATGTGACCTTTATCGACACGCCGCCAGCGGGCGCGATTCTGGCGGCAAAAGAGCTGCCATCGACCGGGGGAGACACCCTGTGGACCAGCGGGATTGCCGCTTATGACGCATTATCTGAGCCGTTTCGCCAGTTGCTGAGCGGCCTGCGGGCAGAGCATGATTTTCGTAAATCCTTCCAGGAATATAAATACCGCCAGACGCCAGAGGAGCATCAGCGCTGGCTGGAGGCGGTGGCAAAGCATCCGCCCCTGCTGCATCCGGTGGTGCGCACGCATCCAGTGAGCGGGAAGCAGGCGCTGTTCGTGAATGAAGGATTTACCACGCGAATTGTCGATGTGACGGAAAAAGAGAGCGAGGCGTTACTGCGCTTTTTGTTCGCGCATATCACTAAACCGGAGTTCCAGGTGCGCTGGCGTTGGCAGCCCAACGATGTGGCGATTTGGGATAATCGCGTGACGCAGCATTATGCGAATGCGGATTATCTGCCCCAGCGGCGCATTATGCACCGGGCGACAATTTTGGGAGACAAGCCGTTTTTTCGGGCGGGATGATTATCGGAGACGCTTCATTTACCGGGCCTACGACCTGTAGGTCCGGTAAAGCGAAGCCGTCATTAGGCAACAAAGTGATTAGCGCAGGATTTTTTTCTCAGCCAGATCCAGTGCGAAGTAGCTGAAGATCAGATCCGCGCCAGCGCGTTTGATCGAGCCTAAGCTTTCCAGCACCACTTTCTCTTCATCTATTGCACCCGCGAGGGCTGCAAACTTGATCATCGCGTATTCACCGCTGACCTGATAAGCGCCAATCGGCAGCTCGGTGCGCTCGCGGATATCGCGCAGAATATCGAGGTATGCGCCAGCCGGTTTGACCATCAGGCAGTCTGCGCCCTGGGCTTCATCCAGCAGCGATTCGCGGATCGCTTCCCGACGGTTCATCGGGTTCATCTGATAGGTTTTACGATCGCCTTTCAGCGCGGTACCTGCGGCTTCACGGAATGGGCCATAGAAAGAAGAGGCAAATTTGGTGGAGTAGGACATGATCGCGGTATCGGTAAAGCCCGCGGCATCCAGCGCCTGGCGAATCGCCTGCACTTGGCCGTCCATTGCGGCGGAAGGGGCGATGAAATCTGCGCCCGCAGCGGCGGCAACGACCGCCTGTTTGCCGAGATTGGCAAGGGTTAAATCGTTATCAACGCCGTGCTCGCATAATACGCCGCAGTGACCGTGCGAGGTGTATTCACAGAAGCAGGTGTCGGACATGACGATCATCTCCGGTACGGTCTGCTTACAGATACGCGACATGCGCGCCACCAGACCGTCTTCTTTCCAGGCATCGCTGCCGGTGTCATCGGTGTGATGAGAAATGCCGAAGGTCATGACCGAGCGGATGCCTGCATTCGCAATGCGTTCAATTTCGCGCGCCAGGTGCTTCTCTGGAATGCGCATCACGCCGGGCATGGCCTCGATAGCTTTGTAATCGTCGAGTTCTTCTTCAACAAAGATCGGCAACACCAGGTCATTTAAGCTGAGTGTTGTCTCTTCAAACATAGCGCGCAGCGCAGGTGATTTGCGCAGGCGGCGAGGGCGTTGGATTAGGTCTGTCATGGTATGCCTGATGTTTGTGGAATCGAAGGCCGTAGTATACCCGAACCTGAGGGTGGGTGGTTTACGAAAGTTGGCGTTATATCTGGATTTTCCATGGTGGAAGGCTGAATCATTAGAGCAATTTATTCACATTTATGGCAAATTATTCATATTCATTATTTTGTTTGTTTCTATTTTATTATTTTAAATATCGATGCGTTTATTTTTATAGATGTGGAAATAATTCCATTTCATTTATTGTTTATTTGTTTAGGTGAGTGCTAAGTTATTTATTAATTATATGTTTCAGAAATATCTTGTGAGATATTTCATTGAAAGAATGAGTTTTTTTGTCTTTTGTGTCAGAGGCGAGGGTATTCGTAGTGTTGTCCGGTTTCGGACGACTAGCAAAGAATAATTGAACCTTTCCTTTGTGAAACCGCATAATCGTCCCCGCGAAACATAAAATGTTTTCTTTGCATTGATAATTGATGGATCAACTATATTACGTCCCTGAGGAGGGATGACAAATGCACACATGGAAAAAGAAACTTGTAGTCTCACAATTAGCATTAGCCTGTACTTTGGCAATCACTTCTCAGGCGAATGCTTCTACTGATATTTCTGGGGCGACGTACACAACGTTCACCCATTATAATGACGCATCACATGTTGATGACGTTTACTTCGATGGCTATGTCGGTTGGAACAATTACGGCACTGATAGTATTTATAACGGTGATATTTATCCGGTAATCAATAACGCTACTGTCAACGGCGTTATTTCTACTTATTATCTGGATGATGGACTGTCAACCAACGGCAATTATAACAGCCTGACGATTAAAAACAGTACCATTCACGGTATGGTGACATCCGAATGTATGACCACGGATTGTACTAACCGTACGGGTACCGACTATTACTACGATCGTCTGGCGATGAACGTCATCAACTCCACTATCGATGACAACTACGAACATTATACCTACAACGGTACCTATAATGACGTGGCTGATACGCACGTTGTCGACGTTTATAACCTGGGTACGGCTATCACTCTGGATCAAGAAGTTGATCTGTCTATCACCAACAACTCTCACGTTGCGGGTATTACCCTGACTCAAGGTTATGAGTGGGAAGATATTGACGATAATACCGTCATCACCGGCGTAAACAGCGGCGAAGTGTTTAACAACACTATCGCTGTTACCGACTCTACCCTGACCTCCGGTTCCTGGTCTGATGAAGGAAGATCCGGCTGGTTTGGTAACACCAGCAATGCGAGCGACTACAACGGTAACGGTTGGAACGCGAATGATATCGCATTGGCGGTTATTGCTCATCCCGATGCAGATAACGCGATGCAGACCACCGCCACGTTTGATAACGCTACGCTGATGGGCGATGTGCTGTTCTCCAGCAACTTTGATGAGAACTTCTTCCCGAACGGTGCTGATACTTACCGAGATACCGATGCCGATCTGGATACCAACGGCTGGGATGGTACTGACCGTCTGGATCTGACCCTGAACCACGGCAGCAAGTGGGTTGGTGCGGCAATGTCCGTCCATCAGGTTGACGTTGATGGTGATGGCGTTTACGAAAGCTATGCTGAGGGCACTGAAGCCACTGCTACGCTGATTGATATCGCTGCCAACAGCTTGTGGCCTTCTTCAACCTACGGTATCGATAGCGACACAACCTCTTATGACGAAAATGGTCATGTGGTTGGCAATACCGTTTATCAGAGCGGTCTGTTCAACGTGACGCTGAACGGCGCTTCCCAGTGGGATACCACCAAAACTTCTCTGATTGACACTCTGAGCATCAACAGCGGTTCCGTTGTCAACGTGGGTGATTCTGCGCTGGTTTCTGACTCCATCACTCTGACCGGTGCTTCCGCACTGAACATCAATGAAGATGGTCGTGTTGCGACTAATACGCTGTCTATTGACAACAGTACCGTAACGATTGCTGATGATGTCTCTGCAGGCTGGAATGTGCTTAATGCCGCGCTGTATGCCAATACCATTAACGTCACCAACAACGGCGTTCTGGATGTGGGCAACAGCACCGGAAACGCGCTGCAGGTTGATACCCTGAATCTGACCAGCTACACCGACGCTTACAACCATGTTAATGCGGGTGTTTTCGACATCAACAGCGCTAACTATGTGTTGAATGCTGACCTGACCAACGATCGTACCAACGATACGCGCCAGGCTAACTACGGTTATGGCGTGATCGCGATGAACTCTGATGGTCATCTGACTATCAACGGTAACGGCGATTCCGACACCTCAGGCGATCAGTCTGAAGTTGATAACTACGGTGATCACGTAGCAGCGGCAACCGGTAACTATAAAGTTCGCATCGATAACGCCACTGGCGCAGGTTCTGTTGCTGATTACAACGGTAACGAGCTGATCTACGTTAACGACACGAACAGCACCGCAACCTTCTCTGCAGCCAACAAAGCAGACCTGGGTGCTTACACCTATCAGGCTCAGCAGCAGGGTAACACCGTTGTTCTGCAGCAGATGGAGCTGACCGACTACGCGAACATGGCGCTGAGCATTCCGTCTGCCAACACCAATATCTGGAACCTGGAACAAGACACCGTTGGTACTCGTCTGACTAACGCGCGTCATGGCCTGGTAGATAACGGTGGTGCATGGGTGAGCTACTTCGGCGGCAGCTTCGATGCGGATAACGGCAACATTAACTATGATCAGGATGTTAACGGCATCATGGTCGGTGTTGATTCCAAAATCGATGGTAACAACGCTAAGTGGATTGTCGGTGCTGCGGCAGGCTTCGCGAAAGGTGACATGAGTGATCGTACCGGTCAGGTAGATCAGGATAGCCAGACTGCCTATATCTACTCTTCTGCTCGTTTTGTGAACAACATCTTTGTTGACAGTAACTTAAGCTACTCCCACTTCAACAACGATCTGTCTGCCAGCATGAGCAACGGTCAGTATGTTGATGGCAGCACCTCTTCTGATGCCTGGGGCTTTGGCTTGAAACTGGGTTATGACCTGAAGCTGGGTGACGCAGGTTACGTAACCCCTTACGGTAGCGTATCCGGTCTGTTCCAGTCTGGTGATGACTATAAACTGAGCAACGACATGAAAGTTGACGGTCAGTCTTATGACAGCATGCGTTATGAACTTGGTGTAGATGCAGGTTATACCTTCGCCTACAGCGATGACCAGGCGTTGACCCCGTACTTCAAACTGGCCTACGTTTACGACGACTCTAACAACGATTCTGATGTAAACGGTGATTCTATCGACAACGGCGTAGAAGGTTCTGCGGTACGCGTTGGGCTGGGTACTCAGTTCAGCTTCACCAAGAACTTCAGCGCGTACACCGATGCTAATTACCTCGGTGGCGGTGATGTCGATCAAGACTGGTCTGCAAACGTTGGTGTTAAATATACCTGGTAACAACTTTCTCGCAGAGAAATAAAAGGTAATTTAATTTAGAATAATGCCCGTCACGGATTTGACGGGCATTTATTGCAAGGAATGCGCACATGCTATCTTCAAATAAACCTCTTCTTGAGTTTGGTAAGCTTGATAAATGTTTAGCGAAATATGGTAAACACTTTGAGTGTGAGAACGATAAAGAAATAATTTATTCCGGTGATATTAATAGTGATGATACTTTCGTTATTTTAAGTGGTGTTGTTTCCTTGCGTAGAGGGGAAAGCGTGCTGGTCGGGATTGCACAGGCACCTTTTATTATGGGCCTTTCTGATGGCGTGATGAAAACAGATGTACAATACAAATTAATAACCGAAAGTAATTGTACAGGATACCACCTGCCTGCTTCGCAAACGATAAATATAATTGAACAATGCCAGCTTTGGCGTGAAGCCTTTTGCTGGCTGGCATGGCAAAACTCCATGTTTGAGTTGCGCGATCTGCAACTGATCGGCAATAACTCCTACGATCAGATCCGCGCGACGCTGATATCCATGACAAAATGGGACGACGTACTGCGTTCGCGTATCGGCGTCATGAACTATATTCACCAACGCACGCGAATTTCACGCTCAGTTGTCGCTGAGGTTCTCGCGGCATTGCGTAAAGGTGGTTACATTGAAATGAATAAAGGCAAACTGGTGAGCATTAACCGTTTGCCTTTTGAGTATTAAGTCAGGATGCAGGAATAACCTGCGGTTTGTTCCCGCTCAGCTCAGCAACCAGATCGTTGATACCGTCGCTCATATTGGTAAAGCGGGTTAGCGGAGAGCGGGTCACCACGATAAATGCCCCGACGTTTTGCTGCGGGATCATCGCCATATAGGTAATGAAGCCGCCGCCGCCACCGGTTTTTTGAATAATTCCCGGTCGCCCATTTTTCGGCGCCATATAGACCCAGCCCAAACCCAGCGCATCGGCTCTACCCGGAACATCCATCCCTATCACTTTTGTTAACTGCGTACGCTGATAAATCAGCGTCTGCATACGGTCGGCCTGCTGGCTACGATGGTAAAAATCAGATGAGAGATACTGCTGCATCCAGCGCATCATATCGCCGGGCGTTGAATAAACACCGCCGCTGCCCATTGCCGCCAGGGTATTGTTGCAAGGACTGGCGCCTTTTTCCGCGACCATCAGGCGTCTGCATTGATCGGGGGATGGGGTAAAGGTGGTGTCTTTCATCCCCAGCGGACGGGTAATTTTTTCTTCAAACAGCTGCGGATAAGGCTTTCCGGATGCGGTTCCTAGCGCATCGGCCAGCAGGTCAAACGCCAGGTTGGAATAAGAAGCCTGCGAGCCCGGTGCGGTTTTAAGCGTGGCGGTTGAGAGATAGCTCCAGCGCTGTTCACGGGTTGGCCAGACAAACACTGGGCGCTTCGCCGCACCGCCAGGCTGTTCGCGCGGCAGCGCGCTGGTATGCGTCGCCAGATTCACCAGCGTAATCGGCGTGCCCTGATAAGTTGGCACGCGCGCGCCAGGCGGCGCATATTTGCTCAATGGATCGTTGAGTTTAACCGTACCCTGATCGAGTAATTTCACCAGCATTTCGCTGGTCATTAATTTAGTAATAGAGGCAATTCGAATAACGGAATCCAACTGCGGATGGACGTTATTGCCAGGGCGTGTTTCGCCGAAGCTGCGAAATACGCGCTGGTTACCATCAATCACCACGAGCGCCATCCCCGTAGCACCGCTGCCGTAAAATATATGGTCGGCATAACGATCGACGATATCAGAGGCGAAGACCGGATCGGTTATAGGCTGTGCCGCCTGGACAGATGTCAATGACGCCGCACACAGCGCGGCAGAAAAAAGCAGACTACGTTTCAACGGTGGTGTCCATGAGTTAGAGAAAGTGAAAAAGGATGTCGTGCGTATGCGTATTTATACTACTCATCGGCGTATTGCAAAGCGCTTATCAGCCAATGATAGTGTGAAAAACGTAACGATGAGTAAACGCGAGCGTTTCCCGGATTACGGATGTTCGCTTTTGTGATCTCACGCTGTGATAATCTGCACTTGCTGGAACGTTGTCGAGTGTGAAAATCACAGAAACAATTCTTCATACCCGGGTGCGAACTAAGTGCCGCGGTTTTGGTCACACTTGTCGGTTTCAGCTTGTGTTTTTGGGCGTAAGCCGTCTGGCCGCCGCACTCCACGGTGGCAAATACACAGCAGTCGTCATAACGATAAGAAGTTAGCAGGAGAGCACTATGTTTAAGTCTTTTTTCCCAAAGCCGGGGCCGTTCTTTATTTCGGCATTTATTTGGGCACTGGTCGCCGTTGTATTCTGGCAAGGAGGTGGGGGAGCCTGGGTTGCGCATATTACCGGCGCGTCGGGAGACGTACCGATTAGCGCGGCCCGATTCTGGTCACTGGATTACCTGATTTTTTATGCGTATTACATCCTTTGTGTTGGTGTGTTCGCGCTGTTCTGGTTTATCTACAGCCCGCACCGCTGG
The DNA here is from genome assembly GCF_013615435.1 of Citrobacter sp. RHBSTW-00944. Taxonomy (NCBI): domain Bacteria; kingdom Pseudomonadati; phylum Pseudomonadota; class Gammaproteobacteria; order Enterobacterales; family Enterobacteriaceae; genus Citrobacter; species Citrobacter sp. RHBSTW-00944. The sequence continues at coordinate 3,872,250 of NZ_CP055418.1, read as the reverse complement.
CAGTACTGGTCCATACTGGGCACGTCGCTGATTATTTTCGTGACCTGGTTTCTGGTTGAAGTTGGCGTCGCCGTCAACGCCTGGTATGCGCCATTCTATGATCTGATTCAGTCCGCGTTGAGTGCGCCGCATAAGGTGAAGATTGAGCAGTTCTATCATGAAGTAGGCATCTTTCTTGGCATTGCGCTGATTGCCGTGGTCATTGGGGTGATGAACAACTTCTTCGTTAGCCACTATGTATTCCGCTGGCGTACCGCAATGAACGAACACTATATGGCGCACTGGCAGCATCTGCGTCATATTGAAGGCGCGGCGCAGCGTGTGCAGGAAGATACCATGCGTTTTGCCTCCACGCTTGAAAATATGGGGGTCAGCTTTATCAATGCGATTATGACGCTGATTGCCTTCTTACCTGTCCTGGTCACACTCTCAGCCCATGTGCCGGACCTGCCCATTGTTGGACATGTTCCTTATGGCCTGGTGATTGCCGCGATTGTCTGGTCGCTGATGGGAACCGGCTTGCTGGCGGTAGTCGGCATCAAACTTCCGGGGCTGGAGTTTAAAAACCAGCGCGTGGAAGCGGCCTACCGTAAAGAACTGGTTTACGGTGAAGATGACGCTAATCGTGCGACCCCGCCGACGGTGCGTGAACTGTTCCATGCGGTGCGCCAGAACTACTTCCGCCTCTATTTTCACTATATGTACTTCAATATCGCCCGCATTCTATACCTGCAGGTTGATAACGTTTTCGGCTTGTTCCTGCTGTTCCCGTCGATTGTTGCCGGTACGATTACGCTCGGCCTGATGACGCAAATCACCAACGTGTTTGGCCAGGTGCGCGGTTCGTTCCAGTATTTGATTAACTCCTGGACAACGTTAGTCGAACTGATGTCTATTTATAAGCGTCTGCGCAGCTTTGAACGTGAGCTTGATGGCCAGGATATTCAGGAAGTTACCCATACGCTTAGTTAATAAAAAAGGAGATGTTATGTCGACGGTTTCCCGTCTTTACCCCTTGTCCGGTCTGGCCGCTCTGGTGCTGGTGGGATGTAGTAGCCAACCCGCGCAGCCGCTAAAAAAAGGGGAGAAAGCCGTCGATGTGGCGAGCGTGGTGCGCCAGAAAATGCCCGCCAGCGTGAAAGACCGGGACGCATGGGCGCAGGATTTAGCGAAGACGTTTGAAAGCCAGAAGCTGGCGCCGACGGTTGAAAATATCTGTTCGGTGCTGGCGGTTGCGCAACAGGAGTCAAACTATCAGGCGGATCCGGCCGTTCCAAACTTAAGTAAAATCGCCTGGAAAGAGATCGACCGGCGCGCCGAGCGTATGCATATCCCGCAGTTTGTGGTGCATACCGCACTGAAGATTAACTCGCCAACGGGGAAAAGCTACAGCGAGCGTCTGGATACGGTGAAAACGGAAAAACAGCTTAGCGCCATTTTTGATGATTTTATCAATATGGTACCGATGGGGCAGACGCTGTTTGGTTCGCTTAATCCGGTACATACCGGTGGGCCAATGCAGGTCAGTATCGCGTTTGCCGAACAGCACGCCGATGGGTATCCGTGGAAAATGGCGGGAACAGTTCGTCAGGAAGTGTTCAGCCGCCGCGGTGGGCTGTGGTTCGGTACGTATCATCTGCTTAACTACCCGGCGAATTACAGCGCGCCAATCTTCCGTTTCGCCGATTTCAATGCGGGATGGTATGCCAGCCGCAATGCAGCTTTCCAGAATGCGGTCAGTAAAGCCAGCGGAGTGAAGCTGGCGATGGATGGTGACTTGATTCTCTACGGCAGCAGCGAGCCGGGCAAAACCGAGCTGGCGGTACGTAAACTGGCCGGAAAGCTGGGGATGAGCGAGAGTGAGATCCACCGTCAACTGCAAAAAGGTGACAGCCTGGCCTTTGAGGATACCGCGCTGTACGAGAAGGTCTATAAGCTGGCGGAGGCGAAGACTGGGAAAGCGCTACCCCGTGAAATGCTGCCAGGCATTCAGCTGGAAAGCCCGAAGATTACACGTAATCTGACCACCGCGTGGTTTGCGAAACGCGTGGACGATCGTCTGGCGAAATGTATGGGTCAGTCATCGTTATGATGACGGCGGCGCCAGCGCACGAATGCCGCGATGGCGCCAAGAATCAGACTTCCGGCAAGGAAAGGGACCAGCCCAAAAAGGGTACCGACGCCTAAGCCAATTTCAACTCGTGGGCGTCCTGTCTCTTGCATTTGCAACTGCATCAGCTGTTCATAGATGCCGGGAGCGTGGGCCAACAGATTTAAAACCTGCGCGCCTGCCCAAAAGCAAAACAGCACAAATACGGCATACGCAATGTTGCCGGGCAGGGAGGAGGTATCCCGATGCTTGCCCTTAAACAGGGATTTTGAGAGCGTAAAATCAGCCATAAAGACCTCCGGAAATAACCTGCTTTTTTGACGTGATGCCTGGAACTGACAGTGAGTCTGACAGGTGATCGGCAATGTCAATATCAGAATGATGGTAATTTCAGGTAGAGATTATTCCTGGATCTCGGTTTTTTGCTGATTGTCACAATTAAGTAACCTTAAGTGAAATCAAGTTACATTTCAGAAATTCCGCACAGGCCACAGACGTCTATGAGGAAATGTGCGAGGATGCGCTTTCACGTTGTATTTCCACCGGAGCCGTTATGAACCTGCCTGTTAAAATCCGCCGAGACTGGCACTACTATGCCTTCGCTATTGGGCTCATCTTTATTCTGAACGGTGTGGTCGGCTTACTGGGTTTTGAAGCGCAGGGATGGCAGACCTATGCGGTGGGGTTGGTGACGTGGGTGATTAGCTTTTGGCTGGCCGGATTAATTATCCGTCGCCGCGTGGAAGATGAAGAAGAAGCAAAGGATGCCCAATAGCTATCGATCAGGCATCCAGGCGGGTTTACATACTGGTTTTCAACGCGCTATCCGCCGCATGACGTTCCAGCGCCAGTTCGATCAGGCGAGTGATCAAATCGGTATAGCCTAAGCCGCTCGCCTGCCACAATTTTGGATACATGCTGATGTTGGTAAAGCCCGGCAGCGTGTTGATCTCATTGATCACAACATCGTTCTCTGCGGTTAAGAAAACGTCCACGCGCGCCATGCCGGCGCAGCCCAGCGCCTGATAAGCCTGAATGGCAATGCCGCGGATCTTATCGTTCACTTCCGGTGCGATCGCTGCCGGAACAACCACTTTGGCACCGTTATCGTCAATGTATTTGGTGTCGTAAGCGTAAAAATCACTGTTCAGCACGATCTCGCCACAGGTACTGGCCTGCGGTTGATCGTTGCCCAGCACCGCGCATTCGATCTCGCGGCCCTTGATCCCTTGTTCCACCACGACTTTATGGTCGAATTCAAATGCCAGCGCGACGGCCTGATCGTATTGCGCCTCGCTGGTCACTTTACTGACGCCAACGGACGAGCCCTGGTTGGCTGGTTTTACAAACAGCGGCAGGCCAAGGCGGGATTCCACCTCGGCAAAGCTGATGCGGTTGCGATTGGCGCGAGTGAGCGTAATAAATGGCGCGATGTTTAATCCGGCATCGCGCAGTAGACGTTTGGTCACGTCTTTATCCATACAGGCCGCAGAACCCAGGACATCAGAACCGACGAACGGCAGATTCGCCACGCGCAGCATACCCTGCAGAGAGCCATCTTCACCCAACGTGCCGTGTACGATCGGGAAAATAACATCGACCGTTGGCAGTGGCTGACCGTTTTGCGCATCGATCAACTGGTGCTCTTGTTTACCCGGGACCTGAGCCAGGCTGGTCGCGGAAGGACGCAGCGCAATATGCGCTGGATCATCTGAATTGAGCAGATAGTTACTGGCATCGCTAATGTGCCATTGTCCTTGCTTATCAATACCTAACAGCACAACGTCAAAGCGAGTCTTGTCGATGGCATCGACAATATTTTTTGCCGATTGCAATGACACTTCATGTTCCGCTGATTTACCACCAAATACGATTCCTACCCGCAACTTTGCCATCTTAAAAACCCATTCCATGAATGCAAAGCACATACATTACCACGACAAAACGCAGGTTTCCTCGGCTTCTGGCAGATTGTTTTGATGGGCAACAGAGGAACAGATAAGCGCAAACGCGCAGAACGGACGCGGAGCATAAACCCCTGCTGATATTGTGGGGTTGATGTGAGGTATATCACAAATATGATGAGCGGGAAGATAAAATCCTAAACTGTGATATATCGCACCTGTGGACCCTTATTTTGCTAAGTAATTTGTTAAGCTAATCACAGTTTTCAGCTACTTATCGTTATGAGTCCCTATGGAATCCTGGAGAGTCAACCTCATTTCCGTATGGTTCGGTTGCTTTTTCACCGGCCTGGCAATCAGCCAAATCCTACCTTTTTTACCGCTCTATATCTCCCAACTGGGGGTAAGCTCCCATGAAGCACTCTCAATGTGGTCCGGCTTAACGTTTAGCGTCACCTTCCTGATTTCAGCCATCGTCTCTCCGATGTGGGGGAGTTTAGCCGACCGTAAAGGACGCAAGCTGATGCTGCTGCGGGCCTCTTTGGGCATGGCGATTGCGATTTTACTGCAGGCCTTTGCCACTAACGTCTGGCAGCTTTTTCTGCTGCGTGGGGTCATGGGGTTAACGTCTGGCTATATTCCCAATGCGATGGCGCTGGTAGCCTCACAGGTTCCGCGCGAACGCAGCGGGTGGGCGCTGAGTACGCTCTCGACGGCGCAAATTAGCGGCGTTATTGGCGGACCACTGATGGGGGGCTTTATTGCCGACCACGTTGGCTTACGGGCGGTATTCTGTATTACCGCGGCCTTGCTGGTAGTGAGTTTTCTGGTCACGCTGTTCTTAATCAAAGAAGGTGTGCGCCCGACAATCAAAAAAAGCGAACGCCTGAGTGGGAAGGCCGTCTTTGCCTCGCTGCCTTATCCGGCGCTGGTGATCAGCCTGTTTTTTACTACGATGGTGATCCAGTTGTGTAACGGCTCAATTGGGCCGATTCTGGCGCTGTTTATTAAATCAATGGTCCCAGACAGTTCTAATATTGCTTTTCTCAGCGGGCTGATTGCTTCGGTTCCGGGCATCTCGGCGCTGATTTCTGCGCCCCGGCTAGGTAAATTAGGCGATCGTATTGGGACCGAGCGGATTTTAATGGCAACGTTAATCTTCGCCGTCGTGTTGTTTTTCGCCATGTCATGGGTCACTACGCCGTTGCAGTTGGGGATCTTACGTTTTCTGCTCGGCTTTGCCGATGGCGCGATGTTGCCCGCGGTGCAGACGCTGCTGGTGAAATACTCCAGCGACCAGATAACCGGGCGCATTTTTGGTTATAACCAGTCATTTATGTATCTCGGCAACGTAGCCGGGCCATTAATGGGGGCAACGGTTTCGGCAATGGCGGGCTTTCGCTGGGTGTTTATTGCCACGGCGTGCATTGTGCTTATCAACATTTGGCAACTGGCTATCGCGTTGCGACGTCGGCGCTGCGCACGCTGAGTACCTGATTAACAACGCTGCCCGTCAGCGTTGTTAATCCATCATTATGCATTTATATATCCAGGTGATTATTAATCCCTTTATCCTTTTATATGGAGAAATTCTGCGCTAAGACTCATTCTCCCTTATTTTGTGTTGTGATTGTTTTCGCAAAACGTTTTATTTCTTATGAAAATACAACTTTCATCCTCTAGGCAGTTGTGAGTCTTAATGATAACGTGGCCTATATTTGGTTAAGGGAATACGTAAATGAAAAATCTCGTTACTGAGTTGTTACTTAAGCTCGCCCAAAAAGAAGAAGAGTCGCAAGAACTGACGGCGCAGGTTGAAACGCTGGAGCAGGTAATCATCGAAATGCTGCGCAATATGACGTGTAACGATCGGCAAATATTTATTCGCCAAATTGAAGGGGCTTTGGCTGGAGAAGGCCGTATGCCTGCGTTTCTGACCAACGTTCATAACGCTGGCGAGAGTGTGCCAAAAGCGTTTTGAGTAATCCGTGGTGCGTCATCCACAAATTATCATAAAAGTGTCACATCAAATACTTATAGTCGCTTTGTTTTAATTTTACCGTATTTATACATGGAGAAAATAAAGTGAAACAAAGCGCACTCGCTATTGCCCTGTTACCTTTGCTGTTTACCCCGGTTATTAATGCAGAAACCTCTGCCATAGCGGTTATGGATAATCGTGCCGCTCAGGGTGATATCACCACGCCGGGCGGCGCCCGCCGATTGTCTGCCGATCAAACGGCGGCTCTGCGCGAATCTCTGAGCGATAAACCTGCCAAAAATATTATTTTATTGATTGGCGATGGGATGGGTGACTCAGAAATAACGGCCGCGCGAAATTATGCCGAAGGCGCAGGCGGCTTTTTTAAAGGAATTGATGCTTTACCGTTGACCGGACAATACACGCACTATGCGTTGGATAAGAAAACGGGTAAACCCGATTATGTGACGGATTCTGCGGCATCCGCGACGGCGTGGACCACCGGTGTGAAAACCTATAATGGTGCGCTGGGCGTTGATATTCATGAAAAAGAACACGCCACAATTCTTGAAATGGCAAAAGCGGCGGGGCTGGCAACGGGCAACGTTTCTACCGCTGAATTGCAGGATGCTACCCCGGCGGCGCTGGTTGCCCATGTGACTTCGCGTAAGTGCTATGGCCCAGGCGTGACAGGTGAAAAATGCCCAACCAATGCGCTGGAAAAAGGCGGTAAAGGGTCCATCACCGAACAATTACTGAATGCCAGGGCTGACGTTACGCTGGGCGGCGGGGCAAAAACGTTTGCGGAAACCGCTGCGGCAGGCGAGTGGCAGGGTAAAACGTTGCGTGAACAAGCCCTGGCCCGCGGTTATCAGATGGTGAGTGATACCGCGACGCTGGCGGCGATTACCGAAGCTAATCAGGATAAACCGCTGCTGGGCCTGTTCTCTGATGGCAATATGCCCGTGCGCTGGGAAGGTCCGAAAGCGTCTTATCATGGCAATCTGGATAAGCCGGTTGTGACCTGTACGCCAAATCCAAAGCGTGACGACAGCGTGCCAACGCTGGCGCAGATGACGGATAAAGCGATTGAGTTGTTAAGCAAAAATGAGAAAGGTTTCTTCCTGCAAGTGGAAGGGGCGTCAATCGATAAACAGGACCACGCCGCCAACCCGTGCGGACAGATTGGCGAAACGGTCGATCTGGACGAAGCGGTACAGCGCGCGCTTGCCTTTGCGAAGAAAGATGGCAACACCCTGGTGGTGGTAACCGCTGACCACGCACATGCCAGCCAGATTGTCGCGCCGGATACCAAAGCACCAGGCCTGACCCAGGCGCTGAACACCAAAGATGGCGCGGTTATGGCCATCAGCTACGGCAACTCTGAAGAGGAATCTCAGGAGCACACCGGCAGCCAACTGCGAATTGCAGCCTATGGCCCGCATGCGGCGAATGTGGTCGGCCTGACCGATCAAACCGACCTGTTTTACACCATGAAAGCGGCGTTAGGACTGAAATAACCCGACGCCCGGCGGCAATACTTTTGCCGCCGGGTGGTATTTTTATCGTTAGCAGCCAAACTTACCTGTGTGTTGTCGTTCAGAAAAGAAGGATGCTATGAAAATTACATTATTAATGACGCTGCTTTTTGGTCTGATTTTTTTAACTACCGTCGGTGCTGCCGAGAAGACTTTAACCCCGCAACAACAGCGTATGACCACCTGCAATCAGCAGGCAACGGCGCAGACCTTAAAAGGGGATGCGCGTAAGACATATATGAGTGATTGCCTGAAAAACAGTAAATCTGCGCCGGAGGAAAAGAGCCTGACGCCGCAGCAGCAAAAAATGCGTGAATGTAACGTTAAGGCGACGGAGCAGTCTCTGAAAGGTGATGATCGTAATAAATTTATGAGCGCTTGCCTGAAGAAATCTGCGTAGCACTTACGGGTGAGCAGGTAAAATCGCTCACCCGAAATATCATACTTCCGCCACCAGACCCCTTCCTATAATTTGGGAAATTTGTTTCAGAATATTCCCAAATACAATGAATGATGAAAACTTTTATCAAAAGAAGGTCGTCCCGAATGAAGCATTTTTATCGCTTCATCAAAATGACCACCAACGTTCCGGTCTGCGATTCGCCCGACGAATCAGGCTGCCGCGAGCGGTGGGATTGGGGGGGATGTTTTTCCCTATCGCGTCGGTATTAGTTGCTCAGCCCATTACCGGTGGCTGGTGGCTATTACTGGTGGGATGGGCGTTTGTCTGGCCGCATTTGGCCTGGCAGTTGGCCAGCAAAGCCGACGATCCTCTGCATAGCGAATTTACCAACTTAAAAGCCGATGCCATTCTTGCCGGTATGTGGATAGGGATTATGGGCGTAAACCTGTTGCCATCCACGGCGCTGCTGATGATTATCTGCATCAACCTGATGGGCGCAGGCGGGATGCGAATATTCATCGCAGGCGCCGTTTTGATGATTGTTTCATGTCTGGTGACGTTACAGTTAACCGATATCTCCGTCGCTTTTAGCAGTACTCAACTTAGCGTGCTATTGACGCTGCCGGTGCTGGTGATTTATCCGCTGCTGTTTGCCTGGGTCAGCTACCAGACGGTCATCAAGCTGGCGGAACATAAACGCCGTTTACAGGTGATGAGTACGCGAGATGGCATGACTGGGGTGTACAACCGCCGCCATTGGGAACTGTTACTGCGTAATGAATTTGATAATTGCCGCCGCTACCAGCGTGACGCCACGTTACTGATTATCGATATCGACCATTTTAAGAGCATCAATGATACCTGGGGTCATGACATTGGGGACCAGGCGATTGTCGCGCTGACCCGCCAGTTGCAGATGACCTTACGCGGTAGCGACGTGATCGGGCGCTTTGGCGGTGATGAGTTTGCGGTGATTATGTGCGGCACGCCGGCAACCAGCGCGATTGCGGCGATGTCTCGCGTTCACGAACGACTTGGGCAACTGCGTTTATCCTGCGCGCCGCAGGTTGCTCTGCGGATCAGCGTGGGCGTTGCGCCGCTGACCGCAGAAACCGAGCATTATCGAGAATGGTTAAAGTCGGCGGATATGGCGCTCTACAAAGCAAAGAATTCCGGACGTAACCGCACTGAGGCGGCGGCCTGACGTCCGGCGGTGTTAACTCAGGAGCGGCTGAGTTTTTCCGACTGCTCCATGCACTTAATCATCGCTTCAATCACTGATGAACGAAAACCTCGTTCTTCCAGGACGCGTACCGCTTCAATGGTGGTTCCGCCAGGCGAGCACACCATATCCTTCAGTTCTCCGGGATGTTTACCCGTATCCAGCACCATCTTTGCCGACCCCATTACTGCCTGCGCCGCGAATTTATAAGCTTGCGCGCGAGGCATGCCACCCTGCACGGCGGCGTCCGCCATCGCTTCAATAAACATAAACACATAAGCCGGGGCTGAACCACTGACGCCAACGACCGGATGAATCATTGCCTCCGCAATGACTTCCGCTTCGCCAAAGCAGCGGAAGATATTCAGCACGTCGGCCGTGTCTTCTGGCGTGACTAAGGCGTTCGGCGTGACGGAAGTCATTCCGGCATTCACCAGTGACGGCGTGTTTGGCATCGCGCGAATGATTTTACGGTCATGGCCCAGCGCGCGGGCGAGCTGATCGAGGGTGACGCCAGCGGCAATCGAGACGACCAGGGAGTCTTTGTTCAGGCTGGAGGTAATTTCGCTCAGCACTTTAATCATGATGCCTGGTTTTACGGCCCCAAAAACGATGTCAGCGATTTGCGCGACCTCTTGCGCAGACTGCGCCGCATTAATACCGTACTGGTCGTGCAATGCAGCGACTTTATCGGGGGAAGGGGTGTAAACCCAGATTTGTCCGGGGAGAACCTGGCCGCTGGCGATCATGCCGCCAAGTATCGCTTTGCCCATATTACCGCAGCCGATAAAACCGATTTTCTTGTCCATTTTGTCACTCCCTATGCGTGATATTCATTGTTTTACCTGGGAAAGCTAAGCTTAGCGCGGATTGAATATGTGCAGAAGGATAAACAGCACTTTGCCTGCAAGTAAAAGCACGCGACAATGTGCAACTGCACATCAGTGGGGAGAAATTATGACAATATGGGTGGATGCCGATGCGTGTCCGAATGTGATTAAAGATATTTTGTACCGCGCTTCTGAGCGCATGCAGATGCCGCTTATTTTGGTAGCAAACCAAAGTTTGCGCGTCCCGTCTTCGCGGTTTATCCGCACATTACGTGTTCCCGCCGGGTTTGACGTGGCGGATAACGAGATTGTGCGCCAGTGTAGTGCCGGTGATTTAGTGATAACGGCGGATATCCCGCTGGCGGCAGAAGTCATTGAAAAAGGTGCGGCGGCGCTTAATCCGCGCGGTGAACGTTATACCGAAGCCACGATCCGTGAGCGTCTGATGATGCGTGATTTTATGGATACGCTACGCGCCAGCGGTATTCAGACCGGCGGGCCGGACAGCCTTTCACCACGAGACAGGCAGCATTTTGCTGCTGAGCTTGATAAGTGGTGGCTGGAAGTACAGCGCAGAAAATAAAACGTGTAATTTATTATTTACACTTTATTCATGGTGAATTCTTGTTATAGTAGGGGTTAATAGGTATCTCTACCCTGTATGTAATTTTTTCTTTACGTTTTGGCGATGTACTAGTTTGGTGATATGATTATATCTTTAACCGCATCAGATCCCGCTCGCTCGCGGCTCCCTGGGGAATTTCTGTAATGACGCAACCTCTTTATCTTGTCGGCCCCCGGGGGTGTGGTAAGACAACTACCGGTATGGCGCTGGCGAAGGCTATCGATTTCCAGTTTGTCGATACCGATCGCTGGTTGCAATCGCACGTGCAGATGACCGTGGCGGAGATCGTCGAAAGGGAAGGATGGGAAGGGTTTCGTGCCCAGGAGACGAGCGCTCTGCAGGCCGTCACAGCCCCGGCGACGGTTGTTGCGACCGGCGGCGGCATCATTCTTACCGAATTTAATCGTCATTACATGCGCAGCCACGGCGTGGTTATCTATTTAAGCGCGCCGGTATCAGTACTGGTTGATCGTCTGGAGGCCACGCCTGAAGAGGGATTGCGCCCAACCTTAACCGGTAAGCCGTTGACTGAAGAGGTGCAGGAAGTGCTCGCCCAGCGCGATGTTCTGTACCGTGAAGCTGCGCACTACATCGTTGATGCCACCCATAAACCTGCGCAGGTGGTGGAAGACATTCTTGAGATACTGGCGCAGGCAGCGCCACGGTTACAGGGCGGTGTCTATACTTAATGTTCATCCAGTGAAAAGGAAGAACTATGCCGACAAAACCACCTTACCCACGTCAAGCGACCATTGTTACGGTTGAAAAGGGGACGCCAGGCCAGACGGTAACCTGGTATCAACTTCGAGCCGATCACCCTAAACCGAATACGTTGATCAGTGAGCATCCTTCTGCGCAGGAAGCCATGGATGCCAAAAAACGCTACGAAGACCCCGATAAAACCTGATATTAAGCACCGTCCTGGCACGAGTCTGAAAAGTGCCAGGACGGGCGTTCATCACATTTTCTTAAATTTCGCCGTATACAGTTAAAATTGAAAATTAAGCAATAACAATCCAGTACCGGAATGATTTGGAATCTTTACACAATACACCGCCGATCAACTGCTACGCTTTTGAGCATTTGTAGCGCAGGTCAGCAACCGGCACTTGCCCGGGATTTCACAGCAAAGTAAGAAGATGGTGGAGCAACAAATGAGTGCGTCGTTGGCTATCCTCACGATTGGCGTGGTGCCGATGTGTGAGGTGTTACCGCTCCTGACGGAATATATCGATGAACAGCACATTACTCACCACAGTCTGCTTGGACAGATGCGGCGAGAAGATGTGATGGCTGAGTACGGCGTTTCGCCCGGTGACGAGCCTTTATTAACGCTGCTCAGCGACCACCAACTTGCGCATGTCTCACGCCAGAAGGTAGAGCGCTCGCTGCAAAGTATCGTGGAGGTGCTGGATAACCAGGGCTTTGACGTGATCCTGCTGATGAGTACCGCCTCAATCGCTCGCCTGACCGCCCGCAATAGCATTCTATTGGAGCCGTTACGTATTATCCCCCCGCTGGTGGCCTCGATTGTCGATGGGCATCAGGTCGGGGTTATTGTCCCCGTCACCGAATTGCTCAAAGCCCAGACGCAAAAATGGCAGGTGTTACAAACTCCACCAGTGTATGCCGTGGCGAATCCGATCGAAGGTAGCGAACAACAATTGATTGATGCCGGGAAAGAACTGCTGGAGCAAGGCGCGGATGTGATCATGCTGGATTGTCTGGGGTTCAATCAACGCCATCGCGATTTACTGCAAAAATCGCTGGATGTCCCGGTTCTTCTGTCTAATGTGTTGATTGCCCGACTGGCTTCGGAACTGTTGGCGTAATTTTGCGTGACAGGTGGAACGTCAGCCCCCTATATTGGTTCTCAACTTAATCACGAGATAGGGCCAGTTGTATGCTTCAAAGTAATGAATACTTTTCCGGCAAAGTAAAATCGATCGGTTTTACCAGCAGCAGTACTGGCCGCGCCAGTGTTGGCGTGATGGCTGAAGGCGAATATACCTTTAGTACTGCGGCGCCTGAAGAGATGACTGTCGTTAGCGGCGCACTGAACGTGCTGCTGCCGGGTGAAACCGAGTGGAAGGTGTATGCCGCAGGGGACGTGTTCAACGTACCGGGCAACAGCGAGTTTCATCTGCAGGTGGCAGAGCCAACATCCTATCTTTGCCGCTATCTGTAAGCATAGAAATGACGAATGGCGACATTGTGCCGCCATTCGGTAATTACGGCTTAACGTTGCGCTTCGCCGCCTAATCCTTCCACCAGACTTTTAATCAGCGCCGCCAGTTCACCCGTCATCAGGATGAAATCGGCATCAAAACGCTGAGCATAATCTTCGCGGTCAATATCTTCGTTCTGATCGCGCAGGTCGTCGCTAAACTTCAAACGCTTAATCGAGCCGTCGTCACACATCACGAACTGAATGCGCTGCTGCCAGTCAAGGGCCAGCTTGGTGACCAGTTTGCCCGCTTCGATATGCACGGCGATTTCGTCGCAGACCAGATCCTGCTTTTTCGCGCGGATCACGCCGCCGTCTTCAAGGATCGCTTTTAGTTCGGCTTCATCCAGCAACTGGAATCCCTGTGCCGTTGTGCCGGAGCGAACCCATTCGGTCAGCGTCAGCTCAATGGGGTTTTCCATCGTCAGCGGAACGACCGGCAGCGAACCGAGACTCTTACGCAGCAGCGCCAGCGTATCTTCGGCTTTCTTCGCACTCGCGCAATCAACCATGATCAGATCGTTGACGGTATCGATCCACATCATCGTCTGGCTGAAACGGCTAAAGGCGCGCGGCAGCAATGAGTGCAGAACTTCATCTTTCAGCGAGTCTTTTTCGGTCTTCTTGAGTTTGCGACCTTGCTCAGCTTCCAGTTTGAAAATTTTGGCTTCCAGCGCCTGTTTGATAACCGGCGACGGCAGAATTTTTTCTTCTTTGCGGGCGCAGATAATAATTTGGCCATTGGCGGTATGCGTTAATGCATCGCTGTGCGATCCCATCGGCGGAACCCAGCCCATTTTTGCCATATCCTGGCTACCGCAAGGGGTGAACGTCATTGATGCCAGCTGTTTTTCCATCTCTTCGGCACGCAAAGAAACATCGCGGCTAAGACGGTAAACCATTAAATTTTTGAACCACAGCATGATAATTTCCACGGCCTTGTCGTTAAATCCAGCGGGCATGATAGCGAATTGTCGCTATGCTTGCATTGTTAATCGGGAAGAGGAGCAAACAGTGCGTATAGGTATCGATTTAGGCGGTACGAAAACGGAAGTTATCGCGCTTGGCGATGCAGGCGAACAGCTTTTTCGCCATCGCCTGCCCACGCCGCGTGATGATTATCGGCAAACGATAGAAACCATCGCCGCGCTGGTGGAGATGGCGGAAAAGGCCACCGGGCAGTCGGGAACCGTCGGGATGGGCATTCCCGGTTCAATTTCGCCCTACACCGGAGTGGTGAAGAATGCCAACTCGACCTGGCTTAACGGGCAACCTTTTGACAAAGACCTGAGTACGCGTCTGAATCGCGAAGTGCGGCTGGCAAATGATGCCAACTGCCTGGCGGTTTCTGAAGCCGTTGATGGTGCAGCGGCGGGGGCGCAAACCGTGTTTGCGGTGATTATCGGTACAGGATGTGGCGCTGGAGTGGCGCTGAACGGCCGGGCGCACACGGGCGGGAACGGTACTGCGGGCGAGTGGGGGCATAATCCGCTGCCGTGGATGGACGAAGACGAACTGCGTTATCGGCAGGAAGTGCCCTGCTATTGCGGCAAGCAAGGCTGTATTGAAACCTTCATTTCCGGAACCGGTTTTGCCACCGACTACCAGCGTCTGAGCGGTAAGTCGCTCAAGGGCAGTGAAATTATCAGTCTTGTTAATGCCCGGGATGCCCAGGCGGAACAGGCGTTGAGTCGGTACGAGCTACGTCTGGCGAAATCACTGGCACATGTGGTGAATATTCTCGATCCGGACGTAATCGTGCTGGGCGGTGGAATGAGCAATGTCGACCGACTGTATCAAAACGTGCCAACGTTGATTAAACAGTTTGTCTTTGGCGGCGAGTGCGAAACGCCTCTACGCAAGGCGCTGCACGGTGACTCCAGCGGCGTGCGCGGCGCGGCCTGGTTGTGGCCGCAGGAGTAATGTTCGCGTTGCCGGGTAGCGCAGAGGCTATCCGGCAGCGGGAGTCATCCGGGATACGCTGCGCTTCAGGCGACCGTAGAGCAGCAGCGACGACATTGCAGAAAACGACAGCAGCGCCGCCGGCAACGTCACGTAGTTGTAGGCAAAGCCCAGCGTCAGCATCATACCACCGCACCAGGCGCCAATTGCGCTGCCGAGATTAAAGGCAATTTGCCCTCCTGCCGCACCCAGCAGCTCACCCCCTTTAGCATTTTGCAGCAGCAAAATTTGCAGCGGCGCCGACAGGGCAAACAGGCCCGCGCAGCAAATAAAGGCGAAGATCAGCGACGCGGCTTTGATCCCGCCAAAGGCAAAGAGCAGCAGCAGAGCCAGCACAATTACAAAGTCGGTTATTACCGCAATACGCAGCGGCGTATAGCGGCCAGAAAGGCGACCGCTCAGCAGATTTCCCAACACCATCCCCAATCCTACCAGCATCATGATGAAGGTCATCAGCGCTTCGGAAAAGCCGGAGATGAACATCATGTACGGTTTGACGTAGCTGAACCAGGCGAAAACCCCGGCGTTACCAAACATGGTGGCGGAAAATATGAGCCACGGGGCGGGGGTTTTCAAAAAGTGAAATTGTTCGCGCAGTTTCCCTTTTGCTTCATCGCTGATGTTGGGTATCCAAAAAGTTATCGAGACCATCACGGCGATATTAAAGATGGCTATCAGCAGAAACGTGTAGCGCCAGCTAAATTCCTGGCTCAGCCAGGTGCCGATGGGAATGCCAACCAGATTAGCAACGGTCATACCCGAAACCATGCCCGCGACGGCGGCGGTGACTTTTCCCGGACGGGCCAGCTTCGACAGGATAATCGCGCCAACGCCAAAAAACGCGCCGTGTGGAAAGCCGGAAACCAGCCTGCCCACCGCCAGCATTAAATATGAGGAGGAGAGGGTGAAGATGGCGTTGCCGATCACGCACAGCGTGACCAGAAACAGCAGAATATGCTTGAGAGAAAAGCGATTGGAAAAGAGCGCAATAATAGGCGCGCCCAGCACCACGCCAAAAGCGTAAAACGAAATCATATGGCCAGCAGCAGGGATGGAAATTCCCACGTCCCGCGCCAGCTCGGTGAGTACACCCATGATGCCAAACTCGGCCATGCCCAGCCCAAATGTCCCCAGAGCTAAAGAGAAAATGACTTTTTTCATACCACCTGCCAACAAGAAAGACGCACGATGTGCGCCATAGCGGCGAACGTTCGCCGCCAATAGAGATAGCTTGCGGATAAGCGAAGTGGAATGCCATTTCATATCCGTCTTTGTGTATTCACGATCGTGCTATGTGCTGTGCCGGATGGCGCTGGCGCATATCCGGCCTTCTGGAGCTGAGATGCTATCAGGCATCAACTGCAAACATTTTATCGAGTTTGCTGTAGCCCAGTCCGTTGATTTTTTTGACCTTGATCTGCACCGGAATGCGTTCTTTCATCGCTTCAACGTGGCTGATGACACCAATAGTTTTGCCAGTGGCGTTGAGCGCATCGAGCGCATCCAGGGCGGTATCCAGCGTTTCGCTGTCCAACGTGCCGAAACCTTCGTCGAGGAACAGGGAGTCAATTCGCGTTTTGTGGCTGACCAGGTCGGACAACGCCAGCGCCAGCGCCAGACTCACGAGGAAGCTCTCGCCGCCGGAAAGCGTACGTGTGTCACGCACGGCATCGGCCTGCCAGGTATCAACCACTTCCAGCTCCAGCGCTTCGCTGGCCTTGCGCTGCAACAGATAGCGACCGTGCAGACGGGTCAACTGGTTGTTGGCAAGCCAGACCAGATTATCCAGCGTCAGCCCCTGGGCAAACTTGCGGAATTTATCTCCCTCTTTCGAGCCAATCAGCGCGTTCAGATAGCCCCAGTCTTCGACCTG
Source organism: Citrobacter sp. RHBSTW-00944 (assembly GCF_013615435.1). Classification (NCBI taxonomy): domain Bacteria; kingdom Pseudomonadati; phylum Pseudomonadota; class Gammaproteobacteria; order Enterobacterales; family Enterobacteriaceae; genus Citrobacter; species Citrobacter sp. RHBSTW-00944. Next base: position 3,855,575 of record NZ_CP055418.1, on the reverse strand, counting down.
CTGTGCGACTTTCGTAATCTCGAGCATCAGCGCCTGCTGCTGCTGGCGGTTTTCACCATCCTGCTTGAGCTGCTGGCGAATTTCGCCCTGACGAGTGGTGTTCTCCCGTAGCTGCTGGGTGAGTTGTGCCAGCGCGTCGTGAAGATGTTGCACGGTGAGCGTGAGATCCACCCCGGTTGGTAGCTGTTGTTGATGAGTCGCCAGCGCCTGCTGCGCCTGATTAAGCAGCGTTTGCGCCTGCTGTCGCTGGCCTTCCAGTGATTGCTTCAATTGTTCAAGGCGGTTAAAGGTCTCTTCATCCAGCAGGGCGGCAACAAAGGCGTCGCGATCGGCAAAGATGCTGGCCTGCAATGCGGTATCAAACTGCGCCTGAATTTCTGCAGCGCGCTGAACCTCCTGCGTCTCCTGCTGCTGTAAGGTTTGCCACTGCCCCTGTAAAGAGAGGCAATCGTCGTGCACCTGCCGCCAGTTTTCCAGCGACAGATTCTCAATGTTTTCACCAAGCGCATCGGTTTCAGGCAGCGTTTCCAGCACCGGCGCAAGCTGGGCGATTCGAGCCTGTAATTCAGTCAGTTCGTTCTGGCGCTGCTGCCACATTTGCGCTTCGTTCGCCCGTTCGCTCAGCCATGAGGCGACTTCACCCTCGGCCGGAAGGGACAGACCATGACGGGCCAGCTCGGCGGTTAGCGTTGCCTGACGCTGGTCAATATGCTGCTGGAGCTGAGTAATCTGCTCTGTGTGTGCGGTGATTTGCGCTTGCAGGGTATGACGCAGACTCAGCTGGTGAAGCTGCTGCTCGTGCTCTTCCTGGGCGGCAAGCCACGGGGCGATGTCATCCTGCGGTTGCAGCGTCACGTTGAGGTTGGCGGTGACGGTCTGCCACTCTTGAGTAAGTGCTTGCTCTTCCTGAGAAAGCGTTTGTACTTCGCGTTCATCGCGCTGAAGTTGCTGGGTTATCGCCTCGAGTTGACCGCGTAGCGTTGAACCCTCATCGGCAAGCGTTTTGACCTCTTTTTCCAGCGCTTCACGCCGTGTCTGATTCACACTCAGTTCGAGCGTTTGATAGCGCTCAATCGCCGGGTGCGTGGTGGAGCCGCAAAGTGGGCAAGGCATGCCGGATTGCAATAGTGCCCGCTGGCTTTCCAGATCTTTGATGCGGGCTTCCTGCTCGCAAATGATTCTCACATCGGCAAGCTGCTGATTTTTATCTTTATAGCGCTGACGCTTTTCTGTAAGCACCGCATTGCGCTGGGCCAGCTCCTGCTGACGCTGCACAAGCGTGGCGCGTAGCTGCGCCAGTTGCTTTTGCTTCGGGGCGATTTGCCCGTGCAGATTACTCAGCCGCTGGCGTAACGGACGAAGCTGCACATGTTGCGCCAGCGCTTCCGTTACCTGTTGTGCCGAAAGGGTCAGCGTGGGAAGCGCCAGCGCATCGAGCTTGCGCGTGTCGTTCTCCCGCAACTGCTGCCACTGGCGCAGTTGGGCGCTGGCGTCGGACTGTTGGGCCAGCAGCGCTTTCCATCCTGCCAGTTCGCTACTCCACAAACGGAAGCGGTCATGTTCCTTCAACCAGTCGGTTAACGTTTGCTGTCCGGCGAGCATAGCGGCTGACTGCGTTTGTGCCTGCTGACGAATACGTCCGCGCAGCGCTAAGCTGCTTTGTAAGCGAGCATTCACTTCCTGAATCTTCTGTCGCGTACGGTCAATCGTAGCCGTTTGTTCCTGGATTCGCTCCCAGTGTGGGCGTAACGCTCTGGCCGGGAGTGCCAGACTCAGCGCCGCCAGTTGCGGCTGCGCGTCTTCCTGCGCCTGAAGTGCAGCCTGTAATGCCTGCTGGTGGCGGTTTATCTCCGCCTGTAGCTCATTTTGCCGCATGAGCCAGTTGAGGTGCTGCTGCTGGGCTTGTTGGCAGGTAAGATATTGTTTTTCTTCGTCAGTAAGTACCTGCAAACTTTCTGTCAGGGATTGCAATTGCTCTGGCGCTAACAGCGCAACACCGCTGGCCTGGGCCTGCAGTTTTTCCAGTTCCGTACGCGCTGATTTGTGCTTTTCAAATACCATGGCGGAGATTTGGCCGTAGATCTCAGTGCCGGTCAGCTCTTCCAGCAGCTCGGCGCGCTCTTTCGGTTTGGCATTGAGAAATGCGGCAAACTGCCCCTGAGACAGCAGCATCGAACGGGTAAAACGTCCGTAATCCAGCCCGGTAAGCTCGGCGGTCATCTCCAGCTTATCTTTGACCTTATCGGCGAGGATTTTACCGTCGGAGCAGCGGGCCAGCTCTACGCGAGGGACCTGCAGATTGCCCTCCGGCTGATTGCGCGCCCGGTTCTGGCTCCAGAATGCGCGGTAGGCTTCGCCCCGCACCTCAAACTCGACCTCGGCCAGACACTCCGCGGTGTCGCGGGTCATCAGGTCGTTTTGCGATTGTGACACGGTATTCAGGCGCGGCGTTTCGTGGTACAGCGCAAGGCAAATTGCGTCCAGCAGGGTCGTTTTTCCCGCACCCGTTGGTCCGGTGATGGCGAACAACCCATTGCTGGCAAACGGTTCTGCCGTAAAATCGACTTTCCATTCTCCCTTCAGGGAGTTGAGGTTTTTCAGGCGCAGGCTGAGAATTTTCATGCTTCAGCCTCCCCGGCAAGCGTTTGTAAGGTTGCGCTAAACAGCTGGTTAAGCCGCTCACGCTGCGGTTCTTCGAGTTCTTCCAGCGCCAGGCGGCGGTCAAAAACCTCTGCCACGCTCAGCTCGCTTAACGTTTCACGTCGTTCATTGGCCATAATGCGTTCGCGCTGTTCACGACTGCGGCGCACCAGTAGCACTTCTACCGGTAAATCTTCGGTTAAGGCCTGGATCTTACGTTGCATATCATGCAGGTAGTCGTCGGTGGTGATTTCAATATCCAGCCACACCGGTGGCTCTTGCTGCACGCCGCGCCACTGCTCAAGCTGGGTAGTAATGGCGGCTAAATCGCCTTTCAGTACCGCAAGCTGCTGCGTAACCGGCACGGTGAGATTTTCAACGGCGCTGAGTTTCCCCGCGTCAAAGCTCACCAGATGTACACATTTGCTTTTGCCGCACTCGTCAAAACTGAGGGCAATCGGCGAGCCGCAGTAGCGAATATGTTCCGTGCCGCCGATAACCTGCGCCCGGTGAATATGTCCCAGCGCGATGTAGTCTGCCGGTGGGAAGTTTTGCGCCGGGAAGGCGTCCAGCGTACCGATATAAATGTCACGTACGGCGTCGCTTTTACTGGCTCCGACGGTGGTCAAATGCCCGGTCGCAATGATGGGAAGATTGTGGTCGCCGCGCAGCGTGCAGGCATCCTGATACTGCTGCTGATAGTAGTCGGTAATTGCGCCCAGTAAATGCTGCTGTTTTTCTTGTCCTGTCAGCCCGGCCTGGCTGGTGATGATGTCGCGCGGACGTAAAAAAGGTACCGGACACAGGATCGCCCCCGGCGTACCGTCGCGTAGCGGCAGTATCTGCGGCCCATGGCCAGCGCTGGCAACCACCGTGGTGTTGAGAAACGCCAGAATATCGCGGGATTCATTGAGCGTGGCGACAGAGTCGTGGTTGCCTGCCAGCACCACCAGATGACAGCCGGTTTGCTGCAGATTGACGACAAAACGGTTATACAGCTCACGGGCATAGCTTGGCGGTGAGCCGGTATCGAAAATATCGCCTGCCACAATAATGGCATCCACCTGCTGGGATTGTGCCGTTTCCAGCAGCCAGTCGAGAAAGGCCTGATGCTCGGCGGCGCGGCTCTTGCTGTAGAAATTTTGACCCAGATGCCAGTCAGACGTGTGAAGGATGCGCATAAGAGTTCCATGACGGTAAAACAATGGCGGGGATTATAACCCTTCACGAGTGGGAATATCTTGTCTCCGGGCTGTCATAATTCGCCGGGCTGCGTTAAACCTGGACTATCTTTTCATAAATCTGTCATAAAACTGACGCATAATGGCACTGTATTGATGGCAAACGATTTAATTACAAACAGGGCAAATCATGGCGAGACGTATTCTGGTCGTAGAAGATGAAGCTCCAATTCGTGAAATGGTCTGCTTCGTGCTCGAGCAAAACGGATTTCAACCCGTTGAAGCCGAAGACTATGACAGTGCTGTGAACCAACTCAATGAACCCTGGCCGGATCTCGTCCTGCTTGACTGGATGCTTCCAGGCGGCTCGGGTCTACAGTTTATTAAACATCTCAAGCGCGAAGCGATGACGCGGGATATCCCGGTGATGATGCTGACGGCGAGGGGGGAAGAGGAAGATCGTGTCCGGGGGCTGGAAACCGGCGCGGATGACTATATTACCAAGCCTTTTTCTCCCAAGGAGCTGGTGGCGCGTATTAAAGCAGTTCTGCGTCGTATTTCACCGATGGCGGTGGAAGAGGTTATAGAAATGCAGGGGCTAAGCCTTGATCCCACCTCGCATCGCGTGATGACCGGCGAGGATCCGCTGGATATGGGGCCGACCGAATTCAAACTGTTGCACTTCTTTATGACTCATCCCGAGCGTGTCTACAGTCGCGAGCAACTCCTCAATCATGTCTGGGGAACTAATGTGTACGTGGAAGACCGGACAGTGGATGTGCACATCCGCCGCTTACGTAAGGCGCTGGAGCACAGCGGACACGATCGTATGGTGCAGACGGTTCGCGGGACGGGATATCGTTTTTCAACCCGCTTCTGACTGACAAGAATCAGGGCCTGAAGGATTAGGCCGTATAGGGAGTAAGACGTTTGCTAGAACGATTGTCATGGAAAAGGTTGGTACTGGAGCTGATCCTGTGCTGCATACCGGCATTTATCCTTAGCGCTTTTTTCGGTTACCTGCCCTGGTTTTTACTGGCGTCGGTAACGGGCCTGCTTATCTGGCATTTCTGGAATTTATTACGTTTGTCCTGGTGGCTATGGGTCGACAGAAGCATGACGCCGCCGCCGGGGCGAGGCAGTTGGGAGCCGTTGCTGTACGGGCTGCATCAAATGCAACTGCGCAACAAAAAGCGCCGTCGTGAACTGGGTAATCTGATTAAACGTTTTCGCAGCGGGGCGGAATCGCTACCCGACGCGGTGGTGCTGACCACTGAAGAAGGCGGTATCTTCTGGTGTAACGGACTGGCCCAGCAGGTTCTGGGACTGCGCTGGCCGGACGATAGCGGGCAAAATATTCTTAACCTGTTGCGCTACCCGGAATTTACACAATACCTGAAAACGCGCGATTTTAGCCGACCGATCAATCTGGTACTCAATACCGGACGGCATCTGGAAATTCGCGTGATGCCCTATACCGATAAGCAACTGCTGATGGTGGCGCGCGACGTTACCCAGATGCATCAACTGGAAGGTTCACGACGTAACTTTTTCGCCAACGCCAGCCATGAACTGCGTACGCCTCTGACGGTGTTACAAGGGTACCTGGAAATGATGCAGGAGCATCCGCTGGAAGGGACGACGCGTGAAAAAGCGCTGCATACCATGCGCGAACAAACGTATCGCATGGAAGGGCTGGTGAAACAGCTGCTGACGCTGTCAAAAATTGAGGCTGCTCCGACGCTACTGCTGAATGAGAAGGTCGATGTGCCCATGATGCTGCGCGTGCTCGAACACGAAGCGCAAACGCTGAGCCAGCAAAAACATACGTTTACCTTTGATGTTGATAACAGCCTGAACGTGCGGGGTAACGAGGAGCAGTTGCGTAGCGCTATCTCGAATCTCGTCTACAACGCGGTGAACCATACGCCAGCGGGAACGCACATTACCGTACGCTGGCAGCATGTGGCGTCGGGGGCGGAGTTTTGCGTGGAAGACAACGGTCCAGGCATTGCCGCCGAGCATATTCCACGCTTAACCGAACGTTTTTATCGTGTGGATAAGGCGCGATCGCGGCAAACGGGCGGCAGCGGACTTGGCCTGGCCATCGTTAAGCATGCGCTGCATCATCACGACAGTCGCTTGAATATCGAAAGCGAACTAGGCGTTGGGACGCGATTTAGTTTCGTGATCCCGGAACGTTTAATTGCCAAAATTAACGGTTAAGGCGCATTCGTAAGATAATCTTTCCAAAAGCCAGCGCAAGCTGGCTTTTTCTATGCGGTCAATATAACCATCCTGAATTTTACGACGTTTGGTTGTTTTTTGTTCGAACTATTACCCATACCTTTTTCCATGAAATGGTGTTTTGTGCTAACCCCATTTTTCATATCGCTATATTGTTCTGGTTTTGGGATCCCACCTTGCTTTAAAACGTTATAAGCGTTTAAATTGCGCTCCAGGTGCTGTCATACCGACTGCATTTACGCGGTAAATCGAAAAACTATTCTTCGCCGCGCCAGTCTGGGAGTGTTTCCCGCTGGAATTGAGCAAAAATGCCGCTGTATTGTCCCCCAGGGAAAGGCAAAAATTTATTATTTTCAACACCACATCCACAGGCAGTAAGACTTTATGACCCATCAGTTAAAATCGCGCGATATTATCGCTTTGGGATTTATGACATTTGCACTGTTCGTTGGTGCAGGTAACATCATCTTCCCCCCAATGGTTGGTTTGCAGGCAGGTGAACACGTCTGGACTGCGGCTTTTGGCTTTTTGATTACCGCCGTTGGCCTGCCGGTACTTACCGTTGTCGCGCTGGCGAAAGTCGGTGGTGGTGTGGACCGACTGAGCACGCCTATCGGTAAAGTCGCTGGTTTGCTGCTGGCGACCGTGTGCTATCTGGCTGTTGGACCGTTATTTGCTACGCCGCGTACCGCGACGGTCTCTTTCGAAGTCGGGATTGCACCGCTGACCGGTGACTCCGCGCTGCCACTGCTTATCTACAGCGTGGTCTATTTCGCGATTGTGATTCTGGTTTCGCTGTATCCGGGCAAACTGCTGGATACGGTTGGTAATTTCCTGGCTCCGCTGAAAATCCTGGCGCTGGTGGTCCTGTCTGTCGCCGCAATCGTCTGGCCAGCAGGCCCGATCAGCAATGCGATGGAAGCCTATCAAACTGCGGCGTTTTCTAATGGCTTCGTGAACGGGTATCTGACCATGGATACGCTGGGCGCGATGGTATTTGGTATTGTTATCGTCAACGCCGCTCGCTCGCGTGGCGTTACTGAAGCGCGTCTGCTGACCCGTTATACCGTTTGGGCGGGTTTGATGGCGGGTGTGGGCTTAACGCTGCTGTATCTCGCGCTGTTCCGTCTGGGTTCAGATAGCGCAATTCTGGTCGATCAGTCTGCTAACGGCGCGGCAATTCTGCATGCGTATGTTCAGCACACCTTTGGTGGCGCAGGGAGCTTCCTGCTGGCGGCGTTGATTTTCATCGCCTGTCTGGTCACCGCTGTTGGCCTGACCTGCGCGTGCGCAGAGTTCTTTGCCCAGTACGTTCCACTGTCTTATCGTACGCTGGTATTTATCCTCGGCGGCTTCTCGATGGTGGTCTCTAACCTGGGTCTGAGCCATCTGATTCAGATCTCTATTCCGGTGCTGACGGCTATCTATCCGCCATGTATCGCACTGGTTGTATTAAGTTTTACCCGCTCATGGTGGCATAATTCTTCCCGCGTCATTGCACCTGCGATGTTTATCAGCCTGATTTTTGGTATCCTTGATGGCATTAAAGCTTCTGCAATTGGCGACGTGTTACCGGCCTGGACCCAGCGTTTACCGCTGGCGGAGCAGGGGCTGGCGTGGTTGATGCCAACAGTCGTGATGGTGGTCCTGGCAGTTATCTGGGATCGTGCAGCGGGTCGACAAGTGACCTCCAGCGCACACTAATATCACTGACAATAAGTTTTAACCACGGGGCTATTAACATGGCCCCGTGGTTTTTTATTGTGTTAACAGGTTAGGAATCGATGGAAAGTAATAACAAGCTAAAGCGTGGGCTGAGCACCCGGCACATTCGCTTTATGGCATTAGGTTCAGCAATTGGTACTGGGCTGTTCTACGGCTCGGCCGATGCCATCAAAATGGCGGGGCCAAGCGTGTTGCTGGCCTATATTATCGGCGGCGTAGCGGCGTATATCATTATGCGCGCGCTGGGCGAAATGTCCGTTCATAACCCTGCAGCCAGCTCCTTCTCGCGCTATGCGCAGGAAAACCTCGGACCGCTGGCAGGCTACATAACCGGCTGGACCTACTGTTTTGAAATCCTGATTGTCGCCATTGCCGATGTGACTGCCTTTGGTATTTACATGGGCGTCTGGTTCCCGGCCGTACCGCACTGGATTTGGGTACTCAGCGTGGTATTGATTATCTGCGCCATCAACCTGATGAGCGTGAAGGTGTTTGGCGAGCTGGAATTTTGGTTCTCGTTCTTTAAAGTCGCCACCATTATCATCATGATTGTCGCCGGTTTTGGCATCATCATTTGGGGGATTGGTAACGGCGGACAGCCTACCGGTATCCATAATCTGTGGAGCAACGGCGGTTTCTTCAGTAACGGCTGGCTCGGCATGGTGATGTCGCTACAAATGGTGATGTTCGCCTACGGCGGGATTGAGATTATCGGGATTACCGCTGGCGAAGCCAAAGACCCGGAAAAATCTATTCCGCGCGCCATCAATTCCGTACCGATGCGTATCCTCGTGTTTTACGTGGGGACGCTGTTCGTCATCATGTCTATTTACCCGTGGAACCAGGTCGGCACTGACGGTAGCCCGTTCGTTCTGACGTTCCAGCATATGGGGATTACCTTTGCCGCCGGGATCCTCAACTTCGTAGTCCTGACCGCGTCGCTGTCGGCCATCAACTCTGACGTCTTTGGCGTGGGGCGTATGCTGCATGGTATGGCGGAGCAGGGCAGCGCGCCGAAAATGTTCGCCAAGACGTCGCGTCGTGGCGTGCCATGGGTGACGGTGATGGTGATGACTATCGCGCTGCTGTTTGCGGTGTATCTTAACTACATCATGCCGGAAAACGTCTTCCTGGTGATCGCCTCTCTGGCGACCTTCGCAACGGTATGGGTGTGGATTATGATCCTGCTGTCACAAATTGCTTTCCGTCGTCGTCTGCCGCCGGAAGAGGTTAAGGCGCTGAAATTTAAAGTGCCGGGGGGGGTTGTGACGACCGTCATTGGCCTGATTTTCCTGGTCTTTATCATCGCGCTTATCGGCTATCATCCGGATACCCGCATTTCGCTATACGTCGGCTTTGCGTGGATTATCCTGCTGCTTGCCGGCTGGGTTTTCAAGCGCCGTCGCGAGCGCCAACTGGCTGAAGCGCAGTAATATTTTTGCCGGGTAGCTTAATGTTACCCGGCAATTTTCTCCTCCCCCGCACTCCTCCCCCAATAAACGTTAAGATGATGAGTGATCCTGCACTTCGCTATGGCAAGGTGACGTCATTATCATCAAAGGGGATACGTGATGTTGAACGCCTGGCACCTTCCGGTTGCCCCATTTGTTAAGCAAAACAAAGATCAACTGACGATTACATTATGGCTGGCGGGGGAAAATCCACCCCAGCGGGTGACGCTACGCGCAGAAAACGATAACGAAGAGATTTTGCTGGGTATGCACAAGCAACGCAGCCAGCCGCAGCCGGGCGTGACCGCGTGGAGAGCGGCGATCGATCTCTCCAGCGGACAGCCTCGTCGACGCTATAGTTTTAAATTACTTTGGCTCGATCGTCAGTTGTGGTTCACCCCGCAGGGATTCAGCCGTTTTCCGCCTGCGCGTCTGGAGCAGTTTGCTGTTGATGTGCCGGATAACGGTCCGCAGTGGGTCGCCGATCAGATTTTTTACCAAATTTTCCCGGACCGTTTTGCCCGCAGCCAGTCGCGTGAAGCGACTCAGGATAACGTCTATTACCACCACGCTGCCGGACACGATATTGTGCGGCGCGAGTGGGATGAACCGCTTACGGCCCAGGCCGGTGGCTCCACGTTTTATGGCGGCGATTTGGACGGCATCAGCGAAAAGCTGCCGTATCTGAAAACGTTAGGCGTCACGGCGCTGTACCTGAATCCGGTATTTACCGCGCCGAGCGTGCATAAATACGATACCGAAGATTACCGTCATGTTGATCCGCAGTTTGGCGGCGACAGGGCGCTGCTGCGCCTGCGTCACACCACCCAACAGCAGGGGATGCGCCTGATTCTCGACGGTGTTTTTAACCATAGCGGCGATTCACACGCCTGGTTTGACCGACATAATCGGGGAACGGATGGCGCGTGCCATAATCCGCAATCCCCATGGCGCGACTGGTATCATTTCTCAGCCGACGGCGTCGCGCTCGACTGGCTGGGGTATTCCAGCCTGCCCAAGCTGGACTTTTCCTCTGAAAGCCTGGTGAATGAAATTTATCGCGGCGAAGACAGCATCGTTCGCCACTGGCTGAAAGCGCCGTGGAGTATGGACGGCTGGCGTCTTGACGTGGTGCATATGCTGGGAGAGGCCGGTGGTGCGCACAACAACCTGCAGCACGTGGCCGGAATTACGCAGGCGGCGAAAGAGACCCAGTCAGAGGCGTATGTGGTGGGCGAGCATTTTGGCGACGCGCGCCAATGGTTGCAGGCCGACGCGGAAGATGCCGCCATGAACTATCGCGGTTTTACCTTCCCGATATGGGGATTTCTCGCCAATACCGATATCTCATGCGATCCGCAATTCATTGACGCCCAGACCTGTATGGCGTGGATGGATAACTATCGCGCGGGTTTGTCACATCAGCAGCAGTTGCGGATGTTCAACCAGCTCGACAGCCACGATACCGCCCGTTTTAAATCTCTGCTCGGTAAAGACGTCGCACGTTTACCGTTGGCGGTGGTGTGGCTGTTTACCTGGCCTGGCGTGCCCTGTATTTACTACGGTGACGAAGTGGGACTGGATGGGAACAACGATCCGTTTTGTCGCAAACCATTCCCGTGGCAGCCTGAAAAACAGGACGCTAACCTGCTGGCGTTGTATCAGCGGCTGGCAACATTACGCCACCAGAGCCAGGCGCTGCGCCATGGTGGTTGTCAGGTGATTTACGCCGAGGATAACGTGGTGGTGTTTGTACGCGTGCTAAACCGCCAGCGTGTATTGGTGGCGATTAACCGTGGCCACGCCTGTGAAGTGGTCCTGCCTGCCTCGCCATTACTGAGCGTCAGCCAATGGCAGCACCAGGAGGGCAAAGGCGTGCTTGCCGAGGATATCCTGACGCTGCCGGCGATTTCCGCCTCGGTGTGGATGGGTCATTGATATAAGCGCGTAACATCCGGGCTTGCCAGCAGCGTTTCCCGCCACCAGCGCTGCGCCAGTCCATCGCGGTTATTGCGCCAGGCCATATAGGCCACGTCTTTTTGGCGAAATGAGATGACCGTTTTTTCCACCAGCTCGCCCGTGGCAAGCCACGGGTTAGCAATATGGCGGGGGAGAAATCCGCAGCCCAAGCCGGCCCGCAGTAGCATCACCTTACTATGGAAATCATCAACGCGAATCTGCGCCTGCTCCTCCATCAGATTGGTTTGTAACGGATGACAAAAGCGGGCGCTGTCGCTAATGACAATCGCCCGGTGCAGGCACAGTTGTTCGTTAGTCAGGCCATCCGGTGCTGCGGCCAGCGGATGCTCAGGCGCAACGACAAACACATTGTCCAGCGTGCCAAGCATTTTGTAGGACCAGGCCGCTGACGTAGGCGGTTCATTAATCGCCCCCAAAATAATATCTGCTCCATTATGCGTCAGCTCCTCCCAGGAGCCCGCCAGCGTATGGTGGGTGAAGTTAAGGCGGGTTTGCTTATTCAGCGCGTGAAATTCATCGATAATGGGCAACAGCGAGGCGAAAGGGAAGGAGTCGTCCAGCGCAATCGCCAGCTCTTTTTCCCAGCCTGAATTCAGCTGCACCGCCTGCTTTTCGAGATCTTTTGCCGCACTCAGCAGCAAACGTCCCTTTTCCAGCATCATCTGACCGGTGTCGGTAAATTTTGCCCGGTGACCGGAACGGTCAAGCAACTCGATATTCAAATCACTTTCCAGCTTTTGAATCATATAGCTGAGTGCTGCAGGGGTTTTAAACAGCGATTCCGCCGCCGCGGCAAATGAACCCTGTTTATCAAGTGCGTCGAGAATTAGGGAAGGTGCGAATAAGTAGGTCATTTCTTCCCAAGCTGACTCGCTGATTAAAATTTCGCGGATCTGGGCCGATTTTTTTCCCGCAAACACATCGAATCAGCCTATTTAGGCTATTTTTTCCACCATTTCTGGCGTTATTTCCGGTTTTTACTGAGATCTCTCCCACTGACGTATCATTTGGTCCACCCGAAACAGGTTGGCCAGGGTGAATAACATCGCCAGTTGGTTATCGTTTTTCAGCAGCCCCTTGTATCTGGCTTTCACGAAGCCGAACTGCCGCTTGATGATGCGAAACGGGTGCTCCCCCCTGGCACGGATGCTGGCTTTCATGTATTCGATGTTGATGGCCGTTTTGTTCTTGCGCGGATGCTGCTTCAAGGTTTTTACCCTGCCGGGACGCTCGGCGATCAGCCAGTCCACATCCACCTCGGCCAGCTCCTCGCGCTGTGGCGCTCCTTGGTAGCCGGCATCGGCTGAGACAAATTGCTCCTCTCCATGAAGCAGATTACCCAGCTGATTGAGGTCATGCTCGTTGGCCGCGGTGGTGACCAGGCTGTGGGTCAGGCCACTCTTGGCATCGACACCAATGTGGGCCTTCATGCCAAAGTGCCACTGATTGCCTTTCTTGGTCTGATGCATCTCCGGATCGCGTTGCTGCTCTTTGTTCTTGGTAGAGCTGGGTGCCTCAATGATGGTGGCATCCACCAAAGTGCCTTGGGTCATCATGACGCCTGCTTCGGCCAGCCAGCGATTGATGGTCTTGAACAATTGACGGGCCAGTTGATGCTGCTCGAGCAGGTGGCGGAAATTCATGATGGTGGTGCGATCCGGCAGGGCGCTATCCAGGGATAATCGGGCAAACAGGCGCATGGAGGCGATTTCGTACAGGGCATCTTCCATGGCACCGTCGCTCAGGTTGTACCAATGCTGCATGCAGTGAATACGCAGCATGGTCTCCAGCGGATAGGGCCGTCGGCCATTGCCCGCCTTGGGATAAAACGGCTCGATGACAGCGGTCATATTCTGCCATGGCAGAATCTGCTCCATGCGGGAGAGGAAAATCTCTTTTCGGGTCTGACGGCGCTTAGTGCTGAATTCACTATCGGCGAAGGTGAGTTGATGGCTCATGATGTCCCTCTGGGATGCGCTCCGGATGAATATGATGATCTCATATCAGGAACTTGTTCGCACCTTCCTTAGCGGTTCATCCTGATGTGAAACCAATTGAACGCACCTCGATGAACTCCTGGGAAGATGCGGCGTTTGTGAAAGCCGTGGAAGCGACCGGGCGTAAAAAATTGATTATCTCCGCGCTGTGGACCGAAGTATGCCTGACTTTCCCGGCGCTGATGGCGCTGGAAGCGGGTTACGAAGTTTATGTGGTAACTGACACTTCTGGCGGCACGTCCGTGGATGCCCACGAGCGTTCTATCGACCGCATGGTACAGGCGGGTGCCGTACCTGTGACCTGGCAACAGGTTCTTCTCGAGTACCAGCGCGACTGGTCCCGCAAAGAAACCTACGACGCCGTCATGGATCTGGTACGTGAGCACAGCGGCGCCTACGGTATGGGCGTGGATTACGCCTACACCATGGTGCATGGCGCGCCGGAACGTAAAGCCTAAATACACCTCATCCTTCATGTTGCCTCTTTGTAGGCTTCGTTTGCGTACCCCGGTCACTCACTTTGTCAGCCTCCGGGGATACACAATCTTGCCGCTTCGATGCGCCATGAATGATTTTGTGTATTGCTTCCGTGGCCTAAGCGGGCCTGTTTCCTCTCAACAAGGAACCCTTTATGGCGCAGAACAAACATGTGACGTTGGTGATTTCCCACACCCTGCTGCCTGAACAAGCGCAGCGGTATGAGCAGTGGCTGGGGAAAATCATGCCGGTGGCGGCCGAGTTTCCCGGTCATCTGGGGGCGAATGTGATTCGTCCAGCAGATGGCAACAATCTGTGGAACATCATTATCCGCTTCGACACGCTTGAGCATCTGTATAACTGGACCCAGTCCGATACGCGCCGCGTGCTGGTCGAAGAGATTGCCCCGCTGCTGGCGGAAGGGGATAAAACTGAAATCCGCACCGAAGCGGCGTTCTGGTTTACGCCGCCCGCGCCCCATGTACGTCAGCCCAGGCGCTGGAAACAGTTTCTGATAACCCTGCTGGTGATTTTTCCCAGCACCAATCTGGTGCCGTGGTTGACCGGCATTGTGCTGCCTGCCATGAAGGGCTCGTTACTCCTGCATCTGATCAATGATGCCTGTGTGGTTGCGCTGGTGGTCTGGTTCTGGATGCCCATCGTAACCCGTCTGTTTGCCGGATGGCTGAAAAAAGCCTGACCGGTTTCTCAGGAGATTGTTATGTCTCAAACTGCCACACTGATTCTGACTCACGGAAAAATTCATACTCTCGAAAGACAAAACCCGCAGGTCGAGGCGGTGGCGATCGCCAATGGTAAGATCCTGGCGACCGGTAGCCACGATCGCATCATGAGTTTTGCCACCGACGGGACGCAGGTTGTCGATCTGCAAGGGCATACGGTGATCCCGGGCCTGAACGATTCGCACCTGCACCTCATTCGCGGCGGTCTGAATTACAACCTGGAATTGCGTTGGGAAGGCGTTCCGTCGCTGGCGGACGCGCTACGCATGCTCAAAGAGCAGGCTGAAAGAACGCCATCGCCGCAATGGGTGCGCGTGGTGGGCGGCTGGAGCGAATTCCAGTTTGCCGAACGTCGCATGCCAATCCTCGAAGAACTGAATGAAGCGGCCCCGGATACCCCAGTTTTTGTTCTGCACCTCTACGACAGAGCTTTGCTGGACCGTGCCGCACTGAAAGCAGTCGGCTACACCAAGGCGACGCCGGACCCGGCGGGTGGTGAGATTGTGCGTGATAGCAACGGTAACCCAACCGGGATGCTGATCGCCAAACCCAACGCCATGATCCTTTATTCGACGCTGGCAAAAGGACCAAAACTGCCGCTGGAAATGCAGGTCAACTCGACCCGGCAGTTTATGCGCGAGCTGAACCGTCTCGGGCTGACCAGCGCCATCGATGCAGGCGGTGGTTTTCAGAACTACCCGGAAGATTACGAGATAATTGAGCAGTTACACGCCCACAAACAGATGACGGTGCGCATCGCCTACAACTTGTTTACCCAGCGTCCGCAGCAGGAACTGGAAGACTTTGAACGCTGGACCGATATGCTCAAACCAGGGCAGGGGACCGACTTCTACCGTGCCAATGGGGCAGGGGAAATGCTGGTCTTCTCGGCCGCGGATTTTGAAGACTTCCTCCAGCCACGCCCGGATCTGCCGGAAGGTATGGACGATGAGCTGGAGCGCGTGGTGCGCCACCTCGTGGAGCACCGCTGGCCGTTCCGCCTGCACGCCACCTACGATGAATCCATCAGCCGAATGCTCGACGTATTCGAGAAGGTGAATCGCGATATCCCGTTCAATGGCCTGCACTGGTTCTTCGATCACGCTGAAACGATTACCGAACGGAATATCGAGCGCGTAAAAGCGCTGGGGGGCGGGATCGCTGTTCAGCACCGTATGGCGTTCCAGGGCGAATATTTTGTCGATCGCTACGGCAAAGATGCGGTCAAACATACCCCGCCTGTGGCGAAAATGCTGGCGGCTGACGTTCCGGTAGGGCTGGGGACTGATGCCACCCGCGTGGCCAGCTACAACCCGTGGACAGCGCTCTACTGGCTGGTTTCGGGCCGTACTGTGGGAGGGATGGCGATGTACGATGATAACAATCGCCTGCCGCGCGATGTGGCGCTGGAATTGTGGACGGCCGGTAGCGCCTGGTTCTCCAGCGAACAGGGTAAGAAAGGGCGCATCGAGAAAGACCAACTGGCAGACCTGGTGGTGCTGTCTAAAGATTACTTCAGTGTGCCGGAAGAAGAGATCAAAGGCATAGAGTCGGTAATGACCATTGTCGATGGCAAAGTGGTGTATGCGGCCGGGCATTTCACTCCGCTGGCGCCGCCGGCCATCCCGGTTGTACCTGACTGGTCGCCGGTGGTAAAAGTGCCGGGGCACTATCGCTCAGCGCCGCCTGCTACGGCGAAAATTGGCGCAATGGTGCAGATGCACCAGTGCTGCGGCAGCTGCGGCGTACACGGTCATCAGCATGATATAGCGCGTAAATCGGCAATTCCGGTGTCAGATGACCGGGCTTTCTGGGGCGCGCTTGGCTGCTCCTGCTTCGCGTTTTAATCCCTCATCACAGCCCCTGGCCAAACGCAGGGGCTGATTGTCTATTCTGAAAAGCGGTTCATCGTGTTAACCGATATGGCGCAACTGCAACAATTTGTGTCATTCTGGTCTGTCTTTATACAGTGAAGGTGGAAACATGGATGAGCTGCTAACCCTTGGCTGCATTGTATTATTCTTCGCGCTGGTAGTAGTTCCTGGCCTCGCGATCGTGGCATTCAGACGCAGTGCGGCTGTACGTTCTGAGCTGGTGGTCTTGCGCCGTCGGGTAGAGGAGCTGGAGCTGCGCGGTGTGGCGCAGACCAGCGCCGTTGAGCCAATGGCAGCAAAAGATATTGTTCCTGCCGATGCGCCAACGGCTGCGATGAGCAGCGTATCGCCGGAGCCAGTAACTGAGCCGCCGCCTGAGCCCGTTAACCCGTGGGCTTCACAGCCGAAGCCGGATAATGCGGCGGTATCTACGCCCGACGTCGAGCGGCCTTCTGCTTTTGGCGGGGTAATGTCATCGCTGGTGCGCTGGTTTATGCAGGGTAACCCGTTGGCAAAGCTCGGTATTTTGCTCCTGTTTTTGGGGCTTTCTTTCCTGCTGCGTTATACGGTCGAACATTCTCTGTTTCCGCTGGAGCTGCGTCTGGTGGCGGCCGCGCTGTTCGCTATTGTGCTGTTGGCGTTGGGCTGGCGGCTGCGGCATAAGCAACCGATCTATGCGCTGATATTACAGGGGGGAGCTACCGGAGCACTCTATCTCACCGTCTTTGGCGCGTTCCGGCTGTGGCAAATGCTGCCAATGACGCTGGCATTTGCGCTGCTGGTGGTGATTTGTGCGGCGAGTGTGGGGCTGGCTATTCTGCAAAAGGCGCTCAGCCTGGCGATGCTGGCAAGTCTTGGCGGTTATCTTGCGCCGCTGTTGCTTTCCACCGGCGGCGGCAGTCATGTCGCGCTCTTCTCATTCTATCTTCTGCTCTCGGTCGGCATTCTCGCCATCAGCATCTGGCAGCACTGGCGGGAGCTTAATCTGCTTGGCCTGCTGTTCACCTTCGGCGTTGGCGGGGTATGGGGCCTGGAGGACTATCGACCAGAGTATTACCTGAGTTGCCAACTGTTCCTGATCGCCAACACGATTATTTTTGGCGTGCTGAGCGTGGCGTTGTCGCTCCGGGCGCAGGAAAAAGGCAAACAGATTATTGACGGCGTACTGCTGTTTGCGCCGCCGCTGGTCGGTTTTGGCATGCAGTACGCCATTACCCGGCATATGGGATATGGTCCGGCGCTCAGCGCGTTGGGCTACGGTGGTTTCTATCTGGCGTTAGCCTGGCTGGCGTTGCGTCGCTATCCTTCTTCAGGAAGGCCGCTGGTGCTAGCGGCGCTGGCGCTGGGGGGGGCGTTTACGACACTCGCTATCCCGCTGGCGCTTTCGGCCCGCTGGACGGCGATGGCCTGGGCGCTGGAAGGTCTGGGGATCCTCTGGCTGGGCGTGCACCAGCAGCAGCGGCGCATGAGTTATAGCGGTACGGCGCTGCTCGTGCTGGCCGTGGGCAGCGCGCTATGGGCGCTGGCGAACGGAACAACCGCGCTCTCAGTCATGCTGATTTTTGCCGTGCTCAGCCTCAGTTGGCTGGTTGCCGCATGGCTATGGCGCAACATTTGGATGCAGGGCAGTTGGGCGCTACTCGCTGGTGGTTTGGTTTTCTGGATTGTTGCGCTCGTTGCGGCATCGCAACTCGCTCTGAAACAGGATCGGTGGGTACTGTCTGGCGTGCTGGCATTAATGGCGGTATCGAGCTGGGGCTGGCGAAGTATCGCGGGTCGCCTGGCGTGGCGGGAGCTGGATGCCAGTAAATGGCTGCTGTGGCC
This sequence comes from Citrobacter sp. RHBSTW-00944, assembly GCF_013615435.1. Classification (NCBI taxonomy): domain Bacteria; kingdom Pseudomonadati; phylum Pseudomonadota; class Gammaproteobacteria; order Enterobacterales; family Enterobacteriaceae; genus Citrobacter; species Citrobacter sp. RHBSTW-00944. Next base: position 3,837,436 of record NZ_CP055418.1, on the reverse strand, counting down.
GATGATGCTGGTGATGCTGATGTATCAGATCGCTGTACAGCAGATTTTTGCGGCGGGCTGGCCGAATCTGGCCTGGTGCGCGGCGCTAATTGTTGCGATAGCGCTGCTCTGGCGTGACGCACAAATATTACCGCCAATGCTTTCCAGACTGGCGCATTTATCGTTCTTATGGATGATTTTACTGGCGCTCGCGGTTGAGCTGTTCTGGTTCGCGCAGGGGCTGCCGTGGGGAAGGGCTGCGTGGGGTAGCGGCCTGATGATGGCGGCTGGCGGGCTGCTTATTTTCCTGATTTATCAGTCTGTTCATCGACAAATCTGGCCGTTTCGCATCTGGCCTACCCTCTATTCTGTTCAGGCGATGGTTCCCGTTGTGCTGGTGCTGGTCGGTCTGCTCGTGCTGACCAATTTACAAGATGGCGTAGTTTATCGTCAGACTTATCTGCCGTTGCTCAACCCGCTGGAAGAGGGCGCAGCTTTTGCCCTACTGGGCCTGGTGGTGTTTTATCGCGCGTCTGAACGCTATTTCCCGGTGCAGCTTTCGGTATGTCGCCCATGGCCGGTTGTGGCGCTGATGGCGCTCAGCTTTTGGTGGCTCAATGGTGTGCTGCTGCGCGCATTGTCCTGGTATGGCGAGGTTGCGTGGCGTGTAGACGCACTATGGGATTCACGGCTGATTCAAACCTGTTTTGCTCTGTTCTGGATGCTGGCGGCATTGGTGGTGATGCTGCGGGCGACCCGGCGCCGCTCGCGTCGGGAATGGCTGTGTGGCGCGGTATTGCTGGGGATAGTCATTGTGAAACTGATGCTGGTGGACAGCGCAGGAGGCGGCGGTCTGGCGCGCGCGGTTGCGTTTATCGGCGTGGCCATTCTGGTGTTGATTATCGGGTATTTTTCACCATTACCGCCCAAAGCAGGAGAAGAAAAATGAAATGGATGAAAGCGGTGTTATGCAGCGTACTGCTGGGCGCGACAGGCGCGGCGGTAAGCAGCGATGAAGTGAAAGAGTCTCCGGCGGACTACGTAACGGGGGTGACGCTGGAAACTACGGGCACATCGCCGTGGTATCGCGTTTCGCTACCTCCGGCGGTGTATCCGGGTACCGCCTGGGCGGATTTGCGCGATGTCCGGGTCTTTAACCATCTGGGGGAGACGGTGCCGTTTACTCTGGTGGCGCAGAAAACCCAGCCCGTTACGCCAGAGGCAGTGGCGCTGCGTTTTTTCCCGCTTGATATGTCACCGGTTGCGCCGCGTGAGGAGGGGCAACGAGGCGGAGACGCTATTGTTTTACGCTCGAAGAGCGGCATTGAGATTCATTTGCAAAGTGATGATGTCAAAGCGCTCGGCCAGAGCTATTTACTGACGCTCCCGGAAGAGACGAAAGATGCCTTTTCACTGGCGCAGTTACGCCTGAACTGGGACTCGCAGGCGGGCAACTGGCAGGGGAAAGCCTCGGTTTATGCAAGCAGTGATTTGCGCTACTGGCGACCCGTGCAGGAAGATGCGCCGTTAATGGATCTGACGCGTGATAACGATCGCCTGAAAATGGACACCATCAGCGCCAGTCTCACGCTCTCTGCGGAGGCGACTCGTTACCTGCTGGTGATCCTCGACTCGCAAAGTCCGGCGCTGACGTTAAACAGCGTGAGCGCGATAGCGGCCAGCAGCGAGCCGGAATCCGAGCGTATCGTGATTGAAGCCCAGGGGATTAAGGTTTCGGATGACGAAGCCGTCTGGCGATGGGCGCAGCCCCAGCCGCTGACCTCGCTTCGCATCGATCTGGAAAGTGAAGGTGTTTTACCGGTGGAACTGGCCTGGCGCAGCGCTGAAAAAGAGCCCTGGCAGCCGCTGACAAAAACCATGCTTTACAATCTGGACTGGAGGAGTGCGGAAGATATTCGTCTTTCCGGTCAGTTGGTTGAGGCCGTCCGGATGACGACTATTAACGCCCGGTTGCCAGAGAGGCTGCCTGAGTTGAGCGGCATGCGCGACAGTTATCAACTGGTGTTTAATACGCAGGGCAAAGGGCCTTATATGCTGGCGTGGGGAAACCGGGCGGCGAAAAAGGCAGATGTTGGTCTCGATATGCTGATCCCGGCGTCGCTGCGTAAATCGCAGGAGATAGATTATCTACCGTGGGCGACTCTTCAGGAGAGCGTGGCGCTTGGTGGTGAAGCGCGATTGACGGCAACGTCAGTAGCTGAGCAACAAAGCCAGTGGAAAACGCTGTTGGTGTGGGGGGCGTTAATTCTTGGGGTCGCCGTACTGGCGCTTATGGCGTGGCGAATCTGGCGTGAAGTGAAAAAGGGTAATCCGACATAAACCAATAAAAGAGGCCCGCATTTGCGGGCCTCTTACGATTCATGCCAATTACAGGCTGGAAACGTTCTCGGTCAGGTATTTTGCTACGCCGTCCGGAGACGCGTTCATACCTTCTTTACCTTTTTCCCACTGTGCCGGGCAAACGTCGCCGTGCTCTTCGTGGAACTGCAGTGCGTCAACCATGCGCAGCATTTCGTCGATGTTACGACCCAGCGGCAGATCGTTAACCACCTGGTGGCGAACAACGCCGTTAGCGTCGATCAGGAAAGAACCGCGCAGAGCAACGCCCGCTTCCGGGTGCTCGATGCCGTAGGCTTTCTGGATTTCGCGTTTGATGTCAGCAACCATTGCGTATTTCACTGCACCGATGCCGCCTTTGTCGACAGGGGTGTTACGCCATGCGTTGTGGACAAATTCAGAGTCGAAGGAAACGCCAACAACTTCCACGCCGCGCTTCTGGAATTCTTCGTAACGTTTGTCGAAAGCGATCAGTTCAGACGGGCAAACGAAGGTGAAGTCCATCGGCCAGAAGAACAGAACGGTAGTTTTACCGTTGGTATGCTGTTTGAAGTTGAAGTTTTCAACGATCTCACCGCTACCCAGTACCGCAGCTGCTGTGAAATCCGGAGCCTGACGAGTTACCAGTACCATATAATTCTCCTGCAATGTTAAGGGGTTTTTGGAACGCAACGCGGGCCAGTATAGAGAGTGTTCGGGAATAAGACAAAGAGGCGCTGGCAATCAATGAGACAGGTTTTGTCTATCAATCTTTTACCGGATGGCGGCTACTGCTTATCCGGCGGCTAATACGGGCTGTAGTCAAAGGGTTTTACGCTGCGCCTGTTCCATCATTTGCGGATAAAACTGCCAGAACCGTTCCTCTAACGCATCGTAATGCGTATCCAGGTCATACCATGAGTCACGCAGGGCATCGAGTCGTGGGCGGCGGCTGGCCATGCCATTCAGGACGTTCTGGATAAAATCCATGTCCCGATAGCGCTCAAGCCATTTCTCTGACCATATATAGTTGTTTAAATTGATAAAGCGCGGTGGCGATTCAGGCAAAATAGTGGTCACCTGGGTGCGAGCATAGCGCACAAAGTCCGCCAGCGGGAAGTCGGGGGATATTTCCGACCAGTGGCGCGACAGAAAATGATCCCACATTACGTCCAGCGTAATCGGCGCGACACGGCGCGTTTCGCTGCGAAACCACTCTTTGGCTTCACGCACCTGCGGCAGGTTATCGGTCATCACGTCGATACGACGGTGCATGAAGATGCCTTCTACCACGTCAGGCGAATAGTGCGTTTCCGGATTGCCCCGGACAAAGTCGGCCAGCAAATTGCCGGAAAGCGAGCTGTCGGCAAGGTGAGCCAGATGCAAATGTGCAAGAAAATTCATATCCACTTCATCCTTCAAACTGCCTCTTTGTTGGCTGCCTTCACTCACCCCAGTCACTTACTTGAGTAAGCTCCCGGGGACTCATTCAGTTGCCGCCTCGATGCATCTTGAATGATTTTGTGTATAGATTATGTCTTTTAACTTGAGGGGTAAAGGTTGCAGGGAGGACGCCCCGGCACTAGACTACCCGCCTCTTATTTTAGTCTGAGTCAGTGTCATGCGCGTTACCGATTTCACCTTTGAACTACCCGAATCCCTGATTGCCCACTATCCGCAAGCTGAGCGCAGTAGTTGCCGCTTGCTGTCTTTGGACGGGCCGACGGGCGCGCTGACGCACGGTACTTTCACCGATTTGCTCGATAAGCTCAACCCTGGCGATTTGCTGGTCTTTAACAACACCCGCGTTATTCCGGCGCGTCTGTTTGGCCGTAAAGCCAGCGGCGGCAAGATTGAAGTGCTGGTCGAGCGTATGCTGGATGACAAACGTATTCTGGCGCATATTCGCGCCTCGAAAGCGCCAAAGCCGGGGGCCGAGCTGCTGCTGGGCGACGACGAAAGTATTAAAGCAACGATGGTGGCACGCCATGACGCGCTGTTTGAAGTCGAGTTTAACGACGAGCGCAGCGTGCTGGATATCCTTAACGCCATCGGCCATATGCCGCTGCCACCGTATATTGACCGTCCGGATGAAGACGCCGACCGCGAGCTGTATCAGACCGTGTATAGCGAAAAACCGGGTGCGGTCGCCGCGCCGACTGCGGGTCTGCACTTTGACGATCCGCTGCTGGCTAAGCTGCGCGATAAAGGCATTGAAATGGCGTTCGTCACGCTGCACGTGGGCGCGGGGACTTTCCAGCCGGTGCGCGTAGACACCATCGAAGATCACATCATGCACTCCGAATATGCGGAAGTGCCGCAGGATGTCGTTGATGCTGTGCTGGCGGCGAAAGCGCGCGGCAACCGCGTGATTGCGGTGGGCACCACCTCCGTACGTTCACTGGAAAGCGCGGCACAGGCGGCCAAAAACGACCTTATCGAGCCGTTTTTCGGCGATACGCAAATATTCATTTATCCTGGCTATAAATATCAGGTGATTGATGCCCTGGTAACCAACTTCCACCTGCCGGAATCAACGCTGATCATGCTGGTTTCCGCGTTTGCTGGTTATAAAAACACCATGCACGCCTATCATGAAGCGGTAAAAGCGGAATATCGCTTTTTTAGTTACGGTGATGCGATGTTTATCACGTACAATCCGCAGGCTATTTCTGAGCGTGTCGGGGAATAAATCCGCGATATGAGTATTTAAAACGTCGGACTGTTTTTCTGACGCAGGAGTTAAGATGAAATTTGAACTGGATACCACAGACGGTCGCGCTCGCCGCGGCCGCCTGGTTTTTGATCGTGGCGTAGTAGAAACACCTGCTTTTATGCCGGTCGGTACTTACGGTACTGTGAAAGGCATGACGCCGGAAGAAGTTGAAGCAACTGGCGCGCAGATTATCCTCGGTAACACCTTCCACCTGTGGCTGCGCCCGGGACAGGAAATCATGAAACTGCATGGCGATCTGCACGATTTTATGCAGTGGAAAGGGCCAATCCTCACCGATTCCGGCGGCTTCCAGGTTTTCAGCCTGGGTGATATCCGTAAGATTACCGAGCAGGGCGTGCATTTCCGTAACCCGATCAACGGCGATCCGATTTTCCTCGATCCCGAGAAATCAATGGAGATTCAATACGATCTCGGTTCCGATATCGTCATGATCTTCGACGAATGTACACCGTATCCGGCCGACTGGGACTATGCTAAACGCTCGATGGAGATGTCTCTGCGTTGGGCGAAGCGCAGTCGGGATCGTTTTGATAGCCTCGGCAACAAAAATGCGCTTTTTGGCATCATTCAGGGCAGTGTTTACGAAGATTTACGTGATATCTCCGTTAAAGGTCTGGTAGACATCGGCTTTGATGGCTACGCTGTCGGCGGTTTGGCTGTCGGTGAGCCGAAGGAAGATATGCACCGCATCCTGGAGCATGTATGCCCACAGATTCCGGCAGATAAACCTCGTTACCTGATGGGCGTCGGCAAACCAGAAGATCTGGTTGAAGGCGTACGTCGCGGTATCGATATGTTTGACTGCGTGATGCCAACGCGAAATGCCCGTAATGGTCATTTGTTTGTGACTGACGGCGTGGTAAAAATTCGTAACGCGAAACATAAAAGCGACACCAGTCCGCTCGATGCTGAGTGTGATTGCTACACCTGTCGCAATTATTCGCGCGCTTACTTGCATCATCTCGACCGTTGCAACGAAATATTGGGCGCGCGACTCAACACGATTCATAACCTTCGCTACTACCAGCGTTTGATGGCGGGTTTACGCAAGGCTATTGAAGAGGGTAAATTAGAGAGCTTCGTGACCGATTTTTACCAACGTCAGGGTAGACCAGTTCCACCTGTGAACGTTGATTAATTTTAATAATGAGGGAATTTGAATGAGCTTTTTTATTTCTGATGCGGTAGCGGCAACAGGTGCTCCGGCGCAGGGCAGCCCGATGTCTCTGATTCTGATGCTGGTGGTGTTTGGTCTGATTTTCTACTTCATGATCCTGCGCCCGCAGCAAAAGCGCACCAAAGAACACAAAAATCTGATGAACTCCATTGCGAAAGGCGATGAAGTGCTGACTAACGGTGGTCTGGTGGGTCGCGTGACCAAAGTAGCAGAATCTGGCTACATCGCTATCGCGCTGAACGACACCACTGAAGTGGTTATTAAACGTGATTTCGTAGCTGCCGTTCTGCCGAAAGGCACCATGAAGGCGCTGTAATTTATTGTTTTCCCAAAGGGAACTGCCGTGTTAAACCGTTATCCTTTGTGGAAGTATGTCATGCTGATCGTCGTTATTGTCGTCGGTCTGCTCTATGCGCTTCCCAACCTGTATGGTGAGGATCCGGCTGTTCAAATCACTGGCGTGCGCGGTGCCGCCGCCAGTGAGCAAACGCTGATCCAGGTCCAGAAAACGTTACAAGAAGATAAAATCACACCTAAGTCTGTGGCTCTGGAAGAGGGTGCTATTCTTGCGCGCTTCGACTCCACTGATACCCAACTGCGCGCACGTGAAGTGTTAATGGGCGTATTGGGCGATCAATACGTCGTGGCGCTTAACCTTGCACCGGCAACTCCACGCTGGCTGGCAGCCATTCACGCAGAACCGATGAAACTCGGTCTTGACCTGCGTGGCGGCGTTCACTTCCTGATGGAAGTGGATATGGACACCGCGCTGAGTAAGTTGCAGGAACAAAATATCGATAGCCTGCGCAGCGATCTGCGTGAAAAAGGCATTCCTTATACTACCGTTCGCAAAGAAGATAACTACGGTCTGAGCATCACCTTCCGTGATAGCAGCGCCCGTGATGAAGCTATCTCTTACCTGAGCAAGCGTCACCAGGATCTGGTTATTTCCAGCCAGGGCAGCAATGCTCTGCGTGCGGTGATGACCGATGCGCGCCTGAGCGAAGCCCGTGAATACGCGGTACAGCAGAACATCAACATTCTGCGTAATCGTGTTAACCAACTGGGTGTTGCTGAGCCGGTGGTCCAACGTCAGGGTGCTGACCGCATTGTGGTCGAACTGCCAGGCATTCAGGATACCGCGCGTGCGAAAGAAATTCTGGGCGCTACCGCGACGCTGGAATTCCGTCTGGTCAACACCAACGTTGACCAGTCTGCTGCGGCATCCGGGCGTGTACCGGGTGATTCGGAAGTGAAACAGTCTCGTGAAGGTCAGCCGGTTGTGCTGTACAAACGCGTGATCCTGACCGGTGATCATATCACCGACTCCACTTCCAGCCAGGACGAATACAATCAGCCGCAGGTTAACATCTCGCTGGATAGCGCGGGTGGTAACATCATGTCCAACTTCACCAAGGACAACATCGGTAAGCCGATGGCGACCCTGTTCGTGGAGTACAAAGACAGCGGTAAAAAAGATGCCAACGGTCGCGCAGTGCTGGTGAAACAGGAAGAGGTGATTAACATCGCCAACATCCAGTCTCGCCTGGGCAACAGCTTCCGTATCACCGGTATTAACAACCCGAACGAAGCGCGTCAGCTTTCTCTGCTGTTACGTGCCGGTGCGTTGATTGCGCCGATTCAGATTGTTGAAGAACGTACCATCGGTCCTACCCTGGGTATGCAGAACATTAAACAGGGTCTGGAAGCGTGTCTGGCCGGTCTGGTGGTGTCTATCCTGTTCATGATCTTCTTCTATAAGAAGTTCGGTCTGATCGCGACCAGTGCGCTGATTGCTAACCTGGTACTGATTGTCGGTATTATGTCGCTGCTGCCGGGCGCTACGCTGAGTATGCCGGGGATTGCGGGGATCGTCTTAACCCTTGCCGTCGCGGTCGATGCGAACGTACTGATTAACGAACGTATCAAAGAAGAGTTGAGTAATGGGCGTTCGGTGCAGCAGGCCATCAATGAAGGTTATGCGGGTGCATTTAGCTCCATCTTTGATGCGAACATTACGACGCTGATTAAGGTCATTATCCTGTACGCAGTTGGCACCGGGGCAATTAAAGGGTTCGCGATTACTACCGGTATTGGTGTGGCGACGTCGATGTTTACCGCGATTGTCGGTACACGTGCCATCGTAAACCTGTTGTATGGCGGCAAGCGCGTCAAAAAGCTGTCAATCTGAGGAGTGCGAAGTGGCACAGGAATATACTGTTGAACAATTGAACCACGGCCGTAAAGTCTGGGACTTTATGCGCTGGGACTACTGGGCTTTCGGCATTTCAGGTTTCCTGCTGATTGCGGCCATCGTGGTGATGGGCGTACGTGGGTTTAACTGGGGTCTCGATTTCACCGGTGGTACGGTAATTGAAATCACGCTGGAAAAACCGGCCGATATGGACGTGATGCGCGATGCGCTGGAGAAAGCGGGCTTTGTTGATCCGCTTCTGCAGAACTTCGGCAGCAGCCACGACATTATGGTGCGTATGCCGCCAACTGAAGGCGCAGACGGCGGTCAGGTACTGGGCAGCAAAGTGTTGAGTGTGATTAACGAATCCACCAACCAAAACGCCGCGGTGAAGCGAATTGAATTCGTGGGTCCGAGCGTGGGTGCCGACCTGGCGCAAACCGGTGCAATGGCGCTGATGGCGGCGTTAATATCTATCCTGGTGTACGTCGGTTTCCGCTTTGAGTGGCGACTGGCGGCAGGGGTAGTTATCGCTCTGGCGCACGACGTGATTATCACACTTGGGATCCTGTCGTTGTTCCATATCGAGATTGATCTGACTATCGTCGCATCGTTGATGTCGGTAATCGGTTACTCGCTGAACGACAGTATCGTCGTATCTGACCGTATTCGTGAAAACTTCCGCAAAATTCGTCGCGGTACGCCTTACGAAATCTTTAACGTGTCATTGACTCAGACGCTGCACCGTACGTTGATTACGTCCGGTACGACGTTGATGGTTATTCTGATGCTGTTCCTGTTCGGTGGTCCGGTACTGGAAGGCTTCTCGCTGACGATGCTGATCGGTGTTTCCATCGGTACTGCATCTTCTATCTACGTAGCATCGGCGCTGGCGCTGAAGCTGGGTATGAAGCGTGAGCACATGCTGCAGCAGAAGGTTGAGAAAGAAGGGGCGGATCAACCGTCAATTCTGCCTTAAACTATTAAGAGTGAAGATACTGGAATCCCGATCGCAAGGTCGGGATTTTTTTTGCCTGCGATTTGCTAGCAGTCCATTATCTTTTCCGGTCGCCATACTACTGACAGTATGCTGTCAGTAGCCCTGTCTTATAGTCCTTCTGAGATTACCCACACAGGCAGGAGGAAGTATGAATAACGTAATTAGCTGGTTTGAAATCCCCGTGGCACAAATGGAGCGCGCCATTGCTTTTTATGAGCCAGTGATGCAGGTTTCTTTGCGTCGTGAGAATATGGACAGCGCGGAGCTGGCCGTATTTCCACATCAGGATCCCGCTCCCGGCGGGGCGCTGGCTAAATTTGACGGTATTACGCCTTCAGCGCAGGGCGCTATTATTTATCTGCATACGGACGATTTGGCTGCAACGCTTAAACGCGTCGCCACCGCTGGCGGCCAGTGCGTGTTTGGTCCGCTCGAACTGGGGCAGGATATTGGCACTATTGCGCTGTTTACTGACAGCGAAGGCAATCGCGTTGGTTTACATCAACCCGTGTAATATTTTCAGGACTGAGGATTAAAATGACCAGACGCGCCGACCGCTTGTTTCAGATTGTACAAATCCTGCGTGGCAGGCGAGTGACAACGGCGGCGCTGCTGGCAGAACGTCTTGAGGTTTCTGAACGGACGATTTATCGCGATATCCGCGATCTCTCTTTATCCGGCGTGCCCATAGAAGGAGAAGTGGGCAGTGGATACCGCTTAATGGCGGGGTTTGATCTGCCGCCGTTGATGTTAACGCATCGCGAATCAGAAGCGTTAATGGTAGCGATTCGGTTGCTGAAAACATGGGGTGGGGATTCACTCTCACAGGCGCTGGAATCCGCGCAGGAAAAAGTGCTGGCGATATTGCCGCCAGAGTGTCGGCGCAGAGCCGAGCAAACGCGGGTTTTCGCGCCAGATTTTGGCAATCAGCCGCATTCACGCAGTGCTTTTGATCTCATACATCGCGCGGTTTCGGCGCAGCAGGTGCTGGCGCTGCATTATCGCGACGAGTCCGGGAATCTCTCCTGGCGCGACGTTCAGCCGCTGGGGCTATTTTTCTGGGGTGAGCACTGGTTGCTGGTTGCCTGGTGTGAGAAACGTGACGATTATCGCTGCTTTCGTGTTGATCGGTGTCTGAAGATCACGCCGCTCGACAGGCATTTTCGTGAATCTGCAGATCGCTCGCTAAGTGACTTTTTACGTAAAGTACGCTGTGAAGACCAGCCATAAAAAAGCCAGCGGTTAAGCTGGCTTGTCTGCGATAAATTGGCAGGATTAGAAGTTGTAACCTACGACCAGGTAACCACCCCAACCGGTAGATTTCGCGCTGAAGTCGCCTTCGCCCCAGTTCAGAGTATCTCCACCTTTCCACTGGCCGCCGTTATGGAAGTAACGCGCTACTACGGAGTAGTGCCAGTGATCGTAGTTCAGCGCCAGGACGTGGCTGGAAGCGATAGAGTTGCTGGTGCGGTTCGGATCATCACCCAAATCGGAGCCCCAGTCGAAGTTGGTGAAGCCGATGTAGGTCAGTTGGCCGCCCCAAACCTGGGTGATCGGCACAAAGTATTTCACTTTGAAACGGTAGCCATCCCACTCGTTTTCGTTGGATGCGCCATAGTTCTGCCACTGGTATTTAGCATACACGTTCAGGGACAGACCCATCGGCAGACCGGTATCGATATCGGTACCCAGACCCATATACCAGGTGCTCTGGCGGCTGGCTTTGTTATCACCCATATCGTAGATGTAGTTGTTGGCGAAATACCATTCTTTGAACGGACCAAAGCTCAGGTCAGCACCGGTCAGTTTATCGATGGAGAAACGCGGTTCGATTTCCATAAACAGCGGGGAACCGTCAGACCAGATGCCTTTATCGTTGCCGTTACCCCAGTCGAAGGTTTTCGGAATATCGATGTAGCCATAGAAGTCAAACCAGTCTTTTTTGGCAAACGCTTCGTATTCCAGATACACGTCATTGTTCAGTTTCGGGGAGAAACGGGTGTGGTAGCTACCCACCACGTTGACGCTCTGGTGCCACCAGTCGGACAGATATTGCGGTTTGTCATTTTCTGCAGCGTTGGCAGTAAAAGACGAGGAGAGCGCCAGCACTGCACCGGCTGCAAGTAATGTTTTTTTCATATGTATGCCACTGTTTGAAATCCCTTTCGGGAGTGAAAAAGGCGCAAATTGCGTTTCTAAATATTTCGTGTTTCTTCGGAGCCTATTATAAAAATCATTGTTCACAAAAATATGTGTTGTTTCACAGTTCTATCATTTACGTAATCGATTGCGTTCACGTTTGCTTACTTTAGGCGGCGAATTGTACTGGCTCCCATGAATGTTGCCAAGTTTTACCAGAAATATCGGTTATGTCAGGTGAGTAACAAAACGGGCCGGAGTGATGTTGCGGAACGCACAAAACGTCCCGCAAAAAAGTTTATTGATTAACAGGCTGGATGTCGTGGATACGAACAAATCCTAACAGGTCCGGAGAGAGGCCATTTATTTGCAACGGAATGTCTACGTCGCTGGGAGCAAGGATACTTGCCGGGGCAGTTACCAATTGGTTCTGAACGTTCGCTTCCTGATAGTTATCCGTGGTGCCCTGAATTTGTCCATACTCGACGGTGGCGCTAAAGGCGGGTAAAGGCGTAGTGGATTCACCCTGAATACGTAATGTGAGCCGCGTGCCGTCGGCGTTCGGCGCAATATTGACAAGTGACATCCGTAACATGCCAATCTGGCTGTCCAGTCGGGCTGGTGTATTGGAACCCGGCAGCAGATAGGCTCCGCTGGTTGATTTGGCATTCAACATATTTTGTTGTGTAATTTTTACCGTTTCCTGATTTAGCTGTGTCATCTCTTTATTCAACGTGCTAACGCTTTGATGCATCTGGCGTACTTCGCTTTGCTGTGCGCATGCGCTAAGACTAAAGAGACTTCCCACCAGGAGAATTCTTAGGTAACGTCTTGTCATTGTGATTACTTCCTTCATTGTCGCGATAGCATAATGGTAGTGCGCACCGAGCACGAAGGCATCGATCCTTTGTCTCAAAAGCGCTGCGCCTTTGTTGTCACGCCAGTTCAGGGTAAAATAGATTTCTGTTAACCACTGAGGACAGGACGCCGTATGCATTGCCCATTCTGTTTCGCCGTAGACACTAAGGTAATTGACTCTCGTCTTGTAGGCGAGGGCTCCTCAGTACGCCGCCGTCGGCAGTGTCTGGTCTGTAACGAACGTTTCACCACTTTTGAAGTGGCTGAACTTGTCATGCCACGCGTTGTGAAAAGCAACGATGTGCGTGAACCCTTTAATGAAGATAAGCTGCGCAGCGGCATGCTCAGAGCGCTTGAGAAACGTCCGGTCAGCTCAGATGACGTCGAAATGGCGTTGAATCATATCAAATCACAACTGCGTGCGACTGGCGAGCGTGAGGTGCCGAGCAAGATGATCGGCAACCTGGTGATGGAGCAGTTGAAAAAACTCGATAAAGTCGCCTACATCCGCTTTGCCTCGGTTTACCGGAGTTTCGAAGATATCAAAGAATTTGGCGAAGAGATTGCTCGCCTACAGGACTAAGCCATGCAGGATGAATTGTACATGGCGCGCGCGCTGAAGCTTGCTGCGCGCGGACGTTTTACCACTCACCCCAATCCCAACGTGGGCTGCGTGATTGTCAAAGATGGGGAGATCGTCGGTGAAGGGTATCATCACCGCGCGGGCGAACCGCATGCCGAAGTCCACGCTCTGCGCATGGCTGGAGAAAAAGCGCGAGGGGCGACTGCCTATGTAACGCTTGAACCCTGCAGCCATCATGGTCGTACCCCCCCGTGCTGCGATGCGCTGATTGCCGCAGGCGTGTCACGTGTGGTTGCAGCGATGCAGGATCCCAATCCGCAGGTAGCAGGTCGTGGTCTCTACCGTTTGCAGCAGGCGGGCATTGACGTCAGTCACGGGCTGATGATGAGCGAGGTTGAGCAGCTTAATAAAGGCTTTCTCAAGCGTATGCGTACGGGATTCCCCTACGTGCAGCTTAAACTTGGTGCGTCGCTTGATGGGCGTACGGCGATGGCCAGTGGTGAAAGCCAGTGGATAACCTCGCCACAGGCGCGTCGCGATGTGCAACGATTACGGGCGCAAAGCCACGCCATCTTAACCAGCAGCGCTACGGTGTTGGCTGACGACCCTCAGCTTACCGTGCGTTGGTCGGAACTTGGGGAGTCAACCCAGGCGAGTTACCCGCAGGAAAATCTGCGCCAGCCTATCCGCATTGTTGTTGATAGCCAGAATCAGGTCACGCCGGAACACCGTATTGTGCAACAGCCTGGAGAAACCTGGATTGCCCGGACAAAAGATGATCCTCGTAGTTGGCCGGAGACGGTGCGCAGTCTGAAGGTGCCGGAACATAACGGACATCTGGATCTGGTGGTGCTGATGATGCAACTGGGCAAGCAGCAAATTAACAGCATTTGGGTTGAAGCTGGTCCAACGCTTGCGGGCGCGTTATTACAGGCCGGTCTGGTCGATGAGCTAATCGTGTATGTTGCGCCTAAACTGTTAGGCAGCGATGCACGAGGATTATGTGTGCTTCCAGGCCTTGAGAAACTGGCTGACGCCCCCCATTTCAAATTCAACGAAATACGCCATGTAGGTCCGGACCTTTGCCTGCATTTAGTGGGCGCATGATCTCCCGGTTCGAAAGGGAAGCAGCGCACAGATTATTATGATAAAATCCGCCCCCCTGCGGGGTCTAGTGAATCCGAAGGAAGAATATGAACATTATTGAAGCTAACGTTGCTACCCCGGACGCTCGCGTCGCCATCACCATTGCGCGTTTCAACAACTTTATCAATGACAGCCTGCTGGAAGGTGCGATCGACGCCCTGAAACGTATTGGTCAGGTTAAAGATGAAAACATTACCGTCGTTTGGGTTCCGGGCGCGTATGAGCTGCCGCTGGCAGCCTCAGTACTTGCAAAATCCGGTAAATACGACGCGGTGATTGCGTTAGGTACGGTGATTCGTGGTGGTACCGCGCACTTCGAATATGTGGCTGGCGGTGCAAGCAATGGCCTGGCGCATGTCGCTCAGGACAGTGGCATTCCGGTAGCCTTCGGTGTTCTGACCACCGAAAGTATTGAACAAGCCATCGAACGTGCTGGCACTAAAGCTGGCAACAAAGGCGCAGAAGCTGCACTGACTGCACTTGAAATGATTAATGTATTGAAAGCCATCAAGGCCTGATTTTTGTAAGGGGAAATCCGTGAAACCTGCTGCTCGTCGCCGCGCCCGTGAGTGTGCCGTCCAGGCGCTCTACTCCTGGCAGTTGTCCCAGAACGACATCGCTGATGTTGAATACCAGTTCCTGGCGGAACAGGACGTAAAAGATGTCGACGTTCTGTATTTCCGTGAACTGCTGTCCGGGGTGGCGACTAACAGCGCGTACCTGGATGGATTAATGAAGCCTTATCTGTCTCGTCTGTTGGAAGAGCTGGGTCAGGTAGAAAAAGCCGTGCTGCGTATTGCGCTGTTTGAACTGTCTAAACGTAGTGATGTGCCGTACAAAGTGGCCATCAACGAAGCGATTGAACTGGCGAAAACCTTCGGCGCTGAAGACAGCCATAAATTCGTGAACGGCGTACTGGATAAAGCAGCACCTGTGATTCGCCCCAACAAAAAGTAATCCCGAGGCCGGCTGGATGGTGGAACTTGATTCCGCTGCCCCCGGCTTTTTCTTTTTTTTCTGCTGAGGCATAACGTATGGCATGCGGCGAATTTTCCCTGATTGCCCGTTATTTTGACCGCGTAAGAACGTCTCGTCTTGATGTCGAAACCGGTATTGGTGACGATTGCGCACTTCTGAACATCCCTGAAAAACAGACGCTGGCGATCAGCACTGATACGCTGGTGGCAGGCAACCACTTCCTCCCCGACATTGATCCCACCGATCTCGCCTGGAAAGCGCTGGCGGTGAATTTGAGCGATCTGGCGGCGATGGGAGCCGATCCTGCGTGGCTGACGCTGGCGCTCACGCTGCCTGACGTCGATGAAGCCTGGCTTGAAGCCTTCAGCGATGGCCTGTTTGAACTCCTCAATTACTATGATATGCAGCTGATAGGTGGTGACACCACGCGTGGGCCACTGTCGATGACGCTGGGTATCCACGGCTACGTCCCTGTTGGACGGGCCTTAAAACGCTCCGGTGCGAAACCGGGGGACTGGATTTATGTGACCGGTACGCCGGGCGACAGCGCGGCCGGGCTGGCGATTTTGCAGGATCGCTTGCAGGTGGCAGATGCAAAAGACGCAGACTATCTGCTTAAACGTCATCTGCGTCCAACGCCGCGTATTTTGCAGGGACAAGCCCTGCGCGATCTGGCCAGTGCGGCTATCGATATTTCCGACGGCCTGATTTCCGATCTGGGGCATATCGTCAATGCCTGCGGCTGTGGGGCGCGGGTTAACGTCGATGCGTTGCCATACTCTACGGCATTTGCCCAACACGTTGAGCCGGAACAAGCCCTGCGCTGGGCGCTCTCGGGTGGTGAAGATTATGAGTTATGCTTTACCGTACCGGAAATTAACCGTGGCGCACTGGACGTGGCGCTGGGGAATCTCGGCGCATCGTTTACCTGCATTGGGCAGATGAGCGCGGACGTGGAAGGCATTCACTTTACGCACGACGGAAAACCCGTCACGTTCGACTGGAAAGGATATGACCATTTTGCCGCGCCTTAAAAAAGATGTCGCCAAAAGCCGCCTGAGTATGCGCAATCCGTGGCACCTGTTGGCCACCGGTTTTGGCAGCGGGCTGAGCCCAATTGTTCCAGGCACGATGGGATCGCTGGCGGCGATCCCTTTTTGGTATTTAATGACGTTTCTGCCGTGGCAGCTGTATTCACTGGTGGTCATGTTGTCTATCTGTATCGGCGTTTATCTGTGCCATCAAACGGCGAAAGATATGGGCGTGCACGATCACGGTAGCATTGTCTGGGACGAGTTTGTCGGGATGTGGATAACCCTGATGGCGCTGCCGACCCACGACTGGCAGTGGGTTGCCGCCGGATTTGTGATTTTCCGTATTCTGGATATGTGGAAGCCGTGGCCGATCCGTTGGTTCGATCGCAACGTGCATGGCGGTACGGGGATCATGATTGATGATATTGTGGCCGGAATACTCTCTGCCGGAATTTTGTATTTTATCGGCCATCACTGGCCGGTAGGTATCATTTAAATAGGTTTGCCGGATGGCAGCGTAAACGCCTTATCCGGCCTGGAAACACGATGGCGGTTTCGTAGGCCCGATAAGCGCGCGCCATCGGGCAATGCCAGATTATTTAAATCCGACCACCGGATGCTGTTTGTACGGCGTTTCCAGCTCGGCAATCTGCTCCGGCTTCAGCGTCAAATCCACCGCATTAAGTAACTCATCCAACTGTTCCTCGCGTGAAGTGCCGATAATCGGCGCTGCCACCCCCGGTTTGCTCAGCAGCCAGGCCAGCGCAACCTGCGCACGCGTTACGCCTAATTCCTCACTGACACCGGTCAGCCGCGCGGCAATTTGCGCGTCGTTTTCATCGCTCTCAGAGTATAAATTTTTACCGACTTCATCAGAAACCAGACGTGCGGTCGTTTCTCCCCAGGGGCGCGTCAGGCGACCACGCGCCAGCGGACTCCAAGGGATCACCGCGACGCCTTCCTGATAGCAAAGCGGCAGCATTTCGCGTTCTTCTTCACGGTAGATCAGGTTGTAGTGATCCTGCATGCTAACGAACTGCGCCCAGCCGTGTTGTTTCTGTAAAGCCAGCGCCTGAGCAAACTGAGACGCGTGCATGGATGAGGCGCCAATATAGCGAGCTTTACCGGCTTTCACTACGTCGTTAAGGGCCTCCAGCGTTTCTTCGATAGGCGTATTGTAATCCCAGCGGTGAATTTGCAGGATGTCCACATAGTCCATACCCAGGCGTCTGAGGCTATCGTCGATTGAGCGCAAGATTTGTGCGCGGGATAATCCTTCCGCTAAATCATCAACCTGGTGAAAAACCTTGGTGGCGACCACGACATCTTCGCGGCGGGCGAAATCACGCAGCGCGCGGCCGACAATCTCTTCGCTGCTACCAGCGGAGTAGCTGTTGGCGGTATCAAAAAAGTTAATGCCGCCTTCAAGAGCGTGTTTGATTATCGGGCGGCTGCTTTCTTCAGGTAGCGTCCAGGCGTGATTGCCGCGATTGGGCTCGCCAAACGTCATGCAACCCAGGCAAAGGCGGGAGACCCGTAGGTCGGTTTTTCCTAAGGTGTTGTATTTCATTAATCCACTCCTGCTATGCTCGTGATGAGTTAAGCATAGCAGGAGCGGGGAGGGGATTATGCCAGCCAGGCCTTGATTTTGGCCTCAATTCCGGCGGCATTAAGTCCCAGTTCGGCGCGAGCCTCGTCCTGAGTCCCCTGCGGGATGAAGAAGTCAGGCAGGCCAATGTTCAGCACCGGAACAGGCTTGCGATGGGCCATCAGCACTTCGTTTACGCCGCTACCAGCGCCGCCCATAATGGCATTCTCTTCAAGGGTGACCAGCACCTCGTGTTGGGCTGCCATTTCGAGGATCAACGTTTCATCCAACGGTTTCACAAAGCGCATATCAACCAGCGTGGCGTTCAGTGACTCTGCGACCTGAGCGGCTTCCGGCATTAGGGTGCCGAAGTTGAGAATCGCCACTTTCTCCCCGTGACGCTTCACGATGCCTTTGCCGATTGGCAGATGTTCCAGCGGCGCCAGCTCAACACCCACCGCGTTACCGCGCGGATAACGTACGACCGTTGGACCGTCGTTGTAGTGATAGCCGGTGAACAGCATCTGGCGACATTCGTTCTCATCGCTTGGGGTCATAATGACCATTTCCGGGATGCAGCGCAGGAAAGAGAGGTCGAACGCCCCTTGGTGGGTTTGTCCATCTGCGCCAACGATACCTGCCCGGTCGACGGCGAACAGGACCGGCAGTTTCTGGATGGCGACATCATGCAGTACCTGATCGTAAGCGCGTTGCAGGAAGGTGGAGTAAATAGCCACGACCGGCTTATAACCGCCAATCGCCAGACCGGCCGCAAACGTCACCGCGTGCTGCTCGGCAATCGCCACATCGAAGTAGCGATCCGGGAACTTACGTGAGAATTCCACCATACCGGAGCCTTCGCGCATCGCCGGGGTGATCGCCATCAGCTTATTGTCTTTCGCCGCGGTCTCACACAGCCAGTCACCGAAGATCTTTGAATAGCTCGGCAGGCCGCCGCTGCTTTTCGGCAGGCATCCGCTGGATGGATCGAATTTGGGTACCGCGTGGAACGTAATCGGATCTTTTTCCGCCGGCTCGTAGCCACGACCTTTTTTGGTCATGATGTGCAGGAACTGTGGACCTTTGAGATCGCGCATGTTCTTAAGCGTGGTGATAAGCCCCAGCACGTCGTGACCGTCCACCGGACCAATATAGTTAAAGCCCAGCTCTTCAAACAGCGTACCCGGTACAACCATGCCTTTGATGTGCTCTTCGGTACGTTTGAGCAGTTCCTTAATCGGTGGTACACCGGAGAACACTTTCTTCCCGCCTTCGCGCAGCGAGGAGTAGAGTTTGCCTGAGAGCAGTTGCGCCAGGTGATTGTTCAGCGCGCCGACGTTCTCTGAAATCGACATTTCGTTGTCGTTGAGGATAACCAGCATGTCGGGCTTAATATCACCCGCGTGGTTCATCGCTTCAAACGCCATGCCTGCGGTGATCGCACCGTCCCCAATCACACAAACGGTACGGCGTTCCTTGCCTTCTTTCTCGGCGGCAACCGCAATACCGATACCTGCGCTGATGGAGGTTGAGGAGTGCCCTACGCTCAGTACGTCATATTCGCTCTCACCGCGCCATGGGAATGGATGCAAACCGCCTTTCTGCCGAATGGTGCCGATTTTATCGCGGCGGCCGGTCAGAATTTTGTGCGGGTAAGCCTGATGTCCCACATCCCAGATTAACTGGTCAAAAGGGGTGTTGTAGACGTAGTGCAGCGCTACGGTGAGTTCCACCGTGCCCAGACCAGAGGCGAAGTGCCCGCTGGAACGGCTTACGCTGTCGAGCAAATAGCGGCGCAGTTCGTCGCAAAGCTTTGGCAGGCTCTCTTTTGGCAGCAGGCGTAACTCCTGAGTGGAGTCGACCAGCGCCAGGGTCGGGTATTTGGCTATATCAAAACTCATCGCAAGCTCATGGGATATGTTGGTTTATTTATCACGCTGGATTATGTAGTCCGCTAGCGCTTCCAGTGCCGAGGTATCGAGTGACTGTGCGGCCAGCAAACTTAGCGACTGGCGGGCATCCTCAATTAAATCCCGGGCTTTATTCTGGGCTTGCTCAAGACCCAGAAGTGCAGGATAGGTACTTTTGCCAAGCTGCTGGTCAGCACCCTGACGTTTACCCAATGTTGCAGTATCGCCTACCACATCCAGGATGTCATCCTGAACCTGGAAGGCCAGACCGATGCTTTCTGCGTACTTGTCGAGTATTGCCAGGCATTCTCGCCCTTTATCGCCAGCGCTTAACGCACCCAGACGCACGGCGGCGCGAATCAATGCCCCGGTTTTATGGCGGTGAATACGCTCCAGCGCATCCAATTCTACCTGATGGCCTTCAGCGTCCAGATCCAACGCCTGACCGCCGCACATACCGGCGATACCGCTGGCCTGGGCCAGTTCAGAGATCATCGCGATGCGGTCACGGTCAGAAACTTCCGACATCGGGGCGTCGCTGATAATGGAGAACGCCAGCGTTTGTAGCGCATCTCCGGCCAGGATCGCATTAGCCTCGCCAAATTTTACGTGGCAGGTCGGCAGACCGCGGCGCAGGTCATCGTCGTCCATCGCGGGTAAGTCATCGTGCATCAGCGAATAGGCATGGATACACTCGACGGCGGCAGCGGGAGCATCAAGCGTACTCAGGCTGACGCCAAACATCTGACCGGTCGCGTACACCAGAAACGGGCGCAGACGTTTACCGCCTAATAATGCGCCATATTGCATGGTTTCGACCACGGGAGTGTTCTGAAAGGGCAATGGCGCGATAAAACGGCTCAGTGCCTGGTTGGCCTGCTCAACGCAAGCCTGTAGCTGCTGCGTAAAATCCATTTACTCATTATCCGGTGTGAAAGGCGTAAGGGCGGCGTCTTCAGTATCTGACAGCAGGATTTGTACGCGCTGTTCAGCCTGCTGCAACTTGACCTGTCCCTGACGTGCTAACTGTACGCCACGTTCAAATTCGTTCAGCGCTTCTTCCAGCGGCAGGTCGCCGCTTTCCAGACGGGTAACAATCTGTTCCAGGTCGCTCAGCGCTGTTTCAAAACTGGCTGGCGCTTCATTTTTCTTCGGCATAATGAATGTCTGACTCTCTGTATTGGCAGCACAAGGCTATGGTAACGGACTCGCACTGATAAGCAAATAACGCACAATGGTAAGGCGATGTGCACAGGATGACCATGATGGTGGTATACTTGCGCGCCTGGATGCAGCCGCAGGGTATGGGCTGCTGTATTTTTTTCCATTACAAGTCATTCAGACTTGCCAAAGAACCATTGCCGCCATGAAGTTTATCATTAAATTGTTCCCAGAAATCACCATCAAAAGCCAATCTGTGCGTTTGCGCTTTATAAAAATTCTGACAGGGAACATTCGTAACGTTTTAAAGCACTATGATGAAGACCTTGCCGTTGTCCGCCACTGGGATCACGTTGAGGTTCGCGCTAAAGATGAAAGCCAGCGCCTGGATATTCGCGACGCGCTGACCCGTATTCCGGGGATCCACCATATTCTCGAAGTTGAAGACGTGCCGTTTACCGATATGCACGATATTTTCGAGAAAGCGCTGGTGCAGTATCGCGATCAACTGGAAGGCAAAACCTTCTGCGTACGCGTTAAGCGTCGCGGTAAGCATGAGTTTAGCTCTATTGAGGTGGAACGCTATGTTGGCGGTGGACTGAACCAGCATATTGAATCCGCGCGCGTGAAGCTGACGAAGCCGGACGTGACGGTTAATCTTGAAATCGAAAACGACCGTCTGCTGCTGGTTAAAGGCCGCTATGAAGGTATTGGCGGTTTCCCGATCGGGACGCAGGAAGATGTACTGTCGCTGATTTCCGGTGGTTTCGACTCCGGCGTGTCCAGCTATATGCTGATGCGTCGCGGCTGCCGCGTGCACTACTGCTTCTTTAATCTCGGCGGCGCAGCGCATGAAATCGGCGTTCGCCAGGTGGCGCATTATCTGTGGAACCGCTTTGGTAGCTCGCATCGCGTGCGTTTTGTCGCGATCAACTTTGAGCCGGTGGTTGGCGAGATCCTGGAGAAAGTCGACGACGGTCAGATGGGCGTGGTCCTTAAACGTATGATGGTACGTGCAGCGTCGAAAGTCGCTGAGCGCTACGGCGTACAGGCGCTGGTAACCGGTGAAGCGCTGGGCCAGGTGTCCAGCCAGACGCTGACCAACCTGCGCCTGATCGATAACGTTTCTGACACCCTGATCCTGCGCCCGCTTATCTCCCATGATAAGGAGCACATCATTAATCTGGCGCGTGAAATTGGTACTGAGGACTTTGCCCGTACCATGCCGGAATACTGCGGTGTGATTTCAAAAAGCCCGACGGTGAAAGCGATTAAAGCGAAGATTGAGGCCGAAGAAGAAAACTTCGATTTCTCTATCCTCGATAAAGTGGTTGAAGAAGCGAACAATATCGATATTCGTGATATCGCCCAGCAGACGCAGCAGACCGTGGTGGAAGTGGAAACCGTGAGCGGCTTCGGCCCGAACGATGTGATTCTGGATATCCGCTCTGTGGATGAACAGGATGACAAACCGCTGAAGGTTGACGGTGTGGACGTCGTTTCTCTGCCGTTCTACAAATTGAGCACCAAATTCGGCGATCTGGACCAGAGTAAAACCTGGCTGCTGTGGTGTGAACGCGG
Organism: Citrobacter sp. RHBSTW-00944; assembly: GCF_013615435.1. NCBI lineage: Bacteria > Pseudomonadati > Pseudomonadota > Gammaproteobacteria > Enterobacterales > Enterobacteriaceae > Citrobacter > Citrobacter sp. RHBSTW-00944. Next base: position 3,815,034 of record NZ_CP055418.1, on the reverse strand, counting down.
AGTGATGAGCCGTCTGCAGGCGCTGTATCTGCGCGAGCAGGGCTTTGAAAACGTGAAGGTATATCGCCCATAATTGAGGCCTGCCCCGGCTTTATGCGCCGGGGCTGCGCTAATCTTGTGGCTGAAGTGATGCGATGCTGTTGACCAGTTGGTTGGCAATTTGCGGAATGGCTTCGGCACTAAAAAAACCCATTGTTACAGCAATTGCAATGAGCTCACCTTTACTATTCTGAAGCGGACAAGCGATAGATTGCGCTCCAGGGATCCCCTGAGTTGGGTTGTAACGCACGGCGTATCCCTGCGATATTATTTGTCTAATCAACTGTTTCTGCGCCAGATTTTGCGCCTGATAATCAGAAAAGCTCATAAAAATTTGCCCAGCAGCACTGGCATGAAGTGGAACCTGCGTATTGGGCAGAAAATCGATATCGACGTTTCGAAAGCTGCGATTGTAGTGTTTGAGTATTAATCCATTTTCAGAAGCAACGACGACCCCGGTGGAGTGGTTAAAGGTATCGCGAAAAGTGACCAGCATAGTATTGAGCTCGTCAATTGCATCGCGTGCGCCGGTTTGGCCTCCAGTCAGTTGCAGTGTGGTTGTTCCCAGGCAGTAAAGCCCTTTTTCGTTTTGGCATAGCATGCCGGTGCGACAAAGTGAGATAAGATATTTATGTAAACGGCTTTTCGACAAACCACACCCAGTAGCGATATCGATTGCCCTCGCTTGACCATTCTGACTGGCGACAAATGTCAAAATGCTGACGGCTATATCAACCGAATTAATCCCTTGTGATGTTTCAGTCATATGCGTTCTCTTATTAAATACTCCTCGATTATATCATTGAGTTCAGAAAGCAGTGCTGCTTTCATAGTTCAAAAAGATCGTTACCTCTAAATGATTAGATCATGACTCACCTCAAGTTAATTATTAGTGAATTTTAGTTCACTAATGATGGACTTCATTGGGGGAAAGATCATGGATGCTTTGAGCAATATACGTTTAAAAAGAAGAACCCTGTTAAAAGGGCTAGGTGTGGTGGGGCTGGCTTCATTAGGTCCAACCTTTCTAGGGTTGCGTCAGGTCAATGGCGCACCGCTGCCTCGGTTTCGTCTGCAGCAATCGGATTACCAGACATTTCGTTCGACCTGTGCAATGGAATGTTTGCATTGCAACCTGACGGCATATGTCTGGAAAGAGCGTTTGATGAAAATTGAAGCGACAAAAGGCTTTAACGTGAAATGTTGTTTACGAGGGATTAGCCGAACGAAATGGGTGTATCACCCGCTACGACTGACGCAACCCTTGCTGCGTACGGGAGAAAAAGGTGAAGGAAAATTTAAGCCGATTTCTTGGGATGCCGCGCTTGAGCTTATTGAAAAGAAAATCAGAGAAACGATCGCTACCGATGGCAATAAAGGCCTGTTGCTAACAGCAGCTTCAGGGAATATGGACTCTATCAAAAATGATATGGGGAAGGCATTTTTTGATTATCTTGGTGGATCGACAAAACATGTTGGTTCGTTATGCTGCGCAGCCGTCACCGCTGCGATGATGCCAATGGTGGGCTTACGGTATGCTGATACCCGCGACACAATAAAGGAAAGTCGCTATATCCTTTGCTGGGGGAACAACCCGGCCGTTACGATGCATGCTTACTTCAAAGATTATTCAAATGCGCAGCGTAACGGAGCGCGAATGGTGGTAATCGATCCCCGGTTTAACGAAACCGCAGCAAAAGCGGATGAGTGGGTGCCTATTGTGCCGGGAACGGATATCGCGCTGGCACTAGGGATGATCAACATCATTATGCAGGAGAAGCGCTATGATGCGAATTTTCTGCGAAAACATACTGGCGCAGTTTATTTGGTGGATGCTAAGCAGAAACTAATGCGAGCCGATCCGCATGATGCAGACAGTTATCTGGTGTTTGATACTCTGACACAAAGCGTGAAGCGACATGATGTGCCGGGCGTTCTTCCTGCATTGCTAAATGATGAACTGCCCAACGGGAGCGATTTTACTACCGTACTGGATAACGTTTGGGCGCAGGCGAAGCCCTGGACGACACAGAAAGTTGAGCAGGAAACGGATGTGCCTGCGCAAACGGTATTACGCCTGGCGAGAGACTATGCTTCCACGCAACCTGCGATGATAGTTCAGAATATGTCTGGTGCACAGAGAACTGAGTTTGGTACTTATGTTGCTGCCAGCCAATTTTATCTGGCGCTGATAACCGGCAATATCGGTAAGCCTGGTGCAGGGGTCTGTGATGCGGGGGGGGTCAGGCAAATGGCGAAATTTTCGCCCATTATCCCCCCTGCGCCAAATGCTGCCAAAATTCCATCGATCCCCATTTCTAAAATTGGGGACTGGATCGTTAACGAAAAACCTCATCCAATAAAATTCTGGTGGAACATGACACTGGGGGCGATGACGCAGTTGCCGAATACAAATCAGGTCAGAGAAGCCTTTAAAAAAGTGCCATTTGTCGTGGTGGCGGACAATCTGATGAGTTCGTCTGCACTGTATGCCGATTTGGTGCTGCCTGTGACGACCATTTTTGAAGATGTCAGTTTAATGGCGGGGGTACGCAGCCACTATGTACAACTGATGGAGAAAGCGGTGGAACCACCGGGAGAAGCTAAACCGGATTATTGGATTTTCGCACGCTTGGCCGAGCGTTTTGGATTTGGAGACGTCTTTAATCAGCCCATTGAACATTACATTGATACTTGCCTCAAAGGGTCGGGTATCACCCGTGAGATGTTAAAAAAAGGGCCGGTATGCCCCGTTAAAGAAGACTGGATCCCCTTTAAGGATGGGCAGTTTCGTACCTCAACTGGAAAGGCGCATTTTTATATCGAGGAGTGGGCCAAAAAAGACTTCCTGCCGGTGGTAACCTGGAAACAGGTGAAAGAGTCAGTGAAAGGTTCACCTGAACTGGCAAGCCACTATCCGTTAATGGCGGTACAGCGCAAACTGGCACGTAGCGTACATTCGAGCCACGGGATGAATGAATGGATCCTCGAGGTTCAGCGTAATCGCCCGAACGTTATGATTCATCCAGAAGATGCCCATAATCGTCAGATCCAAGCCGGAGAGTGGGTTGTTGTTTTCAATCATCGTGGAGAGCATAGAGCAATTGCCGATGTTACAACGCATATAAAACGGGGAGTTGTGAGCCTGGATAACGGCTGGTGGGAGCAACAGGGGGGAAGTAGTAGCCACGTCACCAACGATCAGGTCGAGTTGTTGGGCAATGGACACTGTTGTAACAGTACGTTAGTTGACGTGAGAAGGGAGGCATAATCATGACGAAACAGTATGGATTTCTTATTGATATGCAAAACTGCTATGGCTGTAAAACCTGCAGCATGGCCTGCAAATCAGAAAATATGACGCCGCTTGGTGTGTTGTGGCGGCGGGTGCGTGAGCACAATACAGATGAACCTAATACTCAAGCCTTTATCAGCATGTCGTGTAACCATTGCGATGACCCTCAGTGCATGAAAGTGTGCCCTGCCGGGACTTATACCAAACGAGCTGACGGGATTGTTGTACAGGACCACGAACGTTGTATCGGTTGCCGGATGTGTATTATGGCCTGCCCCTGGAGTGCACCGGTTTACGATGCGGAAGAGGGAAAAACCAGTAAATGTAATTTGTGTGCGGAACGCCTGGATGAAGGTTTACAACCACGCTGTGTCGAATCTTGTCCCGCGGGGGTTTTACGATTTGGCGAGATAGAAGATCTTCGCAAAGAGCATACCACCCAATGGACGGTACTAGAGAAGCGCTACAACTTACCTGATCACAATATCAGTAAGCCCAATATTGTGATTATCGCGCCACGGGACTGAGGAGAGAGAAATGGAACACTATGAATTGCCATTAGTCTTTTTTACGGTCTTTGCTCAATGGGGGATTGGTGGTGTCCTGGCACTAACGTTGTGTCAGAATTTTGGTACGCTGAAATTCAATGCTGAAGAATATCGTCGGCTGGCGCTGTTATTTTGGGTCATCACTGTGCTGGGTTCTTTGGCATCCCTTGCACACTTGGGAACACCTACAGGCGCATACCGTGCAATGGCAGGGTTGGGAATATCTTGGCTGAGCCGGGAAGTAGTGGCATTTATAGTATTGAATGCCGTGATATTTTGCTGGTTAGCGTTATGTTGGCTCAAGCCTGGGCATCCAGGGGCGAATCTTCTGGGTGGTGTGACTGCGCTTGTTGGCCTGGTGTCAATCTTTGTGACGTCTCAGGTGTATTACCAAATGGCGCTGCACTCGCTTTGGCATACCATAGCTACGCCGCTTGGCTTCCTGGCAACGGCAGTATTGCTGGGTTTTATGAGTGTGGCGGTGGCCGGTGGCTATTGGCATAAATCCTCTTCAACGACATGCAATGCAGGGATTGTAATTGGAATCGTGTTGACGGCAGGCGGGTTGTGGTTTCGCTATCATGTGCCTGGCGCTGATGCGTCAAGTCCTCTGCTATGGTGGCAGCTATTTGCCAGTATCTGCGTTGCTGTGTGGGGAATATCGCGCCTGAACTACGGCCAACAGAGTTGGGTGTGGGTAGTATTAATGGCGACGGGGGAACTGGCGGGAAGAATGTTGTTTTATAGCAACGTTATGAGCGGAGTGCCTTGGTTTTAAATATTTTACCGGATGGTTGAAACCATCCGGTAAGCATATTTACTCGTAGTAGTTATAAATTCCCGCAGCCATCACCATTTGTGATGCCACTTCGTAAGCTTTTTCGCGACTCACCAGGAGATCAATGATTTTTAAACCGAAATCGATTGAGGTTCCCGGTCCCTGGCTGGTTAACAGATTGACGCGCGGATCCCATACGACGCGCTTATCCTGCCACTGGTCAGTGGGAATATTGTCTTTCAGCGCCGGAAAACCGGTCATGTTACCGATGGGGAAAATATTGTGTGGGACGAGGACTGTGGCGGCAGCGGCGCAAATTGCCGCGACAATGCGCCCGGAGCGATGAAACTGTTTCACGGTTTCGACAAGCAGAGGGCTGTCGCGAAAACACTCGGCGCCTTTAATACCGCCGGGCAGCACGATAATGTCGAAATCCCCATCAGCAACTTCCACTAATGGCGCATCCGCCAGTAGTTTTACGCCGCGTGAGCACACGATCATCAGGCCGCCATCGCTGGCAACGCTTGCAGTCGTGACCTTAATTCCGCCGCGAACCAGCAGATCGATAGTGGTGACCGCTTCGGTCTCTTCACTACCAGGGGCGAGACATACCAGTGCTTGAGCGCTCATACTCACTTTCCTTTCTCTTAACCATTTCAAACAGGCGGGCATTTTCCGGGACGGCGATGCCGTGCGCGCGGGCGCGTTTTAACAAATAACCGGTAATGTAGTCGATCTCAGTATGGCGCAGGGCATGTATGTCTTGCAGCATTGATGAGATATTTTCCGCCGTACTGTCAATCACTTGCTCAACATAATAGCGTAAATCATCTGCTGATGTGTGGTGGCCTTCGCGTTCAATGACCGCCGCCACCTCCTCGCAGATGAGCGCTATTTTTTCAGGATGATGGCGTAACTCTCCATTTGAGCAATCCCATAATGCGGTCAGCGGGTTAATGACGCAGTTGACGGCCAGCTTACGCCACAACTCAGCGCGAATATTGTTGTGCCAGGCGACGTCCGGCAGCACCTCTTGCAGGACTTCAGCCAGATAACTGAAATCACCGTCTTGTTCACGCGCCGGACCAATCCTTGTTGTTCCCTGAGCGACATGAATGATCACGTTGCCGTCACGGCGTGCCGCGTGGGTTGTGGTGCCCATCAATAGAGGTTGCTTAATGTTATGCAACTCTTCAATCGTCCCCATACCGTTGTGAATCAGCAGAATGGGAGTGGTGTCAGGCAGAATGGAGGCCAGGCCTTTGACCGCATCAGAAACCTGCCAGGCTTTCAGAGTGACAAGCAACAGGTCGCTTTTCGCCAAAAAATCGGGGTCGTTTGCCGTCAGGGATTCATTGAATACTGACCCATCCGTGTCGATCAGGTTAACGCTGCAATAGGGTTGCGGTACGCGTAGCCACCCCTGAACCTCATGTCCATGTTTGCACAGCGTGGTTAGCCAAAGCTGTCCTAACGCTCCACATCCCAGTACGGTAATTTTCATTCTTCCTCCTCACCTGCAACATCACCAGGTGTTAATCCATATCGGCCGTACCCCATTATTGTTCGCAGGTATCAGTACCACGTACAATTAAAGGATACAGCCTAGTATAGCGCTGTCTGTTGTGTAACTTTGCAGGTATTATGCTTCGCATCAAAAATGAAGGGAGAGGAAAAGATGCCATCTTTCGATATTGTTTCTGAAGTTGATCTTCAGGAAGCCCGTAACGCGGTAGATAACGCCAGCCGCGAAGTGGAGTCACGCTTTGATTTTCGTGGCGTTGAAGCGACTTTTGAGCTGAACGAGTCGAATAAGACGATTAAGGTGCTAAGCGAGTCTGATTTCCAGGTCAATCAGTTGCTGGATATTTTACGTGCCAAGCTGCTGAAACGTGGTATTGAAGGCACTTCGTTGGACGTACCAGAAACCTTCGTGCACAGCGGTAAAACCTGGTTTGTTGAAGCTAAGCTGAAACAGGGCATTGAAAGCGCGGTGCAAAAGAAAATCGTTAAGCTGATCAAAGACAGCAAACTGAAGGTGCAGGCGCAGATTCAGGGCGAAGAAATCCGCGTGACCGGCAAGGCGCGTGACGATCTGCAATCCGTTATGGCGCTGGTTCGCGGCGGCGATCTCGGCCAGCCGTTCCAGTTTAAGAACTTCCGCGATTAAGTCGTAATGCCTGATGGCGCTACGCTTATCCGGCCTACAGGTTGCACACGCTATTTGTAGGCCGGCTCAAACGATAGTCGCCATCTGGCTCTCTTCACGCCTGGCTGATGGCCTGTTCAACCTCAAATCGATTTGTCACTTTGCTGTCGATTTTCACGTAAGCCGAATGCTCTTTCGCAACAATTAACACTTCGCTTATCCCTTCTTTAGCCAGCAGACGCTGCTTAAGGGTGTCATCTGCGGCAATCTTAGGTGGGATTTCCACTCGCAGGCTACTGACATACGGCGGCTCTTTCATTGTGCTTGCCACCAACAACCAAATTGCCGCCAGAAGCGCGCCGGCCAGGAATACCGCCTGACCATCAAACATTTCGACCACCCAACCGCCGAGCGAACCGCCAATCGCCACGCCAAGAAACTGGCTGGTGGAGTAAACGCCCATCGCCGTGCCTTTATAGCCAGCCGGAGACTCTTTGCTGATAAGCGAGGGGAGGAGGGCCTCCATCAGGTTGAAGGCGAGGAAGAATATCTGAACGCCTGCAATCAGCCCCCAAAAACGCACGTTAGCGCTCCACAATACAATCTCTGCGATAAGGATCAGTAACACGCAGGCGAGGAATACGCGCTTCATCCGCCGCTTCACTTCTGCGTAAATGATGAACGGCACCACGGAAACAAAGGACAGCAGCATCGTCACCAGATAAATTTTCCAGTGCTCTGCGGCGGGGAAACCGGCTTTCGCCAGTTGGCCCGGTAAGGCGACGAAAGTGGACATCAACAAAATGTGCAGACACATGATGCCAAAGTTGAGCTTGAGCAGTTTGGGCTCAGCCAGCACTTTGCTGAAGCTGCCTTTTACCATGCCAGATTCGCGGTTCAGCACGTGGCTGGTGCTATTGGGAACGACCCAAATAGTCAGCACGATGCCGGTGGTTGCAAGAGCTGCAATCATCCAGAACAGCGCGTGTAGCCCCAGCGCATGGGTAACGATCGGTCCTAGCACCATCGCAATGGCGAAGGTGATACCAAAGCTGACGCCGATAAACGCCATCGCTTTGGTACGGTTTTGCTCACGGGTTAAGTCGGAAAGCAGCGCCATCACGGCGGCGGCAATCGCGCCAGAGCCTTGCAAAGCGCGACCGAGAATAATGCCCCAGATTGAATCGGAGAGGGCGGCAATCACGCTGCCGAGAACGAACACCGCCAGCCCGCCGACGATAAGCGGCTTACGACCGATGCGGTCAGAAAGCAGACCAAAGGGGATCTGGAACACGGCTTGCGCCAGACCATAAATGCCAATGGCAAGGCCAATTAGCGCTTCACTGGCACCCTGTAGCGCCATACCGTACGTGGTCAGAACCGGCAGAACCATAAACATGCCAAGCATGCGCAACGAGAATACGGTCCCTAAACCCCAGGTGGCGCGCAACTCACCGGGCGTCATTTTGTAATCGTTCATTCCCACCTCTGTATTAATTTCGCGCCTAGTGTAAAGCGGGGAAGGAGTGCGGTAAACCTCTACGATATGTGGAATTGTGTAGTGGGAAAATTGAAATAATTACAACTGCAACTAATTTACTTGCGATAATTACAGGTGTAGTCTTTTGGTGGTTATTTCTAATGGAAAGAGGGAAAAGGAAAATGGCGATTCCGGGCAATATGTGGATTTATGACGATGGTGGTGCGCTGATTAAGGGCGGGTGTGATGTAAAAGGAAGAGAATACAGTATTGAATTTAAAGGCTTTCATCACAATTTGTCTATTCCCACTGATAACGGTACAGGCAAGCCAACAGGCACACGCCAACACTCACCGATGATGATCGTCAAAGAGTTTGACTACTCCAGCCCGTATTTATACAAAGCTGTCGCTTCTGGTCAGAATCTTAAGTCTGCAGAGATTCGTTGGTACAAAATCAATGATGCCGGTCAGGAAGTTGAATACTGCAATATGTTTCTGGAAGGGGTGCGGATTGTCTCCGTTTCTCCCTCGATGGCTGGTCCAGAGGACATGAATAATAACCATCTTGAAACCATAGAATTACGCTACGAAAAAATCACCTGGAAGCATTGCGACGGGAACATTATCTATACCGACGCATGGAATGACCGGCAGACGGCATAATGGGGGATTGAATGGACACAACTGAAGAGGCGAATGGAACCTATTGGTATCATGGTCACGCTAACGTAACGTCGGGTGAACTGTTTGATTTGATATTCATTGAGCAGTTGGCAGATTCATTAGGTATCACCACGGACGCTGTTATGCTGGTTTTGATCGGTCAACCATTTATTCCTGTCAAAGGAAAACTATCAGCAGCCACGAACACTCCAGGCACTAGTATTGCATCAATTCTATGTAGAAAACTTCTGAAAGGGGCTCGGTTCCCGTTTGGTTTAAGACTACACGCTCCTATGGGGAAGTTTTCCAAATTGAAGATGGTTCCAACAAACCAAATAGCAACTTACATAGGCCGTTGGGTTCCTTTTGTCGGGCATGCTCAGTTAATCGTGCTTTTGTTCGCGGTGACAAAACATACCCGCGATAAATACAACCTCATCGCACGACCCAAAGATCGCATACAGTGGACATCTTTCTGATGAGAAATTATGAAGCTGAAGTTATTGAGTACATCATGAAGAATTACCCAATCAGGGAACGTTGGTTTAGGCCTGGTCTTAAGCAGGTCACGAAAGAATGGACCCTGGAGGATGATTTTCAGTTTATTCCGGAAGATGCATATGATTTTTTAGCTGATTTATTTGAGCATTTTGATATTGAATATTCGAACTTTGATGGAAGGAATTATATTGAACAAGAATACCCTTTCTGGAAAAAAGATCCTCCTGAAATTGAATTAAAGCCTTTGACAGTAGAGATGATTATAGAGTCAGCAAAGGCGGGGAAATGGCTTTATGACTGAATAACATCCCTGCCAATAAAAAAGGGTGCCGGAGGCACCCTTTTCGTATCAGCAGATCGTTACCAGACGTAAGTCAGCAGGTTCTGCGAGTTTGGCACCATAAAGTCAACGGACATCATCACGGAAAGCGCGGTAATGGCGATGATGGAGAAACCGAACAGCTTGCGTGCCCAGACCCTGTCATCTTCCACTTTATAACCGCGCAGCGCCATGCCCAACCACCAGACACTCACCGCCGCAGCAACAATCAGGTATTTATAACCAGCATAGCCGCCCAGGGTTAGCATCAGCGTGGCGATAGCAAACGCCACGATGTACAGCGTGATATGGTTCTTCGCGACCGAAATACCTTTCACCACCGGCAGTACCGGGATGTTGGCTGCCTGATAATCCTTAAAGCGGAAAATCGCAATCGCGTAAGAGTGCGGCATCTGCCACAGACTGAAAATAGCCAGCAGAATCAGCGCACCGCTATCGAACTCACCGGTTACGGCGCAGTAGCCAATCACCGGCGGCGCAGCGCCGGAGAGTGAGCCAATCAGCGTGCCATAAACGGAATGGCGCTTCATGTACAGGCTATAGACGCCCACATAGACCACGAAGCCCATTACCCCCAACCAGCAGGCCAGAGGGTTCGCGCCAAACCACAGCAGCATAAAGCCAGCAATACCCAGCAGGGTGGCGTATACCAGCGAGACCGCAGGGGAAATCAGACCTTTAACCAGCACGCGGTTTTTGGTCCTCTCCATCTTCCTGTCGATATCCCTGTCGATGTAGTTGTTAAATACACAACCCGACGCCACAACCAGTGACACCCCAACCAACGTGTAGATAAACAGGGGATAATCAATGCTGCCTTTCGAGGCCAGCAGGAATCCCCCAATCACCGAGATCAGGTTGCCAAAGATGATGCCTGGTTTTGTTACTTGCAGGTATTGCTTAAACATCATAATCGCCGCTCTTAGTGCATCATCATGTTGTAGTTAAGGTTCCACATAATCCAGATGGAGCCCACAACCAGGATGGCGATGATTAGCACAGTAAAGACAAAGGCTGTCATGTTCCAACCTTCATCAGATTTGCTATTCATGTGCAGGAAGCACACCAGGTGCACCAGAATCTGTACCACTGCCATTGCCAGAATAGTTCCCAGAATGACGGCAGGAGAGGCAGAACCTGTCATGACCATCCAGAACGGAATAACCGTCAGGATTATCGACAGGATAAAACCTGTCATGTAGGTTTTTACGCTGCCATGGGATGCGCCGCCGCTCTCGTTAGAATGACTCATTACATCGCCCCCATCAGATAAACAACAGTGAACACACAGATCCACACCACATCCAGGAAGTGCCAGAACAGGCTCAGGCACATGATGCGGGTACGGTTAGTACTGGTCAGGCCGCGACGAGCAACTTGCACCATCAGCACCGCCATCCAGATAAGACCGGAGGTGACGTGCAGACCGTGCGTGCCGACCAGCGCGAAGAACGCAGACAGGAAGCCGCTGCGATCCGGACCCATATCGTTAACAATCAGGTGATGGAATTCATAGAGTTCCATCCCGATGAATCCGGCACCGAACAAGAAGGTCAACGCCAGCCAGGAGATAACCTGGCTCTTGTTGTTCTTGTACATGGCGATCGCCGCCATGCCGTAAGTAATAGAGCTGAATAACAGCAGGAATGTTTCAACCAGAACGAACGGCAGTTCAAAAATGTCCTTACCTGTTGGGCCACCAGCGGTGCCGTTCACCAGAACGGCATAGGTTGCAAACAGAATAGAGAACAGAATGCAGTCGCTCATCAGGTAGACCCAGAATCCGAAGATCTTGGTCTGGCCTGCATCGTGGTGCCCGTGTTCGTGCGCGTGGGCAGTCGCGTGCGTTAAAGTATCAGTTGCCATTTTTCAGCCCTGCCTTAGTAATCTCATCGAAATGCTGGTTTTCCAGTTTTTCGACTTCCGGGACCGGCACGTAGTAATCCACGTCTTCATCAAAGCTTTTCACAATCCAGCTGATGATCATGCCTGCGAAGCTTGCAATCGCCAGCCACCAGATATGCCAGATCATGGCGAAACCAAACAGTGTTGCGAAAGCGGTAATGACGATACCGGCACCGCTGTTTTTCGGCATATGAATTTCTTCATAGTGCGCAGGCTGCTTGTACGCTTCACCTTTTTCTTTCATTTCCCAGAAGGCATCACGCTCGTGAACGTGCGGCACAACGGCAAAGTTGTAGAACGGAGGCGGGGAAGAGGTTGCCCACTCCAGCGTACGACCACCCCATGGGTCACCGGTCAGGTCGCGGTTCTGCTCGCGGTCGCGAATAGAAACGAAGATCTGAATCAGCTGGCACAGGATACCCAATGCAATCAGTGCGGCACCGCAGGCGGCAACGACCAGCATCGGATGGAACTGCGGGTCAATCTGCTGGCTGAGGCGACGGGTCATCCCCATAAAGCCCAGCACATACAGCGGCATAAACGCCACGAAGAAGCCGATGATCCAGAACCAGAATGCGCGTTTACCCCAGGTTTCGTTCAGCGTGAAGCCAAACGCTTTTGGCCACCAGTAGGTCATACCTGCGAAGCATCCAAATACGACGCCGCCGATGATAACGTTATGGAAGTGCGCAATCAGGAACAGACTGTTGTGCAGCACGAAGTCCGCACCCGGAACCGCCAGCAGTACGCCGGTCATGCCGCCGACTGAGAAGGTAACGATAAAGCCAATCGTCCACAGCATCGCTGAGTGGAATACGATACGACCCTGGTACATGGTGAACAGCCAGTTGAAGATCTTCACCCCGGTCGGGATGGCGATAATCATGGTGGTAATACCGAAGAAGGCGTTTACGTTAGCGCCTGCACCCATGGTGAAGAAGTGGTGCAGCCAAACAACGAACGACAGAACGGTGATACACACGGTTGCCCACACCAGTGAGGTGTAACCAAACAGACGTTTACGTGAGAAGGTTGCAGCGATTTCGGAGAACACACCGAAGACCGGCAGAACCAGAATGTACACTTCCGGATGGCCCCAGGCCCAAATCAGGTTGATGTACATCATCATGTTGCCGCCCATATCGTTGGTAAAGAAATGGGTGCCTAAATAGCGATCCAGGGTCAGCAACGCGACGGTAACCGTCAGGATTGGGAAAGACGCGATAATCAGGATGTTCGCACACAGCGATGCCCAGCTAAATACCGGCATCTTGAACATGGTCATTCCTGGCGCACGCATCTTAATGATGGTCACAAAGAAGTTGATCCCGGTTAGGGTTGTACCAATACCGGACAACTGGACTGCCCATATCCAATAATCGACCCCGACGCTTGGACTGTACTCTATTCCCGAGAGTGGCGGGTACGCCAGCCAACCGGTCTGTGCGAATTCACCCACGCCCAGAGACAGGTTAACCAGGATTACGCCGACAACGGTGAACCAGAAGCTCAGGTTGTTCAGGAACGGGAATGCAACGTCACGTGCGCCGATCTGCAACGGAACCACCAGGTTCATCAGACCGATAACAAATGGCATTGCCACGAAGAAGATCATAATCACGCCGTGAGCCGTGAAGATCTGGTCGTAGTGGTGAGGTGGCAGGAAGCCCGCTTCACCTGCAGAAGCCAGCGCTTGCTGACTACGCATCATGATGGCGTCGGCAAAGCCACGAATCAACATGACGATTGCGACAATGACATACATGATGCCAAGGCGTTTGTGGTCAACCGAAGTTAGCCACTCTTTCCACAGGTAGGTCCACTTACCGAAGTAAGTGATTAGGCCCAGTAAGGCCGCACCACCGATGATAATGGCAGCGATCGTAACCATGACAATTGGTTCATGGAACGGCACTGCATCCAGCGTCAATTTTCCGAACATCGTATTCTTCCTCGGCCCCTTAGTGAGCGGATTCCGCGTGGCTCATGTCCATGCCTTCCATTCCTTCGTGTGCGCTGTGCTCACCTTCGGGTTGGGTCATGTCCATGCTCTTACCGTGAGCCATAAATTTGTTAATAACGTCTTTAAACAAATCTGGTTTCACGTTGGAGAAGTATTCCACCTGGTTGTATTCGCTTGGCACAGCCACTTTTTCGAACGCAGCCATGTCGCTCATGGTGTTCGTGGACTGTTTAGCTTTAGCAACCCATTGGTCGAATTCGGCGCGGTCCTTTGTTGCGATAGCCTTGAACTTCATACCGGAGAAGCCTGGTCCGCTATAGCTTGCGGAGATACCATCATAAGTACCGACTTCGTTGGCGATCAGATGCAGTCGAGTCTGCATACCGGCCATGGCATAAATCTGGCTACCCAGACGCGGGATAAAGAAGGAGTTCATCACGGAGTTGGACGTCACTTTGAACTCAACCGGAGTATTCGCCGGGAAGGCGATTTCATTCACGGTAGCGATACCTTGTTCCGGATAGATGAAGAACCATTTCCAGTCCATGGAAACCACTTCAATGGTAATGGGCTTCTCGTCATGCGCCAGCGGTTTGCTTGGCTCAAGAGCGTGAGTGGTTTTCCAGGTCAGTACGGCAAGGAAAATGATGATTAAGATCGGCACCGTCCAGACCACAGCTTCCACTTTATTGGAGTGTGACCAGTTCGGGCTGTACTTCGCATCTTTATTGCTTGCACGATACTTCCAGGCGAAACCAACAGCCATCAAGATGGCAGGAATAACGACAATCAACATCAGGCCAAATGCCGTCAGTATCAGAGAACGTTGTTCCAGTCCAATCTGTCCTTTAGGGTCAAGCAGCGCAGAATTACAGCCACTGAGTAATGCAGTGCCTGCAATTAATGACAACCATCCCAAACTTTTATTGTATTTCCTGAGTCTCATTTAACGACCTCAATTCCACGGGACCGGGTGGCGTTTAAAGTGTGAGGGCATTTTACGGGAAGGTTACATTACTGTAAACATCCTTGGATCTGTGTTACTGGGTTCTGCCGGGCATGTCACATATGTTGCAATATATGTCGTTTTGACTTTAAGAACCTGTTGCAACATCACGTTATAACGAAAGCGGGCAAGCGGGAGACGTGCTGAGGGTAATTGGTATAACCAATACGAAAATAAAACAATTGTTTAACAATTGATTATCAATAAAAAGACAATTGAAGAACAAAAAATAAATCTGTAGTGGCTGAATCGAGTAAGGGAAATAGTATATATAAAAGGCGTCAATAATTTCCAAATTCTTTGGCGCACAAAATAACAAATAATATTTTTAGTAATTGTTGTTTATTTAGCCGTTATAATTACGCAGGGTGATTACAACGGCGATATTAATGTGGATTTTTACGCCAGGCGGGTTTTGCGCAGTGCCAGATAATCCAGCAATCCACCAAAAACGACCCCGCAGACCGCGACCACCACCGAGATTTCCAGCAGTTCCGGCAGGAAGGAGAAGTGGGTGTAATCCAGCGCGTTCATGGTTAACAGCAGCAGCCAAACCACCAGCAGACAGCAGCCCACAACCAACGTCATTAATGCCAGACTGTACGCGCCACGAAATTCCGTGCGCGGAATGAAGCTCTCATTTTGCCAGCTATGTTCCAGAGTCTGACGACAAACCAGCAGCAGTATGAGGCCGGGGATAGCGGCAAACACAGAGAACAAATAAAACGTTGGCCACCCATGCGCTTCGACAAACCAACCTGCTACCGGGCCAACGTAAACGCGACCAACGGCTGAAAGCGCGGAGAGCAGAGCGAACTGGGTCGCTGAGAAGGACTTATTGCACAGCGTCATTAATAAGGCGACAAACGCTGCCGTACCCATGCCACCACACAGGTTTTCAAAGAAGACGGCGGCGGCCATACTGAACATGTGTTTGTCAGTGATGGACAATAACCAGTAGCCCGCATTCGACGCCCCCTGCAGGATGCCGAAAATCAGCAATGCGCGAAACAGCGAAAGGCGTTGCATCAGGATCCCGCCGTACAGCGCGCCAACGATGGTTGCCAGCAGTCCGAGCGTTTTATTCACCACGCCAACTTCACCCGCATCAAATCCGACGCCGCGGATTAAAAAGGTTGTAGTCAGGCTCATGGCAAAGGCATCCCCGAGCTTATACAGAACGATAAGCAGCAGAATTAGCCAGGCGTTGTTACGACCAAAGAAGTCGCGCAGCGGGGCCACAACCGCTTGCTCCAGCGTTTTGGGCACCGGAATGGCATCAGTCGGTTCGGGCGCTAGCAGGGTAGCAATGATGCAAGGTATCAGCAGCGCCGCCATCAGCCAGTACATTCCTTGCCAGCCCAGCCAGCGGTCGGCCATCCACAGAGCCAGCCCACCGGAAACCAGCATCCCTAAACGATAGCCCAGCACGCTGATAGCCGCGCCGGTGCCGCGTTCTTCGGCGGGTAGCACGTCGGTTTTCCATGCGTCAAAGACGATATCCTGCGATGCCGAGCAAAACGCGATCACCACCGCAAGCGCGGCCATCCAGCGTAGCTGCGTGCCAGGCTCCAGAAAGCCCATCGCGGCGATAGAAATCAGTAACAGCACCTGAGTTGCCAGCAACCAACCACGGCGTCGACCTAAAAACGGCGGCGTGTAGCGGTCCATTAGCGGAGACCAGAGGAACTTAAACACGTAGGCCTGGCCGACCAGAGAAAAGAAACCGATGGTTTTAAGATCGATATTCTCGACCGTCATCCATGCCTGAAGCGTACCCGAGGTCAGTGCGAGTGGTAAACCGGAGGCGAATCCCAGTATGAGCAGGATAGCTGAACGTGGTTGCTGAAAAATACGTAAGTAATGACTGGACATGGGCTTCTATAGGCCCGACGAACGCCGGGCCATATGGGCAGAAATTAACGAGCGTTCTGCTTGATGAAATCGTGAACGCTGGTGTCCTGAGACATATCAGCGATGGTATCGGTCAGCACGCTGTTAACGGCGTCAGCGATATTTTTGTTAGAGGCCTGCAGTGCGCCTTCAACAGAATAGCTTGCGCGGTAGTTTTTGGTCATCTTGTTGCCGTTAGCAGCAGTCGCAATGATGGCGATGTCTGCCTTGGTGGCGATGTTATAGCGCACGCTACCCTGGGACACGTCTGCATACAGCTGGCTAACAATGATTTGCAGGTTAACAGCACCGTTTGGCCCAATCATATAACCGCGTGCGGTCATCTGTTTTTCCAGTACTTCTTGCAGCAGGAAGCGCAGATCGCGGGACGCGGTCAGGGTAACAAGCTGGTTGTCACGGGTAACTTTTGCCAGCGCCTGATCCTGACGCTGGTCGGCACCATTGATGCTAACGGTCACACCCATCAGGCTCGGGTCCTGCTGTGGCAGGGTAATTTTCGGGGAAACTTCAATAGTGGTCGGCGGCGTTGCGCATCCAGCTAACATAAACAGCGCGACAAACGGGACGAGGATTTTTTTAAACATGCCAGGGCTCTCAGCGAATCTAAATTGTATGGTTGGAGAAAATTCCCGCCATCATAACATCGCCAACGATGAGGGGAAGTGGGTAACGCATGTAAATTCATTGTGTTGTCAGTTTTATGTCTTTGTGGAGACCATAAACGGACTTTTTGCAATAAATCGAAGTGAGGATTTAGTGAACTTCATCCATTTGGCTGAGAAAATCAGACAAACGCTAATTTTTTGTTGCTAAGGTGTAATGAAAGCGGTAAAAGCGGCTAGTATTTAAAGGGATGGGTGACATCTCAGCGTTGTCGGAGGAAAAACTTCATGATGATTCGTGAGCAAATAGAAGAAAAATTAAGGGCAGCGTTCCAACCCGTGTTCCTCGAAGTTGTGGATGAAAGCTATCGTCACAATGTCCCGGCAGGTTCTGAAAGCCACTTTAAGGTTGTGCTGGTTAGCGATCGCTTTACAGGTGAACGTTTTCTGAATCGTCATCGGATGATTTACAGCACCTTAACGGTGGAGCTTTCCACAACCGTTCATGCACTTGCCCTGCATACCTACACCATTAAGGAGTGGGAAGCGTTGCAGGATACGATTTTTGCATCGCCTCCGTGTCGTGGGGCGGGAAGCATCGCGTAAAAACGGATTTGCAACAACCGACGCTTTTCCAGTATGTTGCTACAGATTATGTGAAAACGGCCTGCGGGCCGTTTTGTTTTGTCTGAATTCTGGGGCAGTCGTACAGTATTCAGACAAAAATTAGCCGGGAATTGTGAAAAAAGCCGCAGCAACGCGCGATAACCGTTCTCGACTCATAAAAGTGATGCCGCTATAATGCGCGTCTTATTTTTCGGAATGTCTTCGGGATGATTCTGACGACAGGGAATGTGATTGCTTATGAGAACATCCCAGTTCCGCGAAGCCAACAACCTGTGCTTGCGGAGAAGAGTTGACCGAGCACTGTGATTTTTTGAGGTAACAAGATGCAAGTTTCAGTTGAAACCACTCAAGGCCTTGGCCGCCGTGTAACGATTACTATCGCTGCTGACAGCATCGAGACCGCTGTGAAAAGCGAGCTGGTCAACGTAGCGAAGAAAGTGCGTATTGACGGTTTCCGCAAAGGAAAAGTACCGATGAATGTTGTTGCTCAGCGTTATGGCGCGTCTGTTCGCCAGGACGTTCTGGGCGACCTGATGAGCCGCAACTTCGTTGACGCGATCATCAAAGAAAAAATCAATCCGGCTGGCGCACCGAACTACGTTCCGGGCGAATACAAACTGGGTGAAGATTTTACTTACGCGGTAGAGTTCGAAGTTTACCCGGAAGTTGAGCTGACTGGCCTGGAAGCAATCGAAGTTGAAAAACCGGTTGTTGAAGTCACCGACGCTGACGTTGACGTGATGCTGGACACCCTGCGTAAGCAGCAGGCTACCTGGAAAGACAAAGACGGCGCTGCAGATGCAGAGGACCGTGTAACCATCGACTTCACCGGCTCTGTAGACGGCGAAGAGTTCGAAGGCGGCAAAGCGTCTGACTTCGTACTGGCGATGGGCCAGGGTCGTATGATCCCAGGCTTTGAAGAAGGCGTTAAAGGCCACAAAGCTGGCGAAGAGTTCACTATCGATGTGACCTTCCCGGAAGAGTACCACGCTGAAAACCTGAAAGGTAAAGCCGCTAAGTTCGTTATCAACCTGAAGAAAGTTGAAGAGCGCGAACTGCCGGAACTGACTGAAGAATTCATCAAACGTTTCGGCGTTGAAGATGGTTCCGTAGCGGGTCTGCGCGCTGAAGTACGTAAAAACATGGAACGCGAGCTGAAAGGCGCTGTGCGTAACCGCGTTAAATCTCAGGCGATCGAAGGTCTGGTAAAAGCTAACGACATCGACGTTCCGGCTGCTCTGATCGACAGCGAAATCGACGTTCTGCGTCGTCAGGCTGCACAGCGTTTTGGCGGCAACGAAAAACAAGCTCTGGAACTGCCGCGTGAACTGTTCGAAGAACAGGCTAAGCGTCGCGTAGTTGTAGGTCTGCTGCTGGGCGAAGTGATTCGTACCAACGAGCTGAAAGCTGACGAAGATCGCGTTAAAGGCCTGATCGAAGAGATGGCTTCTGCTTACGAAGATCCGAAAGAAGTTGTTGAGTTCTACAGCAAAAATAAAGAGCTGATGGACAACATGCGTAACGTCGCTCTGGAAGAGCAGGCTGTTGAAGCCGTTCTGGCGAAAGCGAAAGTGACTGAAAAAGCCACTTCCTTCAACGAGCTGATGAACCAGCAGGCGTAATTCGTCGCTTATTTAGCACGAATTTCGTACGCAAGCCCGTCACCTTTTGGTGGCGGGTTTTTTTTTGTCACGGATTTTGCATGGGAAGAGTGCGAAAACAGCGTTTCAGTGTTAGCGTTACAACAAAAGATTGTTATGCTTGAATTATGGCGATGTCGTACCCATTACAGAGGGACTAGCTGATAATCCGTCCATAAGGTTACAATCAGCACAGCAGGTTTTTTCAAATTTTATCCAGGAGACGGAAATGTCATACAGCGGCGAACGAGATAACTTTGCACCCCATATGGCGCTGGTGCCGATGGTCATTGAACAGACCTCACGTGGTGAGCGCTCTTTTGATATCTATTCTCGTCTACTTAAGGAACGCGTCATTTTTCTGACCGGCCAGGTCGAAGACCATATGGCTAACCTGATCGTGGCGCAGATGCTGTTCCTGGAAGCAGAAAACCCAGAAAAAGATATCTACCTGTACATCAACTCCCCTGGTGGAGTGATCACTGCCGGGATGTCTATCTATGACACCATGCAGTTTATTAAGCCGGACGTCAGCACCATTTGTATGGGCCAGGCGGCCTCAATGGGCGCGTTCCTGCTGACTGCCGGGGCGAAAGGTAAACGTTTTTGCCTGCCTAACTCTCGCGTCATGATCCACCAGCCTCTGGGCGGTTACCAGGGCCAGGCAACGGATATTGAAATTCATGCCCGTGAAATCCTGAAGGTAAAAGGGCGCATGAACGAACTTATGGCGCATCATACGGGTCAATCTCTTGAGCAGATTGAACGTGATACCGAGCGCGATCGCTTCCTCTCCGCTTCTGAAGCGGTAGAGTACGGTCTGGTCGACTCGATTTTGACCCATCGTAATTAATGCCCAGTGCGCAGGTGTACCGCTATAATTACCTGGAGCGGCACAACGCTGACTAGCGTCTTGCGCCTGAGAATGGCATTTGCGTCGTCGTGTGCGGCACAAAGAACAAAGAAGAGGTTTTGACCCATGACAGATAAACGCAAAGATGGCTCGGGCAAATTGTTGTACTGCTCTTTTTGCGGCAAAAGCCAGCATGAAGTGCGTAAGCTGATTGCCGGACCATCCGTGTATATCTGCGACGAATGTGTTGATTTATGTAACGACATCATTCGCGAAGAGATTAAGGAAGTAGCACCGCACCGTGAACGCAGTGCGCTGCCGACGCCACATGAAATTCGCAACCACCTGGACGATTACGTTATCGGTCAGGAGCAGGCGAAGAAAGTGCTGGCGGTCGCGGTATACAACCATTACAAACGTCTGCGCAACGGCGACACCAGCAATGGCGTCGAGTTGGGCAAAAGTAACATCCTGCTGATTGGCCCGACGGGTTCCGGTAAAACGCTGCTGGCTGAAACGCTGGCACGCCTGCTGGACGTTCCGTTCACTATGGCCGATGCCACCACGCTGACCGAAGCTGGTTATGTGGGTGAAGATGTTGAAAATATTATTCAGAAACTGCTGCAGAAGTGCGATTACGACGTGCAGAAAGCACAGCGTGGGATCGTCTATATCGATGAAATCGACAAGATTTCTCGTAAGTCTGACAACCCGTCCATTACCCGTGACGTTTCCGGCGAAGGCGTACAGCAGGCGCTGTTGAAACTGATCGAAGGTACGGTTGCTGCCGTTCCACCGCAGGGGGGGCGTAAACATCCTCAGCAGGAATTCCTGCAGGTTGATACCTCCAAGATCCTGTTTATCTGCGGCGGTGCCTTTGCCGGTCTGGATAAAGTCATTGCTAACCGTGTTGAAACGGGCTCCGGCATTGGTTTTGGCGCAACGGTAAAAGCGCAGTCTGATAAAGCCAGTGAAGGTGAACTGCTGTCGCAGGTGGAGCCGGAAGATCTGATCAAATTTGGTCTGATCCCTGAGTTCATCGGGCGTCTGCCGGTTGTAGCGACGCTGAGCGAACTGAGCGAAGAAGCGCTGATCCAGATCCTGAAAGAGCCGAAAAACGCCCTGACCAAGCAGTACCAGGCGCTGTTCAATCTTGAAGGTGTTGATCTGGAATTCCGTGAGGAAGCGCTGGATGCGATCGCCAAGAAAGCGATGGCACGTAAAACCGGTGCTCGTGGTCTGCGTTCTATCGTCGAAGCCGCACTGCTTGACACCATGTACGATCTGCCTTCTATGGAAGACGTCGAAAAAGTGGTGATCGATGAGTCGGTGATTGGCGGCCAGAGCAAGCCATTGCTGATTTACGGTAAGCCGGAAGCGCAGCAGGCATCTGGCGAATAATTCATCAATTCATACAGACATTTAATTAATAAGGGGGGATTTTATCTCCCCTTTTATTTTTCCGTAAACATGGCGTTGAATGTGTGGGAAACATCCCCATATACTGACATACATGTTAAAGGTGGTGTGGAGCACAGTCGTACCACCTGATTACCTGGCGGAAACTAAACTAAGAGAGAGCTCTATGAATCCTGAGCGTTCTGAACGCATTGAAATCCCCGTATTGCCGTTGCGCGATGTGGTGGTTTATCCGCACATGGTCATACCCTTATTTGTAGGGCGGGAAAAATCTATCCGTTGTCTGGAAGCGGCTATGGACCATGATAAAAAAATCATGCTGGTTGCCCAGAAAGAAGCGTCAACGGATGAGCCGGGTGTAAACGATCTTTTCACCGTCGGGACCGTGGCCTCTATTTTGCAGATGCTGAAACTGCCTGACGGCACCGTAAAAGTGCTGGTCGAGGGGTTACAGCGCGCGCGTATTTCAGCGCTGTCTGACAACGGCGAGCACTTCTCTGCGAAAGCGGAGTACCTTGACTCGCCTGCTATAGATGAGCGCGAACAGGAAGTGCTGGTGCGTACCGCTATCAGTCAGTTCGAAGGCTATATCAAGCTGAACAAGAAAATCCCGCCCGAAGTGCTGACGTCGCTGAACAGCATTGACGATCCTGCACGTCTGGCGGACACCATCGCTGCGCACATGCCGCTGAAGCTTGCTGACAAGCAGTCCGTACTGGAGATGTCCGACGTTAACGAACGTCTGGAATATCTGATGGCGATGATGGAATCTGAAATCGATCTGCTGCAGGTTGAGAAACGCATTCGCAACCGCGTGAAAAAGCAGATGGAAAAATCCCAGCGTGAGTACTATCTGAACGAGCAGATGAAAGCCATTCAGAAAGAGCTCGGCGAGATGGACGATGCGCCGGACGAAAACGAAGCGTTGAAGCGTAAAATCGACGCGGCGAAAATGCCGAAAGAGGCAAAAGAGAAAGCGGAAGCAGAACTGCAGAAGCTGAAAATGATGTCTCCGATGTCAGCGGAAGCGACCGTAGTCCGTGGCTACATCGACTGGATGGTTCAGGTGCCGTGGAATGCGCGTAGCAAGGTCAAAAAAGATCTGCGTCAGGCTCAGGAAATCCTCGATACTGACCATTACGGTCTGGAACGCGTCAAAGACCGTATTCTTGAGTATCTCGCGGTTCAAAGCCGTGTGAATAAAATCAAGGGGCCGATCCTGTGCCTGGTTGGGCCGCCGGGGGTAGGTAAAACTTCTCTGGGACAGTCCATCGCTAAAGCAACCGGACGTAAATACATCCGTATGGCGCTGGGTGGTGTGCGTGATGAAGCTGAAATTCGCGGTCACCGCCGGACCTATATTGGTTCGATGCCGGGTAAACTGATCCAGAAAATGGCTAAAGTGGGCGTTAAAAACCCGCTGTTCCTGCTTGATGAGATCGACAAAATGTCTTCCGACATGCGTGGCGATCCGGCTTCCGCACTGCTTGAGGTGCTGGATCCAGAGCAGAACGTGGCGTTCAGCGATCACTACCTGGAAGTGGACTACGATCTCAGCGACGTGATGTTCGTTGCGACCTCTAACTCCATGAATATTCCCGCACCGTTGCTGGATCGTATGGAAGTGATCCGTCTGTCCGGGTATACCGAAGACGAGAAGCTGAACATTGCTAAACGTCACCTGTTGCCGAAACAGATTGAGCGTAACGCGCTGAAAAAAGGCGAGCTGACGGTCGACGATAGCGCCATTGTGGGCATTATTCGTTATTACACCCGTGAAGCTGGCGTGCGTAGTCTGGAGCGTGAAATTTCCAAACTGTGCCGTAAAGCGGTGAAACAGCTGCTGCTCGACAAGTCGCTGAAACATATTGAGATCAATGGTGACAACCTGCACGACTACCTGGGCGTACAGCGCTTTGACTATGGCCGCGCGGACAACGAAAACCGCGTTGGTCAGGTAACCGGTCTGGCATGGACGGAAGTGGGCGGCGATCTGCTGACCATCGAAACCGCTTGCGTACCAGGTAAAGGCAAGCTGACCTACACCGGTTCTCTGGGTGAAGTCATGCAGGAATCCATTCAGGCTGCGCTGACCGTGGTGCGCGCGCGTGCGGAAAAACTGGGTATTAATCCGGACTTTTACGAAAAACGCGACATCCACGTTCACGTACCTGAAGGGGCGACGCCGAAAGACGGTCCAAGTGCGGGTATTGCCATGTGTACCGCGCTGGTTTCTTGTCTGACCGGTAACCCGGTTCGCGCCGACGTGGCGATGACCGGCGAGATCACCCTGCGTGGCCAGGTTCTGCCTATTGGTGGTTTGAAAGAAAAACTGCTGGCGGCACAC
This sequence comes from Citrobacter sp. RHBSTW-00944, assembly GCF_013615435.1. NCBI lineage: Bacteria > Pseudomonadati > Pseudomonadota > Gammaproteobacteria > Enterobacterales > Enterobacteriaceae > Citrobacter > Citrobacter sp. RHBSTW-00944. Next base: position 3,790,963 of record NZ_CP055418.1, on the reverse strand, counting down.
CGTGGTGGTATTAAAACGGTCTTAATTCCAGACGAAAACAAACGTGACCTGGAAGAGATTCCGGACAACGTAATTGCCGATCTGGACATCCATCCGGTGAAACGCATTGAGGAGGTTCTGACGCTCGCGTTGCAAAATGAGCCCTCCGGAATGCAGGTTGTGACCGCAAAATAGTGACCTCGCGCAAAGAGCACTAATAAAAACAGGGCTGGCAGGCCATTTCGGACTTGCCAGCCTTTTTTTGTATAGATAATTTAGATGACGGATTGGGCTTGCCATCATTAACGGGTGTTGTAAGGGCATGGCAGGCCTGATATAACTGCTGCGCGTTCGCACTTTGAAGGATTCAGGTGCGATATAAATTATAAAGAGGAAGAGAAGAGTGAATAAATCTCAACTGATCGACAAAATTGCTGCAGGGGCTGATATCTCTAAAGCTGCGGCTGGACGTGCGTTAGATGCAATTATTGCTTCTGTTACCGAATCTCTGAAAGAAGGTGATGACGTAGCGCTGGTAGGTTTTGGTACTTTTGCCGTTAAAGAGCGTGCTGCCCGTACTGGTCGCAACCCGCAAACAGGTAAAGAGATCACCATCGCCGCGGCTAAAGTACCGGGCTTCCGTGCAGGTAAAGCACTGAAAGACGCGGTAAACTAAGTGATTTCCCCTTTGGGGATGTGACGAAGTACAAGGGCGCATCGACTGATGTGCCTTTTTTATTTGTAATTCCGGTACTTTCTACGCGTTGTGGGCTGACAATTGCCCCTGTTTCTTGTCACAATAGGCCTTTGTACGCAGCGTTCAGGAAACGCTATGCTGCGTGAAGCATATATACTCAAAATCCTTGCCGCCGCTGTTGTGACAACGCGCAGGCGGCTTGAGAGATAACGCGTATAGTCATCTACAGCGGAGTGTGGTTACACCATGATGGACAGCTTACGCACGGCTGCTAACAGTCTCGTGCTCAAGATTATTTTCGGTATCATTATCGTGTCGTTCATTTTGACCGGCGTGAGTGGTTACCTGATTGGCGGGGGCAATAACTTCGCCGCCAAAGTGAATGGCCAGGAGATTAGCCGCGGGCAGTTCGAGAATGCGTTCAACAGCGAACGTAACCGCATGCAGCAACAGCTGGGCGATCAATACTCCGAGCTGGCTGCGAACGAAGGCTACATGAAAACGCTGCGTCAGCAGGTGCTGAATCGTCTTATTGACGAAGCGCTGCTGGATCAGTACTCCCGCGAGCTTAATCTCAACATCAGCGACGATCAGGTTAAACAGGCTATTTTCGCCACGCCTGCGTTCCAGGTGGACGGTAAATTTGATAACAATCGCTACAACGCGATTGTTAATCAGATGGGAATGACCGCAGACCAGTACGCTCAGGCATTACGTAATCAGCTTACTACCCAGCAACTGATTAACGGCGTTGCCGGTACGGACTTCATGCTGAAAGGCGAAACGGACGAGCTGGCGGCGCTGGTCGCACAGCAGCGTATCGTTCGCGAGGCGACAATTGACGTTAACGCACTGGCCGCGAAGCAGTCTGTTACCGAGCAGGAAGTTGCCAGCTACTACGAGCAGAATAAAAACAACTTTATGACGCCGGAACAGTTCCGCGTGAGCTACATCAAGCTGGATGCTGCTGCTATGCAGGAGACGGCCAGCGATGCGGATATTCAGGCTTATTATGACCAGCATCAGGATCAGTTCACTCAGCCGCAGCGTAACCGCTACAGCATCATTCAGACCAAAACGGAAGATGAAGCCAAAGCGGTACTGGACGAGCTGAACAAAGGCGGTGATTTCGCTGCGCTGGCAAAAGAAAAATCTGCTGACATCATCTCTGCCCGTAAAGGCGGCGACATGGGATGGCTGGAAGATTCCACCACCCCGGATGAGCTGAAGAATGCCGGTCTGAAAGAGAAAGGCCAGCTGTCAGGTGTGATTAAGTCTTCCGTTGGTTTCCTCGTTGCGCGTCTTGACGACGTGCAGCCTGCGCAGGTTAAACCGCTGAGCGAAGCCCGCGACGACATTGCGGCGAAAGTGAAGCAGGAAAAAGCGCTGGATGCCTACTATGCGCTGCAGCAGAAAGTGAGCGATGCCGCCAGCAACGATAACGAATCCCTGGCGGGTGCGGAGCAGGCGGCGGGTATGAAAGCGGTTGAAACGGGCTGGTTTAGCCGTGACAGTCTGCCGGAAGAGCTGAACTTCAAACCGGTCGCTGACATCATTTTCAATGGTGGTTTGGTTGGTGAGAACGGTACGCCTGGCAGTAACTCCGACATCATCACCGTGGATGGCGATCGCGCGTTTGTATTGCGAATTGCAGAGCACAAAGCTGAAGCCGTTAAACCACTGGCTGAAGTGAAAGATCAGGTAACTGCGCTTGTTAAGCACAATAAAGCAGAGCAGCAGGCGAAGCTTGATGCCGATAAACTGCTGGCGGATCTGAAAGCTGGTAAGGGCGATGAAGCCATGAAAGCGGCGGGTCTGAGCTTTGGCGAAGCGAAAACGCTGAGCCGTACGGGTCAGGATCCGCTGAGTCAGGCGGCCTTTGGCCTGAGCCTGCCGGCGAAAGACAAACCGAGCTACGGCGTGGCGAACGACATGCAGGGTAACGTTGTACTGCTGGCGCTGGACGAGGTGAAAGCCGGTTCTATGCCTGAAGAGCAGAAGAAAGCGATGGTTCAGGGGATTACCCAGAACAATGCGCAGATTGTCTTTGAAGCGCTGATGAGCAACCTGCGTAAAGCCGCAAAAATTAAAGTCGGTGACGCGCTGGAACAGCAGCAATAACCGAGGCTACTCGCAAAAAATTGCAAAAAGTTGTATCAACCAAAGGCCGCTTTCGCGGCCTTTTCCATTTCTGATATTTGCCGTTTGTCTGCCGTTCTGCACCTCGCTATCGTGATTCCACTGTTAACAAACAAGGAGAAAACAGTATGAAACATGGAATCAAAGCCCTGCTTATTACCCTTTCATTGACCTGCGCCGGTATGGCTCAAAGCGCACTGGCTGCAGAGCCAGTCGCCAAAAGCCAGGCGACTCAAGCCAAAGCGGATGCTACGGGAGTAGCACAAAGCAAAGCCACGCAACCGGCTAAAGCGAGCGATGATGAAGGCACCAGGGTAAGCATCAACAGCGCTTCTGCGGAGGATTTAGCGCGAGTCATGAATGGCGTAGGTCTGAAGAAAGCACAGGCGATTGTGAGCTATCGTGAGGAGTACGGGCCGTTTAAAACGGTGGAGGACTTAAAGCAGGTGCCGGGCATGGGGAGTTCGCTGGTAGAGCGCAATCTGGCAGTTTTAACACTTTAATAACTTGCAGAGTGCTGAAAGTTTGCCAGACTGTAGAGGTCATACCAGTTATGACCTCTTACCCTGAAGTGTTCCTATAAAAACAACGTAAGGCTCCTGCGCTATGCAAACACAAATCAAAGTTCGTGGTTTTCATCTTGATGTCTATCAGCACGTTAACAATGCTCGCTATCTTGAGTTTCTGGAAGAAGCCCGCTGGGATGGTCTGGAAAACAGCGACAGCTTTCAGTGGATGACCGCACACAACATCGCTTTTGTGGTCGTGAATATTAACATTAACTACCGCCGCCCTGCGGTGCTGAGCGACCTGCTGACCATTACCAGTCAGGTGCAACAGCTAAATGGCAAAAGCGGTGTGTTGAACCAGACTATCACCCTGGAGCCGGAAGGACAGGTGGTGGCAGACGCGTTGATCACCTTCGTCTGTATTGATTTGAAAACGCAAAAGGCGCTACCGCTGGAAGGGGAGTTGCGCGAAAAACTGGAGCAGATGGTGAAGTGATGGAAGAAAGCCTGACGGCGCTTCGCTTATCAGGCTTACGGGCGATATTGACCACGGTGAATGTCGAAAGCCGGATAAGGTGCGTGCACCGCCATCCGGCAAAACGATCACTTTAGTCCTGTTTTCTGCTTCATTGCCGCCATCACTGCCGGTTTATCTGCCAGATAATGGTTCAGGCCGTTGGCGCGCAGATTACAGGCCGCGCAGTGACCGCAACCGTCACCTTTGATGCCGTTATAGCAGGTCAGCGTTTCTTCGCGTACCAGGTCCAGCTTGCCCCAGTAATCGGCCAGTGCCCAGGTTTCGGCTTTATCGATCCACATCAGCGGGGTTTCAAAGCGAATAGCTTTCGCCATTCCCAGGCTTACGGCATGGTTCAGGGCTTTGACGAACTCATCTCGGCAGTCCGGATATCCAGAGAAATCCGTTTCACAAACGCCGGTAATGACCGCCTCCGCCTGCACCTGATACGCGTAAATCGCCGCCAGCGTTAAAAACAGAATATTGCGCCCTGGCACAAAGGTATTGGGAATGCCGTTCGCATCCGGTTCGTAATCGGGTACCGGAATGTTATCGCGGGTCAGGCTGCTGACGGCCAGTTCGCTGAGCAGCGTTACATCAAGTACCTTGTGCGCACGCGCGCCAAGTTTTAAGGCCAGGTCACGTGCGACATCAATCTCAGCGCGATGGCGCTGACCATAATCAAAGGTCACGCAGTGTACTTCATCATACTGATGCAGCGCTTGCGCCAGACAGGTTGTGGAGTCCTGACCCCCACTGAATACAACAACGGCACGTTTCATGGTTTTTCCTGACAAATAACGAAACCCTTATGGTAGCGCCTGGGCGTGTCGCCGACCAGCTTCTTCACGCCGACGGGGGCGGTAGCCAGGCTTCGGTAAATTCAAACCAGCCGCGAGGATTCAGGCGTACGCCGTTCACGCCCGGCGGAGCGCTAATACGATAGTGATAATTGAACAGCGGTGTCAGGGTCGCATCATGCATTAGCGAGGCGAAAACGTGTTGTAAAGCCGCATGACGATCGTCCTCATCGGCCTGGATTTGCAGGGCATCCAGGGTGGTTTGCAGATGAGTATATGCCGGCGAGCTCAATACATGTGACCAGAGCTGATCGCAGCGCAGCCACTGTTCGAGGGTATATTCAGGCGCTTCGCCAATCAGCCTGTCTCCCATCATCAGGTCGGCCTGGGCTAAAGGATGGTCGCCATCCCAGTTTTTAGCATTATGAAAAATAAGCGTTAATTCACAGCCGAGTAGCGCCAGCGCCTGGCGAAGCTGTTCAGCCATGGCGTGCAATTCTACCGGCAGGTGATAGGCCAGCGTAAGTTTTTCCGGTAGCGGCACGTCGTCCAGTTCATCCCATTGGGGGATCGTCCATCCCGGCAGCAGCGCATTGCTTGGCGTGATCAGGTTTTCATCCACATCAAGCGTTTGTAGCAGGGAAGAGCGGTGGATAATATTGACCAGGCGACGGGCCTGCTGCGTATTCAGCCGCGCGCTTTTTCTGAGAGTGAGATAGCAGAAACCGAGGCTGATCCCGCTGCTTACCTGGCTTAGCATGGGAAGCTCTTCGGGTTTACCAATTGCAATTTGAACCGGATGGCGACAGCTGGTGCCCAAATCCTGGGAGAAAAGCTGCGGGGTTATCCAGTATTCAATGGCTTTTAGTAGCGGGTGACTCAGGTGGTAGTGATCGTGACTCTCGATGCGCACCAGGTCTGGGGTAAATAGCGTCAACCGAAACGGACCGGTACCAACAAACGGGAGTTCGGGATGTGCCAGGTGACTGCTGTAGCTTGCCAGACGATGCGCCAGCCAGAAGTCGGGGCGATGCAAAATAAAGGTTAGGCACTGGGGATGCGTCACCTCAATGCGCTTTACGCTGATAAACAGCTTATTTAACGCGGGTAGCTCTAACAGCTTCAGCAACTGTTGATGTAGCTGTGTGCTGCTGACCGCATCGCCGTTATGCCAGTACAGGGTGGAGCGAATATAGAAATCCCAGCGCTGGCCGTCGGCGGAGATATTCCAGTGGTGGGCTAAATCTCCACAGGGGCGTTGCGTAATACTGTCGAACCGGGTCAGGCCCGAGAATATTTGTCCGGCGAGGTGTTGTTCTGCGCGACCAGGGAGAAATCCAGGGTGCAAAGGGTCGAGCTGGCGGTAATAGGGGATGCGCAGGGTTGGCGTGTCGTTTTGCCACTGACCGCCCATAAACGGCTGGAGCAGCGTTCTTAATTCTCCCGGCGCCAGCTGAGCCAGCTCCAGTACGCTAAGTTGCTCCCCCTTTTGCAGCGCTTGTTCCATCATAATGCTGCGTAGCGAATCTGGCGTCACCAAAAAGCGCAGTTGCCCGCGTTTCCCACGCCCCGACTGGGCGTCCCACTCCAGCCAGCCAGCATCCTGCGCTTGCTTCAGCAGGGTACGCACGTGGCGCTCGCTGCAAAAACAGCGTTCTGCCAGCTCCCCGACGGTCACCGACTGCGGTTCTCCCGCCGACGGCTGCCACAGGCGTTGGTACTGATTCAGGCGATTCAACAATCTCATATACACGTCATCCTTCAAGCTGCCTCTTTGTTGGCGGCGTTAATTCATCCCAGTCACTGCATGCTCCTGGACGTTCACTCACTTGCCGCCTGGATGCAACTTGAATGATTTTGTGTAATAAACCCGGAACAATTCATTTTATCTATTCACTATTACTTCCGTATATCTCAGGTGATACTGAATCACAAGTTAACCGCGTCACAGTGTGGAGAAAGAAATGGCTCGTCTGGCTGCATTTGATATGGATGGCACCCTTTTGATGCCGAATCACCATTTAGGTGACGAAACGCTTTCAACGCTGGCGCGCCTGCGTGAACGCGAGATCACCCTGACATTTGCCACCGGCCGCCATGTGCTGGAGATGCGCCATATTTTGGGTTCTATCTCACTGGACGCCTTTTTGATCACGGGTAACGGCACGCGCATTCACTCTGTTGAGGGCGATGTATTGCACCGTCAGGATCTGGATCCGACTGTGGCGGATATCGTGTTACATCAGAAGTGGGATACTACAGCCAGCATGCATGTCTTTAATGACAACGGTTGGTTCACCGGACAAGAGATCCCATCGCTGCTACAGGCGCATGTGTATAGCGGATTTCGCTACCAGATCGTCGATGTGAAACGTATCCCGGCTCATCAGGTAACGAAAGTCTGTTTCTGTGGGGATCATGACTCCCTGATCCAATTACGCATTCAACTGAATGAGGCCCTGGGTGAGCAGGCAAATCTCTGTTTTTCCGCGGTTGATTGCCTTGAGGTGCTGCCGGTGGGCTGTAATAAAGGATCGGCGCTGGCGGTACTAAGCGACCACTTAGGTTATTCAATGGCCGAATGTATGGCGTTTGGCGATGCCATGAACGATCGCGAAATGTTAGGCAGCGTTGGGCGCGGCCTGATTATGGGCAACGCGATGCCACAACTGATTGCTGAACTGCCGCATTTGTCGGTGATTGGGCATTGCCGCAATCAGGCGGTGTCACACTTTTTGACGCATTGGCTGGAGAATCCGCATCTACCTTATTCCCCCGAATGAGAGATCCCTTCCAGCAAGCCAGACTTCGCGTCTGGCTTTTTTTTATCCCATTAATGGGTGTTCAGAAGCCGGGTGAGTTCCGCTTTCCACGGCGTTAAATCACCGATGTGCGTGTCGATCCACTGCGGGTTGTAGTAGGTTTCAAGATAGCGTTCGCCGCTGTCGCACAGCAGCGTGACCAGTGAACCGCTTTCTCCGGCATCGCGCATACGGGCGGCAAGTTGCAGCGTTCCCCACATGTTGGTGCCGGTTGAAGCGCCGACTTTGCGGCCCAACTGCGTTTCCAGCCAGTGTGCGGTGGCCACGCTTGCGGCATCCGGCACGCGCAGCATTTCATCGACTACGTCAGGAATGAAGGAGGGTTCGACACGTGGGCGGCCGATGCCTTCGATTTTGCTTCCTATCGGGCTGCGTAACGTTGCATCGCGATCCTGCCAGAAGGGCAGAAAGACTGAGTTTTCCGGATCCACCACCATCAGGCGAGTATCGTAGCCCTGACAGCGAATATAGCGGCCAATGGTTGCAGAGGTGCCGCCGGTTCCGGCGCTCATCACAATATGGCGGGGGACGGGGTTGGGCTCGCACTGCATCTGACGGAAGATGCTGTCAGCAATATTGTTATTGCCACGCCAGTCGGTAGCGCGCTCAGCATAAGTGAACTGGTCCATGTAATGACCGTTCAGCTCACGCGCCAGCTGTTCAGAGGCCGCATAGATTTCACAGGCGCTTTCCACGAAATGACAGCGACCACCGTAAAACTCAATCTGTTCAATTTTACGCTTCGCCGTACAGGAAGGCATGACGGCAATAAACGGCAGCCCTAACAGTCGGGCGAAATAAGCCTCGGAGACCGCCGTTGAACCGGACGATGATTCAATGATGGTGGTGCCTTCTTTAATCCAGCCATTGCACAATCCGTACAGAAACAGTGAACGCGCCAGACGATGCTTCAGGCTCCCGGTGGGATGCGTGCTCTCATCTTTTAAATAGATCTGAATGCCCGGGAACGCCGGTAGCGACAGACGAATGAGATGCGTATCCGCAGAACGCTGATAATCCGCGTTGATTTCATTGATGGCGTTTTTAACCCAGGAGCTATTCATCATTAATAGATATCCATTTGTCATTTTGTGCCAAGAATAGCGAAAAGCACGGAAAAAATTGTTGCCATTTAGCCTTTAAAATAGAATGTAAGGAGAAAATTCTTCTCTGTGGAGTGGATATGTTAGACAAAATTGACCGTAAGCTGCTTAGCTTACTGCAACAGGACTGCACCCTTTCTTTGCAGGCGTTAGCAGATGCCGTTAATCTGACTACCACCCCTTGCTGGAAACGCCTCAAACGGCTTGAAGATGACGGTATCCTGCTGGGTAGAGTCGCCCTGTTGGATCCAGAAAAACTGGGGCTGGGGCTGACCGCGTTTGTGCTGATTAAGACTCAGCATCACAGCAGTGAATGGTATTGCCGCTTTGTCACCGAAGTCACCGGTATGCCGGAGGTTCTGGGGTTCTGGCGTATGGCAGGGGAATATGATTACCTGATGCGAGTGCAGGTCGCCGATATGAAAAGCTACGATGAATTTTATAAGCGCCTGGTGAACAGCGTACCGGGCCTGTCTGACGTCACCTCCAGCTTTGCGATGGAACAGATTAAATACACAACTGCGCTCCCTATTGAATAACTCTCCCGGCGCTTATTGCCGGAAATATTGTCAGGACATAACGCGTGCGATTATTTGCTCAATTAAGCTGGTACTTCCGCCGGGAGTGGCGTCGCTACCTCGGGGCGGTGGCCCTGCTTATCATCATCGCTATCCTTCAGCTTATTCCGCCGAAAGTGGTCGGGATCATTGTGGATGGCGTGACGACTCAACGCTTCACCACCGAGTGGCTGCTGATGTGGGTGGGAACAATTGCCCTGATTGCAGTGGTGGTTTATTTGCTGCGCTATGTCTGGCGCGTGCTGCTGTTTGGCGCATCCTACCAACTGGCGGTTGAGCTGCGGGAAGATTATTACCGTCAGTTGAGTCGCCAGCATCCAGAATTTTATCTGCGTCACCGCACGGGCGATCTGATGGCGCGTGCGACCAACGATGTTGATCGGGTCGTATTTGCCGCCGGAGAAGGCGTGCTGACGCTGGTAGATTCGCTGGTAATGGGATGTGCGGTGCTGATCGTGATGTCAACGCAGATAAGCTGGCAGCTGACGTTAATTGCGCTGCTGCCGATGCCGGTGATGGCGTTGATGATCAAACGTTACGGCGATCGACTGCATAACCGCTTTAAGCTGGCGCAGGCGGCGTTTTCCAGTCTCAACGACCGTACTCAGGAAAGCCTGACCAGTATTCGCATGATCAAGGCCTTCGGTCTGGAGGATCGGCAATCGGCATTATTTGCCGCCGATGCCGAAGATACCGGTAAGAAAAACCTGCGCGTGGCGCGCATTGACGCCCGTTTTGATCCCACGATTTATATCGCCATTGGCATGGCTAACCTACTGGCGATTGCTGGGGGAAGCTGGATGGTGGTGCACGGCTCGCTGACGCTCGGCCAGCTCACCAGCTTTATGATGTATCTCGGTTTGATGATTTGGCCGATGCTGGCGCTGGCATGGATGTTTAACATCGTCGAACGTGGCAGCGCGGCGTACAGCCGTATTCGCGCCATGCTGTCTGAAGCGCCGGTGGTGGATGACGGCACTGAACCGGTACCGGAAGGGCGTGGGGAGCTGGCGGTGGCGATTCGCGAATTTTGCTACCCGCAAACGGCACACCCGGCGCTGGAAAATGTGAACTTCCAGCTTAAACCTGGGCAGATGTTGGGCATTTGTGGGCCTACCGGCGCGGGGAAAAGTACGGTGCTGTCGCTGATTCAGCGTCATTTTGATATCACCCACGGCGATGTGCGCTTTCATGATATCCCCTTAACGCGATTACAACTGGATAGCTGGCGCAGCCGGCTGGCAGTTGTCAGCCAGACGCCATTCCTGTTTTCGGATACCGTTGGCAATAACATCGCGTTAGGACGCCCTCAGGCCACGCAGGAAGAGATCGAGTATGTGGCACGCCTTGCCAGCGTTCATGAGGATATTTTACGTCTTCCGCAGGGCTACGACACCGAAGTGGGCGAACGAGGGGTGATGCTGTCTGGAGGGCAAAAACAGCGTATTTCTATCGCTCGAGCGCTACTCCTGAACGCTGAAATCTTGATTCTGGATGATGCGCTGTCGGCGGTAGATGGTCGTACCGAGCATCAGATCCTGCATAACCTGCGCCAGTGGGGCGAAGGCAGAACCGTCATTATTAGCGCCCACCGTTTATCGGCCCTGACGGAAGCCAGCGAGATTATCGTGATGCAGCATGGGCATATTGCCCAGCGCGGCGAGCATGATGCGTTAGTGCAGCAGCCTGGCTGGTATCGCGATATGTACCGCTATCAGCAACTGGAAGCGGCGCTGACTGATGCACCAGAGATAAACGAGGAGGCGGCTAATGCGTAGTTTTGGGCAATTATGGCCGACCCTGAAAAGATTGCTGGCGTATGGCTCTCCATGGCGAAAACAGCTGGCTATTGCGGTAGTCATGCTGTGGGTGGCGGCTGCGGCGGAAGTCAGCGGTCCGCTGCTGATTAGCTATTTTATCGATAACATGGTGGCGAAGAATAATCTGCCGCTGGCGATGGTCGCCGGGCTGGTTGCGGCATATATCGGTCTGCAACTGCTGGCGGCTGGCCTGCATTACGCGCAGTCATTGCTGTTTAACCAGGCGGCAGTTGGCGTAGTACAACAGTTGCGCACCGACGTAATGGACGCTGCGCTGCGTCAGCCGCTCAGCGCCTTTGATACTCAACCTGTCGGGCAGCTAATCTCCCGCGTGACCAATGACACCGAAGTTATTCGCGACCTGTACGTGACGGTGGTAGCAACGGTCCTGCGCAGCGCGGCATTAATTGGCGCCATGCTGGTAGCGATGTTCAGCCTTGAGTGGCGTATGGCGGTAGTGGCGATGGCCATTTTCCCGGCCGTGCTGGTGGTGATGGTGATTTATCAACGCTACAGCACCCCGATTGTGCGCCGGGTTCGCGCTTATCTGGCGGATATTAACGATGGCTTTAACGAAGTCATCAACGGCATGAGTGTTATCCAGCAGTTCCGCCAGCAGGCGCGATTTGGCGAGAGAATGGGCGAAGCAAGCCGCTCGCACTATATGGCGCGTATGCAGACCCTGCGACTGGATGGTTTTTTGTTGCGCCCGCTGCTTAGCCTTTTCTCGGCACTGATCCTCTGCGGATTGCTGATGCTGTTCAGTTTTACCTCTGGCAGCTCGATCGAGGTTGGCGTGCTGTACGCGTTTATCAGCTACCTCGGCCGTTTGAACGAACCGCTGATCGAGTTGACCACTCAGCAATCAATGCTGCAGCAGGCGGTTGTCGCCGGTGAGCGAGTGTTCGAACTGATGGATGGGCCACGTCAGCGCTATGGTGAAGATGAGCGACCGCTAAAGAGCGGGGACATTGAGGTGAATAACGTTTCATTTGCCTATCGCGACGACAATCTGGTGCTGCAAAATATCAGTCTGTCCGTGCCTTCGCGCAGCTTTGTGGCTTTGGTCGGACACACCGGCAGTGGTAAAAGCACGCTCGCCAGCCTGCTGATGGGTTACTACCCGCTGACGCAGGGGGAAATCCGCCTTGATGGACGGCCGCTGTCTTCACTGAGCCACGGTGCGTTACGTCAGGGCATCGCCATGGTGCAGCAGGATCCGGTGGTGATGGCAGATACCTTCCTGGCGAACGTTACGCTGGGCCGCGATATCTCAGAAGAGCGGGTATGGCAGGCGCTGGAGACCGTGCAACTGGCTGAACTGGCGCGAGGTCTGAGCGAGGGGATTCATACCCGGCTGGGCGAGCAGGGCAATAATCTCTCCGTTGGTCAAAAACAGCTGCTGGCGTTGGCGCGGGTGTTAGTTGAAACGCCACAGGTGTTGATCCTCGACGAAGCCACGGCCAGTATTGACTCCGGTACTGAACAGGCCATTCAGCAAGCTCTGGCAGCGGTACGTGAACACACCACGCTGGTGGTGATTGCACATCGGTTATCGACGATTGTCGATGCGGACACCATTCTGGTGCTGCATCGCGGTCAGGCGGTTGAGCGTGGTACGCACCAGCAATTACTGGCGGCGCAAGGCCGTTACTGGCAGATGTATCAGCTACAGTTGGCGGGTGAAGAGTTAGCCGCCAGTACGCAAGACGATTCTGTTATCGCCTGATGGCGCGGCGCTTATCCGGTCTGGGGCCAGCACGGTCTCGTAGGCCGGATAAGGCGTTTACGCTGCCATCCGGCAATCAACAATCTGGTGCAAAAATGTAACGCACTATGCACCGTTATAGTGCGTTTTTTCTTTTCCTCTCCCGGAAGTACCCTGAGAACCTGAATCATCCCGCCTTTTTCATTCCTGGCACATCCCTTGCAATATTCCTCTCGTGTATCTGCAGCCACTACTGAATTCTGACTGGAGGGGATCTATGAAGCTGGTTACCGTGGTAATCAAACCGTTCAAACTGGAAGACGTCCGTGAAGCATTGTCGTCTATTGGTATTCAGGGGCTGACCGTCACCGAAGTGAAGGGGTTTGGCCGACAGAAAGGTCATGCTGAGCTGTACCGTGGGGCTGAATATAGCGTCAATTTTCTGCCGAAGGTGAAGATTGATGTGGCGATTGCCGACGACCAACTGGATGGCGTGATTGATGTCATCAGTAAGGCGGCATACACCGGAAAAATTGGCGACGGCAAAATCTTCGTCGCCGAGCTGCAACGTGTGATTCGTATTCGTACCGGCGAAGCCGACGAAGCCGCACTGTAACGTCTGGCACACAGTGATAGGAAACCAAAAAATGAAGATAGCAACGATGAAAACAGGTATTGCTTCACTGGCGCTGCTGCCGGGACTGGCGATGGCGGCACCGGCGGTTGCGGATAAAGCGGATAACGCTTTTATGATGATCTGTACCGCGTTGGTGCTGTTTATGACCATCCCTGGCATTGCGCTGTTCTACGGCGGTTTGATTCGCGGTAAGAACGTGCTGTCGATGCTGACTCAGGTTACGGTGACATTTGCTCTGGTTTGTATTTTATGGGTGGTTTATGGCTACTCACTGGCCTTTGGCGAAGGAAATAATTTCTTCGGCAACTTCAACTGGGTATTGCTGAAGAATATTGCGCTAACGGCGGTAACGGGGAGCTTCTACCAGTACATTCACGTTGCTTTTCAGGGCTCGTTCGCCTGCATCACCGTTGGGCTAATCGTCGGTGCGCTGGCTGAACGTATTCGCTTCTCCGCGGTGCTGATTTTTGTGGTGGTATGGTTAACGCTGTCGTACATCCCCATTGCTCATATGGTCTGGGGCGGCGGCTTGCTGGCTTCCCACGGCGCGCTGGATTTTGCCGGCGGAACGGTTGTGCACATCAACGCGGCGATTGCCGGTCTGGTAGGCGCGTATCTGATTGGCAAACGTGTCGGTTTTGGCAAAGAAGCTTTTAAACCGCATAACCTGCCGATGGTCTTCACCGGTACCGCTATTCTCTACATTGGTTGGTTTGGCTTTAACGCTGGTTCAGCGGGTACGGCAAATGAAATCGCCGCACTGGCCTTCGTCAATACCGTGGTCGCCACCGCTGCAGCCATCCTCGGATGGATCTTCGGTGAATGGGCGCTGCGTGGTAAACCGTCTCTGCTGGGCGCCTGCTCTGGTGCCATTGCGGGTCTGGTGGGCGTAACACCTGCATGTGGCTATATCGGTGTCGGCGGCGCGCTGATTATCGGTGTCGTTGCGGGTCTGGCAGGCCTGTGGGGCGTGACCATGCTGAAGCGTTTTCTGCGTGTGGACGATCCGTGTGACGTGTTTGGCGTTCACGGCGTGTGCGGCATTGTCGGCTGTATCCTGACCGGAGTTTTCGCTGCCAGCTCTTTGGGAGGCGTGGGCTTTGTCGAGGGCGTGACCATGGGGCATCAGCTGCTGGTGCAACTGGAAAGCGTGGCGATCACCATCGTCTGGTCCGGCGTGGTGGCTTTCATTGGCTATAAGCTGGCGGATATGACGGTTGGTTTGCGCGTACCGGAAGAGCAGGAGCGCGAAGGTCTGGATGTAAACAGTCACGGCGAGAACGCTTACAACGCCTGATTCTCAATTTGCCGGATGGCAACGCTTTTGCGCCACCATCCGGTAATTCTCAATTGCGATTACGCATTACCCCTTCCTGTACGGTAGAAGCGACCAGCACGCCATCCTGGGTATAAAACTCTCCGCGTACAAAGCCCCGGGCACCGGATGCCGAAGTACTCTCGACGTTATATAGCAGCCATTCATTGATATTAAACGGACGGTGGAACCACATAGAATGGTCAATGGTGGCGATCTGAATCCCTTTTTCCAGGAAGCCAATCCCGTACGGTTGCAGCGCAACAGGCAGGAAGTTCAGGTCTGAGGCATAACCCAGCAGATACTGATGGACGCGCAGATCGTCCTGCAGCACGCCGTTAGCGCGAATCCACACCTGGCGCGTCGGAGGTGCGACGTGACCTTTGAGGGGGTTATGAAACTCGACAGGGCGTACTTCCAACGGACGATCGTTGATAAATTTTTCTTTCAACAGCGGCGGCAGCAAATGCGCCACTGAGCGGGCAATTTCCGTTTCTGATTTCAGCTCATCGGGACCCGGCGCATCCGGCATGGTTTTCTGATGTTCAAATCCGTCTTCCGGTGCCTGAAAAGAGGCGGTCATGTAAAAAATGGGTTTACCATTCTGGATCGCGGCAACGCGGCGCGCGCTGAAGCTGTTACCATCACGCAGGACTTCCACATCATAGATGATGGGCTTTTGGCTATCGCCGGGGCGTAAAAAGTAGCTGTGAAAAGAGTGCACCAGACGCTCTTCCGGTACGGTTTCTTTTGCGGCATACAGCGCCTGACCGACAACCTGTCCCCCAAAAACCTGACGTAACCCTAAGTCTTCACTTTGGCCCCGAAAGAGTCCTTCTTCAATTTTTTCCAGATTTAACAATGTCAGCAAATTTTTCAGTGCCAGACTCATACGTGCTCTCCAGGTGATATCGATGTCGCAGCGAGGTAGGCAGAGTATAACGCAATTTTAAAAGTGGTCCGATGGGTGCAATTGTCTGAATTACTGGCCTATTACAGGCAAAAATAGCTGTCTTGTGCCACACTTAGTCACGTTATGTTTTTGTTAACCACTCTTCTGGCGAGGAAAGTTCTCGCTGGTGCATAGATGATAAGGAGAATTTAATGAAACTCGTGCACATGGTAAGTGGTTTAGCGGTTGCAGTCGCTCTGGCGGCCTGTGCCGATAAAAGCGCTGATATTCAGACACCTGCGCCAAGCCCTAATACGTCAATTTCTGACACACAGTCTAAAATTCAGCAGCCAAATGTCTCCGGTACAGTATGGATCCGTCAGAAAGTGGCCTTGCCACCCGATGCGGTACTAACTGTTACGCTGTCAGATGCTTCACTGGCCGATGCGCCGTCAAAAGTGCTGTCGCAAAAAGCGGTTCGTACTGAAGGTAAACAAGCGCCATTCAGCTTTGTATTACCGTTCAACCCGGCAGATATTCAACCTAACGCCCGTATTCTGCTGAGTGCGGCTATTACGGTAAATGATAAACTGGTCTTTATTACTGATACCGTTCAGACGGTCATCAATCAGGGTGGGACTAAAGCCGACCTGACGTTGGTCCCGGTACAGCAAACAGCAGTACCGGTTCAGGCGAGCGGTGGGGCTACTACCACGGTTCCGTCTACTTCACCAACCCAGGTGAATCCGTCATCTGCGGTTCCGGCTCCCACGCAGTACTAAAGTCGTTGTAACCCTCTCCGCCTGGAGAGGGTTAGTACACCCAGCGATAGCGCTGTAAATCGATCTGTCCGCTTCCTGAAACCACTATTCCTTCTGCCAGCAACGCCTGACGTTGTCGTTGCAGGTCGGGACCTGTCAGCGAAATGGCCCCATGGCGATTGACCACCCGATGCCAGGGCAGGGCGCTGCCTTCAGGGAGACGCTTAAGCACGCCGCCTACCTGACGCGCAGCGCGCGGCGATCCCGCAAGCCGGGCAACATCGCCATACGTGGTGACGAAACCTTCGGGGATTGAAGCGACGATTTGCCAGACGCGTTGGGGGAAAGAGTCTTGTATATCCATCATTTATTCCTGCGCTAGTCCTCCAGCATAATGCCGAATGGCGAAGGAGTGAAGCCGCATTGCACAAGAAAACAGCATCCGATGCTGGATGGGTTGCAATTACAGGGTGCAGCAGTGATAATGCGCCTGCGCGTTGGTTAACAACGCTCTCAATGGGGGCTCTGTTGGTTCTCCCGCAACACTACTCTGTTTACCAGGTCAGGTCCGGAAGGAAGCAGCCAAGGCAGATGACGTGTGTGCCGGGATGTAGCTGGCAGGGCCCCCACCCAATTCTGCCGTCCGGCAATTTCTCTTCTGTTTATCTTCTTTTCTTTGTCATCGTATCGTCATTTTATTGTCATCAAATACTGTCACTGTGTTTTGGGGATGTTATTTGAGCTTTTGCCGCCGCCATTGCGCTGTAATGACATGGTCTTACATCCGGTGTGTTGTGGCTGACCACAAGGATTTTCTACGATGTCGACCGCTGTATTGAATGTCAAAGTTGATGAGACGCTAAAAGAAAAGCTTCGCCATTATGCTGAAGTGCATAATGAAAATTTGAGTATCGCCACGGAAAAACTGCTACTGATCGCGTTTTCCGCCATTGAAGAGGTGGGAGTCTCCGCTGAGGATATTGATAGCCAGCATACGGAAGAATCCGTAGTTGACGCACTGACGCCTAAAGAAATCAAAGCATTGCGAAGATTACTGAAGAAGAAAAAATGAAACAACAATCGCTCTCAACCGCCTGTAATTATGGCGAAGCCTGTGAAATGCTGCGCTCCGGTTATGTGAAACACGTTCGTCTGAGCTGGAATGTCGGCAGCGATGAGTTCTTCCGTATTGCCTCCGACTGGTGTGATGCTGGGGCAAAAATTAAGAAAGACGGTGAGAATTTCGTGATTTCCCTGAAGGGTTTTCCGGTTCCTCCTCAGCGGTAGTATTGCCAGGACCTCCTCGTCCATCACGGCATTCAAGAGCGAGTCCTTTAACTCGTCGTTTAGATTATTTTACGCATTTTCCCGCCGCTGGCCTGCAAACGCAGGCTATCCCAAATAGGTTGCAACACTCTGAAGGCGGCACATGCTGTGTCATCCGGCAACGTGAAGGGCATACGCAAAAATCGGTCGAATGCGCCATCAAGGCCGAACCGCGTACCGGTTCCCAACTGAATGCCTGCACTTTCGGCGCGCGTGGCAAAGAGCGTCGCCAGCGTATCAGGCAGTTCAACCCAGAAAGAGAGTCCTCCTTGTGGCTGGGTAAATTGCCATTCCGGAAAATGTGAGTTCATCAGGCGCGAGCACAGGTCTCGCTGTGATGTGAGCCGGCGTCTTCTGTCAGGAAGAAAGTCCTCGGCGTTATCCAGCAGCCAACTGGTGGCGAGTTGTTCAAGCACCGGGGAGCCCAAATCGAAGGTGTCGCGGGTTTGGACCAGCGCGGCAATGGTACGCGCCGACGCCCGAATCCAGCCCAGACGTAATCCGCCCCAAAAGCTTTTCCCTGCTGAACCGAGCAGGATGATTGGGGCATCGCGATTGAATGCGGCAAGCGGCGGTGGCGGTGGGGCGTCATACCACAGGTTCACCATGGTCTCATCGACCACCAACGTCGTGTGGGTTCTTTCAGCAATATCCGCCACGACCTGGCGAGTAGCGGTGTCCATACAGCGCCCGGTCGGGTTGTGAAAATCCGGCATCAGATAGGCCATTCTCGGTGCAGTTTGCGCGATGGTGGCGACCAGACCCGCCGTATCCCAACCGTGCTCGGGCAGCGACACGCCGACGGGGCGACATGACGCCCCTTGTATTGCTGCAATGGCCAGCGGATAAGTGGGGTGATCTACCACTACGCGATCGCCGGGGCCGGTGAGTAAACGCAGGATCAACGCCAGACCGCTGACCGCGCCGTTCACGACCATTATTTCGTCGGGCTGCGTCGGGAGTCCGCGTTCGCAATAATGCCGGGCGATGGATTCACGCAAAACCGACAGTCCCTGCGGTAGATACCCGGAGCTCAGCAGATGCTGCGGCATTGCGAACAGTGCCTGCTGGTAAGCCTGATGAATTTCAGGACCGGCACTCAGCGCTGCCGTGGACAAATCAAGCGCTGTGCCAGTGCTGGTCCGCGTAGGCACATGGCGAATGTGTTCCGGCAGGATCACCCGTGAACCGCTACCATGTCGGCTTTCCAGATATCCCTCCTCACGCAGTTGCGCCATGGCGCTGGCGACGGTGGTTCGGCTGACTTGCAGAACGGCAGCGAGCTCGCGCTCACCGGGCAAGCGGCTATCCAGCGCCAGCCGTCCATCGAGGATCAGCAAACGTAACGCTTCTGCCAACTGTCGCCAGATGGGCGTTCGCGAGGGACTTTCCTGCCAGTGTCCGAGCAGGCGTTGCAAAGACTGGCTTCCGTAACGGCGAGATGACATAGCAGTCCACTTTTTGAAAACTGGACATTAATCATAGTGCCAATTGCGGTGAAGATGAAAGTTATCTGAGAGTAAGAGGGGAAGAACATGCTGCGTCGTTTACTTCAGCTGTTTATCGGGCTGACGCTGTACGGTGTGTCGACGGCGATGTTTGTCCGTGCCGATTTAGGGGCCGATCCGTGGAACGTGTTCCACCTGGGGGTGGCAAATTTACTGTCGATGAATATCGGCGTGGTGATTATTGCCGTGGGTGTGTTGGTGCTTCTGGCGTGGATACCGCTACGCCAGCGTCCAGGGTTTGGCACGTTGAGCAACGTGATTATGATTGGGCTGGCGGCAGATGTCGCGCTGCTGGTGATTCCGGGATTTGAATCCCTGCTGGCGCGCAGCGGGCTGCTGGTGTCAGCGGTGATACTGAATGCGTTAGCAACCGCTCTGTACATTGGTGCCGGTTTTGGCGCGGGCCCACGTGACGGTCTGATGACTGGAATTCACGCGCGTACCGGCTGGCCAGTACGACGAATTCGAACCGCAATCGAAGTGTCGGTGCTGCTTATTGGTTGGCTGTTGGGGGGAACCGTTGGGTTTGGAACGGTGCTGTATGCACTGGCTATTGGGCCGCTGATTCAAATTTGCCTGCCATGGTTTTGCCATCAGCCGCAGGCGCGTATTCGTATCAGGAATGCGCCTGGGGCACGATCGCCTGCTGGCGACTAAACTTAACCTCGACTGACGCGGCCGGAATCGGCTTGCCGCGCAGTACACTTCGGAGGTTTTTCTCATGAAGTATGTTGATGGCTTTGTGGTTGCCGTACCCGCTGAAAACAAGGAGGCGTACATTGCGATGGCGGCAAAAGCAGCTCCGCTTTTCAAGGAGTTCGGTGCATTGCGCGTGGTGGAGTGCTGGGCAGATGATGTCCCCGACGGCAAACTGACCGATTTTCGCATGGCTGTGAAAGCGCAGGATCATGAGGAAGTGGTATTCAGCTGGATTGAATACCCTTCCAAAGAGGTCCGCGATGCGGCGAATCAGAAGATGATGTCCGATCCCCGTATGAAGGAATTCGGTGAATCTATGCCATTTGATGGCAAGCGAATGATCTACGGTGGATTTGCGCCCATTATGGAAGAGTGATGTGACTGGCTGTGCGGCGTGCCGCCAGCCATCTCACCATCAACAGCCATGCTAAAGCCGTTTTTCTGCCCACAGAATAAATTCTGCTTTCGGCAGCGCTTTACTGTAAAGCCAGCCCTGACCGTACTGCACGCCGTGCTGGCGTAGCCAGGCTTCCTGATTCTCGGTTTCAATACCTTCTGCCACCATCTCCAGCTTCAGCGTTTTCGCGATCTCGATGATATGCGGCGTGACGTTGTTGTACTCCAGCGCATCGACGAACGATTTGTCGATCTTCAGGATATCCACATCCAGATCCTGCAAATAGCTAAGACTTGAATAGCCGGTACCAAAGTCATCAATATAGATCGAATGGCCTGCCTGTCGGTATTTAGCAATAAACGGCGCGCTGTTTTTTGGGTCGGCAAATTCGCGTTCGGTCAGTTCCAGTGCGATTTGTGCAGGCTTAAGTTGCCAGTGGTTCACCTTCTGGCTTAACAGAGCAGGAAGTGTTTCGGAGGTCAGATCGGCTGACTCAAGGTTAATGGATATATGCTGGTGGGGATATTGACGCAGCCATTTTCCTAAATCGTCAAATACGCTTTCAATAATCAAACGGGTGAGCGGCTCTGAAAGCCCGGTCTCTTGCGCCAGTGCGACGAAAATCTCAGGCGACAGATAGCTCCCGTCGGCCTGTGGCCAGCGAGCCAGCGCCTCTGCCCCGACCACTTTCCCCGTTTTGAGCGAGATAATCGGTTGGTAGTAGACCTTGATATCCCGATGCTGGATAGCGTCCTGCAACTGGTGATGAGGGGACTGTAAACGGCGCAAAATACGCAGAATAAAGGCTGCGGTGAGTAAGCCGAGAAGGATCCCTGCCGGCAGCCAGATTAGCGCTTGTCGGTGCCAGCTTTTTTGCAAAGGTACAGTGGATGCCCAGGTTACAACCGTAATGCCCAGTTCGGGGAAGGGGCGGGCGTTATAAATACTGCCGTCTTTCTGCAGATGGGTAATCGAATGCTCTAGTTGCACATGTTGTAAAACATCCGGTGGCAGATCGGTGCTACTGGCTACCACCGTGTTACGCGCGGTACCAAGGATAGCGACTTCAATCGGCCATGAGCCAAACGGGATGACATCAATAAAAGAACCGGGATCGATCATCACGACGTAATGCTTGCTACCTAATGCCGCCATAAAACGCTTGATGCCCAAATCGTTTTGCATGGTCAACCATGCGTGGTAGCCATCGGGCGTGATTTTCATTGCTGGAGGAAACGCGGCTGCCCGGCTTCTTTTTTCCAGGGATGAGCATTGTGGAACGTTATCTTTGAGGTACAGCACTTCCTGAATATAGCGGTAGCTATATGACAAACGACGCATTTCAAGCAGATGCTCTTCACTACAAGGTTCACCCTGAAAAGCTTCAATATGGCGCAACGCTTTTTTGGCCTGTTCACCTACGCGTTCCGTACGTAATGCGACTCGGGTTGAGAACATATCGAGTTCATCGATAAATTTCGTTTCGACCTGACGATGCGCCAGCCACAGGCTTAAACCTACGGGCGCGAGGATGGAAAGAAACAGCACCCCAGTCACCAGGCTTATCAGATGTCGTGTTATCACAGTGATATCCTTATTAACACAGCGTAGGGAAAGTATATCCGAAAGCCGAAAAAGCTATTCGATTGGCATCATATATTTACGGCCACTTATCATCCCGTTTAACTCTTAATCGCGTAAACCAGGTTGTGATTTATACAAGAGTGGTGTATTTTGATTGTTATGTTATAACGTAGCAAGATGAGGTTGCCATGAAGCCGGATATTCATCCTTTTTACCGTACTGTGGTGTTTCACGATACCAGTGCCAATGAATTTTTTAAGGTCGGCTCGACCATTAAAACGGAACGTGAGATTGAGTTTGAGGGGAAAATGTACCCGTACGTGACCCTGGATATCTCTTCCAAATCGCATCCGTACTATACCGGGAAACAAAAAACCTTTGATAACGAAGGCAGTGCAGCACGTTTCCAGAAACGTTTTGGTCATTTTATTGGCACTAAGCGAGGTTAAGATGCAGGTACTCAATTCACTTCGTAGTGCAAAACAGCGTCATCCTGATTGCCAGATAGTGAAACGCAAAGGGCGTTTGTACGTAATCTGCAAAACGAATCCGCGCTTTAAAGCTGTTCAGGGGCGTAAAAAAAGACGTTAGTTTCTTTACCAACATTTCAGGGATTAAAGTGCGTTTCCTTCACCGAGACGCACTTTTTTTATCTGTGTTGAGATGTGGTTACTGGCTGGCCTGGGGACGGGTTAGCGTAAAGACATCGTAGAACGAGAGTTCTCCCTTACGCGATATCATCTTTTGCAGCTGCGCTTTATGTTCGCTATCGACGGAAGGTGAGTGCAGGATGGTATCGATGAGTGAAGGGGGGACAAAGCGCGTGTTATACCATTCCCCGTTATAGCAAACTCTGAAATCCAGTACGTCGATATCTTCAAAGCGGTATCGCGGCGCAACGTCGAAAAAGAAAAACGCGTTGAGTATGACGAACAGAACTACCAGCAGCCATACTGAATCGACTAACGTTTCTGACTGCAGCATCACCGCCAGCGTGGCAAACCACGCAACATACATGCCGATGAACAGGCCGGGATGTTTGCGAATAAAGCTGATGCTAAAGCGCGGTTTGTTGTCGCGCTTTTCGCGAATATTTAAGTCGTCGATGGTTTCGGTAAGCAGGCGCTGTATTTCTGTCATCTCTTGCCTTTGTGGTGTCTACGATATTCAGATGCGATCGCCCTATTTTAAAAGGGGATACCTTGTGAAGAAAGTAACAGATTAACCACAATTTAGCATAACAGTTACATTTAAGATCACAGCGTTTTGATAATCCTGGCGGGATTGCCCCCAACTACGCAGTTTGCCGGAACGCTTTTCGTGACCACCGCGCCTGAGGCCACAACCACGTTATCACCCAACGTTACGCCAGGGTTTATCACTGCGCGTCCACCTATCCAGACGTTGTTGCCAATAGTCACGGGTTTGCCGAGCTCCATGCCACTGTTTCGCTCGGTGGCATCCAGCGGGTGGGTGGCGGTATAAATATGGACTCCTGGGGCTAACATGCAGTTGTCGCCAATATGGATCGGGCAGACGTCGAGCATAACGCAATCGAAGTTGGCGTAAAATTCTTTACCGAGATAGATGTTATAGCCGTAATCACAACGAAAAGAGGGTTCAATATAAGCCCCTTCGCTCTGGCCCAACAGCTCATGAAGGATAGCTTGTCGCGCATTTTTTTCATCGGGAGCGGTGAGGTTGTAGCGATGGGTCAACTGACGAGCGCGTAGTCGGTCGTGGCGCAATGTTTCATCCGCCGGGCGATAAAGTTCACTGGCGATCATTTTTTGCTTTTCATTACTCATTACGAATTTCCTGTGTACTGGAGGTCATTTCAACACAGTAAAACGCAATGCAAACAAGGGGAACGTTCCCGCTTCTTCGCTGTGATCGTAGTCACGTGATTTGATTTAAATAACCATTGTAAATACGAAAATGGTCAGCCAGACAAATGTACCGCTATACCTGACTTAACCCGTGAGCAATTAGCGAATGAATTTCCAAACAGAAGTTGGAATCTTGTCGTAGAGCTTATTCATAGTCAATTCAGCAAGGCGGTGATCTGCTGCTGAGTAAAATACAGCCAGTTCGTTGTCGGACAATTCATATTTATTTTTTTCAATAACGCGCTCAAGTGTGTCAATTGTCTGACAACGTCGCAGGCGCATCAAATAATCAGTTTTAGTTAATGGTTTATCGGACATAAATCTTACCTATGATTGTAATAATTTTTAACAAGACAAACTAACAGGATTAGCCCTGGTGGCATTGACAAAACAGCGAAACAGTCGATTACCTGACTTCCGCCATTTCTGCAGATCCTGCGTATTAATACCATAACTGCTGAACAACATAAAAGTGTCATCCAGGTATTCATCTATCTGCGCGACCAGCTTATTGTCCTCATTGTACTTAATTTTATAATTAAGTGCGAAGGTTGCAATATGCTCTATCAGTTCATTGAGCTGCAAGCTGGTGGCAGAGGTAGGGTCATTAACCCAGCCATGGTTACTTTGTTCAAGGTTTGCAAGACAGTCATGATACAGGGTTTCGCAGAGAAATTTAAGCTGCGCGATATCATGTCTTTTGGGTGAGTATTCATCCATAACGCATCCCCTTCTTCGTGGCTTAAACTAACCGAACACCTTCGGGATGGATACAACAGACTACCTGGAACTTGCCCGCGACTCCTGATGATTTAACTATAATCTAGTCTAAAAAAGATTTCATCGTCATATCACGAAAAATTACAATTATGCAAACTTATGATGTCAGGTCATTTTTACATTTTAACAGATAAATGCGGTTATTCGGAATCGGACAATTTCTTTATTCTTCGGGCAATCATCGAGTTATCTTGATTAGGTTTAGCAACGAAAGGTAACAATCGACAATGTGAACCGCTTACCAGGAATAATCTTAATATTTATTAAAGTAAATAAGAACTCTCATGTTTTTTTAAGAATAGCCTTTAAGGCTACAGGGATTATATCGCTTATTTACCCTGGAGAAAATAAACGATATAGCAATAAGTGATTTTTATGATTTTTCCAGAAAAAAGGCCGCTTGCGCGGCCTTATCTTTAGAGATCTATCAATGATGGTCTACTGAGTGGCTATGCTCAAGATCTTCACTTTTGCGGCTAAAGCGGCGGCGTACCACCACAAAGAACACCGGAACAAAGAAGATAGCCAACACGGTTGCCGTCACCATCCCGCCCATTACGCCAGTACCAACGGCGTTCTGCGCGCCGGAGCCTGCGCCGGAGCTGATAACCAGCGGCATTACGCCCAGAATAAAGGCCAGCGATGTCATCAGGATCGGACGTAAACGCATGCGGACCGCATCCAGCGTCGCCTCTATCAGACCTTTACCCTCTTTATCCATCAAGTCTTTGGCGAATTCGACGATAAGTATCGCGTTCTTCGCCGACAACCCAATGGTTGTGAGCAGGCCTACCTGGAAGTAAACGTCGTTGGTCAGGCCGCGGAACGTTGCCGCCAGCAATGCACCGATAACACCTAACGGTACCACCAGCATGACGGAGAACGGAATTGACCAGCTCTCGTACAATGCCGCCAGACACAGGAATACGACAATCAGTGAAATGGCATACAGAGCAGGGGCCTGGTTGCCGGACAGTCGTTCCTGGTAGGACATACCGGTCCAGTCATAGCCGATACCGGATGGCAGTTTGCTGGCCAGTTCCTCCATCATTGCCATAGCTTCACCGGTACTTTTACCCGGTGCGGCCTGGCCTAAGATTTCCATGGAAGGCAGACCGTTATAGCGTTCCAGACGCGGTGAACCATATTCCCAACGTGAGGTAGAGAAGGCGGAGAACGGTACCATCTGTCCATCGCTGCCGCGGACATACCAGTTTCCAATATCTTCCGGCAACATACGGTATTTCGCTTCAGACATGATGTAAACTTTCTTCACACGACCACGGTCGATGAAGTCATTTACGTAGCTTCCGCCCCATGCTGCACCCAGCGTTGTATTAATATCACTAATGGATACACCCAGAGCCTGCGCTTTTTCCTGATCGATATCGATCTTGAACTGCGGCGTATCTTCCAGACCGTTAGGACGTACGCCGACTAACAGATCAGGATGTTTCGCAACTTCACCAAACAGCTGGTTACGCGCCTGAGTCAGCTTCTCATGACCTAAACCTGCCTGGTCAATCAGCTGGAAGTCGAAACCGGTCGCGGTCCCTAACTCCACAATCGCTGGCAGGTTAAAAGCAAAGACCATCGCGTCTTTAATCTGCGAGAATGCGCCCATCGCACGTTGAGTAATTGCCTCAACCTTGTTCTCTTCGCCTGGACGTTCACTCCAGTCTTTCAGAGAGACGAACGCGATACCGGTGTTCTGACCACGTCCTGCAAAACCGAAGCCGTTAACGGCAAACACCGATTCAACGTTCGCTTTTTCTTTGGTCAGATAGTAATCCGTCATTTCGTCCAGCACCTTCTGGGTACGCTCTTGCGTTGCACCCGCTGGCAGCTGAGCCATTGACAGGAATACCCCCTGGTCTTCATCCGGCAGGAACGAGCTTGGCAGACGAACAAACAGATAGGCCATACCCACGACGATGATCAGATACAGCGCCAGATAACGACCGGTGCTGCGCAGAATTCCGCCCACGCTGTCGGTGTAATGGTGCGTGCTCTTATCGAACATGCGGTTAAACCAGCCGAAGAAACCTTTTTTGCCTTCTCCGTGATCGCCTTTAGCAACCGGTTTGAGCATGGTCGCACACAGGGCAGGGGTCAGAATCAATGCCACCAGGACTGATAACGCCATCGCCGAAACAATGGTGATGGAGAACTGACGGTAAATTGCACCGGTAGATCCCCCGAAGAAGGCCATCGGAATAAATACCGCTGACAGCACCATAGCGATACCAACCAGTGCGCCCTGAATCTGGCCCATCGATTTACGTGTTGCTTCCTTCGGTGGTAGCCCTTCCTCAGCCATTACACGTTCAACGTTCTCTACCACAACGATGGCATCATCCACCAACAGGCCGATGGCGAGCACCATCCCGAACATCGTCAGCGTGTTTATCGAGAAGCCGAAAATCGCAAGGACGGCAAACGTACCCAATAGCACCACCGGCACGGCGATAGTCGGAATCAGCGTCGCGCGGAAGTTCTGCAGGAACAGATACATTACCAGGAACACGAGGATGATGGCTTCCGCCAGCGTTTTCACTACTTCGTGAATAGAGATTTTCACGAACGGCGTGGTGTCATACGGGTAAACGATCTTCAGACCTGACGGGAAGAACGGTTCCATCTTCTTCAGTTCATCGCGGATAGCGTTTGCGGTGTCCAGGGCGTTAGCGCCTGTCGCCAGCTTGATACCCAGACCGGATGCCGGTTTACCGTTGAACTTCGCAATGATGTCGTAGTTCTCGCCACCCAGTTCGACTTTCGCTACGTCACGCAGACGCACCTGGGAACCGTCCTGATTCACTTTCAGCAGAATTTTGCTGAACTCATCGGCGGAGGTCAGACGGGTTTGCGCGATGATCGAAGCGTTAAGCTGCTGGCCTTTCACCGGCGGAGTACCGCCTAACTGACCGGCTGCAACCTGGGCGTTCTGCGCTTTGATGGCGCTGATCACATCAACCGGCGTCAGCTGGAAGTTATTCAGTTTGTTCGGATCCATCCAGATGCGCATTGCGTACTGGGAACCGAACAGCTGAACATCACCCACACCTGAAGTACGGCTGATGGCGTCCTTCATGTTGGCGCCCACGTAGTCGGAAATATCCTCCTGCGTCATGGTGCCGTTGGTGTTGATAACGCCGACAACCATCAGGAAGCTACTGGATGATTTCTCAACGCTCACACCCTGTTGTTGTACTTCCTGCGGCAGAAGCGGCATTGCCAGCTGCAGTTTGTTCTGCACCTGTACCTGCGCGATATCCGCATCAGTACCAGACTGAAAGGTAAGCGTGATCTGCACGGTACCCGTGGAGTCACTGTTTGAGGACATGTACATCAGGTTATCGATACCGTTCATATTCTGTTCGATAACCTGAGTAACAGTATCCTGTACTGTTTTGGCATCAGCGCCAGGGTAGGTCGCGGAGATCGTCACTGCTGGCGGTGCAATAGTCGGATATTGCGCTACCGGCAATTTGAGGATCGCGAGCCCCCCTGCCAACATGATGATAATGGCGATCACCCACGCAAATATTGGGCGATCGATAAAGAAATTAGGCATGTCTTAACGGCTCCTGTTTAAGTTAAGACTTGGACTGTTCAGGCTGGCTTCCGCTTGCAGCTTGCTGGTTGTTATCAGCGGTGATTTCCTGCGCTTTTACCTGCGCGCCAGGACGTACTTTTTGCAGCCCAGTGACAATCACGCGGTCGCCCGGTTTAAGTCCATCAGTGACTAACCATTTGTCGCCAATCGCTTGTGCGGCAACAATTTGACGGGTTTCAACTTTGTTGTCTGCACCGATAACCAATGCACTGGCATCGCCACGCGGTGTGCGGGTAACGCCTTGCTGTGGAACCAGTAATGCAGTTGGGTTAGTCCCTTCTTCCAGACGAGCACGGACGAACATACCCGGCAGTAAGGTGTGATCCGGGTTAGGGAAGATTGCGCGTAACGTAATCGACCCGGTGGTTTGATCTACCGTGACATCAGAAAATTCCAGCGTACCGGACTGCGGGAATTTAATGCCGTCATTGGTCACCAGTTCGACTTTCGCTTTACCGTTTTCCTGCTTCAGCGTGCCGTTGGCCAACTCTTGTTTCAGGCGCAGGAAATCGTTGCTTGACTGCGTCACGTCGACATAGATGGGATCCAACTGCTGAACGGTTGCCAGTGCGGTTGCCTGACCGTTTTGCACCAGAGCGCCTTCAGTAACGGATGATTTACCAATGCGGCCGCTGATCGGCGACGTTACTTTGGTATAAGCCAGATTGATGCGTGCAGTTTCTACCGCGGCTTTCGCGGCGACAACGGAGGCGTTCGCCTGCTGTGCGTCTGCCAGTGCACTATCGTAATCCTGTTGACTGATGTACTTAGTACCCAACAGTTTCTGATAACGTTTGACCGTCAGTTGAGCGATATTTGCTGCGGCTTGTGCTTTTGCCAGATCGCCTTTTGCGCTTTCATAAGCGGCCTGGTAAGTTGCAGGATCAATCTGATAGAGAGATACACCCGCTTCGATGTCACCACCTTCCGTGAAATTACGCTTCAGGATAATACCACTAACCTGAGGACGAACTTCTGCAATGCGATACGCACTGGTGCGACCCGGGAGTTCGGTTGTTATCTGTAGAGGTTCAGTTTTGAGCGTAACAACTCCAACCTCTGGCATCTGCTGGCCCCCTTGTTGGGCCTGTTTGTCGTCACATCCTGTTAGCGCTAAGCTGCCTGAGAGCATCAGAACGACTGCCAGAGGCGTTAACCCTCTGTTTTTGTTCATATGTAAACCTCGAGTGTCCGATTTCAAATTGATCAATGGCTGAAAGCCCATAAACCCATTGCTGCGTTTATATTATCGTCGTGCTATGGTACATACATTCACAAATGTATGTAAATCTAACGCCTGTAAATTCACTGACCTATGGCACGAAAAACCAAACAACAAGCACAGGAAACTCGACAGCACATTCTCGATGTTGCTCTGCGTTTGTTTTCGCAACAAGGGGTATCATCCACCTCGCTTGCGGAGATCGCAGCAGCCGCTGGTGTCACGCGCGGCGCGATCTATTGGCATTTCAAAAACAAATCGGATTTATTCAGTGAAATCTGGGAGCTAGCAAAACCTAACATTGATGAGTTAGAGACTGAGTATCAGGCAAAATTCCCCGACGATCCACTATCAGTATTAAGAGAAATTTTAATTTACGTTCTTGAAGCTACCGTGACAGAAGAACGCCGACGTTTATTGTTGGAAATTATATTCCACAAATGCGAATTTGTCGGGGAAATGGCCTCAGTTCAGCTAGCTCAACGCAGTCTGTGTATTGAAAATTACGACCGTATCGAACAAACATTGCGGCACTGCATGAACGCCAACATGCTGCCGGAAAATCTGAACACGCGTCGCGTGGCGGTGCTGCTGCGTAGTTATGTTACCGGAATTATCGAGAACTGGTTATTTGCCCCTGAATCTTTTGATCTGAAAAAAGAGGCACGGGAATACGTCGCCGTGCTGCTTGAGATGTGTCTTCTCTGCCCAACCTTGCGGGTTAACGTAACGGAAACCTGTTAACTCTCTGGGTCCGCACCAGGAATTCTCCTGGTCATTTTGCCTCCTGCTATTCTGCCGGTCACAGCCGTGATATTCTTGCCGCTTGACTATTTTCGGTCACTTTTCCGGTTCAGAAACCTTCATTCTCATGACTATGTTGCAGCTCTATAAACGTTCACAGCATCTTATTGCTATTACCATTCTTTTCTTCATTCTTTTGCTATCCTGCCAGTCATCTGCATTTGCGCGGGCGCAACAGAGTGGTGAACTGCCGACGAAAGCGGATATTCAGAGCCAGTTAGACACGCTGAATAAACAAAAAGATCTCTCCGCACAGGATAAGCTGGTTCAACAGGATCTCATCGATACCATTGCCACGCTGGATAAAATCGATCGTGTGAAGGATGAAACCGTACAGCTTCGGCAAAAAGTTGCCCAGGCGCCGGAGAAAATGCGTCAGGCTACGGATGCGCTAAATTCGCTTAGTGATGTCGATAATGACGATGAAACGCGAAAAACGCTGAGTACGCTCTCCTTACGACAGCTTGAGTCGCGCGTGTCGCAGGTCCTGGATGATCTGCAAAGCTCGCAAAACGATCTGGCCGCTTACAACAGCCAACTAGTATCGCTGCAGACACAGCCAGAACGCGTACAAAATGCGATGTACACTGCGTCGCAACAGATGCAGCAAATCCGCAATCGACTCGATGGCACCACTGTGGGAGAGGCGGCTTTACGCCCCAGCCAGCAGGTGCTGCTGCAGGCGCAGCAAGCGTTGCTGAACGCGCAGATCGACCAGCAGCGTAAGAGCCTCGAAGGGAATACCGTTTTGCAGGATACCCTGCAAAAACAACGCGATTATGTGACGGCGCACAGTAACCGCCTTGAACACCAGCTCCAGCTCCTGCAAGAGGCGGTGAACAGCAAACGACTGACGTTAACCGAAAAGACGGCACAGGAAGCGGTAACGCCGGACGAAGCCGAGCGTATTCAGTCCAATCCGTTAGTGAAGCAGGAGCTTGATGTTAACCATCAGCTCAGCCAGCACCTGATTGCCGCGACTGAAAACGGCAACAGCCTGATGCAGCAAAATATCAAGGTCAAAAACTGGCTTGACCGCGCGCTGCAATCCGAACGCAACATTAAAGAGCAGATCGCCGTCCTGAAAGGCAGTCTACTGCTGTCGCGCATTTTATATCAGCAACAACAAACGCTGCCGTCGGCGGATGAGCTTGCCGATATGACCAACCGGATCGCCGATTTGCGTCTGGAGCAGTTCGAAGTCAACCAGCAGCGCGATACGTTGTTCCAGAATGATGCGTTTGTCGCCAAACTGGAAGAAGGACACAGCAACGACGTTAACCCTGAAGTCCATGATGCCCTGCTGCAGGTCGTGGATATGCGTCGTGAACTGTTGGATCAGCTAAATAAGCAGCTGGGCAACCAGTTGATGATGGCGATTAATCTGCAAATCAACCAGCAGCAGTTAATGAGCGTGTCGAAAAACCTGAAAGAGATCCTCACGCAGCAAATCTTCTGGGTTAACAGTAACCGTCCGATGGACTGGGACTGGATCAAAGCCTTCCCGCAAACCCTAAAAGACCAGTTTAAGTCGATGAAAATCACGGTGAACTGGGAAAAAGCCTGGCCCGCCGTGTTTATTGCGTTCCTGGCAGGGCTGCCGCTGCTGCTTATCGCTGGGTTAATCCGTTGGCGTTTGAAGTGGCTGAAGGATTATCAGGCAACATTAGCCGCCGCGGTGGGGAACCTGCGCAATGACAGTCAGCTTAATACGCCAAAAGCGATTCTGATCGATCTCATCAGAGCCTTGCCGGCGTGTCTGATTATCCTCGCGGTGGGTCTGATTCTGCTGACTATGCAGCTGAATATTAGCGACCTGCTGTGGGCGTTCAGTAAGAAGATGACCATCTTCTGGCTGGTGTTTGGTCTGTGCTGGAAGGTGCTGGAAAAAGATGGCGTGGCGATACGTCATTTTGGCATGCCAGCGAAGCAGACCAGCCACTGGCGTCGCCAGATTGTGCGTATTAGCCTTGCGCTGTTGCCGCTTAACTTCTGGTCGGTCATTGCTGAGCTGTCGCCGCTTAATTTGATGGACGATGTGCTTGGCCAGGTGGTCATTTTCCTCAACCTGCTGCTGATCGCCTTCCTGGTATGGCCAATGTGCCGCGAAAGCTGGCGTGACAAAGAGTCGCATGGTCTGCGTCTGGTCACTATTACCGTGCTGTCTATTATTCCGATTGCATTAATGGTGCTGACGGCGACAGGGTATTTCTACACCACGCTGCGCCTGGCGGGCCGCTGGATTGAAACGGTCTATCTGGTTATCCTCTGGAATCTGCTGTACCAGACGGTACTGCGAGGGTTGAGCGTAGCGGCTCGCCGTATCGCCTGGCGTCGTGCGTTAGCGCGTCGTCAGAACCTGGTGAAAGAAGGGGCCGAAGGCGCAGAGCCGCAGGAAGAACCGACTATTGCGCTGGAGCAGGTTAACCAGCAAACGCTGCGTATAACCATGCTGGTGATGGTTGCCCTGTTTGGTGTTCTGTTCTGGGCCATTTGGTCTGATTTGATCACCGTGTTCAGCTATCTCGACAGCATAACGCTCTGGCATTACAACGGCACCGAAGCGGGTGCGGCAGTGGTGAAAGACGTCACCATGGGCAGCCTGTTGTTTGCGATTATTGCGTCAATGGTCGCGTGGGCGCTGATCCGCAACTTACCCGGCCTGCTGGAAGTGCTGGTGCTCTCGCGACTGAAGATGCGCCAGGGGGCTTCTTATGCGATCACCACGATCCTGAATTACGCCATCATCGCCATCGGTGCGATGACGGTCTTCGGATCGCTCGGCGTCTCGTGGGATAAGCTACAGTGGCTGGCCGCTGCTCTCTCGGTTGGTCTTGGTTTCGGCTTGCAGGAAATTTTCGGTAACTTTGTTTCCGGTCTGATTATTCTGTTTGAACGCCCGGTACGCATCGGCGATACCGTGACCATCGGTACGTTCTCCGGAACGGTCAGCAAGATCCGTATCCGTGCCACCACCATTACTGACTTCGATCGCAAAGAGGTGATCATCCCGAACAAAGCATTCGTGACGGAGCGTTTGATCAACTGGTCGCTCTCCGATACCACCACGCGTCTGGTGATCCGCATTGGCGTGGCCTATGGTTCGGATCTGGACAAAGTGAAGAAGGTGCTGTTGCAGGCGGCGACAGAACACCCGAAAGTGATGCACGATCCGGAGCCTGCAGTGTTCTTTACCGCCTTCGGTGCCAGCACGCTGGATCATGAGCTGCGTTTATACGTGCGTGAATTGCGCGATCGTAGCCACACGGTTGATGAACTTAACCGGGCGGTCGATCGTTTGTGCCGTGAAAATGACATTGATATCGCCTTTAACCAGCTCGAAGTTCACCTGCATAACGCGAAAGGTGACACCGTGACCGAGGTTAAGCGTGACATCATTAAAGGTGACGATCCGACGCCTTCGGTAGGTTAATAGAAAAAATCATCAGGCCTGCGAGCTTCGATTCATTCGTAGGCCTGATAAGTGCAACGCCATCAGGTTTTCAGTTACAGCTCTTTTTTAGATAAAGAGAGCAGTTTCTTCTCGTAATCCTGCTTCACAATCTCCAGTGCTTTCAGAACTGTTTCAGGCTCCATCTGATTCTCTTCAAGCAGGACAATCAAATCGACGGCCAGTTTGACTTCATCTGGGGCGTTCTCTAATGACATAAATTCTCCGGGGATTAGCGGGTTAAACGCGCCAGCATGTTATCTATTCTTGCCAGTGCATGACGACAGCGTGCCAGTCGTGCTTCGAATGCCTCTACTTCGCGATGCAGTTTTTGCTGTTCTTCAAAGCCCGTAACCTGTGCCAGGCGTTCTTTACGTTCACGCGTCATTTCAACCAGGCGGCGCTCAAACTCCTGATGTTGAACTCGCTTACGCTGCCAGCGCGCCAGGCCAGGAGAGGCGCAGTCCCACTCCCGGAGCGACCAACTGGCGGTTTCACGTGAAATCGCCTCTAACTGTGAGGCAAGGTGTTCCGTAAGCCAGGTAATTTGTGGTAGTTGTTGCTGTTCAACTGCGCGACGTAGAGCAGTGAGATTATCATCAGCTTCATCCAGACAGGCCTGTAGCAACGTGCTGCGGGTGTGAAACAGATGCCTGTCAAAGCGGGCGCTAAGCGTGGCATGGTGTGCCAGTGGGGCACAACGCTGCCGTAAGCGGTTAAGCTGGTTTTCGAGCGTCTGAAGCAGCATGACGGTTTTCACGACAACACTCCGATGAAAATGAGAACTGTTATGATAAAGTAGCGATTCTCTGTGTTAAGTATTCATATTATGCAACGCATTATTCTAATCATCATAGGCTGGATAGCGGTAGTGTTAGGAACGCTGGGCGTTGTATTGCCTCTGTTGCCGACAACGCCGTTTATCTTGCTGGCCGCCTGGTGTTTTGCTCGCTCGTCGCTGCGTTTTCACGACTGGTTGCTGTACCGTTCGTGGTTCGGCGGGTATCTGCGCCACTGGCAAAAACACCGCGCGATGCTGCCGGGAGCAAAGCCGCGCGCTATTTTGTTGATCCTGGTAACGTTTAGTATTTCACTGTGGCTGGTCAATATGATGTGGGTACGCGGCCTGCTGCTGGTTATTCTCGCCTGTTTACTGATTTTTATGTGGCGGATCCCGGTGATTGATGAAAAACAACAAAAGCAGTAAAGCGCAATAAACGCTGTTGCAATTGTCTCTCACAGCCAGTAAATTCGACCGTTTTCGAGCACAGGCGCAGGTGGTCAAAGGTTAAGCAAATATAACCTTGGCTCTTATACAGACACAAAATCATTCAAGATACGTCGAGGATGAAGTGTATAGTGCGCCGTGAAGTAATACTGTATTAATCAGGCACAAACTTATGACCGCGACTGCACAGCAGCTTGAGTTTCTCAAAAATAGCATCAAAAGCATCCACGATTACCCAAAACCGGGCATTCTTTTTCGTGATGTCACCAGTTTACTGGAAGACCCGAAAGCCTACGCCCTCAGTATTGAATTGCTGGTTGAACGCTACAAAAATGCGGGTATCACTAAAGTGGTTGGTACCGAAGCGCGTGGCTTCCTGTTTGGCGCGCCGGTAGCGTTGGGTCTGGGCGTTGGTTTTGTTCCGGTACGTAAACCCCGTAAGCTTCCGCGTGAAGTTATTGCTGAGAGCTATGAGCTGGAATACGGCACCGATCAACTGGAAATCCACGTTGATGCCATCAAACCTGGTGATAAAGTTCTGGTTGTGGACGACCTGCTGGCAACCGGCGGCACGATTGAAGCGACCGTGAAACTGATCCGCCGTCTGGGTGGCGAAGTGACCGATGCTGCATTTATCATTAACCTGTTTGATCTTGGCGGCGAGCAGCGTCTGGAAAAGCAGGGGCTGACCTGTTATAGCCTGGTTCCATTCCCGGGCCACTAATTTCGGGCTATCTTATCTCGGCAGATTAATACCGAGACACACAACCTCGCCGTCGCTGCGAGGTTGTGTTAGCATTATCTCCCTGTGAATCCACCCTCCAGCCTTTCAGAGCCTGCCAATGAGTTATCAGGTCTTAGCCCGAAAATGGCGCCCACAAACCTTTGCTGACGTCGTCGGCCAGGAACATGTGCTGACGGCACTGGCGAACGGCTTGTCGTTAGGGCGTATTCATCATGCTTATTTATTTTCCGGCACCCGTGGCGTCGGGAAAACGTCAATCGCCCGTTTGCTGGCGAAGGGATTAAACTGTGAAACCGGCATCACCGCTACGCCGTGCGGCGTGTGCGATAACTGCCGTGAAATCGAGCAGGGGCGCTTTGTCGATCTGATTGAAATCGACGCCGCCTCACGCACCAAAGTCGAAGACACCCGTGACCTGCTGGATAACGTCCAGTACGCGCCAGCGCGCGGTCGCTTTAAGGTCTATTTGATTGACGAAGTGCACATGCTGTCGCGCCACAGTTTTAACGCCTTGCTGAAAACGCTCGAAGAGCCGCCCGCGCACGTTAAGTTCCTGCTGGCGACCACCGATCCGCAGAAACTGCCGGTGACTATCCTGTCGCGCTGTCTGCAATTCCATCTTAAAGCGTTGGATGTCGAACAGATTCGCCATCAACTTGAGCATATCCTCAAAGAAGAGCATATCGCCCATGAGCCACGTGCGCTGCAACTGCTGGCTCGCGCCGCGGACGGCAGCCTGCGCGATGCGCTGAGCCTGACCGATCAGGCGATCGCCAGCGGCGATGGTCAGGTCTCGACCGACGCGGTCAGCACCATGCTTGGCACGCTGGACGACGACCAGGCGCTCTCGCTGGTTGAAGCGGTTGTGGCTGCGGACGGCGAACGCGTTATGACGCTGGTGAACGATGCCGCCGCGCGCGGTATTGAATGGGAAGCGCTACTGGTTGAGATGTCGGCTCTGCTGCATCGTATCGCCATGGTTCAGCTTTCACCTGCCGCACTCGGCAGCGATATGGCCGCTATTGAACAGCGTATGCGCGAACTGGCGCGAATCGTCCCGCCAACCGATGTGCAGCTTTACTACCAGACTCTGTTAATCGGGCGCAAAGAACTGCCGTATGCGCCGGACAGGCGAATGGGCGTTGAAATGACGCTGCTACGTGCGCTGGCTTTTCATCCGCGCATGCCGCTCCCGGAACCTGAAGCCCCACGACACTCGTTTGCCCCGGTCGCACCCACTGCGGTGATGAACCCGACGCAGGTGCCGCAGCAGCAGCCTGCGGCAGCGCAACAGCAACAGAATGTGCCGCTCTCCGATGCTACCAGCCAGGTGCTGGCGGCACGCAGCCAGCTGCAACGCGCTCAGGGAGCAACCAAACCAAAAAAGAGTGAACCGGCAGCCGCTTCCCGCGCGCGGCCGGTGAATAATGCTGCGCTGGAAAGACTGGCTTCGGTGTCGGAACGTGTTCAGGCGCGTCCAGCGGTCTCTGCACTGGAAAAAGCGCCAGCGAAGAAAGAAGCGTATCGCTGGAAAGCGACCAATCCTGTTGCAGAAGTCAAAGAAGTCGTCGCTACGCCGAAAGCGCTGAAAAAAGCGCTTGAGCATGAAAAAACGCCAGAACTGGCGGCAAAGCTGGCGGCTGAGGCCATCGAACGCGACCCGTGGGCCGCACAGGTGAGCCAGCTCTCGCTGCCTAAACTGGTGGAGCAGGTGGCGCTTAATGCCTGGAAAGAAGAGAATGGCAACGTGGTTTGCCTGCACCTGCGTTCCACGCAGCGACACCTTAACTCCAGCGGCGCGCAGCAAAAACTGGCCGAAGCATTGAGTTCCTTAACAGGGTCAACGGTTGAATTGACCATCGTTGAAGATGATAATCCAGCGGTGCGCACGCCGCTGGAGTGGCGTCAGGCCATTTATGAAGAGAAACTCGCGCAGGCGCGTGAGTCGATTATTGCGGATAATAACATTCAGACGCTGCGTCGTTTTTTCGATGCGGACCTGGACGAAGAGAGTATTCGCCCCATTTGATCGTCAGCCATTACGGTTTGACGGTCGTCATCCCTTAACGTGATTGAGAGAGAAGCCTATGTTTGGTAAAGGCGGTCTGGGTAACCTGATGAAACAGGCCCAGCAGATGCAAGAAAAAATGCAGCAGATGCAGGAAGAAGTCGCCAAGCTGGAAGTGACCGGCGAATCTGGCGCGGGTCTGGTAAAAGTAACCATCAACGGCGCGCATAACTGCCGTCGTGTGGAGATCGATCCAAGCCTGCTGGAAGACGACAAAGAGATGCTGGAAGACTTGGTTGCTGCGGCATTCAACGACGCCGCGCGCCGTATTGAAGAGACGCAGAAAGAGAAGATGGCCTCTGTTTCCTCCGGAATGCAGCTGCCGCCTGGCTTTAAGATGCCGTTCTGATGCAAACCAGCCCGCTGTTAACTCAGCTTATGGAAGCTCTGCGCTGTCTGCCGGGCGTTGGCCCGAAGTCTGCGCAGCGCATGGCGTTCACGCTGCTTCAGCGCGATCGCAGCGGCGGGATGCGTCTGGCGCAGGCGTTAACGAAGGCGATGTCGGAAATCGGCCACTGTGCCGATTGCCGCACATTCACAGAACAGGACGTCTGCAACATCTGCTCGAACCCGCGTCGCCAGGAAAACGGTCAGATTTGCGTGGTGGAGAGTCCGGCGGACATCTACGCCATTGAGCAAACCGGGCAATTTTCTGGACGTTACTTCGTGCTGATGGGACACCTGTCGCCGCTGGACGGTATTGGCCCTGATGATATCGGGCTGGATCGTCTTGAGCAGCGGCTGGCATCTGAGCAAATCAGCGAACTGATCCTGGCGACCAATCCCACGGTCGAAGGAGAGGCGACCGCCAACTATATTGCTGAGCTTTGCATGCAATATGACGTTGAAGCCAGCCGTATCGCCCATGGCGTTCCGGTTGGTGGCGAGCTGGAAATGGTCGATGGCACCACGCTGTCGCACTCTCTGGCAGGACGACACAAGATTAAATTCTGAACAAACGGAGGCCGCGACGGCGGCTTCCGCTTGAAATCCTTCCCGCTTGTCCCCATTTCACCCTCAACCTGTTTTTACCATTGAAAATGGCATTGTTGAGGTAGACCTACATGAAAGGACAAGAAACTCGTGGTTTTCAGTCAGAAGTAAAACAGCTTCTGCACCTGATGATCCATTCTCTGTATTCCAATAAAGAAATCTTCCTGCGTGAGCTTATCTCTAACGCCTCGGATGCGGCAGACAAGCTGCGTTTTCGCGCACTGTCTAACCCGGACCTGTATGAAGGTGACGGTGAGCTGCGTGTGCGTGTTTCCTTCGATAAAGATAAGCGTACGTTGACCATTGCCGATAACGGCGTGGGGATGAACCGTGATGACGTTATCGATCATCTGGGGACCATTGCGAAATCCGGTACTAAATCTTTCCTTGAATCCATGGGATCCGATCAGGCGAAAGACAGCCAGTTGATCGGCCAGTTCGGGGTTGGCTTCTACTCTGCGTTCATCGTGGCGGATAAAGTCACCGTGCGTACCCGCGCAGCGGGCGATAAACCGGAAAATGGTGTGTTCTGGGAATCTGCGGGTGAAGGTGAGTACACCGTTGCCGACATCACCAAAGACGATCGCGGCACCGAAATCACGCTGCATCTGCGCGAAGGCGAAGACGAGTTCCTTGATGACTGGCGCGTACGTTCCATCATCAGCAAATATTCCGACCATATCGCGTTGCCGGTAGAGATCGAAAAATCCGAAGAGAAAGACGGCGAGACCGTGGTTTCCTGGGAAAAGATCAACAAGGCGCAGGCGCTGTGGACCCGTAACAAGTCGGAAATCAAAGACGACGAGTACAACGAATTCTACAAACATATCGCGCACGACTTCACTGATCCGCTGACCTGGAGCCATAACCGTGTGGAAGGTAAGCAGGAGTACACCAGCCTGCTGTACATCCCGTCTCAGGCTCCGTGGGATATGTGGAACCGCGATCACAAGCATGGTCTGAAACTGTACGTTCAGCGCGTGTTCATTATGGACGACGCCGAGCAGTTTATGCCGAATTACCTGCGCTTTGTGCGTGGCCTGATAGATTCTAACGATCTGCCGCTGAACGTTTCTCGTGAGATCCTGCAGGACAGCACCGTCACCCGTAACCTGCGTAGCGCGCTGACCAAACGCGTACTGCAGATGCTGGAAAAACTGGCGAAAGACGACGCGGAAAAATACCAGACCTTCTGGAAACAGTTCGGCCTGGTGCTGAAAGAAGGCCCGGCGGAAGACAACGCTAACCAGGAAACGATCGCTAAGCTGATGCGCTTCGCGTCCACGCACACTGACTCCTCCGCACAAACCGTGTCGCTGGAAGACTACGTGTCGCGTATGAAAGAAGGGCAGGAGAAAATCTACTACATCACCGCAGACAGCTATGCGGCGGCGAAGAGCAGCCCGCACCTGGAACTGTTGCGTAAGAAAGGCATCGAAGTGCTGCTGCTTTCTGACCGTATCGATGAGTGGATGATGAACTACCTGACCGAGTTCGACGGTAAGGCATTCCAGTCCGTAGCCAAAGCTGACGAGTCCATCGACAAGCTGGCGGATGACGTTGACGAATCGGCAAAAGAAGCGGAAAAAGCGCTGACGCCGTTCGTTGAGCGCGTGAAAACCCTGCTGGGCGATCGCGTAAAAGAAGTGCGTCTGACTCACCGTCTGACCGACACGCCGGCCATCGTTACCACCGATGCGGACGAAATGAGCACCCAGATGGCGAAACTGTTCGCTGCTGCCGGCCAGGCCGTACCGGAAGTGAAATATATCTTTGAACTCAACCCGGACCACGTGCTGGTCAAACGCACGGCGGATACCCAGGACGAAGCACAGTTCAAAGAGTGGGTTGAACTGCTGCTGGATCAGGCGCTGTTTGCTGAACGCGGCACGCTGGAAGATCCGAACCAGTTCATTCGTCGTATGAACCAGTTGCTGGTGTCCTGATAGCCGTAAGGTAATGCCGGATGACGCTAACGCGTGTCCGGCTTACACCATCTCGTCGATCCCTGGCCGGATACGGTGTTTACACCGCGATCCGGCATTTTCTCTCCTCATTTTTAATTTTCCCACCGTTAACCGTTTCAGCGTCGGGCGTCTTCCTTGAGCCAATTGCGTGATGGTGGTATCGTTTAGCGCTTTTTAAAAAATATCGACAACCTTTAAGGGGATTTTCGTAATGCGTATCATTCTGCTTGGCGCTCCGGGCGCGGGTAAAGGAACTCAGGCTCAGTTCATCATGGAGAAGTATGGTATTCCGCAAATCTCCACCGGTGATATGCTGCGTGCTGCCGTGAAATCTGGCTCCGAGCTGGGCAAACAAGCGAAAGACATCATGGACGCCGGTAAGCTGGTGACTGATGAGCTGGTGATCGCGCTGGTAAAAGAGCGTATTGCTCAGGAAGACTGCCGTAATGGTTTCCTGCTTGATGGCTTCCCGCGTACTATTCCGCAGGCTGATGCCATGAAAGAAGCAGGCATCAACGTGGACTACGTTCTTGAATTCGACGTTCCGGACGAGCTGATCGTTGACCGTATCGTGGGTCGTCGCGTACACGCTGCTTCTGGCCGCGTTTACCACATCAAATTCAACCCGCCTAAGGTTGAAGGCAAAGACGACGTGACCGGCGAAGAGCTGACCACCCGTAAAGACGATCAGGAAGAGACCGTACGTAAGCGCCTGGTGGAATACCATCAGATGACCGCTCCGCTGATCGGCTACTACTCTAAAGAAGCGCAGGCGGGTAACACCAAATACGCGAAAGTTGACGGCACCCAGGCTGTGGCTGACGTTCGCGCAGCGCTGGAAAAAATCCTCGGTTAAGTTTTAGCGCAGTCAATGCCGGATGGCGGTGTCAACACCTTATCCGGCCTACGATTTTATGTAGGCCTGATAAGCGCAGCGCCATCAGGCAAATTCTCGTCTTACCTTTCACAGCAATTAGTTCTTCTTTATCGCTTTTCCGCTACAATTATCAACAATTTGAATCGATAAGAGGCGGTAATGCGTCAGACGAAAACCGGTATCCTGCTGGCAAACCTCGGCACTCCCGATGCCCCAACCCCCGAAGCCGTTAAGCGCTACCTGCGCCAGTTTTTAAGCGATCAACGCGTAGTCGATACGTCACCTGCGCTGTGGTGGCCGCTGCTGCGTGGTGTGATTTTGCCGCTGCGTGCGCCACGCGTGGCGAAGCTGTACCAGTCAATCTGGATGGAAGACGGTTCCCCGCTGATGGTCTACAGCAAGGCGCAACAGCAGGCGCTGGCACAACGTCTGCCAAATACGCCTGTCGCGCTGGGGATGAGCTACGGTTCACCGTCGCTTGAAAGCGCGGTCGATGAACTGCTGGCAAGCGGAGTTGAACACATGGTGGTGTTACCGCTGTACCCGCAATATTCCTGTTCTACCGTGGCGGCAGTCTGGGACGAACTGGCGCGAATCTTAGCGCGTAAACGCAGTATTCCTGGCATCTCATTTATTCGTGATTACGCCGATGACAGCAGCTACATTGATGCGCTGGCCAAGAGCGCCCGTGATTCATTTGCTCAACATGGTGAACCCGATTTGCTGCTGCTTTCCTACCACGGCATTCCGCAGCGCTACGCCGATGAAGGCGATGACTACCCGCAGCGCTGCCGCGATACGACTCGTGAGCTGGTTTCAGCGCTTGGCTTGCCGCCGGAAAAAGTGATGATGACCTTCCAGTCTCGCTTTGGCCGTGAACCGTGGTTAACGCCATATACCGATGAAACGTTAAAAATGCTGGCGGAGAAAGGGACCCGACATATCCAGGTCATGTGTCCGGGCTTCGCGGCTGATTGTCTCGAAACGCTGGAAGAGATAGCGGTGCAAAACCGGGAGATTTTCCTTGAGGCAGGCGGTAAGCAATATGAGTATATTCCGGCGCTGAATGCCACACCGGAACATATCGAAATGATGGTTAAACTGACCGCAGCCTACCGTTAAAGCTGCGCTCTGAAGTAACGCGCGCCCTCCCGCAACGCATCGTCGGCGGTTTTCATCATCCGCGAATAGTGCAGGAAGGCGTGCAACGTGCCGGGGTACATTTTGTACTGGCAGGGCTGCTGATGCGCCTGTAGCGTCTGGAATAATAAGCGGCTATCGTCAATCAGCGGATCAAACTCCGCACCGGCGATAAAACACGGCGGTACGTCGCGCGTCAGGTCGTTATTAAACAGGCAATAGTACG
This sequence comes from Citrobacter sp. RHBSTW-00944, assembly GCF_013615435.1. NCBI lineage: Bacteria > Pseudomonadati > Pseudomonadota > Gammaproteobacteria > Enterobacterales > Enterobacteriaceae > Citrobacter > Citrobacter sp. RHBSTW-00944. The sequence goes on along the minus strand of NZ_CP055418.1, from coordinate 3,748,163 downwards.
GTGATTCACGATCGTCGGCGCTACGCAGGTACGCGTTTTCGTACATCTGCAGATCCTCGCGGGTTAAACCATCCCAGGCGCCGCCCATTAGCCGTCGGCTCAGTGAATCCTGCAGGCCGTAAAGCCCATACCACAACAGCACGCCAGCCACCTTGCCGCAGGCAATTTGTTTATCCCGCAACCACAACGCGCTGGCAAGCGCCAGCATGGCCCCGGCGGAATCGCCCGCAAAACCAATATGATTCACATTAAGGGAATAATCGCCAGCGTGCTGATAAAAGTACTGACAGACGGCGACAATCTCTTCGATGGCTTGCGGGTAGCGGGCCTCTGGCGCAAGCGAATAGTCGATGCCAATGATCGTGCACTGCGTATAGCGCGCCAGTAAACGCATAATGCGATCGTGGGTATCCAGATTACCGAGAATAAAACCGCCGCCGTGCAGGTAATATAGCGTCGCCTGGCTATGGGGCTGAGGAGCGTAAATTCGTGTGGCAACGGGGCCGCATGCGGTGGAAATAACGCATTCTCGGGTATTCATCTGTGGGGCATCGGCATTCCACAACTGCCGTTCATGAATGTAGTGTTTACGCTGGGCCACAAAGTCATCGGCAGCGGGCCACGGCGGCAAATCTTCGCGATGAAAATTCACCACACTTTTCATTTCATCCGAAATGTTGTCGAGTACGGGGATCTTGTTTTCCGGCTTCATAAAGCGCTCCTTGTGAAGGTGAGTTATTGTAGAAATTCATCCCGGATAAACTGCGATCTCACCGTCCGATATTGAAACTCAGCGCCGCATCGCATGCGCAGCGGGGAATGTGCTACCATGCATCGCTCAGCTAACCACCCGTAAAATCGACCATGAAATTTCCCGGTAAACGTAAATCCAAACACTATTTCCCCGTCAGCGCGCGCGATCCGTTGCTGCAACAAATTCAGCCAGAAAATGAAACCAGCGCAGCCTGGGTGGTGGGTATTGACCAGACGCTGGTGGATATTGAAGCCAAAGTTGATGATAACTTTGTAAAACGTTATGGATTAAGCGCCGGGCACTCTCTGGTGATTGCAGATGATGTCGCTGAAGCGCTCTACCAGGAACTGGTGCGTGAAAATTTGATCACCCATCAGTTTGCGGGCGGTACTATCGGTAATACGATGCACAACTACTCCGTGCTGGCGGATGACCGCTCGGTGCTGCTGGGTGTGATGTGCAGCAATATCGAGATTGGCAGCTATGCGTACCGCTATTTATGCAATACCTCCAGTCGTACCGATCTGAACTACCTGCAGGGCGTAGATGGACCGATTGGTCGCTGCTTTACGCTGATTGGCGAGTCCGGTGAGCGTACCTTTGCAATCAGCCCTGGGCATATGAACAAGCTGCGGGCGGATAGCATCCCTGAATCGGTGATTGCCGGAGCGTCCGCGCTGGTGCTGACGTCTTATCTGGTGCGCTGCGAGCCGGGCGAGCCAATGCCGGAAGCGACCATGAAGGCGATCGAATTTGCTAAAAAACACAATGTACCGGTGGTACTGACGCTGGGCACCAAATTTGTCATTGCCGATAATCCGCAGTGGTGGCAGGCATTCCTGAAAGAGCATGTCTCAATTCTGGCGATGAATGAAGAAGAGGCCGAAGCGCTGACCGGCGAAAACGATCCGCTGCTGGCGTCCGACAAGGCGCTGGATTGGGTGGATCTGGTGCTGTGCACAGCGGGACCGGCGGGTCTTTATATGGCGGGCTTTACGGAAGAAGAAGTCAAACGTAAAACCCAGCATCCGCTGCTGCCTGGGGCCATTGCCGAATTCAACCAGTACGAGTTTAGCCGCGCCATGCGCCATAAAGATTGTACCAATCCGCTGCGTGTGTATTCGCACATCGCACCATATATGGGCGGTCCAGAGAAGATCATGAATACCAACGGCGCTGGCGACGGCGCGCTGGCGGCATTGCTGCATGATATTACCGCTAACAGCTATCACCGCAGCAACGTGCCTAACTCCAGCAAGCACAAGTTCACCTGGCTGACCTATTCGTCGTTAGCCCAGGTGTGTAAATATGCGAATCGCGTGAGTTATCAGGTGCTGAACCAGCATTCCCCGCGCCTGACGCGCGGTTTGCCGGAACGCGAAGATAGCCTCGAAGAGTCGTACTGGGATCGTTAAATCATGCACATGCCGGATAAGCGATAGCGTTATCCGGCAACGACATCAGCCTGTAACGACCACCTCACCAGCAGGCGGCGTTTCAATCAGTTCCAGCATGGTACGGGCGATTTCACGCTCACCCATGACGACCTGATTGGCGCCGCGTTCGGTAATGTATTCCACCTCGTCGTCATAATGCGCGCGGGCGATAATCTCAATCGACGGGCACTTCTCGCGTGCTGAAGCGACAATTTCACCCGCTTCATAGCCATTGGGAATAGTCAGCAGCAGCCAGCGTGCGCAATCCAGATGCGCCAGATTCATAATTTCTTCGTTGGCGGCATTTCCTAGCACCGCGCGGATCCCGCGCTCGCGCAGTTCATCCACTCGGGTGCGTGAGGTTTCGATAACTACCAGCGGGATCCCCGCAGCCATCAATTTCTCGCCCAGCAGGCTACCGACGCGACCAAAGCCAACCAGCAGGGCGTGATTGCAGATATCCACCGGAATTTGCTTCTCTTCTTCAATAGCCTCTTCCAACGTCTGTTCTTCCAGCGTTTCTGTTTTGGCGAGATATTTTTCTAACACCGCGAACAGCACCGGGTTAAGCATGATGGACAGGATCGCCCCCGCCAGCACCAGATTCTGTCCGGCCTGCGGCAGCAGGTTTAACGCCATGCCCAGACCCGCCAGGATAAAGGCAAATTCACCAATCTGCGCCAGGCTGGTGGCAATGGTGAGCGCTGTGCGTTGGGAGTGACCAAACAGGCGCACCAGGAAATAGGCGGCAAGGGATTTACCAAAGATGATAATCGCCAGCGTGCCCAGCACCGCCAGCGGCTGCTGAATCAGAATCATGGGATCAAAGAGCATCCCGACGGAAACGAAGAACAGTACGGCGAACGCATCGCGCAGCGGCAGAGTGTCATGCGCCGCACGGTGACTCAGTTCAGATTCGTTCAGCACCATGCCGGCGAAGAATGCCCCCAGTGCAAAGGAGACATCGAACAGCTCCACTGCGCCAAATGCGATACCTAATGCGAGGGCGAGGACTGACAGGGTAAACAGTTCGCGTGAGCCGGTTGCGGCGCTGCGGGCCATAATCCACGGCACCAGGCGACGACCAACCAGCATCATAATTGCGATAAACGCCACCACCTTACCGATGGTAATGCCCATATCTACGGCCAGCGAGGCAAAGCCGACATCTTCTTTTTCCAGCATTCCAGCGACGGCTGGCAGGAGAACCAGCGTCAGCACCATCATCAGGTCTTCGACAATCAGCCAGCCAATGGCGATTTGCCCGCGCTGACTGTCAATGAGCTGCCTTTCTTCAAGCGCACGCAATAGCACCACGGTACTGGCGGTTGAAAGACACAGACCAAACACGATCCCTACCATCAGCGACCAGCCCATCACCGCTGAAAGCGCCATGCCCAGCAGCGTTGCCACCGCTATCTGGGCAATCGCGCCGGGAATGGCGATAGACTTTACCGCCATCAAATCCTTCAGCGAAAAGTGCAGCCCCACGCCGAACATCAGCAGGATTACGCCAAGCTCGGCCAGTTCAGGCGCTAGCTTGGTATCAGCAACAAAACCAGGTGTAAATGGACCGGCCAGAACGCCCGCTAACAGATATCCCACCAGAGGAGAAATACGTAGTTTATTGGCAATCATGCCTAATATAAAAGCGAGCACAAGGCCGCCGACAATGGTGGTGATAAGCGGGGTGGCGTGATGCATTCCGTCTCCTTTGGTTGCTGTGATAATCCTGAAAACTCAAACGACGAGTAATAGTTTATGACAATTTTGATGTTTTTGTTTGTGAATAATTATTGAATTTTGATGAAAATAGGATTTTAGACGTAAAAAAGCACGGATCGGAAAAGTACAGCGGTATGTGAGAGGCAAAGGCTGATGGCTACTGTAAGTCAGACGGCCAAAATTACTTTTGGCCGTCAGAAAATCAGGCTTTATGTCGGTTATCAGGTAAGAATATGGTCAGTATCCCCAGTAGTGGCAGGAAAGCACATATTTTGTAGACCAAATCGATGCTGGTATGGTCGGCAATCAGCCCTAACACCGCGGCTCCCAAGCCGCCCATGCCGAAGGCAAAACCGAAAAATAGCCCAGAAACCATGCCGATACGGCCAGGAAGCAGCTCCTGCGCGTAGACCAGAATGGCAGAAAACGCCGATGCGAGGATAAAACCAATGATCACGGTTAAAATCCCGGTCCATTCCAGCGTTGCGTAGGGTAAAAAGAGGGTAAAGGGTGCTACGCCGAGGATAGAGCCCCAAATAACATATTTTCTGCCAATTTTATCGCCCAATGGTCCACCAATCACCGTCCCGGCTGCGACGGCAAACAGGAAGGCAAACAGGTGAAACTGGGCATTTTGTACCGATAATCCGAATTTTTGCATCAGATAAAAGGTGTAATAGCTGCTGATGCTCGCCATATAGAAGTATTTGGAGAAAATCAGCACCAGCAGGATGCTTACCGCCAGTACCACTTTATTCCGTGGTAACGGATTCACGATGGCGACTTTCGGTTTTCCTTTACTCATCCGGTGCTGCGCGGCATACCAACGGCTGATTTGCGCCAGAACGACAATCGCTAATAACGCAGCCAGCACAAACCAGGCCACATTACCCTTACCATATGGCGCGATGATGACAGCCGCCAGTAACGGTCCCAGAGAGCTACCGAAGTTGCCGCCAACCTGGAAAATTGACTGGGCAAGACCGTGACGACCGCCGGAGGCCATTCGCGCCACGCGGGATGATTCCGGGTGAAATACCGAAGAGCCGGTACCAACCAGCGCTGCGGCGAGCAGGACCATATGGAAACTGCCGGCCATGGCCAGCAAAACAAGCCCACTCAGCGTGAAGCACATCCCAATGGGCAGCGACCACGGCATCGGGTATTTATCCGTCCAGTAACCCACAACCGGTTGCAGCAGTGAGGAAGCAAGCTGGAAGGTCAGGGTAATCATCCCTATCTGCATAAACGTCAGCGAGAACTCTGACTGCAATAGCGGATAAATCGCCAGGATCAGCGACTGGATCATATCGTTTAGCAGATGGGAGAGGCTGATTGCCCCTAAAATGCCAAATGAGGTGCGTGCTTTAGCAACCGACGCTGACGCGCCAGCCACTGGCTGGGTTGGTTCACTTATTGCCATAGAAAGTCACTTCTGTTTGGGTTGCGATTATGAGGGTAATCTAATTTGTTATTATTACCTGACTAACATACCTGCGGAAGGTGTTTGAAGGAAGTCTCATTTCTGAAAACATTTTCGGCTATTATTTTCAGTAGCTGTAATTTTATGCCCGAACTAATTCGACTTACAGGTAGGCGGCAAACGCGAGAGTCCCAGGAGCTTACTGCATAAGCGACAGGGGGAAGTGAGCGCAGCCAACGCACATGTAATTTGAAGGATAACGGGTATGGCGGTTGATATTGAGTCAGGGAGTGAAATATGAAGTTTTTAAAACGGGGCGTGGCGCTGGCGTTATTAGCCGCATTTGCGCTGGCAGGTCAACCTGCACAGGCGTACGAAAAAGATAAAACCTACAAAATTACCATTCTGCATACCAACGATCATCACGGTCACTTCTGGCGTAGCGAATACGGTGAATACGGGCTGGCGGCACAAAAAACGCTGGTGGACGGTATTCGTAAAGAGGTGGCTGAGGAAGGAGGCAGTGTACTGCTGCTTTCCGGTGGCGACATTAATACCGGCGTACCGGAGTCCGATCTGCAGGATGCGGAACCTGATTTTCGCGGAATGAACCTGATTGGCTATGATGCGATGGCGGTCGGAAACCACGAGTTTGATAATCCGCTTAGCGTATTGCGCCAGCAGGAAAAATGGTCCAAATTCCCGTTTCTCTCGGCCAATATCTATCAGAAAAGCACCGGTGAGCGTTTGTTTAAGCCGTGGGCCATCTTTAAGCGCCAGGATTTAAAAATTGCCGTACTCGGTTTAACCACTGACGATACGGCGAAAATTGGCAACCCAGAGTTCTTTACCGATATTGAGTTCCGTAAACCTGCTGATGAAGCCAAACTGGTTATCCAGGAACTGAATATGGGGGAAAAGCCGGACATCATTATTGCGACCACCCATATGGGACATTATGACAATGGCAATCACGGCTCGAACGCGCCTGGCGACGTAGAAATGGCGCGCAGCCTGCCGGCGGGATCGCTGGCAATGATTGTGGGTGGTCACTCGCAGGATCCGGTATGTATGGCCGCGGAAAACAAGAAGCAGGTTGATTACGTACCGGGTACGCCGTGTGCGCCAGACAAGCAAAACGGGATCTGGATTGTGCAGGCGCATGAGTGGGGGAAATACGTGGGGCGGGCGGACTTTGAGTTCCGCAATGGCGAAATGAAAATGGTTAACTACCAGCTCATCCCCGTCAACCTGAAGAAAAAAGTGACCTGGGACAACGGTAAAAGTGAGCGCGTACTCTACACCCCGGAAATTGCAGAAAATCAGCAAATGCTTTCTCTGCTGACGCCATTCCAGAATAAAGGCAAAGCGCAGCTCGACGTGAAAATTGGTAGCGTCAATGCGCGCCTCGAAGGCGACCGTAGCAAAGTCCGTTTCGTACAGACCAACATGGGGCATTTACTGCTGGCTGCGCAAATGGCGCGAACCAGCGCTGATTTTGGCGTGATGAGCGGCGGCGGTATCCGTGACTCCATCGAAGGCGGTGATATCACCTATAAGAGCGTGCTGAAAGTGCAGCCGTTCGGTAACATCGTGGTGTACGCCGACATGAGCGGGAAAGAGGTGATTGACTATCTGACCGCCGTGGCACAAATGAAGCCGGATTCCGGGGCTTATCCGCAGTTTGCCAACGTCAGCTTCGTGGCGAAAGACGGCAAGCTTAACGATTTGAAAATTAAAGGCGAACCCGTTGATCCAGCCAAAACCTATCGCATGGCAACGCTGAGCTTCAATGCCACCGGCGGCGATGGCTATCCGCGAATTGATAACAAGCCTGGCTATGTGAATACCGGGTTTATTGATGCGGAAGTGCTGAAAGAGTACGTACAGAAGAACTCACCTCTCGATGCTGGTGCGTATGAGCCGAAGGGCGAGGTAAGCTGGCAGTAACAGGGCAATTTGGGGCATCATTTTATCCGCTCCTCCGGGCCGCCCTTCATGGCGGCCCAATAATCCTACTTATTACCTCTATGCTCCGGTTCCTGCGCGCTGGCCGAACCCAAACTGTCTTCACCAATCACACCCTGTAATCGCAGTAGGCGCAATCGCCGTATCACCGGGCAAAAGACAATTAATCACGGCGTGCGATATCGGCGAATTTCGCATCCAGAATTTTCGCCAAATCGCCTGCTGCCAGTTCAATATCCAGCCCGCGTTTGCCGCCGGACACATAAATGGTGTCAAACGTCTGGGCGGGAGCGTCGATGAGCGTCGGCAATCTTTTTTTCTGCCCCAGCGGACTGATGCCGCCTACCAGATACCCGGTGGTTCGCTGCGCGATCATCGGATCGGCCATATCGACCTTTTTGGCTCCCAACGCCCTGGCGACTTTTTTGAGATCCAGTTGACCGGCTACCGGCGTAACGGCAACCGCCAGGTGCTTCATATCGCCATTCACGGCAACCAGTAGCGTTTTGTAGACCTGGTCCGCATTCAGACCTAACTTGCGTACCACTTCGTCACCAAAGTTCGTCTCGGACGGATCGTGATCGTAGGTGTGGATCTGGAAAGAAATTTTGTTTTTTTCGAGTAATTTAACGGCGGGTGTCATAGCAATTTTCCTGGCCCAGACAAAATACGACACAAGCATACGCCTGATGTCTGTCTAAAAAATAGTACCATCTTGCGCAATAGTGTTGGCAGGATGATGACTTTGAGCGACAATCGAACTACACCGATGCTTTAAGCGTCGGGATCATAATAATGATGAAATTCCTCTTTGACGGGCCAATAGCAATATTGGCCATTTTTTTACCGTAACATCTCCGGCAAATTTCCTTCTCCATACAAATGCAGCGCACCAACGGCCACGACATAGTGCCCGGCAGGCATCGCCCTGAGTCGATCGCGCCAGGCCGCATTACGCTGATGCATCAAAACGTCATACAGCGACTGGCTAAAAGTATTGGGTAGAGTGAGTTCGCTATTGCGTGGCGGCGTTTTAAGCCACCAGCCCATCATCTGTTGTAGCAGTCTGGCATTGGTATGCCAGTGCGTCAGGGTATCGTCCAGCAGAGCCAGTCCGTTATCGGGTAACTGACACAACAGCTCGATTTGGCTGGATGCGCCTTCCAGCTCGATTATGGGTTTATGCACCTTTTTTGCCGCATTCAGTAGTTGGTAATCAATGCCGTATTCTGCCCGCAACCCCAACTGCTGCGCCTGCGTTGCCTGCAAGACCATGGCGATTTGCCACAGCGGCTGGGTAGACAGCAGGGAAGGGGAAATACCCAGCTCGTCGGTGACTTTGTGCAGATTATCTAACAGCTCTGGGCTGATGCGCTCTTCCAGTGCGGCAAAGGTCGGAAGGTTGGCAAACGGCGCGTCGTCGCCGGAAACATCGGCTTCGACAATGAGCGCATCGGCACGCTGGAGCTTTTTGAGTAATTTGGCAGGCAGAGGCGCCATATCGCGGCTGCCCATGTGAATACTGCCAATCAGGTGAAAATGGCGGTTACCGGGCAAGGAGATGTCGATGGCAGGCCAGGTATAGTGGTTGCCGCGTAGCGCGGTGAAAAATGATTTTACCCGGTACAACAGATCCATACGGCCTCCCTAAGTAGACTTCCATGCTAGCGCGTGGTCCTGGAAGGTGCAAATACACTTCATCATTCCCTCAGCCTCTTTATTGGCAGCGAGCAAAAAACCCCAGTCACATAGTTGGCTATGCTCCTGGGGTTTTTATACTTGCCGCCTTAATGCAACGCGAATGATTTGGGGCTCCGTTCAGAGCGGCATCCGGTAAAGGCTTACTCTTTAGGTTTGAAGCGCAGCAGTCGGTTAGCGTTGCTCACCACGGTAATGGAGGAGAGCGCCATCGCCGCCCCGGCAACTACCGGGTTGAGCAGTGTTCCGGTGAACGGCCACAAAATCCCGGCGGCAACGGGGATACCGATGCTGTTATAGATAAACGCGCCGAGCAGGTTCTGCTTCATATTGCGCAGCGTTGCCCGGGAGATAGACAGCGCATCTGCAACGCCCATCAGGCTATGGCGCATCAGCGTAATCGCGGCGGTTTCAATCGCCACATCGCTGCCGCCACCCATGGCAATCCCTACATCAGCCTGAGCCAGCGCAGGCGCATCGTTGATACCGTCACCGACCATGGCAACCTGACGCCCCTGGCTCTGCAGACGTTTAATCGCCTCGGCTTTACCGTCCGGCAGAACGCCAGCAATCACCTCATCAATACCCGCCTCTTTGGCAATGGCGTTGGCGGTCGTTGGGTTGTCGCCGGTGAGCATCACCAGACGATACCCGGCGCGGTGCAGACGCTGGAGCGCTGCCACGCTGTCGCTACGCAGAGGATCACGTACCGCTAACAGCGCTGCCGCTTTACCGTCAATCGCTAACAGTACCGGAGTTGAGCCTTGGGAAGCCTGAGCGGTGATTTCAGCCTCCATTTCAGTGGTATCTACCTGCTGTTCATTGAGCAGCGCCTGGTTTCCCAGCAGCAGCGAATGACCTTCCGTTTCGCCACTGACGCCTAAACCGCGCAGCGTACGGAAACCGTTGACCTGCGGCAGCGTGACATCACCTGCTTTGTCCAGAATCGCCCTGGCTAACGGGTGGCTGGAACCCTGTTCAAGGGCCGCTGCCAGACGAATTGCCAGCGCTTCGTCGGTATTGCCAAACGTTTTGATGGCGACAACCTGTGGTTTGCCTTCAGTTAGCGTCCCGGTTTTATCAAACACGATGGTATCGAGCGTGCTGGCGCGCTGCAGCGCATCGGCATCACGTACCAGCACCCCAAATTCAGCGGCGCGCCCGACGCCGGAAATAATCGACATCGGCGTTGCCAGACCCAGCGCACAAGGGCAGGCAATAATCAGGACGGTGGTGGCGATTACCAGCGTATAGACAATCTGCGGCGCCGGTCCAAAGAAATACCAGATAGCCGCACTGACTAGCGCAATGGCGACCACGACCGGAACGAACACCGAGGAGATGCGGTCGGCCAGTTTGCCAATTTCCGGTTTGCTGCTTTGCGCCTGGCGCACCATACGAATAATGCGCGACAGCGTGGTGTGACTGCCAACAGCGCTGGCGCGGAACAGCACGCTACCGTCCTGTACGACCGTACCGGCGTGGACGCTATCGCCTGCGCCTTTTTGCTGTGGAATCGGCTCCCCGGTCAGCATGGCCTCATCCAGCCAGGCTTCACCCTGAGTGATTTCGCCATCAACCGGAACGCGGTCGCCAGTGGTCAGACGCAGCAACATTCCAGCCTGCACCTCTGCCAGCGGCACGTTCTTTTCACCTTCGTCAGTGACGACCCGTGCGGTCGGCGGTGTCAGATCGAGCAGTTTTTCCAGTGCTTTAGACGAGCGTTGGCGAGCCCGCGCTTCCAGCATGTGTCCGAGGTTAATCAGACCGATAATCATGGCACTGGCTTCATAATAGAGGTGTCGCGCTTCCATCGGGAACCATTGCGGCCAGAGGTTGACGCTCATGGAATAGAGCCATGCCACCCCCGTACCCAGCGCCACCAGCGTATCCATGGTCGCGGTGCCGTTCATCAGGCTTTTCCACGCATTGCGGTAAAAGTGACCGCCCGCGAAAACCATCACGGCAAGCGTTGCCAGACCAATCATCAGCCACAGGCTGCGGTTGTCGTCGCTCACCATCATGTTGTCGCCAATCATGCCCCATACCATGACCGGGATACCCAGGAGCAGCGCGACGGCTGCCTGCCAGCGAAAACGTTTCATGGTTGCCACGGCGGTTTCTTGCTGACGCTCGCGACGCTTAGCATCATCTTCAATCGCTTCTGCGCCGTAGCCCGCTTTTTCAACCGCCTGTACTAAATCTGCGGCGGAGGCACTGCCCATTACCAGCGCAGTGCGTTCCGCCAGGTTTACCCGTGCCTGCGTGACGCCCGGTACACTTTGCAATGCATTTTGTACGCGGGTCACACAACTGGCGCAGCTCATGCCGTTTAACAGCAACTGTTGGCTGTCATCATCAGCCGTAGCTGCCGGAAGCTCGGAAGGGACCGCTGCCAGTGCTTCCGACGGGATTGATGACTCCGTCAGCGGTTTAGCCTTTGGGTGGCTTAACTCCGCGCCGTAACCGGCTTGTTTGATAGTTTCAATCAGCGCTTCTGCGCTGGCGCTCCCGGTAACATGCGCTTCTGTCACGGTGACATCCGCTTGCTCAACGTCCGGACGTTGTTCCAGGCTTTCTTTAACGCGTTTTACGCAGTGACCACAGGACAGGCCGTCCAGGGTTAGATCGATTGTTTGAGACATAACCAACTCCTTTTTTGCAGGATTAACTGACTGTGATAAAGGTTAAACCTTCCATCAAGGGGAAGGTCAAGGGCGTTTTTAGAAAAGGTGAAAAAAGGGTGTAAAGGGAGAAAAAACGGGAACGCCACGTCAGGGGTTCCCGGTCTGTTATTGATTGAGGACGATAATTGGCGTTCGATGCTCCGGTTCATTTATGACCGTGAGATCGGCACCGTACAGCGCGTTCAGCGACCGTTGCTTCAGGACATCCTGCGGATATCCGTTATCAACTATTCTGCCGCGTTCCATCAATACCACACGGTCGGCATAGCGCGCCGCGAGGTTGAGATCGTGCAGGACGCAGCAGACGTTAAACTGCCGTTCACGCACCAGACGACGTAGCAGACGAAAAAGGTGCTGCTGGTGGTGAATATCCAGCGCGGAGGTGGGTTCATCAAGAAACAACCATTTCGGCTCAGGCTCGGGCTCCCAAAGCTGAACCAGCAGGCGCGCGAGCTGTACCCGCTGTTGTTCTCCTCCCGAGAGATGCCTGTAATCGCGTGCGGCCAGCGTCTGGCAATCACACAATGCCATGATGTGCTCCGTTTCATCGCCCGTGTTGCGCGTACGATACGGATGTCTGCCCATGCGAATGACCTCCTGAACGCTAAACGGGAAGGCCATATGACTATTCTGGCGCATCACGGCACGGTTTTTTGCCAGCTCGGTGATTGACCACTTGTCCAGCGGCTTGCCAAACATGCTACAACGCCCACTGTGGGGCTGCAGATATCCCGTAAGCTGGCGTAGCAGCGTCGATTTCCCGGCTCCGTTCGGGCCAAGAATCGCGATGATCTCTCCATCAGGTAGCGTCAGGGAAACGTCGTCGGTCAGTCGTCTTCCCTGAATGTGGTAGACCAGATTTTCAGCGACGATCATGACACCCTCCGGCTACGCAGTATTAACCACAGGAAATACGGTCCACCGATCAGGCTGGTTAACAGGCCAACGGGCATTTCGGCTGGCTGAACAAGTGTGCGGGCCAACGTGTCGGCAATCAGGAGTAAACAGGCACCGGCCAGCGTAGAGCAGGGAATCAACCAGCGATGATCGGCGCCGGTCGTCATTCTGATCAGATGTGGGATCACCAGGCCAATAAAACCAATTACGCCGCTGACGGAAACCGCAGCGCCAACCAGGAGCGAACTGAGCAACAGTAACTGCTGACGCTTACGTTTGACGTTTACGCCGAGGTAATGCGCCTCTTCATCACCCAACTGCAGTAAATTAAGTGTTCCCGCCATGCAGATGGTTACAACAATGGCTGGAAGAACAAACGTGCTGGCAACCAACAGCGTTGGCCACTGGGCTTGGCCGAAATTTCCCATCATCCACAATGTAAGTTGACGTAGCTGCTGCTCGTCGCCCACATAGCTCAGTACGCCAATAGCCGAACCGCACAGGGCATTGATAGCGATACCGGCTAACAGCAGTTGCATCATTCCACCGTGGTTATGACGCTGGCTTATCAGGAAAATAATCGTGCAGACCACCATGCTGCCTGCGACGGCAAAAATCATCTGCTCATACAGCACCAGCACTACGGGGAACGAAAATGGGATAACTATCGCGATGCCGACCATCAGCGCGGAGCCGCTGCTGACGCCAAGCAGGCCAGGATCGGCCATCGGATTGCGAAAAAGTCCCTGCATGATGACCCCTGCCGTCGCCAGCGCAGCACCGACCAAAACGGCCAGCAGTACGCGAGGCAGGCGGATGTTTAACCAGATATCACGATATTCGTCGTTGAACAGAGCGCTGAAGCTAATGTTTAGCGCCCCCTGGCTGGCACCGAAGAGCATCAGAGCAACCAGCAAAAGAGAAAGACCCGTCAGGATGCTGACGGAAGAAAGCGAGTCCTTAAGCACGTAACGCTCCATAACGTCTTTGCGGCGCGGAGTTCCCGCGCCGTGAGGGGTTTACGCGGGTTTCAGTCCCGGCTCAACCAAACTGTAAATCTGGTTATTGAGTGCCGGCGCAGTGGCCAGTTCGTGAATATGCTTCGCAACATCTGCACGCATTACAAAGCCGTGACACTCCTGAGCCTGTATTCGTTGCGCCTGGCCGGTGGCTGCACCGTTCAGCAAACCGCCGGGGCGGAGAATGGCGTAGTCCAGTCGACTGGTTTGTAGCCAGCTTTCAGCCAGCGATTTTTCCCGTACAGCCTGACCAAATGCGGCCTTTGCGCGTGAAGAAAGAAAAGGCCAACTGTCACCGCAGCCGAGTGAGGTCACCAGAATCATGCGCTTGATCTCCGCTTTTTCTGCTTCATCAATGACGGTTCTGTGCGCCAGATAATCCTGGGCGCCGCCCATGGAGGAGATCACCGTGGCATGTTGACCCGCTGCGCGACAGGCACAGGCGGTGACCTGACTATCGCAGGCGTCGCCGATGAAGACCTGCACACCTTTTTCCTGCAACCCTGCAGCGACCTGTGCGTTGCGAACGACGGCAATCACCGGACGTTGTTCCGCCAGTGCGAGTTCAAGCGTTTTCGCACCGACGCCGCTACCACCCGCACCAAAAATGAGCCATGGAGCCATCAGGCATGTTCCTTTAAAGATGAAGACAACGCGTGAAAGGCGCTGACCTGTTCGGCCAGTAACTGTCGATGCTCATCCCGCCCGAGGAAAATTTTGAACATCGCGCTACCCGCCTGGTTAAAGAAGAGAATGGACGCGGTGTCCATTCCCATAAATTTGCGTTCAATCAGGGCAATATGCGTACAGTTTTCTGCCTTGATATGACCGGTCATGCCTTTTTTGCCGCGCAGGTTGAAGTAGCCATGACGGTGGAATCCGGAGGGTAATTCACCGGTGAATTCCAGAATGACATCAGCAGTATGGACCAGGGTGGTGACTTTGCCCCATTCGCTGACGGTTTCCCAGACGGTATCAAATTGATCGCCGGAAACCAGCGTCGGGGAGGGGAGGTTTTTCACCACCTCCAGCAGCGTGGTGTTGTACTGGGCAGCGATAGCTTCCAGCGTACCGTCCGGTTCAGTTTTCAAAAAATCCTGTAAAGAGACATGGCTCATAATTCACTCCTGGTATGGTTGTTCTACCGCAATGCGCGGCGCGTTAAGTGCCTGAATAAGTTCATCAAGAGACTGCAAAATATTGCTTGCCCAAAAACGCCCTTCATTGGTCAGGCGCACACAGGTGCTGGCATCTCGCGTCAGTCCTGCGTGATGCCATTGGGTCAGTAGCGGGGTCAGTTTTTGTGCATGAGGCGTCAGTTCATCCAGCGGAACGCGGGCCGTTTCAATGCCCGCCTGGAGAGTGTGTCGCCACTGGAAACCACGCTCGGCGGTACGCATCATCATCATTAGCGGTTTTTTCCCGGCGGCGATAGATTCATGCCATGTCGTCAGATTGCGCTCGACCATCCAGGAATAGCCATTGACTGATCCCCCGGCGCCTGAGCCGAATGCCAGACAGTCCGCTCCCTGTTTAATCAGCAGGTTGTACAGATTGCGTTCACGCGTGGTACGCGCCCAGTGGCTGTTGCTGATGCAGCGCCAGCCCGCGCTGTCCATGAAATCGCAACCCTGAAGATAGAGATCGCGACGTTCGACGGGAGAGGGAACGGTTGTGCGCCCGGTTTCAACTGCTTTGCCAAGCGGTGTATTGGGGATCAGGTTCAGCGCATAAAGATCTACGCCGTCGAGGCCGATGTCACGGGCAATCGCCAGATCGTCGCCCCACAGTTTTGCATCTTGTCCTGGCAGACCAAACAACAGATCGCATACCACGGCGGCACGATCCCGTTTTACCAGCCCCTGCATAAAGGCAATTGCGGTCGGGCCGTCTGAGGTGCGCGCCATTTTCTTGCGGATCCGGCTGTTAAAAGATTGAATACCGATCGAAAACCGATTGGCGCCAGCGTCAAGGCAGGCATCAATTCGCGCATCGTCAAAATTGAGCACTCGTCCCTCAATGGTAATTTCGCAGTCCGGCGCCAGCGGTAACTTTTCACGCAGCGCGGTGATGATTCTGCCCAGATCCCGTGCTGACAGCGCTGAAGGCGTACCGCCGCCAAAATAGACGGCGTGAATTGGGGCTGACTGATGTAACGCGCTATCGGCTTCCATCTCGATTTCGCGCAACAGCGCGTTGGTGTAGCGGGCGCAGTGATCTTCTTCGAAACGGTTTTGATAAAAACCGCAGAAAGTACAATGCGTTGCACAAAAAGGGATATGCAAGTACACCAGCCGTTTACGCGGCGGGGTAGGCTGGCTGATAACATCCTGCCAGGTTTGTGACAATAGCTCTTTGGCAATCGGGATCGCCCCGCGCCATGGCATTGTGGCGCGGCGATCCTTAAAGGGCTGACTTCCCTCAAGCGCAAAATGCGCGGTGAGATCCAGCGAGTGTTCAGTTTTCATTCTTTTTTATAAATCCAGTTAGTGAGGCCAGAATTGCTGGTGCAGGGCTTCAACCGCATCGGCGACGCGAGGCCCCATACCCAGAATCAGCGCCTGGTCTACCGCCACAATGCGCTGATTTTTCCAGGCCGCAGTGTGGGTAATACCGGCAATCGCGCTCAGACGAGCCAGATCGCCATCCACCATTTGCGACGTCACCACGATCACCTCCGGGTTGGCGGCGATCAGCGACTCCGCGCTGTAACTTTTATACTGCACGTGGGTGGCGACATTTTGTGCGCCCGCAAGGGTCATAATGGCATCGGCAACGCTGCCCTTGCCGGCGACCTGCGGCGCGCTGCCGCCAGCGGAGAGAATGAACATGGCTTTGACCGGCGCATTTTTCGCCGCCACGCTGTGCTGAACACGATCCAGACGTTGATGCAGGCGATTGACCAGCGCT
This sequence comes from Citrobacter sp. RHBSTW-00944, assembly GCF_013615435.1. NCBI lineage: Bacteria > Pseudomonadati > Pseudomonadota > Gammaproteobacteria > Enterobacterales > Enterobacteriaceae > Citrobacter > Citrobacter sp. RHBSTW-00944. The sequence goes on along the minus strand of NZ_CP055418.1, from coordinate 3,731,646 downwards.
TCACCTTGTTCAGGAATGCGCAGCGTTTGAGCCAGCTCCCGAATGTTGGCGTACATCTGCTCGACGGTGGCCGGTACGCGCGGCAATGTAACGACGTTAACTTTCTGCGCCCGGAGCTGATCCAAAACGATTTGAGGGCCTGCATCCTGCCAGGTGATAAAGCTGTCCGGGTGCAGCGATAAAATGCCCTCGCTGCTTAACTGTTTCCAGTAGCCGATATGCGGGAGTGCGGCAGTTTCAGGTGGGTATGAGGTGGTTTCATCGACGCCAACCACCCGGTTGCCGACGCCCATGGCGTAAATCAGTTCGCTAAGCGAACCACCCGCCACCACCAGGCGGTCAGCGGACTGGGCGCTGAAAACACAGGCGAGGCTCAGTAAGCCAATCATGAGTTTTTTCATCGTCAGAAATTCCACGCAAAGCCAACAGCGGCATTGAAACCAGCGTCTGGGATAGATTCATGCGCGGTTCTGTAACGCTTGTCGGTCAGGTTGTTGAGCGCGAGGTTGACCTGATACTGGTCCTGCGGACCAAACTCGGTGTTGAATGCGAGGTTAAGCGTGGCCCAGCCTGGATAGTTTATTTCCGTGGTGCCGGTATTATCTTTGGCGCGGGACGCCGCGCGAATAAAGACATCGGACGTCACGTTAGCGACATTCATCAACCAGGTATGTTTCAGGCCAACGCGCCCGGTCAGCGTGGGTTCGCCGGTATCCCAGGTTTTTATGGTGTTGCCTTCGTATTGACGGCGAATGAGATTACCGCTCAGGTAGGGGGAAACCGCCCAGCCGTTGTATTCTGCGGTTAATTCCAGGCCCCAGGTTTTGGCACGATCGATGTTGTCGTAGTAGTAATAGCCGCCGCGGGAAGAGGTGGTGTTGCCGTTGCAAACGGGTTGGCCTGAACAGGCTAGACTGGCGATATAGTCTTTGGCTTCGGAGTAATAAATGGCACCGTCAATCAGCCACATATTCCCTTTATACCGCGCGCCTAACTCATAGTTATTTGAGTGTTCCGCCTTCAGGTTTGGGTTGCCGTAGGTAACACTGCCGCCGGCGGATGTCTGCATGAACAACTGAGTAAGCGTGGGGAAGACATAGCCCTGGGCGTATGCAGCCCGGAGTTCAAGATCTTCAAAGCCGGAATAGCGCAGGCTGGTCGAAGTCACCAGTTCATCATCGTGAACGGAATTTCCCCCGGTGGATTGCCAGGTGGTGCCGCTGCTTTGGATGGTTTGCGTATCGTTGCGATTGAGTTTCGAAGACAGCCAGTACTGGCGTGCGCCCACGGTCCACGTCCAGTCATCGGCAAAGCGCCAGTCGTTTTGCGCGAACAGTGAGGTGTTGCTTTGTTCCGCTTCGTTATATGACAGGGTACGGGTTTGCGTATCGAAGAAGCCGGTAGCCGCGGTCTGGCGCGTACTGCCGTCCGTGTCCTGTTTTATTTTGTCATGCTGATACTGAGTGCCAATCACCAGCGTGTTGTTAGCCGGAAGGGAGATATTGCCCTGCAGCGTTACACCCTGGGTATATTGTTTGTCGTTGGTATTGGTTTGATTGCTTACCGTCAGCGCTTTAATCATCGGGCTGGGGATAATCTGGGTCGTTTTGACCCGGTTTTCAAATTTGCGCTCTATTGTCTGGGTGTATGCGTCAAAATGGATGTTCTTCAGGTAATCCCCGTCGGCCGCGTAGTCGTAGAAAAGACCGATTTTCTCGCGTTCCAGCTTAGGAATTTTGACGCTAAAGTCGTCGAACTGACCTTCGGGATCGTCAAACCAGGTTTGAGTGGATAGCTTATAACGGTCGAGTGAGAGTCCAATTTTGTGGCGATCGAGGTTGTAGCCAAGCCACACTCCCTGGCCGTTATTACGGAAGTTGGTGTCGGGCAATCTTCCGTCAGGTGTATCGCGATCCCCCTGGTCGGAATAGCTGCCATTGATACGGTAGTCAAAGTTACCGATGCTTCCCCAGGCTGCCGCTGACTCTTCCCATCCTGCCGTTGCGGAGTTATAAACAGCCTTAACGCTACCACCCAGAGGCTTATCGCCGCCTTTTTTGGTAATAAAGTTCACGACGCCGCCAATTGCCTGCGAACCGTAGAGGACAGAATAAGGGCCTTTGACCACTTCAATACGTTCCAGCGCGGATTCGTCAATCAGTAAACCGGCTCCGTAGTTTTGTCCGGCACGTTGGTAGCTGACGACCTGGCCGTCTATCAAAATCAGCACCCGCGAAGAAGCTTCGCCACGGATACGAATTTGTTTCCGACCTGCGAGAGCGTTATCGGTAACTTCGACGCCGGGGATATCTTGTAAATCATCAGCAAGAGAAACGCTGGTGGAGTTTTGTAGCGTCTGGCGATCGATAACCTGAATGGTTGCCGGGCTATCCCAGAGACTACTTTCTGTGCGGTTAGCCGTAACGATTACCGTATCTTCGTCGGACGTTGAACCGTGTGTTGGAGAGGTCGCTGCAAAAGTAGCGCCGGACATGCATAATGTCAGGGCTGAAAGAATAAATGGCCTTTGGTTAATCCGTGGCAACATAAGAGAACCTTTATTGAATGTAAATGATCATCATTATCATTCGCGTTTGTATATAAAATTGTTTCCCTTTGTTCAAGATGAAAGGTGCAGAACCGATACATCTTTTGATTTGAGTCAATTTTGCGTGGTCAATAAATGCTGAAATGTGATCTGAATCGGATATAACAATGTGAATTAAAAGGATTTGTGCATCGCTGTGATGGTGGAAAATGCGCGGGTTCTTGGGTAAAGGATTACGGCAATGTGGGCTATAATGTGGCTCAGTACCAACAAGATCAGCGGGGGAAATGTGAATATTAGCGATGTTGCGAAAAAAACCGGTTTAACCAGCAAAGCGATACGCTTTTACGAAGAAAAGGGGTTAGTGACGCCGCCGCTGCGTAGCGAAAATGGCTATCGCACATACAACCAACAGCATCTGAATGAGCTTACGCTGTTGCGACAGGCACGACAGGTTGGTTTTAACCTGGAAGAGTGCGGCGAGTTGGTGAACCTGTTTAACGATCCGGCGCGTCACAGCGCAGATGTGAAAAAGCGTACGTTAGAAAAGGTGGCGGATATTGAGCGCCATATCAGCGAGCTGCAGGCTATGCGCTTGCATTTGTTGGCGCTGGCGGAGAGTTGCCCTGGCGATGACAGCGCCGAATGCCCGATTATTGATAATCTCTCCGGCTGCTGCCACCATAAAGCGAAGGCTTAACGGAGTGGCGGATTAAGCATAAACACCACCGTGCCACGGTACCACGGTGATTTCTCAAGCTGCGCTTCAGCCTGCGGATCCCGGCTACCGTTTTGTACCAGCCCCAGCTTAAATGGAATGCGCAGACGACTGAGGGCGGGCAGATACGCCTGATAATTCGTTACCGTGTGACGCCCCTGATAGCTCTGGACCACCAGTTCATCGACCGCCAGCGCGTTCAGCGTGGCAACGTCGCCCGTTTTTGCCCAATCCAGTAGTCCGGTTACGCCAAGTGCAAACTCGGTCGGTAGCCGTTGGCGTAACTGCTGCAGAAAGTGGGCGTAATCGGCAAGCTGATGGGTCGCCGCGTCAAAATCAACCTGCAGGCCGATGACGTGATTCCCGGCCGCCTGCCAGCGTTGCATCAAGCGTATGATGCGCGCCGGAATCTCCTCCGGTACGTCGAGAGTGGTAAAGCGCACGGTCAACCAGATAGAGGGGAAAGTCAGGCGATTAACAGGCAGTCCGAGACGCTGGAACACCACGTTACCTGAACGTACCAGTACCTCGCCCTGATGCAGATAGACCGTTTGTGCGTTTTTCAGCTCGTCACTGGCCTTCACTCCGGACCATAGCCAGAAGGCCGGATGCTCACGGGCGGCGACGATTTCCGCCGCCTGTGCCTGGCCGAGCAGTAGCGCAGTTACCAGTAGTATTTGAGTTTTTGCGCCCACGGACTTCCCGGATACTGCGTTTTCAGTTGGGTGAACCAGCCTTTACGCTGTAGTTTATCCACTTCCTCACCGCCGCACTCGTTAGAGCCTGACGGCGCATAGCACATGATGGCGCGATACAGCGCAAAGCTCTTATCTTCAACCTCTGCTTTTGGCGATGTGATCACCTGCTGGTAGTAGCTTTGCCTGTCGAACTGGCCGAACGGTTTCTTGCGCGAGATTGCTGATTCAAGCACATCGTTGCCGGAACTGTTTTTCCATAAATCAACGTGGGTTTGCGTAGTGCGGAAAAATTCGCCTAAGCAGTTCAGGGCGTGGGCATCATGCGCTTGTTTGCTCAGAACCGTTACCGTTTCATTGAGGCTGCGACAGGTATAACCGCTCTCGGCAGAGTCGCCGTTCCAGTCGAAAATACTCAGATTAACGTCATCAAACGCTTCGCCAATGACCGGCGGCGTAATGGCGCTGGCCAGTTTTCTGTCATTCAGCCAGTCGTCAAAGCGATGCTCAGTAAGATCCCGCACCAGCAGCGTATGCAGGGCGATGGTACGCTCTTCGTTATTAGGACCGTGGACGGCTTGCTGGCGCAGCAGTTCAGGCGTGGCCTGGGTTTTCAGCACCTGCGAGCGAAAGCGCAGGTTAGTTACTGCGCTTTCTGGGGCGAAAATTGCCGCCACGTCGCCGCTATAAACCAGCGTCGCGGCTAGCTTAGCCTGCACATACTGCTGCTGTTCGTTGTCCTGGCTGAGCTTCAGCAATGTCTGCCAGAAATCACGTGCGGTGGTCCATTTCTGCTGGCCCATCAGCGCTTCGCCGTACAGCACCTGTTCGCTGAAGGCCAGCGTATCGTGGGCCGGAAGTTTCTGCGCCGGAGTAACTGCCGAAATAATCGCCGCGTAGTTGCCCGTTGCCAGCCACAGATTCAGCTGCAGATCGCGCCATAGCGGCAGTTTTTGGCTCTGCTCAAACACCGGTTTGCTGGCGTCAAGCTGGGCCTGCGTCAGCGTTGGTTTGTTGTTGTTATTCAGGCGCAACGCGCGCAGCAGTTCGATATAGCTGACAAGCGGCGCATCGGGGAAAGCCTCCACCACGGACTGTTCGTAGAACGCCATGCCGTAGACATTATCGTATTCGATGACGATCTCACGCAGTTGCTGTGCGTCAGCCGATTGCTGAAGCGTCTGCTCATACAACCCCGCCAATTGCGGCCACGCCTGTAAATACCAGTTGATACGACGCAGCATACCGTGCGAGGAAGCGGCGTACAGGCCTTGCGGGTAGTGTTGCAGATAGGCTTGCGCCAGCGTCTGAGCCTGAGAAGCGTCCTCGCGGTTAATTTTTGTGATATCAAAATCGCCGTACTCGCCCACGCTGTTCTGGCTGCTTTTGTTCAACGCCGCACGTATCAGCATGTATTGCGCGGTCTCAGCCAGCCACGGACGATCGCTTTTGGCTAGCTGAGCGAAATCCTGTTCGGCGCTGGCATAATTACCTGCATAAAAACTGGCGGCCGCTGCCAGATAGCTTTTGTAGGACTGAGCTGGAGAATCTGCCGGGAGAGTGGCAAGCGATGACTCAATCTGCTCGCGGGTTGCCCCGGATAACAGTCCTGTACGCGCCTGGGCCAGGGCCTGACGCTGATTTGCCGTTAACGTTGAGTCGGCCAGCAGTGCGGCAAAAAACGCGCTGACGCTCGCGGTATTGTTCGAAACATGACGGTTCTCAAGCTCAGCGTCGTTGACGTTTATTTCGTCTGCGCTAATGTTCAGTTCGGCTGTCTGTCGGGACAGGGGGCTGTCTTCGGCAGATACCTGCGCTGCGGCTGGCTGCGGGGCAATGTCATCCCACTGCGGATGATACGCAAAATAGAAATCGCGGGAGCGGGTGATGTCCGCCGGCATCGACTGCACCGGCAGAGCAAATGATTTCTCCTGGCTCAGCAGCCGCAGCAGGTTATCACGACTGTCGTTTTCCGGATTGAAGGTGGGCGTGCCTTTCAGCAGGCAACTGTCGTCGCTCCATTTGCAGTCTTCCATATCGAAAGAGGCGAATACCTGCGGGGCGGCGACCAATAATGAGCAAAGGGCAAAGGTAAGGGATGTCTTCCTGACCATAGTCTTATTTCCTGTCTTTTCAGTGTGATACCGCTGTAATAATCAGGGTAATTCCCTCAACGGCAATGACTTCAACCTGCGTTCCGGCGCTCAAATCGTCGCGGGCGCTGACGGGCCATGAGCTGTCGCCGACGCGCATATGTCCGCGGCCATTGACCAGGGCGGTTTCCAGAATAAATCGACGGCCAACCAACTGCTGCCCGCGCTGGTTAAGATGGCTGTCGGCGGGTTTCTGATCTTGTACACGCCTTGCCAGCCACTTCCACCACAGCCAGGCTGCCAGTAGGGTGAGTACGGCGAACATCGCCCCCTGCCACGCCCAGTCAAGCGGGATGAGCCACACCACCAGGCCGGTAATCACCGCCGCCACGCCGCTCCACAGCAGATAGCCGTTACCGCCCAGCATCTCGGCGGCGAGTAGCAAACCACCGAGGCTGAGCCAGAAGATGTGCGGGTGCACCAGAATCATCGCTATCATGATTTTTTCCGTTCGCTGGCGCTGTCTTTCACCAGTTCGGCGATCCCGGCAATGGACCCCATCAGGCTGCTGGCATCCAGCGGCATCATCACCACTTTGCTGTTATTCGACGAACCGATGTGCTGCAGCGCTTCGGTGTATTTCTGCGCCACGAAGTAGTTCACGGCCTGAATATCCCCAGCGGCAATGGCCTCCGAAACCATCTGCGTCGCGCGGGCCTCGGCCTCTGCGGAACGTTCACGCGCTTCAGCCTGTAAAAATGCCGACTGGCGTTCACCTTCCGCTTTGAGGATTTTCGACTGTTTCTCACCTTCGGCCTTGACGATTTCTGCCTGACGGATCCCTTCCGCTTCAAGAATATAGGCACGCTTGGTACGTTCGGCTTTCATCTGCGCGTTCATGGCGTCGATAAGTTCTGCTGGGGGACGCACATCGCGGATTTCAATACGGGTGATTTTGATGCCCCAGGGATTCGTGGCCTCATCAACGATATGCAGCAGGCGCGTGTTAATGTTGTCGCGCTGGGAGAGCATTTCATCGAGTTCCATCGAGCCGAGAACGGTACGAATATTGGTCATGGTCAGGTTGATGATCGCCAGTTCCAGGTTGCTGACCTCATAAGCCGCTTTTGGCGCGTCGATCACCTGAATAAAGCAGACGGCATCGATCGCGACGTTGGCGTTGTCTTTGGAGATGACTTCCTGAGAGGGGATATCAAGCACCTGTTCCATCATGTTGATCTTACGACCGATGCGGTCCATGAACGGTACAACAAGGTTTAAACCCGGTTGCAGGGTTTTGGTGTAACGGCCAAAACGCTCGACCGTCCACTGATATCCCTGCGGGACGATTTTGACGCCAGCACCGACGATGACCAGCGCGACAAAAATGAGAATAGGAATAAAAATGAGCATTGATGAAACCTCCTGTTGTGTTGTCCTTTACTGCCTCATTAGTCAAATTATACCCGATTTATCAGGGTGGGCTCCCCTATAATAAATTACAGGGATAGACTGTCTGCACGAAAGAGGTAAAAAAGGGATTGGTAATGGAAGAAAGCAGCATTCTGCTTCAGTTAAAAAATGTCGCATGGCAGGCAGGGGCGACGCAGGTTCTCAATAACATCTGTTTTAATCTCCGGGCCGGAGAATTTAAGCTGATTACCGGCCAGTCTGGTTGCGGTAAAAGTACGTTACTCAAGATTGTGGCGTCATTAATCAGCCCGACTGCCGGTGAAATTCTCTTTGAGGGCAAGGAGATAAACACTCTTAAGCCTGAAACATATCGCCAGCAGGTTTCTTATTGTGCGCAAACGCCCGCGTTGTTTGGTGACACCGTTTACGACAACCTCATTTTCCCCTGGCAAATCCGCGATAAACGTCCGGATCCGGATGTGTTTCTTGCCGATCTGGCCCGTTTTGAGCTACCCGAAACGATCCTTAAAAAAAACATCAATGAGCTGTCCGGCGGCGAAAAGCAACGCGTCTCATTAATTCGTAATTTACAGTTTCTGCCAAAAATCCTGCTGCTTGATGAAATTACCAGCGCGCTGGATGAAGCCAATAAACGGAATGTGAACGAATTAATTCACCACTATGTTCGCGATAAGAATATTGCTGTGCTGTGGGTGACGCACGACAAAGATGAAATTAATCATGCGGATAATGTCATAATCCTTCAACCGCACGCCGGGGAAATGCAGGAAGTAAGCAATGAACGAGCATAATATTACCAATGAATCACTGGCGTTAGCGATGATGCTGGTGGTGGTCGCGATACTGATCAGCAACAAAGAAAAACTGGCGCTGGAAAAAGATATTCTCTGGAGCGTTTGCCGGGCGGTGGTTCAGCTTATTATCGTTGGCTATGTGCTGAAATATATTTTCGGCGTTAACCACAGCATTCTGACCTTATTGATGGTGCTGTTTATCTGTTTCAACGCGGCCTATAACGCGCAAAAGCGCAGTAAATATATTGATAAAGCTTTTCTCTCGTCATTTATCGCCATCACGGCGGGGGCGGGGTTAACGCTGGCGGTGCTGGTTCTGTCAGGCTCTATCGAGTTTACCCCAATGCAGGTGATCCCAATTTCCGGCATGATTGCAGGCAATGCGATGGTTGCGGTAGGGCTGTGTTACAACAATCTGGGGCAGCGGTTTAACAGCGAACAGCAGCAAATTCAGGAAAAACTCAGCCTCGGTGCGACGCCGAAAGTGGCCTCCGCGCCGCTGATTCGCGACAGTATTCGCGCTTCGCTGATCCCGACGATCGATTCAGCGAAGACCGTGGGACTGGTGAGTTTACCGGGGATGATGTCCGGGTTGATCTTTGCAGGTATTGATCCGGTAAAAGCGATTAAGTATCAGATTATGGTGACGTTTATGCTGCTTTCGACCGCCAGTCTGTCAACCATTATCGCCTGCTACCTGACCTATCGGAAGTTCTATAATTCACGTCACCAACTGGTGGTGACGCATTTGAAAAAAAACTAATGGAGTACCGGATGGCGCGGGCCTACGGGGAGATTGTAGGCCCGATTAGCGCAAGCGCCATCAGGCAAATGCAGCGGATTAGTACAACAGCGCGTACAGCTGGCGGCGGTATTTCGAGGCCAGCGCATCGCCGGTGCCCAGTGCGGCAAGGATCTCCTGGAAGGTTTTACGCGCCTGACCGTCGGCTGCAGTGAGATCTTTCTTCAGGTGACTGAACAGCAATTCCAGTGATTCCTCGTTACGTCCGACCTGGTGTAACTGAATGGCCAGTTGAGTTGCCAGCGCCGCATCCTGTGGATTGCTGGCGACCTGCTGCTGCAACTGTTGGATTTCAGGCGTATCAGCCGCCTGCTTCAGCAGTTCGATCTGTGCCACCAGGCCCTGATAACGGGTGTCCTGATCCTGCAACGGGATAGTTTTCAGTACCGCTTCGGCTTCGTCAGAACGGTTCAGGGCGATTTGCGTTTCCGCCAGCAGCAGGCCAATTTCGCTGCTCTGATTGGAGATCTGCCATGCTTCTTTCAGCAGCGGCAGCGCATCAGCGTGATTGCCGGCTTCGATGAACTCGATCGCCTGGCGCGCTTTCAACTCTTCTTCGCTCGGTAACACTTTCTCCAGCAGCGCGCGAATAATTTCTTCCGGCTGCGGGCCCTGGAATCCATCTACCGGCTGACCGTTCTGGAACAGATAAACCGTGGGGATCGCGCGCAGACCAAACTGGGAGGCGATCATCTGCTCGGCGTCGCAATCTAACTTGGCGAGAATAAACTGACCGTTGTACTGAGCAACAAGGCTCTCCAGTACCGGCGTTAATTGCAGACAATGCTGGCTGCGCTCAGACCAAAAATAGAACAGGACCGGCGTGGTCATCGACTGTTCAAGGGTCTGCTGGAGGTTCGATTCGTTAATGTTAACAATATTCTGTGTGGACATGGAGTTACTCTCTTTTGTCGATTTCTTGTTACATGGGGGCTGACGCGCGTGCTTCAACTCAACCGTGTAAAATTTTGTCCATTATGCGGCCTGGCAACAGGCGCTTCAGTAGCATAACTGCCCAGGTCACCAGCGTAACCGGATAACGCAGCTTTGGTTTGTCGCTCTCAAACGCATGACGCACTTTGGCGACAACCGCTTGTGGCCCCAGCGTAAAACGCGCGGCAATTCCGGGGTTTTCCACGGGAGCATCGCTCTGGGTCTGGTTGACGTTTTCGGTAAAGCGGGTGCGAATAGGGCCAGGCTCAATCAGGCTGACCTTAATCCCGCTGTGGCGCAGCTCCATACGCAGCGCGTCGGACCAGGCTTCCAGCGCATATTTGCTGGCGGCATAGGCCCCGCGCCCCGGCGTTGAGATCAATCCCATTACCGACGAGGTCATCACAATTCGTCCTTCGCCGTGGGGTAGCATGGCAGGTAACAGGCGCATGGTAAGCTGATGTGCGCCAAAGAAGTTGGCGGAAAACTGCTGTTCCATCTGCTCGCGGCTGATGGTGGGCAGTGGGCCATAGACGCCGTATCCGGCGTTGTTAAAGATCCCATACAAACGATTATCGGTCAGGGCGATCACCTCATCAGCCGCGCGATCTACGCTCTCGGGTGAATCCAGATCCAGCAATATGCCGGTGAATCCCATGCTGTTCATACGCGCCACATCGTCAGGTTTGCGACAGCCTGCCAGAATTTGAAAACCCTGGCGCTTTAGCTCAAGCGCGCTTTCCAGACCGATTCCGCTGGAACATCCTGTTATTAAGACCGATTTTTGCATAACTTTACCTGTCAGGATCTCCGTTGTTTTACGAGTCGTGATTTACTAGAGGAGTGAGATGTTGCGCCATCCAGTCGGCAATAAACGGCTGGGCGTCACGGTTAGGATGAATACCATCATCCTGCATCCACTGGGGTTTCAGATAAACCTCTTCCATAAAAAAGGGCAGCAGAGGTATATCAAACTCTTTGGCGAGTTTTGGATAAATCGCGCTAAAGCTTTCATTATAACGGCGACCGTAGTTTGCCGGCAGACGAATTTGCATCAGCAGCGGTTCGGCATTTGCTGCTTTCACATCCTGCAGAATCGTGCGCAGGGTTTGTTCGGTTTGCGCAGGCGAAAAACCGCGCAGACCGTCGTTGCCGCCAAGTTCGACCAGCACCCAGCGCGGCTGGTGCTGCTTCAGTAATGCAGGCAGACGGGCCAGCCCCTGCTGCGAGGTGTCGCCGCTAATACTGGCATTCACCACCGGCGTTTTGGTTTGCCATTTATCATTAAGTAGCGCAGGCCACGCGGCGCTGGCGGACATACGGTATCCGGCGCTCAGGCTGTCACCCAGAATTAATAACGTGTCCGCTGCGGCGGCGCGGAAAGTTAACAGGACCAGGAACAGGAAAGGCCAATGCCAGCGGAAAACATTGTTGAAGTTCATCATCTTAAGAAATCCGTCGGTCAGGGTGATCATGAGCTATCCATCCTTACCGGAGTTGAACTGGTTGTCAAACGCGCCGAGACCATTGCGCTGATTGGCGAGTCGGGTTCAGGAAAATCCACGCTGCTGGCGATCCTCGCCGGGCTGGACGATGGCACCAGCGGTGAAGTCAGCCTGGTGGGGCAGGCGCTGCACACCATGGATGAAGAAGCCCGGGCACAGCTGCGGGCGCGACACGTGGGTTTTGTCTTCCAGTCATTCATGTTAATTCCGACCCTAAACGCGCTGGAAAACGTCGAGTTGCCCGCGTTGTTGCGCGGTGAAAACAGCGGAAAAAGTCGCGACGGGGCAAAAATGTTGCTGGAGCAACTGGGGCTGGGAAAACGTCTTGATCATCTTCCGGCCCAGCTTTCCGGTGGGGAGCAGCAGCGCGTGGCGCTGGCGCGGGCGTTTAACGGTCGCCCTGACGTGCTGTTTGCCGATGAACCGACGGGCAATCTGGACCGCCAGACCGGAGACAAAATCGCCGACCTGCTGTTTTCTCTGAACCGGGAACATGGCACCACCCTGATTCTGGTGACCCATGATTCTCAACTGGCGGCGCGTTGCGATCGGCGTTTACGCCTGGTGAACGGACAGTTGCAGGAGGAGGCATGATTGCACGCTGGTTCTGGCGCGAATGGCGCTCGCCTTCATTACTGATTGTCTGGCTGGCGCTGAGTCTGGCCGTGGCCTGCGTGCTGGCGCTGGGTAATATCAGCGATCGTATGGAAAAAGGGCTGAGCCAGCAAAGCCGTGAGTTTATGGCGGGAGATCGGTCGCTGCAAAGTTCGCGTACCGTGCCGAAAGCGTGGATTGACGAGGCGCGACAGCGTGGCCTGAAAGTGGGCGAACAGCTGACCTTTGCCACTATGACCTTTGCCCGGGATACGCCGCAGTTGGCGAACGTCAAAGCGGTGGATGATGTGTATCCGATGTATGGCACGTTGCAAACCAATCCGCCGGGACTGAAACCTCAGCCTGGCTCGGTGCTGCTGGCTCCGCGTCTGATGGCGTTGCTGAACTTAAAAATCGGTGATTCCATCGATGTGGGTGATGCCACGCTGCGCATCGCTGGGGAAGTGGTGCAGGAGCCGGACGCCGGTTTTAATCCGTTCCAGATAGCGCCGCGCCTGATGATGAACGTGGCGGATGTCGAAAAAACGGCGGCGGTCCAGCCGGGGAGCCGGGTGACCTGGCGCTATAAATTTGGCGGGACACCGCAGCAACTGGAAGCCTATGAAAAATGGCTGCTCCCGCAGTTAAAGCCTGAACAGCGCTGGTATGGGCTGGAGCAGGATGAAGGGGCGCTGGGGAAATCACTGGAGCGTTCGCAACAGTTCCTGCTGCTGTCGGCGCTGCTAACCCTGCTGCTGGCGGTCGCTGCGGTTGCCGTGGCGATGAGCCATTACTGCCGCAGTCGTTACGATCTGGTGGCTATTCTGAAAACCCTTGGCGCGGGCAGAGCACAGTTGCGCAGGCTGATTGTTGGTCAATGGCTGATGGTGCTGGCGCTGTCTGGCGTGACCGGAGGGTTATTCGGGCTGTTGTTTGAACGCGTGCTGGTGGTATTACTTAAGCCGGTACTGCCCGGCGAACTGCCGCCTGCCAGTCCCTGGCCGTGGCTATGGGCATTAGGCACCATGACGGTCATTTCTCTGCTGGTGGGGTTACGCCCTTACCGTTTGCTGCTGGCGACTCAGCCACTGCGGGTACTGCGCCGTGACGTGGTGGCAAACGTCTGGCCGCTGAAGTTTTATTTGCCGGTGGTATTGATAGTCGTGATTGCCCTGCTCGCCGGACTGATGGGCGGAAGCCCGCTGCTGTGGGCCGTGCTGGCCGGAGCGGTAGTGCTGGCGCTTTTGTGCGGGGTGCTCGGCTGGATGCTGCTCAACGTGCTGCGTGGCCTGACGCTCACCTCGCTGCCGCTGCGTTTAGCGGTCAGTCGGCTGTTGCGCCAGCCGTGGTCAACGCTCAGTCAGCTGTCGGCATTTTCGCTTTCCTTTATGTTGCTGGCGCTGCTGCTGGTACTGCGTGGCGACCTGCTCGACCGCTGGCAGCAGCAAATGCCGCCGGAAAGCCCGAACTATTTTCTCATCAACATTGCCACCGAACAGGTGGTTCCACTCAAGGCTTTCCTGGCTGAGCATCAGGTGATCCCGGAATCGTTCTATCCGATTGTGCGGGCGCGTCTGACGGCGATCAATGAGAAGCCGACCGAAGGCAATCACGATGAGGCGCTGAACCGTGAGCTTAATCTGACCTGGCAGGATACCCGACCGGATCATAACCCGATCGTTGCCGGAAGCTGGCCGCCAAAAGCGGGCGAAGTCTCGATGGAAGAGGGGCTGGCGAAACGGCTGAACGTCAAACTTGGCGATCGGGTGACCTTTATGGGCGATACCCAGGATTTCAGCGCCACGGTCAGCAGTCTGCGCAAAGTGGACTGGGAAAGCCTGCGCCCCAACTTCTTCTTTATCTTTCCCTCCGGCGCGCTGGACGCTCAGCCGCAAAGCTGGTTAACCAGCTTTCGCTGGGAGAACGGCAATGGCATGCTGACGCAGCTTAACCGCGAATTCCCGACTATCAGCCTGCTGGATATTGGCGCAATCCTCAAACAGGTGAGCCAGGTGCTGGAGCAGGTGAGCCGGGCACTGGAGGTGATGGTGGTGCTGGTTACCGCTTGCGGTATGTTGCTGCTATTGGCGCAGGTCCAGGTCGGAATGCGTCAGCGTCATCAGGAACTGGTGGTCTGGCGCACGCTGGGCGCGGGTAAGAAGCTATTGCGTACCACGCTATGGTGCGAGTTCGCCATGCTCGGAATGGTCGCCGGACTGGTGGCTGCCATCGGCGCGGAAACCGCACTGGCGGTGCTGCAAACCCGAGTGTTTGATTTTCCGTGGGAGCCAGACTGGCGACTGTGGGTCGTATTGCCGCTTTGTGGGGCATTGTTGCTCTCGTTATGCGGCGGATGGCTCGGTTCACGTCTGCTAAAAGGCAAAGCGCTGTTCCGTCAGTTCAGTAGTTAATTCATATTCGTGATGATTACGCACCGGTTTTTTAAACCGGTGCGTTTTTTATCTATGTAGCACAAATTGATAACTCATTGATATTTAACAGCACAGAACAATAAAAACCCGACAACACGAGTGTATTAATAAACGTTAATATTTGTATGCTGAATAATTGGCAGGCTATCTATCAAGGTACAAATAATGACTATAAAAAAAACGGCGCTGGCGGTATCGATCGGCGCAGCAGTGGCATTAACGACGTTCGCCTCCCAGGCGGAAATCACGGTCCTGAAACAAGATCCACAGGCGGGCAACCCGCTGAGCCGTCTTAACTTCACCGTTGGCGGGAGTATTCGTCCGCAGTTCCAGAATATGGCCGGTGATGATGGTAAGAATGGCTACAAACGTAATGGTTTCGACGGCGGGACGCGTTTCCGCTTCGCCGCTGATTACTATCTGTTTGATGACATCAGTTGGGTGAGTTATTACGAGCTGGGCGTTAACTTCCCGGCAATGTTCAACTGGGATAATCACTATGCTAACGGCGCCAACGATACCACGCGTCGTATGTTGTACACCGGTCTGAAGAGCGCGACCTGGGGTACGCTGACCTTCGGTCAACAGAACAGCATTTACTATGATGTGGTTGGTGCGAAAACGGATATCTGGGACTACGACATGATCGGTCAGGCACCAGGTAACGGTATCAATGGCGACTATGACGGTTCCTATCGTACGCGTAAATCACTGAAGTATAAGAAAACGGTTGGTGATGTTGATCTCTACGCATCTTATCTGTTCAGCGATGATTACAACCCGAACAACGGTCTGCGCTACAAGCGTAAAGGCGGTGGCTCGCTGGGTGTGGATTATCACATCACCGATGACCTGACCTGGGGTACGGCGTGGAACTACACCCGCGCGGAAATGCGTGGCGACACCAGCAAAACCTACGATCAAAACATCGTCGGTACCGCGCTGAGCTGGAAACCGGACAACTGGACCTTCTCGATGGGCGGCGGTTGGTATCAAAACTTCATGACCACCAAAAAAGTCTCTGTTAACGATTACTTTGCCGGTGATGCCTGGGGTCTGGAATACTTTGCGGGTTACACCTTCCCGGTTGGTCAGTATGCGCTGAAATCCGTTCAACCCTACGTTATGGGCGACCGTATTGAATACGTGAATGGTCGTAACTACCTGCGTACCGACAATGGTGTGGGTATCAGCTTCCAGCTGGACTACGGTTTCCGTGTGGATTACGAACACGTCTTCACCTCCAGCACCGACAATCTGGGTGATATGAACCTGGTTCGTCTGCGTTACGACTTCTAAGTCAATTTCCCTGCCAAAACCGGGTAACCAGAAGGTTATCCGGTTTTTTACTATCCTTTGCTGAAAAACACATTAGTACCTTCAACGTACATTCAACGACATATCCCGCAACATCATGAAATAATTTCAAGGACAGCAGGTTGTGATCTGTGTCATGTTAACAATCAGCCTGTTAACAGGCCAACAAGAACAACGCCGCAAGAACGGCGTGAGACATGACACCACAACGTTAAAATGGAGAAATTATGGGATTGCGTCAGAGTTTACGCGTCGCGACCGGAGCGCTGTTACTGGCCTGTGGATTACAACTTGCTCATGCGAACAGTGACCCGCATACCATCGTGTTTGGCGTCGCACCTGGGCCGTACGGCGATATGGTGAAACAGGCCATTGCCCCTACGCTGAAAGAGAAAGGCTATAAGGTAGTGGTGCGCGAATTCAGCGACTACGTGCAGCCGAACATGGCGCTTTCCAACGGCAGTATTGATGCCAACTTGTTCCAGCACTCGCTCTACTTTGACAAATTCACCGCTGATAAAGGACTGAAGCTGAGCAAGCTGATTGTGGTCCCGACGGCCGGGATGGGTTTTTACTCACATAAAATCAAAAGCCTGGATGAGTTAAAAAAAGGGGATGTGATCACGCTTTCCAATGATCCAACCAATCTGGCTCGCGGTCTGCGTTTCCTGCAGTCTATTGACCTTATTACCATCAAAGACACTATCGATCCGACTAAAGCCTCTGAGCGCGATATCGCCAGCAACCCGAAAGGGCTGGTGTTTAAACCGCTGGAAGCGGCACAACTGCCGCGTACCCTGGACGGTGTGACCGGCGCGCTGGTCAACGGTAACTTTGCCGTGGCGGCGAAACTGGATCTCGCCAGCGCCATCAAGCAAGAGCATCTTGACGAAAATCTGAAAAATATCATAGCGGTACGCAGTGAAGATGCGGATAAACCGTTCGCGAAAGATATTGTGGCGGCGGTGAAATCTCCGGCGTATCGCGCGGTGATCGACGATCCGCAAAATATTTACAGCGCCTTCCAGAAACCGGAATGGATGTCGGCAGCCCAATAATCGCTGCGCACAAGGTTAACAGGGGCAGCGGCGACTGCCCTTTTCGCATTTCTGAGGTGGCTATGATTGAGATAGAAAAGGTTTGCGTGGATTTTAGCGCAGGCCGTGGACCATCAACCCGGGCGGTTGATGACGTCAGCTTGTGCATAGGCGCAGGCGAGATATTTGGCATTGTCGGGACCAGCGGCGCGGGGAAAAGTACGCTGCTGCGCACCCTGAACGCCTTAACGCGACCAGGCCTGGGAAGCGTAAAGGTTAACGGCGTAGAAATTTCCGCGCTGGAAGGGGCGCAACTACGTAAAGCCCGTCAGCGTATTGGGATGATTTTTCAGCATTTTAATCTGATGCATACCCGTACCGTGGCGCAAAACGTCGCTTTCAGCCTGAAGGCTGCCGGATGGGAGCGCAGTAAAATTGGCCCACGCGTCAGCGAAATCCTGACGCTGGTGGGGCTGTCTGACAAGGCAAACCGCTTTCCTGTGCAGCTCAGCGGCGGGCAAAAGCAGCGCGTTGGTATTGCCCGTGCGATTGCCAATCACCCCGATGTGCTGCTGTGTGATGAACCGACCTCTGCGCTGGATCTGGAAACATCGGCCACTATTCTGGCATTGCTTAAGCAGATCAACCAACAGCTGGGGATCACGATCGTACTGATCACTCACGAGATGAACGTGATCAAATCGATTTGCGATCGTGTGGCGGTGATGTCCGGCGGCAAGGTGGTGGAGTCCGGTGAGGTGTTTGACGTTTTTGCTCACCCGCAGCACGCTTTCACGCAGCAACTGGTGTCGCATACCCTCAATCTGACGCTACCCGAACGCTTGCGCCAGCATTTGCCTGGCCAGTTGCTGAAAATTCTGTTCATCGGCGATTCAGCGGAACAGCCGGTGTTGTCTGAAGTCGCGGTTAAATTTGGTGTGGCGGTGAACATTCTGCACGGCAAAATTGAATATATCGGCGAGCGTGCGCTGGGGATTCTGGTGGTGCAACTGACCGCGCCGCATAACCCTTCTGCGGTGGATGTCGCCGTGGAACATATTCGTCAACGCACGGCACAGGTGGAGGTGATTCGTGGATGATTTATTGCCTGATTTGACGCTGGCGTTTAATGAAACCTTTCAGATGCTAAGTATCTCTACGGTGCTGGCGATTATTGGCGGTCTGCCGCTCGGTTTTCTTATTTTCGTCACCGACCGGCATTTATTCTGGCAAAACCGTTTTGTGTATCTGCTCAGCTCCGTGCTGGTGAATATCATCCGTTCGGTGCCGTTTGTGATCCTGCTGGTGCTGCTGCTGCCGCTCACCCAGTTTTTACTCGGAAATACCATTGGGCCGATTGCGGCGTCGGTCCCGCTCTCGGTGGCGGCAATCGCTTTTTATGCCCGTCTGGTCGACAGCGCACTGCGCGAAGTCGATAAAGGCATTATTGAAGCGGCGGAAGCCTTTGGCGCCAGCCCGATGCGCATCATCTGCACCGTTCTGTTACCTGAAGCGAGCGCGGGTCTGCTGCGTGGGTTGACGATAACGCTGGTGAGTCTGATCGGTTACTCCGCGATGGCCGGAATCGTTGGTGGCGGTGGGGTAGGCGACCTGGCGATTCGCTTTGGTTATTACCGCTATGAAACCCAGGTCATGATCGTCACCGTGGTGGCGCTGATTATTCTGGTGCAGGTCGTTCAGGTGCTGGGCGACTGGTTGGCGAAACGCGCGGATAAGCGCGACAGACACTGATCACTGTGCGTTAAGCCAGTCGGCAACGTCCTGCCATGTGCCGCGAAAGACGACTTTCGCGGCTTTCTTTTCCAGTTGATAACGATACATCGGGTCGTAATACTCGTTGAGCAACGGTACCAGCCAGCCCATATGGGCGTTGGTACTGCCCGTCGCTTGCTGTTCGCGCAGAGCCACGTCGAGCAGGGCGGTCAGCTCGGCAAAACGTTGTAAACCCAGACGGCGGCGAATAGCAAACAGGCCGTGGTGCAGATCCTCGCTATACTCCTGCCAGCCCTGACTCTCGCCATAAGCATGGGTAAAATCGTGGTGCATCCGCACGAAATACTCTTCGCGCAGTCGCTCCAGACGACGCTCAAAAGGATCCTCCACCACTGCAATAGATGCCTGGGTCATGCGTTCGCGCAGGCACTCAGGCAGATGATTAGCCCCGATCATGCGGCCTTCATCTTCCAGTACCCACAGACGCAGATCCTGACGGCTGTCGGTTCTGAGCATTTCGACCGCCAGCAGGTTTTCAAAACTCGCCTGACTTAGCTGCGGTTCAACGGTGCGACCAAACGAGGAACCGCGATGGTGCGCCAGACCTTCGAGATCCACACCGTTCGGCTGCTGTTGCACCAGCTGCGTTTTACCGTTCCCGGTACAGCCGCCAATTAAGACGATCGGCTTTTGCACTAATTCTTCAGTCAACTGAATCGCCGCCTGACGCAGGGCTTTGTAGCCGCCGTGTATCAGCGGGTAGTCAATCCCGGACTCGTGCAGCCACTGCTGCACAATGTGCGAACGCTGACCGCCGCGCGCGCAGCATAAATAACCCGCAGGATTTTGACGACAGGCATCCAGCCAGGCCTTCATACGTTGTTGGCGAGTCTCGCCGCAGACCAATTGATGGCCGAGCGTGAGGGCTGCCTCGGGTCCCTGACGTTTATAACAGGTACCCACGGCGGCACGTTCGTCATCGTTTATTAGGGGAAGGTTGATTGCGCCCGGCATTGCGCCTTGCAGAAATTCGACGGGGGCGCGTACATCGATTATAGGCGTACCAGCGAGCAAAATTGCGCGATAGTCCTGTGCTGTTTGTTTGTCTTGCATAGTAAAAAACGAAACCTCAAATCATCTTGCGTACTATTTTACGCGCCAAATGAGAGGATGACTTGATTTTCAATCGCGTGCATTGTTGAAAATTGCTAAAAATCCGGCGACTTCCGGTTTTCGCTGGGTAAACAGCGCCACAATATCTTCTACGGCCTTACCCGCGCCAAACTTATGCCACGCGAGGCTTAAGGGGGAAGGGGGACGCATGGTCGGGATGATACTGCTGACCAGTTGGCCGCTATCTAGTAACGGTTGGCAGAGCGGCTGCGGAACGAATCCAATACCCACACCCGCAAGATGCGCCGCAATCTTGGTTTCCATGTCCGGTACGATGATCTCCTTTTGACCGGGAAGACGCCATGCGACCCGTTTGGTCAGGGTCCGCGCGCTGTCCTCAATGTTAATTGCCGGAAAGCGGCGCAACTGCGCTTCCGTTAATGAGCCGCTGACGTCTGCTAGTGGATGATCCGCTGACATGACAAATCGCCACTGAACAGAACCCAAAGGATCGAGGGTAAAGGTGTTTGCCATCGGTTCCGTGCCGGTTACGCCGATAGCCAGCGAGAATCCTTCGTACAAGAGTGAATCCCATACGCCCATATAAATTTGCCGGGAAAAGTGAAACTGAGTAAAGGGGTAGCGGGCGTTAAGCCAGGATAACAGGCGAGCGACGGCTTCAGGGCTGTACAGCAGGTTGTTGACCACAATATTCACCTGGCGCTCTACGCCGTCATTCACTTGCTGTAATTCGCTGGGCATGCTGTCCAGCCAGGCGAGCCAGTCTTTTGCCTGGGAAAGAAGGTGAGAACCTGCGGCGGTTAACGTCACGCTTCGGGTGGTGCGAAAAAACAGCGCGACGCCGGTATTTTCTTCCAGAAGCTTAATGCGGTAACTGATGGTGGCCGTGGTTTTACACAAGCGATCCGCTGCCCGGGAGAAACTTCCCGTTTCGGCGACGCCGATAAAGGTACGTAGTGTTTCCGGGTCAAACATTTTCAGCTACTCCCTAAATGATCTTCTGCAAGCCTGATTTCTTGTTCTCTGATTTATAAGTATTTTTGCATAATGACCTTGTTTAAATTGTGGTCTAAATCTAGTTTTGGAAAATTTTTCCAATTTTTGTGTTGATGTTAAATCACGAAGGTTTTAGATTGCATGGTATTGAAGCCGCTAAGTGTTCTGACTGCGGTTCAGCGGAATTCAGTTACAAGGAAATGATGATGAAACTAGAGGTACTACCGTTAAATCAGCACGCGTTCAGCGCCTATGGCGATGTGATAGAAACTCATAAACGTGATTTTTTTCATATCAATGATGGGCTCGTTGAACGTTATCACGACCTGGCCAATGTGGAGATACTTAAGCAGGATCGCACGCTCATCAGTATCAACCGCGCGCAACCAGCCGCCATGCCGATTGTTGTGCATGAGCTGGAGCGCCATCCGCTAGGCACTCAGGCATTTATGCCTATGAATGGCGAAGCGTTTGTAGTGATTGTCGCGCTCGGCGAGGACAAACCTGACCTTTCCACTTTAAAAGCCTTTATCACCAATGGCCAACAGGGTGTGAATTACCACCGAAATGTCTGGCATCACCCGCTGTTTGCCTGGCAAACCGTGACCAATTTTCTGACCGTCGATCGTGGTGGTAGCGATAATTGCGATGTTGAAAGTATCCCGGCACATGAGCTCTGTTTTGCGTGACGCTATCGGCCTTCTTGCTTAATATGCGCATATTGTTCATTGTTTATGCTCATATTTTGGGCCGGAGTAAACGTAGTGGAGACGGAAGTAAGACGGCGCGGCAGGCCTGGACAGGCGGAGCCGGTTGCGCAGAAAGGCGCTCAGGCGCTTGAGAGAGGCATTGCGATTTTGCAGTATCTCGAAAGAAGTGGAGGCAGTTCGTCAGTTAGCGATATTTCCGGCAGTCTGGATTTACCGCTCTCCACGACTTTTCGCCTGTTGAAGGTTTTACAGGGTGCTGATTTTGTCTATCAGGACAGCCAGTTAGGCTGGTGGCACATCGGTTTAGGCGTATTCAATGTGGGCTCTGCGTATATTCATAATCGCGACGTCCTGTCGGTAGCCGGACCGTTTATGCACCGATTAATGCTGCTGTCAGGCGAAACGGTTAATGTCGCAATTCGCAATGGCACCGAAGCGGTGTTGATTGGTCAGAAGGAGTGCAAATCGATGGTCAGAATGTGCGCACCTTTAGGCAGTCGTATGCCGTTACATGCTTCCGGCGCGGGAAAAGCGCTGCTTTATCCGTTGATGGAAGAAGAGTTAATGGACATCATCGTGAAAACGGGTTTGCAGCAATTTACGCCAACCACGTTGGTGGATTTTCCTACTCTGCTGCGCAATCTGGAAATGGCGCGTGAGAATGGGTATATCGTCGATCACGAAGAGCATGTTATTGGATTGAATTGCATTGCATCAGCTATCTATGATGATGCAGGCAGTGTCGTTGCTGCCATCTCTATTTCGGGGCCCGCATCCAGACTGACGGAAGATCGTTTTATCAGTCAGGGAGAACTGGTACGGGATACTGCACGAGATATCAGTACGGCGCTGGGTTTAAAAACCCCCGTAGCTTAAGTCGCAACCCGCTCAGAGGAGCGGGACTTTTTTGGATCTTTTCAAAGTTGGAAAGTTTTTCCAATTAATAGAGGTAGAAAGAAAATGGCAAAAATGAGAGCCGTTGACGCGGCAATGTATGTGCTGGAAAAAGAAGGTATCACCACCGCATTTGGGGTTCCTGGAGCGGCAATTAACCCGTTCTATTCCGCAATGCGTAAGCACGGAGGCATCCGTCACATTCTGGCTCGTCATGTTGAAGGCGCTTCCCATATGGCGGAAGGCTATACGCGTGCGACGGCAGGAAACATTGGCGTTTGCCTTGGCACTTCTGGTCCGGCAGGCACTGATATGATCACTGCGCTGTATTCCGCCTCTGCTGATTCTATTCCAATTTTATGCATCACCGGTCAGGCCCCTCGCGCTCGCCTGCATAAGGAAGATTTTCAGGCTGTTGATATTGAATCTATTGCCAAACCGGTCAGCAAAATGGCGGTAACAGTGCGTGAAGCCGCACTGCTTCCCCGGGTTTTGCAGCAGGCATTCCATGTCATGCGCTCTGGTCGTCCTGGTCCGGTATTGATCGATTTACCTTTTGATATTCAGGTTGAAGAAATCGAATTCGATCCCGACATGTATGAACCGCTGCCAGTCTACAAGCCTGCAGCCAGCCGCAAACAGATTGAGAAAGCATTGGAAATGCTGATTCAGGCTGAGCGTCCGGTCATCGTGGCTGGGGGCGGGGTGATTAATGCTGATGCCAGCGAATTGCTGCAACGTTTTGCAGAATTAACCAACGTACCGGTAATTCCTACGCTGATGGGCTGGGGATGCATCCCGGACGATCATGAGTTAATGGCCGGAATGGTGGGGTTGCAAACGGCGCATCGTTACGGAAACGCCACGCTGCTGGCCTCCGATATGGTGTTCGGTATTGGTAACCGTTTTGCTAACAGACACACAGGCTCCGTCGCGAAATATACCGAAGGGCGCAAAATCATTCATATCGATATTGAGCCGACGCAAATTGGCCGCGTCCTGTGCCCGGATTTAGGAATCGTTTCGGATGCCAAAGCTGCGCTAACTTTGCTGATCGACGTTGCTCAGGAGATGCAGAAAGCCGGTCGTTTACCTTGCCGGAATACCTGGGTTGATGAATGTCAGCAGCGTAAGCGGACGCTACTGCGTAAAACCCACTTCGACAATGTCCCGGTTAAACCGCAGCGTGTTTATGAAGAGATGAATAAAGCCTTTGGTCGTGATGTTTGCTACGTCACTACCATTGGGTTATCGCAAATTGCCGCTGCGCAAATGCTGCACGTATTTAAGGATCGTCATTGGATCAACTGCGGTCAGGCAGGCCCTCTTGGCTGGACGCTGCCCGCGGCATTAGGGGTTTGCGTGGCTGACCCAACGCGTAACGTTGTTGGGATTTCCGGTGATTTTGACTTCCAGTTCCTGATCGAAGAACTGGCAGTGGGCGCACAGTTCAACATTCCTTACATCCATGTGCTGGTCAACAACGCCTATCTCGGCCTGATTCGCCAGTCGCAGCGTGCTTTTGATATGGATTACTGCGTCCAACTGGCGTTCGAAAATATCAACTCCAGCGAAGTAAACGGCTATGGCGTTGATCACGTCAAAGTGGCTGAGGGATTAGGTTGTAAAGCCATCCGCGTATTTAAACCTGAAGATCTTGCTCCGGCATTTGAACAAGCCAAAGCTCTGATGGCACAGTACCGCGTTCCGGTTGTGGTCGAAGTGATCCTTGAGCGCGTGACCAACATCTCTATGGGCAGTGAGCTGGATAATGTCACCGAGTTTGAAGAGATTGCGGACGGTGCGATGGATGCACCAACCGAAACCTGTTTTATGAAATACGAATAGAAGGGGTGACAGATGTTACGTTTCTCAGCCAATCTTTCCATGCTGTTTCTGGAATACAGTTTTCTTGAACGCTTCGATAAAGCGGCACAATCGGGATTTCGTGGCGTAGAGTTTATGTTTCCCTACGATTACGACATTGACGTATTAAAGGAAAAGCTGCAGATCAACCAGCTGGAGCATACGCTGCATAATCTTCCTGCCGGAGACTGGGCGGCGGGTGAACGCGGTATCGCCTGTATTCCAGGTCGCGAAGAAGAATTTCGCGATGGTGTCGCGGCGGCTGTTCGTTATGCGAAGGGGCTCGGCAATAAGAAGATCAATTGCCTGGTAGGTAAAACTCCTGCGGGGTTTTCTGCCGAACAGATCCAGCAGACGTTGGTGGAAAACCTGCGCTATGCGGCAAATATGTTAGCGAAAGAAGATATTTTATTGCTGATTGAGCCAATCAACCATTTTGATATTCCTGGATTCCATCTCACCGGGACCCAGCAGGCGCTGGCTTTAATCGATAGTGTCGGTTGCAATAATATCAAGATTCAGTATGACATTTACCATATGCAGCGTATGGAAGGGGAATTAACCCAGACCATGACTACGTGGGCAAATAAAATAGGTCATTTGCAAATTGCCGATAACCCTCGTCGTGGAGAACCAGGAACCGGGGAAATTAATTATGACTTTATTTTTAAGTTTATCGATAAATCAGGTTATGACGGTTGGATTGGTTGCGAATATAAACCATTGACCACCACCGAAGCGGGATTATCGTGGATTAATCAATATCGATAATTTTTAAGGAATTTCAGGTAACGCCATTTTTCCACCGTTCTGGAAGGGGATTGTGTTGCCTGAATTCGGGAAAACCGACAGAGATATAAGAGGTTAAAATGAAACTGGGATTTATTGGTCTGGGTATTATGGGTTCGCCAATGGCGATTAATCTGGCTCGCGTCGGACATCAATTACATGTCACGACCATTGGTCCGGTTGCGGACGAATTGCTGTCATTGGGGGCAGTTAATGTTGAAACTGCGCGTCAGGTAACTGATTTTGCAGACATCATCTTCATAATGGTTCCGGACACGCCGCAGGTGGAAGAAGTGCTTTTTGGTGAACACGGTTGTGCCAAAACCGCATTGCAGGGAAAAACCATTGTCGATATGAGTTCTATCTCTCCTATCGAAACCAAACGTTTTGCGAAACAGGTTAATGCGTTGGGCGGGGATTACCTCGATGCGCCCGTCTCTGGCGGGGAAATTGGCGCTCGCGAAGGTACCTTGTCCATTATGGTTGGCGGTGAGCCAGATGTATTTGCACGGGTCAAACCGCTGTTTGATATTCTGGGTAAAAATATCACGCTGGTAGGCGGTAATGGTGATGGTCAAACCTGTAAAGTGGCTAACCAAATTATCGTTGCCTTAAATATTGAAGCTGTTTCAGAGGCGTTAGTCTTCGCTTCGAAAGCTGGCGCGGATCCCGTTCGCGTGCGGCAGGCATTAATGGGGGGATTTGCCTCTTCTCGAATTCTGGAAGTACATGGTGAGCGTATGATCAAGCGCACCTTTGAGCCCGGTTTCAAAATTGCATTGCATCAAAAAGATCTCAATCTTGCATTACAAAGCGCAAGGGCTCTGTCATTAAATCTGCCTAATACAGCAACTTGTCAGGAATTATTTAATACCTGTGCCGCGAATGGGGGTAGCCAGTTGGATCACTCGGCCATGGTTCAGGCGTTGGAGTTAATGGCAAATCATAAATTATCATGATCATTCGTATCGCTGCGCTCACTGCAGCGATACATTTTAATCAGACACACTTTGGAAAGGTGCATGTCATGAGTGAAAAGAGAACATCCGGTATTGAATATTGGAAGAAGATCGTCGTCGTAATGAGTCTGGGTTGGGTAGCAATATGGATATATCGCACCGTGCTCACACCTATTTATCCTGAAATTCAGGCATCGCTGGGTAATGTCAGCAATGCTGAAATAGGTGCTATCGCCAGTTTTTATTTCTTCGCCTATTGCAGTATGCAAATTCCCTGCGGAATTCTGGTCGATAAGCTTGGCCAGAAAATTATGCTGATGTGTGGGTTTACGCTGTTTATTATTGGTACGCTGAGTATTGCAAAAGCCACTGGACTGGTGATGATCTATGCGGGTTCGTTAATGGCGGGAGCGGGTTGCGCCTCTTTCTTTAGTTCAGCGTATTCACTCTCTTCGGCAAATGTCCCACAGGCTCGTCGGGCACTGGCAAACGCCATTATTAATAGCGGCTCTGCAATTGGGATGGGGATCGGTTTAATCGGTTCCAGCGTGCTGGTAAAAAGCATGAGCATGGCCTGGCAAAATGTGTTGTTCCTGGTTGCTGCCATTCTGGTGGTGATGCTGTGCATATTCACTTTGGTTATCCGTGGTAAGGCAAAAAATGAAGTACCTGCTGCAGATCAGAAAATTCAAACGGTAACGGCATCAGAAGAGAAGAGCCCGCCGCTGTTTTCGGGTCTGTTATGTAGCGTGTACTTCCTCTACTTCTGTACCTGCTATGGCTATTACCTGATCGTGACCTGGCTCCCGTCTTATCTGCAGACTGAACGAGGATTTGATGGCGGTGCGATTGGGGTAGCCTCGGCGTTAGTCGCCGTGGTGGGTGTCCCTGGCGCATTATTCTTTAGCCATCTGTCCGATAAGTTTCGCAACAGCAAAGTCAAAGTCATTCTTGGTCTGGAAATCATGGCCGCCGCAATGCTGGTATTTACGGTGTTGTCGCCGAATACTACCATGTTGATGGTCAGCCTGACTCTGTACGGTTTATTGGGAAAAATGGCGGTGGATCCGATTCTGATCTCCTTTGTTTCTGAGCAAGCGTCATCAAAAACGCTGGGCAGAGCATTTAGCCTGTTTAACTTCTTTGGCATGAGCTCAGCTGTTATTGCGCCAACATTAACCGGATTTATTTCTGATTTGACGGGCTCTAAAGAAATAAGCTTTGTTATCTCCGCCTGTCTGGTTGTTACCGGAACGCTTATTTTTGCGGCCGTCACATTATATAAAAAGAAAGCGACGACAGTCATTGCTTCAGCATAAAAATATAATTAAAACTATTTAACTTATTTTCTATTGTTTTTGTTCCGCATAGCTAAACCCATTACAACGTTATCCGATACGTGACAAGAGGGATTTATGGAACATCAAAGAGATCTATATCAACAACGTGGTTATAGTGACGACTTATTACCAAAAACAGCCGAGCAACGAAACTGGAAAACATTCAACTATTTTACATTATGGATGGGGTCTGTGCATAACGTACCTAATTACGTTATGGTTGGTGGGTTCTTTATTCTTGGGCTTTCCACATTCAGCATCATGCTGGCTATTATTATTAGTGCATTGTTTATTGCGTTAGTTATGGTAATGAACGGTGCAGCCGGAAGTAAATACGGTGTACCTTTTGCAATGATTCTGCGTGGCTCGTATGGCGTACGCGGAGCGCTCTTCCCGGGACTCTTGAGAGGGGGGATTGCAGCAATTATGTGGTTCGGTCTGCAATGTTATGCCGGATCGCTGGCATTTCTTATTCTGATTGGCAAGATATGGCCAGGGTTTTTAACGCTGGGCGGTGACTTTACCTTATTAGGGCTTTCTCTGCCGGGGCTGATTACATTTCTTATTTTTTGGCTCATTAACGTCGGTATTGGTTTTGGTGGTGGTAAGGTATTAAATAAATTTACCGCAATCCTCAACCCCTGTATTTATATTGTATTCGGCGGGATGGCTATCTGGGCGATATCCCTGGTAGGAATTGGACCGATTCTGGACTACATTCCTGGCGGCGTACAAAAAGCGGGCAACAGCGGATTCCTGTTTCTGGTTGTTATCAACGCGGTTGTTGCGGTATGGGCCGCTCCGGCGGTGAGCGCATCCGATTTTACGCAAAATGCCCACTCATTTCGTGAACAAGCGTTGGGCCAGACGCTAGGGCTCATTGTCGCATACGTGCTATTTGCCATTGCCAGCGCGTGCATAATCGCCGGTGCCAGTATTCATTACGGAATGGATACGTGGAATGTGCTGGATATCGTGCAGCGTTGGGACAGTTTGTTTGCCTCGTTTTTTGCGGTACTGGTTATTTTAATGACGACAATCTCTACGAACGCTACCGGTAATATTATTCCTGCTGGTTATCAGATTGCCGCTATTGCACCTACTAAGTTAACGTATAAAAACGGTGTATTGATCGCCAGTATTATTAGTTTGCTGATTTGTCCGTGGAAGTTAATGGAAAATCAGAGCAGTATTTATCTGTTTCTGGATATTATCGGCGGGATGCTTGGCCCTGTTATTGGGGTTATGTTAGCGCATTATTTTGTCGTGATGCGCGGAAAAATTAATCTTGATGAATTATATACCGCCAGCGGTGATTACCAATATTATGAAAACGGATTTAATCTGACAGCCTTCTCCGTAACGTTAGTGGCAGTCATTCTTTCACTGGGGGGTAAATTTATTCCTCTGCTTGAACCGTTATCGCGAGTGTCGTGGTTTGTTGGCGTTATTGTCGCATTTGTCGCCTATGCCTTGCTGAAGAAAAAATCAGTTGCTGAATCAGCCAGAGCGCAAAAAGCCACAGGACAGATGTGATGAAGTCAGTAATCGCTTATTTAAGCGTGAGTTATTTATAAAAATTATCTGTATCCATACAAGGAGTTTGTTATGTCTTTTGATTTAATTATTAAGAACGGTACTGTTATTTTAGAAAATGAAGCTCGCATTGTTGATATTGCCGTCCAGGCAGGAAAAATCGCCGCCATTGGCGAGAATCTGGGTGAGGCGAAGCAGGTCATGGATGCGACGGGTCTGGTGGTTTCACCTGGCATGGTTGATGCGCATACCCATATCTCTGAGCCGGGTCGTACCCATTGGGAAGGGTATGAGACGGGGACGCGTGCCGCGGCAAAAGGCGGTATCACCACGATGATCGAAATGCCTCTCAACCAGCTACCCGCGACAGTGGATCGTGAAACCATCGAGCTGAAATTTGATGCGGCCAAAGGCAAATTGACCATTGATGCCGCGCAGCTTGGCGGTCTGGTTTCATATAACCTCGATCGTCTGCACGAGCTGGATGACGTCGGTGTTGTCGGTTTCAAATGCTTCGTTGCCACCTGTGGCGACCGCGGTATCGATAATGATTTTCGCGACGTGAACGACTGGCAGTTCTTTAAAGGCGCGCAGAAGCTGGCAGAAATGAACCAGACGGTACTGGTGCATTGCGAAAACGCGCTCATCTGCGACGAGCTTGGCGAGGAGGCTAAACGCGAAGGTCGCGTGACGGCGCATGATTATGTGGCCTCACGTCCGGTATTTACCGAAGTGGAAGCGATTCGTCGGGTGCTGTATCTGGCGAAAGTCGCCGGTTGTCGCCTGCATGTCTGCCATATCAGCAGCCCGGAAGGCGTGGAAGAAGTGACCCGTGTCCGTCAGGAAGGTCAGGATGTGACCTGCGAATCCTGCCCGCATTATTTCGTACTGGATACCGATCAGTTTGAAGAGATTGGCACCCTCGCGAAATGCTCTCCGCCAATCCGTGATCTGAAAAATCAGCAAGGTATGTGGGAAAAGCTGTTTAACGGCGAGATTGACTGCCTGGTTTCCGACCACTCTCCATGCCCACCGGAAATGAAGGCTGGCAATATCATGCAGGCGTGGGGCGGCATTGCCGGACTGCAGAGCTGCATGGACGTTATGTTTGATGAAGCCGTGCAAAAACGCGGCATGTCGCTGCCGCTGTTCGCAAAATTAATGGCAACCAATGCCGCCGATATTTTTGGTCTGAAGCAGAAAGGACGTATTGCACCGGGTAAAGATGCCGACTTCGTCTTTATTCAACCGGACAGCAAATACGTTCTGAAGAACGAAGACCTGGAATATCGCCACAAAGTCAGCCCGTATGTTGGCCGTACGATTGGCGCGCGCATTACTAAAACCATTCTGCGTGGTGATGTTATTTATGACATTGAGCAGGGTTTCCCGGTATCGCCTAAAGGTCAATTTATCCTTAAACATCAACAATAATGTGATGTGAATTAATGCCCGTCATATTGGCGGGCATTCTCTATTCTAAGGTATGAATATGCTTCCTGTTATTAACCGCGAAAGTTTGTTATCCGGCTTTCAGTGGTTTTTCTTTATTTTTTGTAATACGGTCGTGGTCCCGCCAACGCTGGTTTCTGCTTTTCATCTCCCTGTGAGCAATCTGCTAATGCTCACGCAGTACGCTTTTTTAACGACGTCTCTGGCCTGTCTTGCGCAGGTTATTTGTGGCCATCGCCGCGCCATTATGGAAGGACCAACCGGTTTGTGGTGGGGAACCATACTGACGATTACGCTGGCTGAGGCATCACGCGGAACACCACTCAATGATATTGCTACCAGCCTGTCTGTTGGAATTGTGATTTCTGCTGTTCTGACGATGATTATCGGCTTTAGTGGACTGGGGCATCGATTAGCCGGGCTCTTTACCCCAACGGTGATGGTCTTTTTTATGCTGCTGCTTGGCGCGCAGTTGACCACTATATTTTTTAAAGGCATGTTGGGGTTGCCCTTTGGCATTGCGGATACCAGCGTCAAAATTCAACTGGCGCCCTTTAGCCTGGCAGTTGCTGTGATGTGCTTCATCCTTGCGATGATCATCTTTTTACCACAGCGGATCTCACGCTATGCCCTGTTGGTAGGGGCGATAGTGGGATGGGGTCTGTGGCGATTGTGTTTTCCATCAATAACCTTGCCGTCCGGTGAATTAAGCTGGAAGTGGTTCCCGTTAGGCAGTCACGGCAGACTGTTGCCGGGCATTATTCTGACGGCAGTTATCACCGGTCTGGTGAATGTCAGTAATACCTATGGCGCGGTGCGCGGCACGGACGTCTTTTATGCACAACAAGGCTCCAGCAGCTCGCGTTATCGCCGCAGTTTTATTATTTCCGGTTTTATGACGTTGGTGACAGTACCTTTTGCCGTTATTCCATTTTCACCCTTTGTCTCTTCTATCGGCCTGTTAACACAGACCGGCGATAGCTCGCGAAAATCATTTATTTGCGGCAGCGTATTGTGTTTATTCGTGGCAATGTTTACGCCACTAACCCGTTTATTTTGCGCCATTCCGTTGGCGATCAGCAGTGCCGTGATGCTGGTTTCTTATCTTCCGCTGCTTTATTCCGGTTTGGTATTTAGCCAGCAAATCACATTTACCGCACGGAATATTTATCGACTGGCGCTCCCGCTATTTGTCGGCATTTTTTTGATGGGACTGCCTCCGGTTTATTTACAAGATCTTCCGTTGACTATTCGGCCATTACTGAGCAATGGCTTGCTGGTAGGAATTTTACTGGCGGTGCTTATGGAGAATCTCATTCCATGGGAACGCATTAAATAACATGATGAAAAAGGATTGATGATGAAAATTGTAATTGCGCCAGATTCATTTAAAGAGAGCTTAAGCGCTGACCAATGCTGCCAGGCAATTAAAGCCGGATTTTCGGCCATATTCCCGGATGCAGAATATATTTGTTTACCGGTTGCTGATGGCGGAGAGGGAACTGTGGATGCAATGGTGGCGGCGACAGGAGGAAAAGTTATCTCTGTGGAAGTCTGCGGGCCGATGGGGGGACAGGTAAAGGGATTTTATGGCCTGACCGGGGATGGTAAGACCGCAATTATTGAAATGGCGGCGGCGAGTGGGCTGATGCTGGTCGAACCGCAGGCGCGCAATCCATTGCTGGCCTCAAGTTACGGCACTGGTGAGCTGATTCGCCATGCGCTGGATGCTGGTATTCGCCATATTATTCTTGGTATTGGCGGGAGTGCGACGGTTGATGGAGGTATAGGGATGGCACAGGCGCTTGGCGTTCGTTTTCTGGATGCGCAAGGTAAGTCATTAAGCGCTGGGGGTGGGAGTTTGTCTCGCCTTGCACACATCGACCTGCAACAGTGCGATCCGCGGCTGAAAGCGTGTCGAATTGACGTTGCCTGTGACGTCGATAATCCGCTGGTTGGTCCGCGCGGTGCTGCAAGGGTATTCGGCCCGCAGAAAGGGGCTACGCCTGAGATGGTTGAGATGCTGGAAGAAGGGCTACTCAACTATGCCCGTGTGCTGCAAACCCTGACCGGTGAGGATGTTGCTCAGATGCCTGGCGGTGGGGCGGCTGGAGGAATGGGGATTGCTGCGGTTATCTTCCTGCAGGCCAGTATGAAACCCGGGATCGAGATTGTGCTGCAGGCTGTACATCTGGAGCGGGCAATCAAAGATGCGGCGCTGGTTATCACCGGCGAGGGACGTATTGATTCACAAACGGTCGGTGGCAAAGCGCCAATCGGCGTAGCGTCGGTGGCCATGCGGCATCACGTTCCCGTTATTGGTATTGCTGGGGTGTTGGGCGACGGCGTAGAGGTGGTGCACAGCCATGGTATCGATGCGGTATTCAGTATTCTACCGCGACTCGCGCCGTTAGCAGAAGTGCTGGCGAGCGGTGAAACTAATCTCTATCACTGCGCGCGTAATATCGCTTGTGCGATGAAACTGGGTCAGGCGATGACTCTGCGTTAAGCATAAAAAAAGCCACGGTATATACCGTGGCAAAACCCAACATAGCTAAATAAAAAAAAGTATCAGGAGGACTGCACGCTGTTAAATCTCGACATCCCGGTTGCAATCTTTGGAGTAGATGTAGCTGAATGCTTCACCACGACCCACGCCGTATCCGGCCTGCAGGGAATAAGCGCCCATAAAGATGTAGTCGCCTTTTTTCACCGGGATCCACTGATTGTCGAGGTTATAAACTCCCTGGCCTGAAAGAATATAAGCGCCGTGTTCCTGGACGTGTGTTTCGATATAACCGTGGCTGGCGCCCGGCTCGAACGACAGAATGTGCATATTCATATCGAAACCCAATTCTTTAGGCAGGAAATCCAGCAGAATCACGTCATCCATACCTTCGTAATGGATGCGTTCTAACTGATTGGCGTTACCGGAGACCAGCCACGGCGCATGGCCCACTACGGGGATGTAACGACGTTTGTATAAAAACAGCTGGCTGTCTTCAGCCTGAGCATTGCTAAAGGTGAGCAGCTCGCCTGGCGGGCAGTACAGATATCCACCCTGCGTTAAAGTGAATGTTTTACCTTCCGCTTTTGCCTCAATTTTGCCGGAAATAACATAAACGAACGTTTCAATGCCTTCGCCGCCGAAACCGCTCTGGTTGCCCCCGTTCTGATGTACCGTCACCAGATAATCAACAAACGACGCGCCCAGTTTTGGCGTTGAGAGGATGGTGACGTCACAGTTTTCAAAACCCGGAATGATATTTTTAACCAGTCCATCGGGGGTTAAGAGGGCAAAGTTACCGTGTTTTACAATTGCGCGGTTAGCCAATAAATCATCGCGGTAACCCGTGACGTTATTCAGATATCCCATTGTTGACTCCTTATTTTTGCCAGGCAAGTTGATGAAGCATTAATGCCAGAGTTTTGACCCCTTCGGCAAGGTCGTTAATATTTGTGCGTTCAGCGGGGTTGTGGCTGATACCGTTAATGCTGGGAATGAATATCATGCAGGTCGGCACCCGTGGCGCGAAAATCTGCGCATCATGGCCCGCGCCACTATGCATCACGCGATAGTTCAGCTGTTCCTTTTCACACAGTTTGGTGAGGGTGGCGACCAGTTTGCTATCCATCGGA
This sequence comes from Citrobacter sp. RHBSTW-00944, assembly GCF_013615435.1. Classification (NCBI taxonomy): domain Bacteria; kingdom Pseudomonadati; phylum Pseudomonadota; class Gammaproteobacteria; order Enterobacterales; family Enterobacteriaceae; genus Citrobacter; species Citrobacter sp. RHBSTW-00944. The sequence continues at coordinate 3,697,695 of NZ_CP055418.1, read as the reverse complement.
ACCGGCGTTTCGTCCATCCACAAATCGATATCAATGCCGATATCCATTTCGTCGCAGATGGCGCGCATGTCATTTTCCAGTTGCTGAGTAAAATCACGCAGCACTTCGGCGTCGGTATGACGGCAATCGATGGTGAAGGTCGTTTTTCCCGGCACTACGTTGACAGTGTTTGGCTGCGGCTCAACTTTGCCAAAGGTCAGAACCAGAGGATCGCCATGTTTTTTGGCTTTCTCAATCGACTGGCTACAGATACGGCTGAAGGCGTAAACAGTGTCGCGACGGTAGCTCAGCGGCGTTGTACCTGCATGGTTAGACTCGCCATTCAGCGTTACCGTATAGCGACGCTGCCCGACAATCGCGCTGACGACCCCGATAGACTGACCATTGCTTTCAAGCACGCACCCTTGCTCAATATGTAATTCAACAAAGGCTTTGATATCACTGCGAGCGTGTAGTGGTTCTGTGGGGAGGGTAAATCCGCAGGCGTTCATCGCATCAACAAAGCGTGTGCCTTTGGCGTCCTGGATGTTGCGGACATCATCGGGATTTGCCAGTCCAAAAATGTTCTTGCTGCCCCAGAAAACATACGGGAAACGGCTACCTTCTTCTTCAGCCATGGAGACCACTTCGACCGTTTTCAGTGGAGCGCCGTAGGTTGTCTTAAGCCAGTCAATCGCTAACCACGCCGCCAGCGCGCCAAACTGGCCGTCAAGATTGCCGCCGTTAACGACGGTGTCAATATGCGAGCCGCTTAAAATGACCTGTTCCGGGGATTCGTTCCCGCGCAGGCGACCATACAAATTGCCCACTTCATCAAAGCGCGTTTCCAGGCCGCTGGCATCCATACGCTTTTTGAATTGCTGTTGTGTTTCAAGCCATTCTGGCGAATACAGCAAACGCGTCATCCCACCAGTAGGATCTGCGCCAAAGGAAGAGAGCCAGGGAAGGGATTCTTCTATTGCGTGACGAAAATGGTTGATCATATGAAATTCCTGTTTCAATAATTATTGTGCAAAGGGATTCTTTGTTTCGTATGACTTGATATAGAGAGCATCGGAAATCAGGTATTGATAAATATCGTCAACAATGTCGACACCATGAATCGCAGCATTGCGTTGATTAATATCTTGATCCTGTCCGGGGTAATAAACCTGTTTAAAACCAGGTGCAGGAGCAACGGCATTTAACTCTTGCATGGTCTGGCTGAGATGCTGACGAAATAATTGGCTGGAGGAGAAAAATTCGGGGTTTATTACTAAATGCAGTTGGCCTAAATTACGTCCAGCATGTAGATCTTCATACATAGAACTGACCTGACGACCAAACGGTAACCCCAACAGGATGCCGGATAACACATCGATCATCATCATCAGACCATACCCTTTTGGTCCGGCCGCGGGTAGCAACGCATTGACTGCAAAAGGATCGGCTGTAGGTGCGCCATTTTTATCGACAGCCCAGGTATCCGGGATCGATTCATTGCGTGAGCGGGCATCCAGAACTTTGCCCCAGGCTTGCACCGTCGTCGCCATATCGAAGGTCATGATATCGTCGCCAACCCCAGGCGCTGCGAAGGCTAACGGATTGGTTCCGTAGTAAATTTCCGCGCCGCCGAACGGTACGACCATTGGATCGGACTGGCAAATGGAGAGGCCAATCAAGCCTGCACGGGCGGCTTGCTGGACAAAGTAAGAAATGGCTCCGCTGTGTCCCATTCTGCTAATGCCGACCACGGCGACACCATTTTTTTTGGCAATTTCAATTGCATGCTCCATACCCATCTTTGCTGCGACTTGCCCGGCGGCATTATCGGCATGCAAAATCGCTGTGCAAGGACCGGTGTCTTCAAAACGAAAGGTGGGTTTGCGGTTAGTGCCGCCTTTTGAAATGCGCTCGGCATAGTATTCAACACGAACGGCGCCATGAGAATGAATGCCTCTGGCATCGGCATAAACCAATACCTCGGCAACCGTTGCGGCGTGCTCTCGTTTTAGTCCGGCCTTGCAAAGCTTATTCTCGATAAGCTGGTGGAGTGTTTCCCGACTGATTTTCATCTGTCTTCCTTTTTAACGACGGTGTGAAGCATGACTGCCGTTAACATACCGGGAAAATAAATCTAATATGTGATCCAGACAGGCAAAAATATATAGTTAGAATTTATTTGATAATCAGTGCTGGTTTGCCATTTTTTTTAAATAAATAATGCCGTTAGAAAATAACATGTAATCCTCCTGTGGTTATTAAAATTCTTTTGCTAATAATCTGTGTGTGATGCCAGTCACTCTATTTGTGATGTTGGATATATACCTTGAGTTCCACATTAACACTACTCGTGCAATTGCCATGGGTGCAATTATTAAGGGGTTGTTATGATCCACGCCTTTATTAAAAAAGGGTGTTTTCAGGACTCTGTCAGTTTAATGATCATTTCACGTAAGCTGAGTGAGTCCGAAAATGTAGACGATGTATCGGTCATGATGGGAACGCCGGCGAATAAATCGTTACTGGAAACGACCGGGTTTTGGCATGACGATTTTAATCAGGCTACGCCGAATGATATTTGCGTGGCTATTCGTACTGAAGCGGCGGATGAGAGTATTACGCAGGCCATTTTGCAACAGCTGGATGAGTCGTTGCAGCAGCTGGCGCAGGCTACCGGGGGAAGCCAAACGCTACTGCAGGTCAGACGCTGGGAAAGTGCGTGTCAGAAATTGCCAGAGGCGAATATGACGCTAATTTCTGTTGCTGGTGAATACGCGGCAGAACTGGCGAACCAGGCGCTGGATCGCAACCTGAACGTCATGATGTTCTCCGACAACGTCACGCTGGAAGATGAAATCAATCTCAAGCGCCGCGCACGAGATAAAGGTCTGCTGGTGATGGGACCGGATTGCGGAACCGCCATGATCGCCGGTACGCCGCTGGCTTTTGCCAACGTAATGCCGGAAGGCAATATTGGTGTGATAGGCGCCTCCGGCACAGGGATCCAGGAGCTCTGTTCACAGATAGCGCTGGCCGGGGAAGGCATCACTCACGCCATCGGGCTGGGCGGACGCGATCTGAGCGCTGAGGTGGGGGGCATTAGCGCACTTACCGCGCTGGAGATGCTCGGTACAGATGATAAAAGCCAGGTGCTGGCTTTTGTGTCTAAACCACCGGCGGAAGCTGTTCGTCAGCGTATTGTCACGGCGATGAAAGCCACGGGAAAACCCGTTGTGGCCCTGTTTTTAGGTTACACCTGCACAGCGGCCCGTGATGAAAACGTCTGGTTTGCATCGACGCTGGATGATGCGGCCCGTCTAGCCTGTTTACTGGCGCGAGTCACGGCGCGACGCTGCGCGCTTGCTGCCACGGGAGATGGACTGATTCGTGGACTATATACCGGAGGAACGCTGGCTGCCGAAGCGGCGGGACTGCTGGCCGCACACCTTAACGTTGCTGCGGATGCTCAGCATCATCACGGCATGATGCTGGATGCCGCCGGGCATCAGATTATTGACCTGGGGGATGATTTTTACACCGTCGGGCGGCCGCATCCGATGATCGATCCTGCATTACGTAATCAGCTTATTACGGATCTCGGTTCGCAGCCGCAGGTACGGGTGTTATTGGTCGACGTCGTGATTGGTTACGGTGCGACGGCAGATCCTGCGGCATCACTGGTTCAGGCCTGGCAAAAGGCATGTGCTGCCCGAAACATCGAGCAACCGCTGTTTGCGATTGCGACGGTGACCGGTACAGAACGCGATCCGCAGTGTCGTTCACTGCAAATCGCCACGCTGGAGGACGCCGGTATCGCTGTAGTGAGTTCACTGCCTGAGGCAACTCTGCTTGCCGCCGAACTGATTCGGCCATCTCGACCGTTATCTCATCAATCCGCACCTTCTCTACTGGAAAAAGTAGCGGTCATTAATGCCGGGTTACGCAGTTTTGCACTGGATTTACAGGCGGCAGAAAAGCCTGTGGTGCATTACCAGTGGGCGCCTGTCGCTGGCGGTAACAAAAAACTGGCTCGTTTATTAGAACGTTTGCAATAAGGGGTTCCAATGTTTACATCAGTGGCGCAAGCCAATGCTGCAGTAATCGAACAAATTCGTCGTGCGCGCCCGCACTGGCTGGATGTGCAACCCGCGTCCTCGTTAATCAGCGAACTCAATGAAGGAAAAACGCTGCTTCATGCAGGACCGCCAATGCATTGGCAAGAGATGACCGGCCCGATGAAAGGGGCCTGCATTGGTGCATGCCTTTTCGAAGGGTGGGCCAATGATGAAATGAGCGCGCTGGCATTACTGGAGCAGGGGAAAATCAATTTTGTACCTTGCCATCACGTTAATGCCGTGGGGCCAATGGGCGGAATCACCTCTGCCAGCATGCCGATGCTGGTGGTGGAAAACATCACTGAAGGGAACCGGGCTTACTGCAATCTCAACGAAGGCATTGGCAAAGTGATGCGTTTCGGCGCATACGGAGAAGATGTCCAGCAGCGTTTACGCTGGATGCGCGATGTCCTGATGCCAGTCTTAAGCGCAGCGTTGGGCACTTTGGAGCAGGGTATTGATTTGACCGCCATGATGGCGCAGGGCATTACGATGGGGGACGAGTTCCATCAGCGCAACATTGCCTCTTCAGCCCTGCTAATGCGAACCCTGGCACCGAAAATTGCCCGTCTGCAACATGATAAGCAGCAGATTGCTGAGGTAATGGATTTCCTCAGCGTAACCGACCAGTTCTTCCTCAACCTGGCGATGGCTTACTGCAAAGCAGCGATGGACGCCGGAGCGATTGTGCGTTCTGGCAGTATTGTGACGGCGATGACCCGTAATGGCGACATGTTCGGAATTCGGGTGAGCGGACTTGGCGATCGCTGGTTTACCGCACCTGTTAACACACCGCAGGGACTGTTCTTTACTGGTTTTTCACAGGAGCAGGCAAACCCGGATATGGGCGATAGCGCCATCACCGAAACTTTTGGCATTGGCGGTGCAGCGATGATCGCCGCACCTGGCGTCACGCGTTTTGTCGGTGCCGGAGGGATGGAAGCCGCGAAATCCGTGTCCGAGGAGATGGCGGAAATCTATCTGGAGCGCAATATGCAGCTGCAGATCCCCGGCTGGGATTTCCAGGGGGCCTGCCTGGGACTCGATATCCGTCGCGTGGTCGAAACGGGGATTACGCCGCTGATCAATACCGGTATTGCGCATAAAGAGGCCGGTATTGGCCAGATTGGCGCGGGAACCGTCCGTGCGCCGTTAGCTTGCTTTGAGCTGGCCCTGGAAGCGCTGGCTGAAAGCATGGGCATTAGCTAAAAGGGGGCGCATGATGATCATCCATCCTCTGCTCGGCAGCCAGCAGTCTGCGGATTTTCGCCAGGTATGGCAGTTGTCCGGCATCTGGCGGCGCGCGATTAATCTTGTGGCCGAAAGCGGCGCACTGTTGACGTTGCACCGCCAGGGGAGCGGCTTTAGCCCGGGAGGATGGGTTATCCGTACGCATGACTTTGATGCGCTGCGTACGGCATTACGTGGGAGTGAAACCCCTCTGGCTGTCCCAGGGGGGATCCAGTTGGGGCCATTTTTGCTGTGCCAGCCGCGGCGCTGCTGTTCATTGAGAATAACTTACCGTCCACATTCCCCGCGCCTTGCACCCGACTGGATGGAGCGCGGCGAGGAAACGGGATTGTTCGGGCCATTAATGCTGGCGGCAAACCTGCCTTTGTGCCCCGAGCTACGTCAGTTCCGCCACTGCTTTTTCACGGCGCTTGCGGGGATGCCGACAGACTGGCGACAGTGGTTAGGCAAAGGGCCCGGTTTAACGCCCAGTCATGATGATACATTGACTGGCATGCTGCTGGCGGCCTGGTATTTCGGCGCGCTGAATAAGGTTTCCGGTCACCGTTTCTTTGATGATTCCGGCTACCTTGAGCAGGCGACGACTGTGGTTAGCGTGAGCTACCTACGCTACGCGGCATCAGGTTACTTCGCTTCACCTTTACTCCACTTCACCCATGCTTTGCGTCGCCAGGAAAGGCTGGACACAGCGATAAATTCGCTGCTGGCGCTTGGGCATACCTCCGGTGCAGACACCCTGTTGGGGTTCTGGATTGGGCAACAAATCATAGAAGGATAGGGAATGAAAACGCTGGTTGTTGCTCTTGGTGGCAACGCATTATTGCAGCGCGGCGAGGCGCTGACCGCAGAAAATCAATATCGTAATATTGCCAGCGCCGTACCTGCCCTGGCGCGTCTGGCGCGCTCGTACCGTCTGGCTATTGTACATGGCAACGGACCGCAGGTTGGCCTGCTGTCGTTACAGAATCTTGCCTGGAAGGAGGTCGAGCCTTATCCATTAGATGTGCTGGTTGCCGAGACTCAGGGCATGATTGGTTATATGTTGGCCCAGAGCCTGACCGCTGAACCGGAGATGCCGCCGGTGACCACGGTGTTAACACGGATTGTTGTGTCAGAGGACGATCCTGCGTTTATGGCACCGGAGAAATTTATCGGCCCGGTATATTCGCCCGAAGAACAAACGCAACTGGAAGCCACCTACGGCTGGCATATGAAGCGTGACGGCAAATACCTGCGGCGCGTTGTCGCTTCGCCAGAACCTCGCCAGATTGTAGAAAGCGATGCCATTAAGCTCTTACTTAAAGAAGGGCATGTGGTAATTTGCAGCGGGGGAGGCGGCGTACCTGTTACTGGCGAAGGATTAGGGTCTGAAGCGGTCATTGATAAGGATCTGGCGGCGGCGTTGCTGGCTGAACAGATTGATGCCGATGGTCTGGTCATTCTGACCGATGCCGATGCGGTCTATGAAAACTGGGGGACGCCGGAGCAGCGCGCGATTCGTCAGGCCTCTCCTGATGAACTAGCGCCGTTTGCTAAAGCCGATGGTTCGATGGGACCAAAGGTCACCGCCGTCAGCGGATATGTGAAACGACGTGGGAAACCGGCCTGGATTGGCGCGTTGTCACGTATTGAAGATACGCTGGCGGGCAAAGCCGGAACCTGTATCCGTCTGTAAAAAATGGGCGGCGTGTGTAAACACGCCGCCCATATCGGCTTATTTCAGCGTTGACTGCGCCCAGATAATACCGCTGGCATATTCCGGCGGCAGCAGGGGAATAAGCGCTTCCAGCGTCGCGCTAAGACGCGCGGTATCGCTGTCGCTCAGGTTCAGGTGTCCCACCTTACGCCCTTCACGCACCTCTTTGTCATACCAGTGCAGATGCACCAGCGGCAGCTTCAGCCAGTCATAGTTCAGGTCGCTACCAATCAGATTTACCATCACCGAAGGAGTGTTCACTATCGGCGTGGGTAACGGCAGGTTGGTAATGGCGCGCAGGTGCAGCTCAAACTGGCTGATGCTGGCACCGTTTTGCGTCCAGTGCCCGCTGTTGTGCACGCGTGGAGCCAGTTCGTTAATCAGCAGACCTTCCGGGGTGATGAAACATTCCATCGCCATCACGCCGACATAGCCCAGCTCCTGCATGATGGCTGAGAGCATCGCTTCGGCCTGTTTCTGCTGTTTGGCGTTAGCCTGCGGGAAGACCACGCTGGTGCGCAGAATGCCGTCCTGGTGCAGGTTATGGGTCAGCGGATAGAAGACGGTGCTACCGTCGTGCGCACGAGCGCCAACCAGTGAGACTTCACCAGAGAAGTTGATTCCCTGCTCAACGATGCACTCGCCGTAGCAGTCATCCGGCAGTTGTTCGGTTTCATTTGCGCGCAAACGCCACTGCCCACGACCGTCGTAACCGCCGACGCGACGTTTCACGATCGCCAGCTCACCGAGTTTGTCGAATACTGCAGGCCATTCGCTTTTATCCGCCAGCAACTGCCACGGCGCAGTTGCCAGGCCGAGCTTGTCAAAAAGCTGCTTTTGCGTCAGACGGTCGGCAATAATCGGGAAAACGTCGCGGTTGACAAACGCCGGATGGCGCGCGAGCTCGCGGGTGAGCGCCGTTTCCGGCCAGCGCTCAATCTCAGCGGTGATCACGCTTTGCTGAAAAGGGACCGCTGCTGGTTCGGCATCCAGCCCGACGGGCCAGACTGCAATGCCCAGCGGCTCACCGGCCTGGCGCAGCATGCGCCCTAGCTGACCGTTACCGAGTACGCAGACCTGCTTCATGCCGCACCTCGCGGGTCCGGATTCTCCAGCACCTCGTCGGTTTGTGCTTTGCGCCAGTCGTTCAGACGCTGGTGTAATGCTTTGTCGTGTGTTGCCAGAATTTGTGCCGCCAGCAGGGCCGCATTTGCCGCGCCCGCTTTGCCGATAGCCAGCGTTCCGACCGGAATACCGCGCGGCATCTGTACGATGGAGTAAAGGCTATCTACGCCGCTCAGCGCCGCGCTTTGCACCGGGACGCCTAAAACAGGCACCAGCGTTTTCGCCGCAATCATGCCCGGCAGATGCGCAGCGCCACCAGCACCGGCAATGATCACCTGATAGCCGTTCTCTTCTGCGCTTTCGGCGAAGCTAAACAGCTTGTCAGGGGTGCGGTGGGCGGAGACGACTTCAACATGATGCGGCACGTTCAGAATTTCGAAGATTTCGGCGGCGAACTGCATGGTAGCCCAGTCGCTTTTGGACCCCATCACGATGGCGACACGCGCCGGGTTATTGCGGGAAGACATGCGTCTGAAAACTCCTGTGATGCACTACACTCGACTTTTGAGGCCACAGAGAATAGCATAATTCGCCGTCAAGGAAAACGATTGCGCGCTTTACACTTCACCCTTCAGGCAGCCTTTGTAGTTGGCTACATCGCAACGAGTTTTGTGTAAAGAGGAACTGGATATCTGCGGAATTAAAACGGAAATGCGATCAGTTCAACGTCATCTGGCGTGACTTTGATCATCGACCCTTCGGTGTGCCATGCGCCTAATACCACGCGGAAAGCGGGTTGTTCATTGGCCGTAAGTTCGTGGACTGCCGGGCGGTGGGTGTGGCCGTGAATTAACCACTGGACCTGATGCATTTCCATCTCGGTGATGACGGCCTGCGGATTCACATCCATGATCTCCAGTGACTTGCTGCTGTTGGCCGCTTTGCTGTTGGCGCGCATTTTCGCGGCGATACGTTGGCGAACGAACAGAGGTAGGGAGAGGAACAGCTTCTGTAGCCAGGGTTGATGTACTTTGGCGCGAAACGCCTGATAGCCTGCATCGTCGGTACACAAAGTGTCGCCATGCATGATCAATACCTTGCGGCCATACAGGTTGAGTACTTTTTTCTCAGGCAGCAAGCTCATGCCGCTTTCACGGGCAAAACGTTTGCCGAGCAGAAAATCTCGGTTGCCGTGAATAAAAAAGCAGGGAACGCCGGAATCAACCAGTGATTTTATCGCCGCGGCTATTTCATGATGCAGTGGGTTTGGGTCGTCGTCGCCAATCCAGGCTTCAAACAGGTCGCCGAGAATGTACAGTGCATCAGCTTTTCGCGCATCACCGGCTAAAAAACGCAGAAAACCGGCGGTGATCGCCGGTTCTTCTGTGCAGAGGTGAAGATCTGCAATAAACAGTGTCGTCACGATTACTCGCTGACGGTCACGTTTTCGATGATGACGTCTTCTTTTGGCACATCCTGGTGCATACCGCTGCGACCAGTGGAAACGCCTTTGATTTTATCAACCACGTCCATGCCTTCAACAACTTCAGCAAACACGCAATAACCCCAACCCTGCATGCTTTCGCCGGAGAAGTTCAGGAAGTCGTTGTCTGCAACGTTGATGAAGAACTGTGCGGTTGCGGAGTGCGGAGCCTGAGTACGCGCCATCGCCAGCGTACCACGGGTGTTTTTCAGACCGTTGTTCGCTTCGTTTTTGATCGCTTCTTTCGTGGCTTTTTGCTTCATGCCCGGTTCGAAACCGCCGCCCTGGATCATGAAACCGTTAATAACACGGTGGAAAATGGTGTTGTTGTAAAAACCTTCGCGGCAGTAGTCCAGGAAGTTTTTAACTGTTTCAGGCGCTTTATCATCAAACGTTTTGATTACGATATCGCCGTGATTAGTGTGGAAAGTAACCATTTTTGCATCCTGTTCCGGTAGATTGGTGCTTCGACCCCGTGAAGGGTCAGAGTTAGGGGTGTGTTATAGCATAACCGCAAGCTGCGATCACCTCGCAAAGTGTGCTGCTTCCGGTCTAAATTATGGGTATTATACAGACTTTACTATCCACACACGTCTACACGGAATCTTCGATGTTAAAAATCTTTAATACACTGACGCGCCAAAAAGAGGAATTCAAACCTATTCATGCCGGGGAAGTCGGCATGTACGTGTGTGGTATTACCGTTTACGATCTCTGTCATATTGGCCACGGACGTACCTTCGTTTCTTTCGACGTTGTCGCGCGCTATCTGCGCTTCCTCGGCTATAAGCTGAAGTATGTGCGCAATATTACTGATATCGATGACAAAATCATCAAGCGCGCGAATGAAAACGGTGAGAGCTTTGTGGCGTTGGTCGACAGAATGATCGCGGAAATGCATAGCGATTTTGACGCGCTGAATATTCTGCGCCCGGATCTGGAGCCGCGCGCTACGCACCATATCGCTGAGATCATTGAAATCACTGAACAACTGATTGCCAAAGGTCACGCATATGTCGCTGATAACGGCGACGTGATGTTCGACGTGCCGACTGACCCGAACTATGGTCAGCTGTCACGCCAGGATCTGGATCAGCTGCAGGCGGGCGCACGCGTTGATGTGGTTGATGTTAAGCGCAACCCGATGGACTTTGTGCTGTGGAAAATGTCCAAAGAAGGCGAGCCGAGCTGGCCGTCTCCGTGGGGCGCGGGTCGTCCTGGCTGGCACATCGAATGTTCGGCGATGAACTGCAAACAGTTGGGCAACCATTTTGATATTCATGGCGGTGGTTCGGATCTGATGTTCCCGCACCATGAAAACGAAATCGCTCAGTCCACCTGTGCGCATGACGGTGAATACGTTAATTACTGGATGCACTCTGGGATGGTGATGGTTGACCGGGAGAAAATGTCCAAATCGTTGGGCAACTTCTTTACCGTGCGTGACGTTCTGAAATACTACGACGCCGAAACCATTCGCTACTTCCTGATGTCTGGTCATTACCGTAGCCAGTTAAACTACAGCGAAGAGAACCTGAAGCAGGCACGCTCTGCGCTGGAGCGTCTGTATACCGCGCTGCGCGGCACCGATAAGTCCGTTGCCACAGCCGGTGGCGAAGCCTTTGAAGCACGCTTCATTGAAGCGATGGACGATGACTTCAATACGCCGGAAGCCTACTCCGTGCTGTTTGATATGGCGCGTGAGGTTAACCGCCTGAAGGGTGAAGATATGGCGGCGGCTAACGGTATGGCTTCGCATCTGCGTAAGCTTTCCAGCGTGCTGGGCCTGCTGGAACAGGAGCCCGAAGCATTCCTGCAAAGCGGTGCGCAGGCGGATGACGGTGAAGTTGCTGAAATTGAAGCGTTAATCCAGCAGCGTCTGGATGCCCGTAAAGCCAAAGACTGGGCGGCAGCTGACGCCGCGCGTGACCGTCTCAATGAGATGGGTATCGTGCTGGAAGATGGCCCGCAGGGCACTACCTGGCGTCGTAAGTAATGATATTGATTGCCGGATGGCGGCTCGCGCCCTGTCCGGCAATCAATGTACGAATGTCGGTCGGATAAGACGCTTGTCGTATCCGGCAAATTAATATTTCCGATACCACCACAGCACACCCATCATCATAACTCCCGGTAGCCATACCCATATCAACTCCGAAATTATCACCTGGTGCCCGTATGGTGTGGCGTAGCGTGATAGCGCAAACGGGGCGACTTTAATCACCTGCCACGGTGCAAAGAAGCGTTCATCCGACCACGGCCACAGCCAGCCGACGCCTTTGCCGCCAGTGGTGACCGAATCCAACAGGCTGTGCGACAGCAGTGAAACCGTCAGGAATAGCCAGCAGCGAATTAAGCCTGCCTTGAACCATCGTCGACCCATCCATATGCAGAGCAGCGGTACCACGAAGGCGAACAGCAGCGAATGGGTAAAACCGCGGTGACCAAACACGTTGCCGTAGGCGACGCCAAGCTTAAACGACAGTACGTCGGCATCCGGCAACATAGCCAGAATGACGCCAGTAAACAGTAATTGCGGGGGGATGACTTTACGCCCGAGACCTAATCCTAAACAGAGTGGAACGGCAGCGTGGGTAACGATTGTTGGCATGATGATCGCTTCGTGTGGAAAAACAACATGCTAACAGTTCACTGTGAAGTGGTGATGAAGTCATTATCTGAAAACGAGGGAGGAAGTGGCCGGACAGGGGTTAACCTCATCCGGCACCTGGGATCACGCCACGACGTTAATGCTGTGGCCTTCAAAGCTGACGGTCTGTCCGGCAACGATTTTGCAGCGTTTACGCGTTTCTACCGCACCATCGACCTTCACTAACCCTTCGCCAATAGCAATTTTTGCCTGGGCGCCGCTTTCGCTCCAGCCTTCCAGCTTCAGTAAATCGCAGAGTTCAACGTGTGGGTGTTTACCCAGTGAAAATGTGGCCATCTTAAACGTCCTTTACATCATGATATTCAACACACGCCTGCAGCGTGTTTTCGATAAGTGTGGCGACCGTCATTGGGCCTACGCCGCCGGGTACCGGCGTGATGTATGACGCGCGTGCGGCAGCATCTTCAAAGACCACATCGCCAACAACCTTACCATTCTCCAGACGGTTGATGCCGACATCAATCACAATCGCACCTTCTTTGATCCACTCGCCGGGAATAAAGCCAGGTTTGCCGACGGCAACAATCAGCAGGTCTGCATGCTCTACATGGCGACGCAGATCTTTGGTGAACCGGTGGGTGACGGTGGTGGTGCAGCCAGCCAGCAGCAGCTCCATACTCATCGGGCGGCCAACAATATTCGACGCGCCAATAACGACCGCATTCAGACCGTAGGTGTCGATATTGTAACGCTCAAGCAGAGTCACAATACCGCGCGGAGTACATGGGCGCAGGCGCGGCGCACGCTGGCACAGGCGACCAACGTTATACGGGTGGAAACCGTCAACGTCTTTATCCGGCGCAATACGCTCGAGAACTTTAACGTTGTCGATACCCGCAGGTAACGGCAGCTGGACCAGAATACCGTCGATGGTGGTATCTGCATTGAGCGTATCGATCAGCTCGAGCAGCTCCGCCTCGCTGGTGGTTTCAGGCAGGTCATAGGAGCGGGAGACAAACCCCACCTCATCACAGGCTTTGCGTTTACTCGCGACATAAATCTGCGAAGCCGGGTTGCTACCTACCAGCACAACAGCCAGGCCTGGGGCGCGTAATCCAGCCGCTAAACGCGCCTGAACTTTTTGAGCAACCTCAGAGCGCACCTGCTGCGCAATCGTTTTACCGTCAATAATCTTTGCTGCCATCAGAGAGAGGATTCCGTCTGTTACGTTAAATCGAAGGGGATGCCGCTATTTTGTCAGAAGCGGGACGTGCTGTCAGTTTTCGTTTGCATTTTTACGTGCGCCAGGGGGCGTCACGATCTGCGAATGGGGTCAGGACAAAGGCATAAGCCTTGCGGATAATTAATGAGCATGCTAATCAAAATTAACGTGAATGAAACAACTCATCACCCTGGTATTTTCAGGGGTAATGCGCCACAAACCAGTCTGTTACGGTTAATTATGAGGGATTTTACCTCATTCCCACACAGATTTTTCCTGGGTCCCATTAAGAATTAGCCAGGGTCATTAAAAGGATTTGCAGGTATTTTTCATTAATTGAAATGTTTAATTTATCGCTGTGACGAATAGTCATATTCGCGAGGAATAATTAGTGAATCAAATACTCAGGAGAGTTGGGGTAAAAGGTTAGCTAATTCTCATGCGATATATATCTTTACAGGATGCAGAGATAATTAGCCTGACATTTAATGTCGATAATGATTCAAACGGATCCCGCAGGATGCCGGAGCCGTATGTGTGTAATTCAAGGGAAATCCATGAAACGTAAATTAATGACCTCTTCTGTTATTGCCAGCCTGATGTTAGTCGCCGGTGCAGCGGTTGCAGCCGATCCGGTAAGCGTTAGCGGCGGTACTGTGCATTTTGAAGGTGAACTGGTCAATGCAGCCTGTGCAGTCAGTACTCAGTCATCCGATCAGGTTGTGACGTTAGGCCAGTATCGTACTGCCAGTTTTGCCGCAGTGGGTGACACTACAGCACAAATTCCGTTCTCTATCGTGCTGAACGACTGTGACCCGAACGTTGCCGCAACCGCAGCCGTTGCTTTCTCTGGCCAGTCCGATAATACCAATAACAACCTGCTGGCCGTCTCTTCTGCAGATAACGGTACCACTGCGGACGGTGTTGGGATTGAAATTCTGGACAATACGTCCACCGCGCTGAAGCCGGATGGCGCAACCTTCTCTACCGCTCAGGCGCTGGTAGAAGGGACCAACACCCTGCGTTTCTCTGCGCGTTATAAAGCCACTGCCGCAAGCGCAACGCCGGGTCAGGCAAATGCCGACGCGACGTTCATCATGAAGTACGAATAAGCCGTTTTGATTTGCGCAAGGATGACGTTCGCCTCAATGGATGAGGCAATATCCGGGGATGATGAAGGATGCGGCAGATGATAGGGAAAGGCGTGGCGCTGGCGGGAATGCTGTGCGTAATGCCTGTGCTTTCACATACGGTAATACTGGAAAGTGGCCGCGTCCACTTACGGGGACAGCTCGTCAACGGCGCCTGTACGGTCGCCACTGACAGTCAGGATATGCGGGTGCAAATGGGGCAGTATCGCACCAATGCTTTCTCTGGGACGGGAAGCTTCGCCTCTACCAGCGTACCGTTTTCACTGCGCTTAACGTCGTGCAGCTCCGATGTTTATGACCATGTTGGGATTGCGTTTGCGGGCGTGACGCCAGCGGAAGATCCGCAGGTTTTTCTTGCCAGCGGCGATGCGTCTGCGGCTTCGGGGATTGGCCTGGCGTTATTTGACGAGCGCCAACGGCAAATTATACCGAATGCCCTGCCGCTTCATTATGCGCCGATTATAACGCAAGAGATGACGTTTCATTTTACTGCCCGCTATCGGGCTGTCTCGGAAAATATAACACCGGGAACGCTTCGCTCAGACGTGTGGTTTACCTTGGTTTATCCCTGATTTATTTCCCAACGATAATCGCATCAAAGGTATTTTTAGCTATGTTTAATTATCTAAAATCAGGTTTTATCCTTTTACTGGCCTTATTTTCTGCTGCCAGTGTTCAGGCTGCCGGAGGCATTGCATTAGGCGCCACTCGCGTTATTTATCCGGCCGATGCCAAACAAACGTCCCTGTCTATTAGCAATAGCGATACCAAAGAACGTTACCTGGTTAATTCATGGATTGAGAATAGCGCCGGCGCTAAAGAAAAATCGTTTGTGGTTACGCCTCCGCTGTTTGTTAGTGAACCCAAAAGCGAAAACACGCTGCGTATCATCTATGCCGGTGAACCGTTGCCCAAAGACCGTGAGTCGCTGTTCTGGATGAACGTCAAAGCCATTCCGTCAGTCAATAAAAACAGCCTTGAGGGCAAAAACGTTCTGCAACTGGCGATTCTGTCACGCATCAAACTTTTCGTTCGTCCGAATAATCTGCCGCAAATCCCGGAAGATGCACCAGGAATGCTGACCTTTTCCCGCTCCGGCAACCACCTGAAGATCAACAATCCGTCAGCGTATTACGTCACGTTGGTCAATCTCAATGTGGGGAAAACGAAGGTCGATAACGTGATGGTTGCGCCGAAAAGCGATGCGCAGGTCCTGCTACCCACGGGCGTTCAGGGCAACGTCACGTTCCAGACGGTCAATGATTATGGCGCTGTGACCCCGGCTAAAACGGTTAGTGTGCGTTGAGATAACGATGAATAAGACAACGTATTTTCCTGGCCTGTTACCGGGGGTTACGCCACCGCTGGCGGGGGTGGCGTTGTCCACGCTGGCGGCGCTCTTTCCCTCTCTAAGCTATGGGGAAAGCTATTTTAATCCGGCCTTTTTATCTGCGGATACGGCAACCGTGGCGGATTTATCACGTTTTGAAAAAGGCAATCACCAGCCTGAAGGCGTTTATCGCGTGGATATCTGGCGCAACGATGAGTTTGTTGCCACTCAGGATATTCGTTTTACTACCAGTGCGGCAAAAGCCGGGGAGAAGTCCGGTGGGCTGATGCCGTGCTTTGGACTCGACTGGGTAAAGCGCCTTGGCGTCAATATCGCCGCGTTTCCGGCACTCAGTAAGGATCCGAACGATACCTGTATCAATCTACCTGAGGCGATTCCCGGCAGCGAGATTGCGTTTGATTTTTCTACCCTGCGCTTAAACGTCAGCCTGCCACAGGCGTCAATGTTAAACAGCGCGCGCGGCTATATTCCACCGGAAGAGTGGGATGAAGGGATCCCGGCCGCGCTGGTTAACTACAGCTTTACCGGCAGCCGCGGCAGTGATACTGACAGTTATTTCCTCAGTATGCTCAGTGGTCTGAACTATGGCCCCTGGCGGCTGAGAAACAACGGTGCGTGGAGCTACTCCAAGGGCGACGGATACCACTCACAAAGCTGGAAAAACATCGGTACATGGCTTCAGCGCGCAATTATCCCGCTGAAGGGCGAACTGGTGATGGGCGACAGCAACACTGGCAACGACGTTTTTGACAGCGTCGGGTTTCGCGGTGCGCGGCTCTATTCCTCAGACAGTATGTATCCCGACAGCTTACAGGGCTACGCGCCTACCGTTCGCGGCATTGCGCGTACCGCAGCGAAACTGACCATTCGTCAGAATGGCTATGTGATTTATCAAAGCTATGTTTCACCCGGCGCTTTCTCGATAACCGATCTCAACCCAACGTCATCCAGCGGTGATCTTGAGGTCACGGTGGATGAGAAAGACGGCAGCCAGCAACGCTATACGGTGCCGTACTCCACCGTTCCTTTATTACAACGAGAAGGGCGTTTCAAATATGACGTTGTCGCCGGGGATTTTCGCAGCGGCAATAGCCAGCAATCTTCACCGTTCTTTTTCCAGGGAACATTAATTGCCGGGTTACCAGAGGGCTATACCGCATACGGTGGTACGCAGTTGGCCTCACGTTACACCGCGGTGGTTTTAGGCACCGGTCGAAATCTGGGAGACTGGGGGGCGGTTTCTGTCGATCTCACCCATGCGCGCAGCCAACTGGCGGATGACAGTACGCACCAGGGGCAGTCGCTACGTTTCTTGTATGCGAAATCGCTGAACAATTTTGGCACTAACTTCCAGCTGTTGGGGTATCGCTACTCAACGCGTGGCTTCTATACCCTCGACGATGTGGCGTATCGCAGTATGGAAGGCTATGAGTACGAATACGACAGTGAGGGCAATCGCCACGACGTGCCCAATGTGACGAGTTACCACAACCTGAGCTACAGCAAAAAGGGCCGTTTCCAGATCAACATTTCGCAGAATTTGGGGGATTACGGATCGCTGTATATCTCGGGTAGTCAGCAGACGTACTGGAATACTTCAGACACCAATACCTGGTATCAACTGGGCTATGCCAGCGGCTGGCAGGGGATTAGCTATTCACTCTCCTGGTCGTGGAATGAATCGGTTGGCATCTCCAACACCGATCGTATTCTGGCGTTCAATATGTCTGTACCGTTCAGCCTGCTGAGCGGACGGCGTTACTCGCGTGATAACGCCCTCGATCGCACCTACGCCACCTTTAATGCCAACCGTAATAGCAACGGACAGAACAGCTGGCAGAGCGGGATCGGCGGTACGTTGCTGGATGGGCGCAACCTGAGCTACAGCGTGAATCAGGGGCACAGCAGCACCAATGGCTATAGCGGAAACGCCAGCGCCAACTGGCAGGCGGCCTACGGTACGCTGGGCGTGGGTTACAACTACGACCGTGACCAGCATGACTACAACTGGCAGCTCTCCGGCGGCGTAGTGGGGCATGCGGACGGCATTACGCTCAGTCAGCCTCTGGGCGATACCAACGTGCTGATTAAAGCGCCGGGCGCGCAGGGTGTACGGATAGAGAACCAGACCGGCGTTCAAACCGACTGGCGCGGATACGCGGTGATGCCATATGCCACCGTCTATCGCTATAACCGCGTCGCGTTAGACACCAATTCCATGAACAACAATACCGATGTGGAGAATAACGTCAGTAGCGTAGTGCCAACGAAAGGGGCGCTGGTGCGGGCGGCGTTTGATACACGAATCGGTGTGCGGGCGCTGATTACCGCCAAACATGCCGGTAAACCAGTGCCGTTTGGCTCCGTCGTGCGTGAAAACACCAGCGGCGTGACCAGCATGGTGGGTGAAGACGGGCAAATCTACCTGAGCGGCCTGCCGCTAAAAGGCGAGTTGTTGATCCAATGGGGGGAAGGCGCAAACGCGCGCTGCGTGGCGCGCTATGCCTTGCCAGAGGAGAGCCTGAAACAAGCGGTAACGCTCACGAACGTGACGTGCGAATCTCCGTCAGCACGACAGGAATAATACGATGAAACGACAAACGGGTTTGTTACTGGGAAGCGCTTTACTGCTGATGACCCATTCGTCCTGGGCGACGGTCTGCCAAAACTCGAATGGCACGTCAACGGATGTTTTTTACGATCTGTCGAATGTCTTCAACAGTAGTAACAACCAGCCGGGACAGGTGGTGACGTTACCGGAAAAATCTGGCTGGGTTGGCGTGAAGGCCACCTGTCCGGCCGGGACAACGGTAAATTACACCTATCGAAGCTATGCCACTGAACTTCCGGTGCAAAGTACCGAAGGCGGTTTTCAGTATCTGAAGCTCAATGACTACCTGCTGGGGGCCATGAGCATAACTGATGACTATGCCGGGTTATTTTATCCCCCGCGTAATTACATTCGCATGGGGACTCACCCAAACGTACCTAAGCAGCAGCCTTTTGGCGTGATGGATTCAAAGCTGGTGTTTAAGCTCAAAGTGATCCGCCCGTTTATTAACATGGTGCCGATTCCGCGGCAGACGATGTTTAGCGTCTATGTCACGACCAGTACCGGAGATGCGCTAAGCGTGCCGGTTTATACCATCAGCTACAGCGGCAAGGTGGAGGTTCCACAAAACTGCGAAGTAAACGCTGGGCAGATTGTTGAGTTTGATTTTGGTGATATTGGCGCATCGCTGTTTAGCAAGGCGGGGGCGGGAAACCGGCCTGAAGGCATCAATCCGCAGACCAAAACGGTGGCGATAAAATGCACCAACGTCGCTGCACAGGCCTACTTAACCATGCGCGTAGAGGCCGAGAAAGCCACCGGGCAAATGATGGTATCTGACAACCCGGATTTAGGTTTTATTGTC
Source organism: Citrobacter sp. RHBSTW-00944 (assembly GCF_013615435.1). Lineage (NCBI taxonomy): Bacteria > Pseudomonadati > Pseudomonadota > Gammaproteobacteria > Enterobacterales > Enterobacteriaceae > Citrobacter > Citrobacter sp. RHBSTW-00944. The sequence continues at coordinate 3,678,352 of NZ_CP055418.1, read as the reverse complement.
GCCGACAGCAGCGGTAAACCGCTAACGCCCAATAATCTGTCCAGCACTATCCCGTTTCAACTGGATGATAACGCCGCGGCGAGCGTGGGGATCCGAACATGGCCGGTCAGCGTAACGGGCAATAAGCCTACCGAAGGACCTTTTACAGCCCGTGGCTATCTGCGAGTGGATTATGACTAACAAACAAACGCCAGCCGCAGGGACACTTCTGGCAATGGTGTGCCTGCTGACATTCAGCTCGTTGTGCCATGCCGCTTCGTCGCTGGGGGAAATCAATATTGAACTGCGCGGTAACGTGGTGGACTTTACCTGCGCGGTAATTGCCGGCGACAGCAATAAGTCTGTGGAGCTAGGCACCTGGCCGACAAAGCAGCTTCAGACCAGCGGAGATACCACTCAACCGGTCGCGTTTACGCTGAAGCTAGAAGGCTGCCCGCCGGGTTCCGCTTCGATAACGTTTACCGGAACTCCGGCCCCGGGCACGACGTTGCTGGCGCTTGATGACGCGGTGATGGCGCAAAAGGTGGCGATCGAACTGCACGACAGCGACCGTACGCGATTGCCGCTCGAGCAGGCCAGCCAGACCGTGGGGATTGATGACAACGGCAACGCCACGCTGACCTTTTTCGCAAACTATATCGCGTTAGCTGCTGGGGTTCAGCCTGGCATTGCCAAGGCTGATGCCACGTTCATGATTAACTATAACTAATCAATGTGCTAACAAAACACTCCCGAACGAAATCTCGCCGGGAGTGTTATTACATTAATTCATGCATTTTTGCGTAATCGATCAGCTCAACGATGGTGTGCAACCCGAGCTTGGAGTAGATATTAGCCTTGTGAGCGCTAATCGTTTTATTGCTGAGTAACAACTGCTCAGCAATTTCCTTATTGGATAGCCCGTTTGCCAGATAACGCAAAACGGTAACTTCACGGTTAGAGAGCGGCATGTCATGTAAGACGCCTTTTTGTGCATTTATATTGTTAATGAAATTAAGGGTATCCGAAGGGAAAAAGGAATATCCCGATAAAATCATTTTTACCGCATTGTAGATATCATTGAGATCCTTTCGTTTACTGACAAACCCATTTGCACCGGCCCGGATAGCACGCCCGGCATAAAACGACTCGGATTTTGAGGACAGAAACAGTACCCGAGTTTTCTCCTGCAATGATTTTATTCTTTTGAGTAATGTAAACCCATCAGAACCAGGCAGTTCAATATCCAGGATGACAAGATCGACCGGGTACGTGCGCAGGTGTTCTATTGCCGTACGGCTGTCATCGGTTTTCAACACTACCTGAATATTACTGTTTTTCTCGAGTAGTACTTCTATCGACATTCTGACAATAGGGTGTTCGTCCATAATGATAACGGATGCTGGTTTCATTGTTGTATGCCTCAAACTGTTTGCGTATCTTGCGAATTTGATAAAACATCAGGCGTTATAATATTGTCAAATAGCCAAGAATTGTTCTGAGGGAGAGCCGAATAAATATTATTTCATCCTTGTTTATTCGGTTGTTCTTCTGCAGAACAATGAATTTGTGGAAAATCCATTTCACACCGGGAAAACTAACAATTAATCAGGAAACTGTGGGGATTATACCTGCTCTGCTCATTCGGAAAAGACTTACAACATCCTGGTTGTTAATGTCAGTTAGGATATTCTGAAAGATCCAGATGTGTTAATGACTATTGGTATTATTTATCTGCGGTTCGAATTATGGCAGATTGAAAATTTTTTTTAAACAGTAAAAACGACACAATAAACCAATTGTTTAGGTTTTGTTAAGACTGCAATGGGACTATTTTCTATTGAAATGCACAGGATCAGTAAGGTTAAGTGTGGGAGTGGCTCCAGGCATAATACCAGGAATAGTTGTAAATATTAAATATTTGTAAAAATTAGATCTGTTTTCTTATTTGAAAATAAGTAATTTCCTAAAAAATCTTATAGCACAATGAGTTATGGTGTTAAATTAAATGGGTAGAGGTAACGTTGAGGCGGTGTATCAGATGCAAAAAGCGCTGCCTGCTGGGTAATCCAAGGCGCGTAATCAACTGATTCAGGCGATAAATGATACGGTGATAGGGTTGTGTCTGTAACAATGCAATCTTTTTTAAGGAGTTACCCTGTAATAGTAACGTAATCAGCTCCCAGTCGAGCTGATTTATGCGTCTGGAATGAATATAGCTAAGAACCGGAGATAATAAGGCATGACGCATCTCGGGGAGGCGCAAATTGCGTGGCAAGATATAAAATGGACCGGACAGTGTAATAAATGTAGTGAGGTCTTCATCGCGACTGGAAAGCATTATGAAGATTTGGATGTCATTATGCTTCTTAATTAGCTGGCGCAGGCTTTCAAGTATATCGAAATAAGGGGTTGTTAAGCTTTCAATGTCAATCACTAACTGGCTAATTACCGGCTCTTGCATGCTGAGCAAGGTCGATTCAACGCTCTGGAAGATCGCCGTGCGAGTACCTGAGAATAAATGTCGACTCAGCGCATAGGCCAGATAGTAGTCTGTCGTAATTATCGCCTGAGATATAGTGCCGTCTGGTAAGGTGCATTCGAGTTTTTGCGCCAGATACTCGATCCGGTCAAATACCTGTGAGGTACAGTGGGGAAATTGCCAGCTACAGTTAGCGTTTCGTATACGGCGATAGCGGTCCCGGCGTTTTGCACTGTGCATCCTTTTCCATTCCATTTCTGTTGCGGCAGGTCTGGATAAATTGCTGACTACAGACATCCCTGAACCAAACTTTTGTCAGCGCAAAGGTGAGTTGACTTATGCCGTTGGGTTTCAGTGCTTCAACAATCATCAGACTGGCGATTGCGTACCCCATCAGAATAATTTGCCGGAAGTTTTCTGATGTCTTACTCAATGCCCAAAAGATCGTTTTATCCAGTTCAACCTCTCTCTGAGATTAGATAAAATATTACCGGGTGTGTCTTTCTTTTTCCCCGGAAATAGTATGGCCGGATTATTCTCGCAGCCTGAAGCCAGGTACAGTAGGAGCCGATGCTTAATCGATGATGAGATATTTCTCAATAAAAATTAGGCAGAGATACCCCGTCTAATTTTGCAGAAAGTTCAGATGTGCGCGGATGTATCTTAAGAATTGCTGATCGTTTTTCACATGCAGCTTTTTCATAATGCTGCGGCGGGTCGCTTTGGCCTGGATATCGCTGACTGAGAGCAGATGAGCCGTTTCGGCTAACGTATACCCGCTGGCGAGAAACATTAAGAACTGGCGTTCTTCGATAGAAAAGTTGCGGGTGGTGCAGTAATGGCAGATAGTCGTGGGCACGCTAGTGCGCAGTGCGCGTTTTTGCAGGATGAGGACCAGTTTTTTGGTTATCTCGTCGACGTCATCTTCCCGATAAATCAGTGGCAACATGTACAGGCAGGGGCGGAACATCAGCTTATCTTTGTCGTTTTTGCTACAGATGACCACCCGGTGTTGGCGCCTGGTATGGACAGGAACCATGTAACAATCGGCGCTGAGCCAATCTTCATCCAGTGAGATAAACGCGATTTCAGCGCGATCGATATCTTCGACAGGTAAAAAGCTAATCTCCTGATGCCACTGATTTGCCAGATGGGAGATGATGATTTTCAGTCCATGTTCGAAGTGACTGTTTTCTTCCTTGATGGCGATACTTAACATTAAAGAGTTCCTGAACCACTGGAGAGGGGATAAAGGAATGTTAAGCAAAATCATAAATATTCTAAATACATGCATCCCTAAATCTGACGTTTTGCGGGCTGAGTTGTTACCAGGTGATTTCCTGGATACCTTTGAACGAGCAGAAAAAATCAACATTCGTACACTTCGCCAGCAACCGAAACAAAAGGCATTGACTCAGCAAGCGCTGACCGTATAATTCACGCGTTTCATCGGCATGAAGTAATCACTTCGCAATGCGCCCTTAGCTCAGTTGGATAGAGCAACGGCCTTCTAAGCCGTAGGTCGTAGGTTCGAATCCTACAGGGCGTACCATTTCAACGTCACTTCTGATGTTCAGCTTCGGCTAATCGCGACAAATTTTCTTTTGCCAACCACATTTCCACTTCCGTAAGACTTAGTTGTACTTCCTCTCTGAGTGAAAAATCAGCTAGCGGCTGCTGTTCAAGCGCTGCGCACATCCTGCTGGCAGAACGCATCCCCATGCTGGCGCAGCTGCTTTTTAGCTGATGTGCCAGACGTTTTATCTTCTCGTACTCACATGCTGCACGCGCTGCGTCAATCTCATCTAATACAGGAAGGGTGTGTTGCTTAAAGAGCGCTAACCATTCGTGCACCTTTTGCCATCCCATTAGCTGGATATCCCCGGCTAATTGCTGGGTATCTAACCGTTGGTTGTCATTTTCTAATGCAACCGGGAGAGGGGCGTTACCGTGGAGATAATGGGTAATGAGCCGACTAAGTTCATCCCGGGGAACCGGTTTTTGAATAACGCCGAGAAACAGGGTGCTGGTTCTTTGGCTTAGCGTTTCGTCGATGACGTGTGCGCTAAAGCCTATTAGCTTTAACGTCGGAAACTCGTGGGTTAACTGTTGCGCCAGCGTGATGCCGTCGATATCCGGAAGATCAAAATCAACCAGCGCGGCATTATACTGGGCGTCTTGCTGCAGTATGGTGAGCGCCGCAGCCGCACTGTCGGCAGCGGTGACCTGGGCGCCATTGAGGGTGAGCATTTCTGTACTGATGCGCTGCGTGAGGGGGTTATCCTCGATTAGCAGTAAGCGTAAACCCTGTAACGATATGGCACGTGGAACGGATTTAGCTACCGGCATCGCGCCAGCCCGTAATGGCAGACGCAGACGAAAGCAGCTTCCGACTCCCGGCGTACTGGTGACGCTCAGTTCTCCCTGCATCGCCTGCGCAAGGCTGGCACTGATAGTGAGTCCAAGCCCGGTCCCCCCACGTTTACCGCTAACCTGAACAAACGGCTGAAAAATATCGCGCTGATGGACAGGATCAATCCCGCATCCCGTGTCCTCAACCTCAATATACCAGTCCTGATCTTTACATCGGCTACGCAGGGTGATGTGTCCGCGATCGGTAAAGCGCAGCGCGTTGTTTAATAGGTTAGTTATGATTTGCCGAATGCGGCGCGGATCGCCGCGTAGGGAGTCGGGGACATCGTCGGCAAAATCCGTAACCAGCACGACCGGGCGACCCACAACGCGACCGTGCATGAGCTGAAGCGTACTTTCCAGCAAGGGTCTGGGCTCAAAAGGTTCATCGCCGATCGCCACATTTTTTCCGCCCGCTTCGATGGCGGAATAGTCCAGGATATCGTTGAGGATGGTCAGCAGAGACTCGCCAGAGTCGGTGATTGCGCGCAGATTCTCCTGATGCTGCGCCAGAGCGGGATTGTCTGAGAGCAACTGCGCAGTGCCGAGGATCCCATACAGCGGGGTGCGTATTTCATGGCTCATGGCGGCAAGAAACGCCGATTTTGCCTGGTTGGCTTTTTCGGCTTCTGCCCGCGCCTGACGGTGTTCAGACACCATAGAACGCAGTTCGGCGGTGCGAGCTTTTACCTGAGCGGCCAGATGTTCGCGATGGCTATTAAGGGCGTGAACGCTGCCGCGAAAGGCATCCATCAACCGCCCGATGGTATCCAGTTCGCGAACGCCCGCGGTTTCCGGAAATGGGGAGTCAATATCACCTTCAAGCAGACGCTGTAACGCCTGGGTTTGCTGCGCCAACGGACGCGTGACCGAGCGGTAAACTACGCGCCAAAGAATGAGAATTAACAAGCACAATGACACCGCACCTAACAGCAGCAGCAGCGTTTGCCCGCGCTGGCTGGCCTGTTTGAGATGCGCCAGCCCGGTCTGATTGCGTTGGCCAATGATTTCTACCAACTGACTGACTTCGCTACTGAAACGGGTAAATTGCTCGATATTGTTCTGCGATAAGATCTGTAAGCGGGTGGTGATGTCATTATCCTGACGATACAGGGCCAGCAGATCGACATAACGGCTTATCGAATTTACAGCGCCGGCAACCTGAGTGCGTACCATCGGATCTTCAATGCGTATTTGTCGGCGGTGAAGCACTCTGACGGCGGCATTAAGCTGGGTTTCCAGCGCTGCAAGGTTATTCTGCGCCTGGTTATTCCCCAGATTCATCACCATTTGCTGCACGCGTAGCGCGCTCAGGCGCAGTTCATTCATCTGGTTATAATATTCCAGATCGATATCGATAAGCCTGTCGAGAGCGTGTTCTGCCGCCTGTCCCTGATGGCTCTCAATCAAATCATAAATGCTTGCCTGCGTAGCGCCCGCCGAGGTGGCGGCATTACTGGCCTGACCGCGCGCCATTTCGGCAACGTCGGCGGTAGCCTCAACAATATGTTGGCTGAGCTGTTGCTGCCGATCGCGCAGTTTCAGACGTTCGCCAACCAACTCCCCCTGATGGCTTAACGACTGGGCGATCTCTTTTTCCTGTTGTTCAATGGCCGACGTATCAAAGCCCTGCTCGCGCAGGGTTTTCAGTAAAGCGGTTATTTTCAGGCTTTGGGCGGTTAACATACGCCCCTGAGCCAGCCACATATTTTCATTATCTGCGGTGGTCAGATTCTGCGCGGAAAACAGTTCCCAGGCGCTGGCTTCGCTGAGCTGGCGCGCCATGTCCATGGTCGGGATCAGCGCCTGGGTATTGGCCTGCTCAACCTGGCTGACAAAACGCAGGTTATACCAGCCAACCAGCGTACTAATGAGGGTCAGTGCCGCCATCAGCCCGAAGCCTATCCACAGTCGTTTGGTCAGAGATAAATTCACTGTCGGGTCGCCACAGATTAAAAAGGTTGAGTCCAAAAGAGGAAAGCAACTAGGATAAAGCCTTATCAATGTTGAGGCTATCATGCGCGTATTGGTTTTCCTGCTTATCACACTTTTTCCCGGCTTAGGTCACGCGACCGGGTCCGCACTGCTGCGCTGGCAGGATGCCCAGCAGGCAGTGCCGGAGCCGCTAACGGACGTTACTGCAAACAAAGTCTGGAAACTGTGCGCGCTGTATCCCAGCCTGAAGGATTCCTACTGGCTTTCCGTGAATTACGGCATGCTGGAGGCGGCGAAAAAATACGGCGTAAGCCTGAAGGTGCTTGAGGCGGGAGGGTATCGCCAGTTCGACACGCAAAAATCACAAATCGCTCAATGCCAGCAATGGGGCGCGGATGCCATTTTGTTGGGCAGCAGCACGACGACTTTTCCGGATTTGCAGGCGCAGGTTGGCACGCTGCCGGTTATTGAGGTGGTGAATGCTATCCATGACGCAACGGTAAAAGCCCGGGTTGGGGTTCCGTGGTTCCAGATGGGTTATCAGCCAGGCCGCTATTTGGTTAAGTGGAGCGCGGGCAAACCGCTAAAGGTCTTATTATTGCCAGGACCTGATGACGCCGGGGGCAGTCGTGTGATGGTGGCCGGATTCCGTCAGGCGATTGCCGGCAGTCAGGTGCGCATCGTGGATGTGGCATTGGGCGATAATGATATTGAAATACAGCGTAATCTGTTGCAGGAGATGCTTGAGCGTCACCCGGATGCCGACGTGGTGGCCGGTACGGCAATTGCTGCTGAAGCGGCAATGGGGGAGAAGCGCAATCAGGGCGCGCCGTTAACTGTCGTCTCTTTTTATCTGTCGCATCAGGTGTATCGCGGGCTTAAACGCGAAAGAATCATTATGGCTGCCAGCGATCAAATGGTCTGGCAAGGTGAACTGGCGATTCAGCAGGCTATCAGAGTATTACAAGGACAACCGGTGCCGGAAAATATCAGTCCGCCGATCCTGGTGCTCACCCCGAAAAATGCCGACAGCCAGCATGTAAAGTGCTCGTTGTCACCCGGCGGATTCCGTCCTGTTTATCTGTATCAGTACACGTCAGCCGCTAAAAAATAACCTTCCCCGTGCTGCGTTACCAGTAAATCAGCCCGCAGCTTGTGGCGTAAACGGCGGATCAGTACGTCCACGGTGCGTAAGTCCGGATTGTCTACCCGTCGTGCCGAAAGCATGCGCAGTAAACGTTCGCGACTGAGAATTTCCCCCGGATTGGTGACAAACGCGACCAGCATTTCATACTCGGCGCGGGTGAGTTTGATTGCCTCGTCGCCCAGTTCCAGAGTATGACGGGAGACGTTCAAACAATACCCGGCAAACTGATAGCAGTTGTCTTTGGCCTCCGGTCGCGCCTCGCGGGCAAGGTCGATACGCCAGAGTAAATTTTTCACTCTCACCACCAGTTCACGTAGCTCCAGCGGCTTGGTGACATAATCATCAGCCCCCATTTCCAGGCCAACGATACGGTCAATTTGGTCACTACGACCCGTTACCAGGATGATCCCCACCGTTGAGCGTTCACGCAGGGCGCGGGTCAGCATTAAGCCATTTTCATCCGGGAGATTGATATCTAACAGAATAAGATCGACAGAGTGTTGTGACATGATTTCACGCAGGCCGGCTCCGCTGGCTGTGACCGAGACGTGATAACCTTCCTGTTCAAAATAAGCCTGTAATCGTGCCTGGGTAACGGGTTCATCCTCAACAATGACAATGTGATGCGACATCCTGGTTGTTGTCTCTTTCTGTTCATATCTGTTCATATTGTGCCGTAAGCCATTCATCCTGACCAGTGTTGCCGTTCACATTTGCGAAATAAGATCCTCTGTAACTAAACCATATATTTACAGGGGCTATTATGCGGAAACTATGGAGGGCGCTGCTCAGACCGAGCGCACGTTGGTCAGTGTTGGCGCTGGTCGTCATCGGGATGGTGGTCGGTATCGCGCTGATCGTCTTACCGCACGTTGGCATTAAATTAACCAGTTCAACCGAATTTTGCGTGAGCTGCCACAGCATGCAGCCGGTTTATGAAGAATATAAACAGTCTGCGCATTTTCAGAATGCCTCCGGGGTGCGCGCAGAGTGTCATGATTGCCACATTCCATCCGATATCCCTGGCATGGTGAAACGTAAGCTGGAGGCCAGCAACGATATTTACCAGACCTTTGTTGCCCACTCTATTGATACTCCTGAGAAATTCGAAGCCAAACGTGCCGAGCTGGCGGAGCGCGAATGGGCGCGAATGAAGGAGAACAACTCCGCGACCTGTCGTTCCTGTCATAACTATGATGCGATGGATCACGCGAAACAGCACCCTGAAGCTGCGCGTCAGATGAAGATTGCGGCCAAGGACAATCAATCCTGTATTGACTGCCATAAAGGTATTGCGCATCAGCTTCCCGATATGAGCAGCGGTTTCCGCAAGCAGTTTGACCAGTTACGCGCCAACGCAAACGACGATGGCGATACGCTCTATTCCCTGGACATCAAACCTATTTATGCCGCCAAAGGGGATAAAGAACCTGCGGGCTCACTGCTGCCTGCTTCTGAAGTAAAAGTGTTAAAGCGTGACGGCGACTGGCTGCAAATTGAGATTGTGGGCTGGACAGAGAGTAACGGGCGTCAGCGCGTGCTGGCGCAATTGCCAGGTAAACGCATTTTTGTGGCCTCCATTCGTGGCGACATTCAGCAGCACGTGAAAACCCTGGAGCAAACGACCGTCGCGGAAACGAATACGCAGTGGAGCAAGCTGCAGGCCACCGCCTGGATGCAGAAGGGCGATATGGTTAACGACATTAAGCCAATCTGGGCTTATGCCGACTCGCTCTATAACGGAACCTGTAACCAGTGCCACGGCGCACCTGAGAAAGAACACTTTGACGCCAACGGCTGGATTGGCACGTTGAACGGCATGATTGGATTTACCAGTCTGGATAAACGTGAAGAACGTACCTTACTGAAATATCTGCAGATGAATGCCTCTGACACCACGGACAAGCCGCATGGCGATAAGGGAGAAAGCAATGAAAAATAACGATCTCTTTCAGGCATCTCGCCGTCGTTTTCTACTGCAGTTGGGCGGCTTGACCGTCGCTGGTATGTTAGGACCTTCGCTGCTCACACCGCGCAGCGCCAACGCCGCAGAGGTGCAGGGAACTGGCGTCAAAGAGGGGATCCTGACCGGATCTCACTGGGGGGCAATCCGCGCCACCGTGGTTGATGGGCGTTTTATTGAAGCCAAACCGTTTGAGCGTGATAAGTACCCGTCAAAAATGATCGCCGGACTGCCGGATCACGTGCATGGTGGGGCGCGTATTCGCTATCCAATGGCCCGCGTCGACTGGTTGCGTAAACGCCATCAGAGCGATACCACGCAGCGTGGAGATAACCGCTTTGTGCGCGTTTCGTGGGATGAAGCGCTGGACTTCTTCTATCAGGAGCTGGAGCGAATTCAGAAGACCTATGGCCCGAGCGCGCTGCTGACGGCCAGCGGTTGGCAATCAACCGGCATGTTCCATAACGCCTCGGGGATGCTGGCGCGCGCCATTGCGCTGCACGGCAACAGCGTAAGTACCGGGGGCGACTATTCCACTGGTGCAGCCCAGGTGATTCTGCCGCGCGTGGTCGGGTCAATGGAGGTATATGAACAGCAGACCTCCTGGCCGCTGGTGCTGAAAAACAGCAAAACGATTGTGCTGTGGGGTTCCGACCTGATTAAAAACCAGCAGGCGAACTGGTGGTGCCCGGATCATGATGTTTATGAATACTACGAACAACTGAAAGAAAAAGTGGCGCGCGGCGAGATCTCGGTTATCAGCGTTGATCCGGTCATCACCTCGACGCACGACTACCTGGGCCGCGACAAGGTTAAACACGTCGCCGTGAATCCGCAGGCCGATGTGCCGCTACAGCTGGCGCTGGCGCACACGCTTTATACCGAGAAGCTCTACGATAAGCATTTTCTCGATAACTACTGCGTAGGGTTTGAGCAGTTTCTGCCTTATCTGCTGGGGGAAAGTGACGGACAGCCTAAAGATGCCCAGTGGGCGCAAAAAATATGCGGGATTGATGCCGATACGATTCGTGAACTGGCGCGGCAAATGGCGGGCGGAAGAACGCAGATTATTGCCGGCTGGTGCGTCCAGCGTATGCAGCACGGGGAACAGTGGGCGTGGATGATCGTGGTGCTGGCCTCAATGCTTGGACAAATCGGCTTACCCGGCGGTGGCTTCGGCTTTGGCTGGCACTACAACGGCGCGGGCACGCCAAGCCGAAAAGGGATTATCCTGAGCGGTTTTTCTGGCTCCACCACCGTACCTCCTGTGCATGACAGCACTGATTATAAGGGGTACAGCAGCACCATCCCGATCGCGCGTTTTATCGATGCGATTCTTGAGCCGGGTAAACAAATTAACTGGAACGGCAAAACCGTCAAGTTGCCGCCGTTGAAGATGTGCGTTTTTGCCGGGACCAACCCTTTCCATCGTCACCAGCAGATCAATCGTATTATTGAGGGCTGGCGTAAGCTGGAAACCGTTATCGCCATCGATAATCAGTGGACCTCGACCTGTCGATTCGCTGACATCGTATTGCCCGCGACGACCCAGTTTGAGCGTAACGATCTTGACCAGTATGGCAACCACTCCAACCGCGGTATTATCGCCATGAAACAGTTGGTGCAGCCGCAATTTGAAGCACGTAATGATTTCGATATTTTCCGCGATCTCTGCCGCCGCTTTAATCGTGAAGAAGCCTTTACCGAAGGGCTGGATGAGATGGGTTGGCTGAAACGGATCTGGCAGGAAGGAAGCCAGCAGGGGAAAGGGCGCGGCGTTCATCTCCCCGCTTTTGACGTTTTCTGGAATCAGCAAGAGTACGTTGAATTCGAACATCCGCAGATGTTTGTACGTCATCAGGCATTCCGCGAAGACCCCGATCTTGAGCCGCTGGGCACGCCGAGCGGATTGATCGAAATTTTCTCGAAAACCATTGCCGGTATGCAGTATGACGACTGCCAGGGGCATCCGATGTGGTTTGAGAAAATCGAACGCTCACATGGTGGACCCGGGTCGCAGCGTTGGCCACTGCATCTGCAATCTGTTCACCCTGATTTCCGTCTGCACTCGCAGCTTTGTGAATCTGAAGCGCTGCGTAAGCATTATGCGGTAAGTGGTAAAGAGCCGGTGTTTATCAACCCGCAGGATGCCAGCGTCAGGGGGATTCGCAACGGTGATATTGTCCGTGTCTTTAACGCACGTGGACAAGTACTGGCCGGGGCGGTTGTCTCCGATCTCTACTCGCCAGGCGTGGCGCGTATTCATGAAGGTGCCTGGTACGACCCTGATAACGGCGGAGAAACTGGGGCGCTGTGTAAATACGGCAATCCAAACGTATTAACAATCGATATCGGTACGTCTCAACTGGCGCAGGCGACCAGCGCTCATACTACGCTGGTGGAAATTGAGAAATATACCGGCAAGGTGGATAACGTGACGGCGTTCAGCGGCCCGATAAAAATGGTGGCGCAGTGCGAATATGTTCCGGCGGAGAAGGTATCGTCATGATAAAACACTCTTCCCTGACAACAGAACAGATGGCCTGCGTTTACGCCTGGCTGGCGCAGTTGTTTTCCCAGGAACGTGACGATGACAGCCTGGCACTTTTGCAGTCCAGCGAAATGGCTGAGTGGTTCGCGGTGCTAAAAGGTGAACCGTCGCTTGAAGCGGAAGTCCTTCAGCTGGAGGAGAAAATTGCTGCGCTTCAGGTGCGTGAGGACGCTACCCTCGAACTGGCGGCTGATTTTTGTAGCCTGTTTCTGATGACGGAAAAACACGCGGCGTTACCCTATGCGTCGGCCCATCTTGAAGGAGGGCCGAATTACGGGGTCATTAAACGATTGTTAGCCGATGCTGGCATGCAGGTAAGCGAAACGTTTAGCGAGTCAGCCGATCATCTGGCAATTTTTATCGAACTGCTGAGTCATCTGCATTTTTCTCTGGGAGAGTCCGGGCTTAGCCGCCAGCGTATTGATGCGCTGCGCAGAGAAACGCTGGCGGGGCTGTTACGCTGGTTACCGGAATTCACCGCCAAATGCCGCCGCTATGATGACTTTGGTTTCTACGGTGCGCTGAGTCAGCTGTTGCTGGCACTGGTCAGGCTGGATATTCAGAACTGAGTGATGGCCTAAGCCACAGAAAAACGGGAATACATTCGCTCTAATGCTTGCCATTTTAACGAAAATGAAAGGGCGTAATGAGTAACTGAGAGTGGGACATCCGGAGGCAATGAATCTGTTGCCTCCGGTATATTGCTACGTTTACCACTGAGGTGAACGGAACCCTGAGCAAGAATCACATGTTCTCAAGAATGCTTAACTTATAAACGTTAGTGCAAATTCGCCCCCATTTTGACCCTATCACCGCACAACCAGCACGGGACATTTTGCATGGCGTACTACGGCAGCCGCCGTTGAACCCAGCAGATAAGTGCTAAAACCAGGCTTATGTGAGGCAATAACAATAAGCTCAGCGTCTACCGCTTCCGCCAGTTTGAGGATCTGATCCTTCGGCGGGCCGTAAACGACGTGAGTCTGACTCCTGCCTGCAGGAATATTGAACTGCTTAATAATCTCTTCGAGTTTTTCGCTGGCCTTGGCCTGCAGACCGCTTCTGTCCGGGAATTCTGTTGAGTAAGCCAGCCCCAGCGAGGCATAGAACGGAACGGTAGGAATAACGGCTAAAAAGTGGACCTTAGCGGTTTTGGCATGCGCCAGGACCTGTGGAACAACATGGCGGGTTAAATCGGTTTCAGAGATATCAATGGGCACCAGAATTGAGCGATACATATTCACTACCTCCTGTTTGTTTACCTCTACCCAGAGTGTAGCGAAAATCGAATCTGTTTAATAAGTGACCAGATCAAGGTTGCATGCATAAATGCGCGTCAATGATAGGTGTGTGTCACAAGTCTTGTCGTGAATGTATATCTGAGCACAACCACAAGAGGGGTATCTTCATTAATACGTGTTATCACGTAATAGAAAAGGGTTCGTTTTTATGTTTTTTCATTATATATTTTATTATATATCGACTATTGCCAAGGGGGTGATGCTGCCAACTTACTGATTTAGTGTATGATGGTGTTTTTGAGGTGCTCCAGTGGCTTCTGTTTCTATCAGCTGTCCCTCCTGTTCAGCTACTGACGGGGTGGTGCGTAACGGCAAAAGCACTGCCGGACATCAGCGCTATCTCTGCTCTCACTGCCGTAAAACATGGCAACTGCAGTTCACTTACACCGCTTCTCAACCCGGTACGCACCAGAAAATCATTGATATGGCCATGAATGGCGTTGGATGCCGGGCAACCGCCCGCATTATGGGCGTTGGCCTCAACACGATTTTCCGCCATTTAAAAAACTCAGGCCGCAGTCGGTAACCTCGCGCATACAGCCGGGCAGTGACGTCATCGTCTGCGCGGAAATGGACGAACAGTGGGGATACGTCGGGGCTAAATCGCGCCAGCGCTGGCTGTTTTACGCGTATGACAGGCTCCGGAAGACGGTTGTTGCGCACGTATTCGGTGAACGCACTATGGCGACGCTGGGGCGTCTTATGAGCCTGCTGTCACCCTTTGACGTGGTGATATGGATGACGGATGGCTGGCCGCTGTATGAATCCCGCCTGAAGGGAAAGCTGCACGTAATCAGCAAGCGATATACGCAGCGAATTGAGCGGCATAACCTGAATCTGAGGCAGCACCTGGCACGGCTGGGACGGAAGTCGCTGTCGTTCTCAAAATCGGTGGAGCTGCATGACAAAGTCATCGGGCATTATCTGAACATAAAACACTATCAATAAGTTGGAGTCATTACCCACACTGAGGACATGATAAATGATTGAATGGATTATCCGCCGTTCGGTGGCAAACCGTTTTCTGGTGATGATGGGGGCGCTGTTTCTCAGTATCTGGGGAACCTGGACCATCATCAATACCCCGGTTGATGCGTTGCCCGATCTCTCTGATGTTCAGGTGATCGTCAAAACCAGCTATCCAGGGCAGGCACCGCAAATCGTCGAAAATCAGGTGACTTACCCGCTGACCACCACCATGCTGTCGGTACCGGGCGCGAAGACCGTGCGTGGTTTCTCGCAGTTTGGTGATTCCTATGTGTACGTCATTTTCGAAGATGACACCGATCCTTACTGGGCGCGCTCGCGCGTACTGGAGTATCTCAACCAGGTTCAGGGGAAATTACCGGCAGGGGTCAGCGCGGAGATGGGACCGGACGCCACGGGCGTCGGCTGGATCTTTGAATATGCGCTGGTCGATCGCAGCGGTAAACACGATCTGGCAGAGTTACGTACTCTTCAGGACTGGTTTTTAAAGTATGAGTTAAAAACGATTCCGAACGTGGCAGAGGTGGCCTCGGTAGGCGGCGTGGTTAAACAGTACCAGGTTGTTATCGACCCGATGAAGCTGACGCAATATGGCATCAGCCTGGCGGAGGTGAAATCTGCACTGGATACGTCGAATCAGGAGGCGGGCGGCTCGTCTGTTGAGATGGCTGAAGCGGAATATATGGTCCGTGCCAGTGGGTATCTACAAACGCTTGATGACTTCAATAATATCGTCCTGAAAACAGGGGCCGACGGTGTACCTGTTTATCTGCGCGATGTCGCGCGTGTGCAGATTGGGCCGGAAATGCGCCGTGGGATCGCCGAACTGAATGGTGAAGGCGAAGTGGCGGGCGGGGTGGTAATTCTGCGTTCCGGTAAAAATGCGCGTGAAGTGATCTCCGCCGTTAAAGCCAAACTCGACACCCTGAAAAGCAGCCTGCCGGAAGGCGTTGAGGTAGTTACAACATACGATCGCAGTCAGCTCATCGATCGCGCTATTGATAACCTGAGCTATAAGCTGCTGGAAGAGTTTATCGTTGTTGCGCTGGTGTGTGCGCTGTTCCTGTGGCATCTGCGTTCGGCGCTGGTAGCGATTATTTCCCTACCGCTGGGACTGTGTATCGCGTTTATCGTGATGCATTTCCAGGGGCTGAACGCCAATATCATGTCGCTTGGGGGCATTGCCATTGCCGTCGGGGCCATGGTCGATGCCGCGATTGTGATGATTGAAAACGCCCATAAGCGGCTCGAAGAGTGGGGACATCAGCATCCGGATGAAAAACTGGATAACGCAACGCGCTGGAAGGTTATTACCGATGCCTCGGTAGAGGTCGGCCCGGCATTGTTCATCAGCTTGCTGATTATCACCCTGTCGTTTATCCCTATTTTCACGCTCGAGGGGCAAGAGGGGCGACTGTTCGGCCCGCTGGCGTTCACCAAAACGTATGCCATGGCAGGCGCGGCGTTTCTGGCTATTGTCGTCATTCCGATCCTGATGGGTTTCTGGATCCGTGGCAAAATTCCGGCGGAAAGCAGTAACCCGCTTAACCGTTTCCTGATCCGTATTTATCATCCGCTGTTGTTGAAGGTGCTGCATTGGCCTAAAACCACCCTGCTGGTGGCGGTGCTTTCGATACTGACGGTTATCTACCCGCTGAATAAAGTCGGTGGTGAATTCCTGCCGCAGATTAACGAAGGCGATCTACTGTATATGCCGTCAACTCTGCCGGGGATTTCGGCGGCGCAGGCGGCGGATATGCTGCAAAAAACCGACAAGCTGATCATGACCGTTCCGGAAGTGGCGCGCGTGTTTGGTAAAACCGGTAAGGCGGAAACCGCAACGGATTCCGCGCCGCTGGAAATGGTCGAAACAACGATCCAACTGAAGCCGCAGGATCAGTGGCGTCCGGGGATGACGATGGACAAAATCATCGCCGAACTCGACAAAACCGTGCGCTTGCCAGGGCTGGCGAACCTGTGGGTTCCGCCTATTCGTAACCGTATCGACATGCTTTCTACCGGCATCAAAAGCCCGATTGGGATAAAGGTGTCAGGTAACGTTCTGGCTGATATCGACGCCACGGCAGAACAAATCGAAGAGGTAGCCAGAACCGTGCCGGGCGTCGCTTCGGCGCTGGCTGAGCGGCTGGTGGGCGGGCGCTATATTAATGTGGACATTAATCGGGAGAAAGCAGCCCGCTACGGTATGACCGTCGGCGCGGTACAGTTGTTTGTCACCTCCGCGGTCGGAGGCGCGATGGTGGGCGAAACGGTGGAGGGGATTGCACGTTATCCGATTAACCTTCGCTATGCGCAGAGCTATCGTGATAGCCCGGAAGCGCTGCGTAATCTGCCCATTCTGACGCCCATGAAGCAGCAAATCACGCTGGCTGATGTTGCAGATGTGACAGTGGTTTCTGGTCCGTCGATGTTGAAAACCGAAGATGCACGACCCACCAGCTGGATTTATATCGACGCCCGCGACCGTGACATGGTTTCGGTGGTGAACGATCTGAAAAAAGCGATCGCTGAAAACGTACAGTTAAAGCCGGGGACCAGCGTGGCGTTTTCCGGGCAGTTCGAGCTGCTTGAACGCGCCAGCCATAAGCTCAAACTGATGGTGCCGATGACGCTGATGATTATCTTTGTCCTGCTTTATCTGGCTTTCCGTCGCTTTGGTGAAGCGCTGCTGATTATTACCAGCGTGCCCTTTGCGCTGGTAGGGGGGATCTGGTTCCTCTACTGGATGGGGTTCCATATGTCGGTTGCGACCGGAACCGGGTTTATCGCCCTGGCCGGCGTTGCCGCGGAGTTTGGCGTAGTGATGCTGATGTACTTGCGCCATGCTATTGAAGCCGAGCCTGCACTGGAAAATCCGCAAACCTTTACGGCGGATAAGCTGGATGAAGCGTTGTATCACGGCGCGGTGCTGCGCGTGCGTCCGAAAGCGATGACCGTGGCGGTGATTATCGCGGGCCTGTTGCCAATCTTGTGGGGGACAGGGGCGGGCTCAGAAGTGATGAGCCGCATTGCCGCGCCGATGATTGGCGGCATGATTACCGCGCCATTGCTGTCGCTGTTTATTATTCCGGCAGCTTATAAGCTGATGTGGCTGCACAGGCATCGTAGCCAAAAGTAATGCCTTGAAGCGCTCGCCTGCGTCGGTTTTGTTGCCGAAGCAGGCGGTGCGTTATGCCGCCAACGCTTTCACGCGTTTGCGGTACTCGCCCGGCGTGCAGCCAAATCCCCGTAAAAAGACTTTGTGAAACGACGATTCGCTGGCGTAACCCACCGACTCGGCAATAACGATCAACGGCTGCGATCCGCGTGACAGCATCTGGGCGGCGAATTGCAGGCGTAGCTCGGTTAACACCGCCAGCGGCGTGGAGTTTGATACTTCACGAAATAGCTGCGCAAAGCTGGCCCGCGACATATGGGCACGCTTTGCCAGTTCTTCGACAGTCCAGGGAAAAGCCGGTGACTCCAGCATCATGAAGACAACGGCCCCAAGCCTTGGGTGCAGCAGTAAATTCAGCACATTTTTAGCGGGTGTCGGCTGGGCTAGCCACTCGCGAACGGCTAACGCGAACAGCGTAGCGCATTGCTGGCTGCAAACGATGTTGGAGCCAGGCAGATCGTTGATGTATTCCTGCTGCATCAGCGCAATCATGGCCTTCAGCCAGTGGCTAATGGGACTGTTATCTTCTGGTGCCAGTATTAATATTTCCGGAAGGGCGGTTAAAAAATAGCGTGAAGATGCCTGCAATCGCAGGCTTCCGCAGACAATATGCGTTTGTTCTTCCCCTGTCTGGCACAGCCGATGCGCGGAGTTTTGAGGCAGAATGACTATTGTTCCTGGGCGTAACGTAGAAGACGTTCCGTCTGGCATATCCAGTTGAGCAAATCCCTGGGTTACCGTATGCCAGCGGATAACGGACAGCTCACCCGCCGCGTGCGGCAGTTGCCAGTCCCTGCTCAGCAGGCAGTTTTGATCAATCGAGCCCTGCGGGTCGTTAAGCATAAGTAATCGGCTAAGTGCATCCATAAAGACTCCTGAGCAGTTCTTGTTGATGCTTGTCGAGATAAAGTAACGCTGTTACTCATTATTTCTTAAATAAATTTATGGTGTTAGTTTATTGTCTCGATGGATTGAGTGGAAGAGAGATAATAGTGATTTAGACGATTTGACAGTAATTTGCGCGATATGGATACATTGTTCATGCATCGTTAAACCTATACTTCAGTTCAACAAACGAACAGTGACATGGCGGAGAGACAGCATGAATCAGTATCAGGCGATTATTATCGGATTTGGCAAAGCGGGTAAAACGCTGGCGGCTACCCTGGCGAAAACGGGCTGGCGAGTGGCGATTATTGAACAGTCAAACACCATGTATGGCGGGACATGTATCAATATCGGCTGCATTCCCACCAAAACCCTGGTACACGATGCTGAACTTCATCATGACTTTGCTGCGGCGATGCAGCGCAAGGCCTCCGTTGTCAGCTTTCTGCGTGATAAAAACTTCCATAATCTTGCCGATCTGGAAAATGTAGATGTGATTGAAGGTCGTGCTGAATTCATTGATAACCATACGGTGCGGGTCGTGCAGCCAACAGGCGCGATTGAGCTAAGCGGCGAAAAGATCTTTATTAATACCGGCGCACAGGCAACGATGCCAAACGTGGCAGGGTTAATGACTACACCGGGTGTGTTTGACAGTACCGGGTTGTTAAATTTGACGCAACGTCCGGAACGTTTGGGGATTTTAGGCGGCGGTTATATTGGTGTTGAATTCGCATCAATGTTTGCCAACTTTGGCAGTAAGGTCACCATTTATGAAGCCGCCCCACTGTTTTTAGCCCGCGAAGATCGGGATATTGCCGACGCTATCGCCAACATTTTACGCGACAAAGGGGTTGAGATTATCCTTAATGCCAGGGGGCAGGCGGTTTCGTCCCATGACGGCGCGGTGCAGGTGCAAATGCCGGAAGGCGTCCAGACTGTGGATGCGCTACTGGTGGCATCGGGTCGCAAACCGGCAACTGAAAATCTGCAGTTGCAGAATGCGGGTGTGGATGTCAACGAGCGCGGTGCCATTGTGGTGAATAAATATCTGCGTACTTCGGCAGACAATATCTGGGCCATGGGCGATGTGACGGGGGGGTTACAATTTACCTATATCTCGCTGGATGACTTCCGTATTGTGCGCGACAACCTGTCAGGCGAGGGATTACGTAACACCGGTGATCGCCAAAACGTACCGTATTCTGTCTTTATGACGCCGCCGCTTTCCCGTGTGGGGATGACAGAAGAACAAGCTCGCGCCAGCGGCGCGGCGGTCCAGGTTGTCACCCTGCCTGTCGCGGCTATCCCGCGTGCACGGGTGATGAATGACACGCGTGGCGTACTTAAAGCGGTGGTAAATCGCGAAACGAAACAGATATTAGGCGTATCGCTGCTGTGCGTGGATTCTCATGAGATGATTAATATCATTAAAACCGTTATGGATGCTGGTTTACCTTACACGACATTGCGCGATCAAATATTTACTCATCCGAGCATGAGCGAATCACTGAACGATCTCTTCTCTCTAATAAAATAATAATATAGTTTGCATGATTGCCCCACCTGTGTGGGGCTTTTTTTTATCATATATAAAGAAATACTCATGAACAGTTATTCTGGCGTTATGGAGGAAATAAGATAAGCAATAATGTTTTATTCTATTACGAGTGAAATTACTTGTTAATGGAAATAGAAATGAACATGCTTAAAACTTCATTATTGTTGACTGCTTTACTGACCGCGCCGGTGACATTTTCTGCACTGGCACAACAGCCGGTTGAAGTAGCCCGCGTCAGCGTGTCGGCAATTGCCGCCGCACCTTCTGTTGTTGAACATGCAATCGCCAGACTGGCGCAGGAAAATAAGGCAACTTCCTGGAAAATCACCTCAATGCGCATTGATAGCAGCACTCACGCAACCGCAATTTTGTACAAGTGAGGAGAGTCTGAATGGAAAAGTATCTGCGTTTACTCAGCAAGGGCGATAGAATTGGATTAACATTGATTCGCCTGAGTATTGCCATTGTTTTTATCTGGATTGGCTTATTGAAATTTGTCCCTTACGAAGCCGATAGTATTACGCCATTTGTTGCCAATAGTCCGGTAATGTCATTTTTTTATGAACATCCAGAAGAATATAAGCAGCATTTAACCCACGAAGGTGAGTTTAAACCGCAGGAGCGGGAATGGCAGAAGGCGAATAACACCCATACGTTCTCCAATGGCCTGGGCGTAGTCGAAGTGCTGATCGCATTGCTGGTGCTGGCTAATCCTGTTAGCCGTTGGTTGGGATTAATTGGTGGCGTACTGGCATTTGCTACTCCGATTGTGACTTTATCATTTTTAATTACCACACCGGAAGCATGGGTGATGCCACTGGGCGATTTGCACCACGGTTTTCCGTACTTGTCCGGAGCCGGGCGTCTGGTGTTGAAAGACACATTAATGCTGGCGGGAGCGGTGATGATCATCGCAGATTCATCGCGATCAATTATTAAGCAAAAGTATTGAATTTTTAACGTTGTACCCTCTGTAAGACAGTAAGCCTCTATAGTTCGATTCGGTAATTACCGGGCCAGCAGGATGCTGGCCTTTTTTCTGCCCTAAGGTAAATTTATTTTACAGGTGAAATATAATTATTCACTTTTTCACAATAACTAGTCGGAGCTATATTCCTGGTTAATGATATAGTGCAGTAAGCATTTTCTCTTCTTCTTGCGATAGCACGCCAGTCCGCATACTGCGTGGTCCTTCCATCAAAAACCATTCATTTCCCTCTATTTTTTTCTATGTAGTTCTTGCTATTTGTTATCTCAAAATGACATCTCAAAAAATTTTATTATTCTCTTTTGTTATAGTTAGCCAACAACTTCATGTGGTTTTAGGCATGGCTTCAGCTAGAATTAACTTTGATTAAATGTTTTTACGTATCAATAAATGGCTAAAGATAGTTAAAAACTTAATTTTTAACCAACTGTTCGACATGGAATCCACTATGGTAATTAAGCACCAGGGGTGGATGCTGATCTTGCGTTTTGTGAGTAACCAAAAGCGAGACATATCTTAAATATGGAAATAAGGGTTTTAGAATGAGCTTTGGATTAGCAAAGGACAACAAGTTTGAAATCATCGCTACCCTTCGTGAAGAGTTGCACAAGAAAACGAAACTTGAAGTTTTATGTGAAAACCATAGTGTTATCACGCAGTTAGAGAAGATTGATTTCGAGCGGTTTGTCATCTCCGGACACGAAGACATTGTTCCTGAAAAGGTCCAGTACTTTATCCTGCACAGTGAGAGTGGGATTGTAAAATTTAGTGCCAGATTCGAACAAACCTTATCAGCAGGTGTACAAGCAGGATTATCCTACTTCATCCCGGATATGATTTTCTTTGCCCAGCAGCGACAAAATCAGCGTTTTTCCTTCCTGAAGGGTTACGACTTTTTCTGTTTTGGTCGTTACAAAAACGGAGAAAACTACTCTCTGAAGATTAAAAACATCTCGCAGGGCGGTTGTGCATTAATTGTTAAAGATGTGAACTCCCGTTTTCTCTATAAAGATGCGGTGATTAAAAATGCCGCGCTGGATTTTGATACGTTTGGCAGTTTACAGCTGGATTTGAAAGTGATCGATGTCGTCATGATCAATGAATTTGATGAGGATAATCAATTGTATGCCTGTCATCAGATTTCATGTGAGTTCGATTTTAAAAATCGTCGTGAAGAGGCAGAGGTCGAGAAGATTATTATTAAATTTTTAATGAGTAATAAGATTTGATGCTGATAAGGAGCGATGAACAGGATGTTGATGTGTGGCAGTGATAATTTTGTGGGCAACGGTTTGTTCGCCTACCTGACAAGCAAACATGTACCGATACAAACATTCCAGTTTGAGGATATGTTGCATCAGTCATCATTATGCCAGCATCAAACCATGGTTTTTAATATCATTGATAACGAACAACCATGTTCAACTATCGTGCAGTTTTTGAATAAAAACCGCTTCAAGTTTTATAATAATGTCGTGGTAATTATTGCTGATAGTTTGGTGGCGAAATTATGTGTAGAGTTATTATATGTTGAAAAAACGATAGTTTTGACGGAGAAATCTTCACTGCGCGATTTCGGTCAACTGGCGTCGTTAACGGCCGAGAAATGGAATCCCCGGCTGTATCGTTCACAGAAAAGATTAACCGAGAGAGAGCAGCAGATTCTGAATTTATTGGTAAACGGATATACCGCCAGAGAAATTTCAGAGTTAGTTAGCCTGAATTATAAAACTATCCAGGCGCATAAAATGAGGGTCGTCACCAAGCTGGGACTGACCAATACCTCGGAATTAAATAAATTAATTGTCAGATTTACCCATCGTATGTCTTTTTTACCCTAACCTGGCCATTCTATTCTGATGTAACACACCTAATAGTAGATACAATTCGGGAGTGATATTGACTGGTTTTTAATTTTTATGATTTGTTGAGGGAGAGAGGAATGTTTAATTCTAGTGAGGTGTTAACCGCGCTTGAAAAGGCATTGAATACCAGTCAGCTTTATATGGTTTATCAACCAATTTTTAATTTGCGTAATCAGCGTATTAGCGGGTTTGAAGCATTAATGCGTTGGAATAGCCCCCAGATGGGGATGATCTCTCCCGATGTTTTTATTACCTTGCTGGAAGACAGCGGCAATATCATGTCAATTGAAGATATGGTTACCCACACTCCCTGGGATGTGGCAACCCGTTGGCCAGAGCCCCTTGTATTGTCCGTCAATATTTCCGCGCTTGAATTCTGCGATCCGCTGTTACCCCAACGCGTCAGAAAAAATCTTACTGTATGTGGTCTCCCGCCCCATCGATGCCAGATAGAGGTCACGGAAACGTCGCCGCTGTGCGACAGTCAGGTCGCGGCTAAAAATATGACGGAGCTGAAGGCGATAGGGGTCAAAATTGCCCTTGATGATTTTGGAACCGGCCACGCCAATCTTAACTATCTGTTGAAATATCCTTTTGATACCTTAAAAATTGATAAGGAATTTATCGCCGGCATTGAACCCGATACCCGTTCAACAAAGATTGTTGAGGGTATAATTTCACTGGCGCACAATTTTGGTATTGAAGTTCTTGCTGAAGGGGTGGAAACCCAGTCCGAACTGGACCGGCTGATGCAGATTGGTTGTGACAAAATTCAAGGCTTTTTCATTTCTCCCCCGGTGTTGGCAGAAGAGATCCCGTTACTCCTGACGCAGTATAATCCTTAATCTTCTCCCTCTCTGTTGTTCCCCTGAACCTCGATTGTTTCGCGTTGCCAGAGGGCCGCTCCCGCGCTTTCTCCGCCAGTCCGTAGGCCTGATACGTTAAGCGCATCAGGTAGCTTTGTATCTGTGACAGGCAAAAAAAAGCCCCCTGTTAAACAGAGGGCTAGCGAGTTTATGTCAGCTTAGAACGATTTCTTAAAGCCAATTGATGCATTAACCGGCGCTTCAACCTGCGACTTACTGCCACCGTTGCTAAATTGCGTACCCAGTTCTCCGTAAACCTGCAGGTTTCTGTCGATAGACCATGACAGACCGGCTGCAACTTCAGTGCTGGAGTACTGTTGTGAAGACTCAAGCGTGGTGGTGGCTACCGCATTGCTAAAGTGCGTTTTGTCTTTTGAACCCAGACCCTGCCAGACGTTGACCCTGCCGTAAGGCTGGAATTTGCCATTGTTGGTGTCATAGTCAGCGACCAGACGCACGCCCAGACGGGCGGTAAAGGAATCCGCGGTATCCATTTTCACTTTCGTTTGGGTTACACCATCAAGCCGCCCGTTATCAAAGTCGCTGTACTGATAGATTAACTGAGCCTGAGGTTCCAGACTCCATGCGCTGGCGCCTAAACGGAACGATTTACCCACTTCTGTTGACGCCGTCAGCGTGTTGCCTCTGACGGTATACGAGCCGTTGTTACCGGTCGCCGCCAGGCGGGATTTATGGTTACCGTATTGCAGGACGTTATCAACATACATCCCGTCGCTCGAGAACCAGGTGGCGTAGCCGCCGACATAAAACGCGTTGTCGTCGATGTTGCCGCCTTTGCCGTCGCTGCCTGTCTTCGTGCCTTTCACGTTGCTGTCGATATCAAGAATGCTGGTATACATCCCGGCTTTCCAGCTTTCGTTGGCATACATATCGACGCCAACCTGAATCCCCATGGTGTGAGAGCTGGTTTGCGTTCCAGCCGCATCATCCAGTTTGGTTTTACCGGAGTAGCCAATCATTCTTGCCCAGGCGCGATTGTCTTCATCAATACCCGGTTTAACCTCGTCCCCCATACGCTGGTGCATGTTGCCTAACAGGCTGATGTCGCCCTGACGAACGACGCTGGCGAGACCAGAATACAGCATAGTTTCTGGACGATATTCGCTTCTCAGATACCAGTTTTCACCCTGACCCTGAGCGTTGCCCGCATGCAGTTGATACTCAAATGCGCCTGCAGCCATACGATCGGCGGCAAGATGGAAGGCGTCTCGTGACGTTTGTGCCGTAGTGGTTGCGCCATTGAGCGCGGTTACCACTTCGATACCATCACCAATGGTTGGTGCGCCGAGACCAGAACCATCGACATCCAATAGCGTACTACCGCTGGCTTTACCGCCATCGATAATCAGACGGTCGGCAATGCCTGCGCCGCTGCCATTTTGTGTGGCCGCCATGTTGATAGTCCCTTTTTCGCCGGTGTAATCCCCTTTGACGGTTAACGTTGTGCCAGTTTGCTGGCCGATGAGTGAAACATCGCCGCCGTTGCTCAGTCCCGCTACCGTCTGGTTGTAACCTTGCGTGTTGAGGGTGGTGTCAGCGACAACGTAGTGGTGTGATGCGCTACTCAGAGTGTTGGTATTACCCGCCTGCAGTACACCGTTAGCAATCAGCGTTGCGCCGCTGTAGCTGTTTTCACCATGCAACTCCGTAACACCGCTGCCGGTTTGATGCAGCTGGCCTTCGCCGCTGATATTACCGGTCAGCGCCAGGGTATCGCCACGATTGACGTTGAGTACGCCGTTATCAACGATATCCCCCTGAATGCTGCCGATATCACCGCCGTTACCCAGCTGTAAAACGCCTTGTTCGATGGTGGTGCCACCGGTGTAGGTGTTATCCAGCGTCAGGGTGAGGGAGCCTTTACCGGTTTTGGTCAACTGACCGTTACCTTCGACTTCCGTCAGCAGAGAAACGTTATGTCCGTTGGTGTCGAATGTCCCGCCGCCGGATTCCAGAGTCACCTGACGAGCGGTATCAAACGCTTCACCATATTTCAGCGTACCACCATTAAAGGTAATTCCCGTCTCTGGTGCGCCAAGGTTGGTATCACCCGCCACCTGCAGCGTACCTGAGGTGATGGTGGTTCCACCGCTGTAAGTATTGTCGCCAGTGAGGATGAGCGTACCGAGGTCGCCTTTATTCAGGCCGCCGGTGCCGCGGATCACGCTGTCGATAGTCGCGGTGTAGTTAGCGCCGTCTACTGTGCCATCGCCGACGCGAATCAGCGTATTAGCCGTATCGGTGGTAATGGCTTCACCGCCCACGCGATAACCATCGGTGGCGAACTGTGCGCCACTGATGATGACGTCGCCTTTGCTGTTATCGACGGTTACGTTGCCCGCTTCACCCTGGAAGACGGCGAACGCGGCATCGGTAAACGGTGCATTCAGCGCGCCTTCTGGCGTTGATTCATCCGTTGTCCAGTTGTCATTACCCTGGCTGGATTGCCAGATACCGTCGCCGCCGTTGATGACGCCGTTGTTTTTCAGCTCGCCATTCTCACCGCCGGTGCCGTCCCAGAAACGTAGCGTCAGCCCGGCATGGTTGACCAGGTTAACCTGGTTTTTAACCGAGGTTTGTACGTACAGGCTGTCCGCAGCTTCCGGCGCGTCGGCAATGTCCATCACATTGTTGGTTAATGTGCCGGTGTAGTTGATGACGCGGTAAACACCAACGTCAAAGCTTCCGCCTGGAGAGGTCTGGATATTGAGCTTACCATCGAGCGTCAGATCGCCATTCACATCTATCAGGTCATTGAAGGCTCCGCCTGGGGTATAGGCCTGACCAAACTGGTAATCAAGCTGTGCGTTATCGCTGAGCGTCAGTGAACCGGTAGTCAGTTTACCCACGCTATTGATGGCTGCACCCGCGGTAATATGGCCGTCATCCAGTACATCAACCGCGCCGCCGATAATACCGTTCCCGCCGAGCGTTGCCCCAGATTTCACCGTCACCTGACCGGTCGCGGCAGACTGATTACCGTTGACCAGCAGTACGCCTTCATTGACGTCCGTGGTGCCGGTCCAGGTGTTATCGCCGGTCAGCGTTAACGTGCCGTCACCGATTTTCACCAGGCTGCCTTCGTTGCCGCTGATAATGCCGCTGATGGTGTCATCAAGATGCAGATTACCCAGCGACAATTCTTTATTGCCCAGTTCGACATTCCCCGCGCCTGACAACGAGCCGATAGATGTTGCGCTGTCGACTGCGCTGATATCGACCTTGCCGCCCGCCAGGTTTTTAACGACGGTTTTCTCTGCTAACGCCTGGTCCGCAAAGGTCATCAGTCCGCTGTTATTCACGCTAGCAGTACCACCGCTGGCATTTTCTTCCAGCGCCAACGTACTGTCTTTTGACACGTTAACCGTCGCCTCGCCCGCGGTGGCGTTATCGGTTAACAGCGCTTTCGCTGTGCCCGTCAGGTTCAGTTTTGCGCTCGCGGCGGTGACGTTATCCGCCAGCGTTAACAGACTGTCGGCAATGTTCATGGTCAGGGATTTCAGGCTGGTCTCTGTTCCGCTGACATTGAGCGTTGCCCCGTTATTGACGTTCACGGTGCTGTTTTCATTGCTACCAAAGGCCCCGGTTTTGCTGACGTTGACCGTCACATTGTTGGCATTTCCGGTACCGGCAATTTCTGTGTCGCCTTTATAGCTGTTCGCGCGATTGAGCGACAGGGTACTGCCCGCATCGCTTGAGCTGCTGGTGACTTTCAGTTTACCGTCGCCGGTAATCTCACCTGTTGGCGTGAAATCATGTGAATTGAGGTCAAACACCGCCGCGTTATCATTCGCGCCCAGCGCAATGGTGCGATTGCTGGTCAGGTCCGCGCCCATCTGCAGCGTGGAGCCGTTGTTGATAGCCAGGTCGGTTCCGCTCTGACCGAGGTTGCTGTCGGCGGAAATCTGCAACGTACCGCCATCAATGCGTGTGCCGCCGCGATACGCGTTATCACCGCTGAGGATCAGACGACCAAGGTCGGTTTTCACCAGCGTCAGCTTGTCAGTCGTGCTGGCTTCGCGGATGACGGACTCAATGGTCGCGGTATAGTTTTGCCCCGCGCCACCCGCGCCAACGCGCAGCAGCAGTTCACCGGTTCCCGGCGTCTGGCCTGCGTGGGTCGCGTTTTCCGTGGTGGCATAAGCGTTAAGTGCGTCGCCTTTAACGACATAGCCATCGGCGTCAAACTGTGCCCCGGAGAAGTTAACTTCTCCCGCGGCGTTATCCACGGTAACGGTGCCACCTTTGGTGGTGAAGACGGCAAAGGACTTCTGCGCCCAAGGTGCGTTACCTTCGCCCGTTGCCGTGGTCCAGTTGTTATCACCCTGACTGCCGATCGCCATCCATTTGCCATCGCCACCGTCAATTTTGCTGTCGCCCTCAATGCCCGACGCGCCGTGGCTTTGACTTACAGTCGCTCCGTCCCAGAATTGCAGGGTAACGCCGTTGGCGTTCACCAGGTTGACCTGTTTGTCGATAGAGGTCTGGACAAAAATATTGCTCTTATCCTGACTGTCCGGTATTGCGCCCAGCTCCAGCGTCTGGTTATCCAGCGTACCGCCGTAATTATAGATACGGTACACGCCCGGTCCGAAGTTACCGCCTTGCGAAGTGGTAACATCCAGGGTCCCGTCCAGTTGCAGATCGCCTGCCACGTTCACCAGATCGTTTAGCGCACCGCCTGGCGTAAAGGCCTGGCCCAGTTCGAAAGCGGAGGTCGTTTTGCTGCCAAGCTGCAGATTACCGTTAACAGATAGCGTACCCGCACCGCCGTCACCGGCGCTGATGGTTGTGGCATCGTTCATCAGCACGTTGCCGCCGATAATGCCCTTACCGCCAAGTGTGGACGTACCGCTGACGGTGGTGTCGCCGTGCGCCGCGCTTTGATCGCCATTCACCAGCAGCGTGCCGTTGGTAACGGTGGTGTTATCGGTATAGGTATTGTTGCCGTTCAGACGGGTAATGCCGCCACCGATTTGCTGTAGCGCGCCGATACCGGAGATCACACCGTTGAGCAGCACGGTGTTGGCGCGATTAATCGCCAATACGCCGTTGTCGATGATGTCAGAGACGGCGCTCACTTCGCCTTCATTTCCACCGTCACCTAACTGCAGCGTACCGGTTTGATCAATGGTGGTAGAGCCGGTGTAGCTGTTGTTAGCGGTAAACACCGTGGTGCCGCCCGCCGCACGTTCAAATTTCCCGTCGCCGCTGATGATGCCGCGATAGATCTGTGCTGCTGAGGTATCTCCCTGAGTATCGAAGATAACTTTGCTGCCTGCGCCCTGGGTGGTGACATTGTAATCGCCAATGCTTGCGGCAGTGCTGGTTGGCTCGACGTGGTCGCCGGTACGCAGCGTGGCGCCATTGTTTACAGCAAGGGTTTCGCTCGCCAGATTCAGGTTTTCAACGATGCGTACATCTGCATTTGACCCGCTGATGGTCAGTGAATCCCAGCCGGTGCCAATGTTGGTACCGGTATTCAGGTTGTCGCTAGCCAGCGTACCAATCTTCGCACCTTTTGTATCAGTGAAGGTGAGGGCGTTGCCCGTACCCGCTGCGGTAAGGATGTGGCGCGTTTTATCCAGCGTCACATTGCCAATGTTGGCTTTATTGTTACCGCCAGTACCCGCGAAATTCACTTCGCCAGCATAAGAGCCGCTACGCCAGTTGAAGGTATCCGTACCTTCGCCGGTGTTGATTACGCCGCTGGTCACACCGCCGCTGATATCGATGGTGTCATTGCCTTTACCAGACTGAACTGCCACGGCCGAGTCGTTGATGGCCTGCAGGGTTCCCGTGTTGGTGATCGCTTTACTGCTGTCGCCGCTGGCGTCTATTACCGGTGAGGTGGTACTGGCAGAGATAATCTTGCCGCTGTTGGTCAATGCGCTAACGTTTTTCGCGATGATTGCTGAACCACCTGCGCTGTCATGCACGTTGATGTCGGCATTGGTGGTGATACGACCGTCCGTATTGGCGCGGATACCGCTGCCTTCGCTGTTTAGTACCTCAATGGTATAGCCTTTGCCGATGGTTAGATTGCCCGTCACCGCGTCGCCATTACGTTGTTCAAAGGCGAAGCCGGTACCTTTACCGTTGACGTTGAGGATATTGTCCAGCCCATCGTTCATGGTCAGAGCCACGCTGGTGCGGATCCCTGGGCCATCGTTGGAGTCGATGGTGACATCACGCAGCGTGATATTGGTGTTGTTGGCATCGTTTTGAATACCGGCACCGGTACCATCAGCGCGGATCATCACGCTTTGCGCGGCCAGAGCGCCAGCGCCTTCGGCCAGGCGAATGCCGTCAGCGGAGCCATCGGTGGTAATGCTGTCGCCAGTCATACCGCTAATCAGCAGGCTTGCCCCTTGGGTCAACAGAACGCCAGCTGTGCCATCATCAACCTGAATTTTGCCCAGCTTATTAATCTGCGCGCTGGAGCCTGAGGCGCGTACGCCGATGCCGTTGCTGACATGCAGGGCGAGGGAGGAGTTATTGGTTAAGCTACCGCCTATTTGAACATCGACACCAATGCTGTCGACGCTGGCCAGATCGATAATCGATTTGGTATCGAGGATCAGGTTGCCCAGATTCCTCGCCACATAGGCGATTACCTTGTTGCCGCTGGCTTCAGAGGTGATCTTCGCGTTTGAGGTGAGGGTCGTGCTCGTGGCATTGCCCTGCGTATTACCATTCAACTGATGTGCCTGACCATCCACAACCCCGGCAACGGTTCTTTCACCGGTTAAATTGATGGTGGTTTTATCGCTGATGGTCCCTTTCGCGCCGCCTTCGATAACCAGCGCCGCAGAGTCAGTGCCCTTAACGGTAAACGTTGCTTCACCGGTATCTACGTTACTGCCTGCGCCGGTGGCGAGAACGCCCACGGAATTGTTACCGCTGAGAGTCAAATCTAGGTTGGAGGTGGACTGATCTTTCGGGTTAGTGGTATTACCGGCCAGCAATGCGCCATTGGCGATACGGAAAATGGTGGTGCGATCCTGACCGTTGTCATTCATCACCGCCTGACCAATATTGGCGGTAGCGCCCTTACCATACAGGTAATAACCAATCTGATCGGTGCTGTTAAATGAGGGGCTACTTAAGCTGTCAACGTTAGCGATGGCGTTATCACGCACGTGGACGCCGATGTTACCGGCTTTATCCAGCGTAATATTAGAGTAGACGTTGACCACTGCCTGACCGTTGGCGCCTCCTTCCGCCCAGATGGCGTAGTTACGGTTACCGACGCCGCCTTCACCGTCCACCACGATAGCGCCTGCATCGCTGGTGGTGACTTCGGCATTTTTGTTATTGGCGCTAACGTGGATCCCTACGTTGTTGGTGCCATTCACGTTAATCTTGCCGTCGTTACGGATTTCCTGATTATTTTCTGCGCCGCTGTCGTGTACGGAGATGCCGTAGTTTTTACTGCTGCCCCCTGTAGAACCGCCATTGATCACGATATTGCCGGTATTGAGGACGTTGCCCGTGGCATTTCCGACCAAAATCCCCGCGGCGTTACGGACGCCGGTTCCCAGCGTGATAAGGCCGTTGTTAATCACCTCTTTGGCGCTCTTGATCATAATACCGGCGCTCAGGCTGGAACCGCCTGCCATGGTGACATCTTTAGCCGGATCGCTTGCGTCGCGACCAAGAGAAATAGAGGCATTCTGAGCGTTGGTAAAGGTGGCATTCCCGGCGACTTCTACGCCATAAGCGGTGCCGCTGGCAAAGGATGTACCGCTTTTACGTCCGTCTACGACGTTAATCTCGCCATTGTTGACCCCTTGCGCATCGTCAGACAATTGCATACCAATCGCCAGCGTCAGCGAAGAAGCGGGGACGTCTTTGCTCCAGGGATCGGCTGCCGAAGCGGTACCAAAGTTATCGGTGGTGATCGCCTGGTTGATGATGCCGTTGTTAGCGAGCTGGCTGGTGCCTTGGCCTTGCATACCAAATGCGCCATAGCTGTTGACGTTTTGGTTGCCGTCTTTATCGATAAACAGCCCGGAGTTGATCATCCCGTTGTTGGTTGCCGTCGCGTCTTTTGCCAGCATGCCAATCGCCAGGCTCTGCCCCGTAGACGTTCGTAATGCGTTCAGTTCGCCAAAGTTTGTGATAACCCCGCCATCAACGGCTTTCATGACGCCATTAATACTGCCGTCAACGGCAAGAATCGCATCTTTGTTCAGGGTGCCGGAGGTGCCTGCGCCGTTGGCGTAAATAGCATGCAGCTCACCGCGGTCAGCGGTCGCGTTATTGGCATGCGATAAGCCGCCTGTCCAGACGTCGTAATCCCAACTGAGCACGTCAGAGGGCTTGCTGGAATTGATCAGACCATCAATCAGCTCGGCATACTTCGTTTGTGCTGCGGTGACGGTAGTGACTTCATTCGCTTCCAGCCACAGCTGGATTTGGCTGACTTTTTCGCCTTCCGGGTTTTCCGCCGCGTCGCTGCTATTGCCCAACAGCCAGTCGTTAAATTCGGCCAACTCCTGCGTGTTGGTGATGTTAAATGTGCGCTCACCCGTTTCGACGACTTTGCCGTCCGTATCATAGCCGTAGGTCATGAGCGTGACATCATCGCCAAACACGGAGGTTTGCGCTGAGCCGGCGAAGGTTTTTTCAGGAATAACCGGGGCGGCGTTAAATTTGATAAAGTTATCGGATTGCCAGTAAACCTGGCTACCCGCGTCCTGAGCCTCCAGTAAGGAGGAGTCTTTGGCCAGTAATTCGATGGTATTGGTTTTGGCGCGTACATTGAGCGTGTCGTCGCCCAAATTCAGATTGGCCGTGGAGCCGTTTGTCGCCAGCGCGATGCCAAATTGTTTGTAGATTTTAGACTGCGTCGGATCGTAAGTGTTTAATGCCGAATCGCCAATCTGTGATTCGGTAAGAAAGTTACTTAACGCGTTGGTATCAAAGACTTTAATGGTTGTTTTTTCGCCGGGGAACGCCGGGTCGTTAATCTCAAATTCTGTGCTCTGCGAAGGCGTTGATGATTGGTTATAAGTCAGGTATTCCGCCAGCTCCTCGGCAGTAGTAATCGTTTTTACGCCCTGGTCAGGGCTGGTGGCCTGCAGGGTGATTTTGCCGGTTTGCAGTAGCTCTCTGATGGTCGTTGATTCAACAACGCCACTTTGACCCGGACTGATGGTTGGGATCGCGCCGCTGATATTGAGCGCCTGACCAGCAGTGATATCTTCATATAAGAATCCGTAGTCGTGGACACCTTCATAATCCCCAACAGAAATACCTGTCTGGTAGTCGGCGAAAATATTATGTTCACCGATGTCGATGATCGGAGTTGCTGAAGCTTGCATTGAAGCAGCGCTTAATGCGCCGGCCGCCAGTACGGCGACAGTTTTACGTGAGCTGCTTTTTTTCTTTCCTTTGGTTAATTCGGAAACGACCACCCAGATACCGAGCGCCGCGTTCCAAATAATGCTGTAAACTTTGTTCATATATAACCCTCGTCTACATTCCTGTTATGTGTATTGTTAATACATTGAGTTGTTGGCTATGGTTGGCACGCGGATGTGCTACCCGGTAATAGATTTTTGGAAATAGGATTCCCTTCCGTGCTATGCGGAATTTAAAAGTGAGCCGAAAGAAAATCTTTTAAATAATAACCGTGATAATTGTCCTTAAATAAGTCAGTTACGGCTGGCTATAGTGAGAAATGGTGTACTTGAGTCGGGAGTTATTTTTCCCGAGTTTTCTGGCAATGTTGCTTTTGTACGCCCCGATGGTTTTTTCACTTTTTTGTGATGCTCCAGCGATTTGAGTCAATGACCAACCCCGGGCAAGCATCATCATTACGTTAAATTCGTTTGCTGTGATTTTGTTGTTTATTTCTTTGATATTACGTGGTTTTTTGTTTTGTGATATGCACGTCACGGCATGCAGTAACCGATCAAGGCTGGCGTCTTGATCGAGGAACAGCATGTTCCTCCCGCAAACGGTTTGAAAAATAGAAAAAGTAGCTTCATCTGCCAAAACAATAATTTTTGTGGCAGGGCGTAAAGCCATGTTGCGGATAATCCTGGCATATTTTAAAAATCTGAGTTGTCAGGATTAATAATGATGCAATCCATTTCATAAGGGATTATGTTGACGGCAGAAAGCGTCTGAGAGGAGTAGTACGCGATATCAATATATAATGATGAACCACGTAGGATTTCTCGCATGCCTAGCCAGGGATAAATTGATTCACCCAAAAAAATAGCCTTAGACATAACGATCTCCTTGAAATTTTGGTGCAGGCGGTCGCCTCTTTTTTTAGGCTAAAAAAGAGTTTCTTGCGACGCATGAAATGTTAATTAAATCTCGTATGACGTTCTTTGGTGTGAACGCATCCTTATTTATTGCAGATTCAACAGATATTTTATGTATTAATTTGAATCATTAACTATTCTTAAAGTAGATATTACACTTTGTTAAAATTTAAGATAAATCGTTTATTTCAGCTCTGAGTAAATGATTGATAGATTTCGCTTATGGATCACGCGAATAATGTTTCAGCCATTTCTATAAAGACAGGGTATTCCTATTTGTTCTGGAGGGGATTTATATGAAAAAACTTATATTTCAAACAGATAACCATTCTTCTTAATGGGACTATTGGCAGGTAGGAGAATTCTTAATCAAGGCCAGGATAAAGAGAGAGGGAAAGCGGTGGGAGAGAGAAATATTGTCTTATTTGCAGTTATCGACCTAAAACTCGATTATTTAAGTTGATAACTCTGACTTATCTTAATAACTAAGCATTTTGTGCTATTTTTATCATTTGGCGCTTAATCTTCAAATCTCGCTTGAAGATGTTATATTTTCTGCTTGCTATCGCTGATAGCGCTTAGCCCGCCAACAGCTCCTGCTCAACCTGTTGCACCTGTTGTTCCAGCGTATTGCGGATTTCCGTAAGCGCCCGTTGTTGATCGGAGAAGTAAGCCTCTTTATCCGTCACGGAGGTGGCAAGGCGCCAGGCGTTCTCAGCTTCCAGTTCGGTAATCTCTTTGAGCAGTGCGTTAATTTGTTCTCTGAGCTGCTGTATTTTGCTGCGTAAATGCTGCAGATCGTTCAATCGGTCACTCGCCATCATCGGTTCGAGGCCGCTTTGCAATTGAGTCAGTAGCGCCCGAACGGCAGCAAGGTCGGCATTCTGGCGCGCCTGGTTAAGCTGCACCATCATCTGATGCGCTTTCTCTTTCAGATCGTCCGCCACCACGTCCGGATGACAAAGACGGCTGGCCTGACGCCACAGGCGTTTTAACTCATTACGCTCTTCAGAAGAAAGTCGTTGGTCACGGCTAAAACGATGTTGCGCATCCTGCTGTTGCTCCTGATATTCATCATATTCATGGCTGGCTTCTTCCTGTGCCTGACGGGCTGCGCTGTCGTCCTGGCGAGAAAAGTCGTTTTCCAGCTCACGAATCTCCGCCAGCAGGGCGGTAATAAGTTCCGTTTGTTGCTGAATTCGTTGACGTGTTTCCACCGATTCGCGCGAATCTGAATTCTGGTTCATCCAGAGCTGCTTAAGCCTGGCCAGTTGATCAACGGCCTGGGAAATATAGTGCTGGCAGGATTGATAGTCTTGTTCCCGGCGTTTTCGCTCCGCTTCCTGTTTGCGCTGGGCGCTGGCGGCGAGCTGTTTACGCAACTCGAGGATCCGGCTCATCAGCGGCCCAAGACGAAGATGATACAGATCGTTGAAATCATCGAGGATTTGAATGCGCGTGTTGCGCTTATCGATCAGGTCACGCAGCTGTGTTTCGAGCGCTTTTAGTTCCAGTTTACTGGCGGCAATGGCAGGATCCTGCCACGTCGAGACTGCCCGTTGAGATTGCAGCCAGGCCGTGATTTCACGTAGGGCGTCACTAAAGCGCCGTGCTTCGAGCGCCTGAACGATGGCGCCAGGCAAGACTGACATAGGCTCATTTTTCAGATGATCTACCTGCTGGAAAATAATCTCCTCATCTTCCAGTTCAATAGCGCTTTTGACGATTTCCAGTCGTTTGATGATCTTATTCATGACAGTCGTTGCCTGGCCTGGCTCAAAAACGAGTGGCTGAAACACAGCGGGTTCACCCGTTTGAAAATGTTAGAAAAACAGTAAAGCGCATTCTGTGGCCTGCGATGCCTTTTCGTCCAGAATAATTCACTGTAATTATGAACAAACGCAATGCCACGGGCACAGCGGGTCCTTATTGCGCCTTGCGACAACCAGGTTGAAATGTTAAAAGAAGCCCCTTCAATAAAAACGACACAGGGGAAGGGCGTGAAAAACGCGTCAACTGCATCTGACACCAGCGTGTCTGATGCCGCGTCAACGAATGAGCCGACGCTTCAGCGGGGGTTGCAAAACCGCCATATTCAATTAATTGCGCTGGGCGGCGCAATTGGTACCGGCCTGTTTTTGGGCATTGGCCCGGCTATTCAGATGGCGGGACCTGCGGTGTTACTGGGTTACGGCGTTGCCGGGATCATCGCTTTTTTGATTATGCGTCAACTGGGCGAAATGGTGGTGGAAGAACCCGTTTCGGGATCGTTTGCCCATTTTGCCTATAAATACTGGGGACCGTTCGCGGGATTTCTGTCCGGCTGGAACTACTGGGTGATGTTTGTGCTGGTTGGCATGGCGGAACTGACCGCGGCTGGGATCTACATGCAGTACTGGCTGCCCGATGTCCCGACCTGGATTTGGGCCGCGGCATTCTTCGTGATCATCAACGCGGTTAACCTGGTCAACGTACGTCTGTATGGCGAAACGGAATTCTGGTTTGCGCTGATTAAAGTGCTGGCCATTATCGGCATGATTGGTTTTGGCGTGTGGATGCTGTTTTCCGGTCACGGCGGGGAACATGCCAGCATTGATAACCTGTGGCGTTACAACGGCTTTTTTGCCACCGGCTGGAACGGGTTGATCCTGTCGCTGGCGGTAATTATGTTCTCCTTTGGCGGACTTGAGCTTATCGGGATTACTGCCGCAGAAGCGCAGGATCCGCAGAAAAGCATTCCAAAGGCGGTAAACCAGGTGGTGTACCGTATTCTGCTGTTTTACATCGGTTCTCTGGTGGTGCTGCTGGCGCTGTACCCGTGGGTGGAAGTGAAATCCAACAGCAGCCCGTTTGTGATGATCTTCCATAATCTTGATAGCAACGTGGTGGCTTCTGCGCTGAACTTTGTCATTCTGGTGGCTTCGCTGTCGGTATATAACAGTGGCGTCTACTCTAACAGCCGTATGCTGTTTGGTCTCTCTGTCCAGGGGAACGCGCCGAAGTTCTTAACCCGCGTCAGCCGTCGCGGCGTACCGGTGAATTCACTGATCCTCTCCGGTGCTATTACGTCTCTGGTCGTACTGATCAACTATGTCCTGCCACAAAAGGCCTTTAGTCTGCTGATGGCGCTGGTTGTGGCGACGCTGTTGTTGAACTGGATTATGATCTGCCTGGCCCATCTGCGATTCCGGGCGGCGATGCGTCGTAAGGGGCGTGAGACGCAGTTCAAAGCGCTGCTGTACCCGGCAGGGAACTATCTGTGTATTGCTTTCCTTGGCATGATTCTGGTGCTGATGTGTACGATGGACGATATGCGCCTGTCAGCTATCCTCCTGCCGGTGTGGATCCTGTTCCTGTTCGTTGCCTTCAAACTGCTGTGTCGTAAGTCCCGCTAAGTTTCTACCGATCCCATCGTCAGGATGGGATCGGATCTTCTCTCAATGTTTATCGTGACCGCTCTCGCAATTTTGCCTTTGCTGGCAGGATCTTTATTTTGTAATCGATTACTTTTCTATTGAATCTATTTTGTAATCGATTACTTTTTAAAGGTGAGGCAAAAAATGGTGTCAACAACCGAAAGTAGTGGAAAACAGAACGTACAGTACCGGCTGCTGGTACCCCGGCTGTCGCTAATGATGTTCTTACAGTTCTTTATCTGGGGAAGTTGGTCCGTCACGCTGGGGCTGGTGATGAGCCAGCACAACATGTCGCTGCTGATTGGCGATGCGTTTTCAGCCGGGCCCATTGCCTCTATTCTGTCGCCGTTCGTCTTAGGGATGCTGGTAGACCGCTTCTTTGCCTCGCAAAAGGTGATGGCGGTGATGCACCTTGCAGGCGCGGCGATCCTCTGGTTTGTTCCGCAGGCATTGGTGGCGCAAAACGGTGCGCTGTTGATTGGTCTGCTGTTTGGCTACACGTTGTGCTACATGCCAACGCTGGCGCTTACCAACAACATTGCTTTTCATAGCCTGTCGGATAAAGACAAAACTTTCCCGGTGGTGCGGGTGTTTGGCACCATTGGCTGGATTGTCGCGGGGATTTTTATCGGCGTAACCGGAATCTCGGATACTACCGGCATCTTTACGCTGGCGGCGGTTATTTCTGTGATTCTGGCGCTCTACAGCCTGACGTTGCCCAACACGCCCGCACCGGCGAAAGGACTGCCGGTAAAAGTGCGCGATCTGTTTTGTGCGGATGCTTTCGCCTTACTCAAGGTTCGTCACTTTTTTGTCTTCTCGCTCTGCGCGACGCTTATTTCTGTACCGTTGGGAACCTATTACGCATATACCGCGTCGTTTCTTGCTGATGCGGGCGTTGGCGATGTCAGTACGGCGATGTCGTTTGGTCAGATGTCTGAAATTTTCTTCATGCTGGTGATCCCATTCCTGTTCAGGCGTCTGGGCGTGAAATACATGTTGTTAATCGGGATGTGCGCCTGGTTTGTGCGCTACGCATTCTTTGCCCTCGGCATCAGCGAAGAGGGCCGATTCCTGCTGTATCTCGGCATTCTGCTGCACGGCGTGTGCTACGACTTCTTCTTCGTGGTCGGCTTTATTTACACCGATCGTATCGCCGGGGAGAAAGTAAAAGGTCAGGCGCAAAGCATGATCGTTATGTTTACCTATGGGATCGGTATGCTGCTTGGTTCGCAAATTTCAGGCGCACTTTACAACCGTCTGGTGGCGGGGCAAACGGTGCCTCAGGCGTGGACCTCATTCTGGTGGATCCCGGCAGTGGCTGCCGCAGTGATTGCCGTGATTTTCCTTTTCTCTTTCAAGTATGACGACAAAGAGCAGGCGTAATTTTCAGGAGGGGTTATGAAAACCATCAAGGGGCCTGGCATTTTTCTGGCGCAATTTATCGGGGATCGTCCCCCATTTAACACCCTGGAAGGCGTGGCAAAGTGGGCGGCGGAGCTGGGCTATAAGGCATTACAAATCCCGTGTAATCACAAGTCTTTGTTTGATGTCGAACAAGCAGCCAGAAGTCAGGCCTATTGTGATGATATTCGTGGGATGCTGGCCGGGCATGGGCTGGTGATTAGCGAACTATCTACCCATCTTGAAGGCCAACTGGTTGCCGTCCATCCGGCTTACGATGACGCTTTTGACGGTTTTGCTCCGCCATCTGTACGCGCTAATCCGCAGGCCAGGCAGGCGTGGGCCATCGAAACCCTCCACCAGGCCGCTGCGGCTTCGCAAAGGCTGGGGCTGACGGCGCATGCTACGTTTTCAGGTTCGCTCGCCTGGCCCTTCTTTTATCCGTGGCCACCGCATAACCGTCAGCGCTTCGAAGAGGCTTTTCTGGAGCTGGCGCGCCGCTGGAGACCCATTCTCGATCGCTTTGATCATCATGGGGTGGATGTTTGCTTTGAGATCCATCCCGGTGAAGATCTGCACGATGGCGTAACGTTCGAGCGCTTTCTGGCGCTGGTTAATCATCATCCTCGCTGCAACATTCTCTATGACCCGAGCCATCTGTTATTGCAGCAGATGGATTACCTTGGGTTTATCGATGTTTACCACTCGCGCATTAAAGCGTTTCACGTCAAGGACGCTGAGTACCACGCCAGTAGCCGCAGTGGTGTCTATGGCGGTTATCAGCCGTGGCTCGATCGCGCTGGGCGTTTCCGTTCCCTGGGGGACGGTCAGGTCGATTTCAAAACCATCTTCAGCAAGCTCACACAATATGATTTCCCTGGCTGGGCGGTACTGGAATGGGAGTGTTGCCTGAAAGACGCGCAAACCGGGGCGCGTGAGGGGAGCGATTTTATACGCCGCCACATTATTCCGGTTTCTTCACGCGCATTTGATGATTTCGCCGCTGGCGATGAGGTACGCAAATGATACAGGTTGGCATTATTGGCAGCGGTTTTATTGGGCCTGCACATATCGAGGCGTTGCGTCGACTCGGCGGTGTGAACGTGGTGGCGCTCTGCGATAGCTCGCTGGCGGTTGCCCAGGAACGTGCAGATGCTCTTCATATTCCTCACGCGTACGGCAGCGTTGAGGCGCTGCTGGCGCATCCCGGGCTGCAGGTGGTGCATAACTGTACGCCGAATCATCTGCATGCCGACATCAATCGGCAGATTTTACGCGCGGGTCTGCACGTGTTTTCAGAAAAGCCGCTGTGTATGACGCCTGATGAGGCTCGTGAACTGGAAACGCTGGCGGAGCAGGTAGGAGTGGTGCATGGCGTGAGCTTTGTCTATCGTCAGTTTGCGATGGTACAACAGGCTGCCAGCATGGTCAGGCGCGGTAGCGTGGGGCGTCTGTTTGCCGTCCAGGGGAGCTATTTGCAGGACTGGATGCTGCTGGAAACTGACTACAACTGGCGGGTCGATGCCAAACAGGGCGGCAACTCACGGGCGGTAGCGGATATCGGTTCCCACTGGTGTGACACGGTGCAATTCGTCACTGGAAAACGTATTGTCGAGGTGATGGCCGATCTGGCTATCGTCTGGCCGGTACGAAAAGCCAGCATCGCCAGTAACGCTACGTTTGGCCAGCAAACGGCTGACCTGCAATTTGAGGATAAAGCGGTGACGACGGAAGATTGTGGATCGGTGCTGGTACGTTTTGACGATGGTAGCAAAGGCTGCTTTAGCGTTTCACAGGTGAGTGCCGGGCGCAAGAATCACCTGAGCTTTGAAATTAACGGTAGCCAGAGTTCACTGCACTGGGATCAGGAAACGCCGCAACAGCTTTGGATCGGGCACCGTCAGCAGGCGAACCAGATCCTGACCGATGACCCAGGATTGATGAATGCGGATGTCGCTGCCAGCGCGCACTTTCCGGGTGGGCATATTGAGGGCTGGCCGGATGCGTTCAAGAATATGATGCAGCAGTTCTATCAGGCGGTGCAGGCAGGCAAAATGCCCGCGACGGCGGAGCGTCGATTTGCGTCATTTTCTGATGGTGCGGATGTGATGTATATCATTGATGCGATTATAAAAAGCCATCAGCAGCAGCGCTGGGTATCAGTGCAGCGCTAAACACGCACCCGGTTCGCCGGGCAGTGATTTTATGGTAGCCTCAACGTAAAGCCTAAACCGCAGGACTTGTCGTCGTTATGTCTATTCAAAAAATCGCCCAGCTTGCCGGTGTGTCGGTGGCGACGGTATCGCGTGTGCTGAATCACAGTGATACCGTCAAAGCCAAAAATCGCGAGCGCGTGCTACAGGCTATTAAAGAAAGCAATTATCAGCCCAACCTGCTGGCTCGTCAGCTGCGTACGGCACGCAGTTCGATGATTCTGGTGATGGTTTCCAACATTGCCAACCCTTTTTGTGCAGAGGTTGTTAAAGGCATTGAAGAAGAGGCTGAAAAGAATGGCTATCGCATTTTGCTGTGTAATTCCGGCTCGGATACCGCTCGCTCAAAATCGGCGCTAAAGCTGCTGTCTGGGAAAATCGTTGATGGCATTATCACCATGGATGCATTCTCAAAATTACCGGAACTGACCACGCTGATTGGCGACGCTCCCTGGGTTCAGTGCGCGGAATATGCTGATAAAGGCGCGGTTTCCTGCGTAGGGATTAACGATGTTGACGCTGCGCAGTCGGTAATATCTCACCTGGTGGAAAAGGGCTATCGACGCATTGCGCTAATCAATCATGATCTGAGTTATAAATACGCCCGGTTGCGCGAACGTGGCTATAAAGCGGCGCTGCATGCGCTGTCGCTTGAGTATCAGGCCGTAGAATACGCCAGCGAATTAAGCTCCAGCGCAGGAATTGCGGCGATGAAAACATTGCTTGCCGCAGAGGT
The DNA here is from genome assembly GCF_013615435.1 of Citrobacter sp. RHBSTW-00944. Lineage (NCBI taxonomy): Bacteria > Pseudomonadati > Pseudomonadota > Gammaproteobacteria > Enterobacterales > Enterobacteriaceae > Citrobacter > Citrobacter sp. RHBSTW-00944. The sequence goes on along the minus strand of NZ_CP055418.1, from coordinate 3,636,176 downwards.
GAAACCCGACGCGGTGTTTGCCGTATCGGACACGCTGGCCGCTGGCGCGATGCGTGCTATTCTCAATGCCGGATTACAGATCCCGCAGGATATCGCCGTCGTGGGATTCGACGGTACGGAACTGGCAGAAATGGTTTCCCCACAGCTTTCGACCATTGAGCAGCCCTCGCGGGATATAGGCCGCAAAGCGGTAGGATTGCTGCTGAATAAAATAGAAAATCCTGACGCGCAGACGGAAAGGGTGATGATGGACTGGCGCTATATTTCACGCGCCAGTACCTGAGCGTTAGCGTTGAAACGCGCCTGACAGCGCGCGAATATCATTTCCGGTGGGCGACTGATGAATGCGCAAGCCAAATTCTTCGATCACGGCGAATATATGGTCGAAAATATCAGCCTGAATACTTTCATATTCCAGCCAGACCACCGTATTGGTAAAGGCATAAATTTCGATCGGTAAGCCGTGATCGTCTGGCGCAAGCTGGCGCACCATTAACGTCATATCTTTGCGAATCCGCGGATGATGACGCAAATATTCGTTCAGATAGGCGCGGAAGGTGCCAATATTCGTCATCCGACGGTGGTTTAATACCGATTCAGGCGCATCTAACTGCTGATTCCACTCGTCAATTTCCTGATGGCGCGTGGTCAAATACGGTTTCAGCAGGTGCGCTTTATGCAGCCGCTGACGCTCATCCTCATCAAGAAAATGAATGCTGGTAGCATCAATGCTGATGCTGCGTTTAATGCGTCGCCCACCGGAAGCCGACATCCCACTCCAGTTTTTAAAAGAGTCCGATACCAGTGACCAGGTTGGGATAGTGGTGATGGTGTTATCCCAGTTGCGCACTTTTACGGTGGTTAAGCCAATATCAATCACCGCGCCATCTGCGCCGTATTTTGGCATTTCCAGCCAGTCACCCAACTTCAACATATCGTTGGCTGAAAGCTGTATTCCGGCCACCAGCCCGAGGATCGGATCTTTAAACACCAGCATTAACACGGCGGCCATGGCACCCAGACCACTTATCAATATTGCCGGTGACTGACCAATCAGCAGGGAAATCATCAATATTCCGACGACAATAGCGCTGATGAGCTTGATGCCCTGAAATATGCCTTTTAGCGGCAATTGCGATGCGGCAGGGAATTTTTGCGACAGATTGAGAATGACGTCCAGCAGGGAAAACAAGGACAACAGGGCGTACATCATGATCCACAGCTGTGCGCAGGTTACTAATATTTCTGCTGCTTCACTGCCTTTCTGTAACCAGAGTGCGGCCTGTATATTGACAATGATACCCTGCAGGGTGAATGCCAGCCGGTGAAATAACTTGTTCTGCGTGATGATTTGTAGCCACAGGCGGGAGCTGGCGTTGGCGCGCTTTTCAAATGCGCGTAATACCACCCAGTGCAAAATAACGTGAACAATAATGGCGGTGATAAAAATAATGCCAAAAATCATCACCAGTGAGGTGGTGTGATTTATTTCAATGCCGAGTTCTTCTACCTGAGATATCAATTCCTGCATAACGTCTCCTTAATAAACAGCGGTCTATGATGACCGCTGTGTAGAGCTTATGCAAATGCGGGGATTAAACTTCCGTCAGTGTTGTTTCCAGCGGCAGACGAGATTTTGGCAGCGCGGCGTTGAAATCTTCTACGCTGTGATGACCCACCGGGACCACAACTACGCTGGTGAATCCTTTTTCTTTCAGGCCAAATTCTGCATCCATCACCGCCGCATCGAAGCCTTCGATCGGCACCGCATCAAGACCCATCGCCGCCACGCCCAGCAGGAAGTTACCGACGTTCAGATACACCTGTTTTGCCATCCAGTGGTTGTCATCTTTCAGCTCTTTGCGATGCATGTCGGCAAAGAAGGTACGGCCTTTGTGGTTTGCGGCTTTGGCTTCAGGGGTGGCGAAACGGCCATCGCGCTCTTCTTGATCCACCACGCGCTCCAGCCAGGCATCGTCCATCGCCGTTTTGGCGCAGAACACCACGACGTGGGAAGCATCCAACATTTTACGTTCGTTGAATACAAAGCCGCCGGCTGCGGATTTCGCTACGCGCGCTTTACCTTCGTCAGTGCTGGCAACGATAAAGTGCCACGGCTGAGAGTTGGTGCTGGACGGACTAAACTGCAGCAGCGTTTTTAATTTTTCGGCTTGCTCAGCGGTCAGTTTTTTATTCGGATCGAATGCCTTAGTGGAGTAACGTTTTAAGGCGACAGAAACAATATCCATAACTACTCCTGGTGATTTTTCATACCCTGCGGGTGCGTTTTGTTTCAGCAGGGTACAGGGTTAGCAAGAAAAAGATAAGACAGGAAAATGCAAAAACACTTATCGGAGTTAACGATAAATCAACCTGGACGCAGGCGTTTTTGATCCCGCTTCGCCAGGCCGTCTACGACGCGATGCCATGAATCATTTACCAACTCCGTCAGTAATGACTCGGTAATGTCGTCGCCTGGGTAGACCGATATCCAGTGCTTTTTATTCATGTGATAGCCGGGTTCAATGCTGGGGTAGATCTGCTGGTTTAACAGTGACTTTTGCGGATCGGCTTTCAGGTTAACCAGCGGGCGTCCGCGAAGCTCTGAGACCAGCATAAAAATTTTGCCGCCGACTTTGAAGACATCGTATTCCGGGCCGAATGGCCAGCAGTGCTCGGTAAAAGGCAGTTCAAGCGCAAGGCGCTTTGCACAGGCATGTAAGGTCTGGCCGTCCATTATTTTTCCTCACGGGTGAGTGCGCGCCACATCGCCTCAAATCCCATCGAAATATATTCTTTTGCGCGAGCCGCGTCGCGGGCGGCGAACTCCATGGTGGTCTCTGCCAGAGAAAGAAACAGCGCGTCGCCAAAGGCGCGATACTCGTCAGACATAAACTCAGGTCGTACGGAGCGATGACAAAGATCGCGCAGTTCCGGGAACATATCGTCAGCCTGCTGTTCCGTTTCTTTGCTGATTTTCTCGCTGACGGCCAACTGGCGAATCGTGCGATGCCCGCAGGTATGGTTCAGGCCCCAGCTAATGTAGCTGTTCCAGATGTAGTGAGTCATGGTTTTGGCATCGGTCACCGATCGATCCAGATTTGCCATCATCGACTGACAAAGGTCTTGCTTCAAAAAGAGGTAAAGCTCGTTGATCAAATCATCTTTGGTCGCGAAATAGCGAAACAACGTCCCCTCCGCAACCCCTGCATTGCGGGCTATCACGGCGGTAGATGCCGCAATGCCTGATTGTGCAAATGCTGTGGTTGCAGCTTCCAGTAATGCCAGTTTTTTGTCTTCACTCTTCGGACGAGCCACTACACTTTACCCTTAAGTCTGTAAAAAACATGATTGAATCACGGCCTTTGCAGCACCGCAACGGCGAATGTCAAAGATTGAAAATCATCTTGACGGCGAACTTTCGATTTCTATAATGAGTGCTTACTCACTCATAATCAAGAGTCAGTCGCGCAAACCAGCGGAAAGGGGCGCGTTTAAGGTCAGGATATGAAGCGTCTCACAGTTTGTGTGGTTGTTATTATGCTTATTGCCGCAGCTGCAAGTTTACCGTTTGTACTCAATGCCGGGTTTGGTCAGGCCCCGCAAGGGGCACAACTGAGTTTGGTTGAACAGTCACCTCACTATCGTGATGGACAGTTTCATAACCAGGTGCCGACACCGGGCTATACCGGCAACAAAGGTATGCTGGCGGCCTGGTGGGAGTTTCTGGTCGCTAAGCGTGATAATGCGCGCCCGGCGCAGCCGTTACCGCTGGTGGCAACCGATCTCGCCGGACTTTCGCCACAGCAGGATACTCTGGTCTGGCTGGGCCACTCCTCATGGTATTTGCAGCTGGCGGGTCAACGTATCCTGATTGATCCGGTATTTAGCAATTATGCCGCACCGTTTTCATTCCTGAACAAAGCCTTTGCCGGGGATTATCCGTGGACTGCACAGACGATGCCGGAGATCGATCTGCTCATTATCTCGCACGATCACTATGACCATCTGGATCTCGCCACTATCAAGGCGTTAATGCCGAAAATTAAGCGAGTGATTACGCCGCTCGGCGTAGGGTCGCATCTGCGTTACTGGGGGATGCGCAGCGAGATAATCGAAGAGCGGGACTGGAATCAGTCCGTCAGAGTGACGGATTCGCTGATCGTTCATGTGCTGCCTGCTCGTCATTTTTCGGGGCGCGGTATCAAGCGCAACCAGACGCTATGGGCGAGCTTCATGTTCGAAACGCCGGAGCAGAACGTTTATTACAGCGGGGATTCCGGCTATGGACCGCATTTTAAAGCCATCGGTGAGCAGTTTGGCTCGGTTGATTTGGCGATTATGGAGAACGGTCAATATGACCAGGACTGGAAGTTTATTCACATGATGCCAGAAGAGACGGCGCAGGCCGCGGCCGATCTGCATGCGAAAGCCGTGTTGCCAGGGCATGCCGGCCGTTTCGTTCTGGCGAAACATACCTGGGATGATCCTTACAAACGACTGGCGCTTGCCAGCCGTCGTCAGGATTACCGACTACTGACGCCAATGCTGGGTGAACCGGTTATACTGTCCGAACCGGACCAACCGTTTACGGCCTGGTGGCAACAGGCGACTCAATGAATACAGGGGAGAGCATGATGACGATTTCTGCTCAGGTCATTGATACGATTGTTGAATGGATTGATGATAATTTGAATCAGCCATTGCGCATTGATGATATTGCACGCCATGCGGGATATTCCAAATGGCACCTGCAGCGTCTTTTTATGCAGTACAAAGGCGAAAGCCTCGGGCGCTACATCCGCGAGCGTAAGCTGCTATTGGCGGCGCGCGATCTACGCGATACCGACCAGAAAGTGTATGACATCTGTTTGAAATACGGATTCGATTCGCAGCAGACCTTTACGCGAATTTTCACCCGTACGTTCAGCCAGCCGCCGGGCGCGTATCGCAAAGAAAATCATAGCCGAACGCATTAACGGCAAAGGGTTCTCGCGGGTCTAATCCGCCAGCGAGAACCAGCGCCGCCAGATAAAACGCAGTACAAAATATTCAATCACCCCCAGCAGTAAAAACCACAGACAAAACAGCAAAGTATAAAATTGGTTGAGATCCATCAGATGAAAGGTGGCGACGAGTTTTTGCGCCAGCACAATGCCCAGTGAGGGGGCGGGCAGCAGCAGACAAGACAAAAAAGCCAGCAGCAGGATCCCTGCGGCGGTCATCAGTGATTCAAGCGGGTGTTTCATGGCATTGTTAAACTTGAGTTAAAAAGCCATTGTCCGGGATCTCTGTGGGCAACGCAAACGCCACGCTTACAGCCCGGCCCAAATCTCACAATGTTTTTTCACCAGACCACTCAGAGATCCGCCGTCGGCGACGAAATCACGCATGCTCTGCGCTTCATCATGACCATTTTGAACCTGCAGGCGTAAGGATTCGATCGCGCTGGTCGCGCCTACTTTGTCCGCAGAAGCGGCGACATTCTCCAGTAGCCGTAGCGTGTCATCTGACAGGCGGTGCCCATCGCCGGTATTGACGTCGGTGATGATTCCCGCCATGCCAAAGCGGCAGGCCTGAAAACGGTTAAATTTATACAGCAGGTAATCACGCTCCTGGTGCTTGAATGGCCGTTTAGTGAGCAACCAGTGGGCGGTAGCCTGAATAAGTCCCGCCATATTGACTGCGTGTTCAAGGGTTAGCGGAGTGTCCATGACGCGAACCTCTACCGTACCAAAGTGCGGGCTGGGGCGGATATCCCAGTGTAAATCTTTAATGCTATCAATCATGCTGGTGTAAGCCAGTCGACGAAATAACCCCTCAAATTCCTGCCAGTTATTCACCCACGGCATCGGGCCATTATCGGGAAATCCGGAGAAAATATTCAGCCGCGCACAGGCAAACCGCGTGTCGGACGTTTGCATATAAGGTGAGGCGGCAGAGAGCGCAATAAAATGGGGAACAAATCGCGACAGGCCGTGCAGGAGGTAAATAGCATCATCGCCGTTTGCGCAGCCGATATGCACATGTTGGCCGAATACCGTCGCGGTGATGCTGCCAACTTACTGATTTAGTGTATGATGGTGTTTTTGAGGTGCTCCAGTGGCTTCTGTTTCTATCAGCTGTCCCTCCTGTTCAGCTACTGACGGGGTGGTGCGTAACGGCAAAAGCACTGCCGGACATCAGCGCTATCTCTGCTCTCACTGCCGTAAAACATGGCAACTGCAGTTCACTTACACCGCTTCTCAACCCGGTACGCACCAGAAAATCATTGATATGGCCATGAATGGCGTTGGATGCCGGGCAACCGCCCGCATTATGGGCGTTGGCCTCAACACGATTTTCCGCCATTTAAAAAACTCAGGCCGCAGTCGGTAACCTCGCGCATACAGCCGGGCAGTGACGTCATCGTCTGCGCGGAAATGGACGAACAGTGGGGATACGTCGGGGCTAAATCGCGCCAGCGCTGGCTGTTTTACGCGTATGACAGGCTCCGGAAGACGGTTGTTGCGCACGTATTCGGTGAACGCACTATGGCGACGCTGGGGCGTCTTATGAGCCTGCTGTCACCCTTTGACGTGGTGATATGGATGACGGATGGCTGGCCGCTGTATGAATCCCGCCTGAAGGGAAAGCTGCACGTAATCAGCAAGCGATATACGCAGCGAATTGAGCGGCATAACCTGAATCTGAGGCAGCACCTGGCACGGCTGGGACGGAAGTCGCTGTCGTTCTCAAAATCGGTGGAGCTGCATGACAAAGTCATCGGGCATTATCTGAACATAAAACACTATCAATAAGTTGGAGTCATTACCGCAACGCCGATCGCTGGCGGCGTGTCAGCAACAGTAGCTCGCTTTTGAAGAATTAACAGTGCGCCCACAGTCAGTTATGGCTGCGGGCGCATTTATCATTAGCGTTGATTTATTAACGGGTTTGCCAACGGGTGCGTTCGACGGCTCCTTGCCATTCATGCCAGCGTTTTTGCAATCTCCCATGGCGCGCCATGTTTGGCTGGAACGATACGTGATCGGGCAGATAATCTCGCAACTGGCTGGTAGATGCACCCTGCAGCTTCTTGCGTGCCAGCAATCCGGCACCGATAGCGGAAAGTTCAGGGATATCGCTGCGCATCACCGGACAGCCCAATAAATCGGCTTGATACTGCATTAGCCAGTCATTTTTTGTTGGCCCGCCATCAACCATTAACGCGCTGAGTCGAAAACCGTTGTGCTGGCGCATCGCTAAAACAACATCGGCAATCTGATAGGTAATCGACTCCAGGGCAGCACGTACCAGATGTGCGCGTTTCACTCCGCGGCTGAGACCGTGAATCAACCCCCGGGCATCTTCATCCCACCAGGGCGCGCCCAGCCCGGTAAGGGCCGGAACAAAATAGACGCCCAGTGTGGAGTCAACCGTGGCGGGCAGCGTATTGAGCTCATGAAGCAGTTGCTCTTCCGGTAATTCGCTAAGACCTGTGCTATCGGCCATCCATGCGACGGCATCTCCCGTATGCGGAATATTACCTTCCAGTCCGTAGACCAGGGTGTCAGCGTCATGCCAGGCTATGGTCGTTGCCAGCGCGCTCACCTCGGACTGCGCCGAGAATACGGGAGCCATAACGGAAGATCCGGTGCCATAGGTCGCTTTGACGCAGCCTTCCATACCCAGCCCATGGGCAAAAAGCGCAGCATGAGAGTCGCCAATCATCGCCAGAATAGGGATTCCATCAGGTATCCTCTCCAGACCTTTTGTTACGCCAAAATGGTGGCTGGAAGGGCAAACTTCGGGTAACGCCTGCTGCGGAATACCGAATAGAGCCAACATCTCGTTATCCCATTGTCCGCTGTTGAGATTGAGCAACTGCGTGCGTGAAGCGTTGGAGATGTCGCAACGAAATTCCTCGCCGTGCGTTAAGTTCCACAGTAACCAGCTATCGATGGTCCCGAGACATATTTCCCCTTGCTGTGCGAGCGTCATACCGTTGGGAACTGACTCCAGCAGCCAGCGCATTTTAGAGGCGGAAAAGAGTGGGGCAACGGGTAATCCGGTGATGGATTTTATGTACGCCTCGTGCCCCTGTTCACGTAATGCACGGCAAAAATCGGCCGTACGCGAACATTGCCAGGTGATAGCAGGGCCGAGAGGGCGACCGCTGGCACGATACCAGCCTATCGCCGTTTCACGTTGATTGCTGATCGCCAGCGCTGCGACGCGTTGTGCGCCGACGCAGGCAATGGCTTGTGCCACAACATCCAGCGATGCGTCCAGAAGTGCATCACCTGACTGTTCAACCCAGCCTTCACGGGGCGTGTGGATCGCCAGCGCGCGTGAGAACTTCGCGACCACGTTTCCCTGACCATCCAGCGCTACGGCTTTGGCATTGGTGGTGCCTTCATCAAGCGCAATAATAATGTCTTTTTGTGCTGACATTGTTTTCTCCAGCCCTTCGGTTTCCCTGAGTATTAGCGATGGAAAAAGGTATCCACCCCGAGATAGCGGGTGAAAGCTTCATGCAGCACCTCTGCGCTGGCGGAATGGTTCATTGCCACGTGATGCTCAAAGCCATTACGACAAATCCAGGCCAGTAGGTTCTCCAGATGAGGCACCTGGATTACCGCTCGGCAGCCGACAGTGTCCAGCGGATCGTCAACCGATAGCCCTTCGCCGACGTAGGCTTTGATTTCGCCGGTTAAATCGTCGGTACTCAGGCGGAAGTAGGTCAAGGCACCGCTTTTCATACGACCATGAACTGCACCGCAGGTGTTCTCTTTACCGACGGTGGTACCGATGATATCGTCCGTCCCCATCTTCGGGCTGTCCAGACTGGCTGATGCGAAATTACCGCAGTGAAAAAGAACGCATTTATCACGATCGTCGCCGAAATTATTATTCCAGTCGGCAATGGATGCTGGACTTAAGTTGCTGCTGGCGAGGGCATACATTGACAACGCGCCCATCACATCCACTTCGCAGGCACTGGGCATTAACTGCCCGGACATCACGCTCATGATTGAGCACACGTTGATGCCTAAATTTTCCTGCAGCGAGGTCCAGCACTGGATGGCAGTTGTATCAATATCATTAGCGATGACCCATTCGCTGATAACGACAAACAGTTTTGCCATGGTGACCAGTTTGTCTGCTGGAATGGCGCTGGCGTCGGCGTTATCCATCAACAGGCGGCGTTTTTCATCCACCCGGATATCGTCGTCGCGCAGTCGTTTGATGCGGGTAAAGACTTCAGACAGATCCAGTGTTTCGACGGCAATACCCAGTCTTTCGAGCAATTTTTCGCTGTAGCGGACGGTGTTAAACCCAGCTGGACGTGCGCCGATAGCGCCGACGCGAACTCCGCGCATGCTGGCGACCACGCGACAGATTTGTTCGAAACGTTTCAGGTCTTGTGCAAACACCTCGCCTGACAGGTCGCAGACATGCTGGGTGGTTAGCGTAAACGGAATACCGTACTGGCGCATGTTATTGCACAGGGAGATCTTGCCGCAGAAGCTGTCACGGCGAGTGGCAAGCCCCATTTTATCCAGGTTGTCTTCCTGCGCCTGGATCAGAACCGGGACATCTAAACCGGAAAGTCGCAGCGTTTCCGCTATCGCTTTTTCATCGCCAAAGTTCGGCAGTAGTACCACCACACCGTGAATCTTGTCGCGGTGAGCGCGGAAAAGTTCAGCACAAACTTTCGCATCCTGACGGGTTTCAACACCGCCGAGTTCTGTCTGCGTTTCGTTGAGCATAATGGTGTTAATGCCCAGCCGCTCAAAGAGCACGCTGGCTTGTTCGCGGGCTTCAGCAACCAGATAGCTCGGGAAAAATCCCCGATTGCCAATAATCACCGCCATGGTCAACTGATGAGGAATTCGTGACATCGCTTTCTCCAGTAAGTGTTCTGTTGTTGTTATTGTTTTATCGTGTTACCAGCAACAGTGCGGTGGCGTTTTTCACGACACCCGCCGCGTCAATTTCATGGTGCGCGCGCGTTGCTGCACGATCGGCTGCGATTGCATATTGGCCATCGGCAATCCCCAATCTACGCAGTGGAATGGCACAGCCAGCTTCTGCCAGCACTTCAGCCACCAGACTTCCCACGCCGCCATTAATGTTATGTTCTTCCACGCTAACCACTGCCTTGCAGTGGGTTAAAGCCGCCAGTAACTGTTGGGTATTGCAGGGACGAATTGACGGTACACTGATTACGCTGGCGTCAATACCCGCCTGTTTCAGCACTGTGGCAGCCTCGACAATTTCATGCACAGTTGAGCCCATTGCCACCAGTGCGACATCTTTTCCTTTGCGCAAAATATCGATATTACCCGGCGCGAACTGGTAGTTTTCGTCGTGTAATTCGGGTAAGGCTTTGCCATCCAGGCGAATATAAACCGGACCTATGTGGCTTAAGGCGTAGTCGAGAATCTGTCGGCATTCCACCGGACAGGACGGGGCGTAAATCTCAATATTGCCAAAACCGCGTAGCACGGAAATATCATCAATGCTGTGGTGCGTACTGGCGAGCGGTCCGTAGCTGGCCCCTGCGTTCAGGCCAATCAACTTCACGTTGGTATTGTTGTAGCAAATATCGACTTTAATTTGCTCATTGGCCCGAGAAATCAAGAAGGGCGCAGCGTTACAGGTGACGGCGATTTTACCGCCCAGCGCCAGTCCGGCAGCAGCACCGACCAACGTCTGTTCGGCAATACCCACGTTGACCAGACGACCGGGAAATTCCTTCATAAATGGGGCGATTTTGGCTGTTGATGTTGAGTCAGCCACCACTGGCACAACATCCATTCCACGTTTGACCGCGGCAATTAACGTGTTCACCATGACGGTGGCGAGGTGTTCGCTATTACGCATCTTTCAGTTCCTCCAGCGCCAGTTCAACTTCTTCTCCTTTTGGCACGCGGTGGTGCCATTCCGGGCGGCCCTGGATAAAAGAGATCCCGGCTCCTTTGGTGGTGTGTGCAATGACGACATATGGCTTGCCTTCAGGGGTTAATCCTTCCAGCGTGCGCACCACATCGCTCATATCGTTCCCGCGACACTCTGTGACTTGCATACCGAAGGCTCGCCATTTTTCATCCAGCGGATCGGTGTTCATGATCTCTTTGGTTGAGCCGGCAAGCTGGAGGTTATTTTTGTCGTTGATGATAATCAGGTTATCCAGTTTATAGTGGGCAGCGACCAGTGCCGCTTCCCAGTTGCTGCCTTCGGCCAGTTCACCATCACCGGTGACGACAAACACCCGGCGTTTGCTGTTGCTGCGTTTAGCCGCCAGCGCAATCCCTACTGCAACCGGCAGACCGTGACCAAGAGCTCCGGTATTCAATTCAATTCCTGGCGTTTTATGTTTTACCGGATGCCCCGGCAGATGCGAATCAGCGTGTTGATAGGTCGCCAGCCAGTCCACAGGAATAAAACCGGCTTCTGCCAAGACACAGTAGTAACCGCCCACAGCGTGACCTTTTGACTGGATGTAGATATCGCGCTCGTCGCTCTCTTTAATCTCCGGGGAGCAATTCAGGATGCGAAAATAGAGTGCTGTCAGCAGTTCAACCTGCGACAGGTCTGCGCCAGTGTGCCCGCCAGCCGGGCTTTCAGCATTCAACACGATAATGCGGCGACGCACGGCACGTGCTTTCTTTTCTAGCTCTGGTATTGAGAGCGAAAACGGATTCATAAGACACCTCTTGAATGTTTAATCTTGAATGAATAAATATTCCATGTGAGTGCAGTAGTGCAACTGTCTCTCTACCCACTACGTAATCTGCAGATAAAACAGTCAGTCGTTATTGGTTAGAATAAATATTCACTACTGATTTATTATTCACTATTAAAGATATGCCTTGTCTGGCGGTTTGTCTACGGCTTGTGCCACCAAATTTTGGAGAAAAGAGAAAAGGATCACACTAACGTGATAACTGGAAAGGTACTGATGACTTGTTATCTATTCAGGTATGAATAAAAATAACAGGCAGTTTATCAGGGGGAATGCCATGTCAAAGCAGGATGAACAGCGGTTGCTGGTTAAGATTGCCACGCTTTACTACGCCGAAAATAAAAAACAGTCTGAAATCGCCACGCTGCTGCATTTGTCGCAGTCCTTTGTCTCCCGTGCTTTAACGCGTTGTCAGAAAGAAGGGCTGGTGAAAATCACCGTCGTACAGCCGACCAATATCTTTGTGGCGCTGGAAAAAGCCATTGAAGAGCAGTTTGGTATTCGTCAGGCGATTGTCGTGGATGTCGGTGACAACCCCAGCAATACGCAAATTAAGCATGCAATTGGCAGCGCGGCGGCGCATTACGTTGAAACCCGCTTGCGAGCCGAGGACCTGGTTGGAATTTCCTCCTGGAGTAGCACCATTCGCTGTATGGTCGATGAGATGCACCCGCAAAATATCCGTGCGGCGGGGGTGATCCAACTGCTGGGCGGCGTAGGGCCGAATGGTAACGTGCAGGCCACGATTCTTACGCAACAGTTGGCAGCGCACCTCGGCTGTCCGGCCTGGCTGCTGCCTTCACAAAGTATTGAGCATTCGGTTGAAGAGCGTACACGGTTGGTTAACAGCCCTGACGTTGCCGCGGTGGTTGAAAAGTTCGCTGAAGTGGATGTGGCAATTGTCGGTATTGGCGAACTGGAGCCTTCTCAATTGCTGAAAAACTCAGGCAACTACTACAACGAAGAAATGTTGCGACTGCTCGCCGAGCGCGGCGCAGTAGGCGATATCTGTCTGCATTATTACGATGCAGCAGGTAACCCGGTACTCAGCCATGAGGAAGACCCGGTCATCGGAATGGAGCTTTCGCAGATCCGGGAGTGTAACCACGTGATTGCTTTGGCTGGTGGTGTGGAAAAACAGAATGCGATACGCGGGGCATTGCAGGGGAATTATATTGACGTATTGATCACCGACTACCCGACAGCCCGCAGTCTGGTGAAAGGGTGATGTCACGGTGAGTTAAACAATTGACAGCCCCAGGAGGCCCCTGGAGCTGTCTGGTTGTACATATCAGACTTTTCAGAGGGGATTACTGACTTTCCATCGCCGCCTTTTGTGCTACCACCGCGGCTTTTTGCTGCATCCGGTTTTGCATCTGGTCGATGATGACCGCGACGATAATCACGATACCTTTAATCACCATTTGCCAGAACTCGCTGACGCCCATCATCACCAGACCATCGGCCAGAAAACCGATAACGAAAGCGCCAATCAGCGTGCCTAAAATCGTGCCCCGTCCACCGGCCAGTGACGTACCGCCGAGAACCACTGCGGCAATGGCGTTCATCTCAAATGCCGTACCGTTGGCCGGATGGCTGGCGGAAAGCTGTGCCGAGACCACAATTCCAGCAATCGCGGCACACAGTCCGGATAGGGTATACACCCAGATTTTCACCTGTTTTACTTTTACCCCTGACAGCTCAGCAGCGCGCTCGTTATCCCCGATGGCGTAAACGTGGCGACCAAAGGGTAGACGACGAGCGACGTAAGCAATGACCAGTGCCAGCACAATCATCATCCAGATGGCCCACGGAATCCCAAACAGTGTACCGGCACCAATCTCATCAAAACCGGTATTGCCGAGCTGCGGATTGCCGGAAAGCCCAGGAAAGGTTTGCCCATCGGAGGTCAGCATCGCCGCCCCGCGCAAAACGTACATGGTTCCGAGCGTACAAATAAACGGTGCGACGTTATAGTGGGTGATGATCCAACCATTCGCCGCGCCAATCAGCCCACCAATCAACAAGACGACAGGCACAATCACCCAGACGCTGGGGAAAATTGCGATGCCGAACATTGGCAATACAATGCCTTTAGTGATTAGCCATCCCGCGACCATGCCGCACAGCCCAAGCGTAGCGCCAATTGAGAGATCAATCCCGGCGGTAATAATGACAAACGTGATCCCCAGCGCCAGAAAGGCGTTAATGGCGATATGCTTGATCATAATGACCATGCTGCCGCCAGAGAGAAATCCCGGTACGGTGAAGGCAAAGAACCCGACGATTAAAAACAGTGCAATAAAAGTGCGCAGTTTTAGGATTAGTAGCAGGATATTTTCCCGAGAGAAGGCGACTGTGGAGCGAGGCGCGATGGCGGCAGATTGTAGTGTTTTCATATCAGAACCCCTGAGCACTTGCGGTTACCAGCGCCGATTCTTCGGCACGATCGCGGGCGATATCGGCAGTTAGCTTGCCGCCGGACATCACCAGAATGCGGTCAGAAACCGCCATAATTTCTTTTAAATCTGAGGTGGAAAAGACCACAGCAATACCTTGCTGGGAAAGCTGGACCATCATGCGGAACACATCGGCTTTCGCCCCGACATCGATGCCGCGTGTGGGTTCGTCAAGAAATAGAATTTTGGGATTGGTGAGCAGAGAGCGACCAATCACCACTTTTTGCTGGTTCCCTCCGCTCAGCGCCTGAATTTCAACCTCTGGCGAGGAGACTTTTATCGACAGATTGCCAATTGTGCTGGCGACCACGGCCTCTTCATCTTTGCGGGCAATGGCAAAGCCACGTTGCAGACGCCGCCAAAGGCTGGCAATAGTCAGATTGGTGGCGACGGATGAAATGGGGAAAATCCCCGTGCGCTTGCGATCCTCCGGCACCAGACTCATTCCCATACGGATGCGATCGGCGGTGGTTAAGCGCTGCGGGACCGGTTTGCTGTCGAGCCACAGTTTTCCGAGGTAGTTGCGCTCAGTACCTAACAAGCACTCGAACAATTCGGTTCGCCCAGCCCCCATAAGTCCATAGATACCGACAATTTCACCGGCGTGAACGTTAAAGGTGACGTCATTGACGACTGCGCTGCCAGCGGTATTCACGCAGGTGATATGTTCAGCTTCCAGAACCGGAGCTCCAAACGTGCGGCCGGGTTCGAGAAAGTTGCTTACCGGATCACTGCCCAACATCTCGCGCACAATCCACGGGACATCGATGTCGCTAACCTTGGCTTCGGCTTGAAATTTACCATCGCGTAAAATAGTGATCACATCGCCAATTGCCATCAATTCTTCGAGACGATGGGAGATATAGATTATCGACACGCCCTGGCGAGTAAGTTCACGGATCACGCGAAACAGAATCTCGACTTCAGTTTTACTGAGCGCTGAGGTGGGTTCATCAAGAATCAGGATATCTGCATCTTCAGCCAGTGCTTTGGCGATTTCGACCAGCTGTTGCTGCCCTACTTTGAGATTGCCAACCAGGTCGCGCGGTGATATCGGCTGATCGAGCCGGGTTAATAATTCCGCGGTGCGTTTCTCTTGCTCGGCCTCATTAATGGGGGCCATGCCTTTTTGAATCTCCCGACCGAGGAAAATGTTTTCCGCGACGGAGAGGTTCTCAAACAGGTTTAGCTCCTGATGCACCATACCAATTCCATGTGCCGCAGCATCCCGGGTGCTGGCAAAGCGCACGGGATTTCCATTGAGCGACATCTCACCGCTACTGGGTTGCTGAACGCCAGCGAGGATCTTCATCAACGTCGATTTCCCCGCACCATTCTCACCAATAATCACATTCACCTTGCCACGCCAGACCTGATAATCGACGCTGTCCAGCGCAATTGTGCCGGGAAACAGCATTGAAATGGCATGCGTGCGCAGGATGATGTCATCAGCTGAGGTATTGCGCATTAGTGAGCCTCCTGTTCCAGCGTCAGTGCTGCTGCGTTTTCCGCTTTTCCAGCATTCAACGTCACGGCGAACAGCACCGTGGCAGTTTTCCCTTGCCAGCTAGTGTCTACGGCGGGTAACTGTTTCGCCGCTTCACGGTTATAAGCCCGTGACAGTTGGGCAAACTGAACCTGGTTAGTAAAATCTTCAAACTTGAAACCACTGGCATCGCGAATAGCATTGCCACGCATTACCGGGCCAATCTGAATCGTGACGGGCATATCATTGACCCTCACCACGATGGTGTGCTCTCGCCCATTGGTGGTGTCGACGCTATCAATCTGGCTGGTCAGGCGTACAAACACGCTTTCGGGAGCGGGTGAGGGGGCCTTCAGGCGAGCGGTCAGCGCTGAAGCATCCAGAACATGTTGCTGTGCCGCTTCCAGGACGCGGGATTGCCAGGTTTGTTGCGCGATCTGATCGGGAGTCTGGTTGTCGAAACTGGCTTTGGCCTGAGGATCGGCCGGGATAATTGGTTTGCCGTTTTCGTCGAGGTCAACTACCGTACAGGCCGTCAGCAACAGGGTGGCGCATCCAACCAGCGCGGCACCCCATTGTGTTAACGACATAGTGCCTCCGCTTAGTGGCTCAGGTTGAACTTGTTCAGCTTGCTGGCATTGGTTTCGTCAATCAGCACGCAATCCATGAGCTGTTTTTCTTCTTTCTGGGCTTTGCCGTTTTTCAGATAGTAATCCGCCTGCTCAACAGCCATTTGTGCCTGCTGCCAGCCGGGCTGCAGTACTGTCGCTTTAATATTGCTTTTATTAATGATTGAATCGCGGGTGTAGTCGCTGCCATCAAAACCGACCACGATGACATTATTTTTCCCCGCCGCTTTTAGTGCGGCTTCTGCACCCAGCGCCATAGTATCGTTACCTGAGATCACGCCTACGATATCTGGGTTGGTTTGTAGAATGGCTTCCATTCGGGTAAAGGCTTCGGTTTGGCTCCAGTTTGCCGTCTGCTGGGCTACCATTTTCATGTCCGGATAGTCATCGAGTACATCGTGATACCCCTGCGAGCGTACATGGGCGTTGGTGTCGGATTGACGTCCCAGCAGTTCAACGTACTTCCCTTTTCCGTCCAGTAACCTGGCGAACTTCTCTGCGCCGAGCTGTGCGCCTTGATAGTTATTCGACACGATTTGCGCCACCGCGATGCCGGTTTTATTGATTTCGCGATCGATAAGAAAAGCAGCTACACCCGCTGCTTTGGCTTTTTCCAGCGGCCCTACGGTGGCATCTGCACCCGCATTATCGAGAATGATCGCTTTCGCTTTACGAGCAATAGCAGTCTCAATCAGTTGGTTTTGTTTATTGACGTCATCATCATGAGAGGCAACCAGCGTGGCGTATCCCAGCTCTTTTGCTTTGGCGACTGCACCGTCGGCTTCGGCTTTAAAAAACGGGTTATCGTGAGAAGGGGTAATAATCGCAATCAGTCCGTTGTCGGCAGCATACAGCGAACCCGATGCGGTAAGGATCGAGGCCAGTAATACGGATTTAATCAAGGTCTTGTTCATCTCTTTCTCCACTTTGAATATTTATTCAAATATGATTTATTATTCAAGTTAACGATAAGTCGAGATAATCGAACTGTCTACGATTTGCGCAGCTAATTTCTTAAAAAGAGAAAAGGATCACGATCCTGATGGTGAGAATGGAAATAGCGTCACGATATTTTTATCACGCTGAAACCAATGAACGTTAACTTCTTGATTGCCGAGGTTTGCCGAAAATGACGGCATGATTTGTAATGTTAATTGCTGAGTCGTGAGTGCGGTGATTTTTGCGCTGGTGAAACCTGGTAGCCCCGATGCCTGATTGGAAAACGCCTTATACAGGCTCTCCTTTGCGCTGAATACCAGGGTTAAGGCGAGCGGAAAGGGCAGGCAGGCATGCTGCAAAATCTGATGTTCGTGGTTATCAATAATGCCATCGGCCAGCTCAACTGCGGTTTGTGGTGTAAAAATAGCTTCTATATCCAGCCCAATGGGATGCGTTGATACGACCGCCAGCGCCGTTGTTGCGCTATGGCTGATGCTGCCAAACAGATCCTGTGGCCACAACGGTTGGCGTTGCACACCGATGCCGGGCACGGTTTTGTGGCCAAATTCACGCAGTGCGTGGACTGCAGCAATACGCCCCGCTAAGTGCTCAGCTTTACGCTTACGCCCACTGGAGTGGAGCTGAGTGTGGTGGGGGAGCCAGAGCAGGTCGTGCTCATGGAAAGTGTCGGGATCAAATTCGACAATGTGCAGCGTATGATCTGCGAAAGGGAGCGGGATGTGCGTTGTGTGCATGATTTCTTACGGCTTCCCTCTCCCCGCAGCGAGGAGAGGGAAAAACGTTATCAGAAGTGTGTGTTAACGCTCATGAACCACGTCCGGCCCGGTTCGTTATAGGTGTACGCGCCAGCGCCCGCCATGTAATAGCCAGTTTTGTTGTCGCTGGTGGTTTGGGCATTACCTTCACGCCACAGACGTTTGTCGAAGACGTTATCCACGCCGCCGGTCAGGCTGACGTTTTTCGTCACATCCCAGGTCGCACTCAGGCCGACAATGCTGTACGGACTCACTTCCTGGGCTGAACTGCCGGTCACCGGTTTCCCCTGGTAATCGTATTTTTTCGGCTGCTGTTTGCCGTACCAGGTGAAGGTGGATTGCAATGACAGATCTTCGCGTGCCTGCCAGCTCAGGGTCGAGTTCAGCGTGTATTCAGGAATAATCGACAGGCGTTCGCCGGTCTCTTTATTCTTACTTTGCAGCATGTAGGTAATGTTGTTGGTCCAGGTTACGGTCTCGCTAACCGGCACGTTCAACGTCCCTTCCAGACCTTCCACCACCGCTTTAGGCACGTTTTCCCACTGATAGATATCGGTGTAGGTTGTTGTTGTTTTACCTGTGGTCGGGTTTTTCTGGGTAATCGATGTTCTGCTTAACGGTACGGTTCCTGCTTCAATCTTGTTACGGTAATCGTTGCGGAACCAGGTTACCCCGGCCAGCCAGCCATCACGTTTGAACTCCAGACCAATCTCTTTGTTGATACTGGTTTCGGCCTTCAGATCATCGTTGCCCATCATGTAGCAACCAATACCGGTCGCTGAGCCAGTGGCGTAGCAACCCTGACCTTTACTGTACAGAATGTAGTTCGGGTTGAGCTGATACAGGCTTGGCGCTTTATAGGCGCGCGCAATCCCCATCTTCAGGGTGAAATCATCGCCCAGACCTTGGGACAGGTTCAGGGACGGACTCCAGTTATCGCCCACAATGCTGTGATGATCGAAACGCAAACCCGGCGTCAGCATGGTGCTGTCGGTCAGTTCCATGTTGTTTTCAGCAAACAGAGAGAAAATCTCTGCGTCTGAGTACGGGCTGCGGTTGGTGCTGCTGGACCCAGGAATATTACCGCCCATAAAGGTCTGAGTATTGGAACTCATGTCCTTCATGCGCTGCTGGTTCCATTCGGTACCGAGCGTCAGATTTTGGTTAACCAACAGGTCGAATGGAATGCTAATTTCGCTGTGCAGGGTGACATCCGCCAGGTCAGTGTCGGTAAAATGATTACTGTTAAATAGCCCTTCAAGACCTCCTGCCAGACCTTCACCCAAACGGGAGTTGCGGGTATGTTCGTATTGCGCCCAGTTGCTGGTGGTAATGCCGTTGTCCCAGCCGCCGTTCCACGTCAGCGCATAGTTCTGACGGTACATACGGTTGGTTTCTTTACCGTAGTATTTTTTTACCAGTCCGTTGGTTTTGTTATCGTTGTTGGTGTTCTGGGTGTCGCCAGCGTATAGATTGCCCTGGCGGCTGTAGCCGGCTTCAAACTCCAGCGATTGCATTGGCGCAAAATCCCACCGCAGTTGGCCGTTGATATCTTTGTTTTTTACCCCTTCACGACCCGCTGGCATGGTATCTGCGTAGTCGCCCGTACGTGCAGACTGGTGACCATCGTTAATGTCCCACGCGTCGGCCTGGGTTTTGTCGAGGTTACCGTTCAGGCGGAAGCTGAAATCCCCGCCCAGCGGGCCATTCAGGCTAAAGTTGGTGCGTTTGGTCGAGCCTTCTTCTTTGTGTTCCGGGGCGTTGAAATAGGTATTCCAGGAGCCATGCCACTCATCGCCGCCTTTCTTGGTGATGATATTCACCACGCCGCCAGCCGCACCGTTGCCATAGCGTGCCGCGGCAGGACCGCGCAGCACTTCAATACGTTCGATCATTTCCGGAGCAACCCATGCGGTATCGCCGCGGGTATCACGCTCGCCGCGCCAGCCCTGACGCACAGAGTTACGGCTGGTTACCGGTTTGCCGTCGATCAGAATCAGGGTGTTTTCCGGCCCCATGCCGCGAATATCGATCTGGCGGTTGTTGCCGCGTTGACCGCTGGTTGAGTTACCGGTCAGGTTGACGCCTGGCATGGTACGGATGATTTCCGACACATCGCGAGCGGGAGGATTCTTACGAATTTCATCAGCGGTAATGGTTGAAACGCCCGGTGCCTGCAGGTTCTGCTGGGCGGCGGTAACCACGATGGTGTCTTCATGAGAGACAGCGGCGCTATCGGTTTGATCTTCTGCCATCGCTGGCAGGGCTACCCCGTAAATCCCTAAATTGACCAATAAGGCCAGTGAATGAATCTTGTTGTTCATTGTATGTCCTGCTGTTCTTTTAGCCACGAGTACCAATGTGCCGTGGTGCGGCATTTGGTCTGATGTCGCCCGCATCCGCGTAAACCCTCCATTCCAGAAAAAGTACGCAGCGCCAGGCCGGTTTATAAGTGGTGAAAAACTGTGCGCGCTTCCCACAGCGCGACAATACGCTATTGCAAATGCAAATAGTTATCAATAATATTATCAATATATTTCACGCTAGATCATAAAATTTGACAATAAACATGGGGTTATGGCGGTGACGACGTTAAAGATGGGAAGCGAGGCGTGGTGGCAGTCAAAAAAAGGCCCGGAGTGGGAGCGTGAAGACAACGGAAATTATCGGGTAACCTTCTGGTGGCGCGACCCGCAGGGAACGGAAAAAGAGTCAGCCATTCATCGCGTATGGGTCTATATCACCGGCGTCACCGACCACCATCAAAATGCCACCCCGCAGTCGATGCAACGCATTGACGGAACAAATGTTTGGTGCTGGAGTGTTTCCCTCAGCGCCAACTGGCGCGGCAGTTACTGTTTTATCCCAACAGAACGAAATGATATTTTTGCCGCGCAGACGCCGGGCGAAGCGCCTGACCGAACCGTGCTGCGTGAAGGCTGGCGGCAATTGTTGCCGCAGGCTATTGCCGATCCCCTCAATCCGCAGAGCTGGCAGGGCGGTCGTGGTCATGCAGTGTCTGCGCTGGAAATGCCTGATGCACCCGTACAACCGGGATGGGATCGACCTGAAAACCCCGACTCGCCCGCAGTTTGCCTGCAATGGCGTAGCGCCAGACTCGGCAATACGCGCCGCGTGTGGGTGTTTACCACTGGTGAAGCCCAACCGGAAGCGCGTCCGCTGGCTATCCTGCTGGACGGACAGTTTTGGGCACAAAGTATGCCGGTCTGGCCTGCGCTGACTTCACTCACCCATCGCGGACACCTCCCGCCCGCTGTTTATCTCCTGATTGATACCATCGACACGGCTCACCGCAGCCGCGAACTGCCGTGTAATGCGGATTTTTGGTTGGCAGTACAGCAGGAGTTATTGCCGCTGGTGAAGACCACGACCGCGTTCAGTGACGACCCGCAGCGTACCGTCGTCGCCGGGCAAAGTTTTGGCGGGCTGTCATCGCTGTATGCCGGGCTTAACTGGCCCGCGCGCTTTGGCTGCGTGCTCAGCCAGTCGGGCTCTTATTGGTGGCCGCATCGCGGTGGTCATCAGGATGGGGCGATCGTTGAGCAACTGAAGAGTGGAAAGATAAGCGCCCAGGGGCTGCGTATTGTCCTGGAAGCTGGGATCCGCGAGCCCATTATTTATCGCGCAAATCAGGCGCTTTATGCCCAGTTACCCTCTGCACCACAGTCTATTTTCTGGCGTCAGGTTGATGGTGGACACGATGCGCTTTGCTGGCGCGGCGGACTGATGCAAGGGCTGATCACGCTCTGGCAACCGCTTACCGACACGATTTAACCGGACGATGTTCCACGACAGGAGTTGAGTATGGAATTCAGTAACCCCTTCGATAATCCGCAGGGCCAGTTTTACATTCT
The DNA here is from genome assembly GCF_013615435.1 of Citrobacter sp. RHBSTW-00944. Taxonomy (NCBI): domain Bacteria; kingdom Pseudomonadati; phylum Pseudomonadota; class Gammaproteobacteria; order Enterobacterales; family Enterobacteriaceae; genus Citrobacter; species Citrobacter sp. RHBSTW-00944. The sequence continues at coordinate 3,614,278 of NZ_CP055418.1, read as the reverse complement.
GCAAAATCCCCAACGTCAGTTTAGCCTTTGGCCGCAGCAATGCTCACTTCCTGCTGGCTGGACGGTCGCGTGTGAACCCCAATCACAGGAAGCCTGCCAGCAATGGCTGGATGCAAACTGGACCACGTTGGCGCCAGCGAACTACGTCGATGTGCAGGAGGCTCCATGACTCAACGTTTACCGTTAGTTGCGGCTCAGCCGGGGATCTGGATGGCAGAAAAACTCTCCACATTGCCCTCAGCGTGGAGCGTGGCGCACTACGTAGAATTAACCGGCGATCTGGACGCACCGTTGCTGGCGAAAGCGGTAGTGGCGGGTCTGCAGCAGGCCGATACTCTAAGGATGCGGTTTAGCGAAGATAACGGCGAGGTCTGGCAATGGGTAGACTCTGCGCTTGCCTTTGCGCCACCAGAAATTATCGATCTGCGCGAAAAATCCGATCCGCATGCGGCAGCGCGCGCCTTGATGCAGGCAGACCTGCAGCAGGACATCCGTGCTGATGGCACTAAGCCGCTGGTTTTTCACCTGCTCATTCAGGTGGGAGAAAAGCGTTGGTATTGGTATCAGCGTTACCATCATCTGCTGGTTGATGGCTTCAGTTTCCCGGCCATTACCCGCCAGATAGCCGCGATTTACCGCGCATGGCTGCATGGCGAGCCCACGCCGGAATCACCTTTTACGCCATTTTCTGAGGTGGTGGAAGAGTATCAACAGTATCGGCAAAGCGATGCCTGGCAACGCGACGGCACCTTCTGGACCGAGCAGCGAAAGCAACTCCCACCTCCGGCTTCGCTGTCTAACAAACCCCTGCCAGGTCGGTCGGCCAGCGCGGATATTATTCGTCTGAAGTTAACCGCGCCTGAAGGGGAGTTTCGCCGGCTTGCGGCACGTATGCCAGACGTTCAGCGTGCGGATCTGGCCCTTGCGCTGGTGGCGTTGTGGCTCGGACGTTTATGCAGCCGAATGGAATATGCCGCCGGGTTTATCTTTATGCGGCGTATGGGGTCGGCGGCGCTCACGTCCACCGGACCGGTTTTAAACGTCCTGCCATTTGGCGTGCAGTTGAGTGCGGCAGAAAGCTTGCCTGCACTTGCCCAACGACTGGCCGCACAGTTGAAGAAAATGCGCCGACATCAGCGATATGATGCTGAGCAAATTGTTCGCGACAGCGGGCGCGCAGCCGGTGCCGAACCCCTGTTTGGCCCGGTACTGAACGTGAAAATATTCGACTATCAGCTGAATATTCCCGGCGTTCAGGCGCAAACCCATACGTTGGCGACAGGTCCGGTGAACGATCTGGAGCTGGCGCTGTTCCCGGATGAAAACGGCGGGCTGAGTATTGAAATCCTGGCCAATAAACAGCGCTACGATGCCGCGACGCTGGCGCAACATGCATCGCGTTTAACCGCGCTTATCGCGCAGTTTGCCGACAATCCGTCGCTATGCTGCGGCGATGCCGGGATGCTGTTGCCGACAGAACATGAGCGGCTGGCGAAGATTAACGACACGACCGTGGCGATCCCGTCCACCACGCTGAGCGCGCTGGTGGCACAGCAGGCCGATAAAACGCCGGATGCCCCGGCGCTCGCTGATGCCCGCTATCAGTTTAGCTATCGTGAAATGCGCCAACAGGTTGTGGCGCTGGCGCGCCGCCTGCGCGAACGTGGCGTACAGCCTGGTGACAGCGTTGCCGTGGCATTACCGCGTTCCGTGTTCCTCACGCTGGCGCTGCACGGTATTGTTGAGGCGGGAGCCGCCTGGCTGCCATTGGATACCGGATACCCGGACGATCGCCTGCGGATGATGCTCGAAGACGCGAAGCCAAAATTGTTGATCGCGACCGAAGAGCAACTGGCGCGCTTTAGCGATATTCCGGAGCTGGAAAGTCTGTGCTACAACGCGCCGCTGCCAGAAGAGGATGCTGCACCGCTGGCGCTATCTCAACCTAATCATACGGCCTATATTATTTTTACTTCCGGTTCTACCGGCAGACCAAAAGGGGTAATGGTTGGGCAAACCGCCATCGTTAACCGTTTGCTGTGGATGCAAAATCACTATCCACTGACCGCGGATGATGTGGTGGCGCAAAAAACGCCGTGCAGTTTTGACGTCTCGGTATGGGAGTTTTTCTGGCCGTTTATTGCCGGGGCAAAACTGGTCATGGCAGAACCTGAAGCGCACCGCGATCCGCTGGCGATGCAGCAGTTCTTTGCGCAGTCAGGGGTGACGACCACGCACTTTGTTCCCTCTATGTTGGCCGCTTTTGTTGCTTCACTGACGCCGGAAACCGCACGGGAGAGCTGTGCCTCGCTGAAACGGGTATTCTGCAGCGGCGAAGCCTTACCTGCAGATTTATGCCGCGAATGGGAACAGTTGACTCATGCGCCACTGCACAATTTATACGGGCCAACGGAAGCGGCAGTCGATGTGAGCTGGTATCCGGCCTGGGGGGACGATCTCGCTGCCGTAACGGGCAATAGCGTGCCGATTGGCTATCCGGTATGGAATACCAGTTTACGGATCCTGGACGCCATGATGCGCCCGGTGCCCTTTGGCGTGGCAGGTGATCTCTATCTGACGGGGATCCAACTGGCGCAAGGATACCTGGGGCGAGCGGATCTAACCGCGAGCCGCTTTATCGCCGATCCATTTAACCCTGGTGAACGCATGTACCGTACCGGGGATGTGGTGCGCTGGCTGGAGAATGGCGCAGTGGAATACCTCGGGCGCAGCGATGACCAGCTTAAAATTCGCGGACAGCGCATTGAGCTCGGTGAGATTGATCGGGTGATGCAGCAACTGCCAGATGTCGAACATGCCGTAGCCCACGCCTGCGTATTCAACCAGGCGGCGGCGACAGGCGGCGATGCGCGACAGTTGGTGGGGTATCTGGTGTCGCAATCGGGGTTACCGCTGGATACGTCTGCATTGCGGGAAACTCTGCGTGAAAAACTGCCTGCGCATATGGTGCCGACGGTATTGTTGCAACTGGCGGAGCTGCCGCTGAGTGCAAACGGTAAACTGGATCGTAAAGCGCTGCCGATGCCGCAGTTGACGTCGCGTACGTCAGGACGTGCGCCGCGAGCAGGGACTGAAACCGCCATCGCGCAGTCTTTTGCGGCTTTGCTGGATTGCGAGGTTAATGACGTAGAGGCTGACTTCTTTGCGCTTGGCGGACATTCGCTGCTGGCGATGAAGCTGGCAGCGCAGTTGAGCCGGATTTTTGAGCGTCAGGTAACGCCTGGGCAGATAATGGTGGCTTCTACTGTTGAACAACTGAGTGCACTGCTGGAGAGCAATGATGATGAACAGTCGCAGCGTCTGGGATTCGAGACGCTGCTGCCGCTGCGTGAAAGTCATGGCCCAACGCTGTTTTGCTTCCATCCGGCGTCGGGTTTCGCCTGGCAGTTTAGCGTGCTGTCGCGTTACCTCAGTCCGCAGTGGTCGATTATTGGCATTCAGTCGCCGCGACCGGATGGCCCTATGCAGACGGCGGAAAACCTTGATGCGGTATGCGAACATCACCTGGCAACGCTGCTCAGCCAGCAGCCTCATGGTCCCTATTATTTATTAGGCTACTCGCTGGGGGGGACGTTGGCGCAGGGAATCGCCGCACGCTTACATGCCAGAGGAGAGACAGTTGCATTCCTGGGGCTGCTGGATACCTGGCCGCCGGAAACGCAAAACTGGCAGGAAAAGGAGGCTAATGGGTTGGATCCCGCGGTACTGGCCGAGATCGAGCGTGAACGTGAAGCGTTTCTGGCAGCGCAGCAGGGGAATGCGTCAGAGGCCTTATTTAATGCTATCGAAGGCAACTACGCCGATGCGGTTCGCCTGCTCACCACGGCACACAGCGTGCCATTTGCTGGTCACGCCACGCTGTTCGTCGCTGAGCGCACCTTAGTGCCGGGGGTCAGTCCTGAACGCAGTTGGTCACCGTGGATATCCAGTCTGGATGTATATCGGCAGGACTGCGCGCATGTCGATATTATCTCTCCCAGCTCGTTTGAGGCGATAGGGCCAATAATAAACACCCTGATCAATAAATCGGTGTAACAAAGCGAATCTTACTATCGCGACGATCAAATAACCCCATGATGTAATAATTATGTTATGGGGTTGATCTTTTTTGGTGTGATGAGGGCGATTAAAAGGGTGAATAAATTCCGAATATAATTTTTGGTAGGGCTTCGAGCACAAAGAGTGTTTCGGATAATTCTTACTAACTGGTAGACTTCTCTTTCGGAAATGTTCTTCTTTGGGTACGGATCTCAGGTCACACACATGTCATCATTAAATATTAAGCAAGATAACGTTTCGGATTTTACTGCGTATCCTCAGCCAGCGGTAAATGCTAACGAAATCGATTTAGTTAATCTAATCGAAATCTTATGGCGCGCCAGGACGAAAATTATGGCGACCGTTTTCGCCTTTGCCTGTGTGGGTATTCTGGTCTCTTTTCTACTACCGCAAAAATGGACCAGTCAGGCCATCGTGACGCCGGCCGAGCCCGTCCAGTGGCAGAACCTCGAAAATACGTTGACCAAATTGCGCGTGCTGGATATGGATATTAACGTTAGCCGTGGTGAAGTATTTAATCTGTTTATCAAAAAATTTCAGTCACCCTCATTGTTGGAAGAGTATCTGCGTTCTTCTCCTTACGTGATGGAACAACTGAAAGGCGCGGATATCGATGAAATGGACCTGGGTAATGACTCCAACTTATTGATAGTGTTTTATGTTCAGATAATGCCCGATGACTTTGTCATGCAGCTCCACCGATTTTGAGAACGACAGCGACTTCCGTCCCAGCCGTGCCAGGTGCTGCCTCAGATTCAGGTTATGCCGCTCAATTCGCTGCGTATATCGCTTGCTGATTACGTGCAGCTTTCCCTTCAGGCGGGATTCATACAGCGGCCAGCCATCCGTCATCCATATCACCACGTCAAAGGGTGACAGCAGGCTCATAAGACGCCCCAGCGTCGCCATAGTGCGTTCACCGAATACGTGCGCAACAACCGTCTTCCGGAGCCTGTCATACGCGTAAAACAGCCAGCGCTGGCGCGATTTAGCCCCGACGTATCCCCACTGTTCGTCCATTTCCGCGCAGACGATGACGTCACTGCCCGGCTGTATGCGCGAGGTTACCGACTGCGGCCTGAGTTTTTTAAATGGCGGAAAATCGTGTTGAGGCCAACGCCCATAATGCGGGCGGTTGCCCGGCATCCAACGCCATTCATGGCCATATCAATGATTTTCTGGTGCGTACCGGGTTGAGAAGCGGTGTAAGTGAACTGCAGTTGCCATGTTTTACGGCAGTGAGAGCAGAGATAGCGCTGATGTCCGGCAGTGCTTTTGCCGTTACGCACCACCCCGTCAGTAGCTGAACAGGAGGGACAGCTGATAGAAACAGAAGCCACTGGAGCACCTCAAAAACACCATCATACACTAAATCAGTAAGTTGGCAGCATCACCATGGACCTGCATCGGGCAATTGTCAGGCTCAGTGAAAAAATGAACGCCGTTGACAGCAATGTGGGAAAAAAGAATGAGACTTCGCTGTATACCGCATGGACGCTAAGTTTTACCGCGCCCCAGGCTGAAGAAGCCCAGTCTGTGCTGAAGGGCTATATCCAGTATATTTCTGATGCTGTGGTGAAAGAAACGCTGGAAGATATTCGTAATAAACTGTCCATCAAAACCAGCTTTGAGAAAGAAAGACTGGAGATGGATCGCGTCAGGCTTAAGAATCAACTGGACGCCAAAATCCAGCGACTGCATTATTCACTGGAAATTGCGAATGCCGCTGGGATTAAAAAACCGGTCTACAGTAATGGTCAGGCGGTGAAAGATGACCCTGATTTCTCTATTTCACTGGGCGCTGACGGCATTGCACGTAAATTAGAAATAGAAAAGTCGGTAACGGATGTTGCTGAAATTAACGGTGAATTACGTAACCGCCAATATCACGTTGAACAGCTGTTAGCTATGAATGTGAATGATGTAAAATTTACGCCATTTAAATATCAACTTTCACCTTCGCTGCCAGTGCATAAAGATGGTCCGGCAAAATCGATGATCGTTATTTTGGCAGCTTTGCTGGGTGGCATGGTGGCGTGTGGTGGTGTTCTGCTGAATTACGCCATGGTGGCGCGTAAGCAAAAAATGACGTTTATTGACCAACAACTGGTGTGATGCCTTTTCGTCTGGCGGCGAACAGTCCGCCAGACGGTAAATCTTGCTATTTATTGCGCCCAAGCGGCACCACTAACGGCGTTCCGGCAACTGGATCGTCGATAATCATACAGCGCAGACCATAGATTTTTTCAATAAGCTGCGCGGTGACGATCTCTTTCGGCGCACCCTCGGCAACAATTTTTCCGTCACGCAGCGCAATCAGATGCGTCGCATAGCGACACGCCTGATTAAGATCGTGCAGAACGGCGGCCAGCGTATACCCTTTCTCCCGGTTTAGCTCACTCAGCAGCTCCAGCAGATCGATCTGATGGCTGATATCCAGCCAGGTGGTAGGTTCGTCGAGCAGCATAATCGACGTTTCCTGCGCCAGCACCATCGCAATCCATGCGCGCTGGCGTTGTCCACCGGAAAGGGTATCCACACTTTGTGACGCAAGATGAGTGATTCCCGTCGCCTGCATTGCGTTTGAGACCGCGATTTCATCCTCATTTCGCCAACGGGTAAACAATGGCTGGTGCGGGTAGCGCCCACGGGCAACCAGCTCCTGTACCGTAATATCACCCGGCGTGGTGGCGTTCTGCGCCAACAAACCTATTCTGCGAGCAACCTCTTTGCTGGCATAGTGCTGGATATGCTCGCCGTCGAGCCAGACCTTACCGTGCGCGGGCGTCATCAGACGACTAAGCGTGCGCAGTAGCGTAGATTTTCCGCAGCCGTTTGGCCCGATAATCGCGGTGAAGTGACCGTCTGGAATCGACACATTGAGGTTTTCCGCTACGGTAAATTTGCCATAACCCAGCGTTAACTGGTCGCCACGCAAACGGGCTACTGATTCGATCATTTTTTGCGGGACTCCTGAATTAACAAGACGATAAGATAAATACCGCCGAGGCTTACGGTGACAACGCCCACCGGAAGCTGATAAGGCATAAACAGCTGTTGGGCGCATAAATCCGCCATCAACAGCAGCAACGCGCCACACAGCGCCGACAGGGTTAATCCCCAGCGCGATGTGCCGCTAATCCGCCGCGCGATATGTGGGGCGACAAGGGCAATAAACGAGATAGGGCCAGCCAGCGCGGTGGCGGCAGCGGTTAGTACAACCGCAACCAGCATCATCATCAGACGTGAGCGCTCTACGCTGACGCCAAGCGCACAGGCGCTGTCATCACCCATTTCCAGTAAACGCATCCGGCGCACCAGCAGCGTGGCGCACACCAGCATAAGGATAATCAGTGGGGCAGAAGGCCAGGTTTTGGCCCAGGTCAGGCCATTGAGCGATCCGGCGTTCCACAGTCCGGCGGTCAGCGCGGTTTCTAATGATGCCTTCAGCAGTAGCCAGGTGTTGAACGCAACCAGCATGGCGCGTATGCCGATCCCAATAATAATCAGCCGGAAGGTGTCGATACCATTGCGCCAGGCGAGCGCCCAGACCACCAGAGACGTCAGGACCCCGCCAACCATGGCCGCAAGCGCGATAGCGGTGAGATGCTGTCCGAACAGCACCATTGCCACCAGCACACCGCTCCAGGCACCGGTATTGAAACCCATCACATCCGGGCTGCCCAGCGGGTTGCGCATCAGCGACTGGAATATTGCACCGCTCACGCCGAGCGCCGCGCCAATCAATAGCGCCATCAGCACGCGTGGCAAACGCCATTCGGTCACCACCAGCGTAATACTGCGCGGCGCATCGCCAAGCAGAGCGGCAATAATTTGCTGGGTTTCCAGCGTCACGACGCTGCTACGCAGGCTCCACAAGCCAACGGCGAGACAACCTACAACCAGCAGCAGGCTGCTGACTATCAGGCGGCGGGAGAGGTGCATCATGCGCCACCCCCGCGCGGTTTCCGGCGTACCAGAAAGATAAGCACCGGCGCGCCGATAAATGCGCTGACCACTGAAACGCGCAGTTCGCCGGGGACAATCAGGCGACCGATGATATCGGCAATTAACAACAGAGAGGGGGTTGCCAGCAGGGTAACGGGCAGCGACCAACGGTGATCTGCCCCCACCAGCCAGCGCGCCATATGCGGCATCATCAGGCCGATAAAGGCGATAGGGCCGACAATCGCGGTCGCACTGCCGCACAGTACGGTAATCACCAACAGGCCAATAAACTGCGTGCGAGCGACTTTGCTGCCAAGCGCGGTGGCGGTGTCGCTCCCGAGGCTCAGGCTATTCAGAGCACGGCTAAGGAATAACGCGACAGCCGCGGCAATCAGTACCGGCACCAGGACGACCTTCAGCGTTTGCAGGCTGCGGATATCCAATGAACCGGCCTGCCAGAAACGCAACTGATCGTAGACATCCGGGTTGAGCAGGGCGATTCCGGTGGATAATCCTTCCAGCACCGCGCCCAGCGCAACGCCCGCCAGCGTCAGGCGTACCGGGCTTAACTGCCCGCCGCCCTGGCTGCCGGTAAAGGCCACTATAAGCGACGCGGCCAGCGCCCCGGAAAAGGCCATCAGCAGTTGCTCTTGCGCAGAGGAAAAGCCGAACAGCGCGGCTCCCAGCACAATAGCGAAGCTGGCACCGGAGTTAACGCCCAGAATGCCGGGATCAGCGAGAGGGTTACGCGTGAGCGTTTGCATTAATGCACCAGCCAGACCCAGCGCCCCACCGGCGAGCAGCCCCGCCAGCGTGCGCGGCAGTCGCGCGTCCAGCACGATGGTGCAATCAGCGCTTTGACAACTGCTGGTAAGTGCATCCAGCACCACGGAGGCCGGTAGCGACTTGGCGCCAATAACCAGACTTAATACCGTGGTGAGAACAAGTAATAACAATAGTCCGGGCACGGCGAAGGCACGTGTCGCGGAAACAGAGCATGACATATCAACTTCCCTGATAATGATAGTAATTATCGTTATCGATCTTATTTGGATATGTTAGCATGTGCAGCCATCGAATGGATATTGAAAAAGTACCTGGTAAGGCTCTGTAATGAATCGACAATCCTGGCTGCTCAATCTCAGCCTGTTAAAGACCCACCCTGCATTTCGCGCCGTCTTCCTCGCCCGTTTTATTTCCATTGTCTCTCTGGGGCTACTCGGCGTGGCGGTTCCGGTACAGATCCAGATGATGACCCAGTCGACCTGGCAGGTAGGTTTGTCAGTGACGTTGACCGGCAGCGCAATGTTTATTGGTCTGATGGTGGGCGGGGTGCTGGCCGACCGCTATGAGCGTAAAAAAGTGATCCTGTTGGCTCGTGGAACCTGCGGAATCGGCTTTATTGGTCTGTGTCTGAATGCGCTGCTGCCCGAACCGTCGTTACTGGCGATTTATTTGCTTGGCTTATGGGACGGTTTCTTTGCCTCGCTGGGCGTGACCGCGTTGCTGGCGGCAACACCGGCGCTGGTTGGGCGGGAGAATTTGATGCAGGCCGGGGCGATTACCATGTTGACGGTACGTCTGGGTTCGGTTATTTCGCCGATGCTTGGCGGGGTATTGCTCGCGACCGGTGGCGTGGCGTGGAACTACGGTCTGGCGGCGGCGGGCACTTTCATTACCTTGCTGCCGTTGCTGAGCCTTCCTGCGCTGCCGCCTCCGCCGCAGCCGCGCGAGCATCCGCTAAAATCGCTGCTGGCAGCATTTCGCTTTCTGCTTGCCAGTCCGCTGATTGGCGGCATTGCGCTGCTTGGCGGTCTGTTGACTATGGCGAGCGCCGTGCGCGTGTTGTATCCCGCGTTGGCGATTAACTGGCAAATGTCGAGCGCGCAAATAGGTCTGCTGTATGCGGCCATTCCTCTTGGCGCGGCGGTGGGCGCGTTGACCAGCGGGCAACTGGCGCACAGCGTGCGTCCGGGACTGATCATGCTGGTATCGACCGTGGCTTCGTTCCTGGCTATCGGTCTGTTTGGGTTGATGCCGGTCTGGGAGCTTGGCGTTGTCTGCCTGGCGCTGTTCGGCTGGCTGAGTGCGGTCAGCTCTTTGTTGCAGTACACCCTGTTACAGACGCAGACGCCAGAAGCGATGCTCGGGCGAATTAACGGTTTGTGGACTGCGCAGAACGTAACAGGAGATGCGATCGGCGCGGCGCTGTTAGGGGGGTTGGGGGCGATGATGACACCGGTTGCTTCGGCAAGCGTAAGTGGGTTTGGGCTGGTGATTGTCGGTCTGCTACTGCTGCTGTTGCTGGGAGAAGTGCGCCGATTCCGACAAATGCCCGTGAATGCCGGATAGCGTTGTCTTCTACGGTTTGTAGGCCGGATAAGGCGTTAGCCGTATCCGGCGCTGGCGATTAAAAGAGAGCTGACAGACGTTGCAGCAGCAGGGTCGCGCTGTAGTAGTCGAGACGGAAGGTTTCCGTACCCAGGGCGTAAACACGTTTATTCTGCACGGCAGGCAGATGCGCCAGCAGCGGATTAGCATAAATGGCGTCGGCATCTTTGTTGTCGCCAGCGAACAGGAACAGCGCTTCGCCGTTCAGGCCAGCCGCCAGGTTCTCACCGCCAAGCTGGATGATATCGTGGCGTTTGCCCTGACTCTGGCTGGTGTGCAATCCGGCAGGCAGCGGTGCCAGGGTGAACCCTAACTGCTCCATCAGCTTGCCCTGCGCCGACTCAGGCGTCCACAGGTTGGCGCTGTGCGCTGCAGCGGTGTATACCAGCGCGCTGACCGGTTGCGGCGGCAGGGTAATACGCTGCTTGACCGCCTGCAGTTGCTTATCAAACTCGGCAATACGCGCAGCCGCCTGTTGCTCCTGACCGGTAATTTCACCTAACTGCGTCAGCAGCGCCTGCCAGCTTTTGTCGTCGTAATTAATGATTAGCGTTGGCGCAATGGTGGACAGCTGATCGTATAGCGCGAGGGCTGAATCTCCCCCGGTGGCGCTGATCAGAATCAGATCCGGCATTTGCGCTGCCACGGCCTCAGCGCTCGGTTCGCCGATATACAGGCGGCTCAGTTTGCGTGCCTTTGCCACTTCGCTCCACTGGCGTAAAAAGCCCTGTGCATCGCCGATGCGATTGTTCGGCGTAGTAGCGCCGCTGGCGATGACCGGGGCATCAATTGCCAGCAGCGAGCCGGTGAGGGTGACGCTGGTGGAGACAATTCGCTGCGGCTTATGTTCCAGCGTATGCGTACCACGACTGTCGGTAACCTGACGCGGCCAGTCGGCGGCATAACCTGAAGAAATTCCTGAAATAGACAAACCTGCCAGTAAGAGCACGGTGCGACAAAAAGAGGGGAGACTCACGAATCAGCATCCTGTTATCAGTATAAGTAATGCTTCTCATTTTCATTATTAGTGGACAAGGATGCAAGCCAAAGTCGCACATTGTGCTGCCACAAGAGTTGACATACCGCCGCTTTGCTTTTAGGTTAGCGACCGAAAATATAAATGATAATCATTATTAGAGCTTTTATCATTTTTGGAGGATGATATGGAAACGTCACTGGCCGAGGAAAAAACGCAGACTATGCCGACGCTCGCTCCCGACAGTTTTTTCTTTATGTCGCCGTACCGTAGTTTTACGACGTCAGGATGCTTCGCCCGCTATGCGGAACCGGCAATTGATGGCGATTCGCCAGACAGCCCTTTCCAACAAAAAATGCATGCGCTGTTTGCTGATGCCAAAGCGCAGGGTATCGCTAACCCCATCATGGTCGGGGCGATTCCTTTTGACACCCGCCAGCCGTCATCGCTGTTTATTCCCCAGTCATGGCAGACGTTCTCCCGAACGGCGAAGCAGCAATCATCTCGTTACTTTAACGCGCATCAGTCGCTGAACGTTGTTGAACGTAAATCGATCCCGGAACAGAACTTCTTTGAAGATATGGTCGCTCGCGCGGCTGCGCTGACGGCAACCCCGGAAGTCGACAAAGTGGTGTTGTCACGCCTGATCGATATTACCGCTGATGCCAATATTGACAGTGGGGCGCTGCTGGAGCGCCTGGTGGCGCAAAATCCGGCGAGCTACAACTTTCACGTTCCCCTTGAAGACGGTGGCGTATTGATTGGCGCCAGTCCGGAACTGCTGTTACGCAAAGAAGGCGATCGTTTCAGCTCATTACCGCTGGCAGGCTCGGCACGACGTCAACCGGACGATGTGCTGGACCGTGAGGCGGGCATCCGCCTGCTGGCGTCCGAAAAGGATCGCCATGAGCACAAACTGGTGACGCAGGCCATGAAAAATGTCCTGCGCGATCGCAGCCGTGAACTGCAACTCCCTTCTTCTCCGCAACTGGTCACCACGCCTACGCTCTGGCACCTCGGCACGCCGTTTGAGGGTAAAGCCAACGCGCAAGAAAACGCCCTGACGCTCGCGTGCCTGCTGCATCCGACGCCTGCGCTGAGCGGCTTCCCGCATCAGGTTGCGCGCAAACTGATCGCCGAGCTGGAGCCGTTCGATCGCGAACTGTTCGGTGGCATTGTCGGCTGGTGTGATGCCCAAGGCAACGGCGAATGGGTGGTGACGATCCGTTGTGCGAAGCTGTTGCGTAATCAGGTACGTTTCTTTGCCGGTGCCGGGATTGTTCCGGCTTCCTCCCCGGTTGCGGAATGGCGTGAAACGGGAGCCAAACTCTCCACGATGTTGAATGTTTTTGGACTGCATTAAGAGCCTTATTGACCAGGCCTCTAAGGAGCGATAATGAGTATTCCTTTCACCCGTTGGCCGGAGGAGTTTGCCCGCCGCTATCGTGAAAAAGGTTACTGGCAGGATTTGCCGCTGACCGACATTCTGACCCGTCACGCCGACAGCGACCATACGGCGGTGATCGATGGCGAACGCCATCTGAGCTATCGTCAACTGAATCAGGCCACTGACAATCTCGCCTGCAGTCTGCGCCGTCAGGGGATCAAACCCGGCGAAACCGCGTTGGTGCAACTGGGCAACGTGGCTGAGTTGTATATCACTTTCTTTGCGCTGCTCAAGCTGGGCGTAGCTCCGGTGCTGGCATTATTCAGCCATCAGCGAAACGAACTTAACGCCTATGCGAAACAGATCGAACCTGCGCTGCTGATTGCCGATCGTCAGCATGCGTTGTTTAGCGGAGACGATTTTCTTAACGCTTTTGTGGCTGAACACAATTCAGTGCGCGTGGTGCAACTGCGTAATGATGAAGGCGAACACAATCTGCAAACGGCGATAAGCCAGCCTGCGACTGATTTTTCCGCCACGCCATCGCCTGCTGATGAGGTGGCCTATTTCCAGCTTTCTGGCGGGACTACCGGGACGCCAAAGCTGATTCCTCGTACCCATAACGATTACTACTACAGCGTGCGTCGCAGTAATGAGATTTGCCGCTTCACCGGGGAAACGCGTTATTTATGCGCGATCCCGGCGGCGCATAACTACGCGATGAGTTCGCCTGGCGCGTTGGGGGTATTCCTGGCTGGCGGCACCGTCGTGCTGGCGGCTGACCCGAGCGCCACCCTGTGCTTCCCTCTGATTGAACAGCATCAGGTTAACGTCACGGCGCTGGTGCCGCCAGCGGTGAGCCTGTGGCTGCAGGCAATTGCGGAGTGGGGGAGCAATGCGCAATTGGCTTCGCTGACGCTGCTACAGGTCGGTGGGGCTCGGCTTTCCGCCTCGCTTGCGGCGCGTATTCCGGCGGAGATTGGCTGCCAGCTGCAGCAGGTCTTCGGCATGGCGGAAGGGCTGGTGAACTACACCCGTCTGGACGACAGTCCTGAACGCATCATCAATACCCAGGGCCGCCCGATGTGTCCCGATGATGAAGTCTGGGTCGCAGACGCTGACGGCAACCCTTTAGCCGAGGGAGAAACCGGGCGCCTGATGACGCGTGGCCCATACACCTTCCGCGGCTACTTCAACAGTCCTGAGCACAATGCCAGCGCCTTTGACGCCAACGGTTTTTACTGCTCCGGCGATCTGATCGCCATCGATCGAGATGGCTACATCACCGTCCAGGGACGCGAGAAGGATCAGATCAACCGCGGTGGAGAGAAGATCGCTGCAGAAGAGATTGAAAACCTGCTGCTGCGCCACCCGATGGTGATCCATGCCGCGCTGGTCAGTATGGATGACGAACTGATGGGCGAGAAAAGCTGTGCCTGGTTGGTGGTAAAAGAGCCGCTGCGAGCGGTGCAGGTGCGTCGTTTTCTACGCGAACAGGGCGTAGCGGAATTTAAATTACCTGACCGCGTAGAGTGCGTTGAGTCGTTACCGCTGACTCCGGTTGGGAAAGTAGATAAAAAACAATTACGTCAGTGGCTGGCATCACGTTCACTGGCCTGAAGGAGAATAAGAGATGGCAATTCCTAAACTGCAGGCTTATGCGCTACCCACGGCGCTTGATGTTCCGGTGAACAAAGTGGACTGGGCGTTTGACCCCGAACGCGCCGCACTGCTGATCCACGACATGCAGGACTATTTTATCGGTTTTTGGGGCGATAACTGCCCGATGATGGAGCAGGTCGTCGCTAACATCGCCGCACTGCGTCAGTACTGCAAAGAGCATAACATTCCGGTGTATTACACCGCTCAGCCGAAAGAACAGAGTGATGAAGACCGCGCTCTGCTCAATGATATGTGGGGACCGGGACTGACGCGTTCGCCGGAACAGCAGAAAATCGTAGAGGCGCTGGCGCCGGATGAAGCGGATACCATTCTGGTGAAATGGCGTTACAGCGCATTTCATCGATCCCCGCTGGAGCAGATGCTTAAGGAGACCGGACGTAATCAACTGATCATTACCGGCGTGTATGCGCATATTGGCTGTATGACCACCGCAACGGACGCCTTTATGCGCGACATCAAGCCGTTTATGGTTGCCGATGCGTTGGCAGACTTTAGCCGTGACGAACATCTGATGTCGCTGAAATACGTGGCGGGACGCTCCGGGCGTGTGGTGATGACTCAGGAATTATTACCGACGCCGGTACCGGCCAGCAAAGATGCGTTACGCAGCATTATTCTGCCGCTGCTCGATGAGTCCGAAGAACCGATGGATGACGAAAACCTGATCGACTACGGACTGGATTCCGTGCGCATGATGGCGCTGGCGGCACGCTGGCGTAAGGTTCATGGCGATATTGACTTCGTGATGCTGGCGAAAAACCCGACCATTGACGCCTGGTGGACGCTGCTCTCTCGCGAGGTGAAGTAATGTCTGGATTTGACTTCGCAGGGAAAACCGTCTGGGTAACCGGCGCGGGAAAAGGGATTGGCTACACCACGGCGCTGGCGTTTGTGAAAGCGGGTGCTGAGGTGACAGGATTCGATCGTGAATTTTCTCAGGATAATTACCCGTTTGCCACCGAAGTGCTGGATGTGGCGAATGCTGAACAGGTGGCTGAGGTGTGTCAGCGCGTCCTGCAAACGCGCGAGCGGTTGGATGTGTTGGTCAATGCGGCGGGTATTTTGCGTATGGGGGCCACCGATGCGCTGAGCATTGAGGAGTGGCAGCAGACGTTTGCGGTTAACGTTGGTGGGGCGTTCAATCTGTTTCAGCAGACGATGGCGCAGTTTCGTCGCCAGCAGGGCGGGGCAATCGTGACCGTCGCGTCGGATGCGGCGCACACGCCGCGTATCGGTATGAGCGCATACGGTGCGTCAAAAGCCGCGCTGAAAAACCTGGCACTGACCGTCGGACTTGAACTGGCAGGCAGCGGTGTGCGTTGCAATGTGGTTTCGCCAGGCTCGACCGACACCGACATGCAGCGTACGTTGTGGGTCAGCGATGACGCGGAGCAACAGCGAATTCGTGGGTTTGGCGAGCAGTTCAAGCTCGGCATTCCGCTGGGGAAAATCGCCCGGCCACAGGAAATCGCTAACACGATTTTATTCCTCGCTTCCGATCTGGCGAGCCACATTACGCTTCAGGATATCGTGGTGGACGGCGGCTCCACGCTGGGGGCATGACGATGATCTGGAAACGTCATTTAACGCTGGATGAACTGAATGCCACCAGTCAGAACACGATGGTGGCGCATTTAGGCATGGTCTATACCCGACTGGGGGATGATGTGCTGGAAGCCGAAATGCCGGTGGATAGCCGGACGCATCAGCCGTTTGGTCTGCTGCACGGCGGCGCGTCGGCGGCCCTGGCGGAAACATTGGGTTCGATGGCGGGTTATCTGATGACTCGCGACGGGCAGTGTGTGGTGGGTACGGAACTGAACGCCACGCACCATCGGGCGGTTGCGCAGGGGAAAGTGCGCGGCGTTTGCCAGCCGTTGCACCTCGGGCGTCAGAGTCAAAGCTGGGAAATCGTCATCTTTGATGAGCAGGGACGACGCTGTTGCACCTGTCGTTTAGGCACTGCGGTGATGGGGTGAAGTCGCCCGACAAAGTAAAATGAAATTGCAGGGTTAACGGCTAAATGAAGTGATCCAGTTAACAATGCAATGTAAATACTCAGTGATACTTCGGGTTTACATGGTTGTCAGGTTGTTAAATTCAGAAAAGATGTTATAGAAACAAAATGTAACATCTCTCTGACCAGGACAACGGAAAACCAAGTATGAATAAATCAGGGAAGTACCTCGTCTGGACAGTGCTCTCCGTTATGGGAGCATTTGCCCTCGGCTATATCGCATTAAATCGTGGCGAACAGATCAACGCGTTGTGGATAGTCGTGGCGTCGGTCTGTGTCTACCTTATCGCTTACCGTTTCTACGGCCTGTACATCGCGAAAAATGTACTGGCGCTGGACCCGACGCGTATGACGCCAGCTGTGCGTCATAACGATGGTCTGGACTATGTTCCTACCGATAAAAAAGTGCTGTTTGGCCACCATTTCGCGGCGATTGCTGGAGCGGGTCCATTAGTTGGACCGGTGCTGGCGGCGCAAATGGGCTATCTGCCGGGTATGATCTGGCTGCTTGCCGGGGTGGTACTGGCGGGGGCGGTGCAGGACTTTATGGTGCTGTTTGTTTCTACCCGTCGCGATGGTCGTTCCCTTGGCGAACTGGTGAAAGAAGAGATGGGCCCAACGGCGGGCGTCATTGCGCTGGTAGCCTGTTTTATGATCATGGTGATTATCCTCGCGGTACTGGCGATGATCGTCGTGAAAGCTCTGACCCACAGCCCGTGGGGAACCTACACCGTCGCCTTTACTATCCCGCTGGCGATCTTTATGGGGATTTACCTGCGTTATCTGCGCCCGGGCCGCATTGGTGAAGTGTCGGTTATCGGTCTGGTATTCCTGGTGTTTGCTATTATTTCCGGCGGCTGGGTGGCTGAAAGCCCGACCTGGGCACCGTACTTTGACTTTACCGGCGTACAGTTGACCTGGATGCTGGTGGGATACGGCTTTGTCGCCGCTGTGTTGCCGGTGTGGCTGCTGCTGGCGCCGCGTGATTATCTCTCTACCTTCCTGAAAATCGGTACCATTGTTGGTCTGGCGGTAGGGATTCTGATCATGCGTCCGACGCTGACCATGCCTGCGCTGACCAAGTTTGTTGACGGTACAGGCCCGGTCTGGAGCGGTAACCTGTTCCCGTTCTTGTTTATTACCATCGCCTGCGGTGCGGTCTCTGGTTTCCACGCGCTGATTGCCTCCGGCACCACGCCGAAGATGCTGGCGAATGAAGGTCAGGCCTGTTTTATTGGCTACGGCGGGATGCTGATGGAATCCTTTGTCGCCATTATGGCGCTGGTGGCGGCCTGCGTTATCGACCCGGGCGTCTATTTTGCGATGAACAGCCCGATGGCTGTACTGGCACCTGCCGGAACCACCGATGTGGTTGCGTCAGCGGCACAGGTTGTGAGCAGTTGGGGCTTTGTTATCACGCCTGATACGCTGCATCAGATTGCGAACGATGTCGGCGAACAATCCATTATTTCCCGCGCAGGCGGTGCGCCGACGCTGGCGGTGGGCATGGCGTATATTCTGCATGGTGCGCTGGGCGGCATGATGGATGTGGCGTTCTGGTATCACTTCGCCATTCTGTTTGAAGCCCTGTTTATTCTGACGGCGGTAGACGCCGGTACGCGTGCCGCACGGTTTATGCTGCAGGATCTGCTGGGCGTGGTGTCACCGGGTCTGAAACGTACCGATTCGCTGCCTGCGAACCTGCTGGCAACGGCGCTGTGCGTGCTGGCCTGGGGTTACTTCTTGCACCAGGGCGTGGTGGATCCATTGGGTGGTATTAATACCCTGTGGCCACTGTTTGGTATCGCCAACCAGATGCTGGCCGGTATGGCGTTGATGCTTTGCGCGGTGGTGCTGTTCAAGATGAAACGTCAGCGCTACGCTTGGGTGGCGCTGGTGCCAACGGCCTGGCTGCTGATTTGTACCCTGACCGCCGGCTGGCAGAAAGCGTTTAGCCCGGATGCGAAAATTGGCTTCCTCGCCATCGCTAACAAGTTCCAAGCGATGATCGACAGCGGTAATATTCCGGCGCAGTACACTCAGTCGCAGCTGACGCAGTTGGTGTTTAACAACCGCCTGGATGCGGGTCTCACTATCTTCTTCATGGTAGTCGTTGTGGTGCTGGGTCTGTTCTCCATCAAAACTGCACTGGCAGCACTGAAAGAGGACAAACCTACGTCGAAAGAAACGCCATACGAACCGATGCCTGAGAATGTCGAAGAGATCGTGGCGCAGGCGAAAGGCGCGCACTAATATTCTCTTAACCAACGAGCCCTCTCCTGAATGGGGAGGGCGTTTGTTCGACAGGGAACCACTATGTTTGAAACGCTCTCTAAAGCCGGGAAGTATTTAGGTCAAACCGCCCGATTAATGATAGGTGTGCCGGATTACGACAACTATGTTGAGCATATGCGCGTCACGCATCCGGACCTGACGCCAATGACCTACGAAGAATTTTTCCGCGAACGCCAGGATGCGCGCTACGGGGGGAAAGGCGGCGCGCGCTGCTGTTAATGTACTTCATCATTCAAGCTGCAGGCGTGTTCACCCTGGTCACTTACCTTTTGTAAGCTCCAGGGTTTCGCTGCGTTGCCGCCATCAGGCATCCCCGCACCATAATCACACCGTAAACGATTCTACTTTTTCGAAGGCTGCGCGCAGCGTCTGTGGCGTTAACGTTACCGGCAGCGCATGAATGGACTCCACCGGGCGCAGGGTGTGCGCAATCACGTTGTCGATTTCGGCGCGGTTGTTGATGTCCACTTCCAGTTGAGCCAACCGGGTTGGCAGGTTGAAGCGCTGATAGGCGGTAATTAACTGCGCCAGCACATCATCTTGTCCCAGCAGCGCGCTTTGCACCAGTATGCCGTACGCCACTTTGGTGCCATGTAAAAACTCCTCCGTTTGCGGGAGCACGGTCAGGCCATTATGTACCGAATGCGCCGCCGCCACGCGGGTGTAGCGCTCACCCAGACCGCCGACCATGCCGCCTCCGGCAATAATTGCATCCACCACATCGCAAAATGTGCGGCTCAACGTGCCTTGTTGCTTATCGACCAGCGCCTGCTCGCTGCTTTCCAACAGGACGTCGCGGATCGTCTGCGCAGCATGGATACCCAGACGTACGGTCAGAGGCAGGTTTTCCGGCTCAGGCGCGAGCACGACGGCCTCGTACCATTTCGCCAGCGTGTCGCCGATCCCTGCCAGTAAGTATTCTTCAGGCGCATTGAGAACGATCTCTGGCTCGACCAGCACGAGGAAATTGGCGTCAGCGAAAATTTCGAAATGCAGCGCCTGGCCTGCATCGTTGTACCAGACGGAGAGCGGTGTCCATGCGGCGCAGGTCGCTGCGATAGTAGGAATACCGACAAAAGGCAGACCCAGACGACGAGCCAGCGCTTTGGCTGTGTCGAGCAATGTCCCGCCGCCCACACCAATCACCACGCTGCGATTCTCTCCTGACTCTTTTGCCAGTTGAGTAACATCGGTTTCGCTGCAATGTCCCGTAAACAGCAGGTGCCTGGCATCGGCAAGATGAAATGCCTCAGGCAGATAAGGGCGGGCCGCGTCGATGGCGCGTTCACCGTACACCCAGACGGCGCGTGAGAGTTGCTCTGCGGTGAAAAAATCGTTGAGTCTTGACAGGCTGCCGGGATGGGAAAAATAGTTGGCCGGGCCGGTGACGACGCGAATCTCGGTATTACTCATGTTGTGTTGTCCTTTTGGCTGTCCTGTCAATGCAGGTTATTTTTATATAGACGTCTGAACGTCTTGATTGCCAAATACTAGCATCGTGCTATAGTGGCTTCAACCACAACATCACCCGCTGGGATAACAATAATGAGTAATAACCCGCTGATTCCGCAAAGCAAACTGCCTAATCTTGGCACCACTATCTTCACGCAAATGAGCGCGCTGGCGCAGCAGCATCAGGCCATTAACCTCTCGCAGGGATTTCCTGATTTTGACGGCCCACTTTTTTTGCAGGAACGTCTGGCGTATCACGTCGCGCATGGCGCAAACCAGTATGCGCCGATGACGGGCGTACAGCCGCTGCGCGAAGCCATTGCGGATAAAACCGCGCAGTTGTATGGCTATAAACCTGATGCGAATAGTGAAGTGACCGTGACGGCGGGGGCCACAGAAGCGCTGTTCGCCGCAATTACGGCGCTGGTGCGTCCTGGCGATGAGGTGATTTGTTTTGACCCGAGCTACGACAGCTATGCGCCCGCGGTCGAATTATCCGGCGGCGTAGTTAAACGTATCGCGCTGCAACCGCCGTCTTTTCGCGTCAACTGGCAGGAATTTAGCGCTGTACTCAGCGATCGTACCCGACTGGTGATCCTTAACACGCCGCACAATCCTTCCGCCACCGTATGGCATCACGCCGATTTTGATGCCCTGTGGCAGGCGATTAGAGAACGCGAGATCTTTGTCATCAGCGACGAAGTTTATGAGCACATTTGCTTCGCCGGACAAGGACATGCCAGCGTGCTGGCGCATTCACAGCTGCGCGAACGCGCCGTTGCCGTTTCATCGTTTGGGAAGACCTACCATATGACCGGCTGGAAAGTCGGTTACTGCGTTGCGCCTGCCGCCATTAGCGCTGAATTACGCAAGGTACACCAGTATCTGACGTTCTCAGTGAATACGCCGGCTCAGTTGGCGCTGGCGGATATGCTGCGGGAGGATCCAACACACTATCGTGAGTTGCCAGCCTTTTATCAGAAAAAACGCGATGTGTTGGTGAACGCGCTGCGTGACAGCCGGCTGGAAATTTTGCCGTGTGAAGGCACCTATTTTCTGCTGGTCGATTACAGTGCCGTCTCCACGCTTAACGACGTTGAGTTTTGCCAGTGGCTGACCAAAGAAGTAGGCGTTGCCGCGATCCCGTTGTCGGTTTTCTGCGCCGATCCTTTCCCGCATAAGCTGATTCGCCTATGTTTTGCCAAGCAAGAATCGACGCTGCTGGCGGCAGCCGAACGTCTGGTTGCGCTGTAGCTATTTTACTGTCCAGGCTTTGGAGAAGCGACGGTCGGCAAACAACTCTTGCAGACCGTTAATTTGTTTCAGACGTAAAACCTCATCGTCGTCCATACCTAACTCTTTACTGATTTTCTCTGCGCTCCATCCCAGTAGTGATAATTCACGAACGATTTCCGACATGGCATGAATTTTATGCCGCCCACGGGCACGGTTATGACGAATTGTCGCTGCCATGCGTTCATGGCGCTCACGCTGTAAACAGGTGACCGGCAGGTAGCCATGCAGGCGTGATTTCAGCGACGGTTTGCTTTTACCTAGCTCATGACGGTGGAAACCATCGACAATTTCGTATTCTTCCTCCGTGGAGTGAACTACCACGATGGGCTGCGTGAATCCGTCTGCTTCGAGGGATTTCTGCAGCAGCTTTTTCTCCGGAGGCGCAACGTTATTAGGGTTATAGTCATTGGGTGAGATATGCTCGTTTTTAATCCATAGTACACAGTCTACTGGCTCTTCACGAAAAGGGCTGACGCTGTGGATAGCCATTCTGAATTGGTTGATTGCTTCAATTCGTTCTTCTTCTGACAGCCCAGAAAGAAAACCAGTGAGTTCTTGAGTTAGTCGGTGTTGCATAAGATTCCCCATTGCTGGCGTTTTATTTTCATGCGTTCATTATAACGTTGGTAGTTTTTGGGTTTTGTGGGGCTGAATGACAGCGCCCGGCACCAGTAGTCGTTATTCAGCAGGACTTTACAGATACGCCGCCATGACGGAATATCCGCTGAGCCAATATCTTTTTCCTGAGTTTGCGGGATATTGTCCATGCCCTTTTTCTTATACCACTGCAAATAGATGGCGATTTTATTGCGATAATGCTCAGCGGTCTTTTCCGGCATGCTGTTGAGCAGCAGCATGGCGTATTCCTGCCAGTTTAAATGTTCGGGTTTCAATATTTTGCGGTGCCCGTAAAAATGGTTGTCCTGACCGGCATAAATTCCGCCACTTTTTACACCGCTGACACGGGCGCACATGGTTGCCCAACGCTCGGGTTCAATGACGTGATATAGCCATAATCCCTGACGCTGTTCCGGGCCAAAGGGCTCACAAATACGCATGTAACGTGTTGGGACACCGGCCTGATACATGAGATTGTATAAGGGATTGCACGACATTCTGGTTTTTGCGAACCAGGTCCAGATATCGGCAGTTTTCCAGTCATAAATCGGGTAAATATACCAGGTATGCCCGCCGGGGGCGCTGGTGGTCCAGGGTTTATCATCGGCAAAGCGCTGCTTTTGCGAATTGGCAATGGCGACAAAACGATTATATGACTCATCGGCGCGGATCCCGACCATCATGCCGGCTGGACGTTTCTCTGAATACCAGTCTGCGAACTCGCGAACAAATTGTTCAAAGGTCATGCCGGGTTGATAGAAGGAGAAATAATCTGGATCGGTTATGGCATCCGTGGGAAGCTGGCGAACCCACGGAGTACCGGGTTCCCAACACTGCCATTCTGGCTGAAATTGAGAGAGTGAATTCTGGGTGGTGAGCGGTAAAGCCACCCAATAAAAGCGCTCGATGACATCAGAATAACGTGCACGAAGCGCCTCAACATAATCAATAGTGCAGGAAAACTGGGCTTCCCAGTCGATAAATAGTACGTCAATTTTTTTATGCAGTTGGCGTGCAAGCATAGCTGTCAGATGTAACATCAGTCCTGAATCTTTCCCGCCGGAGAAAGAGACACAAACCCGAGGCAGAGTTTCCAGCGCCCAGGTTATGCGCTCCAGAGCGGCGTCCAGCACGTTTTGATCAAGCGGGATTTTATAAATAGACATATTAAACTCATATCAAAATTATTATTTAAAACAATAACAAATGCTGACAATAAGATATGCTAATTTTTTCCAGGTGCAACGTTTTAATACATTCATGGTTATTTTGAATTGCCTTCATTCATAAAAATATAAAATGAATAGGTAAAGCTCTACTTGTTAGTCCTTTGGTCATTTTTATCATTTATTTTATTAATTAAATTAACGAAGCCAGTATTGTTGAGTGACGCTCTGTTATACATCAAAAATAAATTTATTTTGGGTAAGGGGATATCGATACGGATCTCTTTTAAATTAAATGAGCCGATATATTGTTCGTAAACATCTCTTGGTAACAGACCTATGATATCTGTGTTTGAAATAATATTAATGATCGTTATTAATGAGTCGCTGCGGAAGCCAATATCTCGATTAGCCAGCAATGCGCTGGTTTTTTGCCAGTATTCTTTAACGCCAGGATCTTCAGAGATAAGTTGCGTGAACTGTTCTTTTAATATTGTTTCAAGCGTACTTTCTCCATTAATTCTCGGATGGTTTTTGTTGCAAACTAATATTGTTTCAGCAGTTTTAAATGGCGAGCATATTATCGAACGATTACTCACTGGAGCGGTAGCAATGACTAAATCTGCTTTTCTGTAAGCCAACAGATTTTCCGTACTTTCAGCAGTGATGAGTATGTTATGGTGCTCAATTTCGACATGCGAGTCTTCTCTGAGAAAATGAATAACTTCCTCGATGTTGATAATGGTTGGCAGTTGTGGACAGTAAATAACGAATTTTTTCTTCAGACTGGAGTTATTCATGATGTTTAGTGTCTGCTCCAGACTGTTGAGGTTTTTCTCAAGATGATGATGGAGGTTAATCCCCATCATCGTTGGCGTTAGGCCTTTTCCGGAGCGGATAAACAGTGGGTCATTAAATTGTGTGCGTAGCCGTTGCAGTGACTGGCTAACGGCAGAGGGGGTGATATACAAAGTTTCGGCAGCTTTAGTGATACTCAAATGTTGATAAATACACTCAAAGATAACCAATAGATTGAGATCGAACTTTTTAAGGTCATAGAGGTTAGCCATACATACCTTCCTGTGATGGTCATGTTTTGAAAAATTTAATTCTGAAATATTTTAAGTTGTGAATATTCTTGTGATTTATGTTTGTGTGCTTAATGAATTATTAATTTAAACTAAAAATAGCACATGTTGCGTAATTTTGACCAAAAAAGTTAATTTAAATGAGTGATTGACATGGGAATGATAACAACCACTCATTTTTTCACATTTATTTATTACCCATGATAATGTTTAATTTCTCCTTATCCGGTAAGCCGACTTCCTGTTGTAACGTATCGTCTTTACTCATGTAATAGATAGCCGGCGTGACGTTGGCGCCTAAATCATCCATCAACTTTTGATTGATATTCAACACTTTCATCTGCTCCGGTGAGACGGAAGTCGGGATTTGTAGCTTCATTTTCCCACCGGATGCCTCATAGTCATGCCAGGTCTTGGCCGGATCTTTTGCGGCCAGAATCGCTGCGGCGGTAGCCGGGCTTTCGGGTTTAATTACGCCAACCAGTAATGTGCGCAACTGAACTTTACCTGAGTCCACCCACGGGCGAGCCTGCTGCCAGAACTGTTTGCAATAGGGACAGAAGGGATCGGCAAACACGTAGACAATGACCGGAGCCTCTTTTTTCCCGTCCAGAATCCAGGATGCTTTTTCCATTCGCTGCCACATTTCGCGCCCGGCAGGGGCGTAGATCTCTTTTTCTATCAGCGTATTACTGAGGTTTTCGCCTTTTTCGTTATACATATAACCGGAAATGGCGTGTTTGCCGTCAGGCGTAACATAGATAGTAACGCCCATATCCTGGTATTTTCCCAGGTAGCCCTTCATTCCACCCGGCGCGTCGAAGGGTTTCAGAATAGTAATGCCCTGTTTCTCAATAGCTTTAACGGGAGCAGGAAGTTCTTCGGCGTGCACCACGGCAGGAAGCAGGGTTAAGAGTAAGGTACGTTTAAACATTGATTTTCCTTATAAAATCAGAAGGAAAGGGGGCTAAGTTGCAAAACCTATCGCAGCCATAGGTAAGATCGACCGTCTGTCGATTGCCCTTTCTTGAGTGGGGTGATGTAATCCCAATCGCTGTTACGACCTTTGTTAAGGTAATGTAGAGCGCAACACATAGCCAGCCCTGCTGGCACTGACGTTACCTGCGGGTAGCTCGGGTAATGAGGCTCCCTGCAAAGGGGGCCTTTTTTACTTTTATCTTTAGGTTCACAACATGAGTTTGAGTGGGTTGTTAGTTAACGCTTATTGATTTGATAAAGGAAACGCATTAGCCCTGCGAAGAGATTTTCGTTAACTTATCTCTCAACGAAAACACGGAGGAAGTACAGATGTCTTTGATTAATACCAAAATTAAACCTTTCAAAAACCAGGCGTTCAAAAACGGTGAGTTCATCGAAGTAACCGAGAAAGATACCGAAGGTCGCTGGAGCGTCTTCTTCTTCTACCCGGCTGACTTTACTTTCGTTTGCCCGACCGAGCTGGGTGATGTGGCTGACCATTACGAAGAACTGCAGAAACTGGGCGTAGATGTCTATTCCGTATCTACTGACACCCACTTCACCCACAAAGCGTGGCACAGCAGCTCTGACACCATCGCGAAAATCAAATACGCGATGATCGGCGACCCGACTGGCGCCCTGACCCGTAACTTCGACAACATGCGTGAAGATGAAGGTCTGGCTGACCGCGCAACCTTCGTTGTAGACCCGCAGGGTATCATCCAGGCAATCGAAGTTACCGCTGAAGGTATCGGCCGTGATGCGTCTGACCTGCTGCGTAAAATTAAAGCCGCACAGTACGTTGCCTCTCACCCAGGTGAAGTTTGCCCGGCGAAATGGAAAGAAGGCGAAGCGACCCTGGCTCCATCCTTAGATCTGGTCGGTAAGATTTAAGTCGCATAATTTGTCGGCCGGATAAACGCAGTGCATCCGGCCATTCCACAGGCGCAGTTTGCGCCTGTTTCATTCCAGCACCATGACGCAAGTTGCATTAATGCAGTCCCGCAAAGTCGGCTTGCATGATGATGTTTTCAGAGAGGGAAGAAGAATGCTCGACACAAATATGAAAACCCAGCTCAAGGCTTATCTTGAGAAACTGACCAAACCTGTTGAGCTGATTGCTACGCTGGATGACAGCGCCAAATCGGCAGAAATCAAGGAACTGCTGACTGAAATTGCTGAACTGTCAGAAAAAGTCACCTTTAAAGAAGACAATACTCTGGCGGTACGCAAGCCATCGTTCCTGATCACTAATCCAGGTTCTCACCAGGGGCCGCGCTTTGCCGGTTCTCCGCTGGGCCATGAGTTTACCTCCCTGGTGCTGGCGCTGCTGTGGACCGGTGGTCATCCATCAAAAGAGGCGCAGGCGTTGCTGGAGCAGATCCGCGATCTCGACGGTGATTTTGAGTTTGAAACCTATTATTCGCTTTCCTGTCATAACTGTCCGGACGTGGTACAGGCGCTGAACCTGATGTCGGTACTGAATCCACGCATCAAGCATACGGCGATTGACGGCGGTACATTCCAGAACGAAATTACCGATCGCAACGTGATGGGCGTTCCGGCGGTGTATATGAACGGCAAAGAGTTCAGTCAGGGGCGTATGACGCTGACTGAGATCGTGGCGAAAGTAGATAGCGGCGCAGAAAAACGTGCGGCACAAGAGCTGAACAAACGTGATGCTTATGACGTGCTGATTGTCGGTTCCGGTCCTGCGGGGGCGGCAGCGGCAGTGTACTCTGCACGTAAAGGTATTCGCACCGGTCTGATGGGCGAACGTTTTGGCGGTCAGGTTCTTGATACCGTTGATATTGAAAACTACATCTCGGTACCGAAAACCGAAGGCCAGAAACTGGCGGGCGCGCTGAAAGCACACGTTGATGACTATGATGTTGATGTGATCGACAGCCAGAGCGCAAGTAAACTGGTTCCGGCGGCGCAGGAAGGCGGTTTGCATCAGATTGAAACGGCATCCGGTGCGGTGCTGAAAGCACGCAGCATTATCATTGCCACCGGTGCGAAATGGCGCAACATGAACGTTCCGGGTGAAGATCAGTATCGCACAAAAGGCGTAACCTACTGCCCGCACTGCGATGGCCCGCTGTTCAAAGGCAAGCGCGTTGCGGTGATTGGTGGCGGCAACTCCGGTGTTGAAGCTGCTATTGATCTGGCAGGCATTGTTGAACATGTGACGCTGCTGGAGTTCGCACCTGAAATGAAGGCTGACCAGGTGCTGCAGAATAAGCTTCGCAGTCTGAAAAACGTCGATATTATTCTGAATGCGCAAACGACAGAAGTGAAAGGCGATGGCAGCAAAGTCACCGGCCTGGAGTATCGCGACCGCGTGAGTGGCGACGTTCACAGTGTGGAACTGGCGGGTATCTTTGTACAGATAGGTCTGCTGCCAAACACCAACTGGCTGGAAGGTGCCGTCGAGCGTAATCGCATGGGTGAAATCATCATCGATGCCAAGTGCGAAACCAGCGTGAAGGGGGTTTTCGCCGCTGGTGACTGCACCACCGTACCGTATAAGCAGATCATCATTGCGACCGGTGAAGGCGCGAAGGCCTCATTGAGTTCGTTTGATTATCTGATTCGCACGACAGTAGCATAAAAAAAGTAAGACTCACCTGCAATGCCAAAACCGTCAGCCATCCGCTGGCGGTTTTTTATTTCCACGCTTTCAGATTGTCAATTCTTGAAACAATAAACCGCGTAACACATTCATTTAATGAGTCTGACCATTAGTTTCATCAAAGAAAGATGAGGCGTTTTCTTTATTATATCAACCTGCATTACGTTTTAATGGTCACCCCTGTCAGGCATTAACCTGGCAGGGGTTTTCTTTAGCAAATTAGAGGCTATTAACGTACAACCAGCACTGGCAGAGTAGCGTGGCGAACAACGCTGGAAGCGTTTGAGCCGAGCAGATGAGTGCTGATTGATGGGTTGCGCGATCCAATGACGACCACATCCGCATTCAACTCTTCACCCAACTCGTTGACGACGTCACGTACGCTGCCAAAGCGGACGTGTTGTTTAATACGGGAAGGATCGATGCTGAAGTGACCGACCATCGTTTGCAGACGGGTTTCCGCTTCATGTTGTAGATGCTCTTCAAAACGACGGACATCGGCTGCAAAGCGGTGCAGGCTTAAGCTTGCTGAGCCTGGCAGCACATGCAGCAGATGGATAACCCCGTTTTCCTGTGCCAGAAATTCTGCATGGCGAATAGCCTTGTCGCTCAGTTCCATTTCGAATACATCAACAGGCATTATGATTGTGTTGTACATAAACATTCTCCTTGTCATTACATGAACACATATCAGCATAGTATTAAAAATGATTCTGTCAGTCACGACACAGATTTATGTTTTGCGAACAGGAGATAAGGTGAGAGTCAGGAGCTGGGAACTAACCGGAAAGAGGATGCGGATGCATCCCCTGTAAGATAAAGCGAGTGGCTTTGATAAGACAGAGTTAGCGCAGGTAGTCGCCCGCAGCTTCAGGTTGGTACTCAAGCTCGATTACTTCGAGGTGTGTTGAGGTTCCGCCTGGTAGTTCCCAGTGAATGGTGTCGCCAACGCGCAGGCCCAGAAGTGCAGCGCCAACAGGTGCCATTACCGAAAGCTGTGTGCTGCTGTCAGTCATATTGGCCGGATACACCAGGGTACGCACACGGACTTCGCCATCACTCAGATTGCGGAATTTCACGCGGCTGTTCATGGTCACGACATCGTGCGGCATGGTTTCTGGTGAACACATTTGGGCACGATCCAGCTCGGCGTTCAGGGCGTCGGCAATCGGTAAACCAGCAAACGCAGGTTGCTCCAACAGGCGGTCAATGCGTTCCGCATCGAGGTCGTTAATGATGATAGTTGGTCTGGACATTTGTTACTCCATGTCGTCGATACTGCGGGTGCGCAGGTAAATAATCCCAAAAGAAAACCCTCACCGTCAGGCGGCAAGGGTTTAGCTTTTATGATGATACTGAGACTTACCCCTGGTTTGAAGTGATTTAGTTCACATTCAGGCAAATCATCAATATTGTTGCGTATGGTGTGATTTTAGCCGAAAAACGCGATCGTTCTCCAATTTGCATTATGCTTTTTAAGCGCTCGCTGCGGGCGCGTCAAACAACTCAGTGTTCCGCGACAGGAGATCTCATGAGCCAGTACGACAAACTTACCTTGAAAGACGGCAGCTATTTGCATTTTAAAGATTGGGGAAGTGGACAGCCTATCGTCTTTAGCCATGGCTGGCCGCTGACGGCAGATGCGTTTGAGGATCAGATGCTGTTCCTCGGGTCGAAAGGATTTCGGGTGATCGCCCATGACAGGCGTGGGCATGGGCGTTCAGCCCAACCCTGGGATGGTCACAATATGGATCAGTATGCTGACGATCTGGCTGAACTTACCGCGCATCTCAATCTTAAAGATGCCGTACATGTTGGACACTCTACCGGGGGCGGGGAAGTGGCGAGGTACATTGGACGCCATGGAACGCAGCGGGTAGCCAAAGCGGTGTTAATCGGCGCGGTGACGCCCATAATGATCAAGACAGACTTTAACCCAAATGGTGTGCCGAAAGAGGTGTTTGATGGCATCCGTGAGGGAGTGATAAACGATCGCGCTGCCTTCTTCTATGAACTGACCGCTGCATTCTATGGCTACAACCGCCCGGGCGTAAATGCGTCGAAAGCCGTTCGTGAAAGCTTTGTTGAACAGGGCTTACAAGGTTCCATCAAAGCGTTGTACGACTGTATTCACGCGTTTTCAGAAACTGACCTGCGTGAGGATCTCAAAAAGATGACTATTCCGACGCTGGTGATCCATGGTGATGACGATCAGATTGTCCCGTTTGAAACCTGCGGAAAGGTTGCGGCGGAAATACTGCCGGACGCGCAGTTGAAGGTGTATGTTGGCGGTTCGCATGGCATTTGCACTACCCATAAACAACAGATCAACGGCGATCTGCTCAACTTTATTCAATCGTAATCTTTAGCGGATTGTTCTACGCTGATCTTCTTTTTCCAGGGAGATGAGCGAAGCATAATTTGTGCTGCGCTGATGTTAACTTCAACAGAGAACACTATGTATTTCTATCAACCATCACAAGGACACGGTTTACCGCATGACCCGCTGAATGCCATCATTGGACCGCGCCCTATTGGCTGGATTGCCTCCCGCGACAGCGACGGTCGGCATAACCTTGCACCGTACAGTTTCTTTAACTGCTTTAATTATCACCCGCCGATTATTGGTTTCGCCAGCAGCGGCTGGAAAGACAGCGTGCAGAATATTATCGACACCGGTGAGTTTGTCTGGAATCTGACGACTCTTGAGTTGGCCAGTGCAATGAACGAAACGTCAGCCAGCTTGCCTCACGGCGAAGATGAGTTTTTTGCCGCCGGGCTTAGTAAGGCAGATAGTCGGATAGTCAGCGTGCCGCGGGTGGCGCAAAGCCCGGTCAATTTTGAGTGTCGCTTATCGCAAAGTCTGCAACTGACCACCGCTGATGGTTCGCCTGTTGAAACCTGGCTGGTGCTGGGAGAAGTGGTGGGTATTCATATTGATGAAACGCTACTGGAAGGCGGCATCTACCAGACGGCGAAAGCAAAACCGGTACTGCGTGCGGGCGGGCCAACGGCGTATTATTCGATAAGTGAAACACACCGCTTTGATTTAGTTCGCCCGGATGCTCGTTCAAAACGCTAACCATATGGACCGACGCCAGTTTGCCGCGCCGGTCGTTATTTTCAGTATCCCACTTTGTCGATAATAAACTGTTTACCGCAGTTACCCGGATGCGGTTGCGGTAAGAATGACTGTGCGGATAACGTCTGGTTAATGGTGTCGGCTTTCAGGGACAACTGGATTTCTGTGAGATAGGCCGGATTGCCGTGGCAGCTTAGCTTCACGGCTTTGACGTTCTCTCTGCCCCAGCTTTTAGCGACGGCGGCGTCAAATGCGCTGCGGCTGACGGTTTTGCCGTAGTTTTCTGCGAGGAATTTGCCAGCCTCGCTGTTCTTAACCTCATTATTCATCCGTACCATCGTGCCGAAGTACGCGTCGGGATCAAAACCGAAACAGGCGCCATGTTTGGCATATTCGTAACGTTCCAGACAGGATCTCCCGCCGGCACCGGGCATTACGGCACTGAGTTTTGCCGCGCTTTCCAGCGACAGGCCCGTTTCGGGAGCCGCGCATTTACGGCTGGCGCGCGCTTCAGGCAGGTTGGGAATAGGGCGAGTCGCGCAGCCAAAGCGCATCCAGCGGCGGTTGTCTACTCCACGGGCGGCGATGGATTTTGGCAGGCTGGGCCATAAACCGTGAACGGTCAGGAAATCTGCTTTGTCCGCGCTCTCTTTTTGCAGACGACATTCGTCGGGCTCTTGACGATTTCGCTCGTGTTGGCTCTGACAAAATCCGGTTTGCCAGGAGAGGGCCAGCACGTAGCTGTCAAAATCAGCGTACTGTTTTGCCTGAAGTTCATCGGCCTGAGCTACAGAAACTGGGAGCAGAAGTGCTGCCAGCAGCGAAGAATAACGCCATGTTGATGTCATGATGATTTCGGATACTTATATCAATTCTGAATATCATCTATTTAATCATAAAAAATGCCAGTCAGGTTTAGCTGACTGGCATCATTTTCATCAGGCGGGAACCCGAATAATTAGCTCCACATTGCCAGAATCGGCCAGCCGACCAGCAAAAGCATAGAGATGTAGATAACGCCGAAGATAGCACCCAGACGCCAGTAGTCTTTGGACTTCACATAACCGCAGCCGTAGATAATAACGCCAGGGCCAGTTGCATACGGAGTCAGACAGCCCATGATACCGATGGACAGTACCAGCAGGATACACAGGTGTTCCATCGGAACGCCCGGGATGCCTTTGCCGACGGCCAGAATAACCGGCAGCATGGTGGCGGTGTGTGCGGAAAGGCTGGCAAACAGGTAGTGAGCAAAATAGAACACCAGCACCAGAACGATCACGGTCGCGTTAGGCGAGAAGCCTTCCAGGTGCGAGCTCATCGTGTTGGCGAACCAGTCGATGAAGCCTGAGCGGGTTAAACCATTCGCCATAACGACCAGCGTGGCGAGGTTAACCAGGGTGTTCCATGCGCTGTTATAACGGGTGATGTCTTTCCACGGGACAACGTGCAGTGCCAGCATCAGCGAGACTGCCAGCAGACCCACAGCGGTCGCATCAATCAGTTTACCGCCAAAGACCCACAGACCCAGGCTGAGCAGAACCAGACCGATCAGGGTCAGCTCTTTACGCGTCAGTTTACCCATGGTTTTCAGTTCATCACCAGCCCACGCGGCAACTTCAGCACTGTGAGTAACTTCTGGCTTGTAAAGAACATAGGACAGCCACGGAGCAACGATCAGCAAAATAATACCAACCGGCAGGAAGCTGAGGAACCATTGCAACCAGCTGATTTGAATACCGGCAATTTTATTGACGAATTCCAGACCCAGTACGTTAGGTGCAGCGCCGGTAACAAACATAGAGGAGCTCAGGCTGGTACTGATTACCATCATCCACATCAGATATCCACCGATACGGCGCGCGGACGGATCGTTCGGGAATGATTTAAACAGCGGCGGCAGGTTTTTGATAACCGGGAATACGGTACCACCGGTACGCGCGGTGTTGGACGGTGTAAACGGCGCCAGCAGTATGTCGATGATGACAATCGCGTAGCCCAGCGTCAGGGTGCGTTTACCCATGAATTTTACCAGGAACAGCGCGATACGACGACCCAGACCGGTGACTTCATAGCCCAGCGCGAAGATAAACGCGCCAAACACCAACCACACGGTCGTGCTGGAGAAGCCTGCCAGACCCCATTTCAGCGCTTGCTTACCCGCTTTAAACGCCGGGTCGGCCAGCTCTGAAGCATCAAACAGCAGATAGTTGCTGCCGATGACGCAGATCGTTACGGCGATAAAGCTTATCGCTGTTGCCGGGATTGGCTCCAGGATCATCCCAACAATCATTGCCACGAAAACGGCAAAATAGTGCCAGGCTTGCGGGGGCATTCCATCAGGGACAGGGATAAGAAACATGACGCCCATTACGACCAATGGGGCCAGTAATTTCCATATTTTATCTTTTGCTAAAGACATGTGTGTGATTCTCCGGAAAGGATCTTTAATTGTGATAATGATGAACTTGTGAAATCTGAGCTAAGAACCAGGTGACGATCAGCAGATCGGCGCAGCCTCCTGGGCTGAGGTTGCGTTCAATGCACTGTTGGTCGAACTGGCGCAGGTATTCGAGATCGGCAGGGGTGCGAATCCCCCCTTGCTGCAATAGAGTTGTGGCCTGCTGCTGTAGCCAGCGCAGACCTTCTGCGCCGCCACGTGAAGCCACGTTGGTGTCGCCATTGATAGACATCAGCAGCAATAATGTGTCGAGTAGCGCCAGTTCAGGATCGCGGCCCTGAGTCAGCAGTGCGCGGTAGTGCGGCAGGGCATGCTGGATGACTAGCGGGTATCCCGCTTCGGCTTCGCCCCGTGCGCCGGTTAATCCCAGTTGCTGATAAAGACGTTGGCCAGCCGTGAGTTGTTGATTGTTCTGGCGCAGTTCGCGCTCGGTCAGGCCACGGCAAAATGTTGCTGCCGTAGAGCAAAGGGTTTCAGCGGTAACAGTTAGTTGGAGCTGGTGCAGGCGGCCAATGGCGGCACACAGCAGCCCCAGTGAAAAGATGCTCCCTTTATGGGTGTTTACCCCTTCGGTGGCGCGAAACATATCGGCTTCGCAGGCCATGCCCAGTGGGCGCAGTCCTTTCAATACATCTTCAGGCGACAGCTGTGCGCTAAACGCCCCATATTCAATAAAACGCGGCAGCCAGGCCTGAATTGCCTCAGCGCTGCGATGAAAATCTTCCAGCGCCATATCTTTATGTGCGCCGTTGTTAATACGATCCACCAGACCCGGTTTGG
This sequence comes from Citrobacter sp. RHBSTW-00944, assembly GCF_013615435.1. Classification (NCBI taxonomy): domain Bacteria; kingdom Pseudomonadati; phylum Pseudomonadota; class Gammaproteobacteria; order Enterobacterales; family Enterobacteriaceae; genus Citrobacter; species Citrobacter sp. RHBSTW-00944. Next base: position 3,579,945 of record NZ_CP055418.1, on the reverse strand, counting down.
GCGACAGGTTGACTTCAGTCAACATGGCCCGCCACGCAAGCGTTGCGTAAGCGTCAGGCAGATCCAGAGGAAGGACTGCGTTATTGGTTGATGTTGCGGGAATCGGCATCATGCAGCAGTGCCTCCATCTGAGAGAGTAAGTCGGAAAGCGCGTGGGTTTTACCTCGCGCGCATTCGGCAGCGCTTTGCTCGCACAGCAGACAGCGGCGGGCAGGGAGTGCGAAATGACGCCGGGACAGAATTTCCCCTTCATGGGTCAGGACATCGATGTCCCATAACCGTCCCAGCGGATGTGAATGCTCAAGTTCAATCGTGGCGAGCTTGAGATCGTGGGCCGGGGCCTCAATAGACAAAAGACCTTCCGGACCGCTGGCAGAAACCAGCGACGTTTGCTCCCTGACAATCCAGGTGGATTTTTCCGCCAGCGCGAGCAGGGCGGTGACGCCGTGATTAAAGATGCGACGGGTTAATGCGCTGTCTTTAATCGGACCCGGTGCGACCACGGTAAACGAGACCAGTGGCGCGTGATGACGCGTCAGCCAGGCATGTTGCCTTGCTTGTCTCTCATCCCGGCTGGCGAGCAGCTCGGGAATCGAAACCGCGTTTTGGGTGGCGTGTTCAGGGAGCAGGCGCATGGCTTATTCCTTCACCTGATGCACAACGTCAATCACCGAGCCATCGCGGTAACGCACAACGGCAATCACGCGGTCGGTGAATTCGATAGCGCGTGGCTGACCGGTGAGCTGCTGTGCACGTTCGCGCAGCCATTCAATGGACACCACTTTCATACCGGCTTCTTTCAGACGTTCAGCCAGTTCCGGACGCGCAGGGTTAACGGCGATACCGTGGTCAGTGACCAGGATGTCTACGCTGGAGCCCGGGGTTACGCAGGTCAGGACGTTATCAACCAGCGTCGGGATGCGTCCGCGAACCAGCGGAGCGACAATGATGGAAAGCGCAGCTGCAACCGCAGTATCGCAGTGACCGCCGGATGCGCCGCGCAGTACGCCGTCAGAACCGGTCAGTACGTTAACGTTGAAGCTGGTATCAACTTCCAGCGCGCTCAGCACCACGACGTCCAGACGATCGACGGAGGCGCCTTTTGAGCCCCAGTTGGCATACTGGTTGGCACTGATCTCAATGTGGTTTGGATTACGGGCCAGCGACTCAGCCGCGTTACGGTCAAAGCTCTGTACGTCCAGCAGTTTGCGAATCAGGCCTTTTTCGTGCAGGTCAACGATGGTAGCGGTGATGCCGCCCAGGGCGAAGTCAGCACGGATATCGCGGCTGCGCATCTTGTCTTCCAGGAAACGAGTAACGGCCAGAGAAGCGCCGCCGGTTCCTGTCTGCAGTGAGAAGCCTTCATTGAAGTAACCGGAGTTAGCAATGACGTCTGCCGCGCTACGGGCGATTAACAGTTCACGCGGGTTGGTGGTCATGCGTGTCGCATCAGCACCGATTTTGTCCGCATCGCCGACCTGATCGATCTGTACAATCAGATCCACTTGATCCTGCGTAATGCTGGCCGGGTTATGCGGATAGGTCAGCAGCTGTTCAGTCAGCAGGACAACCTGTTTTGCATTTTCGGCATCGACGCGGGCATAGCCCAGTGAACCACAGCACGCTTTACCGGTATAGCCGTTAGCGTTACCAAACTGGTCGCAGGACGGTACGCCGAGGAACGCCACATCAATACTGAGTTCGCCACTTTGCACCAGGTGTACACGGCCGCCATGGGAGTGGACCTGCACAGGCTCGGCCAGCAGGCCACGCGAGATCTCTTCCGCCAGCGGGCCACGCAGCCCGGAGGTGTAAATACGGCTGACCACGCCCTGGCGGATGTGCTCAACCAGCGGAGCATGACAGTCGCTCAGGGAGCTGGAGGCCAGCGTCAGATTTTTAAAGCCCATTCTGGCGATGGCGTCCATCACCAGGTTAATCGTCAGATCGCCACCGCGAAAAGCGTGGTGGAAAGAGATGGTCATGCCATCCTGTAAACCTGAACGACGAATGGCGTCTTCCAGGTTAGCGCACAGCTTTTTGTCGCGCGGTTTTTGCGCCTGTAATTCTACTTTTGCGGTGCTCTGATAAGCGGAAAGCTCACTTTCTGCATGACGGCTCCAGGTCGCCACGCGATCCTGGCGTTGAGACTGTTCGATTTTCTGCGTCATTTTTTTGCCTTATTCTTCGCGAATGCCTGAAAGTTCTGCACGGGAGATAACCAGAAGGGCGCGCTCGATAACCGGGCTGTCGACCATTTTGCCGTTCAGGGAAACTACGCCACGGCCTTCGCGAGCGGCGGCTTCAGCGGCTTCCACGACCAGGCGCGCGTGAGCCAGCTCTTTGCGTGTCGGCGCGTACAGGTTGTGCAGGAGCTCGATCTGGCGCGGATTGATGAGCGACTTACCGTCAAAACCCAGTTGCTTGATGTGTGCGGCTTCATGCAGGAAACCCGCTTCGTTGTTGGCATCGGAATAAACGGTGTCGAACGCCTGAATGCCGGCAGAGCGTGCCGCCTGCAAAATAGAGCAGCGGGCAAACAGCAGTTCAGTCCCTTCCGCAGAGCGCTCAGTGCGCAGGTTACGCACATAATCTTCCGCACCCAGTGCAATACCGATCAGGCGCTCGGAAGCGTGGGCAATTTCTACCGCGCGGGTAATGCCTAACGGCGATTCGATGGCAGCTAACAGACCGGTACTGCCGGGCTCACGGCCACAGGCTTTCTCGATACGCAGGATTTCGCTTTCGATGTCGATGACGTCCTGCGCGGTATCGGTCTTCGGTAAACGCACGATGTCAGCGCCGCCGCGTACCACGGCTTCGAGATCGTTAATGCCCCATTCGGAGTCGAGGGCGTTTACGCGCACGATAGTTTCAACGTCGTGATACAGCGGATGCTGCAGCGCGTGGTACACCATACGGCGAGCAGTATCTTTCTCGCGCAGCGCGACGGAGTCTTCCAGGTCGAACATCAGCGCATCTGCCGGATAGATGAACGAGTTGCTGACCATGGCGGCATTGGCGCCCGGTACGAACAGCATGCTGCGGCGGGTACGGGTTTTACGTTGCTGCAAAGATTCACTAATCACTGGCAATCCTCCCATGGCAGTGCCGGAATACCGCCAGCGCGGGCCAGTAGTGCTTCCAGTCGCGCACGTAAAATGCAGTCCAGTGCGCCTTTATCATCAACATTTAATTGCACGCCGCGTACGTTGTAGCGGGCCAGAACGTCCAGAATGGTGGCCCGGATGGCATCACCGAACTGCTTTTCGACGCTACTGTTAACCTGCAGGTCAATATCCTGCGAATCGAGTGGGGCGATGCGAATCATCACATCACCGGACTCGAGTGTGCCTGCGACGGCTGCCTGGTTTATTTTCATTTTTCACCTGTTGCTAATGCGGGGGTATTTTGGCGGACTGCCGCACCCGATGAGGCCCGCTCAACCATGCTTTGCAGATAGTGCAGCGTGGCGTCAGGGACCAGGGATGCGATAGCCGTGAGATCTTTTTTAACCAGCAGCTTGCGCACCCAGGAGGCAGAAATCGGCATCTCCTGGAAGCACAGCCGCTCAATTTCCACCAGTTCAATCGGTGGGGCGGGAAGCGTTGGGGTCTCCAGCCAGTAGCGCATATCGTTGTTGTACTGGGAGGTGACGGTGCAATACGGCTCGGTACCGACGAAGCGGTGCGTGACGCCAAGAGCCGGGGCCAGATACTGGCGGAAGATTTTCAGGTCTATTTCGGTATAGCAGTGGTTAATAACGCTCTGCTCTTTGATGAAGTAGCACGGGAATGTGGCGCGGGAAATGATGTATTCCGAACCGCGATGAACGGTTAAACGTGGAATGTCTTTTGTCCCTTTAAGCACCAGATCCAGTCGGTCTTCATACGGAAAACGCGAGGTATCTTCTTTCACCAAAAACAGATGCAGCCAGTCACATTGCGCGGCTGCTTGTTGGATCAGAAAACGATGTCCGTTGGTGAAGGGGTTGGCGTTCATGACGATACAGCCAATTTTTTTCCCTTCATGGCGCTGTTTCGCCAGTGATTCAGCGTAGCGTTTCAGACGTGTGGTGCTGTTTTCCATCAGCACCATAATGCCGGGAACGCTGGTCAGCGTAGAAAAACCGCACTGCTTAAACAGCGACTCGTACTCGGTTTTGGTATAGATGAAGAGGTGCGTACAGTGGCGCTCATAGGCGAGGTTGATTAACTCGGTCGCCAGCGTCAGCGCTAAGCCTTCACCCCTTACGGATTCGCAGATGGCGACGCACTTTATGATATTGCCGGCAATGCCGCCGCAGGCAATCAGGCGGTCATCACGGGTGACGGTGATAAATACTTCGACAGTTGTATCAACGCTCAAATCATTCTCTTTCAGAAATTGCGCGATAGCCGCCATCTTTTTATTTTCTGAGCGTTTAACTTGCGTGAATATATTATTACCGAACATAGTGAATAGAGCCCCGATGCTATATTTGTTACTGGGTTTCTGTTTTTGTTGCTCTGTTTAGCAACCTGATAACTTCTTGTTTGCAATTGAAGGGAATGTTTTTTATTACGGAGTATTTCTTCTTTTCCCTGCTGCATACATCGTAAGGAGTATTTTGGAGGTAATTTTTGATTTATTTCACAATAAGTTAGAAGGTTTTAATGTGTTTTATGGTTTTAAGTTTTTTAATTAATTTAACTCCGAAATAGCGTGTGGTTTTAATTTGTTTAATTGATTTAAGGTGGGGAATCTGCAACGATCCTGTTTTATACCGCAACTTGCAAATAAAACATTTTTATTACAACTACAATGAGAAATAAGTTTTGGGTATCGTCGCTGAGGAAGAAATATGGCAGAGCAGAAAAATAAAACACGGTTTCCTTTTTTTCGCAGTCTGGCGTTTCCATTGCGTATCTTTCTGCTTATTTTGGTCGTTTCTGTTTTTATTATCGCCGCGTTAGCACAATACTTTACCGCCAGCTTTGAAGATTATCTGGCAACGCATGTCCGCGATATGGCGATGAACCAGGCCAAAATCATCGCCTCTAACGACAGTATCATCGCGGCGGTGAAGCATCGTGATTACAAGCGTCTGGCGACCATTGCCGACAAACTGCAGAGCGGGACTGACTTCGACTATGTGGTGATCGGGGATACCAACTCTGTCCGCCTTTACCACCCAAATCCGGAAAAAATTGGCTACCCGATGCAGTTCACTAAACCCGGCGCGCTGGAAAGAGGGGAAAGTTACTTTATTACCGGCAAAGGGTCGATTGGGATGGCGATGCGCGCCAAAACGCCCATCTTTGATGACGATGGCAAAATTATTGGCGTGGTCTCAATTGGCTATCTGATCAGTAAAATCGATAGCTGGCGATCGGACTTTTTACTCCCAATGGCAGGGGTGTTTATCCTGCTGTTGCTGGTACTTATGCTGCTCTCCTGGTTATTTGCCGCCCATATTCGCCGGCAGATGATGGGGATGGAGCCTAAGCAAATCGCGCGGGTAGTGCGTCAGCAGGAAGCACTATTCAGCTCGGTATATGAAGGTTTGATCGCCGTGGACCCTGATGGGTATATCACCGCAATAAACCGCAGCGCGAGGAAAATGCTGGGACTGTCTTCGCCTGGACGAAAGTGGCTTGGAAAACCGGTTAGTGAGGTGGTTCAGCCGACTGACTTTTTCACCCAGCAGATTGCGGAAAAACGACAGGACGCGATGGTGAACTTTAATGGCCTGAGCGTTATCGCTAACCGAGAGGCGATTCGCTCCGGCGATGAACTGCTTGGGGCAATCATCAGTTTTCGTAGTAAAGATGAAATTGCTACTCTTAATGCGCAATTAACGCAGATCAAACAGTATGTAGAGAGCCTGAGAACGCTGCGTCATGAACACCTTAACTGGATGTCGACCATTAATGGCCTGCTGCAAATGAAAGAGTATGACCGGGTGCTGGCAATGGTGCAGGGGGAGTCGCAGGCGCAACAGCAACTGATTGACAGCCTGCGTGGCGCGTTTGCCGATCGTCAGGTAGCCGGTCTGTTGTTTGGCAAGGTGCAGCGTGCACGTGAACTGGGCCTCACTATGACTATCGTTCCTGGCAGTCAACTGCATCAACTCCCTGAGGGGCTGGATAGCACAGAGTTTGCAGCAATTGTTGGCAATCTGCTTGATAATGCATTTGAAGCGAGCTTGCGCACCCAGCAAGGCAACAAGATCGTCGAACTCTATTTGAGCGATGAAGGGGATGACGTGATCATCGAAGTTGCCGATCAGGGATGCGGTGTACCGGAAGCATTGCGTGAAAAAATATTTGAACAGGGTGTGAGCACCCGTACCGATGAACCAGGTGAACATGGCATCGGTTTGTATCTGATTGCAAGTTATGTGAGGCGCTGTAACGGGGTGATTACACTCGAAGATAACTCCCCCTGCGGCACCTTATTTTCTTTATTTCTTCCGAAAGTGAAAAAAAATAATGACGGAACCATTAACGCTATTGATCGTTGAGGATGAAACGCTACTGGCGGAAATGCATGCTGAATATATCCGCCATATACCCGGCTTCAGCCAGATTTGGCTGGCGGGTAATCTTGCGCAAGCGAGGATGATGATTGAGCGTTTTAAGCCCGGTTTGATTCTGCTCGATAACTACTTGCCGGACGGCAAGGGAATTACGTTGTTGCATGAACTAACCCAGACGCGTTATCCGGGCGGCGTGGTGTTTACCACGGCGGCCAGCGACATGGAAACGGTCTCCGAGGCCGTGCGCAGCGGCGCGTTTGATTATCTGGTTAAACCCATTGCCTACGAGCGCCTGGGACAGACGCTGACGCGTTATCAACAGCGCAGACGCATGTTGGCCGGTAATGACAGCGCCAGTCAAAAGCAGATTGATGAAATGTTTAATGCTTATGCGCGCGGCGAACCGAAAGGCGATTTGCCGACCGGAATTGATGCGTTAACGCTGAATGCGGTGTTGAAATTATTTGCCGATCCGACGGTACATCATACTGCGGAAACGATCGCCCAGGCGCTCACTATCAGCCGTACCACCTCCAGGCGCTACCTGGAGTACTGTGCCAGCCGTCATTTGATTATTGCGGAGATTATTCACGGTAAGGTGGGAAGGCCGCAGCGTATTTATCACGGCGGCTAATTCACGTCATCCTTGAAGCTGCCTCTTTGTGGGCTGCGTGAAGAAACCCCAGTCACATAATTATCTATGGTACTGGGGATGTCTTCACTTGCCGCCTTGATGCAGCTTAAATGATTTTGCGTATCAAGGTCAGATACTGACAGTTATCGTTAACCGCCAATCAGGGCGGACGTCGCCGGCACCATCACTTCAGTTGCGATAATCACAACCAGCAGTCCAACCAGTACCGGAACCGAGGTACGTTTCACTACTTCGAACGGAGAGATCTTTGCCATCCCTGCGACAGCGACAACCACACCGGAGACCGGAGAGATTGTGCGTCCAAGGTTTGATGCCTGCAGCATCGGGATAGCAAGGTAAGCCGGGTTAATACCAGAAGAGTGCGCCAGTTTCGGGATCATCTCAACGAAAGCATAGAAAGGTGCGTTACCGGACCCCGTGGTCATTGCCGCCAGCATAGTCAGGATCACCAGTACCAGCATCAGAATAATGCTCGCGGAGCCAAACGAGGTGGCGATAGAAATCAGACTCTGAATAAAGCCGATTGTGCTCAGACCCTGGGCAAAAACGCCCGCCGCGACTAACAGCATCACCACGTTAGCAAAGGCATCCGCCATACCACGGTAGGCGACTTCCAGACCCGAGAAAACCTTCTGGGTGTTGAATCCTCGTACGAACTCCAGTACAGCAGCGATGAGCATGCACAGCACCAGAATCGTAATGATATGCAGCTGTGGGCCCCATTTTCCATCGAAAATCAGGACGCCAACGATCGGGGTAAATGGCAAGATGGCGTAAAACGACGGGGCGGTAGTGGTAATTTCAGCCACATCTAACATTTCATGAGAAATGTTCTCTTTTTTATCCAGGTAACGCTGCCAGAAAAAGTGGGCAATCGCCATAGCAATGATGGCGGCAATGGAAATTGGCAACGTGGTTTTAAACGCGAAATCGATCAGCGGCATCTCCGCGGCTTTTGCAGCCAGCACTACATCACCGGATGTTGGCGAAAGAATAATAGCGGCTGGGGAGGCGCAAATGGCCGCTGCGGCGCCACGGCTAATCCCAACGTTAACCATGATCGGGAACAATGTCGCCATCAGCAATACGCCCAGACCGGTTGCTGAAGAGACCGCCAGGGACATCAGGCAGGCGACAAAATAGGCGGCAATCATAAGCAGATAAGGTGAATTGATATACTGCAGCGGCTTAGAGGCCAGCTTAACCACCATATCATTCGCGCCAATATGCGTCATGTAGGCGGCAAAACCACACAGCATCATAATCATCATGCCGAGATCGCCGCCACGGCTCATCAGCAAAATTTTAATATATTCAACAATGTCTGTTGCCGTATAGCCCGTTGTTGCCGCGCTAGACGGCAAAACTTTATGGCCCATCAACGCACTGATAATCAGCAAAACCAGACCGCCGACAAACAGTACGCCTGTCGCGGAATAACCTTTAATGATGTAGCGCGCTACACCCACAATAACCACAACCCCAATAAGGAGTTCAATAAATGTCAACATTGTTTCCCCTGTCGCATTGCTGCCCAGAAAGTTAAAAAACTAAAAAAAGTAAAAAGTGGTGACAGAATGTGCCTAATAAACCGATAACTCTTGCTGATTGAAATCAATAAAAATACGGATTCAAGCGATGGCTAAGCCGTTTTTTCAGCATCGCGATTAAAAAAACAATATCACAATAAAAAACTGTGAAGCGCAGCGTTGGTGTGTGTGTTTTGTGGTGATATTGATGACTTATTGTTAATTTATTGTGATGTTATTTAATTCTCGCCGCAGGAAAGCACAATTTATTGGCAATAAAGAGAAAATAGTTCCTATGAAATGGCTCAGTAAATAAAGGGATAACTTATAGGCTGAGGAATATTCTGATTTTTTATTTGCGCATTTTTGTTAAGCTGACATTAAGGTTGGGTTTGCTAAAATTAATAATAAATCCCAGGATGGTAATTAAGTTGTGATTTTCGCTAAACGATATTTTCTCATTTTTTCATTTATTTTTATTCAGTTAGCTTTCACTTCCCAGGTGGCTGCTGAAGATAAAGGCTGGTTTGCTACTTTTAAAGATAATGTCCGTGAAACCTGGCAGCAGCCGGAACATTATGATCTGTATGTACCTGCTATTACCTGGCATGCGCGTTTTGCCTACGATAAAGAAAAAACGGATCGCTACAATGAACGGCCGTGGGGTGCAGGATTTGGTCAATCCCGTTGGGATGATAAAGGTAACTGGCACGGAGTTTATATCATGGCGTTTAAGGATTCCTACAATAAATGGGAACCCATTGGCGGCTATGGCTGGGAAAAAACCTGGCGACCGCTGGCTGATGAAAACTTCCATACAGGTCTCGGCTTTACCGCCGGTTTCACCGCGCGTGATAACTGGAACTACATTCCGGTACCGGTGCTGTTACCGCTGGCATCAATTGGTTATGGTCCGGCAACGTTTCAGATGACCTACATTCCTGGAACGTATAACAACGGCAACGTCTACTTTGCGTGGATGCGGTTCCAGTTTTGATGGACTACCTGTATTGTCAGGTGGTTTATTGAAAAATCTTTTAAAAACATAGTGATAGGAAGTTTAACTGAAAAATAACGCGACATTTATCACTTTTTGATAAAGTTCGACTGGACAAAGTGCACCACAATTGTTGTACTGATACCCGACACAGCATTTGTGTCTATTTTTCATGTAAAGGTAATTTTGATGTCTAAGATTAAAGGTAACGTTAAGTGGTTTAATGAGTCCAAAGGATTCGGTTTCATTACTCCGGAAGATGGCAGCAAAGATGTGTTCGTACACTTCTCTGCAATCCAGACCAATGGTTTTAAAACTCTGGCTGAAGGTCAGCGTGTAGAGTTCGAAATCACTAACGGTGCCAAAGGCCCTTCTGCTGCAAACGTAATCGCTCTGTAAGCATACGACAGCAAGCATTCAAAACCCGCTTAATTGCGGGTTTTTTTCGCTTCAATGTGCGGGAGAGGCAGATACCAACCAGAATGCCAGAGCGGTCATCGCGAATGATCCCAACAGATTAACCAGTACATTCACCATAGCCCAACCAAAGCGTCCTTCCTGCAGTAAAAACACTACCTCAGCAGAGAAAGTGGAAAACGTTGTCAGTCCCCCGCAAAAGCCAGTAGTAATCAGCACCTTCCACATTGGGTCAATATTTGTCATGCGATTAAACCATGCCAGACCCATACCAATGATAAATGCGCCAAGTAAGTTTGCAGCCAGCGTACCGAATGGAATGGCCTGATGCAGCGGGTTAAACCGCATACTCAACATCCATCTTGCTACGCTACCTGTGCCACCACCGATAAAAACCGCTAAAAGGAGTTGTAACACTGCGTAATCCTGCTATTTGATTGTATAGAGGGTGAGTGTAACGCTGAATAATTGTTGTTGGCGAGCTTAACAAAGTTTTCTGGAGGGAATATGTTCGTTGCAGCAGGGCAATTTGCCGTGGGACCTTCATGGGAAAAAAATGCAGAAACCTGCGCCTTACTGATGTCTCAGGCTGCAGGAGAGGGGCGTCGCTACTGGTATTACCGGAGGCATTGCTGGCGCGTGACGATTTAGACCCTGACCTGTCAGTGAAATCAGCTCAGCTTTTGGAAGGTGGGTTTCTGACGCGTTTGTTGCGAGAAAGCGCACAAAATGAGATGACGACAATCCTGACGATTCATGTTCCCTCTGTGCCAGGCCGGGCATTTAACATGCTGGTGGCGCTACGGGCTGGTCGGGTAGTGGCCCATTACGCTAAATTACATCTCTATGACGCCTTTTCGATTCAGGAGTCACGTAATGTCGATGCAGGGGACGCCATAGCGCCGCTGCTGGACGTAGGCGGATTAAAAGTAGGGCTAATGACCTGCTATGACCTGCGCTTCCCTGAGCTGGCGCTGGCGCATGCGTTGCAGGGGGCTGAGATTCTCGTTTTACCTGCGGCTTGGGTGCGGGGATCGTTAAAAGAGCATCACTGGGCCACGCTTTTGGCGGCAAGAGCGCTGGATGCCACGTGTTATCTGGTTGCGGCCGGAGAGTGCGGTAACAAGAATATCGGCCAAAGCCGGGTCATCGATCCCTTTGGCGTGACTATTGCGGCGGCGGCTGAAACGCCCGCGCTCATTATGGCCGAGGTTTCCGCCGAGCGGGTCAGGCAGGTCAGGGCACAACTTCCGGTGTTAAGTAACCGACGCTTTGCGCCACCGCAATTATTATGACGTTTTTTTAAACAAGGCTTGATTCACCTTGTTACAGATTGCTATTGTGTGCGCGCGTCGAAAGGCCGTTAATATTCTCAGGTTAATATGGCGCTTTATGTAGCCTGGTTTAAGTCAAGAAGGTATCTATGGGTGAGATTAGTATTACCAAACTGCTGGTGGTTGCCGCACTGGTTGTTCTGCTGTTTGGTACCAAGAAGTTACGTACTCTGGGTGGAGACCTGGGGACGGCAATCAAGGGCTTCAAGAAAGCAATGAACGACGATAATGCCGATGCCAAGAAAGAGGCTGATGGTAGCGTTCAGGCTGAGAAGCTTTCTCATAAAGAGTAATTCTGCAAACTCTGCATGAAAAAAACCGGCGATTTGCCGGTTTTTTATTGCTGATATGTAAGTGAGTATTACACGATTACTTCACTTCCAGCCCTTTGGCCTGCATGTCAGCATGGTATGAAGAGCGCACGAATGGACCGCAAGCAGCGTGGGTAAAGCCCATAGCCATGGCTTCTGCTTTCATCTCATCGAACTCATCCGGGCTTACATAGCGTTGAACCGGGAGGTGATGGCGGCTTGGCTGTAAATACTGCCCCAGCGTCAGCATGGTCACGCCATGGCTACGCAGGTCGCGCATGACCTCAATGATTTCAGCATTAGTTTCACCCAGACCCACCATCAGACCCGATTTGGTCGGAATCTCAGGGTGTGCTTCCTTGAAGCGTTCCAGAAGCTTCAGTGACCAGTTGTAGTCAGCCCCAGGGCGTACATTACGATAAATACGCGGTACGTTTTCGAGGTTGTGGTTAAACACGTCCGGCGGCGTGGCTGTGAGGATATCCAGCGCGCGATCCATACGACCACGGAAGTCAGGCACCAGCGTTTCGATTTTAATCGACGGGCTTTTCTCACGAATCGCGGTGATGCAGTCAGCAAAGTGCTGAGCGCCGCCGTCACGCAGATCGTCGCGGTCAACGGAGGTAATCACGACATAGCGCAGCGCCATGTCTGCAATCGTCTGAGCCAGTTTTAACGGCTCGTTGGCGTCAGGAGCAACTGGACGGCCATGGGCAACGTCACAGAATGGGCAACGGCGAGTACAGATTGCGCCGAGGATCATAAAGGTTGCTGTTCCGTGATTGAAACATTCAGCCAGGTTAGGGCAGGAAGCTTCTTCGCAGACAGAGTGCAGGCCATTTTTGCGCATTGCCGCTTTGATGCCCTGGATGCGAGTGGAGTCCGCTGGCAGTTTTATTTTCATCCATTCCGGTTTACGCAGCAGGGCTTCACGCTCTGTTGCCACATTTTTTACCGGGATAAGAGCCATCTTATCGGCATCGCGGTATTTAACACCGCGTTCCATCACAATGGGTTTACTCATAGCTTGCGTGTTCCAGTTGCGAATTACGAAGGAAAGCGTTTCAATTCAAGGGAATGTTGCATTTATCAACTATTTTTGAATTAGTGATACGCAGTATATCATTGAAACGGGCCAGAAAGCAGCCTGACAGGCTGGCAAAATGTAAAATAGTTGTTGTTTTGTGCCATTTGCCACAACATATGCCGTGGCAAAGTATGACCGTATTTTCAGTCCGCGATGTACTCGTGCGGTGGGTTACCCAATAGCGCGAAGATGTTGGCCAGCAGGCGGGGGCGAATGCTCTCGGTCGTGGCTGTGCTATCCCACTGCGATACTTTCGCCATCTCCATCCCGGCATAACCACAAGGATTGATACGCAGGAAAGGCGACAAGTCCATATCCACGTTGAGCGCTAAGCCGTGAAATGAACATCCTTTACGGATACGTAATCCCAAAGAACAGATTTTCTTCTCACCCACGTATACGCCAGGCGCATCGGCTCGCGGGTGGGCGTCAATGCCGATTTCGGCAAGGGTATTCACGACGGTTTGCTCCAGCAGCGTAACCAGTTCGCGAACGCCAAGTTTACGACGCTTCAGGTTCAACAGCACATACATGACCTGTTGGCCTGGCCCGTGGTAGGTCACCTGACCGCCACGATCGCTCTGGATCACCGGAATATCTCCCGGCATCAATACGTGCTCAGCTTTACCTGCCTGACCCTGGGTGAAGACAGGATAATGCTCTACCAGCCAGATTTCATCATGACTGTTTTCATCACGGGTATCGGTAAATTCATGCATGGCCAGAGAGACTGGCTCGTAAGGTTGAAGACCGAGCTGGCGGACCAGAATTTTATCCTGATACAAAACGGCATCTCCGTAGAGAATGTTAAAGAGGGGAAAAGTATATCACAGGGGGGAGGGGTTACCCGAGCGGGGATGCAGCGGGTAACCGACAGGTTTTTACAGCACCATGCGTACGATATCGATATTGCCTAATTCTTCGTACAGCGTTTCAACCTGCTCAATGTGTGTAGCAGTGATGGTGATTGAGACCGAGTGGTAGTTGCCTTTGCTGCTCGGTTTTACCGTCGGAGAGTAATCACCTGGCGCATGGCGCTGTACCACTTCAACCACCTGATCAACCAGCTCAGGCAACGCCTGCCCCATTACTTTGTAAGTAAATGGAGTAGGGAATTCAAGCAGTTCGTTAAGTTTGGTTTTCATGTCAGCTCCGGCGTTACATCAAAAAATAATAACTCCCACTGCGCGTGGGAGTTATCTGGATACCTAGTATATGGGGACGTAAATCACACTTTCAAGTGTTCGATTTTTAGCCAAACCAGTGATGGAACATTAATTTAATGTAATCAATGATTTTCCCAAAGAAGTTGCCTTCAGGGATTTCCTGCAGCACCACCAGCGGACGCTGTTCAATGGTTTTGCCATCTAACTGGAAGTTGATAGTGCCGACAACCTGGTTTTTCTGTAGCGGGGCGTGCAGTTCAGTGGTGTTCAACACATAGCTGGCTTTCAGGTCTTTCATGCGGCCGCGCGGAATGGTCAGGTAGACGTCTTTATCAACGCCTAACGACGCACGATCGGTGTTACCAAACCAGGCAGGTTCTGAGGCAAATTCTTTACCCACTTTCAACGGGTTCACGGTTTCGAAGAAACGGAAGCCCCAGGTCAGCAGTTTTTTACTTTCGGTTTCTCGGCCTTTATAGGTGCGACCACCCATAACGGCGGAGATCAGACGCATCTGGCCTTCGGTTGCGGATGCAACGAGGTTATAGCCAGCCTTATCGGTGTGACCGGTTTTGATACCGTCGACATTCAGGCTGTTATCCCACAGCAGGCCGTTGCGGTTTAACTGACGAATGCCGTTAAAAGTGAACTCTTTTTCTTTATAGATAGAGTATTCGTTAGGCACGTCGCGAATCAGAGCCTGACCAATCATCGCCATGTCGCGAGCCGAGCTGTACTGACCGTCAGCATCGAGACCATGAACGGTCTGGAAGTGGGTGTTTTTCAGGCCCAGCGCATTCACATAGCTGTTCATCAGGCCGACGAAAGCATCCTGGCTACCGGCTGCGAAGTCTGCCATCGCCACGCACGCGTCGTTTCCGGATTGCAGGTTAATACCACGGATCAGCTGAGAAACAGGAACCTGCATGCCTGGCTTGAGGAACATCAGCGATGAACCTTTGAAGACCGGGTTGCCCGTAGCCCATGCGTCATTGCCGACGGTGACCAGATCGGTTTCTTTGAATTTCCCGGCTTTCATCGCCTGGCCGATGACGTAGCTGGTCATCATTTTGGTCAGACTGGCGGGGTCGCGGCGAGTGTCTGCGTTCTGTTCTGCCAGAACTTTACCTGAATTGTAATCAATCAGGATATACGACTCCGCATCGATCTGCGGAACACCCGGGATCATGGTTTTAATATTCAGGTCATCGGCATGAGCAGCAGAGAGAGAGGCTGCGCAGAGAGCCGCGGTGAGCGCCATACGCTGCACGAAACGAGCGGAAAAAGTGGTCTTCATGGTCTGAACTACGACGTCCGTGATGAAATTAAAAAAAGTGCCCTACTATAGCAAATGCATAACTGGCAGGCATCTGACTTTCCGCGTGACTTTGTTAATGTCATTTACAGAAACTGACAGTTCAGATACCTGATTTACGTTATTACACGCCGGTGATGAAGGACTGTAATTGCGCCTCGGATTGAAGACGCTGCTGCAATGTGGAGGCTTCAGCTTTGCTGGCAAACGGCCCCATCTGGATACGCCAGACTGCGCCGTTTTGTACCACCCGGCCAGGAACGCCAAACTGCTGGCTTAAACGCTTTTGATACTGCTGCGCGCGCGACTGCTCGCTGACTGCGCCAACCTGAACCACATAGCGTCCGTTGGCAGTTGCCGCGGGCGCTGTGACGGCTGCTGGGGTTGCTGCCGGCGCGGTTGACGTGACCGGTGCGGTGGTTGTCGATTGCGGCACAGGAGTCGGCTCGCTGCTTTCCAGCACGCCTGATGCGAGCGTGGTTGGCGCACCGAGGAATCCACTGCTGTTTACTGGCGCACCGGTTGGATCATCGCTTTTCAGCGTGGAATTGCTGATCGGACGAATATCGCCTTGGGGCTGACCTGCATCCGATGGCGAAGGCATGCTTCCCATATTGCCGCCACCGCTTAAATCAGGACGCGCAGGCAAGGCATAAGTTTGTTTCGCGACCGTGGTACAAGCCATACCCGGTCCGGACAATGAACCATCCTGGGCGACGATGATTGGGTCGATACGCACTTTAGTGTTGTTGGAGGTGTTCAGACGATCGGCTGCGGCGCGCGAAAGTGAAATCACGCGATCGTTGCCATAAGGCCCGCGATCGTTAATGCGCACGACGATCATCCTGCCGTTCGCCAGATTGGTAATTCTGGCATAGCTGGGGACTGGCAGCGTCGGATGCGCAGCGGTCAGCTGCATCGGATCAAACGCTTCGCCAGACGCGGTTAAGTTGCTTCCTGGTTCCGCATCATAGATAGCGGCAAGTCCGGCCTGGCTAAAGCGGGAGGGATCCTGCACGATTTTGTAGCTTTTACCATCACGCTGGTAGTCCTGATTCGCCGTTGGGTTCAGGGGTTCAAAGCGCGGATCGGCCCCGCTGATTTCAACAATCGGACCATTACACACCGCAGGCTGCGGCGCGACAGCAACCTGTTGCTGACCATCATCACTCGAACACGCCGCGAGCATTCCTGCTGCGATGCAGATACCAAGCCACTGCTTACGCATTGCGTACCCCTTACACGCTTTTCGACAACATTTTTCTATGGGTGTGGATCGACATAACAATCCCGAACCCGGCCATCAGCACGATAAGTGCCGAGCCTCCGTAACTGACCAGTGGGAGTGGAACCCCAACCACGGGTAGAATACCGCTCACCATACCAATATTTACGAAGACATAAACGAATAATATCAACATTAAGCCACCCGCCATGACGCGACCAAAGGTGGTTTGCGCGCGGGCAGCGATCC
This sequence comes from Citrobacter sp. RHBSTW-00944, assembly GCF_013615435.1. Taxonomy (NCBI): domain Bacteria; kingdom Pseudomonadati; phylum Pseudomonadota; class Gammaproteobacteria; order Enterobacterales; family Enterobacteriaceae; genus Citrobacter; species Citrobacter sp. RHBSTW-00944. The sequence goes on along the minus strand of NZ_CP055418.1, from coordinate 3,563,140 downwards.
ATAATCCGCGCATAATCAGCAAAATGTAGAGCGTCAACAGAATCAAGATCCCCACCAGACCCAGCTCTTCCGCTAAGACAGCAAAGATAAAGTCGGTGTGGCGTTCGGGTAAAAACTCAAGCTGCGATTGTGTACCATGCAGCCAGCCTTTGCCGCGTAACCCGCCGGAGCCAATAGCAATTTTAGACTGAATTATGTGATAACCCGCGCCCAGCGGATCGGTTTCCGGGTCGAGCAGCATCATGACGCGCTGACGCTGGTAATCATGCATCAGGAAGAACCACAGTATCGGGATAAACGCCGCGACCAGAACCACCGCAACGCCGATTAAGCGCCAGCTCAAACCAGAAAGGAACAAGACAAACAGACCGGAAAGGGCGACCAGAATTGAAGTGCCGAGGTCAGGTTGGGCGGCGACCAGCAGCGTGGGCATAAAAATCAGCACCAGCGCAATGGCGGTATTTTTTAGCGATGGTGGGCAAACGTCACGGTTAATAAAGCGCGCAACCATCAGCGGCACGGCGATTTTGGCAATTTCAGAAGGCTGAAAACGCACGATACCCAAATCCAGCCAGCGCTGCGCACCTTTGGAAATGGCGCCGAAGGCGTCTACCGCCACCAACAGAATGATGCAAAAGATATAGAGATAGGGCGCCCAGCCCTCATACACCCGGGGGGGAATTTGCGCCATCACTACCATGATGACCAGGCCCATTGCGATCTGGCCGACTTTGCGCTCCATCATGCCAATATCCTGGCCGCTGGCGCTCCAGATGACCAGTGAGCTGTAAACCAGCAGAGCCAGCAAAATAAGCAACATTGTGGGATCGATGTGGATTTTGTCCCAGAATGTTTTTTTGTTCGGATTATCCGTCACGATTATTGGTCCTCCGCTGCTGCAACCGCTGGGTTTTCCGCAGGCAGATTGGTGTTGTTGTCGCCCAACATAATATGGTCAAGAATCTGGCGCATAATGGTACCCACCGCCGGACCCGCACCGCCGTTTTCAAGGATCATGGCGACAGCGACCTGGGGTTTATCATAGGGGGCGAAGGCCGTCATCAGCTTGTGGTCACGTAAACGCTCGGCGATCTTATGTGCGTTATAGGTTTCATTAGCTTTCAGGCCAAAGACCTGCGCGGTACCTGATTTCGCCGCAATTTTGTAAGGCGCGCCAGCAAAATACTTATGCGCAGTTCCGTTAGGGCGGTTCGCAACACCGTACATACCGTCTTTCGCGATTTCCCAGTAACCAGAATGAATATCGCCAACGGGCGGTTCGTGCGGCTGTACCCACGGTACCTGTTTGCCGTTTTCTGCCGTGCTCATCAACAGATGCGGGACTTTTATCAAACCGTCGTTGATAAGGATCATCAGCGCTTTACTCATCTGGATTGGGGTTGCTGTCCAGTAACCCTGGCCGATGCCGACGGGAATGGTATCACCCTGATACCATGGCTTTTTAAACCGTTTTTGCTTCCACTCGCGGGTTGGCATATTGCCGGAGCGTTCTTCGGCAAGATCGATGCCCGTATATTTGCCGTAGCCAAATTTGCTCATCCACTCTGAAAGCCGGTCAATCCCCATATCATAGGCGATTTGATAGAAAAACGTATCCGCGGACTCTTCCAGAGAGCGGGTGATATTCAGATGGCCGTGCCCCCACTTTTTCCAGTCGCGGTAACGTTTTTCAGAGCCCGGTAGCTGCCACCAGCCCGGATCGAACAGGCCGGTGTTGCGGGTGATGACGCCTGCGCTTAACGCAGAAACCGCAACGTAAGGTTTAACCGTCGAAGCAGGGGGGTAAACACCCTGTGTGGCGCGGTTAACCAAGGGGGTGTTCGGGTCATTGAGCAACCCGGAGTAATCTTTACTGGAGATACCATCCACGAACAGATTCGGGTCGTAGCTCGGCATAGATACCAGCGCCAGAACGCCTCCGGTACGCGGGTCGGTAACTACCACGGCGGCACGACTGCCCGCCAGCAGCGTTTCAATATACTGCTGGAGTTTCAAATCAAGGGTGAGATAGATATCGTGCCCGGCCTGCGGCGCTACTTCTTTCAGTTGGCGAATGACGCGGCCGCGGTTGTTCACTTCAACTTCTTCATACCCGGTCTGGCCGTGAAGCACGTCCTCATAATAACGTTCAATACCCAGCTTGCCGATGTCATGCGTTGCCGCGTAGTTAGCCAGTTTGCCGTCTTTGTCCAGGCGGTCTACGTCTTTATCGTTGATCTTCGATACGTAGCCAATTACGTGGGTCAGCGCAGAGCCGTATGGGTAATAGCGGCGTTTATAGCCTTTAACTTCGACCCCAGGAAAGCGATATTGATTCACGGCAAAGCGTGCGACCTGAACTTCAGTCAGGTTGGTTTTTACCGGAATTGAGGTGAAACGGTGTGAACGGGCGCGCTCTTTTTTAAAGGCAGCAATATCGTCGTCCGTCAGGTCTACGACGTTACGCAGCGCGTCGAGGGTATCCTGAATGTTGTCTACCTTTTCCGGCATCATTTCTATCTGATAAATGGTGCGGTTAAGGGCGAGAGGAATTCCGTTGCGGTCATAAATGATGCCGCGACTCGGCGCGATAGGCACCAGTTTGATGCGGTTTTCGTTCGAACGGGTCTGATAATCAGTGAAGCGAACGATTTGCAGATTATAAAGGTTGGCGATCAGCACGCCGGTTAGCAGCAAAATCCCCAAAAAAGCGACCAGCGCCCGGCGCACAAACAGCGCGGACTCAGCCGAATAGTCGCGAAAAGAATTCTGTAGTTTCATCCGCTGCTTAATCTACTCAAGAATCAATGATCACTCACGGTGATAAGGATGGTTGGTGGTAATGCTCCACGCCCTGTACAGACTCTCCGCAACCAGAACCCGAACAAGAGGGTGTGGAAGGGTTAATGCAGAGAGTGACCAGCTTTGTTCCGCTGCCGCTTTACAGGCAGGAGAGAGACCTTCCGGCCCGCCAATTAACAGGCTGACGTCACGACCGTCCAGTTTCCAGCGCTCCAGTTCGGTCGCCAGCTGCGGCGTGTCCCAGGGTTTACCCGGGATATCAAGGGTGACGATGCGGTTTTTGCCTGCGGCAGCCAGCATCTGCTCACCCTCTTTGTCGAGAATGCGTTTAATGTCCGCGTTCTTGCCGCGCTTTCCTGCCGGGATTTCGATCAGCTCAAAGGGCATATCTTTCGGAAACCGACGGAGATACTCGGTAAATCCGGTTTGTACCCAGTCAGGCATTTTCGTACCCACAGCGACAAGTTGCAGCTTCACGCATTAACTCCAGAGTTTTTCCAGTTCATACAGGCGACGACTCTCTTCCTGCATCACGTGGACAATCACATCGCCGAGGTCAACGACGATCCAGTCAGCGACATTCTCGCCTTCCACGCCGAGCGGCAGCAGGCCAGCAGTGCGGGACTCCTGAACCACGTGGTCTGCAATAGACATAACGTGACGGCTGGATGTACCGGTGCAGATAATCATGCAATCAGTGATGCTGGATTTGCCCTGAACGTCTAAGGCGATGATGTCTTGACCTTTCAGGTCATCAATTTTGTCGATTACAAAATCCTGGAGTGCTTTACCCTGCAAGTGTTCCCCCTGGGTGAAAAGAGTTAAAAACGTCTGTTAGTATACCTGAACCAGAGGCGATATCGGGACAAATGTCTCCGAATGCGCTTGTGAAGTGCGCTATCATCCCACCCCACGCTACAGAATGCATCGCCATTTTTGTAAAACAATTTCTGCAAAGCTCTGAAGGGCGGGAAAAGTCAGGCTGCGGAGAATAACAGCCTGTCATGGGGTGTCAATGGGAGAGAGGCCCTTCGGCATAAAAAACAGCGCTTTCACTCCCCGTCGCGCCATACGGCCCGGCTGTTAAGCACTTTCAGAACCGCAAAATCGTCACAAAAATCAATTGCGCTCCAGCAGCCTTGTTCGACGCGGAAATGCCACATTGCCGCAGCGGGCATGGACAGCAGACGGGCGATCAACACGCTCAGCACGCCTTGATGACTCACCACCAGCAGATTTTGGCTCGCTTTATAATCAGCAAGCTGGGCAATGAAACGTTCCACTCGCTGGGAAAACGCCTGAAAACCTTCGCCATTGGTGGGCGTCGCATTCTGCCAGTCGTTACACCATACGGCGTAATTTTCGGCGTCTTCGCGCGCCAGATCGCGATGGTGACGCATTTCCCAGTCACCAAAAAACATCTCATTAAGCTCAGGCATGTTGCGCACAGGAACTTCACGTTCCGCCAGAATCAACTGCGTTGTATGGCGGGCGCGTTCCAGTTCGCTGCACAGAACGTTGTCGACAGGGACATTGCGTAACAGCGTACCCAGCGTTTGTGCCTGAGCGATCCCCCGTTCCGTTAGCGGTGTGGGGGCGTGGCCGCTATATAAACCAGCGACATTGGCTTCGGTTTCGCCATGACGTACTAACCAGAGTCTCATGTTTTCCTCGTGAGGCTATTCGCACAAAATATGATGTTTGCCCTGATTGCGCAGTGATTTTTCACTAAAATACCCTTTTTTACGTGGAGCGGCACGATGTCTTTATTGAAGAGCGCACATGGCGGTAACACCCGAGAAGCCGCCGAATTGTTGGGCATCTTGCCTGAACAGTTGCTGGATTTTAGCGCTAATATTAACCCGCTGGGTATGCCGGTAAGTTTAAAACGGGCGATTATCGACAATCTGGACTGCACGGAGCGTTACCCGGATGTCGATTACGCGCAACTGCATGCCGCGCTGGCGGAGCATCATCAAATTCCGCCCTCGTGGATCCTGGCCGGGAACGGTGAAACCGAATCCATTTTTACCCTGGTGCATGGCCTGAAGCCACGCCACGCGATGATCGTGACGCCCGGGTTTGCGGAATATCGTCGGGCGCTGCAATGGGGAGAGTGTACGATCCATGAGTTTGCGCTGTGCGAAGACGATGGCTGGCAGCTTACCGATGCGATCCTCGATGCGTTAACGCCTGAGCTGGACTGCCTGTTTCTCTGTACGCCCAATAATCCCACCGGGTTGTTGCCCGAAACCCGCCTTCTGCGTGAAATTGCCACGCGTTGCGAGTCGCTGGGGATCGCCCTGATCCTTGATGAAGCGTTTATCGATTTTATTGCCAAGGAGTCGGGGTTTATCCCGTTACTGCACGAGAACCCGCATATTTGGGTGCTGCGTTCGCTCACCAAGTTCTATGCGATCCCGGGACTGCGTCTGGGGTATCTGGTCAACAGTAACGAACAGGCGGTTGCACAGATGCGCAGCCAACAAATGCCGTGGTCAATTAATGCGTTTGCTGCCCTGGCTGGCGAGATTATCTTACGCGATAGCGCATATCAGCGGGAGACGTGGAAATGGCTGGAACAAGAGGGGGAGCGGTTTGATCAACAACTGCAAGATCTGCCCGGCCTGACGGCGTATCCCGGCCGGGCAAATTATCGTTTATTACGCTGCGATCGTGCGGATATTGATCTGCAACTTGCGTTGCTGAAACAGCATGTCTTGATTCGCAGTTGCGCCAATTATCCGGGGCTGGATGCGCGCTATTATCGGGTAGCCGTTCGCAGCCAGGAAGAGAATAACCACCTGCTGACGGCCTTACGCAAGGCGCTTAGCGGTACAGTCCCTGTTGATTGATATAGTCAAGCACCGCGTCTGGCATTAGGTCGTCGCACGGCTCGCCCTTTTCCAGGCGCTCACGGATGAGCGTGGCGGAGATGTTAAACCACGGCGTTTCGGCCAGGTAAATTTTCCCGCAAGGCAGGTTGTGCAGGTCATCTGCTGAATGGGTCAGATGATCCTCCAGCCATTGCTGGTGTTTTTCCTGCGCCATTTCGAGTGGATAGCCCGGACGTCGGCACACGATGAGGTGGGTATTACCCAGAATCGTGTGGTAGTCATGCCAGGAAGGGAAGGTTAGCAGCGAATCCTGACCAATGATAAACGCTAATGGCACGTTCGGGCCTTGCTCCTCGCGCCACTCTTTTAGCGTTTGCGCGGTGTAGGAGGCGGTATCGCGTTTCAGCTCGCGTTCATCCAGGGAAAACAGCGGTTTATCAGCAATGGCCAGTTCAACCATACGCTTACGTTGCTCACCGGACGCTTCGGGCTGCGCACGATGTGGCGGCACGTTATTGGGCATGATGATGACCCGGGAAAGGCCAATCAGATTCGCCAGAATTTCAACCGGTTTAAGATGACCGTAATGCACCGGATCAAAGGTGCCACCGAACAGAGCCTGCAATGATTTCATATCAACCATCAATAAAAACATCGGCCAGCGATTTATGACAGAGCAAAAGGGAAAGCCCCTCAAGTTCCGCCCACACTGACTGACCATAGTCTTGTTTAAGCGTAATTTCCGTACGCGTTAAAAGCGTAACAGCCTGACGCAGTTGCGCCGGGTTCATCCGGTTTAGCGCATCTCCCATCATGCCCCGGCGATTTTGCCACACCCGGTGTTTATCAAACAACGTGCGCAAAGGCGTATGGGCCGACTGCCGTTTCAAGTTAACCAGCAACAGTAACTCACGCTGGATCGTTCGCAGCAAAATAACCGGCTCGCTACCTTCCAGGCGTAGCTGCTGCAGAATGTGCAGCGCGCGTTTGCTTTTGCCCATTAGCAGCGCGTCTACCCAGTGGAATGGGGTAAAGTGCGCGGCATCGTTAACCGCTTTCTCCACGCGAGGCAGCGTTAGCTTGCCGTCAGGCCAAAGCAACGCTAATCGTTCCAGCGCTTGCGCCAGTGCTAACAAATTACCTTCATAGCAATAGCACAAAAGCTGATTGGCCACGTCATCCAGTTGCAGGTTATTAAGTTTCGCCCTGGCGGCAACCCAGCGAGGAAGCTGTGCTTGTTCCGGCGTCTGGCAGCTTACCTGAACCGCGTTATTCGCAAGCCCCGTATACCATGCGGCGTTTTCCTGTGCCCTGGTGAGTTTGTTGCCGCGAACTATCAGCAGCAGATCGTCATGTAACAGAGTGACGAGTGACGCGAGCTGTTCATTAATGGCGGCATTAGGGCCATTTTCAGGCAACTGCAGAAGCAGGGTTTGACGGCTGGCAAACAGGCTCATCGCCTGGCAGAGTGAAAAAATCTCTCCCCAGTCGGTGCTGTTGTCCAGAGTGAAGGCGTGGTGTTCTTCGAATCCTTGTGTTGCGGCAGCCTGACGGATGGCATCCTGGCTTTCCTGCAATAAGAGGGGATCGTTGCCCAAGAGTAAATACGCCGCGCGCAGCCCTTCATTGAGCTGTGCGCGAAGTTGTTCAGGGTACAACTTGAGCATCAGTTACCCAGCGTGGTGGAGACACGCGCCGGAGATGACGCAGGCGCTACGGTTTTATTCTCCGCAGGCTCAGCATCAGCATTGGATGACTGAGTATCGGCCAGATGTACGCTTGGCAGCTTACGAATCAACTGTTCAGCCGCTTTGTCATACATCTCTTTTATGATCATGTCCTGCTCGTTATCCTTCGCCAGTGCAGCCTGTGGGTTGTCAAAGAACGAACGATAAACTTTGGCGCTGATCGGATAAATATCATGACCTGGAATCAGCACAGTAGCACTTACGGACATCACCATCTGGTATTCAGCCGTTTGACCGTTCTGGAATACCGATGCCGTATCCTGCGAAATGCTGACCGCACCCAGACGTAAGGACGTCACATCTTTACGCATGGTACCGTCTTCAAGCAGCGTAACGCCGTTCAGACGCAGCTGATTACGCACCGCGCGGCTTAACGGGCCGTTCGGATCGCCAGAGTTCAGGATCATGGTTTTCATTGAGGGTGGAACCTGCGTAGTGTTACGCAGATGCCAACCACACCCGGCGGTGACAAGCACCGCCAGCGATAACAACAATGTTGTCAGAAGTCGCACGCTTCCTCCCGCGCTTAGCCAACGACCAGATTGAGGAGTTTACCCGGTACATAAATCACTTTACGTACGGTAACGCCATCAAGATATTTTGCCACCAGATGCTCCTGGCCAGCACGTTCACGAACCTGCTCTTCAGTGGCGTTTACCGGAACGGTGATTTTGCCACGTACTTTGCCGTTTACCTGAACCACAACCAGCGTTGAGTCTTCAACCATTGCTGCTTCGTCCGCCACCGGCCACGGCGCGTTGTCGATATCGCCTTCGCCTTTCAGCGCCTGCCACAGGGTGAAGCAAACGTGTGGGGTGAACGGGTTAAGCATGCGTACAACAGCCAGCAATGCTTCCTGCATCAGGGCTCTGTCCTGCTCGTCTGCCTGCGGTGCTTTCGCCAGCTTGTTCATCAGCTCCATAATCGCCGCAATCGCGGTGTTAAAGGTCTGACGACGACCGATATCATCGGTGACTTTAGCAATGGTTTTATGCACGTCGCGACGCAGCGCTTTTTGATCTTCGCTCAACACATCAACGTTCAGGGCAGCAACATCTCCCTGGGAAGTATGTTCGTAAACCAGTTTCCAGACACGTTTCAGGAAGCGGTTCGCCCCTTCAACGCCGGACTCCTGCCATTCCAGCGTCATATCAGCCGGAGAAGCGAACATCATGAACAGACGTACGGTGTCGGCGCCGTAGCGTTCAACCATGACCTGCGGGTCGATACCGTTATTTTTCGACTTGGACATCTTGCTCATGCCGGTATACACCAGTTCATGGCCTTCTGCGTCCTTAGCCTTAACGATACGACCTTTTTCGTCACGCTCAACGATGGCATCAACCGGAGAAACCCAGTTACGTTCGCCGTTGGCGCCAACGTAGTAGAACGCATCGGCCAGAACCATCCCCTGACACAGCAGCTGTTTAGCTGGTTCATCAGAGTTGACCATGCCTGCGTCGCGCATCAGTTTGTGGAAGAAGCGGAAGTAGAGCAGGTGCATGATGGCATGTTCAATACCGCCAATGTAGATATCAACCGGCAGCCAGTAGTTCGCCGCGTCGGAATCCAGCATACCTTCCTGATACTGCGGGCAGGTGTAGCGCGCGTAGTACCAGGACGACTCCATAAAGGTATCGAAGGTGTCAGTTTCACGCAGCGCAGGCATACCGTTAACGGTGGTTTTCGCCCACTCCGGATCGGCTTTGATTGGGCTGGTAATGCCGTCCATGACTACGTCTTCCGGCAGAATAACCGGCAGTTGGTCTTCTGGCGTCGGCAGGACGGTACCGTCTTCCAGCGTCACCATCGGAATCGGCGCGCCCCAGTAACGCTGACGGGAAACACCCCAGTCACGCAGACGATAGTTAACTTTACGCTCACCCACGCCTTTAGCTACCAGCTTGTCAGCAATGGCGTTGAAGGCCGCTTCGAAGTCGAGGCCGTCAAACTCACCGGAGTTAAACAGCACGCCTTTTTCGGTCAGCGCTTGTTCAGACAGATCCGGCTCTGCGCCTTCAGCGGTCAGAATTACCGGCTTGATGGTCAGGCCATATTTGGTCGCAAATTCGTAATCGCGCTGATCGTGACCCGGAACGGCCATAACTGCGCCTGTACCGTATTCCATCAGCACGAAGTTTGCTGCCCAAACCGGGATCTCTTCGCCAGTCAGCGGGTGAACGGCTTTGAAACCAGTGTCGACGCCTTTCTTCTCCATGGTCGCCATTTCGGCTTCAGCAACCTTGGTGTTGCGGCATTCGTCAATGAAGGCAGCCAATTCTGGGTTATTTTCAGCGGCTTTCTGCGCCAGCGGATGACCTGCAGCAACCGCCAGGTAGGTCGCACCCATAAAGGTGTCCGGGCGTGTGGTGTAGACGGTCAGCGTGTTGTCGTAATCGTTCACATCGAAGGTGATTTCCACGCCTTCAGAGCGGCCAATCCAGTTGCGCTGCATCGTTTTCACGGTGTCAGGCCAGTGATCCAGATTATCCAGGTCGCGCAGCAGTTCGTCAGCGTAAGCGGTGATTTTGATGAACCACTGCGGGATCTCTTTACGCTCAACTTTGGTATCGCAACGCCAGCAGCAGCCGTCGATAACCTGTTCGTTCGCCAGTACGGTCTGGTCGTTCGGGCACCAGTTAACGGCAGACGTTTTCTTGTACACCAGCCCTTTTTTGTACAGCTCGGTGAAGAACTTCTGTTCCCAGCGGTAGTATTCCGGGGTGCAGGTTGCCAGCTCACGGCTCCAGTCGTAACCGAAACCCAGCATTTTGAGCTGGTTTTTCATGTATGCAATGTTGTCATACGTCCACGGTGCCGGGGCGGTGTTGTTTTTAACCGCAGCGCCTTCGGCAGGCAGGCCGAACGCATCCCAGCCAATTGGTTGAAGTACGTTTTTGCCCAGCATACGCTGATAGCGAGCGATCACGTCACCGATGGTGTAGTTACGTACGTGGCCCATGTGTAGTCGACCAGAAGGATAGGGAAGCATAGACAGGCAGTAATACTTCTCTTTGCTCTCGTCTTCGGTAACTTCAAATGTGCGCTTCTCATCCCAGTGAAGCTGTACTTTGGATTCTATCTCTTCCGGGCGGTATTGCTCTTGCATGGCAGCCAGTGGTCCTGTTTTCAATACAGCTACAAACGTAGCTCTAGATGTGGTGTTTTAGATCCGCATAGCATAGCCCAAACGCCCGCGCCAAAACAGCCTTTCGCGCATTCAACGTTGAATTCCCGTAAGGATAATTCTTGCACGAATTTACACACTCTGTGGACAGTCTTGCAAAGCGTAGCGTAAATAACGTCTATTATTATAGACAGTTAACGACCCAGGAGGCGAAGCGATGAACAAGGTTGCTCAATATTACCGTGAACTGGTGGCTTCACTGAGTGAACGCCTGCGTAATGGCGAACGCGATATTGATGCGTTGGTGGAACAGGCGCGTCAGCGCGTTATGCAGACCGGGGAGTTAACGCGCACCGAGGTGGAAGAGCTCACCCGGGCCGTCAGACGCGACCTGGAAGAGTTTGCTCTGAGCTATGAAGAAAGCCTCGATGAGGAGACCGATAGCGTCTTTATGCGGGTAATCAAAGAGAGTATCTGGCAGGAACTGGCCGATATTACCGATAAAACGCAGCTCGAATGGCGCGAAGTGTTCCAGGACCTCAGCCATCACGGGGTTTATCACAGCGGCGAGGTGGTCGGGTTGGGCAATCTGGTGTGCGAGAAGTGCCACTTCCATTTAGCGGTGTACACTCCTGATGTGCTGCCGCTATGCCCGAAATGCGGACACGATCAGTTCCAGCGTCGACCGTTTGAGCCGTGATTTTCACCTGAGAGCCGCTAACGCGGCTCTGTGAGGGATTGCGAATGTGTTACGCCACAACGCGTTGATTCCAGGCATCCGTATAGATGATATTTCCATCGCAATGCTTCCATGTGATGCTTTCATAGCGTAGCAGAATGGTTTCAAGATGTGTCCCGGTTGAAGCTCCAGGATAAAGATCTGCGGTAATGGATGTGATTTTCACATTGTTTAGAATGATATTAAAATACGCCTTTTCCATATAAATATATAATATTTGGTCATTTGAATTTTTCGAATTTTTCTGTAATGACCGGATAAAACCAAAAAATAGCAATAATACTGATGAGCATTAGCTCCCACCAGTATTCAGGAAATAAATATAACCAGAGCACGGCAAAAACTATCAAGATTGCTGGGAGTACAAGGTTATATAGTACAACTGATATTAGACTCTTAAACATCGAATCTTTCCATGATTTCGTCGGCAAGCTGATCGAGGTTAGAATAGACACCAGCATGAACTTTCTGAATTATTTCTGAAAGAGCTGGCTCAACGAAGTAATAGAGCATCTCCAGCTTTGCTTGGTAAAGAATCCAATAATAACTTGGATCTATTGCTTTCAGTGCCCGGGCTGCCATAGCTGCTTTTTGCTGAAACCCATAGACCTGCAGAAGATAAACGCCAACTGGCATTTTACCAGCCAGTTTTCGCGCAACGGCTTTTGACTGTGCAATAGCTTCCGCCATAGCTGAGGCTACAGTAAACCGTGTACATCGTATTTGTGAATCCATTCTCAATATATATGGATAACTGCCTGTCATTCTGAAACCTTACCCTGAGATAATCTGAAGCATTCATTCAATGTTCATCTGATTTGTTGTGCCGGGTGCTGCATGATACATTAATCTGCTGGGGGGTTTATTCAGTATTACCTGACAAATTAATGAAGTAACGCAGTATTCACGTTCGCTATTAGCTAAGGAAGGTGCGAATAAGCGGGGAAATTCTTCTCGGCTGACTCAGTCATTTCATTTCTTCATGTTTGAGCCGATTTTTTCTCCCGTAAATGCCTTGAATCAGCCTATTTAGACCGTTTCTTCGCCATTTAAGGCGTTATCCCCAGTTTTTAGTGAGATCTCTCCCACTGACGTATCATTTGGTCCGCCCGAAACAGGTTGGCCAGCGTGAATAACATCGCCAGTTGGTTATCGTTTTTCAGCAACCCCTTGTATCTGGCTTTCACGAAGCCGAACTGTCGCTTGATGATGCGAAACGGGTGCTCCACCTTGGCCCGGATGCTGGCTTTCATGTATTCGATGTTGATGGCCGTTTTGTTCTTGCGTGGATGCTGTTTCAAGGTTCTTACCTTGCCGGGGCGCTCGGCGATCAGCCAGTCCACATCCACCTCGGCCAGCTCCTCGCGCTGTGGCGCTCCTTGGTAGCCGGCATCGGCTGAGACAAATTGCTCCTCTCCATGAAGCAGATTACCCAGCTGATTGAGGTCATGCTCGTTGGCCGCGGTGGTGACCAGGCTGTGGGTCAGGCCACTCTTGGCATCGACACCAATGTGGGCCTTCATGCCAAAGTGCCACTGATTGCCTTTCTTGGTCTGATGCATCTCCGGATCGCGTTGCTGCTCTTTGTTCTTGGTAGAGCTGGGTGCCTCAATGATGGTGGCATCCACCAAAGTGCCTTGGGTCATCATGACGCCTGCTTCGGCCAGCCAGCGATTGATGGTCTTGAACAATTGACGGGCCAGTTGATGCTGCTCGAGCAGGTGGCGGAAATTCATGATGGTGGTGCGATCCGGCAGGGCGCTATCCAGGGATAATCGGGCAAACAGGCGCATGGAGGCGATTTCGTACAGGGCATCTTCCATGGCACCGTCGCTCAGGTTGTACCAATGCTGCATGCAGTGAATACGCAGCATGGTCTCCAGCGGATAGGGCCGTCGGCCATTGCCCGCCTTGGGATAAAACGGCTCGATGACAGCGGTCATATTCTGCCATGGCAAAATCTGCTCCATGCGGGAGAGGAAAATCTCTTTTCGGGTCTGACGGCGCTTAGTGCTGAATTCACTATCGGCGAAGGTGAGTTGATGGCTCATGATGTCCCTCTGGGATGCGCTCCGGATGAATATGATGATCTCATATCAGGAACTTGTTCGCACCTTCCCTAACAGTAAAATCGCTATGATTCAACATAGCGATCTTACTCAATGATAAATATCAGGCGTAAAATTTCAAACGCTCCGCTAGCAGATCGACAAACCCCTGGCGATCCACGTCCACCATTACGGTGGCATTGGGCTTATTGCCGCTCAGGAAGTAGTAGTCAACCACGGTCATTCCCTGGGTGTATTTGCCCTGAGTTTCCACACCAACCCAGCGTTCAACGGTGGTAAACAGTTCAGGTTTCAGCAGCCAGGCAATGGTGCATGGATCGTGCAGCGGCGCGCCAATGAATCCCCATTTTTCATCTTTGTGATATTCAAAGAAGAAGTCGAGTAGTTCAGCAACGATTGTCGAAATGGGATTGCCGATAGCGCGGAACCGTTCGGTATCTTCACGATGTATTTGCGCTTTATGCGTGACATCCAGTCCAGCCATCACCACCGGAATGCCCGACTGGAACACGATCTCAGCGGCTTCTGGATCCACGAAGATGTTGAACTCAGCGGCGGGCGTCCAGTTTCCGAGGCCCATTGCACCACCCATGATCACGATACGGGCAATTTTGGGGTGCAGTTCAGGATGGCTATTCAGTAGCAATGCCACGTTAGTTTGCGGCCCGGTGGAGACAATCGTCACCGGTTCCTGACTGTTACGCAGGGTTTTCGCCATCAATTCCACGGCGGTGCAGTCCTGTGGAGCAAAAGCGGGTTCAGGCAGCGCCGGGCCATCAAGCCCGCTCTCACCGTGGACGTTATCGGCAATTATCAGGTCGCGCATCAGCGGTTTGACTGCGCCACCGGCCACTGGGATATCCGTACGGTTGAGCAACGTTAACATACGCAATACGTTACGCAGCGTTTTGTCGGGGGTCTGGTTACCGGCAGAGGAGGTTATCGCTTTCACATCCAGTTCAGGTGAAGCGAGGGCGAGAACAATTGCGATAGCGTCGTCATGACCTGGATCGCAATCAAACAGGATAGGAAGTGCCATTGTTGCTCCTTGTAAGTGGGACTTTGTGACAAGGTTAACGCTGGGCTGTGCCTGTTTCGAGAAGTGAAGAGATAAATCGTGAGGTGGCGCGCACATGGAGGTGCGCGCCAGCAAAATTAGTGCAGGATTTTCGCGAGGAAGTCTTTGGCACGGTCTGATTTTGGATTAGCGAAGAACTCTTCTTTCGGTGAGTCTTCAACAATCTTCCCTTCATCCATGAAGATCACCCGGTTCGCCACTTTACGCGCAAAGCCCATTTCGTGGGTAACCACCATCATGGTCATCCCTTCATTGGCCAGTTCAACCATGACGTCCAGTACTTCGTTGATCATTTCTGGGTCGAGTGCTGACGTCGGTTCGTCAAACAGCATGGCGATAGGATCCATGCACAGCGCCCGGGCGATGGCGACACGCTGTTGCTGGCCCCCGGAGAGCTGAGCTGGAAACTTCTCGGCATGCGCTGACAGACCAACGCGTTCCAGTAACTTTTGCGCTTTGTCGCGGGCCGGCTTTTTATCGCGTTTAAGCACTTTTACCTGCGCCAGAGTCAGGTTCTCAATAATCGACAGATGCGGGAACAGTTCAAAGTGCTGGAACACCATGCCAACGCGGGAGCGCAGTTTGGCCAAATCGGTCTTTTTATCATTCACCACGGTACCATCAACGGTGATGACGCCCTGTTGTACCGGCTCCAGCCCGTTCACCGTTTTGATAAGCGTTGATTTACCTGAACCTGACGGGCCGCAGACCACCACCACTTCACCTTTTTTCACTTCCGTGGAGCAGTCGGTCAGCACCTGAAAGTGACCATACCATTTAGAAACATTTTTCAGGGTAATCATTAAACTGTCCTTTTCTTCAAATAGCTGACCAACAACGATGCGCTCAGACTGAATACAAAATAAACGGCGCCAGCAAACAGGATCATTTCAACCTGCGTGCCGTCACGCTCGCCAATGGTGGAGGCGGTACGGAAGAAGTCTGCCAGACTCAATACATAGACCAGCGAGGTATCCTGGAAGAGTACGATGCCCTGGGTAAGCAGCAGCGGCACCATCGCGCGAAATGCCTGCGGCAGAATGATGAGCTTCATTGACTGCCAATGGGTCATCCCGAGCGCCAGTGCGGCACTAGACTGCCCGCGAGAAATACTCTGGATACCGGCGCGGATAATCTCGGAATAGTACGCGGCTTCAAACATCGAAAATGCGACCATCGCTGAGATCAGGCGAATATCGGTTTTTGGCGACAGACCCAGCACGTTTTGCAGGAAGCCGGGCACAATCAGGTAGAACCACAGCAGCACCATCACCAGCGGAATGGAGCGGAATACGTTGACGTAGCCCTTCGCAAACCAGGCAATTGGCGCGAAGCTGGACAGACGCATTACCGCAAGGATGGTCCCCCATACGATACCAATGACGACTGCCGTGACGGTGATTTTCAGCGTGATGATCAGCCCATCCAGCAGATACGGCAGGGAAGGGACGATAGAACTCCAGTCAAATTCGTACATTATTTGCCTCCCAAATTGCCAGGCAGGCGGATTTTGCGTTCGACGAGATTCATCACCAGCATGATGACGGCGTTAATCAGTACGTAGGCCAGAGTGATGGCCGTAAACGATTCCCATGCGTGGGCGGAGTAATCCAGTAGTTTACCCGCTTGCGCAGCCATATCGACCAGGCCGATAGTGGAGGCGATCGCGGAGTTCTTTACCAGGTTCATCATCTCTGAGGTCATTGGCGGAACAATCACGCGGTAAGCGTTTGGCAGCAGAACATAGCGGTAGGCCTGCGGCAACGTCAGCCCCATCGCCAGCGCGGCATTTTTCTGCCCGCGAGGCAGAGACTGAATAGCGGCACGAACCTGTTCGCAGACGCGCGCAGCGGTAAACAGCCCCAGACAAAGCATGGATGAGAGGAAGAACTGAATGTTGGGATCCAGTTCAGACTTAAACCACATCCCGATGTTTTCCGGCAGCAGTTCAGGAATGACCAGATACCAGGTAAAAAACTGGACGATGAGCGGAACGTTACGAAACAGCTCGACGTACAGCGTGCCGATCCCGGAAAGGAAACGATTTGGTACGGTACGTAAGATGCCGAATAAAGAGCCGATGAGGAAAGCGATAACCCAGGCGGTGATAGATAACGCGACAGTGACCTGGAAACCACTCCAGAGCCAGCCGAGATAGGTGGTGTTGCCGAACGGGGCTTGTTGTAAAAAAATACCCCAGTTCCAGTCTATAGACATAAATCTACTCCAGAAAAAAAAGGGTAGCAGCGCTACCCCCGAAGATTGTTATTCAGCGTTTTGCGGTTTTCAGGCCTGATGGGGAACGACCATCAGGCTTATAGTCTGTCCGTGCTGAGTAGCAATCGAGAGGGAGGGGAAGCCTCCCTGATTACACTTCATCCTTCAAGATATCTCGTTGTTGGCTGCCTTTATTCATCCCGGTTACTTACTCATGTAAGCGCCCGGGAATTCGCTCAGTTGCCGCCTCGATATAACTTGAAAGGTTTTGTGTACTCTTCTAATTAATTAGTTAAGCGCTTTATCATTCGGTTCTTTGAACAGGGCTTTCATCTCGTCTGACAGTTCGAAATTCATGTTCAGGTTCTTCGGTGGAATTGGATTTTTAAACCACTTATCAAACCATTTCTCAGCTTCGCCTGAGGTCTGCGCCTTGGCGATAGTGTCATCCATCAGCTTTTTGAACTGAGGGTCATCTTTACGCAGCATGCAGCCGTAAGCTTCCTGAGACTGCGGCTTGCCGACGATCTCCCAGTTGTCTGGTTTCTTCGCCTTCGCGCGCTCGCCAGCCAGCAGGGCGTCATCCATCATAAAGGCAACGGCGCGGCCGCTTTCCAGAGTACGGAAAGAGTCACCGTGGTCTTTCGCGCTGATGATGCGCATATCCATTTTTTGCTCTTCATTCAGCTTGTGCAGCAGCACCTCTGAGGTGGTACCCGAAGTCACGACTACGGCTTTACCTTTCAGATCGGCGAAATCTTTGACGTCGCCGCCTTTTTTCGCCAGCAGACGAGTACCAACAACGAAAATGGTGTCAGAGAAAGCCGCTTGTTTTTGGCGCTCGACGTTGTTGGTGGTGGAGCCACATTCAAAGTCGAAGGTGCCGTTTTGCAGCAGCGGGATACGGTTTTGTGAAGTAATCGGGATCAGTTTCACCTGCAGGTCAGGCTTGTTCAGCTTTTTCTTCACGGCTTCAACGATCGCGTTGGAGTAATCCTGTGAATAACCGACCACTTTTTGTTGATTATCGTAGTAAGAAAACGGTACCGATGATTCACGGTGGCCGACCACAATCACGCCGTTTTTGGCGATCTTGTCCAGCGTGCTGCCTGCCGCTGGTGCTGCGTCTTCTGCGTGCGCCAGACCGGCTGACATTCCCATGACCAGCATGGCAGTGGCGAGCTTACGTAATTGCATATCCAACTCCTTTATCGTCTGCGCCAGGGACGCATTGATACCCATTGTGATGTTGTTATTGTTTGCTACTAAAACGTGCAGTCTTGTATATGTTTGTTAACATTTAGTTTGGATGAATGTAAAGAATTTGCTGTTTTATTGTTTATTTTTGCGAAGTGCGCCGCACCATTTGGGGGCAAAAATATCTTGTTGCACTTTTCAGGTGCTACCGGCGCTCAACGTTGGTGCGACCAGGTTGCACATTCAGCCAAAACTGCATTTGTCTTGTAGAACAAAGCAATAGACGTGCCAGAATGGGGAGCGGGAAATGTTTTGTGGGCCGGATAAGCGAAACGTTATCCGGCCGGGAAAGGAAGGTTACTTACGACGCTGGCGCAGGCTCATTACCACCGCACCAAAGCCAAACAGCGCGGTCAGCAGCCAGAGCGGCCAGTTACCGGTACGGGCATAAGGGGTTAAGCCCGTCGTTGGCGTCACACTGGTGGTCAGGACCTGGCGGGTAAACTGCGGGATCATCGCCTGAATCTCACCCTGTGGACCAATCACCGCCGTAATACCGTTGTTGGTGCTACGCAGCAGAGGGCGCGCCAGCTCGAGGGAACGCATACGCGCCATCTGGAAGTGCTGCCACGGGCCGATGGATTTACCAAACCAGGCATCGTTGGAAATCGTCAGCAGGTAGTCCGTATCCGGGCGGAAATTATCCCGTACCTGTTCGCCAAGAATGATTTCATAGCAGATGGCAGCCGTCAGCTTAAAGCCGTGCGCATGCAGCTGTGGCTGCACATAAGGCCCACGGCTGAAAGACGACATTGGCAGGTCAAAGAACGGCGCTAACGGGCGCAGGATCGATTCCAGCGGGACGAACTCGCCAAACGGTACCAGATGGTTTTTGTTGTAGCGGTTGCTGGAGTCGTAACTGTACGGGCTGTCTTTACCCAGCGTGATGATGGTGTTGTAGGTGTCGTAACGATTCTGCTTGTTCAGACGCGCGTCAACGATACCGGTAATCAGCGTGCTGTTTTTCGATCTCAGCAGGTCATCCATCATGCCCAGGAAACGCTGCTGATTAATTTCCAGGTCCGGGATAGCGGATTCTGGCCAGATGATCAGCTGTGATTTGCCCATCTCAGGCTGGGTGGCGTCGAGATAAATCTTCAGGGTGTTGAGTAACTGACCTTCATCCCATTTGAGCGACTGCGGAATGTCACCCTGCACCATCGAGACCTGAGTGGTTTTTTCCGGCTCAAGCGTGTACCACTGGATATAGCGCAGCGGAAAGGGCAGAGCAAAGAGCACTAGCGCGGCAATCAGCGGCTTCCAGTTACGCGTCACCAGCGCCAGCGCCAGCAGGCCGCTAACCACCATCAGCAGGAAGTTAATCGCCTCAACGCCCATTACCGGAGCCAGCCCTTTTAACGGACCGTCGATCTGACTGTAGCCGAACTGTAGCCACGGAAAGCCGGTCAGTACCCAGCCGCGCAGGAATTCGGTTATTTGCCAGACGACCGGCGCGGCAATCGCCACGCGTATCCAGGTGGTTTTCGGCCACAGACGCGCCAACACGCCGGCAAACAGGCCGGTGTAGAGGGAAAGGTATGCGGCAAGCAGAACCACGAGGAACACATTAATGGGACCCGGCATACCGCCAAACTGCGCGATGCTGACGTAAACCCAGTTGATGCCGGAGCCAAACAGCCCCAATCCCCAGAAGTAGCCGATTGCGGCAGACTGGAGCGGACGGCGATTGAAGGTAAGAGCCTGCAGGCCCATCAGCGAAACGATCGCAGCGGGCCAGATGTCATACGGAGAGAAAGCCAGCGTCCCGCAGGCACCGAATAATAACGCCAGCAGCAGGCGAATGCGCTGGCGTTCAATTAATGGGGCAAATGCCATGTAGTCTTAGATCCAGTTTCGGGTTTATTCGTCCAGTTTGGGCTGGGGTGAGTCGTCCGGAATTCTGACATGAACCTGAATAATACGACGGCTGTCGGCCATTGCCACTTTGAACTGGTAACCATCAATGTCGATAGTCTCCCCGCGCGCGGGCAGATGACCAAAGGCCTGCATGACCAGCCCGCCGATGGTATCTACTTCTTCGTCGCTAAAATGGGTACCGAAAGCGTCGTTGAAGTCTTCGATCGGCGCCAGAGCGCGAATGGTCCAGGTGTGGCGACTGAGCTGACGGAAATCGATATCGTCTTCTTCGTCGTACTCATCTTCAATTTCACCCACGATCAGTTCAAGGATGTCCTCAATGGTCACCAGACCTGAGACACCGCCGAATTCGTCGATGACGATAGCCATATGATAACGCTGGGAGCGGAACTCTTTCAGCATGCGGTCAACTCGCTTGCTTTCAGGTACGACAACCGCCTGGCGTAACACTTTCTCCATGCTGAAGGCTTCGGCATCGCTGCGCATAAACGGCAGCAGATCCTTGGCCATCAGAATCCCTTCAATGTGATCTTTGTCTTCGCTGATCACCGGGAAACGCGAGTGGGCAGACTCGATAATGACATCGAGACATTCGTCCAGGGTCTGGTTGCGTTTCAGGGTAATCATCTGAGAGCGAGGGATCATGATGTCGCGCACGCGTTGGTCCGCAATATCCATCACCCCTTCGAGCATATCGCGCGTATCTTCATCGATAAGGTCGTTTTGCCCGGAATCACGGATCAGCTCCAACAGTTCGTCGCGGTTTTTTGGTTCACCGTGGAAAAGTTGGCTCAGTAACAGGGAGAAAAATCCCTTTTTGCTGTTTAAGGTGTCACTACTGTGTGAATTGTCGTCGCTCATGGCGTCGTATGGGTTCTCATGTTAGTTAATACAAAGCTCGTCATGCGTATATTCAGCTGTTGACGGCATGTCTCTTCATCGTACTTCAAACCAGGTAAGCCGGATAAGGCGCAATACCTGATGGCGGCTGCGCCTTATCAGGCTTACAAGATTTCGAAATGCTTATTCTTTCTCGGCAATGTACGGATCCTCATAGCCCAGAGCAAGCATAATCTCTGTTTCGAGGGATTCCATCTCTTCCGCTTCATCGTCTTCGATATGGTCGTAACCGAGTAAATGCAGGCTACCGTGCACCACCATGTGCGCCCAGTGGGCCTCAAGCGGTTTGCCTTGTTCCTGCGCTTCTTTCTCGACTACCTGACGGCAGATGATCAAATCGCCCAGCAGCGGCATTTCAATGCCCGGCGGGGCTCCAAACGGGAAAGAGAGTACGTTGGTTGATTTATCTTTCCCGCGATAGGTCAGGTTCAGCTCGTGGCTTTCCGCGTCATCGACCAGACGAATGGTAACTTCAGACTCTTCCTGAAACTGGGGGATCACCGCATCCAGCCAACCCTGAAACTGACTTTCTGTTGGTAAACCGGATTCGTCTTCACATGCCAGCTGTAAATCGAGAATAACCTGACTCATTTTTGTTCCTGCTCCTGAGCTTCGCGCTTGCGTTCTGCAGCCAGCTCGGCTTTGCGTTTCTGTTCTGCTTCTTCCCAGGCTTCATACGCCGTGACGATACGGGCGACCACCGGGTGGCGAACCACGTCTTCGCTATGGAAGAAATTAAAACTAATTTCGTCAACTTCAGCCAGCACTTCAATGGCATGACGCAGACCGGATTTGGTGCTTCGCGGCAGGTCAATCTGGGTGATATCGCCGGTGATAACCGCTTTGGAGTTAAAGCCGATACGGGTCAGGAACATTTTCATCTGTTCGATGGTGGTGTTCTGGCTCTCATCAAGAATGATGAACGCATCGTTTAACGTACGACCGCGCATGTAGGCCAGCGGCGCAACTTCAATGACGTTACGCTCAATCAGCTTTTCGACCTTCTCAAACCCGAGCATTTCGAACAGTGCGTCATACAGCGGTCGTAAGTAGGGATCGACTTTCTGGCTGAGGTCACCCGGCAGGAAGCCGAGTTTTTCGCCCGCTTCCACTGCCGGACGGGTCAGCAGGATTCGACGGATCTCCTGACGCTCAAGCGCATCGACCGCAGCGGCAACCGCAAGATACGTTTTACCCGTACCCGCAGGGCCAACGCCAAAGGTGATGTCGTGGTCGAGGATATTCGCAATGTATTGTGCCTGGTTCGGCGTACGCGGCTTAATTACCCCGCGCTTGGTTTTGATGTTCACCGCTTTGCCAAATTCCGGCACGCTGTCTGCGCTTTGCTCAAGCACTCGCGCTTCTTTAATTGCCAGATGAATTTGTTCAGGCTCAATGTCCTGCGTCTGACCCCGCATTGGGGCAGTATCGACGTACAGGCTACGTAAAATATCTGCCGCCGCGGTGACGCAAATTGGGCGACCGGTCAGCTTAAAGTGGTTATCACGGCGGTTAATTTCGATGCCGAGGCGACGTTCCAGCTGCTTGATGTTGTCATCAAATGGGCCGCAAAGGCTCAACAGGCGGGCATTGTCTGCGGGTTCAAGGGTGATTTCGCGAGTGTCTATGTTCAAACTGTTCCTCTTTTGCATGTCTTGCCGGACGCTGAACATTTACCGGCATCTAAGGAAATTATTCACGCCATGGGGGAAAGGCGCAAGCATTGCGATAAATATGGGGATGATGAGGTAGATTACAAGGCCCGCCGGGGCAGCGAGCCCAGAAGAGTAAGCCCGATAAGCGTAGCGCCATCGGGCATTGAAGATTAAGGCTGATAAATACCGACGCCCAGATCGTTTTCTTTGCGGGTACGCGCAATAACTGACTCAGGGGATTCAGCGATGCGCAGACCCATTTCGTCTTCGGTGCGCACCACTTTACCGCGCAGGGAGTTCGTCCAGACATCGGTAATTTCTACATCCACGAACTTACCGACCATCTCCGGGTTGCCTTCAAAGTTCACCACTCGGTTATTTTCGGTACGGCCAGACAGTTCCATGATGCTTTTACGCGATGTGCCTTCAACCAGAATGCGCTGGGTCGTGCCGACCATGCGACGGCTCCAGGCCATAGCTTGCTGGTTAATACGCTCTTGCAGAATATACAGGCGCTGTTTTTTCTCTTCTTCCGGCACGTCGTCAACCATATCGGCGGCAGGGGTGCCTGGACGCGCAGAGAAGATAAAGCTGTAGCTCATGTCAAAATTGACGTCTGCAATCAACTTCATGGTCTGCTCGAAATCCTGCGTGGTTTCGCCTGGGAAGCCAACGATGAAGTCGGAGCTAATCTGGATATCCGGACGCGCTGCGCGCAGTTTGCGGATGATCGCTTTATATTCCAGCGCGGTATGGGTGCGTCCCATCAGGTTCAGTACGCGATCTGAACCGCTCTGAACCGGCAGGTGCAGGAAACTCACCAGTTCTGGCGTGTCACGATACACTTCAATGATATCATCGGTGAATTCGATCGGATGGCTGGTGGTGAAGCGGATACGGTCAATGCCATCGATCGCCGCGACCAGACGCAGCAGATCGGCAAAAGATCCGGTCGTGCCGTCGTAGTTTTCACCGCGCCAGGCGTTCACGTTTTGTCCCAGCAGGTTCACTTCACGCACGCCTTGCGCCGCAAGCTGGGCGATTTCAAACAGAATATCGTCCGCCGGACGGCTCACTTCTTCACCGCGGGTGTATGGCACCACGCAGTATGTACAATATTTATTACAACCTTCCATGATTGACACGAAAGCGCTTGGACCTTCAGCACGCGGTTCCGGTAGGCGGTCGAATTTTTCGATCTCCGGGAAACTGATATCAACCACCGGGCTACGGGTGGTGCTTCCACGCACTTTGTTGATCATTTCCGGCAGACGATGCAGGGTTTGCGGCCCAAAAATAATATCGACATAGTGCGCGCGTTGGCGAATATGGTCGCCTTCCTGAGACGCAACACAGCCACCGACTCCGATGATCAGCTTGGGGTTTTTCTCTTTTAACAGCTTCCAGCGGCCCAACTGATGGAAGACTTTTTCCTGAGCCTTCTCACGGATAGAGCAGGTATTCAGCAGCAGCACATCCGCTTCTTCGGCCACGTCGGTCAGTTGATACCCATGGGTGGCATCCAGCAGATCGGCCATCTTCGATGAATCGTATTCGTTCATCTGACAGCCCCAGGTTTTAATATGGAGTTTTTTGGTCATCGACTTGCTCTTGCGAAATTGTGGCTGAAATGCAGGGCGCATAGTGTACTGCTTTGGCGCGGTTGTGACCAGTATGACGGATGTCAGCCTCAAGGGGTAAAAAATCCTGTAAACTTACACAATACATGTAACAGGATAATTGACCATGACAAATCAACCAACGGAAATTGCCATTGTCGGCGGGGGGATGGTCGGCGGCGCGCTGGCGCTAGGACTGGCGCAGCATGGATTTACGGTAACGGTCATTGAGCATGCCGTTCCCGCGCCGTTTGTGGCTGACGGACAGCCTGATGTCAGAATTTCGGCCATCAGCTCCGCCTCCGTGTCGTTACTGAAAGGGCTGGGCGTCTGGGATACGGTTCAGGGGATGCGCAGCCATCCTTACCGTCGTCTGGAAACGTGGGAATGGGAAAATGCCCATGTGATGTTTGATGCCGCCGAGCTTAAGCTGCCCTTACTGGGCTATATGGTGGAAAACACGGTCCTGCAACAGGTGCTCTGGCAGGCTCTGGACGTTCACCCCAAAGTCACGCTGCGGGTGCCTGCGTCGCTGATCTCTCTGCATCAACATAACGATCGGCATGAGCTTGAGCTGGCTGGTGGGGAAAAAATCAGCGCGAAGCTGGTCATCGGCGCCGATGGCGCAAATTCTCAGGTGCGGAAAATGGCCGGGATTGGTATCCATGCCTGGCAGTATGCGCAGTCCTGTATGTTGATAACCGTACAATGCGAGAATTCGCCGGGAGACAGCACCTGGCAGCAATTCACCCCTGACGGTCCGCGCGCATTTTTACCGCTGTTTGATAACTGGGCCTCGCTGGTGTGGTACGACTCACCGGCGCGTATCCGCCAGTTGCAAGGTTTGAATATGTCGCAACTGCAGGCGGAGATCGCCAAACATTTCCCATCGCGACTCGGTAACGTTACGCCTGTCGCAGCGGGGGCATTCCCGCTAACGCGCCGTCACGCGCTGCAATATGTGCAGCCAGGACTGGCGCTGGTGGGTGACGCCGCGCATACCATTCATCCGCTGGCGGGGCAGGGCGTTAATTTGGGGTTCCGTGATGTGGATGCGCTGATTGACGTGCTGGTGAATGCGCGCAGCTACGGTGAGTTCTGGGCAAGTCAGCTGGTGCTGAAGCGCTATCAGAACCGTCGCATGACTGACAATTTCATCATGCAAAGCGGCATGGATCTGTTCTACGCAGGATTTAGCAACAACCTGCAGCCGCTGCGTATCATGCGTAATCTTGGGCTAATGGCCGCAGAGCGCGCCGGCGTGCTGAAACGCCAGGCACTCAAGTTCGCGTTAGGATTGTAATTCAGACAGGCCTACAGAGAACGTTGTAGGCCTGGTAAGCATAACGCCATCAGGTAATAAATGCAGAAAAGCAAAAAGCTCGCCGAAGCGAGCTTTTTTAATATGGCTGGGGTACGAGGATTCGAACCTCGGAATGCTGGTATCAGAAACCAGAGCCTTACCGCTTGGCGATACCCCAACGGGTGCATCCACAGAATGGACGGCTTTTTGAAATTGGCTGGGGTACGAGGATTCGAACCTCGGAATGCTGGTATCAGAAACCAGAGCCTTACCGCTTGGCGATACCCCAACAATTTTTTGGATTTACCGAACGAGTCGATACGTCCTTAATATGGTGGCTACGACGGGATTCGAACCTGTGACCCCATCATTATGAGTGATGTGCTCTAACCAGCTGAGCTACGTAGCCAGATATTATCATATTCTTCGATGGCTGGGGTACCTGGATTCGAACCAGGGAATGCCGGTATCAAAAACCGGTGCCTTACCGCTTGGCGATACCCCAATGACCGTTGCGGTGAACCGCTACATCGAAGAAAAAATGGCTGGGGTACCTGGATTCGAACCAGGGAATGCCGGTATCAAAAACCGGTGCCTTACCGCTTGGCGATACCCCATCCGTGCAACGCTTACGGGTGAATGGTGCGGGAGGCGAGACTTGAACTCGCACACCTTGCGGCGCCAGAACCTAAATCTGGTGCGTCTACCAATTTCGCCACTCCCGCAAAAAAGATGGTGGCTACGACGGGATTCGAACCTGTGACCCCATCATTATGAGTGATGTGCTCTAACCAGCTGAGCTACGTAGCCATCTTTTTTTCGCGTAACCTTATCGGCGTTGCGGGGCGCATTATGCGTATTGAGCCTTGAAGCGTCAACCCCTTTTTCATTGAAAATAGCTGGAATGTGACTGTTTGGTTAGGTTGCGAACAGCATGACGCAATATTCGGCAATTATTAGTTATTAATTGTTTTTTTGCACAGAAAATAGACATAAAAAAGAGCCCCGCAGGGCCCTTTTCTAAGGATTAACTTATTTATAAGCGGACTGATGTACGCCAACCGCACGACCAGAAGGATCGTTCATGGTTTTAAACGCCTCATCCCATTCGATTGCTTTGGCAGAAGAACAGGCAACAGACGGCCCGCCAGGCACACATTCCGCAGCGCTCGCAACCGGGAACAGCTCTTCGAAAATCTCACGGTACAAATACGCTTCTTTAGATGATGGCGTGTTGTAAGGGAAACGGAAGCTGGCGGTTTCCAGTTGTTGGTCAGAAACTTGCTCAGCGGCCACCTCTTTCAGGGTATCAATCCAGCTGTAACCGACACCATCGGAGAACTGCTCTTTCTGGCGCCATGCAACGCTTGCTGGCAGGTAGGACTCAAAACATTCACGCAGAACATGTTTTTCCATTTTGCCGTTGCCGCACATTTTGTCCTGTGGGTTGATGCGCATCGCCACATCAAGGAATTTCTTATCCAGGAAGGGCACGCGAGCTTCCACTCCCCAGGCCGACATAGCTTTGTTGGCACGGGCACAGTCGAACATATGCAGCGCCTGCAGCTTACGCACGGTCTCTTCGTGCAGCTCTTTTGCATCTGGTGCTTTGTGGAAATAGAGATAGCCGCCAAATACTTCGTCAGAACCTTCGCCCGACAGCACCATTTTAATGCCCATCGCTTTAATTTTACGCGACATTAAGTACATCGGGGTCGAGGCGCGAATCGTCGTAACATCGTAAGTTTCGATGTGATAAATCACGTCGCGGATAGCATCCAAACCTTCCTGCACGGTGAAGTGGATCTCATGGTGTACAGTACCCAGATGGTTCGCCACCTCTTGCGCGGCTTTCAGGTCCGGTGCGCCTTCCAGGCCTACTGCGAAGGAGTGCAACTGCGGCCACCAGGCTTCGCTACGCTCCTGATCTTCAACACGACGCGCGGCGTATTTTTTGGTGATTGCGGAAATGACGGATGAATCCAGACCGCCGGACAGCAATACACCATAAGGAACATCTGACATCAGGTGGCTTTTCACTGCATCTTCCAGTGCCTGACGCAACTCGTTTTTATCGGTAACGTTGTCTTTTACCGCATCGTATTCAAACCAGTCGCGCTGGTAGTACTGACGAATTTCGCCGTCTTTACTCCATAAATAGCTACCGGCCGGGAATTCTTTGATCGTGCGACACACGGGAACCAGGGCTTTCATTTCAGACGCAACGTAGAAGTTACCGTGCTCGTCGTAACCCATATACAGCGGGATGATCCCGATATGATCGCGACCGATCAGATAAGCGTCCTGCTCGCTGTCGTACAGAGCAAAAGCAAACATGCCTTGCAGGTCATCCAGAAACTCTGGGCCTTTTTCCTGATACAGCGCAAGGATAACTTCGCAGTCGGAACCGGTCTGGAACTGATAGCGATCGCCGTATTCAGCGCGCAGCGCCTGATGGTTATAAATTTCACCGTTAACCGCCAGGATATGCGTTTTCTTCACGTTGTACAGCGGCTGGGCACCGGCGTTGACGTCGACGATGGACAGACGTTCGTGCGCCAGAATGGCGTTATCACTGGCGTAAATACCCGACCAGTCCGGGCCGCGATGGCGCATCAGACGAGACAATTCCAGGGCTTTTTTACGCAGTTCAACTGCGTCAGTTTTAATATCGAATACGCCAAAAATAGAACACATAACCTTCTCCGTTAACCTGTTGCGTGATGCTTTTTATGTTTGCTTGATAAAGAAAATGCCGCAAAGCTGGAGAGGGCGCAAGTGAATTACGGGTCAGAAAATAAAAAACGCAATGGTCATTGTGGATTGGTGAAAAAAGATTACGGAATAGACGGGTTTATTAATGAATCGATAATTTTATGGCGGTTTTATTAAATGGAAGGATTTCTTCTGGCCGGATATGACGCGGGGGCGTCTTATCCGGCTTACGCATCAAATCACATCAATTTCCGCAACGGACGGGTAAATCCAGCTTGGTCTGAACGGCATGCTGTCAATGTCGTCGAGCGTCGAAACGCCAGACAATACCAGGATGGTTTCGAGACCCGCCTGGAAGCCCGCCAGAATATCGGTACGCAGGTTGTCGCCGACGATAACGGTCTCTTCCGAATGCGCCTGCATTTTGTTGAGCGCCGCGCGAATAATCCACGGGCTGGGTTTGCCCACATAAAACGGCTTGCGGCCAGAGATTTTTTCGATACCGGCGCACAGCGCACCGCAGGCGGGATAAAAACCGCGTCCGTGAGTATCCGGGTTTGTGGCGATGAAACGCGCGCCGTTGGCCACAAAATATGCCGCTTTATGCATCATGTCCCAGTTATAGGATCGCGTCTCGCCAACAATCACAAAATCGGGGTTCACGTCAGTAATAGTAAACCCGGCTTTATACAGCTCGTGAATTAACGCACCTTCACCTACCACGTAGGCCTTTTTCCCTTCCTGGCGGCGAAGAAAATCAGCGGTAGCCATGGCGGAAGTATAAAAGACGCTATCAGGGACATTCACACCCGCGGTGGCGAAGCGGTTTGCCAAATCCTGCCCGGTCTGTGAAGGATAGTTAGTCAGCAAAACTAACGGCAGGCCTTTTTCCAGGATCCCAGTCAGAAATTCTGCCGCACCCGGTACGGCAACATTGTCGTGCATCAGCACGCCGTCGATATCACAAATTACATTCTTAATGGCCATGGACAATCCGACATCAAAAAAAGAAGGCATTACTATACACAAAATACACTAAATCATTCGAGTTGCATCAAGGCGGCACAAGTCTGAGAACCCCGGAAGCTTACTGAAGTAAGTGACTGAGGTGAGCAGATGCAGCTAACGCAGAGGCAGCTTGGTATTAGCTTTCCAGCAAACGTTGCAGCAATGTACCGTTGAGCATCGCACGCTTCACCAGCGCAAAGGCGCCAATGGCTGAGCGGTGATCCAGCGTGGAACGAACCACCGGTAAATTGTGGCGAAACGCTTTCAACGCCTGCGTGTTGATACAGCTTTCTATAGCAGGCAGCAGCACTTTATCAGCCTCGGTAATTTCGCCCGCAATGACGATTTTTTGTGGGTTAAACAGGTTGATGGCGATGGCGATGGTTTTACCCAGGTGACGACCAACGTGCTCAATGACTTCTGATGCCAGGTTATCGCCTTTATTAGCCGCCTTACAGATGGCTTTAATGCCGCAATCATCCAGCGTGAGTCGGCTTGGATAACCCTGTTTCAATAAGTTCTGCACGCGGTGTTCAATAGAGGCATTGGCGGCAATTGTTTCCAGACAGCCGAAATTACCGCAGTGACAGCGCTCACCCAGCGGCTCTACCTGAATATGGCCAATCTCACCCACGTTGCCATTGCGACCAATAAAAATTCGGCCATTGGAGATGATTCCCGCCCCGGTTCCGCGGTGAACACGCACCAAAATGGAGTCTTCGCAATCCTGGCTTGCCCCGAAATAGTGCTCGGCCAGCGCCAGACTGCGAATATCGTGACCGACAAAGCAGGTGACCTTAAAGCGTTTTTCGAGTGCTTCGACCAGCCCCCAGTTTTCGACCTGAATGTGCGGCATATAGCGGATGACGCCGCTTTCAGGATCAACAAGGCCTGGCAGAATGACGGAAATCGCAACCAGCTCGCGGATTTTCCGCTGGCAGTTCTCAATAAAGGTGGCAATGGTGTTGAGCAGCGCATATTCCAGCGTTTCCTGGGTGCGCTCCGGGAGGGGATAATGCTCTTCAGCGACCACTTTACTGCTCATATCATAGAGCGTGAGCGTAGTATCGTGGCGGCCCAGGCGTACGCCAATCGCGTGGAAATTGCGGGTTTCGGTGACGATAGAGATAGCGCGGCGGCCCCCGGTGGAGGCCTGCTGGTCGACTTCTTTGATCAGCCCGCGTTCAATCAATTGACGCGTAATTTTCGTTACGCTGGCGGGGGCAAGCTGGCTTTGCTCGGCAATTTGAATTCGCGAGATTGGCCCATGCTGGTCAATCAGGCGATAAACCGCCGCGCTGTTAAGCTGTTTTACGAGATCAACATTACCTATTTGAGCTTGTCCGCCTGGTGTCATTCTTTCTCTTACTCAGTAACGACCTCGTTGCCATTAACGATGGTCTTGATAATTTTAAAGTCGTGCGTGAACGCAGTCAGGTTGGCTACTTTGCCTGGCGCGATGCTGCCGAGTTGTTTGTCGACGCCAATGGCGCGAGCAGGGTAGAGCGTTGCCATACGTAAGACTTCGTCGAGAGCGATATTCGCATGTTCGACCAGATTGCGTACGCCTTCAATCATGGTTAATGATGAGCCGCTCAGTGTACCGTTCTCATCAACGCACAATCCATTACGGTAGTATATTGTTTTACCAGCGAAAATGAACTGTTCAATGTTTGCACCTGCTGGTGCGGTTGCGTCGGTGACCAGGCACAGCTTGTCGCCTTTCAGGCGTTTGGCATTACGAATGTTCACGTAATCAACGTGGAGGCCATCGGCGATGATACCGCAATAGATATCGGCTTCATCAAGAATAGCGCCCGCCAGACCAGGTTCGCGACCGGTAATGTACGGCATCGCGTTGAACAGATGCGTCGCAAAGGTGATGCCTGCGCGGAACCCGATTTTTGCTTCTTTTACCGTTGCATTTGAGTGACCCGCAGAAACCACAATACCCGCATTCACCAGCTTGGTAATGACCTCTACCGGGACCATTTCTGGCGCCAGCGTCACTTTGGTGATCACATCGGCATTATTGCACAGGAAATCAACCAGCGCAGCGTCCGGTTGACGGACAAATCCCGGATTATGGGTGCCTTTTTTCACCAGATTCAGCCACGGACCTTCCAGATGAAGCCCTAGTGCCTGATTCGGGTGTTTCGCCAGGTATTCACGCATGACGCGAACGCCTTGTTTCATCAGGTCATCGCTGGTGGTGATAAGCGTTGGCAGGTAGCTGGTGCAGCCAGATTTTTCATTGGCTTTCTGCATGATTTCCAGCGTTTCAACGGTCACGGCTTCTGCCGTATCGTTAAATTGTACGCCGCCGCAGCCGTTTAGCTGTACATCGATAAAACCGGGGGAAACAATGGCCCCATTCAGTGAGCGCTGTTCAATTCCTGACGGTAACTCAGTCAGTGGGCAAACGCTGTCAATCAGGCCATTGGCGACAACAATCGCATGGTCATCAAGAATTTCGTGACCGGTAAAAATCCGGCCCTGGGTTAAAGCATACATTCCGACCCCCGATTTCAAAAAATGCCGCCCTGCAACTTATCGACAGGGCGGAGACATCAATTACAGACCTTTAATATTTTCCGCTTCTAACTCGTTAAAGTATTTCAGCGTCTTCACTTTCAGTTCCATGGTGGAAGGCTCATCGCAGACCACAACGGCTTTCGGATGCAGCTGCAGACAGCTGATGGTCCACATATGGTTAACGTTGCCTTCAACGGCGGCTTGCAGCGCCTGCGCTTTCTGGTGGCCCAGTACCAGGATCATCACTTCTTCAGCATCCAGCAGGGTGCCCACGCCAACGGTCAGCGCATATTTAGGCACCTGGCTGACGTCGCCGTCAAAGAAGCGTGAGTTCGCAACACGCGTGTCGTGAGTCAGCGTTTTGATGCGGGTACGGGAAGCCAAAGAAGAGGCTGGTTCGTTGAACGCGATGTGACCATCGTTGCCTACGCCGCCCATAAACAGGTGGATTTTACCGTAAGAACGGATTTTTTCTTCATACTGACGGCATTCTGCATCAATATCCGGTGCGTTACCATTGAGGAGGTTGATGTTTTCTGCTGGAATATCAACGTGATCAAAGAAGTTGCGATGCATGAAGCTATGGTAGCTTTCCGGATGCTCTTTCGGCAGGCCAACATATTCGTCCATATTGAACGTTACAACATGCTTGAAGCTTACCTGGCCCGCTTTGTGCATTTCAACCAATGCTTTGTAGGCTGTCAGCGGAGTACCGCCAGTCGGCAGGCCCAAAACGAACGGACGATCAGCCGTTGGTTTGAACGCGTTAATACGGTTAACGATATGGCGAGCAGCCCATTTGCCGACTTGTTCAGCGGTATTCAGGGGGATCAGTCTCATTCTTCACCTCAAAAGTAAATGTAAGCAATTGGCGGATTGAGTCTCTGTGCAGTATTAAGCGTAACCTGGTTTTGCATCGGTAAGGATCAATCCGTTTCGATTTTTTGAATGATAAAATAAGTTTTCGTAGTTAGCCAGTGGAAGGGAGGGTTAATAACGATATTTGGTGACTGGAATCACAAAAAACACGCATTTAATTTGCGATACGAATTAAATTTTCACACACTCTGAATGTAGATGAATGGTTAATATTGTTGTTCCAGAATCTTGCTGTCAGGAATGGTCGCACAATAAAAATATGGCTTCAAAGAAGCCTAATCGGGGTCTCGTAGGGGGAATAAAATGAATATTTTAGGTTTTTTCCAGCGGCTGGGTAGGGCGTTACAGCTCCCCATCGCTGTGCTGCCAGTCGCGGCACTGCTGCTGCGATTCGGCCAACCAGATTTACTTAACGTACCCTTCATCGCGCAAGCGGGTGGGGCCATCTTTGATAACCTGGCGTTAATTTTCGCTATCGGTGTGGCTTCCAGTTGGTCAAAAGACAGCGCGGGTGCTGCAGCGCTGGCGGGTGCGGTCGGTTATTTCATATTGACCAAAGCAATGGTTACCATTAACCCGGCCATCAACATGGGCGTGCTGGCAGGTATCATCACTGGTCTGGTCGGCGGTGCAGTGTATAACCGTTGGTCTGGTATCAAATTACCTGACTTCCTGAGCTTCTTTGGCGGCAAACGCTTCGTGCCGATCGCCACTGGCTTCTTCTGTCTGGTGCTGGCTGCTATCTTCGGCTACGTGTGGCCGCCGGTGCAGAACGCCATCCATGCGGGCGGTGAGTGGATCGTGGGCGCTGGCGAGCTGGGTTCCGGTATCTTTGGTTTCATCAACCGTCTGCTGATCCCAACCGGTCTGCATCAGGTGCTGAACACCATCGCCTGGTTCCAGATTGGTGAATTCACTAACGCTGCAGGTACCGTATTCCACGGTGACATCAACCGCTTCTACGCGGGTGACGGCACTGCGGGTATGTTCATGTCTGGCTTCTTCCCGATCATGATGTTTGGTCTGCCGGGTGCGGCGCTGGCAATGTACTTCGCCGCTCCGAAAGCACGTCGTCCGATGGTTGGCGGTATGCTGCTGTCCGTTGCGATCACCGCGTTCCTGACCGGTGTTACCGAGCCGCTGGAATTCCTGTTCATGTTCCTGGCGCCATTGCTGTACCTCCTGCACGCACTGTTAACGGGTATCAGCCTGTTCGTTGCAACACTGCTGGGGATCCACGCGGGCTTCTCCTTCTCCGCAGGTGCTATCGACTACGTGTTGATGTACAACCTGCCGGCGGCGAGTCAGAACGTCTGGATGCTGGTCGTGATGGGCCTGGTGTTCTTCGTCATTTACTTTGTGTTGTTCAGCGCGGTTATTCGTATGTTTAACCTGAAAACGCCGGGCCGTGAAGATAAAGAAGACGATATCGTTACTGAAGAAGCGAACAGCAACACTGAAGAAGGTCTGGCTCAACTGGCAACCAACTACATTGCAGCAGTTGGCGGTACCGATAACCTGAAAGCGATTGATGCCTGTATCACTCGTCTGCGTCTGACCGTTGCCGACTCCGGTCGCGTAAATGATGCGATGTGTAAACGTTTAGGCGCATCTGGAGTGGTTAAGCTGAACAAGCAAACTATCCAGGTCATCGTGGGTGCGAAGGCCGAATCTATCGGCGACGAAATGAAGAAAGTTGTTGCGCGTGGCCCGGTGGCTGCAGCGTCTGGTGAAAGTGCGCCAGCAGCAGCGGCTCCGGTTGCTAAACCGCAAGCTGTAGCGAACGCTGTAACCGTTGAAACTTTAGTTTCTCCGATTACCGGTGACGTGGTTGCGCTGGAGCAGGTACCTGATGAAGCCTTCGCCAGCAAAGCTGTAGGCGACGGCGTGGCGGTGAAGCCAACGGATAAAATCGTGGTTGCTCCGGCTGCCGGCACCATCGTGAAAATCTTCAACACTAACCATGCGTTCTGTCTGGAAACCGTTAAAGGCGCGGAAATCGTGGTCCACATGGGCATCGATACAGTAGCGCTGGAAGGTAAAGGCTTTAAGCGTCTGGTTGAAGAAGGTGCGGAAGTGACTGCAGGTCAACCGATTCTGGAAATGGATCTGGAGTTCCTGAACGCTAACGCACGTTCCATGATTAGCCCGGTTGTGTGCAGCAACAGCGATGATTTCGGTGCTCTGGTCATTAAAGCCGAAGGTCATGTGGTTGCTGGTCAAACACCACTGTATGAGATTAAAGGTAAATAACTGCTCCTGAGTAAAGTGAGTTAAGTGCCTTAAGCGGCGGGGGATATTCCTCCGCCGCTTTTTTTTGCAGCAAATATCCACATATATCCTGTTGAAACACCTTTTTTGTGCAACAAATAGTTGTCTCCTGACGTCGCTTATAAGATCATGTTCCGTTATACGTTGTTTACGCTTTGAGGAATCCACGATGAGTGAGGCTGAAGCCCGCCCGAGTAACTTTATTCGTCAGATCATCGATGAAGATCTGGCCAGTGGTAAGCACACCACTATCCATACACGTTTTCCGCCGGAGCCAAATGGCTATCTGCACATTGGCCACGCGAAATCCATTTGTCTGAACTTTGGCATTGCGCAAGATTACCAGGGCCAGTGCAACCTGCGTTTTGATGATACGAACCCGGTTAAAGAAGATATCGAGTACGTTGAGTCGATTAAAAACGACGTTGAATGGTTAGGTTTCCACTGGACTGGCGATATTCGCTACTCTTCGGATTACTTCGATCAGCTTCACGCCTATGCGGTAGAGCTTATTAATAAAGGCCTGGCGTACGTTGATGAACTGTCAGCGGAGGAGATCCGCGAATACCGCGGCACTCTGACGCAGCCAGGTAAAAACAGCCCGTTCCGCGATCGTAGCGTCGAAGAGAACCTGGCACTGTTCGAAAAAATGCGTACCGGTGGTTTTGAAGAAGGTAAAGCCTGCCTGCGCGCGAAAATCGATATGGCTTCGCCGTTTATCGTGATGCGCGATCCGGTGCTGTACCGTATTAAGTTCGCCGAACACCACCAGACCGGCAACAAGTGGTGCATCTACCCGATGTACGATTTTACCCACTGCATCAGCGATGCGCTGGAAGGCATTACGCATTCACTGTGTACGCTGGAGTTCCAGGATAACCGTCGTTTGTACGACTGGGTGCTGGACAACATCACCATTCCGGTTCACCCGCGCCAGTACGAATTCTCGCGCCTGAATCTGGAATACACCGTGATGTCCAAACGCAAGCTGAACCTGCTGGTGACCGACAAGCACGTTGAAGGCTGGGACGATCCGCGTATGCCGACGATTTCTGGCCTGCGTCGTCGTGGTTATACCGCTGCCGCTATTCGTGAGTTCTGCAAACGCATTGGCGTGACCAAGCAGGATAACACCATTGAGATCGCTTCTCTGGAGTCCTGCATTCGCGAAGATCTGAACGAAAACGCCCCGCGCGCGATGGCAGTTATCGATCCGGTGAAACTGGTTATCGAAAACTATCCGCAGGGCGAAAGCGAGCTGGTTACCATGCCTAACCATCCGAACAAACCGGAAATGGGCAGCCGTGAAGTGCCGTTTAGCGGTGAAATTTGGATCGATCGCGCAGACTTCCGCGAAGAAGCGAACAAGCAGTACAAGCGTCTGGTGATGGGCAAAGAAGTACGTCTGCGTAATGCTTACGTGATCAAGGCTGAACGTGTAGAGAAAGATGCAGAAGGGAATATCACCACCATTTTCTGCACCTACGATGCCGACACCCTGAGCAAAGATCCGGCTGATGGTCGTAAAGTAAAAGGTGTTATTCACTGGGTGAGCGCGTCCCATGCGCTGCCGATTGAAATCCGTTTGTACGATCGTCTGTTTAGCGTGCCAAACCCAGGTGCGGCGGAAGACTTCCTGTCCGTGATCAACCCGGAATCGCTGGTCATTAAGCAGGGTTACGGTGAGCCGTCACTGCAGGCTGCGATTGCAGGTAAAGCGTTCCAGTTTGAGCGTGAAGGGTATTTCTGCCTCGACAGCCGCTATGCAACGGCTGACAAGCTGGTATTTAACCGCACTGTAGGTCTGCGCGATACGTGGGCTAAAGTCGGCGAGTAATTCCTGCCACACTGCCTCAAACGCCGCCACCGCGACGTTTGAGGCGGATTTTTCTGTTTTACTTATGCTGCATTAACGCCTGAACCCGCTGCTGGCTGCGTTCCAGCACCACCGATGTCTCCTGCTTATCCACCGTCGCCTGATTGACCATTTCACTGAGGATCATGGAGCCGGTAATATCCCCCATCCGCGTAAAGTTCTTCTCGCCGACCGATCCAAAGACCTGCATATTTGGGTACTGGGCAATCAGCTGTTCAGGGAGAGTTCCAAAGACTTTGACGGCAGGGTTGTTCTTCCAACTGACGTTTTGCGCGGCGGCCTTCGTCACCGGCAGCATCGCCCCCGGCGACATCAATACCCAGTCAGCCGCGTTCTGCGCCTGTCCCATAAAGCTGACAAATTTTTCGGCGGCTTTCGTTTCTGCCTCAGTCTGACCGGCTGTGAGCGTTAATGATGTGATAACGCCAAATACGGCAGGTGATTTTTCGCTCGGCACGACAAAGCCTAAATCCGCCAGTGAACCATCCTGATAAATCGCTGGCAGGATGTAGGTCGAATAGACCGCCATCGGCGCGGTACCGTTCATAAAGGCGTCTTTGATCTCTGTTACGTTGTTTGAGCCAGGCATGGTATAGCGGGCCAGTTCGCGATAATAGTTCAGCGAGGCCTGCATTTCCGCTGAGTTAACCGTGATGTCGCCGTTTGCGTTGAACACATTGGCACCGTTTGAAAGTGCGAACTGAGAGAAGGTTTGTTCGCTCATGACGCTTTCAGCCGTCGGCAGCGCGATGCCATATTTTTTACTGGCGCTGTCGGTCAGCCTGCGTGCCGCTTCCAGCAGCTGCGTCCAGTTTTTGGGTTCGTCGATTCCCGCTTTAGCCAGTACCGATTTCCGATACCAGACTCCCTGCAGCCAGGCGCTGATCGGCACGCCGGTATAGGCCGTTCCGTCTTCGGTGCGAACAATGCGCAGCACACCGTCGTAGAAGGCGCTTTCACCTTGCCTGTCGATCAGCGTTTTCACCGCTTTGTGGTCGATAAGCTGCTCTTTATCCATGACTTTGGCATAGTCATGGCTGACCTCGACGACCTCCGGCAGTGATCCTGAGCGGGCAAGGGTAATGATTTTGGTATTATAGGCATCCTCTTCGACGGGAACCTGCTTCACAATAATATCCGGATTCTCTTGCTGAAAGCGGTTGATGATCCCGGCAATGACGGTCTGGCGCTCCTGCTCAACGGCGGAGTGCATAAATTCGATGGTCACCTGCTGCGGTTTATCCTCACAGCCTGAAAGCAAAACGGCTGTTACAAGCGCCAGCATTGTTTTTGGTATGTTCATTTTTAATCCTTTGTTGTCGTCCATTTCCGTTGATTAGCAACTGGCGCTGATATGGATAGCGTCCGTCGACAGCGCACCCGCGCAAATCAGTAAACCGATCCCGCCATCCATAAAGGCTTCGCGTTCAGCGTCCTCCACGCGCAGCGTTTTACCGTCAACGGTCGCGGAGATAATCTGCCCGTTGACGCTGATATCGAACGACACAGGGCGCTCGTACACGTCGGACAACGCCGCTTCTGCCAGAACTTTGGTGCTGGTGTCGCGCACGCGGACGATCTGTAATTTCCCGTCGCGCAGGATGCGCGCGGCGTAATAGCGCCTCATCCCCTGCACCCGAAAAGCCAGACCGCCGTACTCCCCTGAATGCAGCGTAATGTCACTCTGAACGCGGTAGTTATCCCACTGCCGGGTTCCGTGAATAATCAATCCCTCGTCGTACTCTTTGGAGATGCGAAAGCTGGTGGGATAGTGGCGCGAAAAGAGATCCACGCCGTTTACCCAGGCCCGCCACCAGAAATTATTTTCCCCTGTGGGTTTTCGCAGGGTCAGCTCAGGCGCGCCGTCCCAGCGCATACTGTCGATGAGCAGGCGACCGCGGGCAACGCGGGCATCGGTGCTGATTGTTACGCCAATCTCGCCGATCGGTTGGCCCTGGCAGTCCGGGAGATCCAACGCCAGCGTTAGCGATTCACCCGGGGCTATGCTCTGCGCGGCGCCGTACTGGGGCGTCAGTTGATTGTTGTCATCATAAACCCGGTAGCAGAGCCGCACGTTTAACGCGGATGTGTTATCCGGTGGCGCAATCAGGGTGGCCTGAAGACGCTGACCTGGGTAGATAAGTGGGGTAGCCATTAAATCGTAGCTGCGCATTTCCACGATTTCAGGCGGGGTAAAGGTTTGCGTGGTCACGCTGGCGTGAAGTCCGGGCGCAAGATGGCGATAGTGCAGACTCAACATCTGCCGCCCCAGGTGCGCCTCATTTTTAACCTCAACCGCGGCCGCATTTTCTTCATTAAGCCAGCGGAAACCCTGCACGCTGCCCGGTAGTGAGAAATGGTACTGCGCGCCGGATTTTTTGGCTTCAGGGCGCGGCAGACCGGCAATCTGGTGTCCCAGCCCGACCAGGTAATCGGTGATCCGCACGGCGTTGTTTATGGAGAACCCTCCGTCGGCTGAGGAGATCAGCATTCTGTCCGCCAGCGGCCCGCGCCAGTCCGGGCCTGCGTCAATACCCTGGAGTCCCAGCATAATGCCGGACAGACAGCCGACATTCCCCGCATTGCAGTCAGTGTCCCATCCTGACGTATTGACAATGCACTGGGCCTGCTGGAAGTCGTCCGGCGCGTAAAGGATCGCCATAATCATCAGCGCATGATTAGGGATGATGTGACAATTGCTGGGATATTTGTGATAGCCATAGTTGTCGTCGATTCGCTGGCGGGTCGTCTGCCAGTCGTTATCTTCCCGTCGCCAGCGACGGATATCGCCAACCAGCTGGGCTATTTGCGACTCTGCCGGGATCACGGATAGTCCAACGTCAATAAGCTGTTCGATCTCCTGGCAAATAAAGGCCTGTGATTCCATCGCCGCCCAGAGCATAGCGGCATACACCGCTTCACCGTCATGGCTCACGCTGGCGGCATTTTTGGCAAGTTCTGCCGCCAGACGGGGTTGTCCCGGTGCGACAAGCGCCCAGCTATCAATAAAGATTTGTGCGCCAATCTGTTCGGCAATCGTTTTCCCGTTGGTCGCAATGGCTCCGCTTAGCGGAGCCGGAATGCCTTTTTTGAGATTCAGCCAGGCGGTGTGTTCCGTCGAATTACCGTTGCCGCCCCACCAGAGGATGGTGCGTTTATCAATGATGTAATTAAGCCAGCAGTGACCCATCTGTTCTGCGCTCAGATCCGGCGGCAGGGCATAATCTTCCAGTGCGCGGATAAAGGTAAAGGTTCCGGCGACATCATCGTCGGTGACAACCAGCGGACGGTTAAATTTTTCGTGGACGTAATACTGGATCGGCCCCAGCTCCTGCATAATTTTTTCGTAGGTCCATCCTTCGAAAGGGCGGCCAAGGTAGACGCCGATTAATTTCCCTAACACCCCTGCATAAACGCGCGACTCATAATCTGAAGGCAAATCCATCTGTTTGATCCTTGTGTGGTGTTTTATCAGCCGTTCAGGCGGATTCTCTTTTTACCAGGCCCCAGGGCATTTCTGTGGTGCTGCCCTGGAGCGGTGCGGTGATATCAGTTTGCGCCAGGAGGAGGGCGGCCGCTTTTTGCCCAAGCTGCTCCGGGTACTGGGCGATAGTGGTCAGGGAAGGGGTTACCAGCCCGGCGGCGGGAATATCATCGAACCCCATCACCGCAAGCTGCTCCGGGATCGTGATGCCTTTCTCCCTTGCGGCACGCATCACGCCGATAGCCATTAAATCGTTGGCGGCGAAAATCGCATCCGGGAGCGTACCGTCATTAATCAGCTGCATCGCGATCTGATAGCCGCTCTGTTCGTTAAAACCTGGCAGAATTTTGATGCGCGGAAGGCGGCCGGCCTGGGTCATCGCCTGGCGATATCCTTCCACTCTGGCAGGCTCAGGACCGCCAGCGCTGGCGATCATCGTGATATTTCGGTGCCCCTGTGCCAGCAGATATTCGACGGCGCTGCGCGCGGCAGCGGCGTTGTCGATATAAACATTATGCAGCGGTAGCGGGCCGTTTTTTTTCATTCTGGCTTCAATACGTGCAATCGGGATCCCTGCCTGAAGATACGGGGCAAAATCTTTCATCCCGACGTTAAAAAATGTCCCCACCACGGCGTCGACCCGCCCCTGCGCTGACCAGCGCAAAAAATGCAGCTCTCTTTCCCGTAATCCATCGGTGCTGGCCACGATCGCATCGTAGTGATACCTATCCGTCACCGACTGAACGCCACGGACGAGCGAGGCATAAAAAGGGTTGGCGATATCCGGCACGATGCAGGCGATCGACATGGTTTTATTGGTTTTCAGCGCTTGTGCAAAACGGTTCGGTATATATCCCAGCTGATTAGCCGCTTGCTCAACCCGGCTCACTGTCTCGTGTGGGTAGGTGTGATTTCCTTTGGTGAGTACCACGGATACCACCGCCTGTGAAACGCCAGCCAGGGCAGCAACGTCTTTCTGCGTGATGCGTTTTGTCATTTATTTATCAACTTATACGTATAACCTGCATCTTTGAATAATGGGACACCCGGTAGCTGTCAATAAAAACCTTATAAAGTGAGTGTATTTGTGTGGAAAATCCGAGGACGGTCACATCAACGACGGAGAGTGAATTCAGGAGTTCAAACGTTCTGTTTGCAGAGCGAATTAATGACGC
Source organism: Citrobacter sp. RHBSTW-00944 (assembly GCF_013615435.1). NCBI lineage: Bacteria > Pseudomonadati > Pseudomonadota > Gammaproteobacteria > Enterobacterales > Enterobacteriaceae > Citrobacter > Citrobacter sp. RHBSTW-00944. Next base: position 3,521,968 of record NZ_CP055418.1, on the reverse strand, counting down.
TTGAGAATTAATTTGTTTTGCGAATGCAAAGACAATTATTAGGGGTGGAATTATATATATAATAATAAAATTGAAGATATCTATATGTATATAAAGTATTTTTTCTTGTTTTTGTGAATTTTTTTACTCCCAAAGCAAAATGTAACAGAAAACAAGAAAATATGTGCGGTTGCTCATACTATTACATACTCGTTACAGAAAGAGATTGATAATTCGCGTCGCGAAAAATAGTCTATTCATTGTAGTCACTGAGGTTTTCTCAGCGCTACTTTTTTAATTTTTGTTTTTTCGCTGTCCGCTTTTGTCGGCAGCATTTTATACCCAATGGATTTCGAGTTGCATCAAGGCGGAGACGCAGCGCGTGCGCTGTCCCCGAAGGGGCGAGGCCAAAGGCCGAGTAAAGCCAACACCGATGCAGCTTGAAAAACGAAGGGTTATACGTCAAAGAGGATTAACATATGCGTACGTTTAGTGGCAAACGTAGTACGCTGGCGCTGGCTATCGCCGGTATCACAGCAATGTCGGGTTTCGTTGTCGCTCCCCAGGTACACGCCGAAGGGTTTATTGATGACTCAACCTTAACCGGCGGCATCTATTACTGGCAGCGTGAGCGTGACCGTAAAGATGTGACCGATCACGACAAATACAAAACCAACCTTTCTCACTCCACCTGGAACGCTAACCTCGACTTCCAGTCCGGTTATGCGGCTGATATGTTTGGTATTGATATCGCAGCATTTACCGCTATTGAAATGAACGAAAGTAGCGAAAGCGGTCATCCAAACGAAATTGCATTCTCGTCAAAAAATAAAGGCTATGATGAAGATTACTCCGGCGATAAGAGCGGAATTAGCCTTTATAAAGCAGCAGCCAAATTTAAATTCGGCCCAACCTGGGCGCGCGCCGGTTACATTCAACCAACCGGACAGACTCTGTTGGCTCCGCACTGGAGCTTTATGCCAGGTACCTATCAGGGTGCTGAAGCCGGAGCCAACTTCGACTATGGTGATGCTGGTGCACTGAGCTTCTCCTATATGTGGGCCAACGAATATAAAGCACCATGGCACACTGAAGTCGATAAATTCTATCAGGCTGATAAAAAGACCAGCGTAGATTATCTGCACTCAATCGGCGCGAAATATGACTTCAAAAATAACCTGTTGCTGGAAGCCGCATTTGGTCAGTCTGAAGGCTACGTCGATCAGTACTTCGCAAAAGCCAGCTATAAATTCGATTTAGGCGGTAACCCGTTTACCACCAGCTACCAGTTCTACGGCGCGCGCGACAAAGTTGATGATCGCACCGTGAACGACATTTATGACGGTACGGCCTGGCTGCAGGCGCTGACCTTTGGCTACAAAGTGGCGGAAGTGGTTGACCTGCGTCTGGAAGGGACCTGGGTTAAAGCGGACGGGCAGCAGGGGTACTTCCTGCAGCGTATGACCCCGACCTACGCCTCATCAAACGGTCGCCTGGATATCTGGTGGGATAACCGTTCCGACTTCAACGCCAACGGCGAAAAGGCTGTCTTCTTCGGCGCAATGTATGACCTGAAGAACTGGAATTTGCCGGGCTGGGCAGTGGGCGCGTCCTACGTTTACGCATGGGATGCCAAGCCATCAACCTGGCAGATCAATCCGGATGCGTACTACGACAAAAACCGGACTATCGAAGAATCTTCTTACAGCCTGGATGCGGTCTATACCCTGCAAGAGGGGCGTGCGAAGGGCACCATGTTTAAACTGCACTTCACCCAGTACGACAACCATTCAGACATTCCGAGCTGGGGCGGTGGTTACGGCAACATCTTCCAGGATGAGCGCGACGTGAAATTCATCGTTATTGCTCCGTTCACCATCTTCTAATGCCAACAGCGGCAGGCCGGGCGCCTGCCGCATCGTTGAGGAAAGTGCTATGAAAAAACTGATACTCATCGCTGTTATGGCATCCGGGCTGGTGGCTTGCGCGCAATCCCCGGCACCAAAAGAAGACAGCCGTCTGAAAGAAGCCTACAGCGCGTGCATTACTACCGCGCAAGGATCGCCGGAGAAAATCGAAGCCTGCCAAAGCGTGTTGAATGTGCTGAAGAAAGAAAAGCAGCATCAGCAGTTTGCCAATGAAGAAAGCGTACGCGTACTGGATTATCAGCAATGCATCCAGGCCACGCGCACGGGTAATGGTCAGTCCGTTAATGCTGATTGCGACAAGGTCTGGCAGGAAATTCGTAGCAAGAATACTGCGCAGTAAATCGAAAAATGAAACAGACAACGGGCGGAGAGTTTTCCGCCCGTTTGCATTTCAGGGTTTATATTCCACCGGTTGATAACTCCGACTCAGCCGGACAAACAGCATTGCCGTGGCGGCGAGCCCGCAAAGTGCCGCACACATCAGCCACCACCCCGGTGAGCTTTTATCCCCGGTTAGCTGGACCAGCGCTGTGGAGATGACTGGCGTAAGGCCGCCAAAAATCGCCGTGGCAAGACTGAATGCCAGTGAAAAGCCCACCGTACGCACATAGACAGGCATCACCTCGGTGAGTGCGGCGACCATTGCCCCGTTGTACATACCAAAAAAGAACGAGAACCAAAGCAGAACCAGCGTCATGCGCGTGAAATCTGGCGCGGCGGTGAGCCAGTGCATAACCGGCCAGGTGGTGATCAGTGCAAGGATGGTAATCCCCATCAACACCGGACGACGACCAATTCGGTCAGAAATCGCCCCGCCAATCGGCAGCCAGATAAAATTAGAAATACCGACCAGCATGGTGACGATCAGGCTGTCGCGAGCGCTCAGGTGAAGTACAGCCCTACCATAGGTCGGTGTGTAGACGGTAATAAAGTAGAACGTCGTTGTGGTCATCGCCACCAGCAGCGTACCCGCAGCGATGAGACGCCAGTTTTTGATGATGGTAGTAAAAATTTCCCTGGTGTCGGGACGGTGTGTGCGTTGTAAAAAGGCGTCTGTTTCCTGAAGCGAGCGGCGGAGCACGAAGATCAAAGGAATAATCATGCAACCAATAAAGAATGGAATACGCCAGCCCCATTCAGAGATCTCATCGTGTCCCAGGGTGGCGTTCAGGCCGTAACCAATCAGAGCCGCCACCACAATGGCGACCTGTTGACTGGCGGACTGCCAGCTGGTGTAGAAGCCTTTATTGCCAGGGGTGGCGATTTCAGAAAGATAAACCGAGACGCCGCCCAGCTCCACCCCTGCAGAAAAGCCCTGTAATAATCGGCCGAGTAATACCAGGACAGGGGCCAGCAGACCAATACTGTGATAACCGGGTACCAGGGCAATCAGCAGGGTACCGCAGCCCATAATCGCCAGCGTCACCATCAGTCCTTTACGGCGACCAATTCTGTCGATGTAAGCACCCAGCACTATTGCGCCAACAGGCCGCATTAAGAAACCTGAACCAAACACGGCGAAAGTTAACATTAGCCCGGCAAATTCACTCTCTGCAGGAAAGAAGGTCTTTGCGATATAGGTGGCGTAAAAACCGAACAGAAAAAAGTCAAACTGTTCGAGGAAATTACCGCTGGTTATCCGCAGTATTGCGCCGAAAGTTCCGGCGCGCGATGGTTGTTGTGTCATTGGGTTTGCTCCACTGTCTTATCATAATATTTATAGAGGTAAGAGTTTGCGGGTTAGTCGCCTGCGACCCCCGCCTGTTTGCCGCGCCGTTTCTCAATCGCCCACTTGAGTAAGGCTGCGCAGCGGTAAAATCCGTGGGCAAATTTTCCATAAGGAATGGTCAGAAAGAGCGCCATGACCACGCCGAGGTGAATGGCGAGCAAAATAGCCATCCAGGAGGTGTCTCTTCCCGCCAGCAGCGCTAAACCTGTCAGACTGGTCAGGAGCAGCAGCAAAATAAAACCGCGATCCATCGGTTTTTGCCGTGCGTCGCCATGCAGCGGTGAGCGCTTAAAATTGAGCCATAGCAAGCCAGCCGGGCCGACAGTCAGGCCAATGCCGCCCAACGTGCCCAGCATTACCGGAACGCTGAAGAACGGATAGGGCGCTTCTATACCTGCAAAGTAGTGATAGCCCGTTGCCACCACGGTGGCGGCAAAGCAGAGCATAAAACCGTAGAAGGTGAAGTGATGGAAACGGCGGCGCATCAGGGTGAAGGCATCATCTGCTTCGTTACAACCTTTGCCATGCCCACCATCGAGATACTTCAGCGTCAGCGCATTGTGCGAGGCTTCAGCAATTTCAGCGGAACGCGGTACACCCGGAGAGATTTCGCGCCAGAAGCGGAGAACACCCGCCATCAGCAGACCTATCGCCAGAATAAATACCGAACCAAACATCCATGCGAGCAGGTTATGCGGGAAAATCTGATAAAAATCCCCGGCCAGCGGAGGATGGAATAACGAGCCCTTTAAACTCATGGCGAGGAGTAAAAACAGGATCAGACCGAAAACCAGCGCCAGCGTCACAGTGATGCCTGCGCGACGATAAAGCGCGCCAAAGGCGGCGGGTTGCGCGTAGTGCTGATAGGTTTCGAGCCGCACTTCCGCCATCGCCTTCGGTACGTTAATGGCAAATTCATGAGGTGGGGCATACTGACACGCGTGCAGGCAGGCGCCGCAGTTATGGCACAAGTTAGCCAGATAATTGATATCCGCTTTACCGAATTCCAGGCGCTGAGTCATTGCCGGGAACACGGCGCAAAAACCTTCACAATAGCGGCAGGCGTTACAGACCTGCATCACACGTTCAACTTCTGCTTCCGGCTCGGTGATAATTTGTGCTTCGATGATCAGTTTCTCAAGCTGCTTCATGACGTGCCTCCTTACGTGCTGCCAGCGCGGCTTCTTTTCCGGCAATGCGGCCAAAGGTTGTCCCGATCGACATGCCCACGCCAGCGGTGTAACCCTTGCCCAACACGTTGCCCGCCATCATCTCTCCGGCGACGAACAGGTTGCGGCTTGGCTGCCCGGCAAAGTGTACGGCAGCGCGTTCGTTCACTTTTAACCCAAGATAGGTGAAGGTGATTCCTGGCCGCAGGGCATAGCCGTAGTAAGGTGGCTGGTCCAGCGGTCGCGCCCAGTGTGTTTTCGCGGGGGATAACTTCTTCGTCGCGCAGTTGTCCAGGACGGTATGGTCGAACTGACCTGGCTGGCAGGCGTTGTTGTACGCCGTCACGGTGTGGGTAAAGCGTTCGGCATCCAGCCCCAACTGATGCGCCAACTCCGCCAGCGTATTCGCCTGTGCGCCGGGGAATACCGGTGGCATAAAGTGGCCGATGGCTTTACTGTCGATAATGGAATAGCCAATCTGTCCTGGCTGTTGGGCGACCAGGCGTCCCCAAATGGCGTAGCGTTTGGGCCAGAAATCTTCGCCTTCATCATAAAAACGTTCTGCGTCACGGTTGACTACTATGCCGAGTGAAACGCAGTCCACGCGGGTGCAAATCCCGCCGTCATATAATGGCGCTCTGGCATCAATGGCTACGCAGTGTGACTGGGAGGGTTCGCCGATGATGTCCGCCCCGGCATCCATCATAAATTTAAGCAGTACGCCCTGATTAAAGCGCGTGCCGCGAATCAGGAAGTTATCCGCAGGCCACTCGCCGCGGGCGTTCTCTCCCCAGGCTTCGCGCAGCCATTCGCGGTTTGACTCAAATCCGCCAGCGGCAAGCACGCAGGACTTAGCGGTTATGCGCTCTTCGCCTGCCAGCGCTGCCACAAACTCACCATTATGCAGTTCAAGCGCCTGCACTGGTGTGTTATAGCGGATTTGCACGCCTAACTTTTCTGCGCTGCGATAATAGGCATTCACGAGGGCTTTCCCGCCCCCCATAAAAAAGGCGTTGGTTCGCGCTACGTGTAAAGCACCGGAGAGAGGAGGTTGAAAATTAACGCCGTGTTGTCGCATCCAGTCGCGGCATTGTGAAGAGGTGCGGATCACCAGACGCGCCAGGGCTTCGTTAGTATTTCCCTCGGTGACGCGCCGCAGATCCTGCCAGAACTCCTCTTCAGGATAGCTTTCCACCAGCACATCCTGCGGCGCGTCATGCATACAGCGCAGATTACGCGTGTGTTGAGAATTTCCCCCGCGCCATTCCCGTGGAGCCGCTTCGAGCAGGAGTACCGAAGCTCCTTGCTCCCGGGCGGTTAGGGCAGCACATAACGCGGCATTGCCACCGCCAATCACCAGAACATCAACCATCGTATACCCCATTACCATTTAACTAATTGTTAAATTTGTAATTGAAATGTATACGCACAGCTTGTGCGGGCGCTATGACGAAGTGCTAAAGAGGGCTTTAGTTATTGTAAAGGATGGCGCCTGGCCAGCTTCCTGCTTCCACCAGTTGATGCATCACTTTCGTTAGCACCACGCGGGCGGCGAGGCCCGCGGGGGTGAGCTCATCATCAGAAAGGCTGACCAGAAAGTTGGGGCGACTCAGTATTGGATTATGGACGCCGATCACTCTTAGCGTCTCTTTATCGAGATGGGAAATCGCCGCGCCGGGCTGGAGAGTGGCGCCGATTCCACTGCGAACGGCGCGCATTAGCAGCGCCAGACCATCAATTTCTGTGGCGATCTCAATGCGCAGCGCGTGTTCCTGACAAATTGCTTCCAGCCTGCCGCGCAGACCGTGGCCTGGGCTGGGCATTATCAATGGGATACTTGCCAACTGGGCTGGCGCAATATTGTCATCGGCAATATCGGCCAGTAAGGCATGAGTCCCAATCAAAAACAGGCGCTCTTCGAGAATCGGTCTGGCGCTCCAGCGCAGGAGCTTTTCTTTTTGAAATACCACGGCCAGATCAATCTGGCGGGTATTAATCATCCGTTCCAGGTTGCCAGAGAGGCTTTCCACCACATGCAGGCGGACATCACTATAGCTTTCCCGCATGGCGTTAATAAAAGGCATGCCGAGAACGGAAGCGGTACTGGGGGCCATACCGACGCTGACGTGCCCGGAAAGCCGGGACTCTCGCGCGGCGAGGATTGCATCGTCTGCGTGGCGGAGCGCCAGCTGCGCCTGGGAGTAAAAAGCAAGTCCGGCGCTGGTGGGCGTAACGCCACGCGAGGTGCGCTGCAGCAGGCGAATAGCGAGTTCGTTTTCCAGGCGGGACATTTGCTGGCTGAGTGCCGAAACCCCAATATTGAGATCGAGCGCCGCGCTACCCATGCTGCCGGTTTCTACAATGCGAACAAAATAGCGTAGCTGGCGAAGTTCCATTTCGACTCTCCGGGAAGGGACTATAGATTTTACATTAAAGCAACACAGGAGTGGAGGGAAGGGGAAAAGGGGTGATAATGCCCATAAAAAAAGCCAACCGAATGGCTTAATGCTGATCGTTTAAGGAGCTGTTGACCAATCCGGTGGCTGGTGTAAAAAGGGGTCTATGCTCCTCATGGAATCCTTTTTAAATGGAACGTTCACAGGCTCTCGGCATCATTAATCTTACTGCACTCGATGACGTTCAGAGTCTTACTGACCTTTTTTCCCCGGACCTTATTCAGCAAGCCTTTTCTCTCACCAATGCGGTCACGCTGCGTAAACACAAATTCCCGCTCGAATCCATGGTCTGGCAGGTTATCGGCATGGTGATATTCAACAACAAGCCCCTCTCTTATATCATCAATCTATGGATATCGTGGATCGTACTGGCAGAACGTTTACGCCCCCAGTTTTGTTATCGTCCGCCCTAAAACCCTGGGAGAAAATGCCATCCGGGAACTCTTCCATCTCACACAACAGCACTGGCTCAAGGAAGCCCGGCATCTACTCTGGAATTTAATCAAGAAACGAATTTTTTCCTTCATTCCAGCGTTCGCTAGTATTGTCTTTATGTCATTAATCAAAATAGACAAAAAACACCATTCATTGTCTAATGAAATTAATGTAATACCAGGTCAATCACTTAAATCCCTCGTAACTTGATATAAGCTTTACAAACCTTAAAATAGTTCTTGTGAAGCCGACAGGTTAACTCAATAACAAAAAACAATAATCCGAATATTGAAAGGAATGCCCATAACTCAGTGAAATCTTTTTGTATAATTGAATATGTAAAAAATGACATAACAAAAGCAAGGATAATATCAACTTTAATAACGCTTGCATCTGTTAATAAATAGGCCTTTTGTATGTTTATTTTGTTTTCATTAGCAAAATGAATGAGTTTCTGTGCTTTATACTCACTTAAACCCGCAAGCTTAATACTTTCAGTTAAAAATTTATCATTCTGATCATATGTTTTAAAAATCATTTCCTTGTTCCCTCAATTCGGCCCAATGAGTATTTTCTCCACCAAGAAGTTGATAAATAGTTAATCCACTAGCCGCATCACCGGTTAACTCACTAGCGCTCCCAACAGCTCCCAAAGTTCTCCAACTGCGAATATAATCTTCCTGTATATAGCGGAATAATTTCCACGAATCTGTTCTCAACGTTAGCGTTGAGGCGGAACCGAAAGAAAGAACAAGATCTCCCGTTGAAAAAGCAATATCACCATCCTTTTCATCCCCACCCAATAGATTTGCTACCTGTCGGTAGGCATACCGCAAAGGCATTTTCCGGGGGGCTTCATGATATAATAAATAATAACCATTTTCCCAAACATTCTCGCTTCCCTGTATCATTAAAGGAACTCCATAACTTTTACATGCAGCACCAAGGGTTGCTTTACATAAGCTATAGCCACCGATAACTTGCATTGCCCCACTAATGAATCCAACTCGTTTTAATGTTATGGTAAATGTTGAATGCCTTTCTCTTTCACGCTCAACTATTGCATATAATTTGACAGTCCCCATTTGTAACTGAGTATGGGAATTACTTAGAATTTGATAATGTTTTTGTAAACATTCCATTGTTTTGGCAAAATCCAATCTACCTTGTTGATAACCATTAACGAGTCTATTTTCTTCTGCCATAAATTCGGAGCGTAAGTGACTATCATGTAAATAGTAAAAGCTAATTTCAAAAACGAGGTTATCTATTTTTTCTTTTTCTTGCTGTAAATTCATTAATCCATAACTACTCATAATAATTTCCTGTTATTTTCCGATCAACTTAACTTGAATTTTAATACTCCAAATTAGATTTATGACAAAAGGGGTAAAAAAAAGTGAAATGAGAGCTACAGCAATACAGAAGAGAACGTTTACTATAAAGAACTCTATGCCCTCAGAAAATGATGCGAAAATCACTGCTAATAGTAAAGCTATACCCCAGGCGTAATATTTCCAAGCATAGAGAAAAAATGCCCGACCTAAGCTGATATTTTTCACTTTTGCCAGCTTAATTAGGATAGTGGCATCCTTTTTTTTCATGCCCGCTTTTACCAGAATGTCTACCAATTCATTATTCATTCAATATTTCTATTATTTATTAATGATAAATATAAAAAACATATTGGTAAATATGTCACATCATTAAATTATACCTTGTGAAATAATAATAAAATGATAAAGATCAAATCGATTATAAAATAAGAATGAAATGACAGGCATAAAAAAACGCGAAGCGTAATGCCGAGCGTTTCAGGAGCGGTTGACCAATCCCCCGAAAATGCGGCAGCCTCGCGAAAGCGGAAAATCTGTACGGTGAAAAAGGCTATTCCCAGGTCCGTATGGTATGCCTGATGGGGCTGAGCAGTCATCTGCTGAGCGAGAGCGTAATTGGCAGGTATGGCAATGAAATGCGTCTGGTGGAAACGCTGGTGGAACAGGTGCCGGATAACAGCGTAACGCTGTTCGACAGAGGCTTCTGGTTACTGGGTCTGTTACACGACGGACATAGTGGCGGGGAAACCGGCACTGGCTGTTGCCGTTAAAGAAAGGCACGCAGTATGAGGTAATACGCAGGCTGGGTAAACAGGATGAGCTGATAATGCTGAAGATCAACCCACGGGCGTGAAAGCAGTGGGAAGGACTGCCGGATACGCTCACAGTGCGGCTAATCAGACACAGGCTAAACGGAGTGGAGCGTCAGGTCGCGACGTCAATGACAGAAGCCATGCGTTATCCGGCTGCAGACATAGCAGAGCTGTATTAACACCGGTGGGAAAGAATGCTGGGGTATCGTGAGAAAAAGCGGTTCCTGTGCAGAAACCGCTGGACACTGAGAAGCATGTTACCAGAGATGGTCAGACAACATCTGTGGGGAATGAATAATGCCGATCACCTTAAGTGACCAGCATTAAACCGAATGGTTGGCTTTTCAGAAAGCATCACTTATTTACCGTCGTGAGCATGCTCATCTTCGCGGCAATCGCCTTCGGCGCAGTGACCGTAAAGATAGAGGCTATGGTTGGTTAAACGAATACCATGTTTAGCCGCAATCTCACGCTGGCGCGCCTCGATGGAATCATCGCTGAACTCGACCACTTTGCCGCAGTCGAGGCAGATGAGGTGATCGTGATGATGCTGTTGAGTCAGTTCGAAGACGGATTTACCACCTTCAAAATTATGGCGGGTCACGATACCGGCATCATCAAACTGGTTCAGCACGCGATACACGGTCGCCAGACCAATTTCTTCACCCATATCGATCAGACGTTTGTATAAGTCTTCCGCACTGACGTGATGGTTATCCGGTTCCTGAAGAACTTCCAGAATTTTTAAACGAGGAAGCGTTACTTTCAGGCCAGCCTTCTTTAATGCGGTATTGTTGTCAGTCATGCGGAATCTGTCCTGTAGCTAAACGATTCACTTCATTAACAGAAGTGACAGAAATTGCACTTGAGATAATGCGATTCATTATAGAACTGCCATGGCTAAATGAAAACTGCAAGTCTCTGGCATATATTGTTAATCAAAACGTGGTATCGCCGACAAACACACTGTGCAATACCCGATTGGCATCCGGCCATTGTACAGGGTCAGACGAAAAAGTTACAAATTTGTAGCAATTATTTTGATTGGTTTTATCTATTGATGTGGCGCAGATGGAAATCTGCGCCACACAAAATCAGGCATTGATGATTTCGTCGAGGTGCAGCTCCTCAGAGATCTGCTTAACCCATTTTTCTACGCGTTCGGCGGTCAATTCAGGCTGGCGATCTTCATCAATGGCCAGACCCACAAAGTGGTCGTCGTCAGCCAGGCCTTTGGACGCTTCAAAGTGATAACCCGCCGTTGGCCAGTGACCAACGATGGTTGCGCCGCGTGGTTCGATGATGTCGCGAATTGTACCCAACGCATCGCAGAAATATTCTGCGTAATCTTCCTGGTCGCCGCAGCCGAACAATGCAACCAGCTTGCCGTTAAAATCAATGTCTTCGAGGGTAGGGAAGAAATCGTCCCAGTCACACTGCGCTTCACCGTAGTACCAGGTTGGAATGCCGAGCAGCAAAATGTCATACCCTTCGAGGTCTTCTTTGCTGCTTTTTGCAATGTCATGTACATCGGCAACGTCTTTACCAAGCTGTTTTTGAATCATTTTTGCGATGTTTTCGGTGTTACCGGTGTCGCTGCCGAAAAAGATGCCAGTGATTGCCATGAGTAAAATAACCTCTTGAAACTTATTGAAATGGTGGTGGCGCATTGCCCACGGATAAGGGCAATCATAGCAGAACAGTCAGGCATGCGGAAACAGCAAACACGCAGGACTGCACTCTGTGCTACACGATTTATGATTTAGAGCAGAAATTCAGACTAAGCCTGACCGCGCAATGCGCTGAGTTGGTTCATCAGCATCTCTTCGATGAGTTCACTGCGACTCATGTTGCGCGCCTCGGCCAGCTCGTTCAGAGCGTCAACAGCATCAGCGTTCAGTTTCAGTTCGACACGCTTAAGCCCGCGAACTTTATCGCGTTTAAGCTGATTACGTTTGTTAATACGTAACTGTTCATCACGCGAGAGCGGATTAGTTTTGGGTCGTCCCGGGCGACGCTCCTGCGCGAACAGATCTAATGTCGTACGGTCCGTTTGTTCTTTGGCCATGATCTTGGTGACTTCGGGGAAACAATCAGCCAGGCGTCTGCCCGGATGGATAGCCCGCCATAATACATCAGCAGGGGAGACACGCCAACGCCCACGCGCGTAATCACGCGCAGACGCTGAGTTTTTAATCAGTTAGCCTGCTCGCTCAGATAACGACGGATGGCGCGCAGTACCGCCTCCGGTTTTTCCGCATGCACCCAATGGCCCGCGCCTGCAATAACGTGCGCCCGAGCCTGCGGGAATTGCGCCAGCAGTTGTTCGCGATACGCTTCGGTTACATAAGGTGAGTTGCCACCGGGGATAAACAGCGCCGGGTGTTCCCACGCCGGGATGGTCTCCCAGCCGACAATATGAGGATATTGCTCCCACAGCACGGGAACATTAAAGCGCCATTCGCCGTCGACGAAGGATTTGAGCAGAAACTGGATCACGCCTTCCTCTTGCAGATGCTGGCGCATGACGCTCGCCGCCTGCTGACGCGAAGAGGACTGCGCGTCAGTTACTGCGTTAATGGCAGCAAAAATCTCATCGTGACGGCGAACATGATAGTCAACGGGGGCAATGTCGATGGCTACCAACCGTTCGACACGTTCCGGGGCCAGCGCGGTTAACGCCATGACGGCTTTACCCCCCATTGAGTGACCAATAAAGATCGCTTTTTCGATCTGTTGATCGTCCAGCGTATCCAGCAGGTCTTGCGCCATGGCCGGATAATTCATCACAGGTGAACGCGGGGAGAGGCCATGATTTCGCATATCAACCTGGATGATATCGTGATCGGCCACCAGATCGCGCGCCAGGATCCCCAGGTTATCCAGACTGCCAAACAGGCCGTGCACCAGGACGATGGGAGAATTATTGTGCAGGTTTTGCGCAGATTGCGCTCGGATATTCAATTTCATGGCAAAGTTCTTTTTTTCACACTCACGGGTTAGGGTATCATGTTGACCATTCTGCCACATGGCTGCAACAACTACGGTTACTCTGAGTTTTGCCAGCCACCAGGCTTGACGCTATCCGCTGTTGGGATTTGCCTTTACACTACGCGTGTTGACCCCAACAACTTGTATTCAGCTAAACACTGCACTGGATTAAGATGAAAACGATTGAAGTTGATGATGAACTCTATAGCTATATTGCCAGCCACACCAAGCATATCGGCGAGAGCGCATCCGACATTTTACGGCGTATGTTGAAGTTTTCCGCCGCATCACAGCCTGTCACTCCGGTAGTAAAAGAAGTCCGCGCTGTGCAAGCTGTCGTGGAAGCGAAGCCGGTTAACCCCGTAAAAGATAAAGTGCGCGCGATGCGTGAACTGCTGCTGTCCGACGAATATGCGGAGCAGAAGAAAGCAGTAAATCGCTTTATGCTGGTGCTGTCTACACTCTATTCACTGGATCAAAACGCGTTCGCCGAAGCAACGGAATCGTTGCATGGTCGTACGCGCGTTTATTTTGCAGCAGATGAACAGACGCTGCTGAAAAATGGTAATCAAACCAAACCGAAACACGTGCCAGGCACGCCGTACTGGGTGATCACCAATACCAATACCGGCCGTAAATGCAGCATGGTTGAGCACATCATGCAGTCAATGCAATTCCCTGCGGAATTGATTGAAAAGGTTTGCGGAACAATTTAATCCTTGCATTAGAAGGACCAGGCAATGGCAATCCACAACCGTGCAGGTCAACCTGCGCAACAGAGTGATTTGATTAACGTCGCCCAACTGACGGCACAGTACTATGTACTGAAACCAACGGCAGGGAACGCTGAGCACGCCGTCAAGTTCGGTACGTCCGGACATCGCGGCAGTGCAGGTCGTCATAGTTTTAACGAGCCGCATATTCTGGCTATCGCTCAGGCGATTGCTGAAGAACGTGCGAAAAACGGGATCACTGGCCCGTGCTATGTGGGCAAGGATACCCACGCGCTGTCTGAACCGGCTTTTATCTCTGTCCTGGAAGTGCTGGCAGCGAACGGCGTGGACGTCATCGTGCAGGAAAATAACGGCTTTACGCCAACCCCTGCCGTGTCGAATGCTATCCTGGTCCATAACAAAAAAGGCGGCCCGCTGGCTGACGGCATTGTGATCACGCCATCCCACAACCCGCCGGAAGATGGTGGCATTAAATACAACCCGCCAAACGGTGGTCCGGCAGATACTAACGTTACCAAAGTGGTGGAAGACAGGGCTAACGCTCTGCTGGCTGACGGTCTGCAAGGCGTGAAGCGTATGTCGCTGGATGCTGCGCTGGCATCTGGTCATGTAAAAGAGCAGGACCTGGTTCAGCCGTTTGTTGAAGGACTGGCCGACATCGTCGACATGGCGGCGATCCAGAAAGCGGGCCTGACGCTGGGCGTCGATCCGCTTGGCGGTTCCGGTATCGAATACTGGAAGCGTATTGCCAAGCACTACAACCTGAACCTGACTATCGTTAACGATCACGTTGATCAGACTTTCCGCTTTATGCATCTCGACAAAGATGGCGCAATCCGTATGGACTGCTCCTCCGAGTGCGCGATGGCGGGACTGTTGGCGCTGCGTGACAAGTTCGATCTGGCCTTTGCCAACGATCCGGACTATGACCGTCACGGTATCGTCACCCCGGCGGGTCTGATGAACCCGAACCACTACCTGGCGGTGGCGATTAACTACCTGTTCCAGCATCGTCCGCAGTGGGGCAAAGACGTTGCCGTTGGTAAGACGCTGGTCTCTTCGGCGATGATTGACCGCGTAGTGAATGATTTAGGGCGTAAACTGGTCGAAGTTCCGGTTGGTTTTAAGTGGTTCGTTGACGGTCTGTTTGACGGCAGCTTTGGCTTTGGTGGTGAAGAGAGCGCGGGCGCTTCTTTCCTGCGCTTTGATGGTACACCGTGGTCAACCGACAAAGACGGCATCATCATGTGCCTGCTGGCGGCAGAAATTACCGCAGTGACCGGTAAGAATCCGCAAGAGCACTACAACGAACTGGCAGCCCGCTTCGGCGCGCCAAGCTACAACCGACTTCAGGCAAGCGCGACCTCCGCGCAGAAAGCGGCGCTGTCTAAGCTGTCTCCGGAAATGGTGAGTGCCAGCACGCTGGCGGGCGACCCGATCACGGCACGTCTGACGGCGGCACCGGGTAACGGTGCTTCTATCGGCGGTCTGAAGGTGATGACTGACAACGGCTGGTTTGCTGCGCGTCCGTCAGGTACTGAAGACGCCTATAAAATCTACTGCGAGAGCTTCCTTGGTGAAGAACATCGCAAGCAGATCGAAAAAGAAGCCGTTGAGATTGTCAGCGAAGTGCTGAAAAACGCGTAAGTCTTGTTTGTACTGACGCGTTTTGTAGGCCCGGTAAGCGTTAGCGCTACCGGGCTTTTTTATGCCAGGATTTAACTATGCTTATTTTTCAGTTCAAAACGCGGTGATACCAGGCCATACAGCGTCCAGCCGAGGAAGGTCACGATAGAACCATAAAGCATTGCTTCTTCGCCAGAGGAGTAGAGCGCATAGAAGCTGTACAATGCGCCAACAAACGCCACGAAGTTCGCCGGTTTCGCTTTTGACGACGGAACATTCGCCATTTTTTGAATAATTACCAGCGCGGCCATCGACAGAATATACGGAATGATGTTCGTCACCACCGCCAGGTTGACCAGCACGTTGAACTGACTGTTCAGTGACGGGCTGATAGTCATCAGTGATAAACCACTCTGGATGATCACGATAGCCAGCATCCCCTGAACCGGCGCGTCTACTTTAGTCACGCGGGAGAAGATTTTAGGGAAGTAACCCCCATCAGCCGACGATTTGAATACCTGAGCGATAGTGAACTGCCAGCCCAGCAGTGAACCGCAGCAGGACATCACCATCAGCGCCATGATCACCTTACCGACTTCCGGGGTGAACATTTGTGCGAAGGCTAAACCGAACGGTGCTGTAGAGTTAGCCAGATCCATATTCGGCACAATCCCGGCTATCACGTTGGTGGAGATGATGTAAATCACCGCCGCGCCCAGCGTACCGCCCAATACGGCGATGGGCACGTTGCGTTCCGGGTTGTCTACCACTTCAGCGTTGGCGCAGGCCGATTCCAGACCCAGAAAAGCCCACAAGGTCATCGCAATGGAAGAGCCGACAGCCGTGAAGAACGGGACGTGGTGTGGATTCCAGGAGTTAGCGTACAGCGTCGGACTGAACCAGAACCAGCCGATGATACACAGACCGACAACCGGAATAATGACGCCCCAAACGGTGATGCTGCTGATCTGCCCGGTAATGCGCGCCCCGCCAAAGTTAGCCACGGTACAGATCCACAGTACACCAATGGTTGCCAGGCCAATCTGCACCGGTGTCAGTGTGGCGCCAAACAGCTCGGTACCGTAGCCAACGGCGGAGATGGCGATAGCCACGTTGGCGATTAACAGCGAAACGCCATAAGTGTAGTTCGCCATAAAGTTACCGGATTTGCCAAAGGCGTATTCAGCGTAACCCCCCATACCACCGGATTTACGGCTGAACATACCGCATTTTGCGAAGGCCCAGGCCAGCGCCATTGAACCGACAGCAGTCACCAGCCACGAGATGATCGAGATAGTACCGACTTCCGCAAGCTTGGTGGGCAACATGATGATTCCGGATCCCATCATATTAACCATGGTCAGGATAGTGAGCTGGACGACGCCCATTTTGTTGGATTTGGCTTTGCTCATAACATTTCCCCTTTCAACAGAGCGTGTTGCGCGCTTTGTTGCTTAATCACGTAGCACCACACCTGTTTACGACCGTCGTGTTCTTCGATGTAGACACCCTGGAGTTCAGGCGCAAAACCCGGTAGCAAATTGATTCCTTCTTCCAGTGCGCTGAAGTAACGTAATACTGAACCGCCCCAGATTTCACCCGGAACCACACACAGTACGCCCGGAGGATAAGGCAGCGCGCCTTCTGCCGCGATGCGACCTTCAGCGTCCGGCAGACGCACCAGTTCAACTTCACCACGCAGATATGCATAATTGGCATCCTGGGGATTCATGCTGACGCGCGGGAAATGTGCCTTACGGAACATCTCTTTCTGGAGCTGCTTCACGTTGTGACGCGCATACAAATCGTGCATCTCCTGGCACAGTTGGCGCAGGGTGTAACCGGCGTAACGGGCTTCATGCTGCTTGTAGATCGAAGGCAGAACCTCGGCTAGCGGGGCATCGGCTTCCAGCAGTTTTTCGAAACGTACCAGCAGGGCGACAAGCTGCTGCAACTTCGCTATATCTTCTGCGGGGGTCAGCAGGAACAGGATGGAGTTGAGGTCGCATTTTTCGGGCACCACACCATTTTCGCGCAGGAAGTTAGCCAGAATGGTAGCCGGAACGCCGAAGGTATCGTATTCGCCGTTACGCGCATTAATACCCGGAGTGGTGAGCAGCAATTTGCATGGATCCACAAAGTACTGGTGTTCGGCATACCCTTCAAAGGCATGCCAGTGTTCACCGGGAACAAAATGGAAGAAACGCAGGTCGCTGGCGATTTCAGCGGTGGGATAAGCCTGCCACGGTTTACCCTCTACTATCTCCGGCACGAACGGGCGGATATGGTGGCAGTTTTCCAGGATCAACTTACGAGTATCAATTCCGTTGACGACGCAGTCCATCCACATGTTGCGCCCGCTGACGCCTTCATGCATTTTGGCGTTGATGTCCAGTGCGGCAAAGAGCGGATAGAACGGGCTGGTGGAGGCGTGCATCATGAACGCGTTATTCATTCGTTTATGAGGCACGTAGCGAGACTGGCCTTTAATATGGCTGTCTTTTTTGTGGATCTGCGAAGTCTGAGAGAAGCCTGCCTGTTGTTTGTGCACTGACTGGGTGACCAGAATGCCGGGGTCATTTTCGTTAAGATCCAGCAACAGCGGAGAGCAATCGGCCATCATCGGAATAAACTGCTCATAGCCAACCCACGCGGAGTCAAACAGGATGTAGTCGCACAGATGACCGATCTTATCCACCACCTGACGTGCGTTATAGATTGTGCCGTCGTAGGTACCTAACTGAATCACGGCCAGACGGAATGGACGCTCATCTTTCGAACGTTGTGGCGCAACTTCACTCACCTGTTCACGTAGATAGCCTTCTTCAAAGCAGTGCGCGTCGATCCCGCCGATAAAGCCGTACGGGTTACGCGCGGTTTCCAGATATACCGGCGTTGCCCCGGCCTGCAATAACGCGCCGTGGTGGTTTGACTTGTGGTTGTTGCGGTCGAATAACACCAGATCGCCTGGGGTGAGCAATGCGTTAAGCACCACTTTGTTCGATGAGGAGGTCCCGTTCAGTACAAAGTAGGTCTTATCCGCGTTGAAAACTTTAGCTGCGTGCTGTTGTGCGATGCAGGGAGCGCCTTCGTGAATCAGCAGATCACCCATTGCGACATCGGCATTACACAAATCGGAGCGGAAAAGTGTTTCGCCGAAATATTCGACAAACTGATTACCCGCAGGATGGCGACGGAAAAACTCGCCCCCCTGATGACCAGGACAATCAAAGGCGCTGTTACCCTGATTGACATAGTCGACAAGCGCACGGAAGAACGGCGGACGTAACTGCGTTTCATAATGGCTGGCGGCGGTTTCTAACTGCCGGCCATAAAAGGCGGTACGGGCTTCATTAC
Source organism: Citrobacter sp. RHBSTW-00944 (assembly GCF_013615435.1). NCBI lineage: Bacteria > Pseudomonadati > Pseudomonadota > Gammaproteobacteria > Enterobacterales > Enterobacteriaceae > Citrobacter > Citrobacter sp. RHBSTW-00944. Next base: position 3,503,415 of record NZ_CP055418.1, on the reverse strand, counting down.
ATTCGAATACACCTGAGATCCGCGGCAGATGTTCAGATGGAACACGTTCTTCATTTTCGGTGGCGATAAAAACAGGAATCCCATAGCCGGTGGCGTCAATTTCATCGAGTTTTCCTCGTTCAATATCATTGATGGATAACACGATAGCAGCAACATCAATAAAATTACTTTCATCGATATTTACGCAAGAACGCTGCGTAGAAAAACAATCAGGACAGGAACGGCTTACGGCAATTTTTAATTCTGACATTTTCATCTCTTTATTTTTAGGTAATAGCAGGTCCTCAATTTCTCAAATGAGAAATTGATAACTCCGGAAAAAAAAGCAAAGTCATACCGCTGATAAATAAATCAGTAAATTGCTTTTTTGAAGATGCAATAAACCCTAACCGGTCCGGTCACAGGTAATACAGGGTTATGCAGGGAGAGCACTGCGGATACAGGCGTTAGCCTGCGATACAGAGAGTCAGGAAGACCTGTATACTTGAGTGCCCTTAGTCGGAAGACTAACGGGCATTAAAGAAATGAAAGTCGAAACTGTTGCGGTGGGCAAACATCATAATATGCGTTGTTCGCCTTATATGTGGCATTGTACGGCTATTATTTTCCATTTTAGTTACCTTTACTGGATAAGTGGAAGGTGCGGGTATTTTATCCAGGAAATGGCTATGAACTGTGAAGAAGATCAATAAAAAACGATCGTTTATAAAATATTTAGTCGCCATTTATGCATAGTACGAGACAAGATGCTGTTTTGTTGTTTATATGTTATTTATTTGTATTTTATTATTTTTTTACAATATTCTACTGGCTGCATAATAAGTATTATGCAGTGGAATGAGTAATGAAAAATATATTTATTAATTAATCAGAAAAAATGAATAAGAATTCACGGCATAAACCGATAGCCAATTCCGGTTTCGGTCAGAAAATGACGCGGACGGGCCGGGTCCAGTTCCAGCTTCTGGCGCAGGTGTCCCATATAAATACGTAGATAGTGACTATGTTCGACGGCGTTTGGTCCCCAAACCTGATTTAACAACTGGCGTTGCGTCAGTACCTTCCCGGCATTATTTAGCAGAACCGCTAACAGACGAAACTCAATCGGCGTCAAATGAATTTCCTCGTCACCACGGTGAACGAGGCGCGCGGCAATATCCACTTTGACGTTGGAAAAATGTACCACCGGTTCGGGAGACGCACCGCTGGCGTGGCGACGCAATGCCACGCGCAATCTCGCCTGTAGCTCGCCAATACCAAAGGGTTTACTGAGATAGTCATCGGCACCGGCATCCAGCGCAGCAATTTTATCGCTTTCCTCACTGCGGGCTGAAAGCACAATCACCGGAATCGCGCTCCATTGTCGCAGGTCGCGAATAAAATCAATGCCGTCGCCGTCCGGCAGGCCGAGATCGAGAATGATGAGATCGGGTTTTCGCGTGGCGGCTTCCAACAGACCACGTTGCAGCGTTTCCGCTTCATATACACGCAGGCCATCGGCTTCCAGCGCGGTGCGCAGAAAGCGGCGAATGGCATGTTCATCTTCAACAATCAGTACGTTCGTCACATATCCTCATGAAAATCTTCAAGTTCAGGGGGGATTTCCTGGGGCAGTGTAACACGAAAACAGGCTCCTCCCTGCGCGCGATTGTGGACCGAAATAGTACCGCCGTGCACGTCCACAATAGCCTGACAAATTGCCAGCCCCAGCCCAACGCCGGGCACCGATGACTCTTTGTTTCCCCGGGAAAATTTGTCAAAAACGCGCTGTTCCATACCCGACGGAATACCCGGCCCATTATCCCAGACGTCCAGTTGCAGATGTGCGCCATCGACGCTGGCATCAATACCGATTTGCGCCTGTGGACCCGCGTATTTGACGGCGTTTTCCAACAGGTTAATCAGCACCCGTTCAAAGAGCGGACCATCGACGTGAATCAGTGTTAACGGTTCAGGTAACGACAAATTAATCGGGGCAGAGAGACCGGGCTCCAGCATCTGCAGGGCGCTGCCGACCACCTCTTCCAGCGTTAACCACTCCTTCTTAAGATTAAAGCCGCCAGACTGAATTCGCGCCATATCCAGCAGGTTATTAACCAGTCGGGTAGTATTCAGAACGTGCTGGCGAATCTCACTGGCCTGGCGCGCGTGCGGCGATCCCTCGCTGGCCAGATCCAGCGTTAAGATTTCCGCCTGACCGAACAACACCGTCAACGGCGTGCGCAAATCGTGGGACAGAGCAGCGAGCAGGGCGTTGCGAATGCTTTCGCGCTCGCTGGCAAACCGCGCCTGCTCTTCGCTGGCGGTCAGCGTCAGGCGCTCCAGCGCACTGGCTACCAGTAGAGTGAAGGTTTCCAGCAGGCGTTGCTGTTCGGGGATCATAAGCTGGCGTAAATTTCCCGGTTCGACTACCAGCAGCCCATGCGTTTTATCGGCGCTTTTTAACGGTAAAATCTGATATGGCACGCCCGGTAACGTGTCGGTGCCTGCACCGGCCGGTTGCCCTTTGTCAAAGCTCCATTGGGCAATGGCGTCATCCCACGGCGTCATGCCCTGTTGATGGGTGAGCGGGGCTAGCTTGCCGTTCTCACCGGGTAGTAAAACCTGGCTGCGGGCCTGAAACGTTGAAGCGATAAACTGTTCACTGGTGGCGGCGATATCCATCTGACTCCGACCGACGGCCAGCGCTTTCGACATCTCATACAAATGACGCGTACGCTGTTCACGATAACGCGCAACCCGCGCCTGATAACGCACCCCGGCGGTCAGATTACCAATAACCAGCCCTACCGTTAGCATTACGGCAAAGGTGAGCAGGTACTGAACGTCTGAAACGGCCAGCGTCCCGCGTGGGGCAATAAAGAAGAGATCGAAGCTGGCGACGTTAATAAAGGTTGCCAGCACTGATGGCCAGCGTCCGTAAAAGAGTGCGATAACAACCACACCCAATAAATAGATCATCACCAGGTTGGCGGCGTCAAAGGCCATTAGCCACTGCATGGCGATTAGCGTAATGATGGCGCACAGCGCAACGGCAACCACACAACCCTGAATTTGTACCCGCCATTTATCCTTAAAGGTGCGACTATCAGCCGTTTGCAGCACAGGGCGTGAAGGGGGCTCATCGAGCGCAACAATCATCAGGTCGAGATCCGGTGCGCGATGAGCGAGTTTGTCGGCAAAGGAATCGCTACGCCACCAGCGACGCGTAGTCGGACGCCCGAGCACAATTTTTCCCAGATTATGCTCACGGGCATAGTGGATGACCGCTTTGTCTTCGGCGGGGTCGGAAAGGGTAGCTGTTTCTGCGCCTAACTCCTGAGCCAGCCGCAGAGCGCTTAAAATTGCGCGGCGTTGTTTTTCGGGCAGTCGGTGCAGCGCTGGCGTTTCGACATACACCGCATGCCAGACGCTGCCGAGACGCGCCGCCAGACGTGCGGCGGCGCGTACCAGTTTTTCGCTGCCGGTATTGTGCCCAATGCACAGTAAAATAGCGTCGCGGGTATGCCAGACTTTCTCCTCTCCCGGACGTCCTCGCCAGGCGCGCATCTGATCGTCTACCCGATCAGCCGTGCGGCGCAGGGCCAGTTCACGTAGCGCGATCAGATTACCTTTGCGAAAGAAATGCTCGATGGCTCTTTCTGCCTGACCGGCGATATAAACCTTGCCTTCGTTCAGGCGCTGGCGCAAATCGTCGGGGGGGAGATCGACCAGCACCACATCGTCGGCGGCATCGAAAAAAGGGTCGGGTACGGTTTCACGAACCTGAATGCCGGTAACGCCGCTGACCACGTCATTGAGACTTTCCAGATGCTGCACGTTAACGGTAGTAAAGACATCAATCCCGGCTTCCAGCAGCTCTTCAATGTCCTGCCAGCGCTTAGGATGCCGTGAGCCTTGCGCATTACTGTGCGCCAGTTCATCCATCAAAATGAGCGCTGGACGGCGGGCCAGCGCAGCGTCGAGATCGAACTCATTGATGTGGCGGCCATGGCGCGCTTGTCGCTTTAGCGGCAAGATGCTGAGGCCGTCCAACAGCGCGGCGGTCTCTTTGCGTCCATGGGTTTCCACCACGCCAATCAGCACATCTAACCCTTGCGCCCGCAGTCGCTGGGCCTCTGCCAGCATGGCCCAGGTTTTGCCGACGCCAGCACAGGCACCGAAGAAAATTTTCAGTTTTCCCCGATGCGGGGCCGTGGTCTGCTCCAGCAGGCGATCGGGGTCGGGGCGTAAGGGTTCGTTATGCATGTCCTTTTTCTCAGTGCTTATCCAGCGCTAAATTAAGTTCCACCAGGTTCACCACCGGCTGACCGATAAAACTGACCAACGGCTTGTGCGTATATTGTGCAACCAACCGCGTAACCTCTTCAACGCTGAGGTTGCGAGCCTGCGCCACGCGGGGAATTTGCCAGGCCACCGCGGCTGGCGTCAGGTTGTTATCCAGCCCGCTGGAAGAAGCCGTTACCAGCTCTACCGGGACGGCAGGACTGGCCTGCGGGTTGGCGGCACGCAGTGCGGCAATCCGGCTTTGCAGCTGTTTATCCAGTTCCGGGTTGCTGGCTGCCATATTACTGCCGCCTGAAGCCATTGGATTATAGGGCATTTCAGCTGTGGCAGACGGACGCCCCTGAAAATAACCGGCAGCGGTAAAATGTTGCCCGATGAGCTCAGAGCCGCGAACAATCTGACCTTCGCTAAGAAGCGAACCGTTAGCCTGGTGGGGAAACCACCACTGCCCCAGCGCGGTCGTCAGCAACGGGTAAGCCCCGCCAGTGATAAGCATCAGGAAAATCAATGTTGATAATGCAGGACGTAATCCACTCATCTGAAACCTCACACCAGACCCAGCAGGGTCAGCAGTAAATCAATCGCTTTGATACCGATAAACGGCACAACCAAACCGCCCAAACCATAGATCCACAAATTGCGGCGCAACATCGCGGATGCGGACAAAGGTTTGTAGCTCACGCCTTTTAGCGCCAGTGGGATCAGAAAGACGATAACCAGCGCGTTAAAGATAACCGCGCTGAGGATCGCCGAGTCTGGCGAATGCAGTCCCATCACGTTCAGCGCATTGAGCTGCGGATAGGTGGCGGCGAAGGCGGCCGGGATAATAGCGAAATACTTCGCGACGTCGTTGGCAATACTGAAAGTGGTCAGCGAACCGCGCGTCATCAGCATTTGTTTACCAATGTGCACTACTTCAATCAGTTTGGTGGGGTTGGAGTCGAGATCCACCATGTTACCTGCTTCTTTCGCTGCCTGGGTTCCAGAGTTCATGGCGACCGCAACGTCGGCCTGCGCCAGGGCAGGTGCGTCATTGGTTCCGTCGCCGGTCATTGCCACCAGACGACCTTCCGCTTGATACTGACGAATCAGCGCCAGCTTGGCTTCCGGCGTGGCTTCAGCTAAGAAGTCATCCACTCCGGCCTCAGCGGCGATCGCGGCAGCGGTCAGGCGGTTATCGCCGGTGATCATCACCGTTTTAATCCCCATTTTGCGCAGTTGAGCAAAACGTTCTTTGATCCCGCCTTTCACAATATCTTTCAGCGCAATCACGCCCAGTACGTGGGAGCCTTCGGCAACCACCAGCGGCGTTGCGCCAAGGCGAGCGACGCTTTCGACCTTCTGCTCCACATCGGCGGGAAAGTGGCCGCCGTTGGCTTCAACGTGCCGACGAATGGCATCGACCGACCCTTTACGGATCATTCGGTTGTCGATGTTGATGCCGCTCATCCGGCTTTGGGCGGTAAACGGCACAAAGGTAGCGTGCAGAGATTGCACGTCGCGAATACGCAGATTAAAGCGCTGTTTTGCCAGGATCACGATGCTGCGGCCTTCCGGCGTTTCATCGGCCAGCGATGAAAGCTGTGCGGCGTCGGCCAGCGTTTTTTCGTCCACGCCGTGGGCGGGCAGAAAATCCGAAGCCTGACGGTTACCCAGCGTAATGGTGCCGGTTTTATCCAGCAGCAGTACGTCTACGTCACCTGCCGCCTCTACTGCACGTCCGCTGGTAGCGATGACATTCGCGCCCAGCATGCGGCTCATCCCGGCGACGCCAATCGCTGAGAGCAGTCCGCCTATCGTTGTAGGGATCAAACACACAAGCAAGGCAACCAGCACCGTGATGCTGACCGCACTACCACCCCAGGCGGAAAACGGCCATAGCGTGGCGGTCGCCAGCAAAAAGATAATGGTCAGGGCAATCAGCAGGATCGTCAGGGCGATTTCATTGGGCGTTTTACGCCGCTGCGCGCCTTCAACCATGGCGATCATCCGGTCGAGGAACGTTTCACCGGGGTTTACGCTGCATTCGATAACCAGCCAGTCGGAGAGGATGCGGGTCCCGCCGGTGACGGAGGCGAAATCGCCACCGGATTCACGAATCACAGGCGCGGATTCACCGGTAATGGCACTTTCATCTACTGATGCGCCACCTTCAATGACCTCGCCGTCACACGGGATAATATCGCCAGCTTCCACCAGCACGATATCCCCTTTCCGTAAATCATCGGCAGGAACGTGATCCATTGCCGCGCCGTATTTGGGTTCGCGAAGTTTGCGGGCGAAGGCGGTTTTTTTGACTCCCTTTAGGCTATTAGCCTGAGCTTTGCTGCGACCTTCTGCCAGCGCCTCAGCGAAGTTGGCGAACAGAACGGTAATCCACAGCCACAGACTTATCGCGCCGGTAAACCACGGGCTGCCCTGCATATGACCTGTTGCCATCGCCACCGTTAACAGGGTTGTTAACAAACTGCCCAGCCAGACGATGAACATCACCGGGTTACGCCACTGGGTATGTGGGCTTAATTTTTTCACGGCGTCCATCAGCGCCTGTGCGACCAGAGAGGGTTCGAACAGCGCCAGTTGCTTGCGACTCATAGTAATGTGCTCCGCATCACTCAGTGTAATGACAGGTATTCTGCGACCGGGCCAAGCGCCAGGGCAGGAACAAAGGTGAGAGCGCCAACCAGTAACACCGTACCGATTAACAACCCGACAAACAGCGCGCCGTGGGTAGGTAGCGTGCCTGGGCTTGCTGGCTGGATCTTTTTACTGACCAGCGACCCGGCAATAGCCATCACGGGGATGATCACGCCGAAGCGACCGAAGAACATGCACAGGGCCAGCAGGCAGTTCCAGAACGGGCTATTGGCGCTTAATCCGGCAAAGGCGCTACCGTTGTTGTTCGAGGCAGACGACACGGCATACAGGACTTCACTAAAGCCGTGAGGACCTGGATTAAGCATGGCGCTGCGCCCGGCATCGCTCATCATGGCGATCGCTGTACCGAGCAGGACCAGCGTAGGGGTGACCAGAATCGCCAGCGCGGTCATTTTCATTTCGCGCACGTCGATTTTCTTACCCAGATACTCCGGCGTACGGCCAATCATTAACCCGGCGATAAATACCGCCAGCAGCACGAACAGCAGCATGCCGTACAGACCTGAACCCACACCGCCGAAGACCACTTCACCAATCTGCATCAGCCACATAGGTACCATGCCGCCCAGTGCGGTAAAGGAGTCATGCATCGCATCGACAGCCCCGCAGGATGCTGCCGTGGTGACGACGGAAAAGAGACTCGTGGCCAGCACGCCAAAGCGGCTCTCCTTGCCCTCCATGTTGATATTGCTGTCGGCACCGAATGCCATCAGGTGCGGGTTGCCCTGAACTTCGGCCCACATCACGACGGCAACGCAGACCACAAAAATCAGTGACATGGCCCACAGTAAGGTCCGCCCCTGACGACGATCGCCCACCACATCCCCAAAGGCAAAACACAGCGCGGTGGGAATTAAGAAAATAGCCAGCATCTGTACCAGATTGGTCAGTGCGGTTGGGTTTTCAAACGGATGCGATGAGTTAGCGTTAAAGAACCCCCCTCCGTTAGTGCCGAGCATCTTAATCGCTTCCTGTGAGGCGACTGGCCCCATTGGCAGCAGCTGTTTCACCCCTTCAAGGGTGGTGATGGGCTGATAAGGCAATATGTTTTGCAACGTACCTTGCTGAATGAAGAACAGGGCAATGAGCAACGCAATAGGGACGAGGATCCACAGCGTAATGCGAACCAGATCGACCCAGGCGTTGCCCAGCGTGTTCATACTCTGGCGTGTGAAAGCGCGGGTCAGGGCAAAAATCACCGCAATTCCGGTCGCCGCAGACAGGAAATTCTGCACGGTCAACCCGGCCATCTGGCTGAAATAGCTTAAGGTGGTTTCGCCAGCATAGGATTGCCAGTTGGTATTAGTGACAAAACTCACCGCCGTGTTGAGCGCCAGATCCCACGAAAGCCCTGGCAGTTGTTGGGGATTTAACGGTAGCAGGTTTTGCGCCATCAGCATCGAAAACAGGACCAGCAGGCCCAGCGCATTGAGAGCAAGGATAGCCAGCAGATACTGCCGCCAGTTCATCTCCTGCTGCGAGATGCCCAGACCGCGCCAGAGTAAATGCTCCGCGCCAACCAGACCCGGCAGGGGCGTATTGTTGATCAGTCGAGCCAGCCCAAATCCCAACGGTCTGGCGATGACAAATAGCACCAGCAAGAAACTGGCAATGAGTAAAAATCCTTGGGCCGCCATCAGAACGCCTCCGCATTGATCAGGGCATAGACCAGGTAACCTAATAATAAAAAGACCAGCACAATGCCGGTTATCACGCCTGCACTCACAGTGCACCTCCAGTGGCATAAATGTGATAACCAGAGCGTAGGTTTTTGCTTGCAAAGATTTCGCAAAAATCAGCGGCTGGGGTGTAAAAAAAGTATAAAAATGGCAAAAACCATTATTTAACTAATGGTTAGTATTAATTTAACTTTTATGTAACTTAATTACGGTTTTAAGCTAAACGGAGCATCAATAGATAAAAATAAGTGGTCGGATGAGTAGCAAAATTACACACAAGGCGGTATTATTTTCATCAGTTAACCAAGTTTATTTTTCCGGTGCTATTCACCGAACAGATATATGGGAGAGGATTATGGACTTTTATAAAGAATATCCAGCACACATTGTTTTCTTGCGCCGTACCTTTGCCGTAGTGGCGGGCGTGCTGGCGCTACCGGTCATGCTGTTCTGGAAAGACCGCGCTCGTTTTTACAGCTACCTGCACCGCGTCTGGTCTAAAACCAGTGATAAACCGGTGTGGATGGAGCAGGCTGAAAAAGCCACCTGCGATTTCTACTAAGTTATCGTTCTTGCTCAAGAAAACCGCTCACAGTAATGTGGCGGTTTTTTTTATGCGCCGACGTCTACACTTGTCGGTGTAATAGATAACGAGTGGCAATGATTAATTTATATCCGGGAGTATTATGACCACCCATCTGGTCTGGTTTCGACGTGATTTACGTCTGCATGACAACCTCGCGCTGGCGGCGGCTTGTCGGGATCGTACTGCGCAGGTCATCGCGCTATATATCTCTACTCCTGAGCAGTGGAAGGCGCACGAAATGGCCCCACGTCAGGCGGCATTTGTGAGTGCGCAGTTGAATGCGTTGCAGACGGCGCTGGCGGAAAAAGGCATCCCGCTTCTGTTTGATGAAGTTGCAGATTTTGCGACCAGCGTGGAAACCGTCAAAAACGTCTGCGCACAGCATAGCGTCAGCCGATTGTTTTATAACTATCAATACGAAATAAACGAACGTCAGCGTGATGTCGCCGTTGAGAAGGTACTACCCCATGTGGTGTGTGAAGGGTTTGACGATAGCGTGATCTTGCCTCCGGGGGCGGTCATGACCGGCAATCACGAAATGTATAAAGTCTTTACACCGTTTAAAAATGCCTGGCTAAAGCGGATTAAAGAGGGTGTTCCAGAATGCGTTAGCGCGCCGAAGGTGAGAGAAAGCGGCGCTCTTGACGCTCCGTTAACATCAATAACGCTGAGCTATCCGCAGCAAGATTTTGATGCGCAGCGGTTTGTGGCAGAAGAAAAACTGGCTATCGCGCAATTACGCCAGTTTTGCCAGCAGGCCGCGCGCGAATATGAGCAACGGCGTGATTTCCCTGCGGTTGATGGTACCAGTCGATTATCCGCGAGCCTGGCGACAGGGGGATTGTCGCCGCGCCAGTGCCTGAATCGACTGCTCGCGGAGCAGCCGCAGGCGCTTGAAGGAGGGGAAGGCAGCGTCTGGCTGAACGAACTTATCTGGCGTGAATTTTATCGTCATCTGATGACTTACCATCCGGCGCTGTGTCGGCATCAACCGTTTATCCGTTGGACCGATCGCGTGCAATGGCAGAATAATCCTGCACATTTGCATGCCTGGCAAACAGGGAACACGGGATACCCGATTGTGGATGCGGCGATGCGTCAGCTCAACGCTACAGGCTGGATGCATAATCGATTACGCATGATTACGGCCAGTTTTTTAGTGAAAGATCTGCTGATCGACTGGCGTAAAGGCGAGCAATATTTTATGTCGCAACTGATCGATGGCGATCTGGCGGCCAATAACGGCGGCTGGCAGTGGGCGGCCTCAACCGGGACCGACGCCGCACCGTATTTCCGTATCTTTAACCCCACGACTCAGGGCGAAAAATTTGACCGCGACGGTGAGTTTATCCGCCAGTGGCTGCCGGAACTGCGCGTTGTGCCGGGTAAAGCCATTCATGATCCGTGGACATGGGCTGAAAAAGCGCAGGTTACGCTTAACTATCCTCGTCCGATTGTCGATCATAAACAAGCAAGACTGGCGACGCTGGCGGCCTATGAGGTGGCGCGCAAGGGATAAGTATGTGACGGATTTCTGCGTAATGCCTTCCAGCAGAATGAACATGTTGCAGTCGGGAGCTATTAGCGCTGAAACGTGCTCTCAGTACCGTGAATACCCTGCTGCATAAGTTTTCCCTCAGCAGTAAATTTCCGTCATCTTCATTCAGATGACGGAAATTAATGACAACGCCAACGACATCCACACCGCACGATGCGGTGTTTAAAACGTTTTTACATCATCCCGAAACTGCGCGGGATTTTCTCGACATTCACCTGCCAGCTGAACTGCGGACGCTTTGCGATTTGAATTCGCTGAAGCTGGAGTCAGAAAGCTTTATTGAAGCGGATTTACGTTCGCGCTACTCCGACGTGCTCTGGTCTTTGCACACTCGCGACGGCGACGGTTATGTCTATGTGGTTTTAGAGCATCAAAGTTCAGCCGAGCCGCATATGGCTTTTCGTCTGTTGCGTTATGCGATGGCGGCGATGCAGCGCCATCTGGACGCAGGGCATAAGGAACTGCCGCTGGTGATACCGATGCTGTTTTATCATGGCTGCCGAAGCCCCTATCCGTACTCGTTGTGCTGGCTGGATGCCTTTGCCGACTCCGTGGCGGCAAGACAACTTTATTCCAGCGCATTTCCGTTGGTGGACATAACGGTAGTACCCGATGATGAGATCATGGCTCACAGGCGAATGGCGCTGCTGGAATTAATGCAAAAACATATCCGTCGGCGGGATTTGATGGGGCTGGTAGAGCAACTGACCACGCTGCTACTTACTGGATGCGCTAATGACACGCAATTACAGGCGATGTTTAATTACATTCTACAATCTGGCGATGAATCTCGCTTTAATGAGTTTATGCAAGAGATGGCACAACGGATCCCCCAACACAAGGAGAGGCTGATGACTATTGCAGAGCGGTTACGGTTAGATGGATTACAGGAAGGTCTACAACAAGGGCTACAACAAGGAAAACAAGAAGCGGCATTACGTATAGCGCAAACCATGTTGGAACAGGGAATAGAACGCGAAATGGTAAAACTGGTGACCGGTGTTTCAGAAGCGGATTTGGCTGTAAACCATGCATAATCTCCAGAAAAACAGGCCCGAATCTTATTACATCATCGGGCCTGTAAACTCAGGACTCTACCGCCAGCGAACGATTTCTGAACTTCAGCGACTGGTACAGCCAAATCAGCAGTACCAGCACCACACAGGCCAGCGCGCCCCAGGTTATTTCGCTAAAGACATCAATATATGCATTGATGGAATAGTTGATAGCGCCCGCTGAGTCAAACGAACCTTGTGAGGTTTGATCGGCGATAACGCCGGCCAGGTAGTTGGCGATGGCCCCGGAAAGCAGCATGTAAATACCCGTTAATACGCCGGTCACTCCTGGGATCTCGATACGTGTAATCTGAGACATAGCCACCGGATCGATAAACAGCTCGGCAAAGCCCATGACCGCCAGCCCCAATACCATCAGCGGCATGGAAGAGTGACCGTAAGCCGCAGACCAGCGGGCGCTCAAGGTCAGAATACAGAATCCGGCGCTCATTAAACCGAGGCCAAGGGCAAATTTACCCCAGATACGTACGGTACGATTACCGCTAACGCTTTCTTTGACCACCCAGGCCAGCACGATACCGCACAGCATAACGGCAAAGGCGTTAACCGACTGGAACATCGCGGTAGGGACGGAATATCCCAGAATATCTCGGTTAACGAAGCGGTCGATATACAGGCTAATCGAACTGCCGCCCTGTTGAGCAAAGGCCCAGAACAACAGACTGAAGAAGGTCAATGTAACGATAAGCCCCAGCTCTTTGCGCTGTTTCTGGGTCTGCGCCTGGCGGTAAATCTTCGCCAGAACCGCCAGACCAATAACAGTAGCAACGATCAGTGCGTAAACGGACCACTCTTTCCAGAACAGAACGGTAATCAGCAGCGGTGCTGCAACCAGCAGAACTAACAACCAGGCCCAGTTTGGCAGCATATATTTTTTCGCACACAAGACGGCCTTGTTGACGCCGGTGGTATGGGCGAAATGGCGATTACCGCATACGAAAATCACCAGCCCCGCCAGCATGCCAATCGCCGCCAGCGCAAAGCCCATCGCCCAGCTGTACTCTTCCTGCACGTAGCCGCAGGCAATGGGCGCGATGATTGAACCAATATTACCGGCAGCGTAGAGCAGAGAGAATCCACCGTCACGGCGAGGGTCTTCAGGCTGATACAACTCGCCTAACAGGCAACTGATGTTGGATTTAAACAGACCGTAGCCACAGACAATAATCGCCAGCGACAAATAAAGGAACGCCGGGGCCATTTCGCTGGCGCCCAATACCAGATGCCCCACTGCCATTAAAAATGCGCCGATCATCACCGCCATTCGATTGCCGAGCACTTTATCGGCCAGGTATCCCCCAAGTATGGGCGTGACGTAGACCAGCGAGCAGTAGGCGCTGAACAGTTCATATGCGTGATTATCGTCGTACTTAAGCTGGTTAGTGAGATACAGGATCAGCAATGCACGCATGCCGTAAAAACTGAAGTATTCCCAAATTTGTAGCGCAACGACGTAATAAATCGCCCGTGGTTGAGATGCTTGTTTATTCATTCTTTTCTCGAAGTAAATGCCTCGCAACAGGCTGAACGTGCTGCGCGAGTGTGTTTCCTTAAAGTTTTAACTTTGATACAGATCTGATTATTTTTGCAATATGCTGTCTGATTGCATAAATATACATGAATTAGATCGCGTGGGGGTAAGCAAATTGCGTTCAAATCGGGTGTGATTGTTTCTTGATGTGTCAGTGAAATGTCTATCGACGAACGCAAGCGGGAACGCTATTTTAACCTAAGCTGTGTTGCTGATTGGGCAGGCAGAATTTATGACTACGAGGACGATGATGAAAAACACCGAACTGGAACAACTGATCAACGACAAACTGAACAGCGCCGCCATTAGCGACTATGCGCCGAATGGTTTGCAGGTTGAGGGCAAAGAGACGGTGCATAAAATCGTGACCGGCGTGACCGCAAGTCAGGCGTTACTGGACGAGGCGGTACGCCTGCAGGCGGATGCGGTCATCGTTCATCACGGTTATTTCTGGAAAGGCGAATCTCCGGTTATTCGCGGTATGAAGCGCCATCGTCTGAAAACGCTGTTGGAAAATGATATCAACCTGTATGGCTGGCACCTGCCGCTGGATGCTCACCCGGAACTGGGTAATAACGCGCAGCTGGCAGCGCTGTTGGGGATCACCGTCATGGGTGAAATCGAGCCGCTGGTGCCATGGGGAGAACTCTCCATGCCGGTTCCGGGGCTGGAGCTGGCATCGTGGATTGAAGCGCGTTTAGGCCGTAAACCGTTATGGTGCGGTGATACCGGGTCGGAAAAAGTTCAGCGCGTCGCCTGGTGTACAGGGGGGGGGCAGAGTTTCATTGATAGCGCAGCCCGGTTTGGTGTCGATGCCTTTATCACCGGTGAAGTTTCAGAGCAAACCATTCACTCAGCCCGCGAGCAAGGGTTGCATTTTTATGCTGCTGGTCACCATGCGACCGAACGCGGCGGCATTCGCGCATTGAGCGAATGGCTGAATGAAAATACCGATCTGGACGTAACCTTTATCGATATTCCTAATCCAGCGTAATAAAGAGGGACGAAAGTGCAGCGAGCGCGTTGTTATCTGTTAGGTGAAAGTGCGGTGGTTCTTGAGCTGGAACCTCCCATTACGCTGGCGACTCAGAAACGCATCTGGCGTCTGGCCCAGCGTCTGGTTGATGCCCCGAATGTGCTGGAAGCTATTCCGGGAATGAACAATATCACGGTTACCCTGCGCGAACCGAAAACGCTGGCGCTGGATGCGATTGAACGCCTGCAGCGCTGGTGGGAAGAGAGTGAGGCGCTGGAGCCGGACTCGCGCTTTATTGAAATTCCCGTGACCTATGGCGGTGAGTTCGGCCCCGATCTGGCTGAGGTCGCCCGGCACAGTGGATTAAGCGACAAGCAGGTCGTCGAACTTCATGCGTCGGTTGATTATGTGGTGTGGTTTATCGGTTTTCAGCCGGGATTTCCCTATCTCGGGAGCTTACCTGAATCGCTCCATACTCCGAGGCGTGCGGAACCGCGTCTGCTTGTTCCGGCAGGTTCTGTGGGTATTGGCGGATCCCAAACGGGGGTCTATCCGCTTTCCACGCCAGGTGGATGGCAATTGATTGGCCGTACCTCCGTTGCGTTATTTGATCCAAAACGGCAGGAGCCGATTCTGTTACGGGCTGGCGATACCGTGCGTTTTGTCCCGCAGAAGGAGGGGATATGTTAAACATCATTCGCGCTGGCATGTACACCTCAGTACAGGACGGGGGACGCCATAGTTTTCGTCAATCCGGAATCAGTCACTGTGGCGCGCTGGATAAACCGGCGCTGAACGTTGCTAATCTGCTGGTGGGTAATGATGCGAATGCCGCTGCGCTGGAAATCACACTGGGGCAACTGGTGGTGGAATTTGAAACCGATGGCTGGTTTGCCCTGACCGGAGCGGGATGTGAAGCGCACCTGGATCGTACTCCCGTATGGAGCGGATGGCGGCTGCCGGTGAAAGCCGGGCAGCGTCTGACGCTAAAACGTCCACACCACGGCATGCGCAGCTATCTGGCGGTAGCGGGCGGTTTTGATGTGCCCGAAGTAATGGGGTCGCGCAGTACCGATCTCAAAGTCGGAATTGGCGGGCTGGAAGGGCGTCTGCTGCGCGATGGCGATCGGCTGCCAATTGGCGCATCGACCCGGCAATTCAGCGGGCCGCAGGGCGTAAAACAGCTGATGTGGGGCAACCACATTCGTGCGCTCCCCGGGCCTGAATACCAGGAGTTTGACGAAGTATCGCAGGCTTCTTTCTGGCGCTCCCCGTGGCAGCTGAGTCCGCAAAGCAACCGTATGGGGTATCGCTTGCAGGGGCAGTCGCTGACGCGCACGACCGATCGCGAGCTATTGTCGCATGGTTTGCTCCCTGGCGTAGTGCAGGTTCCGCATAATGGTCAGCCCATCGTGCTGATGAACGATGCTCAGACGACGGGCGGCTATCCGCGTATCGCCTGTATCATCGAAGCAGATATGTATCATCTGGCGCAGATCCCGCTCGGCCAGCCGATTCATTTTGTGCAGTGTTCGCTGGAGGAAGCGCTTAAGGCGCGCCAGGATCGGCAGCGTTATCTGGAACAGTTAACATGGCGACTTAACAATGAAAATTGATCTCAACGCAGACCTCGGTGAGGGATGCCCTAACGATGCAGCGCTGCTGCAACTGGTGTCATCAGCCAACATCGCCTGTGGGTTTCACGCCGGTGATGCGCAGACGATGCTTTTAAGCGTGCGCGAAGCGCTAAAAAATGGCGTAGCGATAGGTGCGCATCCGAGTTTTCCGGATCGGGAAAATTTTGGCCGTAGCGCCATGACCCTGCCTGTGGAAACGGTGTATGCGCAGACGCTGTATCAAATTGGTGCGCTGGCTGCCATCACGCGTGCGCAGGGCGGCGTAATGCGTCATGTTAAACCGCACGGTATGCTTTATAACCAGGCGGCGAAAGATCCTCAGTTGGCGGATGCTATTGCTCAAGCGGTGTATGCCTGCGATCCGTCGCTGGTTCTGGTAGGGCTGGCGGGAAGCGAACTGATTCGTGCCGGAGAACGCTATGGTCTGGTAACACGTCAGGAGGTTTTTGCCGATCGGGGTTATCAGGCGGATGGCAGTCTGGTGCCGCGCAGCCAACCGGGCGCATTGATTGAGGATGAAGAGCAGGCGCTGGCGCAAACGCTAGAAATGGTGCAATCCGGCAGAGTAAAAAGCCAGAGTGGAACGTGGGCGAGCGTGACAGCCCAGACGGTATGCATTCACGGGGATGGTGAGCACGCACTCGCTTTTGCCCGTCGCTTGCGAGCCGCATTCAATGCATGCAATATTCAAATTAGCGCATAAATTTATTCATATAAAACAATAATATATTACACAACAACATATACAGGACTGAATTATGGGAGAGGTAATTTCTCTCTGGCCATTGACGGGGATCGCCGTCATCGTGGTCGGATTTCTTTTACGTTTTAACCCGGTATTGGTGGTCATTATTGCCGGGATCGTCACGGGGCTGGCGGCGCATATGCCGATCGCCACTATCCTTGAGAAGCTGGGTGAAGGTTTTCTTAACACCCGCAACCTGCCATTTATCCTGCTGATCCCGCTGGCGGTTATTGGCCTGCTGGAACGCCACGGACTCAAAGAGCGTGCTCAGGCGTGGATTGCAAAAATCCGCAGCGCCACCAGTGGTCGTCTGCTTATTGTCTATCTGTTCATTCGCGAAGCGACCGCTGCGTTAGGGCTGACCAGTCTGGGGGGGCATCCGCAGATGGTGCGTCCGCTGCTGGCGCCGATGGCGGAAGGGGCCGCAGAGAAAAATCACGGCGAGATACCTGGGGCGGTACGCTATCGTCTGCGCGCCATGTCAGCTGCGACCGATAACGTCGGACTGTTCTTCGGTGAAGATATCTTTGTTGCCTTCGGCGCCATCATTTTTATGCACAACTTTATGCTGGAGTCTGGTGGGATCCAGACCGAACCGCTGCATATTGCCTTGTGGGGGATCCCAACGGCAATTTGTGCATTCCTGATCCACGGTACGCGTCTGTGGCGTCTGGATAGCTATTTGCAACGTGAGGTGGCGAAAGCGAATGCCGCAGCGAAAGGTGAAGCGAAATGAATTTTCAACAAAGCTATCTCTATTGGCTGGCGGGAGCGGTATTACTGATTGTGGCGCTGATGTCCTGGCAGGACAAAGCGAACCCGCGTCGCTTCACCACCGGCCTGTTTTGGGGCATATATGGCGTACTGTTTCTGCTTGGCGACTGGACATACTCGCTGTTTGGCGACAAACGCACGGTGCATATTGCCGTTGGCGTTGCGGTGGTCGTGCTGGCCCTGATCGCCGGTTTTGGCGGCGTGAAGCTGGGAAGCTACCATCAACGAACGCAGCAACAGCGCGAAGAAAGCGCCAGTCGTCTGGGTAACCGCCTGTTTTTCCCGGCGCTGGCAATTCCGGTGGTAACGGTTATTGGCGTGCTGATGTTCAACCATATTCCGGGCTTACAGGATGCGCTGTTTGGGCCGGGTAATCACGCCACGCTGGTGACGCTCTTTTCCATGACCGCAGGCTCGTTGATTGGTCTGGCGATGGCGATAAAAATGACCCATGAGCGGGTTCACCAACCGATTCAGGAGGCGCGCCGTCTGCTGGACTCCATCGGCTGGGCGTTCATCCTGCCGCAGATTTTGGCCACGCTCGGGCTGTTGTTTACGGCAGCGGGCGTAGGCAGCGGTATTTCCTGGCTAACGCAAGAATACCTGGCGGTGGATAGCCGCTTTATCGCAGTGGCGGTGTACACCCTCGGCATGGCATTGCTGACGATGGTCATGGGCAATGCGTTTGCCGCTTTCCCGATCGTGACCGCCGGAATTGGGATTCCGATCCTCGTGCTGCAGCACGGCGGCAATCCGGCAGTAATGGCGGCAATTGGCATGTTCTCTGGCTATTGCGGGACGTTAATGACGCCGATGGCGGCAAACTTTAACATTGTTCCTGCAGCGCTGCTGGAGCTGCCGGATAAAAACGCGGTGATTAAAGCGCAGGTGCCAACCGGCATACTGCTGCTGCTGGTCAACGTGTTCCTGATGTATTTCCTGATGTTCTTGTAAGGTGACAGGATGAAAACAGTACTCATCACGGGATTTGAACCCTTTGGCGGCGAGTCAGTTAACCCTTCCTGGGAAGTGGTCTCGGGCCTCGACAATGCTATCATCGGCGGATGCCGCGTCGTTGCCCGCCAACTGCCGTGCGTCTTTGGCGAGTCTCTTGCCGTACTCAATGGTGCGATTGACGCGCTGTCGCCATCACTGGTGCTGGCGGTGGGGCAGGCGGGTGGGCGCACGGATGTCACCGTGGAGCGCGTGGCGATCAACGTTGACGATGCGCGTATTGCGGATAATCAGGGTCAACAGCCGGTAGATGTGCCGATTGTGGCCGATGGTCCGGCAGCATGGTTTAGTTCGTTGCCGATCAAAGCGATGGTTGTTGCCATGCGCAACGCGGGAATTCCGGCTTCGGTTTCCCAAACCGCGGGCACTTTCGTTTGTAACCACGTGATGTATGGCCTACTGCATAAACTACGTGACGTTCCGGCGGTGAAGGGAGGATTTATTCATATCCCTTATTTGCCGCAACAGGCTGCACAGCACCCCGGGGCGCCAAGTATGGCAGCGGACACGGTGCGCCGGGCGCTGGAAGTTGCGATTGCCACCGCGTTGCAGGTGGAGAGTGATATCGCAGTGACGGGCGGTGCAACACATTAAAAAAGGACAGTATTATGCCTGAAGGCCCGGAGATCCGCCGCGCGGCGGATAACCTGGAGGCGGCAGTCAAAGGCAAACCCCTGACCGATGTCTGGTTTGCCTTTGAGCAGCTAAAACCGTATCAATCTCAACTGATTGGGCAGAGTGTTACCCAGCTTGAAACGCGGGGTAAAGCATTGCTGACCCATTTTTCTAATGGATTGACGCTGTACAGCCACAATCAGCTCTATGGCGTGTGGCGAGTGGTGGATACCGGCAAAATACCGCAGACTTCGCGGGTACTGCGTGTCAGGTTGCAAACACACGACAAAACTATTCTGCTCTATAGCGCCTCTGATATCGACATGCTGACGCCGGAACAGCTCGCTACCCACCCGTTCCTGCAACGGGTTGGGCCGGATGTCCTGGATTTACGTTTAACGCCCGATGACGTGAAAGCGCGTCTGTTATCCCCGCGTTTTCGCAATCGCCAGTTTTCTGGCCTGCTGTTGGACCAGGCGTTTCTGGCGGGATTAGGTAACTACCTGCGAGTAGAGATTCTGTGGCAAGTAGGGCTGACCGGGCAGCATAAAGCGTCGATGCTCGGAGATGAGCAGTTGGATGCGCTGGCGCATGCGCTGCTTGATATTCCTCGTTTGTCCTATAACACCCGCGGGCTGGTGGATGAGAATAAACATCACGGCGCGCTGTTTCGCTTTAAGGTCTTTCACCGGGATGGTGAAGCCTGTGAGCGCTGTGGCGGAATCATCGAAAAAACGACGCTCTCTTCACGACCCTTTTACTGGTGTCCGGGATGTCAGCACTAAGCGGGATGCTTTGGCGCGTGTAGCGAAATAAACCGCGCCACCGCCGGGCCAGTCAATAAAATACTGAATAGCCGTAGGGTTTGCATCGCCATGATCAGCGCCATATCGGCGTGGCTCCCCGCGGCAATCACCGCAACAGAATCCACGCCGCCTGGACTGGTCGCCAGATAGGCGGTAAGAAAATCTATCTGCATGTAATGCGCCAGTCCCCAGGCCATAGCGGCGCAGATCGCCATCAGTGAAAAAATGGACAAGAGGATTTGCGGTAAGGGGCGCAACGCCATTAAAAAGATCTGCTTGTCAAAACCCAGGCCGATTTGCCAGCCGATGGCCATATAGGCAATCGCCAGCAGCCATTCCGGCAGTTCGATCACCATCACGCCACCGGCATTCAGCAATGCGCCTGCCAACATCGGTAGCAACATGACGCCAGAGGGGATACGCAATAGACGCCCGGCCGTACCGGCAACGGCGGCCAGCGCCAGGGTACTGAACAGATTGCTGCTCAGCGGCGGAAACCAGACGATTTGCTCACTGACCGTTTGGGCCTGGTCGCCCATCATCACTCGGGTGACCAGTGCCGCCGCACCAACCACCAACAGTACGCGCAGATACTGCATAAACGCCACCAGCCGGATGTCGGCACCATATTCCTGCGCCATCGCCACCATTGCCGCCGCACCGCCAGGTGACGAGCCCCATGCACCGGTGTTTCCCGGTAGGTTACTGTAGCGAACCAGCAGCCAGCCGATTACCGCGCTGCTGATAAGGGTCGCCAGCAGGATGATAATCACCATCGGCCAGTGGGCCGTAAGGGTCGTCAAGATTGAGCCCGTCAGGTTTTGGGCAATCATGCAGCCGAGAATCGCCTGCGCGCCAAGAAATGTGCAGCGGGGAGGGTGCAGTGAGATGCCGCGCATACTGAATATGATGCCGACGATCATCGAACCGAGCAGCAGCGGTCCTGGAAGGTGTATAAACAAAAAGAACAGGGAAAGAAGGAGCGATAGCAGAAACAACAGGCTCCATTGCAAAACAGGCATCCCATGCTCCTGAGTTATATGCTGCGTTTAACGTATTGATACAGCATAGAGAAAAAGCCCGCTGAAAAAAATATCAGGTATCAATAAAAACGGACTAAACGGTGAACCTGTGAATAAAACGATATGCTTGCTATCTGAAATAATCGTCGACAGCATCATTCCAGGCATGTCCGAAGATAGACCATTCCTGACTGATTGGAGGAGGAAAACCGCTCCGGCAGTATCCATTTTTAGATTCAAAATCAAACACGCCGTGTGGATAACCATTTATTAGCAACACACATTTCTTACTGTCTTCTGACCAACCGATCTTCAAATCCGATGGGATATGGCCATCTGATACGTCTTCTGCATTGTAAATATGTAGTGCATCTTTGATAGGATTTCCGTCTGAAGAGTCATCAAGCGCATAGAAATACCCGGTTTGGCCATCATCTTCAAATACAGCCGTGTAAGAACCTTCTGGGGCCAAACTTTCTATTACCTGCGCTTCACCGACAATGAGTTGAGCTTGAACCGTAACCGTTATTGTCATTTTAATTTCTCTGGATGTATAAAATTACGCTGTTTTATTATTGATATTGATAATTTAACTGCTTGATTTGAAATTTTTAGGTTGATTCTTTAAATAATGGGCATCCCTGGGATTTACGCCATCTTTTGATTTCATTCAAGACACCCTCGGGTGAATCCTCTCTGTCTTCAGGTGGGTTAAAGATAAGATCCCTGCCTTCAGAATGAGCAGTAATTTTAATTAAATGTTTTGCTAATTGACTAAAATGTTCCGTCAGGGCTTTTCCTTCTAATTTTTGCGGGTTTTCGAAGAATTCACGAAGATAATCTAACATCTCTGCTTCTGTATAGTTTTCTAAGCGTTCTTTAAACATCTATTTCTCCTCTTTATGAATGCGAATATGGTTGCGTGGCGTGTTTACTCGTAAGTTATCCATGTCGTAAACAGGTCCATCGTGTTGGATTTGTTCTATGTGATACAACTCATAGACATCTCGTCCTCCAACGGCTTCCTCTTCAATAACGAATGGTGATCCCTTATCTCTAATTATTGTCTGATTCGATTTTTTAAACTGTGACATTAGCTCAGGGCAGTCTGACACCGCAAGCCAGAATTCTTCTCTGAAATGGTCAAAGTTGCGAAACGTTCTTCCTCGCAGCGTATCTGCCTTTTAACTAGTCGAATAGTCTCCTCTAATACTGTTTTGAATCGCCACGGATAATCTAGACACTTCCGAGCCGTTGATAATACTGTTTTTCATATTCTGTCGGTGACATCTGTTCGCTAGAACCATGCCGACGCTTACTGTTATAAAACATTTCGATGTAATCAAAAATATCACTGCGGGCTTCTTCTCGCGTTCCGTAGATCTTTTTCTTTATCCGTTCACGTTTCAACAACTGGAAAAAACTTTCTGCAACCGCATTATCATGGCAGTTACCGCGACGGCTCATGCTACCCTCCAGGCCGTGTGATTTCAGGAACGACTGCCACTCATGGCTTGTGTACTGACTGCCCTGATCCGAATGAACCAGCACCTGTTTTTCGGGATTACGCCGCCATACAGCCATCAGCAGTGCGTTCAGGACAATGTCCTTTGTCATCCGGGATTGCATGGACCAGCCGATAATTTTGCGTGAGAACAGATCAACAACAACGGCAAGATACAGCCAGCCTTCGTGGGTCCTGATGTAGGTTATGTCCGTTACCCAACGCTCATCAGGAGCATCCGGATTGAACTGTCGCTGGAGCCTGTTGGGTGACACGATACTGGCCTCGCCTTTACGTGCCCGCGGGCTTCGGTATCCGACCTGAGCCTTTATTCCGACACGTTTCATCAGTCTCCAGACTCTGTTTACTCCGCACTGTTGCCCGCTGTCACGCAGATCCAGATGGATTTTGCGATAACCATAGACGCATCCCGATTCCAGCCAGAACTGTTTAATCTGTCCTGTCAGTCTCAGGTCTGCCTGATGGCGTTGTGAATGCGGCTGCTGAAGCCAGGCGTAAAAACCACTGGGATGAACATCCAGCACCCGACAGAGCAGGCGAACAGGCCAGCAACAGGAGTTGTCACGGATAAAGGCGTACCTCAGTCGGACAGCTTTGCGAAGTACGCCGCAGCTTTTTTTAATATGTCCCGTTCGTCGGTAACCCGTTTCAGCTCTTTCTGGAGACGGCGGATCTCGGCCTGAGCATCTGACTGTTCTTTATTAGTGGAAGAATCCGGACCGTACTTCTTTATCCAGGCATAAAGGCTGTGGGTGGTGATATCGAGACGTGTTGCAACGCTGGCAACAGAATAACCGCGATCAACAACCTGTTTGACTGCTTCAGTTTTAAACTCTTCGGGATAACGCTTACCGCTCATGGGCACCTCTCTTTAAGCCATCTTAAATGACTCTGAGGTGTCTGTTAAACCCGTGGCGATTCATTATACCCATCATACTTCAAGCTGCAGGTGCGTTGGCTTTGTTACTCGGCCCATCCATGGGCCTCGCCCCTTCGGGTCCGCTGCAAAAAACTCATTTAAGAACTCCAAAGTTTTAGACTCAGTGTAAACTTTCAGACAGTTTTTGAATGTTATGATATCTCTTGATATATCGCTTATTTGGAATCTTTAAATAACGCTAAGCCATGAGATGCTCTCCATTTTTTTATTTCCTTAAATATTCCTAAGGGTGAACATTCAATCTCATCTGGTGTATTAAAAATCAGTCCATTACCAAGTGGGTGCTGGGTGATTTTGACTACATGTAGTTGTAGGTCATCGATAAATTTACCAAAATCCCTGGCATTTAGCCCATATTTATTCTCAAAAAAGTTAGATAGCAGAGCAATGAACTCTGACTCAGTGTAATCGATTATTGTTTTTTCATTATCTATTAGCATTTTTATGTATTCCTATATGTAAGCGAGGAGTGGTAATGTATATATTATCCATATTAAACACTTCTCCGCCATGCTGGATTTCTTCTAAGTGATGAAGTTCAAAAGTCGTTCTGCCGCCTACCTGCTCTGAAGGAGTAGGATATGGTGCTAACCCCATTCTTATCAGGGTTTGGTTAGAAGGTTTAAAATCCTTCATAAGCTCAGGGCATTCTGACACCGCAAGCCAGAATTCTTCTCTGAAATGGTCAAAGTTGCGAAACATTCTTCCTCGCAGCTTATCCGCCACCTGTGCAGGTATCGGCGCTCCCAGCCCTGAACTGGCGGCCTCAAGCCAACGACCATTTCCGGATAAAGTTTCACCGTAGCCTGTTGCCGTACCGGGTTCGTCCCGGGCTGTTTTCAGGTATACATATATCGGCTGAATGCCTGAATCGGCCGGAAAGACCAGAATATAATCGTTAAAATCGGCGACATCCGGCACCAGGAACGGTGGCGTGGTGTACTCATTTTTGCCATCCGGAATTGGCGTCACCAGAATCGTTGTCTGATCAAGCGGCGGAACATTGCTACCCGTATGTGTGGGTAAATCGCCGGTAGCAGGATTTTCCGGCGTCCAGGTAATTAACGGCCCATCTACATTGTGGGCGGGCGTAAATTCATAGCGATGATGTTCATCATTCCACTCCATATTCGCAACGCGCACGTTTTCATACGGAGTTCCTTCGCCGGTATGCACGCCGTATACTTGCGACTTACCGTGAATGTCGGTTCCCCAGAAAAAACGAACCCGGGTTGTGGCCGTGCCGCCGATCAGCGCCTTTTTCCGTAACTCTTCTTCATACCAGAACTCATCGCGTCCGGGAACGCGTACACTGCCCGTACCAGCGGACGGTATATACAGTGCGGAAGCCAGCGCCCCGATATAAGGAACGCCTCGTGCGGCGCTGAGAATGCCACTGAGAGACCACTCGCCCCACACCTGCGTCAGTCCACCTAAGATCGGCAGTGCGACCGAGGCTTCTGCGGGCTGTGCATATCCGCAACAATCATCGACGGATGATTGTGCGAAAATCGCCATCTGTCCGAAGTTTTCAGCCGATTCTTCACTGCTCCCCGCGTCTGTACAGCCTTTCTCTTTCAGACATGATTTGGCATAGACCGGCGTGACCGCAGGAATGTGTGGTGCTGGGGGGAAAGGGAGTTTCGCAACGGGTATTATCGAACTAGTCGGCTGATTGCGAAGCGGTATAAACAAACGGTTGTACTCAGCAGGAAACGCCAGGTAGTCAAACTCCGTATTGGCAATCAGGTGCTTGCAAAGAATATAGTCATACGATACCGCAATTTCTTCGGTATCAAGCTCATTTAGGGTCACATATGTTTGTATGCTTTTTACCGAAGCATTTCTTAATTGAATGTAATAGTAGCGTTCCCATCTGCCAAATCTGTTTATTCTCCAGAAATCAATTTCAATAAACAGAAATTCATTATTATTGATGGCATTAATAAATAATGGCGTACTTTTATCAATTAGTTTTTCGAATCTTAGCGCATGGGTATTAATACCAGAACCTGTGCCAACTAATCCGTTAGAGAGTGAAAAAGAAAAAATCTCATCAGGATGATTTTCCTGCCAGCGGTTGCCTACCGATGCGTCGGTACCACAACCAGAAGAGATCTCGCCTTGTTGCTCACCTGTTACCTTCAGATAAATAAGGTCGCCCATGTCATTTAATCCAGCGCTGGTTTTTATCGTGCTGGATTAAATAACTAATGAATTTAAAAATCAAATAACGTATTAGCGATTAATGCTATATTAAATAGAGTGGGGTTAGGATGGATTTAAATATATTTAAGGACAGGTGAACTATAGGAGATAATATTGAAGAGGTAAATGCAACAAACAGGACTGGATCTGAAAAAAGCCACCGGAATTACCCGGTGGCCTGAACAATTAACGCTTAATATCAGACTTAAAATCGCGCTTGTCGTAGCCGGTGTACAGCTGACGCGGACGAGCGATTTTCATGCCGTCGGTGTGCATTTCGTTCCAGTGTGCAATCCAGCCCACGGTACGCGCCATGGCGAAGATAACGGTGAACATGGAAGACGGAATACCCATCGCCTTCAGGATGATGCCGGAGTAGAAATCTACGTTCGGGTAGAGTTTCTTCTCGATGAAGTACGGGTCGTTGAGCGCAATGTGTTCAAGTTCCATCGCCACTTCCAGCAGATCATCTTTGGTGCCCAGTTCTTTCAGTACTTCATGGCAGGTTTCACGCATGACGGTGGCGCGCGGGTCATAGTTTTTATAAACACGGTGACCAAAGCCCATCAGGCGGAAGGAATCATTCTTGTCTTTCGCGCGGCGAACAAATTCCGGAATGTGTTTAACAGAGCTGATTTCTTCCAGCATTTTCAGCGCAGCTTCGTTTGCGCCGCCGTGTGCGGGTCCCCACAGGGAAGCAATACCGGCCGCGATGCAGGCAAACGGGTTAGCGCCAGAAGAACCGGCGGTACGAACGGTAGAGGTTGAGGCGTTCTGTTCGTGGTCAGCGTGCAGGATCAAGATACGGTCCATTGCGCGTTCCAGAATCGGATTCACTTCGTATTTTTCGCACGGCGTGGAGAACATCATGTTCAGGAAGTTACCGGCGTAGGAGAGGTCATTACGCGGGTACACGAACGGCTGTCCGATGGAATATTTGTAGCACATCGCTGCCATGGTCGGCATTTTGGACAGCAGACGGAAGGCGGCGATTTCACGGTGACGCGGATTATTCACATCCAGCGAGTCGTGGTAGAACGCAGCCAGCGCCCCGGTAACACCACACATAACGGCCATCGGGTGAGAGTCGCGGCGGAAACCGTGGAACAGGCGGGTGATCTGTTCGTGGATCATGGTATGGCGAGTGACTGTGGTTTTGAACTCGTCGTACTCCTCCTGCGTCGGTTTTTCGCCGTACAGCAGGATATAACACACTTCCAGATAGTTCGACTCGGTCGCCAACTGATCAATCGGGAAGCCGCGATGCAGCAAAATACCTTCGTCACCGTCGATGAAAGTAATTTTGGATTCGCAGGATGCGGTAGAGGTGAAACCTGGGTCAAAAGTAAACATCCCTTTTGAGCCAAGACTACGAATATCAATAACATCTTGACCGAGCGTACCTTTCAGCACATCCAGTTCAATAGCAGAGTCACCATTTAGAGTGATTTTTGCTTTAGTATCAGCCATTTACGGTCTCCTTAGCGCCTTATTGCTTAAGACTGCTGGAACTCACATTTGCCTTCGTACATCAATGAACCGTTACCAGTTTGTTATTTGGCTCGCCGCTCTGCGAAAGAGGGGATAACCTGGGTACAGAGCTATGGGCGCTTGCAGGTAAAACGGTCTTTTCATGGCGAATAAACTGCAAATCAAGAACTTAGCAATCCGAATTATTAAACCTGTCTATCACTAATAACTGTCCTGACTGTATTGGTCAATACTTCACTTCCACACTGTTACATAACTAAATGTCCGGTGAAAGAGTGACCCCATAACTTTTACGCATTATATGCTTTTTCTGGTGTCGTTTGTAACAACTTTGTTTAATGATTGTCAAATTAGATGGTTAAAAATTAAAATAATGTTGTTATCGTGACCTATGTCACTGTTCGGGATAAAACCCGACAAACTATATGTAGGTTAATTGTAATGATTTTGTGAACGTCCTATACTGCCGCCAGGTCTCCGGAATACCCTGCAATCCCGAGCCAACCAGCGTTGTAACGTGTCGTTTTAGCATCTGGAAGCAGTGTTTTATATGACGCGTAGTTATAGTAAGGACGCTGTCTGACCCGCACGCAGACCGGAGGAAGGAAATCCCGTCGTCTTTCAGGCTACAGGTGTCTTCATCTTCTGTACCCGAAGTCCAAAGGGAATAATAAGAACAGCATGTGGGCGTTATTCATGATAAGAAATGTGAAAAAACAAAGACCTGTCAATCTGGACCTACAAACGATCCGGTTCCCAATCACGGCGATAGCGTCCATTCTCCATCGCGTATCCGGAGTGATCACCTTCGTGGCGGTCGGGATTCTGTTGTGGTTATTGGGTACCAGCCTTTCCTCCCCTGAAGGTTTCCTCGCGGCGTCATCCATTATGAATAACTTCTTTGTGGAGTTAATTCTGTGGGGGATCCTGATTGCGCTGGCATATCACGCCGTAATGGGCATTCGCCATCTGTTGATGGATTTTGGCTATATCGAAGAAACCCTCGAAGCAGGGACACGTTCCGCCAAAATTTGTTTCGTTATCATTGTCGTGCTTTCACTTCTCGCAGGAGTCCTCGTATGGTAAGCAACGCCTCCGCATTAGGACGCAACGGCGTACATGACTTCATTCTGGTCCGTGCTACCGCTATCGTTCTGACGTTATACATCATCTATATGGTCGGCTTCTTCGCCACCAGCGGCGAACTGACGTTTGAAGTCTGGACCGGTTTCTTCTCATCGGCATTCACCAAAGTCTTCACCCTGCTGGCTCTTTTCTCCATCTTGGTTCATGCCTGGATCGGCATGTGGCAGGTGTTGACCGACTACGTTAAACCGCTGGCCGTGCGCCTGATTCTGCAACTGGCTATCGTCGTTGCGCTGGTGGTTTACGTCATTTATGGATTTGTTGTGGTGTGGGGTGTGTAATGAAACTGCCAGTCAGAGAATTTGATGCTGTTGTGATTGGTGCCGGCGGCGCAGGTATGCGCGCGGCGCTGCAAATTTCCCAGAGCGGTCAGACCTGTGCGCTGCTCTCCAAAGTGTTCCCAACCCGTTCCCATACCGTATCTGCGCAAGGTGGCATCACCGTTGCGCTCGGTAATACCCATGAAGATAACTGGGAATGGCACATGTACGACACCGTCAAAGGGTCGGACTACATAGGTGACCAGGACGCTATTGAATATATGTGTAAAACCGGTCCGGAAGCGATTCTGGAGCTGGACCACATGGGGCTGCCGTTCTCTCGCCTCGATAATGGCACAATTTATCAACGTCCGTTTGGCGGCCAGTCGAAGAATTTCGGCGGCGAGCAGGCGGCACGTACCGCGGCAGCGGCAGACCGTACCGGCCATGCGCTGTTGCACACGCTGTATCAGCAGAACCTGAAAAACCACACCACCATCTTCTCCGAATGGTATGCGCTGGATCTGGTCAAAAATGCCGATGGCGCGATTGTTGGTTGTACCGCGCTGTGTATTGAAACCGGTGAAGTGGTTTACTTCAAAGCCCGCGCAACCGTGCTGGCGACCGGCGGTGCTGGCCGTATTTATCAGTCCACCACCAACGCCCACATCAACACCGGTGACGGCGTCGGTATGGCTATCCGCGCTGGCGTGCCGGTGCAGGATATGGAGATGTGGCAGTTCCACCCAACCGGTATCGCTGGCGCGGGTGTTCTGGTAACAGAAGGCTGTCGTGGTGAAGGTGGCTACCTGCTGAACAAACACGGTGAGCGCTTCATGGAGCGTTATGCCCCGAATGCTAAAGACCTGGCGGGTCGTGACGTGGTGGCGCGTTCCATCATGATCGAAATCCGCGAAGGTCGCGGCTGCGACGGTCCGTGGGGGCCGCACGCCAAACTGAAACTCGACCACCTGGGTAAAGAAGTGCTGGAGTCCCGTCTGCCGGGTATTCTCGAACTGTCCCGTACCTTTGCTCACGTTGACCCGGTGAAAGAGCCGATCCCGGTTATCCCAACCTGCCACTATATGATGGGCGGTATTCCGACCAAAGTCACCGGCCAGGCGCTGACCGTGAATGAGCAGGGCGAAGATGTGGTGATCCCAGGGCTGTTTGCGGTCGGTGAAATCGCCTGTGTATCGGTTCACGGTGCTAACCGTTTGGGCGGCAACTCACTGCTTGACCTGGTGGTATTTGGTCGTGCTGTGGGTCTGCATCTGCAGGAATCTATCGCAGAGCAGGGTGACCTGCTGGATGCAACCGAAGATGAAATCGACGCTTCTCTGGCGCGTCTGAATCGCTGGAACGGTAACCGTAACGGTGAAGACCCGGTGGCAATTCGTAAAGCGCTGCAAGAATGTATGCAGCATAACTTCTCGGTATTCCGCGAAGGCGATGCGATGGCGAAGGGCCTGGAAGAGCTGAAAGCGATTCGCGAACGCCTGAAAAATGCCCGTCTGGACGATACCTCCAGTGAGTTCAACACCCAGCGCGTTGAGTGTCTGGAGCTGGATAACCTGATGGAGACCGCGTACGCCACTGCAGTATCTGCAAACTTCCGTACCGAAAGCCGTGGCGCGCATAGCCGCTTCGACTTCCCGGAACGTGATGACGAAAACTGGCTGTGCCATTCCCTGTACCTGCCAGAGTCGGAATCCATGACGCGACGTCAAGTCAATATGGAACCGAAGCTGCGCCCGGCATTCCCGCCGAAGATTCGTACTTATTAATGCGGAGACAGGACAATGAAACTCGAGTTTTCAGTTTATCGCTATAACCCGGATGTTGATGACGCTCCGCGCATGCAGGATTACACCCTGGAGGCGGAAGAAGGGCGCGACATGATGCTGCTGGATGCGTTGATGCAGCTGAAAGAAAAAGATCCGTCGTTGTCGTTTCGTCGCTCATGCCGTGAAGGGGTCTGCGGCTCCGACGGTCTGAACATGAACGGCAAAAATGGACTGGCCTGTATCACACCTATTTCTGCGCTGAATCAGCCGGGCAAAAAAATTGTCATTCGCCCGCTGCCAGGTTTACCGGTTGTGCGCGATTTGGTGGTAGACATGGGACAATTCTACGCACAGTATGAGAAGATTAAGCCTTACTTGTTGAATAATGGGAAAAATCCTCCGGCTCGTGAGCATTTACAAATGCCAGAGCAGCGTGAGAAGCTCGATGGGCTGTATGAATGTATTTTGTGTGCATGCTGCTCAACGTCCTGCCCATCATTCTGGTGGAACCCGGACAAGTTTATTGGCCCGGCAGGCCTGTTGGCCGCGTATCGCTTCTTAATTGATAGCCGCGATACCGAGACCGACAGCCGTCTGGAAGGTTTAAGTGACGCTTTCAGCGTATTCCGCTGTCATAGCATCATGAACTGCGTCAGCGTATGTCCTAAAGGGCTGAACCCGACGCGCGCCATCGGTCATATTAAGTCGATGCTGCTCAAACGTAGTGCATAAGTAGTTGTAGTTGCCGGGGAAGAGATTCCCCGGCCGTGCAGGGAAACCTCTAAAAACTGCCACATTGATAGCAATAATCGCAGCCTGAACGACGACGATTATTAGACAGTTTTTAAAGGTTCCTTAGCGGACGCAGATGACACGACAGTCCGCAACAAGTGAACCCCGGCACGCACATCGGTGTGCGTGGTAGTATCCACGGCGAAATAAGCATACAAATGCTTAAGGGATCACGATGCAGAACAGCGCTTTGAAAGCCTGGTTGGACTCTTCTTACCTCTCTGGTTCTAACCAGAGCTGGATAGAACAGCTCTATGAAGACTTCTTAACCGACCCTGACTCGGTAGATGCTAACTGGCGTTCGACGTTCCAGCAGTTACCTGGTACCGGAGTCAAACCGGATCAACTCCACTCAAAAACACGTGATTATTTCCGTCGACAGGCGTTGATTACCCCACGTTACTCTTCTTCTATTTCCGACCCTGATGCCAATGTGAAGCAGGTTAAAGTCCTGCAGCTCATTAACGCCTATCGTTTCCGCGGTCATCAGCATGCGAATCTCGATCCGCTGGGACTGTGGCAGCAAGAAAATGTGGCCGATCTGGATCCCTCCTTCCACGATCTGACCGATGCGGATTTCCAGGAAAGCTTTAACGTGGGTTCTTTTGCCGGTGGCAAAGACACGATGAAGCTGAGCGACCTGGTTGTCGCGCTGAAACAAACCTACTGCGGCCCGATTGGCGCCGAGTATATGCACATCACCAGCACCGAAGAAAAACGCTGGCTTCAGCAGCGTATCGAGTCTGGTCGTACTGCGTTCAGTAGTGAAGAGAAGAAACGCTTCCTCAGCGAACTGACCGCAGCGGAAGGTCTGGAACGCTACCTGGGCGCGAAATTCCCGGGCGCGAAACGCTTCTCGCTGGAAGGCGGTGATGCGTTAATCCCAATGCTCAAAGAGATGATCCGCCACGCCGGTAACAGCGGTACCCGTGAAGTGGTACTGGGTATGGCGCACCGTGGTCGTCTGAACGTCCTGGTTAACGTGCTGGGTAAAAAGCCGCAGGATCTATTCGACGAATTTGCGGGCAAACATAAAGAACACCTCGGTACCGGTGACGTGAAGTACCACATGGGCTTCTCATCGGATATCGAAACCGAAGGCGGTCTGGTGCATCTGGCGCTGGCGTTTAACCCGTCGCACCTGGAAATCGTTAGCCCGGTGGTTATCGGTTCCGTACGTGCACGCTTGGATCGTCTGGACGAGCCGAGCAGCAATAAAGTGCTGCCAATCACTATTCATGGTGATGCGGCAGTAACCGGGCAAGGCGTGGTTCAGGAAACCCTGAACATGTCGAAAGCGCGTGGTTACGAAGTGGGCGGTACCGTTCGCATCGTTATCAATAACCAGGTGGGCTTCACCACCTCTAACCCGCTAGATGCACGTTCTACACCATACTGCACCGACATCGGTAAGATGGTTCAGGCGCCGATTTTCCACGTGAACGCGGATGACCCGGAAGCGGTCGCTTTCGTAACGCGTCTGGCACTGGATTTCCGTAATACCTTTAAACGCGATGTCTTTATCGATCTGGTGTGCTACCGCCGTCACGGCCACAACGAAGCCGACGAGCCAAGCGCAACCCAGCCGCTGATGTATCAGAAAATCAAAAAGCATCCGACCCCGCGCAAAATCTACGCTGACAAGCTGGAAGCGGACAACGTCGCTACGCTGGAAGATGCGACCGAAATGGTCAATCTGTATCGTGACGCGCTGGACGCAGGCGAATGCGTGGTGAAAGAGTGGCGTCCAATGAATATGCACTCCTTCACCTGGTCGCCGTACCTCAACCACGAGTGGGATGAAAACTACCCGAACAAAGTTGAGATGAAGCGTCTGCAGGAGCTGGCAAAACGCATCAGCACCGTGCCTGAAGCGGTGGAAATGCAGTCGCGTGTTGCCAAAATTTACGGCGACCGTCAGGCCATGGCCGCAGGCGAGAAGCTGTTCGACTGGGGTGGCGCAGAGAATCTGGCTTACGCCACGCTGGTTGATGAAGGTATTCCGGTACGTCTGTCGGGTGAAGACTCTGGCCGCGGAACCTTCTTCCACCGTCATGCGGTGATTCATAACCAGGCGAATGGTTCAACGTACACTCCGCTGCAGCATGTGCATAACGGCCAGGGCACGTTCCGCGTATGGGACTCCGTGCTGTCTGAAGAAGCGGTGCTGGCATTCGAGTACGGTTATGCCACGGCAGAACCGCGCACCCTGACTATCTGGGAAGCGCAGTTCGGTGATTTCGCCAACGGTGCGCAGGTGGTTATCGACCAGTTCATCTCTTCCGGCGAGCAGAAATGGGGCCGTATGTGCGGTCTGGTTATGCTGCTGCCACACGGCTATGAAGGTCAGGGCCCGGAGCACTCCTCCGCGCGTCTGGAACGTTATCTGCAACTTTGCGCTGAGCAAAACATGCAGGTTTGCGTCCCGTCTACCCCGGCACAGGTTTACCACATGCTGCGTCGTCAGGCGCTGCGCGGAATGCGTCGTCCGCTGGTAGTGATGTCACCGAAGTCGCTGCTGCGTCATCCGCTGGCGGTGTCCACGCTGGACGAACTGGCAAATGGCACCTTCCTGCCAGCCATTGGCGAAGTAGATGAACTTGATCCTAAAGGCGTGAAGCGTGTCGTGATGTGTTCTGGTAAGGTTTATTACGACCTGCTGGAGCAACGCCGCAAGAACGACCAAAAAGATGTCGCCATTGTGCGTATCGAACAGCTCTATCCGTTCCCGCATAAAGCGGTGCAGGAAGCGCTGAAACCGTTTGCTCATGTACATGATTTTGTCTGGTGCCAGGAAGAGCCGCTCAACCAGGGCGCATGGTACTGCAGCCAGCATCATTTCCGTGAAGTAATTCCATTTGGGTCAGCTCTGCGTTATGCAGGTCGCCCGGCCTCTGCCTCTCCGGCAGTAGGATATATGTCCGTTCACCAGAAGCAGCAACAAGATCTGGTTAATGACGCGCTGAACGTCGATTAAATAAAGGATAAATAATGAGTAGCGTAGATATTCTTGTTCCCGACCTGCCTGAATCCGTAGCGGATGCAACGGTTGCAACCTGGCACAAAAAACCGGGCGATGCAGTACGTCGTGATGAAGTACTGGTAGAAATCGAAACTGACAAAGTGGTACTGGAAGTACCGGCATCAGCGGACGGTATTCTTGATGCGGTTCTGGAAGATGAAGGGACAACCGTCACTTCTCGCCAGATCCTCGGTCGCCTGCGTGAAGGCAACAGCTCTGGCAAAGAGACCAGCGCCAAGTCTGAAGAGAAAGATTCTACTCCGGCACAACGCCAGCAGGCGTCTCTTGCTGAACAGAACAACGATGCCCTGAGCCCGGCGATCCGTCGCCTGCTGGGTGAGCATAACCTCGAAGCCAGCGCCATCAATGGCACCGGCGTCGGTGGTCGTATCACGCGTGAAGATGTTGAAAAGCATCTGGCCAAAGCACCGGCTGCGAAAGCAGAAGCCAAAGCGCCGGCCGCCGCGCCTGCACCACAGGCTCAACTGGGCGCTCGTGGCGAAAAACGTGTTCCGATGACCCGTCTACGCAAACGCGTAGCTGAGCGTCTACTGGAAGCGAAAAACTCCACCGCCATGCTGACCACGTTCAACGAAGTCAACATGAAGCCAATCATGGATCTGCGTAAGCAGTACGGTGACGCGTTCGAGAAACGTCACGGTATCCGTCTGGGCTTTATGTCTTTCTACGTGAAAGCGGTTGTTGAAGCGCTGAAACGCTATCCGGAAGTGAACGCGTCCATCGACGGTGATGACGTGGTTTACCACAACTACTTTGATGTCAGCATGGCGGTCTCCACGCCGCGTGGCCTGGTCACGCCGGTCCTGCGTGATGTGGATCTGCTGGGTATGGCTGACATCGAGAAAAATATTAAAGAACTGGCAGTTAAAGGTCGCGACGGCAAGCTGACGGTCGACGATCTGACGGGCGGTAACTTCACCATCACTAACGGTGGCGTGTTCGGTTCCCTGATGTCTACCCCGATCATCAACCCACCGCAGAGCGCCATCCTGGGTATGCATGCCATCAAAGATCGTCCGATGGCCGTAGACGGCAAGGTTGAAATCCTGCCGATGATGTATCTGGCGCTGTCTTATGACCACCGTTTGATCGATGGTCGTGAGTCAGTAGGCTTCCTGGTAACCATTAAAGAGTTGCTGGAAGATCCGACGCGTCTGCTGCTGGA
Source organism: Citrobacter sp. RHBSTW-00944 (assembly GCF_013615435.1). Taxonomy (NCBI): domain Bacteria; kingdom Pseudomonadati; phylum Pseudomonadota; class Gammaproteobacteria; order Enterobacterales; family Enterobacteriaceae; genus Citrobacter; species Citrobacter sp. RHBSTW-00944. The sequence goes on along the minus strand of NZ_CP055418.1, from coordinate 3,468,094 downwards.
CGTGTAGTAAATAAGAGTATCACCTGCCCCGTAGGTCTGGAGGCTTATCAGGCCTACGGGTAAAAGATAACGATTACCTGAAGGATGGACAGAACACATGAACTTACATGAATATCAGGCAAAACAACTTTTTGCCCGCTATGGCTTACCGGCACCGGTGGGTTATGCCTGTACTACTCCGCGTGAAGCTGAAGAAGCTGCATCTAAAATCGGCGCAGGCCCGTGGGTAGTGAAATGTCAGGTTCACGCTGGTGGCCGTGGTAAAGCGGGCGGTGTGAAGGTTGTGAACAGCAAAGAAGACATTCGCGCTTTTGCTGAACACTGGCTGGGTAAACGTCTGGTCACTTACCAGACAGACGCCCATGGTCAACCGGTAAATCAGATTCTGGTTGAAGCAGCGACCGACATTGGTAAAGAACTTTACCTCGGCGCAGTTGTTGACCGTAGTTCCCGTCGCGTGGTCTTCATGGCCTCTACCGAAGGCGGCGTGGAAATTGAAAAAGTGGCGGAAGAAACGCCGCACCTGATCCACAAAGTAGCGCTCGATCCGCTGGCCGGTCCGATGCCTTATCAGGGTCGTGAACTGGCGTTCAAACTGGGTCTGGAAGGAAAACAGGTTCAGCAGTTCACCAAGATCTTCATGGGTCTGGCGACTATCTTCCTTGAGCGCGATCTGGCGCTGATCGAAATCAACCCGCTGGTGGTGACCAAGCAGGGTGATCTGATCTGCCTCGACGGCAAACTGGGCGCTGACGGCAACGCGCTGTTCCGCCAGGCTGACTTGCGTGAAATGCGCGATCAGTCTCAGGAAGATCCGCGTGAAGCACAGGCTGCACAGTGGGAACTGAACTACGTCGCTCTGGACGGCAACATCGGTTGTATGGTTAACGGCGCGGGCCTGGCAATGGGCACCATGGACATCGTTAAACTGCACGGCGGCGAACCGGCTAACTTCCTTGACGTTGGCGGCGGTGCGACCAAAGAGCGTGTAACCGAAGCGTTCAAAATTATCCTCTCTGACGACAATGTTAAAGCCGTACTGGTTAACATCTTCGGCGGTATCGTACGCTGCGACCTGATCGCGGACGGTATCATCGGCGCGGTAGCAGAAGTGGGCGTTAACGTTCCGGTCGTGGTACGTCTTGAAGGTAACAACGCTGAACTCGGCGCGAAAAAATTGGCTGATAGCGGCCTGAATATTATTGCAGCGAAAAGTCTGACGGATGCAGCTCAGCAGGTTGTTGCCGCAGTGGAGGGGAAATAATGTCAGTTTTAATTAATAAAGATACCAAGGTTATCTGCCAGGGCTTCACCGGTAGCCAGGGGACATTCCACTCTGAACAAGCGATTGCTTACGGTACGCAAATGGTCGGCGGTGTTACGCCGGGCAAAGGCGGCACCACGCATCTGGGTCTGCCGGTGTTCAACACCGTACGTGAAGCAGTAGAAGCGACCGGCGCAACCGCCACCGTTATCTACGTTCCGGCTCCGTTCTGCAAAGACTCCATCCTGGAAGCTATCGATGCAGGCATCAAGCTTATCATCACCATCACCGAAGGTATCCCAACGCTGGATATGCTGACTGTGAAAGTGAAGCTGGATGAAGCTGGCGTGCGCATGATCGGCCCGAACTGCCCAGGTGTTATCACCCCTGGCGAATGTAAAATCGGCATCATGCCGGGCCATATTCACAAGCCTGGTAAAGTCGGTATCGTTTCTCGTTCCGGTACGCTGACTTATGAAGCGGTTAAGCAGACCACCGACTACGGTTTTGGTCAGTCTACCTGTGTGGGTATCGGCGGCGACCCGATCCCAGGCTCTAACTTCATCGATATCCTGAAGCTGTTCCAGGAAGATCCGCAGACCGAAGCGATCGTCATGATCGGTGAGATCGGCGGTAGCGCGGAAGAAGAAGCGGCGGCGTACATTAAAGATCATGTGACCAAGCCGGTTGTGGGTTACATCGCGGGTGTGACTGCGCCGAAAGGTAAACGTATGGGTCATGCTGGTGCGATCATCGCAGGTGGTAAAGGCACGGCGGATGAGAAATTCGCTGCGCTGGAAGCCGCTGGCGTGAAAACCGTTCGTAGCCTGGCCGATATCGGCGAAGCGCTGAAAACAGTGATTAAGTAAGAAAAAAAACAGCCCTGACTCTCTGCATAGTCAAGGGCTGGTCCCGTTTCGACATGGTTGGCCATCTGATGATGGCCTTTTTTAATGGCGTCGTTTTGCCACCAGCGTAAATTTATAATCGTCGCTTTTGAAGGTGTTGCGGCTGTATTCAAAAACGCGTCCATCGAGCAGAAACCCGCGAGAGATTTTCTCCAGCACCGGTTTCCCCTGCGGCATGCCCAGCATTTCTACAGTATCCTCATCCGGAATAACCGGGATCAGTTCCTGCTCGCTGCGATCGATAACCATCTTTTTGATCTGTTCTATATAGTGATATTTAGAATTTTCCATCACCTCCCAGGTGAGATCGGGAAAGAGGGCGAGCGGCATCCATGTCTCTTCGAGGGTAACGGCTTTCTGCTTAATAAAACGAACCCGTTTTACATGCCAGACTTTATCTTCAGCCGCCAGCTGTAGCCATTCGGCCAGCATCTCTCCTGCTGGAATGACCTCAAAGACCTTCACTTCGCTGTGCGTTTCAACCTGACGGTCGGCAAGCTTCTCATAAAAACTGGTGAGCTGATAAATGTCGTAATTGACGCGCTCCTCTTTCACATACCAACCGCTGCCCTGAATGCTCTCGATAATATTCTGTTCCGTTAGCAGCTTGAGTGCTTGCCTGATGGTCACGCGGCTGACCTCGAAACGGCTCTGTAGCGTAGATTCTGTGGGAAGTGCATCACCTGGTTTTAATTCACCTTTTGCAACTTGTTCGCGCAGAACGTCGGCTATCTGGCGGTACATCGGTTTTTTGCTCATCTCTTTTCGCTTTTGTCGGCAATAAAGTCAGATATTCAAGACAAATTATGCGTACATTTTATCAATAGTAAATAATACAAATTAAATACAAATATTGTCTCGTTAGTGAAATTGATCACGTAAAGATATTGTTTTGTCTGCGACAATCGCGGCACATAATAATGACAATCCTCTGAGGACCATGATGAATTTGACAATACTGTCCCACCCTCGCGCAGTCTGTGTGCAGGCGAGATTTACCGATCGTGACGATGCCATCCGCCAACTTACGCAGCGGCTGACCGAATTAGGCAAAATCACCGATGCCGACGCTTATCTGGCGGAAGTTTTTCACCGCGAATCGCTGGGACCTACGGCGCTTGGCGAAGGATTGGCGGTACCGCACGGTAAATCGTCGGCCGTGAAAGAGGCGGCTTTCGCGGTGGCGACGCTGAGTGAACCGATGGACTGGGAAGGTATTGATGGCCCGGAGTCTGTTGAACTTATTTTTTTGCTGGCGATCCCGCCAGATGAAGCCGGTTCGACTCATATCCAAATCCTGACCGAACTGACCACCTGCCTTGCGGATGAGGATCTGCGTGCTCGCGTGATGGCAGCGACCAGCGCCGAAGCGGTGCTGGCGGCATTAGTGGTCGAAACACCGCCGCAGGCCGCAGTGGCGACGGCGGATGCGCCAACGATTGTTTGCGTTACCGCATGTCCGGCGGGCATTGCGCATACCTATATGGCGGCTGAGTATCTGGAGAAAGCCGGCCGACAAATGGGCGTTAACGTGGTGGTGGAAAAACAGGGTGCCAATGGCATTGAAGACCGCTTAACGGCTCAACAACTGAATGATGCGCGCGCCTGCATTTTCGCCGCAGAGGTCGCTATTAAAGAAAGTGAACGTTTCAACGGTATCCCGGCGATCTCCGTTCCGGTTGCCGAACCGTTGCGCCACGCAAAAGCGCTGATTGAACAGGCGTTAGCGCTGGAGTCTCTGCAAAGCCAGCGTGTTTCTCAGCCACAGACAGAGGTGAAAAAGGGGCTGAAAACCGACCTGAAACAAGCACTGCTGAGCGGAATTTCGTTTGCCGTGCCGTTAATCGTCGCCGGAGGGACGGTACTGGCGGTGGCGGTATTGATTGCACAGATTTTCGACCTACAGGATGTGTACAGCTTAGAGAAATCCTGGCTGTGGATGTATCGCCAACTCGGCGGCGGGATGCTGGGCACGCTGATGGTTCCGGTACTGTCGGCCTATACCGCTTATTCGCTGGCGGATAAACCAGCGCTGGCTCCAGGCTTTGCGGCGGGTCTGGCGGCGAACTTAATCGGCTCGGGTTTTCTTGGCGGTGTTGCCGGTGGCCTGATTGCCGGTTATCTCATGCGTTGGGTGAAACAGCATCTGCGTTTAAGCAGCAAATTCAATGGCTTTTTAACGTTCTACCTCTATCCGGTGATTGGCACGTTGGGCGCGGGTAGCCTGATGTTGTTTGTGATTGGCGAGCCTGTCGCCTGGATCAATACCTCGCTGACGGCCTGGCTAAATGGGTTATCAGGCACCAACGCGCTACTGCTCGGTATGATCCTGGGCTTTATGTGTTCGTTTGATCTTGGCGGTCCGGTCAATAAAGCGGCGTATGCCTTTTGTCTGGGCGCGATGGCCAACGGCGTATTCGGTCCCTACGCCATTTTCGCTTCGGTAAAAATGGTTTCTGCTTTTACCGTCACCGCCTCAACCATGCTGGCGCCACGCCTGTTCAAACAGTTTGAGATTGAGACCGGTAAATCCACCTGGCTGCTCGGCCTTGCCGGGATTACCGAAGGCGCGATTCCGCTGGCGATTGAGGACCCGATTCGGGTGATTGGCTCTTTAGTGATGGGGTCGATGGCGACCGGAGCCATCGTTGGGGCCATGGGGATTGGGCTTTCGACCCCAGGTGCCGGGATTTTCTCGCTCTTTTTACTTATCCCCGCAGACCTAAGCGCGGTGATGGCCGCCGCGGGCTGGTTTGGCGCTGCGCTGATTGGGACGATTATCTCCACGGCGATTTTACTGCTCTGGCGGCGTCAAGCGGTTAAACAGGGGAAATACGTCACCGATAGCGTGATGCCGTAAGCACTTACTCAACAGGAAATGACGATGAAAGCAGTATCTCGCGTTCACATTACGCCGCATATGCACTGGGACCGTGAGTGGTACTTCACCACCGAAGAGTCGCGTATTTTGCTGGTTAACAATATGGAAGAGATCCTGACTCGCCTTGAGCAGGATGCAGAGTACAAATATTACGTGCTGGATGGTCAAACGGCGGTGCTGGAAGACTATTTTGCGGTGAAACCTGAAAACCGGCAGCGGGTTAAAGCGCTGGTGCAGGCCGGGAAGCTTATTATCGGCCCCTGGTACACGCAAACGGATACGACCCTCGTTTCCGGTGAGTCAATTGTCCGCAATCTGATGTACGGCATCCGCGATTGTATGGCCTTTGGCGAACCGATGAAGATAGGTTATCTACCTGATTCATTTGGGATGTCCGGGCAGATGCCGCATATTTATAATGGTTTTGGTATCAACCGGGCTCTGTTCTGGCGTGGGTGCTCTGAACGTCATGGCACCGATAAAACCGAATTTTTATGGCAAAGCGCTGACGGTAGCCAGGTGACGACACAGGTATTGCCGCTGGGCTATGCGATTGGTAAGTACTTACCCGAGGATGAGGCCGGGCTGCGGAAGCGACTTGACGGCTACTTCGAGGTGCTGGAGAACGCCTCGGTGACTAAAGAAATCCTATTACCCAACGGGCATGACCAGATGCCGTTACAGCAAAACATCTTTGCGGTGATGGATAAACTGCGTGAAATCTACCCGGAGCGAAAATTTGTCATGAGCCGCTTCGAGGAGATTTTTGCTCATATCGAAGCGCATCGGGAGACGTTGGCTACCCTGCACGGCGAGTTTATCGACGGTAAATATATGCGCGTGCATCGTACGATTGGATCCACACGAATGGATATCAAAATTATCCATGCGCGTATTGAGAATAAAATCGTTAACCTGCTGGAACCGCTCGCCACGCTGGCCTGGAGTTTAGGTTTTGAATATCACCACGGTCTGCTGGAGAAAATGTGGAAAGAGATTTTAAAGAATCATGCCCACGACAGCATCGGCTGTTGTTGTAGCGATAAAGTGCATCGTGAAATCGTTTCACGCTTCGTGCTGGCCGAAGATATGGCCGACAATTTGATTCGTTTTTACCTGCGTAAAATCACTGACAACATGGCGCACAGTGAAGAAGACAAGCTGGTGATGTTCAACCTGATGCCCTGGCCGCGTGAGGCGGTGATCAATACGACCGTACGTCTTCGCGCCAGCCAGTTCCGCCTGCTTGATGGCAGAGGAAATGAAATCCCTTATTTTATTCGTGGCGTGCGCGAGCTTGATCCTGGTCTTATCGACCGGCAAATCGTCCATTACGGCAACTACGAGCCGTTTATGGAGTTTGATATTCAGCTCAACCAGATTCTACCTTCGATGGGGTACTGCACGCTGTATATCGAACCGCATGTTGCTGGCCGTCAGGCGATACCCGCTCCGGCGACCCAGGCACTGTTGGAGAACGCGTTCTGGCTGATCGATCTCAATGACGATGGAACGCTACAGCTACGCGATAAGGACTCAGGGATTGTTTATCAACGCGTACTGGAGATTGAAGAAAGCGCCGACGACGGGGATGAGTACGATTACTCCCCCTCGCGCGAGGATTGGCGCCTCACGTCTGCGGGCGTTGCGTTTGAGCATGAAATTATCCGCGAGGGATGGCAAGACCGGGCAATCATTCGCTATCGGATGGCGGTTCCGGCGGATCTGGAGGCGCGCGCGTCACGTCAGCGCAATGGTGAAGTTAGCATCGAAATAGGTGTTACGCTAAGCCATAACAGCCGGCGGATTGAGGTTGATATTCGCATTGACAATCAGGCTGACGATCACCGAATTCGGGTGCTTATCCCCACGCCATTTCACACTAATGACGTGTTGGCTGATACCCAGTTTGGTTCGCTGCTACGGCCTGTTCACGATGAAGCGATGGCCAACTGGCAGGCTGAGGGATGGAAAGAAGCGCCGGTGCCGGTCTGGAATCTGCTCAACTACGCCGCGCTGCAGGAGGGGCGTCATGGACTCGCGGTGTTTAGCGAAGGATTGCGCGAATTTGAGGTAGTGGGTGAGGAGAAAAAAACGTTTGCTCTGACGCTGCTCCGTGGCGTCGGCTTACTCGGCAAAGAGGATCTCTTATTACGTCCCGGCAGGCCGTCAGGCATAAAAATGGCGGTACCGGATTCCCAGATGCGGGGCGTGCTGCACGGGCGCTTTTGCCTGTTTAGTTATAGCGGGACGCCGCTTAACGTTGGCCTGGCTCAGCAGGCGCGTGCCTGGCTGACGCCCGTCCAGTGTTATAACAAAATCCCGTGGGATGCGATGAAGCTCAACAAAGCAGCGTTTACTGTTCCCGATAGCTACAGCCTGTTGAGTATGTCACCGGTTGGCTGTCAGCTTAGCGCGCTAAAAAAAGCAGAGGACAGAGATGAAATCATCCTGCGTTTATTTAATCCCTCTGACAGCGTCAGTTGCGATGCCGCCGTGTCGTTTAGCCAAAGCGTAATGCATTGCTACGAAACCGGTATGGATGAAATACCCGCTGGCGAGCAGAACGATGCGAAGGGAATTAACGGCGAGTTTCGGCCAGGGCAGTCGCGGACGTTTAGTCTGAAACTGGCCTGAAAGAAGTGATGAGTCAGCGCCAGCAATCTTATGCTGGCGCTGACCGGCCGCTATCAGGATGATGCCAGTGTTTTCAACCAGCGAATTCCGCTTTCCGGCGAGGTCATTACCGGCACCGGCGGGGAAGGGAGCTGCTGTAAAACGCGCGCCATCGAGGCTTGCGCCAGCATCACAACATCCGCTTGGGTAAAGGCGCTCTGTAACCCTTCACTGACGATACGGTCATGAGTATCCATGTCTCCCGCCAGCAGCGCGTGGAATGCCTCCTCCATTAATATAGGCGTGATGGTTCGCGATTTACCGCTCTGCTGCACTTTGCGCTGTACGTAATCCAGCGTTGGCTTCAGCGTGGTTGCCACGGTCGCCAGTACGGCGATCCGCTCACCTTTTTCAATCGCCTCTTCCACCATTGCGCAGTCAATGCGCTCGAGCTGCAGTGGGGTCATAAACTGGCATTGCTCCACCGCAGTACCAATTGAGGAGCAGGCGGTAATAAAGATATCGCAGTCAGCCTTTTCGGCAATATGCACATAGTCGGCGATGCGGGCGGCAATATTGGGCGTCACGCCCTGGGCCTTCATTACCTGCTTGATCATGGATTCTTCCACCAGGTGCATGACTTCCACATCCGGCATGATGTCGGCAATCAGCTGTTGCATCATCGTAAGCGTGGCGGCACTGGTATGCAGCATGGCGACCTTTTTCATTGGGCAATCTCCTTAAGTAACGTTTCCGCGACGGCCAGCGCCGCATCATGATCTTCCTGCGCGGATAAACCGCCTACCGCGACGGCCCCAAGGCATTTTCCTTGGTGCAGAATTGGGATCCCGCCCGGCAGCGCCGTAAACAGCGGGTCAGCAAAATAACCGATATCCAGTTGCTCTTTCTGCAGGCGCTGTAAAAATGCCTGCGTGGTGCAGCCCAGACGGCTACTGGTGCGTGCTTTGCGCTGGGTTAACTCGATGGTTAACAGTTTGGCGTTATCCATCCGCGCAAAGCTGAGTAGTTCGCCATTGGCGTCGCATACGGCTACGCTTAACGGGCGTTTTGCGTAACATGTTTCGGCAAGGTCGAGCGCAGAGGCCACGGCGCGCAGGGCATGCCCCAGAGTGAGAGTTGTCATCGTGATTATCCTTTTGACAGATTTTCGCAAGCGGGTTGAACGGGATCTTTGGCTGCGGCGGCCTGCGCCTGTCTGGCGTCTTTCTTGCGCCAGTAGTTCGCGAGCAGCGAGCCGCTGACGTTGCCAAGTGGAGTCATCACCGCCGAGGCCAGGCCAACCGTTGCCAGTTTGCCCATCGCTGCGGCAAGCCCGGACGCCATGCCGCCGTTTTGCAGGCCGACTTCAAAGGCTACGGTGCGTGCAGACTGTACGTCCATGCGGAAGATCCAGCGGCTCATCAGATAGCCAATCAGGAAGCCGCCGAGGTTATGCATCAACATGGCGAAGCAGAGCAGGAAGCCGACCTGCACCAGGTTCTCGCGCCCGGCTGCGGCTGCGGTGGTCGTAAAGAAAATGATCCCCATCATTGAGATGGTCGGCATGATTTTCTTCACGCCCGCCACGCGGCCATACAGCCAGTTGTAGAACAATGCCCAGACGAGACCGCCTGCCACGAAGTTGAGCACCACCGCGTACATTTGCGCGTCGGCGCTGGCGTGACCAAACAGCGCGTCCCAGCCGCCAGCAATCATATACAGCAGCCAAAGAGCGCCGATCCCGGCCAGCATCTGGACGACACGGGGTCCGCGCACGCCCGCATAGGTTTTCAGATAGTCATGCAGAATTGCCGCGCCGATGGGGATCAATACGATTTTCACCACATCCATTACCATTGCGGTGAGCTGGATATCGATCATCGACCCCGCCAGCAGATTAACCCACAGCGGCGTCATCACCGTCGCCGCCAGCGTTGAGACTGCGGCGATCGAGACCGCCAGCGCCAGGTTGGCGTTCGCGATATAGACCATGACGGTAGAGGAGAGTCCGCTTGGGCAGGCGCCAATCAGCAGAATCCCGACCGCTACCTCAGGCGGAAAGTTAAAGATAAGCGTAATGCTCAGGCCGAGCAGAGGCATGATAACGAAGTGGCAGAAGGTGCCAATAAACACCGCCCACGGCATTTTGGCGACGTCAATAAAATCCTGGATCGTTAGCTTAGTGCCCATGCTAAACATGGTGGCCTGAATGACGAGGAATACGATCCATTTATGGGTGATATTGAAACCGCCCCAGACGATCAGATCCGTAGACCAGGTCATGGCGGCGACAAATCCGGCGATGATCCATAGCGTAAATTGATAGCTGCGTAGACCCGGCCAGTAGCCTGCACCGGCGGCGAATCCGGCGGTGAACATCACCAGCCCTGGCTGCCAGAGCGCCGCGGACTGGATTAGCGCACCGATAATCGCTAGCGCCGCGCCCGCAACGCTGATACCGAGTCCGGTTTTGTGAATAACAGTGGTCATAGTCATGTTGAAATGTCCTTGCTGTTGTTATTGCTGCCGGGATGGAATAGATAACATGTGCCGCGCAATTTCTGGCGTGGCGACTTTTTTATCCATGCTGCGAATGAGCGTGGCGAGTTTGGCAACCTGCTGGTAATTATGCTGTGCTTTTTCTTCAGCGCTTAAATAATAGCTATCCTCAAAGCCGATTCGCACTTCACTGGCCCCCATGCCGACGGCGGCGGCAATAATATCGAAATTCTTTCTGCCAAAATGAGTAATACCCCATAAGGCATCGCGCGGGATCATGCTACGCAGAGCAATTAAAGCGTCAATGGTTGCTGGCGTACTGCCGCGATGGCCGAGGACGATATTAAAGAGCATGGGTTTTTGGAATTTTATTTTATCTTCAAGGTTCAGGATGTTATTAATCATGCCAATTTCAAAAACTTCAAACTCGGGAATAATATTGCGCTCGACTATTTGCCGGGAGCAATATTCCACGTCCGGACCGGGATTAAAGTACACCGCATCTCCGAGGTTGACGGAACCGACATTCAGCGAAGCCATCTCTACGCCGGGGCAGGAGAGTGGCGCGCAGCGTTCGGCGATGGACATTGAAGAGACGCCGCCGGTAGACGCCTGAATAATCAGGTCTGAATGGCGCATGACGCTATCAATGGTCGCCTGAAAATTGGTGGTATCCGGCGTCAGGCGACCCTGTTTATCGCGAACGTGTAAATGCACGATGGACGCGCCATGCTCTACGCTGGCGAGTATTTCCTGCGCCAGTTCTGCGGGTATAACTCTGGGGCAATCCGCGGCAACGGGTGCCAGCGAAATAATAACAGTATCCGACATATTTTCCTCCGGTACAGAGATATTTAAATTATAGGTAAGGCGTTATCCAGTTTAATGAGTCGGGCCCTGATGTTGATGGTTGATATTCACAGCCAATCCAGCCCTGATAATTCATTTTTCTAATAAAATCGAATAGCCATGTTTCATTTAATTCACCTGTTCCCGGTTCATGGCGATAGGGGACAGAAGCAATTTGAAAATGTTTAATTAAGGTGAAGTAGCGTTCAATATTTTTTGCCACATTGCCATGAATTTTCTGACAGTGGTAAATATCAAACTGTAAACCGATATTTTTCTTGCCAACCTCTTGAATAATAGATTCGGCCAACGGAAAGCTGTCAATAAAATAACCGGACATATCCTGCGAATTTAACGGTTCAATCAGCACATCGATTTCCGCTTCAGCCATCATATCGCAGGCGATACGCAGCCGGTTGCTCAGGAGAGTGCGCTGAGCGTGAAGCGTCAGATCGTCGCAGCGCGAACCGGCCATAACGTGAACCCGACAACAGCCCAGCGCCGTGGCGTAATCACGTGCCACGTTGAGGCTATGGTGAAATTCCTGGTCTCGACCGGGCTGCGCGGCCAGTCCCCGCTCACCTTGTGCCCAGTTACCCGCCGGTGCGTTCATCAGCACCACCGGCAGGGATGTTTCCCGCTGTGCAGCGTGCAAATGCGTCAGCGGGTGCTGCCAGAGAAATAGCCCTTCAACGCCGCGAAAACCAGCCGCCTGCGCCGCCGCAAATCGCGCCGCTATCGGTAAATCTGTAAACAACCAGTCGAGGTTAGCCGCTAACTTCAGCATGGCGCGCACCCTCCCGGTTATCAACCAGATGCAGCTTAACGCCCTGGCTGGCAATAGTTTGCTGGGCGTTTTCTGGTAACCGGTTATCAGAAATAATGTCGGTTAACTGTTCCAGCCCACAGATATGGAACATGCCGTATTTGCCAAACTTACTGCTGTCGCAGACCAGCACCCGACGCCGGGAAACGGTGAGTACCGCTTCTTTAACCGAAGCTTTCCCTTCGCTCGGCGTCGACATGCCGCGTTCGGTATCCCACGATGAGGAGCTCAGAAACGCCACGTCAATATTAATGGTGCGCAGAAAACTGGCGGCGCTTTTTCCAAGGCATGAGCGGTTACGCTGATCCACCAGACCACCGGTGTGATAGAGCGTGATGTGCGGCATATCCATCAGATAGTGGCTGATGGAAAAATCGTTGGTTACTACCGTCAGATTGAAACAGTGGCTGGCGGCGACCGCTTTCGCCACTTCAAACAACGACGTACCGGCATCCAGATACAGCGTTTGTCCGGGCTCAATGAGCATGGCGGCGAGCTGGCCCATTTTACGTTTCACGTCATGATTCAACTCGGCTTTTTCCCGCCATGGCAGCTCGGATTTCAGCAGGTTATTGAGCTTCACTCCGCCGTTAATGGCAATAACTTTGCCTTCTTCTTCCAGCAACTGGATGTCGCGACGCACGGTCATATGCGACACGCTCATCAAATCTGCCAGTTCATTAAATGAGGCGGCATTTTTTTCGTGCACGTAGCGGTAGATAAAATCACGTCGTTGCTCGGGGATCATTATGTCACCTCACGCTTGCCGGGAATGTTCAAGTTCGGCCACCGCTTCTTCTGAGAGCGGAACATAGCCAAGCGGTTTTAACGTCAGCCAGATGCGGGCGCTGTCTTCCAGTTCTTCGGCGTTAAACACCGCCTCACGCAGCGAGCGACCGCTTACTACCGGCCCGTGATTGGCCAGCAGCGCGGCCGTATGGTCTGCCGCGATTTCACTCAGTGCGCTGGCAATGCCTTCATGGCCAGGCTTGAAATAGGGCAGCAGCGGTAACTGCCCGACGCGCATCACATAGTACGGTGTTAACGGCGGCAGGCAGTTTTTCGGCGTGGTGCACGGCAGGCAGGAGAGCGCGGTCAGCCATGGAGAATGCAGGTGCACGACCGCGCCGCAGGATGGCCGATGTCGATACCACGCCAGATGCATGGGCACCTCTTTTGAGGGTTTGTCGCCGCTAAGATGAACGCCGTTGGCATCCAGCCGACTTAGCGTGGCAGGATCAAGCTCGCCCAGACAAGAGTTGGTCGGGGTCACCAGATAGCCGCCATCTGGCATTTTGACGCTAAGATTGCCGGAACCGCCGCTGCTGTAACCGCGCATAAACAGGGAACGGCCATAGTGGACGAGTAGTTCGCGCAGTTGGTGTTCACTCACCGAATTCATAATGCGTACTCCTGGGCAGTAAAAAAGAAATCGTCGTCACCAAAGTTGCCTGACTTCAGCGCCAGCGCCAGACCGGAGGAAAATACCCACGGTACGCCTGGCGCAATGGCTTTGCCGACGGACAGACGCTTCACCTGCAAGGCTTCCACAACGGTGCCGGAGGTTTCTCCGCCCGCGACGATAAAGGTGTTTACACCCGCAGTTCGTAGCTTTGAACTCAGCCGGGCAAAAGCGTGTTCGATTGCCTGGCTGGCGGCCTGTTCGCCGTGCTCCTGTTGAATACGTTTGAGTACGTCTGGCGGCTGGGTGGCGTATATCAATGGCGCTAATGGGTCGCTGATATGCGTCATCGCCCAAGCGCTCAGTTCATCGGTGTAGCGTTCGGCATCAGACAGGCAGCGGGACACATCAAGCAAACGAGACGCTGCCGCGGCCTTATAGCGATTAACCTGACGATTGCTCATTGCCGAACAGCTACCGGAGAACACCACCGTTTTGGCAGGCAGTGGAAAAGAGTCCGGCGGCATGGATTGCTGGCCTCCGCTGCAGGCGGCCAGCGCGCCGCCGAGCCCGGAGCCCCCGGCTAACAGAGGGCTGGCATGGAGAGCTTGCGCCAGTGTGTTGAGATCTGCTTCATCCAGCGTATCGACGATAACGTGACGCGTACCTTCAGCCTGAAGTTGGGCCAGGGCGTAAGTGACCGCTTCCACACCTTGACGCAGGGTCGTGAGGTTGATGCAACCAACCGCGCCTGGCGTTTGCGCGCTCAGCAGACGCGGCAGGCTGGCATCGTTCATTGGATTGAGCGGATGCTTTTCCATCCCGGATTCGTTAAGCAGTATGCCGTGTACAAAAAGATGACCATGCACCACCGTGCGTCCGTTTTGCGGCAGAGCAGGGCAGTGGACGATCTGCGGAACCTGCAGGTCGTTCATCAATGCATCGCTGACCGGGCCAATATTGCCTGTTGGCGTGGAGTCAAACGTCGAGCAATATTTAAAATAAATCTGGCGGACACCTGCATTTTGTTTCAGCCAGCGGGCACAGGACAGGGATTGGGCGACGGCCTGTTCTGCGGGTAATGAGCGGCTTTTCAGCGAGATGACGATAGCGTCAACCTCTTCATTCCAGCATTGCGCGGGATCGGGCATACCGGGCAGAAGCGCGACGCGCCACCCCTGCTGCGCCATAAAGCTTGCAATGTCCGTTGCGCCGGTAAAATCGTCGGCGATAACGCCTGTGGTGACGGCCATGGATCAACTCCGTTCAGATTGTTTGCTAATTGAACATATTATTCAGGAGGGCCTTTCACATTCACATGATGATTATCACAAATAAGCACATCATCGATTCACATTAAAAACGGGTAATTTATTGAAAATAATGAAGTTAGGTGTTGAGTGTTGCGAAAAGAGTCTCACAAGAGAGTGTGAAGATTCGTTAATCTTTGAGAAAGCGAAGTCGCGGTGTGCTGCAGAGTATTATCGTGGTCGCTATAATTTTCTTGCCAATTGATCATAATCATCTGCACAAATGAGATTATTTTTTGCGGTAAGCATCATTCTTTCCTGAGGCTAATTTTTGCATATTAGCGGCCTTAATATTGTTAATGCCGGAGGATAACGTGCCGCTGAAAATCCAGGATGACTATTTACACCGTTTTTTCTCTATCGCAGAACTCTTCTCCCGAGCCACTGGGTTAGCCACAGTCGTCGTTGATATTAACGGTATAGCGTTGTCTGAATGTCATAATTTTAATTCGTTTTGCACATTAATGCGTGCGGATGAGCGCTATCGAGCAGGTTGCCAAAAGTGCGACAAGTACTGTGCTTTTGAGGCATTAAAACAGCTTAAACCCAGAATACTCACCTGTCATGCAGGGCTAAGCCTGTTCTCGATGCCATTAATTCATGAGGGACACCTTTACGGTTTTATTATCTGCGGGCAGGTGCGGGTAAAGTATCAGGAATATAAAACTATCGCTATTGATAACAAAAACTCATGGATTAATAACCCCGAAATTAAAGCTGAGTGGGGCCAGTCTGCAATGGTGGATAATAATGTACTGGTGGCGTCAGCAAATTTGTTAAGTTTTATTGTTGATAATTTTGAGAAAGAACAATTGATCTCTGAGAAGATTGTAGTTCCGGCAACCCGTTACGCTCATCATTATTTCACTGAGCCTTCACGTCACGAGAAAAAACTTATGGCGGCGCTGCGTTATATTGACGAGAATTTGTATGGTGAATTGTCTTTGGAATCTGTCGCGGCTCATGTGTGCTTAAGCGCGAACTATTTCAGCCGGTTTTTCAAGAAACGCCAGGGTGTTAATTTTAAAACCTGGGTGAGTCAGAAAAAAATGCAAAAAGCAGGGGAGTTATTACACGATCCGGTTCATTCCATAGACAGTATTGCCAGGAAACTGCAATACGCGCAAACCAGTTACTTTTGCCGCGTTTTCCGGGCGGCGCATCAAACGTCGCCCCAGTCTTTTCGTCACGCCAGACTTTCGCAGTAAAGATTGTCTGGCAGCGTGATGGCTTCAGGTATAAAAGAGAGTCGATCGCTCAGGGTCACCACATCTCCGATTACAATCAGCGCCGGTGGAACAATATTCGCTTCCTGCGCCTTGCTCAATAATGAACCGAGCGTGCAGGTCAGGCGGCGTTGATTTTCTCGGGTCGCGGACATAATTAGTGCGGCGGGCGTGTCTGCTGATTTCCCGCCCATCAACAACTCTTCACAGATAAACGCCAGATTGGCGATACCCATGACGATGACCAACGTGCCATTAAGTTTCGCCAGTTGACGCCAGTCCTGCTGCTGATTGCCTTCCCGCGTGTGGCCAGTCACCACGTGAAAGCCGGAGGCAAAATCGCGATGCGTCACCGGGATACCGGCATAGGTCAGGCCGCCAATCGTAGAACTAATACCCGGTACAACTTCAAAAGGGATGCCCATTTCAACCAGATCCTCAACTTCTTCAGCCCCACGGCCAAATACATACGGATCGCCACCTTTGAGGCGCACAATGTTGTGGTGTGTTTGGGCATACTGGACCAGTAGTGCGTTGATTTCACCCTGGGGAACGCAATGGAATCCTGGATTTTTGCCGACATTGATAAGCAGGCAGTCAGGTAATGCCCATTCTAAAATTTTAGGATTGACCAGCCGATCGTAAATAATGACGTCAGCCTGTTTAATGCAGATCATTGCTTTGAGGGTCAGTAATGAAATATCACCAGGACCTGCTCCAACGAGCCAGACCTTTCCGAAAGTTTTCACAATGTGTCCTTTATCACGTCTGTCAAAAAATGGCACAAACGACATCAATAAATGATTAAAAGCAGTCGTTTGCCCGTAAGTTATAACGTGAAATTATCCAGGATTAGCGCATGGATAATATTGATTAATCTCGCAAAGTTTTTTCTGCAATAAACAAGAAGACTTGAAAAATTATTAAGAACTTATTGGCACTATTTACTTAGGTTTAACCTTATTTAAATTGTGTTTATTGTTGTGCTTGAGTATTATTGGTTAATATTTATCCGCCATCAGTGTGAGCAAATCATGGATTGGATCAATGACATCAATGGAGAAAATAAAATATAACTCTCGGTGCTTATCTGGGTGCCTTGAATTATTTTTTATAAATTAAACTATTTTTGTACGCTGCATATGGAAGAAGTTATGAGAGGAAAAATACCCAAGACGGAGTTGCTGGTAACTTTTGAAGTGGTTGCGCGTCACGAAAGTTATACCAGGGCAGCTGAAGAGTTGGCGTTAACACAAAGTGCTGTTTTCCGCCAGGTGAATGCACTGGAGGATTTTCTTAATACCGCGCTATTTAATCATGCCAAAAAACGTATTTTTTTAAATGCGGCCGGCAAACACTATTTAAGTATCGTTAAAGAAACGTTAAATAAACTCGAGCGCGATACGACCACAATAATGACCTGGCAACCGACCGTACAGGTTATTGAGCTGGCGGTAAATCCGACGTTCAGTACGCATTGGTTGATCCCCAACCTGCGCGAGTTTAACAAACTCAATCCTGATATTATCGTGAACATCCATTCGCTGGCGAATATCGGTGATTTTCTTAATCGTGAGTATGATGCGGCAATTATGCGCGAAGATTTCTACTCACCGTGGTCAGAGGTTGAGTACCTGTTTGAAGAGGAAATTCTGCCAGTTTGCAGCCGCTGCCTGCTGGCCGAACCGGAACGGAAACTGTCAGTCCACGAACTGCTGAACGAATACCCGCTGTTGCACCAGAGTACGCGAATCAAAGGCTGGCAGGAATGGTTTGCGCTGTCCAACGTCAGCAGCCCGCTGGTAAATAAAGGCCCGAGATTTGATCTGTTGTCGATGTTGATTGCGGCGGTCCGTTCTAATCTGGGGGTTGCGCTGCTTCCTCGTTTTGCCATTCAGCACGATCTGGACAATGGTGATATGGTCATTCCTTGCGATGTTCCGATGCGCACCGGGAACCGTTTCATTATGACGTGGCGTGAAGAGAAATCGGAGTCTGCGCATTTACAGACATTTCGTAACTGGTTGCTCAGTAAGTCCGTGGTGTCGGCTGCCTGATGGTGGTTTGCGCTTTATCAGGCCTACAACGATTGGTAGGCCGGATAAGACGCGTTAGCATCGTTTTCCGGCAAAAGAACGGCTACCAGTCGATTCCAATCTGTGCCTGAATCCCGCGGTCAAACGCGTGCTTGACCGGGCGAATTTCACTGACCGTATCGGCCAGTTCCAGTAACAGCGCATGGCATCCGCGCCCGGTCACGATGACGCTTTGCTCCGCAGGGCGATTTTCGATGGCGCTGATAACCTCCTGGGTGTCCAGATAGTGGTAAGCCAGCATGTAGGTAAGCTCATCCAACACCACCAGATCGTACTGCGGATCAGCCAGCATGCGCTTACTTTCCTGCCAGACTACCGTTGCCGCCTCGATATCCGCTTGCCGATTTTGGGTTTCCCAGGTAAATCCGGTGCCCATAATATGAAATTCGACACCGAGCGGTTGCAGCGTGTTGTACTCGCCATTATCCCACTGGCCTTTAATAAACTGCGCGATGCCAACGGTTTTTCCGTGACCAACCGCGCGCGTTGCCGTACCAAAGGCTGCGGTGGATTTTCCTTTACCGTTGCCGGTGAAGACAATCAGGATCCCTTTCTTCTCCGTTGCCGCCGCCACGCGGGTATCAACCTGTTCTTTCAGTTTCTGCTGACGCTGGCGGTGTCTGTCATTATTGGCTCGCGCTTCCATGGTGACTCCTTAATGTCCTGCCGGACAGGTTGCGCAGCGATGCTGCTGCTCAAACTGGCTAAAGAAGTTATTGCCTTTATCATCCACTAATACGAAGGCCGGCATATTTTTAACTTCCATCATCCACACCGCTTCCATTCCCAGCTCGGGATATTCAAGGCAGTGCAGGCTCTTCACGTACTGCTGCGCCAACAAGGCTGCGGCGCCGCCAATGCTGCCAAGGTTAAAACCACCATGTTTGCGACACGCATCCGTGACTTGCGCGCTGCGGTTGCCTTTCGACAACATGATCAGACTGCCGCCCGCGGCCTGGAAAGCATCGACGTAACCGTCCATGCGCCCGCCGGTTGTGGGACCTAGCGAACCGCAGGCCAGATTACTGGGGGTTTTAGCCGGGCCCGCGTAATAGACGATATGGTTTTTCATGTAATCTGGCATTGGTTCGCCGTTATCCAGGCGCTCTTTGATTTTGGCATGCGCGATATCGCGAGCCACAACAATCGGGCCGGTTAACGATAAACGCGTCCCAATTGGCAGAGTGGTGAGATCATGCAGGATCTCGCGCAACGGACGATTCAGATCCAGTTGTACGGTCTGGGCGCTATTTTCTACCCGCTGTGAATCGGGAATAAATTTGCCCGGATTATGCTCGAGTTTCTCCAGCCAGATTCCGTGTTTGTTGATTTTGGCCTTGATGTTGCGGTCGGCTGAGCAGGAGAGAGCCATGGCGATAGGGCAGGAGCCGCCGTGGCGTGGCAGGCGGATCACCCGGATATCGTGGGCAAAGTATTTGCCGCCAAACTGCGCGCCGATGCCAAACTCGCGGCTGGCGTTAAGCAGCTCGGCTTCCAGCGCCGTATCGCGGAATGCCTGACCCAGTTCGTTCCCGCGGGTGGGCAGGTTATCGTAATATTTAGTTGAAGCCAGTTTGGCAACCTTCAGCGTCTGGTCGGCGGACAAGCCTCCAACGACGAAAGCGATGTGATACGGCGGGCAGGCGGCTGTACCCAGTGATTTCATTTTTTCGATCAGAAACGCGGTGAGCTTTTCCGGCTGCAGAATAGATTTGGTTTCCTGGAACAGCGCCGCTTTGTTAGCAGAGCCGCCGCCTTTGTTGACGAACAGGAAACGGTATTCGTTACCCGGCGTGGCGCTGATGTCGATTTGCGCCGGCAGGTTAGTCTGGGTATTGACCTCGGTATACATGTCCAGCGGGGCATTTTGCGAGTAACGCAGGTTGTTTTCGGTGAAGGTGGTGTACACGCCTTTGCTTAATGCTTCTGCATCATCGCCGCCGGTCCAGACATGCTGTCCTTTGCAGGCCACAATGGTTGCCGTCCCGGTATCCTGGCAGTTGGGCAGGACGCCTTTGGCCGAAACCTCAGCATTGCGTAGCAGTTGCAATGCGACGTACTTATCGTTACTGCTGGCCTGCGGATCGTGCAGAATGCTGGCTATCTGTTTTAAATGTCCGGCGCGCAGGAAAAATGAAGCCTCATAAAATGCCTGCTGGGCTAATAAGGTTAGCGCTTCTGGCGCAACCTTAATCACTTCCTCTCCGTCTAACTCCGTTACCGCAACGTGCTGGTTACTCAGTAATTCATATTCGGTATTATCTTTACTCTGAACAAAGAGTTCCTGCCAGACAAATGGTTTAGACATGTTTACATCTCACCTTTTAGTTAATATGTCGGATGGCGCTCACGCCATCCGTAATTGCTTAATGCGCTAAAAAGACATTGGCTTTTGTCGCTTCGGCGACATATTCGATCGTTTTCTGGGCGCGAACGCTGTTACCGGCTTCATCCAGCGGCGGAGAATAGACGGCAATCGCATATTCGCCCGGGACAACGGCGACCATGCCGCCACCGACGCCGCTTTTTGCCGGGATGCCCACGGTGTAGAGCCATTTACCGCTGCCGTCGTATAGTCCGGCAATCGCCATTTCTGCCAGCACCTGCGGAACATATTTTTCATTCAGCAACTGCTTGCCGTTGAATGGAGATTTGCCTTTGTTCGCCAGTACCGCCCCCATTTTGGCCAGTTGCTCAACGGTGATATCCACCGAGCACTGACGGGTATAAATTTCGACAGCTTCGTCGGTATTGCCATAGAAGCTGTTATAGGATTCCATCAGCTTCGCCAGCGCCTGATTGTGCTGGTTGGTTTCCATCTCGGATTTAAAGACCGGCTCATTAACCGTGAGCGTGGCGTCGGCCCAGACGTTCAGGTTGTCGAGGATTTTGTTCCAGCGATCGGTTTTGTCTTTGGCTTCAATCAGGCTAACGGTGCTCATCGCCCCGGCGTTTACCAGCGGGTTCTCAGGCGCGCCTTTGGTCAGCTCAACCGCTAAACCGGAGTTGAAAGGCATGCCGGTGGCATTGGCCCCGAGTTTATCCAGCACCACCTGAGGGCCGTGCTGTTCCATGGCGAGCGCCATGGTGAAGACTTTGCTCAGGGATTCCATGGGGAAGGGTTTGTTAACATCGCCAACCTGGTAGATCTTGCCGTCCACCGTGGCAATGGTGATGGCAAAGTTATTCGGGCTGTAGGTCGCCAGGGCAGGGATGTAGTCGGCGACTTTTCCATCGTGGTTACTTTTATATTTTTGATGTGCCTGGTCGATAAGCTTTGCGTAATCCGGCGTGGTTTGCGCGAGAGTCGTTGCGCTGAACAAAACGCTGAAGGAAAAAATACTCACGCCGAGAAGATTTTTAGTCATGGTGCAATCCTGTTGGTGTACTCATCATGGTGCCGGATGGCGGTGTACCGCCTTATCCGGCCAACGGATAGTTAAACGTTATGTAGGCCGGATAAGCGCAAGCGCCATCCGGCAATAACGTCGTATCAGGACAACGCGACTTCTGTTTCGGTAACCGGACGTTCTTGTTCCGGGGTCTTCACTGGCGCAGTGCCACGACAACCCTGGCCGAAGTGTTCACCTTCCCAGCGACTTACAATGGCAGCACCCATTGCGTTACTCATGACGTTGGTAGCAGAACGACCCATATCGAGGAATGGATCGACGCCCATCAACAGGATCAGACCAGCTTCAGGAATGTTGAACTGGTTCAGGGTTGCGGCGATAACCACCATTGATGCACGCGGTACGCCCGCCATCCCTTTAGAGGTCAGCATCAGGATTAACAGCATGGTAATTTGCTCGCCCATGCTCAGCTCAATGTTGCACGCCTGAGCAATAAAGACGGTGGCAAATGAGCAGTACGCCATGGAGCCGACCAGGTTAAAGGAGTAACCGATAGGCAGAACGAAGCTGGCGATTTTTGAAGAAACGCCGAATTTTTCCAGCTTGTCCAGGGTGCCCGGGAAGGCGGCTTCTGAGCTGGAGGTAGTAAAGGCCAGCAGTGCAGGCTCGAGGATTGATTTGGTCAAACGCGCGATGCAAGGCCCGACTATCATGGTTGACAGGCCAATCAGGATTGCCCACAGCATACCCAGGGTCAGATAGAATTCACCCATGAAGATCCCGGCGCTGACCATCACACCCAGACCACGTTCGGCAATCAGACCAGAAATAGCGGCAAAAACGGTCAGTGGTGCAAACAGCATGACGTAGCCCGTCAGCTTCAGCATCACGTGTACCAGTGAATCCAGAACCTTCACGATAGGCTCGGCTTTTTCACCAATTGCGGCCAGGCTGCAACCGAGGAAAATTGAGAACACCACGATCTGCAGAATTTCGTTACGCGCCATCGCATCGACAATACTGGTCGGTACCGCGTGCGAGATGAACACTTTCAGCGTGAATGGCTCTGACTGAACGGCGGCAACGGCCCCGACGTCATGCGGCACGAAGTTGATCCCCGCGCCTGGCTGGAAGATGTTAACGATAACCAGACCCAGTGCAATTGACACCAGAGAGGCGCAAATAAACAGGAAGAAGGTTTTCGAAAATATACGTCCCAGCGTTTTGGCATCGCCCATTTTGGCAATACCAACAACCAGAGTTGAAATAACCAATGGCGCGATAATCATTTTTACCATGCGTAAGAATATGGTGGTAAAAATAGAAATATCTGCTGCATAGGATTTTGCTGTTTCAGCCGCGGCCATATTATTTATGGCCACCCCGGCAATCATGCCGAGTATCAGGCCTAATATGATCATCTTCGTTAAACTTATTTTCTTCATGTGTACTCCATCGGATAAAGGCTGGTAATTTGAATTGTGTAGGGTGGTGTGCGCCTGAGCCTGGACAGCAGCTCAGACGCACGCCTGTTGTGACCAACCGCATGAATAATTCGAAGCACTGTGATACCGCTGAATTCAGTGCTCCAATGGTTGTTATTGTGTGTTTTGTTACAAGTCGAACTCAATACTTAATAATGGAGCGTGTTGCTGAGCACCATAAACATCATTGTCACCGACGTTGCCGGAAATAATATCGCGCGGCATGACGATTTTTACGGCATTCGCCGGATCGAACCACACGATATTGTGAATGAAGTCAGGTTCAACATTATATAAACTGGCAATGAGCTGCGGCGTTAATTGCTCGCAGGCTTTTACCCGCTGATAGTCTTCCCTGGTTTTAAATAAAATATCTAAAACCAGTTCGTACGGTCCGGCGTTTTTGGAGCGAATAACCTGCGCCAGTGAACAAATTGAGTGTTTCATGCCTGAACTCCTTCTGGCGTCACCTGTTCAATGTGGAAATCAAATCGCAGCGCATCGCTCGCTTCAATCAGGTGATAGATCGAGAACTCATACACCGGTCCACTTTGAATATCAGATGGCGAGAACGGGAAGGCGAGGTTGCCCGCAGTCGCAATGCGATTTTCATAGCCGTAGTGCAGCAGGGTAGAGCGTACCAGCGAGCAAACGCTGTTGGCGATATCCTGCGTCGGCGCAACGACATCCAGTAAAATCCCCAGCTCATGACCGGCGGTTTTCATCGGTTCATGGTTGCCCATCACACCGTTCTTACCATACAGGTGGAACGTCATGCGGATACTGTCGTCATTCAGAGAGAGGTTACGCGCCACGCTTGCCTGTACCTCTTCGAGAATGGTGTCAATCCCGGCAATCATAATTGGGTCGCGCGTTCCGGCGATGGTCAGGCAACGGAAGCCAACCTGACGCGCGCCTTCCAGTTTCAACGCATACGGTGTTTCTTCATGACGTGAACCACTGACATACACTTCGCCCTCGTTAACTTGGGTAAAGGTGCACGCTTTCAGGTTCAGCACGCCGCCTGGTCCTGGCAGGAAGTACGGATCGGACTTCTCATACAGGGTGTGCGCCGCAGCGGAAGTTTCAGTGAACTTACGCTTGGGATTGAACGCCTTCAGCGTAAAGCCGTTGTCATCAATGATCCCCATCGCACAATCTGAGCCGGAGCCAGGGGTGGCAGCAATGGCAGCACACTCAAGGATCTTCCCGCAATGAAGTGCCAGACCTTCATCAAAGCCCTGCATTATTGGCAGCGCGGCGAAGCAGGCCGGATCGTAGGCACGTCCGCCCAGAACCACCTGCGCGCCAGCTTCGAGCGCACGCTGAAAAGGCTCGACGCCCATCTGCGCGACAATGTAGGTGCTCTCTTCAATTGCATCGTGAGTCAGTTCAGGCACAAAATCGAGCGCGGTGATTTTGCCGTTATCCAGCGCCTGATGAACGATTTCTTTGTCGACATCAGACGGGATTAACGCCATTGAGAAGGACAGTTTTTCTTCCTGTGCGATCTCATGGATTATCTGGCGACACCACTCCAGATGCGGAGCTGCGCCAGAACCACCGGCCGTGCCGATCACTACCGGGATGTTGTTCTTCACGCCTGCCACGATCATATAGCGCAGATCGCGTTTCACACCGGCCCGGTCGGTAAAGGGTTTACCCGCCCCCAGATAGTGGGGGCCTGGATCGGAGGAACCTGCGTCAACAGCAATAAGATCCGGTGACTCTTCCATGGCTTTACGAAAACTTTCTTCCGGGAAGCCATAACCCAGGATAGCCGTAGGCGATAAGATCTTAAATGTGCGTGCCATCTCTTAATCCTTAGTTTGCAACAGCGCGATGGTGCGGTTCATTTCGTTAAACACGATGTTGAGCCCTTCATCGAAACCCATACCCGGCTTGATCAGCATGCGCATTGGACGCGCAGCCAGCGCGACGTGTACGCAGGTACGCGCACTGATTTCCGTTTCGTTACAGGTACCGCCCTGATAGGCTTCCATTCCGTGTTTGTTGCAATACAGCACCGCATCGACGATGTTGTGAATACCGCCCAGATCCGGGGTCTTGATCTGCACCATGTGGCAACTGCCCGCGTCGGTGAAGTCCACGATATCCTGATAGGTGTTACACCATTCATCCGCAACAATTTTCACGCCGGAACCCAGACGGGTAAGCTCCTGAGTGATCTCGGTGAGCATGCGGATCTGATCCGGCTTGTTACCGGCATCTACCGGGCCTTCAATGTACAGCGGCAGGCCTTGAGCTTCGGCTTCCAGGCTGGCGATGTATTCGGCGCAACGCACGGGATCCATATCGAAGATCAGACCGATGGTGCCGTAGACATCAATATGCAGCGTCGGGTGATAGGTTTCGTTGGTGCGCAGGCTCAGGATGCGGTTTGATAACCAGCGGACGTACTCACGCAGTTTTTCGCCTTTGAAGCCCAGCTTCTCTTCTACGTTATTGATCAGCGCATGCGGCAGGACGTCCACACCTTTGAGGATCATCTTGTCGACGGCGATATAACGGTCGTCGCCGCTCTGGCCAAATAATGGAATGGCTTCCGGGACGCACGGCAGTTGCCATTCATCACAAACCACTTCTGCTTTCAGACGACCGGTAGCCAGTGCCGCCGCGTCGAGCAGCGCCTGAGACAGACCATAACGTACGGCGGTATGCAGCAGATGGCCGTCAATACGCAGTTCGTCAAAGAAACGGGCGTTGGTCAGGAACGAATCAACGTCGCGGCCTTCCAGCAGCGGTTTGATGTGATCGTTAAGGAACGGAATGAAGTTTTCAGCCAGGAACAGCGGATCGCGTCCACCTGCACCTGAATATTGCACCGCTGCACAATCGCCCACTGCTACTGCGCCGTTTTCCAGAATCAGCTGTACGGATACGCATTCACCCGCCTGACGAACAGATGTAAATCCAGGCGTTACCGGAGCGCCGGTATAGATAAACCCGTCATGACCGGCGCCGTTTTTGATGGCCTGCTGATCGTCAAAATAAAATGAGGAGTAGCCAGCTGTGAAAAGGGCCTGTTTAATTTTCATTATGGTCTTCCTATTAATTTACTGTGGGATACGGCGTTGATGTCATCAATGACCATCTGGAAAGAAGGCTTGCGGCCTTCGAAATGCGCGC
The DNA here is from genome assembly GCF_013615435.1 of Citrobacter sp. RHBSTW-00944. Classification (NCBI taxonomy): domain Bacteria; kingdom Pseudomonadati; phylum Pseudomonadota; class Gammaproteobacteria; order Enterobacterales; family Enterobacteriaceae; genus Citrobacter; species Citrobacter sp. RHBSTW-00944. The sequence goes on along the minus strand of NZ_CP055418.1, from coordinate 3,442,230 downwards.
GCTCTGCGACGTAGTCGTGGTGCAGGGCGAGAATGTCTTTCGGCAGCGGAACGGCACCGGCTTCGAGAATACGGATGGCGCCTGTGTTATCGCGAACAGGCAGGATCTTACCGGCGTTACAGGCGGCTGGCGCGAAAGGTACATCCAGTACGCCTGCTTCAAAGGCCAGCACCGTACCGCGCGCAATGTCGCCATTGCCTAGTTCGAAGACTTTCTTCAGCACCGCGCGGACTTCGCTCTTAATCAGATCAACTTCCTGCTCCACGGCAGCGCACTGCGGGAATTTCTGGTCGCTGACCATGTTGAGCATCTGGCGCGAAGCTTTCAGACCCTGGGCGTTCGCTGCCGCCGTTGGGATACCGAACGCTTCGTGCGGGCTTTTGGTGATCACTTTGGTGGCACCTGACATACCGGCAACCGCTGCGCCCCAGGCGATAACGGAGAAGGCTTTTGCTTCATCTTCCGGGAATCCGCCCATCCACTGGTGGAAAACGGTACTCAGTTCGTAATCGTCGAAGCCGTGGTTATGGAAATATTCGTGGGAAAGTTCGCGCAGCGCCTGAATCGCTGCAATATCCTGCGTCAGGCTACCGACCTGGCCGTAGCCAACGGTAATTGACTTCACGCCTTGTTCCAGAGCCAACAGACCTTCGATAATCGCCACCGAGTGGGACATAAACGGCGGGATCAAGGTGCCGGTCAGTGGGCCAAACGGTTCACGGTTGATACGAATACCGTTCTCTTCGTACATGCCCATCAGGCGGTCGCAGTACTGCCAGTCGCGGATGGATTTTTCCAGAGTGACACGTTTAGCGTAAGGAATGTTGTAGGAGATGCCGCCGCCTTCGTAGCTGGTAAAGCCACTGGCCATGGCGATTTCTGCCAGCAGGCGCGCATCCGGCGTGCCGTGACGAACCTGGATCGGTTTTTCCAGCGCTTCAGTCATACGACGGCAGGCAGCAACCCCGTGATTGACGACCGGTAAACCATTCAGCTTAGAAGTACCTGCTTCGATAGATTTCTGGATCCCGACGGCGGCTTCTTCATAGCGGTTCAGACGGGTATAGGCATCGATAGTACTCGGCAGGAGGTCGCACTCTTCCTGCAATGTTTTGAGCAGCGCAATATGCTCATCCATTAATGCTACGCCTGCGCGCGGCTGGCTCAGGGTTTTCCCTTCCTGATCGGCCTTCAGCAGAGCAAGGGAGAAGCGCTTATTATCCGGGATTGATTGCTGGTACTTCACGCCATCTTCGAAGTTCTCAACGTCTTTGCCGGTTTCCCAGGTTTGTAATACCTGATGCCTTTCGGTCATGAATTCGTCATGGGTCAATTTTTTATTTCGAAGTTCCATTCGTAGCTGCCTTAAGTTTTATAGGGTTAAACACTGAATGCTGGTGCGAGCAGCGGCTTGCGGGTACAGCCTGGCGACGTTTGCCAGTAGCGGGAGCAGGCCATTTGAATCGCGGTAATACTCAAACTGATTCGGTAACAAAATTCTTTTACCCTGGTCGTCCAGCTCCCGGTATTTGAGCCAGCTATGGATATCGAACTGGCTGGCGCGAGAGAGCCATCCCCCTGAACCGACGACTTTGCGTACGGTGGTGAGATCGCGACCCATCTGTAAATCCACGTTACCCACGCAGGTGCAAACCTGCTTTTTAGTGCCCGCGTGGCGCTCAGCGGCATAGCCCACGCACAAACCTGCCAGCAGGGTGTCGAAATATTTCTCCTCCTCGCTGAGCGGCAGGTAATCCGGTTGCCCAACCAGATGACGCAGGTAGCGGTAAAATGCTTCCTCGCGCTGCGGTTGTTGGGCGAAGATGACTTTCACCATATCCTGCGTGCTTTCTCCCACCACGACGGCGGAAACGCGCATTCCCAGGTCGCCTTCAACGGTACGTTTGACGAACGGTTCAGGAACACCATGCAGGACGGTATCGGGGGAGAGGGTATTCGCGCTGGCCGAATAGACATCCGTGGTGGCTCCGCCCATATCAATCAGCATGAATTCCTTCCATGCGCTGTCGTAATCGCTAATGGCTTTGACTAACTCATATACCGTCCATGGCGTCGGCATTGGCTCTTCACCGGTTTCGCCGACGATGACGTCCAGACCTTTACCTTTGACAATGCGTGACAAGAACACATCGCAAATCGCCTGGCGCGCGGCAAACGGATTCGGGTGATCGAGGTCAGGCAGAATGTTGTCTACCGTGGTCAGATCTTTGTGTCCCAGAATCGTTTGTATTTCGTCCTGAATGTCCCGGTTTCCGGCGTAGATAATGGCGCAATCAAGCGTTGAGCCTGCCAGCGCGTGCGCATTCGCCAGGCCGTAGCTTTCTTCGCCACCGTCTGTACCGCCGGTAAACAACAGAATGTCTGGCGGTGATGATTCCAGCTCCTGGATGTCATGCCGGTTCAGTTTGTACGAATAATATTGCGCGATTTTCGCTCCTGCCGAATGGGCGGTAACTTTTGCTGATTCCAGCGTAATGGAAGGCACCAGCCCCATTGCTGCAACGGCGAGTCCACCTTTGGCCGAGGAGGAGTATTTCAACTGCACTTCACCACTTTTCAGTAACGGGCGAGCATCGGCAACGTTCAGCACCTGATTCAGGCTGGCAAAAAAACCGTCTGCCAGATGATGTGTGGTGGTTGGGGTCAGGACATGGTTTACCAGGGTTAATTCCTCGCCTTCATAGGCGAAGAGGGCAGCCTTGGTCCATGTCGAGCCGATATCGACAGAAACTGTTTGCATCAGATAGCCTCTTCCAGGCAACGCTGCTCGAGGCCATTGTGTTGGCGAATATCATTGGTGATAAGCGCGCAGACATCTTCCAGGTCGTGGCTTGGTGCGAAGACGCGGTTAAAACCCATCTCCTTAAACTTCACTTCCACATCGCCGAAGTCATGTTTACCAACTACCAGGTTGCCGCCGACGTACAGCAGAATGTCGCCGAGGCCGCGTTCGATGCAGCGCTCACGTAACCCGAGGCAGTCAATGTCGCCATGACCGTAGATAGAGGACACCACGATGGCATCGGCGCCTGTTTCAATCGCGGCATCAATATATTCATCCTGGCTCACCATCACCCCGAGGTTGATTACGTGAAAATCATGAGCAGTAAAAACGCGATCCAGAACTTTATTACCTACTGCATGGCAGTCAGCACCGATGACGCCAATAACAAGTGTAGATTTCTTCATGGGTAATCCTCTGTAGGGCTGATGGTCAATAAGTGAAAATTATTTTCTAATATTTAGAACATGGCTTGTGACAACCTCTTAATAGGGTCGGAGTTTCTGTGTAAGCGGAAAAGGAAGCAATTGATCTATTTTCAAAATATCCTGCGCAAAATGATTGTTATATTTTTTATTTGTAAAAATCCTTGTTTATCAGGTAGTTGGGTTTTGTTTTTGCGGCTTTTTTTAATTTACCAGGAAAATGACGAATAAATGACTTGCCATGTTTGTGATCGAAATCTTATTTTGTTGTGCGCCTCGTTTATGCGTCGTTTTTTATAATTTAAAAAATTACCTTTACTAAATAACTTGTGAACGGGATAACGGTTTTTTATTTTTTAATCTTATATGACATAATTATATTTTGTTAAATTTAAGATAAAAATGATAATGAATTGTTTGTGGCATATTTAAACGTTGCCACATAAGAGAAAAAGAGAAGTGAGTGATAACTTTCAGTGATGCTTTAAGCGATACGCCTGCGCTGTGCTGAGGACGTCAAACCCAATGCGTCTGTCAATGAGGGACGCTTTCGCTTCCATTTGAGATAGTTACATCTTGGTGTTAATTATAAGTAAAATTTAAATGAATAATTTGTATGAAATAACAATTCCATGACTTGCTAAACAAAAAACTGTGAGCTACCCGGCAATAGTGACTCTTTATCTGCTGGCAATTTTGTCAGTCGGGCGGGTTAAAAGATCGTGTAGATTTAAATAAATATCCTATCATTTGTAGTAACGGCAATTACTCATTGAAAAACATACCGTTAACATGGCGTTCACTAGTCGCCTGACTGTTAAACACTATTAACATTAAATTTGAAAATTGATTTAAATCAATGTTTAAATCTTGGTAAACAGCCTCAAAAGAGGTTAAATTGCTGCAGATCAAATTGGTCTGAAAGTGATAAATTAGCTATAAATTGATCACTATCGAAAAATGCAAATTTACCTCGATAAAAACCTGTTTATTGTAAGGATTTTACGGCGTAATATAATTGCGGGATCAATTTGAGTGTTTTATTAACATGTTTGTAACCTTTCATCATTGTCCTTTCTTCAAATGAGAAGAAAAAGCAGCGGCGGAGGGAAGCAGATAAATTTGTATTGGGGCATGCGTGTGACCCTTTCTAACGGGGTTCACTCTCGGAGTCTTCATGCGATGAGCAAGGAGTCATGATGTTAGATATAGTCGAACTGTCGCGCTTACAGTTTGCCTTGACCGCGATGTACCACTTCCTGTTTGTGCCACTGACGCTAGGTATGGCGTTCTTGCTGGCCATCATGGAAACGGTCTACGTCCTTTCCGGCAAACAGATTTATAAAGATATGACCAAGTTCTGGGGCAAGTTGTTTGGTATCAACTTCGCTCTGGGTGTGGCAACCGGTCTGACCATGGAGTTCCAGTTCGGGACTAACTGGTCTTACTACTCCCACTATGTAGGGGATATTTTCGGTGCGCCGCTGGCGATTGAAGGTTTGATGGCCTTCTTCCTCGAATCCACCTTTGTAGGTCTGTTCTTCTTCGGCTGGGACCGTTTGGGTAAAGTCCAGCATATGTGCGTCACCTGGCTGGTGGCCCTGGGTTCTAACCTGTCCGCACTGTGGATTCTGGTTGCGAACGGCTGGATGCAAAACCCAATCGCCGCGGATTTCAACTTTGAAACCATGCGCATGGAGATGCTGAGCTTCTCTGAACTGGTGCTCAACCCGGTAGCACAGGTGAAATTTGTTCACACTGTGGCATCTGGTTATGTTTGTGGCGCGATGTTCGTTCTGGGGATCAGCTCCTACTATATGCTGCGCGGTCGTGACTTCGCGTTTGCTAAACGTTCTTTTGCAATCGCCGCCAGCTTTGGTATGGCTGCTATTCTGTCTGTTATCGTTCTGGGTGATGAATCCGGTTACGAAATGGGCGACGTGCAGAAAACCAAACTCGCTGCTATTGAAGCCGAATGGGAAACGCAGCCTGCACCGGCTTCCTTTACCCTGTTCGGTATTCCGGACCAGGATGCGCAGGAAAACCATTTTGCGATTCAAATTCCTTATGCGCTGGGCATCATTGCCACCCGCTCTGTTGATACACCGGTCATTGGTCTGAAAGACCTGATGGTGCAGCACGAAGAGCGCATCCGTAACGGGATGAAAGCGTATCAACTGCTGGAAGAACTGCGTGCGGGTACTACCGATCAGGCCGTTCGCGACCAGTTCAACAGCATGAAGAAAGACCTGGGTTATGGTCTGCTGCTGAAACGCTATACGGATAACGTCACCGACGCGACCGAAGCGCAAATTCAGCAGGCAACGAAAGATTCTATTCCTCGCGTTGCGCCGCTGTACTTCGCTTTCCGTATTATGGTGGCGTGCGGCATTCTGATGCTGGCAATCATCGCAGTGTCCTTCTGGACCGTGATTCGTAACCGTATCGGTGAGAAAAAATGGCTGCTGCGCACCGCGCTGTATGCGATTCCTCTGCCGTGGATTGCCATTGAATCCGGTTGGTTTGTTGCAGAGTACGGCCGCCAACCGTGGGCGATTGGTGAAGTGTTACCAACAGCCGTAGCGAACTCTTCGCTGACCGCTGGCGACCTCATCTTCTCGATGCTGTTGATTTGCGGCCTGTATACCCTGTTCCTGGTGGCTGAACTGTATCTGATGTTCAAGTTCGCACGCCTTGGGCCGAGTAGCCTGAAAACCGGTCGTTATCACTACGAGCAGTCCACTGTGACTTCTCAGCCGGCACGCTAAGACAGGAGTCGTCAAATGATCGATTATGAAGTATTGCGTTTTATCTGGTGGCTGCTGGTTGGCATTCTGCTGATTGGTTTCGCGGTCACTGATGGCTTCGACATGGGGGTGGGCATGCTCACCCGTTTCCTCGGTCGTAATGATACCGAGCGTCGAATTATGATTAACTCCATCGCCCCGCACTGGGACGGTAACCAGGTTTGGCTCATCACCGCGGGTGGCGCACTGTTCGCTGCCTGGCCGATGGTGTATGCCGCTGCGTTCTCCGGTTTCTATGTGGCGATGATCCTGGTACTGGCGTCTTTGTTCTTCCGTCCGGTCGGTTTTGATTACCGCTCCAAGATTGAAGACATGCGCTGGCGCAACATGTGGGACTGGGGCATCTTCATTGGTAGCTTCGTTCCACCGCTGGTTATTGGCGTGGCGTTCGGCAACCTGCTGCAAGGGGTTCCGTTCCACGTAGACGACTACATGCGTTTGTACTACACCGGTAACTTCTTCCAGTTGCTGAATCCGTTTGGTCTGCTGGCGGGTGTCGTGAGTGTTGGGATGATCATCACCCAGGGCGCGACCTATCTGCAGATGCGTACGGTAGGTGAACTGCATCTGCGTGCGCGTGCAACGTCGCAGGTTGCGGCACTGGTCACTATGGTCTGCTTCGCGCTGGCTGGTGTGTGGGTGATTTACGGTATTGACGGTTATGTTGTGACCTCAGCACTGGATCATCATGCCGCCTCTAACCCGCTGACCAAAGAAGTGGCTCGCGTGGCTGGCGCATGGATGGTGAACTTTAACAATGCACCTATCCTGTGGCTGGTTCCTGCACTGGGCGTGGTTCTGCCGCTGTTGACCATCCTGACTTCTCGTATGGAGAAAGGGGCATGGGCGTTCGTCTTCTCTTCACTGACGTTAGCCTGCATCATCCTGACGGCTGGTATCGCAATGTTCCCGTTTGTGATGCCATCCAGCACCATGATGAACGCAAGTCTGACCATGTGGGATGCAACGTCCAGCCAGCTGACGCTGAATCTGATGACGTATGTAGCTTGTGTGTTCGTTCCGATCATTCTGCTGTACACCGGCTGGTGTTACTGGAAGATGTTCGGACGCATCACCAAAGAAGATATTGAAAGCAACACCCACTCTCTGTACTAAGTAAGGAGCTTAAAATGTGGTATTTCGCATGGATTTTGGGAACGCTTCTTGCCTGTGCATTTGGGATAATCACAGCGCTGGCGCTTGAGCACGTTGAATCAGGCAAAGCCGGACAAGAAGATAGCTGATGACCAACATTATCGCGATGCAGTATAACGCGATGGACAAGCGCCCCTTGCGGGCGCTTTCCTTTGTGCTGGCAATCGTGTTGGCTGGCTGCATATTCTGGGATCCGTCACGTTTCGCGGCCAAAACCAGTGAGCTGGAAATCTGGCATGGTCTCCTGCTGATGTGGGCGGTCTGCGCAGGCATCATTCACGGCGTTGGTTTTCGTCCTCGCGCCGTACACTGGCAGGGCATTTTCTGCCCGCTAATCGCGGATATCGTCCTGGTTGTTGGTCTGATTTTCTTCTTCTTTTGAATAAGAAACATCCTTAAATATTTATGGGCTTGCATAAGCCCATAAATTTTTACTCTCCGTTTACTTTCCCCCATTCCAAACCACCATTCCCGCGCGTATAGTAGCGAAGTTTGAAAGCATTAACCTAAGGTTGTGCCCTGGAGTTGTGTGCGGTGGCGACACTGGACCATCAGGACGCAACTTAATTGCATTACCGGGATGTAAAGTGAATACAGCGCGATATACAACGACATTCTTGAAGCATCGCGGCGGCAAGAACGCGAGTCACCAGGCGCTTACAAAGTTAAGCGACCGGTGTGAGTGGGCGAAGCCAACAAAGAGGCAGTAAGAATGAACAAGTATATGTTTCGATGGCCGGTTCGTGTCTACTATGAAGACACCGATGCCGGTGGAGTGGTTTACCACGCCAGCTACGTCGCTTTTTACGAAAGAGCACGCACAGAAATGCTGCGTCATCATCACTTCAGTCAGCAGGTCCTGTTGGCCGAACGTGTAGCCTTTGTGGTGCGCAAGATGACGCTGGAGTATTTTGCGCCTGCCCGGCTCGACGATATGCTCGAAGTCCAAACCGAAATTACGTCAATGCGTGGCACCTCATTGGTTTTCACGCAACGCATTGTCAACGCAGAGAACACCGTGCTGAATGAAGCCGAAGTTCTGATTGTTTGCGTTGATCCACTCAAAATGAAGCCTCGTGCGCTTCCCAAGTCTATTGTCGCGGAGTTTAAGCAGTGACTGACATGAATATCCTTGATTTGTTCCTGAAGGCAAGCCTTCTGGTTAAACTTATCATGTTGATTTTGATTGGTTTCTCAATCGCATCCTGGGCCATTATTATCCAGCGGACCCGTATTCTTAATGCGGCTTCACGTGAAGCCGAAGCATTTGAAGACAAGTTCTGGTCCGGCATTGAATTGTCGCGCCTGTATCAGGAAAGCCAGGGGCGTCGTGATAATCTGGTGGGTTCGGAACAAATTTTCTACAGCGGATTCAAAGAGTTTGCGCGTCTGCATCGGGCGAATAGTCATGCGCCGGAAGCGGTCGTTGAGGGGGCATCCCGTGCGATGCGTATCTCGATGAACCGTGAACTGGAAACGCTGGAAACGCATATTCCATTCCTCGGCACCGTAGGCTCTATCAGCCCGTATATCGGTCTGTTCGGTACCGTTTGGGGGATCATGCACGCATTTATCGCGTTAGGCGCGGTAAAACAGGCAACGCTGCAAATGGTCGCACCGGGTATCGCGGAAGCATTGATTGCAACGGCTATCGGTCTGTTTGCGGCAATCCCGGCGGTTATGGCTTACAACCGACTGAATCAGCGCGTGAACAAGCTGGAACTGAATTACGACAACTTTATGGAAGAGTTCACCGCGATTCTGCACCGCCAGGCGTTTACCGTTAGCGAGAGCAACAAGGGGTAAGCCATGGCCAGAACGCGTGGACGAGGTCGTCGCGAACTCAAGTCCGAAATCAATATTGTACCGCTGCTCGACGTACTACTGGTGCTGTTGCTGATCTTTATGGCAACCGCGCCGATTATTACGCAGAGTGTGGAAGTCGACCTGCCGGATGCGACCGAATCGCAAGCTGTCAGCAGTAACGACGAACCGCCGGTCATTATTGAAGTTTCCGGGATAGGGCAATACAGCGTGGTCGTTGAGAAAGATCGTATGGATCAACTGCCGCCGGAGCAGGTTATCGCGGAAGCGAAAAGTCGCCTGCAGACCAATCCGAAAACGGTCTTTTTAATCGGTGGTGCGAAAGACGTGCCTTATGATGAAATAATTAAAGCGCTGAACTTGTTACACAGTGCAGGCGTAAAATCGGTTGGCTTGATGACGCAGCCAATCTGATGACTGCGTTTTGCTGGCTTGAAAGATAGCGCGTAACAGGCGAACAGTTTTTTGGGAACCGAGAGTGTCAAAGGCAACCGAACAAAACGACAAGCTCAAAAGGGCGATAATTATTTCAGCGGTGCTGCATGTCATTTTATTTGCAGCGCTGATCTGGAGTTCGTTCGATGAGCACATTGATGCTTCAGCCGGCGGCGGTGGCGGTTCGTCCATCGACGCCGTTATGGTCGATCCTGGCGCCGTTGTGCAACAGTACGACAGGCAGCAGCAACAGCAGGCAAGTGCTAAACGTGCAGAAGAGCAGCGTGAAAAACAGGCGCAGCAGCAAGCTGAGGAACTTCGCGAGAAGCAGGCGGCCGAGCAAGAGCGACTGAAGCAACTTGAAAAAGAACGTTTAGCCGCGCAGGAAAAAGTGCGCGAACAGGCGGAACAGCAGAAACAGGCCGAAGCCGCCGCCGCGAAAGCGCAAGAGCAACAGAAACAGGCTGAAGAAGCTGCGGCGAAGGCTGCTGCAGACGCGAAGGCCAAAGCTGATGCTCAGGCGAAACAAGCGGCAGATGCCGCGAAGAAAGCCGCTGCGGACGCACAGAAAAAAGCAGAGGCTGAAGCCGCTAAAGCCGCCGCTGATGCGAAGAAAATTGCCGAAGCACAAGCTGCTAAGGCTGCCGCAGACGCTGCGAAGAAAGCTCAGGCTGAAGCCGCCAAGCAAGCAGCAGCCGAGAAAGCTGCTGCGGAGAAAGCAGAAAAAGCCGCTGCCGCGAAAGCTGCCGCTGCTGAAAAGGCTGCGGCTGATAAGAAAGCCGCAGCGGAAAAAGCAGCAGCAGACAAAAAAGCTGCAGCCGAGAAAGCCGCTGCCGATAAGAAAGCTGCGGCAGATAAAGCGGCGGCTGCGAAAAAGGCTGCGGCCGAAAAAGCAGCTGCAGCCTCTGGCGTTGACGACTTGTTGGGCGACTTAAGCTCCGGTAAGAATGCACCGAAATCGGGTGGTGGAGCGAAAGGAAACGGTCAACCGGCGAAAGATAGTGGTACAAGTGGTGCAAATGGCGGTGCATCTGGCGCTGATATCAGTGCTTACGCATCTCAAATTCGTAATGCGATCCAGAGCCGTCTGTATGGTGCCGATTTGTATGCGGGTAAATCTTGCGTATTACATATCAAGTTAGCACCCGATGGTCTGTTACTGGATGTGACCGAAGAGGGCGGAGATCCGGCATTGTGTCAGGCTGCGCTGACGGCTGCGAAAACAGCCAGAATTCCTAAACCGCCTAGCCAGGCTGTTTATGAAAAAGTAAAAGATGCCAAGCTGGACTTTAAACTGTAATAACGTCCCTGAGAATTCAGGGGAAACGGTCTAAGGTTGAGACAGCGTTCTGGTAGTTTTGTGTATTTGAGTTTGTTAACATTCTGCTAAATTATCGTGGGCTTTCCGTCCAGATAAGGGAGATATGATGAAGCAGGCATTACGAGTAGCATTTGGTTTTCTGATGCTGTGGGCAGCGGTGCTGCACGCAGAAGTACGTATCGAGATCACCCAGGGGGTGGACTCGGCACGCCCGATTGGTGTTGTCCCCTTCCAGTGGGCAGGGCCGGGTGCTGCACCTGAAGATATCGGTGGTATCGTAGGCGCTGACCTGCGTAACAGCGGTAAATTTAATCCGTTAGACCGTTCTCGCCTGCCGCAGCAGCCGGGTACCGCACAGGAAGTTCAACCTGCCGCATGGTCTGCGCTGGGTATTGATGCCGTGGTAGTAGGTCAGGTTACGCCTAATCCGGATGGTTCCTACAGCGTTGCTTATCAACTGGTAGATACCGGTGGCGCACCGGGTACCGTACTGGCACAGAACACCTATAAAGTGAACAAGCAGTGGTTGCGTTACGCGGGCCATACTGCAAGTGACGAAGTGTTTGAAAAACTGACCGGTATTAAAGGTGCATTCCGTACCCGTATCGCTTATGTTGTTCAGACGAACGGCGGCCAGTTCCCGTACGAATTACGTGTATCCGACTACGATGGCTACAACCAGTTCGTGGTACACCGTTCTCCGCAGCCGCTGATGTCTCCGGCATGGTCTCCGGACGGTTCAAAGCTGGCATACGTCACTTTCGAAAGCGGTCGTTCTGCGCTGGTTATTCAGACGTTGTCTAATGGCGCGGTTCGTCAGGTAGCGTCGTTCCCACGTCACAACGGTGCACCTGCGTTTTCTCCGGATGGCAGCAAACTGGCGTTTGCCCTGTCTAAAACCGGTAGCCTGAACCTGTATGTCATGGACATTGGTTCCGGTCAGATCCGTCAGGTGACGGATGGTCGCAGCAACAACACGGAACCTACCTGGTTCCCGGACAGCCAAAACCTGGCCTTTACCTCTGACCAGGCCGGTCGTCCGCAGGTATATAAAGTTAACGTCAACGGCGGTGCTCCGCAGCGTATTACCTGGGAAGGTTCGCAAAACCAGGATGCGGATGTGAGCAGCGACGGTAAGTTTATGGTAATGGTAAGCTCAGCCAATGGTCAGCAGCACATTGCCAAACAAGATCTGGTAGCGGGTGGCGTACAAGTCCTGTCGTCAACGTTCCTGGATGAAACGCCAAGTCTGGCACCTAACGGCACTATGGTAATCTACAGCTCTTCTCAGGGGATGGGATCCGTGCTGAATTTGGTTTCTACAGATGGGCGTTTCAAAGCGCGTCTTCCGGCAACTGATGGTCAGGTTAAATTCCCTGCCTGGTCGCCGTATCTGTGATAATAAATAATTGATTAATAAAGGAATCATTGAAATGCAACTGAACAAAGTGCTGAAAGGGCTGATGATTGCTCTGCCTGTTATGGCTATTGCAGCGTGTTCTTCTAACAAGAACGCCAGCAATGACGGCAGCGAAGGCATGCTGGGTGCCGGCACTGGTATGGATGCAAACGGCAGCGGCAACATGTCTTCTGAAGAGCAAGCGCGTCTTCAGATGCAACAGCTGCAGCAGAACAACATCGTTTACTTCGATCTGGACAAGTACGATATCCGTTCTGACTTCGCTGCAATGCTGGATGCTCACGCTAACTTCCTGCGTAGCAACCCGTCTTACAAAGTCACCGTAGAAGGTCATGCGGACGAACGTGGTACTCCTGAGTACAACATCTCCCTGGGTGAGCGTCGTGCGAACGCCGTTAAGATGTACCTGCAGGGTAAAGGCGTTTCTGCTGACCAGATCTCCATCGTTTCTTACGGTAAAGAAAAACCTGCAGTACTGGGTCATGACGAAGCGGCTTACGCCAAAAACCGTCGCGCCGTACTGGTTTACTAAGAGAATTGCATGAGCAGTAACTTCAGACATCACCTGTTGAGTCTGTCGTTACTGGTTGGCATAGCGGCCCCCTGGGCCGCTTTTGCACAGGCGCCAATCAGTAGTGTCGGCTCAGGCTCGGTCGAAGACCGTGTCACTCAACTCGAGCGTATTTCTAACGCTCACAGTCAGCTTTTAACCCAACTCCAGCAACAACTCTCCGATAATCAGTCCGATATCGATTCCCTGCGTGGTCAAATTCAGGAAAATCAATATCAGCTGAATCAGGTTGTTGAGCGACAGAAGCAGATATTGCTGCAGATGAATAATCTTGGCAGCGGTAGTGCGCCTGCGGCACAGTCTACAGGTGGCGATCAGAGTGGGGCGGCAACCCCTGCACCTGATGCGGGAGCTGCAGCAACGTCAGGGGCTCCCGTGCAAACTGGCGATGCGAATACCGATTACAATGCAGCGATTGCTCTGGTGCAGGATAAATCCCGCCAGGATGACGCGATTGAAGCATTCCAGAACTTCATCAAAAAGTACCCGGACTCTACTTACCTGCCCAATGCGAATTACTGGCTGGGTCAGTTGAATTACAACAAGGGTAAAAAAGATGATGCTGCGTTCTATTTTGCTTCGGTAGTTAAAAACTTCCCAAAATCACCTAAGGCTGCAGACGCGATGTATAAAGTCGGCGTCATCATGCAGGACAAAGGTGACACAGCAAAAGCTAAAGCGGTTTATCAGCAGGTTATCACTAAATATCCTGGCACTGATGGCGCGAAACAAGCGCAAAAACGCCTTGGCGCGATGTAATGACCACCATGCGACCAGAAATCGTGTTATTTCTGGTCGTGTCGTGTGATTCCTAAGCAGTTGAGTTATTTACATCGAAATTTTTGTTGCGCTAAAATCTGAAATCAGTAATATATGCCGCCGTTGCCAAGGGATATCAAACAGCCCGAAAGCGGCGGAAAAAGTGGGGCGTTAGCTCAGTTGGTAGAGCAGTTGACTTTTAATCAATTGGTCGCAGGTTCGAATCCTGCACGCCCCACCACTTAATGCAGTATCCAGCGTAGTATCGGGTGATTAGCTCAGCTGGGAGAGCACCTCCCTTACAAGGAGGGGGTCGGCGGTTCGATCCCGTCATCACCCACCACTCGGGGCGTTAGCTCAGTTGGTAGAGCAGTTGACTTTTAATCAATTGGTCGCAGGTTCGAATCCTGCACGCCCCACCAACTTTAACATTGTACTCAGGTGTTAAACGTGAAGGATAACGTTGCTTTAGCAACGGCCCGTTAGGGCGAGACGAAGTCGAGTCATCCTGCACGCCGCCATATCAATTGTTATATTGGTGTCGAGTAAAGAATTTTCAGGTGACATCCGAGCGGGTCGTTAGCTCAGTTGGTAGAGCAGTTGACTTTTAATCAATTGGTCGCAGGTTCGAATCCTGCACGACCCACCATCCTGAATAATTGAAGCAGTAAACCCCATACGGGGGCGTTAGCTCAGTTGGTAGAGCAGTTGACTTTTAATCAATTGGTCGCAGGTTCGAATCCTGCACGCCCCACCAGTGTAAAAAGGCGCCCTAAAGGCGCCTTTTTGCTATCTGCGATTTATAAGATTGCCTGATGTCCTTTGCTTATCAGTCTACAGACGACACTACTCGCGTTGGCCGGATAAGACGTCAGACGCCATCCGGCATTCATCACTCGCAATTATTGTGACTTTTCTGCGCCAATCCGCTATCTTGTTTAGCATACAAAACAAATCAAACCGAATATGGCGTGCGTCACGCTTTTAATCGGTTATTTCGTTAAGCCAGTGAAACGAGAAAGCAAGATGAGCGTGATGTTTGATCCCGAAGCAGCAATTTATCCGTTTCCGCCGAAGCCAGTACCGCTAAGTGTGGATGAAAAGCAATTTTATCGTGAAAAAATCACGCGCCTGCTGAAAGAGCGTGATGCCGTTATGGTCGCGCATTATTACACCGATCCTGAAATTCAGCAGTTAGCGGAAGAGACCGGGGGCTGTATTTCTGATTCTCTGGAGATGGCGCGGTTCGGTGCAAAGCATTCTGCCTCTACGCTGCTGGTTGCGGGCGTGAGGTTTATGGGAGAAACTGCCAAAATTCTCAGCCCGGAAAAGACCATCCTGATGCCGACCTTACAGGCGGAATGTTCATTAGATCTGGGCTGTCCGATTGACGCGTTCAGCGCATTTTGCGACGCGCATCCGGATCGTACCGTGGTGGTTTACGCCAATACCTCTGCTGCCGTTAAAGCACGTGCGGACTGGGTCGTGACTTCCAGTATCGCGGTTGAACTTATTGAACATCTTGATAGTTTAGGTGAAAAAATCATCTGGGCTCCGGACAGACATCTGGGCAACTACGTGCAAAAACAGACCGGCGCAGACGTGCTCTGTTGGCAGGGGGCCTGTATCGTCCACGACGAGTTTAAAACCCAGGCTTTAACACGCATGAAAGGGCTTTACCCTGATGCAGCGGTGCTGGTGCACCCGGAGTCCCCTCAGTCTATCGTTGATATGGCAGATGCGGTTGGCTCAACCAGCCAGCTCATCAACGCGGCTAAATCGTTACCGCATAAGCAGTTGATTGTGGCGACTGACCGGGGCATTTTTTACAAAATGCAGCAGGCCGTTCCGGATAAAGAGCTGCTTGAAGCTCCGACGGCTGGCGAGGGGGCAACCTGTCGCAGCTGTGCGCATTGTCCGTGGATGGCGATGAATGGCCTGAAAGCGATTGCTGAGGGCCTGGAACATGGCGGCGCGGCTCATGAGATACATGTTGAGGACTCGCTGAGAGAAGGGGCGCTGTTGCCGTTAAACCGTATGTTGGAATTTGCGGCTACACTTCGAGCGTAATTATTTATTTTTGCTCTGGGGGAAAAGATGGACTTTTTTAGCACGCAGAACATTCTGGTACATATTCCGATTGGCGCGGGTGGTTACGATTTGTCGTGGATCGAAGCCGTGGGAACGATCGCCGGGTTGCTGTGTATTGGCCTGGCGAGCCTTGAGAAAATCAGCAATTACTTCTTCGGTCTGATAAACGTCACGCTGTTTGCAATTATCTTCTTTCAGATCCAGCTCTATGCCAGCTTGTTGCTGCAAGTTTTCTTCTTTGCCGCAAATATCTACGGCTGGTATGCCTGGTCCCGGCAAACCAACCAGCATGAAGCGGAACTGAAAATTCGCTGGCTACCGCTTCCAAAAGCGATCGGCTGGCTGGCGGCTTGCGTGGTGGCGATCGGCCTGATGTCGATCTATATCGATCCGGTCTTTGCGTTCCTGACAGGCATTGCGGTGAATATTATGCAGGCATTGGGATTACAGGTTGTTGTGCCTGAACTACAACCCGATGCATTCCCGTTCTGGGACTCCTGCATGATGGTGCTGTCGATTGCGGCGATGATCCTGATGACGCGCAAATACGTTGAAAACTGGCTGCTGTGGGTGATCATTAACGTCATTAGCGTGGTGATCTTTGCCCTGCAAGGCGTATATGCCATGTCGCTGGAATATATGATCCTGACGGTTATCGCCCTGAACGGTAGCAGGATGTGGATTAACAGCGCGCGTGAGCGGGGTTCCCACGCGCTTTCTCATTAATGGTGATGATGTGAATGGCCGGACACGCCCTGATACAGGTGACAGTCCGGCCCATTGCACGGCTGATACTCCATCTGGATTGTGGCGTGTTCAATCTGGTAGTGATGGATAAGGAAATGCTGAATACGCTCCAGCAACGCATCGTGATCGTGTGGCGGGATCACCTGAACATGCAGCGTCATTACCGGTTTTTCGCCCACCATCCAGACATGGACATGGTGAACGTTGCGGACTTCAGGGATATCCCGGCTGAGATGGCGCTGCAGTGCGGCGATATCCAGCGTCAGCGGGGCACCTTCCAGTAATTCATTAACGCTATCTTTTAGCAATCGCCAGGGGCTACGCAGCACCAGCACGGAAACCAGAATCGAGAGAATTGGGTCCGCGGGCGTCCAGCCCGTCCAGATAATAATCAGCGCAGCGATGATTGCCCCGACCGAGCCGAGTAAATCGCCCATCACATGCAGCGCCGCGGCGCGGACGTTCAGATTTTTCTCTTCACTGCCGCGATGTAAAACCCAAAAAGCGAGCACGTTGGCCAGTAGACCCGCGACAGCAATAACCATCATCATGCCGCCAGCCACGGGTCGAGGCGTCTGGAAGCGCTCAATCGCCTCCCAGACGATTAAAATGGTGATAACGACCAATGCGATGGCATTAACAAATGCGGCCAGCGTCGTGAGCCTCAGCCAGCCGAAGGTGTGTCGTATTGTGGGCGGGCGACGGGAAAACCGGACGGCCAGCAGCGCGAAAAGCAGCGCCGCAGCATCCGTGAGCATATGCCCGGCGTCGGCCAGCAAGGCCAGTGAACCAGAAAGTATGCCACCCACCACTTCAACCAACATAAATCCGGCTGTAATGCAGAATGCGAACATCAGTCGGCGGGCATTATTGTCCTTGGGTTGCTCAGAGGAAGTATGAGTATGTGCGTGCGCCATTATGCCATCCCTTTGTTATTCTCATCTTTACTGTATGCCATCATACCGTTTTTGGGATGATAAAATTAAAAAGGAGAGCTATTGCTCTCCCGTTATTAGCTTTAATTTCAGCGTTACTGCGTGGTGCCATCAGTTTTTGTGTCAACATCATTGTTGATGCCGTTTCCGGTCTCAACCTTCTTATTCACATCAGGGCAGCGACCGTCCTTACACATCGTGTTTTTGTGCATCTCATCTTTGGTCATCCCTTCATGGTTCATTGATGAACCGTCCGGGTGCAGCATTGTGCCACCTGAATTCACGTTACTGTTGTCGACATTATTTGGCGCCACGTTTTCGCGGGCGTCTGGGGCGACTTGTCCTGCATCAGCCGAGGAATTTGCCTGACCGTTATTGGACTGCGCGTTGCTTTCAGCAGCCAGTGCCGCGCCGCTGGCGAGGCTGAGTGTAGCGGTAAGGAAGAGTGAAGCCAGCTTTGTCATATGCATAATATGCTCCTGTTAAGGTCGATATGTCGGATAACGTCTTCCAACAGTGCATGTGCCAGTTACATCATTAATATGTGGTTAATCGTTTTGCTATGGAAATTAAAACCAGCATAGAATCTTGAAATCTATGAAAATTAAAGCTGTTACAGTTAGAAATTGTAGTTTGGATCTCATTTTTCGCTACTTTATTGCGTTTTTTTGGCCAATTCCAGGATTAATCCGTCCAAAGTGTAAAACCCCGTTTACACTTTATGACTGAAGATATAGATTGGAGGGATTGCATTCATTTATATAAGTATGGCAACGCTGGAATAATCATGAATTATCAGAACGACGATTTACGCATTAAAGAGATCAACGAGTTATTACCACCAGTCGCACTGCTGGAAAAATTCCCCGCTACTGAAAATGCCGCCAATACGGTGGCTCATGCCCGTAAGGCGATTCATAAAATTCTGAAAGGGAGCGACGATCGCCTTCTGGTGGTGATTGGGCCATGCTCTATTCATGATCCGGTAGCTGCCAAAGAGTATGCCACTCGTCTGCTGGCGCTGCGCGAAGCGTTAAAAGGTGAGCTTGAAATCGTCATGCGCGTCTATTTTGAAAAACCGCGTACCACCGTTGGCTGGAAAGGGCTTATCAACGACCCGCACATGGACAACAGCTTCCAGATCAATGATGGGCTGCGCATTGCGCGTAAACTGCTGCTGGATATCAACGACAGCGGATTGCCGACAGCGGGTGAATTCCTCGATATGATCACCCCACAATATCTCGCCGATCTGATGAGCTGGGGCGCGATTGGGGCACGTACAACAGAATCTCAGGTGCACCGCGAGCTGGCATCGGGTCTGTCCTGCCCGGTTGGTTTTAAAAACGGAACCGATGGCACCATCAAAGTGGCGATTGATGCAATCAACGCTGCAGGGGCACCGCACTGCTTCCTGTCTGTCACCAAATGGGGTCATTCAGCGATCGTGAATACCAGTGGTAATGGCGATTGCCATATCATTCTGCGCGGTGGCAAAGAGCCGAACTACAGCGCCCAGCACGTTGCGGACGTGAAAGAAGGCCTGATCAAAGCAGGACTCTCTGCGCAAGTGATGATCGACTTCAGCCATGCCAACTCCAGCAAGCAGTTCAAAAAGCAGATGGATGTTGCGAAAGATGTTTGCGGACAAGTCGCCGGTGGCGAAAAAGCAATTATTGGCGTGATGATCGAAAGCCATTTGGTGGAAGGTAATCAGAATCCGGATAGCGGTGGGCCGCTGACCTACGGTAAGAGTATCACCGACGCATGCATTGGCTGGGAAGATACCGATGCGGTGTTGCGTCAACTGGCGGATGCGGTAAAAGCGCGTCGCGGTTAACCAAGTCCCCTGGGCCTGAGAAGAGTAGTGCTATCAGGCATTCCGGTGCAGACTGCCGGATGGCGGCGATGCCTTATTTGGCCTACATTTTCTAGTCGTGTCGAAATAAAAAAAGCGTGGAGAAATCCACGCTTTTTCTTTAACTTACCGCGAAAATTACTTCGCTTTACCCTGGTTCGCAACGGCCGCCGCTTTTGCTGCGATCTCGTCAGCGTTACCCAGATAGTAGTGTTTGATCGGCTTGAAGTTTTCGTCGAACTCATACACCAGCGGTACGCCGGTCGGGATGTTCAGTTCAAGGATCTCATCTTCGCCCATGTTATCCAGGTATTTAACCAGCGCACGCAGAGAGTTACCGTGAGCGGCGATAATTACGCGCTCACCGCTTTTCATGCGCGGCAGAATGGTTTCATTCCAGTAAGGGATAACGCGATCGATAGTCAGCGCCAGGCTTTCGGTAACTGGTAACTCTTTGTCGGTCAGCTTCGCATAACGCGGATCGTGACCCGGATAACGCTCGTCGTCTTTGGTCAGTTCCGGCGGGGTAACCGCAAAGCCGCGACGCCACTGCTTAACCTGCTCATCACCGTATTTTTCCGCGGTTTCTGCTTTGTTCAAACCCTGCAGCGCACCGTAATGGCGTTCGTTCAGTTTCCAGGATTTCTCAACCGGCAGCCAGGCCTGATCCAGTTCGTCCAGTACGTTCCACAGGGTGTGGATGGCACGTTTCAGCACAGAGGTATAAGCAAAATCGAAGCTGTAGCCTTCCTCTTTCAGCAGTTTTCCTGCCGCTTTTGCTTCGCCCACGCCTTTCTCGGACAGATCAACATCATACCAACCGGTAAAACGGTTTTCGTTGTTCCACTGACTTTCACCGTGACGTACCAGAACCAGCTTAGTTACAGCCATACATTCACTCCTATAAATCATATCGAATGATAATAATTCTCATTATATTGCCGTAATCCGTCAGCGGCAATGCTTATCCTTATACAATAGCGAAAATTAGTCATTAATGTAAGAAACATGTAAATGAGAGGTTGTGTAGGGAGAGCAAGGTAAGTGACTGAGCACCTGAGAGAAAAGGGGCGAGATTTTCAGTGAATGCAGAGCCTGAAAATTGTTCAAAATGTGAAAATCCTCATACCAAAAAGTCAATCAAACGGAATTCAAGTACCTTACTCATTACTGCCTTTGAATGTCTTCAAGTATGCTATTCATAATTTCTGAGTAAATGTTCGAACGATTAATTTTCCGTCAAAGAATTTCACAATAATTCATTTCCTTATCAGATTTCATATTTGAGGATATTTATCATGTCAGGTGCAATAAGCTCTCTGGAAAGGGTGATCTTACCTGTTGCCGTAAAACTGGGAAAACAGGTACATGTCAATGCCATTAAAAATGGCTTTATCAGGTTAATGCCTTTAACGCTGGTTGGGGCAATGTTTGTTCTTATTAACAATGTGCTACTTAATTTTGGTGAAGGATCATTCTTCTGGTCAATGGGGGTGCGGCTGGATGGAGGAACAATTGCTTCTCTGGAACAATTAAAAGTCATTGGTGGCAGCGTTTATAACGGCACGCTGGGGATAATGTCATTAATGACACCATTTTTTATTGGTATGGCACTTGCTGAAGAGCGTAAAGTCGATGCTCTGGCCGCTGGCTTATTATCAATCGCGTCTTTGGTAATGACTCCAACTTATTGATAGTGTTTTATGTTCAGATAATGCCCGATGACTTTGTCATGCAGCTCCACCGATTTTGAGAACGACAGCGACTTCCGTCCCAGCCGTGCCAGGTGCTGCCTCAGATTCAGGTTATGCCGCTCAATTCGCTGCGTATATCGCTTGCTGATTACGTGCAGCTTTCCCTTCAGGCGGGATTCATACAGCGGCCAGCCATCCGTCATCCATATCACCACGTCAAAGGGTGACAGCAGGCTCATAAGACGCCCCAGCGTCGCCATAGTGCGTTCACCGAATACGTGCGCAACAACCGTCTTCCGGAGCCTGTCATACGCGTAAAACAGCCAGCGCTGGCGCGATTTAGCCCCGACGTATCCCCACTGTTCGTCCATTTCCGCGCAGACGATGACGTCACTGCCCGGCTGTATGCGCGAGGTTACCGACTGCGGCCTGAGTTTTTTAAATGGCGGAAAATCGTGTTGAGGCCAACGCCCATAATGCGGGCGGTTGCCCGGCATCCAACGCCATTCATGGCCATATCAATGATTTTCTGGTGCGTACCGGGTTGAGAAGCGGTGTAAGTGAACTGCAGTTGCCATGTTTTACGGCAGTGAGAGCAGAGATAGCGCTGATGTCCGGCAGTGCTTTTGCCGTTACGCACCACCCCGTCAGTAGCTGAACAGGAGGGACAGCTGATAGAAACAGAAGCCACTGGAGCACCTCAAAAACACCATCATACACTAAATCAGTAAGTTGGCAGCATCACCCACATCGCCATGGCTTAGTTACCTCAACGACAGCAATGATGAATGCCGGGGGTATCGAACATGCGGCGGAGATCAGCGCTGATTATCCCTTGCTAGGTGTTGGTTTACATTTTGTTCTCAGTTATGGCAGGCCACTGTCCGCGATGCCTTCCCTGGTGAGAGAAGGTCATTTAGGGAAATGGGTGTGGGAGGTAGCAAAACAGGGCTCACTGGCGGATGAGGATATTGTGGCTGAATTACACCAGCAGTTTGATCGCTTTGTCTCGCTTTTTGGGCGTCAGCCAACCCATATTGATAGCCATCATCATGTCCATTTTATTCCTCAGGTTTGGCAGCATGTGTCAGATTTTGCTCGTAAAAAAGGCGTACCAGTACGCCTCGACTGGCAGGCGATCCGGCAGCAAAATATCCCGGTACAAGGGGTACGCGGAGTTGAACGCTTTATCAATGATTTTTATGCTGAAAATGTCTCTGATCGCTTCGTTCTTGAAGCGCTAAGACGGGCAACACTGGGTGATGAACAATCTGTCGAGCTGATGTGTCATCCTGCTTTTATCGACAAAACAGGCATGGCCAGCAGTTATTGTTTTCCGCGACTGGATGAACTGGAGGTACTGACTTCGCCTGCACTGCAACGTGCAGTGGTGGAGTTGGGATTCCGGCTGGGAACCTATCGCGATCTGTGATGAATTACCCGGCGGTTTACATCGCCGGGCATTTTGCATGAGGACGACATCAGGCTGGAATAAACTGATATTCCGTCACGCTGGCATACTCTTCACCCGGACGCAGGAAGCAATCCGCCTGTGGCCACTCAGGGTGGTTCGGGCTGTCCGGCAGAAATTCACTTTCCAGCGCCAGGCCTTGCCAGTCTTCGTAGGCCTCTGGCCCGCGGGAAGGCGTACCACCGAGGAAGTTACCGGAGTAAAACTGCAATGCCGGGGTCGAGGTGTAGACCACCATCTGCAGTTTTTCATCCTGTGACCACAACTGAGCGACCGGCGTACGCGCGTTGCCCTGTGCCTGAAGCAGGAAGGCGTGATCGTAACCTTTCACCTTGCGCTGATCGTCATCGGCCAGAAATTCGCTACTGATGATTTTAGGGGTGCGGAAATCGAACGTGCTACCGGCGACGGATTTCAGTCCATCATGCGGGATACCCATTTCGTCAACCGGTAAGTACTCGTCCGCCAGAATTTGCAGCTTATGCTGGCGCACATCCGTTTTATCGCCGTCGAGGTTAAAATAGACGTGATTCGTCAGATTCACCGGGCAGGGTTTATCGACCGTGGCACGATAAGTTATTGAAATACGATTATCATCCGTCAGGCGATACTGCGCGGTGGCGCAAAGATGGCCTGGGAAGCCCTGATCGCCATCGTCAGACGTTAAGGCGAACAGCACCTGACGGTCATTCTGATTGACTATCTGCCAGCGACGTTTGTCGAAACCGTCTGGTCCGCCGTGCAGTTGGTTATTGCCCTGACTTGGCAGTAATTCAACGGTTTCGCCAGCAAAGGTATAGCGGCTGTTGGCGATACGGTTCGCGTAGCGGCCAATCGAAGCCCCCAGAAATGCAGCCTGTTCCGGGTATTGTTCTGGACTGGCGCAGCCGAGTAATGCTTCGCGCACGCTACCATCGCTAAGCGGAATACGCGCAGAGAGCAGGGTCGCGCCCCAGTCCATGAGCGTGACTACCATCCCTGCGTCATTGCGCAGGGTGAGCAGGCGAAACGGTTGACCGTCCGGAGCCTGCACGGGGATTTCGTTTAACATTGTCCGGCTCCTTGTGAAGGTTTGCAGACGTAGAATGTTTCTTTAATACCAGTTTTTGCCTCGTACTGTGCGGCGACAGCCTGCTGTACGGCAGGAACCAAATCTTGCGGGATCAGCGCCACGATGCAGCCGCCGAAGCCGCCGCCGGTCATCCGCACACCGCCTTTATCACCGATGGTCGCTTTGACAATCTCTACCAGCGTATCAATTTGCGGCACCGTGATTTCAAAGTCATCGCGCATTGAGGCGTGAGATTCTGCCATCAGCTGGCCCATGCGCAGCAGGTCGCCTTTTTCCAGTGCCTGTGCGGCTTCAACGGTACGCGCATTTTCCGTGATGACGTGGCGCACGCGTTTGGCAACAATCGGATCCAGCTCGTGGGCGACAGCGTTAAACGCTTCGAGGCTGACATCACGCAGCGCTGGCTGCTGGAAGAAACGCGCGCCAGTTTCACACTGTTCGCGACGGGTGTTGTATTCGCTGCCGACCAGCGTGCGTTTAAAGTTGCTGTTGATGATCACCACCGCGACGCCCTCAGGCATAGAAACGGCTTTGGTGCCCAGCGTACGGCAGTCGATCAGCAGCGCATGATCTTTCTTGCCAAGTGCGGAGATCAGCTGATCCATGATGCCGCAGTTACAACCGACAAACTGGTTTTCAGCTTCCTGGCCATTCAGGGCAATCTGCGCGCCGTCGAGCGGCAGATGATAGAGCTGCTGGAATACCGTACCAACAGCGACTTCCAGTGAGGCAGAAGAGCTTAAGCCAGCACCCTGCGGGACGTTACCGCTGATCACCAGATCCGCGCCGCCAAAGGCGTTATTGCGCTTTTGCAGATGCTTTACCACGCCACGCACGTAGTTTGACCACTGCTGGCTGTCGTGGGCGATAATCGGCGCATCGAGAGAGAACTCATCAACCTGATTGTCGTAATCAGCGGCGATGACGCGTACTTTTCGATCGTCGCGCGCCGCGCAGCTGATGACGGTTTGATAGTCGATGGCGCAGGGCAGAACGAAGCCGTCGTTATAATCGGTATGTTCGCCGATCAGGTTTACACGACCCGGTGCCTGAATAGTATGGGTGGCAGGGTAGCCAAACGTTTCTGTAAACAGAGATTGTGTTTTTTCTTTCAGACTCATTATTTACACTCCGGATTCGCGAAAATGGATGTCGCTGACCGCACGCAGTCGCTCAGCCGCTTGTTCTGCGGTCAGGTCTCGCTGGGTTTCTGCCAGCATTTCATAACCGACCATAAATTTACGCACGGTCGCGGAACGCAGCAGCGGCGGGTAAAAGTGCGCGTGCAACTGCCAGTGTTCGTTTTCTTCACCGTTAAACGGCGCGCCGTGCCAGCCCATGGAGTAGGGGAATGAGCACTGGAACAGGTTGTCGTAACGACTGGTCAGTTTTTTCAACGCCAGCGCCAGGTCAGCACGCTGCTCGTTGGTCAAATCGGTAATACGCAGCACATGCGCTTTCGGCAGCAGCAGCGTTTCGAACGGCCACGCGGCCCAGTAAGGGACAACCGCCAGCCAGTGCTCAGTTTCAACGACCGTACGGCTGCCGTCTGCCAGTTCACGCTGGACGTAATCAACGAGCATCGGCGCGCCCTGTTCGGCGAAGTATGCTTTCTGTAGGCGATTTTCACGTTCAGCTTCGTTAGGCAAAAAGCTGTTGGCCCAAATTTGACCGTGCGGGTGCGGGTTCGAGCACCCCATCGCCGCGCCTTTATTCTCAAATACCTGCACCCAGGGATAGGTTTTCCCTAAGTCTTCGGTCTGCTCCTGCCACGTTTTTACGATTTCTGTCAGCGCAGTGACGCTGAGTTCTGGCAGCGTTTTGCTGTGATCGGGCGAGAAGCAAATTACGCGGCTGGTACCGCGCGCGCTCTGGCAACGCATCAACGGATCGTGACTGTCCGGCGCGTCCGGGGTATCGGACATCAGCGCCGCAAAATCATTGGTAAAAACATAGGTCCCGGTGTAATCCGGATTTACATCACCGGTAACGCGCGTATTGCCAGCACACAGGAAACAGTCCGGGTCATGTGCAGGCAGTACCTGCTTAGACGGGGTTTCCTGCGCCCCTTGCCACGGGCGTTTGGCGCGATGCGGTGATACGAGGATCCACTGCCCGGTGAGCGGGTTAAAACGGCGATGTGGATGATCGACAGGATTGAATTGCGTCATGATTGGTCCTTAATCCGAATATCCTTGCGGGTGGCGTGACTGCCAGTGCCAGGTGTCTTGTGCCATTTCATCCAGTGTGCGGGTCACGCGCCAGTTAAGCTCGCGATCGGCTTTGCTGGCATCTGCCCAGTAAGCTGGAAGATCGCCATCACGGCGCGGGGCGAAATGGTAATTAATGGGTTTACCGCAGGCTTTGCTGAAGGCGTTGACCACGTCCAGTACGCTGCTGCCGATGCCTGCTCCGAGGTTGTAAATATGCACACCCTGTTTGCCCGCCAGTTTTTCCATCGCGACGACGTGGCCGTCGGCGAGATCCATCACGTGGATGTAGTCGCGAACGCCGGTGCCATCTTCAGTTGGGTAGTCGTTGCCAAATATGGCAAGGGACTCGCGGCGGCCCACGGCAACTTGTGCGATGTAAGGCATCAGGTTGTTGGGAATACCTTGCGGATCTTCCCCCATATCGCCCGACGGATGAGCACCAACAGGGTTAAAGTAGCGCAGTAAGGCGATACTCCAGTCGGGGTGTGCTTTTTGCAGGTCGGTCAGGATTTGTTCTACCATCAGCTTGCTTTTGCCGTACGGACTTTGCGGCGTGCCGGTGGGGAAGCTTTCAACGTAAGGAATTTGCGGCTGATCGCCATAGACGGTTGCGGAGGAACTAAAAATGAAGTTTTTCACGTTGGCGGCGCGCATTGCATTCACCAGACGCAGGGTGCCATTGACGTTGTTGTCATAGTACTCCAACGGCTTGGCAACGGATTCTCCAACGGCTTTTAAACCCGCAAAATGAATGACCGTGTCAATGGCATGATCGTGCAGAATTTCGGTTATCAGCGCTTCGTTACGGATATCCCCTTCCACGAAGGTCGGCTGCTTGCCACCTAAACGCTCAATGACGGGCAAAACGCTGCGTTTGCTGTTGCAGAGATTGTCCAGGATCACCACCTCGTGACCGTTTTTCAACAACTGCACGCAAGTGTGGCTTCCAATGTAACCGCTACCACCTGTAACCAATACTCTCATAATTCGCTCCGTTAAGCCTATGGTATGCAATAACCATAGCATAACAAAGATGAGAAAAGTGTGACATGGAATAAATTAGTGGAATCGTTTACACTCCGTGGGTTTCACGCATTTGTAATGATTTTTCTATTTTAAATCATTATGTTGGGTTGTTATTTCGGCGTTTGTCTGAAAAAAGCAGAAAAAAAGGGCGTGATAAACGCCCTGCAATGAAAACTAACGCAGAGATGTTAGTCGATAGGCGTAGATGTCGTTCTCGGGCACAAACTCCAGTCGATGGGTAATGCAGGCTGGGGCATCTTCGGCGTGGTGAGAGACGAACAGCAGTTGAGTTTCACCTTCACCGATTAGCACATCCACAAAACGGCGAATCAGTTGGCGATTGAGCGGATCTAACCCTTGCAAAGGCTCGTCAAGGATCAACAACGTCGGGTGTTTAACCAGCGCGCGAACAATCAGTGCCAGCCGCTGCTGTCCCCAGGAAAGACTATGAAATGGCGCATCCGCGGTACGTTTATCGAAGCCAAGGATATCCAGCCACTGTTGCACCAGCTTGTGCTGCCTGTCGGAAACGGCCTGATAGATGCCGATTGAATCAAAATAACCAGAGAGAATAACGTTGCGAACTGTGGTACTCACCCGATAATCCAGATGCAGACTGCTGCTGACGTAGCCGATGTGTTTTTTGATATCCCAGATAGTTTCACCGCTGCCACGGCGACGGCCAAACAGGGTCAGGTCGTTGCTGTAGCCCTGGGGGTGATCGCCGGTGATTAAACTGAGCAGAGTTGATTTTCCCGCTCCGTTGGGGCCGACGATTTGCCAGTGTTCCCCCGGATTTACCTGCCAGCTCAAATGGTGAAGGATAGGGCGATCGTTATACGAGACCGTGCCATCGTTAAGCACAATTCGCGGCTCGTTATCTGACAACGTACGGCGCACCGAAGGCTCGTCCGGTTCAGGTAACTGAATTCCTTCCAGCCGCTCGCTATGGGCAAGCTGAGCGATTAATGCCTGTTGCAGAAGGTCGGTTTTTGCGCCGGTTTCTGTCAGTGTGCAATCGGCAAGTACGCCAGCAAACTGCACGAACTCGGGAATTTCATCAAAGCGGTTAAGTACCAGCACCAGCGTAAAGCCGGCCTGATGCAACTCCGCGAGCAGTTCTGCTAACTGACGGCGTGACGCCACGTCCAGCCCGTCAAAGGGCTCATCAAGGATCAGTAAATCCGGCGCGGACATTAACGCCTGACAGAGCAGGGTTTTGCGTGTTTCACCGGTGGAAAGGTATTTGAAACGCCTGTTGAGCAGGGAAGAAATGCCAAACTGCTGCGCCAACGCAGCGCAGCGGGCGGGATCGTTGACCTCATCCTGGATGATTTCGGCGGTGGTGCGCCCGGTGTCGTCTTCACCGGGACTAAGAAGATCGGTGTTGTTTCGCTGCCACTCGTCGCTGACTAGCTTTTGTAGCTGCTCAAAGGAGAGTCGGGTAATACGCGTGAACTGACAGTGGCGCTCGCCTTTCAGAAGCTGCAGCTCTCCCGCCAGTGCGCGGGCCAGCGCGGATTTCCCGCTCCCGTTAGCGCCAACAAACGCCCAGCTATCACCCGCGTTTAACGTCAACGCATTTAACTGGAGCGTTTTTGTGTCGCTAAGACGAAACGTGCCTTGCGAAATTTGCAACGATGACATTTTGTATCCCATTATTTGCAGCGATTAATAACAGGGATACGTGTTCTTCAGGCTGATGTCAATCTACTCAGCACAGCGTGGCGATAATCACTCTGTCTGCATTAAACCAGGCGGTGACGTTAGCGCCTTCTTGCAGCGTTGCGGCGTCCTGGGCCGGAACGGTGGCGCACAGCGTCTGGCCGTCTGGCAACGTCATCAGCACTTCACACTGTTCCGCACCGCGTTCAATATGGCTAATCGTGCCTTGCAACTGGTTATCGGCGGCCTGAGCGATGGCGTCGTCCTGAGTGATTCCTACCCACGGCGCTTTCAGCAGAATCAGTACTTCTTTGCCTTCCTCAAGACCCAGACGCTCGCCGCTTTGCGCAGTGATCGCCACTTTCAGGCGCGTTTCGCCATCGGCCAGCAGGACGTCGACATGCTGCTGGACCTGATCGTGGTCGCGGGCAGTGATTGTGCCAAACCATTGGTTGCGGGCGCTGGTTTGCAGTGAAAATCGAGAGATAGCCGCCAGCAGGCTATTGAGCGGTAGCGCATCGTCATCGCTCAAAACATCAAAGGCTTTTTGTTGGATCTGCGCCAGCAAATCATACAACTGGATTAAGCGTTGGCCGTAGCGCGTTAATACCGCGCCGCCACCGCCTTTGCCGCCGGTGGCGCGCTCAACCAGCGTCTGTTCGCTGAGTTGGTTCATTTCGTTAATCGCATCCCAGGCGCTTTTGTAGCTAATACCTGCATCCTTCGCGCCCTGACTGATGGAGCCGGAAAGCGCAATATGCTTAAGCAGAGAAATGCGACGGGGATCGGCAAACAGTTTTTGCTGAAGTTTCAGCGTAAGAAGGATTTCGGCCTGCATCACAAGCTCCTGGCAAAAGAGGGTATTGTGACGGAAAACCGTGCCTGAGCAAAGTCGACCGCACAAAAGGGGAGTGCTTTTCTGCGTTATGTGGTTAGAATACAGCTAAGGACTACATCTGGAGTTGACCATGTTAGAGTTATTGAAAAGTCTGGTATTCGCCGTAATCATGGTACCTGTGGTAATGGCCATCATTCTGGGTCTGATTTACGGACTGGGTGAAGTGTTCAACATTTTCTCCGGTATCGGTCAAAAAGACCAGTCCAGACAGAATCATTGATTCACCAAACGCCCGCTCAGTCGGGCGTTTATATTTTTTACGCCTTCCAACCCTTTTTCTCTGTCTACCGTTTCTCAAGATCCTGCTTTCCCTGCCGATATTTTCTTCGTGTAACCTCAAATTGGTATCAATAACCACTGGGAAAATCCTGGTTTACTCGTTATATTTGCGACTACATAACGAAACTCAAAGGAGTTACAGATGGCACGTACATGGTTACGCTTGTTTGCCGGGGCAACACTTTCTCTTACTGTTGCCGGGCATGCGCTGGCGGATGAAGGAAAAATTACTGTTTTCGCAGCGGCTTCACTGACTAACGCGATGCAGGATATTGCGACGCAATACAAAAAAGAGAAGAACGTTGACGTTGTCTCTTCTTTTGCGTCTTCTTCCACGCTGGCGCGACAGATTGAAGCAGGCGCTCCGGCCGATCTGTTTATCTCTGCCGATCAGAAATGGATGGATTACGCAGTAGACAAAAAGTCGATTGATACCGCAACGCGTGAAACGCTGTTGGGTAACAGCCTGGTGGTTGTCGCACCGAAAGACAGTGCGCAGAAAGACTTCACCATCGACAGCAAAACCAACTGGACCCGTTTGTTAAATGGTGGGCGTCTGGCCGTTGGCGATCCGGAACATGTTCCGGCGGGCATTTATGCTAAAGAAGCGCTGCAAAAACTGGGGGCATGGGATACCCTGGCCCCGAAACTGGCACCTGCCGAAGATGTGCGCGGTGCGCTGGCGCTGGTAGAGCGTAACGAAGCGCCGCTGGGGATCGTCTATGGTTCCGATGCTGTCGCCAGCAAGGGCGTAAAAGTTGTTGCGACTTTCCCGGAAGATTCACACAAAAAAGTGGAATACCCTATCGCAATTGTTGATGGGCACAAAAACGCAACGGTCAGCGCGTTCTATGATTACCTGAAAGGACCGCAGGCTGCTGAAATCTTTAAACGTTATGGATTTACGACCAAGTAATGATACTGACCGATCCTGAATGGCAGGCCGTTATACTGAGCCTGAAAGTTTCTTCCCTGGCTGTGTTGTTTAGTCTGCCGTTTGGGATCTTCTTTGCCTGGCTGCTTGTGCGATGCAAGTTCCCGGGCAAAGCGCTGCTCGACAGCGTGCTGCATTTGCCGCTGGTACTGCCGCCGGTCGTGGTGGGCTATTTGCTGTTGGTTGCCATGGGACGCCGCGGATTCATTGGCGAATGGCTGTATGACTGGTTTGGCATTACCTTTGCCTTTAGCTGGCGCGGTGCGGTACTGGCTGCGGCGGTGATGTCTTTCCCGCTTATGGTACGGGCTATTCGTCTGGCGCTGGAAGGTGTCGATGTCAAGCTGGAGCAGGCGGCCCGCACGCTGGGTGCTGGACGCTGGCGCGTATTTGTGACGATTACTTTACCGCTGATGCTACCTGGCATTATTGTCGGTACGGTGCTGGCGTTCGCGCGTTCCCTCGGGGAATTTGGCGCAACGATTACCTTTGTCTCCAATATTCCTGGCGAAACCCGCACTATCCCGTCGGCGATGTATACCCTGATCCAGACCCCTGGCGGCGAAAGCGCGGCGGCAAGGTTATGTATCATTTCTATTGTGTTAGCGCTGATTTCACTGCTGATTTCTGAATGGCTGGCGCGTATTAGCCGTGAACGGACGGGGCGGTAATCATGCTGGAACTTAATTTCTCCCAGACGCTGGGGACGCATTGCCTGACGCTCAACGAAACGCTGCCAGCCAGTGGGATCACCGCTATTTTTGGCGTTTCCGGCGCGGGTAAAACCTCGCTGATTAACGCCATCAGCGGCCTGACGCAGCCGCAGTCCGGGCGCATCGTGCTTAACGGACGGGTTTTGAACGACGTCGAGAACGGTATCTGTTTAACGCCCGAAAAACGCCGGGTGGGCTATGTTTTCCAGGATGCGCGCCTGTTTCCGCATTATAAAGTGCGCGGCAACCTGCGTTACGGTATGGCGAAAAGTATGGCCGGACAGTTTGATAAGCTGGTGGCCCTGTTGGGCATTGAATCGCTGCTTGACCGTCTGCCCGGCGGGCTTTCTGGCGGTGAAAAACAGCGCGTAGCCATCGGTCGGGCGCTGCTTACCGCGCCGGAACTGTTGTTGCTTGATGAGCCGTTAGCCTCGCTGGATATCCCGCGTAAGCGCGAACTGTTGCCTTACCTGCAACGCCTGGCGCGTGAAATTAATATTCCGATGCTCTACGTCAGCCACTCGCTCGATGAAATCTTGCACCTGGCAGACAAAGTGATGGTGCTGGAAAACGGGCAGGTCAAAGCGTTCGGTTCGCTGGAAGATGTCTGGGGCAGCAGCGTGATGCACCCGTGGCTACCAAAGGAACAGCAAAGCAGCATTCTGAAAGTCAGCGTGCTGGAACATCATCCACATTACGCAATGACTGCACTGGCGCTTGGCGATCAGCATCTATGGGTCAATAAGCTGGATCAACCGCTGCAAACTGCGCTGCGTATTCGTATTCAGGCATCTGATGTTTCGCTGGTGCTTCAACCGCCGCAGCAGACCAGTATTCGTAACGTGCTGCGGGCGAAAGTCGCGCAGTGCTATGACGATAATGGTCAGGTGGAGGTTCAGCTTGAAGTGGGCGGTAAAACGCTGTGGGCGAGGATCAGCCCGTGGGCCAGGGATGAACTGGGTATCAAACCTGGCCTGTGGCTGTACGCGCAAATTAAGAGCGTATCGATTACCGCGTGATTACAGCAGGTGGGAGTAGATAAATTTCGCGATGCTATCGGTGGTGTTGTCACCAATTACGATGTTGGCGCGGGCTTTGACCGCGTCGTCCGCATTACCCATCGCCACGCCGGTACCTGCGGCTTCCAGCATGCTGATATCGTTAAAGTTGTCACCAAAGGCAATGACGTTTTCCATTGACCCGCCCTGTGCTTCAATCCACTGGGTAAGGCGTCGCCCTTTGCTGTTGCCTTTACGGGCAATGTCGACCTGATCGTGCCAGGACCATTCACACTCCAGCCCCAACTGCTGTTCAACATGCTTACCAAACTGCTGCAGTTTCGGAATATCTTCGTCGGTGAGGGCAAATTTCCAGACGGCGTTAACGTCATGTGCGGCCTGCACTAGCGAAGGTACCTGGGTGAAGGTCGGGCGCTGTTCCGGCGGCAGGGTTTGCGCCCAGTTAGCGGTACGCACCACATGCCCGGTTGGGCGCTCATACAGCATGGCCTCATCCACATACATCAGCCCGTGGATCTGATGTTCATCCAGCATTTCGATCAGCTGTAATGCCTGGTTTACCGGAAGGGGATCGGATTCCAGTACCGTTTTTGCCTGATAATCATACAAGTAGGTGCCGTTGCAGCAAATTGCAGGTGTATCCAGCGCCAGTGCCTGATAAAAAGGATGAATAGCAACGTGATGGCGACCTGTGACAATGATAAGTTGGTATCCTGCTTCTCTGGCGCGCGCGAGCGCTTCAAGAGAGGATGGCAGCAAGGTTTTTTTCGGGGTCAACAGGGTACCGTCTAAATCCAGGGCAATCACGCGTGCGGTCATAGTTATTTCCAGATTAAGGTTGAGAATTTTGTCTGCTGGAATGGTACACCGAGACGGGAGCCGGACAAAATTCTGCGCCTTAATTAAGCATTCACCGTTAAAAGCGTCTACCTTAGGCGTGTGTCAGGCAATTGCAGCCACCTGCCAAAAAGCAAAGGAGTATTCATGAAGCAAACCGTTTATACCGCCAGCCCTGAAAGTCAGCAAATCCACGTCTGGAGCCTGAATCATGATGGTTCTTTGACGCTGACGCAGGTGGTTGATGTGCCGGGTCAGGTACAGCCGATGGTCGTCAGCCCGGATAAGCGCTACCTCTATGTTGGCGTGCGCCCGGAGTTTCGCGTGTTGGCTTACCGCATTGCGCCTGATGACGGTGCGCTGACCTTCGCGGCGGAGTCTGCGCTGCCGGGTAGCCCGACGCATATTTCTACCGATCATCAGGGACGTTTCGTGTTTGTCGGCTCTTATAACGCCGGGAGCGTGAGCGTCACGCGTCTGGAAGATGGCCTGCCGGTGGAACAGGTTGACGTGGTTGAAGGTCTGGACGGCTGCCACTCGGCCAACATCTCACCGGATAACCGTATCCTGTGGGTTCCGGCGTTGAAACAGGATCGTATCTGTCTCTTTGAGGTAAGCGATGATGGACATCTGGTGGCGCAGGAACCGGCGGAAGTGACCACCGTTGAAGGCGCGGGCCCGCGTCATATGACGTTCCATCCGAATAAGCAATTTGCCTACTGTGTGAATGAGCTGAACAGCTCCGTTGACGTCTGGGCGCTGAAAGATCCGTACGGCAAGATTGAATGTGTGCAGACGCTGGATATGATGCCTGCTGATTTCACTGATACCCGTTGGGCAGCGGATATTCACATTACACCGGATGGTCGTCATCTGTACGCCTGTGACCGCACCGCCAGCCTGATTACGATCTTTAGCGTGTCTGAAGATGGCAGCGTGCTGACCAAAGAGGGTTTCCAGCCTACTGAAGTTCAGCCGCGCGGTTTTAATATCGATCACAGCGGTAAATACCTGATTGCAGCCGGGCAAAAATCGCACCATATCGCGGTGTATGAGATTGCTGGCGAGCAGGGGCTGCTGGCAGAGAAGGGGCGTTATGCGGTAGGGCAGGGCCCGATGTGGGTCGTGGTGAACGCGTACTAACGCCACCAGTCAGAACAGGAAAAGCCTGTTCAAAGATAAAAAGCGAGGTTCACATCCGTGTGAACCTCGCGGGGAAAAAATTAACTCATACGGCGCAGACGCCGCCGGTCAGCAATTAATAGCGCATCTTGTAGGCACAATTAGCCTTAAGGTATTCCTCTTCTGTTGCCCCATTAAGCTCTGCTCCGTCAGGGACTACTTCAGGGCCTTCTGAACATTTCCAGTCATATTTGCGAAGACTAACCCCGACTCCGCCCCTACCCGAACCCGTGTAATTATCCCTTGCCATGGGGGGGGCACCATGTATCTCCATATGGGCGACAGATTTAATGTCCACCTCCAGATAGTCAATATTTCTGAAATCCAAAATGCGACCGTATCCGTCGCTGTCGTTACGTTCCGGTTCATTCAAGTGGAGGTTGGATGCCTCTGGATTCATGTTTCTGAAAGAGGTAAAACCTTTCTGATAAAACGATTTCAGGATGGGGGGCGGATTCGAATTGTCCGAGTCATGCGTTGAGAGAAATTCCATCTCATAGTTTTCTGGACTCACGCTGGTATATTTCATCGCTATAATGGGGAAAGTATACTGAGCACCTGGATTACCCAGTCTAGCTTCAAACCCCATTACCTCAATAATCATATACTCCAGATTATTACTGGGGATATAGATATAGCCGCTGGGTTTACCTCCCGCAGTACCGGGGCGTTGATAACCACCACAGTATAAGGAACCCGCATCTTCGCAGAGTTCTGGATCTTGCGTATTGAACATAGCAGAAAGCTGGACATCATTATCAGGCTCAGTCGTGCGAACAAACTGACCATTAGAATCGAACACGATGTCTGCTTTGTTTTCTATGTTATTTCCGCAATCTTTAAATCCCCAATAAAACCCCCGAAAAAATCGCGTTCTCCTGCTATAATCAGTACGATATAGCGCTGGGTCGTAGCAATGAAAGTCCTCGTTCTGTGAGGGGGAACCAAACCAATCGTTTCCATTAGTCGCACCGGTGTTAGAATAAACCCAGACTAACCCTTCCAGATGCTCCGTTGATCCTATTTGATACAGTTTTTTACCATCAACGGTGTCCTCATTATCGCCATCAGCATTAGCCAAAGTAACGCTACAGGGCGCACTGGACGAAAATGGACAATTTGGCAGATTTGGTCCAATAAAAGAAAATCGCGGACGCCCCCGCTCCTGATCGATTCCCTTGGTTTTCCAGTAAACATTCACGCCTGTGGTCTGATAGCGTCCAGGCGATGGCATACCCAGACTGTTAAAATCACTCGAAACCTTAACGAGAAAATAATGTGATCCCGGCAGTTTCAGCGGTGGCTGCGGAGGCAGAAAGCCAAAATGCCCTTTGCTGTTCTCTGGCTCCTGAGTGTCGTCACTTGCCAACACACCAGGGTTAAAAAGCAGCGCTGCCGCCAGCAACCCCGCCGATAAAGCGATCCTTTTCTTTTTTTCCATTGTGTAGCTCCTTGTTATACAGCGGAAATAATCTGATATTTACCACTGCGCAACAGCACGACCTGATAGTTGCCAAACACCATACTACCTGGTGCCACGGTGCGCGTTTTGTTGTTAAACCGGACGGTAATCCGTGTTCCGCCCGGTCCCTGAGAAACCAGCACCACCCGAGGCTGAGCGTCGGATTTTTCTTCTGTGGACGTACGCCCGGCGCGCGCCAGCAGCGGGGTGTTGTTCAGCAAGGGCTGTGGGTCGAGCGCCACGCCTCGCCAGGCTATTTCCAGATGCAGGTGCGGACCTGTGCTAAAACCGCTGCTGCCGGATGCGGCGATCTCTTCGCCCGCCGTCAGCTTTTCGCCCTTACGCACCCGCGCAGAGGCGAGATGAAAATAGCGGCTCAGCCAGCCGTCCGCATGACGGAGAGTGATAAAGTACCCGGCGCCGCGATCGTAGCCGCTCTCCACTACTTCGCCGTCGGCGATTGCATGCACGCTGCTGCCGAATGGCACAGGAATATCCATCCCTTTATGCTGCATCATGCGCCCCAGCACAGGGTGCAGGCGTTGTCCAAATCCTGAGCTGATCTGGCGCTTCGCCACGGGCCAGATAAAGCGTACCGGCGCGTTATCATCAACCACCGCCGCAGCGCTGGACGATATCTGCAGGTTCTCTTCTGACCACACTTGCGCCACCTGTAATGACGGAACGAAAGCCTGCTGCCAGGCCTGCTCGCAGCTGGTCGTCGCCAGCGGCGCTATTGTTAGCCATACGCTCCATATCAGACACGACACGATCGACCCCCGTCAGAGCAGCAGTAAAAACGCGACCAGCGCGATAGCCGGACCGAACGGAATATAAAAGCGATGTTTGTCATCCTCTTGCGTATAAAAGAACCGCACGCAGACGTAAAACAGCAGCCCGGCCAGCGCCGAAAAGCAGAGTAATTCCGGCAGGCGCTGCCAGCCAAGCCATGCCCCGCAGGCGGCGTAGAGCTTGACGTCGCCGTAGCCCAGACCGTCGCGTTTGCACAACGTCTCCCACAGCTTCATCACGGCCCACAGCAGCAGCCAGGCGGCGGCGACGCCGTAAACTGCGTCCTTCACCCGCACCATGGAGTAGCCCGATGCGGCAAGCAGTAGCCCGCCCCAGAGCACGGTGAAGACCAGCGCGTCTGGCAGAATCAGATGTTTAAAATCGATAATCGCCGCGCTGTAGAGCACCATAAACAACAGCGCATACGCCAGCGCGAGCTGAGGAGACCATTGCGGCAGGTAAAACCAGGCCAGCGCCCCCCATACCAACCCCATCGCCAGTTCAGAAATCGGATAAATAACCGGGATCGCAATGCCGCACTGGCGGCATTTGCCCTTCAGTAACAGCCAACTGAGAACCGGAATATTATCCCAGGGCTTAATATCCGATTTACAGGCAGGGCAGTGCGACGGCGGCCACCACAAATTAACCGCCGCCCCTTCTGAATCATCCTCATCTATCACGCCAAGCATCAGCGGCAGACGATAAATAATCACGTTGGCTAAGCTGCCAAACAGCAATCCAAGTGGAATAAAAATAGCCACCATCCATGGCATTAATAGATCCATGATTTAATTTTCCTAAAAAGAACCGCTGGCGCCCATCGCCGCCAGCTTGTCGCTGAGCGAAAACAACGCGGCAAAAACCCATATTACGCAACCGCCTAATATCAGCGTGGAGAGCGCTTTTAATAACCCGGAAAGTTTAGTGATATATTCCCGAATGTGTTCACGTGATTTATTCGATACCGCCAGCAGCACCTCATTAAACGAAGGTAGCGCGGCGTAAAGACTGATATTGAGCAGCGTTTCCGTGTTCAGTAAACCCGAATTGAGCGCCTCCCCATAGCTGACGCCCGCCGCCATTTTCTTCTGCATCCCGGCCAGGTGCCAGCGCAGCCAGCGGCTGGAGTTCAGGTTAATAATACTGAGTGCATCATTGAGCGGAATGCCGTTTTTTAACATCAGCGCCAGGTTGTTGAGAAAAATAGAGGCAGTCAACTGCTTATACGTTGAGAACGGCATAATTCGGTCAAAAAACTGATTACGAATATTCCCGGTCATTTTGCCCATTGCTATTTTGATCACGGTAACCAGCGCAATAAAACCAATGAGGATATATATCCACAGCCCTTTACACAGCGCCATCCCAAAAATATAGAGCGCGCTGGTGACGCCAGGCCATTTTTCAACCGGTACAACGCCTTCAAAAGCCGGGAACACCTTATAGGCATAACCGCCTATTACCACCAGCGACAGGACCAGCATAATGAGCGGGAAGGTGATGGCGCCGACGATTTTCTTGCGCAGTTCATCGTTATAATTAATCACGTTTACCAGGGTGATAAAACCGTCAGCCAGGCTGCCGCTGCGTTCCGCCGCGTTAATCACGCTCAGTTCAGATTCAGGGACCAGCCCCTCGAAAACCATCGCAATAGAGGTGGTTTTCGCCATTTTCGCAGTTAGCTCTTCCAGACGTTTAGCAAATCCTTTGCCGAGCAGTTTTTCCCCTTCCGCGCGTAATTTTTGCAGCGCATCATACAGCGGAAGCTCAGCGTTAATCATGTCTGCGCAAAACTGATAAAGATAAATACGCTGTTTCTTACCGAATTTTTTCAACTATTACCTCCAGCTCTTCCTGAACGACTTGCCCAAATTCCATTTGAAACCAGGTCGCGCACACGCGTCCCTGAAGTACCGCCGCCATCGTTTTTTCTTTAATTTCGAATCCTTCGCTCAGGCCGGTCTGTTTTAATCGCTTCGCGCGCCAGACGGTATAAACTTTAAGCCACTTCTGTTCAGCAATGGCCTCCAGCTCGTCATACACTGGCAGCAAATACTCCATCACCAACTGGCGTCCGCCAATACCCGTGTGTTTGCAGGCCGGACAGCCTTCAGCGTTTTTTTCATAAAGCTGGAACTCGCGTCCCTTAATGGCGGTGGTCTGTAACGACGTTTTACACTGCGGGCACAGTACCGGTATTAGCTTCTGGCACTGTAAGCCCGCAATAAAGCCCGGCGTTGAAAGCTTATCGCTGGTAATACCGAGCGCGGATAAGCGTTGCAATAACGAAACGATGTTGCCTGCGTGCACGGTGGTAAAGCAGTAGTGACCACTTTCCACCGCCCCGGCCAGCGCGTTAGAAGAGATATTGTCGCGAATTTCCCCCACCATCAGTACGTCCGGGTCGCGACGCAGCGAGGATTTGATCGCCGAATGGAATCCTCCTGACTCGCCGCTTAATACCGAACTTTGCGTTGCGCCATAGATCTGATATTCGACCGGATCCTCTACGGTCAGAAAACAGCCGCGATTGTCGTAGCGGTTGATCTGCATCCACTCCATCAGATTTTTCAGGGTGGTGGATTTTCCCGAACCGGTTGTTCCGGCAATAATATATGCGCCGTAGGGGTTACTCAGGATCCTTTTGAGGTCGCTAATTTCCTCATCGGAAACGCCAAGCTTATCCAGGCTCGCGACGCTGGCTCTGTCCAGACCCGATGGAATAATACGCAATACCGCGTGATAGCAATCGCTGGTCTCGCCAAATATCGGATAGTGCGCATAGCGGAAGCGGTAGCTTTTCCCCGCCAGCGAATAGAGGATATTGGCGTTTTGCGCAATATTGCGGTTCCAGGTGGTGTCGCGGGTGCTTGCCTCAACGTTGTAGAGCACGAACACCAGCTCATCGCAGCGTGACGCCTTCATCTGTATAAACGGACAAAGCACGCCGTTAATGCGCAGCTCAATATTCGCCACCATATCATTACGGGTGATATGCAGGTCGCTGGCCTTTAACCCCACGGCCTTTTTCAGCATCTCTTCCAGCGCAAGCTGTGTGTTACTGCTTTCCTGCTCAAGCAGCTTACTTCCCGCCGACAGCAGTTGTTCAACGATCAGGTAATAATTTTTCTCAGTAACCTGCGCTATTCCCTTAACCTGAATATTATGGGAAACCTGCAGGCGGTGGCACACCGCCTGCATTGGCGCCAGATTATCAATCAAAGGCGTGGATACCAGTAACCAGGCTTCATCCGCATGCTCAGCAACCAGAATATCGCCGTCATACTCCTGGAATTGCCACTCCTGAGAATGAATGTTCTCCTCGTTAAACTGGATATAATCGATCACTTACCCACAACCTCGACCGTCACGTCATTCGCCTTGTTATGACGCGCAATATAGTCATAACCGCCGTAGCTAAAACGCTGATTCAGCGGCACCATCTTCACGCCGCCGTCGGCGCCGGCAATCGCCACGCGTTTTTGGCCCGCGATTTCGGAAATCAGCAGCGGCCGCAGCCCTGGCGCAGATTCTGACGTTGCTCCTGGGGAAGCGCTAATATCATCCATTGTGCTGGCGGTGCTCATCGGCATAACCGCTACGCTATCCGCCTTTTTCTCACCGCGCAGCTTACGCAGCTCGCTGCGGACTTTTTCCAGCGCAAGCTGATTCGCCAGCTCGCGGTACTGGCTCTCGAAGTTGAAATCTTTTTCTATCATCTCAACAACGTGATCCTGCATCGGCGATACGTCGCTTAACGGCGGCGTGCCTTCCGCTTGCACAACCTGCTGCGCGGGGATGATTTCTGCCGTATCTGCGGCGTAAAGAGCAGGTGAAAGCGTCAACACTATTCCCGCAATGATTAATTTCCCTTTTTGCATGCCAGTCCTCCGGTAACGAGCGTTGAGTTTTCATTGAATACGATTGATTTGATAATAAACGCGTCGGCAAAGGGTTGTTTATTCAACACCAACGACACGCCTGAGAAATCCATTTTGGTCGGTGAGGTGATCGTCCAACCGGCGAACAGCATGCCGAATGACGTTACCGCACTTTTCAGCGCGCTTTCATTTTGCCCGACGGCAGAGGAGGGCATCCCCGTTAATACCAGTTCGGTATTTCGTCCGCCTAATGAGTTCCAGGTGCTGATATAACTTAATACATCGGTACAGACCGGCAGATTGACCGTGTTTTTACTCTGCCACGCGATGAGCCATGGGTGTTTATTCATCCCGGACTCAATGCCCGTATAGTCCAGCGTGTTTTTTGAAAAACTGGGCGACCAGGTTTTGCCCCAGAGATTAATATCGGCCACGCTAAATATCCGCCCTGGATTCAGCGCATAGCTGAGTGAACAGCCCGTACTGGTACATTCAATACTTTTTGGCGCAAAGCCCACCTGCGACAGTTTTTTATTCGCCAGCAAGAGCTGCTCCAGCAGCAGGCTGGCATCAGAAATGCTGCCGCCCGTGAGCGAGTTGCGATAAAAATCTTCGATAGCTTTGATTTTTTGCTGGCGGGCAGCCTGTTCAGCCTGGACTCTGGCCAATCGTTCCTGCTCCGGTTTCCAGATAAAATAGTAATAGCCCGCCCCGCCGCCGCCAGCTAATAAAATCAGTAGCGTAACAACCCAGACGATAATATTACCTCCTCGCCCGGTAGAACCGCCCCCTATATTACGACGCTTCCAGAAATAGAGATTTTCAGAGACCGCCACGTTCTCATTCTTTTATAAATAATTTCAGTAGTGTCATAAACACCAGTAAAAATACGATGCCGCCTGCTATCAGAGCGCCGATCATCATCTGTCGCCGCTTTTTCTGCCGCCGCTGATGTTCAGTACAGCCTTCAATCACCGCCTCAATGTGCTGTTCCGTTAACTGAATTAACGGTAGATCCGCATACTGTGGCGATTCTTTCAGTTGCTCTTTCAGCTTCATCCAGAAGCGTCTGGAGACCAGACGGTCGCTGCCCGAAACGGGAACACCGTGCGAGATAATCAGGAAATAGTAGCTTTCCGCCTGCTCATAGTAATAAATACCGTTACCGTACAGGGCTTTCATCCACAGAGCGAAAGGCTCATATAAGGTGGAGTGTTTAGTACAGAAACCCGTAACCATTTCCCCTTCATCCGACAAGATCGTTAACTGGCGATGGGGTCGCCGTATATGTGCCAGCCAGTCAAGATAATAAGGTTCGTGAGAGGTGGGCTCGTAGCTCCAGACCAGATCAATTAATACCCGATTTTCTGATAAGTGCTTAAGCATGATGCCCTCATCGGGTCTGCGTTGGGGCACGGTAATTATCAATACCGACTACCATCACCACGGTTTCGACATGTTCGTTGTTGGTAACTGAGCCTGCCAGCACCGACCATCCCTGACCGTCAGAATCCTCTTTCGCTTCGTATTTGCTGACCAGCAGCAGGCTACCCGGCGTAATTGTGGAAATGTTAAACATTTCCGTCGTGCTTACCGACGGCAACTGAACTTCATCAAAGGTATCGATTGAGTTGAGGTAGCGCTTGGTAAAGCCGCTGGCCACTTCAATTCGCCCGTCGGTTAAGATACGCGGGGTAAGAATAAAGCTGGTGCCGGTGACCAGTTCCGTGGTTTCCACCTCCGTACTGACGTCTCCTGTATTGGAATCTTGTTCCCTGGTACGGCTGGAGACATAATATTGCGACGTGGTCATGTTGAGCGGAATAGGGATGTTATTACGGGTAATAAACGAACCGCTCTGGATCACCTTACTGCCGGTGAGTTCGTACAGGGCATCCAACTGAGAGCTGATATTCATATGCTGATTGGTCCAGCCTGCGGTTAAGCCGCCGGAGAGCTTCATCAGCATTTCTGAGCTGTCGATACCAAAAGAGGAGGTCCCGTCGTTGAAGGTCATATTGACCCCACCGCCCAGCTCTTTCGTTTTGCGCTTATCAAGGGTGAATATTTTGTAAGTCACGACAAACTGACGGGTGTTATCCGCCTGAAATTTTTTCAGTGACTCATTCAGCGCGTGATATTCCGAAGGACGCGCGGTGATCGTCAGAATCGAGGCGTCTTTGAAAATACTGTAAACGCCGCTGGAGACGAATTTATCCGCCATATCCTCAACGTCGTCCCAGAAGCTGGATTCAAACTTGGTTTCGGCTTTGCCTTTCAGACCGCCGCCGGAAGTGGCTTCATTACCGGACAGATCGAGACTGGTCTCAAACTTGTTGTCTTCGCCGTAAAAATCGAGCTTTAGCACATAGTTCTGGAAATAAGAGACGACCAGTACGCCGTTGTTATCCAGCAGCGGATTCACGTCATACAGCGCGGAAATATAGCGGGTAAATTCCTCAAACGTTCCGTTGAATTTAACGCTACGGAACTCCGGTTCCCCCGCATCCGATTTTCCACCGGGAACGGAAGTATTAATACGGTAGCTAATACCGGTTTGCGCGGTCACCGCCTCAAGAATTGTCGCCAGATCGGTAGGCTCGTAAGACTGAATACTCACTTGCTTACGCAGCAGCGCCTGTTTACGGGAGTTATATTCAACCTTTTTGCCCAGATAAGGCTCGTTATATTTCATATAACCGGTCGTTTTCATTTCATCCGCAGTGGTCGGGTTGCCGGTTTCCTGCGGGACAATACTTTTATCGTACTTGGTATCAATAGACGTACAACCCTGAAGAGCCAGCGTCAACGCCAGAAGCGAAACTTTAATT
This sequence comes from Citrobacter sp. RHBSTW-00944, assembly GCF_013615435.1. Classification (NCBI taxonomy): domain Bacteria; kingdom Pseudomonadati; phylum Pseudomonadota; class Gammaproteobacteria; order Enterobacterales; family Enterobacteriaceae; genus Citrobacter; species Citrobacter sp. RHBSTW-00944. The sequence continues at coordinate 3,399,107 of NZ_CP055418.1, read as the reverse complement.
TTCATAGCATTATTCCCTTGCTTAATTACTGCTCATCAATGATAAGTACGTTATTCGCCTGGTAGTCTTTTATCACCAGCCCGTAGTTTTCTGACGTAAATACTTGTCCAAGCTTAACCAGCACATCCTGTGTTGATTTACCCTGCAAATGAATTGCCTTGTAAATAACAAAATCAGTTGAGCTGTTCCAGAGCAACTTATAGCCATTTTGCTGCGCCCATTTTGAGAGTTGCTGGCTTAATAACTCCTCTTCCAGTAAATCAATTTTTATTTCCACCACTGGCGCACTGACAGGCGCGACGCTTTTCACCGTATCATCTCCGGAAAAGGGATTTCGCGGCGTGGTTGTACTTTCTTTCACTGGCGTGGTGGTTAACATCCCTGCGTCAATTTTTTGCCCGGCTGGCGCGCTGGCGGCAAAACTTCCCTGGCTGCCTAATAATGCGGACACGGCAGCCCCAATTATCCATGTTTTTTTCATCTTACTCTTCCAATGATTAATAGGTGTTTCTTTCATGGTCCGGAATCTTAAGTTCATCACCGTTTTCTTTATAAAATTTAAGATCGTTATCTTCCGCAACAAGAGAATGGAGCACATACTTATTCGGCTCCGCCTCAGTCCAGGCGTAACCTTCGGATGAAATCATTCCCCCCTGCGGGATTGTGCTGCACCACTGGTTAATTACCACCGAGAGAGACTGTGGGTTTATTTTATTCACATCTTTTTTGCCACCTGGGGTAATTGTTGCCGACGCGGCGCTGATTAACCAGAAGGGCTCGTCCAGATTATTACCTGTGCCTTTAAACCATTTCTCCGCGATCCAGTCTTCAAAGATTCCGTTTACGTTCACTTTATCCGGGACGTTGGCAGAGACAATATCTTTGTTCACCACGATGTTGGCCTGGATCGCCACAGCGGCTACCGCGCCCACAGGTTTCGGATCGTTCTGACTCTTGTAGCTATTCGTCCGGGTTGCCCCCTGCTGGGTATAGTCGAAATAGCCACCGGTTTTGTTTGCCCCATCATCCTCATCTGCCGCGACAGATGATATGGCGACCGACAGGCGGGGATAGAGGCTACGCAGCTTGGTTTTACGGTCTTTATCGATACCGGTTACTTTAGGACACGTTTGCAACGGTAAACGAATCACGCCCGGCTCACTTAAGAGCTTGTTGTAATTTGTACTATCATTTGCGGCTGTATAAACAGGATCAGCTCCTGTCGGACCTTTACCCTGCGGGTAATCGTTTTTGAATGACTGATAAAAGGTGGTGGTGGGCGTCACCAGCTCATACTGACCATGGAAAGCATCTGCAAATTGATTAGGTAAGCTACTGGTATCATCATCATCCTGGATACCGTTTTTAAGCCTGTCAGCATCAGTTCCATTGTAAGCCACATACCATTTTTCCGGATGCTTGCGCGAGGTATTTTCCATCACGATATTGGCGTACAGCGTGCCGGTGGTGCCTTTGAGCGAGCTCGGCGAAGCAGGATCCACTTCGCTACCGTCTGTTTTATCCGCGCTGGTACGCAGATGCAGAATGCGATCGTCCGGATTATACGGCGTGCCGTCTGGATTAAGCCTGCCATCCGGATTGACGCCGTTGCTGTTCATTGCCGCCAGGCACAGCGTGCTCTTGTTTTGCTCTCTGCTCCAGCACATCGCCGGTTCGTTTTTATCTTTGCCCGTTGCATCGCTGCTGGTAATCAGCAGGCGGTCTTCATCAATCGCCGTAATACACGGTCCGGCCTCGCCTTTGGCATCGTTCCAGCACAGCTTGGCAGCCGGAACAGAACCATCGGCAGTAATATCTTCACTGTTTTTGTCTAAGCTTAAGCGAATGCCGTAACGTTTATTCGTATCAAGCCTGCTCATATGATTGGGAACGTCACCCATCTGCAGCGGTTGGCCTGAGGCCGTTGTTACCAGGTTAAAATTACCGTTACCCTCGATTTCAAACACCACCGCCTGCAGATAACCGAGATCGACACTTTTCAGCGCTTTTTCCAGCGGCTTAATAAATCCGGCAAAATGGAGACCTTCGTTCTCGGCATCTGTCTGGTAGACGAGATAGAAGTCGACACGTTCAATGCCCAACCCGCTGGTGCGACTGTTGTTGACGAAGTCCACGCGTTCCAGCACTAACTCCAGCGATTCGGCGCCAGGGCGCAGTTCACACGGCAGCATAGACTCCGTAAGCTTGAAGGGCAGTTTCCCTTTCTCAATATTGCCATTTCTACATTCGCTACCCAGAAACAGATAGCGAGAACCCCGGGTGGGCGATACATCGGTTTGTGTTGACACAGCAGCAGACCAACCGGAATAAAAATTATTATCATCCGTGTCGGGTGAATCCTGTAATGTCCTGTTAGTAACGCGGTTATCATAATTCGCGATATTGACGTGAGTATTTTTTCCGTACAGTGGGTTGGCTTGTTGTGCGCTATTTGTGGTAGCCAGTTTGTCTTGTGCCACAAATCGCATCACGCCGGAAATATCACGGGCGATCATATCAGCGACAATCAGTTGGTGACTTTGCTGGGCTTCTTTTAGTTTATAATTGGCATAAGTCATCAGGCACATGCCGATAATGGCAAGCACAACAATCATTTCAAGAAGGGTGACGCCTGCCTGACGTTCGTAAATATTAGCGTTGCGCTTACTTATCATCTATTAAATCCATTTAGCAAAACTGCCCCCTTCAGGGGGCAGAACAAGTACTACATAAAATATAAGCGTATTAGCGACTACCCAGGATTAAAGCACTGGCACCCTCAGACGTAGCGTTACAGAAGTCTGCATTCGCAATGTTTGTCGGATTCAGGTTATCCGTTGAGAGGGTTTTCAGAACAGTCGAACTAACGGCTCCACTCATGTCAATGACACCAGCACCAGCTTCTGCGCCTGCGATTGCTGTACTGCTTGCAACGTAATCCCACTGGGCACCTATCTGCGATGCAAGGTTACGACAGTCTTCTACTTCCAGACCGTTAATAACAAGATAGAAACCTTTATTTGTACCAGTGCTAGCGATTTTTGCCGCACCAATTTCAAACGCATCGCTGGAAATTCCGTTAAAGGCTTCTGGTACATCAACTTTACCCATTTTCACCAGGGTAGAAATTGGGGTATCGCTATCTTCAGTGGCGATATTTGCTTTCGTCAAACCAGTGATACTATTTGTCGGGACTGGATATTCTGCCTGGTCTTTATACGCTTCACTCATTGCAACACGAACGGAGTTGGTATTGTCAATAATCCCAGAAATATCCTGCGCTTTAAACGCACGCTGTGCCAGAATAATCACACCTGCGGCGATAATACCGATAATGCCCAGTACAATGATAATTTCAAGCAGCGTTACGCCTTTCTGCTTTTTCAGCTCACGATACTGCGCTGATTTCCTTTTCCATGAATGAATCATGCTTTTCATATCCATAAATCCTTAGATATTAGTTGCTGTAAAAAATTAACCCTGCACTCACTGTGCCAAAAGATTATATGCGGCATTTTTCGTAAATCACCAGAAGCTAAAAGCTGTGATGGGATAATTAGGAATAAAGGTGACTGGTCTGATGAGTTATTTTTTAATAAAATTTCACAATATATATATTATATATTGGAAATATCGTAACGGGTTTTTTGATTTATTTTTAGAAAAAGTTACGGTAATTTTCCTTTTCCGGAGAGTGATATATATTGACAATGCTCATACATTAAAATTAATATGGCTTGGCTTTTTATCTATTTTAGGTTAAAAAGTGAGTTTAGCGGCAAAACAATATTTGTCCAGTTAAACGTTACTGTAACTTACTTAGGTAAGCGCCTGGGCTTGCCTTCATACAACTCGAATTATTATGGCTATAAATAGATTGATTCACGCGATCAATTTAAACCTGCGTTGGTGAAAATATTACCTGTGTGAAGAAAAGACGTTGAAAGCGGTGAAGGGGGCTGGCGGGAGTGTTCCCGCCAGCGGTTTGATGGCTGTGATTACTGCTTCGGTTCGGCAACCACTTTGCTACCGATACCGCGGTTGTTGTATTCCCACATGCGGTTGAAGTTGGTGTCGTTCAGGTTGCGCTGGATTTCACCTTTGTCATCTTCTGCACCGGTATTACCGGCAAAAGGACGCTTCGAGATAACGCTGTCAGCCCATGGTTTTGCCATGTTAAAGCCTTCGTTGATCACGCTGTCGCGGATAACGACCTGACCGTTAGTGTTTGAATCGACATCCAGCGAGCGGCCCAACTGCGCCACGCCATCACCACTCGCCGTGAAGCGGCTATTTGTGGCGAGGAAGCCGTAGTAGATGTTTGACAGCGTCGCTGGTGCAAACACATAGGCTTCCTGCTGCGTACGGGAGTTCACAACGCGGAAATCGGTGTTATCGAACACCACGGCGCCGCGACCGGAAACAATATCCACATCGCCTTCAATGTAGCTGTTGGTTACCAAAGTACGCGGTTGACGATCGTTTTCCAGACGGTTTTGTACGCCGCTGTTAGTCACGAAAAACGTATTCTGGCGACCGAGGATGTTGACCTTATTGATCTGCACTTTATCGCCATCGGTACGTAGCGCAACGGCCGGGTGATTACCCGCATCAACGCTGTCACCCAGATTGTTTTCGATGGTCAGGTTCTGCAATTGCAGACCATTATTTTGCGACCAGACGACGGCAGAACACATCACGCCAATATTTGTGCCGCGCTTGTTCTGGCAATTATCAAACATATACCACGCCGGTTTACCCGGCATGTATTTACCGCCCGGGTTCACCGTACGACGCCAGTCTGCGGTGCTCATGTCACCATCAATAGCCTGGCCAATTTTCACATCCAGCGGTTTTTCGCCCATGCCGTACAGCGTCAGACTTCCCGTTGCTGCCGGGATATATACCGTGCCCTGATACTCGCCCGGCATAATCGCGATGTACTGACGTTTGTTAGTACGCTTGATGATTGCTGCATCAACCGCAGCCTGAATGCTGGTATGGGTGACGCCCTGAGTCCCAGCCGGGCCAACCACGAAGTCAGGCTGTGCAGGCAGAGAAATAGCAGAAGGGCTCCACGGCGCGGTGTTTGGCGTCAGCGCGGAAAAATAGTGCGCAGCAACGAAGTTTTTCGCTTCATTGGCCGACAAGATCGGGCGCGAAGAGGTACCTGGCGCGGTCTGATCGGAAGGAATTTGATCGGGCGGCGTAGAGCTACAGGCGGTCAGCGTCACGCCAAAAGCCATTGCCAGCGCCAGACGGGAAACTGATGATATGTTCACAGGTTGCTCCGGGCTTTGAAAGTTATCCATTGAAGCCTGCTTTTTTATACTAAGTTGAGCGAAACGGGAAGGTTAAAAGGTAAAAAGTTGTTTTTATCGCCGCAATGCCCGGCGCGGAGAGTCCTTATATCACAAATACATAACAATTACGGTCCTTCAGGTTGACAACATCCGTATAATCAAAAATAAATGTCTATACAACCTATGACAAGTGGTGAGTCGAATGCAGCAATTCTTCCCTGATGATGTTATCTGGCGCAATGTTCGTCTGGCGACCATGGATCCCGAACGTAACACCCCGTATGGGCTGGTGGAGGGTCATGCGCTGATCGTCCGCCAGGGGAAGATTCGCGATATCGTCCCGGAGTCATCGCTCTATCTCACACATGACAATACCTTTGATATGCAGGGCAGGCTAATTACACCTGGCCTGATTGACTGTCATACGCATCTGGTCTTTGGTGGAAACCGCGCAGGCGAATGGGAGCAGCGGCTAAACGGTGTCTCCTACCAGCAGATAAGCGCCCAGGGTGGGGGTATCAATGCCACCGTATCAGCAACCCGCAGCGCCAGTGATGAGCAACTCTTACATCTAGCGCATCAGCGTATGGAACAACTGATCAAAGAAGGCGTTACGTTGCTGGAAATAAAATCCGGTTACGGCCTGGATTTGCAGACAGAAGAGAAAATATTGCGCGTGGCAGCGGCGCTGGCGGCGGAGAATATCATTGAAATAAGCCCCACGCTGTTGGCTGCCCATGCGACTCCAGCAGAATACCGGGATGATCCTGACGGCTATATTACGCTGGTGTGCGAGACCATTTTGCCGCAGCTGTGGGAACAAGGGCTGTTCGAGACCGTCGATCTGTTTTGTGAAAGCGTGGGTTTTTCGTTGGCGCAGAGCGAGCGGGTGTTTCAGGCCGCGCAGGCGTTGGGCATCCCGATTAAAGGCCATGTTGAACAGCTGTCATTGCTGGGTGGCGCACAGCTGGTAAGCCGCTACCACGGGTTATCCGCCGATCATATTGAATATCTCGATGAAGCGGGCGTAGCGGCGATGAGCCAAAGCGGTACGGTCGGCGTGCTGCTGCCCGGCGCATTCTATTTCCTTAAAGAGCAACAGCGTCCGCCGGTGGCGTTGCTGCGTCAATATCAGGTACCGATGGCGGTGGCGACAGATTTTAACCCAGGTACCAGCCCGTTTATCAGCCTGCACTGGGCGATGAATATGGCCTGCGTTCAGTTTGGTTTAACGCCGGAAGAAGCATGGGCGGGCGTCACCCGACATGCGGCCCGGGCGCTGGGACGTCATGCCACTCATGGTCAATTGAAGGCCGGGTTTGTGGCCGATTTTGTGGTGTGGGATGCCACTCTCCCGGTCGAGATCCTGTACGAACCGGGGCGTAACCCGCTCTACCAACGCGTATTCAAAGGACAAATAGTATGACTCACTGGCAACCTGTTTCACCTGCGCTGTGGCAGGGACGTGATGACCGCGCCGAATCGCCGAATGCGCTGCGCCTGTTTCAGACTATCACGCTGAGCCCAACATTTAGCCCAGAAATGTATCGCGAGCAGATAGCGCTGCTTGGGTTTGCCTGCGACGAAGGCGTGAAACGTAATCAGGGCCGGACGGGAGCCGCCGGAGCGCCCGATGTGCTGCGCAAGGCGCTGGCGAATTTAGCCAGCCACGATGGGCATCATCGGCTGGTAGATCTGGGAAATATTGTGGCCCAGGCCCCCGACCTTGAGGGCTCGCAGCAGGCGCTACGCAATGCGGTGCAGCGCTGTCAGCAGGAGAATATGCGTACCTTTGTTCTGGGGGGAGGACACGAAACTGCATTTGCGCACGGCGCAGGCGTGCTGGATGCGTTCCCGCAGGCGAAAGTGGGGATCGTCAACTTCGATGCGCACCTCGATTTGCGCCATGCCGATCAGGCTACTTCCGGTACACCGTTTCGCCAACTGGCGCAGCTTTGCGATGAACAGCAGCGTGAATTTCACTATGCCTGTATCGGTGTCAGTCGGGCGGCAAACACCCAGGCGCTATGGGATGAGGCGCAACGGCTCGGTGTGACCGTGGTGGAGGATCTGTACTGTGCAACGGCGCAGGCGCAGTTAGCGCAGTTTGTCGCCAACCTGGATGTTATCTATCTGACTATCGATCTCGACGTGCTGCCGGTGTGGGAAATGCCCGGCGTGTCGGCACCCGCTGCGCTGGGCGTACCGTTGGCGACGCTGCTGAATCTGATTGAACCCCTGTGTCGTAGCGGTAAACTGCAGGCGGTGGATATGGTTGAATTTAATCCACGCTTTGACGATGATGGCAGAGCGGCGCGCGTTGCGGCGCGATTAGGTTGGCAAATCGCGCACTGGTGGCACTGATATACCTGATGGCGTTACGCTTATCAGGTTCGGGTAATGCCTGTAAACTGTACCCACTCACATTCTCAGCTTAAGGAAGGCTTACGCATGCTCCCATCCCGTTCTGCTCCGGCACCTTTTTACGAAAAGGTCAAACAGGAGATCAGCGAAAAGATTGCCAGCGGTATCTGGCAACCTCACGATCGCATTCCCTCTGAGGCGGAGCTGGTGGCGCAGTATGGTTTCAGCCGCATGACCATCAACCGGGCGCTGCGTGAGTTAACGGATGAAGGGTTACTGGTTCGTTTGCAGGGCGTAGGGACGTTTGTCGCCGAGCCGAAGGGCCAGTCTGCGCTATTTGAAATTCGCAGCATCGCGGATGAAATCAACGCCCGTCAGCATCAGCACCGCTGCGAGGTGATCACGCTGGAACGAACCCAGGCAAGCGCGCAGCAGGCTTTGGTGTTAAACGTCAAAGAAGGCACCTCCATTTTTCACTCTGTCATGGTGCACTACGAGAACGAACTGCCGGTGCAGATTGAAGATCGCTGCGTGAATGCCGAAATTGTGCCAGCGTATCTGGTGCAGGATTACAGCCAGACTACGCCGCACGCGTATCTGTCGCTGATAGCCCCTTTAACGGAAGGCGAGCATATTGTTGAAGCGGTACGCGCCAGTGCCGAAGAGTGCGTGCTGCTGAATATCAAAGAACACGATCCCTGCCTGCTGATCCGCCGTAAAACCTGGTCTGCGTCATCTATTGTCTCTCATGCCCGTTTGCTCTTCCCGGGTTCCCGCTATCGCCTGCAAGGGCGGTTTATGTCCTGAAAAGCGTGATTGCTGCCGCAGTATAATAAAATTGTATCTTTTTTGTTAAAAGCACGCTTGCGACAACTTGTATAGACAAGTATATGTTACTTTTCTGTCCGATCGTTCGCGAGGAGTGCTCTACCATGTCTCATAGCAAGTACCGTCAGCAGGATATTCGTGCCCCACGCGGCACCACGTTAACGGCCAAAAGCTGGCTGACCGAAGCGCCGCTGCGCATGTTAATGAACAACCTGGATCCCGATGTGGCGGAAAATCCGCATGAGCTGGTGGTATACGGCGGGATTGGTCGCGCCGCGCGGGACTGGGAATGTTATGACGCCATCGTCAACGCGCTGACCAAACTGGAGACCGATGAGACCCTGCTGGTCCAGTCCGGTAAACCGGTTGGCGTTTTCAAAACCCATGACAATGCGCCGCGCGTACTGATTGCCAACTCCAACCTGGTGCCACATTGGGCTACCTGGGAACACTTCAACGAGCTGGACGCCAAAGGGCTGGCGATGTATGGCCAGATGACCGCCGGGAGCTGGATCTACATCGGTAGCCAGGGCATCGTGCAGGGGACTTATGAAACCTTCGTTGAGGCCGGGCGTCAGCATTATCAGGGTAACCTGAGCGGACGCTGGGTGCTGACCGCCGGGCTGGGCGGCATGGGTGGGGCGCAACCGTTAGCCGCAACGCTGGCAGGTGCTTGCTCGCTGAATATTGAGTGCCAGCAAAGCCGGATCGATTTCCGTCTGCGTACCCGCTACGTGGATGAGCAGGCGACATCGCTTGAAGACGCGCTGGCGCGTATCGAAAAGTACACCCGTGAGGGGAAAGCGGTCTCCATTGCGCTATGCGCTAACGCCGCCGACGTTGTGCCGGAACTGGTGAAGCGCGGTGTGCGCCCGGATATGGTCACTGACCAGACCAGCGCCCACGATCCGCTGCATGGTTATCTGCCGTCCGGCTGGAGCTGGGAAGCGTATCAGGCGAAAGCGGTGTCCGATCCGCAGGGCACGGTACAGGCGGCGAAACGCTCAATGGCAACGCACGTCGAGGCAATGCTGGCGTTCAGCAAAATGGGCGTGCCGACGTTTGATTACGGCAACAACATTCGCCAGATGGCCAAAGAGATGGGCGTGGAAAACGCCTTTGATTTCCCTGGTTTCGTCCCTGCTTATATTCGCCCTCTGTTCTGCCGCGGCATTGGCCCGTTCCGTTGGGTGGCGCTTTCCGGCGATCCGCAGGATATTTATAAAACGGATGCCAAAGTGAAAGAGATCGTGGCTGACGATAAACATCTGCACCACTGGCTGGATATGGCGCGTGAGCGGATTAACTTCCAGGGATTACCGGCGCGTATCTGCTGGGTCGGTCTGGAATGGCGTCAAAAACTGGGGCTGGCGTTTAATGAAATGGTGCGCAGCGGCGAAGTGTCTGCGCCGATTGTTATTGGCCGTGATCATCTGGATTCCGGCTCCGTCGCCAGCCCGAACCGCGAAACCGAAGCCATGCGCGACGGTTCTGATGCAGTATCCGACTGGCCGCTGCTGAACGCGCTGCTTAACACCGCCAGCGGTGCAACCTGGGTGTCACTGCATCACGGTGGCGGGGTAGGAATGGGCTTCTCCCAGCATGCCGGGATGGTGATTGTTTGCGATGGCACTGATGAAGCCGCAGCGCGTATCGCCCGGGTATTACATAACGATCCGGCTACCGGGGTGATGCGCCACGCCGACGCCGGGTATGACATTGCGGTGGATTGCGCCGTCGAAGAAGGGCTGAATTTGCCGATGGTCGCGGCGACGCAGGAGAAACGCTGATATGAACACCATGACATTAACGCCGGGTCATCTGAGCTTTGCGCAACTGCGCGACATCTGGCAGCAGCCGGTCAAACTGAGCCTGGATGCCGGGGCGATTGATGCGATCAACGCAAGCGTCGCCTGCGTCAATAATATTGTCGCTGAAGGCCGTACGGCGTATGGCATTAATACCGGCTTTGGCCTGCTGGCTCAGACCCGTATCGCCACGGAAGATTTGCAGAATTTACAGCGTTCGCTGGTGCTTTCCCATGCGGCAGGCGTTGGTGAGGCGCTCGATGACGCGATGGTACGCCTGATTATGGTGCTGAAAATCAACAGCCTGGCGCGGGGTTTTTCGGGTATTCGTCTCAGCGTGATTGAAGCGCTGATTGCGCTGGTGAATGCCGGGGTGTATCCGCTGATCCCGGCGAAAGGGTCAGTGGGCGCATCGGGTGACCTGGCACCGCTGGCGCATATGTCTCTGACGCTGCTGGGCGAAGGTAAAGCGCGCTGGCAGGGGGAATGGCTTCCGGCGACCGAAGCGCTGAAAAAGGCCGGGCTGGAGCCGATTACGCTGGAGGCGAAAGAAGGGCTGGCGCTGCTCAACGGTACTCAGGCTTCCACAGCCTTTGCGCTGCGCGGGTTAATTGAAGCCCAGGAGCTGTTCGCGTCTGCGACGGTGTGTGGGGCGCTGACCACCGAAGCCGTTTTGGGCTCTCGTCGTCCGTTTGATGCCCGTATTCATGCCGCACGAGGACAGCGTGGGCAGATTGATGCCGCAACGTTGTACCGCCACGTGTTGACCGACACCAGCGCGCTTTCTCAGTCGCATCATAACTGTGAAAAAGTGCAGGATCCGTATTCTTTGCGCTGTCAGCCGCAGGTGATGGGGGCGTGCCTGACGCAAATGCGTCAGGTAATGGAGGTCCTGCTGGTAGAAGCCAACGCGGTTTCCGACAACCCGCTGGTGTTTGCCGAAGAGGGCGATGTCATTTCCGGCGGCAACTTCCATGCTGAACCGGTGGCGATGGCGGCAGATAATCTGGCGCTGGCGATTGCGGAAATCGGGGCGTTATCAGAGCGACGCATTGCGCTGATGATGGACAAACATATGTCGCAGTTGCCGCCGTTCCTGGTGAAAAACGGCGGGGTGAACTCCGGCTTTATGATTGCTCAGGTAACCGCGGCCGCGCTGGCGAGCGAGAACAAAGCGCTGGCGCATCCGCACAGCGTGGACAGCTTGCCGACCTCCGCCAACCAGGAAGATCATGTGTCTATGGCGCCGGCAGCGGGCCGCAGGTTGTGGGAGATGGCGGCGAATACGCGCGGCGTGATTGCCGTGGAGTGGCTGGCGGCGTGTCAGGGGATTGACCTGCGTGAAGGGTTAACCTCAAGCCCGCTGCTGGAGCAGGCGCGCCAGGCTCTGCGCGAGCAGGTTGCCCACTATACGCAGGATCGCTTTTTTGCTCCGGATATTGAGTGCGCAACCGAACTGTTAGCCCAGGGGACGTTGTTGAAATTGTTGCCTGAATTTCTATAGAGAAGCCTTGTTTAGTAGGCCGGATGCGGCGAAGCCGACATCCGGCACAACACAGCTTAACTGAACATCGCCGTAATCGAGGCGCTGGCGAGCGAGTGGAAGTGAACGTTAAAGCCGACCATCGCGCCGCTGGCGTCCTCATCGACATCAATACGCTCCACATCCAATGCGTGAACCGTAAAGATATAGCGATGGGTTTCCCCCTTCGGCGGCGCAGCACCGCCATAACCTGCTTTCCCAAAATCCGTACGGGTCTGAATCACCCCATCCGGCAGCGCAACCAGCCCGGAGCCGAAGCCTTGCGTGAGTACGCGGGTATCTGCTGGCAGATTTACCACCACCCAGTGCCACCAGCCGGAGCCGGTTGGTGCATCAGGATCGTAGCAGGTCACGACAAAGCTTTTGGTCCCAGCTGGCACGTCATCCCACGCCAGATGCGGGGAAATATTATCCCCGTCATACCCCATGCCGTTAAAGACGTGGCGATGCGCAAGCTTTTCGCCATCGCGCAGATCGTTACTGATTAGTTTCATGCTGACTCCTCTCGTTAGCCAAAAAGTGTAGCCAGGAACCGTATGTAGCGTGGCGAAATATTCTGGACTGTTTTGCGTTCAATCAAGGGTGGCAAATCCGGTTTCGTGCAAACCAAGGTATGTGAGAATGTCGGCAATAGCGTTCTTGCTGATAATGTCACGACCAACAGAAGTTAAATCAGCCAGCGCTGCCTTATCCTCTCCGGTGAAGTAGGATACTTTATTCGCACTGGTGACCAGTCCAGCCAGTGCGGCATCGAGTAAACTCCAGATACTCCTTCTCGGCGGTGTCAGGGAAAATCTGGCGAATAATCCAGCCCTGATAGGCGTAGAGATCGTCCGCCACGCCTGATACAGCATTAGCCCGGACGGTGTAGTCGCTGTCGCTGCTGGTGTCGGCGTTCTCATCGGGTAGCGCGTTCTGAATATCGCGTAACTGGCGGTCGGTACTTTCTGCAATGGTTGGGACGTGAAATGTCATTTAATAATCCTTACTGGGTGCCGGAACGTGTGCGGCGTGCCGGTGCTGTCGGTTAAACCCACTGCATGAGCGGTTATTGTGTGGTGTTGAGTATTCAGGGAGCGGCTGAGAGGGTTCAGCGCCTTAGCGGCTGCGGCACGAAAAATCAAAGGGAAGCGGAGGAAAGGACCCGGCCATATTGACCGGGTTAATTATCTTACTTAACCTGACGGGCTTTGTCTGCTTTCCATTCCTCATATGTTGCTTCGAGGAACCACAAGCAGCGAGCGCCCTTATCAGTGCTTAACAACGCAGGACGTGTCCGCTGATAAAAATCCTCAACGGTTGCTGGAGCTTCAACAGGCACTCCGCAGACAATATCAGTCCCGAGCATGTGCGGCCATTTTCCCGCGTCAATGACGCTGAGCGCATCAAGAGCGCCGGTTGTATTTGCTGTTAGGGCAGCAGATAAAGCATCTTCCAGTTTAATGGCCTGCTTAACATCTGCCGCAGCCGCGAGTTCTGGCGTTTTATTCAGCCACGCTTGATCGCCCGCAGCCACGCCTTTCAGCGCATCGGGCCAGTTCACTTCGCCAGCTGCTGAAGTGGCCACAATAAACGGAAGTAGTAGCAATAATGCGAGCCGTTTCATCGTACAACCTCAAACGGGCCGCCTTCACGTAAAATCCGGCGGCGCGTTGAGAGGGACATAATAATACAGCCCGCTGAGGCGAATCCTGCTGGCATACCCACGCGTTCTCCGTGAATGCGGAAATCAGTACGACCAAAAGATTCACCAGATGTCTGCACAAGAATGATAGTATAAGGGCCTTTAGAGGATGAATGTCCGTTAATACTATATGTTCCACGCGGGATCGGCCCCATACTCCGGACATGCTGCCGGTCCGGGTTGTTCTTATTCGTCAGATTGCCAGAGTAGCCGGTCTCCACCAGTTCAGAACCGCTGTATAATTTGCCAGTGCTCTGCTCATATTTCCATGCCATGACTGTCTCCTTACGCGGTTACGCGTTCCTTCCAACTGTCCGAGTGAATGATGTTACCGTCCGCGTAACGCCAGGTTATTTTCTCCTACATCAATTCCACGACGTCCAGATGATTACGCTTTTCACCGTACTGCGATTTAACGTCATACATAACCGGGCCTATGCTGATTACAGTTACGTTTTCCATCATCATGCTGAAGTATTCAACTTCCTGACCCGCATCATTGATGCGATAAAATTTCACTTCTGCCAATTTGAGCTTTTGCCCTGTGGTTACAGCCTTATACAGATAAGGCGTTGAAGCATCAGTTTCCTTGTCAAATGTGAATGGGGCATGTTGACGTGTTGCTGTCGCTTTGCCTGTGGCGGGGTCTGTTGGCAGCGATACACCATGATTCAGACCTAAAATCTCGATACTGCCCTCACGTCCATGAACATCTACGGAACCTTTGATATCAGCGCCGCCGTCATCTTTGAGCCATAAATAAGCTGGAATAGCCATTTTCTTAAAACTCCATTTAAGGAAAATCTCATAAAATCCTTTCACTTTAATCACTTACGTGACAAATTCACGCTATCGCTTACTAAATCACCCGTCAATTTTTGCTCAGCATTGATATAAAACGATTTGCAATTTCTTTGATGCAAATAAAAAAAGGCCGGAATAATCCGGCCTTCATGTCTAAATATTGTTACTTCATCAGTCATCGAATAATCCGGGCTGTTTCACTTTTCCACGTCCGGACCGGGCGCTGATTAATCGCTAAAAAATGTTGCACTGCGCACAGCCTCGTTTACGGCCTGGGTCAGACGACGCAACTGATCGGGCTGAATAATGTACGGCGGCATCAGATAGATCAGTTTGCCAAACGGTCGTACCCACACGCCCTGTTCAACAAAGAACTTCTGTAACGCCGCCATATTCACCGGATGCGTGGTTTCGATCACACCGATGGCGCCGAGTACGCGCACGTCGGCTACCCAACTCGAGTCTGCCGCCGGGGCGAGTTCTGTCCGCAGTTGCGCTTCAATAGCCGCTACCTGTGGGCGCCACTCACCGGTTTCGAGTAACGACAGGCTGGCGGAGGCGACGGCGCAGGCCAGCGGATTACCCATAAAGGTTGGACCGTGCATGAAGCATCCGGCTTCACCGTTGCTAATGGTTTCCGCGACCTGACGCGTGGTCAGGGTGGCGGAAAGGGTCATGGTTCCGCCGGTTAACGCTTTGCCGAGGCACAAAATGTCCGGGGTTATGTTGGCGTGTTCACAGGCAAAAAGCTTGCCTGTACGACCAAATCCGGTGGCGATTTCATCGGCAATCAGCAGGATCCCTTCACGGTCGCACATCTTACGGATGCGCTTTAACCATTCGGGATGATACATGCGCATGCCGCCAGCGCCCTGCACAATCGGCTCAAGGATCACCGCCGCAATCTCGTGGCGATGCGCGGCCATCAGGCGGGCAAAAGGCACCATATCCAGTTCGTCCCACTCGCCGTCCATGCGGCTTTGCGGGGCGGGCGCAAACAGGTTCTCCGGCAGATAACCCTTCCACAGACTGTGCATCGAGTTGTCGGGATCGCAGACCGACATCGCGCCGAAGGTATCGCCGTGATAACCGTTTCGAAATGTCAGGAAACGCTGACGGGATTCGCCTTTGGCCTGCCAGTATTGCAGCGCCATTTTCATTGCTACTTCTACGGCGACCGAACCTGAATCCGCGAGAAAAACGCACTCCAGCGCCTCTGGCGTCATCGCCACCAACTGGCGGCACAGCGCAATGGCCGGGGCATGGGTAATGCCGCCAAACATCACATGTGACATGGCATCAATCTGCGTTTTCATCGCGGCGTTCAGCTGTGGGTGATTGTAACCGTGGATCGCCGCCCACCAGGATGACATGCCGTCTATCAGCCTCTCACCGCTGGCTAAAATCAGTTCGCAACCTTCGGCACGCGCCACCGGATAAACCGGTAACGGGGAGGTCATGGAGGTGTAAGGGTGCCAGATATGGCGTTGGTCAAACGCAAGATCGTCCGTTGTCATAATCGACTTGTAAACCAAATTAAAAAGATTTAGGTTTACGAGTCTACACCAAACTCATAACGAAACGTATACCAATATGGCTCATTCTTCTCGCTGGACAATGTCGCAAGTCACCGAATTATTTGAAAAACCGCTGTTAGATCTGCTGTTTGAAGCGCAGCAGGTTCACCGTCAGCACTTTGATCCGCGGCAGGTTCAGGTCAGTACGCTGCTGTCGATTAAGACCGGTGCCTGCCCGGAAGACTGCAAATACTGCCCGCAAAGCTCCCGCTATAAAACCGGTCTGGAAACGGAACGTTTGATGGAGGTTGAACAGGTACTGGACTCTGCGCGTAAAGCGAAACAGGCCGGTTCAACGCGGTTTTGCATGGGCGCGGCGTGGAAGAATCCACACGAACGCGACATGCCTTACCTGGAACAGATGGTTCAGGGCGTAAAAGAACTGGGGCTGGAAGCGTGTATGACGCTGGGTACGCTGAACGAAAATCAGGCCCAGCGGCTGGCCAATGCGGGTCTGGACTACTACAACCATAACCTCGACACCTCGCCGGAATTCTACGGCAATATCATCACAACCCGGTCGTACCAGGAGCGCCTGGATACGCTGGATAAAGTGCGTGAGGCGGGCATTAAAGTTTGCTCCGGCGGGATTGTGGGACTGGGGGAAACGGTGACCGACCGTGCGGGTCTGTTGCTGCAATTAGCGAATCTGCCAACGCCGCCAGAAAGCGTGCCGATCAACATGCTGGTGAAAGTGAAAGGCACGCCGCTTGCCGATAATGACGATGTGGATGCCTTTGATTTTATTCGTACTATCGCCGTGGCGCGGATCATGATGCCGACTTCATATGTCCGTCTTTCAGCCGGACGCGAGCAGATGAACGAACAAACCCAGGCGATGTGCTTTATGGCCGGGGCTAACTCGATTTTCTACGGCTGCAAACTGCTGACCACGCCGAACCCGAACGAAGATAAGGATTTGCTGTTGTTTCGCAAACTGGGTCTCAATCCGCAGCAAACGGCGGTGCTGGCGGGTGATAACGAACAGCAGCAACGCCTGGAGCAGGCGCTGCGTACCCCAGATACCGACGAATACTACAACGCGGCAACCGTATGACCTGGCAGCAAAAAATAGACGATGCGTTAACGGCGCGTCGTCGTGCTGATGCGTTGCGTCGGCGCTATGCGGTGACGCAGGGTGCCGGTCGCTGGCTGCAGGCCGACGGTCGCCAATACCTGAATTTTTCCAGCAACGACTACCTTGGCTTAAGCCACCATCCGCATATTATCTGCGCGTGGCAGCAAGGCGCTGAGCGTTTTGGCGTCGGCAGCGGCGGCTCGGGTCATGTCAGCGGTTATTCCGTTGCTCATCAGGCGTTGGAGGATGAGCTGGCGCAATGGCTCGGCTATTCACGGGCGCTACTGTTTATCTCCGGTTTTGCCGCTAATCAGGCGGCTATTGCCGCGCTGATGGGCAAAGAGGACCGGATTGTTGCTGACCGGCTCAGCCATGCCTCACTGCTGGAAGCTGCCAGCCTTAGCCCTGCCGTGCTACGTCGCTTTACCCATAACGATCCCCAACATCTGGACCGTCTGCTGACCACCCCCTGTCCGGGGCAACAACTCGTGGTCACTGAAGGGGTGTTCAGCATGGATGGCGATAGCGCACCGCTGGCGGAAATTCACGCGGTAGCTGAGCGGCATGGCGCGTGGTTGCTGGTGGATGATGCGCACGGGATTGGCGTCAGCGGTGAGGAAGGGCGCGGCTCGTGCTCCCGACAGCAGGTGAAACCCGAGCTGTTAGTGGTGACGTTTGGCAAAGGGTTTGGCGTCAGCGGTGCGGCAATCTTGTGCTCAGACAGCGTGGCCGATTATCTGCTGCAGTTTGCCCGTCATCTGATCTACAGCACCAGTATGCCTCCGGCGCAGGCCCAGGCCTTGCGCGCCGCGCTGGAGGTGATCCGCAGCCGCGAAGGCGATGAGCGCAGAGAAAAATTGGCGATGCTGATCCAGCGTTTTCGCGCTGGGGTGAATACGCCGGACTTAACGCTGGCGCAGTCAGACAGCGCCATTCAGCCACTGATCGTGGGCGACAATCATAAAGCCTTGCAGCTGGCGGAGGCATTACGTCAACAGGGATGCTGGGTGACGGCTATTCGCCCACCGACGGTGCCGGTTGGTACGGCCAGGCTGCGGCTTACGCTGACCCAGGCGCATGAAGTCCAGGATATCGATCGCTTACTGGAGGTGCTGCATGGCGCAGGTCAATAAGCAGGCGATTGCTGCCGCGTTTGGTCGCGCGGCTACTCACTATGAGCAACACGCGGAACTCCAGCGTCAGAGCGCCGATGCGTTACTGGCACGACTCGATGGTCGGGCATTCTCTCAGGTTTTAGATGCGGGCTGCGGGCCTGGGCGTATGAGCCGTTACTGGCGGGAGCAAGGGAGCGAGGTCTGCGCGCTGGATCTGTCGGCGCAAATGCTGACTGAAGCACAGCGTCACGATGTCGCCCACCGTTATTTGCTGGCGGATATTGAAGCCATTCCGCAGGCTGCTGCTACTTTCGACCTCGCCTGGAGCAATCTGGCCGTACAGTGGTGCAGCGATCTGCGCGGCGCGTTACGCGAGCTTTACCGGGTGGTGCGTCCTGGCGGGACGGTGGCGTTTAGTACCCTGGCGCAGGGGTCAATGCCGGAGCTTCGTCAGGCGTGGCGAGCAGTTGATGAGCGGGAGCACGCCAATCGTTTTTTGCCCGTGGAGCAACTGGAAAACGCCCTGCATGGGTGGGACGTTGAATACCAGTCTCATGCCGTCACGCTGTGGTTTGACGATGCGCTGAGCGCCATGCGCTCGCTGAAGGGCATTGGCGCGACGCATTTGCATGATGGCCGCGAGCCGCGCGTACTGACCCGCTCACAGCTGCGCCAGCTACAGCTAGCCTGGCCCTGCCAGCAGGGGAAATATCCGCTGACCTATCATCTATTTTTGGGAGTGATTCAACGTGACTAACACTTTTTTTGTCACCGGGACGGATACCGAAGTGGGGAAAACTATCGCCAGTTGCGCGTTGCTACAGGCGGCGGGGCAGAGGGGATTGCGAACCGTCGGCTATAAGCCAGTGGCGTCGGGCAGTGAAATGACGGTTGAAGGTCTGCGCAATAGCGATGCCCTGGCATTACAGCGCAACAGTGTTGTGACGGTGGACTATGCGGCTATCAACCCCTATACCTTCGCGGAACCTACCTCACCGCATATCATCAGCGCGGACGAAGGTCGCCCCATTCAGGCCTCAGTAATGTCTGCGGGTTTACGCGCGCTGGAACAACAGGCTGACTGGGTGCTGGTGGAAGGTGCCGGAGGGTGGTTTACGCCGCTTTCGCCAACGCTGAGTTTTGCTGACTGGGTGAAAACAGAGCAACTGCCGGTTATTCTGGTGGTTGGCGTTAAGCTCGGCTGCATCAACCACGCTGTGCTGACCGCCCAGGCGGTGCAGCAGGCCGGACTGACGCTTGCCGGATGGGTCGCCAATGATGTGACGCCACCTGGCAAGCGTCATGCTGAATATATGGCAACGCTCAGGCGTGTGCTTGCGGCTCCGCTGCTGGGGGAAATTCCCTGGCTGGCAGAAGAGCCGGAGCGGGCATCGACAGGACGTTATATCGATCTTAGCGTTTTGTCTGTAGCGTCACCCAGTCGGTGATTAGCGGGTTGCTGAGCTGTGTGATTTGCCCCTGAGCCACGTTGCGTCCACGGTGTAACAGGCAGTAGCAGTCAGCGACCCGACGAATAAACGGCAGGCTCTGCTCCGCGAGCATTATGGCGATGCCGAGCTCCTGGCTTAACCTTACAACCAGGTTCCCCAGTTTGTGGATATATGCCTGGCCACTTCCCCGCGTGGGCTCATCGAGGATCAGCAGGCGCGGGCGTGTGACCAGCGCGCTGGCGAGCGCAAGCTGGTGCTGATCATCTTCCGATAATGCCGCCCCTTTGGCCTGACGCAGAACGAACAACTGTGGAAACAGGCGATAAATATCACTGCTGTTCATCGTTTCGCTTTCCTCAACCGCCTGGCGCGCAATATGCAGATTTTCCTCTACCGTCAATTGCGAAAAAATCCGTCTCTCTTGTGAAACGTAGTTAATGCCCAGCGCGATGCGATTTGCCGCCGGAATGGGACTCAGGTCGCGCGGCGGTGCGCCAGCCTGATGCCAGAACATGGTGCCGCTTTCGATCGGTAAATTGCCGATAATGCAATTGGTCAGCGTAGTCTTTCCCATTCCTGGAAGCCCCAGCACACCGGTACATTTACCGGGCAGCAGGTCGAGATCCACATCCCATAGGGAGTGTTGATTACCGTAATAATGATTCACTGCGCGAAGACTCAACATAGATTCCTCCAGCATGATGCTATCCGCCCCACGTACAGGTCGTCGGAAGAAAATTGCAATTCTCTTGCCAGAAGAGGGATTGGGGTCAAAAAACAGCAGGAGAGTGTGCCGCGCAGGCGGTAACGTCTGGCTGGCCGGAGGGCTGGCGTTGTTTTGTGCACATTGCCAGTGCCTGGCGGTGTCGTAATGGTGCAGGCAAGAAAATGATGAAAATGCGAGCAAGATCCCGGCCATTCCAGGCCGCTTCGTTAGCTGATAAATATCAAAAAATAGCGATAAATTTTTTTTATCCCTCCGGAAAAGGGAGTGAGGGCGTTTTTGCCAGGCTACAGTCCATACGGGCTGGAGGCAGTTATCCACTATTCCTGTGGATAACCTTGTGTATTAGAGTTAGAAAACACAATGTAAGCGAGAGAAGACGCGGCCTGCGACTAAATTGATGCGAAAGACGGCTCGGGATAATAGTCATTAAATTACAGAATGTTAGATAAAATCAATGGCTGTCGCAGAAGTGTCATGCGTTGCCACAAAACTTTCATCGGGCGGCTTGACAAATGTTAAAAAAGTCATTGCTTTGGGGATAACACGTTTTTGCTGGTGTTTTATCTTGTCTGAGGCCAAATTTTAGCCTGCGGTCACGGTCATTCTGATGGCGTATCAGAAATATTCTGGTGCGTTACTGTTTTTTCATCCAGTATATTTTACTGGCAAAATATACGACTGCGAGTAAAATTACACACCTGCCCGCCCATTGCTTCAGGTAGCTGCTCATGAGTAAACCGTTCAAACTAAATTCCGCTTTTAAACCCTCTGGCGATCAGCCTGAGGCTATTCGCCGTCTGGAAGAAGGGCTGGAGGATGGTCTGGCGCATCAGACGCTGCTGGGGGTGACGGGCTCGGGGAAGACATTCACCATCGCTAACGTAATTGCGGACTTGCAGCGGCCTACCATGGTGCTGGCTCCCAATAAGACGCTGGCCGCGCAGTTGTACGGTGAGATGAAAGAGTTCTTCCCGGATAACGCGGTGGAGTATTTCGTCTCCTACTACGACTATTATCAACCGGAAGCCTACGTACCAAGTTCTGATACCTTCATCGAGAAGGATGCCTCGGTTAACGAACATATTGAGCAAATGCGTCTGTCGGCGACCAAAGCGCTGCTGGAACGTCGGGATGTCGTTGTCGTCGCGTCAGTTTCCGCTATCTATGGTTTGGGCGATCCGGATCTGTATCTGAAAATGATGCTGCACCTGACGGTGGGGATGATTATCGACCAGCGTGCGATCCTGCGCCGCCTGGCGGAACTGCAATATACCCGCAACGATCAGGCATTTCAGCGCGGAACCTTCCGCGTGCGTGGTGAAGTGATCGACATTTTCCCGGCTGAATCCGACGATATCGCGCTGCGCGTGGAACTGTTTGATGAAGAGGTCGAACGTTTATCGCTGTTTGACCCGCTTACCGGGCAGGTTGAATCCACGATTTCACGCTACACCATCTATCCTAAAACGCACTACGTGACGCCGCGCGAACGTATCGTGCAGGCGATGGAAGAAATCAAAGTTGAGCTGGCAGAGCGGCGTAAGGTCCTGCTGGCAAATAACAAACTGCTGGAAGAACAGCGGCTAAGTCAGCGTACGCAGTTCGATCTGGAAATGATGAACGAGCTGGGTTACTGCTCGGGGATTGAAAACTACTCCCGCTATCTGTCCGGGCGTGGCCCCGGCGAGCCGCCGCCGACGCTGTTTGATTACCTGCCTGCCGACGGCCTGCTGGTGGTGGATGAATCCCACGTCACTATCCCGCAAATTGGCGGTATGTATCGTGGTGACCGGGCGCGTAAAGAGACTCTGGTCGAATACGGATTCCGTCTGCCGTCGGCTCTGGATAACCGTCCGCTTAAATTTGAAGAGTTTGAAGCGCTGGCCCCGCAGACCATCTACGTCTCAGCGACGCCGGGCAACTATGAACTGGAGAAATCCGGTGATGACGTCGTCGATCAGGTAGTACGACCGACCGGCCTGCTGGATCCGATCATTGAGGTACGCCCGGTGGCGACGCAGGTTGACGATCTGCTGTCTGAGATCCGCATCCGTGCGGCGATTAACGAACGTGTGCTGGTCACTACGCTCACGAAACGGATGGCAGAGGATCTCACCGAATACCTCGAAGAGCACGGTGAGCGGGTGCGCTATCTGCACTCAGACATCGATACCGTGGAACGTATGGAAATCATTCGTGACCTGCGTCTGGGCGAGTTTGACGTGTTGGTGGGTATCAACTTGTTACGTGAGGGTCTGGACATGCCTGAGGTCTCACTGGTGGCGATTCTGGACGCAGACAAAGAAGGATTCCTGCGTTCTGAACGTTCGCTTATTCAGACCATCGGCCGTGCGGCGCGTAATATCAACGGGAAGGCTATTCTCTACGGCGACAAAATTACCGCCTCAATGGCTAAGGCGATAGGTGAAACTGAACGCCGTCGTGAGAAACAGCATCTCTACAACGAAGAACACGGTATTACGCCGCAGGGGCTGAACAAGAAAGTGGTCGATATTCTGGCGCTGGGTCAGAATATTGCGAAGACTAAGGCGAAAGGCAAAGGGAAGTCACGCGCAGGCGCGAAGTCTGAAATTGTCGAACTGGATATGACGCCAAAAGCGCTGCAGCAGAAGATTCATGAGCTGGAAGGGCAGATGATGCAGCATGCGCAGAATCTTGAATTTGAAGAGGCTGCGACAATCCGCGACCAGTTGCATCAGCTGCGCGAGTTGTTTATCGCGGCATCGTAAGATTGTTTCCACTTTCCAATTCGCCATCGCGTAAATGCCATGGCGATTGGAAAAATACAGAATGTATTATCATTTATAATTATATTATTCGTTTTTCTATTGCCATTTATTATTCTTAAAATTAATGCACTCACTCTAATTGATTCTTTGCTGAATTGATTTTTGTTTTTCAGCTTTGTGAATCTCATCGTTTTATTCTTTACATTTCTGACGATTCTTTCAGCATTTTGGCAGCAAGCAAAAGGCTGTCATTGTTCCTTTTTTTTATAATTGTCCTGTTATAGAAATTTCCCTGACGAAAATATAAAGGAAAATTATGAAAGAAATAATATGCAATTACGCTGAGAATGATTATGCCGTTCAGGACGCCATGATATGTTCTGGAGTTGGTGAACAACACCAGAAAAATTTTGGTGCAGTCAGCCCTCCGCTAGTAAAAACCAGTCTGTTTGTGCAGCAGAGCTATCAGCAATACTGTGATGATATGCAGCACGAAGCTGAACGTTACATCTATTCCCGGGGGCTTAACCCAACAACGGAACTGTTAGAGCATAAACTGGCAGCGTTGGAGCGTGGCGCGGCCTGCAAAGTTTTTGGATCGGGCATGGGCGCGATAAGCGCAACATTGTTTGGCCTGCTGAAAAGTGGTGACCATATTATTCTGGTGAATAATGTTTATGGTCCAACAGTTGTGCTGGTGAAGCAAATGCAACAACGCTTTGGTATTGACTATGACATTGTTCTCAGTGGCGATGTCGAGGATATTCGGCAGAAAATAAAGCCGAATACTCGCATGATATACACGGAATCCCCAGGAACAATGACCATGCGAGTTGTGGATCTGCAGATGATAGCAGAGTTGGCGAAAGAGAATAATATTATTACTGCCATTGATAATACATGGGCTACGCCACTCTTCCAAAAGCCATTGACTCTTGGTTTCGATTTAGTGCTCCACTCTTGTACTAAATATATCGGCGGTCACAGTGATTTAACGGCGGGTGCTGTGGTAGGCGCAAAAGTCTATCTTGATATTATTCGTGATTTTTCACATCAGCTTCTTGGCGCAGTGCTGGCCCCGGATAGCGCATGGCTAGTGATTCGCGGTTTACGAACGTTGCCGCTGCGCATGAGACAACATCAGAATAATACCTATGCAATTCTTACTTTTCTCAATAGCAGAGCAGAGGTTGAGAATATCTGTCACCCTCTTATGGCTGATGCAAAACAACGTGAAATTGTTTCACAACAAATGTTTGGTACTTCTGGTCTCATTAGTTTTGAACTTAAAGATGGCAGTTTTGAAAAAGTTAAAGCCATTATTGATAGTTGTAGAATTTTCAAACCGGGATGCAGTTGGGGGGGATATGAAAGCCTGATTATTTCTCCAAATCGCGGTTATAACCAGGATGTAATATGCAAAGATGGGATGGCGCCTGGTTTAATTAGGATTTCAATTGGACAGGAATCTCCAGAGATGTTAATTGCGGACTTAGAGAATGCATTTGATTCTATAAAAACATATTAATAGCGGGAAAATAACATGGTAAGCACAAATAAGCAACCGAGCTTTTATGCAGCATTGATGTTATTAGTGGCTATTTTCCTGGTTTTCTTTATAGGTATTGGGGTTTTAAATTACCCAGTTGAATTTATCTTAATTGTTATTACAATTATTACGGGTTTTTTTGCCAGATACTATGGCGCGGGCTGGAAGGAAATTCTCCAGACTTTTATTGAAAAAATAAAAGATGCCGTCCCTGCGATGTTAATTCTACTGTCGATCGGTATGTTGATTGGATGCTGGATGGTTAGTGGTACCATTCCGTTAATGGTCTATTATGGCCTGGAAATTATCAACCCAGCTTACTTATATCTTACAGCTTTTTTAGTGACGGTTTGCATCTCGACATTTACAGGCACTTCATGGGGTTCCGCAGGAACAATTGGTGTGGCGTTGGTTGCCGTTGCCGCGGCGATGAATGTGTCATTGCCGATTACTGCTGGAGCCGTTATCTCCGGTGCCTATTTTGGTGATAAATTATCTCCTTTATCAGATACCACAAACATGGCCGCGTTAGCTGCGGGGGCTGAGCTTTATCAAAGTATTAGAAATATGTTGTATACATCGGTTCCTGCTTTTTTGTTTGCCTGCCTGGGGTTTTATATCGCGGGGTTAGATTTAAATGTGGTAAATTCAATCCAACTAGATACTATCCCGGTCATGAAAAAAGCGCTAAACTCATTATTCTGGCTTAACCCTTTATTAATATTACCGACATTGCTGGTCTTTATTGGTGCGATAAAAAAATGGGATACCATTATTGTTTTGATCGCATCTTCTTTTTTTGCTCTGGCAATATGCGCAATTTTTCAGCCGTTTACCATGATGGACCTCGTTCAAGCATCGATTAATGGCTTTAATACCAATATGATCAGCAATTTTTCAGATGTCGCGATGAATGAATCTACGACTAAAAATATTAATATATTGCTTAATCGTGGCGGTATGTATTCAATGGTTAGCCCAATTGTGGTTATGCTTTGTGCATTTATGTTCGCTTCGGCACTTGATGTTTCTGGTGGCCTTAATGTACTGCTTGGGCGACTGGTTCAGAAATTAAAAACGGTGACCAGTACTCTGTTGGCGACAATGTTCACAAGTTCTTTATTAGTTGCCTGCACTGGCAATGCAGTCATCAGTTTCTTTCTGGTGAAGAATATTTATGATCCTTGTTTTAAAAACAAAAAATTGCATATGGTTAATATGTCCCGATCAATGGAGTCTGGAGCCACGCTACTTGAAGGACTTTTCCCTTGGACAATATCTGGTATGTTCATGGCGAAAACGCTGGGGGTAGCGACGCTGGATTATGCACCCTGGGTTTTGTTCAATTTAAGTTGCCTGGTTATGGCCGTATTCTTTGCCATTCTTGCCCGGTGGTCTAATTTTGGCACAAGATACGAAGAGCCAATATCCGCCGAGCAGGTACCTGTGCTGAGAGGTTAATGCAGTAAGCTACAAGTACAATCCTCATTACGATGAGGATTGTATGCTAATCACGCACTTGGGATTACCCCAGCGCCTGTACCGCTTTCTCCAGCGCGTAATGCAATAGCTGGCGGTCATGGCGGTAGGGAATGTCGCTGGCTTCCAGCACTTCCTGAATAACAACGCGGTCGGTAACGGTGGATACATCCACTTTCGGGCCCACTACCACCGCATCAATCACTTTCCTGCCAACGTACTGTTCAATGATTGCCAGCTTATCGTTAAGCGTCAGGCTGGCTGCTGGCAGGCTTAATTCACGACCCAGATTGCCGATGTAGACCATCGGGGCAGGTGTGCGACGTAATGCCTGCGCTAATTCGTCGAGCAGCAGGAGCGGCATCAGGCTGGTGTAAAAACTGCCGGGTCCTATCAAAATCAAATCCGCTTCGGCGATAGCTTCAACTGCCTCCCGCGTGGTGGGGACTTTTGGCGACAGCATCAGCTCCTGCGGCGGGATGGTGAGCTGATCGATATTCACTTCGCCATAGACTTCATGTCCCTGATCGTCGATAGCCATCAGGTCCACCGGTAGCTCCGACATCGGAATTAAATGCGCGTCAACTTTCAGCAGACTACGAATTAAATTGATGGCTTCCAGAGGCCGCACACTGAGGTGATCGAGCGCCTTTAACATCAGATTTCCGAGGTTATGCCCGGAAAGCTCACCATTACCGCCAAAACGATACTCAAACATGGCGGATGCAACGCTGGGTTGAGTAATTAACTGGTTCAGACAGTTACGCATGTCTCCCCAGGCAATCCCTCCTTCAGAGCGACGAATACGACCTGTCGACCCGCCGTTATCGGTCGTGGTGACGATCCCTGTCAGGCGTGAACCTAAAGGGGAAAGAGAGGAGAGAACGCGTCCCAGTCCATGCCCTCCGCCGAGAGCGACAACGCGGTCCAGATCTGCCAGCGTGCGAGTGCGCATATATTTTCCTGATATCAATTGATCGGCGCTACAGTAACGTAAATAGTGTGTTTTCAGCAATTATCCAGGCGGAATCTGGCGTAATTTTTTTCTGCGATCTACTCCTTTCTGACGAGATTCACCTGCCGGCAAGATGATGTATATCAATGCAAAACTGTGGTTTTTGCTTATTCTGTAGCGAAATTGCACGATCATGTCGCTATGTATGTGTTTATACAACGAAAGTGTACATGGCAAAAGCGTCATTTACACGCTAGTATCGGCATAACCACAATGTACTCTGAATAATTTGAGTTGCAGGAAGGCAGTGAGCGAGAAAATCCCCCGTAAGCGGACATAAGTACGTGACTGGGGGGAACGAGCAAAGCCCACGCTTCTGCAATTTGAAGTATGACGAGAATAAACACTCTAGCCTCTGCACCTGGGTCAAATGATACGGTGCTTTGGCCGTGACAATACTTGAATAAGTTTGTCACCAGGGCGTAGGAAGAAATGACTACGTCTCCCGTATTTGGAAAGGTGTACATGGGCTCTCAACTTACCGATGCTTTCGCACGTAAGTTTTACTACTTACGTTTGTCGATTACCGATGTGTGTAACTTTCGTTGCACCTACTGCCTGCCGGATGGCTATAAGCCCGGCGGTGTCACCAATAACGGCTTTTTGACCGTTGATGAAATTCGCCGCGTTACGCGCGCGTTCGCCAGTCTGGGAACGGAAAAAGTGCGTCTGACAGGGGGCGAACCTTCATTGCGTCGCGACTTTACCGACATTATCGCCGCCGTGCGCGAAAACCACGCCATCCGTCAGATTGCGGTGACCACTAATGGTTATCGTCTGGCGCGTGATGCCGCTGCCTGGCGCGATGCCGGACTGACCGCACTTAACGTCAGCGTCGACAGCCTCGATGCCCGTCAGTTTCACGCCATTACCGGGCAGGACAAATTTCAGCAGGTGATGGCAGGCATTGACGCCGCCTTTGATGCGGGTTTTGAAAAAGTGAAAGTCAATACCGTGCTGATGCGTGACGTAAACCATCATCAACTGGACACCTTCCTGGCGTGGGTTCAGCCCCGTCCTATCCAACTACGCTTTATTGAACTGATGGAAACGGGTGAGGGCAGCTCTCTCTTCCGTAAACACCATATCTCAGGCCAGGTCCTGCGCGATGAGCTGCTGCGTCGCGGCTGGATCCACCAGATCCGACAGCGCAGCGACGGCCCGGCTCAGGTTTTCTGTCATCCTGACTATGCTGGTGAAATTGGTCTGATCATGCCTTATGAGAAAGACTTCTGCGCCACCTGCAACCGTCTGCGCGTTTCCTCTGTCGGCAAGCTGCATCTGTGTTTATTTGGTGAAGGCGGCGTAAGCCTGCGTGATTTGCTGGAAGATGACGCTCAGCAGTCGGCGCTGGAAGAACGCATTTCAGCCGCGCTGCTGGAGAAAAAGCAGACTCATTTCCTGCATCAGAACAATACCGGTATTACGCAAAACTTATCTTACATTGGCGGCTGATCGCTAAAAGGAGTTTTTCATGAGTCAGGTAAGCGCTGAATTTATCCCGACACGCATTGCTATTCTTACTGTTTCCAACCGTCGCGGCGAAGAAGATGACACCTCCGGCCATTTTCTGCGTGACTCGGCGCAAGAGGCGGGTCATCAGATTGTCGACAAGGCGATCGTCAAAGAGAACCGCTACGCCATTCGCGCCCAGGTTTCTGCATGGATTGCCAGTGAGGATGTGCAGGTCGTGCTCATTACAGGCGGTACGGGCTTAACCGAAGGGGACCAGGCGCCAGAA
Organism: Citrobacter sp. RHBSTW-00944; assembly: GCF_013615435.1. Lineage (NCBI taxonomy): Bacteria > Pseudomonadati > Pseudomonadota > Gammaproteobacteria > Enterobacterales > Enterobacteriaceae > Citrobacter > Citrobacter sp. RHBSTW-00944. Next base: position 3,370,291 of record NZ_CP055418.1, on the reverse strand, counting down.
GCGCTGCAACCGCTGTTTGATAGAGAAGTCGAAGGGTTTGGTGAAGTATTCCGTATGCTGTCGTTTGAAGAGATTGGCACCGCGACGCTGCAATCCCGGGCGATTGCCGGAGTGGCCAACAAAACGCTGATTTTCGCCATGCCAGGGTCGACTAAAGCGTGTCGTACCGCATGGGAAAATATCATTGCGCCGCAGCTCGATGCCCGTACGCGTCCGTGTAATTTCCACCCACATTTGAAGAAATAAGTATGTCGCAACTGACTCATATTAACGCCGCTGGCGAAGCGCATATGGTGGATGTCTCCGCCAAAGCGGAAACCGTACGCGAGGCGCGTGCAGAAGCATTCGTTACCATGCGTAGCGAAACGCTGGCGATGATTATCGACGGCAGCCACCATAAGGGCGACGTTTTCGCCACGGCGCGTATTGCCGGTATTCAGGCCGCCAAACGGACCTGGGATCTTATCCCGCTGTGCCATCCGCTGATGTTGAGCAAGGTTGAAGTTAATCTGCACGCCGAGCCGGAACACAACCGCGTACGCATTGAAACGCTGTGTCGCCTGACCGGGAAAACCGGCGTCGAAATGGAAGCGTTAACGGCGGCCTCCGTGGCAGCGTTGACCATCTACGATATGTGCAAAGCGGTGCAAAAGGATATGGTGATTGGTCCGGTGCGTCTGCTGGCTAAAAGCGGCGGCAAATCGGGAGATTTTAAGGTGGATGCGCATGATTAAGGTTCTTTTCTTTGCTCAGGTACGGGAATTGGTGAACACGGATGCGATAAAGGTCGCCGCTGAGTTTGCAACGGTAGAAGCGCTGCGCCGGAGTCTTGCGGCAAAAAGCGATCGCTGGGCGTTGGCGCTGGAAGACGGCAAGCTGCTGGCCGCGGTAAACCAGACGCTGGTCAGTTTTGACCATCCCCTTAATGCGGGTGACGAAGTGGCTTTCTTCCCACCGGTAACCGGAGGCTAAGATGGCTGAAACGCGAATTGTTGTTGGTCATGCGCCGTTCAGCGTCGGGGATGAGTATCCCTGGCTGGCCGAACGCGATGAAGATGGCGCGGTGGTCACTTTCACCGGTAAAGTCCGCAATCACAATCTCGGCGATAGCGTACAGGCGTTAACGCTGGAACACTATCCGGGAATGACCGAAAAAGCGCTGGCGGAGATTGTCGACGAAGCGCGTGCGCGCTGGCCGCTGGGACGAGTAACGGTCATTCATCGCATTGGCGAACTGTGGCCGGGTGACGAAATCGTTTTTGTTGGCGTGACCAGTGCGCATCGCAGCAGCGCGTTTGATGCCGGGCAGTTCATTATGGATTATCTGAAAACCCGCGCACCGTTCTGGAAGCGCGAGGCCACGCCAGAAGGTGAGCGCTGGGTTGATGCCCGCGACAGCGATAAGCTAGCAGCAAAACGCTGGTAGAGTACAATTGGTGTAGGCTCATACTGATTCAGGAGATTGTCATGGACCGATTCCCACGATCCGATTCTATTGTACAGGCCCGTTCCGGCCTGCAAACGTATATGGCGCAGGTGTACGGCTGGATGACCTGCGGATTGTTGCTGACGGCGTTTATCGCCTGGTATGCAGCAAATACGCCCGCGGTGATGATGTTTGTCTTCTCCAGCAAAATCACCTTCTTTGGACTGATCATCGCCCAGCTAGCGCTGGTGTTCGTCCTGTCCGGCATGGTGCAAAGGCTCAGCGCGGGAATGGCGACCACGCTGTTTATGCTCTATTCGGCATTAACCGGGCTGACGCTATCAAGCATTTTTATCGTCTATACCTACTCGTCTATCGCCAGCACCTTCGTGGTCACCGGCGGGATGTTCGGGATCATGAGTTTGTACGGCTACACCACCAAACGCGATCTCAGCGGTTTCGGCAATATGCTGTTTATGGCGCTGATCGGTATTGTGCTGGCCTCGCTGGTTAACTTCTGGCTGAAGAGCGAAGCGCTGATGTGGGCGGTGACCTATATTGGGGTGATTGTGTTTGTCGGCCTGACCGCTTATGACACGCAGAAGCTGAAAAATATCGGTGAGCAGATCGACCTGCGTGACAGCTCAAATCTGCGTAAATACGCAATTCTTGGGGCCTTAACGCTGTATCTGGACTTCATCAACCTGTTCCTGATGCTGCTGCGTATCTTCGGCAATCGTCGTTAACTCTCTGTTGCCGGATGGCGTAAGCCGCCATCCGGTGAATTATTTCGCCATCGCCTTCTCGTTTTTTACCCGCAACTTTTTCGCCCGACTCTCCAGCAGCAAATAGCACATCAGCGCCAGCAGCAGCGGAATAAAATAGTACAGCACGCGATACGCGAGCAGGGCGGCAATGATTGTCCCCTGAGAGGTATTCTCTCCTGCCAGCAGCGCCATAAAGACCGCCTCCAGCACGCCAATCCCCGCCGGAATATGCACGATAACACCGGCGATACTGCTCACCAGCAGCACGCCCAGCACGAAGAAATAGTTGATATTCTGACCCAGCAACAGCCAGATAATCGCCCCCATTACCATCCAGTTAGTACCGGATATCGCCATTTGCGCGAGGGCAAACTTCCAGGAGGGCAGCACCAGTTTTTGGCCCTTGATGGTGATGTGGCGATGTTTAGCGAAAGCGCAAAACCACAGATAAACAACAATCATCAGCAGCAGCGCAATGCCTAAGAGGCGTAGCGTACCTTCATCGATATACCAGTGCGCGGGCAGTTCAACGACGCCGAAGGTGAAAATAAAACCGCCCAGCAGAATATAGCCCAGCCAGTTGATGGTAATGCTCAGTGAAAAAATTCGCGTAATTGTGCTCCCCGGTAATCCGAGACGCGAGTAGAGACGATAACGCATCCCAATACCGCCCACCCAGGTGCTTAACGTCAGGTTGAAGGCGTAACAGATAAACGACACCAGCATGACCTGGCGTTTTGCCAGCTTGTGCCCGCAGTAGTAGCGCCCGAGCAGGTCATAGCAGCCGTAAAGTAAATAACTGACGATCACCAGCCCTACGGCGCTGAGCAGGGAGATCCGATTGTAATCGCGAATTACCGTCCACACTTCCTGCCAGTTGACCTTGCTGGCATAAATGACCAGCAATACGATGACCGCAATAAAAAATAGCCATGTGAGGATCTTTTTCGCTAAGCGCCAGCGTCGGTGGTTTTTTAGCATCAGGTTTCCCCTCCTGCATCCTCAGTTGGAATACGATCCTGGGTTTCCAGAGTTGGCTGTGCGGGTGGTTCTACCTCGGCCAGATGCGGGGTATGCGCCGGTAGCCAGCCGACCAGCGCCGGGAAGTGGCGTAAAAAGTGGAAGGCCAGCACGCTTTTGGTCAGGTTCCACCAGGTGCGTTTTGGCAGCATTGATTCATCAACTCGCTTGCAGTCCTGCGCAATAATGGGGTTCAGGTTGTCACGCAGGGTCTGGTTAAACGTGCGGTCATGAATAATAAGATTCGCCTCTAGATTGAGCGACAGACTGAGCGGGTCGAGATTGCTGGAACCTACCGTCGCCCAATGATCGTCCATCAGCGCGACTTTACCATGCAGGGGCTTACGCCGGTATTCATAGACATGGACGCCGCCTTTAACCAGATAGTTATACAGCAGGCGGGCACCCACTTTCACAATCGGCATATCCGGTTCACCCTGGACGATGAGTTTTACCCGAACGCCGCGTCGCGCAGCTTTTCGTAGGGCATGCAGCAGGCGATAACCCGGAAAGAAATAGGCATTGGCAATGATCACTTCCCGCCGGGCCTGGGTCAGCATTTTCAAATAGTGGCGTTCAATATCATCGCGATGCTCTTCGTTATCGCGCCAGACAAACAGCGCCTGAGCTTCGCCAGGCCGATGATTCTCAATTGCCCGGTGATGACGTCGCCACCAACGTCGTACGGCGCTCTGTCCCGGTAAGTTATCCAGCACGAATTTCAGGATGTCGGCCACGACAGGACCTTCCACGCGAACGGCATAATCCTGCTTGGCCTCGGGACCGTAATCAGACATGTGTTCAGCGGAATAATTGATGCCGCCGACAAAGGCAACACGGTCATCAATGACCACAATTTTGCGATGCATACGGCGAAAGAGATTGGTGCGCATACCGAACAGACGCGGGCGCGGATCGTAGTAGCGGAAAACAACGCCTGCTACGGTCAACTCTTCGACAAAACTGTCGCTAAGATCCGGCGAACCGTAACCGTCCAGCAGCACCTCTGCTTTGATTCCGCGCTGGGCGGCGCCGAGCAAGGCGGCATGCAGCTGTTTTCCGACCGCATCTTCAAACCAAATAAAGGTCTCAAGGATAATTTTTTGCTGTGCCTGTGCAATGGCGTCAAAGACGGCGGGATAGTATTGATCGCCGTTTTCCAGCAGTTGAATTTGATTGCCTTCACGCCAGCCATTTTTCATAAATGAATCTCCGCACTCAGGGGGGCATGATCGGACAAATGTCGCCAGTGACGCAGCGCCAGCGTCGTTGGGGTACTGGCATTCGCGTTTTTCACATAGATCCTGTCCAGACGCAGCAGGGGAAAATGCACCGGAAACGTCCGCGCCGGGCGACCGTGGGCGCGGGTAAAAATCTCGTCAAGGCCGGCCCTGGCTTTCAACGGGTGATTGGCCGTTTGCCGCCAGTCGTTAAAATCTCCGGCGATCACCACGGGCTCCGCGTCGGGCAGGGCATTGACCCAGCCAGCCAGCATAGCGAGCTGGGCCTGACGGTGTGCTTCACGCAAACCGAGATGCACGCACATGACATGAATTGGGTGCGAGAGCATTGGCGGCACGATGCGGCAGTAGAGGACCCCGCGCTTTTCACTCGCGCCGACGGACACATCGCGATTTTCATAATGTTCAATGGGATAACGCGACAGCACCGCGTTACCGTGATGCCCTTGCGGGTACACGGCGTTACGCCCGTAGGCGAAGTCGCTCCACATGGTGTCCGCCAGAAATTCGTAGTGGGTGGTATCCGGCCAGTTCTCAATCTGCAGCGAGTGAGCATCGTGCGCGCCCATAACTTCCTGTAGGCACACAATGTCTGCACCGACCGTTCTGACAGCCTCCCGTAGCTCAGGCAAAATAAAACGCCGGTTGAAGGCGGTGAACCCTTTGTGAGTATTAATGGTGAGCACATTGAATGAAAATTGAACTCCCGATCCGCTCATGAGCCTCCCGTTGGCGTTACTTCCTAAATAAAATAGTGTAGTCGTCGTCACAAAAAGATGCGGTGTTGCGGAATTTTCCGTAAAGTCCGGTACTCTGAATAATTAGTTGAAAATCCTTCAGGAGAAAAGCCATGAGGTGGCAACAACGTGTTCGTGTCGCAACGGGTCTAAGTTGCTGGCAGATTGTGTTGCATTTACTGGTAGTGGCGTTGCTGGTAATGGGCTGGATGAGCGGTACGCTGGTGCGCGTCGGCCTGGGATTATGCGTCGTTTACGGCGTAACGGTTTTATTAATGCTGGCCTTGCAACGTCACCATGAGCAGCGCTGGCGCGACGTAGCTGATGTGCTGGAAGAACTGACTACCACGTGGTATTTCGGTGCCGCGATGATCGTACTGTGGTTGCTGTCGCGCGTGCTGCAAAACAACGTCTTGCTGGCCCTGGCGGGGCTGGTGATCCTTGCCGGACCCGCCGTGGTCTCGCTGTTGGCGAAAGACAAAAAGCTACATCACCTTGCGTCTAAACATCGCATACGCCGCTGAGCCGGTCGTGGCCGCTATCACCAAAAGCGGCCACAAACTTCCCCACACAATCTGCAGACTCGCATCCTTCAGGTAAATCTGTTTCGTGATGTCCGTAAAATGGCGGATTGGGTTTATCCACGTCAGATTCTGTAGCCAGACCGGCATATTTTCGACCGGCGAGACGTAGCCTGAAAGTAAAATCGCCGGCATCATAAACACAAACACGCCGATAAACGCCTGCTGCTGGGTGGCGCACAGTGATGAAATCAGCAGACCAAAGCCGACCAGCGACAGCCCGTAAATCACCATCGTGAAATAGAACAGCGCCAGTGAACCGGCAAAGGGGATGTGATAAGCCCAGATGCCGATCGCCAGCACAATGGTGGCCTGAAACGTTGCCACAATTAACGCGGGCACCGCTTTACCGATGAATATCTGCCAGGTGGTAAGCGGGGAGACCAGCAGCTGATCCAGCGTGCCTTGCTCGCGCTCGCGGGCAACCGAGAGCGAAGTGACGATCATGACGCCGATGGTGGTGATCATGGCGATCAGCGACGGAACCACAAACCATTTGTAATCCAGATTCGGGTTATACCAGTTACGCACCACCAGCTCGCTGTTGTTCGGTTTCGGCTTGCCGTCCATCAGCTCCTGCTGATACTCCTTAACGATTTGTTGCAGGTAATTCGCGGCAATTTGCGCACTGTTAGAGTTACGCCCGTCGAGAATAATCTGCATGGGAGCCTGCTGGAAGGTATCCAGATTACGCGAAAAGTTGGCCGGGAAACGCACCAGCAACAGGGCTTTTTGCGTGTCGATGGTGGGCTGGATCTCCTGCGGGCTTTTCAGCAGCAGAACGTGCGTAAAGGCGCTGGCGCGAGCGAAGCGCTGGGTTAGCTCCACCGAATGTTTACCGTTGTCTTCGTTATAGATAGCGATAGTGGCGTTGGTGACTTCCAGCGTGGCCGCGAACGGGAACAGAATAACCTGAATCAGCACCGGTAAAATCAGAATGGCTCGCGTCTGCGGTTCACGTAACAGTGATTGCAGCTCTTTACGAATTAATGTCCATAAGCGATGAAACATGCCCGTCCCCTTAATCCAGCCGACGTTTGGTTTTAAGCCACGTCAGGCCAATAAACATCACCGCCGAAGCGATTAAAAACAGCACGTTGATAATCAGCACCACTGGAATATTTCCCGCCAGAAACAGGCTTTGTAGGGTGCTGACGAAATAACGAGCCGGAATAATATAGGTTACTGCCCGGATAATCGCCGGCATGCTGTCTATCTGGAAGATAAAACCCGACAGCATAATCGAGGGCAGGAAGGCGGCGTTTAGCGCGACCTGCGCGGCGTTAAACTGATTGCGGGTGATGGTGGAGATAAGCAACCCCATGCCGAGCGTGCTGAGCAGAAACAGACTGGTAATGAAAAACAGGATCAGCAACGAACCGCGATAGGGCACGCCGAGAATAAACACCGACACCAGCATACACAGCAGCATCGCCAGCATGCCCAGAAAGTAATAGGGGATCAGTTTGCACAGCAGCAGTTCGACGCGGGTGACTTCGGTAGACAACAGCGCTTCCATGGTTCCGCGCTCCCATTCGCGCGCCACCACTAATGAGGTGAGGATAGCGCCAATAACCGTCATGATGATGGTTACCGCCCCGGGAATAATAAAATGTTGGCTGATGGCCGCCGGGTTAAACCAGTAGCGGGTCTGCACGTCGATCAAAGGTTCAAATGATTCTCCGCGATCTTCCGCCCGCTGTTGTTGCCAAATCTGCCAGATGCCTTCGACATAACCCTGTACAAAGTTAGCGGTATTCGGTTCACTGCCGTCGGTGATCACCTGGATCGGCGCCACGTCGTTGGGTCGCGCCATCTGCTGGGCGAAATCCACCGGGATCACCACCAGCCCGCGAATGCGCCCGGCCTGCATTTTCTCAATCAATTCTTGACGGTTATCGCTGATGGTGGCGTCAATATACGGTGAACCGGTCATGGTATGGGTAAAATCCAGCGCCTCTTCGCTTTGCTGTTCGAGCAAAATCCCTACCCGCAGCTTGCTGGAGTCGAGGTTGATCCCGTAGCCGAAGATAAACAGCAACAGCAGCGGGATCACCACCGCAATCAGCCAACTGCTGGGATCGCGGACGATCTGGCGCGTCTCTTTCACGCACAGCGCGCGTACGCGACGCCAGGAGAGAACGGAGTTACTCATGCGTATGCTCCTTATCCCAGTCATTGATTAGCGTGATAAACGCCTGTTCCATGGTCGGGTCTGGCGTCTCACTGTCAGCAGCCTGAGCTTTCAGGTCGTCCGGTGTACCGCTGGCAATCAGTTTGCCGCGATACACCAGCCCGATGCGATCGCAGTATTCTGCCTCATCCATAAAGTGGGTGGTCACCATCACCGTGACGCCTTTTTCCACCATACTGTTGATATGTAACCAGAACTCCCGACGGGTGAGGGGATCGACCCCGGAAGTGGGTTCATCGAGGAACAGAATGTCGGGTTCATGCATCAGCGAACAGGCCAGCGCCAGGCGCTGTTTAAAGCCCAGCGGCAGTTCGTCGGTGGCGTGGGAGGCGATACTCTTCAGGCCGAATGCCTCGCTCATCCGCTCGATTTTCTCCTTCTGCGCCCGACCGCGTAGGCCGTAGACGCCGGAGAAAAAGCGCAGATTCTGTTCAACGGTCAGGTTGCCATACAGGGAGAATTTCTGCGCCATATAGCCCAGATGCTGGCGCGCTTTACCGGAGCTGACCTTCAGGTCCATGTCCAGCACCAGCGCTTTACCCGAGGTGGGGACCAGCAGGCCGCACATCATTTTAAAGGTAGTGGATTTGCCCGCGCCGTTGGGCCCTAACAAACCAAAAATCTCGCCGCGCTGCACGGCAAAGTCTACGTGGTCGGTAGCGGCAAAATCGCCAAATTTTTTGGTCAGCGCTTTGGCTTCGATCACCGTTTCACCTGGCGTGCCTTCCACGGTATGCAGGATAGCGCCCAGCGGTGACTCCGATGTTCCGGCCCCGCCGAGTAAATCGATAAAGGCATCCTCGAAGCGGGGGGCGGTTTCGTTGATGGTTATCTCCGGCATGCCGTCAGCGTTTTGAATCTGCTGGGTCGTCGCTTCTTTTTTCAGGATTAAGCGGACGGATTTCCCCTGAATCATCCCGTCGCTAACCTGCGGCAGTTTTAACGTGCGTTGCAGCAGTCGGCGGTTATTTTCCTGCGAACTGCTCATCAGGAAGCTGCGACCCGACATGGTTTGCGTAAGCTGAGTGGGATCGCCCTGATACAGCAATTCACCTTCGTTCATCAGCAGCACATCACGGCATTGTTCAGCTTCATCCAGATACGAAGTGCTCCAGAGGATCAGCATGCCGTCCCCGGCCAGTTCATGAACCATTTGCCACAGTTCGCGACGGGAAATAGGGTCGACGCCCACTCCAGGCTCATCCAGCAGTAACACGCTGGGTTCACCGACCAGCGTACAGGCAAGTCCGAGCTTCTGTTTCATGCCGCCGGAAAGCTTGCCGGCCAGGCGTCCGGTAAACGGCCCCAGCGAGGTAAATTCCAGTAGCCGGGCAAAGGTTTTTTCTCGCGCTTCACCGGTAACGCTACGTAAATCTGCATAGAGATTGAGGTTCTCCATGACGGTCAAATCTTCATACAGACCAAATTTCTGCGGCATGTACCCCAGTACCGCATGCAGCGCGCTGTCGTCTTTGATGGGATCAAAACCAATCACCGTTGCGCTACCGGCGTCGGGTTTCAACAGCCCTGCCAGCATTCGCATCAGCGTGGTTTTGCCAGCGCCATCCGGCCCGACCAGCCCGGTCACGTAGCCCGCATGAACGGTACAGTCGAGCGGGGCGACGGCCGGTTTATCCATTCCGGCAAAGTTTTTCGTCAGTCCATTCAGCGTAATGACGGCGTCATTCATGCCGTGCCTCATCGCTGAACTTTATCGTTACCGGCATTCCCTGGCGCAGCGCATCGTCCGCGTCGGTCACCACAATACGCAGGCGATAAACCAGGTCGGTGCGCAGGTCAGGGGTCTCGACTGTTTTTGGGGTAAACTCGGCGGTGGGCGACACGAAGCCGATTTTACCGTGATACGGTTTGTCCGGACGGCCATCGGTGTAAAGCAGGATTTCGCGTCCTGGCTGCGCATGGCTCAGATTTCGTTCGTCAACGTAGGCGCGAACCCATACCGGACGCGTGAGTGACAGCGTCAGTACCGTGCCTCCTTCGTTCAGCATGCTGCCGGGTTCGACCGCACGGGTGAGTAACGTGCCGTCAGACGGCGAGGTCAGCGTGGTGTCATGCAAATTAAGCTCTGCCTGGGCCAGCTCGGCCTGAGCTTGTTCGAGCGTGGCTTTCGCCTGCTCGATGTCCTGCACACGATTACCGCTGCGGTATTGGCTGAGTTTATCCTGTGCGGATTTCAGAGAGGCCAGCGCCTGATCGCGTGATGAACGGGCGTTTTCCAGATCGTTGGCGGAGATAGTGCGGCTTTTCCACAATCCCACCTGCCGATTGTAAAAGTTTTGCGCGTAATCATAGGCTGCCTGCGCCTGTTTGACTGCCGCTGCGGTTTGCGCGATCTCCTCTTCACGATACCCTGCCAGCATCAGATCGTATTGCGCCTGGGCGGCGGCAACATTCGCTTTTGCCTGCATTAATGCGTTTTCATACGGCGCACGGTCCAGTTCGCCCAGCACCTGACCGGCGGTAATGGCATCGCCTTCGTCAACCGCCAGCGAGGCCAGCCTGCCGCCGACGCGAAAACTCAGGTTGACGCTACGGATATCGACATTGCCGTACAGCGTCAGACCGTTATCTTGCCGACTTTGATACCACCACGTTCCACCGGCAATCACGGCAACGAGGGCCGCGATGACCAGCCCGAGAACGACAGGTTTTTTCATGACTCCAGACTCCTTTGCGTTAAACCTTGCAGAATAAGATCGATGTGACAGGTGATCGTTTGGTCAATCAGCGCGGTTTTATCCTCATCAAATTGTGACCAGCCCGTACGCAACAGAATGGTTTCTTTCCCCAGACGAAAGGCCAGTACCTCGCCGAGTAGGGCGTGGGTGTGCAGGATCATTTGGGTATCGTTGGCATCGCCGCCGGTATAGGCAGCAATCAGGCGCGTCAGGTGAGTATGTAGTGGATTGATAACCTGGTCGTGCACCAGTTGATAAGCCGCGGTGGGTGAAAGCTGTTCGCGCGAAATAAATTTGCTCAGGTTAACGGTATCGTCCTGGGTTAACAGCATGATCATATTTTTGCAGGCGCGGAGGATCAGTTCGCGCATCGCGCCACGATCCGGGTCCGCCTGAGCAAACAGACGCTCGGCTTCTTCAGCGTGCGGGCGAAACTGTGAGCTGATAAAATCCGCAATCCACTGGGCGCAGGCGAGATATAAATCCTCTTTTGAGCCAAAATAGTAGGTGATAGCAGCAATATTTTGCCCGGCCTGCGCGGCGATATCGCGAGTAGTGGCGTGCAGACCATACTCGCCAAACTGCGCCAGCGCGGCGGCAATGAGCTGATTTTTCGCCTGTTCACCTTTGGTTGTCATGGTGGGTGTATTCATAGCACGACTCAGATCTTAATCAATCGATTGATTAAGATTATGACTGATGTGTAACCTTGTCCAGTCCGGACCGTTATTTTTCAGCGCAGGGATAATTTATGCGGCACATCACAAAAACTGCTACACTCCGCCCCTTCATGACATTGTGGTTTTTGTCATCTTTATTATATGTATCTCCCTGAAAACGACACCGGTAACGGTCAGGGTGGTTCGGAGTTGTTATGTCTTTTGATTCCCTTGGTTTAAACCCTGAAATTTTACGTGCCGTTGCCGAGCAGGGTTACCGTGAACCTACCCCTATTCAGCAGCAGGCGATCCCTGCCGTGCTGGAAGGCCGCGATCTGATGGCCAGCGCCCAGACCGGTACGGGGAAAACGGCAGGTTTTACCCTGCCGCTGTTGCAGCACCTGATTACCCATCAGCCGCATGGCAAAAGCCGTCGTCCGGTGCGTGCGCTGATCCTCACGCCAACCCGCGAACTGGCGGCCCAGATTGGCGAAAACGTACGTGATTACAGTAAGTATCTGAATATTCGCTCGCTGGTGGTCTTCGGCGGCGTGAGCATTAACCCACAGATGATGAAGCTGCGCGGCGGTGTGGATGTGCTGATCGCCACGCCTGGTCGTTTGCTCGATCTGGAACACCAGAATGCGGTGAAACTGGATCAGGTTGAGATTCTGGTACTGGATGAAGCTGACCGCATGCTGGATATGGGCTTTATTCATGATATCCGTCGCGTTCTGGCGAAACTGCCGGCAAAACGCCAGAACCTGCTGTTCTCAGCAACGTTCTCTGATGATATTAAGTCGCTGGCCGAAAAGCTGCTGCACAATCCGCTGGAAATCGAAGTGGCGCGCCGTAATACCGCGTCAGAGCAGGTGACTCAGCACGTTCATTTCGTTGATAAAAAGCGTAAACGTGAACTGTTGTCGCAGATGATCGGTCAGGGCAACTGGCAGCAGGTGCTGGTGTTTACCCGTACCAAACATGGTGCGAACCATCTGGCGGAACAGCTGAATAAAGACGGCATTCGCAGCGCGGCGATCCACGGTAATAAATCTCAGGGGGCGCGTACGCGTGCGCTGGCTGATTTTAAATCCGGTGATATTCGTGTGCTGGTGGCAACCGATATTGCCGCGCGCGGTCTGGATATTGAAGAGCTGCCGCACGTGGTGAACTACGAGCTGCCAAACGTCCCGGAAGATTATGTGCACCGTATTGGTCGTACCGGTCGTGCGGCCGCTACCGGCGAAGCGTTGTCTCTGGTGTGCGTCGATGAACACAAGCTGCTGCGTGACATCGAGAAGCTGCTGAAAAAAGAGATCCCGCGAATTGCGATGCCAGGCTACGAGCCAGACCCGTCCATCAAAGCCGAGCCGATCCAGAATGGTCGCCAGCAGCGTGGCGGCGGTGGTCGCGGTCAGGGTGGAGCAGGGCGTGGTCAGCAGCCGCGTCGTCAGGATGGCGGTGCGCCAAAAGCGAAACCGCGTAGCGGCGAAGGCAAACCGGCGGGCGATAAGCCTCGTCCACCGCGCCGTCCGCGCAAACCGTCTACAGCACAGTAATTGCGAGCCCGGCCGAAAGGTCGGGCTTTTCTTTTTGCGACACGTATCAGAAAGTGCCACAATAGTGGCTGTTTATACAGTACTTCAGGTTTTCTCATGGCACTAACGGCTGCGCTAAAAGCGCAAATTGCCGCCTGGTATAAGGCGCTTCAGGAACAGATCCCCGACTTTATTCCCCGTGCGCCGCAGCGGCAGATGATTGCTGACGTCGCGAAAACGCTCACCGGGGAAGAAGGGCGGCATCTGGCGATTGAAGCGCCGACCGGGGTGGGGAAAACGCTGTCGTACCTGATTCCCGGTATTGCCATAGCGCGTGAAGAACAAAAAACGCTGGTGGTCAGTACCGCCAACGTTGCTTTACAGGATCAGATCTACAGCAAAGATTTACCGCTGCTGCGCAAAATTATCCCCGATCTACGTTTTACCGCCGCGTTTGGTCGCGGGCGTTACGTCTGCCCGCGTAATTTAGCGGCGCTGGCCAGTAGCGAACACAATCAGCAGGATCTGTTGGCCTTTCTCGACGATGACCTGACGCCCAACAACCAGGAAGAACAAAAGCGCTGCGCCAGGCTAAAAGGCGATCTCGATAGCTACAAGTGGGACGGGCTGCGCGATCACACGGATATCGCTATCGACGACGGACTCTGGCAGCGCCTGAGCACTGATAAAGCCAGCTGTTTGAATCGTAACTGTCACTACTATCGTGAATGCCCCTTTTTTGTCGCCCGCCGTGAGATTCAGGAAGCCGAAGTGGTGGTGGCTAACCACGCGCTGGTGATGGCGGCCATGGAAAGCGAAGCTGTTTTGCCGGAGCCGAAGAACCTGCTGCTGGTCCTTGATGAAGGTCACCATTTGCCGGACGTCGCGCGCGATGCGCTGGAGATGAGCGCAGAAATCAGCGCCCCCTGGTATCGACTGCAGTTGGATCTGTTTTGCAAATTAGTAGCCACCTGCCTGGAACAGTTTCGTCCAAAAACTACGCCGCCGCTGGCGAATGCCGAGCGTCTGAACGGTCACTGTGAGGAACTGTATGAGCTGATTTCATCGCTCAATAACATTCTTAATTTGTACATGCCTGCGACCCAGGAGGCGGAACACCGCTTCGCGATGGGCGAACTGCCTGCGGAAGTGATGGAGATTTGTCAGCGTCTGGCGAAGCTAACAGAAATGCTGCGCGGTCTGGCGGAACTGTTCCTCAACGATCTCAGCGAAAAAACCGGCACCCACGATATTGTGCGTCTGCATCGGGTTATTTTGCAGATGAATCGGGCGTTGGGCATGTTTGAGGCGCAAAGCAAACTGTGGCGGCTGGCTTCGCTCGCGCAGTCGTCAGGCGCGCCGGTGAGTAAATGGGCGACGCGCGAAGTGCGTGACGGGCAGATCCACGTCTGGTTCCACTGTGTGGGGATCCGTGTGAGCGATCAGCTTGAACGACTGCTGTGGCGCAGCGTACCGCATATTATCGTGACCTCCGCCACGCTGCGTTCGCTCAACAGCTTCTCGCGTTTGCAGGAGATGAGCGGGCTGAAAGAAAAAGCAGGGGACCGGTTTATCGCGCTGGATTCACCGTTTAATCACGTTGAGCAAGGCAAAATCGTCATTCCGCAGATGCGCTACGAACCGTCAATTGATAACGAAGAGCAGCATATCGCGGAAATGGCCGCCTATTTCCGCGAACAGCTGGAAAGTAAAAAGCATCAGGGCATGCTGGTACTCTTTGCCAGCGGTCGGGCAATGCAGCGTTTTCTTGAGCACGTTACCGATCTGCGCCTGCTGTTGCTGGTACAGGGCGACCAGCCGCGCTATCGATTGGTGGAGCTGCACCGCAAGCGGGTGACCAACGGCGAGCGTAGCGTACTGATTGGGCTGCAATCTTTTGCCGAAGGTCTGGATTTGAAAGGCGACTTGCTGACCCAGGTGCATATTCACAAAATTGCTTTTCCGCCTATCGACAGCCCGGTGGTGATCACCGAGGGCGAGTGGCTGAAAAGCCTGAACCGCTACCCCTTTGAGGTGCAGAGCTTGCCCGCGGCGTCATTCAATTTGATCCAGCAGGTTGGGCGACTCATTCGTAGCCACGGCTGCTGGGGAGAAGTGGTTATTTATGACAAGCGTTTATTGACCAAAAGCTATGGCAAGCGTTTACTGAACGCATTACCCATATTTCCGATAGAGCAACCTGCTGTGCCAGACGTTATAGTAAAACCAAAAGAAAAAGCGAAACCCACGCGTCGCCGTCGGCGTTAACGATGCGAGCAACAGGCAAGGAGTTATCGATGGATTACCGCAAAATCATCAAAGAGATTGGGCGAGGAAAAAATCACGCGCGTGACCTGGATAAGGATACTGCTCGCGGACTGTATACCCATATGATGAACGGCGAGGTGCCCGATCTTGAGATGGGCGGTGTACTGATTGCGCTGCGTATTAAAGGCGAAGGCGAAGCGGAGATGCTGGGCTTTTACGAAGCGATGCAGAACCACACCATTCGCCTGACTCCGCCAGTGGCCAAACCCATGCCGATTGTCATTCCCAGCTACAATGGCGCGCGCAAGCAGGCAAATTTGACTCCGCTGCTGGCGATTTTACTGCATAAGCTGGGCTTCCCGGTGGTGGTGCACGGTGTCAGCGAGGATCCAACCCGCGTGCTGACTGAAACCATTTTCGAACTGATGGGGATTGCGCCGACGCTGCATGCCGGGCAGGCGCAGGCAAAGCTGGATGGTCATGAGCCGGTGTTTATCCCGGTGGGTGCGCTGTGTCCTCCGCTGGAAAAACAGCTGGCGATGCGCTGGCGAATGGGCGTGCGTAACAGTGCGCATACGCTGGCTAAATTAGCCACGCCGTTTGCCGAAGATGCCGCGCTGCGTCTTTCCAGCGTTTCCCACCCGGAATACGTATCGCGCGTGGCGAAATTTTTCGGCGATATCGGTGGGCGTGCCCTGTTGATGCACGGTACCGAGGGGGAAGTGTACGCCAACCCGCAGCGCTGCCCGCAGATAAGCCTGATAGATTCGTCCGGCGTGCGAGTGCTACAGGACCGGCAGAGCGAGATGCCCGATGAGCCGGTCCCGCTGCCGGAGGCTAAAGACCCGGAAACTACCGCGCGCTGGATTGAGCGTTGTCTGGCGGGCAGTGAGCCGGTTCCGGCATCGCTGAAGATCCAGATGGCCTGCTGCCTGGTAGCAACCGGTGAATCCGCGACGCTGGCTGAAGGATTTGGCCGCGTCGAGCAAAGCTTCTGATTTTTCTTTCTCTCGACGGGTCATTTGCCTGGCCCGTCGGTTCACGCCTTCCGGCAACGTGAAATTTCTGCACGTTTATTGATCTCCTGAGCGCTGTGGCGCAGCATAGTTTGTTGAAAAATAAGAACCACAATCAACACGCGACACAACAGGAGATAACAATGAACAGTGGACATCGCTTCCATGTGCCAACGCTGCACGCCTTTATCCAGGCCGTTTTTCACCAGATGGGAAGCAATGAGCTGGAGGCGCGGCTGGTGGCCGATCATCTGATAGCCTCTAACCTCGCCGGCCACGACTCCCACGGTATCGGCATGATCCCAAGCTATATTCGCTCATTTTCGCAGGGACACCTGCAGATCAACCGCCATGCCAAAGTGGTCAACGATGCGGGAGCGGTGATTACGCTTGACGGCGACTGCGCATTTGGTCAGGTGGCGGCCCACGAGGCAATTACGCTTGGGATCGAAAAAGCGCGCCAGCACGGTATCGCTGCCGTGGCATTACATAATTCGCACCATATTGGACGCATTGGCTACTGGGCGGAGCAATGTGCGGCGGCGGGTTTTGTTTCGGTGCACTTTGTGAATGTGGTAGGGATCCCGATGGTCGCACCGTTTCATGGCCGCGATAGTCGATTTGGCACCAACCCCTTCTGCGTGGTGTTCCCGCTTAAAAATACGTTCCCGTTGTTGCTGGACTATGCAACCAGCGCCATCGCGTTTGGCAAAACCCGTGTGGCATGGCACAAGGGCGAGCCGGTGGCTCCGGGATGCCTGATTGATGCTAATGGGGTACCCACAACCGATCCTGCCGTAATGCAGGTCTCTCCACTGGGGTCGTTGCTGACCTTCGCCCAACACAAAGGTTATGCGCTGGCGGCAATGTGCGAAATTATGGGGGGAGCGCTTTCTGGTGGTAAAACCACACATGAAGAGAGCCTGCAGACCAGCGCGGATGCCATCATTAACTGTATGACGACCATCATTATGAATCCGGAACTGTTTGGCGCGCCGGACTGCGACAACCAGGTCGCGGCCTTTGCTAAGTGGGTGAAAGCGTCCCCCCATGCTGAAGATGCCCCGATCCTGTTGCCAGGGGAGTGGGAGGTGAATACTCGTGAAGAACGGCTGGAGCAAGGTATTCCGCTGGATGCCGGAAGCTGGCAGGCGATTTGCGAGGCGGCGTTGCAAATAGGGATGCCAGACGCCGTGTTGCAGGAATTCCGTCAACGACTGGAACACTAAGCAAAAAAAAGCCCGTCCAGTGGCGGACGGGCAAACAAAGGGTAACAAACAGGGTCAATGAGGGTTGGAGCATTGGGTCGTACAGGTAATCTTTCGGTTATTTATAGATAACCGCGGTGCCGCTCATTTTGTCTTTGCCGATAGCGGAAGTGATGCTGTAACCCGTTGCGCCAGCAGCGGTCGCTTTTTCAGCCAGTTTTGCTTCCAGGCCGTCCAGCGTGGTGGCGCCGTCAGCAGATACCACACCAATTTTGTTCATGTTTTGCGCCTGAGTAGAGGAAACTGGCTCGGCAGCAAAAACGCCAAATGACAGGGTAGACAGAGCGATGGCGGCAACAGCAAATTTGATATTTTTCATGATTAATTTCTCGCAGGTTTGTTCTGTTAGTCAGTGTTCTTTAAGAAGACGTTGTTTCGTCGATGTGAGAAGTATCACGTTTTTTTATGCGAGATAAAATCGAATAGAATTGACGACATCAATCAAAAAAATTGAATGACAAATAACTTATTGAATATTAATAAATTCGAAAGAGGGATTTACAGTTCTTGTCATTGCGCTTTACAGAGAAACCGACAACGGCACATTTTGCTACACAGAGTGCAAAAAAGCGTGCTCGTAAAGGAAATCGTATGCGCTGAAACTTTCGGTAAAGATAAGTCAACGTAGCTGGCTGTCTTTCGAACCTCTGCGATTATATCCTGAAAATGCTGCGCTATGTGAATCTTTATCCTGCTGGCATGTGATGCACAAGCGTACGCCGGGCACGGCCTCCCGTCTGGCCTGAGGGATTGGATTGCCACATTCTTCGCATTCATACAGACTTTCCCCCGTCGGTAACTCACCGCGGGCGCGGGCAACAGCATCTTCAATAGTATTGTTGATCTGTTCGTTAACAGCGTCGTCATTTGCCCATCCGGATGCCATACCTACCTCCTGCTGATGTCTACAGAATAAGTATAGCGAATGTGATGGCTGAAAAACGACCACGCGTCAGCGGTATCAGATTTCAGACCATTCGCGCAGCAGGTTATGGTAGAGATTGAGAAGCGACAGGATCTCGCTACTCTCCCCATGACGTGTCTTCAGGGACTGGATGTTTTTATCCAGCTCAAAAAGCATGGCGCGATTTTTATCGTCCCGGATCATCGACTGGATCCACATAAAGGATGCCACCCGAACCCCACGGGTCACCGGCGTAACGCAGTGCAGGCTGCTGGAAGGGTAAAGTACCAGATCGCCTGCCGGAAGTTTTACCGCATGCTGGCCGTAGGTGTCATTGACCAGCAGCTCTCCTCCCTCATAATCGTCAGGATTACTCAGGAATAAGGTGGCGGAAAGATCTGTGCGCATCCAGCCGTTTTGCGGATGACTACGCACCGCGCCGTCAACGTGAAAACCGTAGGTCTCGTTGTGCTGGTAGCGATTGAACAGCGGTGTGGAGAGCGTTTTCGGTAATGCAGCGGCGAAGAATAACGCGCTGTTGTTCACCGCGTTTTGTACCGCCTGTTGTAAAACGCCGTAACGTTCACTTTGCGTATTCACCTGCTGGTTGTTTTTAACCTGCGCGCCCTGAGCGCCGGTGGTTGCGCGGCCATCAACCCAGTCGGCAGCGTCCAGCTGTTCGCGAAACCAGGCGACATCCTGCGCCGACAGAATGCCGGGAATGTGATACATCATCAGTGTTTCTCCTGAAAGTGGGGCTTACGCCCCACGTAAAAGATCAGAAATGCATATTTGCCGTGAGCAGGAAGGTTCTTGGCTCACCCGGATGGTAACGGTATCCGCTCTTGTTAATGGAGGATACATAATCGGTGTCGAACAGGTTATAGACGTTCAACTGGAAATCGAGATTGCGATTCACGCGATAACCCAGTTTCGCGTCGGCGACCCAGTAACCTTCGGTGTAGGATGGCGTACCCATGGCCCCGTCGGAACCGCGATGCATACTGCCCACGTAGCGAGCACCCGCGCCAACAGAGATATCATCGGTAGCCTGATACTGGTTCCACAGCGTGAACGCATGTTCTGGCGTGTACGGCAGGGATGAAGAACCATCCTGAGCAACGTTTTTGCCGCTGTGGATCGTCGCGCGCTGCTGGGTGTAACCCCCAATAACCTGCCATGCGGGAGTGATGTTCCCTGCTACCGAGAGTTCGTAACCTTCAACGCGCTTCTCCCCGTACTGGGAATATGTGCCGTCGTCGTTCTGCTCAACTTCGTTCTCAATATCCGTACGGAAAATCGCGGCAGTTAACAGCAGGCGCTTATCCAGCACCTCCCATTTGGTGCCGATCTCGCTGGTTTTCGCTTTCTGCGGTTTGAAATCGGTACGGTTCGCACTGTTACCGCTTCCGCCCTGAGCGAGGGCAAAGTTGCTGCCGCCCGGCGGTTGCTGAGAAACGGCGTAGTTAATGTAAACGTTACCGTTATCGGTCAGATGATACAGCGCGCCCGCTTTCCAGTTCACCAGATTGCCTGATTTGGCAGTATCCACGGTGGTGACCGGAGAACCTTTCGCCACGCCTGTCGGACACGCGACCGCGCCGCGACCAGAAGCGCCGCAAGCGGTGGCGCTGTCATATTCCGTGCGGTAATTGTCGAGGCGAATACCACCGTTTAGTTCAAACTCACGGGTAATCTGTAGCGTATCAAAGGCGTATACACCGAAGGTATCGGTTTGCCCGTTAGCATTAGCGCCGTTACGAGACAATCCGCCGATATTCACATTGCTGTCGGGGTGATAGATATTTACCGGCGGCGGGGTGATCGGGTTTACACCATAGTTGGTTTGCGTTTCACGCGTTAGCTCCACGCCGGTGCTGATGTCGTGACCGATGGCTCCCGTGTAAAATTTTGAGGTCAGGTTGGTCTGGTTGGTCAGGATCTTATTGCTGACATCTTTGGTATTTGCCAGGCGTGACCAGGTCCAGGTGTCGACGCTGCTGGAGGGTTGAGTGATGTTAGTCGCGCCGCCCATCACCGCCGTCATCAGATAATCCTGCTTAATGCGTGACCAGCGGGTGGTGTTGCGAATAGTGGTGCTGTCGTTCAGGTCATGTTCAAAACGCATCGTTGCGGTATCGGTCGTTGAATCGTCGTAATCCGAGTTGGTACCGTAGAAGTTATGCGTATCCACTTTTCCTGACTGATTCAGTGCAGCAGTCCCCGCGGAAGGCGCGGAATATCCCGGCAGACCGATGGTGGGGACACCACCATCCGGGGTGTTGTGCTGGGTGACATGCAGATAGTTCAGATACAGTCGGTTCTCAGTGCCTAAGCCAAAGGCGAGAGAGGGGGCCACACCATAACGTTCATTCTTAACGTTATCGCGACCGGCATCATGCGTTTTTTCACCCATCAGGTTTAACCGTGCAGCGGTGGTCTCACCGATGACCTGGTTTATGTCCAGCGTACCACGGCGGAACCAGGCGCTACCGACGCTGGCCGAGGCATCGATCCCTGAGTCGGTGCGCGGCTGTTTGCTGATCATATTGATGGAGCCCGTTGGCGCGCTACGGCCATAGTCGGTGCCGGAGGGGCCTTTGATCACTTCAACCTGTTCGGTATTGAAAGTGTCGCGCGTAACGCTGCCAATATCACGGATACCGTCGATATAAATACTGTTCGAGGTATCCGCACCACGCATGTAAACCGCGTCACCGGTGGTGGAGTTACCGTTCTCACCGGCGAAAAACGCGCCAACGCCCGGTACGTTTTTCAGCGCATCGGTCAGATTGGTTGCACCTTGATCCTTAATCACCTGCTCAGAAATCACTGTCATGGTGCGGGTTGTATCCGCTACCGGGCGGGAGAACTTAGGGTCGGCAGACTGCGTTGGGGCGTATAACGAAGGTTTGGCCGCTTCAACAACCAGCGTATCTTCTTGTTTTTTATCTTGATCGCCCGCGGCGACAGCCTGAGCTACCGGACACAGGCCAATACACAGACCGGCAAAAAAAGTCAGTGAATGAAAACTACTGGCAGGCAAATTGCGATTTTTATCCATGTTAGTGAGTGACTTATTATTTTTTGAGTAGACGGTTTCACTCGCGCGAAGGGACATCTCTGTGGATGTTATACCCTGCAGGCCTCGCGGGAGTGAATGTGTAATTGATAATGATTTTGATAAGCATTACTAATCAGTGCGACGTTTTAGCATTCATTAATTCAAAAATAAATACATTTATTTACATTGGATTCAAAATTGCTACACGATGATTACAATTTGAGCGGTGAACGACGTGAACAGCAGGTAGCAAACTGCATTCGGGGTGAATGCAGTTGGGCTAAGGTGAGGGACTACTTATAGATAGTTGCGCTGCCGTACATCTGGTTTTTACCGCCCGCAGAATTGACGACAAAGCCTTTTGCGCCTTGCTCTTTCGCTTTCTCTGCCAGCTTGTCTTCGAGATCGCTCAGGTTAGAAGCTCCGGTAGCGAAAACAGTGCCGGAAGCTTGTAGCTGGCCGGTTTGAGGGCTGGTGTAGGGCTGTGCAGCAAAGGACGCAAATGTCATGCCGGTCAGTACGGTAGCGGCAAGGAATGTGAGGCATTTCTTCATGGTGATATCCTCTGAGAAACAACAGGTCGTGCCTGATAAGTTTAGGCCGTCAGCGGATGACATTTACCGCAAAAAACTGGTGATGAGATGTCTGTTTTTTGAACAATCAGCAAGCCATCAAATAGGTATAAAAAAAGCAAATTTCCTTGCTGTGTGTTTACCGCGTGGCGTTATGCGGGTATCTTACGCCGCTGTTAAAAGGAGAATGCTATGCCCCCCCAGAAACCGGGATTACACCCACGCAACCGCCACAATGGCCGTTATGATCTTGCGACTTTATGCCAGGTTACACCCGAGTTGACGCAATTTCTCACCCTCACGCCTGGCGGCGAGCAGAGTGTTGATTTCGCGAATCCGCAGGCAGTGAAGGCGCTCAATAAAGCACTGCTGGCGCATTTTTATGCGGTGAAAAACTGGGATATTCCAGACGGTTTTCTGTGCCCGCCGGTTCCTGGTCGCGCTGACTACATTCACCATCTGGCCGACCTGTTAGGTGAAACCAGCGGAACCATTCCGGCAAATGCGAGCGTGCTGGACGTGGGAGTTGGGGCAAACTGTATTTATCCGCTGATCGGCGTGCATGAATACGGCTGGCGATTCACCGGCAGTGAGACCAGTAGCGAAGCGTTTAACAGCGCTCAGGCGATCGTAAATGCCAATCCGGGGTTAACTCGCGCAATTCGTCTGCGTCGCCAGAAAGATGCTACGGCAATCTTCAACGGTATCATTCACAAGAATGAGCAATATGAAGCCACATTGTGTAACCCGCCTTTCCATGATTCTGCGGCTTCAGCCCGCGCCGGAAGCGAGCGCAAACGTCGTAATCTGGGGCAGGATAAAGATGATGCGCTGAACTTTGGCGGGCAGCAGCAGGAGCTGTGGTGTGAAGGCGGTGAAGTGGCGTTCATCAAAAAAATGATCGCCGAAAGCCAGGCCTTTGGCCGTCAGGTGATGTGGTTCACCACGCTGGTTTCGCGCGGTGAGAATTTGCCTCCGCTGTACCATGCGTTAACGGATGCGGGCGCGGTGAAAGTGGTTAAGAAAGAGATGGCCCAGGGGCAAAAGCAGAGTCGCTTTATTGCCTGGACCTTTATGGATAACGATCAGCGTCGCCGTTTTATGGCGCGTAAACGCTAAAGCGTTGGCTCGGTTGGCGGCAGCGGTTCGCTTGCTGCCGACGCAGGGCCATTCACCGGTGCAGGCAAAACCTGATACGTCTGTACTGGCGCGCGTACGTTGGCCAGGTCGAAGTATTTCTTCACCTGGCTGTCGAGCGCGAAACGTACCGTCCACTGTTTCAGCGGTAATGTGGTAAATGAGACCCGTAGCGTGAAGGCCGTATTGGTTAACCCCACAATCCCGGCAAACGACGGCTCGCCAATAATCAGCCCGCGAATATCGTCCTGTTCCATCACTGCAGCCACAGCGTCTTTCAACGCCTGATTCGCTTTATCTGCATCCTCATGGCGGTCTACGTCGTAATTGGCGACGACCGATCCAATCCCGCGCACAAAGTTGGCGAAGGTCGTTATCGATGACCAGGGAATGATATGGTACGCCCCGGTGTCCTGACGGACGCCCACAGAGCGGATGGACATCCGTTCAACCGTACCGGTGAGTGGACCGATGGTCACCAGGTCGCCGGTGTTCATGCCATTTTCGAACTGAATAAAGATCCCGGTAATAATATCTTTTACCAGCGTTTGCGAGCCGAAAGAGATAGCCAGCCCCAGCGCCCCGGCCCCGGCCAGTAAGGGCGCGATATTGACGCCAATTTCGGATAGCACAATCATGATGGTGATCGTGCTGATGATCACCGCCAGCGCGTTGCGAAACAGCGTCAGCAGGGTGCGGGTACGAGCGCTGGGGAGCGGGCGGCCGTGAATATCGGAAGCCAGACGATTTTCAATCAGGCTGGCAAGGATCGTCCAGCCGATGGCGGAGAAGAATAAAATCAGCGCGATACGGATCAGGATATCCACCGTTTTTTCTCCTGCGCCGTAATGCAGCCAGTTCCAGAAGTCGAACAATCCCCAGGCATTCAGTAGCAGCATTATCGCGATGCACACCGTCAGGATCCTGGCTACGCTTAACGCCGTCGACAGCCAGCCATTCAGCCGCTTTTGTAGTTCCGGATAGCTGCGCTGGGTGTGTGGCGAAAGGGTAATAGTTTTGGCTATCCAGCGGGAAAACATGCCGGAAACAAAGGCGGCAATTCCAATGATTACCAGACTGCGCAGCGTAGCGCCCATCATGAATTTCAGGCTGTTGCCAGGATCAAACAGCGAGAAGAAAAACAGCACAATGAAGTAGGCGCTGGCCAGCCAATGCCATACCAGTGCAAAGGCGCGGATAAACAGGCTGAAAAACGCTAACGATCTTTCCGCCAGATTCAGCAAATGCTGCGTTATCTCTTTCTTGTTTCTGAAAATCAGGTACAGCGCCCATAGCGTGATACACAGCATGATGATGACGTTTGCCATCGCACCGACCTGCACGTTGACCTGATTCGAGATAATGGGAACGGCAACGATAAGTCCGTATCCAATCAGGCTGCTCAATGAACTTAAACGGCGATTCCAGTAGCGCGCACCGGCATCCTGAATGTTAAACGGGCGCAGTTCGGCCACCGTTGGGCAAAATATCAGGCGTAGAATGGCTTTGAAGAACTCAATCAACGCAAAGGCATTGAGAAACAGACTTTGCTGAAAGGCGATAGTGCGGCTACCGGCGTTCATTCTGTCGCTCAGTATCTGCCCGACAAACAAAGTCAGCGCCAGCAGAAGCAAATCGATAATGAATGCGCCGATGATCATCGTCGGAAGCTGGAGCCAGTTGCTGCGTTCGCGGTTTTTCCGTCGTGCCCATTGCCCCATTTTGCGATACAGCGGCAGCGCGCACAGGCGAAGCAGCCAGAAAAAACCGAACACTGACGCCGCCAGCATTAAAAAATGGGTCAGGGCATTGGTGAACGTTTGCGGGTTAAAGGTCTTGTGTGGTGCATCGGTAATATTGCGGTAAAGCTGAGCAAAGCGGCTGGAGAGCGCCTCACCGTAGTGGCGGGTGACATCCGTGACGTTTTCCAGCACCGTTTTTTCTTCCGTTAACGTGGGCGGAACCATGGTTGGCACCGGCTCGGCAGGGGGCGCTGTCGCCACTTTGCGTAACTGACCGATCAGTTCCTGGCGCGAGGCGTCATTTTCCAGCACATCAGCCAGTGCGCCGTAGGCCGCTTTCTTCTGTTCAACATCCGGCTCTTTCGCCGGCGCGGTTTGCGCGTTGGTTGACGTTGGCGTAGTGACGCCAGGTATCGTCACCGCCTGAGTCGGGAGACTCACCAGACAAACAAAGATGAACAGGATCCAGCGCATGACTCCTCCCATGAGAAAATAAATTCAAAAGGATAAGTATAGATGTCAGGGCGGGGGAGAAATGAAATGAGAGGATTCTGGTGAAAAACCTCCCTTCAGGCGAAGGGAGGGAGAGCTATCAGGAAACGTGCTGCAAGAATTCCTGTAAACGTTGGCTGGGCGGATTTTCAATCAGGGCCTGCGGATTACCGTCTTCGGCAATACGTCCTTTATCGATGAAAATCAGGCGTGAAGCCACTTTTTCGGCAAAGCCGATTTCGTGGGTCACAATCACCATGGTCATCCCTTCCTCCGCCAGATCCTGCATAACTTTCAGAACTTCGTGGCGCAGTTCCGGGTCCAGCGCTGAGGTTGGCTCATCAAACAGCATCATTTTCGGCTTCACCGCCAGCGCACGGGCGATCGCCACACGCTGCTGTTGACCACCAGACAGCTCAGAAGGGTAGTGATGCGCACGCTCGGCCAGACCTACTTTCGCCAGCAGCTCTTTAGCCAGTTTCTCGGCCTGTTCTTTATTCGCTCCGCGTACGCGCTGCGGTCCGAACATGACGTTTTCCAGCGCCGTCAGATGCGGGAACAGGTAGAACTGCTGAAACACCATCCCGGCTTCCTGGCGGATTAACCGCTCGTCTACCTTTGGATCGTTTACCTTCAGACCATCGACGATCAGATCGCCAGAGGTTATCTCTTCCAGTTTGTTAATGCAGCGCAGCAGGGTTGATTTACCGGACCCGGATGGTCCGATAATTACCACCACTTCGCCCTGCTGAATGTTCAGGTCAATATTGTGCAGCACCTGGGTTGGGCCAAAGTGCTTAGAAACGTTTTTAAATTCAATCACAGGATTTTCATCCTTCTTTCCAGACGACGCAGAATGAAGCTCAGCACCAGCGTAATGATCAGATAGAACACCGCAACGGCGCTCCAGATTTCCAGTGCGCGGAAGTTACCGGCAATGATTTCCTGGCCCTGACGGGTCAGTTCAGCTACGCCAATGACAATAAACAGCGAGGTATCTTTAATGCTGATGATCCACTGGTTGCCCAGCGGTGGCAGCATACGACGCAGCGCGAGAGGTAAAATAACGTGGCGGATAGTCTCTGTACGTGAAAGCCCAAGCGCCAGTCCGGCTTCGCTGAATCCTTTATGGATTGAGAGCACCGCGCCGCGGGTGATTTCCGCAATATAGGCGCCGGAGTTGATCATGATGGTGACAACGGCGGCGCTAAAGGGATCAATGCGTAAATCGTTAAATGCCATTGGGAGGGCAAAGTAAATAAACATCACCTGCACAACGATTGGCGTACCGCGAATGACTTCGATAAACACCAGCGCTACGTGATTGGCTATCCAACCGCCGAAAGTACGCGCAAACCCTGCTGCAAGCCCGATTATCAGACCGCCTGCCAGACCGAGGACCGAGATCCACAGGGTCATTTTGGCGCCTTCAATCAAAAGCGGGATGGCGGGCCAGATGGCACTCCAGTCAAACTGCATATTTCGTTCCTGTTACCGTGGTGAGAAAAGTAATGAGCCATAACACGATGACTCAAAATTGCATGCCCGGCGGCGCTGGCGCTACCGGGCGTTACAGAACGTTCTTGTTATTTAGGTTCGGTACCGAACCATTTTTTGTAGATTTCGTTGTATGTGCCGTTCTCTTTCAGCGTTTTCAGCGCGCCGTTCACTTTCTCACGCAGTTCATCGCTGCCTTTCGGGAAGGCGATACCGTACTGCTGGGCTTCCAGGGATTCGCCTACTGCTTTGAACTGACCGTTGCCAGCGGTTTTGATGAAGTAAAGAATGTTTGGCGTGTCGTGCAGCACGGCGTCTGCGCGGTTGGTGCCCAGTTCCATATATGCGTTATCGATATTCGGGAACTGACGCAGATCTTTGGTTTTGATGTTAGCTTTCGCGTAATCAACGGAACCCGTGCCGCTCTTCACAGCGACGACTTTACCATCCAGATCTTTCACGCTTTTCACGTCGTTATTATTCGCTTTGACCATCACTAACAGACCGCTTTTGTAGTAGCCGTCAGAGAAGTCGATCGCTTTCTTACGCTCATCAGTGATGGTGATACCCGCCAGCGCCAGGTCGATATTCTTGGTTTGCAGAGCCGGGATGATGCCGCTGAAATCCATTGGTTTCAGTTCATAATCCAGCTTCAGTTCTTTGGCCACGGCAGCCCACAGATCCACATCAAAACCAACGTATTTGTCACCCTGTTTGAATTCGAACGGTACAAATGCGGTGTCGGTTGCGACAACCAGTTTCTTATCTGCGGCATGGGAGGACACCGCAAAAGCCAGGGTAAGTGCAGCCAGTGAGACTTTTAATACAGACTTCATAGGATTTCCTTTTATATCCACGGGGCGATCCCCTGCGAGAACATATGGCTTAATGAAAAAATCGTGCCAGTTTTGCAACTCATTGTTTTAACAAGAGGGTGTCTCGTTTCTCTGCACAATAAGTAGGGCAAAGCGGGTAATCTGCACTGTTTTGGGGCACTCATTTGGTGCGTACCTGACACGGTGCAAACGGTATGACTATTTAGCGTAAAAATTGTTGATAAAACAATCTTTCGTTAACGATTGTGTGAAGTGATTATTACAAATAATTTACTTTGGAGTGACGAACGATCAATGTCATGCACCATAGATGTGCAAAACCCCCGCCAGGGCGAGGGTTATATAGGTAATTCTTATGTCTGCTGTTATTCAATGTTGGCTTCGATAAACCACAGGAATTTGTCGAGGTCGCGTGAAGCGGCGGTGAAGATATCTGCTGTATCTTCGTCTTTTGCTTCGCTAATGGCTTTACGGACGCTGTTAGCGACGACGGCATAACGATCGGCCAGCTCTTTTAAGTGGTCCTGTACGCTATGGATATCCAGCGGATAGCTTTTCAGAGGCGTTTTGCTGTTAATAACCTGGGTGGTACCCAATGCCACACCGCCTAACTGTACGGCGCGCTCAGCCATGGTATCGAGGTGGTCGGTCAGGGCAGTACGGAAGCCATCGAGCATTTCATGCACAGCAATGAAGTTCGCGCCGCGCATGTTCCAGTGAGCCTGTTTGGTGATCAAAGACAGGTCGATGAACTGGATCACTTGCTGATTCAGCAGCTCTACGGTCGCTTTCTTTTCGCTATCTGTTACATCGTTGCGGGTATAAAGGAGGGCAGATGCTTTTGTTTTTACCAGTTTTGCGGTACTCATATTTTCATATCCTCTTGATAATTATGTCCCAGCTCTTCAACGGGAATAAGTATAGCGTGAATTTTGGATTTATTTTTCTGGTGTTACCTATCACTTTAATAGCGAAGAGAGGGGTGGGCATGAAATAACCAATAAAATCATATAGATATGATGGTTGCTAATGGAGGTGTGTTATTTTTATGTTAATGTAAAAATTTCAAGAAATATGTAGATGAGAAAATTATATTTATTAGAATAATTATCACGCAGATTTACAATTGAATATTCTGCATGATTATGCAAACCATGCAGAATATTAAGTGGTTAATTCACGTCAACTTGCTTAATTTGTGGTTCTTTGCGAATAGTGAGCGTCGAACCCATTGATGCGACAATAATGGCGCCCAGAGCGAGCGTTTGGACAAGCGTCAGCGTTTCACCGAGGAAGATCATTCCTGAAACCGCAGCCAGTGCGGGTTCCATACTCATCAGAGTACCAAAAGTGCGTGTTGGCAGCCGCGTCAACGCAATCATCTCCAGCGAGTAGGGAAGCGCAGTGGAGAGGACCGCAATGGCCAGGCCTAACGGCAGAATGGACCAGTGCCACAAGGCATCCCCAGCCTGGAGCGCGCCGATGGGTACAAAAATCAGCGCCGCAATTAATGACCCTACCGCAACGGTCGCCGGACCATGTTCCGCGCCGGCACGCTGCCCGGTAAGAATATAGATTGCCCAGCAGGCGCCAGCGCCCAGCGCCAGCGCAGCACCGGTTAAATCCACGTGAGAAACGTCCTGACCTAACGGCAGCAGGAACCAAAGCCCGAGTACAGCCAGTGCAACCCAAATGAAATCCACCGGACGTCGGGATGAAAACAGCGCTACCGCGAGCGGGCCGGTGAATTCCAGCGCTACGGCAATTCCCAGCGGGACGGTCTGGATTGACAGGTAGAAGAGATAGTTCATCCCGCCCAGAGACAGACCATAAAACAGTAGCGGCAGGCGCTGTTCTTTGGCGAATCGCAAACGCCAGGGTTTAAAGAAGGCAATAAGGATGAGGGTGCCCAGCGCAAGGCGCAATGCGGTAACGCCCGGCGCACCGACGAGTGGGAATAGCGATTTTGCCAGAGATGCTCCGCTTTGAATGGAGGACATAGCAATAAGCAAAACCAAAATAGGCAACCAGACTGGCGCTTTACGTGACGACCCCGGCATCCTTTCTCCTGTCAAATGATAATTACACGCCTTCATCTGCGCGACGTTGCAAACTTGCTACGACACGGATGACGTGATGTATAGAAAAGTAAAACAGCGAGTGTAATGGAAATACGCACCGCTGGTTGAGTATTCGTTGAAAAAAAAATTGCTCAGTTCCGTACAATGGCATGAAAGTGATGGATTAATAATCTGTGTGATTAGGAATATTCTGGATGAATGTGCCATATTGTGCGCGCAATAATGGCATTTTAGGTTAGAAAAGTGATGTTAATTGAAAGAGATAGCGGGTTTCTGAAACGTTCTGTTACATGAAAGACCCCGTTAGACATCGCGAATCGCAAAGAGTTTCCCATCAATTTTTGGTATATTTAAAACTTAGGATTTACTTGAAGCACATTTGAGGTGGTTATGAAAAAAATTGCATGTCTTTCAGCACTGGCCGCTGTTCTGGCTTTCTCCGCAGGTACTGCTGTAGCTGCGACTTCTACCGTTACCGGTGGTTACGCTCAGAGCGATGCTCAGGGCGCAGCGAACAAAATGAACGGTTTTAACCTGAAGTATCGCTACGAGCAGGACAGCAACCCGCTGGGTGTTATCGGTTCCTTCACTTACACTGAAAAAGATCGTACCGATGCGTCTGGCGACTACAACAAAACCCAGTACTACGGCATCACTGCTGGCCCGGCTTACCGTCTGAACGACTGGGCAAGCATCTACGGTGTAGTGGGTGTTGGCTACGGTAAATTCCAGAACGCAGCATCCCCGGCTGATAACCACACCACCAGTGACTACGGTTTCTCTTACGGTGCTGGTCTGCAGTTCAACCCGATCGAAAACGTTGCTCTGGACTTCTCCTACGAGCAGAGCCGTATTCGTAGCGTTGACGTTGGCACCTGGATCGCTGGCGTGGGTTACCGCTTCTAATCACTTCGGTGATACAAAAAATCCGCCTCTCGGGGCGGATTTTTTTTGTGCGCAACTCAGAGATTAACGAGATTTGGTCTCAAAGATGTCGGTACCCAGATGGTTGTAGTCCACCTTCTGCAATTTGAAGTTGGTGATGTACACCGGGCCAGCCTTTTTCTCTGAAATAAAGCGATAGCTGTTGGTGATTTCCTTCGCGCTTATCCCCGTCCACTGCGAGAAAAAGCTGAGGAAATCATTGGCGGAGCGACGGGCTTTAATCACCCGGTGCGCTTTATCATCGCTCGACAGCACCATAAATGGTACCTGGAAATTCTGCTGGAACTGATCGTCATGCGCCAGGTACTGCACCTCTTTCCCCCGCTCTTTAAACGCGAGGCCATGATCGGAGAAATAGACCATCGAGAAGCTGTTACCGCTGTTACGTAACTGATCGTAAAGCTGGCGCAGCAGGTCATCCGTCTGCGTCATGGTGTACAGATAGCAAGATGTCTCTTTTGACTGGACGAAAGTCTCGTATTTACCCTGCGTCCGGTCGCAGGCCTGCGGATGCGAGCCCATTAAATGCAGCACGATAAGCTGTGGCTGAGTGCGCTCGGTTGCCAGCACCTGGGCGGTCATCTTCAACAACGCTTCGTCACGGGTATTTTTATCCGCTTCGAAATCACCGCTTTTGAGGAACTGAACTTCATCAGCTCGCTTCGCAATGCTGGCGATGGCCGTATCGTATTCACCAATCTGTCCCTGATTGGAGAACCACCACGTCTGGAATCCCGCGCGGTTGGCCAGAGTGACAAAGTTATCCTGGAACTGGGGTTTATTGTCGACCACTCGATTCAGCGTCAGGCCGAGTGATTTTTGTGTCGAACCGCTTGCCGCGATGTAATCCGCGAAGATGTAGCCGTTAACGGAACTGGCAAACGGCGTGTTATCCCAGTGACCACCAAAAGCGCCTAACGCATCGCGGCGGGCGCTTTCGCCGATGACCACCACGTAGGTATGATACTTCGGCTTCACGGCGGTTACCGTCCAGCTGTCTTTCACGCTCGCCAGCTTCGCCATACGCTCTTGTTCGTCGAGCACTTCGTTGTTATTAACGATAACGTCCTTGGCAAAGCGGAAAACCGGATAGCCGGTGTCTTTCAGCTTGAACACGCCGCCCCAGGCCAGGTTTTGCACCGGGGTTACAAAGAACGCGACTATGCTGAACAGCAAACAAATGCTGTCGAACTTGTTCCAGCTACGCTGCTGCACCTCTTTTTTACGGCGTACGGCGATAACACCGAGGGCGAAAATAAACACCCCAACCAGATAACTGTACCAGGGGAAGATGGTCAGGATTTCAGTAGACTCTTCCATATTGGTTGAGTGCAGCGCCAGCAAGGTATTGAAGTTCGGCGAACCGTAAGCCTGGCCAAACGGGAAGTACATTGCCGCTATCAGCGAGCAAATGCCAATCAGCACTTTCTGCGCACGCGGCACGCTGCGCCACAGCAGCATCAATATACAGGTGAAAGCAACGCTATAGAGCAGGCTAAGCGGATAGCCCAGCGCAAGGTTGATCAGCAGAGACTGTAAGAAATAGAGGCCAGTCCACGGACTAATCGCCCGGCTACGAGCAATGATTGAATCTTTGAGGGTTAAATTCATATGCCACTGTTACAAAAACGCCATGTGCTTACCCTGGCGCTAAGGGTCATTGCCTGCCTGAGAGAGCGAGAAGGGGGATAGGGTCCGCATCCGCGAGCCGCAATATATGCAGGGCTGCGAAAAGATAGAGTGTGTGCAAGAGAAGGTCAACTACTACTAAGAAATTGTTTTGCGAGGGGCGTGGCAAAACTGACAAAAAGAAGGGTTATTGGCACGAAAACGATCACCGTATCCGAGTTACGGCAGGAAAATGAAGCGGCGTGCCGCGACGCCGCATTATTTATCTGCAGGTTTATCCTGCTCTGGTTTGCTGTTAATCATGTCGCACAGCATAGAGATCAGCATTAACCGTACTTTAAAGGGAGAGTGGCTAAACACGCGTATACACCTCTTAAATTCATTCATATAAACCTCCTGACTTCACGATCCCATCAGTCCTTGAGGGATGTCTTTATTATATACAGATATAGCACAGGCTATATTATATAGCTATTGCTAAAACGTTAATTTTTTGTGCCCACGCAACTCTGGTTTACAATGAGCGTTCTCTAATCAGATGCCGTTAACGCGTCACAGTAACGAGGAAGCAGAATGAGTCGTCGCGCAGGTATGCCAACAACAAAAAAAGTGACGCAATTGGTGAATGTCGAAGAACACGTTGAAGGATTTCGTCAGGTCCGGGAGGCACATCGCCGTGAGCTGATTGATGACTACGTAGAGCTGATTTCCGATCTCATTATTGAGGTGGGTGAAGCGCGCCAGGTAGATATGGCAGCACGGCTTGGGGTTTCCCAGCCGACGGTTGCTAAAATGCTTAAGCGTCTTGCTTCAGTTGGGTTGATTGAAATGATCCCCTGGCGGGGCGTGTTTTTAACCGCAGAAGGTGAGCGACTGGCTCAGGAGAGTCGGGAGCGTCACCAGATTGTGGAGAATTTCCTGCTGATGTTAGGTATCAGCCCGGAAATTGCCCGTCGCGACGCGGAGGGAATGGAGCATCACGTCAGTAAGGAAACGCTGGAGGCTTTTAGCCGGTTTACGCAACAGCAAGGCACAGGCTCTGAATGAGTTTTCCTTTACTACGCGCCTTACAGCGCGATCGCTTTTTTCAGCTGTTAATCATCGTCGGGGTTGTACTGAGCCTGTTCGTGCCGTTTACGCCAAGGTCGTGGCCGGGGGCGATAGACTGGCACACGATCATTACGCTTAGCGGCCTGATGTTACTGACCAAAGGCGTGGAGCTAAGCGGTTACTTCGATGTGTTAGGGCGCAAGATGACCCGGCGCTTTAACACCGAACGTCAATTGGCGATATTTATGGTGCTGGCGGCGGCCCTGCTGTCGACGTTTCTGACCAACGATGTTGCGCTGTTTATTGTTGTTCCGCTGACGATCACCCTGAAAAAATTGTGTGCCATTCCTGTAAATCGCCTGATTATCTTTGAGGCGCTGGCGGTAAACGCCGGATCGTTGCTCACGCCAATTGGTAATCCGCAAAACATTCTGATGTGGGGACGCTCCGGCTTATCGTTTACCGCGTTTACCTGGCAGATGGCGCCGCTTGCGGGGACCATGATGCTGATGCTGGTGGTGCTGTGCTGGTTCAGTTTCCCGTATAAAGCATTGCATTATCATACCGGTACGCGCGCGCCTGACTGGCAACCGCGCCTGGTGTGGAGCTGTCTGGGGCTGTATATCATTTTCCTGGCGGCACTAGAGTTAAAACAAGAGCTGTGGGGCCTGGCGATCGTCGCGGCAGGATTCATGGTGCTGGCTCGCCGCGTGATCCTCAGCGTGGATTGGACGCTGCTGTTGGTGTTTATGGCGATGTTCATTGATGTGCACTTGCTGACGCAACTCCCGGCCTTGCAGGAGATTACCCACCAGATTGGCACGCTTTCAGCGCTGGGGCTTTGGTTGACGGCCATTGGCCTGTCGCAGTTTATCAGTAATGTTCCCAGCACGATTTTGCTGCTGAACTACGTCCCGCCAACGCTGCTGCTGGCCTGGGCGGTCAATGTGGGCGGTTTTGGGTTGTTGCCGGGATCGCTGGCGAATCTTATTGCTTTACGGATGGCAAACGATCGAAGGATCTGGTGGCGTTTTCATTGGTATTCGGTGCCGATGCTGATATGGGCGGCGCTGGTAGGGTATGGTTTATTGCAGGTGATGTGAGGATTGTGCCCGATGGGGCTGGCGCTTATCGGGCCTACAGGTTAAGTAGGCCCGATAAGGCGAAAGGGCAGTTTTGATGCTTAGTTCAGACGAACCGGCATACCTGAACGGTTCTGTACCGCCTGCTCAACGACGGCCTGATCGACGTCAGACTGACCGGTGATGCTGGTAATGCTCTTGTTCAGCGTAATCGGTACGATTTCCCCGCCTTCGAACTGTGCTTCAGTGGTAGACAGTGGGTTGTGTACCTCGATGTAACGGCTGCCGTCTGGTTCAGTCGTGGCTTTTACCGGCTCATCGATAAACTGTACGCGGGTGCCGACCGGCACATTTTCAAACAGGAATTTGATGTCGTCGTTACGCAGACGCACGCAACCGTGGCTGACGCGTAAGCCGACGCCGAAGTTAGCATTGGTGCCGTGGATGGCGTACAGGCGACCGATATACAGCGCGTACAGGCCCATCGGGTTATCCGGACCTGCCGGAACAACAGCTGGCAGCGGTTCGCCCGCAGCGCGGTATTCCGCATGCATTTTTGCCGTTGGCGTCCAGGTCGGGCCCGCTTTTTTACGTTCTACTTTGGTGGTCCAGTTGATTGGCGTGTCTTTGCCCAACTGACCAATACCGATCGGCAGAACAATAACGGTGTTGGTGCCTTTCGGGTAGTAGTACAGACGCATTTCAGCGCTGTTAATAACAATACCTTCATGCACGGTATCCGGCAGGATCAATTGCTGAGGTATGTTCAGTACGGTACCGCCCTTCGGCAGGAAGGTATCCACGCCCGGGTTGGCTTCCAGCATATTAGACAGACCCATCTGATACTCCGCCGCAAAATACTCCAGCGGTTGGGTGTTGCCTTCAGGAATAGTGATGACCTGGTTTTGGCCGATCAAACGGCTGCCATCGGTAGGCAGCGGGTACGTGACGGCAGAAGCGGTGTTACAAAAACCAACTATTGCGAGTGCCGCCGCGAAAAGCGTTGTTAATTTCATATTCATGTTCATGTATGCGAGATTCAGTGCCAGGCAGGCTAGTGGGTTGAGATTTATGTAGTGTTGGGCACGCATTATATGTGCAATCTGAGCAACAAGGAATTCGGATGTGTACTAAATCACATTTTTTTCCTTTTGCTTTCACTTTATCCCTTCAGCATCAAGGCGCGATCTTATTGCAGACTTATGGCATAATAAGCGGTTCGTCACATATTTCTTTCTCTTTCAGGATACGCCAGTGTTAGTTTCCAGCAACGTCACCATGCAGTTCGGCAGCAAGCCGCTGTTTGAAAATATTTCCGTCAAATTTGGCGGCGGCAACCGTTACGGCCTGATTGGCGCGAACGGTAGCGGTAAATCCACTTTTATGAAAATTCTCGGCGGCGACCTCGAACCGACGCTGGGCAACGTTTCCCTCGATCCGAACGAGCGCATTGGTAAGCTGCGTCAGGATCAGTTCGCCTTTGAAGAGTTCACCGTGCTTGACACCGTGATCATGGGTCACGGTGAACTGTGGGAAGTAAAGCAGGAGCGCGATCGCATTTACGCCCTGGCCGAAATGAGCGAAGAAGACGGCTATAAAGTTGCTGACCTTGAAGTTCTGTATGGCGAAATGGACGGCTACTCTGCGGAAGCGCGTGCGGGTGAACTGCTGCTGGGCGTAGGTATTCCGGTAGAACAGCATTATGGCCCGATGAGCGAAGTCGCCCCCGGCTGGAAGCTGCGTGTGCTTCTGGCACAGGCGCTGTTCTCTAACCCCGACATTCTGCTGCTCGACGAACCAACGAACAACCTGGATATCGACACCATCCGCTGGCTGGAGCAGACGCTGAACGAGCGTGACAGCACCATGATCATCATTTCGCACGACCGTCACTTCCTGAACATGGTCTGTACGCACATGGCGGATCTGGACTACGGCGAACTGCGTGTTTATCCGGGTAACTACGACGAATATATGACGGCGGCAACTCAGGCGCGTGAACGTCTGCTGGCCGATAACGCCAAGAAGAAAGCGCAGATTGCCGATCTGCAATCCTTCGTCAGCCGCTTTAGCGCCAACGCATCTAAATCTCGTCAGGCGACTTCTCGTGCGCGTCAGATTGATAAGATCAAGCTTGACGAAGTGAAGGCGTCCAGCCGTCAGAACCCGTTCATCCGCTTCGAACAGGATAAGAAACTGTTCCGTAACGCGCTGGAAGTGGAAGCGCTGACGAAAGGGTTTGATGAAGGTCCGTTGTTTAAAAACTTTAACCTGTTGCTGGAAGTCGGTGAGAAAATTGCCATTCTGGGTGCCAACGGCGTGGGTAAATCAACCATGCTGAAAACGCTGGTCGGCGAATTACAGCCGGATAACGGTACTGTGAAATGGTCTGAAAACGCCCTGGTTGGTTACT
The DNA here is from genome assembly GCF_013615435.1 of Citrobacter sp. RHBSTW-00944. Classification (NCBI taxonomy): domain Bacteria; kingdom Pseudomonadati; phylum Pseudomonadota; class Gammaproteobacteria; order Enterobacterales; family Enterobacteriaceae; genus Citrobacter; species Citrobacter sp. RHBSTW-00944. The sequence continues at coordinate 3,333,433 of NZ_CP055418.1, read as the reverse complement.
ACGCGCAGGATCACGAGTACGAATTCGAAAACGATCTGACGGTCTTCGAGTGGATGAGTCAGTGGAAACAGGAAGGCGATGATGAGCAGGTAGTACGTAGCTTCCTTGGTCGCTTGCTGTTCAGCCAGGACGATATCAAGAAACCTGCTAAAGTGCTGTCCGGTGGTGAAAAAGGACGCATGCTGTTCGGTAAGCTGATGATGCAGAAACCGAATATTCTGGTAATGGATGAACCGACCAACCACCTGGATATGGAATCTATCGAATCGCTGAACATGGCGCTGGAAATGTACCAGGGCACGCTGATCTTCGTTTCTCACGACCGTGAGTTCGTCAGTTCGTTGGCAACCCGCGTGATTGAAATTACGCCGGAACGCGTAATCGACTTCACCGGTAACTACGAAGATTACCTGCGTAGCAAGGGCGTCGAATAATTTTCCCGTCGTCTTTCGTGTTACAGGTGTGTTGGCTGCACCTGTACACCCCGGTCACTTACTTGTGTAAGCTTGTGGGGATTTACAGGCTGGCCGCCTTCCTGTAACGCGAAATACTTAGGGAAACTTGTGTAAGTTACAAATTAAATAATCCCCAGCGCACGCTTGCCATGGATATTCAAATCATCCAGCGTGAAGCGTCCTTCCCAGTGAGTTTCATAATCCTCGCGTGGGAAATCACCCGGCGATACGCCTTTTTCCAGCGCGGCCTTCACTTTATGGGCGTAGGCCAGATTCTTTTCGCACATCGGTGCGGCAGGGATGTACATCACGTTGCCCCAACCCTGCTGATTTTCTACCGGTGCGACGGAGTGGATCACATCACAATGCCACCATACGGAGTCTCCGGCGTCCAGTTGCGGAATGCTGGTTAACGCTTCAATCAGCAGCGGATGCCATTGCGCAGAAATCGGCAGAACTCTGCCGGGTGCTACGCCGCAAAGTTCATCTTCCGGCACATCGTCAAGCAATGGACGTAACAGTACCCAGGCCATCGCTTCAGGGATAGGGACCACGTGCAACAACCCCTGACCTGGCAGCATATCAGAGAGTGCAGTCCAGCCCTGGAAGGTGCGGAATACTGAACATTTGGTGGTGTTATCCACCGTGTACTCTTCTACTTCAGTGCGATGCGCGGCCTGCCACGGGTCGTAATCTTCCAGCTTACCATTGAAAACATTAGCAAAGACCTGCTGATATGCCGGCAGAAGCCAGCGTTCCAGCGCACCGGAATCCGTATGCGCGCCCAGCCCTTTGGACGTCGTTCCCGGTGGACGACGGCGTATGCGGTCGGGGTAGATAACGCTGACATCCGGGTTAAACCATTGCTTACCTTCGCCTGCAAATGTCCAAAGACGGTTGAGAAATGACTGCGCATTTGCCATTTCTTCACTCTGACGGGCCTGCATCTGCGCCTGGGACCAGTAGATGGGGTAGATTTCAGGTCGCGACGCGCTCAGGGTACCAAAGAAATTATCGCCCGGTCCTTGGTAAACGTCGTCAAAATGGTTGCGGTCCAGATAGTCCAGCATTGACCTATCCCAATCGAGGGCTTGTTCGCGAGAGAAATGGCCTTTAATGACCGCGCATCCGCGACGCTTAATTTCTTCACGCTGCTCAGCACTCACGCGACCTGCCTTGATATCCGCATAGGACAACACAGGCCATACTGGAGAGCCTTGCGCTTTGAGGTCGTTGATTTCCGCCACGCGATTAGCAATGGCCTCGCTCAACTGATTGAAAATCGACTGAACATCTCCAAGCTGTTCACGCAATTGCTTTTTCATCTGCCGGATTGCCGCTTTGTGATCGGTGGGCAACGTGTCGCTGGTAAAAGTAAAAGCCATATCCACCTCGCATTAACTTTCATTCGAAACTCATTTGACTTACAGGTGATAATATAGGTTAAAATTTAGTTAACGCAAGTTTAAAATTTGATGGTGTGAGAAACATGAAAAAGCGTGGAAACCGGGGCAAGGGGATACCCCGGTTGGGCAGGATTAGCAATTAAAAGGGGAAGTGTTATCCAGCACCGCCTGAATCACGTTCAGCGCGCCCTGATGGTTATTGTCGTCGGTCTGATAGCGGGCAATCGATTTGATACTCTCTGCCGCGTTGGCCATGGCGAAAGAGTAGCGCGCCATTTTCAGCATTTCTGCGTCGTTGCCGCTATCGCCAATGGCGACCACATTTTGCGGGGACAGGTTCCAGCGCTTTAGCAGACGGCTGATTCCGTTGGCTTTATGCAAACCTGGAATGATCAGGTCGATAAACCCAAAGCCGCTGGTGACAGGCTTCATTATACCGTCAAGGGCAGAATGAAGGTGATCGATCACTAATGGGATTTGTTGGTCCGGTAAATTCAGCGAGAACTTGAACAGCACATCATCGATGTCCTGATAATCCTTCACGGGTTTCAGGCGATGGTAGTGTTTTGACATCAATGCGACAAAGGACTCGGGGGCATTTTCGCTAACGTAGGCGCTTTGCAGGCCGCAAGCCACAAAGTTGAGATGCGTATCTTTGAGCAGTTCGCCAATGACAATGCGGGATTCGTGGCGGGTCAGCTCACCGTGAAACAGCTGTTTGCCATGTTCAAAGACGAACGCCCCGTTCTCGGCAACAAAAGAGATCTCATCTTTGAGTTCCGGGAAAAAGGAGATCAGTTGGTAATACTGATTGCCGCTGGCCACGACAAATTCAATATCCCGTTTTTTTAGTTCCTGATACTGCGCCATAAAACGTGCAAGATCGTATTTTTTGGCGTCGTCGAGAAAAGTTCCGTCCATATCGGTGACGATAACTTTGATGGTCATACTTGCTCCTGGCTCATAACTGCGACCAGAAACATTTTAATAACAATGTGAGCTAAAGCACAAATTTATTTCATTCGAAAGAAGAATACCCGGCAAGCGAAATGCCGCCGGGTAAGGGGGATTACAGCATATGTTCAGTACGTGCGATGATATCGTCCTGCGCATCTGGAGACAGCGCGGTGAAGAAGGCCGAATAACCTGCTACACGGACCACCAGGTCACGATACTGATCCGGGTGCTTTTTGGCTTCCAGCAGCGTTTCACGGGAGACAATGTTGTACTGAATATGCCAGCCTTTGTGCTCTTCAAAGAAGGTACGCAGCAGGATCATCAGCTTTTGCTTATCGGATTCATTCTCCAGCGTGGCCGGGTTCAGCTTCTGGTTTAACAACACGCCGCCGAGGATTGAACCGGTCGGCAGTTTACCCACCGAGCCAATTACCGCTGTTGGGCCGAGATGGTCCGTTCCGGAAGCCGGGCTTGCGCCTTCTGCCAGCGGAGTGTGCGCTTTACGACCATCCGGCGTGGCCATCGTTGCCGCGCCAAACGGTACGTTTGCGGAGATCGATGAGGTACCCGCGTAGTAATTGCCGCCAACCGGGCCACGTCCGTAACGTGGATTATGATACTGTTTCAACTCATTGATATAGGTCTGATAAGCGCGGGCCAGCAGCGTATCAACGCTATCGTCATCGTTGCCGTATTTCGGTGCGCCGTTGATCAGCCGCTGGCGTAATTGTTCGTGGGTCAGACCGTCAAAATCGTCGGCCAGCGCGGCGGCCAGTTGCTGCTGACCGATAGCGCCTTGTTCAAAGACCAGTTTCTTCACCGCAGCCAGGCTGTTGCCGAGGTTGGCAATACCCACCTGCAAACCCGATACCCAGTCGTATTTCGCGCCGCCTTGCTTAATGCTTTTCGCGCGTTCAATACAGTCATCTACCAGCGCAGAGCACAGAATATCGTGTACGTTCTCTTCCAGCATGGTGTCGACAACATACTCAATTTCGATAGATTTACGCGTGTAGTAGCGAATCTGCGCATCCCAGGCATCCATCACTTCGTCGAAATTGTTGAAGTTACCAGCCGAGAGCGCTTTTTCCTGTGGCAGAAATACTTTACCGCTGGTGGCATCGCGACCACCTTCCAGCGCTGCCAGCATCACGCGGGCAAAGTTAATAAAGCTCATACCGGTACAGCGGTAGCCCCATTTGCCGCCAACGGCGGTTTCGATGCAACCAATGGCCGCATAGTCATAGGCGTCCTGCGGTTCAATGCCAAGCTTAATGAATTCAGGTATGACGATTTCGTCGTTATTAAAGGCAGGCATCCCGAAGCCGCAGCGGATCACCTGTACACAGGCATCCAGGAAATCATTACTCATCCCTGCATGATAACGCACGCTCAGGTTTGGCTGAGTAGAACGCAGGCGACCGCAGGATTCCAGAATAGCGTAGGAGAGCGGATTGACGGCATCCATTGCCTGACCGTTAACCAGGTTTTGGCCACCAATGGTCACGTTCTGATACAGCGGGCTACCCGCCGAGGCTTTCGAATGGGAGCCGGAGCGGATTTTGTTCACTTCCAACAGTTTCAGCCAGCAGCTGTGCAGCAGCTCAATGGCGTGCTCACGATCGAGGCTCTGGTTCAGTTCTACGTCACGACGGTAGAACGGATAGAGGTACTGATCCATGCGACCAAACGACACCGAGTGACCATTTGATTCAATTTGCAGGATCAACTGGATGAAATAGCACAACTGTAGCGCTTGCCAGAACGTTTTTGGCGGCTCATGGGCGATAACATCGCAGTTGTCCGCCATGGTCAGCAGTTCATCACGACGACTGGCGCGAGTTTCCGTGGCCGCCATTTTACGTGCCAGCGCGGCAAAGCGCTCAATGTGCAGACTGACGGCCTCCAGCACGATATCAATCGCTTTCAGAAACTGATCGCCATGGAGGTCTTCCAGACATGTCAGATTGATGCGGGAACGACGTTCATCAACTTTGTGGCGCAGGCCGTCGAGACCTTTTTCCAGCAGCAGCGGGAAGTTTACCGCCAGGTGTGCGTCACCGGAGGTCATGTTACCTTCGGCTTTGATAATGCCGGTTTCCAGCAGCCCTTTCTGCTCGTCCGTAAACATCCCGTAGCAGCGATCCTGCACGGTCTGACCACGCCACCATGGACACACCTCGTGCAACACGCGTTTGTTCTCTTCGCTTACCGCAAAGCCCGCGCCCGGTCTGTCGGCGAGGTCATCGATCTCTTTTTCAATCCACGACACGGTGTATTCCGGGAAGATTGGCGCGGCACGCACTTCGCTTGCCTGGTTACCAATGATCAGTTCGTCATGCTTGATCCAGATGGTGCGTTCCGCCAGATGATGGGCCAGCGCCAGTGCGCGGCGAACCGGAATAGGTTTATCCAGATGCTGTTGGTACATCTCGGTATAGTGCTGGGCGCGCTCGGTACAAACCGGCGGCTTCACGATGTGGATCAGGGCCGTTTTATGCGCTTTGATACGGTCGCTGAGTGTGTCCAGTTTCAGAGTGGTCATGGCGATTATCCTCGTAGGGTCGCGGTTAAACCTTTCAGGCTGGCGTACTGCTGGGCAAATTCGAGCAGCGCAGGCGCATCAAGCGGTTTATCCGGTGCGTTGTAGGGTTGACTGAGTAAGTGGTATTTGTTGATGCCCAGCGTGTGGTAGGGCAAAAAATGGATCTCATCGACGTGAAGCTCGTCGGCAGCAAAATCGGTAATGGCCTGAATAGCGGCTTCGTCAGCGTTGAACCCCTGAATCAGGGGGACGCGGATAACCATTTTTTTACCGGCGGCGGCCAGTTTTTTCAGATTTTCCAGTACGCGAGAGGCGCTGCCATCGGTCCACTGTTTAAACGGCGCGTCGGCGACATGTTTTAAATCGGCCAGGAACAGGTCGACGTCAGGTAATGACGGTTCAATATACTTCCACGGGACATGCAGACAGGTTTCAACCGCTGTATGAATACCTGCATCGTGGCTGGCTTTGAGCAGCGCTGCCGCCAGTTCTGGCTGCATAAAGGGTTCACCGCCAGACAGGGTGAGACCCCCGCCGCTGCGATCGTAAAACGGTTTATCACGCACTACGGTCGCCATGATGTCGTCCACGCTTTTTTCCTCTCCGCAGACGGTCAGCGCCTGGGTTGGACAGCAGTGGGTCAGCGCCGTGAGCGCATCATCGGTCAGTTTTTCGCGATGAATCAGCAATCCACTCAGCGCGCGTTCAATCACCTTCGGTGCGGCCTGAGCACAGAGATCGCAACCGTCGAGGCACAAACGCGCGTCATAGAGCAGATCCTGCGTGCGGGCGCGGCTTTCCGGATTCTGGCACCACCGACAGCCCAGGGAGCATCCCTTAAGGAACACCACAGTACGGATACCGGGACCATCATGTGTGGAATAGCGCTGGATATTGAAAATCATAAGCGGCCTCTTATCTTTCGTATAAAGATTAAATTACTTTCGAATGAAAGTTATATTGACGTACGTCAACTAACCGTGAGGTTTCGCCGTGCTACCTTTTATTCATGCTAATTATTCGTTTGAGGAAAGGTTATGGAACTCTATTTAGATACGTCTGACGTTGACGCGGTAAAAGCTCTGGCGCGGGTTTTTCCGCTGGCAGGGGTGACCACTAACCCAAGCATTGTGGCGGCAGGTAAGCAGACGCTGGACGTGTTACTGCCGCAACTGCAGGAAGCGATGGGAGGGCAAGGACGCCTGTTTGCTCAGGTAATGGCGACCACCGCCGAAGGCATGGTCAGTGATGCGCGTAAGCTGCGGGCAATCATTGCGGATATCGTGGTCAAAGTGCCGGTCACGGCAGAAGGTCTGACGGCCATTAAATTGCTGAAAGAAGAAGGGATCCCGACGTTGGGTACCGCGGTATACGGCGCTGCTCAAGGGCTATTAGCTGCGCTTGCGGGGGCCGAATACGTTGCGCCATACGTTAACCGTGTGGATGCGCAGGGGGGGGACGGCATTCAGACGGTGACCGATCTGCAGACTTTACTGAAAATGCATGCCCCGCACGCCAAAGTACTGGCCGCCAGTTTTAAAACGCCGCGTCAGGCGCTGGATTGCCTGCTGGCAGGCTGCGAGTCCATCACGCTGCCGCTGGATGTCGCTCAGCAGATGATTAGCTCTCCGGCCGTGGATGCTGCCGTAGCGAAGTTCGAGCACGACTGGCAGAGCGCATTTGGACGCACTTCTCTGTAAGTCTGTTTAGCCGGATGGCGGCTGACACCTTTTCCGGCCTACACAATGCGCTGTTGTAGGCCTGATTGGAGGCATTAGCATCGCCCTCTGGCAATAGTGTGGTGCCGACGATTTCTCTGCTAACTCCCGCAGACCTCACAGGTGGGATTGCGCATCAGCTTCATTTCGCGAAACTGGCAGGTCATGGCGTCGTACATGACGATTTTTCCTGACGCCGGTTTACCGTAGTTAGCCAGCAGCTTAATGGCTTCCATCGCCTGTAACGAGCCGATCACGCCGATCAGCGGGGCCATCACTCCGGCCTCTACGCAGGTCAGGGCGTTTTCACCGAACAGACGGCTCAGGCAACGGTAGCAGGGCTCTCCTTCCTGGTAGGTAAATACGGTAATTTGTCCTTCCATGCGAATTGCCGCACCGGAAACCAGCGGAATCCTGGCGGCGAAGCATCCGGCATTCAACTGATTGCGGATGCTGACATTATCCGTACAGTCCAGCACCAAATCGTGTTCGGCGATAAGTGCGTGAATCTCGCTCTCGTCCAGCAGGGCATTCACCGGCGTAATGGCGATATAAGGGTTAATCCGCGCCAGTGCGTCGCGGGCGGATAGCACTTTTGGCTGTCCAACGGTCGCATCGCTGTGCAGCGTCTGGCGCTGGAGGTTCGACACGGAGACCGTGTCAAAGTCGAGCAAGGTTAAATGCCCGACGCCAGCGCCTGCAAGGTACTGAGTTGCTGCGCATCCCAGTCCCCCCACACCAACGACCAGTACCCGCGCCTCCTTGAGCGCTTCCTGACCTTCGAAATCGAAGCCGCGCAGAATGATTTGCCGGTTATAGCGCATCATCTCCTGGTCGCTGAGTTCTGCCATTACAGGCCTCCAAACAGTGCGTTAAACGGCTCGACCTCAACCCATTCGCCGGATTCGACGTTACCGCGATCGCGCTCCAGCACGATAAAACAGTTACCCTGGCTAAAAGAGCTAAAAATATGCGAGCCCTGGTGCCCGGTAGTGGTGACTTCCAGTTCGCCTTCAGCGGTACGCTGCAATACGCCGCGCTGAAAATCCAGACGGCCAGGTGTTTTCTTCAGGCGTGAGGCGGTGCGCACACGCTGGCGAGGCGGCAGTCCACAGGCGGTGTTGCCGCTGAGTTTCGCCAGGAGCGGTTGTACCAGTTGATAAAAGGTGAGGGCCGCAGACACTGGATTACCCGGCAGACCGCAAAACCAGCTGTTGCTCAGTTTGCCAAACGCGAACGGTTTGCCCGGTTTGATAGCCAGCTTCCAGAAGGCAATTTCTCCCAGCTCTTCCAGAATAGTTTTAGTGTAATCCGCTTCGCCTACTGAAACGCCGCCGGAGCTGATGACGACATCGGCCTGGCTGTCGGCTTCAACAAACGCGGCACGCAGCGCGTTGGGATCGTCGCGAATAATCCCCAGGTTGATCACTTCGCAGCCCAACTGTTGCAGCATCAGGTGAACGGTCAGACGGTTAGTGTCATAAATCTGCCCGTCTCCCAGCGGCTGACCTGGCAACTGCAGTTCATCACCGGTGGAGAACAGCGCCACGCGGACTTTGCGTACAACGGGAGCATCGGCAACACCGAGCGAAGCCAGAACGGGAAGCTCGGCGGTTGTCAGGCGAGTCCCGGCGGGAAACACCACCGCGCCGTTTGCAATATCTTCACCGCGCAGACGAATATTTTCCCCGCGGCGGACTTCGGCGGTAAAACGCACCCCGTCGTCAGTTTGTTCCGTTTGCTCCTGCATCACCACCGCTTCACAACCAGCAGGCACTGGGGCGCCGGTCATAATACGGATGCAGGTTCCCGCAGGCCACTCGCCATGGAAAGGCTGACCGGCAAAGGCTTTACCCGCCACCGCAAGCGGCTGATCAGATTGTAAATCGGCTAATCGTACCGCATAGCCATCCATTGCCGAGTTATCGAATCCCGGTACATTAATGGGGGAGACAACGTCGGTGGCCAGAATGCGGCCAAAGCATTGAACCAGCGGCAGCGTTTCGACGGCGGTGAGCGGGGTAATACGCGAAAGCATCTGAGAGAGAGCCGTTTCAAGCGGCATCAGTCCGGCGGTAAATTCCATGAGAAGACTCCTGCGGGGCAAAATCGAATCTGCTCATTATGTCAGAAAATGGACGCGGGCAGTATGCTACCTCAGGCTTAGAATCAGATCTGGTAAAGGTTTTGTGCCAGGGATAGCGCTGCAGGAAGAATGCAGTATAGACTCAATATTTCCGCTCATTTTTCCCTGGGGGCTAAATGGCTAATATTATTCCAGACGCAATTCGACGACAGGTGGAGGCCGCCAGTGCGTGCATCCGTCAGATTTTCGCGGGGAATCTCATTGCCCTTCATTTGTATGGCTCTGCGGTTGAAGGCGGCTTAAAACCCCAAAGCGACATTGATTTATTGGTCACCCTGCGTGAACCAATAAATGCCCGACAAAGAAAAAAACTGATGCAGGATTTGCTGACCATTTCAGCGCCTCCCGGCACCTCCGGGCCATATCGTGCGTTGGAAGTGACCGTTGTTCTGCACTCGCAGATCGTGCCGTGGCGATTTCCACCGGCGAGAGAAATGCAGTTTGGCGAATGGCTGCGTGATGATATTCGCGCTGGCGTGTTTGAACCGGCAATGGTGGATCCTGATCTTTCTATTCTGCTAACCCAGGCCCGGCGCGCCAGCGTACCGCTGTTCGGTGAACCTGCTGAGACGTTATTTAACGTCATTCCGTTTAGCGATGTATTGCAAACATTTCGGCATATCCTTGAGATGTGGCAGAAACCGGCTGATTTAGAGGGGGACGAGCGTAATATCATCCTTGCTCTGGCACGTATCTGGTATAGCGTGGTTACGGGTAATATTGTCGTTAAAGATGAGGCCGCATCCTGGCTTCTGCCGCAATTACCCGCTGAGCATGCTGATTTGCTGCAAGCGGCGCGTGCGGAATATCTGGGGTTAACCAAACATAACTGGGCAGCGTGTATGCCGTCTGTAGAACGCTTTGTGTTTTATGCAAAAAAACAGATTACCGATCGGCTTGAATAATTTAGCACCAACGTCGAGAGATCTCCTTTCCGTTAAACACATCTGAATGACCTGATGAGACGGGGTGTGAGGTGCGGGCCTTTACCTTTACATGACGTCTGCATCTTTCTATATTCAAAAATCGAATCAATAAGTCACCGAAATTCTGATATTTATAACCCCCCGGTACCCGCCACCTAATGGACGAATAAAATGGGTAAAGCAGTCATTGCAATTCACGGCGGCGCAGGGGCTATCACCCGCGCGTTACTGAGCCAGGAGCAAGAATTGCGTTATATACAAGCGCTGTCGGATATCGTTGAAACCGGCCAACGGATGCTTGAAGACGGTCGTAGCGCACTGGATGTGGTTACCGAAGCTGTGCGTTTGTTGGAAGAGTGTCCGTTGTTTAATGCCGGAATTGGCGCGGTGTATACCCGTGATGAAACCCATGAACTGGACGCCTGTGTGATGGACGGTAATACGCTAAACGCGGGAGCCGTCGCCGGGGTTAGCCATCTGCGCAACCCGATTCTCGCGGCACGCCTGGTGATGGAACACAGCCCCCACGTCATGATGATAGGTGAAGGGGCTGAAAACTTTGCCATTGCGCAGGGGATGGAGCGCGTTTCGGCGGATATTTTCTCGACGCCAGAACGCTACGCTCAACTGCTGGCAGCGCAATCGGCGGGTGAAACGGTGCTGGATCATAGCGCGACCCCGCTGGATGAAAACAACAAAATGGGTACTGTGGGTGCGGTCGCGCTGGATATGTTTGGCAATCTGGCGGCGGCAACATCGACCGGCGGGATGACCAACAAATTACCGGGTCGGGTAGGTGACAGTCCGCTGGTTGGCGCAGGCTGTTATGCCAATAACGCAAGTGTGGCCGTTTCCTGCACCGGAACCGGTGAAGTCTTTATTCGTGCGCTGGCGGCGTATGACATTGCGGCGTTGATGGACTATGGCGGCCTGAGTTTATCGGAGGCGTGCGAACGCGTAGTAATGGAAAAATTACCGGCGCTCGGCGGTAGCGGCGGTTTAATTGCCGTCGATCACGAGGGCAACGTCGCCTTGCCGTTTAACAGCGAAGGCATGTACCGTGCCTGGGGATATGCAGGCGATACGCCAACCACCGGTATTTATCAGGAAAAAGGAGATACCGTTGCCACACAGTGATGAGCTTGACGCCAGCGACGTGCTGGCAGTCAGCAACCTGAACATTGCCTTTGAACAGGAGCAACAGCGCATCAGTGCGGTGCGTAATCTGTCATTTCGCCTGAAGCGTGGTGAAACGCTGGCGATAGTGGGTGAATCCGGTTCAGGAAAGTCGGTAACAGCCTTGTCGCTAATGCGTTTGATTGAACAGTCAGGCGGCGAGGTGAGCTGCGATGAAATGCTCCTTCGACGCCGTAACCGACAGGTTATTGAGCTGGGTGAACAGAGCGCGTCGCGGATGCGTCACGTGCGTGGCGCGGATATCGCCATGATCTTCCAGGAGCCCATGACATCGCTTAATCCGGTATTTACCGTGGGTGAGCAGATTGCTGAGTCAATCCGTTTGCATCAGGGGGCCAGCCACGAAGAGGCGATGGTGGAAGCGAAACGGATGCTCGACCAGGTGCGTATTCCTGAGGCGAAGGCTATTTTATCGCGTTATCCGCACCAGCTTTCTGGCGGCATGCGCCAGCGGGTAATGATCGCCATGGCGCTATCGTGTCGCCCTGCGGTTTTAATTGCCGATGAACCGACTACCGCGCTGGATGTCACTATTCAGGCACAAATCCTGCAACTGATAAAAGTGCTGCAGCAGGATATGTCGATGGGAGTGATCTTTATTACCCACGATATGGGCGTCGTGGCGGATATTGCCGATCGCGTGCTGGTGATGTATCAGGGCGAGGCGGTAGAAACCGGCAGCGTTGAGCAGATTTTTCACGCTCCCCAGCATCCTTACACCAAAGCGCTGCTGGCAGCCGTGCCGCAGCTTGGGGCGATGACCGGACAAGCGTACCCGCGCCGGTTTCCTCTCATTTCGTTACACGATCCCAGTCATGTAGAACCACAGACTGAACAGGATACCGTGGTTGAAGGCGAGCCTATTTTGCAGGTACGTAATCTGGTGACGCGTTTTCCGCTGCGCAGCGGCATTCTTAATCGGGTGACCCGCGAGGTGCATGCGGTGGAAAACGTTAGCTTTGACCTGTGGCCCGGAGAGACGCTCTCGCTGGTGGGGGAGTCAGGCTGCGGGAAATCCACCACCGGTCGGGCGCTGCTACGTCTGGTAGAGTCTCAACGCGGGGAGATTGTTTTCAACGGACAGCGTATCGATACCCTGGCCGCCAGTAAGCTACAGCCGCTGCGTCGGGATATTCAATTTATCTTCCAGGACCCCTATGCTTCGCTCGATCCGCGTCAGACCGTGGGATATTCCATTTTAGAACCGCTGCGGGTGCATGGGCTACTGCAAGGCGATGCGGCGGCAAAACGGGTTGCATGGCTGCTGGAACGCGTAGGATTGCTCCCTGAGCATGCCTGGCGCTATCCGCATGAGTTTTCCGGTGGTCAGCGTCAGCGTATCTGTATTGCCCGGGCGCTGGCGCTCAATCCCAAGGTGATTATTGCCGATGAGTCAGTCTCGGCGCTGGATGTCTCAATTCGCGGGCAAATTATCAACCTGTTGCTCGACCTCCAACGAGAAATGGGGATTGCGTACCTGTTTATTTCCCACGATATGGCGGTGGTGGAGCGGATCAGTCATCGGGTGGCGGTGATGTACCTTGGGCAAATCGTCGAGATCGGCACCCGACGCGCGGTGTTTGAAAATCCGCAGCATCCGTACACCCGCAAACTGATGGCGGCAGTCCCGGTCGCCGATCCCTCACATCACCGGCCCCAGCGCGTGCTGTTGTCGGATGATATCCCCAGTAATATCCGCAAACGCGGTGAAGAGATTTCCCCCGTTTCACTCCAGCAAGTTGGCCCGGGGCATTATGTTGCGCGTCCGCAACCAGAAAATGCGCTTTCGCGTTTATAACAGGCAGGCAGGGTTTAAGGAGAATAACATGACAAAAATTGTTGCTCGAAAATGGCTGGTTGCTGTGGGAGTGGCCTCTGCGCTGGCCGCCACACCTGGCTGGGCCGCCAAAGATGTAGTAGTGGCGGTAGGATCCAATTTCACCACCCTCGATCCCTACGACGCAAACGACACGTTGTCGCAGGCGGTAGCGAAGTCGTTTTACCAGGGGCTGTTTGGCCTTGATAAAGAGATGAAGCTGAAAAATGTGCTGGCGGAGAGTTATACGGTTTCTGATGATGGCCTGACTTATACCCTTAAGCTGCGACAGGGCGTGAAGTTTCAGGACGGCACCGACTTCAACGCCGATGCGGTTAAAGCTAACCTCGATCGGGCCAGCAACCCGGAAAACCATCTGAAACGCTACAACCTGTATAAGAATATCGATAAAACCGAGGTCGTCGATCCGTCGACGGTGAAGATAACGCTGAAGCAGCCGTTCTCTGCATTTATCAATATTCTGGCGCACCCGGCTACGGCGATGATCTCTCCCGCCGCGCTGGAGAAATACGGCAAGGAGATCGGTTTCCATCCCGTGGGGACCGGGCCGTATCAGCTTGAGACCTGGAATCAGACGGATTTTGTAAAGGTTAAGAAGTTCGCGGGTTACTGGCAGCAAGGGCTGCCAAAGCTGGATACGATTACCTGGCGTCCGGTGACCGACAACAACACGCGTGCGGCAATGCTGCAGACCGGGGAAGCGCAGTTTGCCTTCCCGATCCCTTACGAGCAGGCGGCGCTACTGGCGAAGAATAAAAACCTGGAACTGGTGGCCAGTCCGTCTATTATGCAGCGTTACATCAGCATGAACGTCACGCAAAAACCGTTCGATAACCCGAAGGTGCGTGAAGCGCTGAATTATGCCATCAACCGTCAGGCGCTGGTGAAAGTGGCGTTTGCCGGTTACGCGACGCCAGCAACCGGCGTTCTCCCTCCGTCGATCGCCTATGCGCAAAGCTATACGCCATGGCCATACGACCCGGCAAAAGCGCGCGAACTGCTGAAAGAAGCGGGTTATCCGAACGGTTTTACCACCACGCTATGGTCTTCTCATAACCATAGTACCGCGCAGAAAGTGCTGCAATTTACCCAGCAGCAACTGGCGCAGGTGGGCGTTAAGGCTCAGGTGACGGCGATGGATGCCGGTCAGCGCGCGGCGCAAGTTGAAGGTAAAGCGCAGAAAGAGAGCGGGGTACGCATGTTCTACACCGGCTGGTCTGCCTCTACGGGTGAAGCAGACTGGGCGCTGTCACCGCTGTTTGCATCTCAAAACTGGCCGCCAACGCTGTTTAATACGGCGTTCTACAGCAATAAGCAGGTGGACAGTGATTTAGCAGCAGCGTTGCAAACCAACGATCCGGCCCAGAAAGCGAAGCTGTACAAGGATGCGCAGGATATTATCTGGAAAGAGTCGCCGTGGATCCCACTGGTAGTGGAACAACTGATTTCGGCGCACAACACCAGATTGACCGGGTTCTGGATCATGCCGGATACCGGATTTAGCTTTGATGATGCGGATTTAAAATAAGCTATTCATCCGGCCCCGCCACACAGGGGCCGGCGAAGGGAGTGTGATGCTTAACTATGTTTTCAAGCGCCTGCTGGGGTTGATTCCAACTCTGTTGATTGTAGCGGTGCTGGTATTTTTATTTGTTCACCTGCTACCCGGCGATCCGGCCCGGCTGATTGCCGGACCGGAGGCTGATGCTGAGGTGATCGAACTGGTGCGCCAGCAGTTGGGTCTGGATCAGCCGCTGCATATTCAGTTCTGGCATTACATTACTAACGTGTTGCAAGGCGATTTTGGAACCTCAATGGTTTCTCGTCGCCCGGTCTCCGAAGAGATAGCCAGTCGTTTTATGCCATCGCTATGGCTGACCATTGCCAGCATGGCGTGGGCGGTGTTATTCGGCATGACGGCAGGGATTATTGCTGCTGTATGGCGCAATCGTTGGCCGGACAGATTGAGTATGACGCTCGCCGTCACCGGGATCTCTTTCCCAGCGTTTGCGCTCGGCATGCTGCTCATGCAGATATTCTCCGTTGAGCTTGGCTGGTTGCCCACCGTTGGCGCTGATACCTGGCGGCACTATATCCTCCCGTCTATTACCCTGGGTGCGGCGGTGGCTGCGGTGTTAGCCCGGTTTACCCGCGCTTCGTTTGTCGATGTGCTCAGTGAAGACTATATGCGTACCGCGCGGGCCAAAGGGGTGAGTGAAACCTGGGTGGTGTTAAAACATGGTTTGCGTAATGCGATGATCCCGGTGGTCACCATGATGGGGCTACAGTTTGGCTTTTTGCTTGGCGGCTCGATTGTAGTTGAGAAGGTGTTTAACTGGCCAGGGCTTGGGCGGCTGTTGGTGGACTCAGTCGAAATGCGCGACTACCCGGTGATTCAGGCCGAGGTGCTGTTGTTTTCTCTGGAGTTTATTCTTATTAACTTAGTGGTGGATGTGCTCTATGCCGCCATTAATCCGGCTATCAGGTACAAGTAAGGATGCGATTTTTTAACTGGCGCCGACAGGCGATTTTAAATGCGATGCCCCTTGTTAAGCCTGAGCAGATACGCACGCCGTGGCATGAATTCTGGCGTCGTTTCCGTCGCCAGCGCATGGCGATGTTAGCGGGGTTATTTGTCCTGCTGCTGATAATGGTGGCGATTTTTGCTCGCTGGTTAACGCCATTTGATGCCGAGAATTACTTCGATTATGACCGTCTGAATGACGGACCGTCGATGCTGCACTGGTTCGGCGTTGACTCGCTGGGGCGGGATATTTTTAGCCGTGTGCTGGTGGGGGCGCAAATCTCGCTGGCGGCGGGGGTCTTTGCCGTATTTATTGGCGCAGCGATTGGCACTGTGCTGGGTCTGCTGGCGGGATACTTCGAAGGCTGGTGGGATCGACTGATTATGCGTATCTGCGATGTGCTGTTTGCCTTTCCGGGTATTTTGCTGGCGATAGCCGTGGTCGCCGTGCTGGGCAGCGGCATTGCAAACGTGATTATTGCCGTGGCCATTTTCTCCATTCCGGCCTTCGCGCGGCTGGTGCGCGCAAATACGCTGGTGCTAAAGCAGCAGACCTTTATTGAATCCGCGCGCAGTATCGGCGCCAGCGATGCGACCATCATCTTCAACCATATCCTGCCGGGTACGGTTTCATCGATCGTGGTCTTTTTTACCATGCGAATTGGCACGTCGATTATCTCTGCCGCGAGCCTGTCATTTCTGGGATTGGGTGCGCAGCCGCCGACCCCGGAGTGGGGGGCAATGCTCAATGAAGCCCGCGCTGATATGGTGATCGCGCCGCACGTGGCGATTTTCCCGGCGGTGGCGATATTCCTGACGGTACTGGCGTTTAACTTACTGGGAGATGGTCTGCGCGACGCGCTGGACCCGAAAATTAAAGGATAAATCACAGGGCCGGATAAGGCGTAACGCTTATCCGGCCTACAGTTGGGTTGCGCTTATTTAAACGCGGGTGCCCCACAGATCGTATTCATCAGCGTTTTCGACCTTCACGCGGATGATATCGCCAGGTTTCACCTTGGTTTCGCCATTCAGGTATACCGCCCCGTCGATTTCCGGGGCGTCAGCCATGCTGCGGCCAATCGCGCCTTCTTCGTCAACTTCATCAACGATAACCAGAATTTCGCGGCCCACTTTCTCCTGCAAACGTTCAGCAGAGATTTGCTGTTGCAATTGCATAAAGCGGTTCCAGCGTTCCTCTTTCACCTCTTCCGGGATTTGGTCCGGCAGGTCATTGGCGCCAGCGCCTTCTACCGGGCTGTATTTAAAGCAGCCCACGCGGTCCAGACGCGCTTCCTTCAGGAAGTCGAGCAGCATCTGGAAGTCTTCTTCCGTTTCACCCGGGAAACCGACAATGAAGGTTGAGCGCAGCGTCAGTTCAGGGCAGATTTCACGCCACTGCTTGATGCGTGCCAGTTGTCTGTCCACGGAGCCTGGGCGTTTCATCAGCTTAAGAATACGCGGGCTGGCATGTTGCAGCGGGATGTCCAGATACGGCAGGATTTTCCCTTCCGCCATCAGTGGGATCACGTCATCAACGTGCGGGTAGGGATAGACGTAATGCAGACGAGTCCAGATCCCCAGTTTTGATAACTGCTCGCACAGATCAACCATGCTGGTTTTGACCGGCTCGCCGTTATGGAAACCGGTGCGATGCTTCACATCCACGCCGTACGCGGAAGTATCCTGAGAAATGACCAGTATCTCTTTTACGCCCGCATCCACCAGACGTTTGGCTTCGCTGAGGACGTCGCCAATCGGACGGCTCACCAGATCGCCACGCATCGACGGAATAATGCAGAACGTGCAGCGGTGGTTGCAGCCTTCAGAAATTTTCAGATAGGCATAATGACGCGGAGTGAGCTTGACGCCCTGTTCAGGAACCAGGCTCAGGAACGGGTTGTGCTTTGGTTTGGGCACATAGTGGTGAACGTGCTCCAGAACCTGTTCGTAGCTATGCGGTCCGGTGATTTCCAGCACCTTCGGGTGGACTTCACGGATCTGATCGACTTTCGCGCCCAGACAGCCGGTGACGATCACCTTGCCGTTTTCGTTCAGCGCTTCGCCGATTGCTTCCAGCGACTCCTGAACCGCGCTGTCGATAAAGCCACAGGTGTTAACGATAACCATATCCGCGTCGTCGTAGCTTGGCACAACGTCATAGCCTTCGGTACGAAGTTCGGTCAGGATGCGTTCAGAATCGACGAGGTTTTTCGGGCAGCCGAGGGAGACAAAGCCGATTTTCGGCTGGTGGGTTACATTGCTCATAGCGTAAAAATTGTTCAGTTATTGGAATATTCAGGGCACGGATTCTACAGAGTTCTGAATAAAAATTGTATCGCAATCTCATACCATCAGTCGCCACGCCCGGCGTGGAATTAAAGATTATTTGTAAATTGTGTTAATTTTCGGTGATGGATTGATCCTGGACACGACTTTGTTCAAAAAATGACCATACTATTAAGTTGCACCATAGTTGGAAAGAGGAGGAACAAAGTATGGTTGTTGACAGACTGAGAACCGATCTTCTCAACAAATTGATAAACGCCCGTGTCGAACTTGCCGCTTATCTGCTGTTGAGAAAAGCGAAAGGCTACATGTCAGTCAGCGAGAGCGATCGTCTGCGTGATAATTTTTTTGCACTGAATCGCGAATTGCACGAGCAATCACAGCTTCACGGTAGGCATCTTGATCAGGAAGAGTGGAATGCCCTTCATCGTGCTGAAGGGGCGTTAGCCGCCGCCGCTGTTTGTCTTATGAGTGGACATCACGATTGTCCAACTTTTATCGCCGTTAACGCAGAGAAACTGGAAAACTGCCTGACAACGCTGACGCTAAGTAACCAGTGTTTGGAATCTTATTCAACGCTGGAACACGTCTGAATCAGGGGGAGGGCGCTCCCCCTTTTCGTTAAGATTATGTAAATGTGGCGGGATAATTCCCCTTGCTGGCTACGCTTTATGCAGAGCCATTAAGGAGGTGTTATGCGTCGACTCTTTCTCTGTGCTGTCCCACTCGCGCTATTTTCCTCTTATGCCGCCGCGGTAGAGGTGGAAGTGCTGCAAACGAAACTCGATCATCCGTGGTCGCTGGCGTTTTTACCCGACAATCGCGGCATGCTCATTACGCTCAAAGGCGGCCAGCTTCGACTTTGGCAGTCAGGGAAGGGGCTTTCCGACCCGCTGACCGGCGTACCCAAAGTCTGGGCGAATGGTCAGGGGGGATTGCTTGATGTGGCATTAGCACCGGATTTTAAACAATCTCGCCGGGTGTGGCTTAGCTTTGCTGAAGCTGACAGTGAAGGTAACGCCGGGACAGCGGTTGGTTACGGACGACTGAGCGACGATCTCAAACATCTGCAAGGGTTCCAGACCATTTTTCGCCAACAGCCGAAGCTCTCCAGCGGAAACCATTTTGGCGGACGTATGGTTTTTGATGGCAACGGTTATCTGTTTATTGGCCTTGGTGTAAACAATCAACGTTCTACCGCACAGGATCTGGATAAGCTGCAGGGCAAGGTCGTACGACTGACCGATGAGGGAAAAATTCCGCCGGATAATCCGTTTGTGAAGAGGGCAGGAGCGCGGGCAGAGATTTGGTCATATGGTATCCGCAACCCGCAGGGGATGGCGATGAATCCCTGGAGCGATACGCTGTGGCTTAATGAGCATGGTCCACGCGGGGGCGATGAAATCAATATCCCCGAGAAAGGGAAAAACTACGGCTGGCCGCTTGCGACCTGGGGCGTTAACTACAGTGGTCTTAAAATTCCCGAAGCAAAAGGCCCAATTGTTGCTGGAACAGAGCAACCCATCTTTTACTGGGAAAAGTCACCGGCGGTCAGCGGAATGGCTTTTTATAATAGCGATACCTTCCCACAGTGGCGGCAGAAGTTATTTATTGGCGCGTTGAAAGATAAAGAAGTGATCGTGCTGAGCGTCAAAGGGAATGCCGTCACCGAAGAGGGTCGTCTGTTGCAGGAAAGGGGACAACGGATTCGTGATGTGCGCGTCGGACCAGACGGGTACTTATACGTACTAACCGACGAGTCCGACGGGGAATTACTGAAAGTGAGTCCCTGATTTAGTTAGCTGACCGGGATCATCACGACTTTTTGAAACGCCGGACGTTCGGTCAGTTGCTGATACCAGTGCTCCAGATGTGGGCGCGGGGTCCAGCTCAGGCCAACGTTGAACAGGTTATAGATAAACGGCGCAACGGCGATATCGGCAGTGCCAAATTCAGCCCCGGAGAACCATGGCTGGTCCGCCAGCGCGTTATCCAGAATAGCAAACAGGTTATCGCACACCTGACTACCCGCCTCGATTGCCGCCATATCGCGTTTCTCGGCAGGGGTTCTGACCAGGCCAAACAAGATAACCCGATGCGCAGGACTTAGCGTCTGGTTTGCCCAGTCCATCCATTTTTCACCGACGGCGCGCGCGGCCGGGGCGTCAATCCACAAACGCTTTTGTCCGTACTGAGCTGCCAGATAGCGGACAATGGTATTGGATTCCCACAGAACAACGTCCGTTTCATCATCACGTAGCAGCGGGACCAGTCCGTTCGGGTTGAGTGCCAGATAGTCGGCATCGCGGTTACCGCCATGCTGTCCGCCCGCCAGAATTTGGTTATACGGCAGTTCCAGTTCCTCGAGCGTCCACAATACTTTTTTTACGTTGGTCGAGTTATTGCGACCCCACAGTGTAATCATAGTAACCCCGCAAATTAATTGAGCAGCTTTATGGCTGCAGATGCCATCTGACTAGCCCACATGGTGGGGTAAACCTAATATTTACGCAACAAAGTCTAAAAAAATCGTGCCAGGAGCAGCGCAGCGCGGTGTTATTGCATAAACTTTAAAAACTTTACCAACTTACGGTTTCTTTAAGCTCGTTAGTGCGTTATTACTCACCGCACTTATTTTACACGTCATCCATCAGACCTTTTCTGCATGGGTTGGCCAGGGTCGCTTGGCTGGTTTTGTGTAAACACGGTGTGGTATGACGTGGTTTTTTGGAATGGATACTCGGGTGGCATTTATGACGCAATACTTCTCTTCACTTCGCAGCTTTGCTGCAGGTTCTGCACTCTTAATCCTTTTGTCGCCGAGCGTACAGGCGGCGGAGCAACCAACGGCCCCACCGAGCGTCGACGCGCGCGCGTGGATCCTAATGGATTACGCCAGCGGTAAGGTACTGGCGGAAGGTAATGCTGATGAGAAACTGGATCCTGCCAGTCTGACTAAGATCATGACCAGCTATGTGGTCGGTCAGGCGCTGAAGGCCGGGAAAATTAACCTCAACGATATGGTCACCGTGGGCAAAGACGCCTGGGCGACCGGTAATCCGGCCCTGCGCGGTTCGTCTGTTATGTTCCTCAAGCCCGGCGATCAGGTTGCAGTGTCCGATCTGAACAAAGGCGTTATCATCCAGTCTGGTAACGATGCCTGTATCGCACTGGCTGATTACGTTGCCGGCAGCCAGGAATCCTTCATTGGTCTGATGAACGGCTACGCGAAAAAACTGGGGCTGACCAATACCACTTTCCAGACCGTGCATGGCCTGGATGCGGCAGGACAGTTCAGTACCGCACGTGATATGGCCCTGCTCGGGAAGGCGCTAATCCACGATGTACCGGAAGAGTACGCTATCCACAAAGAGAAAGAATTTACCTTTAATAAAATCCGCCAGCCGAACCGCAACCGTTTGTTGTGGAGCACCAACCTGAACGTGGACGGTATGAAAACCGGTACCACGGCCGGGGCGGGATACAACCTGGTTGCTTCCGCGACCCAAGGGGATATGCGCCTGATCTCTGTGGTGTTGGGGGCGAAAACCGACCGCATTCGTTTTAATGAGTCAGAAAAGTTGCTGACCTGGGGCTTCCGCTTCTTTGAAACCGTTACGCCGATTAAACCGGATGCCACTTTCGTGACGCAGCGCGTCTGGTTTGGCGATAAGAGTGAAGTTAATTTGGGCGCCGGAGAAGCGGGCTCGGTGACTATCCCGCGTGGTCAGCTCAAAAACCTGAAGGCCAGCTTTACCCTGACCGAACCACAGTTAACCGCGCCGCTGAAGAAAGGCCAGGTTGTGGGAACTATCGACTTCCAGTTGAACGGGAAATCCATCGAGCAGCGTCCACTGATGGTGATGGAGGCCGTGGAAGAGGGGGGATTCTTTAGTCGCATGTGGGACTTTGTGATGATGAAATTCCACCAGTGGTTTGGCGGCTGGTTCTCTTAATCTTAGCGTTTGCCGGATGACGCTATCGCCATCCGGCAGTATCGCTTAATACATCAGTTTGATACGTTGCGCTTTCGCGTACTCAACAAACGCCTCGTCAGGACGGCTATCGCTGACGATGGTATTAAAGCGTTTTACTTCACCCATCCGCGCAGGACGCACCTTACCAAATTTGCTGTGATCGACCACCAGCACGTGATGCTGCGCCATCGACATCGCCCAGTGTTTCACCGGTAGCTCTTCCAGGTTAAAACAGGTCGCGCCTTTCTCAATATGAACGCCAGCTGCGGAATAAAAAGCGATATCCGGGCACAGGTTGTTCAGCGTTTCCTGGAAATCAAGCGGTTTGAAAATTGCGTTGCTGGCATGGAATTCGCCACCACACAGAATGACGCGGCACTGCGGTTTTTCCTGCAGCACCAGAAACGTATTCAGCGAGTAGCAGATTGCGGTGAAAGGCAATTCATTGTCGATAGCCTCAATGATCCACGGCGTGGTGGTACCACAGTCGAAAAAGATAGTCTGGTGTGCCTGCACGAGGCTTGCCGCCATCTGGGCGGCACGGCGCTTTTCATCAACCAGTCGGGATTTTTGATCGCTGATTAAATAGTGATTGGCGCTGCGGGGTTCCAGAACAATATAGCCCCCGAGCAAGACGACGGGAGCATCGTGATTATTCAGGTCGCGACGGATGGTCATCTCAGATACGCCCAGCAGCGTCGCGGCTTCTTTGAGGTGTAATTTATCGCTGCGTTTCAGCGCCTGCAGTAATTGACCAATACGCTCGTCGCGTCGAGTTTCCATAGTTCCCCTGGAGAGTAGAATAAGTGCTCAGTATCGCGCTTAATACTACTCTTTTTACCGTGGGTTAGTCACGCACCCAGCCTTTAAGGATGGGCAGAGCGAAGCAGGCGCGATAGCCATTTTGCAAGCCGAGGTACAGGGGCGTGCCAAACCGCTGCCAGATCATCTGGGCACTCAGGCAGCCAATCAGCCCGGCGAGTAATCCTCCCAGCATATCCAGCGGCCAGTGTACGCCAAGGTAGACCCGCGACCAGGCAATCGCCACAGCAACGACCATCAGCAGAGCGCCCGTCCACAGGCGATGCCAGAACAGGAAAGCCAGTGCAAAGGTAAAGATAACCGTACCGTGATCGCTCGGGAAAGAGTCATCCGCCGCATGATGCAGGAAGTTGTAACCGATGTGGTTAACAAACGGACGATCGTGAGGAAACAGATGCCCCATCAGCCATGAAATCGTCAGACCGACGATCAGCGCAATCGCCATTTTTATAACTAACTGGCGCTGGAGAGTAACCTGGGCCCGCGGCCCCCAAAGCCAAAGCACAACGGCTAACAGCGGTACGATGTTAATCAGGTCTTTGGCAATAAAAATGGCAAGCGATATCATCCATTGCGCAGAGTCCGGCGTGGCATTGATGAGATAAAAAAGTGAGTTGTTCAGATTTTCCAGCATAACGTCCAGACTCAGTGTAATCGTTAAAAAGGCCCATGAGGGGAGAGCATAAAATTGCTTTCACGGGATAAAAAGCGGTCTTGTCTTATTTGTCTGTTAAATGACTATTTTTCAGACAATTAATGAGACTTATTGAACATGATAGCGGCCTCAACTTAAATTAACCTTAACGCAAAATGTTCCTGAGCAATTGAGTGTAAAAATGTGCGCAATTTGCTTGCAAATCACATAATTCACTATCACCAGTACGGCGCATTTATTACACTTTGCGCGATTTTCCTATAGTTAAGAGACTGCATGCAGAACCGTTTATCTTCAGGCGCCCATTTGGGGCGTCAGGCATTACTTTTCCCTCTCTGTCTGGTGCTTTACGAATTCTCTACTTATATCGGCAACGATATGATCCAGCCCGGAATGTTGGCGGTGGTGGAGCAATATAATGCCGGATTAGATTGGGTGCCCACATCCATGACCGCCTATCTGGCTGGCGGCATGTTTTTGCAGTGGTTATTAGGACCGCTGTCGGATCGAATTGGACGTCGCCCGGTGATGTTAACCGGCGTGCTCTGGTTCATTGTGACCTGCCTTGCAACCCTGCTTGCGCAGAATATTGAGCAATTTACCTTCCTGCGTTTTTTACAAGGGATAAGCCTGTGCTTTATTGGCGCGGTGGGTTACGCCGCAATTCAGGAATCCTTTGAAGAAGCGGTGTGCATAAAAATTACCGCGCTGATGGCAAACGTAGCGTTGATTGCGCCCCTGCTGGGGCCGTTGGTCGGTGCAGCCTGGGTACATGTTCTGCCGTGGGAAGGGATGTTTATCCTGTTTGCCGCCCTGGCCGCCATCTCTTTTTTTGGTCTGCAACGCGCGATGCCGGAAACGGCAACCCGGCTTGGTGAAAAGCTGTCGATTAAAGAGCTGGGCAAAGATTATAAGCTGGTGCTGAGGAACGTGCGCTTCGTTGCAGGCGCGCTGGCATTGGGTTTTGTCAGCCTGCCGTTACTGGCGTGGATTGCGCAGTCCCCGATTATTATCATCAGCGGTGAACATCTCAGCAGTTACGAATATGGCCTGTTGCAGGTACCGATTTTTGGCGCGTTGATTGCCGGTAACCTGGTACTGGCGCGCCTGACCTCGCGAAAAACCGTACGTTCGCTGATTATCATGGGCGGCTGGCCAATCGCCGTCGGGCTGGTGATTGCCGCTGCGGCCACGGTGGTGTCATCCCATGCGTATCTATGGATGACGGCGGGTTTAAGCATCTATGCGTTTGGTATTGGCGTGGCGAATGCGGGACTGGTACGTCTGACGCTGTTTGCCAGTGAAATGAGTAAGGGCACGGTTTCTGCCGCCATGGGTATGTTGCAGATGCTGATTTTTACCGTCGGTATTGAGCTGAGTAAACACGCTTATCTGCTCGGAGGAAACGGCTTGTTCAGCCTGTTCAATCTGGCAAGCGGCGTACTGTGGGTGATTCTGATGGTTATCTTCCTGAAAGATAAACGGGTAGGGGATTCACGGGAAGGTTAAAGCCCGGTTGCCCGGGCCAGGCAAAAACTTAGTGGTGATCGTCAATCTGGTGTTCGATGATCATTCCTTCACCGACGCTTGCAACATGTCGCGCATAAGGATGTGCGCGATAGACAGGCGCCGGGGCAGGCGCCGGAGCAACATACACCGTTTGTGGCGCTGTGGTAACGCTGACCGCCTGCGGAACGCTGACGGAAGAGGGTACTACCACCACCTTATAACCGCTTGGTACATCAATGGTAACGCTTTGCGCAAATGTTGTCCCCGCAAAACCCAGCAACAATGTCGCTATCAGTACACTTTTCTTCATAATCCGCTCGTCTGAATATTCACTGGAGGTAATAATCCAGCGGGTTAATTTGAGGCGGATTATGAATAGATCATGCCATCATTTTGTTGCCGTCTGTGCTGAGGCGTTATTGCGTAAACGGTGCTTCATTCTTTAACACGCGGTCGATAATATCCAGCACGCCCTCTTCGTTGTTCGACCCTGCGCGATATTTTGCCGCCTGGATAACCGGCTCATGGGCGTTCGCCATTGCAAAACTAAATCCTGCCTGACGCAGCATCTCAATATCATTGCCGCCATCGCCAAACACAACAACCTCATCGTCGGTAATATTCCAGCGTTGTTGCAGCAGACGCAGACCGTTTGCCTTATGCACACCGGGTATAATTAAATCGATGCTGCCGTAGCCGGTATGTACCGGCACCATAATGTCGCCAATCGCCTCATGGAGGTCAGCCTGCACCTGGGGGATACGATCGTCTGAAATATTTAGCCCGAACTTGAAGAAAATGTCGTTGAGGTTGTCAAAATTATCCACAAATTCAAGACGATGATAATACATGGCGGAGACAGTCTTATGCTCATCGCTGTACCGCTTCAGGGTATAGGCGCTATTTTTACCGCAGGCGATAATGTCGATGTCCGTACGGGTCAGCAGATGTTCCATGATGGCCTGGAAATCGTCTTTTGCCAGCTCACCGTTAAAGACATCTTCCCCTTCACTGACCACCCATCCGCCGTTTTCGGCGACAAATGAGATTTCACTGGCCAGTTCAGGGAAAAAGGAGATGAGCTGGTAATACTGGTTACCGCTGGCGACCACAAAGCGGATCCCTTGTTCTTTCATCTGGCGGTATTGCGCCATAAAGCGCTCACGATTATAGGTTTTTTGGTCGCTTAAAAATGTGCCGTCCATGTCGACTGCAATCAGTTTGATACGCATTAGCTGTTCTCCATCACAGTGGTGTTTTTGAGATCCGGTTTTGCCACCGCTTTCGCGACGATGGCGGCGACAAGCACCAGCGCCAGCACCACCAGCATAGCGCTACGCAGGCCGTAGTGTTCACCCAGGTAGCCCAGCAGCGGTGGTCCAACCAGGAATGCCAGATAGCCGGTAGTGGCGACAACGCTGACGCGGGTTGGCGCATCGGGGCCGGTGTCGCTGGCAGCCGAAATGGTCAGTGGGAATCCCAGTGATGCGCCGAGTCCCCACAGAATAACGGAAACACCCGCCACCCAAGTGCTGTCGACAAAAATAATCAGGCTAATCCCAAGAGCACCCATAAGCGCACTGGCGCGTACTACCGCGACGCGGCTGTAGCGGTCGATGAACCAGCCGCCAGTAAATCGTCCAACGGTCATGCCCAGCGTAAATCCGGCATAAATCAGCGAGCCTGATGTTGGGCTAAATCCATGTCCGTCCACCATCAGCAGCGGAAGCCAGTCGTTGGCGGAACCTTCAGCAAATGCCATTGCAAGCACCACGACGCCAATCAGCAATAGCTGAATATCGCGATAAAAAGGCAGTCCTTTTTCGCCAGAGTGAGACCCGTCAGCGGCATTTTTACCCGTGCCGTCAGGAATAGCTTTGATGGCGATGAAGATAGGGGTGATAGCCACCATCGCCGCCAGCAAGATATGCGCGGTCGCCGGTACGCTGAAGGCGGTAAGCATCATCCCGACTCCGGCACCCGCCAGCGTTCCCAGGCTGTAAAAACCGTGCATCATCGGCAGTACGGTTTTATTCATTTCGCGCTCAACAGCCGCACCTTCGACGTTGATGGCAACTTCTGCTGCGCCAAAGCTGGCGCCGAACACGCCCAGACCAAATGCGAAAAGCCATGCGGAATGCAGCCAGAGCGCCACGCTGAGGATTGCCATTCCGAGGACTGCGCAAGACATGGTGGTGCGGATCACTTTACGCGTGCCAAATCGTTTCACCAGCCAGGCCGAACAAAGAATGCCACTCATCGAACCAATTGAGAGTCCAAACAGCACCGCGCCCATTTCGGCGGTTGAGATGGAGAGGATATCTCTGATGGCAGGGGTACGCGTTGCCCAGGAAGCCATTAATAATCCTGGTAAAAAGAAGAACGTGAACAGTGCCCAGGTGCGACGTCTTAAGGCTTTGCGTGATGAGATGCCAGTCATGAATTCGAGCCAAAGAAAAGAGGAAAGAAGACAACCTTAGCAAGGTTGTGTACATTTGTACACAAATGCAAGAAGAGGTAATGCAGTGCGACGTGCGAACGATCCGCAGCGGCGGGAAAAAATAGTTCAGGCGACTCTGGATGCGGTAATAGCCCATGGTATTCATGCGGTTACACATCGGAAGATTGCGACAATTGCTCAGGTGCCCTTGGGTTCTATGACCTATTACTTTTCGGGAATTGATGAGCTTTTAATGGAGGCATTTGACCGTTTTACTGACAGGATGATGCTGCAGTATCAGGCTTTTTTTGCCGACGTTGCGGATGCGTCGCAGGCTTGCCATGCGATTACCGATATGATTTACAGCTCCCAGGTCACGACACCCGATAACATGGAACTCATGTATCAGCTGTATGCCTTCGCCAGCCGTAAACCGGCACTAAAAACGGTGATGCAAAACTGGATGTTACGCAGCCAACAAACGCTGGAGCAGTGGTTTGCTCCGGTTACGGCGCGGGCGCTGGATGCGTTTATTGAAGGGATGACGCTGCATTTTGTCACGGACAAAAAACCGCTGCGGCGAGAAGATATCTTGCTGATGGTGGAGCGTATTGCGGGGTTGCCCGCGACGGTCAGCTGTGCGTAGCGCCGCCGGTAATATTCACCACCGTTGCGGTGATTGCTCCGGCATGGTCTGAAGCCAGAAAGGTCATTACCTCTGCGATTTGTGCAAGCGTAGGCAGACGCCCAAGCATGGTACTTTGCGCCGCACCAGCTAACCATTGTGCGACGGTTATACCCATTGACTGCGCTTTAGCGGTAAAAATCTCCCCGGTATAGGAACCGGCCTGAACGGCATCCACAATCGCATGCGAGCGCACGCCGACGACCCGAACATTCGCCGGCCCCAGTTCGCTGGCAAGCGCTTTAATAAAGGCCTCTGTTCCCGCACAGCCGACGATGTGTCCCAGATGGCCAGGCATCGCCATCGGGGCCGCGGGCGCAACAACGGTGAGAATGACGCCCGCACGATTGCCGCCCATGTGTGGTGTTACGGCTTTTGCGATATTGAACTGCGCCGAGAGGAAAGGGGTGATACCGCTCATAAACTCAGAAAGGGATAACGCCTCGATGCGTTTGCCCTGTTCATGCATAAAGCCGGTTGCGTTAACCACCACATCTATTCCACCGGTTTGCTGCGCAAGCTGAGTAACTTGTTTTGAGGTGCCGTATTCGTCGAGTACATCGGTGACAAAGGTTTCGGCGGCACCGCCCGCGGTTCGAATGCTACTGGCCGCCCAATCCAGCTTTTCCTGACTGCGCGCGCCCAGATACACATGGGCGCCTTCACGCGCCATGGCATGCGCAACTGCACTGCCTATAGCGCCGCTGCCTCCGAAGATTACCGCGACTTTGCCTGCGAGTAACATAGCACCCCCCATTACCATTTAGCTCTGACTAAAAGTATGTGTCATAACCAGCATGCTGCAAATGTGAGAGAGTTTCGGGGGAGGGAGTCAGCGATCGCAAAATTCAGGCAACAAAAAACCCATCAACCTTGAACCAAAACGGCGGGGTTGATGGGCTCCACAAATTGGGGACATCAAAGAAAAGCAGTGGCAATAGTTATGACTGACGTCTTGAAGAAAAGTTCTGCTTACCTGCAAAAAATTTTCGTTTAAGAGTAAATTTCAGCGCTAACCAAGCCCAGGCCAGACAATGACGATGAGTGTCCCCGCTAATGTCAGCAGTACGTTGGCAATTGCGTAGGTCCCGGCATAGCCTAATGCGGGGATGTTGCTGCGTGCCGTATCGCTGATGATTTCCATTGCCGGAGCGCAGGTACGCGCGCCCATCATGGCGCCAAAAAGCAGGGCGCGGTTCATGCGCAATACGTAAGCACCGAATAAGAAACAGATGACAACCGGCACCAGGCTGACAACCAGGCCGGCAATCAGCATTTGCCCACCCACGGCGCCAAGGCCATTGCCAATGCCGCTGCCCGCGCTTAAACCGACGCCTGCCATAAATACCATCAGGCCAAACTCTTTGACCATGTTCAGCGCCCCCTGTGGGATATAGCCAAACGTTGGATGGTTGGCACGCAGGAAGCCCAGCATGATCCCGGCGAATAGCAGTCCAGCCGCGTTCCCGATGCCGAAGCTGAAATTACTGAACTGGAAGGTGATCATCCCGATCATCAGACCGATGATAAAGAAGGCGCAGAAGGCCAGCAGATCGGTCACCTGACTGTGAATGGAAATGAAGCCGATACGATCGGCAATGGTTTTGACGCGGCGAGCATCCCCACTGACCTGCAGCACGTCGCCTTTATTAAGCACGACGTTGTCATCGATAGGCATTTCAATCTGGCTACGGATCACGCGGTTGAGAAAACAGCCGTGATCGGTCAGCTTCAACTGGGCCAGGCGGCGGCCAACGGCATTGTGATTTTTCACCACAATCTCTTCAGTGACGATGCGCATATCGAGCAGATCGCGATCGAACACCTCTTTACCATTACGGAAGCTGGGATCGAGGCGGGCATGTGCATCAGGATAACCCACCAGGGCTATCTCATCGCCCATTTGCAGTACCGCGTCGCCATCCGGGTTGGCCAGGATGCCGTTGCGACGGATGCGTTCAATGTAACAACCGGTCTGGCGATAGATACCCAGCTCGCGCAGATTTTTGCCATCGGCCCATGCCACCAGTTCCGGGCCAACGCGATAGGCACGAATTACCGGCAGATAAACCTTACGGTTGGCATCAGTGTCCAGACCCCGTTCACGTGCGATTTGTTGGGCGCTGGTTTGCAGATCCTGATGCTGAAGTTTCGGCAGGTAGCGCGCGCCAACAATCAGACTGACCAAACCAATCAAATAGGTGAGCGCATAACCGAGGCTCAGGTTATCGAGGGCGGTTGAAAGCGATGTCCCCGACATTCCGGAATGGCGCAAGGTGTCACCCGCGCCGACCAGCACCGGCGTTGAGGTCATCGAGCCGGCCAGCATACCTGCCGTCAGGCCGATGTCCCAGCCAAATAGCTTACCCAGCCCCAGGGCGATCAGCATGGCGCTGCCGACCATCACCAGAGCAAGCATTAGATAATTTTTCCCATCGCGAAAAAAAATCGAAAAAAAGTTGGGACCGGCTTCGACACCGACACAAAAAATAAACAGCATAAAGCCGAGATTTAATGCATCGGTGTTAATACTAAAGTGCTGTTGACCTAATAATAGGGACACCACTAAAACGCCAATGGAATTACCGAGTTGGACTGAACCCAGACGTAATTTACCCAGACACAGGCCCAGTGCCAGGACCACAAATAATAACAGGATGTAATTCCCATTTAACAAATCTGCGACGTTTATATTCACGGAGACTAACTTCTTGTTTACTAGTAAGCTATTGAAAGAAATGGCAATTTACGCTAATGTTTTTGCCAGAAATTAAGGGGCGACAGCTTCGTACACAGCCCCGAATAATGCAGCATAACAATATATGCGGTTAGTTTAATCTCATTACGTATCAACGGCTATAAGAATCGTGTGAGTGTGTTTTTGGCATGGAATGCCTGGTTACTTTATCTGACTGGACGCCTGCGGGCGAAAAGAGTGTTCGATAGAGAATGTGTCAGGAGGAACAATTGAAACATAAGCAAAGTTGGGCGGGTGCGGTCTGCTGCTTTGTGCTCTTTATTGTGGTGTGTCTTTCATTAACGCTGAACGTGAAAGGGGCATTCAGAGCGGCAGGGCATCCTGAGGTCGGATTGTTGTTTTTTATCCTGCCTGGTGCTGCAGCAAGCTTTTTCTCCCATCGTCGGGAGGTGCTCAAACCCCTTCTTGGTGCCATGTTGGCGGCGCCGTGCTGTCTGTTACTGATGCGGTTCGTTTTTATGCCGACGCGTTCATTGTGGCAAGAGCTGGCGTGGTTGTTTAGTGCGGTGTTTTGGTGCGCGCTTGGCGCATTGTGTTTTTTGTTTATCAGCAACTTGTTCAATCAGCATCATCGACGGAAAAAGAACTGAAGACGCCCTCCAGCGGAGGGCGTAGAAACGGCTATCAGGCGAACAGATTCATGTTCTCTTTTGCCCACGCTTCAAAATCCGTGCAGCCGCCGATGTGTTTTTGATCAACAAAAATCTGCGGAACGGTTTCAACTGGCTTACCTACCGTCTTTTCCAGATCGGCTTTCGTAATACCTTCGGCATGGATATCAATGTAGCGGAAGTTAAAATCGTCATGCTCATTGCTTAATTTTTCTGCTAATTCTTTTGCGCGCACACAATACGGGCACCCTGGACGACCAAAAATAACGGCAAACATCTCTCTCTCCTCGAACTTATCAGGCCGGATGGCAATACTTGTTATGATGCCGCGATTTGTGACAGATGAAAAGCAGGTTCAGCCTGTTGCTTTGATATCCTCAAGCTATAACTGTTAAACACGTCAAGCCGGAACGTTTTATAATGAAAGCCATTTCGCCGGGAGGCCGCTTATGCGCACAATTGGTGCATTACCCAAAAGCGTATTGATGCTGGAAATAATCGGGATGGTTTTGTTATCGCTGGCGCTGCTATCGCTTAACGATTACCTCACTTTACCCGCACCGCTTGGCAGTCCGTTAGCCTGCGTGGTGATGATATTTCTGGGTGTGCTGCTGATGCTTCCCGCCGCAGTGGTATTAACGTGGCGTATTGCTCAACTGGTTGCGCCGCAGCTGATGTCACGAACCCCCGGAGATTCTTCACGTTCAGACAGAGAAAAAAGAGATGACGCCAACCATTGATTTACTTCGTAGCCACCGTTCCATTCGCCATTTCACCGATGATGCCATTTCGGATGCGCAGCGGGAGGCGATTATTGCCGCCGCTCAGGGGACCTCAAGCTCCAGTTTTTTACAATGCACAACCATCGTTCGCATAACGGATAACGCACTGCGCGAATCACTGGCTACTTTATCCGGCGGACAAAAACATGTGGCGCAGGCCGCCGAGTTCTGGGTGTTTTGCGCTGACTTTAATCGCCATTTGCAGATTTGCCCTGACGCGCAACTCGGGCTGGCGGAACAGCTGCTACTGGGCGTTGTTGATACCGCGATGATGGCGCAAAATGCGCTGACGGCGGCAGAGTCTTTGGGGCTTGGCGGCGTGTTTATTGGCGGTCTGCGAAATAACATTGAGCCGGTCACTGAACTGCTGAAGCTTCCGCAACATGTTCTGCCGTTGTTTGGGCTGTGCCTCGGCTGGCCTGCTGATAACCCGGATATCAAGCCGCGACTGCCAGCGTCGCTTGTGGTGCACGAAAATCAGTATCAGCCACTCAACAAAGACGTTTTATCGCAATATGATGAGCAGCTCGCGCAGTACTATCTGACCCGCGGGAGCAATACGCGCCGTGACACCTGGAGCGACCATATTCGCCGCACCATCATTAAAGAAAGTCGTCCCTTTATCCTGGAATATTTGCATAAACAGGGATGGGCTACGCGCTAAAGATTTTAACGCAGTGTATGATACGCCAGCTTTTACCAGGTCATTCAGAGAGGTGCAGGGTGAAAATTGCCATTTTGTCCCGGGACGGAACGCTCTATTCTTGTAAGCGCCTGCGTGAAGCGGCGATGCAGCGTGGTCACCTGGTTGAAATTATCGATCCCCTTTCTTGCTATATGAACATCAGCCCGGCGGCGTCCTCAATTCATTATAAGGGCCGCCAGCTTCCTCATTTCGATGCAGTGATCCCAAGGATTGGTTCAGCGATTACCTTTTACGGTACTGCGGCGTTGCGCCAGTTTGAGATGCTGGGTAGCTATCCGCTGAATGAGTCGGTAGCAATTACGCGTGCGCGCGATAAGCTGCGTTCGCTGCAGTTGCTGGCGCGTCAGGGAATCGATTTACCCATCACCGGGATTGCTCACTCTCCGGACGATACCAGCGACATGATTGACATGGTTGGCGGCGCGCCGCTGGTGGTGAAACTGGTTGAAGGTACGCAGGGGATCGGCGTGGTACTGGCGGAAACGCGGCAGGCCGCAGAAAGCGTGGTGGATGCCTTTCGTGGGTTGAATGCCCATATTCTGGTTCAGGAATATATCAAAGAAGCGAAAGGGCGAGATATTCGCTGTTTCGTGGTCGGTGACGAGGTGGTGGCCGCCATTGAGCGCCGGGCCAAAGAAGGTGATTTTCGTTCTAATCTCCATCGCGGTGGGGCTGCCACTATTGCGAATATCACGCCGCGCGAAAGGGAAATTGCGCTCAAAGCCGCTCAGACAATGGGTCTGGACGTTGCTGGCGTTGATATTCTGCGTGCTGAACGTGGGCCGCTGGTCATGGAGGTCAACGCTTCTCCTGGCCTGGAAGGGGTGGAGAAAACTACCGGAATAGACATTGCCGGCAAGATGATCCAGTGGATTGAGCGTCACGCTACACCTGAATTTTGCCTTAAAATCGGCGGCTAAGCACAATATCGATTGCGATCGTAGTATGATACGCTCTTTTTGCGTAAGCTGTGCCGGTATTTTTTTCATCAATAGAGGTCGCACATTATTATGACATCACTGGTCGTTCCCACTCTGGATACGTTGCGTCAATGGCTCGACGACCTGGGCATGAGTTTTTTTGAATGCGATACCTGTCAGGCGCTGCATTTGCCGCACATGCAGAATTTTGACGGCATCTTTGATGCAAAAGTTGATTTGGTCGATAACGTCATTCTGTTTTCGGCGATGGCAGAAGTCAGACCTTCTGCACTACTGCCGCTGGCCGCCGATCTGTCTGCGATTAACGCCAGTTCACTCACGGTGAAAGCCTTTCTGGATATGCAGGATGATAATCTGCCAAAGCTGGTGGTCTGCCAGTCTTTATCCGTTATCCCGGGCGTGACGTTTGAGCAGTTCGAATATTTTGTTCGCCAGAGTGAAGAGCAAATATCGATGGTGATCCTCGAGGCCGGTGCGCATCAGCTGTTATTTAACGCTGAAGAAGATGCGCAAAACAGCAACGCCGAAGTTCATTTCCTCCATTAATTCTTCCTGAATCTGGACATATATTGCGCAGCCGCTGCCAAAGCGGTTGCGTATTGCCTGTTTTTATTCTGCATTTAACCGTTCATTAAAGAATTATTCACCTCCATTCAGCGCCTTCCACTGTATGTCATAGACAATTCATGCATAAAAAATTGATAAAAGACGTTTTTTAATCTGGGCTATATCCACAAATCCTGGCTAAAGTTATTCTTGCGAAGCTGATCAACGTCATCATTCAAACAGCCCCTTGTGGCCTGACCTGTGGCCACAATGCATATTGAATGCATGGGCGGATAACAGCGCGCAATAGCGGCGTGAGGAGAGTCCTCTCTTTTCATGGGTGCCGCTTGAAAGAATATGCACGTTTCTTGCATATCATTAGAGTGTGACATTTTTGTTCGTTTGTTAACGAACTTTCAGAAGGAAGAGATTATGACCGCCTTAAATAAACGATGGTTACCAGGCCTGGTTGCGGGTGCTCTGATGGCCATCTCTGCTGGCACGCTCGCTGCTGAACAAAAAACGCTGCATATTTATAACTGGTCTGATTATATTGCCCCGGATACGGTGGCTAATTTTG
The DNA here is from genome assembly GCF_013615435.1 of Citrobacter sp. RHBSTW-00944. Taxonomy (NCBI): domain Bacteria; kingdom Pseudomonadati; phylum Pseudomonadota; class Gammaproteobacteria; order Enterobacterales; family Enterobacteriaceae; genus Citrobacter; species Citrobacter sp. RHBSTW-00944. The sequence goes on along the minus strand of NZ_CP055418.1, from coordinate 3,298,421 downwards.
AAAAAGAGACCGGAATTAAAGTTATCTATGACGTATTTGATTCCAATGAAGTGCTGGAAGGTAAGCTCATGGCTGGCAGTACCGGCTTTGACCTTGTCGTTCCATCCGCCAGTTTCCTTGAGCGTCAACTGACCGCGGGCGTCTTCCAGCCGCTGGATAAGAGCAAATTGCCTGGCTGGAAAAACCTCGATCCTGAATTGCTGAAGCTGGTGGGTAAACACGATCCGGACAACAAGTTTGCGATGCCATATATGTGGGCAACAACCGGTATTGGCTATAACGTGGATAAAGTGAAAGCAGTACTGGGGCCAGATGCGCCGGTTAATAGCTGGGATCTGATCCTCAAGCCAGAAAATCTGGAAAAACTCAAAAGCTGCGGCGTCTCTTTCCTCGACGCGCCCGAAGAAGTGTTTGCCACCGTGCTGAATTATTTGGGTAAAGATCCAAACAGTACCAAAGCGGATGATTACACCGGACCGGCAACCGATCTGCTGTTGAAACTGCGCCCGAATATTCGCTACTTCCACTCCTCGCAGTACATTAACGACCTGGCAAACGGTGATACCTGCGTGGCGATTGGCTGGGCCGGGGATGTATGGCAGGCGGCAAACCGTGCGAAAGAAGCGAAAAATGGCGTCAATATTTCCTTCTCGATTCCTAAGGAAGGTGCGATGGCCTTCTTTGATGTGTTCGCGATGCCAGCCGATGCGAAAAACAAAGACGAAGCCTATCAGTTCCTCAACTACCTGCTGCGCCCTGATGTAATTGCGCATATTTCTGACCACGTGTTCTATGCCAATGCCAACAAAGAAGCGACAGCACTGGTCAGCCAGGACGTGCGCGACAACCCGGGCATTTATCCGCCTGCCGATGTCCGCGCCAAGCTGTTCACGCTGAAAGTACAGGATCCGAAGATCGACCGTGTACGTACTCGCGCCTGGACGAAGGTAAAAAGCGGGAAATAACCCGATGTACGGGACGTGACCCGGCAGGATTTACGCCTGCCGGGCAGTGTTGATCCCGGACACATATAACCCGGCAATACGCACCACCGTGGTGCGTTATTTGCACCGTTTCTTTGTTTTATGCCGGAGAGCGCCTAATTGAATGATGCAACCCCACGCCCACAAGCGAAAATCCGCAAGGCGCTGACCCCGCTGCTTGAAATTCGCAACCTGACCAAGTCCTTTGACGGTCAGCACGCCGTTGATGACGTCAATCTTACTATCTACAAAGGTGAAATATTTGCTCTGCTCGGGGCGTCCGGCTGCGGTAAATCGACCCTGTTGCGGATGCTGGCGGGATTTGAACAGCCAACAACCGGGCAAATTATGCTTGATGGCGTCGATTTAGCGCATGTCCCGCCTTATCTGCGTCCGATTAATATGATGTTTCAGTCCTATGCACTGTTTCCGCACATGACGGTAGAGCAGAACATTGCCTTTGGTCTCAAGCAGGACAAGCTGCCAAAGGCTGAAATCGCCAGCCGGGTGAGTGAGATGCTAGGACTCGTGCATATGCAGGAGTTCGCCAAACGTAAGCCGCATCAGCTTTCTGGCGGTCAGCGTCAGCGCGTGGCGTTGGCGCGTAGCCTGGCGAAACGCCCGAAGCTGCTGCTGCTGGATGAGCCGATGGGGGCGCTGGATAAAAAGCTCCGTGACCGCATGCAACTGGAAGTGGTGGATATCCTTGAACGTGTCGGCGTGACCTGCGTGATGGTGACGCACGATCAGGAAGAAGCCATGACGATGGCGGGCCGCATTGCGATCATGAACCGTGGCAAATTTGTCCAGATCGGCGAGCCTGAAGAGATCTACGAGCATCCGACTACGCGTTACAGTGCAGAATTTATCGGTTCGGTTAATGTCTTTGAAGGACTGCTGAAAGAGCGTCAGGAAGATGGTCTGGTTATTGAGTCTCCAGGACTGGTACATCCGCTGAAAGTGGACGCAGACGCTTCCGTTGTCGATAACGTCCCGGTGTATGTTGCGCTGCGCCCGGAAAAAATCATGCTCTGCGAAGCCCCTCCGCCAGAGGGATATAACTTCGCGGTAGGCGAAGTGGTGCACATTGCCTATCTGGGTGATTTGTCAGTGTACCACGTACGCTTGAAAAGTGGCCAGATGCTGAGCGCTCAGTTACAAAATGAACATCGTTATCGCAAGGGATTACCAACCTGGGGTGACGAAGTCCGTTTATGTTGGGATGCGGACAGCTGTGTGGTGTTGACGGTTTAAGGAGCGAAGATGAGTACACTTGAACCTCCGGCGCGCGTGGATAACGTGGGGCGTTTCACGCTGTTTATGTCGCGGCTGCAAATGAAGCACGGGCGCAAGCTGGTCATCGCGCTGCCGTATGTGTGGCTGATGCTCCTGTTTCTGCTGCCGTTTCTGATCGTCTTCAAAATCAGTTTGGCTGAAATGGCGCGGGCTATTCCGCCGTATACCGACCTCATTTCATGGGCTGACGATCAGTTATCCATCACCCTCAATTTAGGCAATTTCCTGCAACTGACGGACGATCCGCTCTATTTTGATGCGTATCTGCAATCTTTGCAGGTAGCGGGGATTTCGACTGTCTGTTGCCTGCTGTTGGGATATCCGCTGGCATGGGCGGTCGCGCACAGCAAACCCTCGACACGCAATATTCTGTTGCTGCTGGTGATCCTGCCGTCCTGGACGTCATTTTTGATTCGCGTATACGCCTGGATGGGGATCCTGAAAAATAACGGTGTCCTGAACAACGTTTTGATGTGGCTGGGCGTTATCGACCAACCGTTGACGATTCTGCACACCAATCTGGCAGTCTATATCGGTATTGTTTACGCCTATTTGCCCTTTATGGTGCTGCCGATTTATACCGCGCTGACGCGTATTGATTACTCGCTGGTGGAAGCGGCACTGGATTTAGGCGCCCGACCATTGAAAACCTTCTTTAGCGTGATCGTGCCGTTGACCAAGGGCGGGATTATCGCCGGGTCAATGCTGGTGTTTATCCCGGCGGTTGGAGAGTTTGTGATCCCGGAACTGCTGGGCGGCCCGGACAGCATCATGATTGGGCGCGTGCTTTGGCAGGAGTTTTTCAATAACCGAGACTGGCCGGTGGCTTCTGCCGTCGCCATTATTATGCTGCTGTTACTGATTGTGCCGATCATGTGGTTCCATAAATATCAGCAAAAAAGCGTGGGGGAACACGGATGAATAACTTACCGGTCGTTCGCTCGCCGTGGCGTATTTTTATCCTGGTACTGGGTTTTACCTTCCTGTACGCGCCGATGCTGATGTTGGTTATCTATTCGTTTAACAGCTCCAAGCTGGTGACGGTCTGGGCGGGGTGGTCAACGCGTTGGTATGGTGAGCTTTTCCACGATAGCGCGATGATAAGCGCCGTCGGCATGAGCTTAACGATTGCCGCCTGTGCTGCGACGATGGCGGCAATTCTCGGTACCATCGCCGCCGTGGTGATGGTGCGCTTTGGTCGTTTTCGTGGATCAAATGGTTTCGCCTTTATGATCACCGCACCGCTGGTGATGCCGGATGTCATTACCGGTTTGTCGCTGCTGCTGCTGTTTGTGGCTTTGGCGCACGCCATCGGCTGGCCAGCGGATCGCGGTATGTTGACCATCTGGCTGGCGCACGTCACATTCTGTACAGCGTACGTGGCGGTAGTGATTTCCTCGCGTTTACGCGAACTGGATCACTCCATTGAGGAAGCGGCGATGGATCTTGGTGCCACGCCGCTGAAGGTTTTTTTCGTCATCACGCTGCCGATGATTATGCCGGCGGTGATCTCAGGGTGGTTACTGGCCTTTACGCTGTCGCTCGATGACCTGGTCATTGCCAGTTTTGTCTCTGGTCCTGGCGCCACAACGTTACCCATGCTGGTGTTCTCCAGCGTACGTATGGGGGTCAATCCGGAGATCAACGCGCTGGCGACGTTGATACTTGGCGTAGTAGGAATTATCGGATTTATCGCGTGGTATCTGATGGCGCGAACAGAAAAACAACGGATTCGCGATATCCAACGTGCAAGACGCGGCTGAAAAAACTAAAATCTGCCAACCTGTCTATACGGCGCAGCTGCGGTGGCTGCGCCGTTTTCATGGAAGACGACGCGTTGGGATTTTTTAAGAAATCATCCACATCACATGCCCGTTTAAACGTCCCTACTTTAGTGCAGGTGGCGGCGCTGGCTATTATCATGATCCGCTGTCTCGATCTGTTGATGATTTTTAATACGCTCGGGTTTCGCGGAACCAGCGAGTTTATTCATCGCAGCGTCCAGACCTGGAATTTGACGCTGGTGTTTCTGGGTAGCCTGGTGCTGCTGTTTATCGAAATTTACTGCGCATTTTCGCTGGTTAAAGGTCGGAACTGGGCACGCTGGGTCTATCTACTGACCCAGATTATCGCCAGCGTCTATCTGTGGGCGGCCTCATTGGGCTATGGATATCCGGAACTGTTCAGTATTGCGGGAGAGTCCAGACGTGAAATCCTGCATACGCTGGTGATGCAAAAATTGCCGGATATGCTGGTGTTGCTACTGCTGTTTGTTCCTGCGTCCAGCAGGCGGTTCTTCCGCTTGCAATAACGTGTATAATCTTCGCCCCCTGTTAATTTGTAGGTTTTTGTATGCAGTGCGCACTTTATGACGCCGAACGCTGCCGCTCTTGTCAGTGGATAACGCAGCCTGTCGCCGATCAACTCTTCGCCAAAACAGCCGAACTGCAGAATCTGCTGGCCGCTTCTCCGGTCGGAGAATGGTGCGCGTCGGTCAGCGGCCCGGAGAGCGCTTTTCGTAATAAAGCCAAAATGGTGGTCAGCGGCAGCGTGGAAAAACCGCTGCTGGGGATGCTGCATCGTGACGGTACGCCGGAGGATTTGTGCGAGTGTCCGCTCTATCCTGAGTCTTTTGCGCCGGTGTTTGCCGCACTTAAACCGTTTATCGCCCGTGCGGGGTTGACGCCCTATAACGTGGCGCGCAAACGCGGGGAGCTGAAATATCTGCTGTTAACGGAAAGCCGGTTTGATGGCGGTATGATGCTGCGTTTTGTTCTGCGCTCCGATGCGAAACTGGCACAACTGAGTACGGCGCTGCCATGGTTACAGGCCCAGCTTCCGCAATTAAAAGTGATCACCGCCAATATTCAACCTGTGCATATGGCGATTATGGAAGGGGAGAGCGAAATCTTCCTGACGGAACAACAGGCGCTGGCTGAACGCTTTAACGATGTGCCATTGTGGATACGCCCACAGAGCTTCTTCCAGACCAACCCCGTGGTGGCTGGGCATTTATATGCCACGGCGCGCGACTGGGTGCGTCAGCTTCCGGTTAATCACATGTGGGATCTGTTTTGCGGCGTCGGGGGTTTTGGTTTGCACTGCGCCACGCCGCAGATGAAACTGACGGGTATTGAAATTGCGCCAGAGGCCATTACTTGCGCGAAACAGTCGGCGCAGGAGCTTGGTTTGAAGAATCTGCATTTTCAGGCGCTGGATTCAACCCAGTTTGCTACCGCGCAGGGAGAAGTGCCGGACCTGGTGCTGGTGAATCCGCCTCGTCGGGGGATTGGGAAGCCGCTGTGCGATTTTCTTTCCCGCATGGCGCCGCGTTTTATCGTTTACTCCAGCTGTAATGCACAAACCATGGCGAAGGATATCCGCGAGTTGCCTGGATATCGCATTGAACGCGTCCAACTTTTTGATATGTTCCCACATACCGCGCATTACGAAGTGTTAACACTGCTCAGCCGACAATAACCGACATGCCTGATGGCGCTACGTTTATCAGGCAAATGCAGCATGCGAAAAAAAAGCCCGTACTTGCGTACGAGCTCTTTCTTGAATATGGCGGTGAGGGGGGGATTCGAACCCCCGATACGTTGCCGTATACACACTTTCCAGGCGTGCTCCTTCAGCCACTCGGACACCTCACCATATTGTATTGCTGCCTGACCGCTTGGGGGGCAACGGGGCGCTACTATAGGGAGTTGCGCTAAAACGGTCAAGCAGAATTTACGTGTTAACTCTCGTTTGGTTACGCAATGTACATATTCCTCCGCCCGGACAGGCGCGGAGAATATGATTAGCGCTGCGAGTCCAGTTTTTCGCCGTTGGTCACGACTTCCTGGGCCTTGCTATAGCTCTCGATCAGCAACTGATAAGCCGGGAAGATTTTGGTATACACTTCCGCCCATTCAGCGGCGTCTTCACGGTTCCATGTCCCCTGAATTTCAGAAGCGACGGCGGCGGTATCCATCGGTATCACGCCAGCCTGAACAACACGTGCCAGGGTGATTTCCTGCGCCATTTTGCTGTAAGTACCGGAAGCGTCGATCACTGCGAAGACCTTGTAACCCTCAGCAACCGCGCTGATGGCTGGGAAAGCCATGCACACGCTGGTGATCGTACCGGCAATAATCAGCGTCTTACGACCCGTTGCTTTGACCGCTTTCACGAAGTCTTCGTTATCCCAGGCGTTGATTTCGCCTTTACGTGCTACGTATTGGGCATGTGGCGCATTGGCATGGATCTCTGGGATCAACGGGCCGTTAGGCCCCTGCGGTACCGATGCCGTGGTAATTACCGGCATCTTCGCCAGGGTTGCGATTTTAGCCAGCGCGGCCGGAGTTAAAATCGCGGACGGCTTCAGCGATTTCTTGTTTCGTATTCATCACAAACGGACCGTAACCTACAATCGGCTCGTTCAATGGTTCGCCAGACAGCAGCAGCACGCTGGCGTCGCTGGTGGCTTCAATGTGTAGCGTTTTCCCCTGCTGGCTTAGCACTACCAGTTGTGCTTCGCCGGCAGGCGTGGTGCCGTTTACGGTGATATTCCCTTTTAATACCACCAGAGCGGTGCTCCACCCTTCAGACTGGGACAACGTCAGCGGATGATTACGTTGCAGGCGCATATCCCAGACGTTCAGCGGTGAAAAGGTGTGTGCCGGGCCTTTCGTATCCTGATAGCTGCCCGCGATCACGCGAACGCTGCCTGCATCATCGGGCAAGGCGACGGTGGGAATAACATCGCTGCTGATGCCCTGATAACCCGGTACGGCCATTTTGTCTTTTGCCGGCAGATTGACCCACAGTTGCACCATTTCCAGTTCACCGCCCTGACGGGTAAATTCTGGGGAGTGGAACTCTTCGTGTAATATTCCTGCACCAGCGGTCATCCACTGCACATCGCCAGGGCCGATAATGCCGCCGCGACCGGTTGAATCACGGTGTTCAACTTCGCCGCTGTAAACGATAGTCACCGTCTCAAAACCGCGGTGAGGGTGTTCACCTACGCCGCGTTTTTCGTTACCCGGCGTGAACGTATGCGGACCCGCGTAATCAAGCAGCAGGAACGGGCTTAATTGCTCAGCATGAGACTGGTAAGAGAACATCGAGCGAACCGGAAATCCATCGCCAACCCAGTGTGGGCGAGGTGCGGTGTAGATGCCTGTTACTTGTTTCATATGTGTCTCCTCAGTGGCGTTGTTTTGATGTGAATAAGCTTATATTCATGACAGCGAGCTGAGTAGTAGCTAAAATAGCTCTCACTGTCTCAAAAATAGGACAATAAAATGGCAAGGCCGGATCTCAATGATTTTGCATGGTTTGTGCATGTTGTAGAGGAAGGGGGATTCGCGGCGGCGGGTCGGGCGCTTGATGAACCAAAATCAAAACTGAGCCGACGGATAGCGCAACTCGAAGAGAGGCTGGGGGTACGACTGATTCAGCGAACCACCCGGCAATTTAACGTGACTGAAGTCGGGCAAACCTTTTACGAACACTGTAAGGCGATGCTGGTGGAGGCGCAGGCGGCGCAGGATGCCATTGCCGCGTTACAGGTTGAACCGCGTGGCGTTGTGAAGCTGACTTGTCCTGTTACGTTGCTGCATGTGCATATCGGGCCAATGCTTGCCCGTTTTATGGCACGTTATCCTGACGTATCAGTACAACTGGAGGCCACGAACCGTCGTGTTGACGTCGTTGGAGAAGGTCTGGATGTGGCGATTCGCGTCAGACCTCGGCCATTTGAGGATAGCGACCTGGTGATGCGCGTCCTGGCGGACAGAGGGCATCGCTTGTATGCCAGCCCGCAGTTAATTGAGCAGATGGGGGCGCTACACTCTCCGGCAGAGCTGACCCGTTGGCCAGGTTTGAGTCTGGCCTCTGGTAAACATGTGCATCGTTGGGAGTTATTCGGCCCGCAGGGCGCGCGGGTGGAGGTGCATTTCACGCCGCGTATGATCACCACCGATATGCTGGCGTTACGCGAAGCCGCAGTCACCGGCGTAGGTGTTGTTCAACTTCCACAGTTGATGGTAAAAGATCAATTAGCTGCGGGTGAGTTGGTGGCGTTGCTCGACGGTTGGGAACCTAAGCGAGAAATTATTCACGCAGTATTTCCATCACGCAGGGGATTATTACCGTCAGTGCGCGCATTAGTGGATTTCTTAACGGAAGAATATGCGCGGATGATTGAGGATTAAATACCAGGCTTCAGCCCACAAAAAAGGCCGGTTAAACCGACCTTTTATTATCTGGACGCCATTCGGGCGTTAAAAACAATCAGCGACTACGGAAGACAATGCGGCCTTTGCTCAGGTCGTACGGGGTCAGCTCAACAGTCACTTTGTCGCCCGTCAGGATGCGGATATAGTTTTTACGCATTTTACCGGAGATGTGTGCAGTAACCACGTGACCGTTTTCTAACTCTACGCGGAACATGGTATTAGGTAACGTATCGAGAACGGTACCCTGCATTTCAATATTGTCTTCTTTGGCCATCTAATCCTCTGGGGTATCACTACCGTAATTTGAACCGGCAAGATAATGCCGAAGTTCTTTTAATAAGTAAAGATTTGTGCGTTTAAAACACAGCAAATCGGGTTTGGCGCATTACTCTATCCACACACGGCAAAGCCGCACTTAAAGCGCAACGTGTAAGGGAACGAGGAGATAAACGATAGGCGTTGCCTGACGCGAACTGTTCCTTAACGGCGGCGGGGTAATGGGCTAAACCAACTCTGCGCGACAATTATAACACCCCGACAAAAAATGTGCCGAAAACATTCACTCCTGAGGTGAAAATAACGTCCTGGGAATCCAGAAATGGCTCGGTAGCCGCTGCTGGCGCAGTCTGCTCAGGTGCTCAAGGTACTCCCGACGCGGTGTTTCGACGGCGCCCAGCGAGGCTGTGTGGCTATTTAATACCTGGCAGTCGATTAATTTTCCGCCCTGACGGATAAATTCAGCGCAAAAAACAAGCAGTGCGGTTTTGGACGCATTTTCCTGACGGCTGAACATCGATTCGCCACAAAACAGCGTACCTTGCGCCACGCCATACATACCGCCCACTAATTCATTTTGTCGCCACACCTCAATTGAGTGGGCATGCCCCAGTTCGTGCAGGCGATGGTAAGCATCCACCACATCATGCGTTATCCAGGTGCCTTCTTCCCGGTCATTCGCGCAGCCTTCAATCACCTGACCAAACGCGTAATTGAGCGTCACGCGATAAGGCGAATTTTTATGAAAGCGTTTCATGCTGCGGCTGAGGTGAAATTTCTCGGGCCAAAGAATGGCGCGCGGATCGGGCGACCACCAAAGGATGGGGTCGCCAGGTGAAAACCATGGGAAAATACCGCGCTGATAGGCCATCAGCAGGCGGGCAGGGCTGAGATCGCCGCCAAGCGCCAATAAACCGTTAGGCTCGCGTAAAGCGCCTTCCGGTGACGGGAAGGCTATGGAATGGCGGGACAGTTGCACCAGGCGCATGACAGCGAAACTCCACTACGCGAGTTTGATCGTTCAATAATAGCTTACAGACGTTGCTTAAACTGGTAATAACGCCCCTGCCTGGCTAACAGATCTGCGTGATTACCTTGCTCAATAATTTGTCCGTTGTCCATTACTATTATTTGATCAAAACGTGACAGCCCACGTAGACGATGTGTAACCATTAATACGGTTTTGTTGCGCATGACATCGCTAATTAATTCAAGCATTTGACTTTCCGTTGTGGCATCCAACCCTTCGGTGGGTTCATCCAGCAGCATCAGCGGAGCATCGTGCAATAAGGCGCGGGCGATAGCCAGACGACGGAGCTCGCCGCCAGAAAGCTGACGACCGCCTTCGCCCAGCCATGCGTTGAGTCCATCATCCTCAAGCAGTTTGTCCAGACCGACGCGGCACAACATCGCGGCTAATGCGTCATCGCCGGCGTGCGGTGCCGCCAGCAACAGGTTATCGCGAAGCGTAGCGCTGAACAGATGCACGCGTTGTGGCACGACGCTGATACTCTGGCGCAGCGTGGCTTCACTAAGGGTCGCAATTTGCTGTTCGTTAATCAGAATCTCGCCACTCTGCGGATCCCATGCGCGGGTTAGCAATTGCAATAATGTTGACTTACCACAGCCGGTGCGACCGAGAATCGCAATGTGTTCACCGGGGTTGGCCTGCAGGGAAAGTGTATCGAGCGCCTTTTGCGCCTGTCCTGGATAGCTGAATGATACATCGCGTAGCGTAAGGGTTACCTGCTCTGAAACCGAGGAACCCGCATCCGGGAAGGTCACTTCTGGCTGCTGTTCGGTAAGTTCGGTGATGCGCAGCGCAGAGGCAATAACCTGGCCGAGATGCTGAAATGCGCCGGTGACAGGCGCTAACGCTTCGAACGCGGCTAGTGCACAGAAGACAAACAGCGCGATCAGTGCGCCTGGCTGGGTGTTACCGCCCACGCCGCCTGAGGCCATCCATAGCATCATAATCACTGCCAGCGCGCCGACTAACAGCATGACCGCCTGCGACAACGCCGTTAATTCAGACTGGCGTCTCTGGGCTTCGTGCCATTGCAGCTCGGTGGCTTCCATTTGAGCGCGGTAGCGTTCACTGGCGCCAAAAATGGTCAATTCAGCCTGGCCCTGTAGCCAGGAGGTTAACTGCTGACGATATTGCCCACGCAGATGCGTCAGACTTTGTCCGGTGCTTTTGCCTGCCTGATAAAAGAGTGGGGGCAGAATAAATAAGGTTAGCAGCATAATACCGCCGAGGGTGATAGCCAGCGTGAAATCGAGAACGCTTAGCCCCAGCGTGACCACCATGATGACGACAAAAGCCCCTACCAGCGGGGAGATCACGCGCAAGTACAGATGATCGAGCGTGTCGACATCAGCCACCACGCGGTTAAGTAATTCACCCTGTCCATAACGGGACAGGCCCGCAGGGGAGAGCGGCAGCAGTTTGCTGAAGGTATAAATACGCAAATGCTGCAGCACACGGAATGTTGCGTCATGGCTGACCAGTCGTTCGAAATAACGCCCCGCGGTGCGGGTGATCGCTGCGCCGCGTACGCCTGCGGCAGGGAGCATATAGTTAAAGCTGTAAATTCCGGTGACGCCAACCACCGCAGAAGCCGACAGGAACCACCCTGAAAGCGTCAGCAAACCAATACTTGCCAGCAGCGTGACGATCGCCAGAACGATCCCCAGCGTTAACATCCATTTGTGACGTTTATACAGCGTCAGATAAGGTAGCAAAGCGCGCATTTAGATGTCCTCCTGACGATGAGCCAGTAATGTCGCAAAAGCCCCGTTGGCTGAGCTAAGTTCGGTCCAGGTACCTTGTTCAACGATCTGTCCGTCCTGCATCACCCAGATAGCGTCCCAGTCGGCAAGATCTTCCAACTGGTGCGTCACCATCAACGTGGTCTGGCGGTGAGATGCCGCGTTCAACGCCTGCATCACGCGTTGTTCGCTGTGCGCATCAAGGCTGGCGGCGGGTTCATCCAGCAGCAGTAACTGACAGGGATTGAGTAAGGCGCGAGCGACGGCAACGCGCTGCGCTTGCCCGACGGAAAGTCGGGCCGCCTGATCGCCGACTGGCGTATCCACGCCCTGCGGCAGCAGCGGTAAAAACTCGCTGACCCATGCGCTGTCGAGTGCGGCTTGTAGCTGTTCTTCGCTGGCATCGGGGCGAGCCAGCAGAACGTTTTCGCGTAACGTGGCGGCAGGAAGTTGCGGATTTTGCCCGACCCATGACAGTTGTTTACGCCAGGAATCAGGTGACAGGTCGCGAAGTTCAAAGCCGTTAATTCGCAGCGATCCCCGATAAGAGAGGAAACCGGACAGGACATTAAGCAGCGAACTTTTACCGGAACCGCTGCGTCCAACCAGCACTGCGCGATGACCGGCTGCCAGGGTAAAGTTGAGCGGGCCGGCCAGCACTTTACCTTCCGGCGAAGTGATAATCAGATCGTGTGCCTCAAGTGAAACGGCGTCTTTCGTCGCCAGCTCAATGTCGCCACGCTCTGGATGAGCCAGCGGGGTTTCCATGAAAGTTTTCAGACTATCAGCTGCACCAACGGCTTGCGCTTTGGCGTGATAAAACGTGCCCAGATCGCGCAGGGGCTGGAAAAACTCCGGCGCCAGAATGAGCGCGAGGAAGCCTGCTGCCAGCGTGACGCCCGTCCCGTAGTGGCCGAAATCGAGCTCTCCGAGGTAGGAAAAACCGAAGTAAACCGCCACCAGCGCAATAGACAGAGAGGTAAAGAACTCAAGGACACCGGATGACAGGAACGCCAGGCGCAGGACTTCCATGGTGCGCTGGCGGAAATCTTGCGACGCAGCGCGGATGCTTTCCGTTTCGGCTTCACCGCGACCAAATATTCTTAGCGTTTCCATGCCCCGCAGACGATCGAGGAAATGACCGCTGAGGCGGGCAAGAGCCTGAAAATTGCGGCGGTTAGCATCGGCAGCGCCCATTCCGACCATTGCCATAAATAACGGGATCAGCGGGGCTGTTCCGAGCAGAATAAGGGCGGCTACCCAGTTTGACGGGAATACCGCCGCCACAATCAATAATGGGACGCATACGGCCAGCGCCATTTGCGGCAGATAACGTGCATAGTAATCATGCATATCGTCAATCTGCTCCAGGATCAGCGTGGCCCAGCTCCCGGCCGGTTTGCCCTGTATCCAGGCCGGACCTGCCTGTTGCAGACGGTCAAGCACCTGGCGGCGAATTTCAAAGCGAATATGTTGCCCTGCGTGAAACCCGACCCGTTCGCGTAACCAGACGACCCATGCCCGCAGGATGAAAATCAATACCAGCACGATGAACGGAAGCAGTAGCGCCTCTCGGGGAATGTTGGCCATGATCATATGGTCCAGAATGCGGGCCATGAGCCAGGCCTGAGCGACGATTAACAGACCACTCACGAACCCCAACAGGCGTGAAATGTTCAGCCATCGTTGGGAAATTACACTTTGCTGTTTTAACCAGCGGGTCAGCTCTTTTTGACGGGTTTTATTCATTGCACGCTTAGCAGGTGAGTTATTGGAATTTTTGGGCAGGGCAATGTTACAACGAGGCAAAAATAAAGGCGACTTATAGTCGCCTTTTTTACTTTTGTTACTGATTTGTAAAACTTATTTGCAAGCGTCCGCCAGACCGTCGAGATAACGTTCTGCATCGAGTGCGGCCATACAGCCTGTGCCCGCAGAGGTGATCGCCTGGCGATAAATATGATCCATCACGTCACCGGCTGCGAAGACCCCCGGAATGCTGGTTTGTGTGGCATTACCGTGAATACCGGACTGAACTTTGATGTAGCCGTTTTCCAGTTCAAGCTGACCGTCGAAAATGGCGGTATTCGGGCTGTGACCGATAGCGACAAACAATCCGGCAACGTTAAATGACTCCACATTGTCAGTGTTTTGCGTATCGCGCAGGCGCAGCCCGGTTACGCCCATTTGATCACCGGTTACTTCTTCCAGCGTGCGGTGGGTGTGCAACACGATGTTGCCGTTTTCAACTTTATCCATTAAACGCTTGATGAGAATTTTCTCTGCGCGGAAACTGTCGCGACGGTGAATCAAATGCACTTCAGATGCGATATTCGCCAGATACAGCGCTTCTTCAACCGCAGTGTTGCCACCGCCAATCACCGCAACTTTTTGGTTACGGTAGAAGAAACCGTCGCAGGTTGCGCAGGCGGAAACGCCGCGGCCTTTGAATGCTTCTTCTGAAGGCAGGCCCAGGTAACGTGCTGAAGCGCCGGTAGCGATGATCAGTGCGTCACAGGTGTACTCTCCGCTATCGCCGGTCAGACGGAAAGGGCGGTTTTGCAGATCAACTTTGCTGATGTGATCAAAAATGATTTCTGTATCAAATTTGGTCGCATGTTCGTGCATACGCTCCATCAGCAGCGGGCCAGTGAGATCGTGCGGATCGCCAGGCCAGTTTTCCACTTCTGTTGTTGTGGTCAGTTGACCACCTTTTTCCATACCGGTAATCAGTACCGGTTGCAGGTTAGCGCGTGCAGCGTAGACCGCAGCGGTATATCCCGCAGGGCCTGAGCCCAGAATAAGAAGTTTACTGTGTTTGGTTGCGCCCATGAGATCCCCATAGTTGTTGGCAGGCAATGAGCAGGATTGTAGGGAATTTACAGGCGTAAAAAAAGAGTATGGCGATTTTGTTAACAATTTTTGTAATAGCAGAAACCGATGAGCGGGGGAATAAGTCGTAATACTATAACGATTTCTACTAAAAATCGGTCAGTTATAAGGTGATAAAATGACGATTTTCCATCACTGCGAATGAATAACTGGCATGTTGTACTAAAAATCGATGTTTTGCTTTGACAATCACCTGCTGTTTTGCGAAAACAGTCAAGGAAGAAAAAAAATGTGTCATGTATGTGCTGCATAATCATGCATGTAGATACCATGTTTACCGTGTTAGCGAAATCTACGCATGGTGTGGACAGATGCCATTCGTGATGTCGATAGCCGCCGACAGGCAACGGTCTTCTCACCATAAGCCCAGGCATTACAAACCGAAAATCCCTCTGGGTTGCGGTTTATTTTGATGGGTAGCGACTCTGAACAGTGATGTTGGTAGAGTCAGGCAGGAGTAGGGAAGGAATACAGAGAGACAATAATAATGGTAGATAGTAAGAAGCGCCCTGGCAAAGATCTCGACCGTATCGATCGTAACATTCTTAATGAGCTGCAAAAGGATGGGCGTATTTCTAACGTCGAGCTTTCTAAACGTGTGGGACTTTCACCAACGCCCTGCCTTGAGCGTGTGCGTCGGTTGGAAAGACAGGGTTTTATTCAGGGCTATACAGCGCTGTTAAACCCGCATTATCTGGATGCATCACTTCTGGTTTTTGTTGAGATTACTCTGAATCGTGGCGCCCCGGATGTGTTTGAGCAATTTAACTCTGCAGTACAAAAACTTGAAGAAATTCAAGAGTGTCATTTGGTTTCCGGTGATTTCGACTATTTGTTGAAAACACGCGTACCGGATATGTCGGCGTACCGTAAGCTGTTGGGGGAAACCCTGCTGCGTCTGCCTGGCGTGAATGACACACGTACTTATGTCGTAATGGAAGAAGTCAAACAGAGCAATCGTCTGGTAATTAAGACGCGCTAACACGGAACAGGTGCAAAATCGACGCAGTTTGATTACACTCCTGTTAATCCATACAGCAACAGTGCCGGGGCAACCCGGTGCTGTTGTCCGTTTTAGCATCGGGCAGGAAAAGCCTGAAACCTGGAGAGCCGTTTTTGAGCCAGGAATACACTGAAGACAAAGACGTCACATTGACGAAGTTAAGCAGCGGGCGCCGACTCCTGGAAGCGCTACTGATCCTTATTGCCCTTTTTGCCGTCTGGTTGATGGCTGCCTTACTCAGCTTTAACCCTTCGGATCCCAGTTGGTCGCAAACCGCGTGGCACGAACCTATCCATAATCTGGGGGGAATACCCGGAGCATGGCTGGCAGACACACTGTTCTTTATTTTTGGCGTCATGGCCTACACCATTCCCGTCATCATTGTCGGCGGCTGCTGGTTTGCATGGCGACACCAGGCCAGCGACGAATACGTCGATTATTTTGCCGTTTCGCTGCGTATTATTGGCGTTCTGGCGCTGATCCTTACCTCCTGCGGGCTTGCCGCAATCAATGCCGATGACATCTGGTATTTTGCCTCTGGCGGCGTGATCGGCAGCCTGCTCAGCACCACGTTGCAACCATTACTGCACAGTAGCGGCGGTACGCTGACGCTATTGTGCATTTGGGCTGCGGGATTAACGCTGTTTACCGGCTGGTCATGGGTGAGCATTGCGGAAAAACTGGGCGGCTGGTTACTCAATATCCTGACGTTTGCCAGCAACCGTACCCGTCGCGACGATACCTGGGTCGATGACGAAGAATATGAAGATGAAGATGAGTCTTTCGACACCGCTGATGGCAAACCTCATGAATCGCGTCGGGCGCGTATTCTGCGCGGTGCGTTAGCGCGCCGTAAGCGTCTGGCGGAGAAATTTACCAACCCGCTTGGCCGTCATACTGATGCCGCGCTATTTTCCGGCAAACGCATGGATGATGAAGACGAAATTGAATACAGCGCTCGTGGCGTTGTTGCCGATCCTAACGATGTGCTGTTCTCCGGTAATCGTGCGACGCTGCCTGAATATGACGAACTTGACCCACTGCTGAATGGTCATTCGGTGACAGAGCCAGTTGCCGCCGCAGCTGCAGCGACAACGGCAGCTCAGGCCTGGAGCGCACCGGTTGATCCGCTGCTGCAAACATCGCCAGTGACCAATACGGTTATGGAACAACCGGCCCCAGCCGTGGCCTGGCAAGCCGTGCCTGGTCCGCAAACCGGTGATGCGGTGATTGCGCCAGCGCCTGAGGGGTATCCTCAGCCAGCCCACTACGCACAGCCACCGGTGCAGCAGCAGTATGAACCATGGCAGCAGCCGGTTGTGGAAGAAAGTCCGCAGCCGCAGGGATTTACCGCGGAGCACAACTGGCAGCCTGAACCTGCATATCAGCCGGAGCCCGTGCAGCAACCTGTTTATCAGCCGGAATCAACCTTTCAACAAAACGCCGCGTTCCAGCAGCCTGCGGTTGAACAACCGCCTGTAGTGGAACCTGAGCCGGTGGTTGAAGAGGTTAAACCGACTCGTCCGCCACTCTACTATTTTGAAGAAGTTGAAGAGAAACGTGCACGTGAGCGCGAGCAACTGGCCGCCTGGTATCAGCCGATTCCAGAGCCTGCTCAGGAGCCTGAACGTGTTAAGCCGTCTATGCCGACGGCAGCATCCATACCGCCCGTTGAGTCAGTTGCTGCCGTTGCGCCGCTGGCCGCCGGGGTGAAAAACGCCGCTTTAGGGGCGGGTGCGGCTGCCGCAGCACCTGTCTTTAGTCTTGCGGGTAGCGGTGCACCGCGTCCACAGGTGAAAGAGGGGATTGGTCCGCAGTTACCGCGTCCGAATCGTGTGCGCGTACCTACTCGTCGGGAGCTGGCGTCGTATGGCATAAAACTGCCGTCACAACGTATGGCTGAAGAGAAAGCGCGCGAAGAGCATCTTGATATAGATGCGTACAGTGACGAAGAAATTGACGCAATGCAGCAAGATGAGCTGGCGCGTCAGTTCGCCCAGTCGCAGCAGCACCGCTATGGCGAGGAGTATCAGGATGATGCCAGTCAGACTGATGATGATTCAGCCGCAGAAGCGGAACTGGCCCGCCAGTTTGCCTCTTCCCAGCAGCAGCGCTATTCCGGTGAACAGCCTGCCGGAGCGAATCCGTTCTCGCTTGATGACTTTGAATTTTCGCCAATGAAAACGCTGGTGGATGATGGTCCGCATGAGCCGCTATTTACTCCAGGCGTAATGCCGGAGCCTGCGCCGCAGTACCAGCAGCCTGTCGCACCGCAGCAGCATTACCAGCAGCCAGCGCAGCCTGTCGCACCACAGCAGCATTTTCAGCAGCCGGCGCAGCCTGTCGCACCACAACAGCATTACCAGCAGCCAGCGCAGCCAGTCGCACCGCAGCAGCATTATCAGCAGCCAGCGCAGCCAGTCGCACCACAGCAGCATTATCAGCAGCCAGCGCAGCCAGTCGCACCGCAGCAGCATTATCAGCAGCCGGCGCAGCCTGTTACACCATCGCCGCAGGATAGTCTGATCCATCCGCTCCTGATGCGTAATGGCGACAGTCGTCCGGCGCACCGTCCAAGTACGCCGTTGCCATCGTTGGATCTGCTCACGCCGCCGCCGAGTGAGGTTGAGCCGATAGATACTTTCGCTCTGGAGCAAATGGCTCGTCTGGTGGAGGCTCGTCTGGCGGACTTCCGCATTAAAGCCGATGTGGTGAACTACTCTCCTGGTCCGGTTATTACTCGCTTTGAGCTTAATCTTGCTCCTGGAGTTAAAGCGGCGCGTATTTCCAACCTGTCGCGAGATCTGGCGCGTTCATTGTCGACCGCAGCGGTACGCGTGGTCGAGGTCATTCCGGGCAAACCGTATGTCGGGCTGGAGTTACCCAACAAAAAACGTCAAACCGTTTATCTGCGCGAAGTGTTGGATAACGCCAAATTCCGTGATAACTCATCTCCGCTGACCGTGGTACTGGGTAAAGATATTGCGGGCGAACCCGTGGTTGCCGATCTGGCGAAAATGCCGCACCTGCTGGTGGCAGGGACAACCGGTTCCGGTAAGTCGGTTGGGGTGAACGCCATGATCCTCAGCATGTTATACAAGGCGCAGCCGGAAGACGTTCGCTTTATCATGATTGACCCGAAAATGCTGGAACTGTCGGTTTATGAAGGCATTCCGCATTTGCTGACTGAAGTTGTGACCGACATGAAAGATGCTGCCAACGCCCTGCGCTGGAGCGTCAATGAAATGGAACGTCGCTACAAGCTGATGTCGGCGCTTGGCGTGCGTAACCTTGCCGGTTATAACGAAAAAATTGCTGAAGCCGCCCGTATGGGGCGTCCGATTCCGGACCCGTACTGGAAGCCGGGCGACAGTATGGATGTTCAGCATCCGGTGCTGGAAAAACTGCCGTATATCGTTGTACTGGTGGATGAATTCGCCGACCTGATGATGACCGTGGGTAAAAAGGTGGAAGAACTGATTGCTCGTCTGGCGCAAAAAGCGCGTGCGGCGGGGATCCACCTGGTGCTGGCGACCCAGCGACCGTCGGTTGACGTTATTACTGGTCTGATTAAAGCGAACATCCCAACGCGTATCGCCTTTACTGTGTCCAGTAAAATTGACTCGCGTACCATCCTTGACCAGGGCGGCGCGGAATCGCTGTTGGGTATGGGTGACATGCTGTATTCCGCACCAAACTCAACGATCCCAGTGCGTGTACACGGCGCCTTTGTACGTGATGAAGAAGTTCACGCTGTGGTTCAGGACTGGAAAGCGCGCGGTCGTCCACAATACGTTGACGGCATAACGTCTGACAGCGAAAGCGAAGGCGGCGGTGGCGGCTTTGATGGTGGCGAAGAGTTGGATCCGCTGTTCGATCAGGCGGTAAACTTTGTTACCCAGAAACGCAAAGCCTCAATCTCCGGCGTCCAGCGTCAGTTCCGTATCGGTTACAACCGAGCGGCGCGCATCATCGAACAGATGGAAGCGCAGGGAATTGTCAGCGAGCAAGGGCATAATGGTAATCGTGAAGTGCTGGCTCCGCCGCCCTTCGAATGATTGCAAAGTTAAGTAATTCAGTATTTTCTACTTTCCTCATGCTGATTTTTGGCCTGAAATGGATAGCAGAGGGATCTCCCCGTTGGGAGTGACGTATTTTGAGGAATAACGATGAAAAGAATCGCAATCACCTGTGCATTATTGTCGAGCTTTGTGGTGAGCAGCGTCTGGGCAGATGCTGCCAGCGACCTGAAAAGCCGCCTGGATAAAGTCAGTAGTTTCCATGCCAGCTTTACTCAGAAGGTCACGGACGGTAGCGGTGCGGCGGTGCAGGAAGGTCAGGGTGACTTATGGGTTAAACGTCCTAATCTGTTTAACTGGCATATGACGCAGCCTGACGAGAGCATCCTGGTTTCCGATGGTAAAACGCTGTGGTTCTTTAACCCGTTTGTTGAGCAGGCGACTGCGACATGGCTGAAAGACGCCACGGGCAACACGCCGTTCATGCTGATTGCACGTAACCAGGCCAGCGACTGGCAGCAGTACAATATTAAGCAAAATGGCGATGATTTCGTGCTGACGCCAAAAACCAGCAGCGGTAACCTTAAGCAGTTTACTATCAATGTTGGGCGTGACGGGACGATCCACCAGTTCAGCGCCGTTGAACAAGACGATCAGCGCAGCAGCTATCAGCTGAAATCTCAGCAGAATGGTGCGATTGAACCCTCTAAATTCACCTTTACCCCGCCGCAAGGTGTAACGGTTGACGATCAACGTAAGTAGAGGCGTGTGAGTGAGCAATCTGTCGCTCGACTTTTCTGATAATACTTTTCAGCCGCTGGCCGCGCGTATGCGGCCAGAAAATTTAGCGCAGTATATCGGCCAGCAGCATCTGCTGGCTGCGGGCAAACCCTTGCCGCGCGCTATCGAGGCCGGGCATC
Organism: Citrobacter sp. RHBSTW-00944; assembly: GCF_013615435.1. Lineage (NCBI taxonomy): Bacteria > Pseudomonadati > Pseudomonadota > Gammaproteobacteria > Enterobacterales > Enterobacteriaceae > Citrobacter > Citrobacter sp. RHBSTW-00944. The sequence continues at coordinate 3,278,030 of NZ_CP055418.1, read as the reverse complement.
TGCACTCCATGATTTTATGGGGACCGCCGGGGACCGGGAAAACGACGCTTGCCGAAGTTATTGCCCGTTACGCTAACGCCGATGTCGAACGAATTTCGGCAGTTACGTCTGGCGTGAAAGAAATTCGTGAAGCGATTGAGCGTGCGCGTCAGAACCGTAACGCGGGGCGACGCACGATCCTGTTCGTGGACGAAGTTCACCGTTTTAATAAAAGCCAACAGGATGCGTTTTTACCGCATATTGAAGACGGTACCATTACGTTTATTGGCGCTACCACTGAAAACCCCTCGTTTGAGCTCAACTCGGCGCTGTTGTCGCGTGCACGCGTTTATTTACTGAAATCGTTAACTTCCGACGACATTGAACAGGTGCTGGACCAGGCGATGTCAGACAAAGCGCGTGGTTATGGCGGCCAGGATATTATTCTGCCGCCAGAAACGCGTCGGGCTATTGCCGAACTGGTTAATGGTGACGCGCGGCGGGCGCTGAATACGCTGGAAATGATGGCCGATATGGCCGAAGTTGATGATTCCGGCAAGCGCGTATTGAAACCAGAATTGCTCACCGAAATTGCCGGTGAACGTAGTGCGCGTTTCGATAATAAAGGCGATCGTTTTTACGATCTCATCTCCGCATTACACAAGTCGGTACGTGGAAGCGCCCCAGATGCGGCGCTTTATTGGTATGCGCGAATTATTACCGCTGGTGGCGATCCGCTGTATGTTGCCCGTCGCTGTCTGGCGATTGCCTCAGAAGATGTCGGCAATGCCGATCCCCGCGCCATGCAGGTGGCGATTTCCGCATGGGACTGTTTTACCCGCGTGGGACCCGCGGAAGGCGAACGCGCGATTGCTCAGGCGATTGTTTATCTAGCCTGTGCGCCGAAGAGTAATGCGGTTTACACCGCCTTTAAAGCCGCGTTGTCTGATGCCCGCGAACGTCCGGATTACGACGTGCCAGTTCACCTGCGCAATGCGCCGACTAAGCTGATGAAAGAGATGGGCTACGGTCAGGAGTATCGTTATGCCCATGATGAGCCTAATGCCTATGCCGCCGGAGAAGAGTACTTCCCGCAGGAAATGGCACAAACGCGCTATTATCGCCCCACAAACAGAGGTCTTGAAGGCAAGATTGGCGAAAAGCTCGCCTGGCTCGCCGGACAGGATCAAAATAGCCCTATAAAACGCTACCGTTAGTGTTATCGTTGCGGTAATGTTGTCTCTGTATCCCTGTGACCGCAGGCTGTGGTCACTTTCTCCTATTTTAATTCGATAAGCACAGGATAAGCATGCTCGATCCCAATCTGCTGCGTAATGAGCCAGACGCAGTCGCAGAAAAACTGGCAAGCCGGGGCTTTAAGCTGGATGTAGATAAGCTGCGCGCTCTTGAAGAGCGTCGTAAAGTTCTGCAGGTACAAACTGAAAACCTGCAGGCAGAGCGTAACTCGCGATCGAAATCCATCGGCCAGGCAAAAGCGCGCGGGGAAGATATCGAGTCTTTACGTCTGGAAGTGAACAAACTGGGCGAAGAGCTGGATGCCGCGAAAGCTGAACTTGATACCTTACAGGCCGAGATCCGCGACATTGCGCTGACTATTCCTAACCTGCCAGCGGACGACGTTCCGGTGGGTAAAGATGAAAATGACAACGTCGAAGTCAGCCGCTGGGGTACTCCGCGTGAGTTTGATTTCGAAGTGCGCGATCACGTTACCCTGGGTGAAATGCACACGGGTCTTGATTTCGCCGCGGCGGTTAAGCTGACCGGCTCTCGTTTTGTTGTTATGAAAGGGCAGATTGCGCGTATGCACCGTGCGCTGTCTCAGTTCATGCTGGATCTGCATACTGAGCAGCATGGCTATAGCGAAAACTACGTCCCGTATCTGGTTAACCATGACACGCTGTACGGTACAGGCCAACTGCCGAAATTCGCTGGCGATCTGTTCCATACCCGTCCGCTGGATGAAGAAGCTGACAGCAGCAACTATGCGCTGATCCCAACAGCAGAAGTTCCGCTGACCAACCTGGTGCGCGACGAAATCATCGATGAAGATGCGCTGCCGATCAAAATGACTGCGCATACGCCGTGCTTCCGTTCTGAAGCAGGTTCTTACGGTCGTGACACGCGTGGTCTGATCCGTATGCACCAGTTCGATAAAGTTGAGATGGTGCAGATTGTTCGCCCGGAAGAGTCGATGGACGCGCTGGAAGAGATGACCGGCCATGCCGAGAAGGTCCTGCAACTGCTGGGTCTGCCGTATCGCAAAATCATCCTGTGCACTGGCGACATGGGCTTCGGCGCATGCAAAACTTATGATCTTGAAGTGTGGATCCCGGCGCAGAACACCTATCGCGAAATCTCCTCTTGCTCCAACGTGTGGGATTTCCAGGCTCGTCGTATGCAGGCGCGTTGCCGCAGCAAATCCGACAAAAAGACCCGTTTAGTGCATACTCTGAACGGTTCCGGTCTGGCGGTTGGGCGTACGCTGGTTGCGGTAATGGAAAACTATCAGCAGGCTGATGGCCGCATTCAGGTTCCGGAAGTATTACGTCCGTACATGAATGGCCTCGAATTCATCGGCTAAGCTACCTTTCTCTGCTAAAAAAGCGCCTCAGGGCGCTTTTTTTATTGTGAGCAGCAGAGTGAGCCACTATGAAAACTAAGATCCCCGATGCCGTGCTGGCAGCTGAGGTTACTCGCCGCGGTTTGGTGAAAACGACGGCGATAGGCGGACTGGCGGTGGCCAGTAGCGCGTTTACCCTGCCATTTACCCGTATTGCAAATGCTGCAGAAGCCCTTAATCCGACACCGATTAATGAGAAAGTGATCTGGAGCGCGTGTACAGTGAACTGCGGCAGCCGCTGCCCGCTGCGTATGCATGTGGTCGACGGTGAAATAAAGTATGTCGAAACCGACAACACCGGCGATGACAACTATGACGGTCTGCACCAGGTACGCGCCTGTCTGCGTGGTCGATCCATGCGTCGCCGAGTCTATAATCCCGATCGTCTGAAATACCCGATGAAACGCGTTGGTAAGCGTGGCGAAGGAAAATTTGAGCGCATCAGTTGGGATGAAGCCTACGACATCATTGCCAGCAATATGCAGCGTCTTATCAAAGACTACGGCAATGAGTCTATCTACCTGAACTACGGTACCGGTACGCTGGGTGGCACTATGACGCGCTCGTGGCCGCCGGGTAAAACGCTGGTGGCACGGTTGATGAACTGCTGCGGCGGCTATCTTAATCACTACGGTGACTACTCTTCAGCGCAAATCGCTGCCGGGTTGAACTATACCTACGGCGGCTGGGCTGACGGTAACAGCCCGTCCGACATTGAAAACAGCAAGCTGGTGGTTCTGTTCGGTAATAACCCTGGTGAAACCCGTATGAGCGGGGGTGGGGTAACCTATTACCTTGAACAGGCGCGACAGAAATCCAATGCCCGCATGATCATTATCGATCCCCGTTATACGGATACCGGTGCGGGGCGTGAAGATGAATGGATCCCGATCCGTCCTGGTACTGATGCGGCGCTGGTCAATGGTCTGGCGTATGTCCTGATCACCGAAAACATGGTTGACCAACCGTTCCTCGACAAATACTGCGTGGGTTACGACGAGAAAACCTTACCGGCCGACGCACCGAAGAACGGTCACTATAAGGCGTATATTCTTGGGCAGGGTAAGGATGGCATTGCCAAGACCCCGGAGTGGGCGGCGCAGATTACCGGTATTCCCGCTGAACGTATCGTCAAACTGGCGCGTGAAATAGGTAGCGCTAAACCGGCATACATCAGCCAGGGGTGGGGGCCGCAGCGTCATGCTAACGGTGAAATAGCGACCCGCGCCATTTCTATGCTCGCTATCCTGACCGGTAACGTTGGGATCAACGGCGGCAACAGCGGGGCACGTGAGGGCTCATACAGTTTGCCGTTTGAGCGTATGCCAACGCTGGAAAACCCAGTTGAAACCAGCATCTCGATGTTCATGTGGACGGACGCGATTGAGCGAGGCCCGGAGATGACGGCCCTGCGTGACGGCGTACGCGGCAAAGACAAGCTCGATGTTCCTATTAAGATGATCTGGAACTATGCCGGTAACTGTCTGATTAACCAACACTCTGATATTAACCGCACGCATGAAATCCTCCAGGACGAGAAGAAGTGCGAGATGATCGTCGTCATCGACTGTCATATGACTTCCTCGGCGAAATACGCGGACATTTTGCTGCCGGACTGTACCGCCTCTGAGCAGATGGATTTCGCGTTGGATGCCTCATGCGGGAACATGTCCTATGTGATTTTCACCGATCAGGCGATCAAACCACGCTTCGAATGCAAGACTATCTACCAGATGACCAGCGAGCTGGCGAAGCGCCTTGGCGTTGAGCAGCAGTTTACAGAAGGTCGTACTCAGGAAGAGTGGATGCGCCATCTGTATGAGCAGTCGCGCAAAGCGATTCCTGAACTGCCTACGTTTGAAGAATTCCGTCAGCAAGGGATCTTTAAACAGCGCGATCCGCAAGGACATCATGTGGCGTACAGGGCATTCCGTGAGGATCCTAAAGCCAATCCGCTGACCACGCCGTCAGGTAAGATCGAAATTTATTCGCAGCAGCTTGCCGAGATCGCGGCAAGCTGGGAACTGCCGGAAGGTGATGTAATCGATCCGCTACCGATTTATACCCCAGGCTTTGAAAGCTTAAACGATCCGCTTGTGGAGAAATTCCCTTTGCAGCTGACCGGCTTCCACTATAAGTCTCGCGTTCACTCGACCTATGGCAACGTCGATGTCCTGAAAGCATCCTGCCGCCAGGAAATGTGGATCAACCCGATGGATGCGCAGCGACGCGGTATTAACAACGGCGACAAGGTACGTATCTTTAACGATCGTGGTGAAGTGCATATTGAGGCGAAAGTGACGCCACGTATGATGCCCGGCGTGGTGGCATTGGGCGAAGGGGCCTGGTATGACCCGGATGCAAAACGCGTGGATCAGGGCGGTTGCATTAACGTCCTGACGACCCAGCGTCCGTCTCCTCTCGCAAAGGGGAATCCGTCACACACGAACCTTGTTCAGGTTGAAAAGGCGTAAGGAGTAACCGATGACAACCCAGTATGGATTTTTTATTGATTCCAGCCGTTGCACCGGTTGCAAAACCTGCGAACTGGCCTGCAAAGATTTCAAAAATTTAACCCCGGAAGTCAGCTTCCGCCGCATTTATGAATACGCAGGCGGCGACTGGCAGGAGGACAACGGCGTCTGGCATCAGAACGTCTTTGCTTATTACCTCTCCATTGCGTGTAACCACTGTGAAGATCCAGCCTGTACCAAGGTTTGTCCGAGCGGTGCGATGCACAAACGTGAAGATGGTTTTGTCGTTGTCGACGAAGATGTTTGCATTGGCTGCCGGTATTGCCACATGGCCTGTCCTTACGGCGCGCCACAGTACAATGCTGAAAAAGGGCATATGACTAAATGTGATGGCTGCCATGAGCGCGTCGCTGAAGGCAAGAAACCTATCTGCGTGGAGTCCTGCCCACTGCGTGCGCTGGATTTTGGTCCGATTGAAGAGCTGCGCAAAAAACACGGTACTTTGGCTGCGGTAGCGCCACTGCCGGGCGCGCACTTTACCAAACCAAGTATTGTCATCAAACCTAACGCCAATAGCCGCCCGACCGGGGATACTACAGGTTATCTGGCCAATCCGAAGGAGGTGTAAGATGGGAAGTGGATGGCATGAATGGCCGCTGATGATCTTCACTGTCTTCGGACAGTGTGTAGTTGGTGGCTTTATCGTTCTGGCGCTGGCGTTGATGAAAGGGGACTTACGCCCTGAATCGCAGCAGCGCGTGATTGCCTGCATGTTCGGGCTGTGGGTATTAATGGGCATTGGCTTTATTGCTTCCATGCTCCACCTGGGCTCACCGATGCGCGCCTTTAACTCACTCAATCGTGTAGGGTCTTCTGCGTTGAGTAATGAAATTGCCAGCGGCTCAATCTTCTTTGCCGTTGGCGGCATCGGCTGGCTGCTGGCAACGTTGAAAAAAATGTCGCCCGTATTACGCAATCTGTGGTTAGTTGTCACCATGGTACTGGGCGTGGTTTTTGTCTGGATGATGGTGCGCGTGTATAACACCATCGATACCGTACCGACCTGGTACAGCATCTGGACGCCGCTGGGCTTTTTCCTGACGATGTTTATGGGCGGTCCGTTGCTGGGATATCTGTTGCTGAGAATTGCTGGCGTGGACGGTTGGGCGATGCGCCTGTTGCCGGCTATTTCAGTGCTTGCTCTGGTCGTGAGCGCCATCATGTCTGTAATGCAGGGGGCTGAACTGGCGACGATCCACAGTTCCATTCAACAGGCGTCTGCGCTGGTTCCGGATTACGGCTCGCTGATGGCGTGGCGGATTGTCGCTCTGGCAGTAGCGTTGTGCTGCTGGATTGTACCGCAAGTGAAAGGCTACCAGCCTGCAGTTCCGCTGCTTTCCGTCGCGTTTATTCTGCTGTTAGTCGGCGAGTTGATTGGTCGTGGCGTGTTCTACGGGCTGCATATGACCGTCGGTATGGCGGTTGCCAGCTAAATGACAAACCGGGGCATAGCCCCGGTTTTTTACTTCTGTTTAGTTAACGTGTCGTAGCTGGTCATCAGATTGCGATAATCAGGAATGTGATTAGAGAACAGCGTCGCCAGACCTTCGATATCGTTGCGCCAGTCGCGATGCAACTCACATGCGACACCAAACCACGTCATCAGTTGAGCACCGGCCTGGGACATCCGATCCCATGCTGAATGGCGAGTAATTTCATTAAATGTACCCGACGCATCGGTTACGACAAAGACATCAAAACCTTCTTCAATAGCCGAGAGCGCAGGGAAAGCTACGCAAACTTCCGTCACGACACCGGCAATAATCAGCTGTTTTTTACCGGTCGCTTTCACTGCTTTCACGAAATCTTCGTTATCCCACGCGTTAATGTTTCCGGGGCGAGCAATATAAGGCGCATCGGGAAATTGAGCTTTCAGTTCCGGTACCAGTGGCCCGTTTGGTCCTGTCTCAAAACTGGTTGTCAGAATGGTTGGGAGTTTGAAGTATTTTGCTAAGTCGCCGAGGGCAAGCACGTTGTTTTTAAATTTATCGGGATCGATATCCCGAACCAGAGAGAGCAGGCCAGCCTGATGGTCGACCAGCAGTACTGCCGCATTATCTTTATCAAGTCTTACGTAAGGTTTAGTCATGATATTTCTCCTGTTCAGCATCAGTGGGGGAAATTTGATGAGTTTAAGTCTACAGAAAGAACGATATATGGATTAGATACCTAAATAAGAACTCACTGTTCTATTTTGAAGACAATGCAGATCTGCATCCCGCATAGAGTTTAGTAAGAAATAAAAGTAAGGGGAGTCCATGAAATTTTTCGACTGAACGCAACGCGAGATTTTTGTTTTAGATCAATAAAAACAAGCAGATGTGTTTTTGTGTTTTTTATCTATTCACATTAAGAATCAGTAATGCAAATCGATCGTCCGGAAAGCGCCTCAGCCCTTTGATTGCGCCGATTGACAATGTTTTTGGCAGTGGCATGATGCGCATGAAATTTGAACTTCCTCACGGTTTTTATTCATGTCCATCTATACCCGTCCCGTCATGCTGTTGCTGTGCGGGCTGCTTCTGCTGACCCTGGCGATCGCCGTGTTAAACACGCTCGTCCCGCTTTGGCTCGCCCATGAAAATTTGCCCACCTGGCAGGTAGGTGTGGTGAGTTCTTCCTACTTTACCGGCAATCTGGTAGGGACGTTGCTGACCGGGTATTTAATAAAACACCTTGGTTTTAATCGCAGCTATTACATTGCCTCGCTTATTTTTGCCGCGGGCTGTATCGGCCTGGGGGTTATGGTGGGATTCTGGAGCTGGATGACCTGGCGTTTTATCGCCGGTGTTGGCTGCGCCATGATTTGGGTGGTAGTGGAAAGTGCGCTGATGTGCAGTGGGACTTCGCGTAATCGCGGACGCTTGCTTGCCGCCTATATGATGATCTATTACGTGGGGACGTTTTTAGGCCAGCTACTGGTTAGTAAAGTATCAACAGAATTGATGAACGTCCTGCCGTGGGTGACGGGTACGATCCTGGCTGGTGTTTTGCCATTGCTCTTTACGCGCATTGCCAATCAGCAGGGTGATGAACAGCAGTCTACTCCTATTACCTCCATGCTGAAGCTGCGTCAGGCGCGTCTGGGCGTTAACGGCTGTATTATTTCCGGGATTGTTCTGGGGTCTTTGTATGGCCTGATGCCGCTGTATCTCAACCATCAAGGGGTGAGCAACGCCAGCATTGGTTTCTGGATGGCGGTTCTGGTTAGCGCCGGTATTCTGGGGCAATGGCCGATTGGCCGCCTGGCAGACAAGCTGGGACGCCTGCTGGTTTTACGCGTCCAGGTCTTCGTGGTTATCGTCGGAAGTATCGCCATGCTGAATCAGGCGGCGATGGCGCCTGCGTTGTTTATGTTGGGTGCGGCAGGTTTTACCCTCTATCCGGTGGCGATGGCATGGGCCTGTGAAAAGGTTGAACATCATCAGCTGGTCGCCATGAATCAGGCATTGTTATTAAGCTATACCGTTGGCAGCCTGCTTGGTCCTTCATTCACCGCAATGCTGATGCAGAATTATTCCGATAATCTGTTATTCATTATGATCGCCAGCGTATCGTTTATTTATCTGCTGATGTTGTTGCGTAGCGCCAGACATACGCCGACTCCGGTGGCTCACGTATAAAGCGCGCCAGACGGTATGCAAGGCAAAATGTTTGCATACCGTGACTCATTTTCCCATTGCGGGTATGCCGGAAGTTGCGAGGTATTCGCATGCTTTCAGCGTGCAGTGAAGTTGCGCCTGACTGGTCATACTCGTCAGCTGTTGTAAATGCTCCCCTTCATCCAGCCAGCAAACCAGTTTTTGAATCATTTCAATATGTCGGGTGCTGCTGGCAGCCGCCAGGACAATAATTAACCGCACATCTGGATGCCCTGGAAAAGGCACCGCCTCTTTCAGACACAAGAGCGACAGATGTGTCTCACTGCTTATCACTCCTTCTTCTGGACGAGCGTGCGGTAGGGCAAACTCAGGGCTTAAGATGTACCACGGACCCAGTTGTTCTGTTTCACGGATGATTGCCTGAGCGTAGGCGGACGTAATCGCGCCCAGTTCTTCCAGAGGCTGGCAAGCCAGCGTCACGGCCTCCTGCCAGGAGTGGCATTGTTCACGAAACTGACAGGCAGAAAATAGCGCAGATGTCATTGTGTTCTCCTTATTTCAGAGCAGCAGACCGCATTGCGGTCTGCCAACCCGAACTATCTGAGGGCTTCAAAGAGTGCGGTCGCCGAAATACCGTATTTCTCTTTCAACTGGCGGCTATTGCCTGATTCCGTAAACGTATCTTGTGTCCCCAGTCGGATTAATCTCGTGGTTAATCCTTCCTCCGCCAATACTTCAGCAACCTGTCCGCCAAGCCCACCGGTGATCGTGTGATTTTCAATCGTTGCGATCTGCGGGCAGTTGGCAATCAGTTGCAGAAAGCGCTGGCGGTTAAACGGTTTTAGCATGGCGACGTGAATCAGCTTGCCACGTTTTCCCTGGGCGCACAGCTGCACATAACCTGCGCTTGCCTGCTCCAGAACGGTCCCTTCATAGAGAATGGCGAAGTCATTGCCTGAGTCCTCCACGGCGGCGATATCGGTCACTCGCGGAACGGCAGATTTATCGCGCACGGGCATCGGTTCTCGGGCTACGCGAATATAGACCGGACCGGGAATGTTTACTGCCTGTTCAAATGCGGCCTCAACTTCTTCAGCGTCGGCAGGCGTTAGAATTGTGAGCCCCGGCAGTACGCGCGTCAGGGCCAGATCTTCCAGCGCATGATGCGATGCGCCGTCAGGTCCATCATCCATTCCTGGGTGGCTACCAACTAATTTAATGTTAGCTTTGGCGTAGCACGCCTGGCGCAGTTGAGTCCAGGCGGTGCCTGTCACAAACATCGCAAAGTTAACGTAGAACGGAATATTTCCTTCCAGCGCCTGGCCAGTGGCAAAACTCATTGCCGATCCTTCCGCAATACCCATTTCAAAGAAAGCGTCTGGATAGATGGCCTGGAACTGGTCAGTGCGGGTGGAGCTGGCTAAATCACTATCAATGGCGACAATGGGATAGCCCTTTTTTTTCAGGGCAATGAGTGCGTTACCAATTTCATCACGTGGGGCTTTCATCACTGCAACTCCTCCATAGCCTGCTGATATTGTTCGGTGGTTGGGGTTTTTGAATGCCAGTCACCGTTATTTTCCATATAGCTAACGCCACTGCCTTTGGTGGTATGCGCAATAATGGCGACAGGTTTTCCTTTCAGATGGCGTGAAAGCATCAGCGTGTCGGCAACCTGATGCATATCGTTACCGTTATGGAGTTCGAGTACGTGCCAGCCGAAAAGACGCACTTTGTCGGCCAGAGGTTCCAGATTCACCACCTGATTAACGGGGTCGTGGGAGGAAAAACCGTTGTAGTCGATAATCGCCACCAGGTTATCCATCTTCATATGGCCTGCTTGTTGTAGCGTTTCCCAGATTTGTCCTTCGTGCATTTCGCCATCGCCAATGATGGCGAAAACGCGCTGTGATTCCCCCCGCTGTTTTTTGGCCGCCGCCATACCAAAGGCAATGGATAATCCCTGGCCCAGCAGGCCGGTTGTTGCATCGACTTCGGGCAGAGATTTGATGCTAGGGTGCCCCTGTAAACGTGAGTTAATTTGTCGAAAAGTATTAAATTCGCTGCGCTCAATTTTGCCTTTTTGATGCAGCATGGCGTACTGAGCAGCAACCGCATGACCTTTGCTCATGACCACGCGAGCGCGAGGGGCGCAGGAGAAGTCCACCTCTTGATCGTAAATCCAGGTCAGAATGTCGATGATGGACAATGCACCGCCAGGATGGCCAATGCCTGATTCATAAATCATGGTGACAATATCCCGGCGAGCAGCCAGCGCATGGGATTTCAATTCGTCAATATTCATGTTCATTCCTTATCAGGGCAACATTTTGCCGATGTAATAAACCACTAAGCCGAGGGCGACAAAATCTGTCTCCGGGAAGCTAGTACCGGACAATCCCACCGATTCCATGATGGGATAGATGAGTGCCGGGCCAATACCAATTAATATGCCAGTGACAAAGCTACCGGCGATGGCCCCTTTCCAGCCTCCTGACGCATTACCGAAGACGGCGGCGGTAGCACCAATGAAGAAGTAGGGGATGGCGACGGGGATAATGACCGTTTGCCCAATTGATGCGAGTACCCCCATAACCACCAATCCACCCACAAAGGAAGAGATGAAACCTAAAACGGTGGCGGTTGGGGCATACGGAAAGACGACTGGGCAATCCAGTGCGGGTTTGGCGTTCGGGATAAATTTTTCAGAGATGCCCAGAAATGCCGGGACTATTTCTGACAACAGCAAGCGAACGCCGGTGATGATGATATAAAGCGATGCGGTAAACGTGAGTGACTGGAATAGCGGATAAACCAGCCAATGCATTCCACCGGCGGCGGCTGTTACCGCTTCTTTGCCTGCGGCAAGCGCCGCGATGTAATAGAAAATACTGACAGAGATGGACACGGAGACGATGTAGTCTTTAAAAATCCCCAACCATCCGGGAAGATTTAGCTTTTCTGTTGACTGCTTAGGATCGCCCACTTTCGAACCGATCCATCCCGATAGCGCGTAGGCCAGAGTAACGTAATGACCCATCGCGATTTCATCATTACCGGTAATCTTACGCATCCACGGCTGAGCGATAGCTGGATAGACACAGGCCGCAAGCCCCAGCAGTATGGAGCCGACGATGATTGTTGTTACATCGCTGTAGCCAAGCGCCTTAAGCGTAACGGTTAAGAGGGCAGACAGATACAGATTATGTTGACCCGTCAGGAAGATGTATTTGAACGGCGTTACGCGGGCAAAAAACAAGTTCCAGCCGAAACCAACGACCATGATGAGTGAAACGCACATGGCAAACTTGGTTTGTGCCAGCCCTGTTAACGCTTCGGCTAACGGCATCACTCCTTTCAGACCGAATCCATCGCTGAATAAGGTCTGAAAATTACCTAAGGATGTCACCGCAATCCCTGCTCCGCCGGCAAATACCAGAAATCCGACGATGGTTTTAAAGGTACCTGAAAGCACTTTTTCGATGGGTTTACGCTGGATAAGCAAACCAATTAGCGCAATAAAGCCAACTAAAAGTGGGGTTACACCCAAAATGTCGAATACAATGAACTTTAGGAGATCCATATTTCCCCCGGAGAGGTTAGTTGTTTTGAACAACGCTGGTGAGCGCAGATTCCATTTCTTCGCTGTTCATCAGATCGGTGATACCGATTGCTCTGAACCCGGCGGCTTCTACCTCATCGGTCAGGTCGCTCATGGTGATCACGAAGTCGATGTTTTGCCAGGTTCGTAGCCCTGACAGGACATCGTGTTCAAGATCGATATCCCAGCCATGTTTATCGATGACTTTTTGGGCTTTGATTTTCAGCATTAGCGAACTGCCCATACCGGTACGACAGACGATCAGACCTTTCATTAGACGTTCTCCTGTTTGTAAAAATAATTATTTTTAATTATCATTGGTGCGATAAAAATTATTATCGCAAAGCCGGGCAAAGTATGTGACAGCATTTGCATTTTGTGCAAAAAGGCGAAAAATGAGTCAGATAGATACTAATTTATTGATTAACATAAGAAATGGGGCTTCAGAGCTGAGTCCGATCCTGGAAAAGGTAGGGCGTTTTATCACTGAAAATCCTGATTTTGTGATGCGGCATACGATAACCGAGCTGGCCGATTCTATTGATACCAGTGAGGGGAGCATCACTCGTTTTTGCCGTGCCTTTGGTTTTAAGGGGTTTTCTGATTTCAGAACGGCTCTTGCACTGGAACAAGGAGCTGCACGGCCGAATGATGGAGGAAGTGAGGAGACGGCGGCGGTACTGGCAAGCGTTTGTGACAGCAATGCCATCATCGACAGCAAAGAATTGCAGGCGGTTGCGACCTGGTTAAATCAGCTCAGTAATATTGCAATTTATGCGGTAGGTACGGCGGTGCCGGTGGCGTTATTCCTGCAAATCAATCTCGTGCAGATGGGGAAAATAGCCAGTTATATCGACCGATTTTATCCGGCGGCTATCTCTCCGTTGGCGGACAGCCAAAAAACAGGGATTATTGTTATTCATACAGAACAAATCTCTACCGATATGATGCAGTCGCTGACGCTAGCGAAGGAACAAGGCATAAAAATTCTCTCGTTAACTCGCGGATCGTTTGCTCCATTAAATCGGCTTTCTGACTGGAATTTACAGGCGGCGGTTGCGTTACAGGGGGAAGGTGAGTCTGGTTTTGCTGAAATTGCTGGTGCGATGATGGTGGCGGATCGCATACTCAGTGCTCTGGAAGAGCAGGATGAGCGTTACGTGCAGTGTCGTAAAGCACACCAGAAACGTATTTTCTCTATTGAAAGCGTGACCAATAAACTTTCAGAATATTTTATGTCGTAGGCATCGAACGTTGGCGTCGCGCTACTCAAGCAGAGCGCTGCGACGCCGTGGTCGTCATTAGTACATCACTTTATGACCATACTGCTCAAGAATGCCTTTCACGCGCTCCATGGTCTCTTTCTTCGGTGGCTTAACACCGTCAAGTTTGTACTCTTCACCCATTGCCACCCATTTGTGTTTGCCCAGCTCATGGTATGGCAGCAGTTCGATTTTCTCTACGTTGCCCATATCGCGGGTAAACTCGCCCAGGCGGTGCGCGGAGTCGTCATCGTCAGACCAGCCAGGCACAACGACGTAGCGGATCCACACCTTGATGTCTTTATTGGACAGGTAACGTGCGAACTCAAGCGTACGATGGTTAGATACGCCCACCAGATTCTGATGGATTTCATCATTCATCTGTTTGAGATCGAGCATCACCAGGTCAGTGACTTCCAGCAATTCATCGATCACCGGATCGTAGCGGCGAACAAAACCGTTGGTATCCAGACAGGTATGAATACCTTCTTTTTTACAGGCACGAAACCAGTCGCGTACAAATTCAGCTTGCAGGATAGCTTCGCCACCGGACGCTGTCACACCGCCACCGGAGGCGTTCATAAAGTGGCGGTAGGTCACGACCTCTTTCATTAACTCGTCGACGGTGACTTCTTTGCCGCCGTGCGTATCCCATGTGTCACGGTTATGACAATACAGGCAGCGCATCAGGCAGCCCTGGAAGAAGGTAATAAAACGGATGCCCGGGCCATCAACAGTGCCACAGGATTCAAAGGAGTGAATGCGACCAATAACTGACATTGCGGTGTTTCTCCAGGTGTGGCCCATCCGGGGCCAGTGTTAGTGCACAGTTATTAACTGTGTCGAGTCTGTTTTGGCTGCTATCCATAAGTATAGATAGCTGACAAAGCAGGCTATTAAAAAGGCCCCACTTACGTGGAGCCTTTATTGTACGCTTTTTAAAGTACGATTTCAGTCAAAACCAATTACATGGTCTGAGTGAAGGTACGAGTAATAACGTCCTGCTGCTGTTCTTTAGTCAGGGAGTTAAAACGTACTGCGTAGCCAGAAACACGGATGGTCAGCTGCGGATATTTTTCCGGATGTTCCATCGCATCCAGCAGCATTTCACGGTTCATGACGTTCACGTTCAGGTGCTGACCACCTTCGATGGACGCTTCGTGGTGGAAGTAACCATCCATCAGACCAGCCAGGTTGGTCTTACGAACTTCGTCGTCTTTACCCAGTGCGTTCGGAACGATAGAGAAGGTGTAAGAGATACCATCTTTAGCGTAAGCAAACGGCAGTTTAGCAACGGAGGTCAGAGAGGCAACAGCACCTTTCTGGTCACGACCGTGCATTGGGTTAGCACCCGGTCCGAACGGCGCGCCAGCACGACGACCATCTGGGGTGTTACCGGTTTTCTTACCATAAACCACGTTAGAGGTGATGGTCAGAACAGACTGAGTCGGGATAGCGTTACGATAAGTAGTCAGTTTCTGAATTTTCTTCATGAAACGTTCTACCAGGTCAACCGCCATGTCATCAACGCGAGAGTCGTTGTTACCAAACTGCGGGTATTCGCCTTCGATTTCGAAGTCGACAGCCAGACCGTCTTCGTCACGAATCGGTTTAACTTTCGCATATTTGATTGCAGACAGGGAGTCAGCAGCAACGGACAGACCAGCGATACCACACGCCATGGTGCGGATAACGTCACGGTCGTGCAGCGCCATCAGAGAGGCTTCGTAGCTGTACTTGTCGTGCATGTAGTGGATAACGTTCAGTGCAGTGACGTACTGTTTAGCCAGCCAGTCCATGAAGTGATCCATGCGCTCCATAACTTCGTCGAAGTTCAGAACGTCGCCTTTGATCGGTTCAGATTTAGGACCAACCTGCATTTTCAGTTTTTCATCAACGCCGCCGTTGATTGCGTACAGCATGGTTTTCGCCAGGTTTGCACGCGCACCGAAGAACTGCATTTGTTTACCAACAACCATCGGGCTTACGCAGCAAGCGATAGCGTAGTCGTCGTTGTTGAAGTCCGGACGCATCAGGTCATCGTTCTCGTACTGCAGAGAAGAGGTGTCGATGGACACTTTAGCGGCGAATTTCTTGAAGTTCAGAGGCAGTTTTTCAGACCACAGAACGGTGATGTTCGGCTCCGGAGAAGGACCCATGGTGTACAGGGTATTCAGGAAGCGGAAGCTGTTTTTGGTAACCAGAGTACGGCCATCAACGCCCATACCACCGATAGATTCAGTTGCCCAAATCGGGTCACCAGAGAACAGTTCATCATATTCAGGGGTACGCAGGAAACGAACCATACGCAGTTTCATGACCAGGTGGTCAATCATTTCCTGAGCGTCTTGCTCGGTGATTTTGCCTGCTTTGATATCACGTTCGATGTAGGCATCCAGGAAGGTGGATACGCGACCGAAGGACATTGCTGCGCCGTTCTGAGATTTAACCGCGGCCAGGTAGCCGAAGTAAGTCCACTGGATAGCTTCCTGAGCGTTGGTTGCCGGACCAGAGATATCGCAGCCATATTTAGCAGCCATTTCTTTGATCTGACCCAGTGCGCGGTGCTGTTCAGCAATTTCTTCACGCAGACGGATAGTGGCTTCCAGGTTTACGCCGTTTTCCAGATCGGACTGCAGAGAGACGAACTGAGCGTATTTGTCTTTCATCAGGTAGTCGATACCGTACAGCGCAACGCGACGGTAGTCACCGATGATACGGCCACGGCCATAGGCATCTGGCAGACCAGTCAGAACACCGGATTTACGGCAGTTCAGAATGTCTTTGGTGTAAACATCGAATACGCCCTGGTTGTGGGTTTTGCGGTATTCGGTGAAGATTTTTTTCAGCATCGGGTCCAGTTCGCGATTGTACGCTTTGCAGGAACCTTCAACCATTTTGATGCCGCCAAACGGAATGATCGCACGTTTCAGCGGAGCTTCAGTCTGCAGACCAACAATTTTCTCGAGCGCTTTGTTGATGTAGCCAGCGTCGTGAGAAGTGATGGTAGAAGCAACGGAGGTGTCAAAGTCAACAGGCGCGTGAGTGCGGTTTTCCTGTTTAACGCCTTCCATCACGCTGTCCCACAGTGCAGTGGTCGCATCAGTTGCGCCAGCCAGGAAGGACTCGTCACCCTCATACGGAGTGTAGTTTTTCTGAATGAAGTCACGGACGTTTACTTCATTCTGCCAATCACCTTTGGTAAAACCTTCCCAGGCTGTGGCTAACTTTTCATTAAGCTCGGACATGTAACACCTACCTTCTTAAGTGGATTTTTTATTTACTGCGTGTAATGGGCATCATCAGATTAATGATGATCGTTACCACGCAGATAAATGACCCAGTATGTCAACCCGACCAACAAACCGCCGCCGATAATGTTGCCGATCGTAACCGGAATCAGGTTATCGGTGATGAAATTCATCACGGTCAGGTGAGAAAAATTCTCCGGAGAAGACCCAACAGCGGTCCAGAATTCCGGGGTGGCGAAATCGCGAATTACAATACCCATAGGGATCATAAACATGTTTGCGATACTGTGCTCAAAACCGCTGGCAACAAACATTGCGACCGGTAATACCATGATAAACGCTTTGTCCATCAGGCTGCGACCCGAATAGCTCATCCATACTGCCAGACACACCATCAGGTTAGCCAGGATGCCAAGACTTACCGCCTCAACAAAAGTATGGTGCACTTTGTGGTCGGCTGTTTGCAGGACGTTGAGACCCCACGCGCCGTTAGCGGTCATATACTCGCCAGAAAGCCACATGAGTAACACGAAGATCAGGGCGCCAATCAGGTTGCCGACATAAACGTTAAGCCAGTTTTTAGCCAATTGGCCCCAGGTGATGCGACCACTGGCTTTCGCTACGACAATCAGTACGGTTGAGGTGAAGAGGTCTGCACCGCAGACAACGCAGAGAATCAGCCCCAGGGAAAAGCAGATACCACCTACTAGCTTCGCCATGCCGAAAGGCATTGTGCCGGTACCGGTTGTGGCGGTGATATAGAAAACAAAGGCAATTGAAATGAATACACCGGCAGTAATTGCCAGATAGAACGTCTTAAGCGGATGTTTCGTTGCTTTATAGACGCCTGCTTCTTCGGCAACTTTGGCCATTGCAGCAGGAAGAATAAGATCAAAAGGGTTGTCAGCTTTCACACTAACTCTCTCTTTATTAAGTCGGCGACGAGATACTAACAAAGCATTATAGATGAGAATTTGATATAGATCATATCTCGCCTGGCTTATAGGCCCGTAAGGCGCATGGTTTTTATGCGATTACGGTGTAACTTGTTGATTATCCAAATAAAAATAAATTTTAAAAATTATAAAGTGAGTTGAATTTTTTCTTTCTGTCTCCTCTGGGGCGGTTAATTAAAATGGAGTAATTGAGATAAAAAACCACATTAATAAGCTAATTTTCTTAATATCAACTACTAATATTTAACCTTGTTTTTACATTTATTTTTTGATTTGACCAAAATAAAAAACAGGGCGCATTAAGCGCCCCGTAATATAGCCCAGACAATACCTTTAGCCTACTCAGCGCAGGCTGATTGTCACTATTTTGACCAATGTGCTGCTTTCGCGCGCTGCAGTTTTTCGTAAGCTTTCAGCAGAGACTGATGCGCCGGGAAAGCCTGCAGATCGCTATCAACAGTTTGAAGCCCGTAGAACGGCGCTTCGCCACTTAATGCTGCACTTGCGGCTTCAACCGCCTCGGCACCGTACATGCGAACAAACGCGTTCAGATATTGTAGCGGCTGACGATCTTCTTCCTGAGATAGCAACAGCAGCGTTTGCAGACAGCGGTAGTAGTTGGCACGTTCAGCGCTAAAGACAGAGGCGTTGAATTCCATCGTCCATTCTGTCCAGACCAGCGCCTGCTCCAGGTCGCCGCCGGCCAGCGCCAGCATCACTTTAAGCTCGCCAATGCGCAGGGTGTACCAACCGTTATCCGCACCGGTTGCCAGACCGAGCAGCTCGCGTACGCGGGTGAAGTCGTCAAAGCCTTCTTCATCCAGTTGTTCGATCAGATTGAGATAGTCTTCTTTATCCCATTCACTGCCCGGAAGAGAGAGGATAGTGTCACGCAGATGGGCGCCCATGGCGTTGTTGGCTAACCACAGATCTTCAGCCGGATAGATGTCAGACATTCCCGGAACAATAATGCGGCACGCGTAAACGCTCAGGTGCTCGTAGTCGGCGATATACACTTCTTTATCTTCAGCGTTGAAGATGGCCATCAGGGTGGCGAACTCTTCTTCCGTGGTGCCGGAGAAATTCCAGTCAACGAACGGATAGTCAGCATCCTGCTTGAACAGATCCCAGGAGATCAGGCCGCTGGAGTCGATGAAGTGGGTTTCAAGGTTAGTGTGTTCAGCCACTTCTTCGTCGTCAAAGGTCGGAGGGGTGAAGACATCAAGATCTTTCAGACCACGACCCTGCAGCAGTTCAGTGACGGTACGCTCCAGCGCAACGCCGAAATCCGGGTGCGCACCGAAGGAGGCAAAGCAGGTACCATTGGCCGGGTTGAACAGGACAACGCAAATCACCGGATACTTGCCGCCCAGCGAGCCATCGTAGGCGAAAATTGGGAAACCTTCCGCTTCCAGTTTGGCGATGGACTCCACCACTGCCGGATAGCGCGCCATGACTTCGGCCGGGATTTCCGGCAGGCTGATGCTTTCCGCAATAATACGGTTCTTCACATGACGCTCAAAGACTTCAGACAGGCCCTGAACGCGCGCTTCGTTTCGGGTGTTACCCGCAGACATGCCGTTAGAAACGTACAGGTTGCCAATAATATTCATCGGAATATAGACGGTCTGGTTATCCGACTGACGGGTAAACGGTAGGCCACAGACCCCACGTTCTTCATTACCGGATTGCAGATCGATAAGCATGCTGCCAGTCAGTTCGTTGTCTGGATCGTAAAACGCACGCAGACGAGCATCCAGTAGACCTTCAGGTACGTCGTCTTCTTCAGTCAACGGGAACCATTTTTCGTTCGGATAATGCACGAATGGACCGTTGGTGATGGTTTCACCCAGCCAGAAATCCGCAAAGAAATAGTTAGTCGACAGACGCTCAAAATATTCGCCCAGCGCGGAAGCCAGCGCCGCTTTTTTCGTCGCGCCTTTACCGTTGGTGAAGCACAGCGCGCATTCTTTGTCGCGAATATGTACTGACCAGACGTTAGGGACGGGATTCAACCACGAGGCTTCTTCAATTTGAAAACCAAGGTCGAGCAATTTTTGCTGGAAGCGAGCGATGGAGTCTTCCAGAGCGGCATCTTTGCCGGGGATAAATGTTTGCGTCATGAAAATCACTTTTGTCGTACGGAAAGCGCGCAATGATACGGGTTTTAAATGAATGGCGCTATCGTCGCCGGAGTTCAGACGTAAATAAAAGTATTAGCTATGCTTTCCTACAGCCAACCACGTTTAGAGCATAATAATGAAAGCTTTCGATTTACACCGAATGGTACTGGATAAGGTGCCCATGGATTTTCTGGGAGAAGTTGCTCTGCGCAGCCTCTATACCTTTATATTGGTTTTTCTGTTTTTAAAAATCACCGGACGTCGCGGCGTACGCCAGATGTCGCTTTTTGAAGTGCTGATCATCCTTACGCTGGGGTCTGCGGCGGGAGACGTGGCATTTTATGATGATGTCCCGATGCTGCCGGTGCTGGTGGTCTTTATTACGCTTGCTGTGCTGTATCGGCTGGTTATGTGGCTGATGGCGCATAGCGAGAAAATGGAGGATTTGCTGGAGGGCAAGCCCGTTGTGATCATTGAGGACGGCGAGCTGGCATGGTCGAAGCTCAATAGCGCCAATATGACGGAATTCGAATTCTTTATGGAATTGCGTTTGAACGGCGTGGAGCAATTGGGACAGGTGAGACTGGCCATCCTGGAGACAAATGGGCAAATCAGCGTCTATTTCTTTGCTGATGAAGACGTAAAGCCGGGGCTCAGTATTTTGCCTAAACGCTGTACACAGCGATTTAAAGTGATACCTGAAGCTGGGGACTATGCCTGTATACGGTGTAGTGAAGTGGTGCAAATGAACGCCGGAGATCATCAATTATGTCCACGCTGTGCAAATCCAGAATGGTCGAAGGCCAGTCGGGCAAAACGGGTCACCTGACAGCGAAAATCTCGGTTTTTACCCGTCAATCCGATAGATTCTGTTGTGTGACCAATGACACATTTTTACCCTGGCCAGTTTTACCCATTGCGGCGCGTGTCACTGAATGATAAAACCGATATCCACAGGAATAACTTATACCAATGTCTGTCACCGGATTATCGCCAATGACAGGATGTTGATTGGACAACAACACAACGTGGTGAGGGGAAATGGCTCAGGTCTTCAATTTTAGTTCAGGTCCGGCAATGTTACCGGCAGAAGTACTTAAACTGGCTCAACAGGATCTTCGCGACTGGAACGGTCTTGGCACGTCGGTGATGGAAATTAGCCACCGTGGCAAAGAATTCATCCAGGTCGCAGAGGAAGCGGAGCAGGATTTTCGCGATCTTCTCAGCATCCCCTCCAACTATAAAGTGTTGTTCTGCCATGGCGGTGGGCGCGGGCAGTTTGCGGGTATCCCGTTAAATATTCTGGGTGACAAAACCACGGCGGATTACGTCGATGCCGGTTATTGGGCCGCCAGCGCAATTAAAGAAGCGAAAAAATACTGTACGCCAAACGTTATTGACGCCAAAGTCACCGTTGACGGACTGCGTGCTGTTAAGCCAATGAGCGAATGGCAGCTTTCAGACAACGCGGCGTATTTGCACTATTGCCCGAATGAAACCATTGATGGCATTGCGATCGATGAAACGCCGAATTTTGCCAGCAATGTGGTGGTTACGGCGGATCTGTCCTCTACCATTCTTTCCGCACCGCTTGACGTGAGCCGTTATGGCGTAATTTATGCCGGGGCGCAGAAAAACATCGGCCCGGCCGGGCTGACCATTGTCATCGTACGTGAAGATTTGCTGGGTAAGGCTCATGTGTCATGCCCGTCAATCCTCGACTATACCGTGCTGAATGACAACGACTCCATGTTCAACACGCCGCCAACCTTTGCCTGGTACCTGTCTGGCCTGGTCTTTAAATGGCTGAAAGAGCAGGGCGGTGTTAACGCGATGGATAAAATTAACCAGCAAAAAGCGGAACTGCTGTACGGCGTAATCGATAACAGCGATTTCTACCGTAACGACGTGGCAAAATCGAACCGTTCACGCATGAACGTACCGTTCCAGCTTGCTGACAGCGCACTGGATAAACTCTTCCTGGAAGAGTCTTTCGCTGCGGGTCTGCACGCGTTGAAAGGGCACCGTGTGGTCGGTGGTATGCGCGCGTCCATCTACAATGCAATGCCGCTAGAAGGTGTAAAAGCGCTGACCGATTTCATGGTCGATTTCGAGCGCCGCCGCGGTTAATCTGCTGTATTTTCATCCCCACAGCCAGTCTGTGGGGTTTTTATGTCTGTTTTTGAGAGTCGAGTTTCATGGAATCCCTGACGTTACAACCCATTGCGCGGGTGGATGGCACCATCAATCTGCCTGGATCCAAAAGTGTTTCTAACCGCGCTTTGCTGCTGGCTGCATTAGCAAATGGCACCACTGTCCTGACTAATCTGCTGGACAGCGATGATGTCCGCCATATGCTTAATGCTCTGAATGCGTTAGGAATTAGCTATACCCTTTCTGCCGACCGTACGCGTTGCGAGATTATCGGCAATGGCGGCGCGCTGCATGCCGAAGGCGCAGTGGAACTGTTCCTTGGCAATGCCGGAACCGCAATGCGCCCACTGGCCGCTGCGCTGTGTCTGGGCAGTAATGACATCGTGTTGACGGGTGAGCCGCGCATGAAAGAGCGCCCGATTGGCCATCTGGTTGATGCGTTACGCCAGGGCGGAGCCAACATTGAATACCTGGAGCAGGAAAACTATCCGCCTTTACGTCTGCGCGGTGGCTTTACCGGAGGACAGGTTGAGGTAGACGGCAGCGTATCCAGCCAGTTCCTGACTGCGCTGCTGATGACTGCGCCACTGGCGCCGCAGGATACGACGATCGCCATTAAAGGCGAGCTGGTATCCAAACCTTACATTGATATCACACTGAACCTGATGAAAACGTTTGGTGTTGAAATTGAGAATCAGAACTACCAGCGCTTTGTTGTGCAGGGTCAGCAGCAGTATCAGTCACCGGGTGCATATCTGGTTGAAGGCGATGCTTCTTCCGCTTCCTATTTTCTCGCAGCGGGAGCCATTAAAGGCGGTACGGTAAAAGTCACCGGGATTGGCCGCAACAGTATGCAGGGTGATATCCGCTTCGCTGATGTGCTGGAAAAAATGGGCGCGACCATTACCTGGGGCGAAGACTTTATTGCCTGTACTCACGGTGAGCTGAACGCGGTAGACATGGATATGAACCATATTCCCGATGCGGCGATGACCATCGCCACGGCAGCGCTGTTCGCTAAAGGCACCACGACTTTACGTAACATCTACAACTGGCGCGTCAAAGAGACCGACCGCCTGTTCGCGATGGCGACCGAGTTGCGTAAAGTGGGTGCGATCGTTGAAGAGGGCGAAGACTATATTCGCGTTACACCACCGGCGACGTTACAGTTTGCGGAGATCGCGACCTACAACGATCACCGCATGGCGATGTGTTTCTCGCTGGTGGCGTTGTCTGACACGCCGGTGACCATTCTGGACCCTAAATGTACCGCCAAAACTTTCCCGGATTATTTCGAACAGCTGGCGCGTATTAGTACACCTGCCTGATCCTCACATCTGACGATCGCGCTCTGCATATTCGTGAGCGCATCGCTGCAGATAAAAAGTAAATCAGTGTCATCTTCCGGGCTGGTTTCTCGCCAGCCCGCTATAATTGCGCAATTCTTCCTCACATCGTTACAGACTAATCGGGTTTTTACACTCTGTGTTAACGATTATTAGCGTTGGCGCGTATAATGCGCGGCGTTCACGTTAACGTATGCCCGTTTAAGGAGAAAAAGATGACGGCAATTGCCCCGGTTATTACCATTGATGGCCCAAGTGGTGCAGGAAAAGGCACCTTGTGCAAGGCAATGGCGGAAGCATTGCAATGGCATCTGTTAGATTCAGGCGCGATCTACCGCGTACTGGCGCTCGCAGCGTTGCATCACCATGTTGATGTCACATCTGAAGATGCTCTGGTACCGCTTGCCTCACACCTGGATGTGCGTTTTATCTCAACGGACGGCAACCTGGAAGTCATTCTGGAAGGTGAAGATGTCAGCGGCGAAATCCGCACCCAGGAAGTAGCGAATGCCGCATCTCAGGTCGCTGCGTTTCCTCGCGTACGCGAAGCGCTGTTACGTCGTCAACGCGCGTTTCGTGAAGCGCCCGGCCTGATTGCCGACGGACGAGACATGGGGACCGTGGTGTTCCCGGATGCACCAGTGAAAATTTTCCTGGACGCCTCCTCGCAAGAACGTGCGCATAGACGTATGCTACAGTTGCAGGAAAAGGGCTTTAGTGTTAACTTTGAACGCCTTTTGGCCGAGATCGAAGAACGCGATTTCCGCGATCGTAACCGTGCTGTAGCGCCGCTGGTTCCCGCTGCTGATGCTTTAGTTTTGGATTCAACCCGATTAAGCATTGAGCAAGTGATTGAAAAAGCGTTACAATACGCGCGCCAAAAACTGGCACTCGCTTAAGTGCGACCGAATTTGCAGTACCCCCGTTGCAATGGATTGACAGCGGGTATGTTAAACAACCCCATCCGGCATGGAGCCAGGTGGACGTTAAATATGAAACCTGAAGATTAAACATGACTGAATCTTTTGCTCAACTGTTTGAAGAATCCTTAAAAGAAATCGAAACCCGTCCGGGTTCCATCGTTCGTGGTGTTGTTGTTGCTATCGACAAAGACGTAGTACTGGTTGACGCTGGTCTGAAATCTGAGTCCGCCATTCCGGCAGAGCAGTTCAAAAACGCCCAGGGCGAGTTGGAAATCCAGGTTGGTGACGAAGTTGACGTTGCTCTGGATGCAGTAGAAGACGGCTTCGGTGAAACCCTGCTGTCCCGTGAAAAAGCTAAACGTCACGAAGCTTGGATCACGCTGGAAAAAGCTTACGAAGAAGCTGCAACCGTTACTGGTGTTATCAATGGCAAAGTCAAGGGTGGCTTCACTGTTGAGCTGAATGGTATTCGCGCGTTCCTGCCGGGTTCCCTGGTAGACGTTCGTCCGGTCCGCGACACGCTGCACCTGGAAGGCAAAGAGCTTGAATTCAAAGTAATCAAGCTGGATCAGAAGCGTAACAACGTTGTTGTTTCCCGTCGTGCCGTTATCGAATCCGAAAACAGCGCAGAACGCGATCAGCTGCTGGAAAACCTGCAGGAAGGCATGGAAGTTAAAGGTATCGTTAAGAACCTCACTGACTACGGTGCATTCGTTGATCTGGGTGGCGTTGACGGCCTGCTGCACATCACCGACATGGCATGGAAACGCGTTAAGCATCCGAGCGAAATCGTAAACGTTGGCGACGAAATCACTGTTAAAGTGCTGAAGTTCGACCGCGAGCGTACTCGTGTATCTCTGGGCCTGAAACAGCTGGGCGAAGATCCATGGGTAGCTATCGCTAAGCGTTATCCGGAAGGTACCAAACTGACTGGTCGCGTGACCAACCTGACCGACTACGGCTGCTTCGTTGAAATCGAAGAAGGCGTTGAAGGCCTGGTTCACGTTTCCGAAATGGATTGGACCAACAAAAACATCCACCCGTCCAAAGTTGTTAACGTTGGCGATGTAGTGGAAGTTATGGTTCTGGATATCGACGAAGAACGTCGTCGTATCTCCCTGGGTCTGAAGCAGTGCAAAAACAACCCATGGCAGCAGTTCGCGGAAACCCACAACAAGGGCGACCGTGTTGAAGGTAAAATCAAGTCTATCACTGACTTCGGTATCTTCATCGGCCTGGACGGCGGCATCGACGGCCTGGTTCACCTGTCTGACATCTCCTGGAACGTTGCAGGCGAAGAAGCAGTTCGTGAATACAAAAAAGGCGACGAAATCGCAGCTGTTGTTCTGCAGGTTGACGCAGAGCGTGAGCGTATCTCTCTGGGCGTTAAACAGCTCGCAGAAGATCCGTTCAACAACTGGGTTGCATTGAACAAGAAAGGCGCAATCGTAAACGGTAAAGTCACTGCAGTTGATGCTAAAGGCGCAACCGTAGAACTGGCTGACGGCGTTGAAGGTTACCTGCGCGCTTCTGAAGCTTCCCGCGACCGCGTTGAAGATGCAACTCTGGTTCTGAGCGTAGGCGACGACGTTGAAGCTAAATTCACCGGCGTTGATCGTAAGAACCGCGCAATCAGCCTGTCTGTTCGTGCTAAAGACGAAGCTGATGAGAAAGATGCAATCGCAACTGTTAACAAACAGGAAGATGCTAACTTCTCTAACAACGCAATGGCTGAAGCTTTCAAAGCAGCTAAAGGCGAGTAATATCGAGTGCTCCTAAATCCTTTGTGCTGTTAACAGCACAAAGGGTGACGAGTAGCTTGACAGATTACAGGATTCGTCCTGTAATCAATGACAAAGGGCGGCTAAGGCCGCCCTTAATCAATGCAGCAGCTAATTATGCCTTTAAGGAACCGGAGGAATCATGACCAAGTCAGAATTGATTGAAAGACTTGCAACCCAGCAACCTCATATTCCCGCGAAAGCGGTTGAAGATGCAGTTAAAGAGATGCTGGAACATATGGCCTCGACTCTTGCGCAGGGCGAGCGTATTGAAATCCGCGGTTTCGGCAGTTTCTCTTTGCATTACCGCGCACCGCGCACCGGACGTAATCCGAAGACCGGCGATAAAGTGGACCTGGAAGGAAAATACGTTCCGCACTTTAAACCAGGTAAAGAACTGCGCGATCGCGCCAATATTTACGGTTAAGTTTTTAGCGAGACTTAACGCCGAGAAAAGCACCCGCATGGGTGCTTTTTTCATTTCTGCCAGCCCATCCTGGAATCTCCATCCCAGTTAATTTGCACGTTACAAGCGCCGCTAAATGTTAGCGGAATGCGTACCGTATAACGCTAAATTGGCACCAGACAACCGTCGAACATTACTGCACACTTCCTGCTACAGGGAGGTGACTGATGAAAATAACAACGGTTAGTACGAGTGCATTATTCGGCATTCTCCCGCTTATGCTATTACCTGCGTTACCTGACATGCTGTGCATCGGCGTTATATTTGGTCTGGCAATTCTGCTCTGCCTTATTTCTCACAGCCCTGTACGTTTCGCCGGATTAACCCTGCTATTTTTTCTTTGGGGAGTTCTGGCTGCGAAAGATGCGCTGTGGGCCGGTAATACGCTGCCTGCAAAAAGCCAGCAGGCCATCGTGCGGATAACCGGAACCGATAATATGACAACGCACTACGGCCAGATCACGCATCTGCAGGGGAAGCGGGTATTTCCTGCCATCGGAATTACTCTGTATGGGCAGTACTTACCCGGCAACGTTTGTGCGGGCCAGACATGGGCGATGACGTTGAAGGTTCGTGCTATACACGGTCAATTGAACGAGGGCGGGTTTGATAGCCAGCGTTACGCATTGGCGCAGCACCAACTGCTGACGGGAAGATTATTGCAGGCTTCGGTTATTACACAACAATGCAGTTTGCGTTCGAGGTATCTCTCCTCGTTGAAAAGCGCGCTCGCTGACTATCCCTGGCAGCAGGTTATACTGGGCCTGGGAATGGGGGAGCGCTTGTCCGTGTCACAAGCGGTGAAAACCATTATGCGAGATACCGGTACGGCCCATTTGATGGCTATCTCCGGGCTGCATATTGCATTTGCCGCACTTCTGGCAGCAGGATTAATTCGCGCGGGGCAATTTTTTATGCCAACCAGATGGATTTGCTGGCAGGTTCCGTTAGTTGGCGGGATCGTCTGCGCAACATTCTATGCCTGGTTAACGGGGCTACAGCCCCCGGCATTACGTACGGTTGTTGCGCTACTGGTCTGGGGAGGGCTAAAACTCAGCGGCAGGCAGTGGAGTGGATGGTCGGTGTGGATCTGCTGTCTGGCAGCCATTCTGGTGGTGGATCCTGTCGCCGTTCTTTCACAAAGTCTGTGGTTGTCTGCTTTTGCCGTTGCGGCGCTGCTGTTCTGGTATCAATGGGTTCCGATGCCGGATTGGCCTCTGTCGCGCGTTGGACGCCAATTTCTGGCGCTTGCTCATTTGCAATTGGGAATTACGCTCCTGCTTCTGCCTGTGCAAATCGCGATGTTCCACGGTTTTAGCCTGACCTCATTTCTGGCGAATTTGTTTGCCGTACCGCTGGTTACGTTTATTTCCGTACCATTGATATTAGCAGGCATGATCGTGCATTTAACCGGGCTGGCGATGGTTGAGTCGAACCTATGGTATTTAGCGGATCGCTCCCTCGCACTATTATTTTGGGGGCTCAGGGGCCTGCCTGAAGGGTGGATCAATATTGATGCACGTTGGCAATGGCTTGCATTTGTACCCGGACTCCTGCTCATCGCATATCGGCTGAACGCGTGGCGAACTATACCGGTAGTTTGCGTCACTGTGCTCCTTTTACTGAGCGCCCCGTTCTGGCGAACGCTACGTACTGATGTCTGGCAAGTGCATATGCTGGACGTCGGGCAGGGGCTGGCGATGGTCATTGCGCGCAATGGGAAAGCGATTCTTTACGATACCGGTCTGGCATGGCCTGAAGGCGATAGCGCGCAACAGCTGATTATTCCATGGCTACGCTGGCACAACCTGGAGCCAGAAGGCGTTATTTTAAGCCATGAGCATATGGATCACCGGGGCGGGTTGCGTTCGCTGCAGCAATCCTGGCCGTCGCTATGGATAAGAAGCCCATTAGGTTGGGAAGGGCATCTCCCGTGTTTACGCGGGGAGCGCTGGCAATGGCAAGGGTTAACCTTTAGTGCGCATTGGCCCGTGCGTGGAAATAAAGATCTGGGGAATAACCACTCCTGCGTGGTTAAGGTCGATGACGGGCATCAGAGTATTCTGCTGACCGGAGATATTGAGTCTCCCGCTGAACAAAAAATGCTAAGTCACTACTGGCAGCATCTGCAGTCTACGGTGATACAGGTTCCACATCATGGTAGCAATACCTCATCATCGCAGGCGCTGATTCAGCGGGTCGGCGGGCAGGCCGCGCTAGCCTCCGCATCCCGTTACAATGCCTGGCGTCTCCCGTCCAGGAAAGTGAAGCAACGTTATCGGCAACAAAATTATCAATGGCTGGATACACCACACCAGGGGCAGATTACGCTGGATTTTTATCAAAAAAACTGGCGAATAAACAGCTTGCGGGATCAGATTTTACCTCGTTGGTATCATCAGTGGTTTGGCGTGTCGGAGGATAACGGGTAGAATATGCGGCTATTCTAACAAATGCTGGTTTTTTGAATGCATAACGATAAAGATCTCTCTACGTGGCAGACGTTTCGCCGACTATGGCCAACCATAGCGCCTTTTAAATCGGGTCTGATCGTGGCGGGTATAGCGTTAATCCTGAACGCGGCCAGCGATACCTTCATGCTATCGCTCCTTAAGCCATTACTGGATGATGGTTTTGGTAAAACGGATCGCTCGGTGCTGCTGTGGATGCCGCTGGTGGTCATTGGACTAATGGTTCTTCGCGGATTCACCAGCTATGTCTCCAGCTACTGCATCTCATGGGTATCAGGCAAAGTGGTCATGACCATGCGTCGCCGCCTGTTTGGCCATATGATGGGCATGCCGGTCTCCTTTTTTGATAAACAGTCTACAGGTACGCTGTTGTCACGTATTACCTATGATTCAGAGCAGGTCGCATCATCGTCCTCCGGCGCGCTGATCACCGTGGTACGTGAAGGGGCTTCAATTATTGGCCTGTTTATCATGATGTTCTATTACAGCTGGCAGCTGTCATTGATCCTGATTGTACTGGCGCCAATTGTTTCAGTGGCGATTCGTATAGTTTCCAAGCGTTTTCGTAGCATCAGTAAAAATATGCAAAACACCATGGGTCAGGTTACGACCAGTGCGGAGCAGATGCTGAAAGGCCACAAAGAAGTTCTGATTTTTGGTGGTCAGGAAGTCGAAACTAAGCGCTTTGATAAAGTCAGCAATAAGATGCGTTTGCAGGGCATGAAGATGGTTTCCGCCTCTTCTATCTCCGATCCTATCATCCAGCTGATTGCGTCTCTGGCTCTGGCCTTCGTGTTGTATGCAGCCAGCTTCCCAAGCGTAATGGAAAACCTGACTGCAGGGACAATTACGGTTGTCTTCTCGTCAATGATCGCGCTGATGCGTCCGTTGAAATCGCTGACCAACGTCAACGCGCAGTTCCAGCGCGGTATGGCGGCCTGCCAGACCTTATTTACGATTCTGGATAGCGAGCAGGAAAAAGATGAAGGTACACGCGAAATCGAACGCGCTACCGGCAATCTCGAATTCCGCAACGTGACATTCACCTATCCGGGACGTGAAGTACCTGCGCTGCGCAACATCAACCTGAGTATCCCAGCGGGGAAAACCGTTGCCCTGGTTGGCCGTTCGGGTTCCGGGAAATCCACTATCGCCAGCTTGATCACGCGCTTCTATGATATTGATGAAGGGCAGATTCTGATGGACGGACACGATCTACGTGAATATACCCTGGCATCCCTGCGCGATCAGGTCGCGTTGGTTTCGCAGAATGTGCACCTGTTTAACGATACGGTTGCCAACAACATCGCCTACGCGCGTACCGATTTGTACAGCCGTGAGCAGATCGAAAAAGCGGCGAAAATGGCTTACGCCATGGATTTCATCAATAAGATGGACAATGGCCTGGATACGGTGATTGGCGAAAACGGCGTCCTGCTATCTGGTGGTCAGCGCCAGCGTATCGCTATTGCCCGCGCCTTGTTGCGTGACAGTCCGATTCTGATCCTTGATGAAGCAACGTCGGCACTCGATACCGAGTCTGAACGCGCAATTCAGGCTGCTCTGGATGAGCTTCAGAAAAACCGTACCTCCCTGGTGATTGCTCACCGCCTTTCTACCATTGAACAGGCGGATGAAATCATTGTGGTGGAAGACGGTATTATTGTTGAGCGCGGAACCCATAGCGAGCTGATTGAGCAGCGTGGGGTGTATGCACAATTACATAAAATGCAATTCGGTCAATGATCGCTCGAATCTGGTCTGGTGAGTCGCCGCTGTGGCGACTGTTACTCCCGCTCTCCTGGCTGTATGGCCTGGTCAGCGGGGGGATCCGCTTATGTTACAAGCTTGGGATTAAACGCGCGTGGCGTGCACCAGTCCCGGTTGTGGTGGTCGGAAACCTGACCGCGGGTGGCAATGGCAAAACACCAGTGGTGATTTGGCTGGTTGAACAACTGCGTCAACGTGGGATTCGCGTGGGCGTGGTGTCGCGTGGTTATGGCGGGAAAGCGGCTGCTTACCCGCTGTTACTGACCGCAGATACCACTACGGCAGAAGCGGGTGATGAACCTGTGCTGATCGCCCAACGTACCGGCGTGCCCGTAGCGGTATCCCCGGTAAGATCGGATGCGGTCAAAGCCATTTTGGCCCAACACGATGTGCAGATTATTGTGACGGACGATGGGCTACAGCACTACCGTCTGGCGCGAGATGTTGAAATCGTGGTTATTGACGGAGAACGTCGGTTTGGCAATGGCTGGTGGCTTCCCGCGGGTCCCATGCGGGAACGCGCAGGCCGGCTTAAATCGGTGGATGCGACTATCGTTAACGGTGGCGTTGCGCAGCCAGGGGAAATCCCTATGCGACTTGAACCGGGGCTGGCCGTTAATTTACGTACGGGTGAACGCCGCGATGTGTCGCAGCTGTCCAATATTGTCGCCATGGCGGGCATTGGCCATCCACCGCGTTTTTTTGCCACGCTGGAAGCATGCGGTGCCAGCGTGCAAAAAAGTATTGCGCTGGCAGACCATCAGTCTCTGACCTACAGTGACGTCAGTGCGTTTGCAGACGCCGGGCAAACGCTGGTGATGACGGAAAAAGATGCGGTTAAGTGCCGTGCATTTGCCGATGAAAACTGGTGGTATTTACCTGTTGACGCTCATTTGTCAGGCGATCGGCCTGATATGTTGCTGGATAGCTTAATCTCGCTGACTCGCTAACTGATTCACGCTGCGGCAGCGAATCATTTATGAGGCCATAAATGTCGTTGCCGCGTCTTTCTTTGACGGATGCCCGTCATCTTCACCTTGCCGCTCAAGGGCTGCTGAAAAAAACACGCCGTCGGGCAACCCCAGCAGATATTCTTGCTGCCATTTCGCGCATGTCGTTATTGCAAATCGATACCATCAATATTGTGGCGCGCAGCCCTTACCTGGTGCTGTTTAGTCGTTTGGGTGATTATTCGCCCCAGTGGCTGGATGACGCATTGCAGCGGGGCGAACTGATGGAATACTGGGCGCACGAGGCCTGCTTTTTGCCGCGTAGCGACTTTATGCTGATACGTCACCGCATGCTGGCCCCGGAGAAAATGGGCTGGAAATATAAAGCGGAGTGGATGAAAGAACATGCTCATGAGATTGAGCAACTGCTCCAGCACATCCAGCATAACGGACCAGTCCGCTCTGCTGATTTTGAGCATCTGCACAAGGGGGCCAGCGGCTGGTGGGCATGGAAACCGCATAAGCGTCATCTTGAAGGCCTGTTCACCGCCGGGAAAGTGATGGTGGTGGAACGGCGTAATTTCCAGCGAGTGTATGATTTAACCCATCGCGTCATGCCGCACTGGGATGATGAACGCGACCGGCTTTCACAGGAAGAAGCTGAAAGCCTCATGCTGGATAACAGCGCCCGCAGTCTGGGGATTTTTCGCGAACAATGGCTGGCAGACTACTATCGCCTGAAGCGTCCGGCGCTAAAAAACTGGTGCAACGTACGTGCACAGCAGCAACAGATTATTCCTGTCGATGTCGAAGGGTTAGGAACCCTGTGGCTGCATAGCCACCTTCAGCCGCTGCTGGAGCAGGCATTGACGGGTAAATTAACGGCGACGCATAGCGCAGTATTATCACCCTTTGATCCGGTGGTCTGGGATCGTAAACGGGCAGAGCAGCTATTCGATTTTAGCTATCGGCTCGAATGTTACACGCCAGCACCGAAACGTCAGTATGGTTATTTCGTCTTGCCGCTGCTGCATCGCGGGCAGTTAGTTGGGCGGATGGATGCCAAAATGCACCGCAAAACGGGCGTACTGGAAGTGATTTCGCTGTGGTTACAGGATGGCGTCAAACCTGGGGTTACTCTGCAAAAAGGATTGTTTCAGGCGATTGATGATTTTGCCCGCTGGCAGCAGGCAACACGTGTGACGCTGGGACGCTATCCTGAAAGTTTATTTGCTGATGCACGCCATGGTTGGGAAATAGACCCAGCACGGTAAGCGATTATGTTAATATTTACGGATTCACAATCCGGTCCATCTGGAGGAACTATGGATCATCGTCTGCTTGAAATCATTGCCTGCCCGGTATGCAATGGCAAACTCTGGTTTAACCAGGAAAAACAGGAACTGATTTGTAAACTGGATAACCTTGCTTTCCCACTGCGTGATGGCATTCCCGTGTTACTGGAAACCGAAGCTCGCGTTCTGACTGCTGATGAGAGTAAATCATGAGTTTTGTGGTCATTATTCCTGCGCGTTATGCGTCCACACGTTTGCCGGGCAAGCCGCTACTGGATATCAATGGCAAGCCGATGATCGTGCATGTGCTGGAGCGTGCGCGTGAATCTGGCGCTGAACGTATTATCGTTGCGACCGATCACGAAGATGTCGCTCGCGCGGTAGAAGCGGTGGGTGGTGAAGTATGCATGACCCGCGCCGATCACCAGTCCGGTACGGAGCGTCTGGCGGAAGTCGTCGAGAAATGTGGCTTTAGCGATGATACCGTTATTGTGAACGTACAGGGTGATGAGCCGATGATCCCGGCGGTCATTATTCGCCAGGTCGCTGAGAATCTGGCACAGCGCCAGGTCGGTATGGCGACCCTTGCTGCCCCGATTCACAGTGCGGAAGAGGCATTTAATCCGAATGCGGTGAAAGTCGTTCTGGACGCCGAAGGTTATGCACTCTATTTTTCACGCGCGACCATTCCGTGGGATCGCGACCGTTTCGCTAAAAGCCTGGAAACGGTGGGTGACACCTTCTTGCGACATCTGGGTATTTACGGCTATCGCGCCGGTTTTATCCGCCGTTATGTTAACTGGCAGCCCAGCCCGCTTGAGCATATTGAAATGCTGGAGCAACTACGTGTGCTGTGGTACGGCGAAAAAATTCATGTTGCCGTCGCAAAAGAAGTACCCGGTACCGGCGTAGACACTGCCGAAGATCTTGAGCGCGTTCGCGCCGAAATGCGTTAGTTTTTCTCACGACACTCCCCCTGATGACGCGAATTTTTGGGAGGAGTGTCATATCGTTACGCTTTCCCGCCACTTTTCTTTTCATCAATTGATCTCATCCGGGTGACATCTGTCTGCACGACGCTCATTATGAAAGCAGTAGCATTTATGAGGGCAATCCGAAATGGAACAGTTGCGTGCCGAACTCAGTCATCTGTTGGGTGAAAAACTCAGTCGTATAGAATGCGTGAATGAAAAAGTGGATACGGCCCTGTGGTCACTGTACGACAGCCAGGGAAATCCGATGCCACTGATGGCGAGAAGTTTCACCACGCCGGGTATGGCGCAGCAGTTGGCATGGAAAACCTCCATGCTGGCGCGCAGTGGTACGGTGCGTATGCCCGTCATTTATGGGGTCTTAACCCACGAGGAACATCCCGGTCCTGATGTGCTACTGCTTGAGCGTTTACGTGGAGTGCCGGTGGAAGCGCCTGCCCGAACGCCCGAACGCTGGGAACATTTAAAAGATCAGATCGTAGAAGGTCTGCTGTCATGGCATCGGCAGGATAGTGCTGGTTGCGTGGGAATGGTGGATAACACGCAAGAGAATATCTGGCCATCCTGGTATCGTCAGCGGGTTGAGGTGCTGTGGACCACGTTAAATCAGTTCAACAATACCGGGCTAACGATGCAGGACAAGCGGATCCTGTTTCGCACCCGTGAGTGTTTGCCTGCCTTATTTGAAGGATTCAATGATAACTGCGTGCTGATCCACGGTAATTTCAGTTTACGTAGCATGCTCAAAGACGCCCGTAGCGATCAGCTTCTGGCTATGGTGGGGCCGGGGTTGATGCTGTGGGCGCCAAGGGAATATGAACTGTTCCGCCTGATGGATAATGCGCTGGCGGAAAGCTTGCTTTGGCAATACCTGCAGCGCGCGCCAGTGGCGGAGTCATTCATCTGGCGGCGCTGGTTGTACGTGTTATGGGATGAAGTGACGCAACTGGTCAACACCGGACGCTTTAATCGTTCCAACTTTGACCTGGCAACGAAATCATTGCTGCCGTGGCTCGCATGATAAACATGTGAACATCTTATCAGGCAACATTCCTGTCAATGTTCCGATCCTTTCAGCCACTGCCAGATGCGTCCCAGGGTTTCGTAACCAACGCGATCGCTGTGCATCAACCAGACGGGTGAAGGTATAGCGCGCTCCCACGGATTAAGCGGTGAATCAATTGCTAACTGATTGGCTGGTGCTGGCAGCGGATGCAAGCCGGCCTGCTGGAAGAAGATCATCGCCCGCGGTAAGTGGGAGGCAGAGGTTACCAGCAGGAACGGCGCATTGCCGATGGCTTTCTTTACCGCTGCGGCTTCTTCTTCGGTATCTTTGGGGTGATCCAGGGTGATGATTTCATCGGCTGGCACCCCCAGCGACTGCGCTACGCGGGCGCCAGCTTCTGCGGTACTGACGTTATTCGTCTTTGCAGCAGCGCCGGTAAAGATGAGCTTCGATCCCGGGTTTGCGCGCCATAGGCGAATACCTTCATTCAGACGTGGAAGGCTGTTGCTGATCAGATTTGAACTCGGCGCCCACTGCGGATTCCAGGTATACCCTCCGCCCAGCACCACAATATATTCCACTTTTTGCGAACCTTGCCACGTTGGATAACTGTCCTCAATCGGTTTCAACAGGCTGTCGGCGACGGGCTGTAAACTAAGGAGTAACAGTGCCAGCCAACTCAGGCTAATACACACTTTCCCTGTTTTTTGAAAGCGACTGAACCAGACCAGCGCCAGGCCAATACCCATCATAATTAGCATCAGTGGCAGCGGCAGCATCATACCGCCAATCACTTTCTTCAGCGTAAAAAGCATCCTTTTTGGTTCCTTTTTTAACCATACAGCAGGGGATCTGCAGGGATATTACACCAGGAAGGTTCATTCTCGGCGTGGGTGTGACAAAATAGCGGTTTTACTTAGTCACCCTAAAGCCAGTATGCGGAGAGCCCGATGCGGGATCGCAATTTTGATGACATTGCAGAGAAGTTTTCCCGTAACATTTACGGCACCACCAAAGGTCAATTA
This sequence comes from Citrobacter sp. RHBSTW-00944, assembly GCF_013615435.1. Lineage (NCBI taxonomy): Bacteria > Pseudomonadati > Pseudomonadota > Gammaproteobacteria > Enterobacterales > Enterobacteriaceae > Citrobacter > Citrobacter sp. RHBSTW-00944. The sequence goes on along the minus strand of NZ_CP055418.1, from coordinate 3,241,902 downwards.
AGACAGGCTATCCTTTGGCAGGATCTGGATCGATTACTGGAAACGTTCGGTGAGCAAAAACTGCACATTCTGGATGCCGGTGGTGGTGAAGGGCAAACGGCCATCAAAATGGCGGAACGAGGACATTTCGTCACATTATGCGATCTGTCTGGCGAGATGATCGCCCGAGCGCAACAGGCGGCAGAGGCAAAAGGTGTGAGCGGGAACATGCATTTTATACAATGCGCCGCTCAGGATGTTGCTTCGCATTTGGAAAGCCCGGTTGATCTGATATTGTTTCATGCTGTGCTGGAGTGGGTGACAGATCCGGTCAGCGTGTTGCAGACTCTGTGGTCAGTATTGCGTCCAGGCGGCGCGCTGTCGTTAATGTTCTACAATGCTAACGGTCTGTTGATGCATAACATGGTCGCAGGGAACTTTGACTATGTGCAGGTGGGGATGCCGAAACGTAAAAAACGCACGCTTTCACCGGACTACCCGCGCGATCCGGGGCAGGTCTACCAGTGGCTGGACGAGATCGGTTGGCAGATAACCGGTAAAACGGGCGTCCGTGTGTTTCATGATTATCTGCGAGATAAACATAAACAGCATGACGACTTTGAAATGTTACTTGAGTTAGAAACGCGCTATTGCCGCCAGGAACCGTATATCAGCCTTGGGCGCTATATTCATGTCACCGCGATTAAAAGTTCGGCCCGAGCCGCAGATGCAAGGATAATTTATGAGTGAATTTTCCCAGACAGTCCCCGAACTGGTTGCCTGGGCCAGAAAAAATGACTTCTCCATCTCTCTGCCGGTAGACAGACTTTCGTTCCTGCTGGCGGTCGCGACCCTGAACGGTGAGCGACTTGACGGCGAGATGAGTGAAGGTGAGCTGGTGGATGCGTTCCGCCATGTGAGTGATGCGTTTGAGCAAACCAGCGAAACCATCGGCGTACGCGCCAACAACGCGATCAACGATATGGTGCGTCAACGTCTGCTGAACCGCTTTACCAGCGAGCAGGCGGAAGGCAACGCTATATATCGTTTAACGCCATTGGGAATTGGCATCACGGATTACTACATTCGTCAGCGTGAATTCTCTACGCTACGTCTTTCAATGCAACTGTCGATTGTTGCTGGTGAACTAAAGCGCGCGGCGGATGCGGCAGCGGAAGGTGGCGATGAGTTCCACTGGCATCGCAACGTCTACGCGCCATTGAAATACTCGGTGGCGGAGATTTTTGACAGTATCGATCTGACTCAGCGCATCATGGATGAACAGCAACAGCAGGTAAAAGACGACATCGCACAGTTGCTTAATAAAGACTGGCGGGCGGCGATCTCCAGCTGTGAACTGCTGCTCTCTGAAACGTCTGGTACGCTGCGTGAACTGCAGGATACGCTGGAAGCGGCGGGGGATAAGCTACAGGCTCACCTGTTACACATCCAGGACGCCACGATGACGCATGACGATTTGCATTTCGTCGATCGGTTGGTGTTTGACTTACAAAGTAAGCTCGACCGCATTATCAGTTGGGGTCAGCAGTCCATTGATTTATGGATCGGCTACGATCGTCACGTGCATAAGTTTATCCGTACCGCGATCGATATGGATAAAAACCGCGTCTTTGCCCAGCGTCTGCGCCAGTCCGTGCAGACATACTTTGACGATCCGTGGGCGCTAACCTATGCCAACGCCGATCGTCTGCTGGATATGCGTGACGAAGAGATGGTGCTGCGTGACGAAGAGGTCACCGGCGAGCTTCCGGAAGATCTGGAATATGAAGAATTTAACGAGATCCGTGAACAGTTGGCGGCGATCATCGAAGAACAGCTAGCTATCTACAAATCCAGACAAACACCACTGGATCTCGGTTTGGTCGTGCGCGAGTATCTGGCGCAATACCCACGTGCGCGTCATTTCGACGTCGCGCGCATAGTTATCGATCAGGCGGTACGCCTTGGCGTAGCGCAAGCAGACTTCACCGGACTGCCAGCCAAATGGCAGCCGATTAATGATTACGGAGCCAAGGTACAGGCGCATGTCATTGACAAATATTGAACAAGTGATGCCGGTAAAGCTGGCGCAGGCGCTGGCGAATCCGTTATTTCCGGCGCTGGACAGCGCCTTACGTTCGGGCCGCCATATCGGTCTGGATGAACTGGATAATCATGCCTTCCTGATGGATTTTCAGGAATATTTTGAAGAGTTTTACAGCCGCTATAACGTGGAATTGATCCGTGCGCCGGAAGGGTTCTTCTACCTTCGCCCGCGTTCAACGACGCTCATTCCCCGTTCGGTCCTGTCTGAACTGGACATGATGGTCGGTAAAATTCTTTGCTATCTCTATCTCAGCCCGGAACGCCTGGCGAATGAAGGGATTTTTACCCAGCAAGAGTTGTACGACGAGCTGCTAACGCTGGCTGATGAAGCGAAGCTGCTGAAACTGGTGAACAATCGTTCAACCGGTTCGGATGTTGATCGCCAGAAGCTACAGGAAAAAGTTCGTTCTTCGCTAAACCGTCTGCGCCGTTTAGGCATGGTGTGGTTTATGGGTCACGACAGCAGCAAATTCCGTATTACGGAATCAGTCTTCCGCTTTGGCGCGGACGTGCGCAGCGGTGACGATCCGCGAGAAGCGCAGCGTCGCTTAATTCGTGATGGCGAAGCGATGCCGGTCGAGAACCGCCTGCAGCTCAACGATGAGCCCGAAGAGAATCAGCCGGACAGTGGAGAAGAAGAATAATGATTGAACGCGGTAAATTTCGCTCACTTACGCTGATTAACTGGAATGGTTTTTTTGCCCGTACATTCGACCTTGATGAACTGGTTACCACGCTGTCCGGCGGTAACGGTGCGGGTAAGTCCACCACCATGGCGGCATTTGTTACAGCGCTCATCCCGGACTTAACCCTGCTGCATTTCCGTAACACCACCGAAGCCGGTGCAACCAGTGGTTCACGTGATAAGGGCCTGCACGGTAAGTTGAAAGCGGGCGTCTGTTACTCAATGCTCGACGTCCTCAACTCGCGCCATCAGCGCGTGGTCGTGGGGGTGCGTCTGCAACAGGTTGCCGGTCGCGATCGTAAAGTGGATATCAAACCGTTTGCCATTCAGGGACTGCCGATGTCGGTGCAGCCAACCCAACTGGTGACGGAAACGCTGAATGAACGCCAGGCGCGCGTGCTGTCCCTCTCTGAGCTGAAAGAGAAGCTTGATGAGATGGAAGGCGTGCAGTTTAAACAGTTCAACTCAATCACCGATTATCACTCACTGATGTTCGATCTGGGCATCATCGCCCGTCGTCTGCGTTCCGCGTCTGACCGTAGTAAATTCTATCGTCTGATTGAAGCCTCGCTGTACGGCGGGATCTCCAGTGCCATTACCCGTTCACTGCGTGACTACCTGCTGCCGGAAAACAGCGGCGTACGTAAAGCCTTCCAGGATATGGAAGCTGCGCTGCGTGAAAACCGCATGACGCTGGAAGCGATTCGCGTAACTCAGTCTGACCGTGATCTGTTTAAGCATTTGATCAGCGAAGCGACCAACTATGTGGCCGCGGATTATATGCGTCACGCCAACGAACGTCGTATCCATCTTGATAAAGCGCTGGAATATCGTCGTGAGCTGCATACTTCACGTAAGCAGCTGGCCGCTGAGCAGTATAAGCACGTGGATATGGCGCGCGAACTGGGCGAGCATAACGGCGCGGAAGGCGATCTGGAAGCTGATTACCAGGCCGCGAGCGATCACCTGAATCTGGTGCAAACCGCGCTGCGTCAGCAGGAAAAAATTGAACGCTACGAAGCGGATCTCGAAGAACTGCAGGTCCGTCTCGAAGAACAAAATGAGGTGGTCGCGGAGGCCGTTGACCGCCAGGATGAAAACGAAGCCCGCGCAGAAGCCGCGGAACTGGAAGTGGATGAGCTGAAAAGCCAGCTTGCCGATTATCAGCAAGCGCTGGACGTCCAGCAAACGCGAGCCATCCAGTATACCCAGGCGATCCAGGCGCTGAATCGGGCGAAAGAGCTCTGTCACTTACCGGATCTGACCGCCGACAGCGCTGCTGAATGGCTGGAAACCTTCCAGGCTAAAGAGCAGGAAGCCACTGAAAAACTGCTGACGCTGGAACAAAAAATGAGCGTGGCGCAAACCGCGCACAGCCAGTTCGAACAGGCTTATCAGCTGGTGGCGGCTATCAATGGCCCGCTGGCGCGTGGTGAAGCCTGGAGCGTGGCGCGTGAACTGCTGCGGGAAGGCGTTGAACAGCGCCACCTGGCGGAACAGGTTCAGCCGTTGCGTATGCGACTCAGCGAACTGGAGCAGCGTCTGCGCGAACAGCAAGACGCCGAGCGTCTGCTGGCTGAATTCTGCAAGCGTCAGGGTAAACAGTTCGATATCGATGAGCTGGAAGCGCTGCACCAGGAGCTGGAAGAACGTATCGCCGCATTGTCGGACAGCGTCTCTTCTGCCAGCGAACAGCGTATGACGTTGCGTCAGGAGCAGGAACAACTGCAGTCTCGTATCCAGCATCTGATGAAACGTGCGCCTGTCTGGCTGGCCGCGCAGAATAGCCTGAATCAGCTTAGCGAGCAGTGTGGCGAAGAGTTTACCTCAAGCCAGGACGTGACCGAGTATCTGCAACAACTGCTGGAGCGCGAGCGTGAAGCCATTGTTGAGCGTGATGAAGTCGGTGCGCGCAAAAATGCAGTTGATGAAGAGATTGAACGTTTAAGTCAGCCGGGCGGGGCGGAAGATCAGCGTCTGAACGCGCTGGCGGAGCGCTTCGGTGGCGTTCTGCTGTCAGAAATCTATGACGACGTTAGTCTTGAAGATGCGCCGTACTTCTCTGCGCTGTACGGTCCTTCGCGTCATGCCATCGTGGTGCCGGATCTGTCGCTGATTACCGAGCAGCTTGAAGGGCTGACGGATTGTCCGGAAGATCTCTATTTCATCGAAGGGGATCCGCAGTCGTTTGATGACAGCGTTTTCAGCGTTGATGAGCTGGAAAAAGCGGTAGTGGTGAAAACCGCCGAGCGTCAGTGGCGTTATTCCCGCTTCCCGACGGTGCCGATTTTTGGCCGTGCAGCGCGCGAAAGCCGTATCGAAACCCTGCATGCCGAGCGTGAAGGGCTGTCTGAACGTTTCGCAACGCTCTCCTTTGACGTCCAGAAAACCCAGCGTCTGCATCAGGCGTTCAGTCGTTTCATTGGCAGTCATTTGTCGGTGGCGTTTGAAGCCGATCCGGAAGCGGAAATTCGCCAACTGAATGGCCGTCGCGTTGAACTGGAACGTGCGCTGAGCAATCATGAAAATGATAATCAGCAAAGCCGTATGCAGTTTGAGCAGGCGAAAGAGGGGGTCTCCGCTCTTAACCGCCTTCTCCCGCGTTTGAATCTGCTGGCGGATGACACGCTGGCCGATCGCGTGGACGAAATTCGTGAGCGCCTGGATGAAGCCCAGGAAGCGGCGCGTTTTGTGCAGCAACATGGTAACCAGTTAGCCAAACTGGAACCGATTGTTTCGGTCCTGCAAAATGACCCTGAGCAGTTTGAACAACTGAAGGAAGACTACGCGTATTCCCAGCAGATGCAGCGCGATGCGCGTCAGCAAGCTTTTGCTCTGACCGAAGTGGTGCAGCGCCGGGCGCACTTTAGCTATTCCGACTCTGCTGAAATGCTTAGCGGCAACAGCGATCTGAACGAAAAACTGCGTGAGCGCCTGGAACAGGCGGAAGCTGAACGTACCCGCGCCCGTGAAGCGCTACGCAGTCACGCCGCACAGTTAAGCCAGTACAACCAGGTCATGGCGTCGCTGAAAAGCTCCTATGACACCAAAAAAGAGCTGCTTAACGATTTACAACGTGAACTGCAGGATATTGGCGTTCGTGCGGACAGCGGTGCCGAAGAGCGCGCGCGTATTCGTCGTGATGAACTGCATGCGCAGCTCAGCAATAACCGTGCGCGCCGTAACCAACTGGAAAAAGCGTTGACCTTCTGCGAAGCGGAGATGGAAAACCTGACCCGCAGGCTGCGCAAGCTGGAACGTGATTATTTTGAAATGCGCGAGCAGGTAGTTACCGCGAAAGCCGGATGGTGTGCGGTGATGCGGATGGTGAAAGATAACGGCGTTGAACGCCGCCTGCACCGTCGGGAGCTGGCGTATCTTTCCGGTGATGAACTGCGCTCGATGTCGGATAAGGCGCTCGGTGCGCTGCGCCTGGCGGTTGCGGATAACGAACACCTGCGCGATGTACTGCGCATGTCTGAAGATCCAAAACGTCCAGAGCGTAAAATTCAGTTCTTTGTCGCGGTTTATCAGCATCTGCGTGAACGTATTCGCCAGGATATCATCCGTACCGACGATCCGGTTGAAGCGATCGAACAGATGGAGATTGAGCTGAGCCGTCTGACGGAAGAATTAACGTCTCGCGAACAGAAACTGGCGATCAGCTCTCGCAGCGTGGCGAATATCATTCGTAAGACCATTCAGCGCGAACAGAACCGTATTCGCATGCTGAACCAGGGGCTGCAAAGCGTGTCGTTTGGCCAGGTAAACAGCGTTCGTCTGAACGTCAACGTACGCGAGACGCATGCTACCTTGCTGGACGTACTTTCCGAACAGCATGAGCAGCACCAGGATCTGTTTAACAGCAATCGTCTGACCTTCTCTGAAGCGCTGGCGAAGTTGTATCAGCGTCTGAATCCGCAGATTGATATGGGGCAACGTACGCCGCAAACCATTGGTGAAGAACTGCTGGATTACCGTAACTATCTGGAAATGGAAGTTGAAGTTAACCGTGGCTCTGACGGCTGGCTGCGTGCTGAATCTGGCGCGCTGTCAACCGGTGAAGCGATCGGGACCGGGATGTCTATTCTGGTGATGGTTGTGCAAAGCTGGGAAGACGAAGGGCGTAGACTGCGCGGGAAAGATATTTCTCCTTGCCGTCTGCTGTTCCTGGATGAAGCTGCGCGACTTGATGCACGCTCTATCGCGACCCTGTTTGAACTGTGCGAGCGTCTGCAAATGCAGCTGATTATCGCAGCCCCAGAAAACATTAGCCCGGAGAAAGGCACCACCTACAAACTGGTGCGTAAAGTCTTCCAGAACACCGAACACGTTCACGTGGTAGGTCTGCGCGGGTTTGCGCCTCAGTTACCTGAGCCGCTGCCTGGCACCGAAGATGCCTCCTCGCAGGCAAGCTAAATAAAAGGCGGCTAAATGGCCGCCTTCTTTTCTTCCGAAAATTCTCAATAACTGGTGTAATTTCTTTAAACTTCTTTACATTAGGTTAGGCAAAAATTTTTTCATGTTTATATACTAAAGGTAAGCCTAACGCGTCACAGGCTTGCTCGTCATACTTCAGCTTGTATTGGCGTTTTACAGGTTCGGCCCCGCCAAAATAAGGGGAAGACATACGGCCTGGCTACTCAAAGTATGATAAAAAAACAGGGGGCAAGGGATGTTGCTTAATAAAATGTGTGGTCGTCGGCTGTCGGCAATTAGTTTGTGCCTGGCCGTAACATTCGCTCCACTGTTCAATGCGCAGGCCGATGAGCCTGAAATGATCCCTGGCGATAGCTCAGCGACCGTCAGTGAACAGCCAACAGCGTTATCGCAGCCGCAGGCTCAATCTTCCGCGACGGCTATCATGGCAGGTATCCAACCACTGCCCGAGGGCGTGTCAGTTGATAAAGCCCGCGCCGAATTACAATCTCAACTTCCAGCGGGCTTCACACCGGTTTATATGAGCCAACTGGAACTGCTGTATGCCGCACGCGAAATGAAACCGATGTGGGAAAATCGTGATGCGGTAAAAGCCTTTCAGCAACAGTTAGCTGAAGTGGCGATTGCCGGCTTTCAGCCGCAGTTCACCACCTGGGTTGCTTTACTGACTGACCCGGCAGTAACCGGTCAGGCGCGAGATATCGTGCTCTCAGATGCGATGATGGGGTATCTGCACTTTATTGCCAACATCCCCGTCAAAGGTAATCGCTGGCTCTATAGCGATAAGCCCTATGCGCTGACGACGCCGCCGATTTCCGTGATCAACCAATGGCAAGTCGCGCTGGATAACGGTCAACTGACTTCGTTTGTCGCCAGCCTGGCACCGCAACATCCGCAGTACGCAGCAATGCATGATTCGCTGCTCAAGCTGGTGGGCGATACGCGGCCCTGGCCGCAACTGACCAGTACCGCGACGCTGCGTCCGGGGGAGTGGAGTAACGATATCCCTGCGCTGCGTGAAATTTTACGCCGTACCGGGATGCTGGAGTCTGTTGTCAGTACGGCTGCCAAAGAAGGCCGTAGCGCTTACGATCGTGAACTTGTTGACGCGGTTAAGCGTTTTCAGACGTGGCAGGGGCTTGGGGCCGATGGCGCGATTGGCCCTGCCACGCGTGACTGGCTGAACGTGACGCCTGCTCAACGTGCGGGCGTGCTGGCGTTAAATATTCAGCGCTTGCGCCTGCTGCCGGGTACGCTGTCTACCGGTATCATGGTGAATATTCCTGCCTACTCGCTGGTGTATTATCAAAACGGCAATCAGGTGCTGGCCTCGCGCGTTATCGTCGGACGTCCCGATCGTAAAACGCCGATGATGAGCAGTGCGCTGAATAACGTGGTCGTTAACCCGCCGTGGAACGTGCCGCCGACGCTGGCCCGGAAGGATATTCTGCCTAAGGTTTGGAATGACCCGGGGTATCTTGAGCGTCACGGCTATACCGTAATGCGCGGCTGGAACAGCAAAGAGACGATAGATCCGTGGCAGGTTGACTGGGCCACCATCACCGCCTCCAATCTGCCGTTCCGCTTCCAGCAGGCTCCGGGAGCGCGTAACTCGCTCGGACGCTATAAATTCAATATGCCGAGTTCGGATGCTATTTATCTGCACGATACGCCGAACCACACTCTGTTCCAGAAGGATTCGCGGGCGTTAAGCTCCGGTTGCGTGCGCGTGAACAAGGCATCTGAGCTGGCGAATATGCTGCTACAGGATGCGGGGTGGAATGATACGCGCATCTCGGATGCCCTGAAGCAAGGGGATACAAGGTACGTGAATATTCGCCAGAATATCCCCGTCAACCTCTACTATCTGACCGCATTTGTTGGCCCGGATGGTCGCACGCAGTATCGTACAGATATTTACAATTACGATCAGACAGCGCGATCCAGTGCACAAATTGTGTCAAAAGCTGAACAATTAATCAGATAAATGAAGCAGTTCGAGGAAAATAATTGTCGTAAGTTATGCTGGAAACGGGGCGAAATGGCTGCAAACCCCGTATTTCCTGGGGTTGGGAGCCTTGACGTGGACTACTTAGCCAGATAAGGTTTCCCGCGTGCGCTAGAGCATACATACGATAACATTGACCTTGTAGACCTTAAAACCATGGACAAATTTGACGCTAATCGCCGCAAACTGCTGGCGCTTGGTGGTATTGCCCTCGGCGCTGCCATCCTGCCTACGCCTGCGTTTGCTACACTCTCTACCCCACGTCCGCGCATTTTGACTCTGAATAACCTGCATACCGGTGAGTCAATAAAAGCAGAGTTTTTTGATGGCAGGGGCTATATTCAGGACGAATTAGCTAAACTTAATCACTTTTTCCGTGATTTTCGTGCGAATAAAGTGAAATCCATCGATCCGGGATTGTTCGATCAACTCTTCCGTCTGCAGGGCCTGCTGGGCACGCGTAAACCCGTACAGCTTATTTCTGGTTACCGCTCTATTGATACCAATAATGAATTACGTGCGCACAGCCGCGGTGTGGCAAAGAAAAGCTACCACACGAAAGGGCAGGCCATGGATTTCCATATTGAAGGCATCGCATTAAGTAATATTCGCAAAGCTGCGTTATCTATGCGCGCAGGTGGTGTAGGATACTACCCACGCAGTAACTTTGTGCATATTGACACCGGACCGGCGCGTCATTGGTGATCCATAAGCTTAATGAAACAGGAGCCGTATGAACTATCGTATTATTCCGGTCACTGCATTCGCCCAGAACTGCTCGTTAATCTGGTGTGAGCAAACCCGTCTGGCTGCGCTGGTCGATCCCGGCGGCGATGCTGAGAAAATCAAACAGGAAGTCGATGCCAGTGGCCTGACGCTAATGCAGATCCTGCTCACCCATGGTCATCTTGATCACGTAGGTGCGGCGGCTGAACTGGCACAGCATTATGGTGTACCGGTTATTGGTCCGGAAAAAGAAGATGAGTTCTGGTTACAAGGACTTCCTGCTCAGAGTCGCATGTTTGGCCTGGGCGATTGTGAGCCGCTGACGCCCGATCGCTGGTTGAATGAAGGCGACCGGGTAAGCGTGGGTAACGTGACGTTGCAGGTACTGCATTGCCCGGGTCACACGCCGGGACATGTGGTCTTCTTTGATGAACAATCAAAGCTACTGATTTCTGGTGACGTGATTTTCAAAGGCGGCGTAGGGCGCAGCGATTTTCCTCGCGGAGATCATAGTCAATTGATTGATTCGATTAAACGTAAACTGTTGCCGTTGGGCGATGACGTGACGTTTATTCCGGGTCACGGCCCACTTTCGACGTTGGGCAACGAACGGCTACATAATCCGTTCCTGCAGGATGAAATGCCAGTCTGGTAACACCGCAGATAAATGAAAAAGGCCGCTATTGCGGCCTTTTTAGTACGCGATAGATTACAGTACTGCGACAATCGCTTCGCACAGCGGCGCCATGTTATCTGGCGTCATTCCTGCTACGTTCACACGTCCGGAAGCGACGGCATAGACACCAAACTCTTCACGCAGACGCAGAACCTGCTCTTTGGTCAGGCCGCTGAATGAGAACATGCCGTTCTGTTTGATGATAAAGCTGAAATCGCGGTTCGCACCTTTCTCTTGCAGCGTATTCACAAACAGCAAACGCATGCGTTGGATGCGTTGACGCATATCAGTCAGTTCCTGCTCCCAGATAGCGCGCAGGGCATCGTTGCTCAGGATGGTTGCCACAACCGACGCGCCGTGTGCTGGTGGGTTGGAATAGTTGGCACGAATGACGGACTTCATCTGGCTAAACGCGCGGTCGACGGTTTCAGCATCGGCTGCAACCAGCGTACAGGCGCCTACGCGCTCATTGTACAGACCAAAGTTCTTGGAGTAGGAGCTGGCGACGATCAGCTCTTTGTGCAGCGCAGCGAATGCGCGCAGACCTTCTGCATCTTCTTCCAGACCGCGGGCAAAGCCCTGGTATGCGAAGTCAAACAGCGGCAACCAACCTTTTTCGACAGAAAGCTGAGCCAGCGTTTGCCACTGCTCCAGCGTAGGATCGATACCGGTTGGGTTATGGCAGCAGCCGTGGAATAACACCACGTCGCCAGCCTGCGCTTCGCTGAGGCTTGCCAGCAGCGCATCAAAGTCTAATGAGTGGTTCGCGGCATCGTAATAGTTGTATTCACGAACTTCCAGACCGGCAGAGTTAAAGACGCTCTTATGGTTTGGCCAGCTTGGATTGCTCACCCATACGCGTTTAGCTGAGGTGTTTTTTGTCAGGAAATCAGCGGCCACACGCAGTGCGCCAGTGCCGCCAGGAGTCTGTGCTGTACGCGCACGTTTGTCGTTGATAAGCGAACTTTCTTTACCAAACAGTAATTCCTGAGTGCAGCGACCAAACTCTGGAATACCGTCGATGCCAAGGTAATTTTTGGTGGTTTCATTTTCCAGAATATATTGCTCGGCTTTTTTAACGCTGGTCAGTACCGGCGTTTTGCCTGTCTCATCTTTATATACACCGATCCCAAGGTTTATTTTTCCTGGGCGGTCATCGGCACGAAACAAATCAGCCAGACCCAAAATGGGGTCGGCAGGAGCGGCAGTAATGTTCTCAAACATGACGAGGTTCCATAGTGATTACAGAAGGGAAGTCCGCTATCAGGTTAACGGTAGATTTACAAAATGCCAACCGTTACTGACGAAAAGCCGAGGTGTTTTTTTAAGACGCAAGAATCCGCTAGCAGAGATAAAAAAACAGGACCGAAGTCCTGTTTTTTAGGCATTTAACAAAGAGGTCTGCTATTAGAACTGGTAAACGATACCCACTGCAACGGTGTCGTCAGAGCCTACGCCCAGTTTGTTGTCAGAATCGATCTGGTTGATGATGTAATCAACATAGGTGGACATGTTTTTGTTGAAGTAGTAAGTCGCACCCACTTCGAAGTAGTTCACCAGATCTACGTCGCCGATTCCTTCGATGTCCTTACCTTTAGATTTGGTATAGGCGAGGGACGGACGCAGGCCGAAGTCGAACTGGTACTGAGCAACCAACAGGACGTCTTCAGTTTTGTTAGCATAACCGTTAGCGATACGGGTTGCGTTACGGGTTTCGCTGTAGTTCGCCGCCAGGTAGATGTTGTTAGCATCGTATTTCAAGCCGGTCGCCCACTGCTCAGCTTTGTCGCCGTGGCCGCGCAGAACTGGGTTTTGCTGGGCATCGGTACGATCAGCTGCACCATACGCACCTACGATACCAAAACCTTCGAATTCGTAGCTAACAGAGCCGCCAACGCCATCACCGTTAGAGCGACGAACGTCATCACGCTCGTTTTTGCCCAGGTACTGAACAGCGAAGTTCAGGCCTTCAACCAAACCGAAGAAGTTAGAGTTACGGTAAGTTGCGAGACCGCCGTTACGCTGGGAGAAGAACTGGTCGGAAGCAGCAGTGTCACCACCGAATTCTGGCAGCATATCGGTGTAACCCAGAGCATCGTAAACGACGCCGTAGTTACGACCGTAATCGAAGGAGCCTGCGTCACCAAATTTCAGACCGGCAAACGCCAGACGGGTTTTGTTGCCATTCTGAGCATCATCACCGCCTTCAGAGTTATTGCCGCTGAACTGGTATTCCCACTGGCCGTAACCGGTCAGTTGGTCGTTAATCTGAGTTTCCCCTTTGAAACCAAGACGGGCGTAAGTCTGATCGCCATTAGGTGCGTAGGCATTGTCACCGTTGTGCTTGGAAAAATAGTGCAGACCTACTGCTTTACCGTACAGGTCTACTTTGTTGCCATCTTTGTTATAGATTTCTGCAGCGTTAGCTGCCCCGGCTACCAGCAGAGCAGGGATAACCACTGCCAGAATATTGCGCTTCATCATTATTTATTACCCTCATCGGTTTTTATATGACACCTGCCACTGCCGCCAATAATTTCCGTCAATAAAAATTTACGGAACTATTGATGAGAGTTTGGTGTCTTTATGTGTCTGACAGGCATCTTTCCATTCAAACTATCGTTTCGCTACCGTCAAAGTGCTACAAATATAAATATTTGGTTTCAAAAAGAAAAAGTGTGTAACAAAATGTTATTTTTGTGCAACTTTGTGAACAACTTCAAATTTCAGATGTCCGTGCGCTAAAAATCACCACTTCTATTTCTATTTATATGATTTTCTTATATTTAATTTAGATAAACTCCTTTTTTCTCTGTTCTGCCATAAAGTTCATGGTTTACAGATAGCTATTTCTGGACGTCTGGAATGCCGTGCAAATGGTCAGAAAATGTACTATCTAATCAGAAAATGCTAATCCACAATAAAAATACTGATTATTTTTTGTTCAAATATGTTGCGGTGAAATATTACGTAACAGGAAGGGGGAAGGCGAAGGGTTGTGTTAAACGCGGGAGGGGGATCCCAAAACGTGAAGCGGTGACAAAAAAAGCCAGCAATGCTGGCTTTTGTATCAAAAATGCAGGGTTAGAACGTGGCGTTACGCGGGGTACGCGGGAACGGAATAACGTCACGGACGTTCTGCACGCCGGTAACGTAAGCGATCAAACGCTCAAAGCCCAAACCGAAGCCGGAATGTGGAACGGTACCGTAGCGACGCAGGTCGCGATACCACCAGTAATCTTCTTTGTTCAGACCCATTTCCAGCATACGGGCATCCAGTACGTCCAGACGCTCTTCACGCTGAGAACCACCGATGATTTCACCGATTCCCGGAGCCAGGACGTCCATTGCTGCAACGGTTTTACCGTCTTCGTTAAGGCGCATATAAAACGCTTTGATATCTTTCGGGTAGTTTTTAACGACAACCGGCGCTTTAAAGTGCTCTTCAGCAAGATAACGTTCGTGCTCAGAAGAGAGATCTACACCCCAGTAAACCGGGTTTTCGAACTGTTTGCCGCATTTTTCCAGAATGCTTACCGCGTCGGTGTAATCCACCTGCGCGAAGTCAGCCTCAATGAAACGTTCCAGGCGTGAAATCGCGTCTTTGTCGACACGTTCGGCGAAGAATTTCATATCATCCGCACGCTCAGCCAGTACGGCTTTGAACGCGTACTTCAGCATCGCTTCAGCCAGGCCTGCAACATCGTTCAGGTCGGCGAAAGCCACTTCCGGTTCCAGCATCCAGAACTCTGCCAGGTGACGACTGGTATTAGAGTTTTCTGCACGGAACGTCGGGCCAAAGGTATAAATTTTGGACAGAGCACAGGCGTAGGTTTCGCCGTTCAGCTGACCGGAAACGGTCAGGAAAGCTTCTTTACCAAAGAAGTCTTTGTCGAAATCGACTTTGCCCTGATCGTTACGCGGCAGGTTTTCCAGATCCAGCGTAGACACGCGGAACATTTCACCGGCACCTTCCGTATCGGAAGCGGTGATCAGCGGAGTCGATACCCAAAAGAAACCCTGCTCGTGGAAGAAGCGATGCAGCGCTTGCGCCAGCGTATGACGTACTCGCGCGACAGCACCAATCATGTTGGTACGTGGGCGCATGTGCGCCACTTCACGCAGATACTCAATGCTGTGACGCTTAGCCGCCATTGGATAGGTATCAGGATCTTCAACCCAGCCGGCTACTTCAACCTCAGTGGCCTGAATTTCAAAGCTCTGTCCTTGTCCAGGAGATGCAACGACTTTACCCGTTACGATAACTGAACAACCCGTCGTCAGGCGCAGTACGTCCTGATTGTAATTGGGCAGAGAATTATTGATGACGGCCTGTACAGGATCAAAGCAGGAACCGTCATAAACGGCGAGGAAGGAGATGCCAGCTTTTGAATCTCGGCGGGTACGCACCCATCCGCGCACGGTGACTTCGCTGTCAACGGCTACGCGGCCCTGGAGTACGTCGGCTACAGGCACAACGCTCATAATATTCTCTCTGTTAATAGTCGGATATATAAACACATGTCCACCCGTAATGGGGGGATACCTATGTTACCTGGCATCTGCAATCAGACAAGCAGAATTCGTAGCTGGAGTGAAAGATTTCGGAAATTAGCGTGAAAAGGGAGCCAAACTGGCTCCCTGGAAGGTTTAACTGGCTTTTTTAATATGCGGCAAATCGAAGGCTTTGCGTAGCGCGCGCACGAACGCTTTATCGTGGCAGATGGTTTTACCCGGGCTATCAGATAACTTCGCCACAGGTTTGCCGTTACATTCCACCAGCTTGATTACAATATTGAGCGGCTTAACCTGGGGAATATCACAGGTTAAACGTGTGCCAATACCAAAACTCAACTGCACACGAGAAGAGAAGTGGCGGTAGAGCTCAATCGCTTTTTTCAAATCGAGGTTATCTGAAAACACCAGCGTTTTGCTCAGCGGATCAATGCCCAGTTTTTCATAATGGGCGATGGCTTTTTCACCCCATTCCACCGGGTCGCCTGAGTCATGGCGTAAACCCTGATAGCGGGTTGCAAACTCGACGCCAAAGTCGCGTAAAAACGCATCCATGGTGATGCAATCGGTCAGCGCAATGCCGAGTTGGTCAGGATATTCATTTAACCAGGCGGCCAGGGCAACGCGCTGGCTGGTGGCAAGCTCAGGGCTGATTTGCTGATGAGCCTGGAACCACTCATGCGCCTGCGTGCCCATTGGGGTTAATGACAGGCGGCGGGCCAGATCGTAGTTACTGGTGCCGACAAACCAGGGCTCTCGCTGCAGGCGTTTAACAATAGCCTGCTGTACTTCACGTGAAAAACGACGACGCGTACCGAAATCCATCAGATGGAAGCGGGACATATCGACATCTTTCGTTAAAGCAGAGAATTCTACTAGTTTGCTTTCCAGCTCATCGAGTGCCTGCGGGACGCCTGATTCGGGCGAACGGTAACGGTGTACCATCTCACTGATAACCGCTAGCAGCGGGACTTCCCACATGATCACTTCACGCCACGGCCCGGTTAAGCGGATGTTCAGCTTACCGTTATCATTGGTGACGCAAACCTGTTCCGGGTTATAGCGGAAATCACGTAACCAGGTGAGGTAATCAGCTTTAAAGAAAGGCAGGTCGGAGAGCCACTGGTACTCGTCCTCCTGCAGTCGCAGGTGTTGCATAGCATTCACCTGCTCACGAATAGAATCGGCATAAATACCGAGCAGGTCATCGCCACGGCAACGAAATTCAGCCGCTACTTGTACATCATAGTAGTGGTGAAAAACGGCTTGCTGCATATGCAACTTATAAGCGTCTGTATCCAGCAGCGAGTGCAGAACAGGAGAAGCGAATTGTGTCATAGGTGCGCAGTAGCATCCTCTCACGGGAGCGTTTAGTACAATAAACAACTAAGAAAACCGCTGGAGTATACCTTGTTTAGCGATTTATTGAACCCCGATCACACCATAAGCTGTCTTTCTGGTCGAGGGCAATTCGTGCCGCGTGTTATAAAAATGTAGCAAAAAGGGTGTTTGTGCCTGAAAAGATGAACATTCTGCGTAGCGCGATTTACGCAACAGGAATAGACTGAAGCCGAGACTCTACCAAAGATGCTAAAGGTTTTTTATGACACAACAGCCACAAGCCAAATACCGTCACGACTATCGTGCGCCGGATTACCAGATTACTGATATTGACTTGACCTTTGACCTGGATGCTGAAAAAACCGTGGTCACCGCCGTGAGCCAGGCTGTCCGTCATGGCGCGTCCGATGCGCCCCTGCGCCTGAATGGTGAAGATCTGACCCTGGTGTCGATCCACGTGAACGACGAGCCGTGGGCAGAGTATAAAGAAGAAGAGGGCGCTCTGGTCATCAGTCAACTGCCGGAACGTTTTACGCTGCGTATCGTGAATGAAATTAGCCCGGCGGCCAATACCGCGCTGGAAGGACTGTACAAGTCCGGCGACGCGCTGTGCACCCAGTGTGAAGCGGAAGGGTTCCGCCATATTACCTGGTATCTCGACAGGCCGGATGTCCTGGCGCGTTTTACCACCAAAATTATCGCCGATAAAACCCAATATCCGTTCCTGCTCTCCAACGGTAACCGTGTGGCGCAGGGGGAACTGGAAAATGGTCGTCACTGGGTACAGTGGCAGGATCCGTTCCCGAAACCGTGTTATCTGTTTGCGCTGGTAGCCGGTGATTTCGACGTCCTGCGCGACACCTTTACCACCCGTTCCGGGCGTGAAGTGGCGCTGGAACTGTACGTCGATCGCGGCAACCTGGACCGCGCGCCGTGGGCGATGACCTCACTGAAAAACTCCATGAAATGGGATGAAGAGCGCTTTGGCCTCGAATATGACCTCGACATTTATATGATTGTCGCGGTCGATTTCTTCAACATGGGGGCGATGGAGAATAAAGGTCTGAACATCTTTAACTCCAAATATGTGCTGGCACGTACCGATACCGCCACCGACAAAGACTACCTCGATATTGAGCGCGTCATCGGTCACGAATATTTCCACAACTGGACCGGCAACCGCGTGACCTGTCGCGACTGGTTCCAGTTGAGCCTGAAAGAGGGGCTAACCGTGTTCCGCGATCAGGAGTTCAGTTCCGATCTCGGCTCACGCGCGGTAAACCGGATCAGCAATGTGCGCACCATGCGCGGCCTGCAGTTTGCCGAAGATGCCAGCCCAATGGCGCATCCTATCCGTCCGGATATGGTCATTGAAATGAACAACTTCTATACCCTGACCGTGTACGAAAAGGGCGCTGAAGTTATTCGTATGATCCACACCCTGCTCGGTGAGGCTAACTTCCAGAAAGGGATGCAGTTGTACTTTGAGCGTCATGACGGCAGCGCTGCAACCTGTGATGATTTCGTGCAGGCGATGGAAGATGCGTCCAACGTCGATCTATCGCATTTCCGCCGCTGGTACAGTCAGTCCGGTACGCCGATTCTGACCGTGCGTGATGACTACAATCCATCTACTGAGCAGTACACGCTGACTATCAGCCAGCGCACGCCGGCCACGCCGGATCAGGCCGAAAAACAACCGCTGCATATTCCTTTCGCCCTCGAGTTGTATGACAACGAAGGGAAAGTGATCCCGCTGCAAAAAGGCGGGCACCCGGTGAATTCCGTACTCAATGTCACTCAGGCTGAGCAGACGTTTGTCTTCGATAACGTCTACTTCCAGCCGGTTCCGGCACTGCTGTGCGAATTCTCCGCACCGGTAAAACTGGAATACAAATGGAGCGATCAGCAACTGACCTTCCTGATGCGTCATGCGCGTAACGATTTCTCTCGTTGGGACGCGGCGCAAAGCTTGCTGGCGACCTATATTAAGCTCAACGTAGCTCGCCATCAGCAGGGACAGCCGCTGTCGCTGCCGGTACACGTGGCCGATGCATTCCGGGCGATTTTGCTGGATGAAAAAATCGATCCGGCACTGGCGGCAGAGATTCTGACGCTGCCTTCGGTGAATGAAATTGCTGAACTGTTCGACATCATCGATCCGGTGGCGATAACGGAAGTACGTGAAGCGTTAACTCGCACGCTGGCGGCCGAACTGGCTGATGAATTCCTCGCCATCTATAACGCTAATCATCTTGATGAGTACCGCGTTGAGCATGCCGATATTGGCAAGCGTACGCTACGTAATGCCTGCCTGCGTTTCCTGGCCTTTGGCGAAACCCATCTGGCCGACACGCTGGTCAGCAAGCAGTACCGTGAAGCAAACAATATGACCGATGCGCTGGCGGCGCTGTCCGCGGCAGTCGCGGCGCAACTGCCTTGCCGCGACACGCTAATGCAGGAGTATGACGATAAGTGGCATCATGACGGTCTGGTGATGGACAAATGGTTTATCCTGCAATCCACCAGCCCGGCGAGAAACGTGCTGGAAACGGTACGTGGCTTACTGAAGCACCGTTCCTTCAGTATGAGTAACCCGAACCGAATCCGATCTCTGATTGGCGCCTTTGCGGGCAGCAACCCGGCGGCATTCCATGCGGAAGATGGCAGCGGCTATCAGTTCCTGGTCGACATGCTGACTGAACTCAATAGCCGTAACCCGCAGGTGGCGTCACGTCTGATTGAGCCGCTGATTCGCTTAAAACGGTATGATGCAAAACGTCAGACGCAGATGCGCGCGGCGCTGGAACAGCTGAAAGGTCTGGAGAATCTCTCCGGCGATCTGTTCGAGAAGGTAACCAAAGCGTTAGCCTGAAACGTTGACCTGTCGTTTTGTAAGCCGGAATAGGCGGTAACGCCGCTATCCGGCAAAAGGCCCGGTGGCGCTTGCGCTTACTGGGCCTGATTTTTCTGAATGCTTATCCATGCCGGCGGATCGGCTGTTCCGTTTCGCTACGCTGCATTACCCGGTTCAACACTTCTGCTTCCAGCTCTGCCAGACGCACCGAACCAATCCGGCGTGGTCGCGCAATATCCACTGTTAAATCCAGTCCGATTTTTCCATCTTCAATAAGCAACACGCGATCGGCCATTGCCACCGCTTCACTGACGTCATGGGTGACCAGCAGTACGGTAAAGCCGTGCTCTTGCCATAAAGAGACAATCAGCTCCTGCATTTCAAGGCGGGTTAAGGCATCCAGCGCACCGAGGGGTTCATCCAGCAGCAGCAGACCGGGACGATGAATTAATGCCCGCGCCAGGGCCACGCGCTGTTTTTGTCCACCGGACAGGGCGGCAGGCCATTCCTGAGCACGATTCTCCAGCCCAACTGCGGCCAGCGCGTCCCGGGCCGCATCGCGCCAGTGACCTTTCAGACCCAGACCCACATTATCGATAACCGTCTTCCAGGGCAGCAGACGCGCATCCTGAAACATCATTCGCGTATCCTCCTGAATTTCTGCCAGCGGGGTGGTTCCGGCAAGTAATGCACCTGAGGTGGGAGACTCCAGCCCAGCCAGCAGACGCAGTAGCGTGCTTTTTCCTCCTCCGCTGCGGCCAACCACGGCAACAAACTGTCCGGCCTGAATGTGTAAATCTAACTGATTGAGCACCGTATTGGCGGCGTATTGTTTCGTCACGGCACTCAGTAAAAGCGGCGTGCCTTGGTTTAGGCGAGCGGTATTCATACGGTAGCCTCCTTCACATGGTAAGCCGGGTTCCAGCGCAGCCAGATCCGCTCCAGCCATTGGGCGCTGACGTCGGCAAGTTTGCCGAGCAGGGCGTAGAGAATAATGGCCACCACGACCACATCGGTTTGCAGAAATTCGCGGGCGTTCATTGCCAGGTAACCAATGCCGGCATTGGCTGAAATGGTTTCCGCGACAATAAGCGTTAACCACATCAGCCCGAGAGCAAAACGCACGCCAACCATAATCGAGGGCAGGGCGCCGGGGAGGATCACATGAATAAATAGTGAAAAACCAGACAACCCATAGCTGCGAGCCATCTCTACCAGACCGCGATCGATATTGCGGATCCCATGCCAGGTGTTGATGTAAATCGGAAAAAGCGTGCCCAGCGCGACGAGAAAGATCTTGGCGGATTCATCAATGCCGAACCACAAAATCACCAGTGGGATCAGCGCCAGATGCGGCACGTTACGCAGCATCTGCACCGAAGTATCCAGCAGGCGTTCTCCCCACCGCGAAAGACCGCTAATCAGTCCCAGCGTCAGGCCAATCGATCCGCCGATGGAGAAGCCTACCAGCGCGCGCCAGGAGCTGATCGCCAGATGCTGCCAAAGCTCGCCGCTGGCGGAAAGCGTCCAGAAGGCTTCGACAACGCCCTCCGGAGAGGGCAGGATGCGGGTGGACAACCAGCCCATTGATGATGCGAGCTGCCAGAGCGCGACCAACCCAACCGGTAAAAACCAGGGCGCGAGGCGCAGTAACCACCTGTTTTTCGGCGTTGCCATCAGCAGGCTCCTTAGCTTTGCGCGATTTTGCGTGGGATAAATTCGTTTGCCACCGCTTCGCCTTGTTGATGCTGGCGCTGCGGCTGCGGAATTTCTGGTATAGCGACATCCAGATGTGGGAACAGCAGCTCGCCAACCTTGTATGCTTCTTCCAGATGTGGATACCCGGACAACACAAAACTGTCGATTCCCAGTGCGGCATACTCGTTGATACGCGCCGCGACCGTCGGACCATCTCCGACCAGCGCGGTACCCGCGCCACCGCGCACCAGTCCTACTCCTGCCCACAGGTTTGGGCTGATTTCCAGTTTGTCGCGTTTACCGTTGTGCAGTGCAGCCATTCGCTGCTGACCAACCGAATCCGTTCTTGAGAAGGCGGCCTGGGCTTTGGCAATGGTGTCGTCATCCAGATGGGCTATCAGACGATCCGCTGCCTGCCACGCCTCTTGCGTTGTCTCCCGGACGATCACATGCAGACGAATACCAAAGCGGATCTTGCGCCCGAGCGCCGCCGCTTTGGCCCGCACCTGTTCAATCTTCTCTTTCACCTGTTCAGGCGGCTCGCCCCAGGTCAGATAGAGATCAACCTGCTCGGCAGCAAGATCTTGTGCAACATCAGACGAACCGCCGAAATAAAGCGGTGGCCGGGGTTGTTGTACAGGAGGGAAAAACAGTTTCGCGCCGCGGACATGAATGTGTTTGCCGTTGAAATCCACGGTTTCACCTTGCAGCAAACGCCGCCAAACCTGAGTGAATTCAGCAGAGGCTTCATAGCGCTCGGTGTGATCAAGGAACACGCCGTCACCCGCCAGCTCTTGTGGATCGCTGCCGGTTACCAGGTTGAATAACGCCCGGCCGTTAGAGAGTCTGTCGAGCGTCGCGGCCTGGCGGGCGGCGACCGTCGGCGAGGTTACGCTTGGACGAAGCGCGACCAGAAACTTTAATCGCTGGGTGACCGGGATCATCGACGCGGCGACCAGCCAGGCATCTTCACAGGAGCGACCGGTTGGGATCAGAACGCCGGTAAATCCCAGACGATCGGCTGTTTGCGCAATTTGTTGCAAATAACCGTGATCGACCGGGCGCGAACCTTCTTCCGTCCCCAGATAATGACCGTCACCGTGGGTGGGTAAAAACCAGAACATGTTCAGACTCATAATTTTTCTCCTGCCTGCTGAGTGGGTTGCCAGATACGCTGGCGAATATCGATTTTTTTCGGCACCAGACGGTTGTCATAAAACAGATCCGCGGTTTGTTGTTGTAGGGCGGCAACCGAGGCGCTGACGGGCGTAATGGTGGTTGGCGGACGGTGATCCAGATAAGACGCAATTACCGGCTCGGGCAGACCCATGGTTTTAGCCAGCAGAGTAATACTTTGCTGGCGTTGGCTGAGAGTTAACGCATCCGCCTGGCTAAAGGTATCCAGTACGCCAAGAACAAAAGCGCTATTTTTTTCGGCATAAGGACGTGCAGCGAGATAAAACGAACCGGTCTGCTTGAGGTCTGAGCCGTCTTTCAGCACGCGCACATCACCTTGCAGTAATGCGGCCGAATAGTAAGGATCCCAGATAGCCCACGCATCGACGTTTCCTTGCTGGAAGGCCGCTCGCGCATCGGCGGGGGTCAGATAAGTCGGTTGAATATCGGTAAATTTCAACCCTGCCTGTTGCAGCGCCCGGAGCAGTAAATTGTGGGCGCTGGAACCTTTCTGGAAGGCGACTTTATGCCCTTTGAGCTGCGCAACGCTCTGGATCGGGCTATTTTTCGGCACCAGAATCACTTCGGCTTTAGGTTTGGGTGGTTCGACGCCCACATAAACCAGATCGGCTCCGGCGGCCTGGGCGAAAATTGGCGGAATGTCACCGGTACTGCCGAGATCGATACTGCCGATATTGAGTGCTTCCAGCATTTGCGGTCCAGCCGGGAACTCAATCCACGAGATTTTGGTCTGTGGGTAACGTTTCTCCAGTAGCTGATGACTTTTTGCCAGCACCATGCTGACGCTTCCTTTCTGGTAGCCAATGCGCAGGGCATCCGGAGCCGATTCTGCGGCATGCGCCAAGGATGACAGGGACAGCAGCCCGGTAAATGCCAGCCATGAGGTGTGACGCTTGAGCAGATTAAGCATGGGCGGCACCTCGCAGGGCGTTCAGTTGCGGGAGTTGGAGATCGCGACGATGCAACGCCAGCCAGAAGGTGTCGAGCGCACTGTCCAGGCGCAGCTGCAGGTTGGGCGTAAACTGCGGTTTATGCTGATAATCGATGACCTGTGAATCATCGGCAAACACGCCGTGCAGGATCTCCTGAGCCTTTAACGCGCTCAGCACCGGTTTCAGCGCGTAATCGACGGCCAGTAAATGCGCCACGCTGCCGCCAGTCGCCAGCGGCAAAACCACTTTTCCTTCCAGCGCCCGCTCGGGGAGCAGATCGAGCAGCGTTTTCAGTGCGCCAGAGTAAGCGGCTTTGTAGACCGGCGTTGCGACAATCAGCCCGTCTGCATCCTGTAGTTGTTCGATAAATGTCTTCAGCGCCGGACTGTCAAAACGGGCATAGATCAGGTCTTCCGGGGCAAAGTTGTGCAGGTTCCAGTGAAAGACTTCGACATCCTGGCCGTTCAATTTTTCTCGGGCATATTCCAGCAACGCGCTGGAGCGAGAGGGAAAGCGTGGGCTTCCCGCCAGAGTAATGACGCGCATAATGTTATTCTCCCCTTATAACCAATTGTTTGCTTTTTATTAACATTGATAACAATTTGTGCAGTCTGGCAGAGAGACTTTGTTTATCGAAATGATTTATACGGGATAGAAAAGTTGAAAAATGAATAAAAAGGAGGAAGCAGGAAAACGATTGCTATTTATTGCCGCAGGTCAATTCCCTTTTTGCTCGCGATCGCACATAATACGCCCCCGGTTTGCACACCGGGAATCCAGGAGAGTTCATGTACTACCCCTTCGTTCGTAAAGCCCTTTTCCAGCTCGATCCAGAGCGCGCTCATGAATTGACATTCCAGCAATTACGTCGCATTACCGGCACGCCGCTCGAAGCGCTTGTCCGCCAGAAAGTACCCGCAAAACCGGTTACCTGTATGGGGCTGACGTTTAAAAATCCACTCGGGCTTTCTGCCGGACTGGATAAAGACGGGGAGTGCATTGATGCGCTCGGCGCGATGGGATTTGGTTCCATTGAGATTGGTACCGTGACGCCGCGTCCTCAGCCGGGTAATGATAAACCACGTCTGTTTCGTCTGGTCGATGCAGAAGGTTTGATCAACCGCATGGGGTTTAATAACCTGGGGGTTGATAACCTGGTTGAGAACGTCAAAAAATCGCATTTTGACGGTATTCTGGGGATTAATATTGGTAAGAATAAAGATACTCCGGTAGAGAACGGCAAAGATGACTATCTGATTTGTATGGAAAAAGTCTATGCTTATGCTGGTTATATCGCGATTAATATCTCTTCACCGAATACGCCGGGATTACGTACGCTGCAATATGGTGAGGCGCTGGATGATCTTCTGACGGCAATTAAAAATAAGCAAAATGATCTGCATGCGATCCACCATAAATATGTTCCAGTGGCGGTTAAGATCGCACCGGATCTTTCTGTGGAAGAACTGATCCAGGTTGCTGACAGTTTAGTTCGTCATAATATTGATGGCGTAATTGCGACTAACACCACTCTCGATCGTTCTCTCGTTCAGGGAATGAAAAATTGCGATCAAATGGGTGGCCTGAGCGGTCGACCGTTACAATTAAAAAGTACAGAAATTATTCGCCAGTTGTCTCAGGAATTAAAAGGTCAGCTGCCGATTATTGGGGTTGGTGGTATCGACTCAGTAATCGCCGCGCGTGAGAAAATAGCTGCCGGTGCTTCTCTGGTACAGATTTATTCGGGCTTTATTTTTAAAGGCCCACCGTTGATTAAAGAAATCGTCACCAATATCTGAATGCTACCTTAATCACAATCCAGGGCTTTATTTCTGGCCCTGGTTGTTTTATATTCCTTTACTGTTGCTTATTTAAACATTCTGAGCTTTTATTATTAAGGCAATAAACGAAGCGGCAAAAGGATACTGTCGTAATGGTGATGATTAAGGAAAGGAGAGAAACTGATGCGAATTAAACCCGACGATAACTGGCGCTGGTATTATGATGAAGAGCACGATCGTATGATGCTCGATTTAGCCAATGGCATGTTATTCCGTTCGCGTTTTGCTCGTAAAATGCTCACTCCGGATGCATTTTCTCCGTCGGGTTTTTGTGTTGATGACGCCGCGCTTTATTTTTCCTTTGAAGAAAAATGTCGCTACCTGGATTTAGCCAAAGAGCAAAAGGCGGAACTGGTGCTTAATGCGCTGGTGGCGATTCGTTACCTTAAACCGCAAATGCCAAAAAGCTGGCACTTTGTCGCACACGGTATTAACTGGTCGCCAGTCGTGGGGGATGCTGCTTGTGTGGATTTAAGCGATACGGATGAACAGGTAAACCTGTTAGTGGTTGAACCGGGTGAAAATGCCGCGCTTTGTCTGCTTGCGCAACCTGGTGTGGTTATTGCCGGGCGCACAATGCAACTTGGCGACGCGATTAAAATAATGAATGACAGACTGAAACCGCAGGTTATTGTCGACAGTTTCAGCCTTGAACAGGCGGTTTAACTCTCCAGCCTGATTGTCGTTTTGGGAACGCAACTGCAGCACAGAATCGTCCCGTCATCCCCAATCGCTGATTTTTTCAGCGGACTAACTTCGCCTTCCAACAGTCGAATTCGACAGCATCCGCAAATTCCTGCCCGGCATGAATAGGGCACCCGGATACCCTGATTTTCCAGCTGTTCAAGCAATACCTGCTGATTATTTCCGCGAAAGGTCTGCCCCTGCCAGTCAATAAGTACCGTGGCATCGGGCTGTTGTTCCAGTGCGGTATCATCTGGCTCCGCCGCACCGTAAGCTCTGGCGGGACCGGTTGCCAAAATTTCTACCTCATCGCCGACGCGAATAACGCCGCTGTTGCGTGCGATAAGATTCTGGCCGAAATCGACGTCGCCGTTATCCACCGCTGTCCGGAAGGTTTGCAGCGTGGCGAGCGGCTCGCCAGACGGATGTTTCTGGCCTTTTTCTGGACTAACGGTAGTGAAAATGCAGCGGCTACAGGGTTTTGCCACATCAAAAATGACGTCGCCAATGCGAATCACTTTCCAGGTGTCTTCTGCCCAGGCGTCAGCCCCCGAAACCACCAGGTTGGGGCGAAACTGTTCCATTTTGACGCTTGCCGGACAGCGCTGTTGCACATCGCGCAGAGATGCTTCGTTGGCCAGCAGGTAGGGATAACCATCGGCGAAGGACAAAGGAACATCAGCGTGGCGCTTCACCCGGCGTGTCAGTTGCGGACCCACCCAGCGCAACTGCACGTCACGGGAGAAAAAGCCGCTCAGCCACAGGTTGATAGCCGCTGGCGCAATACGCGCGGTAAAATGGTTTCCCCACACTTCAGTCGGCGCATCCTGGGTGGCGAAGTCTGCGAATCGCACGAGCGCGCTGCTGCCGTCTGGAGCCGTGAGATGAAGTCCATCGTGGAAAGGGGAAGGGGTAAAGCGGACCATTTGCGGGAACTGTCGGGCGGTAATGAACGTCCCGTCGGGTTCGGTAATCATAAATATACGATCCAGGGCGAGACCGCTCACGTCTGCCAGGGCGTGCGTGAGTCCAATTCCACGCATTGATTTAACCGGATGAATAAAAAGTCGGGTCAACGTTACCACTGCACAGCCCCTTGAACGAAAATAAGCCTTCAACTTTATGACATACAGCCCATATTAGCTATAATGCGCAGCAATTTTCTAGGAGTAAAAGTGACATTATGAATTCTCTGTTTGCCAGTACGGCCCGCGGGCTGGAAGAGCTGTTAAAAACTGAACTGGAAAACCTCGGCGCGCTGGAGTGTCAGGTCGTTCAGGGTGGGGTCCATTTTAAGGGCGACACGCGGCTTGTTTACCAGAGCCTGATGTGGAGCCGCCTGGCCTCGCGCATTATCCTGCCGATGGGAGAGTGCAAGGTCTACAGCGATCTTGATCTGTACCTCGGCGTTCAGGCAATCGACTGGACAGAGATATTTAATCCTGGTGCTACGTTTGCCGTCCATTTTAGCGGCCTGAACGAGACCATTCGTAACAGCCAGTACGGTGCGTTGAAGGTCAAGGATGCGATTGTCGATGCCTTTACCCGCAAAAATCTGCCGCGCCCGAATGTGGATCGTGAATCTCCGGATCTGCGAATCAATGTCTGGTTGAACAAAGATACCGCCAGCATTGCGCTCGATCTGAGCGGTGACGGTTTGCATCAGCGCGGTTATCGCGATCGCGCGGGTCAGGCGCCGATTAAAGAGACGCTGGCCGCCGCTATTGTTATGCGTTCTGGCTGGCAGCCGGGCACACCGTTACTCGATCCGATGTGCGGCTCCGGCACGCTGCTGATTGAAGCGGCGATGTGGGCAACCGATCGCGCGCCGGGCCTGCATCGCGGGTACTGGGGCTTTAGCGGTTGGGCACAGCACGATGAAGCCGTCTGGCAAGAGGTTAAAGCCGAAGCTCAGGTGCGTGCGCGTAAGGGGCTTGCTGACTATACTTCGCACTTCTATGGCTCCGACAACGATGCGCGCGTGATTGAAAAAGCGCGTAGTAACGCCCGTCGCGCAGGTATTGCCGATCTAATGACATTTGACGTTAAAGATGTCGCCAAACTGACTAATCCACTGCCGAAGGGACCGTATGGTACGGTGATCAGTAACCCGCCCTACGGCGAACGTCTGGATAGCGAACCGGCGCTGATTGCCCTGCATAGCTTGCTGGGCCGTACGATGAAAAACCAGTTTGGCGGCTGGAATTTGTCGCTGTTCAGCGCCTCTCCGGATTTGCTCAGCAGCCTGCAATTGCGTGCTGATAAGCAGTTCAAAGCGAAAAACGGTCCGCTGGATTGCGTACAGAAAAACTATCACGTTGCAGAGACCACTGCGGACAGCAAGCCAGCCACTGTCGCGGAAGATTATGCCAACCGCCTGCGCAAGAATATCAAGAAGCTGGAAAAATGGGCGCGTCAGGAAGGAATTGAATGCTATCGCCTGTATGATGCTGACCTGCCGGAATACAACGTTGCAGTGGACCGTTACGGTGAGTGGGTCGTGGTTCAGGAATACGCTCCGCCGAAGACGGTCGATGCGCAAAAAGCACGTCAACGTCTGTTCGATATCATTGCCGCAACGTTGTCGGTCCTGGAAATCGCGCCAAATAAACTGGTGCTGAAAACCCGTGAGCGGCAGAAAGGGAAGAACCAGTATCAGAAGATGAATGAAAAGGGTGAATTCATTGAGGTAAGCGAGTACAACGCGCGCCTGTGGGTCAACCTGACAGACTATCTTGATACCGGTTTGTTCCTCGATCACCGTATTGCGCGCCGCATGCTGGGCCAGATGAGTAAAGGTAAGGATTTCCTTAACCTGTTCTCCTACACCGGCAGTGCCAGCGTTCATGCCGGGCTGGGCGGTGCGCGTAGCACCACGACGGTTGATATGTCGCGTACCTACCTGGAGTGGGCTGAGCGTAACCTGCGGCTGAACGGCCTGAGTGGTCGCGCTCACCGTTTAATTCAGGCCGATTGCCTGGGCTGGCTGCGCGATGCCAATGAACAGTTTGATCTGATTTTCATCGATCCGCCGACGTTCTCTAACTCAAAACGTATGGAAGACTCGTTTGATGTACAGCGCGATCATCTGGCGCTGATGAAAGATCTGAAACGTCTGCTGCGTAAAGACGGTACGATCATGTTCTCCAACAACAAGCGTGGGTTCCGTATGGATCTCGACGGTCTGGCTGAACTGGGATTAAAAGCACAAGAAATCACCCAAAAAACGCTTTCCCAGGATTTTGCCCGTAACCGCCAGATCCACAATTGCTGGCTGATTACCGCAGCCTGAAAGGATAAATAAATGTCATTGATCAGTATGCATGGTGCATGGCTGTCGTTCAGCGATGCGCCGCTTCTTGATAATGCAGAACTGCATATCGAAGATAACGAACGCGTCTGTCTGGTTGGCCGTAATGGCGCAGGTAAGTCGACGCTGATGAAGATCCTCAACCGTGAACAGGGTCTTGACGACGGGCGTATTATTTATGAGCAGGACCTGGTTGTGGCGCGTCTGCAGCAGGATCCGCCGCGTAATGTTGAGGGCAGCGTCTATGACTTCGTTGCCGAAGGTATTGAGGAACAGGCTGAATATCTGAAGCGTTATCACGATATTTCGCGCCTGGTGATGACCGATCCCAGCGACAGAAACCTGAATGAAATGGCGCGGGTTCAGGAAATGCTCGATCACCATAATCTGTGGCAGCTCGAAAGCCGCATTAATGAAGTGCTGGCACAACTGGGACTGGATCCTAACGCCGCGCTTTCTTCGCTTTCGGGCGGCTGGCTGCGTAAGGCGGCGCTGGGCCGCGCGTTAGTGAGCAACCCGCGCGTACTGCTGCTGGATGAACCAACTAACCACCTGGATATTGAAACTATCGACTGGCTGGAAGGGTTCCTGAAATCCTTCAATGGGACAATTATTTTCATTTCCCACGACCGTTCATTTATTCGCAATATGGCGACGCGTATTGTCGATCTCGACCGCGGCAAGCTGGTGACCTATCCGGGGAACTACGATCAGTATCTGCTGGATAAAGAAGAAGCGCTGCGGGTGGAAGATCTCCAAAACGCGGAATTTGATCGCAAGCTGGCGCAGGAAGAAGTGTGGATCCGTCAGGGCATCAAAGCGCGTCGTACCCGTAATGAAGGCCGCGTGCGGGCGCTGAAAGCCATGCGTCGCGAGCGTGGCGAACGTCGCGAAGTGATGGGCACGGCGAAGATGCAGGTCGAAGAGGCGAGCCGCTCTGGCAAGATTGTCTTCGAAATGGAGAATGTTGATTACCAGGTTGATGGAAAGCAACTGGTAAAAGATTTCTCCGCGCAGGTGCAACGTAGCGACAAGATTGCGCTAATTGGACCTAACGGCTGCGGTAAAACAACGCTGCTGAAGCTGATGTTAGGTCAGCTTCAGGCTGACAGCGGACGCATTCACGTCGGCACGAAGCTGGAAGTGGCGTATTTCGATCAGCACCGCGCCGAACTGGATCCGGATAAAACCGTGATGGACAACCTTGCTGAGGGTAAGCAAGAGGTGCTGGTTAACGGTAAACCTCGCCATGTGCTGGGCTATCTCCAGGATTTCCTGTTCCATCCGAAACGGGCGATGACGCCAGTACGTGCGCTCTCTGGTGGGGAACGCAATCGCCTACTGCTGGCGCGTCTTTTTCTCAAACCCAGTAATCTTTTGATTCTCGATGAACCAACGAACGATCTGGACGTCGAAACGCTGGAACTGCTTGAAGAGCTGATTGATAGCTACCAGGGCACCGTGCTGCTGGTGAGCCACGACCGTCAGTTTGTGGATAATACTGTAACCGAATGCTGGATCTTCGAAGGCGGCGGTAAAATTGGTCGTTATGTCGGCGGTTATCATGATGCCCGCAGCCAGCAATCGCAGTATGTGGCGTTTAAACAGCCAGTTGCGAAAAAAACAGAGGAAACCGTTGCTCCTAAAGCAGAAATTGTCAAACGCAGCACGAGCAAACTAAGCTATAAACTGCAGCGCGAACTGGAGCTGCTCCCCGCGCTGCTTGAAGAACTGGAAGCTAAACTGGAAGCATTACAAGCTCAGGTAGCTGACGCCGCTTTTTTCAGTCAGCCGCATGAGCAAACGCAACAGGTATTAGCTAATCTGAACGAAGCTGAACAAGAACTTGAGCAAGCCTTTGAGCGCTGGGAGTATCTTGAGTCTTTGAAGAACGGCGCATAATTTAAAGGAGCACATATGTGCGAACATCACCATGCCGCGAAGCATATTCTGTGCTCGCAGTGTGACATGCTGGTGGCGTTACCTCGCCTTGAGCATGGTCAGAAAGCGGCATGTCCACGATGTGGCACTACGTTAACGGTTGAGTGGGACGCGCCACGGCAGCGTCCTACCGCCTATGTGTTAGCAGCATTATTTATGCTGCTTTTGTCAAACCTCTTTCCCTTTGTGAATATGAATGTTGCGGGGGTGAGCAGCGAAGTGACGCTGCTGCAAATCCCCAGCGTTCTCTTTTCGGAAGATTACGCCAGCCTCGGTACCTTCTTTATCTTATTCGTTCAGTTGGTTCCCGCTTTTTGCTTGTTGACCATTTTGCTGTTGGTGAATCGGGTTCATATGCCTGAGCGGCTTAAAACATGGCTGGCGCGTATTTTGTTTCAGTTAAAAAGCTGGGGAATGGCAGAAATTTTCCTCGCGGGCGTGCTGGTGAGCTTTGTTAAGCTGATGGCCTACGGTGATATCGGCGTGGGCAGCAGCTTCATCCCGTGGTGCATGTTTTGTATGCTCCAGTTGCGGGCTTTCCAGTGTGTGG
Source organism: Citrobacter sp. RHBSTW-00944 (assembly GCF_013615435.1). Lineage (NCBI taxonomy): Bacteria > Pseudomonadati > Pseudomonadota > Gammaproteobacteria > Enterobacterales > Enterobacteriaceae > Citrobacter > Citrobacter sp. RHBSTW-00944. The sequence continues at coordinate 3,210,416 of NZ_CP055418.1, read as the reverse complement.
ATCGCCGTTGGTTGTGGGATGATATTGCCCCTATGCCAGCCATTAAGCAGGAATTAAAGCCTGGTGTGCCCGGCATCCGACAAGGGTTGCGTTCCTGTTCCTGCTGCACCGCTATTCTTCCTGCAGACGAGCTGGTATGCCCACGCTGTCAGACGAAAGGTTATGTGCGGCGTAAAAACAGTCTGCAATGGACATTGGCATTACTGTTTACGTCGATCATGCTTTATCTTCCTGCCAATATTCTGCCGATCATGATCACCGATCTGCTCGGGTCAAAGCTGCCTTCGACGATACTCGAGGGCGTGGTTTTAATCTGGAGCGAAGGCTCTTACCCGGTGGCTGCGATTATCTTTATCGCCAGTATTATGGTGCCGACGTTGAAAATGATCGCCATTGCCTGGCTGTGTTGGGATGCCAAAGGGCACGGCAAACGCGATAGTGAACGAATGCATTTAATTTACGAGGTTGTAGAATTTGTCGGTCGCTGGTCAATGATCGACGTTTTTGTAATTGCCGTACTCTCTGCGCTGGTGCGCATGGGAGGGTTAATGAACATTTATCCTGCAATGGGTGCTTTGATGTTTGCTTTAGTCGTCATTATGACAATGTTTTCTGCGATGACATTTGATCCCCGTCTGTCGTGGGACCGTGAACCAGATCATGAGGAGTCCTGACAGCATGGAATCTAAAAGTGGGGAAGCCAAAGTGCAAAAGGTAAAAAACTGGTCGCCCGTGTGGATATTCCCTATAGTCACTGCCCTCATTGGCGCGTGGGTCCTGTTTTATCACTACAGTCATCAGGGGCCACAAGTCACGCTGATTACTACCAATGCCGAAGGTATTGAAGGGGGTAAAACGACGATTAAGAGCCGCAGCGTGGATGTCGGTATCGTCGAGAGCGCAACCCTGACTGATGATTTGACCCATGTGGAAATTAAAGCTCGTCTTAACTCCGGAATGGAAAAGCTGCTGCATAAAGATTCTGTCTTTTGGGTGGTGAAGCCGCAGGTTGGACGTGAAGGTATCAGTGGGCTCGGCACGCTATTGTCCGGGGCTTATATTGAACTGCAGCCTGGCAATAAAGGCAGCAAGCTGGAAAATTACCAACTGCTGGATTCACCGCCGCTGGCACCGCCAGATGCGAAAGGGATCCGTGTGATTCTGGACAGCAAAAAAGCCGGTCAGTTGAGCCCGGGCGACCCGGTACTGTTCCGTGGTTATCGTGTAGGTTCGGTTGAAACCAGCACATTTGATGCGCAAAAGCGTACGATTAGCTATCAGCTATTTATCAATGCGCCTAACGATCGTCTGGTGACCAGCAATGTGCGTTTCTGGAAGGACAGTGGGATCGCCGTGGATCTTACTTCGGCAGGTATGCGCGTGGAAATGGGATCTCTCTCCACGCTGTTTGGCGGTGGCGTAAGTTTTGATGTGCCAGAAGGGCTGGAACAAGGCGAACCGGTCGCACAACAGTCTGCGTTTAATCTTTATGACGACCAAAAAAGTATTCAGGATTCACTGTATACCGATCATATTGATTACCTGATGTTCTTTAAAGATTCAATTCGTGGCCTGCAGCCCGGCGCGCCACTGGAATTCCGTGGCATCCGTTTGGGTACGGTAAGTAAAGTACCTTTCTTCTCACCGAATATGCGTCAGGTCTTCAACAATGATTACCGCATTCCGGTGCTGGTACGTATCGAACCAGAACGTCTGAAGGCACAGCTGGGAGAAGATACTGATGTTGGCGCTCATCTGGCAGAATTGCTTAAACGCGGCTTACGGGCATCGCTGAAAACCGGGAACCTGGTGACTGGCGCACTGTATGTCGATCTCGATTTCTACCCGAAAGAACCGCCGATTACCGGTGTGCGCGAATTTAACGGTTATCAAATTATTCCGACCGTGAGCGGTGGTCTGGCGCAGATCCAGCAGCGACTGATGGAAGCGCTGGATAAGATTAACAATCTGCCGTTGAACCCGATGATTGAGCAGGCGACCAATACGTTGTCGGAAAGCCAGCGCACGATGAAGCATCTGCAAACCACGCTGGACAACATGAATAAGATCACGTCCAGTCAGTCGATGCAGGATCTTCCGGCGGATATGCAGAATACGCTGCGTGAACTGAACCGTAGTATGCAGGGCTTCCAGCCGGGTTCCGCCGCCTACAACAAGATGGTGGCGGATATGCAGCGTCTTGATCAGGTGCTGCGAGAACTTCAACCGGTACTGAAAACGTTGAACGATAAGAGCAATGCGCTGGTATTTGAAGCGAAGGACAAAAAAGATCCAGAGCCGAAGAGGGCGAAACAATGAAAAAGTGGCTAGTGGCGATGATGGCGGTCTGGCTGACGTCATGCAGCTCCAGCGGAGAAAATAAAAGCTATTACCAGCTTCCTATCGCGCAAGGGGGCGTACAGAGCTCAGCTAACCAGGGTAACCGTCTGCTGTGGGTTGAACAGATTGCGGTCCCGGACTATCTGGCGGGTAATGGGGTGGTTTACCAGACCAGCGATGTGCAATATGTGATAGCGAATAATAATCTCTGGGCCAGCCCCTTAGATCAGCAATTGCGCAATACCCTGGTTACGAACCTCAGTATGCAGTTGCCTGGCTGGGTTGTCGCTTCGCAGCCGCTGGGAAGCACTCAGGACACGTTGAACGTCACCGTGACCGGCTTCCACGGTCGGTACGATGGTAAGGTCATCGTGAGCGGTGAATGGCTGCTGAATCACCAGGGGCAGTTGATCAAGCGTCCATTCCACATCGAAGCTGTACAGACTAAAGACGGCTACGATGAGATGGTGAAGGTTCTGGCCAACGCCTGGAGCCAGGAAGCGACGGCAATGGCTCAAGAGCTGAAACGCATCCCTTAAGCTTAAATAATTGTAAATTATGCCGCCCCTGGTTCATTGCCCGGGGCGGTTTTTTTTATTTTTTTAGCCGTGGAGATAGCTGTTCTGACAGACTATTTTTGTACAAATGATTTTGCGGGTAGCTCACAAATATGACACTGGCGTGAATTTTGCGCATTGACGAGCCTGATGTTTAGGGGTATTCGTTTTAGTGTGATTGCACACTTAGTAATCACTGTTTTCTTTTCCACCAGACCCAAAAGATGAGGGAAACGAGGCATGAAGAGACAAAAACGAGATCGCCTGGAACGGGCACATCAACGTGGATATCAGGCCGGCATTGCCGGACGATCAAAAGAAATGTGTCCCTATCAGACGCTGAATCAGAGGTCATACTGGCTGGGAGGCTGGCGAGAAGCCATGGGGGATAGGGTTTTAATGGCCTGATTCTGTCTCTTTAGATAAAAGAAACCTCCGCAGAGCGGAGGTTTCGCCTTTTTGCCCACCAGACAAGACGAATAAACGTTAATGTCTGGCTGCTACGCAGACCGGGATTAGAACGCGGAAGTGTCCTGGAACAGACCCACTTTCAGATCGTTTGCGGTATAGATCAGACGACCATCAACCAGCACTTCACCATCAGCCAGGCCCATGATCAGGCGACGATTAACGATGCGTTTGAAGTGAATGCGGTAAGTCACTTTCTTCGCAGTCGGCAGAACCTGGCCGGTGAATTTAACTTCGCCTACGCCCAGCGCGCGGCCTTTACCTTCGCCGCCCAGCCAGCCGAGATAGAATCCAACCAGCTGCCACATGGCATCCAGACCCAGGCAGCCCGGCATCACCGGATCGCCGATAAAGTGGCATCCGAAGAACCACAGGTCCGGGTTGATATCCAGTTCAGCTTCAACATAACCTTTGTCAAAGTTGCCGCCGGTTTCGGTCATCTTGATGACACGGTCCATCATCAGCATGCTTGGTGCAGGCAGTTGTGGCCCTTTTGCGCCAAACAGCTCACCGCGACCAGAGGCAAGAAGGTCTTCTTTTGTATAGGATTCGCGTTTATCTACCATGTTCTCTGTAAGCCTTATTTTATTGAAGCACGCAGGATAGCTAACACGTGTACGCTGAACAAGTCCGATCAGTTCGGAATAATCCAGTTCAGCCAACGTAGCGGCCAGGGAAAACGGTGACGACCTTCCTGCTGCGTTGCCGTAGCAATACGCTCCTGGATAGTTTGCATCAGCGTTGTCTGGCCTTCACCATCCCACACCAGATTTAATAACAGTGGCAGCGCATCGGTCACGTCGTCCACCGCCCAGATAGTGAATTTTTCTTCTTCTACGGCCTGTAGCAGTGCGGGATGCAGGCTCAGGTGTCTGACATTCGCTGAAGGAATGATAACGCCCTGTGTGCCTGTCAGCTCACGCTGCTGACAGATGGCGAAGAAGCCTTCAATTTTCTCGTTCAGACCACCAACAGGTTGTGCCCGACCAAACTGATCGACAGAACCGGTAATGGCGATGCTTTGATTAACAGGAACGTCGGCGAGGGCGCTAATCAATGCGCAAAGTTCTGCCATGGATGCGCTGTCGCCGTCCACTTCGCTATAGGATTGCTCAAAGGTCAGCGAGGCAGAGAAGGGGATTTGCTGTTCAAGCTGGAGTTCCGACATCAGGAACGCCTGCATAATCATCATACCCTTCGCATGAATATTTCCGCCAAGCTCGGCTTTGCGCTCAATATCCGTAAATTCGCCGTCGCCAATATGAACCACACAGCTGATACGAGAAGGCTCACCAAACGCGCGGGGGTGGCCAGGAAATTCAATCACCGACAGGGCGTTGATTTGACCAATACGCTCGCCTTCCGTCTCGATCAGGATCTGTTCTTGCAGGATCTCATCCTGCATTCGTTCGGCGAGGAAACCTTCCCGCCATTCACGCTGGGTCAGCATCAGGCTGAACTGCTCAGCGTTGCAGGTTTCGCTCTCGCATAACGGGGCCACTTCTTTGAACTGCCGGGTGATCCACAGTGGGTTAAGCGGCAATGTATCCTGTTCGCCGGTATAACGAACGGCTTCACGGATCAGCACTTGCCATGCATCAGGGGCCGGGTAGGGCAAATTGTTGCGCGTAGCGGTATGTGTTACCCACTGACACCACTGCGTCATGGTTTCGGCATCCACTATCTGCAGATTATCTTCAAACTCGCTATAAATAGCCTGCTCAGCCAGCTCCGGCTCCATGTCCTGGAAGTCTGCCAGTGATTCACGTTCACCGACTAATACCACTTTGAGTTTAAGCGGCATAGGTGGAACGGAGACAGGCAGCGGGCGAGACTCATCAAAAGCTACCCAGTCAAAACGCTCGTGGCTGACAATGGCTTTCAGGCGCATCCACAGCAGCGGTTGGGCCAGTAGCGTGCGCAACGAAATAACCAGCACACCACCGTTGGCCTGATGCACAAGGCCTGGCTGTAGGGTAATTTCGCCGTTGAACTGACGCAGACAGCCAAACAGTTGTTCGGCTTCAACCCAGTCAGCGCAGACTACCTGGGTTAATGTCGCAAAATTGTCTTCTGCTGTCTCAGCTGTACGATAGCGGATAGTGTGACCGGAGATATCATAATGACCTCCGGTGAGACTTCCGGCATCCGAGTGCAGAGGCCGCGCGGCCTCTGCAATAAGGTTGATGTACTCAAGCTCTTCCGGCGCTTTTACCAGCATGAACGAAGACGTCGTCCAGTGCTGAAGAAGCTGCTCCAGCGCAAATTGTAAACGTGGCTGAGTATCACTAAGTAAGGTATCGGTGTCGTCAGTGACGTGCGGCTGTGCAAATACTTCCTGATAACTATCGGTGTCAGGAACCAGATCACGCCATGCAAGTTTCGTAATGGTCAAAGTTGATGTTTTTTAGTCTGTTGTAAAAAACGAGATTATACCGTAACCATCATCACTGCACACGTGGAAAGCGCTGTGAAACGAATGCGATGACGCGCGACAGTTCACAGGCTGGATATTCTTTTCTTCAGATGCCGAAAAAGCTGATATTCTGATAAGAGTTACACGGTAACATTGAGATCGCAATGAAATATCAACAACTTGAAAACCTTGAAAGCGGCTGGAAATGGAAGTATCTGGTGAAGAAGCATCGTGAGGGGGAATTAATCACCCGTTACGTAGAGGCCAGCGCTGCCGAAGAAGCCGTTGATTTGTTGCTAACCCTCGAAAATGAACCGGTTCGGGTCAATACCTGGATTGAAGAACACATGAACTCTGCGCTGTTAAATCGTATGAAACAAACCATACGAGCGAGGCGTAAGCGGCACTTTAACGCGGAGCATCAGCATACGCGAAAGAAATCTATCGATCTGGAATTTATGGTCTGGCAGCGCTTAGCGGGGCTTGCGCAGCGGCGCGGCAAAACGCTTTCTGAAACCATTGTGCAACTGATTGAAGACGCAGAGCATAAAGAGAAGTACGCGAATAAAATGTCGACATTGAAGCAGGATTTACAGGCGCTGCTGGGAAAAGAATAACCACAGAGTGGCTAAATGTGTTGTGTACAGGCGTGCTTTGATTGATAAAAAGTGAAAAAAAACCCCGCAAAGCGGGGTTTTTTTATAAGACGATAACTTAAGCCTGAGGCTGAGTTACAACGTCTTTGATACCTTTAACTTCGATCTCAACACGACGATCCGGAGCCAGGCAGTCGATCAGTGCAGCGCGAGCTTTCACGTTGTCACAGGTGTTGCCAGTAACCGGGTTGGATTCGCCCATGCCACGTGCAGAGATTTTGTCAGAAGGAATACCTTTAGAGATCAGGTAATCAACAACGGACTGAGCACGTTTCTCGGACAGACCCTGGTTGTAAGCGTCAGAACCGATGCGGTCAGTGAAGCCCAGAACCACTACGGAACCGTCTTTCGGATCCAGGTTGCTCAGCTGGCTGTACATCTGATCCAGAGCCTGCTGGCCTTCTGGTTTCAGAGTTGCTTTGTTGAAGTTGAACAGAACGTCAGACTTCAGAGTGAAGTGTTTGGTCTGTACTTCTGGAGCCGGAGCCGGAGCAACAACTACTGGAGCTGCTTCTTCCTGCTGACCGAAACGGTAGGAAACACCAACGCTCAACAGACCGTTATCCGGACGACCGCCAACGGTGTTCGCGTCACCGATGTTGTTGGTCCACTGGTATTCCAGACGGGTAGCGATTTCAGGAGTAATTGCATACTCTACGCCACCTGCGAATACTGGGGAAACACCAGTGTCGTGGTCTTTGAAGTCTTGGTTGTTTTTAGCGTCTGCACGCCAAACCATACCACCCAGACGGGTATAAACGTCCAGATCGTCAGTGATTGGGTAACCCAGTTTAGCGGTCAGCTGAACGCCCTGAGCTTTGAAAGCGCCATTATTGTGGGTAGTATCGGTGGCGCCTTTGTACGGCATACGACCTAACCAGTCGTAACCCATTTCGAAACCAACGTACGGGTTAACCTGATAACCACCGAACGCACCAGCACCCAGTTGGCTTTCGTGGGTAGGACCGGAGTTGTTGATCTGGTTGTTACCAATATCATGGTACTGAGACCAGCCCAGTTTAGCACCAGTGTACCAGGTGTTATCTTTCGGAGCGGCCTGCGCCACGGTAGCGAAACCAGCCAGTGCCACTGCAATTGCGATAGCTGTCTTTTTCATTTTTTGCGCCTCGTTATCATCCAAAATTCGCCATGAATATCTCCGAAGAGAGATAACACGGTTAAATCCTTCACCCGGGGACCAGTTCAATAGTTACTCTACCGATATCTGCGGCTTATGCCGAGCACCCCTGGCGATGTAAAGTCTACAACGTAGTTGAAAACTTACAAGTGTGAAGTCCGTCAGGCATATGAAAAAAAAAGGCTTGTGTACACATTATTTAACATTTATAGATGAATAAATGTACTGAGGATTTCCTGAAAACCGCTTCAGACAGGCCTTCAGCCGGAAAACGCGTTACAGCTCAATGGCAAATTAAAACATGAAAAAAAATTCCAGGATAATTCCTAATTTTACTCAATGATACAAATTCGAGTGAATTTTTAGCCCGGAATGCTGTCTCCCCGCAAGTGTCTGAGCGCGAACAGGACGCATGATAAATCCCATCGCATTACCTTCATCTGCCGCTTTTACCAGCTCGGCATGTTCATCTTCGGTTAATTCTTCTGTCAACCAGCCGATGACGACGCTGTAGTTACCCGTGCGCAGCGCACGAACCATCGATTCCAGCGTATTGCAGGGAGAGAGCTGGCTGATTTGCATGACTTTGGTCAATGGAAGCCCGGCCGACTGCACCCACTCACGGCTTAATTTTTGCTGAGGCGTCAGCCACAGCTGCCAGCGTGATTGTTGCCCTAACTGTTGCAGCAGGGGAAGCAGCAGGAGCTGCGTCATCATGGGCTGGTCCTCGCGATAGACCACTTCACTGATAAGCCCAGCGGTAGCGTTCTCTGCTGAAACGCGCGCAATGCTGCTCGATGCGGAAGAGAACGACGAAGAACGATTTGCATAACCTGAAGTGTACATAATCAATCCAGCCCTGTGAGTTACTGTATGGATATACAGTAACCCCGCCATCAATAAAGATCAACCTTATTTTCGGAAACAGGTTCGCAATTTTTAGTCATCATCAGGGGAAAAATAAAATTCATCTTGCCCCATACGCATAAGTTGCCTATTTTCGTCATTAACGGATCTGCTACTGCAAATTATTTGCTTACGTTATGATTTAAAAGGATTTTTATGAAAGAAAAGTCTTATGCAAGAATCTATAAATCACAAGAATATCTGGCTTCTCTGGGAACAATTCACTACCGCTCACTGTTTGGCAGCTATAGTCTGACGGTTGGTGATACGGTCTTTGCCATGGTTGCCAGCGGTGAGTTATATCTTCGCGCCTGTGAGCAGAGCGCCCAGTACTGTGTAAAAAATTCTCCTGTCTGGCTAACATTTATCAAGCGCGGGCGTCCGGTTGTACTCAATTATTACCAGGTGAACGATACCCTGTGGCAGAACCAGCAGCAGTTAGTGTCGCTATCACAATTTTCACTCGATGCAGCCGTTAAGGAAAAACAGAGTCGCTTTGCACAACATCGCCTGCGGGAATTACCGAATATGACGTTTCATCTGGAGACCTTGCTAAATGAAGCAGGAATTAAGGATGAGGGGACATTGCGATCGCTGGGAGCTCAGATGTGCTGGTTGAAACTTCGGCAAAATAACCCTGCCTTAACGGTAAAAATACTCTATGCCCTTGAAGGAGCGGTTGACGGGGTGCATGAAGCCGCGCTCCCGGCGACGCGTCGCCAGGAGCTGGTGGAGTGGGTGAGTTCTCTTACGCCGGAACCGGGGTATTAGATGGCAGCACAGCAATTTGTTGCTGTAATCGCCGAATCTCCGGGAGCAGGGCAATCAGTAACCCAACTTGCTGTACGACCAGCGGCTCTTTACTGTCCGGACGTGGCTCGAGATGCTGAATTCGCTGCTTCAGATCTTCCAGCGCCTGGTATACGCGCTGCTCATCAGCAGGTTGATGGTGAAGCGCATCATCTACATAGCAGACGGCATCATCCAGCAATGCCAGGACGTCAGGATTGGTTAACTGCTCGCGATGTGCGCCGAGGGCGGAAATATAGCTGGTAAACGTATGGTTAAGACACAGCAAGCGGAACGCCGTTTCGCGTGTTTGGGCCGTGACATCCGGTTCACTCGACATGTTCGACACCACCGAAGCAAGTTCCGCATCACGATTGTGCGCGTCACGGCGGGCGATACGGTATGCCAGACGATTATCACGCCCCTGATGATATTGTTCGAGAATAGCATCAAGATAACGACAGTTAGCGTCAGTGGCCCGTTCAATCACTCGCGGCAGATTCCGAAAACGCCAGTCTGGCCAGATAAAGCTGACAGCAGCCCAGGCGATGGCACAGCCGATCAACGTATCGATGACGCGCGGAAGTGCAACTTCAAAACCTTCACCGAGCAGGTTAAAGCACAGCAGCACCAGCAGCGTGATAAACATGGTGGCATGGGCGTACTGGACGTTACGAAAGGCAAAAAACAACACGCCGGTGATCACCAGAAGTATCAATTGCCCTTCGAGAGAAGGTACAAACCACAGGATCGGTAACCCAATAGCGATCCCGACTAATGTGCCGATTATCCTTAGTGCCAGACGATGTCGGGTGGCGTTGTAGTTTGGCTGGCAGACAAACAGACTGGTCAACAGGATCCAGTACCCGTGGTTCATTCCGGTTATCTGGATAATGGCATAGCCGACGCAGAGCACCAGCGACATGCGAACAGCATGACGAAACAGGGCGGACTCAGGCGTGAAATTACGGCTCAGACGCAACCAGATATCACTGAACCCATGCGGGCTGTCATCGGCAAGCTGATTTTCAGACTCATTGCGCGAAAGTACCTGAGCCTGTTCGGACTCAATGGTAGCCAACTGAGCATCGATGGCCCGCAGGTTTGACAGCAAAAATCCTAACGTGTTGAGCAGATCGGCAGGCTCACCACTCGCGCGCATGCGCTCAAGTGCAGCATCAATATGGGTGAAGACGCGCTCAAAGTGCGGATCGTGCTGATAAGGCGTGCGTAATAAAATACAGCGAGACAGTTGCGAACACGCTTGCCCCTGCATCGACATCAGGCGCTGGAAGCGGAACATCACGTCGCTGTGGCGGAAATGGTCGCGCAGCGTTTGATATTGAATATGCGAGGAGCTTGCGCGTTCGTGAATATCCTGCGCCACAAAATAGTAATGTAGCGTGCGACGTGTTCCTCGCTGTCCGCGGTCGCCGCGCAGGCGGGTCAGCAGTGACACCTTTGTCTGGTTTAGGGTCGCCATCAGTTGCCCATTCGCAAGAGCCAAATCATACAGCGGCGCCTGGCTTTCAACTTCTATGTCGGGATCAAAAAGACGCGATTTCAGTTCCAGATAGTGCGCTAACTGTTCATAGCTACGCGCCAGATTGTCCTGCAACGGGCGAATAGGGAACAGAAGATGTCCGGTCAGGGTTAACAGGTTGTACCAAATGGCGCCCGCGAGCAGCAGGATTGGCTGCTGATACCACTGATCGTAAAGCGAGGTGCCGAGCATCGTGTAAATGGCGATCAGCAACGCGCCAAAGGCGATGGTTGCATAGCGCTGCCCTAATCCCCCCAGCAGTATAAAGCCGCTGGTGGAAAGCGTTAACCCAAGGGCAAACAGCCATGGCCATGGGAAGAGCAGTTCGACCGAGGCCGAGGCAATGAAAAAGCACACCAGCGTGATGATCAAATTGCGCAGGCGACCTGCAAGACGATCGTCCAGGTCAGTAAGCGCGGCTGCGACCATACCCAGCGTGAGCGGGATGGTCAGCTTAACGTCACCCAGCCACCAGGGCAGCGCTGTTGTGCCGCAAAGCGCGATAAAAATCCGCACGTAGTACAGCCAGGTGCTGTTCCAGGTATAGCGTTTGAGCAGAGGACTTAACATAAAGGCCATCGGTCCTGATTATTCGAAGTGACGACGCGCGTTGGCTTCACGCGCTGCGCGAGCAACTTCAACTGACACTACCCGGCGACCCACCGGCCACAGTGCAATCGCCGCGATTTTGAAATTCGCAATGCCAACCGGGATACCAATAATCGTAATGCACTGGGCAATACCGGAGACAATGTGCATCAGGCACAACCACCAGCCGAAGAAAATCAGCCAGAAAATATTGAGCACGGTGCCTCCGGTATTCAACAGGACGTTTTTGCCCGCTGGATTAAGCTCATCGACATGAATCGCTTCGTTACCGTAGGGAAACAGCGAGAGTCGGGTTATTTCCCAGCATGAGCGGGTCAGGGGGAGAGTAAAAATCAGCACAATACTGACCAGCGTAGCCAGTAACCAGGCTAAGGTGGTGGCGAATCCCCCGAGCACAAAATTTAAAATATTCAGAACAGTACGCATAAACCCTCGGTTAACTCTGGTTTTCTGTGAATTCGGCAATTGTAACGTTTTTTTGGGCTGGAGCACGTTTTCTCTGGCGGTTACACTGATAAGCAAACCTCTTCGTGTGGATCCGCTTGAGTCTTATGGAACTGAAAGCAACTTCTCTTGGAAAACGTCTGGCACAACACCCTTACGATCGGGCCGTTATTCTCAATGCCGGGATTAAGGTTTCCGGCGATCGTCACGAGTATCTTATTCCCTTCAATCAGTTACTGGCTATTCATTGTAAACGCGGCCTGGTATGGGGAGAGCTGGAGTTTGTGCTCCCGGATGATAAGGTGGTTCGTCTTCACGGCACTGAATGGGCAGAAACCCAGCGCTTCCATCACCATTTGAATTCGCTCTGGCAGCAGTGGAGTCAGGAAATGAGCGACGTCGCTGCGGGAGTTTTACAGCAGCAGTTGGAGGCGATCGCCACCCGCACCAGTGAGAATAAATGGCTGACGCGCGAACAGACGTTAGGACTACAGCAGCAGATCCGCCGCGCCTTTGCCGCATTGCCGCTCCCGATCAACCGGCTGGAAGAATTTGAAAATTGCCGTGAGGCGTTACGTCAATGTCAGGCATGGTTGAAGGACATTGAAGCTTGTCGCTTACAGCACAACCAGGCGTATACCGATGCCATGCTGGAAGAACATGCCGATTTTTTCCAGCAAATTGAGTCCTCGCCGCTGAATCCGGCCCAGGCGCGGGCGGTGGTGAACGGCGAACAATCATTACTGGTTCTTGCGGGGGCCGGAAGCGGCAAAACATCCGTATTGGTCGCCCGTGCGGGCTGGCTACTTGCGCGAGGGGAAGCGGCGGCCGAACAAATCCTGCTGCTGGCGTTTGGACGCAAAGCGGCCCAGGAGATGGACGATCGCATCCGTGAACGTCTGCATACGGAAGAAGTCACCGCGAGGACGTTTCATTCACTGGCGTTGCACATTATTTCGCAGGGGAGCAAAAAAGTCCCGACGGTTAGCAAGCTGGAAAATGATGTTGCCGCGCGCAGCAAACTTTTTATCACGACCTGGCGTCAGCAGTGCAGTGAGAAAAAGGCACAGGCCAAAGGCTGGCGGCAATGGTTAGAAGAAGAGATGCAGTGGTCTGTACCCGAAGGTAACTTCTGGGATGACGAAAAATTACAGCGCCGGCTGGCTTCCCGGCTGGATCGTTGGGTTAGCCTGATGCGTATGCATGGCGGAGCGCAGGCGGAGATGATCGCCAATGCTCCGGAGGAGATTCGCGATCTTTTCAGTAAACGCATTAAGCTGATGTCTCCCCTGCTCAAGGCCTGGAAGGGCGCCCTGAAGGATGAGAATGCCGTCGATTTTTCCGGGTTGATTCATCAGGCCATTGTCATTCTGGAAAAAGGCCGGTTTATCAGTCCGTGGAAACACATTCTGGTCGACGAATTTCAGGACATTTCTCCTCAGCGTGCCGCCCTGTTAGCCGCACTGCGCAAGCAAAACTCACAGACTACGCTGTTCGCCGTAGGGGATGACTGGCAGGCAATTTACCGGTTCAGCGGAGCACAGCTTTCGTTGACCACCGCATTCCAGCAAAACTTCGGTGAGGGCGACCGTTGTAATCTGGATACGACTTACCGTTTTAATAGCCGCATTGGTGAAGTTGCAAACCAGTTTATCCAGCAAAACCCTCATCAGCTTACGAAACCGCTCAACAGTCTGATGGCAGGCGATAAAAAAGCCGTCACGTTGCTCGATGAAAGCCAGCTGGATCTGCTACTGGATAAGCTGTCGGGATTTGTGAAGGCAGAAGAGAGAATTCTGGTGCTGGCGCGATACCATCACCTGAAACCTGCCAGTCTGGAGAAAGCAGCCACCCGTTGGCCTAAGCTACAGCTGGATTTCATGACTATCCATGCCAGTAAAGGACAGCAGGCAGATTACGTTATTGTTGTGGGGCTTCATGATGGGAATGATGGTTTTCCCGCTCCGGCCCGCGAGTCGATTATGGAAGAGGCGTTGCTTCCGGCGGTGGAGGATTTCCCGGATGCTGAAGAGAGACGCTTGCTGTATGTGGCGCTAACGCGGGCACGGTATCGGGTATGGCTGCTGTTTAATAAAGAAACACCGTCGTGCTTTGTTGATGAGCTTAAACAACTGGATGTTCCGGTAGCAAGAAAACCCTGAATAGCAGGCGGCAATTGCCGCCTGCCCGGCGTTTATTTGAGGCGCTCTGCCAGATAGCGGGCGTAATCTGGGATCAAGATGTCCGTTGCATCGTTGAAGTTTGGCGACTGGATAATAAAATCGGCGGTCGACACGTTGGTGGCAACCGGAATGTTCCATACCGTCGCCAGACGCAGCAGGGCTTTGACATCAGGATCGTGAGGTACGGCGTTCAGCGGGTCCCAGAAGAAAATCAGCACATCAATTTTCCCTTCTGAAATCAGCGCGCCCACCTGCTGGTCACCCCCCATCGGACCGCTCAGCATGGCGTTGACGTCCATTCCCGTCGCGCGTTGGATTAAGTTTCCCGTTGTTCCTGTGGCGTACAGAACGTGCTTTTCCAGCAACGGCTGGTGGCGTTCCACCCAGCTCATCAACATCTTTTTACAGTGATCGTGTGCAACCAGCGCAATATGTTTACGCGCTGGCAATGTGCGAGTTGTTAATTCCATAGTACAGCTCCCAAGTTAACCTGGTTACAGAGTACTGGAAGCTCTTGACGCTGCAAGAGAAAGACAAAAAAAATGCGTATGCGAACATAAATGTCATGAAGGAGGCTGTTTCTGAGCCCATTGCAAAAAGTTACTTCGCGTTTGTGCGTCGGCCTGCTGGTACCAATATTTTAAGCGCTGTTCGGTCAGCGTTTGCGACTGAGGCGGCACGCGATCCAGTTCAGATACCCCGGAAAGCAGCGAGCTGTCATCGGCCATCATCGTAGCAAACTGCGGTAATGACGCATGTTTAGCCGCTTTGTTATAGCGTTCAGTTTCCATTTCATAATTCACGATTTTCGCTGTGGATGTGATTGACAGAATATCCAGCTTGACGGGGATAGGCATGGAGTCCCCATCCAGCAATTCCACGCGTGGAGCGTCATCAAAATGCGTTGTGTCCCGCTCATTGTTCAGACGCGGGAGGTGAAAATTAACCTGGCTGACGAGTTGGGTATCAAAGCTGATGACCAGCGGAGGCGAAATATACAGACGTTCTTCGTGGCTGGACAAGCGAATGGTTTTTTCTACGCGAAATACGAGCTGGTGGCGACCATTTTCCAGCTCGATACTGTCGGCGCCACGCAGTAATGAGCTGGAGACTTTTTTTCCGTCCAGCACCAAAAGGTCAATATCATTAGACAGGCGTAATGAGGTAGCAAAAACGGTTACCGGCAAACACAGGGCAATTAAGGCTGTCACAATGCCGGCTTTCATAGGTTTCTCCTGTCCAGAAAATAGCTGCAAACATGTATCTAAATTTTTCGATAATCACGTTTACTAACATATAGACATATTTTTGAGTTTAGCTCTCATACGCCAGTATGGGATGAATGGTTGCGGGGGCAGGTTTGTCGTACACTTTGTTAAACAGCCTGGAGGAACACGATGAAAGAGACCGATATTGCTGGCATTTTGACATCTACCCGTACGATTGCATTGGTTGGCGCAAGCGATAAACCCGATCGCCCAAGCTATCGCGTGATGAAGTATTTACTCGATCAGGGCTATCACGTTATTCCCGTTTCACCGAAGGTTGCCGGGAAAATGCTGCTGGGGCAGCAGGGCTATGCAACGCTGGCGGATGTGCCAGAGAAAGTGGATATGGTCGATGTCTTCCGTAATTCTGAAGCGGCGTGGGGCGTCGCTCAGGAGGCTATCGCCATCGGCGCGAAGACGCTATGGATGCAGCTTGGCGTAATTAACGAGCAGGCGGCCGTGCTGGCGCGTGATGCGGGGCTGACGGTGGTGATGGATCGTTGCCCGGCGATTGAGATCCCGCGACTGGGACTGGCGAAGTAAAGTTTGACTGTCGCCGGATGAAACGCACAGGCCCGATAAGCGAAGCGCCATCGGGCCTGTGTTAGTATCAATTACGCAGGCGCGGAGCCTGAAGCTGTTTACGGATTGTGCGCGCCAGTTCATCCATTGACGGTTGCTCCGGATGTTCTTCCTGTAGCTCGCTACTCAGTTGCGCTTCGGCCAGATACGTATGCACTGGCAGACCATTATCGTCTTCCATCACCACGTGATACCAGGGAGCGGCGCGAAGTTCGCTGTTAACCGCCAACTCATCGGCTGACGGCTCATCAAGCGAATATTCCGGGTCGATATCCACGACCACTCCGAGGTAACCTAACAGGGAATGGCGGACCTGCTGGCCGATACCGAATTTGCTGGCAATCATAGTCACCTCCCGGGAAATAGATACCCTCTATGTAAGGGTAATATTCCACTTTTCAAGTTACATGATGCGACAGGCAAACCCTTTCAGATACAGCCCTTCCGGGTAGGTAGCGATCACCGGATGATCGGCGGCCTGACGGAACTGCTCTATAAATTGTACATCACGACCAGCATCTATTGCGGCATCAGCGATGATTTTCTGAAATAAATCGGTCGTCATCAGCCCGGAGCAGGAAAATGTCAGCAGTACGCCGCCGGGGTTCAGCAACTGAATAGCCAGCATATTGATGTCCTTATAACCGCGGCAGGCGCCCATCAACTGGCTTTTGTTTTCGACAAATTTCGGCGGATCCATCACGATGACATCAAATTTCTCACCGCGATCGCGATAGGCGCGCAGCAGTTTGAACACATCATCTCGCACGAACTCGGCTTTACTCAGATCCAGCTTGTTCAGTTCCACGTTCTGGCGGGCAATATCGAGTGCTTCCTGAGAGGTGTCGACGCTGACCACCTGACGGCATCCGCCCATTAATGCTGAGACCGCAAAGCCGCCGGTATAGGAGAAACAGTTCAGGACACGCTGGTTTTCCACATAACGACGCGTCGCCAGGCGGCTATCGCGTTGATCGAGGTAATAGCCGGTTTTGTGACCGTGCTGAATATCAACCAGCAGCTTCATCCCGTGTTCTTCGATAGGCAGCAGAGCAGGCGGCAGTTCGCCCGTGACGGGCCCTTGGGTCAGCGCCATACCTTCTTTTTTACGCACGGCCACATCGCTACGGTCATAAATAGCGCAGTCCGGGAAAACAATTTGCAGAGCACTAATCAGCGCGGCGCGTTGGTATTCAGCCCCCGCGCTGAGCAACTGCAATACCAGGAAGTTGCCGAAGCGGTCAATAGTGACACCCGGCAGGCCGTCGGATTCTCCGGCGATCAGACGGTAGCTGTCCAGACCGTCCTTTTTCGCCAGCCAGTCACGCCATGTCTGCGCCTTCTGCAGACGACGGGTAAAGAAATCAATGTCGATGGATTCAGACTTATCGAAGCTCCAGACGCGCGCACGGATCTGCGACGCCGGAGAGAACGCACCGCGCGCTAACCATTTCCCCAGGTGGTCAACAATATCAACGGTTTCACCGAGGTTGGCTTTACCTTCCATACGTGCGACAGCACCGGAAAATACCCATGGATGGCGGCGAAGTAATGATTTTTCGCGCCCCTTGGCTAACACTAAACGAGGATAATGTGGAATTGTAGATTCAGTCATGCGGAGCAACCTCTCACAAACAGTGACGCGGGTTGGATGAAAGTACCAACCTGAAACCATTAAAATAAAATGGCGCGTAGAGTAGCACAGATGATGAGGTCAATCATCAGCGTCTGGCGCTACTGCATGATGGTATGGCGGGGCCTCTGCTTATCGAGCGACGGTTTAATCTCACTGAACAGGTGCGACAACTTATTCAGTTATCCCCTGCTAATCTATGGACAGCTCAGGAGATTGCCGGTCATCTGTCCATCGGTACCTGTTCTTTCATTTATGTTGATAAGGAGAACCGCAATGTCGAAAGTCTGCATCATCGCCTGGGTCTATGGCCGGGTTCAGGGGGTAGGATTTCGCTACACCACCCAGTATGAAGCGCAACGGCTGGGGTTGACCGGCTATGCTAAGAATATGGATGACGGCAGCGTAGAAGTTGTCGCCTGTGGTGAAAGCGAGCGGGTGGAACAACTGATGAAGTGGTTGAAAGCCGGGGGACCGCGCAGCGCCAGGGTTGATCGGGTTCTCAGCGAACCGCACCGCCCTGGCGACGAGCTAAAGGGATTTAGTATCCGCTATTAAATACATTTCACCGGTTTCGGCAGGCCGGCAATTTTAGTTGCCTGCTTAGCTGGGCCTTTCGGAAACAGGCGATAGAGATAACGGCTGTTGCCTTTTTCTTCGCCAAACTTGTTGGCCATCGCTTTTACCAGCATGCGGATAGCGGGGGAGGTATTAAACTCCAGATAAAACTCGCGAACGAAACGCACCACTTCCCAGTGTTCGGGGGAGAGAACGATACCTTCGTTTTCGGCGATTTTCTCCGCCAGCGGCTCGCTCCATTGTGTGGTGTCTTTCAGATAGCCTTCGCTATCGGTCTCAATTTCATGGCCTGCAAAAATGAACATAGTGCTCTGTCGATAAAGTAAAAACCGCCCTTAGTTTAGCAAATAAGGGGCGGCGTGAGAAACCTCGACCTACAGAAGAAGCTGTAGCAGATTGTTGGCATTAAGCTTCTTCAGCGCGTTGCATTTATACGTCGATACCTGTTTTTCGCTAATCTGCGTCATATGCGCAACATGTTTTACCGATTGACCGTTAACCAGCCTGTCGAGAACATTGAACTCCATGCCAGTCAGGCAGCAATTCAGACTGCGTACCCGACGGGGCTCTTTAGCAAGCAGATACGCCGCATCCACGACGGCAATTCTGTCATCAATGATATGTAAGGTCAGCGTGGCAAAACGCTTTCGTAAATGCGTGGCCAGTGCCCAGCCTTTTTCATTGCACACCAGATAAACCGTTCCCGCCCAGCGCCTGGCCTCCAGTTGAAGCAGAATGTCGACCAGCGCCAGATGCGTCCTCGCGACGGAAAAGCGGCAACGCACAACGAGGGTGTCGCAGGCCAACAGCGAACGGCGCCACTGTAACGCGCCACTCTCAACTTGAGTGTGAGCGTTACGGCGCAGAAGGGCGTAGCGCAACCCTTCGGCATAAAAACGATTATTATCAAGAATGACGTAATTCACGGCGGCCTCTTTATAACGTACTGGGTGTGTAGATGATGCGTAGCGTGCCGGTGTAATCCCCGGCGTTTTTACTGCTGGCTGCAAACGCTGGGGTTTTCAGAACAATAGGGGCAGGTACGCACAGTACGCTCTCACGTCCGCCGGGCAGGACGACCTGACGCAGATGCTGCGGATCGTTGGTGCCTTGCCAGACTAGGGTTTTACCGTTGGCGACGGTTTCAGTTGCGCCCGTGACGGGATTAGTGACGAAGACCTGATAGTCGAGACGATCCCGCGCATCGGTCTGACTTCCGCCGCGTCGCCGGATTGAAAATGCCTCTTCCGCACGGTCCGTTGAGGGGAGTCCGTCATCCTCAAACCGAAGATAAGTACGGGTGCTGGTACTGTTTTTGCCGTCGTACAGGCACATATCCAGCGTGTTTTCACCCTGAATTTCACTGCCACCCGGCCGCCCCGGGAAGTTGGTCAGGTTGAGGTTAACGATAGGCGTTGAGTGCGGAAATGCCGGCAGATAAATCTGCTGATTACCCGGATCGACAACCTCAATGCGCATCGTGGCCTGCCAGCTAGCAATGGCGCGATAGCCTGGACATCCGGTATTGGGATCAGCGAAGTTCCCGCCGCAGTTGCCACTATCCCATTGACGCAGGTTCTGCCTCAGCGTTGCGGTCCAGATACCCGGCAGAGCGAGCTTTTCCAGTTCGCTTTTCACGATATAGAAATCGAAGTAGGGTTCTCTGGTCCAGTTTGCAACAATCTCTGTCCCTCCCGTGATAAAACTGGGATAGGTAAAGACTTTATTATTGAAAAACATGTAGTGGTCGCCATAGACCTTAAGATCCACCGTTTTGCTGGTAAGGGCATGCGTAAAACGTAAATTGATGGCATAAGGTGTCCCCGGGTTCGCCGTGAACCAGGCCGGGGCGGTCATGCAGGCGCCAACTGCGGAGTCGGTACGGGACAGACACGTCAGAGTATTACGTCCCCACTTTTGCGGATCGGCGACATCATAGCCGCTCGGTTCATGAACCCAGATATCAAAGCGCGCGGGGGGGGCCATGCGATCGAAACTGATATCGACGCTGGTGTTTCTTCCGGCAGGGGCCGCTGCCTGGGTCTGGCCCGCCCACAGGCTTAAAAAAAGTAAAATAATTAAGTGCTTGTTCACATCATTTCCCTTTTGTGATGTTGTCTGCATTCATGGCAGTTGGACCCGTTGGTACCGATCGTCCGGCGAGCATCAGCTGTGCCTGTTGCTGGACAGTATCCGGCAGGGCAGAGAAGGTTAATTCCCGGCAAGGGATCGACCCGACGTAACGCACGACGTCGCGCATACTCTTTACGTTCAGCTCGCACTGATAAAACTGCTGCTGACGCACCAGGTAGAGGTTATGCAGCAGAGCGTCGCTTTGAGCGCTAAACCCGCCGTTGCCAAGGTCGCTCCAGCCGTTAACGTTCAGTGGCACGCCGCCGATAAACGGCGAATGTCGCTCGTCAGTTAACTGGCCGAGCCAGGTGTAGCTTGCCGTGGTTTGCACGTCCCGGCGGAGCAGTTTGCCAGGCACCATAAACAACGTTCTGCTGCCCGAACCTTGTGTGATTTCACTGCTGGCACCCCGCGAGACATCCAGCGATTCGTTAATCGTCAACGTAGTCTGCTGATAGCCCGGCACGGCGAAGAGGGCGCGGCTATTGCCTGGAATGTCTGCACTGCCGCCGTTATCCAGCGACACGGCAATGCTCGGATCCTGGGAATCTTCCGGTGTGGCAACGTTAACCGCGATGGCTGAAGCAGGACGTCCGTCGCTCCAGCGGCCCAGCCACAGACCAGAGCGCGACAGCGCAAGCGTGGAGTTGTAATTGCCGCTGCTGCTCAGGGTATGGCGCCGATCCTGACGATCCCAGGCATCGCTGACTGTCAGGCTCCCGTTGCCATATCGTCCGCCCTGGCGCGTGTAGGCAGAGGTATTGAGTGAATCGCTGTTAATACCTGATGCGCTCAGTCCATACTCATTTTCACCACGTGCGTCGGCATACCAGTTGTGCGCCACGTTATAGCTCAACTGGTTTTTTTCATGCTGCTGGTGCTGCCATGTCGCGCCCAGAGAGGTATAGCTTGTCACATTGCCCTGATGGTTATGCGCCATTGACAGGCTCACGCTCAGGTAGCCGCCTTTATCCCTGCCTTCGCGTGAGTCATCGTTACGCATGAAAAGGTTAATGCTGCTGTTGATGTTCAGACCGCGCGTGCTGAAAGCCGTACTCAAGCCACCCTGCCAGGCCCGCGTGCGTGAGCGGGTCATATAAACCGACTCCCAGGGCAAGCCTGCATCGTGGCGATCGTCACTGTCCGGGAGTTCCCGACGAGAAACGTATCGTCCTTCGTTGCGGTTATCCGAATATCCCAGGCTGGCGTACCAGGTGCCGACAGGAACGGAGAACATCACCGATAGGCTTCGGTAACAGCCATTTACGGCGTCATATCCCGAGCTTCGGGTATTGCAGTTTTCCGCTGATAACGCGTTGCGATAGAAGCTCAGTGAAAAACCGTCGTTATAGCTGATTTGCTGAATATTGCCGCGTTGTCCTTCGCTGCCGTAAAGGTAACTAAACCGGGTCGAGAGTACGCCATCGATCGGACCCGCATTGAAACCACGACTCCAGTCGAGTGCATTTTCCAGAAAACGTTGGTTTTTCTTTATCGCTGCGCCACTGGTGAGTGCCAGCGTTGGAGTGACAGGCAGGCGGACACCCGCCTGAGCGACCGCGCTACGTTCATCGTTTTGATTGTTATTGTCGGTTTCGCCCGCCTGCAGGAACCACTCGACGCGGTCAAACGGCGTAATACTGGTGCGGGTAAACGGTATCTGCTCGGTACGTGTCAGCCGGTTATTTTCATAGACGGACAGCGTCACGGTATAGCTCCCGTCGGGGAACGATCGCGTGTCCAGGGTCTGAGCCCCGGCATTGAGATAAAAACTGGCCAGCAGCTGATTGCCCCGGCGGGCGTCAATACGCGCATCATGGGAAAGCAGCACGGTGATAGGGGTACCCTTTGACTGCTGAACCGGATTAATCCATGCCCTTGTCGAGCCTGTGCGCAGGCCGCGAATTTTGCCCAGCGGCAGTTGGCTGAGGTTGATATTCCCACCAGCATTACTGAACAGATCGCGGGTATCCATCTCGCCTAACTGAATATAGTACTGACGCCAGATATCCTGGCGAAACCAGGCATTGTTGACGGTTATTTCTTGTTGCTGCTGGTGCCTTGAACGCTGCCCCAGCCAGGTCCAGTCGAGATTAAAGTAGCCGTCCTGTGTCATGGCCAGCGCGCCATTGCCCTGAACGGTGGCTGACTGGTAATCCCTGTCGGCAACAAAATTGATATTCTGTTGATGGATCAACGCATTCTCAGTGCCCTGCGTAGGCTGATACCACTGGTTTTCTGTGGTCTGTTTAGGCAGAAATTTCTTGTCCAAAAACAGACTAATGCGCGCGTTATTCTCATCATAGATAATGGCCGCGCGATGGGTATCAATGTAATCACATCCCGTTGCGGAGCCATTGCTGCTGCACGCCAGGTTGCCGTTACGGGCAAGTGGAACGGCGAGAGCTGCAGACACGGTGGCAACGAGGGCAGGAGCGTCATTAAACTGACGTTTGATAGCCGCGACCACGGTTTCGGGTGCGACAAAACTGACCGATTCAAGTGTGATATCCGTTTCAAAAAGGCCAAGCGATTCGCCATAGAGGTTAACCTCTATCCACAGGCGCTGCGTTTTCGCCAGATCTTCGAACCCTGCCGGGACGGCCATCTCGGCGCAGGCGAGTTGGATGGATGCGGGTAATAAAGCAACTAAGAGGAGAGTATTTCTGTGAAACGCCATGACCAAGCCTCGACATCATCCTGACGTCAGAGGGTGGGCACCCTCTGACGTTATCCCTTATGTACTGTGGTGTTACGCACCGCCTTCCGTGGTCGTCGCCTGCGTCAGCATCAGGCTGACAACGCCGCTGTACTGACCGGTTTTCAGAATGCCTTTGGTGGTCTGAGAAATGGTCAGTGGCAGTACCGCTGAACCGTTTTCAATGCTGCCTGGGAACAGTTCAGTTCCGGTAAATTCGGCATCGGTGGTAGACAGTGTTTTATCACCCAGAATCACCGTCATCGGTACAGTCTCGTCGCCATCCATATTGGTGAGCTTAGCTGCGCTAACGAGGCGCACTTTGACATTGCTGGTGGCGGAGTTAGACCACACCTTGGTGTTCAGGCGGTAGCTTTCCAGCCCACGACCTGGCAGGTACTGCATGTCGATGCTGGCCGGCAGTGGCGTGTTATCGGCCTGAGTCATATCCAACTGTGAGTCAACGCTGGCGTTGACGGTAATATCTTTTTGAATCGCCAGCGCGCTAAAGGACGAGGCCATCGCGGCAACAATCATCAGAGGTTTAATATAGTTACGCATTGATATCTCCATATTTACAAATGAGCACCTTGGCTCTTTAAACAAACTACGTGGGTTTTTACTGTGCCGTCGTGTTATTGCACGACGGGTAAATCAGCTTCTTCAGCGGTTTTATTCACCCAGTTGAAGTAGCGGAACTTATATTTCTGACCCTGTTTCATAGTGAGCGTTTTTAATTTCCGTTCAGTGTCCGGATAAATCGTCGCGTCTTCTTTTATCCATTTACACGATGAAACAGCATCACAAATACCAATCTCTCTGAGCGGCACACGCAATGTGCCGTTGTTTTTTAACGTTCCCCGGCGAGGGTCAATCGACAGTGAAATTACGTTTTCTTCTGGAGCAATGTGGACCAGTGCACCCCAGATCACATTGACACCTAATGTCGCCATTGCTGCAGGGGTTTCTGCCTTGCCCGGAATAATGCTGTCAGGTTGTTTTACCCCTTCAAAATAGACACGCCAGGTGGTCTCTTTTTTCGGCGGTATAAGCGATACCAGACGAACAACGCGCATCGCGCCTGCAGCTAGAGCAAATTTCTCGGGCGTAACCACCACGCCACCTTCTTTCCACGAAGCGACGTCAATTTCTTTTTCCTGGGCCGTTCCGGGATTAAGAATTTTCTTTTGCCTCACCCGAATGAACTGAATATCATCCGTTTTTGAAGCCACCTTTATTTGCGCCGCACTGGATCTGTCTACATTCAGTTCCATGGGATACACGCTCATATTGGCCATTGTCATTTCTGAGAAAAATGGCAATGACAGCGCGGCGACATAAAAGGCGGTTGTCATGCTCACTCTTTTTTTCTGTTTCACAATCAGTCTGCCTGCTCTGAGTTTAAAGGCGGCGCGTTAACACCAGGACACCGTCTGCTTTCGTATCGCTTCAGGGCAGGGAAACTTTAACCAGAACAGCGGTTTGTGAAAATTTGTATTAGTTAACTCGTTATATACAGTTTTTTATCCTGCTTTTCTGGCTTTAAGGTTGTATAGTTAAGCGAAAATACCGCGGCCAAGGATGGGAGGAAAATTCCTTCTGATGAAAAAATAAGCAGGTCAGGGGGCGGTTTTCATATCGACGTACCAGGGAATAAAAAGCATGCGGTAACAGCCGAGAATAAAAGATGTTTTTTATATGCAATAATTCGTTGTTATTTGATCCTGAAGCACATGCAATAAGTCTTGTTGGACAACCCGAGTCTGTATTAACACTTTCGGCGCCAGCCGTTCGTCTTTTACAGGAATTCATTAAACACCGAGGACGCGACTTAAGCCGGGAGGAATTGATCGCTCGCGTGTGGGAAGAATTTGGCTTTACGCCATCAGGAAATAATCTCAATAAAGCGGTAAGCGAACTGCGTAAAAGCTTCCAGTCTCTGGGAGAGGGGCACGAATTGATCGTCACTGTCCCGCGCTATGGTTTCCGTTTTGATGCTGATGTGATTTTTCAGCCTGGAGAGAAAATTCAAGCCGTTGATCCGCAACCCCCCTCAGCGCAACAAGACGTTCTGCCCCGGCGAGTATCCCTGAAAAAGTGGTTCAGAATAGGGGCATTGATTGCCGTGCCGTTGGGAGCGATCTTTTACGTTAGCCGCCCGCAGGAGATAACTGTTCCGGCGAAATTAAAGCCGGTCCAGGAAAAAATCGCGCGTTGTAGTATCTGGGTTATCGAAGATCATGGACGGCCGTTAGTGCTATCAAAATTAGCTGAGCGACTGGAGGCCAATGACGTGGCTTGCGAGCGCGAGGAGTATGCTATTTATTTTTTCAGCGCCCGTTTTTCGCTTGCAACTGCTGATGAACTGTTTATCGGGGCCTGCCCGGTCAATAAAACACGTCTGTGCAAGACAATTCGCTATAAAAACGGGGCTGGAAAATGAAAATAAGGCTTCTTTTTGGACTGGGCGGAGCCCTGGTCGGCGGCGCGCTGGCGCTGTTTTACTATTGCGGCGCGACAGGAAAAAGCGATGTGCTGGCCTGCAGCACTGAATTTAACTTTACGCGCAATGAAGGGAAAGCAAGTGAAGTGAAGGTAAATGCCCTTGCTCAGTTCTATTTTCATCGGGACGGTACAGGGTTGACCACCTATAAAGGTGCGGCAAGAGCTGGCGGGCAAAATTTTATCGTTGACAGGGATGTAGACTTTACGTGGGAGCAGCGGGACGATGACAACGTCATTGTATTGACCTACACCAAAACCTGGCTTCGCCACAGTGACAATACGCCGAATGCCCAATGGGGGAGCTTCGCCTATCCGACCTCACGCTACTACCTGACGATCTCTGAACTTTCACCTGCTGTGTGGCTTATTCAGGACCGGCGCTATCCTACCTATATCTGCCGGGGTCAATAAGGTATAAAAAAAGAGAATGCCATTGGCATTCTCTTTTTTCGTATCAGTGATGCTGATTAATCGCGGCTGGCGAAGCCCAAAATGCTCAGCAGGCTGACGAAGATGTTGTACAGCGAAACGTACAGGCTGACGGTGGCACGGATGTAGTTGGTTTCACCGCCACGGATGATATTACTGGTTTCAAACAGGATTGCGCCTGAAGAAATCAGAATAAACACCGCGCTGATCGCCAGATGTAAAGCCGGCAACTGCAGGAAGATATTCGCAACCATACCAATCAGCACCACCACGATCCCTGCCATCAGCATACCGCCGAGGAAGGACATGTCTTTCCGCGTGGTCAGCACATAGGCTGAGCAGCTGAAGAAGACCAGCGCCGTACCGCCCAAAGCCATGGCGATAACATCACCCATGCCCGCAGACAGGTATGTGTTCAGGATCGGTCCCAGAATGTAGCCCAGGAAGCCGGTGAAAGCGAAAGCTGACAGAATACCAACCGGTTTATCCGCCGTTTTATAGGTCAGGAACATCAGACCATACATACCCACCAGCGTCAGGATAAGCCCCGGAGAGGGCAACATCAGTACGGTACTGGCAGTCGCAGTGAGCGCCGAAAATGCTAGCGTCAGGCTGAGCAGGAAATAGGTATTGCGCAGCACCTTATGCGTGCTGAGTAGCGATGTACGATCGCGTGAAGAACTAATAATACGATCCATGAGTCACTCTCTTATGACAGATGTAATTAATGATGGAGGATAATGAAATCAAGGGGAATGACACAGCGGTTTTACCCATCTTTACGCATTTTAACCCGCCAGGCTTAAGCATATTATTTCAACAAAAGCTCCCGAATCAGATGTTAGCACTATATGTGTAAAAATGCCTGTTAGATATCTGCCAGGTAACTGAAAAATATTGCGTTATTCCTGTTTCTCTCTGACAGTGACAGCGGTGTCTACATAAAACAGAGCAATAAGGTAAAGGGAATGACTCAACATAAATCGAAGATATTGACGTTTACGCTGTTGGCTGTCTGTTTGATGTCTATCAACGGCGCGGCGATGGCGGCAAATGTTCCCGCAGGAACAATTCTTGCAGAAAAACAGGAACTGGTCAGAAACAATGGCAGTGAGCCAGCGTCGCTGGATCCGCATAAAGTCGAAAGCAACGTTGAGTTTAATTTAATCAGCGATATGTTCGACGGACTGGTGGCGGTTAAGTCGGATGGGTCTATCGAACCCCGGCTGGCCGCGTCCTGGGAGAACAAAGACAACACCGTCTGGACCTTTCATTTACGTCCGGGCATAACCTGGTCAGATGGGTCTGCCATTACCGCACAGGATGTCGTCTGGAGCTGGCAGCGTCTGGTCTCACTGCAAACAGCTTCACCTTATTCCTCGTATCTGGGCAATATGCACGTAGCAAACGCCCTCGATATTGCCCAAGGGAAAAAAGATCCTGCCGATATCGGGGTCAAAGCCCTGGATGATAGCACGCTGGAAATTACCCTGACGCAGCCAACGGCGGCGTTTCTGGCGATGCTGGCGCACCCGTCACTGGTTCCGCTGGATAAAGTGCTGATCGGCCGCTTTGGTGATAAGTGGACCCGGCCAGAACATTTTGTCTGCAGCGGGGCGTACAAGTTATCGCAGTGGGTAGTCAATGAGCGCATCGTTGCCGTGCGTAACCCGCATTATTGGGACGATCGGCACACCGTCATTGATAAGGTCACTTATTTGCCCATCAGTTCAGAGTCCGCAGACGTTAACCGCTATAAGGCCGGCGAAATCGACATTGTGTATAGCGTCCCGGTCAATCAGTTCGCGCAGTTGAAAAAGACGATGGGCGATGAACTCCATGTCTCACCTCAGCTTTCAACCTATTACTATCAGTTCAATACGACTCGAGCGCCGTTTAATGACCCGCGCGTGCGCCGGGCGCTGAATATGGCGTTAGATAAAGACATCATCGCACAAAAGGTGATGGGGCAGGGGCAACGCGCGGCGTGGGTTATCAGCCAGCCGGAAATAGGGGGAGTGCAACTGCATGCGCCGGAATATGCGGCGTGGCCGCTCGAAAAACGCATTACCGAGGCTAAGAAACTGCTGGCTGAAGCCGGTTATGGCCCTGAGCATCCGCTTAGCTTAAATCTGCTCTATAACACCTTCGAAACGCACCAGCGTATTGCCATTGCCGCATCGTCAATGTGGAAGAAAAACCTCGGCGTAGAGGCGAAGCTGCAAAATCAGGAATGGAAAACCATGCTGGATACCATGCACACCGGTAATTTTGACGTCGTGCGCTACGCATGGATCGCCGATTATGATGATGCCTCAAGTTTCCTCAATATTTTCCGTACCGGCGATAGCGAGAATACCACCAGGTACAGCAATCCCGCTTTTGATGACGCGATGCGCAATGCGGCGAAAGCAACTTCGCTGGAGGAGCGAGGCAAATACTACCAGCAGGCCGAAGACCTTTTAGGAGAGGATGTACCAGCGATTCCGGTTTACCACTATGTCCGCACGCATCTTGTGAAGCCGTGGGTGGGAGGATTTGCGCCAGATAACCGGGGAAATTACTACACCAAAGATATGTTCATCAAAAAACATTAAGCGCTGTAGCCAGTCTTTGTGCTGAATAAACGGTCAATCTGTTGTTATTTCAGTCGATTAACAATATTTTGGCTGTTTTTCAGGCAAACGAACGCATTGGTGCTTTACAGGTCCGTTCGGGATGTTTATAGTGCGCCTCATTGGAAGCGTGGCCGAGCGGTTGAAGGCACCGGTCTTGAAAACCGGCGACCCGAAAGGGTTCTAGAGTTCGAATCTCTACGCTTCCGCCAAATTAAACAAGGGGTTACCGAAAGGTAGCCCCTTGTTGTTTTCAGCTATTGGAATATCTTGTTGGAATATTTTCCTCATCTGTCGGAACTTAGACGAAAAAAATCCCGCCGAAGCGGGAGATTTCTAGGCTTGGATTAGTCGTTTAAACAGCAACTGTTTGACGTCTTGGCGGTGTGACAAAATTGCATGTGCCGTAATCGTTGAACCATCTACCGAATACAAAACTCTATAACCACCTGCAGTATTACACTCACGATACTTTGCAACCCCAATCTTGATCAACTCCGGGCAAACTTGGCAACCGAGGGGAAACTGGCTGACCTGTTTCTCAAACTGCTCAAGAATGTCGGTAATCACGGGCTTCACTTCCACGTCAACGTGATAAAGATAGTTGGCAATGTCATCAATGCAGGTTTTGACTGTATGCGTGTATTCGATTTTGACGCTTTCCATTACAGGATCCTTATATCAGTATTCTCTCATATAAGCCCATCCAGTAACTGCTCCTTCGAAAGTACCTTACCGTCAGATTTATCTTTCTCAGACAGTGTGAGTAGCTTCAGAAGAGCAATAGCATTTTCCCGCTCCTGCACTTGTTCATAAGACTCGATAACGTACGCGGGTGTGCCATTTTGTGTTACTAGGATCGGCTCAGATAAATTGAGAGAAGCTGCATTTTTCTTAACGAAGCTAATAGTCTCAATTCGCATCGCACTTTCCTTTATCAGTTATGGGAGTCTTAATTTAGTCTAAATTTGATCTAAATACAACGGTGTTGTTTTTCAATGAATGGAGCGTCCAACGTCGGCGTCACCTTCGCTTTTCGATCGTACACCAGCACCTGGCTTTCAGTTTTGTGGCCGGAGAACAGCTGCTTGTCCCGGCTGGATCCTTCGTAGTCCGAAATCCCCTTCGCTTTAATGTCGTGGAAATTGCAGCCGAACGGAACGCCGGCTTTCTGCTCTGCAGTTCGTTTCGCATCGTTCCACCAGTTATTCAACGTTTCGGGATCACCCGACCGCCTTTGTTTGTCGTCACAACAAACTCACCGCCAGTACCGAATATATTCCGCGCCAACAGCACTTTTAAACGAAGAGACTAATAGATTAGTATCCGTAAATAACTCATCGTGATAAAAATCACTGTTATTAAGATCATCTATTGCAGTGAATGTTTACTTCTAATGAATAATTTCAGTTAATTTTTATAAATTCCTAAAGTTGTTAAAATCACGGATTCGCTCTGGCACTGTTCGCGCGTAGTGATACGGTGCGATTTTTCCAGGCATGGAGTTGTAAAATGAAACGAGTGGCGATGTGTATTTTGGGAGTGTTATTTTTATCGGGGTGCAGTCAGCGCGTTGCTGATCTGACGGTGGCAAGCACTAAAAATTACAATATGAACGGAGGACAATTTGTCACCGGTAATCGTGTTACCGGGGAGGATAGTTCCGCGATAGTTATTTTCCCTCTCGGTATGCCAAATGTTAAGGAAGCAGCGGACAAGGCTATTGAGAAAGATCGTTGCGCTGTGGGATTAACTAATGTTGTTGTCGAACACTATATGTACGCATTTTTATTTGGTGTTCAGGGGTTTACGGTTGAAGGCAACCTGATACTGGATAAAACCCTGCCAGGGTGTTTTAACGCTAAATAGATAATAATTTTAAATAACTAAAACCTTGCTCCGGCGGGGTTTTTTATTGCCCGGAGGAAATCATGTCAGAAGACCTGGGAGGCATTTATTACACAGTAAATGCCCAGACAGCCCCTTTATTGATCGCACAAAAAGAGGTTGATAGCGCGAACAAAAAAATGCAGTCGGGTTTTGACAAAACTGATAATTCCGTAAAAAAAGTCAGTGCCTCATTTGGCAAATTAAGCGCCGTTGCATCAGCGGTAGCGACCGCATTATCAGCAAACGTTGTTGTTGAATACGCAAACGCATGGACTGAATTAAGCAACAAACTGGTTAACGCCGTCAAAGCAAATGAAACGCTGGCTGATGTAACCAACCGTGTTTTTAAGGCCTCACAGGATATGGGGCGAAAAGCCATGCAGTCTCAGAAAAACGATCATTTTGTGCCGAGTATCCGAACTGAAGTCGACAGGTACATTCAGGAGCGTCAACCAGAGGCGCCGCAACCCATGCAGGCACTTATTGCCGCTGTTGAAGAATCGCTACCCAGCGATGATTTAAAATTTGTGGCTGAAAATATTACTGTGCAGCCGGATTTTTTACGCAGTCAGGATGGAAAAGATTTACTGGGAATGCTGGTGAGGGAATTAAGAAAAAGGGGGAGCAGTGGCACTAATACAACCCCGGCCGCCAATACCGGGAACACCACCTGATGATGGTGAATATGATGAACGGGAATTGATAGCCATGGAAGGCAGATTTCTTTGAAAGTGTTGGTATACTATCTTCAAGGTTGTGCCTAACATGTTGTTTTTTCTGGGTGCAAAGTTCGTACAATTTACCAAGAAAAAATATCATGTCATTGATTTTATTTAAATTGTCATCGGTCTTGAAAACCGGCGCCCCGAAAGGGTTCTAGAGTTCGAATCTCTACGCTTCCGCCAAATATAAACCCCAAGCTATTTAATAGCTCGGGGTTTTTTCGTTTTGTGCAGTTTATGTCATGCCATCTTTCACCAGCCTTAGTCGCGCAAGGGCAACTCAGCGCTGCTGCCCGGCGGAAAGCTGACGAACTGAATCATCTTCATATCTGGCAAGGCCTACATGAGCGAACGCCTTTTCATTCGTCGTAATATCCATAGCAGCCCCAGCATAAAGGCCAGGTAGCCCATAACGTAATATCCCTGCTGCCTTCGTTCTGCGAGCGTTGGGTCGGCTGCCCATGCCAGAAAGGCGGTGACATCCCTGGCATATTGCTCCTCCGTTTCAGCTTGTAGCGACGCCGGGCGCCATTGAATCTCTCCGCTGGTCAGCGGTTTCGGCATGTTAATCACGCCACCGGGAAAATAGCGATTAGCCTTCAGTTCGGGATCGGCAGGTTGATAACCGGTTAGCAGCGCGTAGACGTAATCTGCTCCCTGGTCCGTGTAGGGCAGAAAAGCATCCAACAGAAATTGCGGGAATCCGCGATCGTATGAGCGGGCACGCACGATATAGCTCAGGTCAACGGGAGAAGCACCATTGTTAAGGTATCGTGCTTCCTGCTCGTTTAGATACGGCGAGATGAAGCTGTCATTTAGCGTCCCGTCTCGCTCGCCAATCTGGCCGTCATCCTGAATCTCAGGAAACTGATAGCCGCTGGCGATACTTCTTGCTTCTTCATCCGTGAGTTCCGGACCGCCGGGCCTGGTCAACGACCGAAAGCTAAGGTGCTTTATGCCGTGACAGGCGCGACACTTCTCTTCATAAACCTGCAGGCCACGTCGAAGCTGCGCTTTATCATACTGGCCATTGATGCCGCTGAAGCTCCATTCCTGCCGTTCAGGCGTGGCTTCCTGCGCATATGAGGAACCCAGTCCCAACAGAGAAAAGGACAGAATGCTGATTTTCAATAGTTGTTTCATCATCAATCCTGCTTTTCCAGAAAACGACGGCAAGGTAATACGATTAAAAACCAGGCAAACCAAATCAGAGTCGAAAGCTGCGATGCGGCACGGATCCAGCCCTCTTCGTTATGGAAACCGTCAATAAGATCGGGGCCAACCAGCGCTTTCGACCCTAACCAGCCTAAAAAGCAGGCATTAATGACCCACAGCCAGAATCCGCATTTAACCAGTTTGCTGTAATGGCGAAAACGAGCCCGGGAAGTATCAAGCCAGGGAAGGAAATAGAAAATCAGTACCGAGCTGCACATTGCGGCTAAGCCAACGAATTCATTTGGGAAGCAACGCAAGATGGAGAAGAAGGGGAGAAAATACCATTCCGGCGCAACAATCGCGGGTGTAACTGTTGGATCCGCAGGAATAAAGTTATCGGCGCTGCTCAGATAATGCGGCGCGAAGAATAAAAACCAGGCGAAAATCATCAAAAAAAGGATGATTTTGATGGCATCAAGATCGGTAATTTTGTAATCGAACAGCAGGCTCCTGGACTCTTTCTCGCTAAACCTCTTTTTCATCGCCTGCGCAAACGCCGACTGTACGGTGCGAATATGAAAAACCGTTGCGCCGACAATCACAAAGGGAAGAATAAAGTGGAGAACAAAAAAGCGGCCAAGCATCGGCGTTCCCGGAGTATGGCTGCCGACTAAATATGCGTAAAGGGTATCGCCCACCAGCGGAATGGCCTGGGCAAAGCGGGTAATTACCGTAGCCGCCCAGTAGCTTTTTTGCCCCCAGATAAGGCTATAACCAAGAAATGCGGTCATCATCAGCAGGATATACAGCGTCACGCTAATCATCCACATTGTCGTCCAGGGCTTGCGGTAAACGCTGTAGTACATGCCACGAAAAATATGCAGATAACAGGCAAAGAAAAAGAGCGACGCGCCAATAGCATGCATGTTGCGTAATAGTTCTCCATGGCGAACCGCACGCATAATATGAATAATGGAGTCAAATGCCAGCTCGGCCGTCGGCACGTAAAACATCGCCAGCACGATACCCGTAAGGATCTGCACGGCGAGTATAACGAGCAGGATGGCGCCGATTGCGAATACCCAGAGTCCGGCAATCGAGCGAGGAAACGGGATACGCCAGCGAAGCGAATAGACGCGCTCACTCCTCATTTCAGGCTTCCTTCGTGCCGATACGCACGGCCTGACCATCCGAATGAATAACGTAGTCCGGGATTGCCAGGTTGGCCGTCGCGGGGCCGCGCGTCACGCGCCCGGAGGTATCAAACTCTGAGCCGTGGCACGGACAGATCCAACCCACCCCTCCTGGTCGGGCGTTGGGTACGCACCCGGCATGTGGACAATACCCTTGAACCACCAGCCATTGAGGATGAGCTGCTGAGACCCTCTCGCTGTCCGGTTGTGGGTCGATAAGCGTATGCCAGTCGGCACTTCTGGCAGTAATAATCTCATCCTGGGTGCGATGGTGAATAAGAATCAGCTTTCCCTGCCATACGCGTCTGACGGTTTGTCCAGCAGCAACCCCCGCAAGAGAGACATCAATCGGTTCATTTTCCGCAAGAGTCTTCTCATCCGGGCCCAGGGCCGAAACCAGCGGCCAGACGGCAGCAGCGACGCCTGCCGCACCGACGAATTTTGTCAGTTTACACAGACATTCCCGGCGCTGTTCCTGGATTTCGCCATCTGCAAGTTTGTTCTCTGTCACCTCGAATTTCTCCCTGAGTATCGCGGATTAACGTTTGTCGATACGCGCGTAAATTTCCTGAAAGCGCTTATCAGCAATACCCGGTGCTTTGAATGCCCGATAGCTTGCTGGTAACGTGGCATCTCCTACCTTAATCAGCATCACCATGCCCTGAGCGTAATGCGGTGTACATTTGATGCCGTAAAATCCGGCATTGTCATAAGTTACTTCGATCTCTTCATCTATTTTTCCCAAAAAACCGGGATAGTTAGCCGGAGACAATTCAGCGATTGAAGCCGCGTTGTGGCTCTTATGTTTACGGATAAACTTCACCGTATCCCCGGGCTGGATCTCCAGATAATCCGGCTCATAGACCATTGGTCCCGCAGACCCACGATTTTTCATCAAAACGTCGTGAGTTTGTGCGAAGGTTGAAGAGGCGAGGGCGAGTAAACATAAAACTTTCAGACTCTGTTTGAGATATTTCATCGATTCTTCCTTAAAATTCATCAGGTCTTTGATAACGGATAAAACAGTTTTCAGCGCCAGTTTCATGTTCAACAATGGCGTCGATACCAAACCAGGCATGGAGGTTTTCACGGGTAAACACGGCGCAAGGAGTCCCCTGCATAGCCATATGCCCGGATGTCATGACGATGATGCGATCGCAGAACATCGCGGCATGATTGAGGTCGTGCAGAGCGGCAATGACCGTGAGCTTTTCACGTTTAACCAGACTAAGCAGGCCAATCTGATGTTGAATGTCGAGATGGTTGGTGGGTTCATCCATCAGTAACAACTGCGGCTGCTGCGCCAGCGCCCGGGCGATATGCAGGCGCTGTTTTTCTCCCCCGGAAAAGGTATGCCAGCATCGGTGCTGTAATTCACGGAGATCGACCTTCTCCAGCATAGTTTGCACGATATCGTCATCTTTGGCGGACCAGGGCGAGAGCAGGCTAAGCCAGGGCGTGCGCCCCAGAGAAACGGCTTGTAAAGCGGTAAGACGCTCGCTGGTTTCTGCCTGTTGTTCGACCAGCGCCACCCGCTGCGCAAGGTGACGCCGCGAATAATGCTGGAGCGCCTTTTGCTGCAGGGTGATACGCCCGGAAGTTGGCTTCAGCAAACCGGCCAGCAGTGAAATCAGTGACGTTTTGCCCGAGCCGTTGGGACCGATGATGCCGACAAACTCGCCGGGCGTTACGCTGAGTGAAATATCTTCAACAATCGTCTTACCTTTTACCTTCCAGTACAAATTACAGGCTTCAATAACGACTTGCGCAGAGGCAACGAGTGGCTGTACGAGATTCACCGTCATTTGTTCTGGTTTCCTCTAATCAGAATGATTGAAAACGCAGGAGCGCCAACCAGAGCCGTGATCACGCCTATTGGGAGTACCTGACCGGGTAGTAACGTGCGGGAAATAACATCAGCGATAATGAGGAAAATAGCTCCGGTAAGCGCACTAACCGGCAGCAGTCGATGATGCTGGTTGCCGACCAGCAGACGAGCAGCATGAGGGATCACCAGACCGACAAAGCCGATCGCACCCACAATGGAGACCATAATCGCCGTCATGCCGGTGACGGCGGCAATCAGTACTGCACGGGTACGTTTTACCGGAATGCCCAGCGATGCCGCAGACTCCGCACCAAAGGAGAAAGCATCAAGATGGCGGGCATAACAGAAGCACAGCGCGATACCGACCAGAGCGGTAGGAATGGCTAAGACTACATCGGGCCAGCGTACACCGCTCAAATTGCCCAACAGCCAGAACATAATACCGCGTGCTTGCTCGGCGTTTGCTGAGCGGGTGATGATAAGCGATGTAATCGCATTGAAAAGCTGGGAGCTGGCGATCCCGGCAAGGATGATTTGGGTTGTTACACCCCCACCTTGTCTACCGCCAGCGGCCATCGCCAATAGCGCAACGAACAGAAATGCCGTCAGCGCACCAATGAAAGCGCCCAATGACATACTGATGATGCCAGCCCCAAGTCCAGTGAGAGCAATCAGCACCGCTCCGGTGGACGCTCCGGCAGAAATCCCCAGTAGATAGGGTTCGGCGAGCGCATTGCGTAGCAGCGACTGTAACACTACGCCGGAAACAGCCAGGCACGCGCCGCAACTGGCCGAGACCAGCGCTCGGGTCAGGCGGTAGTTCCAGACGATCCCTGCATCCAGCGCATCGACAGGATAGTGTGTATCAAAAAGATGATTTGCCAGCGTGCTGAAAACATGCTGCCAGGGGATAAGCGTTTCGCCGATGGAAATCCCCGCCAGCAGCACGCCACACATTAGCGCACTGACCCAAACGGCATGCCCACTGACTCTCACCGCAAGCTGACCAACAGCGCGACGCATCCTGCGTGAATCACTCATGATTATCTGCGTTCCTGAGTAACGGAGATGCGCTATACCGTGTGAGGATATAGCGCAAAACGTAGATTAATGAGCAGCCTGCGGATGTGCTAAGCCATATTCAACAAGGGCATCAGCCAGTTTTTCCACACCATCAATAGTTCTGATCCCGGCATTCATGGTCTGTACGTCAATGACCGGTAGATGGTTTTCCTTGACGGC
This sequence comes from Citrobacter sp. RHBSTW-00944, assembly GCF_013615435.1. Classification (NCBI taxonomy): domain Bacteria; kingdom Pseudomonadati; phylum Pseudomonadota; class Gammaproteobacteria; order Enterobacterales; family Enterobacteriaceae; genus Citrobacter; species Citrobacter sp. RHBSTW-00944. The sequence goes on along the minus strand of NZ_CP055418.1, from coordinate 3,173,895 downwards.
AGGAACCAGTTTGGCGACAGGATCGGACTTGAGGTATTCCATCTTGACCTTCCAGTCATCCGCCGGGAAACGGCGACGGCTCATCTCACCGAGCACAATGAGTGAAGGATTCGCTTTTGCGATGGTTTCCCAACCCACCGTTGGCCACTCTTCAGCAGAATCAATCACATTCTTCACTCCCAGCGTTTGGGCGATCCATGCCGCCGGACCAAACTTCCCGGCAACGTAAGGGTCAAGCTGGAGGTCGGCGCTTGAGAACCAGAACACGGCGGAAACATTCTCATCCATTCCGGTAATTTTATTTTTCGCTGCGGCTTCACGTGCTTTAAGGCTGGCAATCAGCGCCTCGCCTTTATCCTGAACATCGAAGATTTTCGCCAGATCGGCGACTTCCTGATACACCATGGCAATATCAAACATGCCCTTACGGACACCATCATCACCATCTTCGTTATCTTTCGCACAGTCAGCTGGCGCGGTGTAAACAGGAATTTTGAGTTCACTAAACTGTTCGTAAGAGGCAACCGTGCCAGCAGGGCCGATTTGCCACTCAAACTGACTGGCGATCAGATCCGGTTTTTTCGCCACGATCCCTTCAAAGCTTGGAATATTTTGCGCGATAACGGCGACTTTTTCGTTTGCTGTTTTATAAGCCTCCAGTACCGGGCCAAACCACAGCGAAGTACCCACGACGCGATCGGCCAGCCCCAGTGAATAGAGAATCTCGGTACTGTTCTGACCCACCGTCGCCACGCGGGTTGGTGCCTGATTGAAGGTAATATCGCGGCCACAGTTTTTAATCGTCAGAGGATATTCGGTTTTTGCTGCCTCGGAAAAACCGGAAGTAAGCAGGAGAGCAGTCGTGCCAAAAATAGCCAGAAGCGTTTTTTTAGAGAAGTAAAAGGTAGAATTAGCGTGCATTATCATCGTCCCGTTGATGCCAGAATCTTAAGGTCTGGTCATGGCTTATTTCATTCCATATATCGGGAGGAGACATGAAGATAGATGACATTGAATCGTGAAATTTAAGAATGAAGATATGCAAAAAATGCAAATAAGCTTTACTCAGCCAAAATCTTATTCATAAATACACTACCGCTTGCGTCAAATAATTCATCCCATGGACCATCCCGTCCACTCAATGGCATATACCTTTGACAGCAGGTCTCCTGACTCACGGTAATCAGAATATCGGCCTTCCCATAAAGATGAACTTTACAGTGACCTGTGGTTTATGAGCCACACAGGGATATTCTGCATCCGCCTACAGTTGCGGGGGCAGTTATGGAATTGAATTGAATAATTCTCACCATATTCCTATTCATATACAAAAATGTAATGAAATGCTGTCGAAAGCGACTCTAGCGGCAATTGTTAACAAGGTCAACCATAGAGGGTAAGAGATCAAAGGTAATGGTGTAGAAAAAATACCCATTTAATACAGCGAGTTATGATTTTGTTGGTTACTGCGATGTTGTAAATGAAAATAGCAACAGCAAGCTAAATGAGAATTGGTTGATATTGATCAAATTACACGCATGCTGAAACTTCTGTGTATGAAACATATTGATCACCATCAAAAGTTCCGCATATCAGCGCTTGACTCTTTTTTGTGTACTCTCCATATGTACCAATTGCCATTCATCCTGCATATCCATAATCACGTTAAAATTGTTACGCAACCAGAAATAATACCCTCCGGGTAAAAAATGATGTGTGTGGAGATACAAAGTCTTATATTGATGTCGCTGACAGAATACCTCAGCTAAAGCAAACAACTGACTTCCGATCCCCTGTCTGCGGTAGCGCTCATCCACGTAGCAACGACAAATTTCCGCCGTTTCAGACAAGGTATAGCGACCACGTAGTTCAGTAATACGATCATCATATTGACATACCGCCAGTGTAGCGATTAATTCCTGGTTTTCACTCCACGCGCAAAGTAATGAATTTCTCTCCTGCAAGATATACTGTTGTGCGAGATCAAAGAGATCTTCTTCGGCAGAAGGCATGGCTCTACCGGCATTGAAGAATAAATTAAGATGCTCAACAAGAAACGACTGAACAGCAGGAATATCGGCGGGAGTCATCTCACTAAACCTAAATGGGATCATGGCAGCATAACTCAAATTTAGAACGGAAAATGATAATAACAATAAGACCACTTTAAAAACAATATTGACGCTGCAATGGATACTCGTGTCAACGCGGTGGTAACCAACGATTTGGGTGCAAATCTATTCCTTTATTGCGCTGGCCCTCGCTTTTCTTTGCTGTGGAGGAGGCTCATTTTTCTTCTGTACCATCTGCCCGCAACACTAACTCTCAGAAATGAGAGGCCGATCCTCTGAGCAGGACTTTTGTCCTCAATCCTCTGCAATCCGCTGGTTACAATCCCTGCATATCTTCAATACCCATAATTCAGGAATTGTTATGACTGCACATATTAATGCTAAAGCGGGTGATTTTGCGCCAACCGTTATTATGCCGGGCGATCCGCTTCGCGCTAAGTTTATTGCCGAAAATTATCTAATGGATTACCGCGAAGTCACCAATGTACGCAATATGCTGGGCTATACCGGTCTTTATTTTGGGCAACCTGTTTCGGTGATGGGACATGGCATGGGTATACCGTCAATGACGCTTTATGCTCATGAACTGGTACATGATTTCGGTGTACAGAGAATTATTCGTGTCGGCAGTCTGGGGGCAACACAACATCATGTCAAAATGCGAGATATTATTCTTGCCATCGCCGCCGGAACGGATTCCATCACAAATTTAAAACGTAGCGCGGGCTACACGATGGCGACATCTGCCCATTTCCCATTATTGCAGCAGGCGTGGGCATTGGCGCAGAAGGCCGGTATTGACGTTAAAGTCGGCAATGTCTTCAGTGGCGATCTTTATTACGATCCTGACGAAAATTTAATACCTGCACTGGAAAAGTTTGGTGTGCTGGGTGTGGATATGGAAGTGGCAGGGTTATACGCTTTAGCGCATCAGTTTAATATTGAAGCGTTGGCTATATTAACCGTATCCGATCATTGCCTGACAGGAGAAGAAACAACGGCGGAAGAACGGCAGTTAACCTTTAAAAATATGATAGAGCTGGCGCTAAATACAGCTGTTACGGCTTAGCATCAGCATTTAAATGAACCAATCAGAGATGGCATTATATGAAGAATAAAATAGCACTTACGCTGATTAGTTTTCTGGCAAATTTTATTATGGCAGGATTTGCCAGTCAGTTTGGCATGCTGATTGAACCGATTGCAGTACGCTACAGTGCCGATGTGAATACCGTCGCCTCGATATTTTCGTTGCTTAACGGTGGGGCGTTAGCTGGGACCATTGCCGCCTTTTTCCTGATTGAGAAAATCGGCGTTAAGCGTATGACGCTCATTATCTATTCGATAGTGTTCCTCTGCGCTCTGGCAATGCACTTAAGCCCTGGCTTATGGCCGGTGATGGTCGCCATGACCCTGGTGGGTTTCTGCGGCGGGATTGGTCTGTGCGTGGCCGGAACGATCGTGGTTTCGGTTTGGCAGGATCGCATTCAAAGTACGATGCTGGTGGTGCAGGACGCCACCTTTAACGTCGCGGGCGTAGTTTTCCCGCTGATTACCACCTTCGCCCTGACGCACAATATGTCGTGGAGTTACAGCTATCTGAGCGTAGGCATAGTGGCCTTACTCACGCTGGGCGTTGTGGCTCTCACCCGCTTTACCGCCTGTGAAACGGCTCCTGCAGCGGATAGCGCAGACCCGGTGAAATCCGAGTGGAATCCAGGGATTATCAGCGGAGGCATTGGCCTGTTCTTAGGTATGTTGGCGCTGTATACCTTCCTGACCTGGGCACCATTATTTGTGAAGAACAAATTTGGTATTCCCTTCGAAGAAGCAGGTAATATTATTACGCAATACTGGGGTGCTGCGCTGGTCGGCGCATTAGTCTCAACCGTTATTGTTTCCCGCGTAAAGATACATTATTTCTTGCTTAGCATTATTTTGTTAGCTTGCGTTATTACCACCATCATTGTCACGAAGGAAAATATCTCCGGGCTTGATTATCTGGCCTATAGTTACGGGTTTGTCTGCGCAGCGCTGTATAACTCCTTTATTGCCTACGGGGTTTCTTTCGTGAAGCGCGCGAGTAGCCAGAACGTTTCTTATATTTTAATTAGCGGTAGTGCTGGCGCCATGTTCAGTCCGGCGATCAGTGCGCTAATGGAAAAAACTATGGGATTGCAGAAAATTATGTACGCAATACCGGTGTTGTATTTAATTATATTTATTATGTTGATGGGTACATTAAAACTCAAACGTAATTAAACACAGTAATAACGCTTACCTCTTTAATTAGATAGCCCGCCGTCACGCCATTTATCTGGTGGGGCGACACTCAACCTTGCTCAAAGGAATTGAAAATGCTGAAGAAAAATAAATCAATGATGAAAAAAACAGTTCTGGGTGCGGTAATTGCGATGTGCTGTACGCAAGCGCTTGCGGCTGATTATGCCGATGGCAACATCCGCAAAAATGATTTTAACTGGGTGCAGATGAACTTAATGCAAAGTGTGGATGCGAAAGTACCTTATGGTATTCGTAATGACACCTATCTTGAGCTGGAGTTTGGCGCACGATCCGGGATTATCGATCTGTATGGTTATGTGGATTTCTTTGATATTTTGGATCGCGAGCAGGATGATCGTCACGGGGGGGATAACTTCTTTGCCAAGATATCTCCACGTTTTTCCCTCGACGCCATTTTTAATAAAGATTTATCCGTTGGGCCATTTAACGAATTCTATATCGCAACGGTAAATAACATTGGTGACCGGGAATTATTTGAGCATTACGTTGGTCTCGGCACGGATGTTAAAGTGCCGTGGTTTGGTCTGGTGGGAATGAACATTTATGCGCACTATGTACGTGAAAATTACGGTGCAGATAACGAAGGCAAGTGGGATGGTTACATGTTCTCGACCAACTGGTCGACGCCGTTCTATACGTTCGCCAACGGCAGTTATTTGAACTATCAGGGTTACTTTGACTACCAGTTCGCCGCGAACAAAATTGCTAACCAGCCGTTATATAGCAATAACGCGATTGAATGGTATAACGGCATCTACTGGCATTCAGAGCATTATGCAGTAGGTTATGGCTTAAAATATTTCCGCAACATGGCATTGATGGAAAACCACGGTGGAGCAGGGCGTACCACCGGGCTGGGTCACTATTTCAACCTCACCTATAAGTTCTGATTGCGCTGAAATGACACACCAATGCTCCGTTTGCCAGGGTTGGTGTGTCAGTCAATGATGTCATTGCCGAGAAATTTACGCAGCCCATCCAGATCCTTAATCTCCAGTCCTTGCTTCGTGCGCGTTACCAGCCCGGCATCCGTCAGCGCTTTCACCGCCCGCCGATAGACCCGGTCGGTGGTGCCGAATCGCTCAGCTTCCTGGTATTTTTTATGAAAACCATCCATTGGCTGCTTGTCCTGATGCTGGCGATACAGGTCATACGCTACGTTATGTACGATAGGGTAGAGCATCCGGTGCAGGAAGATTTCCAGCATATCCTGATAATCAACGGCCATTGCGCTGGCGAAAAATATCGCCAGTCTGGGGTGCTGGTTCAGCGCTTCCTCCAGACGGTCACAGTTGCATACCGCCACGGTCAGCGGTTCTTCGGCTACGATATCAAGCTGGCAACGATACCCGGTAAAAAACTCCATTTCGCCAAACAGTTGCTCATCACATTCCATTGCACCCAGTTGGAAACGGCGACCATTCTCCGCGCTATAACGCAGAGAAATTCTCCCTGACTGCACCATGATTAGTCGATCGACTACCTGTCCCTGGCGGTAAAGATAGTCATCTTCCTGGATAATCTGTGTTTCAGAGAGCAACTCCTGGAATATCTTCTCAATTAAGGCATCATCTTGCTGCCAGATATTGTGAAAACGACCTTTTGTGAGGGGCTTAAGCTGCATGGCTCAACGTCTTATTGTTTGAGATAATTCTTATCGCTGACTGTATGCCATCTGCTGCGCAATGTCATTAAGAGCGGGTTGCGGATAATAAAAGGGCCAGCACCATGCTGGCCTTGACACACTAAGGATGGCTGATAAAGCGAGACAGTCGCTGGCGCAGCAGGCGGTTTTCCTGCCGCAGTTGAGCGTTCTCTTCCAGCAACGTCAGCGCAACGGCAATTCCCGGCCAGTCAAGTTCCAGCTCCTGACGCAGGCGTATCGCGCGACGCATGACGTTCAGCGCATGATCGTCAAAAGTCTCGTCTTCATGAGGTTCTATCACCCCTAAGCCGACAATCTCATGTAGCTCTTCTTCTGACACACCGGTGTACAGACAAAACTCGGTAATGGTAAAGGTGACGGTGACGTTAGCCATTATGCTTTCCCCCACTCTTTGCGCGGATCAAAGGTCTTTTGTGCATCCGCCAGCTGCTGCCACAGGGCGGCGCTGGCATCGTCAGGTTTCGGCGGCATGACGATTTTGATCACCGCATACAAATCGCCGGTATGTTTTTTACTTACCAGACCTTTGCCTTTAATGCGTAACCGCTGCCCGGCCTGGCTGCCCGCAGGAATGGTCAGCAGGATGCTCTCTTTTAACGTCGGAACGGTTACTTTCGCGCCCAGCGCGGCTTCCCACGGCGCCAGGGGAACGACCACTTCCAGATCCTGGTTAACAATATCGAACAGCGGATGTGGCGCGATATGAATCACCAGCCACAAATCACCGTTTGGCCCGCCATTTTCACCGGGGGTGCCCTGGCCTTTCAGACGAATACGCTGACCGTTACCGACGCCAGCCGGAATTTTCACATTCAACGTTTTAGGAATTTCACGTTCGACCATGCCGAACGCATTGTAAACTGGCAGGGTGTAACTGATCGTGCGGCTATGCTCAGTAAGCGTTTCCTCGAGGAACACGGCGACTTCAATTTCAATATCGTGCCCGCGGCTGGCATGACGCTGGCGAGACTGTTGCGCATGCTGACCAAAAATGGAGGAGAAGATATCGTCGAAATCTTCGGCGTTATAGCGTTGATTCTCTCCTTGTTGGAATTGACGGTTGAACTGTGGGTCGTTGCGGTGCTGCCACAACTGGTCGTACTCGGCGCGTCGCTGTTCATCACTCAGGACTTCCCAGGCTTCAGCAACCTCTTTAAACCGGGCCTCCGCGTCAGTCTCTTTGCTGACATCAGGATGATATTTGCGGGCGAGTCGACGATAGGCGGTCTTGATTGTCTTGAGATCGTCTGTCGGTTTCACGCCCATAATGGCGTAATAATCCTTTAATTCCATAGCGTTCTCTCGTGTAAATCAACACTTGCAGAAGGTGAACCCTAACAACAGGTATCACCGCTAAGTTTAGGGTAATCCTGATAACGGAGAATGCCAACCGGGAAGGGAGGATATTGCTATAAACGATGCGAGCATTGCACCACCAACAGCGCTTTTTAACGTTATGGCGTCTGTTGTGTGGTGCGAATAGTGAGATTAGCTAAACATCAGGATTTAGTGATCAGGAAGCGGACCGTATCAGCATAGTTTTGTACGAACGCGTTAAGGTCATCAGATTTCAGTCCTTTCGGATTTATCATATATTTACCGTTGATAAAAATGGCGGGCACCCCAGTTAAATCTACAGCTTTAGCCATTTCTTGCTGTTTGGCGGTTAGTGATTTTACGGCAAAACTATTCCATGCGGCATCATAATCACTGGCACAGACGCCCGCGCTGATAAATACGTTACGAATATCGTCCGCCGATTTAATGGTTTGTTTTTTCTGCACGGCATCAAAAAGCAACGGTTTGACTTTATCTTGCACGTTCAACAGCATGGCGACGGACCAGGCGTGCGTCATTTCCTGCCCCAGAGGGCCTAAAAAGTCGACGTGGTATTCGGTGAGTTTGACGTCAGCAGGCAAAACTTTTTTCACGTTATCAGTGATTTCAAAAACTTCATCGTACTGATAGCAGGAAGGACAATAGAATGAGAAAAACTTCAGCGCTGCCGGGGCTGAAGCGACGGGTTTTTCCAGTGAGATAAACTCTTTGCCGTCGGTAAATGGTGCTGCCTGAGCGCTAACGGTAAAAAGTAACCCAATCAGGGGTAATAAATATTTTTTCATTTCCATATACTCTAAATAACATTCAATAAACAAATTTTCTGCGAATGAATACGCTCTTCATTGCGTCGGGCTATAATACGATAATCACCTAAAAATGCGCTGACCCTTACTTTCATTTACGCATCAATACGTAGCGGGACAGTATTTATGTACTGTTCTGCGAATATCCTTTGGTACTCTTCGTAAATAGTGAATGATCACTTCCGTGATATTTTCGTAATTATTTTGGCAATGTTATATTGTAATAAATAAAAACGAAAATATGATTAATTATCATTTAATTTATAAAACGTGAGCAGCAACGCGTTGCGCTATGTTCTGTCAACGCAGCCGTAAGATTTTCTTTTTCTTGTAGCGTTTGAATGAATAGGGTAAGTGTCAGTGATGAGCAACCAAAATGGATATCGCTATGATTGACCACCTGGATCATCTGGTATTGACCTCCAATAATGAAGAGGCATGCGTTCATTTTTATGTCGAACTTTTAGGGATGAGGCTGGAAACCTTCGCGCAAGGGCGGAAAGCCTTCGTCTTTGGCAATCAGAAAATTAACCTCCACATTCGGGGAAAAGAGTTTGAACCCAAAGCTCACGCGCCAACGCCGGGGGCGCTGGATTTGTGTTTTATCACCACGCGTGCGCTGGAAGAGGTGATTGCCACGTTTCAAACGCACGGGGTCGATATTGTTGAGGGACCGGTTGCACGAACCGGTGCGATGGGACCGATTCGCTCGGTTTATGTCAGAGATCCCGATCTCAATCTGATTGAAATCGCGGTATATCCTGCTGATGACAGGACATAACTTTACAGCGCAAAGGTTGCCAAAACCTGGTGAGTGGTTAAGATAACTCGCATCAATCAGTGAGGGTATAATGGCGAAACGTCAACGGATGGGATGGTGGTTCCTCTGTCTGGCATGTGTTGTGGTGATGGTTTGCACCGCACAACGCATGGCGGGCCTGCACGCGTTGCAGATGGACACCGTTGCCACAAGCGTGGTCGTAAGCGGACAAGCGCAGACCGATGAGGCCTCGTCCGTTACCCCTTGTGAACTGAGCGCGAAATCATTACTGGCGGCGCCCCCGGTACTGTTCGAAGGCGCTATTCTGGTGCTGTGTCTGCTGCTGTCGCTGCTGGCGCCAGTGCGGGCGTTTCGTCTGCCTTTTTTCCCACCGCGAGCCATCTCGCCGCCTACGCTAAGGGTACATCTGCGATTTTGCGTCTTCCGTGAATGACAGAACAGCCGTTGCTGACTGTTAGATAATTATTCACGGAGAAAATATATGATGACTGTTTTCAGGCAGGTGCTGCTCTGTCTGTTATTGCTATGGCTGCCCGTATCCTGGGCGGCTGAACCCGGCTGGCTGCGTTCATCCGATAACGATCACGCCAGTGTGCGGTTACGCGCTGATACGTCCTCAGGCGGCGAAACTCGTCTGTTGCTGGATGTTAAACTGGAGGACGGCTGGAAAACCTACTGGCGTTCGCCGGGCGAGGGAGGCGTCGCGCCATCTATCGCCTGGCAAGGGGAAATGCCTGCGGTCGACTGGTTCTGGCCAACCCCTGCACGCTTTGAGGTCGCTAATATCACGACCCAGGGCTATCACGATAATGTGACGTTCCCGATGGTTGTGCGCGGCAGATCGCCCGCCACGCTTAGCGGTGTTTTGACGCTATCCACCTGTAGCAACGTTTGCCTGTTGACGGATTTTCCTTTTTCCGTGACCTCCACGACCCAGGACCCGACTTTTGCGCATGACTATGCGCAGGCAATGGGGCAGATCCCGCTTGCCAGCGGCCTGACCGATACTTTGCGCGCTGGCGCACGGGCCGGCGAGCTGGTCGTCGAGGCTCACCGCGCGGGAGGATGGACTGCGCCAGGGCTGTATCTTGACGCCGTTAATGATGCTGATTTTGGCATGCCGCAAATTCACGTCGCAGGTGAGACGTTACGCGCCACGGTACCCGTTCATGACGGTTGGGGGGAAGGCGCGCCGGATTTACGCGGTAAGTCGGTCACGCTGGTGCTGGCAGATAACGGTGTTGCCCAGGAAAGTCGTCTTGCGATTGGCGAAGCCCCGGTTATTGAGAACGCCTCACTCCCATTGTGGCAGGTGGTGCTAATGGCGCTGCTGGGCGGTTTGATCCTCAACCTGATGCCCTGTGTGTTACCGGTTCTCGGCATGAAACTGGGCTCTATTTTGCTGGTTGAGGAAAAAAGCCGTCGCCAGATCCGCCGTCAGCTCCTCGCATCGGTAGCTGGGATCCTGGTCTCCTTTATGGCCCTGGCGTTATTGATGACAGTGCTACGTTTAACCAATCAGGCGCTTGGCTGGGGGATCCAGTTTCAGAACCCGTGGTTCATTGGCGTCATGGTCGTGGTGATGCTGACATTCAGCGCCAGCCTGTTCGGGTGGTTTGAATTCCGCCTGCCTTCGGCGATGACCACCACGCTGGCGACTCGCGGTGGCAACGGCTTGTCGGGACATTTCTGGCAAGGCGCATTTGCGACCCTGCTCGCCACGCCGTGCAGCGCCCCGTTTCTGGGAACAGCGGTAGCGGTGGCATTGACCGCTTCGTTACCAACGTTGTGGGGACTGTTTATCGCACTTGGCCTGGGGATGAGCTTGCCGTGGCTGCTGGTGGCTCTGCGTCCTGGTCTGGCGCTGCGTTTGCCGCGTCCGGGACGCTGGATGAATAGTTTGCGGCTTCTTCTCGGTGTCATGATGCTGGGTTCGGCTATCTGGCTTGCGACGTTGCTGCTCCCACATTTAGGGCTGGCCGGACACGCTAGCGCTAAAGAAAGCGTGAACTGGCAACCGCTTAGCGAGCAGGCGATTGAGGATGCGCTGGCGCAACATAAGCGTGTGTTCATTGACGTCACTGCCGACTGGTGCATCACTTGTAAGGTCAACAAATACAACGTGTTGCATAAAGATGACGTACAGACCGCTTTGCAACAGCCGGATGTAGTGGCGCTGCGCGGCGACTGGACGCTCCCTTCTGAAGCCATCACAGAATTTCTGAAAAAACGCGGCCAGGTTGCTGTGCCGTATAACCAAATTTATGGCCCCGGTCTGCCGGAAGGCCAGGCGTTACCAACGTTGTTAACCCGCGATGCGGTATTGCAAACGTTGACCGACGCCAAAGGAGTAACCCCATGAAAATAATGATTGTTCTGCTGTTAACCCTGTTTTCTGCCGTCAGCGTAGCGAAAGAACCTGCACCGTTTACACCGGAACAGGAAAAGCAAATTGAAGCGTTAATCCAGGAGGCCCTGTTTAACGATCCCAACAGCCCGCGGATTGGCGCTAAGCAGGCGAAACTGACCCTGATAAACTTCACCGATTACAACTGCCCGTACTGCAAGCAACTGGATCCCATGCTGGAAAAAATTGTGCAGAAATATCCTGACGTGGCGGTAGTGATTAAACCGCTGCCGTTTAAAGGGGAAAGTTCGGAACTGGCGGCGCGGACCGTGCTGACTACCTGGCTTGAGCATCCGCAGCAGTTTCTGGCGCTACATGAAAAACTGATGCAGAAAAAGGGTTATCATACCGACGTCAGTATCAAACAGGCACAGGAAAAATCGGGAGCCAGTCCGGTGACGCTGGGTGCCCAAAGTGCTGAAACGCTAAGCACTAACCTGCAACTGGCGCGACTGGTGGGCGTGCAGGGCACCCCCGCAACGATTATTGGTGATGAGCTTATTCCCGGTGCGGTGCCGTGGGAAACCCTTGAGGAAGTGGTCAAAGAAAAGCTGGCGGCGGCCAATGCTCAGTAAACTGCGCCGCTGGCTGCGCGAAGGGCTGATCTTACTGGCGCTGTTGGCAGGGGCGATGCTGCTGATGGATGTCTGGCGCGCGCCGCAGCTCCCTGGCTCTTTTGACAGCACGCCTTTGCAAAAGCTGGATGGTGAAACCGTCACGCTGGCGGCGCTCAGCAAAGACGAGCCGGTGCTGCTTTATTTCTGGGCGAGCTGGTGCGGCGTTTGCCGCTTCACGACGCCGGAAGTCGCCAGGCTGCGTTCGGAAGGGGAAAACGTGATGACCATTGCGTTACGCTCCGGCAGTGAAGCTGAGGTGTCTCGTTGGCTGTCGCGTAAAGGCGTGGACTTTCCGGTCATTAATGATGCGAACGGGGTAATCTCCCGCAGTTGGGCGATTAGCGTCACGCCCACGCTGGTGGTAGTGTCACAAGGTCGGGTGGTGTCAACAACCAGCGGCTGGACCAGCTACTGGGGCATGAAGCTGCGGCTGTGGTGGGCAAAAACGTTCTGATAATGTGCCGGGGAAACCCGGCATTTTTTATATTATTACCCGTAAGAGGGAAGACATATTTCGTTGCCTGGCGAAGCGAGCACCGCGATTAACGTCCAGAATGGGTCATCTTCTCTTTTTCAGGAAAGTGCAACATGACGAGTTCGTTAGCGTTTGGGCCCGCTCTGGTGATGATGATTGCCGCCACGTTTGTCCTCGCCGGGATGGTAAAAGGCGTCACTGGTATGGGATTGCCCACCGTGGCTATGGGGATCCTCGGATCGCTTATTTCGCCGGTTGCGGCGGCGGCCATGCTGCTGTTGCCTTCGCTGATTAGCAATCTGTTTCAGTTTGGCGGTGGCGGAAATACGCGTCAATTAGTCAAACGACTGTGGCCAATGTTATTGACGGTGGTGGTGGCGACATTGCTTGCCAGCGCCTGGATTACCGGCGGCGACACCACCCGTACCCAGTTTGCGCTCGGCGTGGCGCTGGTGGCTTACGTTATCTGGACGCTGGCCGGAAAGAAAATTGCAGTGGCTCCGCAGCATGAAAAACCGTACTCCCTCGTCATAGGATTTGTTACTGGCTTATTGACTGGCGGAACCGGTGTATTTGTGATGCCCGCCGTGCCCTGGATCCAGTCATTGGGTTTTGAGAAAGATGAACTGGTTCAGGCGCTCGGGATCTCTTTTACGTTTTCGACATTGGCTTTGGCGCTTGGTCTGTGGTGGCACAACGCGCTGCCCGTACAGTCGTTGAGCTTATCGGCTTTGGCCATTGTTCCTGCGCTGATTGGTCAGTGGTTAGGAACCCGTGTACGACGGGTTATTTCTCCGCTCGTGTTTAAACGTTGTTTTCTGTTTTGTTTGGTCGGGTTGGGTATCGAGATGATGCTGCGTGCGGTGTGACCTGTGCGGTGACTTTAGAACGCATTCATGGCATCGTTAATTCAGACATTCAGGGTCAAAGAGGTCGCTATGGCATCAGTGATGTTAAGTGAGGAAGAGGGCGCTCTGGAGTCGCGAATGGCGCTCACCGCGGCGGCGATGGCCGATAAATCGCGCTCGCGAATGTTGTGCGCCCTGATGGATGGCCGCGCCTGGACCGCGACCGAGCTCAGCGCAGTGGCGGATGTGTCAGCGTCGACCGCCAGTGCGCATCTGGCGCGTCTGTGTGAACAACGTTTTGTTGTGGCGCTCGCGCAGGGCAGGCATCGTTATTTTCGCCTTGCAGGCTCCGATATCGCTGAACTGCTGGAGCGTCTGATGGGCGTGGCGTGGGCTACATCAACGCCACGAAAAATCACGACGCCGCCAGGCTTACGACATGCCCGAACCTGCTACGATCATCTCGCTGGCGAGGTGGCGGTGAGGCTGTTCGATACGCTGGTTTCCCGTCAGTGGTTAACGTCGGATGGTGAAACGCTGACCTCTCTTGGGCAGGAAAAACTGGCACAAATGGGGATTGTCCTTGCTGCGGGCGCATCGCGGCGGAAATTAACCTGCGGTTGTCTGGACTGGAGTGAACGACGTTACCATCCCGGCGGCGTGCTTGGCGCATCGCTGCTACGCTGGCTGATTGAAAAACGATGGATAAAAACGGAGCTGAGTGGTCGCCGCGTCACCTTCACCCCGCTTGGCATTCGCAAATTAGAAACCGAGTTCGGTATTAAAACGACACCGTAGATGGTTCGTTTTGCGAAAGCGTTCCGGGAAATATGTCATATTTCTGTCACACTCTGTTGTGATTGATAACAACAAGAGGTCGTAGGGATGAATAAATCGTTAATCGCCGCAGCCGTGGCAGGGGCTGTATTAGTGTCAACCGCCGCGCAGGCGCAGACCGCGCCGGAAGGCTATCAGCTTCAGCAAGTATTGATGATGAGTCGGCATAACTTACGCGCACCTTTAGCCAATAATGGCAGTGTTCTTGAGCAGTCCACCCCCAAACAATGGCCAGAATGGGATGTCCCCGGCGGACAACTCACCACCAAAGGCGGCGTGCTGGAAATCTATATGGGCCACTATATGCGAGAGTGGCTGGCAGAGCAGGGGATGGTGAAATCGGGCGAATGTCCGGCGCCGGGTACGGTCTATACCTATGCTAACAGCCTGCAGCGTACCGTCGCGACGGCGCAGTTCTTTGTCACCGGTGCTTTCCCGGGTTGCGACGTCCCGGTCCATCATCAGGAAAAAATGGGCACCATGGATCCCACCTTTAACCCGGTGATCACCGATGATTCCGCCGCCTTCAGCCAGCAGGCGGTTCAGGCAATGGAGAAAGAGCGTAGCCAAATGCAGCTCAACGACAGCTATCAGTTGCTTGAGCAAATGACCGACTACAAAGACTCACCGTCCTGCAAAGAAAAACAGCAGTGTTCCCTGACCGATGCCAAAGATACGTTTAGCGCGAAATATCAGCAGGAGCCAGGGGTTTCGGGGCCGCTGAAGGTCGGGAATTCGCTGGTTGATGCCTTCACGCTGCAATATTACGAAGGCTTCCCGATGGATAAGGTTGCCTGGGGCGAGATTAAATCCGATCAACAGTGGAAGGTTTTGTCGAAGCTGAAAAATGGCTATCAGGACAGCCTGTTCACCTCCCCGGAAGTGGCGCAGAATGTCGCCAAACCGCTGGTGAAGTATATTGATAATGCGCTGGTTACTGAACGCGTAAAAGCGCCAAAAATAACCGTGCTGGTGGGGCATGACTCAAACATCGCATCGCTGCTCACCGCGCTGGATTTCAAACCGTACCAGCTTCACGATCAGAACGAGCGTACGCCGATTGGCGGGAAGATTGTCTTCCAGCGCTGGCATGACAGCAACGCAAATCGTGATCTGATGAAAATCGAGTACGTGTATCAGAGCTCGCAGCAGTTGCGTAATGCAGACGTTCTGACTCTGAAATCCCCGGCGCAGCGCGTAACGCTGGAGCTGAAAGGGTGTCCGATAGATGCGGATGGCTTTTGCCCGATAGATAAGTTCGACAGCGTGTTGAATGAGGCGGCTAAGTAAAAGAAAAACTCCCCCGTGTTCGCGGGGGAGTCTGAGCGCTAGACGTTTTTGCGTTCGATAGTCTGTTCACCCCAAAAGAGCGAATCTTTGTCTGTTTTCTTAAAGGCTTTGATGAGCACCTCGTCGCTACCTTCTTCCCAAATTTTTTCCGCCAGTTTCTCGTCATAATGCGCGACTTCAAAAATGGCTTCGGCTATTTCCGGCGATGTATTGCGCAGACTTGCCCATTCGCCGACGCGATGGGCTTTCGCTTCTTGAGTTGGCATTCGAATCCTCCTGTTGAAGATTAGCCGTTGAGTTTTACTGCCAGACCTGCGACATATTCACCCTGATAGCGGGCGATAGATAATTCTTCCTGACTTGGCTGGCGAGAGCCGTCGCCTCCGGCGATGGTGGTTGCGCCGTAAGGGGTACCGCCGCGAACTTGAGAAACATCAAACAGCTCTTGCGCCGCGTAACCGATAGGCACAATCACCATCCCATGGTGAGCAAGCGTAGTCCAGGTTGATGTAATGGTTTGTTCCTGACCGCCGCCGGTTCCTGTCGAGCTGAATACGCTGGCGAGTTTGCCGTACAGGCCGCCTGAAGCCCACAGCCCGCCAGTCTGGTCGAGGAAGGTGCGCATCTGACCGGACATATTGCCAAAGCGTGTGGGGGTACCAAAAATAATGGCATCGTAATCTGCCAGTTCTTGCGGGGTTGCGACTGGTGCGTTTTGTGTTTTGCCGCCAGCTTTGAGGAAAATCTCCGGCTGCATGGTCTCTGGTACGCGCTTAATAATCACTTCCGCGCCATCAACCTTATTTGCGCCTTCTGCGACTGCATGGGCCATAGTTTCAATGTGTCCGTACATGGAATAATAAAGCACCAGAACTTTTGCCATTTTACACTACTCCTCGAGTTAACCGTGTCCGTAGCGACTCGCTACCTACCTTTAAAGATATGACGTACTGTCAGGAGTGCAAATTTCACAATCACTTCTTTGATTTATAACAATTTTTATAACAACTTCTCTTGTTGCAAAATGATACATATTTAACCAGGTGGAATTTGGTAGTCATAAGAAAGACTTATTGATTTCTTGCTGTGATTATTTCTCTATCACCGCCAATCCTGTTGCAGGATATTACAGTTAGCGGCTGCTCAGGCCACGCTTCACTATGCTTAATCCCACGCAGTTATTTTCAGGGTATCGCCCGTAACGCTGCGTGAGGTATCACTCCTCAGTACCTATGCAATATGATGTCTAATCAATGACGGAGGTCAGTAATGGCAAACCATCGAGGCGGTTCCGGCAACTTTGCGGAAGATCGCGAAAGAGCATCAGAAGCAGGTCGAAAAGGTGGCCAGCACAGCGGGGGCAACTTTAAGAATGACCCGCAACGCGCTTCAGAGGCAGGCAAAAAAGGGGGCAAAAATAGCCACGGCAACAACAAATCGTAATTGCCGGGCTAGCTGTCAGATATGCCGTGACGGCTGAGGATCAGAGTCAGACGTTACGTAGCCACCCACCGCCGCCGGTTTCTTCCGGCGGTTTTTTTTGTCTGCAAGGTTGAACTGTAACAAAACGCAACGCAGACTAACGACATTCAGTTAATCGGGTGTCTCATGTCATTACTTTCTCGTTATTCCTTCTCTGTTAAACCTCAGGAAGCGATCCTTATTGTGATCACTATGTTCTGGGGTGGCACGTTTTTGGCAGTGCAATATGCCGTTACCCTGAGCGGACCTTTTTTCTTTGTCGGCGTGCGTTTTGCCACCGCTGCGCTGGCGGTCGCGCTTTTGTCACTACGCACATTGCATAAACTGACGTGGCTGGAAGTCAAAGCAGGCGTTGCGATCGGTATCGCAATTGCGTTGGGCTATAGTCTGCAAACCTGGGGGCTACAGTTTATTCCCAGCAGTAAATCGGCGTTTATTACCGCGATGTATGTGCCGTTGGTCCCGCTTTTACAATGGCTGTGTCTGGGGCGTATGCCCGGCCTGATGCCGTGTGTCGGCATTGTGCTGGCCTTTATCGGGTTGATTTTTCTCGCCGGACCGGGAGGCAATTTGCTGGCTTTAGGCGAAGGAGAGTGGATCACACTCGCCGGCGCGGTGGCGATTGCGGCAGAAATTATCCTGATTAGCGCGTGGGCGGGAAAAGTGGATGTGCGGCGGGTAACGGTGGTACAACTGGCAACCGCTTCGATAGTGGCATTTATTGCCATGGCCCCAGCAGGAGAGTCCGTGCCGCCGATGTCTACGGGATTGCTGGTGGTGGCGCTGGGGTTGGGGATTTTCAGTGCGATTATTCAGGTCACCATGAACTGGGCACAGCGCAGCGTTTCGCCGACGCGCGCGACGGTCATTTATACCGGTGAGCCGGTGTGGGCGGGGATCTTTGGTCGCCTGGCGGGGGAACGCTTACCGCTACTGGCTTTGCTCGGCGCAGCATTCATTATTGTTGGCGTGCTGGTCAGCGAACTGAAGTTCAAAAAGAAAAAAGGGGTAGTGCAAGAGGCGCCGCCGGAGTCGCTTTAATTTAACCATTCACCGCGTGATTTGGTATGCTGACGCCCTCACAAGAAGGAGAGGGCGCATGGTCCAACGCGCAGAGAAAAAAACAGGTAAGCGCTCGCAGGCCGTCAGTGCAAAACGCCAGGCCATATTAACCGCGGCATTAAATATCTTCTCCCAATATGGGATCCACGGCACGCGTCTCGAACAGGTCGCTGAGCAGGCGGGTGTGTCAAAAACGAATCTGCTTTATTACTACCCGTCAAAAGAGGTGCTCTATATTGCCGTTTTGCGGCAAATCCTCGACGTCTGGCTGGCTCCGTTGAAGGCTTTTCGCGAAGACTTTGCGCCGCTAGTGGCCATTAAAGAATACATTCGCCTTAAGCTGGAAGTGTCGCGCGATTACCCTCAGGCTTCACGGCTGTTTTGTATGGAGATGCTGGCAGGTGCGCCTTTATTGATGGCTGAATTAACGGGCGATCTCAAAACGCTAATTGATGAGAAATCGGCGCTGATTGCCGGTTGGATCAAAAGTGGGAAACTGGCTCCGGTCGATCCGCATCATCTGATTTTTATGATTTGGGCTTCAACCCAGCACTACGCCGACTTTGCCCCACAGGTAGAGGCGGTAACGGGCGCAACGCTGCGTGATGAAGCCTTTTTTAACCAAACGGTGGAGAGCGTGCAGCGGATGATTATTGAAGGGATCCGCGTGCGTTAACTGGCAGGCGGTAACGGACAGCTTAAATCGCCCTCTTCGCACTGTAAGAGCGAGGCGAGAAACGCTTCACGCTCGTTGGTTTTATCCGTCAGGCACTGGCTGGAAATCATCGCCTGGGCGCTACCGCCTTCGGTGCCGGAACTGATTAACGCGCAGTCCGCATCGCGCAGGGTTATCCATGAGATTTGCGCTTTTTTCAGTAAATCGCGCTGGGTTGGGGCGGCGCGCTTAAGAGCATTCTGATAAGTGTCATTAAGTTTGGTGTCGGCCGCCTTAAACTGCTCTGCCGCACAGGTGTTCAGCTCAATCTGAGTGTTCGCGTTGGCGCAGTCATCCGCCAGCGCCTGGCCGCTCAACAGCAGCGCTGCACATGTCAGTACGATTCGTTTCATGCTTCCCTCTGGCTTCATAAAAAAGGCTCCGTTACCGGAGCCTTAATTAACCACAACCTTAGCCGATTGTCATCAGGCTGGCGTTCCCCCCGGCAGCGGCGGTATTGACGCTCAGGGAGCGTTCAATGTACAGCCTCTCCAGCAGAATATTGCTTTCGCCACGGGCAAAGCCCTGGACTGATACAATCGCCCCTTCGCGGGCAGCTACCGCTTCGCACAGGGAACGCAGTTGGTCGGAATCGCCGTGGAAAATAACGGCATCAAACGGCTGCGTGGTAATGTTGTCCGCTTTGGCAAACTGAATGCGCCCGGAGACGGCGGCTGGCAGACGTTTTGCCAGTTCACGATGGAACGCATCATCTGGCCACAGGATTAAGCTACCAACGGAAGCCACAGCGGCAACCTGTACCAGCGCGTCCTGTTCATCATCGGCGATACACAGTACGCGTTCACGCGGCAACAGCGTCCAGGTATTGCGCTCGCCAGTGGGTCCTGGCAGCAGACGCTGAGTACCGGCCTGCGCCAGTTCGCCAAACTGCTGGCAGAGCGCATGCAGCGAGGGTCGATCGGTTGCCCATTCGCTGAGTGCTTCCAGCGGCTGAACGAGTGCAGCTTTAAGCTGCGCATCGACCGGGTAGTCTGCATCCTGACGGGCAAGCGTAATGCCTAACGCATTTTCCGGGCGGTTAGCCAGCAGGCGATACAGATACAGCGGTCCACCTGCTTTTGGCCCTGTACCAGACAAGCCTTCGCCACCGAATGGCTGCACGCCGACAACGGCACCGACCATATTGCGGTTAACGTACAGGTTCCCCACGTGTGCCGATCCTGTGACCTGGGCGATGGTTTCATCGATACGAGTGTGTACGCCCAGCGTCAGGCCGTAGCCGGAGGCATTAATTTGCTCAATCAGGTTGCCCAGATTGTTACGGGTGTAGCGCACGACGTGCAGTACCGGACCAAACACCTCTTTTTGTAATTCGTCGAAGCTTTCCAGCTCGATCAGCGTCGGAGCAATAAAGGTACCGGTTTGCCATTCACGCGCATCGTCGCTGTTTTCGCGCACGGCCTGAAACACCGGGCGTCCTTTGGCGCGCATGGCCTGAATATGGCGCTCAATATTGGTTTTGGCTTCTTCATCAATTACCGGCCCAATATCCGTGGTCAGGCGACCTGGATTACCCATGCGACATTCCGCCATCGCGCCGCGCAGCATTTTCAGCGTATGGTCGGCTACATCATCCTGCAGACACAGGACGCGCAGCGCGGAGCAGCGCTGTCCGGCGCTGTCAAACGCTGAAGCCAGAACGTCGACCACGACCTGTTCCGTCAACGCGGAGGAGTCGACAATCATTGCGTTCATCCCACCGGTTTCGGCGATAAGCGGGATTGGACGCCCCTGAGCATCAAGGCGGGTGGCAATATTGCGTTGCAACAGCGTGGCGACTTCCGTTGAGCCGGTAAACATGACGCCGCGTACGCGCTCATCGGAAGTGAGCTGCGCCCCGACGGTTTCACCCTGACCAGGCAACAGTTGCACCACGCCCGGCGGTACACCCGCTTCGAGCAAAATAGCGATGCCCTGGGCGGCAATTAACGGGGTTTGTTCCGCCGGTTTTGCCAGCACGCTGTTACCCGCCGCCAGCGCGGCGGCAATCTGCCCGGTGAAAATGGCCAGCGGGAAGTTCCATGGGCTGATACAAACCACCGGTCCTAATGGTCGATGGGTTTCATTATCGAAATCATCGCGAACCTGACCGGCATAATAATGCAGGAAGTCTACCGCTTCGCGCACTTCCGCAATGGCGTTGCTGAAGGTTTTACCCGCTTCGCGTACCAGGATGCCAATCAACTGCTGCATCTGACCTTCCATCAGAACGGCGGCACGATGCAAAATGGCGGCGCGCTCTTGTGGCGGTGTGGCGAACCAGATCGGCGCGTTATTCGCCGCGTTCTGTAACGCCTGTTCTACTTCAGCGTGAGTCGCCTCACGCACGTAACCGACAATGTCTTTCGGCTCGGCTGGGTTAACGACTGGCGTCATTTCGCCGTCAGCAACCGGGTGCTCCAGAATGGGTTTAGCGTGCCATTTTTGTAGCGCGCTGTTGAGCAGGGCAGAGGACAGCGAGGCCAGACGATGTTCGTTAGCTAAATCCAGCCCGCCTGAGTTTTCGCGGCCTTTACCGTACAGATCACGCGGCAGGGCAATCTTCGGATGCGGCAAACCGGCCTGACCTTCTTGCTGCGCCAGTTTTTCAACAGCCTCGACCGGATCGGCAACCAGTTCATCCAGCGGCAGGGTCGTGTCGGCAATGCGGTTGACGAACGAGGTGTTGGCGCCGTTTTCCAGCAGACGACGCACCAGGTACGCCAGCAGCGTTTCGTGCGTGCCGACCGGTGCATAAATGCGGCATGGACGGTTCAGTTTGCCATCCGCAACTTTGCCGGTGACCTGCTCATACAGCGGTTCGCCCATGCCGTGCAGGCACTGGAACTCGTACTGACCCGGATAGTAGTTTTGACCGGCTAACTGATAAATCGCCGCCAGCGTATGGGCGTTGTGGGTGGCGAACTGCGGGTAGATCAGATTCGGTACGGCAAGCAGTTTTTTCGCACAGGCCAGGTAAGAAACGTCGGTGTACACCTTACGGGTGTAGACCGGATAACCTTCCAGACCGTCCATCTGGGCACGTTTAATTTCGCTATCCCAGTAGGCACCCTTAACCAGACGGATCATCAGGCGGCGGCGGCTGCGCGTGGCGAGGTCAATCAGATAGTCGATAACATACGGGCAGCGCTTCTGGTAGGCCTGGATAACAAAACCGATCCCGTTCCAGCCTGCCAGTTCGGGTTCAAAGCACAGTTTTTCCAGCAGATCGAGGGAGATCTCCAGTCGGTCAGCCTCTTCGGCGTCGATATTAATGCCGATGTCGTACTGACGTGCCAGCAGAGTAAGCGATTTCAGACGAGGATAGAGTTCATCCATTACGCGATCATACTGCGCACGGCTGTAACGCGGATGCAGTGCCGACAGCTTGATAGAAATGCCTGGCCCTTCGTAGATACCGCGCCCGTTAGAGGCTTTACCAATGGCGTGGATCGCCTGCTGGTATGAAACCATATAAGCCTGTGCATCGGCGGCGGTCAGGGCCGCTTCGCCCAGCATGTCATAGGAGTAACGGAAGCCTTTTTCTTCCAGTTTACGCGCGTTAGCCAGCGCTTCAGCGATGGTCTCCCCGGTGACAAACTGCTCGCCCATCAAGCGCATGGCAATGTCGACGCCTTTACGCACCAGCGGCTCACCGCTCTTGCCGATAATACGGTTGAGTGAGCGTGAGAGGCTGGCTTCGTTATGCGTTGAAACCAGACGACCGGTAAACAACAGCCCCCAGGTCGCCGCGTTGACGAACAGAGACGGGCTGCGGCCAATGTGCGACTGCCAGTTACCGTTGCTGATCTTGTCGCGGATTAACGCATCGCGGGTCGCTTTATCTGGAATACGCAGCAAGGCTTCGGCCAGACACATCAGCGCGACGCCTTCCTGTGAAGAAAGGGAGAATTCCTGCAATAAACCTTGTACCATCCCGGCGCGACCGCTGGCGGTCTTCTGGTTACGTAGTTTGTCTGCCAGATCGTATGCCAGCTTATGCGCCTGCTCGGCGATGGGCTGCGGCAGACGAGCCTGCTCCATCAGCATCGGTACGGCGTCAGTTTCGGCGCGGCGGTAAGCAGCGGTGATTGCCGCGCGAGAAACTGACTGCGGCAGGATCTGTTCAGCAAATTCCAGGAAAGGCTGATGCGCTTCATTTTGCAGCGTGGTCGACTCATCGCCCTCATTCGCAGCACCCGCCAGCAGGGCCGGTAGTTCAGGAAGCGCGTCGTCATTTTCCAGTCTTTCGAGATAATTAAAAATGGCTTGTTTGATCAGCCAATGTGGCGTGCGATCGATTCGTGATGCTGCTGTTTTAATACGCTCGCGAGTGGCGTCATCCAGCTTAACCCCCATCGTGGTGGTTCCCATGCCGTTTACTCCTGTTGTACTGAAATACGGGTCTGATAGTTACCGAGAAATATCCACTATGTTGCAACTTTGTGCAACCATGTTAAATGTGACTTGGTTTGCAAGCTTGGAAATGAATGAAATGTTAATAAACGTGAGTGTTTTGACGGGGGCTATAAAAGTTGCCGAATCTTTTTCTCTGCGGTAGTTAACACTTTTAAAAGGTGCAACCGAAAAAAGTGTGAGAGAGTGCAACCTACAGAAAAATGCTATCTACTCTGGATCAAATTTGATGTAAATGGTGTGTTAAATCGATTGTGAATGACCATCGCTTCCGGCAGGATACGGTCGCCCTGGTAAACATAGATATCTTTGCCACGTTCCGGCAGGGTAATAAAACGGCAAGCCACGGCATTGCTGATACATAATTTTGGAGAGTTTTGATGGCTATTAGCACACCGATGTTAGTGACATTCTGTGTCTATATTTTCGGCATGATATTGATAGGGTTTATTGCATGGCGTTCAACCAAAAACTTTGACGATTACATTCTGGGTGGACGCAGTCTGGGTCCATTCGTGACCGCGTTATCCGCCGGGGCATCTGACATGAGCGGCTGGTTGCTGATGGGGCTGCCTGGCGCGATTTTCCTGTCGGGGATTTCAGAAAGTTGGATCGCTATTGGCCTTATTTTGGGTGCGTGGATCAACTGGAAACTGGTGGCCGGACGTTTACGCGTGCATACCGAATACAATAACAATGCGCTGACGTTACCGGATTACTTTACCGGTCGCTTTGAAGATAAAAGCCGAATTCTGCGTATTATCTCCGCGCTGGTTATTCTGCTGTTTTTCACCATCTACTGTGCTTCCGGTATTGTGGCAGGGGCGCGTCTGTTTGAAAGCACCTTTGGCATGAGTTACGAAACAGCGCTGTGGGCAGGGGCGGCCGCGACGATTATTTATACCTTTATCGGTGGTTTCCTGGCGGTAAGCTGGACCGATACCGTCCAGGCCAGCCTGATGATCTTCGCCCTGATCCTGACGCCGGTAATGGTAGTCATTGGCGTGGGTGGGTTTGACGATTCGCTGGAAGTGATTAAACAAAAGAGCATTGAGAACGTGGACATGTTCAAAGGGCTGAATTTTGTTGCCATTATTTCCCTGATGGGCTGGGGTCTGGGCTACTTCGGTCAGCCGCATATTCTGGCGCGCTTTATGGCGGCTGATTCTCACCATAGCATTGTTCATGCCCGCCGCATCAGTATGACCTGGATGATCCTGTGTCTGGCAGGTGCAGTTGCCGTTGGCTTCTTTGGTATCGCTTACTTTAACAACAACCCACAGCTTGCCGGTGCCGTTAACCAGAACGCCGAACGCGTGTTTATTGAACTGGCGCAAATCCTGTTCAACCCGTGGATTGCCGGTATTCTGCTGTCTGCGATCCTCGCTGCGGTGATGTCGACTCTGAGCTGCCAGTTGCTGGTGTGCTCCAGCGCAATCACCGAAGACTTGTATAAAGCGTTCCTGCGTAAAAATGCCAGCCAGAAAGAGCTGGTATGGATTGGTCGCATCATGGTGCTGGTTGTGGCGCTGGTGTCTATCGCGCTGGCGGCGAACCCGGAGAACCGTGTGCTTGGTCTGGTAAGCTACGCCTGGGCCGGCTTTGGCGCGGCGTTTGGTCCGGTGGTTCTGTTCTCCGTAATGTGGTCGCGTATGACGCGTAACGGCGCGTTGGCCGGGATGCTCATCGGTGCGGTGACGGTAATCGTCTGGAAGCAGTTTGCCTGGTTGGGTCTGTATGAAATCATCCCAGGCTTTATTTTCGGCAGCATCGGTATTGTGGTCTTCAGCCTGTTGGGTAAAGCGCCTTCAGCCGCTATGCAGCAACGTTTTGCCGAGGCTGATGCGCATTATCACACAGCTCCGCCATCGCGTTTACAGGCAGAGTAATCGCCTCGATCTTTAAGCCCGCCGCGTGCGGGCTTTTTTATTTATCCCCGCTGCAAAACCGCCCTAATCGTTACCCGCCTAACTGTTTACATTAAGTCATCATTCTCAAAACATTCTGCTTGAGTTTTTCTTTACTGTAATGATAATCACTATCACTGTAATTTACTTTTCTTTTCATCAATTGACTGAGAATAACGTTTAAGGGTTCTTCGCATGTTTGTTCCATTTCTTATTATGTTGCGCGAAGGGTTAGAGGCCGCGCTGATAGTCAGCCTGATTGCCAGCTACCTGAAACGGACTCAGCGTGGTCGATGGATTGGTGTGATGTGGATTGGTGTTCTGCTGGCGGCGGCGTTATGTCTGGCGTTAGGCGTTTTCATCAATGAAACCACCGGTGAATTTCCGCAAAAGGAACAGGAGCTGTTTGAAGGCATCGTGGCGGTCATTGCCGTGGTGATCCTCACCTGGATGGTGTTCTGGATGCGTAAAGTTTCGCGCAACGTCAAAGTCCAGCTTGAACAGGCTGTCGATAACGCGTTGCAACGCGGCAATCATCACGGCTGGGCGCTGGTGATGATGGTCTTTTTTGCCGTTGCCCGTGAAGGGCTGGAATCGGTGTTCTTCCTGCTGGCGGCATTCCAGCAGGATGTAGGCATTTGGCCACCGTTAGGTGCGATGCTGGGGCTGGCCACCGCGGTGGTACTGGGTTACCTGATTTACCTCGGCGGCATTCGCCTCAACCTCGGGGCATTCTTCAAATGGACCAGCCTGTTCATTTTGCTGGTGGCCGCTGGTCTTGCTGCTGGGGCCATCCGTGCGTTCCACGAAGCCGGGTTATGGAATCATTTTCAGGATGTGGCGTTTGACATGAGCAGCGTGCTTTCAACGCATTCGCTGTTTGGCACATTGATGGAAGGTATTTTCGGCTATCAGGAAGCGCCGAGCGTCAGCGAAGTCGCCATTTGGTTTATCTACCTGATTCCGGCATTGATTATGTTTGCACTGCCGCCGCGTTCAGGCACTACGGCATCGCGTACCGCACCCTGATAAAAACGCGATGCAGAATACTCATTAGTTTCAACATACTTATTTATAGGGATAGGTCATGACGTTTAATTTTCGCCGTAGTGCGCTGCAGTTGGGTATTGCCGCGCTGTTTGCCTCCGCTTTTTCTGCACAAGCCGCCGATATTCCGCAGGTGAAAGTCACGGTTAACGACAAACAGTGTGAGCCGATGACGATCACGGTTAACGCTGGGAAAACGCAGTTCATCATCCAGAACCACAGCCAGAAAGCGCTGGAGTGGGAGATCCTTAAAGGGGTTATGGTGGTTGAAGAACGTGAAAACATTGCGCCGGGCTTTAGCCAGAAAATGACAGCTAACCTGCAGCCAGGTGAATATGATATGACCTGCGGTCTGTTGACTAACCCGAAAGGCAAACTCATTGTAAAAGGTAGCGCAACGGCGGATGCCGCGCAGGGCGATGCTCTGCTGAGCCTAAGTGGCGCAATTACCGAATACAAAGCCTATGTGACAGCCGAAACTGCACAACTGGTTGCGGGCACCAAAGCATTCACCGATGCGATTAAAGCTGGCGATCTGGAAAAAGCGAAATCGCTGTATGCGCCAACCCGTCAGCATTATGAGCGTATTGAACCGATTGCTGAACTGTTCTCCGATCTCGACGGCAGCATCGATGCGCGTGAAGATGATTATGAGCAAAAAGCCGCCGATCCTAAATTCACCGGCTTCCACCGCCTGGAGAAAGCGTTGTTCGGCGACAACACCACCAAAGGCATGGACAAGTATGCCGACCAATTAAACCGCGATGTTCTTGACCTGCAAACGCGTATTAGCGAACTGGCCTTCCCACCGTCAAAAGTGGTTGGCGGGGCAGCAGGACTGATTGAAGAAGTCGCTGCCAGCAAAATCAGCGGAGAAGAGGATCGCTACAGCCATACCGATCTGTGGGATTTCCAGGCCAATATCGATGGCGCGCAGAAAATCGTCGATCTCCTGCGCCCTCAGTTACAAAAATCCAATGCTGAGCTGTTGGCGAAGGTGGATGTGAACTTCAAAAAAGTCGATACCATTCTGAGCAAGTACCGTACCAAAGACGGTTTTGAAACCTATGACAAACTGACCGACGCCGATCGCAATGCGCTGAAAGGGCCAATCACGACGCTGGCGGAAGACTTGTCGCAATTACGCGGTGTTCTGGGTCTGGATTAAGCAAAATGCAGCAAGATAATGAAAACGGCGTGAGCGAACCTTCACGCCGACGTTTACTGAAAGGGATGGGCGCCCTGGGTGGGGCGCTGGCGCTGGCGGGTGGATGTCCGGTTGCCCACGCGCAAAAACCACAAAGTGCGCCGGGAACGCTGTCCCCCGATGCGCGTAGTGAAGCGCAGCCGTTTTATGGTCAGCATCAGGCAGGGATCCTGACGCCACAGCAGGCATCGATGATGCTGGTGGCGTTCGATGTTCTCGCCAGCGATAAGGCTGATCTGGAACGCTTGTTCCGCTTGCTGACCGCCCGATTTGCGTTTCTGACCACGGGCGGGCCGGCGCCGGATACGCCGAATCCGCGTTTGCCCCCTATGGATTCCGGTATCCTCGGCGCATACATTGCGCCAGACAACCTGACGATGACGTTGTCAGTCGGCGCCTCGCTATTTGATGAACGTTATGGCCTGAAATCGCAGATGCCGAAAAAGCTGCAAAAAATGACCCGCTTCCCGAATGATTCGCTGGATGCGGCGCTGTGCCATGGTGATTTGCTGCTGCAGATTTGTGCCAACACGCAGGACACCGTTATCCATGTACTGCGCGATATCATTAAACATACGCCCGATCTCCTTAGCGTGCGCTGGAAACGTGAAGGGTTTATTTCCGACCATGCCGCGCGCAGCAAAGGCAAAGAGACCCCGGTCAACTTGCTTGGCTTTAAGGACGGCACCGCGAATCCGGACGCGACGGATACGAAGTTGATGCAGGATGTGGTGTGGGTTACGGACGGGCAGGGCGAACCTGTCTGGGCGCAAGGTGGTAGCTATCAGGCCGTCAGGCTCATTCAGTTTCGCGTCGAGTTCTGGGATCGTACGCCGCTGAAAGAGCAGCAAACGATATTTGGTCGAGATAAACACACCGGCGCGCCGCTGGGTATGCAGCACGAGCACGATGTGCCTGACTATGCCAGCGATCCCGAGGGTGAGGTGATTGCGCTCGACAGTCATATCCGCCTGGCGAATCCGCGCACGAAAGAGACTGAGTCCAGCCTGATGATGCGCCGTGGCTACAGCTATTCGCTCGGTGTGACCCCATCCGGTCAACTGGATATGGGACTGTTGTTTGTCTGCTATCAACACGATTTGGAAAAAGGCTTTTTGACTGTGCAGAAACGCCTCAACGGTGAAGCGCTGGAAGAGTATGTCAAACCAATTGGTGGGGGCTACTTCTTTGCTTTGCCGGGTGTCAAAACCGCAGATCAATATCTGGGACAGTCTCTGCTCGAAGCCTGATGATTACGCCCCGTTGTACAGCGGGGCTTTTCCTGACATCTGTATGAATGAACAAATTATTTTTTATGATCGGTACGAGACTGAAATAATTCTGTCATCTCTCTGCAAGAGACTGTCTTTGGTGATTAGATAGAATTTAAGTTAACGACAAGTAAAAATATTGTTGCATTAACGAAAGATTATGATGTAATTATAAGAAACAGCGGTAGTTCCCGGCGGTGATAGTCGTTCACTATGGAGATCGCGATGGAAAAGTCCTGTATTGGACACATTTTTCACAGTAGCTGCAGTACGTTACGCGGACGTTTCTCTTCCGGTAGCCACCTCGTCACCGCTAAATCTCTCTCCCTTTCACTTCTTATCTTCGTAACTGACACCTTGTACGGTGCGCGTAGCCGTGTGTGGCGTCTTATCCGAAAGCAAGCAATGGCTTACAAGGAAGCCAACCCTCAGATGTTCGTGCGCATAATCGTGCCGCCAACGGCGCGTGTGATGTATACCTACAACTCAAGGTGCTATCCATGGGAAGACAAAAAGCAGTGATCAAAGCTCGTCGTGAAGCAAAACGTGTGCTGAGGCGGGATTCGCGTAGCCATAAACAACGTGAAGATGAATCGGTCACCTCGCTTGTGCAGATGGGCGGCGTAGAAGCGATTGGTATGGCGCGTGATAGTCGCGACGCCACGCCAATCACGGCGCGGAATGAAGCTCAGGCCCAGTACCTGAATGCTATCGAGAGTAAACAGCTGATCTTCGCTACCGGTGAAGCCGGGTGTGGTAAAACCTGGATCAGCGCGGCAAAAGCAGCAGAGGCCCTGATCCACAAAGACGTGGACAGGATCATTGTAACCCGTCCAGTTCTGCAAGCTGATGAAGACCTCGGCTTCTTACCTGGAGATGTTTCCGAGAAGTTTGCGCCTTATTTTCGTCCAGTGTATGACGTGCTGGTGAAACGTCTGGGGGCCTCCTTCATGCAATATTGCCTGCGGCCTGAGATTGGTAAGGTGGAAATCGCGCCATTCGCCTATATGCGTGGACGCACATTTGAAAATGCAGTGGTCATTCTTGACGAGGCTCAGAATGTTACTGCAGCACAGATGAAGATGTTTTTGACTCGCCTCGGGGAGAATGTGACGGTGATTGTGAACGGGGATGTGACCCAGTGCGATCTACCCGCCCACGTTCGCTCAGGGCTAAGCGATGCGCTGGCCCGTTTCGAAGAAGATGATATGGTTGGGATTGTTCGTTTCAATAAAGACGATTGCGTCCGTTCGGCACTCTGTCAGCGGACGCTCAATGCTTACAACTGATAAGTATTCCGTCTTCAAGGCCCGGGAAACCGGGCTTTGTTATTTGACGTCAGCAAATTACTTTCTTTTGCTGCTCCAGTAGTTGGCGCAGGCCTGGTCAAACAACTGGTTATTTTGGTCTATTTTCTTTAGCGCTTGTGCCAGAAAGGTCAGTAGGTCATCCTTATAAATCCCACCTTCCGTAGTTTCTTTTCGTAAGATCCCATTGCTGGTGTAGGTTTTTTTAATGGTGACGTTATGCCTGACGTTGCAAATAACCGTTCGCTGATACTCTTCGTAGAATCGGCTGTCAGGATCGAAAAACGTATTTATTTCATTCGGTGTACGTTTGAGGATTTTTCGCGAGAAAACCTTCAACGGAATAAATCCTGCTTCGTCTGCCTGCGGCATGATCTCATCAAGCAAAGTTCCTTCTATGTTTAACATGCTGTTATTTTCCTGATTGCTTGAGAAAGCGGTAGTTACAGCATAAGAGTGGTTTAGATAATGTGCAACGGGGCGGGGGATGATGCCTGATAGCACGTTGCTTATCAGACCTACAGGTTAACGCTATTCAAGACGGCTCACATGCGAAAAAAAAGCCCGTACTTGCGTACGAGCTCTTTCTCGAATATGGCGGTGAGGGGGGGATTCGAACCCCCGATACGTTGCCGTATACACACTTTCCAGGCGTGCTCCTTCAGCCACTCGGACACCTCACCATATTGTTGTTCCTGTGCTACCGGAACGGGCGCTAATTTAGGGAAATACCGCTCCGGCGTCAATCAACTTTTTGAAAAAAACGTGCATTTACACAAACTTCAATCAATATGCAGCTTAAATAAGCGGGAATTGTTTTTTTTGCCAGCACCCTAAAATTTGCTACTCTGATGTTCCCTCGAAAAATGATGATTATAAGTGCGAGTACGTTCCGCATAACAATGTTCAGGAGACACTATGGATATAATTTTCTATCACCCAACATTCGATACAACCTGGTGGCTTAATGCGCTGACAAAGGCCATACCTGGCGCGCGGGTCCGTGAGTGGAAGGCAGGTGATAATGCGCATGCTGACTACGCGCTGGTCTGGCATCCTCCGGTTGAAATGCTCGCCGGACGAAAATTAAAAGCCGTATTTGCGCTGGGTGCGGGCGTCGATTCTATTCTCAGTAAACTAAACGCTCATCCGGAAATGTTGGATGCGTCGATCCCGCTTTTCCGTCTGGAAGATACGGGGATGGGCCTGCAAATGCAGGAATATGCGGTTAGTCAGGTATTACACTGGTTCCGTCGCTTTGATGACTACCAGGCATTAAAAAACCAGGCGAAATGGCAACCGTTGCCAGAATATACTCGCGATGAGTTTAGCGTCGGGATCATGGGCGCTGGTGTTTTAGGCGCAAAAGTTGCAGAAAGTCTGCAAGCATGGGGGTTCCCGCTACGCTGCTGGAGTCGTACGCGTAAATCCTGGTCTGGTGTGGAAAGCTTCGCCGGTACCGAGGAACTGAGCGCGTTTTTGAGTCAAACTCGCGTGCTGATCAACCTCCTGCCTAATACGGCA
Organism: Citrobacter sp. RHBSTW-00944; assembly: GCF_013615435.1. Classification (NCBI taxonomy): domain Bacteria; kingdom Pseudomonadati; phylum Pseudomonadota; class Gammaproteobacteria; order Enterobacterales; family Enterobacteriaceae; genus Citrobacter; species Citrobacter sp. RHBSTW-00944. Next base: position 3,142,516 of record NZ_CP055418.1, on the reverse strand, counting down.
GAAACCGTAGGCATTATTAACGCTGATTTACTCAGCCAATTGCAGGATGGCGCTTACGTGCTGAACCTGGCGCGCGGCGTTCATCTCAATGAAGACGATCTTCTGGCATCGCTGGACAGCGGCAAAGTAAAAGGTGCCATGCTGGATGTCTATAGCCGTGAACCGCTGCCGGAAACCAGCCCGCTATGGAAACATCCGCGTGTGGCAATGACGCCGCATATCGCCGCGGTAACACGCCCGGCAGAGGCGGTGGACTACATCTCCCGTACGATTTTGGACCTGGAAAGTGGGAAATCCGTAACGGGTCAGGTCGATCGCGTTCGGGGATATTGATGGTAACCCGGCAAGTGCCGGGTTTCAGCTAATAAATGGCGACGATACCTGCTATCCTTGACGGAAAATGACTACAGGAGAGAGTTATGTATCCCGTTGACCTGCATATGCATACCGTCGCCAGTACCCACGCCTACAGCACCTTAAGTGATTACATCGCCGAAGCCCATCGCAAAGGCATCAAGCTGTTTGCCATAACCGATCATGGACCGGACATGGCGGATGCGCCTCATCACTGGCACTTTATTAATATGCGCATTTGGCCTCGTATCGTCGATGGCGTAGGGATCCTGCGCGGTATCGAGGCGAATATTAAGAATATTGAAGGCGAAATCGACTGTTCAGGTCCGATGTTTACTTCCCTGGATCTCATCATCGCGGGCTTCCATGAGCCAGTTTTTGCACCTCACGATAAAGACACCAATACCCAGGCAATGATAGCCACGATGGCCAGTGGTCACGTGCACATCATCAGCCATCCGGGGAATCCCAAATATCCCGTTGATATCACAGCGATTGCGCAGGCGGCGGCAAAATACCAGGTCGCGCTGGAAATCAATAACTCCTCGTTTTTGCATTCGCGTAAGGGGAGTGAGGACAATTGTCGCGCGGTCGCTGCGGCGGTGCGTGATGCCGGAGGCTGGGTGGCGTTAGGGTCGGATTCACATACCGCTTTCACACTGGGTGAATTTGGTGAATGCCGTAAAATTCTGGATGATGTAAATTTCCCGGAAGACAGAATTTTAAATGTCACCCCTAAACGCCTGCTGGGGTTTCTGGAATCGCGAGGCATGGAGCCGATCGCGGAATTTGCTGAACTGTAATTGTTACTAACTGGAATATATCAATGAACGAGTTTTCTATCCTGTGTCGTGTACTGGGCTCGCTGTTTTACCGCCAACCGCAGGACCCTTTACTGGTTCCCCTATTTACCCTGATTAGTGAAGGTAAACTGTCCGCCAACTGGCCGTTGGAACAGGACGAACTGCTCACTCGTCTGCAGAAAAGCTGCGATATGCCTCAGTTGGCTGCGGATTACAACGCGCTGTTTGTCGGCGACGAGTGTGCGGTGCCGCCTTATCGTAGCGCCTGGGTAGAAGGGGCGAAAGAATCCGATGTTCGTGCATTTCTTTCTGCTCGCGGAATGCCGCTGGCAGATACGCCTGCAGATCATATTGGCACGCTGTTGCTGGCGGCTTCATGGCTTGAAGACCAGTCTGCGGAAGATGAAAGTGAAGCACTCGAAACCTTGTTTGTGGAATACCTGTTGCCCTGGTGCGGCACGTTCCTTGGCAAAGTTGAAGCGCACGCAAACACACAGTTCTGGCGTACCATGGCACCGTTAACGCGTGATGCCATTGGCGCGATGTGGGACGAATTGCAGGAAGATACTGAAGAATAAATGTGATTTATATCTCATTAAACTGCAACTCAAATTACATCATTGCATGAATTGTGTGCACGATCTCATTCCCATGCCGTTTTTCTGCTAAGATACGCGGCATGAACATACTTCTCTCAATTGCAATCACAACGGGCATTCTCTCTGGGATTTGGGGATGGGTGGCCGTATCTCTTGGTTTACTCAGTTGGGCTGGCTTTCTGGGCTGCACGGCCTATTTTGCCTGTCCGCAGGGTGGGCTGAAAGGGCTGTGGATCTCGGCGTGTACGCTGCTAAGCGGTGTGGTGTGGGCGTTGGTGATTATTAACGGTAGCGCGCTTGCCCCGCATATGGACATTATTGGTTATGTCATGACGGGAATTGTCGCGTTTCTCATGTGTATTCAGGCAAAGCAATGGTTGCTTTCATTTGTGCCGGGCACCTTTATTGGCGCATGCGCAACGTTTGCAGGGCAGGGTGACTGGCAGTTGGTCGTGCCTTCTCTGGCGCTGGGGCTGGTATTCGGCTATGCGATGAAAAACAGCGGATTGTGGCTGGCATCTCGTCGTGAGAATCGGCTATCGTCGACGCTGACCAGTAAATAAAAAAAGCGTGAGGGTTTTCCTCACGCTTTTTATGCTGTATCAGACCACTCAGGATTCCGGAGGTACCGACAAATGGCGGTATTTAACCAGGATGTCATTATCAACTTGTTTCTTATCCTGCAAATCCCACAATCCGCGATCAATCCCGTCATTAATCAGGAAGATAACACCGGTTTCAATTGCTGACATCAGACAAAGCATAACCGGTTCGTTAGAGGTGTAGCCAATTTCACCTTCCAACAGTCGCTGGTAGTCAATGAAGCGGAATACCCCAGCCTGCACTTCATAAGACAAAATAGTTTTGCTGGTATTCACCGATGAGAGGATTTCACCGGTACTAACGTTAACCACACGCAGGTTGACCGCTATCTGGTCGAGCTGGTACTGCGTATCGGCGCCAATACCGAAATAGCGCGCACCAACGCCACCCGATTTAACGTTGCTTTCATAACCAATAATTGACCCTTCTACCATGATGTTTGCCGCGGTCAGAGACTGCAGAGGGATCCGGTTATTAATGGCAACTGTGCCGTTTTCCTGAGCCGCACGAATGATTTTTCGTTCGTTAAGCAAGTTCTGCAATCCCTGACGTTCCAGCGGGACGAACCAACGAGAATCCTTCAATGCGGTGACAAGCATCGCCGTGGCGCTTTGCGGGACGGCGGTTGAGAAGTTACTTGCCGGATAAGGTTTAAACTGGCCAGTCTCATCCTGAATATTGTATACCGAGACAAATATCTTACCTGTAGGCATGGGCAGGTGCGTCAAGTCTTTATAGCTTTGGGCTCGGGGCATTAATGTCGGCTTAGCGGCTTCTTGCGGCGGGGCTGTTAAACATCCGCTGAGTAAAATTACTGCCACCATGATAAGTAAGCGCTGCATGATTTTTTCCTTTCGTGGCTATAATTTAGAAATCGGTCGACTGATTTTGTAAACCCGACACTTCAATAGTCGACGTTCTCCCCGTTTTCCTGTCCGTGACATTCAGTTGCAGTTGTCCATCCCGGTTGGCGATATCAACGATAAAATCGCTGGTTACCATCCTTCCCGGCTTACCGGTATTGATATTGGTAAGTAAGCCACCGAGTATTTGTGACTGTATCGCCTGGGTAAAGTTATCCAGCGCTGTTGGGGTTTCAATCCCGTAGTCGCCGGCACTCGGATCTTTATACGAGTTTTGCGCCTGGGCGCTGTTCAGTAAAAAAGAGCCGTTATTTGGGTTACCACCAAAGTTAGGATTTCGGAACTGGAACGTCATATTTCCGGCCCAACTTAATGGTGAAATCAGCATGAGCAAAACCACTGCATGTTTGACACGCATGAAAGCCTCCGGACAAAATCATGTTTTAGAATTCATCGCGCGCTAAATCGCTCGTGCTTAATAGTGTTTGATCTATTTGCCGACGATTTAATGCTTCCTCTGTTTCTGCCAATGCAAAGACCACAATTTTGTCGAAGTCTCTTTTCGTCGGGAATAAAAAAGTCTGGAAGATAACGTCCTGATTGACCGTTATGGTGATCCAACTTCCCCAACGTGCACTGGGTCTTTCATTAATGGTTAAGTTTCCTGTGTACTTACTTTCCCACTTGTCACTAAAGGCCCGGTAAAAATCATGGCCAATGGAAGAGACAGTGTGGTCGGTTAACAGTCCGGGAACCTCCACCTCTACAGCCGCGTGTAGATTCCCGGCAGCAAGGAACAAATTTGCTGCCACAATCCAGGTCAAATAGCGTTTCATGGCTTTATCGCCTGAGGTTATCATTGGCCCACGAGACCGCCTGCGTACGATTTTTGACAGCTATCTTTTTGAAAAGATTATAAAGATGTGTTTTCACCGTATTTTCACTAATAAATAGTGAACGCGCGATTTCAATATTTGAGGCGCCGATACGCAGTTTATTAAGGATCTCTTTTTCACGGTGCGTAAGTAATGCCGACTCCGTGCTGTTATAGCGGTAGTTCCCGGAATGCGTGATCAGGTAGCTGGCAAGCTTTTGCGAAAAGTAGCATTCGCCCCGCAACACACCCTGCAAACCGCTGACTACACGCTGCTCATCTTCAGTTGCGTAAAATACGCCATTGATATGCGGCCAGTTTTCAATATCCCGGTAAGGATAATCCTCTGGGGTATTCAACAATAAAGTTTTTATATTGTTGTTTTTTCTGCTCAAATTATCTTGCCAGTAATGGATCAGTTTTTTATCTGCCTCCATCATATCCAGTAAAACAATGCAGCTGGAGGATATATCATCCAGAGAACGTTGAATATTATGTAGTTTTCCGGTTAACGCCAGCGATTGCTTTAAATGCTGTAATAACGCAGTTGCCTGCAGGGATGGTTTAGTGATCAACAATAATGTATGACCATGAATACTATGGACTTCATTAAACATGATGAAACTCCACTTTTTTAGTCGCACACCTGACAGTTGCCTCTACTAAAATAGAGGCACCAGAAGTACTGACAGATGTTGCACTGCTGTGTAGAAATAAAACTTCGACCCAACGGGGTGAAAATATTAAAACAAATGGACTTCAACTGATTTCAATCTAGCTATTACAAATCTTAAAGCAAGTTTTAAACATGTTACATAATGTAAATTTATATATTAAAATGTGATTTTTGCGTTTTTGTGGAGTTTAGATTTGATAGTAAAGTTGTACATTTTAGCGTTATTGCATAGATTTAAAAAATCATACAAATTATAATATCTTATTGAATTTTAAGGGGTAAAATTATAATTAGATGGTTTTAGATTTCTAATGAATTTTGATTTTATGGTCTCACTTTAAGTTGAACAATTTTAGATAGAAAAAAATGACACTTGTCACGACTTGTACCGAGGACAATCCCACTACCGTCTGCAAGGCCCAGAAAACGCGGGAAACGCGTTTTTTTGTTACTGCATAGAAATTCAGTCATTGGGTTACAAAAGAAATAAAATCTAGAGCTATAACGGTGTTAATTGCGGTTAATTAGTACTTTGGGGTGAATCTGGATATAAAAATACAACTGGTGGGTGAGTTATTTAAAATGTTTCAACGGACATACTCTTCATCGTAACGTGGCGTTAACAAATGTAAGTCACGTTAACAATAATTTGAGTGGTAAATAATTTAACCTTATGTACGACCAGGTCCAGGGTGACAACATGAAAAACAAGTTGTTATTTATGATGTTTACAATGCTGGGTGTGCCTGGGATTGCATCCGCTACAAGTTATGATTTAGCTAACTCAGAATATAACTTTGCGGTAAATGAATTAAGTAAGTCTTCATTTAATCAGGCAGCCATTATTGGTCAGGTTGGCACTGCGAACAGTGCAAATACTCGACAGGGGGGCTCGAAGTTATTGTCGGTTATTTCGCAAGAAGGTTCTGGTAACCGAGCGAAAACAGACCAGACGGGATCATATAACTTTGCATATATTGATCAAACGGGTAGTTCCAATGACGCGAGTATTAAACAAGGTTCATACGGTAATACGGCGGTAATTATCCAGAAAGGTTCTGGTAATAAAGCCAATATTACTCAGTACGGTACACAAAAAACAGCAGTTGTGGTGCAGAGACAGTCGCAAATGGCAATTCGCGTTACTCAACGCTAATCCATTAACGACGATTAAATCAATCCGATGGGGGTTTACCATGAAACTTTTAAAAGTGGCAGCATTCGCAGCAATCGTAGTTTCTGGCAGTGCTCTGGCTGGTGTTGTTCCGCAATGGGGCGGCAATCATCATGGTGGCGGTAGTAATTATGGCCCAGACTCTTCACTGAGTATCTACCAATATGGGTCAAACAACGCTGCGAATGCTCTGCAAAGTGATGCGCGTAAATCAGATGTCACCATCACACAACAGGGGCGCGGTAACGGGGCTGTAGTTGGTCAGGGCGCTGATGACAGTACCATTAGCCTGAAACAGACTGGCTTCCAGAACAATGCCACTATCGATCAGTGGAATGCTAAAAATGCTGATATTAGTGTAACCCAGTTCGGTGGCCGTAACGGTGCGTTGGTTAATCAGACCGCTTCTGACTCCAATGTGCTGATTCAGCAAGTTGGCTTTGGCAACAACGCTACAGCTAACCAACACTAATTCAGTTTCTGACTGATAATAAACAGGGCGTGAGCCCTGTTTTTTTTTCGGGAGAATATGATGCATACGCTATTACTCATTGCCGCGCTGGCAAATCAAATAACATTCAATACTACTCAGCAAGGTGATATGTACACCATTATTCCTCAGGTGACGTTAACCCAACCGTGCGTATGTGAGGTACAAGTCCTTGCCATACGTAAAGGGCAGGGGGGACAAAGCCAGTCGCAGCAGAAAATAAGCCTTTCGGTCCCTGCTAATCGACCGATTGAATTAACCAAACTGAGCTTTAATATTTCATCTGAGGACTCGGTCAAAATTATCGTTACCGTTTCAGATGGGCAGTCTCTGCATCTGTCGCAACAATGGCCTGACTCAAACAGTCACCCATAATTTTTTGCTGTATTTGCATTAAGGGTGTGGCTGGGAATGCGCTGCTGTTCTATGAATATAGAAGCGTGTGAGCGTTTGTATTTGATCGTTAATCGTAGCGGTGAAGGATCATTTCGATCCCTCAAAGATGGCTAATCGTTGAGGAACCCTTATGTGTACATTATTAAAGCGTATTTTAAGTACCAGTTTATGTGCTTTTTCTCTTTTAACCCTCCCTGCAATTGCGCAGCAAATCACAACCGGCGGGGTTATTCATTTTCGCGGAGCGATAGTTGAATCACCTTGCGACGTTAACAGACAGCAGCAGCAAATTGAATTGTCATGTATCCGCAACGGCACCAACCAGAATAGTCTTTACAACCCGCAACAGCTCGCGACAGCCCCTCAGAATGTGCAGGAAATTGCCACAGTCAAAATGCACTACCTCAATGAACAGAAAAACATGGCGATTCTTAATATTGAATATAAATGACTCGCTGTGGCGTAGATATGCACACTTACGGTTAAAAAGAGAGATTTAAGGGAAAACCCTGCTGTACACTTAACGAATGGTGTTTTGTCAGGGGGAACTTATGCAATCACGTGTTCATGTGTTACATGGCGATATTACGACTGTCGCTGTTGATGTGATTGTCAATGCGGCGAATTCATCGCTACTGGGAGGCGGTGGCGTCGATGGCGCAATCCATCGCGCTGCCGGACCAGCATTGCTGGAGGCCTGCAAACAGGTTATCCAGCAACAAGGAGAATGCCCGACAGGGCATGCGGTTATCACTCTGGCGGGGGCGCTTGCGGCAAAAGCGGTCATTCATACCGTAGGACCCGTCTGGCAAGGGGGAGGTCATCATGAGGCCGAACGCCTCGAAGAAGCTTACTTAAACACCCTGCAACTGGCCCTGGCCAATGGTTATCACTCCATTGCTTTTCCGGCGATTAGCACCGGGGCTTATGGCTATCCACGCGCCGCAGCGGCAGAAATAGCGGTGAAAACGGTGCTGAAATTTATTACCCGCCGCGCACTTCCTGATCAGATATACTTCGTGTGCTTTGATGACGAAAACGCTCAACTTTATAAGAGATTGCTAACACAACAAGGTGATGATCACACGGACTGATATGACGCGACTTGAGCGTGCCATCACGCCCCTTTGCGAAGACCACCCGGGAGAATGCGGCATTCTTGCGTTGGATGACAGCCTGGATGCGTTTGCTGCTCGCTATCGGTTAACGGAAATGGCGGAACGTACCCTGGATGTGCAGTATTACATCTGGGAAAACGACATGTCCGGGCTATTGTTATTTTCCGTTCTGCTGGCCGCAGCGAAGCGAGGCGTACGGGTGCGTTTGCTGCTGGATGATAACAACACGCCGGGTCTGGACGACACGCTGCGTCTGCTGGATAAGCACCCCAATATAGAAGTTCGCCTCTTCAATCCGTTTTCCTTTCGCATCCTGCGCGCGCTGGGCTATTTAACCGATTTTGCCCGGCTTAATCGGCGCATGCACAATAAAAGTTATACCGCTGACGGCGTGGTGACTCTCGTTGGTGGGCGTAATATTGGCGATGCCTATTTTGGCGCGGGTGAGCAACCGCTATTTTCCGACCTGGACGTCATGGCTATCGGGCCGGTTGTCAAAGATGTGGCAGATGATTTTGAGCGTTACTGGCACTGTCGCTCGGTTTCAACGTTACAAAATGTGCTTGAGATGTCTGAGCCAGATTCTGTGCAGCGTATTGAGCTACCCGAATCCTGGTATAACGATGATATTACCCGCCGCTATCTGCATAAGCTGGAAACCAGCCAGTTTATGTCCAGTCTCGATCAAAGATCGCTGCCGCTGATTTGGGCCAAAACGCGTTTGCTGAGCGATGATCCTGCAAAAGGAGAAGGGAAAGCGCCGCGCCACTCGCTATTACCGCAGCGTTTGTTTGACGTAATGGGCTCGCCGACCGAACGTATTGATATTATTTCTGCCTACTTTGTGCCGACGCGTGCCGGTGTGGCGCAGCTCCTGAGACTGGTAAGAAAAGGCGTCAAGATTGCCATTTTAACCAATTCACTGGCGGCGAATGATGTGGCGATCGTCCATGCGGGCTATGCGCGCTGGCGAAAAAAACTGCTGCGCTACGGTGTAGAATTATACGAACTTAAACCGACCCGCGATCGCGTCTCGGTCGTTCACGATCGTGGATTAACCGGGAATTCAGGGTCCAGCCTGCATGCGAAAACGTTCAGTATTGATGATCGCAAAGTGTTTATCGGCTCGCTTAATTTTGATCCTCGTTCGACGCTGCTCAATACAGAAATGGGATTTGTGATTGAGAGTGAAGTGCTGGCCGAATTGATTCATAAACGGTTTATGCAAAGCCAGCGTGATATGGCCTGGCAGCTACGCCTTGACCGTTGGGGGAGAATTAATTGGGTCGACCGACTTTCTGGCAGTGAACAGGTCCTGAAAAAAGAACCCGCCACAGGATTCTGGAAGCGGGTTCTGGTAAAGCTGGCGTCCGTGTTACCCATTGAATGGCTGCTTTGAACCACACAATGATTGAGGGAAAAACTAGCCGGCTATGGCCTTGTTTTTATCCTGCTTAACGGGCGGTTTACCCGAAAAGAGAAACTTCAGCACCGGAATGCGTAAATGGATTTCGTACAGTATTACCGCAATCCCAACCACAAACAGCAGACCGCAGAGAAAACCCAGCAGATTCGACGTGATATGCGGTGTGATGTAAGCGCCAAAAAACAGCGTTAACGGGTGATGCACCAGATAGATAAACAGCGACGCGTTGACAAAATAGGTCACGCGGGCAGACTGGAAATTAAGCAAACGGTGACCTAACGAAAAGACGACGTTCACCATCCACAGTCCCATGACCATGGTAATGACATATTCGGTTTCATACATCCAGGCATCGCCGTTGCCATAACGCTGATTGAGCAGGTATGCCACAAATGCGAATGCAGCACCGAGCGTGCAACCGCGTGACGGTGTGGTAAACAGCGCTTTCAGATTCGGGTTGATAAACGCCAGTGCGCCGAGGATAAAGAACGGCGCATAGAACAGCGTTTGCATAACGATAAAATTGAACATGCCATCGCTGAGAATCGAAGGGTAGAGGATGAAAATTGTCCTTCTGACGGCAGCGTAACCGACACCTAACAAGATGAAGATCAGCGATAATTTAGTCATCGACACCGCCGGGGCGCTGGCGGCGTCACTACGCGTCAGTCTGTTTTTCATCTGGGTGAACACCCACATGCTCACGGTCGTTAATACGACCAGAACCAGTAAAAACCACAGATGGGAAATCAGCTCCCAGGCCAGCGCATTGTATTTATCGTAACCGCTGAGAGTATGCCAACTGTCTGCTTTTCCCTTTACGTATTGCAGCATGATAAATTGCGGCAGCGTAAGTAATGGAATCGCGGTCAGCATCGGGATCCCCACGCGTTCTACACGCACCTTCCACCAGCGCTTTAGCGGATAGCGCAAAAATAGCATGTAGGAAAAATAACCCGAAATGACAAAGAAGACTTGCATGCGAAAAGCATGGATAAAGTCGTTAAACAGGGTCAACCACCACGACGGTTCCGCGCTGTTCACGTGCCAGGTGTGGGTCGAGTAAATCAATGAAATATGGAATGGGATTCCTAACAACATTAGCCAGGCACGGATGGAGTCAAGAAAATATTCGCGTGGTGGTGATACAGAGCTCATAGACAGTTATGTATTCTCAGACTTTTCGTCTTATCCCTAAGACGAATAATGGTTACATTCGAGGGCAACCCTACACGAAGTCCAACAACCTGTCTCCAGGATAAGCACGCAAAGTGAAAACAGGTAGTTGAACCTGATTAAACCATGAGCCAGCGCGCGAACAATACAGGGATTCAGTTGTCGGAATACCCGATTATCCATTAAAATGGATCGGATCAATATAAGCACACAAAGGGGGAAGTGCTTACTAATTATGAAACATAAACTACAAATGATGAAAATGCGTTGGTTGGGTGCAGCAGTTATGTTAACGCTGTACACATCATCGAGCTGGGCGTTCAGCATCGATGATGTTGCAAAACAAGCTCAATCCTTAGCCGGTAAAGGCTATGAGGCGCCAAAAAGTAACTTGCCCTCCGTTTTCCGCGACATGAAATATGCGGATTATCAGCAGATCCAGTTTAACCGCGATAAAGCCTACTGGAGTAATCTCAAGACCCCATTTAAGCTCGAGTTCTACCACCAGGGTATGTACTTCGACACGCCGGTCAAAATCAACGAAGTTACCGCTACAGCGGTGAAAAGAATCAAATACAGCCCGGATTATTTTAATTTTGGCGATGTTCAGCATGATAAAGACACGGTAAAAGATCTCGGTTTCGCCGGGTTCAAAGTGCTGTATCCGATCAACAGCAAAGATAAAAACGACGAAATCGTCAGCATGCTCGGTGCCAGCTATTTCCGTGTTCTGGGGGCAGGGCAGGTCTACGGTCTGTCTGCGCGCGGTCTCGCGATTGATACCGCTCTGCCTTCTGGCGAAGAATTTCCCCGCTTCCGTGAGTTTTGGATCGAGCGTCCGAAACCGACTGACAAACGTTTGACCATTTATGCCTTGCTGGATTCTCCGCGCGCAACCGGAGCGTATCGCTTTGTCATCATTCCGGGTCGTGACACGGTAGTCGATGTTCAGTCCAAAGTTTATCTGCGCGACAAAGTGGGCAAGCTGGGCGTGGCACCGTTAACCAGTATGTTCCTGTACGGACCAAACCAGCCTTCTCCGGCGACCAACTATCGTCCGGAACTGCATGACTCTAACGGTTTGTCGATCCACGCTGGCAACGGCGAGTGGATTTGGCGTCCGCTGAATAACCCGAAACATCTGGCGGTGAGCAGCTTTGCGATGGAAAACCCGCAAGGTTTCGGCCTGCTGCAGCGTGGCCGTCAGTTCTCGCGTTTTGAAGATATCGACGATCGTTACGATCTGCGCCCAAGCGCCTGGATCACGCCAAAAGGTGATTGGGGTAAAGGTAAGATTGAGTTAGTTGAAATCCCAACTAACGATGAAACGAACGATAACATCGTTGCGTACTGGACGCCGGATCAACTGCCTGAAGCTGGTAAAGAGATGAACTTCAAGTACACCCTGACGTTCACGCGTGACGAAGATAAGCTTCATGCCCCTGATAGCGCCTGGGTCCAGCAGACTCGTCGTTCTACCGGTGATGTAAAACAGTCTAACCTCATTCGTCAGCCTGATGGCACTATCGCGTTTGTGGTGGACTTTACCGGCACGGATATGAAAAAGCTGCCGCAGGATACCCCGGTTACCGCACAAACCAGTATTGGCGACAACGGCGAGATCGTTGAAAGTACTGTGCGCTACAACCCGGTAACTAAAGGTTGGCGTTTGGTATTGCGCGTGAAAGTGAAAGATGTGAAGAAAACCACTGAAATGCGTGCTGCCTTGGTCAATGCCGATCAGACGCTGAGTGAAACCTGGAGCTACCAGTTACCTGCCAATGAATAAGACAACTGAGTATATTGACGCAATGCCGCTTTCGGATATCGAAAAAGCGGCACTGCCGAAAACTGACATCCGCGCCGTTCATCAGGCGCTGGATGCCGAGCATCGTACGTACTCGCGCGAAGATGATTCACCGCAGGGTTCGGTGAAAGCTCGCCTGGAGCAGGCGTGGCCTGATTCTCTGGCCAAAGAGCAGTTGGTTAAGGACGATGAGGGGCGCGATCAGCTGCAGGCGATGCCAAAAGCAACGCGTACCTCTATGTTCCCCGATCCCTGGCGTACCAACCCGGTTGGCCGCTTTTGGGATCGCCTGCGCGGGCGCGATGTGACTCCGCGTTATCTTTCGCGTTTGACGAAAGAAGAACAGGAGAGCGAGCAAAAATGGCGTACGGTTGGCACCATCCGCCGCTATACGTTGTTGATCTTAACGCTGGCGCAAACGGTCGTCGCAACCTGGTATATGAAGACGATCCTTCCGTATCAGGGGTGGGCATTCATTAATCCTGTTGACATGATGGGGCAGGATTTATGGGTCTCCTTTATGCAACTGCTGCCCTACATGCTCCAGACCGGCATTCTCATTTTGTTTGCCGTGCTTTTCTGTTGGGTTTCAGCAGGATTCTGGACCGCGCTGATGGGCTTCCTGCAACTGTTGATTGGGCGAGATAAGTACAGTATCTCCGCCTCAACGGTTGGGGACGAGCCGTTAAATCCCGAGCACCGGACCGCGTTGATTATGCCGATCTGTAACGAGGACGTTGACCGCGTATTCGCGGGACTTCGCGCCACGTGGGAGTCGGTCAAAGCGACGGGCAACGCCGAGCGTTTTGATGTTTACATCCTGAGCGACAGCTACAACCCCGATATCTGCGTAGCAGAACAAAAAGCGTGGATGGAGCTGATTGCCGAAGTGCAAGGCGAAGGGCAGATTTTCTACCGTCGTCGTCGTCGTCGCGTGAAGCGTAAAAGCGGTAACATTGATGACTTCTGCCGTCGCTGGGGAAATCAGTACAGCTACATGGTGGTGCTGGACGCTGACTCCGTGATGAGCGGTGACTGTCTGAGCGGGCTGGTGCGCCTGATGGAAGCGAATCCAAATGCCGGGATTATCCAGTCTTCACCGAAGGCTTCCGGTATGGATACGCTGTATGCGCGCTGTCAGCAGTTTGCGACCCGTGTTTATGGTCCGTTGTTTACCGCTGGACTTCACTTCTGGCAATTGGGGGAATCGCACTACTGGGGCCATAACGCGATTATTCGCGTGAAGCCGTTTATCGAACACTGTGCGCTTGCGCCGTTACCGGGCGAAGGCTCGTTTGCGGGTTCGATCCTCTCCCATGACTTCGTCGAAGCGGCGTTGATGCGTCGTGCCGGCTGGGGCGTGTGGATTGCTTACGATCTGCCGGGCTCTTATGAAGAGCTACCGCCGAACCTGCTGGATGAACTCAAGCGTGACCGTCGCTGGTGTCATGGCAACCTGATGAACTTCCGTCTGTTCCTGGTGAAGGGGATGCACCCGGTTCACCGTGCGGTGTTCCTGACCGGCGTTATGTCCTATCTGTCCGCGCCGCTGTGGTTTATGTTCCTCGCGTTATCGACCGCATTGCAGGTGGTGCATGCGTTGACGGAACCACAGTACTTCCTGCAACCGCGCCAGCTGTTCCCGGTATGGCCGCAGTGGCGTCCTGAACTGGCGATCGCGCTGTTTGCTTCTACGATGGTGCTGCTGTTCCTGCCGAAGCTGCTGAGTATTTTGCTCATCTGGTGTAAAGGGACGAAAGAGTACGGCGGGTTTATCCGCGTCACGCTGTCGCTGCTGCTGGAGGTTCTGTTCTCCGTGCTGCTGGCGCCGGTGCGTATGCTGTTCCATACCGTCTTTGTCGTGAGCGCCTTCCTCGGTTGGGAAGTGGTGTGGAATTCGCCGCAGCGTGATGACGATTCCACCCCGTGGGGTGAAGCATTTATGCGTCACGGTTCTCAGCTACTGCTGGGGCTGGTCTGGGCGGTAGGTATGGCCTGGCTGGATTTGCGTTTCCTGTTCTGGCTGGCGCCGATTGTCTTCTCGCTGATCCTGTCGCCATTTGTTTCTGTGATTTCCAGCCGTTCCACGGTTGGGTTACGTACCAAGCGCTGGAAGCTGTTCCTGATCCCGGAAGAGTATTCTCCGCCGCAGGTGCTGGTGGATACGGATACCTACCTGGTGATGAACCGCAATCGTACACTGGACGACGGCTTTATGCATGCGGTGTTTAACCCGTCATTTAATGCACTGGCAACGGCAATGGCGACTGCACGTCACCGCGCGAGTAACGTGCTTGAGATTGCTCGTGACCGCCATGTGGAGCAGGCGCTGAACGAAACGCCGGAGAAACTAAACCGTGACCGCCGTCTGGTGCTGTTGAGCGATCCGGTGACGATGGCGCGTTTGCACTATCGCGTCTGGAATTCACCTGATAAGTATTCTTCGTGGGTGAATTACTACCAGGGACTGACCCTGAATCCGCTGGCGCTCAGGAAAAAGTAAGCGTTAAGTAACGTGAAAATACCGGCCTGGTGCCGGTATTTTTTTATACTAAATAAAAGAGCCGTGAGGTATCAGGTGCGAATATTGGCAGTGGCAATCATGGTGTGCTTGCTGAGCGGATGCGGCAGTATTATTAGCCGAACTATCCCAGGGCAAGGGCACGGAAACCAATACTATCCTGGTGTGCAATGGGATGTCCGGGACTCCGCGTGGCGCTACGTCACCATCCTCGACCTGCCATTTTCGCTGGTGTTTGATACCTTGCTGCTCCCGCTCGACATTCACCACGGACCTTACGAGTAAGCTATCGCTCATCCCATTCATCGGCCGCGGTCTGACCCTCTTCGGTATCCAGGGGAGGTTCCAGCTGGAATTCACCTTCATCCCATTCGTGAAGCGTGTTTTCTTCCTGCCACTCCTGACGGATTTCAATTTCATCATAGTCGCCATCAAAAACGCTTTGGGCCGCTTCACCACTCAGCATTGGCAGGCATTCACCCGCGCCCTCATCCTCATCAGCAAAGAATTCCGCCTGCCACATAATGTCACCATCCTGTAGCACGTATTTTTGTACGCTTAGCTGTTGAACGCTGGCTTCGTCGGGCTCAAGGTCAGGGTTATCAGCCAGAAATTCTTCACGAGCGGCATCAATGGCTTCTTCCAGCGTGGCATACATGGTCATCAGAGTCTCCCTTTGATTTAATGAAGTATTCAGGGAAATAATAGTTGATTCTCCGATATTGCAAGTATGAATGCACAAAAATCATCCAGTGGCCTCAGTGTTCCGGCGACGGCGCAGACTATTCCACGAGTAGAAAGCGTTAAACAGTACGACGCCCGCGGTCACGCAGAAGACGGCGCGAAAACCGTAGTTGGCGGATATTGCCGCCCCCATTAACGGCCCCGTTACGTTACCAATATCGCGAAATGACTGGTTATAACTGAAAATACGCCCGGCGATCTGATTGGTCGAGTTATAGACCAGCAGCGTTTGCACAGCCGGGAGCAGAGCACCGTCAGCGGCCCCCAATAAAAAGCGCAGAACGGCAAGTTGCCAGGGCGATTGTACAAACGACATTGGAATAAGCAGCAGCACGGAGATGACCAGAGCAACAATCAGGATCTTCTCCGGGCCAATTCGATCACCTAATTTGCCGAGCCGCGGGGCGCTGATTAACGCAGCCACGCCTGGTACGGAAGCAATCATCCCGCTGATAAAGGCGATGTTACTGACGTTGCCAGCCAGCTCTCGAACGTACAGCGTCAGAATTGGCGCGATGGACCCGGTTGCCACCTGGATTATCAGCGTTGTGACAAACAGGCTCAGCACCAGTTTGGGATTTTTTAACGAGGCCACGACTTCGCGAATGTGCAGCATCTCTTTCTTGCTCACCGGTTGGAAACGTTCGCGAATAAAAAATAGCGTCAGGATAAAACAGAGCAGCAGTACGCTGGCGGTGATGAAAAATACCGGGCGTAGTCCGTACTGATCCGCGAGCAGCCCGCCTGCCAACGGTCCGAGCAGTGCGCCGCTGACGCCGCCGGTGGAAAGCGTTCCCAGCGCCCAGCCGCTTTTATTGCGCGGAACCTGGGTGGCGATGAGTGCATTGGCGTTGGGAATGAAACCGCCGAGCAGACCCAACAGGGCACGCAGGACCAGGAACTGCCAGATATTTTGCGCCAGCCCCATCAGCAGCATCACAATCGCCATACCCAATGCGGAACGCAGCAGCATGATTTTTCGCCCTTTGCGATCGGCAAGGCCACCCCAGAAAGGAGAGGCGATGGCGGAAAAGAGAAAAGTGATGCTGAAGACCAGACCTGACCACATATTCAGGGCGCTATGACCCGTGACGCCGAGACTCTCGACATAGAGGGGCAAAAAGGGCATAACCAGGCTAAATGCTGCACCGGTTAAAAAACAACCCAACCAGGCAACGGTGAGGTTACGTTTCCAGTTTATGGGAGCATCTGAGGGTGACATAGCGTTCCGCAGTGTGGCGCGCTGTTTGCGCTATCGATTGAATATAAGCAAGCAGGCTAATTATGCGCCTGGTTGATAGTTGCTGCAATGCGGATAGCAGTTAAACCTAAAGCGGGCAGGGAAGGTGTTGCAGTCCACAGGACTGCAACCGTGCTTTAGTACAGGGAAGGTGAACCTTCAGGACGCGTCTTGAAACGACGGTGTAGCCACATGTACTGCTCTGGGGCCATCATGATGCATTGCTCAACAATCTTATTCATCCACGCTGCCGTAGTCTCCGCGTTGTCTAACGGCGGTGAACACTCCGGAGGCAGCATAATCAATTGATAACCTTTACCGTCTGGCTTGCGACGAGGAACAAACGGTACCAGGCAGGCATTCGACATGCGTGAAAGCATCCAGGTCCCGGAGGTTGTTGCGGCCTGTTCAACAGCAAAAAGCGGGACAAATACGCTGGCGCGGGGACCGTAGTCATGATCCGGCGCGTACCAGACCACTTCGCCTTTTTTCAACGCTTTAATCATTCCTTTCAGGTCTTTACGATCGAGCATGGATTTATTAGAGCGCATACGGCCCCAGGTTTGTAGCCAGTCGAGCAGTGGGTTGTCGTGAGGGCGATATACGCCTATCCCCGGCTCCTGCAAACCAAACTGACGCGCCCCCAGTTCAAGGGTCAGAAAGTGCAGACCCACTAACAAAATTCCCCGCTTTTGCGCCTGAACGTCGCGGATATGTTCCATCCCGATAACTTCCGTCCAGCGTGAAATACGCTTGTCAGACCAAAACCAGGCCATTCCGGTTTCCATCACGCCCATGCCCACGGACTCGAAGTTCTTGACTACCATCTGCTGGCGTTCCTGCTCGCTCATTTGCGGGAAGCACAGTTCCAGATTACGGGAAACAATTTTTGCCCGACGTTTCATCAAACGTAATGCCAGACGACCTAATGCGCAGCCCAACTTGTAAAGAACCGGGTAGGGTAACTGCACGATTAACCAAAGGATGCCAATGCCCAGCCAGGTTAACCAATAACGTGGATGCAGTAACGCAGCCGAAAACTTGGGTAAATTCGTCATGTCTATCCTGTCTTCAAACGACCAATTGCCTGTATTGTCGCATTTTTTCGCGCATATCAAAAATTTGTGACGGGAGAACGGTGATTAAACCAGCAATTGTTGTTGCACTTTTATATTGGAGTAAGAAATGTAGCGTAAAATGTGTGGATGTAAATTGGCGGTGTTTGCTTTATTATGCCGCCGATTTTCATTTTCTCCCTATTTGCAGGATACGTACACCATGCCAGTGTTACACAACCGCATTTCGAACGATGCGCTCAAAGCCAAAATGTTGGCTGAGACCGAGCCGCGCACGACGATCTCATTCTATAAATATTTCACCATCGCCAATCCTCAGCACACACGTGATGCGCTGTACCAGATGTTCACTGCATTGAACGTCTTCGGGCGCGTTTATCTTGCCCATGAAGGAATCAATGCGCAAATCAGCGTACCGCAAAGCAACGTCGAGGCATTCCGCCAGCAGCTTTATGCGTTTGATCCCGCATTCGCCGGGTTACGTCTGAATATCGCGCTGGATGATGATGGTAAATCGTTCTGGGTGCTGCGCATGAAAGTGCGTGAACGCATCGTGGCGGATGGCATTGACGATCCGCAATTTGACGCCAGCAACGTAGGTGATTACCTGAAGGCGGCGGAAGTAAACGCCATGCTGGACGATCCTGACGCGGTATTCATTGATATGCGCAACCACTATGAATATGAAGTGGGCCATTTCGAGAATGCGCTAGAAATCCCGGCAGACACGTTCCGCGACCAGTTACCGAAAGCCGTTGAAATGATGCAGGCGCATAAAGATAAAAAAATCGTTATGTATTGCACGGGCGGGATCCGTTGTGAGAAAGCCAGCGCCTGGATGAAACACAACGGATTTAGCAAAGTCTGGCACATTGAGGGCGGTATTATTGAATATGCCCGCAAGGCACGTGAACAGGGGCTTCCTGTACGTTTTGTCGGTAAAAACTTCGTTTTTGATGAGCGTATGGGCGAAAGGATTTCTGAAGATGTTATTGCGCATTGCCATCAGTGCGGAACGGCGTGCGACAGCCATACTAATTGCAAAAATGATGGCTGCCATCTGTTGTTTATCCAGTGTCCGGCCTGCGCGCAGAAGTATAACGGCTGCTGTAGCGAGTTGTGTAGCGAAGAGAGTAAGTTGCCGGAAGAAGAGCAACGTCGTCTTCGAGCAGGACGTGAAAATGGCAACAAAATATTTAATAAGTCACGCGGTCGTCTGAATACCAAACTGGGTATTCCGGACCCTGCGCAATAGTCATCATGCCGGATGGCGGCTTTAGCCCCATCCGGCAACTCATACGTTACTTCTGTTGGACGCCTTCCACTGAGATGATCAGATCGACTTCCTGAGCCGCCGGGCCGAGATCGGTGGTGATGTTGAAGTCCTTCAGCTTAATTTTACCTTCTGCTTCAAAACCTGCGCGCGTGCCACCCCACGGATCGCCGCCCTGACCGATCAGCTTCGCATCCAGCGTAACCGGTTTAGTGACGCCGTTCAGGGTGAGATTACCGGTGATATCCAGGTCGTTCCCCTCTTTCTTCACGCTGGTAGAGCTAAAGGTCGCCTGCGGGAATTTGGCCACGTTAAGGAAATCTGCGCTGCGCAGGTGCTTGTCGCGTTCGGCGTGATTGGTGTCAACGCTGTTGGTGTTGATGGTGACGTTAACCTTATCGGCTGCGGGATTTTTCTCATCAAAGGTAAAAGTCCCGTCGAAATCTTTAAATGTGCCGTACAGCCAACTGTAACCCAGGTGCTGAATACGGAAATTAACAAAGGCATGCTGTCCTTCTTTGTCAATTTTGTAATCTGCCGCCACGGCTGACCCGGTGGTGAATAACAGAGAGGCGAGTGTAAGTCCCAGCAGGTTTTTTTTCATTTTAAGCTCCATAGTCAGATGACGATTTTCCCAACATGCGATTCAGGGTATCGTCGTTATCGATAAAGTGATGTTTCAGGGCCATCAGTCCGTGCAGAAGCGATAAAACCACCACGGTCCACGCAAGCCACAGGTGCAGACTACCGGCGAGGTCGGCCTGAGCGCCCGCATTGGCAAGGGTGGCAGGAATGTCGAACCAACCAAATACGCTTATCGCTTTGCCATCAGCGGTCGAAATCAAATACCCGCTGATGACAATTGAAAAGAGCAATGTGTATAGCGCGAGGTGACCCAGTGCCGCCGCGATGCGGGTGAAACGGGAATAACTTGCCAGCGCAGGAGGAGGAGGGGAGATCAACCGCCAGACGACGCGGATAACCAGCCCCATCATGAGCATAACGCCGATGCTTTTATGCAGTTCAGGGGCCTGGTGATACCAGCCGTCGTAATAGCTGAGTGTGACCATCCACAATCCCAGCGCAAACATGCCATATACAGCAATCGCAATCAGCCAGTGTAAAGCGGCAGACACCACGCCATAGCGTTGTGGAGTATTATTGAATTGCATAAGTGCACCGTTAGATATTTCAGAAGTGAATGAAAATGGCGCGTAAAAGACATTAATGCAACTAATAAATAACAATAATGATGATATTTGTTTTTGATTCAATAAAATTGATTGAATTGTGAAGTAATCATCAAGGAATTAGTAGGGATGGATGACATTAAGGCGTGGTTTCTGGGGGGGTTAAGGTATTTTTCTTGTTCAGTTAATTGCAATGAAAATTAAGTTAATATCAGTTTATGTCAATTAGTGTCAGCGTTGCGGGTTCAGAAAAACATAATATATATCACATCCATAATTGCCAGCAGCGACCATAAAATAATGTAGAGCATAAGATGCTCGCGAATATTATTAACCAGATAGTGAAAGATGCGGCGCATCAACGTTATTCCTGTCATTAAAAATGGCCTCACCAACGAGGCCATTCATTTATTATCGCTTAAAACGACTTAGCCTGAAGGGCGTCAGGTCAAAGTCAGACGATTTGTCCTGGGCGAAGTCAGCCGCAATCTCTCCGAGGACGGAGGCAAACTTAAAGCCATGTCCGCTCAGCCCGGTGATGATCAGCGTGTTGTCATGCTCCGGTAGAGTATCAATAATAAAGTCTTCATCTGGTGAGTTATCATAGGTGCAGGACGCACCGTGCAGACAGCAACCCACGCCTGGCAGTATTGTGCGCAGGAATGGGAAGGCTTCAGAACCATCGCTGGCTACAGCGGCAAACGGCTTGCGCTCTTCTGCCGAATGAATTACCTGTCCGCCATTGTGCTTACCAATTTTTAGCTCGTCGTTTTCTGCCGGGAAACCGTAGAATTGATCGCCATTTGGTAGCTCCCCGGTGAAGGCAGGGAAGTTATTCTTAACGCTGTAACGCCCATCGGCTTGATACCAGGCGAACACTTTGCGTACCGGTTGTATCGGTAGTTCAGGGACTAATGCCTGTACCCAGGTTCCGGCGCTGATCACCGCTTTTTGCGCGTGATAGTCACCATCGGCGGTTTCTACCGTGACGCCATCATCACTATGACGAATTGCGCTGACCGGGCATTTAAATAGCTGCGCACAGCCTGCTTCCTCCGCCAGACGGATCCAGGTTTTAATCGCTAACTCACTACGTAAAAAACCAGACTCCGCTTCAAACAGACCGATATAGTTTTCAGGTACGCGAATCTCTGGCCAGCGCGCCATAATGGCTGCTGCATCCAGTTGTTCAACATTGAGTTGCCACTGTTTTGCGCTTTGCGCCGCGGTCGCTAAGAAGGTTGAATCTGCCGGACCAAGGTTGATGACACCAGAGCGCACAAAAATCGGCTCTTCATTTTGGGTGGATAATTCATCCCATAATGTTTGCGCACGCAGCACCAGCGGAACATATTTTTCACCTTCGCCATAGGCATGACGAATTAATCGAGTGTCGCCGTGGTGGCTGCCCTGCTGATGCGGTGGCATATGCGCATCGATCATCAGAACCTTCAGACCGGCGCGAGTGGCATAGTATCCGGCTGCGGCACCCACGGAACCGCTGCCAATTATGATTAAGTCGTATTTCATCCGCTTCTCTCTGCAATCGCGATAGTAGCAGGGTAAATAAGTGACCCGGAATATTCAACCTGGAAATAAGAAAGGCACCGGAAAGGTGCCTTTTGATGGTTGGATGTATCAGATTTAATGTCGCTGATACTCATTTACCTGGTAATCGCCGGATTCAATTTTAGCGATTCCTGCTTCTAATATCGAAATAAATTGCCTGGCAACATCAGTGGTTAACCAGAGCGTTTGACCAACTTCAGTCCCATCCGGGTCTGGACGATTCGGGGTCTGGTAGTGCAAACGCAGCATCAGCGCATCGTAGCTATCAACAGTGCTGATGTCCCATCCTACTAACGGATGAGTCTGAATGACTTCATTATTCTTTTCCATCATGCCCCCTAATTCGTGTTACTAGACAACGGTTTTCGAGGTTCAATGCGTTTTTTCTGAAGCAACTTCAGTATATCAATAAATAAGGGTATTCATTGAAAATTTAAAGAGGTAAGCACATAAAATTTTCGTTTTCAGCGTTATCTGACTAACAAACCGACATGTTATTCATTTTTTTTAAGCATGTTGCACAATTATTTTGGTGTTGTGGTTAAAAGATAGCCAGGGATTTATTATTAAAATATCAGTTTGCCAGAAGGAATGAACTATTGATTAAAAGATGGTGTGTATAAAAAAGCCGGGGCGACCCGGCAAACAAACATCACTGCATATCATTATTTATTCATTGATGAACCAGTCATCCGCGCTTTCCCAGGTCTCCTGGAGGATCTCGCTGATGCGTTCTTTATCCTCTTTGGTGGCACCAATAACCGACAGATTGTTTGCGCCGGCATAACGGACGGTAACGTTACCTTCGTTATCCGGAAAATGGTGCTGAATACGGCGGGAGAGTTCACCTGCCAGCGCGTCAATTGCACCAGCAGGTAAAGGTGAAGTTTTGGCAATAGTGACTTCAATACGCATAGTAGCCCCCTGTGGAATATACTGTTTATTTATACAGCTATTCTCGCCAGTTGGCTACACTTTTTTTAGCTTTTCACGGACCAGTGTACCGTTTCGCCACCCAGGAAAGGCACCAGTGTATCATCTTGCAGCGCAATGCTCTCCGGGACCTGGTGCTCCACGCGTTCCAGCTCAATAAAGGTTTCATTCACCGGCAAACCGTAGAACTGTGGGCCATTGAGTGAGCAGAAGGCTTCAAAATGGTCCAGTGCATTCATCTCTTCAAACACGGTGGCATAACTGCCCAGTGCGGTCGGCGCATTAAAGCAGCCCGCACAGCCACAGCTTGACTCTTTACGATGACGCGCATGCGGCGCTGAGTCGGTACCGAGGAAGGCGCGGTTAAACCCGCTGGCGACCAGCTCACGCAGCGCCTGTTGATGGACGTTACGTTTGAGGATCGGCAGGCAGTACAGATGAGGGCGAATCCCACCGACCAGCATGTGGTTGCGGTTAAACATCAGGTGCTGCGGCGTAATGGTCGCCGCCAGAAGGTCGTTGCCGTCGCGCACGTATTCGGCAGCATCTTTAGTCGTGATATGTTCGAACACCACTTTCAGCGCAGTTAAGCGCTGACGCAGTGGTTCCATCACCGTTTCAATAAAGCGCGCCTCGCGATCGAAAATATCGATATCCGCATGCGTCACTTCGCCGTGCACCAGCAGAGGCATACCCAATTTTTCCATCCGCTCCAGCACTGGCATGATGGCATCAATAGAGGTTACGCCATGCGTCGAGTTGGTGGTGGCATTGGCCGGATAGAGTTTTGCGGCGGTGAACACGCCTTCGTTGAATCCACGTTCCAGCTCATTGGGATCCAGCGTATCCGTTAAGTAGCAGGTCATTAATGGCGTGAAGTCGTGTCCGGCAGGTACCGCGTCAAGAATTCGCTGGCGGTAAGCGATAGCCGCGTCCACCGTGGTGACGGGCGGAGCCAGGTTCGGCATGACAATGGCGCGGCCATAAACTTCGCTGGTATAGGGCACGACAGTTTTTAACATGTCGCCATCGCGAAAGTGAAGATGCCAGTCGTCTGGGCGGCGGATCTTTAAAACCTGGGATGGTGCAGTCATCAATATGCTCCGGCTGAGGATAGTCTTTTTTGCCGGAAACAAAGGATAAGCGGAAACGTTTTCGTTTGCACGAAAAAAAAAGGGCGCATCGGCGCCCTCTGTCATATTAGTCGGTGAACGGGATAATGATTTCTCCCGGTTTCACCTCAATGCCTTTCGCCAGTTTTTTCGCCAGCGCTTCCCCCTGGCTGCTGTCATCCCGCAGAATGTACGCTGGCTGCTGGTTGAAATAGTTGCGCAGCGACTGATTTAAATAAGGCATCAGCGTTTGCAGTACCGACTGCATTTTTTCCGGCGTGACGGTAGCGTCCACGACTTCCATTTCTTGCAGATAAATCGCGCCTTTTTCTTTATTGAAAACCGGTAAAGCTTTTAGCTTCAACTTCATGGTTGCTTTCTGACTGCCAAACAGGGAGTTCATGTCCAGATTGGCGTCTCCGGTCAGCGTCACTTTATTGGGTTCTTCACGGCCTATCTGGCTGGCGAGGTTGTTCAGTACGATATGTGCTTCAGCGACGCCAGGCAAACCGATATCTTTAGAAAAGTTATTATTCTTCGCCAGGGCCTGATTAATCTCTTGCTCGCTAACCGTGTATTGCGTGAGTTGATTACAACCAACCAACAGGCCGCTGACAATTAGTGCAGCGGCAAAAAAAAACTTTTTCATGGGGTTCCTCAACATGATGCTTGTGGTGTAATCGTGACACAAAGCATCATCGAGCACCAGCGCTGCGGGTAACAGCAGAAAAAACTGAAAAATGCGCGTACACCAGATTGGCTATCAGGCGTCAGGCTCCAGCATACCACGCGTTGGGCGTTTGAGACTGAATTGCCAGCCCAGCGCCAGGAAAGTGATGAAGCCGATAATGCCGAGCATCATCCAGGGCAGCTCCGGTTGTGCCAGGGCTTTACCCATGTCAAACAGCCAGCCGCCGCCGATATAACCAATGGCGCCGCCGATGGCGAGTCCCAGTCGACTGAAACCCATATAGCTTCCCCGGGCACGTGCATTCGCCAGCGAGGCGCTCAGGGTCTCACGCGCCGGTTCGGCGATGATTGAGCCAATATAGAACGTGCAAATCAGGGTGAACAACTGCTGCAAATTCCCGACCAGGCCGATGGGCATCATGCTTAAAGACATCACCAGCAGACCGGCCATCAGGCGATGCTCAAGGCGAAAGCGTTTTTCACTCCAGCGGGCAATCGGGTAGAGCAACGTTAAAGAGAGGCACGCCTCGATGGCATACATCCATTTCACAGCGGCCGGTGAGCCAGCGATGTCGTTTACCATTATTGGCAGCATCAGCATCACTTGCACCGCCAGCATGTAATAGCCCGCCAGCGTCAGCACATAAGTGACAAAGCGCTTGTCATGCATCACATGGCTCATTCCTTCGCGCACAGGAATTTTCACCGTCGACAGTTTCCATGCCGGAAGCAGCCAGGCGTTAAACGCTGCGCACAGAACGAACAAAATTGCGCCGGTGGCACACACCAGACGGAAATCGTATTGCAATAACCAACTGCCGAGCAACGCGCCAACCACGGCCCCGGCGCTATCCTGCATCATCAGAATAGAGAAAAAACGCCCGCGCTTTTCCGGACGGATCAGTTTGACCACCAGCGCCGAGCGGGGAGGGTCGAACAACGTGCCGCCCAGCCCGGAAAGAAAGCAGGAAAACCACAGCAGCCACGGTTCATGGGCAATGCCCATGGTGGCGAATCCGGCAGCGCGCATCAGCATGCCGGTGACGATCATCGGTTTTGCCCCGAAACGGTCAGCAATAGCACCGCCGAAGATACCTAAACCTTGCTGGATAAATTGACGTAATCCTAGCGCGATACCGACCATCACGGCGGCCCAGCCCATTTGATCGACGAAACGAATTGAGATCAGCGGGAAAACGACGAAGAAACCCAGCACGACCAGCATGTTATCGATAAGAAGGAAGTATTTACCCAGGTTCCTTGCCTGCGAGACTTGCGACATTTCCCCTCCAGGGAAAAACTCGTCACTCTGGATAGAGTTTAAAAGATAAGCACCTCCTATTCTGCGGTGTCGTCATCGCTTTTCCCACCCTTCGCGGGACAATATTTTTTTATCAAAAGTCCGTCTTGATAGAGAGTTTTCATCAAAATGTGTGAATAATTCAAAAAATGGCATTTTGCTCTTTTCACAGGGCGTATTTGCGCAGGTATAGTAATGCGAATAGCGTATTGAAGACGTTACGGGAAGGAGTAGGTATAGAATGTTTGGCTATCGCAGTAACGTGCCAAAAGTGCGCTTAACCACGGACCGCCTGGTCGTGCGTTTAGTGCATGAGCGTGATGCCTGGCGTCTGGCAGATTATTACGCAGAAAATCGTCATTTCTTAAAACCCTGGGAGCCTATTCGCGATGAAAGCCACTGTTATCCGTCAGGCTGGCAGGCGCGTCTGAGCATGATCTCTGAGTTTCATAAACAGGGCACCGCTTATTACTTTGCGCTGCTCGATCCGGAAGAAAAAGAGATTATTGGCGTCGCGAACTTCTCGAACGTCGTGCGGGGATCTTTCCACGCCTGTTATCTCGGTTACTCCATTGCGCAGAAGTGGCAGGGGCAGGGGCTGATGTATGAAGCCTTAACCTCGGCCATCCGCTATATGCAGCGCACGCAGCATATTCACCGCATTATGGCTAACTACATGCCACATAATAAACGCAGCGGTGACCTGCTGGCGCGACTGGGTTTTGAAAAAGAAGGGTATGCCAAAGACTACCTGCTGATTGACGGGCAGTGGCGCGATCACGTGCTGACGGCGTTGACCACATCAGAATGGACCCCCGGCCGCTAAGTTTCAGATGCAGCCATGATTAATGGAGAAGACGATGAAATACGAATTAACCGCCACTGAAGCACGGGTGATTGGCTGTTTATTAGAAAAACAAGTGACTACGCCTGAACAGTATCCGCTCTCCGTTAACGGAGTCGTAACCGCCTGCAATCAAAAAACGAATCGTGAACCCGTGATGAACCTGTCGGAATCCGACGTGCAGGATCAGCTTGATAACCTGGTGAAACGGCATTTCCTGCGCACGGTGAGTGGCTTTGGTAATCGCGTCACGAAATATGAGCAGCGTTTCTGCAACTCTGAGTTTGGTAATCTTAAGCTCAGCGCGGGGGAGGTCGCGCTCATTACCACGCTGTTGCTGCGCGGCGCTCAAACACCAGGTGAGCTACGTAGCCGCGCCTCCCGGATGTACGAATTCAGCGACATGGCCGAAGTAGAGTCGACACTGGAGAAACTGGCAACCCGGGAAGATGGTCCTTATGTCGTTCGCCTGGCGCGTGAGCCGGGCAAACGTGAAAGCCGTTATATGCACCTGTTTTGCGGTGACGTTGATGAAGCGATGGCCACCACAGATGAACTTCCGGCAGCTTCGGGCGATCTACAGGCGCGCGTTGAAGCGCTGGAAACAGACGTCGCGGAGCTTAAGCAGCGGCTTGATTCCTTACTGGCGCACCTGGGAGACTGATGTGAATAAATTACGTATCGGCGTTGTCGGGCTCGGCGGGATTGCGCAAAAGGCCTGGCTGCCCGTGCTGGGCGCTAGTGCAGACTGGACACTGGAAGGGGCATTTTCACCTTCGCTGGAAAAAGCGCAGCGTATCTGTGATACCTGGCGGATACCTTACGTTGATTCACTGGTTAATCTGGCGCAAACCTGCGATGCGGTTTTCGTCCATTCCAGTACCGCAACGCACTATGCGGTGGTCAGCGAACTGCTGAATGCCGGGGTTCACGTGTGCGTGGATAAACCGCTGGCGGAAAACCTGCACGAAGCTGAACAATTGGTGGAGCTGGCCGAGCGGAAAAAGCTGACGCTGATGGTGGGGTTTAACCGTCGATTTGCGCCGCTGTATCAGGATCTCAAATCCCAGTTGGGCAATGCGGCGTCCGTACGCATGGATAAGCACCGGACGGACAGCGTCGGACCGCACGATCTGCGCTTCACTCTGCTGGACGACTATCTGCACGTTGTCGATACCGCATTGTGGCTGGCGGGAGAGAAAGCGCAGTTAAATAACGGTACGCTGTTAACCAATGAATCCGGCGCGATGCTCTATGCGGAGCACCATTTTTCTGCCGGGCAAATGCAGGTAACGACCAGTATGCACCGCCGCGCCGGTAGCCAGCGCGAGAGCGTGCAGGCGGTGACGGATGGTGGCCTGATTGACGTTACGGATATGCGGGAATGGCGGGAAGAGCGCGGGCAAGGAGTGATGCACAAGCCGGTAGCAGGCTGGCAAACTACCCTGGAACAGCGTGGTTTTGCCGGATGCGCACGTCATTTCATTGAGTGCGTGCAAAATCAGACGGTTCCCCAGACGGCAGGTGAGCAGGCGCTCCTGGCCCAGCGCGTTGTCGAAAAGCTGTGGCGGGAGGCAATGGCTGAATAACCCCCTGTAACATCTGGCGGTAGTAATTCATTGTAATCCAGGTACTATATGCCAACTCAAAAATAACACCTCTTTTTAACCATAGGCTGGTTTGTCGGCCTGATAAGACGCTACGGCGTCGCCATCAGGCACAGCAAAAGTGCCGGATGGCGGCGATCATGCCTTATCCGACCTACGGGCAGGTTTGTCGGGGTTTTGCCTCAGAGTCTGGAATACAACATAGATGAATTTATTAAAGTCGCTGGCAGCCGTCAGCTCGATGACGATGTTTTCACGTGTGCTGGGTTTTGCGCGTGATGCGATTGTCGCCAGAATCTTTGGCGCAGGGATGGCGACTGATGCCTTTTTTGTGGCATTCAAACTTCCTAACCTGCTGCGCCGAATCTTTGCTGAGGGCGCTTTTTCGCAGGCGTTTGTGCCTATTCTTGCCGAATATAAAAGTAAGCAGGGTGAGGATGCGACCCGCGTCTTTGTCTCTTACGTTTCCGGGCTGTTGACCCTGGCGCTGGCCGTGGTGACGGTCGCCGGGATGCTGGCTGCCCCGTGGGTGATTTTAGTCACCGCGCCTGGGTTTGCCGACACCGCGGACAAATTTGCGCTGACCACTCAACTGCTACGGATCACCTTTCCGTATATTCTGCTGATCTCACTGGCTTCGCTGGTGGGTGCGATCCTGAATACCTGGAATCGCTTTTCCATTCCGGCGTTTGCGCCGACCTTTCTGAATATCAGCATGATCGGTTTCGCGCTGTTTGCTGCGCCTTATTTTCACCCTCCGGTGCTGGCGCTGGCGTGGGCCGTTACCGTTGGCGGCGTGCTACAGCTGATTTATCAGCTTCCACACCTGAAGAAAATTGGCATGCTGGTGCTACCGCGCGTGAACTTCCGTGATGCGGGGGCGATGCGCGTCGTCAAGCAAATGGGCCCGGCGATCCTTGGGGTATCTGTCAGCCAGATTTCACTGATCATCAATACGATTTTCGCTTCATTTCTGGCCTCTGGCTCAGTGTCATGGATGTATTATGCTGACCGTCTGATGGAGTTTCCGTCTGGCGTACTTGGCGTCGCGTTGGGGACTATCCTGCTGCCCTCGCTGTCCAAAAGTTTTTCCAGCGGTAATCATGATGAGTATTGCCGTCTGATGGACTGGGGCCTGCGTTTGTGTTTTCTGTTGGCATTACCGAGCGCCGTGGCGTTGGGGATTCTGGCCAAACCGCTGACGGTTTCTCTGTTCCAGTACGGTAAATTTACCGCCTTTGACGCCGCGATGACGCAGCGCGCGCTGGTGGCATACTCGGTAGGTTTGATTGGCTTGATCGTGGTGAAAGTGTTGGCCCCAGGTTTTTATTCGCGCCAGGATATTAAAACGCCAGTCAAGATTGCCATTGTCACGCTGATTATGACCCAGGTAATGAACCTGGCGTTTATTGGGCCGCTGAAACATGCCGGGCTGTCGCTGTCGATTGGTCTGGCGGCGTGTCTGAACGCTTCACTGCTGTACTGGCAACTGCGTAAACAGAAAATTTTTACCCCACAACCGGGTTGGGCCTGGTTCCTGGCGCGACTGGTGATTTCTGTGCTGGTGATGTCGGCGGCGCTGGTTGGGATGCTCTACATCATGCCGGACTGGTCGCAGGGAACGATGTTATGGCGTCTGCTGCGTCTGATGGCCGTTGTGGTGGCCGGTATTGCTGCTTACTTCGCTGCACTCGCGGTGCTGGGCTTTAAAGTGAAAGAGTTTGTGCGCCGGACGGCGTAACAGATTAATGCCGGATGGCGGCATGACGCCGTATCCGGCCTACAAACGCGTAGGCCTGATAAGCAAAACGTTATCAGGCTAGCATCAGATAGAGAATTTTTTCCCGCCGCGGTGCGCAGCAGAGGTTTGACCGTTTGCGCCATACAGCGCCGGTTCCTGGTGCGGTTTCAGCACTTGAATCGCTTGTTGATTGCGCTCGATCTGCCCTTCCAGCAGCCAACCGTTGTGCTGGTTGAGTTCGCGTAGGTCCTGTGTTTTCCGGGTAATGGTCTGCCAACGCTCGGCAATTTCATCATTGGCGCTGCGCGTGGCGTCATGCTCCAGACGGCGCTGCTGCTCCAGATAATCAAGGGTTGCCAGCAAAGAGCTTTTTTCTTCTGTAATACGCTGTAACTGGCTGCCGTTAATATATCCTG
Organism: Citrobacter sp. RHBSTW-00944; assembly: GCF_013615435.1. Taxonomy (NCBI): domain Bacteria; kingdom Pseudomonadati; phylum Pseudomonadota; class Gammaproteobacteria; order Enterobacterales; family Enterobacteriaceae; genus Citrobacter; species Citrobacter sp. RHBSTW-00944. The sequence continues at coordinate 3,111,901 of NZ_CP055418.1, read as the reverse complement.
CGGAAAGCTGCTGCTGTTCAGCATCCATTACCGTTTTCAGGTCATTGAGGACGGTCGTCATCTGGTCAAGTATTTCTGACAAACGAGTCATACTTTATTTACTCTGTAAGTAGCTCTGCGCCTCGCGGATCAGCGAGTCGGCAATTTTTCCGGTGTCCATTTTCAGCTCGCCATTACGGATTGCGGTTTTCAGTGCTTCCACGCGTTCCATATTGATGTCATTGGTGCCGGGCTGCATCAGTTTGGCCTGGGCGTCGCTCAGCATGACGCTGGTGCTGGTGGTGGCGGTGGTTTTTTCCTTCCGCGTTTTTTGTACCGGCGCATCGCTGGTTTCACGTGGCTGAACGGTACTTACTGGCTTCAATGGTGAGGTACGATCAATGCTCATTTTGTTTATCCTCATCGAGGGGTTACGCTATAGCGGCCCGCTGTAATCATTGGTTGTTTATCTATCGGCACACGCTAAAAAATCTTTAACCTATTATAGGTTAATAAGAATATTCCCATCAGAATCGACGACACCGCTCACCACCTGGCCTGAAATCATCCGTACTCGGGCATTCTGGGCGACGGCGGCATTGTTCAGCGCTTTACCTTCGGCATTCACCCGAAAGCCATCTCCGTTGGCGATAACCAGGACGCGCTGACCGGCCTTGATTCGCCATGCCTGGCGCAACATGGAAAGCTGTATCGGCTGACCTGGCACCAGATCGCGCAGGCTTACGGCATCCTGCACCTGATTCATATCCAGCACGGCGCGCGGAGGGAGTTGGTCCAGTCGACCTCGTTTTAGCGTTACGCTGGCCGAAGTCAGGGCGCTACCCCGAGCGACGGGCGCGGCGGCAACAACGTAGTTTCCCGTGGCCTGCACGTTCACCTGCAGATAACGTTTCTCGTTGGCGCAGCGCGCCAGCACGTTCACATTACCCCACAATTTTGCACTCCCGGACACGCTTAATGCTGGTTGTTCGCAGCTCGGCAATAAATTTGGCGACGTTCGGATAGTAACGACGACCTCATCGCTAAATCCGGCCAGACGCTGGGAAAACCATGCCGTCAACTGTGAATTCAGGTCTTGCGCCAGCGTCATAGGACTGAACAGCAGTGCTGCCACGACGACTCCACGTTTAAACGTTTGCATCAAAACCTCGCGCTTTTTCAGGTAGTGACAGGATTCTACCTGTGTGACGCAGTCATCAACGCAACAAATAGCGACGCATTTTGCGTTTATTCCGGCGATAACGCGCGCGTAATGGGATTTAAGCTGTCGGCTGAATTTTGTCATTTGCGGAGGAGATATGCTCGATAAGCTCGACGCCGCCTTACGTTTTCAACAGGAAGCGCTGAATTTGCGCGCCCAACGCCAGGAAGTATTGGCGGCCAACATAGCCAATGCCGACACGCCGGGGTATCAGGCGCGCGACCTGGATTTCGCCAGTGAATTAAAAAAAGTCATGGTGCGAGGACGGGAAGAAACCGGCGGTGTCTCGTTGACGCTGACCTCTGCACAACACATTCCGGCCCAGACCGTTTCCGCTCCTTCTACGGAACTGCTCTACCGCATTCCTGATCAGCCGTCTCTCGATGGCAACACGGTAGATATGGACCGGGAGCGTACGCAATTTGCAGACAACAGCCTCAAGTATCAAATGGGGCTGACCGCGTTGGGTGGACAAATCAAAGGCATGATGAACGTGCTGCAAGGAGGGAACTAATTCGTGGCGCTGTTAAATATTTTTGATATCGCAGGCTCTGCGCTGACGGCTCAGTCTAAGCGCCTGAACGTGGCGGCCAGCAACATGGCGAATGCGGATAGCGTCACCGGACCTGACGGTCAGCCGTATCGCGCGAAGCAGGTTGTTTTTCAGGTTGATGCCGCGCCAGGTGCGGCAACCGGTGGCGTAAAAGTCGCTGACGTCATTGAAAGCCAGGCGCCGGATAAGCTGGTTTATGAACCCGGTAATCCGCTGGCCGATGCGAATGGTTACGTAAAAATGCCGAATGTGGACGTCGTCGGCGAAATGGTCAACACCATGTCAGCCTCGCGTAGCTACCAGGCAAACGTTGAAGTGCTCAATACGGTGAAAAGCTTGATGCTCAAAACGCTGACGCTAGGCCAGTAAAAGGAGGCGCACATGTCTATTGCTGTAAAAATGAATGACCCGAGCACGACGGGTGTGAATGACGCAACGGGGAAGAGTTCGCTGACGGGCAGCAACGCCGCGGACCTGCAAAGCAGCTTCCTTACGCTGCTGGTTGCACAGCTGAAAAACCAGGATCCAACCAACCCGCTGCAAAACAACGAACTGACCACCCAGTTGGCGCAAATCAGTACCGTGAGTGGAATTGAGAAACTGAACACCACGCTGGGATCGATCTCCGGGCAGATCGACAACAGTCAGTCGCTGCAGGCCAGTACGTTGATTGGCCACGGTGTCATGATCCCAGGCACCACCATCCTGACCGGTAAAGGTACGGAAGAGGGCGCAAAAACCACCACCACGCCGTTTGGCGTTGAACTGCAGCAACCGGCAGATAAGGTTACCGCAACCATTACCGATAAAGACGGCAAGGTGGTACGCACCATTGATATTGGTGGGTTGAAAGCGGGCGTTCATACCTTTACCTGGGACGGCACCATGACCGATGGCACGGATGCGCCAAGCGGTTCTTACAACGTGTCAATTGCTGCCAGTAATGGCGGAACACAACTGGTGGCTCAGCCGCTTCAGTTTGCGCTGGTGCAGGGCGTTATTCGCAGCAACGGCGGTAATACGCTGGATCTGGGCACCTATGGAACCACCACCCTCGACGAAGTACGGCAGATCATTTAAGCCTTCACACTTATCAGGAGTAAGTCATGGCCTTTTCACAAGCGGTCAGCGGTCTGAACGCTGCAGCGACCAACCTCGATGTCATTGGTAACAACATCGCCAACTCCGCCACCTACGGTTTTAAATCCGGTACGGCCTCTTTTGCCGATATGTTCGCCGGTTCTAAAGTAGGTCTGGGCGTTAAAGTTGCGGGCATTACCCAGGACTTTACCGACGGTACCACGACCAACACCGGTCGCGGGCTGGATGTCGCTATCAGCCAGAACGGTTTTTTCCGCATGGTAGACAGCAACGGTTCCGTTTTCTACAGCCGTAACGGTCAGTTCAAGCTCGATGAAAACCGCAATATCGTCAACATGCAGGGGCTACAGCTGACGGGCTATCCGGCTACCGGTACACCGCCAACGATACAGCAAGGTGCTAACCCGGCGCCGATCACTATCCCGAATACGCTGATGGCGGCTAAAACCACCACGACTGCGTCAATGCAGATCAACCTGAACTCCACTGACAAGGTGCCAACGAAGACCCCGTTTAATCCAAGCGATGCGGATTCCTACAACAAAAAAGGCTCAGTTACCGTTTTCGATAGCCAGGGTAACGCCCACGACATGAATATTTTTTATGTCAAAAATGCGCAGAGCAACACCTGGGAAGTTCACACACAGGATGCTTCAACCGGAGCCGCTGCAAAATCAGCAGGGTTTATGCGCTTTAATGAAAATGGTGTGTTCTTAGGGATTAGCGCCACAGCCGCCGAGGCGGTACCGACGCCTCCTACCGTCTGGCCAAAGGAAATCAACATCACAACCGGGCAGATTAACGGTGCTGATGCGGCAAATTTCTCTCTGAGCTTCCTGAACTCCATGCAGCAAAACACTGGCGCCAACAACATCGTTGCCACGAATCAGAATGGCTATAAGCCGGGCGACCTGGTGAGCTACCAGATTAACAATGACGGTACTGTGGTCGGTAACTACTCCAACGAACAGCAACAGGTTCTGGGGCAGATCGTGCTGGCAAACTTTGCCAACAACGAAGGTCTGGCTTCTCAGGGTGACAACGTCTGGGCAGCTACTCAGTCTTCCGGCGTGGCGCTGCTGGGTACCGCAGGCGAGGGTAACTTCGGCAAGCTGACCAACGGCGCGCTGGAAGCATCAAACGTGGATTTGAGTAAAGAACTGGTGAATATGATCGTCGCCCAGCGTAACTATCAGTCGAACGCGCAGACTATCAAAACCCAGGACCAGATCCTCAACACGCTGGTCAACCTGCGCTAAGCGCCTGACGGGATGGCTTAATGGATCACGCAATTTATACCGCCATGGGCGCGGCCAGTCAGACGCTGAATCAACAAGCGGTGACGGCCAGCAACCTGGCAAACGCCTCAACGCCGGGTTTTCGTGCGCAACTCAATGCGCTGCGCGCGGTTCCCGTTGAAGGATTGTCTTTACCGACGCGTACGCTGGTGGTGGCCTCCACGCCGGGGGCCGATATGACGCCGGGTCAGATGGACTATACCTCACGTCCGCTGGACGTGGCGCTGCAACAGGATGGCTGGTTGGCTGTGCAGACCGCGGACGGTAGCGAAGGATATACCCGAAATGGCGCCATTCAGGTAAGCCCTACGGGGGAACTGACCATTCAGGGACACCCGGTGATTGGCGAAGCCGGACCAATAGCCGTACCGGAAGGTTCAGAAGTCACCATTGCGGCAGACGGCACGATCTCGGCGCTCAACCCTGGCGATCCGGCTAACACCGTTGCGCCAGTTGGGCGACTGAAACTGGTGAAGGCCACGGGGAGTGAAGTGCAACGTGGCGATGACGGTATGTTCCGTCTGACTCAGGCCGCGCAGGCTACCCGTGGCGCTACGTTACAGGCTGACCCCAGCATTCGCGTTATGTCGGGCGTGCTGGAAGGCAGTAACGTTAAGCCGGTAGCCGCGATGAGTGACATGATCGCCAACGCCCGTCGTTTCGAAATGCAAATGAAGATTATCAGTAGCGTGGATGATAACGCGGGTCGCGCCAACCAACTGCTGTCGATGAGTTAATACAGGACATTTTATGATCAGTTCATTATGGATCGCCAAAACCGGCCTGGATGCGCAGCAAACCAACATGGATGTGATTGCCAACAACCTGGCAAACGTCAGCACCAACGGATTTAAGCGTCAACGTGCCGTGTTTGAAGATCTGTTGTACCAGACGATTCGCCAGCCTGGCGCACAGTCTTCTGAACAAACCACACTGCCGTCTGGTTTGCAGATTGGTACCGGTGTGCGCCCGGTCGCGACCGAGCGTTTACACAGCCAGGGGAACCTGTCGCAGACCAACAACAGTAAAGATGTGGCGATTAAAGGGCAGGGATTTTTCCAGGTCATGCTGCCTGATGGCACATCCGCCTACACCCGTGACGGTTCTTTCCAGGTGGATCAGAACGGCCAACTGGTGACTGCGGGTGGTTTTCAGGTTCAGCCGGCTATCACCATCCCGGCTAACTCGCTCAGTATCACCATTGGACGCGACGGTATCGTCAGCGTAACCCAGCAGGGCCAGGCAGCACCGGTTCAGGTAGGGCAGCTTAACCTGACTACTTTTATGAACGATACCGGTCTGGAAAGCATTGGTGAGAATCTGTACACCGAAACGCAGTCATCCGGTGCGCCGAATGAGAGCACTCCGGGGCTGAACGGCGCGGGTCTGCTGTACCAGGGTTATGTTGAAACCTCTAACGTCAACGTGGCGGAAGAGCTGGTAAACATGATCCAGGTTCAGCGCGCTTACGAAATCAACAGTAAAGCGGTATCGACCACCGATCAGATGCTGCAAAAACTGACGCAACTCTAAAGTGTGGCCCGGTGGGGTGAAAGCCTCACCGGCACACTGATTTTGAAGATGACCGCAATGCGAAAATACGCGCTTCACCCATACCCAATTTTAGCCCTGTTGGTGGTTTCATTGACAGGATGCGCCTGGATCCCGGCCACGCCCCTCGTGCAGGGCGCAACGTCTGCCCAGCCTGTTCCTGGCCCGACGCCGGTGGCGAATGGATCAATCTTCCAGTCGGCCCAACCGATTAACTACGGTTATCAGCCGTTATTCGAAGACCGCCGTCCGCGCAATATTGGCGATACGTTGACCATCGTATTGCAGGAAAACGTCAGCGCGAGCAAAAGTTCTTCGGCTAATGCCAGCCGCGACGGCAAAACCAACTTTGGCTTTGATACCGTACCGCGTTATTTGCAAGGACTGTTTGGCAACGAGCGTGCTGACGTAGAAGCTTCAGGCGGTAACACCTTTAACGGTAAAGGCGGCGCGAACGCCAGCAATACCTTCAGCGGTACGCTGACCGTAACGGTCGATCAGGTACTGGTGAATGGCAACTTACATGTTGTGGGTGAAAAGCAGATCGCCATTAATCAGGGCACTGAATTCATTCGCTTCTCCGGGGTCGTTAACCCGCGCACCATCAGTGGCAGCAACTCCGTACCGTCAACTCAGGTTGCGGACGCACGTATTGAGTATGTCGGCAACGGCTACATCAATGAAGCGCAGAATATGGGCTGGTTGCAGCGTTTCTTCCTTAACTTGTCGCCGATGTAAGCGAGGTAGCCAGTGTTTAAATCTTTAGTTGGAATGGTACTGGTGCTGATAACCACCTTTGCGCATGCCGACCGTATTCGTGACCTGACCAGCGTTCAGGGCGTGCGGGAAAACTCGTTGATCGGTTATGGGCTGGTGGTCGGTTTGGATGGCACGGGTGACCAGACTACGCAGACGCCGTTTACTACGCAAACGCTCAACAACATGCTTTCGCAGTTGGGAATTACCGTGCCAACCGGCACCAATATGCAACTGAAAAATGTGGCGGCGGTGATGGTGACCGCGCAATTCCCTGCTTTTGGTCGTCAGGGGCAAACCATTGACGTGGTGGTCTCTTCCATGGGGAACGCCAAAAGCCTGCGCGGCGGTACGCTGCTGATGACCCCGCTGAAAGGGGTCGATAGCCAGGTATATGCGCTGGCGCAGGGGAATATTCTGGTAGGCGGTGCAGGCGCTGCTGCGGGTGGCAGCAGCGTGCAGGTAAACCAGCTCAATGGCGGACGTATTACCAACGGCGCGACCATCGAACGTGAATTACCCAGCCAGTTCGGCGGCGGTAACACCATTAATCTGCAGCTCAATAATGAAGATTTCACTATGGCGCAGCAGATAACCGACACCATTAACCGTTCGCGCGGCTTTGGTAGCGCCACTGCGCTGGACGCCCGGACGATTCAGGTACGCGTGCCAAGCGGCAACAGCTCGCAGGTGCGTTTCCTTGCTGACATCCAGAATATGGAGGTGAACGTCACGCCGCAGGATGCGAAAGTGATTATCAACTCGCGCACTGGATCCGTCGTTATGAACCGTGAAGTCACGCTGGATAGCTGTGCCGTCGCGCAAGGCAACTTGTCGATAACAGTAAACCGCCAGGCGAACGTCAGCCAGCCGGATACACCGTTTGGCGGTGGACAGACCGTGGTGACGCCTCAAACCCAGATCGATCTGCGCCAGAGCGGCGGTTCGCTGCAAAGCGTGCGTTCCAGCGCCAACCTGAACAATGTTGTGCGTGCGCTTAATGCGCTAGGGGCAACGCCGATGGATCTGATGTCCATTCTGCAATCGATGCAGAGCGCGGGATGCTTACGCGCCAAACTGGAAATCATCTAATGATTGGTGACAGCAAACTGCTGACCAGTGCCGCCTGGGATGCGCAATCACTGAACGAACTGAAAGTGAAAGCGGGTCAGGACCCGGCGGCGAATATCCGCCCGGTTGCCCGTCAGGTTGAAGGGATGTTCGTACAAATGATGCTGAAAAGCATGCGTGAAGCGCTGCCGAAAGATGGCGTTTTTAGCAGTGATTCGACACGTTTGTATACCAGCATGTATGACCAACAAATTGCGCAGCAGATGACCGCAGGTAAAGGTCTGGGACTGGCTGAAATGATGGTTAAGCAGATGACCGAAGGCCAGGCGCAACCCGCAGACGATACGCCGCAGGTGCCAATGAAGTTCTCTCTGGAAACGGTGACCAGCTATCAAAACCAGGCGCTGACGCAACTGGTCCGTAAAGCCATTCCCCGCGCGACGGAAAGCAATGATGAGCCGCTGTCAGGTGACAGCAAAGACTTCCTCGCCCAGCTATCGCTGCCGGCTAAGCTGGCAAGTCAGCAAAGCGGGGTTCCGCATCATCTGATTCTGGCGCAGGCGGCGCTGGAGTCCGGATGGGGCCAGCGACAAATCCGCCGTGAGAACGGTGAACCGAGCTTTAACATTTTTGGCGTGAAGGCTTCGGGAAGCTGGAAAGGCCCAACCACCGAAATCACCACCACCGAATATGAAAACGGCGAGGCGAAAAAGGTGAAAGCCCGATTCCGCGTCTATAGCTCTTACCTTGAGGCACTGTCGGATTATGTCGGTCTGATATCGCGTAACCCGCGCTATGCGGCGGTAACCGCCGCTGCTACCGCCGAGCAGGGGGCACAGGCTTTGCAGAATGCCGGTTACGCGACTGACCCTAACTATGCGCGTAAATTAACCAGCATGATCCAGCAGTTGAAATCGATGAGCGAAAAAGTGAGCAAAACCTACGGTACGAATATCGATAATCTCTTTTAAATAGCTCAAGTCTACCAACCTGCTGCCGATAATAACGAGTATTGAAGGATTACAAGGAACCTCCATGTCCAGCTTGATTAATAACGCGATGAGTGGACTCGCCGCAGCGCAGGCCGCGTTGAATTCTGCCAGTAATAACATCTCCAGCTATAACGTTGCCGGATACACCCGTCAAACGACAATTATGGCGCAAGCGAACAGCACGCTGGGTGCGGGGGGCTGGGTTGGCAATGGCGTCTATGTTTCTGGCGTACAGCGCGAGTATGACTCCTTTATCACGAATCAGTTACGTGCCGCGCAGAACCAAAGCAGCGGCCTGACAACGCGCTATGAACAAATGTCGAAAATCGACAATCTGCTCTCCAGCAAAACCAGTTCCATTTCGACCTCAATGCAGGACTTTTTTACCAGCCTGCAAACGCTTGTCAGTAACGCGGAAGACCCGGCGGCGCGCCAGGCGCTGATCGGTAAAGCTGATGGTTTAGTCAACCAGTTCAGAACAACTGACCAGTATCTGCGCGATCAAGACAAGCAGGTTAATACTGCGATCAAGGCCAGCGTTGACCAGATCAACAACTATTCAAAACAGATTGCCAGCCTCAACGATCAGATTTCCCGTCTGACCGGCGTCGGCGCGGGCGCATCCCCTAACGATTTACTTGACCAGCGCGACCAACTGGTCAGTGAACTGAACCAGATTGTCGGTGTTGAAGTCAGCGTTCAGGACGGCGGGACTTACAACATAACCATGGCGAACGGCTATTCACTGGTGCAGGGCAGCAATGCACGCCAGCTGGCGGCTGTGCCCTCCAGTGACGATCCCAATCGAACCACAGTGGCCTACGTCGACGGGGTTGCCGGCGAGGTTGAAATTCCCGAAAAACTGTTGAATACCGGTTCATTGGGCGGGCTGTTGACCTTCCGTTCTCAAGAGCTTGACCAGACGCGTAACACGCTGGGCCAACTGGCGTTGGCGTTCGCCGATGCGTTTAACACCCAGCATAAAGAGGGTTTTGACGCGAACGGCGATCAGGGTAAGGATTTCTTTGCTATCGGTAGCCCGGCAGTATTCAACAACGCTAAAAATACAGGAACAGGATCGTTAAGCGCGAAGATTACCGACAGCTCTGCTGTACAGGCGACCGATTATAAAATCGTTTATGACGGGACGGACTGGCAGGTTACTCGCCTGGCGGATAATACCAGCTTCAAAGCTACCGTTACCGGTGGGAAGATGTCCTTTGACGGGATGGAAATCACCGTTAATGCTGGCGCAAAAGCAAATGACAGCTTTACAGTGAAACCTGTCAGTAACGCCGTTGTTGATATGAAAGTCATGGTGACCGATGAGTCGAAAATCGCCATGGCCCAAGTCTCAAAAAATGATCCGGACCCGGATATTGATAAGGGAAAAAGCGATAACCGTAACGGTCAGAAACTGCTGGATCTGCAGACCAAAGCTACCGTGGGTAATAAGACCTTCAACGATGCATATGCCACGCTGGTAAGCGATGTCGGGAACAAAACCGCGACGCTGAAAACCAGCGCCATTACCCAAAACAACGTGGTAACGCAGCTTTATAAGCAGCAGCAGTCTATTTCCGGCGTTAACCTCGACGAAGAATACGGTAACTTACAGCGCTATCAACAGTATTACCTGGCTAACGCGCAAGTGCTGCAAACTGCAAATGCGCTGTTTGATGCACTGATTAATATTCGCTAAGGGAGAGGGACACAATGCGTATCAGCACCCAGATGATGTACCAGCATAATATGCGTGGCATCACTAACTCTCAGGCTGAATGGATGAAGTTCGGCGAGCAGATGTCAACGGGCAAACGTGTGATCAACCCATCTGACGATCCGATCGCCGCCTCGCAGGCCGTGGTGCTTTCTCAAGCACAGGCGCAGAACAGCCAATATACGCTGGCACGTTCATTTGCGACGCAAAAAGTATCGCTGGAAGAGAACGTACTGAGTCAGGTAACGACGGCAATTCAGACCGCGCAGGAAAAAATTGTCTATGCCGCGAACGGCACGTTAAGCGATGACGACCGTGCATCGCTGGCCACCGACCTGCAGGGGATCCGCGATCAACTGATGAACCTGGCGAACAGCACCGACGGTAATGGACGCTATATTTTTGGCGGATATAAAACAGAATCTGCACCGTTTGCTCAGGCAGATGGCGCTTACAGTGGCGGTACAACAAATGTGACCCAGCAGGTCGATGCCTCCCGTACCATGGTGATTGGTCATACTGGCGATAAAGTATTTGTTAATCTGACCAGTAATGCCGTACCGGAACCAGGCGGCGGTACACAGGAAAAGAACCTGTTCAAAATGCTGGATACCGCTATTGATGCGCTCAAAACCCCGATTGAGGGCAATGACGCGGCAAAAGCTACCGCCTCTGCAGCCATTGATAAAACCAGTCGTGGCCTGAAAAATTCATTGAATAACGTGCTTTCTGTTCGTGCAGAATTAGGGACTCAGCTCAGCGAGCTAAGTTCACTGGATTCACTGGGCGCCGATCGCGCATTGGGCCAGACTCAGCAGATGAGCAATCTGGTGGATGTTGACTGGAATGCAGCGATTTCGTCCTACGTGATGCAGCAGGCCGCACTGCAGGCATCGTACAAAACGTTTACCGATATGCAGGGAATGTCGCTATTTCAACTGAACCGGTAACACCTTTTTGAACATATCATGAAACTGGATATGTTTGTCTGCCCGCTCCTTTAACACCCCGGAGCGGGCATTTTTTTAGGCCACTGTTATTTTCTCAGCGACAGATTCCCCGTTAATCTTATTACCCGCGCAATCGCACCGCTAAAGATTGCCAGCGTAACCACGCCTTCTCAGTTTGTCAGTGTGTAGAGCAGAGATAAAAAAAAGCCGACCCGAAGGTCGGCTTTGATGTTGATTATGACTTACTCAACGGGCTGCGGGCGCGTTGCTGGCGCAGTCGCCTGGTGCGTGGCGCTGTGTCCACCTGCGGCACCTTTACCTTCAAAGGTGAATTCCGGGCGTTGCCAGTCACTATGACGCGGCGCTTCAGGCACATACTCTGGTGCCGGAGCACGGGTCATCGGTGCGGCCGCATGGCTGTGAAGATGTTCTGCGTCAACGCGGGTTGCGACAACTTCAGCCTTAACGACTGCGTCTTCGACGACCGGTGCTGCAACAACCTCTTGCGGCGCGGCAACTTCTTCAACCACTGGCGCTGTTTCCACAACCTCTGCAATCTCTTCAGCCACTTCAGGCTGAGAAATAACAACCTCCGCAGATTCTTCGACAACCGGCGCAGCCACGATTTCAGCGACAGGTTCGGCTTTCGCCGCGGTATCCTCAGCAACAGGCGCGTCAGATTCAGCGATAATTTGCGGTTGTTCCTCGACCGGAGTAGCGATGACTTCCGGATGCGTGGTTTCAACGACAGTGGCCTGAGGTTCAGCAATGACCACCTCTGGCTGTACGGTTTCAACCGACGCAGGGGCGTTCACAATATGCTCAACGGCAGCTGCAGCAACCTGAGGCTCTACGGCGACAGGTACAGCTTGCCCCTGAACCGTTTCCTGCTCGCGCTGCTCTGCAACCTGCTGATCCTGAGGACGAGCAACAGGGTAGCGGATCCAGACTTTACCGGACGCTAATTCTGGAGATGCGCAGGCAACCGTTAACGGCATCGGCGACTGAACCGGGTAACGCTCGTCACGATAACGACGACGGCGTTGTCCACTGACGCGCAGATGGCGAGGTGAGCGACGGGAACGACGCGGCATACCATTAGAGTCACGCGCTTCGCTGTTGTCTTCCTGCTCAGTCGCAACGACGGCAGGCAGATCAACTTTCGCCAGTTCAGTACGCTGTGCCGGTACGGGCTGTTCAGTTGGTTGAGCGACTGCCGTTTCAGTGACCACTTCGGCAGTCGCGACTTCGGCTTCAACAGCCGGGCTGTCTGTGTAACGAACTTTCTGAGTCAGCTGACGCTGTTTACGGCGAGTCTGAGGCTGACGAACGCGCTCTTCCTGCTCGGTATCCTGCGCAGGTTGTTCTGCCAGGTTCAGCTCTTTAACTTCCTGCTGCGCCTGACGCTTATCATCGTTGCGACGGCGGTTGCGCTCGCGACGCGGAGCCTGCTGATCATCACCGGATTTCGCTTTGTCGGCGACCTCAGTAGACTGCTGGCGGTTATCGCGCGCTTCCGCATTTTGCTGCTGCGACTGACGGCGGTTACGGCGGTTATCTTCACGGTTTTCGCCGCTTTCTGAACGCTCGTTACGGTTATCACGCTCGCCACGGTTGTCGCGATTATCACGACGATCGTTACGGTCGCGACGATTGTTCTGACGCGGTTTACGACGATCCTGCTGGCGGTCGGTTTTCTCTTCCGCTTTCGGCGCAGGTTGTTCAACCGGTTTCACTTCTTCGCTACCGCTGAAGATGGACTTCAGTGCGCTGAAGAAACGGCTAATCAAACCTGGCTGTGCGGCGACGGTCGCGGTCGCTGCTGCGGCTTTAGGCGCGGCGGCCTTCGCAGTAGGTTCCTGCAAAGCAGGGGCTGGCGGCACCTCTGGCATTGCAAAGGTGGCCAATGCCGGCTGCTCTGGCTGTTTACGCTCGACGAACTCTTCTTCCGTCGGCAATGCCATCGCTTCTTCATGCAGTTTCGGCAGCAGGTAGCTCAGGGTTGGTGTTTCTTCCCCTTTGCGTACGCGCAGCACGGAGTAATGCGGGGTTTCCATCTGATCGTTTGGCACAATCACACAGCGCACGCCATTCTGACGCGTCTCGATAGCATTTACCGCGGTACGTTTTTCGTTGAGCAGGTAGGATGCGATCGGCACAGGAACAATAGCGTGAACTTCCTGCGTATTTTCTTTCAGCGCTTCTTCTTCGATCAGACGCAGAATAGACAGCGACAGTGATTCGTTATCACGTACGGTACCCGTGCCGGAGCAGCGTGGGCATACGTGATGGCTGGATTCACCCAGCGACGGGCTCAGACGCTGACGGGACATCTCCAGCAGGCCGAAGCGAGAAATATGGCTGATTTGAATACGCGCTCTGTCCTGACGCACGGCTTCACGCAGACGGTTTTCAACCGCACGCTGGTGACGAACCGGCGTCATATCAATGAAGTCGATTACAATCAGGCCGCCGAGGTCGCGCAGACGCAGCTGACGAGCAATTTCATCGGCTGCTTCAAGGTTGGTGTTGAACGCAGTTTCTTCGATGTCGCCGCCGCGGGTCGCGCGTGCGGAGTTGATATCGATAGCGGTCAGCGCTTCTGTGCTGTCGATAACGATTGAGCCGCCGGACGGCAGACGCACTTCGCGCTGGAACGCGGACTCAATCTGAGATTCGATTTGATAGTGGCTGAACAGCGGGATTTCACCGGTGTACAGTTTGATTTTGCTGCTGAAATCCGGACGACCCAGCGCGGCGATGTGCTGACGCGCCATCTCCATAACTTTCGGGTTGTCGATGAGGATTTCGCCGATGTCCTGACGTAAATAGTCACGGAATGCGCGAACGATAACGTTGCTTTCCTGATGGATCAGGAACGGAGCAGGGCGGCTGTCAGCGGCTTTTTGAATCGCTTCCCAGTGCTTCAGGCGGAAACTCAGGTCCCACTGCAGCGCTTCGGCAGATTTGCCGACACCTGCGGTACGCACGATAAGTCCCATGCCGTCAGGCAGTTCCAGGCTTGCCAGCGCTTCTTTTAATTCGGTACGGTCGTCGCCTTCAATGCGACGGGAGATGCCGCCCGCGCGCGGGTTGTTCGGCATCAGAACCAGATAACTACCTGCCAGGCTGATAAAGGTGGTCAGCGCAGCGCCTTTATTGCCGCGTTCTTCTTTATCGATCTGAACAATGACTTCCTGACCTTCGCGCAACACGTCTTTAATGTTGGGACGACCATGGGAGTTGTAGCTAGCGGGGAAGTATTCGCGGGCAATTTCTTTTAACGGGAGGAAACCGTGACGTTCAGCGCCGTAATCAACAAAAGCAGCTTCCAGACTCGGTTCAATACGGGTAATTTTGCCTTTATAGATGTTGGCTTTTTTCTGTTCGTGTCCAGGACTTTCGATATCCAGATCGTACAGACGCTGCCCATCTACAAGGGCGACACGCAACTCTTCCTGCTGAGTCGCGTTAATTAACATTCTTTTCATCGTAACTTACTCATTATTCTTACATTGACGACTAAGCTGCGGGCAGAGTAATGCCTTTCCGGGTGTGAACCGATGGCCTCGTGTCTATTCGCGTCGCCAACCTCACGGTTATCGTCAGCTCAAAGAGGCGCAGAGTGTCGGTTGCCTGTATTTCATACGGAAACACAGCGCAATTATCAGGGGAACAGTCTGGGTGTTACTCTCCAGAGAAGCTTCCATTGTGCTTATCGTCTTTCACGCTGTGGGTGCGTTGGCTTCATCTTCTTACCCCAACCACTTACAGGAGTAAGCACCTGGGGTTCCCAGACTTGCCGCCTTCCTACAACGCGAAATCTATAGAGCACTTACCGGTAAGGACTGCAACCCGCAGCCCGCTAACTGCCTGAAAGATCAATACGTCTTACGCCATTGCTGCGTTGATGATCGGTCGGGCAAAATTGGGTCATTCCGGAAAAGTTCTTGTTTTAACAAGATTCAACACGGAAACAACCTCATTATTCCACTGCTAACCTTGTTATAGCAAGATGACTTTTGCCATTTATCACCCGGTTACTCACAGTTTTTTCACTTCCGCGTAGTGATTGCTTTAATAACCACCAAATCGGCTATGTCAAACTTAAGTAATAAGGTATAGCAGTTAATATAAGCATAGAAAAATGTGTGGCGCGAATCTTGATGGCTATTTAAAATCGGCCCCCATGAAAACAGAGACTCCAGCCGTAAAAACAGTTGCCATTACTGCCGACGAAGCAGGGCAACGCATCGACAACTTTTTGCGCACCCAGCTCAAGGGCGTGCCGAAAAGTATGATTTATCGCATTTTGCGTAAAGGCGAAGTGCGGGTGAACAAAAAACGCATTAAACCCGAGTACAAACTCGAAGACGGGGACATTGTGCGTATTCCACCTGTACGTGTCGCTGAACGTGAAGAAGAGGCCATTTCACCGAATTTGCAGAAGGTCGCGGCGCTGACCGATGTCATTTTATATGAAGATGACCACATTCTGGTGCTTAACAAGCCTTCAGGTACGGCCGTGCATGGTGGAAGCGGCTTAAGCTTTGGCGTCATTGAAGGCTTACGTGCACTGCGCCCGGAAGCGCGTTTCCTTGAGCTGGTGCATCGCCTTGACCGGGATACCTCCGGCGTGCTGCTGGTGGCCAAAAAACGATCTGCCTTGCGTTCGTTGCATGAACAACTGCGTGAAAAAGGCATGCAGAAAGACTACCTCGCGTTGGTACGCGGCCAGTGGCAGTCCCATGTCAAAACCGTGCAGGCCCCGCTGTTAAAGAACATTCTGCAAAGCGGCGAGCGTATTGTGCGGGTGAATCAGGAAGGCAAACCATCGGAAACACGCTTTAAAGTGGAAGAGCGTTATGCGTTCGCTACGCTTGTGCGCTGCAGTCCCGTGACCGGACGCACGCACCAGATTCGCGTGCATACACAATATGCCGGACATCCGATTGCCTTTGACGACCGCTATGGCGATCGTGAGTTCGATAAGCAACTGGCGGATACCGGACTGAGCAGGCTCTTTTTGCACGCCGCAGCGTTGAAATTTACTCATCCTGGGACGGGTGAAGTAATGCGTATTGAAGCGCCAATGGATAAGCAGTTGAAGCGCTGCCTCGAGGTGTTACGCAGTAAAGGCTGATGCGCATTGATATTATCGCGCATTACCTGTAGGCCTGATGGCGCTGCGCCTATCAGGCCTACAGGATTGGCCTGTACAGCCGTCAACCCGTCAGGCTTTTAACGGGTTCATATCTTCTCGTCGCAGCATTTGACACAGTGCGATCAGCGGCAAACCGATTAAGGTATTTGGGTCGCGGCCTTCCAGACGCTCAAAAAGTGCAATGCCCAATCCTTCGCTTTTAAAACTACCGGCACAATGCAGCGGGCGCTCTTTGCGCACGTAATCTTCAATTTCCGTTTCGCTTAAGTGACGAAAATGGACGTCGAACGGTTCAACTTCAGTTTGTAAATGTCCGGTCGCAGAATTATACAGCGCCAGTCCGGTATAAAACGTCACAATATTGCCACGGGCTTTGAGTAACTGCTGGCGTGCATTTTCTTCTGTTAACGGTTTGCCGGTTATTTCACCATCGAGAACACAAATTTGATCGGAACCAATAATAAGGTGCGATGGATAACGGTGGGCGAGAGATTGCGCTTTTTTCTGCGCCAGTCGCAAGACTAAGTGCCGGGGGGCTTCGCCCGGTAACGGCGTTTCATCAACCTCTGGTGCTGCGCATTCGAACGGGATTGCCAGTTTTTCTAGTAAAGCGCGACGCCAGGGAGAGGTAGAAGCAAGAATAAGTTGAGGCATATTTTTTCCCTCGCATATAGCGTATTGATGAGAGCCATTTTAAACTATGGACTTCGTCCTACAAGCTGGCTGTAATGGCTTGTGTTGAGCGATTTTAAGTCGATGACCCGCAATGTGTGCGAATTATTGGCAAAAGGCAACCACAGGCTGCCTTTTTCTTTGACTATATGACGTTACAAAGTTAATATGCGCGCCCTATGCAAAAGGTAAAATTACCCCTGACTCTTGATCCGGTTCGTACGGCTCAGAAACGCCTCGATTATGAAGGTATCTATACTTCTGATCTGGTTGAGCGTGTCGCCGATTCTGTAGTCAGTGTGGACAGTGATGTGGAATGCTCCATGTCGTTCGCTATCGATAACCAGCGCCTTGCCGTTATAACCGGTGATGCAAAGGTGTCGGTTACGCTCGAATGTCAGCGTTGCGGGAAACCGTTCCCACTTCATGTTCACACAACATATTGTTTTAGTCCTGTCCGTTCTGACGAGCAGGCTGAAGCACTCCCGGAAGCGTATGAGCCGATTGAGGTTAACGAATTCGGTGAAATCGATCTGCTTGCAATGGTTGAAGATGAGATTATCCTCTCCTTGCCGGTAGTTCCGGTGCATGATTCTGAACACTGTGAAGTGTCCGAGGCGGACATGGTCTTTGGCGAATTGCCTGATGAAGCGCAAAAACCAAACCCATTTGCCGTATTAGCCAGCTTAAAGCGTAAGTAATTGAGGAGTAAGGTCCATGGCCGTACAACAGAATAAACCAACCCGTTCCAAACGTGGCATGCGTCGTTCTCATGACGCTCTGACCGCAGTCACCAGCCTGTCTGTAGACAAAACTTCTGGTGAACAACACCTGCGTCACCACATCACTGCCGACGGTTTTTACCGTGGCCGTAAGGTAATCGCTAAGTAATCACGCATGACTCAATGGCTTTCCCGCTACGGTGAGAAAGACAGAGAGTACACGCGTGATGAAGCTTAGTGAGGCTTTCCCCGGGTAACTGGGGAAACACCTAACCGGGCAGCGACGATACCTTGACACGTCTAACCCTGGCGTTAGATGTCATGGGGGGTGATTTTGGCCCTACCGTGACAGTGCCTGCAGCATTGCAGGCACTGAATTCTAATTCGCAACTCACACTTCTTTTAGTCGGGGATCCCGATACAATCACGCCATTACTTGCCAAAGCTGACTTCGAACAACGTTCACGTCTGCAGATTATCCCTGCTCAGTCAGTTATTGCCAGTGATGCCCGGCCCTCGCAAGCTATTCGCGCCAGTCGTGGAAGCTCAATGCGTGTTGCCCTGGAGCTCGTGAAAGAAGGACGAGCGGAAGCCTGTGTGAGCGCCGGTAATACAGGTGCGCTAATGGGTCTTGCGAAGTTATTGCTCAAACCCCTTGAGGGGATTGAGCGTCCTGCGCTGGTGACGGTTTTACCCCATCAGCAAAAGGGCAAAACGGTGGTGCTGGATTTGGGTGCCAACGTGGATTGTGATAGCACGATGTTGGTGCAATTTGCCGTCATGGGTTCCGTGCTGGCAGAAGAGGTGGTTGGAATTGCCAATCCCCGTGTTGCGTTGCTCAATATCGGTGAAGAAGAAACCAAGGGTCTCGACAGTATTCGGGATGCTTCTGCAGTGCTAAAAACAATCCCTTCTATCAATTATATCGGCTATCTTGAAGCCAATGAGTTACTGACTGGCAAAACTGATGTGTTGGTCTGTGACGGCTTTACAGGTAATGTCACATTAAAGACGATGGAAGGTGTTGTCAGAATGTTCCTTTCACTGCTGAAGTCTCAGGGTGAGGGCAAAAAACGGTCGTGGTGGCTGCTGTTATTAAAACGTTGGTTACAAAAAAGCCTGACAAGGCGATTTAGTCACCTCAACCCCGACCAGTATAATGGCGCCTGTCTGTTAGGATTGCGCGGCACGGTGATTAAGAGTCATGGTGCGGCCAATCAGCGAGCATTTGAAGTCGCGATTGAACAGGCAGTGCAGGCGGTGCAGCGACAAGTTCCTCAGCGAATTGCCGCTCGCCTAGAATCTGTATACCCAGCTGGATTCGAACTGCTGGACGGTGGCGAAAACGCAAACTCGCGAGCACACAGATAACGGTGCGTTTGTGAATGCTGCCAACGTATCAGCGATTTGCTCGTGGCGGTATATAACCAAAAAGTGACTGAGCGTACATGTATACGAAGATTATTGGTACTGGCAGCTATCTGCCTGAACAAGTGCGTACTAACGCCGATTTGGAAAAAATGGTTGAGACATCTGATGAGTGGATCGTCACTCGCACAGGTATCCGTGAACGCCATATTGCAGCGCCAAATGAAACAGTTGCGACGATGGGCTTTGCCGCCGCAAACCGTGCAATTGAAATGGCGGGCATCGACAAAGAACAAATTGGTCTGATTGTGGTTGCCACCACATCATCCACACACGCATTTCCAAGTGCGGCATGCCAGATCCAAAGTATGCTGGGGATCAAAGGCTGTCCGGCGTTTGACGTTGCAGCCGCTTGTGCCGGTTTCACCTACGCCCTGAGCGTTGCCGACCAGTACGTTAAGTCTGGCGCAGTGAAGCATGCTCTGGTGGTTGGCTCAGATGTCCTCGCTCGTACCTGTGATCCAACCGATCGCGGGACGATCATTATTTTCGGTGATGGCGCAGGTGCGGTTGTACTGAGCGCATCAGAAGAGCCCGGCATTCTCTCTACGCATCTGCACGCTGATGGTCGCTATGGCGAACTGTTGACGCTGCCTAATGCCGATCGCGTGAACCCGGAAAACCCGATCCACCTGACGATGGCGGGTAACGAAGTATTTAAAGTCGCGGTGACCGAGCTTGCACACATCGTTGATGAAACGCTGGAAGCAAATAATCTCGATCGTTCTGCACTGGACTGGCTGGTGCCGCATCAGGCAAACCTCCGCATTATTAGCGCAACCGCGAAAAAGCTGGGTATGTCGATGGATAATGTTGTCGTGACGCTCGACAGACATGGCAATACCTCCGCGGCCTCCGTACCGTGCGCGCTGGACGAAGCCGTCCGCGACGGGCGTATTAAAGCTGGTCAGTTGATATTGCTTGAAGCCTTTGGGGGTGGATTCACCTGGGGCTCTGCGCTGATTCGTTTCTAGTATAAGGATTTAAACATGACGCAATTTGCATTTGTGTTCCCGGGGCAGGGTTCCCAGACCGTTGGGATGTTGTCTGAAATGGCAGCAAACTACCCAATTGTTGAAGAAACTTTTGCTGAAGCATCAGCTGCGCTGGGCTATGATCTGTGGGCGTTGACTCAGCAGGGACCGGCCGAAGAGCTGAATAAAACCTGGCAGACGCAGCCAGCACTGTTGACTGCCTCTGTTGCGCTTTATCGCGTATGGCAGCAGCAGGGTGGTAAAACACCTGCGCTGATGGCTGGTCACAGCCTGGGCGAATACTCTGCGCTGGTATGTGCGGGTGTTATCGGTTTTGCCGATGCCGTACGTCTGGTTGAACTGCGTGGCAAATTCATGCAGGAAGCGGTACCGGAAGGCACTGGCGGCATGTCTGCTATTATCGGTCTGGACGACGCTGCTATTGCTAAAGCGTGTGAAGAGTCTGCCGAAGGCCAGGTGGTTTCACCGGTAAACTTTAACTCACCAGGTCAGGTGGTTATTGCCGGGCACAAAGAAGCCGTAGAACGTGCTGGCGCAGCCTGTAAAGCGGCTGGCGCTAAGCGTGCTCTGCCACTGCCGGTCAGCGTTCCTTCTCACTGCGCGCTGATGAAGCCTGCTGCTGAGAAACTGGCCGTTGAACTGCAAAAAATCACTTTTAACGCGCCGACTGTTCCGGTTGTGAACAACGTCGACGTGAAGTGCGAAACAGACGCAGACGCTATTCGCGATGCGCTGGTTCGCCAGCTGTACAGCCCGGTTCAATGGACTAAAACCGTTGAATTTATGGCGTCCCAGGGCGTAGAGCACCTGTATGAAGTTGGTCCGGGCAAAGTTCTGACCGGTTTGACGAAACGTATTGTTGACACCCTGACTGCTTCGGCACTGAATGAGCCGGCGGCATTATCTGCGGCGCTAGAGCAATAAAAGAGGAAGACCATGAGTTTTGAAGGAAAAGTCGCGCTGGTTACCGGTGCAAGCCGTGGCATTGGCCGCGCAATTGCTGAAACACTCGTTGCCCGTGGCGCGAAAGTTATCGGTACTGCAACCAGCGAAAGCGGTGCGCAGGCCATTAGCGATTACTTAGGTGCAAATGGTAAAGGTCTGATGTTGAATGTGACCGATCCGGCATCTATCGAATCTGTTCTGGGAAATATTCGCGCAGAATTTGGTGAAGTCGATATCCTGGTCAATAATGCCGGGATTACTCGTGATAACCTGTTAATGCGCATGAAAGATGACGAGTGGAACGATATCATCGAAACCAACCTGTCATCTGTTTTCCGTCTGTCAAAAGCGGTAATGCGAGCTATGATGAAAAAGCGTCATGGGCGTATTATCACTATTGGTTCTGTGGTTGGTACCATGGGAAATGCGGGTCAGGCTAACTACGCTGCGGCGAAAGCGGGTCTGATCGGCTTCAGTAAATCACTGGCGCGCGAAGTTGCGTCTCGTGGCATTACTGTAAACGTTGTTGCTCCGGGCTTTATTGAAACGGACATGACGCGTGCGCTGTCTGATGATCAGCGTGCGGGTATTCTGGCGCAGGTTCCTGCGGGTCGCCTTGGCGGCGCTCAGGAAATCGCCAGTGCGGTTGCATTTTTAGCTTCTGACGAAGCAAGTTACATCACAGGTGAGACTTTGCACGTCAACGGCGGGATGTACATGGTTTAACCACGAGATAAAAAAATTTGCGTTATTAGGGTGAATGCCCTCAAAATAACGTAAAATCGTGGTAAGACCTGCCGGGATTTAGTTGCAAATTTTTCAACATTTTATACACTACGAAAACCATCGCGAAAGCGAGTTTTGATAGGAAATTTAAGAGTATGAGCACTATCGAAGAACGCGTTAAGAAAATTATCGGCGAACAGCTGGGCGTTAAGCAGGAAGAAGTAACCAACAATGCTTCCTTCGTTGAAGACCTGGGCGCAGATTCTCTTGACACCGTTGAGCTGGTAATGGCTCTGGAAGAAGAGTTTGATACTGAGATTCCGGACGAAGAAGCTGAGAAAATCACTACCGTTCAGGCTGCCATTGATTACATCAACGGCCACCAGGCGTAAGTGAACATCTCCAGGCGGTCATTCGACCGCCTGAGTTTTATCTTTTTATCCCACTTGAATTATTTTCCCTCCCTGGAGGACAACCGTGTCTAAGCGTCGTGTAGTTGTGACCGGACTGGGCATGTTGTCTCCTGTCGGCAATACCGTAGAGTCTACCTGGAAAGCTCTCCTTGCCGGTCAGAGTGGCATCAGCCTGATCGACCATTTCGATACTAGCGCCTATGCAACGAAATTTGCTGGCTTAGTAAAGGATTTTAACTGTGAAGACATTATCTCGCGCAAAGAACAGCGCAAGATGGATGCTTTCATTCAATATGGAATTGTCGCTGGCGTTCAGGCCATGCAGGATTCTGGTCTCGAAATTACGGAAGAGAACGCTCACCGTATTGGCGCCGCTATCGGCTCTGGTATTGGCGGTCTCGGATTGATCGAAGAAAACCACACCTCTTTGGTGAATGGCGGTCCACGTAAGATCAGCCCGTTCTTCGTTCCGTCAACGATTGTTAACATGGTGGCAGGTCACCTGACCATCATGTACGGCCTGCAAGGGCCAAGCATCTCCATTGCGACCGCCTGTACCTCAGGTGTGCATAACATTGGTCATGCAGCACGTATCATTGCATACGGCGATGCAGACGCGATGGTTGCGGGTGGTGCAGAAAAAGCCAGTACCCCGCTGGGCGTGGGTGGTTTTGGCGCGGCACGTGCGCTGTCTACACGTAATGATAACCCGCAAGTGGCAAGCCGTCCGTGGGATAAAGAACGTGATGGCTTTGTGCTGGGCGACGGCGCAGGCATGGTGGTACTGGAAGAGTACGAGCATGCGAAAGCGCGCGGTGCAAAAATCTATGCTGAAGTCGTTGGTTTTGGCATGAGCAGCGATGCTTACCACATGACGTCACCACCTGAAAACGGTGCGGGCGCTGCGCTGGCAATGGTCAACGCACTACGCGATGCGGCTATCGAAGCGGGTCAGATCGGCTATGTCAACGCGCATGGCACGTCTACTCCTGCTGGCGATAAAGCCGAAACCCAGGCAGTGAAATCTGTCTTTGGCGATGCGGCAAGCCGTGTAATGGTAAGCTCCACTAAATCCATGACCGGACACCTGTTGGGTGCGGCGGGCGCGGTAGAGTCTATTTTCTCTATCCTGGCGCTGCGCGATCAGGCTATTCCGCCAACCATCAACCTGGATAACCCGGATGAAGGTTGTGACCTGGACTTCGTACCTCACGAAGCGCGTCAGGTTAGTGGTCTGGAGTACGCACTGTGTAACTCCTTCGGCTTTGGCGGCACCAACGGCTCTTTGATCTTTAAAAAGATTTAAGTCTGTCAGGTGGTGCGTTAGCATCGATAGCAATTTAAAAAGGTCCGCTTGTCGGGCCTTTTTTTATTCGGTTTTCCACCCTTGTCCTGTGTTGTTCATCCTGCCAAACTAGCGGACCAGAAATAAGGAGCCACCATGTTCTTAATTAATGGCTGCGAGCAGAATATGCTGGCCGCAAGCGATCGAGCGACCCAATTCGGTGATGGCTGTTTTACCACTGCGCGTATTATTGACGGCGAAATTTGCCTCTTTGCAGCGCATCTTGCGCGTTTACAAGACGCCTGCCAAAAATTGCTGATCTCTTTCGAAGATTGGTCAGAGCTGCAAAGTGAAATGAAAATGCTGGCGCAAGGGCATGCGCGTGGCGTGTTAAAAGTGATTATCAGCCGTGGTAGCGGTGGCCGTGGTTACAGCGGCGCAAACTGTCGCAGTGCCACACGTATTCTCTCTGTTTCAGCCAGGCCCGATCATTACGATCGTTGGCGACTGGAGGGGATAACGCTGGCGTTAAGTCCAGTGCGTCTGGGGCGTAATCCGTTGCTTGCCGGACTTAAGCACCTGAATAGACTGGAACAGGTGTTGATTCGCTCTCATCTTGAGCAGACGGCAGCTGATGAAGCACTGGTTCTTGACAGTGAGGGATGGGTTACGGAATGCTGTGCGGCTAATTTGTTCTGGCGTAAGGGGGATGTGGTTTACACTCCCCGGCTGGATCAGGCCGGAGTGAACGGCATTATGCGACAATTCTGTATCCGGATGCTGGCACAATCGTCGTTCAGCATTGTCGAAGTGTATGCCGGGTTGGAAGAGGTTATGCAGGCCGATGAAATCGTCGTCTGTAATGCGTTAATGCCTGTTATTCCCGTACGCACCTGTGGCGACACGCTGCTGTCTGCACGTATGTTGTTCGATTTTTTAGCCCCACTTTGTGAGCACCCGAATTAGTCATGAAAAAACTGTTACTTGTTGTCCTGTTATTGCTGGTTGTGCTGGGCATAGCTGCGGGAGTGGGAATGTGGAAAGTTCGCCATCTGGCGGACAGTAAGTTATTGATTAAAGAAGAGACGATTTTTACGCTGAAAGCGGGTACGGGCCGTCTGGCTCTCGGTGAACAGTTGTATGCGGACAACGTTATCAATCGTCCGCGTGTGTTCCAGTGGCTGCTGCGTGTGGAACCCGAACTGTCGCATTTTAAAGCCGGAACCTACCGTTTTACGCCCGACATGACGGTGCGGGATATGTTGCAACTGCTGGAAAGCGGTAAAGAGGCGCAGTTTCCGTTACGTCTGGTTGAAGGGATGCGTCTGAGCGACTACCTCAAGCAGCTGCGCGACGCCCCGTACATCAAACATACGCTGAGCGATGATAATTACGAGACCGTTGCTCAGGCGCTGAAGCTGGAGAACCCGCAATGGGTCGAAGGCTGGTTCTGGCCAGATACCTGGATGTATACCGCCAATACAACCGACGTGGCGTTGCTAAAACGCGCGCATCAGAAAATGGTTAAAGCGGTAGACTCGGTCTGGGAAGGGCGCGCTGAAGGCCTGCCTTATCAGGACAAAAATCAGCTGGTAACCATGGCCTCTATTATCGAAAAAGAGACTGCGGTTGCCAGCGAGCGTGACCAGGTGGCTTCCGTCTTTATTAACCGCTTACGGATTGGCATGCGTTTACAGACCGATCCGACGGTGATTTACGGGATGGGGTCACGGTATAATGGCAAGTTGTCGCGTGTGGATTTAGATACCCCGACCGCCTATAACACCTATACCATTACGGGGTTGCCGCCTGGCCCGATTGCCATGCCGGGAGAGGCCTCATTGCAGGCCGCGGCGCATCCGGCAAAAACGCCGTACCTCTATTTCGTGGCTGACGGTAAAGGCGGTCACACGTTTAACACCAATCTTGCCAGCCACAACCGGTCCGTGCAGGATTACCTGAAAGTGCTTAAGGAAAAAAATGGGCAGTAACTATATCGTCATCGAGGGCCTGGAAGGCGCCGGAAAAACCACCGCGCGTAACGTGGTGGTAGAGACACTTGAGCAACTCGGTATTCGTGACATGGTTTTTACCCGCGAACCGGGGGGAACGCAGCTCGCTGAGAAACTAAGAAGTCTGGTGCTGGACATTAAGTCGGTGGGTGACGAGGTCATCACTGACAAAGCTGAAGTTCTGATGTTTTACGCCGCGCGCGTACAGCTGGTCGAAACCGTTATTAAACCTGCGCTGGCAAAAGGCGCATGGGTAATTGGCGACCGTCACGATTTGTCGACCCAGGCGTATCAGGGGGGCGGACGCGGCATCGATCAAAACATGCTGGCAACCTTGCGCGATGCGGTGCTCGGTGATTTTCGCCCGGACCTGACGCTCTATCTGGACGTGACTCCAGAGGTCGGATTGAAACGTGCCCGTGCGCGCGGCGAGCTGGATCGTATTGAGCAGGAATCTTTCGATTTCTTTAATCGCACCCGCGCGCGCTATCTTGAACTGGCTGCCAAAGATGCCAGCATTCGTACCATCGACGCTACGCAGCCGCTGGAAGCTGTGATGGCTGATATCCGCAATACCATCACCCAGTGGGTGCAGGAGCAGGGCGCATGAAATGGTACCCATGGTTACGACCAGATTTTGAAAAACTGGTAGCCAGCTACCAGGCGGGTCGTGGTCACCATGCGTTACTGATTCAGGCATTACCCGGAATGGGTGACGACGCGCTGATTTACGCGCTCAGTCGCTATTTAATGTGCCAGCAGCCGGAAGGGCATAAAAGCTGCGGACACTGCCGGGGCTGTCAGCTGATGCAGGCGGGGACGCATCCTGACTACTATTCGCTGCTGCCGGAAAAAGGTAAAAGCACGCTGGGAGTTGATGCGGTACGTGAAGTGAGTGAAAAGCTGTACGAGCATTCACGCCTTGGCGGTGCGAAAGTGGTGTGGATCCCTGATGCCGCCCAGTTAACTGATGCCGCTGCCAATGCCCTGCTAAAAACGCTGGAAGAACCGCCGGCACAAACCTGGTTTTTCCTCGCCAGCACAGAGCCTGCGCGATTGCTGGCGACATTGCGCAGCCGCTGCCGGTTACACCATCTTGCGCCGCCGGCTGAGTCGTACGCTATCTCCTGGCTCGCCCGCGAAGTGACCGCATCTCCAGAAGCGCTGTTGAGCGCATTACGCCTGAGCGCGGGTTCGCCAGGTGCGGCACTCTCGTTGTTACAGGCTGAAAGCTGGGCGCATCGCACAGATTTTTGTGCGGCACTGGCAAACACATTAAACGCAGGTGACTGGTATATCCTGCTCGCGGCGTTAAACCACGATCAGGCTGCCGCCCGTTTACACTGGCTGGCAACGTTGTTGACGGATGCCTTGAAGCGTCCGTATGGGGTTTCCCATTTAACCAATCCTGATGCGCTGGACCTGATATCTTCTATCGCAGAACGGTTATCCGTCGCCCGGATACAGGCGATACTCGGTGACGTTTGTCATTGCCGTCAGCAGTTGCTGAACGTAACAGGCGTAAACCGTGAACTGGTGTTAACCGATCTTATCCTGCGTATTGAGCATTACCTGCAACCAGGCACCGTATTGCCTGTTCCCCATCTTTGAGAGAGACATTATGTTTTTAGTCGACTCACACTGCCATCTTGATGGCCTGGATTATCAATCTCTGCATAAGGACGTGGATGACGTGCTGGCGAAAGCAGCCGCACGCGATGTGAAATTCTGTCTTGCCGTCGCGACCACTCTGCCAGGATACCGCAGTATGCGCGAACTGGTCGGTGAACGTGACAATGTGGTGTTCTCCTGCGGCGTGCATCCGTTAAATCAGGATGAAGCCTATGATGTTGAAGACCTGCGCCGTTTTGCCGCCGAAGAGGGTGTTGTGGCAATGGGGGAAACCGGGCTGGACTATTTCTATACGCCGGAAACAAAGGTGCGCCAGCAGGAATCTTTTATCCATCATATTCAGATTGGCCGTGAGTTACAAAAGCCAGTTATCGTACATACCCGCGATGCGCGAGCCGATACGCTGTCTATTCTGCGCGAAGAAAAAGTGACGGATTGTGGTGGCGTACTACACTGTTTTACAGAAGACAGAGAAACGGCGGGCAAATTGCTGGACCTCGGATTTTATATCTCGTTTTCCGGCATCGTCACGTTCCGTAACGCAGATCAGCTCCGTGATGCCGCCCGCTATGTTCCTCTGGATCGGTTGCTGGTTGAGACGGATTCTCCCTACCTTGCGCCTGTACCGCATCGTGGAAAAGAGAACCAGCCCGCCATGACCCGTGACGTTGCGGAGTATATGGCCGTAGTGAAAGGTGTTGCCGTTGAAGAACTGGCGCAGGCAACCACTGATAACTTTGCCCGCCTGTTTCACATCGACGCTTCTCGCCTGCAATCCGTTCGTTAACTGACTTTTTTTAAAGCTCGTAATTAATAAGCAAAGCGAGTAAAGTTCACCGCCTCAAAATGGGCGGTGAATAACCGGTTTGACACATTCTGAAACGCATTTTATCGGAATGTGCGGATTTTACGGCCATCCACGACTGAATTGTGATAGCCGTCAAACAAAAATAAACTGAATTATTTTACTCTGTGTAATAAATAAAGGGTACTTAGATGCCCTGTACACGGCGAGGTTCTCCCCCCTCGCTAATGCGTGAGAACGTAGAAAAGCACAAATACTCAGGAGCACTCTCAATTATGTTTAAGAATGCATTTGCTAACCTGCAAAAGGTCGGTAAATCGCTGATGCTGCCGGTATCCGTACTCCCGATTGCAGGTATCCTGCTGGGTGTCGGTTCCGCTAACTTCAGCTGGCTGCCAGCCGTTGTATCGCACGTAATGGCAGAAGCAGGCGGTTCTGTTTTTGCAAACATGCCGCTGATTTTTGCCATCGGTGTCGCGTTAGGCTTCACCAATAACGACGGCGTATCTGCACTGGCATCCGTTGTTGCCTACGGCATTATGGTTAAGACCATGGCTGTTGTTGCGCCGCTGGTTCTGCATTTACCTGCTGAAGAGATCGCAGCTAAACACCTTGCTGATACGGGTGTTCTCGGGGGGATTATCTCCGGTGCGATTGCAGCGTATATGTTCAACCGTTTCTACCGTATCAAATTGCCTGAGTATCTTGGCTTCTTTGCGGGTAAGCGCTTCGTTCCTATCATTTCTGGTCTGGCCGCTATCTTCACCGGTGTGGTTCTGTCCTTCATTTGGCCGCCGATCGGGACTGCTATTCAGACGTTTTCCCAGTGGGCTGCATACCAGAACCCGGTCGTAGCGTTCGGTATCTATGGCTTCATTGAACGCTGCCTGGTGCCGTTTGGTCTGCACCATATCTGGAACGTTCCATTCCAGATGCAGATCGGTGAATACACCAATGCTGCGGGCCAGGTATTCCACGGCGATATCCCTCGCTATATGGCGGGTGACCCGACTGCGGGCAAACTGTCTGGTGGCTTCCTGTTCAAAATGTACGGTCTGCCGGCTGCCGCTATCGCTATCTGGCACTCTGCTAAACCAGAAAACCGCGCGAAAGTGGGCGGTATCATGATCTCCGCGGCGCTGACCTCGTTCCTGACCGGTATTACCGAACCGATCGAGTTCTCGTTCATGTTCGTGGCACCGATCCTGTACATCATCCACGCAATTCTGGCTGGTCTGGCATTCCCGATCTGTATCCTGCTGGGTATGCGTGACGGTACGTCGTTCTCCCACGGTTTGATCGACTTTATCGTTCTGTCCGGTAACAGCAGCAAACTGTGGCTGTTCCCGATTGTCGGTATCGGTTATGCGATTGTTTACTACACCATCTTCCGTGTGCTGATCAAAGCGCTGGACCTGAAAACTCCGGGTCGTGAAGATGCTACCGAAGACACCAAAGCGGGTGCGTCCGGCGAAATGGCTCCGGCCCTGGTTGCGGCATTCGGCGGTAAAGAAAACATCACTAACCTTGATGCGTGCATCACTCGTCTGCGTGTCAGCGTCGCTGACGTTGCCAAAGTGGATCAGGCTGGCCTGAAGAAACTGGGTGCGGCGGGCGTTGTAGTGGCGGGTTCCGGTGTTCAGGCTATCTTCGGTACTAAGTCCGATAACCTGAAAACTGAAATGGATGAGTACATCCGTCACAGCTAAGCAGTAGAAGGTTGGGGAGAATTAAGGCAGCCTGCGGGCTGCCTTTTTTAATGCATTAATTGGCCTGAACGCGAATCGGCGCAGTGGCGGCGAACAACCACGGACGAGCCTCTGCGTTCACGCGTGGGGATAACGTCTCTCTGACCTGCTGGTGATAATCATCAATCCACTGCTTTTCAGCCTCACTTAGCAGATGCAGTTCAACCAGACTTAAATCAATCGGCACCAGCGTCAGCGTTGAGAAGCGACAGAAGCCAGGACGACTGTTGATAATCTCCACCTGATTCTCAATACGGATCCCATATTCTCCGGCCAGATAATAACCCGGCTCGATGGTAATGATATTGCCCGCAACCAGAGGCCAGGGGTTTACTTTTTTGGCAATGCGATGGGGCTGCTCATGGATCAGTAGCTGATGGCCTACGCCGTGTCCCGTACCGTGATCAAAATCCAGACCCAGATCCCACAGCGCCCGACGGCTAAAGGCATCCAGTTGATGACCCTGAGTGCCGCTGGGAAATTGCAGCGAGATAAGCGACAAAAAGCCTTTCAACACAGCGGTGTAATGCAGACGACGCTGCGGATCCTGTGGACCAAACGCGAGGGTGCGGGTTGTATCCGTCGTACCATTATGGTACTGGCCGCCGGAATCATTCAAATACATGGCCTGAGAGGTAATGGGCGTATTGGTTTTTTCGCTGGAATGGTAATGGCACATTGCGGCATTGCTGGCTGAGGCCGAAATCGTGTTGAAGCTTTGCTCGATAAATCCCGGCTGCTGCTGGCGAAATTCCAGTTGCCTGGCCTGCGCTTCCAGCTCAGTGACCGGATTGCCTGCCGCTTCGCGCAAGGGAACTTCATGCGTAAGCCATGCCAGAAAGTTAACCCAGGCCGCGCCATCTTGTTCATGGCATTCCCGATAGCCCGCCAGTTCAACGTCATTCTTGTGCGCTTTCATCAAGGTGATGGGATCGGGTGCCCATAAGACTTCGCCACCGTGTTCTACAATGGCAAAACGCAGCGCGACCGGGGCGTAGTCTTTATCGACCAAAAAGCGTTTCCCTTTGGCTAACTGCTGGCAGCGGGCAAGAAAACTCTCTTGTGGGGCCTGCGTGAGCGTATTCAGCAGTGCAGCAGGGAGCTGCTGGGTTTTGTTGCTATCCACAAACCATTCCAGCTCGCCGCTGCGATGGAGCAGGGCGAACGAAAACGGCACTGGCACCATTGGCAGATCGGAACCGCGCACATTCAGCAGCCAGGCAATGTTATCCGGCAGCGTGATCGCCAGAACGTCGGCCTGTTGTTGCGTGAGCAGAGCCACGACGCGGGCACGTTTTTGTGTGCTGCTTTCCCCGCTGATTTCAATGGGCATTTCATGAATGATGCCGCAGGGTGCTGCCGGGCGGTCAAGCCATACCTGGTCGAAAGGGTCTTGCTCAAGAGGCACCAGCTCGCAATGGGTCGCCGACAGTGCTTCAAACTGGCTGTTGACCATCAGCAACGGTTCAAAACCGATACGCG
Organism: Citrobacter sp. RHBSTW-00944; assembly: GCF_013615435.1. Classification (NCBI taxonomy): domain Bacteria; kingdom Pseudomonadati; phylum Pseudomonadota; class Gammaproteobacteria; order Enterobacterales; family Enterobacteriaceae; genus Citrobacter; species Citrobacter sp. RHBSTW-00944. The sequence continues at coordinate 3,080,679 of NZ_CP055418.1, read as the reverse complement.
CGCCCGCAGCAACGTGAGACTGCAAATAGTTGGCCAGCGGTTCGTCATGTAAATGGTGAATTTCAAAATCATCCAGCGAGACTTCATTGCGCACCTGGACCTGATAGCGTCCATCGACAAACATTAATGCGCGGTCGCGCAGGACCAACGCGAGACCAGCGGAGCCGCTAAAACCGGTCAGCCAGGCCAGCTTATTGTCATGCGGTGTACAATCTTCGCTTTGGTGAGCGTCGGCGCGCGGAACAATCATGCCATCCAGCCCTTGCGCTAACAGCAGGTTGCGCAGAGCGGAAAGAGGAGTTGAGTTGTGCATAGTTACCTTCAGGCCTTAACGGAACGGCGGTTCGTTGAACGTACGTAATTTACGGGAGTGCAGTCGATCGCCTTCAGCACGCAGACGATCGATTGCCCGGATACCTATTTGCAGGTGCTCGGAAATGGCACCTTCATAAAAACGGTTGGCCTGACCAGGCAGTTTGATCTCGCCGTGCAGCGGTTTATCGGAAACGCACAGCAGCGTGCCGTAAGGGACGCGGAAGCGGTAGCCCTGGGCGGCGATGGTGGCGCTTTCCATATCAATAGCCACCGCGCGACTGAGGTTAAAACGCAGCGCAGAAGCGGAATAGCGTAACTCCCAGTTGCGATCGTCGGTGGTGACGACGGTACCGGTACGCAGGCGCTGTTTCACCTCCTCGCCGGGCATGCCGCTGACTTCTTTGGTGGCGTCATACAGTGCGCGTTGTACTTCCGCAATGCTCGGAATCGGAATATCCGGCGGTAGTACGGCATCCAGCACATGGTCGTCACGCAGATAAGCGTGGGCCAGAACATAGTCGCCAATCGCCTGGCTTTCGCGCAGGCCGCCACAGTGTCCAATCATCAGCCAGACGTCAGGGCGCAGTACGGCCAGATGATCACAAATGGTTTTAGCGTTAGACGGGCCAACGCCGATATTGACCAGCGTGATCCCCTGACCGTCGGCGGTGATTAAATGCCAGGCGGGCATCTGATGTTTCTTCCAGGCGAGATCGGAGATGGCCTCTTCCGGAGCTTCCGTTTCAGCGGTGATCCAGATCCCGCCCGCGCATGACAGCGCGATATAGGGGCTGTTCGGATCGAGGATCTGGCTGCAGCCCCAGCGCACGAACTCATCGACATAGCGGGTGTAGTTGGTGAACAGCACAAATGGCTGGAAATGTTCAACCGGCGTTCCCGTGTAGTGACGCAGTCGTGCGAGCGAAAAATCAACTCGTCGGGCGTCGAAGTGCGACAGCGGGGAGAATTCCGCCGGATGATAGGTACCATCGGCTGTTTCATCTCCAATTTGTGACAACTCGGTAGTGGGGAAATGGCGCGTTAATCCGGCGCTCATCGAGCGGTCGAGCGTCAGTTCAGAACCGTCAATTACGTAGGGATAAGGGATTTCATGCTGCGACGGTTCGACGGAGATATGCGCATGATAATCCTGATACAGCAGCGTGAGTTGTTCTTCAAGATAGGGACGAAAAAGCGACGGACGGGTGATCGTAGTGGTATAGCTGCCCGCATGGGTAAAACGGCCATAAGCGCGGGTTTTCGGGGGATTGGTGGCGCTGCCATCCCAGGTGACACAAAGCGATGGGTAAACAAAAAGACCATTATGGCGGGCGATTATGTCAGGGAGCGTCCCTGTTTCAATGTACTTACCAATGGCGCTACGCAGTGCTTTAACCGACTGCTTGTACAGCGCGTCCAGTTTATCCAGTGCCTGAGTTGGGGTCAGGCTGGAGCCCTTATTGTTCATGTCTGTCTCCTTGTTCCACAGATGTACTGCTCTCCCGATAGTATGTCACAGGAATATGAAACAAAAGTCAGACGTAGAGGAAGATTGTGCGAAGGCCGAATGACCTTCGCATCAGGGCTTAACTGTGCTGCTTATCCCGCATCAGCAATGCAGTGGCGGCGGAAATAAGACACCCGGCCATCAGATAAATGGCCACGCTGTGCCAGTCTCTTCCAGAGAATGTCACCAGTGCCGCAGCAATGAAGGGGGTAAAACCACCGCCAACCACACTTGCCACCTGATAGCCAACGCCTGCGCCGCTGTAGCGATAACTTGCGCCAAACAAACCGGTAAACATAGGCTGCTGTACGCAGACCACCATATCGTGCGCAATATTGGCCAACATAATCGCGAAGAACACGATCCAGAAAATAGACTGTGCTTCCAGCGCCATAAAGAACGGGAAGGCGCTCAGCGTACCGACCAGTGCACCGGTAATGTACACGCGCCGTCGACCAAAGCGGTCGGCAAGCCAGGCAAAGCAGGGGATGGTCAGACAGCTCAGTCCTCCCACTAACAAACCGATATTCAGAAACAGCTCGCGGGGTAGGCCCAGGTTCTACGTAGAGTAATTAAGGGCAAACGCGGTGACGATATACATCGTCAGCAGTTCACATAAGCGCAAGCCGATAATTTTTAAGAATGCGCCCGGATGGCGGATTAACGCCTCGACCACCGGTAACCGCTTTTTCTCTGGTTGCGCTGCCTGTTGCTGCTGTTCGAATTCGGCTGATTCATCCATTCTGTTGCGCATCCACAACGCGCCCAAAACCAGTACGATGCTGAACAGGAACGGAATACGCCAGCCCCAGCTCAGGAACTGCTCATCGGTAGTTTGCGAGCTAATCAGTGAGACCAGACCGGTAGAAAGCAGCAGTCCGACGCCGTAACCGACCTGAACGCCACTGCTGTAGAAGGCTTTTTTATTTTTCGGCGCGCTTTCGACCGAGAGCAACGCCGCGCCGCCCCATTCGCCACCAACGGCGAATCCCTGAATGGCGCGTAGCGTCACCAGCAGCACAGGGGCCCACCAGCCAATAGTGTCAAAAGAAGGAATAATCCCTATCAGCGCAGTGGCAATCCCCATCATCCAGACGGTGAGCATCAGCATGCGTTTACGGCCAAGGCGATCGCCAAAGTGGCCGAAGATAACCCCGCCTAACGGACGGAACAAAAATCCGACGCCAAAGGTGGCAAATGCGGCAAGTGTTCCCATTGCCGGGCTAACCTGCGGGAAGAACTCGCGATTAAAGACCAGTGCGGCGGTGATGCCATAAAGCAGAAAATCATACCAGTCGACCACGGCGCCAGCGAAGCTACCAAGCGCAGCGCGTCGGGCACGATGAAGCGAAGAGACGTCCTCTTGGGGACCCGCGGAGGTGAGAGTGGAATCCATAGTTATCCTGTCTGTACTGTCTTTTAGTTATTAGTATTTGAATTGGGCTACACACATTGCAGTCGATATATTAACGACCGTTATGAGATTACCGCGACAGACGGGAAGAGAAAACGATTATCTCCCTCACCAGAGGGCTACATGAAAAATAAGATGAATGAAAAACAGAAAAGCAAAAAGCCTGCTTAGTTTCCTAAGCAGGCTTCTTAAATTTGGCTCCTCTGACTGGACTCGAACCAGTGACATACGGATTAACAGTCCGCCGTTCTACCGACTGAACTACAGAGGAATCGTTTGAACGAGGCGCATATTAGCGAGGGCGATGAGGCTTGTCAAAGGGGGAAATACATTTGTGCGTTCGTTTGCTGACAAAATCAGCAAAGCGGTGATCTTTCCGTCTTTTTATGCTTTTGCCCCATTCTGGTGCGCGCCTACCTCTTCCAGGGCAGCCAGAATGAGAGATTCAGGTGTGCAAAAAGTCCATTCTTTACCTTTGATCCTGACTTTACGCGGTTTTAACCGTAAAACACGGCTGCTGACTAAACTGGCAAGCATCTTGCAATCCTGAATTTAATGACTGCCAGCACGGGTTCTGGTATTCCGACAGGAGGCAAAATGAACTTCAGACGACTGAAATATTTCGTGAAAATCGTCGATATTGGTAGCCTGACCCAGGCAGCGGAAGTGTTGCATATCGCGCAACCCGCGCTGAGCCAGCAGGTTGCTACGCTGGAAGGCGAACTGGATCAGCAACTGCTGATTCGCACCAAACGCGGCGTCACACCGACGGAAGCGGGGAAAGTGTTGTATGCCCATGCGCGGACGATTTTACGCCAGTGCGAGCAGGCGCAACTTGCGGTCAATAACGTAGGTCAGACCCTGGGGGGACAGGTCTCTATTGGCCTGGCGCCGGGGACGGCGGCGTCAGCCATCACTATGCCGTTATTACAGACAGTACGAGCAGAGCTGCCCGATGTGCTGGTCTATTTGCATGAAAACAGTGGGGCGGTGCTGAATGACAAGCTGCTCAGCGGGCATTTAGACATGGCGGTGCTCTACGAGCGCTCACCCGTGGCGGGTATCAGCAGTCAACCGTTGCTTAAAGAGGATCTGTACCTGGTCGGGACGCGTGATTGCCCGGGGCAAAGCGTCGATTTAGCCGCGGTGGCGCAGATGAATCTGTTTTTGCCACGGGATTACAGCGCAGTTCGCCTGCGTGTAGATGAAGCTTTTTCGCTTCGTCGCCTGACGGCCAAAGTGATTGGCGAAATTGAATCTATCGCCACCTTAACGGCTGCCATCGCCAGTGGGATGGGCGTCACAGTGTTGCCTGAGTCGGCGGCACGTTCATTATGTAATGCCGCGAACGGCTGGATGGCGCGGATAACAACCCCGTCGATGAATCTGCCATTATCGCTGAACGTCTCAGCCAGAGGGAGCTTATCGCCGCAGGCACAGGCCGTGAAGGAGATCCTGTTGTCGCTGGTAAGCCGTCCGGCACTGGAAAACCGCGAACTACAGCTGGTCAGCTAAACCTTATTCCCTTCAGGAATAAGATGCGGGTTTTTATTATTTGTTATGCCGGGCATCAGACTTTAACAATAGCGTAATGTCTGATGTGCCCGGAGCGAAAAGTGAATTTCCAGCAACTTAAAATAATCCGCGAGGCGGCCCGTCAGGATTACAACCTGACGGAAGTCGCGAATATACTGTACACCTCGCAGTCGGGAGTCAGCCGACATATTCGTGAACTTGAAGATGAACTTGGCATTGAGATTTTTATCCGTCGCGGTAAACGCCTGCTGGGCATGACCGAACCGGGCAAAGCCTTGCTGGTTATTGCCGAGCGTATTCTGAATGAGGCCAGCAACGTTCGCAGACTGGCGGATCTGTTTACCAATGACACGTCCGGTGTACTGACGATTGCCACCACGCATACACAGGCACGCTATAGCCTGCCCGCGGTGATTAAAGCCTTTCGTGAGCTCTTTCCTGAGGTACGTCTGGAACTGATCCAGGGTACACCGCAGGAGATTGACGTACTGTTGCAAAACGGTGGGGCAGACATCGGGATTGCCAGCGAACGACTTAGCAGCGATCCGCTGTTGGTAGCTTTTCCCTGGTTCCGTTGGCACCACAGCCTGCTTGTTCCTCACGACCATCCCTTGGTGAAAACGTCTCCTCTCACACTGGAATCTATCGCCCACTGGCCATTAATTACGTATCGTCAGGGGATTACGGGGCGTTCCCGTATCGATGAGGCATTTGCCCGTAAAGGGTTAGTGCCGGATATTATCCTCAGCGCCCAGGACTCGGATGTGATTAAAACCTATGTGTCGCTGGGGCTGGGAATCGGGCTGGTGGCAGAACAATCCAGTGGAGAGCAGGAGGAGGGGAGCTTAACCCGTCTGGATACCCGGCACTTATTTGATGCAAATACCGTTTGGTTGGGCCTGAAACGCGGGCAACTGCAGCGCAACTACGTTTGGCGATTCATTGAGCTATGCAACGCAGGGTTATCCGTCGATGAAATCAAGCGCCAGACGATGGAGCCAGATGAAGCCGTGATTGATTATCAGATATAATGCAAAAAGCCTTCTTAGTTTCCTAAGCAGGCTTCTTAAATATGGCTCCTCTGACTGGACTCGAACCAGTGACATACGGATTAACAGTCCGCCGTTCTACCGACTGAACTACAGAGGAATCGTGTGAACGAGGCGAATATTAGCGATGCCACTCAGCGTTGTCAAAGCTTGAATAGCTAAATGCGATCGTTTGCTGAAATATTCCCCATTTCGTCGCTTATTCAGACGCAACCGGTTGTTTTATGCACTTTTCACGCTCGGGACGAGGGTATTTCCATAACCAGCGGCCTGTGACCATACGCCAGTAAAATAACGCGGCGCGCACGGCCCAGTCGAAGAACATCCCTAACCAAACGCCGACTACACCCCATCCTAATACGATTCCCAACGTGTAACCCGCCACAACGCGACAGCCCCACATGCCCAACATCGATACCCACATCGCAAAACGCACATCACGCGCGCCCTTAAACCCTGATGGTAGCACCCAGGATGCTGCCCATATCGGCATAAACGCTGCGTTGAGCCAAATTAGGATGACTATGACCTCTTTTACATCCTGATCGTGGGTATAAAATGAGGCCATAACGCCGGCAAAGGGGGCGGTTAGCCAGGCGATGGCGGTTAAGCCGATTGTTGAGAGCCAGAATATATGGCGTAACTGGATTTCCGCTTGGGCAATCTGACCATTTCCCAGACGCCTGCCGGTAATGATTGTCGACGCGGAGCCTAAAGCATTCCCCGGCAGGTTGATGAGCGCGGCGATGGAAAATGCAATGAAGTTTCCGGCAATTACGCTGGTTCCCATGCCGGAGACAAACATTTGCGTTAACAGTTTACCGCCATTAAATAGCACTGACTCAATACTTGCCGGAATACCGATCCCCATAACTTCCCAGATAATGGCGAGATTGAGCGGCTTAAAATAGCTTTTGAAGGGAATACGCAGCGCCGGATTAAAACCAATCATCAGCACCCAGATAATGGCGAACGCACCGATGTAGCGTGAAATGGTCAGCCCGAGTCCTGCCCCCACAAATCCCAGCCCTTGCCAGGAAAAGACCCCGTAGATCAGGATGCTACTGATAATGATATTTAGGATATTCATACCGCCATTAATCAACAGCGGAATTTTTGTATTTCCGGCTCCGCGGAGTGCGCCGCTACCGATCAAAGCAATAGCTGCCGCCGGGTAGCTGAGCACCGTTAGCTCCAGATAGGTGAGTGCCAAAGCCTTAACGTCGGGGGTTGCTTCACCGGCGACAACGTCAATAATCTGTTCACCAAAATAGTGAATGACCGCTGCCAGCACGGTAGCAAAAAACGTCATGATCACCAGCGATTGTCTGGCTGCTGACCTTGCCCGTCGACGATCTCGTTTTCCCAGGCTAAATGCTACCACCACCGTGGTTCCCAGATCGATCGCGGCAAAAAACGCCATGATGACCATGTTGAAACTGTCGGCGAGACCAACGCCAGCCATTGCTTCTTTTCCCAACCAGCTAACAAGGAAGGTACTCAGTACGCCCATCAACAGCACACAGGTGTTTTCCAGAAAAATGGGGACAGCAAGCGGAGTGATTTCGCGCCAAAAGAGAACCTTATAACTCTTGCGTTTGGCATACCAGGGCGTGCGGGAAGCGACCTGGCGTAAGGCAGCGGAGACGTTCAAAGTGGACCTTAAAGAAGAAAGTTGAAACCTCATTTCAAATGATGAGGGAGAATCCAAAAAGCTGCAAAGTTTTTTCCATTTAAAATGTCTGGAAATGCAACAAACTGTCGAGAGAAGCATCAATTGAAACTTATTCGGGGAAATGGGGTTTGACAAAAATTTTTTCGCCGCTAAGATAAGCCTCCACAACGATTCCTCTGTAGTTCAGTCGGTAGAACGGCGGACTGTTAATCCGTATGTCACTGGTTCGAGTCCAGTCAGAGGAGCCATATTTAAGAAGCCCGCTTAAGGAAACTTAAGCGGGCTTTTTGTTTTCAATGCGTTAGGCGACATCAGGCTTGCCAATGGCTTTCCCATCCAGCTTGCCTCAAGTTTCGCAGGGTTTTACCCGAACGAGAGGGGCAAGCAGCATAATCACGCCCATCATGGCGGCCATCCCTATATATACGACAGGAAATCCCGTCAGTTCAGCGACCAGACCAACAGGAGCAGGTGCCAGCAACGTGCCCAGATAACCAATGGTGGTAACGATACCCATTCCTGCATTGGTTGAGATATCAGGCTGGTTTCCGGCCGCGGAAAAAGCAATCGGTACCAGATTGGCGATACCGATACCAGCAATAGCGAAACCAACGGTAGCCTGCCAAGGGGTATTTGCCGCTGCCGCTGCCAGCAGTCCGATTCCAGCCACCAGACTGGATGTGCGCATTACAAGAATGGCATCGAAACGATTGCGAATGAAATCCCCCATAAAGCGAAAAATCGCCATGGTTCCCGCGAAGCAGGCAAAAGCAAGACTTGCCGTTTCCGTAGTTGCATTAAGGTTTTTCAGTAAATAACGTGACGACCAGTCAACGACCGCACATTCCGGGATCATGGCCAGCAGGGCAATAACACCGATAACGTAGATGGTGCTCGAATGATGAGGCTGTTTTTCTTTAATTGAACGTTTAATTCTTATCGATTTATCTTTGATGACATGTGGACATACCGACAATGTTATCGCTAAGGAAAACGTGCCAATCAAAAAAAGGTGCGTGAGAAAACCGAACTGCTTAACCAGATACCCCCCAATCAGGCCTGAAGTGAGAAGCCCTATGCTCCAAAAACAGTAACATGAAGATAACACTGTGCGTGATAAGGCTTTCTCGACGGCAACTGCATTCGAATTCATCGCAACGTTCATTGCCCCGATCATGGCACCAAGAAAAAAGAGTATCGGTGTTAACAGGTAGATATCAGGTGCGAGTCCCACAGGAATAAGAGCAGGCGAGGCTGCGATGGAAAAAAAACGCACGATGCGTTGTGAGCCATATTTTTCCATCGCCATGCCGGACAGCGGCATCATAAATAATGCACCCAGACCGAAAATAAGTATCAAATGGCCGGTAATGACTCCAACTTATTGATAGTGTTTTATGTTCAGATAATGCCCGATGACTTTGTCATGCAGCTCCACCGATTTTGAGAACGACAGCGACTTCCGTCCCAGCCGTGCCAGGTGCTGCCTCAGATTCAGGTTATGCCGCTCAATTCGCTGCGTATATCGCTTGCTGATTACGTGCAGCTTTCCCTTCAGGCGGGATTCATACAGCGGCCAGCCATCCGTCATCCATATCACCACGTCAAAGGGTGACAGCAGGCTCATAAGACGCCCCAGCGTCGCCATAGTGCGTTCACCGAATACGTGCGCAACAACCGTCTTCCGGAGCCTGTCATACGCGTAAAACAGCCAGCGCTGGCGCGATTTAGCCCCGACGTATCCCCACTGTTCGTCCATTTCCGCGCAGACGATGACGTCACTGCCCGGCTGTATGCGCGAGGTTACCGACTGCGGCCTGAGTTTTTTAAATGGCGGAAAATCGTGTTGAGGCCAACGCCCATAATGCGGGCGGTTGCCCGGCATCCAACGCCATTCATGGCCATATCAATGATTTTCTGGTGCGTACCGGGTTGAGAAGCGGTGTAAGTGAACTGCAGTTGCCATGTTTTACGGCAGTGAGAGCAGAGATAGCGCTGATGTCCGGCAGTGCTTTTGCCGTTACGCACCACCCCGTCAGTAGCTGAACAGGAGGGACAGCTGATAGAAACAGAAGCCACTGGAGCACCTCAAAAACACCATCATACACTAAATCAGTAAGTTGGCAGCATCACCCGAACACAACGCCAATAGTTTTTCCACTGAGTCCGTTTTCAGCCATGCACGATGCCATGTGTGCATGATGATGCTGCACCTGAATAACCCGCAGTTGCGATTGTTCCAGTGCACGACGCGTCGAGCGAAACGCTGGATGGAGATCGCAAGCCACAACCTTCGGCTCAATATTAAGAAGCTTTTGCAGATGATTAACGCACGTAAGGTGTGATGTAAACGTAAGATCATTTTTGAGATCGCCAATGTGCTGGCTCATAAACACCTCATTACCCTTCGCTATACTCACGGTTGTTTTTAGTTCTGCGCCAAGAGCGATGATCGGATCAACCCGGGAAGTAAGGTGTACAGGATAGGGGGCATAACCTCGTGAGCGCCGAAGGAATGAAAGGTTATTACCATGGGTCATGACACGGACAACGGAATCATCGACACGAGTATGAATGTCACGATCGTTAAGAATAAAAAAGTCTGCGATTTCGCCCAACTGCACAATAGCACTCGTATTATCAAATACGATTGGATGGCCTGAGAGATTACCACTGGTCATCACCAGGGCTGGCATTGTGGTATCTTCTAGCATTAAATACTGAAGTGGTGTTGATGGGAGCATGACACCAATATTGGGGTTATGCGGTGCGATAATTTCCGGCAGTGTATTTTTACGTTTACGCAGTAATACGATTGGGCGCTCAACACTTTCCAGAATTTTTTTTCATGCGCGCTGACACGGGCTATGCGAGCTGCCTGATTTGAATCCCTTACCATAATAGCAAAAGCTTTGGCATCTCTGTGCTTGCGCTTTCGCAGTTGCGAAACGGCATTTTCATTATTCGCATCAACAACCAGATGAAAACCACCAAGGCTTTTCATCGCAATAATCGCGCCCTCTTGTAGCCTTGCTAGGGCAAATTTGACGATATCGTTTGTGATTATCGTTTCGCCGTTGCAAGACCTTAGGTCCAGTTTTGGTCCGCATTCTGGACAAGCATTGGGCTGCGCGTGATAACGGCGATTATTGATGTCATCATACTCACGCTGACAGGCAGGACACATTGCAAAGGCTTGCATTGTTGTTTGTGAACGATCATAAGGCATTGCCTGGATAATTGAGTATCGTGGCCCGCAGTTGGTGCAATTAATAAAAGCGTACCGATACCTCGGGTTTAGCGGGTCAGACATTTCATTAAGGCAATCCTTACAGACGTTTGAATCTGGTGGGATAATAGTATCCATCCGCGCCAACTGACGGCTTTTACGGATACTAAATTCTGCGTATTGTTGAACCGAATTTTCTCGTGGTACTTCCACAATACTATTGATGCGGGCCATTGGTGGCGGTTTAGATACTAGCTCATCAATGAGTTGCGCGATATGTCTGGACGTGGCCTGTAGCTCCAGCAATACGCCTTCGGAATCATTAAGTACCCAGCCTGTGGCTTCGAAGGTGCGAGCCAGTCGATGGACTAAAGGACGAAATCCTACCCCCTGGACGATACCGCAAATGCGGTAACGCCGGGTTTCCACTGCGTCGCATTGCTTAGCAGAGTCGTGGCAATTCTGCACCGTAGAGCTCCTCTATAGTCGATACGGTTCCATCCTGTTCAAGCATGCTGACTTTGGCTTGAGGGATTGTTAATACCTCGCCAATAATCGCGGCCTTTTGGCCAAGCGGGTGCGCTTGTAAGAGTTTGAGCACTTCTTCTGCACTATCCGATTCTACAAACAAGCAAAGGCATCCCTCGTTAGCAAGATTGATGACATCGACGCCCAGCATATTTGCCGCCATCGCTGTTTCAGGCTGGCTCGGCAAAGATTGTCGCTCGCAACGCATTTCATGTTTTGCTGCACGCGCATATTCATGAAGCACTGCAGAGAGGCCACCGCGAGTTACATCCCTCATTGAGGTAATTTTTCCGGCAGGAACGGTATCGAGAAGTTGGCGAATCATCATGTTGAGTGGGGCGCAGTCGCTGAGGATATTTCGTTCAAATCCTAGTCCTTCTCGCAGGGATAGCAGGTGGATATAGTGATTTCCAATATAGCCACTCAGTATTATTTTTTGCCCAGGACGAACGTTTTTAATTGAAACAGGGGACTGTTCAAGAACGCCCAAGCCAGCCGTGTTAATGAACAGACGATCGGCTTCTCCCTTCCCAACAACTTTGGTGTCCCCGGCAACGATTTTGACGTCTGCCGCAATAGCAGTATCGCGGACCGATTCAATAACAGTGACGAGTTCGGATATGGGCATGCCGTCCTCAATAATAAGACTCAGCGTCAGATACAGCGGACGTGCACCACTCACAGCAAGATCGTTGACGGTACCGCATACCGCAATTTTACCGATATCCCCATTACCAAAGATCAGTGGTGTAACAACGAAAGAGTCGGTAGTAAATGCAATTTGTCGCGACGGTAGGTCGAGTAAGGCGCTGTCTTCCATGGTACCCAGATAGGTATCGCCGAGAATTTCCGCAATTAGTTCGACAAGTTCTCGACTAAGGCGAGCGCCTGTCCCATGGTCCAGAACAACGGTATCTGTCGGTTCCAGTTCCTGTATTAATGGATTTTTCATGCGGATTTCCCTTCATTGCGCTCAGGAAGATCGCTATGTTTTGCCAACAGCGATAAAATCTCAGTTGAAGGGGCAACGGTTGCGCAATAGTTGGCAAGCCACTCTAAGGCACGAGTGGTGTCATCTGTGGAAGGGGCAAAAACGCAGTCCTCTGGCACCCACACATTGTATCCGCGGAAAAAAGCATCTGCAGCGGTGGTTTGAACGCAGACGTGCGTTTGCAAACCGGTCACGATAACCGTTTTGATGCCCAGATTTTGCAGCGTTTCATCGAGGTTATTGTTAAAGAAACCACTGTCTCTCCCTTTTACTACGATGAGGTCAGAAGGGTGGTAAATACTGTCGATTATTTGGTTTTCTGGCCGCCCGGCCAAAGCTGGAATACCCGCAGCGCGATTTTTATAGCGGCGCTGTACTGCGGGGTCGTCGGGATCGTTTATTAACTGCAAATGGATGACGGCCTGGTTTTGGTTTCTGACACCATCAAGAAATTGATTAAATGCTGTTAGTTTTTGTTCTAATTCCTGAGCCGATCGGGTGATTTTATACGTAAACTCATATTGCAAATCATTTGTTAGCACGGCTACATTTGGCATATTTATATTCCTTTATAATTAAATATTAATTGATGGTTTTTTTACAGTTTTCTACTGGTCAGTTATTTTTCTTTATTGCCATCCCTTGCTATCATGGGCCTGTTATAGGTATTTGTATAATTCCATTTTTTTCAGGGTTCAATAAATGAAAGGAATAGATATAAAACTGCTTCGAGCTTTTGTTACCTTGGCGATGAAAGGAAGTTACAGCAATGCTGCAAAAGAACTCTTCTTGACGCAACCAGCACTATCAAAGCAGATACAGACGCTGGAACATTTGACAGGTGGCGTTCTTTTTTTGCGCGGACGTCATGGCGCAAGTTTAACTGTATTGGGGCAGCAGCTTTTTTCTATAGCAAATGAGCTTTTACAATCCCATATTGAATTTCTGAACTATGCGAGAGAGGTAAATTCGAAAAATCGTGAAAAGTTATTTATGGGCTTTGGGATTTCGTCATTTCAGCAAGTTCCAAAGTGGATAAGACAATTTCATCAGCAAGTTCCTGAGTGTGAGGTTGTTATTAATCATCTTCCTTCTAGTGTTCAAATGAAAATGCTGTTGGAGGGGCGGTTGCATATTGGTTTTGTGCGGGCACCTGTAAGTAAAGGTCTGGTTTCATATATTCTTTATGAGGAAACGCTGGCGCTTGCTATGCCGGCGAATAGCGATATACACAATATGAATATTCAGAGTGCACTATCGGCATATCCCTTACTCCAACTCGATCCGTCTACCAGCCCTTGCCTTGCTGAACAAACTGCATATTTTCTCCAAAGTAACCAGTTGAAGGCTGTTACGGTGTCCGCTACGGATGATATGACGTCGTTACTGGCATTAATTGCTGGTGGTAACGGCGTTGCCTTTTTACCCGCAAGCGTTCGTACTTTTTTGCCCGCCAATGTTAATTTATTAATGCCTATGGAAAAGCAAATACGCTGGGATATAGGTGTGGTGTGGAACCCAAAAATAAAAAATCATCGTCGGGATGATTTTTTGCGCTTGGTCGTAGCAGGAGATACCTCTATTGTGGTGTAAAAAAGGGGGGAGTTTTCGCCGCAATGTATCAATATCACTCCACCTGACGAGCAGGTGGAGCGTGATGTGTTTCGAATCAGAACTGATAGCTGGCGGTGACGCTGACGTTGCGCGGCTCGCCATAGACGATAGAACCGTCGACATTGGTGTCGTAGGTTTTATCGAACAGGTTATTGAGGTTACCCTGCACAGAGAAGTTTTTCGTCACCTGATAGCGGGTGAATAAATCGACCTGGGCGTAGCTTCCCTGTTCCGCGCGGAATGTGCCATACGGCGTGACCGTATCGCTATAAACACGATTCTGCCAGTTAACCCCACCGCCCACGGTCAGTTCCGGCATGGCAGGCAGGCGATAACGGGTAAACAGTTTTACTGTGGTACGCGGTAGGTTCGGGTTTACCGCATTGCCTTCGTTGTCTTCAGCAACATAGCGTGTCGCGCCGAACGTCATCTGCCAGTTATCGGTGATCGCACCGTTAACTTCGAATTCGACCCCTTTGCTGACCGTTCCATCCATCGCTCTATAGGCCGTGTCGCCATTGCTACCGGCAATTGGTACGCCGGTTGATTGGCCCACGTTATCCTGTTCAATGCGGAAGACCGCGAGGGTGGTGGTTAAACGGCTGTTCATCCAGTCGGACTTCAGGCCAAGTTCATAGTTATTGCCGGTAATTGGGGAGAGATATTTACCGGAACTGTCGCGCTTGTTCTGCGGCTGAAAGATTGAGGTATAGCTGGCGTACGTAGACCAGTTATCGTCAATGTCATACACCAGGCCCGCATACGGCGTGGTATGGTTTTGTTCCATGCTGTAGGCGAGGGTGTCGATACGCCAGTTGGTATAACGCGCGCCGACAATCAAATGCAGTGGGTCGGCCAGCGAAATACGTGTTGCGGCGTAGAGCGATTTCATGTGCGTGGTATCGTCCTGGGCCAATGACTGCGGGTTCCAGTTGGTTTCCGGGAAGTTATCATCGAAGGTATAGAAACTGCCGATTTCGTTGGGGAATACGTTCGCCCACGCGCTTTCGTAACGGTTATTCTGTTTGCTGTAGCTGCCGCCCAGCATCAGATTATGCTGACGACCAAACAGGTCGTAACCGCCGTCGGCGAACAGATCGACGGCATCTACCTTACGCTTGCCGCTGTTCCAGCCGGTACCTCCGACGTAGTCATAGCCCGGACCATAGCTGCCATACGGGCCAATCAGCGTACCATCGGCTTTATTGACATAGGCATCGACGTACATCATTTTACTGTCAAACTTGACCTCGGAGTGGGTGGCATTCATGGTCGCCTGCCAGGTATCGGCAAAACGTTGCTTGATGGTGACAAACACTTTGTTGAAGTCTTTATCGTTGTACGCCCAGTCCGGCGCAGTGCTGCGCGAGCGGTCATAGCTGTTTTTACTGCCGTCGGTATTCCAGCGCGGCAATCCACCCCAGGTTGGACTGTTGATATCAATGCGCTGGTATTCATAACCCGCAGACAGGCTGGTGGTGTCGCCCAGATCGGCATCGACAATCCCGGAGAAGAACATTTTTTCGCTATTGTAGCGATCAAGCCAGGCGTCGTTATTCTGGTAGCCCGCCACGATGCGCCCGCGCACGTTGCCGTCTGCCGTGAGCGGGCTTTGAAGATCGGTCACATATCGTTGTTTATTCCAACTGCCATATTCCGCAGAAACATTACCGGTGAACTCGCGGCTGGTGGCATGCTTACGGATCATATTAATCGAGGCTGAGGGGTTACCCGTCCCGGTCATTAGCCCGTTTGCGCCACGGACCACTTCGATACGCTCAAAAAGGGCCGTGTCGGAAAGGGCATCACCGAGATTCCAGCGGGATTCAAAATAGGTCGGAATCCCATCGACCATATAGTTATCAATCTGAAATCCGCGAGAGTAATAGCTACTGCGATCTGAATCCGCCTGACTTTTGCTTATCCCCAACGTGTTGTCCATCACATCGCCCAGCGTTTGCAGTTGCTGATCTTCCATGCGCTGCTGACTGATAATGCTGACCGATTGCGGAATATCGCGCTGCGTCATCTGCATTTTGGTGCCAGCAGTCGTTGATTTAACGCTGTAATCCTGCTCCTCGCTGGATGTGGCTGGAGCAGAGCCCTCAACGATAACCGTCTCTTCAGCAGGGGCAGCGAGGCTTGTGGAAGGCAATAGTGCTAACGTGATGCAGGCTGCCAGTACAGAAGGGGCAAGCCCCGGTTGGCGTTGGTCATCCCCGTTGTGTGTTGTGAAAGACATCGAAAAGTCCTTGATAATTATTAATATTAAGTTCGAATCACTGAGGTTGCGATGAACTTTTTGGTTGTAAATTATTAAGCTCGCACGCGAATACAAATGCGAAATATACGCATTCACATTCAATGTGTAAACAGATGCTACGGCATAAGTGAAATGTTGTTTCAGTACTATGCTTAAGCAATAGCGACGGGAAATGGTTATAAGAACAGCAGTGGCAGGGCTTTTTGCTTAAAAAATCGAGGGTTAAAGTTGAAAGAGCGTGAGTAACTCGCTCATACTCTATACTCGCAGAGTGACCCGGCGTAGCATGGCATAACGCTTGGGCTGTTAATGAAAAAGGAAAACGTCGTGGCAGAAGAAACTATATTCAGCAAAATTATCCGTCGTGAAATTCCGTCAGATATCGTGTACCAGGATGAACTGGTCACTGCGTTTCGTGATATTTCCCCTCAGGCACCTACGCACATTCTGATCATTCCTAATGTCCTGATCCCGACCGTCAACGATGTGACGGCGGAACACGAGCAGGCGTTGGGTCGCATGATCACCGTAGCGGCGAAAATCGCCGAGCAGGAAGGCATTGCTGCGGATGGGTATCGTTTAATCATGAATACCAATCGTCACGGCGGTCAGGAGGTGTATCACATTCATATGCACCTGCTGGGTGGACGTGCGCTTGGTCCAATGCTTGCGCATAAAGGTCTGTAAGCATGACCAGAGGATGCATTGCACTTTCACTGAGCTTGCTGCTACTGGCTGGCTGTCGGGCACATCCTGAAATTCCGGTAAGTGATGAACAGTCGCTGGTGATGGAATCAACGATTCTGGCGTCGGGCATTACAGCAGAACAGCCGACGTTAACCACGTCTGATATTCAGGCCTCAGCATCCTCGCGACTTTATAACGAAAGACAAGAACCCGTTACCGTTCATTATCGGTTTTACTGGTATGACGCCAGAGGACTGGAAATGCATCCTCTGGAAGCGCCACGCAGCGTGACTATCCCGGCTCATTCGTCGGTGACGCTGTACGGCAGCGCCAATTTTTTGGGGGCGCACAAGGTTAGACTTTATCTTTATTTGTAAGGGGTGAATCTTGATGATCAAAATGAATCGCTACGCACTGATTGCCGCGCTGGCGATGTTTCTCTCTGGCTGTGTGGCGCAACGTGAGCCCGCACCAGTAGAGGAAGTAAAGCCAGTGCCGGAACAGCCCGCGCAGCCGCAACAACCGGTGCCGGTTGTACCAACGGTGCCAAGCATACCGCAGCAGCCGGGTCCGATTGAGCACGAGGACCAAACGGCGCAGCCGACGCCGCGTCAACGTCATTATGACTGGAACGGGGCTATGCAGCCGATGGTCGGTAAAATGCTGCAGGCTGACGGCGTCAAAGCGGGAGGCGTTCTGCTGGTTGATAGCGTGAATAACCGGACCAACGGCTCGTTGAATGCCGGTGAAGCCACCGAGACCTTGAGGAACGCGCTGGCGAATAACGGCAAGTTTACCCTGGTTTCCGCCCAGCAGTTGGCTCTCGCCAAACAGCAGTTAGGTCTGTCGCCGAACGACAGTCTGGGAACGCGCAGCAAAGCGATTGGTATCGCCCGTAACGTTGGCGCACAGTATGTGCTTTATTCCAGCGCCTCCGGCAACGTCAATTCGCCGGCCCTGCAAATGCAATTAATGCTGGTACAAACTGGCGAGATAATCTGGTCAGGTAAAGGTGCCGTACAGCAACAATAACCGGCTAACGCGCGACGAGGTGTTGTCGCGCTATTTCCCGCAGTATCATCCCGTCGTAGCCAACCAGAGCGGCCTGAGCGGCGGGAGCTGCATCATCGAACACGATACCCACCGCTTAGTGTTGCGCTGTCATCACGACCCTGACGCGCCGGAATCGCATTTCTTACGTCACTATCACGCGTTAAAGCATCTGCCTGAAAGCCTTGCGCCGCGCCCCCGCTTTTATATACGTGGGTGGATGGCGGTCGACTTTTTTCACGGTAAGGTAGAATCCAGATTGCCGGACGCCGACGAACTCGCTGGCTTATTGTATCATCTGCACCAACAACCCCAATTGGGCTGGCGAATCAGTCTGCTGCCGCTACTCGAACAGTACTGGCAGTGTGGCGATCCGGCGCGTCGTACGCCATGCTGGTTGCGAGCGTTGAAGCGACTCAGGAAAAGCGGTGAGCCTCGACCTTTGCGTCTGGGGCCTCTGCATATGGATGTCCACGGTGACAACATCGTACGTACAGCATCAGGACTGCGGCTGATTGACTGGGAATATGCCGGAGACGGTGATATCGCTCTGGAGCTGGCGGCGGTTTGGGTCAACGACGAATCTCAGCACCAACGGCTGGTGAGCGCCTACGCCCAACGAGCGTACATTGAACAAAACGCGCTGTGGCGGCAGGTCAGACGATGGCGGCCCTGGGTCATAATGCTGAAAGCGGGGTGGTTTGAGTATCGCTGGCGACAAACCGGCGATCGACAATTTATCAGGCTGGCCGATGAAACCTGGCGGCAGCTAATAATGAAAGGATAAGGAGAGCAGTGTGGGCCCAGTAATGTTGGATGTCGAAGGGTATGAGCTGGACGCTGAAGAGCGCGAGATTCTGGCGCATCCGCTGGTAGGTGGGTTGATCCTCTTTACCCGAAATTATCATGACCCGGAACAGTTGCGTGAATTAGTGCGCCAGATTCGCGAGGCATCACGCAATCATCTGGTGGTGGCGGTAGATCAGGAAGGCGGCAGGGTACAGCGTTTTCGCGAAGGATTTACGCGTCTGCCCGCGGCCCAATCCTTTGCTGCGCTGCACGGTCTGGAAGAAGGCGGCAATCTGGCTCAGGACGCCGGATGGCTAATGGCCAGCGAAATGATCGCAATGGATATAGATATCAGTTTTGCGCCGGTGCTGGATGTGGGGCATATCAGCGCGGCGATTGGCGAACGCTCTTACCATGCCGATCCGCGGAAAGCGCTGGCTATGGCGACTCGCTTCATTGACGGTATGCATGCTGCTGGCATGAAAACTACCGGTAAACATTTCCCCGGGCATGGGGCTGTGACGGCGGATTCGCATAAAGAAACCCCAACCGATCCACGTTCAGAAGCCGAAATTCGTGCAAAAGATATGTCCGTGTTCCAGACGTTGATTACGGAAAACAAACTCGATGCCATTATGCCTGCGCATGTCATCTACAGTGACGTGGACCCGCGTCCGGCGAGCGGTTCGCCACACTGGCTGAAAACGGTGCTGCGTCAGGAGCTTGGTTTCGATGGCGTCATTTTCTCCGATGATTTGTCGATGGAAGGGGCGGCGATTATGGGAAGCTATGCTGAGCGTGGTCAGGCATCGCTGGATGCGGGTTGCGATATGATCCTGGTCTGCAATAATCGTAAGGGAGCGGTCAGTGTGTTAGATAATCTGTCGCCGATCAATGCAGAACGTGTTACACGTTTGTATCATAAAGGTTCATTTTCACGTCAGGAACTGATGGACTCGGCACGCTGGAAGACGGTAAGCGCCCAGCTCAACCAGCTTCATGAGCGCTGGCAGGAAGAGAAAGCAGGTCATTAACGCAAGTTTGGCGAGGATGCGATGATTATCTATTTACACGGTTTTGACTCTAACAGCCCGGGCAACCACGAAAAGGTGTTGCAGCTGCAGTTCATCGACCCGGATGTCAGGCTGATTAGCTACAGTACGCGGCATCCTAAACATGACATGCAGCATCTACTGAAAGAAGTGGACAAAATGCTGCAGCTTAATGTGGACGACCGTCCGCTGATTTGTGGCGTGGGGCTCGGGGGATATTGGGCTGAACGGATTGGTTTCCTGTGTGATATTCGTCAGGTAGTGTTTAATCCCAACCTGTTCCCGTATGAGAACATGGAGGGAAAAATCGACAGGCCTGAAGAGTATGCCGATATCGCGACAAAATGCGTGACCAATTTCCGCGAAAAGAATCGCGATCGCTGCCTGGTGATCCTGTCACGTCATGATGAAGCGCTCAATAGTCAGCGTTCGTCAGAAGAGCTGCATCATTTTTACGAGATAGTCTGGGACGAAGAGCAGACGCACAAGTTTAAGAATATCTCCCCGCATTTGCAGCGCATCAAAGCGTTCAAGACGTTAGGTTAATCCTCAATGAACGTGTAAAAAACCAGCCTTCGGGCTGGTTTTTTTGTTCTTAAAGTTTGTGTTGTCTATCTTTTCAGCATCAAAACTTGATACACATCAATTTTGGTATGACCAATGCACCGTTCGTGTTATTCTCACTCTCGAAGAACATTTTCATTATCGTAACTTGTTGTTAATTAAAGGCTATGCCTATAACTTTTAATTAACAATTGGTTAATAAATTTAAGGGGGTCACGTTGACTACACCATTAAAAAGAATCGTGATTGTCGGCGGCGGTGCTGGCGGACTGGAAATGGCGACGCAGCTGGGTAAAAAGCTGGGGCGCAAGAAAAAGGCCAAAATCACGCTGGTGGACAGAAACCACAGCCATTTATGGAAACCGTTACTGCATGAAGTCGCGACGGGTTCCCTGGACGAAGGCGTGGATGCGCTGAGCTATCTGGCGCATGCCCGTAACCACGGTTTCCAGTTTCAGTTGGGTTCGGTGGTGGATATCGATCGCGAAGCGAAAACCATTACTCTTGCCGAGCTGCGCGATGAGAAGGGCGAGCTGCTGGTTCCTGAGCGCAAAGTCCCGTATGACACGCTGGTGATGGCGTTGGGTAGTACCTCCAACGATTTCAATACGCCGGGCGTCAAAGAAAACTGCATTTTCCTGGATAACCCGCATCAGGCGCGTCGTTTCCACCAGGAGATGCTGAATCTGTTCCTGAAGTATTCCGCGAATCTGGGCGCTAATGGCAAAGTAAATATCGCCATTGTCGGCGGCGGTGCGACGGGGGTTGAACTCTCAGCCGAGCTGCACAATGCGGTAAAACAGCTGCACAGCTATGGTTACAAAGGGCTGACCAACGAAGCGCTGAACGTTACGCTGGTAGAAGCCGGTGAGCGTATTCTGCCTGCGTTGCCGCCGCGTATTTCCAGTGCTGCGCATAATGAGTTAACCAAACTGGGCGTACGCGTACTGACCCAGACGATGGTAACCAGCGCTGATGAAGGCGGACTGCATACCAAGGATGGCGAGTACATTGAAGCCGATCTGATGGTGTGGGCTGCGGGGATCAAAGCGCCAGACTTTATGAAAGACATTGGCGGTCTGGAAACCAACCGTATCAACCAACTGGTGGTTGAGCCGACTCTGCGGACCACGCGCGATCCAGACGTGTACGCGATTGGCGACTGCGCTTCCTGCGCTCGCCCGGAAGGTGGTTTTGTGCCGCCGCGCGCTCAGGCTGCGCACCAGATGGCAAGCTGCGCAATGAACAACATTTTGGCGCAGATGAACGGCAAGCCGCTGAAAGCGTATCAGTACAAAGACCACGGCTCTCTGGTTTCACTTTCTAACTTCTCTACCGTGGGTAGCCTGATGGGCAACTTGACCCGTGGTTCGATGATGGTAGAAGGGCGTATTGCGCGCTTTGTGTACATCTCACTGTACCGCATGCACCAGATTGCTCTGCACGGTTACTTTAAAACCGGTCTGATGATGCTGGTTGGCAGCATTAACCGGGTGATCCGCCCGCGTCTGAAACTGCATTAATACGGCTTATGGCGTCGGATGTTTGTACTTATCCGGCGCCTTCCTTCAGAGTTCTCCGAATCATCCTGCCTTCGCTCCTCCTCGTGCTATTTTCATCCGTAATCTGATTGGCATTCCTTACCTTCTGTTGCAAAGTTGTTGCTAATAGCAAAAAAGGAGGAAGTCCCGTGAATAAATCTATGTTGGCGGGTATAGGGATTGGCGTAGCTGCTGCGCTGGGTGTTGCAGCGGTGGCCAGTCTTAACGTTTTTGAGCGTGGCCCACAGTATGCACAAGTTGTCTCTGCAACACCGATTAAAGAGTCGGTAAAAACACCGCGCCAGGAATGTCGGAACGTGACGGTCACGCACCGTAAGCCGGTACAAGATGAAAACCGTATCGCGGGATCCGTGCTGGGTGCGGTTGCTGGTGGCGTTATCGGCCATCAGTTTGGCGGCGGACGCGGTAAAGATATTGCTACCGTGGCCGGTGCTTTAGGCGGCGGCTATGCAGGTAACCAGATCCAGGGTTCGATGCAGGAAAATGATACTTACACTACCACGCAGCAGCGTTGTAAAACGGTGTATGACAAATCTGAAAAAATGCTGGGCTACGACGTGACGTACAAAATTGGCGATCAGCAGGGGAAAATCCGTATGGATAAGGACCCCGGCGCGCAAATTCCGTTGGATAACAACGGACAGTTGGTACTGAATAACAAAGCGTAAAATAGCATTATCCTGAACATTAGCCCCCCATTCGCTCAGGCTGGGGGGCTTTTTTTATCAGAAGGTTAAGGCGTAGTTCAGACCAAACGTGCGGCCCCGGCCTTTGTATTCATACAGTGACGGGCTACCGTAGGTTGGGCTGTACAGCAGTGGCGCACGTTGTCCCCACAGCGTGGTGTATTCTTCATTCAGCAGGTTTTCTACGCTAAAGGTCAGTTTACCCAACGGGAGCTGATAGCTGCCGATAAAGTCCATCGTGTTATAGCCGTCCAGCTTATTGCCGCTGGCGTCCGTCAGATCAAATGTTTGCTGGCTCTGTACGCGCAATGTCCACGGTTCAGGTGCCCAGCCGACCCACGCGGTGGCTTTGGACGGGGAAGCCAGGGTGACATCCCATTTCTGCCACTTACCGTTTTGCTTCACTTCCGATTTAATGACGTTGAAGTTGCCGCCCAGACTCCAGTCCGTATCCGCAATGAAATAATCCACCGCACCTTCAAGGCCATAAATACGGCGATCGTCGGGCTGGACGTTAATGGTCATATAGCTGCGGTTGATAACGATCGATTTATCCGAAGTAGAGTAGTAAGCGGCCAACTGCGTGCGCAGACTGTCGCCAGTGTAGCGCCATCCCAGTTCGTAGGAGTTAACTTTAATCCCCTCCAGGCGTGAATCCGCCACGTTGACGCTGCGCTGGAGCTGGTAATGATCGCCAACCAGGGAATAGGTGCCGTTACCGTAATATTTCCCCGGGTCCGGAAGCTCCACGCCCTGAGAGAAGTTAAACCATGTCTGCTGACGGTCGGTCAGGTGGGCGAGAATACCGGCGTTAAACAGGAAATTATCGTAATCGGTTTTACCGCCAGGAATGGTATCGGCGGAGTTTGCCAGACCGGTGGCAATTCCCTGTTGTTGAGCATAGCCCACGAAATCATCCACCCTGTTTTCGGTCCATTGATAGCGCACACCGCCGCTGAGGGTAAAGATGTCGTTAATGTCATAGCTGTTCTGCAGGAAAGGCGCGAAGTTGGTGATGCTGTAACCGGGGTAACGCCCGGTGGTATAAGCGGTTCGGTTGTCCATACCGCCGGAGGGCAGGGACCAGGCCAGATCGAACAATTTCTGATTGGAATCAAAGGTTTCGTGATCGGCATCGACACCCCACGTCAGCTCCCAGTTGTCCATCAGCTGGCTGTTGAGGGTGATTTTGGCACCAAACTGGTCTGTGTCCTGCTGCGATGCGGAGAAACTGGTGACCTTACCTTTGCTCAGCGTAGGGAAGGGGTAGAATTTCAGCGATTCGTCACGGTAATAGATTTGGCTGACCAGGTTCTGGCCGAAGAAATCCGCGTCTGAATACTGCAGGCTGATCAGATGACGCTCGGTGCCGGGAATACGATCGGAATTCAGTCCGCTGCTGGTATAAGCCTTACCGTTTCCCGTCACGGCGGACATGTTCTCGCCAAGATCCAGTCCGTAATCGTCATCCCCCTGGCTCTTATAATACTGCGTAACCAGTTGTAACTGACGGTTGTCGTCAAGCTCAATCGTTCCGTTGCCCATCACATCCAGACGATCGGAGTGCTGCAGACCGGTTTGGGTGTTATCCAGCAGCAGGGCATCGTGATTGCCGTCATACCAGCCGCCAAACCGTTGATACGCGACGGACATGCGCCCGGAAGCGCGATCGGTTCCTCCGCTCACCGCCGCGGCAACGCGTTCATCATGATCGTTACTGTTATTGAAGCCACTTTTACTCCCCAGTTCGAGTTCTACTTCACGCTCCGGCTGGCCTTTTTTGGTGACAATGTTGATTAACCCACCGGTACTGCCGCCGCCATACAGTGAGGTTGCACCTGAGATGACTTCAATGTGTGCGATGTTAAACGGATCAATAGAATCAAGTTGACGACTGTCAGTACGCGAGGAGTTCAGACGGACACCGTCTATCAGTACTACGATGGCACGACCGCGCATATTCATGCCGTAGTTTGTGCGCCCCTGGCTGCTGACATCGATTCCTGGGATTAACTGAGCAAGAACATCTTTGAACTCTTTCCCCCCCTGAACCTGCTGTTCAATCTCGCTTCCTTCAATAACCCAGGTCGTTTGCGCCATTTCTGCCACGGTGCGTTGACTACGGTTGGCACTGACGATGAGGTTATCTTCCTCAGCCGCGATGGCTGGGAGAGTTAAAGACAACAAGAGAGGATTGAGCACCCAGAGACGCTTATGCATTTGTATTCCTTTTAAAAAGAGTCGATCTGTTTTTGTTATGGCGGTAGAGAAACCGATGGTTACATTGTGAAACAGGTGTTAAAACAAATGCGAATATTGCTGATAATAATTGTTGTTATCAATACATTTTACAAAAAATGATCGGATAAGATGATGAAAAAACTGAATAATGTAGGGGTAATCCGCGGAAATCTAACCGGGGGCTTAATCAGCTCCCGGTGGTGTCAGTACTGCGGGGAAATAGCGGGAAAGGGTTAAACTTTGATAAGTTCAGGCCACAGTCGCAGAGTCGTGTGTGCGATCTGCATCAGTTTTTCAAACGTTGCGCCTTCACGGGCGCTGATCGACATACCCTGTAAAATACAGTTCAGGTATTCGGCCAGTTTTTGCACGTCGCAATGGGCCGGAATTTCGCCTCGTTGCTGGCGCTGGTGAAGGAATTGGGTAAGCGTCTGTTCCTGCATGGCATGGCGGGATTTCACCGTGTGCGCAATATCCCGGGAAGAGGCCGCCAGTGTCGCAGATGTGTTAATCATGAAACATCCCGCCGGGGTGTCTTTACTGGTAAAGCAGGTCGCTATTGCGGTGAAATAGTCTTCCAGCGCGCACTCAAGACTTTTTTCTTCACAAAATAACTGGGCTTCATGTTTCGCCGCGAAGCGAGTGATGTAGCGGTCCAGTACGGCACGAAACAACCCCTCTTTATTGGTGAACTCCGCATACAGCGTGGGCGCTTTTGCGCCGGTTGCTTCTACCAGATCGGCGAGCGATGTCGCTTCATACCCGTGCTGCCAGAAGAGTGTCATGGCCTTATCAAGCGCGGCTTCCCTGTCGAACACTTTTGGTCGGCCACGGCTTTTTTTAGCACAACCTGTCATTTCAGTTGTCATGGCGCCGATGTACCTTTGTTGGGTTTATTGAATAACCATTATAAAAATATTCGACTGCACACTCCAGCGGATTAGCGATAAAAATAATTTAACACTATTGATATGAAAAATAAGGTCTTTGTATTTTATATAACGATCATTACAAAAAAATGTTGACGTGTGACCTGGATCACATCTATGATTTACCTATCGATCGTTAAGTTAATCTTTGCGACACACATTCATCTGCAAAAGGTCACTATCATGAAAAACGTAAAAACTCTGTTTGTTGCTGCTGTTCTTAGCTCACTCTCATTTGCAAGCTTTGCTGCCGTTGAAGTTCAGGCTACACCTGCGGGCCAACAGAAAGTCGGTACTATTTCTGCGAATGCGGGGACTAACTTAGGTTCTCTGGAAGATCAACTGGCGCAGAAAGCGGATGAGATGGGGGCGAAGTCTTTCCGTATTACTTCTGTTACCGGTCCTAACACCCTCCACGGGACTGCAGTTATCTACAAATAAGATTTAACCCATCGCAATGCCACTGCGAGTTAAATAAAAAACCCCCGCGGAATAAAATCCAGCGGGGGTTTTTTATGCGCTGAGTTTACAGCGGTTGTTGAGCAACGTCGTGATGACGGGTGACATCGACCGGCATGCCTGAGCGAATCTCCATCGCATGTTCCATGACGGCAGAGTCCGTTTGCGCCGCATTCTTAAACGTCTGCATGGATGCGTTCAGCACGATCGGCAGCAATTGCGGGTCGTCATTGATTTTTTCGGACAACGGCTGGTGTACTTCAACCAGGCGCACGCCGTTAGGTTCAACAGATGCTTTGATTGGCGTATTGATAATATTGACCTTGGTTCCTGGCTTCACCTGACGGAACAGAGTTTCGATATCACCGTCGCGTAGACGAATACAGCCGGAACTGACGCGCATTCCGATGCCAAAGTCAGCATTAGTTCCGTGCAGCAGATACACGCCGCCGTATGCCGCTAAGCGAATGGCATGATGGCCCATCGGGTTATCCGGCCCGGCAGGCACCACGGCAGGAAGGTCGATCCCGTTCGCTTTGTATCGCGCGCGGATATTTGCCGTAGGCGTCCAGGTCGGGTTGGCACGTTTATCAGAGATGGTGGTTACCATTGTGGGCGTCAGCGTGTCACCGCCTAACTGGCCAATACCAATAGGATACACGGTCACCGAATTTGTCCCCGGCTGGTAATAATAAAGACGCAGTTCGGCGAGGTTGATAACAATGCCTTCGCGTGGCGCATCCGGCAGCAGGGTTTGCAACGGAATAGTCAGCACGCTGCCAGGTCGTGGTACGTAAGGGTCAACGCCGGGGTTGGCCTGTAGCAGCGCCAGAAAGCCGACATTGTATTTTTTCGCAATCGCTTCCAGAGAACCGCCATTGTCTTCGACAACGTGAACGGCATTCTGACCCACCACGCGGCTTCCCGGTGGCGGCAGCGGCCAGGTATTTGCTTGGGCCGGAAGTGCTAACGCGAAGGTCGCGGCAAGCGTAAAAAATGCTAACCAGCGAGAGAGTCGTTTATTGTTTAACATCACCATAAATCCATTGTTTTTACGTGGTTTTTATTATGTAAAAGTAAACAAGAATTATGGCGGTTTGCAGTGTCGGGAAGTGCAGGGAAGTGCAAAGAGTTTGTAAATTCATCAGGCCGGGTGAGCGGAGGGCTCACCCGGCTTGACGCTAGGCTACGGCGTTTTCTTCAAGCTGGCGCATAAACTGGCGAACCCAGTCGATCCGTGCTTTACGCTCGCCCAACTCCTGCATGAATTTCAGGCGTGTTGGACCATCCAGACGGAAGTGTTGCGGTTGTTTTTGCAGTAAACCAATTAGCCAGACCGGGTTAACGTGGTTTTTCTCGGCAAACTCAATAGTACCGCCTTTTTCATTGCCTTCGAGCTTTCTGATCCCCAGTTTCTGCGCCTGCTGGCGTAAACGGGCAATATCCAGCAACGTCCGGGCCGGGTCGGGCAGCAGGCCAAAACGGTCTATCAGCTCGACCTTAATTTCTTCCAGCTCGGTTTCGCCTTTCGCACTGGCAATGCGCTTGTAGAACGACAGTCGCGTGTTGACATCCGGGATATAGTTATCCGGCAGAAGCGATGGCATGCGCAGTTCGACTTCGGTTTGCTGGCTGGTGAGATCTTCCAGCGACGGTTCACGCCCTTCTTTGAGCGCATCGACAGCGTTTTCCAGCAGCTCCATATACAGTGAGAAGCCGATGCTTTCCATGGAGCCACTTTGATCTTCGCCCAGCAGTTCCCCAGCGCCACGAATTTCGAGGTCGTGGGTTGCCAGCGCAAAACCTGCACCTAAATCTTCCAGCGAGGCGATGGCTTCCAGGCGTTTTTGTGCGTCGGTGGTCATCGCTTTTGGATGCGGCGTTAGCAGCCAGGCGTATGCCTGATGGTGTGAGCGTCCCACACGACCCCGTAGCTGATGCAATTGCGCTAAACCGAAGTGGTCAGCTCGTTCAATGATGATAGTGTTGGCAGTGGGAATGTCGATCCCGGTTTCGATAATGGTGGTACACACCAGCACGTTAAAACGCTGATGGTGGAAATCGTTCATCACGCGTTCCAGTTCGCGCTCGCGCATTTGCCCGTGGCCGATACCAATGCGCGCTTCCGGCACCAGTTCCGCTAATCTGTCAGCGGTTTTCTGGATATTTTCGACGTCGTTAAAGAGATAATAAACTTGTCCTCCGCGCATAACTTCACGCAGGATAGCCTCGCGTACCACCAGGTTGTCATATTCGCGCACGAAGGTTTTGACCGCCAGACGACGAGCGGGCGGTGTGGCGATGATCGACAGATCGCGCATGCCGCTCATCGCCATGTTGAGCGTGCGTGGAATTGGCGTTGCCGTCAGAGTCAGAATATCTACATCCGCGCGCATTGCCTTGATACGCTCTTTGTGGCGAACGCCGAAACGGTGCTCTTCATCGACAATTAGCAGCCCCAGATCTTTTAGCTTCACATCCGCTTGCAGCAGTTTGTGAGTGCCGATGAGAATATCGATTTTACCTTCGGCAACCTGCTCCAGAATCTGCGCTTGCTCTTTGGCGCTACGGAAACGGGACAGCATCTCAATGCGTACCGGCCAGTTGGCAAAGCGGTCGCGGAAGTTGTCGAAGTGCTGCTGAGCGAGCAGAGTGGTCGGTACCAACACGGCAACCTGCTTGTGATTCTCTACGGCGAGGAAGGCGGCACGCATTGCGACTTCGGTTTTACCAAAGCCGACATCGCCACACACCAGGCGGTCCATGGCCAGCGGTTGACACATATCGCTGAGTACCGCGTTGATCGCCTGCGCCTGGTCCGGCGTGGTTTCAAACGGGAAGCTGTCGCAAAACAACTGGTACTGTTCACGGTCATGCTTAAAGGCAAAGCCTTCTTTCGCTGCGCGCTGGGCATAAATATCCAGCAGCTCAGCCGCGACATCGCGGACTTTCTCAGCGGCTTTCTGTCGGGCGCGTGACCAGGCATCGCCGCCCAGTTTATGCAGCGGCGCATTCTCTTCCGCGCCGCCGGCGTAGCGGCTGATCAGATGCAGCGACGACACCGGCACATACAGTTTGGCGTCGTTGGCATAGGTGAGCATCAGGTATTCACCGGTGATGCCGCCCGCTTCCAGCGTGGTCATACCGGCATAGCGACCCACGCCGTGCTCCAGATGCACAACTGGCTGACCGGGATGCAGCTCCGCGAGGTTACGAATTAACGTGTCCGGGTTGATGGTGCGACGAGAATCCTGGCGGCGACGCGCCACACGTTCACCGAGCAGATCGCTTTCACAAATCAACGCCAGATTGCGTTTGCTATCGATGAAGCCGTGCTCGGCTGAGCCAATCATCAGATAACGACCGTTGTCTACGGCTTCGTCGAGTCGCAATATCCGCTTCGGCGCGACTTTGATGCGGGCGAGCAGTTCGCCTAGCGCTTCCCGGCGTCCTTCACTTTCCACCGAGAAAATTACCGGACCGGTAAAGCCTTCAAGGAATTTACGTAATGCATCTAACGGCGCTTTTTGCTGTGCCTGAACGGCGATATCTGGCAGCTTCTGGAACCCGAGGTTGGTATTCGCCGCTTTCTTCGGCAGACTCTCGGTTTTCAGCTGAACACGCGGCCAGCGTTTAAGTTCAGAAAACAGCTCATCAACCCGCAGCCACAGCGATTCCGGTGGCAGAAGCGGGCGCATCGGATCAACGCCGCGATTCTCAAAGCGTGACAGGGTATCGGCCTGGAAGCGTGCAGCGCTGGTCTCGATATCGCCGGTATTTACCAACAACGTATTGGCGGGGAAGTAACTGAACAGCGGCGGCAGCGGCTCGCTGAAAAACAGCGGTTGCCAGTATTCAATCCCCGTAGGTAATGTGCCTTTGCTGACCTGTTGATAAATATGCTCGGCGTCGCGTTTTACCTCAAACGTATCACGCCACTGACTACGGAACAGCTCGATGGCCGTTTTGTCAGTCGGGAATTCGTGCGCGGGTAGCAAATTAATGGCATCGACTTCTTCCAGCGTGCGCTGAGTGTCAGTATCAAACAGACGCAGGCTGTCGATTTCGTCATCAAAGAAATCCAGACGATAAGGCAATTCGCTGCCCATCGGGAACAGATCTAACAATGCGCCACGCGTGGCGTATTCGCCGTGTTCCATGACCTGATCAACATGGCGATAGCCAGCACTGTCCAGTTGTTCGCGCAGGGCGTCGCGCGAAAGCCGCTGGCCTTTTTTCATGACCAGCGCATGACCGTGCAGATAGCTGTGCGGACAGACACGCTGCATCAGCGTATTTACCGGAACGATCAGCACGCCGCGCTGCATGGCGGGCAGTTGATACAGCGTGGAGAGCCGTGAGGAGATAATCTCCTGATGGGGAGAAAAGCTGTCATAGGGAAGCGTTTCCCAGTCGGGCAGGTTCATCACCATCTGGTCAGTAAACTGACGAATTTCATCATGCAGACGCAAAGCATTTTGCATGTCCGGCGCGATCAGCACCACTGGACCCGCGTGACGTTCGGCGATTTCGGCGACCAGCGTTGCGCAGGCGGCACCCGTAAGCTCACCCAACTGGCGCTGATCGGAAGCGCCAGTTGGGAGCGTGTAACGATGTTGTTCAGGCATTCGGTTGTCAGGATCTCGTTTAGATATACATCTGATAAGCAATGTTCTTTATTATCCGTGATCGTTTCTCATAAGCAAATTGATTCGCCCCCGAATGGGGGCAAAAAGCGCGTAGGGGTTAGCGCGAGGCGAGCGATAAAGAGGGCGGGGAAAAGAGCAGATCGGCCACGGTTTTTTGTGAAATCTTACGCACCAGCAGGCCAAACAGGGTGCACAGCAGCAGACAGGCGAACGGATACACCAGTAGCAGGGCCAGCTCCGCGTATGCAGGCCAGGTGGCATGATTGATTTTGGGGATAAGCGTTAAGCTGAACAGCTCAACCAGAATACGGTGAGTGGTGTAGATGGCGATGGTATTGGCGCCAATCACGCTTAACGGACTGGACGCGCGCATGCCAAAGTGGAGCTCGAACTGATAAAACAGCTTCATGATCAGCACAATGGAAAGGAGAGAAAGCAATAGCGAGACATTTGCCAGCCACGCGATGATGGCGACGATTGTGCAACCCAAAACAATGACCGCATGGCGGCGCAGGGGCACCTCCTTGATCCACGCCATCAACATTGCGCCAAACCATGCGCCGAGGCTATACCAGGGCAAATTGCGAATCACGCTGTTCATTCCCCACCACGGGGTCGGGAAAAAATTGATCGCCACGCTCAGCGCCACAAATAACGCTAACAGCGGCATCGCCCAACGGCTGAAAATTTTACACAGAACAAAATAGACAATCAGTGCGTACAGATACCACAGGCTGGTACTGGCGGTCAGCATCCCGTGGGTAAAACCCGCAATCGAATCCGCATAAGCGGCGTTGGCGGCATGGGTCAGATCGCGCTGCGGGGCGAGCCAGTTATTGAGCGCCACCAACGCCAGCCATTGCACCACTCCCCAAAGCACCAGCACCCAGGCGATACTCCAGATCCGTTTATCCACGCAGGTTGTCCACGGGACGTTATCGATGTAGCGGCGGATCAGATACCCCGAAATAAAGAAAAACACCGGCATGCGAAACGGTGCCAGGTACAAATTGAGGTAAATCCAGCATTTGCTCAGCACCTCTGACAGTGGATGCTGAAAAGTGGTGAGGTGCGGGTAAAATGTGATCACCGAGTGGTAAATCACCACCAGGCAAATGCATAACCCCTTGATTTGATTAATCCATAGTTCTTTTTTATTCATTGAGACGGCGCATCCATATTGATTGCAATAGCCTGCCATCCTGCGCAACCCGCTGTGCGCTGTAATGCGTAACTGTCTGCATTTTGTTTTTTTAGGATAAAGGTCAGGGATCAGGGTTGTAGGGGAGAGGGACAACTTTAGCGGTTTGATTTATTTATACTTTTAAGAATAGTGCTGACGAACACTTACGGTTCAGTCATTTACCCATTCCGCTTTCGCTTATATACTCGTGACTTTGCTAACAGCAACCAGACGGATTTCATGTACCAACCTGTCGCTCTATTCATCGGCCTGCGTTATATGCGTGGGCGTGCAGCAGATCGCTTCGGTCGCTTCGTTTCCTGGCTCTCCACCATTGGCATTACTCTCGGGGTAATGGCGCTGGTTACGGTGTTGTCGGTGATGAACGGTTTCGAGCGCGAGCTGCAAAACAATATTCTTGGCCTGATGCCTCAGGCCGTCCTCTCGTCTGAACAGGGTTCTCTAAACCCGCAACAGCTACCGGAAAAAGCGGTGGTGTTGAACGGCGTCAACCGCGTTGCACCGATAACCACGGGGGATGTGGTACTGCAAAGTGCGCGTAGCGTGGCAGTCGGCGTGATGCTGGGTATCGACCCGGCGCAAAAAGATCCATTAACGCCATATCTGGTCAATGTGAAGCAAACAGATCTGCAGCCGGGTAAGTATAATGTCATCCTCGGAGAGCAGCTTGCCGGGCAACTGGGTGTTAATCGTGGCGATCAAATTCGCGTGATGGTGTCCTCAGCCAGCCAGTTTACCCCGATGGGACGTCTGCCGAGCCAGCGTCTGTTTACGGTAATTGGCACCTTCGCCGCCAACAGCGAAGTCGACGGCTACCAGATGCTGACCAACATCCAGGATGCGTCACGTTTGATGCGTTACCCGGTGGGCAATATTACCGGCTGGCGTCTGTGGCTCAACGAACCGTTAAAGGTTGATACGCTGAGCCAGCAAACGCTGCCGCAAGGTACCAAATGGCAGGACTGGCGCGAGCGCAAAGGGGAATTGTTCCAGGCCGTGCGTATGGAGAAAAACATGATGGGGCTGCTGCTTAGCCTGATCGTGGCGGTGGCGGCATTTAATATTATTACCTCGCTGGGTCTGATGGTAATGGAGAAGCAAGGGGAAGTGGCGATTCTACAAACGCAGGGGCTGACGCCGCGGCAGATAATGATGGTGTTTATGGTGCAGGGGGCCAGTGCCGGGATTATCGGCGCGCTGCTGGGCGCGGTGCTGGGCGCATTACTCGCCAGTCAACTGAACAACCTGATGCCAATTATCGGCGTGCTTCTGGATGGGGCTGCGCTGCCGGTCGCCATTGAGCCGCTGCAGGTTATCGTCATTGCGCTGGTGGCGATGGCCATCGCGCTGCTGTCTACGCTTTATCCTTCCTGGCGCGCTGCCGCCACTCAACCCGCTGAGGCTTTACGTTATGAATAAGATCCTGTTGCAATGCGACAACCTGTGCAAACGCTATCAGGAAGGCACAGTGCAGACCGATGTACTGCACGATGTCAGTTTTTGCGTCGGTGAAGGTGAGATGATGGCGATTGTCGGCAGCTCCGGTTCCGGTAAGAGTACGTTGCTGCATCTGTTAGGCGGGCTGGATACGCCAACTTCCGGCGATGTCATTTTTAGCGGTCAGCCGATGAGCAAACTCTCGTCGGCGGCGAAAGCGGAACTGCGCAATCAGAAGCTGGGCTTCATTTATCAGTTCCACCATCTGCTGCCGGACTTTACCGCGCTGGAAAACGTGGCGATGCCGTTGCTGATCGGCAAGAAAAAACCGGCTGAAATCACCGAGCGCGCACGGGATATGCTGAAAGCAGTAGGGCTGGACCATCGTGCCAGCCATCGTCCGTCTGAACTTTCAGGCGGTGAACGCCAGCGCGTGGCCATCGCTCGTGCGCTGGTGAATAACCCGCGTCTGGTACTGGCGGATGAGCCAACGGGTAACCTTGATGCGCGTAACGCGGACAGCATTTTCGAGCTTCTGGGTGAGCTGAACCGCTCTCAGGGCACGGCATTTTTGGTGGTGACACACGATCTGCAACTGGCGAAGCGCATGAGCCGCCAGCTTGAAATGCGCGATGGTCGCCTGACGGCTGAACTGAGCCTGATGGGAGCTGAGTAATGGCTTCGCCTTTATCGTTATTGATTGGTTTGCGTTTTAGCCGTGGTCGGCGGCGCGGCGGCATGGTCTCGCTGATTTCCGTGATTTCCACCGTTGGCATTGCGTTGGGCGTCGCGGTGTTGATCGTCGGCTTAAGCGCCATGAACGGATTTGAGCGTGAGCTGAACAACCGTATTCTGGCCGTGGTGCCGCACGGTGAGATTGAAGCCGTGAATCAGCCGTGGAACAACTGGCAGGAAGCGCTCGACAAGGTACAGAAGGTACCAGGCATTGCTGCTGCGGCGCCTTATATTAACTTTACCGGGCTGGTGGAGAGTGGGGCGAACCTACGCGCAGTGCAGGTGAAGGGCGTTGATCCGCAGCAGGAGCAGCGTTTAAGCGCGCTACCCTCGTTTGTGCAAAACCACGCATGGGATAATTTCAAAGCGGGTGAGCAACAAATCATTATTGGTAAGGGAATTGCCGATGCGCTGAAGGTGAAGCAGGGCGACTGGGTATCGATTATGATCCCTAACGCCAGTGCGGATCATAAGTTACAGCAGCCTAAACGCGTGCGTTTGCACGTCACGGGGATCCTGCAACTGAGCGGTCAGCTCGATCACAGCTTTGCCATGATCCCAATGGAAGATGCGCAGCAATACCTGGATATGGGATCCAGCGTTTCCGGGATCGCGCTGAAAGTGAACGACGTGTTTAACGCCAATAAGCTGGTGCGAGACGCGGGTGAAGTCACCAATAACTATGTGTACATTAAGAGCTGGATCGGTACATACGGCTATATGTATCGCGATATCCAGATGATCCGCGCCATTATGTATCTGGCGATGGTGCTGGTGATTGGCGTGGCCTGTTTTAATATCGTTTCCACGTTAGTGATGGCGGTAAAAGACAAGAGCGGCGATATTGCGGTATTAAGAACCCTGGGGGCTAAAGATGGCCTTATCCGTGCCATTTTTGTCTGGTACGGCCTGCTGGCGGGTCTGTTCGGTAGCCTGATAGGCGTCGTCATTGGGGTGGTTGTCTCGCTGCAACTGACGCCGATCATTAACGGTATTGAGGCGCTTATCGGCCATCAGTTCCTGTCCGGCGATATCTATTTCATTGACTTCCTGCCATCGGAATTACACTGGCTGGATGTGATTTACGTGCTGGTGACAGCACTCGTGCTGAGTCTTTTGGCAAGTTGGTATCCGGCGCGTCGCGCCAGCAATATTGATCCTGCGAGAGTACTTAGCGGCCAATAACAATATATACACGAAAGCATTCATGCGGCGGTAAGGCGGCAAACCGAAATCTCCATGAGCATAGATAACGATGTGACTGGAGGGTGAGTGCGCAGCCAACCCCAAGGCATCTTGAAGGATGACGTGTATCAAGGAGCGGTGATGTATTACGGATTTGACATCGGCGGGACCAAAATTGCGCTGGGCGTGTTTGATAAGCAACGTCGTTTGCAATGGGAAACACGCGTCCCTACGCCTCGCGACAGCTATGACGCTTTCCTTGATGCGGTCTGCAATCTGGTGACGGAAGCGGACCAGCGGTTCGGCGTTAAAGGTTCGGTAGGCATCGGCATTCCTGGTATGCCAGAAACGGAAGACGGCACGCTGTATGCGGCCAACGTTCCTGCTGCCAGTGGTAAGCCGCTCCGCGCCGATCTCAGCGCTCGCCTTGACCGCGATGTGCGTCTGGATAACGATGCTAACTGTTTTGCTCTTTCCGAAGCCTGGGATGACGAGTTCACCCAATATCCGCTCGTGATGGGGTTGATCCTCGGCACCGGTGTTGGCGGCGGTCTGGTGCTTAACGGGAAATCCATCACCGGGCGCAGTTATATCACCGGCGAGTTTGGTCATATCCGTTTGCCAGTCGATGCGCTGACGTTGATGGGCTTTGATTTCCCATTGCGCCGCTGCGGGTGTGGTCAACTGGGATGCATCGAAAGCTATCTTTCCGGCGGTGGATTTGCGTGGTTGTATCAGCATTACTACCATCAATCGCTGGATGCCCGGGAAATTATCGCCCTGTGGGAGCAGGGTGATGAACAAGCACGTGCCCATGTTGAACGCTATCTGGATTTGCTGGCGGTGTGCCTTGGGAATATCCTGACTATCGTCGATCCTGATTTGGTGGTGATTGGCGGAGGCTTGTCGAATTTTACCGCTATTACGACGCAACTGGCGGACCGACTGCCACGTCATCTGCTGCCGGTTGCCCGGGTGCCGCGTATTGAGCAGGCGCGACACGGTGATGCGGGCGGGATGCGCGGAGCCGCTTTCCTACATCTTACCGATTAATACAAAGAGGTTGTTATGCTGTCGCGCCGGGGTCATCGGTTAAGCCGCTTTCGTAAAAATAAACGCCATATGCGCGATCGCCTGCGTCAACGAATCTTTTTCAGAGACAGAGTGGTGCCTGAATTGATGGAAAAACCAAGAGTGCTGGTACTGACGGGAGCGGGAATCTCCGCTGAGTCAGGAATTCGAACCTTTCGCGCGGCGGATGGTCTCTGGGAAGAACATCGGGTAGAGGACGTTGCGACTCCGGAAGGATTTAGTCGTAATCCGCAACTGGTCCAGTCGTTTTATAACGCCCGTCGTCATCAGTTGCAGCAGTCAGAAATCCAGCCTAACGCGGCGCATATCGCGCTGGCAAAACTTGAAGCCGAGCTGGGCGACCGTTTTTTACTGGTGACGCAGAACATTGATAATCTGCATGAACGTGCGGGCAGCCAGAACGTAATCCATATGCACGGCGAACTGCTCAAGGTTCGCTGTTCGCAAAGCGGGCAGATTCTGGAGTGGACTGGCGATGTGACTGCGGAAGATAAATGCCATTGTTGCCAGTTTCCGGCGCCGCTGCGCCCGCACGTGGTGTGGTTTGGTGAAATGCCGCTGGGCATGGATGAAATTTATATGGCACTGGCAATGGCCGATGTGTTCATTGCGATTGGTACATCGGGCCATGTATACCCGGCAGCGGGGTTTGTGCATGAAGCTCGACTACATGGGGCACATACGGTAGAGCTAAATCTCGAACCGAGCCAGGTAGGAAGCGAGTTTGAAGAGAAGTATTACGGTCCGGCAAGCCAGGTGGTGCCTGAGTTTGTTGAGAAATTATTGAAAGGACTGTGATTTTTTTGCCCGATACGCGCAGCGCTATCGGGCATTTCTTACAACGCTGAATTAGCGTCCTGCTTTCAGCTTCTGATAATACTCTTCATAGATAGCGCTGGCGGAACCGACATCATTCTGCCATTCCCCTTTGTTGATGGTTTCTGCATCAGGGTAGAGGGTTTTATCGTTCGCGACTTCAGGGCTTAACAGCTTACGTGCTGCCAGGTTTGGCGTCGGATAACCGATGGTTTCCGCGACTTCTTTCGCCACGTCCGGGCGCAGCAGGAAGTTAATCAGCTTCAGCGCACCTTCTTTATTTTTTGCGTTTGCTGGAATAGACAGGCTGTCCATCCAGAAAATCCCACCTTCTTTCGGCCATACCACTTCCAGCGGTGTACCTGCCTGACGCGCCACATACGCGGAGCCGTTCCACACCATCCCCAGATTGACTTCGCCTTCCATATACGGGTTGGCCGGGTTGTCAGAGTTAAATGCCGCGACGTTAGGCATCAGCTTCTTCAACTCGTTATAAGCGGCTTCAATCTCTTTAGGATCGGTGGTATTGCCGGAGTATCCCAGCTTGCGCAGCGCCATCTGGAACACTTCACGCGCATCATCCGTTAACAGCAGGCTACCTTTGTACTCCGGTTTCCACAGATCGGCCCAGCTGGTTACTGTTTTCGGGTCGATGGCATCGCTATTGATGCCAATGGCCGTCGCACCCCAGATATACGGGATAGAGTAGTCATTGTTGGGGTCGAATGGCTTGTTGAGCATTTCCGGATCGAGGTTGTGGAAGTTGGTCAACGTCGACTTGTCGATCTTCTGGATCATGCCTTCTTTGCGCATTTTATCGACGTAATAGGTGGACGGAACCACCAGATCGTATG
The DNA here is from genome assembly GCF_013615435.1 of Citrobacter sp. RHBSTW-00944. Taxonomy (NCBI): domain Bacteria; kingdom Pseudomonadati; phylum Pseudomonadota; class Gammaproteobacteria; order Enterobacterales; family Enterobacteriaceae; genus Citrobacter; species Citrobacter sp. RHBSTW-00944. Next base: position 3,042,567 of record NZ_CP055418.1, on the reverse strand, counting down.
CGCCGTCTTTATAGGTTTTGAGCTTGGCGTACATGGTTTCGTTCGACTCGTAGGTCGAATAGATAACCTTAATGCCGGTCTCTTTGGTGAACTGCTCCAGCAGTCCAGGCGGGACATACTCGGTCCAGTTATAGAAATAGAGCGTGTTGTTGTCATTAGCGTGAGCGGCGCTCATGCCCAGTGCCAGAGCACCCGCCGCGAGCAGGTGGCGTGACCATTTTTTCATCATTTAACGTCCCCTGAATTAAGGGCCTTAGCGGCCCTTGGTTTTATCACGTGCAATAAGCTGGCTGGCAATCACCATAACCAGCGACAGAACCAACAAAATGGTCGCCAGCGCGTTCACCTCTGGTGATACGCCGACTTTTACCATTGAGTAGATTTTTAACGGCAAAATTTCATAACCAGGCCCGGTAACGAAGGACGACACGACGACATCATCCATCGACAACGTAAAGCTCAGCAACCAGCCGGCAGCCACTGCAGGCATTGCCAGAGGCAGTATAATCTTGCGCAGAATAGTCACTTCACTGGCGCCGAGATCTTTGGCGGCTTCAAGCATTCGTACATCAAAACCTTTCAGACGTGAGTAAACCGTCACCACCACAAAAGGTAGACAAAAAGTGATATGCGAGAACAGCAGTGACCAGAAACCCAGTTGAATGCCGATCAGCATAAACAGCACCAGCAAAGAAATCGCCATTACGATATCCGGCGACATCATCACCACGAACAGCATGCCGCTGACAAACGGTTTACCGCGAAAACGGTAGCGGTACAGTGCAACCGCTGTGAGTGAGCCGATCAGCGTGGCAAACGTGGCGGATAGCACCGCCATCGTCAGCGAGTGTTGCGCTGCCTGTAGCAGGCTGTCGTTGTTCATCAGCAGGCCGTACCATTTGGTGGTAAAACCCTGCCAGTTGATGCCAAAGCGCGAGCTGTTAAAGGAGTTCACAATCAAAATAATGATTGGAATATACAGATACGCGTAGATGGCGGTCATAAAACCGCCTCTGAGCAGCCGACCGATCATTCGCGTTTCACCTTCTTGTTCAGAAGGCGCGATGTTTTCAGAGTATTGAAAATAATCAACTTTTTCTCTTCTCCAAAATCTCTCCAAAACTTCCCGCCAAAACAGATAGCCAAAAAGAAGCAGCTATCACTAAGGCCGCGAATTTTACAACAATTTTTAGGATGATCGGGAAAAAAAGGCCATTTAAATGACCCGCTTTACCCATTCTTGACTGTGAGTGTCGGTATAGCAATCGGTTCAGGGAACAATTAGCGCACGCTGCCGCTGTGGTGGTAAAGAGGAGGTACTTGACTGCAAAGCCACGAAAGAGCATGGCGTCCCAGTGTTTGAAACCTGTGAACGCTGCAGGGAGCATGCTTAACGAAGGGTAACGAAATTGACGGGAATAGTGGTTTTTTGGATATCAATTTCCTGGCCCGGTGGTAACAAAAAACAGAAAACACCAGAACGGCGTTTTACGCTATCTACAGCGTAAATTTCTTGAATCACCCTGTTTTACGACACAAGAATTTACCTTTAATGACACCGTCAAAGAAACGGCCTTTAGATTGCACCGTGAGAAAAGAGTTATAGATGCTTTCTGGAACGCCCACATACTGGAAAGTTGAAGAATTTACGAACCCTATCTCCAGAATCTTTTCTAATGGGTAGTAACCAATAAATTTTATTTTTGATGAAATCATTGCCTGTCGTTGCATTTTTTCTCCTTCAAATTTTTTAATTTTCCTTCTCTGATAATACACTGATATGAAACAAAAGGAGCATAGTTTTGTAAATGTTATGGTTGTTTCAGAGTTTACTGGTTGGATGAAATGATTTTCTTTGTTGCTATTAATTTCCTCAGCTGCGAAAAATAGCACGAAAATTCGTTGCTGGATTTTTACGGATTGAAACGGGATTTCCTTTAAGTGACTGATAAATATATTTTATTTTATTTTTCGTTATCCAGGGGACGACCGGCTGTATGTTATTGCTGGTGAACAGAACTCATTGATTATGCTGTCTCAGTTTCCATTTCTAAGATTTTGCGAAAAATTAAATGAAAAAATAACTTGCTATTGTTTGTGGGGTGTGTGATTAATGAGGGGTTGGTTAGGTACACAGACCCATTAAAGCGGTTTAGTAAAGCAGTTCTCATCTCAAGCGTTATCCACAGATAATCCTTTCTTTTGAGCCTTCTTATCGTTACTAATTAGATTGTGTGCGAAGCCCTTTTCGCCGTAAGGCTACATAGAATTTAAGGAATTACCTGTGTCTAATAAAATGACTGGTTTAGTAAAATGGTTTAACGAGTCTAAAGGTTTTGGTTTTATTACCCCTGACAATGGTAGTAAAGATGTGTTTGTACACTTCTCTGCTATTCAGAGTGGTGGCTTTAAAACGCTGAATGAAGGCCAAAAAGTTGAGTTCAGCATTACTGCTGGTGCAAAAGGGCCGTCAGCTGAAAACGTTGTAGCTGCCTGATATTTTTCCTGATGTAAACCAATATACGATAGCGAAGACGGTGAATGCCTGAGTAGATATATTGGTTTTTCAGAAACTCAACATCTGTCAACATAAAGCTGAACAGATGTCTGAGTCTAATTATTGGGTAGAACAGTTGAAATGATTATTTTATAAATGTCATTTGTTGTTTTACCTCTGTAGTTTTTCTTGCACGCTTAAGTGCATTCGTAAAAGCTAACAACATCCCAAAAATCGCTGGTGCTATAATATAAAGAAAATTATATTATTTTAGATTCCTCATGTGAACTGATAAGAAATATTTATTTTTTATTGCTTTTAATAGTGAGTTGTAACCTGATGCTGAAAACCAAGAGAAATTATTAGTTAAATAGATTTTTTGGATATCACTGCGGTAGTGAGTGTTGTAGCAAATAAAGGCTAACATCATGACCGACCATATTTATTTTAAGTGCCCTTGTTGTCATGGGTCACAGTACAGAACTTCCCATTTTGATGTGACTGAGAAAAATCCCTTTGGTGCAAAGTGTATTTTTTGTAAATCATCAATGATCACACCTGATAACTATGCGCCATATACTTCCAGTAAATCAAATGAACAGGTGTTGCGAAAGTAACATTTGGCTCTGACCTTCCAGTTAAGGCGGCAAGATTCATTATGGCCGGGCACTGGTTTAAGTCCAACAAGGGCCGCCAGTCAGCTACTACCTCATCGAATTGAGCGGGCGACTTTTGAACTTGCAGGAGACGAGGGTTTGATCCTCTATGGTTACACCATGAATAAAAACCTCGTTCTAACGGGGTTTTGTCATTTCAGGGTTATCCGTGCAACATACAAGTAAGTTGGGCAAAGAATTGTATTTTTTGTTTTGCTATTAACATCATGTCTGATGTGTAACGGTATTACTAATAACCATATAAAGGGCAACGCATTGAGAATCATACAAAACCATATTATGGCCCAGGAAATTGGTGAAACAGTTATCCAGCTACTTGAAAATGGCAAAAGGGTTACGACAGGGAATATCATTGATTTGCTCGAACGGAAAAGTCATGCCTTGCACGGTCAAAAGGCCGATGAGATAAGAGAAATATTGATATTTATCAGGAAAAAATCGGTTCTGTAAGCGCTTTTGTGATTAAGGTTGATAGTGCTTCAAGTTGGATAGCAAGCTGAATGCTCAACCAAACATATCCGTGAACGGCGCTTTCAATGATTTCCTCGCCCTCATTGGCGAGCAAAAGACAATGCAACTCTTTAGTAATTTCGAGAAGATGCTTGCTATTTGATGCTATCGGCGTTGGGTTTCCTTCATGCAAGGCATGTGCGAGGGTGTTGAGGGTGCTACGGGTCATTTGTTCCATATCTGACAGCGTGTGAGTATTCAATATGAGAAATCGACTGCCACGGGATGCCCAGTGGGCATTTATCTGAAATTTTTGCGCCGCTATCATATCGCGGGTTATCGATTGAATATCTTCAAGTAGACTCTTCGCAATCTTTGTTTCTTTATTTACTGGTGTAATAAGACTGCGCATTTTTACTACATTATTCAGCGCTCGCGTTTGAAGTTTGGTCATTCTCGGAGGCGCAAGAACGTTTCGGGAGACTCCCGCAGTTGTTATTTTTAGATAATCAGAAAGAAAGTCAGCAAGTTGTATACGCCAGTTAATGAATGCTCTTTGGGGAAAAATGCTGGTAAACAACATCGCCAGAATGCATCCTATAATAATGTTGGTGCTTCGCCACAATGCTGTTTGTAAGTCTCCTGCAGGAGCGCTGCTGACAACCGCCAGCGTGATACCAATCAATAATGCGGCATAGGGACGTTTACTCATGGCCAGAAAACCACAAAGGAAAGCTGCGCATCCACACCACAGCATCATCATAGTGAGAGAGTACATTTCAATGTGTAATGCGATGATCCCCAAAATCGCACCTCCTACAGTTCCCGCCATACGTTCAAGTGCCCTGGGTATCACATTGCCCATGTAACTAATTGGTCCCATGACCACAATCAGTGTAATCAGGGGCCAGGAGTGGTCTGGTAAATTCAACATTCTTATTAGTAAGAAAGTTATAACAAATGCTAAAGCAATACGGATCCCATGAACTACGCGATAGTTGCGGTAAATCTTAAGTTCTAAAGGACTTATCGGTTTATTCCGTTCAATGGAAAAAATATTGTTTTTCATTAGTTAAAATCTTTAACATAGACAGAATTATAAAGAATGTTCAGATATACACTGAAAAAATAATCTCGTCTTACTTTTTTAACTTATAAAAAAGGAGGGCGATGCCTGATATAGGTTATTGTTAATCAATTGCTAATGCAGTAGCGAAAGAAGACGTAATTTTTAATACCCACATTATCTTTGGATTTGCCATTATGGTGGTATGCGGTTCTACACATCTTGAGTGGCCCCTGACTTAAATTCAACATGTTGACTTTGACAGATATTAAAAAGTTGTGGACTTCCAAAATACTGGTTAGCATGTATAAAACGTTTTCTTTTACAGGTTGTTATAAGGCTAAGCAAAACAGGTCAGATTGTGTCTGTGCACGGCTTTATATCAGCAACGGTATCATTATATTAATAACAATGCACTTTGATGAGCTAAGGCCCGGACCAAAGCTCATGAAATATAAGTTCTGGCTACATTAGATGGAAGCAGTACACAACCTATTCATGTGTTATCGAAAAGCAACTACGTAAACAGAAAGTGCAAGTGCGAGAAATATCCAGTATTGAGAATGGTAATGGAAAAGTTTGAGCATAAATATCCTCCACAGATTCAGTTCCTAATTAATGGCAGATTTAAATGTCAACAACAAACAAAAAAGCATGGGCATTGATTGTTTGATTGTTTCATATTGTTTCAGTGATGCGCTATGACGGTGCGTTTGCACCAACAATAGGATTCTTGCATTGTTATAGTGAGCTTAGTGTCAGCCGGGCATTAAGACGCGATCAATCTACTGATAAATATAACCCAGGCAGCCATATGCGGCTTTTTCTATCCTTTCTGTCACTCTTTACCGGCTGCGCACCGATGCAACAAAGCTTGCCCGCCGCCTGAATGCCGCAAAGCACACCGGAAATCTTGCCGTTCCTGCCAAAAGCAAAACAGCAGGAGCTGACGTTGTAATCCTCTCTGATATGCTCGGAAATTTCGTGGTAGAAGCTAAATATTATGCTGAGATGGAGGAAATACGACTCTTCCGTGAGTCAAAATCCCTGAAAACTTAGGGTGATAGATAAAGGTCTTAAGCGGCATGACATAATTTTCGATTTAAGCTATTTAAATTCATTTTTATGATAAAAATCATGTGCGATTTTCCTATAAAACTAAATCTTGCTATGTTTGGTTAATCATGCGTTAATGAATTCTTGGTTTGTAACGAATTTATCTAAAGCAAGTACTGTAATAATTTTATTTCTTGTTCCTGTTGAGATTTCCTTGCTGGCTTTTCTCTCTGATGATTTTTTTCGGACCATTCTGCCCAAGGGCTTACTCAAGAAAGGTAATAATTATGTCTAATAAAATGACTGGCTTAGTTAAATGGTTCAATCCTGAAAAAGGTTTTGGGTTTATCACCCCTAAAGATGGCAGTAAAGATGTGTTTGTACACTTTTCTGCTATCCAGAGTAACGATTTCAAGACGCTGAATGAGAATCAGGAAGTTGAGTTTAGTGTTGAACAGGGACCTAAAGGCCCCTCAGCAGTTAATGTCGTGGCTGTATAAGGTAACTGTTATTACACATCATATTCACTTCAGATGCCCGTGTTGCCACGGATCTCAGTACAGAACGTCGAGCTTTGATGTTACTGAAAAAAATCCTTTCGGAGCAAAATGTATTTTTTGCAAATCGGTAATGATTACATTTGACAATGTTGCGCTATACATTCGTTCTGGTCAGACTTTGTTAGATTTTAGAAAATAAAGTTCAGGTTCCTTATGGAGCCTTTTTTGTATGCTAAACCGTTCATCTCTGTACGAACCATCACGGTATCATTATGAAAAAAGTAATCGTTTTTTTTAACTCAGAACCGGCAGTTGTTGTATCCGTAATGAAGGGAATTACTTCGATAATGCGTGAGTTTCCCAATGGGGAAAAAGCACACCTGTCCGTGATGTCAGCAGGATTTCCATCTCTGACAGGAGACCATAAAATAGTTTATGTTGCCTCTGATCGCGATGTCAGTTCCGAAGAGATTCTCGAGGCAGCATCGAAGCTTTTGAAGTGACATCTGATTGTTTCTTTACCGACCAAGATAGTAGTCCAGTGGTTTGCAGATGTTTTGCGCTTTTCTTGTATGAAGATTGTACTGCAACCTCTTGATTATTGAGTCTTTCCATTCTATCTTTTAAACATGTCAGCGCTGTTATAAGTGCTCCACGGGGAATGTTACATACTTGGCGTTGATACGTTAGAGATCAAGAGAGGTAAATAATGAACGTCGAAGAGTTAAAAACAAAAACTGAAGCGGATATTTCTGAATTCATTACAAAAAAAATTGTTGAACTCAAAAAAAAGACAGGAAAAGAAGTTTCCGACATCCAGTTTACTGCTCGTGAAAAAATGACTGGGCTTGAAAGCTATGATATTAAAATTACATTGATCTAATCGTTAAAAACCCAGCTTGAATGAAAAGCATTATCTTAAAAGGTAATGCTTTTTTATTGCTGTCAAAAAATTTGGATGTTGTCAAAACCTTCATTTTTAATCATAGAGACAAGTCATGACTTTTTAATGGGGCCTTTCCGATGCCAGCCCGCGCTATCGGGCTACTGCTGGCTCAGGGCAGGGAATGCACTTGTCGGAAATTTCGTGGTCAGTGTGTATCACATTGAGGGGAGTGGGATGACGTAGTAGCCTGCGAATGGGTTAATTATCATTTCGGTCGGGATTGTTAGATAACCCAACTCCTACTTTTACCGCAGCAAACAACATAATGCACAGAGCGGTAATGACGGTAAATACCAATGAAAGGCTGGTAATCATAAATTTTCTTCATTTCAGATGGATTTGATTATTAGACTAAGGCATAAAGGAAAAGTTCAGGGTAAATATCATAGTATTTCCCGGAAAAAATATCGAAGCGGGTCATTGTATACCAGAGCGGGCTGCAGGGAGCCGTATCCAAGAGTGGCGGGTCAACGGTCTCAACGGCCCCTGTGGCTGCAAATATCTATCTTGGCAAACGTCGTCATCTACCCTGTGATATCCCCCTTTTGGATAAAGAATAGGACGATAAATTAAATGGTTAAATTTTATCCAAACGTGGTACAGTGAATCTCATTCATCGAAAGGGTAATCACCATGTCTCTCATCGATTACGCAATGAAGTACCTCGGCGGCGTATCGACGACTACTGTCATCTGCCCGGCCTGCGGCTTACGTTCATCCCAATCTATTTCTAAAATTCGCCTTAAGCAGACAATGCTGTGTCCTGGCTGTAAAACACTGTTTGTTTCACCACGATAACCCTGACACTTAGTTGCACCTAAACCCGGTGTTCTATACTTAAGTCAAATCCCGGCAGCTGTAAAATCCCTGATGCCTTACGCCCATCCTGAGAGAACGTTTCTGAACTGATTTCGCAACTGCTCCTGCATGCTAACTCTGCATCAGAGCAATGCTATGAAAATGAACCCCAGGGCGTGGTTTAACCGCTCCCATATTCCGATGAATGCTCCCGAAAGCGTAACGTTTTCGGCGAACGATCCTGCCGGTGAAAGCACTCTGCAGTCAGAACTCTTTTCGACCGCCCAGATGGAACGCTACGGTCAGAAGCTCGCACGGACCCATAAATTATCGCCGGATAAACATCCTTATTATCTTCTAAAAAGACTCGGCGAGAATGAGGCCATCATTACCCAAAGTTGTTATGAGCTTAACGCGGGTAAAAAGACCAGCATCATGCCTGCCGGGGAGTGGTTGCTGGACAATTATTATCTGATTGAGGAACAAATCCGCACTGTCCGCCAGCACTTGCCGAAAAGCTTTGGTAAAGGTCTCCCGTCGCTGATGTCGCCGCTGAATTGCCCACGAATTTACAATATTGCATCAGAGGCCATTGCTCACGGTGACGGGCGCTGGGATGCCGCCAGCCTGACCAGCTATCTCACCGCCTATCAACAGGTGACCCCGCTGACATTAGGTGAAGTCTGGGCGTTACCGGGAATGCTGCGCCTGGCGCTGATTGAAAATCTTCGTCGTATCAGTATCGAAGTGATCAAAGCGCAGCAGGACAGAACGCTGGCTGATATGTGGATAACAAAGATTTTCGGATGTGCAGAGAATGCCCCTGGCGATTTAATCATGGTGGTTGCCGATATGGCACGCTCCCGACCTACGTTAACCAGTGCGTTTGTCGCAGAGCTGGTGCGGCGTCTGCAGGGGCATGGCAATGCGCTGTCGTTACCTCTGACCTGGGTTGATCAGTGCCTTCGGGAACAGGGGATCACCACCGACGTTCTCATACATAATTTCAATCAACAGCTTGCCGCCAGCCAGCTATCTGTCAGTAACAGCATCGCGGGTCTGCGATTACTGAGTGAAACGGATTGGGCTGATTTCGCCGAAACGATAAGTGTCGTCGAACAGGCATTACGCAATGATCCTGCCGGTATCTATCCTCGGATGCACTTCAATACCCGGGATCATTACCGGCACGTTGTTGAGGTACTGGCCAGAGACAGTGGTCTCAGCGAGCCTGAAGTTGCTGACAGGGTGCTGACGCTTTCAGGAAACAGTGCTCCCGATACACTGGAACATCATGTTGGTTATTATCTCGCAGGCGAAGGTCGGCAGGCGCTGGAAATTCATCTGTTAGCAGACACCTCAAGGCTCATGCGCCTGCGGCACAGTTTCAACAGAATAACCCTGCTGTCATGGCTTGGAAGCCTGGCGTTGTTGACAACCGCAACGACCGCGGCAATTTTGCATGAAACAGCTATGCAGGGCGCAGACTGGCTGTTGATCGCGGTGATATTCCCTCTGATTATCGCTGTAACTCAGTTGATGAGCGATTTACTCAGTGACGCCACCACCCGTTTTCGCGTTCCTCGCCCCTTGCCGCGGATGGATTTCTCAACCGGCATTCCACCTGACAGCGCCACTCTGTTAGTCATCCCCTGCATGCTGACCAGCCACGCAAGTTTCAGCCAACTCCTCACCAGTCTTGAAGTCTGCTGGCTGGGGAATGAAAACGAAAATCTCAGGTTTGCGCTGCTCACTGATTTCGCTGATTCTGCAAATGAACCCTCGCCGGAAAGCCAGATGCTGCTCAGACAGGCGATCGCCGATACGCAGGCGCTGAATCGCCGCTATCCCTCCAGCCGCCCACGTTTTTATCTGCTACACCGCCAGCCTGAATGGAACCCCGCGGAAGGAACGTGGATGGGCTATGAACGCAAACGGGGAAAACTGGCGTTACTGAACAGCTGGTTGCGCCATCCAGGGACTCAATTCGTCAGCGTTGCAGACATGCCTGCTAACCTTTTACCGGGCCACATTAAATACGTCATTACCCTGGACAGTGATACGGTGCTGCCGCGCGATACGGCGCACAAACTGGTCGCGACAATGGCGCATCCGCTGAATACGCCAGAGTATGATCCGGTACGCCAGAGGGTTGTCAAAGGATTTGGCATTTTACAACCCGGCCTTGCGGAGGAGATACCACGCAACGGTCAGGGACGTTACGCCGCCATGCGCAGCAGCATACCGGGCAATAATCCCTATTCGATGATGTCTTCGGATATCTATCAGGATCTTTTTGGGGAAGGATCGTTCGTGGGCAAAGGGATTTACGATGTTGACATTTTTATGCAGGCCACTGCCAACACCTGCCCAGAAAACCTGGTTCTCAGCCATGATTTACTCGAAGGATGCTATGCACGTTCGGGTCTGCTGAGTGAGGTGTTACTCTATGAACAGTACCCGAATAATTATCTGTCGGATGTTGCACGTCGTTCACGCTGGATCCGGGGTGACTGGCAACTGCTTAACTGGCTGAAACCACGTGTCAGAAGAGCCGATGGAACCCGGACCAGGAATCCGCTGACTGCGCTTTCTTACTGGAAATTACTCGATAATCTGCGTCGCAGTCTGGTCGCCCCCTCATTACTGGTATTGCTGTTCTTCACCCTGCTCGGGGTACCTAATCCGGTTTACTGGCTGGGCGTACTGTCGCTGATATGGCTGTTGCCAACCATCCTCTGCATCACCCATGACCTGCTGCATAAACCTCTACGTCGCCGCCTGAAGCCGCATCTGTTACTGGTAGGGGCGGGTGCGCTGAAGCGTTTGTCAGGTATCGGCCTTAATTTTGCGATACTGCCGCACGAAGCCGGATATTCGCTAAAAGCGATCGCCGTGACGCTATGGCGATTGGGGATCAGCAGGCGTCACCTCAGCCAGTGGGTCAGCCACAGCCAGGACAGCAATCAGGCCGGACCCACTGTCGCGCGTTTTTATCAGGCGATGTGGCTGAATGTTGCATGTGGTGTGATGCTGATAATACTGACCGGACAATTTGCTCCACAACTGCTGGGGATTGCGTTGCCGACCGGTTTGTTATGGTGTGTGGCACCGCTGCTGATGAGCTGGCTGAGTCGCCAGCCTGCGCGTAAGGTGTTTTCGCCCAATCCGGAACAAAAACAGCTGTTGCGCCAGACAAGCCGTGAAATCTGGGCGTTTTTTGAAACCTTTGCCACAGAAAAAGAGAACTGGCTTCCGCCTGATAACTACCAGGAAATACCGCAGCCGACGGTGGCCCATCGAACTTCTCCTACCAATATTGGCCTTTCCCTCATGGCTAACCTGACGGCATGGGACTTTGGCTACCTGCCCGGCGGGGAAGTGCTCCGGCGCGTGTCGCTCACGCTCGACACAATGGATAAAATGGAGCACTACCGGGGCCATCTCTACAACTGGTATGACACTCGTACGCTGGCCCCCCTCAGCCCACGCTATATCTCAAGCGTCGACAGCGGCAACATGGCAGGGCATTTGTTGACCCTGCGTGCAGGGCTGTCCGCCATGCGTCATCAGCCAGTTTTAAACCGCCAACAGATACTGGCAGGACTGAACGATACGCTGGATATTCTGGAAAAACAGTGGGGTCAGAACCCGCCTGACAGCTTGCGGTTGCTGCGAAAACACTGCCTGAGCGCGGTGTCGCTCTCTCCGCAGACATTTATCAGCGAGCTGATAAATATGCGCACCCAGTGCAACCACCTGAACACGCTATGCCATCAGGGATCTCCTCTTCAGATGCGTTGGGCAGGACATCTGGAGCATCAACTGGTTCAGCTTTGCCATGAGTGGTCGCTGCTGCTTGGCTGGTTACCTGCATCCTGGAACGAACAGACGCTGCCGACTTTGTGCGAGCTTGCCCGCGCAACATTTACTGGTGTAGGAACCCCCCCGGCGTCAGCGACGGAGCAGGCCCGGATGCGACTCAATATTATCACTGAACTTGAACAACGGCTGGATGAGCATGCCCGGATGGATTTCGCCTTTCTGTATAGCGAAGCAACCAGTCTGCTCAGTGTTGGCTATAACTGTGACACGAATATGCCTGACAAGAGCCACTACGATCTTCTGCCGTCTGAAATCCGCCTGACCAGCTTTCTTGCCATTGCCACTAATCAACTGCCTCTTAAAAGCTGGTACGCGCTGGGGCGACTGTTCACCACCATTGACAATGAAACCGCCCTGATGTCATGGAGCGGGTCAATGTTTGAATACCTGATGCCGAATCTGGTAATGCCCACCTGGCCTGGCAGCCTGCTCGATGAAATGAGTCAGTCGGCGGTTATGCGCCAGATTCATTGGGGGAAAGAACGCGGAGTACCGTGGGGCGTTTCAGAGTCTGGTTATCATGCTTTTGATGTTCAGCATAATTATCAATATCAGGCATTTGGTGTGCCGGGTCTCGGCCTGCGCAGGGGGCTTGCCGATGACATGGTAGTCGCCCCTTACGCCACACTGCTGGCGTTGATGGTCTCCCCACAGAAAGCCTGTGAGAACCTGATCAGGCTGCAAAAAAATGGCGCACATGGTGAATACGGTTTTTATGAAGCGCTGGACTATACTCCCTCTCGCCTCGCAACCGGTCAGCTCTATGCGGTGGTTCAGTCCTGGATGGCGCATCACCAGGGCATGGCGTTTCAGGCGCTGGCTCATGTGCTACTTGACGCCCCGATGACTGAACGCTTCATGTCCAGTACGGTCTTCCGATCAGCGAGCCTGCTGTTACAGGAACGCGTGCCGGATGCAGTCGATCTGTACAGTCCGCGCCGTCATTTTGAATCTCATGAGGGCAGGGTCAAACCCGTTCGCTATGAACCCCGTATTTTCTATGGCGTGGACACGCCAGCCCCGGATATTCAACTGCTGTCCAACAACCATTATCATCTGATGTTGACCACGGGCGGCGGCGGCTATAGTCGCTGGAATAATATTGCGCTTACGCGCTGGCGCAGTGATACCACCCGCGATAACTGGGGAGCATTTTGCTATATCCGCGATATACAGACGGGGAATGTGTCGAGCAATACCTGGCAACCGACAGCCCACACCAGCGGGCATGACGAGGAAGTGATATTCACCGATGCGAGTGCTGAATTCAGACGCACTTTCGATGGGCTCAGCGTCAAAACTCAGGTTGTGATCTCCCCGGAGGATGATATTGAGTTGCGACGACTCACACTGATTCATCGTGGTCGCCAGCCTCGCTCTCTGGAACTGACAACCTATGCCGAAGTGGTACTGGCGCCTGAAGCCAGCGATCTGGCACACCCGGCATTTAGCAATCTGTTTATTCAGACGGAACTGGATCCTGAGCGTGACGCTATTCTTTGCCACCGGCGCCCGCGTTCCCCGGGTGAAGCGAGTCCCTGCCTGTTTCACATGATGGTAGTGCATGGCGATAACCTTCATAACGTTTCGTTTGAAACAGACAGGGCAAAATTTCTTGGTCGTGGCAGAAACCCTGCGGATGCCCAGGCAATAAAGGCAGGCGGGGCGCTCAGCAACACGTCGGGGTCAGTGCTGGATCCGATCCTGGCAATACGCCACACCATCACTCTGCAGCCGGGGCAGCCGGTCACGATTGATATCATTTATGGCATCAGCGAGACCCGCCAGCAGAGCCTGGCGTTGCTGGAAAAATACCGCGATTACCCTATCGCTGATCGCGTCTTTGAACTGGCCTGGTCTCACAGTCTGGTGGTGTTACGCCAGATGAACGCCAGTGAAGATGATGCCACTTTGTTTAATCGTCTTGCCAGCGCGGTGCTTTACCCTGTCCAGGAGCTGCGCGCCGAAGGCCAGGCGATCAGCCGCAACCGGCGTGGTCAGTCCGGTCTGTGGGGCTGGGCAATTTCAGGCGATCTGCCGATAGTGCTGATCAGTATTACCAGCGAGGAAAGTATTGCTTCAGTGACCACACTGATTCAGGCGCACCGTTACTGGAGACAGAAAGGGCTGGATGTTGATTTGGTTATCCTGAATAACAGTCCCGGCGGCTACCAGCAGGGCTTACAAAATCAGATTATGGACTTAATTTATGCCGGGTCTGAAGCCAGCCTGCTGGACAAAACGGGCGGTATTTTTGTTCGTAATGGCGAGCATCTCTCTGCTGAGGATAAGTTGCTTTTGATGAGCGTGGCCTGTCTTTATCTTGATGACCGCACAGGCAGTATTAATGAGCAGCTTAATCAGCGTACTCACACCCTTAAACCTCAGGCCAGAGCACTCATTCCACGGGCTGTACGCGAGCGTAATCAACATACGGACTGGAGTCCCGATATCAGTCAGTTATGCCATTTCAATGGGTACGGTGGATTTTCTCAGGATGGTCGGGAATATCAGATTGTCCTGCGGGAAGATGCGCAGACACCGGCACCCTGGTCAAACGTACTGGCAAATGCCCGTTTTGGCACTGTGATTTCAGAGGCGGGACAGGCCTACTCCTGGTATGAGAATGCACATGAATACCGGTTGACACCGTGGGAGAACGACCCGGTGAGCGATCGCAGCGGCGAGGCGTTTTATCTGCGCGATGAAGAGAGCGGTGAGTGTTGGTCACCGACGGCCTTACCTGTTCGCGGACATGGTGATTACCTGACCCGCCATGGTTTCGGTTACAGCGTGTTTGCCCATCGAGAGAGTGGTATAGACAGCGAGCTGACGGTCCTGGTTGCCGAAGAGGCGCCGGTTAAACTGGCGCTCCTGACGCTCAGTAACTCTTCGGGGCGGACACGCAAACTTTCCGTCACCGGCTATGTGGAGTGGACGCTCGGAGGAACACGAACTCGCTCAGCCCCTCACATTGTGACTCATGCGGCCAGACCGCCTGGCGGCTGCGGAGTGCTGGCGAACAACTTTTATGGTGATAACGGTAGCGGTCGTACTGCCTTTTTTGCCGTAAGCGGTAATGACTGTTCGTTGACCGGGGATCGCCGGGAGTTTATCGGTCGTAATGGTTCTCTGCACGCCCCGTCGGTCATGAAGCTACGCAGGCTTTCAGGTAAAACGGGCGCCGGTCTGGATCCCTGCGGGGCAGTACAATCGGCGGTAACATTAATTGATGGCGATCAGAGGACGTTTATTTTTATCCTCGGCGCAGAGGAGAATCATATTCGAGCTCAGGAGACGCTTGCCCGTTATATGAATGAGGAGACGGTCCGCGAGGAGCTGAACCGGGTTCACAACCACTGGCACAATGTGCTCGATAAAATCGCGGTTAACACCCCCGACACATCGGTAAATTTACTGGTGAATGGCTGGCTATTGTACCAGACGGTAGCCTGTCGCCTGATGGCTCGCAGCGGTTACTACCAGTCCGGCGGCGCATTTGGTTTTCGCGATCAACTGCAGGATACGCTGGCGCTGAGCCATGCTGATCCGAACCGGATGCGAGAACAGATAATCCTCTGTGCATCACGGCAATTTATTGAGGGTGATGTACAGCACTGGTGGCACCCGCCACACGGCAACGGGGTGCGCACCCGCTGTTCCGATGATTATCTGTGGCTTCCGCTTGCCGTTTGCCACTATGTTGAAACGACGGGGGATATGGATGTACTGGAAACACGTATTCCTTATCTGGAGGGACGTCCGCTTCAGCCTGGTGAAGAGTCTGCCTATGATACGCCGGTGATCAGCGGTACCGAAGAGACGCTCTGGTTACACTGCGTCAAAGCCATTAAGTATGGACAACAGTTCGGGGAGCATGGTCTGCCGCTGATGGGGGCGGGTGACTGGAATGACGGCATGAACCGGGTGGGGATCGACGGCAAGGGTGAAAGCGTCTGGCTGGGCTTCTTCCTGTTCGACATTTTGCAGCGGTTTGCGGCGCTGGCTGATCGCAGGCTGGATGAAAGTGTCGCCTCAATGTGCCGTTCACAGGCTGTGCACCTGCAAAGCAATCTCGAAGCCCACGCCTGGGATGGCGAATGGTACCGGCGTGGATATTTTGACGATGGTACTCCCTTGGGGTCGAAAGCCTCACAGGACTGCCGGATCGATGCGATTGCCCAGAGCTGGTCAGTATTGTCCGGGGCCGCTAGCCCGGGACGGTGCGCAAAGGCCATGCAGGCGCTGGATAAGCACCTTGTGGATAGCGAGGGGGGACTGATAAAACTATTGACGCCGCCTTTCGATGGGCACGGTCCAAATCCGGGTTACATACAGGGCTACCTGCCTGGTGTGCGGGAAAACGGAGGGCAGTATACACATGGCGCTATCTGGGCTGTGATGGCATTTGCCCGAATGGGGAATGCCGATCGTGCCTGGCAACTCTGGTCCATGCTCAGTCCGATAAATCATACTCTGAATGTGAACTCCGTCGGGATCTATAAAGCCGAGCCTTATGTCATGAGCGCTGATGTCTACAGCGTCGCTCCCCATATCGGACGTGCCGGATGGAGCTGGTATACCGGTTCATCAGGCTGGGCCTGGCGTTTACTTACCGAGGAATTACTGGGGATAAAACGTTCCGGTGCTGACCTTACGGTTCATGCCCGGTTGCCGGATGGGTGGCCGTCTTTTTCTATGGCTTATCAATATGGCGAAAGCCATTATCAGATTAGTGTGTCACGCGGCGATGCAGAATATCGCGTTACACTGGATGGTGTTCTCCTCCCTGATGACAGAATACCGCTGCGGGATGATGGACAAAACCATACGGTTGAGATTATTCAGAACTGACACTGAGTCCGGACGCGCATTAACGTCTGCCGTTAATGCGCTGATTATCCCTGAGAACCTCAATCGCTGTCTGCATGGCGATTTTGTCATCTCGTTTTTTTTGCTTGTCCTGCATGACCTGAAGGTATTCCAGCAAAGTTCGGGTATTAATAGGTCGGCCCTGTTTGCCCACTGCCAGCACGGCTTCGCCAAGAATAATTTTCACTGGTGGCAATTGGGCCGGGTACCAGTCAAGGGTGTCTTCTGATTTCATGATAAATTTCTCACGGAAGGGTATTATATCATAAATCAGACGTTTAATTTTCAATATCTGATCTCCTGATTTAATCATAAATTAACATAACTTAAGCCAGTTATTTTTATATTAAGGCGTATAATAATTACTGTATTCCTCAGAGAATTATTTATGTCTTATACAAAAGGACTCAGGCATTTTAAAGAAAGACCGGTGCATGTTGCCTGCCCGGTATGCGCATACAGAGCCGATCAGAAAGCAGGTAAACTAAGAAAAGATGCGGTTCTGGAGTGCCCTGCCTGCGGGCTGTTGTTCAGACCATCAGAATGCTGGTGTATCGGCGGCTGATCGGCTTCTGCCACCTAACGTGAGTGATGTTGGGAAATGACAATATTGCTCCTGTACTGTAGTTTGAGAGGATATGATGATGAAATCTAAAAAATCTATTTTTATTGAAGGACATATCCTTTCGAACAGCTGTCATGGGCAGGTTGGTCAATCTTTCTGTATCCACAGGGCCAGGTTTAATAATGGTAAATATGCGATTATCCGGGAAGCATCAGGAATATGTTTCAAGCCTGGCGAAATTATTCAACGAAACGATTGCGAGTGGTTTTATAACCTTACCAAAATTCGCCTTCTCTCATTTGAGTACCTTGAAGATGATGAATCCAGAAGACAATTTCTTGAATATCGATAATAAATTCATGAGTATCATGACGGCATAATATTGCGGGTTTACAATTCCTTTCTGATTTTACAAATCTTATCCCCGTTCGTGACCTGGCATGCAGTTTACTTGAGGGTAAAAAGCATGCCATGATCATTTTAACTTTTTGAGTAATATCGGTTAACTATCAATGTCGCTAACCTTCTTGTTCAGCAAGCGGGAGGCGCGCCAGTAGATCAGCAGCATCAGACCCATGACAATGGTCAGCGTAATGCTGGTGGCAGCACCGAACGGCCAATCGCGGATGTTCAGGAACTGAACTTTAATCACGTTGCCAATCAGCAGGTTTTTCGCCCCGCCCATTAAGTCGGAAACGTAAAACAGCCCCATTGCGGGCAGCATAACCAGCAGGCATCCGGCGATAATTCCCGGCATCGTTAACGGAATAATGATACGGGTGAAGGTCTGAAGTTTACTGGCACCCAAATCGCGCGCGGCTTCCAGCAGCGGTTTATCGAGCTTTTCAATGCTGGAATAGAGCGGCATCACCATAAACGGCAGCAGGATGTACACCAGGCCGATAATCACCGCGCTGGGGGTAAACATGATGCGAATGGGGGTATCGATAACGCCGAGCCACAACAGAAATTCGTTGAGGTAGCCCTTGGTACTGAGGAATATTTTGAGTCCGTAGATGCGAATAAGCGAGTTGGTCCAGAACGGAACAATCAGCAGGAACAGCAGCAATGGACGCACTTTTTCCGGCAGTTTCACCAAAAACCAGGCAAACGGATAGCCGAGCACCAGACAGGCGAGCGTGGCAATCAGCGCCATATTGAGGGAGTGAACCAGTACCTCAAAATAGAGCGGATCGAGCAGGCGTGTATAGTTTTCCAGCGTAAAGACCATTTTGACGAAATTGGCGTCGTCGCGGGTCAAAAAGCTGGTGCCGATGATCATCAGGTTGGGCAGAAAGACAAATAACACAAGCCAACCGACAATGGTGACGATCACCACACTCTGGAATTTACTTGTGTTCTTCATCAGCCAGTACGACCTCCCAGCTTTCTACCCAGTTAATCGCCATTTTCTGGTCGAGAGAGTGGTCAAAGTCAGGATCGTCTTCGTTGAAGAATTCACTGACCATCACCATCTTGCCATTTTCCAGTTCCACAACCGACTCCAGCGTCATGCCCTTGTAGTTGCGTTCACGCACGTAGCCGATCAGGCCTTCGATATGATTGTCGTCGTTGATTTCATCAACGCGCAGATCTTCAGGGCGTAACAGGACGTGCAGCTTCTGCCCGGGAATCACCGCGAAGTTGACATAAATATTGCACTCGCGACCTTCAACGTTAGCACGAACGCGCTGTTCGTCCAGACGTTCTATCACCGTCGCATTAAACATATTGATCTCACCGATAAACCCGGCGACGAACAGATTTTT
This sequence comes from Citrobacter sp. RHBSTW-00944, assembly GCF_013615435.1. Lineage (NCBI taxonomy): Bacteria > Pseudomonadati > Pseudomonadota > Gammaproteobacteria > Enterobacterales > Enterobacteriaceae > Citrobacter > Citrobacter sp. RHBSTW-00944. The sequence goes on along the minus strand of NZ_CP055418.1, from coordinate 3,023,486 downwards.
CGGCTCTTCGTAGATTTCGCGCGGCGTACCGTCCTGCTCAATCTTGCCATCGCGCATCACCACGATACGGTCTGACATGGTCAGCGCCTCTTCCTGATCGTGAGTGACAAAGACAAAGGTGATACCAAGCTTACGTTGCAGCGCTTTCAGTTCGTTCTGCATCTGCTTGCGCAGTTTGTAGTCCAGCGCAGAGAGAGATTCGTCTAACAGGAGTAAACGGGGTTTATTGACCACCGCTCGGGCAATCGCTACGCGCTGCTGCTGTCCACCGGAGAGTTGATGCGGTTTTCGCTGGGCGAACTCTTCCAGCTGCACCATGCGCAGAGCTTCGGTAACGCGCGGGGTAATGTCGGCTGCGGGCGTTTTTTGCATGCGTAAGCCAAAGGCCACATTCTCAAATACGGACATGTGGGGAAATAACGCATAGCTTTGGAAGACGGTGTTCACGTAGCGGTTTTCCGCAGGAACGTGAGTGATGTCCTGGTTGTCCAACATGATATGACCGGAATCAACCGTTTCCAGACCGGCAATCAGGCGAAGAACGGTTGTTTTACCGCAGCCAGAGGGGCCAAGCAGCGTGAGAAACTCGCCATTATTGATGGTCAAATCCAGGCTGGAAATCACCTCTTTGCCATCGAAACTTTTGCGAATTCCCGCTAATTGCACCAGTGGAGAAAGCGAACGCGGTTGTTTATTCAATTTTTTACTCTGTCCCATGTAAACGCAACGGATGGCTGACCGCTGCGGGGTTCGTGGTTAACCACCTTGATGACTCTTAATGAGGGCCGTTATTCTACGGCAAACCATGGTAATCGCCAATCCTTGTTGCGAATTACTGACTTAGCCCTATAGTCAGAGGGGATGTCAGGGCGAAATATTCTCACTTGCGGGGATAAAAGTGACCTGACGCAATATTTGTCTTTTGTTGCTTATTGATAATGTTGTCACAAAAAGTGAGGGTGACTGCATGGATAAACTACTTGAGCGTTTTTTACACTACGTGTCGCTGGACACCCAATCAAAATCGGGCGTGCGGCAGGTACCCAGCACCGAAGGACAGTGGAAGTTATTACAACTGCTCAAACAACAGCTCGAAGAGATGGGGCTGATTAACATTTCATTGAGCGAAAAGGGGACGCTGATGGCCACGTTGCCCGCTAACGTTGCTGGCAATATTCCCGCGATCGGCTTTATTTCCCATGTGGATACCTCACCGGATTTCAGCGGTAAAAACGTTAATCCGCAAATCGTTGAAAACTATCGCGGCGGCGATATTGCGTTAGGCATTGGTGATGAAGTTCTGTCGCCGGTGATGTTCCCGGTGCTGCATCAACTTCTGGGTCAGACGCTGATCACCACAGACGGTAAAACGCTGCTGGGCGCGGATGATAAAGCAGGCGTGGCGGAAATCATGACCGCGCTGGCGGTGCTCATCCAAAAAGATATTCCGCACGGTGATATCCGCGTGGCCTTTACGCCGGACGAAGAGGTTGGTAAAGGGGCGAAGCATTTTGACGTTGCGGCATTTGATGCGCAGTGGGCCTATACCGTTGACGGCGGTGGCGTGGGAGAGCTGGAATTTGAAAACTTCAACGCCGCGTCGGTTAATATCAAAATTGTCGGCAACAATGTCCATCCCGGTACCGCAAAAGGGGTGATGGTGAATGCGCTGTCGCTGGCTGCTCGTATTCATGCTGAGGTTCCGGCAGACGAAAGCCCGGAAACGACGGAAGGCTACGAAGGCTTTTATCATCTGGCGAGCATGAAAGGGACGGTCGATCGGGCGGATATGCACTACATCATCCGTGATTTTGACCGCAAGCAGTTTGAAGCGCGCAAACGCAAGATCATGGAGATCGCCAAAAAGGTCGGCAAAGGGTTACACCCGGATTGCTATATCGAACTGGTGATTGAAGACAGCTACTACAATATGCGCGAAAAAGTGATTGAGCATCCGCATGTGCTGGATATCGCCCAGAAGGCGATGCGCGATTGCGATATTGAGCCGGTGCTGAAACCTATTCGTGGCGGCACCGACGGCGCGCAGCTGTCGTTTATGGGGTTACCGTGTCCGAATCTGTTTACCGGAGGCTACAACTATCATGGTAAACATGAGTTTGTAACTCTGGAAGGAATGGAAAAAGCGGTGCGGGTGATTGTACGTATTGCGGAGTTAACCGCAAAGCAGCAGTAAATTTATCGATAGATGCCGGATAGCGCTTCGCTTATCCGGCCTACAGTATTTCACTCCAGAAGGCCTGATAGGGCGCGCTAGCGTCGCATCAGGCACCGTTCGTATTATCCTTCGAAGAACCAGTATCCGCTGTTTACCAGTGCGGCAAGCATGGCAAGGAAAGACGGATCTTCCAGCGCATCCTCAAAGTTCTCGGCCGTCAGAACAATATGGCTGGCAAGCGCTTCCAGGGCAGGGCGATGCGGTGAATCAATTTTCTCACCGTTGGCGTAGACGTCATCGCCGATGCGCAATACGCGCAATCCGCCCAGACGCACTAACACATCCCCTTGCTTCAGGGCATCGTAAATTTCGTCTGGCTGATACGGCGGCTCCGGTGGAGCAATATCCAGCTCATGACGAGACTGAGAAATAAACTCGCCAAACCACTGCTGGAAATGTTCCGGCTGATTAATCAGTCCAAGCATCATTTCACGCAGCTTGTCCATTTCCTGCGGCAGAACGTCAGCCGGATGATCGCGCGGCGGCAGGTCAGGATCGCTGTAATACGTGCTGCCCAGCTCACGTTGCAAAACGTAATCGGCGAAGCCGCTGATCAGTTCGCGAGTATTTGGCGCGCGGAAACCGACCGAATAGTTCATGGCGTTTTCCAGCGCATAGCCTTCGTGCGGGAATCCTGGTGGAATGTACAGGATATCGCCGGGTTCCAGCTCTTCATCGATGATGGCTTCAAACGGGGCGACCTGCAGCAGGTCCGGGTGAGGGCAGTGCTGCTTCAACTGCAGTTTTTCGCCCACGCGCCAGCGACGTCGCCCGGTTCCCTGAATAATAAACACATCGTACTGATCAAGATGTGGGCCAACGCCGCCACCGGGTACGGAGAAGGAGATCATCAGATCGTCAATCCGCCAGTCCGGCAGTTCGCGAAACGGACGCATCAGCGCGGCGGTGGGTTCATGCCAGTGATTGACCGCCTGTACCAGCAGCGACCAGTTGTTCTCGCCGAGATGATCATAGCTTTCGAACGGACCGTGGCTAACCTGCCATTTACCGTCCTGGTGGCTGACGAGTCGGCTGTCGACTTCGCTTTCCATTGCCAGTCCAGCCAGTTCGTCAGGAGAGAGTGGATCAATAAAGTTGTTAAACCCACGTTTCAAGACCACCGGGCGTTTCTGCCAGTGGCGTTCAAGAAAATCGGGCCAGTTAAGTGTGAGTTGGTATTCCATAATGAGCATCCCGCAGGCTGGTATCTGCAACCGATTATAACGGATACTTAACCGCAAGCGGGAAATCAGTACATATTTATTACATGCGGCGATTACTCGTCTATCTGCCCCGGCTGCTGGCGGCCAAAAATAACTTCCATGCGCGCGCCACCCAGCAGGCTATCGCCTGCAATAATCTGCCCGTCATACTGTTCGGTGATTTCTCGCGCCACCGCCAGTCCAACGCCTTGCCCTGGTCGTAGCGTATCGACACGCTGTCCACGGTCAAACACCACTTCCCGTTTGCTTTGCGGAATACCAGGACCATCATCTTCAACCAGAATGTGTAGCTGATCCTCGGACAGATGCGCTGAAATCTCGACAAACTCCAGACAATATTTACATGCGTTATCCAGCACGTTGCCCATCACTTCGACAAAATCGTTCTGTTCGCCCACAAAACTGATTTCGGGTGAGATATCGAGATTTATGTTGACGCCTTTACGCTGATACACCTTATTTAGCGCCGAGGTGAGTTTATCCAGCAACGGCGCGACCGGATGCAGTTCGCGGCTAAGCAGCACGCTGCTACCACGCATGCTGGCGCGATGCAGGTAATAGCCAATCTGCTGGGAAATACGGCTGATTTGTTCCAGCATGATGGGTTCCGCGTCGCTTACGTTCATTTTTTCATTACGCATCGAGCGGAGCGTACTCTGTAATACCGCCAGCGGTGTTTTCAGGCTGTGGGTGAGGTCTGTTAACGTCGTACGGTATTTGTCGTAGCGCTCGCGTTCGCTTTTTAAAAGTCGATTAAGATTGCGGACCAGGCTGGTCAGTTCGCGCGTGGTGGCGGGGTTTAGCATCTCTCGATGATGTTCCTCAAGCTCACGGACTTCACGCGCCAGCGATTCGATAGGCCGCAGACTCCACCAGGCGGCTACCCATAACAGCGGAATGACCAGCAACAGATTGGCGACCAGCACATAAATAAACCAACTCCAGACCATATACGAGCGCTTTAGCTCAATAGGAATGGTATCGACAACCACTATGGTCAACTGTGGCATTCTGGCAGTGGCGGGGTAGACGTTCACGGCGACCGAGTGGGTCATTTCGGCATCGTCATCATCTTCTCTGACTTCTTTTAGCTGCTGCTGAGCGGAATGATCTTCGCCCAGTAAGGTGCTGGTGGCATCTACATTGGCTTCAATCTCATGAAAACCGTTCGCTTTTAGCCATTCCGGTTGGATACTGTGCGTCAGCCAGGGAACATTGCGCTGCGCCCACAACAACTCACCGTCTTCGTTATAGATCAGCGACATTGTTGGGCTTTGCATATCAAGATTCTCAGGCAGCTCGACGTTTATCTTACCGTTCTCCCATTTTGCCAGTGTATAGAACAGGTTACTTTCGCCCCGCAGCAGGCGGAACGTTGTTTTATCAAAGCTGACGCTGTAGCCCACCAGGGCAACCATGCCGTAGGCCAGCGAAAGCACCAATACCACGCCTGCGGTTGCCAGTAAAAAGCGCAACCGCAGTGATAACGGGAAAAAATGACGCAATAATTTATTCATTAGCGCAGTTCAAAAAGATATCCCTGGCCACGCACGGTGGTGATGACATCATTCGGGTATTGCGCCTGTATTTTTTTACGCAGACGCCCCATCAGAACATCAATGGTGTGGCTTTCACGTAGCTCGGCATCCGGGTAAAGCTGTAACATGAGCGAATCTTTACTGACCACTTTGCCGTTATTACGGATAAGTGTTTCCATAATGGTGTATTCGAACGCCGTGAGCTTGATAACTTCATCATTGACGGATAACTCGCGCCGAGAGAGGTCCACCTGGAAAGGAGGAAGAGAGATAATCTGCGATGCCAGACCGCTGTTGCGACGCATAAGTGCCTGCATGCGCGCAGCCACCTCTTCGATATGAAACGGTTTGGTGACGTAATCGTCGGCTCCGGCGCTGAGTACTTCCACCTTGTCCTGCCAGCCTTCACGCGCGGTTAACACCAGAATCGGCAACGAAACCTCATTGCTGCGCCAACGGCGGATCAATGACAAACCGTCTTCATCGGGGAGTCCTAAATCAACGATCGCGATATCCGGCAGATGTTCATTCAGATAATAGTCCGCTTCCTTCGCATCTTCTGCATCATCCACCTGATGCCCTAAATCCTGTAACTGAACCTTGAGGTGGTGGCGTAATAAAGCATTATCCTCGACAACCAGTACGCGCATCATCGTTTCTCCCTAAAATAACGGTATAAATAGTTTAACGCTGATTATGTGGATTGAAAGCAGCGCTATGAAATTAAATAACTTTTCTCATGCTCCCCTGCCCGTGGGGGCGTCCTGGGGGCAGTGCTGTTGGCATCTGATTGTTCAGCATGTTGACCTGATCCTGGTTCATGTCGCCAATCCACTTGGAGTAAACCTCGTACACCATGCGCGCATCTTCATGTCCCATCTGACTCGCTATGAATGACGGGTTCGCTCCGGCCATCAACGTCCAGCATGCGTAGGTATGCCGTGACTGATAAGGATTCCTTTCGCGGATATTGGCAAGTTTAGTGCCTCGCTTCCAGCCATAGGCAATCGAGTTCTTGGAGAAGTAACTGCCTTTCTTGGACGAATATGCTGTCGGTGAAAAAACGAAACGAAGAGATTGCTGCTCAGTTTTTCCGATCTCCCGATGGTGAAATCGAATTTCTTGCTTCGGATTAGCGCCGGTGATTTCGTATTGTTCCTTCAGTGCATCCAGAGCGGGTCTAAGCAACGTTATCGTCCTTATTCCGGCATCTGTCTTAGGAGGTACAAATACTCGCTTATTCGTCAAACTTCTGGATACGTGGATTTCACCTTTTACCAAATCAATATCTTCCCATGCCAGGGCGCATATCTCGCCCGGCCTCATCCCCGTATGTACGGCAACAATGATGATTAATGCCTGGCTACGGGGAAGGGCGGTTATCAGTGCCTGGTACTCATGAAGTAAAAGTGGGTCGGGATCATTTTTAGATAACTTGAGTCGCGACACTCCTTCATAAGGAGTATGCAATATAAACTGGCTTCGGTTCGCGAGCTTAAGCATTTCTGATAAAACTGCCATCTGTTTATTGACTGTTGAGGGCGCGCGGCCCTGCCTGGCCAGATTCGGCATTGCCGGGTTAATAATTGTCCCGGTCAATAACTCCTTTCGGTAATGCAAAATGTCGGCATGCTCAATATCTACCAGACGGGTATTTTCTCCGATTACACGCAGTAACGTATTTACGACCGAAGTAAGCGATAGCAGTGTTGCACCTGATACCTCTAAGGCTTTGGTGTCTGTAAAAAAAACACTCAGTTCTTTAAACGTGGTGATTTTTTTGGTTGTGATGAACTTCTTAAGCGCCTTGGATTCCGGGAAACGTTCCGCATAGTCGAACTTACCGAGCTGTATTTCACTTGTTATGAGCGCGCGAAGATTTCCAGCTTTTTTGATGTTGCTGCTGTTCACCGTCCAGCCCCGAAGGACTTCGCGGCAACGTTTGCCGCGATAGGTAAATGTGATCCGTATTTTTCCGTTATGCAGCTCAACGCCGGTTGGAAAGTCCATCATGCTTCCTGTACTAATTGGTTAATCTTTGGATAGTTGTACCAAAGCAGACCTTTAGAATTGTCAGTTTCCCCGAGAGCTGTCAGATGTTTGAAATGCACGCCTTCGATCCACAAATTCAACCGATAACTTTTAATTTGTCTTTCAGACAAGCCGGTCTTTTCTGTTAGTCGCGCTTCAACCATCCACTCTTCGCTGAAAATGAGTTGCGACATACATAACTCCGATGCCGCCAGCCACAACAGTACATGCTGCAGCTGGCTGTAAGTGAAAACCTAAAATCAGTTTTTTGTCAGGCGCTGCCAGATTGCAGATACGTATTTGACCTGATGCCGGGCGTCAGAAAGCGCATTGTGCATGTCGCCTTCAAACGGGATGTCGAAGCGCGGGTTGATACCGACAGATTTACCCAGTTCAACCATGGTCCTTACGTCCCTGTCATTCCAGAACGGAACAGCGAAGGGAGTTTCTGTTAATGCATACGCGCGGCGGAGAATGACGTTATCAAACGAGCATCCATTGCCCCATAGCTGAACGGTGTGACTACCGTTAGCAGCATTTTCAGCAATAAAGTCAGCCAGTAGTTCAAGGACTTCACGCAGCCCCATAGCTTCATCAACAAGAATGGCAGAGCGGGCTTCAGATGATTGTTTCAACCACCACTGAATCGTCGACGCATCCGGTTTCATCCCAAACGACATCGATGATTCAAGACTGACAACCTGATAAAACTCGGCACCAGTGTTACCAGTTGAAGGCTCGAAAAATACAGCGCCGATAGAGACTATTGGGGCATCAGGACCGCTGCCCATAGTTTCCAAATCAACCATCAGGTGAGTATAAAAAGCGTTCAGGTGATCCGTATCGATATGGTGAACGGGTTCATTATTCAGGGAAGCTGGATGCTCACCAGTTGCATCAGCGCTTTTAACTGGCAAAACTGCTGCTTCGCCCTGAGGCACTTCAGGATTAGCTTTGATTTTGTTGTTGTCAGTTTTTTCCATCTGAACATCGCTGGTGGTTTCCTCGGTATTGGCTTGATGTAATTTTTCATCGACGGCGCGCTGGCGTACCTGGTCTACGACAGAAAGCGCGGCCGCCGACTGGTTACCCATCAGACCATCGATGGAGAACACGCCGTTGCCCATGTTGGCGATTTCTGGTTGTTCGGCTAATGCCTTCTGTTCAGCTGTGACATTCTCGTTTATCTCGTTTTCCCAGCTTTTTTCTGGTACATGACCGGCTGCCGCCAGGGTTTCTTCAGTTGGGTGCTGGTGGTCGGTTTCAGTCAGGCTCTTATTGATGTAACGGCTCAGCAGCTCCGGGAAATGGTGAGTGTTTTCTTCTGCACTGCGAATAAGCGCGAAAATAGCGGCACGGGAATAATCCAGGATGCCAGCGCGTTTGCGCAGGGCGGCGGACCACTCTTTGAACGGGCTTTCGTTTTTAGCAATGATCTCTTTTGCACGACGGAAAACGCCACCAGGGATATCGTAGATGTTGAAATCCATTGGAAGTGTGGCCAGCGCAATATCAATGTCCAGAGTGTCCAGCGTGTGGACAAGTTCCGGGTTGCGATCGGTCTTATTGCCACCACCAGCGTTGGTTCCGGAGTCAGTGCGCTGAATCTCCGACACACGATTGCCTTTACACCACTCTTTAATCAGCAGCCCACGGTCAATGTGCTCAGTATTGAACCAGGCCTTAAAGAACTGGATAACGGTGACCAGATCAACTCGCTTTCCATCAACCGGAAAAACGGTTTTCAGCGCGCTGACAACTTTCCAGATATCGATCTCTGGTGCTTTCCTGAATGGTTCTACATTCTCGGCGGCAAGCAGCAGGTTTTGCACATAGCTGTTATCCACATCCAGCTCGAGTTCCTGAATGGTTTTCTTCTGCTCAGTATCAATATGGTAAGCATATTCTTCAGAAATAAACTGAGCTAAAAGGCGCTGGCGTAGAGGGAGGGTCGCAACGGTAATGAGTTCTGGCGTTACAGGTGGAACGGTGGGCTCATCACCCACAATTCGTGCTTTCTTATCGTTAACCCACTCCTGCACGGTTTGAGTCCGTGCTTTCGGTTCCGCAATCCATTCGGTAATAAATTCCTCAAATGAAGCGATGGCATAGACCTGCTCACGGGCGAAGACTTCTTTTATTGCGTTTGCCAGGTTCCACTCAACATGAGCAGAAAGCTCTTTCACTGCTGGAACATTCGCAACGGCCAGTAACAGGTTTTGTACATAGAGATCATTTTCGTCCAGTTCCATTTGTCCGATCTGGATGTGCTGCGCTTCGCTGATTTCCTTCTCTTCAGTGTCATTGACCAGGTGCGCAATCAGTCGCTGAGACAGGCGCAGGCGAGATATGGGGCGGAGCAACGCGGGTGCATCGCTGGTGGGTACATTGGCACTGGTGGTTTCAGGTTTTTGCTGGCAGGAAGTCTCCTGATTTTCATTATCAGGCTTCTGTTTCAGTTGCCACGTTTGTTGGTCTTCTGCCAGTTCGTAGCGATCGCACCATGTGTCATCAAGTGTGCTTTCCTCAGGAAGATCGTTAACAACAAACCAGTTGGTGCGGACAGGTAATTGATAGTCGGCGCCACGACCGACGGCAATACCGTTGTCTTCGAGAATATTGAGGATTTCGCGTTCTGCACGGGAATCTGATTTCGCAGAGAACCAGCAAAACAGGTTTTTTGCCTCAGTTGCTTTTGCTTTGGCTTTAATAAGATACGCATACGTTAACATTGCGTTCGGGCTCCATAGGATTGTAAGATACCCGGCAGCTGATGATCGCCGCCTAAGGTAGTGGTTATTGGTCAAAACTCGTTCCGGAAAGCTTTGGTCGGCTGACCGGGTACTTAACCCGCCTTGCGCGGGTTTTGTGCTTTATGGGGTAGGGGATTTTCCCTGCGCCAGCTGTGCGACGGGGACCCACTCCAGAGCATTCAGCACGGGCTCAAATGAATCAGGCGTGTGAGTAACGGCGCGAACGACGTCAGCCACGCTGGGGTTTGCTTTGCTAAGGTGGTACCCGCCACCAGCACCACGCTGGCTGGTGACGATTTCACTGCTGCGCAGCTTCGAGAAAATCTGCTCGAGGTAAGACACAGACAGCTTTGATTCTTTACTGATAGATGCGATGGAAACCGGACTGCCGTTGTAAATCCTGTTGAGGATGGCAACGACCTGAACAGAAGCCACCACGCGTTTCATTCCAAACTCCATCATGCATCCTTTGCCGGTTCGCGACCGTATCCCGGGTTATCGTTTAAGGCGTCATTCAGAACCTGCATTGCCTCATTATGTGGGAGAGTCAGAGCAAGTTTGATCGCCGTTCCAAGAGCTTCAGCCGCACATTCAAACTTACGAGCGAGCCTGGCTGTTTCATCAACTTGTTCACCCATCGCTTCCATTTCAAAGTTGTGCTCAGTCCAGATTTCATCCATCACATCACTTTCAACTTCTTCACGTAATGCTTCTTTTACTTCCAGAACAGGCAAAACCCCGATTAATGCCTCGGCTGGTGCGCTGCTGAAGCGCAATGCCAGATCGTTAGCTGACATAAAAACCTCCGGAAAAAAGCCCGCCACGGGACGGGCAAAGAACACTTTTCCAATTTAACCAGAACAGGTCTTCGTCTCCTGTTTGGTTACGATGGTGGTATTACCATCACAATGCCCTGTGCACCGGGCATGAGGCTGGCAACAGCCATTGGTCAAACTCGTTATGAACGAACAGCAGTCTGTTGGTCGGCAGACGGGTCGCCCTTCTGGGCAAGCGTGTAGCAAATCAGTCGAATGATTACTTCAATGCGATTTAGATGTACGGCCTGACACCGCACTGGTTTACGTGCGAAATCGATCATGGATTTATCCTCTTGTGTTGCCCTTGTCGCCAGGCTGGCGGAACGTTGAACCTGCTGCGTGTTAATGCCTGTCATCTCATCCGGTGATTCGTATGCCGCCGGCAGCTACTTCGTGGGCATCCTGCCTTGATGACGTTTTGCAAACTGTGTTTAAAAGTCAACACGACATGTGTTTAAAGCTGTATGGATGAAAACGATATGGGAAAAGGGAAGGGGATAGGCATAAAAAAACCAGCCAAATAGGCTGGTTAGGTAGCTTAAAATTGTTGCTTAGTCGTCTGTTGGCTTGAATCGTCCTCGAAGGTACTTCTCGACATATTCATCAATTTCTTTCAGTCGCAATTGAAAGGTATCGATCATTTTGTCTTGTTCAGACTCCGGTAACTGGTCAAAAAGGGTGATTAACTTACGGTGTTTAGGCGTTAACCATGATTCGGCGTGATCATCACCAAACATTAGCTCTGCCGGACTAATACCGAGAGCTTTCGATATTGTTATAGCGTCGTCAACGCCAACATTGCGGCGACCTGCTTCATAGTTCCCAATGCGCGACTGAGCCCACCCACATAACTCTGCGAGTTTAGATTGCGACATATTTTTCTGTTCGCGTAACTGCTTCAGTCTGGCGGCAATTGCAGTGTTTATATTCATTACTGATTTTTACCACGTTACGTGTTATCGCTCAAAGAACGTTTCGTCTTGACTATCTAACACATTATGTGTTTAATTCAGCTAAACACTATATGTGAGGACAAGATGAACAACATCGCCAAAGAACGGCAAGCGCTCGGTTTAACTCAAGAGCAATTAGCCAAATTATTCGGGTGGCGTCAGTCAAGACTCTCAAATTATGAGAACGGGACACGCCAGCCTGGACTACCGGAATGCAGATTAATTGTGGAGAAGCTTAACGAGTTAGGGCGCGCCTGCTCTCTTGATAGTGTATTTCCGCCACAAAGTGAGGTCTGAAAGATGCAATCAGTAGCTTATACCCATAATAAAACACGGTTAGCCGCTCCGGTGAAATCGCAAAATCATTTTAAACCCCAGCGCCGTGACAGCATTCAGCACCGCGTCATATTGGCAGCCGTTCGTGAATGGGAATCGACATTACCAGGACAGGCACAGGAACGGATCGCTCAGCTGGTGGCTGAAGAGTGGGCCAAGGCAGATGGCCGCGGAATTGCTGTTAATAAGCAGAATTTATTCCGATATCTGAAAAACGAAGGGGGGTCAGAAAAGTATACGGCTTACGTTATGCAGCTGTCAGGCTCAATCATTGCTGCTATGCCAGTTCAGATTGCCAGGAAGCACGGGCTAAGTAATGCGAGCACAGAAGCGGAGTTGGTGGCAAGCGCTATCAAAGAATGCAGTGAGGCACATCAGGCGAAATTAATCGGCGCTCCGTTACAGAAACTGGAGAAGGAAATTCGTGAAGCAGCCATCGCTTTGTTCAACATGTTACCAGCTGATGCGGCGGGACCACTACTGGCGAGTATAAGCGCCGTAGCGCCGCAATTGTTTTAATCGAGTTTTGACCAATGACCATTATTACTGCAACTCGCGGGGTGAAGTATGCCTAATCCTTTGGCTAAGGCCATGCCTAAGAGTAAGGCTAATAACGAGCCTTACCGTAAGGTGAAGATCACCATGTGGGATGACCCGAAGTTTCGAGCCTTATCACCACTCCCGCCAAGTGGGCAGAGTCTGTTTATTTACCTGCTTACAGGTCCATTCACGGGGATCATCCCCGGCCTGTATAAGGCGGGGAGGGCTGCTATGGCTGAAGAATTAAACTGGGATGTCGAAGCCTTCGACTTAGCCTTAGGCGAAGCCATAGCGTTAGGTATGGTGGAAGCCGACCTTAAAGCCAGAGTTTTTTGGTTGCCTAATGCGGTCAAACATAACCCGCCAGCATCAGTGAACGTGATCAAATCATGGGCGAGATCGTTTGAATTACTGCCTGAATGTTCACTGAAAGATAAAGCATATGAAGCTCTCAAAGCCGCATGTTACGGGGTTTCTGACGCTATGGGGATGGCTTTTGATAAGGCTTTCGCCTTGCCTAAGGATAAGGCTAAGTCTTTGGCTAAACCTTTGCCATCAGGTATCCAGAAAGCAGTTAGCAGTAAACAGATCTTAAACCCCTCTCTTAACGCGTGCGCGATGAAAAATTCGAATGGGGAGAACCTGCCGCCCCCGGCCATGCCCCGATACCTGGACGGGGTTGATGAGCCGATCGGGAAATTCAGCATGGCAGATAGCTGGCTCCCATCCAGAGATTTCCGACAGCGTGCCGCATCGTGGGGGATCTCCCTCCCTGAACCAGATTACCTTCTGACTGAACTCGCAGAATTCATTGCGTACTGGGAGTCGGAAGGGAAAGTTTTTACGCAAATCCAGTGGGAACAAAAATTTGCCCGACATGTAGCCCGGGTGAGAATGCAGGTAAAACCAGAAACCGGAGGTAACAGTCATGTGGGAGCAGGAGCAAAACCAACAGCATCCCGGGCAGTTCAGCAAATTCAGTCAGCCCACGCAGAGTGGCGCCGCAGGAATGGACTTGATGGCGACGGAAACAGCCTGGCGTCTGTGGCAGGTCATGGGGGAGGTGTATTCGAACCGATGGACCCAGAAGAACGGGGCAGAACCTTCGCCTATCTGGATAGCCCAGATAGGTTCGATGACTGAACAGCAAATTCGGCTGGTTTGTCAGCAGTGCATGGAGCGCTGCGCAATGGGAAATACATGGCCGCCAGACCTGGCTGAGTTTGTTTCTCTGGTTTCAGAGAGTGGAGCGAATCCATTCGGACTGACATCGGAGCAGGTTATGACGGAATACCGGCGCTGGCGCAATGAGTCATATCGGTATTCAGGTAGCGATAAATATCCATGGCCTCAGCCCGTGCTGTATCACATCTGCATCGAAATGCGCAGAACGGGCGTAGAACGACAAATGACAGAGGGGGAGCTGAAACGACTGGCAGAAAAGTTACTCACGAAGTGGTCGAAGCATGTTGGCAATGGACTAAGTGTCCCACCAATTCGACGTCAACTGGAAGCGCCGCGCCATCCGGCAGGACCAACGCCAGCACAATTACTGATAGATGAATACAGGCGTCGAAAAGCGGCAGGATTAACAAATTGAATAATGAACAATCAGTAAATCTGATATTAAAACCACATAGCCATCATATTCGAATTTTCGAATGTGATGCTTGACGACACTCAACTATTGCAGGAAACTACGGAGATAATTCAGGAGACTAAAATGGCTGAACTAACTTCTCTACAACTCTTCAAAAACCTTTCCGATGAAACTCGGCTGGGCATCGTGTTGCTGCTTAGAGAAATGGGAGAGCTATGCGTGTGCGATCTCTGTACGGCGCTGGATCAGTCGCAGCCCAAGATCTCCCGTCATCTGGCAATGCTCCGGGAAAGTGGACTATTGCTGGATCGCAAGCAGGGCAAGTGGGTTCACTACCGCTTATCTCCGCATATTCCTTCATGGGCTGCTCAGGTAATTGAGCAGGCTTGGTTAAGCCAACAGGACGACGTACAGGCCATCGCCCGTAAGCTGGCATCAGCAAACTGCTCTGGTAGCGGTAAGGCTGTTTGCATCTAAAAAATTTGCCTGAACATATATGATTTTCCGAATGTGAGGTATTCAGAATGAAGACGTTAACGGTGTTTGACCCGGCAATGTGCTGCAGTACCGGCGTATGTGGCTCAGATGTCGATCAGGTTCTGGTTGATTTCTCTGCTGATGTGCAGTGGCTGAAAGGACGTGGCGTAAAGGTTGAACGTTACAACCTGGCGCAGCAGCCCATGAGCTTTGTTCATAATGAGAAAGCGAAAGTATTCCTCGAAGCATCTGGAGCAGAAGGGCTTCCACTACTGCTGTTGGACGGTGAAACGGTGATGGCTGGGCGATACCCAAAACGCGCTGAGCTGGCTCGCTGGTTCGGTATTCCGCTGGAGAAGGTAGGGTTAGCTCCCACCAGCTGCTGTGGTGGTAATACTTCCTGTTGCTGAATATGTCAGGAGGACATATGAAATTCTTAGAGAATATCCCGTCTTACCTGTTTTTTACTGGCAAGGGAGGCGTAGGAAAAACGTCCATTTCCTGCGCGACGGCTATCCGCCTTGCCGAACAAGGTAAGCGGGTTTTGCTGGTCAGTACAGATCCAGCCTCCAATGTCGGCCAGGTATTCGACCAGGCTATCGGTAACACCATTTGCTCTGTGACAGCAGTTCCTGGACTTTCCGCTCTGGAGATTGACCCTCAGGAAGCCGCCCAACAATACCGCTCCAGAATCGTTGATCCTATCAAAGGTCTTCTGCCTGAAGACGTTGTTAACAGTATCAGCGAGCAGCTTTCAGGAGCCTGTACGACTGAGATTGCGGCGTTCGATGAGTTCACCGGCTTATTGACAGACGCTTCCCTGCTGACCCGCTTCGATCACATCATTTTTGATACAGCGCCGACGGGCCACACGATTCGCCTTCTCCAGCTACCCGGTGCCTGGAGTAGTTTCATTGAAAGTAATCCAGATGGTGCTTCCTGTCTTGGCCCAATGGCTGGGCTGGAAAAGCAGCGTGAGCAATATGCTCATGCAGTAGAGGCGTTATCCGATCCTGAACGTACCCGCCTGGTTCTGGTTGCACGACTGCAAAAATCTACGCTGCAGGAAGTAGCCCGCACCCATGAAGAACTGGCCGCAATTGACCTGAAAAACCAGTACCTGGTTATTAATGGTGTGCTGCCTAAAGCCGAAGCTGAACATGACACGCTGGCGGCTGCGATATGGCAACGGGAGCAGGAAGCACTGGCAAATCTTCCTGCTGGTTTATCTGAGCTACCGAGAGATACCTTATTACTACAGCCAGTAAATATGGTTGGTGTGTCTGCGTTGAAGGGGCTGCTGGATACCCGTTCTGATGCATTACCGCTCCTGGTGACAAACGTCCTGTACACGCCTGAAAACTTATCGCTCTCTGGCCTGGTCGATGATATCGCCCGCAGTGAACATGGCCTGATTATGTTGATGGGCAAAGGTGGCGTAGGGAAAACCACGATGGCTGCTGCCATCGCCGTAAGGCTGGCAGACATGGGATATGACGTGCATCTCACCACCTCTGATCCCGCTGCGCACCTGAGTACAACGCTGAACGGCAGCCTCAAAAACCTGCAGGTCAGCCGCATCAACCCTCACGATGAAACCGAACGCTATCGCCAGCATGTTCTTGAGACGAAGGGAAGAGATCTGGACGAAGCAGGGAAACGGCTATTGGAAGAAGATTTACGTTCTCCCTGTACTGAAGAAATTGCCGTGTTCCAGGCTTTTTCCCGAGTGATTCGTGAAGCAGGTAAGCGGTTTGTTGTCATGGATACAGCTCCCACTGGGCACACGCTGTTGTTGCTGGATGCTACCGGGGCTTACCACCGAGAGATTGCCAAAAAAATGGGGGATAAAGGTCATTTTACTACCCCAATGATGCAGCTTCAGGACCCGGAACGAACCAAAGTTCTGCTGGTTACGCTTCCTGAAACCACACCGGTACTGGAAGCGGCAAGCCTACAGGCTGACCTTGAAAGAGCGGGGATTCATCCATGGGGCTGGATTATCAATAACAGCCTTTCCATCGCGGATACGCGTTCTCCGTTGCTTTGCCAGCGCGCTCAGCAGGAACAGCCTCAGATTGAGGCTGTTAAGAATCAGCACGCTGACCGTATAGCGCTCGTTCCGGTACTGGCTTCTGAGCCAACAGGTATTGAAAAACTCAAAGAGTTGGCGAGTTAATTTTTTGTTTATACAGGGCGGCAGATCCGCCCTGTCAGGAGGGTCTATGTTACTGGCAGGCGCTATTTTTGTCCTGACCATTGTCTTGGTTATCTGGCAACCGAAAGGATTAGGGATCGGCTGGAGTGCAATGCTGGGCGCGGGCCTGGCTTTGATTTCTGGCGTTGTGGATATAGGCGATATTCCGGTGGTGTGGAATATCGTCTGGAACGCGACAGCGACCTTTATTGCGGTGATTATCATCAGCCTGCTGCTCGATGAATCAGGCTTTTTCGAATGGGCGGCATTGCATGTTTCACGCTGGGGTAACGGTCGTGGCCGTTTGCTCTTTTCCTATATCGTCCTGCTCGGCGCAGCGGTGGCGGCACTGTTTGCCAACGATGGTGCGGCACTTATTTTGACACCAATCGTTATTGCTATGCTGCTGGCATTAGGATTCAGCAAAGGTACCACGCTGGCATTCGTCATGGCAGCCGGGTTTATTGCCGATACTGCCAGCCTGCCGCTTATCGTGTCGAACCTGGTGAATATTGTTTCGGCGGACTTCTTTGGTCTGGGATTCACCGAATATGCATCGGTGATGGTACCGGTCGATATCGCCGCCATTATTGCCACACTAATTATGCTGCATCTGTTTTTCCGCAAGGACATCCCGCCAACTTACGATCTGGCCCTCCTAAAGAAACCAGCAGAAGCAATAAAAGATCCGGCTACATTCCGCACTGGTTGGATAGTTCTGATTCTCCTGCTTGTTGGTTTCTTCGTCCTCGAGCCGCTCGGTATTCCCGTTAGTGCGATTGCAGCGGTTGGGGCGATAATTCTGTTTGCAGTGGCGAAACGAGGCCATGCCATTAACACTGGTAAAGTGCTACATGGTGCACCCTGGCAGATCGTCATCTTCTCATTGGGGATGTACCTGGTGGTTTACGGTCTGCGCAACGCAGGGCTAACCGAATATCTTTCAGGTGTTCTGAACGTGCTGGCTGATAAAGGACTCTGGGCCGCGACGCTGGGTACTGGCTTCCTGACGGCTTTCCTGTCTTCCATCATGAACAACATGCCTACCGTGCTGGTTGGCGCTCTTTCTATTGATGGCAGTACCGCAACCGGCGTCATCAAAGAGGCGATGATTTATGCCAACGTGATTGGCTGCGATCTGGGGCCGAAAATCACACCTATTGGTAGCCTAGCAACGCTGCTCTGGCTACATGTACTTTCACAGAAGAATATGACCATCACGTGGGGATACTATTTCCGCACCGGGATTATCATGACTCTGCCTGTGCTGTTTGTAACGCTGGCAGCGCTGGCGCTACGTCTCTCTTTCACTTTGTAATGAGATACTGATATGAGCAACATCACCATTTATCACAATCCAGCCTGCGGCACGTCGCGTAACACGCTTGAGATGATCCGCAACAGCGGTAATGAGCCGACCGTGATTCTTTACCTCGAAACTCCACCTTCACGTGATGAGCTGGTCAAACTCATTGCCGATATGGGTATTTCCGTCCGGGCTTTGCTGCGTAAGAACGTCGAGCCGTATGAGGAACTTGGTCTTGCAGAAGATAAATTTACTGACGATCAATTAATAGATTTTATGTTGCAACATCCGATCCTGATTAACCGTCCGATTGTGGTGACTCCACTAGGTACTAAACTATGTCGTCCTTCCGAGGTGGTTCTGGATATCCTTCCAGATGCTCAGAAAGCAGCTTTCGCCAAGGAAGACGGTGAAAAAGTCGTTGATGATTCAGGTAAAAGACTGAAATAGCCTACAAAAGAGCCGCCTATAATTGGGTGGCTCCTTTATCAAATGAAAACAATGGAATGCTTCAATTTAATTCTTTAGGCTGTTGATGCAACATTCTTCGCGTAGAAAATCAATAATCGACTCTAACTTGTCATATTGAGAAACGCAGATTAAGGAGCGGCTTTCGCGATTTTGTTTAACCAGTCCTACAGAAACTAGAGCGGAGATATGATGGCTCAGTGTTGAAGCAGGAATCGCAAGTTGTTTTTGTAGATCGCCTACAGGTAAACCTTGCTCACCGGCTTTAACAAGGTGTTTGAATATAAACAAACGTGTCGGATGGCCTAGCTCTTTCATAGCTTTGGCGACTTCTTCTAGCTGCATGGTGCCTTCCTCAATTCAGTAATATTTCGATAATACCAGAAATATGTTGCTCTTACACATACAATTCGAATATTCTAGAAATATAGTTTATTGGAGGTTTTATGAATAGCTTGATTTCTATGTTTACTAGCGCAGCAGAGATGTTCCTGTTTCTGGCTGTCGAGTTATCAGTCCTTTTTTTTCTGATAAGTGCAGGTGTTAGCCTTATCAGACAAAAGATACCCGACCATAAGATTCAAAAAATGTTAGGTGAATCGCCACGGATAATCTAGACACTTCCGAGCCGTTGATAATACTGTTTTTCATATTCTGTCGGTGACATCTGTTCGCTAGAACCATGCCGACGCTTACTGTTATAAAACATTTCGATGTAATCAAAAATATCACTGCGGGCTTCTTCTCGCGTTCCGTAGATCTTTTTCTTTATCCGTTCACGTTTCAACAACTGGAAAAAACTTTCTGCAACCGCATTATCATGGCAGTTACCGCGACGGCTCATGCTACCCTCCAGGCCGTGTGATTTCAGGAACGACTGCCACTCATGGCTTGTGTACTGACTGCCCTGATCCGAATGAACCAGCACCTGTTTTTCGGGATTACGCCGCCATACAGCCATCAGCAGTGCGTTCAGGACAATGTCCTTTGTCATCCGGGATTGCATGGACCAGCCGATAATTTTGCGTGAGAACAGATCAACAACAACGGCAAGATACAGCCAGCCTTCGTGGGTCCTGATGTAGGTTATGTCCGTTACCCAACGCTCATCAGGAGCATCCGGATTGAACTGTCGCTGGAGCCTGTTGGGTGACACGATACTGGCCTCGCCTTTACGTGCCCGCGGGCTTCGGTATCCGACCTGAGCCTTTATTCCGACACGTTTCATCAGTCTCCAGACTCTGTTTACTCCGCACTGTTGCCCGCTGTCACGCAGATCCAGATGGATTTTGCGATAACCATAGACGCATCCCGATTCCAGCCAGAACTGTTTAATCTGTCCTGTCAGTCTCAGGTCTGCCTGATGGCGTTGTGAATGCGGCTGCTGAAGCCAGGCGTAAAAACCACTGGGATGAACATCCAGCACCCGACAGAGCAGGCGAACAGGCCAGCAACAGGAGTTGTCACGGATAAAGGCGTACCTCAGTCGGACAGCTTTGCGAAGTACGCCGCAGCTTTCCTGAGAAACTCCCGGTTCACACGCATAACTCGGGATCTTGCTGGAGAGAGTAACCCAGTGATTTTGCCCTTCGTTTAAGCCCGTCGAGTACGCGATTACGGTAGCGCTCTTCATAATAATCCGCGCCAGGATCGACATATTTCTGACCGTATTTAAGGGCATTGTAGAACAGTATTGCCAGTTTTCTTGCCGTTGCAGTGACTGCTTTTGCTTTCCCGATACGGGATGATAATCGACGATAAAAAGCACCCAGCGCTGTATCGCTCCGGCCAATTGTTGTGGCTGCCAGTCTTAGTGCAGCAGCAATTCGACTGGATGAACGCCGTGTTTTCGAGGACAGTACTTTTCCACCGGAGATCTTATTCCCCGGGGACAAACACAGCCACGAGGTAAAATGGCTCGCATCCGGCCAGCGATTCATGTCAGTACCGCATTCGGCAACGAATTTTAGTGCCAGATAAGGTCCGAACCCATGTATCTGTGTCAGGTCTGCTCCGGTAATTTTCCAGAGTAATGGCCTGACATCAAAGGAAAGCTGATTGGGCTGTTTTGTACGATGTCTGGCGGAGGGCAATACTCCTTCAGGCTCTTCAGTTCCGGTGCTGAGCTGCAATAATGAAGTTTCGATTTGATCATCACACTCACGGATTTTTTCCTGGTAAAAATCGAAAAATGCCACCGACTGTTCAAGTGCAAAAAGATGTTCAGGCTGCCAGTTCCCTGTCAGTGCCTGTTGAAGAACCTCTGGCGTCTTTTTACATCTGACATCACGATACTGGATCAATACTGAAGGATCGCGCTCACCACTGACAATAGCTCTGACGATTGAAAGACCGGTAACGCCAGTAATATCCGATACGGCATGATGCAATTGAACATTCATCTGCATCAACGCCTTCTGCATATGTTGGATATGAGCAGCCCGGTATTCAGTCAGGCGTTCCCGTTGTCTCAAATAAGACCTGAGTACGGAAATGTCGTGTTCAGGTCTGAAACTGGCCCGAAGAAGGCCAAATGAATGCAGCTTCTGCAGCCACTGTGCGTCATTGACATCAGTCTTGCGACCGGGAACATTTTTTGCGTCTCTGGCATTAACAAGGATCACATTGAAACCCGCAGCCTCAAGGATCTCAAAAGCAGGCAACCAGTAAACGCCAGTGGACTCCATGGCAATGGTCGTAATGTGACAGGTTTTGAGCCAGTCGGACATCCGATGAAGGTCGCCAGTGAAACTTTGAAAAGTTCTGACCGGCTCGGCGTCAGCATCCGGTGGAACGGCGACTACGTGGAATTCAGCGCCAATATCAACGCCCGCAGCATGAGGATGGATAACAGACATTCGGGAGGATTTTTTCATGGAAATCTCCTTGCTCATTTTTCGATGAACGAAGGAGGGGACGACGGAGAAATCACCTTCCTGAACGGGATCAAAGTCACCACTGCCGGATCCGCCACAGTCCCTGAACCATGTTTTTTTACGGGGTCATACCACCAAAAGGCCGACGGCTGCTTCCTTCGCTAAATTAGCCTGCCAACTTTTCCGGGGAGTTTCTGAGACTCAGGACGGGGTTTCACCCATGGACAGTTTTTTAATATTTCATTTTCCATTTCAATACGTTGTAGCTTTTTCCTGAGCTCACGGATTTCAATTTGTTCCGGGGTAATGGGAGAGGCTTTTGGTGTTTTTCCCTGCCGCTCATCACGTAATTGTTTCACCCATCGCGTCATTGTGGAAAGGCCGACATCCATAGCGCTGGCTGCATCTGCCACGGTGTAATTCTGGTCAACGACCAGTTGAGCGGATTCGCGTTTAAACTCTGCGCTGAAATTTCTTTTTTTCATTATGGCACCTGTGTTGTTCTGAGGTGAGCATATCACCTCTGTTCAGGTGGCCAAATTCAGTAAACCACTTCAGTAAAACGATTGCTGAGCATGCAACCGATCCCTTCCTGATGGGATACCGCATTTCACTGTATGAGCATTACGAAGATGGGTTGCGCATTGATGAGTCGCTTCAGCTGGTTGACCGCCTGGTCGATGAGGGTATTGATTATCTTCATGTATCACTCGGTAATGCACTTGAAGCCAGACCAGTTGATGCACCGAATGGCTCCAAAGTCATCGAAATCGTGCGCGATCACCTTGCTGGACGTATACCTCTGATTGTTGCCGGGCAGTTGCGAACGCCAGAGCAGGCCGAGGATGCTGTAAAAGCAGGGGTATCTTTGACGGCAGTAGGTCAGGGTATGGTGATGAACCCAGACTGGGTTAAATTCGTTGATGGCAAAGCTGAAGGAAAAATTGCTCTCAGTATTGCTGCATCAGACGTAGAGCAACTTGCTATACCCCAGAAACTCTGGCGTGTAATTGAGGAAACGACTGGCTGGTTTAACATCCGTTAAATACGGCCTGGCCGTAATATGACAATTAGAATCAACTTGCCTTCATAACCTGGAAAGTTCTTACATGGCCGGATTTCGGGATTAACTGGGTGACGGCCATGTAAATTTTATCTTATTCCTTTAAATCCTCTTCACACTAAAGGAACATTATTTCAGGCATAACATCCGCTTTTCGCTCATAGCGGACTTCAGCGGCAGTAAAAGCTTTATCATCGAGGTTTGCCAATAGTGGTAGCGCGTTGAATGTGCCGGCGAAAAACTTGGATTCTTGGCGAAAACTCTTCCCCAAAACTAAAATCAAAGTTTAGATAATCAATGAGTTGTAAAAGGTAGCCACTGGCTGTTTTTGAAAGTAGAAAGCATGATAATTTCAATTATATCAAATGGTAGCTATGAATTTGGCAATGTAATGCTGCGTCACATTGGTTGAGCTAACTGGGGCCCCTGATTTTTCACATTTCCAACGGCACGCGTCACCGCGTGTCGTATAAATTTATCAGCCGGTACGGCACCATCGGCCCGATGAATAAAGCAAGGCTGTTTCTTGTCGTCTTCCTTTTTCCATTCTTACCAGCCATCAGCTAAGCAAATTACACGGCCATGCTGCCAGAGTGGTTTAAACATTCTGCTGATGGTTGCAGTTTCAGAACGTGCATAAATTAGCGGCAGCTTAGACCACCATCGATTGTTAATTTTTGGGGGCAAATTTGGGGGCAAAAATCAGTTCGGGGCATGATTTGGGGCGATGAAATGACTCACATTGCCCGAAATTGTCCAAGGCGATTTTTCATTAACTGATTGATTTTATGGTAATTGACTGTAATTGCTAAATTTACAAAATCAATTTTATAGTCTAACGCTGATTATGTGGCTGTGGGGATAAACATTTAATAAACCGCGGGAAGGGAAGCATTTCGCTCATGAAATAAAAAGCCGGATAAGGCAATAGCCTCCATCCGGCTAAAATACGCATTAGCTCGCCTGTTTTTTCATCATGCTGAAGATAAACAGCAGCGCAGCACACAGCACCACGGAAGGACCTGCCGGGGTGTCATAGAAGGCCGAGAAGGTCAGCCCGCCTGTAACCGCTATCATTCCCACACCAACGGCAACCCCTGCCATCTGTTCTGGCGTACGGGCAAAGCGACGGGCGGTTGCCGCAGGGATAATAAGCAGCGAGGTGATAATTAACGCCCCGACAAATTTCATCGCCACGCCAATAGTTAATGCTGTGACCAGCATCAGCAGTAGCTTAACGCGTTGCAGCTTCACGCCATCCACAAATGCCAGATCCGGACTGATGGTCATCGACAGCAGGTTGCGCCACTGCCAGAACAAAATCGCCAGAACGATAACCACCCCAATGGCGATGGAGATAAGATCTTCTGGCGTCACGGCGAGCAAATCACCAAACAGATAGGCCATCAGATCCACACGGATGTTGGACATCAGGCTGACGACAACCAGGCCTAATGACAGTGCACTGTGGGCCATAATGCCCAGTAAGGTATCAATCGCGAGGTGAGGGCGTTTTTCCAGCCATACCAGACCGCCTGCCAGCAATAAGGTGACGACGATGACCGCATAGAAAGGGTTTACATCCAGCAGCAGGCCAAAGGCGACCCCCAGTAGCGAAGCGTGGGCCAGCGTATCACCGAAATAAGACATTCGACGCCAGACCACAAACGAGCCGAGCGGGCCAGCGGCACAGGCCAGCATGATCCCGGCTAACCAACCGGGTAATAACAATTCAATCATGAGTGACCATTTCCCCGGCGTAAGACGATACGACCCTGTAAATCGTGGCGGTGATTATGATTATGACGGTAAATTCCGAGTTGTTCGGCACCGCGTTGTCCGAACATTGAGATGAATTCCGGGTGCATGGAAACCACTTCCGGCGCACCAGAACAACAAATATGATGGTTCAGGCACAGTACCTCATCGGTTTTTGCCATCACCAGATGCAGGTCATGAGAAACCATCAGTACGGCGCAATCCAGTTCACGTCGCAACTGGTCGATAAGATCGTACAGTGCGACCTGCCCATTGACATCCACGCCCTGGGTTGGCTCATCAAGCACCAGTAGCTGAGGTTTATTCAATAAAGCACGGGCCAACAGGACGCGTTGTGTCTCCCCGCCAGAGAGTTTTTGCATCGGCGCATTCATCAGATGTCCGGCCTGAACACGCTTCAGTGCCGGAAGGATATCTTCTTTTTTGGTGCCGGGACGTAGGCGCATAAACCGACTTACCGTCAGCGGAAGCGTCGTATCGAGGTACAGTTTTTGCGGCACATAGCCAATCCGCAATCGACCATTACGCTTGATAACTCCCTCATCAGCCTCTACCAGCCCTAATACAACGCGCACCAGCGTAGATTTCCCGGCACCATTTGGACCGAGAAGCGTCAATATTTTACCGGGTCGAAGTTCAAGCGATACGTCAGAGAGGACGCGGCGTTGACCATAAGAGACCGAGACATTTTCCAGTGAAACCAAAGTCGTCATATCAATTTTAGTCTTGCAGAAGTTATAGAATGTTATAATATCACAATTCTCACATTCATTACGATGATTGGTCGCATTATGTTACATAAAAATACGCTTCTTTTCGCAGCATTATCCGCTGCTCTTTGGGGTAGTGCAACACAGTCGGCAAATGCCGCTGTCGTGGCTTCTCTTAAGCCACTGGGGTTTATCGCTTCAGCCATTGCTGACGGGGTTACTGACACCCAGGTTCTGCTGCCTGACGGGGCTTCCGAACACGATTACTCATTGCGTCCTTCAGACGTAAAACGCTTACAGGGCGCGGACTTAGTCGTTTGGATTGGACCTGAGATGGAAGCGTTTATGGAAAAATCAGTCAAGAATATTCCTAACGCAAAACAGGTAACGATTGCGCAGCTCAATGACGTGAAGCCGTTACTCATGAAAGGTGCTGATGACGATGATGACGATCATGGACATAATGATGCCGGCAGTGAAAAAAGTGACGAGCATCACCATCACGGCGATTACAACATGCATCTTTGGCTTTCCCCAGAGATAGCACGGGCCTCAGCGGTTGCAATCCATGAAAAATTAGTGGAACTTATGCCGCAAAGTCGAGCCAAACTTGACGCCAACCTGAAGGATTTTGAGGCACAATTAGCCGCAACCGATAAGCAGGTAGGTAACGAGCTCGCGCCGCTCAAGGGAAAAGGTTACTTCGTTTTTCATGACGCCTATGGCTACTACGAAAAACACTACGGACTAACACCGCTTGGTCACTTTACCGTGAACCCTGAGATTCAACCTGGTGCGCAGCGTTTACATGAAATAAGAACACAGTTGGTTGAGCAAAAAGCAACCTGCGTTTTTGCTGAGCCACAGTTCAGGCCAGCGGTCGTTGAAGCCGTCGCGAGAGGGACATCCGTTCGAATGGGAACGTTGGATCCGCTCGGAACGAATATCAAACTGGGTAAAACAAGCTATTCAGCGTTTTTGAACCAATTAGCCAACCAGTATGCGAGCTGCCTGAAAGGAGATTAATGAGGAAGTGATTACGTGCAACAGATAGCCCGCTCTGTCGCTCTGGCATTTAATAATCTGCCGCGGCCCCATCGCGTTATGCTGGGGTCGCTTACCGTACTGACATTGGCCGTCGCTGTCTGGCGGCCCTATGTTTACCATCCTGATTCTGCACCCATCGTCAAAACTATCGAGCTGGAAAAAAGCGAGATTCGTTCACTATTGCCTGAGGCCAGTGAACCTATCGATCAGGCCGCTCAGGAAGACGAAGCCATCCCACAGGACGAACTGGATGACAAAACGTCTGGTGAAGCCGGCGTGCATGAGTATGTCGTCTCCACGGGCGATACGCTGAGCAGTATTCTGAATCAGTACGGCATCGATATGGGTGACATCAGCCAGCTCGCGGCTTCCGACAAACAACTGCGTAACCTGAAAATTGGTCAGCAACTTTCCTGGACGTTAGGCGCGGAAGGTGATTTGCAGCGCCTGACCTGGGAAGTCTCCCGTCGTGAAACCCGTACTTACGATCGCACCGCGACGGGTTTTAAAATGAGCAGCGAAATGCAGCAGGGCGATTGGGTTAACAGCCGAATCAAAGGCACCGTGGGCGGAAGCTTCGTCGCCAGTGCCAAAGATGCCGGACTGACCAGCTCTGAAATCAGCGCAGTGATTAAGGCCATGCAGTGGCAGATGGATTTCCGCAAACTGAAAAAAGGCGATGAGTTCTCGGTACTGATGTCTCGCGAAATGCTGGACGGTAAGCGTGAGCAAAGCCAACTGTTGGGCGTACGCTTGCGTTCTGAAGGTAAAGATTATTACGCAATCCGTGCTGAAGACGGTAAGTTCTATGACCGCAACGGTACCGGACTGGCGAAAGGCTTTATGCGTTTCCCGACGGCTAAGCAGTTCCGCATCTCTTCCAACTTTAACCCGCGTCGTCTGAACCCGGTGACCGGACGCGTTGCGCCGCACAAAGGTGTCGACTTTGCGATGCCGCAGGGGACGCCGGTGCTGTCGGTGGGTGATGGCGAAGTGGTTGTAGCGAAGCGCAGCGGCGCAGCCGGATACTATGTTGCGGTTCGTCATGGTCGCACCTATACCACACGTTATATGCACCTGCGTAAGTTGTTGGTCAAACCAGGACAAAAAGTGAAACGTGGCGATCGTATCGCGCTGTCTGGCAATACCGGGCGTTCAACGGGTCCGCATCTGCACTACGAAGTCTGGATCAACCAGCAGGCAGTGAATCCTCTGACGGCGAAACTGCCGCGCACAGAAGGCCTGACTGGCTCGGATCGTACCGATTACCTGGCACAGGTGAAAGAGGTTGTTCCTCAGTTGCGTTTCGATTAATTAACACGCTGACAGAGCCGGTACGCTATGCGTGCCGGCTTTTTTATTTTGTACGGCGCATCGCGCGCCGCTACACTATCAGCAGATCTACTTTTCGCCGCACCAAACACTGGAAGAGCATGGAAACGAAAAAAAAGAATATTGAATATATCCCTGAGTTTCACAAATCATTTCGCCATCCGCGCTACTGGGGTGCATGGCTTGGTGTGGCGGCGATAGCAGGCATTTCGTTAACGCCAGCATCATTTCGCGATCCAATTCTGGCAAAGCTCGGAAGAATGGCAGGGCGGCTGGGAAAAAGCTCGCGTCGCAGAGCACTGATCAATTTATCCCTCTGCTTTCCTGAGCGCAGCGAAGCTGAGCGTGAAGCTATTGTCGATGAGATGTTTGCGACTGCACCTCAGGCGATGGTTATGATGTCGGAACTCGCCATACGCGGCCCGGAAAAAATTCAGCATCGGGTTGACTGGCAGGGGCTGGAAATCATCGAAGAGATGCGTCGCAACGATGAAAAAGTGATTTTTCTGGTTCCTCATGGTTGGGGCGTAGATATCCCAGCGATGCTGATGGCTTCCCAGGGACAGAAAATGGCTGCGATGTTCCACAATCAGGGAAACCCGGTATTCGATTATGTGTGGAACACGGTACGCCGTCGTTTCGGTGGTCGTTTGCATGCCCGTAATGATGGCATCAAACCGTTTATTCAGTCTGTACGTCAGGGATATTGGGGATACTACCTGCCGGATCAGGACCATGGCCCTGAGCACAGCGAGTTTGTGGATTTTTTTGCTACCTATAAAGCCACGTTACCGGCGATTGGCCGCCTGATGAAGGTGTGTCATGCCCGTGTGGTGCCGCTGTTCCCGGTATACAATGGGAAAACGCATCGCTTAACGATTCAGGTTCGTCCTCCGATGGATGACATCCTGACGGCGGATGACCACACCATTGCCAGACGAATGAACGAAGAAGTGGAAATCTTTGTGACGCCGCATCTCGAGCAATACACCTGGATTCTAAAACTGCTTAAGACGCGTAAACCGGGTGAAATTGAGCCTTATAAGCGTAAAGATCTTTATCCGAAGAAATAAAAAAAAGCCTCTCAAACGAGAGGCTTTTTTACATCAAACGGGGCGTTACTCGACGGTCAGAATACGCGTGGTATTCGTTGAGCCAATGGTGCTCATGACATCGCCTTGCGTCACAATGACCAGGTCGCCGGAAACCAGATAGCCTTTATCGCGCAGCAGATTCACTGCTTCATTGGCGGCAACGACGCCGTCAGTTTCGCTGTCAAAGTGAACCGGGGTGACGCCGCGATACAGGGAAGTCAGATTCAGCGTACGTTCATGACGAGACATCGCGAAAATCGGCAGACCAGAACTGATACGTGAAGTCATCAGCGCAGTACGACCGGATTCCGTCATTGTGATGATAGCGGTGACCCCTTTCAGGTGGTTAGCGGCATACATCGCTGACATGGCAATCGCTTCTTCAACGTTATCAAACTGCACGTCAAGGCGGTGTTTAGAAACATTGATGCTCGGGATCTTCTCAGCACCCAAACAGACGCGCGCCATAGCCGCGACGGTTTCAGCCGGGTACTGACCTGCTGCAGTTTCTGCAGAGAGCATAACGGCATCGGTACCGTCGAGGACGGCGTTAGCCACGTCCATCACTTCCGCACGGGTCGGCATTGGGTTGGTGATCATCGACTCCATCATCTGCGTGGCGGTAATGACCGCACGGTTCAGCTGACGTGCGCGGCGAATCAACGCTTTCTGAATACCTACCAGCTCAGGATCGCCAATTTCAACGCCCAGGTCGCCACGCGCCACCATCACCACGTCGGAGGCAAGGATGATGTCATCCATCGCATTCTGGTCGCAGACGGCTTCTGCACGTTCTACCTTGGCGACAATTTTCGCATCGCAGCCAGCGTCGCGCGCCAGACGGCGGGCATAGTTCAGATCTTCGCCGCAGCGCGGGAAGGAGACGGCCAGATAGTCAACGCTGATTTGCGCAGCGGTGACGATGTCGGCTTTGTCTTTTTCGGTCAGGGCTTCAGCAGAGAGACCGCCGCCCAGTTTGTTAATGCCCTTATTGTTGGACAGCGGGCCACCGACGGTAACTTCGGTGAAGACTTTCATGCCCTGAACTTCCAGCACTTTAAGTTGTACGCGGCCGTCGTCGAGCAGCAGGATATCGCCTGGGACGACGTCAGCAGGCAGTCCTTTATAATCAATACCGACTTTTTCTTTGTCGCCTTCGCCTTTGCCGAGGTTGGCGTCTAACAGGAACTTGTCGCCAACGTTAAGAAATACTTTACCTTCTTTAAAGGTTGATACGCGGATTTTAGGTCCCTGCAGGTCACCCAAAATAGCTACATGACGTCCCAGTTTTGCGGCAATTTCACGGACTTTATCCGCCCGCAGTTTGTGATCTTCTGGAGAGCCGTGAGAAAAGTTCATACGTACGACGTTTGCACCCGCGGCGATAATCTTTTCAAGGTTATTATCGCGGTCAGTTGCCGGGCCTAACGTGGTAACAATTTTGGTTCTGCGAAGCCTTCTGGACATGTAATACTCCGTTGACTGAAACAACTTGGTGTTGCGTGAACATTAATCCGGTCGTTCCCAAATATTAACGGTAAATGAACGACCCGGATGATAAAAGGGTAGAACATTGTTATTGCTTTTAGCGGTCATCACTCTTGATGAGTAATTCTTTATCAAAACGCGATTCCTTGAGCGCTTCCTTGACACGCTTCAAGTTATCTCTAAATTTTGCCCCACGGCGCAAAGTAAATCCTGTAGCCAGCACATCTATCACGGTCAGTTGAGCAAGTCGAGAGACCATGGGCATATAAATGTCAGTATCTTCCGGTACATCGAGAGTAATTGCCAGCGTTGCTTCACGCGCCAGTGGCGTGCCGGGAGAGGTGAGGGCGATAACCATGGCGTCATTTTCCCGCGCCAACTGCGCCAGTTCCACCAGACTTTTGGTTCTTCCGGTATGAGAAATAAGCACAATAACGTCGTCGTCACTACAATTCATGCAACTCATGCGTTGCAGAACAATATCGTCGGAATAGATTACCGGTACGTTAAACCGGAAAAATTTATTCATTGCGTCATGCGCCACTGCGGCAGAAGAACCGAGGCCAAAGAAGGCAATTTTTTTCGCCTGAGTTAATAAATCTACTGCCCGGTTTACCGCTGCGTTATCCAGCGACTGGCGGACGTGGTCGAGGCTTGCCATCGCTGACTCGAAGATTTTCCCCGTGTAAGATTCTACGCTGTCATCCTCATCCACATTGCGATTAACATATGGGGTGCCATTTGCCAGACTTTGCGCCAGATGCAGTTTAAAATCAGGGAAGCCGCGGGTATCCATGCTGCGACAGAAACGGTTCACCGTCGGTTCGCTGACATTGGCTTCCACAGCAAGTGTGGCGATGCTTGAATGGATTGCCCGCTCGGGAGAGGCAAGAATAATGTCGGCGACTTTACGCTCTGACTTGCTCAACTGTTCCAGTTTTAACTGGATTTTTTCCAGCATATTCATGATGTAGGTAGACTCATGGGTCATGGGCAAAAACGATTTCAATGATACGGAGAAATCGGGGCATAATTTCGTGTATAGATATTACCCCTGCTAATGCAGCAACGGGGCAAAATGGACAGAATAGTTGTTGTTTTTTTTCATTACATGATCGGAGTCGGGTTTTCTTACGTCTTCAGGGGTACGAAAAAAGATGACTTTTTTGTCCAATTTGCGACGACAAACGCCCATAAAGCGACTGTTCGCGGTAACAGCACGGCTGGATAAGCGTTTACGGTTTCCGGATTCACGTAAAAGCAGTACAGTGCACTGTAATAAAATTACAACCAGTGTCTGGCAAAAGCACCAGGCACTTAATTGAGGAGAATGACATGGCGGTAACGCAAACAGCCCAGGCATGTGACCTGGTCATTTTCGGCGCGAAGGGCGACCTGGCGCGGCGGAAATTGCTGCCTTCCCTGTATCAACTGGAAAAGGCCGGCCAGATTAACCCGGAAACCCGTATCATTGGGGTAGGGCGTGCCGACTGGGACAAAGCAGCCTATACCAAGGTTGTGCGTGAAGCGCTCGAAACCTTCATGAAAGAAAAAATCGACGAAGGTTTGTGGGA
Source organism: Citrobacter sp. RHBSTW-00944 (assembly GCF_013615435.1). NCBI lineage: Bacteria > Pseudomonadati > Pseudomonadota > Gammaproteobacteria > Enterobacterales > Enterobacteriaceae > Citrobacter > Citrobacter sp. RHBSTW-00944. The sequence continues at coordinate 2,992,047 of NZ_CP055418.1, read as the reverse complement.
GACTCTCAGCGGTCGTCTGGAGTTTTGTAATCTGGACGTCAATGACACCGCCGCGTTTAGCCGTCTGGGCGAAATGCTGGATCAAAAATCACGTACCACCATTAACTATTTCGCGATGCCGCCGAGTACCTTTGGCGCGATCTGCAAAGGCCTGGGTGAAGCAAAGCTGAATGCTAAACCAGCCCGTGTTGTGATGGAAAAACCGCTGGGTACGTCGCTGGCAACATCCCGTGAAATCAACGATCAGGTCGGCGAGTATTTCGAAGAGTGTCAGGTTTATCGTATCGACCACTATCTTGGCAAAGAGACGGTCCTGAATCTGCTGGCACTGCGTTTTGCCAACTCCCTGTTTGTGAACAACTGGGATAACCGCACTATCGATCACGTAGAAATTACCGTGGCGGAAGAAGTGGGTATTGAAGGCCGTTGGGGCTATTTTGACCAGGCAGGTCAAATGCGCGACATGATTCAGAACCACCTGCTGCAGATCCTGTGCATGATTGCGATGTCTCCGCCGTCCGATCTGAGCGCCGACAGCATTCGTGATGAAAAAGTGAAGGTACTGAAATCGCTGCGTCGTATCGATCGTTCGAACGTACGTGAAAAAACGGTTCGCGGTCAGTACACCGCGGGGTTTGCCCAGGGCAAAAAAGTGCCGGGGTATCTTGAAGAAGAAGGCGCGAACAAGAGCAGCAACACGGAAACGTTTGTGGCGATCCGTGTGGATATCGATAACTGGCGCTGGGCGGGAGTTCCGTTCTACCTGCGTACCGGTAAACGTTTACCGACGAAGTGCTCTGAAGTGGTGGTTTACTTCAAAACGCCTGAGCTGAATCTGTTCAGAGAATCCTGGCAGGATCTGCCGCAGAACAAGTTGACCATCCGTTTGCAGCCTGATGAAGGTGTCGATATCCAGGTACTGAACAAAGTGCCGGGTCTGGATCACAAGCATAATCTGCAAATTACCAAGCTTGATCTGAGCTATTCCGAAACCTTCAACCAGACGCACCTTGCCGATGCCTATGAGCGTCTGCTGCTTGAAACAATGCGCGGAATTCAGGCGCTGTTTGTGCGTCGTGATGAAGTTGAAGAAGCATGGAAGTGGGTCGACTCAATTACCGAAGCCTGGGCGATGGACAACGACGCGCCGAAGCCGTATCAGGCAGGGACTTGGGGCCCGGTTGCTTCTGTGGCGATGATTACCCGAGATGGTCGTTCCTGGAACGAATTCGAGTAAAATATCATCTAGCCCATAGGTGTTATTTTACCGGTAACATGATCTAACACAGATTGTAGAATAATTTTTGCACTTTTAAGCTCCGCGTGGATTCACCCGCGGGGCTTTTTTTATTACACTGCCTGAAACGATTTTGCCCCTGAGCTACGGCCAACAAGCGATTCAGCTATTTTTACCCAACTGAAACACATTGTTGATCCAACGCTCTGACAGATAAATTTTAGGAGCCTCTATGAATCCGAATTTGTTACGCGTAACACAACGTATCGTCGAACGTTCTCGTGACACACGTTCCGCCTACCTCGCCCGTATTGAACAAGCGAAATCAACTACCGTTCATCGCTCGCAACTGGCATGCGGTAACCTGGCGCATGGTTTTGCTGCGTGTCAGCCGGACGATAAGGCCTCGCTGAAAAGCATGCTGCGTAACAATATCGCGATCATTACCTCCTATAACGACATGCTTTCCGCGCATCAGCCGTATGAACACTATCCGGCCATCATTCGTAAAGCACTGCATGAAGCCAATGCAGTAGGCCAGGTTGCTGGCGGTGTACCTGCAATGTGCGACGGTGTGACCCAGGGACAGGATGGGATGGAGCTTTCGCTGCTCAGTCGTGAAGTGATTGCGATGTCTGCTGCAGTGGGCCTTTCCCACAACATGTTCGACGGCGCGTTGTTCCTCGGCGTGTGCGACAAAATTGTCCCGGGCCTGGTAATGGCTGCGCTGTCATTTGGTCATCTGCCGTCAATCTTTATTCCTTCCGGTCCGATGGCGAGCGGTCTGGCGAACAAAGAAAAAGTGCGTATCCGTCAGCTGTATGCTGAAGGTAAAGTCGATCGCATGGCGCTTCTTGAATCCGAAGCGGCGTCTTATCACGCTCCGGGTACCTGTACGTTCTACGGCACGGCGAACACTAACCAGATGGTGGTGGAGTTTATGGGTATGCAACTGCCTGGCTCCTCATTTGTACATCCTGATGCGCCGCTGCGTGAAGCGCTGACCGCGGCTGCAGCCCGTCAGGTAACACGCCTGACCGGCAACGGCAATGAATGGATGCCGATCGGTAAAATGATCGATGAAAAAGTGGTAGTGAACGGTATTGTGGCGCTGCTGGCGACCGGGGGCTCTACCAACCATACGATGCACCTGGTGGCTATGGCGCGTGCGGCCGGGATTCTGATTAACTGGGATGATTTCTCCGATCTGTCCGATATCGTGCCGCTGATGGCGCGTCTGTACCCGAATGGTCCGGCAGATATTAACCACTTCCAGGCGGCGGGTGGCGTACCGGTGTTAATGCGTGAACTGCTTAATGCGGGTCTGCTACATGAAGATGTGAACACCGTTGCCGGATTCGGTTTATCCCGCTACACCATGGAACCGTGGCTTAACGAGGGTGAACTGGACTGGCGCGAAGGGGCGGTGAAGTCTCTGGACAGCAACGTGATCGCCACCTTTGACCAACCATTCTCCCACCACGGCGGCACCAAAGTGCTGAGCGGCAACCTCGGGCGTGCGGTGATGAAAACGTCGGCGGTACCGGTAGAAAACCAGATTATTGAAGCACCGGCAGTCGTCTTTGAAAGTCAGCATGATGTGTTACCCGCGTTCGATGCCGGTCTGCTTGACCGGGATTGCGTGGTGGTTGTGCGCCATCAGGGGCCAAAAGCGAACGGAATGCCAGAATTACATAAACTCATGCCGCCACTTGGTGTATTATTGGACCGTTGTTTCAAAATTGCGTTAGTTACCGATGGACGACTTTCAGGTGCTTCAGGTAAAGTGCCTTCAGCAATCCATGTAACCCCGGAAGCTTATGATGGCGGGCTGCTGGCAAAAGTACGCGATGGCGACATCATTCGTGTGAATGGACAGACAGGTGAATTGACGCTGCTGGTGGATGAAGAGGAACTTGCCTCCCGTCAGCCACACATTCCTGATCTCAGCGCATCGCGCGTGGGTACGGGACGTGAAATGTTCAGCGCGTTGCGTGAAAAGCTGTCCGGTGCGGAGCAGGGCGCAACCTGTATCACTTTTTAAGACTTATTTTGTAATCAGGCGAGAGAAAACTCTGATGAAAAACTGGAAGACAAGTGCAGAAGCAATCCTGACCACTGGCCCGGTTGTACCGGTTATCGTGGTTAATAAACTGGAACACGCGGTGCCAATGGCAAAAGCGCTGGTTGCAGGGGGCGTGCGCGTTCTGGAAGTGACCTTACGTACCGCATGTGCGATGGATGCCATTCGCGCGATCGCAAAAGAAGTTCCCGACGCTATCGTTGGTGCGGGTACCGTACTGAATCCACAGCAGCTGGCTGAAGTCACTGAAGCGGGTGCGCAATTTGCTATCAGCCCGGGCCTGACCGAGCCGCTGCTGAAAGCTGCAACTGAAGGCACTATTCCGCTGATCCCAGGCATCAGCACCGTGTCTGAACTGATGCTGGGTATGGACTACGGTTTGAAAGAGTTCAAATTCTTCCCGGCGGAAGCAAACGGCGGTACTAAAGCGCTGCAGGCAATTGCGGGTCCGTTCTCTCAGGTCCGTTTCTGCCCAACCGGCGGTATCTCTCCGGCGAACTACCGTGATTACCTGGCACTGAAAAGCGTGCTGTGCATCGGTGGTTCCTGGCTGGTTCCGGCAGATGCGCTGGAAGCTGGTGATTACGCACGCATTACCAAGCTGGCTCGTGAAGCAGTAGAAGGCGCGAAGCTGTAATAACGCAAAATGCCCGGTAATCATTACCGGGCCTGCGAGTCTGAAACGGGCCATCTGGCCCGTTTTTTATCCTGCGACTTTCACCTGTGCCGCCGCGTCTTTCGCGCGTGTTACTGCGTCTTCAATACTCTGCGCTGTGGCCAGCACAACGCCCATACGACGGCTCCCGTCGATGTCTGGCTTGCCGAAGAATCTGACTTGCATACCTGTGCCCACAGCGGCCTGTACGTTATCAAACGTGACATTCTGGCTGGTAAGCTGCGGCAGAATAACGGCGGAAGCAGAAGGCCCATATTGACGGATTGCGCCAACCGGCAGACCGAGAAATGCGCGAACATGCAGGGCAAACTCAGACAGATCCTGCGAAATCAAGGTCACCATACCCGTGTCGTGAGGGCGAGGGGAAACTTCGCTGAAAATCACCTCATCACCGCAGACAAATAGCTCTACCCCAAACAGACCGTGGCCGCCCAGCGCCAGCACCACCTTACGGGCAATCTCCTGCGCTCGAGCCAGCGCCAGTTCACTCATCTGCTGCGGCTGCCAGGATTCGCGATAATCGCCATCTTCCTGACGATGTCCTACCGGTGCGCAGAAATGCACGCCATCAACGGCGCTGACGGTAAGCAGGGTGATTTCAAAATCAAAATTCACTACGCCTTCGACGATAACGCGTCCGGCACCTGCTCGGCCGCCTTGTTGAGCATAATTCCAGGCTTCAGTGAGTCGATCGGCGGAACGGATAAAGCTCTGTCCCTTACCGGAGGAACTCATTACCGGCTTCACGATGCAGGGATAGCCGATTTCGGCGACGGCGTCGCGAAAGCGGGCTTCGCTGTCAGCAAAGCGGTAAGAAGAGGTCGGTAGAGCTAATTCTTCGGCTGCGAGACGACGGATTCCTTCGCGGTTCATGGTCAATTGCGTCGCCCGGGCGCACGGCACGATGTTTTGACCGTCCTGTTCCAGTTTTACCAGCATATCCGTGGCAATCGCCTCTATTTCCGGCACGATATAATGTGGTTTTTCACGCTCGACGAGCTGGCGTAAAGCATCGCCATCCAGCATGTTGATTACGTATGAGCGATGGGCAACGTGCATGGCTGGCGCGTCGGGGTAACGATCCACGGCAATGACTTCCACACCCAGGCGTTGGCATTCAATCGCCACCTCTTTACCCAGTTCACCTGAACCTAATAACATCACTCGCGTTGCTGCGGGACGCAGCGCTGTGCCTAATAACGTCATAAATTAATCCCCTGTTTTATCTGGGCGCAGTATATACGAAAACGTTTGCGTCTGTCTTTATTACCAGGTTGATTTCAAGGCGCAAAAAGAATATACTGTACATAAATACAGGTGATTTAAGAGGCTGCAAAAATGGCGGTTGAAGTTAAATACGTAGTCATTCGGGAAGGTGAGGAAAAAATGTCGTTTACCAGCAAAAAGGAAGCCGATGCGTATGACAAAATGCTTGATACAGCAGATTTGCTCGACACATGGCTGGAGCAATCGCCGGTAGCGCTCGAAGACGAGCAGCGCGAAGCGCTTTCCCTGTGGCTGGCTGAGCAGAAAGATGTGCTGAGCGCCATTCTGAAAAACGGCAAGCTGCCCTCTCCGCAGGCGGTCGAAAACGATGCGCACGCTGAGGATGATACTCAGGCTGCCTGAAACGACTTGCGCTCCTGACGTTTTGTACCATGCTTTTCCCTGAATCATTGTGCATTCCCTGACGTCTTTTCACGTTGCAACAGGCAACCTGAAGGACGAAGGGGAGGTTAAGGAGAAAAGAATGTATAAAAAAAGAGCGTTGTTGAGCCTGCTGTTGTTGTCTGCCAGCGTAGCTGTATTTGCGGCAAATATGGAAAGCAAGAAAGTTCAGTTCCCCAAGTGCGAAGGACTGAATGCTGACGGTATCGCGGCGAGCGTGAAACGTGATTATCAGCAAAATCGCATCGCGCGCTGGGCTGACGATCAAAAACGTGTCGGGCAAGCCGATCCTGTCGCCTGGGTCAACACGCCCGATATTACGGGCAAAGATGGGAAATGGTCAGTTCCCCTCACGGTTCGCGGTAAAAGCGCGGATATTCACTACCAGGTAAAAGTCGACTGCAAAGCCGGAACGGCGGAGTATCAGTCGCAGTAACGAAGGCAGAAGGTATTTGCACTTCTTTTGATGACCTGAACACTTCCTGACATCCCCTCGGGTACGCTTTGATGATTATTCGTCTGTACTTGAGGGGCAACATGGCTAACTGGCTGAATCAACTTCAATCTCTTCTTGGGCAAAAAGGATCTTCCGCGTCATCTTCTGGTGAGCAAGGGCTGAGTAAACTTCTGGTTCCCGGCGCGTTAGGCGGTCTGGCAGGATTACTGGTTGCCAACAAATCTTCACGTAAATTACTGAGTAAATACGGCACCAGCGCGCTTCTGGTGGGCGGCGGTGCGGTTGCCGGTACCGTGTTATGGAACAAATACAAAGATAAGGTTCGCGCGGCGCATCAGGGTGAGCCGCAGTTCGGTGCACAAAGCTCGCCGCTGGATGAGCGAACCGAACGACTGATCCTGGCGCTGGTTTTTGCGGCGAAAAGCGATGGTCATATTGATGCCAAAGAACGTACCGCCATTGAGCAGCAGCTCCGTGAAGCAGGCGTGGAAGAGCAGGGCCGCGTTCTGATCGAACGCGCCATTGAACAACCGTTAGATCCTCAGCGCCTGGCACAAGGGATCCGCAACGAAGAAGAGGCGCTGGAAATTTACTTCCTGAGCTGTGCGGCGATTGATATCGACCACTTTATGGAGCGTAGCTATCTGAACGCGCTGGGCGATGCGTTGAAGATCCCGCAGGATGTTCGTGAAGGCATTGAACAGGATCTCAAGGAACAAAAACAGGCTTTACCGGGTTAATTACTTACCGTTAAGGCGCATGTTTCGCTTGCATCATTGCTGTCTTTTGCCACCCTTATAGGATGTTTAAGCAAAAGAACAATGACATGCTACCAAAAGCTTCTCGTATTCCCCACGCCATGACAAATCATGGCGATACCCGCGTTGATAATTATTACTGGCTGCGAGATAACACCCGCTCGCAGCCAGAAGTGCTGGATTATCTGCAACAAGAAAATGCGTATGGCCGCCAGATCATGGCCTCGCAGCAGGCATTGCAGGATCGCGTCCTGAAAGAGATTATCGACCGTATCCCGCCTCAGGATGCTTCCGCCCCCTATGTGAAGAATGGTTATCGCTACCGGCATATTTATGAGCCGGGGTGCGAATATGCCATTTATCAGCGTCAGTCTGCCTTCAGTGAAGAGTGGGATGAATGGGACACCTTGCTGGATGGTAACCAGCGCGCGGCCCACAGTGAGTTTTATACGCTGGGGGGACTGGCGATATCTCCGGATAACACCATCATGGCGTTGGCCGAAGATTATCTCTCTCGTCGGCAATATGGCGTGCGTTTTCGCAATCTGCAAAGTGGCAACTGGTATCCGGAAGTGCTGGAAAACGTTGAAGCGGATCTGGTCTGGGCGAATGACTCGCAAACCTTCTATTACGTGCGCAAACACGCAACGACGCTGCTCCCGTATCAAGTGTGGCGGCATACCGTCGGCTCGCCGTCATCACTGGATGAGCTGGTGTATGAAGAAGCCGATGACATGTTTTATGTCAGTCTGCATAAAACCACCTCGTTACATTATGTGGTTATTCATATCGCCAGCGCGACCACCAGTGAGGTTTTGCTGCTTGACGCAGAACTGGCGGATGCCGAGCCGTTAGTCTTTTTAGCGCGACGCAAAGATCACGAGTACAGCCTCGATCACTATCAGCATACGTTTTATCTGCGTTCCAACCGTCAGGGTAAAAACTTCGGCCTGTACCGTACCCGTGTGCGTGATGAACAAACCTGGGAGACGCTGATCCCGCCGCGCGACAGCGTCATGTTGGAGGGCTTTACGCTGTTCACAGACTGGCTAGTGGTGGAAGAGCGTCAGCGGGGCTTAACCAGCCTGCGACAGATTAACCGTAAAACGCGCGAAGTGGTCGGTATCGCTTTTGATGATCCGGCGTATGTGACATGGCTTGCCTATAATCCAGAACCTGAGACATCGCGCCTGCGTTATGGCTATTCCTCCATGACCACACCGGATACGCTGTTTGAACTGGATATGGACACCGGAGAGCGTCGCGTACTCAAACAGACGGAGGTCCCAGGATTTGATGCGGCGAACTACCGTAGCGAACACGTATGGATCACCGCGCGTGATGGCACCGAGGTTCCGGTTTCGCTGGTTTACCATCAAAAGTATTTCCTGAAAGGGAAAAACCCGTTACTGGTCTACGGCTATGGCTCGTATGGCGCCAGCATGGACGCCGATTTCAGCAGCAGCCGCTTGAGCTTACTGGATCGCGGCTTTGTTTATGCCATTGCTCATGTGCGTGGCGGCGGCGAGTTAGGACAGCAGTGGTACGAAGACGGTAAGTTTCTGCTCAAGAAAAATACCTTCAATGACTACCTCGACGTCTGCGACGCGCTGCTAAAAATGGGTTATGGCGCGCCTTCGCTGTGTTATGGCATGGGGGGGAGCGCCGGAGGAATGTTAATGGGTGTTGCCATTAATGAGCGCCCGGAACTCTTCCATGGCGTCATTGCGCAAGTGCCTTTTGTCGATGTGGTGACCACGATGCTGGATGAGTCCATTCCCCTGACGACCGGTGAGTTTGAAGAGTGGGGGAATCCGCAGGACGAAGAGTATTACACCTACATGAAAAGCTACAGCCCGTATGACAATGTTACAGCGCAGGCTTATCCTCATCTGCTGGTTACGACGGGATTACACGACTCCCAGGTGCAATATTGGGAACCGGCAAAATGGGTGGCAAAACTGCGTGAGCTGAAAACGGACGATCGTCTGCTGTTACTCTGCACGGATATGGATTCCGGGCATGGTGGAAAATCCGGGCGTTTTAAATCATACGAAGGCGTGGCCCTGGAATACGCGTTTTTGATCGGACTGGCGCAGGGGACACTGCCTGGGCAGGCGTCTGCTCAGGCGTTATCCAGATAGTGCTTCAGCGTTAAGCGCAGCTCCGGGCTCATACTGTCGAGGTTATTAAATAACCAGCGCAGATAGCCCGGATCGCGTTCAGCCACTTCTGATACAGGTTTTCCGCGATACTTACCAAAAGTGAAAGTAGTGAGTAACGCAGGACGGCCGGTAATATCGACCATCTGTTCTGCTGACCAGCCTGACGTTTGTATGATGTCGATCAGCAGTGCCGCGGTGATGTAGCAGTCGTACAGGGCACGGTGATGATGCAGGCCAGCTGGAGTCTGCACGCTCAGTTTGCGCGATTTATACAGCGCCATGTTGCTGTATTTGATTCCTGGCCACAAACGACGGGAGAGTTTCATGGTGCAAATCCACTCCCCGGGCATGTCGGGTAATACGCGGCGATCAAAACTTGCATTGTGCGCCACGTACCATTCGCTGCCGTAATATTGGGGGATGACATCTTCAATCCACGGCTTATCGGCCACCATCGCTTCCGTAATGCGATGAATTGCCATCGCCTCAGGGCTGATGGGGCGGTCAGGACGCACCAGGTGGCTCATGGGGTTGACTATTTTTCCGTCAACCACATCGACAGAAGCAATCTCAACAATGCCTCCCTGCAGACCACAGGTTTCCGTATCTATTATGCGCAACATGCCATGCTCCTGACCCAAAACGATTAGCGTAAAGGAATGATATCACCTTGCCAACCCCGTGGCGTGCGTTGACCGGTTAAGAGTAAGGAACCGCTGTCTGCGCGAACAATCAATCGACCTTGCTCATCCCATAACGCGCTGCTGCCACGCGCATTGGCCATTAATACCGCAATGGCAAATTTATGCGAGAAACTCTGTAGACGAGATGTGGAGGAGAGCAATTCGGGCTCACTGACAGACTGACTGCTGGTGAATAGCGAGTACGCCGGGTCGATATCGATACCTTCCGGCTGGCTATCCACAACACTGATGGCATTTTGCTGTCTGGCGATACAGGCCCCGTGGCTCTGATGAAACATTAAGGGGGAGGTCATCCAGGGAGAGAAAAGCGCGATACCTTTTACGAACCGATTGTTATGTTCTACCGATAGCCCCGCAATAATCGTCATGCGATAAGTCACGGCTGCATGCGCGAGAGGTTCTAACAACGCTTCATCGGGTGGGGCAGGGAGCGCGTCATTCTCATCAACACAACCCAACAGGGAAAGGGAGGGGAAAACCAGCAATTCACATTGGCATTGAGCGGCTGCCTGAATGAATTGCAGGTGATGCGCGACATGTTCGGTAACTGAGGTTTGAAGAGGTTCGTACTGTGCTGCTGCGATTTTCCAGTGCGACATAATGATTTCCTTTTCATAGTGTCTACAACCATCTTTAAAGTATAGATTAAGAATATACTTATACTGTAGCAGGCATCATGTAAGGAATCGTAACGTAATATAAGTTTTATTTAACTTTAGGCTCGTAGGGTAAACGTGAAAGGGAAACGGATGCCAGACGGTGCGCGATCAGTCTTTCCCGAAACCAGTCGCGTAAATGTTCGGGCTGTTCACGCTCAACGACTTCGGCAACAACCGGCATGTTGTATCGCTCCTTAAATGCGACACCCGCCGCGGCCAGGTCAACATTGACCTTATCCATTTCAGCTTGCTCAAGTTTGGCCAGATTGATGTTCATGGGCTTCTCCTTTTCTCTGTCTTTCGGCGCGCAAAGTTACTAAGAGTGTGCATTAATGGCAAGACCGAAATGATGATTCTCGACTCGATCATTGTAGAAGGTTATTCTCTATAGATTAGACATAACAAAAAGGAATAGTTGAAATGGCTTCATCTGCATCTATGCTTCGCAACGCTCTCATCGTACTCGCCAGCCTTCTGGCAACTCCCGCCGCCCTGGCTCATGCTCACCTGACGAAACAAAGCCCGGCGGCTAATGCCGATGTTGCGGTATCTCCTCAGGCGTTGACGCTGAATTTCTCTGAAGGTGTCGAGCCGGGATTCAGCGGCGCAACGCTAACAGGCCCAAACAAAGAACAGATCAAAACGGGCAAGGCATCACGCAGTGAACAGGACAAAACACAACTGATTATTCCGCTTGCTCAAACGCTTGAGGCCGGAAAATATACTGTCGACTGGCACGTCGTCTCCGTGGATGGCCATAAGACAAAGGGGCAATATACCTTTAGCGTGAAATAACCGATGCTGGAATTTACCTGGGTTGCACTACGGTTTATCCATTTTACCACGTTGATGCTGGTGTTTGGCTGTGCGCTCTACGGCGCATGGCTGGCTCCCGTTTCGGTTCGTCGTTTAATGATGCGTCGTTTTTTGCGTCTGCAACGACATGCCGCAGCGTGGAGCTTTATTAGCGCGACGCTGATGCTGGCGATCCAGGGTGGTTTAATGGGCTCAGGCTGGCGGGATGTTATTTCTAGTGACATATGGGGCGCCGTGTTGCAAACGCAGTTTGGCGGCGTCTGGTTATGGCAGATTATCCTCGCGTTGGTCACGCTGGTGGTGGTAATTATAGTGCCGCGCAGCATGCCGCGAAGGCTGTTAATGCTGACGATTGCGCAGTTTATTTTGCTGGCTGGCGTCGGACACGCGACGCTGCATAGCGGTATCGCTGGTGCAATCCAGCAGGTTAACCACGCCTTGCATTTGGTATGCGCTGCCGCCTGGTTCGGCGGTTTGCTGCCCGTACTTTACTGTATGCAAATGGCGCAAGGCCGCTGGCGGGAACAGGCCATCAATACTATGATGCGTTTCTCCCGCTACGGGCATCTTTTCGTTATCGGAGTTTTACTTACCGGTATCATGAATGCGCTGTTTATTGTCGGTTTTTCTGTTCCCTGGCACATGGCTTACGGGCAACTGCTTTTGTTAAAAGGTGCTCTGGTGATGCTAATGGTGGCGATTGCGCTGGTGAATAGGTATGTTCTGGTACCACGCATGCGGCAGGATAACCGCAGTATGACACTCTATTTTGTTTGGATGACTAAGCTGGAATGGGGAATTGGGGCCGTTGTGCTGGCGATTGTCAGCCTGTTTGCAACCCTCGAACCTTTCTGATTGATGGATTGGCGAAACGCATGAAAAAAATCATTATCTCGTTATTACTACTGGCAAGTTCAGGGGCCGCGCTGGCTGCGCCACAGGTCATCACCGTCAGCCGTTTTGAGGTTGGCAAAGATAAGTGGGCGTTTAATCGGGAAGAGGTGATGCTGACCTGCCGTCCTGGTAACGCGCTGTATGTCATCAATCCCAGTACGCTGGTGCAATACCCATTGAATGATGTTGCCAGACAGCAGGTAGAGAGTGGGAAAACTACGGCGAAGCCGATCGAGATTATCCAGATTGACGACCCGGCGAAACCGGGCGAAAAAATGAGCCTCGCACCGTTTGTGGAGCGTGCAGAAAAGCTCTGCTAATTGTCAGATGTAGCGTTCTGATTTCCAATAAAAAACCGCAAGGCTCTCTCAGGAGAACTTGCGGTTTTTACGTTTGGATGTGTGACAATCGTCCTTTTTTTCAGGCCACTTTAGTCGCGGACTGGAAAACCTGGCGCTGTCATCTATTCTTAAATGGCAGGGTAACTTAGCCTGCATTAATGCCAACTTTTAGCGCACGGCTCTCTCCCAAGAGCCATTTCCCTGGACCGAATACAGGAATCGTATTCGGTCTCTTTTTATGTGGATTTTATTTCAATCACTTAGGACATCATGTCCGAAAGTTTCCGAAATTTGTCCGCATATCACAATTCGGGATTTCTTCCTTATACCACACTGCTTTTAACATTTACACTTCATTTGCGCAGAAAAAGATCAGATCGTGATGCCCATTTTTTCCTGTTCTCCAGGCGTATGGTCTGCTTATGCGCCAGCATTTCAGTTGTCACTAGTGCCGAGAGGTTTAGACTCACTTGTATCAATAGCGGTATAATTATCCATCAATTGATGCCGTTCTGGCCCCTGATACATGGACTCAGTTTCTCAATAACGAGATATAAGAAATGGAAAAGTTAAAAGAAAGACTCGTGATGGAGATTGGTAATGCTGAAGATCTCTCTGCAGCATTAAAACTATACACCAGTTTCTATCTATTAATCCCAGAGTATAAATTTGTCTTTTCATCGCCTAAAGGGCCATATCCAGGGTTTCAAACTAACAAGAAATTCAAGCATGGGGCGTCTATACGCTCTTTATTCAATGATGAAAATGTTTTCGTTATGGATCCTCAAACCATAGAGGAAATGTTCAGCGATAAAGGACACTCCACATTTAAAATAGATTACTCAATATCTCTTGATAGCCAGGCATTAAGTTATCTCAGACCATATATCAATGGTAAAGGTTCTGGTCTGGATGATGACATCGAAGAAATATTTAAATTTATTTCTCATCAGAATACACAAGTAGACTCTGTGTTATATGAGCTGGAGAACCTTAAAAATCTGGATGAGAAAGAGAATCACCATAAAATATTCGATAAGTTGATGGGTTACGAATTTATAAAAGATGTTGATCTCGTTAAGTCAGGAACCAGCGGAATATTGACCTCAAAAATATCGCAAGGTGAGCTTTTTATTAATACCGACAGACATTTTAGCTCACTGCTCACTAAAAACAAAGACTCTGAGTTCAGGCGTGCGTTAAGAGACAGGCACGATAGTATTTACGCTTATGTTCTTATGATGAGTATCATCCAAATCAAATCGCCTGCCAGATCGCTCAAAAATAAATTGATCGATCTATTAAGTTTTGCTCACACCAAAGTATGCTTTTTGGCGACAAGAGAGTTAATTCTAGCGAGTGAGTTTTTTATACGAGGGACAGAATTTAGGTTTTTTAACAAAATACATAAAAAGTCGAAAAATATGTGGTCGGCATTACATGGTATGGCCTGGGATCTGACTCATTGTCGGTATTTAGAGCAAGCACTTACCTTCAATACAGGAAATGATGAGCGATATTTTTTCCCTGGAATATTGACTTGTGACAAAGGTTTTATTGAGGCGATGGAGCTCACGCCGCTTAAGGCCGTTGCATTTGATACCAAAGGTGGGCCGCCGTTGCTGTTTTATCATGAACATGATGTGATAAAAATTACCGGGGATATCCCTGCGGTTAATGATTTCTATCAGGAATTGTGTTGTAAACAGAAAAGAGAAGAAAGAGCTCGTGCGCGTAATGCACCCACTTATGACCTGCAATCTATAGTAGCTGAACTGGAAGCAGAACTGGAAGCTGTTGCGTTAGTACCTCGTCGACGCGTGGATAGCGTAGGACCGTGATGTATGATTCGGTCGCTCTGTTTTTTACTGCTATGGTTTAATTTAGAACAGGGCAATATTTGTGTACAGGAGGTCAAATGGGACTGCCTGACAATGCTTATCAAAGAGTGGAAGCGACGCGCTGGCGACATGTTTGGGTGGTTGGGGATATCCACGGTTGCTTCTCATTATTGATGGCGAAATTGCGCCTGTGTCATTTTGATCCGTGGCAGGACCTGCTGGTTTCAGTGGGGGATGTTATCGATCGCGGGCCTGACAGTCTGCGTTGCCTGAAACTACTGCGTAAACGCTGGATTATCGCGGTCAGAGGGAATCATGAACAGATGGGGCTGGACGCGCTGGCAACCGGGGAGCAATTCCTGTGGTTTATGAATGGCGGTTCGTGGTTTGCGCAGGCGGAGCAGCCAGCGGCGACAGCCGCTCTTGAAACGTGTCGGCAATTACCCTGGATTCTGGAGCTGCGTTGCCAGAACGGCATACACGTTATTGCTCACGCAGATTACCCTGATGATAATTATCAGTGGCAAAAAGAGGTCGATTTACAGCGGGTACTGTGGGATCGCACAAGGCTGATGAATAAAGGCAACGGCATTCGCGGCGCGGATCACTTTTGGTTTGGCCATACGCCTCTGCGTCAGCGGCTGGATCACGAGAATCTGCACTATATTGATACTGGTGCGGTGTTTGGTGGCGAGTTGACGCTGGTGCAACTGCAATAATCAAAAATCGCTGTATTCCTGGGCCGGACGCCAGAAGCTGTCGATGTAGTCATCCGCGGGTAAACATCCGCCGTTACGAATACGCTGATCGTCCATCGATATCAGGCACTGCTGCTCAGTTTTGTAGACATCAACAACGATATCTTCACAACCGCCACCCAGGTAGCACACAAAAAGAACCAGCGTGAACATTCCATCCTCAAATGGTAAAGCCATAGCTGTAGTGTAGAAGATGTTGATAGATGAGGGAAATTAACCAAGAAATAACCCGTCTGGCGACGGGTTCTTTTTGAATCAGGCAAGGCGCATGATCCAGGCATCTGACTTACGATCGTAGTGCTCGCGAAATAGAACTGAATGTTCTCCGTTAAGAAGAGCCGGGACGCTGGTGTCGGCATCCCAGGCATCAAGTTGCATGCATAAATCCGGATCGGATTTACACGGAATGGTTAACGTTCGGTCCCCTGGCGATTCGCCATGTAACTCGGCGTCGTCGATTTCAAAAGCGCCAATGCGCACACTGGTTTTCATCATCGTGCTCTCCGTTTATTTGCTGGTTGTGGTACGACCAGTTAGGTCGTCCATTTTTCAGCGTAGTCAACGTTAGCAAAAGCGCCAGTAAAAACGTGCGTTATCCTGTAAAGAGTTTGCCATCCCGGACAAGATCGCGCGGGTAGCTATTCTTTAATCGCGATCCAATACGTTTCGCCAGGCCAATCGGCTGATGCTGGAACGTAACCAGCACATCGTCTGTGGTCGGTGCGGTCTGCGGGTAGACATCTCGTCCGCGGTACCACTCTTCGGCTTCGGCAAGGGTCAGTTCAAACGCATGGCTGTGATTTGTGCTGGCGAGAGCAATGACGGCTTCATGCTGCCAGCGGTACCCTTTATTGTGCGTTTCAGCGAGTTTGATGCCGAGTCGGGAAAAGCGGACTTTGCCGATCAGGGGTTCAATCTCGGTTGGGAATAGCCAAATCTCTTTATC
This sequence comes from Citrobacter sp. RHBSTW-00944, assembly GCF_013615435.1. Taxonomy (NCBI): domain Bacteria; kingdom Pseudomonadati; phylum Pseudomonadota; class Gammaproteobacteria; order Enterobacterales; family Enterobacteriaceae; genus Citrobacter; species Citrobacter sp. RHBSTW-00944. The sequence goes on along the minus strand of NZ_CP055418.1, from coordinate 2,976,044 downwards.
ACGCTGCCACAGGCGCAGAGTGTCTTCCCACTGCAATCCACAGGCGTTAGCGGCCTGAGTGACAAGCGCGGATTCACGTCCTTTAAGCGGGGTGAACGGGAAGTTACCGACTTTGTATTTTGGCGTCGGTAGTGCAGGGATCGCGGCAGTTTTGCGCAGACGCGCGACGAAAAAACCTTCACATTCGTAGATCTGCGGGAACACATGCAGGAATCCTTCCGGGGTCAGGGCGCGTTCAGCCTGCGGGAATAAATCGCCCAGTGGTAAAAACTCGACGGCGTCCGGGTAGGTCTCAATCAGCCACTGCATAATGTCTTCATTTTCGTCACGGTTCAGCGTGCAGGTTGAGTAAACCAACGTGCCGCCAGGACGCAAGGCATGAAAGGCGCTGTCGAGAAGTTCGCGCTGGGTTGCGGCAATTTCCAGATTACTTTCTGGCGACCAGTTTTTTAGCGCATCGGGATCTTTACGCACCACGCCTTCACCGGAACACGGCGCGTCCAGCAAAATGGCATCGAAGGCTTCTGGCAACGCTGCGCCAAATACCCGCCCGTCAAAATGGGTTAGCGCGACATTGGCTATCCCGCATCGGCTGATATTGGCATGCAGGACTTTGACGCGACTGGCGGAAAACTCATTCGCCAGAATCGCACCCTGATTTTTCATTTTTGCGGCAATTTGCGTGGTTTTGGAGCCGGGGGCTGCCGCGACATCCATCACGCGATCCGGGGTATTGCCATCGGCAAACAGCGCGGCTACCGGCAGCATTGAGCTGGCTTCCTGAATATAAAACAGGCCGCTTAAATGTTCCGCGGTACTGCCGAGCGGTACTGACTTTTCATCATCGCGTTCGATCCAGAAACCTTCAGCGCACCAGGGTATCGGAGTGAGCGACCAGTTGTAAGGTGCAGTCAGAGTGAGGAAATCGGCAACGGAGATTTTCAGCGTATTGACGCGGATGCTGCGACGAAGCGGACGCTGGCAGGCAGCGATAAAATCATCAAATGAGAGCGTGGAAGGCATTGCTTCACGCATTTGGTTTAGAAAGGCGTCGGGAAAATAAGCCACTTGGTACCACCGGCAAAAAAACAGGTGCGCAGTGTAGCATAAGTGCTCCGGCGCGAGTATGTACGCCGGAGCAAGGGGAGAGATTAACGTGGCAGGGCGGTTCCCCATTCACGCCACTCTTTTGGTTCGCTTTCGAGCAGCAGGAAGTGTTTACCTGCCTGCGCTTTCGGGGCCAGCGGCGTACCCGGTGGCGTAGCGAAGGCGATTCCGCCGCGAATGAACTGATTGAAGGTACCGGTCTTCACGACGCCGCCGGTCAAACCAAAGTCGAGATTGTATCCTGATGCCAGCCAGAACACGGAGTTGTTCCGCACCAGATGCTGATAGCGCTGGCTAATGCGCATCGCCACCATCACGCGGTCAGAAAGCGAGCCCAGCGTCAGCCCGGTGACGGTCCCCACTTCAATGCCTCTGAACAGGACTGGCGTACCGATATTCAGCGAACCTGCTTCCGGCGCTTCTACCACAATACTCAGACCATCGAGGTAACGAGAGTCGGTAATGGTGGCTTCCTGCAGTTCAAAATCACGGCGCGGGTTACCGCGTCCTGGTTCAACGTTAATATACGGCTGTAAGATCGTATCCAGATGCTCGACGCCTGCCGCTGAGATTTGCGGTGTGATCACGGAGAAGCGGGTACCGCTACGGGCAAAAGTCTGCACGTATTCCGGATACAAAACTGCTTTTGCCTGAACTTCGTTACGGGCGGTGATTAGCTCAAGCGTCTGGATCTGGCCGATATCGATCCCCAGGTAGCGAATTGGCATGCCGGCCGCGAGTTTACCGGCATCGAACGCGTGCAGGGTTATCTGGCCGCCCACCGCACGCGCGGCGGTTTCGGAAGCATACAGAATACGCTTGTCGCCTTTGCGTTGGCTGGCGCTGGCGCCGCTGAGGTTATCGAAGCTAATCGCCCCTTTGAGCGCTCGCGACAGGGGAGATGCCTGTACGGTCAATCCGCTACCGTTAAGCTGAACCTTTGCCCCGCCTTCGGCCCAGAATACGCTGTTACTGGTCAGCAGGTTGCGATATTCCGGTTTGATATGCAGATCGATATCAAACGCATCGGCGCGTGGGCGAACGCTAATCACTTCACCGACCTCGAATTTGCGGTATAACACCACCGAACCGGCCTGCACATCAGGCAGCGTTTCGGCGCTCAGGCTGAGCGTGGTAGTTGGCAGATCGCTCAGGCTGTTTTCAATCGCTTTTTCCAGGTTGGCATACAGCGGGTAGCTTTTTTTCATTTCACCCTTGGTACCGGGCAAAATACGAATGCCGCCGCTGAGCCATTCGCTGGCGCTGGCGCCTAGGAATTCCACGCCATCAAGCCCGACCTTGATGTCAACGCGGCTGTTGACCACGAACTTACTGTCACCTTGCACCAGGGCGCGATGCTGTGGTTCGATGGCAACGGTAAATGAAACACCTTTGCCAGAGAGCGTGCGATCAATCACCTGACCGACCTGTACGCCGTGAAGAATCAGTGGCTGACCGGCATCAATACCGTAACTCTCCGGCGCGGTCAGCGTAAGCGTCATGACGCCCGGATCGTGTAACAACGACTTCTCAGCAGGAATAACCGCAAACTGGTTACGCGGCTCGCCCTCGCCAGGTACCAGCTCGAAAGTTTTGCCCGTCAGTAGCGAACTGATATTTGCATCGTTTAACGATAATTTAGGGCTGTGTAATTCAATCCGCGTATTGTCGCGCAGCAGCGTTACGACGCTGGGATCGACCGTCATTTCGCCGGTCACTTTACCGCCTGGATTTAAATCCAGTTTGGTCAGTTGCCCGACTTCTAATCCTTGATACATCAGCGACGTTGAGCCGGCCTTGAGTCCATCGCCGCTGGGTAACTCAAGCTTGACGATCACTCCCCGCTGGCTGTGCGCGAGATCCTGATACAAACCAAACGTGTCATCGGCCACCGCGGGTTTAGAGTCTTCGGGCGAATCAAAAGCAATGGCGCCATTGACCAGCGCCGCCAGACTCTCCAGCTTGATTTTCGCTCCGCTGAGGCTGACATCCGCATTCACACCGGACACGTTCCAGAAACGGCTGCCTTTTTTCACCAGGTTGGTAAAGCGACGTTCGATCAGCACGTCGATGGTTACGCCCTGATGATTTGGGTTGATGGTGTAGTCATACACCCGGCCCACCGGAATCTTGCGGAAATAAACCAGCGAACCGCTATTGAGCGACCCGAGGTCGGGGGCGCGCAGATGCAGCATCAAATCGCCATTATCCAGACGATATTTGGGCTGCGTATCGAGGGCGACGAAATGATCTTCCGGCTCGCCGGTTCCGGGCATCATGCCGATATAGTTGCCGCCAACCAACGCATCCAGACCAGAAACCCCCGCCAGCGACGCTTTCGGCGTGACCAACCAGAACTGGGTATCTTTGCGCAGAGCATCTTTCATGGTCGATTTGATGCTGACGCGCACTTCAATTTTGCGTAGATCTTCGCTGAGGTTGATATCCTGCACGGTGCCCACTTCAACGCCCTGATAGCGAACGGGAGTACGGCCCGGCACAATGCCGTCAGCAGACATAAAGTCAATGGTTACGGTATTGCCGCGATCTTCATAGCTTCCCCAGATTAGCCATCCTGCAATCATCAGCGCGATGAACGGCAGCAGCCAGAACGGAGAGATACGGCGTTTAGTTTTAATCTGCGCTTCAGTCTGCGAAGCGGGCGTTTCCTGACTCATGTGCATCCCAAAGTAAGCGGCTGTCCAGCCATTCCACAGCAAGAATAGTCAATATTACCGCTGCGCCGAAATAAAACGCAGCTGGCCCCATAGTAAAAGCAAGTATCTGATCGCGATTAATCAGCGACATGGTTAAAGCGATAACAAAGAGATCCAGCATCGACCAGCGACCAATCCAGGTCACCATACGCAGCAGTTTGATGCGGGTACGCAATCCTTGCTCACATCTAAAATGGATGCTGATGAGCAACGTAAACATCACAATCACTTTGGTGAATGGCACCAGAATACTGGCGATAAAAACAATCGCCGCCACGCCGACGTTGCTGTTCGCCAGGGACATTATGCCTGACAGGATCGTGTCTTCCTGGCGGCCGCCATTGACATAAATTACCGAGATGGGCAGCAGATTAGCAGGCAAAAGCAGGACGATCGAGGCCAGCAGAGCAGCCCAACACTTTTGGATACTTTGATTCCTGCGCCAGCGTAACGGGATATGACAGCGAGGGCAGCGACCTCGGGCGTCCGGATAACCTGTAAAGTGGCAACCGAGGCAGACGCGAAGTTTTTCATCGGGCCGACGGGCTGGTCTTTGCGGATAGAAACGGTCCCAAAGCTGCTCAACGTTAAGGTGCGACAGCGTCAAAACACTGAGGATCACCAGCGCAATAAAAGCAAACAGACCTACACCGGGTTGCAAAAAAGCATAGTCCTGAACTTTGATTGATGCGACGCCAATGCCCACCAGGTAGATATCAAGCATCACCCACTCTTTGAGCCTTTCCAGCATCAGCAGCACTGGGCGCAGGTTCATCCCAAGAATATTGCCAAACCACAGATAAGCGATTGAGGTCACGAGAATGATGGGCGCACCGGCAACGCAAAAGAGTACGAAGGATGCGGTGAGTGGGTCGCCTTGTCGGGTCATTTGCCAGATGCCTTGCAGCACATTGGCGTCAATGCGCACACCTAATAAATAGATGTGCAGGAGCGGTTCTCCCCAGGCAAAGGGCATCAGCAGCAGCATGGTGAAAGCCATAGCCGCCAGTCGTGTTAATGACCAGTCGCGTCCGTCACGAATTTTTGCCTGACAGCGTGGGCAAAATGCACTTTGATGCGAACGCATTTTAGGCAAGCTAAAGATCAGGTCACATTCAGGGCAACGATGGTAATGCGCACGAGGGAGTGCATCACCAATGGACCTGATGGCTATTTTTTTAGTCGGCGTGATGCGTGGTGTCGTTAAGGCCATGTATCGCGAATCAAATTGTTGAAGTAATGTTATCTTAACTCATGACGGGAATGATCTTGAGCATTAACGCATTTAATGTTTATTTTAGTAGGCTGCAGCTTTAAGTAAGACAACTAAGTGATTACATAATGAACAAAACAGAGCTATACACGGATCTGAACCGTGACTTTCAGGCATTAATGGCAGGTGAAACCAGTTTTCTGGCAACGCTGGCAAATACCAGCGCGTTGTTGTACGAACGTCTTGCAGAAGTGAACTGGGCCGGTTTTTATCTGCTCGAAAACGATACGCTGGTGCTGGGGCCTTTCCAGGGAAAAATCGCCTGCGTGCGGATCCCGGTAGGACGCGGGGTGTGTGGGACCGCAGTAGCGCAGAACCAGGTTCAGCGCATTGAGGACGTTCATGCTTTTGACGGACACATCGCATGTGATGCCGCCAGCAACGCTGAAATCGTCCTGCCAATCACCGTCGAAAATCAGATAATCGGCGTGCTGGATATCGATAGCACGGCGTTTGGCCGCTTTACTGACGAGGATGAACAGGGGCTGCGAACGCTGGTGGCACAGCTTGAAACCGTGCTTGCAACGACGGATTACAAAAAATTCTTTGCGCGCGTCGCAGGATAATCAACGGATAACGTAGCAATTACTGATGACGTCATTATAATGTCGCCTGTTCATGCCTGCGCTTGTTGGCTACGTCCGTTGTAATCAGGAAATTTCATGGAAAATCAACCTAAGTTGAATAGCAGTAAAGAAGTCATCGCGTTTCTGGCCGAACGCTTCCCGCAGTGTTTTAGTGCGGAAGGCGAAGCGCGCCCACTGAAAATTGGCATTTTTCAGGATCTGGTAGAGCGTGTTGAGGGCGAAATGAACCTCAGCAAGACGCAGCTCCGCTCTGCCTTACGTCTCTATACTTCAAGCTGGCGCTATCTGTATGGCGTTAAATTGGGCGCAACGCGTGTTGATCTCGACGGCAACCCTTGTGGTGAGCTGGATGAGCAGCACGTTGAACATGCTCGCAAACAGCTGGAAGAAGCTAAAGCCCGCGTTCAGGCGCAACGTGCAGAGCAACAGGCGAAAAAACGCGAAGCAGCCGCTGCTGCCGGTGAAAAAGAAGACGCACCGCGTCGCGAGCGTAAGCCGCGTCCTGCACCGCGTCGTAAAGAAGGCGCTGAGCGTAAACCTCGCGCTGAGAAACCAGCAGCAAAAGCACCGCGTGCTCCTCGTGAAGAACAGCATACCCCGGTATCTGATATTTCAGTACTGACGGTAGGGCAGTCTCTGAAGGTGAAAGCAGGTAATAATGCGATGGATGCCACCGTATTAGAAATCACCAAAGATGGCGTCCGTGTACAGCTGAATTCGGGTATGTCTTTGATTGTACGCGCAGAACACCTGGTGTTCTGAAACGGAGGCCAGGCCTGGCATGAACACTTTTTTTAGGCTTACTGCGTTAGCTGGTCTGCTTGCATTAGCAGGCCAGGCACTTGCTGTGGAAGATATCACGCGTGCCGATCAAATCCCCGTTTTAAAGGAAGAAACCCAGCATGCGACGGTAAGTGAACGTGTGACATCGCGTTTTACGCGTTCGCACTATCGCCAGTTCGATCTGGATCAGGCGTTTTCGGCAAAAATTTTTGACCGCTATTTGAATCTGCTCGACTACAGCCACAACGTGCTGTTGGCGAGCGATATCGAACAGTATGCAAAAAAGAAAACGGTCCTTGGCGATGAACTGCGTACCGGCAAGCTGGATGTCTTTTACGATCTCTATAATCTGGCGCAAAAACGCCGATTTGAACGTTATCAGTACGCGTTAAGCGTACTGGCACGTCCAATGGATTTCACCGGTACCGACACCTTTAACCTCGACCGGAGCAAAGCGCCATGGCCGAAGAGCGAAGCAGAGCTTAACGCGCTGTGGGACGGCAAGGTTAAATTTGACGAACTCAGCCTGAAGCTGACCGGCAAAACCGATGCGGAAATTCGTGAAACGCTGACGCGTCGCTACAAGTTTGCGATTCGCCGTCTGGCGCAGACCAACAGCGAAGATGTGTTCTCTCTGGCGATGACGGCTTTCGCCCGTGAGATCGACCCGCATACTAACTATCTCTCTCCACGCAATACCGAACAGTTCAATACTGAAATGAGCCTGTCTCTGGAAGGTATTGGCGCGGTTTTGCAAATGGATGATGACTACACCGTCATTAACTCCATGGTGGCGGGCGGCCCGGCAGCCAAGAGCAAAGCAATAAGCGTTGGTGACCGTATTGTCGGCGTGGGTCAGACCGGTAAGGGAATGGTCGACGTGATTGGCTGGCGTCTGGATGACGTTGTTGCGCTGATCAAAGGACCCAAAGGCAGCAAAGTTCGCCTTGAAATCCTGCCTGCCGGTAAAGGAACCAAGACGCGCACCGTCACGTTAACGCGTGAACGTATTCGTCTCGAAGACCGCGCCGTGAAAATGTCCGTGAAAACCGTTGGCAAAGAAAAAGTCGGCGTACTGGATATCCCTGGCTTCTATGTTGGTCTGACGGATGATGTCAAAGTTCAGTTGCAGAAGCTGGAAAAACAGAACGTCAGCAGCGTCATTATCGATCTGCGCACTAACGGTGGTGGCGCGCTGACCGAAGCCGTTTCGCTCTCCGGTCTGTTCATTCCTTCCGGCCCGGTGGTTCAGGTTCGTGACAATAACGGTAAAGTGCGTGAAGACAGCGATACCGACGGCGTTGTGTACTACAAAGGCCCGCTGGTAGTGTTAGTCGATCGCTTCAGTGCTTCGGCATCAGAGATTTTTGCTGCGGCAATGCAGGATTATGGTCGTGCGCTGATCGTTGGTGAACCGACTTTCGGGAAAGGCACTGTACAGCAGTATCGCTCTCTGAACCGTATTTATGATCAGATGCTGCGTCCGGAATGGCCGGCGCTGGGTTCTGTTCAGTATACGATCCAGAAATTCTACCGTGTAAACGGTGGCAGTACGCAGCGTAAGGGCGTTACGCCGGACATCATCATGCCGACAGGTAATGAAGAAACAGAAACCGGTGAGAAGTTTGAAGATAACGCGCTGCCGTGGGATAGCATTGATGCTGCGACTTACACCAAATCAGAGAATCTGACGCCGTTCGGACCTGAATTGTTAAAAGAGCACAATGCACGTATTGCCAACGATCCTGAGTTTCAGTACATCATGAAGGATATTGCGCGTTTCAATGCGATGAAGGATAAACGCAACATCGCTTCTCTCAATTACGCTCAGCGTGAGAAAGAGAATAACGAAGATGACGCAATGCGTCTGGCGCGTATCAACGATCGGTTTAAGCGAGAAGGTAAGCCGCCGCTGAAAAAACTGGACGATTTACCGAAGGATTACCAGGAGCCAGATCCCTACCTGGATGAAACGGTAAAAATTGCGCTTGACCTGGCGCATCTTGAAAAAGAAAAGCCAGCGGAACAGCCCGCAACCAGTAAATAACCTCCAACAGGCACAAGAAATTGTGCCTGTTTTTTTAACAAACGCATGAAGACGTCAGTGTGATACGATAAAATGTAAAGTTGTGTCTTTCTGGTGACTTAGCACCTATGGATGCTTGAAAATAGCCATAAGACCCATACGATATGGGTAATCGCATAGTGCGTTTTGTTAAATTGAGGTTAAAAGAAAATTATGATGCGAATCGCGCTCTTCCTGCTGACGAACCTGGCTGTGATGGTCGTTTTCGGGCTGGTATTGAGCCTGACAGGGATTCAGTCAAGCAGCGTTCAAGGCTTGTTGATCATGGCACTGCTGTTTGGTTTTGGTGGTTCCTTCATTTCGCTGCTGATGTCCAAATGGATGGCGTTAAAATCCGTTGGTGGGGAAGTGATCGAACAGCCTCGCAATGAAAGAGAACGCTGGCTGATGAATACGGTAGCGAATCAGGCTCGCCAGGCTGGGATCGCTATGCCGCAGGTTGCAATCTACCATGCGCCAGATATTAACGCGTTTGCTACCGGTGCGCGCCGGGATGCTTCGCTGGTGGCTGTGAGTACAGGCCTGTTGCAAAACATGAGCCCGGACGAAGCCGAAGCCGTTATCGCGCATGAAATCAGCCACATTGCTAATGGCGATATGGTTACCATGACGCTCATTCAGGGTGTGGTGAACACCTTCGTTATCTTTATCTCACGTATTCTGGCGCAAATTGCCGCTGGCTTTATGGGCGGAAACCGCGATGAGGGTGAGGGCAGTAACGGCAACCCATTGATCTACTTCGCAGTGGCGACGGTGCTGGAACTGGTGTTTGGTATTCTGGCGAGCATTATTACCATGTGGTTCTCACGTCATCGTGAATTCCATGCGGATGCCGGTTCAGCAAAACTGGTGGGGCGTGAGAAAATGATCGCCGCGCTGCAGCGTCTGAAAACCAGCTATGAGCCGCAGGAAGCGACCAGCATGATGGCGTTCTGCATCAACGGTAAATCCAAGTCGTTGAGTGAGCTGTTTATGACTCACCCGCCGTTGGATAAACGTATTGAAGCGCTGCGCAGCGGAGAGTATTTGAAGTAAGTTAATGACTGTCACGGGGCACCCGTTGCTCCGTGACTCATAAAACATAATGGCTATTTAAAGCTATCGATTAAAGCCTCACCCAGCATATTCTGTCCCAGTTCTGCTTTATCTCTCATTTCGCCATTTTTCTCTGCCGGGGACGAAAATATTCCTTGCCGCTTTATCTCTGGTAAAAACATTGGAGCCCCGCTGGCTGGCAAAAAGAACAGTGCCGGGCATTTGATGAAACCCAGTGGTAGACGGGCTATCATTGACAGCCCGTCTGGTAGGAAAAAACTAAATCAGAACTGGTAGTTTAATGATACCCAATAGTTACGGCCCGGGTTTACGTATCCGGTAGTGGATTGTGCAGTCTGATAGTAATCTCCTGCGTAGGTGCTATTACGGCCCACCTGGTAAAGTTTAACCTCGCTAAAGTCTTTATCCAGCACGTTATTGACCGCCGTATTCAGCGTCAGATCTTTGGTCAGCTTATAAGACATTCCCATGTCGAGAACGGTCCAGGCTTTTAAATCCGCGCCTTTATCGTCATAGACGGCCTTTTGTACTGCGCTGAGGTTGTTGTAATTTTCGGTAAAGCGTGGGGCTTTACCGCGATAACGTGCGCTCAGCCAGGCATTCATATCTTCCGTTGCCTGCCAGTTCAGGCGAGCGTTAGCCATATGTTTTGGCGTGTAGCTTAACGGCGCGCCTTTATTGTCACCATCTTTTTGCTTGCTCTGGGTGTAGGTGTAGTTGAGGGATAAAGTCAGCACATCCGACCACAGAGGGAAGGTGCTGGCAAATTCAACGCCATCGGTCCTTGCCTTGCCGCTGTTGGTATAGCTGTTGGTATTATCATCGATAGAATACGAGACAATTTTATTTTTGTATTCGGTATAGAAGCCGGTAATGTTGGCGTTCAGCCCGGTGTCGTTCTCGTAATACAGCCCGGTTTCATAGCTGATACTTTCCTCAGGTTTTAGGTTCGGATTACCGACCGTATTCACGGTTCCTTGCGCGGTGACGCCGCTGATCCCGTTATGTAACTGGCTCAGTGATGGCGCTTTATAACCTGTCGTCACGCCGCCTTTGAGCGTCCATTCGTCGGATACGTCCCAAACCATGTACGCGCGTGGGCTGAGATGACCGCCAAAGACATCGTTATGCTCGTAGCGTGTCCCTGCGGTTAAGGCCAACGAGTCGAGAATATGCCATTCATCTTCTACATAGGCCGCCCACGTTTTTTGATGGAACGTTTCGCCGGTATTGGCCAGCACCACACCGTCTTTCATCCGCGCATCCCAATATTCCCCGCCGAGGGTTAAGAGGTGCGAATCACCTAATGGCGTCAGCAGTACTGAGTCCAGAATGACGTTGGTGTTCTTCAGTTCACGTGCGTCACCGGCCCGGCCTGCGTTCTCTGGCGTGAGTGCGGAGGAGACCAGTTGTCGTCCTTTGTTCTCAGTTTCATTCCAGCCGAGGGAGGATTTCCAGGTGCCGAACGTTAAGGCGGTATCGTGGCCGAGGGTGACTTTGTTACGCTCATAGCGCAGCGTTTTATCGTAACCCCCCGTCAGGTTACCCAACTGACCGTCATCGTTATCATAGCGCTGTCTGGCGGAGTCGAGATCTAACCATAGCGTATTGCTTTCATTCGTTTTCCAGTCGAGTCGCGTGCCGATGTTATAGTTTTCTGACTCGGTAGGATAAGGTACGCGGGTGGAGGAGGTATCGCTCAGGGAGGTAACGCTGGAACCCTGACGTTGGGTGGTGCTACCCCGAACCTGCATATCCAGTACGCCAGCGATTAACGGGCCGCTTGACCAGAAGTTGGCGACCGTGCTGTTACCCCATTTATTACTCTCTTGCAGGTTAACGCCGGTATTGATGGAGGTGCTCCATTTATCGGTGCTTTTTTTGGTGATGATATTCACCACGCCACCGATTGCGTCGGAGCCATAAAGCGTCGACATCGGGCCGCGGATCACCTCAATATGATCGATTGCCGCCAGTGGAGGCATAAAGCTGGTATTCATAGCTGAGAAGCCGTTTGGCGTCACATCGCTGCTGCCGTTTTGACGAATACCATCAATCAGGATCAGGGTATAACTGGCGGGCATGCCACGAATGCTGATCTCCAGACCACCGGTTTTACCGGTGCTGCTTTCGACATCCACCCCTTCAACAGAACGCAAGGCTTCGCCTAAATCATTATATTTATTGGCTTGTAACTCTTGCTGTGAAATAACGGAGACGCTGGCGGCAGCGTTGGTGATTTTCTTTTCGTAACCGGAAGCGGTTACCACCATAACATCTTCAGCAAAGGCCAGGGGACTGGAAAATCCTAAACAGGACAGAACAACAGAAGCAACAGGTTTTAAACGCATAGTCAAACTTCCTTTGTTAAAAATTCAAAGGAAGTAAGATAATTGATGGGAATGATAATAAAAATAATTATCATTATATGTTTACATAACTTATCACTTCTGGTGTTTTTCTTGAATAAATATACATAAATTGTCATTAGTTTTAGCTAAGTAAATAGCGGAAATGACCAATAATTAGTATTTGTAATCATTAGGTTGTAATTAATTTGCCATTAATTGAATGGCTAACATTTAATCTATTTTCTGTGATTCAGAGGGTACTCAATTAGGAGTATCAGAAAAAAGTATGATAATTTTAGAAAATCGTCATACTTTTCTGCGCCGCATCATTTTTTTCGTCATTTCAGTCCGCCATAATCCCTTCCCCAGGAGACCATTTAACGGCAATGAATCGTTGAGCGGCATAAAAATAACGCAAATCTGGATAACATAATGATTAAAGGCAAGCTGGCACTGCTTACGTGCGCATTGACTCTCGCATTAACCTCACCACTTCTCGCCGCGCAAAATGTGAGCGAGGGGCAGACGTTGAAGCTGGCAATTGGACCTGAGCCAACGGAAGGGTTTGACCCGATGCTGGGCTGGAGTCATGGCAGCTATTTGCTTTTGCATGCACCATTATTAAAACAAAACGCAGATATGAGCTGGGGTAACCTACTGACGGAAAAAGTTGAAACCAGCGCTGACGGCAAAACCTGGACGTTGACGTTAAAACCCGACCTTAAATTCTCCGATGGTTCCCCGCTAACCGCTGAAGATGTGGTGTTCACCTATAATAAAGCCGCAAAGAGCGGCGGCAAAATCGACATGGGAAACTTTACTCATGCCAGCCTGAAAGATAACCGCACGGTAGAAATCACGCTGCGCAGCCCGCAGAGCACCTTTGTGAACGTGCTGGGCTCTTTGGGTATTGTTCCCGAAAAACGGTATGACGAAAAAACATTCGCCAAAAATCCGATTGGCGCGGGCCCTTATCGGTTGGTGAGTTTTCAGCCGGGGCAGCAGCTGATCGTGGAGGCGAACCCCTGGTATGCCGGTAAGAAAAATGATTTCAGTAAGCTGGTGTTTGTCTTCCTTGATGAAGATAACGCTTATGCCGCAGCGCGCAGTGGTCAACTGGGACTCGTGCGTATTGCGCCTTCGATGGCGGTCGCCCCTCAACAGCAGAATTTGAAGCTGTGGGTACGCGACAGCGTGGAAAACCGTGGCATTGTGTTCCCGATGGTTCCAGCGGGTAAAAAAGACGCCAATGGTTATCCGATCGGTAACGATATCACGGCTGATATCGCCATCAGACGCGCCATCAACTACGCCATCGATCGTAAACAACTTGCCGATCAGGTCATGGAAGGTCATGCGATTCCGGCGTATAGCGCGGTTCAGGGCCTGCCATGGCAGGGACAGTCAGTTGCGTTCAAAGATGGCGACAGCGAAAAAGCACGGATGATTCTGGAAGAAGCCGGCTGGAAGGTGGGGAAAGACGGCGTACGTGTGAAAGACGGTAAAGAGGCTCGCCTGACTCTGTGGTACGCCAGCGGTGACAGTACGCGCCGGGATTTAGCCGAGGCCGTACGTGCGATGCTGGAGCCCGTGGGTATTCAGGTCTCGCTGCAATCCGGAAGCTGGGAAACCGTTGAGCGGCATATGCATTCGAATCCGACGCTGTTTGGCTGGGGAAGCCTGGATCCGATGGAACTTTTCCATCACTACAGCAATCAGGCCGCGGGCGTGGAATACTACAATCCAGGCTATTACAGCAATCCCGTCGTTGAACAACATCTTAAACAGGCCATTGATGCTCCGGACTGGCAAAAAGCGTTGCCTTTCTGGCAACAGGTGGAGTGGGATGGCAAGCAAGGGGCTGGGGTGCAGGGCGATGCCGCCTGGGCATGGCTGCTGAACATTCAGCACACTTATCTGGCAAATCCGTGTATTGACTTAGGCAAAGGCGCGCCGGAGATCCACGGTAGCTGGTCCCTGCTCAATAATCTGGATGAATGGACCTGGACCTGCCGTTGATGAAGTCTGTTGTAGGCCATTTTCTACGGCTGATAGTGTTATTAGTGCTGGTTGCGGCTGGCACTTTTACGCTGCTCAGCTTTTCTCCTGTCGATCCGATTCGCGCCTATATCGGCAACGATCTCCTGCACGTGCCACCGGAACAATATGCGCGTATCGCTGCCCGCTGGGGATTAGACCAGCCGTTATGGGAGCGTTTTGGTCACTGGTTTATACGTGTATTGCAGGGCGATCTCGGCTACTCAATGTTGTTTAATGCACCGGTTGCCAGCGTAATCAAGGAGCGCTTTGCGACTTCGTTTGCCTTGCTTGGCGGCGCGTGGCTGCTCTCCGGCATACTGGGAACGGCAATGGGATTTGTCGCGGGTCGTTATCTGAATCGCTGGCCGGATAAAGCAATCTGTCGACTCAGCTATCTGCTTTCGTCGTTGCCGACCTTCTGGATTGGCATGCTGCTGCTGGCGTTATTTGCCGTGCGCTGGCCGGTATTTCCGGTCTGCTGCGCGTGGGAGCCGGGCAACAGTGGCGATATGGCCACGCTGGCTGAGCGTCTGCGCCATTTAGTGCTGCCCGTTTGCGCGCTAAGTTTATTGGGACTTGGCCAAATTACACTTCATACGCGGGAAAGTATCGCCAGCGTGATGAAAAGCGATTTTGTCCGTTTTGCGCGTTCTCAGGGAGATAAAGGCTGGTCGCTGCTGCGTCATCAGGTTCTGCGCCATGCTATCACACCCGCGCTGTGCCTGCAGTTCGCCTCGCTGGGAGAACTGCTGGGCGGCGCACTGCTAGCGGAAAAAGTTTTTGCTTATCCGGGACTGGGACAGGCCACTATTGATGCCGGATTACGCGGCGATCTGCCGTTACTGATGGGAATTGTGTTGTTCAGTACCATACTGGTGTTCATTGGCAACTCGCTGTCTACCTGGCTTGTCCATGTGTTGAACCGTGCTCTGGAGCGACCTGATGCTCTATAATCCGACGCCGACGCTGATTCGTCTTCTGCTCTCTTTTAGCTGCCTGCTATGCATTGCGGTGTATGGCGCAGCGACGCTGGATAACCCATTGAGCGTTAATCTGCTTGCCCGTCATTTACCGCCTGATGCGCTGTATTGGTTTGGCACCGATAACCTCGGTCGTGATCTGTGGATTCGTTGCTTTCAGGGCGCGTTAACCAGTCTGCAAATTGGTATTGGCGCGGCGTTGTGCAGCGGCTTCATCGCATTAATGATGGCGGCGGTTTCACGTATACATCCGCGTCTGGATGTACTAATGCGTCTGATTACCGATGCCATGCTGTCAATGCCGCATCTGCTGTTGCTCATATTGATCTGTTTCACGCTGGGCGGCGGAAAAAATGGGGTGATTATGGCAGTTGCGTTGACCCACTGGCCGCGTCTGGCGCTAATCCTGCGTGCCGAAGCGCAGCGCGTGGCCCACAGTGACTATCTGACATTGACCTGGCGTCTGGGACACGGACATTTTTACTGCTGGCGGCATCACTATCTCCCGGCATTGTTACCCCAGTGGTTAACGGGAACCTTGCTGATGTTTCCCCACGCGGTGTTGCACAGCGCGGCGTTGAGCTTCCTCGGTTTTGGGCTGGCGCCGCATGAACCATCGCTGGGCCTGTTGCTGGCTGATGCGCTGAGGTTTATCAGTCATGGCGACTGGTGGTTAGTGCTGTTTCCCGGGCTGATGCTATTCAGTCTGGTTATGTTATTCGATCAGCTCGCAAGGGCAGTGCATCGTTTATGGTTACGAGGTGACGCATGTTGAGTTTAAGACAGGTCTCGCTGGACGTGGCGCGTTATCGCTGGTACGGCGCGAGAAACTGGTCTTCGCTGTTGCAGGATATCTCTTTCGACGTAGCGCCTGGTCAGATGGTGGCGTTAGTCGGGGGAAGTGGGGAAGGTAAAAGCCTGTTGCTGCAATGTCTGCTTGATCTCTTACCGGACAATTTGCGCTTCAACGGCTCCATCACCCTGGAGGGGAAAACGCTGGATAGTGATGATATTCGCAAATGTCGTGGCAATACTTTCAGCTATGTCCCGCAAGGTGTTCAGGCGCTTAACCCGCTGCTCTCGATTGAAAAGCATCTGCGCAGGGCAAGTCAGCTCTCCGGCCAGGCCTGGAATGCCGGAAAAATTGAACGATTGCTCCAGCGCAGCCAACTGGAAAGTCGCGTATTAGATGCCTTCCCACGCCAGCTTTCAGGGGGGATGGCGAAACGTGTTCTGGCCTGTCACGCGTCGCTGAGTCAGGCCCGCTATATTCTGGCGGATGAAATTACCGCCTGGCTTGATGCACCGCTGGCTAATCAACTGCTTGAACAGCTACGTGAGCAATGTGAGCAAGGGGCTGGCGTTTTATGGGTAACGCACGACCTTACGCTGGCCGCTCGCCACGCGGACCGCATTGTCGCGCTGCATCAGGGAAGGGTGTCGGATAACGTCAGCCGGGAACAGCTGTTGCGCGGAGAGATCAGCGAGCATCTGCAACGCCAATGGCGGGCCCTGCCTGAAAGAAATCAACTTTTTGGAGAGCGCGATGCTGTGCTGTCGTGAAGTGACGATTTGTCAGGGAGGAAAGGTGCTTTGGCAAAATCTGAACTTCTCTCTGCGCCCCGGAGAACGCATTGGGGTTTGTGCACCCAGCGGAACCGGCAAAACAACGTTGGGGCGCGTACTGGCGGGCTGGCAAAAACCGACCTCGGGTGACATTCTGGTTGATGACCAACCGCTGCCAATGCACCAGTATTGCCCGGTGCAACTGGTGCCACAGCATCCGGAATTAACCTTTAATCCGCGGCGCAGCACCGGCGATGCGGTTCATGATGCCTGGCGACCTGATGCTGAACTGCTTACTCGTCTTCACATCAACCCTGAGTGGTTAACCCGCCGTCCCGGACAGCTTTCTGGCGGTGAACTGGCGCGAATTGCTTTACTTCGCGCGCTGGATCCGCGGACACGTTTTCTTATTGCCGATGAAATTACCGCCCAGCTCGATCCTTCCATTCAAAAAGATATCTGGGTATTGCTGCTTGAAGAGTGCCAGCGTCGGCCATTAGGTATGCTCATTATCAGCCATCAGCAGGCTCTGCTTGAGCAAATTTGCTCCAGAAAACTCATTGAAGCGTGAGGCAATAACGTGCAGTAATGTCTATTGATTAAACTGTTACGTTATATTATAACAATTCACTCGCAAACGATTTGAGGGTGAAATTTTGGCTATTCGTTTTAACAAACTGACAATCGCTCTGGGGATGCTTTTGGTCAGTGGGCAGGTTTTGGCCCATGGTCATCATTCCCATGGTGCGCCGATGAGTGAAGCAGAACAAAAGGCGTCGGAAGGGGTATTTGATGATAACCAGGTGCAGAACCGGGCGCTGTCCGACTGGGATGGCATGTGGCAATCTGTCTATCCGTATCTGGTCAGTGGCGAACTTGATCCGGTTTTCAAAAAGAAAGCGGAGAAAGATAAAAGCAAAACGGCAGAACAAATTAAAGCTTATTACCGTACAGGCTATGCAACCAATGTAGACACCATCGGCATCGAAGATGGCGTGATGGAATTTCACACCGGTAATCAGGTCGCATCGTGCAAATACGATTATGCCGGGTATAAAATCTTGCACTATAAATCAGGCAAGAAAGGTGTACGGTATCTGTTTGAGTGTAAAGCCGCTGACAGCAAAGCGCCTAAATACGTGCAATTCAGCGATCATATTATCGCGCCGCGTAAATCGAGCCACTTCCATATCTTTATGGGAAATACCTCGCAGGCTGCCTTGCTTGAGGAGATGGAAAACTGGCCTACCTACTACCCTTATCAGCTGAAGGGCGAAGAAGTAGTGGATGAGATGCTGCACCATTAATCTGGGCTAACCTTATCTGTACACACCCGCCACCAGTGGCGGGTTTTTTTAATTAATAACCTGCTCTTTCCATCACCTGTCGCATTCGTTAGCATATTGTATCGCAGCAAGTGCATGTGTTTTTTCAGGAAGAGGTTAACGTGTTCGCAGAGTATGGAGTTCTGAATTACTGGACGTATCTGGTGGGGGCTATTTTTATCGTGCTGGTACCGGGGCCAAATACGATATTCGTGCTGAAAAACAGCGTCGGTAGGGGAGTAAAGGGGGGGTATCTCGCCGCCAGCGGTGTGTTTATTGGTGATGCCGTGTTGATGTTTTTGGCCTATGCCGGTGTTGCTGCATTGATTAAAACAACGCCCGTTTTGTTCAATATCGTTCGTTATCTTGGCGCTTTCTATTTACTGTATCTTGGCGCGAAGATCCTGTATGCAACACTGAAATCGAAAGCAAGTGACGCCGCGCCTGAGGAAGTCCCGTTTGGCGCTATTTTTAAGCGCGCATTAATCCTGAGCCTGACCAATCCCAAAGCTATTCTGTTTTATGTGTCGTTCTTCGTGCAGTTTATTGATGTCAATGCGCCGCATTCAGGGCTGTCATTCTTTATTCTGGCTATTACGCTTGAGATAGTGAGCTTTTTCTATTTGAGCTTCCTTATTTTCTCCGGCGCGTTTGTGACGCAATATATCCGTACGAAGAAGAAACTGGCCAAAGTGGGTAATTCCCTTATCGGCCTGATTTTCGTTGGTTTTGCCGCCCGTCTGGCCACGCTTCAATCGTGATGCCATCGGCCCGCTGATTGCGGCGGGCCTTTAATATTGCGCTCTGCTTTTCATTTATAATCGTAGGGTTATAACCAATAAATGGTATTTTAAATATATATTTTGAGGCGTACCCTGTGTACAGCAGCGGTTCAATATGACTCGCTGGTTGTCGACTGGAAAAGGGAAGAAAAATGCTTCAAATTCCACAGAATCATATCCATACACGCTCTACGCCATTCTGGAACAAAGAAACGGCGCCTGCCGGAATTTTCGAACGCCACCTTGATAAAGGGACCCGAGCCGGGGTTTATCCTCGACTTTCGGTTATGCAGGGGGCGGTCAAATATCTCGGATACGCAGACGAACACAGTCCGGAGCCAGTAGAGGTGATGATTATTGAAGCCGGTCAGTTTGGCGTTTTTCCACCGGAAAAATGGCATAACATCGAAGTGATGACCGACGACACTTACTTTAATATCGATTTTTTCGTCGCCCCGGAAGTTCTGATGGAGAGTGCAAATCAACGAAAAGTCGTGCGCACCGGCAAGGAGTAAATATACCGTAACCGTGACCAATAACAGCAACGGTGTTTCTGTTGATTATGAAACAGAGGCGCCAATGACATTACTGGTGCCGGATGTGGCAGCAGAAGTGGTCAAAGATCTGGTCAATACCGTGCGTTCGTACGATACCGAAAATGAGCACGAAGTCTGCGGGTGGTAGGCATTAGTCACTGCTACTGATTGAATATATTAGTTTTTAATCTAAAAAATGCACTGCGCTTTGACGGCGCAGTGCATTTTTTTATCTGGGCGAAACAGGGAAATATCCTGAAAGGATTCCTTAAGAATACCTTAAGAGATTCGCATTGATTGCTAATAGTTGATCATTCACAGGGGTTATGATCGCGAAACAGATATAAAACAGAACATCGCGCTTATGAAACTCAATACCCGACTTACATTACCCACAATCATTCTCGGATTAGCCATCGTGGCGATCCCGTTCGCCGCGAACTGGCATCTCCCGCTACTCAACGGTACTGTCGTCAGCTGGATTGAAAATGGCCAGGCGCTATGGCTGCTGTTTGGTGCCATATTTACACTCAGTTACATCAGGCCCTTATCACGTCCCGAAGGCGAGAAGCAATTTTGGCTTTGGGCGGCAGCGTGGTGGCTGGTATTACTGGGCCGAAGCACAAGTTGGGGCCGCGATTATTTTCCTGAGCATCCTAAACTCCTGTTCCGGGCTATCTCAGTGGTATTGATTGCCATGATTATTCTGCCAGTGCTGATTTCGAAGCGCTTACGCCAGGATATTGCCCGTCGCTTGCGCAATGAACCGCTACCTCTGTGGCTGTTAGCGATCACCACCTGTGCATTTTTGATCTCCGATACGGTAGAGCATCATCGTCTGCTGGCTCCCATCTTTCTGCACAATGCTCAGTATGGCGATCTGATTGAAGAACTGTACGAACTACCGTTTATGGCGGGATTGTTTCTGATGAACCTCGGCTTTATGCGGCGGGATAAGCAGGAGGAAGCTGCATCCATCCGCTTCAGTGAACCACTGCTGGCGAAGTCATGAGATAAGGCCTGAGTCTGGAAAGCCAGACTCAGGCGATGATGGCGGTGACTTACGCAATAGCCTCACACAGACGTGACTTCATATCGCTATACGTTTGTGCGGCATATTTTTCTGCCCACCCCTGATCGGTAATGTGCTCAATATTTACGGCGCAATATTTGGTTTCCGGCGTTTTCGAAATAGGATCGAGATTGTCCTGGGTTAACTCGTTACACGCGCCAATCCACCATTGATAGGTCATATAGACCGTTCCGACATTGATGCGCTCGGAGACATCCGCGCGGCTGATGACCTTACCGCGGCGCGAGCTGACCCATACCAGATCGCGATGACGAATACCCATTTTTTCAGCATCATGGGTATTGATTTGCACATACCCTGGCTCGTCTGCCAGTGCTTGCAACGCTGCGCAGTTGCCGGTCATCGAACGGCAGGAGTAGTGCCCAACCTCACGCACGGTACACAGCACCAGCGGATATTGCTCATCAGGAACTTCTGCTGGCGCTCGCCACGGTGCGGCAAACAGTTTGCCTTTGCCATTGGCGGTATCGAACTGGCTGTGCGCGTAAAGGTAGGGCGTACCAGGACTATCGAGATCCGGACATGGCCACTGAACATGACCCATCTCACCCATTTTCTCATAGGTCACGCCGTAGAACAGTGGACACAGCTCGCGCATCTCATCCCAGATTTGCTGGTTATTTTGATACTGCATTGGATAACCCATTTCGCTGGCCAGCAGGCTGATAATCTCCCAGTCACGCTTTACATCACCAGTGGGTTCAATCGCTTTCTCAAAACGCTGGAAACCGCGATCGGCGCAGGTAAAGACGCCACCGTGTTCGCCCCATGAGGTGGCTGGCAGGAGGACATCGGCCATTTCCGCCGTCTTGGTCATGAAGATATCCTGCACGACGATAAAATCGAGCGCGTTAAATCCTTCGCGGACCAGACCCAAATCGGCCTCGGTTTGCAGCGGATCTTCTCCCATGATGTAGTAGGCTTTGATTTTGCCTTCGATAGCCAGTTGCGGAACTTCGGTGATGCGGGTCCCAACCTTGTCATCCATCTGATTAACGTCAATGCCCCATGCGGTGGCAAATTTCTCCCTGACGGCGAAATCGGTTACGTCCTGATACCCTGGAAACTGGTTAGGCAGCACCCCCATATCGCACGCGCCCTGCACGTTATTTTGCCCGCGCACCGGGCCAACACCGACGTTAGGGCGTCCCAGATTTCCGGTCAGCAAGGCCAGGCTCGACAAACCACGAACCACGTCAACGGACTGACCAAACTGGGTGACGCCCATCCCCCACATCACGGTGGCCGATGGCGCCGCGGCAAAAGTACGCATCGCCTGACGAACCTGCTGTGCGGGAACACCGGTTAAATGTTCAACGTCTTCAGGCGCATACTCCTTAACGGTTTCCCAGTATGTTTCCAGTCCTTCCGCATGCTTTTGTACATACTCGCGATCGTAGAGTTGCTCCTCGATGAGAACATGGCCAAACGCGTTGACCAGCGCCATATTGCAACCGTTTTTCAACTGCAAATGTTGGTCAGCGATACGGGCAGTTTCAATACGGCGTGGGTCGCAGACAATGATTTTTGCGCCGTTCTGGCGAGCTTTAATTACCCGGCGGGCCACAATTGGGTGTGAATCGGCACAGTTATAACCAAAGATCAGTAGGCATTTTGAGTTTTCAATGTCGCTGATGGAAGTGCTCATGGCGCCATTGCCTAACGTCTCCTGTAACCCGGCAACGGAAGGGCCGTGACAGACGCGGGCACAGCAATCGACATTGTTGGTATGGAGCACGCCTCGTGCGAATTTTTGCATCACGTAGTTGGTCTCATTCCCAGTTCCACGGGAAGAGCCGGTGGTCATGATGGCACGAGGGCCATAGGTATTTTTGATTTCAGTTAAGCGTTTTGCGGTGTAACGAATGGCTTCATCCCAGCTAACGGGAGTGAATTTTCCACCTTTTTCATAACGGATCATCGGGCGAGTCAGACGGGGAGTCAGAAGGCGTGTGTCGTTAAGAAAGTCCCAACCATAATAGCCTTTCAGGCATAACTGATTTTGGTTCGTTACACCCTCTGCGGCCTCAGCGCGGATGATTTTGTTATTCTCAACAACAAGCTTGAGCTTGCACCCGGCCCCACAGTATGGGCATACACTGGTGATTTTTTTCATCAATAACAGACCTGTTAAATGCTGAAATAGCGCGAATTGTAGACGCAGCCACGCGATACGCATCGCGGACTACGATGTGTCATAGTGACGGGCTGTTTAAGCATAAAGTGTGCCAGAAGTGAAAACCCAGCAATAGCAGGGGCTGACGGCCAAAGCGTTATGCAGAATGACTGACGATTCGACATTAATGACGAGGCGCGACAAAATTTAGTCTGCCGGTCAACGGTGTAACCTTATGAAACATCAGAAAAAGATGAAAAACAGAAGTGATAGCGATCACAAATTTTAATTTTTCAGCGCTATGCTATGCTTTTATACGACGAGTGAATCGTTAATTTAAAAACATAAGTGAGGGAAATTATGGGCATTATTTCATGGGTGGTTTTCGGTCTTATTGCTGGGATTTTGGCAAAATGGATTATGCCGGGTAAAGATGGCGGCGGATTCTTTATGACCATTATCTTAGGGGTTGTGGGTGCAGTAGTGGGTGGCTGGATCAGCACCTTCTTTGGTTTTGGTAAAGTCGATGGTTTCAACTTCGGTAGTTTCGCCGTGGCGGTGATCGGTGCGATTGTGGTGTTGTTTATCTACAGAAAAATCAAAAGCTAAGTAAACATACAGACAATAGAGGCCACTAAAATGTGGCCTTTTTCTTTAGGTCACCACCAGCCGAATTCTGTTCCCAGAACGACGATGATAGCCACACCAATCATAATAAGCGTTGTTTTTTTCATCGTTATGCTCCCGGCGCAGCGTAGCCGCCAATAAAAAACCAGGATAAGAAAACGACAGCGGAAATGAAAATGATGACGGGGAAAATAATACCGAGTCGCATACGATTATCTGCCAGAGTTATTTAAAGACGGGTTAGCATAGCAGGGCTTAATGTACGACAAAAGTGGTTTTATCCTGACGCTTTTTATCCTTGTACATTGCGCTGTCTGCGAGGTGAAGCGCGCAGTTTACATCAGTCTCCAACGGATTAATTTCCACCACGCCCAGACTGGCGCCAGGATAAAATAGATGAATGTCACCCAGGTAGTAGTCACCGCAAATTTGCTGTTGTAGCTGATTTTTCACCTGCTGCAGGCGGTCTCGCGGATCCCTGTCATCTTCCGGTGACAGGCTCACGACTAAAAATTCGTCACCACCCAGTCGGCCAAGGATATCATTGTCACCGCATTCGCGAAGCAGACGCTGACCAATCTGGATCAGAAACTGGTCGCCAACCTCGTGGCCAAAGCGGTCATTGATCAATTTGAAATCATCCAAATCAATATAGGCAAAAATAATCTTCTGCCTGAGATGTCGGGCAAGAGAAAAAAGAGTCTCAACATTTTCAAAAATGGCGCGCCGATTCGGTAATCCGGTCAGGGCATCGGTGTAAGAGTGCGCAATCAGCGCGGCATTCGCTTCGCGTAACTGAGCAACCAGCGACTCTTTTTGAATTGACTGGGCGATCAGGCCTGCAAACAGATGTAACACCTGTTCGCCACGTTGGCTTAATGCGTGCTGGTGGCGACTGGTGGCGCAGAGCGTACCGTAAAACGTTCCGTCGGGAAGATGAACCGGCGTGCTCAGGAAAGTGGTTATCTCCAGCGCGCGGGCGGCGGTACACTCCGGCCAGCGAGCGGGGACGTTGTCGCTGTACAGACAGTTTTCGTCTATGGCGCGTTTGCATAGCGTCTCATCCCAGGGTACGGACAGCCCTTCAGGGATCTGCATCTGCTTGCTATTGCGCGCATACAAAATATGCTGCAGGCGGGCATCTAAATCGACCTTGGTTAAATAGGTGGATTCCATCTCAGTCACCACTTCCAGCATCTCCAGAAGTTGCCGAACCAGGCTCTCAACTGACTGCTCCGTGGCTAAGGATTGTGAGACTCTGGCAAGGATCATGTCCGACATGAGGTGTAAATGCTCCTGAGTAATGACTGGGCTAACGTGGCCCACATGATAGAACATCAAGATGAAAGATGAAACACGCCATCCCGCTCAAAATTTAAACATTAAATTGAAAGCTGGCAGTAAAACATGGAGATAGATGGAAAGTCGGGGTAACCTGCCGGGATAAGGTTTTTAACAGGAGTCGATATGAAACTGGCGTCTATTATTTTGCCCGGCTTGTTGGTGTTAGCGGGATGTACCACTCAGCCCGAAGCCCCCAAACCGCCGAAGATTGGTCTGGCGAATCCGGCATCGGTATATTGTGAACAAAAGGGCGGCTCGCTGATTGCGGTGCAGACCACGCAAGGCGTAAGGTCGGACTGCAAATTACCGGGCGGGGAAGTGATTGATGAATGGGTGCTCTGGCGCAGAGATCATCCGACAACGGGCAAATGAAATCCGGTTAGCATTGACGTATCCATTCAGCCAGCACCAGCGCGTGGTTTTGCTGGGTGTTTTTCGCCGCATACAGTAGCGTTAAGGTTTGCTGTCGGGCAATCTCTGCGAGACGCTTTCCTTCCTGCTGCTGTAGGGAGAGTTCAGCGCGATATTGCTCGGAAAAGTTTGTGAAATCAATCAATTCTGCGTGGAGCGCCTTGCGTAAATCAGATGACGGCGTAAGCGCTTTATTCCATTCGTTAAAAATAAGGTCGGTCTTTTTTACCCCGCGAGGCCACAGCCTGTCGACCAGTACGCGATAACCATCATTTTTTTCTGCTGGGTCATACACGCGTTTACATTGAATTTTCATCTTTTCATCCGCTCCATTAATCCACTGCTTTGATATATTTCGACACCTTTATTACGGTTAAATAAGATCGTAAAACGTGACAATTGTAACATTCTGCCCGTCCTGACTCCCAATTTAAGGGATTGTGATACCAACAAAAAATCGGTAGGCTGAGGCTCCTTATATTGTCCCTCATTGTCTGGACATAAGGAAAGCTTAATGGAAATTTCCCCGTTTAAAGATACGTTTCGCATTGCGCTGGTGGGTGATTACAGCCCTGATATTGTGGCGCATCAGGCCATTCCTCTTGCTATCGATGATGCCGCTGCCGTCCTGGAATTAGTGGCTGATTATGACTGGCTAACCACCTCTGATATTAGCAGCAGTGAAGATCTGATTGGCTATGATGCTATTTGGGTCGTTCCTGGCAGTCCATATCGGCACCTGGAAGGCGCACTGATCGCGATACGCTACGCGCGTGAAAACAGCATCCCATTCCTCGGGACCTGTGGCGGTTTTCAACATGCGATTCTGGAGTATGCCCGCAACGTGCTGGGCTGGAGTGATGCTGCCCATGCGGAAACGGATACCACGGGGCGGATGGTCATCGCACCGTTGACCTGCTCGCTGGTAGAAAAAACGGATGATATTGAACTGAGGGCCAATACGCTGATTGCCAAAGCCTACGGACGGGGTGTTATCTCCGAGGGGTATCACTGCAACTATGGCGTATCGGAAGATTTTGCCGCCGAGCTTGAGAGCGGTGATCTTCGTGTGACTGGCTGGGATGAGGCTGGTGATATCCGTGCCATTGAGCTGGTGACGCATCCTTTTTTTGTCGGCACACTCTTTCAGCATGAACGTGGAGCGCTGGCGGGAAAACCCGTGCCGTTAGTTCAGGCAATGCTGCGCGCTGCGCGAGGATAAAAAAACGGGCAGGTTGTTCCCAAACCTGCCCGCTGCATTATGCGCTTGCGATCTCCCGATTACGCCCTGCGCACAGACCAAACACTGCCATCAGTATCGCTAACACGGCGACCCCAGCTAATGGAATCAGCCAGCTACCATTGAGGTCGTGAATCTTGCCCATCAGCGGTGGCCCACAGGCGGCCAGTAAATACCCGACGGACTGTGCCATGCCGGACAGGGCCGCGGCCTGATGCGCTGAGCTTGCGCGCAGGCCAATAAAGGTCAAACCAAGGATCATCGTGGCGCCTGAGCCAAAGCCAAACAGTATGGTCCACAGCAAAGCCTGCCCGGGCATTACCGCGAATCCCGCTGCGCCGATGGCGCACAGTAACGAAACCAGTGCGGCGATGGCGCGCTGATCCTTAAATCTGTTCAGGACGAGAGGGATCAATAACCCCGGCGCGGCGGTTGCCAGTTGCAGTAAACCATGCAACGAACCGGCCTGCGCTTCGCTGTAGCCGTGGCTGATTAAAATGGCGGGTAGCCAGCCAATGATCACGTAGTAGATAAGTGAATTGATCCCGAGAAACAGCGTCACCTGCCAGGCGAGGCTCGAGCGCCAGATCGCGCGGGAATGCAAAGCGCGCGAGTTGCTCAAACTGGCATTGGCCGTCTGGCGACATTGGGGTAACCAGATAATCAGCGCCAGCAGCGGAAAGACCATCAGTACCATCAGCGCACCGCGCCAGCCAAACCCGTTCAGCGCCAGCGGAACCACAATAGCTGAACCCAGTGCCGCCGCTGCGCCCATAGTCAGCGAGTATGCGCCAGTGAGTTTTGCCACATGCTGAGCAAAATCACGCTTAATCAGCCCAGGTAACAGCACATTTCCCAGCGCGATTCCGCAACCAATGATAGCGGTGCCGCTAAACAGGAAACCTGGCGTGGGCAGAGAACGTATCGCAATACCTGCGCAAATCAGTAGCATTGCGGCAAACAGGCTGCGTTCGATACCCCAACGGCGTGCAACGGCAGCGGCCAGAGGCGATACCAGTGCGAAGGCCAGGAGCGGCAGGGTGGTCAGAAGTCCCGTCTGGGCGGTACTCAGGCCGTAGTCGGTGCGAATTGCATCCAGCAGCGGGGCGGCTCCGGTAAAGGTGACGCGCAGCGTGGTGGCAATCATCAGGATCCCCGCGATCAGCCAGGCTGCGTTTTTGCCGCGGGAGGAAGGCATATTTGTCATTTTTTTCTCATATCGTCAGGCGAGGCGATACTTTAGCGTTTTTACTCAATGGATGAATCAAGCTAAAATGACAGTTTATCGCTAAAAACGGACATTTTTATGTTAGGACTGAGGCTGGATGGGTATGAGCCCGACCTTTACCACGATGCGGCGGTGGCGTTTTGTATACAGGCCCGGGAAGATGAACTCTTCAGTCCGCTGCATCAGCACCGTAAGGGGCAGTTGATTCTGGCCTTGCATGGCGCGATCACCTGTGAGGTTGAAAATGCCATGTGGATGGTGCCTCCACAATATGCGGTATGGATCCCCGGTGCAATTCCACACAGCAACCACGTTACCGTTGGGGCGCAACTGTGCTTTTTGTTTATTGAGCCGCAGGCAGTCGTGATGCCTGAACGCTGCTGCACCCTGAAAATCGCCCCATTATGTCGGGAGCTCATTCTGGCGCTGGCGTCCAAAACGGATGATCAACGGCTGGAGCCGTCTACCCAGCGGCTGACGCAAGTGCTATTTGATGAACTCCCGCAGCAACCGCAGGAGCAAATGCAGTTGCCGGTTTCCGATCACCCGAAAATCCGCAGAATGGTCGCGACGATGGCGCGGGAGCCCGCGCAGTGGCAGACGCTGGGACAGTGGGCCAGCGTATTTGCGATGAGTGAGCGGAACCTCGCCCGTCTGGTCGTTAAAGAAACGGGGTTGAGTTTTCGCCGCTGGCGTCACCAGCTTCAATTGATTCTGGCGCTGCAGGCGCTGATAGATGGCCATAACGTGCAACAGGTTGCGCACATGCTCGGTTACGATTCGACCACGGCATTTATCACCATGTTCAAAAAAGGCCTGGGACAGACGCCAGGCCGTTATCTGGCTGGACTGGCTACTGCTTCCCAACAATCAATGACACCAGACCTGCCGCAATGAGCGGTCCCACCGGCACACCGCGAAATAGCGCCACGCCCAGTACCGTACCCACCAGTAAACCGGCCACAAGCTGAGGCTGGCTACCCATGAGCGTGACACCGCGCCCGCCAAGCCAGGAGACGAATACCCCGATGGCAATAGCGACCAGTGATTTCCAGTTCACAAAGGAGTGGATGAGCGTGGAGGGGGGGAGCGTTCCGCTGGCGATCGGCGCCATGACGCCAATGGTTAGAATTATAATCCCGACAGTCAGGCCCTGTTTTTCTATCCATGGAAAGAAAGTATTCAGAGGGGTAACACGGACAATGATCAGCACCAGAATTGAAACAGCGACAGTGGTGTTGTGGCTGACAAAGCCCAGAGCTGCCAGTCCGAGCAGGATCAGCAGAGTGACATCAAACATCGTAGTTTCCTTGCCAAAAGAAAAAATAAGCCTGCTTACTGTACGCGTAAACGCGTGACGGAACAGGCTTTTTTTAATGATTATGATTTTTTTTGGGCTAATGCACGATGCTACGTTTTTACACCTGACTCGGGCGGCTATTGTACGCGGCGGAACGGGAGTAATTCCGGTTGCGCGATACGCAGGTAATCTGCGGTATCCATAATCACGGATTTTTCCAGCACTCCGGCATTGAACGCAATTTCATTAAAACGCTCAAACAATAGCGGATCGGCGACCAGCTTAAGTTTTGGATGGAAGCTAAACGGTGGGATAGCGCCGAATACGCAACCTGTCAGTGCATCGACTTCCGCCGGGCTGGCAAGTGATGCTCTTAACCCGCCGATATGGCTGGCTAACAGGCTCAGGTCGGCCTGCTGGTCGGCAGAAAGAATCGCCAGGACATGCTGATTAACGCCGTTGCCTTTGACCTTACAAACCAGCGCTTTTGCTCCCTGGCCCAGTGCGGTACCGCGAATTTCAGAAACCGCTTCACATTTGCCGACCGCTTCATGGCTTACCACGCGATACGTCGCGCCTTGTTCTGACAACAGCGAAATTAAACGCTGATGCGTTGCGTTACCTTTGTTCACTTCCGTCATGACTTACTCCTGGTACAACAATGAAAATCCTGTCAGAAAAATGATTACGCATCCGCGCGTTTTTTCTGTTTGTTCAGGTAGAGCTGTGCATCGGATGCTTTGTAGGCATCATCAATGGTGTCGTTTGGCTGCATATTATAAATCCCTGCGGAGAAGCTGATTGCTCTATCTTGCGCAATAATTTGTAAGTTATAGCGAATCCTCTCCAGCAGACGAGGCGTTAATTCAGCGGGGTAATCGATGAGGATAATGCAAAATTCATCCCCACCGAGGCGGATGGCATAGTCGTTTTTGCGAATCGAGGTTTGAATGGCTCTAGCCAGAATGGTGATAATTCGATCGCCTTCCTTATGCCCCAGCGTATCATTAATGACTTTTAGTTTATCGCAATCAATGGCGATAAAGGTCACGAGGGTGCCCGCGTTTACCAACTGCTGTAAACGTTGTTCGAGCGTCGGTGTTAAAATTTTGCGGTTGTAGAGCCCGGTCATCGCGTCACTGATATTTTCACGCGTGACGTTGTGATACAGCCGAAAATGCGTTCTGACCATATTCAGCAACAGTATTGTCGCCAGCAGATAGAAGGCGAATACTTTCCAGGAGGAGACAATAAAGTACATAAAATCAAGCGATAAGGTGATGCGTATACCGCCGGGCATGTCCTCCTGGTAGTGAACATAGCTAAACAGGTTGTTCTCACTTTGGTGAACGAGTATCTCTTTACCTGAGTTGATGTCCGAAAGCGTCACGTTAAGATAGCGCCAGACGAGAGGGCGGTCGCTGGTATAGAAAATATTCTTTAAATTCTCTTTGTTGATATCCACCATCACCACGCCTTTTAACTTACCGGCATAGTAGACCGGTGTTAAAAAGCTCATCACTTTTTTCTCGGTCAGGTTATCTTCATAAATACGGGAGATTACCGTGCGGCCAGTGAATATACCGTCAATATCATTCTGGTTGATACCCAGGTTTCCTTTTTGCAAAAACGACCAGTTGTGTATCGCAAATTTCCGCGAGTCGACCAGATCAAAGAAATAGACGTAGTTATTTTTGAGATCGACGTAATATCGAAATTTATACTCCTGCATACCTAACCCATGACCGTAATCTTTCTGCTCACGATTAACGTTTACCGCCCGGTCAAAAGAGGGCAGTAGAAATATGTCTTCAAGTTTCTCGCTACATTTTGTGGTGGGGGTTTGCAACGTACCGTGTAATGGTAGGTAGTTATGCTGGGTGAGGTTGAGCCCATGAGTGCCGTTAACGCTGTCGAAAGCGTTGCAAAGTGCTTTTTGTTGCTCGATAGAAGCGGGTACCTGGGGGGATGAAAATGTGCGCATCAGATGGGCTGCAATACTTTGATTAGTATACTTATCATAGAGAAACGATGAGTCGGCTTTCTCATTGATATAGCGCATGTACGCATTCATTGCTTTATCGCTGGCAATGAGCTCATAAACTAAAAAAGAAAACGTCAAAACAACGACGCTGACGGAGATAAAGAGCCTGAGCGCTTTATGATGCAATTGCATAATGATGTACAGCCCTGTAAGTCTGATACTTCAGTCTATCACACGCTATACATCAGCTCTAACGCTGCTGGGAAGGGCATTTTGTAATAAAAATCATTCGCGTGTGTTCTTAGTCAGCCAGGGCAAAACCCGTCAGCGTCCGGGGGCGTTGAAGCAACAGAGTGTTTACCATGCTGATACGGGCATAAAGATGGGCAGAAGTTATCACTAAGGTCGCTGATAACAACGTTATCTATAAAAGCCGAGAGGCAGATTGCTTGCAATGGAGAGTCAGACATCCAGTGACTCGTTTATTGTTCTGGGTTGGGAGGAATATAACGGCGGTGGTTATTGTTCCTAATGTATATGTTTTATTA
Organism: Citrobacter sp. RHBSTW-00944; assembly: GCF_013615435.1. NCBI lineage: Bacteria > Pseudomonadati > Pseudomonadota > Gammaproteobacteria > Enterobacterales > Enterobacteriaceae > Citrobacter > Citrobacter sp. RHBSTW-00944. Next base: position 2,944,964 of record NZ_CP055418.1, on the reverse strand, counting down.
ATGATAAGGTAAATAAGTTGCGACAATAAAATTGTTTTCAAATATCTTATATTGTAATTGTATCAATATTTTTTTTAAATTCATCTCGTGAATTTATTCATGAGATCGATTGATCTTGGATTTATTCCTAAAAATAGAGTGTATTTCATCTATTGATGTCATAGGTTTTTCTATTTATAAATTATATTATGTTTTCTTTAACTAATTGTTTTAACTTATTATTTTATTTTTTGTGTGACTTTTTTTCTATGTTTTAAGTGAATTTTAAATACGGTCTGTGAATGCTTTCATATATATTTTGTAGCGTGTCAATTGGTTGCAATTTACATCCATTAATATAATAATGTGCTCACGGCGTTACCCTTAATAATCTTTGCTACTGTTTTTGATCTACACCGCTATTGCGGGCTGCAGTGGAACTAAAATGTGGTGCTTTTGTATACGCCAGCATAATGCACGGTAAGTATTAGTTATATTTTTTGTAAATAAATGGAGTTATGAATTATGTGTCGTTCAATTATTAAAATTGCTCAGGTTGCTGCATTGGTTGCAGGTGGTTTAAGTGCGGTGAATGCGATGGCGGCTGATGGCCAGATTCGTATTAATGGCGAAGTCATTAACAAAACGTGTGCTGTGGCGATCAACGGTGCACCGACTTCTACTTTGCTGCAGATTGATCCGATTGCTGCTGTGGATATGACGGATTCTGTTGCGATCGCGAATGGTACCAATATGAATGCTTCTCGAGATATGCGTACTGTAAATATCACTCTGGAAGGCTGCGTGATGCCAGCCGGTAAAACCGGTGTTGCGGTTAGCTTTGATTCTACTGGTTATGCGGATTCAGGCACCAGCACCTATCGTAACGTCCTGCTGGACTCCGTCAATACCATGGATACTGCTGCTAAAGGCGTGCAGATTGGCTTCACTAAAGACACTGACGCTACCAAAACACTGGCGATGGGTCCAAATACTGTAGATCCAGCGGATTATAAAAGTACAGAGACGAATGCCCAGACCTACAGTTTTAACACTCGTTATGTCCAGACGGGTACAGATGTTGTCGCTGGTGATATCGAAACGGTAGCTACCTTCAGCGTAGTTTACCAGTAATTATTGATTAAGACTGAGGCGGCAGTTTTTATTGCCGCCTTATTTTTCAGAGAGTAATAAATTAAATGTCCATCAAATATTTATCTGCAATTATGGCCGCGACTTTGGCCTTCAGTTCGTCTGTATGGGCCGATGTCGTCATTAATACCACGCGTGTGATTTATAAAGAAGCAGCCAAAGAAGTTAACGTTCGCCTGACCAATGAGGGGCCGCGTCCACTGCTGGTGCAGTCATGGTTGGATGATGGTCGTGCAACGGAATCGCCGGAAAATATCGATCTGCCATTTATGTTAACACCTCCGGTGTCACGTATTGATGCGAAGAAAGGCCAGACGCTGCGTATTTCTAAAATGGACGCCAGTTTGCCGAAAGATCGTGAAAGTATTTATTATCTGAACGTGTTAGAGGTTCCGCCAAAAGCAAAAGGTGAGGCTGCTGGCAATAATAAATTACAACTGGCGTTTCGTACTCGGATTAAGATGTTTTATCGCCCAGATGCTTTACCCGTAAAACCACAAGATGCGGCAGGTAAGGTTGAATGGCGTGCGGAAAATGGCACATTAGTTGCAAAAAATAACTCCCCTTATTATCTGACCTTCAACATGATGAAAGTCGGTAATAATTCGGCGAAGCCAGGAATGGTTGCACCTTTTGCAACGGAAAAGTTCACATTTGATAACAAAACGTTTAAAGCAGCTGTAGGAACCAATCTGACGTATAGCTATATTTCGGATTATGGTAACGATGTAGAGGGTACTGCTGTTATCAAATAGTATTTTTTCACGATGGAACGTTCGGGTTTTTCTATGGATATGTTAATTAGCGATCGTTTTCGTTTGTCGAGTATTGCTAGCACATTTATTTTATTGAATGTTGTCGGGACAGCGAATGCTACTGAAACCCCTGCACAAAATAGTGTTTCGCCTGCATCATCAGTAGAAAATTCTAATGTGCAGGGAAAAGAAGAAAATAAAGAAAGTGAGGAAATCGGTACTGAAGATGAAGAGGTAGAATTTAGTAATATCTTTTTATCTAATCAGCCAATAGACGTTAGCCGTTTTTCCAAAGGAAACCCTGTTACCGCCGGGAAGCATTACGCAACCGTTGTACTTAACGAGCGCGAAATGGGTAAGTTTGAAATTCAGTTTGATGAAAACCCAAAAGATCCGTTACGTGCAATTCCTTGCCTGAGCCTGAAAGAATTGGCGAATTTTGGTGTTGATCCTGGTGCCATTAATGTTTCTGGCGCAGAGGCGGAAAGCTGCATTTCGCTGAAAATCCTGATCCCCCAGGCTAAATGGAAAATGGATATCAACGATCAGCGTTTTATGCTGAATATTCCACAGGCCATGGTACTGGCAACACGTCCTGATGAAGTGCCGGATACGCTCTGGGATGACGGCGTTAACGCGGCGTTTGTCGGTTATAACACCAGTTATTATCGTTCAAGTTACAGTGGGGTTAGCTCTGATAGCGCTTGGGTCGGCCTTGATGGTGGACTGAATTTACTGGGCTGGCGCGTCCGTGTCCGTGGCGACGCGAACTACACAAAAGACAGTGGAACAACGTTCGACAGTTCGAACCTGTACGTGGAACACGATGTCGCGCCGCTGAAGTCACGGCTACGGGTCGGTGAGATCTATAGCAGCAGCACCTTTTTTGATGGGTTTCCATTACGCGGCGTGACGCTGAGCAGCGACACGCGAATGCTGCCAGACTCCCTGAACAGCTTCCGTCCGGTTATTCGTGGGGTTGCGGAGTCGAATGCGAAAATTATTATCAGCCAGGCTGGCACTAAAATATTAGAAACAACCGTGCCGCCGGGAGCATTTTCGATTGACGATTATAATCCGATCAGCTCCAGCGAACAGCTTGACGTTACGATTCAGGAGGCGGACGGTCGGACGCGTCAGTTGATTATACCTTTCAATGGCAGTGGGCAGCTGCTTTACCCAGGGGTCAGCCTTTATTCGCTGGCGGTGGGGGAATATAACGGATCGAGCAGCGCAGAGAAACCTGTTGTCACCCAGGGAACCTGGCAATATGGTCTGAATAATTATCTGTCTTTATATACCGGTGCTGAATATATGTCGGGCTACTACTCTGCTCTCGGCGGGGTGGCGCTGAATACGCCGATTGGTGCAGTCTCAATAGACTTGACACAGTCGCATTTGTCAGCGGAAGAAGGCAGTCGGGAAGGGCAGAGTGTGGGGATTAAATACAACAGTTTTATCTCCTCGACAAATACCAGTTTCAATATTGCGGCTTACCGTTATTCGACAAAAGATTTCTATACGCTGAGTGAGGCAGTGGATCGACTATCGGAAACCGACTGGATGGACCTGGAGGATCGCCTTAAGTCACAGGTACAACTCAACGTCAACCAGTCGCTGGAAAATGGATGGGGCTCATTTTATTCTTCAGCGATGCTATCAGAGTATTGGCGTTCAGGGCGCAAAGAGAAAAGTTATCAGTTGGGTTACAGCAACTCTCTGGGACAAGTCAGCTATAGCGTTTCCGTTAACCGTTACTACACTGACGGTAATGAGAAAGACGATCAGGTTTATTTGTCGTTTTCTATACCGCTTGGCGATCGTTCCGGTGATAAAGCGCCGCTGTTTGATTATTTGAACACCAGTTATACCCGAAGCAGCAAGGGAGACAGTAATTTATCGACCTCGACCTCGGGTTATAACCAGGATGCAGGCATGAACTATGGCGTCAACGCAAGTTATCGCCGCAACGGCTACGACGATAATAAGATTGAGAATATTGGGGCGAATGCCTCCTGGGATACCCGTTACGGTAGCTGGGGGGGGAACATATCTGCCGATACAGAGAACAGCCGTCAGATGTCTGTGAACGGCAGCGGTGGGGTTTTAATTCACAAGGGCGGCGTAACTTTCGGACGAACCATTAACGGTGACACGCCTGTTGCATTGATTGAGGCGAAAGGTGCGAAGGGCGCACTGGCGATGGGTGATAGGGCTGCGCGAATTAACAGTGCCGGGTATGCCTATGTTTCTAGCCTGTCACCTTACCGCTTTAATGATGTGAGTATCGATCCATCGAAAATGGAACAGGATACCGAATTAAAAGAGACATCGACGAAAGTTGTTCCGCGTGCAGGGGCTATTATTTATGTTCCTTTCGCTACGGACGATCGTCGCTCGGTATTTTTCCGTCTTAGTTTGAAAAATGGTAAAAATATTCCTCTGGGGTCTGAGATATTTAATGAAAATAATGAGGTCGTGGGCACGGTTGGACAAGGTGGTCGTGCCTTTACTCGAGGAATAGAGCAGTCCGGGACGTTATCTGTTATCTGGGGCGATAACACCGAAGAACAGTGTCGGTTTAATTATCAGTTACCTGAAACGACTCAGGAAGATATCAACAGTAAGACGTTGTCTGTCGATAACGTAATCTGTGATTAATAACATCATCGTTAAGTTAAGCCACATCAGCATTGATGTCTTTAATTAAAAAAGGAGTTTTTAGTGAATAAATTCAAATTAAAAGGGAAATCAGTATTCATTACGGGTTCCCTGTGTGCGGTGATGCTGAGTGGTTCTGCACTGGCTGAACGAGTCGACTTTACGGCAAGTACCCACATTAATCGTGGTACCTGTACCCTGAGTTCAGGGACTGAAGGGCTGGTATATGATTTTGGCGAGGTGACACCTGTTGTGGCATTTGCCGGGACAAGGAACATTGAGCAGTCATTTAATCTGCAAAACTGTGTTGCTGTCAACAACATATCCGTTTCTCTGAGTTCTTCCAGTACGGTCAATATCGCCTCCGGGACTTATCAGGGGAAATGGGTTGCACCGGCTACCGGTGGCGCGACAGGTGTGGCGTTTAAGACCGAAGTAAAAAATGGTGCAACGGGGACATATTATTCGCTGCAGGCTGATAACAACACGCTGGATACTGGCGAGCAAAAATTTTCACCACAGTGGAGCGTTTATATCAAAACAACTATCGTTCCGACAGTTAGCGCGTATTCGGCTATGGTTTCAGGCTCTCTGAGCTCTGCCGCTGTTTTAAATATTACTTATCTGTAAGGGGAGCGGCGACCAATGAAAAAACTTATTTCTGCAATGTTACTTTGCGCACCGCTTTCCGCTCTGGCGGCTGATGCAACGGTTGATTTAACCTTTAAAGGAACGCTGACCGCACCAACCTGTACGGCTTCTTTTACTGGTTCTAGTGGTGTGGATATTGCGTTTGGCAGCCTCAATGCATCTGATATCGTGGGGAAAGCGGAAGGGACGATTGTTCCAGCTGCGCCAGTCAAAAACGTCTCTCTGAAGTTCTCTGGCTGTAATAGTATCACTAATATTAAAGTCAATTTTGTTGGTGCATCCACTTCAGGTTATGGCTTTGTCCGTAAAGCGGTAAATTTCCGTGATACCAGTGATAGAGAGTCAGGTCTGGGGGTCGCATTACTCAAAAATGCCGACTCTACCTCGACTGATGATGCGGTTTACGTTAGTGCGGACAAAGCGGGTGAACCGACCGTTTTGTCACTGGCGACCCTGGCCAAAACGGGCGAAGTTTATACCTGGCCGCTGTATGCCAAAATGGTAGTGACTAAAAACTCACTGCTTAAAGATTCTGCCGCTGTTAATACGCAACAGTGCGGGAAAAGATCTTAAAGCAGATGTTTACGCAAATATTGTTTATGACTAATACCCGCTAGCGGGGTTGTGCAACACACTCTTTCAAATGCGGCGCGGGTGTTCGCCTTATAACACTCTTGTCGTATGAGGGGCAGGATATTTTCTGCCAAATTATTTGAGAGTAAAAAACTCTCTAAAATTAAAAAGGAATGATTATGAATAAGCATTTGGCGGGTAGGAAAGCCGCACTTATTTCAGGTTTGCTGTGCGCAGCGATGCTGAGTGGTTCCGCACTGGCGGAACGAGTCGACTTTACGGCAAGCACCCATATTAATCGTGGTACCTGTACCCTGAGTACGGGGACTGAAGGGTTGGTATATGATTTTGGCGAGGTGACGCCTGTTGTGGCATTTGCCGGGACAAGGAATATTGAGCAGTCATTCAAACTGAATAACTGTGTCGCTGTAAACAACATGACCCTTTCTTTGAGTTCCACCAGTACTACTGATATTGCCGCTGGTGCCTATAAAGGTAAATGGGTTATCCCTGCCACCGGTGGTGCGACAGGTGTGGCGTTCAAGACCGAGGTGAAAGACGATTCAACGGGGACCTATTATCCGATGCAGGCAGATAACCAAACGGTGAATACTGGCACAGATAAATTTGCGCCACAACGGAGTGTTTATATTAAGTCCACTATCGTGCCGACCGTTGCAGCGTATAGCAACATGGTTTCAGGTTCTCTGAACTCCACCGCTGTTGTAAATATTACTTATCAGTAAGAAAGGGACGCTTACAATGAAAAAAATTATCTCTGCGGTTCTGTTTTGCGCACCGCTTTCTGCTCTGGCAGCAGATGCAACTGTTGATTTAACGTTCAAAGGAACGCTGACCCAGCCAACCTGTAGTGCTGCATTTACCGGTATGGCGGGGGGGACAGATATTGCTTTTGGTAACATCAACGCATCCGATATTGTGGGCAAAGCAGACAATACTGTTATTACAGCAGCTCCGGTAAAAGATGTGTCCATACAATTGACGGGTTGTGGTGGCGGTATTACCCGTGTTTCACTAGATTTTGTCGGTACAGCACTTTCAGGGTATGGTTTTAACGGTACCGCGGCGTCTTTCGTGGATCCGCTTAATGCTAATGCATTATCTGGCCTTGGTTTTGCCATTTTCAAAGATCAAACAACAACATCGAATCTTGAAGCCATTAGCATGAAAGCTGGCGAATTAGAACATTTCGAGCTTGCCAACCTGACCAAGACAGGTGAAACCTATAAATTACCGCTGTATGCCAAAATGGTAGTGACTAAAAACGCACTGCTTAACACTTCTGCCGCTGTCAATACCAACAGTGCGGGTAAAGATCTTAGCGCATCTGCTTATGTAAATATTGCTTACGAGTAATACCGATAAAAGCGCGCGGTAGCGTGTATGCCGTGCGGGTGATGCTGCCAACTTACTGATTTAGTGTATGATGGTGTTTTTGAGGTGCTCCAGTGGCTTCTGTTTCTATCAGCTGTCCCTCCTGTTCAGCTACTGACGGGGTGGTGCGTAACGGCAAAAGCACTGCCGGACATCAGCGCTATCTCTGCTCTCACTGCCGTAAAACATGGCAACTGCAGTTCACTTACACCGCTTCTCAACCCGGTACGCACCAGAAAATCATTGATATGGCCATGAATGGCGTTGGATGCCGGGCAACCGCCCGCATTATGGGCGTTGGCCTCAACACGATTTTCCGCCATTTAAAAAACTCAGGCCGCAGTCGGTAACCTCGCGCATACAGCCGGGCAGTGACGTCATCGTCTGCGCGGAAATGGACGAACAGTGGGGATACGTCGGGGCTAAATCGCGCCAGCGCTGGCTGTTTTACGCGTATGACAGGCTCCGGAAGACGGTTGTTGCGCACGTATTCGGTGAACGCACTATGGCGACGCTGGGGCGTCTTATGAGCCTGCTGTCACCCTTTGACGTGGTGATATGGATGACGGATGGCTGGCCGCTGTATGAATCCCGCCTGAAGGGAAAGCTGCACGTAATCAGCAAGCGATATACGCAGCGAATTGAGCGGCATAACCTGAATCTGAGGCAGCACCTGGCACGGCTGGGACGGAAGTCGCTGTCGTTCTCAAAATCGGTGGAGCTGCATGACAAAGTCATCGGGCATTATCTGAACATAAAACACTATCAATAAGTTGGAGTCATTACCTGCCGTGCGCTTTTTAATCTGATATGAATATTCTGGAGCGTTTACCGTGAGTGAGTTGATAATGAAAAGAAAGGGAATTATTTCATTAGCCTTTCTGATGACACCTTACTTTATGCCTGGGAATGCTGTCGCGGCGGACGGTATTATTGCTGACGGTAGTGGGTATGGCTTAAATTTTGGCGGTGAACTAATTCAAACAACCTGCGATGTCCGTTTCAATAGTGATGTATTGTTTTTATCACCCATCGGTGTAGGGGAATTTTCAGAACAACGGCTCTCTTCCCTGAGTAAAAATTTTTCGTTGATAGTTGAAAACTGTATATTGTCTCCGATAACCGCGTCGAACATTCGCATTAGCTTCGATGCGTTGGCGAGTAATGGTAAAGCCGCGCCCGGCATATTTACCAATCAGGCCGTCGACGGTTCTGGTCAACGTATTGATAACGGCGTGGGCTTTGCGGTATTTGACCAGCGGGATAATCAGAACGTGTTAGATAATACGGGTCAGAGTCGCCTTCTGACGTATCCGATTACCCCTCAGGCTCCGTTGGCGACACCGCGTGATTATTATGTCAGATATATGCAAGCGGGAACCGCAATCACCGCCGGGCAGGTGACAGCCACATTGCTAGTGAGTGCATTTTATGATTAAGTTGATTAGATCAAAACTACGTAGTTGTCACTATTCTTTACTGATACCCGCAGTCTGTTTATATATTGTTTCAGAAAATGCCTCTGCGGTAACAGCCTCTGCAACCCTAAATGGGGGAGTGCCAAATGTTAACTACACCATGCAGGTGGATAAGCTTTTTACCGGCACTGTCGGCTCGCTGGCCGAGCAGACAGAATTTAGTTCCCCTTCAGGTGCTATGAATTGGAGATTTCCGAACAAAACTAATACGTTGAATATTTTCGGCCCTCAGGTTTTTAAAGTTGATTTCACAAGTGCAGTAGACACGTCCAGTACCACAACGTTTGGCGGTATTAAATATTATAAGGTAAGTACAGACGTAGGGAGTAACATTCCTCTCTATGTCGCTATTAGACAAGGTATCTACGACAATACAGCAGACGCCATGAGTTACTATTTTGTACCCTATCTGGAACATAATAACTCGGTGACGGAGATACAGACCATGAGTAGTTACTCCGATTGTGTAAACACGTGGACCAATACAGAAGATCCTTATACTTGTAGTCTTACTATTGATATCAATCAAAATGGTACAGTTTCCGGGCGTAATGGTACGATCTATTTTTATATGCCTAAAATACCGACCAATGATATAACGTTCACCGGTATAGAGATTGCCAGGGGCAAGATCCATTCAGCGTATTCAACTGATAGCTGGTCCGCTGCCCGCGATTATTCGAAAAGTGTTGTTGGTAGCCAAGGCTATGACTATTTTCACTTTTTTTTATCGGGTACTTTGAGGATGGATCAGTCCTGCCAAATTAGTAATGGTCCCGTCGTTCTGGAAGTGCCTCTGGGTAACATCGTCAGTTCGACGTTTACGACGAAAGGGGGAAAACCATCGGGGTATACGCCAAAACCCACAGTCCTGACATTTTCCTGTAAACGAGACATTGGCGATACCTACGGTGCGATGAAATGGTCAATTTCACCGACCTCAGCCAGCAGTGGTTCAGGGCTGGATGGCGTGCTGGTCGCGAAACCCAGCAATGGGAACACCATTGATGGGGTGGGGGTGAAAATCACCAGCGATTCTTCAGGAAATACGCCTGTTAAGCTAGGTGGTGATAATTTGCAAGGAGCAGAGGTCATTGGCAATAAGGCAATGGCGACGTTTTATGCCTACCCGACGATGACGACATATACCAAGCCATCTGGTGGTGGCGATTTTAACGCGACGGCTACCGTAACCTTTGAAGTTCCCTGAGTGAATTCTGACAATCCCAGCGTCTGCTGGGATTGTCGTTTATCAGGATGGTGCTGATTCAGTTAATCTTTCACTGACGCGCCCTGTTTGTGAAAAAGCTCACGGAATACCGGATAAATATCATCCTGGTCGCGGATATGCTGCATCGCAAAGTTTTCAAACGTTGATTGCAGATGTTCGTATTCACGCCACAAGGTCTGGTGCGCGCGGCGGGTGATTTCGATATAGCTATAATATCGCACCATCGGTAGCAGTTTTTTCGCCAGAATCTCATGACACAACGGGGAATCATCCGCCCAGTTATCACCGTCCGAGGCCTGTGCGGCATAGATGTTCCACTGGGCTGGGTCGTAACGGTCTTTTACCACTTCATCCATTAACTTCAGCGCGCTGGAGACAATGGTTCCCCCGGTTTCCTGAGAGTAGAAGAACTCGTGCTCATCCACCTCTTTCGCCTGGGTATGGTGGCGAATATAAACCACTTCAACGTTTTTGTAGGTCCGACTCAAGAACAGATACAGCAAGATATAAAAACGCTTGGCCATATCTTTGGTCGACTGATCCATTGAACCGGAGACGTCCATCAGGCAGAACATCACCGCCTGGCTGGAAGGATCGGGCCGTTTTTCATAATTCTTGTAGCGTAAATCAAAGGTGTCGATAAACGGCACGCGTTCGATTTTTGCCCGTAGTTCGGCAATCTCTTTGCGTAACCGTTCCTCTTCCAGCAACTGCGCTGGTTCACTTTTCGCGATGGTTTCCAGATCCGCTTCGAGCGCATGCAATTCGCGACGCTTACCTGCCGTCATCGCTGTGCGGCGCGCCAGTGAGTTTTGCAGGGAGCGCACCACGCTGATGTTGGCAGGCACGCCGTTAGAGGTGAAACCTGCCCGGTGCGTTTTGTACTCCGTTAACTGACGCTGCTGATTCTGCTTCAGGTTAGGAAGTGCTAAATCTTCGAACAACAGATCGAGATATTCATCTTTAGAGATCTGGAAGACGAATTCATCCTGACCCTCGCCATCCTGGCTGGCCTGGCCTTGTCCGCTTCCTGAACCACCGCCTCCGCCCTGCGGGCGTTCAATGCGGTCGTTCTGCACAAAATGGTCGTTACCCGGATGCACGCGATGGCGCAAGCCGCCACGCCCCTGATGGAACATCGGTTCGCTAATATCATCAGTCGGAATAGAGACAGATTCGCCGCTATCCACATCAGTCACCGAACGCTTGTTAATGGCCTCGGAGATCGACTGTTTAATTTGCGATTTATAACGGCGTAAGAAGCGCTGGCGGTTTACCGTGCTCTTGTTTTTGCCGTTAAGACGCCGGTCAATAAACCAGGTCATAAGCCCCCCGTACTGCATTTGCCAACTTTATGCTACATCAGTAACGCCGGATGCGCTGAGCATATCCGGCCTACGGATGTGTATTGTCGGCCCGGCAAGCGTATGCGCCTCCGGGCACTTATTTTAAGACGATTTACGTACGCGCAAATACCATTCGCACAGTAAACGCACCTGTTTACGCGTGTAGCCTTTTTCCATCATCCGGTCGACAAAATCGTCGTGTTTTTTCTGCTCGTCAGTTGAGGTTTTTGCGTTGAACGAAATGACCGGCAGCAGCTCCTCGGTATTGGAGAACATTTTCTTCTCAATGACCGTGCGCAGTTTTTCGTAACTGGTCCAGTTTGGATTGCGACCGCTGTTATTCGCTCTGGCACGCAGAACAAAGTTGACGATCTCGTTACGGAAATCTTTGGGGTTACTGATACCCGCCGGTTTCTCAATTTTCTCCAGTTCTGAGTTCAACGACTCGCGGTCAAACAACTGACCGGTATCCGGGTCGCGATACTCCTGATCCTGAATCCAGAAATCCGCATAAGTGACATAACGGTCGAAAATGTTTTGTCCATATTCGGAATAGGATTCGAGATAAGCCGTCTGGATCTCTTTGCCAATGAACTCAGCATATTTCGGGATCAGATAGCCTTTCAGGAACTCAAGATAACGTTCTGCCAGATCCTGCGGGAACTGTTCGCGCTCGATTTGCTGCTCCAGTACGTAGAACAGATGCACCGGGTTAGCTGCCACTTCGGCGTGGTCAAAGTTAAACACGCGTGAGAGGATCTTAAACGCGAAACGCGTCGAAAGACCGTTCATTCCCTCATCGACCCCGGCGTAATCCCGATACTCTTGATAGGACTTCGCTTTTGGATCGGTATCTTTCAGGCTTTCCCCATCGTAAACGCGCATCTTCGAGTAAATGCTCGAGTTCTCAGGTTCTTTCAGGCGAGAAAGAATGGTAAAGCGAGAGAGCGTTTCCAGCGTGCCCGGTGCGCAAGGCGCATGGGTCAGCTCACTGTGGTTAAGCAGTTTTTCGTAAATTTTGATCTCTTCGGAGATCCGCAGGCAATAAGGCACTTTGACGATGTAAACACGGTCAAGGAACGCCTCATTGTTTTTATTATTACGGAACGTCACCCATTCGGACTCGTTCGAGTGGGCAAGAATAATTCCGTTAAACGGCAGGGCAGAGATACCTTCTGTCCCGTTGTAGTTTCCTTCCTGGGTTGCGGTCAGCAAAGGATGCAGCACTTTAATCGGTGCTTTAAACATCTCAACGAACTCCATTATCCCCTGGTTTGAGCGGCACAGTGCGCCCGAATAACCGTAGGCATCAGGATCGTTCTGGGCGTGGTGTTCGAGTTTACGAATATCCACTTTCCCGACCAGCGCAGAGATATCCTGGTTGTTTTCATCACCAGGTTCCGTTTTGGCGATAGCGATCTGCTCCAGAATAGACGGCCAGACTTTGACAACGCGGAATTTTGTAATGTCCCCGCCAAAATCATGCAGACGTTTTGCAGCCCAGGGCGACATGATCGTACCGAGATAACGACGCGGGATCCCATACTCTTTTTCCAGGATCTGCGCGTCTTCCTGTGGGTTAAACAGGCATAACGGATGATCGTTTACCGGGCTACGTTCGCCGTTGGCGCTCAGGACATAAATCGGTACTCGCTGCATCAGCGACTTCAGTCGCTCAGCAAGAGATGATTTCCCCCCTCCCACAGGCCCCAGCAGATACAGAATCTGCTTCTTCTCTTCCAGACCCTGAGCCGCATGCTTCAAATAAGAAACAATCTGCTCAATGGCCTCTTCCATGCCATAAAACTCTTCAAAAGCGGGGTATCGTGCAATCACCCGATTCGAAAAGAGTCGAGAAAGACGAGGTTCGTGGGCAGTGTCGACCATGACAGGCTCACCAATAGCCATTAATAGCCGCTCTGCCGCATTGGCATAAGCGCTGCGATCTTGCCGACAAGTGGTAAGAAACTCCTGCAGCGTGAACTCTTCGTCCTTGGCAGCTTCATAACGCTGGCGATAGTGATCGAATATATTCATGGTATGCCGTCCTTTCGTTTTTTTAGCACATGTTAAGAGCCGTTCATATGAATAGTAGAGGCCCCTGAAGAGGTAAACTGAACGACGTCGCTGCTGAAGAAATAAGCAACTCTCATGCCATTGTGGTGGTCAGGAGATCAACGTATTCGGTGATACACCTTCTAAAATTAAGCGTAGATGGCATTTGCAAAACTTGCCTGTGTGCGCAAATGAATTTCAATGGCATATCAATAACTCATCAGCAAAAAAAGCATGTCTTTTGTAAATATATGGGGCAGGATTCATGCGGTGTTCACTGTCCTGCAAGCAAAATGTCATCACTCGCTGAGAAATTAGGGGGTTACATTCTGGGGCGAATCCGTAAAATAGTTGGGCTGAAGCGTATTGACGGTTAAACTTTGACCGCTACACATTTAAATAAGGAATTATTGACTGTGACCAAACTCAAACTTCTGGCACTTAGCGTGCTTATTGCCACTTCCGCTAACGTCGCACAGGCAGAGAGCAACCTGACGCTGGGCGCAGGCGTTGGTGTGGTTGAGCACCCTTACAAAGATTACGACAGTGACGTTTACCCGGTCCCGGTTGTGAGTTATGAAAGCGATAACTTCTGGTTCCGTGGTCTGGGCGGTGGTTACTACCTGTGGAATGACGATATCGATAAGCTGTCGGTGATGGCCTATTGGTCGCCAATGTACTTCAAACCGGGTGACAGCGACGACAACCGTCTGCGTAGTCTGGATAAACGTAAGAGCACCATGATGGCTGGCCTTTCTTACATTCACAACACGCAATACGGTTTCCTGCGTACCAGCCTTGCAGGGGACACGCTGGATAACAGCAATGGTATTGTATGGGATCTGGCGTGGTTATACCGCTATACCAATGGCGGTCTGACGTTGACTCCGGGGATTGGTGTCGAGTGGAACAGTGAAAACCAGAATGAATACTATTATGGTGTTTCACGCCATGAATCTGCCCGTAGCGGCTTGCGTAGCTACGATCCTGAAAGCTCCTGGAACCCGTATCTGGAGCTCAGCGCAAACTATAACTTCCTGGGCAACTGGAGCGTATACGGTACTGCGCGTTATACCCGCCTGTCTGATGAAGTGACAGACAGCCCGATGGTGGATAAATCCTGGACGGGTCTGATTTCAACGGGTGTTACCTACAAGTTCTGATGCCACTGCGTGTCAAACACTAGCCCGCAGAGATGCGGGCTTTTTTGTGCATATCAGAGATGAATATTGATCCAAAACATGTGATTTGATTTTTTGTGCTGTTTTGGGTAATGACTCCAACTTATTGATAGTGTTTTATGTTCAGATAATGCCCGATGACTTTGTCATGCAGCTCCACCGATTTTGAGAACGACAGCGACTTCCGTCCCAGCCGTGCCAGGTGCTGCCTCAGATTCAGGTTATGCCGCTCAATTCGCTGCGTATATCGCTTGCTGATTACGTGCAGCTTTCCCTTCAGGCGGGATTCATACAGCGGCCAGCCATCCGTCATCCATATCACCACGTCAAAGGGTGACAGCAGGCTCATAAGACGCCCCAGCGTCGCCATAGTGCGTTCACCGAATACGTGCGCAACAACCGTCTTCCGGAGCCTGTCATACGCGTAAAACAGCCAGCGCTGGCGCGATTTAGCCCCGACGTATCCCCACTGTTCGTCCATTTCCGCGCAGACGATGACGTCACTGCCCGGCTGTATGCGCGAGGTTACCGACTGCGGCCTGAGTTTTTTAAATGGCGGAAAATCGTGTTGAGGCCAACGCCCATAATGCGGGCGGTTGCCCGGCATCCAACGCCATTCATGGCCATATCAATGATTTTCTGGTGCGTACCGGGTTGAGAAGCGGTGTAAGTGAACTGCAGTTGCCATGTTTTACGGCAGTGAGAGCAGAGATAGCGCTGATGTCCGGCAGTGCTTTTGCCGTTACGCACCACCCCGTCAGTAGCTGAACAGGAGGGACAGCTGATAGAAACAGAAGCCACTGGAGCACCTCAAAAACACCATCATACACTAAATCAGTAAGTTGGCAGCATCACCCTGTTTTGGCATTACATCGGCCGCAACAAATAGTTAACGTATTTTTCCTGCCGCAATTACCAAAATTAAACCTGTTGTTTGATGAGACTGAAATCTATTCGTTTGTGAATGGAAGAGTATCTGTACAGTTTCACGAATCATTGTTCTGGGAGAGTGATTTCTGGTTTCGCAATATATTGATAATATTCTATTTTATAATCACGGTATAATTTTATCGTGAAACTCTCGCCACTAAAAATAGCAAGATAACTATTTTATTATTTTTGTGTAACGATGAAAGTTAACTTTCATTTGAAAAAAATAAAATCATTAAGTTAATTTTTATTTTACATCTTTTAGGTATTTATCTGAAAAAATTAAAATTGACATTAAATAAGCGATTGCAGATATTACTCCAACTTAATAAGTAAAGACAGTAACGCTGCATGGCTCTGATATTAAATGTCATGTGGTTTTCTTGCGAATAAACCTGGTAGAGATAATGAAAAAGTTAATCATGATAGCAGTGATGGGTGGGATTCTGACGGGATGTTCCACCGAGGCTTCACGCATGAGTGCTTGCGAAAGCAAGGGCGTGAGCCGCGATGCCTGCTATATCGCTGAGCAAAACCGTCAGGCGACAATCAATGCCGTAGCTGAAAAACAAGCTATGGAGAACGCGCAAAACGTATATAACTCAAATGATACTAATTCCAGTCATCACCACAAACACAATAATTATTAAGGTGTAACTTATGAAGAAATTAATAATTATCGCTGCACTGGTCGCAACATCTGCGGCTGCACCAGCCTATGCCATCAGCGAGGCTTACCGTCAGCAGTTACAGCATGAACATAAAACGATGGTCAGCGATGCTAATGCTCCGGTGCACGCCAGTAAAATCACACCCGTGCATGTGAATAAACTGGGCGTAGAATTTAAACGTGGCGCTGATGGTATTGCTTATATTAATGGCAAAGCTGCGGCAAATGATGAGAACAATGCAGACGCTCAGTCTTATAGCGCGGGCTTGATTTCCGTCATTGTCTATAAAAACGGGAAAATTAACGCGATGAAAGAGGGGAAATATTTAGGTCGCTTAAAATAACCGCAGTGCAGTTAAGATTTTCTGTCATTCGGCCCGGGAGCATTGTTTGTTGCCGGGTTTTTTATTGCCGTTGCCATAGCGGTCAACTTCCAATCTTAGAGGGTGCAATTTGTGCACCCTAACAGGACACATGCCAGTTGTTTTGCTTTACTGTGGTGCATTAACACAGGAGGGTGCGATGACAGCGAAACAGGTGATGTTTACAAAGCAGGTATCGCTGCCTGCTATTGGGCAGGGAACATGGTACATGGGCGAGGATCCTGGCCGACGCCGGGAAGAGGTTTCAGCGCTGCGGGCTGGTCTGGATCTCGGTCTGCGGTTGATTGATACCGCCGAAATGTATGCAGATGGTGCAGCGGAAGAGGTAGTGGGTGAAGCATTAACCGGGCGTCGTGATAGCGCTTTTTTAGTCTCGAAAGTATACCCCTGGAATGCCGGTGGTCAGAAAGCCATTGCCGCCTGTGAAGCGAGCCTGCGTCGACTAAAAACCGATTATCTGGATCTCTATTTGCTCCACTGGACGGGCAGTTTTTCATTTGCTGAGACCGTTGATGCCATGGAAGCACTCATTGCGCAGGGGAAAATCCGCCGCTGGGGCGTCTCTAATCTCGATTACGATGACATGCAGGCGTTATGGCAAGTCACAGGTGGGCGGGAATGTGCCACTAACCAGGTGCTTTATCATTTAGCATCGCGCGGTATTGAATATGATTTACTGCCGTGGTGCCAGCAGCAGCAGATGCCGGTCATGGCTTACAGTCCGTTGGCTCAGGCGGGGCGATTGCGCGGTGACTTGCTTTCTCACTCTGTGGTGAACGACATCGCGCACGCGCACAATGTTAGTGCTGCGCAGATTTTGCTGGCATGGGTGATCCGTCTGCCGGGCGTGATGGCAATTCCAAAAGCGGCAAGCGTAGCGCATGTCGAACAAAATGCCGCCGCGCTGGAGATAACGCTCTCTGTTGATGAGCTGAAGCAGTTAGATAAGGCATATCCAGCGCCAAAGGGTAAAACGGCGCTGGATATGGCCTGATTTGCCGAATGGCGATGCTCACGCTTCTTATCCGGCCTACGCAATGTTTGGTAGGCCGGATAAGGCGCAAGCTCCGTCAGGCTACAGACACAATTTTAGCGTTTAGCAACGCGGATAGTTTGTGCCAGGCGTGATGGTTTTTCTTCGCGGGTTTTCTGCGGCGCGGTCGCGTAAGCCGTCTCTACGCAAACAAACGTTTTATAGCCATCATCCGGCATGTCGCCCATGCTAACGGACAGCGCCGGACCCGGGTTCCAGCCCACGACATTCAGATGGTGGTGATGGACGACGTCGATATTGCGGTTGAGCGCATCATCATGGATAACGCTGCACGCTTGCGGATTCAGATAGACACGATCGGTGCGGTCCGGGAAGGTCTGGATACCATCAGCCAGCACATCTTCTTTAGCATCATTCACTTTGTCGATCAGGCGATCGCCAAGTCCACTGACTTTTACTGCCGCAATGTCACCGACGTTGAAATAGGTATGCAGCGCAGAGGTGGTTTCAAATTCACCGTGGGCTTCCAGTTCCATTTCACAGGTGGCACCTACTTTGAAACGGGCCAGCAGGCAGAACTCGTGCGGCCATAGCTGACGCGTTTCAGCGTTGCTTTGCAATTCAAACGTTAGCGCCACGCCATTGTCGTCTTCGTTGTGCGCTTTCAGCGTCCATGGCAGGTTGCGGGCAAAACCATGAGAAGGCAGGCCCTGCTGAGCAGCCGGACCAAACCACGGCCAGCAAATTGGTACGCCGCCACGCAGCGCTACGCCGGTTTTAAACGGGGTATTGTTACTTAGCCACAGGACTTCCTCTTCGCCGTTGGGTTTCCAGGAAAGAAGATGTGCGCCCTGCAGTGCGAAAGATGCTTTAACCTGTGGATGATCGACCACAAGAATCTCAAGTTCATCAAGCTGGCGGCGGGAGAGGACCGGGGTAATTTGTTCGATTACCGGAAGTGCAAAAATTTTATTAATCATTATGCAATCCTTTTTTTTACCCTAAATAATTCGAGTTGCAGGACGGCGGCAAGTGAACGATCCCGATGAGCTTACAGAAGTAAGTGATTCGGGTGAGAGAGCATTGCCAACACACCGGTAACTTGAAGTATGACGGGTATCTTCAGGCAAAAAAAAGAGCGACCTGAGTCGCTCTTACAGATTACTGTTTCATCTCAACTTATTTGGAGATGTGAGCAATCAGGTCCAGAACTTTGTTGGAGTAGCCGGTTTCGTTGTCGTACCAGGATACCAGTTTCACGAAGTTGTCGTTCAGTGCGATACCAGCTTTAGCATCGAACACGGAAGTGCAAACTTCACCGTTGAAATCGGTAGATACTACGTCGTCTTCGGTGTAACCCAGAACGCCTTTCATCGGGCCTTCGGAAGCAGCTTTGATTGCTTTCTTAATTTCTTCGTAAGAAGCAGCTTTTTCCAGACGAACGGTCAGGTCAACAACAGATACGTTCGGGGTAGGAACGCGGAACGCCATACCAGTCAGTTTGCCGTTCAGTTCTGGCAGTACTTTACCTACAGCTTTAGCAGCACCGGTAGAGGACGGGATGATGTTCTGGGATGCGCCGCGGCCGCCGCGCCAGTCTTTGTGAGACGGGCCATCAACGGTTTTCTGAGTAGCGGTGGTCGCGTGAACAGTAGTCATCAGACCTTCGATGATGCCGAAGTTGTCGTTGATAACTTTAGCCAGCGGAGCCAGGCAGTTAGTGGTGCAGGAAGCGTTAGAAACGATGTCCTGACCTTCGTATTTGTCAAAGTTAGCGCCTTTAACAAACATCGGAGTGTTATCTTTGGACGGACCAGTCAGAACCACTTTTTTCGCGCCAGCAGTGATGTGCTTACGAGCGGTTTCATCTGTCAGGAACAGGCCAGTAGCTTCAGCTACTACGTCAACACCAACTTCGTCCCATTTCAGGTTAGCCGGATCACGTTCAGCGGTAACACGGATTTTTTTACCGTTCACGATCAGATGACCGTCTTTCACTTCAACGGTACCGTTGAAACGGCCGTGAGTGGAGTCATATTTCAGCATGTAAGCCATGTAGTCAGCGTCTAACAGGTCATTGATTGCAACGATCTCGATGTCAGAGCGTTCTTGAGCAGCACGGAAAACAATGCGACCGATACGGCCAAAACCGTTGATACCTACTTTGATAGTCATATATTCCACCAGCTATTTGTTAGTGAATAAAAGGTTGCCTGTAAAATTACAAAAACCTTACGCAGCGTCAAGCGGAATCGTGTCAATCATTGCGACAAATCAATCTGCTGCTTAAGCTTTGCGCAACTGACTCGCCTCACTCTTCCTTTGGGCTTGAAACCACATGGGGTCGGCGGCCCGAATTTTAAAGGGCAATCAAGATAAAAACGTGATTGTGATCACGAATTGCAGGCTGCCATTTCGCACGGATCAAGTTTAGAACAAAAGTTCGCACTCTGGTGTTAATGTTTTGTTAGAATCTGTCTCGCGATGTGAGTTTAGATAAAGCGAGATGTGAGCAAATGGCTAATCAACCTTCTCCAGAAGAACTAAAAAAAAATTTAACCGAAATGCAGTTCTACGTGACGCAGAATCACGGGACAGAACCACCATTTACCGGGCGTTTGCTGCACAACAAGCGTGACGGCATCTACCATTGTTTGGTCTGCGACAAACCGCTATTTCGTTCCGAGACAAAATATGACTCTGGCTGCGGCTGGCCCAGCTTTTACGAGCCTGTCAGCGCAGAGGCTATCCGTTACATTAAAGATACTTCACACGGTATGCAGCGCATTGAAATCCGCTGTGGTAACTGTGATGCGCATCTGGGGCACGTTTTCCCGGATGGTCCGCAACCTACCGGTGAACGTTACTGCGTTAACTCAGCCTCTTTGAACTTCACCGATGGTGAAAACGGTGAGCAGACCAAAGGCTGAAGAAACGATTCAGCAAATTATTCTACGGAGAGTGGATTTAACATGAATCTTGATGAGATGATCAACAGCATGACGCCGGAAGTTTATCAGCGCTTATCAACTGCCGTTGAACTCGGAAAATGGCCGGATGGCGTGGCGCTAACGGTAGAACAAAAAGAGAACTGCTTACAGCTGGTGATGCTGTGGCAGGCGCGAAACAATATTGACGCGCAGCATATGACGATTGATACCAACGGTGAGATGGTGATGAAGAGTAAGCAGCAGTTGAAAGTGGAGTTTGGTATTACGCCCGAACCCATTGCGACGTTTAAATCCTGATTACTCAGGCCCGGCAAACATCTATGTCGGGCCCGCAGTTGAAGTTATTTCTTGTTCATCATCGCCTTCAGATCGGCGAACGGATTATATTTTGCTTCGCCCACCGCTTTCTGCGCATCTTCGCCTGCAACCACCGTTGAACCATACTGGTCCGCTTCCGTATATTTGGAATGTTCGTGATCGTGGCAGTACAGGCACAACATTTCCCAGTTGCTACCATCTTCCGGGTTATTGGAGTGATCGTGATCGATATGGTGTACCGTCAATTCGCGCAAATTTGAGTACACGAACTCACGGGAACAACGTCCGCAGACCCAGGGGAAGAGTTTAAGCGCCTTTTCCCGGTAACCGACTTCCAGACGGGCGTAATTTTTAGGGATAAAAGCCATAAAGCTCATGCCTCCAGTAGAAAATGAAAAGCTGCGCCAAAAGCTGGCGCAGCAGAATGCGATAATCATAACCTATTGTGTCAGGCGTTGGGATCAGTGTTTGATGCCTAACGAATCGGCTAACTGCTTCGCCAACTGGTTTTGGTCATCCGCACCGTATTCCCAGAACATGGCGCCTCCCAGCCCCTTGCTCTTGATGTAGTCAGCCTTGATCGCTACCGAGCGCGGGTTTTCATAAGAGAGGGCAAAGAGCGCTTTTCCATCCACAGACTGCACTGACAGCCACGGTACTTTTGCTTCATCATCCCAATGCTGGCTAAAGCGCTTCTGCGGATCGTTGATCAATTTCGCCACAATGTCGTTGTACTTCACATAGGTATCTTTGCTCAGATCGATGCCCAGTGATTTGAACAATTCAATTTGCGCGGGCCCGAAATAGGGCTGGGTAACAGGATTTTTCTGTGCGTCAGGTTTGCTCCAGTCAATGCCAGGCTCAACAGCGCGTTTCGGTACGCGACCATAAAAGCCAATGCCCAGGTTCATCTGACTCGCTTTTAGACCGGCAGCAAGATAGTTGTTGACCACAAAATCAGCGCTGTACTTATCCGCCGCGGCGACTGTCGGCCATTGTGTCGAATCGTACAGGTTCGAGTTGAAATACTGCGTACCGTAAGCCATGTCATAGGTCATCAGGTTTATGTAGTCGAGCGATGGCGCAATGGCTTTCACATCCACCCAGCTTTTCGGGCTTTCCGCATTTGCGCCCACGGCGATAGTCAGTAGTTTTTTATGCCCCAATGCGGCGCGGAGCTCTTTTAACAGCGCGGTAAAGTTAGCTCGGTCGGCCGGTTGACTTTCGACCAGTCCCCAGGCGCCGTTGACCGGGTATTCCCAGTCGAGGTCGATGCCATCAATGCCATATTTCGCAATTATCTCCTGAGCAGACTGAATAAACACCGCGCGCGATTCTTTCGTTGCTGCCGCGCCGGAGAATCCACGTGCCCCCCAACCACCGACGGAAAGCAATACTTTCAGGTTCGGATTTTGTTTACGCAGCTGTGGAATTTTCAGTAAATCATCCTGCACTTTCGGTGAAAGCCAAATCTGATGCAGTTTGCCGGCGTCTTTTAAGGCGTCATTGGTCTCGTCTTTTTCGTTGTTGTAGACAAGGCCAAACGAATAGTTGAGATGGGTTATCTGACGAACATCCAGTTTATTGATGTCGCCACCAGGACCGGCAGTGACGTCGCCGCCACCATTGAAGTAGCCAACTGACATCAGTGAACTGGCGGAAACAACGCTGGCGCAAAGCAGGGGTAATGCTGCCAACAAAGGCAATAGTTTCATCGGTGTTCCTCTTTGACATTTAAACAAGCAAACACGCCACGGAAATGGCGTGGCGAAAAAAACAGCACCTGCAGGTTAACAGTTTCATAACAGGAAAAATGCGAAGGTGTTCACGTCATGTTGGCGAAGCGGCAAACCATTTCTGGTAGGTTGTATCGGTTGGGGCAAACATTACTGATTGTTGACGCAAGTCCTTTTTCTGGCCTACAGATTTGCATACATGCGCAAATTCAATAGGCCGGATAAGGCGTTTTAAAATATTAGCGATGGGTTTCCAGCCAGTCATCAAGCGTATACAGCGTTGCGCCCGCTGCGGCCATTTCCATAAACGCCTCTGCACTGTCCTGGGGTTGAATATTGACGCCACGGCAGCCGTCGGTAATAACGCTGACGGTATAACCAAGATCGAGCGCATCCAGAACGGTGAATTTAACGCAATAGTCGCTAGCCAGACCCATGATAATAAGCTCAGCAATACGGTGTTCGAGCAGCCAGGCGTTCAGCGCGGTTGCCTGACGACGACCGTTATCAAAAAACGCACTGTAACTGTCGACCAGCGGGTTCTCGCCCTTGGTGAAGGTTTTCGCTATTGCACGCTGTTTCAGCAGCGGATGCAGGGCCGCTCCTTCGCTGTTTTGCACGCAATGATCGGGCCAGAACGTTTGCGCCAGACCATCCAGTTGTCCTTGACTGTAGGGGGCGACCTGATGCTGGCTGGCAAAACTACCGTGATTAGCCGGATGCCAGTCCAGACTGGCAACAACCGTGTCGCCGCGTAGGGCGCACCAGTCAATCAGACGGTTGGCAATCTCGATTGTGCTGTCGCCTTGCGGAACAGCGAGAGCGCCGCCGGCACAAAAGTCATTTTGTAAATCGACCAACAGTAAGGCTCGGGCCATGGGCATAGACTCCTTTATTCGTCCGGGGTGAGCTCGCCGCGCAGATTTTGCGTCATAGCTTCACGAATGCTCTGCACATCCAGTCCCTGACTGAGTAAATAGTGCAATTTGGTGAGCGTGGCTTCGACGGTCATATCCGCGCCGCCAATCACGCCAGCGTGGGCGAGGGCATTACCCGTCGCATAGCCACCCATGTTTACCTTGCCGGACATACACTGGGTCAGGTTCACCACAACAATGCCACGTGAGCTCGCATCTTCAAGTTCTTGCAGAAACTCTTTATTTTGCGGTGCATTGCCCACGCCGTAGGAGCGCAAAATTAACGCTTTTACCGGCTGGCGCAGGAAGTTACGCACCACATCAGCGGAGATACCTGGGTAAATGGTGACCACGCCAATCGGTTGTGGAGTAATAGGATGAACAATCAGTTCGCCTGCGCCGTGCGGTGCTGGCGGTGTTCCCAGTCGACGGATGTGGATCCCGGCTTCCAGTAGCGGCGCAAGGTTGGGTGAGGCAAAGGCGTCAAAGCCATCGGCGTGTGCTTTAGTGGTACGGTTGCCGCGAAACAGTCGATTGTTGAAAAACAGGGTTACTTCATTGATCGGGTAATTTGCCGCAACGTACAGCGCGTTGAGCAGGTTGATTTGCCCGTCTGAACGTAGCTCTGCCAGCGGAATTTGTGACCCTGTCACAATTACCGGTTTACCCAGGTTCTCCAACATAAAAGAGAGCGCTGAAGCCGTAAACGCCATGGTGTCGGTGCCGTGCAGAATGACAAAACCATCGTAATCGTCGTAGTGTGCTTTAATGTCTTCCGCAATATGCTGCCAGTCTTCCGGCGTCATGTCGGAGGAATCCATCAACGGGACGTATTCGTGGATGGTGAAGTCTGGCATCTCCGGGCGGTGGAATTCAGGCATCAATGCCAGTTGACGCTGGAGATGACCAGAAACAGGAATATAACCCTGTTCTGAGCGCTGCATACCAATGGTACCGCCGGTATAGGCAACGTAAATCGATTTCTTTTGCATGACTTTTCTTCTGTCTCAATGAAAACCCCTCTTCATCCCGAAGAGGGGGCAATTGTTAGCGAACGTTGGCGCAGGTCAGGCAAAACGCATATCGGTTTTGCGGATCGTTAAACGCGGCCAGCTTATCGCTTTCCGCTTTAACTGCACTGGCCGCAGAAGCAAGCGGCGCCGGGAGCATGGCCTGAATAGCTTCGGGCAGCATGGCGCGAACGGAGCCTGACATGCTGTCCATTACCATATCGACGAATGTCGGTTCATCCTGATAATACGCAATGTGCCACTGTTTCAGCTTGGCAAGCTCAGCCGCTTTCGCGATGGCGTCGTCAAAATCACCGAGGCTGTCTACCAGTCCGTTGGCTTTCGCATCCTGACCGGTCCAGACGTGACCCTGCGCGATTTTGTCAATCTGCTCAGGGGTTGTCTTACGTGCATCCGCGACCAGCGTGATAAAGCGCTTATAGCCATTTTCAATGCTCAATTGCATCATTTGCTGCACTTCAGGCGGTAACGCTTTGGTGATGGAGATATCCGCCAGCGGGGAAGTGGCCACGCCATCGGTATGTACACCAATGGAATCCAGGCTGTTTTCTACGGTGTTGATCACACCAAAGATCCCGATTGAACCGGTTAACGTGCTGGGGTTTGCCACAATGTAACTGGCTGGGGTGGAGATCCAGTAGCCACCGGAGGCCGCCATGCCGCCCATGGACACGACAACCGGTTTACCCGCCGCTTTTGCCGCAGCCAGCTCAGCACGAATGACTTCCGAGGCGCTGACGCTGCCGCCAGGACTGTTCACGCGCAGAACAATAGCTTTCACTTTCGGATCGAGACGTGCTTCGCGGATTTGTGCGGCAGTGGTGTCGCCCCCCACATTTCCTGGGGTTTCTTCACCGTCCATAATCGCGCCGTTCGCGAAGATAACGCCAATGCTGTCTCCGGTATCCGCCGGCGTTTTCAGCGAATAATCGTAATAGCTGACGGCGCGATAGTTTTTATCCGCTTTGCTCCAGCCAAACTGTTTGGTCAGCATTTTTTCGACTTCGGCGCTGGAGGCGAGTGCATCCACCAGTTTGTTGTCGAGCGCATATTTCGCCGTATCTCCATCGACCTTCGTCAAACCGTCCAGCATTGCCTGTGCGCCAGGGAACACCTGCTGAGCTGGGATCTGGCGGTTGGCGGCGACCGTGTCGAGATAGTTCTGCCACAGCTCGCCGATCCAGCGACTGTCGGCTTCACGCGCGGCAGGAGACATATCATCGCGGATAAACGGTTCTACGGCAGACTTATAGGTCCCGACGCGGAATACGTGCGTGGAAACTTTCAGCTTATCGAGCAGGGACTTGTAGTACAGACCGTTGGTGGCAAAGCCGTGCAGATCAACGGAACCCTGCGGAGAGAGGTAAATTTTGTTAGCAAAACTGGCGAGGTAATACTGCCCCTGGCTGAAGTTATCGCCCACGGCAAAGACCGGTTTACCGCTGTCGCGGAATTCCCGCAGTGCTTTGCCGATATACTGCATGGAAGGCTGGTCTGCCCCGGCAAAATTTTTCAGATCCATCACGATGCCGGTGATGTTGCGATCATCTTTTGCCTGGCGAATAGTATTCACGATATCGAACAGGGAGTTTTCCTGCAGACGATCGGAACTGGCGCCAAACAGCTGACGGCCAATAACGCTTAAACGACTGGTGCTCGAAGGCTTATCGACAATCACCCCGGAGATATCCAGCAGCAGCGCGCCTCGCTCAGCGTGTTCGCTGGTGTTGCTGCTGCTGACCTGCATCCAGATGCCCACGCCAACCAGCACCAAAAAGATGAAGAACAGGTTAAGCACAAATTCACGGACGAAATTGAGTAATCGCCATGTCCATTTAAAAAATCCGGCAATAAATCGCCACAGGGTTCGCATGTATTCTCCCTACCAATTAACAACACGCCACCCCGAAATCCCGGAGAAAGGCGATAAGATGAGGCTATCGTAATGACCCGACAGGCACTTGTCAGCAGGAATCACCGCCTGTGCTGTAACAAAATCCGCTCACGTGTTAATTTTGTGAACAAATTTCATTGTTGGAGTTAAGCAAATGGATGCACTCGAATTACTTATGACCCGTCGTAGCGCCTCTCGTCTCGTCGAACCGGCCCCGGCAGGAGAGCAACTGCAAAATATTCTGCGTGCGGGAATGCGCGCGCCGGACCACAAAACGCTGCAACCGTGGCAATTCTTTGTCATTGAGGGCGAAGGGCGTGAACGCTTTGCCGCCGTGCTTGAAAAAGGCGCTATTGCATCTGGCAGCGATGAGAAGGCCCAGGAAAAAGCGCGCAGCGCGCCGTTTCGCGCACCGCTGATTATTACCGTGGTAGCGAAATGTGAAGCAAACGACAAGGTTCCGCTATGGGAACAGGAAATGTCTGCCGGTTGTGCGGTTATGGCCATGCAGATGGCTGCCATTGCCCAGGGCTTTGGCGGTATCTGGCGCAGTGGCGCATTAACCGAAAGTGAGGTCGTCCGCGAAGCGTTTGACTGTCGCCCACAGGATAAAATCGTCGGTTTTCTCTATCTGGGCACACCACAGTTGAAAGCTTCCACGACGATTACCCTTGCCGATCCGAGCGCATTCGTCCGTTATTTCTGATATCAACGGCAAAACTGTCTGGATTATGAGCAAAGGCACCCGAATTCAGACAGTCACTCTTACCACATCATGGAATGAGCGCTACCATATCCGGATTGCAATGACAGGAGATGTCCATGAGCGAGCAAGCTATTCGTTTAACGCAATACAGCCACGGAGCCGGTTGCGGTTGTAAAATCTCCCCGAAAGTGCTGGAAACCATCCTGCACAGCGAGCAGGCGAAGTTTGTTGATCCAAACTTACTGGTGGGTAATGAAACCCGCGACGACGCGGCTGTATACGATCTGGGAAACGGCACCAGCGTAATCAGCACCACCGATTTCTTTATGCCGATTGTCGATAATCCGTTTGATTTTGGCCGCATCGCCGCCACCAACGCCATCAGCGATATTTTCGCCATGGGCGGCAAACCGATTATGGCAATTGCTATCCTGGGCTGGCCGCTTGATAAGCTGGCGCCGGAAATCGCCCGCGAAGTAACCGAAGGCGGACGCTTTGCCTGCCGTCAGGCGGGTATCGCGCTGGCGGGGGGGCACTCTATTGATGCCCCTGAGCCTATCTTTGGTCTTGCGGTAACCGGCGTTGTTCCAACTGAACGCGTGAAGAAAAACAGCACCGCCGAGGCGGGATGCAAGCTGTTTTTGACCAAGCCTCTGGGTATTGGTGTCCTGACCACCGCAGAAAAAAAATCGCTGCTGAAGGACGAGCACAAAGGGCTGGCGACGGAAGTGATGTGCCGGATGAACATTGCCGGGGCGGCATTTGCCGATATCGACGGCGTGAAAGCCATGACCGACGTTACCGGTTTTGGGCTGCTGGGGCATCTGAGCGAGATGTGTCAGGGGGCCGGCGTTCAGGCGCAGATCGTCTACCAGGCTATTCCTAAGCTGCCAGGTGTTGAAGAATACATCGCGCAGGGCGCGGTGCCGGGCGGTACCCAGCGTAACTTTGCCAGCTACGGACACCTGATGGGTGAAATGCCGCAGTCGGTTCGCGATCTGCTCTGCGATCCGCAAACTTCCGGTGGTCTGCTGTTAGCGGTAACGCCGGAAGCTGAAGCCGAAGTTAAAGCGTCAGCGGCGCAGTTTGGCATCGACCTCACCGCGATTGGTGAGTTAGTGGAAGCTCGTGGCGGTCGCGCCATGGTTGAGATCCGTTAACTCGATGCGGTTGTTTATTGCCGAAAAACCGAGTCTGGCGCGCGCTATCGCCGATGTGCTGCCGAAGCCACATCGCAAAGGTGACGGTTTTATCGAATGCGGAAACGGGCAAGTGGTGACCTGGTGTATTGGTCACCTGCTTGAGCAGGCGCAGCCAGATGCCTACGACAGTCGTTATGCTCGCTGGAGTCTGGTTGATCTGCCGATTGTCCCGGAAAAGTGGCAACTGCAGCCGCGTCCCTCGGTGACCAAACAGCTCAACGTTATTAAGCGATTTTTGCATGAGGCCAGTGAAGTCATTCACGCAGGTGACCCCGATCGTGAAGGACAGCTGCTGGTGGATGAAGTGCTGGATTACCTGCAACTGGCCCCTGAAAAGCGCCAGCAGGTGCAACGCTGCCTGATTAACGACCTCAACCCGCAGGCCGTCGAGCGGGCGATTGAGCGTCTGCGCGCCAACAGTGAGTTCATCCCCCTTTGCGTGTCGGCACTGGCGCGAGCGCGGGCGGACTGGCTGTACGGTATCAACATGACGCGCGCTTATACCATTCTGGGGCGTAACGCGGGCTATCAGGGCGTACTTTCGGTCGGGCGCGTGCAAACGCCGGTGCTCGGACTGGTTGTGCGTCGCGATGAAGAGATTGAAAACTTCGTTGCCAAAGACTTCTTCGAGGTGAAAGCGCATATCGTGACGCCCGCCGATGAGCGGTTTACCGCTATCTGGCAGCCGAGCGAAGCGTGTGAGCCGCATCAGGATGAAGAAGGGCGCTTGCTGAATCGCTCGCTGGCTGAACACGTGGTAAACCGCATTAACGGTCAGCCGGCGATTGTCACCAGCTATAACGATAAACGGGAATCAGAATCCGCGCCGCTGCCGTTTTCGCTGTCGGCGTTGCAGATTGAAGCGGCGAAACGCTTTGGCTTAAGTGCGCAAAACGTTCTGGATATCTGCCAGAAGCTGTATGAAACCCATAAACTGATCACCTATCCGCGTTCGGATAGCCGTTATCTGCCGGAAGAACACTTTGCCGGACGTCACGCGGTGCTGAACGCGATTAGCGTCCATGCGCCGGATCTGCTTCCGCAACCGGCGGTCAATCCCGATACGCGAAACCGCTGTTGGGATGATAAAAAAGTGGATGCCCACCACGCCATCATTCCAACCGCGCGCAGTTCGTCCATCAACCTGAACGATAATGAAGCGAAGATATACAACCTGATTGCCCGTCAATATCTGATGCAGTTTTGCGCGGATGCGGTATTCAGGAAGTGCGTTATTGAGCTGGACATCGCGAAAGGTAAGTTTGTCGCCAAAGCCCGTTTTCTGGCGGAGGCCGGATGGCGTACGCTGCTTGGCAACAAAGAGCGCGACGAAGATAACGACGGGACGCCGCTGCCGGTGGTGGCAAAAGACGACGAACTGCTGTGCGAAAAAGGCGAAGTGGTTGAACGACAGACCCAGCCTCCGCGGCACTTTACCGATGCCACGCTACTGTCAGCGATGACCGGAATCGCGCGCTTTGTGCAGGATAAAGATCTGAAAAAGATCCTGCGCGCAACGGACGGACTGGGAACGGAAGCGACGCGCGCCGGGATTATCGAGCTGCTGTTTAAGCGTGGTTTCCTGGTGAAGAAGGGGCGCTATATCCATTCTACCGATGCCGGAAAAGCGCTGTTTCATTCGCTGCCTGAAATGGCGACGCGCCCGGATATGACCGCGCACTGGGAATCTATCCTGACCCAAATCAGCGAAAAGCAGTGTCGATATCAGGATTTCATGCAGCCGCTGGTGGGGACGCTGTATCAGCTAATCGATCAGGCGCGCAGCACGCCGGTACGACGCTTCCGTGGTATTGCCGCACCGGGTAGTAGTGGTGGTGACAAGAAAAAGAGTGCGCCGCGTAAACGCACGGCGAAAAAAAGCCCGCCATCTGAAGAGGCGGGCCTGTAATGCGCTCTTAGGCTGGATAAGGCACGTGTGCCGTATCTAGCCTACGGGAACAACAGATCTGAATTAAATCACACCCTGGCCCAACATCGCGTCGGCAACTTTCACGAATCCCGCGATGTTGGCGCCACGTACGTAGTTGGTTTGCTTGCTTTCGCCGCCGTACTCGACGCAGGCATGGTGAATATCCAGCATAATGTGGTGCAGGCGCGCATCCACTTTCTCCGCTTTCCAGCCCAGACGTGCGGCGTTCTGCGCCATTTCGAGACCGGATGTCGCTACGCCTCCCGCGTTGGCCGCTTTACCCGGCGCGAACAATACACCCGCTTCCAGGAACAGATCGGTGGCCTCGATGGTGGTAGGCATGTTTGCCCCTTCGGCGACAGCCTTCACGCCGTTGGCGATCAGCACGCGTGCCGCATCGACATCAAGTTCGTTCTGGGTGGCGCACGGCAGGGCGATATCAACCGGAACCGACCACGGCTGTTGGCCTTCCAGATAGGTCAGGCCAAATTCGCGGGCGTAATCCGCCACGCGGCCGTCGCGGCTGTCTTTGATCGCGCACAGACGCGCCAGTTTTTCTTTGGTAAATCCGCTTTCGTCGACCACGGTACCGCTGGAATCGGAGGCGGTGACTACTCGCGCGCCAAACTCCATGGCTTTCTCAATGGCGAATTGCGCCACGTTACCGGAACCAGAGACGGCCACGCGCATGCCTTCAAAGCCCAGGCCATGGCGTTTGAGCATCGCTTCGGTGAAGTACACCAGACCGTAGCCGGTAGCTTCCGGGCGAATCAGGCTGCCGCCGAAAGAGAGACCTTTACCGGTAAAGACGCAGGCGCTGTTGTTGGACAGTTTTTTCATCATCCCGGCCATAAAGCCGACTTCACGGCCGCCTACGCCGATATCGCCCGCCGGAACATCGGTATCGGGTCCTAAATGGCGGAACAGTTCGGTCATCAGCGCCTGGCAGAAACGCATGATTTCGCCTTCGCTTTTACCTTTCGGATCGAAATCGCTCCCGCCTTTCCCCCCGCCCATTGGCAGCGTGGTGAGGGCGTTTTTAAATGTTTGCTCGAAGCCAAGGAATTTCAGGATCGACAGGTTCACGGAAGGGTGGAAACGCATCCCGCCTTTGTATGGGCCAATGGCGGAGCTAAACTGCACGCGCCACGCGCGGTTGACCTGCACCTGATTGCGATCGTCCAGCCAGACGACGCGGAACTGGATCACGCGCTCCGGTTCAACCAGACGTTCCAGCAACGACATCTGACGATAACGCGGGTTTTGCTCGAGGAAGGGCCACAGTGTCGTCATTACCTCACGAACGGCTTGCGCGAACTCGGTCTGATTCGGGTCGCGCTTTTGCACTTGGTTAAGGAATGACTCCAGAGAACATGTCTGATCCATAGATATAAATACCTCTTATGTATTGATATGGTTATATTTTTGATTTTTGTGTTAAGTGTTTTGCAGTTTTTGACTATAACATCAGCAGTGTGACGGGACGCAAGAAAAAATTAACCGCGCTAAGTAAATTAATATTGCGGCGTGGGTCATAACCAAAAGCGATGATGGCAAGGGCTAAAGTTTCTGCCGGTTTATACCGTTATACTGAGCATAACTGTCAGTCAAAAAGGAAAGAATATGCGCCGTATAATCATGGCAGGAGCGTTGGCACTGGTGTCCAGCGCGACGCTGGCAAATCAGCTCTATCGCCCGGACGTGCAGGTGAATGTCCCGCCGGAAGTGTTCAGTTTCAGCGGTCAGCGGGCGCAACCCTGTAGTCAGTGCTGTATTTATCAGGATCAAAACTACTCAGAAGGGGCGGTGATTAAAGCGGATGGCGTTTTGCTTCAGTGCCAGCGTGATGATAAAACGATCAGCACGAATCCGCTGGTCTGGCGTCGCGTAAAAGGATAAACGCTTCTAATAGCGGGATATCGGCAGGCGCCAGCGGATAACGCAGCGCCTCTTCGGGTGAACACCAGACGATATCCTGATGCTCATACGCTCTCAGCTCCCCCTGATATGACGGTACATGCCAGGCATGTAAGTGAATGAGTCGGCCTGAAACCTCGCGTTGATGGCTGGCAATGTAGCGCCCAACGACCGCCTCGATGCCCAACTCTTCACGCAGTTCACGGACCAGCGCCTCTGGCTGACTTTCCCCCGGCTCAACCTTACCGCCAGCAAACTCCCACATACCTGACTGATCCGCATGCTGCGGGCGTTGAGCCAGTAAAATTTTGCCATCACGTTCAATGATAGCGGCGACCACGTCGAGGGTTTTCATTATATTCATCAAGATCTAACGGTAGAAAATGACATACTATCGTTATCTTTGTTTTATCTAAAGTATTCAGGAGCCACCGTTGAACGATCCTCAGTCGTGGGTAAAACCGTTAACGCGTATCCCTTCCAGTTTGCAACCGCTCGTTGCTACACAGAAAAAACATTATGGCGATGTGCTGCATCCCACGCGCTGGTGGGGGCGGATGCCGTTCCTGTTCTGGCTGGTGGCGCTGTTTGTCGGGTTTCTGGAGCGTAAAAAGGCACGCCTGTCGCCAGTGATGCGCGCGCTGTTGATGACCCGCGTTTCTCAGATGTGCCACTGCGCTTTCTGCGTTGACGCCAACAGTTTACGGCTGGCTGAACGCTGCGGCGCGCTGGATAAAGTCTTACAGGTTGCCAACTGGCAAGAATCGACGCTATTTAGCGCAGAAGAACGTGTAGGGCTGGCCTATGCTGATGCGGTCACCGCAACGCCACCACAGGTTGACGATGCGCTGAAAGCGCAGATGAAGCAGTATTTTACCGATGACGCCATTACTGAAATGACCGCGCTGATTGCGTTTCAAAATCTCTCGGCGCGTTTTAATGCCGCTCTCGATATTCCCTCCCAGGGACTGTGCGACAGTTTTAAAGGACGCCCGCATGCTTGACCGTCATCTTCATCCGCGATTAAAACCGCTTTTGCATCGCTGCGTGGGCATCATTGATCGACCGGCGATTACCCCGGACGGACTTACGCTGGTCGGTTTTGCTATTGGCGTGCTGGCGTTGCCATTTCTGGCGTTAGGCTGGTATATGGCGGCGCTGGTGGCTATTGTGCTCAATCGGCTGTTTGACGGGCTGGATGGGGCGCTGGCACGGCGCAGAGGGCTAACGGACGCGGGAGGATTTCTCGATATCTCGCTCGATTTTCTGTTTTACGCCTTAGTGCCGTTTGGTTTTATTCTTGCTGCGCCGGCGCAAAATGCGCTGGCAGGCGGTTGGCTGTTGTTCGCATTTATTGGCACCGGCAGCAGCTTCCTGGCCTTCGCCGCGCTGGCGGCAAAGCATCAGATTGATAACCCCGGTTATGCGCATAAATCGTTTTATTATCTGGGCGGACTGACCGAAGGAACCGAGACGATTTTGCTGTTTGTGTTGGGATGTCTGTTCCCGGAATATTTTGCCGTAATGGCGTGGGTCTTTGGCGCGCTGTGCTGGATGACGACGTTCACCCGGATCTGGAGCGGATATCTGACGCTGAAGGCGATCCAGCGTCAGGCGTAACGTAGTGCGTTGCCGGATGCGCTTCGCTTATTCGGCCTACAACGATGGTTTATGTAGGCTGGGTAAAGCGTTCTCGCCGCATCCGGCAACAATGACAATCTTACTTGCTGGCGTCCGGACCCCGTTCACCGCTGGTGACCGGGTTTTTTGGAGAGCTGCTCCACTCATACCAGCCGCCGTCGTAGACGGAGACGTTTTTCCAGCCCATTGCGCGGGCATACATAAACGTTTCCGAAGCACGCCAGCCGGTACCACAATAGAATGAGACCTGCTGCTGTGGCAGGATATTCCATTGCTTCCACATGGCGGCGATGTCATCGGCGCTGCGCATGGTGCCATCCGGATTATGGAAATCTTCCATGTGGGTGGAGTCGCTGCCTGCATGGCCCCAACGCGCCCCTGCGATCTCACCTTTTGGCTTAATGTAGCTATAGCCGCTGGTCGTACCGATAAATTCCGGCCATGAACGAATGCTCACCAAAGACGCATCCTGGCGATGCAGCAGACCGCGAGCCTGTTCCATATCCAGCATCAGTTGCGGTTGGGCAGGGATCGTCACGCCGAAATCAGGTTCAGGCTTCACCGTTGGTGCCGTACCGCGTTCGACCGGTAAACCTGAATCAGACCAGGTCTGCCAGCCGCCGTCGAGCAGACGAACATCTTTCACACCTGCATACAGCATAATTTGTGCCACGCGCGCGGCGGCGTAGACATCGCGGCCGTATAAAATCACCGTGGTGTCGTGGCGGATGCCGTGTTTCGCCAGCATCGCTTTGAGCTGCGCGTCGGACACTTTATTCCACAGCGGTTCGCTTTCGACTTCGTTGGTATCAATGTAGCCCGCGCCAGGGATATGGCTGAGCAGATACAACTTCGGCGCGCCCCAGGCGGCTTCAATCACTTTCCAGTCACCGGCCGGTTTGGCGGTCACCTCTTTACCCTGCTGAAGGTCGTGCAGCCACTGCGGGTAAACCAACTGTTCGAAGTGCGGCAGACGTTGCAGGCGGGCAGGGTCCGTAAGCGCATCGCTGAGGGTTGAGATAGCGTTAAAGCCGACTTTCTGCAGGCGGGATTTGACGGCCTGCATGTCAGTATCGCTGCCATACAATGCCACCGGCGCGTCGGTTTTCAGGTGATGCGCCTTAACCCAGGCGCTGAGTTGTTCATCATTCATCTTGTCGAGCCAGGCGGCAGACAGGTTCAGTGCGGAAGGCTCGTGTCCTGAAGGACCATTAAGCGATTGCGGCCAGCCGTTGTAAAAAGCGCTCTGACGGGTATCGATCGCCGCGCCTTGCTTTTGCTGTAACTGGTTGAGGGTGAGCGTCTGTGCTGTTTCAGCAGCCCAGGAAGAAGCGCAAGCGAGCCCTAAAGCCAGTGCCAGCGCGGTCATTTGAGAAACACGTTTCATCGAATAGCCCGACGTTGAAAAAGAGGACGACATTCTGTGCCGCCAGTTAAGTAAAAACCTTGCGTTAACGCAGCATATCGCCACATTCACGCCCAGTTTTCCATCTGTAATACGCGACCTGCTGGCGGAACGTCCTGCGCATCGTGGGTAACCTGGACCACCGGAATACCCAGTTTACGTACTTCGGTGAAGACCCACTGGAGAAAGGTATCGCGCAGCGACGCATCCAGCCTGCTAAAGGGTTCATCGAGTAACAGCGCCTGGGGTTGCGCCAGCAGCGCGCGAAGCAGGGCGACACGCGAGCGTTGCCCGCCGGAGAGCGAAGCCGGATCGCGTGAATAAAATCCTGCCAGGCCCGCGCGTGCGAGGGCGCTTTCCACCTCATGGCGTCTGGCGGGACCTTGCACGCTGGCGGGTAAGGCCAGCAGTAAATTCTGCCCAACGCTGAAATTGTCAAACAGCAGCGCATCCTGAAACAGAATGCCAATCTGGCGCTGCGCAGTAGGCAGTGTGTCTACGCGCTGTTCGTTGAGCCACAGTTCGCCTGACGCCTGAAACTGAGGAGACAACGCCCCGATCATCCACGAAAATAACGAAGACTTACCGCTGCCGGAAGGTCCCATAATGGTGACAATGTCACTTTTATTAACCTGGAAATTAACGTCCTTCAGTAGCGCCGTCGTACCCTGGTACAACGAAACGCCTTGTACAATGAGCATTAGCGGAGTCCTTGTCGAAAGCGGCCAATCCACGCAGCGAGAAACGCCGCCAGTGCGAAAATTATAAGCGGTAACAGAAGCTGCCATAGCGCCTGGGTTGCCAGAATGGCGGTGCTACCGCCGCTGCTTAATGCCACCGCTTCGGTGGTCAGCGTGGGATAGCGCCCGGCGCCTAACCACAGCGTCGGCATATACTGGGCGATACTGACTGAGAACCCTACCGCGAAGGCAACCAGCGCCGGGCGCGCCAGCTGCGGACATTTTACTTGCCAGAATATGCGCCCCCGGGTCCAACCCAGCGTTTGCGCAATCAAAATCAATCGTGGGTCAATGCGTTGCCACGCAGGTTTGAGCACAAACAGCATCCATGGCATCACCCACAGCAGGTGTCCCCAGACAATGGTTATCATCAGCCCATCCTGTCCGGCATATAACGCCAACAGATACTGTCCAGTTACCAGCGGCAGCGCAGGCAAAATGAGCGGTAGCCAGACCCAACGGTGTCCGGTTTGTGGACCCCATTCCAGCCAGGCAAAAAGTATCAGCAGCGCCAGCACGCTGGAGAGAAGCCCCAGTTGCAGGCTATTGCTGAGCGCCTCGCTATTTAGCGACGAATAGCTGGCGATCAGCGCCAGAACCAGCGCGCACACCACACCGCCAAAGGGCAAAAGTTGTACCAGCGAACGGCCGATTGTACAGGATGAAAAACGCAGGCGTTCCCCGTTTACTGCGGGAATAGTGCGTTGCCAGGCGCGCCAGAGCAGATACCCCACCAGCGCGATGATGAGTAGCAGCAGTACCAGCAGCAGGCTGGCGAGTGCTCCTTTAGCCTGTTGCTCGGCATCGCCCTGACTGAGCCATTGCCAGCTCAACACGGCAAGTGTTGGTGGGTTTCCGGGACCAAGGACGATTGCTACATCCACTACCGAGAGCGACCAGGCGACAATCGCCAGCATGGCTTTGCCTAACGCGGGGGCGAGAGAGGGCAGAACCAGCCAGTTCAGGCATTGCAGTCGGCTGTAACCCAGCGAATCCAGGACGATAACCTGCTGCGAAAGCTGTTTTTCACTCAGCAGAGCTGAGAGGATCCATAACAAAAAGGCACTCTCTTTTACCGCCAGCGTCACGCCAAGCCCAATGCCGTAGCGGTCAGGCTGGGGGCTGAGGAACGGGAGCCATTGCCAGAGCATGCCGCCTTCGGCAAAAACCAACAGCACGCTGGTGGCGAAGGCAACGTGCGGAATCGCCAGCAGCCACGGAAGACGCGTGCACAGACGCGCCCAGCCCGCGCCGGGCCATAAGGCGAGGATCGCCAGCAGGGCGATGATCAGCGCGCCGCCAGCCGCGAGGCTTACGGAAACCAGCGTTGCCAGTAACGCCTGCGGGAGTTGAGGATCGCTAAATAGCGCCAGCCAGTGTCTGGTGCTCAGCGCCGGCGTTATCAGAGAAAAAGCCGCTGGCGCCAGCGGCAGATAAACGCCCGCCATGATGGCCCAGAGTAGCAGAATTAATGTGTACCGTAGCGGCGTAGCCATTCTTGTTCCAGAGCGTTTACCCATGCAGCATGCGGTTCTGGCAGTACGGCAGGGAGCCCTTGTGGGATCCGCGCCAGCAGCGCATTACGCTGGTCGACAGGCAATTTTTGTGGATCAAGCACCGAAGGATCTCCCCAGACTGACGGGTCGGCTTTACGCAGCTGCGCTTCGGGTGAAAGCAGGAAATTTGCCACGACTTTCGCTCCGGCGCTGGCACGCGCATTCGCTGGAATGGTGACAAAATGCACGTTGCCGAGCATGCCCTGTGAGAAACCAAAACTATAGCTGCTTTTGGGTAATTCACCGCTGGCCACTTTTTGCTGCGCGTGGGCAGGATTAAAGGTCATTGATAAACGCAGGGTGCCACCGTTGAGCAGCGCATCCATTCGCGCGGGCGTGGGCGGAAAATCTTTACCTTCGCGCCACAGGGCAGGATGCAAAGCATCAAGGTAATGCCACAATGGAGCGGTAACGTCGGCGAATGTGGACGCATCGGGCGCTATTTTCAGCGCCTGCGGCTTGTTGGTGAGCGAAATTAACAACTGCTCAAGAAAAGCCGTTCCGGTAAAGTCTGGCGGGCGCGGATAGGTCACCGTGCCAGGGTGCGCCTGGGCAAACTCAAGCAGTGCCTGCGGGGATTGCGGCGGCTGCGCGGTGAGATCGTGCCTGGCAATAAAGGTGAGCTGTGCGCCGCCCCACGGTGATTCAGCCCCCTCCGTTGGAATGGAAAAGTCTTCGTTCACCGGTTTCTGGGTATCAACATAGCGCCAGTTAGGCAGCGTTTGTGCCCACTGGGTCTGTAGCAGCCCGGCTTCTTTCAGCGTGCGGAAATTTTCGCCGTTCACCCACAGTAAATCGACCGAGCCACCGGTTTTTCGCCCAGATGCCGCTTCCGTCTGGATACGTTTTACGGCGTCGGCGGCATCCGCCAGGCGTACGATTTTCAGGTTAATGGCATAGTGTGTTTTCATCTCGCCGCTAACCCAGTCGAGATACTGGTTAACTGCGTTGTCGCCACCCCAGGCGTTGAACCACACCGTCTGACCGCGGGCGTCATTTTTGATTTGCTGCCAACTGGCGTCCTCGGCGAAAGCCGCCAGCGGAGAGAGCAGCAAACTCAGGCACAATAAGCAGTAACGCATAATATCTCCCTTGCTAAAAATGGGGGAAAGACTCAGGTCTTTTTCCGTTGATGCTCAAGATAAAGGCTTCTGGCCACGGCAATCACCACGCTCAGAGCGAACAGGATGAACAGGCCGGTAACAAACCAAAATGTGCCGCCGGTTAACAGGCTACCAGCCCATGAATAGACGATAGTGGCCGGTAACTGACCGATGCCGGTGGCGATGAAGAAATGGCGAAAACGAATCGAGGTCAGGCCTGCTGCGTAGCTTACCGGGTCGAACGGCACAAAAGGTAACAGGCGACAGACAAGAATTGTGTGCTTGCCATAGCGCTCGAAAAAAGAGTCCATGTTGTTCAGCACCGTTTTTCCGGTCAGTTTTTCCACCGCGCTGCGACCTAAAACGCGGGCAATAAAAAAGCACAGCGCCGCGCCTGCCATCGCGCTGCTCCAGGACAGTACGCCGCCCCAAAATGCGCCAAACAGCGAGGCGTTGGCAAAGGTGATCACAAAGGCGGGAAGCGGTGCGACGATGGCCTGTAAGATCATCAGGAAGAACGACACGACCGCCGCCTGGGTTCCGTAAGAACGAATGAAGTTCTCAAGAGCATGCTGATCGATCGTGGTAAATGCCGCCAGGCTGGCGTGAAGAAAATCACTCACGCCAGGTATCCACGCCCACGCCATCAGGGCGAGCAGCAGCAGGGCAAGCAAGCTTATACGGTAATAGCGTGTCCGCCGCGCTTTATTCATCTTGATCATTTACCCGCGTACTCGTGACCGGGCGCCGGATCGACATGTTTATGTCGCGCCCAGGCTTTGGCGGCCTGAACGAGGACGAATAGCGCCAGCCCCGCAACGCTGAGCTTACCGATAAATGCCCAGCTAATCCCTTCGCTGGCCAGTTCGTGCGACATCAGCGTATAGATAAAGATGCCGGGCAAGGTGGTTAGCGCAGATATCACGGTAAATGACCAGAACGGAATGGCCGTCAGCCCATAGGCATAGTTTTGAATGTTATAGGGGAACAGTGGCACGAGCCGGGTCAGGATCAGAAAGTCTACTCCACTATGGGCAATGCCTTTTTCGATAGCCTGAAACGTTGCCGTATGGCCAACGTATTTCAGCAGTAATTCCCGGCCAAGCCAGCGAGCCAGCATAAACGACAGCGCCGAAGCCATGGTTGCCGCCACTAACGAGATAAGCGTCCCTGTCACCGGGCCAAACAGCACACCGCCGACGATCACCAGAATGCTGCCAGGGATCAGACACAGCGCGGCAACTATAAACAGCAGGATATAAAGGGTATAGCCGAACAGGCCGCTTTGGCGGATGACATCTTGTAAATGATGGAAATTGGTGATCAGATCGGTCAGACCGTAATGATGGAAAACTCCCGCCAGAACGCAGAACAATACCGCAACAATTAGCAGCCGGTATTCTGCGTTATGCGAACTTCTTTTTCATGGGGGTTCTCCTGTAAAACCGAGTGCAATGTGGCGTTTTCGTCAGCGAAAAGTGCGCGCGAAGATATAATAAATTTCCGGCTGCAACAATGTATTACCGTGGCTTTATTGATTTTGCACAGAATAAACAGACTCTCCAGGCCAGGCCCGGAGAGTGAAAATACGCAGACGATCAGACGCGGAATTTAGCCCATACAGGCGCATGGTCGGACGGCTTTTCCATGCTGCGGATTTCATAGTCGATGCCGGTTTCTTCGCAGCGCTCCGCCAGCGGTTTGCTCGCCAGCAGCAGATCAATACGCAGGCCACGGTTATCGTCAAAGCCTTTTGAGCGGTAATCAAACCACGAGAACTGGTCGTTCTTTTCAGGCCAGGCGTGACGGTAGGTATCTACCAGGCCCCAGCCCAGCAGACGCTCCATCCACTCGCGCTCTTCTGGCAGGAAGGAACATTTGCCGGTACGCAGCCAGCGTTTACGGTTCTCTTCGCCAATACCGATATCGAGGTCGGTTGGGCTGATATTCATATCGCCCATGATCAATACCGGATTGTCGCGCTTCAGTTCAGTCTCCAGGTAGTTTTGTAGGTTCTGATAAAACGCGGCTTTGGCCGGGAACTTGGTTTCATGGTCACGGCTTTCGCCCTGCGGGAAATAGCCGTTAATCACCGTGATGCTGCCCAGAGGCGACGGAATTTCCGCCATGATGATACGGCGCTGCGCTTCTTCGCCATCACCCGGGAAGCCACGACGCACCGCAATCGGTGTTTCTTTCATTAATAGTGCTACGCCGTAATGGCCTTTCTGACCGTGATAAAAGACGTTATAACCCAGCTTTGCTACCTCTTCGAGAGGGAACATATCGTCGTGGACTTTTGTCTCCTGTAAGCCAATAACATCCGGTTGGTGTTTTTCGACAATGGCTGCCAGTTGATGGGGACGGGCACGCAGGCCGTTGATATTAAAAGAGACAAATTTCATAGTCGCTGCCACTTTGCAAGATGAATAGTGCAAGGATGGTAGCAGAATTTCTGCAGGCTGACTGCTTCTTGTCACCTGATTCCAACAATGATTGCTAATGGTGTTAACGATGGAGCAAAAACTGCACCGTTTTGGCGCGTAGCGCGTCGGAATAGAGCAATAATTTCCGATAAATTTCGTATACGATCACAATTCCAGAATTATATTTGGCGACTGAATAAAATTGCGTTTTTTCCTCTGTTTAGTCATCTGGTACGCAAACATATTCACTTTATATGCACATACAGTGAATATCGTCAGGTTGTAACTCGTTGATATTCCGTCACCGCCCTCCGTTTATGCACTTTTTTCGCTGGCTGGCACGAAGCCTGCAATCTACATTTACACCGCAAACACTATATTTATTAACATATAAATAACCTTTTATTTACCGTTGAGGTCGCTATGTCTCTGTCAATTACGCGTGAAAATTTTGATGAATGGATGATGCCCGTATACGCTCCGGCCCCTTTTATTCCGGTGCGTGGCGAAGGTTCACGTCTGTGGGATCAGCAGGGTAAAGAGTATATCGATTTCGCGGGAGGCATTGCGGTTAACGCGCTGGGTCATGCACATCCGGCATTGCGCGAGGCATTAAACGACCAGGCGAGCAAATTCTGGCATACGGGAAATGGCTACACCAACGAGCCGGTGCTGCGCCTGGCGAAAAAGCTGATTGATGCCACTTTTGCCGAGCGTATTTTCTTCTGTAACTCTGGCGCAGAAGCTAACGAAGCGGCATTAAAACTGGCACGTAAATATGCCCACGATCGTTTTGGTAGCCAGAAGAGCGGCATTGTGGCGTTTAAAAATGCTTTCCATGGTCGCACGCTGTTTACCGTCAGCGCCGGAGGACAGCCCGCCTATTCACAGGACTTCGCGCCGCTGCCGCCGGATATCCACCATGCCGTGTATAACGATCTCGACTCTGCCGGTCAACTGATTGATGACAACACCTGTGCGGTTATTGTGGAGCCGGTGCAGGGGGAAGGCGGCGTAGTGCCGGCAACAAACGCCTTTTTGCAGGGGCTGCGTGAATTATGCGATCGCCATAATGCGCTGTTGATTTTTGATGAAGTTCAGACCGGGGTTGGCCGTACCGGCGAACTGTATGCCTACATGCACTACGGCGTTACGCCGGACCTGCTGACGACAGCAAAAGCGCTGGGCGGTGGTTTCCCCATCGGCGCACTGCTGGCGACAGAGCGTTGCGCCAGTGTGATGACGGTCGGTACGCACGGTACAACCTATGGCGGAAACCCGCTGGCCACTGCGGTGGCGGGAAAACTGCTGGAAATTGTTAACACGCCGGAAATGCTTAACGGAGTGAAACAGCGACACGACTGGTTTGTGGAGCGTATTAACGCCATTAACGAACGTTTTGGACTGTTTA
This sequence comes from Citrobacter sp. RHBSTW-00944, assembly GCF_013615435.1. Taxonomy (NCBI): domain Bacteria; kingdom Pseudomonadati; phylum Pseudomonadota; class Gammaproteobacteria; order Enterobacterales; family Enterobacteriaceae; genus Citrobacter; species Citrobacter sp. RHBSTW-00944. The sequence continues at coordinate 2,902,646 of NZ_CP055418.1, read as the reverse complement.
GTGAAATTCGTGGACTCGGACTGCTGATTGGCTGTGTGCTGAACGCGGAATTTGCCGGGAAAGCAAAACTCATCTCGCAAGAAGCGGCGGTTGCCGGAGTGATGGTGCTGATTGCTGGCGCTAATGTGGTGCGGTTTGCGCCAGCGTTAAACGTCAGCGAAGAAGAAATCGCCACCGGACTGGATCGCTTTGCGCTGGCCTGCGAACGCATTAAAGCAGGAGGTTCATCATGATGGTGATTCGTCCCATTGAACGCGCTGATATCACCGCGCTGATGCAGCTTGCCAGTAAGACCGGCGGCGGGTTGACCTCGCTACCGGCGAATGAAGCTACGCTGATGGCGCGTATCGAACGTTCGCTACAAACCTGGCGCGGTGAGTTGCCCAAAAGTGAGCAGGGATATGTGTTTGTGCTTGAAGACAGCGCCAGCGGAACCGTGGCAGGGATTTGCGCCATTGAGGTGGCGGTGGGGCTTAACGATCCCTGGTACAACTACCGGGTCGGTACTCTGGTGCACGCCTCGAAAGAGCTGAACGTGTATAACGCGCTGCCGACGCTGTTTCTGAGTAACGATCACACGGGCAGTAGCGAACTTTGTTCTCTGTTTCTCGATCCGGACTGGCGTAAAGAAGGCAACGGCTATTTGTTGTCGAAGTCGCGCTTTATGTTTATGGCGGCCTTTCGTGATCGATTCAATGAGAAGGTCGTGGCCGAGATGCGCGGCGTGATCGATGAACACGGCTACTCTCCGTTTTGGCAAAGCCTCGGCAAACGTTTTTTCTCAATGGAGTTCAGCCGGGCGGATTTTCTCTGCGGCACCGGGCAAAAAGCCTTTATTGCTGAACTGATGCCTAAGCATCCGATTTATACCCATTTCCTGTCTGACGAAGCGCAAAGCGTGATTGGTCAGGTGCATCCGCAAACGGCTCCTGCGCGGGCGGTGCTGGAGAAAGAAGGATTTCGCTACCGCAACTACGTCGATATTTTCGACGGCGGACCGACCCTGGAGTGCGATATTGACCGGGTACGGGCTATCCGTAAAAGCAGGCTGGTGGAGGTGGCTGAAGGGCAGCCTGCGCCGGGCGACTATCCTGCTTGTCTGGTTGCCAATGAAAATTATCAAAATTTCCGCGTCATGTTGGTTCGTGCCGACCCGGATACTCAGCGTCTGGTACTGACGGCGGCGCAACTGGACGCCCTGAAATGTCACGCGGGCGACCATGTACGTTTTGTGCGTCTTTGTGCAGAGGAGAAAACAGCATGACATTATGGATAAACGGCGACTGGGTGACGGGGCTGGGCGAGCGTCGGGTGAAAACCAATCCCGTAAGCGGTGATGTGCTGTGGCAGGGGAATGATGCCGATGCAGCCCAGGTAGCGCAGGCGTGCCGGGCCGCGCGCGCAGCCTTTGCCGGTTGGGCTAAACAGCCCTTTGGCGCACGCCAGGCCATTGTTGAAAAATTTGCTTCATTACTGGAAAGCAATAAAGCCGAACTCACACAGATTATTGCCCGGGAAACCGGCAAACCCCGTTGGGAAGCCGCTACAGAACTGACGGCGATGATCAATAAAATTGCCATCTCCGTGAAAGCCTGGCATGCGCGTACCGGAGAGCAGCACAGCGAATTACCGGATGGCGCAGCGACGTTGCGCCATCGCCCGCACGGCGTGCTGGCGGTTTTTGGCCCGTATAACTTCCCTGGCCATTTACCCAATGGTCATATTGTTCCGGCACTGCTGGCAGGCAACACATTGATTTTCAAACCCAGCGAGCTGACGCCGTGGTCCGGTGAAGCCGTGACAAAGCTCTGGGAGCAGGCGGGATTGCCGCCGGGTGTGCTGAACCTGGTGCAGGGCGGTCGCGATACGGGGCAGGCGCTGAGCGGGCAGGACGATCTCGATGGCCTGCTGTTTACCGGCAGTGCCAATACTGGTTATCAACTGCATCGACAGCTATCCGGCCAGCCGGAAAAAATCCTTGCTCTGGAGATGGGGGGCAACAACCCGCTGATTATTGAGAACCCGGAAGATATTGATGCCGCAGTGCATCTGACTATTCAATCCGCGTTTGTCACCGCCGGACAGCGTTGTACCTGCGCCCGTCGCCTGTTAGTTAAAAAAGGCGCGCAGGGGGATGCGTTCCTGACGCGCCTGGTGGACGTCAGCGAGCGTTTAATGCCCGGCAACTGGGATGCAGAACCGCAGCCATTTATTGGCGGGCTGATTTCCGAACAGGCCGCGCGGCATGTCTATGATGCCTGGCAGCGTCTGGAGTCGTTAGGGGGCCGGACGCTGTTAGCGCCACGTCTGGTGCAAGCCGGAACGTCACTGCTCACCCCAGGGATCATCGAACTGACCGGGGCGGCGAACGTACCCGATGAAGAGGTCTTTGGACCGCTGCTTGGCGTCTGGCGTTATGACAGCTTTGATGACGCAATTCGTATGGCGAACAACACCCGCTTTGGATTGTCGTGTGGGTTGGTTTCCCCCGATCGCAGCCAGTTTGATCAACTGCTGCTCGAGGCGCGGGCCGGGATCGTCAACTGGAATAAGCCGTTAACCGGCGCGGCGAGTACAGCGCCGTTTGGCGGCGTTGGCGCTTCCGGGAACCATCGCGCCAGCGCGTGGTATGCCGCAGATTATTGCGCCTGGCCGATGGCAAGTCTGGAATCACCGGCCTTAACGCTGCCAACGACGCTTAGCCCCGGCCTGGATTTTTCTCGCGAGGATAAGCTATGAAAGCCCGTGAGGTAAATTTTGATGGTCTGGTGGGGCTGACCCACCACTATGCGGGGCTGTCATTTGGTAATGAGGCCTCAACCAAACATCGTTTTCAGGTATCGAACCCGCGTCTGGCGGCGAAGCAGGGTCTGCTAAAGATGAAAGCGCTGGCGGATGCGGGATTTCCCCAGGCGGTGATCCCGCCTCATGAGCGGCCGTATATTCCGGTGCTGCGTCAGTTGGGCTTTACCGGCCGCGACGAACAGATACTGGAGAACGTGGCGCGTCAGGCGCCTCACTGGCTCTCCAGCGCCAGCTCCGCATCGTCTATGTGGGTGGCGAATGCGGCAACGGTCTGCCCTTCAGCCGATGCGCTGGACGGGAAAGTGCATCTGACGGTGGCGAATCTGAATAATAAGTTTCACCGTTCGCTGGAAGCGCCGACCACCGAAGCGTTGCTACGGGCGATTTTCCGTGATGAGAATAGTTTTACGGTCCACGGTGCGTTACCCCAGGTTGCGCTATTCGGTGATGAAGGTGCGGCAAACCATAACCGCCTCGGCGGGGATTACGGCGACCCTGGCGTACAGCTGTTTGTTTACGGTCGTGAAGAAGGGAATGCGTCCCATCCGCAGCGCTATCCGGCGAGGCAATCCCGTGAGGCCAGCGAGGCGGTCGCCCGACTGAATCAGGTTAACCCGCATCAGCGCATTTTTGCCCAACAAAACCCGGACGTTATCGATCTTGGCGTGTTTCATAACGATGTGATTGCGGTGTCGAATCGCCAGGTACTGTTTTGTCATCAGTTGGCGTTTGCCAGACAGCAGGCGTTGTTCGAGCAGTTACGCAGTCAGGTGGCAGGTTTTACCCCGCTGGAAGTCCCGGCTGCGGAAGTGTCGGTGCAGGATGCGGTGACTACCTATCTGTTTAACAGCCAGTTACTGAGCCGTGATGACGGTTCGATGATGCTGGTCCTGCCGCAGGAGTGTCGGGAGCATGCGGGCGTGTGGCGGTATTTGAACCATCTGCTCGAGGAAGACAATCCGATCGATGACCTGCAGGTATTCGATCTGCGTGAAAGTATGTCCAATGGCGGCGGTCCGGCATGTCTGCGCCTGAGAGTGGTGCTTACGCCACAGGAGCTGCAGGCCGTAAATCCGGCGGTTATCATGAACGATAATCTGTTTAACACGCTGAATAATTGGGTCGACCGTTACTATCGCGATCGTCTTACCGCCGCCGACCTTGCCGACCCGCAGCTGTTACGTGAGGGGCGTGAAGCGCTGGATACGTTGACGCAATTGCTCAACCTCGGCTCTGTGTATCCCTTCCAGCAGGAGAGGACCAGCCATGGATAATTTTCTGGCCCAGACGCTGGCAGGGATAACCCCCGAGACAACCGAGGGCACAGCTCGCGGCTTTTCCTGGCAGTGGATTGGTCACGGAATTCTGGAGCTGACGCCGGACACTCCGGCGGAATATTCGCTGGTGCTGTCTGCGGGGATCCACGGCAATGAAACGGCCCCGGTAGAGATACTTGATTCAATTCTCTCCAGGCTGTTTAGCGGTGAACTGACGCTGACATGGCGGCTGCTGGTGATTCTGGGGAACCCGCAGGCGCTGGCGGCGGGACAACGTTATTGTCATAGCGACCTGAACCGTATGTTTGGCGGCCGTTGGCAGATTTTTGCCGCGAGTGAAGAAACGCACCGAGCTCATCAGCTTGAGCTGTGTCTGGAGGATTTTTATTCGCGGGCGAAAGAGCCAGTACGCTGGCATCTGGATCTGCACACCGCGATTCGCGGCTCGCAGCATCTGCGCTTTGGCGTGTTGCCACAACGCAACGTTGCCTGGGACGAAGATTTTTTGGGATGGCTGGGAGAGGCTGGGCTGGAGGCGCTGGTTTTCCATCAGACACCTGGCGGCACGTTCACCCATTTTAGCGCTGAACATTTTGGCGCGCTGGCCTGCACGCTGGAACTGGGTAAAGCGCTGCCGTTTGGACAAAACGATCTGACTCAGTTTGCGCAGACGGCAGATGCGCTGGCGAAGCTGCTGCAGGGCGAGCGAATGTCACCGGGAGAAACATCTCCGCTACGTTACCGCGTGGTGTCGCAAATCACGCGGCGTAGCGACGATTTCATTCTTCACATGGATAACCAGACGCTCAACTTTACCCCTTTTACAGAGGGCACCTTGCTGGCGCAGGACGGTGATGAACGTTTTACCGTCACCCATGATGTTGAATACGTTCTTTTTCCAAATCCAAACGTGGCCTGTGGTTTACGTGCCGGATTGATGCTCGAAAAATTGTGACAAATATATATGCCCTTTTTGTTTATCCCTAAGGGCTTATTTTTGCGTGCTGTTTTTATTTATTACGGATTATTCCTGGTGAATTGCTTTCTTAATAATCAGGGATGAGGTATAGTTCTTCATAATCCCTTCAAAATCATTCTGTTGTAATTTTTTATTGCAACTCTGCGCAATTTATTCTTTTTTTCTCCATAATTGATGAAAGTTTGTTTTTTACACTTTCATTGTTTTACCGTTGCTCTGATTAATTGACGCTTAAGCCGGTAAAGTTAATCTCGTCAACACGACATCACATTGCATAAGAGTCGCATGAGTGTCGTCAAAATAACTGAAAGAAAGGATAGAAATTATGCGTAAACTGACTGCTCTGTTTGTTGCCTCTACCCTGGCGCTGGGCGCTGCTAACCTGGCCCACGCCGCTGACACGACAACAGCTGCGCCAGCTGATGCCAAACCAATGATGCACCACAACGGTAAGTTTGCCCCGCATCACGACATGATGTTTAAAGACCTGAACCTGACCGATGCGCAGAAACAGCAGATTCGCGAGATCATGAAAGGTCAGCGTGATCAGATGAAACGTCCGCCGCTGGAAGAGCGCCGCGCAATGCACGACATCATCGCCAGCGATAGCTTTGATAAAGCGAAAGCGGAAGCGCAGATTGCGAAGATGGAAGAACAGCGCAAAGCCAACATGCTGGCGCATATGGAAACCCAGAACAAGATTTACAACATTCTGACCCCGGAACAGAAAAAGCAGTTTAATGCCAATTTTGAGAAGCGTCTGACAGAACGTGCCGCGCAGAAGGGTAAAATGCCGCAAGCTGCTGAGTAATCGTTCAGCGTCTACACTATATCATTCACGCTGTGTGTGCTGATTGCCGCACAGTGTGAAATCAAACTCAAGACCGCCGCTCTTGTCCACAACACGTTTAACGAGGTGGGCAGGATCGGCGGTTTTTTCTTTGCTGCCTCTTGCACTGCGCTTGTGCCACGTTATTCTCCTGAAGCCCGCGAAAATTCCACCTGGAGGGCGCGTTGTTCTTTTTTGCAAAACACCGGGTTCATCGCTAAGGCAAATCAACTCTGCTGCCGATAACAATAATCTGCAGGGTGAACATAACAATGATGATTTATGGCTGCCTGTTTATGGTGGGCTGCCGTGCTGCGCCTTTCTGGAGGGATGATGGAATACTTTGATATCCGCAAAATGCCGGTCAATCTGTGGCGAAATGGTGCGGGAGAAACGCGTGAGATTTGCTGTTTTCCGCCAGCAACACGAGATTTTCACTGGCGGGCGAGTATCGCCTCCATCGCAGCGAATGGAGAGTTTTCTCTTTTTCCCGGCGTAGAACGCGTGATTACTCTGCTGGAAGGCGGAGAAGTGACGCTGGAAGAGCCGAACACCTTCACGCATACCCTGAAACAGCATCAGCCTTTTACCTTTGCCGGTGACAAGGTGGTAAAAGCGAAGCTGACGGAAGGGCAGATGTCGATGGATTTTAATATCATGACCCGACGGGATGTCTGCCAGGCAAAAGTCAGAGTTGCCGATCGCACCTTTACGACCTTTGGTTCGCGCGGCGGCGTGGTGTTTGTTATCAGCGGAGCCTGGCAACTGGGTGATAAGCTGTTGACCGTCGATCAGGGTGCAAGCTGGCACGACGGTAAACACACGTTACGACTGCTGGAGCGCGAGGGGAAACTGCTGTTCAGCGAGATCAACTGGATGCCGGGGCATTCTCCGGACTCAGTTCAATAATGTCATATTGACCAGACAGAATAGGCCGGCAGAGAATTTTGTAGCCATCTTGATCAAAGCCGGCCGGCATTCGCGCCAGTGTAGCTGCCTCATCCAGCGTTGAAACGGCTCCCAGCCACAGCCAGTTATTGATGATATGGTACTGCGTCATTTCAGCGCGGGTTTCCTGCAGCGCAATGGCATTGCTCCACGGCCAGCAGATTACGCGCACTCTTTCCAGGGCTTCTACCAGACGCAAATGATGCGCTTCAGGGCTTTCTTTCCCACAGCAGGCTCCGGCGCAGCGTTTAAGCGCGGAGCGAAAACAGGCGCGCCCTTGGCTGAGGGGTTCCAGTCCCAACAGGCCGTAGCACAGCTGTTGTTCATCGGCGAGGCTTTGCAGCGTCTGTAGCGCCGCGCGGCGGTTGGCAAACAGGCCAAACAGATTGGGGGCGTGGGAGAAATCAATATCTCGTGCGTAGACCACCTGAACCGTTCGGTCGGTAAGCTGCAAGGCACACAGCTGGCGATTGCGTCGCAGCCGTTTGTTAAACAGGGGCTGCTGTTCTTTGATAAGCCGCGCTTCCAGCAGCAGGGCGCCAATTTCTCCGGCCGTACAAATCCAGCTAATGCGCCTGGCCTGACGCAGCATACTCGCTTCGTCTGCGGTACGCAGATGCGCCAGCACACGGCTGCGAATATTGACGCTTTTACCAATATAAAGCGGCATGGTGTCGCTATCACTGTGAAACAGATAGACGCCTGGCGCGGTGGGAAGCGCACTCAAAAACGGGCGCAGGTGCTCGGGATATTCATAGATTGCCGCTGCCTCAAATGTCAGACGAGGGGCTGATTGACGCTGTACCACTGTTGACTCCAGATGCTGGTTATTCATCCAGTGTAGCAGTTTGAGGACGATTAAAAAAGCGGCATGAGATTCAGCAGGCTAATGCCAGATAGTGCCAATCCTGGCGCCACCCGGCATTTTGAAGGGAAAAGGATTACGCTTTTTTCCAGAAATCATCAAACACGGTGATCGGGGTGCGACGTTTATGCTCAGTTTTCACGTACCAGCCTTCAATTTTTTTCGCGACGTCGGGATCCAGCGTTTTTCCTTCCAGATAGTCGTCGATGTTGTCGTAAGTGACGCCGAGTGCGGCTTCATCCGGCAGAGAAGGGCGATCGTCCTCGAGGTCGGCAGTTGGTGCTTTCTTATATAAGTGCTCCGGGCACCCCAGCGCGGCGAGCAGTTGTTTGCCCTGGCGCTTGTTCAGACGAAATAGTGGGTTAATGTCGGTACCGCCATCGCCGTACTTAGTGAAAAATCCGGTGATGGCTTCTGCAGCATGATCGGTACCCACGACAACGCCGCTGGTCATGCCGGCGATACTGTATTGTGCCTTCATACGTTCACGGGCTTTTTCATTGCCACGCACAAAATCGCTCAGTTCAATACCCGCTTCACGCAGGGCCTGCTCGCTGGCCAGCACCGCGCCCTTAATATTGACGGTCAGTACGCGGTCCGGTTGAATAAAGGCGATGGCATCCTGGCAGTCCTGCTCATCGGCCTGAACGCCATACGGTAGGCGTACGGCAATAAACTGCAGTGCGTCATTACCCGTTTCTTTTCGCAGCTCGGTGATCGCCATCTGGCACAGTTTTCCCGCGAGCGTTGAGTCCTGTCCGCCGCTAATTCCCAACACCAACGATTTCAGAAAGGGGTAGGTCTGCAGATACGATTTCAGGAAATCCACGCTGCGGCGAATTTCTTCTTCTGCATCGATGTGCGGTTTTGCGCCAAGCGCCTGGATTATCTCTTGCTGCAGAGTCATTTAACCCCCTCCGAAAAAAAAATGATCAAAAAATGATGTGTTAAAGCTAACGCGTTGAGGCCCAAACGACAAGGGATGCGAGCCTGATATAGCATCATTTTGTTTTAATAGAATTTTCCGAAACCACCTAAGTATCCTCTGATTGCTTGAAAAATGCGTTGTTGTGCTCCAGGCTTATATAACACGCTGAAATACAAGAGGACGGAATATGAACAAGAATCTAACAGGAATTCTGAGCGCAGCGGCTGTTTTGACTATGCTGGCAGGGTGTACGGCCTACGATCGTACGAAAGACCAATTTGTTCAGCCCGTGGTGAAAGATGTGAAGAAAGGGATGAGCCGGGCGCAGGTAGCGCAGATTGCCGGTAAACCGTCTTCCGAAGTCAGTATGATCCATGCGCGTGGGACGTGTCAGACCTACATCCTGGGTCAACGAGATGGTAAAGCTGAGACCTATTTTGTTGCTTTAGATGACACCGGACACGTGATTAACTCTGGCTACCAGACCTGCGCAGAGTACGACACTGACCCGCAGGCAGCGAAGAAGTAACAACTGATTATTGCCTGAGCACTCGGGAAAACCGGCCACTGCGCCGGTTTTTTTATGTCACACGATCTTAATTATTGACGCGAATTATTTACCTGAAGTGTGAGGGTGGTCATAACGCCAGGTCAAGGAGAGACAATTTAGTTGGTCAAGGAAATACCATCCGCCGGTGCAATCCCGTATACTCATTTCAGCCACCTAAAAAAGTAATTTAGCTGACGCAAGTTACCCAGAGCATGGATGCAGGTTAGGGCTTGCGGAGTGTCTGGTGACAGATAATCGCACATGAGGATCGTTTTAATGGAAAAGAAACACATTTATCTGTTTTGTTCTGCGGGCATGTCGACTTCATTGTTGGTTTCGAAGATGCGTGCTCAGGCCGAAAAATACGAAGTACCGGTTATTATTGAAGCGTTTCCTGAAACGCTGGCCGGAGAAAAAGGTCCAGTGGCCGATGTTGTATTATTAGGTCCACAAATTGCTTATATGTTGCCCGAAATTCAGCGTTTGTTACCCAACAAGCCTGTGGAAGTGATTGACTCGCTGCTGTATGGCAAAGTCGATGGTTTAGGCGTGCTTAAGGCTGCGGTTGCAGCAATTAAAAAAGCCGCAGCAAATTAATTATTTTATTTTAATTTTCCCGTCAAAGAGTTATTTCATTAACATTCACCGTAATTATTAATTGCGGTATTTAAGGGTATTTTTCTATGAGTAACGCTATTGCTTCACTTGAAAAGGTACTCCTTCCTTTTGCTGTAAAAATTGGAAAGCAGCCACACGTTAATGCAATCAAAAACGGTTTTATTCGTTTAATGCCGTTAACCCTCGCAGGGGCCATGTTTGTATTAATCAATAACGTTTTCCTGAGCTTTGGGGAGGGGTCGTTTTTTTATTCAATGGGCATTCGACTTGATGCTTCAACTATTGAAACGCTGAATAGTTTGAAAGGCATTGGTGGAAACGTCTATAACGGTACGCTGGGTATCATGTCATTGATGGCGCCGTTCTTTATCGGTATGGCGCTGGCAGAAGAACGCAAAGTCGACTCTCTGGCTGCCGGGCTGTTATCCGTCGCCGCGTTTATGACCGTAACGCCATATAGCGTGGGTGAAGCCTATGCCGTTGGCGCGAACTGGCTCGGCGGTGCCAATATTATTTCCGGTATTATTATCGGCCTCGCGGTCGCGGAAATGTTCACCTTTGTGGTCCGTCGCAATTGGGTAATTAAATTACCCGATAGCGTACCGACATCCGTGTCGCGCTCTTTCTCTGCGCTGATTCCTGGCTTCCTTATCCTCTCCATTATGGGGATCATCGCCTGGGCATTGAACACCTGGGGTACGAACTTCCACCAGATCATCATGGATTCCATTTCAACTCCGCTGGCATCGCTGGGTAGCGTGGTGGGTTGGGCCTACGTGATTTTTGTTCCGCTGCTGTGGTTCTTCGGTATTCACGGTTCACTGGCGCTGACCGCGCTGGACAGCGGTATCATGACGCCATGGGCGCTGGAAAACATCTCCATTTACCAACAGTTTGGTTCCGTAGACGCCGCGCTGGAAGCCGGAAAGACCTTCCACGTCTGGGCGAAACCGATGCTCGACTCCTATATTTTCCTCGGGGGTAGCGGGGCTACGCTGGGTCTGATTATCGCTATCTTCCTGGCATCGCGTCGTCCGGATTATCGTCAGGTTGCTAAACTGGCACTGCCGTCAGGCCTGTTCCAGATTAACGAACCTATCCTGTTCGGTCTGCCGATCATCATGAACCCGGTGATGTTTATCCCGTTCATTCTGGTGCAACCGATTCTGGCGGCGATTACGCTGGCAGCTTATTACTCCGGCATTATTCCACCGATTACCAACATCGCACCGTGGACCATGCCAACCGGTTTGGGCGCGTTCTTTAACACCAACGGTAGCGTCGCTGCTCTGCTGGTCGCGCTGTTCAACCTTGGTATCGCCACGCTGGTTTACCTGCCGTTCGTGGTGGTAGCCAACAAAGCGCAGAACGTTATTGATCAAGAAGAAAGCGAAGAAGATATCGCTAACGCATTGAAATTCTAAATTTAATCCGGCATGGCTTCACGGTCATGCCGGACTGAACCAGAGGAAAAAAGTATGTTGGATATCGAAAACATCGTCGACACGCAGTCAGAAGCAGAAGAACTTGAAGAAGTGGTGATGGGTCTGATCATCAACTCCGGTCAGGCGCGTAGCCTGGCGTACGGCGCGCTCAAAATGGCCAAGCAAGGCGATTTCGAGTCAGCTAAGGCTATGATGGACCAGTCCCGTCTGGCGCTGAATGAAGCGCACCTCGTGCAAACGAAACTGATTGAAGGCGATCAGGGCGAAGGTAAAATGAAAGTTAGCCTGGTGCTGGTTCATGCTCAGGACCACCTGATGACATCAATGCTGGCGCGTGAGCTGGTGACTGAACTGATTGAGCTTCACGAAAAGCTGAAATAGCGAGGAGTGCATAATGCAGCTACAGATTAACGCACCGGAAATCAAAACCGTCTATGAACAGCAGCTGTTTAATGGCAAAAATTTCCATGTGTTCATCTATAACAAAACTGAGAGCATCAGCGGGCTGCATCAGCATGACTACTACGAATTTACCCTGGTTTTAACCGGGCGCTATTATCAGGAAATCAACGGTAAACGCGTATTGCTCGAACGCGGGGACTTTGTTTTTATTCCATTGGGATCGCACCACCAGAGTTTTTATGATTTTGGGGCGACAAGGATCCTGAACGTCGGTATCAGTAAACGCTTTTTTGAACAGCACTACCACCCGCTGCTGCCATTTTGTTTCGTTGCATCGCAGGTCTATCGGGCGAATAATTCGTTTCTCACTTACATTGAAACGGTTATTGCATCATTGAACTTTCGCGAGAGTGGACTGGATGAATTTGTAGAAGTGGTCACCTTCTATATTATTAACCGGTTGCGCCATCATCGCGAAGAGCAGGTGTTGGATGATATTCCGCAGTGGCTTAAAACCACCGTGGAGACCATGCATGACAAACGGCAGTTTAGCGAGAATGCGCTGGAAAACATGGTACACCTGTCCGCGAAATCCCAGGAGTATCTGACCCGCGCAACCCAGCGTTATTACAGCAAAACACCGATGCAGATCATTAATGAAATCCGCATTAACTTTGCTAAAAAACAGCTGGAAATGACTAACTATTCTGTAACGGATATTGCTTACGAATCTGGCTACAGTAGTCCAAGTCTGTTTATTAAAACGTTTAAAAAGCTGACGTCATTTACACCTAATAGCTATCGTAAGAAATTAACTGAATTTAATCAGTAGATATTATTTGCCAATAACCCATTTTTTATAGCTTGCCCAAAATAGCGTCGGGACAGCCACGCTATATCTGACAAACGGGTTGAGCATAATACACGTCAGTGTTTTGACACTGAAGGGAGAAAGTATGAGCCAGAAATTAAAAGTCGTCACTATCGGTGGCGGGAGCAGCTACACCCCTGAGTTACTTGAAGGCTTTATTAAGCGCTATCATGAATTACCGGTTTCTGAATTGTGGCTGGTTGATGTCGACGATGGAAAAGAGAAGCTGGACATTATTTTTGACCTTTGCCAGCGCATGATCGATAAAGCTGGCGTGCCGATGAAGTTGTTTAAAACGCTGGACCGCCGTGAAGCGCTGAAAGATGCTGATTTCGTTACTACCCAGCTGCGCGTAGGGCAACTGAAAGCCCGCGAAAAGGATGAACGCATTCCGCTGAGTCACGGGTATCTGGGGCAGGAAACCAACGGCGCTGGTGGGCTGTTCAAAGGTCTGCGTACTATTCCGGTTATCTTTGATATTGTCAAAGATGTGGAAGAACTGTGCCCGAATGCGTGGGTGATTAACTTTACTAACCCGGCCGGGATGGTGACGGAAGCGGTCTATCGCCATACGAATTTTAAGAAATTCATCGGTGTATGTAATATTCCTGTCGGCATGAAAATGTTCATTAGCGATGTGCTGGCGCTGAAAGAGAGCGATGACTTATCCATCGATCTGTTTGGTCTGAACCATATGGTCTTTATTAAAGACGTACTGGTGAATGGTAAATCACGCTTTGATGAACTGTTGGATGGCGTGGCTTCAGGTCAACTGAAAGCCTCCACCGTGAAGAACATCTTCGATCTGCCGTTCAGTGAAGGGTTGATTCGCTCGCTGAAGCTGCTGCCGTGCTCATATTTGCTTTACTACTTCAAGCCAAAAGAGATGCTGGCGATTGAAATGGGTGAATACTATAAGGGCGGCGCTCGCGCTCAGGTGGTACAGAAAGTGGAGAAACAACTGTTTGATCTCTACAAAAACCCGGATTTGAACGTGAAACCGAAAGAGCTGGAACAGCGCGGTGGAGCCTATTACTCCGATGCGGCCTGTGAAGTGATCAACGCCATCTACAACGACAAACAGACCGAGCACTATGTCAACGTTCCGCACCATGGGCATGTTGACAATATCCCGGCGGACTGGGCGGTTGAGATGACCTGTACACTGGGACGCAACGGCGCCACGCCGCACCCACGTATTACCCATTTTGATGAGAAAGTGCTCGGCCTTATCTATACCATTAAAGGCTTTGAAGTCGCGGCGAGCAATGCGGCACTGAGCGGTGAGCTGAATGATGTGCTGCTGGCGTTGAACCTGAGTCCGCTGGTGCATTCTGACAGCGATGCCGAGATTCTGGCGCGTGAGCTGATTCTGGCGCATGAAAAATGGCTGCCAAACTTCGCCGGGTGTATCGAGAAACTCAAAAGCGAACAACACTAACTGAGGTCGGCTATGGAACGCGTACTGATTGTAAATGCGGATGATTTTGGCCTGAGTAAAGGACAAAACTACGGCATTGTTGAAGCCTGTCGCAATGGCGTGGTCACCTCGACAACCGCACTGGTTAATGGCGCAGCCATTGACCATGCGGTACAGCTGAGTCGCGATATTCCTGAACTTGCCGTTGGGATGCATTTTGTTCTGACGCTGGGCAGGCCGTTGACGGCAATGCCAGGCCTTACTCGTGACGGGTTACTGGGAAAATGGATCTGGCAGATGGCTGAAGAAGACACCTTGCCGTTGGATGAAATTTCTCAGGAACTGGCCGCGCAGTATCAGCGTTTTATTGACCTGTTCGGGCAGGAGCCAACGCATCTGGATAGCCATCACCATGTGCATATGTTCCCGCAGATTTTCCCTATCGTTGCCGGGTTTGCTGCCCAACGGGGGATTGCGTTACGGATCGATCGTCAGACGGTATTCCAGGCGTCTGACTTTCCGCAGACGTTACGGACTTCCCAGGGATTCAGCAGCGAGTTTTATGGCGAAGCGATTTCTGAAGCCCTGTTTTTGCAAACGCTTGACGCGTCAGCAGACCGGGGAGAGTCCTCGCTGGAAGTGATGTGTCATCCGGCCTTTATCGATGACATTATTCGTCAAAGTGCCTACTGTTACCCCCGCTTAACTGAGCTCGACGTGCTGACGTCTCCGTCACTGAAATATGCTATTGCGGAGCGCGGTTATCGTCTTGGCAGTTTTCTGAACGTCTAACTCCTGAGTTTGCGGCGCATAATGCGCCGCATTTTTTTAGGCAGGTATCGTGTCGATTTTTCCGGCGCGTGACCAGACGCGGTGCGCAGTCATTAGCGTCAGCAAGGTATCCATAAACTGTGCGTCTGCACTGTCTGCCTCCACCACGCCTTCTTCTCCTTCAGTTTTGATATCCAACGTTGCTTTAAACTGACGCGCATCGCCAGCCAGTGCGATAGGTTTTAAGTGCTTATACGCTTCGAGTAAGTAATATCGGGCATCACCGTTCATAGCGATATCTGCGATATTGCCACACGGAACGATAACCGCATCGACGGTCAGCGATGGTGAACCCGCAAAGGTACCGGCGATTGTCAGGACGGAACCATCATCGGCAACCACATTACCCATTCGGGAATAGAGCAGTTTGGCGTGAACGCCTTTGGCCTGTAAGGCTTGCATGATGGCAAGCAGGTCGCCCGATTTCACCTGGTCATTAAGTAGAATGGCGACCACGCGGCCCTTAATCTCACCTTGCGCACCCGCATATAAACTGAGTGACGGCGCACTTTTCAAACCATTGACGTTAGCCGGTGGGGCGATTTTGGCCTGTTCCTCGGTTAGCTCAAAACCGAGATTATCGGCAACCGCCTCGGCGAGGGCTGTATCAATATGGGCTAACTGTTCGACCACTCTTTCCCGAATATAGGGGCGCGTAACTTTGCTGAGTTCGAAGCTGAATCCGCCGATAATATGCTGCTGTTCAATTGGCGTCTGACTTAACCAGAACAGGCGAGGGTGCGCATAGTATTCGCCAAAAGAGGGGCTACGTTCGCGGATTTTGTTTCCTTCAATCCGTTCCTGATACGATTCAAATCCACCGCGTTTTGGCCCCGGCGGTGTTTCACGCGGCCAGTTATCATTGATGGAATTAGGTTCATAGTTGGCAGGGTTGGTATCGATGTCCATACGATGCATGCCGTCACGCTGGAAATTATGGTACGGGCAGGTCGGGCGATTAATCGGTATTTCATGGAAGTTGGGCCCGCCCAGGCGGCTGATTTGGGTATCGGTATACGAAAACAAGCGGCCTTGCAGCAAGGGATCGTTGGTAAAATCGATACCAGGGACGATGTGTCCGGGATGAAAAGCGACTTGTTCATTTTCGGCGAAGAAATTATCCGGATTACGATTCAGCACCATTTTACCGACGCGTTGCACCGGAACCAGCTCTTCCGGGATCAGCTTGGTCGGGTCGAGCAGGTCAAAATCGAACTTGAATTCGTCTTCTTCAGGAATGAGCTGCAGCCCCAGTTCGTATTCCGGATAATCGCCTGCTTCGATAGCTTCCCACAGATCGCGGCGATGAAAATCGGGATCACGACCGGTAAGTTTTTGCGCTTCATCCCATACCAGCGAAGCTTTGCCCGCCAGCGGTTTCCAGTGAAAACGGACAAAGGTGGCTTTCCCTTGCGCATTTATCAACCGGAACGTGTGAATGCCAAAGCCTTCCATCGTGCGATAGCTGCGTGGAATACCCCGGTCGGACATCGCCCATATAACGTTGTGCAACGTTTCTGGCTGTAACGAGACATAATCCCAAAAGGTATCGTGGGCGCTTTGACCCTGTGGGATAGCCCAATGCGGTTCCGGTTTTACCGCATGAACGAAATCCGGGAATTTATGGGCATCCTGAATGAAGAAGACTGGTGTGTTGTTTCCCACCAGATCGAAAATGCCCTCTTCAGTATAAAATTTGGTCGCAAATCCTCGAATATCTCTGACCGTATCCGCTGAGCCTGCGCCGCCCTGAACCGTAGAGAAACGGACAAAAACTGGGGTGATTTTATTTTCATCACTCAGAAAGTCCGCTTTCGTCGTCGCGCTGAGACTGGCATAGGGCTGAAAGTAACCATGAGCGGCCGAACCTCGGGCATGTACGATCCGCTCCGGGATGCGTTCGTGATCAAAATGGGTGATTTTTTCCCGCAGGATAAAGTCTTCCAGCAGAGTTGGCCCACGGTTTCCTGCGCGCAGAGAGTTCTGATCGTCTGCGATGCGCACTCCCTGATTGGTTGTCAGAGCAAAATCTTCGCTGCCTTTACGAAAACTATCCAGCGCGTTGAGTTTGTCACTTCTGGTGTCAGGCGCTTTTAAGCTGCCGGACGTGGTGGGCTGCATGCCTGGTGGCGTGGGTTCAGGTGTTGGCCGATGTGAACCGTCTGCTGGCGCCAGTGAGTCAAGCCCTGGC
Source organism: Citrobacter sp. RHBSTW-00944 (assembly GCF_013615435.1). NCBI lineage: Bacteria > Pseudomonadati > Pseudomonadota > Gammaproteobacteria > Enterobacterales > Enterobacteriaceae > Citrobacter > Citrobacter sp. RHBSTW-00944. The sequence goes on along the minus strand of NZ_CP055418.1, from coordinate 2,885,687 downwards.
TGGGATTCGCTGGCATCATGAACCGGCGCTGAGTGATGGAGTGGGTGCTTATCATTCTGTGACATTAAACTCGTCTCCTGTTTTCATCGCTTAAAGGTCGTTGTTGCCGTCAAAAGCTTTAACTATAGACCACTTGCTCAGTGGTGCAGGAACTGACCGAGGGCGTAAAGCGCGATGAACCAGGCAAACAGCGCACGCAAGGCAGGACGTCAGGAGGCAAAATCGGCTAAGATAGCCGTTTTCTGATTTTTAGAATTAGTCTTTAGTGAAGCAACTGATTATGAAACCTCTTCGCCAACAAAATCGTCCGGTAATTAGCTATGTTCCTCGCGTGGAGCCAGCCCCACCAGAGCATGCAGTTAAAATGGATGCGTTTCGTGACGTATGGATACTGCGCGGAAAATATGTCGCTTTTGTCTTAATAGGGGAGGCGTTTCAGCGTTCGCCTGCATTTACGGTCCCGGAATCAGCGCAACGCTGGGCTAATCAGGTTCGTCAGGAAAATGAACTGAGCGATTAATGGATATAAAAAAACCGCCGGAGCATGACACTCCGGCGGTTTTTTTTGTTTTTCAGATCTAACAGACTTAGCGATGCGCCAGTTCGGCGTTATCGTCGCTGTCCAGAATTGTTTTATCGGTCTGTTTCAGCCATTGGCTGGTCAGCGTACCGGCTGTCATAGAACCGCTCACGTTCAGCGCGGTACGACCCATATCGATCAGCGGCTCAACGGAAATCAGCAGCGCAACCAGCGTGACCGGCAGACCCATAGCTGGCAGGACGATCAGCGCGGCAAACGTTGCACCGCCACCCACACCCGCAACCCCTGCGGAACTGACGGTGACGATACCGACCAGCGTCGCAATCCACATCGGGTCCAGCGGGTTGATCCCGACGGTCGGGGCGACCATTACTGCCAGCATTGCCGGGTACAGCCCTGCACAACCGTTCTGGCCAATGGTGGCGCCAAAGGATGCGGCAAAAGAGGCGATGGATTCAGGCACGCCCAGACGACGGGTTTGCGCTTCAACGTTCAGCGGAATTGAGGCTGCGCTGGAACGGCTGGTGAAGGCGAAAGTCAGCACCGGCCACACCTTGCGGAAGTATTTCAGCGGGCTAACGCCGTTAACACCCAACAGGATCCCGTGTACCACGAACATAATGCCCAGACCGAGATAAGAGGCCACGACGAAGCTACCCAGCTTGATGATGTCCTGCAGGTTGGAGCCTGCAACCACTTTGGTCATCAGCGCCAGAACACCGTATGGTGTCAACTGCATCACCAAACGAACCAGCTTCATCACCCAGCTTTGCAGGGTATCGATAGCAACCAGCACACGCTCGCCTTTCGGCGCATCATCTTTCAGCAGCTTTAGTGCGGCAACACCGAGGAATGCAGCGAAGATAACCACGCTGATAATTGACGTCGGGTTAGCTCCGGTCAGATCGGCAAACGGGTTTTTCGGGATAAACGACAACACCAGTTGTGGAACGCTGAGGTCAGCTACTTTGCCAACATAGTTGGTTTCAATCGCGTTCAGACGAGCGGTTTCGGCCCCACCTTGCACCAGACCTTCCGCGGTCAGGCCGAACAGGTTGGTCACCAGAACCCCTACCAGCGCGGCAATCAGCGTAGTAAACAGCAGCGTACCGATGGTCAGGAAGCTGATTTTACCTAACTGAGAGGCGTTGTGCAGACGCGCAACGGCGCTGAGAATAGACGCAAACACCAGCGGCATGACAATCATCTGCAGCAGTTGGACGTAACCGTTGCCGACAATGTTGAACCACTGTACGGAATCTTTAAGAACCTGGCTGTCGGAACCATAAATGGTGTGCAGGGCGAGGCCAAACACCACACCCATGACCAGACCGACCAGTACTTTTTTTGCCAGACTCCACTGCTTGTGACGGGCTTGCGCCAGCACGAACAGCAGCACTACGAACACGATAATGTTCGCGATTAATGGATAGTTCATCCCCGTTCTCCTGATCTTATTATGCGTATCACCGTGTGACGGTGATTCTGTTGGCGCAAGATTAGCAGAACTGTGACTTGCCTCTTATATTCAAATGGAATTGTTTATACCAAAAATAACTTTTTGGCTGATTTATTAGTCAACCTGGTGCGTTATAAAACGATTAAACTGCATTTGCAGCGTATTTATCATCTGTGATGACCAGCGCACCGCACTGTTCTCTTGTACGGTCTGCGGCATCCAGATTGCCCACGCGAACAGCGCCATGCACAGAAACCGCTCCAGTTGGTTGCCTTTTTGCGGCACGAGGATAGGCAGACGAAAACGCCAGCGGCAGGGCCAAAGCAGGGGGACGCCCGCCGGGGTCAACATGTCGGCCAGAATGTGGCTGAGATAACCGAGAACCATACCTTGTAAGGCATCCGCTGGAATTATCCAGGTATCAGGGACTTTCAGGTAAAACGTGGCCAGCAGGGCAAAAACCGCCAGCAGGCTATGCGTAAACCCGCGATGACCAAATGCCCGGGCAATGGGCTTTGATACCCACTTCAGACGCTGCCCCAGCAGGGATTTGGGATGATCGATATCCGGCAGTAAGCACGTCAAAATGGCTGAAGGAACAATATGCCACCAGTCACCCTGCGCAAGAACGGGCGTTAGCTCGGCATTCTTGGCAAATACCGCACAGGCAATAGAAAAAAGAAGGTGACCTTCCGCCGTCATGATAAAACCCAATAAACTGTCGATTCATACAGTATAGGGGTTTTATACAGTAGGCGGAAGAGGTGACGTTGTAACCCTTTGTCACAAGTGCGCCTTTACCGCGCCAGACAACCGCCATCCACGACCAGCGTATAGCCATGTATATAGTCCGAGGCAGCACTTGCGAGGAACACGACCGGGCCTTTCAGATCATCAGGCGTGCCCCAGCGTCCGGCAGGCGGGCAATGCGATCATTGCCCGTCGCAGGATTAGCCGCGCAGGTGAGCGGCAGTGAGTTCGGTGAGCGAGGCCAGTTTGACGTCGGCAAGAACGAAGCGAGGATCGTCCTGATTTTCATGCGCAGGTACTACGATGGAACGCATACGGGCGGCTTTCGAAGCAATCATGCCGTTCACCGAGTCTTCCAGTGCTACGCAGTTTATAGGGTCAATGCCCAGTTTCGCCGCGCAATCGAGATAAACCTGCGGGTGCGGTTTGCTGTAGGGCAGTTTTTCCGCAGAAGCCAGTGCATCGAAGCTGCTGCGCAGATCAAACATGGTTAGCACTTTTTCCAGCATATGCAGCGGCGAGGCGGATGCCAGTCCTACTTTCAACCCCTGAGATTTACACAATGCCACGGCCTCACGCACGCCCGGCAGCAGTGGTTTTGTTTCTTCAACTAACGCAATTGCCCGGGTAATGATGCGCTCGGTTACTTCCTGACGTGAGGGACCGTTCCACGGTTGCTGTGCAAACCACAAATCAACCACCATGTCGATGCGTAAGCCAAGTGTATCGGGAAGTTCATGGCGGCGGGAGATATCAACGCCTAAACTTGCTATCACATCCAGTTCGGCTTGATCCCAAAGCGGTTCAGAATCGACCAGTAACCCATCCATATCGAAAATTGCAGCAAGAATTTGACGCGGGGTTGACATCACAACCTCTCCTTTACGGGTGATAAAAGGGATTAAGAGCCAGCCTGGACGGGCTCTGAGCGTTCATTATGGCTAATTCAGCAGTATACCGCCTTTAAAGATCAGGCGAAAACGATAATCAACGGGTAAACTTAGGCCAAAATGACACGTCTTAATCAAGGGGAACTCATGACGTATCAACAAGCTGGACGCATTGCTATCTTGAAAAGGCTGGTGGGATGGGTGATTTTCATTCCCGCGCTGATTTCAACCCTGGTTTCAGTACTGAAGTTTATGTATGCGCACAGCGAAAAGCAGGAAGGGATTAACGCGGTCATGCTCGATTTTGCACACGTGATGATCGACATGATGCGTGTGAACACACCTTTTCTTAACGTGTTTTGGTATAACTCGCCGACGCCCGATTTTCAAAGTGGACTGAATCTCGTTTTTTGGCTGATTTTCATTCTGATTTTTATCGGTCTGGCATTGCAGGATTCAGGCGCCAGAATGAGCCGTCAGGCGCGTTATTTACGCGAGGGCGTTGAGGATCAGTTGATTCTGGAACAGGCAAAGGGCAGTGAAGGGTTATCACGCGAGCAACTTGAGTCGCGTATTGTGGTACCGCACCATACGATCTTTTTACAAATTTTCCCGCTCTATATTTTGCCGGTGATCGTTATCGTGATTGGCTATTTCTTCTTTTCATTACTGGGCTTTTTGTAACTGCTGCACTATCAGGCCTGACGCGTTGCGAAACGCCAGGCCAGATAAGCAACGTGCGACTTTGCTAAGCCGCCAGTAACCTGTCCAGCGCTTTCTGCGCCACGACCAGATGCTGTCCCCCGAACAGAATAGCCCTGTTCAGCAGCGTATAGAGCTGGTAGACAGGCTGTCTGTCGAGAAAATCCAATGGTAGCGGAGAAACAGACTGATAACCGTCATAGAGTTGCGGCGGCTGATCGGTATGTAACGGCAGCATTGCCAGGTCACACTCTCTGTCCCCCCAGTAGCAGGCAGGGTCAAAGATGTACGGGCCGTTCGGGCCGAGAGCGCAGTTCCCGGACCACAAATCACCATGCAGAAGAGACGGCTGCGGCTGATGAGAAGAGAGACGCTGCTGAACATGCTCGACGATGGCGTCGATATTGCCAAACGCAATGCCTTTTTCAGCGGCGAGTTCCAGCTGCCAGCCAATACGCTGCTCGGCAAAAAAGGTTGACCAGCGACGTTGCCAGGTGTTGGGCTGCGGCGTGGTAGAGAGCGCATTATCGAAGTCGAGCCCAAACTGCGGCTGATCGCTCCATTCATGCAAATGCGCCAACTGTTGGCCGAGGATAAACGCGTTGTGCGCATCAAGCGGACGGGGAGGGAGGAAATCCATCACCAGAAAGCTGTAATCTCTGTCTGCGCCTACCGCCCAGACTTTCGGTACAGACACGGTTTGACTGCGAGAAAGTAGCTCCAGCTGATCGGCTTCCGCCGTAAAGCCGGTTAACAGCTCTCTTTCATCGCATTTAACGAAAAAATCGCGCCCCGCATAGCGTAAATGCCATGCGGCGTGGATCTCTCCGCCGGGCAGTTCGTTACGCAGTTCGATTTCGCCTTCACCTAATTGCTCGCTTAAAAGACGACTGATAGCCTGCCACATGATGTCTCTCCCCATGTTGTCTGCCAGATCATAAGGTTAGCGCAAGAATGCGGTTAAAAAACACGAACTGACGCACACCACGGACGCGTCATCGCTGGAAAGGCACTTAATGTGTGTCGTTCTTCTTCACCTCGCATAGTTGTGAAGACGCCTGGTCGCACATGATTCACTGCTTTGTAATCACGTGATTTTTCATCATAGACGTATAACACCTATGCCGACAGTTTTACGGGGAAATCCCCTTGTAGCTAAACAAGAGGAAGCCGTTATTACTGAGCCAGATACGCGTATATTTTTTGCGTATCCTCTAAAGCGCACAGACGCGTACCCTGATTCAGGGTGGCGGCGCTACCTGCGGCGACACCGTAACGAACAATATCTGCAAAAGGTGCGCTCTCCGCCAGTTTAAGCGTCATGGCCCCGACCATACTGTCGCCCGCGCCTACGGTACTTTGACTCTTCACCGGTGGCGGAACCACCTGGACACAGGTTTCACGATCAACGCCCAGCGCTCCTTGTGGTCCAAGCGAGACTACTACGCGATGCGCTTTTCCGCTTTGCACGATTTCCTGCGCGGCGTTGCGCACATCATCGGGCTGCGTGAGTTCGCGATTCACCAGCGCGCTCAGTTCTTTAAGGTTGGGTTTGACCAGTTCGATATTGCCGATGGTTAATGCTGCCGCCAGCGCTTCGCCAGAACTATCGACGATACAGCGAATCCCTTGTTTTTGTGCTGTGGTAATGAGCCGGGTCAGCTTCTCAAGCTGTACGCCAGGCGGCAAACTGCCGCTAATAACCAGCAGTGCGCCAGACTCAATTTCCAGCACCTGATCCTGAAGTTGGTAGAACTCATCATCGGTGAGCGCAGCGCCTGGCATGACGAAGCGATACTGTTCGCCGCTGGACTCAACGTGCACATGGAGATTTTGTCGGGTCCAGTCTTTAGCTTCGACGGTGGATACGGGAACATTTTCGTCGGCGAGCAAAGCAACAAGATGCTCTCCGGTGGCGCCACCCGCAGGGAAGATGGCCGTAGCGGTGCCGCCAAGATGGGCAATCGCGCGAGCGACGTTGATACCGCCGCCGCCGGGTTCAAAAACCGGCGAGGTACAGCGAAGCTTACCTTCCGAGTAGATTTGCGGCGTGATTGTTGCGCTATCGAGAGAGGGCGCAAGTGTTAACGTATAGATACGTACCATCTTTACCTCCTGTTAGGCTGTCCTCAGTCTGGCACTTAACCCCCCGAAAGTGAAGTAATTAACAACATGATTTTTCATATCTTTATTTAAAATATTCGCGTTAAAGATATATAAATAAAAAAACGGTTTAGGAACGCTCTTATTCAAAAAATGAAATAAGAATTTATTGCTATGTTATTCGAGTCTTTTTATAATTTGTTACCTTTCAAGGGTCTTTTGTCATTGATCCATATGAAAGTTTCCGAGACCGTTATGGTCTCTTTTTTTGTTGTACGGACTCTTAATAAATGAAGCTTTTGAAGACAGTGCCCGCAGCGTTACTGCTGACGGGTGGCCTGCTTGCGTCAATGCAGGCTGCCGCCGATGATTCCGTTTTTACTGTCATGGATGACCCTTCCAGCGCGAAAAAACCCTTTGAAGGTAACCTGAACGCGGGATATCTCGCCCAGTCAGGCAACACAAAAAGTTCTTCTTTAACTGCAGACACCACCATGACCTGGTACGGTCAAACTACGGCGTGGTCTTTGTGGGGAAATGCCAGCAATACCTCCTCAAATGATGAGCGTTCATCAGAGAAATATGCCGTAGGTGGCCGTAGTCGTTACAACATGACCGACTATGATTATCTCTTTGGTCAGGCAAGCTGGCTGACCGACCGTTACAACGGCTATCGCGAGCGTGACGTGCTGACCGCAGGTTATGGTCGTCAGTTCCTAAACGGACCAGTGCACAGCTTCCGTTTTGAATTCGGTCCTGGTGTGCGCTATGACGAGCACACGGATGGCACCACCGAAACACAGCCGCTGGGCTATGCGTCCGGGGCCTATGCGTGGCAGATGACGGACAATACTAAGTTTACGCAAGGTGTGTCGGTATTTGGTGCTGACGATACAACGCTCAATTCTGAAACGGCCTTGAACGTTGCTATCAACGAACACTTTGGGTTAAAGGTGGCTTACAACGTTACCTGGAACTCTGAACCACCGGCAACAGCGCCGGAGCATACCGATCGTCGTACTACTGTGTCACTCGGCTATCGTATGTAATGACAAGCCGGGTCAAATAATTGGCCCGGCTTTTCTCAATTAACGTTAAATTTATTTAATATTAAATCTGTGTTTTATTTTTAATACTTATCAATAACGCGCTATTTTCAGACGAATTCGATTTAATTGATAAATACAACGGAACCGGAACTGCGTGTACCAGTATTTTAACCCCAGATCATCGCAGCCCAACGTAGCATCAGCATTGCCGCACAAATAACGAGCAGTATCACAACCATCTTCCAGTGTTTCTTCGCAAAGCGATTTGTTGGCATTGTCCTTTTCCTGCTCAGGTTAGATGACTTTATACAAGTGTAACAAAAACGTCAGGGTGTCAGTGAATTGATTTACATCATAGAGTGCGCGTTGATTGTTGCTTTGATCGGCTCGTAATGCCGTGTACACTGTCAAACGGTGTTATCAAAAAGCGGGTGTAGGTCCAGTGTAGCCATTAAGGCGACCAGTGACATATTTCGCAGAGTGAAGCGGGAATCAGCCCACACCTTTTTGATGATTTTAAATATTGAATCTTTGTATGTGATCTTACGTGTGGGTCACCACTGCAAATAAGGATATAACATGCCTGTTATTACTCTTCCTGATGGCAGCCAACGCCATTACGACCACGCTGTAAGCCCCATGGATGTTGCGCTGGACATCGGTCCAGGTCTGGCGAAAGCCACTATTGCTGGCCGTGTTGACGGTGAGCTGGTAGATGCTTCCGATCTGATTGAGCATGATGCGAAGCTCTCCATCATCACCGCGAAGGATGAAGAAGGTCTGGAGATCATTCGTCACTCCTGTGCGCACCTGTTAGGGCACGCGATCAAACAACTCTGGCCGCACACCAAAATGGCGATCGGACCGGTTGTTGATAACGGTTTTTACTACGATATCGATCTTGACCGTACGCTAACCCAGGAAGATGTCGACGCGCTCGAGAAGCGGATGCACGAGCTCGCTGAGAAAAACTACGATGTCATTAAGAAGAAAGTCAGCTGGTACGAAGCGCGTGAAACCTTCGTGAAGCGTGGCGAGACCTATAAAGTCTCCATTCTTGATGAAAACATTGCCCATGATGACAAGCCTGGCTTGTACCATCATGAAGAATATGTCGATATGTGCCGTGGCCCGCACGTGCCGAACATGCGTTTCTGTCATCACTTCAAACTGATGAAGACCGCTGGGGCATACTGGCGTGGCGACAGCAATAACAAGATGCTGCAGCGTATTTATGGTACTGCATGGGCCGATAAAAAAGCCCTGAATGCCTACCTGCAACGTCTGGAAGAAGCGGCCAAACGCGACCACCGTAAAATCGGTAAGCAGCTTGACCTGTATCATATGCAGGAAGAAGCGCCGGGTATGGTGTTCTGGCACAATGATGGCTGGACAATCTTCCGTGAACTGGAAGTCTTTGTTCGCTCAAAACTGAAAGAATACCAGTATCAGGAAGTTAAAGGTCCGTTCATGATGGACCGCGTGCTGTGGGAAAAAACAGGTCACTGGGATAACTACAAAGATGCGATGTTCACGACCTCCTCTGAGAACCGTGAATACTGTATTAAACCCATGAACTGCCCGGGTCACGTGCAGATCTTCAATCAGGGTCTGAAATCCTATCGTGATCTGCCGTTGCGTATGGCCGAGTTTGGTAGCTGCCACCGTAATGAGCCGTCAGGCGCGCTGCATGGCCTGATGCGTGTTCGTGGCTTCACTCAGGATGATGCACATATCTTCTGTACAGAAGAGCAGATCCGTGATGAAGTTAACGCTTGCATTCGTATGGTCTACGATATGTATAGCACCTTTGGCTTCGAGAAAATCGTCGTCAAACTGTCCACTCGCCCCGAAAAACGTATCGGTAGCGATGAAATGTGGGACCGTGCTGAAGCTGACCTGGCCGTTGCGCTGGAAGAAAACAACATCCCGTTTGAGTACCAACTGGGTGAGGGCGCATTCTACGGTCCGAAAATTGAATTTACCCTGTATGACTGCCTCGATCGTGCATGGCAGTGCGGTACTGTACAGCTGGACTTCTCTCTGCCGTCCCGTTTAAGCGCCTCTTATGTTGGCGAAAACAACGAGCGTCAGGTGCCGGTTATGATTCACCGCGCAATTCTTGGGTCGATGGAACGTTTCATCGGTATCCTGACCGAAGAGTTCGCTGGCTTCTTCCCGACCTGGCTTGCGCCAGTTCAGGTTGTCGTCATGAACATCACCGATTCACAGTCTGAATACGTCAACGAATTAACGCAGAAACTACAAAATGCGGGTATTCGTGTAAAAGCAGACTTGAGAAATGAGAAGATTGGCTTTAAAATCCGCGAGCACACTTTACGTCGTGTCCCTTATATGTTGGTCTGTGGCGACAAAGAGGTAGAAGCAGGCAAAGTTGCCGTGCGCACCCGTCGTGGCAAAGACTTGGGCAGCCTGGACGTAAATGAAGTGATTGAGAAGCTGCAACAAGAGATTCGCAGCCGCAGTCTTCAACAACTGGAGGAATAAGGTATTAAAGGCGGAAAACGAGTTCAAACGTCACGTCCGAATCGTATCAATGGCGAGATTCGCGCCCTGGAAGTTCGCTTAACAGGTCTGGAAGGCGAAGCTTTGGGTATTGTGAGTCTGAGAGAAGCGATCGAAAAAGCTGAAGAAGCTGGAGTAGATTTAGTTGAAATCAGCCCTAACGCCGAACCGCCAGTTTGTCGTATTATGGACTACGGCAAGTTCCTTTATGAAAAGAGTAAGTCTTCTAAGGAACAGAAGAAAAAGCAAAAAGTTATCCAGGTTAAGGAAATTAAATTCCGTCCTGGCACCGACGATGGCGATTACCAGGTAAAACTCCGCAGCCTGGTACGCTTTCTGGAAGATGGCGATAAGGCTAAGATCACGCTGCGTTTTCGCGGTCGTGAGATGGCCCACCAACAGATCGGTATGGAAGTGCTCAACCGCGTCCGTGACGATCTGAGTGAACTGGCAGTAGTCGAATCCTTCCCTACGAAGATCGAAGGCCGCCAGATGATCATGGTGCTCGCTCCTAAGAAGAAACAGTAAGGCCTTCAAGTAGCAATGTCTGTGGAGCCTGCGGGTTCCACAGCCGTTGTTCGCCTACGTTTCGTTTATTAACAATGCGAAGTGGAAGTTATTAAAATGCCAAAAATTAAGACCGTACGCGGTGCTGCTAAGCGCTTCAAAAAAACCGGTGGTGGTGGATTTAAGCGTAAGCACGCAAACCTGCGTCATATTCTGACCAAAAAATCTACTAAGCGTAAACGTCACCTGCGTCCAAAAGGCCTCGTTTCTAAAGGCGATCTGGGTCTGGTTATCGCGTGCCTGCCGTACGCATAAGCCGTTAACGTTTAATTAATTTTTTTACTAAGAATATAGATACAGGAGAGCACATATGGCTCGCGTAAAACGTGGTGTAGTTGCCCGTGCACGTCACAAGAAAATTTTGAAACAAGCTAAAGGCTACTACGGTGCGCGTTCTCGCGTATACCGCGTTGCCTTCCAGGCTGTTATCAAAGCTGGTCAGTACGCTTATCGTGACCGTCGTCAGAAAAAGCGTCAGTTCCGTCAACTGTGGATTGCGCGTATCAACGCAGCAGCACGTCAGAACGGTATTTCTTACAGCAAATTCATCAACGGCCTGAAAAAAGCCTCTGTTGAAATCGACCGTAAGATCCTGGCTGACATCGCAGTATTCGACAAAGTAGCGTTCACCGCTCTGGTCGAAAAAGCGAAAGCAGCTCTGGCATAAGCCGGTGAAAAGAGGGAGCCTGGCTCCCTCTCTTTTATTTGTAGTGCAATCAATTGGTTGACAATTTATCCGTAAGCCTTTTCAATAAAGGTTGTCCGGTTTTTACCACACAAGGTAACGCAAGCATGAATGCTGCTATTTTCCGCTTCTTCTTTTACTTTAGCACCTGAACTCAGGAGGCTTGCGCGTGAAAGAAGAAACGGAAAACAGCGCCTAAAAGCCTCCCTGGTGGAGGCTTTTTTTATACACGTTATCCTTCAGGCTGCCTCTGCATTGGCTGCAGTCGCTTCCCCCAGTCTCGTACTTGTGTACGCTCCTGAGGATTAGCGCTTTACTGCTGCCTTGACTCAGCCAGAATGATTTTGTGTATATACGAGCGACTAGTGAATATCGCAACATAACGAGGAAAACCATGTCACATCTCGCAGAGCTGGTTGCCAGTGCAACGGCCGCCATTAACCAGGCTTCAGATGTTGCCGCGTTAGACAATGTCCGCGTCGAATATTTGGGCAAGAAAGGGCACCTGACCCTTCAGATGACTACCCTGCGTGAACTGCCGGCAGAAGAGCGCCCGGCAGCAGGTGCGGTGATAAACGAAGCCAAAGAGCAGGTTCAGCAAGCGCTGAACGCGCGTAAAGCCGAATTAGAAAATGCCGCGCTGAATGCTCGTCTGGCTGAAGAAACGATCGATATCTCCTTGCCTGGGCGTCGTATCGAGAACGGCGGTTTGCATCCGGTAACGCGGACTATCGATCGCATTGAAAGTTTCTTTGGTGAGCTGGGCTTTACCGTGGCGACCGGTCCGGAAATCGAAGATGACTATCATAACTTCGATGCGCTGAACATTCCTGGCCATCACCCGGCGCGCGCTGACCACGACACTTTCTGGTTTGATGCGACGCGTCTGCTGCGCACGCAGACTTCCGGCGTGCAGATCCGCACCATGAAAGAAAAACAGCCGCCGATCCGTATTATCGCTCCGGGCCGCGTATATCGTAACGACTACGATCAGACGCACACCCCAATGTTCCATCAGATGGAAGGGCTGATTGTTGATACCAACATCAACTTCACCAACCTGAAAGGCACGCTGCACGATTTCCTGCGCAACTTCTTTGAAGAAGACCTGCAGGTTCGTTTCCGTCCTTCCTACTTCCCGTTCACCGAACCTTCTGCGGAAGTCGATGTGATGGGTAAAAATGGCAAATGGCTGGAAGTATTGGGTTGCGGAATGGTTCACCCTAACGTGCTGCGTAACGTCGGTATCGATCCGGAAATCTACTCTGGCTTTGCATTCGGTATGGGTATGGAGCGTCTGACCATGCTGCGTTACGGCGTAACCGATCTGCGTTCTTTCTTCGAAAACGATCTGCGTTTCCTCAAACAGTTTAAATAAAGGCAGGATAAAACAATGAAATTCAGTGAACTGTGGTTACGCGAATGGGTAAACCCGGCGATTGATAGCGATGCGTTGTCAAACCAAATCACGATGGCGGGTCTGGAAGTTGACGGTGTGGATCCTGTTTCTGGCGCGTTCAACGGCGTTGTGGTGGGCGAAGTGGTTGAGTGCGCTCAGCATCCGAACGCTGACAAACTGCGCGTCACCAAGGTGAATGTCGGCGGCGACCGCCTGCTGGATATCGTCTGCGGTGCGCCAAACTGCCGTCAAGGGCTGAAAGTGGCTGTAGCAACCGTTGGTGCCGTTCTGCCGGGCGATTTCAAAATCAAAGCCGCAAAACTGCGCGGTGAGCCGTCTGAAGGCATGCTGTGCTCGTTCTCCGAGCTGGGCATTTCCGACGATCACAACGGTATTATCGAACTGCCTGTCGATGCACCAATTGGTACCGATATCCGTGAATACCTGAAGCTTGACGATAATACTATCGAAATCAGCGTCACTCCGAACCGCGCCGACTGCTTAGGCATTATCGGTGTGGCACGTGACGTAGCTGTATTGAACAAAGCCCCTCTGGTTGAGCCGGAAATAGCGCCAGTAGCCGCAACCATTAGCGACGTCCTGCCGATTCAGGTCGACGCGGTGGAAGCCTGCCCACGCTATCTGGGCCGCGTGGTGAAAGGCATTAACGTTAAAGCGCCAACCCCGCTGTGGATGAAAGAAAAACTGCGTCGTTGCGGCATCCGCTCGATCGATGCCGTGGTTGACGTGACTAACTATGTGCTGCTCGAATTGGGCCAGCCGATGCACGCATTCGACAAAGACCGCATTGAAGGCGGGATTGTTGTCCGCATGGCAAAAGAAGGTGAAACCCTGGTATTGCTGGACGGCAGTGAAGCGAAGCTGAATGCGGATACGCTGGTGATTGCGGACCATAACAAAGCGCTGGCAATGGGCGGCATCTTTGGTGGCGAGCACTCCGGTGTGAATGATGAAACGCAAAACGTCCTGCTGGAATGCGCGTTCTTCAGCCCGCTGTCTATTACCGGTCGCGCGCGTCGTCACGGTCTGCACACCGATGCCTCTCACCGCTATGAGCGTGGTGTCGATCCGGCGCTGCAACATAAAGCCATGGAACGTGCTACGCGCTTGCTGATTGATATCTGCGGCGGCGAAGCGGGTCCAATCATTGACGTGACGAACGAAGCCTCGCTGCCAAAACGCGCAACCATTACGCTTCGCCGTAGCAAACTGGAGCGTCTGATCGGACACCATATTGCAGATGAGCAGGTGAGCGATATTCTGCGCCGTCTGGGTTGTGATGTCACGGAAGGGCAAGATGAGTGGAAAGCGGTAGCACCGAGCTGGCGTTTCGATATGGAGATCGAAGAAGACCTGGTCGAAGAAGTCGCCCGCGTATACGGTTATGACAATATCCCGAATACGCCAATTCAGGCGGGTCTTATCATGGGTACGCATCGTGAAGCGGATTTGTCGCTGAAACGCGTAAAAACCATGCTGAATGACAAAGGCTACCAGGAAGTTATTACCTACAGCTTTGTCGACCCGAAAGTCCAGGCGCTGCTGCACCCGGGTGAAGAAGCGCTGTTGCTGCCAAGCCCAATCTCGATTGATATGTCGGCAATGCGTTTATCCCTGTGGACCGGCTTGCTGTCTACGGTAGTGTACAACCAGAATCGTCAGCAAAACCGCGTGCGTATTTTCGAAACGGGTTTACGTTTCGTACCGGACACGCAGGCCAATCTCGGGATCCGTCAGGATCTGATGCTGGCGGGCGCGATCTGCGGTAACCGTCATGATGAACACTGGAATCTGGCAAAAGAGACTGTTGATTTCTATGATCTGAAAGGCGATCTGGAAGCGGTTCTCGACCTGACCGGCAAGCTGGCGGATATTCAATTCAAAGCTGAAGCGAATCCAGCACTGCATCCGGGGCAGTCTGCGGCGATTTATCTGAAAGGTGAACGCATTGGTTTCATTGGGGTTGTTCATCCTGAACTTGAACGTAAACTGGATCTGAACGGTCGCACTCTGGTGTTTGAACTGGAGTGGAACAAGCTCGCAGACCGCGTGGTGCCTCAGGCGCGTGAAGTTTCTCGCTTCCCGGCGAACCGTCGCGACATCGCAGTCGTTGTGGCAGAAAACGTTCCCGCTGCGGATATTTTATCCGAATGTAAGAAAGTTGGCGTAAATCAGGTAGTTGGCGTAAACTTGTTTGACGTGTACCGCGGTAAGGGTGTTGCGGAGGGTTATAAGAGCCTCGCTATCAGCCTGATCCTTCAGGATACCAGCCGTACACTTGAAGAAGAGGAGATTGCCGCTACCGTCGCCAAATGTGTAGAGGCATTAAAAGAGCGATTCCAGGCATCATTGAGGGATTGAACCTATGGCGCTTACAAAAGCTGAAATGTCAGAATATCTGTTTGATAAGCTTGGGCTTAGCAAGCGGGATGCCAAAGAACTGGTCGAGCTGTTTTTCGAAGAGATCCGTCGTGCTCTGGAAAATGGTGAGCAGGTAAAACTCTCTGGTTTTGGTAACTTCGATCTGCGTGATAAGAATCAACGTCCGGGCCGTAATCCGAAAACGGGCGAAGATATTCCCATTACAGCACGGCGCGTGGTGACCTTCAGACCCGGACAGAAGTTAAAAAGCCGGGTTGAAAACGCAACGCCGAAAGAAGAGTAATCTGAACTAACTAAAAAGGCCGCGAATGCGGCCTTTTTTCTTAGTGGGCCAGAAGGAAAAACAGCCCGGTCAGTGCTGCGCTCAGTAGGTTAGACAACGTGCCCGCCAGGATCACTTTAAGCCCCATTTTAGCAATGAAACTTTTTTTCCCCGGCACAATCCCCCCCAGTACGCCAATCAATGCGGCAGGAGAGGACAAATTGGCAAACCCAGCCAGCGCCATGATCGTTATTATCTGCGAATATTCCGACAGTTGGTCTTTCATTGGAATAAAGCTGGTATACGCGACGAACTCATTCAGCACCAATTTTTGACCTAACAGGCTGCCAATTTGCAAGACTTCGTTAGTGGGAATGCCCAACAGCCAGGCAACCGGAGCAAAGAGGTAACTGAAGATAAATTGTAGCGTGACGTTACCATAGCCGAAAAAGCTACAAAACCAGCCCAACAAGCCGTTCACCATAGCAATTAATGCAATCAGTGCCAGAAGCATTGCCCCCACGTTAGCGGCGAGCTTCAGCCCGATAGTCGCGCCATTTGTCGCCGCTTCAACGATGTTGATAGGCTGTTCATCTTGACCAAGCATATCGCCCGTCACGTCGGCAGTGTTTTCGGGTTCCGTTTCTGGAAACAGCATTTTCGCCATTAACAGACCGCCTGGTGCTGACATAAAAGAGGCGGCTACCAGATAGCGAATTTCGATCCCCATACTGGCATAGCCAACCAGCACTGAGCCTGCGATAGAGGCCACACCACCTGTCATGAGGGCAAACAGTTCTGAGCGCGTCATGCGTGGCGCATAAGGCTTCATCAGGACGAAGACGTCAGTATTGCCCGCAAAAATATTGGCCGTTGCAGCCATGGATTCTGCCGGGCTGGTGCGCAGCAGTTTATGGATACCCGTACCGATGAGACGGATAATCCACTGCATGATGCCCAGGTAGTACAGCACGGAGAACAATGCCGACATAAAAATGATAATCGGCAGAACATGCACGGCAAATACAAACCCCATTTTGAACTGTCCGAGATTACCGAAGAGAAAGTTAATCCCTTCCGACGAATAGTTCAGCATGCCTGACAGACTGTTTGATATGGCGAGTAAGATTTTTTCCCCTAAGGGGACATACAGGATAAATGCAGCAAAAAGAGCCTGGATTGCAAAGGCGCCGCCAACGGTGCGAAACCGGATAGCTTTGCGATTTTCTGAACATAGCCAGGCAACGAGTAACAGGACAACAATGCCAAGTATGACGATGAGTATCTGCATGGTTTATCCCTCATCGGCATCAATGATGCTACGGAAAAGATCTTTAAAGAGAGCATCCCGCTCAATAAATTTTGCGACCTGAATGACGTGACGGCGGTTATCAAAACTCCAGCTCAGATTGTCATTGATCAAAGGGGATGTACGGTATTCACAGGTGAACCAGTCAGGATTCAGGACATAGCCAACCGTAGTGATATCCCAAATGACTTTGCGGGATGCAAAACCAATCCAGGGGCATCGCGGGGCAATTTCAGCAAAGTAGCTACCAATGCGGCTGGTCTCTGCAAAATAGTGCTGCATCTCTGGGACCGATGAGGCCATAGTGTTAGCCACGCCAAAGCAGGGGATTTGGGTGAGCGCTACGCCGCTATCAAAAAGTACCCGACTCGCCGCAATGTCCTGCATCAGGTTGAATTCATGATTATCTTTCCAGGCATAACTGTTACCCCCAAGCCAGATGACATGAATCTTTGTGACGATGTCCGGCGCGAGGAGCAGTGCGTTAGCGATATTGGTCGGCGCGGCGATTGCGAGTACATGTAATGTTTGCTCAGCCGTTCTTGCCCGGTTAATCAAATCCTGTACTGCTGCTGACATCTCCGGCTGATTGCTATCTTTCAGATAGCGTGTTGAACCCTGGAATATTTGCGGTATGTTTTCGCGGCGGGGGAGTTTGTTAAATACGCGATAGATCTCATCGACGCTCAGTTGCATGCCTACTGCGGGATCGTCAACATATGTGTGCGAGCCCTCTTTACCAAAATAGTGGTTGGTAAACGGAGCGGCGTAAACAGCTTGCAGATCGAGGCGCTCTGGGTGCAAGAATGCCCAGGCAATGGCCATCTGATCGTCAATTTCATTGTAGGTATCGCTGTCAATAACGATAGGCACTTTGCCATACTTAGGTGGCGTAATTAAGGCAATACGCTGCGCTGAAGTTAATTCAGGCCAGTGGATACTTAACATCGTTAATGCTCCTTAAGTTAGAAGTCGTAGGCCAGTCGATAAATGAGAATATCGCCATATCCATCCGCACCAAGTTTGTTATAAAAGTACCGATACATTAATGTGGTGGATATATGAGGCATGATTTTCCAGGTAATATTCAGGCCGCCGTTTAAACCATTGCTACCATGATTGTTTGCGGTATAGTCATCATTACGGTCAAGTTCTATTTCATTCCAATTGGACAGTAAGAAGTCCTGGTTGAGAAGATTGAAAGCATAGCCAGCGTTCCATCCGATTGAGAAACCATTGAGTCCATTAATATCATAAGCTGGGCCAAAATTACTGTGCGCGGTAATGTACTGTCGAGCAATCCAGGGTTTAAACCACCATCCATCACCTTTCAGGTCGGTATAGCCAAGCCCAATAAATTGATTCGTCTCTTTAAAATTAGGGCTTTGCGAATTATAGACTTTTGTAAATAGGCTGGCACCCGTTTTCCAGAGGTAGGTATGAATTTCACCATTCGCAGTCTGCCCCTGATTTCCCTCGTCGTCTAGAATATTTTCAAAATCATAAAAACCGTACATTTCACCCCAATCAAAACCAATACCTCCCTCAATACCAATTAAGGCTTGTTCATATTCGAGGTCTTTAACACCGGCATCCCAAGATTGATAGTCAAAATGTATATTTCCCCAGCCGTATTGTTGTTCAGCTAATGAGGAAAAAGCTACGCACGATAATAAAGCCCCGAAGGCGATTGTTTTCATTTTATATCCCTATTTTGGTGGTAGGTAAATATCAGTATTTAGTACAAGCTAATCGTTTTAATACGAGTTCATGGGATGGCATATTGGCTGCACCTTCACGCTCTACGGCCAGTGCTGCAAATACACAGGCGTAATGAATTGCGCTGGCAATATTTTCTCCACAGGCAAGTCGTGCCGCGAGTGCACCATTAAATGCATCACCGGCGCCGGATGTATCAATATTAACGGCGGGATATGCCGGGAACTGTTGGTGAGTAGAACCATCAAATAACCAGCACCCATCTTTGCCTAACGTAATTAGAATATATTGTGGTCCCATTTGGTGCATGGTTTCGGCGGCCAGACGAATATCGTCTGGCGTACGAATAGCCTTGCCAATAATCGCCTCTGCTTCTGTGAGGTTTGGGGTCAGGATGTGTGTCCAGCGGAGAAGGTCTGTCACCTCCTTGCGCCATGGCGCTGGATTCAGGATTGTCATCACTCCTGCGGCATGTGCGAACTTAATAGCTTGAGCTGTAGCGTCAGGATTGTTTTCCATCTGCGTCAAAAAAACATTGGCGGTGCCAATCTCGTCATAACAGGATATAATTTCTTCACTTGTTATTTCCTGATTAGCCCCTGGATTAATAACGATTACATTATCGCCAGCCTCTTCGGATATCATCACTACGGCACTGCCGGTTGGTGCATCATTTTTGGTAAAGATGGTTAGCTTTTCTAATCCTACGCCATTTAAAAAATGCTGGGCTTTAGTTGAAAACTCATCTTCACCTAATTTGACTGTAAAATAAGTGCGAGCATTGGCTTGTGCGGATGATATCGCCTGGTTGCTGCCTTTTCCTCCGGGTAAACAACAGGAAAAAAGCGCGCGCGTGGTTTCCCCTGAAATAGGAAAGCGGTGAAGCCGATAGACTAAGTCGGTATTAAATGAACCCAGGATGTAAACTTTCCCATTGTTTTCGTTCATTGATATTTCTCGTTCGATCTTTGATTGGTTAATGATGATGTTTTGGTGCAAATAAAGAGAGTTGTTCTCATATAATGGGAATGCATTGTCGTGATTATATACAGCACCTCCATAGCATGAGCGGACATGTCCTGTTTTTACGAGGTCATTGATGTCGCGGCGGAGTGTTCTTTCCGTAACATCAAGTACCTTAACAAGAGATGATATTTTTACACTTCCTTGTTTTTTGAGTAGTGTTAAAATATAGCGAAGACGCTGTTTTTTGTAACGACAGGGCATCTAATCCTCACTTTTCATGAATGTGATGAGAGGTCCATGTAATAATTTTATTTTGTCTATGCGTTAATTTTTTTTGGTGAATGAATTTATTTGTTGAATAAATAGTTAAAGATCTGATTACCACTAAGTACACCGATGATACCAAATACACCAGGCCAGACAGTAGGGGCTGGAATGGGGAGTTTTATTAATGTAAATATGAAACCAATAATTGCACCAGCAATAAGCGAAAGAATTATATCCATAAGATAATTCCTGAGGGTGTTATGATGATATGAAGACTACACAATATATTTACGTATTGATGAGAAGACAATCACACAAAACTTCTGCAACCGGACATCTTGTCCGGTTGTGGTTATTTATTTAATCTCAGGAACGATATTAATAATGACAGCGACTACCTGGTATTGCTGCCAGCATTGCATTATGCAAAAGACTAAGGTTCATGTTGTTTTGGGCCATTGCCTCATTTGCGGTAGAGCTTCCTTCCATGTTTTTTGCTTTCATCGTAAAATTAATGAGATAACCCATAAAAAAAGTATAAACATGCAACCTTTTGCACAATTACAACGTCGGCGAGACCGATACTGGTTAGGCACTTTATCGCTGTTGCTATTGGTCATGCTCGTGATTAGCTTATGCGCAGGAGAACAGTGGATCGCCCCCGGCGACTGGTTCAGCGCCCGCGGCGATCTGTTCGTCTGGCAAATCCGATTTCCCCGTACCCTCGCCGTTTTGCTGGTAGGTGCTGCGTTGGCCTTATCTGGCGCAGTGATGCAAGCTCTCTTTGAAAACCCGCTCGCAGAGCCTGGATTACTGGGCGTGTCTAATGGCGCGGGAGTCGGGCTCATTGCGGCGGTGCTGCTGGGGCAGGGTCAGCTCCCCGGCTGGGCGTTGGGTTTATGCGCCATCGCTGGGGCGCTGATTATCACGCTTATTCTGCTCCGTTTTGCCCGCCGTCATTTGTCTACCAGCCGTCTGCTGTTGGCGGGGGTGGCGCTGGGCATTATCTGTAGCGCGCTGATGACATGGGCCATCTACTTCTCCACTTCTTTTGATTTGCGACAGCTAATGTACTGGATGATGGGGGGCTTTGGCGGCGTTGACTGGCATCAGGCCTGGCTCATGGTGGCGTTGATTCCGGTGCTGGTGTGGATATGCTGTCAGTCGCAGCCGATGAATATGCTGGCGCTGGGGGAGACTTCTGCACGTCAGTTGGGATTGCCATTATGGTTCTGGCGCAACCTGCTGGTGGTCGCCACAGGCTGGATGGTTGGCGTAAGCGTGGCTCTAGCGGGAGCGATTGGCTTTATTGGGCTTGTGATCCCACATATTCTGCGGCTGTGCGGCTTAACCGATCATCGCGTGTTACTGCCGGGCTGCGCGTTGGCTGGCGCTATCGTATTACTGTTGGCTGATGTTGTCGCGCGTCTGGTGCTGGCCTCGGCTGAGCTGCCAATTGGCGTGGTGACAGCCACCATGGGCGCACCGGTATTTATCTGGCTATTGTTAAAAGCCGCGCGCTAGAACGCGTTGATTCGGTCTATGATTAAAAACTAAAATCCACCTGTTGTTCTGGAGATGCTATGCAAAACACTATCCTCGATACAGACGTGACGACCATCGACGGCGAGGTGACCTCACTACAGCCGTATGCCGGAAATGTGCTGTTAATCGTCAACGTTGCTTCAAAATGTGGGCTAACGCCGCAATATGAGCAACTGGAGAATCTGCAGAAAGCCTGGCATCAGCAGGGCTTTATCGTTCTTGGGTTCCCCTGCAACCAGTTTCTGGGCCAGGAGCCGGGCAGTGAAGAGGAAATAAAAACGTACTGCAGTACCACCTGGGGCGTTACCTTCCCGATGTTCAGCAAAATTGAGGTCAACGGCGAGGGACGCCATCCGCTGTATCAGAAACTGATTGATGCCGCGCCAACCGCCGTCGCGCCTGCGGATAGTGGATTCTATGAGCGTATGGCGAGTAAAGGTCGGGCGCCGCTCTACCCGGACGATATTCTGTGGAATTTCGAGAAGTTTTTAGTGGGTCGGGATGGTCAGGTACTGCAACGATTTTCACCCGATATGACGCCTGAGGATCCTGTTCTGGTGCAATCCATCAAGACGGCGCTGGCAAACTAATGTCTCGATTGATGCAGCTACAGGACGTAGCAGAATCGACCCGACTCGGCCCGCTTTCTGGTGAGATAAAAGCAGGGGAGATCTTGCATTTAGTGGGACCTAACGGCGCAGGAAAGAGCACGCTGTTGGCGCGAATGGCGGGGCTGACGACCGGCAAGGGCAGCATCACCTTTGGTGATGTGTCATTGGAGGAATGGCCGGCAGCAAAGCTGGCGCAATATCGCGCTTATCTTGCGCAACAGCAAAACCCGCCGTTTGCGATGCCGGTCTGGCATTTTCTGACGCTGCATCAACCCGATAAAGCACGCACCGATTTGTTACAAGAAGTCGCCGATGCGCTTGGGCTTGGGGATAAGCTGGGACGCAGCGTGAATCAGCTCTCCGGCGGTGAGTGGCAGCGCGTGCGCCTGGCTGCGGTTATCCTGCAGATTTGCCCACAAGCGAATCCATTCGGCCAGCTTTTACTGCTGGATGAGCCGATGAACAGCCTGGACGTGGCGCAACAAAATGCGCTGGACCGGATGCTGGGTCAGCTGTGTTTACAGGGCATCGCGATTGTAATGAGCAGCCATGACCTTAATCATACCTTACGTCATGCGCACAAGGCCTGGCTCCTCAAACGCGGGAAGCTGCTTGCCAGTGGTGCTCGTGATACGGTACTAACGCCAGCCAATCTGGCTGCGGCTTATGGCGTGAACTTCCGTCGTTTGGATATTGAAGGCCACAGAATGCTCATATCAACCACTTAAGTTAAATGGGTTCTTGAAAATCATATAATTTCCACGCTAAATTGGCATAAAAATATAATTCAGAGGATTCGTCCTGAATGCGCTTTTGGCTTCTTTTCATCACAGCATTGTTTTTGGCGGGCTGCAGCAGCCATCGTGCTCCTGCGCCAAATGCCCGCTTGTCGGATTCTATCGCCGTTATCGCCGGGCTTAATGACCAGCTACAAACCTGGCATGGCACACCCTATCGTTATGGCGGCATGAGCCGTAGCGGAGTGGATTGTTCTGGATTTGTATTGATGACAATGCGCGATAAATTCGATCTGCAACTCCCGCGTGATACGCGCACGCAATCAAAGATTGGTACCGAAATTGATAAAGATGATTTGCTGCCCGGCGATCTGGTGTTCTTTAAAACCGGGTCTGGGGAAAGCGGTCTGCATGTCGGAATTTACGATACCAATAATCAATTTATTCATGCCTCAACCAGCCGTGGTGTGATGCGCTCATCACTGGACAACGTTTACTGGCGCAAAAACTTTTGGCAGGCGCGACGTATTTAATCCTCATCAGTCACGAGGCTGCCTACGGCTGAGCAGCCTCGACATTTCCATTTGTTAGTAACTTCTTATTTCTGCCGCCAGCCGGACAATACCCCTGAACATTAAGAGCGTATCTTGCTAAAAATATGATTTATTCCGAGATATTAAAAAGTGCAAAGCTGGATATTCGCTTATAATCAGGATAAGCTAAAAAAAAGGGATTCGATTTACTGGCTATAAAGGGAAAAATGAAAGGGCCTCTACTTGCATCAGCAATAACGTATTTCTCCATCCTTTGCTACAGGATGCCGGATAACACCTATGCAGAGGGGCTGGCACGATGATTGTTTCAATGGATACTCTTTACCATTCAGAGTTCTCTTTTCTCCCTGCGAGAAACGAAAAAGGCGATCTTGAATACGTAGATATCATTACCAGTTTTGCCAGTGCGCAGGGGGATGTGCGTATACCCACCGAGCTGGTCCTACCTCGGATGTCGGACGAAGAGCAATGTCGCTTATTTACCGAAAAGCTTGAATTAATCGAAACGTGCCTACATTTTTTTATTCAACGAAAGGTTTCTGCCTGGATTAATTTAACGCCGGCAATTGCTAATACTTTATTATCAGATGCTAAATTTGCTTCACAAGTTGAACGATTGTCATTTCTGGAACTGGCTATTAATGAAAACTATCCAGAGTTAAATAATGGAAAAGCGAATCCAACGCTGGCTGCACTGGCGGCGCGATTTCCATTAGTACTGACAAACTATGGTGCTGGCGGCATATCAAACCGGGCAATTTTTGATGGGCTGTTCAAACGCGTCGTGCTCGATAAAAACTTTGTTCAACAAAGGATTACACATATTTCGTTTGAGCCATTTATGCGGGCTATCCTGGCACAGCTATTTCCCAGCAGTGAGTCAATTATCATTAGCGGTATTGATACACCCGAGATGTTAGCGCGCGTACTGCCTCTGGGATTCAGCGCCATGCAGGGCGCGCTGTGGCCTGCTGTGCCTCCCGCGCAGATAATTTCGCTCGTGAAGATATAACCCTCATATTTGCTGGTGTTTAACAGGCTTTTAACCGTCTACACTAGAGACAGGAGGCCCTATGACCCTGTCTTTTACCACCCGCTGGCGTGATGAATTACCAGCAACCTATACAGCACTTTCACCCACTCCCCTGAAAAACGCGCGCCTGATCTGGCATAACGATGCGCTGGCGGAGCAATTAGCTATTCCAGAGACACTATTTGATATTCCAACCGGAGCCGGTGTTTGGGGCGGTGAATCGTTGCTTCCCGGGATGTCGCCTTTAGCGCAAGTTTATAGCGGACATCAATTTGGCGTCTGGGCGGGCCAGCTTGGCGATGGACGCGGGATCCTGTTGGGCGAACAACAGCTCGCTGACGGCTCAACGTGTGACTGGCACCTGAAAGGCGCCGGACTTACGCCTTATTCCCGTATGGGGGATGGTCGCGCCGTACTGCGCTCGACAATTCGCGAAAGCCTGGCCAGCGAAGCGATGCATTACCTGGGAATACCGACCACGCGGGCATTGTCGATTGTTACCAGCGACACGCCGGTGTATCGCGAAACGGTAGAATCAGGGGCGATGCTCATTCGCGTGGCGCAAAGCCATCTGCGCTTTGGCCATTTTGAGCATTTTTACTATCGCCGCGAGCCGGAAAAAGTGCGCCAGTTGGCTGACTTTGCGATTCGCTATTATTGGCCGCAATGGCAGGAAGAAGCCGATAAGTATCAGCTGTGGTTTAACGATGTTGTCACGCGTACTGCGACGTTAATCGCAGACTGGCAGGCGGTGGGATTTGCGCATGGTGTCATGAACACGGACAACATGTCGATTCTGGGACTGACGATGGATTACGGCCCATTCGGTTTCCTTGATGACTACGTGCCCGATTTTATCTGCAACCACTCAGACAACCAGGGGCGATACAGTTTCGATAATCAACCGGCCGCGGCGCTTTGGAACCTGCAACGTCTGGCGCAGACTCTGTCGCCATTTATCCCGGTCGAGGCGCTTAATGATGCGCTGGACAGTTATCAACTGGCGCTGTTAACTCGCTACGGTCAGCGGATGCGACAAAAGCTTGGCTTCTTTAGCGAGCAAAAAAACGATAACGAACTGCTTAGTGAACTGTTTAACCTGATGGCGCGGGAAAGAAGCGACTATACCCGAACGTTTCGCATGCTCAGTCAGACGGAGCAACACAGCGCGCAATCCCCGCTGCGCGATGAGTTTATCGACCGCGCAGCGTTTGACGACTGGTTCACGCGGTATCGCTCACGCCTGCAGCAAGACAACATTGCCGACGTAGTCAGACAAACGCAGATGAAGGCGGCTAATCCGGCGATGGTATTACGTAACTGGTTGGCGCAACGGGCGATTAATCAGGCAGAGCAGGGGGATTACGCTGAGCTGCATCGGTTACACGAAGCGTTGCGTACCCCATTTGTCGATCGTGATGATGACTATGTCAGCCGTCCACCTGACTGGGGCAAACGGCTGGAGGTGAGCTGTTCAAGCTAAGGGGCCAGAAACACCTGCGGGGATCCGTTGGCCGGATGCTGGCCAACGTGTACCTGCGCGCCATACCAGCGCTTCAGGTCATCGGCCTGTAACACGGCCTCTGGCGTTCCCTGCGACACCAGCCTGCCGTTGTGCAGCAACACTATTCTGTCTGCCCACAGTGCGGCGAGATTCAGATCGTGAAGCACAATGCACACATGCAGCTCTTGTGAAGCGGTAAGCGTCTTCAGCAAGCGCAACAGATGCTGCTGGTGGTAAAGATCCAGCGCAGAGGTCGGTTCATCAAGGAATAACCAGCCGCGAGGCGCGCCGTCGCACCAAAGTTGCGCCAATGCACGGGCTAACTGTACTCGCTGTTGCTCGCCGCCGGAAAGCGCGGCGTATTGCCGGCCCGCCAGCGGTGTACATCCGGTCATTTCCATCACCTGAGCGATAAGTCGAGGTTCCGACCGCGAGGTCCAGGGCGCACGCCCCATCGCGATGACGGCCTCTACCGGCCAGTCAAATCCCAGTTGCGTTTGCTGGCGCATCACCGCCCGATGCCGCGACAGTGTTTGGGTATGCCATTCATCCAGCGGTTTACCCGCCAGCACGCAGCGCCCTGTAGCCGGTTTCAGAAAACCGGTCAGCAGGCGCAGCAGGGTGGATTTCCCCGCACCATTTGGGCCGATGAGCGCCACCAGTTCACCTTTTTCGAGAGCAAGAGAGACGTCGTCAATCACCGCTCTGCCCGCGACGCGATAGTGAAGCCCTTCAGCGATGAAATGTTCAGCCATGCGGTCCTCGTTGACGAAAAATAAGCCATAAAAACCACGGTGCGCCCAGAAGACTGGTTAGCAAACCGACCGGCATTTCCGCAGGCGCAACCGCCGTACGGGCCAGCGTGTCGGCTATCAGCAATAAAAATGCGCCCGCCAGCACGGAACCTGGGATAACGGCCCGATGGTCTGAGCCGAGCCACATGCGCATCAGATGCGGGATAACCAGCCCGATGAAGCCTATTACGCCGCTTACCGCCACGGCTGCGGCAACCAGCAATGCGCTACAAAGTAGCAAAACACGCTGAACGGTACGCACATCTACGCCGAGGTAATGCGCCTCTTCCTCACCTAACTGCAGCAGGTTCAGCGCCGGTGCCAGACGCCAGATGATCAGCACCGTCGGTACAGTCAATGAAGTGACAGCCAGCAGCGTGGACCATTGCGCGGCCCCCAGACTGCCCATCCCCCATAGCGACAGCTGGCGCAGTTGCGCGTCATTACTGACCCACGACAGAACGCCAACCGCCGCCCCGCACAGCGCGTTGATGGCAATACCGACCAACAGCAGACGTGAGAGTGAAGCGTC
This sequence comes from Citrobacter sp. RHBSTW-00944, assembly GCF_013615435.1. Lineage (NCBI taxonomy): Bacteria > Pseudomonadati > Pseudomonadota > Gammaproteobacteria > Enterobacterales > Enterobacteriaceae > Citrobacter > Citrobacter sp. RHBSTW-00944. Next base: position 2,858,780 of record NZ_CP055418.1, on the reverse strand, counting down.
GCGCTGTTGGCTAAGGATAAAAATAACCACCGTAGCTGCCAGCGCACCGAGAAAAGCGGCCAGCATGGGGGCGTACAGCATCAACAGCGCGGGCAAAGAGACCGGCAGCACTACCCACAGGGCGACGGCGCAGGCGGCACCGCTGCTTATCCCCAGTAATCCCGGATCGGCAAGCGGATTGCGAAACAGGCCCTGCATCACGCAGCCCGCGAGCGCCAGAGAACCGCCAATCACCAGCGCCAGCAGGACGCGGGGCAGGCGAATGGTGAGCCAGATTTGACGCAGTGCCTCATCGCCATCACGCCACAGCAAACTTACCGGCAGGCGCAACGCGCCAAAACCGGTAGCCATAATTGTCATCACGACCAACATGAGTGCGAGTGTCCACAAAGAACAACGGATACGTCGCGACATCAGGGCAATTGCTCAGCTTTAGCGCGAAGCTGCAAAATGGCCTGCGGGGTGCGTACGCTAAAGCCGAGCAGCGCCATATCGTCAACCTGCAATACCTGTTTATTTCGTCCGGCAGGCGTCTGCGCCAGGCCCGGCAGCGCCCACAGGTTATCTTCGCCACCCATCGCCTTAACGCCGTCCTGTGAAATCACCACCAGATCGGGCTGGCTGGCAATGACACCTTCCTGCGACAGCGGCTGATAGCGGTTAACACCCTGCATTGCGTTGCGCAAACCGGCGGCACGAATAGCCGCATCGGCTGCGGTTTGCTGGCCCGCTGCCATCGCGGTCATCCCGCCATGATTGAGAATAAACAACACTCGTTTGTTAAGTTCAGATGACGGCAACGCCGCCAGTTCCTGACGTAAGCGGGTGCGCAGCGTTTCGCCATCGGCCTCCCTATGGGTGGCTTCGGCGATGACGCGAATTTTTTCATCAATCACATTAAGCGCGTTGCTTGCCGGGATCGTCACAACCCTGACGTTGCTCTGTTCGAGCTGTTTTAGCGCCAGAGAGGGTTGCGCCTGCGCGCTGGCAAGGACCAGCGTAGGACGGGTGGCAAGGATCCCTTCGGCGTTGAGTTGGCGCAAATAACCGACATCAGGTAGGGCGTTTGCTGCTTCAGGCCACTGGCTGGTGCTGTCTCGCGCCACAAGGGAAGACTGTGCTCCCAGTGCGTATACAATCTCGGTGACATCGCCACCGAGAGCAACAACCCGTTCCCTGGACGCAGCCATCGCGACGATGGGCAGTAGCGCAATCAGGACCAGCAGTTTTTTCATGCGGCCAGCCCTTTCGGCGTCAGTGCGTCAATTTGCGCGCGCCATTGCGTCTGCTCCGGTTCGCCTTCCGTTCGTTGACCATACAACTGGGCGATTTGCGTGCCGTCGGCAGCAAACAGTTCCAGGCTGGTGACGTGGCCATCGGCGGTCGGTTTGCGCGTTACCCATGTTTCTGCCACGCTCTCTTCCAGCAGGTGTAAGGTAAATGTCGGGTTGAATATATTCAGCCAGCCTTTCATCGGCACCAGTTTTTCTATCACACCGGTGAAAATCTGTACGCAGCCACGATTACCCACAAAGACCATAATTTCATTGCCATCCTGGCGCGCGGTGTCGAGTAACTGCGCCAATGCGCTATTTGCGACTTTACAGGCCAGATCGTCGCCCACCAGGTTAAACGCCTGTTGGCGGGTGAGATCGTGGCGTTTCAGCAGACCGAAGAACTGGTGTACATCGGTCATGGCTCGCCACTCTTGATCCACGGTCTGCGCATCGACCGTGACGGTAGCTGGAGTAGAAGGGGGGGCGGGTTGCAGCGCCAGAGGCGGGTTTTCAGCGAAGATGAAACGGGTCAGCAACGCAGCCCATTCCTCAATGAGGGTATTCTGTGTGGCATAGACCTTCAGCAGCGCATCCCCCTGATGGTCAAAGAACTGAATGCTCTGACGCTCACCGTGGGCGGTTGTTTCGCTGATATGGAACACGCTTGCCCACTGATTGAGGAACAGGCGCAGGTCGAGGGCGCGCGGATTGAGTACCAGTCCGGCATGACCGTTCAGGTGCTGATTGGTAAACGCACCAACCTGCTCATGCACCGCATATTCGTTGCGGCATATACATTTGGTTTCGCCGACGGCTTCCAGTGCGCCGAGGATTTCACGCACTTCGCCCCGTAAGCGCCAGGCGTCATGACCAACGCGCGCGAAGGTCAGTTCGGCTTCGCTAATATTCATCAATCCCGCAATATCACGTGCGTATTTGCCAGGATTTTCTTTCTTCAGTTCCAGCCAGCGTGTGTAATGATTCATTGTCTCTTCCTTCCAGATTGCTGCCCCGGCGAACCGGGGAAAAGTGATTACCACTGATAACTCACGAAAATTTTGCCATTACGACCATCCTGCGGAATGCCCTGCGGCGACCAGTACTCTTTGTCGAAGGCGTTGCCCAGTACCAGCGTGGTGGTCATGCCTTTCAGCGCTTGTTGGCCCTGATAGCTCACGTAGAAATCGTTTACCGCATAACCGGGCTGTTTCGTGTAGCTGCTGCTGATATGCGTTGAACGGTCAGCAAAGGTACCTATCCAGCCAACGGAGAAACCGCTGTGCGCAACCGGCACGTTCAGTTTGCTGGTGACGGTATCCGGGTTAATGCTGGAAATGTATTCGCCGGTGTCTGTATCTTTGCCGCGCGTACGGTTATAGGCCATGTCGAGGCTGAACAGATCGGCGGAATATTTCGCCATCACGTCCCAGCCCCAGATTTTGGCGTTGGGGACGTTATAGGACATGGTTGTCGCGGCGGCAAAGTCGACGCTGGTGGAGATGTAATCTTTCGCTTTGGTGTCGAAATAGCTGGCTTTAAATTCGAGCGCATCGCTCGCCATCAACAGATCGTCAAAGCGCAGGCCAAATCCGTATTCCTGGGTTTCGTTGGTTTCAGGGCGTAGGTTAGGGTTCGGCACCCAGTAGTTGGTGTAAAAACGGCCAATCGAGAAGTGTTTCGCATCGTTATACATCTCGCCCATGGTCGGCGCACGGAAGGCCTGAGCGTATGAACCGAACAGCATCAGCCAGTCGGTTGGCGCAACGGTGAGCCCGGCGCGGGACGACCATTTATCGGCATCGACATCTTCATAGCCGTCGCTGCTGCCGCGATAAGAGTCATAACGGGTACCGCCCAGCAGCGTAACCGGCAGGTCGCGCAGGGTGATTTCATCTTGTAACCAACCGGAGCTGAAATCGATTTTTGCCTCCGGGAAACCGGTGGTTGCGCCGCCTGGCTGTTGTTCCTGACGATAGTATTCCCCGCCGTAGGTCAGCAAATGAGATGCAAAAGAGTCGGTAAACAGGCGGCTGCGGTTGTCGATTTTGCCGCCTTTGGTGGTTTGTTTGCGAAACTCGCCGGTGTTATCCGTGTTTTGCGCATTAATGCGTGCTTCGGACCAGTAGACGCGGGCATCCGCGTTCAACCAGTCATTGTCGGCTGGAGCAATCGAGTAGGTCAGTTGCGCGTCGCGCTGGATGGTTGAGCGATCGGTCATCGGGTTGCTGGTGGCATCCGCCGCGCTGGTTTGCGGGTTTTTAGGTTCACGGGCGTCATTGTTGTAGTAACGCAGCGAGCCGGCCAGCGTCTGGGCGCTGTCAATTTTCCAGCTGCCTTTCGCCAGCATATTGTTAATCGCTTCGTCGTTTGGTGCCGTGGTACCGTTGCTCTGGCGCAAATCACCGCGATCGCGACTGGACCAGGCAAGCAGTCCGTCCAGCGTATCGCTGCGACCAAACGCGCTGGCGCCCATACCGAGGCTGTGATCGCCAGTTGCCGCGGTACCGAACACGCGATAACCGCTGTTTTGTCCGGCTTCCAGCAGATCTTTGGCATCCGCAGTGTCATAGGCGATCACACCACCTAACGCGCCGCTACCGTACAGCAGTGCAGAAGGGCCACGGACGACCTCGATGCGTTTGATCAGCGCCGGATCGAGGAAGGTACTGTTCAGGTGTCCGGTGTCGGTTCCCTGACGAACGCCATCAACCAGCACCAGAACGCCACGTCGATCGTAGCCGCGCAGATTCACGTCCTGGCCGTTAGTGCGACCGGTGCCGTCAAGGGTCAGGCCCGGAACCGTACGCAACAGGTCGGCTGCTGAGCTGGCGGTCTGGTTTTCCGGCGCGGTGGCATCAATCACGCTGACCATCATCGGTGCTTCAAAAGCACTACGGGCATTGCCGGTAGCGGTGACGGTCATATCTTCTACCGCCGCATACGCGACGGCGGGCAGGTTACTGATAATCGCCAGCGCCAAGAGCGAAGGGCGCAGGGATGCAGTGTGCAGGTGTGGCATAGCAACTCTCCATTAGGAAATCGAAAAGCGCTGGCTGCCTGGGTACTACCTGGGTGGCTGGCGAAAAGTGGTGTTTATTTGGTCAGAATGAGTTTTCCGGCTTGTGTCTGGCGCAGCAGATAGAGCTGACCATCGTGTTCTATGATCACGCGCCCCTCTTTGCCCAGCAGACTTTTACTGTCAATTCGGCGCTCGTTTGGCGCGACGGCAGGCGGTGTTTTTTCTTTTGCGGGCGTTGTTGTGTTATCCATACGTGAATAGTGTTTAAAAATAACAATCAATTTAACAATGATAATCATTATCATCAAACTGCAAAATTGCGGCAAGCCTTTTTGTGAAATAATTGTGACGAGAATAGATTTTGTACAATAAGGAGGGGGAAAACAAAGGATTAGCACCGGGCAACGTGATGTTACCCGGCGAACAGCATTAAAAACGGCTATCAACCGCAGAGGCGAGTTTTTCAACCAGCAGTTCAGTATCTTCCCAGTTCAGGCACGGGTCGGTAATGGACTGGCCGTAAACCAGCGGCTGGCCGCTAACGATTTTTTGCGTACCTTCACGCAGGAAACTCTCCGCCATAATCCCGGCAATCGCCGTCGAACCATTGCGAATTTGCTGGCACACATCATCACAAACGTCCAACTGACGACGATGCTGCTTCTGGCAATTGCCATGGCTAAAATCGACCACCAGATGTTCAGGCAGGGAAAATTCGTGCAGGGTATCGCAGGCGGCGGCAATATCTTCAGCATAATAATTCGGCTTTTTACCGCCGCGCATGATGATATGCCCGTAAGGATTACCGCTGGTCTGATAAATGGTCATCTGGCCGGTTTTATCCGGAGAGAGGAACATATGGCTGGCACGGGAGGCGCGAATCGCATCGACGGCAATACGCGTATTGCCATCCGTACCGTTTTTAAAGCCGACCGGGCAGGAAAGCGCAGAGGCCATTTCACGGTGGATCTGGCTTTCGGTGGTGCGTGCGCCAATGGCTCCCCAACTGATTAAATCGGCAATAAACTGACCGGTCACCATGTCGAGGAATTCTGTTGCCGTGGGTAGGCCCAGTTCATTGACCTGCAACAGCAGTTTGCGCGCCAGTTCAATGCCGTGGTTCACGCGGTAGCTGCCGTTTAAATCTGGGTCGGAAATTAAGCCTTTCCAGCCCACTACGGTGCGCGGTTTTTCAAAATAAGTGCGCATCACGATTTCCAGACGCGCCTGATGTTTTTCGCGCAGCGCCTGTAAACGCGTCGCGTATTCCATGGCGGCATCAAGATCGTGAATCGAGCAGGGACCTACGATCACCAGTAAACGAGCGTCTTCACCATTTAATATTTTTTCTATCCGGCGTCGGGAGTCCGTAACATGACGGGCGACGGAGGACGAAACAGGATGCCGTTGCGCAAGCTCTGCTGGAGTGACCAGGTTGTCAATACGCGCAGTACGGAGTTCATCGGTTCTGTTCATTACTTGTCTCAGAAATTTGTTGCTTCAACGGCAGGACTACCGGGAAGTGATGTATATCACAATATCATACTCATCCTGCCTGGTGGCGAGCATAATAACAAAAAATCGAACCAATGTACTAGCATTCTAGTACATGCGGCGATTCAGCCCCATGATGTCGAGGATCTTGGTAGCAATCTCTTCTACCGAATAATTGGTACTGTTCAGCCATGGAATCTGGTTTTTCCGGTATAGCGCTTCCACCTCAGCAACCTCCATCCGGCACTGGCGCATCGAGGCGTAGCGGCTGTTTTCCCGGCGCTCTTCGCGGATGGCTGCCAGGCGCTCAGGGTCGATGGTCAGGCCGAACAATTTATGCTGTAACGGCTTCAGGGACGCTGGCAGCACCAGATTATCCATATCATCGGCAATAAAGGGGTAGTTGGCCGCGCGAATGCCAAACTGCATGGCCAGATACAAACTGGTCGGGGTTTTACCGCAACGGGAAACGCCAAGCAGGATCACCTGCGCCTGATCGAGGTTGCGCAACGAAATACCGTCGTCATGGGCGAGGGTGTAATCAATGGCGGCAATGCGCGCGTCGTACTTGTTAAGGTTGCCGGGGTTCAGGCCGTGGGTACGATGGGCGATCGGCGTAGGATCGAGCTTCATCTCTTGCTGCAGTGGGGCAACCAACGCCTGCACGATATCCTGACAAAATCCTTCGCTTTGCAAAATGATCGAGCGAATTTCCGGCAAAACGATAGAGTAAAACACCAAAGGGCGCACGCCAGTTTGTTGATAGATCGCGTCAATCTGGTCTTTAACCGCTCGCGCACGACTCTCATTTTCCACAAACGGCAGCGTAATGCTGCTGATCGTAACCGGAAATTGCGACATTACCGCGTGGCCCAATACCTCGGCGGTGATGGCCGTACCATCAGAAATATAAAATACGTGACGATCAACAGCATTATCCATTTTGCTCATCCTGGGGCTGACATAATTCTCTGAAAGCATAAATTAAAATTCGCCAGAAGCGAATATTGCTGCATCTATTTTGTAAAATGAAACGGTATTTTTATATTTACTGAAAAGTACATTTCATTTTTCGGAACAAATGTTTATACCGGTAGTTTTTGTGGTGATCCCCTGTGGCTCGCGGGTTTGCGCAAATGCGGAAACAATCTGAAAAAATAAAAAATAAAGTTGCTTGAACGATTCACCGTTTTTTTCGCTGAAGTAAATATGCAAAGATAATTACGCAAAATTGAGTTTCCTAACCTCGTTCATATATAAGGATTGTTCGATGTCCAACAATGGCTCGTCACCGCTGGTGCTTTGGTATAACCAACTCGGCATGAATGATGTAGACAGAGTTGGGGGCAAAAATGCCTCCCTGGGTGAAATGATTACTAACCTTTCCGGTATGGGTGTTTCCGTACCGAATGGTTTTGCAACGACCGCCGATGCGTTTAACCAGTTTCTGGACCAGAGCGGTGTAAACCAGCGCATTTATGAGCTGCTGGATAAAACGGATATTGACGATGTCACCGAGCTTGCGAAAGCCGGCGCACAGATCCGCCAGTGGATTATCGACACTCCTTTCCAGCCGGAGCTGGAAAATGCCGTCCGCGATGCCTACGCGCAGCTGTCAGCAGACGATGCCCATGCCTCTTTTGCCGTGCGCTCTTCCGCCACCGCAGAAGATATGCCAGATGCGTCATTTGCTGGTCAGCAGGAAACCTTCCTCAACGTCCAGGGATTTGATGCCGTACTGGTTGCTATCAAACACGTCTTTGCCTCGCTGTTTAACGACCGAGCAATCTCTTATCGCGTTCACCAGGGTTATGACCATCGTGGCGTGGCGCTCTCTGCTGGCGTTCAGCGGATGGTGCGCTCAGACCTCGCGTCTTCCGGCGTAATGTTCTCCATCGATACCGAATCCGGTTTCGATCAGGTGGTGTTCATCACTTCCGCATGGGGCCTGGGCGAGATGGTAGTGCAGGGTGCCGTTAACCCGGATGAATTCTACGTGCACAAACCGACTCTGGCGGCAAACCGTCCGGCGATCGTCCGTCGCACAATGGGTTCGAAAAAAATCCGTATGGTCTACGCGCCAACCCAGGAACATGGCAAGCAGGTGACGATTGAAGATGTACCGCAGGAGCAGCGCGACATTTTCTCCCTGACCAACGAAGAAGTGCAGGAGCTGGCGAAGCAGGCGGTACAGATCGAGAAGCACTACGGTCGTCCGATGGACATCGAATGGGCGAAAGACGGTCATACCGGCAAGCTGTTCATTGTGCAGGCGCGTCCGGAAACCGTGCGCTCGCGCGGCCAGGTGATGGAGCGTTATACGCTGCATGCTCAGGGTAAAATTATTGCTGAAGGTCGTGCTATCGGTCACCGCATTGGCGCGGGTCCGGTCAAAGTCATTCAGGACATCAGCGAAATGAACCGTATCGAACCTGGCGACGTCCTGGTTACCGACATGACCGACCCGGACTGGGAACCGATCATGAAGAAAGCGGCGGCGATTGTCACCAACCGTGGCGGTCGTACCTGCCACGCGGCGATCATTGCCCGTGAACTGGGGATCCCGGCCGTGGTTGGCTGTGGTGATGCCACCGAGCGTATGAAGGACGGTGAGAAAGTCACTGTCTCCTGTGCCGAGGGCGATACCGGTTATGTTTATGCTGAGATGCTCGACTTCAGCGTGAAGAGTTCCAGCGTGGAAACCATGCCGGATCTGCCGTTGAAGGTGATGATGAACGTGGGTAACCCGGACCGGGCTTTCGACTTCGCCTGTCTGCCAAACGAAGGTGTCGGCCTGGCGCGTCTGGAATTTATCATCAACCGCATGATTGGCGTACACCCGCGTGCGTTGCTGGAGTTCGATGACCAGACGCCTGAGCTGCAAAACGAAATCCGCGGCATGATGAAAGGTTTTGATTCCCCGCGTGAATTCTACGTTGGTCGTCTGACGGAAGGGATTGCCACGCTGGGTGCAGCGTTCTATCCAAAACGCGTTATCGTGCGTATGTCAGACTTTAAGTCCAACGAATATGCCAACCTCGTCGGCGGTGAGCGTTATGAGCCGCATGAAGAGAACCCGATGCTGGGCTTCCGCGGGGCGGGCCGTTACATTGCTGATAGCTTCCGCGACTGTTTCGCGCTGGAATGTGACGCAGTGAAACGTGTCCGTAACGATATGGGCCTGACTAACGTTGAAGTGATGGTCCCGTTTGTACGTACCGTTGCCCAGGCGAAAGCGGTAGTGGAAGAGCTGGCGCGTCAGGGGCTGAAACGCGGTGAGAACGGACTGAAGATCATCATGATGTGCGAGATCCCGTCCAACGCCTTGCTGGCCGAGCAGTTCCTTGAGTACTTTGACGGCTTCTCCATCGGTTCAAACGACATGACGCAGCTGGCGCTGGGACTGGACCGTGACTCTGGTGTGGTATCTGAACTGTTTGATGAGCGTAACGACGCGGTGAAAGCGCTGCTGTCGATGGCGATTCGTGCAGCCAAGAAGCAGGGCAAATACGTGGGTATTTGCGGTCAGGGTCCATCCGATCACGAAGACTTCGCCGCCTGGCTGATGGAAGAGGGGATCGACAGTCTGTCGCTGAACCCGGACACCGTCGTGCAGACCTGGCTGAGCCTGGCTGAACTGAAGAAGTAACATCATGCCGGATGGTGGCGTAAATGCCTTATCCGGCCTACGGTTAGTATGCAACGTAGGCCGGATTAGAGGTGTTAGCATCGCCATCCGGTACTTTACCCTTCAACGCTTTCCACACTCTCCACGCTTAAACGCTGAATGATATCCTGACGCAGCTGGTATTTTTGTACCTTGCCTGACGCCGTGCGCGGTAACGTTTCGACAATGACGATGTGTTCCGGATATTTATACTTTGCCACCCGTTTGCGGCTAAAAAAGGCCACCACTGATTCCAGCGACAGCGAATGATGCGGCGGTTTCAGTACCACATAAGCGCACGACCTTTCACCTAGCCGATCGTCTGGCATCGCGACAACGCAGGCATCATGAATGCGCGGATGCTGTAATAAAATATCCTCCACTTCGCGGCTGCTGATGTTTTCCCCACCGCGCACAATAATATCTTTTTTACGCCCAGTTATTTTGATGTATCCCGCTTCGTCCATGCGGCATAAGTCGCCACTGTAATACCAGCCATCTTTATCCAGCGCGCGGGCGGTTAGTTCAGGCTCATCGAGGTAGCCCATAAAAACATTGGGACCACGCGAGGCCTCTTCACCTTCGATCCCTGCAGGCAACGTATTGCGCTCTTCATCGACGACTTTAATTTCAACGCCTGCGGCGGCATATCCATCGGTGTTCATCATGCGTGAAAGTGAATCGTCGAGATTGACCAGCGCATGCGGCGAGCTCTCCGTCGAACCATAGATGCTTAACAATTTAATGCCGCGCTGTTGGCAGTCACGGGCAATCTTTTGCGGAATAGTGGTGCCACCGCATAAGAAAAAACGTAGTGATGTGAGATCACAGGGCCGTTTTTCCAGGCTACACAACATGTCGTAGACGAAGGGGGTTGCACCGAGCACGCAGGTACAGCGTTGTTGCTCGAGCAGTTCAAGACAGGCGGTTGGGGTGAATATATCCAACAATACGCTGCGTGCGCCGATTAAAAACGGCGCGGTAACGCCATGCAAAAAACCGGTAGCGTGTCCCAGTGGGGCGGGCATCAAAAACACATCCTGCCAGGTGAGATTGAGTCGGGCACAGTAGGCGCGTTCGCTGGCAAGGATATTGTTGTGGGTTAACATTACGCCTTTCGGCATTCCCTCGGTCCCGGAGGTAAACAGCACGGCAGTCAGTTCATCGGCGTGAACGTTAATAACCTGGGTTAATGGCGGAGCCTGAAGCAGTTGGCTGAACGCCAGCGAGGCGGTGGCCGGTGCCAGTTTATCTACGGCGACAATCTGTTGCAGATGCGGCAACTGGTTTTGCAAGGGGAGGATCAGATCAACCGGTCGGGTCTGTTTAAACAACGTCGGTGCGAAAAAAATCTTCGCTTTGCATTTGTTCAGTACCCACACCAGTTCCGCTTCGCGCCAGGCAGGCAGCAGTGGTACGGAAACGGCTCCGGTTTTCAGGCAGGCCAGATAGATAATGGTGAACTCGCACCAGCCAGGCAACTGAAAGGCAATGCGATCGCCGGGTTGGATCCCGCAGGCTACAAACCAGGTTGCCAGACTGCTGGCAGCATCGTCGAGTGCAGCGTAGGTATATGAAGCGCCATGATTATCAACCACGGCGATTTTATCCGGCATGGCTCTGGCGGTTTGGTGCCAGTAATCGCCAAGCGAAGCATCTCCCCATAAACCCAGTTGTCGCCAGGCCTGGCGACGTTCGGCGTTAAACGTAAGTGTGATACTCATGAAGTTATTCCCAGGATTATTTCGGCATACATCTGACCGGATGGCCAGGCGGGGCCAATCCGGCGTAAAACATGCAAAATCCGTTAGCCGTAGCGGAAATCAACGCCAAATGTTCCGAGCGGGTATTCCCATTGTGTGAGGATCGTGTCACCGCACAGCACCCGGCAGGTGCCGCACTCCAGGCAGCCTGCGGAATCAAAATGAATATTTCCACTCTCATCCTGTTTATACAGTCCGGCGGGGCAGGCTTTCAGCAACTTGCGAAATTCATTAAGGTCGGGATGTTCAGCCAGAATGATGTGCGGGTGGCCTTCATCAACATTAAATTTATTGACGCCCAGTTTGACGTCGACGTTAACGTTAGTGTCCTGATTCATAGTGCGGTGGCCCCCTTGATGCCGTCTTTCAGTAAGTTTATCAGCCCAATTTGCCTGGCATGGGACATGATCATCTTGCGAACGGGCTGATTTGGGCTTCCGTCGACGGTAAACATATCGTTCATGATATCGGCCACCATGCGGGGATACTGGGTGAACAGGCGCGGGTTTTCCATCAGCGCCGGGATCTTGCGAAAATGCTGTAAATCACGCATCACACAGCCCTGTTCGAGGGCGCGTTTGTAATCCATCAGGCTACTGGCCGAGTAATCCTGGCGTTCTTTTGCTGCAATGGCTGTTTGGGCGGCGGCTTCTGCGGAAGCTATCGCCAAATCCATGCCGCGCACGGTATAACCCAGATTCAGACAGAAACCAGCGGCATCGCCGACGATCATTACCCCGTCATCAACCAGCTTCGGAACCATTGCCAGACCGCCTTCCGGTACCATATGTGCGGAATACTCCAGCAGTTCACCGCCGGCAATCAGCGGACGAATAGTCGGGTGTCGCTTAAAGTCTTCCAGCATTTGCGGAATGCTTTTCGTGGCATGGGCAATATCCCCCAGACCACACACCAGGCCCAGAGAGATGGAATCCTGGTTGGTATACAGAAATCCGCCTCCCATCAGTCCATCAGACGGTGAGCCTGCGAACAGCCAGGCTGCACCTTCGTTGCCTGACAGATTGAACCGATCCGCAATCACCGCCGACGGTAAGCCGATCAGCTCTTTTACGCCAACGGCATAGTGCTGTGCAGAAGAGGGGGGAACCATTCCCAGCGACCGTCCCAGCATAGAATTAACGCCATCGGCTAGGATGACAATATTGGCTTCAAGGATATCGTCCCCGGCTTGCACTCCGGTGACCTTATTGCCTTCGCGAATTAGCGCGTCGACGCGCACGCCGGGGATGAACTGCACGCCAGCCTGTTCCGCTTTTTCCATTAGCCATGGGTCAAGCCGGTTGCGCAAAACGGTATAAGAGTCCTGCGCTGGCGCGTTGTCTTTTTCACGATGGAAGTCGAGGGTAACGGCGCTCTCTTCGGTCAGGAAGGAGATTTTTTCGCGGGTGACTTTACGTTCGAGAGGCGCTTCCTGCGCGAATCCGGGCATGATGCGCTCAAGGCTGTGCGCGTAGAGTCTCCCGCCGGTCATATTTTTACTGCCCGCACTGTTGCCGCGCTCGATGACCAGTACGTCCAGTCCGGCCCGGGCCATAACGTAACCTGCCATTGTACCCGCTACACCAGCACCGACCACAATGGCATCAAATTTTTCATCTGACATGCTTTATGCTCCTTTCCCGCCGCGAGGGCAGCGGGAGATGTGCGTTAACGGGATTAGCGGCTGAGATGGTCGATAAGGGCCGGAACCACTTTGTAGATGTCGCCCACCAGACCGTAATCGGCGTAATTGAAAATAGGGGCTTTTTTATCTTTGTTGATGGCGACAATGACTTTCGCGCCATTACCGCCGACCATATGCTGAATTTGTCCTGAGATGCCCAGCGTGAGATACAGGTCTGATTTCAATAACACGCCAGAAACGCCAATGTAGCGTTCGCGTTCCATCCAGTTTTCGCCTTCGGCAATCGGTCGTGAACAACCCACTTCAGCACCCAGCACCGATGCCAGTTGGCGCACCATTTCCAGATCGTTTTGCGCCACCAGACCGCGACCCACACCCACCACGCGCTTGGCTTTGCTGAGATCCACGCTGCTCACGGATTTGGCACGACGCTCCAGGCACATCACTTCATGGTGCGGCGCGATGTACGTTGCTGAGACAACCGGGCAGTTGTGCGAGGCATTTTCCGCGACCGGTTCAAGCTGGCCTGGAGCAAGTGTGATAATCGCCAGCGTACTTTTGATTTTTTCTTTGCCAAATGCCAGACCACCATACATCCGGTGTTCGGCGAACAAAATGCCTGCATCCAGCGTTACCGATGTGGCGTCGTTCACCATCGCTGCGTTGAGCTGAATGCTTAAGCGTGCGCCAAGGGATTTGGCTCGTTTAGTCGCGGACATCAGCAGCAGCCCGGCGTGTTCCTGCATCAGGGCGGCGATGGTCTCAGCGTAATTTTCAACACGCTGTAAACCGGAGGTTGCGTCGAGCACGACTATCTTATCGGCGCCCAGGGCTTGCAACTGATTGGCCTGGTCGCTGCCTTGTACGATAAGGTGTACCTGCTCACCCCACAGGCGAGCGCCGGCCATTAATTCTGCATAGCGTTCTACGTTATCGCTGAACACCCAGACGTTGGCTAATTTACTCATGATGATTTCTCTCCGTTGGGCTTAGTTCAGGGCTTTTTTCAGGTGTTCAGCCAGTTCGGCAATGGCTTCTGCCGAGTCATTTTCCAGAATGATGTGCTGACGTTCGGTTTGCGGCGGCACGGTAAGACTCACCAGCTCCGCTAACGGTGAAGCAGGTATCCAACCAATATCGCTGGCTTGCCACGGGGTGACCGGTTTTTTACCCGCGCCCAGAATCGCCTTCATCGAGGGAATACGCGGTGTGTTGATATCCGACGTCACGCACAGTACGGCGGGGAGCGGCAGATCAATTACTTCGACTTCATCTTCAAGTGTGCGCTCAACCACAAGGCGATCGCCGTTACGTTGGATGCTGCTGACGGCATTAATCACCGGGAGCTGTAATAGTTCCCCAACCAGTAAGCCGACCTGCTGCGCGTAGATATCCCCCGATCCTTCACCGAACAGCATCAGGTCGAAATCCATATTGTTGGCCGCACAGGCCAGCGCCTGAGCGGTATCCCGGGGTAATGAATGCTCCAGTTGTGGATCCTGCATCATATACAAACTGTCCGGCCCGCGGGACAGCACGTCTTTACGCACTTTGGAGTTTTGTAGTAGCGACCCGCCCACCGTTAAGGCGACGATTTCATCACCCTCCGCGCTAAGTTGCGCTGCGGCCTCTATCGCATTTAAGTCAAACTGGTTGATTTTGGCATCGGCCCGGTCAAAGTTAAGCGAGCGCTGTGGGGTAACAACAATGTCCTGTTCTTCAGGCACCAACTTAAAGCAGGTTATTATTTTCATGGCATCTCCAGTGATTCTCGTGTGGATGATGACGTGGTGCGTCATTATCGACAGTAGGGAAAATTGACTGAAAATAGTGTGCGACAGAGGGAGGGCTGTTTTCGACGGGGAAATCTGTTTTCATTGCCAACAATCTTGCAAAAAAAACGTCCCGGGAATGCCTGGTTTATCAGCAATAATCAGACGGTGCGTACCAGAGGAAAAAACGGGAACACAAAGACAGTGAAAATAATTGCGAAATGCGTCATGTTTTTAATCGCCTCTGCGCTGAATTTGTTTCTTATATGTAAATTATTAATGCAGACTTAATAACATTTATTCTTTTTGATTATTATTAAACGCAAATAATCAATTGCAGCAATGTACCAAAGCAAAAGGTGTCATCTTGCAGACGGCGCAAATAATTTTGTTTCGCCGGGAAGGAATAACGTTGTATAACGTCATTATCATTTTTATTTTCTGATATTAATAATCCCAAAATTGCTGCCTTTAGGTGGAGGTTGTCATGTATCAACGCTGCTTTGATAATGCCGTGGAGACCCTTTTTGAACAGGGAAAAACCCCGAGATTCTCGCGATTCGTCATCAGTGATGACCCTAACTGGGAGTCGGGTCATCACGTTCACGATAATGAAACAGAGCTTATTTATGTCAAAAAAGGGGTCGCAAGATTAATTATCGATTCGTCGCTGTATGTCGCGCATGCCGGGGATATCGTGGTGATAGAGCAAGGGCGACTTCATGCGGTTGCTTCGGATAGTAGCGCACCTGCAACGACTTACACCTGCGCGCTCTACGGTTTTCGTTTCAACGGCTGGCAGGATAATCAGCTATTGCAGATGCACTCGTGTCCGGTGATTAGCGTTACTCAGGGGAAGGAGGTTATTAAGAGTATCTTTAATGAGTTGGGGGTTATGCTCCCCCAGAGCAAAAATAACCTGACATCTTCAGCCTACGACGCTTTTGCTTATGCTCTAACCGTTTTATTTTACGAAAACTTTAAAAATGCCTATCGTTCTGAGCAAGGTTATATTAAAAAAGATGTCTTAATTAAAGATGTGCTGGTTTATTTAAATAATAACTTCCGTGAAAAAATTACTCTCGATCAGTTATCCAAAAAATTCCGGGCCAGCGTGAGTTATATCTGCCATGAATTTACTAAGGAGTATCGAATTTCGCCGATCAATTATGTGATTCAGCGACGAATGACCGAGGCGAAATTTGCCCTGACGAATACGGAAGCTTCGTTAGCGGAAATCTCCTGGCGGGTAGGGTATGAAAATGTCGATCACTTTGCCAAACTCTTTCAGCGGCATGTGGGTTGTACCCCCAGTGATTATCGCAAGCAGTTTAAAAATAATCTTGTTGAGCAGGAATGTTTGATGCCAGAGGTCTGATTATCCTGGCTCGTGCCGGAAAACGCTTGTGCGCTATCCGGCACGAATTACCGCTTACTTATTCTGATAATCTTTCAGGATTTGGCGTCCGGCGACGTAAATCATAATTTCGTCGGTGCCGCCGCCAATGCGCTCGCAGCGAACATCGCGCCAGAATCGGGAAACGCGCGCTTCATCGGTGTAACCCAGCCCGCCCATGATCTGAATGGCGTCATCAATCACTTCCATTGCCGTGCGGGCGCAATACAGTTTTGCCAACGCCGCGCTGGTCCGCAGCGACTGTTCCTGATCGGCCTGCCAGGCCACTTTCAACACCATATTGCGCATGTTTTCAATTTTAATCGCCATCAGCGCCAGTTTTTCCTGGATCATCTGGTTATGGCCAATCGGTTTACCAAATGCGATGCGCTGGTTAGCGTAACGGGCGGCATCTTCGAAGGCGCACTCGGCGAAACCGGTACTACGCGCGGCGTTGATCAACCGTTCCATCTCAAAGTTGTACATGACGTTGAGGAACCCCATGCCTTCTTCGCCGACCATATCGCTTTCGTCTACTTCAACATCATCAAGATAGACTTCGCAGGTGCTGAGCATGTGCCAGCCGATTTTATGCAGCGGATTAACCTTAATGCCGGGTTTCTTCGAATCCACCCACCACAGCGTAAAGGCTTTCTTCGGATCTTTCGGCTCCGGATCGCGAGCCAGTACCAGCATATAAGGATACTCTTTAGCGCCGGTGATAAAGGTTTTTTGCCCGTTGAGATATACCTTGCCGTTCTTGCGGGTGTAGCTGGTGGTAGCGCTGTTATTGTCTGAACCTGCTCCTGGTTCGGTTAATGCCAGCGCATAAGCCGGATCGCCCGTTTCCATGGTGCTTTCTGCTGTTTTACGTAACTGCTCGGCGGAGCCAAAACGACGCATACTGTGAATACACTGACCGTTCGTGATTAAAAAAGCGGGTGCGCCGCATTTGGAAACTTCCATCAGTGCCAGCATCTGTGTGACGTAATCTGCCGGGATGCCGCCAAATTCTTCCGGAACGCCCAGCATTGAAATACCGTTGTCCGCAAGGGCGCGCATAAACTCTTTCGGATAGGTCGCCGTCTGATCGCAGGTACGGAAATATTCCTCCGGGAAATTGCTGGTAATCAGTTCGCGAATGCTGGCAAGCAGCAGCTCTTGTTCTTCAGTTAATGAAAAATCCATCAGGGTACTCCTTTTAATTGGCGGCATCGGGCAATATAAAACCCATCGAAGCATCGATAAATAATCTTTCGTCCATCAGTTTCAGTTCCGGAGAAATAACCGGAGGGAAATCCATTTTGTCCAGAATGTCTTCCTGTAAAGAGACTCCTGGCGCAATTTCGACTAAATGAAGACCATCTTCTTTTAACGTAAATACAGCACGCTCGGTGATGTAACGCACATCCAGTCCGCGCTCGAGTGCAATTTTTCCGCTGAAAGTGACTTCAGGTAATGCGTTGACGAATTTTTTCACCCGGCCTTCCTGCACGATATTTAATTTGCCATTGGCAACTTCCGTTTTCAGGCTTCCGGCAGTTAAGGTGCCGCAAAATATTATTTTCTTCGAGGTGGCGCTAATATCGATAAAACCGCCAGTTCCCATAATTTTGCCATTGAATTTATGTACGCCGACATTGCCGTGGCGATCCACTTCGGCGAAGCTTAAGTAGCATACATCCAGCCCACCGCCGTGGTAGAAGTCAAACTGGGAGGTCATATCCAGAATCGCGCGGGTGTTGACGTTGGCGCCAAAAGCGATGCCCTGGGAGGTAATTCCGCCAATCGGGCCGGTCTCGACCGTCAGAATAAAGTCGTCAGCGCAGCCTTCTTCGCGTGCAACGAGACCAATACCATCGGCGATACCCACGCCAACGTTGCCGACCGCGCCTTTACGCATTTCGAACAGGGCGCGTCGGGCCACCAGTTTACGCTGATTGAGCGGCAGGGCAGTCTGCTGGCTGTCATCAAGGACAAAATCGCCCGAGATAAAGCGGTTAACCGGCGCACCGCCGTACAATTGAGTTTGATCGGGATCGATGACCACAATATCGACCAGATAGCCCGGAATACGCACGGCTTTTGGGTGCAGTGTGGCTTTCTTCACCATTTTTTGCACCTGCATCATGACGATACCGCCGTTGTTGTGAACGGCCTGAGCAATCACCAGCGCGTCGAGATACATAACTTCATCTTCAAACGTGGCGTAACCTTCGCTGTCGCAGGTGGTGGCGCGAATAAAGGCGATGTTTGGCGCAATGGCTTTGTAGTAGAGGTACTCTTTGTTATCAATTTCCACCAGCTTGATCAGATCTTCGGTAGTCACTTCATTCAGCTTTCCGCCCTGTTGGCGGGGATCGACAAATGTTCCGATACCGATCTCACTCAGAATACCCGGCTGGTGGGCTGCCGAGGCACGCAGGGTCTGGGTTAATACGCCCTGAGGATAGTTATAGGCGGCAATTTTATTCTGTTCAGCGAGGTCGGAAATTCGTGGTGATTGTCCCCAGTGGCCGCATAATGCCCATTTGACTAAACCTTCTTGTGCTAACGGGCTAATTCCACGGTCAGCACGGTCACCTAATCCCGTTGGGCTAATCAATGATAAGTTTCGGGGAGAGTGTGCGTTTTTATATTTTTCAGCCAGCGCGTTAATTAATGTTGTTGCTTCGAGAATACCGCCGCCTGCGCCTAATACGCAGAGCGTTGCCTCATCAGGAATATAATTAATGGCATCCGCTGCGGATAATACGGGGACCCGACCATCAATGCGTTTTGGTCTTGGTAATTTCATATGAACTCCAGATTATATGCGTGCGACTACCTGTCGCTATATTCGACAATAATAATGTGAGTTATTTAATAATGTCCGGCCATCTGCCCGATATTCGTGATTAAGCGAATATCTGGGGCAGGGCATTACTGATATTAATATGGATAAACGGTACTATTACGCCTGATGCAATATGGTCAAAACGGTACGTAGGTCGGTGACCGAAATTTGCCCTGGGGCAGAGGCTTTTTTCACCGCGCCAAAGGTTGCCGCTGAACCGAAAACCTCACCGGACAGACGTGAAATCACCCCTGTTTTAGCCATCGACATAGTAATGATCGGGCGATCGGCATAGCGTTCCTGCATTTCCAGAGTTGCGCCAAGCAGGGTCAATACATCCGTTTTGTTTTGCGGCATCAGGGCGATTTTCGGGATATCAGCGCCAAGCTCCTGCATTTTACGCAGGCGCAGGACAATCTCTTGTGCCGCTGGCGTCTTATGGAAATCATGATTCGACATAATGACGGCGACATTTTTTGCATGTGCATATTCGACGGTGGCTTTAATCAGTTCGTCACCGGTGAAAAGCTCCAGGTCAATCATATCGACCAGACCGCTATCTACCGCCGCACGGTTTAGCGCAATATAGTTTTCGACAGCCAGCGCCTGTTCACCACCTTCTTTGGCACTACGGAAGGTGAACAGCAGCGGTTTGTCAGCTATCACCTCGCGGATGGCGCGTGCAGCTTCCAGTACGGCATCAACGGAGGACACCTCGGTGAAATGGTCAACGCGCCATTCCAGAATGTCGAAATCCGCCTCGCGATAGGCCAGCGCTTCGCTTTTTACCGTTGCGATGTCTTTACCCATCAGTGAGACAATGATCTTCGGCGCACCCTCGCCAATGACGAGGTTTTTTACGGTTACGGTTTTCATCGATTACCCTTTAAATATTTTACAAATGCTTGCCCATCAGGCTGCAAAACCCATAACCTGTTTCACATACTCAAGAGGGAAATCTTTCCCGGTCCAGAGTTTAAACTGTTCAGCCCCTTGCCATAACAACATGCCGTAACCATCAATCGTTTTGCAACCGGCAAGTTGTGCCTGTTGCAATAATTTGGTCATATGCGGGTTGTAGACGCATTCAGTCACCAGCAGATCCGGGCGTAGCAGGGAAACGTCGGTCACCAGAGATTCGTTCTCCAGCGGCTTCATTCCCACTTTCGTACCGTTGGTCAGAATATCCGCGCTGGCCAGTGCGTCCGCAAAAGCCTGTCGATCGTCGAGATCGATAACGGTGACCACGCAATCGGTATTTTCATTAACACGTTTGGCGAATTCCTGCGCTTTGGCAAAGAACTCATCTTGACGGTTAAAGAGTTTGATTTCTTTGATGCCTTCAATCGCCGCCTGGGCGCCAATGGCCGTTGACGCGCCGCCTGCGCCCAACAGTACCATGGTTTTACTCCTGATATCGAAACCGCTTTCCTTGATGGCGCGAATATGCCCCGTGCCATCAGTATTGTAGCCGCGCAGGTAACCATCATCATTGACGATAGTATTAATCGCGCCGACCAGTTTGGCTGCAGGCGTTAATTCATCAACATATTCACATGCCAGTTGCTTGTTGGGCATTGAGACTCCGGTACCGCGCATTTTTAAGGCCTTCAGCCCGGCAATCGCATTAGCAAACGTGGAGTTATCAACTTCAAATGCCATGTAGGTAAAAGGTAATCCCGCTTTTTCTAATGCCTTATTTTGCATTTCAGGCGACAAGCTGTGTCTGATAGGGTAGGCCATCAGACCAATCAGTTCATATTTTGCAGTTACGTCCATTTGATACTCCTTCTAAGCAATTTATTGAAAATAACGTTCGCCCAACCGCACATCATTTTTGGGAATATCAAATACGCGGTAGTAACGAATAAAGACGATGATGGCGGTGATGAAGGCCAGCAAAGCAAATGCGAGGTCCAGCAAAATGATGTACTGCAGGCCAATGTTTGAAAGGTATCCGGTGATTAATGGGATAATAAAGTTGGCTACGCCCCCCATCATCATATAAATACTGGTGACCTTGGCTTTGCTCCTGGGGAAAAACTCTGACATCACCGAAACGCCGAGCTGTAAAATACCGCCTGCGGCAGAAAACCCGATAAGAAATGAACCGGCGTTACACACCAATGGGGATGGATATAAATAGATAACCGCTGCGGTGAGGGTTGCCAGCCCGGCGTTAAACACATTCGCCCAAATGGGTCGAACCATTTTCTTGAGCAGTGCAGCAAAAATAAACACGCAGACCAGCGATCCCATACTGTAGTAAGAGATGGTTTTCAGCGCGTCGGCTTCTGCCATGCCGGCAAATGCCATCGCGTATTTCGGCATCCAGACTACGATGACGTAAAAGGTCGAAAATGCGGCCACCCCAAACATAACGGAGGCTACGCCTTCCAGCCAGACCAGCGGTTTACTGTTCATCTGTGGTAGCTCTTTTGCAATGCCCGCATCCACCATCTGGCTGGGGAAGCGGCTTTTGAGCAGCATCAACGTTATGACGACGAACAGTACTCCCGGGATAATGACCGCATAGCCGTACCAGATATGGTTAAGCAGCATGGTGCTGACGACGATGGGGTAGATCATCTGCCCGAATGAGACCATCGCTTTAACCAGGATAACCGCTGACCCAGACGCCTTAGGGAAGCATTCCATCAAAGCCGGATAGCCACCTGTATCCAGGGCCGAGTTAGCGACGCCGACACAAACAGCGAGAATAAAGGCAATCATCAGATTCGGGCTGGCGGGAATGCCGAAGAAAAACAGCATGTACAGAATTGCCCCTAACAGAATGATAGCCCGTCTACCAAATTTATCTGAGAGCACGCCAAAGAATAAAATACTGACCAGGCGGCCAAGACCAATGCCGGAAATTAAATAGGCTATCCCAGCATTGTCGGTAGAGAATTTTTCTGCGAGAGAGCTCATATTTTGCGCCAGTGTAATGACGCTAATGCCGTGTAAAAAATAACTTAAATAAATACAGATTATCGCCAAAAGGAATGGCGTATTAAAGGTCTTATTTTGAGACATGTTCACAACTCCTTGCGGATTTTAAAATTGTTCTGTGCTCGTCGATATTGTTTAAATTGCGGCGACCTTGTGATTAATATACCGGGGTGCTGATATTGTGCCTACATAGCATGGCGTTTAAGTTACCAGGTATGTTGCATGCTCAACTGTGAAACTTAATTCTTTCAACCAACATTTTGCTGAAGTTTTAAAACCGCGACCAATTATTTTGCAGCGGGGGAGAACAATATTGCATCCGCATTATTTTACGACCGTCGCCATGTTTAGTTGCTGCTTTGTCGCGATACGGCTGCGATAGCCAATAAACAATGCTAACAGGAAGCCTACCGCGGCTATGCCGGTATCAAACCACATGATGTGAGCAATGCTGGTCTGCGAGAGTCTTGCCGTTATCAGTGGGATGGTGAAGGTCGCAATGCTGCCCGCGCTGTAGTAAATCCCGGTGGCTTTGCCCTTCGCATCGGGAAAGCGTGCGGCCATCAGCGTTAAACCGATTTGTACAACGCCTCCGGCTGAAGAGAAACCGATGACAAATGCGAAGACGATCACCATGTAGATCGACGGATGCAGGCAGACCATCAGCAATGCGATAAATGAGATAAAGGTGTACAGCATTAACAGAGAGGTTGCGCGCCCTGTCTTTCGTACCAGTGGCGCGGTGATCAACACACACAGTAGAGAACCGCAGGTGTAAATGCTTAACAGCTTGATCGATAAAGTGTAGGACATCCCGGCGACATACTGTCCGTATTGTGCTAACCACTGGCTTATCAGATAAAATGTCGCCATGGCGATGTAGCCGTACAGAGTGTAACTGGCGAGATCGAGAAGAGAACAACGATGTTCAGATTGTATGCTTTTCTGTTCAACGGGTAATGCCTTGAGGGGGGCTTGATGCCCAGGATGGGCCGGGAATCGACAGCGAAACAAAAATACGCCATTGATTAGCATTACCGCGGCCGCCACAAGGAAGGACCAGCCAAACCAAAGTTCTGCCCACACCAGCAGACTGATAATCATCGGCAGCAGAAACTGACCGATGGAAACAAACGCTTTAATTAAGATATTAGCCGTGCCGGGAGAGCGGGGAAACGCCTCCATCAGGCTGGGGTAGGTTCCGGCGTCAAGAAAACTGTTTGCCATTCCGGCTAAAAATCCAAAAGCATAGGCAATATAAATGCTGTGAGTATTGATGATGCCTACAAAGAACAGCAGGTAGCAGACCATGCCGAAAATAATAAACGGTCTGCGGCCATAGCGATCGGAAAGCATGCCCGCCACCAATAACACGCTTAAACGGCCAATGCCGAGTGAGGAAATAACAATTGAGACCCCTGCGGCATCGGTGTGCCACTGTTGTTCCAGTGAAGACATATTGAGGCTCATCAGAATGACCCCCATGCCGTGTACCAGGTAATTAAAGTACAGCCCTATCGCAGTGGAGAAATAGGTGTTTTTCATAATATGTTACTCAGCGAAAAGGCTAAATGAGTGTGGCGCTGCGGTCTCTTAACACAAACGCTCAAGGTCGTGGGCATACAGTTCAACAGCGGCCGATTGATAGATTTTCCAGTCGAGAAAATCATCGTGCTGATAAACCGCCTGAAAAGAGATCAGATCGGGAAAGAAACGCATGGTGTTATTACCGATACGGTTATTTATTTTTTCGATAATGGCGTTAATTCTTAACTTTCGTCTGGCTTTCATTTCTGCACAAATGCGCGTGATGTCTTCCGGGATTTCCCTTTCGCCATTCTCCCATTGTTGCCAGGCGGCAACATTGTGATCCCGCGAGATATACATAGCGCTTTCTTCTACCGTCATAGCAAAAATATGGCGGATAGCCTGGAGTTCTAATGCGTTCATTATTTGATCACCTCATAAAAGACGGTGGAATAGTAATAACATTGCTGTGGATATTTCGGCTTGAAGAGAGTCACAGTATCTTGTGCAATATTATTTGTTTATCAACGGGGAAGAGGGGAGCTGTGGTGCGGTAAGGCTGGTGGCGAGGCGCGCGAAGGACAAAAAAAAGCCCATCGTGGGAGATGGGCAAAGACTACACACAGCAATTCGTTGTTTCACTCAGGGGATTTCCATGCTTATAAATCAATGTGTTGATCTAAAGCCATGGGCTAATAGTAGGCATACTGATTTTTTACGTCGATCAGATTCATCTCAATAGTTTAAAAACTGTAAATAATTTGCGATGCAAATGAGTATTTAAAGAAGGATAACGTTGGGTCTTATTCAGTAAGCGGGCGGAATTGATTAGTATTGTTAAACAATCAGGCGGCGGTGCCGCCTGACGTGGGATTACTTATTGCGTTCGATTTCAGCAATTTCTTCGAGGATTTCGTCGGGATCGCTACCTGGCGCAGGGGCTTCGTTTACCCAGGCGGAGAACAGACGCCAGGACACGGCCAGTACCACCGGGCCGATAAACAGACCAATCATGCCGAAGGCAATCAGTCCGCCGATGACCCCTGAGAGAATCAGGATCAGCGGCAAATCGGCCCCCATGCGAATCAGCATCGGGCGAATAACGTTATCCAGCGTTCCGACCACGCCGCTCCACACCAGCAGCACCGTGCCCCAGGTTGAATCGCCCGTCCAGTACAGCCAGATAATGGCCGGGACCAGCACCGGCAATGGCCCCAGTTGCACCAGACAAGACAGGATCATCAATACCGCCAGCAGCGTGGCGTACGGCACGCCGGTTACCGCCAGACCAATGCCACCGAGCACTGCCTGCACCAGCGCGGTGACCACAACGCCTAATGCGACGGCGCGAATGGCTTGTGCTGCCAGCAGAATGGCGGCATCGCCACGTTTGGATGCCAGGCGACAAGCGAAGTGGCGAATACCTAACGCCACCTGTTCACCGCGCCAGTACAGCAGGGCGCTGAACAGCAGCATCAGACCACAGTGCATCATAAAGCGGCCAAGATGTGCAGCCTGGCCAACAAACCAGGTCGTCGTCGTGCCGATATAAGGACGAACCTTGGCCATGATGGCCGCGCCGCCCATATCCAGCAGACTGTGCCACGCGGCATACAATTTTGCGCCGACCAACGGAATACTGTTCAGCCACGCCAGATCCGGCAGGGTCATATCGCCTGCGGTTACGGCATGGATCAATGGCCCGCTGCCATCAACAATGCTATTGACCAGTAGCGCGATAGGAATGATGAACAACAGCACCAGCAGCAGGGTCATCACCAGCACGGCCAGCGAGCGACGGCCCCAGAGCAATTTTTGTAAGCGTAGCAGGATCGGCCAGGTCGCAATGACCACCGTCCCCGCCCATGCAAAACCGAGGATAAAGGGCTGAACAATCCAAAGACAGGCCACAATCATGACGGCTAAAAACAGCGCCGATAGCAGCACTTGTGCAATATCCTTGGGCTGGCGGAAATTTACCATAAATACTTTTCACCTTTGTCTTTGCGCCAGAACGTTGACGCGACGTGAACACTTAAATGACACCCTGTAATGATGAGCAATTTCAGCGGTTTTTAACAGGCGGATTCTGCCTGTAAATCTGCTGAGCGTATTAGAAAAAAATGTGATACAACAAACAAAGCAACACGCAAACGATTAAATTCACAACACAGACCGCAGGAAAGGGTCACTATAATGATTCCACAAATTTCTCAGGCGCCAGGTGTCGTTCAACTGGTGCTCAATTTTTTGCAGGCACTGGAGCAGCAAGGATTTACGGGCGATACGGCAACGAGCTATGCCGATCGTCTGACAATGTCGACGGATAACAGTATTTATCAGCTGCTTCCTGATGCTGTCGTATTCCCTCGTTCAACCGCAGATGTGGCGCTCATCGCTCGTCTGGCGGCGGAACCTCTTTTCTCTTCGTTGATTTTTACCCCACGCGGCGGCGGCACCGGAACCAACGGTCAGGCGCTGAATCAGGGCATTATTGTTGATATGTCCCGCTATATGAGCCGCATCATTGAAATCAATGCGCAGGAAGGTTGGGTGCGGGTCGAAGCCGGGGTGATAAAAGACCAGCTCAACCAGTTTCTGAAGCCTTACGGCTATTTCTTTGCCCCCGAGTTATCCACCAGTAACCGGGCAACGCTGGGTGGGATGATCAATACCGACGCATCTGGACAAGGCTCGTTGGTTTACGGTAAAACCTCCGATCACGTGCTGGGTATCCGCGCGGTGCTAATGGGCGGCGATATTCTTGATACCCAGCCAATGCCGGTCGAACTTGCCCAAACGCTGGGTAATAGCAACACCACTATTGGCCGCATTTACAAGACGGTTTATGAGCGTTGCCGCGACAACCGACAGCTGATCATTGATAAATTCCCGAAACTTAATCGCTTCCTGACCGGTTACGATCTGCGGCACGTCTTTAATGATGAGATGACCGAATTTGATTTAACCCGCATTCTTACTGGCTCTGAAGGTACGCTGGCGTTTATCACCGAAGCCCGTCTGGATATCACGCCACTACCCAAAGTCAGACAACTGGTTAACGTTAAGTACGACTCTTTCGACTCGGCATTGCGTAATGCCCCGGTGATGGTGGAAGCGCGCGCGCTGTCGGTAGAAACCGTCGACTCCAAAGTGCTTAACCTGGCACGGGAAGATATTGTCTGGCACTCGGTAAGTGAATTGATTACCGATGTGGCGGATAAAGAGATGCTGGGTCTGAATATTGTGGAGTTTGCCGGTGACGATGAAGCATTGATTGATTCGCAAGTCAGCGCACTGTGCGAACGGCTGGATGGCTTAATCGCGCGTCAGGAAGCGGGTGTTATAGGCTGGCAGCTATGTACCGAGCTGGCAGGCGTCGAGCGCATTTACGCGATGCGTAAAAAAGCTGTCGGTCTGCTGGGGAATGCGAAAGGGGCCGCGAAGCCGATTCCGTTTGCTGAGGATACCTGCGTTCCGCCGGAACATCTGGCTGACTATATTGCCGAGTTCCGCGCGCTGCTCGATAGCCACGGCCTGAGTTACGGCATGTTTGGTCACGTGGATGCAGGCGTGCTGCACGTCAGACCGGCGCTGGATATGTGCGACCCGCAGCAGGAAGTGCTGATGAAACGCATTTCTGACGATGTTGTCGCGCTGACGGCAAAATATGGCGGTCTGCTGTGGGGCGAGCACGGGAAAGGTTTTCGTGCAGAATATAGCCCGGCGTTCTTCGGTGAGGAACTGTATCGTGAACTGCGTAAAGTGAAATCGGTGTTTGATCCGCAAAACCGGCTCAATCCTGGCAAAATCTGTCCACCGGAGGATGTTGATGCGCCGATGATGAAAGTGGACGCGGTGAAGCGCGGAACGTATGACCGTCAGATCCCGCTGACCGTACGCCAGGAGTGGCGTGGGGCGATGGAGTGTAACGGCAACGGGTTATGCTTTAACTTTGATGCGAAAAGCCCGATGTGTCCGTCGATGAAAATCAGCCTCAACCGCATCCATTCACCGAAAGGGCGAGCTACGCTGGTGCGTGAATGGCTGCGTCTGTTGGCAGATCGCGGGATTGACCCGCTACAGCTGGAAAAAGAGCTACCGGAAAAACGTGCCAGTTTACGTACGCTGATTGCCCGTACCCGCAATAGCTGGCATGCGCGCAAAGGCGAATACGATTTCTCGCACGAAGTGAAAGAGGCAATGTCGGGTTGTCTGGCGTGTAAAGCCTGTTCCACACAGTGCCCGATTAAAATCGATGTGCCGGAGTTCCGCTCACGCTTCCTGCAGTTGTATCACACGCGTTATCTGCGGCCGTTGCGCGATCACATGGTGGCGACCGTTGAGAGTTATGCGCCGTTAATGGCGCGGGCGCCCAACACGTTTAACTTCTTCATCAACCAGCCGCTGGTGCGTAATCTGGCTAAAAAGCACATCGGCATGGTCGACTTACCGCTGCTGTCTGCGCCCTCGCTTCAACGTCAGTTAGTTGGCCATCGTTCCGCCAATATGACGCTGGAACAGCTCGAATTACTCAGCCTTGAGCAAAAAGCCCGTACGGTGCTGGTGGTGCAGGATCCGTTCACCAGCTATTACGATGCACAGGTGGTGGCTGATTTTATACGTCTGGTTGAAAAGCTGGGTTTGCAGCCGGTACTGTTGCCGTTTTCGCCAAACGGCAAGGCCCAGCATATTAAGGGCTTTTTAAACCGTTTTGCTAAAACCGCAAAGAAAACATCTGAGTTTCTCAATCGGGTGGCGAAGCTGAATATTCCGATGGTGGGTGTCGATCCGGCGCTGGTGCTTTGCTATCGCGATGAATACAAACTGGCGCTCGGGGAACAGCGGGGCGATTTCCATGTGTTACTCGCCAACGAATGGTTATCGACAGTTGTAGAGTCACAGCCGCCAGTCGCTGTGGGCGGTGAACCGTGGTACTTCTTTGGACACTGTACCGAAGTGACGGCCCTGCCGGGCGCGCCTGCTCAGTGGGCGGCTATTTTTGCCCGCTTTGGTGCAAAGCTGGAGAACATCAGCGTAGGGTGCTGTGGTATGGCGGGCACCTATGGCCACGAAGTGAAGAATCATCAGAACTCACTGGGGATCTATGAGCTATCATGGCACCAGGCAATGCAACGATTGCCGCGTAACCGTTGTCTGGCTACCGGATACTCCTGTCGCAGTCAGGTTAAACGCGTTGAAGGCACGGGCGTTCGCCATCCATTACAGGCACTGCTGGAGATTATAGGATGATCTGGAAACGTGAAGTCACACTCGAAGCGCTCAACGCCATGGGTGAAGGAAATATGGTTGGGCTGCTCGATATTCGTTTTGTGCACATTGGCGATGACACGCTGGAAGCCACAATGCCGGTAGACCACCGTACTAAACAACCTTTTGGTTTGCTGCACGGCGGCGCGTCCGTAGTGCTGGCTGAGAGCATTGGTTCGGTGGCTGGCTACCTGTGTACTCAGGGTGAGCAGAAAGTGGTGGGCCTGGAGGTCAACGCCAACCATATTCGCTCGGCGCGGGAAGGGCGCGTCAGAGGGGTATGTCGCGCGGTGCATACCGGCTCCCGTCATCAGGTATGGCAAATCGAAATCTTCGATGAGCAGGGACGATTGTGCTGCACGTCGCGTCTGACGACAGCAATTTTGTGATGCATATTGCTTTTGGTCATTATCTGCACAGGGAATGGTGTTATACTGTGCAGGTTTTGAACACAAGCGAGGATGATATGTCTACCCAATTAGACCCGGCCCAACTGGCAATAGAGTTTTTACGTCGTGATAAAACCGATCTTTCACCAGCTCAGTACCTGAAAAGACTGAAACAGTTAGAGCTGGAGTTCGCGGATTTATTGACGCTTTCTTCGACTGAACTAAAAGAAGAGATCTATTTTGCCTGGCGCATGGGCGTTCATTGATTCCGGTATGCTTATCGTAATGAAACCCCGACACGCGTTCGGGGTTATTTTTTGCGTTAAATCTCAATCACCACTTCATCTCACCAGTATTAACCTTCGCACTTAGCTCCAGAGAACTTGCGTCTGCAAGACCTGGCCATGCCGCGGTGATGGTTTTAATCACATAATCCGAACCTTTCTTCGCCCCTAACGCCTGCTCAAACGATTGCAGATAGCCCTGTGTGAAGCGAATCGCTTTATCGCCCGCAGGGCGTTCGCCGATGTAATGCCCCGGGACCACCTGGGTGGGTTGTAACTTCTGCATTTCGCCCAGTACGCTACGCCACGCGCTACGCTGTTCTGCAGATTGCGTATCCGCCGTCCAGACG
The DNA here is from genome assembly GCF_013615435.1 of Citrobacter sp. RHBSTW-00944. Lineage (NCBI taxonomy): Bacteria > Pseudomonadati > Pseudomonadota > Gammaproteobacteria > Enterobacterales > Enterobacteriaceae > Citrobacter > Citrobacter sp. RHBSTW-00944. The sequence goes on along the minus strand of NZ_CP055418.1, from coordinate 2,829,138 downwards.
TGTATACCAGACGCCACGCCGGTACCGCCAATAATGGCACGGTTCGCCGGGATCCAGACATAGGCTGCATAATCATTAGGGTGGCGCAGTTCCAGCGTTTCACCATCAACCGTGAAATGCGTTTGCGTTGTCGCTTGCGGAACGGTGAGCGATGTTGGCGCGCCATCCTTCATTTGCGGACCCCAGAATTGCAGTTTGGCCTCTTTGGTGGCACGGATATGGTCTACTACGTGCGGTGTTGCCAGGACTTTTACCTGTGGGAAAGCTTTGACGATAGGCTGCAGTCCGAAATAGAAATCCGGATCGCCGGAGGTGATCACGATGGCCTTCAGCGTTTTACCGCTGGCGCGAATCATCTGCACCAGCTGTTCACCATCTTTAGTACTGAACTGTGCGTCAAACAATATTGCTTCTTTCGGTCCTGAAACCAGCGTTGAAGAGACCGGGAAAATAGCCTTGTCCTGTGGATTGTAGACGTCCAGCTGTAGCGTCGCGGCAAAGGCTGAAGAGGCGAACAGAGGTAACAGCAGGGCCAGCGTTTTAACTTTCATGTCAGGTATCCTTGTGCAGGAAATTGTCTTTTGATAGTTCCTGTATTTTAAGGAAATTCGGATCTGTTAGAATTCCCTTATTAGGACATGCTGAGTTTCATAAAACGATCGGATGGGATGCAATGGACAGAGTGATGGCGGCAACGGTATTCAACCATATCTGTGATTTGGGCAGTCTGAGCGCCGCCGCGCGTGCGCTGGGGCTTTCCCGTCCGATGGTCAGTCGTTACCTCGACGAGATGGAGAAATGGGCGGGTGCAAGGCTTATCCATCGCTCGTCGCGCCGTCTGACGATCACGCCAGCGGGTGAAGAGGCATTAGTGAAAACGCGTTCTCTGGCGCAGCTTTCGCTGGATATTGGTGCCGCCAGCGCCGCGCAAACTCCCTCTGGCACGCTACGTGTGGCCTGTGCGCATTTTACAGCTATGCATATTTTAGCGCCGGTACTGCCCGCGTTTCTGACGAAGTATCCGCAACTGCGTATCGAGGTGGAGATCAATAATCAACCGGTAAGCCTCGTGGGAGAACGCATTGATGTGGCGATCCGTATAACGGAAAACCCTGAACCTGGAACTATTGCCCGTCGCCTTGGCGACTGTAAATCGGTACTGTGCGCGTCTGTCGAGTACCTGCATCAACATGGCACTCCTGAGACTATCGACGACCTTACGCGGCATAATTGTCTCTACTACAGCGGGTTTGCCGGAAAATCCTGGCACTTTCTGGATGCCCAGGGGCGGGCTGCCGCTGTTGCGATTAAAGGCAATTTGAGCGCCGGGATCTCTTCGTTGCTCTGTGAGTCGGCGTTGGCGGGAACGGGTATTGCGCTGGTGCCGGAACTGGAGGCGCGGGAAGGGCTGGCACAGGGAAAGCTGGTTAGACTCTTGCCCGAGCTTCAACCAAAAAGCCTGCCAATTTATGGTTTATATCTTTCGCGGGAGCATCAGCCTGCAGGACTGCGCCTGTTGCTGGACGCGCTCAGTGAAAAACAGCGCCTAATAATTGATTGAATACGCTTATAAAATAGTCAAATCGCAATTTGTGTTAAACAAAACATATCCGGAAGTGAGATTATTCTTATCGCCCCTTCAAGAGCTAAGCCATCGTGAGTGCCGGAGATAAGCGCCGGATGGGGCCGGAACCCTTAAGCCTGCCAGCAAGCAGCCTTAAGGGTTTTTTGTTGTTTGTTCATAATTTGAATTTTTTCCCTCCCGTCATTCCTACGTATCTCTAAATAGATAGTAATTCTGTAAAATGAGTATATATCTAAATCTAAAGAATTTTCTTTAACCAGCCTTGCGATTGAGGACAGTACTGTAGCCAACTGGCTATCAACGACGCATACTGACTGGATGACCTTGTTGCCAGCCAGTAGAGTTGTGGAATGTGAACTCGCCTAAATTGGCAGTGGGGTAGGTTCGATACTGAAAACAGTGGGACTGAAGTCCCACTGTTAAGCATTTTCATTTAATTTTTGCATCTTTCCATTATCATCGACATGAACAATATAAAAATTCCGTTCAATAATAATGCGCCCATAAAGATAACGGTCATGTGTGTATTGTCCCAGACGCTGGGGTCCATCTCTTTCACATCGGGATAGATTAAATCAAATAATTTATTTTCAGGTAAATATTTGAAAATAAATAGAAAAAAACAAACCCAAGATATTGCAAATAAATACCATGTGATGACTTTTTTAATATGTTTCATTAATACACCTGAATAGTGCCGTATGCACGAAGGCTGGGGGTAATCAGCATTTGTGGAGTACTTAAAAGTGCTTCCCGGAGTATGTTGTAATGAGCTCTACTGGGAAGAGTTATACAGCCATTACTGACGCCATTATACCCCGCTGGGTGCAATCTGAAATACCCACGGCTGACCTTGTTATAGAACGTAACGTCATCTAATTTTTCATCCTCTCTGAATAATCCGAACCAGATATCGCGGTCTGAACCGCTAATCTCTGACGCAGTATAATCTTTAATTGCGCTGAAAATCCCGCCTTTCGGACGCGAAACAATATAGTATTTACCGGGAGGAAGCGGCCCGATATCCTTAATTGCTACCGATTCAGGGTTGTTTCTATGCTCCCCACTGTTACCTGAATATGCAGGGAAGAAGCCAACTCCGGGGCAGCTAAGATTTGATAGCTGCCCACCGTTTAAATGAAATGTGCAACGAATCACCGTTCACTCCAGGAATCAGAAAATATTATATTCCCGTCGCAGTGTTTCCAGGTTATTCGTTCATATCTAAGAGCAATACTTTCAAGGTGATTGTGTTTTTCAGTGGCTGCGTTTTTCACGTCATGCATTAGAGGACAAATTGAAACCACCTTCACTGTTTCGAGTAGCATATTGAAGTATTCAACTTCCTGTCCTGCATCATTGATTTTGTACCATTTAAATTCGGCCTCTTTAAGGGTTTGTCCAGTGGCTACTGCTTTGTAAAAATATGGACTGGAGCTATCAAACTCCTTTTCAAATATAAGAGCGGTGTGTACTCGTGTTCCTGTTATTTTCCCTGTGTTGTTGTCGGTAGGGAGGTGCAGGCCATGACTAAACCCTAAGATCTCAATGCTCCCCACACGGTCGCGAACATCTACAGAACCCTTGATGTCTGCTCCTCCATCATCTTTTAACCACAAATACGCAGGTATAGCCATTTAAAACTCCATTTCACATACGCAAGGAAACTGTAATAAACGACATGACGCATGAATACGCAAGGCAATAAATGTCATACATTTTTATTATGTTTTATTGATATTTATGAGAGAAATAAAAAGCTTAGAATTAAAAAAGAATAGTAATGGTGCACATATAAGAATAGTGAGATTTTGAAGCGAAATATATTGCTTAATTCTGATATTGAGAAAGTCTTTGTAATGCTATCAAGCAGGATCTTAAAAGTAGACGCGCAAACCGTACTGTCGATTTTGTTCGGAAGGCGTTGTGGTGTTTTGGATAAATCACGCGCAGAGGGCGCATGAAAAAGGGTGAAGTTTGGGGGGCAAAAACGCGCTGGGGCGCAATTTAGAGGATTAACTAGTCCGTTTTTGTCTATAACAAGAAGAGATTAAGTTAATGATTATACAATAGTCGTATGATTTCATGAAATTTTTAAAACTTATCACTTAAATAGACATTATCTATACATCTTTTAGCCTTTGACCTGTCTGTACGATTCAATTGTTAAAATCCATTATTAATCAATGCATTGAACAAAAAAATCCATCCCTGTTAACCCACGCAGCAGGGTCTATGCTTAGTAAAAGGGGGCAAAAAGGGCGATTAACCCGAATGCCCCTGCTGTTGAGGGGTTGAAGTGATAATCATTATCACTAACATGTTGTTATAGCTTGAAAGCTAGTGACTCGAGGTAACCCTATGGAATTGCATTCAGGAACATTTAACCCGGACGATTTTGCCTGGCGTGGTCTGACGTTAACGCCAGCGGCTGCGGCGCACATCCGCGAGCTGGTGGCAAAGCAACCCGACATGTTAGGCGTGCGTTTAGGCGTGAAGCAAACGGGATGCGCGGGATTTGGCTACGTGCTGGACACCGTTCGCCAGGCGGAAAAAGACGATCTGCTGTTTGAAACGGAGGGGGCCAGACTTTATGTACCGTTACAGGCGATGCCGTTCATCGACGGCACAGAAGTCGATTTCGTGCGCGAAGGATTAAATCAGCTATTTAAATTTCATAACCCGAAAGCCCAGAACGAATGCGGCTGTGGCGAAAGTTTTGGGGTATAGGCGGTACTATGTCTCGTAATACTGAAGCAACTGACGATGTCAACACCTGGGCTGGCGGGCACCTTAATTACAAAGAGGGCTTCTTCACCCATCTACAAACCGATGAGCTGGCGAAAGGGATTAACGAAGATGTCGTGCGCGCGATTTCGGCAAAACGTAATGAACCCGACTGGATGCTGGAATTTCGCCTGAATGCCTTTAAAGCGTGGCTGACCATGGAAGAGCCGCACTGGCTAAAAGCGCATTACGATAAGCTGAACTACCAGGAGTACAGTTATTACTCCGCGCCGTCCTGCGGTAATTGCGATGAAACCTGCGCGTCTGAGCCGGGCGCGGTGCAGCAAACGGGGGCGAATGCGTTTTTAAGTAAAGAAGTTGAGGACGCATTCGAGCAGCTTGGCGTGCCGGTCCGCGAAGGCAAAGAGGTGGCGGTTGATGCCATTTTTGACTCGGTGTCGGTGGCGACAACTTATCGCGATAAACTGGCGGAACAGGGCATTATTTTCTGTTCGTTTGGTGAGGCGATTCACGATCACCCTGAGCTGGTAAAACAATATCTGGGTACGGTTGTCCCGGGTAATGACAATTTCTTTGCGGCGCTGAATGCGGCGGTGGCCTCCGACGGCACGTTTATTTATGTCCCGAAAGGTGTGCGTTGCCCAATGGAACTGTCGACCTATTTCCGTATAAATGCGGAAAAAACCGGTCAGTTTGAACGCACCATTCTGGTTGCGGATGAGGGCAGTTACGTCAGCTATATCGAAGGCTGTTCAGCCCCGGTACGCGATAGCTACCAACTGCATGCCGCGGTGGTGGAAGTCATTATCCACAAAGATGCCGAAGTGAAATACTCGACGGTACAAAACTGGTTCCCTGGTGACGGTAACACCGGCGGCATTTTGAACTTCGTCACCAAGCGCGCTCTGTGCGAAGGCGAAAACAGCAAAATGTCGTGGACGCAGTCGGAAACCGGCTCGGCCATTACCTGGAAATACCCAAGCTGTATTCTGCGCGGCGACAACTCTATCGGCGAATTCTACTCCGTCGCGCTGACCAGTGGTTATCAGCAGGCCGATACCGGCACCAAGATGATCCACATCGGCAAGAACACCAAATCGACCATTATCTCGAAAGGGATCTCCGCGGGACACAGTCAAAACAGCTATCGCGGCTTAGTGAAGATCATGCCAACCGCAACCAACGCCCGCAACTATACCCAATGCGACTCGATGCTGATTGGCGCGGATTGTGGAGCGCACACCTTCCCGTATGTGGAGTGTCGTAACAACAGCGCCCAGCTTGAGCATGAAGCCACGACCTCGCGCATTGGTGAAGACCAGCTGTTTTACTGTTTGCAGCGCGGCATCAGCGAAGAGGATGCCATTTCGATGATCGTTAATGGTTTCTGTAAAGACGTGTTCTCTGAACTGCCGCTGGAATTTGCCGTTGAAGCGCAAAAACTTCTCGCCATAAGTCTTGAACACAGCGTCGGTTAAAATTTAAGGAAAGCACATGTTAAGCATTAAAGATTTACAGGTCAGTGTGGAAGATAAGGCGATCCTGCGTGGGCTGAGCCTGGATATTGGCCCAGGTGAGGTGCACGCCATTATGGGGCCGAACGGTTCCGGGAAAAGTACGCTTTCCGCAACGCTCGCCGGGCGCGATGACTACGAAGTCACCGGCGGGACGGTAGAATTCAACGGTAAGGATTTACTGGAACTGTCACCCGAAGACCGGGCCGGTGAAGGGATCTTTATGGCATTTCAGTATCCGGTAGAAATCCCCGGCGTCAGTAATCAGTTTTTCCTGCAAACGGCACTGAATGCGGTGCGCAGCTACCGTGGCGAAGAGTCGCTGGACAGGTTTGACTTCCAGGATCTGATGGAAGAGAAAATCGCGTTATTGAAGATGCCGGAAGATTTGTTAACGCGTTCGGTCAACGTTGGTTTCTCCGGTGGCGAGAAAAAGCGTAATGACATTTTGCAAATGGCGGTGCTGGAACCTCAACTGTGCATTCTTGATGAGTCGGACTCCGGGCTGGATATCGACGCGCTGAAAGTCGTTGCGGATGGCGTGAACTCGCTGCGCGACGGGCAACGTTCATTCATTATTGTCACCCACTATCAGCGCATCCTGGATTACATCAAACCCGATTATGTGCACGTTCTCTACCAAGGGCGAATTGTGAAATCCGGCGATTTCACGCTGGTCAAACAACTGGAGGAGCAAGGTTATGGCTGGCTTAGCGAACAGCAGTAACGTGCTGCAACAGTGGCATCATCTGTTTGAAACGCAAGGGGAGACGCGCTCGCACCATGCCCAGCAGCACCTGCAGCAGATGCTGCGTCTGGGACTGCCAACGCGTAAGCATGAGGACTGGAAATACACACCGCTGGAAGGATTAACCAACAGCCAGTTTGTCAGTCATGTCACTGAGATAACGTCCGCCCAGTGTGAAGCGTTAGCGCCGGCTATTGATGCTGTCCGCCTGGTGTTTGTTGACGGGCAATTCTGTCCAACGCTCAGCGACAGCGCAGAAGGTAGCGGGTTTAACATTACCGTTGATGATGTGCGCCAGTCGCTACCGGCGGCTATCCAACCGGAAGTCTTTCTGCACCTGACCGAAAGCCTCTCCCGCAGCGTAACGCACATTCAGGTGAAGCGTAACCAGCGACCGGCAAAACCATTGCTGCTGCTGCACATTACCCAGGGGCTGGCGGGTGATGAGGTGAACACGGCGCACTATCGCCACCATCTGGATCTGGCAGAAGGCGCAGAAGCCACCGTCATTGAACACTATGTCAGCCTCAGCGAATATCGCCATTTTACCGGTGCACGATTAACGATGAACGTCGCGGCAAACGCACACTTGCGCCACATCAAACTGGCGTTTGAGAATCCGCTCAGCCACCACTTCGCGCATAATGATATTCAGTTGGGCGCTGATGCCACGGCCGCCAGCCACAGCTTTTTACTCGGTGATGCGGTGTTGCGCCATAACACCAGCACCCAGCTTAACGGCGAAAACACCACGCTTCGGCTTAACAGCCTGGCGATGCCGGTGAAAAATGAAGTCTGCGATACCCGCACCTGGCTTGCGCACAACAAGGGATATTGCAACAGTCGACAACTGCATAAAACGATTGTCAGCGATAAGGGGCGCGCGGTATTCAATGGCCTGATCAACGTCGCTCAGCACGCCATTAAAACCGACGGTCAGATGACCAACAATAATTTGCTGCTCGGAAAACTGGCGGAAGTGGATACCAAGCCGCAGCTTGAAATTTACGCCGACGACGTGAAATGCAGCCACGGGGCGACGGTAGGGCGGATCGACGACGAGCAGATGTTCTATCTGCGTTCGCGCGGGATCGGCCAGCAGGATGCCCAACAAATGATTCTCTATGCGTTTGCCGCTGAGCTGACTGAAGCCCTGGGCGAGGAAACGCTGAAACAACAGGTCATGGCACGGATCGCCCAACGCTTGCCGGGAGGCGTAGCATGACATTTCCCATTGAAAAAGTGCGGGCTGATTTTCCGGTCCTGACGCGTGAAGTGAACGGTTTACCGTTGGCGTATCTGGATAGCGCCGCCAGCGCGCAAAAGCCCAACCAGGTGATTGATGCCGAAGCCGAGTTTTACCGTCACGGCTATGCCGCGGTCCACCGCGGGATCCATACGTTGAGCGCGCAGGCCACGGAAAAAATGGAGAATGTACGCAAGCTCGCCTCGCTGTTTATCAACGCCCGTTCAGCTGAAGAACTGGTGTTTGTTCGCGGCACAACGGAAGGTATTAACCTGGTGGCTAACAGCTGGGGCGGCAGCAATGTGCGGGCGGGCGATAACATTATCATCAGCGAAATGGAGCACCACGCCAATATTGTGCCCTGGCAGATGTTGTGCGCTCGCGTAGGTGCAGAACTGCGCGTTATTCCGCTCAATACAGAAGGTACGTTGCAACTGGAAACGCTGCCGACGCTGTTTGACGATCGCACGAAACTGCTGGCGATTACCCATGTGTCTAACGTGTTGGGCACGGAAAACCCATTGGTTGAGATGATTGAGCTGGCGCATCAATACGGCGCGAAAGTGCTGGTGGATGGCGCACAGGCAGTTATGCATCATCAGGTGGATGTGCAGGCGCTGGATTGCGACTTCTATGTTTTCTCTGGGCACAAGCTCTACGGGCCAACCGGTATTGGCGTTCTGTATGCCAGAGAGTCGTTGCTGCAGGAGATGCCGCCGTGGGAAGGCGGTGGGTCGATGATTGCGACGGTGAGCCTGAGCCAGGGGACGACGTGGGCCAAAGCCCCCTGGCGGTTTGAAGCCGGAACGCCAAACACCGGGGGAATTATTGGACTCGGCGCGGCTATTGAATATGTTTCCGCGCTGGGGCTTACTGAAATCAGCGAATATGAACAATTCCTGATGCGCTATGCGCTGGAACAGCTGGCGGATGTGCCGGATTTAACGCTCTACGGGCCGGATAATCGTCTGGGGGTGATTGCGTTTAACCTCGGCAAACATCACGCCTATGACGTCGGGAGTTTTCTTGATAACTATGGCATCGCCGTGCGGACAGGGCATCACTGCGCCATGCCGCTGATGGCCTACTATAACGTTCCTGCGATGTGCCGGGCGTCGATTGCCATGTACAACACCCACGAAGAAGTGGATCGCCTGGTAACGGGCCTCAAGCGTATTCATCACTTACTGGGATAACAGGGAGGCCTTATGGCTGCGCTACCGGATAAAGAAAAGTTGTTGCGTAATTTTCTGCGTTGCGCTAATTGGGAAGAGAAATACCTGTACATTATTGAACTGGGTCAGCGTTTGCCGGAATTAAACGACGTCGATCGTAATACGGAAAATAGCATCCAGGGCTGTCAAAGTCAGGTATGGATTGTCATGCGTCAGAATGCTGAAGGAATTATTGAATTACAGGGCGACAGCGATGCGGCAATTGTGAAAGGGCTTATCGCTGTCGTATTCATTTTATATGACCGCATGACCGCCCAGGATATTGTGAATTTTGATGTGCGTCCGTGGTTTGAAAAAATGGCGCTCGCACAGCATCTCACACCGTCTCGTTCACAAGGGCTGGAGGCGATGATTCGGGCTATTCGCACCAAAGCCGCAACTCTTAGCTAAACTGATAAAACACGTCAATTTTCAGCTCGACGTGAAAGAGTGAGGTAGTGCAACGCAGTGACTCGTAGGCCGGATCGGGCGCTCGACGCCGTCCGGCAGGAACGCCAGGGGGGTGAGTATGAAACGCGCGTCTGTTATTACGTTAATGCTAATCGGCGCTTACAGCGCTATTCAGGCCGCATGGGCGGTCGATTATCCTTTGCCTCAGGCGAACAGCCGTCTTGTTGGGCAAAATCAAACTTACACCGTGCAGGAAGGCGATAAAAACCTACAGGCGATTGCCCGTAAGTTTGATACCGCCGCAATGCTGATCCTTGAAGCCAATAATACTATTGCCCCCGTACCTAAACCCGGAACGCTGATTACTATTCCCTCGCAATTACTGCTACCGGATGCACCACGAGAAGGCATTATTGTGAATCTGGCGGAATTGCGTCTGTATTACTTCCCGCCGGGAGAGAATATTGTTCAGGTTTTCCCAATTGGTATCGGTTTGCAGGGGCTGGAAACGCCAGTAATGGAAACCCGGGTTGGGCAGAAAATCCCGAATCCGAACTGGACCCCTACAGCAGGCATCCGTAAACGCTCTTTGGAGCGCGGCATAACATTACCGCCGGTAGTACCTGCCGGGCCAAATAACCCGTTAGGACGCTTTGCACTGCGTCTGGCGCATGGAAACGGTGAATATCTGATCCATGGCACCAGTGCGCCTGACAGCGTGGGACTGCGCGTAAGTTCTGGGTGTATTCGCATGAACGCGCCGGACATCAAAGCACTGTTTGCTCAGGTCCGGACAGGAACGCCGGTTCGGGTGATTAATGAGCCGATAAAATATTCGATAGAGCCGAACGGAATGCGCTATGTCGAGGTGCATCGACCGCTGTCGCCGGAAGAGGAGCAAAACGTCCAGACCATGCCGTATGTGCTGCCAGCCGGTTTTACCCAGTTTAAAGACAATAAAGCCGTGGATAACAGTTTGGTGGAAAGAGCCTTGTATCGTCGTGCGGGCTATCCGGTCACCGTAACGGCCGGGCAAGCGTCGGTCGTAAGCAATGGCACGGAAGTGAAGTCTGCACAGAATGGCGTGCCGGGAGAGGATGCAGAGGTGCGCGCTACGCAATAACAGGGAAGGGAAATTCAGAGCAAAAAAAATGGCGCACAATGTGCGCCATTTTTATTACACAGATACTATTACTTGCGGTATTTAGTAGCTGCGTTGTCCAGACGCTGGTTAGCGCGAGCTGCGTCATCTTTAGCAGCCTGAACGTCGGAACGCATTGCGTTCACGTCGTTGCTCAGCTGGTCAACTTTAGCGTTCAGAGTCTGAACGTCAGAAGACAGCTGATCGATTTTAGCGTTGCTGGAGCAACCTGCCAGCAGAGTAGAACCCAGGATTACCGCGCCCAGTACCAGTTTAGTACGATTCATTATTAATACCCTCTAGATTGAGTTAATCTCCATGTAGCGTTACAAGTATTACACAAAGTTTTTTATGTTGAGAATATTTTTTTGATGGGAATGCACTTATTTTTGATCGTTCGCTCAAAGAAGCATCGAATTGTGCAAAAACGGCTAAAAACCCGAGTGAAAACAGAAAGCTTCCATCGGATTCATCTTAGATAATCACGGATTAGATAGTGAAATCCGATTTGATTTTTTATTAATTGTAGCTATCGATAAAATAAAAAAAGCGCCACCAGGGCGCTTTTTTAAGCAAATTAATTCGCGTTGGAATTATTACAGCACGTGAACGGATGCCGTGTTGGTCGTGCCGCTCGGAACCAGTGCACCGGAAACCATCACCACAACGTCACCTTTCTGAGCCAGACCGCTTTCCAGAGCGACTTCTTTACCCAGACGATAGAAATCATCGGTAGAGCTGATTTCTTTAACCACCTGTGCAACTACGCCTTTGCTCAGCACCAGCTGACGCGCGGTAGTTTCGTTGGTGGTCAGCGCCAGGATGGTGGCATCCGGGAAGTATTTACGTACTGCGCGAGCAGATTTACCGCCCTGGGTTGCTACAACGATCAGCGGAGCATCCAGTTTTTCTGCAGTTTCAACCGCGCCACGGCAAACGGCTTCGGTGATGCGCAGTTTACGGCTGTCGTTGTTGAAGTCCAGACGGCTGGTCATCACGCGGTCGGTACGCTCACAGATGGTTGCCATGATGGTGACGGCTTCCAGCGGGTATTTACCTTTTGCAGACTCGCCAGACAGCATTACTGCATCGGTACCGTCGAGGATGGCGTTCGCTACGTCACCGGCTTCAGCGCGGGTCGGACGCGGGTTTTTGATCATGGAGTCCAGCATCTGGGTCGCAGTGATAACGACTTTACGTGCACGGATACATTTTTCGATGATCATCTTCTGCGCGAAGATAACTTCTTCAACCGGGATCTCAACGCCCATGTCGCCACGAGCAACCATGATGCCGTCAGATGCTTCGAGGATTTCGTCGAAGTTGTTCAGGCCTTCCTGGTTTTCGATTTTGGAGATGATCTGGATGTTTTCGCCGCCGTGCGCTTTCAGGTGCTCACGGATTTCAACGACGTCAGAACGTTTACGGATAAAGGATGCTGCAACGAAGTCAACGCCTTGCTCGCAACCGAAGATCAGGTCCTGTTTGTCTTTTTCAGCCAGTGCTGGCAGCGCGATGGAAACGCCCGGCAGGTTAACGCCTTTGTTTTCGCCCAGGTCGCCGTTGTTCAGCACTTTACAGATAACTTTGTTACCTTCGATAGCGGTAACTTCCATGCCGATCAGACCATCGTCAACCAGAACGGTATTGCCGACGGACAGATCTTTAGTGAAGCCTTCATAAGTAACAGCAACGATTTCGTTGTTGCCGACCACAGATTTGTCGGTGGTGAAGGTGAAGGTTTGGCCCGCTTTCAGGGAAACGTCGTTACCGCCTTCCAGTTTGATGGTACGGATTTCCGGACCTTTGGTGTCGAGCAGGATTGCGGCTTTCTTGCCGGTTTTGCTCATGACGTTGCGCAAATTCTTGATGCGCTGACCGTGTTCTTCATAGTCCCCGTGGGAGAAATTCAGACGCATGACGTTCATGCCCGCGTCCAGCATTTTGGTTAACATCTCTTCGGATTCGGTTTTCGGACCGATGGTGCAAACAATTTTCGTCTTTTTCATGACAGTCTTAGTCTTTAAGTTGAGAAGGATATGGAAATCTGGCTCCCGCCGCGCACGGACGGGAAGCTAAACCTGAGTTACGAAAGTTGTGATGCCTCGCTCTAAGGATAGGTGACATCGAAAGAGCGTGCAGAGGAATGTGTGCTTGTGTTTCAGCCCAACGGGATGGTGAGTTTTGTAGTCGTTGAGTTTTACAGGTCAATGTGCTGAAACCATTCAAGAGACAATTGGCGCGCATTATACGCTGAAAATTATCAAAAAGGAAAATGGAAACAGCGTTTCAAAACACTTCTGTGCAGTTTTACAGAAAATATTCATTAATTTGTTTCCAGGTATGGATAAAGAGGTTATTCGCAGCAGCATTTGTTGCGCAACAAGGTGTAATTGTCATCCCAATCCCTGACTTTTTGTGTATAGCGCCGACCAAACCGACATATTTCTAAAAGTTATATCAAATGCGTTTTAATTCATTTTAAAAGCTAATCTCACTGATTACACTCGTTTGGACATCCATACTGCTAAACAGCCAAAAGCGCTAGCAGCAGAACAATAAGCAGCAGCGGATACCTAAACGACATGATTGTCCTGAAAAATATTTCGAAAGTGTTTACGCCAGGCAGGCTTGCCATTACCGCTGTCGATAACGTCAACCTGACGGTTGAACAGGGACAGATTTACGGAATTATTGGTTACAGCGGGGCGGGGAAAAGCACCTTAATACGCTTACTTAATGGTCTGGAAAAACCGACTTCAGGCAGCGTAACGATTAACGGCCACGATATCTCTGCCGCCCGTGGGGAATCTTTACGTCAGGCGCGACTGAAAATCAGCATGGTGTTTCAACACTTCAATTTGCTGTGGTCACGAACGGTTAGTGAAAATATTGCGTTCTCTATGCAAATTGCTGGAGCACCAAAAGCATCAATTAAAGCGCGAGTTGCTGAACTGATTTCGCTGGTGGGGCTGAGCGGTCGTGAAAATGCATATCCGTCCCAGCTTAGCGGTGGGCAAAAACAGCGGGTAGGAATTGCCCGTGCGCTGGCGAACAATCCTGACGTTCTGCTGTGTGATGAAGCCACCTCGGCGCTGGATCCGCAAACTACCGATCAGATCCTCGATTTGCTGCTCGATATTAATCGCCGCTTCAAATTAACCATTGTGCTGATCACGCATGAAATGCACGTGGTACGCAAAATCTGCGATCGCGTCGCGGTAATGGAAAACGGCAGGGTCGTTGAGGAAGGCGACGTGCTCAACGTCTTTACCCATCCCCAACAGCCGATCACCCGACAGTTCGTTCGTCAGGTGAGTCAGTACACCGAGGAAGACGAGTTTAACCCACAGTTGGCCCGCGAGCTGGGCGGTGTGGTGATCAAGCTAACGTTTACCGGGCAACGTACGCATCGGCCGGTGGTTGGCGAATTGACCCTGCGCTATGGCCTGCCGTTTAACATTTTACACGGCAAGATGACGCAAACCGCGCACGGCGTGTTTGGTCAGCTTTGGGTGCACGTTGTGGCCTCTGAGGAACAATTGAACAATATTTTGGCCGATCTGCGCCAGAGCGACATTGAAGGCGAGGTGATCAACCATGGCTGAAGAACTGTTTCCTCATCTGAAGTGGGAGCAACTGTTGGCAGCAACCCAGGAAACGCTCTACATGACGGTCCTTTCTGGCGCGGCGACCTTTGTCCTGGGCGTTGCACTTGGTCTGGCGCTGTTCCTGACCGCACGCGGCGGACTGTTTCACAATCGCGCGGTGTATAGCGTTATTTCGCTGGTGGTGAATATCTTTCGTTCCATCCCGTTCATCATTCTGATCGTGCTGCTGATCCCGTTTACCAAAGCGATGGTTGGCACCATTCTCGGCGCTAATGCCGCGTTGCCTGCGCTGATTGTAGGGGCCGCACCGTTTTATGCGCGTCTGGTCGAAATAGCCCTGCGTGAAGTCGACAAAGGCGTTATTGAAGCGACGCGTTCGATGGGCGCACGGCTAAGCACGCTTATTTTTCGGGTTTTACTGCCGGAATCCTCTCCTGCTCTGGTGTCCGGGATCACCGTGACGCTGATTGCGCTGGTCAGCTACAGCGCGATGGCAGGGGTGATTGGTGCCGGTGGTTTAGGGAATTTGGCCTATCTGGAAGGATTCCAGCGCAACCACAGCGACGTCACGCTGGTGGCGACGGTGACGATTTTGCTCATTGTCTTCATCATCCAGCTTTGCGGCGATGTGATCACCTCTCTGTTAGATAAACGCTAATAAAATACGGAAACCATTATCATGAAAAAATCACTGACGTTACTCGCCGCAGCAACCTTAAGCGCCCTGAGCTTTGCCTCCTGGGCCGATACTCTGACCGTTGGCGCCTCAAACGTGCCGCACGCGGAGATCCTTGAGCAGGCTAAGCCTATTCTGGCGAAGCAGGGGATCGATTTAGAGATTAAACCGTTCCAGGATTACATTCTGCCCAACACCGCGCTGGCTGGCCGTGAGATTGACGCTAACTACTTCCAGCATATTCCGTACCTGAACAGCGTGATTAAAGATCATGCGGGCGATAAAACCTATGATTTCGTCAGCGCCGGAGCGATTCACATCGAGCCAATTGGGATCTATTCGAAAAAAGTGAAATCGCTTAAAGATCTGCCGGAAGGCGGCAAGGTCATCATGCGCGATGCGGTATCTGAGGAAGGCCGTATTCTGTCGATTTTCGAAAAAGAGGGCGTAATCAAGCTGAAGCCGGGCGTGGATAAAGTCACCGCGCGCATTAGCGATATCGTCGAGAACCCGAAAAAACTGAAGTTCCTGCCTAACGTGGAAGCCGCGCTGTTACCGCAGATGTATAACAACGACGAAGGCGATGCGGTGGTAATTAACGCCAACTACGCCATCGACGCCGGGCTGGATCCGGTGAAAGATCCTATCGCTGTCGAAAGTGGTGAAAACAACCCGTATGCCAACATCATTACCGTGCATCGTGGCGACGAGAAGAAAAAAGATATCGTGGCGCTGGTTGATGTCCTGCACTCAAAAGAGATCCAGGACTGGATCCGCACCAAATATAAAGGTGCGGTGATCCCGGTAAATAACTGATCCGCTGGCGTTGCCTTATCCGGCCTACGACGTTCTGTAGGCCGGATAAAACGCGTTGGCGTGGCCATCCGGCGCTAGAGTTTCACTCGCTCAATCCTCGCTGGCAACCCCTGGCGCACCGCTGCACCTGACACCCAGTCAAGCCAGGTATTGGCTACCTGCCGGGTAGGATCCGCAAAGCCCAAATCGTTGAGATTAATCCCCGACCTTATTTGTGCGTCAAACGCCATCGGCTTGCCGTCGAGCGTATGCTGCGCCGCGCCCATTTCTTTATGCCCATAACCGTGTTCAATGGCGATCACGCCCGGCATCACGCCATTAAGCAGGCTTATCTGCGCCTCCGCCTGACCGCCAGGCGTGGTGATACGCACCATATCGCCATGCGCTAAACCATATCGTTGACCATCCTGCGGATTAAGCGCCACCAGATTAACCGGCTTCAGATGATGCAAACGAGGGATCACCGCCGTGGCGCTGGACATGGTATTGGATTTAAAAGAAATCAGTTTCAGCGGCCACTCTTGTTCCGGGAACAACTCCTCGACCGCACGCCCATCTGACAGTCGTGAAGGATACCAGGCCGGGCAGCCGCTGTAGCGCTCGCCGGTAATTGCATGGCGGTGCGCGGCGACGTCCGCATTCCAGATTTGTAGCGGTTTTTCCCACGCATTGCCTATCCGATTCTCAACCCGCCCGCTGTTGTCTGGCGCAAAACGCCCACCGCGGGAGTAGATAAACGCCACCCGGCTGATTTCATCGGCTTTCAGCGTTTGGGTCATCACCGGCACGATCCGCTGTACCCCAGTCAGCGCCAGGTCTTCCGGTTGCGCTTCAGCGACCGGCGCTTTGCCCATAAACGCAATATTGGCGGCGAGTCGCAGGTAGTAATCTTCCGCACGATTCAACGGATAGTGATTGCCCTGCGGATCGGTAATCGCATTGTCACCAAATCCGGGGAGCCCGATACGTTTTGCCACTGCGATACAGAAAGATTCCATCGAGGCGGGTTGACCATCAGCGGTACTGCTGGTTGCCGCTGTCACTACCGGCCAACGCGCGGTGGTGGCTTTACTGGCAACGCCGGCCCACGGGGCGCTGAATCCCCAACTTTCAAAGTTGTGGGTATCCGGCACGATGTAATCGGCCAGCGCCGTGGTTTCGTTCATAAAGGCGTCAATAGCGATAAACAGCGGCAGACGCGCAGGATCCTTGAGCTTTTCTTCCGCCACGCCGCGCAACCCTGCGATGCCGTAGAACGGGTTGGTCATGTTGGAGATCCAGGCTTTCAGCGGATAAGGGTAGCCTTCCAGCGCCGAGACGAGGAGTTCGGTAAGCTGGCCTGCGACAAACGGATACCACGGGGCTTTGGCCGGGAAGGGCGATTGTCCGGCCGCCACCTTATTGCGATACTCTTCGGAAGACTCATAAGCAGTTTTACTGCGCGCGATGCTTAATCCTTTTGGTTTTACCTTCCCGGCGAAGCTGTCCATGTTGTAGCGCGGACCGTCGGTGGCGCCATTGAACTTGCCGCCGCCGACAAATACGCCGCCTTCAAGACTGAGATTGCCAATCAGCGCATTGAGCATCATCACCGCCCAGGCGTTATAAAATCCATTGCCTGCCATCATTCCACCGTGCGTAATCACCGCTGCCTGGCGGCCATGGCGGGTAAACGCGTCGGCCAGGGCGCCAATGTCAGCTTCAGACACGCCGCATTGTTGGCTGTACTGCGTCAGCGTCAGTTTCCCGGCGGACTCTTTCAGACACTGGAAGCTGCTTTTTACCGTCACCGTCTGACCGTCTGCCAGCGTGACCTGGCGGGTGACGAACAACTGCGCGCGTGGGCAACTGCTGGCGGCGACAATTTCGCCGGCCTCGTTAATGACCACCGGTTCCTGGGCGGCGTTTGCGCTCAGGTGCGCGAGGGTTAAATGCTGTCCGGCAAGGGTTGGAAGCTCATCGGTAATCACCAGATGCGTGGCGTTAGTCCAACTTTTTTCTCCGGCCTGCTGCATGGCCTGTACGCCGGGAATGGTGAGATAATCGGCGTTATAACGCTGTTTTTCGATAATCCAACGGATCATCCCCATCGCCAGCGCGGAGTCACTTCCCGGACGTACAGGCTGCCAGTGGCCGCGATTGTCAGCCTGCACCGTGGTCAATGGCAGGGCCGGCGCCACCACCACATAACGGAAGTCGTCGCGTAAACGGGCGCTGGCCAGTTGGCGAGCCTGGCGCTTAAACGGGTTACCGGATTGCGCCGGAGACGTTCCCATAAATAGCGCGAATTTGACGTTGTCCCAGTCGGGCTTCACGTGGGTATTTTTATCCAGATCGCCCATTAACGCACCGGAACCGGCCCGGTATGCCAGACCACAGTAAGCGCCATGAGCGCCGAAGTTTTTACTGCCAAAACTATTTAATGCAAAGCGGCGCAAAAATGAATCACGTCCTTCATCGCTGGTATTGGTGACCAGCAGTTGATTGGATTTAGGGCCATAGCCGGGATGCATGGCATCAAGCGGCGTGTTGGTGTCATGGATTGCCCGCAAGCCGTCAACGTGGCCTTCACCAAACAAGTCGCCGCCTTCCACCACCTCTTTGATCAGCTGTTCGAAGCTGATGCGCTGCCATTTTCCCTCACCGCGTTTGCCGACACGTTTCATGGGCTGGAGAATGCGTAACGGGCTGTATAAACCTTCAAGTAAGGTTGCGCCACGGGCGCAGGCCGTGGAACGCGCGTCAAGACCCGTTTCGCCCGCCAGTTGTTCCATTGCGGTGGCAAAGGGGACGGAGGCGTCAATATGATGCTCGTGAGACAATGGGTGATAGGGGTTGCCCGCAATGCGCAACACCTTGCCTTGTTCGCTGTCAACGCGCACCCGCACGCCACACTGCGTCCAGCAGCCGAAGCACTGCGTCATGGAGATAACCTGCTGCGGGTTCTGCTGCCAGCGCGGCTGGGCATTGGCTTCGGGGATGAGGGCGTTACCAAAGATGCGGTCTCGGGTAATTTTGCCCGAGGAGCCGTCCAGCAAACCGTCTATCGCGCGCTTTGCCACATCCCGATAACTCAGGCCAAAAGTCACCATGCCACCTACGGCAAGGCCTACTTTAAGCCACTGACGACGGGTTAAATTAGCCATGTTGCATTCTCCTTGCGATCGCGTTCAGGGCTTCACGAACAATAATGATCAGTGCTATCCACAGGCCGAAGGTGCCCACAATGGCCAGCCAGCCATCGGTACCACCGGGCAGGGTGTAAGGATTAAACAGCGCGTTAAATTTCGGGATGGTCTGCACCTGGATAAGTAACGTCCAGCGCATCAGCCAGCACAGCGCCATCGCGCTAAATGCAAGTAATATGCGCAGCGGCAGCGATAAGGGGTTACGTAGCACCAGCCCGCACAGGACAAGCGAAACAAGCCATAGCGCAACCCAACCGATGGCGTAGTGTCGTGCTAACGGGGCAACGTTCAGCCATTGGCGAATAGCCGAACCGGAAAGCGTATTGCCGCTCACCCATATCACCACGACCAAAGCCAGTACCATCAGGGTGACTGTCTGCCCCCACGCCAGTTTGCGGGTCAATGTTCCCTCGCTTTTTGTCGCGGCGATGAGCAGGGCGAGAAACGTTTGCAGCGCGCTGAGGAACATCGCAACCGGAAAGGCGTAGCTGAACCAGACAGGACGCGCCTGCACTACCGACACTTCGCGGCCGGTGTATACCAGCAACCCGATGGCTGACAAGGCGCTACCTATCGCCAGCCACTTAGTGACACTGTAACTTTTAAGCGTTAACCGTTTAACATGCTGCGCCAGAAACCACAGACCTAAGAAGCCGGTAAAGAGCGGTAAAAACAGCGCGCCCCAGGGCATCCAGGACCACGGCGTCGGCCAGGCGTAGAAATGCCAGACGCGGGCGGTTTGGTGTAAGTCAGCGGTCAGCGCCAGCGGCGCGGTAATCGCGCAGGTCAGGGCGATTAACAGCGTCAGATTTTCCAGCTCCGGCATCTCTTGTTTACGCCAGTGAAGTACGCAGGCGAACAGCGTGGCGCAGGCGGCAATGCCGATGAAAAAGAAATATTGTACGGCCCAGGGTAACCAGCTTACGTCCTGGGGATGGGCCAGAACCTCTTCAATAACCAGTGAATGGTTCATTTAAACCTCCTGCCAGAGAGCGGGTTGAGCACGTCCCATCAACGGGGTTACAAACGCTTCGTCCAGACCCAGATAGAACACGTGCGGTGATGTCCCGTTTTCCGGTTTCAGGACTTTGATGGCGTCATGGTGTTCACGCAGCATTTGAGAAATCCGGCTGTGCGGATCTTTGATATCGCCTATGATGCGCGCGCCGCCGACGCAGGATTCCACGCAGGCCGGGAGCAGGCCAGCTTCGAGGCGGTGAACGCAAAAGGTACATTTATCGGCGGTTTGTGTTTCATGGTTGATGAATCGCGCATCATAAGGGCAGGCCTGCACGCAGTAGGCGCAGCCCACGCAGCGCGTGTTGTCGACCACCACAATGCCGTCTTCGCGTTGGAAGGTAGCCTGTACCGGGCAAACGGGCACGCAGGGAGGATTATCACAATGGTTGCACAGCCGCGGCAGCAGGACGTTGGTGACGCTCTGCTGACCTTCAATCTGCACCTGGTACTGGTTAACGAGGGTGCGAAATTCACCCTGCGGCGTCTGGTTTTCAATGGCGCAACTGACAGTACAGGCCTGGCAGCCGATACAGCGTCGCAGGTCAACCAGCATGGCGTAGCGATGCTGAAGTGAGCCTTCATGGCGTTCAGGCGAGAAGGGAAATTGCGCCTGAGCCAAGGGTACCAGTGATGCGCCAGCGGTCAGGACGCCCAGTTGCTGGAGAAACTGCCGTTTACTGCTGTCCATATTTTCTCCCGTCACGATGCAACAACGAAACATTGGTCACGCCGTTGGTTTGCGTGTGATGAATAAAGAATCTTGATGATTTACAGTGTAAAAATCGTGACGGGGGGACTCTATTGTGGTTAACCACATACCCGGCTTGTTGTTGATCTAAAACAACATAATTGACAGGGATAATTGAGTGGGACGCAACGTAGCAAAATGTCTGACGGTGCTGGTATCGCTATGGATGCTAAGCGGTGTGGTCAGGGCTCAGACATGGAACATTGGCGTTTTGGCGATGCGTGGGGATATCTCCACACGTAATCACTGGCAGCCGCTGGAAACCCTGTTGAATCAACAAATTCCCGGCGAACAGTTTCACATTCAACCACTGGACCTGCGGCAGATGCAGGAGGCGGTGAATCGTGGAACGGTACAATTTGTGGTCACTAATCCGGCGCAATTTGTTCAACTAAACAGCCGCGCTGCGCTACGCTGGCTGGCGTCACTCCGTTCTACTCGCGGGGGGAAAGCCACCAGTAATGTGATTGGCAGCGCGATCCTCGTCAGGCGCGATAGCGGGATAACCTCCGCACACGATCTGATCGGCAAAACGGTGGGTGCCATTGATGCTCAGGCATTTGGCGGCTATTTGCTGGGATATAAAGCGCTCAGCGATGCCGGGCTGCGCCCGGAACGCGATTTGCGCCTGACGTTTACCGGATTTCCCGCCGATGCCTTACTCTATTTATTACGCGAAAAAGCCGTGCAGGCAGTGATTGTGCCGGTGTGCCTGTTGGAAAAAATGGACGAAGAAGGGCTTATTCGTAAAACAGATTTTACGGCCGTGCTTAACCATCCAACGTCGATTCCCTGTTTAACCAGTACGCCGCTCTATCCTGACTGGTCATTTGCGGCACTGCCTGCGGTAAGCGACGAGCTGGCCGATCGCGTCACGCGGGCCCTGTTCAATGCGCCGCAGAACGCGACGTTTCGCTGGGGGGCGCCCGCCTCGACCCGCGAGGTGGAAGCGTTGCTGCGCGATGTCCGCCAGCATCCGCAGCAGCGCCAGCTGTGGCTGGATGTCAAAAGCTGGTTTATTCAACATCGGCTGGCGATGGGGGCCGCGGCTCTTGTCTTGTTGTTGTTGACGCTCAATTACATCTGGGTGATGTTGCTGGTCCGCCGACGCGGCAGGCAGTTGGAGCAAAACAACGTATTGTTGCGCAAACAGGAACAGGAGCTGGAAACCGCTCGCCAAATGAGCGTGCTTGGCGAGATGACGTCGGGTTTTGCCCACGAGCTCAATCAGCCACTATCGGCTATCCGTCATTATGCGCAGGGCTGTCTGATCCGCCTGCGTAATCAGGATCAACAGCATCCGCTGCTGCCCGCGCTGGAGCACATTGATACCCAGGCGCAGCGGGGGGCTGATACGCTGCACAATCTACGCCAGTGGGTCAGCCAGGCACAGGGCAATCCGGTGATGACCGATGACTGGCAGGTCGTCAACGTTCATGATGCTATCCATCACGTTTGGCAATTATTACGCATGCCCCAGCAATTCCCGGCGGTAGCGCTGCAAACGCAGATCGGTAAGGCGTTAACATTAACGTTGCCGAGTGTTCTCCTCGAACAGGTACTGGCCAATGTGGTTCTCAACGCCGCCCAGGCGGGGGCAACCACCGTGTGGTTTTGCGCTCAGCGTGAGGATGGTGATGTGAGTATTCAGGTGCAGGATAACGCCGGAGGTATTGATGAGGTGCAGCTGTACCAGGCTTTTCAGCCGTTTATGACCACCCGTAAAGAGGGCATGGGGCTGGGGCTAGCCATTTGCCAGCGGCTGGTGCGCTACGCAAACGGAGACATTGAGATCAAAAATCATCAGGCTCCAGATGAAAAAGCGGGCGTTGTAGTGACATTACATTTTAAGCAAAACCCGGAGGGAGGCCGTCGTGGCAATCATTCATCTGCTGGATGACGATATTGCCGTCACCCAGGCTTGCGCGTTTTTACTGGAAAGTCTGGGATATGAGGTGTGTTGCTGGGAGCAAGGCGAAACATTCCTCGCTGAGGCAAATCTGCACCAGGTGGGCGTACTTTTGCTGGATATGCGTATGCCTGTACTGGATGGGCATGCTGTGCATGAAGCCATGCGCCAGCGTGAGAGTACGCTGGCGGTGGTATTTCTCACCGGGCATGGCGATGTGCCGATGGCGGTTGAGCAAATGAAACGCGGTGCGGTCGATTTTTTGCAAAAGCCGGTTTCCGCCGCGCCTCTGCAAGCGGCGTTAGAGCATGCAGTGCAGATTTCTCACGCCGCCTTTTCGCGACAAGAGATCGTGGTTTGCTATCAGCAGCTTACGCCAAAGGAGCGAGAGCTGGCGCAACTGGTAGCAAAAGGGTTAATGAATCGGGAAATTGCTGATGCCATGAATATTGCCGTGCGCACGGTTGAGGTTCATCGGGCGCGGGTGATGGAAAAAATGCAGGCGGGGAGTCTTGCTGAACTGGTTAATCGACTGCAGAGGATTCAGTAAATTTATGACATTTATTTGATTTTCATTGAATTTTGTCTAATCAGTCAGACTGATATATGCTGTTGGTTTGAGTTAATGACGAGCGGGAAAAAATGGGAAATCAGACCAAAGACGATGAGTTGTACCGTGAAATGTGCAGAGTAGTCGGTAAAGTAGTGCTGGAAATGCGCGATCTGGGACAAGAGCCTAAGCATATCGTCATTGCGGGAGTACTGAGAACCACCCTCGCCAACCAGCGCGTGAAGCGCAGCGAGTTAGAAAAACAGGCTATTGAGACCGTAATTAAAGCATTAGCCGGTTAATCCACAAAAAGAGGATGGTGGTCTCGTTCGCCGTCCTTTTATTCTCGTCACGTTAATCTATCAATATATATAATTTAGTGCTGCAATTAGAGGAGTAATCTCCGCTGTATATTAAGTTATATCTCGGATGATATATAAAAATATATATGCGAGTAGAGTCACAAATATTTGCAAAGCATGTGAAATATTATTTCAACTTATCTTAATGATAATAAATCTCACTCCGCATTTATTATTTCCCTTCCGTTTTTTAATTGATGATGATCAAAACTATGAGCGCTGAATAACCACATTATCTTTACGCCTAACCCTAAAGGATTAGATTCATTCAGTTTAACCACCGTCATTTTACGCGATCAGGTTAGGGCAAAAATTTACGTGTTGTTGGCAACATTAACCGCCCGAAATGGCTTGAGTTGCACGGGTTTAATTTAGCCTGGAGGTGTTGCTAACACAGCGTTTGCGAAGAGGATGCGAAATAAATGAATCAGGTTGATCGTCCATTTTTAGATTGTGGTTTAACGCGGCTTGAATTTCTGCGGATATCAGGAAAAGGTTTGGCGGGATTAACCATCGCCCCTGCACTGTTATCACTTTTTGGCTGTAAGCAGGAAGATATCGACAGCGGTACCGTGGGGCTTATCAATACGCCGAAAGGGGTGCTGGTGACCCAGCGAGCGCGCTGTACTGGCTGCCACCGCTGTGAAATTTCCTGTACCAACTATAACGATGGTGCCGTGGGGACTTTCTTTTCCCGTATAAAAATCCATCGCAACTACTTCTTTGGCGATGATGGCGTCGGGTCCGGTGGCGGACTGTATGGCGATTTAAACTATACCGCTGATACCTGTCGTCAGTGCAAAGATCCGCAATGCATGAAGGTCTGCCCCATTGGTGCTATTACCTGGAAACAGGAAGACGGCTGTATTGCGGTGGATCATAAACGTTGTATTGGCTGCAGCGCTTGTACCACCGCCTGCCCGTGGATGATGGCGACCGTGAATACCGAAACAAAAAAATCCTCAAAATGTGTGTTATGTGGGGAGTGCGCCAATGCTTGTCCGACTGGGGCATTAAAAATTATCGAGTGGAAAGATATTACTGTTTGATAGATAGCAGGCATACCTGATACGCGTCATTAATTGCCAAAAATATCGCAGTTTTGCAAAAAAAACTGCCTGAAGGATGGCGGGTATATCTATTAAACCTTCTTGCAAAGGAAAACATGATGGCTAATGGTTGGACAGGTAATATTTTACGGGTCAATCTCACCACGGGGAATATCACCCTTGAAGATTCCAGTAAATTTAAAAAATTTGTCGGCGGGATGGGCTTTGGTTATAAAATTATGTACGACGAAGTCCCGCCAGGCACCATGCCTTTTGATGAAGGGAATAAACTGGTTTTCGCCACCGGGCCATTAACGGGCTCTGGTGCCCCTTGTAGCTCCCGCGTCAATATCACCTCCTTATCGACTTTTACCAAAGGCAATTTAGTGGTGGATGCTCATATGGGCGGCTTCTTCGCTGCGCAAATGAAATTCGCCGGTTACGACGCCATTATTATCGAAGGCAAGTCCGCGACGCCTGTCTGGATCAACATTAAAGACGAAAAGGTCAGCATCGAAAAAGCCGATTTCCTGTGGGGTAAGGGAACGCGCGCCACAACCGAAGAGATTTGCCGCATTACCAGCCCGGAAACCTGCGTCGCCGCTATTGGCCAGGCGGGTGAAAATCTGGTGCCGCTCTCCTGCATGATCAACAGTCGCAACCACAGCGGAGGCGCCGGTACTGGCGCGGTAATGGGGTCGAAAAACCTGAAGGCTATTGCGGTAGAAGGGACCAAAGGGGTCAATATTGCCGATCGCAAAGAGATGAAGCGGCTCAATGATTACATGATGACCGAGCTCATCGGTGCCAACAACAACCACGTTGTGCCAAGCACCCCGCAGGCTTGGGCAGAATACTCTTCGCCAAACTCGCGCTGGACGGCCCGTAAGGGACTGTTCTGGGGCGCGGCAGAAGGGGGACCAATCGAAACCGGGGAAATCCCGCCGGGTAACCAGAATACCGTGGGTTTCCGTACCTATAAATCCGTATTCGATCTGGGGCCAGCTGCTGAGAAATACACGGTCAAAATGAGCGGCTGCCATTCATGCCCCATTCGCTGTATGTCGCAGCTCAATGTCCCGCGGGTGAAAGATTTTGGCGTGCCAAGTACCGGCGGTAACACCTGCGTGGCGAACTTTGTCCACACCACCATTTTCCCCAATGGCCCGAAAGATTTCGACGATAAAGACGATGGGCGCGTGGTGGGAAATCTGATTGGTCTGAACCTGTTTGACGATTATGGCATCTGGTGTAACTACGGGCAGTTGCACCGTGATTTTACTTACTGCTATTCGAAAGGCGTCTTTAAGCGCGTACTGCCAGCTGAAGAGTATGCGGAGATCCGCTGGGATCAGCTGGAAGCGGGCGATCCTCATTTTATTAAGGATTTTTACTACCGGTTGGCACATCGCGTGGGGGAACTCAGCCATCTTGCGGACGGATCGTATGCCATTGCTGAACGCTGGGATTTGGGCGAAGAGTACTGGGGTTATGCCAAAAATAAACTGTGGTCGCCGTTTGGTTTTCCTGTCCACCATGCAAACGAGGCCTCTGCACAGGTGGGGGCGATCACCAACTGTATGTTTAACCGTGACTGTATGGCGCATACCCATATCAACTTCATCGGTTCCGGTTTACCGCTGAAATTACAGCGCGAAGTGGCGGGCGAGCTATTTGGTTCGCAGGATGCATACGACGAAACCAAAAACTACACCCCGATCAATGCCGCCAAGATCAAATATGCCAAATGGACGCTGCTGAAAGTCTGCCTGCATAACGCGGTTACGCTGTGCAACTGGGTGTGGCCGATGACGGTTTCACCACTCAAGAGCCGTAACTATCGCGGCGATTTGGATCTGGAAGCAAAATTCTTCCAGGCGGTCACTGGCGATGAAACCACGCAGGAGAGTCTGGACCTGGCCGCTGAACGCATCTTTACCCTGCACCGTGCCTATACGGTCAAATTGATGCAAACCAAAGATATGCGCAATGAGCACGATCTCATCTGCTCCTGGGTGTTTGATAAAGATCCGAAGATCCCGGTCTTCACTGAAGGGACCGACAAGATGGACCGGGAGGATATGCGTCAGTCGCTGACGATGTTCTATCAGGAAATGGGCTGGGATCCAGAACTGGGTTGCCCAACGCGTGAAACCCTGAACCGACTCGGACTTGAAGATGTAGCCGCTGATTTGGCTGCACAAGATCTGTTGCCGGCGTAAGGAATGCGAGATGACTAACGTGAGCGACGTTCTGACCCCCGTTGAGGCGTTTCCTGACGAAGTGGATAGCCGAAAGAGACAGTGGCTGCAGGCGTTTCACCCGCCTGTAGAACAGATGAATGCGCCCCAGGTTCAGGAACCAGCCAGCCCGGAGTCGATTGTGGCAGATTTTATCCGTCAGCATTCAGCATCGGGGCAACTGGTGGCGCGCAGTGTCTTTTTGCTGCCGCCTTATTCGGTTCCTGAAACCGATCTTTCCGCGCTGCTGGATGTGCTGGGCCAGGACGCGAATGGTGCGGATATCACCTGTGTGCAGGGTGCGGAAGAAGCATATTTCTATTCGACGCAAACCATGACGGCAAATTACGCCGACATGTGTGTGCAGGTGGTGGAAAACGACATCTGCCGTGCGATTGCCGAGGCGGTACGCTTCGACTGTCGAACGTATCCTCGCCCTTATAAGGTCGCCATGTTGACGCAACCGCCGTATCGCTTTGAGTCTCAACAGATTGCCGCTGCGCTCACGGCCATGGAAACGCATCCCGATTATGCAGATATACGGACTGTGGAATCGTCAAATGCGGAGCCTTATTTGTTCAGCGAACGTTTTATGAGTTATGGCAAAGCGTACGGCCTGTGCGAATGGCTTGAGGTTGAGCAGTATCAGAACCCCTGAATTATTCAGGTTGATGTCATGGAACGTGTGGACGACCACTGTCACAGTATTAGAGGATAACCCGATGTCCTTCACCCGACGAAAATTTGTCATTGGCATGGGGACGGTGATTTTTTTCACTGGCCCAGGTCAAAATCTGTTAGCGAGTACCAGGAGTTCTAAAGACGTACATTACGTCATGATTCACGATGAATCACTGTGTAACGGATGTAATATCTGCGCCCGCGCATGCAGGAAAACCAATCATGTTCCTGCGCAGGGTAGCCGTTTGTCGATAGCTCATATTCCGGTTTCGGACAACGACAACGAAACGCTGTATCACTACTTCCGTCAGTCCTGCCAGCACTGTGATGATGCCCCCTGTATTGAGGTGTGTCCGACCGGCGCCTCATGGCGAGATGACAACGGCATTGTGCGGGTAGACACGTCTTCCTGTATCGGCTGCAGTTACTGTATTGGCGCGTGTCCTTATCAGGTGCGTTATCTCAACCCGCAGACCAAAGTGGCGGATAAATGCGACTTCTGCGCTGAATCTCGT
This sequence comes from Citrobacter sp. RHBSTW-00944, assembly GCF_013615435.1. NCBI lineage: Bacteria > Pseudomonadati > Pseudomonadota > Gammaproteobacteria > Enterobacterales > Enterobacteriaceae > Citrobacter > Citrobacter sp. RHBSTW-00944. The sequence continues at coordinate 2,801,166 of NZ_CP055418.1, read as the reverse complement.
CTGGCGAAAGGTTTCCCGCCGATCTGTGTTAACGCCTGCCCGGAACATGCGCTGATTTTTGGTCGCGAAGATAGCCCGGAAATTCAGACCTGGTTGAGAGAAAATAAGTATTACGAGCATCAACTTGCAGGCGCCGGGAAACCCCATCTGTATCGTCGGTTCGGTCAACATTTGATTAAAAAGGAAAATGTATGAACGCGTCGCAGAATGCCGAACAGTTTCACGCCCAGCTTGCACAGTATGTTCCCCTGTTTTCACCGGACTACTGGCCTGTGTGGTTGGTCATCGCCGGGTTAATGCTGGTGGGGATGTGGCTGGTGCTGGCGCTACACGCCATGCTGCGCTTTCGGGCCGCGCATAAAGCGTCGGCAGGGCACGGTGAGAAAGTCTATTTATACTCGAAGGCCGTTCGTTTGTGGCACTGGTCGAATGCGCTGCTATTTCTGCTACTTCTGGTCAGTGGCCTGGTCAATCACTTCTCCGTCGTCAGTGCGTCGGTGATGAAAAGCCTGCTTACCGTGCATGAGGTCTGCGGCTTTTTGCTGCTCGCCTGCTGGATTGGCTTTGTCCTGATCAATCTGATTGGCGGCAACGGGCATCACTATATTATTCAACGTCAGGGCTGGATCGGACGAGCACAAAGACAAACGCGTTTTTACCTGTTTGGCATTATGCAGGGCGAGTCACACCCATTCCCGGCATCAAAGCGTTGTAAATTCAACCCGCTACAGCAGGCGGCCTATGTTGGCGTGATGTATGGCTTACTGCCACTGCTGTTGATCTCAGGGTTGTTATCGCTCTATCCGACGGTTGTCGGTGACCTGTTCCCCGGCGTGCGTTACTGGTTGCTCCAGGCGCACTTCGCGCTGGCAATAATCAGTCTGTTTTTCATTTTTGGGCATCTTTATCTCTGCACGACAGGTCGTACGCCGGGCGAAACTTTCAAGTGTATGGTGGATGGCTATCACCGGCATTAAGCGATGATGATTACGCGAAGTGACTTACGGGCCTGGCGCGTTGGGCCCGTAATGTATCGCTGGTTTCTACGCGCGTTTCCAACTGGCGGAAGCTACGCTGATGTCCATCGTGCGCTCCAGCGGGAAGGGTATACAGACTGGGCAAATAGCCTGGTGGAATACGGCTGGTCAAAATGGCGGGAAGAGGCGAGTTTTGCCCAGCAGGATATTCGCGCGATGGGTAATATTTCCCGTGTGCAAACGGCGGGGGAAATCAGCCGTCCGCTGGCGAGTGCGGAAGATAATGCCCGATTCAGTTGTGCAGGCGATAACGTTAAAATCACCAGCGCCGGGTATGCCGCACAGATCGCCAGCGCAGGTTACAGCGCACGTATTGGTAGCGTAGGCTATAACGCGCATATCGGCAGTTCAGGCGATCGCGGGCGAATTGCGGTTGCGGGAAATTCGGCACGTATCAGTAGCGTGGGTGACGGGACGCGTATCGCCAGTACCGGCATGCGCGTACGCATCAGTTCGCTCGGCGACAGAAATCGGATTGCCTGCGGTGGTGATTTAACCCAGTTGGCCTGTTTTGGCGCAGAGTCTAAAATCGCCAACTGCGCCGACAACATCCACATTATTGCCAGCGGAGAGAACGCCGTTGTTGCCAGTACCGGTGTTGTCGATTCGATAATACTCGGTCCCGGCGGTTGCGCGGCGCTGGCCTATCACGATGGCGAGAGAATGCGTTTTGCGCTTGCCGTTGAGGGGGAAAATAACATCCGGGCGGGCGTGAAATATCGGCTCAACGAAGACCACCAGTTTGTGGAATGTTGAGCCGTGATCTCATTTTAGCGCGAAGCGGCGTTGGGTGATTTTCTCCAGGCTCAGGCACAGCAGGTAATAGACCAGTCCGGTAAAGATAAAAATGGCTGCCGGATAGATTTGTACCCGGCTGTTAACCTGACCCGCAACCGTTGTGAGTTCCGGCACGTTAACGATAAACGCCAACGACGTGTCCTTCAGTAATCCAATAAAAATCCCCGTCAGCGATGGCAGTACGTTACGCAGCACCTGCGGCAATAAGATAAGCCACAGGGCCTGATACGGGCGAAAACCCTGAACCACGGCAGCATCATATTGCCCGCCAGGCAGCGCGCTAATTCCTGCATACACTGAGTGCATGACCGAGGCGGCGGTGAACCATGCCAGCGCCAGCGTCACGGTAACGGCTCCGGGGAGATCGCTTCCGGTCAGCATGGGTAGCAAATACCACATCCAGAAAATCACAAAGATTAGCGGAATGCCGCGAATAAACTCCGCCCAGATAAACAACCCGTTGCGAACCGTGCCTGGAAAACGCCAGGCGCAGCAGGCAAGAACTATCCCACCAGGCAAGGCCAGCAGCGCCGCGCCGAGAGCCATCAACAAAGTGAGCAGAACGCCGCCGGGTTGTCCATCCGCCACCCGTCCCCACAGGAGATAATCAAGATTGTCGGTAATGACCGAAATGTTAGCGATCATGCAGTATGCTCCTGACGCTGAAGATACGCGTTTTAACCTTGGACGATTTACCCGATGCAGGCCGTGGGCCAAGACGCGTAAGCAGCATACCCAGAACGATGCCGGTGAACAGATAGAGCGCAGTGCCAACAGCAAAGGCTTCCAGCGCGTGCGCGTTGTAGCTCTCAATTTGCCGCACCTGGTAGGTGAGCTCAGCAAATCCAATACCGCTGGCAAGCGAGGAAAGTTTCATCAGGTTAAGGTATTGCCCAACAATGGGTTGCCAGGCGTTCGCCAGTCCCTGAGGGAGCAGAATGTGACGAAACGTCGCCCAGGATGAAAAACCCTGCGCCACGGCAGCCTCACGTTGTCCGGGAGAAACCGCCTGTAAACCAGAGGCGATCTCCTCGACCAAAAATGCCGAGGTAAATACGCCCAGCCCCCATGCTGAACAGATAAACTCTGGTGTTAACCACCAGACATCGCCTGGCAGAATAGACCAGGGATGCTCTGCATTGATGAAGCTAATGACGTTGCGGGGCAGCCAGTTCCATGCGGCAAAATACCAGAACATCAGTTGCACCAGTAAAGGCGTGTTGCGAAACACCGAAACCCATACACTGACCACCGCTTTGTTGAAGCGATTGCCCGTCAGACGCAGGCCGAGTAGGAAGATGGCAATGAGCGTGGCGAGTACGACACCTGCCAGTGTCACCCAGAGCGTGGTGAGAAAACCGGAAATTATCCATTGCAGAGGTTGCCCGCTCAGCACTCCCTGCCAGTCCATTGCAAGCATTATAGCGATGACTCCTGGTGTAACGGGTCGAGCACTTTTTTCAGGAAACGCTGGGTTTTCGGGTGCTGTGGCCGGGTGAAAAAATCCTCCGGCGCGGCCACTTCAAGAATTTCACCGCCATCGATGAATACCACGCGATCGGCAATCTCACGGGCAAAATGCATTTCATGGGTCACGACGATCATGGTGATACCGCTGTGGGCCAGGTTTTTCATCACCTGTAATACCTCGCCGATCATTTCTGGATCCAGCGCGGAGGTGGGTTCATCAAACAGAAGGATTTGTGGCGATGAGGCCAGCGCGCGGGCAATGGCCACGCGCTGTTGCTGCCCACCGGACAACTGTGCGGCATAAGCGCTCGCTTTTTCTGCTAGTCCCACCTGATCCAGCAATTCGAGTGCCCGACGCGCCGCTGCCGCCTTGTTCCAGCCGTGAACATATTCCAGCGCCAGCGAGATATTCTGATGCGCTGTCAGATGCGAATAGAGATTGAATTGCTGAAAAACGAAACCGATACGGCTGCGTAACTGGCGTAATGCAGCCCCGCGCAACTGACTAATTGGTTTGTCATCAATGAAAATCTCGCCACCGCTGAGCGACTCAAGCTGGTTGATAAGGCGTATAAGCGTGGATTTTCCCGAGCCAGAAGGGCCCAGAATAGTCACCACTTCACCGGGTTCAACTGACAGGCTGACGCCGTTAAGTACGGTGTGAGTGTCAAACTGTTTGATGACATTGCGCAGTTCGACGCTTGCCTGGCGCAAATGGTTAAAATCCGCCGCGGAAACTGCACAACGATGAAACAGGGCTGAGAGCATATTACTTCGCTTCTATTTTAAAGGCGCGGGGTTGCGGATTTTTGGTTTCAGGGCCAAACCAGACATCATAAATTTTTGCCGCCTGCCCGGTAGATTCCAGCCTCAAAAGCTCATCATTGACGGCTTTTAACAGCGCTGGCTCACCTTTTTTCACTCCCACGCCAATCTCTTCTTTGCTCAACAGGTCAGGCAGAATTTTGAAATCTGCTTTATCCGGCGCACCGCTTAATAGACCGGCCAGAATCGTACTGTCCTGGGTGATGGCCTGAACATTGCCATTGCGTAGCGCGGTTAACGCCAGTGGAATATCGTCGTAGGCCAGCACACGTGACTGCGGGAAGCGCTGATGTAGCGCCTGCTCACCGGTAGTGCCTTTCACCGCACCGATTCGCGCTTTGCTGTATGCATCGAGCTGGTCCGGGGATTTGGCCGGTACCAGGAACTGCTGCCCGGTAACAAAATAGGGGACGGAGAAGTCAATGACCTGCGCCCGCTCAGGCGTAATCGTGATATCCGCCACGATTAAATCGGCTTTACCGGATTGTAATAACGGAATGCGGTTTGCCGGATTAGTCGCTACCAGTTCCAGTTTTACGCCGAGGGATTTCGCCAGCGCTTCAGCAAAATCAACGTCATAGCCGACAATCTTATGCGTTTTGGCATCGACGGAGCCAAACGGCGGATTCGCGTCGAATGTCGCAACTTTTACTACGCCTGCGGCTTTGATATCGGCCAATTGGTCAGCCTGAGCCTGCGAGGCGGCAATGCCGGTGGCCAGCAGCACACCGAGTGCCAGCAATGTTTTTTTAGCGCGATAAGTTTTCGTTGCCATCATGATGTAAATCCCTGTCGTTTTTGGTTTGTGCTTTTTACGCTCCCATAACTTACGTTCAGGACAAAATAAGAAAAAATTCTTATCTATTTACAAAATGTTATTAGTGAAAGCGGTGTTAACAATGGGTAAACGCGATGGGATATGTAGATAAGAGGAGGGGCATAGTCTGGCGGTAAAAAAACCGGCATTGCGCCGGTTTGGAAATCAGATTTTACAGGCGTCGCCGCAGTCATTATCAGCAATAATGTCCTGCGCTTTCTTGTCTGCATCTTCCAGACGTTCAGCATTACGCTCTTGTGCTTCTTCCAGTCCATCAAAGACCAGATTATCGAGATCAATTTCCATCATTCACCTGCTCAGGTTCAGCGTTTAACATCACATTATTATATTGCAAAAATGTTGCTTAACAGCAGCGATTCTTGCTACTTAGCGTCGAACTCAATTCGGGGTGCCTGTTTACCCGCCAGTTGACCAACAATTCGCCATTGCTAAAGAACCGTGAAGCGGAAATACCGAAAAATGCTTGTGCCCTCGACTGTTCTACCCCCACCTTTTAATTAACGTGATGCGCGATCATTTTTAACAAATTAGCGACAAAATCACTATACATATAACTTAATATCTTTTATACATTAATTGTTCAACCCTGCGACTATTCCACAAAAGAGAAAGCTATATGGAACAGACACCTGATAAGAAAAACGATAATTTTCAAAAAGATGGCAAAGAACAGTTCAATCGCTCGATCGGTCTTATTTCAAACTTTGCGTTGGGTTTTACCTACCTTTCGCCGCTTACCGCCGTCTATTCGCTGTTTGCACTGGCCGTAACGCTGGCGGGGCCGCCCGCAGTCTGGTGGATTTTAATCGTCGCATGTGGACAACTTTTAGTGGCGTTGGTGTTTGGTGAGGTGGCTTCCCAGTATCCGATAACCGGCGGGCTTTATCCCTGGGCCAGAAGGTTATGGGGCAAGAAATATGCGTGGATCGCTGCCTGGATTTACCTGTGGGCCCTGGTGGTCACCATTACGTCAATCGCGGAATATACGTCAACATTTGTTGAGTCGCTCTTCCACTATGGTCAGACGCCAGCCACTATGTTGGCGACTTCCGTCCTGCTGCTGCTTTTGATGATGGCTGTTAATATGTCCGGGACTAAAAATCTGGCTCGGGTCGCAAAAATTGGCTTCTGGTGTGAAATCGTTAGCGTGATTGCGCTGGGAATTTATCTGCTGATATTCCACCGTTCGCAGCCATCCTCCGTTATTTTTGATTCGATGGGCGTGCTGGCGCATGACGGCAGCTATTCCACCGCATTTATGTCTGCCGCGCTGATGGGGCTGTTTATGTTCTTTGGTTTTGAGGCCTGCGGTAACGTTGCGGAAGAGGTACAGAATCCAAGTAAAAAGATCCCGGTTGCGATGATTTTGAGCATCGTATTTGGTGCGATTTCGGCGATTATTTCCGTCATGGGATACCTCCTGGCTTCACCAAATCTGGTCAGTATCGTGAATGGCAAAACATCTGACCCGATTCCGGCCATCCTTAATGAAGCTCTTGGTGAAACTGGTGCAACTATCTTTATCATCGTCGCGATTGTGGCGATGCTGTCGTGCATTTTGTCTCTGCAGGCTGCGTTAAGCCGCCTTATCTTTTCTTTCTCCCGTGACAGAATGCTGCCGGGAAGTGAGTGGATGTCAAAGATCTCTAAAAATGGCGTTCCGGATAATGCCATGGTTGTTAGCTGTCTGCTGCCAGTCATCATCTGCGTTTGGGTCTATTTCCAGCCAGACAACCTGTCGCGTATTACCGCGTTTGCCGTCATCGGTATTTATATCTCGTTCCAGATGGTTGTGCTTGCCGCACTGCGCCAGCGCCTGAAAGGCTGGAAACCGGCCGGGGAGTGGACCATTGGCGGTTGGGGCGTGATTGTGAACGTGCTGGCGCTAGCCTATGGATTGTGTGGGATCTGGTTATTGGCGCAACCGGCAGACAGCAGCGATTTCATCGACCGTTGGACGGTACTGTTCGGCCTGGCGATTGTCGTTGGCTCCGGGCTTATCTATATGTTCCTGACCCGACCGTTTGGTCGCTCTGCGGCGCCGGAAAACGACGCCATTGCCTACGCTAACAAGCTGAATATGGGGCAGGATAACTAAACACTAAGGGCCTTCGGGCCCTTAGTTTTGATAGTGATAAAGGATAAAGTAGTCGCTCTGATAAACAACGGTACTGTTTGCGGGAGAGAGTAATTCACCCACGCGAAAACGTGGCCAACTGGAAAAGATAATTCTGTTTTCCAGATTGGTCAGAATGACATAGTCAGGATGAGCGCAGGAGAGCAGTTCGGCCTCAATCTGACTGACCAGCAGATCGACGGCGGCAACGCCAAGAAACTGATCGTTGTAGTAGATCGGCACTGCCGAGGTCAGGGTGTAGGAAATATTGCAGATATAGTCGACGTAGGGACCGTGGATATAGGCTTTTCCTGCCGGAGGTGAGTGCTTAAACCACTCGAAGGTTCTGAAATCCAGACGTTGCTGGGTGGCCTGATCTAAATCGAGGTTTGCCTGACTCAAACCATTATCTTTCTTATACCACCATTCCAGCAGCCAATACTCTTTTGTGGTGGCAGTGCTCTCAATATGGCTGGCGAACCCGGCCCCTGAACAGTAATGATTGTTACTGAGGGTGCGCTTGATGTGTTGCTGAACGGTAGATCTCACCGATGGATCGAGGACAACTTCTGCTGAGGCCTTTTGCACCCCGGAAATCGCCTCATGGATGCTCCTCGCCAGCGCAACGGTAGAATCTACGGTAGAGGCGGTAATATCATCAATCTTACGAATTAATGCGCTTAAGGATGTCGAAGAGCTCATTGTCTGTCCTGCCTTCACTGATTGTCAGTTCGAGTTATATTTCAGCTTTTTTTCAATAAGGTAATAGGTAAACGTGTCGATGATCCGTGTGGCAAGCTGCACGGATTCTGCCTCGTTGTGAGCAGCCAGCGCATCGGCCAGTGCCGAGTAAAGCGCAATAATTTCGGCATGAATGTTGTCTGCGCGATAAAGTATCGCCACCAGCGATGCCCATTCAGCCTGGACCTGCAGCTCCTGATTGGCCAGTCGCGCGGAATGTGAACTGGCAGCTATCGCCAGTAGACAGCGCATATCGGCCTGGGTCATCAGCTCTGGTGAGTTTGCCTTGCTGAGCACCTCAACAAACTCGCGAAATTTGGCGATATCCGCGCCGGTCATCCGTCTGGAAGCCAGCCTTGCGCTATGGCTGATAATGGCGCAATGCATTTCGCCCAGGTCAGAAAGATAATCCGTACTGATCGCTTTGAACGGATGCAGGGCGCTGTTTTTGCCATCAATATTTTCGCAAACGAAGCTCCCGCCATTACGACCACGAACCGTATGGATAAGATTATTAGCCCGAAGCGTGTTTAGCGCTTCTCTGATAGTGATATGTGAGACACCCATCATCTTTGCCAAATCAGTTTCGTTGGGGAGCTGTTCTTTTGGCTCCAGCAACCCCGTGATAATGGCGTTTGACAGGCGCTGCACTATCTGGTCTGAACGACTGACCTGCCCGATAGGCGCAAATATGACCGCGTGAGTAATCATAATCTTTTCTGCACTCAATTCCCTGAAACAACGACCATTTTTAACACATGCCCGTCAGGCAAGGAAGGTAAGAATGGCCGAGTTATTTTACATGCCTATGCGCAATGTCACTGCACAAGCGGATGTGTGTGTCCCGATAACCTCATGATGAGCTGAGCATAAAGCCTCAGCTCACAATGAAAAGCCTTATCCCGAAAATGTAAAAATTAAGTTAAAAATGCGAGGCTTATCATAGTGTCAATGTTGCGCATTTGAAAATCTTTTACAATATATATATTACATAAGATTCTTTATGTATTAACGGGCAGGAGACAGACATGAAAACCCTGAAGCATTTTATCAATGGGCAATATGTAGCAGGTCGTAGCGAAGATACCTTCGAACTGGTGAGTCCGGTCGACGGCGAAACGTACGCATTATCACCCAACGCCAATGCGAAAGAGGTGGAGCAGGCCTACTCGGCGGCGGAGGCGGCGTTTAGCATCTGGCGAAAATCGACGCCGGCACAGCGGCAAAAGGCGTTATTGCAACTGGCAGATGAGATTGAACGAAACGTTGAGCGGCTGGTGAACGCGCAGAGTCAGGAGACCGGTCAGCTTCGCCATTTTATTGAGAAGGAAGAGATCGCGGCATCCTGCGATGCCATCCGCTTTTTTGCCGGTGCGGCGCGCTGTCTTGAAGGGAAAGCGGCAGGGGAATATTCCGCCGGGTTTACCTCGACTATCCGCCGTGAACCGCTGGGTATCGTTGGCCAAGTCACGCCATGGAACTACCCGTTCATGATGGCGGTATGGAAGATTGCGCCAGCGCTGGCAGCAGGCAATACGGTCGTATTAAAACCCAGCGACACTACGCCGGTCAGCACGCTGCTGTTGGCTGAACTGGCCGCGCCGTTGTTCCCAAGAGGGGCGTTTAACGTCGTATTAGGTAAAGCCAGTACCGGTTCGCTGGTGGTTTCAAACCCGAAGGCCTCACTGGTTTCGATTACCGGTTCGGTCCGCGCGGGTCTACAGGTTGCGGCTTCGGCTGCGGCGAACCTGACCAAGGCGCATCTGGAATTGGGCGGGAAAGCGCCTGCTGTGGTGTTTGCTGATGCAGATATGGACAAGGCGATCGCGACGATCACCACGGCAGGTTTCTTCAATGCTGGCCAGGATTGCACGGCGGCTACGCGTATTCTGGTCGAACAATCCATCTACGCTGAATTCCTGGAAAAGCTGGTTCAGAAAACGAAGAGTATTAAATTTGGACCGCCAGCGGATCAGGCTGCGCTATATGGCGCATTGAACAGTAAAAACCAACTGGAGCAGGTGAAAGGCTTTATTGCGCGTTTACCGGCACATGCAAAAATTGAAACGGGTGGGCGTGCCGGGCCAGGTCCGGGCTTCTATTTTGAGCCGACGATCGTCTCCGGATTGCATCAACATGACGAAGCTATTCAGCATGAAGTATTTGGACCGGTAATGACTATTCAGCCGTTTTCGACTGATGAAGAGGGTCTACACAAAGCGAATGATGTGGAATATGGTCTGGCCGCCAGCGTTTGGACCAGTAACCATGGTCGCGCACAGCGCTTCAGCATTGACCTCGATTTTGGCACCGTGTGGATTAACAATCACATTCCTCTGTGCGCCGAAATGCCGCACGGCGGGTTCAAAAAATCGGGTTATGGCAAAGATCTCTCATCCTACTCGCTCGAAGAATATACCCGGGTGAAACATATCATGTGTGACATTTCTGAATAGAGAGGATTTCGATGAAAACATTAAACATAGCGGTGCTTTCATTCGTGATGTTCTCGGGCTATAGCCTGGCAGAAAGCACATCGCTGAATACCGTTAAAGAGTACATGGCAGCCTGGAATGCACACGATGCTTCGCGAGCCGCGCAATATCTTGCTGATGACGCAGTCTATTATGATGCCGCCGCTGGCGAACCGATAAATGGCAGAGAAAAAGCTGAAAAAGAGGTTATCGGTGCCTTTATTAAGGCGGTGCCAGATCTGAGCTGGAAAATGGTCGGCAAACCCGTTTACGACGAAGATACCGTGGCGTTTCGTTGGGAATTTTCAGGCAAAAATAGTGGCGAATGGGCAGGGAGTCCGCCGACAAATAATCCGATAAAATTTGAAGGTGTCAGCTATATTCATGTTAAAGCAGATAAAATCACCTGGCAGGGCGATTATTATGATTCTAAAAAACTGGATGAAGAGTTAAAGCCAGGGAAATAGTCGGCTGTACCCCTTTATTACTATGAAGGGGGACATCTCTTATTTGTGTCGTATTTAGGGCAGTGTGTAGCAATAAGGAAAAAAGTTAATGGCAATTACCAGACGTGATTTTCTCAACGGCGTCGCGGTGACTATTGCGGCGGGGCTTACCCCGCTGGAATGGGTCAGGGCGGCAGGAAAGGGAAACGCATTTATAGATGGAAATTATTATCCGCCTGGGCTGACGGGGCTGCGGGGTAATCATCCTGGATCGTTTGAAATGGCGCATGCAGTAGGCCGCGAGCATAAACATTTTGATTTAAACGCTCTGCCCGTTGAGGAAGAGTATGATCTGGTGATTGTGGGCGGCGGTATTAGCGGGCTGGCTGCCGGTTGTTTCTGGCGCCAGCTTGCCGGGCAAAATAGCCGGATCCTGATCCTCGATAACCATGACGATTTTGGCGGACACGCCAAACGTAACGAATTTACGAGCTCAGGTAAGAAATTACTCGGCTATGGCGGTAGCGAAGCATTCCAGTCGCCCGCGCACAATTTCAGCCCTGAGGTGCAAAAACTGATGGAAACCGTGGGCGTCAGCGTCACGCGGTTAAAAGAGAGTTTTGACGTAAACTTCTACCCCGACTGGCAGCTCAGTCGCGGTGTTTTCTTCGACAAAAAGAATTTTGGCGAGACAAAAATCGTCAGCGGCGATCCGGGGCGCGCGGTATCTGATGATATCCCGCCGAACAGGCTCAATGGCCGTAAAATTGAAGACTTTATCAATGATTTTCCGCTAAGTGAGCACGACCGAAAGGCGTTGATCGACCTGCACGTCCATCCTGGCGACTATCTTCCGGGCATGACGGTCGATGAGAAAATGGAATGGCTGGATACCCACAGCTACAGTGAATTTTTGGCCACAAAAGTTGGTTTGAGCAAAATGGCGCTGCTCTATTTTCAGCAGCGTTCTAATGACTTCTTTGCCATCGGCATTGAAGGCATTTCCTGTAGCGATGCCAGAGCGTGCGCATTACCCGGCATGGAGGCGCTGGGAATACCGCCGTTGGACGGCGAGTCGCTGGCCGACCTCGAAGAGCCGTATGTTTACCATTTCCCTGACGGTAACGCCGGGCTGGCCCGACTGTTAGTCAGGTATATGCTGCCGGATGCGCTACCGGGTAACACGATGGAAGACTCTATCCTTGCCAGACTGCATTACGAAAAGCTGGATCTGCCGGAAAACACCACGCGCTTGCGTCTGAATAGCACGGTGATTAATGCGGCCAACACAAAGGATGGCGTGGTGGTGACCTATCTGCGTGACGGCAAAATGCATCGCGTGCGCGGTAAAAACACCATCATGGCGGGCTATAACATGATGATCCCGTATCTGGTGCCTGAGATGCCGGAACAGCAGCAAGCGGATCTCAAACTGAACGTGAAGGCACCGCTGGTGTACACCAACGTGGTGGTCAAAAACTGGCAGGCGTTCAAACAGCTTGGTGTGCATGAATTTTACTCTCCGGCGGCACCTTACAGCCGGATTAAGCTCGACTATCCGGTCAGCATCGGCGGGTATCAACACCCGGCCTCACCGGACGAACCGATGGTCATTCACATGGTCTATGTGCCTACTTATCCGGGCAGTAATCTGTCGGCCAGAGAGCAATTCCGTCTGGGGCGAGCGTATTTACTGGGGACCACATTTGCGACGCATGAGGAGATGATTCGCTCCCAGTTGCAGGAAATGTTTGGCTCAACGGGCTTTGATAATCAACGCGATATCACCGCCATTACGGTTAACCGCTGGGCGCATGGCTATGCGTATTACGCCAACGCGTTGTTCGATGATATGGATAAAATGCCAGAAATTATCGAGCGGGCGCGTCAGCCAGTTGGTCGCATTGCCATCGCTAATTCCGATTCTGACTGGGGCGCTTATGCCCATACGGCCATCGACCAGGCATGGCGTGCGGTTAATGAACTCAAGGATATGGGGTGATCTATGCGTAATGTAACCGTTCTTGCCGCCTGTTTGTTTACCGCCTCTGTGAGTGCAGCGGAATCTAATGGCGAATATATCGCCCGTATCTCTGACTGTGTGGCCTGTCATACCACCGAAGGGGGGGCGGCGATGGCGGGTGGCAAAAAGTTTCCTACTCCGGTAGGGGATATTTATTCGACCAACATTACCCCAGACAAAACCCAGGGTATTGGTAATTACTCATTCGAGGATTTTGACAAGGCCGTACGTCAGGGAATTGCCAAAGATGGTCATCCGCTCTATCCGGCCATGCCTTATCCCTCTTACGCGAAACTTTCTGATGACGATGTACAGGCGTTGTATCGCTATTTTATGCATGATGTCACCCCCTCTGCGCAGCCCAATAAAGAGAATGCCATTCCGTGGCTACTCTCCGCCCGCTGGCCGCTGCATATCTGGAACTGGCTGTTTACCGACGCGCCAGCGACGGCTGTAGAACGTGCAAAAACGGATGACAACGCTGCGTTAGTAAAACGGGGCGCTTATCTGGTGGAAGGTCCCGGACACTGCGGTTCTTGCCATACCCCGAGAGGCATGGCGATGAACGAAAAAGCGTATACCAATGCTGATGCCGAGTACCTGAGCGGCGCGATGATCGACGGCTGGTATGCGCCTTCGCTGCGCGGCACGGGAATGTCTGAGCAGGAATTAAAATCGCTGTTGCTGACCGGTAAAAGCAAGCATGCCGCGGTTTCAGGTTCGATGGCTGAAGTCGTTACGCAGAGTACACAGTATCTGACCGATGACGATGCCACGGCGATCGCGCAATATCTGCTGAGCCTGAAAAGCGAGAAGCCTGAAACGGTGCGCGCAGCGGCAACTACGGTGTCCTGGTCGAATTCACCCGAGGCGGGCAAAGTGACCTATAACCGCTACTGCTCCACCTGTCACGGTCTGGAGGGGAAAGGTACGGATGATAACGTCCCTTCTTTGATCAACAACCCGCTGGTGATGGTTGATGACCCGACGCCGCTGTTCAGAGTGATTGCCCACGGCGCAGAAACACCGACAACGCGTGGCAGCGTCTCCTTTAAGATGCCGGCTTACGGTGGCATGTTAAGCGACAACGAAATGCGCGACGTGATTAATTACGTGCGTAAAAGTTGGGGAGAAGGGAATGGCGAAGTAAGCCAGGAGGACCTGGCAGGGATTAAAAAAGCGTCACATTAAACAGCATGTCGGATGGACAAGGTGCTTGCAGCGCCATCCGGCAGTGCTTAAACGGCGTTTACTCTGATAATACCCACCAGTCGGGTAAACGCCGCCGCCATTTCATGCTCTTCGATACTGGCAAATCCCAGCAGCAGGCCGCTGCGTTTCTCTTCATTCACGTAATAGCGAGACAGCGGGCGCACCAGCAGCCCTTGCGCATTTGCCTGTTGGGCAATGACAACGTCATCGCTCCCGACGGGCAACTGTAGAATCATGTGCAGCCCGGCGTTGCTGCTGAAGGAGCCAAGATACTGCTCGCCCAACTGGCGGCTGATAAGCTCCACCAACGTTTGGCGGCGACGACTGTACAACTGGCGCATTTTACGAATGTGCGCCGCGTAGTAACCCTCGCGGATAAACTCCGCCAGCGCTGCCTGAATCAGCAAATGTCCACCACGATAGAGGTCGTTATGAACCTTCTTCAGCGGCGCGGCGAGCGGTTTGGGCAGTACCACATACCCGAGCCGCAGTGCGGGATAGAGTGTTTTACTGAATGTCCCGATATAGATGACCGGCGTCTCTTCTTCCAGTCCCTGCAATGATGGAATTGGCTGGCCGGAAAAGCGAAACTCGCTGTCGTAGTCATCTTCCACGATCCAGCTTCGCGTTTCACGTGCGCGAAAGAGAAGTGCCCGACGGCGGTTGAGGCTCATTACCGAACCGAGCGGATATTGATGTGACGGTGTCACAAAAATCAGCTTTGGCGCAGATTCGCCAGCCTCCGGCGGCACCATACCTTGTTCATCAACCGGGATCGCCGAAAAGTTAACCGCATTGATGCGCAGAATATTTTTGATTCCCCAGTAGCCCGGCTCCTCAATCCAGGCGTTATCCCCCGGGTTGCATAGCGTCCGGGTCACCAGATCCAGCGCCTGGTGAATACCTTCAGTAATCAGAATTTGCTCCGGTGAACACCGTACCCCGCGTGCGGTGCGCAGATAGTCTGCCAGTGCTTCTTTCAGCTCAGTCACGCCGCCTGCGGCATCGTAAGTGAGAAACTCCGGGCGTAACCGTCTCGCCAGCCGATCCTGAATTTTTTTGAGCACCCGGTGAGGGAAATGCTCCACATCAGGTACG
Source organism: Citrobacter sp. RHBSTW-00944 (assembly GCF_013615435.1). Classification (NCBI taxonomy): domain Bacteria; kingdom Pseudomonadati; phylum Pseudomonadota; class Gammaproteobacteria; order Enterobacterales; family Enterobacteriaceae; genus Citrobacter; species Citrobacter sp. RHBSTW-00944. The sequence continues at coordinate 2,786,088 of NZ_CP055418.1, read as the reverse complement.
CCTGGAATAAATGCGCCCCATTGACGAGGGCTGGCGCTGGCATGGCCCAGCAGCTCAAGGCAGCGGGCAGATAAGCGGGTGTGATCCTCCAGTGTGGCGGCAACGGGCTCTTTGTGGGGACGCAGGTCAAGATTGTCCAGCACGCTGTCGGTGACAAATGTGCCGCTGCTGGTGCGCGCAGAAATATAACCTTCGGCCTGCAATTGCTCGTAAACCCGCAGGACGGTATTGCGCGATAGCGTCAGTTCGCCTGCCAGGTCACGCGACGGAGGCATTCGGGTCGCCGGTTTCAGGCTACCTTCGAGGATGCAACTGCAGATGGCGGCATACAGGCGACGATGCAGCTTTTCATCGGTCTGCTGGCTAAATGCCTGCTTGATCACATCTCCGGCAAGTGAACGCATTTGGATCCTTAAAATAAAACAATTTGGCTCTCGATTAAAGTACCAGATGGCGTCTAAATTTAAAGGGTAATTCAACCTAAATGTATTAATGGACAAGGTGTAGAGAATGAACAATAAAAACCTGCAACAACGTCGTCTGGATGCCACCCCGCGTGGCGTGGGTGTAATGTGTGATTTTTATGCCCAGTCAGCAGAAAACAGCACAATTACCGATATCGAAGGCAATCAGTACATTGATTTTGCCGCCGGGATTGCCGTGCTGAACACCGGACACCGTCATCCTCGCCTGGTGCAGGCAGTCGAAGCGCAACTGCAGGCTTTTACCCATACGGCTTATCAGATTGTCCCGTACGAAAGCTATGTGTCTTTGGCGGAGAAAATCAACGCCGTTGCGCCAATCGACGGCAAGCGCAAAACCACATTTTTCACCACCGGGGCTGAAGCGGTCGAAAATGCGGTGAAAATTGCGCGCGCACATACCGGCCGTCCTGGCGTTATTGCTTTTGGCGGCGGTTTTCATGGGCGTACCTACATGACGATGGCGTTAACCGGCAAGGTGGCGCCGTATAAAAAAGGGTTCGGCCCGTTCCCTGGCTCCGTTTACCACGCACCGTATCCTTGCGAGTTGCAGGGGATTTCTACGGCGGACTCCATCAAAGCGATTGAGCGCCTGTTTAAAGCCGATATCGATCCCACTCAGGTCGCGGCGATTATTTTCGAGCCCGTCCAGGGGGAAGGGGGCTTCGTGGTGGCGCCGCCGGAGTTTGTGGCTGCCATCCGCCGTATTTGCGACGAGCATGGCATCGTGATGATCGCCGATGAGGTGCAAAGCGGGTTTGCTCGTACGGGCCAGTTGTTTGCGATGGACCATTACGCTGATAAAGCTGACCTGATGACTATGGCAAAAAGCCTTGCAGGCGGCATGCCGCTGTCTGGCGTCGTGGGCAAAGCTGAAATTATGGATGCGCCTGCGCCGGGTGGTCTGGGCGGAACCTACGCCGGAAACCCGCTGTCAATTGCGGCAGCTCATGCGGTGCTGGATATCATTCGTGATGAACAGCTGTGCCAGCGTGCGGCAGCTCTCGGCGAACAACTGCGCGCCACACTGACTGACGCGCAAGCCGGGTGTCCTGAACTGGCCGAAGTGCGCGGCTTAGGCTCTATGATCGCCGCTGAATTCTGTGACGCAGCGACGGGAGAACCCAACGCAGCCGCCGCACAACGCGTGCAGAAGAAAGCCCTTGAGCAAGGATTACTGCTGCTGACCTGTGGTCAGTATGGCAACGTTATTCGTTTCCTTTATCCGCTGACGATCCCGCAGGATCAGTTCGCCAAAGCGCTCGATATCATTAAAGCGGCAACCAAATAATCCGTTAGTCCTAGTGTTACCCACAGCCGACGGTGGTCATCACCGTCGGCTTTTTTTGTCGGCATAAATTGATCTTCCTCGTGTGTCGTGCGGTATTTATCGCGAATGGGTTGCCTGTTATATCGTTATATAATTTAATACACATCGTTTTTACTCCGCTATCCAGATGGTATCCCATGTTAACTTTCCGCTCTTTTGTGCTGGTATGCGCCAGCATGTTGTTTGCGTTTTCTGCCCAGGCCGACCGTACGATCACCGACCAGCTTGGTCGTCAGGTCACGATTCCGGACCACGTCGACAAAGTGGTCGTGCTGCAACACCAGACGCTGAATATTCTGGTCCAGCTTAATGCTCAGCAGGACATTATTGGCGTGATGTCGAGCTGGAAAAAACAGCTCGGGCCTGAGTTTGCGCGCTTTATGCCGACAATTGCCACATTGCCGACGCCGGGCGATCTCACCAGCGTGAATATTGAAAGCCTACTGGCGATTCATCCACAGGTGGTTTTTGTCGCCAACTATGCGCCAGCGGAGATGATCCAGCAGATTCAGAACGCCGGTATTCCGGTCGTGGCTATCTCATTGCGCAAGGATGCAGCCGGGCAACAGAATAAAATGAACCCGACCATGGCTGATGAAGAGCAGGTCTACAACGAAGGGTTAAAACAGGGGATTCGCCTGATTGCGGACGTCGTGGGGCGCAAACCGCAAGCGGAGACGTTGATCGACTACGTTTTTGCGGCGCGGGCAAAATTCAATGCGCCGGTCGCAAAAATCCCGGATGCGCAAAAAGTCCGTATTTATATGGCTAACCCCGACCTGATGACTTACGGCTCCGGGAAGTACACGGGACTCATGATGCAGCACGCGGGCGGGCTAAACGTGGCGGCTGCCAGTGTAAAAGGCGCCCATCAGGTTGCGCTGGAACAGGTATTGGCGTGGAACCCGCAGGTAATTTTTGTTCAGGATCGCTACCCGCAGGTGGTAACGGAGATCCAAAACGATCCTAACTGGCAGGGGATTGATGCGGTGAAAAATCATCGCGTCTGGTTGATGCCTGAGTACGCCAAAGCCTGGGGCTATCCGATGCCTGAAGCGTTGGCGATTGGTGAGCTGTGGATGGCCAAAAAACTGTACCCGGACGCCTATAAAGACGTGGATGTTGATGCGCAGGCGCAAGACTACTATCAGCGTTTTTATCGTGTGAACTGGCAGCCTGATGCAGTTAAGTAAGCGCATTTTACTCCAGCAACCACTCTTAATCGCGACGGTCCTGTTGCTGGGCCTTGGTTCGTTGTGCCTCGGACAATATCCGCTGTCGTTAAGAGAAGTCTTTTATCACCTGATGCACTATAGCGACGCTGAAGGGATTGCCGGTCAGGTTATCTGGACGGTCAGGCTACCGCGAATTCTGATGGCGCTGCTAGCGGGTGGGGCGTTGGGGTTATGTGGCGCGACGCTGCAAGGGGTATTTCATAATCCGCTGGTCGACCCGCATATTATTGGCGTGACGTCCGGGGCCGCTTTTGGCGGAACGCTGGCTATTCTGCTCGGCCTGTCGCCGTGGTTGATGATGGGTTCAACGTTTTTCTTCGGTCTGACGGCGCTGGTCCTGGTGTATGCCATTGCTGCGCTGCAGGGGCTGGAGAATACGCTGGTGCTGATCCTGTCGGGTATCATTTTGAGTGGTTTTTTTGCCGCGCTGGTGAGCCTGATTCAGTATCAGGCTGATACCGAAGAAACGTTACCCAATATCGTGTTCTGGCTGCTCGGCAGCTTTGCGACGGCTAACTGGCATAAAGTTCTGCTGTTGGCGATTCCAGTCGGTATCGCTGCGACAGTTTTGTATCAGCTACGCTGGCGGATAAACCTGTTATCACTCAATGATAAAGATGCCCGATCGCTAGGCGTCGCGGTGGTTCCTCTGCGACGCAGCGTTTTGCTGTGCTGCGCTTTTTTAGTTGCCGCTCAGGTAGCGGTCAGCGGCAGTATCGCCTGGGTTGGGTTGGTTATTCCGCATCTGGCGCGTTTGCTGGTGGGGGTTGATCATCGTCGTCTACTGCCGTGCGCCTTCTGGATGGGAGGCGGTTTTATGATTGTGGTGGATGATATTGCGCGTACCCTGATGCACGCGGAGATACCGCTTGGGATCATCACCGCATTATTCGGCGCGCCGCTGTTTGCTTTTTTACTCATCCGCTCCAGCCGCCGGGGGACATCATGAAACCTGCCGCATTGCGTGTAAATACGCTTACCTATGGGTATCGCGCGCCGCTATTTGAGCCGCTTACATTCAGTTGCCAGAAAGGTGAGATCTGGGCTGTGCTGGGACGTAACGGCCTGGGTAAAAGTACGCTGCTCGATACGCTAACCGGCACGCTACCAGCTTTGGACGGCAGCATTGAAATTGACGGCGGGATAGGGATTGTGGCGCAGCATTGCCACCTGCCATTTCCTTATACGGTGAGCGACGTGGTGCTGATGGGGCGGGCACAGCACGTGAAGCTTTTTGCGCAACCCAGCAATCAGGATCAACTAAGAGCGACCCAGGCGCTGGAGCAGTTAAATATTGCCCAGCTTGCTTCCCACTCGTTTAGCTCACTTTCCGGGGGGCAACAGCAACTGGTGATGATAGCCCGGGCGCTGGTGACGGAGTGTCAAACGCTGCTGCTTGATGAGCCGTGCTCCGCGCTGGATCTCGCCAATCAGCAGGTGGTGCTTCAGCTCATCAGCGATCTGGCCCATCTACAAGGATGCAGCATTCTTTTTTCGACCAACGATCCGCTGCATGCGTTACAAATAGCCACCCATACTTTGCTGCTGCTCCCCGAAGGAAAATGGCGGGCAGGGCCAACGGACAGCATTGTGACGGAAGAGAATCTGTTCCAGGCCTATGGCTTACCGCTGCGAAAACTCCGTGTGGAGAACCACCCGACGCCGTTTATCGCACCGCTGTTTTCTGTTCGTCGTTAAGAGGTAAAAACCCGGCGGCGGTAAGAAACGCCTGACCGCCGTTGGAGAGCATGAATTTAACCAGCGCCATCACCTCGTTGGATGCGTCGAGCACCGCCAGTTGGTATTCGCAGCGAATATTGTGCTCATCAGGGATAGCTACATAATGCACGTCGGGTTGGGCGCGCAGCGTATTCGCGTAATGCGCGTAGCCGATAAACAGATCGGCCAGTCCCTGGCGAAGGATCCAGGTGCTCGCCAGTTCACCAGACGGGATTTTCACCGTATCACGCCCACCAACCAGCGGGATGGCGCGCGCCCTAAGCTGTTGTCCGAGTCCTGGCTCCAGTACATCCATATTGTCGAAAAATGCCCAGGTATAGTCTCCGGAAGGGTCGCAGCCGGGCGTGGATGTACCTATTCGTAGCGTTGGGTCGCGGAACAAATCCAGCCAGGCGCCGTTTCGGTTGCTGACCAGACTCAGTTGATTCCAGCTAAAGGTTTGCGTGAGGACAGCTTTTTGCAAAGCCAGCAGGCGTTGCGGGTGCTCCCGATTGGCTGAGGCAAAGAGCGCACACGGTTCACCGGCTTCAATACGCTCGCGTAATAAACCGGCCGGACCATATTCCACTTTCACGTCTATTCCACTATGGCGCGAGAACTGGCTTATTAAAGGGGCAAATGCCAGGCGTAAACTGCCCGCGGCAAACAGAATAATGGAAGAGGGCATGGTATCCGATCTCTGGCGAAAAAGGTTTGCGAAGAGGATAAATGATACGCGCTGAGCATAGCGTTTAGAAGTCTTTGGCCTATCGCTTTGTGCCAGCATCATACGGAGTAATGATCAAGCTTAAGGCTACGAACAGGGGAATAAAAAGAAATTATGAGGTGTAACGAAGGGAAATAGCACCAAATCATAGAAATAATTTGGTGCGTCCGAGTGGACTCGAACCACCGACCCCCACCATGTCAAGGTGGTGCTCTAACCAACTGAGCTACGGACGCAAGATGGTGCGTTCAATTGGACTCGAACCAACGACCCCCACCATGTCAAGGTGGTGCTCTAACCAACTGAGCTATGAACGCAACGTTGTAGGTGACAACGGGGACGAATATTAGCGGCACAGACCGAATGAGGCAAGAGGGAAATAGCATTTTTCTTCCTGAACTCACGCGATTGCAGAGTAATTAAGCAAGTTGATTATATTTTGTTGATTTTGCAGCGTGTTTTTTATTCAGACAGTGAGCAGGGGCATAATGGGGACGGTTTGAATGACAGGTGCGCTCAGACTTTAAGCGCAGCAAGGATCGCGGTTTCTATTTTCTCAGGGGTAGTGAACGGCGCAAAACGCTTGAGCGGTTTGCCGTCACGCCCGATCAGGAACTTAGTGAAATTCCACTTGATACGCCCACCCAGCACGCCGGGTAATTCGTTTTTCAGGTAACGAAACACCGGATGCGTAGCAGCACCGTTGACTTCCACTTTCTCAAATATCGGGAAGCTCACACCGTAGTTGATGTGACAGGTTTGCGAGATGTCGTCGGCCCCGCCGGGCTCCTGATTACCGAACTGGTTGCAGGGGAAGCCAAGCACCACCAGACCCTGCGCGGCGTACTTCTTGTAAAGCGCTTCGAGGCCTGCATATTGCGGCGTGAAGCCACAATGGCTGGCAGTATTGACCACCAGAACCAGTTTGCCAGCGTAGTCGGCCATAGAGACGGGCTCACCATGCAGACGGGTGGCTGTAAGTTGATAAAAGGTGATCATGCCGGAATCCTCAAATAAGATCGCATTACTCATTTTATTATGGTCGCAACTGTCTGATTAATAAACTGACCGTTGAAGTGCTGGCGATTTATTATTTTGTCGGGTTATCGCTAACGTTTTTAAACGCGTCACCCCAGCAGCATCGTTAGGTGACGACTAAAAATGGGGGACGTGACGTTGTGGGCGATTGTCACTGCGACAAACACATGACAGATATAAAAAAATCCACGCCTGGCGTGGATTTAGAGAGAGTCTGAGAGCAGGGGGTTAGCGTTCGTGCCTTGCCATTAGCAGTGCCAGGTCGACGAGGCGATTAGAGAATCCCCATTCGTTGTCGTACCACGCCAGAATTTTGACCATATTGCCGCCAATCACCAGCGTTGACAGGCCGTCGATGATGGATGAGCGCGGGTCACCCTGGTAATCGCTTGAGACAAGCGGTTCATCGCTGTAGCCGAGTATCCCTTTCAGTGGCCCTGTCGCGGCGGCGTCACGAAACGCATTATTGACCTCCTCTGCTGTTACATTCCGCTCAAGCGTTACGGTCAGGTCGACAATGGACACCACCGGAACCGGTACGCGCAGCGAGTAACCGGTTAAGCGACCATCCAGCTCCGGGATGACTTTGCCAAGCGCCTTCGCGGCACCGCTGGAGTAGGGCACAATCGATAATGCAGCGGCGCGGGCACCACGAAGATCTTTTTCCGGCTGGTCGTGCAGCGCCTGGCTGTTGGTATAGGCGTGGGTGGTGTTCATCAAACCATGCCTAATGCCGAAATGTTGGTGCAAAACCTGTGCGGCAGGTGCCAGACCGTTAGTGGTGCAGCTACCGTTGCTGACGACAAAGTGTTTATCCGCGGAGTAGAGGTGATCGTTAACGCCCATCACGATGGTTAAATCATCGTTCTTACCGGGGGCGGAGATAATCACTCGTTTTGCGCCACCGCTGTGGATATGCACCGCCGCCTTGTCACGTTCAGTGAAGAAGCCGGTTGCTTCAACGACAATATCGACTTCACGCTGACGCCATGGGATGTTGGCTGGATCGCGTTCACTGAACACGGTGATAGATTTACCGTTAACCACCAACTGCCCCTCACCGGCGGTGACGTCGGCGTCGAGTTTACCGAGCAGCGAGTCGTATTTCAGCAGATGCGCCAGCGTTTTACTGTCTGTCAGATCGTTGATTGCCACGATCTGAATCTCCGGGTTACCCAGTGCAGCACGCAGTACGTTACGTCCGATACGGCCAAAACCGTTAATACCGACCTTTACCATGATGAACTCCTTATCTGTTGTCTCTGGAGTAAATTTAGGCCGGTCACGAGTTGGCGTAAATGACAAATAAGGATCACTTTACGCCATTTTACGACAGTGAAAGCGCTGACGATATTCACCAGGCGTCAGGTGAAGCTGTTTTTCAAACAGCCGTCGCAGGTTAATGCTGCTACCAAATCCTGTTTGTTCGGCGATACGCTCCAGCGTCTCGTTGGTCTGCTCCAGACGCTGTCGTGCAGCGGCCAGACGAGCTTCGGCCACGTAGCGTGCCGGTGATGCGCCCGTTTCTCGGGTAAACACGCGGGTGAAATTACGTGGGCTCATGGCGACTTTTTCCGCCAGTTTATCCACACTGAGATCGGCGGTGAGGTTCTCAAGCAGCCAGGCGAGCAGATCGTTAATCGGGCCCAGGGTGCTGGTCTGCTGAAGGTTGTAGCGGCTAAACTGGAGTTGTCCCCCGGGACGGCGCAGGTACATGACGAAATCCTGAGCGACGTCGCGCGCCAGACTGAAGCCGTAATCCTCTTCAACTAACGCTAACGTCAGGTCAAAGCCGGAACTGACGCCACCTGATGTCCAGATATGTTCGTCCTGAATATAGAGCGGACCGCTTTCGACGCGCACCTTAGGGAATTCTGCCTGCATAGTTTCCAGTAGCTTCCAGTGGGTGGTGGCTCGTCTGCCGTCCAGCAGCCCGGTTTCTGCCAGCAGCATCGCGCCGCCGCAAATGGATGCAATGCGGCGGGCGTGGGGAGCGGCAAGGCGTAGCCAGTCAACCACCGCAATTCCTTCCTGCGGGTTTTGACCTCTGCCAGTGATGATGATGGTATCGAGAGGTTCGCGAGGATCTATCTCATGTAGGCGATGATCTGCCAGTAGATTTAGGCCGGATTGACCATGGATCACCTGATGCGGTTGCGTTGTCGCTAACTGAACCTGGTAACACGTCTTCGTAGCGCCTTTGGGATGCAGGCGGTTGGCCTGCATCAGAATGTCGGCAATACCGGCGGACTCAAACAGCATACCGCCATCGGGAACAATAATGAGTATCTTCTTCATGTCCTGAAAAGTAATCTTTTTACACAATAAGTCAATATTACATACTCAACTGGAAAAAGTCTTACCCGTGGCGCAGCGACATTACCGCCACAGGCCGATGGTTTGATGTTGACTCAACGGCGTTGCCTGAGCATCTCCCTTGATTAAGAATAGCGTTGCATTGACCCATTAAACTCACCGCGAGGAGCTGACGCTCCGCTGCACCAAAAATGGACTTGTTCTACAAGTCACTCTCCTGACGAGGTCTTATGAAAATCAGAAGGTTTAGTAATGGAGATGAAATTTCGTTGTTCAGCGTCTTTTTATCTTCTGTACATACCCTCGCATCACACTATTACACACAGGAACAAATAGATGCGTGGGCCCCAACGGATATCGACCCGGAACAATGGGCCAATCACATGAAGGAATTACGCCCCTTTGTTGTTGAAGTGGATGGTGAAATAGCTGGATATGCAGATGTTCAGCCAAATGGGTACATTGACCATTTCTTTGTCTCGGGAACCTACCCGAGACAGGGAGTAGGGACACTACTGATGAATCGCATTCATGAAGAAGCCAGACAACGTGGAATTGGCGAACTGACTTCAAATGTCAGTAAGGCTGCGGAGGCGTTCTTTCTACGACACGGCTTTCATGTTGTGGAACGTGGGTTTCCTGCCTGTCGCGGAGTGACATTACAAAATGCACTGATGCGAAAATATTTGGTGAAAAAATAGAAGATAACTGGGCTAAAGGCCCGCGATCAGCGAGGGCGGACACTCGGCTCTCTGCCGTATGCCATGACAGAGAGCACGCCAGAAATGAATGGATAGTTCTAGTTTGCTTTGCTGTTTTGACGGGATGTGACAATCGTCATTGCTGCCGCCGCCAGAAGTAAGAAACCACTCAAGCCAAAAGTACTGCGCCATCCCAGAGTGTCGAATACCAACCCACCTGCCGTTGAACCCAGGGCAATCGATAGCTGGATCACCGCAACCATTAAGCCACCACCCGCCTCTGCATCTTCGGGTAGTGCCCGCGCTATCCATGTCCACCATCCCGTTGGCGCAGCCGTTGCTAGTAGTCCCCACAGGCTGAGCAATACGGCAACAGCCCAGATGCTGTGTCCAACCAGAAGTAACGCCCCGGCAGTCGCTGCCATAAGCAGGGGGATCATGATTAAAGTCTGATAAAAACTTGTGTTCAGGAATATTGATACGGCCAGTGTGCCGACAAAACCCGCCACGCCTATTGCGAGCAAAATCAGAGAGAGACCAGAAGGGCCTACGCGGGTTACGGTTTCAAGAAAGGGGCGCACGTAGGTAAATAAGGCAAACTGCCCCATGAAGAAGAGCCCGCAGGCCAGGAGTCCCGCAGGGACAATGGTGATGCGGAACAGACGAAGCATAGATCTCTGGGATTTTTGTTTTTTATCGCTTTCCATCGATGGCAGGCTGACCCACTGCCAGATGAACGCGGCTATAGCCAGGGGAACGAGGCATAAAAAAGCCCCTCGCCAGCCCACGGTCGTCCCCAGATAGCTGCCAAGCGGTGCCGCTACAACGGTAGCCAGCGCGTTCCCACCGTTAAAAATCGCCAGCGCGCGGGGAACCTGATGCTGCGGAACGAGCCGAATGGCGGTTGCAGCAGACATGGACCAGAATCCACCAATGACCACCCCAAGCAGGGCCCTCCCCAGCATATAAACCGGATAGCTGGGTGCCAGGGCGACGACTATCCCCGATATGGCCATTAAAACCGTCAGCCCCTGCAGGAGATGTTTTCGGTTCAGATCTCCGGCAATATGGGAGATAGTCAGGCTGGTAATGACCGCCAGCGCGCCAGAGATTGCAATTCCCTGGCCAGCCAGCCCTTCGGTAATGTGTAAATCACTGGCAATAAGCGTAAGCAGGCTGACCGGCATAAACTCGGAAGCGATCAGCACAAACACGCACAGCGTCATGGCAAACACGCCCCCCCAATGCGCATGCTTTTTTTCGTAATGTGGTTTTAGTCTTACTGTGGACATTATCAGATCTCTTAATATCGAATCGGCAAGGTTCAGGCGCAGTCCGGACAGACGTCATTCAGGAAATCACGTCAAAACATGGATGAAAATGATCTACAGGCGTTTTACAGCCGCCTGTAAATATCAGGCGGCTTGGAGCGGTTATCTTAGGTTGGTATTGAAAAACTGCTCAAATTTAGCAAACGGAATCTTACCCGCAACATTGTCGTACAGATCAACATGATTTGCCCCCGGGACAATCACCAGCTCTTTCTCATTGCTGCCGATCGCCCTAAAGGCATCTTCAGCAAAATAGCGTGAATGGGCTTTTTCGCCGGTCACGATAAGCGTGGGGATAGTGACTTCATTGGCGTAGCTCAGCAGCGGCATATTCATAAATGACAGCGGCATCGTCGCATTCCAGGCCCCAGTTGAGTTGACCGAACGCGCATGGAAACCACGCGGCATGCGATAATAATCAAAGAATTCTTTCAGAACCGGATTGGGATTTGCGGGTAACGTTTCTGGCAGAATACGTTTCGACGTACTGACGTTCCCCTTTTCATCAACATAAATGTCATGCCCGCCGGGCGCGAAAGCTCCGTTCTTCGCATCTTCCCAGCGCTGTGCGTTCAGATACTGTAATACGGCGCGACGATCCGCAGTGGTATAACGGTCTTTACCATCACCTACGCCATGCCCCATCGCACGGCTCATGTCATACATCACACTGGTCGCCACCGCTTTCACGCGGGTATCCATCGCGGCGTCGTTTAAGGCCATCCCGCCCCATCCGCAGATACCCAGTAATCCTATACGATTTCGATCAACCTCTTTTTGCCGGCCAAGGAAATCAACAGCCGCGCTGAAATCCTCGGTGTTGATATCCGGAGAGGCAACGTTACGTGGATAGCCACCGCTTTCCCCCGTATATGAAGGGTCAAAAGCCAGGGTAACAAATCCCTGCTCAGCCAACGTCTGCGCATACAGACCGCTGGACTGCTCTTTCACCGCGCCGAAAGGCCCGCTGATGGCAATGGCCGCCAGTTTGCGCTCGCCGCGATCCTTTGGAATGTAGAGATCACCGACCAGGGTGATCCCGAAGCGGTTCTGAAAGGTCACTTTACGGTGATTAATTTTCGTACTTTTAGCGAAGGTTTTATCCCATGTCTCGACCAGTGAAACTGGCGCGTTCGGATTGGTTGTATTGGCATAACTCATCGTTGTAACTCCACTTAATGATGCGCAGAGCAGCATGGCTGGTATCGCGGCTGTCAGTTTTTTGGTGAAGGCAGTCATCAAAATCCCCTCATAAAACGTGATAGATACAGGTTTCATACGGACAACACTGCTGTGCTTTGTTGCAATGCGAGCATTATAGTGAGCAGTAATAGTGCTTATTAGAGGGGTAAAATTGCTAGAATTAATACCATATTGTTCTAAATGGTGATGCGATAGCGAGGGAAACGTGATGGCGAAACGGGAAAACTATAATGATTTATACCTGTTCATGCAGGTGGTGCGGGAAGGGAGTTTTACCGCTGCGGCGCAACGACTCGGCCTGGCACAATCAGGTATAAGCCGTTCTGTACGCGAACTTGAAGAAAGACTGGGCGTTCAGCTTCTGGCTCGCACTACGCGTAGGCTATCGCTCACACATGCCGGCGAACAACTCTACCGGACCATTGAGTCAGGATTCGACGCTTTAGATATGGGGCTTGCCACGCTGGCCCATTATCGCCAGTCCCCGTCAGGTACGGTACGGATTAATGCCAGTCAGCACGCTATTGATAAACTGCTCCTGCCAAAGCTTGCGGTGTTTAAGCAACGCTATCCTGACATCCGGCTGGAACTCATTAGCGAAAGTCGGTTTGTCGATATTATTGCGGAAAGATTCGATGCCGGTGTACGTCTCGGACCGGAAGTTGGCGGTGGCATGATAGCGGTCCGTATTTCCCCCGACATGGAGATGGCCATTGTTGGTACGCCAGAACACTTTCGCCGCTATGGCTTTCCACAAGTCCCGGCAGATTTGGCGGTTCATCCCTGCATCGCTTATCAATTTGGCGATGGAAGCCTCTATACATGGGAGCTTCAACAGGATGGTAAAAAAATAACGCATCAGCCGCAGGGACAATGGGCTTTTGCTGACAGTTATATGGAAGCCAAAGCCGCCAGACTGGGGCTGGGGCTGGCTTATGTTCCGGAAGAACTGGTGTCCGATGATTTAGAAGAGGGTTCGCTCATCAGAGTATTACAACGCTACAGTCAACGCCTGGAAGGCTCATTTCTCTATTATCCGCACCGCAATGTGTCTCCCGCTCTGCGAGCAGTTATCGATACACTGAGAATTTATGAATGAAGGCCAGGCTGCACACGTGTCAGGGTAACGGGTCTGAGCGAAGAGCGGGCCTTATATACACATCCCCATTAACTTGAGTATGCTCCTCTGTGAATTTGTTTCGAAAATGATGTCGCTGATGTGTTTCATTCCCTGCTTTTTATAGAATTTTTGAGCACGTTCATTTTGTTCAAGAACCTCCAGCCATAAATATTTTTTCCCCTGACTTCGGGCAAGATCTATGACTTTATTAAACATTAGTTGACCGTAATGCTGATTCGTTTTGGTTGGGGCAAGGTAGAGTTTATTAAGTAAAACACCGCTGATGTCTGTATTCGGGATAGTTGCTTGCCATGTCAGCTTCACAAAACCAATCGGCTGCTCGATTTCAACTATATACCAGCTAATGTTTTTATCATTAATACTCTGCTCAATAACAGGAAGTGAATATTCACCCTCCAAATAATTATCAAATTCTGATTCTGACTTCCACATATGCTTAAAGTGCGCAGTATAGAAGCGGTAGCCAAGCTCATTTAGTAATCCCGAATCGGCTAATGTTGCTTGTCGTATGATTAAAGACATGGGATAGGCCCTTACTTTATGAGAGAAAAATGATCTTAAATTTGTAATATATACGGCCTGTTAAGTCTATATGTCCGTTGTGACTGTCTTACCCTCAAACTTTGAATACGCAATCTAAGGTCTGAAGTTGGTGGAGCTCGACCATTAAGTTATTTTTTATCGATGTTAGCTTCTGACTCGAAGCAGACAGGCCAACTGATTGCCTGGTCTGCTTTGAGCGAAAATGAAAAGACATCTTCCGAACTTGCGACTGTTCATTCAGGATTTTACAAACAAGCTCATTATTCCCACTGCCAGGGCGCTATAGAAAAGCAACTGATACAGATTCGTCGGCACGTCTGTCCATTTTCTAACGATGCCCAGCGCGACCACGACCAGCGCAGCCGGGTAAATGGCGCACAGCACGGGAACCGCCATTGCGGTGAGGGAATTCAGTCCCAGCACGGCAAGTGCTGCTGACACCATCAGGGAGAGCGTCACCAGCAGCCCATAAGACGCACCGGTCGTCTGGTTGAAATAGCGCGCCGTTCCGGTCGTCAGACCAATGGCCGTGACCAGACAGGCGAGGGTAATGATCGCCGCCAACAACACCCGGCCATAAACGCCAAAAACAGTCTCGACATAGGCGCTCATCACCTGCATACCGTTCGTTGCGCCCCGCACCGGGCTGTGGGACCCCATCGACAGATAGCAGATATAAATCACGGCCAGACCTGCCGCGGCGATAAAGGCTGCGGCGATGGAATGGGTAAAGATGCCCCGCGGATGGTGGATCCCGCGCTGTTTAAGCGTGTGGGTGATAATGGCGCCAAAGCACAGCGCACTGATCACATCCAGGGTCTGATAACCGTTGACGAACCCTGTATCGAACGCGCGAGTTTGATATGCGGTTGTGGCGGTCGTGAGGTCACCAATCGGATGTAACCAGGCACATATGCCGATAAAAATCAGGGCACTAATTTTAATGGGCGAAAGGAAGAAACCGACGATTTCCAGCATTTTCCCCGGCTTAGCCAGCGTCGCGCCAGCAAGGCCAAAGAACGCGGCGGAAAATATAATCTTATGCATCAGGGAACTAGCTGCGCCATCGGTGATGACTTCGTAGCTAATCGTCGCGGTGCGTGGCGTACCAAATAAAACCCCCAGCGTTAAAAAGCAAATGCCAATAAAAATCAGGCTCGGCCATTTGCCTAAGGGTTTCGTTAATTCCGCGATATCTCCGCCATTAATGGCAAGGGAAATAATCGCCAGCGCCGGGAACAGAACCGCTGTGATGATAAAGCCAAAGCCTGCATTAAAGGCGTTTGCGCCCGCCTGCATGCCGACCAGCGGCGGGAATATAATATTGCCTGCACCCAAAAAAAGCGCAAGTGTCATCCCGCCAAGAGCCATTGTCTCTGGCAATGAAAGTCTGGTGTTTGCTGTCATTATTAACTCTTATTTTATATAAACATCATGCTTTGGAAGGCGTGGTCATTATATGCCTGGTCACCGTTCCGGTCATACATCGTTATTACAACTGGAATATTCCTTCGATGGTCATACGAGCGAAGCCATGCAATTCCACGCGCCCGTCATCCCGAACTACACAGCGCAACGCCCCTTTACGCTTCCCGCCTTGTTGAGCGGTCAGGACATTTTTACCCGTACGCGCCGCCCAGAACGGGGCGAGGAAAGTGTGTGCCGACCCGGTGACTGGATCTTCGTTCACGCCGACCTGCGGGCCGAACCAACGGGACACAAAATCAAACTGGTTATCAGCGGCGGTCACGATCACGCCGCGGGTGTCGAATACCGCCAGCTTGTTGAAGTCAGGATTAAGCCCGTCGATGATATTTTTGTCATCGACCAGTACAATCAGATCGTCCGATTTCCACACCCCGATAACACCGGCGGTAATGCCGAGGGCTGCCGGCAGTCCATCAGGAGTATCAATCTTCATGGCCGATTTAGCCGGGAAGTCCATGCAGAGTTCGTCCCCGTTCTTACTCACCGTCAACAGGCCGCTGCGGGTGTGGAAGCTGATAGTTTCTTGTTGGTAGCCAAGCTTGTTGAACAGCACCCAGGATGCAGCGAGAGTGGCATGACCGCACAAATCCACTTCAACCGCAGGCGTACACCAGCGCAGTTGATAACCCTCCTCGAACGGCACAAAAAACGCGGTTTCAGAAAGATTATTCTCCGTGGCGATGGCTTGCAGAACAGTGTCAGGCAGCCACTCAGTTAACGGACAAACGCCCGCCGGGTTGCCGCCAAAAGGTTGAGAGGTGAAAGCATCAACCTGATAAAAAGGAATTACTGTGGTGTCAGACTTTGTCATTTAATTTATCCAGATAGTTGTAAACGGTGTATCGGGTGACGCCCAGCGCTTTAGCGACATGATTAACGCTGCCTTTAATCTTGAAAAAGCCCTGAGCATGTATTTCAGAAATAACCCGTTTTCTGAAATCAATTTTATTTTCTGAACCCGTGGGTCTGAATTTCGAAATAACGTCATCCAGAGATTTATCCTGAATATCAGCTAGCGGATTTTCCGGCGTTTCAGCCGCGGCGGCCGGATGGAGTAAATAGTCCAGGTCGCGTTTGAGTTTTGATACCACATCCATATCGACGTTAATGCAAAAAGCTACTAACGGCACGCCGTCCTTGCTGTAATAAATCGTCGATGCGCTATTCAATGTGGTGCCAGAGAGAGTGGTGGTGGTATATCCACTGAATACCTGACTGGAAACACGCTGCGAAGCATCCAGTAAACCTAAAAATCCCGTGTCATTTTCCGGGCCGGACAACAGCGCATCACCGGCTTTCCTGCCGCTGACGTGTCCATTAATGATGCTTATCACGGACGATTCGGGGCGGGTAAGGTCATGCAGAACTGCTTCTGTGTTTAAGGGAAGCGTGGTTCTCAATGCCTCAAGCGAAGCCGTCAAAATAGTGATTAAACGTTCACGTTCGTCTTTCATTTTGCTCTCTCCATCAGACAACGGCCTGGACTTCTATTTCGACGTCTAAATCAAATGCAAGGTGGCTGGTGACGACGCTCCTTGCGGGGAAACCTTCCGGGAAGAACGCGCTGTAAGCAACATTGAATTCGCTAAAGTGCTCCATGCTGCTTAACCAAACCTGGACTTTCACAATGTGGTTCAGCGTCGTATGCGCCCGCGCCAGAGTTTCCCGGATGGCGTGCATGATATGCCGGGTCTGCTGGGTGACAGATCCATACAACGGTTCACCTTCGGGGCTCATGGCGACATGGCCTGAAAGAAAAACAAACCCGTTCACCTGCACGGCGTCTGAAAAGGGAAAAGGCTTGGTCGTGGGGTAGCGTACGATAGACATGTGTCAGATTTGCCCTAAAGAAAGTGTAGTAGCACGGTAGCATGACTTAACTTTAAATTAAACAAAATTATTATTTTAAACATTTGTTGATTTCGTGGCTTTCATGTCTCTCCACTAACAGAGCATCGACAGATACTTTGTTGACGGGATGGGACATGCTCTGAACCGCGTTTAAGCACTATAGATCCCCGCCAACAACACCCGGCCATAAACGCCAAAAACAGTCTCGACATAGGCGCTCATCACCTGCATACCGTTCGTTGCGCCCCGCACCGGGCTGTACATCCAGGGTCTGATAACCGTTGACGAACCCTGTATCGAATGCGCGAGTTTGATACGCGGTTGTGGCGGTCGTGAGGTCACCAATCGGATGTAACCAGGCACATATGCCAATAAAAATCAGGCTCGGCCATTTACACCACGTCCTAAGACTCTACCTTGAACCGGTGCGGTTAGCCTGCGTTTTGTGGCTGTGAGGCCGCTAAATGCTTCATATGAAAGTTATGCCTGTAATACCAGTTAGAAAGATGTGTGACAACTTTCTCAGTTATCAAATTACATAATCGCATAACAAAAAAAAGCAATACGCGCAAAAAGGAAGGGCTTATACAGTTAAATCCACATTAATACAGGGGGGACTGATCGTGAATCATGACAATAAGTTATCGGTGGCCGAGAAGTTAGGATACGGTATGGGGGATGCGGCCTGCGGGATTGTTTATTCATCCGTAACCATGTTTTTGACCTGGTTTTACACTGATATCTATGGACTTTCTGCCGCTGCGGTTGGCGTAATGTTTCTGGTGACGCGTGTGCTTGATGCCATTACCGACCCGCTGACCGGGATTGTGGCCGACCGGGTTAAAACCCGCTGGGGACATTTTCGTCCGTGGCTGATCTGGTTCGCCGTGCCTTACGCGGTGCTGGCGGTGATGACCTTCACCACTCCGGAATTTGGTGCGTCCGGCAAGCTTGTGTATGCCTACATCACCTACACTCTGCTGATGCTGTGTTATACCTTTATCAACATTCCGTATTGCGCCCTCGGCGGGGTGATTACCCGTGACGAGAAAGACCGTCTCTCCGCGCAATCTTATCGTTTTACGATCTCCTCGCTGGCCGGGCTGATGGTCTCGGTCGCAACGCTGTTTCTGGTCGATTATTTGGGCAAAGACGATAAACAATTTGGCTTCCAGGCGACAATGGGCATCATGGGGGCTATCGCCATCGCAATGCTAGCGTTCTGTTTCTTCACTACCAAAGAGCGCGTGGCCCCCATTGTTGAAAATCAGGGAGATGTGAAAGGAGATATTCGCCAGCTGCTGGCAAACGATCAGTGGCGGATTGTCGCCATTATCACCTTCTTTTCCAGTATGGCTGGGGTGATGCGCAGCGCCGCAACGCTCTACTACGCCACTTATCTGATGATGGATGGCGTGTCGTCTGCTGCAGGTACGGCAATGAAATCCGCGTTTGTCTCCACAAGCGTCGTCGGCACCATTATTGGCAGTATCGCAGCGGGGTATCTGGCAAAACGTTACCGGGCCGTGTCGCTGTTTAAAAATATCAACCTGCTGCTGGTCGCCGTTGGTGTGGTGATGTTCTTTATTCCACCAACCTGGCTTGCGGTGGTGTTCCCACTCTATTTCCTGGTCGGCTTCTTCCATCAGATGTACCAGCCCTTTAAGTGGAACATGATGGCCAACGCCGCCGATTACGGTGAATGGAAATTTGGCCGCCGGATAACCGGGCTGTCCTATTCTGGCAACCTGTTTGCCCTCAAAATGGGAATGGCTGTCGCCGGAGCGCTGGTCGGTTTCTCCCTGGGAATCTTCGGTTATCAGTCCGGCGTGGCGGAACAGACGCCGATGGCGACCATGGGCATTATTGGCCTGCTGACACTCGGGCCATCGCTGTCCTACCTGGTTCTGTGGTGGTTGTCGCGCTTCTATAAACTTGATGATCAGACCATGGCCACTATCCAGCGCGACCTGTCGGCCCGACAAACGGCTGCAGCACCTGTTGATAACGCTACGCCAGAAGTGACGTGTGTGTCGCTGAACAAAGCCTGAGGAGGATGAGGATGTATCACAACCCGATTATCTGCGCCGATTATTCCGACCCGGACGTCGTTCGCGTTGGTAATGATTTTTTTATGGTCGCCTCCAGCTTTAACCACATGCCGGGCTTGCCGCTGTTGCACTCGACGGATCTGGTGAACTGGACAATCATCAACCATGTTCTGCAAACGCTGCCGCTGCCTGGCTATGAGGAGGTCCAGCCGGGTAAGGGGGCCTGGGCGCCGTCGATTCGCTGGCATG
Organism: Citrobacter sp. RHBSTW-00944; assembly: GCF_013615435.1. Taxonomy (NCBI): domain Bacteria; kingdom Pseudomonadati; phylum Pseudomonadota; class Gammaproteobacteria; order Enterobacterales; family Enterobacteriaceae; genus Citrobacter; species Citrobacter sp. RHBSTW-00944. Next base: position 2,766,683 of record NZ_CP055418.1, on the reverse strand, counting down.
ATGAGAAGCTGTGGGTCTTTTTCAGCACCCCAGATGAAGGGATTTTTATGTCCTGGACGCAGGATCCCTGGGGGGAGTGGCAGCCTCCGCATTGCGTCAAAGCGGCCAAAGGCTGGATCGATCCCTGCCCATTCTGGGACGACGATGGCAAGGCCTGGCTGGTGCATGCCTTCGCCCACAGCCGCAGCGGCATCAAGCATAAGTTACAGTTGCTGCCGATGACGCCAGACGGCAAATCGGTCACCGGCGAAGGGCAAATTCTCTATGACGGAACCTGCGATTTACCGACTCTGGAAGGCCCGAAGGTCTATAAGCGCAACGACTGGTATTACATCTTCGCCCCAGCCGGAGGCGTGGAGTCAGGCTGGCAAACCGTGTTGCGCGCCCGGGACATGCAGGGCCCATGGCAGACGCGTAATGTGCTTTTTCAGGGCGATACGCCGGTTAACGGGCCGCATCAAGGGGGCTGGGTAGAGGGCGAGCAGGGGGAATGCTGGTTTGTCCATTTCCAGGATGCCCATATCTATGGCCGCATCGTTCATCTGCAACCGATGTTCTGGGGAGATGATGACTGGCCGCGCATCGGCGAGCAGATCGGGGAGACGGGTGTCGGACAGCCAGTATCTCAGTGCCCGTCTCCTTCGGGATTGCTCGCTGCTGAGCACGGTGGCCCACAAACCAGCGATGACTTTCACCACGGTGTACCCGGTTTACAGTGGCAATGGCAGGCCAACCCGCAGCCACAGTGGCGTAAAGCGGGCAGTGGTGGACTTCATCTCACCTTCCAGCCCGTGCGGCGCGAGGCGCTTTACTGGTCGCCCAATCTGCTGCTGCAAAAATTCCCCGCCAGGACATTCAGCGCACAAACGGCATTGCAGCTTGATACCGCACGGTCGGGAGATGCCGGCGGCCTGATCGTGTATGGCGAGCGCTACGCGGCATTATTGCTTGAACACGGCGATAATGCCTGCCGTTTGCTGTGGGTGTGCGGCTGGATGAGCGACAGCGGTCAGGTACGGGAAGAGACTGAGTGTATAACCCCGCTTGCCGGTTCACAGTGCCAGTTGCGCGTCGAAGTGGGTGCAGGCGGCATTTGCCGTTTTAGCTGGCGGAGCGACGGCGAAGAATGGCAGAGTTGGCCCCGCACCTTTGCCGCCGGAAAAGGCAAATGGGTGGGTGCTAAACTGGGGCTGGCGGCCCTAAACCTGCACGGCCAGGCAAGCGAAGGCAACTGTCTGTTTTCCTCTTTTACAGTGAACGTCCCGTAATGCGTAATCCCCGCGTCGACGGCGCGGGGTATTGATTAACCCTAGTCTAGCACCACGGTGAGCTTGAAAACCGGCTTCTCGCAGCAGGGTAAAGGACAGCATCTGGCACACCGGTGTATCGGTAAACCTCATCCGGCATGTTCTACGGTGTTATCTGCTCCACCATTTCGGCCAGGGTCGGCCGGGATGCTGCTGGCCGGTGCTATGGATGTGGGTCTTTCTACCATGACGCGATGGGTAAACCAGTCGGAGTGATGTTCCACAGTGACAGTAATAATGCCGATGTCAGTCTTTACCACCACTTAGTTTGCCGTTTAACCAGATTGGTGTGATTACTGATGCAGTGAAGACCTTCCCGCATCCTGACTCACACAGCGATCGACCTTTTGTGTCCTGCCCTGGACCCGTCGGTTGCCGGAAGCGCCTTCATGCGAGGCATCTCCTCACCGATGCGCGTGACTCAAGAAGGGCCTGACGGCTTGTCTCGTTACTGTCCTGTCCGGGTTATCTGTCTGGAGATTCAACTCTGTTTCCTCACAGGAGCTCTGTCATGGTTGATAAAGTTACCGAAGCTGCCGTTGTGGGTGGCGTGGATACACATAAAGATTTGCACGTTGCCGCTGTCGTAGATCAGAACAATAAAGTCCTTGGGACTCAGTATTTCTCCACAACACGACAAGGTTACCGGCAGATGCTGGCATGGATGACCTCGTTTGGGACATTAAAGCGAATTGGTGTTGAGTGCACAGGTACCTATGGTTCCGGTTTGCTTCGTTATTTTCAGAACGCCGGGTTAGAAGTTCTTGAGGTGACTGCTCCAGACCGGATGGAGCGACGCAAACGGGGTAAAAGTGACACAATTGATGCTGAATGTGCCGCTCATGCAGCATTCTCAGGCATCAGGACAGTTACTCCCAAAACGCGTGATGGCATGATTGAGTCCCTGCGGGTATTAAAAACTTGCCGAAAAACAGCAATATCAGCCCGCAGAGTCGCTCTCCAGATTATCCATTCAAATATTATCTCTGCCCCGGATGAATTACGTGAACAGCTCAGAAATATGACGCGCATGCAGCTCATCAGGACCCTGGGTTCCTGGAGACCTGATGCCAGTGAATACCGCAATGTAACCAACGTTTATCGCATTTCATTAAAGTCCCTTGCCCGACGCTATCTCGAGTTACATGACGAAATCGCTGATCTGGATGTCATGATTGCGGCAATTGTCGACGAGTTGGCACCTGAGCTGATTAAACGTAATGCTATCGGATACGAAAGCGCTTCACAGTTGCTGATCACTGCCGGAGACAATCCTCAACGGTTAAGATCAGAATCAGGATTTGCGGCACTGTGTGGTGTCAGCCCGGTCCCCGTTTCTTCTGGAAAAACGAACCGTTACCGACTTAATCGTGGTGGAGATCGTGCTGCAAATAGTGCACTTCACATCATCGCCATCGGACGCTTACGAACTGACGCAAAAACAAAGGAATATGTCGCCAGGCGTGTAGCCGAAGGACATACAAAAATGGAAGCGATACGCTGTCTAAAGCGATATATCTCCCGCGAAGTTTACACGTTACTGCGCAATCAAAACAGGCGGATCAACAGTATCCCGATAACAGCTTGACTCTTAGAAGGGCGTCCAGAGTAGCCACTCTACAAGCAGGCAGTTCCGGCAGTTACTGTGGCGTTGCCGGATCAGGCAGAGTATCAGCCGATGTGGAAACGGTTGGGACAACAGCCTGATGAAACGCTTCTTCCGGAGTCTGAAAAACGAGTGGGTGCCAGCGACAAGTTATATAAACTTTAGCGAAGCTGCTCATGCGATCACAGACTATATCGTCGGGTATTACAGCTCGCTAAGGGCGCATGACTATAACGGAGGGTTACCCCCAAACGAATCGGAAAGCCGATAGTGGAAAAACTCTAAAGCGGTGGTCAGTTTTAGTTGACCACATCATATCGAGCGAAAATTTTAGAAGATGAGATCGCTTTTCTAACCTAAATGGAGCGAGACAAACCTTTTCTTACTGATGTTAATGTTTTTACGAGGAGCCGTCCCTGGCACTCAGTTTCTCGCGAGTTGGACCTTGAAAGTAGATACTACCTATATGGCAACTACGCGGTTGAGCCAGCACAAAACGAATTGTTTCCCAGACTGAGCGTCCATTTAATAAACATTCCCCCATTCTGGATTGACTATCAACAAACGTATCTAACCCTGTAAGTTCGAAATCCGGTGGATACAACCCGGTCACACGTATATTTTCTTCGGACAACTGGTGTGACAGTTTAGTTGTGAATCCGCTCAGCCCGTGTTTGCTGGCAAAAAAAGCGGGATGCGCAATTGAATCCGTAAAATTCGGAATCCCACATGAAGATATTATTGAGACGACATCCGCGCTTTCTGAACGTCTTAACCCAGGCAACAATGCATGAGTCAGTAGAATCGCACCTGTCAGGCCTGAACTGATGGTATTGATAATTTCTGCGTCTGGTTGATCGTCTAACGTTCCTGACAGCCACTGGGCGGCATTGAGGATTAAAATGTCGATGGGCTTGTCTGAAGTTAACAACTGTGAAGAAAACTGCGAAAGGGATTCAGGCTGGGTTAAATCACAGATATATCCTTTTGCAATCCCGCCTTCAGCCGCGATGATACTGCAGGTTTTTTGAATATCATCAGCACGCCGCGCGCAAAAATCCACCTCAACGCCTTCTCGCGCCAGCCACACGCACAGCGCCTGACCAAATCCTCCGCCTCCACCCGTAATTACGGCTCTTTTACCTCTTAGCATCTTCATCCATCCTTTTCTTTATGACTATGTGTGGATATAGATATACATGAGGAGGTGGATTGGCATCTTTCAATTAGTGCCATTTTTACATGAGGAATAGGGACAGGGGACTTGCAAAGCCAGCATCTGGCGCGGAGCGGACTGAGCGTTAGGTTATTATATTCTCTGCAAGGATATGTATGCGCTATACACCAATTTTAATTGTGCTATTTAGTCAGTAAATTTGTTTAGAATACCATTCCTCTTCTGTTTATAAAGACAAGAAGAGGGATGTGCTAATCATTTAAATATCAGTAGCCTGCAGCCCTGTTGGCTTCTTTGATGCGATTGTTTCTTGCGTCTTTATCTTGTTGGTCTTTTGCCTGCATTATCCCACTTGCAGCATCCACCCAATCATTTGCGGTACAACCTGATAATACCATACTCAACATTAATGCAAACGCATACTTCATTTTAACTCCATCATTCATTATTGTATAAATAGCGTCTGTGTAATGCTCAATGTATTTAACGCTAACGCGGTTAATTTAACAAATAATCATATCTCAGGCAAGGTGAGGATTTCGAGCCCGTACATGTAATGGGTAATTCATAATGATTAGTTGAAATAATTGAAGGTGCAGGATAGAAATAACACTGCATAAAAAACGACATATCGTATTGCGCGGATTATTAAACAGCGAATTAATTAGCCTCTGTGACAGAGGTTATCTTTACGCGTCAACGCATGGCTGCGCCACTCCCGGCGATTGTCATTCGTCGGGAGCTATCTTTAATTATCGAACCTGTAGTGCTTCGAGTTCAGAACACCGGCAAACCCAGCCCTTGCTTTACTTCTTTTAATGTCTGCTGCGTGACCTCGTGCGCCTCTTCGCTGCCTTTTTTGAGCATCGTCATCAGCATACCTTTATCCTGGATGTAGGTTGCCCGCCGCTCGCGCATCGGGGCGATAAGCTCCTGCAAGCACATCTCCAGCTCGTTTTTGCATGTCCGGTCACCCAGCCCGCCGCGCTGATAATGTGCTTTCATCTCCGCCACTTTTGCTTTATCCGGATGAAAGGCATCGAGGTAAGTAAATACCATATTGCCATCAATCTGCCCCGGATCGGACACTTTTAGATGATTGGGATCGGTGTACATTGCGCTGACCGCATGATGAATAGCCTCTTCGCTGGCGGACAGGAGTAGTGTATTGCCGAGCGATTTTGACATTTTGGCATTACCGTCGATCCCTGGAAGACGGCTGGTCTCACTCAGTAGCGCTTTACAATGCGACAAGACAGAGGTCGGTAACAGACTATTCATCTTATGCACGATCTCATTGGTCTGTTCGATCATGGGCAACTGATCGTCGCCGACGGGAACCACCTCGGCTTTGAAGGCGGTAATATCTGCAGCCTGGCTGATGGGATAAACCAGAAAGCCAACCGGTAACGAGCGGGCAAATCCTTTCTGCGCAATTTCGTTTTTGACCGTAGGATTTCGCTCCACGCGAGCCACGGTAACAATGTTCATATAAAGCGCGGTCAGCTCAGCGAGGGCGGGCAGGGCCGACTGCAGACAAATGGTGGTGAGTGACGGGTCGATTCCTGCGGCGAGGTAATCAGCCAGCACTTCGGGAATATTGTTGCGGATCTTTTGTGGTGTGCTGCCGTTATCGGTCAGCCCTTGCAGGTCAGCAACCAATATAAACTGCTGATAATCATGTTGCAGCGTGGCGCGCTGGCGCAGAGAGCCAACATAGTGGCCGAGATGCAGCGGGCCAGTGGGACGATCGCCAGTGAGGATGATAGTTTTGTTGTTCATGTAAGACTCCTTAATCAAAAAACCGAAAGGGGTCTTTAAATGCAAATAACCGCCTTTCGGCGGTTATTTAAAATGGGGAAAACACATTCTGACCGCCTTTAAGAAGGCAGCCACCACAGGTTGTGATTAAACGCGGTGATATCGTATTTTGTGTTCATCCAGTCAACATATCACCGCCTGGCGCAGAGGTAAAGCAATGCGCGGCGTACTGACGTATCTTAGCTCGCTTCCAGCATGCCAAAGCTCACGATGCGCGAACGGCCTAACTCTTTCGCGCGATACAGCGCCACGTCTGCGGCGCGCAGAAGATTGTCGCTTTGGGCGTGCTGCGGATAGCTGGCAACGCCGATAGAGACATCAACGTGACCAATCTCTGAGAGTCCAAAGCGCAGCGACAGTTCGCGTACACCATTATAAATATCTGTCGCAAAGCGGTTGGCGGCCTGCTCATCCGTATTGGCCAGCAACACCAGAAACTCTTCACCGCCGTAGCGGAAGGCCATGCCGCTGTCATGGACAACGCGCTGAATAGTAGTGGCGATACTTTTTATCACGCTATCGCCCGCCTCATGGCCAAAGCGGTCGTTAATATTTTTGAAATGATCGATATCGATCATCAGGCAACTGATAGGCTCTTTGTTACGCACTGCCTGGCTCATCTGGGTGCGTAGCGTATCTTCCAGATGATGACGGTTGCGCAGGCCGGTTAGCGGGTCGTAGAGCGCTTTCTCCAGCAGCGCATCACGCAGGCGCTGGTTGGCTAACGCCAGACCGAGTGCTTCCGCCATCAGTTCAAGATACGCGCGAGAGGGAGCGGAATCATTGCTGAGGTTCTGGAATGAGAGCAGGCCGATGGCTTCACCCTGGGCAATCAGTGGCACGCACAGGGTATGCTGCTGGCATGATTCCGGTAGATGGTAGCAGGCGATATCGGGTTCGCCTTGCACCGGTGGATGACTCTGACCGCGGCGCACTGCCCAGCACTCGTCCGGGTGGAAAGCATCCGCTTTGCCCTGCGGTGAAAGCCATTGCGCAACGCAGCGCATTTGCCAGGGCTCTCGATCCAGTATGTAAAGCCGCCCGGCAATACCGGGAGCAACATTCGGCGCAAACAGCTCTGCCACATTAATGACATCGGCAAAATTCTCGCAGCCTTGCAAACGTTGAGTCATACGTGCGAGCAGCTCGCGGATTGCCCAGTCGGCGTCTCGTTCTTTCTCCAGTCGCTGACGTGCCAGACCGTTCTCGCGAAAAATGCGGATCGCCTGTGCCATATCGCCGATTTCATCGATCTGATTAAAGCTGGGTGTCTCAACGGCGTAATCCTGCGATGCCAGACGGTTAACCACATCGCTCAAACGCACCACGGGACGCAGTACGCGGCGTTTTAAAATAAAGCCTAGAACGAACAAAAATAGCAGCGCCGTCAGCCCGACCATCACTTCCGAAGCCGTACGTAGCGTGCGCGATGTCTGAGTGGCATCTTCAATGGTGTTGCGTACGCGGCTGTCGAGTAACTGACGGAAATGATCTATCCGGTCCTGGGCTCGCTCCAGTTCCTGTTCATAGGATTTGCCATACAGCAGGGCGATGGCCTGCGACTCTTCTCCGCGCGCGACGCTGGCAAGCGCCGCAGCTTGCTCATCCTGCAGGGTATCAACAATCTGCAGCCCTTCATGCAATAGCGCCAGCTCTTCATCCGTCGCCCCAATGTCTTTTAGTTTCGACAGCCGCTGTTCAACGGCTTTCAGCGACGCTTCTTTCTGGCGGTAGGCGTTAAGCGCTTCCGGGTCTTTTGCAATAACATATTCGCGTGCCAGACTGGACAGCGACCAGGCATCGAGCTCGACTTCTTCGGTCAGTTGATCGAATTGATAACGCTGCTCCACCACCTGGCGTTCGGTGTTATCGGCGCTGGAGGCCATCAACATGACAACGCCGGAGGCAATGGTCAGACACACCGTCGCGCTGTAGGCCCAGTTGGTGATTGTGGCAATTCGCACTGATTAGTTCCTTCTGCGACGATTAATGAATAAGCATGATTGAAATTATAGGAAACGTATGATTTTGCGTGAAAATAAAAAAGGCGGTCTCAGGACCGCCTTCTGTTATCGTCCTGCCATCATAAATCTGGAGGATTTTTTCCTTCTTCCATAAAGGCTTCGTCGATTCCTTCCACGTTACCTTCATGATCGCGCCCGGAAAACAGGTTCCAGCAGGTAATGAACAGTGCGGCAATCAGGGGGCCAATCACAAAGCCGTTAATGCCGTAGACCTCCATTCCGCCGAGAGTGGAAATCAGAATCAGATAATCCGGCATTTTGGTGTCTTTACCCACCAGCAGCGGGCGCAGGATATTGTCCACCAGCCCGACGATAATCACGAAGAAGCCAACGATAAACAGCCCTTGCCACAGCTGGTGCGTGGCGAAGAGGAATATTGCCGCAGGTACCCAGACGATCGCTGAGCCGACCGCGGGCACGAGGGAGAGAAACGCCATCAGCGCGCCCCACAGGACGCTGCCGTCGATGTCGACAATTGCAAACGCGATGCCGCCAAGAATACCCTGAACCAACGCCACGACCGCTGTGCCCTTGACCGTTGCCCGCGTCACGCCGACGAATTTGGCAAACAGGTGCTGTTTAGCAAAATCAGAAAGCGGTAATGAGTCCAGAATCTGGCGCACCAGGTACGGCCCGTCCTTCAGTAAGAAAAACAGCAGATACAGCATGATGCCAAAGCTAATAGCAAAGCCGAATGTCCCTTTACCAATCAGGAACGCGCTGCCGGCGAGGTACTGTCCACCCTGCAGTACAACGTCGGACAGTTTTTTCTGGATCTGCGCGACGTTATCCAGATTATGTTCTGCGAGGAATCCTCTGGCCCAGTCAGGAAGATACGAAATAATGGCGGTGACCACTTCCGGGAACTGAGTGTCGTTTTGTTGTAATTTGGCATACACCACGTTCAGCTCAATAGCCAACGAGGAGAAGATCACCATCAGTGGGATAAAAACAATCAGACAGATGATGCCGATGGTGAGCAGTGACGCCAGCCCGTTACGTTCGCCAAGCGCGCTGCGCAGTCTGTTTTTCACCGGGTTAAAGATGGTGGTTAAGATTGCGGCCCACAAAATGGCAGAGAAATAGGGAGACAACACATCGAAGAACGCCCAGGTCACAAGGGCAAGTATGAAAATGAAGAAACCTTTAGTCAGTCCGTTAAATCGCATTAGTGAACCCTGTAATGAGAAGCAGTCCCGACTATAGAACCGTTCAGGGGAATTACCAACTTTCGCTGCGCATATTTACTTAAATTGGTTAACCTGTTTTTCGTAGGGAGCCTGCGACAGATAAATAACGTACGCTATGATTTATTAGTGAAACAGTCATACTTTTCTTCCCGAAAAAGGGCGTCAAAAAAGAGGGGGCGTTATGAACACTCAACCTGTCATCGGGATTAGTGGATGTTTAACCGGCTCAGCCGTGCGATTTGACGGTGGGCATAAACGGATGGGATTTGTGATGGACGAGCTGGCTCAGTGGGTGACTTTTAAACCTGTCTGCCCGGAGATGTCCATCGGTTTGCCTGTACCACGCCCCGCGTTGCGTTTGGTTCAAACCGCCCAGGGGAATATCCGCATGTGTTTTAGCCATGCGCCTGGTGAGGATGTAACCGATAAAATGTCCGATTTCACCGCTTCGTATATCAATGGGCTTGGCGGTCTGTCGGGTTTTATCGTCTGTGCTAAATCACCGAGCTGCGGAATGGAGAGAGTGAGGCTGTATGACGAAAAGGGAAATCGCGGGCGAAAAGAGGGAACCGGTCTGTTTACCGGCACCTTAATGGAAACCTACCCGTGGTTGCCGGTCGAAGAAGATGGCCGCTTGCACGATCCGGTGCTGAGGGAGAACTTTGTCGAGCGAGTGTTCGCGTTACATGAGCTTAATATGCTGCGAGCCTCTGGTCTTACTCGCCACGGTTTACTCAACTTCCACAGTCGCTATAAGCTCCAGCTTTTGGCTCATCACCAGGCGGGTTACCGGGATATTGGCCCTTTTGTCGCCTCGCTCCATCAGTGGGATGATTTGGACGCTTTTTTCGTGGTATATCGCGAAAAGCTAATGGCGATCCTCAAAAAGCCCGCCTCACGGAAAAATCATACCAACGTACTGATGCATATTCAGGGCTACTTCCGCGATCGGTTGAACACCCGCCAGCGCGGAGAGTTGCGTGACGTTATCCTCAACTATAGCGGCGGACTGCTGCCAATATTAGCGCCACTGACTCTGCTCAAGCACTACCTTGCTGAATACCCAGATAGCTATTTACTTACCCAGAACTATTTTGATCCTTATCCGAAGGATTTAGCCCTACGGTTAATGATTAATTAGCCTGATAGCGAGTAAATCTGGGGCAGAAATATCCGTTGTTCGCGAAGGTTATCCCTGCCGTTTTCTGATGCGTTTAAGCAGGGATAATTTTCACGGTGTGTAATCGATGATAAAAATGCGGCCCTGCACCCACGGGCAAATGTGCCGGCCGCGATTTAACCGTTTCTGATTTCCTCATCGATACAAGGCTGAGGTTTGCCAAACAGATATCCTTGCGCGAAATCGCAGCCCAGAGCCTGAAGTCTTGCCAGTTGCTCCTGCGTTTCAACACCTTCTGCAACAGCCTTCATATTGAGAGATTTCGCCATACCCGTGATCAGTTTGATGATAGTCAGGGCGTCTTCCTGCGTAGATATCGAATGCACAAAGGACTTGTCTATTTTGATTTTATCGAAGGCAAGTCTGCTGAGGCGCGAAAGAGAAGAGTATCCGGTACCAAAATCATCGATGGAGATTTTTACCCCCAGGGCCCGGAGCTTATTAAGCGTATTTATCGGTGTAGCACTCTCGGTAAAGAGAGAGGATTCAGTCACTTCCAGTTCGAGGCGGTCAGGTGGAAGTCCAGTTTCTTTCAGAATGGTTAACACGATTCCTGCAAAGGCCTTGCTGCTTAGCTGGACAGGGGAGACATTGACTGAAATTTTAGCCGGAACCGCCCAACCCGCGGCTTCCCTGCAGGCAATTTCCAGCACCGCTTTCCCCATCTCATTAATCATCCCTGTTTTTTCAGCAACAGGAATAAAGCTATCCGGCGACAGGAGGCCCTTGAGAGGATGGATCCAACGAATTAGCGCCTCATAGCTGTATATTTTCTGACTGAAAGAATCGACAATAGGCTGGTAATACACCACGAACTCTTTGTTGACTATTGCTAATGCCATATCATGCTCAAGCGTGCTGCTTTCCTGCAATTTTTCTAACATTCGTTGCCGGAAGACTTTTATCTTGCCAGAGCCTTCATTTTTGGCTTCATAAAGGGCCAGATCGGCAAATTTATAAAGATAGTCAGAGCGACGCTCATTTTCTGAGATAACAATGCCAACACAGGGGCCTTGTTGATCAAATCCAAAGTTGGATGGTCGCTCCCCAACCCGCCGGGCGGGCTTAGTTGACAGCCTGCCGAATAGGCATACCAAGCCCTATGACCTTGTTCATGACTTTCACCCCGGCCAGGATCTCACCCACCTGGGCGTTGTAGCTCCGCAGACTCAGTTTCGGACCGATGAGCTGCTTGAAGCGATACATGGCGGTCTCAGCTATCGAGCGCTGATGATAGCCAGAGTCCTTTTTCCATTGCTCCAGTTCTCCTGCCTTGAGCGCGGCAACCGCCTCGTTGCGTGGATGGCCTGTCTTCCAGAATGCCGCATTTTTTCTCGGCGGTATGGTGGCCTTGGCGCCCTTCTTTTGCAGTAGGGCATAACAGGCTCTGGTGTCATAGGCACCATCGGCGCTGACTTGTTCTATCTTGCGGCGCAAGGGGTTGAGCAGCGTGGGCAACACCTCGTTATCGCCCACCGTTTCCAGGCTGACTTCGGCTGCAACGATGGCATGGGTCGCCGCATCTACGGCCAGGTGAAGCTTGCGCCAGACGCGGCGTTTCTCCTTGCCGTGCTTGCGAATTTTCCATTCGCCTTCGCCATAGACCTTGAGTCCGGTGGCATCGATGACCAGGTGAGCCACTGGGCCATGGCTCGGTAGGCGGTACTTGATTTCGACCGTCTTGGCGCGCTTGCTGATACAGCTGTAGTCCGGCGACTGTAAGGGCACCTTCATCAGCTTGAACAGCGAGTTGATGAAGCCTTCCAAGGCACGCAGCGGTAGCTTGAATACCGCCTTGAGCATCAGCGCGGTTTCAATGGCGGAGTCGCTGTAATGGAAGCCTCGCCCTCGGCGGCCATGATGGGTTTGGCAATGCCACTGCTGGATGGCTTGCTCATCCATCCAGACGGTCAACGAACCACGTTGCACCAAGGCTTGGTTGTACTGTTTCCAGTTGCTGATCTTGTGCTTGGACTTGCCCATCTGGCGCTCCCGGTGGTGAACCTAAGAGATCAGATCACCAAACTGCGGGATAGTTCCCTGATTTGAGCAACAACGCCCAACACAGGTGGTTATGTTGATAATTGTGTTGTAAATAGTGTAGGGCTGGCTGATAAACTCACATATTTTCTGGGCTCGCGAAACGGCCCGACTTTCTGTCAGACCACTTGAGAGAAACGCAAACTCATCTCCGCCTAAGCGATACAGCGTATCCGACGTAAGGCTTGTCGAAATCAGACGATCCGATATCTGGCGCAGTAACATATCACCGGCATCATGACCATATGTATCATTGACCTCTTTGAATCGATCTAAATCAAACAACATCACAGTCACAGCATCGTTATTTTTCTCTGCCATTTCGATTGTTTTATTTAAATCGCTCCAGAATAACTGGCGGTTATTCATCTCGGTGAGCGAGTCATGGTAGACGTCATATTCCAGTTTGGCATTCTGAATTTGTAGCTTTTCCTTCGATTTTTGCAGTTCTTCGGCAAGACTCTTGACCTGAAGGTGCGCTCGCAGAATATTTCTGTTTTGATAAAAAATGAGCACACCCAGAATCGCACTCAGTATTATTAGCAGTACAGATGTCGTTGAGTAAATATAGTACAGCGTTTGAATTTTTTGGTTGGCGTTATTAATCGAGTTAACATCTTTGTTTAATGCGCCGGATGAAAGACGCCCAAGTTGTGCATCCAGGGTATGCATTTTTTTCAGATACGCCTGGAGTGCTGGACGGTTCATTTTCTCGAGATTATCATCCAGATAACTAAGGATATTTTCAAGTGTTACCGCTAGCTCACGGTGGGCTATATTGCTTTCTATGTAGCGCCCCAAATCACCTTCTTTTATCAAATCACTCTGGCTGAGCATAATGTCGAGACGCATGCGTACATCATCAAGATTCATCGTATCATCGATAGTGTAAAGACCAAGCAACGATTCAAATCGGTAATATTGTGATACCAACTGAGCGGCAGACCAGGAATCGGTGTAGTGAGTCAGTTTCTGTAGCTCTTGTTGCCTTTCATGTACGAGGAAAGAGATATATCCGGTCGATATAAAAAGAAAAAAGATGATGCCAGCCAGTATTCTGTTCATGATGTTCCTCTGAACGCTTACTCAATATCCATACTACTGACCTGCCATGCAGACCTTGAATAATAAATCTGATTATTTAGTTCCGGCATGCTGTCATAGGGGTACACAATGAATAATGGGCCCTTATCACGGATGCGCATATATTTTCCGTTGATTTTTAAAGCAAGGATGGCATTGTATTTTTTGAAATCACTGAGAGGGATAACGGTGGTGTAGTCATTAAGCGCAGTAACCTTTACAACGGAGCCGCTCGCTCCAACATAATCCATGAGTTTTTGTAGTGGAATACCCGTAAAGGTCGTACGTCCATTATACCAGGGGGAGGTGGTCTGAAAACTTACCATGCCCAGCTTCTCAAGGCTGGCGGTATCAAAAACCGCTTTCCCGTCTTCATTTGTATTTTCAATATTACCGGATAACGTTAAAAGAACTTTACCGGTGGGCCTGGAAAGTTCACCCGCCCAAAGCTGGGTGGAGAGCACAACGCTTACCAACATGACTATTAACCGCATTCTAACCTCACCAATCAGCCGGATGTAAAAGAATTATAATTTAGATATCACGCTATTTATATATTCCGCCTGTCTATTATTGATGATGTGAAGTTATTTGTATTTTAATTCATTTAAATCAATGGGTTGCCATGCTTAATGGTTATGAATATTTATTAAATCAGGCGAAGTCTGTTATTAACGGACGGTGATTTTTGTTGTGTCTGTACAAAAAACACTCACTCTGTGGTTGTTAAAAAATCACACGATCATAAAGGTTTATTTTTTTTGTGCAGCGACAGGGAATCGTTGTTTTATCGGCGGGTAACCTTGTTGAATAAATCAAATTTTTGCCTATTCCCGGGATTAGATTACACAGGCGTAGCAGACGTTCAAAAATAGTCAATTATCAGGAATTCAAAATATGCAAAATCACCTACGGGATCGTCAGCAACTTAATGAACTTATCAATGGCTGGATGCACCGCGATTGGGGGAATATGCCGCGCTGGCTTGCTGCATGAGCCAGGCGGATATACCTTGCTGAGCGCCGCATAACCGGGTTTATTCGCCAGCCTGAGCCGACTGGCGGGCATACAGATACGCGGTTGCTCTGGAGACGCCCAGATGCTGCGCCACAGTGTCCATAGATTTTCGTACGTTCAGCAAACCGTCTTTACGTAATTGTTGAATCAGTCGTTTACGGTCTTCAGGTTTCAGGGCGCGGGCCGTCGTTGCGCATTTAGCGGCAAAGTCATCGATACGCTGGCGGATGACTTCATTACTGCCGGGATCGATATGTTCATTAATGGGGGAGTCCGCGGTTTCAGTAAAACGCGCAAGGGCACTCTGCATGCCACGAAACAGCGTCATATCCACGTTCAGACAGAGTGCTGCTACGTATTTGCCTTCGTCATCCTTGATGCCGATGGAGGTACTTTTCACCGGGCGGCCATCGGCAAACTGGTTGCTGTAGTTGGCAATAATGCTGGGAAATTCAGGCGATGCGATTCGCGCCAGACCCAGTTCTGTTGCCGGTTGGCCGGGTTCTCGCCCGGACAGGTTATTATGGATGGATAAAATGGCATGTTCAGGATTTTTGAGATCATGAACCACCACTTCGCAAAACGGCGAGAAGGTCTCGCTCAAGCCCCTGGCGATAGTGTCAATTTGGCTGAGAAGTGAGTTGTTATCGGTTTTTGGCATGCCAGTCTCCTGCGGTGATGCCTGTTGCCATGATTGCGGGCAGTTTACAGTGAGCAGGGTTCGCTTTTCCAGACGCGAGTGTTCAGACGGTAATAAGGTATCCGCATGGCAGATACCTTCTTGATTACCCGGCAAGGAATTCACTGTAGCGGCTGATATCCACGTTCCCGCCGCTGATGATAATGCCGATTTTCTTGCCGCGAAGTTCAGTTTTGCGCGCTCTGGCGGCGGCAAAACCCAGACAGCCAGTCGGCTCCACGACAATTTTCATTCGCTCAGCGATAAATTTCATCGAGGCGACTAATTCATCGTCTGAGACAGTCAGAATATCGTGCACATTTCGCTGGATAATCGGAAACGTAATATTCCCGAGATGTTGGGTCTGAGCACCGTCAGCAATGGTTTTCGGCGTATCGATATGAACAATCTTTCCGCTGCGAAACGACTGTTGACCATCGTTTCCTGCCTCTGGCTCGACACCATAGATGATGCAGTCAGGTGACAGATGTCTGGCTGCCAGTGAGGAGCCCGAAAGCAGGCCGCCGCCGCCCAGACACACGAAAAGAACGTCTAGCTGACCCACTTCTTCAATCAGCTCTTTTGTGGCGGTGCCCTGGCCCGCAATCACGTGCGGATGGTCGTATGGCGGGATCAGCGTCAATCCTTGTTTCTCTGCCAGCTCCCGTCCGATTTTTTCACGATCTTCGGTATAGCGATCGTAAATCACCACATTTCCACCATAGCCTTTTGTGGCTGCAACTTTAGCCGCCGGGGCATCATGCGGCATGATAATCGTCGCCGGGATCCCCAACAATTTTGCCGACAGGGCAATGGCCTGCGCATGGTTGCCGGACGAAAAGGTGACGACGCCCGCAGCGCGTTGTTCTGGCGTGAACTGGCGTAACGCATTCATGGCTCCGCGAAATTTAAACGCGCCCATTCTCTGGAAGTTTTCGCACTTGAAGAAAACTTCAGCACCAAATTCGTCATTAACCGTTCGGGAGGTCATCACCGGCGTTTTGTTGGCATAGTCGGCGATGCGCTCTGCCGCGGCGGCAACATCGTTATAATCAGGCAGTGTCATTTCAGTCATTGTTGTTCACCTGTATGTCGTTAAACGTCATGCTTGTGGGGCCAGGGCAATAGCTTCAACTTCCAGCGCGAAACCATAATGAAGCTCTGCAACGCCCGCTACCGCGCGGGAGGGCCGGAAATCACCGATCCACTCCCCATAGATTTTGTTAAACGTTGGCCATTGGTTGATATCTGTTACATAGACGCGTACTGACACCAGGTGCTGTCGAGAAACCCCTGCGCCAGCCAGGCAGGCATCAATATTCTGCAGTACCAGCCGCGTCTGTTCTTCAAAAGAGGCCTCGGTTTTTTTTTCGCCATCACTTGTGACCGGCAACTGACCAGAAATGAAGACGAATCCGCCAGCCGTTGTACTGTGTGAGTAATGACCTGCAGGCGGAAAACCTCCTGCAGATGAGTTCAATGTAATGTCCACGGACATAAGAGAATCTCCTGTAGTTAGTGGTAATTCATTTTGTATAAAATAATACTATTTGTATTATTTTATACGCTTTCAAACCGCGTTCGGCTAGTGATAGTTTTCACAGGTGATGATTTTGTGAACTATGGCAAACGTGACCCACGTTATATAGCTATCCTGGCGCGGTGAAAGAGGGGGAACGCTTTTGATGAGGGTAAAGCAGGGGAGTGAAGAAGCGCCCCGGGGCGGGGCGTTAAAGCCAAAAATTAGCCGATATGGCCGTGGTTAATCTTACTTAACGGTTCATTGATATCGAAGATTTTGCACGTCACGTCTTCCACACCCAGGTGCTTCAGGCGAGCCGTGTGTTTTTTGATATAGGCCAGAGCGCTGTCTTCATCCTGAAACAGGTAGATGCCACCCGCTTCGTGGTTTGCTGCGTTCTCGGTCCAGATTTTCCAGATGAATCCCGGCTCCTGGTTGATGGATTCGGCCAGTTCAACAAGCTGATGTGACATCTCAGCGCCAAACGGCCCAGGAAAATCAAAGTGTATCTGCACGAGTTTGTTCGCCATAAATCCTCCATGGATTGGTTAATTCGGGTAAGGCTGCTAGCGTAACAGCACTTTACCCGTCAGATAAGTTACTGCTTGTCCACCGATATAAACACGTGTTCCTGTCAGTTGGCAGCGTAAATCGCCGCCGCGTTCAGAGACCTGGCGCGCCAGCATCTGCGTTTTATTCAGTTTTGCAGCCCAGTAAGGAATCAGCATGCTATGCGTCGAACCGGTGACCGGGTCTTCCGCGACTGCTTCACCCGGGCAGAAGAAACGGCTGACGAAATCGTATTCCCCGTCACCCGGCGCGGTGATACATACCATTTTCCCGAGGGGAATCATGGCGTGGATATTCGGGCGCACAGCCTCAACCTGCTGTTGATTCTCCATCACGACCATGTAATCGCGCGCGACGCGCACTTCTTTATATTCGGTGATGCCCAATGTTTCCAGCAGTAAGGCGGGCGGTTCGGCAGGTTCGCTTTGCCAGGCAGGAAAATCAAGCGTCAGCCAATCACCGCTGCGCGTGACCGTCAGTGGACCCACAAAACGGGTGGCAAAATGGATGGTCGCTTCCGGGTAATCCAGATGTTCAAAGATGACATGTGCGGCGGCAAGCGTGGCATGCCCACACAGATTAATTTCGCCTTGCGTGGTAAACCAACGCAGCTCGAAGCCATTCTCATTGGCGACAAAAAAAGCGGTTTCCGACTGGTTATGCTGCTGCGACATTTTTAATAATATTTCATCCGGCAACCAGTCATCGAGCGGGCATACTGCTGCGGCATTACCGCCAAACGTCGTAGTGGTAAAGGCATCTACCATGTAGAAATCGATTTGTTGCACGGTGTAACCCTCTCATCGCACTCAGGATATCCCACACTCTATCATGCAATGATTGTCATTGGTTAAGCGCCCTGATTCGCCAGTGTGGTAAAAATTCGCTATCATCCGTTTCCACACTTCATCCTGGCCGCTCATGTCTACGATCCTCGATACCTTTATTGCCCCGCCTTGTCATGAGGAGATAGCGATCCTCCATCAGGACGAGCATCTGGTGCTTATCAATAAACCCACCGGACTGCTTAGTTTGTCGGGGAAAAACCCGCAGAATCTCGATTCGGTACATCACCGGCTGGTACAGATTTACCCCGGCTGTACGCTGGTACATCGGCTTGATTTTGGGACGTCAGGGCTGATGGTGATTGCCCGTAACAAGGCTATCAACGCCGCGCTTTGCCAGCAGTTCAGTCAGCGCGCGGTAAGCAAGGTGTATAGTGCGTTGTTGTGCGGGCATCTGAAAAACGATGAAGGCGTTATAGACGCAGCGATTGCCAAAGACCCGGCGCTGTTTCCACTGATGTCGATTTGCGCCATTAACGGTAAACCCGCGCGCTCGCGCTATCAGGTTATTGAGCGTTTTCATCATCGCCAGCAAGATGGGGAGTTACTCGCTTTGACGCGGGTACGGCTGACACCTGAAACCGGGCGTACCCACCAGTTGCGGATCCACTGTCAGCAGTTGGGGCATCCCATTTTGGGGTGCGATTTATATGGTGGGCGTCTGCTGCCAGGCACCGAACGGACGTCGAGACTGATGCTGCATGCCAGTGAACTGCATTTCAGGCATCCGGTCAGTCAGGAATGGATGACGACCCAAAACGCCAGCCCGTTTTGAGGATATAAAAAAGCCGCCAGATGGCGGCTATTTGGGGATTATCGTGCAGCGCGTTGTAAAATAACCGCTGACGGCTGGCGCTGAAGAAAACGCATCCGCAACATCATCAACACTGCCGCAGAGGTCAGGCCGATAATAAAGCCCATCCAGAATCCTGCCGGTCCCATCCGGTCAACCACCAGATCGGTGAGCGCCAGAATATAACCGCTCGGCAGACCCAGTACCCAGTATGCCGTAAAGGTAATA
Source organism: Citrobacter sp. RHBSTW-00944 (assembly GCF_013615435.1). NCBI lineage: Bacteria > Pseudomonadati > Pseudomonadota > Gammaproteobacteria > Enterobacterales > Enterobacteriaceae > Citrobacter > Citrobacter sp. RHBSTW-00944. The sequence continues at coordinate 2,747,601 of NZ_CP055418.1, read as the reverse complement.
AAGAAAATGGAACGCGTGTCTTTATAACCACGTAGGATACCGCTGCCAATAACCTGGATAGAGTCCGATATTTGATACACCGCGGCCAGTAACATGAGCTGCGCTGCCAGAGCGACAACTTCCGGGTTATTGTTGTAGAGCAGGGCAATGTGCTCACGGAATGTTACGGTGAAAATCGCCGTCACAACCGCCATGCAGACGCCGACGCCCAGACCTGTTCTGGCTGCGGTTTGCGCATCCAGCGTGGAACCCTGGCCCAGACGATAACCGACTCGAATGGTGACGGCTGCAGCCAGAGACATCGGCAGGACGAACATTAACGAGCTGAAGTTGAGCGCGATCTGGTGTCCGGCCACGTCGACAATCCCCAGCGGGGAAACCAGTAGCGCCACCACAGCAAACAGCGTCACTTCGAAAAATAACGCCAGCGCGATAGGTAAACCCAGCTGTACCAGGCGCTTCATTACGGCGGTGTCCGGTTTCTGGAAACCACGCTCATTACGGATATCACGCATCGAGCGTGCGCGTTTAACGTATGACAGCATGGCGATAAACATCACCCAGTAAACCGCCGCTGTTGCCACGCCGCAGCCCACGCCGCCAAGTTCCGGCATGCCAAAATGCCCATAAATGAAAACATAGTTAACAGGAATGTTCACCAGCAGGCCGAGAAATCCCATCACCATCGCCGGTTTGGTTTTGGCCAGACCTTCACACTGGTTACGGGCTACCTGGAAGAACAAATACCCCGGCGCGCCCCACAGCAACGCACGCAGGTAGCCGACGGCTTTATCCGCCAGCGCCGGGTCGATGTTATGCATGGAGCGAATAATGTATCCCGCGTTCCAGAGCACGATCATAATCAGAATGGAGACGCTGCCCGCCAGCCAGAAACCCTGGCGTATTTGATGGGCGATACGATCGCGGCGCCCGGAACCATTGAGTTGCGCAATCACTGGCGTCAAGGCCAGCAGCAGTCCGTGACCAAACAAAATGGCCGGCAGCCAGATAGATGTGCCAATGGCGACGGCCGCCATGTCCGTGGCGCTGTATCCGCCCGCCATGACGGTATCAACGAATCCCATTGCGGTTTGAGCGATTTGCGCAAGAATCACCGGAATTGCCAGAGCTAATAACTGACGCGCTTCACTTACATACTTTTGCACGTGTACACCACTATATTGTTGTTATTTGAGAGACTAAAAAAGCCGCCTTATATGGCAGCAAGGAGAAAAAGCAGGGGAAATTTCAGTCTATTGTAGCGAGGAATACGTAATTCTCCAGTGAAAAAACAGGCAGTAGCGGCGCATTGCTGGCAACCTGAATTTCCACCTGCTATTGTGCTGTGCAGAGATGTCTTAATTCAGTTCAGGAGTTAGAAGTATGTTTACGGGTATTGTGCAGGGCACCGCGAAACTGGTGTCCATTGATGAAAAACCAAATTTTCGTACGCATGTTGTGGAGTTACCTGAATATATGTTGGATGCGCTGGAGACCGGCGCATCGGTTGCCCACAATGGGTGCTGCCTGACGGTAACCGAAATCAACGGTAACCAGATAAGCTTTGATCTGATGAAAGAAACGCTGCGTATCACCAATCTGGGTGACCTGAAGGTTGGGGATTTGGTCAACGTTGAGAGAGCGGCAAAATTCAGTGATGAAATTGGCGGACATTTAATGTCGGGCCATATTATGACGACCGCCGAAGTGTCGAAAATTCTGACCTCGGAGAACAACCGCCAGGTGTGGTTTAAAGTTCAGGATCCGTCGCTGATGAAATACATCTTGTACAAAGGATTTATCGGAATTGATGGCATCAGTCTGACGGTCGGCGAGGTGACACCGACGCGTTTCTGTGTGCATTTGATCCCGGAAACGCTGGAACGTACGACGCTGGGTAAGAAAAAGTTAGGCGCGCGGGTCAATATCGAAATCGATCCTCAAACCCAGGCGGTGGTTGATACCGTTGAGCGCGTACTGGCGGCGCGTGAAAGCGCCATCAGTAACGTAACGGGTGAGGCGGGAGCCTAAGCCAGAGTGTAAAACCCCCGTTGGCACGGGGGTGATAACGATTAGCGGGGAACGCGCAGGCCGTGTTCAACGCCGCGGGAAAAAACCACCTGCCACAGCTGAATGTCGCGAGCACGAAACGCACCGGCGCAGGCGTTCAGGTAATAGCTGAACATCCGTTTAAAGCGTTCGGTATAGTTATCGGCGATTTCAGGCCAGGATCTCATGAAACGCTCGTGCCAGGCCATCAACGTTGTATCGTAATCCGCGCCAAAATTATGCCAGTCTTCCATCACAAAATGCGGCTCGCTGGCGTTGGCAATCTGGCGAACTGACGGTAAACAGCCGTTCGGGAAGATATATTTATTGATCCACGGATCAACGTTATTGTCGGTCTTTTTAGAGCCGATGCTATGCAGCAAAAAGAGGCCGTCGGGTTTTAAATTACGATCAACCACCTCAAAATAAGTCGCGTAGTTCTTCGGCCCCACATGCTCAAACATGCCGACGGAGACAATGCGATCAAATTTGTCGTTAAGGTCGCGATAATCCTGCAGCAAAATTGTGACATCCAGCCCCGCACAACGCGCCTGCGCCATTTTCTGCTGTTCTGCCGAAACGGTCACGCCCACCACGCTAACGCCATATTGTGACGCCATAAACTGGGATAAGCCGCCCCAGCCGCAGCCAATATCGAGCACCCGCATGCCTGGCTTCAACTGCAGTTTTTCGGCAATCATTTTTAGCTTCGCCTGTTGGGCAGATTCCAGGGTATCGGCATCTTTCCAGTAGGCGCAGGAATACTGCATATAAGGGTCCAGCATGCGGGTAAAGAGATCGTTGCCCAAATCGTAGTGTTCTTTGCCGACGACCCACGCACGTTTTTTGGTCTGTAAATTGAACAGGCGAGCCGTGGCGATACGGAGCGTATCTTTAAAGTGGCGGGGGAGTTGGTTTTCAAGACCGGCGCGCAGGACTTTACAAAAAAACATGTCCAGCCGGTCGCATTCCCACCAGCCATCCATATAACTTTCGCCCAACCCTAACGATCCTTCCTGCAGTACGCGTTTGAAAAAATCGGGGTTCGTTACGCGAATATCTGCCGGTGCCGGACCATTAATGGTAATACCTGCACGGCTTAATAATTCATTGGTGATGCGGTACCAGTCATCATCCGGTACGCTGACGTCTTCTATACACGATGAACTCATAGCTTCTCCATCACTGGTCGGTGATCAGAACCTTAAAATAGCGTAGACGCTTTTTTGGGCTTTGTGAGAACTCTCACGGAATTAATCCGCGAATCTATAATCCGACGTAGAACAGAGGAAGGGAGGAACCCTTGCCGAAAAGACCATCCATGGGAAAACGGGAACGTTCTTGTCCCCGTTAACACATAACAATTATCGTTTTTTTAACAACCGGAAATCAGTATAGGCCTGAATTTTTGACGATTCAACCAATAAATATTAGCAGGCTAATCAATTATCAAGGGTGATTACTAGTGAGACTCACCGTGGGCAATTTGCGCCCGATCATCTGTGTGCGGGGCGTTAGCCTTCTGCGATTGCATTTTGTAACCCGCGGCCGCCAGCAGCACCGTTGTCAGCATCACGCTGGTGGTGGTGAGCAGCGGGGTGGCGATCAACCAGGAAACCACAAGGCTTGCCAGGAAGCATAAACCCAGTTGCAGTGTGTTCTGCAATGCCGCTGCGCGTCCCGTAGCTTGTGGGAAAGGACGTAACGCCTGAGCCACAACAATAGGGTAGATTGCTCCATTGGCAATCGCCATAACGCAGAATGGGATGAGGATTTCAGCCAGCGCAACATGGTGAATAAAGCCGGTTGCCCAGGTGGCCACTACGCTAAAGGCATACAGAATGAGTAACCAGGGCAGCAACTGACGGCCCTGCCATTTTTGCAGCGCAGCGCGGCAGCCGTAACCACCAATTAAGAAAGCGATGGTTTGTGGAACATAGCTCAGGCCAATCACCGCCGGACTGTAGCCCATTTCGCTGAGGATGAACGGGGAACCCGTCAGCCACGCGAAGAAGCTCGCGGAGCAGGCGGCATAAATCAGCACGTTTCCGCGGTAAACTTTTGAGCGCAACAGGGTAGCGAAAGTCAGTTTATCCTGGCTGTCGTCGCGTGCTTTAGCTGTTGGTTTTAAGCGCAGAGCCGGAAGCATCAGGATTAGAGTAATGGCAAACAGGGTGGCGAAAATGGCCTGCCAGGAAAAATGTACCAGGATCCAACTGCCTAATAATGGCGCTAATGCCGGGGATAACCCGACCAACGGCATAATGGTGGCAAAGATGCGGTTTACTTTTTGTGAAGGATAATAATCGGTGACCAGCGCCTGCCAGATAACCGATGCCGCACAAACGCCAACGGCCTGAACAAAGCGCAGTACCAGCAGACCGGTGGCATTTTCAACCCACAGCATGCCCAAACTGCCCAGCGCGAAGATGGATAAACCCAGCAGCAAAACAGGCTTGCGGCCATAATGGTCAGAGAGCGGCCCCCACAGAAGTTGCGCGACGGCAAAACCCGCTAAGAATAAGCTAAGGCTGGCGCTGACGGCAGATGCAGGTGTCTGCAGATCGGACTGAATTGCGGCGAAGGCGGGCAGATACATATCCGTTGCCAGAAAGCCGAGTACGCTAAGACCCGCCAGCCAGACTAAAAATCCTTTCCCAGGTTGCATCATCATTTCTCTTTTTTTAGCAGTAGAACAATGCCGCTGAGTGTAGTGAGTGTAATTCTTGCTGTGAAACGCTAATATTTGCTTACTGATTTCAAATTTTTTGTGGGCAGAATATGTGGTCGGAATATTCACTTGAAGTTGTGGATGCGGTTGCGCGTAACGGTAGCTTTAGTTCGGCCGCGCAGGAGTTGCACCGCGTACCCTCGGCGGTAAGCTACACCGTGCGTCAACTGGAAGAATGGCTGGCGGTGCCGCTTTTTGAGCGACGCCATCGGGATGTGGAATTGACGCCTGCCGGTGCATGGTTTCTCAAAGAAGGCCGCTCTGTTATCAAAAAAATGCAGATCACCCGCCAGCAATGTCAGCAAATTGCCAACGGCTGGCGCGGGCAGTTGGCGATCGCGGTAGATAACATTGTCCGCCCGGATCGTACCCGACAGATGATCGTGGATTTCTATCGTCATTTTGATGATGTCGAACTGCTGGTTTTCCAGGAGGTGTTTAACGGTGTCTGGGATGCGCTGTCCGATGGGCGCGTTGAGCTGGCAATCGGCGCCACGCAGGCGATTCCGGTGGGGGGACGCTATACCTTCCGCGACATGGGAATGCTGAGCTGGAGCTGCGTGGTGGCAAGCCATCATCCATTGGCGTCAATGCCCGGACCGCTAAGCGACGACACGTTGCGCAACTGGCCGTCGCTGGTGCGTGAAGACACGTCGCGTACGCTTCCTAAGCGTATTACCTGGCTGCTGGATAACCAAAAGCGCGTTGTGGTGCCTGACTGGGAATCTTCTGCTACTTGTTTATCTGCAGGTTTGTGCGTGGGCATGGTACCGACGCATTTTGCCAAACCGTGGATTGATAGCGGCAAATGGGTCGCGCTACAGCTGGAGAATCCATTTCCTGATGCCGCATGCTGCCTGACATGGCAACAGAACGATACGTCGCCGGCATTGAGCTGGCTGCTGGACTATTTAGGGGATAGTGAAACACTGAATAAGGAATGGTTGCGGGAGCCTGATGAGGCTCCCGCACAACAGTCTTAACGACGGTAATCGCGGAACGGGCCGTCGGCAACGGAGCGGCGTTCTACCAGGCGCGGATGAACCTCGATAGACTGCGACTCTTCACGTTTATTCACGATACGGTCTAACAGCATGTTGAAGGCCGTTTCCCCCAGTGAATCTTTAGGCTGGTGAATGGTCGTCAGAGCCGGCGTGAAGAAGCGGGCGTTGCGCACGTTGTCGTAACCGATGAGCGAAACATCCTGCGGTACGCGCAGTCCCATCTCGTCAGCGGCGCACAGCGCACCCATCGCCATGATATCGCCACCGCAGAAGACGGCGGTCGGACGATGCGACTGTGACAGAATTTGCTGCATGGCGCGATAGCCCGATTCAGGCTCAAAATCGCCCTGCACAATCCAGTTTTCAGGAACTTTAATCAGCGCTTCTTCCATCGCTTTCATAAAGCCTGCCAGACGCCCGGCTCCGGTATTACGCTCCATTGGGCCTGGGATCACGCCAATCTCACGATGACCGCGTTCTACCAGATACCGACCCGCCATATAACCGCCTTCGAAGGCGTTATCAATGACCGTATCGGTAAAGTCGGCTTTAGCTTCGCCCCAGTCCATGACGACCATCGGAATATGGCGGTACTCTTCGAGCATCGAAAGCAGCGACTCCGGATACTCAGAACACATCACCAGCAGACCATCAACGCGCTTTTGCGCCATCATTGACAGATAAGCCTGCTGTTTTTCGAGGCTGTTCCATGCGTTACCCAGAATCAGGGTATAGCCTTTCTGGAAACAGTTTTTCTCAACGGCTTCGATAATTTCAGCGAAATAGGCCGCTTCGCTGCTGGTGGCCAGCAAGCCAATAGACTTGGTGTGATTCACCTTCAGGCTGCGCGCCACGGCGCTCGGAGAATAGTGCAGCTCTTTGATCGCCGCCCAGACAGCATTACGCGTTTCTTCCGCGACAAAGCGCGTCTTGTTAATTACGTGTGATACGGTTGTAGTGGAAACGTTTGCTCGCTTCGCTACATCTTTAATTGTTGCCATTACATCTCACTCCAGACCATATCCTAAGCTCCTGAGAATACTCCAGGTAAACGTTTGCCTTAACACACCCTTAGCGCAACGTAAGGGTTGCGGCACGCCGGGAAAACGACACGGAACGTCAGGAAGGGGTCAATGGCCGGTACGCTAATCAAGTAAGCGTGGAATTTTGTCTGATCTTAACGAAAAGGGGAAGAGTTAAAAGCAGTTATCAATATAAATCGTGAGAGATTTTTGCTTTCAAGTGTGTAAAAATGCGCAATATCACTTTTTGTGTGGGAATAAAAAGGAGAAAACTTGATGAGCACCGATCTGAAATTTTCGTTAGTGACTACCATTATTGTTCTGGGTTTGATCGTCGCGGGTGGCCTGACCGCAGCGCTGCATTGATTTCCCCCGAGGGAGTTCGCTCTCCCTCATCCTTTCCGCTTGCCTTTCCCGTCGATTGTTTGCGAATAAGCAAAAGTCTTTTGCAATTTTGTTAACTTTATTAATTTTGCGATCAATGTCATGCTTTTGACTCTTATTTTATGTCGCGCCCCGACTCGACGTTACGGAGTCGAAATATGAAACTCAATTATCCTTTACTGGCGCTGGCGATCGGCGCGTTTGGCATTGGCACCACTGAATTTTCGCCAATGGGATTATTGCCCGTCATTGCCAAAGGTGTGGATGTCTCGATTCCCGCGGCCGGAATGTTAATCAGCGCGTATGCGGTTGGGGTGATGGTGGGTGCTCCGCTGATGACATTACTGCTGTCTCATCGTGCGCGACGTAATGCGTTGATATTCCTGATGGCGATTTTCACGCTGGGCAACGTGCTTTCGGCTATCTCGCCGGATTACACCACCCTGATGTTATCGCGTATTTTGACCAGTCTGAACCATGGAGCATTTTTTGGTCTTGGCTCCATTGTCGCTGCAAGCGTAGTACCCAAACATAGGCAGGCCAGCGCCGTGGCAACCATGTTTATGGGGTTGACCATTGCCAATATCGGCGGTGTTCCTGCGGCGACCTGGCTTGGTGAAACCATCGGTTGGCGTATGTCGTTTATGGCAACGGCGGGTCTGGGCGTCATCGCCATGGTCAGCCTGTTCTTCTCATTACCCAAAGGTGGGGCGGGAGAGCGCCCGGATGTCCGTAGCGAACTGGCGGTACTTATGCGTCCGCAGGTGCTGTCGGCGCTGCTGACGACCGTTCTGGGAGCCGGGGCGATGTTCACGCTTTATACCTATATCTCGCCAGTGTTACATACGATCACCCATGCCACACCGGCGTTTGTGACCGGTATGCTGGTGCTGATTGGCGTTGGCTTCTCAATCGGTAACTATCTTGGTGGCAAACTGGCTGACCGTTCCGTCAACGGTACGCTGAAAGGCTTTTTACTGCTGCTGATGGTTATTATGCTGGCCATTCCTTTCCTGGCGCGTAATGAGCTGGGTGCGGCAGTTAGTATGGTCATCTGGGGGGCAGCGACGTTTGCGGTCGTTCCGCCGTTGCAGATGCGTGTGATGCGCGTTGCCAGCGAAGCGCCTGGATTATCATCGTCAGTCAACATTGGCGCGTTTAATCTGGGGAATGCTCTGGGTGCCGCGGCCGGTGGGGCGGTGATTTCCGGTGGGTTGGGCTATAGCTTTGTTCCGGTGATGGGGGCAATTGTGGCGGGACTTGCGCTGCTGCTGGTCTTTATCTCGGCGCGCAAACAGCCTGAAGAGGCTTTCACTTCCGCGAATTAATGCTAAAACGCAGAAGGGTTCTCCTTCTGCGTCATCTTTTTTATGCTGCGAAGTTCTTCGCAACAAATTCCCAGTTCACCAGCGCCCAGAAGTTTTCCAGGTAGCCAGGACGGGCATTGCGATAATCGATGTAGTAGGCGTGTTCCCACACGTCAACGGTCATCAGCGGCGTCGCGTCGGTGGTCAGCGGTGTACCTGCATTGGAGGTGGAAACGATAGCCAGTTTGCCATCCGTTCCTTTTACCAGCCAGGTCCAGCCAGAACCGAAGTTTTTAATAGCGGCATCGGTGAACTGCGCTTTGAAATCCGCAAAGCTGCCAAAGGAGGCGGCAATTGCTTCGGCCAGTTTACCGGTAGGTTCGCCACCTGCGTTCGGTGCCAGGCAGTTCCAGTAGAACGTGTGGTTCCATACCTGTGCTGCGTTATTGAATACACCGCCTTCAGAGCTACGTACGATCTCTTCCAGTGATTTGCCTTCAAACGCCGTGCCTTTAATCAGGTTGTTCAGATTAGTCACGTAAGTTTGATGGTGTTTGCCATAGTGATATTCCAGCGTTTCGGCAGAAATGTGCGGTGCCAGAGCATCTTTGGCATACGGTAATGCAGGTAATTCAAACGACATTGCTTCTCTCCTTATTATTTATATTGAGTACACACAATAGCCTCATTGTGAGTAAGGATAGGGTAGCAAATTGAAAGGTTATGCAAAAGAAGAACTTACCCTACAGCATGTACTGTAGGGTAAGTTTTTAACGAATTGTTTTTGGCGTCATTACCCGACGAGCGCCCACATAGTGGCGCTGCCAGTAATCTTCACTCAGAGAGGTGATTTGAATTTCCTGACCGCTGCGCGGTGACTGAATAAACTTACCGTTGCCAACATAAACGCCAACGTGATCGGCAGTTCCACGCCCCTGGGTACGGAAAAATACCAGATCGCCATTTTTCAGTTCGCCACGTTCAATCGGCGCTGCATCGCGCAGATGATACATTTCGTTCGCAGTGCGTGGAATGCGGAATTTCACCAGATCTTTATAGGCGTAATAGACCAGACCGCTGCAGTCAAACCCGGTTCTTGGTGAGGTGCCGCCCCAGCGATAAGGCTTGCCGATTTGGTTCATCAGCGTGGACATGGCGGTTTTAGTGGCTTTCTGCACTTTCACTTTATGCGCGTCAGCCAGCGTCGTTGGTGCGGTGGTTTTCACTTTTACACAGCGCGGCTTATGACCTTTGCGCGGCGTGCATTTTTCAGTCCAGGTAACGGCAGCGGTTTGTGCTGCGGTGTTTTTACCACGACGGTTTGCCGTTTTAGTCGACTTTGCTGGAGCGGCAGTGCGATGTTTAGAAGAGGAAGCGGTTTTGGTGCTGGTTTTGCTGGTGGTTTTTGTCGCCGTTTTTTTGCTGGTCTTTGTTGTTTTTTGGCTGGTTGTTGCGCTTTTCTTTTTATCTACCGTTTTGATGGTGTGGGAATGGGTAGGTGTCGTCCTGGCCTGCTTGGAAGCATGAGCCATGGGCGTAAAGGGCAGTGTAGTAAAAAGTAAAGCACAGAGCGTGATCGAGATTCGGTTTATCCGCGCCACTGAGCAATCCTCTGGTAAGGCAGGTCTATCATGCCTGCGTGTGATTTTCAAAACTTGATGATTCTAATCTATAGAAAGAGGGAAAGTTAATAGCTTTTTTGTTTAAAACTACGTTTCGTAACCGACCGCAAAAAAAATCAGCAATTAAAGTTGGCGTTGGTGAACGAATAATCAAATCCACAGGCTTTAAGGGGATAAATGAGATTGTGAATGCAACTTTTGGCGTCAGGGGATAAAATAATAACGCGTAATGAAAATGTTATTTTCCGTTGCCTGTCTGACCCGCTACAATGTCAGACTACTGCCGTAAAAGAAGTTTAAGGAAGCAAGATAATGAGCACCACTATCGAAAAAATCCAGCGCCAGATCGCTGAAAACCCGATTCTCCTGTACATGAAAGGTTCCCCTAAACTGCCAAGCTGCGGTTTCTCCGCTCAGGCTGTGCAGGCGCTGTCCGCCTGTGGTGAACGCTTTGCTTATGTTGATATTCTGCAGAACCCGGATATTCGCGCCGAGCTGCCGAAATACGCAAATTGGCCAACCTTCCCGCAGCTGTGGGTTGATGGCGAGCTGGTTGGCGGCTGTGACATTTTGATCGAAATGTACCAGCGCGGTGAGTTGCAGCAGCTGATTAAAGAAACAGCGGCGAAATACAAAACCGAAGAGCCGGACGCTGAATAATATCAGCGTAAATAAAAAAGCGACCTCGTGATGGTCGCTTTTTTTATCGGTCCGCTATGCCTCTTCAGGCACGGGAAGAGGCCAGCCGCCGAGACGTTTCCAGCGGTTAACAATTTCGCAAAACAGCACGGCCGTCCGTTCGGTGTCATACAGCGCCGAGTGCGCCTGAGTCCCGTCAAATTCCATTCCTGCCGCCAGGCACGCTTTCGATAACACAGTTTGCCCCAGAGACAGGCCGCTTAAGGCCGCAGTATCAAAGGTGACGAACGGATGAAATGGATTACGTTTGAGCGAGGCGCGTTCTGCTGCGGCCATCATAAAACTGTGGTCGAACGTAGCGTTATGCGCCACCATGATCGCCCGATTGCAGCCGCTGTCTTTAATGCCTTTACGCACCATTTTAAAGATGGCATGCAGAGCGTCATATTCGCTGACCGCGCCGCGTAGCGGATTGTTAGGGTCAATTCCGTTAAAGGCGAGGGCTTCCGGCTGCAAATTCGCGCCTTCAAATGGCTCTACGTGGAAATGTAACGTCGTGTCCGGCATCAGCCAGCCTTGTTCATCCATTTTCAGTGTGATGGCTGCGATCTCAAGCAGCGCATCGGTTTTGGCATTGAACCCTGCGGTTTCGACATCAATGACGACAGGATAAAAACCACGAAAACGGTCACACAGACCGGAAAGTTGAGCGTTATCGGACATCTGGGTCTCTTAATACGGGAAAATTGCAGCGCGTATTATGGCAAAATGATGAGTATAAAACTACGGGCACAGACGATCTGCGCCCGTGGGGAGGTTAGTCGCCCAGGCCGCGCCCGGCGTCTTTCTCTTCGATCAGTTCAATTTTGTAACCGTCTGGATCTTCAACGAACGCAATTACGGTGGTGCCGCCTTTTACCGGACCGGCTTCACGCGTGACGTTACCGCCATTCTGACGAATACGTTCACAGGCTTCGGCTGCGTTGTCTACGCTCAGGGCGATATGGCCGTAGGCAGTGCCCAGCTCATACTTGTCGACACCCCAGTTATAGGTCAGTTCGATCACGGCTTCGCTGGTTTCAGGGCCGTAGCCGACAAAGGCCAGGGAGTATTTGTATTCAGGGTTTTCGCTGGTACGCAGCAGCTTCATGCCCAGCACGTTGGTATAAAACTCGATGGAACGCTGCAGGTCACCCACGCGCAGCATGGTATGAAGTAAACGCATCTTTTTCCCCTTCGAAAATGGCTAATACATTCAAAATGTTGTTTTAGTATAGCGGCGTTGTTACGCCGCTATCAATGGCAGAACGGAGTTTGTGACGTTAGAGGGTAGGATAATCGGTGTAACCTTCCGCGCCGCCGCCGTAGAAGCTTTCGGCACGTTGCGGATTCAGCTCCGCTTTACGCTGCAGGCGCGCAACCAGATCCGGGTTAGCGATATAGGCGCGACCAAAAGCAACGGCGTCGATCAGGCCCTTCTCGATCAGTGCTTCTGCTTTTTCAGGTGTGTAGGCACCCGCACCAATGATCGGACCGTGGAAACGTGCACGAACTTTTTCGCGAAACGCATCGGAATACGGCTCGCCGCCAGCCCAGTCCGGCTCAGACATATGCAGGTAAGCGATTCCGCGCTTGCCCAGTTGTTCAATCAGATACAGCGCATCGGCTTCTTCGTTCGGCCCGTTGTCAACGTTCTGGAATGAGCCAATCGGAGATACGCGAATACCAATGCGATCGGCACCCCATTCTTTAATACCGGCATCGACAACTTCCAGCACCAGACGTGCACGATTTTCGACGCTGCCGCCGTATTGATCGGTACGCTGGTTAGACGTTGGCGACAGGAACTGGTGCAGCAGATAGCCGTGAGCGGAGTGCAGTTCAACCATGTCGAAACCCGCTTCGCGCGCGTTGGCAATCGCCTGACGGAAGTCATTAACGATGCCAGGAATTTCTTCAGTTTCCAGCGCACGCGGCATTGAGGTATCCGCACGCGTTGCCAGACCATTTTCATCACGAAGCGAGGTCCGGGTTCCGGCGCTAATCGCGTAAGGTGCGACCGGTGCCTGACCGTTGGGCTGCAGACTGGCGTGAGAGATGCGCCCGGTATGCCACAACTGGACCGCAATATGACCTTGCTCCGCATGTACGGCAGCGGTGATTTTTTTCCATGCGGCAATTTGCGCTTCGCTGTGTAAGCCGGGTGCCCCCGCATAGCCTTTCGCCTGCGCGGAAATCTGTGTAGCTTCACTGATGATAAGACCCGCGCTGGCGCGTTGACGGTAATACTCGGCCATCAGCGGAGTAGGGATGTCGCCAGGCTCAATGCTGCGCAGACGCGTCAGTGGCGCCATGAATACGCGGTTTGCTGCCGTAATAGCACCCACTTTCAGTGGGGAAAAAAGTTTTTCAGATGACATATGGCACTCCTGAATAGACCGGTCGTCTAGTAATAAAAGAAATAAAAACGCCTGTTAAACGGCAGGCGTAGTAATGATGGTTTTAACGTGCGCCAGCGCATTTTCCAGCGGGGTGGCGCTACGAGAAATCTTGGCCTGCAGGTTGGCGCCCAGCCACAGCGCATACAATACCTGCGCCTGCTGTAACGGCTCGCCAACAAAGGACAGACAATGGTTTGCCTGACCTTTCTCCAGCGCCTGCGCTAACAGCGCAATAATGTGCCGCGCGCCTTTATCCATCGCCGTGCGCATATCTTCTGACAGATCGCACACTTCGGCAGACAGTTTTACGGTTAAACAACCGCTGATAATGCCGTGCTGGCTAAACTGGTTCAGGGTTTCCTGATAGTAGGCCAGAATACGGTCGCGATAGTTTCCTGCCCCCGTATCAAAGTGCGTAGCCAGTCGCTGATGATAGGCCGCATAGTGGCGTTCCAGCATCGCAACACCGAACGCTTCTTTAGAGCGAAAATAGTGATAAAACGAACCTTTGGGGACTTCAGCGGTTTTCAGTAGTTCGCTTAAGCCCATGCCGGTGAAGCCGCGCTGCATACACAGCAGTTCGCCCGTCGCCAGCAGATGTTCGCGTGTATCGTGTTCAGTGATTTTGTTCATGGGAAGGAGTGTAATAGACCAGTCGGTCTAATGCAATAGCGCTTGCGAGAAATTCAGTTAACGTCTTCAATAGGTATATCAATCTTACGAAAGGAGGGGATGTGGCCGAACAGCTGGAGTTTTTCCCCGTCCAGAGCCCATGCCGTGGAATATGTCAGTCTGACGAGCGCGGTTTTTGCCGCGGCTGTTTTCGCAGTCGGGATGAGCGTTTTAACTGGCAAAAGATGAGCGATGCCGAAAAGCAGGAAGTGCTACGGCTTTGTCGTCAGCGCCTGATGCGTAAATTACGAGCAAACAAAGCCAACCCTTCGGAAGAACCGCAACAACCTTCACTCTTTTAAAAGCGTAATTGCGTATACTCGATGCACATTCACTTATAAGGAAGCTGCTATGGTTCAGCGTATTACTATTGCGCCGCAAGGTCCGGAATTTTCTCGCTTTGTAATGGGGTATTGGCGCCTGATGGACTGGAATATGTCCGCGCGCCAGCTAGTCAGCTTTATTGAAGAACATCTGGATCTGGGCGTTACCACCGTCGATCACGCCGATATTTACGGCGGATACCAGTGTGAAGCGGCGTTTGGTGAGGCACTGAAGCTGGCCCCGCATCTGCGTGAAAAAATGCAGATTGTTACCAAGTGCGGGATCGCCACGACGGCGCGCACGGAAAATGCGCTGGGTCATTACATCACCGACAGCGCGCATATCATTGCCAGTGCGGAAGCATCGTTGAAGTTACTGGCGACCGATCATATTGATTTGCTGCTCATCCACCGTCCCGATCCGCTCATGGATGCGGACGACGTCGCTGACGCGTTCAAAAAATTGCACCATAGCGGAAAAGTGCGTCACTTTGGCGTATCTAACTTCACCCCGGCACAGTTCTCACTGCTGCAATCGCGTCTGCCGTTCACGCTGGCGACTAACCAGGTTGAGATCTCACCGGTACATCAGCCGCTCCTGCTGGATGGTACTTTAGATCAACTGCAACAACTGCGCATTCGTCCGATGGCCTGGTCCTGCCTCGGCGGTGGTCGTCTGTTTAATGACGATGCGTTCCAGCCATTACGTAATGAACTTGCCACAATCGCAGAAGAGTTAAACGCGCAGTCCATTGAGCAGGTGGTGTACGCCTGGATTTTACGTCTGCCGTCTCAGCCGCTGCCGATTATTGGCTCAGGGAAGATAGAGCGTGTACGCGCTGCCGTTGAGTCTGAGTCATTGAACATGTCTCGCCAGCAGTGGTTCCGTATTCGCAAAGCTGCGCTGGGTTACGACGTACCGTAATCGCGTTTTTGACGCTTCTCCGTTCAAATTTGTGTCACTGGTTTACACTTATCAATCAGACACCTTTTGGACGGAGGTCTTATGAAGCGTTTGAGTTTGGCCATTATTACTCTACTCGCCTGTGCAGGTGCGCAGGCTGCCAGTGAAGAAAAAGTGACGATGAATCTGGTAACGTCGCAAGGTGTCGGCCAGGCGATTGGTACGGTCACTATTGCTGAAACCGGGAAAGGGCTGGAGTTTACGCCCGATCTGAAAGCGCTGCCGCCGGGTGAACATGGCTTCCATGTGCATGCGAATGGCAGTTGCCAACCGGCGATTAAAGAAGGAAAAGCCTCAGCCGCGGAATCGGCTGGAGGCCATTATGATCCGCACCAAACCGGCAAGCACGAAGGCCCCGAAGGCGCAGGCCACATGGGTGACCTGCCGCTGCTGGTGGTGAATAACGACGGTAACGCCACAACACCGGTCATTGCGCCGCGGCTGAAAACGCTCGATGAGGTTAAAGGCAAAGCGCTGATGATCCATGTCGGTGGCGATAATATGTCCGATCAACCAAAACCGCTTGGCGGTGGCGGAGCGCGCTACGCCTGTGGCGTTATCAAATAATCAATTGCCTAGCGTACCCGGCGGAGGCGCCTGTTCGAGCTGCGAAAGCGAGCAGTGTAGTCGCCAGATAAGCGCCGACAGTTCCTGCGCCGCAGGTTGATGATGGTGGGCGAGCGTGTCGCAAATACGCTGTAGCTCACTCAGCGTGGCATTCAGCGGTCGTTGCTGGACGCCGCGCTCACTCATTACGTCGCGAAGCAACGAAATACACACGTCTCTGACGTGAGCCAGAGGATCTGAACGCACCTCCCAGGTGCGCAGTTGCCACACCACGTGCGAGCAGTTCAGCAAGACAACCCCCCAACGCAATAGCCAGCGTCGCGCCAGGGCATCCTGACTGTTGCTGAGCTGGCTGACGTGGTGATAGGTCAGCGACTCAAATTCGTTTTCGCTGAGCGAGGGATGTCGGCTGAGCTGATCGACAAAATCCCGGCGCAGGGCGCGAATATGGCGGCGGCCTTTCCGCGCATCCGATCCAGGCCGCAGAATGGCGAATGCCAGCCACGATAGCGCCACGCCGGTGATTTTCGCCATATTGTCATTCAGGAAATCAGCAAAATCATAAACCGGCGGATTAGTCACCGCGATAAACGATCCCATAAACACGATTAGCTGTCCCCAAAGACCCGCCAGCGCTGGCATTTGTAGCTTCAGGAGTTGCATGGTAGCGAGCAACGGGAAGAGAAACAGAATGAATTGCCAGAGGTCAGAGATTTGCACCATCAGGCCAAACTTAACCACAAAGCTAAACAGCGACAGCAGAACCAACGTGCGCATCAGCAAAGAAAGTGACTTGAACGGCGTGGCTACGGCGGAATAGAGCACGCTGCTGATGGCCGCGAGCGTTAGTGCGCCAGAGCCTGATTCCCATTGCGCGCCAATGCTCCATGCGCCGATAAGCATCAGTGTACAGAACGTACGCAATCCGCTCCAGAGAGCTTCCGCATTATCGGTATGACGGGCAAGTCCTGGCGTGCGGGCGATAGTAATACGCTCGGCGGTAACGCCATTTTCCAGTAAATGCAGATAATGACTGCTGCGTAAGTACAGCCGACAAAAATAACGCAGTCGTTGCCAGAAGGCGACGTGCCGATAGTCGCGCGCATCGAGAGGACGCAGGGGGACGATAATACGCGCGACGGTGTAGGTGTCGGTATTGGATTTGACCAGCTCGCTGAGCAGTTGTTCGATGATTTCCCGGGTATTAGCTGGGGGATTGGGCCAGTTCAGGAGCATCCTGCGCAGACTGGAGATCACGCTGGTCATACGTAACTGCTGATGCAACAGCGAATTGAGCAACGCATTTTGACGGCGAAAACGATAGTGACTCCAGAACGCCTGAATACGCAGCAGGTTCATGGTAAGAATCTGACCGATAACACCTTCATGAGCTGTGCGAATCGCATCTGTTGTCTCCGGTTGCCAGAGTAAGCTGGCATGCTCCAGTAAACGCGAATGCATGTTTTTCAGCGCGGTAAGCAGCGTAGTGCCATCGGAGGTGCTGGGGAGGATCATCATCATCATGCCGCCGCACAGGATACCGACGATGACCTCGCATACGCGGGCCTGAGCGATATCCCACAACTGCGTAATCTCTATGGTATTGACCATGGGAAAAGCAATGATCGCCGCCGTATAACCGGCCAGTTGAAAGGCATAGGCGACGTTATTGGTGAAATGCGCGCATGCCCAGGTACAAAAACCGATCCACACTGACATGCTCAGCAAAAACAACCACGGCTCATTGAGGGTATGACCGGCAATAATCAACGCGGCGGTGGCACCCAGCAAGCTACCCGCAACACGACCCAGACTTTTGCTGATAACCCCGCCGACGGTGGGAAAGCTGACCACTGCCGCCGAGGTCATCGCCCAGTAGGGCTCATCCAGATTCAGGTAATAGGCGAACGTTAACGCCAGACACATCGCAATGGTATTTCGCAACGCATAACGCCACTGCGCTACCGTGGCTTTAAACCACGGCCAATGGCCTGGCATCAGGTGGGACAGTTTCATTTACGCTGGCCGATAGACACGCTGCAGGTCGTACCAGAAACCAGGGTGACATCCTGCAGCAGAGCGTCGAATTCGATGCGGACCGGAACGCGTTGGGCCAGACGCACCCACGGCACATTGGGTTTGATGTCGGGAATCAGACCGGAATCGCTTTCCACACTTTGGTCGTAGATGGCGCGACCAACACTGGATACGTGACCCTGTAACTTTATGTTGCCGCTGTAGAGCGTGATAACCGCAGGCGCACCTTCACGAATGTGGCGCAACTTGGTTTCTTCAAAATACCCCATCACATAGAAAGAGTGGCTGTCGACAAGGGCAAACAGGGGCTTACCGGTTGAGGCGTAGTCTCCAGTACGAGTTGAAAGGTTGGTGACCCAGCCCGCTACGGGCGCTTTGACCACCGTCTGCGTCAGTTGCCACTGTGCCTGGCGCAGGCTGGCCTCGGCTGCTTCAACGCTGGCCTGCATGGCTTTCACGTTGAGGTTAGCAGTATCCAGATCTTCGGCTGAGATATAATTTTGCGATAAATGACGGCGGCGGTTGGCTTCGTTATTGGCTTTCGCCAGATCGGACTGTGCCTTCGCCAGCTGCGCTTGCGCATTTAGTTCAGCAATGTGAAACGGCGTCTTATCGATGATAAAAAGGACATCGCCTTTGTTCACAAACTGGTTATCTTTTATATTGAGTTCGCTAATGCTGCCTGAGACCTGCGGCGTGATGCTGACCTGCTCAGCACGCACTTTGCCATCACGTGTCCAGGGCGATTGCATATAGTAATTCCACATCCACCATCCGGCGAAAACTGCGATGGCAGCGACTATAATGGTGGAGAAGTATTTAATGGTTTTAAGCGACATAATCACCACACAATCAGCATTACAAAGGCCAGACATACGCAAAGCGTAAAGAGTGACAAATCCATTAACAGGGGATGCCAGATTTCGCCGGAGTAAATCCAGTCGCGTAGCAGGCGATGAACAACCAGCCAGAGAATAAATCCTGCTACAAACGCCTTGAAAACAGGAGGGAAGTAGACAGATGCTCCGATCATTAAATCTTGTAGGGGCAATCCTGTTGCATTAAACATAAACTTCACGGGCAAAATCCTTGGCGGAAGAGAGCATTGCTATAGGTTTAGCAAAAAAGAGACAATGAGTCTCTGTAACGCATAATGTCTGAAAAAATGTCAGCCGGTAAGCAAATTTGGCAATACATTTGTTTTGGGAATACAAATGCTGCACACTATTCTAAAATCAGCATAATAACTTAGCAAGCTAATTATAAGGAGATGAAATTGGAATCGCCATTAGGTTCTGATCTGGCACGGTTGGTGCGCATTTGGCGTGCTCTGATTGACCATCGCCTGAAACCTCTGGAGTTGACGCAGACGCATTGGGTTACGCTGCACAACATTCATCAATTGCCGCCTGATCAATCGCAGATTCAGTTGGCTAAAGCGATTGGCATCGAGCAGCCTTCGTTGGTACGCACGCTTGACCAGCTGGAAGAAAAGGGACTCATTTCACGACAGACTTGCGCCAGCGATCGTCGGGCAAAGAGAATTAAACTGACAGAAAAAGCAGAGCCGCTGATTGCAGATATGGAAGCGGTTATCAACAAGACGCGTGGAGAAATTTTGGAAGGGATTTCAGCTGAGGAAATTGATCTGCTGATTAAACTGGTCGCCAGACTGGAACACAATATTATTGAACTGCAGTCACAGGGCTGAAACGATAAGATGACGTGTGGCCAGAGCCTGACCACACGTGAATTCGATTAACGTGGAGACACGGTAACCTGGCTGCCGTTGTTAGCCATAACAACGCGCTGGCCAGCTGAGAACTTGGTCGCACCCTGTTTCTGAACCACCATGATAGTATTACCGTCGTCCTTACGGATTTCCAGTTCTACACCCTGGGTTTTATTCATCGCACCTTGTACGCCTTGACCCGCTACGCCACCGGCAACTGCGCCAGCCGCCGTGGCTAATGAACGACCCGTACCGCCGCCGACGGTGTTACCCAGGAACCCGCCGAGTACCGCACCACCAATGGCGCCAATCACGTTTGCGTCATCGCCACCCTGGATTTGCACCGGACGAACATGAACAATTGTACCGTAGGTAACGTTCTGAACTTGTTTCGCTTCGGATGCGGTGTATACGTCGCCTGAAAGGCTATCATTGTTAACGCAGCCCGCCAAAGACACACCCATTAATGCAACAATCAGCACACGTTTAATCATTTACAAATCTCCTTTAACACCACGAAACGCTAATAAAGCACCCTTCATGGCTAAATTATATGGCACTTGTGAGCCTAAGGTCACATGTTCTACTGGAACAATATGAAAATCTTAACCGAAATCGGATATACCGAGTATAAACGAATCATTCATATAATTGATGTAATAAAGCGTCCATTGTAATGATTAGCCCTCAAAAATCATTAAGGAAGCATGGCATTAGTCGGCACTTTATGGTTGAGTGTCAAGGCTAATTTGCTTAAAAGGATGACATATGAAATCGGGCCGTTTTATCGGTGTAATGTCTGGAACCAGCCTTGATGGTGTCGATGTTGTGCTGGCGACAATAGATGAAACGATGGTTGCGCAACAGGCGAGTCTGACCTGGCCTATCCCTCTCCATATAAAGCAGGCGATCCTGGATATCTGTCAGGGGCAGCAGCTTACGCTATCGCAGTTTGGCCAACTTGACGCACAGCTCGGTTATCTGTTTGCCGAGGCGGTGAATGCGCTGTTGGCACAGGAAAAATTGAAACCGCAGGAGATCGTTGCGATTGGCTGCCATGGGCAAACCGTGTGGCATGAACCGACGGGAATCGCGCCGCACACGCTGCAAATTGGCGACAACAATCAAATCGTCGCGCGTACCGGGATAACGGTGATCGGCGATTTTCGTCGCCGCGATATCGCTCTCGGCGGGCAGGGCGCGCCGTTGGTTCCCGCTTTTCATCAGGCGCTGTTGGCTCATCCAACGGAGCGGCGGATGGTGCTAAACATCGGCGGAATTGCCAATCTGTCTCTGCTTATCCCACAGCAACCCGTTCGCGGTTACGACACCGGGCCGGGCAATATGCTGATGGATGCCTGGATCTGGCGGCAATGCGGCCAACCCTACGACAAAGATGCGCAGTGGGCCACATCGGGAACGGTGATCCTGCCTTTACTGCAAAATATGCTTAACGATCCTTATTTTTCTGCGCCTGCGCCGAAAAGCACTGGCCGCGAGTATTTCAATTATGGCTGGATAGAACGTCATATGGCGCAGTTCCCGGGAATAAGCCCGCGGGATGTGCAGGCGACGCTTGCCGAACTGACGGCCGTGACCATTTCCGAGCAGGTCTTGCTAAGCGGAGGCTGTGAACGGCTAATGGTATGCGGCGGCGGCAGCCGTAATCCGCTGCTGATGATGCGTCTGGCGGCATTATTGCCAGGGACAGAGGTCACTTCAACCGATGAGGCTGGGATCAGCGGCGATGATATGGAGGCCCTGGCTTTTGCCTGGCTGGCGTGGCGAACGCTGGCGGGATTACCGGGAAATCTGCCTTCCGTGACCGGCGCATCAGAACCGAGCGTTTTAGGGGCGATTTATCCCGCTAACCCACGAACTCAGAGTTAACTGAAATTATTCAGCGCCATATGTCGATAAACTAGGGATATTAGGGAGGGTGCCATTACCCTCCAGGACCAGGAAAGTCTTCAGGATATGGCTATGAAAAAACTGTTGTTAGTGTGTCTGCCGGTACTGCTTAGCGGGTGCAGCGTGTACAACCAATTTGTCGAGCGTATGCAAACGGATACGCTTGAATACCGCTGTGACGAAAAACCGCTTACCGTGAAGCTGAACAATACCCGTCAGATGGCGAGTTTTGTTTATGATAATCAGCTATTGAACCTCAAACAGGGCGTGTCGGCATCAGGTGCTCGCTATACCGATGGTATTTACGTCTTCTGGTCTAAAGGCGATGAGGCAACGGTCTATAAACGAGACAGAATTGTGCTAAATAACTGTCAGTTACAGAACCCGAAGCGTTGAGATTTTCACCTGGGCGGCGCACAATAGCGTCACCCACTGACAATCCGTAGCCAACATCATGTCTGATAACGACGAATTGCAGCAAATCGCGCATTTGCGCCGTGAATACACGAAAGGCGGTCTCCGCCGCCGCGATCTTCCCGCCGAGCCCCTTGCGCTGTTCGAGCGCTGGCTGGGGCAAGCCTGTGACGCCAAACTGGCCGATCCCACTGCGATGGTCGTTGCTACCGTCGATGAAAACGGTCAGCCTTATCAGCGTATCGTGTTGCTTAAACATTATGATGATAAAGGGCTGGTTTTCTATACCAACCTCGGTAGCCGTAAGGCACATCAGATTGAGAAAAACCCACGCATCAGCCTCCTGTTTCCCTGGCATACGCTGGAACGGCAGGTGATGGTGATCGGCAAGGCTGAGCGCCTGTCCACGCTGGAAGTGGTGAAATACTTCCACAGTCGCCCACGTGATAGCCAGATTGGCGCCTGGGTCTCTAAGCAATCCAGTCGGATCTCCGCGCGCGGTATTCTGGAAAGCAAATTCCTCGAACTGAAGCAGAAGTTTCAGCAAGGGGACGTTCCACTGCCCAGTTTCTGGGGAGGCTTTCGCGTGAGTATTGAGCAGATGGAGTTCTGGCAGGGTGGCGAAAACCGTCTGCACGATCGTTTTTTATACCAACGCGAAGATAACGCGTGGAAAATTGATCGCCTGGCCCCCTAAAGATGCAAAATTCTTGTTTTAAGCGCTGGTGCTGAACAATCCGGCGCTTTATTCTATGTTTCTTTCGCATCAGGCGAAAAGTCGTGTACCGGCTAAGGTGCAGTCGTTTTATACATGGAGATTTTGATGGCAAGCAGTAACTTGATTAAACAATTGCAAGAGCGGGGGCTGGTGGCCCAGGTGACGGACGAGGAAGCGTTAGCAGAGCGACTGGCGCAAGGCCCGATCGCGCTCTATTGCGGCTTCGATCCTACCGCTGACAGCTTGCATTTGGGGCATCTGGTTCCATTGTTATGCCTGAAACGCTTCCAGCAGGCAGGCCATAAACCTGTCGCACTGGTGGGCGGCGCAACCGGTCTGATTGGTGACCCGAGCTTTAAAGCCGCTGAGCGTAAACTGAATACCGAAGACACCGTGCAGGAGTGGGTGGATAAAATCCGCAAACAGGTTGCACCGTTCCTCGATTTCGACTGTGGCGACAACTCGGCGATTGCTGCGAACAACTATGACTGGTTTGGCAGTATGAATGTACTGACTTTCCTGCGTGATATCGGCAAACACTTCTCCGTTAACCAGATGATCAACAAAGAAGCGGTGAAGCAGCGTCTGAACCGTGACGATCAGGGGATCTCTTTTACCGAGTTTTCTTACAACCTGCTGCAGGGTTATGACTTTGCCTGCCTGAACAAACTGCACGGTGTTGCGCTGCAGATTGGCGGTTCTGACCAGTGGGGCAACATTACTTCGGGTATCGATTTGACCCGTCGCCTGCACCAGAACCAGGTGTTTGGTCTGACCGTTCCGTTGATCACTAAAGCTGACGGCACGAAATTCGGTAAGACGGAAGGCGGCGCTGTGTGGCTGGATCCGAAGAAAACCAGTCCGTACAAATTCTACCAGTTCTGGATCAATACCGCCGATGCGGATGTTTATCGCTTCCTGAAATTCTTCACCTTCATGGACATTGAAGAGATCAATGCGCTGGAAGAAGAAGATAAAAATAGCGGTAAAGCGCCGCGCGCCCAGTATGTTCTGGCTGAGCAAGTAACGCGTCTGGTTCACGGCGAAGAAGGTCTGGTAGCGGCAAAACGTATTACCGAAAGCTTGTTCAACGGTAATCTGAGCGACTTGAGCGAAGCGGATTTCGAACAGCTGGCGCAGGATGGCGTGCCGATGATCGAGATGGACAAAGGTGCCGATCTGATGCAGGCGCTGGTGGACTCCGAGCTGCAACCTTCTCGCGGCCAGGCACGTAAGACTATCGCGTCTAATGCGGTGACCATCAACGGTGAGAAGCAATCCGATCCGGAATATTTCTTCCAGGAGAGTGATATCCTGTTCGGGCGCTACACCTTACTGCGCCGTGGCAAGAAGAACTATTGTCTGATTTGCTGGAAGTAAGATTTAGTTAGCAGGGGCGTGGGAAACTACGCCCCTTTATTTTTTCAGGGTTGTGGTAAGTAAAATGAAGAATATCCTCGCCATCCAGTCCCACGTTGTTTTTGGTCATGCGGGCAACAGTGCAGCAGAATTTCCAATGCGTCGTCTTGGCGCAAATGTCTGGCCGCTGAATACCGTTCAGTTTTCTAACCACACACAGTACGGCAAATGGACCGGTTGCGTTATGCCGCCGAGTCATCTGACTGACATTGTCCAGGGCATTGCCGATATCGATAAACTCCAGACTTGTGACGCAGTACTGAGCGGCTATCTTGGCTCGGCTGAACAGGGCGAGCATATTCTGGGTATTGTACGCAAAGTAAAAGCGGCCAATCCGCAGGCGAAATATTTTTGTGACCCGGTGATGGGCCATCCGGAAAAAGGGTGTATCGTCGCGCCGGGCGTAGCGGAGTTTCATGTACGCCATGCGCTTCCAGCCAGCGATATTATCGCCCCGAATTTGGTTGAGCTCGAAATTCTGTGCGAGCATGCGGTGAACAATGTCAATGAGGCCGTGGCGGCAGCGCGTGAGCTCATCGCTCAGGGACCAGAGATTGTGCTGGTGAAGCACCTGGCTCGCGCGGGTATCAGCGCAGATCGTTTCGAGATGCTGTTAGTTACTGCTGAACAGGCATGGCATATCAGCCGACCGTTAGTCGATTTTGGCGCTCGTCAACCGGTTGGCGTGGGTGATGTCACCAGCGGCTTATTGTTGGTTAAACTGCTGCAGGGCGCGTCTTTACAGCAGGCGTTGGAGCACGTGACGGCGGCGGTGTACGAAGTGATGATTGCTACCAAAAAAAT
Source organism: Citrobacter sp. RHBSTW-00944 (assembly GCF_013615435.1). Taxonomy (NCBI): domain Bacteria; kingdom Pseudomonadati; phylum Pseudomonadota; class Gammaproteobacteria; order Enterobacterales; family Enterobacteriaceae; genus Citrobacter; species Citrobacter sp. RHBSTW-00944. The sequence continues at coordinate 2,722,841 of NZ_CP055418.1, read as the reverse complement.
GCACGAGTATGAGCTGCAGGTCGTGGCTGCGCAGGATTGTATCGCGAAGCCTGAACACTACTTCAGCGCGACGCAGCTATAACCAATGCCCTATGGCGCTCACGCTTATCGGGCCTGCGTTTGGCTGTAGGCCGGGTAAGCGCAAGCGCTACCCGGCAACAACAATTAATTTAACCCTTCTGCTTTCAACGCCGCGGCAACCGCCGGACGTTCAGCCATACGCGCCATATACGCATCGATATTGCTTAACCCTGCCATATTCAGCTTAACCGCATAGGCCCAACGCAGCACGGTGAACAGATAGGCGTCCGCAATGCTGAAGCGCGAACCGCAGATCCATTGGTTATCTTGCAGCGCGTCGTTCACATACTGCATTTTTTTCTCCAGCAGCGCGCGAACGGTTGGCTTGAAGTCTTCCGGCGTATCGGGACGGAACAGTGGGGTAAAGCCTTTATGCAGTTCTGTCGCAATGTAGTTAAGCCATTCAATGGTTTTGTAACGGGAGAGGCTGCTGGTCGGGGCAAGGAGTTGACGGTCTGGAACGGTGTCCGCCAGGTATTGCATGATGGCGACGCCTTCGGTCAGTAGCGTACCGTCATCCAGCAGCAGCGCGGGAACTTGCCCTTTTGGGTTTACCGCGAAAAAATCATCGCCGTTTTCCAGACGCTTCTTCATCAGATCAACACCATCCAGCGTGAAATCTTTACCGCTCTCACGAAGTGTGATGTGGGAAGCAAGAGAACAAGCGCCCGGTTTGTAGAACAGTTTCATCGGTAACTCCTTTTGGCTGAGGTATATCGTATGGTAGTGCTAGCTCAGGCAAAAAAAAAGCCGCTAACACCAGTTAGCGGCCTGAAAAAGAGTTTCCCTGAGAATTACGCTGTCGCGGCCTTAGAGGCTTTCTCATTGACGTCATCGTCCTGAGTCATACGATTCAGTTTCGGTGCCGTCAGCAGCATCAGAACAGCGATAACAGCCGTAGCAACACCAATCTGCAGGAACACACGACCGTAGACTTCAAGGGACATCAGCGGGTCAGTGACGTTCTCTGGTACAGCCATCATGTTGGCTACGTAACCACCGATGATGTTTGCACCTGCAGTGGTCAGGAACCAGCTACCCATGATGAAGCCCATCAGGCGTTGCGGAACCAACTGAGCCACCATTGCCAGACCCAGACCGGAGATCATCAGTTCACCGATACTTTGCAGACCGTAGCAGATGATCAGCCAGTTAACGGAAACGATGCCCGCATCGGTAGCGAATTTAGCACCCAGCGGCAGGATCAGGAACGCACCGGAACACAGCACCATACCAATCGCAAACTTGGTTGGCATCGGCAGGGTATCGCCCATCTTGTTATAGATAGCGGCGAGGATTGGGCTACCAATGATGATCCAGAACGGGTTCAGTGCCTGGTACTGCTCAGGTTCGAAAGCAATGCCAAGAATAGAGTGCTCAACGTTACGAATCGCGAAGAAGTTCAGTGAGGTCGGCATCTGGCTGTACAGCACGAAGAAGATAATCGCTTCCAGCATCAGAATGAAGGCGACGATCATTTTACGACGCGCAGCACCGTGCATGGTGAATGCTTCTTTACCGAAGATAAACACGATACCCAGAGCAATGACGCCCAGAACCATACGAGCGATCTGCTGGTTGTGCAGCAACCAGGTTGCAATCGCGATCAGCACCACGACGCCAACAATAGTCAGCAACAGGTTACGGAAGTTGATCGGCTCAAAGTCAGGTTTAGAACCGTACTGTTTAACCCAGCGCTGACAGAATGCGAAGTTAACAACGGTAATCAGCATACCCACGACGCTCAGAGCGAACGCGGTGCTCCAGCCGTAATGCGCAGCTAACCACGGTGTTGCCAGCATAGAGAAGAATGAACCGATGTTGACGGACATGTAGTACATGGTAAATGCACCATCAAGACGCGGGTCATCTTTGGCATAGCAGGTAGAGAGCAGGGATGATGGGTTTGCTTTAAACAGGCCGTTACCGACCGCGATGGCCGCCATGCCCATATAAACGATGCCCGCATCGTGACCAGACCATGCTACCAACGCATAACCGATGGCCAGGACAACGGCACCCAGCATAATGACACGTTTTGTACCCAGAACTTTATCACCTAACCAGCCGCCAATGGCAACCAGACCGTACACCAGGGCGCTAAAGGACGAGAAAAGGGTGATGGAATCCGCTTCTGACATACCCAGTTGTTTAACCAGGTAGACGGCCATAATTCCTTGCAGGCCGTAATAACCAAAACGCTCCCACAGCTCAATAGAGAAAATGAGATAGAACGCTTTTGGTTGTTTGAAGGCGTTTAAACTCACGCTTTCTGTTGGTTTATTGTTTGCAGTAGACACTTTTACCTCTTTTTTTACATCCCATATCAACGGGGGTGTTCAGGCACGTGATGAGTCAAGTTCATCCGTCCGATTGTTATAGTGGGAGGGGAAACGGCAAGTAATGTTCACTATCTTGACCATTCAGACAAGTGGTTTGTAATAATCTGTTACATATATCATGAATGGTGAAATCGTCGGGACTGTGAAATGTTATCTAGCGTTAAATTTCTTCATTTGAAAAATGGCAGATTTTTACACTGTTTAATCAGGGTAAAAACCGCAATGTGGCGATATGTTCTGCTATTTGCGCTTGAATCCAGTGATATAGGCCATTATCTGAAAAATAGCCAGTGTAATGTTTTGTTTAGAAACTGTTCAGTTAGGTCATCTGATTGTCACTTTAACTAAAAAATAAATATTTTTTAACATTGTGTTATCTGGATGATCTGGATCACGTATAGATAGAAATTTCTTTTACTAAAAAAACGATTAACCTGCTCAGGTGTTAATTAACAAGAATATTGCATTAGATATGCGCGGTTGAACGGCATCATTGTCGGGAAAATAAACTCAGGGGAGTGCATAACTAATCGTTATGTTAGCGAGGGGCAAGCAGTATGCCCCGGCAGCATCAGATATCGACTTTCTCTTTGAATTCGCAAAGATCTTCGATAATGCAGGAACCGCAGCGTGGCTTTCTGGCTATGCAGGTGTAGCGGCCATGAAGAATTAACCAGTGATGGCAATCGACTTTAAATTCACTGGGTACGACTTTCAGCAGCTTCTCTTCAACCTGCTCTACGTTTTTACCCGGTGCGAACTGGGTACGATTACAAACGCGAAAAATATGGGTATCTACGGCAATAGTGGGCCAGCCAAAGGCGGTATTTAACACCACATTAGCCGTCTTTCGCCCAACCCCGGGCAGGGCTTCTAATGCGGCCCGGTCTTCAGGCACTTCACCATTATGTTGCTCCAGCAGAATGCGGCAGGTTTTAATCACGTTCTCCGCTTTGCTGTTAAACAAACCGATTGTCTTGATGTAGGACTTAACCCCTTCAACGCCTAGCTCCAGCATCGCGGCTGGCGTATTGGCGATGGGGTAGAGCTTAGCCGTCGCTTTATTGACGCTGACATCGGTGGCCTGCGCGGAGAGCAAGACTGAAATCAGCAGTTCGAACGGCGATGTAAAATTTAGCTCGGTTGTCGGATGCGGATTGTTCTCACGCAGGCGCGTCAGTATTTCCAGCCGTTTTGCTTTGTTCATTACACATTCCCTGTTTCACCGGCCGGACTGTCCGTGACAGCCGCCTCGGCACGACGTTTCTTCATTTTCTCATCAATCAGATACTTAACAGCCAGCATCAGACCCAGGCCAATAAACGCGCCTGGTGGCAGCATGGCCAGCAGAAACGGCGTATCGGTATGAAAGATCTCAACGCGCAATACTTTGGCCCAGCTACCCAACAAACCGTCTGCGCCATCAAAGAGTGTACCGTTACCAATTATTTCACGTAGCGAGCCCAGAACAAACATGGCGCCAGTTGCGCCCATGCCGATGGAAAAGCCATCGAGTGCGGATAGCGCAGGGCCCTTTTTGGCTGCGAAGGCTTCAGCGCGGCCAACAACAATACAGTTGGTCACAATCAGCGGGATAAAGATGCCCAGAGACTGATACAGGCCAAAAGCGTAGGCATTGATCAACATTTGCACCGCGCTCACCACGGAGGCGATGATCATGACATAAATCGGAATACGAATTTCAGGCGGTGTCCAGCGACGAAGGGCAGAAATCGTCAGATTCGTCAGCGTCAGGACGAGCGTAGTCGCGAGTCCCAGGCCCAGCGCGTTAGTGGCAGTCGAGGTGACGGCCAACAGCGGACACATCCCGAGTAACTGCACAAGCGCGGAGTTATTTTTCCATAACCCTTGGACAATAACGTCTTTAATTTCGCTCATGGTTTATTCTCCACAGGCGCTAAGTTGAGGAAGTTGCGCGGGCAGCGTCTGCGCATACAAACCGGCGCGTTTTACTGCATTAACTACCGCACGCGGCGTAATGGTTGCGCCAGTAAACTGGTCAAAGTCGCCGCCGTCTTTTTTCACCGCCCAGTGAGCGTCGTTACCCGCAGCGATCGTTTTGCCGCTAAAGTGGGTGATCCAGTCGGACAGTCGCAGTTCGATTTTATCGCCCAGCCCTGGCGTTTCATGATGTTCGGTCACCCGCGTACCCAACACGGTACCCGAAAAATCGACACCAACCAGCAGTTGAATAGCCCCGGAATAACCATCTGGCGCCGTAGCTTCAAGAATTGCTGCAACGGGACGATCGTCCTGGCGGGCAATATACACTCGGTGAGTACCTTTGCCCAACGCCTGCGCATCGACCAGATAACAACTTTCGGACAAGTTATTATTGTAGCGATCGCCTGGCAGAACCTGATCGAACAGCGTTTTTTGCTGCAGCGCGGCTTGTTCATCAATGGTGGACTTGGTTAATTGATTGATTGCCGCGGTTAACCCCGTCGAGCCCGCTGCAAACAGCGCCAGAGTAATACCGTGTTTACGAATCGTTTTCAGCATAGGGAGTCCTTAGCGATGTCCGTACACGCGAGGGCGGGTGTAATAATCAATCAGGGGAACCGTGATATTTGCCAGCAATACGGCAAAAGCCACGCCATCAGGATAACCGCCAAAACTGCGAATCAACCACACTAACAGGCCCGCAAGTGCGCCAAAAATCAGGCGGCCACGGTTGGTTGTTGATGCTGTAACGGGATCGGTAAGAATAAAGAATGCACCCAGCATGGTCGCGCCGGAAAGTAGGTGCAACTGAGGCGAGGCCAGCGAATCTGGCGAGAAAATCCAGCCTAAAGTGGCACAAACGGCGAGCGACAGCAGGAAGCTAACCGGGATATGCCAGCGAATCGCTTTCTGCCATAGCAACACGACGCCGCCCACCAGCCAGGCAAGGTTAACCCACTGCCAGCCAGCGCCTGCAAGCATGCCGCTGTAGATTGGGTATTGCATCACCTGCTCAACAGTACGTCCCGCATGCAGCGAAGTCTTAAAGGTATCGAGAGGCGTTGCCTGACTGATACCATCAATACCCATACGCAGCGTGTTCATATCCCCGCCACTGGCGGTATGTCCGCTAAAGATAACGTTCAGGGCGTCAAAAAAACCAGGCACAGTCGCCGCAATTTCATGCGGCGGCAGCCAGCTTGTCATCTGTACCGGGAATGAAATCAGCAGCACCACGTAACCAATCATGGCGGGGTTAAACGGGTTCTGACCGAGGCCGCCATACAGCTGTTTAGCAATGATAACGGCGAATACCGTGCCTAAAACTACCATCCACCACGGGGCGAGCGGGGGAATACTCACGGCCAGCAGTAACCCGGTGAGCAATGCGGAGTTGTCTTGTAAAATCGCGACAATGGGTTGTTTGCGCAGTTTAAGCACGCCCGCTTCGGCGGCGATAGCGCTGATGGCGGCCAGAACTATCTGGAACAACGTACCCCAGCCAAAAAACCACAGCTGAGCGGCGATCCCCGGCAATGCAGCCAGTAATACCAGCATCATGATACGCGATGTCTGGCGCTGGTTATGGGTATAAGGGGAGCTTGCTATTCTGAATACCATTTATTCCTCGTTTACAACCTGCTGCTGGGCGGCTTTCTTTGCCTGAGCGCGTGCAATAGCGGCCGCGACGGCGGCTTTACGCGGATCCACCGGTTCGACTGTTTCCGTAACCGTCTGCTGCTCGAGCTTGCGAGCTTTGGCGCGGGCGATAGCCGCTTCCACGGCGGCTTTACGCGGATCCACCGGTTCGGCTGTTTCCGTAACCGCCTGCTGCTCGAGCTTGCGGGCTTTGGCGCGGGCGATAGCCGCTTCCACGGCGGCTTTACGCGGATCCACCGGTTCGGCTGTTTCCGTTACGGTTTCCTGTTCAAGCTTGCGAGCTTTGGCGCGGGCGATAGCCGCTTCCACGGCGGCTTTACGCGGGTCGACCGGTTCGGCTGTTTCCGTTACGGTTTCCTGCTCAAGCTTGCGGGCTTTGGCACGAGCGATTGCCGCTTCCACGGCAGCTTTACGCGGATCGACCTCTGTACTGCTGCCTCCTGTTTGGGGAGGGTTTTCCATCCGGGTTGCGCGAGCTTGCGCCTTACGCGCCTCGCGTGCGGCAATCACGGCACTATTGTCAGGTTTTTCGCCAGCCTGAATGACTACCGGCTGCATTGCCTGAGCCTGCTTTTCTTTTACGCGAGCCAGCGCGGCGGCAATGGCATCATGATCTTTAGCCGCAGGCTGAACGGCAGCGCTTTTGTGACGTTCAAGACGTGCTGCTTTTTCACGTTCGAGTCGCGCCTGTCGGGCTTCAAATCGCGCTTTCGCTTCAGCGGCACGTTTTTCTTCCAGACTAATGGCATAAATCTCGGCTTTTTCCTGACGGAAATACTGCACCAGTGGAATATTGCTTGGGCATACCCAGGCGCAGGCACCGCATTCAATGCAGTCCGCGATATTGTGCGCCGTTGCTTTGTCGTGCTGCTGCCCTTTACTGAACCAATAAAGCTGTTGCGGCAGGAGATCGGCCGGACAGGCATCGGCGCATGCGCTACAGCGAATGCAGCCTTTCTCTTCCGGCGTTTCTCCCATTTCACTGGCAGAGGGCGCCAGAAGACAGTTGGTTATCTTCACCACCGGTACATCCAGCCACGGCAGCGTAAAGCCCATCAGCGGCCCGCCCATAATCACCATCTGGTCGGCGGAAGGGCAGAAGCCCGCGTCGTTGAGCAGATGACGAACCGGCGTGCCTAAACGCGCCCAGACGTTGCCCGGACGGCTGACGGCTTCGCCGGTCAGCGTCACGACACGCTCGGTAATCGGTTCTCCGTCAATCACCGCACGTTTAATCGCGTAGGCGGTTCCAACGTTTTGCATCAGCACGCCGATATCTGAGGAGCGTCCCCCGTGGGGAACCTGCTTGCCGGTCAGGATTTGCGTTAACTGTTTGGCCCCGCCTGACGGGTACTTGGTGGGGATCACGCGTAAGCTGATATCGTGTGAATCAGCCAGCACCGCGCGCAGCATGGAAATTGCCTGTGGCTTGTTATCTTCAATGCCCAGTAGAATTTCGCGTGGCTGAAGAATATGCGCCAGGATGCGGATACCTTCGACGACCTGCGCCGCGCAGTCCTGCATCAGGCGGTCATCAGCCGTAATGTACGGCTCGCATTCAGCAGCGTTAATTATCAGCGTTTCAATTTTATCTCCGCCGCCCTGCAGCTTAACGCCGGTGGGAAAACCCGCGCCACCCAGTCCGGCGACGCCGAACTGGTGAATACGTGCGATCAGCTCTTCCCGGCTGCGGGAACGGTAATCGGCCCAGCCGTCTCGCTCAATCCAGCGATCTTCGCCATCGGCATCAATAATAACGCTCAGCTCAGCTAATGCCGATGGATGTGCAATAGAATGCGGCGCAATAGCAACAACGGTGCCTGACGTTGGCGCATGTACCGGAAGCATTTTACCACGCCCAAGGGTTAACGCCTGACCACGCAGCACGGTGTCGCCTACGTTTACGCACAGCTCACCCTCCGCGCCAATATGTTGTTTCAGCGGAATAACAAAGCGTGGCGCCAGCGGAACCTGTCGCAGCGGCGTACCGTTCGACTGGGTCTTCATTTCTGGTGGATGAATGCCGCCATCAAAGTCCCAGATTTTGTTTTTTCTGAATGCAGAGAATAACTTAAACATGTTGTTCCACGGGAATGATGCGCACAGGGATGGTGTTTAAATCCCATTTCCAGCTATCAGGTGTCTCGGCCACCGGGCGTAATTCGATACATTGCGTCGGGCACGGATCAACGCACAGGTTGCACCCGGTGCAGAGATCGCTCATCACCGTGTGCATAGCGCGGGTCGCGCCCACGATCGCATCAACCGGGCAGGCCTGAATGCACTTTGTACAACCGATACAGTTATTTTCATCAATGACCGCCAGCATACGCACGGGGGTAACATCGTGTTCATCACCATCAATCGGCTGCGGGTCGACGTTCAGCAGGGCGGCAATTTTTAACATCACCGCTTCGCCACCGGGTGCGCAACGGTTGATTTTTTCGCCCTGAGAGCCGATCGCTTCAGCGTAAGGATGACAGCCCGGATAGCCGCATTGTCCACACTGGCTTTGCGGGAGAATTTCATCAATTTTCTCCACGACAGGATCATCTTCGACGGCAAAACGTCGTGAGGCGTAACCCAAAATAGCGCCGAACGCCAGACCCAGTAGACTCACTGCGGCAACGGCAATCCAGATAGCATTCATTACAACTTCACCAAACCACTAAAGCCCATAAAGGCCAATGACATTAAACCAGCGGTAATCAGCGCAATCGCATTACCGCGAAACGGTGCAGGCACGTCCGCCACGGCGAGGCGTTCGCGGATCGCGGCGAACAGTACCATCACCAGTGAGAAGCCGACGGCGGCGGAAAAACCGTATAGCGCCGACTGTAAAAAGTTATGACCGAGGTTGATGTTCAGTAACGCCACGCCTAATACCGCGCAGTTAGTGGTGATCAGCGGTAGGAAGATCCCCAGCAGGCGGTAAAGTGCAGGGCTGGTTTTGCGTACAACCATCTCGGTAAATTGCACGACGACGGCGATGACCAGAATAAAAGCCAGCGTGCGCAGATAGATGAGATTGAGTGGAATAAGGATCCAGGTATCAATCAGCCATGCGCAGATGGATGCCAGTGTCATGACAAACGTCGTGGCAAGGCCCATACCCATTGCGGTTTCCAGTTTTTTGGAAACGCCCATAAACGGGCAGAGCCCCAGAAACTTGACCAGTACAAAGTTATTGACCAGTACAGTTCCGACAAACAGCAGCAGGTAATCAGTCATTTTTCGGCCTGAAATAAAAAAGCCGCCTATTATCTGACAATCTACAACAGGCGACAACAGGTTAACTGTAGGGTTATTACGGATTCACAAACGTCGATTTAACGCGTTGCGAGCGTTTGAAATAGGGCACCAACAGTGCTGCAGCCAGCAATGGGAACAGCAGTTGGCGCACGGCAAAGGCGTCCGGAACCGGTGAAAACGCAAACGCTTTAATCGCCAGTAACACGGAGATCAGCAGCCATAGAATATAATGCTTAGGCACACAGGCTCTGCGTTTGAAAAACGCAATCGTCAGCCACAGCGTGTAATACCACATGGCAATCGCGGTAATAAAAGAGACGCCCCATAACAGCAAATTTGCCGTACTTTGCGCACCCAGCGTTTGGAAGGTTTGCGGTGTAGCCAGCGCAGTGACATAAAGTAATAACGCCAGCGAAGCGCTCAACAATGCGACTAACAGCCAGGCCAGTGGCCCAAGTAGCCAGCCCCCGATACGTTGTGCCGGTGTGGTAGTCATCTCTTCTCCAGGTTTACGCGCGCAATCAAACATGCCATTCATTTTGGGGCAATTATTATAAAGCTTTTAACGTTGAGCGCTACTTTCTTCTTTATTGCACGTAATGCCAGACTGATTTGGGTACCTGACCAACATCAAACAGACGACCTCCTGAGATAAGCTCCGCACGGCGATGGTCTGCAGCGCGATACATATTGATAATGTCGCTATCGTCGGTGAGCGTGTAGTTAAGATGGTCGAACAGTTTTTCCAGACTTTCGAGTGAACTGATTTTGCGGAATTTTAATAAGTAATCCTGAACAGTCATAAATGGAAATCCATATTAATAAAATAATACCAACGGAGTAGTAAATATAAATAATAAACAACCTGCACAGGTAAAAGCGGATTGACGCGCAAAAGTGAGAAGAGTGTTCATACCTGTGGAAAAGCAGGCGCTATGCGCACCTGCGGTAAGGGTAACGCGCTTCGCTACAGCAGGCAATATGCACCGGAGCGGGATGCAGCATTATTCTCTTTTTTTGACAAAATTCGATCTTTTGCAGCCAAACCCTGCCGTTACTCGATGTTAATTGCCGGGTTATAAGGGACTGCAGATGCTTATTTCTTCTGCACAGCAGCAACGGGCTCCGGTGGCTGGTAATTGTCAATATGATTGGCAACACCCAGCAGGATCACAGAGACGGTGAGAACAATCCAACCTGCTAATTCAATAAGACGATTCATTACTGATGACATTTGCTTTGATTTATCCATAAACACAGGCTGCAAATGTTACTAATCTCTCAATAATACAGCAAGATAATTGGGAACGATTTCTCCCTCTTTTTCGCTGCAAGTTAAGCATAAGTGGCATATGTTTGACTTAAGTTAATAAACAACCTTTGTAGCGCAATGGTTATTAAACTATTGAGACGTTGCAGGGTATGGTGTGAAATAGGTCAGTCCTGAATTGAGAGGCTATAACATGAGTGACAACATCCGCGTTGGGCTAATTGGCTATGGTTACGCCAGTAAAACCTTCCATGCCCCCCTGATTGTGGGCACACCGGGCCTCGAACTGGCTGCGGTTTCCAGTAGTGATGAAGCAAAAGTGAAGGCAGACTGGCCAACGGTGGCGGTTGTTGCTGAGCCTAAACACCTTTTTAACGATCCGAATATCGACCTGATTGTGATCCCCACGCCTAACGACACTCACTTCCCGTTAGCGAAGGCTGCACTGGAAGCGGGCAAACATGTGGTTGTTGATAAGCCTTTTACCGTGACACTGTCACAAGCACGCGAACTGGATGCGTTGGCGCGTAGCCTTGGCCGCGTGCTGTCCGTTTTCCATAACCGCCGCTGGGACAGTGATTTTCTGACGTTGAAAGCCCTGCTGGCGGATGGCGTTTTGGGGGAGGTGGCGTATTTCGAATCCCATTTCGATCGATTCCGCCCCCAGGTTCGTGACCGCTGGCGTGAACAGGGGGGGCCGGGCAGCGGCATCTGGTATGATTTAGCACCGCATCTTCTGGATCAGGCGATTAACCTGTTTGGTTTGCCCGTCAGCATGACGGTAGACCTGGCTCAGCTTCGCCCAGGTGCGCAAGCGACGGATTACTTCCATGCCATCCTGACTTACCCGCAGCGTCGTGTGATTCTGCACGGCACCATGCTCGCTGCCGCTGAGTCGGCCCGTTATATCGTGCATGGATCGCGTGGCAGCTATGTGAAGTATGGTCTTGACCCGCAGGAAGAGCGCCTGAAAAATGGCGAGCGACTGCCTCAGGAAGACTGGGGTTACGACATGCGCGATGGCGTGTTGACGCGAATAGAAGGCGAAGAGCAGGTTGAAGAGACCTGGCTGACTGTACCGGGTAATTACCCGGCGTACTATGCTGGCATTCGTGATGCGCTAAATGGTCATGGTGAAAACCCGGTACCGGCGAGACAAGCTATTCAAATCATGGAGCTGATTGAGCTGGGTCTTGAATCGGCGAAACATCGCTCGACGCTGTGCCTTGCCTGATTAGGCAAATGCCGGATGGCGATGCTCAGCATCTCATCCGGCACTTTAACCGTCACGCTGCCGCGACTTTCTCGCGCAGGGCACGTTTTTCTTCGTTACTCAGAAATGCCATTTCAAGGCCGTTGATTTGCGCCTGACGGATCTGTTCGCGCGTGAGTCCTGCCGCTGGCGCGGCAATGGTGTACTCGTGAATAATATCCACACCCTGTACCGCCGGATCGTCCGTATTCAAGCTGGCTAAAACGCCATGCTCAAGGAATGTTTTCAGCGGGTGGGTTGCCAGAGAGGCGACGGTGCTGGTCTGAATGTTCGATGTCAGGCAGGATTCGATGCCGATACGGTGTTCGGCGAGGTAATCCATCAACGCACGGTCTTCAACGGCTTTAACGCCGTGACCAATACGTTCTGCGCCCAGCTCATTAATGGCCTGCCAGATACTTTCTGGTCCCGCGGCTTCGCCCGCATGTACGGTAATACGCCAGCCGGCGTCGCGCGCCTGATTGAAATGCGACAGGAACAGACTGCCCGGGAAACCCAATTCGTCACCAGCCAGATCCAGTGCCGTAATATGGTCACGGTGGGCTAACAGCGCATCCAGTTCCTGCAGGCAGGCGGCTTCGCCGAAGGTACGGCTCATAATGCCAATTAAGCGAGCTTCGACGCCAAAGGTCTTGCAGCCCTCGCGTACGCCGGCAATGACGGCTTCAACCACGCCCGCAACCGGGAGCTGATGCGCCATCGCCATATAGCCGGGTGAAAAACGTAATTCTACATAGTGCAGACCGTTACGTGCTGCATCCTCAATATTCTCAAATGCCACGCGGCGACACGCATCCAGAGAGGCCAGTACCTTCACGCCCCAGTCGAGCTTGGATAAAAAGCTCACTAAATCCGGCTCAGTTGATGTGACTTGCACATGAGGGATCAGCGTTTCCAGCGTTTGTGCCGGAAGCGTTAAATTGAACTGACGACCCAGATCCAGGATCGTTTGGGCACGGATGTTACCATCAAGGTGGCGATGGACGTCGGTCAGGGGGAGGGAAGTATCAATCATGGTCGCACTCGTGTATTTAGGTAAAGTGCGTCGTATTATATGAAAAAATCGGGATAAAAAGCTATGTTGCGCAATGAATAATTTCATTGAGCAAACTTAATTAGCGTACAGAACGGATGGCGTTAATCAGCCTCTGAACGCCTTTTTCAAGCTTGGATCTTGGACATCCGGCATTGAGGCGTACAAAACCGCGACCTTCTTCTCCGTAGGTGTATCCCGGCATGATAGCGACTTTCTGCTGGTGGATGAGAACATCCTGCAAGGCATGGTCATCAATATTGAGCGGACGCAGGTCAATCCATGCCAGATAGGTGGATTGCGGGATCTGCCAGTTGAGTTCGGGGAATGCGGCATTAAGCTCACGCGCAACGTAATGCAGATTGCTGGCAAGATAATCGCGCAGCGCATCAAGCCAGCTTGCACCCTGTTCATAAGCGGCAATATGTGCGCTAAGCGCCAGCACCGCAGGCGAGGAAAGACCATCGCGGCCTTTTAACGCGCTGAGGTAATCGTTGCGGCTTTGAGCATCTTCAATGAGTCCGTAAGCCCCGGTTAGTGCCGGAATATTAAAACTCTTTGAGCCGGAAGTGAGCAGTGCCCAACTGCCACGCGCGACGTTACTCCACGGGATGTGCGGCCGGTCTGACCATACCATATCCATATGAATCTCATCGGAGATGACTTTTACACCATGGCGCTGACACAGTTCTGCCATGGTTTCCAGCTCGTCGCGCGTCCACACTTTGCCCGTTGGGTTTTGTGGGCTGCAAAGCAGAAGAATTTTGCTTTCAGGTCGAGACAGGGCTTTCTCCAGCGCAACCATGTCGCAAAACCAGCCGTCGGCGCGTTTTTCTAGTCCGACTGCGCACACCTGGCACTGATTACCTTCAATCGCTTTGTAAAACGCATCGTACGCCGGAGTATGGATAACCACCGCATCGCCCACGGATGACCACTGGCGGATCAACTCCGACACCATATAGATGACCGAGGGGCCGTATACCAGCGACTGAGGATCTATCTGGGTGTTATGTCGCGAAAGAAACCAATGGCTTATCGCCGCCAGAAACTCATCGTTTTTCCAGCGGCTGTAACCCAACACGCCATGTGACAGGCGCTGAGTCAGCGCCTCCAGAATGCAAGGTGCGGTGGCAAAATCCATATCGGAGATGGTGAATGGCAGCAGATCGGCTGAACCAAAACGGTCGGCAACGTAATCCCACTGAGTACACCAGGTACCGTGCCTGTCCACAACCTTTGAAAAATCAAACATATTGTTATCCTTAAGCCTGTACGGTGTTCATCAGAACCGCGATCTCGTCTTTCACTGACTGGACCTGCGGACCGATAACGACCTGAAGGTTATGCTGATTGAGTTGTACTACGCCAATGGCACGATTGTCCTTCAGAGCCTGTACGTTAACAAGCGACATATCTTTCACTGACAAGCGCAGACGGGTGATGCAATTATCCAGGCTGACAATGTTTTCCGCGCCGCCCAGCGCCGCCAGAATAGCAGGGACGTTGTAACCTGATTTACCAGGCGCTCCGGCCATTACTTTTTCGATATTGCTGGCAATTTCGACTTCACGGCCCGGCGTCTTCAAATTGAAGCGCGTGATGGCGAAGCGGAAGATCACGTAGTACACCGCAAACCAGATAGCCGCGACAACAGGGACCAGGTACCACTTGGTGGACAATCCGTGCAGGATGCCGAACACCACGAAGTCAATCAGGTTACCGTCAGTGTTACCGATAGTGACGCCAAGCACCGCCATCACGGTGAAGCCAAGACCGGTTAGCAGGGCGTGGATTACATACAGAACCGGAGCGACGAACAGGAATAAGAACTCGAGTGGTTCAGTTGTACCGCCGATGACACAGGCAATCAGGCCAGAAATTAATAACCCTTTAATTTTATGACGATTTTCAGGGCGTGCGCAGTGGTACATGGCTAATGCCGCACCCGGTAAACCGCCGAGGAACGCCGGCATTTTACCCTGGGACAGGAAGCGTGTTGCGCTTTCAGAGAAACCTTGCGTTGTCGGGCAGCTCAGTTGAGCCTGGAAAATAGTCAGTGCGCCGCTCACGCTATGGCCGCAGACTTCCTGTGTGCCGCCAGCTTCGGTGAAGCGAATGAGTGCCACCAGAATATGGTGCAGGCCAAAAGGCAGCAACAGACGCTCACCGGTACCAAACAGCATAGGACCAAATTCCCCCGCGCTATTGATGATGTGACCGAGTCCGGTAATGCCCATGGCGAAAACCGGCCAAATCAGGGGAATGACCAGCCCGACCAATCCCATCACCACCGAGGAGATGATAGGCACAAAGCGCGTACCACCGAAAAACGCCAGCGCATCCGGCAGACGAATGTTGTGGAAGCGTTCATGCAGCATCCAGACAATGATCCCGGCAATAACGGCACCGAGGATCCCGGTGTCGATCGACTGGATCCCCAGAATGTTTTGCACGTTGTTGGCTTTCAGGATCGCCGCATCTGTGGTGGGTAAGATACCTTTGGCGGTTAACCAGAAATTGACGGCGAGGTTCATGACCGCATAACCAACAAAACCGGCAAACGCCGCAACGCCTTTGTTCTCGCGCGCGAGGCCCAGAGGAATGGCAATACAGAACATGACTGGCAGGAAGCTAAACGCAAATGAGCCAACTTTACTCATCCAGGTAAAGATGGCCTGAAGCACCGGATTCCCCAACGCCGGGATCAGCGTTAAGACATCATGGCTGCTCAACGAGCTGCCGATCCCCAACATGATCCCGCAAAATGAGAGCAGCGCTACAGGCAGCATAAAGGTTTTGCCCAACTGCTGGAAAAATTCCCATAACGTTATTTTTGGTGTGGTTCTCGCCGTCATCAAACGACTCCTTGTAAAGGCTAGCTGACTAATGATGGCGAGAAGATAAAACGTTTTACCTAATTTTAGTGCGGTATAAATCACATTATCGAACGATAATAGGGGGTATAAATATAAGTGATTGATAAAACGTTTTATCTGTCACGTTATCAGGGAGTTTTCTGTTTTTATGGCTATAGCCAAAAAAATAACCATCCATGATGTTGCGCTGGCTGCGGGGGTTTCGGTCAGCACCGTCTCATTGGTGCTCAGTGGAAAAGGGCGAATTTCATCAGCGACCGGGGAGCGGGTGAATGCTGCTATTGAGCAACTGGGGTTTGTGCGTAACCGCCAGGCATCAGCGCTGCGCGGCGGGCAGAGCGGAGTAGTTGGTTTGATTGTACGCGATCTTTCAACGCCGTTTTACGCCGAGCTGACGGCGGGTCTGACGGAAGCGTTAGAAGCGCAGGGGCGCATGGTCTTCTTACTGCACGGCGGTAAAGATGGGGAGCAGCTGGCGCAGCGTTTCGCGATGTTACTCAACCAGGGGGTGGATGGCGTGGTCATTGCCGGGGCCGCTGGCAGCAGTGATGCGCTGCAACAGTTGGCCGCTGATAAAGGGATCCCGGTGGTATTTGCATCACGCGCCAGCTACATGGATGACGCAGACACCGTCAGGCCCGATAACATGCAGGCTGCACAGTTACTGGTTGAACATCTTATCCGCCACGGACACCAGCGTATTGCCTGGCTGGGCGGGCAGAGTTCTTCATTGACTCGCGCAGAGCGCGTCGGCGGTTATTGTGCAACCTTACTAAAATATGGTTTACCGTTTCATAGCGACTGGGTGCTGGAGTGTTCATCCAGCCAGAAGCAGGCCGCAGAAGAGGTAACGGCGCTGTTACGCCGCAATCCCACGATCAGCGCGGTGGTGTGCTACAACGAAATAATCGCCATAGGCGCCTGGTTTGGCTTGATGAGAGCAGGACGTCAGAGTGGCGAAATTGGTGTCGATCGCTATTTCGAACAGCAAATATCGTTGGCCGGATTCGCTGATGTGGCGGAAAACGCGTTGGACGATATCCCGATTACCTGGGCCTGTTCGCCCGCGCGTGAAATGGGATACACCCTTGCTGAACGTATGCTACAACGCATTGCCCACGATGAAGGTCATTCACGCAATCTGACGCTTTCCGCTCGTCTGGTGGCGGCGAAATAAAAAAGCCCGATAAACACTGTTATCGGGCCTGTCACTGACGAGTGATTATTGTTGCGGGATGGCAGGGGCATCCGGCTGTGTAAGAGAAGGCATACCGAACATACCAACAAACTCATCCAGCGGCATTTTTTGTCCGTTCAGCGTCACCTGGCCGTTTGCGTATTGCAGGCTGGTACCGATAACGTTGTCCTGCAAAGTCGTAATGCGGAACATCTGCCCCATCGCCGCCAGGCCATTAACCTGTTGCTTCGCCAGACCAGCCGCTTCTTCCTGCTGATATCCTTCCAGTTTGGCAATTTGCGTCATGAACTCAGTCGCCATATCGACAGGGATGGTCAGTTTCGCATCCAGCGATTTGACGGAACGATCCACTTCCTGGGCCAGCGTTTGCGGCTCCACCGTGTTTGCGGTCGGATCTTTTAGCAGCAGTGACAGATTAAATGTGGTTTCACCTTTTGCATTCTTCCAGCTCAGTGGAGCAATGGTGACAACCGGTTCGCCTTTCATCAGAATCGGTAGCGCATTAAAGAAGGCTTCGGTGACTTTCTGCTGATAAAGCTCAGGATTTTGGACCACATCAATCTGCGCCATCAGCGCTTTGGTTTGGGCGCTGTACTGCTGGCTGAACTGGTGCAGTGCTTCACCGTCAATCTGGCCAACTTTCAACGTCAGCTTACCGCTCCCCATATCCTGACCCTGCAATTTAAGGCTGTTCAGGGTGTAATCCAACTGGCTGTTGACGGTTTTGCCATCGTTAATCAGATCGGATTTGCCATCGATACCCATGCCTTCCAGCACCGCCAGCTCTTTGCCCTCGACTGAAATCGACAGTTTTTCGAGGGACAATTTCTGATCGCCGATGCGCTCACCAAAGCTTGCAATACTGCTGGAACCTTCAGTTTTCAGGTTATTGAAAGTAACTTGTACTTTCTGATCATACTCATTGACGGCATTAACCAAGCCACTTTGCGCCTCGCCAGTCAGCGACACCGCATTACCATCCTTATCTGCCGTAAACTGGAACTCCCCGCCGCTAAAGGCCACTTTTTCGTCGCCTTTCTCGTAGTTCAGCGGTTTGAGGGAGAGATCGGAACGGGTATCCCCACTGTAGCCAATACGGGAATTAATGATGAATGGCGTCTCACCTTTGGCAATATCAAACAGCGGCTTCGTCACGTCGTTATTGACCAGCGTCGTTTTCACGGAGGCCATTGCCGGAACAAGATTCAGTGATTTCAGCTGAGCCAGCGGGAAAGGACCGTGATCCACGGTTTCATTCAGGACGATGCTTTGTCCCGGTTTCAGCCAGGAATCTGCCTGCCCGGCAACAGGTTTCACCACCAACTGCAGTTGGCTATTGAACACGCCGCGCTGGTAGTTTTGATAACTCAGTTCAATGCCCGCCTCTGGGGAGTAGCGTTTTAACTGATCGTTTGCCTGCGTCACCATCTCGGCGAGATGCGTTTCGAGTTTCTTTCCTGTGTACCAAGCGCCGCCCGTCCAGACGATACCCAGTGCAACCACCACACCCGCAGCTACCAGCGATTTTTTCATTTTGATATCCATAAAATAAAACCAGGCGTTTGAAGACGCCTGGAGGAGTGACATGTCTTTAACTCACTACAGCTTAGCAAGAGTTGTTAAAAATATCAGTATCTTGCTACAGCTTGTTATAAACCCGAGCTAAACGGCCCGTGCCGCTGACGTTTACCGGCGATTCATTCGCGCTAATAAAGGCCGACTCACCCGGCTGCAGCACCAGACGCTGCTCGCCCTTGCTCAGCACGGCTTCACCTTCGATGCAGAACAAAATGGCCGCACTTTGCTGGTTGATATCTGCGCCATTGGCGGTCAGTTCATGCAAGGAGAACGCGAAATCGTCGACCGGAATGGGGAAGTCCAGTTCGCTGTCAGTCTTAACTGGCGTGGTCAGCAGTTGATTGGCTGGCTTGGCGACAAACTTAACGTTGGCGACCAGCTCCGGGATATCAATGTATTTTGGCGTCAGTCCGGCGCGCAGCACGTTGTCCGAGTTAGCCATTACCTCCAGCGCCACACCTTGCAGGTAGGCGTGTGGGGTTTCGGCAAATAAGAACATCGCTTCGCCAGGATTGAGTTTCACCACATTGAGCAGCAGCGGGGAGAAGAGCCCGCTGTCATTCGGATAGAAATCGGCGATCAGGCGAATGGTTTGCCACGGTTCACCCTGCTGGCTGTTCAGCGCCGATTTCAGGATCGCCAGCGCATGGGATTTCTCCTCATCCTGCATATTCAGCAAGCTGGCGAAAAGATAGCTCAGACGTTCCGCGCTCGGTTCCTGCAGGAAATGCGCAATAGCCGGATGCGCGGCGGACACTGGTTGTAACAATGCGACAATGTCAGAGAACTCGCGGAATGCGTTCATCGCCAGGAACGGTGTCAAAGCAAAAACCAGTTCCGGTTTGTGGTTAGGATCTTTGTAATTGCGCTCGGCGGCATCCATCGGGATCCCCGCCGCGTTTTCTTTGGCAAATCCGATTTCAGAGTTGTGCTTGTTAGGATGAACCTGAATCGAAAGAGGTTGCGCGGCGCACAGCACTTTAAACAGGAAAGGCAGTTCACCAAAGCGTTTCGCAACGGCATCGCCTAACAGTGCGGATTTATCGTGTTCGATGACATCACGCAGAGCGACCGTCTGGCCGTTAGCGTCCAGAACCTGCGAACTGCTTTTCGGATGCGCGCCCATCCACAGCTCAGCCATCGGTTGCTGAGTGGGGTTGGCAATCCCATAAAGTTCCGTTAACGCAGTTTTACTTCCCCAGGCGTAGTTCTGCACTGAGTTGATGAGTTTTTGCATTCTCAAGCCCTGTTTCAATGTGGAATTTTCTACGGCTATTAAACCAAGAAACCCTGAGCGAAGTAACCTGCACATGTAAAAAGTCGTACTTGTCTCAGTTTTTGTTAAAAAATTGTGTAGGATATGGTGACTCGCTTTTAATACCCTGAGTAATTCCGGTTGCAGAAAGCCTTTCCTTCTACAACCCGACCTGCGGCAGGGAAGCAGGGCAATGGAACATCTGCCCAGAGAATAACCAGACCGAGCAGTAAGTGAGAGCACAATGTCAAACAAACCCTTTCATTATCAGCATCCTTTCCCCCTCAAAAAGGATAATACCGAATACTATCTGCTGACCAGTGACCATGTCTCCGTTGCCGAATTTGAAGGGCAGGAGATTGTTAAAGTCGCGCCGCAAGCCTTAACGCTGCTGGCTCGTCAGGCCTTCCATGATGCCTCGTTTATGCTGCGTCCTGCGCATCAGCAGCAGGTGGCCGACATTCTGCGTGACCCGGAGGCCAGCGAAAACGACAAATATGTGGCCCTGCAATTCCTGCGTAACTCTGATATTGCGGCAAAAGGTATTTTGCCGACCTGTCAGGACACCGGCACCGCGATTATCGTGGGTAAAAAAGGTCAGCGCGTCTGGACCGGCGGCGGTGATGAAGCTGCACTGGCGCGCGGTGTGTATAACACCTACATCGAAGACAACCTGCGCTATTCACAAAACGCCGCGCTGGATATGTATAAAGAGGTGAACACCGGTACCAACCTGCCGGCACAGATAGATTTGTATACCGTCGATGGCGATGAATACAAATTCCTGTGTATTGCTAAAGGCGGTGGTTCGGCGAACAAAACCTATCTGTACCAGGAGACCAAAGCGCTGCTCACGCCGGGCAAATTAAAAAATTACCTGGTTGAGAAGATGCGAACGCTGGGAACAGCGGCTTGCCCGCCGTATCACATTGCGTTCGTGATCGGTGGAACGTCAGCGGAAGCCACGCTGAAAACGGTGAAACTGGCGTCGGCTAAATATTACGATGAGCTGCCGACCGAAGGTAACGAACATGGTCAGGCATTCCGCGATGTGGAGCTGGAAAAAGAGCTGCTGATTGAGGCACAGAATTTGGGGCTGGGCGCGCAGTTCGGCGGGAAGTACTTCGCTCATGATATCCGCGTGATCCGCCTGCCGCGTCACGGTGCGTCGTGTCCGGTTGGTATGGGCGTTTCTTGCTCAGCCGATCGAAATATCAAAGCTAAGATCAACCGTGAAGGTATCTGGATCGAAAAACTGGAGCATAATCCTGGCAAATATATACCAGAAGAGTTGCGCCAGGCGGGAGAAGGCGAAGCGGTACGGGTTGACCTCAATCGTCCGATGAAAGAGATCCTGGCCCAGTTGTCGCAGTACCCGGTTTCTACACGTCTGTCGCTTAACGGCACCATTATTGTTGGCCGTGATATTGCGCATGCGAAACTGAAAGAACGTCTGGATAACGGTGAAAGTTTGCCGCAGTATGTTAAAGATCATCCGATCTATTACGCTGGCCCGGCAAAAACGCCGGAAGGCTATGCCTCTGGTTCGCTTGGACCAACCACGGCAGGGCGTATGGATTCGTATGTTGACCAGCTTCAGTCCGCAGGTGGCAGCATGATCATGCTGGCGAAAGGCAACCGCAGCCAGCAGGTGACCGATGCCTGTCATAAGCATGGCGGCTTCTACTTAGGCAGTATCGGCGGCCCGGCAGCGGTGCTGGCCCAGGGCAGTATCAAGAGTCTGGAGTGTGTGGAATACCCTGAACTGGGGATGGAAGCCATCTGGAAAATTGAAGTGGAAGATTTCCCGGCGTTTATCCTGGTGGATGACAAAGGCAACGATTTCTTCAAACAGATTCAGACGTCGCAGTGCGCACGCTGCGTTAAGTAACGTCAGCCGCCCTTCGGGGCGGTTTTTTTTTACCGCACGAACCACCAAACGACAGATTAATCCTCGTTAATACTCATAAGACCAATGCAAATGGGCAATGTCGAAACATAACCTAATCAATTGTTAATGTAAGGAGCAGGTAATGGTAACGGTACGCCGCGAGAATGATTCAATGGGGGAGATTGATGTTCCAGCCGATAAGCTTTGGGGCGCGCAAACCCAACGTTCGCTGGAGCATTTTCGTATCTCTACGGAGAAAATGCCGGTCTCGCTGATCCATGCGCTGGCGCTGACGAAACGCGCTGCAGCAAAGGTTAACCAGGATCTCGGGCTACTGGCGGAGGACAAAGCCAGGGCTATTATGCAGGCCGCAGATGAGGTGTTGGCGGATAAACACCGCGATGAGTTTCCGCTGGCCATCTGGCAAACCGGGTCAGGTACGCAAAGCAATATGAACATGAACGAGGTACTGGCAAACCGGGCCAGCGAGTTGCTGGGCGGCGTGCGGGGGATGGAACGGAAAGTTCACCCCAACGATGATGTTAATAAAAGCCAAAGCTCGAATGATGTGTTCCCGACCGCAATGCACGTTGCCGCGCTGCTGGCGCTGCGTAACTCACTGATCCCGCAGTTAAATGTGTTAACTAAAACGCTCAGTGATAAATCGCACGCTTTCGCGGATATCGTCAAAATTGGTCGTACACATCTGCAAGATGCAACCCCGCTTACGCTTGGCCAGGAGATTTCCGGCTGGGTGGCAATGCTCGAACATAACCTCAGACACATTGAAAACAGCTTACCCCACGTGGCGGAACTGGCGCTGGGGGGAACCGCGGTAGGGACCGGACTGAACACACATCCGGAATATGCCCGTCGGGTCGCGGATGAATTGCGGGACATTACCTGTGCGCCGTTCGTTACCGCACCGAATAAATTTGAAGCGCTAGCTACCTGCGATGCACTGGTTCACGCCCACGGCGCGCTAAAAGGGTTGGCGGCATCGCTGATGAAAATCGCCAACGATGTGCGCTGGCTGGCATCCGGTCCGCGTTGCGGGATTGGCGAAATTTCGATTCCTGAAAATGAACCGGGCAGCTCCATTATGCCGGGTAAGGTCAATCCTACCCAGTGTGAAGCGCTGACCATGCTTTGCTGTCAGGTAATGGGCAACGATGTCGCCATCAACATGGGCGGAGCGTCAGGTAATTTTGAGCTCAACGTTTACCGTCCGATGGTCATCCACAATTTCCTGCAGTCGGTGCGTCTGCTGGCTGACGGTATGGAAAGCTTTAACGAGCACTGCGCGACAGGAATCGAGCCTAATCGTGAACGAATCGATCAACTGCTCAACGAGTCGCTAATGCTGGTGACCGCGCTCAATACCCATATCGGTTATGATAAAGCCGCTGAAATTGCCAAAAAGGCGCACAAAGAGGGGCTGACGTTAAAAGCCTCCGCCCTGGCGCTGGGGTATCTAACCGAAGCGGAGTTTGACAGCTGGGTACGCCCGGAACTGATGGTTGGCAGTATGCGGCCAGGCAGTTAATCCGCAACGTACAGGTGCAGCCGGGGAATAATCAATCTCAACGGCTGCGCCTGAGGTTTAAAACGATGCTGAACATTGTCGGCATCATAATTCAGTAACTCGCCGATATCTGGTACGGTCATGCCGTTTTCATTGTTGAGCAACGCGATCAAGGGCGTCGGGCAGGCATATTGCACCTGCTTTTGTTCTCCTTTGTACCAGACGCGGGCGATGGGCTGCACTTTTACCGGCCGTTTAATCTTCAGGCGCGCCTGCTGGCCCAGGGCGGCGACATCCTGATATTCCCGTTCAAGTTTCGCTTGCCACTCTTCCCGCGTCCAGGGATGTACGCTGCGCGGCGACGTCAGGCTTTTTTCCAGTTGCTGTAGTACTTCATCGCGTTTCAGATTTTTAATAATGTGTTTGTTGGCCCAGCCAAATCGCAGGGTGGCAGGCTCTCTGACAAGGGTGAGCGTACGATAGGCATTCAGCGTAATCAGTCCCGGCAGGTGGCGATGCACCCATTCAAAACGCGCTGCCGGTGCCAGCCCTGATTCCACCGTGACAATGCGCTCGAAGGTGGTTTTTAGCTGGTTAATACGCTGTATTTGCTCTTCCAGAGCGCGCTGAGCTGCGTTATCTACCTGATAACACAGTACGCCTGGCAGGCGGACGGCCGCTTTGCTGCTACGATTCTCGGACTGTTGCTGGATAAACAGATGACGATAGTGGCGTAGCGCCAGCGTTTCAGCCTCTTTACCTAAATGCTGCTTAACATCAATGTTCTGCAGTGGGGCATGTTCTGCCTCTTTGGCCACTTCCGGTAACGAGAAGACGCGCGCAATCAGCAGCGTCTGCTGCAACAGATTGTCGTTCAGAAGCGCCAGCTCTTGCTCCATCTGGCGGAAGGTGCCGTTCAGGCGGTCGACGAGATCGTAACGGGCCATAGATTTACCATTTTAGTTACAACATACTTTTTTATAGCACAACCTCCACCATTTGACCACCGAGCCGAATGGGTCAGGCAGCTGAAATTTCAGGAATGTTATGCCAGACGGGCCAACTGAAACAAAAGCGGGCGCCGCCGAGTTCACTTTCATCACAAACGACCGTACCGCCCATAGCCAATGCGATCGAGTGAACAATGGCTAGCCCAAGCCCGCAACCACCGGTCGCCCGGTCACGGCTGGGGTCAAGGCGTACAAACGGTTCAAAAACCTGTTCGCGGGCGTCTGGAGCAATACCGGGACCGTCATCTTCCACAACCAGCGTCGCCTGATTGCCATTCAATAACAGGCTCGCTTGCACCGTAGACTGGCAATAGCGCAGGGCGTTATTCAGTAGATTATCCAGTACGCGCTCCATCAGGCGCATATCCAGCGCGCCGTAGTCACCAATATTAAGATGGCGTAAGTGCACCGCACGCTCAGGGTTTACGCTTTGCACATCCTCCAGATGGGTTATCAGCCAAACGGCCAGATCCGGTACGCTGAGCTTCAGTTCATTTTGCGGGCGGTCCAGCCGGGCATAGGTCAGTAATTCTTCGATTAACCCTTCCAGTTGACCAATATCGCGATTCAGCGCCTGGGATTCCTGCGCGGTGAGGTTATCACTCATTTCCAGACGATAACGTAGGCGTACCAGTGGGGTACGAAGCTCATGGGCAATGCCATCGATAAGTTGTTTCTTACTGGCGATTAGCGCATTGATATTGTCTGCCATCTGGTTAAACGCGATACCCAATCGCTCAAAGCTGGAACCGCTGTCAAAATGGAGGCGTTCGCCCAGATGTCCTTCCCCAAAACGCTGTGCAGCAGCTTCCAGTCGCAGCATTTCCTGCCAGTGCGGACGCATCCAGATAAGTACCGGAAAGGCCAGTGAGATAGCAATAAACGCCATCAACGCGATGTCCAGCAAGCGCATTTGATGAAGAAAATAGAGATAGGGAAGCGGGCCGACGGCCAGCACGTAATGGCTGCGTGGGATCCGTTGAATAAATGTGTACTGATCGTCAAGCGCCACGATATCGCCTTCGCGCAAACGTTGCATTGTTTGAACGTCCAGCGTGTACTTATTTAACGGTTCAACGCGCAGGTCAAAGGAGAGGTTCAAATCCATCTCCTTCAGCGTTTTACCCCAGTCACGTGGCGGGATCTCGCGAAGCTCGCTGCGCATCAGGTATAACGAGCTTTTCATTAAATCGTCGAGGGATTGTCTGCCTGCGCGCTCTGCGGTGAATTTATAGACCAGGCCGACCAGCAGGGTCATCACCAGAAAGCAGACAAACAGCAGGAGATAAAACTGTACAAACAGCTTCTTCATAAAAAATCACCGAATACATAATATAATGCTCACCGATACTCTCAAAATTGCTGTGATATAAAAATATGAATTTCAATCGCTGTTGTTATTTACTACTCATTTTCGCAGCGTTAGGCTGCATTTTCACCTCGCATCCCTTTGTTATATGGTTTTTGCTCGCCAACATACTGACGTTGGCAATGTACGGTGCGGATAAAATGGCAGCGCGCAGGGCCTGGCGCCGAGTGCCGGAGTCCACTTTGCTGCTGTTTGGCGTTGTTGGCGGGTGGGGGGCGCGATAGCCGCTCAACAACTCTTTCGCCATAAAACACAAAAACAGCCATTCAAAACCTACTTTATTATCAGTGTGATAGTGAATGTGTCTGTCATCGGAGCGGCCTATCATTTCTATCCTTTTTCATCCTGGTGAACGTCAGTGACAGGCAGCCTGCTTACTTGAGACAGGAAACGTACTTTTCACCTGAGCGCTGCACGATGTCATCGGCATTTTTCGTTATGTCTTTCCCTTCAAACGCGCCATAAAGTTGCTTAAATTTCACCGTACTCAGGCGGTGGGTAATGTCGCTGACCGTTGCGGCTGGCAATGGCAACATATTGGGGTAGCTCCACATAAAGGAGACGGCATGCGCCCCAGGGGTGACCTGAACGATATCGCCGGAAAGCACCACGCCTTCATCTCGCGCCCAGTGCAGAACGCAGCCGCCAGCAAAGTGTCCGCCGAGGCGTATCACACTGACGTCGCGTGTTAGTTCCAGGGTGTCGCCATCCCAAAATTTAATCCACGGGCTGTCGCGCATTACCCACTTGCGGTCGTTGGCATGGAGATAAATGGGAGCGTTAAATTCGTCAGCCCAGTCTTGCATGGTGGTGTAGTAATGAGGATGCGAAATCGCGATGGCCTTAAGCCCGCCCAGGGACGTTATTAGCATTTTTGTGGCGTCGTCGAGCGTGGCAATGCAGTCCCATAAAATATTGCCTTCCGGAGTACGCAGAATAAACGCCCGTTGATCAATTGCAAAACCAGGAACGGTGCGGATGCTGAGGAGGGTGCTGTCATGTTGCCGCCACTTATTTGTGTGCGAAGCACAAAGTGCGGCAAAATCGACCCATTCCTGTCCGGTCGCGGGGACATACTGACGTTCGTCCTGGCAGATATCGCAATGTTCAGGAAGGGCGTCTGCAACCTCATAGGATGTTCCACAGGCTTTGCATAACGTGATCATCGTGTCTTCCTCTATTGAAAAAACACAGTCAGCATGGCACACCGATACGCAAGGGTGTGCCCTTTAGTGCTCTACACGATAAGCCAGGTATTGTGGGCGTGAGTCGTTGTGGCCCAACCAGCAGAAAGCAGGAATAATGTCTACACCGTCCCTGTCGAGGGTCATTTCCGGCGAAAAAATGAGGATAATGTTTGGAAAATAGTCTGTTCAACACCTGGCTTAGCCGTTGGGGACTTACTCCTGATGGCCAACCGCTTGAGACGCACACATCACAGCTTTTGCCCGTGGTGACCAAAGATGGTCAGAAAGCCATACTCAAACTCACCGACGATGACAGTGAACGGAACGGCTGCGAACTAATGGTCTGGTGGAACGGGAATGGTGCTGCGAAAGTGCTTGCTCATGCAGCAGGGGCGATTCTGTTAGAACGTGCAACAGGGGCGGGGTCTTTAGCGGACATGTCCTGGTCTGGCAATGATGCGCAGGCCTGTCGCATTATTTGCCATGCAGCCAGTCGACTCCATCTCCCCCGGAATGCGTCAACGCCTGCGTTAACACCGCTACTTTATTGGTTTCGCGATCTGGCTCCTGCCGCGAAAAAGCATGGCGGCATCCTGACGCATTGTGCAGAGGTGGCAAACGTATTGCTCTCCTCTCCCCAGAATGAAGTCGTATTGCACGGTGACTTACACCACGGCAATATTCTTGATTTCGGAACGAAAGGATGGCTGGCTATCGATCCTAAAGGGCTGGTGGGCGAGCGTGGCTTTGATTACGCCAATATTTTTACTAATCCCGATCTTGCCGACCCCACCAAACCTGTCGCCATTGAGCCAGTAAAATTCAGACAACGGGTAAATATTGTGTCTGAAATCGCGAGGATTGAACGGCAGCGTTTGCTGATGTGGATTATTGCCTGGTGTGGGTTGTCGTCTGCCTGGTTTCTGCAAGAAGGAGACTGCGCCACGATACCCCTGCGCATCGCAGAGTTAGCGAGCGCGGAACTCGCTTTTGGGGGTAATCAATTTTGATCTACGACACTGGGCTGGTAATTCTTTAGAGTTATCATTAGCCTGGTAAATGTTTTATTAATCAATCAGTGAACGGCGGTGTAGTGTGTTTTTTAGCGCAAATTTGACAGGCTGTGAGCAATGAACGCATTGTTTTTATTATTAAAAAAACGCCCGAACATTATTTTGTTGATGGTCTTACTCATCGGGGCAAACATCGTGGCGTGGCTGTGGGCTTTCACTGTGTTTAGCAACAACACATCGTTACTGGCGCTTAGTCTGATCGCATGGTGCTATGGTTTGCGCCATGCTGTTGATGCCGATCATATCGCCGCGATAGATAACGCTACGCGTAAACTCATGCAGCAGAAAAAACGCGCCCTGACGACGGGAGCCTGGTTTTCCCTGGGGCATTCCACCATTGTGGTACTGGCAAGCATTGGCATTGCATTGACCACCAGCGTGTTTAAGCAACACATGGCATGGTTTCAGAATGTCGGCGGTCTGATAGGTACCACGGTTTCTGCCGTATTTCTGCTGATTCTGGCTACCATTAATCTCGTTATATTCTGTCATGTCTGGAAGGCTTTTCGTCATCTAAAACGCACCGGTACTTACGATGGCACCACAGAGGAAATGACAGTTTCAGGCCCGCTGAACTGGCTTTTCCGCTCGGCGTTTCGGCTGGTAGGCAAAGACTGGCATATGTATTTTGTCGGCTTTTTGTTTGGCCTGGGTTTTGATACCGCTACTGAAATTTCTCTGCTCGGAATTTCTGCTTCAAGCGCGTCCAGTGGCATGTCGGTGTGGTCAATTCTCGTGTTCCCGGCGCTGTTTACCTGCGGCATGGCGCTGATTGACTGCCTCGACAGTATCCTGATGGTTGAGGCCTACGGATGGGCATTCAATAAGCCGCAGCGTAAGCTCTATTACAATATGACCATCACCGGGACCTCGGTAATTGTTGCGCTTTTTATTGGCGGGCTGGAGGCGCTGGGGCTTCTCTCTGACGCATTTTCGCTTCAGGGGGGGTTGTGGGATACCGTCAGCGAGTTGAGTGACCATATGGGGAATGTCGGGTTTGCGATTATTGGCGTCTTTATCGTCTGCTGGATTATTTCTGCAGTAAATTACCGTTGGAAAAAATACGACGGGCTGACGTTTAGTTGACACAAAAGAAAGCCTTCCGTGAAAGGGAAGGCTTTGATCTTACTTGAGGACTGACTAATTCACGGTGACGATACACACCATTTTCATCACCCAAATCTGGGTGATATTAAAAGTGACGGTGTAACGTATAATGGTCGGCCCGGAGGGATTACATTTGAGACTCATCGTCCCAGGCGTGCGGTGCAAACAGATAACCTTTGTTGCGCACCGTTTTGATTCGATAGGGTTCAGTCGCGTTATCGAGCAGTTTTTTGCGTAACCGGGAAATTGCGACATCAACGCTGCGATCCATGCCGTCATAACTTACGCCGCGCAGGTTCTTCAGCAGCGCATCGCGGTCCATAATTTTCCCGGCATGGGTTGCCAGCTCCCACAGTAATTCAAAATCGGCGGTGGAGAGTGAGACTTGCTCGCCGCCGAGCAGCACGGAACGATTGGTTGGGTCGATAGTGAGTGTGCCAAAGCGCAGCGTCGTGTGCGGCGTGATGGTTGCCGCCTGAATGCCTTTAGACTGGACTGAATGTTCATTCTGGCGCAGATGCAGACGCAGGCGAGCAAGCAGCACTGCTGGCGGCGTTGTCTTCAGAATATAGTCACAGGCACCCATTTCCAGCGCCAGGATATGGTTCATATCGCTGTCCAGCGAGGTGAGCAGGACAATTGGACCCTGCCAGCGTCCACGCAAATCGCGGCAGATAGTCATCCCATCTTTGCCCGGCAGCATGATATCTAATAACACCAGATCGGGTTGAACTTGCAGGATTTTCTCCTCGGCCAAATCACCTCGAGGCTCAACGATAACCTCAATATCATGCCGGGCCAGATAGGCCGCAATCAGCGAGCCAACTTCGGGATCATCTTCAACAAATACGATGGTGTTCATATCATTCATTTTGAATATAAAACGCCAACATACACCGCCCTGGTTTTTCCTTCCATTAATCTTTTCTAAACAAGAACGCTTCCGTTATGCTAGGGGCTGATGTTATTGATGTGTTAAGGCAGAGTGATGGGACTCGTTATAAAAGCGGCGCTCGGTGCGCTGGTGGTGGTGTTGATTGGTGTGCTGGCGAAAACAAAGAACTACTATATTGCCGGATTAATTCCGTTGTTCCCGACCTTTGCGTTGATTGCCCACTATATCGTGGCCAGTGAACGTGGGATCGAAGCGTTGCGTACAACCATTGTCTTCAGCATGTGGTCGATTATTCCCTATTTTGTCTACCTCGTTTCGCTGTGGTATTTCACCGGATTTATGCGCTTACCCGTTGCGCTCGGCGGTTCAGTGGTGTGCTGGGGCCTGAGCGCATGGTTGCTTATTTTTTGTTGGATTAAATTGCACTAACGCAGATGACGCCCGCCATCAAGGGCAAAACTACGCCCGGTGACAAAACAGCTGGTCAACAGATAGTCAATTAAATCAATGACCTCTTTTTCACCCGGCGCTGTTTTCATCAGTGATTTGTTCAATGCCTGCTGACGATACTCTGCATCGTCACCCTCGTTAAACAGGATTAGCGAGGGGGCAATCGCGTTCACTTTCACTTCTGGTGCCAGTTTGCGCGCGAACGAGCGGGTCATGTTGTCCAGCGCCGCTTTGCTGGCTGCATAAGCGATGTGCTTATCGCTGCCACGCTCCACAACATAATCCGTAAAATGGATAATATCGCTGGCCGCGTGTCCATGCCCGCGCAGCAATCCTTCCAGCGCGTGGTTGAGCAGGTAGGGGGTATTGACGTGAATCTGCATCATGGCTGACAGCACTTCGGTTAACGGCGCACCGGGCTTTTCTGCAAGCCAGGCACTGGCATTATGCACAATACCGCGCAGGCCATCCGTCTGTGCTTTGACCTCATCCGCAAAGGCCAGTACGCCCTCATCGGTGGAAAAATCAGCCTGGATACACAGCGCGCCCGCATCTCGCAGGCCATCAATAGCCGGATAATGCGTGCGGTAGCTAACGATAACTGGCTGTTTTTGATTAATAAAGTGCCATGCGACGGCGAGGCCGATACGTCGACCTCCTCCGGTGATAAGAATTGGCAAAGGGGGCTTTTTACCCATCGTAATCTCCATGTGTCGCGAACGATGGGGACAATGTTACCCCATCAACATCCAGGTCGCCGGAACAGCAGCAACAAGCAGCAGGCCGATCAGCGCCATTTCCTGGCGTTTTAATACGTTTTCATGCGCGTGTGTTTTACGGGCATAAAGGAAGACCAGCAGCCCTGGCGCATACAGCACCACAGACAGCAGCAGGTGCATCGGACCTGACGCATACAATAACCATATGCCATAAATACTCGCTCCGATACCGACAGCCTTATGAATTGGACGAGTGGCAATTTTCAGCAGAAATGCGCCGACCAGTAAATAGGGCACCAGAATCATTTCTGAGGCGATGGTTAATAACGTATTGTAGTCGGAACCTGTGAGCCAGATCAGCACCAGGCAAATCTGTACGCAGATATTGGTTAGCCACAGCGACGCCGATGGCGCGCCTTGCGCGTTCTGCCGCGCAAAAATGCGTGGAAACGCTTTGTGCGTGGAGGCGAGGAACGGCACTTCCGCCGCCATAATCGTCCAGCTTAAATAAGCACCGCACACGGAGACAATCAGACCTGCGGCAATAATAATTTCACCCCATGGCCCCATCATTTTCACCATCAGACCGGCCATTGAGGGGTTGCGGATCTCCGCCAGTTCGGGACGCGCGACAACGCCCAGAGACAGCAGGGTGACAAGCAGATAAACGCCCAGCGCGGCGAGTACCGCCAGCAGCGTAGCGCGTCCGACATCGCGTTTGTTTCTGGCACGAGCTGAAACCACCACCGCGCCTTCCACACCGATGAAAACCCACAGGGTGATGAGCATGGTGTTTTTTACCTGCTCCCAGACGGGAACGCCCAACGCTACGCCGGTAAAATCGAGGGTAAAGGTGTCGAGCTTAAACAGCATAAACGCCAGCACGATAAACAGACCAAGCGGCAGTAATTTCGCCAGCGTCGCCACCAGGTTAATACTGGCTGCCGTTTGCACACCACGCAGCACCAGAAAATGGACCACCCACAACAGCACCGATGCGCCAACAATCGACTGCCAGGTATTACCGTCGCCAAACAGACGTAACTCCGGCGTGTCGGTAAAGAAGCTGAGCGCAGAGAAAACAATCACCAGATACGAAACGTTAGCGATAACAGCACACAGCCAATATCCCCACGCGGAGCAGAAGCCAATCAGCTCACCGAAACCTTCACGTGCATAGGTAAATATGCCGCCATCCAGTTCAGGACGGATACGCGTCAGAATCAGCATGGCAAAGGCGAGCAAAAGGATACCCGCACCGGTAATCGCCCAACCAATCAGTAATGCAGCCGGGCTTGCTACCGCCGCCATATTTTGTGGCAGGCTGAAAACACCAGCGCCGAGCATTGAGCTTAAAACCAGCGCGGTGAGTGCGCTCAGACCCAATTTCTTTTCCATTTGTATCCAGTGACAAAAACGAGAGTGAGAGAATAATTATTTTGGCAAACCGCATAAAAATGGTGAAAGCCACTAAGGCGCGGGATTTTACGGAGAGAAGAGAACGCATGCAATGGGGATAGAGAGATTTGTGACTAATAGTGTGAAAAGTAGTCTTAATACTGCTGTTTTTTTTCGCCCGAGGGGAGGATGGCGGGAAATTATCAGGTCTACAAGGCTGTAGACCTGATAAGGGACTGAGTATTACTTATACAGGTCAGCGCTGATGGTCATGTTATTACCACGTTCAGACCACTGGCGGGTGATGTGATAATACTTAGCGCCTTTCTTCGCTGCGCGTTTGGCAACCTGGTAAGAGATTTCAGTCATGTTGCCATAGTTACCGGTAAACTTGATGCTGTCGAACGGCACCATCATAGCGGCGGTTGCTTTGTTCAGTTCTTCAACTTTGGTTCCATCCGGCAGCGTGACAGTGTAACGCCCACCTTTGGTGGATTGCGTTTCGAAGAAACGTCCGACTTCAGCGCTCGGAGACGCGGTAGTCGCAACGCCTGGGATCTCAACTTTCTTCGCGGCTTCGCCACCGGCGGCTAATGCGGCACGTCCGGCATCTGAATCTGCTGGGATCGCATCAGGGCTTTGTACTACGCGTTTTTTCGCATCAGCCTTATAGATGAATGCGGTAATACGCTGGTTACCACCCTGGTTGGCATCGACCTGGCGCACGATGTAGAAGGAGTAAGCGCCTTTCTCTTTCGCTGCTTTGGTGATGGCATCGTTCACTTCAGGCTGGCTGCGGTAGAAACCCTGCACCGTAACGGTATCGAATGGTTCTATCAGAACGGCTTGATCTTTCGGTAATTCCATCACGCCGTTAATGACACGGTTTTTGGACGCTTCCGCTTTTTCAGCATCGGCTTTATAGATGTCGGCTACAACGCGCCAGTTACCGCCGCTGCCAAAATCTGAGGTATCAACAACATAAAAGGAGGCTGCACCGTCTTTATCTGCACGGCGTGATACGGCGGTCACCGCGTCACCGATAGCATTAAAACGACCGGTAACCACAATGCGGTCATAGGGTTTCAGGGCAGCCGCTTGCTCCGGCGTCAATTCTGTCGCTGCATTTACAGAAAAAGCAGTCGCAGAAATAAGTGCGGACGCCAGGAGAGTGTTCTTAAGCTTCATAAAAATAATCCTTCGCCTTGCGCAAACCAGGTACTGGTATTGTTATTGACTAGAAACGTCGCTGATTATTGCATTTAAATTGTGTCAGTGTCTGCGTCAATTTTCACTCATCGTGCCACGTGACGTAACAACACAGATAACATTTTGTGATATGTCGAAAATTTCGGCGTTTGGCGACCAAAACTGATAAAGCAGTTGAATTTCATAAGTTAATTTAATGTTAATCAATTGTTTTTGGCAGGCACGTAATCATGTTTTGCCGCTTCGCTTGAGCGAATTATCGGCCTTTGTGGGCTATTTTTAGGGTATTTTATCTGCCAGCGGTTCGATTCATCTCTATTTCGCGAATTTCATAATAAATACTGTTTTTTGGCGCTAGATCACAGGCGTCATTTTCAGTAGGTTATACAGAGTTTGTTACTGTTTTATTTTATTGGGGTAACACTGACCTCTTTCGAGAGTGCGCGCATGCCTCGTGCGAACATTGATAAACCATCATCACAAATACAGATGGAAGGGAACATTATGCGAATTGGCATACCAAGAGAACGGTTAACCAATGAAACCCGTGTCGCAGCTACGCCGAAGACGGTTGAGCAGCTGCTTAAGTTGGGTTTCAGCGTCGCGGTTGAAAGCGGTGCAGGTCAACTGGCAAGTTTTGACGATAAGGCGTTTGTACAAGCAGGCGCAGAAATTGTTGACGGAAATGCCGTCTGGCAGTCAGAGATCATCCTGAAGGTCAACGCGCCGGAAGAGGCGGAAATCCCGTTGCTCAACCCGGGCACGACGCTGGTGAGTTTTCTTTGGCCCGCGCAAAACCCTGAGCTGTTGCAGAAGCTGGCAGAGCGCAACGTGACGGTTATGGCGATGGACTCCGTGCCGCGTATTTCGCGCGCGCAGTCGCTTGATGCCTTAAGCTCGATGGCGAATATCGCCGGGTATCGTGCCATTGTTGAAGCCGCTCATGAATTTGGCCGCTTCTTCACCGGCCAGATCACCGCCGCGGGCAAGGTTCCACCTGCCAAGGTCATGGTGATTGGGGCGGGTGTGGCAGGTCTGGCAGCTATCGGTGCGGCAAACAGCCTGGGCGCTATCGTTCGTGCTTTTGACACCCGTCCGGAAGTGAAAGAGCAAGTTCAGAGTATGGGCGCTGAGTTCCTCGAACTGGACTTTAAAGAAGAGGCCGGCAGCGGCGACGGTTACGCCAAGGTGATGTCCGAAGCGTTCATCAAAGCCGAAATGGCGCTCTTCGCCGCACAGGCGAAAGACGTTGATATTATCGTTACCACCGCGTTGATTCCGGGCAAACCGGCACCGAAACTGATCACCCGTGAAATGGTCGATTCGATGAAGGCGGGCAGCGTGATTGTCGATCTCGCCGCGCAAAACGGCGGTAACTGCGAATATACCGTGCCCAACCAGGTGACCACCACCGAGAACGGGGTGAAGGTTATCGGTTATACCGATCTGCCAGGCCGACTGCCGACGCAGTCTTCCCAGCTTTATGGCACGAACCTCGTTAACCTGCTCAAGCTGTTGTGCAAAGAGAAAGACGGCAATATCACCGTCGATTTTGACGACGTAGTCGTACGTGGCGTTACGGTGGTTCGCGAGGGTGAAATCACCTGGCCTGCGCCGCCGATCCAGGTTTCTGCTCAGCCGCAGGCTGCGCCAAAAGCCGCGCCCGCACCGAAAGAAGAGAAAAAACCGACCTCACCGTGGCGCAAATATGCGCTGATGGCGCTGGTCGTCATACTGTTTGGCTGGCTCGCTGATGTCGCGCCGAAAGAGTTCCTGGGTCACTTTACGGTGTTCGCGCTTTCCTGTGTAGTGGGTTACTACGTGGTCTGGAATGTGTCGCACGCGCTACACACTCCGCTGATGTCCGTGACAAACGCTATCTCCGGGATCATCGTTGTCGGGGCGTTATTGCAAATTGGCCAGGGTGGCTGGGTGAGTTTCCTGAGCTTTATCGCGGTGCTTATTGCCAGCATTAATATTTTCGGTGGCTTCACCGTGACTCAGCGCATGCTGAAAATGTTCCGGAAAAACTAAGGGGTAACATATGTCTGGAGGATTAGTTACAGCTGCATACATTGTTGCCGCGATCCTGTTTATTTTCAGCCTGGCGGGGCTTTCGAAACACGAAACCTCTCAACAGGGTAACAACTACGGTATCGCCGGGATGGCGATTGCGCTGATTGCCACGATTTTTGGCCCGGAGACCGGCAACGTTGCGTGGATCCTGGTGGCGATGATCATCGGCGGCGCGATTGGTATTCGTCTGGCGAAGAAAGTCGAGATGACCGAGATGCCGGAGCTGGTGGCGATTCTACACAGCTTCGTCGGTCTGGCGGCGGTACTGGTGGGTTTCAACAGCTACCTGTATCACGACACGGGCCTGGAACCGATTCTGGTGAACATTCACCTGACGGAAGTGTTCCTTGGTATCTTCATCGGTGCGGTGACCTTTACCGGTTCCGTGGTGGCGTTTGGCAAACTGCGCGGTAAGATCTCCTCTAAACCGCTGATGCTGCCGAATCGTCACAAAATGAACCTGGCGGCACTGGTTGTTTCTTTCCTGCTGCTGGTGGTGTTTGTTCGTACCGAAAGCGTGGGTCTGCAGGTTCTGGCGCTGCTGGTGATGACCATTATTGCGTTAGCCTTTGGCTGGCATCTGGTGGCGTCCATCGGCGGTGCGGATATGCCGGTCGTCGTTTCAATGCTTAACTCCTATTCAGGATGGGCGGCGGCGGCGGCGGGCTTTATGCTCAGCAACGATCTGCTGATCGTCACCGGTGCGCTGGTCGGTTCTTCCGGTGCGATCCTGTCTTACATCATGTGTAAGGCGATGAACCGTTCGTTTATCAGCGTGATTGCCGGTGGCTTTGGTTCTGATGGTTCTTCTACGGGGTCTGATGAAGAAGTCGGTGAGCATCGTGAGATTAATGCGGAAGACACGGCAGAAATGCTGAAGAACTCGCACTCCGTGATAATCACCCCGGGCTATGGCATGGCCGTGGCACAGGCGCAATATCCGGTTGCTGAAATCACCGAGAAACTGCGCGCCCGCGACATCAAGGTACGCTTTGGTATTCACCCGGTAGCAGGGCGCTTGCCAGGTCATATGAACGTGCTGCTGGCGGAAGCCAAAGTACCCTATGACATAGTGCTGGAAATGGATGAAATCAATGATGATTTCGCCGATACCGATACCGTGCTGGTGATTGGCGCCAACGATACGGTAAACCCGGCGGCGCAGGACGATCCGCGTAGCCCAATCGCCGGTATGCCGGTGCTGGAAGTATGGAAAGCGCAGAACGTTATCGTGTTCAAACGCTCTATGAACACCGGCTATGCTGGCGTGCAGAACCCGCTGTTCTTTAAAGAAAACACCCATATGCTGTTTGGCGATGCCAAAGCCAGCGTGGATGCGATCCTGAAAGCGCTGTAATCGTCAGCGCAAACCAAGACGGCCTCTGCGGAGGCCGTTTTTTTTTAATACTCCGCTATTCATGATTACCACTCATAAACCCATACGGTTTTAGCCGTCTAATCACCGTAAAACGCCGTGTATATTCATTCTTTATTGAGATCGCTCAGCAACACTGCAATGCTTTGACCACCGTTGGTTTGCTCAAGCGCGATTTTCACGATGATGGTCAGCGGCACAGAAAGCAGCATCCCGACAGGCCCCAGTAACCAGCCCCAGAAGATTAACGACAGAAACACCACCAGTGTAGACAACCCAAGTCCACGTCCCATGATCCGCGGTTCGAGGATATTCCCGAACACCAGGTTAATGACCAGATAACCTGCGAAAACCACCAGGGCGTCATAAAGGCCGCTAAATACCAGCACCTGAGCAATAGGGGGAATGGCGGCCAGCACTGAACCGATATTAGGAATATAGTTGAGCGCAAACGCCAGCAGTCCCCAGACAAAAGCGAAACGCACGTCGAGTGCGGCGAGCATGCCCCAGGCTACCAGCCCGGTCACAATGCTGATCGCCGTTTTGAGCACCAGATAGTGGGATACGCTGTCGATGGCGCGTTGAATCGCCGCCATTCCCTCAATGGGACGACTCATCATTTGTTTGAGTTTGTTGGGTAACTGCGGTACTTCCAGCAGCATAAAAACCACCGTCAACAGCAGTAAAAATATCGATGACATGGCATTAGACAACTGCGCCAGTAAATTGGTCACCAGCGTCATTGCCGCGTTCGGGTCGATATATTTGACGAGTTCATCCACGGAAACGCCGATCCCTGCGCGCTGTAACCACGGCTCAAGGTTTTTGAGTGGGATAACCAGTGAAGAGCGATACTGCGGCAGCGTTCGCGCAAGCTCATTTAAGGATGTACCTAAATACGCTAATAGCAACACCATTAGCATCACAATAATAACAATGAGCAATGATACCGCTATTACGCGCGGTATGCGAAGTTTGACCATCCGCTGCACCACGGGGTTAAGCACGACGGCAATAAATAACGCCAGAATAAATGGGACGATGATATCTGCGGCAACGCGGATGCCGCTCAGGATGATAACCAGCATGCCCAGCATAATGACTATTTTTAGGCCGTTAAGCGTGATGATCGGTTTCGCCATGTGTATTCCTGCATTTTTCATTTTTGAATCTGAATAATAATGTGATTTGCGTCGAGCCGTTATAACAAAAATCAAATGGGGCAGGTAAAGAAGTGAAAAGACTTTGAGTTCGCATTGAAGCTATGGTACAAATCATCTGTGTTTAACTACCGAGGACAATTATCATCCGCGATGATGAGAAGCAACACTGCGGATAATTGTAATATTATGGACAATATGTTCAGGATGTTTTTGCGTTTACCTTCACTTCTTCGTACCTCCTCCACTTTCTTGCTTGCGGGTGAGCAACACTGGCGCAACGCGCTTTAGTCCCTTCTTCTGCCTGAGCTGGCGCTGTGCGCTGAGCTAACTAATTTTATTTTTTGGTTTACTGCATGCAGTAGGCCCAAAGGACTATATTCTCAAGCAGGAGAAGCATTATGTTTTACTGGATATTATTAGGTCTGGCCATCGCGGCTGAAATTACTGGTACGCTGTCAATGAAATGGGCAAGCGTCGGCCATGGTAATTCGGGCTTTATTTTAATGCTGGTAATGATTGCCTTATCGTATATTTTTCTCAGTTTTGCCGTTAAAAAAATTGCCCTTGGTGTGGCCTATGCCTTATGGGAAGGTATCGGTATTTTATTTATTACGCTGTTCAGCGTGCTGTTATTTGACGAAACCTTGTCCACGATGAAGGTGGCTGGACTGGTCTCGCTGGTGTTAGGTATTGTGCTGATTAAATCCGGTACACGAAAACCGACAAAGGCGGGCAGAGAGGTGAGCCATGCAGCAGTTTGAGTGGGTTCACGGCGCATGGCTTGGCATAGCCATTGTGCTCGAAATCGTCGCTAACGTCTTTTTGAAATTTTCAGATGGGTTTCGCCGCAAGACTTATGGCGTGCTGTCGCTGGTAGCCGTGTTAGCGGCCTTTAGCGCGCTGTCCCAGGCGGTAAAAGGTATCGACCTTTCTGTTGCCTACGCCTTGTGGGGCGGCTTCGGGATTGCCGCGACGTTAGCGGCAGGTTGGGTATTGTTTGGTCAGCGCCTGAATCAAAAAGGCTGGATCGGTTTGGCGCTGCTGCTTGCCGGAATGGTGATGATTAAACTTGCCTGATCTCAGTGCTGCCCGTTACTACGGGCAGCATAGGTTATTCCTTCGCCAACTCATCCAGCTTATCGCGAAAACCGGTCACGGATATGGCGCGATTATCGGCCCGCCAGCGATCTTTCGCCGCCGGAGCGGAGCTTTGTACGCCAATCAACTGCCAGCCAGTATCTGTCTTCAACATCAATGGTGAACCGCTGTCGCCCGGGAGTGTGTCGCACTGGTGCGACAAAACGGTATTCTGCGCCCAACCGGTCACCACGCAATCCTGATGCGTGTACAAGTCATCGAGATGATCTTCCGGGTAACCCGACTGCGTAACTTTACGATCTGCGGTTTTCAGCGCCGCGGTTAATGCCGCTTTATCACCTTCAAATAATGGCAGCGGTGTGATGCCAGAAGGTGGGTAACGCAGCACCACCAGACCAAAATCCCACGGGGCCGCGGAAGGCGGCACAATCCAGCCATCGCCATCGGCTTTTAAACGTTTTCCGAGCGAGGGATCAACCCGTCCTTCAATGCCGTGGATCTCGTAGCGCCAGACACCCTTTTTCGACACGAAGCGTAATGCCACGGCTTTATCCGGCTTGCCTTTCGGGGGGGTGAGTAAGCAGTGTCCGGCAGTCAGTGCCAGTCGTGGTGAAATGAGCGTGGCAGTACACAGGTTACCGCTGGCGGTTTCCAGTTGCCCGATAGCGTCCCAAGGAGATTGCGTTGGGTCAGTCACTTTTATGCGATCGTCATGACCAAAAAACAGCGTTTTTACGTTTTCTGCTTCAGCGCTGGCCGTTGCAGGCTGGTCCGCATGCGCCACGACAGGAAGTAAACAAATTGAACCCAGTAACACAGCAATGGTTTTATGCATATCACACTCTGGTGGGGAATTATGATTTTTAACAGCAAACCCTCAGTTAATACTATAGACGGGACGGCGGGAAAGTGGGAGTAAAATCAGATAACTACACTCAGGAAAGATAAAAATGCATGGCAATGAGGGCGCAAATTATCAGGGTAATAAGAATGAACTCAAAGCGATAATGTGACACCATTTTACCCTCCAAAAGGCGGCGCTAAATCAGGTCGATTTAGCGCCGTATGCTATGGCGTGGGGGACGCCATAGTAACTACAAATGTGTTATGCAGCTGGTTGAGCAGCGGGTTTAGCGGTGTCGTGTTTTACGGCTTTTTTGGTGTGTTTTTTTGCTGCCTGAGCTTTCTGCTCTGGTGCTTTTTGTTCTGCAGCGGGTTTGGTCGCTGCTTTTTTGGTGTGTTTTTTAGCTGCCTGTGCTTTCTGCTCTGGCGCTTTCTGTTCTACAGCCGGTTTTGTGGCGGATTTTTTAGCGTGTTTCTTAGCTGCCTGCGCTTTCTGCGGCGCTGCTTTGTGCTGTTTTTTATGATGAGTGGTTTTTGCCGGAGCTACTTTGGTGGTTGCAGCAGCAGCCGGAGCGGTGGTAGCAGTTGTTTCAGCAGCAAATGCAGCAGAAGACAGACCCATAGCAGCGGCAACAACCAGAGCTAATACTTTTTTCATTCTCATACCCTCGATTTGGTTTTTTCATTCAACCCCACTGCGGGGCCGTTGAAATAACTATATCGCTGTAATCACAGGGCTTCCGTGAGTCATTGGTTTCGGCTTGTAACGATATGTACAATGACTCACGGTATGAGATTACAAATAGCGGGCTTCCAGATGAGCGCGGAAATAACGGCTGCTGAGCGGCTCTCCGGTGGCCTGGGTAATAAGTTGTTCAGTGGTGAAACGGCTGCCATGCTGCCAGATATTCTGACGTAACCAGTCAAACAGGGCACCAAACTCACCTTGCGCAATAGACTGCTCTAAATCAGGCAATGCGCGGTTAGCGGCACTGAATAACTGCGCCGCATACATGGCGCCTAAAGTATAGGAAGGGAAGTAGCCAAAGCCGCCGTCGGTCCAGTGAATATCCTGCATACAACCGTTACGATAGTTGCCGATGGTTGACAGCCCCAGCCAGGACTGCATTTTCTCATTCCACAATGCCGGGATATCATCCACTTCAATATCGCCATTAATGAGCGCGCGTTCGATTTCATAACGCAGGATAACGTGAGCAGGATAGCTCACCTCGTCGGCATCAACACGGATAAAACCGGGTTTAACCTGCTGGTTCCAGGCGATGAAATTGCTTTCTTCAAACGCAGCCTGATCGCCAAAGTGGCGCGTCACAGCAGGAATTAACCGCGTCAGAAATGCTTTACTGCGCCCCAGTTGCATCTCAAAGAACAGACTCTGGGACTCATGAATAGCGGTTGAGCGTGCCAGAGCGATAGGTTGCCCTGACCAACTGTGCGGCAGATTTTGCTCATAGCGGGCGTGACCGGTTTCATGGATCACGCCAAACAGCGCGCTAAGTAATTCGTTTTCATCATAGCGGGTGGTGATACGCACATCTTCAGGTACGCCACCACAGAAGGGGTGCGCACTGATATCCAGTCGACCAGCCGTAAAATCGAATCCCAACTGCGCCATCGTTTCAAGGCCCAACTCTCGCTGGATTGCGGTTGGGAAAGGACCAACCGGGGCGATGAGCGACTGCTGAGACTGCTTTACCACCACCTTGTTGAGCAGATCCGGTAACCAGCTTTTAACGTCTGCAAACAGAACATCCAATTGGGCACTGGTCATCCCTGGTTCGAATATGTCCAGTAGCGCGTCATACGGCGAACAGCCTGTGGCTTCGGCACGCAGCCGGGCTTCTTCACGACTGTGCTTCACGACCTCTTTCAGGTTTTCGGAAAATCCCTCCCAGTCATTCGCTGGTCGCTGGCTGCGCCAGGCATGCTCACAGCGGCTACCCGCGAGTGATTTCGCTTCTACCAACGATTCAGGTAGTAAGGATGCCTGATGATGCAGTCGCGACATTTCGCGCAGGTTGGCTTGCTCAACATCGTTAAGGTCTTCCTGTTGGGCTGCGGCGATCCACGTTGCCACCTTCGGGTCGGTTAACAACTGGTGCTCAAGCACGCTCAGCTCGGCCAGTGCTTCGCCGCGAGCTTTGCTGCCGCCAGATGGCATCATGGTAAACATGTCCCAACTGGCGATTGCCGAGAGGTGGGAGAAGCGAGAGAGCCGCTGGAACGTGCGGGTGAGTGCCTGATAAGAAAGGTTTTTCTGCATAGTTCTTCTTCTCGTTAGTTGGGTATGTTTCAAGGAGTTTACCGTGATTCATACACGATTCATGCACTTTTCATGCACCCATCTTAGCCACTCTCAGAAAGATGGCTACCTCTGGAGGAAAAAACTTAACAATCGAACATTGTCGGTAAGTCTTAGGACTCGAATACCAGAGATTGCAAAATTTAGAGCACAAAAGTTGACCATTCAGTATGTAAGATTCAAAGAGCTTTCTCTTCCATTCGAGAGCTTAAGAAACGCCCTTAAGTCATATCGTGACCGTTTGGTTGATGATGCTTTGTTGAATCGCCACGGGTTTAACAGACACCTCAGAGTCATTTAAGATGGCTTAAAGAGAGGTGCCCATGAGCGGTAAGCGTTATCCCGAAGAGTTTAAAACTGAAGCAGTCAAACAGGTTGTTGATCGCGGTTATTCTGTTGCCAGCGTTGCAACACGTCTCGATATCACCACCCACAGCCTTTATGCCTGGATAAAGAAGTACGGTCCGGATTCTTCCACTAATAAAGAACAGTCAGATGCTCAGGCCGAGATCCGCCGTCTCCAGAAAGAGCTGAAACGGGTTACCGACGAACGGGACATATTAAAAAAAGCTGCGGCGTACTTCGCAAAGCTGTCCGACTGAGGTACGCCTTTATCCGTGACAACTCCTGTTGCTGGCCTGTTCGCCTGCTCTGTCGGGTGCTGGATGTTCATCCCAGTGGTTTTTACGCCTGGCTTCAGCAGCCGCATTCACAACGCCATCAGGCAGACCTGAGACTGACAGGACAGATTAAACAGTTCTGGCTGGAATCGGGATGCGTCTATGGTTATCGCAAAATCCATCTGGATCTGCGGGACAGCGGGCAACAGTGCGGAGTGAACCGGGTCTGGCGACTGATGAAACGTGTCGGGATAAAGGCTCAGGTCGGATACCGGAGCCCGCGGGCACGTAAAGGCGAGGCCAGTATCGTGTCGCCCAACAGGCTCCAGCGACAGTTCAATCCGGATGCTCCGGATGAGCGTTGGGTAACGGACATAACCTACATCAGGACCCACGAAGGCTGGCTGTATCTTGCCGTTGTTGTTGATCTGTTCTCACGCAAAATTATCGGCTGGTCCATGCAATCCCGGATGACAAAGGACATTGTCCTGAACGCACTGCTGATGGCTGTATGGCGGCGTAATCCCGAAAAACAGGTGCTGGTTCATTCGGATCAGGGCAGTCAGTACACAAGCCATGAGTGGCAGTCGTTCCTGAAATCACACGGCCTGGAGGGTAGCATGAGCCGTCGCGGTAACTGCCATGATAATGCGGTTGCAGAAAGTTTTTTCCAGTTGTTGAAACGTGAACGGATAAAGAAAAAGATCTACGGAACGCGAGAAGAAGCCCGCAGTGATATTTTTGATTACATCGAAATGTTTTATAACAGTAAGCGTCGGCATGGTTCTAGCGAACAGATGTCACCGACAGAATATGAAAAACAGTATTATCAACGGCTCGGAAGTGTCTAGATTATCCGTGGCGATTCAGTCTGGGCAGACTATTACAGATAACGTTCAAAGAGCACCTAAAACAATCACTATTTCAGGTGTTGTAGTAGTTGATTCAAGCGGTTCTATTTTAAGAACCCGACAAGGGCAACTTGTAGAAAACTTTATTTCAACTGTAGAGACCTGGAGAGACCAGAAACAGATTATTACCATTGTCTGTAAGGATGGAATCAAGATTGATGATGCTGTTATTACACAGTTTAAGGCATCTAAAGAACACACTATTACTAATGGTCTTCGTATTCAGATGACCGTAAGCGTGCAGTGAGAACCGTATTGACGAAGTGAAGCTGGTCAGGCAGGCAGAGTAACCCGCCACGGGAGCAGAGCACCCACCCGGTTCACAGGCCAGTCGGCGATGACATCAAGTACATGATGCAGATAGCGTTCCGGATCCACGCCGTTTAATTTGCACGTCCCGATAAGACTGTACAGTGACGCACCGCGCTCACCACCATGATCCGAGCCGAAGAACAGCCAGTTTTTTCTCCCCAGACTGACCAGTCGTAGGGCGTTTTCGGCAATGTTATTATCCACCTCCACCCAGCCATCTTCTGCATAGCGGGTCAGCGCCGGCCACTGGTTCAGCGCATACCCGAACGCCTTCGCCAGTTCTGAGTGCCTTGAGAGGGTTTTCTGTTTCTCCCGCAGCCACCCCTCCA
The DNA here is from genome assembly GCF_013615435.1 of Citrobacter sp. RHBSTW-00944. Lineage (NCBI taxonomy): Bacteria > Pseudomonadati > Pseudomonadota > Gammaproteobacteria > Enterobacterales > Enterobacteriaceae > Citrobacter > Citrobacter sp. RHBSTW-00944. The sequence continues at coordinate 2,678,173 of NZ_CP055418.1, read as the reverse complement.
GTGACGCCAGCAGCGGCAGCACTTTTTGGTGCCGGACTGCCTGCCGTTCCTCTGCTCTTTTACCTCTGAGCTCCGACTCGATGGCATACAGCTCGCCGATCCGTTTCAGCGCCTCCTCCGTCAGGGCTGACGGGGTACGGACGTGAACATCGTGGATTTTTCGGCGGGCATGGGCCCAGCACGCGGCTTCCTTTATATGGCCGTCGCGGTAGAGCTCGTTGAACCCGGCGTAGGCATCAGCCTGCAGTACGCCACTGAAGCCTGCAAGATGGGTCTGAGGGTGGATACCTTTTCTGTCCGGGCTGTAAGCGAACCACACTGCGGGGGCCAGCGCTGATCCGGCGTTGCGGTCGTCTCGAACGTACGTCCATAAGCGCCCGGTCTTCGTCTTCTTATTGCCCGGCAACAGCACCGGGACAGGCGTATCGTCAGCATGGAGTTTGCCGTCGGTCAGGACATAGTGCTGAAGGGCTTCATCCAGCGGTGCCAGCAGACGACAACACGCATCCACCCAGCCCGACAGTACAGAACGACTCAACACTACACCCTGGCGGGCATAGATCTCCGACTGGCGATACAGCGGTGTGTGCTCTGCATACTTTGAGGTCAGCACTCGGGCCAGCAGCCCCGGTCCGGCGATCCCCCGTTCGATGGGGCGCGAAGGAGCCGGGGCCTGAACGATGCGATCGCACCGACGGCAGGCATGCTTTTCACGGACTGTCCGGATAACCCGGAAGGCGCTGCGCATCAGCTCCAGCTGTTCGGCGGCATCCTCACCCAGGTAACTCAGCGAACCACCGCACTCCGGGCAACACGGCTCAGTCGGCAGCAGCCGCTTCTCATCCCGTGGGAGTGACTCAGGGAACGGTTTGCGGGTGCGGGTCTGACGCAGCGGGCGCTGCACTGCCGGGTCATCCACCCGGCCGGTCAGCGTATCGCTTTCCTGCTGCAGCAGGTTCAGGTCAGCTTCCATTTGCGCGATACGGCGGGATACCTTTTCGGAACGACTGCCGAAGTTCATCCGGCGCAGCTTATCCAGTTGCGCCTGCAGATGGTCTATTTCGCGTTCCCGGTTGCTCAGCTTTTCCTGCAGGGCGTGGATCAACGCTTCCTGTTCGGCCAGGCGCTGTTTCAGCAGAAGGATGTCGTCAGAAGAGGTATCGTTCATAAGCCTGTATTTTACCAGGCTTATTCTGCGACAACCAGGATAAAGAGCGCTACAACATGGTCAGGGATGTCAGTAACCGCTTTGGCTGTCGCCAGTCGATACCTTCCATCAGCATCGCCAGTTGCGCCGGCGTCAGGAACACTTTGCCATCGCGGGCTGAGGGCCAGGCGAAGCGACCACGTTCCAGTCGCTTTGTCAGCAGGCACAGACCATCGCCGGTGGACCAGAGCAGTTTTACCTGACTGCCGCTGCGTCCCCGGAAGATGAAGACGTGGCCGGACATCGGGTCATCTTTCAGCGCGGTCTGCACCTTTGCGGCGAGGCCATTGAAGCCGTTGCGCATATCGGTGATACCGGCAACCAGCCAGATTTTTGTGCCTGCGGGAAGATTTATCATACCGGCCCCCGCATCAGTTCGCGCAGGACAGTGCTCATGAGTTCAGCAGAGGGATGAGTCAGTGTTATTTCTCCTCCCCGACATTTTATGTGGCAGGTAGCGGGAGGAGAGCAGGATGGTAGTTCGAAGGTTGGGAGAGAAGAGCCCGCCTGAAGCTGCACGGGTATCAGGGCAGGAAGCGACGATGAGTTTTTTCGGGGCCGACAGACCCGCCCTTCACGCTGCCAGAGCCTTATCCATTTAAAGAGCAGGTTATCATTGACGTCATGTTTCCGGGCCAGTGCGGCAATACTGCCTTCTTCTTCAAGAGCCAGCCTGACCAGTTCCATTTTGAATTCAGGGGAATAGTGTTTCCGGGGAAGTCTTTCTTTAGCGCGCATGAGGTGTCCACCTGCAAAATAAGTGGGTGCTTAAGTTACAGGATCCTGGATTCGGGACCAGACGGTACTCAGACGACGCTTACAGATGACCTTCCAAGGTGTGGATTTTAAAGCTGTGCTAGGGACTACAGATGTGAGTGCAGCAACTGGTAAAACAGCAACTACTAAAGATGATGGTGTAACCTCTAAAAAGAGCATTGGTAACACTACAACAGACCGTAGCAAAAATACGCCTATGCTGGCTTGTAAGGAACTTTATAACCGTTCTTCAAGTGAACTTACCAACGAACAGTTAAAAGCCCGTCTGAATTGTTCCAAGAGCGTTACGGTAAAAGATGGTGAAAGCACCTTCTCAGACTCCGCTAATGCTGGAGCTACAAAGGCGCTTGGTAATGCTGGTACAGGTAGTGCTTTGAAGAAGTACTCTGTGAATCCAAACAAGAAGGGTACATACTGATTTTCTAGCTGGATTTGATAGTTTTAAAATGTAAAATTATCTAGGTGCTACATGCACGATTCATGCACTTTTCATACGCCAAATTGATTAACGTATTGAAAAGTATAAAATTCAAATAATGGTAAACATGTCCCAACTGGCGATTGCCGAGAGGTGGGAGAAGCGAGAGAGCCGCTGGAACGTGCGGGTGAGCTGATGGTAATTATCATTGTTACTCATTTTTTGTTCTCGTTCTGTTGTAGGTGTGATGAGAAGTTTACCGTGATTCATTCACTTTTCATAAACACACCTTTGTACCCGACTTTGCGTAACAGCTTTTTATAGCGAAAAGCCAGTAGCACGAGAAAACAGAGGGCATAAATAATGGGGAGCGGTGATAACACTTTTACCGACCACAGATAATGCAGCGGAAGCAAAACGGCCGCCAGGTAGACGTAGTTGTGCAACGTTTGCCAGCGTTTGCCCATTTTACGCTGCGCGGCTTGCGTGGAGGTCAGCGTCAGCAGGAATAAGATTATCCAACCAGTCATGCCCAACGTTAGCCATGGGCGTGAAACCAGTTCACGTCCCAATAATCCCAGATTTTGTATACCCAACTCCAGCAGCGCATAGCTGGTCATATGCAGCGTGGCCCATGCAAAACACCATAACCCTAATAATCGACGGGTGCGATACAACAACGGCTGCTTTGCGTAGCGGGCAAGCGGTGACACCAGCAGGGTAACAAGCAGAAACTTCAGCGCGGTGATGCCCGTAAAGTGTTGGATATCTTTACCCGGGTCGGCCCCCAACTCACCATGCTGTGCGGCCCAGAAGAGCCATAGCAGGGGTAATAAACCGGCGAGATGCAGCAGTACTTTCAGGCCGGTTATCTGTTTTGCGGTTAACCTCACTTAAAAATACTCCCGTAGATCCATGCCCTGATATAAAGAAGCCACCTCATCGGCATAACCATTAAAAGGCAAAGTGGGCTGTCGCTGCACATCGAGAATGCCACCCGAACCGATAAAACGTTCCGTGGCCTGAGACCAGCGGGGGTGATCGACTTGCGGATTTACGTTGGCGTAAAAACCGTATTCGTTAGGTGCCGACATATTCCAGGTCGTCGGCGGCTGTTCACGCGTCAGCTTAATACTGACTATCGATTTAATGCCCTTGAAGCCGTACTTCCAGGGTACGGTCAGGCGTATTGGCGCCCCGTTTTGCGGCGGCAACGCTTTGCCATACACGCCCACGGTCAGAAGGGTAAGCGGGTGCATGGCCTCGTCCAGACGTAAACCTTCAACATAGGGATACTTCAACCCGCCACCAATGAAGCGATCTTTCTGGCCGGGCATTTCATCAGGCGCGTAGCGTGTTTCAAAGGCGACGTATTTGGCGTGGCTGGTGGGTTCAACCAGCGCCAATAATTTATGCAAAGGAAAGCCGACCCACGGTACAACCATCGACCACGCCTCAACGCAACGCATCCGGTAAATACGCTCTTCTAATGGAAAACGAGTCGTCAGCGCATCATGATCCAACGTTAAAGGTTTGTTCACTTCACCGCTGATGGTTAACGTCCAGGGATCGGTTTTCAGGCTACCGGCATTCGCGGCAGGGTCGGCTTTATCCAGACCAAATTCGTAGAAATTGTTGTAGCCCGTTACCTTGTCTTCCGGCGTCAAGGGGAGATTGTTTTGCCAGATCTCGGGTTTTGTGAACTCGAGCGGTTTGCCCGCTGGTGCAGACGGGCGATCGTTGCCTTTAAACCAATTCAGCAGACCGGCCTGTGTCGGGGAAGAGAACGAAGCCGCCGCCGCACCTATCCCAAGAGCTTTGAGGATCTGTCGTCGTTGCATAAAAAAAACGGACTCGGCGGTAACATCAGCTTCCCGAAGTGGATGTTTTTTCTGCATAACTTTTCCTTTTTATTTTCATGTTAAGGAAAACAAATCGACGTTTCCCTGTTGATGCCTGACCTATCTATAACGACATACTGGACGCATGCGTATCCCTGGATCCTCACGAAAAGTTAAAAATTTTGTGATAACTTCCGCCCCTTGCCTGAGGTAAGCTTTCAGCATGACGAGAGGGGGATGACACTGATGGCAGGCGCGAAAAAGATATTTTTGGTGGAAGATGACAGCGATATTGCCTCACTTTTGCAACTTAGCCTGAAGGATGAGGGGTACGAAATTATTCATGAGGCTGATGGGGCACGAGCGGTCGAGCTACTGGAGAAGCACGTCTGGGATGCCGTTATCCTCGATTTAATGCTGCCGGGCGTGGACGGTCTGGAAATTTGTCGTCGCATTCGGCAAATGAGTTTCTATCTACCTGTCATTATTATCAGCGCTCGCACCAGTGAAACTCACCGCGTACTGGGGCTGGAAATGGGCGCCGATGATTATTTAGCCAAACCTTTCTCGGTGCTGGAATTGATGGCCCGGGTGAAGGCGTTGTTTCGCCGTCAAGAGGCGATGAGTCAGAACCTGCGTATGGAGGCGGGGATTATCACCGTCCATGGTGTGGAGATTGATCCATTAGCCCGGGAAGTCCGCCTGCAGGGTAAATCCCTCGATTTAACGCCGCGTGAATTCGATCTGCTCTATTTTTTCGCCCGCCATCCCGGGGAGGTCTTTTCGCGTCAGGCGTTGTTAGACCAGGTGTGGGGCTACCAGCACGAAGGATATGAGCATACGGTGAACAGTCATATCAATCGCCTGCGCACCAAAATTGAAAAAGATGCTGCGGAGCCGGAAATTATTCTTACCGTGTGGGGACGAGGCTATAAGCTTGCTGCGGTTAACGCGGAGCATCAACCATGATTTATCGATTGTCGCTGAGCCAGCGTCTGACCCTGGTCTTTACCGCTATTATGTTGATTTGCGCGGTTGCGGTCAGCGTTGTCCAGATCCGCAGCAGTAAACAGTATGGCGACGCCATGGTGCAAAGGCTCTCGCTGGAATTGGCAAGCAAAATTGTCAAAAGTGAGTCGCTTATTGATGCCAGCGGGCAGGTTAATCGGCAGACCTTAAAAGGACTGTTTAATCACCTGATGACGCTCAACCCTAGCGTGGAGCTGTATCTGGTTTCACCATCAGGCGAGATACTTGCTGATGCCGCTCCGCCTGGGCATATTCAGCGCCAGAACATTAGCGTACAGCCGATCCAGGTTTTCCTTAATTCGGACGAGCTGCCCGTTTATGGCAATGATCCGCGCAGCAGCCAGCAAAAGGTATTCAGCGCCGCGCCAGTTTTATTTAACGGCAAGCTGCATGGCTATTTGTACATTATTCTCCAGGGCGAAGATCTCAATATGCTGGCGAATACCGCCTGGCAAAAAACGCTTTGGAACACCGTGACCGGGACGTTAATACTGGTTTTATTAGCCGGTGCAATCGCGGGGTACCTGGTGTGGAGATGGGTGACGAATCCGGTGAAAAGGCTGACCGGTCAGGTGGTTAATCTGGAGCAGGACAGCATTAGCGTCATCAAACAGCTAGCGCAGAAAAAGCCCGATTTAGCTCCGGCGAATGAAATTGCGTTGCTGAACAATGCATTTATTGAGTTAGCACAGAAAATTGCCCACCAATGGGATTTATTAGCTGACAGCGATCGTCAGCGCAGAGAGTTTATCGCCAATATTTCGCACGATTTACGTACGCCGCTCACTTCACTGCTGGGGTATCTGGAAATGCTGTCGCTGAAAGCCGATACGATGACGCCGGAGGAAAACCGGCATTATCTTAGTATTGCACTGCGCCAGGGGCATAAGGTTCGCCATCTGTCACAACAGCTTTTTGAGCTGGCGAGACTTGAGCATGGCGGCATAAAACCACAGCGTGAACGTTTTGCTATTGGCGAGCTGATCCAGGATGTGGCGCAGAAATTTGATCTACCCGTTGCCACGCGTCATTTGCAGTTGCACCTTGACGTAATTGGTCCGTTACCGCTGGTGAATGCCGATTTATCGATGATGGAAAGAATCGTCACGAATTTGCTGGATAACGCTATCCGTCATACGCCTGACGGGGGCGAAGTGTGGCTAAAAGTCTGGCGTGATGAAGACCGCTTGTTAGCAGAAGTGCAGGACAGCGGGCCTGGCGTCGAAGAGGCTGTTCGCGAAGTATTATTTCAGCGCCCGACGGCGTTACTACCCCGTGAGCAGCGGGCTGAGCGTGGTGGTCTGGGCTTACTGATCGTGCGCAGAATGCTCGAACTGCATGGGGGAGATATCCGCCTGATTAATTCAACGGCAGGGGCCTGTTTCCGTTTTTCGTTGCCGCTGGCGGATTCTCCACTGAGTAGCTGATGAGAATGTTCCGCTGAAAAGAGTCTATAACGCTATACACGTTGTAAACCGTGGGCATTGCGTAAAAGTTGGTAGGTTGTCAGTGATAATGAGAATTTTTATCATATATTGATAATTCATCAAGTTATCTTTGATAAGCGCAAGGAGATCGTATGTCACAGGATGCCGACAACCTGTATATCGTCAGGACCAAAGCGGTTGCTGGCTGTTTTACCATGTTTTTGCTGATGTTTGGCCTCACGTTTATTCCGTTGTTTTTCCCCGCCAGCCAGGTTCTGCTTGCCAAAGGGCTACTTTTTCCGCTGCTGTTTGCGCTGGAATTTGTTGTGCTGGTCCCGCTGTATTACTTCTTCTTCAGAAAAAGAGAGGGGCTGGGAAAGGGAATTTTCAACGCCAGGTGGTTTGCCATTTTGTTCGTGGCGCTGCTGTTTATTCAGCTTATCCTGCCATGGTTTCTGGGCCTCAGACAAACCGAAGCGTGGGTGACCAGCCAGATATCCCTAAACAGCTACGCGCTGTGGTTATCTACTCTGACCCTGATATTTATTGCGCCAGTGTATGAAGAGATTGTTTTCAGGGGCTGTTTATTCAACGCATTCCAGTATTGGTTCAATAATAAAACCTGGCTGTCGTCGGTGGTGGTATCGGTCATTTTTGCCATCATGCATACGCAGTATGTGGATCTGCGCACGTTGCTGATGCTGTTTCTTGTGTCGCAGGTTTTGATCATCGCCAGACTGAAAAGCAACGGCCTGCTGATGCCGGTTATGCTGCATATAGCGATGAACGGGACGGTTATTGCCCTGCAAATGGGGGCTCAGACGTTACAGCATGGTTGATGAAGGCGATGCCCGGAACCCGGGCAACGTGGATTATACGTGCAGACGATGGTGCAGACGTGCACCGACCAGCAACGCCAGCACCAGCATCAGGGCGATAAATCCGCCCACGCCGTTCCAGCCGTAGCTGTGCCAGAATACGCCACCCAGCGTACCGGCAATACTGGAACCCAGATAATAGCTGAACAGATACAGGGAAGATGCCTGGCCTTTAGCGCGTTTTGCCCGTGGTCCAATCCAACTGCTTGCCACGGAGTGCGCGGCAAAGAACCCGGCTGAAAAGAGCAGCATCCCGGCGAAGATCAGCCACAGCGACGTGAACAGGGTCATCAACAGTCCAATCAGCATCACGCCGGTTGAAAAGAGCATTACCGGACCACGTCCATAGCGGGTGGTCATCGACCCCGCTTTCGGTGAGCTCCAGGTCCCGGTCAGATAGGCTACGGACAACAGACCGACAACCGCCTGGCTGAGTTCCCACGGCGAGAGCATCAGACGGTAGCCGATGTAATTAAACAGCGTGACAAACGACCCCATCAGTAAAAAACCTTCCGCAAACAGCAGCGGCAAGCCTCTGTCGCGCCAGTGCAAACGAAAGTTGATAAACAGCGTTTTCGGTCGCAGCGATGTGGGTCTGAAATGACGAGATTCCGGCAAGATTTTCCAGAACATCAGCGCGGAGGCGAGGGCAAAACAACCGATCGCCGCCAGCGCGATACGCCAGTTAAAAAAGTCGGTAAACACGCCGCTTATCAAACGGCCACTCATACCACCAATCGAGTTACCGCTGATATATAAGCCCATTGAGAAGGCGACGAAGCTGGGATGTATTTCCTCGCTCAGATAGGTCATTCCCACTGCCGCCACGCCGCTGAGCGAAAGACCTATCAGCGCACGCATGATTAAAATACCGTGCCAGCTGGTCATCATCGTCGAAAGCAACGTACAACAGGACGCGAGCAGCAGGGCGGTAACCATCACCGGCTTGCGGCCTATCGCATCGGAAAGTGGACCGGTAAACAGTAAACCGATCGCGAGCATCGCCGTTGAGATGGAAAGCGAAATACTGCTGCTGGCGGGAGAGACCCCAAACTCGTGCGAGAGCACTGGCAGTATGGGTTGCACGCAATAGAGGAGAGCAAATGTCGCCAGTCCGGCCGAAAACAGCGCCAGCGTGACGCGCATAAATGGGGATGTTCCGCGTTTGATAAAACTATCCGGCGGGGTAACTCTCTGTTCATCAACATCGCTTGTCGGCGCGGTATCGACAGTGGTTGTACGGCTCACTTGAAATCCTTGCTCAATCAATTACCTCTACATGACTAGCTTTAAGAGTATGAAAATTGCATTATTCTGTCTAATATATTAATAATCTCAAATGATATATTAAAAATATGAATATCGAGCTGCGTCATTTACGTTACTTTGTAGCGGTTGCCGAAGAATTGCATTTTGGCCGGGCGGCGGCACGGCTGAATATTTCGCAACCGCCGCTGAGCCAGCAAATCCAGATCCTCGAGCAGCAGGTCGGCGCCCGACTTCTGGCGCGCACTAACCGCAGCGTGGCGCTGACCTCTGCCGGAAAGCAGTTTCTGGCAGACAGTCGGCAGATCCTGGGGCTGGTTAATGAGGCCGCTGCCAGGGCTGAGCGTCTGCATCTGGGAGAAGCGGGGGAATTGCGTATCGGCTTTACGTCATCGGCACCGTTTATCAAAGCGGTTTCAGATACGTTATCCCTCTTTCGCCAGAGCTACCCCGCTGTACATATGCAAACCCGTGAAATGAACACGCGCGAGCAAATTGCCCCGCTCAATGAAGGAACGCTGGATTTGGGACTTCTGCGCAACACGCAGCTTCCGGAAACGCTGGAGCGTGAAATCATTCTGCATGAGCCGCTGATGGCGATGATCCCGCGCGCGCATCCGTTGGCGCAAAAGCCCGTGGTCACATTGGCGGAGTTGGCCAATGAGCCATTTGTCTTTTTTGATCCGCATGTGGGGACGGGGTTGTATGACGATATTCTTGGCCTCATGCATCGCTATGGACTGAAGCCGACTATCACTCAGGAGGTTGGTGAGGCGATGACTATCATCGGGCTGGTGGCCGCAGGATTAGGCGTTTCCATTCTTCCCGCTTCCTTTAAACGGGTGCAATTGTATGAAATGTGTTGGATCCCGATAGCGGAAGAAGATGCCGTTTCGGAAATGTGGCTAGTGTGGCCAAAACATCATGAGCAAAGTCACGCCGCGCAACGCTTTCGCGAGCAACTGCTGGCGGCCGTTCAGGCGATTAATTTAGTTTAAAAATGGGCGAAAATGTGCAGTAAATCACAAGGCTAAGTAAAAAGTTGACGGAAGCCATTGAAGTGCTTCACCATAGCCCGCAGATTATTTCGGAGCGCGAAAATAAAGGGAGTAAGTGGTGGTTGCTGATAGTCAGCCTGGGCATATCGATCAAATTAAGCAGACCAATGCGGGCGCGGTTTATCGCCTGATTGATCAGCTGGGTCCGGTATCGCGTATTGATCTCTCTCGCCTGGCACAATTGGCGCCTGCCAGTATTACTAAAATTGTCCGCGAAATGCTCGAAGCGCACCTGGTGCAAGAGTTGGAAATCAAGGAAGCGGGCAGCCGTGGACGTCCGGCCGTTGGGCTGGTTGTGGAAACGGAAGCCTGGCACTATTTATCCATTCGTATCAGTCGCGGCGAGATCTTTCTGGCGCTGCGCGATCTGAGCAGCAAACTGGTGGTTGAAGATTGTCTTGAAATGGCGCTGGTCAGTGAAACACCATTGCTGGAACGCGTTATTACCCAGGTCGATCAGTTTTTCATCCGCCACCAGCAAAAGCTGGAGCGCTTAACCTCCATCGCCATTACCTTACCCGGCATTATTGATACTGAAAACGGTATCGTTCATCGCATGCCATTCTACGACGATGTCAAAGAGATGCCGCTGGGTGAAGCGCTTGAAAATCATACCGGCGTGCCGGTCTATATTCAGCATGATATCAGCGCCTGGACTATGGCCGAGGCGCTTTTTGGCGCATCGCGCGGCGCGCGCGACGTCATTCAGGTAGTGATCGATCATAACGTGGGGGCAGGGGTAATCACCGACGGTCATCTACTGCATGCCGGCAGCAGTAGCCTGGTGGAAATTGGTCATACCCAGGTGGACCCCTACGGCAAACGCTGCTATTGCGGCAACCATGGTTGCCTGGAAACGATCGCCAGCGTCGACAGCGTGCTCGAACTGGCACAGGTACGCTTGAAGCAGTCAATGAGTTCTTCTCTACACGGGCAACCGTTAACGGTAGACGCGCTGTGTCTGGCGGCGATGCAGGGGGATTTATTGGCGAAAGATATCATTAGCGGCGTCGGGACCCATGTCGGACGCATTCTGGCCATCATGGTGAATTTGTTCAACCCGCAAAAGATATTGATTGGTTCTCCGCTCAGTAAAGCGGCGGATATTTTGTTTCCCACTATTGCTGACAGCATTCGTCAACAAGCGCTCCCGGCCTACAGTCAGCATATTGTCGTCGAAAGTACGCAGTTCACCAATCAAGGGACGATGGCAGGGGCGGCGCTCGTGAAGGACGCGATGTATAACGGTTCTTTGTTGATTCGTCTATTACAGGGTTAACATTTTTTAACTGTTGTACGAAAAATTGCGCTATCTCAAGCCGATTCTTGTCGTCATACCTTAGACTTTCTCCACTGTATTATTTTCCTGACTTATATTTTCAAAGCATAACGGTGGAGTTAGTGATGCTGAAGCGTTTCTTTATTACAGGTACAGACACTTCTGTTGGGAAGACCGTGGTTTCCCGCGCATTACTACAAGCGTTAGCGTCAGGGGGTAAAAGCGTTGCGGGCTACAAACCCGTGGCTAAAGGAAGCAAAGAGACACCTGAAGGTCTGCGCAACAAAGATGCGCTGGTGCTGCAAAGCGTGTCTACTATCGAACTGCCCTACGAGGCGGTCAACCCGATTGCGTTGAGTGAGGATGAAAGCAGCGTAGCGCATAGTGGTCCGGTCAATTACACCCTGTTATCCAACGGCCTCGCAAGCCTCAGCGAAAAAGTGGATCACGTTGTCGTGGAAGGCACCGGAGGCTGGCGGAGCCTGATGAACGATCTGCGTCCGTTATCTGAATGGGTGGTGCAGGAACAACTGCCGGTGCTAATGGTAGTGGGTATCCAGGAAGGCTGTATTAATCATGCCATCCTCACCGCGCAGGCGATTGCCAGCGACGGACTGCCTTTGATTGGCTGGGTTGCGAACCGAATCAACCCGGGGCTGGCACATTATGCGGAAATCATTGATGTGCTGGGCAAAAAATTACCCGCACCGCTGATCGGTGAACTGCCTTATCTGCCTCGCGCAGAGCAACGCGAGCTGTCTCAGTACATCCGTCTGTCAATGCTCGGCAGCGTGTTGTCGGTAGATAGAGTCCTGGCGTAACGTTCGCGACAGTACAGACGCCACCACACAGGCAATCAGCAATCCGGGGAGCAGACGATACTCCCCGGTCATTTCACAAACCATCAGTGTCGACATTATTGGCGCATGCGTGGTAGCTGCCAGCAGCGTGGCCATCCCCGTTAATCCCAGCAGAATGGCAATCTCATCCGGACCCGGAAGCCATAATCCCCACACTCGTCCCAGCAGCATACCCACCGAAAGACCGACAAACAGCGTTGGCGTAAACACACCGCCAGGCGCACCGGAACCACTGCTGGCAAGCACCGCCAGTAATTTGCAGATGAAGATCCCGCTCACCACGGCCAGCAGCGGTGGGGAGAGTAAATATGACTGCACCACGCTGTAGCCGTTACCCCAGACCGCAGGCGTGAGCAATGACAGCAGGCCAACGATCAGCCCGCCGAGCGCCAGTTGCCACGGGGGCGAGAGTTTTAAGCGCAAAAACCCATTATGGCTGGCGGTCATCAACCACATGAATAGCGGTCCGCAAACGCCGGCAGCCAGACCGGTGCTGATGATCATGACGTATTCCAGCGCATGCAGTTCCCGTGTGAAGTGCACGGCATACAGCAGCGCATTGCTGGCGCTCAGCATATTGGTGGTGAGCAAGGCGACGACGGCGGATACCACCACCGGTCCCAGTGACGCGAGGATCAGCGTGCCAAACAACACTTCAGCAATAAATAGACTGCCCGCCAGTGGGGCATGATACGCTCCGGCCATACCCGCAGCGGCTCCGCAGGCAATCCATAACTTCCATTCTGTGCGCGGGGTGAAGCGTTGAGCAAAGCTGGAGGCTGCCAGCGCTGCCAGTAAAATCATGGCACCTTCGCGCCCGATGGCACTCCCGCTGGAGACGACCAGTAACGAGGCCAGCGATTTCACCAGGCTTGCACTGACGTCAAATTGTCCGTTAGTTTGCAAGGCTTCCATGTAATCAGTGGGAGCCTGCGGGCCTAACCGGTTGAACGTTTGCCATCCCCAAAGCAGCAAACCCGCCGCCAGCCCTCCTAACGCAGGTGTCAGCATGCGTCTTACAGGGGAAAGGTTTGTTGCCGCGTTGACCAGACTCCCTGTGTCATTGCTCAGGAACAACCATTCAAGAAGGAGCATGGCGTGGCGAAATCCTGCGACGGCCAACGCAGCAAGGATACCAATCAGCGCAGCAATCAGCAGGCGGCGGAACATGGCGCGCAGGTCAGGATAAGCATGTAAATGATGCATGAGTGGCCAGACAGGAAATTTCAGACGCTTTATTTTGCGGCTATTTGGCAACAGAAGCAAAAGCTCAGCGTGCGCAACAGGATGCTACACAGGCAGGACACATCCTGCCTGTGATGAAACTAACGGAAAAGTGGCTTATCGGCTATCGGGATCAGTAACTGCGACTGCCATTGCGCCAGCGTCAGACGGGCCAGCTCCCCCAGCGCCTGGTAAAACGGATGATCAGCTTTTTCGATAAACACATCAAGGAAGCGGGATGACCACGGGAACAGATGCCAGGCCAGCAGCTGTTCGCACTCGGTGTGGCGTTCATTTTCAGCAAGCCAGGCCGTCAGCAACAGCAGTGCACCAAAGTGATCTTCTGGCTCATTTTGCTGCATGGCAAACTGGATGCCGTTGTCCCGCATCCACTGACGGAGTGCCAGCGTAGAGTCGCCAAACAACACGTTTTCACGATCCAGCCAGACGGATCCCCAGGGCGGAGAGGGTAGCGCATATGGACCGACAAACAGGCGTTGCCAGGCCTGCGGGAGAGGCTCATCGACCTCGGCTTGTAGGCGTGCTGCCAGCGGGAAAAGCATTGCCTGATCGAGCGGCCACTGCGCCTGCCAGCCATCGGCTCTTAACGCGCTGACTAATGCAGAGGCTTCCGCGCTATCTGGCGCATAGTAAAACAGTGCGCCGAGAACGCGCGCCGCGGTAGAAAAGTTGTCACCTTGCGAAAAATGGGTCATGCAAACAATCCTGAACAGTGCGGGTTGCCCCGCACCCGAAAGTTAACCTGCAACAGCCATTCCGACTGTCATATGTAAACCGTAAAACAATCCGCGGCCAATGATTTCACCGGCGAGGACTAACACTAAGCCCAGCGCCAGGCCGCCGACGGACGGTGCTTTACGACGTATCAGCGGGCATATCCAGCAGCCCAGACCGGCGGCCAGCAGAATGATGCGCCAGACCTGCAAGCTTCCGTAGTCGGGAACCAGCGCGCTGGCGGATTGCACCGAACTGTGGATCCCGCCGAGCGACAGTCCCTGCAGAACAATAACCGCCACGATCACCAGTAGGGCCAAAACGCTTATGTAGGCGAATCTGGCGGTGCCAGAGGAAACACCCGCAGCACGCAGCAGCAGGGCGGCAAACAGCGGTCCGCTCAGCAACATCGTCATAAAAAATGCCACCGTAGTGTAGCCGTTATACCAGGTCGGGACAGTGTCTATCTGGTAGACGCTGGTCATCGCCAGCACAAATACCAGACCCAGCAGCATGCCCACCAGCAGCCAGATTTTACCTAACGCTGCGGGCATTTTACCGAGAAACGCCACCAGCCACCACAGGCCACCGACGGCGAAAAACAGTGAACCACTGGCGATTTCGTTACTCAGCGCAGATGCGCCAACTCTGTTCAGCGAGTTAAAGGCACGCAGTGGCGAACCCAGGTGCATTACCGAGGCGAGAAAGGCGATGCCCATCACCAGCCACAGAAAAAACATGCTGCGCACGATACGTTGTTTTGCCACCTCGTCTTTAGCGGTCAGCCAGCCATAGCCACTCACTATCAGCGCCCCGGCCACGCACTGGCCCAGCACCGTAAACAGGACCAGCGGCCATTCATGCCATCCATTGCCCATGTTACACCTCCTGCGGATTCGCCAGATAACCCGTGATATCCCCGGTCGGGCGGCTATTGGCGTTGGGTTTGATCACAATGCTCGGTTTGGTGAAGTGCGCACCTGGCAGCGGAGCGACCGCCGCCAGTTCACCGTGCTTTTTGCGCAGCTCATCAATTGGACCAAAGTCCAGCGCGCGCAGCGGACAGGACTCGACGCAGATGGGTTTTTTGCCGTCGGCCACGCGGTCATGACAGCCATCGCACTTGGTCATATGACCTTTGGCGGCATTGTACTGCGGTGCGCCGTACGGGCAGGCCATGTGGCAGTAGCGACAGCCTATGCATATGTCTTCATCCACCACCACAAAACCATCTTCACGCTTATGCATAGCGCCGCTGGGGCAAACCTTGGTGCAGGCCGGATCTTCGCAGTGATTACAGGCAATGGAGAGGTAGTAGGCGAAGACATTCTGTTGCCAGACGCCGTTATCTTCCAGCCAGTCGCCTCCAGCGTATTCGTAAATACGCCGGAAACTGACGTCGGGAGTGAGATCCTTGTAATCTTTGCAGGCCAGCTCGCAGGTTTTACACCCCGTGCAACGGCTGGAATCAATAAAAAATCCATACTGAGTTGTCATGGGTTAGTCCTTATGCCTTCTCGATCTCGACCAGGTTAGTATGCTGTGGGTTGCCTTTTGCCAGCGGAGACGGGCGCTGAGTTGTCAGCGTATTGACGCAGGCGCCATGGTCAATCTTATCGCCAGCCATATCGGCATCGTGCCATGCACCCTGGCCCATTGCGCTTACTCCGGGCAAAATTCGTGGCGTTACTTTTGCCGGGATACGCAGTTCACCGCGATCGTTAAAGACTCGCACCATATCGCCATTTGCAATCCCCCGTTTTTGGGCATCGATGGGATTGATCCATACTTCCTGACGACAGGATGCCTGGAGAACATCGATATTGCCGTAGCTGGAGTGGGTGCGGGATTTGTAGTGGAAACCAAACATCTGCAGCGGGAATGAACTGCGTTTCGGGTCATCCCACCCTTCAAACGTGGATGCATAAACGGGAAGCGGACTGATTACCTCGTCCTTTTGCAGTTCCCATGTACTGGCAATTTTCGCCAGTCGGCTGGAGTAAATTTCAATCTTGCCAGACGGTGTTTTGAGCGGGTTGGCCTGTGGATCCTCGCGGAATTTTCTATAGGCGACAAAGTGTCCGTTAGGATCTTTGCGTTTATAGATCCCCATTTTTTTCAGCTCGTCATAAGTCGGGAGCGCGGGGTCTTTAGCCAGCATTTTTGCATACAGATACTGAAGCCACTGCTCCTGGGTACGGCCTTCAGTAAACCGTTGATAGACATCATCGCCAAGACGTTTTGCGACTTCACTCATTATCCAGTAGATCGGTTTGCGCTCGAACTTAGGCGACGTCGCGGGTTGAATAAAAATGAGGTAACCCATGTTGCCTGCATAATCGTTAGGAATGATGTCTTCCTGTTCGACGGTCATTAAATCAGGCAACAGAATATCGGCATATTTGGCCGAAGAGGTCATGAAGTTTTCGATGACCACAATCATTTCGCATTTCGTGTCGTCCTGAAGGATCTCATGCGTTTTATTGATATCTGAGTGCTGATTGGTGATGGTGTTGCCCGCGTAGTTCCAGATAAATTTAATCGGCACGTCGAGCTTATCTTTCCCACGTACGCCATCGCGGGTAGCGGTCATTTCCGGGCCCCGGACGATTGCGTCGGTCCAGCTAAAGCAGGATATCTGGGTCTTAATGGGATTTTCTGGCAGCGGCATACGCTCAATCGTGATGGTGTAGGTTGATTCTCGTGCACCGCTATTGCCGCCGTTGATGCCAACGTTGCCAGTCAGGATTGGCAGCATCGCGATTGCGCGTGAGGTCAGCTCGCCGTTAGCCTGGCGTTGCGGACCCCAGCCCTGACAAATATATGCGGGTTTTGTACTGCCGATTTCCCGAGCCAGTTTGATAATGCGCTCGGCTGGGATCCCGGTAACATGTGAGGCCCACTGGGGAGTTTTAGCGATACCGTCATCACCGTTGCCCAAAATATAGGCTTTGTAGTGCCCATTAGCGGGTGCGTCGGCGGGCAGGGTTTTCTCGTCGTAACCGATGCAGTATGTATCCAGAAACGTCTGGTCAACGAGATCTTCGTGAATCAGGACCCAGGCGATTCCGGCTACTAATGCGGCATCGGTGCCTGGACGAATAGGGATCCATTCATCTTCACGACCCGCTGCGGTATCGGTATAACGCGGGTCGATGACGATCATCCGGGCATTAGAGCGCTCCCTGGCCTGTTCCAGGAAGTAAGTGATTCCACCTCCGCTCATACGCGTTTCGGCGGGATTATTGCCGAACATCACCACCAGCTTCGTGTTTTCGATATCGGAGGTGCTGTTGCCTTCGTTTGAACCGTAGGTATAAGGCATTGCCGCCGCGATTTGTGCGGTACTGTAGGTGCCGTAATGACTCAGGAATCCGCCATAGCAGTTCATCAGGCGAGCGACCAGCGAGGCATAAGGGGAGGAGCGAGTAATGTTGCCGCCTACAATGCCAGAGGTGTAGTTGATATACACGGCCTCGTTACCGTATTTGTGCACGGTATTTTTCAAACTGGCACTGATGGTATCCAGTGCTTCCTGCCAGGTTATACGCTCAAATTTACCTTCACCGCGTTTGCCCACGCGCTTCATGGGGTAATTCAGGCGATCCGGATGATTGATCCGTCGACGGATTGAGCGCCCACGCAAACAGGCGCGAACCTGGTGTTGACCATAAATATCGTCCCCGGTCGTATCGGACTCCACCCAAAGGACTTCATTATCTTTGACGTGGAGTTGCAGGGCACAACGGCTGCCGCAGTTTACGGAACAAGCGCCCCAAACCACTTTTTCTTCAACGGGTTGTATCGCCTGCTGTACCGCTGCGGCGGCAGTGCGCATTCCGAAAGGTAACGACAGCCCACCCGCGGCAAGCGCCAGCGAACCGATTGCCGAGGATTTCACTAACGTCCTGCGGCTAATGCCTCCATATTGCTCAGTTTTGACATTACTCACCCCATTATAGTTATCGCTATATATTAATTTCTATAACGAAATTAATAGCATGCTAATAATGGTTTGAGTTTACCCACTTATGGGTATGTCATCTTAATGCATATCAAACTGGAGTGACCCTCCGCGCACGGAGGGCGTGATTTATTGCGGTTCGGCGGCGTGCCCGTCCTGGGCAGGGGTGCTATTGGCTGGGGCATTGCCACTGTTGGTTCGGGTATAGAGAATTTTGTGCGTATCGTTTGCACAATGTCCCACGACCAGTGAATCAGGCTGATCGGCCTGATCGTTGGGGACAATGTTCAGCGTAAAGCTGGATTCAGCAACGCCATTATTAATGATGCGCTGTTCGATATCACTTTTCACGCGTTCACATGACGCCGGTGCCGCCAAAACCTGCGGGGACGCGACGGCCAGTAAGAGCGCGGCAATTCCTGTTATGTATTTCATCATCAGCTCCTTTATGATCGACCTGGACTAAGATTAGCATTTCTGGTGTAAATAACTGTATTTGCTAATATGATTGAGAATTATCTTCTTATCCCGGTGAAAAATGTGAAGAAAAAGATCTTATTAGGTTTCCTGTGCGTCATGCTGGTCGGGTGTGATAACGCCAAAGGCCTGGATTCCTTTACGCCGGAAATGGCCAGTTTTTCCAATGAATTTGATTTCGATCCGCTTCGCGGGCCAGTAAAAGATTTCAGCCAGACGCTGCTTAATGACAAAGGTGTAGTCACCAAGCGCGTTGTCGGTACGCTCTCACAGGAAGGGTGCTTCGATACGCTTGAATTGCATGATATCGAAAGCAATACCGGCATGGCGCTGGTCCTGGATGCTAACTATTACCGGGACGCCAAAACGCTGGAAAAACGGATCCGCTTACAGGGTAAATGTCAGTTAGCAGAACTGCCTGCGGCGGGCGTGGTATGGGATACCGACGATAACGGTTTTGTCGTTTCCGCCACGGGAAAAGAGATGAAGGTGCAATATCGCTATGATGCGGAAGGCTACCCGCTGGGTAAAACCACCGTCAATAAGGACAATACCTTGCAGGTTGATGCCAAACCGTCGGTTGACCCGTTAAAGAAGCTGGATTACACCGCGGTAAGTCTGCTCAATAACCATCCGTTAGGTAATGTAAAACAAACGTGCAAGTATGATGACTATGCTAATCCGGTCAACTGCCAGCTTGTTATCGTTGACGAGAGCGTGAAGCCGGCAGTTGAACACCATTACTCGATTGAAAACACCATCGATTACTATTAGTCAGTCTTTATTGAGCGGTAGGTTGCAGCAGGTTGGGACCTGACGTTTTATGTTCTGCCAGATACTGCTGCTGGAAGATACACATGCGGATAGTGTTGCGGTATTGACCGTTGATAAAGAATTCATGAATCAGCTCGCCTTCGACCATAAACCCGAGTTTACGGTAGATGTGGATGGCTTTTTCGTTCTCTTTATCAACGATCAGATACAGCTTATATAAGTTAAGTACGGTAAAGCCGTAATCCATCGCCAGCTTAGCAGCCCGGGAAGCCAAACCTTTGCCCTGATACTCCGGCGAAATAATGATCTGGAATTCTGCCCGGCGGTGCACATGGTTAATTTCAACCAGCTCCACCAGTCCGGCTTTTTCACCGTCGCATTCCACAACAAAGCGACGTTCACTTTGGTCGTGGATATGCTTGTCATACAGATCTGACAGCTCAACAAATGCTTCGTAAGGTTCTTCAAACCAGTAACGCATTACGCTGGCGTTGTTATCAAGCTGATGGACAAATCGTAAATCTTCACGCTCCAGCGGGCGCAGCTTAACACTGAGGGCGCTAGTCATATCGTATCCTTTCAATATCTTTCAAAGTGCAATCATTATGGGGCAACGGTGCGGCCAGTGCGGCGGTCGAGGCAGCGCAAGGTGTTGTGCTCCCAGTACGCATTAATATTAGCGCTCTGTTCGCATTTATCACGGCTATCGAAAGCTGCGTCGGTTTTGTCCCACTCTTTCTCTGCACGCTTGTTGACCTTCTGGCGTAACTGACGCGTATCGTTCCATTGTTCCTTTTCCATTGCTGCCTGTTGACGACTTTGCGCACTGTCCCCGGATTCAATGATCAGTTTACTGGTTTCAGCAAATGCGGAAGAGGTGTACACAGCCGCAGCCAGCGTCAGCATAGCCGTCAGGCACAGGCGTTTGGTCAGTGTAATATTCATGGCGAATTCCTTTTATGGGAAAGGGGAAAAACAATAAAACAGGGTTAAATTCTACACTATTCCGGCTTGCGGGCATACCCACTCAGCGGAGATGGATACGCTAACGACATTCTGTCGTATCATGGTTAAACCGAAGGTAACTGAATAACATCAATGCTTAAGACCACATTCCTTTTTTTCATCACCGCGTTATGCGAAATCATTGGCTGCTTTTTACCCTGGCTCTGGCTTAAGCGAGGGGCTACGGCCTGGCTGCTGATACCCGCCGGGATGTCACTGGCCTTATTCGTCTGGTTACTGACGCTGCATCCGGCAGCAAGCGGGCGTGTGTACGCGGCCTATGGTGGAGTTTACGTGGTGACAGCGTTGCTTTGGCTACGTATTGTTGACGGCGTAAAACTTAGCCTGTACGACTGGTCAGGCGCGCTGGTGGCATTGTGCGGCATGCTGATTATTGTGGCGGGATGGGGGCGCGCATAGCGCCTTTTTTGTGATCAATCAGCGTTTTTTTGATCTTCATACTTGTATGGTAGTAGCTCAGTTGGGTAAATTTCCTGCATCACAAGAACAAATGCAAGGAATAAGAGATGAAGATTGTTGGGGCTGAAGTGTTTGTCACCTGTCCGGGGCGTAATTTTGTCACGTTGAAAATTACGACAGACGATGGGATCACTGGGCTGGGAGATGCGACGTTAAACGGACGCGAGTTATCCGTAGCGTCCTATCTGAAAGATCATGTTTGTCCGCAGCTGATTGGTCGCGATGCGCACCGAATTGAGGACATCTGGCAGTTTTTCTACAAAGGCGCGTACTGGCGTCGTGGTCCGGTCACCATGTCGGCGATTTCCGCGGTGGATATGGCATTGTGGGACATCAAAGCGAAAGCGGCGAATATGCCGTTGTACCAGCTGCTCGGCGGCGCATCTCGTGAAGGCGTTATGGTTTACTGTCACACCACAGGCCATACCGTTGATGACGTACTCGAAGATTATGCGCGCCATAAAGAGATGGGCTTTAAAGCAATTCGCGTGCAGTGCGGCGTGCCGGGTATGAAAACCACTTACGGTATGTCTAAAGGCAAAGGACTGGCCTACGAACCCGCTACCAAAGGGCAGTGGCCAGAAGAGCAGTTATGGTCAACGGAGAAGTACCTCGATTTCACACCAACACTGTTTGAAGCCGTGCGCGACAAGTTTGGTTTCAACGAACATCTTCTGCACGATATGCACCACCGTCTGACGCCAATTGAAGCGGCCCGTTTCGGCAAAAGCATCGAGCAATACCGTCTGTTCTGGATGGAAGACCCAACCCCGGCTGAAAACCAGGAATGCTTCCGCCTGATCCGCCAGCATACGGTCACGCCGATTGCGGTAGGGGAAGTTTTCAACAGCATCTGGGACTGCAAACAGCTTATCGAAGAGCAATTGATCGACTATATCCGCACCACCATCACCCATGCGGGCGGTATCACTGGCATGCGTCGAATTGCCGATTTTGCGTCGCTGTATCAGGTACGTACCGGTTCGCATGGACCTTCCGATCTGTCCCCAGTATGCATGGCCGCTGCGTTGCACTTTGATCTGTGGGTGCCGAACTTCGGCGTACAGGAATATATGGGGTATTCCGAGCAAATGTTGGAAGTGTTCCCGCATAACTGGACCTTTGATAACGGCTATATGCATCCTGGAGACAAACCAGGTCTTGGGATCGAGTTTGATGAAAAGCAGGCGGCGAAATATCCGTATGACCCTGCATATCTGCCTGTTGCTCGTCTGGAAGATGGCACGTTGTGGAACTGGTAAATATAAATTTTACGTACGAAAGATGTTGATTAACTCAATACCCTACAGAAGGTAAAACTTATGGTTAGTTCAGTCGATATTAAAAATAACGTAGATAATAAACCCA
Source organism: Citrobacter sp. RHBSTW-00944 (assembly GCF_013615435.1). Taxonomy (NCBI): domain Bacteria; kingdom Pseudomonadati; phylum Pseudomonadota; class Gammaproteobacteria; order Enterobacterales; family Enterobacteriaceae; genus Citrobacter; species Citrobacter sp. RHBSTW-00944. The sequence continues at coordinate 2,656,106 of NZ_CP055418.1, read as the reverse complement.
TTATTCGCAGAGTGGCTTCAGCCTCCGCAATTGGTACTGCTGCCGAATACTATGACTTCTTTGCATATGGGACAGCAGCCGTACTCTTTTTTGGTCATTTATTTTTCCCAAGTGACGATCCGTTAATTAGTACGCTGGCTGCTTTTGCAACCTATGCCGTTGGTTTCCTGGCTAGACCATTAGGAGGAATTGTCTTTGGGCATATTGGCGATAAGGTCGGGCGCAAAAAAGCACTGGTTATTACTATATTAATCGTTGGCTTAGGGACATTCTGTATTGGGTTGTTACCTACATATGAAAAAATAGGTGTATGGGCTCCAGCTTTACTTATATTTATTCGTGTATTACAGGGCTTTGGTGTTGGAGGAGAACAAGCCGGTGCAGTATTGATGACTGCTGAATATTCTGAGCCCAAACATCGTGGATTTTTTTCGAGTTGGGTTCAAATCGGTGCCCCAGTTGGTTTTCTTCTGCCGTTAGCACTCTTTGCGTTGTTAAATGCCACTCTTTCTCCAGAGGCAATGATGGATTACGGGTGGCGTATACCGTTCTTGTTAAGTCTGTTGCTGGTTATTGTTGGGTTATTTATCCGCTTAAAAATTGACGAATCACCAGTCTTTGCTCAGATTAGGGAGACAAAAGCAGAAGAATCACGCCCATTAGTTGAAGTTATCCGTGATTTTCCGGGAATTGTCGTTAAGGGAGTATGTGCGAAGCTGATTGAGGCTTGCACATTTGCAATGTTTACAGTGATTGTCCTTGCATACGGTAAGGCAAACAATCTCGATGCAAATATCTTGATGGAGACAATGATTGTTGCGGTGATTATAGAAATAATTGCAATACCGATGATGGGCTCGCTATGCGACAAAATTGGGCGTAAACCAGTTTATATTATCGGCGCATTGCTCCAGGTCGTTATGATTATTCCTTTCTTCCTTGCAATCAATCAGGATAGCTTTTGGCTTACGCAAATAGTAATGATCCTAGTACTGAGCGTTGGGCATAGTATGTGTTATGCACCTCAGGCATCTTATTTCCCAGAGCTTTTCCCGACTCATATTCGCTGTAGCGGAATAGCATTAATTTGGCAGTTGGGATCGCTAATTGGTAGTGGGATTCTTGGTTTAGTAGCAGTAAAAATTCTGCAAGTAACTGGTGGACATTATTATGGACTCGCAACCTATGTGATTGTACTTGGCGTCATCTCAGTTATTGGTTTGCTGATGATGCCGGAAACTGCACCGCAAAGGCTTAAACGTGAATACCAGCAGTGGCAGAAACATTAATATCCTTTGGCGGCAATATGCCGCCAAATTTACCTTTTATGGTACACAGCTTTAAGTGATGTCATACCAATCATTAAAAGCTTAATGCAAATCAAAACATACAACCATATAGGCGTTACTCTGAATCAATCCTGATTTCATTGATAAGTAGGTCATACCATGCAAAACAAGCTCTTAACGGCAAAGGCTGCACTTCCCGACTACGATCGTACAAAACTGGTCCCGCGTATTGTTCATCTGGGGTTTGGCGCATTTCACCGCGCACATCAGGGGGTTTACGCTGACATTCTCGCTGCAGATCACGGCAGTGACTGGGGCTATTGCGAAGTGAACCTGATTGGCGGCGAGCAGCAGATTGCCGATCTGAAACAGCAAGATAACCTGTATACCGTTGCAGAAATGTCTGCGGATGCATGGACTGCAAGAGTCGTGGGCGTGGTGAAAAATGCGCTGCATGCGCAGGTTGATGGTCTGGAAAGCGTACTGGCTGCGATGAGTGAACCGCAGGTTGCGATTGTTTCCCTGACCATTACCGAGAAAGGGTATTGCCATTCTCCGGCGACCGGTCAATTGATGTTAGACAACCCGATGATTGCCGCCGATCTACAAAATCCAAAACAGCCAAAAACTGCGCCAGGCGTTGTGGTTGAGGCGCTTGCACGCCGCAAAGCTGCGGGTTTAGCCGCTTTTACCGTGATGTCCTGCGACAACATGCCAGAAAACGGTCATGTGATGCGCAATGTTGTCACCGCGTATGCCCGGGCGGTGGATGCGGAACTGGCTGCGTGGATCGAACAACATGTCACATTCCCGTCGACAATGGTTGACCGCATTGTCCCTGCTGTTACCCAGGATACGCTGGACAAAATTGAACACATTACCGGCGTACGCGACCCGGCAGGCGTAGCATGTGAACCGTTCCGTCAGTGGGTTATTGAAGATAACTTTGTCGCTGGCCGCCCTGAATGGGAGAAGGCGGGAGCGGAGCTGGTTGCTGATGTCATTCCGTTTGAAGAGATGAAACTGCGTATGCTCAACGGCAGCCACTCTTTCCTTGCTTATCTGGGGTATCTGGCGGGATATCAGCACATTAACGATTGCATGGGCGATGAAAATTATCGCCTCGCCGCGCGCGCGCTGATGTTGCAGGAACAAGCGCCCACGTTAAAAGTGAAAGGTGTGGATCTTCCGCACTATGCCGATCTGTTAATTGAGCGCTACAGCAACCCGGCACTGCGTCATCGCACCTGGCAGATCGCGATGGACGGCAGTCAAAAACTGCCGCAGCGTATGCTGGACTCCGTTCGCTGGCACATTGTGCACGGTAGCCATTTTGAACTGCTGGCGCTGGGCGTGGCTGGCTGGATGCGTTACGTCGGCGGTGTGGATGATCAGGGCCAGGCGATTGAAATCAGCGATCCGCTGTTACCGGTGATCCAGAAAGCGGTGCATAGCAGTAACGAGGGCGAAGATCGTGTCCAGGCGCTGCTGGCGATCGATGCTATTTTTGGTCGTGAACTGCCGCAGGTAGAATTGTTCAAGAACCAGGTCACACAAGCCTATCTTGCTTTACTGGCTGAAGGGGCGAAGGCAACCGTTGCGAAGTATGCTGCAAAACTGAAGTAACGAGAACATCATTTAAGTCGCCATCTGGCTATAAACGGGCCAGATGGCGCATTGTTTTCTGGCATTCACACCAATTAGTTCATGCCCAAACGAATCAGCTCGAGGGGGGCATATTTACCTTCACACCCTTCGATTTCCACTGTTTTCCCGCGGCGAATTTGCTCAGCGGTCAGGCCATCGGTATCTATCGCTGTAATGCGGCCTGTAAGTCCGGTGTCGCTAATCATGACGCGGCTGCCAGTGGTGATTGCGTTACGGTTACGATCGTATGTTTTCATGGTGTTTTCTCCTTTCCAACTTACCGTCAAAGCCCGTGGGCTCTAGTCCCACGTAACGGGCGCAATATAAATACGCTTCTCGTTAATGATTTTTTTTGTTTTCGATCAAAATCACAGCTTTTTTTATGCAGATGTGCGGGAGAGGGGAAGGCAGGAGAAACTCACCTCGGTGTGAGGTGAGCGTAATATTAATCTTCGCTGAACCAGTCGCTATTTTCCTGACGGATTACCTGAACGGACTCACCAATTTCCTGGAGATGCAGCATCATTGCGCGCTCAACGGCATCGCCATCATGTTTCTCAAGTGCGGTAAAAATATCGTGATGCTGACGCAGCAGCATTTCAGGCGGAGAGATATGATCCAGGCTCATATAGCGAACGCGGTCAATCGTGGCCTTAATATTCTCAACGGTGTCCCAGGCGAGCTGGCACTCAGCGATTAAAGCCAGTTTCTGATGAAATTCGTCATCAAGCTGGAAGAAATCATTGATTTGTTTTCGATCAATCGCGATGCGCTGCTGATGCAGATTTTGTTCGAGCTGATAGCACTGTTTGTCGGTGATCAGTGATGCGGCGCGGCGGACCACGGCACATTCAATTGCCTGGCGAACAAAACAGCCGTTTTGCACCTGCGACAGCGAAATTTTGTTTACGTAGCTGCCACGCTGCGGGCGGATCTGAATCAGACCGTTCTCTGCCAGTTTGATGAATGCTTCTCGTACCGGCTGGCGTGACACATTAAAGCGTACGGAAACCTCTTTCTCCGACAGCGGCGTACCGGGTGCAATCAGACAGTGCACGATATCACGACGAAGAATACGGTAAATCTGTTGATTTACCGGTTGTGTAGGGTTGAGCTGCGTTTCTACGGTCATTCATTCTTACTTTTTAGAGAGTTAACCCGGAGATCTTATCACTTATTTCAGGCTATCTATACCCGGCGCAAGGCCGGGCAGAGAAATTAGCTCCGATGAATACTCAGTCCGGCAAAAGACTGTGTGACAGGCATCATTTCAAGGGTGTTAATGTTGACATGAGCGGGTAAGGACGCCACCCACCATACCGCTTCTGTAACATCTTGCGGGGTCAGGGCGGTGGTGTTTTCGTAGGCTTTTTCAGCTTTGGCGTCATCGCCTTTGAAACGTACGTTAGAGAATTCCGTACCGCCAACCAGACCCGGTTCAATGTCGGTAACGCGAATCGCAGTGCCGTGTAAGTCAGTACGTAAATTCAGGCTAAACTGGCGAACAAACGCTTTGGTCGCACCGTAGACGTTCCCGCCAGCGTATGGCCAACTTCCCGCGGTAGAACCGATATTGATAATATGACCGCGGTTGCGCTCAACCATGCCTGGCAGAACGGCTCGGGTCATATAAACCAGGCCTTTGTTGTTGGTGTCGATCATATTTTCCCAGTCTTCAACGCTGGCCTTGTGGGCTGGCTCAAGGCCCAGCGCCAGACCCGCGTTGTTGACCAGAACATCAATATCGCGCCATTCAGCGGGTAAGGCGTTCAGCATCTCTTCAATTGATGCACGATTACGTACGTCCAGTTGCGCGGTATAGAGGCGGTCACCCAGCTCATCTTTGAGTTCCTGCAGGCGCTCCTGGCGGCGTCCGGTGGCAATAACTTTATGCCCATTCTCAATAAAACGACGCGTAATGCACTCACCAAAACCTGCGGTTGCTCCGGTTACTAAAACGATCATCTCACTGTTCCTCAACGCTTTTTATGTAGTACTACCATAGCACGTCATTTCCGTTCAGAGCTATTCCTGCTTAACGCGATTGCGGTCGATTCCCGGGAAGTCTACTCTGGTAAACAAATCGTTTTCAGGAGTGAAAGATGTCGTTAACGAATCCATTTTTACACCACAGCACATTGCCGTATCAGGCACCGCAGTTTGATCAGATCGACGTGCAGCATTATCGTCCAGCGTTTGATGAAGGCGTGCGGCAAAAACGCGCCGAGATCGACGCTATTGTGCAAAACTCACAGGTTCCTGATTTTGCTAATACGTTGTTGGCGCTTGAACAAAGCGGGGGGCTGCTCACGCGTGTGACCAGCGTTTTCTTCGCGATGACGGCGGCGCACACCAACGATGAACTACAGCGCATTGACGAAGAGTTTTCCGCAGAGCTGGCGAACCTTGCCAATGATATTTATCTCAATGGCGCGCTTTTCGCCCGTGTCGAAGCCGTCTGGCAACGGCGTGGTACGTTAAGTCTGGATAGCGAATCAATACGTCTGCTGGAGGTTGTGTATCAGCGTTTTGTACTGGCCGGCGCCCGTCTGAACGAGACCGATAAAGCCAAACTTAAAGCGCTCAATACGGAGTCAGCCACGCTGACCAGCCAGTTCAATCAACGGTTGCTGGCAGCAAACACGTCAGGTGCTATGGTGGTGGATGATATCCGGCATCTGGAGGGGCTGAGCACAGAAGAAATTGCCGTTGCCGCCGAAGCTGCAAGGGCGAAAGGGCTTGAAGCGCGTTGGGTTATCCCGCTATTAAACACAACACAGCAACCGGCGCTTGCGGTTTTACGCGATCGTCAGACCCGCGAAAAACTGTTCACCCGCGCATGGACGCGGGCTGAAAATGATGATGGCAACGACACGCGAGCTATTATTCAGCGACTGGTAGCAATCCGGATGCAGCAGGCGCAACTGCTTGGTTTTGCCAATTACGCAGCCTGGAAAATTGCCGACCAGATGGCAAAAACACCGGAAGCGGCACTGACATTTATGCGATCTATTGTTCCAGCCGCGCGGGCGCGGGCGTTGGATGAGCAGGCTGAAATCCAGAACGTTATCTTTCAAGAACACGAGTCGTTTAGCGCCGAGGCCTGGGACTGGTCGTTTTATGCCGAGCAGGTCCGTCGTGAGAAATATGACCTTGATGAGGCACAGCTCAAACCTTACTTTGCCCTTGATTCGGTGCTGAACGAGGGCGTTTTCTGGACGGCCAATCAACTCTTTGGCATCAAATTCGTTGAACGATTCGATATTCCGGTTTATCACCCGGATGTTCGGGTATGGGAAATATTCGATCATGATGGCGTAGGGTTGGCGCTATTTTACGGTGATTTCTTTGCCCGGGAATCAAAAAGCGGCGGAGCCTGGATGGGCAATTTTGTCGAGCAATCGCTGCTTAACGAAACCAGACCGGTTATTTACAACGTCTGTAATTATCAAAAACCAGCACAGGATCAGCCTGCATTGCTGCTGTGGGATGATGTTATTACGCTATTTCATGAATTTGGACATACATTGCACGGTCTGTTCGCCACTCAGCGTTATGCCACGCTTTCTGGGACCAACACTCCGCGTGATTTTGTCGAGTTTCCTTCACAGATCAACGAACACTGGGCGAGCCATCCTCAGGTCTTTGCCCGTTTTGCCCGACATGTTGATACCGGGGAGCAAATGCCGCAGGCATTGCGGGATAAAATGCAGCGGGCCAGTCTGTTTAACAAAGGTTACGACATGACCGAACTGCTCAGCGCTGCATTGCTGGATATGCGCTGGCACTCTCTGGAGTTGAGCGAGTCATCTCATCCGGTCGATCAATTTGAACAGCAGGCGCTGGCGGCGGAAGGTTTGGATCTCAAGGCCGTGCCGCCGCGTTATCGCAGTAGTTATTTTGCCCATATCTTCGGTGGCGGTTATGCCGCAGGTTATTATGCCTATCTGTGGACGCAAATGCTGGCCGATGACGGCTATCAGTGGTTCGTAGAGCAGGGCGGATTAACCCGTGAAAACGGACAGAAATTCCGCGAAGCAATTTTGTCCCGCGGAAACAGCACTGATTTAACTGAACTTTATCGCCAGTGGAGCGGGCGTGAACCGCGCATGGAACCCATGCTGGAACATCGTGGCTTGAGCGCTTAAGACAGGTCAGCCAGAAAATTGAACCGGGCGTGGTGCCCGGTTGTTAGCTGGATTTTTTCTTCAGCAAAATGAATCGTTGTTGGGTATTGATGCCTTGCATCTCATAGAGACGCTCGGGTAGGGAGTGCTGCTGGTGAAAGGTCGGCATTGTTTTCCTGTTCTTACGTTACTTGACTGGTTTGCTTTGGGAAGGAAGGTAGGTATTGCCGCAGTTGGGGCAGACTAACGTTATGTTGTTTTTTATTCTCGACAGGCTGTGCATTGACTGGCGGCAGCAGTGAGGACAGGTACTTTTCACTGGTCGTAAAGTACGCATCTTAATATCTTTGAGTATCGACATATTGATTGTCCTTGTGATGGGGTGCTTACCATACACTATGAAGCAATAAATAGCTCATTTTATAACCATTGCGATAACATGGATTACTGTACGGTTTGCAAGAATCTCATTAGCGGCCAACATGTCTTATAGAAGGTAGTTACGTTTCGTTTAACGTTCATTGGGGTTGTCGATGATAGATTAGCCAACTATCCGTTATCTTCGCAGGTAATTGCCAGGTAGCGTATAAAAGCAAAACACAAATCTATCCATGCAAGCATTTACCGCTGGTTTATCCGGCGGTTTTTTTTTATCTGTACATCAGGGAAAAGGTGCCGGGAAGGGGAATTCAGGTAAAAAAATGGCCCCTTGTGCAGCTACGCAGCAAGGGGCCGGGTCGGTTCAGGACTATCTCCGTTCATCAATCATCCCATCTGTGGCTAAAATACGCGGCCAGGAAACCGGAAAATAAAATAATTCCCAGAACAGCCATAAAAATATTCATATTACCCAGCATAGTAAATGCTCCTTTATTTGTGAGTTTCCTCTCTTACCTTAAGTTCACCTCGCTTATGACTATAGTAGCAATTCAATCTTAAACAAAGGCTGAACTGTGTGATTATTTCGGCGGAAAAGTAAAATTTTGACGTGATTACGTCGGGAAAAATAAATAATAGTGACAAGGCACGGTTATCTGCGAACAAATAACCATGTTTTTATACCGGGGCACGCCGTTATGACCGTGTGTGACAGACACAGATTGTTGCACGTTTATAATGCAGAGTTGTCTCATTGTGGTTCAATGTTTCACGCGATTAATCCTTCTGGCGGCAAAAATTAATACTGCTTTTTGTGCCTAAAATTCTAATTCATTGATTTTATATGATGTTTTAATATCTGGCATCGTTTTTGCCTTATCACTTCTGAATACCCTTAATTTGCACCGTTTTGTCTGCCCGGCTGCACCGGAGCTTTCAACAAGACTAATTTCAGGAGTGAAACTATGCAGCGTCGTACATTTTTAAAAGCTTTTGCGCTTTCCGCCTCTGTTGTCGCAATGGGAATGAGTTTTAGCGTTCAGGCGGCCGACACTATTAAGGTTGGCATCATGCATTCGTTATCCGGCACCATGGCTATTTCCGAAACGCCGCTGAAAGATGTGGCGTTGATGACTATTAATGAAATCAATGCGCAGGGCGGTGTATTGGGCAAAAAGCTGGAACCGGTGGTGGTTGACCCGGCTTCGAACTGGCCGTTATTTGCTGAAAAAGCACGTCAGTTACTGAGTCAGGACAAGGTAGCGGCGGTTTTCGGCTGCTGGACATCGGTTTCGCGTAAATCGGTTTTACCGGTATTTGAAGAATTGAACGGTCTGCTGTTTTACCCGGTGCAATATGAAGGTGAGGAGATGTCGCCTAACGTCTTCTATACCGGCGCTGCGCCTAACCAGCAGGCGATCCCGGCGGTTGAGTATCTGATGAGTGAGGACGGCGGCAGCGCTAAGCGCTTCTACCTGCTGGGTACGGACTATGTCTATCCGCGTACGACTAACAAAATTTTACGCGCCTTTTTGCATTCGAAAGGCGTGGCCGATAAAGACATCGAAGAGGTGTATACCCCATTCGGACACAGCGATTACCAGACCATTGTTGCCAGTATTAAAAAATTCGCCGCAGGAGGAAAAACGGCGGTGGTATCGACCATCAACGGGGATTCTAACGTTCCATTCTATAAAGAGTTAGCGAACCAGGGCCTGAAAGCCACGGATGTTCCGGTGGTGGCATTCTCTGTGGGTGAGGAGGAGTTGCGCGGTATCGATACTAAACCGCTGGTGGGCAACCTGGCTGCGTGGAACTACTTTGAGTCCGTAGATAATGCGGCCAACAAGAAGTTCGTCGCGGATTACCGGGCGTATGCCAAAGCACATAAGCTGCCGAATGCTGATTCGGTGGTGACCAACGACCCTATGGAAGCCACTTATGTTGGCCTGCATATGTGGGCGCAGGCAGTAGAAAAAGCCGGAACTACCGATGTGGATAAAGTCCGGGCGGCTATGGCAGGACAATCATTCGCGGCACCATCAGGATTTACCCTGACCATGGATGCGACCAACCATCACCTGCATAAACCCGTCATGATTGGCGAGATTGAAGGTAACGGCCAGTTTAACGTGGTGTGGCAAACCGAAGCGCCGGTTCGCGCCCAGCCGTGGAGTCCGTATATCGCCGGTAATGATAAAAAATCTGAACAGCCCGTTAAAACCGCCAGCAACTGATCTTACGCCCTCCTGCGGGAGGGCAACGCTTTGGAGAATGCTCATGAAAGCCATGCGCTTTATTCGTGGTGTGTTGTTGCTGACGTGGCTTTTGCCGTGGATAGCGCAGGCCGCAGATGCCGATACCTTTACCGCCGCCAACCGGACTCAGCAGGCCGCCTTGCTAGAACAATGGTCGGTAAAACCCGACGTTCAACGCTTGCCGGTGCTCAAAGCGCTGAGTGATGAGAACCTGCTGACAGATAACGCGAAAAACGCGTTCATCATGAACGGCTCGCACGTACAACCACTAGGAATGGCGGCAGGTCCGAACGGCGAGCTAAAAAAAATCCGCCTGACTAACCGCCTGCGTAATCTGGTTGCCGGAACCTTGGCCGTCCACCAGCTCTTAAGTGACAGTGTCACGCAAAGAGGCGGGGCAGCGCGTACATTACAGCGTGAAGCCCAGCCGGGGATGCTGCCGTTTTTGCAGCAACGACTGGCCCAGGAGCCCGATGCTGACGTGAAATCCTTACTGGCTATTGCACTGGCAAACCTGCAACTGACCAGCATCTCGCCTGAGATCAGACGTCAGGCAATCGAACTGCTAGGGGCGTCGAACGATCCTGAAACCCAGGCGCGCCTGCAGCCATTCACCCATGCTGAACATGAACCTGATGCCCGCGTTCGTGCTGCCGCTGACGAAAGCCTGAATGCCATCGCGCATCGCATGAAGGTTGGCGATCTTCTTGGACAGGCATTTATGGGATTGTCGCTGGGCTCCATTTTGCTGCTGGCGGCATTGGGTCTGGCGATAACCTACGGCTTACTTGGCGTCATTAATATGGCGCATGGTGAGATGTTAATGCTCGGCGCTTACGGTACCTGGATGGTGCAACAGCTGATGGGCCAGTTTTTCCCGCAATGGTTGGCCTGGTATCCGGTTATTGCGCTTCCGGTCGCCTTTTTGTTTACCGCTGGGGTTGGAATGCTACTCGAGCGCGGAGTGATCCGCCATTTATACGGGCGTCCGCTCGAAACCCTGCTGGCAACGTGGGGGATCAGCCTGATGCTTATCCAGTTGGTGCGTATGTCCTTCGGCGCGCAAAACCTTGAAGTCGCTAATCCGGAATGGCTTTCCGGGGGCATTCAGGTTTATGCCAATCTGATTTTGCCGTGGAACCGAATTGTGGTGCTTGGCTTTGCCATTCTGGTCCTGTTCTTCACCTGGCTGTTGTTGAATAAAACCCGTCTCGGACTGCGCGTACGTGCGGTGACGCAAAATCGCAATATGGCGGCCTGCTGCGGCGTACCTACCGGACGAGTGGATATGCTGGCCTTTGGTCTTGGTTCAGGGATTGCCGGACTGGGGGGCGTAGCGCTCTCGCAGTTAGGCAACGTAGGACCGGAGCTGGGGCAAAGCTACATTATTGATTCGTTTCTGGTGGTGGTGCTGGGCGGCGTGGGACAACTCGCGGGGAGTGTAGCCGCTGCGTTTGGGCTTGGGATCTTCAACAAAATTCTTGAGCCTCAGGTGGGAGCGGTTCTCGGTAAGATTATGATTCTGGTGTTGATTATTTTGTTTATTCAGAAACGTCCTCAGGGGCTGTTCGCGTTGAAAGGGAGGGTTATTGACTGATGACGATGCCAATGACATTAACGCTGGCGCGTAAAGCGCCGCGCGCGACACGCATCCTGGGGCTGGGGTTACTGCTGGCGCTGATTATTCTGCCGTTTCTGGCGCTGTTACCTGCGGATCATCCGCTGGCCATATCGGTGTGGACATTGACTCTGGCCGGGAAAATTCTCTGCTATGCCATTGTGGCGGTGGCGCTGGATCTGGTGTGGGGCTATGCGGGAATGCTCTCGCTGGGCCACGGTATTTTCTTTGCGCTGGGGGGATATGCGATGGGAATGTACCTGATGCGCCAGGCTTCCGGCGAAGGATTACCGGCCTTTATGTCGTTTCTGTCGTGGACCGAGCTGCCCTGGTTTTGGTGGGGAACGCAACATTTTATCTGGGCGATGTTGTTGGTTGTGCTGGTGCCGGGCCTGCTGGCGCTGGTATTTGGCTGGTTTGCCTTCCGTTCAAAAATCAAAGGGGTTTATTTCTCCATCATGACCCAGGCCCTGACTTTCGCCGGAATGTTACTGTTTTTCCGCAACGAAACCGGCTTTGGGGGAAATAACGGTTTTACCGGCTTTACCACCATTCTGGGATTTCCGGTGACCGCGACCTCAACCCGTATCGCGCTGTTTCTGGCGACGGTCATGCTGCTGGTGCTGGCAATATGGCTGGGACTGGCGCTGGCCCGCAGTAAGTTTGGTCGAATTCTCACCGCCGTGCGCGACGCCGAGAACCGTCTGATGTTCTGTGGTTACGATCCGAAAGGTTTCAAGCTGCTGGTGTGGACGCTTTCCGCCGTGCTGTGTGGCCTGGCGGGGGCGTTGTATGTTCCGCAGGTGGGAATCATTAACCCCAGCGAAATGTCGCCGACCAACTCGATAGAAGCGGCGATTTGGGTTGCCCTCGGCGGGCGTGGAACCCTGATTGGCCCGGTATTTGGCGCCGTACTGGTGAACGGCGCTAAAAGCCTGTTTACCGTCATTATGCCGGAATACTGGCAACTGTTTCTTGGCCTGATCTTTATTGGCGTTACGCTGTTTTTACCTCGTGGTGTGATGGGTCTGTTTCGCAAGGGAGACAAATAATGCAGCCAGATGAAGGGCTTTTTACTCGCCAGATGCCAGGCGATCGGTTTCGCAACCAAACGGACCCGGTGCTCCAGTTGGAAAAAATCAACGTTAACTTCGATGGCTTCCAGGCGTTAACGGATCTCACGCTCAATATTGGCGTTGGGGAGCTGCGTTGCATCATTGGTCCCAACGGTGCCGGAAAAACGACGCTAATGGATGTTATTACCGGCAAAACCAGGCCGCAAAGTGGTCGGGCGATATACGATCAGTCGACCGATTTAACAACGCTGGATCCCATCGCTATTGCACGTCAGGGAATTGGGCGGAAGTTTCAGAAACCCACGGTATTTGAAGCGTTAACGGTAGAGGAGAATCTGGAGCTGGCGCTGAAAAGCGATAAATCTGTCTGGGGTTCTTTACGGGCGCGCCTCACCGGCGAACAACGGGATCGTATAGATGAAATACTGGCGCTGTTGCGGCTGGGCAACGAGCGGGCCCGCCGCGCCGGGCTACTTTCTCACGGGCAAAAACAGTTTCTCGAAATTGGCATGCTGTTGGTACAGGAGCCGCATTTACTGCTGCTGGATGAACCCGCGGCGGGCATGACGGATGCGGAGACGGAATACACTGCGGAACTGTTTCGTAAGCTTGCCGGGAAGCACTCGCTGATGGTTGTTGAGCACGATATGGGATTTGTCGAAACCATTGCCGATCGCGTCACGGTCTTACACCAGGGACGCGTTCTGGCTCAGGGAAGTCTGCGCGAAGTGCAGGCCAATGAGCAGGTTATTGATGTTTATCTCGGGCGTTAAGGAGCACAGATGCTGCAGGTGAAAGAACTGAATCAATACTATGGTGGCAGCCATATTCTGCGAGGTGTGAACTTTGAGGCGCGTATCGGCGAGGTGACATGTCTGCTGGGGCGTAACGGCGTGGGGAAAACGACGCTTCTGAAGTGCCTGATGGGGCTTATTCCTGCCCGCAGCGGGAGTGTGCTCTGGCAGGAGAAAAATGTCACTCACTGGAAGCCGCATCAGCGGGTCAGGGCCGGTGTGGCGTATGTACCACAGGGTCGCGATATTTTCCCGCGACTGACGGTAGAAGAGAACCTGCTGCTCGGCCTTTCCCGTTTTTCAGCACAGGAGGCCAGACGAGTGCCGGATGATATCTATGCGCTCTTTCCAGTGCTACAGGAGATGAAACATCGGCGGGGCGGAGATTTGTCCGGCGGGCAACAACAGCAACTGGCGATTGGACGAGCACTGGCCAGTCGCCCGCAGTTGTTGATCCTCGATGAGCCCACGGAGGGGATCCAGCCGTCGGTGATTAAAGAAATTGGGCAGGTGATTTCTCAACTGGCGCACCGGGGTGACATGGCCATTTTGCTGGTAGAGCAGTTCTATGATTTTGCGCAGCAACTGGCCGACAAATACTTACTCATGTCGCGAGGCAGCATTATTCAAAGCGGTGACGGTAAAAATATGGAATCCGAAGGCGTTCGAGGGCTGGTCGCCATTTGAGATTCGCGACAGAGCGGCTTTGGCTCTGTCGCGATCATCATTAGCAGACCGCCGTCTGGCCCCAGGGTTTGGCGCGCATGCCTTTTATCATTAGCGCCCAGGCAAGAACGATCGCCACCATCAGCGCCACAAACAGCGACCACGGCGGCAATGTGGTTAAAATGACGCCGCTGACTAATGGGTTTACCGCTGCGCCCAACCAGCCTAACGACTGGGCAGAAAAATAGCTGGCTTTCATTCCTGCAGGCGCGATGTTGTCGATGAGCATGTATTCACCCGGCGCGTAAATGACCTCACCGATAGTGAAAAAGGCCGCAGAAATGCCCCATAACACCAGGTTGTTGCCGGAGAAGATAAAGCCAACCAGACCGACCACAAAGAACAGCGTGCCCACAGTCATTAGCGGGCGAATATTGGTGGCGGTGAGCCTGCGCCCGAGGGCATATTGCAGTGATACCACAATGGCGGCGTTAACAGGCAGGACGACTGCCACCACTTTCTCGGCAAAATCGCCGTCTGCAACCACCATAACGTATTGCGAAATACAGGACGCGAAGGCACCACCAACGAATGACGCCAAAAATGCTGACAGCGTAAACCAGAATAATGCTCTGTCGCGCAGCAGTACCGAGGGGGACCAAACTGCGGCGTTCAGACCTTCTGATGCTGCTGGTGAACGTTTTACCCAGGTCTGGATAAACACCAGAGGGAGTGCTGAACATGCAGCAGCGAGCCAGAACGGCAGGTTAATGCTTTGCATCACCAGGAGCGTACCCAGCGGTGGGCCTACGGTCCAGCCGATGTTCAGCACGGTATAGTTAAGCGAGAAAATTTTAGTTTTGTTGGTCGCCGAGAGATTATCGGCAAACCAGGCTTTCAGCACCGTGGCGAAGACGGAGTAGGCGCAGTTGATCAGGGCAAAGAGCAAAACCACTACCACTACGTTATGCACCAGTGGAATAGCAATAAAGCCAGAGGCAAAGCCGCAGATAGCCAGCAGCATATAGCGTTTTTTATCAAACTTGTCGGCCAGAATACCAAAGCCAAGGCTGAACACGACGCCAATGGTCAGTGCGACCGTCATCGCATAACCGATCAGGTCGACGCTCAGATTGTACTGTCGGCTGAGGTAGATCGTCATAAAGGGCAGCGTGGCGCCACGCCCAATCGTTAATAACAATGATGACGCGAGTAACGCGAGAGTGGACCTTCTCAGAGAGATATTCATTTTCCTGCCCGACAATGCATGTTGTTATGTTTTTTTTAGATATCAGAAACAAATAGCATGCTAAAAGTGTGATGTACACTCAATAAGTTGTCCGAAAATGCCCTGTGTGGCCTACCTGAATTAATGATCTGTTACGGCACAACGATTTCCGTTACTTTAATTTGTTTACAAAAATTTAATATTCGCAGGGGCGGTGGTATGTCGCGTAAAGACGGGTTATTAGCGTTACTGGTCGTTGTGGTTTGGGGGCTGAACTTTGTCGTCATCAAAGTGGGTCTACACAATATGCCACCCTTAATGCTGGCAGGGTTGCGTTTTTTACTGGTGGCATTTCCGGCGATTTTCTTCGTTGCCCGGCCGAAAATTCCGCTTTCACTGCTGCTCGGCTATGGGCTGACCATCAGTTTTGGGCAGTTTGCGTTTCTCTTTAGCGCCATCAAATTCGGTATGCCTGCCGGGTTAGCTTCTTTGGTATTACAGGCTCAGGCGTTTTTCACCATCATTCTGGGGGCATTCGCCTTTGGTGAACGTCTGCAAGGTAAACAACGGGTAGGAATTGCGCTGGCCATATTTGGCGTGCTGGTGCTGATTGAGGCCAGTCTGAACGGACAGCATGTTGGCATGCTCGGTTTTATGCTGACGCTGGCGGCGGCGCTAAGCTGGGCCAGCGGTAATATCTTTAATAAAAAAATCATGCAGCATACGTCACGCCCGGCGGTGATGTCGTTGGTGGTATGGAGTGCGTTGATTCCTGTTGTCCCATTCTTCCTCGCCTCAATACTTCTCGATGGCCCAACGCAAATTATCCAAAGTCTGGTGACGATAGATATGACCACCATTCTGTCACTGGTTTATCTGGCGTTTGTGGCGACCATTGTGGGTTATGGCATCTGGGGATCTTTACTCGGGCGTTATGAAACCTGGCGTGTCGCGCCGTTGTCGCTGTTGGTGCCGGTTGTTGGACTGGCGAGTGCAGCCGTGCTGCTGGATGAAACGCTTACCGGATTACAACTGCTCGGTGCGCTGCTGATCATGGCAGGATTGTACATCAATGTGTTTGGCTTTCGGTTGCGTAAGACTGCGCAGGCGAGAGGGTAAAAAAAGCCCCGCAGTGACGGGGCAAAAAAATTACAGGTTGCGCATATTGTAATAAGGCACACCTAATTCGTCGGATTTGTCGCTGCCTGCACCCATATGATTAAAATCGAACGGGGACCGATCGTGCGCAGGCGGCATAATCATCGCATCACGACTGTTTTGTGTGGCAGGCTGCGCGGTCTGTTCCGCCATGCTCTGGCCCGAAACAACATACAGCAGGGCCAGCATCGCATAAGACAGAAGTTTCATGATTTCCTCGGTTACGTCGTTAACTGGCGATTAGCAATTACATTGATTGAGTGGCAGCAAATAGCGTGATTCGCCGTGCATATTCGTCATACGGTATTTATGCGGCGGAACATCAAAATAGTTTTTGAATGTCCGGGTCAGCGTTTGCTGGGACTCAAAACCGTAACGCTCCGCCAGATAAAGGATCGGCTCGTTACTCTCTTTTAATTTTTGCGCTATTTCAGTCATTTTACGGCTACGGATGTATTGACCCAGTGAATGACCGGTTTCTTTTTTAAACATCCGTTGCAGGTGCCATTTGGAGTAACCTGAACGCTCTGACACCTTTTCCAGCGAGAGCGGCGATTCAAGGTTATTTTCGATCCAGTCCAAAATGCTATGAATAGTGATTGTGTCAGTATTGCGTCTGGACATCGTCATACCTCTTTCTGTTTACGGCAGGATTTTCTTAAGCAAATGCTCAAGCGTGGTCACTTCATCCGCCGTTAAGTTTTTTGTTAGTTCCTGGTGCAGGTCTTGCCCTACTAATTGATGACACTGCTCGCAAATTGCCGCGCCATGCTCGGTGAGTTTCACCAGCACGCCTCGCTTGTCATGTGGATTCGGAAGCCTTTCTATCCAGCCTTTACAGGCCAGCCTGTCCAGCATCCGCGTCAGGGCGCCGAGATCGACAGACAGCACTTTTTTCAATTCGACAGGGGTAATACACACCGCGCAACGGATGGAGCAGAGCACCTTGAACTGTGATGCCGTGATATCCAGCGGTGACAGATAGTCGTTTAGCAAACGATCTTTTTTCTGATTAACCATGTAGATCAAACGACCCAGTGGGATGATTTCGTTAAACAGATCACTGGTGCTTTTCACAATGGTTGCCCTGGCAAGTAGTTAGTCACGGCTGATATTATTGCTTAGGCAAATATAAGTCAAATGAATGGGTCAGCAAATGCCACGTTTTGCTAAATCATCAGACTCAATTTCTGGCGAGTGGAATTTTAACGGTTTGAAAATTATGGTTTATACGTGCGGGTGAAAAATGAATCCTTACACCGCGAAAATGGCTTATCTCCCGGATTTCACCGTATACTTGCCGTTGACGATTAACGCACAGGAAAGATGACATTATGATGGACTTGTTTAAAGCAATAGGACTGGGGCTGGTAGTCCTGTTACCGTTGGCAAACCCGTTAACCACCGTGGCGTTGTTCCTCGGCCTTGCCGGCAACATGAACAGCGCAGAGCGTAACCGTCAGTCACTCATGGCGTCCGTTTACGTGTTTGCCATCATGATGGTGGCATATTATGCCGGACAACTGGTGATGAATACCTTCGGGATTTCGATTCCCGGGTTACGTATCGCGGGTGGGTTAATCGTTGCGTTTATCGGCTTTCGAATGTTGTTTCCACAGCAGAAGGCACATGACTCTCCGGAAGCGAGAAGCAAATCAGAAGAACTGGAAGATGAACCGACGGCCAATATTGCATTTGTTCCGCTGGCCATGCCAAGCACCGCGGGTCCGGGTACGATTGCAATGATCATCAGCTCGGCGTCCACCGTGCGTCATGGGGCTGAGTTTCCGGACTGGGTGATAATGGTCGCACCGCCGATTATTTTTGCGGTGGTCGGGGTTATCCTGTGGGGCTGTTTACGCAGTTCTGGCGGGATCATGCGCCTGGTCGGCAAAGGCGGTATTGAGGCGATCTCCCGACTGATGGGCTTCCTGCTGGTATGTATGGGCGTGCAGTTTATTATTAACGGCGTGCTGGAAATCATTAAAACTTACGCTTAAAACAACGTGCCCGGTATTGTCTACCGGGCACGCTTTTATGAATGCTGAGGCTGCTCTTCCAGTGATACTGGCCATTTACGGAAGATAATCACCGACCATATGAACGCCACAACCGCAGGCACTGCACCTACGTAACCAATCGTAGACATTGACCAGTGCAGACTCACCTGATTTCCCACCAGCGCGCCAGCGCCTATCCCGATATTAAAGATACCAGAGAAAAGGGCCATTGCGACGTCGGTGGCATCCGGGGCCAGCGCCAGCACTTTGACCTGCATACCCAGGCCTATCAACATAATGGCGATGCCCCAGAATATACTCAGGACGGCCAGATGCATTTCGCTGTCCGCTGCGGGCAGTAACAGCACCAGGCACACCGTCAGCAGGGCAATGGCGCTACTAATCAATACGGAAGCATGTTGATTACCCAGCTTGCCAAAAATGACGCTACCGACAATCCCCGCGCCACCCAGAACCAGCAGCAGCACGGTGGCAAAGTTTGCGCTCAGTCCGGCGACGGTCTGTACAAACGGTTCGATATAGCTGTAGGCCGTGTAATGCGCGGTGACCACAATCACCGTCAGCAGATACAGGCTCATCAATGCCGGACGGCGGAATAAAACCGGCAAGCTTTTTAATGAACCGGAATGCTCACTGGGTAATTTTGGCAGGAGCTTAATCAAGCAAAGTAGGGTGACTAACGCCCCCATACCGATGGCGAAGAAGGTAGTACGCCAGCCAAAATACTGACCAACGATGCGCCCGATAGGCAGGCCCAGCACCATCGCCAGCGCGGTGCCGGTCGCAATCAGGCTGAGAGCCTGCGCGCGTTTCCCGGCAGGAGCCAGGCGAATCGCCAGCGATGCGGTGATCGACCAGAAAATAGCGTGGGCAAAAGCAATACCAATACGGCTGATCACCAGCACGGTAAAATTCCATGCCAGGAAAGAGAGAACGTGGCTGGCGATAAAAACGACAAACAGGCAGATCAGAAGTTTGCGGCGTTCTACCTGGCTGGTAAGCAGCATGAAAGGCAGCGACATCAGGGCGACAACCCAGGCGTAGATCGTCAGCATGATCCCGACCTGAGCGGTCTGCATATTAAAACTTTGTGCGATGTCGGATAACAAACCGACAGGGACAAACTCAGTGGTATTGAAAATAAAACCGGCAATGGCAAGCGTAACTACCCGAAGCCACGCGACCTTGCGGGAAACAGTGTCTGTTGTCATATCAATTAGGTGGATTAGCTGCGAAAAGGTAAGGCCACGATCTTAAAACTTTTGCTGGCTAAAATACAATCATTTCGTGATGCAGATCCCATTTCATTGACTGGGTGGCAAAATTGACTGCCGAACATTCCGCGTAATTTTAACTGTTTCATTATTAATGAAATTCCGGGCGTGTGAATTCACCCGGAACACTATTTATGGCGTTGTTTGAGAATCGCGAATTATTCCGTGCTTTTCGACAACTGAGGGTTCAATACCTCAATAAACGCTTCCAGTTGCCTCGTCATTGCCCCTCTGCGCCAGACCAGCCACGTATTCAGCCAGCGCCAGTTTTCGCTTAGCGGCCAGGCGTGGACCTGATGGTGTCCTGGCATGCTCTCCAGCATCGAACGCGGTATCAGCGCGATACCCGCACCGGCAATGACGCAAGCCAGCATGCCGTGATACGACTCCATTTCATGAATGGTGCCAGGCATTGCGCGATCGGCATGAAACCAGCTTTCAAAATGGCGACGATAGGAACAGTTGGCGCGAAAGGCGTAAATGCTGCAACCGTTAACGTCGCTGGCCCGCTGGATAGGGGGATGACCGTGCGGAGTGACTATCATCATCTCTTCACGGTAGACCGGCATTCCTTCAAGACCTGGATGAGTAATTGGGCCGTCGACAAAGGCGGCGTTCAGCGTCCCGTCGAGCACGCCGTCCAGCATCGTGCCTGAAGGACCTGTCGCCAGCGCAAACTGAATTTTGGGGTAACGCTGATTGTATTCAGCCAGCGTGGCAGGGATCCGCACAGCGGCAGTACTCTCGAGCGAGCCAAGAGAGAACAACCCCTGCGGTTCATCGCCGGCGACGACCATTCTCGCCTCGTCAACCAGGGCGAGGATCCGCTGGCTGTAGCGTAAAAAATTGTGCCCGGACGGGGAAAGCCGCAAACGCTGATTTTCACGAATAAACAGATCGACGCCAAGGTCGGCTTCAAGCTGGCGAATACGGGTGGTGAGATTGGATGGCACGCGATGCACCTTCGCGGCGGCCTGCGTAATACTGCCTGTCTCCGCGACGGCGTTGAACATTTCCAGTTGCGTCAGATCCATAATATTCTCTTTTCGTGAATGGTGTGGTTAATATTATTCATTTTTCAGAAAGAGTAAATATGCGCATGATATGACCATACCCTGCGATAAAGAGAGGCACTTATGACTATCACAGCAGCAACACATGCGATTTCCGTTAACCCTACCAACGGTGAAAGGTTGGCGGCAATGCCGTGGGCCAGTACTGAGGAGATTGCACATGCGCTGAGCCTTACCGCGAATGGCTACCGCGAATGGAAACACACTGGCGTTGAGCAGCGTGCGCAAACGCTGCGTCATATCGGGCAGGCTCTGCGTCATCGCGCCGAAGAGATGGCGCAGTGTATCTCACGTGAAATGGGGAAACCCATCAAGCAGGCGCGTGGTGAAGTTGCCAAATCAGCCGCATTGTGTGACTGGTACGCCGAACATGGACCGGCGATGCTCAACCCGGAACCTACGCTGGTGGAGAACAACCAGGCGGTGATTGAGTATCGCCCCGTTGGAACTATTCTGGCGATCATGCCGTGGAACTTCCCGCTCTGGCAGGTACTTCGCGGCGCCATTCCAATTCTGCTGGCCGGAAATGGCTATCTGTTAAAGCATGCGCCAAACGTAACCGGCTGTGCTGCGATTATCGCGCAGGTTTTTGCTGATGCGGGCGTTCCCGCGGGTGTTTATGGTTGGGTGAATGCCGATAACGCCGGGGTAAGTCAGATGATCAATGACCCGCGTATCGCGGCGGTAACGGTGACGGGCAGCGTTCGAGCTGGTGCTGCGATTGGTGCTCAGGCGGGGGCGGCGCTGAAAAAATGCGTGCTTGAACTGGGGGGTTCCGATCCGTTTATTGTCCTTAATGATGCTGACCTCGATCTGGCCGTTAAGGCGGCGGTCGCCGGTCGTTATCAGAACACCGGACAGGTTTGTGCGGCAGCAAAGCGCTTTATTATCGAAGAAGGAATTGCGGCAGAATTTACGGCTCGTTTTGTGGCGGCCGCGAGCGCGCTCAAAATGGGCGACCCGCTGAACGAAGAAAACGATCTGGGTCCGATGGCAAGATTTGATCTGCGCGATGAGCTGCATCAGCAGGTCGAAGCCTCCCTTGCCGAAGGCGCGCGGTTACTTCTCGGCGGGGAAAAAATCGCGGGTCAGGGCAATTACTATGCCGTGACGGTTCTGGGGGATGTCACCCCGGAGATGACGGCTTTTCGTCAGGAGCTGTTTGGCCCGGTTGCAGCGATTACCGTTGCAAAGAATGCGGAACATGCTTTAGCGCTGGCTAATGACAGTGATTTCGGCTTATCAGCCACGGTGTTCACCGCGGATGAAGCTCTGGCGCAGAAGATGGCGTCACGCCTGGAGTGTGGGGGCGTATTTATCAATGGTTACAGCGCCAGCGATGCCCGCGTTGCTTTTGGCGGCGTGAAGAAAAGTGGTTTTGGCCGCGAGCTTTCACACTTTGGTCTGCATGAGTTTTGTAATGTACAGACCGTCTGGAAAAACCGCCTCTGATGGTGTGGGTGCCTCCGACGGGGGCACCGGCCTTAATTCTGCAATATTTCTGTCTACGGCATGAATCTCACCCGCTCATGCAGACCGTGGCCAGATTCCGCCTTCCGGCCTGACGCTGCGTATTCAGCTCTGTTATACTCGCAGGCCTTTCATACCTGCGAGCAAGGAGCATGTTGTGGCCAGGGCCATGGACAATTCAATTTTAGAGACCATTGTGCAGCAGGTTCGTCCGCTGATTGGTCAGGGTAAAGTCGCTGATTACATTCCTGCCTTAGCTTCTGTCGACGGTTCAAAACTGGGTATTGCTATTTGCACCGTCGATGGACAGCACTATCAGGCGGGGGATGCGCAAGAGCGCTTTTCTATTCAGTCAATTTCAAAGGTGCTCAGTCTGGTCGTGGCGATGCGTCACTATCAGGAAGATGAGATCTGGCAACGCGTCGGCAAGGATCCTTCCGGGCATCCTTTTAATTCCCTGGTGCAGTTGGAAATGGAGCAAGGCATCCCACGCAATCCCTTTATCAACGCCGGGGCGCTGGTGGTTTGCGATATGCTGCAAGGACGTCTGAGCGCACCGCGTCAACGGATGCTGGAAGTGGTACGGGCGCTAAGCGGCGTTTCGGATATCGCCTATGATGCGACGGTGGCGCGTTCTGAGTTTGAGCACTCGGCGCGTAACGCGGCTATTGCCTGGCTAATGAAGTCCTTTGGCAATTTTCACCATGACGTGACCACCGTTTTGCAAAATTACTTTCACTACTGCGCACTGAAAATGAGCTGTGTAGAGCTGGCCCGCACGTTCGTCTTTCTGGCGAATCAGGGACATGCTTTTCATCTTACAGAGCCCGTGGTGACGCCTATGCAAGCCCGGCAGATCAACGCGCTGATGGCGACCAGTGGCATGTATCAGAATGCAGGGGAATTTGCCTGGCGAGTGGGCTTACCGGCGAAATCTGGTGTGGGGGGCGGTATCGTGGCTATCGTGCCTCACGAGATGGCGATTGCCGTCTGGAGTCCGGAACTGGATGCGGCGGGAAATTCGCTGGCGGGTATCGCCGTGCTGGAGCAACTAACGCAACAACTGGGGCGCTCGGTTTACTGATGAACACGCTCGATCCTCTTTTTGCCCGGCTGGCGAAATCAACGTTTCGCTCGCGGTTTCGCCTTGGTCAGAAAGAAAGGCAGTATTGTCTGGATAAAGGCGCGCCGGTTATCGAACAACACGCCACGGATTTTATTGCCAAACGGCTGGCGCCCGCGTTTCCTGCCAATGACGGTAAGCAGACACCCATGCGCGGGCATCCGGTATTTATCGCTCAACATGCTACGGCGACCTGTTGTCGGGGATGTCTGGCGAAATGGCATGATATCCCTCAGGGGGTGGCGTTAAACGATGAACAGCAGCGTTACGTTGTCACGGTTATCTATCACTGGCTAGTGATCCAGATGAACAAGCCATAGATAACATAATCCTATGATATGACTCCTTGTGTTGTGTAATTGTTAAAAGCAGTATGAAGGGGTCATTCTAAGGAGAAAAAAATGGCTTCCTGTAAACCCTGCTTTGTGCTGAGCGCGGCCCAGATTCTGTCGAGAATCGGTGAGTTCAGCGATATCCTTGAAACATGCGTCAATGATGGCGCCTCTGTCAGCTTTATGCTCCCTTTTAGTGGTGATAAATCACGGCCTTTCTGGATAAGTGTCGCGCAAAGCGTTGACCGTGGAGAAAGGATTGTTCTGGGTACGCAGAACGCACAGGGGGTGCTTGTCGGTACCGTCCAGCTCATTATCGATCAACCCGAAAACCAACCTCATCGTGCTGATGTCGCCAAGCTGCTGGTTCACCCCTCAGCACGGCGCGGTGGTGTTGCCCGGACGTTGATGAACGAACTCGAAAACTGCGCGCGTCAGCAAGGGAAAACGCTGCTGGTGCTTGATACAGCGACGGGCAGCAGCGCTGAGTTGTTCTACCACAATTGTGGATGGCAAAAAGTAGGGGTGATACCGGACTATGCAAAAATGCCTGACGGGAAGCTGACCGGGACCACACTTTTCTACAAAACTCTCTAATTTGTCGCCGGGGATTGATCAAAACAGGGTTTCAATGTATTAAAGTTTGCTAACCTATTGGACCAATTCAATCAGGTTGTATGACTAATTAAAAAGGGAACCCATTGTGCAAACACTAAATCGTCGCGATTTCCCCGGTGCTCAGTATCCTGAACGCATTATTCAGTTTGGTGAAGGAAACTTCCTGCGCGCCTTTGTTGACTGGCAAGTCGATTGGCTGAACGAACATACCGATCTGAACGCTGGTGTAGTCATTGTTCGTCCCATCGAAAGTACCTTCCCGCCATCGCTGAGTACGCAGGATGGTCTCTATACCACCATCATTCGTGGTTTGAATGAGAAGGGCGAGGCCGTAAGCGATGCCCGTTTGATCCGTTCGGTTAACCGCGAAATCAGCGTCTATAGCGAATACGATGAGTTCCTGAAGCTGGCGCATAATCCAGATATGCGTTTTGTGTTCTCCAACACGACTGAAGCGGGCATCAGCTACCACGCGGGCGATAAGTTTGAGGATGCACCGGCGGTGAGTTATCCGGCTAAACTGACCCGACTGTTGTTCGAACGCTTCAGCCATTTTAATGGCGCGTCGGATAAAGGCTGGATTATCATTCCTTGCGAACTGATTGATTACAATGGTGATGCGCTGCGTGAACTGGTGCTGCGCTACGCTCAGGAGTGGGCGCTGCCGGAGGCATTTATTCAGTGGCTGGATCAGGCCAACGCATTTTGCTCCACGCTGGTGGACCGCATTGTTACCGGTTATCCGCGTGACGAAGTGGAGAAACTGGAAGCTGAGTTGGGCTATCACGATGCCTTCCTCGACACTGCAGAACACTTCTATCTGTTCGTTATTCAGGGACCGAAGTCATTAGCTGCAGAACTGCGTCTGGATAAGTATCCGCTCAATGTCCTGATTGTTGATGACATCAAACCGTACAAAGAACGGAAAGTGGCGATTCTCAACGGCGCACACACCGCACTGGTTCCCGTTGCCTGGCAGGCAGGGCTGGACACCGTGGGTGAGGCGATGAATGACGCAGAGATTTGCGCCTTCGTTGAAAAAGCGATTTATGAAGAGATCATTCCGGTACTGGATTTACCCCGCGATGAGCTGGCGTCTTTCGCCAGCGCGGTGACCGGTCGATTCTGCAATCCGTACATCAAGCATCAGTTGCTGTCGATTGCCCTGAACGGCATGACTAAATTCCGTACCCGTATTTTGCCGCAGCTGCTGGCAGGGCAACAGGCCAGCGGTAAACTGCCGGCGCGCCTGACGTTTGCGCTTGCCGCGCTGATAGCTTTCTATCGTGGAGAGCGTAACGGTGAGGCTTATCCGGTCCAGGATGATGCGCACTGGATGGCACGTTTTCAACAGCTGTGGTCCCAGCATCATGACCGCCAGATAAGCACCGAAGAGTTAGTCAAATCGGTACTGGGCGTTAAAGAACACTGGGAACAGGATCTGGCTCAGGTTTCCGGACTCGTGGAGCAGGTTTCAGCCGATCTGGATACCATTCTGGCCAAAGGCATGCGTGAAGCCGTTAAGCCATTGTGCTAAGAAGACAACCCGGCTCAGGCCGGGTTTTTTATAGAACATTCTTTAGTTACAACATACTATTATTTATTAATGACTTCACCGTTCTGTAACTCCGGTGCGCGGTGGTTCTGGCAGAGCAACAGTTGTTTAGTTAATGTTGCGATTAACTTGCAACATTGATCATGATCGCGTCTAATGTGATGGATTTCACATTTTCCCGAAGAAAACCATGATCGTTCGCCCCCAACAACACTGGCTACGCCTGATATTCGTCTGGCATGGGTCAGTATTATCTAAAATCTTTTCACGACTGCTGCTGAACTTCCTGCTCTCCATCGCCGTTATTATCATGCTTCCGTGGTATACGATGCTGGGAATCAAATTCACCCTGGCGCCATTCAGCATTCTCGGCGTGGCGATTGCAATCTTTTTAGGTTTTCGCAATAACGCCTGTTACTCACGTTACGTTGAGGCCCGACACCTGTGGGGGCAGTTGATGATTGCTTCCCGATCGCTACTGCGTGAGGTAAAAACCACCTTACCGGACGACGCCGAATTAGGGCAGTTTGTTCGTCTGCAAATCGCGTTTGCCCATTGTTTACGCATGACTTTACGTCGAAAGCCACAGGCAGAGCCGTTGGCGAAGTACCTCAGCGAGAAAGATCTGCAGACGGTATTTGCCTCACAATCTCCAGCAAACCGCATTTTGTTGTTGATGGGCGAGTGGTTGGCCGTGCGCAGGCGTAATGGTCAACTGTCAGACATATTATTTCATAGTTTAAACAATAGGTTAAACGATATGTCTGCGGTACTGGCTGGTTGTGAGCGGATTGCGAATACGCCGGTCCCGTTTGCTTATACGTTGATCCTTCATCGCACGGTATACCTGTTTTGTATCATGCTGCCATTCGCGTTAGTGGTGGATCTGCACTATATGACACCGTTTATCTCGGTGCTTATTTCCTATACGTTTATCTCGCTCGACACGCTGGCAGAAGAGCTTGAAGATCCGTTTGGCACAGAGAACAATGACCTGCCGCTGGATGCGATTTGCAATGCGATCGAAATCGATTTGCTGCAGATGAACGATGAAACAAATGTGCCAGCAAAACACATGCCTGATAAGCATTACCAACTAACTTAGTTACGTTCGTTTTGCCACCAGGCTGGCTGCATATCGGAAAACGAATGAAACTCTGGTGCCAGGTCTTCATCGTTAGGATCATCAAAAGCCCCGGCTAAAAGTGCAATTACCGGGGCGTCATCAATAGCGCCCACGGAACTGCCGCACTGAGGGCAAAAGGCTCGACAACTCGTTTCTGATGAGCGCCAGGTTGTCGGTTTGCCGGCTTTTCCCGTCCATTCTACATTTTCTGCATCAAACTCAATCCAGACGACGGTCGGTGCGCCCGTATGTTTCCGGCATATATCGCAGGAGCAGGTATGGGAATTATTAGGACTGCTGGCCGTGAAGCGGATCGAACCACAAAGACACCCACCAATGTAGACTTTAGACATAACAACTCCCATCGGAAACACGTGGCAAGACACTAGCAGATGCCTCGCATTGTCACTAGATCCTTATGTTAAAAAGGCGAGGGCGCTCATAGGCGATCCTCTATTCCTGTGATCTATCTGATGATAAATGCTTAATTATTGCGGCGCGCAACAATAAACAATCGGGGAAACGCCAGTAAAATTTTGCCATTTTCCTGCAGTGGATATTGCTCCTGAAGTAGTTCGTGGTAGCGCGCCAGATACTGACGTTGCTCACTTTCTCTCAAATCCTGCAACCAGGGGCGCAGGCCTGTAGAACTTACCCAGTCGATAATTGCTTGATGAGAATCCATAATGTGATAATACGTGGTGCGCCAGATATCCACCTCACAGCCAGTTTCGGTCAAAATATCATAGTAGGCATGTACGCCAGGAAGTGGCGCACGACCCCGGTCCGGGAAACCCTGTTCATAAGCCACTTCGCGCATCAGAACATGCGTGGGTTCCAGCCAGTTATCCGGCATTTGCACGGCCAGAACGCCGTTGCGACCCAGCAGCGATACCAGGTTCGGCAATAGTTCATAGTGATCGGGTACCCATTGTAAAGACGCATTTGCGTAAAGCAGATCCACAGGATGCTCGGGCTGGAACTGACTGATATCCGCTTCAATAAAATGGCATTGCGGTAATGCGTTGCGCGCTTCATTCAGCATGGCGGGTGAGGAATCAACCCCGGTTATTACAGCCGAAGGCCAGCGCTGAAGCAGTAATGCCGTGCTGTTTCCCGGACCACAGCCAAGATCAACAACTGAACGAACACTCTCTAACGCCACTCTGTTGAGTAATTCCGCTGCGGGTCTTGAACGTTCAGTTTCATATTGCAGATAAAGCGAAGGGTTCCAGTCAGCCATGAATGAATCTCCAGTATGAGAGAAAAAGGCAGAAAGGACCGCATAAGTCCTTGCCGGTGAGCCATTTCATTTAGAAGATTATATGATAATGAAGGATAAGGGCAGAAATATGCCAGGAAGACAGATTGGCATGTCTGTGGTTTGCCAGCGTGAACTACAGTTATCAGTTTTGATGTTCAGTGTTAGCGCTGGTAACGGCATTTGAAAAGAGGTTTGGCCATCATTATCGAGCAGCACAAGGATTACCATAAAGCATCAGATTCTACCTTACTCAACACTAGTACGCATAATGTATATTATGTTAAATGCAATTTGGTATTTGATGGATGCTTAGTTCATACCCCTTAGCTGACGCCGTTCCATCAAATCCTTACCCTTCCCTTATCTGCTACGGTAACAAGTTTTCGTCAGATGACCCCGAATGCAGATCCCTCTTTAGCCATTCTCAGTTTGGCGGTTCCGGTTGGTACACAGTGATGAAAAACGATAAGGTCAGAGCTGTTGTCGCCTTCGAGTCAGGAAGCCAGGAAGCGGTTTTTTTCATTCCTGGAAAAGCTCCCCCTGCTAATCCTGACTGAAAACTGCTGGACATGACTGTCTGCCTTGAGCAAAAGCAGACAGTCACTTTGATTTTCTACCGTAAATTTTTTCTTTTTTTATAATCAATGTATCGGGCTAGATATTTTTGTAACAACTTTATAAGTTAAAGATCTGCCGCAATAACAGATTCCTTTATTTATAATTAGAGGTTTGCAACGTTGTGATAGACTTTTTGAACATCATCGTCATCTTCAAGGGCATCTACGAGTCCTGCAAAGATTTCTAAATCTTCTGGTGAAAGTTCAACTTCTGATTGAGCAATCATTTCTAATTCTGTTGTTGAGAATTCAGTAATCCCTGCGGCTTTCAGGGCTGCAATTCCTTTATGAAGGTCTGTAGATTCAGTATAAATAACGATGTTTCCCTCTTCTTCGGTTACATCGCGAACATCTACATCAGCATTAAGCAAAATTTCAAAAATATGGTCAGGATCTGTTCCTGCAAATACAATCACCCCGGTATTGTCAAACATATAGCTGACAGCACCTGCCGCTCCGATATTCCCGCCTTTTTTATTGAAAATTGAGCGGACATTAGCAATCGTACGGTTAACATTTGACGTCAACGTTTCAGCGATAATCAGTGAACCACTTGGACCAAAGCCTTCATAACGCCCTTGCACGAACGTTTCATCGCTGCCGCCTTTGGCTTTATCAATTGCTTTATCAATAACGTGTTTAGGAACCTGTGCTTGTTTCGCACGTTCAATAACGAATTTTAAAGCAGAGTTTGATTCTGGATCTGGTTCACCTTGTTTGGCAGCAGCATAGATTTCTACACCGAATTTTGCATATATATTAGACGTTGCACCGTCTTTAGCAGTTTTTTTAGCAACAATATTTGCCCATTTACGTCCCACTGGAATAGTCTCCTCAGAAATTCATTTACATTACACGCAGATTAATAACCTGCAAATTTTTCCGCAATATTATATCATGATATGTAAACTCTCGTCCATGAAAAACAAAATATCCATGTTTTACTAAATGTTACTTTAATTTTATCAATAGTTAACATTATGGATATGTTATTTTCGGTTTTTTTTGGATCTTTCGTTTTTTAATTTTAATAGTTGAACGACAGCAATAATATATAAATAAAGAGAAGCTAAAGTAACAATCCAGGTATAAATACTCACTTAAGATTAATGAACGCATCTAATCCACATCTTTTCTTCAGCAATGTCTGGCTGATGTTTACTTCTTAATCATGAAAGCCTGAGGAACAGATGCCATTGCTGGTCGCCCCGCTTTCTTGTAACCTTCTTCCCGTTGCACTACTGACAAAATCTGGAACCACTGAACTGGACTTCATATGAATGCTCATATTTCTAAAGACCCTTTACATGGCGTAACGCTTGAAATGCAGGTCAATGCACTGGTTGATCGTTATGGTTGGGCTGAGCTGGCGCAACGCATTAATATCAACTGCTTTAAAAATGAGCCGAGCGTTAAATCCAGTCTGAAGTTTCTGCGCCGCACGCCGTGGGCGCGGGCAGAAGTTGAAGCGCTGTACCTGGATTCACTGCATGACCTTGCCTCAAATAACACCACCGAACCGGCGTTCGATCCCTGGGCTAACAGCCGCAACAAGAAGAATTAAGAGCAAAATCTGATGTCAGCATCCGGTTTTATTTCAGCAAATTATCAGAAAAAACTGGAGAATATTCTCGCCCGTTCCCGAGCCAGGCTGCCGCGAACCAACATGAAATGGTTCGCGCTGCTCGTAGGCAGTATGTTGCTACTTGGCAGTTGTTCTTCACAGCCGCCCGGTTCAAAAATCACCCCACTGCCCCCGGTGGGCAATCCACAGCAGAGCAAGGAGCCGGTACGCGGTATATGGCTGGCAACGGTTTCGCGTCTTGACTGGCCGCCGATTTCATCCGTCAACATCAGCTCGCCTGCCGTTCGTATCAGCCAGCAGCAAAAGGCGCTGACGGACAAGCTGGATAACCTGAAACGTCTTGGTATTAACACCGTTTTTTTCCAGGTGAAGCCCGATGCCACTGCGCTGTGGCATTCTACAATCTTGCCGTGGTCAGATACCCTGACCGGTAAGATTGGTCAGGATCCGGGTTACGATCCGTTACGGTTTATGCTCGATGAAGCGCATAAACGCGGAATGAAAGTCCATGCCTGGTTTAACCCCTACCGCGTGTCCGTGAACACTAAACCGGCAACGGTTACCGAATTAAACAACACGCTGTCACAGACGCCTTCCAGCGTTTTTGTCCTGCATCGGGACTGGATCCGTACCTCGGCCGAGCGTTTTGTGTTAGATCCCGGTATTCCCGAAGTGCGTGACTGGATAACCAGTATCGTGGCTGAAGTCGTTGAGAATTACCCGGTTGACGGCGTGCAATTCGATGATTACTTCTATACCGAGTCTCCCGGCTCTGCGCTCAACGACAGCCAGACCTTCAGAAGATACGGCCAGGGATTTGTCTCCAAAGCTGACTGGCGGCGCGATAACACGCAACGCCTGATCGCTCAGGTTTCACGAACCATCAAGAAACTCAAACCTGAAGTTGAATTTGGCGTCAGCCCTGCGGGCGTGTGGCGCAACCGTTCGCACGATCCGGCGGGCTCCGACACGCGCGGCGCGGCAGCCTATGATGAATCGTATGCGGACACCCGCCGCTGGGTGCAACAAGGCTTGCTGGACTACATCGCCCCGCAGCTGTACTGGCCTTTTGCCCGCGACGCGGCGCGTTACGATGTGTTGGCGAAATGGTGGGCAGATGTCGTCAAATCAACCAACACCCGCCTGTATATTGGCGTGGCGTTGTACAAAGTCGGTGAGCCGTCGCGAAAAGAACCTGACTGGACGGTTAAAGGCGGCGTGCCGGAGCTGAAAAAACAGCTCGATCTGAACGAGTCTGAACCGCACATTAACGGCACAATTTTGTTTCGCGAAGATTACCTTAATCAGCCGCAAACGCAGGAAGCTGTGACCTATATTCGCAGTCGTTGGGGGCGTTAATGGTCGTCCGTATTGGATTTATAACGCAAGAGCGTCCGGTAATACGGACGCTCTTAACCGATCCATCAGGCAACTGAAGGCTCAGGCAATCTGAATGATGAGACCAGCATCGCCAGCTGTTCCGCCTCCTCTTTCAGCGCCTGCGTTCGCGCGGCGGCATCATCTATTAACGAGGCGTTTTGCTGAACGGTGCTGTCCATTTCGGTAACGGCCAGCGTAACTTCGGAAACGCCCTTGCGTTGTTCTTCACCCGCAACTCGTATTTCCCCCATCAACTGACGTACCTGACGTACATTACTGACCAGTTCTCCCAGACGTTCGCCCGCATTGTGAATTTGCTGACTTCCGCTACCTACATGAGAAACGGATTCATCAATCAATGCTTTTATTTCCTGCGCGGCAGTGGCACTGCGCTGAGCCAGAGTGCGCACTTCGGAGGCCACAACGGCAAACCCTCTCCCGGCATCACCTGCTCTGGCTGCTTCAACCGCGGCATTCAGGGCGAGAATATTGGTCTGGAACGCAATGCTGTCGATAACCGCGACAATTTCCACCATTCTGCCGGATGAGGCACTGACGTTATCCATTGTAGAGATAACACCCTGCATAACATCGCCGCAGCGGTTGGCCGTTTGCGCGGTGCTATCAGAGAGTTCATCCGCCAGTTGTGTATTACTGGCATTTTGATGAACGGTCGCATTTAACTGTTCCATCGCCGCCGAACTCTCTTCCAGCGCAGCGGCCTGTTGCGTAACGCGAGATGAAAGTTCCATATTACTGTCTGCCAGGCTGACAGCGTTATTCGCAACCACTACGCTACTGCTTCTGACAGTGATCAGAATGGCTGAGATTTTATCGACGAACAGGTTAAACGCTTCGGCGATAGCGGAAATCTCATCTTTGCCACGGACATCCAGGCGACGGGTAAGATCGCCTTCTCCCTGCGCAATGTCATCGAGAGCCTGACGGGTATCATCAAGACGCGAAATCAGTCGGCGAACCACCAGCCAGGATCCCACCAGCAACAGGGTCATGATCGGGATCAACACTTCCAGCACGTCCTGCATCATCACTTTGGCAAGGCCGACGATACGCGATTCAGGCGTCGCAAGACCAACAACCCAACCGGTATCCGCCATCGGGAACAGCATCACCCGTGAAGCCGAATTCAGGACGTTATCATTTGCAAGCGTAATCGTTTTCACCCCGTCCGCTGGGCGCAGAGATTTCAGACCGTTTTCCACCGGGATAAGCCATTGCGCGCTTTGCGCCAGATCGTTAATGGTTTTATATTTCGCCAGATCGGCCTGCGGGAAATAGAGGATTTGTCCCTGCTTGTCCACCACAAACGCGTAACCACCGGTGCTGTTTCCCTGTTGCTGCATGAAAGTGGCGACGTTATCCAGGCGAATATCGGTGGTGGCGACACCGGCAAACTTGCCCGCCAGTTGATAAGGTACGCTGCACGTCACCATGTTGACGCCTGTACTGGCGTCCTGGTAGACATCAGACCATAAGCAACTGTTTTGTGAATGCCCTTTGGCATGCTGATACCAGTTTTCATTGTGGTATCCGCTTGACCCTTCGACGTTATAGTCGTTGGAATACACCAGTTTACCTTCAGCATTACGCGCCCAGAAAAAGCTTCTTTTCTCCACACCTGCGGTGAAAGCGTACTGGTTCTGGCCAGATGCCGCCGCCGGTAATAATCGAATCTTTATCTTCACCAATCAGATGCGGAACGACGCTTTGGTAAAGAGATTCATCATTTGGCAGCACCTCAGCCAGTCGTGACAAGCTGACGGTCTCACCTTCAATTCGGGACAATACGGTACTCAACTGGCGGGTTAAACCTTGCCCTGTTTCTTCGATCAGGGCGGTGTTGATTTCAACGACGCGCGGTTGGCCACGCCAGAGCATAATCACCACAATAACAAGGGTCGTGACTGCAAGCAGCAGAATGCCGCCGATGGTTAAACGCGTTGAAATACGAGTAGGATACCAGGCCATACAAACTCCTTCTGCAAAAGGCTAACTTTTATCCAGTATCGGCACAGGCGTTTATATCTTTATAAAGTTTTCTTAAGTATCACAAAATAAATAGGTGACATTGTCACAAATAGCAAAACCCAGCACTTTGGCTGGGTTTTAATAATGACTTAATCTTATTTGGATAATTCTTTTTTGATTTCGTCTTTTATTTTACTTAATTCGCTCTGCGGATGTTTTTTACAAAGTTCAACAGTCAGAGGAACTGCAGTCGTCACGGTTTCGTTATAGTCTACGTAATCGCCACCCTTGAAATCTTCGTCTTCATTGAGCACCCAGAAAGCCACCGGGGCCATAGTTTGCGGGTTCAAATCAATAAACTCCTGGCAATTCATGCCTTTTGGAGTCACTTCAATTTTAGCGTTATCAGTTGCTGCATTGACGCTGACACTGGTTAACAGCGCTGCGACCAGAATACCTGCTGTAGAAAGGGAGAATTTATTCATTGTAGTACTCCATTTATAATATAAATAATATCTACACTTGCGCTTCAAACCGTTAATGTAGTTCGCAAAAAATAATACCCCTAACGTCATAAGAATAAAGATTGCCACCATTGATATGGCTGAAATTTATATTTCACATTACTGATTCTGATGTCTGGGCGTAAAACGTGACCACAATGTGATCGTTCCGACGAAATCAGCAGATTCATACCCCTCTTCCCCTGTCGCTGCACCAAAACTGAACTACGCTGCACAAATGTTGATCATTAGTTAACGGATATGGGCTGATTTTTAACAAAAATGGTCGGCGTGCCGCTGTTACTAACATGGCACGCGTCCTGCATTGTTAATTTGCTAACAGTGAACCGTACTCTGACAAACAATTAACAGCGAGAAGGTAATGACAGCGAAACCGGAGTTATTTACCCGTATAGAGCAGACCTTTAGCCAACTGACGCCCAGCGAAAAGCGCGTGGCCGGGTGGCTGTTAGCCCATGCTGTGCAGATCCCTTTTGAAACCGCGGATGGTATTGCTAAAGCGACCGGAACCAGCGGCATTACCGTTGGACGCTATCTGCGTAAACTGGGTTTTCGCAATCTGGAAGATGCAAAAGCCAGCCTGCGGGAGCTACCCGTCGTCGCCTATCAACCCTGGGGGATGAACGAGCGGCTGGACTCCTGGCACCAACAACAAAGCCTGCCAGATCGCGCGCAGCAGTCGCTGTTACTGGAAATCGACGCCATTACCTATGTCTATCAACTCGCGCAAGGCGAAACGTTTTTACGCATAGCGCAGCGGCTGGCGCATGCGGAAGCCGTGTATATCCTTGGGATCCAGTCCACCCGCGGGATCGCTAACGCCTTTTTCAGTCACCTGGAATACCTGCGGCCTAAAGTCAGCTACTCCGAAGGGCTTTCCGGCAGTTGGGTCGAGTCGCTGAATTCAGGATTCACCCAGCCTTACGTGGTGATCACCGATATGCGTGCCTATTCCGCTATCTCGCGACAATATTGCCGCGTTGCCACAGAACGCTGCATTCCGCTGGCGTTAATCACCGATGTGTGGTGCCCGTGGGCCAGAGACTATTCCATTGACTTACTTCAGGTGAAAACTGACACCGGACATTTCTGGGACTCACTGGCTCCGGTGAGCTGTCTGTTCAACTTATTACTCTCTGCGGTGGTGGCACAACTGGGTGAATCCCTCGCAGAACGCCTGCAAACCAATCGCCAGTTACAACAACAATTTGGTCAATTCGAACAATAAACAGGAAACGTGCTATGTCAGAAACCCCAGAACTGGTCGATCTGTCGGTGATATTCCCGTCGCTGCATATCGATCTTAAATACGCTACGGCAGACAACATTACCGGCGCCCCTATCTACCGGGATGCTCGTTGCCTGTTGCACACCGAGGCGGTCACTGCGCTGGCGAAAAGCATCAGTATTGCGCAACTGGCGGGCCTGAAACTTGTGGTATACGACGCGTATCGCCCGCAGCAGGCGCAGGCTGTGTTGTGGAATGCGTGTCCGGATCCTCAGTATGTTGTCGATGTTGCGATAGGATCTAATCACAGCCGCGGGACGGCCATTGACGTTACGCTAATGGACGATCGTGGCAATCTTCTCGATATGGGCGCGGGCTTTGATGAGATGCACGACCGTTCCCATGCCTGGCACCCTTCTGTTCCTCCGGCTGCGCAGCGCAACCGCCTGCTGCTCAATGCCATTATGTTCGGCGGCGGTTTTGTCGGTATCACCAGCGAGTGGTGGCATTTTGAATTACCTGATGCCGCCCGCTATCCGCTGCTTGACGATCAGATAGATTGTTACACTGTCACACCCATAACAACACAACATTCCCTTTAATTCTGGAGCCTGGTTATGAAGACTACACTTGCGTTAAACGCGTTTTTTCGCCCCGCTCTGATAGCCGTTGCGCTGGCGTTTGCCCTGCCCGCTGCGCAGGCCGCCGTTCCCAAAGATATGCTGGTGATCGGCAAAGCTGCCGATCCGCAGACGCTCGATCCCGCCGTGACCATCGATAACAACGACTGGACGGTCACCTATCCCTCTTATCAGCGGCTGGTTCAGTACAAAACGGATGGCGGTAAAGGCTCCACGGAAGTTGAAGGCGATTTGGCCAGCGGCTGGAAGGCCTCTGACGACCAAAAAGAGTGGACGTTTATCCTGAAAAACGATGCCAAATTCACCGACGGAACGCCGGTGACGGCTGATGCGGTTAAGCAATCTTTTGAACGCTTGCTCAAAATCGGCCAGGGGCCTGCAGAAGCGTTCCCGAAAGATCTGAAGGTTGAGGCTATCGATAACAATACGGTGAAGTTTACCCTCAGCCAGCCATTTGCGCCGTTCCTGTATACGCTGGCCAATGACGGGGCCTCAATTATTAACCCGGCCGTCTTAAAAGAGCATGCCGCAGACGATGCCCGCGGATTCCTGGCGCAGAACACGGCAGGCTCCGGTCCCTTCATGCTCAAAAGCTGGCAAAAGGGACAGCAGTTGGTGCTGGTTCCTAACCCATATTATGCCGGTGCAAAACCGGCGTTTAAGCGGGTTTCGGTAAAAATCATCGGTGAAAGCGCCTCTCGCCGTCTGCAATTGTCGCGGGGTGATATCGACATTGCCGATGCGCTTCCGGTTGACCAACTTGCCGCCTTAAAACAGGAAGGCAAAGTTAACGTGGCGGATTATCCCTCGTTGCGCGTGACCTATCTGTATCTGAATAACAGTAAAGCGCCGCTCAATCAGGTGGATTTACGCCGCGCCATCTCGTGGGCCACCGATTATAAAGGCATGGTAAACGGGATCCTGAGCGGCAACGGTAAGCAAATGCGAGGTCCGATCCCTGAAGGCATGTGGGGTTTTGACGACAAGGCCATGCAGTACAGTTTCGATGAAGCCAAAGCGAAAGCGGCGTGGGAGAAAGTTGCCACCAAACCTGACAGCCTGAGCTTCCTGTACTCGGATAATGACCCTAACTGGGAACCTATCGCGCTCGCGACCCAGGCAAGCCTTGGCAAACTGGGCATTAAGGTGAAGCTGGAAAAACTGGCTAACGCCACCATGCGTGACCGCGTGGGCAAAGGAGATTACGACATTGCCATTGGCAACTGGAGCCCAGATTTCGCCGATCCGTACATGTTTATGAACTACTGGTTTGAGTCAGATAAGAAAGGCTTGCCGGGTAACCGTTCGTTCTATGAAAACGGTGAGGTCGATAAGCTGCTGCGTAGCGCGCTGGCCACGACCGATCAGGTTGCCAGAACCAATGACTACCAGCAGGCGCAAACTATCGTGATTGATGAAGCCGCCTACGTCTATTTATTCCAGAAAAACTATCAGTTGGCGATGAACAAAGACGTCAAAGGATTTGTATTCAACCCCATGCTGGAACAGGTCTTCAATATCTCCACCATGAGTAAATAAGCCACGTTAATGCGGAGCCGCTCTGGCTCCGCAAGGGGAAGCTAATGACGTTCTGGAGCATTTTACGCCAGCGATGCTGGGGACTTATTCTGGTGGTTATCGGTGTTTGCGTAATCACTTTTATTATTTCGCACCTGATACCTGGCGACCCCGCGCGGCTATTGGCAGGCGATCGCGCCAGTGATGAAATTGTCGAAAATATTCGCCAACAGTTGGGGCTGAACCAGCCGCTGTATGTCCAGTTTTTTCGCTATGTCAGCGACATTTTTCACGGCGATTTAGGCACCTCTATTCGCACCGGACGTCCGGTGCTGGATGAGCTGCGCATCTTCTTCCCCGCCACCCTTGAGCTGGCTTTCTGCTCCTTGTTGCTGGCGCTGGTTATCGGTATTCCTTTGGGCATTTTATCTGCGGTCTGGCGCAACCGCTGGCTAGATCACCTCGTCCGTCTGATGGCAATCACCGGTATCTCCACGCCAGCATTCTGGCTGGGGCTGGGGGTTATCGTGCTGTTTTATGGTCATCTGCAAATTTTACCCGGCGGTGGACGTTTAGACGACTGGCTGGATCCGCCAACTCACGTCACCGGGTTCTATCTGATTGATGCACTGCTGGAAGGCAATGGCGAAGTCTTTTTCAATGCGCTTCAGCATCTGATCCTGCCATCACTGACGCTGGCCTTTGTGCACCTGGGGATCGTTGCCCGTCAGATTCGCTCCGCCATGCTGGAGCAACTGAGTGAAGATTACATTCGCACCGCTCGCGCCAGCGGGTTGCCGGGCTGGTACATCGTGTTGTGTTACGCGTTGCCAAATGCGCTTATCCCCTCGATAACCGTTCTCGGCCTGGCATTGGGCGATCTGCTCTACGGTGCGGTGCTGACTGAAACGGTCTTCGCCTGGCCGGGAATGGGTGCCTGGGTGGTGACGTCGATTCAGGCGCTCGACTTCCCGGCGGTAATGGGATTTGCCGTGGTGGTCTCTTTCGCCTATGTGCTGGTTAACCTGGTGGTGGATTTACTCTACTTGTGGATCGATCCACGAATTGGACGCGGAGACGCACAATGATGCTCACACAAGAAACGCCAGCCGCGCCTCAGACAGCACGCCGTCGCACGGACTGGGCTAAACTGTTCTGGATGATGAAAAGCAGCCCGCTGACGCTGGTTGGCGGGGTCATCATTGTAGTGATACTGCTGCTGATGGTGCTGTCGCCGTGGATAACCCCTCACGACCCTAATGCCATCAATTTGAGTGCACGCCTGCTGCCCCCGTCAGCCGCTCACTGGTTTGGTACCGATGAAGTCGGCCGCGATCTGTTCAGCCGCGTTCTGGTGGGTAGCCAACAATCGGTCGTTGCGGGGCTGGTCGTGGTGGGTATCGCCGGGGGATTGGGTTCGCTGCTGGGCTGTTTGTCTGGCGTAATGGGCGGACGCGCCGATGCAATTATTATGCGAATAATGGACATTATGCTGTCCATTCCCTCGCTGGTGCTGACGATGGCGCTGGCCGCCGCGTTGGGTCCAAGCCTGTTTAACGCCATGCTGGCGATTGCTATCGTACGTATTCCGTTTTATGTGCGCCTCGCACGCGGTCAAACGTTAGTAGTGCGCCAGTTTACCTATGTGCAGGCGGCGCGGACCTACGGCGCATCACGCTGGCATCTGATTAGCTGGCACATTTTACGTAACTCTCTGCCCCCGCTAATTGTGCAAGCGTCGCTGGATATCGGCAGTGCGATCCTGATGGCCGCCACGCTCGGATTTATCGGTCTGGGCGCACAGCAACCCAGCGCTGAATGGGGAGCGATGGTCGCAATAGGCCGTAACTATGTGCTTGATCAGTGGTGGTATTGCGCTTTCCCCGGCGCCGCCATTCTGATTACCGCCGTGGGCTTTAATCTCTTTGGCGATGGTATTCGCGATCTGCTTGACCCGAAAGCCGGAGGAAAACAGTCATGACACAACCCGTGCTGGAAATCGAAGATTTGCATTTGAGTTTTCCCGGCTATAAAGCTGACGTGCATGCGCTTAACCATGTATCGCTGCATATCAACCGCGGAGAAATCGTTGGCGTGGTTGGTGAGTCCGGTTCCGGTAAGTCCGTGACGGCCATGCTCACCATGCGTCTTCTGCCGGAAGGCAGTTATCATATCCACCAGGGACGCGTTTCGCTGCTGGGGGAAGATGTGCTCAATGCCAGCGAGAAGCAAATGCGCCAAT
This sequence comes from Citrobacter sp. RHBSTW-00944, assembly GCF_013615435.1. NCBI lineage: Bacteria > Pseudomonadati > Pseudomonadota > Gammaproteobacteria > Enterobacterales > Enterobacteriaceae > Citrobacter > Citrobacter sp. RHBSTW-00944. The sequence goes on along the minus strand of NZ_CP055418.1, from coordinate 2,616,287 downwards.
GGCGCGGCGCACGCGTAGCGATGATCTTTCAGGAACCCATGACGGCGCTGAATCCGACCCGACGCATCGGTCAGCAAATGGTGGAGGTTATCCGCCATCATCAGGCGTTAAGCCGCACGGATGCCCGTCAGAAAGCCATCGCTTTACTCCAGGAGATGCAAATCCCGGACGCGGCGGAAGTCATGAAGCGTTTCCCGTTTGAGCTTTCCGGCGGGATGCGCCAGCGCGTAATGATAGCGCTGGCCTTTTCGTGTGAACCGGAGCTTATCATTGCCGATGAACCGACCACCGCTCTGGACGTCACGGTGCAACTGCAGGTGCTGCGTTTGCTGAAGTTAAAAGCGCGAGCCAGCGGGACAGCCGTGTTATTTATCAGCCATGATATGGCAGTGGTTTCACAGTTATGCGACCGGTTGTACGTCATGTATGCCGGAAGCGTAATTGAGAGTGGCCCAACGCAAACCGTTATTCAACGCCCGACGCATCCCTATTCCATTGGTCTGCTGAAATGCGCGCCGGAACACGGCGAGCCGCGCGCATTGCTGCCCGCCATTCCCGGCACCGTGCCGAACTTAACCTGCTTACCGACGGGATGCGCGTTTCGCGAGCGCTGCTTTGCCGCTGGCCCCCGTTGTGAAGAAACACCTGCGTTACGCAGTCAGGGAGGCGGGGATCAACAATCTGCCTGCTGGTATCCGCAACTGGAGACAACACATGTCTGATTTTTTACTGGCGCTGCAGAATGTTCATGTCAACTTCCCTGCGCGTAAAAACTGGCTCGGCAAGGTAACGGAACGGGTGCATGCCCTCAATGGTCTGGATTTACAGATCCGTCAGGGGGAAACGCTGGGGATTGTTGGCGAGTCCGGTTGTGGAAAAAGTACGCTGGCGCAACTGCTGATGGGGATGCTGAAACCCAGTCAGGGCAACTATGCGCGCCGTGGTGACAAGCAGCATACCGGTATGCAAATGGTCTTTCAGGATCCCCTTTCATCGCTGGATCCGCGCTTACCGGTATGGCGGATTATCACCGAACCGGTGTGGATCCAAAAACGTCCTGCAGAACGTGAGCGCCGTATGCTTGCTGAAGATTTGGCGCGACAAGTGGGAATTCGTCCTGAATATCTCGACCGCCTGCCGCATGCGTTTTCCGGTGGACAGCGCCAGCGTATTGCCATCGCCCGGGCGTTGTCATCAGAGCCGGACGTGATTGTGCTTGATGAACCTACTTCGGCGCTGGATATCTCCGTGCAGGCGCAAATTCTCAATCTGCTGGTGTCATTGCAGGCGCGCAGAAACCTGACCTACGTGCTGATCTCGCACAACGTGTCGGTGGTCCGCCATATGAGCGACCGCGTGGCGGTGATGTACCTCGGGCAAATTGTTGAGCTGGGCGATGCGCAGCAGGTACTCACGCAGCCCGCCCATCCCTACACGCGATTATTGCTGGATTCGGTCCCTAAAACGGGAGCACCGCTGGCGGAGGATTTGGTGTTACGGAAAACCGAACTACCGGGGAACCGAACGCTGCCCCAGGGTTGTTTTTTCCGTGACAGATGCCCACTGGCGACCAGCGGCTGTGAGAAGAAACAGGCATTGCTGAAAAGTGATAGCGGTGGTGAAGTTCGCTGCTGGCGGGCGGTTGCATGAGCTGAGCGGTTGGCGTATTGCGTGAGAGTCAGGTGCAATACGCCTTTTTCAGTGAATCCACCAGCACTTCAGAAGCGGTAGATAACTTATGATGCGCCGAACGCAAAACGCCGATCCGACGCTGGATCACCGGCGTATCCAGATCGATACAGGTTGCGCCCAGCTCTGTCATTTGCGTACGGCACAATGCGGGCACAGCGCTGCCGCCCAGTCCGCTCGCCACCAGGCGACCAACCGTCACCAATTGATGGCTCTCCAGCGCCACTTCCAGCGTATGCCCACTTTGCACCAGCTGTTCTTCCAGCATCAGGCGCACGGCGGAAGGACGTTGCAGGGTGATAAAATCCAGCGTCAGCAATTCGCGCCACGCAATACGATCCCGGCCCGCCAGTTTGCATGTCGGCGGAACAATCGCGATAAAACGATCCACGCCGAGCGGGGTGAAATGCAGATGCCCTGAAGAGTCCGGCTCAAAGGCAATGCCCATCTCCACCCGCCCTTCACTGACCATCTCAATCACTTGTTCGTTAATCACGTCATGTACCGTTACGTTGATCCCGGAGTAGGAATCACGAAACGTTTTCAGTACCGATGGCAGGACGTTAGCGGCGAATGAGGGCATGGCGGCAATAGAAATTTTCCCGCGCTGCAGCGTAAAGCGTTGGCGCATTGCCTCTTCCGTATTCTCCCAGTCCGCCAGCAGCTGTCGCCCCATGTTGAGCAGCGTTTCTCCCTCCTGCGTCAGGGTCACTTTGCGGGTGGTTCTCAACAGTAACGCCCCGCCCAGTGAATCCTCCAGTCCTTTAATCGCCAGGCTTAAAGCGGGTTGCGACATATTCAGTCTTTCACTGGCATGAGCAAAATTCAGAGTGTGAGCTACCGCTAAAAACGCGCGTAACTGTTTGATGCTCATTCCCATTTCGCATTCCTTTAACTTGTTGAATACCTTTAATTAACATTAAATTGATAAAAAAACCCAATGAGTGAGTCACAAATTTAAAATTAACAAATCATTTTTCACCCCCAATGATGTCGGCAAGGACAACAGGAGGGGCAAGTATATGGCTGGACTGGATAAACGGGTTGCCACCTATCAAGAGGCGCTGGAAGGACTGACCGATAACATGACGCTGCTGGCGGGCGGTTTTGGCTTATGTGGGATCCCTGAGAACCTGATTGCCGAAGTACGCCGTCGGGAGGTTCAGGGGCTTACGGTTGTGTCAAACAACTGCGGCGTGGATGGTTTTGGCCTTGGCGTTTTGCTGGAAACGCGCCAGGTACGCAAAGTGGTCGCATCTTATGTAGGTGAAAACGCCCTGTTTGAGCAGCAGGTTCTCAGCGGTGAACTGGAAGCTATCCTGACGCCGCAAGGCACGCTGGCTGAGCAGCTGCGCGCGGGCGGCGCGGGGATCCCGGCATTCTTTACCGCGACCGGATACGGAACCCCGGTCGCGCAAGGGAAAGAAGTTCGCGAGTTTGCCGGACGCCCTTACATCTTAGAGCAGGCGATAACCGGTGATTTTGCGTTGGTTAAAGGCTGGAAAGCCGACTGGTACGGCAACGTTATTTATCGCCACACCGCACAGAATTTTAATCCGCTGATGGCCGCCGCTGGGCGTATTACCGTCGTGGAAGTTGAAGAAATTGTCCCTCCCGGAGAGCTGGACCCCGCCGCAATTCACACCCCCGGAATTTACGTTAACCGCATTATCCAGGGGCAGTTTGAAAAACGTATTGAACAACGCACCCTGCGCCAGAAAGGAGCCTGACCATGTTAACGCGTGAACAAATGGCGATGCGTGTCGCCCGCGAACTGCGAGACGGTTATTACGTCAACCTCGGGATTGGTATTCCTACTCTGGTGGCGAACTACATTCCTGAAGGCATGGACGTAATGCTGCAATCGGAAAACGGTTTGCTGGGTATGGGCCCGTTTCCCACGGAAGACGAAATTGATGCTGACATGATCAACGCCGGGAAACAGACCGTGACGGCGCGCAAAGGCGCGGCAATCTTCGACTCGGCGCAATCCTTCGCCATGATCCGCGGCGGTCACGTCGACCTGACGGTGCTCGGCGCGTTTGAAGTGGATGTTAACGGCAATATCGCCTCATGGATGATCCCCGGAAAAATGGTGAAAGGCATGGGCGGCGCGATGGATTTGGTTGCCGGAGCCGACAACATCATCGTGGTGATGACGCATGCCTCTAAAAGCGGCGAGTCGAAACTGCTTCCCGCCTGCACCCTGCCGCTGACCGGCGTGGCCTGTATTAAACGTGTGCTTACCGATCTGGCGCTGCTGGAGATTGCCGACGGGGCGTTCATTCTGCGCGAGCGAGCGCCGGGCATCAGCGTCGATGAGATTGTCGCCAGAACCGCCGGCAAGCTGATCGTTCCCGAAAATGTCCCCGAAATGCACTTTAGCTGAGGAGCTGACCATGCAGGATGTTGTTATTGTCGCGGCAACGCGCACCCCAATTGGCAGTTTTCATGGCGCGCTGGCGCCGCTTTCCGCGGTTGAACTAGGTTCAGTGGTGATCCGTGCGCTGCTTGAAAAAACCGCCGTGGCACCTGAGCAAATTGATGAAGTGATCTTCGGCCAGGTTCTGACGGCAGGCTGCGGGCAGAACCCTGCCAGGCAAACAGCGTTACGCGCAGGACTGCCGGTCACCACGCCCGCGTTAACCCTGAATCTGGTGTGCGGCTCGGGCATGAAGGCGGTGCATCAGGCGGTCCAGGCGATTCGCTGCGGCGATGCGCAAATTGTGATTGCCGGTGGGCAGGAGAGCATGAGCAATGCGCCCTATTTCCTCGACGGCGCCCGGGCGGGACTGCGGCTCGGTCATGCCAGCATGAAAGACAGCGTGGTGCATGACGGTCTGTGGGATGCGTTTAACGACTATCACATGGGGATTACCGCGGAAAATCTGGCGGATAAGTTCGTGATCGGTCGCGAGCAGCAGGACGCCTTTGCCCTGCGCTCACAGCAAAAAGCAGCCGCCGCCATTGAAGCCGGTCGTTTTAGCGCGGAAATCACGCCAGTCAGCGTCCCGCAGGGCAAAAAACCGCCGCGTGTCGTGGATCGTGACGAACAGCCTCGTCCGGATACGCAGGCTGAAAAGCTGGCGCAGCTCAAACCAGCGTTTCGCCCTGGTAACGGCACGGTGACCGCCGGGAATGCCTCTTCAATCAACGATGGCGCCGCCGCGGTGATGTTGATGAGCGCCGCCAAAGCAGCAGAACTTAATCTGCCGGTTCTTGCCAGAGTAGCGGGCTACGCCGTCTCCGGCGTCGACCCTGCGATTATGGGCATTGGGCCGGTAGAGGCATCACTTCAGTGCCTGAAGCGAGCTGGCTGGACGTTGAATGATGTCGATCTCATTGAAGCCAACGAAGCCTTTGCCGCGCAAGCGCTGGCGGTTGGCGAATCCCTGAACTGGGACAGCAATCGGGTGAACGTAAACGGCGGCGCGATTGCGCTGGGCCATCCCATTGGCGCGTCAGGTTGCCGAATTCTGGTGACTTTGCTGCACGAAATGGCCCGCCGTAACGCCGCCAAAGGGTTGGCTACGCTGTGCGTAGGCGGCGGTCAGGGGGTGGCGCTGGCGGTTGAGCGCCCGCAGGAGGTATCTCATGAAAAGTAAGCATATCTGCGTACTGGGCGCGGGGTTAATGGGTGTCGGTATTGCCACCCACTTCGTCCGTTATGGTCACGATGTCTGGCTGTACGACACCGATAGCAACCGTATTGCAGACATTGGCGCAGTTGCCAGCGGTATTCTGGATGAACTGATTACCACCGAACAGTTTCCTAAAAACGACAAAGCACAGGCTGTGAGTCGTCTGCATGGTACTACCTCGCTGCACGATATTGCCGCGTGCGGGTTACTGATCGAAGCCATCCCGGAGCGACTCGAACTCAAGCACGCGTTGTATGCACAACTGGAAGCACTGATCGCGCCTGAGGCCGTCATTGCCAGTAACACCAGCGGCCTGCCGCCGGATGCGCTGGCAGAGAAGCTCGCCCATCCTGAGCGGTTGTTAATCGCCCATTTCTGGCACCCGCCGCATTTTATTCCACTGGTTGAGATTGTACCCGGCACGGCCACGAAGCCGGAATATCTGCAGGAACTGCAACAGCTGCTGCTTTCGATGCAGCTGGAAGCCGTTGTGCTCGACCGCGCCGCGCCGGGGTTTGTCGGTAATCGCCTGCAGTTCGCTCTGCTGCGTGAAGCGTTGCATATCGTAAAAAGCGGGATCGCCAGCGCAGAGGTGGTGGATCAGGTAATGCGCGCCTCGCTCGGTCGCCGCTATGCGATGGTCGGTCCGCTGGAGGCGGCGGATATGACCGGACTTTCTACGGTACAGGACATTTGTCGGCATCTGCTACCGGAGCTGGCAACCGGGAGCGACATGATGTCTCTGGTCGCTGACAAGGTGGCTAACGGTGATACCGGTTTGCGCAGCGGTCAGGGATTTTATCGCTGGGATGATTCGCGCAAGAAATATATCCAGCAACGCAGAGAGCATCAGCTGCGCTTTGCCCTGAAACCGTAACTTCTCTTTCTGTACCCCCACTATAACAATGATATTGAGGAGTCATGATGAGTGTATTAATCGCCCTGGCAGCGTTGGGCCTGCTGATGCTGGCAGCCTATCGCGGATATAGCGTCATCCTGTTTGCCCCCATCGCGGCATTAGGTGCTGTATTGCTCACCGAACCCAGCGCCGTCGGCCCTGCCTTCACCGGCCTGTTTATGGAAAAAATGGTCGGTTTTGTGAAGCTTTACTTCCCGGTGTTCTTACTGGGCGCTGTGTTTGGCAAGTTAATCGAGTTATCGGGTTTTTCTCGCTCCATCGTTGCCGCCGCCATCAACATTCTCGGGCGTCGTCACGCCATCCCTGTGATTGTACTGGTGTGTGCACTGTTGACCTACGGCGGCGTATCGTTGTTCGTGGTGGCATTTGCGGTGTATCCATTTGCAGCGGAGCTGTTCCGTCAGAGCAATATTCCGAAGCGCCTGATCCCGGCCACCGTTGCGCTGGGCGCGTTTTCCTTCACCATGGACGCTCTGCCAGGCACGCCGCAGATCCAGAACATTATTCCGACCAGCTTCTTTGGAACTAACGCCTGGGCCGCGCCCTGGCTGGGTTTGATCGGCTCTCTGTTTATCATCGTTGTCGGTCTGGTTTATCTCGAGCGCCAGCGTCGTAAAGCGCAGGCAAAGAATGAAGGGTACGGCACTGAACTGTTAAACGAGCCGGAAACGCCGGATAACATTAACCTGCCGAACCCGATAATTGCTATCTCTCCGCTGATCCTGGTTGGCGTTTTTAACCTGCTGTTTACTCACTGGATCCCGCAATGGTATGGCGCTACGCATCAACTGGAACTTCCGGGCCTTGCCAAACCGATTACCACCGAAGTCGGTAAAATCACCGCTATCTGGGCGGTAGAAGCGGCGCTGATTTCTGGGATCCTCCTGGTGGTGCTCTTCGGCTATCGCAACATTAAAGGTCGCCTGGCGGAAGGGAGCCGAACGGCGGTTGGCGGCGCGATCCTCGCGGCCATGAACACCGCATCAGAATACGGTTTTGGCGCAGTGATCGCTGCCCTGCCAGGTTTCCTCGTGCTGTCAAAAGCGCTGGCAGCCATTCCCGACCCGCTGCTCAATGAGGCTATCAGCATCACCACGCTTGCCGGGATCACCGGTTCGGCGTCTGGCGGGATGAGTATTGCCCTCGCCGCCATGTCTGACACTTTTATTGCCGCCGCCCATGCCGCCAATATTCCCCTCGAGGTCTTCCACCGCGTGGCGTCAATGGCCAGCGGTGGTATGGATACCCTGCCACATAACGGTGCGGTCATTACCCTGCTGGCCATAACCGGTCTTAGCCATCGTCAGGCGTACGGCGGGATATTCGCCATTACCGTAATTAAAAGTCTGGCCGTGCTGTTTGTTATCGGCGTCTTCTACACCACCGGAATTGTTTAAGGAGAATCATCATGAACTTAACGGGAAAAACCGCTCTGGTTACCGGCTCTACCAGCGGTATTGGATTAGGCATCGCACAGGTGCTGGCGCAAGCGGGCGCTACCCTGATCCTTAACGGATTTGGTGATGTGGAAGCCGCCAAAGATGCCATTGCACAATATAGCAAAACGCCAGGCTATCATGGTGCGGACCTGAGCGATGAAGCGCAAATTGCCGACATGATGCGCTATGCCGATAGCGAATTTGGCGGTGTGGATATTCTGGTCAACAATGCCGGGATCCAGCATGTTTCACCGGTGGAGACCTTCCCGGTTGATAAATGGAACGCGATTATCGCCATTAACCTCTCTTCTGTCTTTCACACCACGCGCCTGGCGCTTCCCGGCATGCGTAAGCGTAACTGGGGACGCATCATCAATATCGCTTCTGTTCATGGCCTGGTGGCCTCAAAAGAGAAATCCGCCTATGTGGCGGCGAAGCACGGCGTGGTGGGATTAACCAAAACCATTGCGCTGGAGACCGCGCAGACGGGTATCACCTGCAATGCGCTGTGCCCCGGTTGGGTGCTTACGCCGTTGGTCCAGCAGCAAATCGATAAACGTATTGCCGAAGGCGCTGAGCCTGACGCTGCGCGTGACGCCCTGCTGGCGGAAAAACAGCCGTCGCGCGAATTCGTCACGCCGCAACAGTTGGGTCAGCTTGCGCTATTTTTGTGCTCAGACGGTGCGTCGCAGGTGCGTGGCGTGGCGTGGAATATGGATGGCGGCTGGGTGGCGCAATAAAGACATCTGGTGCCGGATAAGACCCCGTCGCATCCGGCACACCATCTTTACTATTTTAACTGATAATCCAGCGTGATTTCCGCGTTCAGTACCTGTGATACCGGGCAGCCGGCTTTTGCTTTCTGGATGATGCCGTCAAACGTGGCGGCATCTATCCCAGGGACGCTCACCTGACTGTGTAGCGCGACTTTGGTGATAGCAAATCCGGCATCCACTTTATCCAGAGAAACATCGGCAGTGGTATCAATGGCATCTGGGGTAAAACCCGCTTCGCCCAGCATGAGCGAAAGCGCCATTGAGAAGCAGGCTGCATGCGCCGCGCCAATCAACTCTTCAGGATTGGTGCCTTTCGCCCCTTCAAATCGGGTATTAAACCCATACGGTTGCTGATTCAACACCCCACTTTCGGTCGACACGGTACCTTTACCGCGCTTAATGTCGCCTTCCCAGTGTGCCTGACCTTTCTTATGGATAGTCATTACCGCTCTCCTGTGTTGTCGTTGGAGTTACAAGTATAGGACGGCTGAGAAAAAGCATGGCACATACGGGATAGTTCTCATTTGCCGCTTAAGCATTGACCTTTCAGCTGAAATGACCGACCATCCAGAAAGCCGCTATTTTTAACATCGGCTTTCTATCAGGTTGTATTTCGTCCGTTCTCATACGGACTCGCCCTTGAAACCAGTAACAGGATTAAGGAGTTAGAATGAAATCGAACCGTCAGGCCCGTCATATTCTCGGACTGGACCACAAAATCTCAAATCAACGTAAAGTCGTGACCGAAGGTGACAAAACCAACGTGGTCAATAATCCTACCGGAAGAAAGCGCCGCGCTGACGGCAAATAGCCTTTCGCACGTCTGACTGAATAACGAGATAAACACCATTGCAACCGCAGTGGTGTTTTTGCTTATAAAACCCCTTAACCCATTCACAATGCTTTATACTTCGGCCGTTTCCCTGGCTGACAGGCCACATACGATCATAAAGAGTGCCAGGGACGGTTATTCAAAAAAGAGTGAGTGACATGGAAAACGAAACTAAAAAACTGCGTTCCCTTTACATCCCCTACGCTGGCCCGGTTCTGCTTGAATTCCCTTTACTGAATAAAGGGAGTGCTTTCAGTGCGGAAGAACGCCGTAACTTCAACCTGCTGGGGTTACTGCCGGAAGTGGTCGAGACGATTGAAGAACAGGCTGAACGCGCCTGGATCCAATATCAGGGATTTAAAACCGAAATCGATAAACATATTTATCTGCGCAACATCCAGGACACCAACGAAACCCTGTTTTACCGGCTGGTGCATAATCACCTTGATGAGATGATGCCAGTTATCTATACCCCAACGGTCGGCGCGGCCTGTGAGCGTTTCTCCGAGATTTATCGTCGCGCGCGCGGCGTGTTTATCTCTTATCAGAACCGCCACAATATGGACGATATCCTGCAAAACGTTCCTAACCACAATATCAAGGTCATCGTTGTCACCGATGGGGAACGTATTTTGGGTCTTGGCGATCAGGGGATCGGCGGGATGGGTATTCCAATCGGTAAACTGTCGCTGTATACCGCATGTGGTGGGATCAGCCCGGCCTACACCCTGCCGGTGGTACTGGACGTCGGAACAAACAACCAGCAACTGCTCAACGATCCGCTGTATATGGGCTGGCGTAATCCGCGTATCACCGATGATGAATACTACGAATTTGTCGATGAATTCATCCAGGCCGTGAAGCATCGCTGGCCGGACGTGCTGTTGCAGTTTGAAGACTTCGCACAGAAAAACGCCATGCCGCTGTTGACCCGCTATCGCGATGAAATTTGCTCGTTTAACGACGATATTCAGGGTACCGCTGCGGTGACCGTTGGCACGCTGATTGCGGCCAGCCGTGCGGCCGGTAGCCAGTTAAGCGAACAGAACATTGTCTTCCTCGGGGCAGGTTCCGCCGGTTGCGGAATTGCCGAGCAGATCATCGCGCAAATCCAGCGTGAAGGTTTAAGCGAAGAAGCGGCGCGTCAACGCGTGTTTATGGTCGATCGCTTCGGCCTGTTAACCGATAAGATGCCGAACCTGCTCTCTTTCCAGACCAAACTGGTGCAAAAACGCGAAAATCTGCAGCACTGGGATACGCAAGAAGATGTGCTGTCGTTACTCGATGTGGTACGCAACGTTAAGCCGGACATCCTGATTGGTGTTTCCGGACAGACCGGCCTGTTTACCGAAGAGATCATTCGCGAAATGCATAAGCATTGCCCGCGTCCGATCGTCATGCCGCTGTCTAACCCGACTTCCCGCGTAGAAGCCACGCCACAGGATATTATCGCCTGGACCGAGGGTAACGCGCTGGTTGCGACCGGTAGCCCGTTCGCACCGGTACTGTGGAAAGAGAAAATCTATCCCATTGCCCAATGTAACAACGCCTATATCTTCCCGGGTATTGGTCTGGGGGTAATTGCCTCTGGCGCATCGCGTATCACTGATGAAATGCTGATGTCGGCCAGTGAAACACTGGCGCAGTATTCACCGCTGGTGCTCAACGGCGAAGGACTGGTGTTACCTGAGCTGAAAGATATTCAGACCGTTTCCCGCGCCATCGCGTTTGCCGTCGGTAAAATGGCCCAGCAGCAAGGCGTGGCGGTGAAAACCTCCGCCGAAGCGCTGCAACAGGCGATTGACGATAACTTCTGGCAGGCAGAATACCGCGACTACCGTCGTACCTCTATCTGACGGTTTGCCCGGCGGCACGTTGCTGCCGGGCGCTCAGAACTTGCGCGACTGCGTGACTTACGATTACACTTTCGCTACCGATTAACATTCTGAAAAACAAAAGGAGGATACTTATGCTGTACTGTGAACGTTTTATCGTTTCACATGCTTTTGGCGATCGCCAGTGCTCAAGCGTTATCGGTATCGTGCTGCGATAACTTCTGCTTGAGCGAAGCTAACTTCTAAATCCCCTTCTCTCGGGCTTACCGGGTTATCGTCAGCGATGTTTGACGAGGCGTTTTTACGCCTGTAACTCTTGAGTAAGCAACAATGAGCACATTACTAACCGCACAATCCTTACACGTTGATACGGCATTCGGCACGCTATTCGACGATCTTTCCTTTACCCTGAAAAAAGGCGACCGCATCGGGCTTATCGGTTACAACGGCTGCGGCAAAAGCACGCTGTTAAAACTGCTCGATGCCACAATTTCGCCGACCAGTGGGGTTATCGCGCAGGCAAATCACTGCCATCTCGCCCGTGTAGAACAACATCTGCCTGACGAAATACTGCCGCTCACGCTGCAGGAAGCCGTTCTGGCTCAACTGCCCGAGCATGAACGCGCAGGTCAGCAGTGGCGAGTTGAAGCACTGCTCGCCGAAATGGGGTTCACGCCGGAGAATTTATCTCTGACAGCACACACGCTGAGCGGCGGCCAACACACGCGTCTGTTATTGGCGCGGGCGCTGATGCGAAACCCTGACCTGCTGCTGCTGGATGAGCCGGGTAACCACCTGGATCTGCCAACATTACTGTGGCTGGAACAGTTCTTACAAAACTGGTCTGGCAGTTTTGTGGTGGTTTCCCACGACCCGCAGCTGTTAGACGCGGTGACTCACGGAACCTGGATCCTGCGCGATCGAACTCTTCATGCCTTCGATCTGCCCTGTAGCGCAGCGCGTCAGGCTCTGGCAGAAAGAGACATCAGCGATGCTCTGCGCCATAAGGCTGAGCAAAAGGAGATAGACCGGGTGACCGCCAGCGCCAAACGGCTGGCTACCTGGGGGCGGGTCTACGACAACGAAGATCTTTCCCGCAAGGCCAAGCAGATGGAAAAGCAGGTACAGCGCCTGAAAGAGGTACAGACTGAAGTGACGTCAGGAAGTCAGTGGACACTAACATTGCAGGGAGATGCCCTGCGTGCGGATCGTTTGCTGGAGATGACTAATCTGTCCGTGGCCCCTGCTCCCGACGCCGATACGCTGTTTTCCATTGCCGGTCTCCGGTTAAAAAGCGGCGATCGCGTGGCGATTGTCGGGCGCAACGGTTGCGGGAAATCATCGTTGTTAAGGCTTATCTGGCAACAGTTTCACTCACAACTGGCATCACCTTCACTGGTGTTGCACCCGCGCGTTACGTTGGGGTATTACGACCAGACGCTGCACCAACTCGCAGATAACGATTCGTTATTTGACGCGCTGGAGCCGTTTGCTCCGCAGCCTGATATCCGCAAAATGGCGCTGATTAGCGCGGGTTTTCCGTGGGTTCGTCACGCGCAGCGGATCAGTTCCCTAAGCGGCGGCGAGCGCTCCCGGCTGCTGTTTGTTGGGCTAACGCTTGCGCGCTACAGCCTGCTGATGCTCGATGAACCGACCAACCATCTGGATCTGGAAGGTAAAGAGGCGTTGGCAGAAACGCTGCAAAGCTATAACGGCGGCGTGTTGTTGGTCAGTCACGACCGTCAGCTTATTAGCCAAAGCTGTAACCGGTTTTGGTTGATCGACCACGGCGAACTCAGTGAATGGCACGATCTGGACGCGGTCAATGCGCGTATTCGGGAAACATCCTCGGAGATAACCGTTCCCAAAACGGTGGTCGATGCGAGAGCCGAAATAAGCGGTGACAGCGATGGATTGCTGGAACAACTTCTTGAGCTGGAGCAGCGTCTGGCTGACGATCTTGCCCGCAAGCCGAAACATCAAAAGCCGCTGTTACAGGCGCAATGGAGTGAGGAGATTGAGCGCCTGAACTCACAACTGGAGTAAACCGTATTGCCGGATGGCAGGCCTACATCAGCAAAATGCGCGTATAGGCCCGTCATCCGGCTTATCGAAACATGACATTTTTTTGGCAAAAAAATGGCGCTACTGGTGTAGCGCCATTACGATCAGGGCACGTCAGGAGTTAGTTAACCCCTTCCTCGCTCTCTTTTTTCGCTTCTTGTCGTTCAACTTCGCGATACCAGCGCGGGTGATGTTTCTTCGCCCAGCGACGGCTCACTTTCCCTTCGACCATGCCTTTAATCGATCCTTTCACCCAGAATGCCATATACATGTGGATGAGGATGGCGTGCATCAGGATAATCCCCGCAGCCGCATGGATAAGCAGGCTATAGCGCACGACCTGCATCGGGAAAAACTGCGCAAAGTACGGACGCCAGATAATGATGCCGGTGATCAGCAGCACGAAAATCATGCTCATGATCGACCAGAACATCATTTTCTGTCCGGCATTGTACTTACCCACGTCCGCCACTTTGTGTTCATTGCCTTTCAGCACTTCCACAATATTTTTCAGCCACGGGATATCTTTTTTATCCGGGATGTTGTGGTGAACAAAGCGTACAAACATGAACATCAGTGCCACGAAGATCAGCAGTCCGAAGAACGGGTGCAAAATGCGCCCCATCTGCGGCGTACCGAAGGTCTGCGTCAGCCATTGCAGAGTCGGGAAGAAAAACGAAATCCCCGACAACGCCACCAGGAAGAAGCAGATCACCACCGTCCAGTGACAGGCGCGGTCGATAAACTTCGTGCGCACAATCATTTTCGACTTACTCATGATGATCCTCCTCGTCGTCGTCCACTTCCTTATTCGGACCGATACCAATGTAGTGGTAAATCAGTCCGGCGAAGGTGGCGATAAATCCGGCAGCGGCCAGCGGTTTCAGCGCCCCTTTCCACAGATTGATAGAGGTATCGATCTGCGGTTCTTTCGGCAGGCCGTGATACAGCTCCGGCTGGTTGGCATGATGCAGAACGTACATCACGTGCGTGCCACCCACACCTTCCGGGTTGTAGAGACCGGCATGTTCATAACCGCGTGCTTTCAGTTTTGCCACACGTTGTTCGCCCATTTCCAGCATTTTCTGCTTGGTGCCGAAATGGATTGCCCCGGTCGGACAGGTCTTCACGCAGGCAGGCTCCTGCCCGACGCTGACGCGGTCCACACAAAGCGTACATTTATATACGCGGTTATCCTCTTTATTGAGGCGCGGAATATTAAATGGACACCCGGCAATACAGTAGCCGCAGCCAATGCAGTGCTCTGACTGAAAATCAACAATCCCGTTGGCGTACTGGATGATAGCCCCGGCAGACGGGCATGCCTTCAGGCAGCCCGGATCTTCACAGTGCATACAGCCGTCTTTACGAATCAACCACTCGAGTTTGCCGTTCTGTTCGGTTTCGGTAAACCGCATCACCGTCCAGGACTTGGCGCTAAGATCGGCAGGGTTGTCATACACCCCGACGCAGTGGCCGACTTCATCGCGGATATCATTCCACTCTGAACATGCCACCTGACAGGCCTTACAGCCTATGCAGGTGGAAACGTCGATCAGCTTTGCGACCTCAGCTTTGTAATCACGGGCCTGAGGCGGCGGCGTGATGGCGTTTGTTGCGGACCGTTTGATGATGTCCTGCGTTTCCATAGACATATGTTCGCCTCCCTTACGCCTTCTCGATGTTAACTAAAAACGCTTTGTATTCCGGCGTTTGCGAGTTTGCATCACCGACATTCGGCGTCAGGGTGTTGGCGATATAGCCTTTACGCGCGACTCCTTCAAAGCCCCAGTGGATCGGGATCCCAACCGTTTCAACCTGCTGACCGTTGACGTGCAGAGTACGCAGACGACGGGTAACCACGGCAACTGCGCGAATAAATCCACGCTTGCTGCTGACTTTGACGTGATCGCCGTTGGAGATCCCCTTCGCTGCCGCCAGCGTTTCGCTGATTTCCACAAACTGCTCTGGCTGGGCAATCGCATTCAGCAATGCGTGCTTGGTCCAGGTATGGAAATGTTCGGTCAGACGATAGGTCGTCCCGACGTACGGGAAGTCCTGTTTCGTGCCCATGCGTAACTTATCCGCTTCGTACAGACGCGCTGCCGGGTTGGAGATCACGTTCGGATGCAGCGGGTTCGTACCCAGCGGCGTTTCCATCGGCTCGTAGTGTTCCGGGAACGGACCTTCCGCCATCTTATCGATAGCGAACAGACGACCCAGCCCTTCCGGCTGCATAATAAACGGATTGGTGCCACTGCCCGGTGCTGCGGTGTTGAAGTCCGGGATATCGTTCCCCGTCCACTTCGTGCCGTTCCACTGGATCAGCATGCGTTTTGGATCCCATGGCTTACCTTGCGGGTCCGCCGAAGCGCGGTTATACAACACGCGACGGTTTAACGGCCATGCCCAGGCCCAGCCCAGCGTATTACCGAGACCTGACGGGTCGGCGTTATCGCGATTGGCCATCTGGTTGCCCTGCTCGGTCCAGCTACCGGTATAAATCCAGCAGGACGATGACGTAGACCCATCATCGCGCAGAAGCGCAAAGCTGCTGAGTAACTGGCCTTTCTTCGCAACCAGCACACCGTTGGCATCATAGAGATCTTCCAGCGCATAGCCGTTGTTCTCTTTTGCCACTTCCTCGGAGTGCGGTTCGTCCGGCTGCTTATAGTTCCAGCTCATTTTCAGCACGGGTTCTACGGCTTTACCGCCTTCAGTGCGATACATGTCGCGCAGACGGTGATAAATACCGGCCAGAATTTCGCCGTCGTTGCGGGCTTCACCCGGGGCATCCTGACCTTTCCAGTGCCACTGCAGCCAGCGACCGGAGTTGGCGATGGAGCCGTCCTCTTCCGCAAAGCAGGTGGATGGCAAACGGAAGACTTCGGTCTGAATAGAAGCCGGATCAACGTCGTTTGATTCGCCGTGGTTCTGCCAGAACGTAGAGGTTTCGGTCACCAGCGGATCGATAATCACCAGATACTTCAGTTTGCTCAGGCACTGCACCACTTTGTTTTTGTCCGGGAAGGACGCGACCGGGTTAAAGCCCTGACAGATGTAGCCGGTCACTTTCCCGCTATCCATCATGTTGAAGTATTTGATGACGTCGTAGGACTGATCCCACTTCGGCAACCACTCAAAGCCCCAGTCGTTTTCTTTCTGCGCCGCATTGCCGTAGAAAGATTTCATCAGGCTGACGAAGAATTTCGGGTAGTTGCCCCAGTAGTTCACCTGATCGGCCAACGTCGCTTTTGGCGTGTTAGCAGCCAGATAGGTTTGCAGATCGGCCTGTTTCTCTGACGGCAGCGTCAGGTAGCCTGGCAGACTGGTAGAGAGCAGCCCTAAGTCGGTTAAACCCTGAATGTTGGAGTGACCGCGTAAAGCGTTGACCCCGCCACCTGCCATCCCCATGTTGCCGAGCAGCAACTGGATCATGGCCATGGTACGGATGTTCTGCGCCCCGACGGTATGCTGTGTCCAGCCCAGCGCATACAGGAACGTGGTGGTGCGATCCGCTGCGCTGGTGGAAGCCAGCACTTCGCACACTTTCAGGAAGTCTTCTTTTGGCGTACCGCAGATGTTTTCCACCACATCCGGCGTGTAGCGGGAAACGTGCTGTTTTAGCAGATTCCAGACACAGCGAGGATGGCTTAACGTTTCATCGCGTTTCGCGTAGCCGTTTTCATCGAACTGGTAGTTCCAGGACGATTTATCGTATTGGCGTTTTTTCGCGTCGTAACCGCTGAACAGACCGTCTTCAAAAGCAAAATCATCACGCACCAGCAGGCTGGCGTTGGTGTAATGCTTAACGTATTCAGCGTTGATTTTGTTGTTTTCAATCAGATACAGCAAGACGCCGGACAGGAACGTAATGTCCGTGCCGGAACGAATTGGCGCGTAAATATCCGCTACCGAGGCTGTACGTGTAAAACGGGGGTCAACAACAATTAGCGTGGCATCATTGTTGTTTTTAGCTTCCATCGCCCAGCGGAATCCCACCGGATGTGCTTCAGCGGCGTTACCGCCCATCACCATCACGACGTTGGCGTTTTTAATATCAACCCAGTGGTTGGTCATCGCACCGCGACCAAATGTTGGAGCAAGACTTGCTACCGTTGGTCCGTGTCAGACGCGCGCCTGGTTGTCTACTGCCAGCATGCCGAGTGAGCGCACAAATTTTTGCGTCAGCATGCCGGTTTCATTACTTGCCGCAGATGCGCACAGCATCCCGGTAGAAAGCCAGCGGTTTACCGTTACGCCCTGCTCATTCTTCTCAATAAAGTTGGCGTCGCGGTCAGTTTTCATCAGCTTCGCGATACGGGTGAAAGCCTCATCCCAGCTGATACGCTGCCATTTGTCGGAGCCTGGAGCGCGATATTCCGGGTAACGCAGACGGTTTTCACTGTGCACGTAATCCAGTAATCCTGCGCCCTTAGGGCATAATGCCCCACGGCTCACCGGATGATCCGGATCCCCTTCAATATGGTAAATCGACTCTTTGGCGTTTTTTGCTCCATCTCCCAGGCTATACATTAATAGCCCGCAACCTACGGAACAGTATGTGCAGGTGTTTCGGATCTCTTTGGCGCGCAACAGCTTATAGTTTCGCGCCTGAGCCAGTGCCATTTTGGGTGCAAAACCCAGAGCGGCTACTGTTGTTCCCGCCATACCGCCCGCGCAGATTTTAAAAAATTGTCTGCGGCTGACGTCCATTGCTTTCCTCTTTTTTGCAGGGATTCGTACAGGAAATCTCTCAAATTGCGCCAGCGCGGCATGATTGAAAGATGACATGTACAACTTCGCGACGAAACTATCAGCTATATCCATATTTTTTTTGCGTCAAATCAATAACGAAACGGTTCCGCTACTAAATAGTGCACTTCGCTTAACCTTTGTACCCATAAGGGAGTAGACAAAAGGGAATTAATTAGCGCGCTACGGTGTAAAGGTGCTATACATTTCAGCTTAATTTTTGCCAGTACCATGGACAGACAATCAGCATGACAAAACAAAAAGCAACGTTAATTGGGCTTATTGCCATCGTGCTCTGGAGCACGATGGTCGGGCTTATTCGTGGGGTAAGCGAAGGACTGGGGCCGGCAGGCGGCGCGGCGATGATTTTTACATTAAGCGGCCTGTTGCTGATATTTACCGTCGGATTCCCAAATATCAGAAAAATTCCTGTGCGATATTTAATCGCCGGTAGCGTGCTTTTTGTTAGCTATGAAATATGTTTAGCGCTGGCCCTCGGCTATGCCGCCACTCGTCACCAGGCTATTGAAGTGGGTATGGTCAATTATCTCTGGCCAAGTCTGACAATATTATTCGCCATCTTATTTAATGGCCAAAAAACAACCTGGTTGGTGATTCCCGGATTAATCATCGCATTGACCGGGGTTTGTTGGGTGTTGGGGGGCGAAAACGGCCTCAATCCTGGAGAAATTATCAGTAATGTTGCCAGCAGTCCGCTTAGCTATTTCCTCGCCTTTCTCGGCGCTTTTATCTGGGCAACGTATTGCACGGTGACCAATAAATATGCAAAAGGTTTTAACGGCATCACCGTGTTCGTTTTACTAACGGCGGCAAGTTTGTGGATTTACTATTTAATTACGCCTCAACCAGAAATGGTTTTTAGCACTTCGGTGACGATTAAAATGTTCACGGCAGCATTAACGTTAGGATTTGCCTATGCTGCGTGGAATATTGGCATTTTGCATGGCAACGTGACCGTTATGGCCGTCGGGTCTTATTTTACTCCAGTGCTGTCCTCTGCGCTGGCCGCGGTGTTGCTCAGCGCCCCGCTGTCACTATCCTTCTGGCAAGGAGCGCTGATGGTCTGCGCGGGGTCTCTGCTTTGCTGGCTGGCAACGCGCCGTGCCTGAAAAAAGTCGGATTTTATCACAAACAAATAAAATCCGGCTATACTTTAGACAATTTAATGAATAATAATTGTTCATTCCGCTGCGGTTTATGTTTATATTTGTTTAATTAAATGTTAAACATATGGAAATTAATTAACACCCGAAAGTATTACTCGGTCATCTATATCTCTTCACATGTATATATTACACCTGCGAAACTAACGCCATTTAAATCATAGCCTGCACAATAGTTCCCCATGTAAATATACCCATTCCGATCTGTCACATATTAAGATTAATACAATCAGCTATATTATGTAGATCTGGATCACACAACTTCAAATATTTCGCAATATTATGAAACTTATTATTGAACTTATACCACTGCGTCATTTAAAAATGGTTTGCCATTGACGAACCCCTTCGTTTAGCAATGGTTTAGGAAACACACCAAGAAATAATTATAAGGATTATTTAGAATGAAACTTAAATTAGTTGCAGTGGCAGTGACTAGCCTGTTGGCGGCAGGTGCGGTAAACGCAGCTGAGGTATATAACAAAGACGCAAACAAACTGGACCTGTACGGTAAAGTTCACGCTCAACACTACTTCTCTAAGGAAGGTGCGAATAAGTAGGTCATTTCTTCCCAAGCTGACTCGCTGATTAAAATTTCGCGGATCTGGGCCGATTTTTTTCCCGCAAACACATCGAATCAGCCTATTTAGGCTATTTTTTCCACCATTTCTGGCGTTATTTCCGGTTTTTACTGAGATCTCTCCCACTGACGTATCATTTGGTCCACCCGAAACAGGTTGGCCAGGGTGAATAACATCGCCAGTTGGTTATCGTTTTTCAGCAGCCCCTTGTATCTGGCTTTCACGAAGCCGAACTGCCGCTTGATGATGCGAAACGGGTGCTCCCCCCTGGCACGGATGCTGGCTTTCATGTATTCGATGTTGATGGCCGTTTTGTTCTTGCGCGGATGCTGCTTCAAGGTTTTTACCCTGCCGGGACGCTCGGCGATCAGCCAGTCCACATCCACCTCGGCCAGCTCCTCGCGCTGTGGCGCTCCTTGGTAGCCGGCATCGGCTGAGACAAATTGCTCCTCTCCATGAAGCAGATTACCCAGCTGATTGAGGTCATGCTCGTTGGCCGCGGTGGTGACCAGGCTGTGGGTCAGGCCACTCTTGGCATCGACACCAATGTGGGCCTTCATGCCAAAGTGCCACTGATTGCCTTTCTTGGTCTGATGCATCTCCGGATCGCGTTGCTGCTCTTTGTTCTTGGTAGAGCTGGGTGCCTCAATGATGGTGGCATCCACCAAAGTGCCTTGGGTCATCATGACGCCTGCTTCGGCCAGCCAGCGATTGATGGTCTTGAACAATTGACGGGCCAGTTGATGCTGCTCGAGCAGGTGGCGGAAATTCATGATGGTGGTGCGATCCGGCAGGGCGCTATCCAGGGATAATCGGGCAAACAGGCGCATGGAGGCGATTTCGTACAGGGCATCTTCCATGGCACCGTCGCTCAGGTTGTACCAATGCTGCATGCAGTGAATACGCAGCATGGTCTCCAGCGGATAGGGCCGTCGGCCATTGCCCGCCTTGGGATAAAACGGCTCGATGACAGCGGTCATATTCTGCCATGGCAGAATCTGCTCCATGCGGGAGAGGAAAATCTCTTTTCGGGTCTGACGGCGCTTAGTGCTGAATTCACTATCGGCGAAGGTGAGTTGATGGCTCATGATGTCCCTCTGGGATGCGCTCCGGATGAATATGATGATCTCATATCAGGAACTTGTTCGCACCTTCCCTAACGATACCAGCAGCGATGGCGACAAAACTTACGCGCGTCTGGGCTTCAAAGGCGAAACTCAGATCAACGACCAACTGGTTGGTTTCGGTCAGTGGGAATATGAATTCAAAGGCAACCGTTCTGAAGATCAGGGTTCCGACAAAGATAAAACCCGTCTGGCATTCGCTGGCCTGAAATTCGCTGAATACGGTTCTTTCGACTACGGTCGTAACTACGGCGTAGCTTACGACATCGGCGCATGGACCGACGTTCTGCCAGAGTTCGGTGGCGATACCTGGACCCAGACTGACGTCTTCATGACTGGTCGTACTACTGGCGTTGCAACCTACCGTAACACCGACTTCTTCGGTCTGGTTGAAGGTCTGAACTTTGCCCTGCAGTACCAGGGTAAAAACGATCGTAGCGCCGACAAAGAAGCTAATGGCGACGGCTTCGGTCTGTCAACTACCTATGAGTACGATGGCTTCGGTGTAGGTGCAACCTATGCGAAATCTGACCGTACTGACTCCCAGAACAACCACAGCGGTCAGTTCAAAGCTGACGGTAAGAACGCTGAAATTTGGGCTGCTGGCCTGAAATATGATGCGAACAACATCTACCTGGCAACCACCTACTCCGAAACCCGTAACATGACTACCTTTGGTGGTACTGTTAAAGGTACTGAGATCATCGGTATTGCAAATAAAGCACAGAACTTTGAAGCTGTTGCTCAGTACCAGTTCGACTTCGGTCTGCGTCCGTCCGTTGCTTACCTGAAGTCTAAAGGTAAAGACATCAACGGTTACGGCGACCAGGATCTGGTTGAATACGTAGATCTGGGCGCGACCTACTACTTCAACAAAAACATGTCCACCTTCGTTGATTACAAAATCAACCTGCTGGATGCCAACAACTTCACAAGAGCTGCCGGTGTAAGCACTGACAACATCGTTGCTGTTGGTCTGAACTACCAGTTCTAATTTTGTTGTAGTCTGAATACAAAGCCAGTCCTTCCAGGGCTGGCTTTTTCTCTTAATGTAGACTCGGTCATAAGGAGTATGCCGTGCAGACATTCACTGGTCGTTGTCTTTGCGGGCAGAGTCATTTTACCGTCGACGTCGAAATGCTGGATGTCTATGCCTGTCATTGTACGCTGTGCCAGAAGTGGTCAGGTGGCATCGCTATGTATCTGGAAGCCAGCGCTCAGCCGCTGATGTCGCCAGATTCAGCAGAACCTTCGCACTTCCCATCTTCAAATCGTGGTGAACGTTTCTTCTGTTCCGGATGCGGGTGCCCGCTGTGGTTTACCCTAACGGGCAGCGATCGTTATTTTGTGCCGTGGACGCTGCTGGAGCTGAATGAGGTGGATCGCCGCCGCCTGGTTTTAGCGGCAGAGATCTATACGGAAACACAGCCTGCGTTCTGGAGGCTGACGGGGCAATACGCTCGACTGAGTGGGAAAGAAGTCGAAGAGATGGATTACCCCTGTCATTTAGCCCATTAGTTATTGACGCTGTACCTTTGCCAGACTGAACCACATTCCTACCGCTAATACGATAAGCATGCTGCCGGCGCTGCTTAAGGCCACGCTGTGCGACCAGGTAAAGGCTTCTTTAGCAGCCGACAGCAACGCCTCACTCAGCGACGACGGGAGCGAGTGCGCCAGTTGCACCGCCTCCCCCATTGACGATGAGGCTCGTTCTATCTCCTGTGGGTTAAGTCCGACAGGTGGCAGAATCGAGGCTGAAAAGCTGCGGCTCAACAACAAACCAAAGATAGCGATCCCAAGCCCGGCCCCCAGTTCATAAGCCATTGTCTCAATGGCGCCCGCGGCTGCGGCTTTTTCTGCCGGGGCTGCCGCCATGATAGCCGCCGTTGAGGCCAGCAGCGCACTGGCGGCGCTGAAACCGAGCAAAGCCATTAATATCCAGGCTTGAATCTGCTGAGTACTGAAATCTGTCATCGCCAGGCCGTAAAAACTGACGGCGCTAAGCGCCATACCCGCCGTTGCCACACAACGTAATCCCAGGCGTGACACCAGCATACCGGCAATGGGTCCGCTGAAGCCGCTTGCCAGCATCACCGGCAGCATAAACAGTCCCGCCTGATACGGTGTTAAACCATGAACAAACTGTAGCTCCTGAGCCATCAGTAACTCGAAACCCACCAGAGTTATCATCGCGGTCATCGCCATCACAACGCCGCTTAAGATGATGCGATGCGTGAACAGCCGCATATCAATCATCGGGCGGGAAGCAGCGAGCTGAATGCGGACAAACTGCCACAACAGTAACGCGCCGGTTAACAGCGTCAACGCAATGGCAGCGGTCGCCGTATGCCCTTTCAGCGCGGTTTTAGCGCTGTAAACCAGCAGCAGAATGGCGACAATCAGCATTATCGCATGACCGAAATTTAACGACTGATCGCGACGTCCGGCCTGGCGCGGCACTAAGCGTGCGGTTAAGGCCATTACCACCAGGACAATCGGTACATTAATTAAGAATACGGATCCCCAGTAGAAGTGCTCCAGCAGCATCCCACCAACCAGTGGGCCAAATGCCGCACCGCCGGAACCCACGGCAGCCCAGACACCGAGCGCCATATTGCGATGCCGTTGCTCAGCGAATGTGGCGCGAATACCCGCAAGCGTTGCCGGAACAATCATCGCCGCCCCAATAGCCAATACGGCCCGGGTGGCAATCAGCCAACCCGCGCTGTGGGCAAAGGCAGCGGCCAGCGATGCGAGACCAAATAATCCGCCCCCTAACAGCAGCAGACGTTTAAAGCCAATACGATCGCCCAGCGCACCCATTGGCAATACCATTCCGGCCATTACCAGAGAATAAATATCAATGATCCACAGCAGCTCGTTACCACTGGCACCCAGCGTCATACTCAGCGTGGGCGCGGCAACGTGCAGCACCGTTGCATCAATCGCAACAGGGATGTAGACCAGTACAATAATGACTAACGTTAACCACTGACGAAACATAAAACTCCCTAACGAAACTGAAACTGGACACGTGTCCAGCTTTAGCGATCCTACGGAAATTTGAACGTATGTCCAACTTTTTGTTAAACTGCGTGCTATACGGGTACAGGAGGAAAGATGAGCTATCTGAATCGGGACGAACGTCGGGAAGTTATTCTGCAAGCGGCCATGCGTGTCGCGCTTGAGGAAGGATTTACTGCTATGACGGTGCGGCGTATTGCCACGGAAGCTCAGGTGTCCACCGGGCAGGTACACCATCACTTTACCTCTGCGGGTGAGTTAAAATCCCTCGCTTTTGTGCAACTGATACGGACCCTTCTGGATGCCGAACAGGTCAGTGATAACGCCAGCTTCCGCGAACGACTGCATGCTATGTTGGGCAGCGAAGATGGCGGGTTCGAACCCTACATTAAACTGTGGCGCGAAGCGCAGGTCCTGGCGGATAAAGATCCGGAAATCAAAAGCGCCTACCTGCTAACCATGCGGATGTGGCATGAAGAAACCGCCGCTATCATCACTCAAGGACAGAGTGCAGGTGAATTTTCAGCAATACCGGATGCGGCCGAGGTGGCCTGGCGCTTAATCGCATTGGTTTGCGGCCTGGATGGCATCTATGTCTTAGGCATTGAGGAAATGACCGACCCTGCATTCGAACGCCATTTGGATCGTATGATTACGTTAGAGTTAGTTAATTGATGTTATAGATGAATTAATAATACATCTTTTATTTTTACAATTGGTAACACTTAAGCAACATGTAATTCCCTCATCACGCCGCGTTATTGCACTTTTTTATCTATTCTTTCAGTCAATATTCCCAAAACTTTTCAATAATTTCTAAAAAGAACTCGCGCGGCGCTGTGTGCGTTTATTTCTTTTTCATGAACGGCATGGGCATGGAGAATAATATGTCAGCATCAAATGAGAAAAATAATCGTTATCTTTTAACTGACTGGAAACCGGAGAACCCCGCCTTTTGGGAAAACAAAGGTAAGCATATTGCACGCAGAAACCTCTGGATATCAGTAAGTTGTCTGTTGCTGGCGTTCTGCGTCTGGATGTTGTTTAGCGCCGTGGCCGTCAATCTGAATAAAATTGGTTTTAATTTCACTACTGACCAACTGTTTTTATTAACGGCATTGCCTTCTCTTTCTGGCGCAATATTGCGCGTTCCCTACTCCTTTATGGTACCTATATTTGGTGGGCGCCGGTGGACCATTTTTAGCACGATTATTCTGGTGATTCCCTGCGTCTGGCTCGGTTTTGCCGTGCAAAATAACGCTACTCCGTTTGGCGTATTTATTATCATTGCGCTGATGTGTGGTTTTGCTGGCGCAAACTTTGCCTCCAGCATGGGTAATATCAGCTTTTTCTTCCCCAAAGCGAAACAAGGCAGCGCATTAGGCGTTAACGGCGGTCTCGGCAACCTTGGCGTCAGCGTGATGCAGTTGATCGCGCCGCTGGTGATCTTTCTGCCTATCTTTACCTTTTTGGGCGTACAGGGCGTACCGCAAGCCGACGGCTCGTTATTGTCGCTGGCCAATGCCGCATGGATTTGGGTTCCGTTACTGCTGATAGCCACCTTAGCAGCAGGCATGGGAATGAACGATATTGCCAGTTCGAAGGCCTCAATTGCTTCCCAGTTGCCGGTCCTCAAACGTTTTCATCTGTGGTTATTAAGCCTGCTGTATCTCGCCACTTTCGGTTCATTTATCGGCTTTTCGGCAGGCTTTGCCATGCTGGCGAAAACTCAGTTCCCGGACGTGAATATCCTGCAACTGGCGTTCTTCGGCCCCTTCATCGGTGCTCTTGCGCGATCGGCAGGTGGGGTGATCTCTGACAAATTCGGTGGTGTGCGCGTCACGTTAATTAACTTCATCTTTATGGCGTTGTTTAGCGCCCTGCTGTTCCTCACCCTGCCTGGGTCAGGCGAAGGAAACTTTGTCGCCTTCTACCTGGTGTTTATGGGCTTGTTCCTGACTGCGGGTCTGGGAAGCGGCTCAACCTTCCAGATGATCGCTGTGATCTTTCGCAAAATCACCATATACCGGGTGAAGCTGCACGGTGGTACTGAAGAACAGGCCCAACGTGAGGCGGTAACCGATACCGCTGCCGCCCTGGGATTCATCTCTGCTATTGGCGCTGTGGGGGGCTTCTTCATCCCCAAAGCGTTTGGTTCATCGCTGGCGCTGACCGGCTCTCCGGTGGGCGCAATGAAAATATTCCTCGTGTTTTACATCGTCTGCGTGCTGGTGACCTGGCTGGTCTATGGCCGTAAATCACAAAAAAAATAACAAAATGGATACCGCAGGATCGGACAGTTCGATAGGCCGGATAAGGCGTTAACCGCCATCCGGCCTACCGTTCGATTCACCGTCGGCAATATTCTCAAAGCAGGAGTTATGTCATGAGTAAACTGTTCGATCGCTTTCGCTACTTTAAACAAAAGGGCGATACGTTTGCCGATGGGCACGGGCAAGTGATGCACACCAACCGGGACTGGGAAGACAGCTATCGTCAGCGCTGGCAGTTCGACAAAATTGTGCGTTCTACCCACGGCGTTAACTGTACCGGCTCATGCAGTTGGAAAATCTACGTCAAAAACGGACTGGTGACCTGGGAAACGCAGCAAACCGACTACCCGCGTACCCGCCCTGACCTGCCAAATCATGAACCCCGTGGCTGCCCGCGCGGTGCCAGCTACTCCTGGTATCTTTACAGCGCCAACCGTCTGAAATATCCCCTGGTGCGTAAACGTCTGATCGAACTGTGGCGCGACGCCCTGTCCCGCCAGCCCGATCCGGTGCTGGCCTGGGAATCCATTATGAACGACCCGCAAAAATGCCAGAGCTACAAGCAGGTACGCGGGCGCGGTGGTTTTATCCGTTCCAACTGGAAAGAGCTTAATCAGCTCATTGCTGCCGCCAACGTCTGGACGGTGAAAACCTATGGCCCGGATCGCGTGGCCGGGTTCTCCCCGATCCCTGCTATGTCGATGGTCTCCTATGCCGCAGGCACACGCTATCTTTCGCTACTGGGCGGAACCTGCCTGAGCTTCTATGACTGGTACTGCGATTTACCGCCTGCATCACCGATGACCTGGGGCGAACAGACCGATGTTCCAGAATCCGCCGACTGGTATAACTCCAGCTACATCATCGCCTGGGGGTCAAACGTGCCGCAGACCCGTACCCCGGATGCGCACTTTTTTACTGAAGTACGCTACAAAGGCACCAAGACGATTGCCATTACGCCGGATTACTCGGAAGTCGCCAAACTGTGCGACCAGTGGCTGGCCCCCAAGCAAGGGACAGACAGCGCGTTGGCGATGGCGATGGGCCACGTCATCCTGAAAGAATTCCACCTCGACAATCCCAGCGATTACTTCATCAATTACTGTCGTCGCTATACCGATATGCCGATGCTGGTTTTGCTGGATGCCCGGGAAGATGGCAGCTACGTGCCAGGGCGCATGATGCGCGCCTCAGATCTTGTCGATGGTCTGGGCGAAAGTAACAATCCGGAGTGGAAAACCGTGGCCTTTAACACTGCTGGCGAACTGGTGGTCCCGAACGGGTCTATCGGTTTTCGCTGGGGCGAGAAAGGTAAATGGAACCTGGAGCCACTGGCGGCTGGCGCTGAAACAGAACTTTTCCTCTCGTTGCTTGGTCAGCATGATGAAGTGACCGGCGTGGCATTCCCCTACTTCGGCGGCAACGAAAACCCACATTTTCGCAGCGTGAAACAGGAACCCGTGCTGATTCGTCAACTGCCGGTAAAACATCTTACCCTCGCCGACGGCAGCCGTTGCCCGGTGGTGAGCGTCTATGATCTGGTGCTGGCGAATTACGGCCTCGACCGTGATCTGGATGACGCTCATAGCGCGCAAGATTACAGCGAAGTGAAAGCCTACACCCCGGCCTGGGGAGAGCAAATTACCGGTGTCCCTCGTCGTCATATCGAACAAATCGCCCGTGAGTTTGCCGATACGGCGCACAAAACCCATGGCCGTTCGATGATTATCCTCGGGGCTGGCGTCAACCACTGGTATCACATGGATATGAACTACCGTGGAATGATTAACATCCTCGTGTTCTGCGGTTGTGTGGGACAAAGCGGCGGCGGCTGGGCGCACTATGTGGGTCAGGAGAAACTGCGTCCGCAAACTGGTTGGTTGCCGCTGGCCTTTGCGCTGGACTGGAACCGCCCGCCGCGTCAGATGAACAGCACCTCGTTTTTCTACAATCACTCCAGCCAGTGGCGTTATGAAAAACTCACCGCTCAGGAACTCCTCTCTCCGCTGGCTGACGCGTCCAAGTTTAGCGGACATTTGATCGACTTTAACGTGCGGGCAGAAAGAATGGGCTGGCTGCCGTCCGCGCCGCAGCTCAACCTCAACCCTCTGACCGTCAAAGCAAAGGCAGAACAAGCGGGAGTGTCGCCTGCACAATACACTGCACAGGCGCTGAAATCGGGTGAAATTCGTTTTGCCTGCGAGCAGCCGGATAGTGGTAACAACCATCCGCGTAATCTCTTCGTCTGGCGCTCTAACCTGCTCGGCTCCTCCGGTAAAGGGCATGAATACATGCTCAAGTATCTGCTGGGTACCGAAAGCGGGATCCAGGGGGAAGCGCTCGGTTCAAGCGAAGGTATAAAACCTGAAGAGGTGGAATGGCAGTCCGCGGCGATAGAGGGCAAGCTTGATCTGCTGGTAACGCTCGATTTCCGTATGTCGAGTACCTGCCTGTTCTCCGATGTCGTTTTGCCGACCGCCACCTGGTATGAAAAAGACGATATGAACACCTCGGATATGCATCCGTTTATTCACCCGCTGTCGGCGGCGGTCGATCCTGCGTGGGAATCGAAGAGCGACTGGGAAATTTATAAAGGCATCGCCAAAGTCTTCTCTGAGGTTTGCGTCGGGCACCTTGGGCAAGAAACGGATGTGGTATTGCAACCGCTGCAACACGACTCCCCGGCAGAGCTGGCGCAGCCGTTTGACATTCAGGACTGGCGTAAAGGCGAATGCGATCTCCTCCCGGGGAAAACGGCGCCCAACATTGCCGTTGTGGAACGTGACTATCCCGCCACCTACGAACGCTTCACTTCGCTCGGTCCGCTAATGGACAAGCTCGGTAACGGCGGGAAAGGTATTACGTGGAATACCCAGACGGAGGTCGATTTCCTCGGCAAGCTGAACTACACCAAACGCGAAGGTCCGGCGAAAGGCCGACCACTGATAGACACCGCGCTGGACGCGTCTGAGGTGATCCTCGCCCTGGCACCGGAAACGAACGGTCAGGTGGCGGTGAAAGCCTGGGAAGCGCTGGGAGCGATGACCGGACGCGACCATACGCATCTGGCGTTGAACAAAGAAGACGAGAAAATCCGTTTTCGCGATATTCAGGCGCAGCCGCGCAAAATCATCTCCAGCCCCACCTGGTCCGGGCTGGAAAGTGAACATGTCTCCTATAACGCAGGCTATACCAACGTCCACGAGCTGATCCCGTGGCGTACCCTGTCCGGTCGCCAACAGTTGTACCAGGATCACGCGTGGATGCGAGCGTTTGGTGAAAGTCTGGTGGCATATCGTCCGCCTATCGATACCCGTAGCGTCAGCAATATGCGCGAAGTTCCGCCTAACGGCTTCCCGGAAAAAGCGCTCAACTTCCTGACTCCGCATCAGAAATGGGGGATCCATTCTACCTACAGCGAAAACCTGCTGATGCTGACGCTGTCGCGCGGTGGCCCCATTGTCTGGATCAGTGAGACCGATGCTAAAGAGCTGGGCATTGAGGATAACGACTGGATTGAAGCCTTTAACGCCAACGGTGCGCTCACCGCGCGTGCTGTGGTAAGTCAGCGCGTGCCGCCGGGAATGACCATGATGTATCACGCTCAGGAGCGAATCATGAATATCCCTGGCTCGGAAGTCACCGGTATGCGCGGCGGGATCCATAACTCAGTCACCCGCGTCTGCCCGAAACCCACGCACATGATCGGCGGCTATGCGCAACTGGCATACAGCTTCAACTATTACGGCACGGTCGGCTCTAACCGCGATGAGTTCATCATGATTAGAAAAATGAAAAATATTAACTGGCTGGATGATGAAGGTCGCGATCAGGTACAGGAGGCGAAAAAATGAAAATACGCTCACAGGTAGGCATGGTTCTTAATCTGGATAAGTGCATCGGCTGCCACACCTGCTCCGTCACCTGTAAAAACGTCTGGACCGGACGTGAAGGGATGGAATATGCGTGGTTTAACAACGTTGAGACCAAGCCAGGCATTGGCTATCCGAAAAACTGGGAAGATCAGGAAGAGTGGCAAGGCGGCTGGGTTCGCGATGTTAACGGGAAGATAAGGCCGCGCCTGGGCGGCAAGATGGGCGTTATCACCAAAATTTTTGCTAACCCGGTGATCCCGCAAATCGATGATTATTACGAACCCTTTACCTACGATTATCAGCATCTGCATAGCGCGCCGGAAAGCAAGAATCAGCCCACCGCACGTCCACGTTCGCTGATAGATGGCAAACGGATGGACAAGATTATCTGGGGCCCTAACTGGGAAGAGTTACTCGGCGGCGAGTTCTCAAAACGTGCCCGCGACCGTAACTTTGAGAAAATGCAAAAGGAGATGTACGGGCAATTCGAAAACACCTTCATGATGTATTTACCGCGCTTGTGCGAACACTGCCTGAACCCAAGCTGTGTCGCCACCTGCCCGAGCGGTGCCATCTATAAGCGTGAAGAAGACGGCATCGTGTTGATCGACCAGGATAAATGTCGCGGCTGGCGCTTGTGCATCAGCGGTTGTCCGTACAAAAAAATCTACTTTAACTGGAAGAGCGGTAAATCAGAGAAGTGCATTTTCTGCTACCCGCGTATTGAGTCCGGCCAGCCGACGGTATGTTCGGAAACCTGCGTGGGACGCATCCGCTATCTTGGCGTATTGCTGTACGATGCCGACCGCATCGAAGAAGCAGCCAGCACCGAGCATGAGACCGATCTCTACGAGCGTCAGTGCGATGTGTTCCTCAATCCACACGACCCGGCGGTCATTGAAGAGGCGTTAAAACAAGGTATTCCGCACAACGTCATCGAAGCGGCCCAACGTTCGCCCGTTTACAAGATGGCGATGGACTGGAAGCTGGCGCTGCCGCTGCACCCGGAATACCGCACCCTGCCGATGGTCTGGTATGTACCGCCGTTGTCGCCGATTCAGTCGGTCGCTGACGCGGGGGGACTGCCGCACAATGGCAACATTCTGCCAGCGGTTGAATCACTGCGAATTCCGGTTCAGTACCTTGCCAACATGCTTAGCGCGGGCGATACCGGTCCGGTACTGCGCGCGCTAAAACGAATGATGGCCATGCGCCATTATATGCGTTCGCAAACCGTAGAAGGCGTTACGGACACCCGCGCGATTGAGGAAGTGGGTCTGACCGTTGAGCAGGTTGAAGAGATGTATCGCTATCTGGCCATCGCCAACTATGAAGACCGCTTCGTGATCCCGACCAGCCACCGTGAAATGGCGCGTGATGCGTTCCCGGAGAAAAACGGTTGCGGATTTACCTTTGGCGACGGCTGCCATGGCTCAGATACCAAATTCAACCTGTTTAACAGCAGTCGTATTGACGCCATCGACATCACCGAAGTGCGCGATAAAGCGGAGGGTGAATAATGCAAATCCTGAAGGTTATCGGCCTGCTGATGGAATATCCCGACGAGTTGCTGTGGGAGTGTAAAGACGAGGCGCTGGCGCTTGTGGCCAGCGATGCCCCAATGCTTACCGAATTTAGCCAGGGGCTGCTCAATGCGCCATTACTGGATAAACAAGCCGAATGGTGTGAGATATTTGACCGGGGCCGGGCCACCTCTCTGCTGCTGTTTGAGCACGTGCACGCCGAGTCTCGCGATCGGGGCCAGGCGATGGTTGATCTGTTGGCGCAGTACGAAAAGGTCGGACTGCAGCTCGACTGCCGCGAACTGCCGGATCATCTGCCGCTGTATCTGGAGTACTTAAGCGTGTTGCCGGAAGCGGAGGCCAAAGAAGGATTGCAGAACGTCGCACCGATTCTGGCGCTGCTGGGGGGGCGTTTGAAACAGCGTGATACGCCGTGGTATCAACTGTTTGACGCCCTGCTACTGCTTGCCGGAAGCCCTCTTTCAAGTGACAGTGTCACTAAACAGGTTGGCACGGAAACCCGCGACGATACCCGACAGGCGCTGGATGCCGTTTGGGAAGAGGAACAGGTGAAGTTTATCGAGGATAACGCCACCGCCTGTGACAGTTCACCGTTACAAAACTATCAACGACGCTTTAGCCAGGACGTGGCACCTCAGTATGTCGACGTCAGCGCGGGAGGCCCGAAATGATACAGTACCTGAACGTCTTTTTTTACGATATCTACCCGTACCTGTGCGGCACGGTGTTTATCCTCGGCAGTTGGCTACGCTATGACTACGGGCAATACACCTGGCGGGCCTCTTCCAGCCAGATGCTGGACAAACGCGGCATGGTGTTATGGTCAAACCTGTTCCACATCGGCATTCTGGGGATCTTTTTCGGGCACCTGTTTGGCATGTTAACCCCGCACTGGATGTATGCCTGGTTCCTGCCGATTGCGGTGAAGCAGCAGATGGCGATGATCGCCGGTGGGCTCTGTGGCGTGCTGACGCTGGTCGGTGGCGCTGGCTTGCTGGTACGTCGTTTGACCAATCCGCGCATTCGTGCAACCTCCTCCACTGCCGATATCCTGATCCTCTGCGTTCTGCTGATTCAGTGTATCCTCGGCTTAACCACCATCCCATTCTCTGCGCAGCATCCTGACGGCAGTGAAATGCTGAAACTGGTAGGTTGGGCGCAGTCGGTGGTGACTTTCCAGGGCGGCGCGTCTGCGCATCTGGATGGCGTGGCGTTGATTTTCCGTGTGCATCTGGTTCTGGGGATGACTATCTTCCTGCTGTTCCCGTTCACGCGCCTGGTTCACGTGTGG
Source organism: Citrobacter sp. RHBSTW-00944 (assembly GCF_013615435.1). Lineage (NCBI taxonomy): Bacteria > Pseudomonadati > Pseudomonadota > Gammaproteobacteria > Enterobacterales > Enterobacteriaceae > Citrobacter > Citrobacter sp. RHBSTW-00944. Next base: position 2,583,438 of record NZ_CP055418.1, on the reverse strand, counting down.
AGCGCGCCGTTTGAGTACTTTACCCGCCGCTATCAAATAGTGCGTTCACGCCGATAAATCCGCATTGAAATGTCGGGTGACGACACGCCTTATCCGGCCTACAACCAGGCACCGTAGGCCGGATAAGATAGCGATCATCGCCATCCGGCATTTTGCACGTTATGATGCTTCTCCATTCCAGGGAGAACGTTAATGAAACCACAGGTTTACCACGTCGATGCCTTTACCTCGGTACCCTTTCGCGGCAATTCAGCAGGCGTGGTTTTGCATGCTGACGGACTGAGCGAAGCGCAGATGCAACTCATTGCTCGCGAGCTGCGTCATTCGGAAACCGCTTTCCTGCTGACCAGCGACGACAGCGATGTTCGCATCCGCTATTTCACGCCGACGGTCGAAGTTCCTATCTGTGGGCATGCTACCGTCGCTGCACATTATGTGCGGGCAAACGTGCTTGGCTTGGGCAACAGTACAGTCTGGCAAACCTCGCTGGCCGGTCGTCATCGGGTGGATATCGAAGCTATCGGGAATGACTATCGTATTAGCCTTGAGCAAGGCGTACCCGGATTTGAACCTCCGCTGGAAGGGGTTATTCGTAGTGCGATTATCGAGGCCCTACACCTGAGCGAAGACGATATGCTGGCAGGCTTGCCGATTCAGGTTGCTACCACCGGGCATTCGAAAGTGATGATTCCGCTCAAGCCCGAGGTGGACCTCGACGCCCTTTCCCCTGATTTGCAGGCTCTGACAGCCATCAGCCAACAAATTGGCTGTAACGGCTTCTTTCCTTTTCAAATCCGCCCGGGCGAAAACGCCACCGATGGCCGCATGTTTTCGCCTGCAATTGGGATTGTGGAAGACCCGGTTACCGGCAATGCCAACGGTCCAATGGGCGCGTGGTTGGTTCACCATGGGCTGATGGCACATGATGGGAAAACGTTACGTGTTCAGGGACATCAGGGCCGTGCGCTCGGGCGCGACGGTATTGTTGATGTGACGGTGACTATCCGTGATAACCAGCCAGAAAAAGTCACCATTACCGGTTCGGCGGTGATCCTGTTTCACGCAGAATGGACGATAGATTTTTAATTGTTCCCGTAGGCCGGATAAGGCGATTACGCCAATCCGGCACTAATTCCGATGCCCCTATTTCCCCGCCTCCGGATGCGTATCAAACGCCGCCATTACCGTCGCCAGCTCATCCTGGGTAAACCCATGCTTCACGTCATCCACGCCCAGGCCAAACCGCTCCTGCAACAAAGCATACAGACTGGCGACGTCAGGTAGATTAATCTGTTCTACCGCGTGTCCATCCTGATAATGGGTGAAATGAAAATTGGTTAACGTTAATTTCCCGCCGTCAGGCAGATGACGACACATCAACAGATGATGGCGAAAATGTGATTGCGGCCAGTGAGCGGACCAGAAGTTGCCTATCAGATAATCGCTCTGATGCTGTATGACCAGGTCGAAACGGTACATTGATTGCCAGTGTTCGTGATGACAGAACTGTAGGATCCAGTCTTCACCTTCCTGAATCAGCCGATATTCGCCGTGTGGTGTCTTCTGCTCAACATTCGCCTGCAGACGAATCGGCGCCGTCAGCGTCTGCCCGCCGAAACCAACGTCGGCGATCCACTGCTCTCCCTGCAACTCAACCAGCAACAGACGATGCGTGCGTGGTGGCAGGCTTGACGGGTTCGCCAGTACCACACGTCCGAGCAGACTGCGTACGGTAAAACCGATTTCGCGTAGCGCCCGCTCAAATACTCCGTTCTGTTCAAAACAATAGCCGCCGCGACGCGCCGTCACCAGCTTCTCTTCCAAAGACAAATCGTCAAGCTGCATCTCTCTTGGAAGCAATACATCCAGGTTTTCAAAAGGTATGGCGGCGTTGTGCAGTAAATGCAGCGCCCGTAAGGTTTCAATGTTGCCCCTGGCCAAATCTGACCAGCCAATACGGGCAAAATAAGCGGTTAAAAAAGGCGTCATACGGAGTTCCTGTTCGATTAATGCAGTACTTATAACGCATTTTTAATTTTGCGCCGTCGATTTTGTGCGTTGTTCCTCCTGGCGAGGCGACAAAATCGCTAATACCGTTAATATCTATGTTTATTGTGGTGTGTTATCTCTCAGCCAAGGAGCATCCATGAGCCATTTTCGTCCGATCGAATTAAAACATGCCAGTCGGTTGCTAAATCACGGCCCAACGATATTAATCACCAGCCGGGATGAGCATACCGAGCGGCGAAATGTGATGGCTGCCGCGTGGTCAATGCCCGTGGAGTTTGAACCACCGCGGATCGCGATTGTTGTCGACAAGACCGCCTGGTCACGTGAGCTCATTGAACGTAGCGGCAAATTCGGCATCGTTATTCCGGGCGTTACCGCCGCCAACTGGACCTGGGCCGTAGGCAGCGTTTCCGGTCGGGTGGAAGATAAATTCAACTGCTACGGCATTCCCGTGGTGCAGGGACCGGTACTGGGTTTACCGCTGATTGAAGCAAAATGTCTGGCCTGGATGGAGTGTCGCCTGTTGCCTGCCACTGCGGCACAGGAAAAATATGACACGCTGTTTGGTGAAGTGGTCTCGGCTGCCGCTGATGAGCGAGCCTTCGTGGAAGGACGCTGGCAGTTTGATGATGGCAAGCTCAATACCCTGCATCACCTTGGGGCCGGAACGTTTGTCACCAGTGGAAAACTCATAACAGCAGCTGAATAATGGCACGACAAAACGGGCGGAAAATCCGCCCGTTTTGTCTTACATGCTGTAGCCGGGTTTTTTAATCAACCTAGCCATCTGCGGCGCAATCTCCGTATCCCACACGCCCTGCCACGCCTCGGGCTCAATTTCATTAAGCGCCACGCTCACTGAACTGTCTTTGCTTTGCAAATGACGAATAATGACGTCGGTAATATCCGCCGCCAGCGCGGATTTTTGTTCGTCGTTAAGATCGCGAGGAAAACATTTGATATCGACGTGCGGCATAGCAGATTCCTTATTGTTTTGGGATGCAGGTAACTTATGCGGATTCTCGTTCCACCAGGTGAAATCCAACATCAATAATATCGTCTTCACGCGGAATTTGTTCTATACGATCGGCAAGCAGAGAGGCGGCGCGTTGTCCAATAGCCCGTCTGTCGACGCTGACGGTGGTGATGGCTGGTCGGTTACTGGCGGCAAAGTCGAGATCGCCAAAACCGATTACCGCTAATTCCTGCGGCACGCGTAGACCACGGCTTTCAGCTTCCATGATCGCCCCCTGGGCTAACGTATCTGAGCTACAGACGATGACATCAAACGCGCGTTCAGCCAATAGCTGTGCCAACCCGCTACGCCCCAATGCCAGAGAGGCAGGAAGCGGGACATCCACCTGTGCACCAGCCGCAATACCATGACGGCTCAGCGCATCGCACAGTCCTTGTTTACGCTGGCCAGCCCGGCGATCGGCGGTCCATAGCAAACCAGGACGGCGATACCCTTTTTCCAGCAAATAGTCTGCTACCGCCTGCCCGACTTTTTCATGCGAAAACCCCACCAGCATATCGATGGGCGTTGGCGTTAAATCCCATATTTCCACGACCGGGATGGCCGCATTAAGAATCACCTTTTTCAGCTCGGCGGTATGATGGATACCGGTGAGCACTACACCATCCGGGCGACGAGAAAGCAGCGTCGCCACCAGCTCAGCCTCTGTTTGCGGCGTATAACCCGACACGCAGAGCAAGATGTGGTACCCGCGTTCAGCCAGTTCATCGCTTAATGACTGGATGGTATCGACAAACATATTGTTGTTAATTTGTGGGACAACCACAGCGATAAGCTTACTGCGACGCGACGCCAGCCCCCCGGCCAGCGCGTTGGGAATATATCCGGTGGCGCGTACCGCCTGCATCACTTTTTCAACCGTTCTCGGGCGCACCAGCTGCGGGGAATTCAACGCCCTGCTCACCGTCATGGGCGACAATCCCGCGGTACGGGCAACATCTTCCAGCGTGGGTGCGCGCGGAGGTCTGGGATTTTTCACTGTCGATGCCCTTGTCAAAAATCGCTGATTTATCCTGGCATTATTCATCATGATTTCGGCTATTGCCAGCGCCACTCTACGATAACGCTGAGAAAACAGCAGCTTAGTTAATTAGCGTCATCTAAAATGATAGCGCCATCATAATGACTTGTGCATTTACCCATAAAGTATTGGAATGTGATGCTGTTTACAAGTTACTGCCCTTTTGTCTCAGTATTTGTGAGTGATTGTTCAAAACGCATTCAATTCGCTGGCGCAATGATTGCGCTAACACTAAAAATGTTAGCGCAATCATTTGTTATCACCAGGAGAGATTAAAATGTCATTAAGTGCGAATTCCGATGCCGTAACGTATGCCAAATCAGCCAATGCAAAAACCGCGGCTGAAACCGGCGACCGTATCGAGTGGGTTAAGCTATCCCTGGCTTTCCTTCCTCTGGCAACACCCGTGAGCGATGCCAAAGTGCTGACCGGTCGCCAGAAACCCCTAACCGAAGTCGCCATTATTATCGCGGAGATCCGCAGTCGCGACGGGTTTGAAGGCGTTGGATTTAGTTACTCCAAACGGGCTGGCGGCCAGGGAATCTATGCTCATGCCAAAGAAATTGCCGATAACCTGTTAGGCGAAGATCCAAACGATATCGACAAGATCTACACCAAGCTACTGTGGGCTGGCGCTTCCGTGGGGCGCAGCGGCATGGCGGTTCAGGCTATCTCCCCTATCGATATCGCCTTGTGGGATATGAAGGCCAAGCGAGCAGGGTTGCCGCTGGCAAAACTATTGGGTGCACACCGGGACTCCGTGCAGTGTTACAACACCTCCGGCGGATTCCTGCATACGCCGCTGGATCAGGTGCTCAAAAACGTCGTTATTTCCCGTGAAAACGGCATCGGCGGCATCAAACTCAAGGTTGGTCAGCCAAACTGCGCCGAGGATATTCGCCGCTTAACCGCGGTGCGTGAAGCGCTGGGCGATGACTTCCCGCTGATGGTCGATGCCAATCAGCAGTGGGATCGAGAAACCGCCATTCGTATGGGACGAAAAATGGAGCAGTTCAATCTGATCTGGATTGAAGAGCCGCTGGATGCCTACGATGTGGAAGGTCACGCCCAACTGGCCGCCGCGCTTGATACCCCGATTGCTACCGGTGAAATGCTGACCAGCTTCCGCGAACATGAACAGTTGATCCTCGGTAATGCCAGTGATTTTGTGCAGCCCGATGCACCGCGTGTGGGGGGAATTTCACCGTTTCTGAAAATTATGGACCTGGCGGCGAAACACGGTCGCAAACTGGCTCCGCACTTTGCCATGGAAGTTCACCTGCATCTGTCCGCCGCTTACCCGCTTGAGCCATGGTTGGAACATTTCGAATGGCTGAACCCGTTATTTAATGAACAGCTTGAGCTGCGCGATGGGCGGATGTGGGTTTCCGACCGTCACGGTCTGGGGTTCAGCATCAGCGAGCAGACACGTCGCTGGACGCAATTAACCTGCGAGTTTGGTAAACGTCCTTAATTTATTTGGCGGGTAAGTAATACCCGCCCTCTTCCCTACAGAAACGCTCTCAACCTTATGAAAGGAGTGGGTGATGAACACAATAATAAAGCGCACAAAAGTGCGTTACGGTATTTTGATATTTCTGTTTCTAGCCACCGTATTTAATTACGCCGATCGCGCGACGTTATCCGTCGTGGCTCCGATTATGAGCAAAGAATTAGGTTTTGATCCCGAAGCAATGGGGCTGGCCTTTTCTGCCTTCGGTATTTCTTATGTCATTATGCAATTGCCTGGCGGCTGGCTACTTGATCGCTACGGTTCTCGTCTGGTATACGGCTGCGCCCTGATTGGCTGGTCGCTAGTGACCATGTTTCAGGGCACCATTTATCTGTATGCCAGTCCACTTGTGGTATTGATAATCTTACGTTTACTGATGGGTGCCATTGAGGCTCCGGCCTTTCCTGCCAACAGCCGATTAAGCGTACAGTGGTTTCCTAATAATGAACGAGGCTTTGTCACCTCAGTTTACCAGGCCGCGCAATATATCTCGTTAGGGGTAATTACACCGTTAATGACGATTATTTTGCATAATCTCAGCTGGCACTTTGTTTTTTATTACATCGGGGCGATTGGCGTTATTCTTGGCATCTTCTGGCTGGTAAAAATCAGAGATCCTATGCATCATCCGAAGGTAAACCAGCAGGAAATTGACTATATCCGGGAAGGCGGTGGCGAACCGTCGCTGGGAAATAAAAAAGAGCCACAGAAGATTACCTTTGCGCAAATAAAAAGCGTCTGCGTCAACCGCATGATGATTGGCGTTTACATCGGGCAGTTCTGCGTGACGTCAATCACCTGGTTCTTCCTGACCTGGTTTCCTACCTATCTGTATCAGGCTAAAGGAATGTCGATCCTTAAAGTGGGGTTTGTCGCCAGTATTCCTGCTATTGCCGGTTTTATCGGTGGATTGTTAGGGGGCGTTTTTTCAGACTGGCTATTAAAGCGCGGCTACAGCCTGACGGTTGCTCGTAAGCTACCCGTTATCTGCGGAATGTTACTTTCCTGTGTCATCGTTATCGCTAACTACACCTCGTCAGAATTTGTGGTTATCGCGGCGATGAGTCTGGCATTTTTCGCCAAAGGCTTTGGCAATCTGGGGTGGTGCGTACTTAGCGATACTTCACCAAAAGAAGTGCTCGGCATTGCTGGCGGCGTATTCAATATGTGCGGCAATATGGCGAGTATTATCACGCCGCTGGTGATCGGCGTCATTCTGGCGAATACCCAGTCATTCGATTACGCCATTCTGTACGTCGGTTCGATGGGGCTGATTGGCCTGATTTCTTATCTGTTTATCGTGGGGCCGCTGGATCGTATTACGCTGAGCCCGTCCGTCGCGTAATGTAAGCTTATGGCGATAGTTCGCCCGCTGTTCCGGGATTTGCACTCCTGCGGAACAGCGTTTTTTTTTCAAATAATCTTATTATTTTTCAGTACGGTACGCAGTCGAGGATGCTGGCAAACCGCGTCAGCAATGGCGCTGATATTGGGCGTGTTGTCCTGAAACCAGTCATGCCCCGGCCCCCAGGTGCGCATAACGGCAATATAAACGTCCAGCAGTGTTAGCTGATCGCCAAACGCGTACGGCTCAGCGCTTAGCTGGTCGTTCAGCCACATATAAAGCGATTTGCGGTACTCAATACAGTTCTTTTTCAACTGCGCCGCGGCGTCTGGTACCCAGCGTTGTGGATAATCGGCATAGGTAAACGTTGGATAGACATTTGCCACCAGCCATATCAACAGACGCTGAAACTGCTGGCGCTCAGCGTGCCCAACGGGTGGCGCAAGTTCAGGACAACGATCGAGGATCATCAGGGCGATCGCCGCCGTTTCCGTCATCACGTTACCATTTTCCAGTATCAGTGTGGGCACCTGGCACAGCGGATTCATTTTTTTAAGCAACTCCCGCGAAGGCCCGTCGCGGTCAAAACCATCCACATCAATAAAGCTGTAAGGGATCTCCGCCAGTGTGAGCATCACTTCACTGATGGCCGATCCCCAGCCCGGCACCCCATAGACCTTAATCATGCTGCAACCCCCCAAAGTTAAAACCCTAAGTGTAGAGCAGCATTCGTCAGTCTATGCAGACCTGCCTATCTTTCCCTGCAAGTTCACAGCACTTTCGACAAGAACTGCTGGGTGCGCGTGTGGCGTGGATGATTCAGCACCTGCTCGCTGCTGCCCTGTTCGACAATTTTGCCATCGACCATAAACACCACCTGATCCGCCACTTCCCGGGCGAACCCAATCTCGTGCGTCACCACAACCAGCGTGGTTCCCGACTGCGCCAGTGCTTTGATGACATCCAGAACTTCGCCAACCAGTTCAGGATCCAGCGCTGAAGTGGGTTCATCAAACAGCATAACGCGTGGATTTAGCGCCAGCGCACGGGCTATAGCGATACGCTGCTGCTGACCGCCGGAGAGATGACGCGACCAGGCATCGGCTTTATTACGCAGGCCAACGGCATCAAGCAGAGTTAATGCCCGCTCGGTGGCGGCTTTACGCGATGCCAGACCGTGCGCAATGGGCGCTTCAATCAAATTCTCCAGCACCGTTAAGTGCGGGAACAGATTAAAATTCTGGAACACATAGCCGACGTTAACGCGCTGGCGCAAAATTTCCGCCTCTTTCAGCTCATACAGCTTGTCTCCCTGCCGACGATAACCAATGTAATCGCCATCGATTTGAATAAACCCTTCATCGACGCGCTCCAGATGGTTGATCGTCCGCAAGAGTGTGGATTTCCCTGAACCGGACGGGCCAAGAATAACCGTTACCGTTCCGGGAGGGATCTCCAGCGATACATTATCCAGCGCTTTGTGGCGACCGAAGTATTTGCTGACGCCGGTAATGGAAATATGGCCTTCAGGCGAGTGGGACATGGACGGCCTCCTGCTGCGGACGTTGACGGTTGCGTTTTTCTGCACGGCTCACCCGGGCGGTATTGATTGCGGAACGTCGCTCGCTGCGGGCCAGCGCGCGTTCGACCAGGTGCTGAATTAACGACAGGACGCTGGTGATCACCAGATACCACACCGCACCCACCATCAGCAGCGGGATCACTTCCTGCGTGCGGTTGTAGATCATCTGTATGGTGTAGAACAGCTCAGGCATTGCCAGCACGTATACCATCGCCGTCCCTTTCGCCAGACTGATGATTTCATTGAAGCCAGCAGGCAAAATGGTGCGCAGCGCCTGCGGCAGAATAATCCGCAGCGTACGTCGCCATGCGGGTAAGCCCAGCGCTGCCGCTGCCTCGTACTGGCCGTGGTCAACCCCTAAAAATCCACCACGAATAATTTCAGCGGTATAGGCGCTTTGCACCAGCGTCAGGCCAACCACCGCGGTGGAAAACTGGCCGAGCACATTGATGGTCTCAAAACTGCCCCATTGAATGGGAGTAAACGGAATACCAATCGCCAGCGTGTCGTACAAATAGGAGAAGTTGTACAAAACGATGAGCACCACAATCAGCGGTAACGAACGAAACAGCCAGATGTATCCCCATGCCAGACCGTTCAGCAGCCAGGAAGATGAAAGCCGTGCCAGCGCCAGCAGACCACCGATGATAATACTCAACAGCGTACCGATAAGCGTCAGTAGCAGAGTTTGCCCAAGGCCGGACAAGATAACCGGATCAAAGAACCAACGGGCAAACACGCCCCATTCCCAGCGCGGATTAAACGCCACGGACTGGATAATCACCGCCAGGACAAACAAGGCAATGACTGCTCCTGCGGTGCGCATAGGATAGCGCGCCGGTACGACTTTAATACTCTCCGTCGTTTTCATCTTCTCTCCTCAGGCTATTCTGGCCTGACCGGCGATGGTCAACAGTTTGGTAAAGCGTAGCCGTCCATCAAACGGTGGCAGGCTGTACTCTTCGGGATCGCGCGCTGTATCAAATTGCGGATCGTAGCCCTGGCTTAAATAAAGTCGCACGGCCTCCGGCTGGCGAAATCCCGTGGTCAGATAAATCCGGCTGTAGCCCGCCAGCAGCGCCCTGCGTTCCAGCTCCTGCACCACGCGCGCCGCCAGCCCCTGCTGACGCAGGCTGCTTTTCGTCCAGATGCGCTTAATCTCGGCGGTGTCTTTGTCGTAAGGTTTGTAGGCCCCGGTGGCGATAATCTCGCCGCTGCGTTCCAGTACCACGAAAAGTCCCTGCGGTGCCAGATACCATTCGGTCAGCTCCACTTCAGCGTCGCGAGAAAAATAATCGCCATAGCGGGCGGCATATTCACCGAACAGACCGTTCAAAATTGGCTGCAGCTCGCTGGCTTCAGGTGAGACCACGCGAAATTGATCGCTCACGATGACCTCCTTAGTCGCCTAAACCGGCCGGGTTGATTTCAGATTGCGGAATACGTTCCACCCCTTCTCCCCAGCGGTTCAGCACCTTGTCATAGTCGCCGTTGCCAATTACGCCGTTGAGGGCGGTTTGTACCGGCAGAACCAGACCGCTGTCCTTTTTCAGCGTCACAGCGATGTGTGCCGCTTTTGGCCAACCGCCATCAACGCTGCCCACCCGTTGCGTTTTACCGTTGAGTGCAGCTTTCCACGCGCCGATAACGTTAGGACCGAAGTAAGCATCGGCGCGGCCTGACTGTAGGGCCAGGGTTTGCGCGGCATCATCTTTGGTATACACCGGCGTAAACGGCTGCAACCCTTTCTTCACGTTCTCATCGTTCCAGGCGAGCAGGATGGCTTCCTGATTTGTCCCCGAACCGACGATGATGCGCAGACCGGCGATATCTTCTGCCTGCTCGATTTTCTTCAGCTTACTGCCGGTTTTGACATAGAAGCCAAGGGAGTCCTTACGATACGTCGCGAAATCGAATTTCTCTTTGCGGGCTTTGGTGACGGTAATATTGCTGATCGCGGCATCATATTTGCCGGACGTGACGCCCAGCGGCCAGTCTTCCCATGACGTGGGCACGACGTTGAGTTCCAGCCCCAGACTGTCAGCCACCAGACGAGCGATGTCCGCCTCGCTGCCGATCAGTGTCTTATTGTCATCGGCAAAGACGGTCAGCGGCGGCTGGCTTAACCCGGCAATCGCCACGGTGAATTTACCCGGTACGGCCAGGTGCAGATTCGCGGGCAACTGCGCAATCGCCTGCGGATTTTTTGCCGTATTGATTGGCGTTTTATTGGCTTCCAGGCTTACGCCTGTACCGTTAATAGTCACATCATTTGCCCAGACGTTAGCGCTGAAAGCCAGTGACAGCGCGAGGAAGACTGATTTTTTCTGCATAGCGTTTTTCTCTTATTGTGTGAATTGGTTTGCAGGTGTCGCGAGTCCCAGGCTTGCGCGCAGGGTCGTACCGGGATATTCATGGCGGAACAGGCCACGCGCCTGAAGCACGGGGACAACCTGTTCGACAAAACGCGGGAAGGTATCTGGCGTTCCACCCTGGATGATAAAACCGTCTGCGGCTTTTTCGTCGAACCACTGCTGAAGACCATCGGCAACCTGTTGCGGCGTACCGCTGAAACGTGGGCGTGGACTGGCCGCTTCCAGAGCAACCTGGCGTAGCGTTAAGCCACGCTCACGCGCGTTGCGTTTGATCTCATCAGTCGTACTGCGAAAGCTGTTTTGTCCAAGGGAACCCAGATCCGGGAACGGTGCGTCCAGTGGATATTGGGCGAAATCATGATGTTCAAAGTAGCGGCCCAGGTAGTTCAGCGCGTCGGTAATAGAGACCAGCGCAGCGGTAGTCTGATACTGCTGCTCAACATCCTCTGCGCTGTCGCCAACAATCACGCTGACGCCCTGGAATATATGCAGTTGTTCGGGATGTCGCCCGGCGTAGGCCAACTGGCTTTTTACATCCTGATAGAACTCTTTGGCCTCCGCCAGCGACTCCTGATGGGTAAAAATAGCATCGGCATGCTGCGCCGCTAATTTCTTACCATCCTGTGAAGCGCCCGCCTGGAATATAATCGGACGGCCTTGTGGCGTGCGCCCAATATTTAACGGCCCTGCGACCTGAAAATAATCTCCATGATGGTTAAGCGTATGCAGTTTTTGCGGATTAAAAAATTCTCCGCTTGCCTTATTACGGGTAAAAGCATCATCTTCCCAGGAATCCCACAGTCCTTTCACCACCTGTAAATATTCATCGGCGATACGATAACGCAGGGCATGTTCTGGATGCTGGGCACGGGAATAGTTCTTTGCCGAACCCTCCAGAGGTGATGTGACCACGTTCCATCCGGCTCGCCCCTGGCTGAGATGATCAAGGCTGGCGAACTGCCGTGCGGTAGTAAACGGCTCGCTGTATGACGTGGATACCGTGCCAACCAATCCCAGATTTTGGGTAATGCTGGCCAAAGCAGATAATACCGTCAGCGGCTCAAAGCGATTTAAAAAGTGTGGGATTGATTTTTCATTAATATACAGACCATCGGCGACAAAAATAAAATCAAGCTTCCCTTTTTCCGCAATAAGCGCCGTCTCTTTGACAAAATCAAAATTAATACTGGCATCGGCCTGTGCCGCCGGATGACGCCATGCGGACATATTTCCCGCTGCGCCATGCAGAATAGTGCCGAGCCGTAGTTGCCGATTTTCAGCCATAATAACCCCTACCCAACAGGTAAACTTAAAGATGTGCGAATGCCGTTTTTGCTAACTGTGCAAAGTAATGCGCGGCAGGTTCAATTAAACGTTCGTCCGGATTGAAGCCCGGATGATGTAATCCGTATTCACTGGCGCTGCCAATACTGACAAATGCGCCAGGCGTATTTTCCAGATAGACAGCAAAATCCTCGCCGCCCATATGCAGGTCGGCATGGTGGGTGGTGTAGCCTGATTGTCTCGCCACGGCGGTGGCGATATCGGCCCAACGTGCATCGTTTACCAACGCGGTCGGCCCCGCATGCCAGATAACATCGATTTGTGCGCCAAAGGCGTGGGCAAAACCGGCGGCGATGTCATTAACCCGTGCTTTAACCTGCTGTTGCACCGAAGTCCGGTGCGTTCTGAGCGTCCCTTCCAGCTCAACGGATTCTGGCAACACATTCCATGTATTTCCTCCCTGAATACGGGTCACGCTAAGCACCACTGAATCAAGTGTGTTAACGTCGCGACTGGCAACGCTTTGCAACACCGTGACCAGTTGGCTGGCGAGCAGGATGGCATCTCTGCCTTCATGCGGACGCGCCGCATGTGCGCCCTTGCCATTAATACGCAGCACGAAGCGATCGACGTTGGCATAGAACGCACCGCCGCGTGTGGCAAATTCCCCCACTGGTAAACCTGGCTCATTGTGCATGCCGAAAATAGCCGCAACGTTGTGCAGCGCACCGGCGCGGATCAGCGTTTTTGCGCCACCGAAACTCTCTTCAGCGGGCTGAAACAAAATACGTACGCGCCCCGGTAAGTGTTTTTCCTGTTGTTTAAGCAGCAGCGCGGCGCCCAGCATGACGCTGGTGTGGACGTCATGCCCGCAGGCATGCATCACTCCCGGTGTGAGGGAGCGAAACGGCACATCGGCGCTTTCTTCTATCGGTAGCGCATCGATATCCGCTCGCAGCGCGATGACATCTTCTCCCTGCCCGATTTCCGCGACCAGACCGGTTTTCAGGTCGAACGGCAAAATCTCGACGTCCGCTGCGTGCAGCCAGGCGTGAATGCGCGCCGTCGTTGCCGACTCTTGCAGGGAAAGCTCCGGGTGCTGGTGTAATTCACGACGCCAGTTGATAAGCGTTGAGGCCAGAGTCATCAGAGCACCTCCACGGCGTTATGGGCTTGCGCCAACAACCGCAGCGATGTCAGACGCGCGTGACCTTCCGCGACTGGCGTGTCGATAATGAACTCCTCAATGCCAAATTGCGTATGCAGGGCATTCAGCTTTGCCATCACCTCCTGAGCCGTGCCGTGTAACAACGCCTGCTCACGACGCGCGATTTTGCGTGGCGGACTGCCGGCCTGCGCGGCGAATGCCAGCGCCTGCTCTTCGCTGGCTACCGTGACACGTTGACCATTCTCCAGCTCCACGCCCCAGATTTGCACGTTTTCCGCAAGCTGCGCGGCGGTATCGTTACTGTCAGCCACAATCACCTGGACGGCAACTATCGTCGGACGTGCGCTGTGGGCCTGCCAGAAGGACAAAACGTCACGCAATAACGCGCGGTCACCGTTGAGGTGTGCCGCGAAGATAAAATGCCAATTGAATTGCGCTGCTAACTGTGCGCTTTGCACACTGGCTCCCAGGACAAATCCTTCCGGCGGTAACGGTGGGATTGGCGTCGGAAATACCGTTTCCCCGCTTTCCGTGCCGCTCAGCGTCAGCCAGTCGTTAAGCTGGGAAAGTTGGTCGGCAAAACTGCCTTTTTCATCCTGATGCACTCCTTGCTGTAGTGCCTGAGTCGACAGTGGTAAGCCGCCAGGGGCTTTCCCTACGCCGAGATCGACACGCCCGGGTGCCAGCGAGGCCAGAAGATTGAAGTTTTCCGCCACTTTGTACGGGCTGTAATGTTGCAGCATCACGCCACCGGAGCCTACGCGAATACGCTGGGTTTGCCCGAGGATCCAGGCAATCACCAGCTCCGGTGATGGGCTGGCCAGCTGTGGCGTATTATGGTGTTCAGCGATCCAGAAACGATGGTATCCCCACTCTTCTGCCCGCTGCGCCAGACGTAACGTCCGGGCAAGCGCCATCGCGGCGGTTTCACCTTCCCCGAGGGGGCTTTTATCCAGAATACTCAGGCGATATGACATCTTACGGGCCTATGCTTGTTAACATGTCATTATTATTAAATTATCAGATAACCATGCAGAAACATTTAATTCACATTTGCTCAGCTAAAAAGTAGATAACCAGCCCTGACGCTGTCAGGGTTAAAATTCGGATTGCCTTGTACTGGTCGGAACACGAAACTGAAAACACGCGGAATGTATGGCCTACAAAATATAATAGGGTCGTTGGTCTCACGGGAATAACATCCAAATCATTTCATGCCAGTTTTCTTTTTGCGAAAACGTTTTTTAACGCGATTTACGTTAAGTCAGGTTAAATGACTTAAAACGTTATGCGGTTGTATAAAATGTTTCAGTTTTATGACCCTGAATGAATATTCCACAGAGATTTTTTAATTTAAATACTTCCACAGAAATGATGATTAGTAGAGAATGCAGCGTTTCTTATTAAAACGGTTTAAAACGGCTTTTTAATATTCCTCCCGATTTTATTGCGGGAATTTTTGTATGGATTATACATATCATTATGGGGCCTCTATGAAAAGTAACATGCCCGTTACACAAATTGAGCACGCACTTAACGACAAAGCGACGCTGCTTTCAACGACGGATAAAGAAGTCATATTACCTACGCTAACTCTGCTTTTATCGATGCCAGCGGATTTAACGAAGATCAATTAATGGGCGAAGCGCATAATATTATTCGCCATCCTGACATGCCTCCCGCTGCATTCGCCGATATATGGTACACGCTACAGCAGGGAGACAGCTGGACGGGTATGGTGAAAAACCGCCGCCAAAATGGTGACCATTACTGGGTTCGCGCCAACGTTACGCCGGTCTGGCACAATGAAAAACTCACCGGTTACATCTCGGTGCGTACCGTTCCTTCGCGTGATGAAATAACTCACAGCGAAAGTTTATACCAAAAAATGAATAGTCAGCAGTTTAAAGGCTTTCGACTTTTTAAAGGGATTATCATTCGTCGCGGCTTATTGGCATGGACCTCCATGTTTAAATGGCTGAATATCAGCCAGCGCGTCAATTATTCTTTAGGGGGGACGGCCCTGCTCGCTTTGTTATTTATCTTCGCTCCGTTTAATCCCTTTATTCAGTCGGGTGGCTTGCTGGTGTTATTTCTGGCGCTGGCTATTTACCTTAAGTATCAAATTTGTCAGCCAGTTAATACGCTCCTGACGCAAATGAAGAAAGTGGTGTCCGGACGTAAACCTGATAACTGTCATTTAAATCGGGTGGATGAGATCGGAATGCTAATGCGACTGGTTAATCAGTCCGGGCTTAATCTGAGTTCTCTGGTCGATGACGTCAGTACGCAAATTTCCGGTATTCGCGCTATCAGTCAGCGGGTGTCAAAAGAAGGTACGGCGCTGCATCAGCGTTCAGAAGAAACCTCTGCCGACCTGCAACAAACCGCTGCGGCCATTGAAGAAATTGGTAGCGCGGTACAACAAACCGCTGAAACGACGGCACATACCATGACCATGGCCGATAAAACCAGCGCCAACGCTGCAGAAGGCGGCGATATCATGAAACAAACTATCGCCATGATGCAGGCGATATCGCGTGACAACGGGCAGATCGTTGACATCATTGGCGTGATCGACAGCATCGCCTTTCAGACCAATATTCTGGCGCTCAATGCCGCGGTTGAAGCCGCGCGAGCCGGGGAATCCGGGCGTGGCTTCGCCGTTGTTGCGGCAGAAGTCCGCAATCTGGCTCAACACTCGGCGTCTGCGGCAAAAGAGATCAAACAGCTTATTGAGAAGAACGTCGCCAATGTTAATAGCGGCGTCAAAATGGTGGAGCAAACAGAAACGCATCTTACCGGGATGATTGGGGATGTACTGCAGATGTCGATGATGATCAAAGACATTAGTCTGGCCACGCGTGAGCAAACCCAGGCTTTGGATCTGATTAACGATTCAATTTCACGCGTTGGCACCATGACACACAATAATGCCGAGATGGTGGAGCGCGTCACCGACGCCACCGCCGATCTGACCCAGCGTTCATCACGCTTACAGCAGGCCGTTCAGGTCTTTGGCGTATCGGCATAACGTTACGGCGCTTATTGGGTGAATGTCTCGATAAGCGCACTCCTCTACAGGTATAAAGGCCCTTCTCTTTTATTGGCTGAATCGAGGCCACACCGCGCCAGTACCGGCTGTATAAAAATGCTGAATTCTTGTTACCGGAGCTTTGCGGAACCAATCAATTGAATGTAGGATGCTCGGCCGGCAGTTTTCCCCCGTAACACAATGAAGGGTAAGGCTGTTTTCGCCGCAGCAGGTGCGGCAAAAAGGATGTTGTATTTTTGTCAGGTCAACAGGAATCGTAATGAACACAAACAACACGCAAGCCGCGGAACAACATGCGGCGAAACGACGCTGGTTGAATGCTCACGAAGAGGGGTATCACAAAGCGATGGGCAATCGACAGGTACAAATGATCGCCATTGGCGGCGCAATTGGTACCGGGTTGTTTTTAGGGGCAGGCGCACGCCTGCAGATGGCCGGCCCGGCTTTGGCGCTGGTCTATCTGGTATGCGGTATTTTTTCGTTCTTTATACTGCGCGCGCTCGGCGAACTGGTTTTACATCGCCCTTCCAGCGGTAGCTTCGTTTCCTACGCCCGTGAATTTTTAGGTGAGAAAGCCGCCTATGTGGCTGGCTGGATGTACTTCATCAACTGGGCAATGACCGGCATTGTCGATATCACCGCGGTGGCGTTGTATATGCACTACTGGGGCGCATTTGGCGACGTGCCGCAGTGGGTGTTCGCCCTCGGCGCGCTGGCTATTGTCGGCACCATGAACATGATCGGCGTGAAGTGGTTCGCGGAGATGGAGTTTTGGTTTGCGCTGGTTAAGGTACTGGCAATTGTGATCTTCCTGGTGGTAGGTACCGTTTTTTTAGGTACCGGAAAGCCGCTGGATGGTAACGCCACGGGTTTTCACCTGATTACCGACAACGGCGGCTTCTTCCCGCATGGCTTGTTGCCTGCGCTGGTACTGGTACAGGGTGTGGTTTTTGCCTTTGCCTCTATTGAACTGGTGGGTACCGCCGCCGGTGAGTGCAAAGATCCGCAAACGATGGTGCCGAAAGCAATCAATAGCGTTATCTGGCGTATTGGTCTCTTCTATGTGGGTTCTGTCGTGCTGCTGGTTCTGCTACTGCCCTGGAACGCCTATCAGGCGGGGCAAAGCCCGTTTGTGACCTTCTTTTCCAAACTGGGCGTGCCGTACATTGGCAGTATCATGAATATTGTGGTGCTCACCGCGGCGCTTTCCAGCCTTAACTCAGGGCTGTACTGCACCGGGCGTATTTTACGCTCCATGTCGATGGGCGGTTCGGCACCGAAATTCATGGCTAAAATGAGCCGTCAACAGGTGCCCTGGGCCGGGATCCTCGCCACGCTGGTCGTGTATGTCGTCGGGGTATTCCTGAACTATCTGGTGCCATCACAGGTGTTTGAGATCGTGTTGAACTTCGCGTCACTGGGCATTATTGCGTCGTGGGGGTTTATCATGGTCTGTCAGATGCGTCTGCGCCGGGCCATAAAAGAAGGTAAAACGGCAGACGTCAGCTTTAAACTGCCGGGCGCACCGTTTACCTCGTGGTTAACGCTGCTGTTCCTGCTGAGCGTACTGGTATTGATGGCGTTTGACTATCCAAATGGCACCTATACCATCGCGTCATTACCGCTGATTGCCATCCTGCTGGTCGCGGGCTGGTTCGGTGTGCGTAAACGCGTTGCAGAGATCCACCGCACCGCGCCATAACGGCAGAAGGCCTGACAGGTTAATCCTTCAGGCCTTCTTTTTTAGTTCGCTTCAATCAACTGCGCTACGTCGTTGCTGTTAATTTCCCGCGCATTCCCATCCTGATCGGTATAGCTGGTCATTCCCGTGTCTTTATCCAGTTTTGGCTTACCCTGAGTGGTGATGGTTTGTCCGCTTTTGGTCGTCATGACGTAATCGGTGGTGCATCCTGCCAATGTAAACAGCATTACGCCTGCACAAAGACAGATAAATGGCTTTTTCATGGTATTCCCGTGTTATTCAGTTAGCCGTTGAGGGCGTAGTGTAAGTCCCTGAAGTGGGTCAGGCTACTGGCGGGGTGTAACGAGGCGTATCGGGGGATTTAGAGAAGTGACAGGAGGGGTTTCCCCCTCCGGTTAATTACAGCGCAATACGAATAACATCGTCCGGCTGGGTGGCTTCCTGCTCGCGGGTGGACTTCTGTTTCACGCTAACGTACAGGGTTTTACCGTCGGCGGAGAGCGCCAGGCTATTCGGGAATGTTGGGGTCTCGAACGTTTTAACGACTTTATAGCTTTTCGCGTCGATCACGCTCACTTTGCCGGCCTGACGATGGGTCACGTAGGCCTCGTTACGCGCCGGATTAAACAGCACGGCCAGGGATTCCGGCGCGGCGACTTTTGCCAGGACGTTGCCATTACGGGTGTCGATTACCAGCACTTCCGCCGCTTTAGAGTCGGTGACAAAGGCGCGGTTGCCCGCCGTGTCCAGGCTCAGGTTGATGAAGAAATGCTCTTTTCCATCATCCAGCAGCTTTTTACGGCTGAGAATTTTGTTGGTGGTGGTATCAATGGTGATGAATTCACCGTCCGCATTGGCGGTGTACAGTCGTTTAGCCTTGCTGTCGACAGCCAGAGCGGTGCTCATTTTGCCGGTATTTTGAATGGTGTCCTTCAATGTAATGGCATCACCGTCCACCACCCAAATCACGCTCTCTTTACCAATACCGCTAATGTATACCGTGTTGGTGGCGTCATCGGCGACCAGCTCACGCGGCTGCAGTGGGCGAACGTCTTCAGAACGCTTACGCGCATCCAGCACCAGACGTCCTTTCACCGCGCCCGTTTTAGCATCCATTGCCGTCACCGCGCTGTTTACCGTGTTGCCGAACCACAGCGTTTGCGTGGCGTTGTTGATGGTGGCGCCAAACGGTTTGAGATCGTTATGAATAACCTGAGTCACTTCGAGGGTGACCGGGTCAAGACGGTAAACCACCCCGCCGGTATCCAGTTTGCGGCTCTGCGAGGTCGCCAGCCACAGCGCGTTCTCTTGCTGGCTGTATGCCATTTCATAGGCGCCTTTGCCCACGGCTTTGCGCAGCAGTTCTTCTGCAGCCTGCGTAGTAAAAGATGATGCAACGAGCAGTGAACCTAACAGTAAAGAACCACGCAGACGCGGCGAAAACAGATGACGTAAAGACATGACGACTCCCTTTGATAAATTCGTTTGTTACTGCTTCACATAGCTTCAATGAGCAAAATCATGGTTTTGCCTTTTTTAAGAATGAGAATAGTAATCATTATTCATCTCAAAGTGGAGCACTTCTTCACATATTGACTACAATCGTTGTCATTGCCCGAAAAATTAGCGCAATTCAGCAGCGCTAAAATTCATCTTTTATAAAAAAATTCACGCGCTTATCGCTGGTGTTACGGCGTAAGCATCATTAACTGGCCTTGTTCATGACGATTTTTGCATCCCGCTACACTGCACTTCCTGTTTCTTTACTGCCTGTCTTCCTCTCGCCTTATGCCGTGGCAGAAAGTGAGATAAACGATCAAACTCTGATCGTTAGCGCGACACCACAGTCCGTTTCTGAACTGGACACCCCTGCCGCCGTCAGCGTCGTTGACGGAGAAGATATGCGTCTGGCAACGCCGCGAATTAACCTGTCTGAATCCCTGACCAGCGTCCCTGGGCTACAGGTGCAAAATCGGCAAAACTACGCCCAGGATCTCCAGTTGTCGATTCGCGGATTTGGTTCGCGAACCACTTATGGCATCCGCGGCATTCGTTTGTATGTCGACGGGATCCCGGCAACCATGCCGGATGGGCAGGGTCAAACATCCAATATTGATATCAGCAGCGTACAAAATATTGAGGTTTTACGCGGCCCCTTCTCTGCTCTGTATGGCAATGCGTCTGGTGGAGTGATGAATGTCAGCACTGAAACGGGACATGAGCCGCCAACCATTGAAGCCAGCAGTTATTACGGCAGTTTTGGCAGTTGGCGCTACGGGTTAAAAGCAACGGGCGCACTGGGCGATGGCACACAGCGAGGGGATGTGGATTACACCGTTTCAACAACCCGGTTTACCACCCATGGTTATCGCGATCGCAGCAGCGCACAAAAAAATCTGGCCAATGCCAAACTGGGCGTGCGCATGGACGATACGAGCAAACTAACCCTGATTTTCAATAGCGTAGAGAGTAAAGCTGACGATCCTGGTGGTCTTACCGAGTCGGAGTGGCAGGCCAATCCGCAGCAATCTCCCCGCGCTGAGCAATACAACACGCGAAAAACCATCAAGCAGACCCAGGCAGGATTGCGCTATGAACGCCAGCTTAGCGCGAAGGATGATATCAGCATCATGACCTATGCGGGGGAGCGTGAAACCACTCAGTATCAGTCGATCCCGATGTCCCCGCAGTTAAAACCGTCTCATGCCGGAGGCGTTATTACCCTGCAACGTCATTATCAGGGGATAGACAACCGCTGGACTCACCGTGGCGAGCTGGGCGTACCCGTGACCTTCACCACCGGTCTGAATTACGAAAACATGAGCGAGAACCGTAAAGGCTACAACAACTTTCGCCTTGATGATGGCGTGCCAGAATATGGTCAGAAAGGCGACTTACGACGTAACGAACGTAACCTGATGTGGAATGTCGATCCCTATCTGCAAACCCAGTGGCAATTAACGCAGAAACTCTCGCTGGATGCCGGGGTTCGCTACAGTTCGGTGTGGTTTGATTCTAACGATCGCTATATTACGCCTGGTAACGCAGATGACAGCGGTGACGCCAGCTATCACCAGTGGTTACCTGCTGGATCGTTAAAATACGCCATCACCGATGCCTGGAACGTCTACCTGGCCGCAGGACGCGGGTTCGAAACGCCCACCATCAACGAGTTGTCTTACCGCTCCGACGGCCAAAGTGGGATGAATTTTGACCTACAGCCTTCCACAAACGATACCGTGGAAATCGGCAGTAAAACGCGTATCGGCGATGGGCTGTTTACCGCAGCGCTATTCCAGACCAATACCGATGACGAGATCGTGGTTGACAGCAGTAGCGGCGGGCGGACAACCTACAAAAACGCTGGAAAAACCCGCCGTCAGGGAGGTGAGTTATCCTGGGACCAACGCTTTGCCGCAAGCTGGCGCGTAAAAGCTGCATGGACCTGGCTGGATGCGACCTACCGCAGCAACGTCTGTGGCGATCAAAACTGCAACGGCAACCGCCTGCCTGGCATTGCGCAAAACATGGGATTTGCTTCGCTGGGCTACGTGCCTGATGAAGGTTGGTATGCGGGAACTGATGTTCGTTATATGAGCAACATTATGGCCAATGATGAAAATACGGCGCAAGCCCCGTCCTATACCGTAGTGGGTTTAAATACCGGCTATAAATTTTATTACCGCAGTCTGATGATCGACCTGTTCGGTCGGGTGGATAATCTGTTTGATAAGTCCTACGTCGGTTCGGTGATAGTGAATGAGGCAAATGGTCGATATTACGAACCGGCGCCAGGACGAAACTATGGCGTAGGGATTAATCTGGCCTGGCGTTTTGAATAGCACTGGCGGGAATGACTCCCGCCATCCGTTTTACGCATCGTCTGCAAGACGAATCACCACTTTACCGAAGTTTTTGCCGGTCAGCAGGCCGATAAAGGTCTGCGGCGCATTTTCCAGACCGTCGGTGATTTGCTCGCGGTAATGGATTTTGCCCTCTTTAACCCAGCGCCCCATCTCCCGCTGAAACTCCTGAATGCGGTGACCATAATCCTGACCAATGATAAAGCCCTGCATCCGGATCCGCTTTTTCAGTAGCGTTGCCATCAGCAAAGGTAATCTATCGGGTCCGCCTGGAAGCGATGTGGCGTTGTAACCGCTGACCAGTCCGCACAGCGGAATGCGCGCAGAGGTATTGAGCAATGGCAGAACGGCATCAAATACCTTGCCGCCGACGTTTTCGTAGTAAATATCGATCCCCTGCGGACAGGCTTTTGCCAGCTGTTGCGCAAAATCTTGTGCGTGGTGATCGAGGCAGACATCAAAGCCCAAGACCTCGGTGGCATGTCGGCATTTCTCTGCCCCGCCTGCAACCCCGATCACCCGGCAGCCTTTGAGCTTACCAATCTGCCCTACCGTTGCGCCAACCGGGCCGGTGGCGGCGGCCACAACCAGCGTTTCCCCCGCTTTTGGCTGACCGATATCCAGCAGCCCCATATAAGCAGTAAATCCTGGCATCCCCATCACTCCCAGCGCCCAGGAGGGATGTTCAGGATTATCGCCAAGCTTCACCAGCCCGTTACCGTCGGAGATGTCATAGTCCTGCCAGCCGCTGTAGCTCAGCACCCACTCGCCAGGCTGGTAATCAGGATGGTTGGAGGACACCACGCGACTCACGGTCCCGCCAACCATCACGCCGCCAATCTCTACCGGCGGGGAGTAAGACGGCTCATCGCTCATGCGTCCGCGCATGTAGGGATCGAGGGAAAGAAAAATGGTGCGCAGCAAAACCTGGCCTTCACCCGGCGTTGCCACCTCATCGTCTTCAAGACGGAAGTTTTCCGGGACCGGCGCGCCATGCGGGCGGGAAGCCAGTACCCAGCGGCGATTGCGATTAGTCTGTTGACCCATGATGTGCTCCTCTGCTTTTGGCATGATTCCATCAATAGTAGCAGCCTGTGCCCGCCAGTTAGCTGACGACATGATTTAACCGCACAACCAGGTAAACGCAGGGGTGTGCGGTTTCATTGATAAACCGACAATCATTCGGCGGGCCAAGCTCCAGGCAATCGCCAGCCCGCATTTCATGACGCACGTCCCCTTCCACAAAGACCAATTCCCCCTGCTGTAGCCAGATAAGTTGTCTTGCCTGCACATAGGAAGAGGCTGGCATCGGGATATCGCTTCCGGCAGGCAATTCTATCTGCACCAGATCAATAGGCAGATCGCTGCGCGGTGAAACGTGGCGGCGCAGATAGTGGCTTTGCGGGTCGTGCCAGACAGGCTGATCAGCGAAGCGCAGCAGCTTGCCCTCCTGCATTTCGGCCCGCGCCATCAGCATAGACATGCTGATACCAAAGGCACCGGAGAGCCTGCCCAGCAGCGTGGCCGTTGGGCTGCTCTCACCGCGCTCTATTTTATGGATCATCGCCCGCGACACGCCTGCGCGTTCAGCGAGTTCCGTCAGAGACCAGCCGCGAGACTCCCGCTCAATGCGAATTCTTGCACCGATCCGTTGATTTATGCTGTCTTCAATAGTATTCATATTGTAATACTATAGTGAACAATCCCTGAGGTTCAACATGTCCATTCGATTTGCCAGCAAAGAAGATTGTGCCGCCATTGCAGAAATCTACAACCACGCGGTACTGCATACGGCGGCTATCTGGAACGATCAAACGGTCGATGCCGAAAACCGTATCTCATGGTATCAAGCCCGCCAGTTGATGGGCTATCCGGTGCTGGTGAGTGAAGAGAATGGCGTGATTACAGGGTACGCCTCCTTTGGCGACTGGCGTAACTTTGATGGATTCCGTCATACCGTTGAACATTCGGTATATGTCCATCCTGCTCATCAGGGTAAAGGCCTGGGACGATCGCTGCTCAGCAGGTTAATAGAAGAAGCCCGCGCGTGCGGCAAGCATGTGATGGTTGCGGGCATTGAGTCTCAGAATCAGGCGTCGCTGCATCTGCACAGCACGCTGGGTTTTAAAACCACCGCGCAAATGCCACAGGTTGGCACGAAATTTGGGCGCTGGCTGGATCTGACTTTTATGCAGTTGCAGTTAGACGATCGCCGCGAACCGGATGCCAGCAGATGAACCAGACGCTAACCCTCTCCTTTCTGATTGCCGCAGGTATTGGTCTGGTGGTGCAAAATACCTTGATGGTACGCATCACGCAGACGTCCTCGACGATCCTCATCGCCATGTTACTTAACTCGCTGGTCGGGATCGTGCTGTTTGTCAGCATACTGTGGTTTAAGCAAGGTATGGCGGGGTTTGGGGAACTGGTTTCCAGCGTGCGCTGGTGGACGCTAATCCCTGGCTTGCTGGGATCGTTCTTTGTTTTTGCCAGCATCAGTGGATACCAAAATGTGGGTGCAGCAACCACTATCGCGGTGCTGGTGGCCAGCCAGTTAATCGGCGGACTGGTGCTGGATATTCTCCGCAGTCATGGCGTGCCGCTGCGGGCGTTGGTGGGGCCGGTCTGCGGCGCGGTGCTGCTGGTCGTTGGGGCCTGGCTGGTGGCGAGACGTTCGTTTTAATTGCGCTTATCCGGCCTGAACATGCAGGCCGGATAAGATGTTACTTCGCCATCTGGCCACAACGAATTAAAGGATTGCGCCGCCTTTGGTCAACTGTTCGCGACGGGTTTCCATATCCTCTTTATGCTGACGGCCATGATGTGCGATAGCCGTACGCAAACGCTGTTGCTGGGTGTAACGTTCTTCCCGGCTCAGCACGACATCATCGCTGAGTTCAATCAGCAATTCATTCATATGCGTAATGACGCTCTCTTCAATGGCGGCATCAACACGTGCGCTGACCTCATCCAGATGCGACATAACCTCTCCTTAACTCATTAATTTAATTTTGCTTTTGAAAAATCGCTGCCCATCAGGCTAACGCTGTATCCGCTGACGTTGCTGCGCGTCGCGTAAAACGTTTTCCCGTTTGCCAACGCAATCCACGGAGCCTGCTGGTAGAAAATCTCTTGCGACTGCTGGTAAAGCGCGGCGCGTTCTTCCGGTTTACTCACCAGTTTCGCCTTTTGAACCAGCGAATTATACTCTTTATCGCACCAGCGCGCGGCGTTAGATCCGGTTTTAATGCTGTCACAGCCCAGCAGTACATCGGCGAAGTTATCCGGATCGCCGTTGTCTGACATCCAACCGAACAACGCGGTGTCATGCTCACCTTTACGCATTCCGGAGAGATATTCGCCCCACTCGTACGACACAATTTTCGCCTTCACGCCAACCTTCGCCCAGTCGCTTTGGATCATCTCGGCAATCCGTCGGGAGTTCGGGTTGTATGGGCGCTGAACCGGCATTGACCACAGCGTCGCTTCAAAGCCGTTTTCCAGTCCCGCCTGTTTCAGCAGATCTTTCGCTTTTTGCGGGTCGTAAGCGTAATCCTGCAGATCTTTATTGAACCCCAACATATTCGGCGGAATTGGCGATTTTGCCACCGTACCGGAACCTAAAAAGACGGCGTTAATAATGGCCTTTTTGTCTGTCGCGTAGTTAAGCGCCTGACGCACCAGCACGTTATCAAACGGTTTTTTCTCGGTATTAAACGCCAGATACCCGACGTTCAGCGCTTCAACCGAATGCAGCGTCAAATCTTTATTCTTCTTAATCTCGTCAAACTGTACGGGCGCAGGCGCCGGAATTATCTGGCATTCATTGGTTTGCAGTTTCGCCAATCGGGTCTGAACGTTTGGCGTGATTGAGAAGATCAGGTGCTTCGTGGGGACGGCACCGTCCCAGTAGTTCGGGTTGGCGAGATAGCGGATTTGCGAATCCTGCTTGTACTGCTGCAACACGTATGGCCCGGTGCCAATTGGCCAGTTATCGACGTTTTCCGGGGTGCCTTTTTTCAGCATCACGTCGGCATATTCCGCAGAGAGGATGGAGGCAAAATCCATTCCCCAGTCGGCAAGAAACGCGGCATTAGGTTCATTAAGGATAAACTGAACGTGATAATCATCGACCTTCTTCACTTCTTTAATCAGTTTATCCAGACCGACATCGTTGAAGTATTCGTAGCTTCCCTGAGAAATTTTGTGGTACGGATGATCGGCATCTTTCTGTCGTAATACCGAGAAAACCACGTCATCAGCGTTGAAGTCACGGGTTGGTTTGAAGAATTTATTACTGTTGAATTTCACGCCCTGACGCAGGGTAAAAGTGTAGGTCTTACCGTCCGGCGAAATCGTCCAGTCCGTTGCCAGAGACGGAACTGGCGTATTTTTTACCGGATCAAAGTTGATGAGTCGGTTGTAGAGCACCTGTGAGCTGGCCACAAACGATGGACCGGAACTGGCGATTTGCGGGTTAAATGACTCTGGCGACGCTTCTGAGCAGTAAATGAGAGTGTCAGTATTGGCCGCGAACGCCGCGCCTGATGGTAAGACGGCGCTGAGCGCCAGCGCGAGTAACGTTTTCCTTGCAATCATGGTTATAAGCCTTCTTATTTTATTATTAACCGGGATATCAGAGCATAGCTGACAAAAACTGACCAATAACAAATCACTATCAGGTTATTCTAATCCGGTGTATTTTGCTGAATAATTCATCACCCTAAGCGAATTAATTTCCCTTAAGTCTTTTTCAAAACGTCAAGATTTTTCCCGGCACTCTATGCCATGAAAATTCGCCCCTTTTTGCCTCTCTTCCACCGTTTGCTCGTTTTTATAAAACGTAAAGTAGATACGTGAAGAAGTCTAAGGGGTAACAACGTGGCAAAAACTCTCTTGCGCAGCGGCAATTTGGATGACTATCAGGCCGTGGGCGGCGGTGGTCAGGCCGTGTTTGATTCAGCATTGCAAATTCGTGAAACGCTTCGCCTGCGTAAACAGCAGGCGATGGTGGATTGTCTGGCGATCCCACAAATTAACGACAACGGCGATCGCGTTGACTGGTATTCGCCGATTGAAGGGAAAGCCGTTGCATGGAAAGCCGCTGATGAAGAGGCCCGTTTTCGTGCGCTGCGCTATCTGGGAAGCACGCTGGAAAATGCGGCGGCGCTGAGCCGTAAAAGTCTGCAATCGGGTAAAACCTCCCTGCAACTGTTTGGCTCACTGCTGGAAAAAGCCATCCAGTTTCCTGGTGAGAATCACGTGTTTCTGGTTGAAGGTAAACCCGTTATTACGTTCTGGGGTTTCGTCAATCTGAATGAAAATCCTCGCGACGATGTGCTCGATTGCCTGCGCCTTGCCGATATTCCTCCGGTCGTCACCGTAGCGGAGCCTGAGCCGGAAGAAGAAATCACTGCCCAAATCACCTTCGCCGAGGCCGAGGCGCCTTTGTTGACTCCAGTGGTTGAGCTACCTAAACCGGCTGAACCTGAACCACAACCCCCG
The DNA here is from genome assembly GCF_013615435.1 of Citrobacter sp. RHBSTW-00944. Classification (NCBI taxonomy): domain Bacteria; kingdom Pseudomonadati; phylum Pseudomonadota; class Gammaproteobacteria; order Enterobacterales; family Enterobacteriaceae; genus Citrobacter; species Citrobacter sp. RHBSTW-00944. The sequence goes on along the minus strand of NZ_CP055418.1, from coordinate 2,555,979 downwards.
GTCGTTGTTAACGAACCTGAAGTCTCGCCGCCGCTCGCACAGAAGAAACCCGCACGCCGCCTGCCGCTGTGGAGCCTGCCCGTTGCCGCGGTGATCATTGCAGCCATGGTTGGGCCGCTGTTGTGGAAGCAACAGCCCTCCCAGCCCGTACCCGCTGTTCCCCCAAGAGACGTCGCTAAGGCAGATATGGCACCGCTGCCAGAACTGACATCTGCACTGCCGCTGCATCGGGCTGAAGTGGTTCCGGCTGCGAAAAAAGAAAAACCTGTCGAAGGACCGGTCGTGATCGCCGCGATTCCGAAAGATGCGCTGGTGATGGATGCCAACCAGATGAAGGCAGGAACGACGCGTTTTCTCAACGGTAACTGGCGCGTCATGGTTGATGTTAAAGATCCGGTTAGCGGTAAAGCGCCGTCGCTGCGCTATCAGATCCAGGCCAATAAAGGCACAGCGCGCGTGGTTCATGGCGACAATATTGTTTGTCGTGCCGAGATTTTCTCCGGTTTGCATCAGTCAGGTGAATTAATGATTAAGAGTCGCGGGAATGCCCGTTGTACGGACGGGTCACGTTATCCGATGCCGGAAATTACCTGCAAAGCGGGAACCAATGACGTCGCCGCCTGTACCGCACGTTATGACGATCACGCGGAAATCCCTCTGACGATCAAAAAGATAGGTGCCTGATTTTATGTTGGTGAATCTGTGTGACTACAAACAGAGCGTGACGCTCATCGCCAATAGCGGTGTGCAATTTCTGGATTTTGGCCTGACGCCGCAGGAATCTGCGCATCATGGACGCTTTGTGCGCAAAACAGCAAACGGTCCCCTGCTGCGGCTGGATTTCGATCTGACAACCGGACGTTATACCTTACCTGGCAGCACCGGCGGTCAGCCCGAAGTGGTGAAGCCGGAAAGCACCCAGAAGCTGCATTATTCGCTGGACGTGCTCGACGGTGTCTGGCTGCCGCTGCCGTTCCTGCGCTTTAATCCGCCGCGTACGTTCGTTGAAGGCCCGGATAACTGGGCGCGCGTACAGGTGCGAAAGCTGGCGCAACCTGACAGCGCGGGCAACACCCACCGCGTCACCGTGGCGCTGGACAGCCAGCTCACTGAAAATGCCCCTGCGGCGTTAACCCCCAACGAAAATGACCTGCTGAACGGTACGCGATTTGCGCTGGCCTGGCATGACAACGAAATTGCCGATTTCCTCGACCAGACCTGGATTGACGGCTGGTTGCGCGAATCCTTTATGCATCATGTCACACAGCATGAGAACCGCTCAGAACAAGAGATCCAGCAGGCGCTGCGTAACTTTGAATATCAGGCGCACTGGCTGAATGTGCTGACCCTGTTAGGCGAGCAGCTTTCCGTTCCGGAAGTGAAACTGGTCACGCATACCCTTAGCACGCCCGCCATTCCCGTTGATCTTATCCTGGATATCGGTAACACCCATACCTGTGGCGTCCTGATTGAAGATCACGGGGATGCCAATGACGGACTGCGCCAGACAGCCGAATTGCAGGTGCGTTCGTTAAGCGAGCCACAGTTTCTCAACGATCCGTTGTTCACCAGCCGACTGGAGTTTTCCGAAGCGCGTTTTGGTAAGCAGCACTTTTCCGTGGAGAGCGGTCGTGATGATGCCTTTATCTGGCCGTCGATTGTCCGCGTTGGCGATGAAGCCCGAAAGCTGGCGATGCAGCGCATGGGCACTGAAGGCAGCAGTGGGATCTCCAGCCCGCGCCGTTATCTGTGGGACGAAACGCCGGTGTTGCATGACTGGCGCTTTAGCCAGATGAATGGCAAAACCCAGCGCGAACCACTGGCTACCGCCTTCCCGCTAATGAACCTGATGAACGATGACGGGCAACCGCTGTTCAGCCTGCCGCAGGATGATCGTCTGCCGGTATTCTCACCGCAATACAGCCGCAGTACGCTGATGACGCATATGTTGTGCGAAATACTGGCCCAGGCGCTGGGGCAAATTAACAGCGTGGCGACGCGTTTGCGCCTCGGATTCCCGGCATCTCCTCGTCAGTTGCGTACGCTGATCCTGACCCTGCCGTCGGCGATGCCCAAACAGGAGCGTGAGATTTTCCGCCTGCGCATGTTTGAAGCTATTGCGTTGGTCTGGAAAGCAATGGGCTGGCACCCGCAGGATGAAGACTTCACCACCCGTAAACAGCAGGAAAAGAGCGTGGTTCCCGTACCTGAGATCCAGATGGAATGGGATGAGGCCAGCTGCGGGCAACTGGTGTGGCTGTATAACGAAGCTATCTCTCACTACGATGGCCACACCGAATCGTTCTTTAACGCCCTTGCCCGCCCGGACCGTCTGCCGGAGCCTGGTGAGACTAAAGGTCGTGCGCTGCGCGTGGCATCGATCGACATTGGCGGCGGGACAACGGATATGGCCGTCGTCCATTATCAGCTTGATGACGGCGTGGGTACAAACGTCAAAATTACCCCGCACCTGCTGTTCCGTGAAGGCTTTAAGGTTGCGGGCGATGATATGCTGCTGGACGTGATTCAGCGTTGCGTGTTGCCTGCGCTGCAAACCCGCCTGCAACAGGCTGGCGTGACCGACGCCGCCGCATTGCTGGCTACGCTATTTGGCGATTCTGGGCGCATCGACACCCAGGCGATTTTGCGTCAACAAACGGCGTTACAACTCTTTATGCCGCTCGGTCATGCGGTACTTTCAGCCTGGGAACAAAGTGATATTAACGATCCGGTAGCGGGTCTGCATGCCACCTTTGGCGAACTCCTGAGCCAGCAACCAACGCGCAACGTGCTGAATTACATCCAGCAGGCTATCGATCATGCGTTACCTGCGGGATCGCCAGCGTTTGATGTGTTGAGCGTGCCGTTACAGGTGCAGTTCAGGCAGTTACAAGAAGCGTTACTGGCGGGCCAGTTTACCCTGACCTCCCCACTGCACGCGGTCTGTGAGGCCATTTCACACTATCGCTGCGATATTTTATTAGTGACCGGCAGACCCGCCTGTTTACCTGGCGTACAGGCGTTGATCCGCCATCTGCAGCCCGTTCCGGTTAATCGTATGATCTGGATGGATAACTACCGCGTACATGAGTGGTATCCGTTCAGCCAACAAGGGCGGATTGGTAACCCCAAATCCACCGCAGCAGTTGGTGCCATGTTGTGTAGCCTGGCGCTGGATCTACGCTTGCCGCGTTTCAACTTTAAAGCTGCCGATATCGGCCGTACGTTATCTCGGCGTGTTGGATAATACGGTCAATACGCTGCGTGATGAGAACATCTGGTATCACGATATCGATCTGGATAAGCCCGGCGCGAAGCTGGATGCCCGCCTGCACTTCCCATTGCGCGGCAACGTTACGTTAGGTTTCCGTCAACTGGCCAACAGCCGTTGGCCTGCCACACCGCTGTATACGCTCAGCATAAATTCTGCCGAACTGGCAAAAACCATCGCCGGAGATGGCGTGTTGAATGTACGGCTGCAGCTACGCGGTGGTAGCAAAGAAAGCGGCCCGGAATTCTTCGTACTGAGCGATGCGTGGTTACAGGATGGCACTCCCGTTGCCGCCAATGCCTTAACGTTAAAACTGAATACGCTGGCAGACCGACGCCATAGCGGGAGCCATTACTGGATTGATAGCGGGAGCGTGTACCTGAAATGAGTAAGATGTTAAACACCGCGCAGGCCGCCATCGAGTGGGTAACTGATACCCGTCAGCGTGCGGCGCATCTTGATGATGAAGCGGATGCCCTGTTGGCACAGCTCACCCTGGCCGCCGTTAATGAATCTGCGTTGAAGACGACCTTTTCATCGCGAGGATGCGTTGGGCTTTACGGACATTCGCAATCGGCAAAAGCGCACCTGCTCACAGCATTGTGCAGCAACGCCAATGGCAAAGTGAATATCGTTACCCCGGATCGCAGCTTTGATTACTTTTCACATATTAATCCTGGTCATGCGCCAACCAATATGGCGATCCGCTTTACGCGTGATGAAAATCCGCTCGATGGTGAATGGCCGTTGCGCCTGCGGCTACTCAGTGAAGCCGAACTGGTACAGCTATTTATTACCCAGTTCTGTGCGCTTGCGGACAACCGCCAGGTCGAGAAATCGATTATTGAGGCGCGCCTGGAAAAATGGCAAACGTTGCGCCAGCGTCATCCGGTGCCGGGCATTACCGCGCATGATGTCGCGGCAATTGGTCGTTTCTGGCGCGCCTGCGTACCGGCCAGACAACAGCAATTTGACGACGCGCTATGGCATCAGTTTGCCACGCTGCTACCCGCTCTGGATCTGACTACCCGGGCAAACGCCTGGGCGTTACTGTGGGGAGAACAACCAGAGTTGACGCAACAGTGGTTGGCGCTGGCGCATACGCTGCAACAAACCGGGAGCGCGCAAGAACTCGCGGCTCCGCTGAGCCTGCTGGTTGACCATTTTGGTTTACCTGCCGAGAGTTTCCTGACTCAGGTAGCATTGAACGGGAATGAGGCGCAAAGCGATGTGGTGGTTCATCCAATAGAAAATGATCAGTTGCTCAATGCGGTCAGCCTTTCTCAGGCTTCGCTGGCGCTGCTCACGCGCGAGCTGGTCCTGACGGTTGAAGACGCGGTACTGGAGAATGTCGATCTGCTGGATATTCCCCTCGCCCCGGATGTTCATCCCCATCCATTGTGGCAGGCCAAATTAGGCTGGATGCTGGAACATTATCGCCAGCATCTGCAACCGGATGTACTTTTAATCTGTAATGCGGTATCTACCCGCTCCCAGACGCCCGCCATCACCCGCAAGCTGCTGGGCTGGGTTAACGATACTCAGCCCGTACATGACGCCGCATTGCCGGGAGTGGTCTGGGCCATTACTCCGCAGGATGCGCGGTTTAGCACTCAGCAAAATCTTGATGAATCTGTGCAGCAATTAATGGGCAAGCCCGGACTGCACTGGGGCACGCTGCAGGCGCTGGATAAACACAGCTTACAATGCCTCGTCGAATGGCTGACTCAGGCAACCTCGCCCCAGCAACGCCAGGCGAGATTGACCTCCCTGCGTGAGCAGCACCAGCAGCGTGTACGCGAAACCCTGATCGGCTGGATTAACCCCGTTGAAACCGAATCGGGTAGCAATGAGTCGGTGATCCGCCAGCTCCAGGCCCAGGCGGCAAAGCATGGCGAACTCCTGGACGGTTTGCTTCCGCCGATGCGCCTCTTTGAGTCGCTGCTGCGTGTTCAGCAGCCGCGCGAGGAACAGGTGAGCGGATTATTTAATGAAGAGATTGACCTGTTTGCCGAGGTGCGTGACACACCGCACTCGCCGGAAAGCAAAGAGGCCGGGTATCTGGCGCACAAAATGTGGGTTAACCACGTGCGCCAGTGGTGTCGCGATGAAAATAATGCGCGCCGTTTACGTCTCGAGCCGCGTACGCTAAGGCAGGTTGCCGATATCCTCGTCACCACCAGCTATCGGCTGGAGATGCCGCAACGCTTACAGCGCATTATGCAGCGAGAAAACGTCTGCGCCGCGCAGCTTCACGCCGATATTGGGGATTTTATTACCTGGCTTGGATTTGCCAGCGTGGCAGAGGAACAGCGTCCGGCCAGCAGGATCCAAAAAGGATCGGCTATTTTTAGTGCCCCGGCGCAACAGCCGATGTTACGGTTGACGAAACTGGATGAACAACCTTCGCATGGCGCAAGCCGTTACGTTTACGACTGGCTGGTCGCTTTGTATACCCGCGCCAATGAAAACGTGGGATATCAGCATCCGCAGGATGTTTGCGCAGCCGACAAAAAACGATTAGATGCCCTGCTTTCCTCCTGAAACGGCGTTTACGCCGTCATCAGAAGAGAGAAAACATTAACGCGACGGGAAAACTCATCGGCCAGGTCGCCCCGACTAATACCGCGCTGAGAAAACGAATCCGCTTTTTATCGCGGGAAAGAAACCAGGTGATGATTGCCGTGATAGCGGCCATCACCGCATAAAAAACCAACATTTTTTGGTACAGAGACATGTCAGGCATCCGGGCCGAAAGGTAAAATCGCGCGCAATATGCTCTTTTTCATGACCCACATCAAGTTTTATTAATTATTTTAAGAGAAACGCCGGTAAAACAAGCCGTTTTCATTATGTTCAGAATCCGTACTATTGCGGATAGTTATAACCCGTACTATACCCATAAGGGTTAAAACGAAAGGTGGCACAAATGAATGTTTCCAGTAAAACTGTGGTGCTGATAAATATATTTGCTGCTGTAGGACTTTTCAGTCTGATTTCCGCAAGGTTTGGCTGGTTTGCTTGATGTCGTTCTTCTTGATTAATTGCAGCGTCTGCTGGCAGAGAGGCTCTTCTCTCTGCCATTAGTACACGATTTTCCCACTCTCCTGCCACCCGGTAAATTATCCTTAGTATGTAATCCCCCTAATCCTTCTGCGGCATTATATTGCCCGCATAACGGCTCGGTGTTGTGCCGGTATGCTGATGGAAAAAAGCGATAAAAGCACTGTCACTGACAAATTCCAGATATTGCGCCACCTGGCTGATCTGCCCCCCGTCAGCCAGCATCTCCATGGCTTTTAATAGTCTAAATTGCTGCCGCCAGCTCTGATAATTCATCCCGGTATCCCTGGTAAATATTCGACTGATCGTCCTCTCGCATGCCCCAACCCGTTGGGATAATTGATTTAGTCGTGGTGGCAACTCGCCCATACGTACTCCTTCAAGCCACACGTTCAGCCGTGGATCTGAGGGAAACTGCAATGTCCAGTTTTCACTGTGGGCGGCCCGCATTTCCTCACAGAAAACGGTGATAAGACTGGCCTGCTGCGCGGCAGGCATTTCCCATGGCCAGAAAGCCATACGTTCTATTACTTCAAAAAAGAGAGGATTAACGTCGACTATCTGCAGCGGTAACTTAGATAACGGCAATGTAGTTGAAAAATACAACGAACGATAAGCCATCACCCCGCGCATTATGGCGCGATGTACCGTACCAGCCGGGATCCAGACCGCGCGCCGTGGCGGTAGCAGACACAGGGCATGCTCCAGCTCAATCGTAATGCTTCCCGCTGCCGAAAAAAGTAGCTGATGACGAAGATGGCTATGCCGGCCGGAATCGTGTACGCCCATCTCGGAGGCAATCCCGATTACCGGTTTATCAAAGCTATCCGCATCGAAATCATCATCCGGGGCAATTTCCATTATCTGTCCGATATTTGATATTTAAAGTCTTGATAATGGTAATGCGACACTTCCCTTTCAGCAATAATGCCCGCCAGTTTTCTGTCTCTCTGGATATTGCTATGAACACCCTTCGCCGCCCGCCGCTGTGGCTTCTTACTTTGCTCATTATGTTTCCGCAACTGGTGGAAACCATTTATAGCCCGGCATTGCCAGGAATCGCCACGTCTTATCACGTAAGCAGTGAACGCGCGGCGCAAACACTCTCCGTTTATTTTATTGCCTTCGCCATCGGCGTGGCGATGTGGGGTTGGCTGAGCGACTGCATCGGTCGACGTTGGGCGATGCTGGCAGGACTTATCTGCTATGGGTCAGGTTGTGCCCTGGCCGTGGTTGCCACTGACTTCAGCGTTTTGCTGCTGGCGCGGATGATCTCAGCCATCGGCGCGGCTGCCGGGTCAGTGGTGGTACAGACCATGTTACGGGACACATATGAATCAACTGCACTATCCCGCGTCTTTTCCGTGATGGGCGCTGCGCTGGCATTGAGTCCCGTTTTCGGCCTGCTAAGCGGAGGTTGGTTGGTTAGCCTGTATGGTCATACCGGTGTATTTATTGCCCTTGTGCTGCTGGCGCTGCTACTGCTGCTACTGACTGCGACCATGCTGCCAGAAACCCGGCCCGAAAATACGCTCAGACCCAGCCTTGCTGCACTGCTCTCCCGCATGATGCGTGACCGCGAACTGTGGAAAAATACTATGCTGGTTGCGCTGCTGAATACCATGCTGTTTAGCTATTACAGCCTGGCTCCGTTTCTTTTCGGGCAATTGGGATGGAGTTCCAGAGCCTTTGGCTGGACGGGGGGACTACTTGCGTTTGCTTCGCTGTCGGGCAGCCTGCTGAACCGGAGATTATTGACGACAGACCTGACGTCGGAACAGAGGGTACGTTATGCCTGTGCGCTGGCAGCATTGTCAGGCCTCGCCGCGTGGTGGTTACAGCACTCCGCGTGGATTCTGATACCGGTTTTCGGCGCGGTGATTGCTTATGGCATCGCGATCCCCAATGTGCTGAGTCAGGCCCTACGCCACTATCGTGAACAGGCCGGGGCCGCCGGTGCATTATTCGGATTAAGCTATTACCTGTTGCTGGGAATGATGCTGGGGGTTGCAGGCATGGTGCAACAACTGGGGCTGGTTCTGAGCGTCTGTGCGCTACTCGCCTGGATTTGCAGCTTGCGGCGCGGATAATCGGATGACGATCCTGAAAGCACAAAGCCCTGACATTAAGCCGGGGCTTTGTTGTATTAATAGCCTGACCTCGCGGATATTTCCAACTTACCGCCGTCCGATGGCGACGAGGCCAGTGGCGCGAATAATATAGACACACGTTTGCCAGTATTTAGCTATCCGTGCCGCATTTATTGCTCGCGCTTCAGATATTACTCATGCTTGATCATGACATGGCGAACAATCGTGTAATCTTCCAGCCCGTAAACCGACATATCCTTGCCATAACCAGACTGTTTTTGTCCGCCGTGCGGCATCTCGCTGACCAGCGTGAAGTGGGTATTGACCCAGGTGCAACCATACTGCAGGCGAGCGCTAAATCGATGCGCGCGCCCCACATCCCGAGTCCAGACGGAGGATGCCAGGCCGTATTTCGAATCGTTAGCCCACGCCAGTACCTGATCTTCATCCTCAAATACGGTGACGCTGACCACCGGACCGAAAACTTCCCGCTGCACGATAGCATCTTCCTGCTTCGCCCCGGCCAACAGCGTCGGAGCAAAGTAGTAGCCTGCGCCGTCCACTTTTTTACCACCGGTGATGACTTTGATATGCCCCAGTGCTTTGGCTTCATCGACCGCTTTAGTCACGCGATCGAGGTGCGCCTGCGAGCTTACCGGCCCCAGCTCCGTCGATTCGTCATTCGGTGCGCCGATTTTCAGGCTGGCAACCGCGGCACCAAGTTTCTCAACCAACGCGTCATAAATGCCTTTCTGGGCATAGATTCGACAAGCGGCGGTACAGTCTTGCCCGGCGTTGTAATACCCAAAGGTTCGCACGCCGCTCACCACCGCATCCAGATCGGCATCATCAAAAATGATGACCGGAGCTTTGCCGCCCAGCTCCATATGTGTGCGCTTAATCGAAGGCGCGGTGTGCTGGATAATGTGTTCACCGGTCGCAATGGAGCCGGTCAGGGAAACCATCCGGACTTTTTCATGACCGGTCAGCGGGTCACCCACCGTTTTGCCACGGCCAAACAGCACGTTGATAACGCCTGGCGGATAAATATCTTTGGCAAATTCAGCCAGTTTAAGAGCGGTTAGCGGGGTGATTTCTGACGGTTTAATCACCACACAGTTACCCGCCGCCAGCGCCGGTGCCAGTTTCCACGCCGCCATCATCAGCGGGTAGTTCCACGGCGCGATAGAGGCCACCACGCCCAGCGGATCCCGACGAATCATCGACGTATGCCCTTCCAGATACTCTCCGGCCGCCTGCCCTTGCAGGGTACGAGCAGCCCCGGCGAAGAAGCGGAAAACGTCGACGATTGCCGGAATTTCATCGTTAAGGACACAGTGCAGCGGCTTACCACAGTTAAGCGATTCCAGCTCAGCGAAGGTTTGCGCGTTATCGGCGATAGCATCCGCCAGTTTCAGCAGCAGTTCGGAACGGACTTTCGGTGTGGTTTGTCCCCAGGTGGCAAATGCGTTGTCTGCAGCACGTACCGCCGCATCAACCTGCCCGGCTGACGCCTCGGCAATCTCCAGAATGCGTTCTCCAGTGGCAGGGTTATAGACTGGCTGCTTTTCACCTTCACCGTTGACCAGCTCGCCATTAATCAGTAATTGATGTTGCATAGCAATTTCCCATATCGTCGTTTATTTACCGTTTCCGGCGAGAGTGTCGCCTTCACGCGTTAGCCACCAGGCCCCTAAAATTGGCAGTGTTGTCACCAGCATTACCAGCAATGCCACAACGTTGGTGACAGGCACATCTCGTGGTCGACCCAGTTGATTGAGCAGCCACAAAGGAAGTGTTCTTTCATGTCCGGCGGTGAACGTTGTCACGATGATTTCATCAAACGACAAAGCAAACGCCAGCATCCCTCCCGCCAGCAGTGCCGACGCCAGATTTGGCAGCACGACATAACGAAAGGTTTGCCAGCCGTTGGCGCCAAGATCCATAGACGCTTCAACCAGACTCCATGAGGTACGGCGAAAACGCGCCACGACGTTGTTAAATACCACCACCACGCAAAACGTTGCATGGCCGACCACGATGGTGATAAAACCGGGTTCCAGGTTGATAGTTTTAAACGCCGTCAGTAGCGCCAGACCGGTAATAATCCCCGGCAGCGCGATCGGCAACAGCAGCAACAGCGATATTGCGCTTTTACCAAAAAAGTCCCTGCGCCACAGTGCGGCAGCGGCCAGCGTCCCCAGAACAAGAGCAATGGCCGTCGACAACGCAGCGATTTTAAGTGACAACGTCACCGATTCCAGAATATCGCTACGTTGCGCCGCAACGCTAAACCACTTCAGCGTTAACCCCTGCGGTGGAAAACTAAAAGCAGCCTCCTCAGTATTAAAAGCATAGGTGGCGATGATGAGGATGGGAAAGTGCAGGAAAATAACCCCGCCCCATGCCGCCAGTTTGAGTAACCAGGGCGCGCGTTCAGAGTGCATCGAAAGCTCCCAGACGCTTCACGAACGCCAGATACAGTGCGATTAACACAATCGGCACCAGAGTAAATGCCGCCGCCATCGGCATGTTGCCGATCGCCCCTTGTTGCGAATACACCATATTGCCGATGAAATAGCCTGGCGGTCCCACCAGTTGCGGCACGATAAAATCGCCCAAAGTCAGAGAGAAGGTAAAGATCGACCCTGCCGCGATACCGGGTATCGCCAGTGGCAGGACCACATAGCGGAAAGTCTGATGCGGACGAGCGCCCAAATCAGCGGAGGCCTGTAAGAGCGAAGGCGGAAGTCTCTCCAGCGCGGCCTGTACCGGCAGGATCATAAACGGCAGCCAGATGTAGACGAACACCAGAAAACGCCCTAACCCTGAAGTCGACAACGTATTCCCGCCTACCGCAGGCAGCGTCAGGAACGAAAGCAGCAACGGCTCCAGCCCCAGATGGGTTAAAAACCACTGCGCCACCCCGTCTTTAGCCAACAGTAACGTCCATGCGTAGGCTTTAACAATGTAGCTGGCCCACATCGGCAACATCACAGCAATGTAAAAAAAGGCTTTCATTTTGCCACTGGTATATCGCGCCATATACCACGCCATCGGAAACGCCAGAATCGCGCTGGCAATGGTGACCGCCACCGCCATCGTCAGGGTACGCAAAATGATGTCGTAGTTGGCGGGATTAAACAGCGCCTGCAAATTCGCCAGCGTCAGGTCGGGTGTGACCGACATGGTGAAATCATCGAAGGTATAAAAACCTTGCCACAACAGCGTCAGTAATGAGCCGAAGTAGACGATCCCAAACCACATCAGCGGTCCGAGGAGCAGCAAAAACAGCCCCAGACCCGGATTACGCCAGAAGAACCCTGAGATCCGGTTCAGACTTGTCGACTGTGGAGGCGAATGTAAGACATTCATAGCCATTCACCTCTCCTCAACCAGCGGTACCATCACGTCGCGTGACCACGATGCCATCACCTGTTGACCCGGCGACAGCGTTGTCGGCAGCATTTCTCCCGTCAGGTTCGCCTGGCTAACCAGCAATTTTTCACCGCCAACAAGTTTCAGCTCAAAACGTGTCGCCGCGCCCTGGTACTGCACCGCCTGGATAACCCCCCGGGCCTGGACTTCGCCACTGGTATCATTCAAGCGAATGTGTTCCGGACGCAGGGAAAACATACCCTGTAGCCCGCAAACGTTCGCTGACATCGTTTCATCAAAAACATTTGACGTCCCGACGAAACTTGCCACAAACGGTGTGCGCGGACGCATGTACAGTTCACGCGGAGAATCCACCTGTTCGATGCGGCCATTATTAAACACCGCCACACGATCGGACATCGACAGGGCTTCACCCTGATCGTGGGTGACAAAAATGAAGGTGATACCCAGGGATTGCTGTAACTTTTTCAGTTCCAGCTGCATCTGCTCACGCAGCTTAAGATCCAATGCCCCGAGCGGTTCATCCAACAGCAGGACGCGCGGTTCATTGACCAGCGCGCGGGCAATCGCCACGCGTTGCCGCTGACCACCGGAGAGTTGCGATGGTTTGCGTTCATAAACAAAACCGAGCGCAACCTTATCCAGCGCTTCACGTGCTTTTGCGTGACGCTGTTTTTTATCAATACCTTTGACCATCAGCCCGTAGGCGACATTGTCGAGAATCGACATATGCGGGAATAGCGCATAATCCTGAAATACCGTATTGACGTCCCGTTCCCAGGGCGGCAATTCGCTGGCCTGCTTACCAAAAATGGTGATTGCGCCGCCTGACAGTTGCTCAAACCCTGCAATAAGGCGCAGACAAGTGGTCTTGCCGGAGCCGGATGGCCCCAGCATAGAGAAAAACTCACCGTCGTTAATCGCAATACTCACCCCATCAACTGCACGAACATCCCCGTACAGACGCGAGACGTTATGAAACTCCACTGCGTACGTCATAAAACCCCCAGCGGAATTAACGACCGCCCATAATGGCGATGTAATCCTGCGTCCAGCGACTGTAAGGAACGAATTTGCCACCTTCTGCGATCGGCGTTTTCCAGAAGGCAATTTTGTCAAAGTAGCTATAGCCGTTGGTTTCACAGCCCTTTTCACCCAGCAGCAGGCTGGCTTTACAACCTTCAGGCACGACTGGCAGAGAACCAAACCAGGCTGCGACGTCGCCCTGAACTTTCGGGGTTAATGACCAGTTCATCCATTTGTAAGCGCACACCGGGTGTTTGGCTTCGCTGTGCAGCATGGTGGTATCAGCCCATCCGGTAACCCCTTCTTTTGGGAAGACCGTGGCAATAGGCTGGCCTTCTCCTTTCAGGGCGTTCGCCTGATAAGGCCAGGCGCTGGACGCCACCACACCTTCGTTTTTGAAGTCGCTCATTTGCACGGTGGTATCGTGCCAATAGCGATGGATCAGCGCGTGTTGATCGCTCAGGACTTTGATCACCGCCTGATACTGTTGTTCGGTGAGCTGATAGGGATCGGTAATGCCCAGTTGCGGCTGAGTCGCCTTAACGAATAATGCAGCATCGGCAATATAGATCGGGCCATCGTAGGCTTGAACGCGCCCTTTATTGCTTTTTCCGTCCCCAAGTTTTTGCTCAACAAATACCACGTTCCAGCTATCCGGCGGCGTTGGGAAAATTTTGGTGTTGTACATCAGCAGGTTTGGTCCCCACTGGTACGGTGTGCCGTAAACTTTTCCGCCAACGTTAAACCACTCGCCTTTTACCACGCGCGGATCGATGCTTTTCCAGTTAGGGATCAGCGCGGTATTAATCGGCTGAACGCGTTTTCCCATAATCAGACGCAATGAGGCATCACCGGAAGCGGTGACCAGGTCGTAGCCGCCTTTTGCCATCAGGCTGACCATTTCATCAGAAGTGGCCGCTGTTTTAACATTGACCGCGCAGCCGGTCTCTTTTTCAAACTGCGAGACCCAATCATATTGTTTATCGGTCTGTCCACGTTCGATGTAGCCCGGCCAGGCAATAATATCCAGACGGCCTTCCGGTTTATCTAAGGATGTCGGGGGTTCGGCTGCCTGTGCAGTCATCAGCGTCATACTGAGTGCGCACAGGCTACTGAGGGCAAACTGCTTGCTCATAACGTCTTACTCCTGTCTAAAAAATATTGAGCGGCAGCCTTGCCGTAAATATATGTCCTTTCCTAAAAATAGTCGGGGTGTTGTAAGCGTTCCTGCTGGCGCAAGGAAATTTAATCAGGTTGTGAGCTAACGCTCATTACGCTACTGATGCTGATCGGGAGCTTTAATCTTCTGGAGTATAGACAAGGAGTTAGGTGCAACGGTGGCAATAGTAAGAACTATTGATTTTTTGTATGGTAGCACCCGATATAAATAACATCGGGGTTAGGTATTCTCTATTTCGAAAATAAGAACGCGCTATTCTTTTATATTGAATAGCGCGTTACGTTTTATTTCATCATCTCGCGAATTAATTTTCCCAGCTGTTTCACAGCCTGTTCCTCACGCTCTCCCCAGTGCCATGCGGTATTAAAGCGAAAGAAACGAGTCCAGCTCCCCGAGGTCGAAAACATTTTTCCCGGTGCAATGCTGATATGGTGCGCCAGTGCCTGGGTGCTGAGCACGCCTGCATCAAGCGGTTCTGGCAGTTCCAGCCACAGAAAATAGCCGCTGTCGTTATGGTGAATTTTGACTTCCGCCGGAAGATGGCGCAGCAACGTTTGCCAGGCCTGCTGTTTGCGTTCCGCCAGTTGACGGCGTAAGCGGCGCAGATGCGCGTCATAGCGCCGGGTTGACAGATAATCCACGAGCGCAAGCTGCATGGGGGAACTGGTGGATAACGTGCTCATGAGCTGGAGTCGCTGAATACGTCGAGCATGCTTCCCGGCCGCCACCCAGCCCACGCGAAATCCGGGCACCAGGCACTTCGAGAAAGACGAACAATGCAAAACGCTGTCGGCGCGATCCCAGGCTTTGGCAGGCAGTGGTTTTTCGCGACCAAAGTACAGCTCGCTGTAGACATCATCTTCTATCAGCATTACATGATATTTTTCCAGCAATGCGACCAGGTGCGCCTTTTTCTCTGGGCTGAGCGTAAAACCCAGCGGATTTTGGCTGTTGGTCATCAACCAGCAGGCTTTTACCGGATACTCCTGCAACGCTTGCTCCAGCGCGGTAAGATCGATCCCCTCTTTCACGTCGGTGGCAATCGAAAGCGCCTTCAGCCGTAATCGCTCCAGGGCCTGCAACGCCCCATAGAAACAGGGATTTTCGACAATTACCCAGTCTCCCGGTTCGGTAACCGCCTGCAGGCTCAGGTTGAGGGCATCAAGCGCACCGGTTGTGATGACAATTTCATCAGGTGAAATGGTCATCCCCTGTTGAGCATAGCGGCGGGCAATGGCATGGCGCAGCTCATCATTTCCCGGCGGCAGGTTTTCTATCACGCTCATGGCGGTCGCGGTTTTACTGACCTGCGCCAGCGAGCGGTTCAACTGCTGGAGGGGAAACAGACGCGGATCGGGGAATGCAGAAGCAAATGGCATCACTGACGCATCCCGGCTGGCCTGCAGCATATCAAAAATATAGGTGTTGATATCCACCGCTTCATCGCGCATCACCTGCGCCTGCGGCGCTGCCAGCTCACGTTCAGGGCGCGCGGCAACATAGTAACCCGACTGCGGCCGGGCGATAATCCGGCCCTGACTTTCCAGCAACTGATATGCATGTCCGACGGTCATAAAACTCATGCCGCTGCTGACCACCTGCTCGCGCAAGGATGGCAAGCGATCGCCGGGCTGCCATACGCCAGACGCGATTTGATCGCGAATTTGCTCAGCCAGTCGCTGGTATTTTTTCATTTTTCGTCCTGATAATCGGTGTCGGTGACACGCACTGTATATATCAGTTTACATAATCAGGGCATTTTTTATAACTGTTATAGTTAACAGTTTTACAACATTGTTACTGACAGCTCCTTGCCTAAGGCGCGTGCAGCTATTTGCACAGCATCAATTTTTGTCGCGTGCTTTAAATCGAACAAACGGGTAATTTCCTGCTTAGGCCTGCCAATCCTGTTTGCCAGCTCCTGCTGGGTGATTTTTGATTCAAGAAAGGCATTTAACAAAAGAACCTTCGACGCAATGCTCAGGGGGATTTCCACATAGTCACCTTCAGCGCCAACCGCCGAAGGTAAAGGAATCGGTTCGTTATCGTCGAAATAGAATTCAAAAGCGGTCACCAATGCAGACTGCGCAGCCTGCAAAGCCCCATGACGGGTTTCGCCCTGAGTTAATGCTTCAGGAATATCCGGGAAAGAAACCACGAATCCACCTTCCACGGCGGGGATTAGATTAACGGGATAACGCATGATTTTTTCAAAATCTCTCATATAATTAACCTCATATTGATGATGACTGTAAACCAAGCTGCTTCAGGATCGATTTTCGCAAGGCTTCTTTTATTTCATCACCAGGATGCCTGGGCATAACGCTACGCCTTCCCTGGTACCTCAACTTCAGATGATTTGAGCCGTTTGTAACAGCCACTCCCTGAGATTCAAGCCAGCGTCTGAACTCACTTTGCTTCACTGCGCCTCCCTGTCGTCTATTATACGCACAAAGTAAACATTTATGATTACCTTTTCATTACCTCGCTAGTGATAGCGTAAAATCACTCGCGTGGGGAGGACGCGATTCAATAACAGGAATCCAGGTTCCAGATTTCATATCAGCCAGGCCAACCTATAACAGCACGACAACTGTTATGGTTAAAAAGAACTGTTCTGTTTCTGCCTTCCATTGCTTCGCAGCCTTAGAATTGCGCTAAATCAATTTTGCCTGCGGAGCTAAGCATGTTCGGTCTTGACGCGTTTCACCTGGCGAGGATCCAGTTCGCGTTTACGGTATCCTTTCACATCATCTTTCCGGCGATTACCATTGGCCTCGCCAGTTATCTGGCGGTGCTCGAAGGGTTATGGTTAAAAACGAAAAATCCGACCTGGCGCTCGCTATACCATTTCTGGTCGAAAATATTCGCCGTAAACTTTGGTATGGGCGTGGTTTCCGGGCTGGTGATGGCTTATCAGTTCGGCACGAACTGGAGTGGTTTTTCCGAGTTCGCCGGTAGCATCACCGGGCCGCTGCTGACCTATGAAGTATTAACCGCCTTCTTCCTCGAAGCGGGCTTCCTCGGGGTAATGCTGTTTGGCTGGAACCGGGTTGGCCCAGGACTTCACTTCTTCGCGACCTGTATGGTTGCGCTGGGTACTATTATTTCTACCTTCTGGATCCTCGCCTCCAACAGCTGGATGCAAACGCCACAGGGCTATGAAATTGTTAACGGGCAAGTCGTTCCCGTCGACTGGTTCGCCGTGATTTTCAATCCTTCCTTCCCTTATCGTTTGCTGCATATGTCCGTTGCCGCCTTCCTGAGCAGCGCGCTGTTTGTCGCGGCATCAGCCGCATGGCATTTATTGCGCGGTAATAGCACGCCAGCAATTCGCGCGATGTTTTCAATGGCGCTGTGGATGACGTTAATCGTCGCCCCGCTGCAGGCCTTAATTGGCGATATGCACGGGTTGAATACGCTGAAGCACCAGCCTGCAAAAATTGCGGCGATTGAAGGACACTGGGAAAATCCGCCCGGTGAACCGACCCCGCTGCTGTTGTTCGGCTGGCCGGATATGGAGCAGGAGCGCACCCGCTATGGGCTGGAAATCCCGGCGCTGGGCAGCCTGATCCTGACTCATAGTCTGGATAAACAGGTCCCGGCGTTAAAAGAATTTCCGAAGGAAGACAGGCCCAATTCCACCATCGTGTTCTGGTCGTTTCGCATTATGGCAGGGTTAGGCATGCTGATGATCCTGCTGGGCGCGTTTGCCCTGTGGCTGCGTTATAAGCAGCGGCTATACACCTCACGTCCTTTCCTGCGCTTTGCATTGTGGATGGGGCCCTCCGGTCTGATTGCCATCCTTGCTGGCTGGGTGACCACCGAAGTTGGCCGTCAGCCGTGGGTGGTTTACGGTTTGCAACGTACGGCGGATGCGGTTTCCGCACATGGTGATTTACATATGAGCATCAGCCTACTGTCTTTCTTTGTGGTGTATAGCTCGGTGTTTGGCGTGGGTTACAGCTACATGATCCGCCTGATCCGTAAAGGACCACAGGAAGATGAGCCGACCATTCCACCAACAGGCACGCCGGCGCGGCCGCTTTCTGCTGTCGTTCTCGATTCTCAACCGGAGGCACACCGCTAATGGGTATCGATTTATCAGTTATCTGGTTTGTAATTATCGTGTTCGCCACGCTGATGTATATCGTGATGGACGGTTTTGATCTCGGGATCGGTATTTTATTCCCTGCGATTTCGGATGCGGATGACCGCGATGTGATGGTCAACAGCGTCGCCCCGGTATGGGACGGTAATGAAACCTGGCTGGTGTTGGGCGGCGCCGGATTATTCGGCGCTTTTCCCCTGGCCTATGCGGTGATTGTCGATGCGCTGACGATCCCGTTGACCCTGATGCTCATCGGCCTGATATTTCGCGGCGTCGCGTTTGAGTTTCGCTTCAAAGCCACGCCGGCGCATCGACCATTCTGGGATAAAGCTTTTCTCGGCGGTTCAATCCTCGCGACATTCACTCAGGGTATTGTGGTCGGTGCCGTACTCAATGGATTTTCCGTCACCGGACGCAGCTACAGCGGCGGTCCTTTCGACTGGCTGACCCCCTTTACCCTGTTCTGCGGCGTGGGCCTGGTTGTAGCCTACGCCCTGTTGGGGGCAACATGGCTGGTGATGAAAAGCGAAAATCCGTTGCAGGATAAAATGCGCTGCGTGGCAAGAAAACTGCTGCTGGCGATGCTGGTTGTCATTGCCATTATCAGTCTGTGGACGCCGCTGGCGCACAGCGCCATTGCCGATCGTTGGTTTAGCCTGCCCAATCTGTGGTTCCTGATGCCGGTTCCGCTCCTGGTTGCGCTGATTAGCCTCTGGCTGTGGCGTTCGCTGGGTCAGCAAAACAGCCATACGCTGCCTTTTGTATTGACGCTGGGGCTGATTTTTCTCGGGTTCAGCGGGCTGGGGATCAGTATCTGGCCCCACATCATTCCACCGTCCATTACGCTGTGGCAGGCGGCAGCTCCGGCGCAGAGTCAGGGCTTTATGTTGGTTGGCGCGCTGCTGATTATCCCGATAATCCTGGTGTACACCTTCTGGAGCTACTACGTTTTCCGCGGCAAAGTTCAACATGGTGAGGGGTATCATTGATGCAACAGACAATCTGGAAACGCCTGATGTGGCTGGTGATCCTCTGGGGCGGCAGCGTGCTGGCCCTGGCCGCCGTTGGTATGTTCTTTCGTCTCCTGATGACGGCCGCCGGATTTAAATCCTGATTCTCTCCCTGATAACAACCGGGCAGCGCTGCACTGCCCGGTTGTGACAAATCCCAACGTTATCTAAACAAAAATGTAAAAAACATCGAAATGACAAAACAGAGATTGTCATTAACCCGATTAAAATATTGAATAGTCACCTGGCGAAATTATCGTCAATTCCGCAGCTAACGTACCAGAGGGTGCATGATGTTTAAGAAAGGGTTAACGGTGTTATTGCTGGCCAGCGCGCTTTTTTCCGGTCAGCTTCTCGCTACTAATCAGGGACATGAATATCTTCAGGTGCAGGATGCCGATCACTTATTACGACACACAGCCGACAGCGATGAACTACGAATGACGGCGGAAGAATCCGCCGCCGATCTTCGCGAACACCATTACTGGCAAAAATCACGCAAACCCGATACACATCAGAGCTAACCGTTAGCTTTTACGCTTTGGCAACGTTTTCAGCAGTTCTTCAGGGCTGATGGAAGCCACCACGCTGCCCGGCAACGGCATCTTCAGAATGTGATGTTTCATCTTGCCGATCACGTGCATTTCGCACGGTCGGCAATCAAATTTCAGCGTCAGGACCTCATCGCCGTTAACCAACTGCATCGGCGTGGCTTTCCAGCTTTTGATATTTCCTTTCGCCTGTTTCGGACACAGGTTAAACGCAAAACGCAGGCAATGTTTGGTGATCATCACAGGCACATCGCCCTTTTCTTCATGCGCCTCATAGGCGGCATCAATCAACTGCACGCCATAACGGTGATAAAACTCTCGCGCTTTATGGTTGTAGACGTTAGCCAGAAAGCTCAGATGCGTTTGCGGGTAAACCGGCACCGGCTGGGCAACCGGTTTACGGCGACCGCGCTGATAGTTTTGCAAACGAGCGGCATCCAGCATGTCGACCGCTTCACGTCGCAGCTGATTCAGTTGACCGTTAGGCACGAACAATGCTCCCGGCAGATTCACCTGAATATTACGGGCGTAATACAGCGTTTGTCCCAGCTTTGCCAGGCCATCCTGTAGGTTGCTCAACGCTTTTTCTGCATTGTTCGCTTCCTCAAACTGGCCGTCCAGCGTATGGGTGATACTCACCCCCTCCTCACTGGTGAGCGTCAGGATCAACTGTTCCTGCCAGCCGCCCAGCTCAATATCGACCGCGACGCGGCGTTCGCTGGAGGTTTTGGCCAACGCCTGCTGCCAGTTATGATCGAGATTGCGGTTCAGCGGATGGTTGGCGCGCACTTTGTGCAGGTCGGCGGGCATTTCATTCGGCCACACCCGATAACGATTGTGCCCCGTTTTTTCAACGGTGTTGGCGCGAAATCCGACGACCTCACGCTTGATTAACACGTTCAGACCATCCCCGTTGGCCAGCGGTTCTGTTACCTCAACATCGAGATGATCTTTTGCCACCTTCAGGACTTCGCCAACCGGCAGACCGATGAACTTTGGTGAGTCGAATGCGCCGATATCCCCCTTACGGGCATTCACAAAATAATCGGTGCTGCCGCGATGGAAGGTCTTTTCCGTGGATGGAGTAAAGAAATGTTCGGTACGCCCGGCTGAAGAACGGGCAAGATCGCCGCGCTCTTCAATAATGGCGTCCAGCATCTGACGATAATGCGCGGTAATATTCTTCACATAGCTCATGTCTTTATAGCGCCCTTCAATTTTGAAGGAGCGCACGCCTGCGTCAATCAACGCGCCGAGGTTGGCGGTCTGATCGTTATCTTTCATCGACAGCAGATGTTTTTCATAGGACACCACGCGCCCCTGATCGTCTTTCAGGGTATACGGCAGGCGACAAGCCTGAGAACAGTCACCGCGGTTAGCGCTACGTCCGGTTTGCGCATGTGAAATATAACACTGGCCTGAATAGGCGACGCACAGCGCACCGTGAATGAAAAATTCAATAGTCGCATCCGTAGCCTGATGAATGGCGTTTATTTGCTCAAGGCTCAGTTCGCGCGCGAGGACAATTTGGGTGAATCCGACGTCAGAAAGAAACTTCGCCTTCTCGACGCTGCGAATATCACATTGGGTGCTGGCATGCAGCTCAATGGGAGGAATATCCAGCTCCAGAATCCCCATATCCTGCACAATCAGAGCGTCAACGCCGGTCTGATACAGATCGGTAATTAATCGCTGTGCGGGCTCCAGCTCATCATCATGCAAGATTGTATTCAGCGTCACAAAGATTTTCGCCCCGTAACGATGCGCAAACGGCACCAGTTCGGCGATATCTTTCAGGCTGTTACTGGCGTTATGACGCGCGCCAAAACCCGGTCCGCCAATGTAAACGGCGTCAGCGCCGTGCAAAATGGCTTCACGTGCAATGGCGGTATCCCGGGCCGGGCTTAACAATTCAAGGTGATGAGGCTGCTGGCGCATACAGTTGTTACCATCCACAAGTGGTAAAAATGGCGGCTATTGTAGTCACAAGCGCGGCTTTTCGGAATAGTTTTCCCGATTAACCGCGCGGGTAATGGATCAGGGAATGAAAGTGAACCGTTTGTTCGCTACTGTTACGGTAGCTATGCGCCCTGTCTCCCGCAAAACGCACCCCCTCGCCGGATTTCATGGTGCGCCACTGCCCCTCAATACACATATCCAGCAGCCCATTTATCACCACCACGTGCTCTATAACGCCGGTTTCATGCGGAGTCGATTCACTGAGTGCGCCGGGTGCCAGCTGTATCGAAAAATGATCGAAGCACAGCTGTGGGTCCCACGGAAACAATGGCGTGACGACCATCGCCTGCTGCTGGGGATCGAATGTTGGCGCGCCGTCTGACTCTGGCGGTGAAATAAACGTCGAGAATGGCACGTTCAGTCCGGTAGCAATTTTCCACAATGTCGCCACCGTTGGGCTGGATTCGTTGCGCTCAATCTGCCCCAACATGGCTTTTGACACGCCGGTTTCCTCCGCTAAACGTGACAGGCTCCATTCCCGCTGGTGACGTAGCGTGCGGAGCGTTGTGGCCAGATAGTGGGTTAAGTTTTCCATTTTTCGCCTTCCTGACTCTCCTTTCTCAAGGCTACAGCTTAGCACTTGTACGCTATAACGCACAGTGCTACATTAATTGACCGTTATAACGCACACGGAGTGACTATGCGCGCATTTTCCATCCCACTACCCACCGTATTATCGGGTTTTGTGGCTGTCCTGGTCGGTTACGCCAGCTCGGCTGCCATTATCTGGCAAGCGGCCCTGGCCGCAGGTGCGACCACCGATCAAATCGCGGGCTGGATGACCGCGCTGGGGATTGCAATGGGCGTCAGTACGCTGGCGCTGACGTTATGGTATCGCGCTCCTGTGCTCACGGCCTGGTCAACACCTGGCGCCGCGCTGCTGGTTACGGGTCTGCACGGGGTATCGATTCAGGATGCTATCGGCGTTTTTATCGTAGCTAACGCGTTGATTGTGCTGTGCGGCATAACCGGATTGTTTGCCCGTCTGATGAAAATAATCCCTCACTCACTGGCATCAGCCATGCTGGCCGGGATCCTGCTGCGCTTTGGTCTGCAGGCCTTTAATAGCCTCAACAGTGAGCTTATTTTGTGCGGTAGTATGCTGGTGGCATGGCTGGTATTTAAAGTCACAGCCCCACGGTACGCGACGATCGCCGCGATGCTGGCGGGTATCGCTATCGCGCTAATAAAAGGTGACATTGTCACAAGCGGAGTGAATTTATCGCCGGTCATACCTGCGTTTATTGCCCCACACTTTTCATTTGCCCACAGTATCAGCATTGCGCTGCCGCTGTTTCTGGTTACCATGGCTTCGCAAAATGCCCCAGGTATTGCCACTATGAATGCGTCGGGCTATTCATTACCCGTTTCACCGCTCATTATCTTTACCGGCCTGCTGGCGCTGCTGTTTTCGCCGTTTGGTGTCTACTCCATCTGCATTGCCGCCATAACCGCCGCAATTTGCCAAAGTCCCGAAGCGCATCCTGATGCCAAACGACGCTGGCTCGCCGCCGCCGCGGCTGGCGTCTTCTATCTTCTGGCAGGGGTGTTTGGCGGTTCAGTCACAGGACTAATGGCGGCACTACCCGTAAGCTGGATCCAGATGCTGGCCGGTCTGGCCTTGCTCGGGACGATTAGCGGTAGTTTGTATCAGGCGTTGCATAATGAAGCGGAACGCGACGCAGCCATCGTTACGTTTTTGGTCACGGCCAGCGGCCTGACGTTATTGGGGGTTGGATCTGCATTCTGGGGGCTGGTCGTCGGCGGTATCTGCTACGCCGTGTTGACGTTATTTCGCCGCACGTAGCTGCGTTGGCGTTTTACCGGTTACCTGTTTAAACCGGTTACTAAAATGGCTTGCCGAACTGAATCCGCAGGTCATCGCAATATCTGACAAACTGCGTGAAGTGTAACAGACCAGATGCTGTGCCAGCGCCATACGACGTTGCATCACGTACTGATGCGGTGCCATATTCATCGACTGGCGAAACATTCTGGCAAAATGGAATTCGCTAAGCGCCGCCTCGCTAGCCAGATCGTTCAGGGTGATTGGGTACGCCAGATGCGCGTCAATATAGGCCAGCACGTTACGCAAGGTGACGGGCGCGAGTCCCCCGGTGACGGTGGGCAGTCGCCATTGGACGTTGCTGTAATGCTGGATCAGATGCGTTAACAGTAGCGAAGATGCCGCGCTGAGCGTGAGGTGATTGGCCGGTTGCTGCCAGTCGTTATCAAGCAGAAACTGACGGTAAACCGCCGTGATCCCCGGGTCACTGCCAAACGTGTGCTCGTCCAGCGTGAAGCTATAGGGGCTTTTATCCCAGACTTTTTCACCCACTTCGCGTAGATGTTCGTCGGTACAATAGAGATGAACAAAGGAAAGATCGTCGCGGATATCCCAACTTGACTCGCTCTCTTTCGGCATCAGGCAAAAACGGTCCGGTCCGCCGCCATTCTTCCAGCCCCCCGCCGTTTTGTGGTAACTCTCGTAGCCATCCGCGATATATAAACTGAGCGTATGGTGATCGCAATACTGGGTGATGGTATCGCGCTTGTTTGACCAGGCCGCCAGTTGGATCCCTGAATGTAACGCAACCGATTCATGCAGCACGGCATTATGTTTGCGTAAGTTTTCAAAGGCATCGTAGGGCTGAGGCATACCATCACATTCAAAATAAGTTAGCAGGCTTTCAGTCTATAACAGCCACATATTGTTAACAGCTTCCTTTTCGCTTTTACGCTAAAAAAGCGCAAGATTTTGCAAGTCCGCCGCAAACCGATGAAAGCCTCCTGCCGCCAGACATGACACAGTGTGAACCTGAATCCAAAAAAGAGAGAGTTGTATGAACGCACTGTTGTACTGCCTGGTGGTGGTAATTTGGGGAACGACATGGATTGCGATTTATTTGCAGCAGGGCCCGGTTTCTGCGCCGGTTTCTATCTTTTGGCGCTTCGCCGTTGCCAGTTCGCTGATGATAGTGATCCTGCTGGTTAGCGGTAAATTACGCAAACTGTCTGGTCGCGATCATCTGTTTTGTCTGTTACAGGGTGGATGCGTTTTTTGCTTCAACTTCTGGTGTTTTTATACGGCTGCGGCCTGGATTAATACCGGCCTGGAGTCGGTAATTTTCTCAATGGCCGTCCTGTTCAATGCGGTCAATAGCTTCATCTTTTTTGGGCAAAGACCACCGCTGCGTTTCTATATCGCAGCCGGTCTTGGACTGACGGGCATTGTGACTCTGTTCTGGCAGGATTTGCTCAACAGCGGATTCAATCATTCCTTGCTGCTGGGTATCGGCTTAAGCGCCCTTGGAACCTTCGGTTTCTCATTGGGTAATATGATCAGCATGCGTCACCAGAAAAAAGGGCTGGAAGTGTTAACGACCAACAGTTGGGCCATGCTGTACGGCACGCTGTTGATCGCTGCCATTGCGCTGATGCGCGGGGACAATTTTACGCCACAGTGGACATTCAGCTATCTCAGCGCGCTGTTATATCTGGCTATTTTTGGCTCAGTGATTGCTTTCGGCGCTTATTTCACACTGGTAGGTCGCATTGGTCCCAGTAGGGCGGCATACAGCACCCTGCTTTTCCCGCTGGTTGCGCTAACGCTGTCAACATTGTATGAAGGATACGTCTGGCAGGTTAACGCTATTGCCGGATTAGTATTGATTTTACTGGGGAATATGGTGATGTTTGCCCGACCAGAAGTGCTGATGGGTAAACTATTCTATCGACGCCGGGTGGCATAAAAAAAACGCACCATCCTGAGATGGTGCGTTGATTATTATTGTGGTTTTTTGTTCACGTCAAACATGGTGGCATCCGTCGCCATGTCATCAACAACTTTCTTCAACGTTTCGAATGTCATCGGCGTATTTTCGTTGCTCAGATCTTTACCTTCACCCTTACGTACAACTTTAATTACCGGTTTATTGGTCGCAGCATCAATCAACTCACCCTCGAAATAGAGGTTGGTATCCATGGTACGGTGACCCGTTGCCATTTGTGTTCCCGCAACGAGCAGCGCAACCGGGATCACTTCATAGAACTGCAGTCCTTCTTTGCTCGTTGCAACACCGGTAATCGCTCCGCGGAAAATCAGGCTACGTGGCCCAGGGGTAGTAACCAGGGGCTTACGCTTGCTGATGGCGGATTTCAACTGGGTATTGGTGTAGGTCAGCAGTTGATCAAGAACCTGCTGCCCTACCTGCGTGGTAGGTTTAGGAACCGGATAATACGTTACCGGGTTATATACAATGTTGTCATATTTGGATTCGTTGTAGCTCGGATCAACCCAACGGAGTACGGTTTGTCCCGATGCTGATTGTGTTTCCTTCAAATCAGAGTAATTTTTTAAAAACCCAGAATATTTATCCGGCGCGGTCACTTTTGACGCACAGCCGGATAATGCCTACAAGCCAGTAAGCACTGCAACTTTAAATAAAGTTTGAGTACGCATGAAACGATCCCTTTAGTTTTCGCAATGATGCTTAAAAAGGATAGCAAAACCGTTTCATTTTGGATGTACTAAAAATGGTAAACACCGCACAATTTTCTCTCTACGCCCGGCACAAAAAATGCTGAGCGCAGAAAGAGTTAACCCAGGCGGGAGGTTCAGGCAGTTTTGCGTGCCAGCATTGTGGCAAAGCGCAGTTTAATTCGATTACCGTTTTCATCCGTACGATGAAGTTCACCCACGTCTTCGTTATATTTCAGCAGCTCCCATCCGCTGTAATAATTGCGCAATTCTCCGGTTTTAAACGCGAACGGGAAACCCACGGTACAAGGAAAATCATCGGTATCCATCGCCGCGACGATTAAGTTATATCCGCCCGGTTTAGTGCAACGCTGCATATTTTCAATAAGGCCAGGGATAGTTTTGGCTTCAAGGAACATCAGCACAACGGTAGAAAGAATAAAATCATATTCGCCGTCAAAGCGTAATGCGTTGAGATCCGCGACGTTCGCGTGCAGATTGGTCAGCCCTTCCGCCGCTTTGATACGCTCAAGGTTAGCGATGCTCATGGGATTTTTATCCCATGCTGTCACGTCATAACCGTTTGCCGCAAGGTACAGGCTGTTACGACCGTTACCGCAGCCCAGGTCTAACGTTTTACCTGGCTTAACAATTTTTGCCGCTTCAACAACATCGGAATGCGTACGAGTTAAATCGTATTTCTCAGTAAAGTAGTTTTCGTCGCAAAGGGTCATTATTTATCCTCAGATTTCAGTAATGCAGCACGCTCCGTGCGGATGAGCAGTTTCCCCTGCATCAGCAATGCAAACGTACGTACCAGTAATAATGCAATGATAAAATTGGTAAAAATAAACAGTGGGATCGCCAGCGTATGAAAAAATCCTGACTCGCTACCGTGGCCCAGATGCAGCCCTGTTGTCGCCAGAGCCGACACGCCAAACGAGAAGCTCCAGAAAGATGCATTAAATGGCTGTGACAAATACCACGGCATGAGCCGTAGCATGAACAGCAGTTGCAGCAGACCATAGCCGAACAGCATTTTGGCTAACGTATCGCCCTCGCCACCGTTAACGCTAAGCCAGGCGCTGCAGGCGACCAGCGCAGGCGCCAGTTGAATGCCAAGTGAAGTACGTAACACCGCAGGCAACTCACCGCAGCTACGTAAACGTTGCAGAATCACCGGCTCCAGACTGAGCCAGGAAAAAACCCCGGCGCCCAAAAACACCAATCCTGCGTCGTTGAAACCCAGTGCGCCACAGGCCATTGCACTGATAAAGTTATTGGCGACGGTCGGCAGATACAGACCCGGCGTGGTGGCTTCCTCTGGATGCGATCCACGCCACAACCCTGCCGTTTGCCAGGCGGCGTAGGCCAGCTGTATCACCACGCCAATGCTGAACAACCCAATCGCCAGCGGTCGATACCACGGGACAAAACCAATCGCGACCAGCATCGTTGTGGCCGGAAACAGACTGACAAAGCTGCTCATCACCGGGTGACGAATTTCAGCCAATACGCTATGCGGAAAACGCAGTAAACGGCTAAGAAAGGCCAGCGTCAGCAGCCCCCAAATGACCATTGCGAGGATCACTAAACCGTCGCCAATCAAGTGACTCACTGGCCACACCTGACTGGCATAACGCCACGCAAACCCCATCCCAATGATGCCCAGTACCATGCCAAAATAACCGGCCGGAAGATTGAGGACCCGCTCACTCTGTTTGTTCTTACTCATTTTGTTTATTTTTTAAAGTATATTTGAAATGCATTTTATGGAATTTCCGCTGATTTAGCCAGTGCGGAAAACTTTGCTACGTTTAACTAAGGTGCGCAACATGGAAATGAGCTATGACCAAATATCGTCTCAGCGATGAGTCTCGATCCTTTAGTTACCAGGATAATGGCAATAAAAAAAGCGTATTACTACGCCAAATCATTGCGCTCACTGATTTTAATGATGTCCAGGCCGGTACGCCCGGTGGCTGGATCGACAATGAAAGCGTGCTGTCACAAAGCGGTGATTGCTGGATTTACGATGAAAACGCGCTCGCATTTTCCGGCGCGACGATTACAGGAAACGCCCGCATTACTCAGGCAAGCGTGGTCAGAGATGGCGCGCAAATTAGCGATGACGTGTGGATTGACCAGGCTGAAATCAGTCATAACGCGCAAATACGTGACAACGTCACCATTCAGGATTCTGTGGTTCGCGGCGAGTGCCTTCTCTTTGGTGATGCGCGCGTGATGTGTGACTCTGAAATCATCGCCGCCAGGGGGCTAACCCGTGAAAGCGACCAGTTCCTGCAAATTTATGATCGGGCTTTTGTCAGCCACTCACGAGTGGTGCATCAGGCGCAGATCTATGGCGATGCGAAAATCAACTATGCCTTTATTGAACATCGGGCGGAAGTTTTTGATTTCGCACAGGTGGAAGGTAATGAAGAGAACAATGTCTGGATTTGCGATTGCGCCAAAGTCTATGGATATGCGCGCGTCATCGCCGGGAGCGAAGAAGATGCCATACCTACCCTACGCTACAGTTCGCAGGTGGCGGAGCACGCGGTAGTTGAAGGTAACTGCGTGCTGAAACACCACGTGCTGGTCGGCGGTCATGCGCAATTACGCGGTGGACCGCTCCAGTTAGACGACCACATCCTGATTGAAGGCCACGTCTGCGTGCTGGGCGAAGTGCTGATCGAGCATCACATTGAGATAACCGGTCAGGCGCATATCCAGGCGTTTGATGGCGATGCCATTCACCTACGCGGACCGAAAGTGATTAACGGTGAACAGCGCATTACGCGCACGCCTATCGCAGGTTTATTCTGAAGAGCCATCAATGATACGGGCGTAGAGATTCACATCACAGTAATCACCATTAAGGAATTCCGCCTGTTGCATACATCCTTCCAGTTGGAAGCCATTACGTAGCGCCACCTGGTTGCTCTCAACGTTTTCTACGCGACATTTAATCACGAAGCGGCGAATCTCCTGACGCTGCGCATAATGATGAATTAAGGCCTGTAGCGCCAGGGACATGATGCCTTTACCCTGATGCTCCTCATCCAGCCAGTAGCCGATATAAGCCGCTTTGTTCAGCGGTTCTATCTGGTTAAACGAGATAACCCCGACCACATTTTCTTGCGCAAAAATCAGGAACATTTTGGCGTAACCGCGCTGGTGCAACATCATATTGCCCTGCACATTCTTGCGGGTGTCCTCCTCAGAGGCAACAAACTGCGGCCAGTTCAGCGACTGCTGGAGCCAGCGTTTATTTTTAAGCACCAACTGATGCAGAGGCGTGACGTGTTGCTCTTCTACGGCACGCAGTTCCAGCGTGTCATTGATGGTAATCACTTCTGACATTTTCATTCCATTATGATGGTTAAGCAGGCCACCCTGCTCATCAAATAAAAACAGGAAGGGCTCCCTTTTGGAAGCCCTTTTACACAGCAAGCGCCGTTTTACTTAGCTCTCACTGACACTCTCTTTTTGCAATATTTTGAGCAGATCTTCCTTCAGGTGGAGTTTCTGTTTCTTAAGGCGAACAATGTCCAAACTATACCCCCGACCATCCGAACCTTCCAGTCTGGAGATCTCATGATCAAGGCTGTTGTGTTTTTCGAATAAGGACAGAAAGCGAGGGTTCTCGGATTTCAGTCGGGAAATAAGGTCTCTGTATTCTGGAAACATACTTTCTCCCTGTTAGTGGAAAAGGACGTGTATAAGAAATACACACCTCCAGAGTACCCACTTGACTTACAGAAAAATGCGAACGGGATCGAGTAAATAGTGTACAGAATGGTTGTGAAGAGGATTACAGATACGGCTCCCCATTCGGAGAGCCGTAAAGGGAGTGATTAACGCATCTCGCGGTCGTCAACGTACTGACGTTTATCCGGCGCTGGCGGGAAGTACTGATACAGCCAGGTTTCACTGATGGCGTCGCCCTGACAACGCAGGAACATACGCATATCTACCGGATCGGTTGAGTCAGAGGTCGGATACCAGTCAAACTGAATACGATAACCGTCGATAGGTTCCACGTAAAGGATCTCAATCTGTTTCGCTTCACCGCTGGAGAGCGTAATCACCGGTTCAATACCCTTCGGCGCTGCGGCTTTTAGATCGCCACCGACGAAATCAACAGCAAAACGTCGCGCCCATTTTTCCGGGTAGTGCTCGCCCGGCGCCCATCCTTCCGGGAAGCCGCCCATGCCTGTTCGGGTCGCCATCACGCGAGCCAGCGGTGAACGCACCGGCGGCTGTGCGCTCCAGTACAGGCGATATTTGAATTCCAGATCATCGCCCGCTTTGATCGACCTTTCAGGCTGCCAGAAGCAGACGACGTTATCCAGCGTTTCGCCGGTC
Source organism: Citrobacter sp. RHBSTW-00944 (assembly GCF_013615435.1). Taxonomy (NCBI): domain Bacteria; kingdom Pseudomonadati; phylum Pseudomonadota; class Gammaproteobacteria; order Enterobacterales; family Enterobacteriaceae; genus Citrobacter; species Citrobacter sp. RHBSTW-00944. The sequence continues at coordinate 2,525,408 of NZ_CP055418.1, read as the reverse complement.
GTCGGGATCTCCATCAGGCCGATAGTCCCCTTGCCCCACTGGTTACGCGGTTCGACCCACAGGCTCGGACGCTTGTTGTACCAGCCCATGATATCCTGGTAATGGGAGAAGTCGCGATCGAGCTGCAGCAAGCCAAACCCTTTCGGGTTGTTATCGGTATAGGCGTTGAACTGCAGTTTTTGCGGGTTATTCAGCGGGCGGCAGATCCACTCGCCATTGCCCCGCCACATCGCCAGACGGTCGGAATCATGAATTTGCGGGTGAATGGTGTCACACATCCGACGTTCGTTGTTGCCGCAGCTAAACATGCTGGTCATCGGTGCAATACCGAGCTGCTTGATGTCTTTGCGCGCATAGATGTGGTTTTGTACATCCATGATCACCTGCGTTTTCTCGCAGTGGATCACGAACTTAAATGCACCGGTTACGCTGGGGCTGTCGAGAAGCGCATACACGGTAAAGGAGGTTGCGCCCGGTTTGACCGTTTCGAACCAGAAAGAGGTGAAATCAGGAAACTCTTCTTTGCTGTCGGTGTAGGTATCTACCGCCAGACCGCGGGCCGATAAACCGTACTGATAGGTGTCATCCACGGCGCGGAAATAGCTGGCGCCCAGGAAAGAAACGATATCGCGACGGGCTAATTCTGGCGCTTTAAACACGCGGAACCCGGCGAACCCGAGGTCAGTCTGCCCTTCCAGCTGTTTGGTATCCACACCCGCATCATTGTATTTAAACAGTTCCGGGCGGAAGTGGATTTCGCGCGCCATATGCGTGCTGCCATCAACCGAGAACATGCGTACGCGGCGACGGAAGCCCATTCCCACGTGGAAGAACTGCGCATCAAGCTGACGATTTTCAACATTGTTCCACAGAGACTGCTCTGCGTCATATTGAATGCTGTTGTAGGCCTGCGGCGTCAGTTTGGCCAGCGTGTCAGGTAACGCGCGCGGTGCGCCGCCCCAGGGCTTCTGTGCTAAGTCATGGGCCATCGATTGCAGAACGGAAAAATCAAAACGTACGGTTTTTCCGTCTGCAATGTCAGACTCTGCCGCAAAGGCGGCGCTGGAAAAGAGTGATGCAATACCACTGGTTCCGCACACGGCGGCCATTGCCATTGAACCTTTAATAAATCGTCTGCGATTCATGCCTGAAAGTGAGTCCTTCTGGTCGTGTAAATGGTCCCGCGCCGGCCATAATCAGCGGCAAGAGAGTGCACATTTCTGACCGCTCACTCTAGACAAAATTCATTAATAATCCAATTGTTGGTCGCCGATTATCTGTACAAAATCGAAAATATTTTATGTCGATGGGAACAGACCGAATCCCATGTAAATTCAATTAAAGTAAACCACACCGCCGTTTACTGCGATCTTGCGCCTCCTGATACAGCGCAAACTCATCATAAACCGCACACCCCAGCGCCTGTTCAAACGCGTCGCGGCTGGAATTACCGTGGCTACGGGCCTGAGTTTCATTCCCCAGATTAGACTGGAAAATCCCCGCGGCGCTCACCGGTAAAAAATCTTCGTAGGTAATGGGCTGAGCAACCAGCCAGCCTCGCTCAATGAGCGGCTGCGGGTCGTCATCCGGGCGAATCGCCTGTCGATGCGCCTCGCCCGACGGCGTCAACCGGTAGCGGAACCAGGCAAGTCCCTGCTGGCGCAGCAGAAATTCGCTGTCCGGGAATGCTTTGAACACCTCCTGCAAATGCAGCTGATGTGTCAGGTTGTCTTTTCCCGTTCCCGCTTTATTCAGCAATTCGTCGTACAATGCTCTGCCTTTCGGCGTCAGGGCCACGCCGCGCTGTTCGATTTCACCAAAACGCGCCGTGTGAGTGCCACGCATTTCACCGGCAAATAACACCGGCTCTTCCAGCGCTTTAAAACTGGTCTGGCGCAATAAAATGGGCACCTCACGGCGCGGCGGCCCTTCAATCAGTATTTTGGGTTCAATGCCACACTCCGGCATCATCGACTGAACCCGGTCGATATCCAGCGTACGCGGCGTCAGATGGTTGATATGACACCCAGGGAAACACACCACATCAGCAATCAGCCGGTGCTCATTGTGCAATGCGTGATAGGTCGCCTCATCGACCGTGGCATGCTGATGCCAGCGGAAAGTTTCCAGCGCTTCTTGCACAAACTCCTGCGCCTGCTCAGGCGTAAAACTGCCCTGCACATCAAACTCATCCAGCAGTTCGTGACAACGACGGGTGAAAATATCGCGTTTCGCGAGGATCTCCGCGGCTTTTTGCCGTAGCGCGGCGTTTTCGATTAATTCGAGCCGCAATAACGAGGTGAATACCCGAAACGGGTTGCGCGAAAGCGACGCATCGTCAATGGGACGAAACGCGGTGGAATGCACGGGAACACCGGCCTGGGAGAGATCGTAATAACTCACCGGATACATGCCCATAATGGCAAACATCCGGCGTAGCGTAGAAAGCTCCTGCGCAGTGCCCACCCGAATGGCGCCGTGGCGCTCAACGTTTAGCCGGGCCAGCTCATCTGCATTCGCCAGTTTTTCATGCAGCGTAGGATTATTTTCCAGTACCGCCAGATTCACATCAGCGACAAGTTCCAGCAACGTGCCATATTGCGGAACTTCCTGCTGGTACATTGCTGACATTGCCTGCGAAAATTGTTCCCGAATCTCATCTGCCGTGATGGTGTTCGCCATAATGTCATGCCTCCAGTGAATATTACCTGGAGTGTAGAAAACGCCGCTGACTCCGGTGGGAAGAATTTACAAAGTGTGACCCCGCGTAAATTTCCCACCCCTACAGACGGTGAACAGAACCTACTGGCGTGGTTTTAAATGACTTTCCAGCCAGGGCAACATCTGTTTTTTACGGCTGAGCATCCCCTCCACCTTACAGGGCTGCGGGATGTCTGACAGCGCTGTACCGGTAAACCACAGGCTGGTGTCGCCCAGATTGATATCGGTGAGCATCAGTACAACCAGCGCGGCATTCTTTTCCTCTGCATAGCGCGCCATTTCCAGACGGAGATCGTCCAGCACCGCATCCACCTGTTGCAGCGCATACAGTTCAAGCTGCGCCACACACACCGAATGTCCATGAATGGTGAAGGTTTTAATGTCTTTCTGCAGAAGCTCGCGGGCGCTCATGCCTTCCACGCTTGTTTTAGCAAACAGCAGGTCGCGACTAAACGCCTCGAGATCCACACCGGTTTTTTGGGCCAGGGCCTCCACCGCCAGACGATCGTCAGAGGTGGTCGTTGGCGAACGAAGCGTGACAGTGTCACTCAATGCCGCACCCAGCAATAAAACGGCCTCAGCGGCAGACAACTGGTTGCGCTCCTCTTCCGTCATCAGTTGCCATAACAGCGTCGCGCTGCTGCCAACTGGCTTCACCCACACTTCTGGTGGCAGACGAGTGACTAATCCACCGAGTCGGTGATGATCGATAATTCCCACGACGTTACTTTCTGCCAGCGATGCCGGCCCCTGGGCAGGCTCGGTGAAATCGACCAGCCACACATCACGATCGGTCAGTTCAAACGTCAGCCGTTCGGGCATCGTCAGTCCTGCATGCTCAAAGATAAATTGCGTTTCGCGGTTAGGTTCGCCCAGACGCCATGCCGTCGCCTGCTGGCCACGTAAAGTAAGCCAACGCGCCGTCATGGCGGCGGTACAAATGGCATCGCTATCGGGGTTAAGGTGCCCTATTACATCTATCATTAATCAGTACCTTGTGAAGATAATGGTTCAAAAGCAAACAATAACGAAAGTATATCGACTGGACGGATTCTCTTCCATGATCCCACCGCCCGGCAGCGCTGTACAAAACATAAGCAAAATAAATCAGTTGTAAGTAAAATAGGATAAATGTTAATAATATTTTGCTATCAAGTTATCAAAATCGAACAACTTCACTTGTCACCGATACGACTCTGTTTTTAACATCTCTATATGGAAAAAAATGTTCTGTTCAATCAGCGCATTCGCTTGCGCCACCTTCATACTTTTGTCGCCGTTGCACAGCAGGGAACGTTGGGCCGCGCGGCTGAGACCCTTAACCTGAGCCAACCAGCCCTCTCCAAAACGCTGAATGAACTGGAGCAACTGACCGGTACCCGGCTCTTTGAGCGTGGCCGTCTTGGCGCACAATTAACGCTGCCCGGAGAACAGTTTCTTACCCACGCAGTCAGAGTGCTGGATGCGCTCAACACCGCCGGACAAGCCTTAAACCAGCGCGAAGAGTCACAGACGGATGTCGTACGGATTGGCGCCTTACCCACCGCGGCCCTGGGCATTCTGCCGGCTGTCATTGGCCCGTTCCATAAGCAGCAAATGGAGACCACGCTGCAGGTTGCCACCATGAGTAATCCCATGATCCTGGCGGGTTTAAAGTCAGGGGAAATTGATCTCGGCATTGGCCGTATGGCCGATCCGGAATTGATGGTTGGTCTGAACTACGAGCTGTTATTTCTGGAATCGCTCAAACTGGTCGTGCGCCCTAACCACCCGTTGTTGCAGGAAACCATCACGCTGAGTCGGGTGATGGAGTGGCCGGTGGTGGTTTCACCAAAAGGAACCGCCCCTCGCCAGCACGCAGAGGCGTTGTTGCAAAGTCAGGGCTGCAAAATGCCGCCGGGCTGTATTGAAACGCTGTCAGCATCACTCTCCCGCCAACTGACGGTCGATTACGACTATGTGTGGTTTGTCCCTTCAGGCGCAGTTAGAGAAGATTTACGCCAGGCGACGCTGGTGTCGTTGCCGATACCCACCCACGGTGCGGGTGAACCCATCGGCATTCTTACCCGTGTCGATGTGCAGCTCTCTCAGGCCGCGCAGATCCTGATCGCCGCAATACGCAAAACTGTACCGTTTTGATGCCAAAAATTAAGGGACCATCAGGTCCCTTAATTGATTTTATTGTTAAAACGTTTCCCAGTTATCGCCACTGGCAGTTGCCGCCTGCGGGCGTGAATGGTCAGGCTTTGTCGTCACAGGCGCGCGTTTAATAGCACTTGTCCCTGTTAAACGGAATGTGCCAACAGCTTCCGTTAAGCGCGCCGCCTGCTCTTCCAGCGATGCCGCAGCGGCAGAGGCTTCTTCAACCAGCGAGGCATTTTGCTGCGTTACCTTATCCATTTCTGAAATTGCCTGGCTCACCTGGACGATACCCCGGCTCTGCTCATCAGATGCCGCTGCAATTTCCAGCATAATGTCGGTGACGCGTTTTACCGCATCGACAATATCCGTCATCGTATTGCCCGCAGCGACCACTTCTCCGGAGCCCTGGTCAATCAGTCGGACTGATTCGCTGATCAATCCTTCAATCTCTTTTGCCGCCTGAGCGCTGCGGCTTGCCAGCGTGCGCACCTCACTGGCAACCACGGCAAACCCACGGCCCTGCTCTCCTGCCCGTGCTGCTTCAACCGCTGCGTTCAGCGCCAGAATATTGGTCTGGAAAGCAATGCTGTTAATAACGGCTGTGATTTCGGAGATTTTCTTCGAACTCGTTGAGATATTGCCCATAGTTTTGACCACGCCAGAAACCATCTGACCGCCCCGACTGGCCTTACCGGAGGCATCTTCTGCCAGCTTGCTCGCATGATGCGCGTTGTCGGCGTTTTGCTTCACCGTCGCCGTCAACTCTTCCATGCTGGCCGCCGTTTGTTCAATCGCCGCAGCCTGTTGTTCGGTACGTGAAGACAGATCGGTGTTCCCCGCCGAAATCTCACTGGTACCGCGATAAATCTCTTCCGCACCCTGACGCACCGTGCCTACCGTTGTCCCCAGCGAACGTTGCATTGTTTGCAGATGGCGGCTCAGGCGACCAATTTCGCTGCGCCCGGTCGGTTCCTCCGGCATGGTCAGATCCCCCGCTGAAATTTGCTCAATGCGCTGGGCGGCACGCAACAGAGGATGAATGACGGTACGGCGCAGAACAATGAACGTCATCACGGTCAGCGCCAGCGCAAGAACAAATGCGCCCAGCATAAAAGCCATACCAAGCTGTGTACGCTGATGCGCCTGTTCGCTTAACTGATTCGCCCTGGTGGTACGAATGTCGATCGCCTTTAACAGCACCTTGTTGTACGCAGAGTCCAGCGGTCTGGCCTGTTCATTTTCATGGTTGATGATCGCTTCAAACATGCCGTTTTTAGCGTACTTCAGCATCGGCTGTAAGCCGTCGGTATAGGCTTTGAAGCTGGCGCTCAGTTCAGCGTCTAACGCTTCATCGGCAGACGTTTTTACCGCGCGTGACATATAAGCATTGAAACCGTCCTGCGACTGCTTAATCCGTTTTTCTGCCTCGGCGATATTGGCCTTCATGTCATCCATTTCGGCAATACGGCTCGCCGCGCCGGCGTGGATCATGTTGATACGCGCGGTACGCAAGTGGTTAGAGCTGTTAGATAACCCCATCCTGACCTGAATCTCATCGGTCACGTCGCGCTGATCGCGATCGGCCTGCATAAGAAAATAGCCTGCCAGCCCGGAACTTAAGGCGAACAGCAGAAGGATGCCACCGAGAATGGAGGAAAACAGCGGAACCAGTCGGATTTGATGCAGAAAGCCCAGTTTATGCTGGGCTTGCATCGATGTAGTGTTGTCCATGACCGTCGACTCTCTTGTAGGGTTTATGCGTGAAAACACGCCCGTTAGATAGTCATCGGCAATCCGGGAAGTTTACTTACCGTGAAAAGCGCCGGATTCGTCACACTTTCACAACATAATTCTAAAAAATTCAGGAAAGTGCCAGCGGTGAAATCCGCTGGCCAATGAATTAGTTATCGCCAAAGTGGATAACGGTACGGATGGATTTACCCTGATGCATTAAATCGAACGCGTCGTTAATCTGCTCCAGCGGTAAACGGTGGGTAATAAACGGATCCAACTGAATTTTCCCGCTCATCGCATCTTCAACCATACCAGGAAGCTGAGTACGCCCCTTCACGCCGCCAAACGCGGAACCGCGCCAGACACGCCCGGTAACCAACTGGAACGGACGCGTTTTGATCTCTTGTCCGGCTCCTGCCACGCCAATAATGATGCTTTCGCCCCACCCTTTATGGCAGCATTCCAGCGCCGCGCGCATCACGTTAACGTTACCGATACATTCGAAACTAAAGTCCACGCCGCCATCGGTAAGCTCGACAATCACATCCTGAATCGGTTTGTCGTAATCCTTCGGATTGATGAAATCGGTCGCGCCCATTTCACCTGCCAGCGTAAATTTTTCCGGATTGGTATCAACGGCCAGAATACGCCCGGCTTTCGCCTGCGCCGCGCCCTGAATCACCGCCAGGCCAATGCCGCCCAGACCAAATACGGCGACGGTATCACTTTCTTTCACTTTTGCGGTGTTATGGACCGCTCCGATACCGGTGGTCACGCCACACCCCAGCAGACACACTTTGTCCAGCGGAGCCTGCGGGTTAACCTTCGCCAGAGAGATCTCCGCGCAAACGGTGTATTCGCTGAAGGTGCTGGTGCCCATATAGTGATAAATCGGCTCGCCGTTATACGAGAAACGGGTTGTGCCATCCGGCATCAGACCTTTGCCCTGGGTCGCACGTACGGCCTGACACAGGTTAGTTTTACCCGATTTACAGAACTTACACTCGCCACATTCTGCGGTGTATAGCGGGATCACATGATCGCCCGGTTTCAGGCTGGTAACGCCTTCACCCACTTCAACCACAATGCCGCCACCTTCATGGCCGAGCACCGCCGGGAAAACCCCTTCCGGATCGTCGCCTGAGAGCGTAAAAGCATCAGTATGGCACACGCCGGTGTGGGTAATTTTAACCAGCACTTCACCTTTCTTTGGCGGTGCGACATCGATTTCGACAATTTTTAACGGTTGGCCAGGGCCGAATGCAACTGCTGCACGTGATTTCATTTGTCTCTTCCCATTATTGCGAGGTGATGGTGTTATTTTAGATAAGCACGCAGAAGATGGCCGATTTCAGCCATGCGCACGGCACGCTGGTCTGGGGTTGTTTCCCCGCTGACCAGTTCGTCTTTCAGGTGGATCTCAACCATTTCGCCCATCAGGCCATTGGATGCGCCGCGCACGGCGGCAATTTGTTGCAGGATAGCCAAACACGGCTCGCCGGACTCCAGCGCGCGCTCAAGCGCATCAACCTGACCGCGAATACGGCGTACACGGGTGAGAATGCGTTTTTTATCTTCGGGTGAATGCGGCATACGCCCTCCAAATACTATAGAGGGGTATACTATCAGTCTTTTTAACTAATTGTAAAATTAATAACTTGTTATTATTTAATACGTTGCACAAACAGCACATTTAGACATATGTGGACATATCACCGTGTAAAGCGGTTTTAGAGCCGCAACACCGAGCGCTTTGTCGATGTATTCTGCATCGCTGAACAGTCCGGATTTTTTCTGGAGCAGCGTAACTGGATTGTCACTCGCAAAGAACAGGCAATTGAAAGACTCATGTAATTATGATCAATACGAATACCCCCGACTACAAACCGGGGGTTTCTATTTTTTAATACGCTATATATATAATAATTAGTTACTTATTCCGTAACTGCACACTCTGGCACGCGAATTTCCTTAATGAGCCTGGAAAAACTTTTTAACGAACACATTCCCTGAATATTTTTCTCTTCACATGCAATTAATTTTAAATCAACTTTGCCGGCAGGTTTTTCTAACGACAACGGTTGTATATCCCTCATATCTCTCAGCGTCTGATAAACAAATGAAACCTGAACCCAATCAGTATTATCACTGGTTCTTTTCCGCTTTTCGAATACAAGCTCCCCACCAGGAGGGGTATTATCGGGTTGACCGGGCAGCGACCAGTTAAGATCTAAAGCCCCGCTTAAATTTGCAAGATTGGTATCATGACCAGCAATAAACAACAGAGATACGGGTAATTTTATGCCATACCTGTTTTCTGTTGTACCATTTGTCAATAATGCAGTGTCTATCATATCGAGTAATGGTGTGGCTCTACTACGGGCAACTTCTGGAGTTCTTTGCAAAAGATCAAACTGAGCGTTATGCAGACTTAACAAATCTCTCCATTCTTTTTCTCCCGTAATACGCCCCCAGGCTACCTGTGGCATTCCCTGGGCCTCTTGCAACAGAAATATCTCAGTCAGCGTGGAAGAAAGACTCCAGGCACCAGGTAATGATACATTGTCAGGAGTAACCTTAAGTTCAGACGGTAAAGCCTCTGGTAATGTGCATTTCGTAGCCTTCTCTGTAGTCTTACATGTCTCCGATTGTGAGAAATTTAAAACATTTTCCAGGGTCCGAAATGAAGATTGATAGCGTTGGGTATACAGTTCAATATTTCCTCCGGCCCGTTCCAGAATAGCGTTTTTAACCTTCAATGTGTTAAACGAACATTTCCCCATTTTTACCGGATTAAAAAGAGGATCAGTTTTTTCTTCATCCTTCTGATAATGCACTTGAATTTGACATTTTGGTGCTAACCCAGCCAGAAACGCCTCACCCGTTTTACGGGTGCGTTGATCCGTGTCTGCAATAACAGCAACCTGCCCTGGAGATGGGCACGTTTGATTATTCAACAGACCTTTGCTCGTGAACCATAAACGTTGATACTGACCTAATTCAGAAACAAGTTCTCCCCCATGAGGCGTTAGCCATCCTAACGGCACATCCCATTGTGGCCATTGATCGGGTGTAACATCTTTCATTATTGGAGTGAACTTCGTAGGTGCTCTTACTCCATGACGACTCACTATCACAACCCGCTCAAGTTTCATACCGTTCTGCTCTTCAGCATGTATTGAGAAAGAACCGCATAAGAGAGAAAAAAATAATAAACGAATGATGAATGTACTCATTACCAGCACCACCTTTTCGTAAGTGAAAAACAAACAACTCGTATAAGCCAGTTCGATAACTGGTTCTATCAGATAGAAATAATCCTACTCCTGAGTTCACAACAATCCAACTTTTTGAATATCAACTTTGTCTCTTATCGAAGTATTAAAGGAGCGCTAATTTAGCCGCACTGGAAAGGTATCCAAGGTTATGGAATCGTTGGCAATTTACAACGTCCTGCCATTGAAAGGATAATTGATCCGGTATAAATAAGGTGGGCGGAAGCCTTGTTTGGCTATCAATTTACCCGCAGCAAATCACTGTATCTCGTTGTATAACGTGGTGAAAGCATGTCTCGCTTCATCGCCCACGGCTGCTGTATCCCTTGCCCGGCAAAGTAGAGCGTTCCTTTCCCCTTTTCAGCATTAAGAGTATCCAGTAGGTCCATCAATTTATCGCTGTTACGCCGCGGGGCGTTATTATCAAAAAGATTCAGCTGTGCAACGCCAGAGCTAAAAAAATCCCCCAGCATAACGCCCGCTTTTTGATAACGTAGCCCCTCTCGCCAAACGGCGTCCAGGCTGCGCGTGGCTGCTGTAATAATGTCCCGGCTATCCTGAGTTGGCGTCAGCAGTTTTATCGATGCGCTGTTACCGTAATAAGGTTCATTCAGGGCAAACGGACTGGTTTTGATAAACGTAGAGATAAACCGGCAGTACTGGTGTTCTCTGCGCAGCTTTTCCGCAGCACGTGAAGCATAGGTGCAAATGGCCTCTCTCATGGCGTTGTAATCCGTGAGTTTTTCACCAAACGATCTTGAGCAGATAATTTCCTGCTTATCCGGCGCAAATTCTTCCAGCGCCAGACAAGGCTCACCGCGCAATTCCCGGACGGTTCGCTCAAGCACGACGCTGAAATGTTTACGAATGAAGCGAATATCGGTATCCGCGAGGTCGAGAACCGTTTTAATGCCCATGACGTCCAGTTTCTTGCCGATACGGCGTCCGATGCCCCAGACTTCATCAACCGGGAGTGCTGCCATCAGCTTACGCTGGCGTTCAATATTTGAGAGATCCACGACTCCGCCCGTCTGTTCCTGCCACTTTTTGGCCGCATGGTTCGCCAGTTTGGCCAGGGTTTTGGTCTGAGCAATGCCGACCCCAACCGTGAGACGTGTTTTCTGCAAAATGGTTGCTCTGATTTCCTGACCAAAATCCGTAAGATCCCTGCAGTTTCGCACGCCCGTTAAATCACAAAAGGCTTCATCAATACTGTATATCTCCACGCGTGGCGACAACTCCTCCAGAATCGACATCACCCTGCTGCTCATATCCGCATACAGTTCGTAGTTCGAACTAAAACAGAACACGCCATAGCGCCTGAACAGATCTTTCTGTTTGAAGTACGGAGCGCCCATATTAACGCCAAGCGCCTTTGCCTCTACGCTGCTGGCAATAACGCAGCCATCGTTGTTTGAAAGAACGACAACGGGCTTCCCTTTCAGATCAGGCCGGAATGCCGACTCACAGCTGGCATAAAACGCGTTAACATCCACCAGTGCAAACATCATCAGCCCGCTGCTTTGATGATAAATGTCACCACGCCAAATATATCCAGCGTGTCCTCGCTGCTAATCATGATCGGCGCGTAGGCGCTGTTCTCTGGTTTCAGCATCACAACCGGATGTAATTGCAGGCGTTTAACGGTGAATTCGCCCTCAACGGCGGCAATAACAATGTCTCCATGGGCAGGTTTTCTGGCGCTGTCGACAATCAGTAAATCGCCCTCGCCGATCCCTGCTCCCCTCATAGAGTCGCCAGATGATTTAACAAAATAGGTTGCGCTGGGATGCCGTACCAGCAGGTCATTGAGGTCGATACGTTTCTCAACGTAGTCCTGTGCAGGAGATGGAAAACCGCAGGGCACAAGATCGCTAAATAACGGAAAGTGTTTAATTTCGCGGCGTTCCGCAGGCTGGAAAAACAACATAATAATCTGCCTCTCATTTACTGTATTTATATACAGTAGTTTTAATAAGAGCAGCAATCAAGTAGCGAGTGTGATGAACTGGACGTTGTTTAACCATCTTGTCGGTAAGTTTTTATGATGTCTGGAAAAATAATCGGCTAAAAAAATACCCCGCATTTGCGGGGCATTACATCAGGAGCGTTTTCGCGGCATCATGCGCAGCAGCGTATTGTCCTTCCAGAAATAGTGGTGCATCAGGGCCGCAGCGGCATGCAGAGCAATAACAAAATAGCCCAGATTTGCCAGCGTCACGTGCCAGGACTTCAGCATATCCACTACATCAAAATTGGCCTCTGCCGCATGCGGCATAACGATGCCGAATGCAATCCACGGGTTACCCCGGTTGTACATCATCACCAGTCCAATAATCGGCAGAACAATAAACAGCAGATAGATAACCAGATGCCCCAGATGCGCCATTCCGGTCATCATCGGCTTCGGTTTTGGCACAATCGGCGGTGCCGGATATTTTAGCCTGACCAGCAGACGCGCCACCATCAGCGTTAAAATAGTGATGCCACAGGATACGTGCACCATGTTAAATAAGGGACGATAGCTGCGCGGGAAAAATCCGCGAAACTCCATGGCGCTGTAGGCCACAATGACCAACAAAAAGACCAGCCAGTGAATGCCAATTTGCAGGCCAGAATACTTATTCCCCATAACACTTCCTGAATAAAAACAATAATGCGTCACCATAACGGGCTTTTGTTAAAAATTCATTAACTTTTGCTCACCCGGCTTATTCGTACGCGGGATAAATTTATCAAGCTCTCGCCTTCCGGCGGAGATTCGCCTCCACCGTCTTTCATTTCCCGCGAATTCAATACGTCGTGAGTCTCTCCCCGTTTTCAATTCATTAACTATGTTATAGCTAACCTTTGCCACTGAGGGAGCATAGTAATGGAAGCACTGAGTCGTGAAGCGTTAGAAAACATGATGGAGCAAGCCGTTGCCCACGCGGCCACCTTCTCATGCTGGCCGCAGGGTGAAGCCCCCGGAGCAAAAAACAGCGATGCGGTATTCACGCCTGAACCCCGGCATACCGGAACGTCTGCTTATGATCGTGCGGTAACCGGCATTCGTGCACCAGAAATTACCGTTTACGCCCCTGCAAAACCTAACGGCACAGGGATCCTTGTTACCCCTGGCGGCTCTTATCGTCGCGTGGTGATGGATAAAGAAGGCAGCGCACTGGCACCGTTCTTTAACGCTCACGGTTATACCCTGTTTGTGATGACCTACCGCATGCCGGGCGATGGTCACGAGGAAGGCGCAAATGCGCCGCTGGCCGATGCCCAACGCGCCATGCGCTACATTCGCGCCAACGCTCATGAATGGAAAATCAACCCTGACCGTATCGGCGTGTTGGGCTTCTCCTCCGGGGGACACGTGGCCGCCAGTCTGGGAACCCGGTTTGACGAATCGGTTTATACGCCGATTGATAGCATAGACGAACAATCTGCGCGCCCTGCTTTTATGGCGCTGGTGTACCCGGTGATCACCCTGCGCGAAGATATCGGTCACCCAGGCTCTCGCCTTGAGCTGGTTGGCGCAACGCCCGAAAAGGAAGACCTGCAGCGCTATTCTCTTGAAGAGCGAGTGGATAACACAACGCCGCCGACGTTCTTGCTACACGCCATTGACGATCCGGCGGTGAAGGTGGAAAACAGCCTGGTCTTCTTTAATGCGCTACGTAGGCCAGGGGTTTCGGTCGAAATGCATCTGTTTGAACGCGGTAAGCACGGATTTGGTATTCGCGATGCGCAGGGATTGCCGCTGGCCATCTGGCCGGAATTGATGATGAACTGGATCGCCAGCAAAGTGTGAGAATTGCGCCGGGTGGCGTACAGGCTCACCCGGCGAAAACTTAGGACTGCAGATACACCACCTGCGTTTGCAGATATTCGTTCAGCCCGTGTTTACCGTCAGCCCCGCCAATCCCGGACTTGCGCCAGCCAGCATGAAAGCCTTGCATCGCCTCGAAGTTTTCACGATTAATATAGGTTTCGCCAAACTTCAGCCCTTTGATCGCTTTCATCGCCGTATTCAAATTCTGCGTATAGATCGATGAGGTCAGACCGTAATCGCTGTCATTGGCCATCGTCAGCGCCTGTTCCAGCGTATCAAACGCTACCACCGGCAGCACCGGACCAAACGTCTCCTCGTGCATAATCGCCATCTCCTGGCGCACGTCTAACAGTAACGTCGGTGGATAGTAATACCCTTTGCCGGAAACGGCCTTACCGCCCAGCACCACTCTGGCGCCTTCCTGCACCGCTCGTGCAACTTTCTGCTCTACACGCTCCAGCGCAGCGGCGTTAATCAGCGGTCCCATCGCAATATCATTGCGCTCAGCCGGATTGCCAAACTGCACGGCTTTCATCGCCTCGCCCAGACGATTGACGAATTGGTCATAAATACCTTTCTGAACGTACACGCGCTCGGCACAGTTGCATACCTGTCCGGTGTTGATCACCCGCGAGTCAACAATTGCCTTTACGGCCAGTTCAAGATCGGCATCATCCATCACGATAGCCGGGGCCTTGCCGCCCAACTCCAGACAAACTTTGGTGATATTTTTAGCCGCCGCTGCCATAATTTTCTCACCCGCCCCGACGCTACCGGTCATGCTCACCATGGCCACCTTCGGGTTTGCGGCCAGCGCCTGACCGACCGTTTCACCACGTCCCAGTACCAGATTAAATACGCCGCGCGGCAAGCCAATATCATCAACAATTTTGGCAAAGGCGATGGCGTTATTCGGTGTAAATTCACTCGGCTTAATGACAATGGTATTACCCGTCAACAGTGCGGGAGCCAGTTTGCGGGCAATCAGGAAAAATGGAAAGTTCCACGGCAGAATGCCCGTAGTCACGCCCAAAGCGCGCTTAAACAGCAGAATATTCTCGCCCGGACGATCGCTTTGCAGGATCTCACCTTCATAGCGACGCGCCCACTCCGCCATATAATCGATATAGTCGGCGGTAAACGAGACTTCGACCTCAGCCAGTTGCTGTATTTTTCCACCCTCCGCCACAATCAGCGCACTGATTTCACTGGCTCGCTGACGGATACCCGCAGAAATTTTGCGTAACCAGTTCGCCCGTTCAATGGCGGGCAGCGCTTCCCATTGCGGCTGAGCGCGCTGTGCAGCATCGATCGCTTTACTCGCATCCTCGGCACGTCCATCGGGAATACGCGAGATCACCTCTTCCGTGGCCGGATTGACGACATCAATCCAGGCATCATCGTGCCAGGTCACAAACTGCCCATCGATATACATAGGATGTTGTACGGGTACTGACATGCGGCTCTCCTGTGATTGATTTGTTTTTAACAAGTAAAACTATTGTTAATTAATATCAATCATGCAGGTCGTATTATGGCTGGAGTGGCTGTTCTGTGAGCGGCTTCATAAAAGCGTCTGGCAAAGTGATGATGAAGGGAAAAAACAGGTGTGATTTTTGCCCGTTTGCCGCAAAACGCCGACAAACGGGCAACAGGAATTACAGAGAGCGGCTCTCCAGTAAATCAGTCAGCACGATGTCATTTTGCAACTGCTGCCAGGCTTGCTCAACGTTCTGAGGAATATCAACATGGGCGATAAAATCGCGGCCGCACGGCCCATAACCGGTGGCATCATCACGCAGGCGAGGAAGCTCACCGGTTATGAGAGACAGATAGCGATCCACTGACCACAAACCTTCTGCTGCTGGCACAAAATCCACGCCGTCTTGCTGTTGGGCCAGCTCAGGGATGAATCCAGGGAAACTCAACCAGCGCGGCGCATGCGGCTCATCGCGGGTTACGCGCTGAAAGGTTGCCATCGTGCGACGTTGCATAGTGGGATCCTGTACCACAATGACGGTATGAATACTTTCCGTCGCCTGATTCAATAATGCACAGCTAAAACGGGCATTCTCACCGCAGTTTGTTGACTGGTCTTCCACCCAAATCTTCTCCCCCGGGATTTGCCAGAACTGATGTGCGATATCGGCAAGGATCGCCGCTTCCGCGCGTCCGGTGGTACGAATGATGTTGTAACGAGGATGCTCTGCAATCGCGTCATACAGAAATCGTGTGGAGTGACCGATGCCACCGCTAATCAACAAGGGAACCTGTTGCTCTTTCGCGATCCGGCAGGCGGCGTCGATGGTCGGAATAACCGCGTTCCCTGCCAGAATCACGCAATCTGACTGAACGGTGATATTCCCCGTAAAATCATTCTGCGCCAACCATCGCCCTACGGTATTGATCGCCGCAAGCGTGGTTGCGGAAAGTGTCGGAAACTGGCTCATACTCATGACTCCTGATCTTAATACTTTATCGGGTTGCATACCGGGCGGTGACGTCACCTTACCCGGTATGCTGTCTGGTACCGATTTATCCCGAAATCTGCTCCATCGCCTGCAAAATACGTTTATCGGAAATCGGATACGGCGTACCAAGCTGCTGGGCAAAATAGCTGACGCGCAGCTCTTCTATCATCCAGCGGATCTCTTTGACATCGTCATCTTCACGGCGCGCGGGAGGCAGTTTATTGAACCACTGCTGCCAGGCCTGCTGCACGCTATCCACTTTCAGCATCTGCGCACGGTCACGATGCGGGTCGATAGCCAGTTTTTCCAGACGCTTTTCGATAGCCTGCAAATAACGCAGCGTATCGCCCAGACGCTTGAAACCATTGCCGGTAACAAATCCACGGTACACCAGCCCGCCCATCTGCGATTTGATATCCGCAAGCCCCAGCGCCATGGTCATATCCACGCGTCCTTTCAGACGTTTGTTGATATTAAACACCGCGGTCAGAATTTGTTCGACCTGCTTAGCAATATCCACCACCGTATCGTTCAGTTCAGCCCGCACTTTTTCATGCAGCGCCGCAAAGCCTTCTTCGGTCCACACCGGACCACCGTTGGCGTCGATCAGTTGATCCACACCACAGGATATACAGTCGTCAATCAAATCCAGCACTTTACCGTACGGGTTAAAATACAGCCCCAGCTTGGCTTTGTTGGGCAGTTTCTCATGCAAATATTTGATTGGTGAAGGAATATTAAGCAACAACAGGCGGCGTAAACCGCACCACATCGCCTGCTGTTGCTCCAGCGGGTTATCAAACAGTTTGATGGCAACGCTGTCACGCTCATCCACCAGCGCTGGCCAGGCTTTTACCTTATAGTTACCGCGTTTTTGCTCGTAACTCTCCGGAAGCTGACCGAAGCTCCAGATGTGCAACCCGCTCTGTTCGATACCGTCATCCGCCACCGCAGACAATGTTTCCTGAACTTTACCCTTCAGTGCGTCTTTCAGATCCTGCAGCGAACGTCCTTCCTGCAGCTTTTTGTTCTTATCATCCACTACCCGGAAGGTGATTTTTAGGTGATCGGGCACCTGATCCCAATGCCAGTCTTCACGGTCAACGGTCACGCCGGTCATGCGGCGCAGTTCACGCTCCAGCGAGTCCAGCAGCGGCAGTTCCAGCGGCGTGACGCGGCCTAAAAACGCTTCCGCATAGTTTGGCGCGGGCACAAAGTTGCGTCGTACCGGTTTCGGCAGAGACTTAATCAGGGCGATAACCAGTTCACGGCGCAGCCCCGGAATTTGCCATTCAAAACCGCTCTCTTCGATCTGATTGAGCAGCGGGAGCGGAATATGTACGGTCACACCGTCCGCATCGGCTCCGGGTTCGAACTGGTAACTTAACCGTAGTTTGAGATTGCCCTGATGCCAGAAGTTCGGGTAATCCAGCTTACTGATTTTTTCCGCACCCTCTTTGATGAGCATGCTCTTTTCAAAGTTGAGCAGATCCGGCGTTTCACGGCTGATCTTTTTCCACCAACTGTCAAAGTGACGCGCGGAGACTACATCATGGCTGATGCGTTGGTCGTAAAACTCAAATAGCGTCTCATCATCAACCAGAATGTCGCGACGGCGCGATTTGTGCTCTAACTCTTCCACCTCAGCGCGTAACTTCAAATTGTCACGGAAAAATGCATGGCGCGTTTGCCAGTCGCCTTCCACCAGCGCATGCCGGATGAACAGTTCACGCGACAACGCGGGATCGATCTGGCTGTAGTTCACCTTACGGGCTGCAACAATCGGTAAACCGTAGACGGTAACCTTTTCTGTTGCCATCACCGCGCCCTGCGCACGTTCCCAGTGCGGTTCACTGTATGAACGTTTGATCAGATGCTGGGCAACCGGTTCGACCCACTCAGGATCGATGCGTGCAGCAATACGTCCCCACAGGCGGCTGGTTTCCACCAGCTCCGCTACCATCGTCCACTTCGGCGGTTTTTTAAATAGACCAGAGCCCGGGAAGATCGAGAAGCGAGCGTTACGCGCCCCGGTAAATTCCTGTTTATCGGCATCTTTCATCCCGATATGTGACAGTAAACCGGTCAGCAACGCGACGTGGATCTCTCTGTATTCAGCGGGTTCGCTGTTAACAGGAATCCCTAACTCTTTCACCACCTGACGCAGTTGCGTGTAGATATCCTGCCATTCACGCACGCGCAGGTAGTTCAGAAAATCAAGTTTGCACTGACGACGGAACTGGTTTGACGACAGCGCTTTCTGCTGCTCGCCGAGATAGTTCCACAGATTCACAAATGCGAGGAAATCAGACTCTTTGTCGTGGAAACGGCGATGCTTCTCGTCGGAGGCCTGCTGCTTGTCCATCGGGCGCTCGCGCGGATCCTGAATAGACAGCGCCGAGGTGATAATCATCGCCTCACGTACGCAGCCATGTTTTTGCGCTTCCAGCACCATGCGCGCCAGGCGTGGATCCACCGGCAGTTGCGAGAGCTGACGACCCAATGGCGTCAGTTTGTAAGCGGTTGCCTGTTCGTCGGTGGTTATCGCCCCCAGTTCTTCGAGCAGGCGTACACCGTCCTGAATGTTACGTTTATCCGGCGCTTCAACAAACGGAAACGCCGCGATATCGCCCAGCCCCAAGGCGGTCATCTGCAAAATAACGGACGCCAGGTTGGTACGCAGGATCTCCGGGTCGGTAAACTCCGGGCGCGACAGGAAATCGTCTTCAGAATACAGACGAATACAGATCCCCTCCGAAACACGACCGCAACGGCCTTTACGCTGGTTGGCAGAGGCCTGCGACACCGGTTCAATCGGCAAGCGCTGAACTTTGGTGCGGTAACTGTAACGGCTGATACGCGCAGTACCCGGATCAATCACATACTTGATCCCCGGAACGGTCAGCGAGGTTTCCGCCACGTTGGTCGCCAGCACGATACGGCGACCGCTGTGCGACTGGAACACACGATTCTGCTCGCTGTTGGAAAGACGCGCATACAGCGGTAGCACTTCGGTATGGCGCAAATCCAGCTTATTCAGCGCATCGGCGGTATCGCGGATTTCGCGCTCGCCGCTCATGAAGATCAAAATGTCGCCCTGACTTTCACGGCCTAACTCATCTACGGCATCAAAAATTGCCTGCAATTGGTCACGCTCGGTGTCATCTGCGTCTTCAACAATTGGACGATAGCGAACTTCCACCGGATAGGTTCGACCAGAGACTTCGATAATCGGTGCATTATTGAAATGCTTTGAAAAACGCTCCGGATCGATGGTCGCCGAAGTGATGATAATTTTTAGATCCGGACGGCGCGGCAGAAGCTCTTTCAGATAGCCGAGCAGAAAATCGATATTCAGGCTGCGCTCATGCGCTTCATCGATGATGATGGTGTCGTACTGCATCAGCAGCCGATCCTGCTGGATTTCCGCCAGCAAGATACCGTCCGTCATCAGCTTAACCATGGTGTTGTCGCTGACATGATCGCTAAAACGGACTTTATAACCGATACAACCGCCCGGCTCGGTTTGCAGCTCTTCTGCAATACGGTTCGCCACGGTACGCGCCGCCAGACGACGCGGCTGGGTATGGCCGATCAGCCCTTTTACCCCGCGCCCGAGCTCCATACAGATTTTGGGTAACTGAGTGGTTTTACCTGACCCCGTTTCCCCGGCGACAATCACCACCTGGTTATCGCGGATCGCTTCCAGAATATCCTGTTTTTTCTGACTGACGGGCAGGTTTTCCGGGTAGCTGATGACCGGACGCGCAGCTTCACGCAGCACAACTTTACCTGCAGCGTGATCAATCTCTTTTGCCATCTCCTGGTAAATGGCCTGTTGTGCATCAGGATTTTTAACCTTCTTCACGCCCTGCAGGCGGCGGGCAAAACGCTGTCTGTCACGCAGCATCAGTGAATCCAGCTGTTGCTGCAACATGTTGAAGGTTAATTTTGGTTGTTCTGTCATAGCGTTAAAAGGCAGTGCTCTGCCGGGTTAAATCTCTTTTAGATGATAGGTATAGAGTACCACATCAGCGCTTTTCATGTGTTGTTCAATAATTTCGAACATAGGATTCGATATATTGCGCTATCACTGCGACAGGATTGTGAATAAAGTGTCAACAAGCAACGGGGCACTCCCCCTTCAAACACATAAAAGGAAACACCCATGAGCAAGGTATTAGTTCTTAAATCCAGTATTCTGGCAGGGTACTCTCAGTCTGGTCAGTTGTCTGATTATTTTGTTGAACAGTGGCGTGAAAAGCACTCCGCTGATGAAATCACCGTCCGTGACCTGGCTGCAAATCCTGTTCCGGTACTGGATGGCGAACTGGTGGGTGCGCTGCGCCCGAGCGATGCGCCGCTGACACCGCGTCAGCAGGAAGCGCTGGCGTTGTCCGATGAGCTGATTGCTGAGCTGAAAGCGCATGATGTGATTGTTATCGCCGCGCCGATGTATAACTTCAACATCCCAACCCAGCTGAAAAACTATTTCGATCTGATTGCCCGTGCAGGTGTGACTTTCCGTTATACCGAGAAAGGTCCGGAAGGTCTGGTGACGGGTAAACGCGCAGTCGTGTTGACCAGCCGTGGTGGTATCCATAAAGATACGCCGACTGACCTGATCACGCCGTATCTGAACGTATTCCTGGGCTTTATCGGCATCACCGACGTGAACGTCGTCTTTGCTGAAGGCATTGCGTACGGCCCGGAAGTGGCGTCCAAAGCGCAGTCCGATGCGAAAGCCGCTATCGACAGCGTCGTCGCTGCCTGATAATTCACCCTCTCACCATCCGGTGGGAGGGTTTCTCCAGCATTTACTTCTTTACCTGCACCTGTTTGCCGTGAATGCGGTTAATATCACGCCAGATGGTTGCATAATCTCTGCACTTCGCCAGATTCTCTTCCCAGCAATGCAGCAAAAATTGTTCTGGCTCGGCAACATCCCGGCTTAACAGCTTGAATATCCAACGATTCCAGACATACCACTTGAAAAGCCACATGATTTAACTCCGCAACGCGACCGGTGTTGAACTATATCAGCCTCAGTTTTTTGATGCCGTGTGGCAACTATTGCGATGTCGATGAATAAGTCAGATGAATACTACAGTAGCAGCACCAGCCAGAAAGCCCACAGAACTGTAACAAGACAGAGCGTTTTTCGACATTGTCGCAATGCACCTGACTGGCGTTCAGCCAGCGTCAGGGCTTTCAGCCGTTCGCGTCGCCAGATAAAGTACAACGCGTTTCCGGCCTGCTTGTTGTTTTGCTTATTAATCAGCGAAAAATAGCGCTGGTCGAGCCACAGTCGCCAACAACCAAACCAGACCACAGCGCACAGCAATGCAATGACGGCGCGCACGACACCTGGTGAAGCAACAAACAGCGCCCACACCATCGGCGGGAGGGAAAAAAGCAGAATGAAGCGCCAGCTTGCCAGCGTGTGCCGTAGCAAAGCGTGCTGAAGCACCTCAGCATCTGTTACATTGTCACTTTCCGTTGCCATTGTTGCAGCATCTCCAGATGTTTATCAGTCAGCACCACATGTGGTCGACTTGCTCGAATTTGCACCACGGCGTGCTCTACCGTCGGCGCATGGCCATAACGCAACAGCCACGCTGCGACCACCATTGCACTGCGCGACAATCCTAAGGCACAGTGCACCAGCACAGTTCCCTGCCGCACACGCAGAGTTTCCAGACTGTCCACCGCCTGCTGTAGCTCGGCTTCATGTGGGATCACTAAATCCAGCATCGGTACACAATGATAAGTGTGCGAGGCTGTCGCCCGTCCACGCGAAAACTCAAAGGTTAAGTCGAGCACCGCCTTTTGCGCAGGCGCGCAGCGCGGAAAACTGCCGAGATATACGCCAGCCGCAATCGGACTTACTGCCGGTATACGGCGGGTGAACCAGAGCATCGACAGCCACATTCCTGAACGCCACGGTAATGATAGCCAGTAAACAGAGGGAGGCAGTCGACCCTGTAAATCTTTCGCCGTCACCACCGCGCCGAATCCAGCGTAACCGCAGCCGACCATCAACAAGCCCAGCGCTGGCCATAACAACCATGGCGTCAGCAACACAGCGGTAATAAAACATAATGCCGAGCCCAGCAGGTAGCGGCGCATCAGCCTCAGACAGGCTGCATCCGGTTTGCTCCAGCGCCAGCGGCATTGTTCCGGTACCATCCAGTCAATCAGCATGCCTGCCACCAGCCCGGTAATAATATCGATAAAGTGATGCTGCCAGGTGGTCAACACCGATAGCGCGATCAGTAATGACCAGCCATCGCACAGTCTGCACCAGCCGCCGGACAGATGGCGACTGAAATGCCGCCACAGCAGCCAGCAGAGAATGATATGCAGCGACGGCGACTGGTTATAGGGCAGATCGAACTGTTCGAGCTGTGCAAACAGCCAACCCGCCGCGCCCGTCACTTCGGGGCGGGTAAAGCTAAACTGTAACGGGAACAGTAAAAAACCGCCGCAGGCAATCAACGATGCCAGTACCAGTCTGAGCACCAACCGACGCTGCTCGAAACGCGTGGTGCAAACAAACAGGGATAACCCGTAAAACAGATCCAGACTCCAGTACGGGATGATGGTCCACGGAATAAAAGGAATAGCAGATTCCCAACCAAAGACGATGCTACCAACGTTCTGATACTGAGCATCTTGCCAGGCGGTAAACTGATTCACCTTGCCGTACGTAAGGAAAAAAAATGGTGCCAGCAGCAGTAACCAGCCCACCGCCTGCACCGTAACTTTACGCTGTTCAGGAAGCACGGCGTACCGCCATAGAAACGGTGAAAATCCCCCATTCATCAATCAGTTGGGTGCACTTCTCAAAGCCCGCCTCGCGAATCAGCGCATCCATTTCACCCTGCGTACGCACGCGCATAACCCATGCTTTGCCGTCTTTATGACTGGTCAGCGACCAGGCTATCGTTTTAAGCTGTGGATGCCACGGCTGCCCGGTGTATATCAATAGGCCCCCTGGCGCTATCGCATCCGCAAGCCCGGCCAGAGAGTTTTTGACCAGCAAATTCTCTGGAAACAGCTCGTACAAACCAGAGACAATCCCCAGAGTAGGACGAGGTTCCAATGCCGCCAGTTCTTCACGGTTGAAGGCATCGCCTTGTTCAAAGCGTGCAATGTCAGTCAGACCTCTGCTGGCGATCATTTCCCGACCTATATTCACATTCAATGTACTGTAATCGCGCAGTAAAATTGAGCGTACCGCCGATTCGCCAGCCAACGCATCGAACACATAACGCCCGTGTCCGGCAGCAATATCCACCACATGTACCGGCGTGCCCTGCTCCGCCAGTTGTGCAACCGCCTGGCTAATCAACATCTGCAGATGAATCTTACGTTGACGGATCCCTTTCCAGCCCACGCTGTTGAGGTAGTTTTTGTCAATCAAACGCCCCAGCGCGCTGCTGCCCTGCGGCTGATTGCGATAGACGTAATCCAGCGTACTCCCCGAATCAAAGCCGGTTTCAAATCCCAGACGAACGCCTGTCGATTGTGTCCCGAGAAGCTTCATGCCATAGCGCAGGCCACGATACGCAATGTCGTCGAGAGAATATGGCGCGGGTCCCCCGCTGAGCATCCGCCAGGTATCAGCGCCAGGACTCCAGCGATCTTCGTTGCTGTAATCAAAACGCTGCAGTGGCATAGCATATAAGGTGGTAATGAAATTACGCATTTTGTCGAACGCCAGATGCCGGTCTTTCTCCCCCAGCGTATCGTGATAAAACCCCGGCAACACGTGCAGCTCCTTGAGAGGATTTCTCAGGCGCTGATAAAAATCAATTTGCGGCTGGCGATGCACGACAAAATCATCCCCGGACACCAGCAATTGCACAGGCATCGTAATGGCGGCAGCATCACTGACAATGCGTTCTGCCGTTTTGTAGAGATCCAGCAGAATGTTCACCGCAATGGCACGGGTGATCTGGGTATCAAGATTAAAGCTCGCTACACGATCGACATCGTGCGTCAGGTATTTTCCTTTAACATAAGAGTTAACGAAAAACAGACCGCGCAGTCGTTGCATCAGCGCCAGTCCTGGACGGGCAAACGGCACATACAATTTAACTTTGAAAGCCGGTGATGCCAGTACTAATCCACGAATAGCGGGGGCATAGTCATGAGCCCAGGTTGCGGCCAATACCGCGCCAACGCTCTGAGCCACGACCACCACATCTTCCATTGCGGCATGACTGTCAGCGGCAGCGAAACGCACAAACTCTTCAACATCTTGTACCGAACGCGCCAGAGAAGGGCTATAACCGCGCTGGCCTGGAGAGTGGCCGTGACCACGAGCATCCCAGGCATAGAATGCGGTGTCCGGCATCGCCAGCTCATCCACAATATGCTGC
The DNA here is from genome assembly GCF_013615435.1 of Citrobacter sp. RHBSTW-00944. Taxonomy (NCBI): domain Bacteria; kingdom Pseudomonadati; phylum Pseudomonadota; class Gammaproteobacteria; order Enterobacterales; family Enterobacteriaceae; genus Citrobacter; species Citrobacter sp. RHBSTW-00944. Next base: position 2,500,858 of record NZ_CP055418.1, on the reverse strand, counting down.
AACCGTCCGGAATGTTCGTGACCGCGATGGAACATGACGATCACTTTCGTCGTCGCACCCGGCGCCGTAGCCGGCCAGTGGCGGAAAAACAGTTCAGTGTTGTCGCTGGTCACAAAATGTCGTTCGTCAGGTATTCGTGTATTAGTCATGCGAATGTAATCCTTTAGTTTGTTGCTCCAACAGCAACAGTTGCTGTCTGAGTCCGTTCATAAAGAGGTGTTTATCCCCATGAAAATGCAACGTTCTGCCAATATTGACGTCAATAAACAGCGGCAGTGGTATACGGTTCCCTTTCGCCATCACAGATTCTGTGCCACGTAGCCAGACGGGAATGATCGGTACCTCCGGTACATGCTGGCTCAGATGCCACAATCCAGATTTCAACGATGACAATTTTCCAGGTTCACCCCGCGTACCTTCCGGAAAGAGGATCAGAATCTTTCCGTCGCGTAATGCCTGTTCACACTGCGCTAACGGATTAGTTTCTCCGCCTTTTCGCGAAATGGGAATAATGTTGAGAATATTAAGCGCAAACCAGGCCATTGCTTTATTACGCAGGAAATAGTCAGCGGCAGCCACCGGATGGACCGACGACTGGCGGCGCAGCGGAAAGAGCGAAAGCAGCGCAAAAACATCCATATGGCTGTTGTGATTGGCAACGATAATTGCCGGACCGCATGCAGGTAAACGTTCCCGGTGCTTGATACGTAACCCCAGCCACAGCCAAATCACCGGCCAGACAATACACAGCGTAAACAGCGTTCGCAGAATTGAACTCAGCATAAGTTAGTAGCAAAAGTAACGAATGAAATGGAAAAACACCGGCGCGGTGAAGATCAGAGAATCCAGCCGGTCAAGGAGCCCACCATGACCCGGCAGCAATGTTCCGCTGTCCTTCACGCCGATATCGCGTTTGATTGCTGACATCACCACATCTCCACAAAAACCACTGATGCCGATAATAAAACCCGCCAACAATGACAATGGAATGCTTAACGGCGTCATCAGTGGCCCAAGCAGCGCCGCCATTAGCGTGGTGGTCGCTACGCCGCCGACCAGTCCCGCCAGCGTCTTATTAGGACTGACTTTAGGCATGACTTTGATGCGCCCAATTGATTTACCCCAAAGGTACTGCGCAATATCGTTGAATTCCGTTAAGCCAACCAGGAACAGTACCAGCAATGCACCGGTTTGTTTGCCGTCATCAGGCAAAACCAGCAAAAAAGCGACATGGCTGAAGGCAAACACGGTAGTCATCAGGCTCCAGTGATGCTGCGAGGCGTAGCGCAAGAAGCCATGAGTATCGCCCGCAATGACCATCCGCACGGGTAAGAATAAAAAAGCGTAGACCGGGATAAACACCACAAACATACCGTACCAGTTAATGCCAATCAGCCAGTAGTTAATCGGAATAGCAATGAACATCCACAGCAATGGCATGCGATCGGTCTGACGCGACGGCACCAGCGTTAAAAACTCCTTTAACGCCATGAAGCTGACCAGCGCGAAAAAGATCAGTGCCAACCAGTGTGGGCTTAAAATCGCAAGAGAAAACAGGATGATGATTAGCCACCAGGTGCGAATACGTAACGTCAGTTCCCGCCAGTCTTTATCCGGCCGTCGCCACACCAGTAAGCCATTCACCACCGTTGCAACCAGCAGCAGTGCAAAAATGACCGCAAGTGACTGCTCCAGCAGCATCATTTCGTCCCCTCTTCGCATAATGCGCTCTTACAGCGATTAACCACCGTCCATAGCAGCAGGAGGGTAGCAATACCCCACAACACGTTGTTCCACTGTACAAGCTGCGGCCACAGAGTCAGTGCCAGGCCCCATGCGCCAAATACCAGCGCCCGGTCACTTTTGCCCAGCGGTCCGGCATAGCAGCGAACACCATTAATCGTTTGCGCCAGAACGCCGCAAAACTCCGTCATTACCGCACAAAACAGCATCACCATAACCAGTATTACGTTACTGTCAGGGAGAAGCATAAATGGCAGATAAAGCGCTATATCAGAAAGAATATCCCCGCTTTCGTTTAGAATAGCCCCAAGGCGCGATTGTTGGTGACATTCACGCGCCAGCATGTCGTCGAGCGCATTAAGCGCCATTCGGATAAACAGCACGATGGGCAGAACAACAAAATATTCGGGTTGGGGGAAAATCACCAGTACGCCGCCGGTCACAAAAGAAAGCGCCATTGCGGCGAGAGTTACATGATTCGCCGTGACGCCATTCTTATGTAGCCAAAACATCAATGGGCGTAAAAGTGTCTGAAAGGCGGGCTTGATCTGATAAAGCGTCATCATCACTCCTTGATAATTTGCGGTCTTGACTATAGTGAATTAATTATCAATACCCGCCTAATACTTTCCTTTGGTGTAAAAACAAATCGGATTCTATCTACAACTTCGTCATTATTTTCTCAACCACTTACCATTGATGCCCTGGACGTACTCCCCTGGTTTAGCCCGAGCGACCAGCTTTTGTCCGGCCATTTTCGCCACTTCATCTGGAGGAATGTTATTGCTCTCAGCCAGTTGCTGATAGCTGGCGCTGCGTGCTTTATTAATCTCACTCACCAGCGCCTGCGTTTCGGCGTCGGTTTGCAATGCCACCAGATAACCATTAAGCGTTTCGCCCACCCGTCCCTGGGATCTGGCTTCATTCAAGGTCAATGCCCACCCATTGCCACTGAATAAACTCAATGCCACCAGGATCACTGCAAGCTGTTTTTTCATCGTGACCTCAGAACAAATCGCTGCGCGATTTTAATAAGCTCTCAACGTCTTTATCGACTTTGATATGGATCTCATGCTCGATTTTGACGTTCATATTAATAGTGATCGGCTCTTTAGGCGCAGCCACTTCAATTCTGGGTGTGCAGCCGATCAGCAGAGATGAAGCCAGCAGACCCAGCATGGCAGCTATCGTTTTCATTGTTGTTCCTCACATTCCTTGCCTTCCGGGCAATGGGATTCCGGCAGCGCTGCATTTTGTTCAAGCCATGCCTGTAAATTGTCGCCAAAACGCAAACTACGCCATAGCGTAAAGACGTTTTCCTCATGGGTGTAATTCAAATTAACCGTCCCCACTTTGCCATCCACCCGGCTATTGCCAGTTACGGTTGCCTGCATGGTTAAGACACCGAGATTATCCAAATTTATTTTCGTCCAGGAATGGCTTATTTCCATATAACGCAGCCAGTTAATGGCCGCACCGGCTGCCATATTATCTTTGACGACGGCATCCGCCGTGTCTTTATCAATACGCAGCGTCATAGGCCCCGGGTTGGTCAGCCAGCCGTCTTTAATGATCCACTTTTCGTTATCCAGCCATAACGGCAACGCACCGCTGACCGGGCCAGACATGGCGAATTGTTTGGGATTAACCGCGCTGATAAGCTCGCTGGAAGAGATATTCTGCACCCGTAATAATGCCGGATCGTGCTGCGGCATCCGCAGTTGTTGCATGATGACTTTGCCCCCCAGCAGTTCGGCGCTGACATCGCTTAACAGTAACGGATTGTCTTCACTCCAGGGATACGCCCCCTGTAGATCGGCGGCGATATTTTTCACCGTCACCTGATTCACCACTTCCGCAATACGCAGTGAAATAGGTCCACGCGTACCCAGTTGCCATGCGCCTTCACTAAACCGGAAAGGCAACACAAAATCGACGCCATTAATTTGGTTATCGGGCATCCAGGCGCTACCGCCTTTTAATACCCCATGGCCGCCCGCTTCAAAGCCCTGTTCCGGGGCAGCCGAAAACGCAACCTGCGCATACAGTTCACCTTCACGTAGCTTCATTTTCCAGTCTGGTGGGATGAGCGGTTGGAATACGGTGAGCGATTGTTTTGGCCACCAGGCCTGTCCGCGCAGACGGATCCCGTCCCAACGGCCATTTACCTGTACTGGACCTATCGCGCCCGCGTGAAGCTGGCCTTTAAACTGGAAAATCGTCGGGTCGGTGCCTTCCACGCTGAACTTCAGGGTTGACGGCGGTAACACGCTCCCCCCGGTAAAAGTGGTGTTCCCTGCGTCCAGCGACAGCGCGCCGCTAAAAGTCGGTTTGTTGGCATCCCGTACCCAGACGATCGGCTCGTCCATCACCAGGCGTGGGGTTTCTACCTTCATGGTGCCGTATTGCAGGTGGTCAAATCCGGTGGAGAGATCAAAAAGCTTCAGGGTGTTGTCATGCCATTCGCCCTTACCCGCCACGTCCCAACGCGCATGCATTGGCGTAAAGCTGCCTTTGCCCCAGTACCGCCACTGCCAGCGACCCGCGTCAGGGAGAAAATCATTTGCCAGACCATCCAGATGCAATTCAAAACCGCCCATCTGGTTTTCATGCGCGCGCAATATAGCCTGCAGACGGCCATCTACGCCGCGCTGCGTTACTTTTACGCCCGCCAGCGGCCAGCGAATTTCGTCAATATCCAGCGAGTCAATCACCCGTCCACGCGAACGCAGCAGCGCTCCTGGCTCGAAAGCCAGCTGCGGGTCGTTCAGGCTTCCGGTGAGTCTGGCGGGTAATTTGGCGTAGAAGATCAGGTCACCCTGTTTCGCCTCGCCTATCAACTGTAACGGCATATCACTACTATCCACACCCAGCTTACCCGGCCCCAGCGTTAATACGGCGTTTCCTTTACCTGCATCGCCTTGGGTCAGTATGTTCAGACGCCCGCTCACCACCGCATTTTCCAGCCCGGCCTGCCAGTTTTCAACTTTCATGCCCAACCGCCCGCTGAGCGGGAATCCCTGATAAGGCCAGTTCCAGCGACCGTCGCTGATGGTTAATTGCTGACGGGTTATTTCCCACGGAAGATCGAGCAACGGATCGGCATTGTCCCGCGCCATAACGATCAGTTGTCCGCTGTTTTCTTGCCACTCCAGTTCTGCGTCCACCAGTGAGGGCTCCTGCGGCAAGCTCAGAGTAGCAACCGCATGACCGCTCACCGGTAGTCCATCAGGAACCAGCGGCATGGTAAATTCACCGACCAGTTTTACCGGCGGTTGCCCTTCAAACGCGGCTATATCCAGCTCATTTACCGTGAGATTTTGCCCGTGCAGACGCCCCTGGAATTTCACTTTTTCACCCTGGTAGCGCAGTTGCTGGGTCGATGGCGTTAGCGAGAGAGACAGTTTTCCCTGCCACTCCTGCCAGGGGGAGAGAATAACTTTGTCGATGTTAATCCAGGTATTGGGCAGCATCGATTGCCATTCAGCCAGCGTTTTGGGCGCTGCCGGAGACGCTTCTGTCTGCGGTAATTTAGCCAGGCAAGCGGAATCCAGCTCAATTGTCCCGACATTAAGCAACCAGCGGCTGGGATGGGAAAGATCGGCCTGAGTAATGCGCGCTAGCGGGCAATCATCGACCAGATAGCGGAGTTCCGGGATATGTAGCCCATGCCGTGTCAGCCGTGGGCTCTCATCCGCGCGTGCCAACAGGTAACCAGACGCCCACCAGCGTAGGAACCCACAGGCCAAGCGTCATCACCAACGTCAGCGGCACGAGAATCAATAATAAGAGAAGTGCCAGAGCGGCTTTATATTTACCCTTCATGGGTAGTTAATATCCTGATTTAGCGAAAATTTAAGCCGGTTTAGGCCAGTATTGTGGCATGTTTAACAGGATATGCCCACATTAAGAATAAATTCCCATGAAGTATATGCACTATTTATTAATCAACGGGAATCAATAAAATAATAATTAATTCAATAAGATAGTGCATTGTTTTATATGGCACGCTGTTACACGTGCCGTCGGGAATATAAAGAACTCAGACTCAATGAGGCCTCAGTTCTCCATCGCTATGTTTAGGTCCTAAACGACCAGCTTCTATCAGAATTTCCTCAATGAGCTCTTCGAGGCACTCCCTACCATGATGATCGCAGACCAGATGTACCTGCCGGGAAATCTCCTCAGGTTTCATACCATCACATAATGCCGCCTTAAGCATTAAGGTGGCCCATCGCTTTGCTTCAGAGTGAGTTAACATGACCCCTCCCGATATTTGCTACCTGTATAAGCGTAGCTGTCTGGATGTGATTCGGCTGGCTTTTTACCTGCATCGATTACGGGTATTGAGTTGGACGGAAAAATATCCAGTTGTTGAAATTGAGTAACCTGCCCACACTAACAACAGATGCGCTGAAATTATTCATTACGCCTATGGCTATCAATAACTTTTTAGATTTTGTAAAATAATTTGAATTGGATTAATGTGACGTCAAAATCACTGGAGAAAGTCTTATGAAACTCGCCATCTATAGTACAAAACAGTACGACAAGAAGTATCTGCAGCAGGTTAACGAGGCTTTTGGTTTTGAACTTGAATTCTTTGACTTTCTGCTGACGGAGAAAACAGCCAAAACAGCCCATGGCTGTGAAGCCGTCTGTATTTTCGTTAACGACGATGGCAGCCGCCCGGTTCTGGAAGAGCTGAAAAAGCATGGCGTGAAATATATTGCGCTGCGTTGCGCCGGCTTCAATAACGTCGATCTCGACGCGGCAAAAGAGCTCGGCCTGCAGGTCGTCCGTGTGCCAGCCTATTCACCCGAAGCCGTCGCTGAACATGCGATTGGCATGATGATGACGTTGAATCGCCGTATTCACCGCGCCTATCAGCGTACTCGTGATGCCAACTTCTCTCTTGAGGGGCTGACCGGCTTTACCATGTATGGCAAAACGGCTGGGGTGATCGGTACCGGTAAGATTGGGATTGCGGCACTGCGGATCCTGAAAGGTTTTGGGATGCGCCTGCTGGCGTTTGATCCCTACCCAAGCGCTGCCGCACTGGAGTTAGGCGTTGAATATGTCGATCTTAAAACGCTGTTCGCGGAGTCCGATGTCATCTCCCTGCACTGTCCGTTAACGCCGGAGAATTATCACCTGCTCAATCACGAAGCCTTTGAGCAAATGAAAAATGGCGTGATGGTTATTAACACCAGCCGCGGGGCATTGATCGATTCACAAGCCGCTATCGATGCGCTGAAAAACCAGAAAATTGGTTCTCTGGGTATGGACGTGTATGAAAACGAACGCGACCTGTTCTTTGAAGATAAATCCAATGACGTGATTCAGGATGATGTGTTCCGCCGCCTGTCGGCCTGTCATAACGTGCTGTTCACCGGTCACCAGGCGTTCCTGACTGCCGAAGCATTGACCAGCATTTCTGAGACCACGCTGCAAAATCTGGCACAGATCTCCAAAGGCGAAACCTGTCCAAACGCCCTCTTCTAATCCCTGTGCTCCCCTGGATTCAGGGGGGTATTTTCAGATAATCACCGATGCTAAAATCTTCAGTATCATTATTATATTGAATGTATTCCCGTCACAAACGTAGAGAAATTGAATGAAAAAAGTTGTCACGTTGATTGCGCTCAGCATGCTGATGGCTGGCTGTGTGAGCAATGGAAAAGTTTCCGTCAATCACGAACAGTTGCAGCATCACCGCTTCGTTTTGCAAAGCGTGAATGGTAAAGCCGTCACCGTCGCCAATAACCCACCCGAATTGAGTTTTGGCGAAAACATGACGGTATCGGGAAAGATGTGTAATCAATTCCACGGTCAGGGCAAACTGTCCGACGGCGAGTTGAAGGTTAAAGATATGGCGATGACCCGCATGATGTGCGCCGATCCACAGCTTAACGCGCTCGACGGGATCGTCAGCGACATGTTTAAGCAAGGCGCACAGGTCGATCTGACTGCTGACCAGTTAACACTGGCGACAGCAGAACAAACGCTGACGTATAAACTCGCGGATTTAATGTAGGAAACGCGGTGGCTTAATAGTTGCCACAGCTTCCGGCGGCAAGCGACTGCTCACTACAGCGTTTGCCGTTGGGTAACGCACACATTCCGATAGCTGAACCATCCAGCTGACGGGCAACGGAGAGCGAACCACCAATCATGGCGCAATTAGCTTCTCCAGAACTGGACATTGCGGCCTTCATCCCCGGTGCGACATGCGCGGCGGTTGCCTGCTGAACAGGTTCACTACTACAAGCCGATAATAATAACGCGGCACACCCTACCCAAAACGCTGCGCGCATCTTACTCCCCTCTGAATATTAACCAAACGACACAGCCATAAATAATAGGCAGCGGAAACACCGCCGTCGAGAGGCAATATGCGCATTTATGCGCACTGTTTACATTTTCTGGCAATTTTTTGGCTGCTCCTTTGATCAAACCATTCATTCTGTTTATTCGAGGGACACAAAAGCGAAAATCTGTCTTTAGCGCTTTTGCTAAACTAAAAGGATAACTACAGGATTCGCCGCTGTTACGCGTGTCCCTTTTTTTGCGCAATGTAAGGGTGTCAGTATGATCACAATTGACGGTAATGGTGCGGTTGCTTCGGTCGCATTTCGTACCAGCGAGGTTATCGCCATCTACCCGATTACGCCCAGTTCGACGATGGCGGAACAGGCGGATGCCTGGGCCGGGAACGGGCTTAAAAACGTGTGGGGGGATACCCCTCGTGTCGTAGAAATGCAGTCGGAAGGCGGTGCGATAGCGACCGTTCACGGCGCGTTGCAGACCGGTGCGCTCTCTACGTCGTTTACTTCATCGCAGGGCCTGTTGCTGATGATCCCGACGCTGTACAAACTGGCCGGTCAGTTGACTCCGTTTGTGCTGCACGTTGCGGCGCGTACGATTGCCACTCACGCATTATCCATCTTTGGCGATCATTCCGACGTGATGGCGGTGCGCCAGACGGGATGCGCAATGCTGTGCGCCAGCAGCGTTCAGGAAGCTCAGGACTTTGCGCTAATTTCGCAAATGGCCACCCTGAAAAGCCGGGTCCCGTTTATTCATTTCTTTGATGGTTTTCGCACATCGCATGAAATTAATAAAATAGTGCCGCTGGCCGATGACACAATCCTCGGGCTGATGCCGCAGGCAGAAATCGATGCTCATCGCGCGCGCGCGCTCAACCCGGAGCATCCGGTTATTCGCGGTACGTCTGCGAACCCGGACACCTACTTCCAGTCACGCGAAGCAACAAACCCGTGGTACAACGCGGTTTACGATCACGTAGAACAGGCGATGAACGATTTCTCTGCTGCGACGGGCCGTCAGTACCAGCCATTTGAATACTACGGTCACCCGCAGGCAGAACGCGTCATTATTTTGATGGGCTCGGCGATTGGAACCAGTGAAGAAGTCGTCGAAGAGCTGCTGGCACGCGGCGAGAAAGTAGGCGTTCTGAAAGTGCGTCTGTTCCGCCCATTCTCTGCCAAACATTTACTGCGCGCCCTGCCGGAAACGGTACGGAGCATCGCCGTCCTGGATCGCACCAAAGAGCCCGGCGCGCAAGCTGAACCGTTGTATCTGGATGTAATGACCGCGCTGGCGGAAGCCTTTAACTGCGGCGAACGAGAAACGCTGCCGCGCGTGATTGGCGGGCGTTATGGCCTTTCTTCCAAAGAGTTTGGCCCGGACTGCGTCATGGCGGTCTTTAATGAACTGAGTAGCGCGAAGCCGAAATCTCGCTTTACGGTCGGTATCTATGATGATGTCACCAACTTGTCGCTACCGTTACCGGAAAACACCCTGCCCGGTACCGCGAAGCTCGAGGCACTGTTTTACGGGCTGGGCAGTGACGGTAGCGTGTCGGCCACCAAAAACAACATCAAGATTATCGGTAACTCTACGCCGTGGTATGCGCAGGGTTATTTCGTCTATGACTCGAAAAAAGCAGGCGGTCTGACGGTTTCTCACCTGCGCGTTAGTGAACAACCTATTCGCTCAGCGTATCTGGTGTCGCAAGCCGATTTTGTTGGTTGTCACCAGTTGCAATTTATCGATAAGTATCAGATGGCTGAGCGCCTGAAACCTGGCGGTATATTCCTGCTTAATACCCCGTACAGTGTGGATGAAGTCTGGACACGTCTGCCGCAGGAAGTTCAGGCTGTTCTGAATCAGAAGAAAGCGCGTTTCTACGTGATTAATGCGGCCAAAATCGCCCGCGAGTGTGGTCTGGCTGCACGTATTAACACCGTTATGCAGATGGCGTTCTTCCATCTGACGCAAATCTTACCAGGCGACAGCGCTCTGGCTGAATTGCAGGGTGCGATTGCGAAAAGCTATAGCAGTAAAGGGCAGGATCTGGTTGAACGTAACTGGCAGGCGCTGGCCCTGGCGCGTGAATCCGTTGCCGAAGTGGCGCTTCAGCCGGTTGACTCACATAGCGCTAATCGCCCACCGGTGGTTTCTGATGCCGCACCTGATTTCGTGAAAACCGTCACCGCGGCAATGCTCGCCGGTCTGGGCGATGCCCTCCCCGTTTCAGCGCTGCCGCCAGACGGCACCTGGCCGATGGGCACCACGCGTTGGGAAAAACGCAATATCGCTGAAGAGATCCCCATCTGGAAAGAAGAGCTGTGTACCCAGTGCAACCACTGCGTAGCCGCCTGCCCGCACTCGGCTATCCGCGCCAAAGTGGTTTCACCAGAAGCGATGGAAAATGCCCCTGCCAGCCTGCATTCTCTGGATGTGAAATCACGCGATATGCGCGGTCAGAAATATGTCCTGCAGGTTGCGCCAGAGGATTGCACCGGGTGTAATCTGTGCGTCGAAGTATGCCCGGCGAAAGATCGCCAAAACCCGGAGATCAAGGCCATCAATATGATGTCGCGCCTTGAGCACGTGGAAGAAGAAAAAGTTAACTATGACTACTTCCTCAATCTGCCGGAAATCGATCGCACTAAACTGGAACGCATTGATATTCGTACCTCGCAGTTGATAACACCGCTGTTTGAGTACTCTGGGGCCTGCTCTGGCTGTGGTGAAACGCCGTATATCAAATTGCTTACGCAGTTGTACGGCGACCGCATGCTGATCGCCAATGCGACCGGCTGTTCATCAATTTATGGCGGTAACCTGCCCTCAACGCCTTATACCACCGACGCCAATGGTCGCGGGCCTGCGTGGGCAAACTCCCTGTTTGAGGATAACGCCGAGTTTGGGCTGGGCTTCCGCCTGACGGTGGATCAGCACCGTGTACGCGTCATGCGTTTAGTGGAACAGTTTGCTGATAACATTCCGGCTGAACTGAATGACGCCCTGCACGCTGAAGCTACGCCAGAGGTGCGCCGTGAGCAAGTTGCAGCACTGCGCCAGCACCTGAAAGATGTCGAAGGCGCACAGCAGTTGTTAACCGATGCCGACGCGCTGGTCGAGAAATCTATCTGGCTGATTGGCGGTGATGGCTGGGCTTACGATATTGGTTTTGGTGGCCTGGATCACGTCCTGAGCCTGACCGAGAACGTCAATATTCTGGTACTGGATACCCAGTGTTACTCCAATACAGGCGGACAAGCGTCGAAAGCTACGCCGCTCGGGGCCGTCACTAAATTTGGTGAACATGGCAAGCGCAAAGCTCGCAAAGATCTTGGCGTCAGTATGATGATGTACGGGCACGTGTATGTTGCACAAATCTCTCTGGGCGCGCAGTTGAACCAGACGGTGAAAGCTATCCAGGAAGCGGAGGCCTATCCAGGTCCGTCGCTGATTATCGCCTATAGCCCATGTGAAGAGCATGGTTACGATCTCGCACTAAGCCATGATCAGATGCGTCAGCTCACGGCAACCGGGTTCTGGCCGCTGTACCGCTTTGATCCGCGTCGAGCAGATGAAGGTAAGCTGCCGCTGGCGCTGGACTCTCGGCCACCGTCAGACGCCCTGGCCGAAACATTGCTTAACGAGCAGCGCTTCCGTCGCCTGAATGCCCAACAGCCAGAAGTCGCAGAACAGCTCTGGAAAGACGCCGCAGCCGATCTGCAAAAACGCTACGACTTCCTTGCGCAGTTGGCTGGAAAAGCGGAAAAGAGCGGTACCGAGTAATGCGTTTATCTCAGTATTAACCTGGAACCCAAAAAAAAGCCCGAACAGTTGTTCGGGCTTGTCAATTTATTCGCTGGCTAATTAATAATAGCTATCAATACGTCAACGAAAAATAAAACGTGACAATAAAGGCATATAACACGCGCAGAATAGCCCAACACACTTCACTTGTATAATTTTTATTTTATATATTTACCATCCATACATTCACCACAATTATCATCATTTCCGTAGAATTATTTCTTTAAGGTTTTACTTAAGGCGTAACAATTCATATTTATCCCTTTACGGAACTTCTCCTTTAGCATGCTTTTACTCCCTACATGGGTAGTCACAGGTTAATAAAAAAACTAAAGGATTATTTCAATGAACAGAAAAGTACTGGCTCTCGTAATTCCTGCCCTGCTGGCTGCAGGCGCTGCTCACGCTGCTGAAGTTTATAATAAAGACGGCAACAAATTAGATCTCTATGGCAAAGTAGACGGCCTGCATTATTTCTCTGATGACGCTAACAGTGATGGCGATCAGACTTATATGCGTATGGGCTTCAAAGGCGAAACTCAGGTTAACGATATGATCACCGGTTACGGCCAGTGGGAATATCAGGTTCAGGCTAACGGCACCGAAGGTGATAAAGGCGACTCCTGGACTCGTCTGGCATTCGCAGGTATTAAAGTCGGCGACTACGGCTCATTCGACTACGGCCGTAACTACGGCGTAATGTACGACGTTGAAGGCTGGACCGATATGCTGCCGGAATTCGGTGGCGACTCTTACACCAAAGCAGACAACTTCATGACCGGTCGCGCGAACGGCGTGGCGACCTACCGTAATACCGACTTCTTTGGTCTGGTTGACGGTCTGAACGTGGCGTTGCAGTATCAGGGCGCGAACGAAAATCAGTCACCAGAGCAGGAAGGCACCAATAACGGTGGCGACGATCGTAACATGAAGAACTCCAACGGTGACGGCTTCGGTATCTCCTCGACCTACGATTTGGGTATGGGTGTAAGCTTCGGTGCAGCATACACCTCTTCTGACCGTACTAACGAGCAGGTTAACGATTCTACCGCGGGCGGTGATAAAGCTGACGCGTGGACAGTCGGTCTGAAATACGACGCGAACAACATCTACCTGGCAACCATGTACTCCGAAACCCGCAACATGACCCCTTATGGTGGCTCAAACGGTAGTGATAATACGATTGCCAACAAAACTCAGAACTTTGAAGTGACTGCGCAATACCAGTTCGACTTCGGTCTGCGTCCGGAAGTTTCTTTCCTGATGTCTAAAGGTAAGGATCTGGGTGTAAACGGATCTGATGGCGACCAGGATCTGGTGAAATACGCATCCGTTGGCGCTACTTACTACTTCAACAAAAACTTCTCCACCTACGTTGATTACAAAATCAACCTGCTGGATGAAGATAAAAACTTCTACAGCCAAAACGACATCTCTACCGATGACGTAGTAGCACTGGGTATGGTTTACCAATTCTAATCCGTCAGCCCGCTGGCAACAGCGGGCTCTCTTTATGTTCTAACAATTCTGTTTTATCCAGATCAAAACATTATATCTGTTGCGCTAAAACACATCTCTGATAGATGATATCTTGCATTAAGACCTGTAGTAGAGGATACCTGCAATGAATCATCATCCTGTAAAATCATCCCGTATTGCATCCGTCGGCTATGACGAATCCTCCCGCACGCTAGAAATTCGCTTTCACCAGTTGTCTACTCTGCAATATCAGCATGTCCCTGCTCGTATTTTTCGTGATTTCCTAAGCGTCGTTTCTAAAGGTCGATTTTACGATGGAGTAATAAAAGGAAAGTTTCCTGAAATAAAAATAAAGTGATGCCAAAATGTGATCTTTGTCATTGTACATAAAGTGCCATTACGCGGTAAGCTTTGGGTGGATACTTAAACAGGAGGTTTTATGAACAGAACGATTCTTGTACCCATCGATATTTCAGACTCAGAATTAACTCAACGTGTTATAGCCCATGTTGAAGCAGAGGCAAAAATTGACGATGCACAGGTTCATTTTTTGACCGTAATTCCGTCACTGCCCTATTATGCTTCCCTGGGATTGGCCTACTCGGCAGAGTTACCGGCCATGGAAGATCTGAAAGCCGAAGCAAAATCTCAACTGGAAGAGATTATCAAGAAGTTCAATATCCCAACGGACAGAGTGCACGTTCATGTCACAGAAGGTGCGCCAAAAGATAAGATTCTGGAGATGGCCAAAAAATTACCGGCTGATATGGTCATTATTGCCTCACATCGCCCTGACATCACCACCTACCTGCTGGGGTCTAACGCCGCAGCCGTGGTTCGTCATGCGGAGTGTTCGGTACTGGTAGTCCGCTAAGCTGTCTGGCCCGCACATCGCTGCGGGCTTTTTGTTTCTACCTCTTATACCCCACGATTCCTGTCCTAAATGTGCTGACATTTTTCCCGCTTATCCGTACCATACACGCCACAGTTTTTATATCAGACTTCTTTTGCCGGACTATCCGGCGTGATGCATACTCTTCTGATGCCACACTATGAATTGAGCCTCTATTAAATGTCGCAAAATCAAGATATTAGCAAGAAAGAACAATACAACCTGAACAAATTGCAAAAACGTCTGCGCCGTAACGTGGGCGAAGCGATTGCCGACTTCAATATGATCGAAGACGGCGATCGCATTATGGTGTGCCTTTCCGGGGGGAAAGACAGCTATACCATGCTGGAGATCCTGCGTAATTTGCAGCAAAGCGCCCCGATCAGTTTTTCCTTAGTTGCGGTTAACCTCGATCAGAAACAACCTGGCTTCCCGGAGCATATTCTGCCGGAATATCTGGAACAACTGGGCGTGGAGTATAAGATTGTCGAAGAAAATACCTACGGGATCGTCAAAGATAAAATCCCTGAAGGTAAAACGACCTGCTCGCTCTGCTCTCGCCTGCGTCGCGGCATTCTGTACCGCACGGCAACTGAGTTAGGCGCCACCAAGATTGCGCTCGGTCACCATCGCGACGACATCCTGCAAACGCTGTTCTTAAACATGTTCTACGGCGGGAAGATGAAAGGTATGCCGCCGAAGCTGATGAGCGATGACGGTAAACATATCGTTATCCGTCCGCTGGCTTACTGCCGTGAGAAAGATATCGAGCGTTTCTCCGAAGCGAAAGGTTTCCCGATTATTCCATGTAATCTGTGCGGCTCACAGCCTAACCTGCAGCGTCAGGTCATTGCCGATATGCTGCGCGACTGGGACAAACGCTATCCAGGGCGTATTGAAACCATGTTCAGCGCAATGCAGAACGTTGTACCTTCACATCTTAGCGATATCAATCTGTTCGATTTTAAAGGTATCAGGCACGGTTCAGAGGTTGTGGACGGCGGTGATTTAGCGTTCGATCGTGAAGAGATCCCGCTGCAGCCTGCGGGCTGGCAGCCAGAAGAAGATGATGCTCAACTGGATGAGCTGCGCCTGGACGTCGTGGAAGTGAAGTAAGTCGATAGTACCGGATAAGCGGAGCGCCATCAGGCGCTCCGACGAGTGGTTATTTCAATAACCGAACCCGGCAAGTCTTGCCTTTTATCTTACCGTTTTGCAATTGCTTCCATGCCTTATGCGCTACAGTCTGGCGAACCGCGACATAGACATGCGCCGGATGAACGGCAATTTTGCCGATATCTGCGCCTTCCAGACCAATATCACCGGTCAGCGCACCGAGAACATCGCCGGGACGCATTTTAGCCTTTTTACCGCCATCAATGCATAACGTCGCCATCTCAGCTTCCAGCGGCAGGACTGGGCCGTTAGCGGGAGCTGGCAGCCAGTTCAGCTTCAGTTGCAGCATTTCAGAAAGAATATTGGCCCGCTGCGCTTCTTCCGGTGCACAGAAGCTAATCGCCAGACCACTGTTGCCGGCACGCGCGGTACGTCCGATACGATGGACGTGGACTTCCGGATCCCACGCCAGTTCGAAGTTAACCACCAGCTCAAGTGATTTAATATCCAGACCACGCGCGGCCACATCGGTAGCAACCAGAATGCGCACGCTACCGTTGGCAAAACGGACCAGCGTCTGATCGCGATCGCGCTGCTCAAGATCGCCATGCAGTGAGAGAGCGCTTTGCCCCGCCGCATTCAGCGCGTCACACACGGCCTGACAATCTTTTTTGGTATTACAAAAAACTACGCATGATGCAGGTTGATGCTGACTGAGCAATTTTTGCAGCAGCGCAATTTTGCCGTGGCTGGAAGTTTCGAAAAACTGCTGCTCAATCGCCGGCAGCGCGTCAACGGTATCAATTTCGATCGTTAATGGATTTTGTTGCACCCGGCCACTAATGGCGGCAATGGCTTCCGGCCAGGTCGCAGAAAACAGTAAGGTCTGACGCGAAGCTGGCGCAAAGCGAATGACATCATCAATCGCATCGCTAAAGCCCATATCCAGCATGCGATCGGCTTCATCCATCACCAGCGTATTCAGGGCATCCAGAGAAACAGTGCCTTTTTGCAGATGGTCGAGTAAACGCCCCGGTGTGGCGACAATAATATGTGGCGCATGCTGCAGGGAGTCACGTTGTGCGCCAAAGGGCTGCCCACCGCACAACGTTAAGATCTTGGTGTTAGGCAGAAAGCGCGCTAAGCGACGCAGCTCACCCGCCACCTGGTCAGCAAGCTCGCGCGTTGGGCACAGCACCAGGGACTGCGTCTGAAACAGCGCGACATCAACATGCTGTAATAATCCAAGACCAAAAACCGCCGTTTTGCCACTGCCGGTTTTAGCCTGCACGCGAACATCTTTCCCCGCCAGAATTGCCGGTAACGCAGCAGCCTGAACAGGCGTCATTTCAAGATAACCCAGCTCGTTAAGATTCTCGAGTTGGGCAGCAGGTAAAACATTCAGGGTTGAAAAAGCGGTCACAATTTAATCTCGCGGTAAAAACTCACAATCAGCAGGCGCGTATCCTCGCAGATCTGCGCCCGCGATGCGACAATTTAATCGGCTCTTCATCCGGTGGCGGATCCGGCATTGGCTGCGGACGAGGTATGGGATCGGGAATGGGAACCGGGTCGGTCGGTAGCGAATCAGTGTGCGGCGTTGCAATCAGACAGTTCATATACCCCTCCAGTTATTCAGGTTGGCTCTTTTAGGGTAGACGCTGATTTCCTGCAGGCAAAAAAAAGCCGACTAATCTAAGTCGGCGTCGTACGAATCAATTGTGCTATGCAGTAATTCAAAAAAGGAAGTAAGACAATATGGAGCGCAACGCCCATCGCTTGACGTTGCATTCACCTGCGAGAGAGATATTGCCCCGAATAGGTAGATGGTTTATTGACTTCGCTCAAAAACCAGGACGTTTTCATGCGCAAAAGTCACTAAAAAACGTTGTTGTTACAACCATTTACTACGATGCAACCATAAAGTAACACCACCAATCAGGACCACTAACAGAATACAAAAAAGTGAGAAGCCAAACTGCCAGCCACCGCCAGGGATACCGCCGAGGTTAACGCCAAACAGCCCGGTTAAAAATGTGCTGGGAAGAAAAACCATTGCCATCAATGACATTGTATACGTTCGGCGAGCCAGAGACTCCTGCATAACCTGCGCAATTTCATCCGCCATAATACCGGTCCTGGCAATACAAGCATCTATTTCATCCAGCCCTCTCCCTAGCCTGTCAGCGATATCCTGCATCCGCCGCCGATGGTCGTCGGTCATCCAGGAAAAACGTTCGCTCGCCAGCCGGGAATAGACATCGCGCTGAGGCGCCATATAGCGGCGCATCACAATTAACTGCTTACGCAGCAATGCCAGGAAACCACGCGGCGGAATCTGCTGATCAAGCAGGTTATCTTCCAGATCGATAATCTTATCGTGCAGTTGTTCGATAAACTCACTGGCATGATCGGTTAGTGCATCGCAAACATCCACCAGCCAACTACCACAATCAGCCGCTCCCGTGCCTTCCTGGAGATCGCTGACCACATCATCCAGCGCCAAGACTTTACGCTGACGCGTTGAGACAATCAGACGTTCATCCATATATAAGCGCATCGCAACCAGTTGGTCAGGTCGCTCGTCGGTGCTGCCGTTAATACAGCGCAGCGTAATCAACGTACCTTCCCCTACCCGGCTTACGCGTGGGCGCGTGCTTTCACCCGCCAGCGCATCACGCACGTTATTGGGAAGTAAAGGCGTTGTCGCCAGCCATTGCGCGCTTTCAGGATGGGTATAATTAAGATGCAGCCAGCAGGGATGTTGACTGTCGATAACATCGTTATCTTCCAGTGGCTTCACCCCACCACGGCCATCCAACAGCCAGGCAAACACGGCATCCGGCACATTAACATCCGTTCCCTTAATGGCTTCCACAGCGCCTCCACAAACATTCAGCTTTTTTCGTTAGTCTAGCTGTCAGAATATGTTAAGCAATATCTCATTGTCCCATTGTGCTGAAATGATTCATAAAAAGTATCTGATAATAAGAAAAGCGCCGACGAATGCGGCGCTGGTTACGAGATGCCCCTCTCAGGCCCGCTGGCGTCTCTCTGATTCAAGCGTATGACTTAAGCGAAATTTATGCGTTCGCGATTGAAGGTCAATCACCTGGTTTTTCAGGATACCTGAGGAGTCAGAAAGCTCATCAACCATAATGGCATTACTTTGAGTGACGTTCTCCAGTTCGGCCAGAGCATGGGTAATTCTGATAATCCCTTTCTCCTGCTCCTGCGTAGTGGTTAATATCTCGCCCATCAGTTGGTTTAATTGCCCTGCCCCCCCGACAATATCATGCATGTTTTTTTCAGCTTCACGCACAATAGCAGCGCCTTGCTGAACATTTTGATGGGTTTGGGCAATCAGTTGCTTAATATTCTTAGCGGCATCTGCACTGCGGTGTGCAAGCATTCTTACCTCACCGGCCACCACAGAAAAACCTTTGCCATGTTCACCGGCCCTTGCAGCTTCCACAGCAGCATTCAATGCCAGAATATTTGTCTGGAATGCAATACCATCTATCAGCGTAATAATTTCTGTCATTTGCTGTGCGCATTCGGTGATTGAACGCATATTTGTCGCAACCTGCACCATTAATTCGCCACCCTGACGGGCGCATTGCGTGGCAATTGTTGCCTGGGCGCTGGCTATTTGCGTGTTATCAGCATTATTCCGCGTATTAACCGCTATTTCATCCATGTTGGCAGCCGTCTGCATTAATGCTCCGGATTGCTGTTCTGTTTTCACTGAAAGCTCGGCGCTGCGTTCCGCCAGCTGTTCAGAAAGCGTCATCGCCGTTTGCGAGGATGTTCTGATCTCATTAACGAGTGCTGAAATATTACTTGATAAGCTATTGATGCCAGGAATTAGTCTACCCGCACAGTTATTACCAAACTCGGGAATACTGATTGCCAGATTCCCGGATGTTACCTCTTCAATGCTTCTTTTGACCGTATTAATCGGCATGACCAGATATTTCGTCATGTACCACCACAAACATAATATAGAAATAATGCTTACCGCATTAGTACCAATAATAATTTCTGGGGTAGCCGAAAAAATCATTTCAACAACATTGAGCGCAACCGCCGTAATGAGCAGAAATAAAATAATAAAGGTTCTGACGCTAATATCATTTAACATTTTAACCCTGTGCACCAAGAAATAACGTAGATGTTATTTTTATAGCATCTGCAATACAGATTTCCATTGCTCTGTGACGAAAGCTGAACTTTCAATGAGAGCCAGAAGACCTTTTACTTAAGTCAATAAATTACACTAGTCATTCATAATAGGTCAGCACTTTATCCCGCCAATGGCTGTAATGTTCCCCACCATCAGATTATTGTGATGGCGAGCACGTGACGAGCATAAAACACACAGAAACATAATTTTTATGAATGTTTATATAAGTAATGGCTTGTCATTTTCAATATCTTGCCCTTCGCTCTAATACTCATTGCAAAAACACAAGAACATTCCTGGTTTTATCAGGTTAACTGGACAAAACCTGCTAGATTTATCATCACGGCTTTTTTTCGATAGGTAGTAAGATGTTGCACGTGTCGTGGGACCCTGTATTGATTGGGATTTCCTTTGTTGTCGCATTTATTGCCTCCTTTATTGCCCTCGACAGCGCGGGTAAGGTAGCAATCTCCAGCAAACGTGAATCTACCTTCTGGCGGCTATCTGGCGGCGCTACGCTGGGTATGGGGATCTGGTCGATGCATTTATCGGTATGCTGGCCATGAAAATGACTATGCCGATCAATTATCACCTATCACTCACCGCGTTTTCGTTCTTTATTGCGCTCATTTCTGCAACCCTCGCCATCAATATCGCTATTTCCGGTAATACGCTATCAACAAAACGACTGGTCATTGCCACCAGCATACTGAGCGCTGGCGTTGTCACGATGCACTATGTTGGCATGTATGCCATTATCGAACATGTGGCCATCTCATGGGATCGCTCGCTGATTTTGCTCTCTGTAATTATTGCTGTCGTTGCGTCTGGCGTAGGTTTATGGCTGGCCTTCCATTTACGCCAAAACACCCGTCGCGTGCTGATTAACCGACTTATTGCAGCCCTTATTATGGCGCTGGCAATTGCTTCTATGCATTGCACCGGTATGGGAGCGGCAACGTTCACCCATTTTGGACACACTGCGCACGATGGGCTAAGTACGCTGGAACTCTCTGTCTGGGTCTGCGCCGTCACGCTAATTATTTTGGGTATCATGCTGGTCGTCTCGATGGTGGATTCACAACTGCGCACTTCCCGACTGGCTGACAACCTGCATCAGTTGAACTGCCAGCTTGAACATCAGGTCCACTTCGACGCGCTGACCGGACTTGCTAATCGAACGCAAATAGATACCCGCTTATAGGCCTGCCTGCGGCATTCCAAATTGCATCAACAGCATTTCGCGTTGGTATTTATCGACCTCGATCGTTTTAAAGTCGTTAACGATACCTGGGGGCATCACATCGGCGATCAACTGCTGATTGCCAGTACACAGCGTATCTACAGTTGCCTTGATGATTCAATGACGCTGGCAAGACTGGGGGGAGATGAATTTATCTTGCTGGTTCCAGACTGCAACCCGCAGGCTATCTCCGCCTTGCTTACGCGAATTTCAGATGCGATCGGTGACCCCTTTACCTTATTCGGTCATACGATTCGGGTTTCGTTAAGTGCGGGGAGCAGTATTTATCCCGAACATGGTTCGACACTACATGAGCTAAAAGTGAAGGCCGATATGGCGATGTATCATGTCAAACAGGCGGGCAGAAACGGCTGGGCTATTTATAGTCCCCAGATGGAAGCTATCGCTGATACGCCGCCGACATTTCTACAGGAACTTTCACAAGCGCTTGAACGCAACCAGTTTGAGCTATGGTATCAGCCTAAATATACCGCCGGAGATCATTCCCTGACTGGTTTTGAAGCGTTATTACGCTGGCATCATCCGGAGCGCGGCATGCTGCTACCGGCTGAATTTCTGCCTGCGCTGGAAGAAACGGGCCTGATTATTCCCGTCGGCAAATGGGTTATCCAACAGGCATGTTTGCAGTTGCATCAGTGGACATTACAAGGGAATACAGAATGGACGCTCGCCGTTAACCTCTCTCCCGCCCAGTTTGAACAGCATGATATTATTGATGTTGTTTGCAACGCCCTGGCGCAATACCAACTTTCACCTGCCTCTCTCACGCTGGAGCTCACGGAGAGCACTGCACTTAAAAATTTAAAACGCAGTATTGAAATCCTGAATGCTTTCTCTGCTTTGGGAATCACCGTTTCTATTGATGATTTCGGCACTGGTTATTCAAATATATTGATGTTGAAGTCACTGCCGGCACGGGAATTAAAAATCGACAGGATATTTGTCAAAGATATTAGCGAGAACAGTAAAAATACAAAAATTGTGTCTACCATTATTGACATAGCTCACTCCATGAATATGCGCGTGGTGGCTGAAGGAATAGAAACTCAGGAGCAGGAAATACTTCTTACCCAGATGGGGTGTAGCATGCTGCAAGGTTTCCTGTTTGCAAAACCGCTGCCAGCGCATAAGATTCATGAACTGATCCAATCAGAAAACAGCATCAAACAAAAGCCAGTCGTACAACCCTTGTCTCACCGACAATCAATAACTTTGTGAGACTGTAATATCTAAAATATTCGCCATTAAACGGGCAACACAGCAGATAAAGATAACGGGATTATCGATGAGCACAACCGAGCTGCATTCACTGGATTTGTTAACCTTTCCGGTGTGGATTGTTTCGCCACAAACCGAAGAACTGGTGTTCGCTAATATCGTTGCACGTGAGTTAATGCGGGATCTCTGTTTTTCCCCACTGCGCAAGGGCATATTCTCAACGCATTCTCAAAATGATTTAACCATGTATCTCAGTGACTTGAGCAATCATCATCACGTTGTTGAGATCCTCACGGTTTACCGCGATGGTGAGGAAATCGCGTTGGCCAGCCGCCTGTCCATTAAATCTCTGCCGGGCGTGGGGGATGTTATCCTTTTCGAAGGCATTGAAACGCCTACTGCGCAAGGTCTGAAAGCCAGCCGTTCAGCAACTTATCAACGAAAAAAACAGGGCTTTTATGCGCGTTTTTTCCAGACCAACTCCGCGCCAATGTTACTGATTGATCCGTCCCGCGATGGCCTGATCGTTGATGCAAACCTCAGTGCCCTGAATTTTTATGGTTACAACCTTGATGTGATGTGCCAGAAACATACCTGGGAGATCAACATGCTGGGCCGCCATATATTGCCGGTAATGCATGAAATCGCCCATCTGCCCGGCGGCCATAAGCCTTTGCACTTTGTCCATAAACTGGCTGACGGCACCTCACGTCATGTGCAAACCTACGCCGGACCGATTGAAATTTACGGTAATAAACTCATGTTGTGCATTATTCATGACATTACCGAACAAAAACGGCTGGAACAGGAGCTTGAGCATGCCGCTCTGCGTGACCCTTTAACGGGATTACTTAATCGCCGACATTTTTATCAGGTAACCGAGCCGGAGCAGACGCATGCGGTATCATTGACGCAGGACTACAGTCTGTTGTTGATCGACACCGATCGTTTTAAAAGCATTAACGATCTCTTCGGTCATTTAAAAGGCGATGAAGTGCTTTGCGCTCTGGCCCGCACACTGGAATCCTGTGCACGAAAAGACGATCTTATTTTTCGCTGGGGTGGTGAAGAATTTGTGCTGCTGCTACCGCGAACCTCGCTGGATGTCGCCCTCAATCTTGCAGAAGTGATCCGCGCGACGGTAGCCAAGGTTACTCTCCCTGGTCTTCCCCGCTTTACCGTCAGCATTGGCGTTGCGCGGCACGAAACGAACGAAAGTATTGATGAATTATTCAAACGCGTGGACGACGCGTTGTACAAAGCCAAGCACGAAGGCAGGAACAGAGTATTGGCCGCCTGATAAATACGTTGCTCAGCGGCTGCGCTTAGCGTGACGCTCCCAGTTTTCCTGTTTTGCCTGCGCGGTTTTACGTAATGCCACATAGCATGCTCCGCTGCCGCCGTGATGCGGCAAAGCGGCGCAGTAGGCCTGGACGTCATCAAATTCTGTCAGCCAGCGCGCCACATAGCTGCGAACAATATTGGCATGAGCGTTATCGTCACGCCCCTTACCGTGTATCACCAGCACGTTACGTAATCCATCTTGCTGTGCCTGTAGAATAAAACTGAATAGCATCTGGCGGCATGTTTCTACGGGCTGGCGGATGAGATTAAGGCTCGCCTGCTGCGGATATTTTCCGGTTCGCAGTTTGTCAGTCACGCCGTGCTGTAAACCTTCGCGACGAAACTCCAGCGGCTCGTTCAACGGGATAATATCGAGAAACCCCGTCGTGAGAAAGTTATCCAGTTGAAGCGTATCGATACGCGCCGGAGTGCGGATATTACGCGTTGGCTGCCAGTGTACATCGGCGCAGCCCTTCAGCGGTTGGACATCCCCCATAGCATCCAGAAACAGCGAAGCATCATCAAGGTTCATGTTTCTTCCTCCAGCGAATTACGACGAGCATTATCATAACCGCGCACTATTATACCGACAACGGTTTACGATTATTTCCAATAATTCACCCGGCTCGCTCCGCTGAAAAGATCTACTCACGACATACAGATATCCGTTTTTAGGGGTATAGCTGCGACTGTCGCTGGCGTGATAATGTGTAACCTCGCCTGAACGCTGTAATGAGAGAAACGGATGCTGAACTTACTGGAAGATACCATCGACACGCCGCTGGGCCCGCTGTGGGTTATTTGTGATGAGCAATTTCGCCTGCGCGCGGTGGAATGGGATCAGCACCGCGATCGCATGGAACAATTGCTGGATATTCATTACCGCACAGAAGGTTATCAGCGTATTACAGCTAAAAACCCAGGCGGATTAAGCGATAAACTGTCGGAGTATTTTGCCGGGAATCTCAGCATTATTGACACGCTGGAAACGGCAACGGCTGGCACGCCTTTCCAGCGTGAAGTCTGGCAAGCATTACGCACTATCCCGTGTGGGCAGGTCATGCACTATGGTCAACTGGCCGAACAGTTAGGGCGCCCCGGTGCTGCAAGAGCCGTCGGTGCGGCCAATGGCGCCAACCCGGTAAGCATTGTGGTCCCCTGCCATCGCGTCATTGGGCGTAACGGCACCATGACTGGATATGCTGGCGGCGTGCAGCGAAAAGAGTGGTTATTGCGTCACGAAGGCTATTTGCTACTCTAGATTCCAGGCAATTAATGCCTTATTCGTCACACTTTCGCATAATGTGACCACAAATTTAATGCGGTTAATCAAGGAGATACAAACATTCATTCCGGTTATACCTGAATTATTCTCTATTGGGAGTAGCTCAGGCTTACGTGCTCACCAAAAAGATGTTAAAATTGACAAATATCAATTACGGCTTGAGCAGACCTATGATCCCGGAAAAGCGAATTATACGGCGCATTCAGTCTGGCGGTTGTGCTATCCATTGCCAGGATTGCAGCATCAGCCAGCTTTGCATCCCGTTCACACTTAACGAGCATGAGCTTGACCAGCTCGATAACATCATCGAGCGCAAAAAGCCTATCCAAAAGGGGCAAACGCTCTTTAAAGCAGGTGATGAACTTAAATCACTCTACGCTATCCGCTCCGGAACGATTAAAAGCTATACCATTACCGAACAAGGCGATGAGCAAATTACCGGCTTCCATCTGGCGGGTGATCTGGTCGGTTTTGACGCGATTGGCAGCGGACATCACCCGAGCTTTGCCCAGGCGCTGGAAACCTCAATGGTTTGCGAAATTCCTTTCGAAACCCTTGATGACCTGTCCGGAAAAATGCCGAATCTGCGTCAGCAGATGATGCGTCTGATGAGTGGCGAAATCAAAGGCGACCAGGATATGATCCTGCTGTTGTCGAAGAAAAATGCAGAAGAGCGCCTGGCGGCCTTTATCTACAACTTGTCTCGCCGCTTTGCCCAGCGCGGATTCTCACCTCGTGAGTTCCGTCTGACCATGACCCGCGGCGACATCGGTAACTACCTGGGTCTGACGGTTGAAACCATCAGCCGCCTGTTGGGTCGTTTCCAGAAAAGCGGCATGCTGGCAGTGAAAGGCAAATACATAACTATTGAGAATAGCGACGCGCTGGCAGTTCTTGCTGGCCACACGCGTAACGTTGCGTAATCTTTCCGCAAGCATTTCTGTTATCCTTCTGTCAAATCGCTAAATTTTCCCGATTTATTGATCTGGCAGGAGGTTTTCTCCTGTTTCAATGATTTACCTGTATTTCATACACATACAGAACAGTGGGTTCTGACAATAGCGGCTATTTTTTTGCCCCAAAACCTGCCCCTGAGACCCAAATTTGCCCTAACAATCCCTCTCAGCTATCTGTTATGGCCATCCCAATGGCATAACGTACTTAACATCCATTTAGAAATTCATCAATTACGAAAGCCATGGATTCAATTTACTTTACGGGCTTTTCTGAAAATCCCGCAGATTGGGTTTAACGATCAAGCTCGAAAGTTGATGGTTAACTAAGGGATTTTCGGAATAAATATCCTCCGGCATAGCCGGAGGTTTTTCGGATGCGCCTATAAGGCTCTGTTACCAGCCGCGCCCTAACAGGCGCATACGATCTGACATTTGCATCAGACTTCGTTACTTACGGCCCGTAAACGGGCTACCCGGATAAGCGATCGATAACTGCTCACCCATTTTATCTTCTGCAAGCTGGTGCTTTATGTATTCCTGTATCTTCACCGTGTTCTTACCCACCGTATCTACGTAGTATCCCCGGCACCAGAACTCTCTATTCCTGTACTTGAATTTCATATCCCCAAACTGTTCATACAGCATCAGACTGCTTTTCCCTTTCAGATACCCCATAAAGCCGGATACGCTCATTTTGGGTGGGATTTCCACAAGCATATGGATATGATCCGCACAGCATTCCGCTTCCAGGATCCGCACGTTTTTCCACTCACACAGCTTTCTTAAAATGCTGCCTATCGCCCTGCGTTTCTCCCCGTAGAATGCTTGTCTTCGGTATTTGGGCGCAAAAACTATGTGATATTTACAGTTCCATCGGGTGTGCGCTAAGCTCTTTTCGTCCCCCATTGGGACCCCCTTTTGATTTCTTGTTAAACATTTGCAGTTGCCAGACCGCAATGTGTTTTAACAAATCAAAAGGGGTTTTAATAACTGGCCCAAAGCTGAAAGCTTTCCGGAACCCCCAGCCTAGCTGGGGGTTTTCTGTGCACAAGAAAAAGCCCACCACGCAGGTAGGCTTAATTGGTTAAGACACGTCTAACTAGCTAAGATTTCTGGTATTACACGGTATTCTTCCAGAACACCATCGTTACTCTCACCCATATTCGGTGGAGTATCAGTTACCTGAACTGATACTTCAAACGCAGCATCAATTGTATATTGAGCAGTACCAACAAACTGAACTTTCTTTTCAGTCGGTATTAATTTAAATTTTGGGTATTCACTAACCTTGCTCATTTCATCAATAATATTATAAATCGAGCCATTTTTAGATATTTTTTCGCCTTTCCAGTTAACACCACTCGATCTGTATGCACCTTCAGTTTTAACTAATAAATCAACTGCACCCACTGCATTCCCTTTGACTAAATAACAAGATATATAACGAACACTTCGGGGCGGGACAGTAATAGATTGTCCCGGTAATTTATATCTCAGTGTCTCAGAACCTGACCGGGTTTTTGCTTCAGAATGGCTAAACTCAAGATGAAATTCCACTCTAATTTCAGAACGAAACCACCTTGGCCCTATGCAAGCCTTATACTCTAACTCCCCGCCAAAAGTTCTTGTGTCTGTGGCTGTAGTTGACCATGAGCTAGTAATTTCCTTCTCAAACTCTCCTGAAGTCAGTACTTGAGGTTCATTTGTATCATTCCGAAGAGTTGCACAGCCCATCAGTTCCATTTTGCCATTTGTAATTTCCGGCCTTCCCTTTTCCTGAACTGATAAGTCATTCACACCTATTGGGCGTATTTGTGCCATAAACGAGTCTTCATTTGTCATTCCGACTTCGCGCCTGTAAGAGTCATAAACAACTTTATATACCGGATACACCCATGATTTTTTATCTAGCATATTACTCCCTCCATGCACCAAGAAATTTCATTTATTAACGCATTGCCATCATTATTAATACTCTCACTACAATATTGAATATTGACAAATATCAACAAAAATATTTTATATTAAAAATGAATCATTAAAATCACACTTATTATAATTATGGATATATTATCTATTGCGACATAGGTGAATAATCCGCCCAGCGCAGTTATCCTGAAATGGTCGATGCTTTATTAGCATAGTGCTGTAAATAATTTCTTTCATATCTGGCACTCTGAGTGACAGTAATAGTTGGGAATAAAAATAAGCAGAAAACATACAATATGAATGAAAAAGCCTCAGCAGAGGAGTCGGGGCTAATGGAGTATGGTGCCGGGTGCCTCCCGGTGAGTCTTTAGACAGCCTCCGTGACTCGTACTTTGTTGAACCATGTAAACAAAGGCACTCAGTAAGTTTAGCTGTACGAAGCGGATAACAACGTTCAAAGAGTTATACGATCTATTTACTGAAATCTATTTACTGAATCTAAGGCGCTTGAGGTATCCGCAGCATCCTTCATCACCATAAAATCCGGCATTAATACCCTTCAGGGGCTCGTGGGTGGCAGTACCCTCATAGAGAACATTCAGCATGCATCACAGAAAGCACGGGAAAACTGAGCAGCAGGCAATCAGGTTTGTTTTTGTCCCAAGATCTAACTCCAAAAAAGAACGGCTATTTTTGTAAAGCATCGATTTCTTATGGATGGCGCCGTGGCATCAGGCTCGCTCATAGATGAAACCGGCACGCCTATCAGTCCCGACACACTTATGCCTGCTGCGAACTCTCCGCTGGGGCAAATCCTTCGTTTATTGCCAGTCAGATGGGACACGAAGATGCGCGTATGGTTTACGAAGTCTATTCAAAATGGATTGGTGATATGAACCAGGATCAGATCAGTATGCTAAATAACCGCATGCCGACAGCGTTGCCCCCAGGGGTTCCCAAAGGGGCACAAATAATGAGAAAAGTCGTTTAGTTTTAGCGAGATGTGAACGAAATCTATAGATTTTCCCGATTTATTGATCTGGCAGGAGGTTCTCCCCTGTTTCAATCCACATTATTGGGTTACTCTTTTAATTACAAACTGCGATGGCAGTTGTAAGGAGACCCTGTATGGCTATGTATAAAAATATGCTGGTCGTCATCGATCCAAACCAGGACGATCAACCAGCATTACGGCGAGCTGTTTATTTGCATCAACGGATTGGTGGCAAAATTAAAGCCTTTTTGCCAATCTATGACTTTTCCTACGAGATGACTACCCTGCTGTCGCCCGATGAGCGTACGGCAATGCGTCAGGGGGTCATCAGCCAGCGAACAGCATGGATCCGTGAACAAGCAAAATACTACATCGAAGCAGGGATCCCTCTTGAAATTAAAGTGGTATGGCACAACCGTCCCTTTGAAGCCATCATCCAGGAAGTCATTAGCGCTCAGCATGACCTGGTCCTCAAAATGGCACACCAACACGACCGCCTCGAAGCCGTAATTTTCACGCCTACCGACTGGCATTTATTGCGCAAATGTCCAAGCCCGGTATGGATGGTTAAAGACCAGCCATGGCCTGAAGAGAGTAAAGCGCTGGTTGCGGTGAACCTCGCCAGTGAAGAGCCTTATCACAACGCGCTCAATGAAAAACTGGTCAAAGAGACGCTGCAACTAGCAGAACAGGTTAACCATACTGAAGTGCATCTGGTTGGCGCCTACCCTGTTACGCCAATCAATATCGCAATTGAACTACCTGAGTTTGACCCCAGCGTTTATAACGACGCGATCCGTGGACAGCATCTGCTGGCCATGAAGGCGTTGCGCCAGAAATTCAGTATCGATGAGAAAGTGACGCACGTTGAAAAAGGATTGCCTGAAGAGGTCATTCCTGATTTAGCCGAGCACTTGCAGGCGGGTATTGTGGTACTGGGTACCGTCGGTCGTACCGGTATTTCTGCCGCGTTTCTTGGTAACACCGCTGAACAGGTTATCGATCACCTACGCTGCGACCTGCTGGTCATCAAGCCGGATGAATATCAGACACCAGTTGAACTGGATGATGAAGAAGACGATTAACCACACAACTCAATGCCGGATGGCGATCTCATCCGGCATAACAAACGCTTAGTGTTGCTCCTCGCCGCCGAGGAAATAGATTCCCAGCGGGATAGCCAACAGAATCGTAAACACCATGCTGTAGACACAAATCATTGCCGATTGAATGGCGTACATTGAAGCGGTCCAGTCGGATAGCGGAATGTCATACTGTTCAATCACACCACCGATCGTCGCTCGCGTCACGACCGACGCTGCGATAATAAACACCCCAAGCAGGCACAACAGAAACTTCCGTCCCTTCGCTGTCTTCAGCTTAGCCATGATCATAGTACTGTCCTTTTGCAGATGAAAACCTTGTTACTTTGCGCTAACAATACCATGACATCAACTGACTGTCTGCTACATAAACCGCTTTCAGGGTCGATACCAGCGCTATTTCGCCGAAAATAGCGCTAATTGCATTATATATCTCCCCTATGGATTAATGATCTGACCGCCAGAACTGAGTAAAATATTCGAGGATTAGGATATCAGAAGATATTTCACTACCACGGAGCTGTTGGAAGAATCATGATCGCTGAACTGTTTATAAATAATGCGTTTAATTTGACGGTAATTCTCAGCTGCTGTGCCGCGCTGGTTCTGATGAGCGTCTGGTATCATCGTGGAGAGCGTCGCTGCAAAGGATTTATATTTCATGCCGCGCAATTTTTTGTCTATGCCATTATCATCGGGACGTTAGGCAGTATTGCTAATAACGTTATCGAAAATTACAGCCTGAAATTTATCTCCTCCAGCGTGGTCGACTTTATCTGCACCTCGTTGATTGCGCTGATCCTTACCATCAAACTTTTTCTGGTAATTAATCAGTTTGAAAAGACGCAGATTAATAAAGGCAGAGATATCACCAGCGCGAGGATCCTGTCGCGAATCATCAAGATTACCATCGTGGTTGCCATCATTTTGCTGTATGGCGAACATTTCGGAATGAGCTTATCCGGCCTGTTAACCTTCGGCGGCATCGGCGGTATCGCTGTAGGTATGGCAGGCAAAGACATTCTGAGCAACTTTTTCTCAGGGATTATGCTCTACTTCGACAGACCCTTTAGCATCGGCGACTGGATCCGCTCCCCGGACCGCAATATTGAAGGTACAGTTACGGAAATCGGCTGGCGAATGACCAAAATAAACACCTTCGATCATCGTCCGTTATATGTCCCAAACTCGATTTTCTCCTCTATCAGCGTAGAAAACCCAGGAAGGATGACGAATCGCCGCATCAAAACGGTGATCGGGTTACGATATGAAGATGCTGATAAAGTCAGTGCCGTTGTCGAGTCGGTCAGAGAAATGCTGCAAAACCATCCGGGAATAGACCAGAAACAAACCCTGCTGGTTTATTTTAATGAATTCGCCGATTCATCGCTGAATATCATGGTGTATTGCTTCACGAAAACCACAGTGTGGGAGAAATGGCTTGCGGTACAGCAGGACGTTTATTTAAAGATTATTTCGATAGTCAAGGCAAACGACGCCGACTTTGCGTTCCCCAGCCAGACGCTGTATATGGATAATCCTGAAGCATCGCCATCGACACATTAACAAAAGAAAAGGCGCGGATATCCGCGTCTTTTTTCTGCACTTATTTCAATGAGGCAATATCAATGACAAAGCAGTACCAGCGCCAGCGTTGGAATATACGGATTCAGGTCATGTAGATACGGGACTGTATCAATAATCAGGTCAAACTGATTCACTTCGGGCATCGGATTCTTTACCTGCAGAACGCGTGCCCCGCACAGCTCAGGGGAGCAGGTTGTACTCAGCGTCGTTTACCGGTTCAAGCCACTCGTTCGATGCGCCAGCGGCCGGGATTTCCACAGCGATATGGGCAAACCAGCTATCACGCGCGGCGCCGTGCCAGTGTTTCATTCCCGCCGGGATGTGTACGACATCACCAGTTTTCAGTTCACGCGCCGGTTGATTCCACGCCTGATACCAGCCTCTGCCGCCGGTCACCAGCAAGATTTGTCCCCCTTGATGATGGATATGCCAGAAGTTACGACAGCCCGGCTCAAATGCTACGTTACCAATGACCACGCCTTCCATGGAGAGCATGGTCAGATAGCTGTCGCCAGTGAAATATTTCGCATACGCTTCATTTTTCTCTCCGCGAGGAAAGACGCTGTTACCATCAAATTGTTGATTCATAATCTCCGCGCCGGCGCTGGAGACGGTATTCCGTTGATTTTGCATTTAGACTCTCCAAAACGGTGGCAGCACGCGCCACCGGATGCTGAAAACTATAAAAATTATAGAGACTCGACAGGCGGGTGATTAGAGGTGAAAAGAAGGACAACCTTATGAATCATGCTCATCAATAGTCGGTAACAGGTACAACATTTCTACTGGAGATGGCGTGAAGCCTTAGGCCACAATTTCAATCAAATTGCCGTCAGGATCGCGTATCACCGCTTCGTAATAGCCATCACCGGTGGTGCGCGGGTCAGAAACTAATATCCCCTGTTCTTTTGCACGCATCGCCATGGCATCAACGTTTTCACTGCCGCCAACTGAAATGGCGAGATGCACCCAGCCTGAGGTGTTATTGTCGGGAGCATGGTTTGTCAGTCCAGGCTTAGTCATTAACTCAATCGCGATATCCTCACCAATTTTGACAAAATAGGATTCAAATCCTGGATTGGTTTTACTGCAGTATTTTTCGTTGATTTTTGCGTCAAAAAACGTGACCCAGAATTGAGCTTGTTGCTCAAGATCCCGTGTCCATAACGCCATATGCGCAACCTTCATAGCTAACCTCTTCTTGTTGTATCCAAACAATAGGTTCCCTAAAGGGATGTTGACATCGTGAACCATAATGCACAATTATGCTTGTTATTGCTCGATGTTTATTTCACTGGAGTATTGATGCTCGATTACGCAGCATTCCCTGAACAGCGCCAGGCGCTTATCTATCAGATCTTGCAGGAAAACGGCAGAGTCATCTGTTCCGAACTCGCCAGTAGGTTAGGCGTTTCGGAACATACAATCCGTCGCGATCTGCATGAACTGAGTAAAGATGGCGTGTGTAAAAAAGTCTATGGCGGCGCAGTCATTGCACTCCCTGAATCCGAAGACATCACCGTGCGCAAGAGTATTAATGTGGCGAAAAAGAGCAACATCGCGCAGAGATGCGCCCGGATGGTCAAATCCGGAAGCTGCATTTTTATCGACACGGGCAGTACTAATCTGGCGATGGCTGAAGCCCTACCCGCCGAGCTGGCGTTAACCGTGGTAACAAATTCCCCGGAGATTGCCGCCGTTTTACTAAAAAAACCACTGTTTGATGTCATTATGCTGGGCGGCACGGTGCAACGATCTTCTGGAGGGTGCGTGGGTGCCACCGCTATCTCGCAGGTGCAGGGCATTTTATTCGATCAGGGATTTATTGGCGGCTGCGCGATGTCGCCTGAATCCGGCTTAACCGGATTTGATTACGCGGATTGTGAGTTCAAAAAAGCGGTGATCAAACAGTGTAATGAAACCATTGTCGCGCTGACGGCTGAAAAGATCCCGGCCGTCGCCCGTTATGTCGTTACCGAAAGCAGCAATATCGATGTAATTGTCGTCGAGGAAAATATCAGCAAAGAGTATGCCACGGCGTTTCAGGCGCACGACATTCGTATTTATACAGTGTAACCCATTCTATTGGGTGATACCTTTTCCATTGCTTTCATGACTCACCTTCCCCACAGCCTTGCCTGTTCGGGAAATCGCCAATGCAACGTCCCGAACAGGCCAGCTATATCAGTGCTTCACAATATACATTGTGCGGCTATAAGCCACATCTTCAGGGTTAGTAATCGGATACCCTTTCAGCCACGGTTTAATTAAACGCCCGTTGGTGTACTGATAAATCGGCGCAATGGGAGCCTGTTCCATCAGAATGTTCTCCGCGGCGTTATAATCAGCATTGCGCGCTTTCTGCGTATTCTCCAGGGTTGCCTGGGTCAACACTTTATCGTACGCCGGATTATTAAAGCGGGAGATATTGCCCGTATGGGTTGATGTTAATAGCGACAGGAACGTAGATGGTTCATTGTAATCGCCCAC
The DNA here is from genome assembly GCF_013615435.1 of Citrobacter sp. RHBSTW-00944. NCBI lineage: Bacteria > Pseudomonadati > Pseudomonadota > Gammaproteobacteria > Enterobacterales > Enterobacteriaceae > Citrobacter > Citrobacter sp. RHBSTW-00944. The sequence goes on along the minus strand of NZ_CP055418.1, from coordinate 2,467,135 downwards.
CCACGAGGCGCGGATCACATCAAAATTGCCGGTATTGCGGCTATCGATATAAGTTTTCCACTCCTGGTTTTGCAGTTTCACGTCAACGCCGAGATTTTTCTTCCACATAGACGCGACAGCAATAGCAATCTTCTGATGATTTTCAGAGGTGTTATACAGCAACGTCAGTTTAAGTGGTTTCTGTGGACCATAGCCCGCCGCACGCAGCAGCGTTTTCGCCTGCGCGTTCAGCTCTTCCTGACTCATTTGCTCAAACGGTGAAGGTTCCGGCACAAACCCTGCCGTTACATCCGGCGTAAAATGCCATGCGGGCTTTTCGCCGGTACCCAGAACTTTCTCCGCCATCAGGCGACGATCGATAGTCATGCTGAGCGCCAGGCGCACGCGTGAGTCGGCAGTCGGTCCCTTCTGGGTATTAAAGGCATAGTAGTAAGTGCCAAGCTGCGGCGGGGTATAAACCTGGCCCGGGATGTCCTTCAACAGTTTCTGATACATGTTTTTCGGGAAAGACTCGGTAATATCGATATCACCAGCAAGATAGCGCTTGGTCGCTGCCGATTCCTGGTTAATAGGCAGGAAGGTGACTTTTTGCAGCACCGTTTTGGCGTTGTCCCAATAATGCGTGTTCGGCACAACGTCCAGTTTTTCGTTCACCACACGATCTTTGAGCACATAGGCGCCGTTACCAATTAGATTGCCCGGTTTGGTCCAATCTTTACCGCTCTCAACGTTAGCTTTTTGTACCGGATAGAAAGCAAAACTCGCCGTCAGATTGGCAAACCATGGCAGAGGTTTATCCAGTTGGACCTTCAATGTACGCGCATCGATCGCGCTAACGCCGAGCTTATCTGGCGAGGCTTTTCCATCGATGATCGCCTGCGCGTTGTTAATACCCGCCAGCGCAGCAAACCAGGCAAACGGCGACAGCGTTTTCGGGTCAACCAGACGCTGCCAGCTATAGACAAAATCCTGCGCCGTTACCGGCGTACCATCTGCCCATTGCGCATTGTCGCGCAGCGTAAACGTCCAGATACGGTTATCGTTACTTTTCCACTGAGTGGCAACACCGGGCACAATCTCGCCCTTCTCATTCTGGTTGACCAGCCCTTCAAATAAATCACGAATAACCTGAATTTCAGGAAGCCCGACGGCCTTTGCCGGATCCAATGACGCCGGTTCGTCTTTGATATGACGCACCAGTTCTTGCTTTTCTGCCAGTACCGTTCCGCTGGGAACATCAGCAGCCCAGGATAATGAAATGCTGCTTACCAATAGCGCACAACAGGTTACTGAAACAGAATGCTGCATAAAATACCCTCAATTCCGGCTACTAAGTGAATGTGTAATTATTTGTATCGCCAGCAGGAAATGCAATTAACTTTCGACAAGGAAATAATATTACATCTGAAAAGATAAGTGTGTGAAAACGATTTGATTATCCATACATTTTGCACAACACTGCGAGTAACAATCCACGCATTCAGAGATGACTATGACCGTTACCCGACCCCGTGCCGAGCGCGGCGCATTCCCACCTGGAACCGAACATTACGGACGTTCATTATTAGGCGCGCCGCTAATCTGGTTTCCCGCAATGGCGGCCGATCGTGAAAGCGGTCTAATACTGGCAGGAACGCACGGCGACGAAAACGCATCGGTTGTCACCCTTTCCTGCGCATTGCGTACGCTTAATCCTTCCTTACGTCGTCACCATGTGGTGCTGGCGGTTAACCCTGACGGTTGCCAGCTCGGGCTGCGCGCAAATGCGAACGGAGTGGATCTAAACCGTAACTTTCCCGCTGCCAACTGGAAAGCGGGTGAAACGGTGTATCGCTGGAACAGCAGCGCAGAAGAACGCGATGTGGTGTTGTTGACCGGCGAAAATCCGGGCTCAGAACCAGAAACCCAGGCGCTGTGCCAGCTTATTCACCGAATTCATCCTGCGTGGGTGGTCTCTTTTCACGATCCGCTGGCCTGTATTGAAGATCCCAGACGCAGCGAATTAGGCGCGTGGCTGGCGCAGTCGTTTGAATTACCCCTCGTCACCAGCGTAGGTTATGAAACGCCCGGCTCATTTGGAAGCTGGTGCGCAGACCTGAACTTACACTGTATAACCGCCGAATTTCCGCCCATCTCTTCAGATGAAGCGAGCGAGAAATACCTGCTGGCCATGTCCAATCTCCTGCGCTGGCACCCTAGAGATGAAGTTGTCCGGTCGTAAAATGCAGGGCCGGCTCCGCGTCGCTGGCAAGCCAGGTCGGGCCATCAAGATCGGCAAATTTAACCTGCGGCGTAAGGGGTAACGCCGCGCCAATCGCCCGGGAAGTACACAACATGCAGCCCAGCATTAGCGTAAATCCCTGCTCGCGGGCTTCGGTTGCCAGCGCCAGCGCCTCCGTCAGGCCGCCTGTTTTATCCAGTTTGATATTGACCATTTCATAGCGCCCGTGCAGCGCTTTCAGGCTGCTGCGGGTGTGGCAGCTTTCATCTGCGCAGATCGGCAGCGGATGCACAAAATTTTCCAATGCGGCATCGTCCTGCGCTGGCAGCGGCTGCTCCAGCATCGCCACCCCTAAATCAGCCAGCAGCTGGCAGCGCGCCGCCAGACCTTCTGCCCGCCAGGATTCATTGGCGTCGACAATAATCGTTGCATCAGGGACTGCGGCACGAATAGCAACCATCCGCTCGCTAATCAAGCGCGCATCCAGTTTAACTTTTAGCAGTTTCGCGCCATTTTCCCACAGTGCAGCCGCACTCACCGCCATTTGTTCCGGCGTGCCAATCACCACGGTTTGCGCCGTCGTCACCACTTCCGCCAGCTCACTTCCCACCAACTCTGCCAGTGACAATTGCTGTTGACGCGCACTCAGATCCCACAACGCGCAGTCCACAGCATTACGCGCGGCTCCCGCTGGCAGCAGCTTTTGCAGCTCTTCACGCGTCAGTCCATTTTCCAGTTGTGGGGCAATGCTCATAATTTGCGCCAGCACTGAGGCATCGCTTTCACCATAGCGCGGATACGGTGTGCACTCGGCGATACCCGTGACGCCGTTTTCTGCCACTTCAACCACTACCACATGCGCTTCGGTTCTGCTCCCACGGGCAATAACAAAGGGAGTGTGCAGCGGCCAGGCTTCCTCATACACCTTAACTGTTCTCATTTGCTTTCCTTAATGCAGTCCCTGAAGCGGATATCCGCAAATAGCGTTTGCCGTGTTAACTGCTGATGGCATAAACTAGCCTCGACGTTAACTATATGTAAACAGGAAGATAACCATGTCACAAACCGTTCATTTCCAGGGCAACCCGGTTACAGTTGCCGGCTCAATTCCTCAGGCTGGAAGCAAAGCTCAGGCTTTTACCCTTGTGGCTAAAGACCTGTCTGACGTTACGCTGGGCCAGTTCGCAGGCAAGCGCAAAGTGCTGAATATTTTCCCAAGCATCGATACCGGCGTTTGTGCGGCATCGGTACGTAAGTTTAACCAACTGGCGACAGAAATCGACAATACCGTCGTACTGTGCATTTCGGCCGACCTGCCATTCGCCCATTCACGTTTTTGCGGCGCGGAAGGTCTGAGCAACGTTATCACGCTGTCCACCCTGCGCAACGCAGAATTTCTGAAAAACTACGGCGTAGAAATCGCTGAAGGCCCACTGAAAGGTCTGGCCGCACGTGCCGTGGTCGTTATTGATGAAAATGACAACGTCGTTTTCAGCCAACTGGTCAATGAAATCACCAACGAGCCAGACTACACTGCTGCGCTGGACGTACTGAAAGCTTAAGCCACGTCTTGCACATACGGAGGTAATGAATCTGTTGCCTCCGGCGTATTGCTACGTTCACCTTATGTTTGTCACTTCTCTGAGGCAATACAACCTGTGAACGCGTTAAGGGTACTATCGCCGTACCCTTAACAATCCCGGCTCCCGGCTGGAAAATTGCCGCTCCGCGGTTCCCTCCGTTTATTCCTCCAGGCTACCGGGCCGGGCGCGAGGTAGCATCCCTGCAAAACGCGCCCTGAACCCGCATCCCTGCGGGTTCTCCCGGCCTTACGGAAACACGTCGGCAATTTTCAGCCGGACCAGCCCACACCTGACCTCCTGCACTTTTATTGGAATATATCTGAACAGCAAAACAGATTTAACTGGAAGTCAGTGCGCAGCAGCGATGACCCCGGTCCGGCTGAAAATCGATGAGGCGTTGACGGCTGACCGGGTCTGCCCGCAGGGATGCGGGCAGAGGGGGCGGCCTGCAGGGACGCAGGCCCGGCCCCGACAGGCAGACGGCATAAGACGAATGAATCGCACAGCGACGATTTTCCCGCCGGGAGCCTGGGTTGCAAGAGAGGCGGCGGTGAGCCTCCCTTGCACGTTCACAGATATCTGCGCTTCAGAAAAGTGATACCACTGAGGTGAACGGAACCCTGAGCCGAAATCACATGTTCTCCATAATGCTTAACTGACAAGCATTACTCCGGCCAGGAGGCATTTTCATTTACCGCGTTACTCTTCGCTTTTTTTCTGCTGGCTCAGGCCGTATTCACGCAATTTGTTGGCAATCGCGGTGTGCGAAACGCCGAGGCGCTTGGCCAGTTTGCGCGTGCTGGGATAATTCATATAAAGCTGCGTCAGCACAGAGCGTTCAAAGCGGCTGGTAATTTCATCCAGCGATCCTTCCATCACCTCTTCTCCGACCGCAACCGTTGCCGCATCGTAATCCGGCAGTAAAATATCCTGCGGCCGCAGCTCATAGCCTTCAAGCTGGGTCAGCGCCCGGTAGATGGCATTTTTAAGCTGACGCACGTTGCCCGGCCAACCGTAGCGGGTTAACACCGTGCTGAGATCGGCAGACAGCTTCGGACGCGGCACGCCCTGCTCGTCGGCGAAGCGCGCCACAAACAGTTCGGTAAGCGGCATAATATCCTGCGGGCAATCGCGTAGCGGCGGCAGATTTAGCGTCAGTACATTCAGACGATAATAGAGATCTTCACGGAAAAGCCCTTTCTGCACCATTTCCACAAGGTTCTTTTGCGTCGCGCAAATCACGCGGACATCAACATGAACTTCGTGATCTTCTCCCACGCGGCGGAACGTGCCGTCATTGAGAAAACGCAGCAATTTGGTCTGCATACGCGGCGACATTTCACCAATTTCATCTAACAGAACCGAGCCGCCATTCGCCTGCTCAAAGAAGCCTTTTTTGCCTTCCGGGGCATGGCCAAACAGCTCACTTTCGACCGCATCCTCAGGAATTGACGCGCAGTTCAGCGCCAGATACGGCTTCGACGCACGCGGGCTTGCCAGGTGGCAGGCATGGGCAAAGAGATCTTTGCCGGTGCCGGTATTACCAGTAATCAGCAGCGGCGCACTCAGAGTCGCCAGCTTACGCGCCTGTTCCACTACGTGTTTCATTTTGGCGCTGACGGCAATAATCTGGCTAAACGCGCTCAGATCCTGCGTAGTCATATTTTGCAGCTGACGCCCCATCCGGATGGTGGAGCGCAGCATGACAACAGCACCGGTCAGCATCTGCTCTTGATTTTCACCCTGCAAATGGACAGGCGTAATCTCCATCAGGAAGTTCTGTCCGTTAATTACGACATGCTCGCTATGAGAATCCTGCGGATTGCTTTCGAGCCAGCGCTGGAAGTTAAACCCATTGATTAACTGGGCGGCGGTATGATTGCGCATCCGATCCTGAGTGTGCGCGAAAAGCTGGCAGCTCGCAGGGTTCGCCATCTCGATTTTGCTTTTCATATCCAGAGAAAGGACCGGTTCTGGTAACGCCTCAAGCAGCGCACTCAACGCAAGATGTTCTCGTTCGGAAGGCATCCAGGGCACGGTACGCACATCCGTAACCCCTGAAATACGGCGGATTTCAGCCATCAGGCTACTGAAGTTGGTGAACTCCAGTTCCGCAAAATTGAGGTAAATTCGCCCGATGGGGTCAATCTCGATACCGCGTAAATCAATGCTTCTCAGCACCAGTAAATCGAGCAGTTCGCGGGTCAGACCAAGTCGGTCTTCACAAAAGACTTCCAAACGCATAGGAACCTTCACCTGGACAAGGGATTATGTATTAAATGATAAGACAGTATTGGGTTTGCAGGAAGAACTCTGTCAACAAATATTGACAGCTCGCTGGAAAATCAGGCGCCGGGACGTAAAGTTAAACGACTGGCGCCCAATTTTTAGCTAACTTTCGCGCGGAGATTTGTTCTTTTGTAAGGTTTCTTTCACCTGACCAATCAGTTGACGGCGAAAATCGCCCAGTCGTGGCTTATCGTCATCGATCCACGGCAGCGGTCGGCAAAGTTCCATGGCTTTAATACCCAGACGCGCCGTTAATAATCCCGCGCCAATACCCTGCGCGGCACGCGTCGATAAGCGAGCGGCTAAATCCTGCGACATCCAGTCCATTCCCACTTCCCGCACCAGCTCACTGGCCCCGGCAAAAGCGATATTTAGCAGCACCAGGCGGAACAAACGCAGGCGGCTGTAATAACCGAGTTCAATGCCATACAGCGAGGCGATGCGATTAATCAGCCGCAGGTTTCGCCAGGCAATAAACGCCATATCCACCAATGCCAGCGGACTGACGGCAATCATCAGCGTGGACTCCGCCGCTGAACGGCTAATCTCACGTCGGGCCTGCGCGTCCAGCACCGGCTGCACAACATGGGCATACAGGCTGACGACTTCGCGATCGTTCTGCGTTTCATGAATTGAGGCATACCAGCGCTGTAGCGCCGGATGGGACTGATCGATACCCGCCTGCTGCGCCAGCTTTTCACAAAATGCACGACCTTTTCCGGTTCCATGGCTGTGGAGCAGATCTCGCGCTTCATCACGCTCGTGCGCACGCTGGCGCAAACGCCATAGCCGACGCCACTCGGTCGCGACCGATCCGACACCTGCGCCGATAATCAATGCGCCAGCGGCACATCCTCCCAGCGCTACCCAGTCCTGAGTCTGCCAGGCGTTCATGGTCCATTGTACGCCCTGAGCGACAACGCTCGCGCCAAACAGCGCCAACCCGCCCATCACCATTTTGCGCCACAAACTGCGTTTGGGGCGTAGGGCCGCATCAATGACGGCTTCTGCCTGACCTTCGTCTTGCAGAGGTTCATCCACTGTCGCCGGAGAAAAAGTCTGCGCCTCCGTTTCGTTGAACATCTGCTGCGCTTTAAACGCCGCGTTTTGTTCCACGTCCAGCGGACCTGAGAAATCGATACGCGGTTTTAACGGCTCGCTCATCGCAATTTATCTCCTATTAAAAACTCCATCGCGGCATCAAGACGAATATGCGGTAAGGGTTTATCGACATCCATAACCTGCGGGCGAAACGCCTCAAACTGAAAGCCCTGACTGTCCCAGAATGCTTGTCCAGGTAAACGCGCGGGCACTTCCCCCGGATAAACGGTTAGCGGTTCACCATCGCTCAGACGATGACCACGCAGCGCCGGGATCTTTTCGCCTTTCACATCGATCAGGCCGCTGGTGGTTGCCTGTACTGATGCCAATCCCAGACAATCCATGCTGATACCTTCGAACGCAGCGTTTTGCCAGGCGTCCTGGATCAACTGCTGCAATAACGACACCATATTGGCGTGCTGATCGACCGTTACATGGTCGGCTTTGGTGGCGGCAAACAGCAGTTTGTCGATAACCGGAGAAAACAGCCGACGAAACAGCGTACGCTGTCCGTAATGGAAGCTTTGCATCAGTTGGGTGAGCGCCAGACGCATGTCGTTAAACGCCTGTGGCCCGCTGTTGAGCGGTTGCAGACAATCGACCAGCACAATCTGACGGTCAAAGCGCAGGAAGTGATTCTTATAAAATCCCTTCACGACTTTTTCACAGTAATAATTAAACCTGTCGCGTAGCATGCCCGCATTGGTGTGTTTGTCTGCCTGCGCCAGCTTCGATTCCCCCCAGGCATCAACGTCCGGCCACGGGAAGAACTGCAGCGCAGGCGCGCCCGCCATATCTCCGGGCAGAACAAAACGGCCCGGCTGAATAAAATGCAGTCCCTGCTGCTTGCACTGGTGCAGATACTCCGTCCAGGCGGCAGCGATTTCCGCCAGACGGTTTTCATCAGCAGGCGCCAGCGGATCCAACCCCTGGCATAACTGCCGCCATCTTGCCGACCATTCGCCCCGCTGTCCCTGTAATAATCCGGTCATTTGCCGCGACCAGCTGAGATAATCCTGGGCCAGCATCGGTAAATCGAGCAGCCACTCCCCCGGATAATCGACGATTTCCAGGTACAGCGTGGAGGTGTCTTTAAAGTGGCGCAGTAAAGAATCATTGGATTTGTAGCGCAGCGCGAGGCGTATTTCACTCACACCGCGCGTAGGTGTCGGCCAGGTCGGCGGAGAGCCATACAGCTGCGCCAGTCCCTCATCATAGGTAAAACGCGGAATACCAAAATCGCGTTGTGGAACCCGTTTAACGCCGAGCAGACGCTCTTCGCGCACGCAACTGAGCAACGGCAGACGCGCACCGGCATGAATATTGAGTAACTGGTTTACCATCGCGGTGATAAACGCCGTCTTACCGCTACGGCTAAGTCCGGTGACAGCCAGGCGCAAATGCCGGTCTACGCCGCGATTAACCAGCGAATTGAGTTCATTTTTAAGTCGCTTCATCGCCATCCCGTTTTGCTGAAGGAACCGAAGAAATTATAACAAACAGGAAGTAAAGATAGGGGTCAATTCTTACTTATCAACTACCTGAGCTGTAACAGGCGGCATTATTCTTACCGCCTGGAGCAGAAGGAAAGCGGGCGGTTTATTGATTCTCTACTTTAGGAAGCGCTATCTGATTGATGCCACCTTCGTTGGTCACCTGCGTGTAGCCCATTTCCGTCAACATATCCTTCGCCTGCCCCGATTGACGCCCGGAGTTGCAGTAAAGCTTCACGGTGTCGGTCTTATCAGGAACTTCAGCAGCGATACGCGCCTTCATCTCTTTTAATGGAATGTTGACCGCTCCCTGAATATGCTGCTGTTGATACTGTTCAGGAACGCGAACATCAATCCAGTGCTCGGCTGCAAAAACCGGCATGCCGATGACCAGTGCCAACGCTAATACGCCTTTTTTCAACATAATATCTTCCTGACTGATGGTTGGATTTAACCAACACACTATACGCCAGTTCTTAAGAAAATATTGCGATCGCATTATCACCCTCTGCACCCGTGGACGAGACTTCCTCTGGTTGCGCATACTGCGGTTAGTTTTTTGATTTTTCTGCCCGCATTCCGATATTGTTGTCATTCGCCAATTAACTCCATAATATGTTCGCCATTGACTCTCGGACGGAGCTTGGGATCTATGTCTCCTACCATTTATGATATTGCACGAGCCGCTGGCGTATCAAAATCCACGGTATCGCGCGTGCTTAATAAGCAAACCAATATCTCGCCGGAAGCGCTTGAAAAAGTGCTGCGTGCTATTGATGAGTTACAGTACCAGCCCAATAAACTTGCTCGCGCACTCACCTCTTCCGGGTTTGATGCAATAATGGTGATATCTACCCGTTCAGCAAAAACAACCGCCGGTAATCCGTTTTTCTCTGAAGTGCTGCATGCTATTACTGCCAAGGCTGAAGAGGTCGGTTTTGATGTCATATTACAGACGTCGCGAAGCACTGAAGATGATTTACAAAAATGTGAGAGCAAAATTAAGCAGAAATTGATCAAAGGTATCATTATGCTGAGCTCTCCCGCCGATGAATCTTTTTTTGCGAGGCTGGATAAATACAACGTACCGGTCGTGGTTATTGGAAAGGTTGAAGGCGACTACGCCAATGTCTATTCTGTAGACACAGATAATTATCGCGACAGCATTACGCTAACTGATGCGCTGATTGAGAGTGGACACCGTAATATAGCCTGTTTGCACGCGCCGCTTGATGTTCATGTTTCTATCGATCGCGTTAACGGATATAAAGCCAGCCTTCTGGCGCATAACATTAAAATGCGCGATGAATGGATTGTTGACGGGGGCTATACCCATGAAACAGCCCTGCTTGCTTCACGAAAATTACTGAGTCAGCAGCCGTTACCCGATGCCGTATTTGCCACCGACAGCTTGAAATTAATGAGCTTATATCGCGTGGCGGCTGAGAAAAATATAACCATCCCACAACAACTTGCCGTTGTGGGCTACAGTAATGAGCTGTTGTCTTTTATGCTCACGCCCGTTCCAGGGGGAATTGATGTGCCTACCCAGCAGTTGGGTGAACAAAGCTGTAATTTATTATTTAACCTGATTGCGGGCGAGAAAGGATTACAAAATATCACGGTGAGCACGCAAATATCGCTGGCCGACTCACTGGTGTAAAAACTGGGGCATAAATGCCCCAGTATATTTTAGAATGCGTAGTTCACGCCTATACCAGCATAATGGAATCTGTCGCTTTCGCCTTCGTCGTGATCTTCCCACTCATAGGCATACTCCAGTGACATTGATAAACCATTCTGGAAATCATATGCATACAGTAAACCGAGACGATTGAAATTATGGCCTTCACGTTCCGGATCATCTCGCCAGTCCCAGTTTGACCAGCGATCAAGCCCCAGACGGGTATACGGCGTCAGGGTGGTATTGCCTAAAGACAACGGTAAATATGCACGAATTTCCTGGGTTGAGAACTCACCATTATTGCGCGAATCAGCCAGATTAAAGCCGCGTTCAAGGTAATAGTTGACCGTTAAGCCCACCGTTTCGTTAAACCTGTAATTCAGACCGGTCTCGCTTTCGACACGACTATCGGAGTAGCCAGTAGTATTCAAAGTATTCAAATCATTAACGAATTGATACATCGACAGCCAACCGCTAAAGCGCAGGTCGTCGGTCAGTTTAACATCCCAGTCCGGCTGAACTTTCCAGCGCTGCATATTAGCGGTGTCGTTTCCTGGTTCATTGACATAGTGATAACCGTAATTACGGAAGCCACCGGTCAAACCGAAATTAACATCTTCACTTTCCAGGAATTGATAGCGGACTTCCAGTTCTGGGCGATCAAACCAGGTACCACGCTTACCATCGCTGTAATCAACCGGTCCTTCCTGATAATAAGCCAGCGATATTTTCCACGGTCCATTAGAGGCGTTGAAATAGACGGACGGCTCAGCCAGTCCATCCATATCTTCGCCCTGACCTTCAACGTTTTCTATTTCGTACATAGCACCAATGTTAAAGTGCCAGTCATTATTTTCAGCAGCCTGCGCGCAGGCCATTCCTGCACTCATAATCAGCGCAGTAGCGGACAGTAGGGTTTTCATTATTATTCCTTGTTAAAATACTCGCAAAAATGCCCCAAGGCTTGGGGGGGATTTATCCCCCCGGAATTTTATTGAATAGCCACTTCAGTTTCAGCATCAAAGAAATGGCATTTCGCCATATCAAAATGAATAGTGATATTTTCTCCTGCATGATAATCATTCACAGCCCCAGCACGGACCACCAACTCATGCCCCCCAACAATGGTATAAAGCATAAATTCAGCGCCGGTTAATTCTGCAACGCTAATTTTTGCCGATATACTATTTTCATTATTAAGCTGCGGGTGTATATCTTCAGGACGAATTCCCAGAGTGACCGCCTGATGTTCATAACCCTGCGCTTTTAATTGTGCTAATTTATTTTGTGGAATCGTTAATTTCAGTGTTTCAGTAACAAACTTATCACCATCAATCGCGCCACGAATAAAGTTCATGGCCGGTGAACCAATAAATCCGGCGACAAACATATTAGCCGGGTGGTTATAAACCGTTTTCGGCGCACCAACCTGCTGAACAATGCCATCCTTCATAATCACAATACGCGTCGCCATAGTCATGGCTTCGGTTTGATCGTGGGTAACATAGATCATGGTGGTATTGAGTTTCTGATGCAGTTTGCTAATTTCAGCCCGCATCTGAACGCGAAGTTTGGCATCGAGATTCGATAAGGGTTCATCCATCAGGAAGACCCCCGCTTCACGTACAATCGCACGCCCCAGCGCCACACGCTGACGCTGACCACCGGATAACGCGCCGGGTTTACGCTGCAGATAATCGCGCAGACCAAGGATCTGCGCCGCCCAGTTGACGCGCTCCTCAATCACAGCAGGCGCAATTTTCTGCATTTTCAGACCAAACGCCATGTTGTCATAGACGGTCATGTGTGGGTACAACGCGTAGTTCTGAAAAACCATCGCAATGTTGCGTGATTTCGCCGGCACATCGTTCATCCGTTTACCGTCAATCAGCAGATCGCCGCCGCTGATCTCCTCCAGACCGGCGATCATGCGTAACGTAGTTGACTTCCCGCAGCCGGAAGGTCCAACAAAAACAATAAACTCTTTATCTTCAATTTCCAGATTGAAGTCTTTAACGACGTGTACCTGGTTGTCGTAAATTTTTTGAATGTGTTGCAACGAAAGCTGTGCCATGTTGAATCCTTTACTTGTCGTGTTGCCAGAAAGCCGATAAGCACGGCCACGTCAGAAATTCGGTTGCCGGAAGCAGCAAGTCTGCCCCATTCAGCCCTTTACCGATGCCGACAGAAAGCATGCCGCAGGCGTTGATTGCATCAATTCCCGCTTGTGCATCTTCTATGCCAATACATTGTTGCGGGTCAACGCCAAGACCCGCGCAGGCTGCCAGGAAAATTTCCGGATCCGGTTTCGAGCGGGTGATCAATGCCGCATCCGCACAAAAATCAAAGCAAGAGCTAAGATTAAGCGCTTGTAAAATAGCCGGGGCATTGCGCGACACAGAGGCCAACCCCACCGGAATCCGTTCTTCCCGCAACGTCATCAACAGCTCACGTATTCCCGGTAATACCGAGTTAACCGTCAGCTGGCGCAAAGAATGGACATACAGTCTGTTTTTTCTCTCGGCCAATTGTGCGCAGGCCTCGGGAGAAAACGCCCCCGCCTTCCCACCATGGTGCAAAATACGCTGTAGTGATTCGCCGCGACTAATCCCTTTCAGGCTGTCATTAAATGCTTCGTCGATCGCAATCCCTATTTCATCGGCTACCTGCCGCCAGGCCAGAAAATGTAGATGCGCGGTATCGGTAATCACGCCATCCAAATCAAAAATGATGGCCTGTGGTTTGAGTATCATTCATCGCCCCTTTCTGTGGTAGCGGTCCCATAAGTGGGCGAAATAATGGCGTCATTGCGGATAACGGTTTCCCCCTGCACGGAGACCTTTTCACCATTGACCCAAAGGACAATCTGCTCAGTACTGTTAATACGGATTTCAGCCGCATTAATGATTACCTGCATATCGATGCCCTGCCAGCGCAGCGGGAAAGACAGCGTTTGCCAATGAGCCGGTAAGGCAGGAGCAAGGTGTAACTCCCCGTGGCGAATATTCACGCCGGCAAATCCCTGGATTGCGCCCAGCCAGATGGCGCCCGTTGCCGCAGCATGAATGCCGTCATCGCAGCTATGTGGGTCCTCCCCGAGATCGATAAGCGACCCTTCACGCCAGAACCGATAGGCCTGTGCCGGATCACCGCAACGCGCTGCCACAATCCCGTGGATCGCTTTACTCAACGAGGAGTCATGAATTGTGCGCGGCTCGTAAAAGCGCAGGTTTGCCAGACAGGTTTGCGGGCAAAATTGCTCCGGTAACATGTAGGTCAGCATCACCACATCGGCCTGTTTGAGAATTTGCATCTCATTGACTTCTGCACGGGAGAAATCGAGCAAAATCGTCTGCTTGCCCGCTTTGGCTTTGTACTGTGACAGATCGATAGCCGGTTTGCTCAGGAAGGTATCGTCCTGAGGTAGCACGCCATCGGGCTGAACTTCCGGTCGCCAGAGATGCTGTAAAAAATACTCTGCGCGGTGAATAAACGTCTCATCACCGCAGCCCAACCGACGGGCAAAACCCAGCGCCTGTTCCACGTTGTACCAGGCCATGTAGTTGGTGAACGCGTTGTTGTTCACATGCTCAGTGTATTCATCCGGGCCAATCACATCGTGGATCTCTAAACGATCATTAACCATGACCGCCCTGCTGATCCAGAACTTCGCCGTTTCCAGCAGCAACGTCATTCCCTCACGGGACATGAAGTTTAGATCCCCTGAGGCATGCCAGTAATTGATTACCGCCCAGGCAATATCCGCCACGAGGTGATGTTCAGCCTGCGCGGAGGCCACTTTCTGACGCAGTCCGGTACGGATGTTGATCGCCGCAAATTCAGGCGTTTCCTCATCACCGCTGCGAGCGCTTTCCCAAGGAAAAAGCGCTCCCTGCCAACCGTTACGGCGGGCTTTCTCACGCGCCCCCGACAGATTATGCCAGCGGTAACGCAACAAACTTCTCGCGGTTTTCGGCTCGGTAAAGAGATGAAACGGTAACAGAAAGACCTCGGTATCCCAGAATATGTGGCCTTTATACCCTTCCCCCGTCAAACCTTTGGCAGCAATACTGCTGCGCTCATCGTGGTCAGGAGTCATCACACGCAGATGATAGAGCGCATAGTCCAGCGCTCGCTGATCGCTGGCATCAGTGCTGGTGACCTGAACGCGACGATTTTGCCACCAGGCATGCCAGTTAGCAGCCGACTCAGCAAGCAGAACGTCATAGCCTTGCTGCGCGCATACTTCCAGGTTGCGCAGCGACTGGCGTCCCCAGGTCTCAAGCGACAGGCTGCGTTCGCTCGCCCAGTCTACCCAGCTAATTTTTGTCAGCGTGACGCGCTGTCCGGCTTTCGCCTGCACGCTGTTGTGTTGTAACAGCCGACGTTCTTTCGCGGTGAAGCAGCGCTGCGCTGCACCGTCTACATCGCAATACGTGGTGATAGCAATATCATTGCGGTTGTCCTGGGTGGTGTAAATCCCTTGCATAAGATGCTGGCCAAAGACCCGGACCTGCGTTTCATCCAAATGCTGACGACCATGATTGGTCATCGTGGCGTCAATTCCGGTCGAGATACCAATGCTGGCATCGCCATCCAGTGGCGTGACGACAACTTCCATAGCAAACAGCGGCAGTTTTTGTGCCGAGACAAATCGCCGGCTCTCAATGGCAAAACGCGCCCCGCCAGACGCACGCCAGGTAAGCGCACGGCGTAATTCCCCACTGGCAAAATCCAGTTCACGTTGCCAGCTTTCGATAACGCCGCTGGTGAGCGAGAAAATCTCACCATTGAGTGAAATCTCCACCCCCACCACATCAGGCAGATTAACCAGTTCATTAATCTCGCCTTTCCCTGCCCGGTGATACAGTCCTGCAAGGTACATGCCGCGAGTTTGTAAGGTGTAGGCTTCCTCGTGGCTGGCGCGAATCCCAATATAACCGTTACCGGTCGTCATGAGGGACGCATATTTATTCGGGTTGTGTGGGCAAAAAGCCGGTTCAGTTAGCATTACTGGCCTCGTCATAAGTCTACGTAGGTCCCTGTTTCAGCCGATTGATACAGTGCGGCAACCAGTTGTTGAATAACGACGCCTTGCTCTGCGTCAGCAATAGTGACAGGCTCGCCCTGGACATGATTCACAAAAGCTTCCATGCTGCGATAATGTCGATTGTCATCGGCCATTTCACGCTGAAGCAGTACGTCAAGCGTACCCTCACGATCGGTATAAACCTGGGCTGGGAATAACGTCGCCCCTGCCAGATCGCCGCAGAAATTTACGTTCATAATCGATTGTTCCGGGATATTCAGCGCGAAAGAGGTTTCCAGTCGCAGGATACCGCCGTTATGAAATTCAATCGTCCCGAACAAAGAATCCTCCACGGTATACGTCTCGGGATCCCATTTCCCAAACTGGCCGCTGTTTTTACGCGTGCCAATGCGTTGATAACTGTGTGCGTTAACACGCTTTACTGCCGGAAACCCCAGCACATACATGGCGGCATCAAGCATATGGATGCCGAGATCAATCAGCGGCCCGCCGCCCTGCAGTTCTTTGTTGGTAAATACCCCCCAGCCGGGCACGCCGCAGCGGCGCAAAGCGCGGACATTGGTGACATAGATTTCACCCAGCACGCCGGCCATCACCTGCTCACGAAGCAACTGCGTATCCAGTGCGAAACGATGATGAAAATCATAAGCCAGAACTTTCCCCATTCGACGCGCTGTGTTACACATTTCCAGCGCCTCGGCTGGCGTCATCGCCGGAGGTTTCTCACACATCACATGGCATCCGGCGTTCAGCGCCAACATGGTGTGTTCATAATGAAAACGATTGGGTGAACAGATGCTGACGATATCTGGCTTAGCCTCGCGTAGCATCGTCTGAGGATCGTCCCAAACCTGCGGATTGCCGTATTTCTCTGCCAACGCCTGCGCCTGTGACAGGCGGCTGTCACAGACAGCCACCAGTTCCAGATCGTTGCGGGTGCAGTAGTACGAAGCATGAACTTTATCCGCCACCTGCCCGGCGCCGATAATGGCGATGCGTAGCGGAGAGCTTGTCAGTGCACTTTTCACAGAAATCCTCTTAGCAGGTACGCAGCCAGGCCAGTGACTGACGGTACGCTTCCGGCAGGTTCTCTGCCCGTACACGTCCTTCGTACACGACGTAACCCTGATAATTATCTTCACGCAACTGGTCAAACAGCGCAGTGAAATCCAGCGTACCGCTCCCCGGCTGATAACGGTGGTTATCCGCAATATGGACGTGTCCCAGCAGATCGCGATTGTCATGCAGCGCCTGAGCCATATCGTCTTCTTCGATATTCATATGGTAAAAATCACCAATGATTTGCACATGCTTCAGGTTGTTTTCCACGATATAGCGACGGGCATCCGCCAGGGTGTTGATCATATGATCCTGATAGCGATTAAGCGGCTCCAGATACACCACCGTCCCCGTACGCTCGGCAACTTTATCGAGATAAATCAATGAATCACTTACTGCTTTACGATCGCCCGCCAGGCTGCGCGGAGAGGTCATCGGCGGTAAGCGGAAGGTAAACATGCCCCATGCAGCGGGTACAATAATGCCCTGCCCACCGACTTCGGCCAGCGCTTCGAGAATGCGGGTAATCTGCTGTAAGCCATTCAAACGACGCTCTTCGATAAAATCACCGATCCAACCGTCATATCCTCCACAGGCGGTGGTGACGGGCAGGCCTGTTTCTTTGATTGCTGCTTTCACTTCTGCCAGGTTGTTAACCAGCAGCTTGCCGTCAATTTCAAAACCGTCAAACCCCATCTCTTTGATGTAACGGAATTTCTCGAGAATATCTTCCGGAAAAAAAAGCCTGGTTCTGTGTTCCAATTTTCATCTTCTGCATTCCTTAATTAAAACGTCACGCCCATTTTGATGCTCTTTTCCGGATGGCGATCGACATACTGCATATAGCTTTCCGGGCTGCTGGCAAACGTCACTACCGGGTCAATAAGTTCTTCACAGTTCAGGTAACCGTTCATCAACAGTTCCCAACAGGTCTCCTCAATACGCTTGCGGCTCCAGCGCGGATAATCCGGATTTGGCTCACTGCAGGCACGAGAGAAGACAATTTTGGCGTTGTTGAAGTGCGCTTCACGCCCCAGGTTGAAGCCTTCAGCAAAAGGTTTCGCGAAAGCGACATAGGAGATGGTTCCACCATAGGCCAGACCGCGTAACGCCGATTGCAACGCATCCGCATAGCCGCTGGTTTCGATAATCACATCCGCGCCCTGCTTGCCGGTCAGCTTCTTAATTTCCATGCCGACATCGGTGCCAATAGGATTCAGACAGAAATCCGCGCCATGGCGACGCGCGATATCGCAACGATGAGCAATCGGATCCACGCCAATGACCACCGAGGCTCCCGCTTTCTTAGCCAGTTGGACGGCAATCTGGCCAATCGCCCCTAAGCCGACGATGACAACAAAGTCGCCGACGCGCACATTGGCGTCGCGCACGCCACTCATGGCGAACTGTGCCGGGTCATAGCACACGGCATTTTTCCACGAACTACCTTCCGGCATTTTGCGCAGTTTGTAGTTGTTTACCGCATTAAAGAAAACCGTTTCTGCCAGTGGGCCGTAGCCGCAAACTGAATCGCCAACGGCGTATTCGGTCACATCGCTGCCACACTCAATAACATCGCCCACCACCATGTTGCCAAGCTGGAACTTGCCGAATTCAATCCCGCGCGGCGCCCCTTCCGGACGCGGCATGAACATTTGCCATTCGCCGTTAAAATCTTCGTCAATAAACGGACTGGCAGCGCGAAAATCGACCACTTCCGTGCCATGTTTTGGTGCACCAAAGCGAACGCGAACTTTCACTTCATTGGCGGATACAGCTCTGTCTTCATATTCCACCAGCGCCGCAACACGCGGTTCTGTGGCAACTAACTTCTTCATTTACAACTCCTTAATTAAACTAGCCGCTTAGCCTTTCACGCCGCCTGCGGTCAAACCACTTTTAATAAAACGTTCGGAAAGCGCATACATAATGACGACCGGCAATGCGGTGACTAACGATGCCGCCATCATGCGTCCCCAGATATAGTCAGGCGTACTGAACAGCGCGTTCAGACCGACCGGTAAGGTAAAATTGCTGGCGCTGGAGAGGAAAATCGAGGCAAACAGATAGTCATTCCACGCCACCATAAAGCAGTACACAAAGACCGAAACCAGACCGGACATCGCCAACGGCACGGTAATGCGAAAGATGATCTGCAGACGGTTCAATCCATCCATCATCGCGGCTTCTTCTATTTCATCCGGAATGGTGTCGAAGTAGCTTTTCAGCATGAACACTGCGGTCGGCAGCGTCTGGGTGACCATGGTGATAATCAACGCCATTTCGGTGTCATAGATGCCAAGTGCCGTAATGATTTTGAATAGCGGCACCACCAGCAGGATCCCCGAAAACATGTACACCGTGTAAAAGCTGGCATTGATGGTCATTCGCCCTTTAAAACGCAGGCGTGAAAGCGCATACGCCCCGAGCACGCCGAGAAACACCGCCACCACCGAAGAAGTAACCGATACCACCAGGCTATTACGGAAGTAGTCAACAAACGGGAAAATCATCGGGTTGAAGATGTCGATGTAATGTTCCAGCGTCCATTGCTGCGGTAACAACGTCGGATGCAGCGAGATCGCCTCTTTGGCGCTTTTAAATGAGGTCATCAGCATCACAAAAAATGGGAATAGCGTGATGCCCAGGAAGACAATTAATCCACAGTAAAAGCCGATGCGGCCAAGTGTGCGCTTATTTGTTGCCATTGAGGTTCACCCGTTTTCTGGTCAGCAGGATAACAGCGAAAATAATGACGAAGAGGACGACAGAAATAGCGGCCGCTTTGCCTAAGTCGTTAAATGCAAACGCTGTTTTATAGAGATAGACCCCGAGAATATCGACTTTCGTGGTCAGCAGATAAACATCGGCGAACATGTAAAACATCCAGATCGTGCGCAGCGTGACCACGGTTGCCAGCACCGGCATAATCGCTGGCAGCGTGACGATACGAAACCGTTGCCAGGCATTCGCGCCGTCCATTTCTGCCGCCTCATACAACGATTTATCAATCGTCTGTAAAATCGCCAGAAACGAGATAAAGGCATACGGAAAGTAGCGCCAGATGGCGAACAGCACGACCAGCGCGAAGCTGCTGCCGGGATTGTCGAACCACAGCGGTGCCTGATCGTAGAGATGCAACAGATCCACGCCGAGGTAGTTCACAATGCCGTAGCCGTTGTTGAACATGTATTTCCAGGCAAACACCAGCGAAATTGATGGCGTCACGTAAGAGAGGATGACCAGTGAGCGCGCCGTTTTCCGCAGACGAAACTCACGGTTAAAAAACATCGCCACGCCCAGCCCCAGTACCGTGCTTCCTGCCACAACCAGCGCGGTATACCAGACCGTCATCCACAGCGAATGCCAGAATCCGGGATCGGATAAGATACGGATATAGTTGCTCACCCCGACAAACGTAGACTCAATTTGCGGATTCAGCGGCAGTCGCATAAAGCTGATTTCGATGTTAGATATCATCGGCCACGCCACTAAACCGCCCAGCAACAGCAAGCTGGGCGCCAGCAGCAGCATGGCGAATGGCATATCAGATCGACCTGAAAAGAACTTATTCATCACGGCTTTCCATTTCCCCATTAGCGCTGTTCAACGAGGTCATCCAGTTTTTTCTGGCTCGCTTCAATCGTGGTGACGAGGTCGGCTTTGCCTACCGTCACGTTGTGCACCATTGAGCTCACAACACCGGAGCCTGTGACGTCGCCCATGCGGGTGAAGTTCTTATCGCCGACGGCACCAAACACCTGGATATTCGGCAGTTCGGCAATCAGCTGATCGGGTAATTCACCCAGCGCTTTGATGACCGTGTTATCTTTCCACGTCGGGGTATTCACCACCGCTTTGTTGACCGGCAGCGCCGCCCCTGGCGACATCATGACCCAGTCCGCGATGTTGTCGGCCTGCTCCATAAAGGTGACAAATTTCTCTGCCGCTTCTGTCTCTTCAGACTTTTGACCCGCGGTAATGGTTAACGACGTCAGCATGCCGTAAACAGCAGAGTTTTTTTCCGTCGGCACCATAAAGCCCACATTTTTAGGATCGCCCTCTTTAATCACCGCCGGGAGGATATAGGTGGAATAAATCGCCATCGGCGCCGTGCCATTCATGAACGCGTCTTTGACTTCCATGATGTCGTTTGAGCCCGGCATGGTGTTCATTGCCAATTGGCGGTAATACTGCAGCGCCTGCGCCATTTCAGGTGTGTTGAGCGTTATCTTTCCTTGCGCATCAAAAACGTTGGCCTGGTTTGAGAGCGCGAACTGGGAAAATGACTGTTCAGTCAAAACGCTTTCCGCCGTGGGCAGCGCAATACCATATTTCTTACTACCAGGATTGTTTAGCTTCTGCGCCACGCTCAGCAGTTGTTGCCAGTCTTTTGGCTCTTCCAGCCCAGCTTTTGCCAGCACATCTTTGCGATACCAGATCCCGCCAATCCAAGCGCTAACCGGAACCCCGGTCCAGGCGGTACCGTCTTCAGTGCGCACAATACGCAGCACGCCATCATAAAAAGTACCTTCACCTACAGCGTTGATGACCTGCGCTACGGCTTTACGATCGATAAGTGATTCTTTATCCATAACTTTCGCGTAGTCATGGCTGGTTTCAATGACTTCAGGCAGTGAACCGCTCCGCGCCAGGGTAATGACCTTGGTGTTGTACGCATCTTCTTCTACAGGAACCTGTTTGACACTGATCCCCGGGTTCTCTTTTTCAAAACGCTCAATCAGTTTTGCAATAACCGCCTGCCGCTCCTGTTCAACAGAAGAGTGCATAAATTCAATCGCAACAGAGGACGTTTTATCATCCTTACACCCGGAAACCAGGGCGCAGGAAACCAGTGCTGAAATCAGCACAATTTTAGTTTTAAGCATGAAATGTTCCTTTTTATTACTTAACCCACATGACCTGCCAGGCGTTCAACGTTAATTCTTTACCTGAAATAGTTTCACCGCTAATCAAATCAAATCCATTTTCAACATCAATACTAATGGTTTGCGTATGACCGCTGACATTAAATAATCCGGTAATTTTTTCGCCTGTTTCCGCCGTACGTTTAATTTGCATTACAGCCGGTGTAACACTGCTAATCTGAAAATCACTATCAGGGTGAAATGCTTTATTACTACGACGTATTACAATTAATCGGGATAATTCATGATAAATAGCGTGGCGCAAACTGGTTTCATCTGCCAGCTCCGTTTCGATTTGGCTTATTTGATATTTTTTGCGGTTGATCGCGCGATTATAACCTAACGCCTCAACACCTTTATAATCATTGCGTGACCCAAGAATGCTTTGAATGTAAACCGCAGGTACCCCCGGAAAACTCAGCAAAATGGCATGTGCGAGAATAAAGCGGGAAAAACGTTCGGCATCACTACAATTGCCTGGCGTTAGTGCGTCCATATATGTCACGTTAATTTCATACGGACTGCGACTACCATCAGGGTTATTTTTCCAGTTAACCAGCGCGCCTTCCTGTTGTAATTCCGTCACCAGGCGCACGATCTCGTCTTCAGGTAACAAACCACGTAATGGGTTGAGACCAATACCGTCATGCGATGCGAGGAAATTAAACCAGGTGGTCTCACTGGACGGCAGTTCCAGTGATTGCGCCCACTGGCACAAGGTTGAGGTATCCTGGCGTTGTACCGCATGCAGCACCAGCGGAGGTAACGAGAACTGGTACACCATATGCGCTTCATCACGGCCATTTCCGTAGTAGGACACATTATCCTTATGCGGAACGTTTGTTTCAGTAATAATCGCCGTACCAGGCGCCACGCAGTCAGCAATAGCGCGAAATAGTTTGATAAGCTGATGCGTTTTTTCCAGGTGAATACAGGTCGTTCCTGGCTCTTTCCACATAAAGCCAACCGCATCCAGGCGGACATAATCAGCGCCCTGCTCAAGATAACTCAATAGCACATCGACCATCGCCAGTAACACTATCGGGTTGGCATAGTTGAGATCGATCTGGTCGTCGCTGAACGTCGTCCATAAATAGCGTACGGTGTTATCTTTCAGCGTAAAAGGCGTCAGTAACGGTAATGCGCGTGGACGCGTTACGTTGCTCAGGTCCGTATCAGGATCCATCGCAATAAAGAAATCTTCATAACCGTCAAGCTGTTGCAAATAGTTATTAAACCATTCGCTTTTCGCTGACATATGGTTACAAACAAAATCAAACATCAGTCGACTGGATTTACCCAATTGCTTAATATCATTCCAGTCACCGGTTTCTTCGGCAACCTGATGGTAATTAATTACGGAAAAACCATCATCCGATGACCACGGATAAAACGGCAAAAGATGCACATGAGAAAATGTCGACTTAAGCCATTCATTATAAAACTGATTAAACATCGGCAGTGGTTTTTTGCCTGCCCCGTGGAATTGATCGGCGTAGGTAATAAGAACCACATCGCCCTCGTCCCAATGCGCTTTACGGATTTTTTTAATTAATCCCTGTGATTTCTCTAAACGTGCAATCAGCGCTTCATAGTGGCATGAAGTAAACGTATCACCATAAACTTCTGCCAGGCATTTTTGGATTTTTTGGTTCACCTTCAATTCTCGTGGTAGCGGTCCCATGAATCAAGAGACTACTCTGCGGGAAATAAGCTGTCAATCGGCTGAGGTGGCCAGGAGGGGGATAATAAAAGAATTTTGGCAGCCAAAAAATCGTATTTGTGAGCTGCCGCAAATTAACAGTGGGAATGTTGATTAATTGTTGCTTGCTTTTGCTGAATCGGATATCAGCGTTGATTACCTGAATAGCGTTTCGATAATTTTGCCGCTGCCCGACTCAAAACCGGCTCCAGGACCAACGCCAGCAGCATTTTAAGCGGGCGTCGGGCGACGGACTTCACCGCCCACCCTGCTACCCCCGCCGGGCCGTAACGAAGCGCAGTTAAAAGCACCAGCTTACCTGCTATTTTAAAGCCCGGCTTAACCCTTTGCCCGGCACGTTGCCAGCGATTGTTCATTTCTATCCTCACAATTGGCGGAAACGGCTGCGCAATGAAAAGGTATCAGAGGTGACATAACGCTCCATTTCACGCAAACGCTTTTCACTTGCCGCCAGCTCGCGATCGACGGCATCCAACAGCTCGCCGCTTGATGGCTGCTGCTCACCGGAAACCACATTGTCCGGCATCGGGTCCAACACAAACGTCAGCACGATGTAAGCGACGAAGGTGAAAAAGGCCAGACCAAAAAAGACGGACAACACCACCAGGATCCGCACCAGCTTCACAGGCACATCGAGATAATGCGCTATACCTGCGCAAACCCCCTTCACCATGCCCTGTTGCGGAATACGCCACAGTTTTTTGTTCAGATTAACGCCTCCCATTAGCGGTCCCTCCAGTTTGGATGTTCAGCATCAAGGATGTCTTCCAGCGCCTGAATGCGCTCGCGCATCCGCTGTGCGTCATCGTTGAGTTCTACCAGACGTTGCTGTTCACTTTGCGCCAGTTCGCCACGACTGGAACGGTTGCTGTAATGCAGCCAGAGCCAAATCGGTAAAACGAACAACACAAAGATGGTTAATGGGATAGCCAGAAATAGCGCGCTCATGAGTACTCCTTACAGGTGATGAGCGGCGGCGCGTTCGGGCGCCGCCAGATGTTATTATTGCTTATCTTGCTGCATTTTGGCTTTAAGTTGCGCCAGCTGCTCGCTGATTTCATCATCTGCTTTCAGGTCAGCAAATTGCTGATCCAGAGACTGCTGTTTACCGAAGTTATGGCTTTCGGCCTCAGCTTCCATCTGATCGATACGACGCTCGAAAGATTCAAAGCGTGCCATCGCTTCATCCAGCTTACCGCTGTCCAGTTGACGACGAACATCACGCGAAGAGCTCGCAGCCTGATGGCGCAGCATCAATGCCTGCTGACGAGCACGGGTTTCACTGAGTTTATTTTCCAGCTCACCGATCTCTTTTTTCATTCGCGCCAGCGTATCGTCAACCAGCGTCACCTCATGCTCCAGAGAAGCAATCAGGTCAGTCAGTTTCTGTTTTTCGATTAAGGCAGAACGCGCCAAATCTTCTTTCTCTTTACGCAGCGCCAGCTCGGCTTTTTCTTGCCACTCTGCCTGTTGTGCGCTGGCCAGTTCGATACGGCGAGATAATTGTTTCTTTTCTGCCAGAGCGCGTGCGGAGTTTGAGCGCACCTCAACCAGCGTATCTTCCATTTCCTGGATCATTAACCGCACCAGTTTCTGCGGATCTTCAGCCTTTTCCAGCAACGCATTAATGTTGGCGTTCACGATGTCGGCAAAACGAGAAAAAATACCCATAATGTAATCCTCACTTACTGTTCTGATATCGGGCTATGCCCTGCTGTTTTCGTAATGCACTTGGCGTGCCAACTTTTTAATCGATTGATTTTAATGTAAATATCTAATTTTACCTGACGGGAGAATTAGGGTAAATTGGTGAATAACACTAACAAGTGGTGAATTTCATCATGGCAGGATACAAAGACAATATTCTGGGCGAAGCGAACAGCTTTATTGAAGTTCTGGAACAGGTTTCTCATCTGGCGCCGCTGGATAAACCTGTACTGGTTATCGGTGAGCGAGGTACGGGGAAAGAGCTTATTGCCAACCGCCTGCACTACCTCTCCAGCCGTTGGCAGGGCCCATTTATTTCGCTTAACTGCGCAGCTCTCAACGAGAACTTACTTGATTCCGAACTGTTTGGTCACGAAGCCGGTGCGTTTACCGGTGCGCAAAAACGCCATCCAGGACGTTTCGAACGCGCGGACGGTGGCACGCTGTTTCTTGATGAACTGGCGACCGCGCCAATGTTGGTACAGGAAAAACTGCTGCGCGTAATTGAGTATGGCGAGCTGGAACGCGTCGGCGGCAGCCAGCCCTTGCAGGTTAACGTGCGACTGGTCTGCGCGACCAATGCCGACCTGCCACGTATGGTCAGCGAAGGCACTTTTCGCGCAGACCTGCTGGATCGTCTGGCCTTTGACGTGGTGCAACTTCCCCCACTACGCGAGCGTCAAAGCGACATCATGTTAATGGCCGAACACTTTGCCATTCAGATGTGCCGCGAGATCGGGTTACCACTTTTTCCGGGATTTAGCGCCGAGGCCAGAGAAACCCTCCTCCATTACCGTTGGCCGGGTAATATTCGTGAACTGAAAAACGTCGTGGAGCGCTCCGTTTACCGGCACGGTACCAGCGATTATCCGCTGGATGAGATCATCATTGACCCCTTCCGCCGCCATGTTGCGCAGCCACAGGCAGCACCACCAAAGCAGACATCTGTAGCATTACCGCTGGATCTGCGTGAATTCCAGCAGCAACAAGAGAAAGACTTTCTACAAACCAGCTTGCAGCAGGCGAAATTTAATCAGAAAAAAGCCGCTGAATTACTGGGTCTGACTTACCATCAGCTACGCGCGTTGCTTAAGAAACATCAGATCTAGCACGCCTTTGCCAACGTTATATTGGAGGGTTTGACGCTTTATTGTCAGCACTCGTCCATTAAAGTCACTTTCCCCTCTGACTTTTCGACTCACGGAGCATAAACGTCAGAGGGTTCCTGTCCCCCCATCAGAGCACCAGACCTGACCGGATGTATAGCTGTTCTCTTCAGCGGCCAAAGTGACATAAAGCGGCGCAATTTCCACCGGTTGGCCCGGACGGCCCAGCGGTGCATTTGCCCCAAATTTCTCCACTTTTTCCTGTGGTTGACCGCCACAGCATTGCAGTACAGTCCAGTATGGGCCTGGCGCTACGGCATTAACCCGTATTCCTTTCGGTGCCAGCTGTTTCGCCAGCGATTTAGTAAATGCCACGATCGCCGCTTTGGTCTGAGCATAGTCAAGCAGGATTTCACTAGGCTCATAAGCCTGTACCGAGGAGGTATTAATTATCACGCTGTCTCGTGAAAGATGGGGGATAGCCGCTTTGGTGATCCAAAACATAGCGTAGACATTAGTCTTGAATGTGGCATCGAAATCTTCTGTGGTGAGCGCCTCAATAGACTCGCAAAATTGCTGACGACCCGCATTATTGACGAGGATATCCAACCCACCCAACCCTTTTACCGCCTGTTTAACCAGCTGGCCGCAAAAAGTTTCATCTCGAATATCTCCGGGGATAGCCACGACATTTCTGCCTGCTTTTTTTATCAAGTCGACCACTTCACGCGCATCGTCTTCTTCATCAGGTAAATAGTTGATCGCAACATCAGCGCCTTCACGGGCATAAGCGATGGCAACAGCACGGCCAATCCCTGAATCCCCCCCGGTAATTAATACCTTGCGCCCATTCAATCGACCGCTTCCCTGATAGCTCTCCTCCCCATGATCGGGACGCGGTTGCATTTTTCCGGCCAGCCCTGGGAAGGGTTGCTTCTGCTGTGGAAAAGGCGGTGCCGGAAAACGCGCAGAATGAGTTTTATTGATGGTCTTTTTTTCATTGTTTAAGTCAGCCATTTAAATACCTCTCATTTTTTATCACAAAGATTATTAAGCGTAGACCAAAATGAGTGGCATGACCTTTATAATTCACCGCAATTTAATATTTCGCGTAATATCACCTCTACCGATACACTAATCACCGTATCGCGCTTTCGAGTATTTAATGAGATTAATACCCGCTTAACCCATGGCACTTAAATCTATATATATCAATGAGCTATATAAAGAAAACCTTAACAGACCAGACAATTTTATTGAGTAACGAGATACCACTCAGAAGCGAGAGGTTAATAAAGCCCTATGCAACTGTTTTTCCTGTATTCATCTACCTACGTCGCCTCGCTTATATTTTACCAACGCTATGATTCATTAATCGTTATCATTTAAGAATTATCTAAGGAAGGTGCGAATAAGTAGGTCATTTCTTCCCAAGCTGACTCGCTGATTAAAATTTCGCGGATCTGGGCCGATTTTTTTCCCGCAAACACATCGAATCAGCCTATTTAGGCTATTTTTTCCACCATTTCTGGCGTTATTTCCGGTTTTTACTGAGATCTCTCCCACTGACGTATCATTTGGTCCACCCGAAACAGGTTGGCCAGGGTGAATAACATCGCCAGTTGGTTATCGTTTTTCAGCAGCCCCTTGTATCTGGCTTTCACGAAGCCGAACTGCCGCTTGATGATGCGAAACGGGTGCTCCACCCTGGCACGGATGCTGGCTTTCATGTATTCGATGTTGATGGCCGTTTTGTTCTTGCGCGGATGCTGCTTCAAGGTTTTTACCCTGCCGGGACGCTCGGCGATCAGCCAGTCCACATCCACCTCGGCCAGCTCCTCGCGCTGTGGCGCTCCCTGGTAGCCGGCATCGGCTGAGACAAATTGCTCCTCTCCATGAAGCAGATTACCCAGCTGATTGAGGTCATGCTCGTTGGCCGCGGTGGTGACCAGGCTGTGGGTCAGGCCACTCTTGGCATCGACACCAATGTGGGCCTTCATGCCAAAGTGCCACTGATTGCCTTTCTTGGTCTGATGCATCTCCGGATCGCGTTGCTGCTCTTTGTTCTTGGTAGAGCTGGGTGCCTCAATGATGGTGGCATCCACCAAAGTGCCTTGGGTCATCATGACGCCTGCTTCGGCCAGCCAGCGATTGATGGTCTTGAACAATTGACGGGCCAGTTGATGCTGCTCGAGCAGGTGGCGGAAATTCATGATGGTGGTGCGATCCGGCAGGGCGCTATCCAGGGATAATCGGGCAAACAGGCGCATGGAGGCGATTTCGTACAGGGCATCTTCCATGGCACCGTCGCTCAGGTTGTACCAATGCTGCATGCAGTGAATACGCAGCATGGTCTCCAGCGGATAGGGCCGTCGGCCATTGCCCGCCTTGGGATAAAACGGCTCGATGACAGCGGTCATATTCTGCCATGGCAGAATCTGCTCCATGCGGGAGAGGAAAATCTCTTTTCGGGTCTGACGGCGCTTAGTGCTGAATTCACTATCGGCGAAGGTGAGTTGATGGCTCATGATGTCCCTCTGGGATGCGCTCCGGATGAATATGATGATCTCATATCAGGAACTTGTTCGCACCTTCCCTAATGCTCAGCATGAATAAATAGCAACCAAATTTAACATCTCAACCCTCTCGAAATGGAGAACGAATGAAATTATCCATAGCGCCATTATGAGGTTATTTTTATATTTCATTCTCCCCGCGATATTGCTGATGCTCTCTCCTGGCGGTCATGGTCATTTTCCCCCACGTCCCCTCACATTTTTCTGTCAGCCAGCGAATCCCGCGTTTTAGCGAGTCAGATGGGTCATGAAAATGCTAAGATAGTTAACAGAGTAAATTCAAAGTGGATAGCGGGTATGAAGGGTGACCCTGTCGCGATGTTGAATTCGCGGTTATCACCTCTGCGGCCCCCAAACACAAACGGTAATGGCAAATGTCATTAAATATTAGTAAGATAGCCTCTTTATTTATAATCCTTTAAAATTATGCGCCTGGTTTTATCATCTCTGATCGTGATGGCTGGATTTCTGAGTGGTCAGGCTGCTGCCGCGCCTGAACAGGCTTCGCATGCTGATATTCGTGACAGCGGCTTTGTCTATTGCGTTAGCGGGCAGGTCAATACGTTCAACCCGCAAAAAGCGAGCAGCGGTCTTATCGTCGACACCCTGGCAGCCCAGCTGTATGACCGACTGCTCGATGTCGATCCGTACACCTATCGACTGGTGCCTGAGCTGGCTGAAAGCTGGGAGGTGCTGGATAACGGCGCAACCTACCGCTTCCATCTGCGTCGTGACGTCCAGTTTCAGAAGACGGCCTGGTTCACCCCCACTCGCAAACTGAATGCGGACGACGTGGTGTTTACCTTCGAGCGCATCTTTGATCGCCGGCATCCGTGGCACAATGTAAACGGTAGCAGTTTCCCCTACTTCGACAGCCTTCAGTTCGCCGATAACGTCCAAAGCGTACGCAAGCTGGACAACAACACCGTTGAGTTCCGCTTAACTCAGCCCGACGCCTCCTTCATGTGGCACCTTGCCACGCACTATGCCTCCGTGATGTCAGCAGAATATGCGGCTAAATTGGCAAAACAGGATCGTCAGGAACTGCTCGACAGACAACCCGTCGGCACCGGACCGTACCAGCTTTCGGAGAATCGCGCAGGGCAATATGTTCGACTGCAGCGCCATGAAAAATTCTGGCGTGGTACTCCTCTGATGCCGCAGGTGGTTGTGGACCTCGGCTCTGGCGGCACCGGACGTCTATCGAAACTCCTGACCGGTGAGTGTGATGTTCTGGCCTGGCCTGCCGCCAGTCAGCTCAGCATTTTGCGTGATGACCCGCGCCTGCGTCTGACCCTGCGCCCGGGGATGAACATCGCCTATCTGGCATTCAACACCAATAAACCACCGATGGATAATCCCGCCGTGCGGCATGCGCTGGCGCTGGCCATCAATAACCAACGGCTGATGCAGTCCATCTACTACGGGACGGCGGAAACCGCAGCATCTATTTTGCCTCGCGCCTCGTGGGCTTATGACAACGAAGCTAAAATTACAGAGTACAATCCGGCAAAATCGCGCGAGCAGTTAAAAGCACTGGGGCTGGAGAACCTGACATTACAGCTTTGGGTACCCACCAGTTCTCAGGCCTGGAACCCCAGTCCACTGAAAACCGCCGAGCTGATTCAGGCTGACATGGCTCAGGTGGGTGTGAAAGTTAAAATCATTCCGGTAGAAGGTCGTTTTCAGGAGGCGCGATTAATGGATATGAACCATGATCTAACGTTATCCGGTTGGGCGACGGACAGTAACGATCCTGACAGTTTTTTCCGACCGTTGCTAAGCTGCGCCGCCATCAACTCGCAGACTAACTTCGCCCACTGGTGTAATCCGGAATTTGACAGCGTTCTGCGCAAGGCCCTCTCTTCGCAGCAACTCTCATCGCGAATTGATGCCTATGACGAAGCGCAAAATATTCTCGCGAAAGAGTTACCGATCCTGCCGCTGGCCTCTTCACTGCGTCTACAGGCTTATCGTTACGATATCAAAGGACTGGTGCTGAGTCCGTTCGGCAATGCATCTTTTGCCGGGGTTTCCAGGGAAAAGAAAGATGAGGTGAAAAAGCCATGATTATCTTCACCCTGCGTCGTTTTTTATTGCTGCTGGTCACCCTCTTCTTCCTGACCTTTATTGGATTCAGCCTGAGCTACTTCACGCCTCATGCGCCGTTACAGGGTGCATCGCTGTGGAACGCCTGGGTATTCTGGTTCAATGGCCTCATTCACTGGGATTTTGGTGTATCCAGTATTAACGGCCAGTTGATTTCAGAACAGTTGAAGGAGGTGTTCCCGGCGACGATGGAACTGTGCATTCTGGCCTTTGGTTTTGCGCTGATGGTTGGGATCCCCGTTGGTATGCTGGCAGGGATCACGCGGAACAAATGGCAGGACCGCTGCATCAGCGCCTTAGCGTTGATGGGCTTTTCCATTCCGGTTTTTTGGCTGGCGCTGTTGCTGACGTTGCTCTTCTCACTGACTCTCGGCTGGCTTCCCGTTTCGGGACGCTTTGATCTTCTCTATGAAGTGAAGCCCGTTACCGGATTTGCCATTATTGATGCGTGGATCTCCGACTCGCCCTGGCGCGATGAAATGCTGGTCAGCGCAATCCGTCACATGGTGCTTCCGGTGTTGACGCTTTCCGTCGCCCCTACCACGGAAGTTATTCGCCTGATGCGAATCAGCACCATTGAGGTCTTTGATCAAAACTATGTTAAAGCGGCCGCCACGCGCGGTCTGTCACGCTTAACCATTCTGCGCCGTCACGTTCTGCACAACGCCCTTCCGCCGGTGATCCCGCGTCTGGGCTTACAGTTTTCCACCATGCTGACGCTGGCGATGATCACCGAGATGGTCTTTAGCTGGCCAGGTCTTGGCCGTTGGCTGATTAACGCAATTCGCCAGCAGGATTACGCGGCAATTTCGGCGGGCGTCATGGTGATTGGCTCACTGGTTATCATCGTTAACGTCATCTCTGATATTTTGGGTGCTATGGCTAACCCTCTGAAACATAAGGAATGGTATGCCTTACGATAGCGTCTACAGCGAAAAGCGCCCGCCGGGTACGCTGCGCACCGCATGGCACAATTTTTACGGCGATGCGACTGCGATGATCGGCCTGTATGGCTGCGCAGGATTGGCGATTCTGTGTATTTTTGGTGGTTGGTTTGCCCCTTATGGCATCGACCAGCAATTTCTCGGCTATCAGCTTTTACCGCCGTCATGGTCGCGCTATGGCGAAGTCTCATTTTTCCTCGGAACTGACGATCTCGGGCGTGACGTGTTAAGTCGCCTGCTCAGCGGCGCGGCCCCGACCGTTGGCGGCGCGTTTGTCGTCACCCTCGCCGCCACACTATGTGGCCTGTTGCTGGGCGTGGTTGCCGGCGCAACGCACGGTTTGCGCTCCGCGGTGCTGAACCACATTCTGGACACCCTGCTCTCGATCCCTTCGCTGCTGTTGGCGATTATTGTGGTGGCCTTTGCCGGACCGCATCTGACACACGCGATGTTTGCCGTCTGGCTGGCGCTGCTGCCGCGCATGGTACGCTCCGTCTACAGCATGGTGCATGACGAGCTGGAAAAAGAGTACGTTATCGCCGCTCGCCTGGACGGTGCAACCACGCTCAATATCCTGTGGTTTGCCGTTCTGCCCAATATTACCGCCGGACTTATCACTGAAATCACCCGTGCGCTGTCAATGGCGATTCTGGACATCGCTGCGCTGGGTTTTCTCGACCTTGGCGCACAGTTGCCGTCACCAGAATGGGGAGCCATGCTTGGCGACGCGCTGGAGCTGATTTATGTCGCACCCTGGACGGTTATGCTGCCAGGTGCGGCGATTATGATAAGCGTGCTGCTGGTTAACCTGCTGGGAGATGGCGTGCGCCGGGCAATTATTGCGGGGGTGGAATAATGCCATTACTGGATATCCGCAACCTGACCATTGAATTCAGAACCGGCGACGACTGGGTGAAGGCGGTTGACCGCGTCAGCATGACCCTCAATGAAGGTGAAATCCGCGGACTGGTTGGCGAGTCTGGATCGGGCAAGAGCCTGATCGCCAAGGCCATTTGCGGCGTCGCTAAAGATAACTGGCGCGTAACCGCAGACCGCATGCGCTTTGATGATATCGATCTGTTGCGCCTTTCCGCGCGTGAACGACGCAAGCTGGTCGGCCATAACGTTTCCATGATCTTTCAGGAACCGCAATCGTGTCTCGATCCGTCTGAGCGCATTGGACGACAACTGATGCAAAATATTCCGGCATGGACTTATAAAGGCCGCTGGTGGCAGCGCATCGGCTGGCGTAAACGCCGCGCGATTGAACTCCTGCACCGCGTCGGGATAAAAGATCATAAAGATGCGATGCGCAGCTTCCCGTATGAACTGACCGACGGCGAATGCCAGAAGGTGATGATCGCAATCGCCCTGGCTAATCAGCCGCGTTTACTGATTGCCGACGAACCAACGAACGCGATGGAGCCAACCACTCAGGCGCAAATTTTCCGCCTGCTGACCCGGCTGAACCAAAACAGCAATACCACCATTTTGTTGATCAGCCATGACCTGCAAATGCTCAGCCAGTGGGCTGACAAAATTAACGTGATGTACTGTGGGCAAACGGTGGAAACTGCGCCCAGTAAAGAGCTGGTGACTATTCCGCATCATCCTTATACCCAAGCGTTGATTCGCGCCATTCCTGATTTTGGTAGCGCAATGCCGCACAAAAGCCGCCTGAATACCATGCCAGGAGCCATTCCATTGCTGGAACAATTACCTATCGGCTGTCGTCTGGGGCCGCGCTGCCCTTATGCTCAGCGCGAATGTATCGAAACCCCAAGACTGACCGGAGCAAAGAATCATCTCTACGCCTGTCATTTCCCGTTGAACATGGAGAGAGAGTGAGATGGTAGAAACCCTGCTCGAAGTTCGTAATCTGAGCAAAACCTTTCGCTACCGGACGGGATTATTCCGCCGTCAGACCGTTGAGGCCGTTAAGCCCCTGAGCTTAACCCTGCGCGAGCGTCAGACGCTCGCCGTCATAGGTGAAAATGGTTCCGGTAAATCTACGCTGGCGAAGATGCTGGCCGGTATGATTGAGCCTACCAGCGGTGAGCTGCTGATTGACGATCACCCGTTAAAATATGGTGATTATTCATTCCGTAGTCAGCGTATCCGTATGATTTTCCAGGATCCATCAACGTCGCTTAACCCACGGCAACGTATTTCGCAGATCCTCGATTTTCCGCTACGTCTGAACACCGACCTCGAGCCTGAACAGCGTCGCAAACAGATCATCGAGACCATGCGCATGGTCGGTCTGTTGCCTGACCATGTGAGTTATTACCCGCATATGCTGGCTCCGGGACAAAAACAGCGTCTGGGCCTTGCCCGAGCGCTCATTTTGCGACCCAAAGTCATTATCGCCGACGAAGCCCTGGCCTCTCTGGACATGTCGATGCGTTCGCAGCTCATCAATCTGATGCTGGAACTACAGGAAAAACAGGGGATTTCATATATCTATGTGACTCAGCACATCGGCATGATGAAGCACATCAGCGATCAGGTATTAGTCATGCACCAGGGTGAAGTGGTTGAACGCGGCAGTACAGCAGATGTTCTGGCCTCGCCGTTGCATGAGCTGACCCGTCGCCTGATCGCCGGTCATTTCGGCGAAGCGCTTACCGCTGACGCGTGGCGTAAAGATCGCTAGCAGATGCAGCCCTCCTCAACCGGAGGGCAATTTTGCAATCAGTGACAAACATTTGGTAAGAGCAGTGTATCAACCTCGCTAAACGCGACCGAAGGGAAAAGGGATCCCTGCATCACCCAAACACCAGCCGCGCCTACTTCGTCGATAAGCTGTTTGGTTTCCACACCCTCCACCGCAATGCGGTCGCAATATTCGCGGATGTTTTTAATTAGCACCGGGAACATCGGTTTTTCAGCCTGATCCAGGAAAAAACCACGATCCAACTTCACAACATCAAAACGACCGCAAACCAGCGGACTGGCCCCAATGCTGCCGGAGCCCAGATCGCCCAGCCATAATGCGTTTGGACCGTCGCAAAGTGAATTAATCAGCAGATTATTCAGACATACGGTATTCGTCAGAAAACGCTCTGAAAGTTCCAGGGCGACAAAAGGCATGGCATGTAGCGCCGATTTGACGCTCGGGTCGCCAATTGCCAGCAGCGCCATTTCATCAATGAGGTTCAGAGTACAGAAAAGGTTGTGGCTCTCAAACCAATTACGCTTTTCGGCAATTAATCGAATTTGCTCGAGCATGAAATTACGTTTTTGTTCGCTATTCCACGCTGAAATGATGAACTCTGGATGTATCGGCGAAACCGTATCTGAAGCAAACCGGACGCTCATCTCAACACCCAGTAACGTATCAGTTGTGTCTCTCATCGGTTCCGCGATGAAATGATAGTGCATAAGACCACTCCAATTGATCATAACTTCCTGATAATGCACTTTTAATCACAATCAATCAATAATAACGATCAATGTATCAATATCGATCGATAAAAACAATATATCATAACGAACTGAATACGGCCATATTTTTTGTTTTAAGAAAGTTCCTACATTGCTATGTTTTAAAACATAAGCTAGCAGTTAATAATACCATTGAGATGCCTTTAAAGCCTTGTATTTTCTCCATCCCCCCGCGCTTCGCAGAATGAATGAGACTTAACCAGGAAAGAGTTATAACCCTCATGTGTAATGAAAAGTGATTATCCGTAAGGGATGATAACTATTCTACAAGGCACAAAGAGTGGGATATAATTGCTGCCCCATTTCGGAACACCTTCAAATTGTGATCATAACTCATTGATTGCTAAAAATAAGCAATGACCATAAGGATTAAAGCTATGGGTTTTCTTTCCGGTAAGCGCATTCTGGTAACGGGTCTTGCCAGCAAACTGTCCATCGCCTGGGGTATCGCTCAGGCCATGCATCGCGAAGGGGCTGAACTGGCGTTCACCTACCAGAATGACAAACTAAAAGGCCGCGTCGAAGAATTTGCAGCTCAACTGGGTTCCAGCATCGTACTGCAGTGTGATGTGGCAGAAGACGCCAGCATTGATGCACTGTTTACCGAACTGGGCAAAGCCTGGCCGAAATTCGACGGTTTCGTGCACTCGATTGGTTTTGCGCCCGCAGACCAACTGGATGGCGACTATGTGAATGCAGTCACCCGCGAAGGCTTCAAAATTGCTCATGACATCAGTGCTTACAGCTTTGTGGCGATGGCAAAAGCCTGCCGTTCCATGCTGAACCCAGGCTCGGCGCTGCTGACGCTATCCTATCTGGGCGCAGAGCGCGCCATCCCTAACTACAACGTGATGGGCCTGGCAAAAGCCTCACTGGAAGCGAACGTCCGCTATATGGCTAATGCGATGGGTCCTGAAGGTGTGCGTGTGAACGCTATTTCTGCCGGTCCTATCCGTACACTCGCCGCTTCCGGCATTAAAGATTTCCGTAAAATGCTGGCGCATTGTGAAGCGGTTACGCCGATTCGCCGCACTGTAACCATTGAAGATGTGGGCAACTCCGCAGCATTTTTGTGCTCCGATCTTGCTGCCGGCATCTCTGGTGAAGTCGTTCACGTCGATGGTGGCTTCAGTATCGCGGCAATGAACGAGCTGGAACTGAAATAATCGTAAGTCTTCTATGGGCGGTCTTGCCCCGCCCATGACTCTCCTCTGCCCGCCGCCATATATGCTTTTCTGATATTTATTATCACGGAACAATCTTTCATCCCCTCTTCTGCTTACGTCAGGATATTGCAGCGCAAACGATCCGGCGTAGTAGTAGACGACGTGTCCGGGTCGCCACTTTTTAGACCAAGGACCGCCCATGGAACAACGCCGAATTGAAGGCAAAAGCCACTGGTATCATGAGACGCAATCCAGCAAGCATCCGCAAGATATTCTGCCGCTGGTGCCGGAAGCCGCTCATGTCGACGACTGCTTTTTACTGGATCTGGCGATACCTGATGACGCCCTTTTGCCTTTTCAATCCTGGTTAACCCCTGCCCGTAAACTTGCCCAGGTTCTCTTCCCGGTTCACGTAAACCTGAATCAGATGCACACATTCAGCGCCTATGAGCGGATGAGTACGGCGCTAACCGTCGCTCAGGTGTATGGCGTCCAGCGATTGTGCAATCACTATGCCGCGCGGTTAACACCGCTTCCTGGTCCTGACTCGTCACGGGAAAGTAACCATCGGCTGGCGCAAATCACCCAATATGCTCGCCAACTTGCCAGCTCTCCTTACGTGATAGGCGCACGCGATCGCCAGCATCTGGATGCGGTCGGGCTGACTACCAGCGATAGTATTTTGATGAATCAAATCATCGGCTTCGTCGGTTTTCAGGCCCGGACCGTGGCTCTGTTTCAGGCCTGGTTTGGACATCCGGTGCGCCGAATACCGGGGCTGGATATACAGCAATTCGCTCACGCTTCGCCATTTAGTGCAACAAACGCTACCTGGCACGCTGCGCCATTCCCAATCGAAAAATATCCTGCTCAGGACGAGACGACGGCCAGACATTTTCCCGCTGAACTGCAAGCGTTGGTGCCATTACTGATTCATTCACCGGTCATTTTAGATTTATTCACGACACTGATTTCCAGTACCCGGCGCAGCGCAGTACATGCGCAGGCATTTTCACTGGCGGCGCTAATGACCTCACGGATTAACGGCAGCGTGGCCTGCTTTAATGAACAGGCACATACAGCCAATGAATTAGCCAACGTTATCGCCCTGCTTCGCCAGGAGGAACGTGAATTACAGCGTTGGGAACAGCGACATCCGGTTGAGCGCGTCACCCTGCAGGCGGTACAATGGCTAACCCGAGCGCCCGACCGTTTTAGCGCCGCGCTGTTAACCCCTTTGTTCGATCAGGGCATCTCTTCTGAACAAGCGATTAACCTGCTGGCCTGGAGCGGATTGTGCGGATGGTTGAATCGCTTGAAAATCGCGCTGGGCGAGACTTATTAACCGATCCACTTACTGAAAGAGCGCTTGCCGCAACTGAGAGAATCGCGTAAAACTGTCAGCCGCTCTTTTAGCCACGAAAATAGACAATTATGCTTCAGGACAACCCGCTGCTAGCGCAGCTTAAACAGCAACTGCATTCCCAGACGCCACGTGCTGAAGGGGTGGTAAAAGCCACGGAAAAAGGCTTTGGCTTCCTGGAAGTCGATGCACAAAAAAGCTATTTCATTCCACCGCCGCAGATGAAAAAAGTGATGCATGGCGACCGCATTGTTGCGGTTATCCATACAGAAAAAGATCGTGAATCTGCCGAGCCGGAAGAACTGATCGAACCCTTCCTGACGCGCTTCGTGGGTAAAGTTCAGGGCAAAAATGATCGTCTGTCCATTGTGCCGGATCATCCGTTACTGAAAGAAGCGATCCCTTGCCGTGCCGCCCGCGGCGTTGAGCACGACTTTAAAGAAGGTGACTGGGCCGTCGCTGAAATGCGCCGCCACCCGCTGAAAGGCGATCGCACCTTCTATGCCGAGTTAACCCAATTTATCACTTTTGCTGATGACCACTTTGTCCCGTGGTGGGTCACGCTGGCACGCCATAATCTCGAAAAAGAAGCGCCGGACGGTGTGGCAACTGAGATGCTGGATGAAGGTCTGGTTCGTCAGGACTTAACCGCCCTCAACTTTGTCACCATCGACAGCGCCAGCACCGAAGATATGGACGATGCGCTGTATGCTGAAGAGCTGGCCGACGGCAAACTGCAATTAACTGTCGCCATTGCTGACCCTACGGCCTGGATTGCAGAAGGCAGCAAGCTGGATAAAACGGCAAAAATTCGCGCGTTTACTAACTATCTGCCGGGGTTCAATATCCCGATGCTACCACGCGAACTGTCTGACGATCTGTGCTCTTTACGCGCGAACGAAGTGCGTCCGGTTCTGGCTTGTCGTATGACCATCACCGCAGATGGCGCGATTGAAGACAACATCACCTTCTTCGCAGCGACGATTGAGTCGAAAGCGAAGCTGGTCTACGACAACGTCTCCGACTGGCTGGAAGATACCGGTGACTGGCAGCCTGCAAACGACGCGATTGCTGAACAAATCCGTCTGCTACACCGTATTTGCCTGAGCCGCGGTGAATGGCGTCATAACCATGCTCTGGTATTTAAAGATCGCCCGGATTACCGTTTTGTTCTTGGTGAAAAAGGTGAAGTCCTGGACATCGTCGCTGAGCCGCGCCGCATCGCAAACCGTATCGTGGAAGAATCCATGATTGCGGCAAACATTTGCGCCGCCCGCGTGCTTCGCGACAAGCTCGGCTTCGGTATTTATAACGTCCATATGGGATTCGACCCGGCCAACGCCGACGCTCTGGCCGCGCTGCTAAAAACCCATGGTATGCACGTTGATGCCGAGGAAGTCCTGACGCTGGAAGGTTTCTGCAAACTGCGCCGCGAGCTGGATGCGCAGCCTTCTGGTTTCCTCGACAGCCGAATTCGCCGCTTCCAGTCTTACGCTGAAATCAGTATCGAGCCAGGGCCGCACTTTGGGCTGGGTCTGGAGGCTTATGCCACCTGGACCTCTCCTATTCGTAAATATGGCGATATGATTAACCACCGCCTGCTTAAGGCCGTCATCAAAGGTGAAACCATCGCCCGCCCTGGGGATGATACCACGGTGCAAATGGCGGAACGTCGTCGCCTGAACCGGATGGCTGAACGTGATGTGGGCGACTGGTTATACGCCCGTTTCCTGAGTGACAAAGCCGGGACCGATACCCGCTTTGCGGCCGAGATAATTGACGTTAGCCGCGGCGGTATGCGCGTACGTTTAGTTGATAATGGTGCAGTCGCATTTATTCCTGCCCCATTCCTGCACGCCGTTCGGGACGAGCTGGTATGCAGCCAGGAAAGCGGCACGGTGCAAATTAAAGGTGAAGTGGTTTACAAAGTCACGGATGTGATTGACGTAACCATCGCCGAAGTTCGCATGGAAACCCGCAGCGTTATCGCGCGTCCAGCCGCGTAACACGTATCAATCCAGCGACCTTTCTCATTTTGTGAAAGGTCGTTTCTTTTCCCCGCCCAAATTCCCACCACCGCACTACACTTCTTTCATTCGGTCAATTTTATTTTTTTACTTTTTTCAGTTCCGCTGGCTTTGCTTTTTACGGATTCTGGATTAAACATAAATATATAAAAAAAACAATACGTTCAGCCATAATCACCACGAATGAATCATGGCTACCCATACTTTTGAGGCTCTATGCGCTTTAAACGGGATAGTACACATGATGAAAGACGTCCGGGAGCTGATTACGTTGTATAGCTATGTGGGCACTCATAACCCCTACTGGCGTTTGTCAGAGGATTGCAACATCCTGCATTTCTCTATCGACGAAGCGTCAGAAGCTGATCAGACCATCGAATTATTACCTGAACAAGCCGATCGCATTCGCGAGATGACGGTGATCACGTCAAGTCTGCTAATGACGTTGCCCATTGAAGATGACGACATTCCCGTGCATCTGGTCGGTCGAAAAATCAATAAGCGCGAATGGGCCGGTAGCGCATCAGCCTGGGATGACACCCCCTCCGTCGCCCGCGATCTGGCCCACGGCCTCTCTTTTGCCGAACAAGTCGTTTCCGAAGCCAATTCCGTTATTGTCATTCTTGACCGCATGGGCAACATTCAGCGGTTTAATCGCCTGTGCGAAGAGTACACCGGCCTCAAAGAACGTGAAGTCATTGGTCAAAGTGTATTCACATTATTTATGAGCCGTCGTGAAGCAGCTGCTTCACGGCGCAATATTGAGGTCTTTTTTCGCGAAGGTAACTCGTATGAGGTTGAACGCTGGGTCAAGACCTGCAAAGGCCAGCGTCTGTTTCTGTTTCGCAATAAATTTGTGCATAACGGTAGCGGCAAGAACGAAATTTTTCTGATCTGTTCCGGGACCGATATCACTGAAGAACGCCGCGCGCAGGAACGACTGCGGGTGTTGGCGAATACCGACTCCATCACTGGATTACCAAACCGCAACGCAATTCATGAACTGATCAGTAATGCGATTGAGAACGCGGGCGATACGCAGGTCGGTATTGCGTACCTCGATCTGGATAACTTCAAAAAGGTAAACGATGCCTACGGGCATATGTTTGGCGATCAGCTACTACAAAGCGTGTCGCTGGCAATCCTCAGTTGCCTCGAAGACAACCAGATCCTGGCGCGGTTTGGCGGCGATGAATTCATTGTTCTTGCCACCGAAACATCCCAGGGCACACTGGAAGCCACCGCATCGCGCATTCTGACACGCCTGCGCCAGCCCTTCCGCATCGGTCTGATTGAAGTCTATACCGGATGCTCTATTGGTATATCCCTCGCACCTCAGCATGGTCAGGACTGCGAGAGCGTCATTCGTAACGCGGATACAGCCATGTACACCGCGAAAGAAGGCGGCCGTGGGCAGTTTTGTGTTTTTTCTCCGGAAATGAATCAGCGGGTATTTGAATATCTGTGGCTGGATACTAATCTGCGTAAGGCACTGGATAACGATCAACTGGTTATCCATTATCAGCCAAAGATAACCTGGCGCGGTGAAG
Source organism: Citrobacter sp. RHBSTW-00944 (assembly GCF_013615435.1). NCBI lineage: Bacteria > Pseudomonadati > Pseudomonadota > Gammaproteobacteria > Enterobacterales > Enterobacteriaceae > Citrobacter > Citrobacter sp. RHBSTW-00944. Next base: position 2,426,009 of record NZ_CP055418.1, on the reverse strand, counting down.
TGCGCAGCCTGGAGGCGCTGGTTCGCTGGCAATCTCCGGAACGCGGCCTCATTCCACCGCTGGAGTTTATATCCTACGCCGAAGAATCGGGGCTCATCGTCCCGCTGGGGCGTTGGGTTATTCTCGACGTTGTGCGCCAGGTCGCGAAATTGCGCGACAAGGGAATAAACCTGCGCGTGGCGGTAAACGTTTCTGCCCGCCAGCTCGCCGACCAGACGCTGTTTACCGCACTTAAGCAGGTACTTCACGAGCTCAACTTTGAGTATTGCCCCATCGATGTTGAATTAACGGAAAGCAGTTTGATAGAAAATGAGCAACTGGCGTTGTCAGTCATTCAGCAGTTTAGCCAGTTAGGAGCGCAAATCCATTTGGATGATTTTGGTACCGGTTATTCGTCGCTGTCTCAACTGGCCCGCTTCCCGCTAGATGCCATTAAACTGGATCAGACCTTTGTCAGAGAGATCCACAAACAATCCATTTCACAATCGCTGGTACGGGCCATAGTTGCGGTAGCGCAGGCGCTCAACCTGCAGGTCATCGCCGAAGGTGTGGAAAGCGCGAAAGAGGATGCGTTTCTGACCAAAAATGGCGTCAATGAACGTCAGGGGTTTTTATTCGCCAAACCAATGCCAGCAGCCGCATTTGAACGTTGGTATCGCCGCCATCTGAGTAAAAAAATGCGCTAATGCAGAGAGAATGAAGGTGATAAATAGCCATAAATGGACATTACATGACGACGCTATCCGCATGTAATCACAGAATATATAATATTCTTCAATCGTTCAGGTTAATACTATTTTTCCCTTCTCTTTTGCCATGAAATTCTGCATCATGAAATTCAAACTCTTTTGCCATTAGGATGACGACCATGTCTGATATCGACGCTCAGCGTCTGGCCGAACGTATTGATACTGTGCTGGATATCCTCGTTGCAGGTGATTACCACTCAGCCATCCACAATCTTGAAATTCTGAAAGCTGAACTGTTAGATACGGTCAAAGAAGATGCCGTATCTTTGGCGAAAAAGCAGAAGGCGCCATGGGAGATCTGATGACAGTGATCTTTTGATGTCGCTGCTATCAGCAAACTGCAGATAATGCAGTTTCCGTTTAATTTCCGATACGATATCGCAATAAAATTAATACTATGAATTCCCGACAACAATCTATTTTGCAGATGGTGACCGATAAAGGTCAGATGAGCGTCGCCGATCTGGCAAAAGTCACCGGTGTCTCCGAAGTGACGATTCGACAGGATCTGAACACGCTGGAAAAACAGAGTTACTTACGCCGAGCCCACGGTTTTGCTGTTTCATTGAACAGCGATGATGTTGAAACGCGCATGATGACCAATTTCACTCTGAAACGTGAACTGGCTGAATTCGCTGCATCTCTGGTCAGTCCAGGCGAATCCGTATTCATTGAGAATGGCAGCAGCAATGCACTTCTGGCCAGAACGCTGGCAGAGCAAAAAGATGTCACCATCATCACCGTGAGCAGCTACATTGCTCATCTGCTCAAAGAAACGCCCTGTGAAGTGATTCTTCTCGGTGGAATTTACCAGAAAAAAAGTGAGAGCATGGTCGGCCCCTTAACTCGCCAGTTTATCCAGCAGGTACACTTCAGTAAGGCCTTTATCGGCATTGACGGCTGGCAGGCTGATACCGGTTTTACCGGACGCGATATGATGCGTTCTGACGTGGTTAACGCGGTGCTGGAAAAAGGCGCAGAAGTTATTGTGTTGACCGACAGCTCAAAATTCGACGCCATTCACCCTTACACGCTGGGTCCATTAGAGCGATTCAGCCGCGTAGTAACGGACTCCAGACTCAGCGCCAGCGTACAAATGCAGCTCGAACATTCAGGATTAATCGTCAATATCATTGATGCCCACGCATAAAATCTTCAGTAGATGGTTTGTCAGCAGACAAATCATCTGCTCTCTGAGAGTTATCTGACAATCCAATTAAGACTTTTTACCTGTCGTTAACAGGATAAAGTCGTAAAATTAATGTTAGCGATATAACAGGAACGAACCTCCAACTTCAGGATAGTGTTTGTAATGACTTCGCTAAACGGTTTCACGGAAATATCTTCGATAGTCTTAATTTGACGCTATCCTTAAAGAACACTGGATTCCGTGAATCAATAATTCAGGAGAAAGTATTATGTTAGTAACGAGCAAAAAAATGACCGCTGCCATTCTGGCGATTACTCTGGCAATGTCGCTGAGTGCCTGCTCTAACTGGTCCAAACGAGATCGTAACACCGCAATCGGTGCTGGTGCAGGAGCAATAGGTGGTGCAGTCCTGACTGACGGCAGCACGCTGGGTACGCTGGGTGGTGCTGCAGTAGGTGGTATTATTGGCCACCAGGTGGGTAAATAATCTACGGTTAAACGGCTCGATATAATAATACGTTTACTTTTTCAGGTCTGTATTATTAAAAAGCCACGGAAATTTTCCGTGGCTTTTTTATTAACCGCCAGCCAGTTTAACTTTCATTCCTTTAGCTTCCAGCAGCGATTTAATCAGGTCGCGTTTATCCCCCTGAATTTCAATCACGCCATCTTTCACTGCTCCACCGCAACCACACTTTTTCTTCAGTTCTGCGGCTAATTTGGTCAGTTCGGCATCGTCTTGATCAATACCGGTAATCAGGCACACGCCCTTCCCTTTGCGACCACTGGTCTGGCGCTGGATACGAACAATGCCATCGCCTTTTGGACGCTCAGGCGCTGTTTTCGGTTCATCAATACGCCCGGAGTCGGTAGAGTAGACCAGACGAGAGTTTGAGTCGTTCATTTACGCACCTCGTTTCAGGGAAGCATTGATCATCTTCAGCGTCTGCGCGGGATCGGCCGACTGGGTAACCGGGCGACCAATCACCATGTAATCCACACCTGCTGACTGCGCCTGTTCCGGTGTCATAATACGACGCTGATCGCCCGCCTCGCTGCCTTCTGGACGAATCCCCGGCGTTACCAGCTTAAATGCCTGGCCCAACGCCTGCTTAAATCGCACCGCTTCCTGAGCTGAGCATACGACACCGTCCAGACCACAATTCTGGGTTAAGCGCGCCAGTCTTTCAGCATAATCCGCAGGTGACAACGTCACGCCGAGATCGGCGAGGTCGCTGGCTTCCATACTGGTCAGAACCGTCACGGCAATCAGTAGCGGCGCGTCCTGGCCAAAAGGCACTAAGGCTTCACGGGCTGCAGTCATCATACGCGCCCCGCCAGAAGCGTGAACGTTAACCATCCAGACGCCAAGTTCGGCAGCAGCGGCAACTGCATGTGCGGTGGTATTGGGAATATCATGAAATTTCAAATCAAGAAAGATGTCAAAACCACGCTGTTGTAGATCGCGAACCAACTGAGGTCCAAAAAGCGTGAACATCTCTTTGCCCACTTTCAAACGGCAATCACGAGGATCAATTCTGTCGACAAAAGCTAATGCTTTATCACGATTAGAATAATCGAGAGCGACAACGACAGGAGAATCGGTAACAGCACGAGAAGAAGATGAAGCAGTAAACGTCATGACCAGACCTTCTTGAGGATGGGCGCCCACGGCGGCGCGAAATGGGTAAACGGCGTGCATTCTACCTGCGGTAATAGAAAATTAACAGGCGCGATTACATTTCTGCCAGGCGAACCGGCAGCGGAGGTTGTGGATGGATCGATTACACACCAACAGTATGTTGTAACTAAAATGAGGTTTTTTTAAAAATTACAGCCCATCAAGTCCGCGAATGGGCTTAATGGTTGACCATGAACGGCAGGATGGACAGTGCCAGTACAGCGTATACGCCGTAAAACCGCACTTCTGGCAGCTGTAACGAGGTTTACTGCGTACCTGCTCTCCGACCATATCGCGCAGAACCATCAGGCTCTCTTTGGCACGCCCTTCTTCTGCTTCGTGGAGATGATAATCCATCAGCTTGTGGAACACGCGCATCGTAGGATGACGTTGCAGCTGACGAGTGATATAGACCTGAGCGGTATCAGCCCCCTCACGCGCCTCAAGAATATCCGCCAGCATCAGTTCGGCGGCGGCACCTGTATTTTCCTCAACGGCCCGACGTAAAAACTCCGCCCACTCATCGTTTTTCCCCAGATGCTGGTAGCAGCTTTGCAGCATTTCCAGCGTTTCGCTGACCAGCTCTTTATCCTGGGAAATGACCCGTTGCAGGCTTTCAACCGCCTTCGCGTAATCACCTTTTTCCATGTACACGCGACCCATCATGATGGATACCCGTGCACTGTTTTTATCTGCCGCGGCGCCTTTTTTCAACAGCGTCATGGCGCGATCCATATCGTCGCTACCCATTTGCTGTAAGGCCAGTTCGCAGTAGAAGTGGGCTATCTCATTACGCTGTTTGTCTTTGCCGAGTTTTACCAGACGCTCTGCTACATCAATGGCTTTTTGCCATTCGCTGGTGGCCTGATAAATTTGCAACAGTTGCTGTAATGCGCCAACCCGAAAATCAGTTTCATCGGTAAGCTGATTGAACATGTCTTCCGCGCGGTCGTACAGTCCCGCGGCCATGTAGTCGCGCCCCAGTTGTTGCACGGCCAGCAAACGCTGCTCGTAGGTCAGCGAGGCACTTTCCATTAACGTTTGATGGATGCGGATTGCGCGATCGACTTCACCGCGAGAGCGGAACAGGTTTCCGAGGGTGAGATGAGCCTCAACGGTGCCTGTGTCCTCTTTTAGCATATCAAGGAACAGATCCACCGCTTTATCTTGTTGATTGCTCAGGAGGAAGTTAACCCCGGCGACATAGTCACGAGAAAGACGGTTAGCTTCATCCTGCTTGGTTTGTTGCGCACTTCTGCGACCCATATACCACCCATAGGCAGCGGCTACAGGTAAAAGCAGAAACAACAACTCCAACATAAATAATTATTCCTTCACAACCGACGAATCGGCAGATACCGCAACGTCGGTCGCAGGCGCAAGCTGGTTTTCCAGTCGTTTGATTTTACGTTCGGCGCGCGCAAGAGACACACGAACCTTCAGCCAGAAAAGGCCGCAAATTAGCCAACCAATCGCAAACCCTGCGGCAAACAATACAGCAAGCAGCGTAGAGATACGATACTCACCCTGAGCCAGCAGGTAATTAAACGTAACCTGTTGATCGTTTTGCGCACCCAATGTCACCGAAATAACAAAAATCGCCAACACCAGTAAGAAAATGAGTAAATATTTCACATTACTTCCCGTTATGTGGTTTGAGCGAATAAATCGTGTCCAACTTACCGCGTTGAGCCCTTTAAATTACCATTTTCACAACGAGTGCGAAACGGAAAAGCGCTTTCCACTTTATGATTTAAGGGCAAAATTTGAAAAATCAATCATCGCTAGCTTTCTTGTTCTCGCTGCGCGATTTCTTTTTCCTCCTGCACTGGTGGGGTTAATGGTCCGCATACCCGCTGTGCAAGCCAGGTTGCCAGCGTCACCAACAGCCACGAAATCAGCGTTGCCACCACCAAATCACGGGGCCAGTGCATGCCTAACAGCAAGCGGCTGCCCATCACGCCGGTCGCCCAGATCAGCAAAAACACAATCGTCAGCGTACGTCTGCGCGGCCATAACAGCCCTACGCCCAGTAAAGCCCAACTGGCGGCAAACATCGTATGTCCGGACGGAAAGGCAAACCCCGTTTCTTTTTGCCAGTGCTTGCGTAAAAACGTTGGAATATCCTGCTGTTCAGCCAATTGTTCTTTGACTAAATGCCCACGATCTTTACGTTTTAAAGTGTAGAACTCATCAACCGGAATATGGTGCGTTTTTTCCAGCCACACGACAAAAGGTCGCGGTTCTTGCACCCTGTCTTTTACCCAGGACTTCACGCCCTGTCCCACTAAAATCGCCGCTGCCAGAATAGCAAACAGCATTACCGCGGCTTTAAGACGAAAACGCAGGCACCACAGAAACCACGCACAAAGCGCAACGTGAGTGATAATTCCCCACGGCTGCGTCACCGTTTCCGTTACCCAGTACAAGGACTTTAACCACCAGACATTGTGCCCCGGCTGCCAGCTCCAGCCTGATACCCATACGGCAACCGGCATGATAAGTAGCAGTCCGGTCCCCACTGCGGTGCGCTTTGCAATAGACAGCATTTCCTCTCCTTTCGTCGATAAGTATCACAATCATAACTGAAAAATTCACACGTCGGGAAAATTGACAATTTTGTGCCATTCCAAAAGCGAATCCGTGGTCGCGATTAGGTGAACGTCGTTGCCTTATGGCAAAATAGTGTAATACAGAACAGAAGCCGACAGGCGAAGGCACGACGAGTGCCAGCATAATCTGGAGAATTACATGCAGCTTAAACGTGTGGCAGAAGCCAAACTGCCAACCCCCTGGGGTGATTTCCTGATGGTGGGATTTGAAGAACTGGCAACCGGACACGATCATGTCGCACTGGTTTTTGGCGATATCACAGGCCAAACACCTGTCCTGGCGCGCGTCCACTCCGAATGTCTGACTGGCGATGCGCTGTTTAGCCTGCGTTGCGATTGCGGTTTCCAGCTTGAAGCGGCCCTCACCCACATTGCTGAAGAAGGGCGTGGCATTCTGCTTTATCACCGTCAGGAAGGACGCAACATTGGCCTGCTCAACAAAATCCGCGCTTACGCGTTGCAAGACCAGGGTTATGATACCGTTGAAGCGAATCATCAGTTGGGATTTGCGGCAGACGAGCGCGATTTCACGCTGTGTGCCGATATGTTCAAGCTGCTGGGCGTGGATGCGGTACGTTTGCTGACCAATAACCCGAAGAAAGTAGAAATCCTGACCGAAGCGGGAATCAATATTGTTGAACGCGTGCCGCTGATCGTGGGCCGTAATCCAAAAAATGAACATTATCTGGACACCAAAGCCGCCAAGATGGGACATTTGCTGGGCAAATAATCGTTGTCACCGCCTATCAAAAAGCCTGCTCTCGCAGGCTTTTTTTAATTTTAATTCAACATATTACGAATCACGTAGTGCAGAATGCCGTCGTTTTGGTAATACGTTAGCTCCGTCGCGGTATCAATGCGACAGCGGCATAGAATCACCTCTTTACGCCCATCTGCGCGTACCATACTCACCGGAACTGTCGCCCCCGGTTTAATGTGTTGTAGGTCCGTAATATCGATCGCCTCCTCACCGGTTAATCCCAGCGTTTTACGCGTGACGCCCTGCGGGAATTCCAGCGGTAAAATGCCCATGCCAATCAGGTTAGAACGGTGAATTCGCTCAAAAGACTCTGCGATAACCACGCGAACGCCCAGCAAACGTGGGCCTTTCGCCGCCCAGTCGCGGCTGGAGCCGGATCCATACTCTTTCCCGGCAATCACTGCCAGAGGCACGTTCTCCTGCTGGTATTGCATGGCCGCATCATAAATAGCCACCACTTCGGTTCCCGGCAAATGACGCGTCATACCACCTTCCACGCCGGGTACCATCTCATTGCGAATACGAATATTGGCAAAGGTACCACGCATCATCACTTCATGATTCCCGCGTCGTGAACCGTAAGAGTTAAAATCTTTACGCTCAACGCCATGGCTTTGCAGATAGCGCCCCGCCGGGCTGTCTGGCTTAATACTGCCGGCAGGAGAAATATGGTCGGTGGTAACAGAATCTCCGAGCATCGCCAGAATACGCGCACCGTGAATGTCCTGAACCGGATCCGGCGTAGCCTGCATACCATCGAAGAACGGTGACAAACGGATATAAGTCGAGTCAGACTGCCAGCCATAGGTATCAGCGCGATCAACCTGGATTGCTTTCCATTCTGGCGTGCCTTCAAAGACTTCAGCATACTCTTTATGGAACATGGCTGTAGAGACCTGCTCAACGGCGCGGGCAATTTCCTTGGCTGTCGGCCAAATATCTTTCAGATAAACGGGATCGCCTTTTCTGTCATGGCCTAACGGATCTTTCGTCAGATTGATATTCATATTCCCCGCCAGCGCGTAGGCCACCACCAGCGGCGGAGACGCCAGCCAGTTGGTCTTCACGAGCGGATGGATACGACCTTCAAAGTTACGGTTTCCTGAAAGCACTGCCCCAACCGTAAGATCGCCTTTTTTGATGGCTGTTTCGATAGGATCGGGTAAGGGTCCAGAGTTGCCAATACAGGTGGTACAGCCATAACCCACAAGATTAAATCCCAGCTCATCAAGGTACGGAGTGAACCCAGCCTTTGCCAGATAATCGGAAACCACCTTCGATCCTGGCGCCAACGAGGCTTTCACCCATGGCTGACGTTTCAAACCAAGCGTTACGGCTTTTTTCGCCAGCAGCCCCGCCGCCATCAATACGCTTGGGTTTGAGGTGTTGGTACAAGAGGTGATAGCGGCTATCACCACCGCACCGTCCGGCAGCTTATACTGCTGACCGCTCATGGTATAGTCCACTGGCTGACGGTCTTTCAGCGAGCTATTCACCTCGAGTTCATTACTCGCCGAAAAGGCTTTCGGCACATCAGCCAGCGCCACCCGATCCTGCGGACGCTTCGGTCCAGCAAGGCTTGCCTCTACGCTGCCCATATCCAGCGCCAACGAACTGGTAAACACAGGTTCATCCCCTGGGTTACGCCACATTCCCTGCGCTTTGGCATAGGCATTGACCAACTCAACCTGTTCCTCACTGCGCCCGCTCAGACGCATATACTCAAGGGTAATGTCATCGATCGGGAAGAAACCGCAGGTTGCGCCGTATTCCGGTGCCATGTTCGCAATGGTTGCTCGATCGGCCAGAGGTAGGGTGTCCAGCCCATCACCGTAGAATTCAACGAATTTACCGACGACACCGTGCTTACGCAGCATCTGGGTGACGGTCAGAACCAGGTCGGTGGCAGTGATGCCTTCCTGCAGTTTACCCACCAGTTTAAAGCCCACAACATCCGGGATCAGCATTGAGACCGGTTGACCCAGCATTGCCGCTTCAGCTTCAATGCCTCCAACGCCCCAGCCCAGCACACCGAGACCATTAATCATCGTGGTATGGGAATCGGTACCGACCAGTGTATCGGGATAAGCCACCCACTCACCGTCCTGTAACTCGCTCCAGACAGCTTTGCCAAGATATTCAAGGTTAACCTGGTGGCAAATCCCCGTACCCGGCGGTACAACGCTGAAGCGACTAAATGCCTGCTGTCCCCATTTCAGGAACACATAACGTTCATGGTTACGTTCCATTTCCAGGCGCACGTTTTCTTCGAAAGCATCATCATCACCGAAACGATCCACCGTTACCGAGTGGTCAATGACAAGATCCACTGGCGAAAGCGGATTCACTTTTGCCGTATCCCCACCCAGACGTTTCACCGCTTCGCGCATGGCGGCGAGATCGACCACCGCCGGCACGCCGGTAAAATCCTGCATCAGAACACGAGCAGGTCGATAGGCAATTTCTCGATCGGCATGAGCGGTCTTCAGCCAATGCGCAAGCGCATGAATATCATCTTCGGTAACGGAATTACCGTCCTGCCAGCGAAGCAGGTTTTCCAGCAAAACTTTTAGCGATTTCGGTAAACGGGTGATATCACCCAGTGATTTAGCGGCCAGCGGCAGACTGTAGTAACGGTAGGTTTTATCTTTAACCTGCAATGTGTCCTTACTGGCTTCTCGTAGGGTCGACGACATAGCTCCTCCTTAATGACAGGGTTGGATCCCCTGATTTTCCTCAGGGTTAGTATTAAAGATAACACAAACAAAATGTAACGCTTTGATAACAACTCAAATTGATAAAAGTGGAGGGCTACAAAAGGGGCAACTGAAGTATCTGGCGAGGAGAAAGGTTTAAGCGGTCAAGGTTAATACGGTGATAAACATCGCTCATCACGATTGCCCGGAATAAAATATTTGCAGTACAAGACAACGGACTAATAATAATTATAAAATTCGTATCAATTATTGTTTCTGTTCATCATCATCCGCAAACAGATCGATAAACGCCCGTTGTTCAGGAGAGAGTTTCCAGGTCGCTGGAATATTCGGCTTATTCTCTGCGCTGCGTTGACCCTCTTGTTCATGGTCATCCGGAGATGGCATCACGGTGGAGCGTTGTTCCAGTGTGGACATGACCTACCCCCACACATTCCAGGCCACGAGCGCGACAATAATCCAGAACACGGCAGAGCCAAGAAACACAGCGAACCAGGCTTTACGTTTCATGACGGGATCCCGGCGTGCTGGCTGGTTTCCTGAAGGCATCGCTAACCTCATACTATCGAAATCACTTATCATTTAAGCACCAAACAATCGGTACAATTAATCATCAGATAGGAGGAATCCTAATAAAAAAGGTCAAAAAAAGCCAGTTAATTTTCATACTCGACCTGATAAATAAATTAATTATTTGATCGGTTATAAATATTTGAGAGGGATTTTTGGCGACCTTACTAATTTGAAACTACTTTAGCAAGTGTTTACCATAAACAATATATGGTTAATATATAGATGAAAAATATTGAATAGATTCAGACTCTGCCGTCGGTATCGCTTTATGTTTGAGGATACCGACGAGGTAACAGCCGTTATTATTTCTCGGGCAATTTAATATCTTTAAACATGGCTTCAATATCGTCGTTGGAACGTAGCGCCACCGCCGTATCCACCACATCACGCGTCAGATGCGGCGCGAAACGTTGAATAAAATCATACATGTAACTGCGTAAAAAAGTGCTGCGACGAAAACCAATCTTGGTGGTGCTATGGCTGAAGATATCATGGGCATCAACGCGCACCAGGTCAGGGTCGGAGACAGGATCAACCGCCATACTGGCAATTACCCCCACGCCGAGGCCCAGGCGTACATAGGTCTTAATGACATCGGCATCGGTCGCGGTAAAAACTATACGCGGCTCCAGACCCGCACGGTTGAACGCGGTGTCCAGTTCCGAACGTCCGGTAAATCCAAACGTGTAGGTCACCAGCGGATACTGCGCCAGTTCTTCAATGGATACGGCGGATTTGCCCGCCAACGGATGGTCTGGCGTAACGACAATCGAACGGTTCCAGTGGTAGCAAGGCAGCATCACCAGATCGTCATACAGGTGCAGGGCTTCCGTCGCGATAGCAAAATCTGCATTCCCTTTCGAGACGGCTTCGGCGATTTGCGTCGGCGATCCCTGGTGCATATGCAATGAGACGCGAGGATAACGCTCAATAAAGCCTTTAATGACGTTCGGCAAAGCGTAACGCGCCTGAGTGTGCGTGGTGGCGATATACAGTGAGCCTTTGTCCGGCCAGGTATGTTCGCCAGCAACGGACTTAATGGCGTCCACCTTCGACAAAACTTCTCGCGCGATTCGAATGACTTCCTGCCCCGCTGGCGTAACCTGGGTCAGGTGCTTACCGCTACGGGCAAAAATCTGGATGCCAAGTTCATCTTCCAGCATACGAACTTGCTTACTGATACCTGGCTGCGAGGTATAAAGCCCTTCCGCCGTTGAGGAGACATTAAGGTTGTGGTTCACCACCTCAACAATGTAGCGAAGCTGCTGTAATTTCATGTTAAGCCATCCCGATTTGCGCCATCAAATCATCGTTTCAGAGCAGGCTCGTTGGCGCTGCTAATACGATTTAATAATAAAAAGTGTGTTAACTATAACCACTATATCATTTCTATGTGAGCTGTATAGGGATGACAAAAAATAATACGCCAGAAACAAAAAGGGCCGCTTACGCGACCCTTTGAGGAGAAATTCAGCCGGAATGCTGTTATTTCTTCCCTTCTACCCATTTACCGTCAACGAAGAACGCGGACCAGCCGGTCGCCTTACCGTCTTTCTCCGCAGCAACGTATTGCTGCTTGGTTTTACGGCTGAAACGAACCATCGACTTGTTGCCGTCCGGGTCAGTCTGCGGCGCATCTGCCAAATAGCGCAGTTTTTCCGGCAGACGATCGCGGAAGCGGTACAACTCTTCAACCAGCGGCGCACGTGTCTCACGTGATTTCGGGAACGTATTTGCCGCCAGGAAGATACCTGCAGCACCATCACGTAACACGAAATACGCATCAGATTTTTCACACGGCAGTTCTGGCAACGGAACCGGATCCTCTTTCGGTGGAGCAACTTCACCGTTACGCAGGATCTTACGGGTATTTTTGCACTCGTCGTTGGTACACGCCATGTACTTGCCGAAACGTCCCATTTTCAGGTGCATTTCAGAGCCACATTTCTCGCACTCAACGATAGGACCGTCATAACCCTTGATGCGGAATTCGCCTTCTTCGATCTCATAGCCGTCGCAGGTAGGGTTATTACCACATACATGCAGCTTGCGCTTAGGATCGATAAGGTAGCTGTCCATCGCCGTGCCGCACTTCTGGCAGCGACGTTTGGCGCGCAAAGCGTTGGTTTCCGCATCGTCGCCTTCCAGCACGTTCAGCACTTCGTTTTCCGGCACCAGGTTAATGGTGGTTTTGCAACGCTCTTTCGGGGAAAGCGCATAGCCAGAACAACCCAGGAAAACGCCAGTGCTGGCGGTACGAATACCCATCTTGCGCCCGCAGGTTGGGCAATCAATGCTGGTCAGCACCATCTGGTTCGGACGCATACCGCCCTCTTCAGGATCTTTCTCGGCTTTATCCAGTTGCTGAGTAAAATCAGTGAAGAAGTTGTCGAGTACGCCCTTCCATTCGGCTTCGTGATTTGCCACCTGGTCGAGACTGTCTTCCATCTGCGCGGTAAAGTCGTAGTTCATCAGTTCGCGGAAGTTTTCTTCCAGACGATCGGTGACGATTTCACCCATTTTTTCAGCGTAGAAGCGACGGTTCTCAACGCGAACATAACCGCGATCCTGAATCGTAGAAATGATCGACGCATACGTGGATGGACGACCAATACCACGTTTTTCAAGCTCTTTAACCAGCGAAGCTTCACTGAATCGCGCAGGCGGTTTGGTAAAGTGCTGAGCAGGTGTCAGTTCGATGAGCGTCAACGTATCGCCTTTATCCACCGCAGGTAAAATGCGGTCTTCATCGCCCTTACGCAGCGCAGGCATCACTTTCGTCCAGCCATCGAAGCGCAGAATACGACCACGCGCCTTCAGACGGAAATCACCCGCGCCCACCGTCAGCGTGGTGGAATCATATTTAGCAGGCGTCATCTGACAGGCAACAAACTGGCGCCAGATCAGCTGATACAGTTTTTGCGCATCGGCTTCCATATCTTTCAGCGATTCCGCCTGCACGGCGACATCGGAAGGACGGATAGCTTCGTGCGCTTCCTGCGAGTTCTCTTTGCTGGCGTACTGGTTCGCGCTCTCCGGCAGATACTTTTTGCCGAAATTATCGCTGATGTAATCGCGAACCATGTTCACCGCATCCTGGCTCAGGTTGGTTGAGTCAGTACGCATATAAGTGATGTAGCCCGCTTCATACAAGCGCTGCGCCATCATCATGGTTTTCTTCACGCCGAAGCCCAGACGCGTGCTGGCGGCCTGCTGTAGCGTGGAGGTGATGAACGGCGCACCCGGCTTGCTGCTGGTCGGCTTATCTTCACGTTCCAGAACGCTGTAGCGCGCTTTTTCCAACAGGCTAACGGCGGCAAGCGTTTGTTCCCGGTTGACCGGACGGAACGGTTTATCATTCTGATGCGTCACCTCAAGCGGTAACGCGTCACCGCCTGGCGTCGTCGTGTTAGCATCAATTTCCCAGAACTCTTCAGGAACGAATGCTTTGATTTCGCGTTCACGCTCAACCACCAGACGCACGGCAACCGACTGTACGCGGCCTGCTGACAGGCCTCGCGCAATTTTTTTCCACAGCAGCGGCGACACCATATAGCCCACAACACGGTCCATAAAGCGGCGCGCCTGTTGCGCATTGACGCGGTCGATGTTCAGCTCGCCCGGCTTTTCAAACGCCTGACGAATAGCGTTTTTGGTAATTTCGTTAAACACCACGCGACTGTAGCGGGTGTCGTCGCCGCCGATCACTTCCCGCAGGTGCCACGCAATGGCTTCCCCTTCGCGGTCAAGGTCGGTTGCGAGATAGATGTGGTCGGCTTTTTCAGCCAGTTGCTTCAGTTCAGAAACAACTTTTTCTTTCCCGGGCAGCACTTCATAGCGCGCATCCCAGTTGTGCCACGGGTCAACACCCATACGATTGACGAGAGCGCCACGTTCATCCTTTTTGGGCTTTTTAGCCGTTTTGGTGGAGGTTGAGTCGGCGCTCTTTTTAGTTGCTGAGCCACTGGTCGGCAAATCACGGATATGACCGACGCTGGATTTCACCACGTAGTCATTACCCAGATACTTGTTGATCGTTTTGGCTTTTGCCGGGGACTCAACGATGACAAGAGCTTTACCCATATTCACCTTTACCTAATTTGATTCTTCCAGAATGCGTCGCACGTTGATTCACCTTCCACTGGCGACGAGACATCGATATGGTCTCTGCGTCGGCGGATATCAACCCTTAAACTGATTCGCGCTTGTAATGTAACTCTCATGTAACTGAGTTAACAGGCTTTTTCGCTCACAAACGCTATAGCACGACGGAGTATTGGTCGAATGTCAAGCAAATCTGTTGCCAGATTGACGAAAGCGTCACACTGTACCTGATAAAATGCGTTACGCAACTTTATTAGCATGCAAAAACAAATCTCGCCACTTGCAACACTGTCGTAAGACCTTCATTTAAGTCAGGGAATATTTGCCCATAAGCCGGGCTCGGCGTAGACTAATGTCCTTGTTTAAGGAGTAAATAATGCATAAAGACACTCAACCCATCGATCGCGAAACACTGCTGATTGAAGCCAACAAAATCATTCGTGAGCATGAGGACACGCTGGCGGGGATTGTCGCCACCGGCGTAACGCAGCGAAATGGCGTGCTGGTTTTCAGCGGAGATTACTTTTTAGACGAGCAAGGGCTACCGACGCCCAAAAGTACGGCGGTGTTTAATATGTTTAAACATCTGGCGCACGTACTTTCTGAAAAGTATCACTTGATCGATTAACACGAGAAATGATTTGCCGGATGACGGCTGCGCCTCATCCGGCAATTGCAATTTTACATCAGCGGTTTTTGCCCCCGCTGCCACCAGCGCATCAGTAAACGATCGGCGCTCTCGGCGGCACTGCCGGTAAAACGGTCCATCAGTTTTTTACGCTGCAGATAACGTACGTTCAATACGTCACGACCGTCCATCAGTCCGAGGATCACCTCATCACTGGTATTGATCTCATCCACCAGCCCGTTGGCCAGCGCCTGTTGACCAAACCAGTGTTCACCCGTGGCAACCTGCTCAATGTCCAGAGCCGGACGCATGCGCTGTACAAAATCTTTAAACAGATGATGGGTTTCGTTCAGGTCTTCGCGGAATTTCTGCCGCCCTTCTTCCGTGTTTTCACCAAGTAAGGTCAGCGTACGCTTGTACTGTCCGGCGGTGTGCAGTTCGATATCAATATCTTTCCCTTTCAGGAAGCGGTGAAAGTTCGGGATCTGTGCCACAACGCCAATAGAGCCGACAATAGCAAACGGCGCCGAGACAATTTTATCCGCCACGCAAGCCATCATATATCCGCCGCTCGCAGCGACTTTATCTACCGTAACGGTCAGCGGGATCTGCTTATCGCGCAGACGTTGTAACTGGGACGCGGCCAGGCCATAGCCGTGTACTACACCGCCCGGACTTTCCAGACGAACCACGACCTGATCCTGGGGTTTAACGACCGCCAGCACTGCCGTCACCTCTTCGCGTAATGCGCTGACCTCATGGGCATCCATACTGCCTTTAAAATCAAGTACCCATACCCGTGGTTTATCAGATGACGTACTGTCTCCCAGTTTCGCTTTTGCCTTAGCGGCCTTCGCCTCAAGCTTGTGTTTCTTTTTCTGCGCCTTATGCCAGAATTTTTGCTGATGTCCATCCAATAAGGCCAGCGACAGGTCTTCTTTCATCTCTTTATATTGATCGCTGAGATTAATGACCCGCAATTCCCCACGCTGACGTTTGCGTTGTGTCGCGTTTACGATCAGCATAACTACCACCGCAATAGCCACCACGACAGTGACAATTTTTGCCAAAAACAACCCATATTCAGACAACAATTCCACGTGACCCACCTTGGTTAAACAACGCTACTTTCGCTCAGTGTACAACAGCCTTGTTAACCCGTCTTGCTTCATCCATTCAGTAAAAAGCATGACAACGCGTTCATTTTGCGGTGTTATTGCCTTTGGCTGATTGAAAAAGAACAGGGTTTAAGGCATAAAGCCCAAAAGTTATCGCGAACGAGATGGCCAGGACGTCGCCGAGGAGTAGCCGTGCATTATCAACCGAAACAAGATCTTCTACAGGACCGCATTATTCTGGTCACCGGTGCCAGCGATGGTATCGGGCGTGAAGCCGCACAGACCTACGCGCGTTACGGCGCGACCGTGATTCTGTTAGGGCGTAACGAAGAAAAACTGCGTCAGGTTGCCCACTCCATCGCCGAAGAAAAAGGTACGCAACCACACTGGTTCACGCTGGATCTGCTCACCTGTACGTCTGACGAATGCCACCAGCTCGCACAGCGCATTGCCGCGCATTTCCCGCGTCTGGATGGCGTACTGCATAATGCCGGATTGCTCGGTGACATTTGCCCGATGAGCGAGCAAAACCCGCAGGTATGGCAGGACGTGATGCAGGTAAACGTGAACGCCACCTTTATGCTGACTCAGGCATTGCTGCCGTTGTTGCTCAAATCCGATGCCGGATCGCTGGTCTTTACCTCCTCCAGCGTCGGTCGCCAGGGGCGCGCCAACTGGGGGGCATACGCCACCTCCAAATTTGCTACCGAAGGAATGATGCAGGTTCTGGCTGATGAATATCAGAACCGCCACCTGCGCGTAAACTGTATCAATCCAGGTGGAACGCGTACCGGCATGCGAGCCAGCGCGTTCCCGACGGAAGATCCGCAAAAATTGAAAACCCCCGCCGATATTATGCCGCTGTACCTGTGGCTGATGGGCGATGACAGCCGCCGTAAAACCGGTATGACTTTCGATGCCCAGCCGGGCCGTAAACCAGGAATCGCCCAATGAGTGAAGAACGCTATCAGCAGCGCCAGCAGCGCGTAAAAGACCGGGTTGACGCCCGTGTTGCCGCCGCCATAGACGAGCGCGGGATTATTATTGTGTTCACCGGAAATGGTAAGGGTAAAACCACCGCCGCGTTCGGTACCGCCACGCGCGCAGTAGGCCACGGTAAAAAAGTCGGCGTAGTGCAATTTATTAAGGGGACGTGGCCAAACGGTGAACGTAACTTACTCGAACCCCACGGCGTTGAGTTTCAGGTCATGGCGACAGGATTTACCTGGGAAACGCAGAACCGCGAGTCCGACACCGCAGCCTGCATGGCCGTATGGGAACACGGCAAGCGGATGCTGGCCGACGCAGAGCTGGATATGGTGATACTGGACGAGCTGACCTACATGGTTGCATACGACTATCTGCCGCTCGACGAGGTCATCAATGCCCTAAACGCGCGCCCTGCCCATCAAACGGTTATTATCACCGGTCGTGGATGTCATCGCGATATTCTGGAGTTAGCGGATACGGTCAGCGAACTGCGGCCGGTTAAGCACGCCTTTGAAGCGGGTGTGAAAGCCCAGATGGGGATCGATTACTGACAGTAGGCCGGATAAGGCGCTTACGCCGCATCCGGCTCCACGCTAACGCCTGATGGCGCGTTGCTTATCAGGCCTACTCATGATTAACCGTTGTTGCTGCGACCGCCCGGACGACGGCTGCCGCCAACCTGAGAGTGGCGCTTCACCGCACGGCGGATCTGGTTTGCCTTCATACGGCGACGATCTTTCTCGACGGCAACTTTAGAGGTGGTTTCCGGCTTCAGTTCCACCAGTTCACGCAAATAGTTGGTCTGCGCGAGGTCAAGTTCCGTCCAGCCGCCACGCGGCAGGCCCTTCGGCAGTGGGATATCACCGTAACGTACACGGATAAGACGACTTACCTGCACGCCCACGGCTTCCCACAGGCGACGGACTTCACGGTTACGCCCTTCGGTCAACGTGACGTTATACCACTGGTTGATCCCTTCACCGCCGCTGAACTTGATCGTTTTAAATGCAGCCGGACCATCTTCCAGCTGCACGCCACGACTCAGATCGCGCAGTTTCGCGTCATCAACCTGACCAAACACACGCACCGCATATTCACGTTCAACTTCGCGGCTTGGGTGCATCAGACGGTTCGCCAGTTCGCCATCGGTGGTAAACAGCAGTAAACCACAGGTATTCACGTCCAGACGTCCCACGGCAATCCAGCGCGCATCGCGCAGTTTTGGCAGACGATCAAACACGGTCGGACGACCTTCCGGGTCGTTACGGGTACACAGTTCACCTTCTGGCTTGTAATAAGCCAGAACACGGCAGATTTGCTCCGCAGATTCTTTCACCGAAATCAGATGACCGTCGATACGGATTTTCAGACCCGGCGTAACTTCAACGCGATCGCCGAGCGTGGCAATTTTGCCATCAACGCTCACGCGACCCGCGGCAATTATGGATTCAATTTCACGGCGAGAACCGTGGCCAGCGCGCGCCAGCACTTTTTGTAACTTTTCGCTCATAGAGCTTCCTTTAGATGTCGCCTTCACAGGCGTCGAACAGGAGAATCAACGGCGCTAGTCAGCGCCATTTTAAGGCCGCGTAGTATAGCGGTTCGCGCCCTTATAAGAAAGGTTTAACGTCGCCGACGCCTTCGCGCAATACCACCGGGGAATCATCGGTTAAATCGATGACCGTGGTTGGCTGCTGGCCGAGATATCCACCGTGGATAATCAAATCCACCACTTTCTCCAGACGATCTTTGATTTCTTCCGGATCTGACTCGGTAAATTCGCTGCCCGGCAGCATCAGTGATGTAGAGAGCATAGGCTCGCCCAGCGCTTCCAGCAGCGCCAGCGCAATCGGATTCGAGGGTACACGCAAGCCGATGGTCTTACGTTTTTCCTGCAACAGTCGACGTGGTACTTCTTTCGTCCCCTTCAGGATGAACGTGTAGTTACCCGGCGTGTTGTTTTTAATTAAACGGAAGGCCACGTTGTCGACAAACGAATAGGTCGACAGTTCGGACAGGTCACGACACATCAGCGTAAAGTTGTGTCCGTCCGGCAGGTGACGGATGCGACAAATGCGCTCCATGGCGCCTTTATCTTCAATTTTGCAACCCAACGCATAGCCGGAATCAGTTGGATAGACGATCACCCCTCCTTTACGCACGATTTCAACGGCCTGATTGATCAGGCGCTGCTGTGGGTTTTCGGGATGAATATAAAAAAACTGGCTCATACTTTCCTCTCTGTGGTCTCGGGCTGTTCCCAAAGTTGCCAGACGCCTTCTACGCCTGCGGGCAACCAGAGTTTACGACCCAGCTCAATCCATGGGCAGGGTAGATGAAAATCAGACCCTTGCGATGCCCACAGTTGATGCTGACGCGCAAGCGTCGCCAGATGGGTACGTTCATTGGGAGACTGCTGGCACTGTGCCACTTCCATCGCGTCGCCGTGATGTTCAGCAAAATGCGCAACCAGTCTTTTCAGCCACTTAGCGCTAAGATCGTACCGCCCAGGATGAGCCAGAACTGCCTTACCGCCAGAATGATGAATGACATCAATAGCTTGTTCTATTGTACACCACTGTGGCGGAACGTAACCGGTTTTCCCACGAGCAAGATATTTTTTAAAGACATCCGCCATGGTTGTGGCTTTTCCGCATTCCACCAGAAAACGCGCAAAATGCCCCCGAGTGATCGCCCCGCCATCAGCCAGGCGTAATGCCCCTTCCCACGCGCCGGGAATATGCGCTTTGTCGAGTCGTTCAGCAATCAGGCGCGCGCGCTGCTGACGACGTTCCGTTTGCTGCGCCAGAAATTCGCACATCATTGGATGGGCGATATCAATGTTCAGACCCACGATATGGATCTCATGGTTTTCCCAGACTGTTGATATCTCGACGCCAGGGATCAAATTTAACGCTAAACCCGCACGTGAAATTTCCTCTCTTGCCGCCGCAATACCCGCCGTGGTGTCATGATCGGTGATAGCCAGTGTACCGACTCGCATCTCTACCGCACGGTGTACTAAGGCTTCTGGCGTTAATCGCCCATCGGAGGCTGTAGTATGACTGTGCAGGTCATAAATCACTGCGTAATTCGTGTCGCTCAATGCGGCTCCCGTTTCACTAAATGTCTTAACCCGCCCATCATAGCGGTTTAGACAAATATACTGAAATCAGGTGTTGACTTTATTCCATTGAACTAGTTAACTAGTACGCAAGTTCACATGAAGAAGGTATCTGAGATGAAAGCAACATTTGTTCTGCACGGTTGGTGGCGCACTTCCTGATTTCGGGCAGTGTCTTACGTCTGCAATATGCAACCAGATACCCGGCCCGCCAAATGAGCGGGCTTTTTTTTGAACAAAATTAATGAGAATAACGATGCAAACACAAAAACCGACACTCGAACTGCTTGCCTGCGATGCCGCCTACCGTGAAAATCCGACGGCGCTGTTTCATCAGGTGTGTGGCGCACGTCCGGCAACGCTGCTGCTGGAATCTGCCGATATCGACAGCAAAGACGATCTGAAGAGCCTGCTGCTGGTCGACAGCGCATTACGCATTACCGCCATCGGTGACACTGTCACCATTCAGGCATTATCCGCTAACGGCGCATCGCTGCTGCCGCTGCTGGATGCTGCCTTGCCAGCGGGTGTTGAGAACACACAACAGCCGAATGGTCGCCATCTGCGATTCCCTGCCGTTAGCCCGCTGCTGGATGAAGATGCCCGCTTATGTTCCCTGTCCGTATTTGATGCCTTCCGTTTATTGCAGGAGCTGGTTAATGTTCCTGCGCAAGAACGTGAAGCGATGTTCTTCGGCGGTCTGTTTTCCTACGACCTGGTTGCCGGTTTTGAAGATTTACCTCAGCTTGAAGCGGGCAACCGTTGCCCTGACTACTGCTTCTATCTGGCAGAAACGCTCATGGTCATCGACCATCAGAAGAAAAGCACCCGCATTCAGGCCAGCATATTTACCCCCAGCGATGCAGAAAAACAGCGTCTTAATGCCCGTCTGGCGCAACTGAGCCAGCAGCTTACCGAACCTGCGCCGCCGCTGCCCGTCACTGAAGTCCCGCACATGCGCTGCGAATGCAATCAGAGCGATGAAGAGTTTGCCGCCGTGGTTCGTGGTATGCAAAAAGCCATTCGCGCTGGCGAAATTTTCCAGGTGGTTCCATCCCGTCGTTTCTCGCTGCCCTGCCCGTCACCGCTGGCGGCCTACTATGTGCTGAAGAAAAGTAACCCCAGCCCGTACATGTTTTTTATGCAGGACAACGATTTCACCCTGTTCGGCGCCTCTCCGGAAAGCTCGCTGAAATACGATGCCACCAGCCGGCAGATTGAAATCTATCCGATTGCCGGGACCCGCCCACGCGGTCGTCGTGCGGACGGTTCGCTGGACCGCGATCTCGACAGCCGTATTGAGCTGGAGATGCGTACCGATCATAAAGAGCTTTCCGAGCACCTGATGCTGGTAGACCTGGCGCGTAACGACCTGGCGCGCATCTGCACGCCCGGCAGCCGCTACGTTGCTGACCTCACCAAAGTGGATCGTTATTCCTTCGTTATGCACCTGGTTTCCCGCGTAGTCGGCGAGCTGCGTAGCGATCTGGATGTGCTGCATGCTTACCGCGCCTGTATGAACATGGGTACGCTAAGCGGAGCGCCGAAAGTTCGCGCCATGCAGCTTATCGCCGAGGCCGAAGGCCGTCGTCGCGGCAGCTATGGCGGTGCAGTAGGTTACTTCACGGCCCATGGCGATCTGGATACCTGTATTGTGATTCGTTCCGCCCTCGTGGAAGACGGTATTGCCACCGTTCAGGCTGGCGCCGGAATTGTTCTGGATTCCGTTGGGCAGTCAGAAGCCGATGAAACCCGTAATAAAGCGCGTGCGGTTCTGCGTGCTATCGCCACCGCACACCACGCACAGGAGACCTTCTAATGGCTGACATTCTGCTGCTCGATAATATCGACTCTTTTACCTATAACCTGGCAGATCAGCTGCGTACTAACGGTCATAACGTGGTGATTTACCGCAACCATATTCCGGCCCAGACATTAATAGACCGCTTAGCGACCATGAAAAATCCGGTGCTGATGCTCTCTCCAGGTCCAGGTGCGCCAAGCGAAGCGGGCTGCATGCCGGAGCTGTTAACCCGCCTGCGCGGCAAGCTGCCAATCATCGGCATTTGTCTGGGGCATCAGGCCATTGTCGAGGCCTATGGTGGATACGTGGGACAGGCTGGGGAAATCCTGCACGGCAAAGCGTCCAGCATTGAACACGACGGTCAGGCAATGTTCGCCGGTCTGGCAAATCCGCTGCCGGTGGCGCGCTATCACTCGCTGGTTGGCAGCAACGTTCCGGCCGGATTGACCATCAACGCCCACTTTAACGGCATGGTGATGGCGGTACGTCACGATACCGATCGCGTATGTGGCTTCCAGTTCCATCCAGAATCTATTCTGACCACCCAGGGCGCACGTCTGCTGGAGCAAACGCTGGCCTGGGCGCAACAGAAACTCGAACAGACCAATACCCTGCAACCTATTCTGGAGAAACTGTATCAGGCCCAGACGCTGTCTCAGCAGGAAAGCCACCAACTGTTCTCCGCCGTGGTACGCGGTGAACTGAAGCCGGAACAACTGGCTGCGGCGCTGGTGAGCATGAAAATTCGTGGCGAGCACCCGAATGAAATTGCCGGTGCGGCAACCGCGCTGCTGGAAAACGCCGCCCCGTTCCCGCGACCTGATTATCTGTTTGCCGATATTGTCGGTACCGGCGGTGATGGCAGCAACAGTATCAATATTTCCACCGCCAGCGCCTTTGTGGCGGCCGCTTGCGGACTGAAAGTCGCCAAACACGGCAACCGCAGCGTCTCCAGCAAGTCGGGCTCTTCGGATCTGTTAGCGGCTTTTGGCATCAATCTGGATATGAACGCCGATAAATCCCGTCAGGCACTTGACGACCTCGGTGTGTGTTTCTTGTTTGCGCCGAAATACCACACCGGTTTTCGCCATGCTATGCCGGTACGCCAACAGTTGAAAACCCGTACGCTTTTTAACGTCCTCGGCCCGTTGATTAACCCGGCACATCCGCCGCTGGCGCTGATCGGCGTTTACAGTCCGGAACTGGTGCTGCCGATTGCCGAAACGCTGCGCGTGTTGGGGTATCAGCGGGCAGCCGTGGTGCACAGCGGAGGCATGGATGAAGTTTCCCTGCATGCACCGACCATTGTGGCAGAGTTGCATGATGGCGAAATCAAGAGCTATCAACTGACGGCGGAAGACTTTGGCCTGACGCCTTACCACCAGGAACAGCTGGCTGGCGGCACGCCGGAAGAAAACCGTGACATTCTTAGTCGCTTGTTACAAGGTAAAGGTGAAGCCGCTCATGAAGCTGCTGTTGCCGCGAATGTCGCCATGTTAATG
The DNA here is from genome assembly GCF_013615435.1 of Citrobacter sp. RHBSTW-00944. Taxonomy (NCBI): domain Bacteria; kingdom Pseudomonadati; phylum Pseudomonadota; class Gammaproteobacteria; order Enterobacterales; family Enterobacteriaceae; genus Citrobacter; species Citrobacter sp. RHBSTW-00944. The sequence goes on along the minus strand of NZ_CP055418.1, from coordinate 2,402,497 downwards.
CGCCTGCACGGTGAAGAAGATTTAAAAGCCAATGCGCAAACCGTGATTAATGTACTGCGCAGCGGCGCGGCCTATGACCGTGTCACTGCACTGGCAGCAAGAGGGTAAATGATGCAAACCGTTTTAGCGAAAATTGTCGCAGACAAGGCGATTTGGGTAGAAGCCCGCAAACAGCAACAACCGCTGGCCAGCTTTCAGAATGATGTTCAACCCAGCTCTCGTGATTTCTACGATGCGCTGCAAGGTGCACGCACCGCCTTTATTCTGGAGTGCAAAAAAGCGTCTCCGTCAAAAGGCGTGATCCGTGATGACTTCGACCCGGCACAGATTGCGGGCGTATATAAACAATATGCTTCCGCGATTTCCGTACTGACCGATGAGAAATATTTCCAGGGGAGCTTTGATTTCCTGCCCATCGTCAGCCGCATCGCACCGCAACCGATTCTGTGTAAGGACTTTATTATCGATCCTTACCAGATTTACCTGGCGCGCTTCTATCAGGCGGACGCCTGTCTGCTGATGCTGTCGGTGCTTGATGATGAGCAATATCGTCAACTCGCCGCCGTCGCCCACAGTTTGAAAATGGGCGTACTGACCGAAGTCAGTAACGATGAAGAGCTGGAGCGTGCTATCGCACTGGGTGCCAAAGTGGTCGGTATCAACAACCGTGACTTACGCGACCTGTCGATTGATCTGAATCGCACCCGCCAACTGGCGCCGCGACTGGGTCATGGCGTAACCGTCATCAGCGAGTCCGGTATCAATACCTATGGTCAAGTGCGAGAACTCAGCCACTTCGCCAACGGTTTTCTGATTGGCTCTGCGTTGATGTCGCATGATGATCTGCATGGTGCCGTGCGTCGCGTTCTGCTCGGCGAAAATAAAGTCTGCGGTTTAACCCGGGCTCAGGATGCAAACACGGCATACGAAGCGGGTGCCATATACGGCGGGTTGATTTTTGTGTCCACATCGCCACGCGCGGTCAGCGTTGAACTCGCGCGCGAGGTCATGACCGGCGCACCGCTGCAATATGTCGGGGTGTTTCGCAACGCAGAGATTACCGACGTGCGCGAAACAGCGGCGGCTCTGGGGTTAACAGCCGTGCAATTGCATGGTAGCGAAGACCAGACCTATGTTGACGCCCTGCGCGACGCGCTCCCCGAACAGGTGCAAATCTGGAAGGCGTTAAGCGTCAGCGAAACGTTGCCAGCCCGTGATTATCAGCACGTCGATAAATACGTATTCGACAATGGTCAGGGCGGCAGCGGTCAACGCTTCGACTGGTCACTTTTAGGCGGACAATCGCTGGATAACGTTTTACTGGCTGGCGGACTCGGCGCTGATAACTGCGTTGACGCGGCAAAAACCGGCTGTGCCGGTCTCGATTTCAATTCTGGCGTAGAGTCACAGCCGGGCATCAAGGATGCACGTCTTTTGGCTTCGGTCTTTCAGACGCTGCGCGCATATTAAGGAAAAGGACATGACAACATTACTCAATCCGTATTTTGGTGAATTTGGCGGTATGTATGTGCCACAGATTCTGATGCCTGCCCTGCGCCAGCTGGAAGAAGCTTTTGTCAGCGCGCAAAAGGATCCTGAATTTCAGGCGCAGTTTACAGACCTGCTGAAAAACTATGCTGGTCGTCCAACTGCCCTGACCAAATGCCAGAACATTACTCAAGGCACCCACACTACGCTGTATCTCAAACGTGAAGATTTGCTGCACGGCGGCGCGCACAAAACCAACCAGGTGTTGGGCCAGGCGTTGTTGGCGAAGCGTATGGGGAAAACGGAGATCATCGCCGAAACCGGCGCGGGCCAGCACGGTGTTGCATCAGCTCTCGCCAGCGCACTGCTGGGGCTGAAATGCCGTATTTATATGGGTGCAAAAGACGTTGAACGCCAGTCGCCAAACGTTTTCCGTATGCGTCTGATGGGGGCTGAAGTTATCCCGGTTCACAGTGGTTCTGCAACGCTGAAAGATGCCTGTAACGAAGCGCTGCGCGACTGGTCTGGCAGCTACGATACCGCGCACTATATGCTCGGTACGGCGGCGGGTCCACATCCCTTCCCGACCATTGTTCGTGAATTTCAGCGCATGATCGGCGAGGAAACTAAAGCGCAGATCCTTGAAAAAGAAGGTCGCCTGCCGGACGCGGTTATCGCCTGCGTGGGCGGCGGTTCTAACGCCATCGGTATGTTCGCGGACTTTATTAATGAAACCAGCGTCGGTCTGATTGGCGTCGAGCCTGGCGGTCATGGGATTGAGTCAGGGGAGCATGGCGCACCGTTGAAGCATGGTCGTGTCGGGATTTACTTCGGCATGAAGTCCCCGATGATGCAGACCGAAGAAGGACAGATTGAAGAGTCTTACTCTATTTCCGCGGGGCTGGATTTCCCGTCTGTCGGGCCGCAGCATGCGTATCTGAACAGCATTGGTCGCGCCGATTATGTTTCGATCACCGACGACGAAGCGCTTGAGGCCTTCAAAACGCTGTGTCTGCACGAGGGGATTATTCCGGCGCTGGAGTCCTCCCATGCCCTGGCACACGCATTGAAAATGATGCGTGAAAACCCGGAAAAAGAGCAGTTACTGGTGGTTAATCTCTCCGGTCGCGGCGACAAAGACATTTTCACCGTACACGATATTCTGAAAGCGCGAGGGGAAATCTGATGGAACGTTACGAAAACCTGTTTGCACAGCTGAAGGACCGCAAAGAAGGTGCTTTTGTCCCCTTCGTAACTCTGGGCGATCCGTCTGTTGAGCAGTCACTGAAAATCATTGATACGCTGATTGAAGCCGGTGCCGATGCCCTTGAGCTCGGTATTCCGTTCTCCGATCCGCTGGCTGACGGTCCAACCATTCAGGAAGCCACCCTGCGTGCGTTTGCCGCCGGCGTCACACCGTCGCAATGCTTTGAAATGCTGGCGCTGATTCGCCAGAAGCACCCTACGATTCCCATTGGCTTGCTGATGTATGCCAACCTGGTGTTTAGCAAAGGCATTGACGAGTTTTACGCCCAGTGTGAAAAAGTGGGCGTGGATTCCGTTTTAGTAGCCGATGTTCCCGTTGAGGAGTCCGCGCCATTCAGAGCTGCGGCGCTCCGCCACAACATTGCGCCAATTTTTATCTGCCCACCGAACGCTGATGAAGAACTGCTGCGCCAGATAGCCTCTCATGGCCGCGGCTATACCTATTTGCTTTCGCGTGCGGGCGTGACCGGTGCAGAAAATCGAGCGGCGTTACCGCTGCATCACCTGGTCGAAAAGTTGAAAGCATATGATGCTCCACCTTCTTTACAGGGGTTTGGTATCTCTGCGCCTGAACAGGTAACCGGCGCGATTGACGCTGGCGCTGCTGGCGCTATTTCCGGCTCGGCAATTGTGAAAATCATTGAGAAAAATGTTGCGGCACCGGAACAGATGCTGGCTGAGCTGAAAGCTTTTGTCAGCGCGATGAAAGCCGCCACACGGCAGTAAGCTAAATAAATATCCTCCGGCATAGCCGGAGGTTTTTCGGATGCGCCTATAAGGCTCTGTTACCAGCCGCGCCCTAACAGGCGCATACGATCTGACATTTGCATCAGACTTCGTTACTTACGGCCCGTAAACGGGCTACCCGGATAAGCGATCGATAACTGCTCACCCATTTTATCTTCTGCAAGCTGGTGCTTTATGTATTCCTGTATCTTCACCGTGTTCTTACCCACCGTATCTACGTAGTATCCCCGGCACCAGAACTCTCTATTCCTGTACTTGAATTTCATATCCCCAAACTGTTCATACAGCATCAGACTGCTTTTCCCTTTCAGATACCCCATAAAGCCGGATACGCTCATTTTGGGTGGGATTTCCACAAGCATATGGATATGATCCGCACAGCATTCCGCTTCCAGGATCCGCACGTTTTTCCACTCACACAGCTTTCTTAAAATGCTGCCTATCGCCCTGCGTTTCTCCCCGTAGAATGCTTGTCTTCGGTATTTGGGCGCAAAAACTATGTGATATTTACAGTTCCATCGGGTGTGCGCTAAGCTCTTTTCGTCCCCCATTGGGACCCCCTTTTGATTTCTTGTTAAACATTTGCAGTTGCCAGACCGCAATGTGTTTTAACAAATCAAAAGGGGTTTTAATAACTGGCCCAAAGCTGAAAGCTTTCCGGAACCCCCAGCCTAGCTGGGGGTTTTCTGTGCACAATCAACCGCCAGAGACTTCTGGCGGTTTTACGCTTCTTTCGTGTGCTTCATTTTATACATGGCGCTATCTGCATTCTGAATAGCCACATCCAGTTCACCGTTCACCTCTGCAATCCCCCACGATACTGACAATGGCACAGTATGACCGTCCACTACAAACACATGGCTGGTCACCTGCCCGCTGATACGTTGAGCGATTGCGATGGCATCAGTTGCCTGCGAGCGAAACAGCAGGATCATAAATTCATCCCCGCCGGTACGAATCACAATATCGTGGCTGGTGCGGGTGTTTGATAACATCCTGTTGGCGATAATTTGCAGCGCACGATCGCCTGCCGCGTGACCCCAGGTATCATTGACGGCCTTGAACTTATTGCAGTCCAGTAGCACCACCGAACAGTGGGATAAATCACGGCGCTTGATGATGTCGAGTATTCGGCGATTAAAGCAACCGGTCAGGGTGTCTATATAAACCTTCAGGTCGCTTTCGTTCAGCCATGATTTTAGCGAGAAACTAATCATGATGAAAAAGAACGGCGCCAGCAGGATCACGATCCCGGCATGGGTATCGCGCGTCATAAAACGGCCTAATGAAAGCGAATAGTGCAGCGCATATTTCTCCGAAAAATTGCGCACTAAAAAACGGGATTGACCTGTACATTTACCGGATAAACAAAGACTTTCATTGTTGGTCAAATTTACCAATTCCACATTCAACTCTGGTGGGAGCTGGTAGTCAAATGCTTGAGCCAACGCTTCCTGCAATTCGGGCTTTGAATGGTCATAAACCAGATAGGCCACGATTTGGTCTGATATCTCTTTGCCAGACAGATCGTAGATATAGCTCACCACGCTGTAAGCTTTTTCACCGGTAATTTTATCGGTATAGAAGTTCGTTGAACTAAGGGCTTTGTTTTTGACGTTTTTTTGCAACAGTCGGGTATAGAAATCGACCGGCGGATAGAAAAAGTTGGTGAGATCCCGCGCCATTTCAGAATTTGAGAAACTGAAGTTGCGCGAATCGGAAGCCATAAACCAGTAAAAATAATCTGAATTTTTGGCGATAATATAACGATGTGCATCGAAGCTGCCCGGATTTAGCTCATTAACCATACCACGAATAAATTCCGCCGCCGTATACATACACAGCGCGTTGTGGCTGGCTTGCTGGGCAATAATTGTCCCCGTTACCGAATGCAGACGCTTTGGGTCGGCGTTAATTCCCCATTCAATCTCATTGCGGGGAACAAATTGTGAAATATCGCCACATTGCTCACCCGATTTAATATGGTGATAGCGCTCACCAATCGCATCGGCGATCAGCTCATTATCGTTAAAAATGTCCATCATGCGCGCTTGCATGCGGTTAACACCGTCACTGACTGCAGCCATCCGCTGCTCATAAATTATAAACAGAAACAACGACGTAAATATCAACGTAATGAGCCCTGATACCAGCAGTGCCTGCCTGTTTCTGAGCTTGTCCTGCACAATCTTCACGAGTTCACCCTGATAGTTAACATATTGCCAAACCGGTTACCCGTTTATGTCGTTGCATAACTGCGCTGTACGTTGATTGAGAATGTTAACCGTCCCTAAGCTGATGCCTTAGAAGCCCGCCGTTGTGTGCGCTAAAGTTACAGACTTATACAATAAAAGCACATTTTTGTTAACATAAATGCAAACTAATCATCACCCTCAATCGGAAACCCCGCCCGACGAATGGCCTCACGACAATCGCTCACGCCTGCGGCATAGCCCGCTTCAATCTCACAAACAGGACTGGCGCTGCAATAAGGTAGTTTAACCGGAGTCGCAATGCGTTTCTCCAGCACTTCAATTTTATCCATAAAATTCAATAAGTCACGCGCGGCACTCACGGCGAACTCTGCCGTTTCATCTCCGGTGAATGGTTCCAAAAGTGTGATTTTTTGTTGTAGCAGGAGTCGAGTCAACATCATCGTCAATGCCCTCAAAGCCAGTTTGCTTAAAGAGTAGCATTACATCGACGGGGAGAAAGGCAGGAAGAAATAAACTGGTAATAAAAAAGCTGACCGTGGAACGATCAGCTTTTCAGTATGTTAATCACGGACTTAGAAGCGATAACCCGCGGAGAACATAAACACCCACGGATCGAGGCGGACGCTGTCATGCTGCTGCGCGCCAGCCAGTTTGTAGCTCGCGGTGGTGTCGATATCCATGTACCAGACCGACATGTTAATCAGCCAGTCGCGGTTAATCAGATAGTCCATACCCACTTGCCCTGCTGCACCCCAGGAGTCTTTCAGGCTCAGGTCAGATAAACCGGTTTCTTTGCCGTTATTGTTAAAGCCTTCGTCAAAGAAGGTGGTGTAGTTCACACCGACACCAACGTACGGACGCAGTTTGCTGCTGGAATCGCCGAAATACCACTGCGCCATTAAGGTCGGCGGTAAATGGTGAACGGTCGCAATATCACCTGTTGTGGCAGTGCCAATTTTATGGCGGAACGGCGTGGCTGCCAGTAATTCAACACCGATATTGTCGGTTGCCATGTAGGTAAATGTCAGACCCAACTGCGTGTTATTGCTGACATCAAAGCCACCCAGGCTTCCCAGCGTACCACCCGCGCCTTCCGTCGGTCTGACGGTGGCAGAACCTGCACGAATAAAGAATTCTCCGGCCTCATGCGCAAATACGTTACCAGAGAGAAGAGTTGTTAAAGCCACTGCTGCAACTGTTAATTTTTTCATGTCCGCTCCATCGTTATGGTTATAAAAGCGGAACGAATATACCCACATTGGAGTAATAAGTGATCTAACCTGGATCACATTGACTTTGATAATTTAACATTTATTGATCCAGATTAAGTTAGAACTTGCATTCAAAATCCTGGTTAACCTAATTCAGATCAATTTCGATATATTTTCGCCACGCAAGTACCTGACCTCCGTTGCAGAATAGCGATGGTTATTTGTTCGTGATGCGCAGAGAACAACCAACGTTCTTGCATGACGCTGAAGTCATAGTCAAAAATTACCGGGGCTTTACAAAGATATGCTTTTCCATACACTGCGCGATGCTGCCACTGTAGAGTTATCCAGGGTACAATTGCCCACAAATGAACACCTGCAAAACTCAAGGAGAGTGCATGTCTATCACGGCGAAATCCGTTTACCGTGACACGGGAAACTTTTTCCGTAATCAATTCATTACCATCTTGCTGGTATCGTTGTTGTGCGCGTTTATCACAGTGGTGTTAGGGCATGCCTTTTCTCCCACCGACGCACAAATTGCGCAACTCAGTGAAGGCGATCAGTTAACCAGCAGCGTGGGATTGTTCGATCTGGTGCAAAACATGACCCCGGAGCAACAGCAAATTTTGCTACGCGCTTCCGCGGCGTCGACGTTTTCCGGTCTGATTGGTAATGCCATCCTCGCCGGAGGTATTATCCTGATGATTCAGCTGATTTCAGCCGGTCATCGGGTCAGCGCGTTACGCGCCATCGGTGCCAGCGCGCCGGTTTTGCCGAAGCTGTTTATTCTGATTTTTCTGACTACTCTGCTGGTGCAAATCGGTATTATGCTGGTGGTGGTACCCGGTATTCTGCTGGCTATCCTGCTGGCACTTGCACCGGTGATGTTAGTACAGGACAAAATGGGTGTCTTTGCCGCGATGCGCAACAGTATGCGTCTGGCGTGGTCGAATATGCGCCTGGTTGCACCAGCAGTGATCGGTTGGCTGCTGGCAAAAACGTTGTTGTTGCTTTTTGCGCCAAGTTTTGCGGTACTTACGCCAAATGTAGGCGCGGTATTGGCGAATACGCTGAGCAATATGATCTCCGCCGTATTGCTGATCTATTTGTTCCGCCTGTACATGCTAATTCGCCAATAAACCCTGAACGCATTCCGGGCTTGTACCCGGTGCTTTTGATGACGGAATCGAAGAATGAAGCAGTTTCTTGATTTTTTACCGCTGGTTGTCTTTTTTGCTTTTTATAAGCTCTATGACATCTACGCGGCGACCTCGGCGCTGATTGTTGCGACGGCTGTGGTTTTGATTTACAGCTGGGTCCGCTATCGCAAGGTCGAGAAGATGGCATTGATCACTTTTGTTCTGGTAGCCGTGTTCGGTGGCCTGACCATCTTCTTCCACAATGATGAATTCATTAAGTGGAAAGTAACGGTGATTTACGGGCTGTTTGCCGGTGCGCTGCTGGTTAGCCAATGGGTAATGAAAAAGCCGCTGATTCAGCGCATGTTAGGTAAAGAGCTGAGCTTGCCACAGCCGGTTTGGACAAAACTTAACTTCGCCTGGGCCGTCTTCTTTATCCTGTGCGGTCTGGCGAATATCTATATCGCGTTTTGGCTACCGCAGAATATTTGGGTCAACTTTAAAGTGTTCGGCCTGACCGCCCTGACTTTACTATTTACGTTACTGAGCGGAGTCTATATTTACCGCCACCTTCCGCAGGAAGATAAATCGTAATAAATGCTCGCCAGATCTCCGGATCTGGCGAATTTTTATCCCTTCGCGTTCCTTGTTGCCATCAACCTGGCTTACTTCCACCCCGCAGGCCGCATCCCCTCTGTTCTCAGCGCGTAAATTCTAGTAGCATCGCGCCTGTAATCTTTCTCTATAGTCGGTTCTACAATGACAACAACGAATAACACTCCCCAGGGCGAACTGGTTTTACGCACTCTGGCTATGCCTGCCGATACCAACGCAAACGGTGATATTTTTGGCGGCTGGCTGATGTCACAAATGGATATAGGTGGCGCTATTCAGGCCAAAGAGATCGCACATGGTCGCGTGGTCACGGTGCGGGTTGAAGGAATGAGCTTTTTGCGCCCGGTTGCCGTGGGCGATGTGGTTTGTTGCTATGCACGCTGCGTGAAACGCGGGACGACCTCGATCAGCATTAATATTGAAGTCTGGGTGAAGAAAGTCGCTTCAGAACCTATCGGCCAGCGCTATAAAGCTACCGAAGCCCTGTTTATCTACGTTGCCGTTGATAAAGACGGTAAACCGCGGCCGATTCCCTCCCTGGCCTGATAGCACGCGCAAGCATCGCCATCCGGCAATCATTCTGCCGGATTTGGCGGCGTAACGCCAAATCCGGCCTGATGCTTACTCGATCTGTGTTGTGCCGTTCAGGCGGAAAACAATATTCACCACCAGCCCGGAACCAGGCTTACCGGCTTCATAACGCCATCTGCGCATCGCATTTTTCACTTCACGCTCAAACATATTCGCAGGCTGTGCGGACAGAACTTCCACATTTTCAACCCGGCCATCCGAGGTCACGTCAAATTTGACCTTCACACGGCCTTCAATGCGCAACGCCTGTGCACGTGCCGGATATTGAGGCTGATTACGACTTAAGGCTCGCGGACCAGATGGTGCACTCACCGCCGGTTTAGTGGTTGCCGGAGCGGTACTGGTTGTTGGACGCGCAGGCGCCGTATTTTCAAACGGGGACGCCGGACGAGGCTCTGCTGGTTTAACATCACGCTTCGGCTGCTCTTCCAACTTTTTCACCGGTTTTGGCTTCGGCTTAGGTTTGGGCTTCGGTTTCTCAATCACTACCGGCGCTTCTTTTGGCGGTTCGGGGATCGGTTCTGGCTCCGGTTCAGGCTCGACGACAGGTTCCGGCGGCGGCTGAACGGCCTGAGGCGGTTCAAGATCGGCAGGCGCAACCATCGTAACGGAGATCGGCTGCGCTGGCGCAGGCAGTTCAATAACCTGATGTACCGAGGTATACAGCAAACCTGCCACTACAGCACCATGAATGCCGACAGAAAGTAACGTAGGCCAGGGAAAGCGACGAGGTAAATCAAGGGTCATTGAAGTCATAATCGTTTCAGTAAAAAAACCAGGCCCTGATTTTAAATGCAAATAGCAATCATATTCAATAAGACCGTGAAGCTAACTGGCATTTAAAACGCGATTTTATGATAAAAAACCATTTTCAAAGTATGGCCTTAACATATTAGTTATCTTTCCGTTGCAGTTACCAGGCCTTTCCAATAACGTAAATATGACCTTTTACCGTTCAAGGAGCTCTACCCGTGCTGTACGTTATTTACGCTCAAGATATCGCAGACTCTCTCGAAAAACGTCTTTCCGTACGCCCTGCTCATCTGGCTCGTCTGCAACTCCTTCATGACGAAGGCCGTTTGCTCACGGCGGGTCCCATGCCAGCGGTTGACAGTAACGATCCGGGCGCCGCAGGCTTTACCGGCTCAACGGTGATCGCAGAATTTGAATCTTTAGAAGCCGCGCAGGCGTGGGCGGAAGCCGATCCCTACGTAGCGGCAGGTGTTTATGCGCAGGTTTCAGTAAAACCGTACAAAAAGGTTTTTTAAAAACAAAACGAAAAGCAGACATTGGGCACCGACAGCGGTGCCCTTTTGAGATCAGATGTTGTGGATCGCAAACAGCAACGAGTTACGTTGATGGTTGAGAATACACTTTCTGATGGTATGGATACGCATATTACGGCGCGATTGTCCTTCAAGCCAACGTGCTTTACGGCGGCTAGCCTGACGCAGCATCCGCCAGCGTCCCACTTCCGTTCTACTACGCTTCATGTTTACTACTCTTTCAGTCACTGAGCGGCCATTATAACGCCACACCGAATGCAGACCAGTGGTTTTCCCGTGTTTTTATTTGCCAGATTAATCCTGATGCGTAAACTCTTAACAATACGCTTTCAAAAGGATTTTTAAATTTATGACAACCTTCTACACCGTGGTGAGTTGGCTGGTCATTCTGGGTTACTGGGTACTCATTGCTGGCGTAACATTACGCATTCTAATGAAACGACGCGCAGTGCCCTCCGCAATGGCCTGGCTTTTGATCATCTATATTCTGCCATTGGTAGGGATCATTGCTTATCTGTCCTTCGGTGAGCTCCACCTTGGTAAACGTCGCGCCGAACGCGCCCGGGCAATGTGGCCGTCAACGGCCAAGTGGCTGAACGATCTAAAAGCCTGTGAGCATATTTTTGCGCAGGAAAACAGCAGCGTCGCGTCATCCTTATTTAAGCTGTGCGAGCGTCGTCAGGGAATCGCTGGCGTTAAAGGGAATCAACTGCAGTTGCTCACCAGTTCAGAGGACGTGATGCAGGCATTGATCCGTGATATTCAACTGGCGCGTCACAACATCGAGATGGTGTTCTACATCTGGCAACCAGGCGGTATGGCCGATCAGGTCGCCGAGTCATTAATGGCTGCCGCAAGGCGTGGAATTCACTGCCGCCTGATGCTGGACTCCGCGGGTAGCGTGGCGTTCTTTCGCAGCCCATGGGCGGCGATGATGCGTAACGCGGGTATCGAGGTTGTTGAAGCGCTGAAAGTAAACCTGATGCGTGTATTTTTACGCCGTATGGACCTGCGTCAGCACCGCAAAATGATCATGATCGATAACTATATTGCTTATACCGGCAGCATGAACATGGTCGATCCCCGTTTCTTCAAACAAGATGCAGGCGTCGGGCAATGGGTGGATTTGATGGCGAGAATGGAAGGCCCGGTAGCCACCGCTATGGGCATTGTCTATTCCTGCGACTGGGAAATTGAGACCGGCAAGCGCATTCTGCCCCCGCCGCCAGACGTCAATATCATGCCGTTTGAGCAGGCCAGCGGCCACACCATTCACACAATCGCTTCGGGACCTGGTTTCCCTGAAGATTTGATTCATCAGGCGCTGTTAACCGCAGCTTATTCGGCGCGTGAATATTTAATTATGACCACGCCCTACTTCGTTCCCAGCGACGATCTGCTGCACGCGATCTGTACAGCGGCGCAGCGCGGGGTCGACGTCAGTATTATTCTTCCACGCAAGAATGATTCCCTGCTGGTTGGCTGGGCAAGCCGGGCCTTTTTCACTGAGTTGCTGGCGGCTGGCGTTAAAATCTATCAGTTCGAAGGTGGCTTACTGCACACCAAGAGCGTACTGGTCGATGGCGAGCTGAGCCTGGTCGGTACCGTTAACCTGGATATGCGCAGTCTGTGGCTCAATTTTGAAATCACGCTGGTCATTGATGATGCCGGATTCGGTGGCGATCTCGCGGCAGTACAGGATGATTATATTTCGCGTTCTCGTCTGCTTGATGCCCGTTTGTGGGTAAAACGACCACTCTGGCAGCGGATCGCTGAGCGACTGTTTTACTTCTTTAGTCCGTTGCTGTAAAACGTGCCCATCAGACAGTAAACAGGTAGTCATTATGGATATGGATTTGAACAATCGCCTGACTGAAGACGAAACGCTTGAGCAGGCTTACGATATTTTTCTCGAACTGGCTGCGGACAACCTGGATCCAGCCGACATCATTCTGTTTAATTTACAGTTTGAAGAGCGCGGTGGTGCCGAGTTATTCGACCCGGCAGAAGACTGGCAGGAGCATGTTGATTTTGACCTGAACCCTGACTTCTTTGCCGAAGTGGTGATTGGTCTGGCAGATACAGAAGACGGCGAGATTAACGATATTTTTGCGCGCGTTTTATTATGTCGCGAAAAAGATCACAAACTCTGCCATATTCTTTGGCGCGAGTAACAAACAAAAAAGCTGCTCTCGCAGCTTTTTTCATTTTTATCCCGGCAGTTTACTTCCGCAGCGGTTACAAAACTGCGCACTATGTTCATGCTGCGCCTGCTGACACTGCGGGCATCTACGCTGATACCCTCGCTGTTGGAACGCACTGCTCATGTGTGTGGTTATCAATCCGGTCGGTATCGCAATCACAGAGTATCCAATCAGGATAAGCACTGACGCCACCATGCGTCCCAACGGCGTGTGCGGTGTAATGTCACCGTAGCCGACAGTGGTGACCGTAACAATTGCCCAATACACAGACGCATTCAGCGTAGTAAAGCCATATTTGGGCCCTTCTATCAGATACATCATCGCGCCGAAAACAACCATCAGAATGGCAATAAAGGAATAGAACAACATCAGTTGATGACGGGCGCTTTTTAACGCATTCCAGAACACTCGCAGAGAAGGCATAAAACGCAGCAGCTTGAGAATACGCAAGACGCGCAGGACACGCATCGCTCGCCAGGCGAAGACATAGCTCAAACTGATTTCAGGCCATAGCCACATCACGTACAGCGGTAGAATGGTGGCCAGATCGATAATCCCCCAGAAGCTAAACACATATTTAGCGGGATTGGCCCAGCTGCATAAGCGAAGAAAATATTCGAGGGTAAAGACCAGAGTAATAAAGATCTCCAGCCAGACAAAAATGCGCCATTCCTCAAAGGTTAAATGGTATTGCGTCCCGACGCCTGACTCAATGAAGATAACAATAACGCTGAGCAAGGCGAACAGCGCACACATACCTTCAAAGCGACGCCCTGAACGGGTGTTTAAATCGAATAATTTGCGATAGAGCGCGCGGCGGACAGAAGAGACTAAACCTGACACATATACCTCACCAAAAAGAAGGGCTGACCTTTGTCAGCCCTCAGGATTATAGCGGGTCTACTTTCAGGCAGGAAACTGCGTGACGGAAACTTCCTTCGAGAACCGGGCGGGTTTTTGCGCATTCCGGTCCGGCAATCGGGCAGCGCGTACGGAACACGCAGCCGGAAGGAGGATTAATCGGCGACGGCAATTCGCCTTCCAGCAACTGGATAACCTTGTTCCTTTCCTGATCCGGGTCGGGAATCGGCACTGCAGACATCAACGCTTTAGTATAAGGGTGCAGCGGATTATGGTACACCTCATCATAAGTCCCTAATTCCACCGCGTGTCCGAGATACATGACCAGCACGCGATCGGAGATATGTTTCACCACCGCCAGGTCGTGAGCAATGAAGATTAACGATAATCCCATTTCACGCTGGAGCTGTTGTAACAGGTTCACCACCTGGGCCTGAATGGATACGTCCAGCGCCGAAACCGGTTCATCGCAAATAATCAGCTTCGGCTCGAGGATCAGCGCCCGGGCAATACCAATACGCTGACACTGACCGCCGGAAAACTCATGCGGGTAGCGGTTAATCAGATTTGGCAGCAACCCCACCTTCATCATCATCGCCTTCACACGGTCGCGGACTTCCTGACCAGACAGGTTCGGATGATAAGTCCGCAGCGGTTCGGCAATGATTTCACCGATGGTCATGCGCGGGTTCAGTGATGCCAGCGGATCCTGGAAAATCATCTGAATATCGCTACGCACTTCCCGCCACTCATCGGGTTTCATGCCCAGCAAATCTTTACCCAGCCAGGCGACTTTTCCATCGGTGGCTTTCACCAGGCCAATAATCGCACGGGCAAAAGTCGATTTTCCACAGCCTGATTCGCCGACCACGCCCAGGGTTTCACCTTCATACAGTCGCAGAGTCACGCCATCAACCGCTTTCAGGGTTTTAGACGGCTGCCAGAACCACTGCTTGCCGTCTTTAATGTCGAAATGGACTTTAAGATCGGCAATTTCAAGGAGCACTTTTCGTTGTTCGGTGACCGCATTCATACCAGTTCCTCCACCGATTTAAAGCAGGCGCGCAGGCGGCCCGGACTAAACTCTTCCAGTGGCGGAGCACTGCTACAGATTTCCATCGCATGCGGGCAACGCGGCTGGAATGGACAACCTTTTGGTAGACGCAACAGGTTCGGCGGGTTGCCCGGGATAGTCAGCATCTCTTCCCCTTCGGCATCCAGACGAGGTACGGCATTTAGCAAACCAATCGAATACGGATGAACGGGCTTATAAAAGACATCTCGTGCACTGCCATATTCCATGGTACGTCCGGCGTACATCACCAAAACTTTATCGCAAATACCGGCAACTACTCCCAGATCGTGGGTGATCATGATAATCGCAGTGTTGAATTCGCTTTTCAGTTCATTCAGCAGGGTCATGATTTGCGCCTGTACCGTAACATCGAGCGCGGTAGTCGGCTCATCGGCTATCAGTAATTTAGGCCTGCACAACAGCGCCATGGCGATCATTACACGCTGACGCATCCCGCCGGAGAATTCATGCGGATACATTTTCATACGCTTACGCGCTTCCGGCATTTTCACCGCATCCAGCATTCTTACCGATTCTTCAAAGGCTTCCGCTTTGCTCATGCCTTTATGCAGCATGAGAACTTCCATCAACTGCTCGCCGACTCGCATGTACGGATTGAGAGAGGTCATCGGGTCCTGGAAAATCATCGAGATTTGCTCGGCGCGCAGTTTGTTCAACTCTCGTTCCGGTAAATTCAGAATTTCACGTCCGTTGAAGGTTGCAGAACCTCCGATACGGCCATTTGCCGCCAGCAGGCCCATCAGGGCAAAGGCCGTTTGCGATTTACCTGAACCGGATTCCCCAACAATACCCAGCGTTTCTCCAGCTCGCAGAGAAAAGTTTAAATCGTTTACCGCAGTCACATCGCCGTCGGGGGTGGCAAACGTCACGCGCAGATCTTTAACGTTCAGCAGTGCGTTAGCCTGTTGTTGCGCGAGCGGCGCGGTTGAGGTTTCAATTACGCTCATGGCTGCACTCCTTAACGGTCTTTCGGGTCGAGGGCATCACGCAGGCCATCGCCAATAAAGTTAAAACAGAACAAAGTGACCACCAGGAATCCTGCCGGGAACAGCAGCAGCCATGGTGAGACTTCCATCGAGTTGGCACCATCACTCAGCAACGCCCCCCAGCTACTTAACGGCTCCTGCGTCCCTAATCCCAAAAAGCTCAGGAAGGATTCAAACAGGATCATGCTGGGCACCAGCAACGAAGCGTACACCACCACCACGCCCAGCACGTTCGGCACAATATGACGGATAACGATGCGCACGGTAGATACCCCACCCACTTGCGCTGCTTCAATAAACTCTTTGCGCTTAAGACTCAGCGTTTGCCCACGCACGATACGCGCCATATCCAGCCAGGATACCATCCCGATAGCGACAAAAATCAGCAGGATATTTTGCCCAAAGAAGGTGACCAGCAGAATCACGAAGAACATGAACGGGAAGGAGTTGAGGATTTCCAGCAGACGCATCATCACCGAGTCGATTTTACCGCCGAGGTAGCCCGACAGAGAACCGTATAGCGTGCCGACAACTACCGCGACCAACGCCGCGGCAATGCCGACCATCAACGAGATGCGACCGCCAATCGCCACACGAACCAGCAGGTCTCGACCTGACGAGTCGGTGCCGAAATAGTGTCCAGATTCTGTATCCGGCGCGCTGGACATCATGCCCCAGTCGGTATCGAAGTAGGTAAACTGCGACAGCATCGGCGCCAGCGTCACAAACAGCGCAATAATCACCAGCACGACCAGGCTTGCTACCGCCGCGCGGTTATGCATAAAGCGTCGACGTGCGTCCTGCCACAGACTGCGGCCCTCGACCTCCAGCTTTTCACTGAAATTCTCCAGCGCTTCGCTGTTTTTCTTACTTAACATCATAGCGAGCTCCAGTATCAGTAACGAATTTTCGGGTCGATAACGGCATACAGCACGTCAACAATCGCGTTAAACACGATGGTCAGCGTCCCTACCAGTATGGTGAGGCTCAGGACCAGCGAATAGTCGCGGTTTAACGCGCCATTGACGAACAGCTGGCCAATGCCCGGCAAACCATAGATGGTTTCAATAACCATCGAACCGGTAATAATGCCGACAAATGCTGGTCCCATATAGGACAGCACAGGCAACAGCGCAGGTTTTAACGCATGGCGGAAAATAATCCGCCGCATCGGCAACCCTTTAGCGCGTGCGGTACGAATAAAGTTAGAGTGCAGCACTTCAATCATCGAACCGCGGGTAATACGGGCGATACTGGCGATATAAGCCAGTGACAAGGCCACCATTGGCAGGATCATAAATTTCAACGCCCCGCCATTCCAGCCGCCTCCGGGCAGCCATTTCAAGGTTATGGCAAATATCATGACCAATAAGGGAGCGACCACGAAACTGGGGATAACCACCCCGGTCATTGCCACCCCCATCACCGTGTAGTCCCAACGCGTATTTTGTTTCAGCGCGGCTATTACCCCAGCGCTAACGCCAACGAGGACCGCAAGAATAAAGGCCGCAGCTCCCAGCTTCGCAGAAACCGGAAAGCTCGATGCCACAAGGTCGTTTACCGTATAGTCTTTATATTTAAAAGATGGCCCAAAATCGCCATGCGCCAGTTGCTTGAGGTAGCTGAAGTACTGCGTCGAGATAGGATCGTTAAGATGATATTTCGCTTCGATATTAGCCAGTACCTCTGGCGGTAACGCGCGTTCCCCGGTGAATGGGCTTCCCGGCGCAAGGCGCATCATAAAGAATGAAATCGTAATAAGTATAAACAGCGTCGGAATCGCTTCCAGACAGCGACGTAATATAAATTTTAACATTGCCCGTACCTTCTGGCGTGTGCCTTTACACCTCTTCTACCCCGACGTTCAGGTAAAGCGGTGTTAATAGTTCGAAGAAAAAGACACTGTGGGGCAAAATGATTGCCCCACGTCTTGCCATTAATGCTTGATAATATACAAGTCTTTAACGTGGATATTATCCATCGGGTCTTTACCGGAGTATCCGCCAACCCATGGTTTCACCAGGCGGGCGTTAACATAGTAATAAACCGGTACAATCGCAGAATCTTTATCCAGCTGCTGTTCCGCTTTCGAATAAAGTTCGCTGCGCTGCGCTTCATCAGTCACTTTCAGCGTATCCGCAATCAGCTTATCAAACGCCGGGCTCTTATAGTGGACGGTGTTGTTGGAGCTGTCAGACAGCACCATATTCAGGAAGGATGTTGGTTCGTTGTAATCCGCACACCAGCCTGCACGCGAAACATCATAGTTACCCTGATGGCGCGTATCGAGGAATGTTTTCCATTCCTGGTTTTCCAGCTTCACGTTGGCGCCCAGATTTTTCTTCCAGATAGATGCCGCTGCGATGGCCAGCTTTTTATGCAGATCTGAGGTGTTATACAGCAGGTCAAAGGTCAACGGTTTTTCAGCGGTATACCCGGCTTCAGCCAGCAGTTTTTTCGCTTCTTCATTACGTTTTTCCTGAGACCATTTGAACCACTCAGGTTCAACCAGTTTCGCGCCATCGGTGTAAGGAGGGGTAAAGCTATACGCCGGCAGGTCCCCCTGGTTTTTAACTTTGTTGACGATAATGTCACGATCCAACGCCAGTTTCAGGGCGGTACGAACACGAACATCGTTGAACGGTGCTTTCTGGTTGTTGATTTCGTAATAATAGGTGCACAGATACGGGTCAACGTGAACTTCGTTCGGGATCTCTTTTTTCAGTTTCTGGAATAACTCGATCGGCATGTTGTTATAGGTCATGTCGATTTCACCGCTGCGATAGCGGTTAACGTCAGTCACTTCAGAAGAAATTGGCAGGTAGGTAACCTGGTTAATAACCGTTTTGGCGTTGTCCCAGTAGTTGGTGTTACGCTCAAGTACAATGCGCTCGTTGACCACCCAGTCTTTCAGCTTATAGGCGCCGTTAGTGACGATGTTAGCGGGCTGGGTCCATTTCTCACCGTATTTTTCAACCGCTGCTTTAGGAACCGGAGAAACGGATGAGTGCACAAGCAATTTGTAGAAATAAGGAACAGGCTCGCTCAGGGTGACTTCAAATGTATGATCGTCGAGAGCTTTGACACCGAGATCGGTGATCGGCTTTTTGCCGGCGATAATATCGTCAATATTGACAATGTGACCGTACTGTAAATAACTGGCGTACGGTGACGCGGTATTTGGATTAGCCAGGCGTTGCCAGCTATACACGAAATCTTGCGCGGTAACAGGCGTGCCGTCAGACCATTTAGCGTCTTTACGCAGATGGAATGTCCACACCTTAAAGTCTTTATTTTCCCACTTTTCAGCCACGCCAGGCGATGGTTTGCCATCGACATCGCTGATTAATAAACCTTCAAACAGGTCACGGTTGATATTGGATTCAGGTACACCTTCGATTTTATGTGGATCGAGTGACTGAACTTCCGAACCGTTATTACGCACCAGAGTCTGCTTTTCAGCAAGCTGCACACCGGCTGGTACAACTGCCGCCGTAGCAACATTCCCAGCGATTAGCGCAGTTAGGATCCCCGCAGCTACTAAACTTTTTTTAGTGATGTTAGTCATTGTGTTTGTACTCCCTCATTATTATGGCTGGTTTTTTAACCAGACTGTTAATCCTGTCAGGATCCCTGTACGGCACCGGAGATTTTCTGCCGTCAGGTAGTTTCTTGTTTTACTGCTTGCTATCACCGACTTTATTTATTTCTGGCGATTCGTATGACCGCCTTGCGTCGATTGTCTACGTGCCTCCCCTGCCGGAAACACGTTATTACCCTGTTGAGAGAAACTAATTGAAAATGATTCTCATCAACGTGAATTCTTCTGCATAATACCTGGCCGGAAAGTATCAAATGCGTTTCTTAACCGCCAATACATTTTACAAATTTGTTAACCAATTCTCTTTTATTGGAAATAAATCTCACTAAAAAAGTCTTACGAATGAAAGATTGTGACAATAAAACGATAAAAATCAATATATTGCATCACACGCAGTGTTAACCTCCAGTCCTGTGTCAACACCACGCCAAAATGCACATAAATTTAACAATTGGTTATTAATTAGCACATTCATCTAAAAAAAACGCTGAAATAACTAATAACATTTCGATAATCCTTCAGCAAGCCCCAGAGTATGATGTTAATAAAATAACAGTGACGTCGGGATCCCTCTGGTGGCCTACTGAGCGTTATATCTATAAAATCAATGAATAAATTAATGAATGGCCATCAGAGTTTTTTATATTTCTATGCTGATTTTCAACTTTAGTGAGAAGTTTTACTAATAACGAAAGGAAACGGAGCCGAAAGAGGCTCCGTTGATGCCGAAGAGGAATATCAGGCAAGTAAACCGGGGAAAATGGACTTGATTCCAGTCACAATGAATTCGATCCCTAAGGCCATTAACAACAACCCCATAATACGCGTAATGACGTTGATACCGGTTTGGCCCAGCAGCCGTACCAGCCACGGTGCCATGCGGAACAGTCCCCAACAGCACAGGGCAAACAACGCAATCGCCACAAAAAAACCAAACAGGTTAATCGCACTGTGATAGCGCGTACCCCAAACAATAGTTGAGCTTATCGCCCCCGGCCCCGCCATTAACGGCAATGCCAGCGGCACTACGCCGATACTTTCGCGGATTGCTGTTTCTGATTTTTCCTGTTTGTTTTGCTTATCTTCGCCCAGTTTTCCGCTAATCATCGACATTGCGATAGTCACCACCAGAATGCCGCCGGCAATCCTGAACGAATCTATCGAGATACCGAAGAGCTGCAGAATACCGTCACCAAGGAACAGCGAGGTCCACAGGATGATGGCAACCGACAGGTTTGCCGTAAGGTTGGTTTTATTTCGCGCAGCAGCCGTTTGATAGCTGGTCATACTGATAAAGACTGGGATGATCCCGACCGGGTTAACCAATGCGAATAACCCAATGAAAAATTTAAAATAGACAGGAAAATCAAATAGCGTTTGGATCACGGTTAGCTCCGAAGCGTTAGCCGGATAAAATGAGTCATAAAAATTGATAAAATCCGCGCTGAAGATACGCCTTTTGTCAGCATACTTCACCTTCTATCTGTGTATATCTACGTAAATACACTTCCAATACTTGGTGTTATTAATATGTATTAAATATGCTAATGTTAATAGCATTCACCCCATCAATTCATTAACACTTACCGATAAACGCTAAAAGGGCCTGCTGAAAGGTGTCAGCTTTGCGAAATTTTGATCCAGATCACGCAATTACTACTCAGAAGTGAGTAATCTTGCTTACGCCACCTGGAGGTAGCGCGTTAGAATTAAGTGGCGCTAGCGTATAAGCTCTTTTAGTAAATCAAGGTAAAGTGGACGTTAATTAACCGTTTGATTTTCAAAACGTTACACAAATTTTCGTCGATCTGTCTATACTCTCGTATCGAGCAGATGATTTACTAAAAAAGTTTAACATTATCAGGAGAGCATTATGGCTGTTACTAATGTCGCTGAACTTAACGCACTTGTAGAGCGCGTAAAAAAAGCCCAGCGTGAATATGCCAGTTTCACTCAAGAACAGGTTGACAAAATCTTCCGTGCCGCCGCTCTGGCTGCCGCAGACGCTCGAATCCCTCTCGCGAAAATGGCCGTTGCCGAATCTGGCATGGGCATCGTCGAAGATAAAGTGATTAAAAACCACTTTGCTTCCGAATACATTTATAACGCATATAAAGACGAAAAAACCTGTGGTGTACTGGCTGAAGACCACACCTTCGGTACCATTACCATCGCTGAACCGATTGGTATCATCTGCGGTATCGTTCCAACCACTAACCCGACTTCTACTGCAATCTTCAAATCACTGATCAGTCTGAAGACGCGTAACGCCATCATCTTCTCTCCGCATCCGCGTGCTAAAGATGCCACTAACAAAGCTGCTGATATCGTTCTGCAGGCAGCAATTGCTGCTGGCGCACCGAAAGATCTGATCGGCTGGATCGATCAACCTTCCGTAGAACTGTCAAACGCGCTGATGCACCACCCGGACATCAACCTGATCCTTGCGACCGGTGGTCCAGGCATGGTTAAAGCAGCATACAGCTCCGGTAAACCAGCAATCGGTGTAGGCGCAGGTAACACCCCTGTGGTTATCGATGAAACCGCTGATATCAAACGTGCTGTTGCATCTGTTCTGATGTCTAAAACCTTCGATAACGGCGTAATTTGTGCTTCTGAACAGTCCGTTGTTGTCGTTGACTCTGTATACGACGCAGTACGTGAGCGTTTCGCGACTCACGGCGGCTACATGCTGCAAGGCAAAGAGCTGAAAGCCGTTCAGGACGTTATCCTGAAAAATGGCGCGCTGAACGCGGCTATCGTTGGTCAGCCGGCATACAAAATTGCTGAACTGGCAGGCTTCTCCGTACCAGAAACCACTAAGATTCTGATCGGTGAAGTGACAGTTGTTGACGAAAGCGAACCGTTCGCTCACGAAAAATTGTCTCCGACGCTGGCAATGTACCGTGCGAAAGACTTCGAAGACGCCGTTATTAAAGCTGAAAAACTGGTTGCGATGGGCGGTATCGGTCATACCTCTTGCCTGTACACCGACCAGGACAACCAGCCAGAACGTGTTGCTTACTTCGGTCAGATGATGAAAACCGCACGTATCCTGATTAACACCCCAGCTTCTCAGGGTGGTATCGGTGACCTGTACAACTTTAAACTCGCGCCTTCCCTGACTCTGGGTTGTGGTTCCTGGGGTGGTAACTCCATCTCTGAAAACGTTGGTCCTAAGCACCTGATCAACAAGAAAACCGTTGCTAAGCGAGCTGAAAACATGTTGTGGCACAAACTTCCGAAATCTATCTACTTCCGTCGTGGCTCTCTGCCAATCGCACTGGATGAAGTGATTACCGATGGTCACAAACGTGCGCTGATCGTGACCGACCGCTTCCTGTTTAACAATGGCTATGCTGACCAGATCACCTCCGTGCTGAAAGCTGCTGGCGTTGAAACCGAAGTGTTCTTTGAAGTTGAAGCTGACCCAACTCTGACCGTTGTACGCAAAGGTGCTGAGCTGGCTAACTCCTTTAAACCAGACGTGATCATCGCGCTGGGTGGCGGTTCCCCGATGGACGCCGCGAAAATCATGTGGGTTATGTACGAACACCCAGAAACCCACTTCGAAGAACTGGCACTGCGCTTTATGGACATCCGTAAACGTATCTACAAGTTCCCGAAAATGGGCGTAAAAGCGAAGATGGTTGCCGTCACCACCACTTCCGGTACCGGTTCTGAAGTTACTCCGTTTGCGGTTGTTACTGACGATGCAACTGGTCAGAAATACCCGCTGGCAGACTATGCGCTGACTCCGGATATGGCGATTGTTGACGCCAACCTGGTGATGGATATGCCTAAGTCCCTGTGTGCGTTCGGTGGTCTGGATGCCGTTACTCACGCCCTGGAAGCTTACGTATCCGTGCTGGCTTCTGAGTTCTCCGACGGTCAGGCTCTGCAAGCGCTGAAACTGCTGAAAGAAAACCTGCCAGCGTCCTACCACGAAGGTTCTAAGAACCCGGTAGCGCGTGAGCGTGTACACAGTGCAGCAACCATCGCCGGTATTGCATTTGCTAACGCCTTCCTGGGTGTATGTCACTCAATGGCGCACAAGCTGGGTTCTCAGTTCCACATTCCTCACGGTCTGGCGAACGCCCTGCTGATCAGCAACGTTATTCGTTATAACGCGAACGACAACCCGACTAAACAGACTGCATTCAGCCAGTACGACCGTCCGCAGGCTCGTCGTCGCTACGCTGAAATCGCAGACCATCTGGGTCTGAGCGCACCGGGCGACCGTACTGCTGCAAAAATCCAGAAACTGCTGGGCTGGCTTGACGAAATCAAAGCTGAACTGGGTATTCCTAAGTCTATCCGTGAAGCTGGCGTTCAGGAAGCTGACTTCCTGGCACACGTGGACAAACTGTCTGAAGATGCGTTTGATGACCAGTGTACTGGTGCTAACCCGCGTTACCCGCTGATTTCTGAACTGAAACAGATCCTGATGGATACCTACTACGGTCGTGAATACAGCGAAGATCAAACCGCAGTTAAGACTGAAGCAGTAGCAGCGCCGAAAGCTGAGAAAAAAGCGAAGAAATCCGCTTAATTCATCCAGATAAGTTTTAGTTTCACCATAAACGGTCCCAAATTGGGGCCGTTTTTTTTACATCTTTCGTTATCAGAATCGATACATGACCAATTCAGCGACGTGTAAAGGATGGACCTGTAAAAGGATGCTTAGGAGGATGCGAGAATAGCGTCAGGAGAGTGTCTTACAGGGTAGCGAACATTAGCGAATGTCGCAGCCTACCCTGTGCTAATAAGCGCCCAGAAGCGCATAGAGTTAGTCGTGGTTGTGTCGTTCTTGTATCGCCGTCAGAAAGCCCTCAGACTGTGCTTGCTTATAATGTTTACGGCATACCGATACATAGCGTTCGTTCCCGCCAATCACCACCTGTTCGCCCTCGTTATAAGGTCGTCCTGCCTGATCAAGACGCAACACCATGCTGGCCTTACGCCCACAGAAACAAATGGTTTTTAATTCAACCAGTTTATCTGACCATGCCAACAGGTATTCGCTGCCGCCAAATAACTCACCACGAAAATCGGTACGCAAGCCGTAGCACAACACGGGAATATCCAGTTGATCGACAACTTCAGATAATTCATAAACCTGCTGTCGAGTCAGAAACTGCGACTCATCAACCAGTACACAGTGAATTCTTTGCTGCTCATTCTCAGCCCGAATCTCTTCGAACAATGATGAATTTTGGTTAAACAATTTTGCAGGTGACGACAGACCTATACGTGAACTTACTTTTCCAGCACCAAAGCGGTCATCAATTTCCGCTGTATATACCACGGCACGCATCCCACGTTCCTGATAATTGTACGAAGATTGCAGCAATGCAGTCGACTTACCGGCATTCATTGCAGAATAGTAAAAATATAGCTGTGCCATTGACCGTAGGCCCTCACTCGGGGAAATAAATATGGGCAGGATTGTAGCATATTTCACGAACGTGTCGGTGTAGCGTTGCCTGCATAGGCGTATAAATAGGCGTTCAGACTCGCTCAGTGTCGCCTAAATAACCGATCCTTTAAGTGACATGGGAGCACTAGTACACTCCAGTCATAGCCCAGGCAGCCTGAAACTGGACGGGTATATACACACTCTTTCACAAATAGTGCTCATGAAATTTATCCATACCTCTTATCTTCTTACGGCAATAAAGAAACCCTTCCCTTATTGTTATTGAATCTACCCACTGTCGCCATGTATTAGCGAATTCATGTAAGCAAAACTAATACAAAAGGTTGAAATCACTGCAAAGAGATACTATTTGTACACCATAAAATGTGACCTGAATCTTGAATTTTTACTCTCAGCCGCTGAGAAGCCCCCTCACCAATAAGCCTTTTTTATGCCCAACGTCGCGGTGAATTTAAGACAGATGAATTAATTCTGATACTAAATAAAGCGCAATTTTGAATTCCTTACATTCCTGGCTATTGCACAACTGAATTTATCGCTCTATTATTAGCTCAACAAACCACCCCCAATATAAGTTTGAGATTACTACAATGAGCGAAGCACTTAAAATTCTGAACAACATCCGTACTCTTCGTGCGCAGGCAAGAGAATGTACTCTGGAAACGCTTGAAGAAATGCTGGAAAAATTAGAAGTTGTTGTTAGCGAGCGCCGTGAAGAAGAAAGCGCTGCAGCTGCCGAAGTTGAAGAACGTACTCGTAAACTGCAACAATATCGTGAAATGCTGATCGCTGACGGCATTGACCCGAACGAACTGCTGAATAGCATGGCTGCTGTTAAATCTGGCACCAAAGCTAAACGCGCTGCACGTCCGGCTAAATATAGCTATGTTGACGAAAACGGTGAAACTAAAACCTGGACTGGTCAGGGTCGTACACCGGCAGTGATCAAAAAAGCGATGGAAGAACAAGGTAAACAACTGGACGATTTCTTAATCAAGGAATAATTCAGAAATAGTTTGCTTAAAATCCCGCCACTGGCGGGATTTTTTTTACCTGTACTTCGCACAGTCCCTACCCAGTTCAGGTATAAAAAAACGGTGCTGGATTAACAGCACCGTTCAGACCTGATAATACCAGCAGGTTACTTCTTAATACCCATCTCATCTTCCAGCCAGGCTTTAAATTCAGCGCCGAGAGTATTATGGCGAATACCATATTCAACGAACGCCTGCATATAGCCCAGCTTATTACCACAGTCATGGCTTTTGCCCTTCATGTGATAAGCTTCAACCGTTTCTTTTTCAATCAGCATATCGATAGCATCAGTCAGCTGAATTTCGTCACCGGCTCCCGGAGGCGTTTTTGCCAGCAGAGGCCAGATATCCGCGCTAAGGACGTAACGCCCCACGACGGCCAGATTAGATGGCGCCACATTCGCTTTCGGCTTTTCAACAACGCCAACCATCGGTACGCTTTCGCCCGGCGCTAATTCAACGCCTTTACAATCAACAACACCATAAGCGGTAACATCTTCTACCGGCTCAACCATAATCTGGCTGCTGCCTGTTTCATCGAAACGATGAATCATTTCGGCAAGGTTGTCGCGTGATAAATCAGATTCGTATTCGTCAAGAATGACGTCCGGCAAGATAACCGCAACGGGCTCATCGCCAACCACCGGGTGCGCGCACAATACCGCGTGGCCCAGACCTTTGGCCAGTCCCTGACGCACCTGCATAATAGTGACATGTGGCGGACAAATAGATTGCACTTCTTCCAGAAGCTGGCGTTTTACACGTTTTTCCAGCATAGCTTCAAGTTCAAAGCTGGTATCGAAGTGGTTTTCAATCGAATTTTTAGACGAGTGAGTTACAAGTACAATTTCAGTGATGCCCGCAGCAATACATTCGTTTACGACGTACTGAATTAATGGCTTATCAACCAACGGTAGCATCTCTTTCGGGATTGCTTTCGTAGCCGGTAACATCCTGGTTCCTAATCCCGCAACCGGGATAACGGCCTTTTTGACTTTTGAATTAAGGGCAGCCATTTAAAACTCTCCTGGACTGTTCATGTATTGAACGTGTTCATCAATCTGTATCGCATCCAAGTATATCAGTACCGCGACAAGCTTCTGGTCTGAAAAGGACGCGCGTCGGTATAATTAAGATAAATACGAATAAATCTGGCGCTGATAGTAGCACTCACAGCATGAGGTGGGTGAGCCAATTTCATTCTCACTCCACTCGGTTGTTCATTCTGCAGACAACATCAGGCGCAGCCGACCACCGGCCCCCCAAATTTGGCATTGCCAGGATTCGCAACGTTGGCTCAGTTGATTAAGATACGCATTCCCTAAGGTTCCCAACGGAACGCCATTGCTGATTTGTACATTGTGGGAACCTGTATTTAATGTCGCATTCAGCCCTGCTGATACCAGAATCAGGTTTTTTAATCCGCTGTGGTAATAACCCACCAGCAAAGGGAATTGTCCGGGCAAATTAGCCTGGCGCAATAAATGGTTAACCTGTTTCAATAACGCACCGAGCTCCGGCAATCGTTGATTTTGATGCGCGAGCTGTTCCTGCAGCAAACCGTTAAATAGCGCCCGCAGTAACAATGCTGCCAGAACGCCATTATCCCCTGCCCGCGTCACATCCAGACAATAAAACGCAAGGTCATGGTCCGATAGCGGTGCAATATCCAGTACCAGCCCCGGCTGATCGGCGGCTACCAATTGACGATAGTTGATCCGACATCGTGAAATAACTTGCGACACAGGAGGCTGTAATTCTTGTAACAGCTTCGCTGCAGCGGCGGGATCCCCGACCATCGCATCCCAGTCGCGAAACAGCCGCTCTTCTTCTTCCACGCGTGAATTAAACATATTCGGATACAGACACGCAAAGACGGTTTCGCGCAGGCGGTTCAGGTCCTTTACCGGCTTTAGCAGCACATCATCCACACCCAATCGCAGTGCTTTGGCTATATCAGACATGTTTTCCGTCGCTGATATCACCAGGATGGGGGTCTGATCGCCACGATTACGCAGATACTCTACTAGCTTAAGGCCGTTCATTCGTGGCATAGCCAGGTCGCAGATAATCAGGTCGGGGTTAAAGTGCCCGAGTAATTCAAGTGCTTCAAGTCCATCGCCAGCTACCGCCGTTGTCGCTCCCAAAGAGGAAAACCATGAGTCCATGAGTGAGCGAAATACCGGCTCATCCTCAACGATAAGAATCTGTTTTCCGACCAATGGCTGCGTCATATTCTCCCCCCTGACTGGCTTTAGTAAATAGTGGCATGCTATTGCTACTCACGCCTGTCAGAATTTGCTTAAGTGTTGATAAAAAATGCGTTAGATGTTGGTTTTCACCAGGGGTAGAAGCTCATCCATTTTCTTCTCGACCGCCAGTTGTCCAGCAGCAATTGCTGAGCTGGCGCGGTGAAAATCCAGCGTGGATATTTGCGGACAAAACGGCTGGATCAGGATATCTGGCGGGTCACCGGCCATGCGGTTACGTTTCAGACGGTTTTCCAGAACCTGAATAGAAGTCGTCATGATCTCCATCGCCGTCGGCGCGGTTACCGCACGCCTGGCCGTTATGTTGCTCAAGCGCTCTTTCAGTCGGGCACGCCATGAAAGCGCGTCGACATCATCACCCGTTTCGGCATCACTGCTGACGTTGAAGGAGAGTAAATCTTGCTGCATAAGATGCGCATCGTGTTGCAGATCGACGGCAATAACGATATCAGCGCCCAGCGCGCGAGTTAAGGATACAGGAACGGGATTCACCACCGCGCCATCGACCAGCCAGTAACCATTATGCGCTACAGGGGACATCAGACCAGGAATACTGCAGGAGGCCCGAACAGCCAGGTGCAAATCACCTTCCGTGAACCAGAGCTCCCGACCCGTACTCAGATTAGTAGCCACAGTTGCAAAACGGCGAGTGCATTGCTCAATTGCTTCTACCGGCATGACATTACGGTACTGATTGAATACCCGTTCACCACGCAGTAAACCGCCCCTGCGCCACGAGAGATCCATCAGACGTAAGACGTCCCAATAGCTGAAAGAACAAACCCATTGTTCGAGAGCAGGTAACTTATTGCATGCGTAGGCTGCACCAACCAGCGAACCAATGGAGCACCCTGCCACAATATCAACATCAATGCCCATATGCTTTAGGGCTTTAATAACGCCAATATGCGACCAACCTCGCGCCGCGCCGGAACCTAGCGCCAGCCCAATTTTTATTTTTCTCATTGTACGTACAAACTTCCCCTGGCTTGCAGACGTAGCAACATCGCTACCGCTCAGTTAACATAGTGCTACCCTGGCGTTTTTACGCCGTTTTTTTATTCCAGGGAGTACTTTGTGTCTCAGCTTTGTCCCTGTGGTAGCGCTGTCGAGTATAGCCTATGTTGCTACCGTTATGTGTCCGGCGCGCAAGTAGCACCTACGCCGTCACACCTCATGCGTTCTCGTTACTGTGCTTTTGTGATGAAAGACGCAGATTACCTTATCAAGACCTGGCATCCGGACTGTCATGCAGCCGAGTTTCGCGACGACATTATCGCAGGATTTAGCCACACCGAATGGCTCGGGCTGACCATTTTTGAACAACAAACGGCAGACACAGAAAATATCGGCTATGTCAGCTTTGTTGCGCGATTTTCTGAACAAGGTAAAACAGGTGCAATTATCGAGCGCTCTCGTTTTTTAAAAGAAAACGGTCAGTGGTACTATATAGACGGTACACGCCCTCAAATTGGACGAAACGATACCTGCCCTTGTGGCTCCGGTAAAAAATTTAAAAAGTGCTGCGGCTAATCAACGCCCGACAGTATCAATTTTGCAAACATTCTCAACAGGATCACCGCTGCAAATGCATTCATTACAACGAAAAGTGCTGCGTACTATTTGCCCGGACCAAAAAGGTCTGATCGCGCGCATTACGAATATCTGTTACAAGCATGAACTGAACATCGTGCAGAACAATGAGTTCGTGGACCACCGTACCGGGCGCTTTTTTATGCGTACCGAACTGGAGGGTATTTTTAACGACGTCACGCTGCTTGCCGATCTGGATAGTGCCCTACCAGATGGCTCCATTCGTGAATTAACACCAGCAGGACGCCGCCGTATCGTCATTTTGGTCACCAAGGAAGCACATTGTCTGGGTGACCTGTTAATGAAGGCCAATTATGGCGGGCTGGATGTTGAAATCGCCGCTGTGATCGGCAACCACGAGACGCTGCGACCTTTGGTTGAACGGTTTGATATCCCATTTGAGCTGGTCAGCCACGAAGGTTTAACGCGTGACGAACATGACCTGAAAATGGCCGACGCTATCGACGCGCACCAACCTGACTATGTCGTGCTGGCAAAATACATGCGCGTTCTGACACCAACATTTGTTTCACGCTTCCCGAATAAGATTATCAATATTCACCATTCATTCCTGCCAGCGTTTATTGGCGCTCGCCCTTACCATCAGGCTTATGAGCGCGGTGTGAAGATCATCGGTGCAACAGCCCACTACGTGAATGATAACCTCGATGAAGGCCCAATCATTATGCAGGACGTAATTCATGTGGATCACACCTACACCGCAGAAGATATGATGCGTGCGGGTCGCGACGTTGAGAAAAATGTATTAAGCCGCGCGCTGTATCAGGTTCTGGCTCAACGCGTCTTTGTTTACGGTAACCGAACGATTATTCTGTAATCGATTGATAATTGAATTGGTTACCTTTACATCTTTACGCGTAAAAATCAGGCAACCAGTTCTTTTTTATCAACGGAATACTTTACAGGGGCGCATCATTTGATATGATGCGCCCCGCTTCCAACAGAAGCAGGCCAGTAACTAGCATTACCCCGTGGTGGGGTTCCCGAGCGGCCAAAGGGAGCAGACTGTAAATCTGCCGTCATCGACTTCGAAGGTTCGAATCCTTCCCCCACCACCATTCATTCCGATAGATTCATAAAATTAGTATACCCCTGGTGGGGTTCCCGAGCGGCCAAAGGGAGCAGACTGTAAATCTGCCGTCATCGACTTCGAAGGTTCGAATCCTTCCCCCACCACCATCACTTCATAAAGCACCTGTATCAAATCCATCTGTTATGCCTCATATTCTGCCCCAGCGGGAAGGATGAGAAGCTTCGACTAAGGTTCGATTCGAGCGTTAGCGAGAAAGCGTTGCCGCAGGCAACGACCCGAAGGGCGAAGCGCACCGCGCTGAGTAATCCTTCCCCCACCACCATCACTTCATAACGCACCTGTATCAAATCCATCTGTAATGTCTCATATTCTGCCCCAGCGGGAAGGATGAGAAGCTTCGACTAAGGTTCGATTCGAGCGTTAGCGAGAAAGCGTTGCCGCAGGCAACGACCCGAAGGGCGAAGCGCACCGCGCTGAGTAATCCTTCCCCCACCACCATCACCTCATAAAGCACCTGTATCAAATCCATCTGTTATGCTTCATATTCTGCCCAGACGGGAAGGATGAGAAGCTTCGACTCAGGTTCGATTCGAGCGTTAGCGAGAAAGCGTTGCCGCAGGCAACGACCCGAAGGGCGAAGCGCACCGCGCTGAGTAATCCTTCCCCCACCACCATCACTTCATAACGCACCAGCATCCAATCCATCTGTAATGCCCCATACCTTGCCCTCGATCAAGCCTCAATTCGGGTCGGCAATTTGCCTGATGCACAATGCTTATCCGCCAATTAGTCGTAAAAAAACCCCGCCGGAGCGGGGTTTTGTCTTACACAGATAACCGATTAATGACGCGCACGAACAATCTGGTATTTGCGCGTCAGATATTCGACCGGAACGCTCCAGATGTGCACCAGACGCGAGAACGGGAACAACAGGAACAGCGTCATACCCAGCACCAGGTGCATACGGAAAATGAACGCAACGCCATCCAGATATTGAGACGCCCCCCCCTGGAAGGTCACCACTGTCTGCGCCCAGTTCACCAGCTTCATCATCTCTCTGCCGTCCATATGCTGGGCGGAGAACGGAATGGTCAGCAGGCCCAGCGCACACTGGATCACCAGCAGGGAGAGGATCAGAATGTCCGCTCCGGTAGTGGTCGCCCGCACACGTGGGCTGAACAGGCGGCGTTTCAGCAGCAGGACGCCACCAATCAAACACATCACACCACTGGCACCACCCGCGAACATCGCCATCTTTTGTTTCACTTCAAGCGGCAGCCACGCTTCATACATCCAGTGTGGTGTCAGCATGCCAAGGAAGTGCCCGGCAAAAATCCCCAGGATCCCGATGTGGAACAGGTTTGACGCCAGGTTCATCCCTTTGCGATCCAGCATCTGACTGGAAGCCGCGCGCCAGGTATACTGCCCATAGTCATAACGCAGCCAACTGCCAATCAGAAAGACAGAACCCGCGATGTACGGATAGATGTCAAAGAAGAACGTATTCAGGAAGTGCATTATTGCTGTCCTCCGGTGGTGATATTCAGATACTGCGGCGCAACGGCCCCGGCAAAACGACGCTGGTGAGCGGAAATTTCCGACTCACCACACCCCTGATCGGCGAAGAATTTCACCTGCTCTTCTTCCCAGACCGCATCCAGCGCTTGTGGGGTATCGTCACGCGCTTCATCTGCAATTTTTTCAGCCACTTTATCGCTGTCGATAACGGTATTCGCCAGTTTTAACAGCAGATCGAACAGCACCGCATAACGGCTTTCACGCTGTTGCAAGCGAGCGCTGAGCAGCGCCAGAATCGGCGCGATATCCTGTAACCCCCCTAATGCTTCGCTTTTCGGCAACTGCGCAAGGTATTCCAAATACAGCGGCAGATGATCGGGAAGTTCGCGGCTGTCGAGCTGCAGACCGTGCTGTTCATACTGCGCCATCAGGTCAACCATAGCCTGACCACGATCGCGGGACTCGCCGTGTACATGTTCAAACAGCAGCAACGAGGTGGCGCGGCCACGGTCAAACAGTTCGCTATAGCTTGCCTGCACATCCAGCATGTCCTGCGCGGTGAGATCGCGCAGGAAAATGCCCAGAGTCTGGGCATCCTCTTTATCCAGGTTCTCAGATGACGCGAGTGCATCGAAAAGTTCCTGCTGATGCTGCCACAAGGCAGCATCCGGGTACTCGAGCAGACGCGAAACAATGACAAGTTCAATCATTGGTGCGGCTCCGTTTTGCTGGTCACATCGACAGCGTCGATGCGGCGGCTGTTGAACAGATTGAATTTAGTATCAGAACCGTGGCAACCGTCACCGAAGGTAAAGCCACAACCGCTTTTCTCCGGGAACGCGTCACGCGCCAGTTCACGATGGCTGCTCGGTACCACGAAACGATCTTCGTAGTTAGCAATCGCCAGATAACGATACATTTCCTGTGCCTGCGCTTCGCTTAAGCCCACCTCTTCCAGCGCACGGGTATCAACTTTACCGTCAACGGTTTCCGCACGTTTGTAGTGACGCATCGCCAGCATACGTTTCAGCGCCAACAGTACCGGCTGAGTGTCGCCTGCGGTCAGCAGGTTCGCCAGGTACTGAACCGGGATACGCAGACTGTCAACGTCCGGCAGAATACCGTTGCTGCCCAGCTCGCCCGCATCGGCGGCAGACTGGATCGGTGACAAAGGCGGCACGTACCAGACCATCGGTAGCGTGCGGTATTCCGGATGCAGCGGCAGCGCCAGCTTCCAGTCCATCGCCATTTTGTAAACCGGCGACTGCTGTGCGGCATCAATGACGCTCAGCGGAATACCATCTTTCAGCGCTTGTTCAATAACAGCCGGATCGTTCGGATCGAGGAACACGTCCAGTTGACGCTGATACAGATCTTTCTCGTGCTCCGTGCTTGCCGCACTTTCAATCGCATCTGCGTCATACAGCAGTACGCCGAGGTAACGAATACGGCCTACGCAGGTTTCGGAACAAACGGTCGGCTGACCGGCTTCGATACGCGGGTAGCAGAAAATGCACTTCTCAGATTTCCCGCTCTTCCAGTTGAAGTAGATCTTCTTATACGGGCAGCCAGTGATACACATACGCCAGCCGCGGCATTTGTCCTGGTCGATCAGCACGATGCCATCTTCTTCACGCTTGTAGATAGCGCCGCTTGGGCAGGTCGCCACGCACGCCGGGTTAAGGCAATGCTCACACAAACGCGGCAGATACATCATGAAGGTATTTTCGAACTGACCGTACATCGCCTTCTGCATGTTTTCGAAGTTCTGGTCTTTGGCGCGTTTTTCGAACTCGCCCCCCAAAATTTCTTCCCAGTTCGGACCGCTGGTGATTTTATCCATCCGCTGACCGGTGATCAGCGAACGCGGACGCGCAATCGGCTGCGCCTTACTGTTTGCTGGGGCGTTGTGCAACGTTTGGTAGTCAAAATCAAACGGCTCATAGTAATCATCCATGCCCGGCAGATGCGGGTTAGCAAAGATTTTACCCAGCAGCAGTGCTTTGTTACCCATGCGCGGCTGCAGTTTGCCGTTGATTTTACGGATCCAACCGCCCTTCCATTTTTCCTGGTTTTCCCAGTCGTTCGGGAAGCCAACGCCAGGCTTACTTTCGACGTTATTGAACCAGGCGTACTCCATACCTTCACGGCTGGTCCAGACGTTTTTGCAGGTCACTGAACAGGTGTGGCAGCCGATGCACTTATCGAGATTCAGCACCATGCCGACTTGTGAACGAATTTTCATTTTACGCTCTCCTGTACCTGGTCATTGCCTTCGCCATCCAACCAGTTAATGTTCTTCATCTTACGTACAACTACGAACTCATCTCGGTTTGAACCGACGGTACCGTAGTAGTTAAAGCCGTATGCCAGTTGCGCATAACCACCGATCATGTGAGTTGGTTTCGGCGTAATACGGGTTACCGAGTTGTGGATCCCGCCGCGCTGCTGGGTGATTTCAGAACCCGGCAGGTTAACGATACGTTCCTGCGCGTGGTACATCATGGTCATCCCGGCCGGCACACGCTGGCTGACAACTGCACGCGCCGTCAGCGCACCGTTGCTGTTGAAGACTTCGATCCAGTCGTTATCTTCGATACCCAGATCCTTCGCATCAACTTCACTCATCCACACAATCGGACCACCGCGAGACAGCGTCAGCATCAGCAGGTTGTCGCTGTAGGTGGAGTGGATACCCCATTTCTGGTGCGGCGTCAGGAAGTTGAGCGCTTTTTCAGGGTTACCGTTAGACTTCTCGCCGATCACCGCTTTCACCGAACGGGTGTCGATTGGCGGACGATACACCAGCAGGCTCTCACCGAAGTCACGCATCCACTGGTGATCCTGATACAACTGCTGGCGACCAGACAGCGTACGCCATGGGATCAGCTCATGAACGTTGGTATAACCGGCGTTATAAGACACATGTTCATCTTCCAGACCTGACCAGGTCGGACTGGAGATAATTTTGCGCGGCTGCGCCTGGATGTCGCGGAAACGAATTTTTTCGTCTTCTTTATTCAGCGCCAGATGCGTATGGTCACGACCGGTAAATTCACTCAGCGCCGCCCAGGCTTTAACGGCAACCTGACCGTTAGTTTCCGGAGCCAGCGTCAGGATCATCTCAGCAGCATCAATTGCGGTATCCAGCATCGGTTGGCCTTTCGCCGGACCGTCAGCCTTGGTGTAGTTGAGCTTACGCAGCAGATCCATTTCGCTCTGGGTGTTCCAGGCAATCCCTTTACCGCCGTTACCAATTTTTTCCATCAGCGGACCAATGGAGGTGAAACGCTCGTAGGTTGCCGGATAATCACGCTCAACGGTCATGATGTGCGGTGCCGTAACACCTGGAATCAGGTCGCATTCCCCTTTTTTCCAGTCCTTCACGTCCAGCGGCTGCGCCAGTTCAGCGGCGGAGTCGTGCTGAATCGGCAGCGTAACGACGTCGGTTTCTTTACCGAGGTGGCCCACACAAACTTCAGAGAATTTCTTGGCGATGGCTTTATAGATTTCCCAGTCGCTCTTCGATTCCCAGGCCGGGTCAACGGCCGCAGACAGAGGATGAATAAACGGATGCATATCCGAGGTATTCATGTCGTCTTTTTCATACCAGGTAGCGGTCGGCAGCACGATATCGGAATACAGACAGGTACTCGACAGGCGGAAGTCCAGCGTAACGACCAGATCCAGTTTGCCGTCCAGTCCGTTATCCTGCCATTCTACTTCTTCTGGCTTCACGCCGCTCTGCTGGCCGAGATCTTTGCCCTGAATACCATGTTCAGTACCCAGCAGATACTTGAGCATGTACTCGTGGCCTTTACCAGAAGAACCGAGCAGGTTTGAACGCCAGATAAACAGGTTACGCGGATGGTTTTTACCGTTTTCCGGCTGCTCTGCCGCAAAGCGAATAGAACCTTCTTTCAGGGATTTAACGGTGTAGTCCACCGGCGTCATACCTGCTTTCTGCGCTTCTTTCGCGATATACAGCGGGTTAGTCCCTAACTGCGGCGCAGACGGTAACCAGCCCATACGCTCAGCGCGAACGTTAAAGTCAATCAAATGACCGCTATAGCGGGATTTGTCTGCCATCGGGGACAGCAGTTCCTGCGCAGTCACCGTCTCATAGCGCCATTGGCTGGAGTGGTTATAGAAGTAGGAGGTACTGTTCATATGACGAGGCGGACGCTGCCAGTCAAGAGCAAACGCCAGCGGCTGCCAGCCGGTTTGCGGACGCAGTTTTTCCTGCCCTACGTAGTGGGCCCAGCCGCCGCCGCTCTGGCCGATACAGCCACAGAACACCAGCATATTGATCAGGCCACGATAGTTCATATCGAGGTGGTACCAGTGGTTCAAACCGGCGCCAACGATAATCATCGAACGACCGTGCGTTTTATCTGCGTTATCCGCAAATTCACGGGCGATGCGTACAATCTGAGAACGTGATACGCCTGTAATTTTTTCTGCCCACGCTGGCGTGTACGCTTTCACGTCATCGTAGCTGGTCGCGCAGTTTTCATCGTTCAGACCACGTTCCAGGCCGTAGTTGGCAATCGTCAGATCGTAAACGGTGGTCACCAGCGCCGTAGAGCCATCGGCCAGTTGCAGGCGTTTAACGGGCAATTTATGCAGCAGAATGTTTTCCAGTTCGACTTTACTGAAGTGCTCGGTGCCTTCGCCACCAAAGTACGGGAAGCCCACTTCTGCGATATCATCCTGGCTACCCAGCAGGCTGAGCTGCAGTTCGGTTTCATCACCGGACGTGCCGTCGCGCTGCTCAAGGTTCCATTTGCCTTTTTCGCCCCAACGGAAACCAATTGAACCGTTTGGCGCAACCATTTCGCCGTTGCTGTTGATAGCGACAGTTTTCCATTCCGGGTTATTTTCCTGGCCCAGAGAGTCAACCAGATCCGCAGCACGCAGCATACGACCAGCAGCATAGTAGCCGTCGCGCTCTTCGAGCATCACCAGCATTGGCATGTCGGTATAACGACGAACGTAGTCGGTGAAATATTGGCTCGGGTTATCGAGGTGGAACTCGCGCAGCATGACATGACCCATCGCCATTGCCATCGCCGCATCGGTTCCCTGCTTCGGAGCCAGCCACAGGTCGCACAGTTTGGCGATTTCTGCGTAGTCCGGGGTAATTGCTACTGTTTTGGTGCCTTTGTAACGAACTTCAGTAAAGAAGTGCGCATCCGGAGTACGGGTCTGCGGTACGTTAGAGCCCCATGCCAGAATGTAGCTGGAGTTATACCAGTCGGCAGATTCCGGTACGTCGGTCTGCTCGCCCCAGGTCTGCGGGGAAGCTGGCGGCAGGTCACAGTACCAGTCATAGAAGCTCAGGCAGGTCCCGCCAATCAGCGACATATAACGTGCGCCGGACGCATAAGAAACCATCGACATCGCCGGGATCGGCGAGAAGCCTGCGACGCGGTCAGGACCATAGGTTTTGATGGTGTAAACGTTAGATGCGGCAATCAGCTCATTCACTTCCTGCCAGGAAGAACGAACGAATCCACCACGACCACGCGCTTGTTTGAAGCTTTTTGCTTTATCGGCGTCTTCGATAATGGATGCCCATGCATCTACCGGATCGCTGTGCAGTCTTTTTGCTTCACGCCACATCTTCATCAGACGTTTGCGCATCAGCGGGTATTTCAGACGGTTAGCACTGTAGAGATACCATGAATAGCTTGCACCACGCGGGCAGCCGCGAGGCTCGTGGTTGGGCATATCTGGACGAGTGCGTGGGTAGTCAGTTTGCTGGGTTTCCCAGGTCACCAGACCATTTTTCACATAGATTTTCCAGCTGCATGAGCCGGTGCAGTTTACACCGTGGGTTGAACGCACGATTTTGTCATGCTGCCAACGCTGGCGGTATCCATCCTCCCAGTCCCTGTTGGTATTGAGAAGCTGGCCATGCCCATCGGCAAAGGTTTCGCCCTTCTGCTTGAAGTAGCGAAACCGGTCCAGGAATTTACTCATCGGTTTTCTCCTGTAGGAGCCTGACGGCTCTCTGATAAATCGACATTGCTTGATTGAGAGCGAAGGTAACGCTCTGAAAGGGCGTGAGAATTGATAACGATCAAGGCAGGCAGGGATGAAAATTAAGGGTCGATTTTCACATACCCCCTTAGTGGGATATCGATAAATCAATCAACATATTGAATTTTATTGAGTTTTTTAAACTCACTTATCATACAAATGTTAAATTCTTTATAAGTGGGTATTAAGGGGTATCCCCCCTGTTTAGCATATTACGAGCACCGTTCTAACAGGCTGTTGTCGCGTCACAATATAAAAGTATGTTGTAACTAATAGCGGGCAAAAAAAAAGCGCGGTCTAACACCGCGCAATGGATAATCAACAGTTACTACTTTTTTATTTTTTAGAATGACGTCCGTACACCGCCCAGGTGATAACCACACAGGCGACATAGAAGATCAGGAATACTTTCATCGCATCGACCGGAGAGCCAGTTAATGCCAGGGACGTACCGAATGCTTTCGGGATAAAGAAGCCGCCGATCGCACCAATAGCTGAGATAAAGCCCAGCGCTGCCGCGGTGTCGGTCGCCGCCTCGCGCATCGCTTTCTCTTCTGAACCGCCTTCAGCTTTCACTCTGTCCATCGTCAGCTTGCGAAAGATAACGGAGATCATCTGGAAGGTTGAACCACTCCCCAGACCAGCCGTCAGGAACAGCGCCAGGAACACCGCAAAGAAGGCGATAAAGTTGCCACCGACACCGTTTGATGGCAGCGTCAGGAACAGTAAGGCACTGAAAATAGCCATCAGCACGAAGTTCACCAGCGTTACGCGGGTCCCCCCCAGCCGGTCAGAGATTGCGCCGCCTGCTGAACGAGCCAGGGCGCCAATCAACGGTCCAAAGAAGGCGTAATGCAGGATCTGTACCTCAGGAAACTGCGTTTTTGACAGCATCGCGAAACCGGCAGAGAAACCGATAAATGAACCGAAGGTTGCCAGATACAGCAGGCTCATAATCCACAGGTGCCCGCGTTTCAGCACCGGCAGTTGCTCTTTCAGCGAAGCTTTTGAGGTTGCCAGTTCATTCATACCAAACCATGCAGCCAGCGTTAAAACAGCCAGGAACGGGACCCAAATCCATGCGGCGTTTGCCAGATACAGCTGCGTACCATCCGGTTGTTCAACACCCTGGCTGCCAAATGCGGCAAAGATTGACAGTGAAACCACCAGCGGAGCGACTAACTGCATCACGCTGACGCCCATGTTACCCAAACCACCGTTCAGACCCAGCGCGCCGCCCTGTTTCTGTTTTGGAAAGAAGAAGCTGATGTTTGCCATGCTGGAGGCAAAGTTCGCACCGGCAAAACCGCACAACAGCGAGATAATGATAAAGGTACTAAATGGCGTGGAGGTATCCTGCACCGCAAAACCTAACCATACGCAAGGAATGATCAGGATACCGGTGCTGAACGCCGTCCAGCGACGTCCACCAAACAGGGGGACCATAAAGGAGTACGGTACACGCAGCAGCGCACCGGACACCGAAGGTAATGCCGTCAGCATGAACAGTTGTTCAGTGGTGAAATCAAATCCGACTTTCGGTAAGTTCACCGCCACGGCGCTAAATAACATCCACACGCAAAACGCCAGCAGCAAGCAAGGGACGGAAATCCACAGGTTACGGCTGGCGATTCGATGACCACGCTGCTGCCAGAAGGCGGGATCTTCCGGCCGCCATTCAGTAATTACAGCTCCAGATGCCCTTTCCGGGGCAGATGAGTGACTCATAGACACCTCTGATACTTGTTTCGATGCCTGCCACATTAGGGTTTACAGCTGGAGGTAAGTTGATATAAATCAAAGGAAAAGGTGTCATTATTGATGCCTGAAATTTATCATCATCCTAAATGAGTACATAACTTCGGTAAAAAAGATGTGGTTTTTCACGCTTCTGTCGTCCCCTACTCCCCCTCGTTTAGGATCTCTCCCTCTGGCGGCAATTAAGGGGTAGCCCGTTTGAGGTATGGGTATACTCCAGTGTATCGCCGAGAATAACGCCACTGCCTGCAGCAGAATCGTCATTCAATAAGGTTTTCGGTTTTACGAAAACCCGAAGGAACAAGTCACCATGTTTAAACGTTGTCTTTCCCCGCTTACGCTGGTCAACCAGGTGGCGCTGATTGTTTTATTGTCTACTGCCATCGGCGTGGCGGGTATGGCAGTCTCTGGCTGGCTGGTTCAGGGCGTTCAGGGTAGCGCGCATGCAATCAACAAAGCGGGATCGCTGCGCATGCAAAGCTATCGCCTGCTGGCGGCCATACCGCTGGACGCCAACGATCAACCACTACTGGATGAAATGGAGCAAACGGCGTTTAGCCCGGAATTGACGCGTGCCGCGCAGCGTGACGGACAACAGGCGCAGTTAAAAGCCTTACAGGATTACTGGCACACCAAACTGGCACCGGGGCTTGCGCATGCGCAAACGCCTGATGCGGTAGCGCAGGATGTCAGGCGCTTTGTGGGCGGACTGGATAAGCTGGTCACCGCCTTTGACCATACCACCGAGTTACGCATTGAACGCGTCGTCTTGCTGCATCGCCTGATGGCCGTATTTATGGCATTGCTGCTGGTCTTCACCATTATCTGGCTACGCGTGCGCCTGTTACAGCCGTGGAAACAACTGCTGGCGATGGCGCGAGCCGTCAGTCAACGTGATTTTACCCAACGCGCACATATCAGTGGGCGTAATGAGATGGCAGCGCTGGGCTCGGCGCTGAATAATATGTCGGAAGAACTGGCCGAAAGTTACGCGGTGCTGGAACAGCGAGTACAGGAGAAAACGGCGGGTCTGGAGCACAAAAATCAGATCCTCTCTTTCCTGTGGCAAGCCAACCGCCGCCTGCACTCTCAGGTGCCGTTGTGCGAACGCCTCTCTCCGGTACTGAACGGCCTGCAAAATTTGACCCTGCTGCATGATATTGAACTGCGGGTCTATGATCTGGAAGATGAAGATAATCATCAGGAATTTACCTGCCAGTCCAATGTTAGCTGTGATGAGAAAGGTTGCCATTTGTGTCCGCGCGGTACGCTACCCGCCATTGACGGCGGTATCACGCTGAAATGGCGGCTAACCGACGCCCATACCCAGTATGGTATCCTGCTCGCGACTTTGCCGTACGGACGCCATCTCAGCCACGATCAGCAGCAACTGGTTGATACCCTGGTTGAGCAACTGACCGCAACGCTTGCACTCGACAGGCATCAGGAGCGTCAGCAGCAGTTGATCGTGATGGAAGAGCGTGCCACCATTGCGCGCGAACTTCATGATTCTATTGCACAATCGCTCTCCTGTATGAAGATGCAGGTGAGCTGTTTGCAGATGCAGGGCGATGCGCTTTCAGATAACTGCCGCGAGCTGCTCAGTCAGATTCGTAACGAGCTAAACGCCTCCTGGGCGCAACTGCGCGAGCTGTTAACGACCTTCCGTTTACAGCTGACGGAACCTGGATTGAGACCGGCGCTGGAAGCCAGCTGTCAGGAATACAGCGCGCGTTTTGGCTTTACGGTTAAGCTGGATTATCAGCTGCCACCGCGTCTGGTCCCTTCGCATCAGGCGATTCACCTGCTACAAATTGCGCGCGAAGCCCTGAGCAACGCCCTCAAACACTCTCAGGCCGATGAAGTAGTCGTGACGGTGGTGCAAAATGGTAAGCAGGTCAAACTTACAGTGCAAGATAACGGCTGCGGCGTACCGGAAAACGCCGAACGCAGTAACCACTACGGCATGATAATCATGCGCGACCGTGCGCAGAGCTTGCGCGGCGATTGCCGTGTACGCCGTCGCGAGACAGGCGGTACTGAAGTTGCTGTCACTTTTATTCCCGAAACAAACTTCACAGAAGTCCAAGGAGATACCCATGAGTAATCTGGAACCGGCAACCATCCTGTTGATCGACGATCATCCGATGCTGCGAACCGGTGTAAAACAGCTTGTCAGCATGGCGCCCGATATCACCGTTGTCGGCGAAGCCAGCAATGGTGAGCAGGGTATCGAGCTGGCAGAATCCCTTGATCCCGATCTGATCCTTCTTGATCTCAACATGCCTGGCATGAACGGTCTGGAAACACTCGACAAGCTGCGTGAGAAATCACTGTCAGGCCGTATCGTCGTGTTTAGCGTATCCAACCATGAAGAAGACGTGGTTACTGCACTGAAGCGCGGTGCCGACGGTTATCTGCTGAAAGATATGGAGCCGGAAGATTTGCTGAAAGCATTGCAGCAAGCGGCTGCCGGTGAAATGGTGCTGAGCGAAGCCTTAACGCCGGTTCTGGCCGCCAGCCTACGCGCCAATCGCGCAACGTCCGACCGTGATGTTACCCAACTGACGCCGCGCGAACGCGATATTCTTAAGCTCATCGCCCAGGGTCTGCCTAACAAGATGATCGCCCGCCGCCTGGACATCACCGAAAGCACGGTAAAAGTTCACGTGAAGCATATGCTGAAGAAAATGAAGCTCAAATCACGTGTTGAAGCCGCGGTATGGGTGCACCAGGAACGTATTTTCTGATAACGCGCGCATGCGTCATTGTTAACGAGGATCATTTTCCGAAACGGTAGTAAACGGTTCGGTCAGTGATAGCGTGATCTCATTGGAAGAGACACGCTGGCCCTGCTCATCTTCTACCACCACAGACAACCGCCAGCGGTTCGTCGCACCTTCTCTGCTGTCCCACTTCGGCATAATAATCGTCCAGCCCTGCGCGCTTCGGTTATTGCTGCCAGCCGTTAAGCTCAACGCCTGAGTATCGCCCTGCCACGTCAGGTGGCGGATCCCATGCAAACTACGCACCTGCAGCTTCAACGCCACCGTCTCTCCCGGTTTGAGATCCCAGGGCGGCGTGGCCAAAAATACCGACAGCGTTTTACGCTGGCGATACTCCAGCGTCGGTAAATTGTTACGCTGCGGATCGTCATAACGACTGCCGCGCAGTGAACGGCTGTTCGCCACCTCACTGACCATCAACTGTTTTTTTAACGGCACGCCAAAACGGTAACTAAGCGTTAAGCCGAGGTTATTCTGGCTGATGCCGCTTTCCCCCTGCTTATGCTGCGCTGTCACCGTGATTAGCGGCACCGGTGTATAGCTCAGCCCGAGGTTCACCGCCACCGGATTGTGATACCCGATTCCCGAATGAAATAGATCCACCCGGTCGCCAAAATACTGTTCCACGCTGACGCTGGTATTGAGGTGTTGATAGAACGGTATCCGCATTTGCGCGGTCAGATCGTAGCCGCGGGCCATCCGTTGTTGCTGGGTTGCAAAACGATCTTGCCAGGAAGACAACGGTTGATAATAGTTAGCGGATAAGCGCAAATATTCGCCCCACGCCTCTGCGCCAAGGCCTCCGCGGGGCAGATTTTCATCCAGTAAGTTGTCATAAAAGGTGTTGTAACCCAGTAACCAACCGTCGCGTACCCAACGTTGCCCAATCCCCGCATTACTGACTAAGCCGTCGTCCTGTTGCGTCACTCCTAGCTGGCTCCAGGTAAGATAACGTTGATTGTCCTGCCACGGCACAAACCAGCTTCCCCGACTCCCGGTAAAACTGCCTTCGTTATCCACCTGCAACCCGATGCTGGCGTTTCCCCAGGGAGAAAGCCAGGATTCCAGTTGCTGATTCACCTGTTCGCTGACCGTATCTCGCACCTGGCCAAACGCGAACTGCTTCGCCTGTTCACCGGTATCAAGCCCGTTATCAGTCATGCTGGCTTCACCAAACGCTTTGACCATTTCGGCAAAATGCTTTTCGCCTGCCCGCGACTCCGGGGCCATACCAAGATCGGGCAAGCCATCACTATTGTTATCGAAAGGGTTTTCAGCCTGGTGCACAAAGGACGACTGCGCGTTAGCAGTACCGCCTGCCAGCGGCAAGAGTGCGAATACAGCAAGAGAAGAACAGATAATACGGCTCAAATCGTTAGTGGTTTCTTACATCAATTAGCCACAGTGGCATACTTATCTTAAACCATAACGTTTTCAGCGTTGATTTTCAGCCCCTCCCCCTTTTTTCGGCATTATCCTGGCATTGAGAAATAGGTGTAACATACGTGTCGGTTATTAACGCTTACATGCAGTAACAGGAGTAAAAATGCAAAAGATAGTGATCGTCGCAAACGGAGCGGCTTATGGAAGCGAATCGTTATTTAACAGCCTGCGTCTGGCTATCGCCCTGCGCGAACAGGAAGCCGCTCTCGACCTGCGTCTGTTTTTAATGTCTGATGCCGTAACCGCAGGATTACGTGGTCAGAAACCCGCGGAGGGCTACAATATTCAGCAAATGCTGGAGATCCTGACTGCGCAAAATGTTCCGGTAAAACTGTGCAAAACCTGCACCGATGGTCGTGGGA
The DNA here is from genome assembly GCF_013615435.1 of Citrobacter sp. RHBSTW-00944. Taxonomy (NCBI): domain Bacteria; kingdom Pseudomonadati; phylum Pseudomonadota; class Gammaproteobacteria; order Enterobacterales; family Enterobacteriaceae; genus Citrobacter; species Citrobacter sp. RHBSTW-00944. Next base: position 2,357,884 of record NZ_CP055418.1, on the reverse strand, counting down.
TCACGGCGCTGCCGTTAATTGACGGAGTGGCCGTCGGCACGCTGGTAGAACTGGCTCAATGGACGCTGGCTGCAGATAAAGTGTTGACCTTCTGATATACCGTTTTCAGGCAAGCGCACTGAAAGTGTCGATAATTTCCGGATTTAATATTTGATGGGCGCGGTTTCGTTGAACGTTAGCACGCCCGTTCAACCCTTTTTAAGTGTTTTGTCACTTTTGTTTAATCGTTATGCCATTTTTTGATCAAAATCAGCATCCTGTTGCTCCCCCTTTGGTGTTATGCAATGAGTGAAATGTGAACAACATCACGCAGCACTTTCGAGAGAAAGTACGTTGTTTTCAAGAACGGGGGGAAAAATGGCATTAGTGAAGGCAAGTTTAAAGTTATTTGGTGGCGATACGGTGGTTGTGCGCTGTTCCGAGCGCTGTCACATCCACCTGATGAGCGAAAAAAATCACGTCAAAGACACGCAGTCCGACATCTTAAGCGTGCAGGATCGTGATAACGCATGGTTGACCGTGCCCTATACCGGCGTCTGGAACGTGCTGATCGACAGCCACAGTCAGTCGCTTGAGCATTCGATAAGTTATATTGCAGCCTAAGCGTGACATGCCCGAAAAGCGCCTGGCTTTCGGGCATACAATTCCACGCCGGGTTCAGGCAAACCCTGGCCGCATAACGCCTTCCGGCAGGTTCTCTCCCAACAATCGTTTGACCGTGATCACCAGATCATTAAGGCAATCATCCTGCATCCCCAGCTTGACCAGCTCTTGTTCCAGCGAGAACAGATACTGGGCATTAGTGCCTAAAGGTCCGCTGGCCGCGGCAATAAGCGGCGCGATCACCTGCGCGCGCGTGTCTGACTCAAACAACGGATGGCGCGGATCCATAATAAACACCAGCGCGTTCACCGTTCGGCCGTCATCAAGCGCCAGCTGGCACCAGGTCGGCAGATAGCATCCGGTGATCATTTCTCGCTTCCACAACAGAGAAAGCTCTTGTTCCAGCGACGCGTCCGGCAAACGGTAGGCCACACCGGTGGTACGTCCGCCCTCTTTCAGGGCCAGCATACGTCCTGGCTGACACGCCGTTCCTCGCCCCGCCGTCAGGCGCAGACAAAATGCACGGTGCCAGCCGACTAATGTCCCGGTACAGGACTCTTCAAACTCTAAGGCCGGGTTCCACATCAACGATCCATAACCGAAGATCCACACCGGTCCATCATCTGGTCGACAAGCGAGCGTGGCGGCCAGTGAGGCTGCACGTTGTTCCGCTGACCAGAGTAGTGATTCTTCAATAGCACCAAATGCCGTCTTACAGTCGGCATTCAATAAAAAATCACGCGTTAACACCTTACACCTCCGCCACTGCTGCTTCCCTGCGACTACTTTTTTGACGCCTTCCGGGCTTTTTTACTGCTCATTTTGAAACCAATAGCTGGACAATAGGCAATTCACCGCTCGCTTGCAAGCCAGTAACCGCGCGGCGTAGCACGATTCGCTAACGCCTGATGCAAGCGAGTTTATAAAGGCATTATAATTGATACTGTTACGTCTTTTTATGCCATTTACCATCATCACCTTTTTGGTAATCATTTTTAACCGCGGCCCACGCCACCTTATGTGCCGTCTCTTCTCGGGTGGCATCGTCACGGCGGTCAGATTTGTCTTTATACTGTTCCCAGGCGCTGTTGAAAGCTTCTTTATAAATGTCCTGAGCATGGGCTGGCAGAACGTGCTGCACGCTGTCAGGCAGATCGCTTTTAGATTTATAGGGCATTGTGAACTCCTCTTTTTAGGCTAAACCTTAAGTGTGGTTAACAATGCGGCGAGACGCCAATAATGGACATTTTTAGAAATTTTCTTTACCTAACCTTCTGTTAATTAAACAGTCTATAAACAAGAAATTGGTTTTTGGCCGCTTTGAGAGGGAAAACAGGTGATGTAGTAAAATTTCGTAAAATGTCACCTACAAAACCACGTTTTCTGTTATTTTTTACAATCTTTAATACTTTTTATAATTATAAATACCTGCAGAGATGGAGAATTAATGCAATGACACAAGCACATGAGGCGGTAAAAACCCGCCACAAGGAGACCTCTCTCGTCTTCCCGATTTTGGCGCTGGTAGTACTGTTCTTCTGGGGGAGCAGTCAGTCACTACCAGTGGTCATCGGTATTAATGCGCTGGCCCTTATTGGTATATTAAGCAGCGCATTCAGCGTTGTCCGTCATGCGGACGTATTAGCGCATCGACTTGGCGAACCCTATGGGTCGCTGATCCTCAGTTTGTCCGTTGTTATTCTTGAAGTCAGCTTAATCTCCGCATTAATGGCAACCGGCGATGCCGCACCTACGCTCATGCGCGATACGCTGTATTCAATCATTATGATCGTAACCGGGGGTCTGGTCGGTTTTTCATTACTGTTAGGTGGCCGTAAATTTGCCACTCAGTATATGAACCTATTTGGTATTAAGCAGTATTTAATCGCCCTGTTCCCACTGGCCATTATTGTACTGGTATTCCCGATGGCGTTGCCGGGGGCAAATTTCACTACCGCACAGGCGCTGTTGGTGGCGTTAATTTCTGCGGCGATGTACGGCGTATTTTTGCTGATTCAAACTAAAACGCACCAAAGTCTGTTCATTTACGAGCATGAAGACGAGGGTGACGACGACGACCCGCATCACGGTAAGCCGTCAGCGCACAGCAATCTGTGGCACGCCGCCTGGCTTATCATTCATCTGATCGCTGTTATCGCCGTGACCAAGATGAACGCCAGCCCGCTTGAGACCTTGCTGACTGAACTGAATGCGCCAGTCGCATTTACGGGTTTCCTGGTCGCGTTACTGATCCTCTCGCCTGAAGGACTGGGCGCACTGAAAGCGGTTCTGAGCAATCAGGTACAGCGGGCAATGAATTTATTCTTCGGTTCGGTGTTAGCCACAATTTCGCTGACCGTACCGGTGGTGACGCTGATTGCATGGGCAACCGGGAATGATTTGATGTTTGCGCTGGGTGCGCCAGAGATGATTGTGATGGTTTCATCACTGGTTCTGTGTCAGATCTCTTTCTCCACCGGACGCACCAATGTGCTTAACGGTGCAGCGCATCTGGCACTGTTTATCGCCTATCTGATGACAATATTTGCCTGATTATTATTTTAGACGTACCGCACGGTCCTCTTGAGGGCCGTTTTCTTTTCTGCCGATATAACACAATCGATGGCGCGTCTGGTGCCTGACGGCGACCTTTATACCCTTTTCAAATAGCAGGCCGGAGGGAAATTCCGGCCTGTCACACTCTCTTAGTTCTCGGTATCCAGCTCGTCGAAGCTTTTCACCAGGTCATCAATCGCTTTAATCTGCGTCAGGAACTGTTCCAGCTTCGCCAGCGGCAGCGCGGATGGGCCATCGCATTTCGCATTGGCTGGATCCGGATGCGCTTCAATAAACAGACCTGCCAGACCAACCGCCATACCGGCACGCGCCAGTTCGGTAACCTGCGCCCGACGACCACCGCTTGCTGCGCCAAACGGATCGCGGCACTGCAGCGCATGGGTAACGTCAAAAATCACCGGTGAGTTGCCGGAGACTTTCTTCATCACGCTGAAGCCCAGCATGTCCACAACCAGGTTGTCATAACCAAAGTTCGCACCACGGTCGCACAGAATAACCTTATCGTTGCCACCTTCATGGAATTTATCCACGATGTTGCCCATCTGAGCCGGGCTGATGAACTGCGGTTTCTTCACGTTGATAACGGCACCGGTTTTCGCCATCGCTTCCACCAGATCGGTCTGACGAGCAAGGAATGCCGGAAGCTGAATCACATCCACCACATCAGCAACAGGCTGTGCCTGGCTGGCTTCGTGAACGTCGGTGATCACTTTTACGCCAAAAGTCTGTTTCAGTTCCTGGAAGATTTTCATCCCTTCTTCAAGGCCCGGTCCACGGTAAGAGTGGATGGAAGAACGGTTGGCTTTATCAAAGGAGGCTTTAAACACGTAAGGGATACCCAGCTTTTGAGTAACGGTTACGTAGTGCTCACAAATGCGCATCGCCAGATCGCGGGATTCCAGCACGTTCATTCCGCCAAACAGCACGAACGGCAGGTCATTTGCCACGTTGATGTCGCCAATGCTAACCACTTTTTGTTTCATAGGATCGCCTTAAACGGTAGGTAAAGTGTGATTAATCAATGCAATACAATTTGTTTGTGCGAAATAGTATTAATTTGCGCACGAATCATTTCGCTGATCGGGTCTTCCGGACACTGTTCAACGAAATAACTTAAATCTGTCAGCGCAACATGTTCGCACTCGAGTTGCGCGTATATTAAACCACGATCGCGAATTTCATACGGATCTTCAGGATTAAACTGCAATAGTGCTTCACTGGCACGCAGCGCCAGCTCCATTTGCCGCTCTTCCATCAGTGATGATTTCAGCGTGTCGAGCAGTTTGCGGATCACTTCCGCGTTATCCGCCTCATCCAGGTCTTCGTTAAACAGCTCCGCGACCGGGCTGATGTTCCCCTTCAACCACACTTCCAGCGTGTGCTCATTTAACGTTTCGCCATTGAATGGATTGATTAGCCACATTTCACCATCGAGCGACTCAATACGAAGGATCAGTTGCGTCGGGAAAATCACCGGAACCAGCGGCAGCTCCAGTCTGTTGGCAATCCACAATAAGATCGCCCCCAGAGACACGGCGCTGCCCTGCCGATTTTTCAGTACCTGGTCAAGCCAGAGTGCATCAGAAAGACGATAGACGCCGTGGGTATCCGTAAATCCCCATTCGCCGTAAAAAAGTGCCAGCAGTTTTTCCAGTTGCTCATCCTGAGACAGGAGCTGGCTAATTTCTTCTTGCGCCAGACTGACCAGACGTTCCAGTTCGTCATAGACAGTTTGTGTTGGAAAATCCAGACGGATAGACTCCGACGCCAGGATCATCCCATCACACAATGGCGCTTTATTAAATTCGAAATCAGCTAACGACCTCATGCTTACCCCAGTAACGGTATTTTTGTGGTGGCGAGTTTAATGATGATGTACAGCACCACCAGCGCCAGCGGAAATGCGACTAATCGCGCCTGCTGACTGCGCGCCCGACGATAATCGAGCGCAATAAAACCCAAAACGATGTAAATGATAACCCCAAACAGCTTTTCAGTCAGCCATGTCCCGTGCTCAGTGAATGGCAGGATGTGCGCTTTAACCATTAGCGCCACGCCGCTGAGTAATAAAACGGTATCCACAACCGGTGGCACAATGCGCGTCCAGCGTGCGCAGGCAAGACGCGAGTCGGTGTAACGCCACCAAAAACGCAGCGTCAGCAAGCCAACGGAAAGCGCAATACTGATGAGATGAATGTTGAGTAACACACTGAAGGTACTCATGATGGGATGCGTCCAAGCGTAATTCGCTCGTTGCCGCCATAATCACGGCAGGTTTCAACCGCCTGGTAACCCGCACGAGTAAAGACGTCCCGGACGGCCTGCCCCTGCTGCCAGCCATGTTCCAGCAACAGATAGCCGCCGGGCGTTAACACGCGCTGAGACTGGTCAATGATATGCACGATATCCGCCAGTCCCCGATCGCCCGCCACCAGTGCCGACAGAGGTTCAAAGCGTACATCGCCTTGCGCCAGGTGCGGATCCTGTTCGTCGATATACGGCGGATTGCTGACAATCATGTCAAACTGTTGTCCCTGCAAAGCGCTGAACCAGTTGCTTTGCAGCACGCAAACATTGTCGATGCCCAGATGCTGTTTGTTGCGAGTGGCCAGCGCAACGGCATCCGGCATGCGGTCAACCGCCGTTACCGCGCAATCCGGACGTTCGGTTGCCAGCGCCAGCGCAATGGCACCCGTGCCGGTTCCCAAATCGAGAATGCGGCATGCTGAGGCCGGCAGGCGAGCCAGCGCCTGTTCCACCAGACACTCTGTATCCGGACGAGGAATAAGCGTAGCCGGAGACACAAACAGCGGCAGTGACCAGAACTCCCGCACGCCGGTTAAATGCGCCACCGGCTCACCCCGCTGACGGCGCTCCAGTAATGTGTCGAGCTGTTGACGCTGCGCCTCGGTTAATACCGTTTCACCGAAAGCCAAAATAAAGGTGCGTCCCTTACCGGTAACAAACTCGAGCAAAATCTCGGCGTCACGGCGTGGGCTTTCACTTGCCTGTAATTGGCTTATCGCTTCACGCAGCCAGTGCTGATAATCCATTAATCCTGCTCGGACAACGCCGCCAATTGGTCGGCCTGGTATTCCTGGACAATTGGCTCAATGAGCATATCCAGTTTGCCTTCCATCGCTTCATCCAGACGGTAGAGCGTCAGGTTAATGCGGTGATCGGTCACGCGACCCTGCGGGAAGTTATAGGTACGGTTGCGATCGCTGCGATCACCACTGCCCAACAGATTGCGACGCTCAGAGGCTTCTGCCTGTTGACGTCTTGCCACTTCGGCGGCTCGAATTCGCGCCCCCAGCACCGACATCGCTTTCGCTTTGTTTTTATGCTGCGAACGTTCGTCCTGGCATTCCACTACGATACCGGTCGGCAAGTGGGTAATACGGATTGCGGAGTCGGTGGTGTTAACGTGCTGACCCCCTGCGCCTGATGAGCGGAAGGTATCAATACGCAGATCGGCCGGGTTGATATCCGGCAGTTCGGCATCTGGTAGTTCCGGCATGACCGCGACCGTACAGGCAGAAGTGTGAATACGGCCCTGTGACTCCGTCGCAGGTACGCGCTGCACACGATGTCCACCGGACTCAAATTTCAGTCGACCGTACACGCCTTCGCCGCTAATTTTGGCAATGACTTCTTTAAACCCGCCATGTTCGCCTTCGCTGGCGCTCATGATCTCTACCCGCCAGCGACGCGATTCAGCGTAACGGCTGTACATGCGGAACAGATCGCCGGCAAACAGCGCGGCCTCATCACCACCGGTTCCCGCACGCACTTCGAGGAAGGCGTTACGTTCGTCATCAGGATCTTTAGGCAACAGCAGAACCTGCAGATGTTGCTCCAGCTGCTCGCATTTATCTTTTGCTTCACGCAGTTCATCCTGCGCCATTTCACGCATTTCAGGATCGTCGAGCATCATCTGAGCCGTCTCGATATCTTCCTGAACCTGTTGCCAGTCCGTAAAACAGCGAGATACATCGCTTAATTGCGCATATTCGCGCGACAGTGCACGAAAGCGTTCCTGGTCTGCGATAGTACCCGCATCCCCGAGCAGCGCCTGAACTTCTTCATGGCGTTCATGCAGGGCTTCCAGTTTGGCAACGATAGAAGGCTTCATAGGCGTAAATGCACCCTGTAAAAAATAAGATTGGTGTGCTGCTACTCCAGCCCGAGGCTGTCGCGCAGAATATTCAGGCGTTCACTATCCCCGTCACGGGCGGCCTGTTGAAGTGATTTGGTTGGTGCATGGATCAAGCGGTTGGTCAGTTTCCAGGCCAGATCCTGCATAATGGCTTGCGCATCACCACCCTGTTGAAGAGCGGCCAACGCTTTGGCAGTCAGTTCATCACGAATCTGTTCTGACTGACTGCGATACTCGCGGATAGTTTCACTTGCGCCCTGAGCGCGTAGCCAGGCCATAAATTCGCTGGTTTCCTGCGCCACAATGGTTTCGGCTTCCACGGCCGCCGCTTTGCGCTGGGCCAGGTTATGCGAAATGATGCTTTGCAGGTCGTCAACGCTGTACAGATAGGCGTTGGACAACTTACCCACTTCCGGCTCGACATCGCGCGGTACGGCGATATCCACCAGCAGCATAGGTTGATTACGGCGATTTTTAAGCGCGCGCTCCACCATTCCTTTGCCGATAATCGGCAGCGGGCTGGCGGTAGAACTGATAATAATATCGGCATCCTGTAAACGCGCGTCGATATCACTCAGCGAAATCACTTCGGCGCCGACTTCATCCGCCAGCACCTGCGCCCGCTCGCGGGTACGGTTGGCGATGATCATCTTCTTCACTTGATGCTCACGCAGGTGTCGCGCCACCAGCTCAATGGTTTCGCCTGCGCCCACTAACAGCACGGTCACCGTGGAGAGCGATTCAAATATTTGCCGCGCCAGCGTACAGGCGGCAAAAGCCACGGACACGGCGCTGGCACCGATGTCTGTTTCTGTACGTACACGTTTAGCGACAGAGAATGATTTCTGGAACATGCGCTCCAGCGCACTGGCGTTCAGGTGACCTTTTTGCGAATCCGCAAAAGCTTTTTTCACCTGCCCCAGAATCTGCGGTTCACCAAGCACCAGCGAATCCAGACCGCTGGCAACACGCATCAAATGACTGACGGCGTCGTTGTCCTGGTGCCAGTACAAGCTATTGCGCAAGTCTTCTTCATTAAGATTATGGTAATCGCACAGCCAGCGAACCAGCGCTTCTTGCAGGTTATCCTGCTCTTCAACGCTGAGATACAGTTCTGTACGGTTACACGTCGACAGCACCACCCCGCCCTGCACCATTGGCTGCGCAAGCAGGCTGTCCAGCGCCTGATCGAGCGTATCCGGCGAAAACGTTACGCGTTCTCGCAGCGATACAGGTGCCGTTTTATGGTTAATACCAAGCGCTAAAAGGGTCATGTGTGCGGGAATAGTACCAGCGTTGATAAGGTTAGACTGGGTGCATCATACAGGATGCGTGCGGTCAATAAAAGAGACTGCCCCCTTTTGGAGTAATAGCTTAGTGCACAAATTTGAGCGATTTAAGATAACTTGAACGTAGACGATGTATGATGGCGGCGCTAGCATTAAGAGTTATAACTGCAACGTATCTCAAGGATTTGTCATCATTATGACCCTGCCTGATTTTCGCCTGATTCGCCTGCTGCCGTTGGCGGCCCTGGCTCTTACCGCCTGTACGCTCAACGCGCCGAAAGGTCCCGGCAAAAGCCCTGACTCTCCACAGTGGCGCCAGCACCAGCAGGAAGTACGCGCCCTGAACCAATATCAGACGCGCGGTGCGTTTGCGTATATTTCCGATCAACAGAAAGTCTATGCCCGCTTTTTCTGGCAACAAACCGGACAGGATCGCTACCGTCTCCTGCTGACCAATCCCCTGGGCAGCACTGAACTGGAACTCAATGCCCAGCCGGGCAACGTCGAACTTGTCGATAACAAAGGCAAGCACTACACCGCTGACGACGCCGAAGAGATGATTGGTAAACTGACCGGCATGCCTATTCCATTGAATAGCCTGCGCCAGTGGATCCTTGGCCTGCCGGGAGACGCCAGCGATTACAAACTCGACGATCAGTATCGTCTGAGTGAAGTGAACTACAGCAAAGACGGTAAAAACTGGAAAGTGGTCTATAGCGCCTACGACAGCAAAATTAAGCCCGCGATGCCGGCAAACATGGAACTGTCCGACGGCGATCAGCGTATTAAGCTGAAAATGGATAACTGGATTGTGAAATGATGACCCACTGGCCCTCTCCGGCAAAACTGAATCTGTTTTTATACATCACCGGGCAGCGTGCGGACGGTTATCACACTTTGCAAACGCTATTCCAGTTTCTTGATTATGGCGACACGTTAGGTATTGCGCTGCGTGGCGACGGCGAAATCCGCCTGTTAACGCCGGTGGAAGGCGTTGCACATGAAGACAATCTCATTGTCCGTGCGGCGCGCTTGCTGATGAAGGCGGCGTCTGAAAGCGATCGCCTTCCCAAAGGGAGCGGCGCCGACATCAGTATCGAAAAACGCCTGCCGATGGGCGGCGGTCTTGGCGGAGGTTCGTCGAATGCGGCTACCGTCCTGGTGGCGCTGAATCACCTTTGGCAGTGCGGACTTTCGGTTGATGAACTGGCAGGACTCGGCTTAACGCTGGGGGCGGACGTTCCCGTATTCGTGCGCGGCCATGCGGCCTTTGCTGAAGGCGTAGGTGAAATTCTGACCCCGGTCGAGCCAGAGGAAAAATGGTATCTGGTCGCCCACCCGGGAGTCAGTATTCCGACGCCGGTGATTTTTAAAGATCCCGACCTCCCGCGCAACACGCCAAAAAGGTCAATAAAAACGTTACTAAAATGTGAATTCAGCAATGATTGCGAGGTTATCGCAAGAAAACGTTTTCGCGAGGTTGATGCGGCGCTTTCCTGGCTGTTAGAATACGCGCCGTCGCGCCTGACTGGTACAGGGGCTTGTGTCTTTGCTGAATTTGACACTGAGTCTCGTGCTCGCCAGGTGCTTGAGCAAGCCCCGGAATGGCTCAAAGGCTTTGTGGCGAAAGGTGTCAACCTCTCCCCATTGCACAGAGCGTTACTCTAAATCATTCGGGTTTCAGGAAGATGGCGAAATATGCCAGCACACATGAAACGTGAAAGATGACGAGTAAGCCGGGCAAGCTGAGTTGCGGTGACAACGTCACCCTGTTCCAGACGTTGCATCGCGCTCTTTAATACACCGCATGGAGAGGATACTGCCTGGCCCGCACAGTTTTCGGCAGATTCTTTCCACCAATGGACGCATGCCTGAGGTTCTTCTCGTGCCTGATATGAAGCTTTTTGCTGGTAACGCCACCCCGGAACTAGCACAACGTATTGCCAACCGCCTGTACACTTCACTCGGCGACGCCGCTGTAGGTCGCTTTAGCGACGGCGAAGTCAGCGTACAAATTAATGAAAATGTACGCGGTGGTGATATTTTCATCATCCAGTCCACTTGTGCCCCTACTAACGACAACCTGATGGAATTGGTCGTTATGGTTGATGCGCTGCGCCGTGCTTCCGCAGGCCGTATCACCGCCGTTATTCCTTACTTCGGCTATGCACGTCAGGATCGTCGCGTACGTTCCGCTCGTGTACCGATTACTGCTAAAGTCGTCGCTGATTTCCTGTCCAGCGTTGGCGTTGACCGCGTCCTCACCGTTGACCTGCATGCTGAACAGATCCAGGGCTTCTTTGACGTACCGGTTGATAACGTATTCGGTAGCCCGATCCTGTTAGAAGACATGCTGCAGCTGAATCTGGACAACCCGATTGTGGTTTCTCCGGACATCGGTGGCGTCGTGCGTGCCCGCGCTATCGCTAAACTGCTGAACGATACCGACATGGCTATCATCGACAAACGACGCCCGCGCGCGAACGTTTCTCAGGTGATGCATATTATTGGTGACGTTGCAGGTCGTGACTGCGTGCTGGTTGATGATATGATCGATACTGGCGGTACGCTGTGTAAAGCAGCAGAAGCACTGAAAGAACGTGGTGCAAAACGCGTATTTGCTTACGCTACCCACCCGATCTTCTCAGGTAATGCGGCAAACAACCTGCGCAATTCAGTGATTGATGAAGTCGTTGTCTGTGACACTATTCCACTGACTGACGAAATCAAAGCACTGCCAAACGTGCGTACATTGACCCTGTCGGGTATGCTGGCCGAAGCGATTCGTCGTATCAGCAACGAAGAATCCATCTCTGCTATGTTCGAGCATTAATCGAGCCCGGCTCAAAAACCCGCTGCGGCGGGTTTTTTTATCTGCAACATCTATTTGTATGACTTATGCCTCCTTCACCTGCCATTTAGTTGACAGATGATGCGCTCATGGATGAAACATTATTGTGAACAGATTATTTTCCTCACATGTGATGCCTTTCCGCGCCCTCATCGACGCTTGTTGGAAAGAAAAATATACCGCTTCTCGCTTTACCCGCGACCTGATCGCCGGGATAACCGTTGGGATCATTGCCATTCCGCTGGCGATGGCCCTGGCGATAGGCAGTGGCGTGGCACCGCAGTACGGCTTGTATACCTCAGCCGTGGCTGGGATTGTTATCGCCCTTACCGGGGGTTCACGTTTTAGCGTATCTGGACCAACCGCCGCTTTCGTGGTGATTCTGTATCCGGTGTCGCAACAGTTTGGGCTGGCAGGCCTGCTGGTCGCAACGCTAATGTCCGGGATATTCCTGATCCTTTTCGGCCTCGCCCGTTTTGGTCGCCTGATCGAATATATCCCGGTATCCGTTACGTTAGGTTTTACATCGGGTATTGGTATCACCATCGGTACCATGCAGATTAAAGATTTTCTCGGTCTGCAAATGGCCCATGTCCCGGAGCACTACCTGCAAAAGGTCGGCGCGCTGTTTATGGCCCTGCCAACCCTCAACGTTGGCGATGCCGCAATTGGCGTGGTGACGCTGGGGATCCTGATTTTCTGGCCGCGTCTGGGGATCCGACTGCCGGGCCACCTTCCTGCGCTGCTGGCAGGCTGTGCGGTAATGGGGATTGTGAACCTGACCGGCGGCCATGTCGCCACCATCGGTTCTCAGTTCCACTACATTCTGGCTGACGGCTCGCAGGGTAACGGTATCCCGCAGTTGCTGCCGCAACTGGTATTACCGTGGGACATGCCGGAGTCAAACTTTACCCTGAGCTGGAGTTCGTTACAGGCGCTGTTACCGGCCGCCTTCTCCATGGCGATGCTCGGGGCGATTGAATCTCTACTGTGCGCCGTCGTACTTGATGGGATGACTGGCACCAAGCATAAAGCCAACAGTGAGCTGATTGGCCAGGGCCTGGGTAACATCGTGGCACCGTTCTTCGGTGGTATCACCGCCACGGCGGCAATTGCCCGTTCTGCGGCAAACGTCCGCGCCGGGGCGACCTCACCAATTTCAGCGGTCATCCACGCGATTCTGGTGATCCTTGCCCTGCTGGTGCTTGCGCCGCTGCTTTCCTGGTTACCGCTTTCCGCCATGGCCGCCCTGCTGCTGATGGTGGCATGGAACATGAGTGAAGCGCATAAAGTGGTGGATCTGCTGCGTCATGCGCCAAAAGACGACATCATTGTCATGCTTATGTGTATGTCGCTGACGGTGCTATTCGACATGGTGATCGCCATCAGCGTTGGTATCGTTCTCGCCTCCCTGCTGTTTATGAGTCGTATCGCGCGCATGACGCGTCTGGCGCCGGTCAACGTAGACGTACCTGACGATGTGCTGGTGCTGCGCGTTATTGGCCCACTTTTCTTTGCCGCTGCGGAGGGATTATTTACCGATCTCGAATCGCGTATTGCAGGTAAACGTATTGTGGTCTTAAAGTGGGACGCGGTCCCGGTACTGGATGCAGGTGGTCTGGACGCTTTCCAGCGTTTTGTAAAACGCCTCCCGGAAGGGTGTGAACTGCGGATCAGTAATCTGGAATTCCAGCCGTTACGTACCATGGCGCGCGCGGGCATTCAGCCGATTGCCGGACGCCTGACGTTCTTCCCGAATAAAGACGCCGCGCTGGCAGATATCAGCTGACGTGTAGCCCAGCCAGGCGAAGCGCCGCCAGACTACAAATGACAGGCAAAAAAATGGCTCCCGTGTGTGGGAGCCATTTTTATAATCAGCTTATTGCTTACGCGTTTAGCAGTCGCTCAGCTGTCGCTTTCACGCTTGCCAGCAGGACTTTGACATCCTCCAGACACACCGTTGGGTTCAGCAGCGTCAGCTTCAGGCAGGTTACGCCATCTGCTTCGGTCACGCCCACATTGGCGCTACCAGAAGCCAGCAGAACGTCGCCAATACGCTGGTTCAACAGCGCAACGAACGCCATGTCCTCACTGTGCGGACGGAAACGGAACAGCACGCTTGCCAGCTGCGGCTCCATCACCAGTTCCAGATGCGGCTGAGTTTTCACAAACGCAGCCACATCACGCGCCAGCGTTACGCCGTTATCAATGATTTCGGCATACTGCTTTTTGCCCAGCGCTTCGAGACCCATCCACAGCTTCAGCGCGTCAAAACGGCGCGTGGTCTGCAGCGATTTCGACACCAGATTCGGTACGCCCGCCTCTTCATCAAAATCAGAGTTCAGGTACGCCGCCTGGTAACGCATCAGCTCGTAATGACGCGCGTCTTTCAGCAGGAACGCGCCGCAGCTGATGGTCTGGAAGAACTGTTTGTGGAAGTCCAGCGTCACGGAATCCGCCAGTTCAAGGCCGTTCAGGAAGTGACGATACTGCTCAGAAAGCAGTAACGCCCCGCCCCATGCTGCATCCACATGCATCCAGATCTGGTGTTCTGCCGCCAGCGCCGCAATGTCCGCTAACGGATCGATTGCGCCCGCATCGGTAGTACCCGCAGTGGCGACAATCGCCATCACCTGTTCGCCGTTGGCTTTCGCCTGGGCCAGCTTGTCTTTCAGGTCAGCCAGATCCATGCGTGAGAACGCATCGGTCTTCACCTGGGTGACGGAACGGTAACCCAGCCCCATCAGCGCCATGTTCTTCTGCACAGAGAAGTGCGCGCTTTCAGAGCAAAATACTTTGATTTTGCTCAGGTCGCCGGTCAGACCATTCTGCTGAATGGAATGCCCCTGGCGGGCAAAAAAGGCGTCGCGCGCCAGCATCAGGCCCATCAGGTTGCTCTGGGTGCCACCGCTGGTGAACACGCCCGCGTCGCCTGCCGCATAGCCCACCTGCTCACGCAACCATTCGATCAGTTTGATCTCAATGATGGTCGCCGACGGGCTCTGATCCCAGGAGTCCATACTCTGGTTGGTGGCGTTGATCAGCACTTCTGCCGCCTGGCTAATCACCAGGCTCGGGCAGTGCAGGTGCGCCACGCACTGCGCATGGTGAACCAACAAGCTGTCTTTCAGAAAGTATTCAACCGCACGCTCAATAGCGGCCTGGTTGCCCAGGCCCTGAGACGTAAAATTCAGGTTGATACGTTCGCGCAGTTGCTCAACGGTTTTGCCCTGATACATCTCAGGTTGCTTCAACCATTCAACGACCGCTTGCGTACTCTGCTCGATAGCGTCCTGGTAGGCAGCGATGCTTTGTGCCGAGCCGGACAGAATCGGATTTACGTCTGACATTCGATCCAACTCCGTTTAAACCGGCTTCACGCCAGCGCCCAGCAGGGCATTTTCGAATTTATCGAGGAAAATCTCCAGTTCTGCGTTGGTGATCAACAGAGACGGCAGCAGACGCAGTACGCAACCGTTACGGCCGCCACGCTCAAGAATCAGGCCGTTTTCGAAACATTTTTTCTGCAGCAGCGCGGAAAGCTCGCCATCGGCCGGGTAGCAGCCCATGTGATCCTGCGCTTCGTTCGGCTTAACGATTTCCAGACCAATCATCAGGCCCAGACCACGTACCTGGCCGATAACCGGGTAACGTTTTTGCAGCTCGACCAGTTTGCCTTTCAGCCACTCACCCTGGGCGGCAACTTTATCGGCAATCTTGTCGTCTTTGAGGATTTTCAGCGTTGTCAGACCGGTCGCCATCGCCAGTTGGTTGCCACGGAAAGTGCCGGTGTGATGGCCCGGAGCCCACGCATCGAACTGCTTTTTAATGCCCAGTACCGCCAGTGGCAGACCGCCGCCAACCGCTTTGGACATCACGATGATATCCGGCTCAATACCGGCGTGTTCGAAGGCGAACAGTTTACCCGTGCGCGCGAAGCCTGCCTGAACTTCATCGATAATCAACAGAATGCCGTGTTCCTGGGTCACTTTACGAATACGCTGCAGCCACTCGATCGGTGCCGGGTTTACCCCGCCCTCGCCCTGCACCGCTTCGAGGATCACGGCAGCCGGTTTACGCACGCCGCTCTCAACGTCGTTGATCAGGTTTTCGAAGTAGTAGGTCAATGCTTTGACGCCAGCGTCGCCGCCAATACCCAGCGGGCAACGGTACTGATGCGGATACGGCATAAACTGCACTTCCGCCATCATGTTGCTGACGGCTTCTTTCGGCGACAAGTTGCCGGTCACGGACAGCGCGCCGTGGGTCATCCCGTGGTAGCCACCGGAGAAGCTGATGATGCTGGAACGGCCGGTAACTTTCTTCGCCAGCTTCAGCGCCGCTTCAACGGCATCGGCACCGGACGGCCCGGTGAACTGCAGGCAATACTCTTTGCCCTGGCCCGGTAATAAAGAAAGTAAATACGATGAGAATTCATCTTTTAACGGTGTGGTAAGGTCAAGCGTATGTAACGGTAAGCCGCTTGTGATGACACTTTGAATGCTCTGCAGCACTTCAGGATGATTATGACCAAGCGCCAGGGTTCCGGCACCTGCCAGGCAATCAAGATATTGATTATTTTCTACGTCAGTAATCCAGACGCCCTGCGCTTTAGCAATTGCTAATGGCAGTTTACGTGGATAGCTGCGGACATTAGATTCAAACTCAGCCTGTCTTGCTAAAAAGGTATCATTGCTCTGTGGTAATGAATTAGCACTTAAAGTATCAATACGGACTTTATCCGTCATCATATCACTCCTACAACCAGGTGTAGATTAACGCCTGATTGAATAAATGGTTATAAGGGTTACCTGTAAAAAAGCGCGGCTAATATATGTTGTTTTATCCCTGGACTCAATCATTTATTTTTCAACACATTTAGCGGGTGTTTTTTCTTTATAATTCAAAGTGTAACAGCCACCCCTCATTACGAAATCCTAAAGAAATATATCTATTTAATTAACAATTACCGTAGCCAATTGCAACGCATACGATGTTATAAAAACCATGTAATTTTCATGTTTTTATTATTTTTTTACACGTTTTTACCATTAATAATGTACGCGTTTTCTTGTTACGACATGATTTTTCAATTATTTGTCGATAAATCGAATAAAAAAGTCGATCCCTAAATATAAATCACTTAGTATGGCGCGCTTATTTGCAGGCTATGTAAATAAAATTAATGCGCAGCACCCGGTAACGCGTACAGGCGACACGCGTTTTCGACAACAGGAATTCCCTGGGTTGTCAGCAGAAATGTTCGCGGGCGGACATTTCGTAAGGCGAACACCGTTTCCCCTTATGCCGAGAATGAAAATTTTCTAGCCATACTTTTATGGCGCCCTGATATGAGATTGTTATGACTCGCATTTATCCACCATCCGTCGTTGCCAAATTTGGCGGCACCAGCGTCGCTGATTTTGATGCGATGAACCGAAGCGCCAGCATTGTCCTTGCTGATCAAGATGTCCGTTTAGTCGTACTGTCTGCTTCTGCAGGCGTTACAAACTTACTGGTCGAGCTTTCTGAAGGTCTGGAAACGCATCAACAATTAGATAAGCTTGAGACCTTACGCGCCATCCAATACAACATTATTTCCCGCCTGAAGCAGCCGTCCGTTATCAGCACGGAAATCGATAATCTTCTCAACAACATCCGCCATCTTGCACAAACGGCGACCGTTTCACCGTCTGATGCGCTAAGCGATGAATTGGTCAGTCACGGCGAGCTGATGTCCTCTTTACTGTTTACTGAAGTCTTACGTGAACGGCATGCCGAGGCCGGGTGGTTTGACGCCCGCAGCGTGATGCGTACCAACTCCAGTTTCGGCTGCGCCGAACCCGAACTCAGTACCTTGCACCACCTGGTGGAGACTCACCTGCGCCCTCGTCTTGAGCAAGCGATTATGGTGACCCAGGGGTTTATCGGCCGGGATGCCGCAGGGCATACCACTACGCTGGGACGCGGTGGTAGTGATTACACGGCGACGCTTCTCGGTGAGACGCTTCACGCCGCACGCGTGGACATCTGGACCGATGTCGCAGGGATCTACACCACCGATCCGCGCATTGCGCCGCGGGCCAAACGGATTGACCACATCTCATTTTCCGAGGCCAGCGATATGGCCGCCTTTGGTGCGAAGGTCCTCCACCCGGCTACGCTGCTTCCGGCAATGCGCAAAAGCATTCCGGTCTTTGTTGGCTCAAGTAAGGATACGGCTGCCGGTGGTACGCTGGTGCATAACACCACCGACAACCCACCTCGCTATCGTGCGCTTGCCGTGCGCCGTAAACAGACGCTGTTGCGATTACATAGTCTGGAGACACAACCGTCCGGTTCTTTCCTGGCGCAGTCCTTCGCCATTTTAGCTCGCCACGCGGTCACGGTGGATTTGGTTACAACCTCAGAGAACAGTATTGCACTGGCGCTGGACGCGACTCACGCTACCTCAGGTGAAGATCATATACTGACCAGCGCATTGTTTACCGCATTGTCCTCCCACTGTCGTGTGGAAGTGGAAACCGGACTGGCATTAGTCACTTTGGTGGGGAATCGGCTGACTCAGGCGGCGGGTGTTTGCAAAGACGTTTTTGCCTGGCTTGAAGGGCATACGGTGCGAATGATTTGCCACGGCGCGTCAAATGACAACCTGTGTTTCCTGTTGCCCGCTGAAGACGCGGATAGCGCGGTTAAAACGTTACATTATCGGTTATTCGAATAACGTTTCTTATATTCCATAGCGAATATAAAAGTGCGTTCTATGCAAGGATAATGAACAAGCAGAGTCCTGGTTTTTCAACCAGGACTTTGTATTCAAACCGCAGCCCTCTCTACCGGGAAACGATTTAGTTATGACGATGAGTGGTATCACCGCGACGACAGCGTTTGTCATAATGGCGTACCCACCAGTAACGGTCACTGATTTGCTCGTGCCCGCCCACTCTGGCTCCCGCCAACCACAGAACACCACCTACAAAAATACTGAGCACGGCACCATGTGCGAAAAACTGTGGCAGATTAAATTGCGGCAATTGGTTTAAAATAGAGTAACCAACACCCCCCACCATCACCACCAACCCTAAAGCCATGAGTACGTTACCGAGTAACGAAGCGTTTTTGCGTTTCATGTGTCACCTCCGGAACTTTGGGTTGCTACAGGGAATACCCCTAATCCTTATGTGTAAAGTATAGACAACACTGCCGTTCGCAAGTGCGGGAGCGATCACAATTACAAACACTCGCGCAACAAAACTTTACAAATAAGCTACTGAACATACTCAATTTCTAATAGTCCATTTGTGCAATTATTCAGCTTTTGGCGATTAGTACGCAGTTTTTTGTCAAGAGCAGCGTCAGACAGTAAACTACACGTCGTTTATGGAAACACTCAGGACAAAACACGTGACGATTAAATTGATTGTCGGCCTGGCGAACCCCGGCGCAGAGTATGCGGCAACGCGACACAACGCAGGCGCATGGTATGTCGATTTACTGGCAGAGAGATTACGCGCGCCCCTGCGTGATGAGCCGAAATTCTTCGGCTACACCTCCAGAGTAACGCTCGAAGGGGAAGATATCCGTTTGCTGGTACCGACCACATTTATGAATCTCAGCGGCAAGGCCGTGGGTGCGATGGCCAGTTTTTATCGTATCAACCCCGATGAAATTTTGGTCGCGCACGACGAATTAGACCTGCCGCCTGGCGTGGCAAAATTTAAGCTCGGTGGCGGTCATGGCGGACATAATGGCCTGAAAGACATCATCAGCAAGTTGGGCAATAACCCCAACTTTCATCGTTTACGCGTGGGAATTGGTCATCCGGGTGATAAAAACAAAGTTGTCGGATTTGTTTTAGGCAAACCGCCTGTTTCAGAACAGAAGTTAATTGATGAAGCAATTGACGAAGCGGCACGTTGTACCGAGATTTTATTCAAAGATGGCCTGACCAAGGCAACGAGCCGGTTACACACCTTTAAAGCGCAATAAGCAGCGATGTGCGGCATTTTTCTCGCGTGCTGTGTATAATAGGCAGAGTTATTTACTTTTCTACAATCTGTTTTCCATAACAGGTTGAATATCAAAAGATTAAGGTGATTTAAACATGGGATTCAAATGCGGTATCGTCGGTTTGCCAAACGTAGGCAAATCCACCCTGTTCAACGCGCTCACAAAAGCGGGTATTGAAGCGGCAAACTTCCCGTTCTGTACTATCGAGCCGAACACAGGTGTTGTCCCGATGCCCGATCCGCGTCTGGATCAGTTGGCCGAAATCGTCAAACCGCAGCGTATCCTGCCAACAACGATGGAATTCGTCGATATTGCCGGTCTGGTAAAAGGCGCGTCCAAAGGCGAAGGTCTGGGTAACCAGTTCCTGACGAACATCCGTGAAACCGAAGCTATCGGCCACGTGGTTCGCTGCTTTGAAAACGACAACATCATCCACGTTAATAACAAAGTGGATCCGGCTGACGACATTGAGGTTATCAATACCGAACTGGCGCTGTCTGACCTGGATACCTGTGAGCGCGCTATCCATCGCGTACAGAAGAAGGCCAAAGGCGGCGATAAAGACGCTAAAGCGGAACTGGCTGCACTGGAAAAATGCCTGCCACAACTGGAAAACGCTGGCATGCTGCGTGCGTTGAAAACGCTGACTGATGAAGACAAAGCGGCTATCAAATACCTGAGCTTCCTGACGCTGAAGCCAACCATGTATATCGCCAACGTCAACGAAGACGGTTTTGAAAACAACCCATACCTCGATAAAGTGCGTGAAATCGCCGCAGCTGAAGGCTCCGTGGTGGTTGCAGTTTGCGCTGCCGTTGAAGCTGACATCGCAGAACTCGATGATGCTGACCGTGAAGAATTCATGGCTGAAATGGGTCTGGAAGAGCCAGGTCTGAACCGCGTAATCCGCGCTGGTTACGAACTGCTGAACCTGCAGACCTACTTCACCGCTGGCGTGAAAGAAGTTCGTGCATGGACCATTCCTGTTGGCGCAACGGCTCCGCAGGCGGCGGGTAAAATTCATACTGACTTCGAGAAAGGCTTTATCCGCGCACAAACCATCGCGTTTGAAGATTTCATCACCTATAAAGGTGAACAAGGCGCGAAAGAAGCCGGTAAGATGCGTGCAGAAGGTAAAGATTACATCGTTAAAGATGGCGATGTGATGAACTTCCTGTTCAACGTCTAAATAAAATTTGTTGCCTCATGAGGTTTCATCAAATCTCATGAATATCGAAAAAGTCTACAAAATCCACGCAATTGCGTGGATTTTTTATTTCAGAGAGTGTGCATCTGTCTCGTAACGAGACAGTCAAAAATGAGTACGTGGATGAGCACAACATTCTGCCATCTTCATTTTTAGTGGGTACGATAACGGTATAATAAACAAACAAGGCCCCGTTAGGTTCACTGATACGAATGCCGCACTGCCAAGCCGAAAGAAAAACTCTATCGACTTAATGATTTCAATGGTCTCTACCTCGAAGTGAAACCCAATGGTAAAAAGGCATGGCGCTATCGGTTTAAACTCAACGGTAAATCCAGCATGTTTGCGCTGGGTGAGTACCCGACGGTCAAACTTGCCGAAGCTCGCGAGAAATGCGAGCAAGCGCGTAAGCAAGTCGCAGATGGAGTTAGCCCGACACAGGCTCGTCAGTTAGATAAGATCCGTAAGGTCAATGACGCATCTAACACCTTTGAGCTGATCGCCAAAGAGTGGTTGCAGCTGAAAGACTGGGCCGAAATCACCAAAACGCGGCGACTGGATATGCTTGAGCGTGTAGTTTTCCCCGCCATCGGCAAACTTCCTATCAGGGAAATCACTCCGCACCACATTCTTAAAATTCTTCAAGAAACTGCTAAACGAAGAGCACCGACAGTTGCCGCTGAAGCCCGTCGAACAATTTCATCAGTTTTCGAGTTGGCAGTCGCGACACTTAGAGCTGATAGTGATCCTGTCTGGCCCGTGCGCAAAGCTCTTCCGGCAAACAAAACGCAGCACAAACAGGCATTGAATCCTCAGCGAATCGGAAAGTTATTAAACTGTTTTGACAATAGTCGTGGCTCATACCAGGTTAACTATTGCATGTGGCTCATGTGGTGGACATTAGCGCGTCCTGCAGAAGCCACCGAAGCCGAATGGACAGAGTTCGATCTTGATAACGCCCTGTGGACCATTCCGGCAGCGCGGATGAAAGCCCGCAGAGAACACGTTATTCCCCTACCCTTCCAAGCTGTCAAAATGCTCAGAACACTACAGGGATTAACCGGGCATCGGCAGCACCTTTTCCCGGGGAGAGACAATCCGCTAGGTCCAATGACATCGCACTCGCTGCGCCAGCTACTTAAAAGCCTCGGCTGGAGTGGTACATATAGCCCACATGCAACCCGAACCACAGGAAGTACCCGTTTAAACGAGTTGGGCTATCGACCTGATGCTATTGAGGCCCAACTTGCGCACGCTGATACCAACAATGTTCGTCGCACATACAACCATGCAACTTATCTTGATGAGCGTAAAGTGATGATGCAGGAATGGGCTGATATGTTGGACAAATGGGTAGCAGGATTCGAGTAGAACTTGCTGCACTTACTGAACCACGAGGATAGAACTCATTCCTCAGGGTCCACTTTGTGCCAATGGCAGACTGGCAACGAACGAATCAGAGAGCAGATGCCGTTCTTACTACAAAACAGTGGTCAAATTTCTTGACCAATCCCAGGAAAGAAATCTTCAGCAACTCTATTAAATTGCATTAGTCAATCCTGAAACTGAAAGCCTGCATCGATAATAGATCCATATAGAGTATTTACCAGCCCAAAAGCCCTAACGGCACAATATGGTTGTGGAATACCTCAGTGGGATGAAACAAAGGAAACAAAGCAATTCAATACCCGGCTAACCTCACGATTTTTAAGCCATATCATCATAGTATTGACATTACCAATGTGAGGAGTAATAGAGTGGCACCGTATGGGGAAGCTCGTTTCATACTGTTTGACGACGCTCTCAGGCAATAATGCAATGCCCATTCCGGCACTTACGCAACCAAGTATTGCCTGAAAAGAACCAAACTCCAGCGGGTCGTCATAATCGACATTTTGTAGCCGTAACCATTGCCCAAGCCGGGAACGATAATTACATCCTTTCACAAAGACGAGCGGCCTTGTCACCTCCAGATCGGCTCCCGTCACGACATCACCATGCTCTGCGGCCGTAACCAGAACCAGGGTTTCCTGACACAGCACCTGCGTTTGTAGCCTTGAATTGTCTACGTGCAACGCCTTGTGGTCAGCGACGAAGGCAATTTCAAGTTCACTATTCTGGATCTGACGAACTAACACATCTGTCGGTGACGTTTTTAAGTTTAATTCTACGGAGGGCATTTCACGGTGGAAGTTTGCCAGCAAAGCAGGAAGTCGGACGGCGGCAGTGGTTTCCATTGCGCCAATGCGCAGAGGGCCAGCCGCTTTCGTTCCCTGCATAGACAACTCGGCTTCGTCTAAAAGCGCGAGGATTTTGTTAGCGTAACGCAGAAGCAGTTCACCTTCAGGGGTGATGTGAAGACGATTCTTCTCGCGAACAAACAACGAAACATCCAGGCTGGACTCCAGTTGCTTGAGCCGCGTCGTGACGTTTGAAGAAACGCAGTGCAGATTACGGGCTGCTGCGGTGATAGAGCCGGTTTCCGCGACGGTTTTAAACAAATTTAATGAGGTACTGTTCATCGTGTCTGTCACTCAAAGTGAAGGTTTTCGTCATTTTTATTAACTTTTTATTATCATTTCTTTATGTAACATAACAATCAAATCTGATTGACATATTGAGCCTGAAAAATGGATCTTGATCACAATGTTATTGGCCACCGCCAGTTGAGCACGGCTGTCTTCGGTATGATTGTTTTAACGCTGGGGATGGGAATTGGTCGGTTTTTATATACTCCGATGCTGCCGGTCATGTTGCATGAAAGCATTTTTAATTTTTCGCAATTATCGTTAATCGCAAGCGCGAATTACGCCGGATACCTGGTTGGCAGCCTCCTGTTCTCGTTTGGTATTTTTGGTGGCCTGAAGAATATCAAAACGATGTTAATTTGTGCTGCATTAGTCACCGGCCTGCTTATTTTTGCGATGGCAGTAGTCACGCACCCTGATATAGTAATTGTTATTCGATTTATCGCCGGTGTTGCCAGCGCAGGCATGATGATATTCGGGTCGATGCTTATGCTACAGCATACCCATAATCCGTTTGTCATTGCTTCTTTGTTTGCCGGCGTCGGGGTGGGTATTTTTATAGGCAATGAATATGTTATAGCCGGTATCGCATATGCATTAAATTCAAAGCTACTATGGATCGGCGCGTCAATCATTTCAGCTGTACTCTTCATCGCGCTGATTATCTTGCTGCCTGCAAATAAACACGTTCTACGGTAATGACTCCAACTTATTGATAGTGTTTTATGTTCAGATAATGCCCGATGACTTTGTCATGCAGCTCCACCGATTTTGAGAACGACAGCGACTTCCGTCCCAGCCGTGCCAGGTGCTGCCTCAGATTCAGGTTATGCCGCTCAATTCGCTGCGTATATCGCTTGCTGATTACGTGCAGCTTTCCCTTCAGGCGGGATTCATACAGCGGCCAGCCATCCGTCATCCATATCACCACGTCAAAGGGTGACAGCAGGCTCATAAGACGCCCCAGCGTCGCCATAGTGCGTTCACCGAATACGTGCGCAACAACCGTCTTCCGGAGCCTGTCATACGCGTAAAACAGCCAGCGCTGGCGCGATTTAGCCCCGACGTATCCCCACTGTTCGTCCATTTCCGCGCAGACGATGACGTCACTGCCCGGCTGTATGCGCGAGGTTACCGACTGCGGCCTGAGTTTTTTAAATGGCGGAAAATCGTGTTGAGGCCAACGCCCATAATGCGGGCGGTTGCCCGGCATCCAACGCCATTCATGGCCATATCAATGATTTTCTGGTGCGTACCGGGTTGAGAAGCGGTGTAAGTGAACTGCAGTTGCCATGTTTTACGGCAGTGAGAGCAGAGATAGCGCTGATGTCCGGCAGTGCTTTTGCCGTTACGCACCACCCCGTCAGTAGCTGAACAGGAGGGACAGCTGATAGAAACAGAAGCCACTGGAGCACCTCAAAAACACCATCATACACTAAATCAGTAAGTTGGCAGCATCACCCGTTCTACCTCCTCAGAAAAAAGCTTCGTCATCCGAGCCGAACATCCAGTGGTGGAATTTAGCATTGTTATATGGACTGGCAGGCTTCGGTTATATCATTGTAGCTACTTATCTCCCTTTAATGGCCCGGGGAGTGGGTAATGAATTTCTGGCCAACCATATCTGGTCTATTGTTGGCCTTGCCGTTATCCCAGGATGCTATGGTTGGTTATGGGCTGCACGCAAGTGGAGCATATTGTCCTGCCTGAGTGTTAACTTAATTGTGCAGGCGAGCTGCGTTGTGATGGCCTCGTTTATCCATTCCCCGCTTTTATTGACCTTGAGTTGTATTGGCTTTGGTGCAACTTTCATGGGAACCAGTTCTCTCGTTATGCCACTCGCGAAAAAGATTTCTGCACCACAGAAAATTAATCTTCTGGGTCTGGTGACGTTAACATATGGCATTGGGCAAATTGCCGGGCCATTAATCGTGAGTGCGTTTCAGAACAATAAAAACGGGATGACTATTTCAATATTATCTGGCGCTTGTGCGTTATTTATCGCAGCAGGGATTAGCTATGTTCAACACAGCAAAGTTAAGTACTCTCAAAGTTGGAGCAAAGAATGAAAAAGACAACCGTTGCTATTATAGGAATGGGGCCTCGGGGGCTTAGTATTCTGGAAAGGATTTGTGCTCAGCATGCACAACGTAAACAGAATGAACATATTAATATTGTTATCGTTGATAAAAATGCGATGGGTGTAGGTGCGCACAGTTTATCGCAGCCCGACCATTTATTGGTTAACACCGTTGCTTGCCAGATAACATTATTTGGTGATGCGACGGTAAAAAATGCCGGATCTTTCCGTTCAGGGCCATGTTTTCATCAGTGGGCTAATGAGCAGGGCTATAAAAATGTTGATGGCCGTTATTTAAAAGACGTGGCTGGCAAACCAATTGACGCCAACGATTATTTACCTCGTCGATTATTAGGTGAATACTTAAATTGGTTTTATCACGAAATTATCAAAAGTTTGCCTGACAATATCTCGGTTACACAGATAAATCAGCAGGCCAACAACATTCTGATTCAGGACGATGCGAAGTCTATTATTGTCTTGGAAGACAGTCAGCGTGTGGTGGCCGATTACGTCTATTTAACCACTGGTCACAGCGACAACGCCAAAACGTTTGACGATCATCTTGTTGAACGATTTATTGCCAATAATTATAAGAAAAATGAACGCCTGGACTACTATTCGACTCCTTATCCAATAAATAATTTGAATAAAATAACAGCGGAATCAAATGTGATTGTTCAGGGTATTGGTCTGACTGCCTATGATGTCATTTCGCAACTCACTATCGGCAGGGGTGGAAAATTTAGCCGGGAAGAGGGTGAGCTTCGCTATCATCCTTCCGGAAAAGAACCGGGTATTTTTATCTATTCACGTAAGGCTCTACCTTTTAGCAGTCGCGGCGCGAATCAAAAAGGCGTTTCTGGGCAGTACTCCCCACGCTTCTTAACGGCAATGGCTATCAGAGAATTGCGGTTGAAAAATGTGTTTGAGAAAGGATCTTCAAAAATCGATTTTCTTGAACAAGTTTTCCCCTTACTGCATAAAGAAATGTGTTATGCCTATCGTTCAACCCTAAATGGGCAGTGGTTAGATGCTGGCTCTTATGAACCGAGCGCTGAAGACATCGCGGTAATTGACAGTGTGCTTTATCCACATCAATCGCAGGAACATCTGAGTTTAAAGGATTATACTCAATGGTTTATGTATTTCCTGCGTAAAGATCTCCAGGAGTCTGAGGAGGGCAATGTCCATGGCCCGATCTGAAGTGGTTTACTGAATTTGGCCACCTGAACAGAGGTGATATGCTCACCTCAGAACAACACAGGTGCCATAATGAAAAAAAGAAATTTCAGCGCAGAGTTTAAACGCGAATCCGCTCAACTGGTCGTTGACCAGAATTACACCGTGGCAGATGCAGCCAGCGCTATGGATGTCGGCCTTTCCACAATGACGCGATGGGTGAAACAATTACGTGATGAGCGGCAGGGAAAAACACCAAAAGCCTCTCCCATTACCCCGGAACAAATTGAAATCCGTGAGCTCAGGAAAAAGCTACAACGTATTGAAATGGAAAATGAAATATTAAAAAACTGTCCATGGGTGAAACCCCGTCCTGAGTCTCAGAAACTCCCCGGAAAAGTTGGCAGGCTAATTTAGCGAAGGAAGCAGCCGTCGGCCTTTTGGTGGTATGACCCCGTAAAAAAACATGGTTCAGGGACTGTGGCGGATCCGGCAGTGGTGACTTTGATCCCGTTCAGGAAGGTGATTTCTCCGTCGTCCCCTCCTTCGTTCATCGAAAAATGAGCAAGGAGATTTCCATGAAAAAATCCTCCCGAATGTCTGTTATCCATCCTCATGCTGCGGGCGTTGATATTGGCGCTGAATTCCACGTAGTCGCCGTTCCACCGGATGCTGACGCCGAGCCGGTCAGAACTTTTCAAAGTTTCACTGGCGACCTTCATCGGATGTCCGACTGGCTCAAAACCTGTCACATTACGACCATTGCCATGGAGTCCACTGGCGTTTACTGGTTGCCTGCTTTTGAGATCCTTGAGGCTGCGGGTTTCAATGTGATCCTTGTTAATGCCAGAGACGCAAAAAATGTTCCCGGTCGCAAGACTGATGTCAATGACGCACAGTGGCTGCAGAAGCTGCATTCATTTGGCCTTCTTCGGGCCAGTTTCAGACCTGAACACGACATTTCCGTACTCAGGTCTTATTTGAGACAACGGGAACGCCTGACTGAATACCGGGCTGCTCATATCCAACATATGCAGAAGGCGTTGATGCAGATGAATGTTCAATTGCATCATGCCGTATCGGATATTACTGGCGTTACCGGTCTTTCAATCGTCAGAGCTATTGTCAGTGGTGAGCGCGATCCTTCAGTATTGATCCAGTATCGTGATGTCAGATGTAAAAAGACGCCAGAGGTTCTTCAACAGGCACTGACAGGGAACTGGCAGCCTGAACATCTTTTTGCACTTGAACAGTCGGTGGCATTTTTCGATTTTTACCAGGAAAAAATCCGTGAGTGTGATGATCAAATCGAAACTTCATTATTGCAGCTCAGCACCGGAACTGAAGAGCCTGAAGGAGTATTGCCCTCCGCCAGACATCGTACAAAACAGCCCAATCAGCTTTCCTTTGATGTCAGGCCATTACTCTGGAAAATTACCGGAGCAGACCTGACACAGATACATGGGTTCGGACCTTATCTGGCACTAAAATTCGTTGCCGAATGCGGTACTGACATGAATCGCTGGCCGGATGCGAGCCATTTTACCTCGTGGCTGTGTTTGTCCCCGGGGAATAAGATCTCCGGTGGAAAAGTACTGTCCTCGAAAACACGGCGTTCATCCAGTCGAATTGCTGCTGCACTAAGACTGGCAGCCACAACAATTGGCCGGAGCGATACAGCGCTGGGTGCTTTTTATCGTCGATTATCATCCCGTATCGGGAAAGCAAAAGCAGTCACTGCAACGGCAAGAAAACTGGCAATACTGTTCTACAATGCCCTTAAATACGGTCAGAAATATGTCGATCCTGGCGCGGATTATTATGAAGAGCGCTACCGTAATCGCGTACTCGACGGGCTTAAACGAAGGGCAAAATCACTGGGTTACTCTCTCCAGCAAGATCCCGAGTTATGCGTGTGAACCGGGAGTTTCTCAGGAAGGCTACCGCGCTCTTGATGTCAGACTCCCTGAACAGTTCTCGATAATCGGGAAACTCAGGGCGCGTTATCCTGTGGCCACTCTCTGCCATGTGTTCGGGGTCCATCGCAGCAGCTACAAATACTGGAAAAACCGTCCTGAAAAGCCAGACGGCAGACGGGCTGTATTACGCAGCCAGGTACTTGAACTGCATGGCATCAGCCACGGCTCTGCCGGAGCAAGAAGCATCGCCACAATGGCAACCCAGAGAGGCTACCAGATGGGGCGCTGGCTTGCTGGCAGACTCATGAAAGAGCTGGGGCTGGTCAGTTGCCAGCAGCCGACTCACCGGTATAAGCGTGGCGGCCATGAGCACGTTGCTATCCCGAATCATCTTGAGCGACAGTTCGCCGTAACGGAACCAAATCAGGTGTGGTGCGGTGATGTGACCTATATCTGGACGGGTAAGCGCTGGGCGTACCTCGCCGTTGTTCTCGACCTGTTCGCAAGAAAACCAGTGGGCTGGGCCATGTCGTTCTCGCCGGACAGCAGGCTTACCATGAAAGCACTGGAAATGGCATGGGAAACCCGTGGTAAGCCCGTCGGGGTGATGTTCCACAGCGATAGTAATAATGCCGATGTCAGTCTTTACCACCACTTAGTTTGCCGTTTAACCAGATTGGTGTGATTACTGATGCAGTGAAGACCTTCCCGCATCCTGACTCACACAGCGATCGACCTTTTGTGTCCTGCCCTGGACCCGTCGGTTGCCGGAAGCGCCTTCATGCGAGGCATCTCCTCACCGATGCGCGTGACTCAAGAAGGGCCTGACGGCTTGTCTCGTTACTGTCCTGTCCGGGTTATCTGTCTGGAGATTCAACTCTGTTTCCTCACAGGAGCTCTGTCATGGTTGATAAAGTTACCGAAGCTGCCGTTGTGGGTGGCGTGGATACACATAAAGATTTGCACGTTGCCGCTGTCGTAGATCAGAACAATAAAGTCCTTGGGACTCAGTATTTCTCCACAACACGACAAGGTTACCGGCAGATGCTGGCATGGATGACCTCGTTTGGGACATTAAAGCGAATTGGTGTTGAGTGCACAGGTACCTATGGTTCCGGTTTGCTTCGTTATTTTCAGAACGCCGGGTTAGAAGTTCTTGAGGTGACTGCTCCAGACCGGATGGAGCGACGCAAACGGGGTAAAAGTGACACAATTGATGCTGAATGTGCCGCTCATGCAGCATTCTCAGGCATCAGGACAGTTACTCCCAAAACGCGTGATGGCATGATTGAGTCCCTGCGGGTATTAAAAACTTGCCGAAAAACAGCAATATCAGCCCGCAGAGTCGCTCTCCAGATTATCCATTCAAATATTATCTCTGCCCCGGATGAATTACGTGAACAGCTCAGAAATATGACGCGCATGCAGCTCATCAGGACCCTGGGTTCCTGGAGACCTGATGCCAGTGAATACCGCAATGTAACCAACGTTTATCGCATTTCATTAAAGTCCCTTGCCCGACGCTATCTCGAGTTACATGACGAAATCGCTGATCTGGATGTCATGATTGCGGCAATTGTCGACGAGTTGGCACCTGAGCTGATTAAACGTAATGCTATCGGATACGAAAGCGCTTCACAGTTGCTGATCACTGCCGGAGACAATCCTCAACGGTTAAGATCAGAATCAGGATTTGCGGCACTGTGTGGTGTCAGCCCGGTCCCCGTTTCTTCTGGAAAAACGAACCGTTACCGACTTAATCGTGGTGGAGATCGTGCTGCAAATAGTGCACTTCACATCATCGCCATCGGACGCTTACGAACTGACGCAAAAACAAAGGAATATGTCGCCAGGCGTGTAGCCGAAGGACATACAAAAATGGAAGCGATACGCTGTCTAAAGCGATATATCTCCCGCGAAGTTTACACGTTACTGCGCAATCAAAACAGGCGGATCAACAGTATCCCGATAACAGCTTGACTCTTAGAAGGGCGTCCAAGGCAGTCATTATACGAGCAGGCAGTTCCGGCAGTTACTGTGGCGATACCGGATCAGGCAGAGTATGAGTCGGCGTGGAAACTGCTGGGATAACAGCCCAATGGAGCGCTTCTTCAGGAGTCTGAAGAACGAATGGGTGCCAGCGACGGGCTATGTAAGCTTCAGCGATGCAGCTCACGCAATAACGGACTATATCGTTGGATATTACAGCGCACTAAGACCGCACGAATATAATGGTGGGTTACCACCAAACGAATCAGAAAACCGATACTGGAAAAACTCTAACGCGGTGGCCAGTTTTAGTTGACCACAACAGTAGAAATAAAAGGGATTTTGCGAATTTAGCTAAAGGTGGTTAAGTAATAAGTAAATTAGCTCAGTCATATTATCAGGTGATAATAACCATTATTTGCAAGTAAAGAGTTAAAGTTGAAATTGCAACTTTCTGCAGGTAGACCAATGATGCTTTCTTTTGGCATCCGAAATTTTTATATTTCCGATCCAGAGGGGAATCTGCTTGAAATAGGAAGTACGAACGAGAAGTTAGGGGGCGCATGACGGAGCAGTTGCAGGCATGCTGACCTCAGCCATACAGAGGTGTCATATATGGCGATAGCCAAAACGTCTGCAGTCCCCAACGAGTTTAGTGTTGGTCCGGATAAACGTGTATCAACAGTCGGGTGTTATGCCTCAAGTAATGACCCCCCTGTTAGCCTCCAAGCGGCGTAAATAACTCAATCAAGTTTTCCTCCGGATCGTACAGATGAACCACTCTCTGAATCGCCACGGATAATCTAGACACTTCCGAGCCGTTGATAATACTGTTTTTCATATTCTGTCGGTGACATCTGTTCGCTAGAACCATGCCGACGCTTACTGTTATAAAACATTTCGATGTAATCAAAAATATCACTGCGGGCTTCTTCTCGCGTTCCGTAGATCTTTTTCTTTATCCGTTCACGTTTCAACAACTGGAAAAAACTTTCTGCAACCGCATTATCATGGCAGTTACCGCGACGGCTCATGCTACCCTCCAGGCCGTGTGATTTCAGGAACGACTGCCACTCATGGCTTGTGTACTGACTGCCCTGATCCGAATGAACCAGCACCTGTTTTTCGGGATTACGCCGCCATACAGCCATCAGCAGTGCGTTCAGGACAATGTCCTTTGTCATCCGGGATTGCATGGACCAGCCGATAATTTTGCGTGAGAACAGATCAACAACAACGGCAAGATACAGCCAGCCTTCGTGGGTCCTGATGTAGGTTATGTCCGTTACCCAACGCTCATCAGGAGCATCCGGATTGAACTGTCGCTGGAGCCTGTTGGGTGACACGATACTGGCCTCGCCTTTACGTGCCCGCGGGCTTCGGTATCCGACCTGAGCCTTTATTCCGACACGTTTCATCAGTCTCCAGACTCTGTTTACTCCGCACTGTTGCCCGCTGTCACGCAGATCCAGATGGATTTTGCGATAACCATAGACGCATCCCGATTCCAGCCAGAACTGTTTAATCTGTCCTGTCAGTCTCAGGTCTGCCTGATGGCGTTGTGAATGCGGCTGCTGAAGCCAGGCGTAAAAACCACTGGGATGAACATCCAGCACCCGACAGAGCAGGCGAACAGGCCAGCAACAGGAGTTGTCACGGATAAAGGCGTACCTCAGTCGGACAGCTTTGCGAAGTACGCCGCAGCTTTTTTTAATATGTCCCGTTCGTCGGTAACCCGTTTCAGCTCTTTCTGGAGACGGCGGATCTCGGCCTGAGCATCTGACTGTTCTTTATTAGTGGAAGAATCCGGACCGTACTTCTTTATCCAGGCATAAAGGCTGTGGGTGGTGATATCGAGACGTGTTGCAACGCTGGCAACAGAATAACCGCGATCAACAACCTGTTTGACTGCTTCAGTTTTAAACTCTTCGGGATAACGCTTACCGCTCATGGGCACCTCTCTTTAAGCCATCTTAAATGACTCTGAGGTGTCTGTTAAACCCGTGGCGATTCATTCTAAAGTAATAAATGTGGTTATTTGAAAAAGGTAAAGGATATGGCTCTGGTCTTAGACAAACGCTTAATTCTTTGTTGCTGCGCCTTTTCCATTATTCCCGTGGCAAATGCAGCAACCGTTAACGGAACATTTCAGGTACTGATGACGATTCAAAAGGCCTGTACCGTAACTGCCGGTTCGGCTTCAAATATCACGCTTGGGCCGGTGAATACCACGGCAACAAATACCAATGCAAGCAACACGATTTCGATTAATTGCTCAAAAACCACGCCCTATTTTATCGGCCTGGCGCCGTCGGCCGCCAATGGGGGGACGACGACGGGCTCAGGCGCCATGTCCTCCGTGGCTAACGCAGCCACCAATACCGATAAAGTGCCCTACCAGCTAAATCGAACATCAGCAACAGGTCCGGTGTGGGGGAACACCGCCACCGACACCGCGCCTGGAAACGGCGTAGCGGCGACGGGGACCGGGCTGGTGCAAACGTTTACTGTTTATGCCACCGCACCGAGCGCCAACTTCACTCCTGACGACTATGCCGACACGGTAACGGTTAACGTTAACTACTAACTTCAGGAAGCCACATGAGAGTAAAACTGCCTGTTCAGCAGTGTGCCTGCGCATGCCTGTTAGGGATGGTTGCGAGCCTCAACCCTGCTGCCGCCAGCGGACTGCAAATCGCCCCGGTCACATTAACTTTGCTCGCGACGCAAAATGCCGATGGTATCTGGCTTAGTAATGCGGGTGAAAATGTGCTCAATGCCCAGGTTCGGGTTTTTCGCTGGAGCCAGAGCGCTTACGGCGACAAACTTTCCCCCTCTCAGGGGCTGGTCATTAGCCCGCCGATGCTGGCATTAGCCCCCGGAGAACGTCAGTTGATTCGCGTTATTCGGACCGGCCCACCTTCGGCACATGCTGAAGACGCTTATCGGTTATCGATAGATGAGTTACCGCCTGCAAAAGTAGAAAAAAATAAGCTTCAGTTTGTGCTGCATTATTCCGTCCCCGTTTTCATTCAACCAACATCAGCGGCGCAAACGCAGGCAAAATTGCAATGGAAATTACAACAGCTTGATGGCAAAAAATTTATTGAAGTGAGTAACCAGGGAAATGGGCATGCACAATTATCTGCTGCAACATTTATAAGCCCTGACGGTGCTAAAAAAGTTATTACGCCCGGACTGTTAGGCTACGTTTTACCCGGCTCAACAATGCGCTGGATAGTCTCCCCGTCGGCCAGTAATACTCATGATGGCGGGAAAGTTGAAGTCACAATCAATGGCCAAAAAACAGTACAAGATCTGTAACAGATCCTGGCTTCTGGTGAAATATTGCTTTCTCAATGGAGTATTAATATCGGGAATGGTTTGCGCACAAACGCTGAATAATAACCAGAACGAAGATGGTGTTATTAATGGCGCAGCCCAGCTCGTGGGGGTCAATTTGTATCTCGACGTCACCTTAAATGGGAATCCCGTTGGGCTGGTGCATTTGGGTTACGATAATGGAAAGCTCTATGCAGGGGCAGATACCCTGCGAAAAATGGGCTTTCGCTTTGCGCCTGACGCCACTCACGCCGTCTGCCTGAACGATATCCCCGAGCTAACCATTGACTATAACGTTCAGTTGCAAACGCTTTCGCTTACTGCGCCACTCAGTTCACTCGATCTTGCGACCACGCAGCTTAATTCCCCCGTAGAGACCGCGCCGACGGCGACAACATCACGCGGAGCGCTGCTCAATTACGATATCTATACCCAGCAGGGGGATGAAAGCGCAATAAATACCTTCAGCGAACTCCGCGCTTTCAATGCTGCAGGCGTGCTCAGCACCACCCAGTTGACGCAGTATTCCACCGAGGAAAATGCGGATAACAGCGTTGAGCGACTCGATACCAGCTGGCGTACGTCATTTCCCGAAACGATGCTGGCGGTAACCGTTGGCGATACCCTGACCAGTTCACTTATCTGGTCCCGACCGACGCGTATTGGCGGCATTCAGATAGGAACCGATTTTGGTTTGCGGCCCTATATGCCAACCACCCCGCTCCCTGCATATCTTGGCTCCGCGACGTTACCGTCAAACGTTGAGCTGTACGTCGACGGCGTCAGGTACTACAACGGAGAAGTCCCCGCGGGTAGCTTTCAGATCAACACAATGCCGAACATCAGCGGCGCGGGAACGGGTCAGGTGATGATGACGGATGCGCTGGGCAGAACGAGCGTACAAAATTTTTCGTTCTACAACGATCAGCAACTCCTGCGGGAAGGATTAACTGCCTGGTCAGCAGAACTGGGTACGGTACGCGAAAACTATGGTTACTCCTCTTTTGATTATGCCAGCGCACCGGTACTGAGCGGTACATGGCGTCGTGGGTTTAGCAATACGTTCACCGCCGGGACTCACGCTGAAACCAGCGATGGACTGATTAACGCAGGCTTCAGTAACGACTGGATCCCAGGCACCCGCAGCGGCACGTTTTCGACCTCAGTTGCCGCAAGTACCGACGCAGGAAAGAACGGTTTTCTGTACAGTTTTGGTTACCGTTGGTCCGGCGAACGGTTTAATTTCAGTACCAGTACGACGGCCACTTCCGGCGATTATCGTGATGTCGCCACCCATTATGGCGAGCCGCCACCGACGCTTAACAGCAATACGGTCATTGGCTATTCGCTGGGAGCTGCCGGTAATGTCAGCCTGAGTTACCTGCAGTTTCGTTATCCGCACGAAAATGCGGTGCGCTACGCCAACGCCAGCTGGTTCAAATCGATTACCGACAACATTTCACTGAATGCCGGATTCAACCAAAACATCGACGATAACCGCGATCGCAGTCTCTATTTGATGGTGACAATGACCACTGATAACAATCTCAGTGCCAGCAGCACCCTACAACGCACCAATGATGAAACCGGCTACCAGCTCAACGCCAGCCTGACGCCTCCTGCCGACGGCGGTTGGGGCTGGAATCTGGCCGCCAGTCAGCAGGCTTCCCGGCAAAGCGGTCAGGGAGAAGTGGGATATCTGGGGCGTTATGGTAAAGCGTACGCGGGATTCAGCCGTTTACCGGATAACCACTACGGCTACGCAGGCGCCACCGGATCGCTTGTTACCATGGGAGGCGGCCTGTTTGCAGCACGAGAAATCAACAATGGCTTTGCCGTCGTATCAACTGACGGCGTTCCTGACGTCCCGATTAAATTACAAAATAACCTGATTGGTCGCAGCGACGACCAGGGGCTATTGCTGGTCACGCCACTGAACAGTTATCAAAAAAACCTGATCAGTATTGACCCAATGGATCTCCCCACCAATATGCGGATCGCGCGCGTTGAGGCGAATGCAACGCCTGCCGATCGTTCCGGTACATTGGTTAGCTTTGGCATTACCCCCGTACGCGCTGCGCAGGTCATCCTCGTCGACAATCAGGGTAAACCCATTCCCGAAGGCAGCATGGCATACGCTATCAACGAAACAGGACAATCGTCTGTCGTTGGTTTTGATGGGATGACCTGGTTCGACATGCTGGAACAGCACAACGCGCTGCGCGTTGAGACAGACACCGGCAGTTGTCGCGTGCAATTTGACTATCCCTCTTCTGCAAAGGGGATTGTGCAAATAGGTCCACTGGTTTGCCGGCCACACTAACAGGAGTGCGCTCATGAGGTTAAGGCATCTGTTACTCATCGCAGCCGTACTCTTTTGTCCGGCGATTAGCCATGCCGTAACCTGTTCGGTGAGCAATGTGCAACCCATAAATTTGGGCTCAGTTAATCCGCTGTCTGCGACAGGCGCAACGTCATCAATGACGTTCAACTACACCTGCACCAAAGAGCTTGGCGACGTGCTGGCAGGGATCAACCTCTGTTTTAATATTGGCGCCTCAGCCGTCAGTGGCCAGGTGACACCCCGAAATATGTCATTAAACGGAACACCTGCCAGAACGCTGGCATACCAGCTTTACCAGGATGCCGGACACACCAAAGTCTGGGGGAGTCAGTATCAGTCGGGAACAACTTTTCCAATGGTACAGCTTAACCTGCTGAATCTGACGCCAGTGACTGGCTCACTCACGGTATCAGCGCAGATTGTCACGCCACAAACTTCAGCCGTCCCCGGAAGCTATCAGGATAGCTATACGGCGGCGACAGCCCTTGTCACCCTCAATCCTGGATTGCTTTTCCCGCCGACCACCTGTGGCGATACCGTTGCCGCCAGGCTTCCCTTCACCGTATCGGCGACGGTCAGCAAACAGTGCTATATCACCTCTGCAACCAATATTAGCTTTGCGCCCGCCAGGGCGACCGGGCGTAACCTAACGGCTTCAAATACCGTGGGCGTAGCATGTTCCAATAACACGCCTTACACCATCGGACTTCAGCCCTCTAACGGCAATACGGCAGGCAGCGGCGTGATGGCCGGCACGGGGTCAAATACGGACAAGGTCCCCTACCAGCTTAGCTCGACGCCGGGGCCGTCCGAAACGGTTTGGGGCAATTCATCGCTCAATACCGTCGCGGGCAACGGTACGGGAACCACCACCACCTACCCGGTTTACGCCACCGTTCCCAGCGCGAACTACACGCCTGACAACTATGCTGATACCGTTACCATCGCCGTGACCTACTGACCCCAGCTTAATCGCAATAAAGCAAATACATTTTATTATCATATTATTTACTTTTAGAGGTGCGTCATAAATCTGACAAATTGCGATTTTTATAAATCATGCATATTAAATTACCCAGCCAGCAAAATTACCGAAATATCAGCACAATCAAAGAATAACTATTCACTTCTCAGCTAAAGCCCACACGCTTCATGCCGATAAACCGTGTTAGCCGGACAGGCCATTCTATGAAATAAATGTTAAATTTAGGTTCATATGGTGTGATTCACTGTATACCACGGCCAAATTAAGAACATATTACTTTTATAACTAAGGTTTATCATGGATAAGTTATCTTACGCTTCAGATAGCAGCACATCTGCCTGGAATACCTACCTGCAACAAATCGAGCGTGTGGCCCCTTACCTGGGCGAACTTTCCCATTGGGTGGATACCCTGCGCCACCCAAAACGCGCGCTGATTGTCGATATCCCGGTGCAGATGGATGACGGTACTATCCGTCATTTTGAAGGGTATCGCGTGCAACATAACCTCTCCCGCGGGCCGGGCAAAGGCGGTGTGCGTTATCATCCTGATGTTGATCTTAATGAAGTGATGGCCCTGTCCGCATGGATGACCATCAAATGCGCAGCGTTGAACCTGCCGTACGGCGGTGCGAAAGGTGGCGTGCGCGTCGATCCGTTCTCGCTTTCCGAAGGTGAACTGGAGCGTTTAACCCGCCGTTATACCAGCGAAATCGGCATTATCATCGGGCCGCAGAAAGACATTCCTGCGCCGGATGTGGGGACTAACGGAAAAGTAATGGCCTGGATGATGGATACCTACTCCATGAACCACGGCACCACCGTGACCAGCGTGGTCACCGGTAAACCTATTCACCTCGGCGGCTCGTTAGGCCGTGATAAAGCCACCGGTCGTGGTGTTTTCGTCAGCGGTCTGGAAGTGGCGCGTCGTGCCAACATCGACGTTGAAGGCGCTCGCGTAGCGGTGCAAGGTTTTGGTAACGTCGGCAGCGAAGCCGCCCGCCTGTTCGCGGCAGCAGGAGCACGCGTGGTCGCGATTCAGGATCACACAGCAACGCTGTTTAACTCAACGGGTATCGACATGGCCGCGTTGTCTGCCTGGCAGTTGGAGCACAAACAGATTGCCGGTTTCCCGGGCGCTGAAACCATTGCCAGCGAAGCCTTCTGGAGCCTGGAGATGGATATTCTGATCCCGGCCGCGCTCGAAGGCCAGATCACCCGTCACCGCGCGGAAACGCTGACCTGTAAACTGGTACTCGAAGGCGCTAACGGCCCAAC
The DNA here is from genome assembly GCF_013615435.1 of Citrobacter sp. RHBSTW-00944. Classification (NCBI taxonomy): domain Bacteria; kingdom Pseudomonadati; phylum Pseudomonadota; class Gammaproteobacteria; order Enterobacterales; family Enterobacteriaceae; genus Citrobacter; species Citrobacter sp. RHBSTW-00944. The sequence continues at coordinate 2,319,542 of NZ_CP055418.1, read as the reverse complement.
CTATCCGGACGCCGACGACGTTCTGGCAAGCCGCGGTATCGTGGTTGTCCCAGATGTTGTTTGTAACGCCGGCGGCGTAACCGTCAGCTACTTCGAATGGGTTCAGGACATGGCTAGCTTCTTCTGGAGCGAAGAAGAGATTAACAATCGCATGGACAAAATCATGACCGATGCGATGGTACACGTGTGGGAAAAAGCGGCAGAGAAATCCTGCTCACTGCGTACGGCAGCCTACATTGTTGCCTGCGAACGCATTCTACTGGCACGTAAAGATCGCGGAATTTATCCGGGCTAACGCCGAAATCGACCTTGCCTACAAACCACCTGCTCTGCAGGTGGTTTGTTTTCCATAAACACCCGTTAATCAGCTTCCCGGCCAAATACGGCCCAACCTCTCATTTTCGCTGTTTTATGCACCATGACGTTCCAATACGGAACATTATTATGTTGCTACGTTTCGTATTGAAACGCCCATTGCAGCAATTTTCTTTTGCCAACCCGTGTGCAAAATTACCTTATCGGCAGCGAGCAGTCGCCGTGGCGTTGTATAACCCGATACCCTACATCAGATGCCTGCCCGAATCTGGCAGCCATCCAGGACTGTCTGCGGAGCATAAATAATGAAAAAATTGATTAACCGTGTTGAAGACGTACTGACTGAACAACTCGCCGGACTGGCGAAAGCGTATCCTTCCCTGGCACTGCATCAGGATCCGGTATATGTCACCCGCGCAGATGCGCCGGTAATGGGCAAAGTGGCGCTGCTTTCCGGCGGTGGCAGCGGACACGAGCCTATGCACTGCGGCTACATTGGTCAGGGCATGCTCTCTGGTGCCTGCCCGGGTGAAATTTTTACCTCACCCACGCCGGATAAAATGTTCGAATGCGCCATGCAAATTGATGGCGGCGAAGGCGTACTGCTGATCATCAAAAATTACACCGGCGATATTCTTAATTTCGAAACCGCCACCGAGCTGTTGCATGAAAGCGGCGTCAAAGTCACCACCATGGTAGTGGATGACGACGTGGCGGTGAAAGACAGTCTGTATACCGCCGGTCGTCGTGGTGTGGCGAATACCGTATTGATCGAAAAACTGGTCGGCGCTGCCGCTGAACGCGGTGACTCACTGGAAGTTTGTGCAGCGCTGGGTCGTAAACTGAATAATCAGGGCCACTCCATTGGGATAGCCATTGGCGCCTGTACCGTTCCGGCCGCCGGACAACCGTCGTTCACGTTGCAGGATAACGAAATGGAGTTTGGCGTGGGTATCCACGGGGAACCCGGCATTGACCGCCGCACCTTCACTTCCCTCGATCAGACCGTTGATGAAATGTTCGATACCCTGCTGGAAAACGGCAACTACAGCCGTACGCTCCGCCACTGGGACAACGTTCAGGGCGCGTGGCAGGAAGGCAAAGAAAGCAAGCGCGCGTTGCAAAGCGGCGATCGTGTCATTGCGCTGGTCAATAATCTCGGTGCGACGCCGCTGTCAGAACTCTACGGCGTGTATAACCGCCTCGAAAGCCGTTGCCAGGACGCCGGCATCGTCATTGAGCGCAACCTGATCGGTTCTTACTGTACCTCTCTGGATATGACTGGCTTCTCAATCACCCTGTTACAGGTGGATGACGACACGCTGAGCTTATGGGATGCACCGGTTCACACCCCTGCTCTCAACTGGGGTAAATAAGGAGATACATGATGTCCCTCAACAGAACACAAATTGTTAACTGGCTCTATCGCTGCGGTGAGATCTTCACCACCGAAAGTGATTTTCTCACCGGTCTTGATCGGGAAATTGGTGATGCCGACCACGGTCTGAACATGCACCGCGGCTTTAGCAAAGTCGTCGAAAAGTTGCCGTCCATCGCCGATAAAGACATTGGTTTTATTTTGAAAAACACCGGCATGGTGCTGCTCTCAAGCGTCGGGGGGGCCAGCGGTCCACTGTTTGGTACCTTTTTTATCCGTGCCGCCCAGGTGACCCAGGCTCATCAAAGCCTGACGCTTGAGGAGTTGTATCAAATGATTCGTGATGGCGCGGAAGGTGTGATTAGCCGCGGTAAAGCTGAACCTGGCGACAAAACCATGTGCGATGTCTGGCTGCCGGTAGTGGAATCTTTACGCCAATCCTGCGAGCAAAAGCTGAGCGTACAGGCGGCGCTGGAAGCGGCAAGCCAACAAGCGGAAGCAGCAGCGCAAAGCACCATCACCATGCAGGCCCGCAAAGGCCGCGCCAGCTATCTCGGTGAGCGCAGCATTGGGCATCAGGATCCCGGCGCAACGTCCGTAATGTTTATGATGCAAATGCTGGCTCAGGCGTCCAGAGAGTAAGGATAAAGCGATGGTAAACCTGGTTATTGTTTCTCACAGCGCCCAGTTGGGCGAAGGCGTCGGCGCGCTAGCCCGGCAGATGTTAATGGGTGATGGTTGCAAAATCGCTATTGCCGCAGGCATTGACGATCCTGAGAATCCGATTGGCACCGATCCTATCAAGGTGATGGAAGCCATTGAGTCCGTGGCCGATACGGATCACGTGCTGGTGATGATGGATATCGGTAGTGCGCTACTGAGTGCGGAAACCGCGCTGGAACTGCTCGATCCGGCCATTGCCGCCAAAGTACGTCTGTGCGCCGCGCCGCTGGTCGAAGGCACGCTCGCCGCAACGGTTAGCGCTGCCGCAGGTGCTGACATTGAGCGGGTCATCTGTGATGCCATGAACGCCCTCGATGCCAAATGTGAGCAACTGGGTTTACCTTCGCCATCTGCAGCAAAGCCGACATCTGCCGAATTCGCGCCTGATGCAGATGCTCATTCAGTGGCCATTGTGGTGAAAAACCCAAACGGCATTCATGTGCGTCCGGCTTCACGGCTGGTTTCCGCGCTGTCTGGCTTTAACGCCGATATGTGGCTGGAGAAAAATGGCAAGTGCGTCGTCCCTGATAGCCTGAATCAGATTGCCCTGCTGCAGGTACGCTGTAACGACACGCTGCGCCTGATTGCCAAGGGCGAACAGGCAGAGGATGCGCTGGCCGCATTCAAACAGCTGGCAGCTGAGAATTTTGGTGAATCGCTCGAGCCCGCGCATGCTGATACCGTGGTGACGAAGGTTCCCTCACAGGTCACGGGGACGGCATTCTGTTACACACCGTTCTCACCGCAGGTAAGCCAACAGCCTATAGCCTCACTCCAGATTGAGCAGCAACGGTTACGGGTCGCTATCCAAAGCACGCTGAACGACTTAAGCGAGCTAACCGCGCTTGCAGAAGAGAGATATTCCGCAGATATCGCCGCTATTTTCTCCGGTCACCACACACTGTTGGACGATCCGGATCTGTTCGATATGGCCTGTGATCTAATGCGTGAAACGCAGTGCAGCGCGGCCTGGGCCTGGCATCAGGTGCTGAGCGATCTCAGCCAGCAGTATTTACAGCTCGACGATCCTTACCTGCAGGCGCGATACATCGATATTGAAGATTTGTTGTCTCGTTCACTGCAGTATTTGACGGGAGAGACTGCACAAATTCCCGCCTTCATCCGTCCCACTATTTTGGTCGCGGAGGTCATCTATCCATCTACGGTGCTGCAACTCGATCCGAAGACCATCAAAGGCATCTGCCTGCGAGACGGGAGCGAAGCGTCTCACCCGGCGATTATCGCCCGTGCAATGGGGTTATGTTGGTTGTGTCAGCAAGGCGAGGCCATCGAGAGTATCACGATGGGTGACACCCTGACCCTTGACTGCGTGGCCCAGCGGATAACCCGCGCGGACTGATGTCGGTTGCACGCCCTTTCCCGACAAAGGGTGTGCATCTTTTCGATTCGCGTCGGGAAATGTCTGTTTATTCGCAAAATGGGGCGTCGATCACGCGCAACGGTCGATCCTGAACTAAGGTTTTCTCATGGTAAATGCCGCTGCTTCGGCACACCCTAAGGAGATTAACCGATGATAACGCCTGCAACTCGCCATCCAGGCCTGCTCTCTATTGCAATAAAACTGACGCTCGCAAGCACCTTTTTTGCCCTTTCCTCTTTTGCCGTCAACGCCGAGGACGCACCAACCGCTACGCCTCAGCCGCCTGATATTTTGCTTGGCCCTCTGTTTAATGATGTACAAACGGCCAAACTGTTTCCTGACCAGAAAACCTTTGCTGACGCCGTCCCTAACAGCGATCCATTAATGATCCTTGCCGATTACCGGATGCAGAAAAACCAGTCCGGATTCGACTTACGTCATTTTGTGGAAGTGAATTTCACCTTGCCGAAAGCTGGCGAGAAATACGTCCCCCCAGCCGGGCAATCGCTGCGCGAGCATATTGACGGACTGTGGCCGGTACTCACCCGTTCGACAACCGACGCTGAAAAATGGGACTCTCTGCTGCCGCTCCCGGAACCGTATGTCGTGCCTGGCGGGCGTTTTCGCGAAATATATTATTGGGACAGCTATTTCACCATGCTGGGGCTTGCCGAGAGTAATCACTGGGATAAGGTCTCCGACATGGTGGCAAACTTCGCTTACGAGATTGATTCCTGGGGGCACATTCCTAACGGCAACCGCACCTACTATCTGAGCCGTTCTCAACCGCCATTCTTTGCCTTTATGGTGGAACTGCTGGCGCAGCATGACGGGGATGACGCGCTGAAAAAATACCTCCCGCAGATGCTCAAAGAATACACCTACTGGATGGAAGGCGTCGAAACGCTCCAGCCCGGCCAGCAGAATAAGCGCGTGGTTAAACTGGATGACGGCACCATTTTGAATCGCTACTGGGATGACCGCGATACGCCGCGGCCAGAGTCCTGGGTGGAGGATATCGCCACAGCTAAAAGCAATCCGAACCGACCGGCCACAGAAATCTACCGCGACCTGCGTTCTGCCGCCGCGTCGGGTTGGGACTTTAGTTCCCGCTGGATGGATAACCCCAATCAACTAGGCACCCTACGCACCACCAGCATCGTTCCGGTCGATCTCAATGCGTTGATGTACAAAATGGAAAAGATGATCGCCCTCGCCAGCAAGGCCGCCGGGGATAATGCCAAAGCTGCACAATATGAAGGCTTCGCTAATGCCCGACAAAAAGGGATCGAAAAGCACCTGTGGAACGACAAAGAAGGCTGGTATGCCGATTACGATCTGAAGAGCCACAAAGTACGTAACCAACTCACGGCCGCCGCCTTGTTCCCGTTGTATGTCAATGCAGCAGCAAAAGATCGCGCCAGCAAAGTGGCCGCGGCAACCCAGGCGCATTTGCTGCAACCCGGCGGCCTGGCCACCACGTCGGTGAAAAGCGGCCAGCAGTGGGATGCTCCCAACGGCTGGGCCCCGCTCCAGTGGGTCGCCGCATCGGGATTACAGAATTACGGTCAGGATAACGTCGCCATGGACGTGACCTGGCGATTCCTCACCAACGTGCAGCACACCTACGATCGTGAGAAAAAGCTGGTTGAAAAGTATGACGTGAGTAGCACAGGCACTGGCGGAGGCGGCGGCGAATATCCGTTGCAGGATGGTTTTGGCTGGACCAACGGCGTAACGCTAAAAATGCTCGACCTGATCTGCGCCAAAGAAAAGCCCTGTGACAGCGTGCCCGCATCGCGCCCGGCCCCGGCAAGTACCACGCCAGTCGAGCCTAAAAAACAGGCTCAGCCGACGTCTTAATGCCGTTACCTGAAGCGTTTAACTCCCCGAATCCGCGCTGCGTCGCGGATTTTTTCTGGCTTATATTTCGCCATTCCTGATGTCTCTATGCCATCTAGCCCTTATGGGGTATTCCGGGTTTTCATCCGTGAGAAATTGATTCGCAAGGGTACGGTGATAGTACCCTTAACACGTTCACAGGTCGTATTGCCTCAGAGAAGTGACAAACATAAGGTGAACGTAGCAATATGCCGGAGGCAACAGATTCGTTACCTCCGAATGTGCCACTCTACGTTGTCGCTACGGCCACTCATCGTTACCTGACAAGCATTACCCCGTCAGGGGCCGTTCGATTAATCTCGTCGCACAAGCCGAAAGACACCCAGCACAACAATCGCGCCGACCACGGCCACCAGGAAGCTGTTGAGATTAAACCCGCTGATATCGCCGCCGATACCGAACATCGTAGCCAGCCATCCACCGACCACAGCACCGATAATACCGAGAATGCAGGTCAGGATAAATCCACCGCCATCGCGCCCCGGCATAATCAGTTTGGCGATAACCCCCGCAATCAGACCAAAAATAATCCAGGTAATAATTCCCATTTCCAGGCCCTCTTTCCAGTGAACGCACGCGCAAGACATTCTTGCGCCAGCACGTTAAGTATAGGCAAGCCATCGCTACGTGCTTTTTCCCTCAGACTTAATTTCATTGGGTTTGGTAAAAAATTTCATCCATTTGTATTAAGTTCCGTTGATTGATGCCGATAATCCAACGATAAACCAGGCATCCAGGAGTCATTAGGTGTGAGTAACTACAATGAGCAGTTCCTGAAGCAAAATCCGTTAGCGGTGTTAGGCGTACTCCGGGACTTAAATTCGCAGCAGGTTCCGCTGCGTATCTCCTGGTCAGGTGGCCAGTTCATCAGCAAAATACTGGCGGTCAGCCCGGACGAACTGATCATGGATTTTGGTAGTCAGGAATATGAAAACCAGGCCGTGCAGCGAGCCAATCAAATTACGATTATCGCCGAAACGCAGGGAGCCAAAGTGGAGTTCACCCTGCCACAGCTGAAAAAAGGCGAATACCAGCGGCTACCCGCATTTATCTCATCATTGCCGCCATCTCTGTGGTTCGTCCAGCGTCGGGAATATTTCCGTATCGGTGCTCCGCTGCATCCCCCCTATCGCTGCACGGTAAAAATGCCGGATAACAGCACGCTGTGTTTTCGCTTATTCGATTTGTCTCTTGGCGGTATGGGCGGGCTGTTAGAAACGGCAAAACCAGAGGGACTGGTAGAAGGCATGCGCTTTTCACAGGTTGAACTGAACATGGAGCAATGGGGAGTGTATCAGGTGGACGCCCAGCTAATTTCCATTAGCGAACGCAAAGTTATCGACGGGAAAAACGAAACAATTACCACTCCCCGCCTGAGCTTTCGTTTTCTCAACGTCGGCCCGGCGGTGGAGCGTAACCTACAGCGGATTATTTTTTCCCTCGAGCGCGAGGCCCGGGAAAAGTCGAATAAGGTGCGCGATTAGCATCACCTGAATTACATCACATCCAGCGCTTGTTGAAGCTTCCAGATATAGCGCGGAGCCTGCGGCGCCGGATGATTATCCGCAACATGTTCAATAAATTCAGCCGGGCTGAGATCGTTTATCTTATTAATGGCTTTTTTCCTGTCGGAGGAGAACGTTCGCAGCAGCGCGCCCGCACCGTTGGCGTACGATACCACCAGCGCATATTGCATCACCTGCGGATCTTCGATCCCGGCCAGCGGCCCGGTCTCAAGAATGCTCAGGTATGCGGCCCCCATCGAGATATTGCGCTCAGGATTTTTCAGCTCGCTGGTCGACGGCTCGCCACTCCACCCCATGCGACGATAAACATCACGCCCTGACGTAGAGGCTTTTAACTGCATCAGGCCAATCGCATTAGACTTACTGACCGCATTCGGGTTTCCACCTGATTCAATGGCGATGATAGCGGTAATCAATTGTGGACTGACACCCCAGGCCGCACCGGCTTTTTCGCTGATCGGCATCCATTGCATTGCGCGTTTAACCGGAACTTCAGCATTCCACGGCGGATTTTTGTAATCCTGTTTTGAACTACAGCCCGCAAGTAATACAACCAAAAAAGCAAACCATCTCAATTTCACGTCATCTATCCTTATAGCCGGAACCTGTCGCTGAGGTGACAACGACATACCTACGCGGCATGATATACATTTGGTTTTAGTTGTAGCAAGGAAATGCCATGTCCCGGTTTCACTTAATTGCCCCGTCGGGCTACTGTATCAACCAGCAGGCTGCCTTACGCGGGCTGGCGCGTCTTACTGAGGCCGGTCATCAGGTCGACAATTCAGCGGTCATTGCGCGCCGCTGCCAGCGTTTTGCGGGTACCGAAGCAGAACGGCTTGCTGATGTGAACGCGCTCGTAAATCTGAACACGCCCGATACCATTGTGATGGCAGTACGCGGCGGCTATGGCGCGAGCCGTTTACTGGCAGATATTGACTGGCAGGCGCTGGCGAACCGTCAGCAACACAACCCACTGCTGCTGTGCGGACACAGCGATTTTACCGCAATCCAGTGTGGTCTGCTGGCGCAGGGGAATGTGATTAGCTTCAGCGGCCCGATGCTGGCGGCTAACTTTGGCGCCGAGGAGATGAACGCATTTACCGAGCACCATTTCTGGCAGGCTGTTCGCAATGCCCAATTTACCCTCGAGTGGCAAGGTAACGGTCCGGCATGTGCGACCGAAGGTACGCTATGGGGCGGAAATCTGGCGATGCTCATTTCTCTGATGGGCACGCCGTGGATGCCCGCTATCGAAAACGGCATTTTGGTGCTGGAAGACATTAACGAGCATCCTTTTCGCATTGAACGCATGCTGCTGCAACTGTATCACGCAGGAATACTGGCCCAACAAAACGCCATTATCCTCGGCAGTTTTAGCGGCAGCGCACCTAATGATTACGACGCGGGTTACAGTCTTGACTCAGTTTGTGATTTTCTACGCGCCAGGTTATCGGTTCCGGTGATCGACGGCCTCGATTTTGGTCATGAACAACGCACCGTCACCTTGCCGTTGGGGGCAAGAGCGGTACTGAAAAATGATAAAAACGGCGCTCAGCTCACCTTAAGTGGGCATCCGGTACTTAAATCGTAAAAAAAGCGGTTAACAGGGCTAAGTAAAACGCTGTTTCTGTCGTTATTATGTTAGGGTTTATAAATACGAAACAGCGTAATTCAGGAGTAACCGAACGTTGGATGCCGCAGCAATAATTAGCCTTTTTATTTTGGGTTCCGTACTCGTCACCTGCAGTATCTTACTCAGTTCATTCTCATCACGTCTTGGTATCCCTATTCTGGTGATATTTCTCGCTATCGGTATGTTAGCGGGAGTCGACGGCGTGGGCGGTATTCCTTTCGATAACTACCCTTTCGCCTATATGGTGAGTAACCTGGCGCTGGCGGTTATCCTGCTCGACGGCGGGATGCGCACCCAGGCCAGCTCATTTCGTGTCGCGTTAGGCCCGGCGCTGTCGCTGGCGACCGTCGGGGTGCTGATTACCTCCGGACTCACCGGCATGATGGCCGCGTGGCTGTTTCATCTGGATCTTATCGAAGGACTCCTGATTGGCGCGATTGTCGGTTCAACCGATGCCGCGGCGGTTTTTTCCCTGCTCGGCGGCAAGGGGCTTAACGAACGTGTTGGCTCTACGCTGGAAATTGAATCCGGGAGTAATGACCCGATGGCGGTGTTTTTAACCATCACGCTTATCGCCATGATTCAAAATCACGAGACCGGTTTAAGCTGGATGTTTGCGGTGCATATTATCCAGCAGTTCGGCTTAGGGATCATACTGGGGCTCGGTGGGGGCTACCTGCTTCAGCAAATGATTAACCGCATTTCACTGCCTGCCGGGCTTTATCCGCTACTGGCCTTAAGTGGTGGGATCCTGATTTTTGCCCTGACCACTGCACTGGAAGGCAGCGGTATTCTGGCGGTCTATCTGTGTGGTTTCCTGCTGGGTAATCGCCCCATCCGCAACCGATTTGGCATTCTGCAAAACTTCGACGGTCTGGCATGGCTGGCGCAAATCGCCATGTTCCTGGTGCTGGGACTGCTGGTTACGCCGTCCGACCTGCTGCCTATCGCGATCCCTGCGCTGATTTTGTCTGCATGGATGATATTCATTGCCCGTCCGCTTTCGGTCTTCGCCGGACTGTTGCCGTTTCGTGGCTTCAATCTGCGCGAGCGCATTTTCATCAGTTGGGTGGGCCTGCGCGGTGCAGTCCCCATCATCCTCGCCGTGTTCCCAATGATGGCGGGTCTGGAGAATGCGCGCCTGTTCTTTAACGTCGCGTTCTTCGTGGTTCTGATCTCGCTGCTGTTTCAGGGAACGTCGCTTTCCTGGGCCGCCAAAAAAGCCAAAGTGGTGGTTCCTCCCGTCGGCTGGCCCGTTTCGCGCATTGGTCTGGATATTCATCCGGAAAACCCCTGGGAGCAGTTTGTTTATCAGCTCAGCGCGGATAAGTGGTGTGTAGGAGCCGCACTGCGCGACTTGCATATGCCGGAAGAGACGCGAATTGCCGCCCTGTTTCGTGACAACGTGCTGTTTCACCCATCCGGCAGTACGCGGCTGCGCGAAGGCGACGTTTTGTGCGTCATTGGCCGCGAGCGCGATCTCCCTGCTCTCGGCAAGCTGTTTAGCCAGTCGCCGCCGGTGTCTTTAGACCAGCGCTTCTTCGGTGATTTTATTCTCGAGGCCAGCGCAAAATACGCCGATGTGGCACTGATTTATGGCCTGGAAGATGGCACAGAGTATCGTGATAAACAGCAAACGCTGGGTGAAATTGTCCAGCATCTGCTTGGCGCCGCGCCGGTCGTCGGTGACCAGGTTGAATTTGCTGGCATGATCTGGACGGTTGCTGAAAAAGAAGATAATGCGGTGCTGAAGGTCGGTGTTCGCGTTGCTGAAGATGAGGATGAAGCGCGTTGATGCTTTTTGCCGGGCGGCGGCAGCGCTTTGCCCGGTTTGCGCTCTGCGTCGCATAAACGGTGTAGCCGGATGAAACACATCAGCGTCGACATCCGGCTTCAGATACGTTACACCGTCACAACCGGCACGCGCAGCGCCAGAGAACACATCAACTCGTAGCCCACCGTACCCGCTGCGCTGGCCACATCGTCAATTTTAATCTCTTTGCCCCACAGCTCTACCGGCGTCCCGATCCCCGCCTGCGGACACGGTGTCAGATCTACCGCCAGCATATCCATTGAGACCGTCCCTACCGTTGTAGTGCGTACGCCGTCCACCAGCACCGGCGTTCCGCTTGGCGCATGGCGCGGGTAACCGTCTGCATACCCGGTCGCCACAATGCCAATGCGCTGCTCGCCGCTGGCGGTATAGCGTCCCCCGTAGCCCACCCGTTCTCCTGCTTTCAGCGTCTGTATGCCGATTATCTCGCTGCTCAGGGTCATGACCGGTTTCAGGCCAGTATTGGCGATGTCCCGCCACTGTCCCGAAGGTGATGCGCCATACAAAATAATGCCCGGGCGCACCCAGTCATAATGTGCTTCAGGGTGCCACAGTGTGGCGGCCGAATTGGACAGCGACCGTCTGCACTCCAGCCCTTCTGTCGCCTGTGCAATCCGCGCCATGGCGTCCTGAATACCTTCCGGGTGCTCCGCATCTGCAAAGTGGGACATCAGCGTCATTTCACCGACGTTGGGCATTGCCCGCAGCTGTTGCCAGACCGTTGATACTCTTTCCGGTAAGAAACCCAGCCGGTTCATACCGCTGTTCACCTTCAGGTAAACATCCAGCGGCGCGTTGAGGCGCGCATTTTGCAGCGCTTTTAATTGCCAGTTACTGTGTACACAGGTGGTCAGACGATATTTGTCATACACCATCAGGTCTTCGGCGTGGAAAAATCCCTCCAGCATGAGTATCGGGCCTTTCCACCCGCGCTCACGCAGGGTTATCGCTTCTTCAAGATTGAGCATGGCAAAACCGTCGGTTGTGCCCAGCGCATTCCAGACACGTTCAATGCCGTGTCCGTAGGCATTGGCTTTCACCACCGACCAGACGCGGGCGTCCGGCGCGGCCTGGCGAGTAATGGTCAGGTTTTGTTTCAACGCCTGCAGGTCAATGCTGGCCAGTATCGGGCGAGTCATCTCACGTCCTTATCAGTTATGTGCGCCATGTAAATGCCGTGGACGAGATGGGGTAAACCCCGGGCTGTAACGCGCCACGCTCAGATCGTCGTAAGGAATGGCTGGTGTGCGGCCAGACAGAATGTCGCTCAGCAACTGACCCGAACCGCAGGCCATGGTCCAGCCCAGCGTGCCGTGGCCGGTATTAAGCAGTAGATTCTTAAAGCGCGTTCGCCCGATCACTGGCGTACCGTCCGGCGTCATCGGACGCAGCCCGGTCCAGAAGGTTGCCTGCTCCACATGCCCACCGCGTGGGAAGAGATCGCGGACGACCATCTCCAGCGTCTCACGACGGGGTTGCAGCAATTCCGTATTGAAGCCGACAATCTCCGCCATGCCGCCAACGCGAATACGGTTATCAAAGCGGGTAATGGCGATTTTGTAGGTTTCATCAAGGATCGTTGAAACCGGCGCGCCGTCATCTTGCGCCACCGGAATGGTCAATGAATAGCCTTTGAGCGGATAGACCGGAATATCAACGATCCCTTTTAGCATCGCCGTAGAGTACGAGCCGAACGCCATCACATAGGCATCGGCTTTGACTATCTCCTCGCCACACTGAACGCCATAAATCTGCTCACCATCGCTCAGCAGCTTATCGACCGGAGTATTAAAGCGAAATTTCACACCCGCCTGCTCCGCCATCAGCGCCAGACGCTGGGTAAACAGCTGGCAGTCACCCGTTTCGTCATTCGGTAAACGCAGACCGCCGGTCAGCTTGTGTGCCACTTCCGCCAGCGCCGGTTCAACTTCCGCCAGACGGCTTGCTTCCAGGAGCTGATACGGCACGCCGGCGTCTTCGAGGACGGCGATGTCGCGGGTCGCGTTCTCATACTGTTGAGCGGTACGGAACAGTTGCAACGTTCCGCCCTGGCGTCCTTCGTACTCGATACCGGTAGAGGCGCGTAGCGCTTTCAGGCAATCACGGCTGTATTCCGCCAGTCGCACCATCCGGCCCTTGTTTTCCATGTAATGGCTGGTGTCGCAGTTGCGTAGCATCTGCCACATCCATTTCAACTGGAACTGCGTCCCGTCGAGGCGAACGGCCAGCGGCGCATGGCGCTGAAACATCCATTTAATTGCTTTAAGCGGTACGCCTGGCGCCGCCCAGGGTGCTGCATAACCTGGAGAGATTTGCCCCGCGTTCGCCGCACTGGTTTCCAGTGCCGGACCGGGCTCACGATCAATGACGGTGACATCGTGTCCAGCCTGACTTAAGTACCAGGCGCTGGTCACGCCAACGACACCACTTCCCAGTATGACAACTCGCATAGCCACTCCGTTAACAGTAAAAGAACAATCATCTAATTACATCTTGATAACTCAGTTGAAAATATTATTCAACATATGGCTTTTTTATGGTGACTTATCTCACATATGGCGGTGATGGCGGGGAACTCCCTGCTTTGGTATCTCCTGCTGTGCGTTATTTTTATCCAGCATAAAATTTTGCGGCCATACCGTTTTTCGACGCCTCGCTAACAAGAAATCGCAAAGAAAAAAATTCAGCCGCAGCACGTTTTTTAACACCATGATCTATGCTTGAAATGAGGTACTCCAGACAGAGAGTGCCGCCAACAATGAGGGTGCGCGAATGGCTACGATTGATTCCATGAACAAGGACAGCACACGGTTAAGCGATGGACCCGACTGGACGTTTGATCTGCTGGATGTCTATCTGGCGGAAATAGACCGCGTGGCGAAACTCTACAGACTGGATACCTACCCGCACCAAATCGAGGTGATCACCTCCGAACAAATGATGGACGCTTACTCCAGCGTCGGGATGCCAATCAACTATCCGCACTGGTCGTTTGGTAAAAAATTTATTGAAACCGAGCGTTTGTATAAGCATGGTCAGCAGGGGCTGGCCTATGAGATTGTTATCAATTCCAATCCGTGTATCGCGTATCTGATGGAGGAGAACACCATCACCATGCAGGCGTTGGTGATGGCGCATGCCTGCTACGGACATAACTCCTTCTTTAAAAACAACTATTTGTTCCGTAGCTGGACGGATGCCAGCTCCATCGTCGATTACCTGATCTTCGCGCGAAACTATATTACCCAGTGTGAAGAGCGTTACGGCGTGGATGAAGTCGAAAAGCTCCTCGACTCCTGTCACGCGCTGATGAACTACGGCGTGGATCGTTACAAACGCCCGCAAAAAATCTCCCTACAGGAAGAGAAAGCCCGACAGAAAAGCCGTGAAGAGTATCTGCAAAGCCAGGTAAATATGTTGTGGCGTACGCTGCCGAAGAAAGAGGAAGAGAAAACCGTTGCGGAAGCCCGACGTTATCCTTCTGAACCGCAGGAGAACCTTCTGTACTTCATGGAGAAGAACGCCCCGCTGCTGGAATCCTGGCAACGCGAAGTGCTGCGCATTGTGCGCAAGGTCAGCCAGTATTTTTATCCGCAGAAACAGACGCAGGTGATGAACGAAGGGTGGGCCACTTTCTGGCATTACACCATCCTTAATCACCTTTATGACGAAGGTAAAGTCACCGAACGGTTTATGCTGGAGTTTTTACATAGCCATACCAACGTGGTATTCCAGCCGCCGTACAACAGCCCGTGGTATAGCGGCATAAACCCCTATGCCCTGGGTTTTGCCATGTTCCAGGATATTAAACGAATTTGTCAGTCGCCTACCGAAGAGGACAAATACTGGTTCCCGGATATAGCGGGTTCTGACTGGCTGGAAACCCTGCATTTCGCGATGCGCGATTTCAAAGATGAGAGCTTCATCAGCCAGTTTCTGTCACCGAAGGTTATGCGTGATTTTCGCCTGTTCACCGTGCTGGATGACGATCGTCATAATTATCTGGAGATTTCCGCGATTCACAACGAGGAAGGATATCGTGAGATCCGCAACAGGCTGTCGTCGCAGTATAACCTGAGCAACCTTGAGCCGAATATTCAAATCTGGAATGTCGATCTGCGCGGCGACCGCTCGCTCACCTTGCGCTATATTCCGCATAACCGCGCTCCGCTGGATAAAGGACGCAAAGAGGTGCTCAAGCATGTGCACCGGCTCTGGGGTTTTGACGTGATGCTGGAGCAGCAGAATGAAGACGGCAGTGTGGAACTGCTGGAGCGTTGCCCGCCGAGGATGAACGGTCTGTAAATCTTATTGCCGGATGGCGACGCGAAAACGTCTTATCCGGCCTACAATGCATTTCGTAGGCCGGATAAGCTGCGATTAGCGCCCCTGAATAGCTAAATCGCCCGGCAGGTTTTTCTGCATACGATGCCAAATCTCGCCGCTGTCGTGACCATAGCGACGCACCGTTTCATATACCTGCTCATGAGCACCCTGATCACAAAGTTCTGATAGCTTACGGTAAAAGCTCAGCGCCAGTGCGCGGGCTTCCGGATTGGCGAAATAATGGCGGCCAATGCGGGTATATAATCCCTTCATTCCATTGAGGATCAAACCGTAAATCGGATTGCCAGAGGCAAATGCCAGACCGCGGAAAATGTTATAGTCCAGATCGGCGAACGCATCAGCATGGTCGGCCACCTGATTTGCCGTTGCCAGAACCTCCTGCGCTTTATCAGGATGCTGGCGAAATGCGGTACGAACAAAGATCGTCGAGATGTTGGTACGCACGGACAGCAGATTATCAATAAGCTGCGGCACGCTCTCGTGATCGAGACGCGCCAGCGTTTCAAGGATATTTAGCCCGGAGGTTTCCCAGAAGTTATTCACCTTCGTCGGCTTGCCGTGTTGAATGGTCAACCAGCCGTCCCGCGCCAGACGCTGTAATACCTCGCGTAACGTGGTACGTGTCACTCCAATCAGTTCAGAGAGTTCACGTTCAGCAGGCAAAATAGTGCCAGGTGGGAAGCGGTTATTCCAGATACTTTCAATGATGTACTCTTCCGCGAACCCAGCCGGGCTTTGCGCCTTAATGACCATAGTGATAATTCCATTACACAGCAAAACATAGTTACAGTTATCATACCAGACGGGCTACATGGCTGATAGCTGACGCAATGAAGAAAAAGTGGATCAAGGCTTCATTTTCCAGATTACGCTGAAGCACAGCCAGCCTTGTCCGTCGCGTGAATAGCTTGCCTGTACTCCCTCCTCCCGCTAAGCTTTGCGGTCAAACATAAAAACATGATTTCATTTTTAAAGGTAGGGAAATCACCATGGAGCTATCATGGGGCCGCGCTATGTGGCGCAATTTTTTAGGTCAATCACCTGACTGGTACAAACTTGCACTACTCGTATTCTTAGTCGTTAACCCGGTTATATTTTTCATCAATCCCTTTATTGCGGGCTGGCTGTTGGTGGCCGAGTTCATTTTTACGCTGGCGATGGCGTTAAAATGTTACCCGCTGCTACCAGGCGGGCTGCTAGCCATCGAGGCGGTCATCATCGGCATGACCAGCGCCACACATGTGCGTGAAGAGGTTGCCGCTAACCTTGAGGTGCTGTTGCTGCTGATGTTTATGGTGGCTGGCATCTACTTTATGAAGCAGTTGCTGCTGTTTATTTTCACCCGCCTACTGCTTACGATTCGCTCCAAGATGCTGCTGTCGCTGGCATTTTGCGTTGCCGCCGCCTTCCTTTCTGCATTCCTGGATGCGCTGACCGTCGTTGCCGTGGTAATCAGCGTAGCGGTTGGTTTTTATGGTATCTACCATCGCTTCGCCTCTTCCCGCACGGAAGACAACAATATGCTCGATGATAGCCATATCGATCAGCACAATAAGATCGTACTGGAGCAGTTCCGTGGTTTTCTACGCAGCCTGATGATGCATGCGGGTGTCGGTACGGCGTTAGGCGGCGTAATGACTATGGTCGGCGAACCGCAAAACCTGATTATCGCCAAAGCGGCTGGCTGGCATTTTGGTGACTTTTTCCTGCGCATGTCGCCGGTTACCGTCCCGGTGCTGATTTGCGGCCTGTTAACCTGCATGCTGGTTGAGAAATTGCGCTGGTTTGGCTATGGCGAAACGCTGCCGGAGACCGTCCGCGATGTCCTGCAACAGTTTGACGATCAAAGCCGTCAGCAGCGTACTCGTCAGGAAAAAATCAAACTGATTGTCCAGGCGATTATCGGTATCTGGCTGGTGGTTGCCCTGGCCCTGCATCTGGCGGAAGTCGGATTAATCGGTCTGTCCGTCATTATCCTGGCCACGTCGTTGACCGGCGTTACTGACGAACACGCGATTGGTAAAGCGTTTACCGAGTCGCTGCCTTTCACCGCCCTGCTAACCGTGTTCTTCTCTATCGTTGCGGTGATTATCGATCAACAGCTCTTTTCACCGATTATTCAGTTTGTTTTGCAGTCCTCTGAACATGCTCAACTGACGCTGTTCTATCTCTTTAACGGCCTGCTGTCTTCTATCTCTGATAACGTGTTTGTCGGCACCATTTACATTAACGAAGCCAAAGCCGCGTTGGAACATGGGACCATCAGCCTTAACCAATTTGAGCTGTTAGCGGTGGCGATCAATACCGGGACTAACCTGCCTTCCGTTGCTACACCAAACGGCCAGGCGGCATTCCTGTTCCTGCTGACCTCTGCGCTGGCGCCATTAATTCGACTCTCTTATGGCCGCATGGTGTGGATGGCTCTGCCTTATACTCTCGTCCTGACGCTGGTTGGTCTGCTTTGCGTCGAGTTCACGCTTGTTCCGGTGACTGAGTGGATGACCCAAGCGGGCTGGTTAGCTACACTTTCATAACAATTTACCGGGCAAATCACTGCCCGGTTTGACTTTTTGCATGATAATTATCCGATTACTCAAATTTTCAATTCCTGCTAGTGGCGCATAAATTGAATTGGTTTAAACTGCGCTCTCTACGCATGTTGCAGGGAAATTATTATGTTGCGATTTTTAAACCAGTGCTCCCGAGGTCGTGGTGCATGGTTATTGTTGGCGTTAACCGCCTTTGCGCTGGAGCTTGTCGCGCTGTGGTTCCAGCACGTCATGCTGCTAAAACCTTGCGTGTTGTGTATTTACGAACGTAGCGCATTATTTGGCGTGATGGGCGCGGGGCTGGTGGGGGCTATCGCACCAAAAACGCCGCTGCGCTATGTGGCGATGATTATCTGGATTTACAGTGCCTGGCGCGGACTGCAGTTAGCGTATGAGCACACCATGATTCAGTTGCACCCATCACCGTTTATGACCTGTGATTTTGCCGCACGCTTCCCGAGCTGGCTACCGCTGGACAAATGGCTGCCGCAGGTGTTTTTAGCATCCGGTGACTGTGCTGAACGCCAGTGGTCTTTTTTAACCCTGGAAATGCCACAGTGGCTGTTGGGGATCTTCGCCGCTTACCTGGTGGTCGCCGTGCTGGTAGTCCTAGCACAGCCGTTTAAACCGAAAAAACGTGACCTCTTCGGTCGCTAACAGAGACGCTCCTTCGGGAGCGTTTTTTTTGCCTTAAATTCATTGCCTGCTGGCATCTATAAGATGTATATTAAATACACCTTATAGATGCCACACCAAGGAGATGTCTGATGTCCCATTTACGCATCCCGGCAAACTGGAAAGTAAAACGCTCTACTCCCTTCTTTACCAAAGACAACGTCCCGGCAGCACTTCTTTCTCACCATAACACCGCAGCAGGCGTGTTTGGACAGCTCTGCGTGATGGAAGGTACGGTAACGTATTATGGCTTTGCCAATGAAGACGCAAAAGAACCTGAAGTGAAAGTGGTGATTAATGCCGGTCAGTTCGCGACCAGCCCACCGCAGTACTGGCATCGCGTTGAATTAAGCGACGATGCGCAATTCAACATTAACTTCTGGGTGGAAGATGACAACCACTCCGATGAGATGTATCAGGCGAAAAAGTCTTAACCCTTAACGCCTGCTAATCGATGGGCGGCTCAGTCCGCCCATGAAGGTTTGTTCAGGATATGATCCTGCCAGTCACGCACTTCCGACTCTTTCACCGCAATATGACGAACTGAGATACGTTCACCGTGCATCGCCGCTTTTGATCCTGTCAGCAACGGGTGCCACTCCGGTAGCCCTTTTCCTTCTGCGAGCAGACGATAGGCGCAGGTCATCGGCAACCATTCAAAAGTCGGCAGATTATCACGCGTCAGTTTGATGCAGTCAGGCTCGTACTCGAATCGACGTTCGTAATTACGACACTGGCAGGTTTTAATGTTGAGCTGACGACAGGCGACGTTGGTAAAGTAGATTTCGTCAGTGTCTTCATCCATCAGCTTATGCAGGCAGCATTGACCGCACCCGTCACATAATGACTCCCACTCGGCATCGGTCATTTCATCAAGGGTTTTACTTTGCCAGAAAGGTATGTCGCTCATCAGGGTTTCCGCTATTGCAATAAAGCTGCACCTTATAACCAGTCTGGCACGCTGATGCAAGTTTTGCCGCCCGAAAAGGCGGCAAGCAGAGATTACAGCACGCGGGTTGTTAGCGTTTGACCGTGAAAACTGATGGCCAGTTCGTCGCCGCTGCTTAAAGGTCCCACGCCTGCTGGCGTTCCCGTTAGCACCACATCGCCCGCTTTGAGGGTAAAGAAACGGCTCATATAAGCAATCAAGGGAACGATGTGATGGATCATGTCCGCCGTGGAGCCGTGCTGGCGAGTTTCACCGTTGACCGTTAATCCAAGCATCGTATCCTGCGGATCGCCATTAAATTCCGCCACCGGAATAAATCCAGACAGCGGGCAAGAATTATCAAAACCCTTCGCTTTTTCCCATGGCTGCCCCGCCTTCTTCATTTTGCCCTGAATATCGCGCAGGGTCAGATCCAGCGCGACACCATAACCGGCGATGGCTTTGCGCACATGATCTTCTGTCGCTTGCCGCAGGGTCGCGCCAATCAGCACAGCCAGCTCAACTTCATGGTGGACAGACCCCATATCAGATGGGATCACCAGCGGCTGGCGCAAATCGCACAGCGCGGTTTCCGGTTTAATAAACAGAACCGGTTCTTCCGGGGTAGTTCCACCCATCTCTTTAATATGGTTGGCATAGTTACTCCCTACGCAAACCACCTTACTCACCGGATAATCCAGCAGAGCACCATGCCAGTTGTGATGTTGATACATTACTTTCCCCTAACGTAGTCATAGATTTCAGGTACTGCATCGATGGAACGTGCTGCTGCCGGATGCAGTTTAACGTTTAGCGTCTGGTGTATTTTGTTTTGCCGCTGCCAGATGCTGTTTAAGTAAATCTTCTGGCGGCGGGGGTATTTGTAAATAATAGCCCTGCTCGGTCAGGGCCTGTTTTACTTTTTCAAGATCGGCATTAACTAATTTTTTACGCCCATCAAGCGGTAACATCATTGCCAGCGTCGGCTGACCAAATCCTCTCATCAGTTCTTCAGGAACGCGCGAGAAATCGTCTTTTTTTTCGACATATAAATAGGTCTGGTCACGTTTGCTGCTTCGGTAGATCACACAAAACATATCTTTTACTCTGAATTCACGGAATGGTGGCTTGCCTCAATATAATACTGACTATAACATGCCTTATAGTCTTCGGAATATCACCCCGCGCTGGGGATGATAAATAGCAAATTGAGTAAGGCCAGGATGTCAAACACGCCAATCGAGCTTAAAGGCAGTAGCTTCACCTTATCAGTGGTTCATTTACATGAAGCAGAACCCGAGGTTATTCGTCAGGCGTTGGAAGACAAAATCGCGCAGGCACCGGCTTTTTTAAAACATGCTCCCGTGGTGGTTAACGTGAGTGGTCTTGAAAGCCCGGTAAACTGGTCAGCGCTGCAGAAAGTTGTCGCGTCTACCGGATTGCGCATTATTGGCGTTAGCGGATGCAAAGACGCCAGACTAAAGGCAGAAATCGACGAAATGGGTCTTCCTTTACTGACTGAAGGTAAAGAAAAAGCTATTCGTCCTGCGCCTGTTGAGGTCCCGGCTCCCGTCGCTTTGCCGCAAAACGTTACTCCCATCACAAAAACACGATTAATAAATGTGCCGGTTCGTTCCGGTCAGCGCATTTATGCTCCACAATGTGATCTGATTGTTACAAGCCACGTCAGTGCGGGCGCAGAGCTTATCGCTGATGGCAATATTCATGTTTATGGAATGATGAGAGGCCGTGCGCTGGCAGGTGCAAGCGGCGATCGTGAAGCGCAAATTTTTTGTACCCATCTGACGGCAGAACTGGTGTCTATCGCAGGTGTTTATTGGCTGAGTGATAAAATCCCAGCAGAATTTTATGGCAAAGCGGCCCGTCTGCAATTAGCAGAGAACGCTTTGACAGTTCAACCGTTGAATTGATCCCTTTTTAACAAGGAATTTCTATGGCACGCATTATTGTTGTTACTTCGGGTAAAGGGGGCGTTGGCAAAACCACCTCCAGCGCGGCCATCGCTACAGGTTTGGCCCAGAAGGGAAAGAAAACTGTCGTTATTGATTTTGATATCGGCCTGCGTAACCTCGATCTGATTATGGGTTGTGAACGCCGCGTCGTTTACGACTTCGTCAACGTTATTCAGGGCGATGCGTCGTTAAATCAGGCGTTAATCAAAGATAAGCGTACCGAAAATCTCTTTATTCTTCCGGCCTCACAGACTCGCGATAAAGACGCGCTGACGCGTGAAGGCGTCGCGAAAGTTCTGGACGACCTGAAAACGATGGAATTCGATTTCATCGTCTGCGACTCCCCAGCGGGTATTGAAACCGGCGCGCTGATGGCCCTGTATTTTGCCGATGAAGCGATTATCACCACTAACCCGGAAGTTTCCTCTGTACGTGACTCTGACCGTATTCTGGGTATTCTGGCGTCGAAATCTCGTCGTGCGGAAAACGGTGAAGATCCGATTAAAGAGCATTTGTTGCTGACGCGCTACAACCCTGGCCGCGTAAATAAAGGTGACATGCTGAGCATGGAAGACGTACTGGAAATTCTGCGAATCAAGCTGGTTGGCGTGATTCCTGAAGATCAGTCAGTCCTGCGCGCGTCTAACCAGGGTGAGCCGGTTATTCTCGACATCAATGCTGATGCCGGTAAAGCCTATGCTGATACCGTAGACCGTCTGTTGGGAGAAGAACGTCCTTTCCGCTTCATTGAAGAAGAGAAGAAAGGTTTCCTCAAACGCCTGTTCGGAGGATAAGTTATGGCATTACTGGATTTTTTTCTCTCGCGGAAAAAGAGCACAGCGAACATCGCTAAAGAGCGACTGCAGATTATTGTTGCGGAACGTCGTCGTAGTGACGCCGAGCCACATTATTTACCGCAACTGAGGAAAGATATTCTCGAGGTTATCTGCAAGTATGTACAAATTGATCCCGAAATGGTCACCGTACAGCTTGAACAAAAAGACGGCGATATTTCTATCCTCGAACTTAACGTGACATTACCTGAAGCTGAAGAGTCTAAATAACGGCTTTGCTCAGTGAGTTATAGTTGCAAAAAAGGCAGATTATTCTGCCTTTTTTATTTTCAGTTTCTTGCCAGGCTGTTGCGGATTTATTCCAAAGTAAACTTTGGATAGTTTTCGGCAAAATAGCGGCGCAAATACTCAACCGTAATACGGATTTTTGCCGACGTCGCCAGCCGAGAAACATAAACCGCCCATATATTTGCTGGTTGATAATACTCGGGTAATACGTGTACCAGATGTCCACCGGCAATGTTGTCGCAAACGTCCCACCACGAACGCAGGGCAATTCCCTGCCCATCAAGACACCACTGATGTACCACTTCGCCATGATTAGACGACAGAGGCCCCGTAACTTTAATTGAGTGAGCGCCCTCTTTATTACGCATTTGCCAGATGCCAAACGGATGGTCGCGCTCTTTGATAACCAGACAAGGAAAAGTGGAGAGATCGTTGAGTTGCTTCGGCGTCCCGTGCTGCGCCACAAATTCCGGCGAAGCGCACAGAATACGGTAGTTAGTCGCCAGCTTGCGGGCAATCAGGTTCGGCGCGATATCATCCCCGATACGAATATCAAGATCGACGCCCTCATTCACCATATCCACCAGGCGGTCTTCAACATCGAACCTCAGTTCTAACTGCGGGTACGCTTTTGCCAGCGCAGACAGCGCCGGAGCCACCACCCGACGGCCAAAGCCAAAGCTACTAATAATGCGTAGCATCCCCTGCGGGATCTGCCTGGCATCCGACAACTCGTCCATCATCTGATCGACATCCTGCAGGATCCGCTGCGCCCATTCGTAGATCCGCTCCCCCTCTTCCGTGATGGTTACACGCCGCGTTGTCCGGTGCAGCAGCACCACGTTCAGTGTCTGCTCCAGCAGGGCTACTCGCTTACTGATAAAAGCCGGTGATACACCCAGTTCCTCGGCAACGGCGGCAAATCCTGCCCGACGGGCAACCAGCATAAAGACGCGTAAATCATTTAGCAGCGGCAGATTATTCATGATCTGTGTTTTATGTTTCACCAGTTAGGGGGATTAACTCTTAATCAGTCAATTATAGGATAAGGGGAAAGTCAATTTTGATGGCGTACAAGTGAGAGCTGCTATGAAGAAAACCTGTCGTATTGCCGCTATCCCCGGAGATGGCATTGGTAAAGAAGTGCTGCCTGAAGGCATTCATGTGTTACAGGCAGCCGCCGAGCGTTGGGGGTTGTCGCTCAGCTTTGAGCAAATGGAATGGGCCAGCTGCGAGTACTACACCCATCACGGCAAAATGATGCCGGATGACTGGCATGAGCAGTTGCAATCCTTTGATGCTATCTATTTTGGCGCCGTTGGCTGGCCGGACACCGTACCGGACCACATCTCTTTATGGGGCTCACTGCTTAAGTTTCGCCGTGAATTCGACCAGTACGTCAACCTGCGTCCGGTACGCCTGTTTCCGGGAGTCCCTTGCCCACTGGCGGGCAAGCAGCCAGGCGACATTGATTTCTACGTCGTACGCGAGAACACCGAGGGAGAATACTCTTCTCTCGGCGGACGCGTGAGTGAAGGGACGGAACACGAGGTGGTTATCCAGGAGTCGGTCTTCACCCGTCGCGGCGTGGATCGTATATTGCGTTACGCTTTCGAGCTGGCGCAAAACCGCCCGCGCAAAACCCTGACCTCGGCGACCAAATCCAATGGTCTGGCCATCAGCATGCCTTACTGGGACGAGCGTGTTGAAGCAATGGCGGCTAACTATCCTGAGATCCGTTGGGATAAACAGCATATCGATATATTGTGCGCCCGCTTTGTGATGCAGCCGGAGCGCTTTGACGTTGTGGTTGCTTCCAACCTGTTCGGCGACATCCTCTCCGATCTGGGTCCGGCCTGTACCGGGACGATTGGCATCGCGCCTTCTGCCAACTTAAACCCGGAACGCACCTTCCCGTCCCTGTTCGAGCCGGTGCATGGTTCGGCCCCCGATATTTACGGAAAAAACATCGCCAACCCGATTGCCACTATCTGGGCTGGCGCCATGATGCTGGACTTCCTTGGCAAGGGTGATGCCAACTATAAGGCTGCCCACGACGGTATTCTGGCGGCAATTGAGCACGTTATTGCCAGTGGCCCGAAAACGCCGGATATGAAAGGCTGCGCCACCACGCAACAGGTGGGAGAAGCCATCTGTCAGGCACTACGTTAGAGGTCAAACCACGAAATATGAGCCGCGTCACTGACGCGGCTTTTTTATGCGTTTTGTGGAGCCAATAACCTGCGCTAATTCACCTTTTATTATTTCCGTTCCGTGTTTTATTGCTTCACGCATCGGGCAATTGTTTAATTCATGTAAAGAACAAATAATAAAATTGTTAAATACAAAGTAACTCATTCTACCCCTACAGCATGATAACAACGACAGGCTAATGCCATACGCGGGCAACTGTGCCCAGGAGATCCCATGTTGAGCAACGTCAAGAAAAAAGACATGCCGCTGATAGCCATCAGCCTGGTGGCTATTCTTTTCATCGCCGCCACACTTAGTCTCTTCCCTCAGCAGTCTGCACAAGTCGCAAATACCCTTTTTAACGGCGTTACCCGGATGCTGGGTTCCGCCGTGCAGATCCTCGTTCTGATGGCTATGGGTCTGGTCGTCTGGCTGGCTACCAGCAAATACGGCAACATCCGTCTGGGAGAAGGTAAAACGGAATACAGCACGCTCTCCTGGCTGTTTATGTTTATATGCGCCGGATTAGGCTCCTCCACGCTCTACTGGGGCGTTGCTGAGTGGGCCTATTATTACCAGACCCCGGGTCTGAATATCGCGCCGCACTCGCAAAAAGCGCTGGAATACAGCCTGCCCTATTCCTTTTTCCATTGGGGGATCAGCGCATGGGCGACCTACACGTTGGCCTCATTAACCATGGCCTACCACTTCCATGTGCGTAAAAACAAAGGACTGAGCCTGTCCGGGATTATCGCCGCTATTACCGGCGTGCATCCGCAGGGTGTCTGGGGTCGCCTGGTTGACCTGATGTTCCTGATCGCGACAGTTGGCGCGTTAACTATCTCTCTGGTCGTCACCGCTGCCACCTTTACCCGCGGTTTGTCTGCCCTGACGGGGTTACCGGATAACTTCACGGTGCAGGCGTTTGTGATCCTGTTCTCTGGCGGCATTTTCTGCCTGAGCTCCTGGATTGGCATCAATAACGGTTTGCAACGTCTGAGCAAAATGGTCGGCTGGGGGGCGTTTTTACTGCCGCTGCTGGTGCTGATCGTCGGCCCGACCGAGTTCATCACCAACAACATCATCAACGCCATCGGCCTGACGACACAAAATTTTTTGCAAATGAGCCTCTTCACCGACCCGCTTGGCAACGGTGAGTTCACCCGTAACTGGACGGTGTTCTACTGGCTGTGGTGGATCTCCTACACGCCGGGCGTGGCAATGTTTGTCACTCGCGTATCCCGTGGTCGCAAAATCAAAGAGGTTATCTGGGCATTAATCCTCGGTAGCACTGTTGGTTGCTGGTTCTTCTTTGGCGTGATGGAAAGCTACTCCATTCACCAGTTTGTGAACGGCGTGATCGACGTACCGCAGGTTATGGCGACGCTGGGCGGTGAGACGGCCGTACAGCAAGTGTTGATGTCGTTGCCTGCCGGGAAACTGTTTCTGGTGGCGTATCTGGCGATCATGATTATATTCCTCGCCTCACACATGGATGCTGTGGCCTTCACCATGGCGGCCACCAGCACGCGCAACCTGCAGGAAGGGGAAGATCCGCAGCGCAGTCTTCGTCTGTTCTGGTGCGTGGTTATCACCCTGATCCCATTATCGATTTTGTTCACCGGCGCGTCCCTGGAAACCATGAAGACCACGGTGGTTCTGACCGCTCTTCCATTCCTCGCCATCCTGTTGGTGAAGGTTGGCGGTTTTCTGCGCTGGGTACGGCAGGACTACGCCCACGTTCCTGCGCATCAAATTGAAAGTCATCTTCCCGAAGCGCCAGTTGACGTCCCGGTCGCGCCACCGGCCGGGACACTACTCAAAGGCGACAATTAAGCGCCAGTACAAAAATCCTCTTACTCACAAATTAAAGGTATTCCAATGAGCAATCTGAGCCCTGAGTTTATTCTGCCGCAAAATTTCTGTGCCAACCCGCAGGATGCCTGGACTATCCCGGCCCGGTTTTATACCGACCATCAGGCTTTCGAACACGAACAAGAAAAGGTGTTCGCTAAAAGCTGGATTTGCGTCGCCCACAGTAGCGAACTGGCGAAACCCAATGATTATGTTACCCGAGAAGTGATTGGCGAGAATATCGTGCTGGTACGTGGGCGCGATAACGTGCTGCGGGCATTCTACAACGTCTGCCCGCATCGCGGTCATCAGCTGTTGAGCGGCGAGGGGAAAGCGAAAAATGTGATTACCTGCCCTTACCACGCATGGGCATTCAAACTTGACGGTAATCTGGCGCATGCGCGTAACTGCGAAAACGTCGCCAACTTCGACAGCGAAAAAGCGCACCTTACACCGGTACGCCTGGAAGAATATGCCGGATTCGTGTTTATAAACATGGATCCGAATGCGGGCAGCGTGGAAGAACAACTCCCTGGTCTTGCGGACAAAGTTATCGAAGCCTGCCCAGACGTGCATGACCTGAAACTTGCTGCGCGCTTTACGACTCGTACCCCAGCCAACTGGAAGAATATTGTCGATAACTATCTGGAGTGCTACCACTGCGGTCCGGCCCATCCAGGTTTTTCCGACTCGGTCCAGGTTGACCGTTACTGGCATACCATGCACGGCAACTGGACGCTGCAATACGGTTTCGCCAAACCTTCAGAGCAGTCATTTAAGTTCGAAGAAGGGGTTGATGCCGCCTTCCACGGTTTCTGGCTGTGGCCGTGTACCATGCTCAACGTGACGCCAATCAAAGGCATGATGACCGTTATCTACGAATTCCCGGTAGATGCGGAAACCACGCTGCAAAACTATGACATCTACTTCACCAACGAAGAGCTGACCGAAGAGCAGAAACAACTGATCGAATGGTATCGCAACGTCTTTCGTCCTGAAGATTTACGTCTGGTTGAAAGCGTACAAAAAGGGCTGAAATCGCGCGGGTATCGCGGCCAGGGACGCATTATGGCGGACACCAGCGGCAGCGGCATCTCCGAGCATGGCATTGCCCATTTCCATAATCTGGTCGCCCAGGTTTTTCAGGAATAACCCGGGGCTGTTACGACAGGTTCCGGCGCGTCGCTGAGGCGCGTCGGACAGATTTTTTAGGGAGGCCGCAATGTCTGATTATCAAATGCAAGAAGTCCGGGTCAGCCGGATTGAGACGATTACCGCGCAGGTAAAATGCTTCACCTTAACGGCGACCTCAGGCGAGTCGCTGCCTGCGTTTCAGGGTGGCAGCCATATTATCGTGCAGATGCGCGATGGCGAGAACCTGTACAGCAATGCGTACTCGCTGATGAGTTCACCACGCGATACGCGCGCCTATAAAATCGCCGTACGCCTGGAGGAAGCGTCCAAAGGCGGCTCACGATACCTGCATCAAAACGTGAAGCCCGGCGACACGCTCACGATCTCCACACCAAATAATCTCTTCGCCCTCGCCCCTCAGGCACAAAAACATCTGTTGATTGCCGGAGGTATCGGCATCACACCGTTTTTATCGCAACTCCCGGAGCTGGAACAATCTCAGACGCAATGGCAACTGCACTATTGCTCTCCCAGCCAGGAGACCTGCGCGTTTCATGACGAACTCATGCAACACCCCAGCGCCGATCGCATTCATCTGCACCTGTCGAACGCAGGCACCCGCCTCGATTTAGCCCGTCTGCTGGCAGATGTTGAACCCGGCACGCATATCTACACCTGTGGCCCTGCGGTGCTCAACGATGCTGTCAGAGAAGCGGCTTCCCGCCTTGGGCTGGACAGCAATACGCTACATTTCGAACAATTTGCCGTGGAAGAGAAAGGCGGCGACGCCTTCACCCTGGTGCTGGCGCGTTCCGGGCGCGAGTTTGTGGTCCCGGAAGAGATGACCATTTTGCAGGTTATCGAAAATAACAAAGCCGCCCGGGTTGAGTGCCTGTGCCGGGAAGGTGTTTGCGGCACCTGCGAAACGACGATTCTCGAAGGGGAAGCGGATCACCGCGATCAGTATTTCAGCGACGACGAAAAAGCCAGCCAGCAAAGCATGCTCATCTGCTGCTCGCGCGCCAAAGGTAAGCGCCTGGTGCTCGATCTGTAGCGTTGCGCAGGCCGGGTCAGCAAACGCGCGACCCGGCGAGCCTGGTGACTTACTGCGGGTATTCCTGCAGCAGCGCGTTGAGGCGATCGGACATCAATTCGCCACGCCAGCCGGAAACCAGCTCTGGCAGGGATTGCTGCGGCTTTAATTTCCAGTGCCAGTTGAGCAACTGGTTGATCTGGCGACGCGAAGCAAGCAGTTCGACGCTGAGATTATGTTCCGCACTCACCTCGGCAACCAGCGCTTTGATGGCTTTGAACGCCTTGCGATACCCTGGCATATCCATCAAATTCAGCAGCGGCTGCGGTAGCGACTCTTCCGGTAAAGCCTGGGCCTTTTCCACCAGGGCGATCAGCGTTTTACCGTGGAAACGAATTTCGCTCCCGGAAAGACCCAGGCTATCCAGTTCACCCAGGCTGCCCGGCATATAACGCGCCACCGCCCACAGGTGCTCTTCACGCACCACGAAGTTTACCGCCAGATCGCGCTCGCGTGCTTTACGCAGTCGCCAGTCGGCAAGCAATTGCAGGCAGGCTAGCTGACGGGTGCGCAGTTGCCATGCGTTGGTGATGTCACGCCAGGCGTCTTCTGGCGCCAGAATCTCCTGGCGACGCTGTTGCATTAAGCGGCATTCGTCCAGCGCGGCTGGCAGCCAGCCGCTGGCTTCGGTTTCAGCCATCAGTTTTGTGGTGATCGGTAACAGATACCAGACGTCAGCCGCCGCGTATTCGCACTGACGCTCGGTCAGCGGTCTGGCCAGCCAGTCGGTACGCGATTCGCTTTTGTCGAGCGCCACACCCGTAAACTCTTCCACCATCGAGGCGAAGCCCCACGACAGCGGACGACCGCAAAACGCAGCCAGGATTTGTGTGTCAATTAACGGCTGCGGAAGTTCGCCAAAAGCGTTGAGAAACACTTCCAGGTCTTCACTTCCCGCATGCAGGAATTTGGTGATGGTGGTATCACGCAGAATATCGCGCAGGGGCGACCAGTCGGTGATCCCTAGTGGATCAATCAGAGCAACGTGTTTGCCATCAAAGAGTTGGATCAGCCCCAACTGCGGATAATAGGTACGTGTGCGAACAAATTCGGTATCCAGGGCTATCGCCGGAAATTCACGGACGGCTTCGCACAGCGTGGCTAACGCGTCGTCCGTGGTGATCATTTGATAATTCAAATCGTGCTCTCTTAGGTTTGCGCCAAAAAAAACGCCGGTTTACCCGGCGTTTTCTGCTGGCTGACTTAACGCTCAGCCTTTATTGTCCACTTTGGCGCGCGCTTCGTCACGTAATTCTCGTCGCAAAATTTTACCGACGTTAGATTTCGGCAATTCGTCGCGAAACTCCACCAGCTTCGGTACTTTATAGCCCGTCAGGTGACGACGGCAGAAAGTGATAAGCACCTCATCAGTTAACGAGGCATCTTTCTTCACCACGAAAATTTTCACCGCTTCACCGCTGCTGCCCGACGGAACGCCGACCGCAGCCACTTCCTGTACGCCAGGATGTTGCATAACCACGTCTTCAATTTCATTTGGATAGACGTTGAAGCCGGACACCAGGATCATATCTTTCTTACGATCGACAATACGCAGGAAGCCTTCATCATCCATCACCGCAATATCGCCGGTGTGCAGCCAGCCGTCTTTAACGATTTCGTCGGTGGCGTCTGGTCGCTGCCAGTAGCCCAGCATCACTTGCGGACCTTTCACGCACAGTTCGCCCGGTTCTCCCGGCGGCACTTCGTTATCGTCGTCATCCACCAGTTTGACCTCGGTGGAAGGAACCGGTAACCCGATACTGCCGCTGTGGTAGTCGATATCATGAGGGTTGACGCTCACCAGAGGGGCACACTCCGTCAGGCCATAGCCTTCCAGCAGATACTGACCGGTCAGCTTTACCCAACGTTCAGCTACCGCCTGTTGAACCGGCATCCCGCCGCCAGCCGAAAGGTGCAGTGACGAGAAGTCCAGTTGTTGGAACTCTTTGTTATTCAGCAGCGCGTTAAACAGCGTGTTGACGCCGGTCATGGCGGTGAACGGATACTTCGCCAGCTCTTTTACCAGTCCCGGAATATCACGCGGGTTGGTAATCAGCAGGTTTTGACCGCCCAGCTCAATAAACAGCAGGCAGTTCATCGTCAGTGCAAAAATGTGATACAGCGGTAGGGCCGTCACCACCAGTTCTTTACCCGGATGCAGCAACGGGCCATACGTGGCGTTAACCTGCTCAAGGTTAGCCAGCATGTTACGGTGCGTAAGCATCGCGCCCTTCGCCACACCGGTAGTCCCCCCGGTATATTGCAGGAACGCCAGATCTTCCGACACCACTTCGGGTTTCACATACTGCATGCGATAACCGTTTTGCAGCGCGCTACGAAAAGAGATGGCATCCGGCAGGTGATATTTCGGCACCAGACGCTTGATATACTTGACGACAAAGTTAACCAACGTCCCTTTGGCGGTCGACAGCTGATCGCCCATACGCGTCAGGATCACGTGTTGCACCGACGTTTTGTCGACGACTTTTTCCAGCGTGTGGGCAAAGTTAGACACGATGACAATCGCCGACGCGCCGCTGTCGTTGAGCTGATGTTCCAGCTCGCGAGGCGTGTACAGCGGGTTCACGTTCACGACGATCATGCCGGCACGTAAAATCCCAAACAGTGCGACCGGATATTGCAGCAGGTTCGGCATCATCAGCGCGACGCGATCGCCCTTCTTCAGCCCGAGTCCCTGTTGCAAATAGGCCGCAAATGCCCGGCTACGCTCTTCAAGCTTGCGGAAGGTCATCACCTCCCCCATGTTTACAAACGCGGGCTGATCGGCATACCGTCTTACTGAGTGTTCAAAGAGTTCCACCAGGGATTGATAACGGTCAGGATTGATCTCCGCAGGAACACCAGCGGGATAACGGTTAAGCCAAACCTTTTTCAATACATCACCTCTAAAATGCGTATTCGTCGTCATCACAACCCCAGGCAATAAACAAACTGTTAACATAATATTAACTCAGCGTACCAGTTTGTTTATTACACAACGACAAGGTTGCGAAGCACGTCACTATTTATTTTTCTTATATCCACGTTAATGCAGAAACAGCGGACGAGCCGCTGTTTCTTTTACTCATAAAACAAAGAGTTACTCAGTTACTATGGTCTGAACCTGTGCCGGGCCGGGATTGTACCATCCCCATCCGCCGTAGCCACCGTAAGGCCAGCCACGCGCACCGTAGAACCAGGGGTCGATCGGCTGAGGCGGCATAACAATTTGCTGAGTAATATGCCAGCGTTTATAGCCAGTTACCTGCATCAGCATGAATTTATATGGTGTATTACCGATTTTTCCATCCACAGTACCGCTAATCGGACCGACGACGGTAACCAGTTGACCGCGGAAGTCCACCGGGTCGAGGAAACCATTTACATCAGCATAAATTCGCCCGCGGGAGGCTTCGCCCAGCACCGGTCGCGCCCCGCTATCAAGAGGAACAGTGGCAATTTCCAGACGGGATTTCCCCTGCTGGTTCTGAATATCCACCACTTTACCGCCGAAACGCGCTTCCTGTCCGACATACAGCTGTGGCGCATTCATCACCCGGACCAGATCCTGCTGCGGCGTAGGGCTCGAACCTTTAATCGCGTCCGGGATGGTGACACAACCGCTAAGCATTAACGCGAATGCGCCCGCCAACAGACCTTTCAATAACTGCTTTTGCACCGCCATATTGCGACTCCCTTTTCTTAGCTTCTGCCCCGACCAATTCACAATGCTGCGCACTGACGGCTGTGCGAATTAACCGGGGATGTACTACTAAGATTCATTCTTTACCGGGAAGTTTCTTCCATGCCACGGTGTTACGTAAATAAACCGGTTCCGCATGTTCAACCGCCACGGTCTTACCGGCAGCCAGCATTTGCGTGGCAACAGGCAGCATATCTTCAGCCGCCGGAAGCAAAACGTCGCCATCGCTCAGCGTCAGACCGCTGTCTTTACCGAGCTCAGGCCAGGCAGGCCAGCCCGTTCCGACCGTTACCCACTCGCCAGACAGTTGCAGTAAACGCGCATGCACCTGCTCGGGGGTTAGCACCGCTTCGGTTTCTTCACCGTGCCAGTTGCCGTTCTCATCACGCAGGTATTCGGCCCAATAGACTTCGCCCATTCGCGCGTCGATCGCGGCCAGTACGCGGGTCGCGCCCGACTTACGCCAGGCTCCCTGCGCCATTGTTGCCAGGGTGGAAATGCCGATCATCGGTAAATTCGCGCCTAACGCCAGCCCCTGAGCAATGCCAATCCCAATACGTACACCGGTGAAACTGCCAGGACCGCGACCAAACGCCAGAGCGTCGATATCGGTTAACGTGAGATCGCCAGCGGCCAGGATTTCCTCGACCATTGGTAAAATTCGTTGGGTGTGTTCTCGTGGGCAAAGCTCGAAATGAGCCTTGGTAGTACCGTCATTCCACAGGGCAACAGAGCACGCCTCTGTGGCGGTATCGATAGCCAGAATTCGCATGGGTGTTTGTGATCAGGTCAATAAATTTGGCGCGCATCTTACCACACTCCGTAACAAATTACTCAGTCGTTGGTATGGCAAGAAAACGAACAGCGCGAGCAATATCACGCGTCCGCGGCGCAGGCGGAAGGCTTGCCAGGAAAGTGGCACCATAAGGTCGCATCACCAGACGGTTGTCGCAAATCACCAGCACCCCGCGGTCGTCGGCGTCACGAATCAGACGCCCCACGCCCTGTTTCAGGGTGATTACCGCATCCGGCAACTGAACGTCTTCAAACGGATCGCCGCCGCGCAAACGGCAGTCCTCCATCCGTGCTTTTAACAGCGGATCGTCGGGCGAGGTGAACGGCAGTTTATCAATAATCACCAGCGACAACGTATCGCCACGCACGTCCACCCCTTCCCAGAAGCTGCTGGTGGCAACCAGTAACGCATTACCTGCGCTGACAAACTGCTGTAACAGTTGCCCTTTACTGGTTTCGCCCTGCAGCAGCACGGGAAGGGTCATGGTGGCGCGGAATTGTTCCGCCAGATCGCGCATCATCGCGTGCGAGGTACACAGCATAAAGCAGCGACCGTTGTTCGCTTCGATAATGGGACGCAGCATGGATGCCAGCTGACGCGCCGCTCCCGGTTGGTTGGTTTGCGGGAGATTACGCGGCACGCACAGCAGCGCCTGGCGGGTGTAATCAAATGGGCTTGGCAGCAGCATCGACTCGGCATCTTCAATACCCAGCCGCGCGGTGAAATGATGAAGATCATCGTTTACCGACAGCGTCGCGGAGGTAAAAATCCAGCAGCCCGGCTTCTGTTCCATCACTTCTTTGAATTTATCCGCCACCGTGAGCGGCGTCAGCGCAAGGGTGAAATGGCGCGAGGTGCATTCATACCAGTAGCTGAAACCTGGCTGGTTGATCTCTTTCAGGCGCTTCAGACGAGTACGGTAAAGCGTGGCACGTTCAAACGCGGCATCCAGCAAGGCGGAACGTCCGAGAGACAGTTTCGCCACGTCGTAACACAGCTCCAGCGTGTCATCGAGCAACAAAAACGCGCGCTGCACGCGCGGGTCGGCCAGCAGTTCCCGCAAGTTTCCTCGATAGCCCGGCTCGCCCAGCTGCAGGCGGAAGTCCTGCGCGCTTTGCGCCAGTCGGTCGGCGCATTTTTGAAGCTGCTGAGTGTCTTTCAGCTCGGTGCGATAGGCAATGGTGATGTCTTTCGCCAGATCCAGCAGTTGGCGACTGGAGAGCGATTGACCAAAATACTGGCTGGCGATATCCGGTAACTGATGCGCTTCATCGAAGATCATCACTTCAGCTTCCGGGATCAGCTCGCCAAACCCACTCTCTTTCACCACCATATCAGCGAGAAACAGATGGTGGTTTACCACGACGACATCTGCATCCATCGCCTTCTTGCGCGCTTTAACGACAAAGCACTCTTTGTACAGCGGGCAGTCGCTCCCAAGGCAATTATCATTTGTGCTCGTCACCAGCGGCCAGGCCTGAGAGTCTTCCGCCACGCTGACGCAGGTGCTGATGTCACCATCAAGGGTTTGATTTGACCAGGAGCGTAGCAGAATGACGTCACTTAAAGTCTGTACCGGCAGGTCACCGCCCGCCAGCGCCTGTTGTTCGAGACGCTCAAGACACAGATAGTTTGAACGCCCTTTCAGTAGCGCCAGTTTACCCGTGAATTCCAGAGCCTTCGCTACTGTGGGTAAATCGCGGCTGTATAGCTGATCCTGCAACGCCTTCGAGCCCGTGGAGACGATCACTTTCTTTCCGGCACGCAGCGCGGGGGCAAGATAAGCGTAGGTTTTACCCGTTCCTGTTCCGGCTTCGACAACAAGCGGCTGTGATTTTTCGATAGCATGACTGACGGCGAAGGCCATCTGCCGCTGTGGTTCACGCGGTTTAAAACCGGGTATCGCTTTAGCCAACTGACCGTCTGCTGCAAAATCGTCCGTCACACTGCCCCCTGTTCATTTGAACAGGGATTATGTCAGGCCAGCGTCTCTTTCGCCAGTTGAAGAGGTGACGTGGACACAACATTATGGCAGTCTTGGCGCAACCCGAAGCCATTATGAAAAAACGTAAATGAGGAATGATTTATGACGATTGTGCGCATTGATGCCGAAGCGCGTTGGTCCGACGTGGTTATCCACAACAACACGTTGTATTACACCGGCGTACCGGAAAATCTGGATGCCGACGCCTTTGAGCAAACGGCAAATACGCTGGCGCAAATTGATGCGGTGCTGGAAAAACAGGGCAGCAGCAAGTCACGTATTCTTGATGCCACCCTGTTCCTGGCGGACAAAAATGATTTTGCCGCCATGAACAAAGCCTGGGACGCATGGGTTGTTGCTGGTCACGCGCCGGTACGTTGTACCGTTCAGGCCGGGTTAATGAACCCGAAATACAAAGTTGAAATTAAGATTATCGCTGCGGTATAAGCGGCGTTATTCGTCTTCATCTTCAAAACGCGCCACGATCCGCTCGCCGGTATGACTGGCGCGTAATTCAGCAGCCACTTTCGTAATCGCCTCGCCACTGCTCATCCCCTGGGATATCAGTTCATGAATGCGTTCAACCGCCTGTTGCTGCTGATCGTGCGTGAGTGAAGGTAAACCTGCAATCATGGTGAACTCCTGCTAAATTATTAGCGCTAATTATTTCATGCTACCCGGCACATAGCCAGTGAAGTAGCAACGAGTCAGGACTGATGAAGACGTTATCTCCCGCTGTAATCACACTCCCCTGGCGTCTGGACGCCGCTGAGCACTATTTTGCCACATTAAGCCACCAGCCCTGGGCAATGCTTTTGCATTCGGGCCATGCCGACCATCCGCATAATCGCTTTGATATTCTGGTCGCCGACCCCATTACCACGCTGGTCACACATGCAGAAGAGACCGTTGTGCATGACCATCACGGCACTATGCAAACGGTTGATGATCCGATGACGGTTTTACGTTCGGCGCTGACATCGCTGACTATTCAGCCCGATTATAATCCCGATTTTCCCTTCCAGGGAGGCGCATTGGGTCTGTTCGGTTATGACTTAGGCCGTCGTTTTGAATCTCTGCCAACGGAAGCCGAACAGGATATCACGCTACCGGACATGGCGGTTGGCATTTACGATTGGGCGCTGATTGTCGATCATCAGTTGCAAAGGGTGTCGC
This sequence comes from Citrobacter sp. RHBSTW-00944, assembly GCF_013615435.1. Lineage (NCBI taxonomy): Bacteria > Pseudomonadati > Pseudomonadota > Gammaproteobacteria > Enterobacterales > Enterobacteriaceae > Citrobacter > Citrobacter sp. RHBSTW-00944. The sequence goes on along the minus strand of NZ_CP055418.1, from coordinate 2,283,360 downwards.
TACTTAGCCACTCCGATGTACAGGCACGACGCCGTTGGCTGGAAAATCAACAGATACCCGTGCGCGAACCGTTTTCGTTAACATCCTCGTGGCAGTCAAACATGACCCGCGAGCAGTATGGTGAAAGGTTCCGTCAGGTGCAGCGTTATCTGCACAGCGGCGATTGCTATCAGGTCAATCTTGCCCAGCGTTTTCAGGCGCATTATCAAGGCGATGAGTGGTTGGCGTTTGTACGTCTCAACAATGAGAACCGCGCCCCGTTCAGTGCATTTTTACGTCTTGAGGAAGGGGCGATTCTCAGCCTTTCACCTGAGCGTTTTATTCTGCTGGAAAACCAGCACATCCAGACGCGTCCGATTAAAGGCACGCTGCCCAGACTTGAAGATGCCGATGCCGATCGTCTGCAGGCTCAATCACTGGCGAACTCCCCAAAGGATCAGGCGGAAAACCTGATGATCGTCGATTTAATGCGTAATGATATCGGCCGCGTTGCCGAACCCGGTTCGGTACAGGTTCCGGAACTGTTCGTTGTCGAACCGTTCCCTGCCGTTCATCATTTGGTCAGCACCATTACCGCGCGTCTGCCAGAGTCATTGCACGCCACTGACCTGCTGCGTGCCGCCTTCCCCGGCGGCTCTATTACCGGCGCGCCAAAAGTGCGGGCAATGGAAATTATTGACGAACTGGAACCGCAAAGACGCAACGCCTGGTGCGGTAGCATTGGCTATCTGAGCTTTTGCGGCAATATGGATACCAGCATCACCATTCGCACGCTGACAGCCACCAACGGACGCATTTATTGTTCCGCTGGCGGTGGCATTGTGGCGGACAGCCAGGAAGATGCGGAGTATCAGGAAACGTTTGATAAAGTGAATCGTATTTTGCACCAACTGGAGAACTGACACGTGGAATACAGCAGCCTGACGCTTGATGATTTTTTATCGCGCTTTCAACTCCTGCGCCCGCAGGTTAATCATACTGCGTTAAACCAGCGTCAGGCCGCCGTACTGATCCCCGTCGTGCGTCGTGCACAGCCGGGGTTACTATTAACTCAGCGTTCCGTTCATCTGCGCAAGCATGCCGGACAGGTCGCCTTTCCCGGCGGCGCGGTGGATAGCAGCGATGCCTCGTTAATTGCCGCCGCCCTTCGCGAAGCGCAGGAAGAAGTGGCGATCCCACCATCCTGCGTGGAGGTGATTGGCGTTCTGCCGCCGGTGGACAGCGTGACCGGTTTCCAGGTCACGCCGGTGGTAGGCATTATCCCGCCAAATTTGCCGTATCGCGCAAGTGTTGATGAAGTTTCCGCCGTGTTCGAAATGCCGCTGGCACAAGCCCTGCATTTAGGTCGTTATCATCCGCTGGATATCTACCGTCGCGGCGATTCACATCGTGTATGGCTTTCCTGGTATGAGCAATATTTCGTCTGGGGAATGACCGCCGGAATAATTCGTGAGCTGGCGCTGCAAATTGGCGTCAAGCCCTGACTATACTTATCTTTACGCACACCATAGACAACTTGAAACTCAGGTCACAACATTAGTAAAACCGCGGTTATCTATTAGTTTAATTCATGTGAATAGTTAAGCCGATCGCCGCGTTCCCTCTTACACTATGCGCAGTTATAACATCGTTACTGGAAACCCCAGTCGCCCTGTAGGAGTATTATCGTGATTAGTCTATTCGACATGTTTAAGGTGGGGATTGGTCCCTCATCTTCCCATACCGTAGGGCCTATGAAGGCGGGTAAACAGTTCGTCGATGACCTGGTCGAAAAAGGATTACTGGACAGCGTTACTCGTGTCGCCGTCGACGTGTATGGTTCACTGTCGCTCACGGGTAAAGGTCACCATACCGATATCGCCATTATTATGGGTCTGGCGGGCAATGAGCCTGCTACCGTAGATATTGACAGCATCCCCGGATTTATCCGCGACGTAGAAACGCGTGGACGCCTGCTGCTTGCGCAGGGCCAGCACGAAGTGGATTTCCCGCAGAATGACGGAATGCGTTTTCACAACGGCAACCTGCCGCTGCATGAAAACGGAATGCAGATCCACGCGTACAGTGGCGAAACCGTCATTTACAGCAAAACCTACTACTCTATCGGCGGTGGATTCATCGTTGATGAAGAACATTTTGGTCAGGATGCCGCGGGCGAGGTCAGTGTGCCTTATCCGTTCAAATCCGCCACCGAAATGCTGGAATACTGCAACAGCACCGGCCTGTCTCTCTCTGGCATGGCGATGCAGAACGAACTTGCTCTGCACAGTAAGAAAGAGATTGAAGAGTACTTTGGTAACGTCTGGCAAACCATGCAGGCTTGTATCGATCGTGGTATGAACACCGAAGGCGTGCTGCCGGGTCCGCTGCGCGTTCCTCGTCGTGCTTCAGCCCTGCGTCGTATGCTGGTTTCCAGCGACAAGCTGTCCAACGATCCGATGAACGTGATCGACTGGGTGAACATGTTCGCGCTGGCCGTTAACGAAGAAAATGCCGCGGGTGGTCGCGTAGTCACTGCGCCAACCAACGGTGCCTGCGGTATCGTGCCTGCGGTACTGGCCTATTACGATCATTTCATCGAGTCCGTCAGCCCGGATATCTATACCCGTTATTTCCTGGCGGCCGGCGCGATTGGCGCGTTGTATAAAATGAACGCGTCTATCTCTGGTGCAGAAGTGGGTTGTCAGGGTGAAGTGGGCGTAGCCTGTTCCATGGCTGCCGCGGGTCTGGCTGAACTGTTAGGCGCGAGCCCTGAGCAGGTGTGTGTTGCTGCTGAAATCGGCATGGAACATAACCTCGGCTTAACCTGCGATCCGGTGGCGGGACAGGTACAGGTTCCGTGCATCGAACGTAATGCCATTGCGTCAGTGAAGGCGATCAACGCTGCGCGTATGGCAATGCGCCGTACCAGCGCTCCGCGCGTCTCGCTGGATAAAGTCATTGAGACCATGTACGAAACAGGTAAAGACATGAACGCCAAGTACCGTGAAACGTCACGCGGTGGCCTGGCAATCAAAGTTCAATGTGACTAATACTTATTTTTCGCCCATCTGCGACGGATGGGCGAATTTGCCCCCTCTCCCTCGTCTGGCGTAATTTTCCCCACTACACTTGCTCTGTTGCTGTTGGCTACTGTGACCAACGGCTTATCGGGCGGCCCGCATGCAAACAGCGCAAAGGATCATCAAGAACTATCGCCGGAATCGCTTAATCGTCTGCACACTATGTGCACTACTGACGCTCATTCTCACATTAACTGTCCGATTTATTTCGGAGCGTAATTTAAATCATCGCAATACCGTTACCTTTGCCAACCACGCCGTTGAAGAGTTGGATGACGTGCTTTTGCCCCTACAGACCGGACGCGATGTACTGCTACCGCTGATTGGGCTTCCCTGCTCAGTCGCGCGTTTACCTCTGAGTAAGCATGCAGCCAGACTGCAAACGGTACGTTCTATCAGCCTGATTCAGAGCGGGGTCCTTTATTGTTCCAGCATTTTTGGCTATCGCAATGTGCCTATTCGCCAACTGGAGCCTGAATTACCCAGTCGGGAGCCGCAATTGCTGCTGTCTACCGACCATTCGTTGATTAAGGGCAGTCCGATTCTGACGCAATGGTATCCAGCATCTGCCGATGGCTCAGATGGCGTGCTGGAAATCGTGAATATTGATTTATTATCGTCCATGTTGCTTGAACCCCAGCCACCGCAAATTACCCATGCCAGCTTAACCGTCGGTAATCGCCATTTGCTATATGGACAGGGTGTTGTCGATACGCTACCTGAACTGGATAATGAAAAACGCTACCAGCTCTCATCGCAACATTTCCCCTTTACTATCAGCGTCACCGGTCCGGGTGCCAGCGAACTGGCTATAAAACATCTACCAACACAACTGCCGCTGGCGGTGATCCTAAGTTTTTTAGTGGGCTACCTGGCATGGCTGGCGACCGCCAGCAGAATGAGCTTCTCCTGGGAGATAAATCTGGCCCTTGCTGCACGGGAATTCGAGCTGTTTTGCCAGCCGCTACTTAATGCGCAAACCCAGCAATGTATGGGAGTGGAAATCCTTTTACGCTGGAATAACCCGCGCCAGGGTTGGATCTCTCCCGAAGTGTTTATTCCCATCGCAGAGGAGCACAACCTGATTGTGCCGCTTACCCGTCATGTCATCGCAGAAACCATTCAGCAACGGCACGTATTTCCGATGAGCAGCCAGTTTCATATTGGGATTAATGTTGCCGCCAGCCATTTTCGTAACGGTACGCTGCTAAAAGATCTCAACCAGTACTGGTTCAGCCAGCACCCTATTCAGCAGTTGGTTATCGAACTCACCGAGCGCGATGCGTTACTGGATGTGGATTATCGGGTCGTGCGCGAGTTAAATCGGCTTGGCGTAAAGCTGGCAATTGACGATTTCGGCACCGGCAACAGCTCGCTCTCCTGGCTGGAAAAGCTTCGCCCGGATGTGCTGAAGATTGATAAATCATTTACCTCGGCAATCGGGACAGACGCCGTGAACTCAACCGTCACAGACATCATTATCGCTCTGGGGAAAAAACTGAATATCGAACTGGTGGCGGAAGGCGTTGAAACACAGGCGCAGGCACAGCATTTACGCCGACACGGCGTACATTTATTGCAAGGCTTTTTGTACGCAAAGCCGATGCCGCTGCGCGATTTTCCCAAATGGCTGGCGGGCAGCACGCCGCCGCCCGCCCGGCATAACGGGCGACACAGTATGCACGTTATGCCGTTTCGCTAACCCCGCTTACTCGTCTTCGTCGTGAGCGGGTTGTTCTTTAACAATGCGAACTAAATCCACACGATAGTCATTGGCTTCGACAATCGTAATGCTCAACGGTGCAACATCGATAACATCACCTACGCGTGGAATATGGCCGTTAGCGGCAATGACTAAACCTGCCACCGTGGCGATGTCTTCATCTTCATTCACTAACGTATCCACGTCCAGCGCCTGTTGCAACGCATGCAGATCGGTACCACCTTTCACCAACCAACCGCCTGCATCAGCAATAATTTCAGGCGTTTCATCGGCATCCGGGAATTCACCGGCAATAGCTTCTAATACGTCCAACGGCGTGACCAGACCCTGGACTACACCAAACTCGTTAGTGACGATAACAAAGCTGCCGCGGGCGCGTCGCAGAACACCTAACAGATTGATAGGATCCAGCGTTTCCGGGACAATAATAGCCGGAGACGCAGAGGCAATGGCCGCCACATCCACACCGTCTTCCAGCGCGACCAGCAGCTCTTTAGCACGCACAATACCGATGATTTCATCCAGTTCGCCACGACACACCGGGAACAGGCTGTGTGGTGACGAGAGCAATTGCTCGCGAATTTCCTCCACGCTCAGGTCTGCATCAACCCAGCTAATTTCGCCACGAGGCGTCATAATGCCACGTAATGAACGCGACGCCAGAGACAGGACGCCGTTGATCATATAGCGTTCTTCTTCCACAAATGCGCCTTCCGGGACGGGAACCGGCACCGGGTTGTCGGATTCCATCTGCGCGCTGGCCTGACTTTTACCCCCCATCAGACGCAGGATTGCATCGGCAGTGCGCGCACGCAGCGGCAGCGTCGACTGGTGGCGAATAAAGTTCCGACGGGCAATCTGGTTAAACAACTCAATGATGATTGAGAAGCCAATCGCCGCATACAGATAGCCTTTCGGAATATGGAAGCCAAACCCTTCGGCAACCAGGCTCAGACCGATCATTAACAGGAAGCTCAGACACAGCACCACCACCGTCGGATGTTGGTTCACAAATCGTGTTAGCGGCTTAGAAGCCAGCAGCATCACGGCCATAGCAATCACGACCGCCGCCATCATCACCGGCAGATGGTTGACCATACCGACCGCCGTAATAACGGCATCCAGCGAGAACACCGCATCGAGGATGACAATCTGCGTCACAACAACCCAAAAACTCGCATACCCTTTTGCCTGGCCGGTATCATGTTCACGGTTTTCCAGCCGCTCATGCAGCTCTGTCGTGGCCTTGAACAAGAGGAAGATCCCCCCCAGCAGCATGATCAGATCGCGCCCCGAGAACGAGTAGTCCATTACCGTAAATAGCGGCTTAGTTAGCGTCACCATCCACGAAATCACGGACAACAAGCCCAGGCGCATAACCAGTGCCAATGACAAACCGATTAAACGCGCTTTATCTCGCTGTTTTGGCGGCAGCTTATCAGCCAGGATCGCAATGAAGACCAGGTTATCAATACCCAGAACAATTTCGAGAACGACAAGCGTGAGCAAACCCACCCAAATCTGCGGGTCCATTAATAATTCCATGACAAGCTCCTGCTTAAGAAATGACCAAACTGCGCGCTGAGGATCTCAGGCGTTGAAGCGATATGCAGAGAAAATTTGTGGCAAAAAGTGCCAATCTGACAGGCTTGATTCGGCCTGATAGTGAAATGACGTCGGTGACGATCCATATGGTGAGCTACTGCCCTATACTCCTGAGTAATTAAACCGATGCTAAACATAACAGAGACAACTGTTTTTTAGCAAAGATTTACCTTCCTTTGCAATAAGTTGTTTCGGAGATATTTTACCCTTCGAAATTTCTTTTCATCGGAAGTTAAATTACGGATCTTCATCACATAAAATATTTTTTTCGATATCTAAAATAATTCACGAAAATAATAGGTTTTTCTTTGTAACCCTTATCTGAATCGATTCGATTGCGGACGACGATTCAAATACATCTTCACGTTGATGTGTTAACGATAATAAAGGAGGTAGCAAGTGACCATTGCTATTGTTATAGGCACACATGGTTGGGCTGCAGAGCAGTTACTTAAGACAGCAGAAATGCTGTTAGGCGAGCAGGAAAACGTCGGCTGGATCGATTTCGTTCCAGGCGAAAATGCCGAAACGCTGATTGAAAAGTACAACGCTCAGTTGGCAAAACTCGATACCAGTAAAGGCGTGCTGTTTCTCGTTGACACATGGGGAGGCAGCCCGTTTAACGCTGCGAGCCGCATTGTCGTCGATAAAGAGCATTACGAAGTCATCGCCGGTGTAAACATTCCCATGCTGGTTGAAACCTTCATGGCGCGTGATGACAACCCCAGCTTCGATGAATTAGTAGCACTGGCCGTTGAAACCGGTAGCGAAGGCGTGAAAGCGCTGAAAGCAAAACCGGTGGAGAAAGCCGCTCCAGCACCAGTCGCGGCGCCAAAAGCAGCAGTTCCCGCCAAACCGATGGGTCCGAACGATTATATGCAGATCGGCCTGGCGCGTATTGATGACCGCTTAATCCATGGTCAAGTGGCAACTCGCTGGACCAAAGAAACCAACGTAACACGCATTATCGTCGTCAGTGATGAAGTTGCCGCCGATACCGTGCGTAAAACGCTGCTGACCCAGGTTGCACCTCCGGGTGTGACGGCGCATGTGGTTGATGTCGCGAAAATGATCCGCGTCTACAACAACCCGAAATATGCAGGTGAGCGTGTGATGCTGTTGTTTACCAACCCGACCGACGTAGAACGTATCGTTGAAGGTGGTGTGAAAATTACCTCTGTAAACATTGGCGGTATGGCTTTCCGTCAGGGTAAAACGCAGGTAAACAACGCAATTTCTGTCGATGAAAAAGACATCGAAGCCTTCAAGAAACTCAACGAACGCGGTATTGAGCTCGAGGCTCGTAAGGTTTCTACCGATCAGAAACTGAAAATGATGGATTTGATTGCCAAGGTGAAATAACGCCCTGGCATTTACTTAGTTTTCACACTTAAGTCTGTATAGCAATAGGAGAAGTACAATGGAGATTACCACTCTTCAGATTGTGCTGGTGTTCATCGTCGCATGTATCGCGGGTATGGAGTCGGTACTCGATGAATTTCAGTTCCACCGTCCGTTGGTGGCCTGTACGCTGATTGGTGCCGTTCTCGGTGATATGAAAACCGGTATCATCATCGGTGGTACCCTGGAAATGATCGCCCTGGGCTGGATGAACATCGGTGCTGCGGTTGCACCTGATGCCGCACTGGCCTCAATTATCTCTACCGTTCTGGTTATCGCGGGTCACCAAAGCATTGGTGCAGGTATCGCGCTGGCTATCCCACTGGCAGCAGCAGGCCAGGTACTGACCATCATCGTCCGTACTATCACCGTAGCATTCCAGCACGCAGCGGATAAGGCGGCAGAAAACGGTAACCTGACGGCGATCTCCTGGCTGCACGTATCCTCCCTGTTCCTGCAGGCTATGCGTATCGCTATCCCGGCGGTAATCGTGGCGATTTCTGTTGGTACCAGTGAAGTTCAGAGCATGCTTAATGCCATTCCGGAAGTAGTGACCGGCGGTCTGAACATCGCAGGGGGTATGATCGTAGTGGTTGGTTATGCGATGGTCATCAACATGATGCGCGCAGGCTACCTGATGCCATTTTTCTACCTCGGCTTCGTCACCGCGGCATTTACTAACTTCAACCTGGTTGCTCTGGGTGTGATTGGCGCAGTAATGGCTATCCTCTACATTCAGCTGAGCCCGAAATATAACCGCGTAGCCGGTGCACCTGCTGCTGCGGCTGGCAATAACGATCTCGATAACGAACTGGACTAGCAGGTGAGCGAAATGGTTGATATGACTAAAACTACCACCGAGAAAAAACTCACTCCGAGTGACATTCGTGGCGTGTTCCTTCGTTCTAACCTGTTTCAGGGTTCCTGGAACTTCGAACGTATGCAGGCGCTGGGTTTCTGTTTCTCCATGGTGCCGGCTATCCGCCGCTTGTACCCGGAAAACAACGACGCACGTAAGCAGGCTATTAAGCGTCACCTGGAATTCTTTAATACCCATCCGTACGTAGCGGCCCCCGTATTGGGCGTTACGCTGGCGATGGAAGAGCAGCGTGCAAACGGCGCAGAGATTGACGATGGTGCCATCAACGGTATCAAAGTTGGTCTGATGGGACCGCTTGCAGGCGTGGGCGACCCGATCTTCTGGGGTACCGTACGTCCGGTATTCGCCGCACTTGGCGCAGGTATCGCGATGAGCGGCAGTCTGCTTGGACCACTGCTGTTCTTCATCCTGTTTAACCTGGTTCGTCTGGCAACCCGTTACTACGGTGTGGCATACGGCTACCGTAAAGGTATCGATATCGTTAAAGATATGGGCGGCGGCTTCCTGCAGAAACTGACTGAGGGGGCGTCAATCCTCGGCCTGTTTGTCATGGGGGCATTGGTTAACAAGTGGACGCATGTAAACATCCCGCTGGTGGTTTCCACCATCACCGGTCAGGATGGTCAGACTCGCGTCACCACTGTGCAGACTATCCTTGACCAGCTGATGCCGGGTCTGGTTCCTCTGCTGTTGACTTTCGCCTGTATGTGGCTGCTGCGTAAAAAAGTGAACCCGCTGTGGATCATCGTTGGCTTCTTCGTCATCGGTATCGCGGGCTACGCTGTCGGACTGCTCGGCCTGTAAGACTGTTGTACACCGCCGGGGGCTTGCCCCCGGTTTTTCTATTTAGAGGGTTGAGGATTCATGACTATCACGGACCTGGTGCTGGTTCTTTTTATCTTTTCGCTGCTGGCGTATGCCATTTACGATCAGTTCATCATGCCCCGCCGTAATGGCCCTACTCTGCTGTCTGTCGCCCTGCTTCCTCGTAGCAGAGTCGACAGCGTTATCTTCCTTGGCTTGATTGCTATTCTTATCTACAACAACATCACCAGCCACGGCGCGCAATTTACCACATGGTTATTATGTGCACTGGTATTGATGGGACTGTATCTGTTTTGGATCCGTACGCCAAAAATCATCTTCAAACAGAAAGGCTTTTTTTTCGCCAATGTCTGGATTGAATATAACCGGATTAAAGAGATGAATTTATCTGAAGACGGTGTCCTGGTGATGCAATTAGAACATCGAAGATTACTGATTCGCGTACGTAATATAGACGATCTCGAAAACATATATAAACTTTTAATTTCAAATCAGTAAGTTACAAATATAGCCTGAACTATGTTTTTTATATATCCATTCAAAAATAAACATAGCTAAGGCTATATCCCACTGCTCATAATGTTATTTATTTTAACGTTTTATTTATAAATAAATCTAAATGAAAATCGTTTTCAATTAGAGGCCAAATATTATTTCTGCGTTTCTTGTTTTATATTCTCAAAATATGTTAAGGTTGCGCCCGTCGTTGGGGAGTAGCCGATTTCCAGACTCCGGAAATGTACGTGTCAACATACTCGTTGAAAAACGTGGCGCGTACGGACTGATCTTACAGGTTCAGTCAGGCGAGACCATAGGCACATCAACTGCAATGCATACCTGAATGGCGCTGTATTTACAGTGATTCCAGCCTGTATGCATGGTTACTGGGGGCAGTGATGTGTGTTATGGATACCCCGGTCAGGACGCTGTTATGAATCTCACCGCTACTGTTCTTCTTGCTTTCGGCATGTCGATGGATGCTTTCGCTGCATCAATTGGCAAAGGCGCCACCCTGCATAAACCCAAATTTTCTGAAGCACTGCGCACCGGCCTTATTTTCGGCGCCGTTGAAACGCTTACGCCGCTCATTGGCTGGGGCATGGGTATGCTCGCCAGCAAATTTGTACTGGAGTGGAACCATTGGATCGCCTTCATTCTGCTGATCTTTTTAGGCGGACGAATGATAATAGAAGGCTTTCGCGACGACGGGGATGAAGATGAAGAGCCACAGCGCCGCCATGGCTTCTGGCTGCTGCTCACCACCGCCATTGCAACCAGTCTCGACGCAATGGCCGTCGGGGTGGGTCTGGCTTTCCTGCAGGTCAACATTATTGCCACAGCGCTGGCCATCGGCTGCGCTACGTTGATTATGTCTACGCTCGGCATGATGATCGGTCGTTTCATTGGCCCGATGCTGGGCAAGCGAGCTGAAATTTTGGGCGGGGTGGTACTGATAGGTATTGGCGCCCAGATCCTCTGGGCACACTTCCACGGTTAATTCAGGCGCTGCCAGATATGAATACTAAAGTCTGTCTGGCAGTCAAACGTCGTTTTTCCGGCTAACGTTTCCCACACTTCCGGCTTTGCCCGCCAGGCGAACGGCGTCATTTGCAGTAACGCAACGGCCTCGCTACCTTTGAGCTGCATCTGATACCCCAGCGCAAGACTCTCTTGCAGAACAAAACCGTCCAGTTGCTCAGTGTGTGGCGCATGCAAACGCACCTCATCATAAATCAGCCCTTTCAGCTCCATTAAATGACGCGGACCCGGCGTGGCGGTAATAACCCAGCCACCCGGTTTGACCACGCGAGCCAGCTCCGGCGCTTTACAGGGCGCATAGATCCGGATGATGGCATCCATTGACTCGTCGGCAAACGGCAGACGATGGCTGGAGGCAACGCAAAAGGTCACCTGCGGATAACGTCGGGCTGCGGACTTAATCGCCACTTTAGAGACGTCAAGACCAAAGGTTGTACAGCCCGTCAGCGCATCGGCAAACGCATGGGTGTAATACCCTTCCCCACAGCCAATATCCAGGATCGCCGCATCTTCTGAACTCAACCTCTGGGTGAGCGCATCCACAATTGCATCGCGCAGCGGCTGATAGTGTCCGGCATCGAGAAATGCCCGGCGCGCCTGCATCATCTCCGCGCTATCACCCGGATCGCGCGAGCGTTTGTGCTGAACCGGCAGTAAGTTGACATACCCTTCTTTCGCCACGTCAAACTGGTGCCGCCCAGGGCAGACAAAACTGTTATTCGCTTGAGTAAGAGGCTGGTGGCAAAGAGGACAGGAAAACGACATGACAACTCCGGCAGGTGACTTAAGGGCGCAAGTGTAACGCGAATTGCGCCCAGGGAAAATAACTTACAGCGACGGCAAGGATACGTTGCTGCCGTGCAATACCAGCAGATGATCGGAGCCGGGAGGCATACCGTCCGGCTTTACGTTTTCCAGACGCAGGACATCGCCCATTATCTGGCTGAATACCGGCGCGGAGACTGCCCCCCCATAATAAGCACCGTTTTGCGGGTTATTTATAACCACAACCAGCGCGAACTTTGGGTCGCTTGCTGGTGCAACGCCCGCCGTATAGGCCACATATTTATCGACATATTTGCCGTCATCGCCAATTTTCTTTGCCGTTCCGGTCTTAACCGCGACGCGATAATCTCTGACCGCGGCCTTGGTTCCCCCGCCGCCGGGTAGCGCGACGCTTTCCATCATATGTTCAACCTGGTGAACCAGCGCCTCCGGCATCACCCGCGTACCTATTACCGGCGGATCGATACGTGTAATAGAAAGGGGTCGATAGATACCAAAACTGCCGATGGTGGCATAGACATGCGCCAACTGGAGCGGCGTCACCATTAATCCATAACCAAATGCGAAGGTTGCCCGGTCCAGATCGCTCCAGTAGCGGCGTTGAGGCATTAATCCGCGACTTTCCCCGGTTAAACCCAGTCCGGTTGGATCGCCAAAGCCAAAGCTTTTATAGGTATTCAGTAATTTCTGTACCGGCATCGCCAGCGAAAGGTGTGACACGCCGGTATCGCTCGATTTCTGCAAAATCCCGGTCAGCGATAGCTCCGGGTAAAATCCGACGTCGCGGATGCGATGCCCATCAACAATAAAAGGATGAGTATCAATCACGCTGTCAGGCTGTACTATCCCCTGCTGCAGAGCGGTCATAATCACCAGGGGTTTTACGGTTGAACCGGGTTCAAAGGTATCGCTAATTGCACGATTACGAAAATCATCCAGTACCGCGCCATCACGGTTATTGGGATTGAAATCGGGAAAGCTTGCCATGGAGAGTATTTCGCCGGTGGCAATGTTGACCAGCACTGCGGCCCCTGATTCCGCTTTATTCCATGTCACGGCATTGTCCAGCGCGTCTTCAGTAACCGTCTGCAAGCGCTCATCAATGCTGAGCTGTAATTCATGCGCAGGCACCGGCATCACTTCCGTAATATTTTCGATGACATGGCCAAATTTGTCTTTCCGTACCAGGCGGGAGCCAGGTTTGCCCATCAACTGGCTATTGAAGCTTTTCTCCAGCCCTTCAATCCCCTGACCGTCAATGTTGGTGAAACCAATCAGATTGGCCGCAACATGTCCGGCAGGATAAAAGCGGCGGGACTCTTCACGCAGGTTGATTCCCGGCAGATCCAGTTTATCCACCCATTCTGCCTGTTGAGGAGAGATCTGGCGCGCCAGATAGATAAACCGCCCGGCGGGATTGCTGTTAACGCGTTCAGCCAGCGTGCTAAGCGAAATATGCAGCGTCTTCGCTAACGCCTGCCAACGTTCGTTATAGCCAACGCCACCCTTGCTGATAATCGTCTTCGGATCGGCCCAGACGGCGTTAACCGGAACGCTTACCGCCAGCGGTCGCCCTTCTCTGTCGGTTATCATTCCGCGTGGCGAAGCGATGGACACCTCGCGTAAGGAACGCATGTCTTCCTGTTTTACCAGATTCGTCGGCGTGACAATTTGCAACCATGCAACCCGCCCCAGCAGCAATCCAAGGCTCAATAATATTGCCACACAAAGCAGGGCAAAACGTACGGGAGTAAAATTGCGCGCATCGCCGTCGTTTTTCTTTTTCACCCGATCTCCAACAAGATAGTTTTTCAGGTGTCTGATTTAACGGGAAATGCCGCAAGAAAGCGGGGAAAACTATGCTACGAACATCACGCCTTTGCAACAAAGCGCTAATGGATGGGCATTCAGTAATATTTTGACGTAATTTGAATTAAAAAGCCCCGCATAAGCGAGGCTTTATATCTGAGATAGATGCGCAAAAGCGCTTCAAATCAGTGGTGTCGATCAGATAGCTGTTACGTTAACAGCAGCCGGACCTTTCTGGCCGTCCTGAATTTCGAACTCAACGTTCTGGCCTTCAGCCAGAGTTTTGAAGCCGTTACCCTGGATAGCGGAGAAGTGTACGAACACGTCTTTGCTGCCATCAGCCGGAGTAATGAAACCAAAACCTTTAGACTCGTTGAACCACTTAACTTGACCTTTAATCTTTGCCATTTGCAAAATTCCTTAGAGTATTTTCTTCGCCCGCGGGCATAACATAGATAAAACTGAGACATTACTGCTTGAGGCACTAATATAAGGTTCGGCAGAGAAGCGGTATTCAACGTCAACGTGTTTACTCAGGACTTCTTTACTGAAAATGCCACACATAAACAGAACTGTACCTCGTTTAACCCAAAACGTGTTATCACATACAACGTTAATAATGGCAAGCCATTTTTAAACGTGTCTCGATCGGTCGCACAAATCCCGTCGTCCATCAAACAGCAACTGCACAGTTATGCGCCAGGTCGAGTAGAATTATATTCTCGCCTCTCTCCCCTATCCCCGCCTGACTTGCGCCATAGCCGGGATATTTCTACCATAGCTCAATAGCTTCAGTTGTTCCAGGTTATCTGTTACGGGTTCTGCCAGATATCATTTTTTATGCTTAGTAATGCATAAAATGTCACAAGCGTAAAAATGAGATCCGCCTTCTGGTTTTGCACCAAAATAATGAAAGAATGATGACAAGGCACAAAAAAAGTAAGAGAAACGTTTCGCTGTTAATAAAACGATCGTTATCACAAAAATGACATAATCATATTTTTTACGTATGGAAGATTATATTTATATCAGACTGGGGATAAGATATTAATTAGTCGGAGCATCTGAAAATACTGAGAATAGATGACTGCCCGGCCGCCAATTACACGACGGGGACAGAAGAAAATAATCTGACGCGCTGACGACAGGATGAAGCAACTGAGAACAACAACAGCCGTTCCTCATCCTGCCATACCTTTTTTACCGCTCAGCTACCAGGCGGATGATGTCATCGTCTTCATCCTTAATGGGCAGTGCAGTAGGCTCTGCTGCTTTCTCGGGTTCGTTAGCTTCGCAAAGGCGACGTAACAAAGCGTTCTGTCTTTTTTGCTGATCTAACAATGCCTCAAGCAGCTCAATCTGCTCGTTAGTACGCGAACTTGCCCGATTGATAAAAAACCAAAGAACAAGCCCAACAATCAGAACCACCACCGATACCGCTAAAGACGCAAAACTCAACGCGCCAGAATTCAAAACTTCGTTCATTTTACCACCTCAATGTAGACAGTGTAGTTTACCACTGCCGCACAAGAAGGTAATCAACTGTTGCGAAAATGCGCTTACCAGGGAATAAATTTATTGAAGGCACAAATACCGCTGAAAAATTGTACGTCCTGATCGCACATGATGTTGAACACCTGCGCCCACATCAGTATGCATACCAGTACAACAACAATCAGCACTACCCAGCGAATTTTTTTCACTCCAGCTCCACTCTTCAACTCCACATCTTATGTCTATAAATTATCATGCGTTACCTAAACCCAGCGTTAACTGTATAGGCATTCAATCTTTTTAGGAATGATTGACTTGTTTCATACCGTGTACAGGCTAATCTAATAACAATGAGAAAAGATAAGAGGTTGTAATGCGTCTGATTATCCGCGCTTTTGTGTTGTTAGCTCTGGTTTGGATCGGTTTATTATTGAGCGGCTATGGAATTTTGATTGGAAGTAAGGAGAATGCTGCCGGTCTGGGTCTGCAATGCCAATATCTGACTGCCCGTGGAACCAGCACGGCACAGTACGTCCACACCAGTAGCGGTATCATTGGCCTGTCGGATTGTCCCCTGTTAAGGAAAAGCACGGTCATTATCGATAACGGCTAATAATGCAACATTACATTCGATACGTTATTTACGCCAGGTAACGTTATGACTGTTCATAAAAACCCCAGGTACAAAATACCTGGGGTTTTTAACATTCGCAATTACGTCAGATTAGAACGGATAGTCGTTATAACCCATTTGTTCTGAAATCTTGCGCGCTGCCGTATGCAGCATTGCCACATACTCGTGTAAACGCTCTTCTGAGAAACGCAGCGTTGGGAATGAAATACTCAACCCCGCAATAACCACGCCGAAACGGTCAAACACCGGTACGCCGATGCAGCGCAGGCCTTCTTCCTGTTCTTCGTTATCTTCGCCGTAACCCTGCTCACGTACTTTATCCAGCAGTAGCAGTAATTCATCAGTATTCGTAATGGTACGATCGGTGCTGCGTTTGTACTCAATGCCATCCAGAATCTGCTTCACTTCATCGCGGTCACGCCATGCCAGCAGAACTTTACCGATAGCCGTACTGTACAGCGGATTACGACGACCAACGCGGGAATACATGCGCAGATTGTACATAGAGTCGATTTTGTGAATGTAGACAATGCTGTCTTCATCCAACGCACCGAGGTGTACAGTCTCTTTGGTCAGGCGCGAAAGTTCGCGCATCTGAATGTCAGCGCTACGGATAAGATCGACGTTTTGCAACGCGCGCGCGCCCAGCTCGAATAATTTCAGGGTCAGTGAGTATTTCTCAGACTCCCCTTCCTGTGCCACATAACCCAGCGTTTTCATGGTCTGCAAAAAGCGATAAACGGTGCTTTTCGACATCATGACGCGTTGCGACAACTCGGTAATACCAATTTCGCGCTCTTCACCCAGCGCCTGCAGAATGCCAAAAACTTTCAGCACGGAAGATACAGAATCGGGTTGCTTATCCAGATCTGCGATTGCCATTTATCACCCCTTTCGAGTGTTTTATAAAAATCAGAACCGGTTTTTATTATAATTTCACGTACCAACCCTCGCAATCGCTCTTTGCTCACTTAGTTACAAATCTGCGACCTAACACCTGAATATCAATGCTAAAATTATTACTCTCATCATAAATTCCACAAATATCGACTTTCTATGGAAAAAATTCAGGCCGATGGTCTGCCATTGCCCCAGCGATATGGCGCAATTTTAACCATTGTTATTGGCATTTCTATGGCAGTACTCGACGGTGCAATAGCGAACGTTGCCCTGCCAACTATCGCCGCCGATCTTCAGGCCTCACCTGCCAGCTCAATCTGGATTGTGAACGCCTATCAAATCGCGATCGTCGTTTCGCTCCTGTCCCTCTCTTTTTTAGGCGATATGTTCGGTTACCGGCGCATTTATAAGTGTGGCCTGGTCGTGTTCCTGCTTGCATCGCTATTTTGTGCCTTGTCAGATTCGTTGCACATGCTGACGCTGGCTCGCGTCGCCCAGGGTTTTGGCGGTGCGGCGCTAATGAGCGTGAATACGGCATTGATCCGACTTATTTATCCCCAGCGTCAGCTCGGGCGAGGGATGGGGATTAACTCCTTTATCGTCGCGGTCTCCTCGGCTGCGGGTCCGACCATTGCCGCAGCTATTCTTTCTATTGCCTCCTGGAAATGGCTGTTTCTGATTAACGTCCCGCTGGGAATAGTCGCCCTGTTGCTGGCGATGCGCTTTTTGCCGCCCAATGCGTCTCGCGGCACTAAACCACGCTTTGACCTGCCCAGTGCGGTAATGAATGCCTTAACGTTTGGCTTGTTAATTACGGCGCTCAGCGGCTTTGCACAAGGACAGTCGCTAAAACTGATTGGTGCCGAGCTTGTGGCGCTTATGGTGGTGGGTTTTTTCTTTATCCGACGCCAGCTCGCGCTGGAGGTGCCGTTACTGCCGGTTGACCTGTTACGCATTCCACTGTTTTCACTCTCGATTTGTACCTCGATATGTTCATTCTGCGCACAAATGCTGGCATTGGTTTCCCTGCCCTTCTTTATGCAAACGGTGCTCGGACGCAGCGAGGTCGAAACAGGCCTGCTGTTGACGCCATGGCCGCTGGCAACCATGGTGATGGCGCCGCTGGCGGGATATCTGATTGAACGCATTCACGCCGGGCTGTTGGGCGCACTGGGCATGGCGTTGATGGCCAGCGGGTTGTTTTCGCTGGTGCTGCTGCCCGTTTCCCCCTCCGATTTTAATATCATCTGGCCGATGATTCTGTGCGGCGCGGGCTTTGGCTTGTTCCAGTCCCCAAATAATCACACCATCATCACCTCCGCGCCGCGTGAACGCAGCGGTGGGGCGAGCGGAATGCTGGGGACGGCGCGCTTGCTGGGTCAGAGTACCGGGGCTGCACTGGTCGCGCTGATGCTAAACCAGTTTGGCGACAGTGGAACGCACGTCTCGCTGATAGCCGCAGGCATTCTGGCCTCGCTGGCAGCAATTGTGAGTGGATTACGCATTACGCAACCGCGAGTTCAGGCATAAAAAAACGGGAACCTCTCGGCTCCCGTTCTCACACAACCCAGAATCTGGATTACATGTTTTCGATGATTGCGTCGCCAAACTCTGAACATTTCAGCAATTTAGCGCCTTCCATCAGACGTTCGAAGTCATAAGTTACGGTTTTCGCGTTGATTGCGCCTTCCATACCTTTAACAATTAAATCAGCCGCTTCGGTCCAACCCATGTGGCGCAGCATTACATTGCTAAAAACATAGCAACCATTTGATAAATTTGAAATTATCATGCTATCCACTTTCAAAAACAGCCAGTAGCTACTTTTTACAACTCATTGATTATCTAAACTTTGATTTTAGTTTTGGGGAAGAGTTTTCGCCAAGAATCCAAGTTTTTCACACCTGCATATCCATCACACTGCCGCTGAGGTCCGTTTGAGCTGGAAGCAGACACGAATCCTCGATAAAACCAAGAGACAATGTTGCCCATTTACCCGTTTCGAGATGATACTTTTGCAGCCAGGGTCCTTTATGGTGGCCATTCTTTCTTTGTAGGGCATCACCATGAAGATAGCAGAGGAATCAGAACCATTTTCTTCAGAATCCCTTTACTTAATCGAAAAGCTGTCTGTTTCACAAAGGCATTGGCATTGTGCTGATCGTAGTTAAAAAGATGTAAGTTCTGGACCAGGTAAACTGCCAGTACCCAAAATACATGAATAAATGTTGCGGGTAGA
This sequence comes from Citrobacter sp. RHBSTW-00944, assembly GCF_013615435.1. NCBI lineage: Bacteria > Pseudomonadati > Pseudomonadota > Gammaproteobacteria > Enterobacterales > Enterobacteriaceae > Citrobacter > Citrobacter sp. RHBSTW-00944. Next base: position 2,264,463 of record NZ_CP055418.1, on the reverse strand, counting down.
AACACATAGCAATACAGTACTTTCTTGCTCGCCAGTACACGGTCTCGCAGGCTCAGTTGGGTTTATTGCGATATAGTCGCTTTTTAAAATTTCAAGGTGATGAAATGGACGACATTGATACAAATCTTGACGAACTTAACGCTATTGATTTATCCCCCTTAATTCATAGCAAACTGGCAGTTACCTGTTTTGATATCACCGAATATCTTTCGAGACTGGATAGGAATTCCGGGGTGAGACTGCTAATCCATATTTGCGATTTTCACTTTCGGCCTGATAATCCACAGGCCCCATTTGGTCCAAAATTTCAAAGCAGTCTAGGTAGATCGGCAGTTCCAGAAGACTTTAATGAGTTGACACTAGAGGTACTTTCTCAGTTTTGCCCGACGATAGCTTTACCCGAGCTTCAGGCACGAATTGCTGACATGCTTTGGGTCCGTAAAGTTGGGGGAGGTATCCATTTTCCTTTGCTGGCAGTTCGCGCTTATTACGCGTCATGTCAGGCCATTATGACATCGCAAGGGGGATGGGTTAATGCTATTGAGCGTTTAGAGCGTGCACTACGGCTTTGTTGTTTTTTCCGAAAGAATGCTGATTTCAGTGCTGAATTAGATCAACTATCGACATATCTTCTGGCAGAGTACGGCCGTACCAAACTACAAGCGGACTCACCCTACCCATTACGACTCATGCGACTCGCATTCGATTGTAGAGTGAGTGAGTCCTCTTTTATTGTTCAAGAACTCCTATATCTGTCAAAAAGCTATTTGGAGCAAAAACTTTTTTCATTTGCAGTTGATGCCTGTAAAACAGCAATCCCGATTGCAAATAGTTGCAGCGACAGGGATACACAGTCTGAGTTCTGGCGCCTCCTTGCAGATACGTATCTGAAAGAATCAGAATTCCAAGATGGTGGCATGATTTCTGCCGCCTGCGTGCAGAATGCAATTGAAGCACTGGCTAATATTCCAGGAACCCGAGCAGAACGTCTTGCATTGTATGAAGAGATGCGAGATTACCAAATCGAGACCCGTCACCAGATGGCCATTCTTCAGTCTCAGCCTCAGGACATCAGTCAGATTGTTCATCAGGCCAGAAACCGAGTCGTAGGAAGAGATTTGTTTGATATGGTTTTCAGACTGGCGATGCTGGTCAGTCGGCCCACTAGCATTGAGGGACTAAAGGCTCAAGCTATAGAACAAAAGGCCAAAAGCATAGCCTGGATGTTTGGAACCACTCATGTTGATCATGAAGGAATGACCGTTGCCCGTATACCCGCAGGAATAGGGATTGATGATGCAGATGGAGAAGTTATCTGGCCTATGATGATGCAGGGAATGCGAATAGATCATGAGTTAGCCGTCGTCGGGCAAATTATCCCGGCTACGGATGAGATAACAATGACGTATACAATCTCGGAGGTGTTTTTTCGCGATTTGTTTATCGATCACCCCTTTATCCCGTTTGGGCATGAAGAGTTTTTCATCAAAGGGGTCGTTTACGGTTTCAATGGAGACTTTCTAACGGCTTGCCATGTGCTAATACCTCAGATTGAAAACAGTCTACGATATGTGGCGAAGATCAAAGGTGAAGAGCCCTCTCAACTTCATGGGGATGGCTCACAGGAAAGAAATGGTCTCAAGGGATTACTGGATAATCCACTGATCATTGAAGCTTTAGGTGTGGATTTGATTGGCAATCTGCAGGCCTTACTCGTAGATAAAATCTATGGTGACTTACGAAATCAGCTTGCACACGGTTATATGCCTGCCAATTATTACAACCAATCTTCCTGCATTTTTACTTGGTGGCTTGTACTGCGTATCCTCATGCTTCCTACAGTTAAATACTGGCAAGCTATTTACGGAAAAGAGAGTAAAGTTCAGGCTCACAGCGAGCATATTAACGAAGTTAAAACGCCCTAATAATTATTCGAAGTCCGTTTATGCCACATAGCAACCCTCAAGACGGCAACTCGTCGTCATGGGGTGTCGGGGGTCGGAGGTTCAAATCCTCTCGTGCCGACCAAAAATCCTCTAAGAACCAGCCTGTTACGGCTGGTTTTTTGTGCCTGTTTTCTGAACGGGGAAGCTATGGGGAATAATCGGGGAAAAACCCCGACACAAAACATCGGCTTTACCGTAAAGTTTCAGCTATTCACATAACCGGGCAGTCATCAAACTCCGCGTTCCTGGCATCATTAATGATGTACGTGATCACCCCGAATATAGCGGGTGCAGAACTGTAACCGCCATCATCTACTGGCAGCGCCTCCCTTCTCCCGTTTTCCAGATTTATCAGGTGGGGCTGAGGGTGAGTTCGGTATCGCTTGATCCTGAATTCCCCGTCTATTGCACATATCAGTAGTGAACCATCGCAGGCAGTAAGTGATGCATCCACAACAAGCAACGCCCCCTGGAGTATTCCTTCCCTGAAATGTGAACGCGATGCCCGCATGAAATAAGTCGCTGCGGGCTGGCTGATTAGTTGCTGATCGAGGGAGATTCGTGTTTCAACATAATCTGCCGCAGGTGAAGGAAAGCCCATGTTTATGCCCTCTCTTGAATACCGGGTAAAAACACAGTATAAATACTGTATATCCATCCAGTAAAGGAGTAATAATCAATGTTCGTGGAACTCGTTTATGACAAAAGGAATTTTGATGGTCTGCCTGGTGCAAAAGATATCATTCTGGGCGAATTGAGTAAGAGGGTTCACCGGATTTTTCCGGATGCTGATGTCCGGGTAAAACCGATGATGACATTGCCGGCGATCAACACTGACGCCAGCAAGCATGAAAAGGAACAGATAAGCCGTACTGTTCAGGAAATGTTTGAAGAGGCTGATATGTGGCTGGTTTCAGATTAAACGCCTTGAACCGTCATATTACTTAAGTACAATCCGCCGTGACTGGCAATCATTCAATACTCGCACTATCGAACGTTCGCCAGTCGGCCGCAATCATGCTCTTGCATACGGCGTGGTTGCGGCAACCGTCAATTTTGCTGGCTACCTTTCAGCGTCTCAATCACATTCTTCAGGGAATTGAGTTCAGACATCTGTTCCTTCATCGCTCTGCCCATATAAACCATAGCGCAGGCCATATCGGCCATAATGACATTATTATCAAGGGCAAGGGTATCGTCTTTGAGACCAACCTCAATCTGATGGTCAACATATTCGTTACCGGACTCATCCACACCAACAACGTCCTCAAAAACAGGTCCACCAGGCACTATCTTTACGTACTGCGGATCAACTTTAGTCAGATCCTGGGCAATAAGGCCAAAACGCTGTGTATCCGACCCCTTATACTTAAACATGGTCGGCAACCACTGCATGACACGGTCGAAACTGTCTTTCCCGTCCCGATATTGAATATCTTCTTTGAGATCGCGGTCTGACGTCGCATTCTTGGCGAACACGAACGATCCCTGCCAGCCTGACCCGGATTCGTTCCATACATCAGTAGTGATATCACCAGACTGAGGATTGAATCTGAACATCCTGTGAAATCTGGCATCGCCCATAAAATGTAAGACTCCGTGGGGCCAAGAGTTGGCCCCCGTGGCAATGATACCAAGCGACAATCGGGTGCTATATCCTCCTGTTGATGAAGACCCCCCAGAAACAATTGGTGCCCAACCCTCATCGTTTCCACCAATAATGGACGACCAGTAAGGTGTGGTCCAGGGGCCGTCAACATCCCCCCAGCCCCCATGTTGGCACGAACCCCAAAAACCGCGTGGTGATTGTACAACTCCGCCATAACCAGAAAGAAAGTTGAAACGGTATGTGACTGCACCTGAGCCAAAACTACTTGCGATTAAAGCAATGGCATCAAGATAATTTCCCGCGCCTCGTATCCCGCCAAACTGGTAGAACGAATTCCCCATCCATCCCTGCAACTGGTTCATCATCCAGCCCTGTTCACCATCAACGTTATTCGACGTCAGTAAAATATCCTTCTTGACGCCTTCAGTGCTTTTGACGCCTGTACCTGACCCACCCGCCACCGAATTGACGCCACGGGAGCCAAGAACACTACCGAATGTAACATCCTGAGAGTTTCCCAAAGTGAGATTATCGCGGGCCGCATTTTTATCAGGCAGATCGGCCAGGGCCTGGCTTTTCAACAACGCATTATTGACCTGCTCAATAATGCTTTTCCATGATGGTCCGGTAAACTCCGAATTGTCAGGAAGCCTGACAGTAATATTGCCGTTCGCAGAGAATAACAGTTGCCAGTTCTGTTTGTCGTAGTTCAGTCCGCGCAGTGCCTCCGCGCTTTGAGCCACCAGCGCCGCGGTAACCATATTCAGCGCAATACGAGGAACAGCTGACCAGGCCGCGCCAGATTGGGTTGGCCCGGTGTAATTGCTGACCAGCATCAACGCTGTACCACTTTCCACGGACTTAACCGGAAGCGTATAGGGAACACCACCGACCGTAACAACAATAAAATCTCCGGCCGCCACCTCGGTGGTAAACGCGGTCCCGCTGCCAGCGACCGCAGCAGAGTTATTCGTCAGGGTTAAGGTTCCTGCTGACATAGTTTTTCCTCAGTACATGTTAGGAATAATAAGAATGGGCATGGCGATATTTCTGTTTCGGGTCATATCCCATGAACCGGAATTACGGTTTGCAAACACTTTGTTGTAGGCTGACCTGACGCTGCCGCCAGACATGACCACGCCTTTGGTTCTGATATTTCCCCATCCACCACTCATACGCACCTGCACGCCGGTATAGACTATCTGGCAGAACCCGCCGCCTATATCCTGGAAGGCATCGGTGATCTGGATTTGTCGGTCATATACAAAGGGGCGTTTCAGCGTGGAGAATGTCACCTGGCCTGCGGCGTTGGTCATCGTGATACCGTCGCCACCGACAGGTGCGGTCTGATTGAATATCACCAGGTCAATCGTCGCCGTGCCGGCCACGTCATCCCGCCCTGTGTAGGAAATGTCGCGCACGATGATACTGCCGCCGTCAAACCCCACCGACACATTCGGGTTATCCCATTTGCCAAAAGGAATACCGCTGACCGGAAGCGGCGCGCTGCCGTTAACCATAATGCGTCCCGACCAGGCGCAGGTCATCAGCGCAGCCTGATTAGATATGGCGGTGAAGTCAGTCGAGTTTGAAACCAGTAATCCTTCGTTATACGTCGCCGCAGGGAGCAGCTCCATAACGTAGCCTGACCAGTCGGGGACAATGCTTTTCCCTCCGATTGTCTCAGCCCCGATGATTACCCCGGAATTACCGTTGCGGGTGACGCCGGTCATAATGGCCACATCAAATTCAGCATAGGAATAGATGTAAATGGGGTTGGTTGGCACCACGATAACCTGTGAACCTGCAACAAGTGGCGTATTGACCGGATACTGCATGAACTGGGATGACCAGCCCGAGAACGATGTACAAAAACTCGGGGCTCGCAGCCCCGCAGTAATTGCCATCACCGGACGTCCATCGTTATAGTCGATTAATATCCCCTCCGGCATATCACCACCTCCCGACTACAACCCGACCACCACCGGACAAATTGACCGTCAGCCCATTCCCGTTGATGACGACAGTGTTATTGGTGCCATTAAATGCAAACTGGCCACTGTCAGCGTAAAGTTTGCCATGTAATTCAGCGTTTCCATTTTTATCAATGCGCCAGCCTGCTGAACCCGCAACGAAGTTATTCGACTGGATAAAATTACCAATTTTGGCATTGGTAATGCTGCCATCCTGAATAAACGCATCGCTGATAAATACCTGACCATTGACCACCGCAAACGGTGAATATTGCGTGTTGCCACTACCACTCATCAGGACGAACTGATTAGCGTTAAATCCGACGCGGGTGACTACCGGCTTACCCGCTTCCGCCAGCACCGCGATCGACATCCCGGCGTTATACATCACACCGTTTATTCGAACTCCGGTTTTAAGGGTGTAAATTGCAGATGCCCCGGTCGCATCAACCACGGCGGTGAGCTTATCTTCCAGCGCGGCAGTCACATCATTGAACTGCGCCTGCACCTGCGTGGACATTTCAGCCATGGCCTTATCGACCTGTGCAATGGTCGTTTTGACCACCAGAATATCCGCACGTACTTCACCGTACTGCGCCCACTGGTGCTCAACTGTTCCATGGTTGGCCAGCGCATTCTGCAATGCGGCTTCGAGGTTGGTATCAATGTCGCCTGTCAGGCGGTCACCGTCGGCAGATGTGAGAAAGTCATCTGCAATATCGCCCAGGTAGTCGTCAGCATTCGCATTAGATTCTCCACGAACCCAGTCGGTCCAGCCTGATTCATTACCCGTTCTGTCTACCAGTTGCGCGCGGTACCAGAATTCCTGCCCCGCTTTTAAACCCAGTTGGGTGTATTCGGCAGACGGATAAGGCACATCCGACAGCAACAGAGGATTCGAGAAATCACTGTTCGCGGTGTACTGAATTTCCGTTTTCAGCGTGTCCCCGGTGTTAGCCGGGAATCCCCAGTTCAGGCGAATCCCCCAGTTGATCGGAGTTGTCGCAAAGCCGACAGGTTTCGGTGGATTTCCCACCTTGCCCGTCAGCGTTTTCTCTTCGGAGTAGCCCCAGCCAGAGGAAATTTCAGCGGCATTAATGGCACGCACACGCACGAGGTAGCGCCCTGCATAAATACCCGATACATCAAATGAGGTGGTGGAGCTGCGCGGCACGTTTACCCAGTTACCATCATTGCGGCGCCACTGTGCCTCGTAGGCGATAGCATTCTGCGCCTGATCCCAGCTCACACGCATGGTTTCGACGCTGATATTCTGCTGCACCACTGAAAACGAGCTGATCACAATGTTAGCCGGCGGCGACTGGTTACCCGGCGGGATCACACTCACCGGCCGCTGGTCAATGATGGCTCCGGTATCGATACGGGCATATTTATCAGGGTCGTGCCATGCGCCGGTAATCGAGAAGGTACCATCATTGTTATCGGAGACACTGACAACACGATACTGCTGGGCGTAGAGTTCATCTGACTCAACCACCCATACAGCTTCGGCCTGTGGTGTCTCACTGTATGCCGTGGTGACTGTGACTGATTCCCCGTTAACCGCCTGAATAGTCCTGCTCTGTGACGCACCGGAAGGAAGATTGAGAATAAGGCGATCGCCTGCTGCTGCATCAGCTACGCGGTCAAGTTTAATCACGCGACCGTTAACAGCACTGATGCGGCCGCCCATAACTTTGCCGGACAGAAGCTCGTCTGACACGGCGATGATGTATCCCGGCTGCGGAATGTTTCCGTCCAGGCCAACATCAAACGAAACAACGCGATCCTTGTTGTTGGTGAGAATACCCCAGCGACCCTTTCGGTTCGCTTCTGACTGCCGGGTACAGCCGATGGCTGTCATTTCCAGCTGATTAAATCCGTACCGGGCCACCAGAGGCTGCTCAAACACTGGCTCCATCGCATCAGCATAGGCGTTACCCGGATCAGACCAGGAAACCAGCGCTGTTGTATAGCGCGTTTTTGTCGTGCTGCTGGAATAGGTAAAGCGTCCGTCGATAACGTTAGCGCGGGTGTAAGCGTAATCCACATCTCTCGGCATATCGGCAAGCGCAACAATCTGATCACCGCCCCAGTACGTCATACCCCGGAATATAGCCGCAAAGTCACGCAGCACAGTGTAAGCGTCATTCCTGTCCTGAACATAGACGTTACAGGTATAGCGTGGTTCGGTCCCGTTTCCACCCTTTCCATCCGGTACCGACTGATCGCAATACTGCGACACCTGGTACAACGTCCATTTATCGATGTTGGCTGCAGTCAGGCGATTACCCAGACCAAAGCGATCGGTAATCACCAGATCGTAAAATATCCACGCAGGGTTATCAGTCCACGCCCACTTAAACGCGCCCTGCCATGTACCGCTGTAAGCCCTCGTTTCAGGGTCGTAATTATCAGGAACACGGATCACGCGCCCGCGAGGCTCACAGGAGATCTGCGGTATTGAACCATTAAACTGACTCGAGTCGAATTCGATGTACAGCAGCGCGGTATTCGGGTAGCGCAGCTTGGCGTCAATCACCTCGGTAAAACTCTGCAGCGTCATCGTGTCACCGATCTTCGCGCTGTTTGCATCAGTGGTGATCTTACGCAGTCGGATTGTCCAGGTGCTGCCAGTCTGCGGTAAATCAATACGGTGGCTGCGCTCATAACCAGACGTCGTTTTGCCGGTTACGCTGGTATTAAGAACGGTTTGCCAGGTCCCACCATCAGTCTGCAGGTCTATCGCATAATTGATGGAATACCCTACCAGATCGCCGTTGTCCTCCTGCTTAAACAGTGAAGGCCATTTCAGTCGGAGGCGAACGGCTGATAGTTGGGTGTTGGTGAAGGTGCGCGTCCAGGCAGTAGCGCTTGATACTTCAGTTCCAACATTGATTTCGTTTTCGGTACCGGGAATGCCCTGAATGTAATTTTGTGCCTGCGTTCCCGCGCGAAACTCCCACGTTACGCCGCTAAAGTTTTGGGAGCCGTCGAAGTTTTCCAACGCAGTGCCGTCCAGGTAGATATTTTTTCCGGTTAATTGCCCTGCAAATTCCCCTTCCCCAAGCGCAACGAGGATTTTAGCCTTCGCTACAGATTGCAGATCATCAGGCTGTTCGGTAGGGGTTCGGGAACTGGAACTGCCGCCCTTGCGGCCTTTAATCTGGGTTGTTGTAGCCATATTGCGCCCATAAAAAAAGCCACCATCTGGTAGCCTGAAAGGAAGATTATTTTGTTACTGCTGGTCTTCGACGTATATACCGGCAGAGATGATCGCCCCACCAATACGCCTGCGTCCGTATAGAAGCGGAACTGGATTACCCTGAGCAGCAGTGTTAGTTACACCACCGAATGCACATGATGCCCGATTTTCGGCATCCTGTTTGCTGGCAAGTCCTGCTGGCTGTGGCGAAAGCATCTGAACAACACCACCAAGCATCATTGCAGCGCCTAGTTTTGCAGCGCCATAGCCTACTGCTGATAAAGTTCCGCCCGATAAATATCCGACTGCAACACCAACGACAACAAGGACAGCCCCTAAAACTGTTTGAAGTAGGCCAGCCTTTTTACTGCCAATTACAACAGGGATAATTCTTATCACCTCTCCTGTAACTGGAAAACATAAATCATCTTTTCCAATATTTCTTTTACCTTTAAATACAGCATACGTTAGACCACGATTTTTACTCGTATTTAAATATTGCTCAAATCCACAAATTGTTTTTGATAATGCATTGATAGCCTCTGCTGTTGTACGTATTAGTCTGTTATGGGTTCTACCAAATGTTTTACCTAACGCGCCACCTAGCTCAATCCTAGTCATTATTTCTTGCATATTTACCCCATAAAAAAGGCCACTCGCAAGTGGCCTTTTTAATTAAAATCACATACATGATTTTGCTGCATTTGCCCAGTGGTCATTCCATCCTCTAGCAACAGCGTAAACTTTAACATCACTGCCACTACCTGAAGACTTATCAATATTAACAATAGATAAAGCGCCAAAGATATCATCTGATGCAGTTATTTTATACCCTGATGCAGTCGGTATACTTGTACTAGATGCACGTAATTCAAGCCATTTTGGAGCAATACATCTGTTAACCGTATCAATGTCTTTATCGGTGTGCATTTCAAATATTGGTTTCTGCGCTTCGAGAGACCCGGTACTACAGGCGGTTAGAAGAGCGCAAAAAATTAAAGAAAGTAGCTTTTTCAAAATTAACCTCATGCATTACAGATTATCACTTTTTTTAGCCTGTTCTGACTCTGGTCTATACGTAACAGTAACAAAATTAGATATACCGTCAATAATAGTATGGCTAAGATTTACGTTCATACCAGAAACATTCCAAACTATCTCTTTATATGGCTCTTTATAAATAGGGGTGCCATATTTTTGTGTCAAAAGTGAATCAACAGATTGAAATAACCCTTTATTGATATTTACAAATTTATTATCGATAGACTGCACTATAACCTGTACAAGCTTACTTTCCTTAAATTGATATACGACTTTGAAATTCCCACCACCGATTTCAACTTTATCAACTCCAACGAGTCCTAATGTTTCATAGTATTCCAATGGGGGAGTGATTTTATGAACCTTACCATTTTCAGCACCAATTACCGCTTCTGGGCTCATCCCCCAAGAAGTGTTTCCATACCCTTTGACGCTATCATATGCCATTGATAATGAAGAAAAAAATAATAAAGCCAGTGCAAGTAGATGGTTTTTCATGTCTTTCCCTTGTTAACATGCAACGAGGTAATTAAACCATCTTGAATGAATAGAAGACAACACCAAACATTCATAAATCAATGCGCTATACAGCTTTTTAACTTGCGAAATCACGATACCTTAGAATCTTCATTGTTCTTTCTTGCCAGTAGCCGCCGTATGGCACACGCTGGCTGAGGTGCCCATACAGGTGATGCAACAGCATGTTACCTTCCAGCAGAATTCCCGCGTGATTCCACTTATTGGCCTGGACCTGCATGATCACCATATCACCAGGCTGCGGTACGCCACTGAATTCACGGAATCCGCATTCATACCAGCAATCGTGGTAGAAGTTTTCGGGGTAACTGTCTTCCCACCAGGGGTAATCGACGCGATAGTCCTTCAGTTCAATAGCATGCGTCTGCCGGAAGTAACTCATTACCAGTCCCCAGCAGTCAAAATGACCAAGAACAAACGGTCGTTCCAGCAGCGGCAACTCGCCCCGCGGCTGAATGGTGCGTAAATCCCCTTCTGGCCAGCTGACGATATGCCACGGAAGCAGTGTAGCGTCGCACTGTGCCTTATCCAGTTCACTTGGCTGCGTCGTGGCATCCGGGTGGCTGTGGACAATGGCAATCACTGTTCCCCTGTCTTCAGCAGCAGCGTAATCCTCCGGCGACAGGTGGAAATGCTCTGTCGGATCGGTTGCCAGATTGCGGCAGGGAATGTACCGCTGCACCCTGCTTTTTTGCACCACCACACCACAGCACTCCCGCGGGTATTCGGCGGCGGCATGCGCCATGATGGCATCGATAATTTTCTGTCGCATATCAGCTCCTGATAAGGGAAGTGCCCGGAAAACCACCAAACGGCAGCTCGTTTCCGTCGCCGAAGCGAAGTTTGCACGCCGTCAGTGTGCCCGAGCATTCATCCAGCGAGGGATCATCAACCGGGTTGTTGTGCTTGTCGAAATAACGCGTCCCGGCATAGTCGCATCCATCACCGGAGCGGTATTTGTTACGGATACACCAGGTACAAAGCGAATGTAGCTGGCGTGTCGGGATCATCAGACCCTGCAGATCCATCGGGCTGGACAACGTAAACGCCACCACTTCGTTGGTTTCAGTGCTCTTGGCGTCTATATAAAACACCTTCAGCTTTTCCTGCTGAGGATCCGCAGACGGGTTGCCCTCCGGATAATTTTTCGCATCCAGATACTGCGTCAGCGTGTCATGAATCGTGACCTTTGCCTGCAGCAGGTCATCATAAGCAAGACACAGCGCCGTAATGGAACTGTCCAGGTTAGCGACCGACAGCGTCGGCTGCGCGCTGGTCCCGTCGGTCGCCGTCTCAATACCCTCGATCTGGCAGGGCCAGGCTCTATATTCATGCCCCTGCCACCAGATCGATTTCGCCGGTAGCTTATTTTCATCTCCACCAGCAGCGGCGATTTCATCGGCAGTGTGGGCAATATTGTGGGCGTGGAAGCGGAGAACGTCGGAAACACCAAATGCGGTGCCATCGACATCAAAAAGCCGGACAACATTGCCCGGCTCAAGTTTCTGATAATCACTATTTAAGCTCATGGTGCAAACGCCTGTTCAAAGGTGGCTGATACGGTTTCCACCGTTTTACTTTTGGTGATGCGCTGCAGGCTCTCTGCCTCAACGCGCCACAGCGCAAGATCACCGCCTGGCGGGGTAAAGGAAAATGATTTCGTCTTATGGCGCCGCAGGAAAGCATAAATATCCCGGACGGTTTGCGGTTCGCCGGTAAATGAAAACTCATAACTGAGCGTTTCATCATTCAGCCCGGCACCTGACACCTGCTTATAGCCATCACCAAACTGCGCCGTACGGACGGTATCCTTACTTTTCAGGGTCGGCTGGCTGGATGCTTTAATCCGCCACGCAAAATGCTCAATCGCCATTGCTTACCTCTGTTTTGTTGCATTCCAGATAATGCCTCCGGGTCGGACCTCTCTGGTGATACCTTCTCTGATGGAATTGTTGATCACCTGCTGATAAGCTTTCCCCAGCGCATCGCCGTTTCCTTTCTGCTGACCGGAATCCCCCTGGCCTGTTGTAACCGAAACCGGTGCATACACGCTGACACCAAAAGGAGAAGCAACGCCACCGCCACTCCCCCCGACCAGACCACCAGTCGCATAGCCGCGCATCATGCGATAAAGGTTGCCGACACCTATTCGGTTGGTGGCTTCCTGCGTAAAGACAAACTCTCCACGGTGCACCACACCTGCAGGCTCATACTTACCGCCGGATCCGGTATAACCACCGCCAGCGAAACCCAGCGCTGACGTGGCGGAACTGACCAGGCCGGCCATGGCCTGCTTCATCAGGATCTGCGTCAGCATCGACAACGTGGAACGGGTGAAATCTGCCCAGTTTGCTTTCCCTGTCGTCAGCATATCGGCCATATTCTGGCTGATACCATCGAATGTGGCTGAAGCAGCGGACTTCATCGAACCATAGGCATCAGCTGCTGAATCGGCATAGTCAGCCCACGCTGATTTCGCCCCAGCCTGCCAGTTACCACGGAGCTCGTCCTGTGCAGCATAATATTTCTTCAGTGCGTCCAGTTCGTTCTGATAATCCTGATCGGTGTCCGTACCGCCGGCATTCATCCAGCCCTGCCGCAGCTGTGCCTCTTCGTTTTGCCGCTGCGAGCCGCGACTGCTCATGCTGCCCCCGGCCACCAGCGCTCTGGTTTTCTCCCCGATCTGGGTAACGTACTTCTGCGAGCTGTCCTGAAGGCGGTTTAACCGCTCCTGGGCAACAATCTGATCGCCAAGCCGGGCATTCACTTCGGCCCGCGCCAGTACCTCGTCTTTATTCGCCAGCACCGATTTTTCATCGGCGGTCAACGCGCGTTTTTTGGCGGCTTCTTCCAGCACCGAAAAGCGGGATTGTTGTTTCCACAATTCCTGCCGCTGCTGGCTGATGGTATCCGTGATGCTCTTATGCTCCTGCAGAGTGCGTAACTGCGCCTCCAGCTCCAGCGTCTGTGCGCTGGCAGTATCGACACTTTTTACACCTGCAGGTGTTTTTACCGCTGAAGGGGCTTTGGGTTTCTTCAGCGAGTCGTCGTATTCTTTTTTCGCAGCTTCCAGATTGATGTTGTAGTCAGCCTGGAGGATCCGTCCGTCTTTCAGCGCCTTGTTCAGTTCATTCTGACGGGCCGTGTACTTCTCCAGCGCAGTCTGCGTCTTTGCATAATTCGACTGCGCCTGTGCGGCATACTTCTGGCGGTCAGATTCAATCACCGCCTCGCGGGCTGCGTTATCCTCAGTTGCCTTTGCCACACTGGCCTGCTGTTGCGCCATTTCCAGTGCAAGTCGTGCAGATTCCCGATCGTTCCAGTAGCTGGCGCGCGCATCATCATTGACATAACCATCACCTTTACGCAGATTCCAGATTTCATCCGCCCGCTTAAAGGCCGCTTCAGCTTTGGCAACCATCTCCTGCGTGGTGTCAGGCCGCCCGATATCGAGTGCCGCATCCCACATCGATTTAAAGGCGCGCTTCAGGCTGTCGGCAGCAGACTCAATCGACCCCATATTTTCGCGCAGGCTCTTTGTCTGCTCACGAAAACCGTTCGTCGCCGCATCATTAGCCGCCTGCAGCGCCCCTGCTTCATCACCGGCGCGTTGCAGTTGCGCCACATAAGCAATCTGTTCCGCGGTAACGTTGTGGAACTGCTGCGCCATGGCAATCAGACCAGAGGTCGGATCGTTCGTCAGTTTGCCGAATGCCGCCGCCACCTTATCGACCGGCACACCCGACGCATCGGTAAATTTCGCTACCGCCTGACTCATCTCATCGAACCTGGCACCGGCACGCACTCCGGCGTTGACCAGCTCCGTCAACGCGCCGCTGGTCTGGTTAAACGTGAGTCCCGCCTGCTCGCCGGATTTCGCCAGCACCAGCATGCGGTTTGAGGTCAGCCCGGCAGTGTTACCGGACAGGACCAGCGTTTTGTTGAAATCAGACAGCGTGGACGAGCCCTGATACCAGGCGTAAACCATCGCGCCGGTAGCGGCTGCCAGCGCGCCAACCCCCACCATCACCGGCGATATGGTGCCCAGCAGCGCCCTGAAGGTCGGCATAATACCGCCGAAGGAGTCTTTCACCTGCCCGCCCTGCTGCAGCAGGATGAGCCATGGGCTCTGCCCACCGGCCAGTTGAGTGGCGATATCCGTAAACTGCGCAGGCAGCATACGCATCGCCGCGTTGTACTGCCCTACAGAAATACCGACCTTCTTCGCGGCGCTCTCCTGACGGGTAAATGACTGCTGGACCTTCAGCGCTGAGTCATTCGCTGCGTCACCCGTCTGCTTAAACTGCCGTTTTACATACTCCATCTGCTCGTTGAACTTTGACGAATTAACGTCAAGGTTAACGACCAGGTCACCCACTGCCGTCTGGGCCATAGCGAACACCTCCTGAAATGCCCTCGGCCTTTGCCATCAACACAGCGTCACCAGGTTCATCATCGGCAATATCCTCCGCAGAAGGTGAAAGCAGGCTGAAGCTGGCAGGGGTTGATGTGGTTTTGGGGTCAAGCGCGGTAATGACGATATGCATCAGCGAGGAAAAATGTGCATCCAGTTGCGCATCATTAAAAAAATTGTCCTGGTAGAACGTTCGCCAGTCGGCGTATTCCGTTGACGACATACCAGCAAGCATGGCGCGCCAGTCCGGGCGGCGAAATTCACGCGCCAGTTTCAGGACGAATGTCAGCTCGCTGGCGAGGACTTTTCCAGACTGACCGGCTCAGTCACAGCGATATCCTCTGGATCATCCGCTTCCTGCAGCGGCACCATGCCGGATAACAGCTTCACGCTGTACTCTGCTGCGGAAACAATCTCCAGTGGCCAGGTCATCAGCACCTCATTCTGGATCTGCTCAACATCTTCTTTCGGCGTTTTGTGCGTCCCTTTCAGGGGGTGGCCATGCCATAACGACATGGCCACCAGCAGTGCGCCGGATTTAATCGTCATATCCATCGCCGCCTGCATGTCGGCATCGGTGATACTTTCCAGCGCCTTCAGGTGTTCAAGATGCTCAATACGCTGCAGTGCCGACAGTTCGTAGAGCGTGACTGTATTACCGTTACGTTCGAACGGTTCACTTTTTAAAAACATGGGTTACTCCAGAAAGCGGGGCCACAGCCCCGGAGGTCAGGAAACGGTGACTTTACAGGTCGCAACAAACAGCCCGTCGTTGGTCATTACGATAATGTCAGCGGTTCCGGCGGCAATACCGGTGACCGTCAGCACCGTACCGGCGACAGCCACCGTGGCTTTACCTGCATCCGTGGTGGTGGCCCGGAAAGATGGATCGCTCGCGCTGGCTGGCGCCACGGTGACATTCAGCGTGGTGGTGGCAGCAACTGCAACGGTGGTGGTCGCTTTATCCAGGCTGACGCCGGTTACGTCGATCACTGCAACAGCAGTGTCTTCCGCAAGGCCTGGTTTGCCGTTGTTGCTGATTTTGACAGAACGGGTAATGGTGTCTTTTGCCGTCACCGTTTTACCCAGGCTGCTCACCCAGCCACGGAACACATCGATGGCGCCATTCGGGTATTTGATTTTGTACGCCAGTACGGTACCGTCATCAAACCAGCGAACCAGATCCTGCTGCCCGCTCTCGGCAGGTTTCCAGGCCAGCGTAAAACTGGCCTCCCCCGCCGATTTCTGCCCCTGCGAGGTAGCAGTCCAGTCGGCATCATCGTCGTCCAGGTAGGTATCGTCGTTTGATTCGGCAGTCAGTTCGCCGGGCTGCAGGTCTTTAATCTTTGCCAGCCGCGTCCAGTCAACATCCGATACCGGGTTGGCGAACGGGTTACCCGATCCGGAATAAATCCAGAGCGTGGTGGTGGCACCCTTTACTGGCGCCAGTGGGTTTGGTGTAGTCATTACGTCCTCACATAATGTAGCTGATGGAGTAACTGAGGTCGGCAGATCCCCACGTCATGGCCTCTTCATCGCGCTGATAGTCATATCCCTGAGCCGCCATCAATTCGAGAAGATTTGCCAGTTCGGGAACATCAGCCATTGCCGGATAGATGCGGTCCTCCATCCAGGAATCCAGAGCACTGTCTGTAGCCGTGGCTTTCAGAAACACCTCAACATGCAGCACGGCTGTCCACATATCTTCATCAACACTTTCATCCGAGGCCCGGGCGTCAGAAAGGTAAACCGCTACCGCCGGAAGATCCTGCTCATCCAGAAACCCAGGACGACCGTCGAACCATGTCACTGCATCTGAGATATTGCGCTGGAGCGCGGTTAGTACGGCTTTGCGGATATCACTGTTTTTCATCGTTTAAGGATCAACCTCAGTTGGTTAGACAGGTTTTGTCGCATAATTTGCGGCATACGTTCGTCCATAAGTTTTGGCACTTCAGCCCGGAATGTCTCGGTCAGGGGAATGGCCAGGGGAATACTGACCACTTCAATTGGATACCGGCTCTTCGTGGTACGCCGCAAAATATGCCAGCGGCCGTTTGCCAGTTGCTGAATAAAGGCCCCTGGGAAACGGAAACGCCCTACACGTAGCTCACTGTTCGTACCAGACTTATCCCGTTTACGCCGGGACAGACGCATGCTGGATGGTCCCAGTTTGATAGCAGGAAGATTACCGCGGTTTATGCGAATCAGAGCGCGCGGCTTCGCCACCGTTGCCCGGCGTACCCGCGCACGCTGCCTGACCAGTTTTCGGGGGACGCGGGTTGATTTCGCGACAGCGGACACACTGCGATTGACCGCCTGTGTGGCGATACGATTCACCGTCTGGGCGGAAGCGCGCGGTACAGCTTTTTTACTGATGCTGTTCAGGTTAGCAATGGCCTGCTCCAGCCCCTTAATCGACATATTCCCCCCTGCTTATTCGATAAAGATGCGTGGCTTGCTGTTAAAGCGTTCGTGGCGGGTAAGATGAAATTCCTCCCCTTCAAAAATCACCACGTCATTACGGCGCGGCCTGTATCCTGCAGTAAACACCACCAGTGACCGCCCTGTTCCGCTCAAAGGCCCCATTTCTTCCAGAAACTCAGCCGGAATAACAATCATGGGCTCCCCGTTGATGGTCGCTGGCTTGCCCATTTTGTTTACCGTGACCGCATCCATGCGGCTGACAAGTCTGTCAAAGGGATTAGGCATTGATTTTCACAGCTACAATTGCGGAACTGGCAGCAGCATCTTCCCAGGCTACCCCGGCCAGCTCGGCACCTGTCGCGTCGTTCTGCACTTTGCCATCTTTGATATGAACCTGCTCACCGATGGTGATCGCATCGGTAGTCAGCTTGGGCAGCAGGAAAACCCCTTCGGCAAAACCGTCCCCCGCCTGGCCTGCCGGAATATCAGTAATGGCAATCGCCACGACTTTCCCCACCAGCACCGGCGAACCACTCAGGATCGCAACGCTGCCCGTGTTAGCAATCTCAATAGTTTTGCCATGCTGTACAAAATTATTCGCCATAAATTCAGTCTCCATCCAGCCCCTGTTGGGGCCGAATTCAGATACAAAAAAAGCCCTGATGGGCTGTGATGTGCTGCTTGGGTGGAAGGAATTATTTCCCGGTAGATTTCGCCAGTCCACGATAATCCAGAGGGGAAACACCAGCATCGATGCGCACCTTGGTCGCAATACCATCGGTCGTGAAGCCTTCCTGCTGATCGATATACGGAGTATCAACGCCGTTCAGGTAAGCCACTTCGATGGTGTCCGTGCCCTTAGCGGCGGCCAGATACCAGGCACTGGTGTCTTTAGCGTCAAGACGCGGCTCCGCGATAACTTCAGCAAAGTTCTGAATTGGGTTCATGATACCGGCGTTGATATCTGCCCCTTTCACACTGGCAGACTTGATCGTCTGGTTTGCCAGGGTTTCGAGGGCGACTGGCACCAGCATGAATGCCGGGCGAATATTCAGGGGACGCTCTCCCTCTTTCTGAAGGCGCATCATCTTGCGCGCTTCATCAAGGCTGGCTACAGAAATCGCGCCTGCGGAAATATTGCCGTGATCAGCATGGAACAGCGGCTTGCCATCAGCCAATTTCGCGTTTTCGGTAAGAACGGCATATACCAGATCGCCAATCGTCCCTTTTGCCGCGCGCCCCATCTTCATAGGTACATCGGTTAACTGATTCAGATCGTCGTTGATGATAACCTGACGGGTAATAGAGAAGATTTCACCGTAGGTGGCCAGCGCGATGCTTTCACCTTTATCTTTGGTGGTCACATACTTATATTCAGCCCCCTCGCGTACCTGGCGCAGGGAGGAGAAACCACCCAGACCGACACGATGCGCCGTTTTAAAGTCAGACAACTGGCCTTTCTTGGTCCACTGCTCAAAAGTTTCTGCCGCTTCCTCCCAGCCCTGAAGCAACGCTTTATTAGCAACGTCGAGCAGGATATTGCCGAAGTCAGACGTGCTGTGCGTCAGTGCCATACCGACCATCTGCATCGGGTTATAGCTGGAAACGCCGATGCCGCGCTCGGTCAACGCCATACGGGCATATTCGCGCAGCGTCATGCCGTTATAGACGTTGTCACGCTCCAGGCTCTCAAAGCCCGCGCGCGCCATCAGTGCCTGGCGAACTCCATCGCCAACAAAGTTACCGTTCCCGGCGTAAATATGCGCATCCGTGGTTTTATTCGACGGGGTTGCATTTTTGCCCAGCGCTGCCAGCAGTTCATCTTTAGCCTGTGCAACGGTGCATTCCGGATCCGCGATGCATTTATTCTGCAACTCATGATGCTTGCCGCCGAACATCGCAAAGAGATCGTTAATCGCGGTAACACGGTTCTTTTGCTCGGCAAGCACCTGTGCACGGATAGTGGCTTCATCAGAAGTTGACGCTGGCGCAGGGATCGTCGTTGTCGCCATCTGTGGTTGCGGTTGCTGCGGTTCGCGCTGGGTAGTATTGCGCGGCGGGGTGATCATGTTACGAATGCTGTTTGGCATCTTTTCAAAGTCCTCGATACGTTTTGATTGAATACAGGCCATCGCCTGCAGAGATGTAGTGACCTGATCGGCAAAGCCATGCGCCAGGCATTCTTTACCATCCATCCAGGTTTCATCGTCCAGCATGGCGGCGATTTCCTCGGTCGTTTTTCCTGTTTTCTCCGCGTACGCCGGGATCAGGACAGACTCAACCTTATCCAGCAGATCGGCATAATCCCGCATATCGTTGGCATCACCACCTGCGAATCCCCATGGTTTGTGGATCATCATCATGGTGTTTTCCGGCATAATGACCGGGTTGCCAACCATCGCAATCACCGAAGCCATTGAAGCTGCCAGACCATCGATGTGAACGGTGATCGCTGCGCCGTGATGCTTCAGGGCATTAAAAATGGCGATGCCATCAAAGACATCACCACCGGGCGAATTGATATGAAGGTTGATATGGGTAATGTCGCCCAGCGCCTTCAGGTCATTCACAAACTGGCGCGCCGTCACCCCCCAGTAGCCGATCTCGTCGTAGATATAAATATCCGCTTCGTTGTCGGCGCTGGCCTGCATACGGAACCAGGAATTACTTTTTGCGCTGGCTTTCGGACGGTGATGCGCCCGGTTCTTTGGCTTCGGCACTTGTGCCTCCTTTGTCATTGGCAGGGTCAGTGTCAAACACCAGCCCCATCTCTTTGTTTTCGTCGATTTCTGCCTTCCGTCGCGCCTTCACATCGTTCGGGTTACGTCCGCTGGCGCGGACCCAGTCGGATTCCGTTGCCGCTCCGCCCCGGATCTGTAACTTCCAGGCGTTGGCCTCTTTAACCGGATCGATCCACGGCATAACAGGGCCGGAATAAACTGCCGAGTACAGCGACTCCATATCCAGACCGCGGGGCAATTTAATCTCGCCGGCGGCCACCGCCATTTTCAGCCAGGCGCGGTACATTGGCCGGGTCACCGCGCCAATAAACCAGTCCTGCAAAATGAGATAACCGTCTGTTGATTCCACCAGTTCCTGCCGCTGCGCGCTATAGGTGCCGTTGTAGTTTCTGGCTGTGCTTGAAAAGCTGAGTCGACTGCCGGCTGCGACAGCGCGAAGTTGCCCATTACGGAAGGTTTCAAGGTTAGGATTGGGTCGGTCAGATTTCACCATGCCGATATCTTCACCAGGCTTAAGATCGTCATAAATGATGCCTGGCTGAATCATCACTTCCCGATCATCATCGTCGGAAGAACTGTTACTCTCTTCGAAGCTTTGCCCGTCCCCCTTTTTGATGTACATGCCCAGCGCGGCAGCAATACGTGCGGCGGTGAGCTCGGCGTCTTCATATTCTTTGAGTGCGCTGAGGCGCATCAGTACGCCAGACAGCATCGATACGCCCCGGGTCTGGTGCAGACGGCGGACAAATTTAAGATGCAGCATGTTTTCCGCATCCACTTCTTTGGTATCAAGCTGACGGCCTGAAACGGGCAGGCTTTTATAAACCTGATATTTCCTTGGTCTGCCCCAGTTGTCGACAAATACTCCCTGATTAAGCTGGCTGGCAGCATCGCTATTCATGGGAATAAAATCGGGTTCAAGCGCTTCAAGCCAGAAAGGAATACCGGCTGCTGGCGTAAGACCATTCCCGGTTCCACTGACAAGCTGGGCAAACACTTCGCCATCCCGCAGCCAGGTACGCAACATCAGGCGCTCAAGCATCGGACGGGTAAACTGGTTTGTGACATCTGGCCTGACAGACCATTCTGCCCATTTATTACGGATCTGATCGGCCAGCTTTTTGGCGATTTGACCGTTCATCAGTTTGGGATGGGGTTCAACAATAATTCCGGCTTTACCCACCACCCGTTCTTCAAGCTTATCGAACACCCCAATCACCAGATCATGGTTGTTATCGAGCCACCGGGCCTGCTCCCGCAGTGATACAGCCCCCATTTTGCTGAGCTGATCTGCCGAACGGTTTTCACGGCGCCCTTTGTGCGTTCTGGTCGGGGTAACGGCTTCATATGCCCTGATTTTCGCGCGCGCCTGCAGACGGGCAGCTTTCCAGCCAGGCGAAAAGACACCAATCGCATCATCTAAAAGGCTCATTTAAACCTCGCCAGTCGGTAACCGGGTCGCCCTCGGCGATGAGAAATAAGAGATGAGAGACGACGCTCCCACTCCTGCCGCCCTTTACGGATTTCCGACAGGTTCTCCATCGTCATTTCCTGCCCATTGAAACGGATAGTTTTGCCATCCAACACCGCCATTTCGGCTTCGGTATAACGCTGGATCATGGCTTCAATATCAACACGGTTCACAACCATCCTCCTGAAGTACTCCAAGGGTTAGCATCATCGGTTACGGGCTTTTTCCGCTTCCGTTTTTTGGCGGGTACTGGTTCTGGTGCCTGGGATGACGCTTCGCCAGCTTCCGGCGGCGCGTTCTCCAGCCAGGTTTCCCGCCTCGCCCACTCAGGAGCAGCGGGCCATTTGATTTTCTCGTAGCCGTGGAGGATGGCGAGCGCATCAGCGTAGACCAGCAGGTCAAATGCTTCATTTGCACCACGTCCCGGCTTACTCCATTTACCATCGGTCGAACGCTCCTCATAGGTCAGTTCATCGTAAAACCAGCTGCCGAGCCAGTCAGGGAAATGCACATAGCCAGGGCCAGGTGAATCACGCCACAAAGCGTTGTTCACCCTGTCTTTCAGAGCATCGGTCTGGAGCAGGTAAAGCGGGACATCACCAGAAGCCTGTGCTCGTCGACTTGAGCGTCCGGTATTATCAGGAAAGGTTCTGGAGATGAGTTTTGACCGGCGGACACTGTCGCCTTTGAACAGATAAACCTGTTTTCCTAGTCCCTCCCGACGGCACTTACGCCAGAATTTATAAGCGTTGTCGGTCACACCATCCTCACCGCCGGAGTCAACGGCCATCGCCATCAGCCGCATACACCGGGTCGGATCCGATGCCAATGGCCAGGCTTTGTTAAACGCATCGGTCAGCAATAAATCCCAGTCTTCCGGATAGCTTGCCGGGTCAATCTGCTGGCTCTCACCATTGGCGTCATGGCGCATCGACTGCCGGATGTTGTAGCGG
This sequence comes from Citrobacter sp. RHBSTW-00944, assembly GCF_013615435.1. Taxonomy (NCBI): domain Bacteria; kingdom Pseudomonadati; phylum Pseudomonadota; class Gammaproteobacteria; order Enterobacterales; family Enterobacteriaceae; genus Citrobacter; species Citrobacter sp. RHBSTW-00944. The sequence continues at coordinate 2,242,146 of NZ_CP055418.1, read as the reverse complement.
TCCACCAGCCAGCGCTCTCCCATGCTGCCGTAACCAGTAATCTGAACAACAAAACGCCGGTTGCGCCCCGCCTGAACGTCGACGGTCGCCATAAGAAAACAAACCCCGTCCGGAACAGAGCGTTTTGGTACATCCTCTGCACGCTGCTCAAGCAATTCACTTTTACGCTGCTCCATGCTGGATCGGGGAAGGTACGGACGCCCAAAGTCTGTGTTGATTACCGTCTTCAGCGCTTCCTCGCTGCCGGTGGCCTGATAGTCCTGCTCGGCAGTAAGAAATTTATAGATGAGCTGCGCCCAGGTCTGGTACGCGGCGGCGGGTCCTTCCATCCAGAAGGAGGCAATGCGCGAGCGGCGCCCTTCTCCAGTGATAACACCATCGCTGCCGATGGTTTGCCCATCGCGTAGCCACACGCCTTTCATATTCAGCGAACGCTTCATATCCGGCGTGATGTGATCTTTACAGGCAGGGCATTGAAGACTCGCTTTCTCGCTGGCCTGAACAGGGTCTGCGATATCGTGATAACCTGTCATGTTGTCCATTTCAGGCTGGAAATATTCACCGCAATGTGGGCACGGCCAGTAAAGGCGACGGCGATCACCACGGTTGTACAGCGCCAGAATCCCCGTTGAGGGAGGTGCTTCATGTGGTGAGCTACGGCGCCATTTTGTGTCACGTATATCGCGGCCCGGCGAACTCTCAACCAGTGTCATACCTGATGACATGAACGTTGTGGTTCGCTTTGATGCCAGTGAAAAGGCGTCACCTTCCCCGTCAATGTCTTCCGGGAAACGGTCATAATCGGTCAGTGCCACGCATTTATAGTCCGATGAGGACATAATATTGACCGATGGCCAGCCGATTTTCAGGTAGTTCCCGGCACGAAACGTGCGATCATATACGTTGTTATCGTTACGCCTCGGGCTCAGTCGGGATTTCACTTCAGGGCTGCAACGGAATGTACGATCAAGACGCTTTTTGGAGTGCTCGCGCGCCTTTTCCTCAGTCATCTGAATCAGGAGCATATCAGCAGGATCACAAACAACGTTGTAAACAATCCAGCCATCAATCAGACCAATGGTTTTACCGGTTCGCGCCGGACCAACAAACACCACCGCGTCATATTCACGTGATGCCAGACAGTTCATCGGTTCAATCACGTAAGGTGCCAGATCCGGATCCCATGGAACGGAGTTACCCGCCCCCATTGGCACGCGCATATAAGTACTGACCGCATCGGCCACCTGCATTCGACGCGGGGCACGTAAGATACCAGAAACATCGCGGCGGATGCCTCTGGCAGATGCCCGCTTTGCCATCAGTCCTCCTCTGGCTCTTCCTCCTCTGCTTCAGCATCCTGTACCCTCTCCGCCATCTGATCGCGCAGGTCATCGATAACGCTCTGCACGCGAGAAACCGCAACAGGCGTTAATGCACAGTCACGCTCAAGTACATCAGGGAGGGTTTCAAGTACCATGACGACGGCTTTCGCCATCAATGAGAATTCGCGCGCAACTTCATCGGCGGGAATGAGCTGCCCCGTGTCCTGCTCAAACTTAAGTCGCTCATTCTCAGCTTTCCAGTGGGAAAGCCTGTCCGATGGCGGCATGTCATCGATATTGGCTGACACAGTAGGGATCATCAGTTCGGTCAGAATGTCGGTGATCAGGTAAAGCTTTAATTTGCTGTTGCTACCTGGTGCCGGTTCAATATTTTTCAGCCTGGCGGCAACCGTCTGACGGTGTACGCCAGTGATCCCCGCCAGCTGGTTGATGTTCAGTTTTAAAGTGGCAATTTCCTGGTCCATGATGGTGAACACTTTTTAAACGATTCGACATCTGCACGAAATCGCCTCTAATGAGATCAATAACCTGCGCAAATGATGATGATGACCTTAGATCCGAAAAACTAGCCGTTTTCCGCGAGCCAGCCGCCCCGTGGCAGGGTCCCCCTCCGGGAGTACCTTTTGATAATAATTATCAATTGCATCCTATCGGTTGAATCTTTGCCAAATAATCCCACCAGCCAGGCATTCATTGTGAATAGCTTTGCGGATTGTTTTTGCCAGTTCATCCATCGCTTTCTTGTCTGCTGCCACCTGCTTTGCGACATCACGCGCCGCACATTCAGCAGCGTTTTTCAGCACATTTTCGAGCACCGTTTCGAGATTGGTATCAACACCAGGTTTAACTTCGAACTTATCGGCACTGACGGTTACCTTGTTCTGCACCGGTTCATCACTGCGAACACCAAAGCTGATGTTGTAGATATTGGTCACCGGCTGATGTGTTTCGATTGCCGCTGCGCGGATAGCTCCATTGGCGATAGTGGCGTCCTTGATGAATGGCACTCCATTGCGAAGATGTTCGAAGGCGAGGGTGTTACGGTGTATGCGCTGTTCCAGCTCGCCGATTGCCTTCTGTGCGGCAGAGATATCAATCTCAACGCCAAGCGTCATCGAAGCGCAATATTGCTGCTCACCAAAACGCGTATTGACCAGGTGTTCTACGGCAAATTTCTGCCCTTCTGATGTCAGAAAGGTAAAGTGATTTTCTTTCTGGTATTCAGTTGCGGTGTGGCGGGTTTCGGCAAAACCCAGCTCGCGAAGTTCGGCGGTACCAGATTTAGACGGCAGGTCACCAGACAGCAATGCTCCGCGGAAAAACAGTGCATACAACACATCTGCAGCAGCGCCAGATAGCGTAATTATTTTGTTACTCATGGGATATTTCCTTTTAGACGTGAGCCTGTCGCACGGTAAAACCGCCAAGAGTTAACGGTTTACCCAAGCTCACTACTGAAAGACTCTCTTTGATGTGCGCGTGCGATGCGCAAAAACCATATCAATTGAATGAGTTTACGAAAGGGGATAATCTGAATTCTCAGTCCGCCAGCGGTGGGACGTTGGCGAATTATTCTATAGAGGAATGACTGATTTCCTCTTGAGGAGCTTTTAATGGCTGTAACTACATGTCCTAAATGTACTTCAACTAGGTTTGAAATGAAGGAAACTGTTGTAGCTGGGTCCCGTTATAGGGTTATGTTTATTCAGTGCTCATCGTGTGGGGCTGCGATTGGGGTGCAGGACTACTACAACACTGGCGAACTATTAACCAGACTCTGTAAGAAGCTCGGGGTTCAATTCTAAATTATCGTAATCTACAGCAGGAATACTGAACTCCTGCTGTAATGCCCATCACATTAAGTGAATGAGATGCCAAGACTAACCAGCACGGCTTTCTTTTCCTCAATTCGGCGATTAAGTTCAGCCACTGCATGCGGGCGAATAGCATCGAGAAAGGCTTTATCCTGATAGGTGGACTGAATTGTCACACCAAGCCCATCACCACTTTCCAGTATGCCTTTCTGTCGTTGTAGCTCTTTTATCCCGTTGTTGATGTAATATGCTTCGGTCAGATTTTCGACATTCATCATTCAACCCTTTTGTTATTCGACTCTCTTACCGAGTCGTAAACACGCTCACATGTCATTCCTGCCCTGTGGCTTTCATCAGATCGTTCAGCATAATATCGAGCTTCTTCTGCAAGGCGTCCGAGCATGTCGGCGAGCATTCTGGCATGGGCTCCGGCTGTTTTGCTTCTGACGGCAGTGGCAAGATCTGCGGTGTGCTTTGCGGCGTCCAGGCGGGTGGCGAGTTTTTTGGCTTGCTGCTGCAACTGGCTAACAGTGGCAGACAGACCAGCAGCAGTGGCAGCAGATTTTGCGGCTTGTGCTTGTGCATCTTTTACAGCCTCATCACGGGCAATTATGCGCCCTTGTTCAATCCAGCGTGCGGCAGTCTGCGCGTTCGCTTCCTGTGAAGATTCCATGCTATTGCGGTCAGCCCACTTCTTTTGCCAGCCCCGCTCACTCCAGATGTTCCCGGCAAGAAATGCACCAGCCAACATCAGCAAAACAATGATTGTTTTCCACCGCCCCTTAACAAAAGCAAAGACCGCTGTCATACCAGCAACGCCGCCCGCGCTTTGTTATAACGACTATTTCTGTCAGCCAGTCCATTCTGGCCACCGTTGATGATCTGCGTTACACGGACAACATCACCTGAATACATCAGACAACCACGTAATGTGAAATACCATGCAGCAGAACGGGCTGCATGTTTCTCCTGTGTCAGCAACTCAGGTGTGCTGATCAGATCCAGCTTCAGCGCCGCACCGCATTTGGCGTAGTTCTCGCGGCCGGTGATTTGAAGCAGGCCACGACCGCGATATTTCCAGCCGTCACCCTGGCTGTTATTCCCCATGCGGTCACCATAAACCAGATTGGCTATTTGCGGCTGGTGGGCCACCTGCTTACCATCGACACGCCCCAGCATTTCACACTGATAAGGCGTCAGGCGTTTACCAAAGGTTTTCTTCAGCCCGTCGACCGAGTAGTTGAAGCTCTCGACCAGCGAGGTAAAACCAGCAGATTCATGCCCAACTTGTGCAATGAACATGGCCTGATCGGTAACTGCTGTGATTCCAAACTCTTTCATTGCAGCATCAATGTGCGGAAACCAGCGTGCAGAAAGCCCGGCGCTGATACCAGCCGCCTGCTGAAATTGTTGTTGGTTCATGGGGATCCCTTACTTGGCGTCGCCACCAAAGCGAACATTGAAAACGCGTGTGGCCACTGAGCGCACCTGCTCAACGCCAACGAAACCCAGCGCGCCACCAATAGCAATGGAAAGAGACTGTGGAAGGCTGAAATACTCGAGTGCGGAAACAGCCGTCAGCGTCATAGCGCCACACATCAACCCTTCCAGCGCCATCTTTTTCCAGCCGCCACCACCATATGCAATCCGCAGTACAGCCATCGCTACCGATAAAAGAACTGCGCCAATTGGCGTATCACCGCGCCACCAGCTATGAAGTAACTCAATTAACTCCGTCCAGGAGTGAGGGTCGTTGTGCATTTTCATGGTCTCTCACCTCCGATTCTTCGGATGGCGCTGTGTGATGAAAGGAGGATCAGGCTTCTGGGCTCTTATGCAAAGGTAAAAGTAAGGGTGATTCCCAGAGCCTGAAATAGAAAAGGCCGCCAAATGGCAGCCCTGAATACGACAAAACCCCGCTGTAGCGAGGTTTTTAATGATGTTAAGTACGCGTCTAAGTAACCACTCTTAACACGTTACATTACTTTTTGCGGACCGCAATAATGTTTTTTATTATTAAAACAGGTATTTTATGGAAAAAAATCAAACCATAGCGAGCAAATAGTGACCAATACTACTTCTTTTCAGATCTTCTATGATGCAGAAGACACTGAATTGGCACAGCATAAAATTGATGCAAAAACACTTAGCATTTCCATAGGTTCTATGGCTGATTTAATTTCAGCCGCCGATAAACGGCTTAACGACGGTCAACAAACTGTGAAGTTGATGGTGACAAACCCGGCTGAGGCTGGCTCTCTCGGCGTATCCTATACGATGATGGAACTTGTCCCACATGCAATCAATGTTGCGAAAGTGATCGGATTGACAGGGTTAGCCGGCGCAGCAATTGGTGCACCTGCATTATCGTTAATTCGACAGTTGGGAAGTAAGAAAGTCATTTCCATCACGAAACGAGCAGGTACAAACCAATCCGTTCTTGAGCTCGAAGGTGAAGAGATTGTTTGTCATGATTCTGTAGCAAAGCTAGTGACTGATCCAGAAATTAGGAATGCTTTAGTGAACGTTGTGCGCGCACCTTTAGACGGGAAAGAAGGCGCAGTGTTCAAAGTTCTGAATGAAGACGGTATCGAAGTCGTCCGCCTGGAAGGTGAAGAAACTGAGGAAATAAAACCACTTCCCAGGGGCACTTTGCTGGAAAAAGAAGAATCAGTGGAAGAAGTAAACGTAAGATTCGTCCAAATAAACTTTGAAGGAACAAAAGGTTGGAGGATTGAGTACCTCGGAGAGGAACATGCAGTTTCGTTTGAGGATCAACTTTTTATACATCAAGTCCAAAATGGTATCGTTAGTTTCACCAAAGAAGATTTGTTTGTCGTTGACCTCAAAACAACAAAAACTTTCACTGCACGTAATGCTTCAACCAAGTATGCTATAACCAAAGTTAAGCGAAAACGCCCTGCTGAGGTTTGATTAACGTGGCATTAAACTTGCAGATAGCACAACTGATCTTCTGGATAGGAGTGATTATGATCATTCCTACCTTTAGTCGTTTCTGCTATTCGGCATCTGCTTTGCTATGGCGTCGATTGTTTCCTACCAGGACCTTTGAGTTCCGGTATCACGATGAAGATACTGGTACAACTAAAACACTCATAGTTAAGGTACCAAGAAAAAACGGCAAAATGCTTACCAGCCTTATTGATGAGGCTATTTCGGAGAATTCAAAACCAAAATGAGTTCTCAAAGTAAAGGTTTAAGTACTGGAAAAGCGACACTTTCCACTGGTGGTTGGGGAGCAATACTTAGCGTTTTAGTTGGTGCAGTTCTTACAGACCCCAACAGCGTGTGGAGGACGGTTGCTTATGCCCTTGTGCCTGGTGTTGCTGCTGTCCTTACCTACGTGATGAATTGGTTCATTTCTAGGCATGGGTTTGAATCACCAGAAGATGCAGCTAAACGAGCGAAGTGTAAACGAGATTTAGCTGAGATCGAAAAACAGCTAAGCTCAGAGCATTTAACCCCTGAAATTGAAGCCAGGCTGATGCAGGCAAAGGCCAAGACAATTGAAATACTCGTTTCTATTGGCAGCGACTCTATCCTTGAAGCCTCATCACGTTCGAGCCAACTACCAGATACTGCCGGGCCTCAAGGCTAACCGGCAGTCTTGATTTTAACAATCAATCATCCATGTCAAGTCGAATATCAAGCATAGCCAAACATCCGTCTATAAATCCTTCTGCCATCTGTATCTCGATGCGTATCAATTTCTCATCTTTTTTACGCGCTTTCGCAATCTTCCTCTTAGATATTCCGTATAGGTAGTGGGCAACAAGAAGTGAATGCTCATATGGTTTTCGGTTTTTCAATCGCGCCAGGCACCCTTCGATGATCAGCGCATCATCGTCAGTACATGACGGTCGGGCTCTACCTGTTTGCGGCAACAGCCCCTTAAATCCTGCAGCAATAGGAGAATAGTCCACACCAGAGCTGTCACTGGCAGCCCACCCCCCCCATCTTTCGAGCAACATTTGAATATCACGCATTACTTTTCTCCATACACTTAAGCTTTCGCAATTACGCCGATCGCCAGCGCCCGATCCATAAAACGCAGTAGCAGCTCAAGCTGCGTACCATGCTTCTGCTCGAATGCAGGTACATCGGCGTGTAACTCGTCGTGGCACTCTCTGCACAGAGGGATCACGAAGAGGTCATGGGCTTTTGTTGCTGTCCCCCCCATACCGTGCCCTACGATATGGTGCGGATCATCTGCTGGCCGTCGGCAACACTCACAGGGTTGTGTTTTAACCCAGCGGGTGTAAGTCTCATTTATCCAGCGGCGTCGCTTTGGCCTGAGCATGAAAGATTCTGGAGATTCCGGATCAACAGAGAGCGTGAGGATCTTCTTCGCCTTCTCCTGCACGAGGCTGGTTGCAGAAGCGGAAGGCACAATGTCGCTTTCCCTCATGACCGAGCGGATCTTCTCATCCGGAAGGCGTAGCCCCTTGTGCGCAACGCTTTCCGGAATAACATCAGCCAGGTCGTTTCTGACCATCCACCAGCACAGTTCCGGAAGCGTCAGGATATGCGACTCGGGAAAACCAGAATCACGCCGAATGACTTCCAGAATCCAGGATACCAGGTTTCCGGCCGCTATACCTGCAAGCTGTTCGGTATGCTGCCCCGACAAAGTGTGATCGCAATGCCAGCACAGGCGAATGCTTCCTGGTGGGTGCCGCATTGTTGTGAAGTTCTTGTCGTGCCACGTTGAATGTGGCCACTGGCATTCAAACCGATTACTCAACCATTGCTCAAGGGAAGAAATCCCACCGGCACGCTGAATAACCCTCTCATTCTCGAAGACCTGACGCATTACCGGATCATCAGCCAGCGGCTGAATGGCTGCCGGAACAGCCCCGGTACTGAATGACGCCATTTCTTCTGGTTCAGGCTCGAGCAGAACGCGACCACGCATGAAGAGGTGCATCAGTTCCGCTCCGGGACGGAACAGCACAATCCCCATACGATGGGCGATCTCGGGGGTAAGCAGAGCTCTCACGCGACCTGCCCCCTGGCAATGTGTTCTGCCCACAGTCCACCAATCCAGCGCACGCCTTTCGCCGTGAAACGTGCCTGGCTGAATGCATGATTTGAGGTTACGGATGTGCCGGTTTTCACTTCAAAACGGCCCGCATCAATATGCTGATGCCGTGGAGTCATCGTTCCGCCAAGGCGATACATGATGTCGTTCTCAAGGAGGAATAACCGCAGATCTGGCTCTTTGGCCTTAAGCAGTTTTGCCACCTGGCGGAATGACATTGACCCACTGGCTGTACAGTACCGATCAACAAACGCTACCTTCGGCGCCGCGGCAGCCAGTTCGTTAGTCAACTGCTGTTTTTGTTCTGCAAGGTCAGCTGCAAGACGTAGGGCTTCAGAGAATGATTGAGGAATCGTCTGCTGCTGTGCCTGCTCAAGCTCCTGCCAGCGATCAACCAGACGCGCGGTAAACTCCGGCGACAGCTGCGCGACAACGATATAACTGTCCCGCTTCCCTATCAGATAAACCGATACCGACTGATTGAGGTGATTTTTAACTTCCCCCATTGGGGGGAGTTCAATAACACCGCGCTCTGCCAGGCGTTCAATGGACCGTTTAACATGGTCATGTCGTGATTCCACCAGCTCAGCAATATCGCTGCTGGACATGGTTAATGCTGTTGTTGCTAATTGGCTCATACTTTTCTCCATATCAGGCGGCTGCACCCGCCGGTTCATATCTGCTGATCGTTATCTCTACCCGACCTTTCGGCACTACGGGTCCCCATTCCACCAGCATGCGCTTAATCTGGCTGTCGTCTTCCCAGACACCCGCATGCGTCAGCGCGTCAAACAGGGCTTTGTTGTAATTATCGATATCCCGGCGGCGCGCATCCGGCGGGTACAGAGTGATTTCTACCGCTGCCAGTTCAGTCGATGGCTTCGGGAGACGTCGTAATTGCTCAATGATCGCCACGCAGGCAGCGCTTTGGTATTTACGGCCATCAGCGCTAATGAGGTGACGACCGGCCAGCGGCCCCTTGTTAGGGGCGCGCCAGTAAGTGTTCACGCTCGGAGGAAAAGGCAGGATCAGTTTCACGCGGCCTCTCCCCGCATATTGCGAACAAGTTCAGAGGCTGCAGTAATGATTTCGCTGGTGGCCGTTCGTTCCAACCAGAGTTGATTGATGTTGGCTTTCAGCTTGTTCTGCTGAGCCTCACTCAATACGTCAACGCCTTCCACCTGGTTAAACACCAGACCAACTTCGAGAGGCCAGATACGTGACTCAGTTTCCGATGGTATGACTGGCTCCTGGGGTGCACGCATTGCAATTGTCGGCTCTTTTCCAACAGCGAATTGAGCCAGCGCCATAAATGCCCGACCTTTTTCCTCCAGTTCTGTGCGGTTGATATAGCTGAACCGCTCACCACGCCATGACTTATCGAATACAGCTATGGCACCGGCAAAAAACGCGCTGGTGGGTTTCTGTTTTTCGTCAGCAGGTACAAACCACACAGGCAGATCGAACCCAATGCGCCCGCGAATGAATACAATGTGATCGGCATCTTCCGGCCACCACGTTTCACTCGGCGCAGCTTTTATCAGGAATACATAGCGACCGCCCTTCTCGCGCTGGGCTGCTGCGTACTTCATGATGTGCGTCATACCAGTGATCGCCTGTTTCTCGTGGTACTGCGAACGGCTATACGGTGGGTTGCCATAGCCAGCGCCACCCAGTTCTGCCAGACGTTCAGACCAGTCCTGCGTCAGCGCGTTATCTTCGGCGGTGTACCATGCCGGGCACTTCGCGTTGTCGTCGTCTGCAAACAGGTCCAGAACTAATGGACCAAATTGCGCGTTGATCCCCCAAAAAAGCAGATCCGGTGTCCGCCACTGATCGCCAACTTCTTTCAATTCATGGGTTGGTTGGCTACGCAGTACCGCCAGCGCCTGGCAATATTTGTTTAACGTCACCCTCTGAACCCCTCTGGGATTTTGGTATCGACCGGGCCGAATTTCATTGGGTCATGCTTTCGTGCCCTTCCCCAATCCTTACGTTCCGGACGCCCAGCAGAATCCCAGCGATTTGCAGACTGGAGGTAGCCAGGAAAATTTGACGGGATAAACAGCGTTGTTGGGCGGAGGTATTCAGCCATCTTGATATCAGCCCCCCATTTTTCTTTGCTGTAGTCGATGACCATCACCATCTCTTCAGGGGTAAAACCTTCTCGCAGCCTAGCGCGGATATGCTCAAGCGAGGTTTTGCATACCTGGAATCTTGAGCCGGTGGTCTGGTTCAAATGGGTTAAAACCTTTTTTGCCTGGTCGGTAATCACAACTTCAGGGTCGGGTTGCTGCGCAACCGGACAATAAGTTTTTTTATCCTGTGTACTCTCCTGAGTATTCTCTGTGTAATCTCCTGTATGAAAGTTTGTGGGATCCCCGCAGGCTTGTTCGTTGGGTTGTCCCATACTTGTTTGCGGGGTTTCCACATCCTTGTTTGTGGAATCACCGCAATCTAGTTTGCGGGACTGCACCAATCCAGATTGCGGCATTTCCACATTCTGGATGTTCCGCAATCTGGTTTTGTTCTGAGGTGCGGCCTTCTTCACTGACTGCGTAGTTTCAAGCAGCAGCGCTTCCAGGCGTTCAGGATTAATGCGGTAGTGCATCGTTGCTGGGACACCACGGCGATCTTCTTCCAGAACGCCAAGCTGTATCAGACGTTTGCGAGCCGTTTCCTGTTCATCACGGGTTAATGCAGTCTCGCTGGCAATATCTGCCTGGGTCTTATACATCCAGCCGCCATCCATACGGTTATGCCAGTAGACCATCTGCGAAAGAAAAACAGCCGCAACCGGGCCAGCTTTAACTTTGCCAACTCTCAGCTTGGCAAAAGCCGGGTTGTAAGCAATTGGACGATCAAGTAACTGAATCAATGTTCCCATGGTTCCTTCCTTAACCAATCCGGCACAGTAATGACATAACCGCTGGTAGCCTCACCGAACTGCATCCCGTAATTTTTTCTCAAAAGAAAGCCGTTTTCGGTCAGGTAATTGATAGCGCTTATAAAATCTGCTGAGCTGCAACAGCATATGTCTGTAAATCTCTTATCTGAAATAAGCTTTTCTTTACCCCCATCACCGCTTCCGCTTACTTGGATAAACAACATGATTAAACGATGTAATGGGCTGTTAAATTTGTAATCAAATACGATATCGGCTTCAGTCATGGTCTTTTCCTTCAGGTTGATTTAGGTAGTGATTCTCAATGCTTACACTACTCGATTTATTCATTTCCCTGAATTTCCGTAGGAACTGCTCAAGTGGGCTGAAGCATTCGTGCGGGTAGCCATCACGCAGGTAGATAACACGCTGTGTTTCTGGCTCCCAGCGGATAACACGGACAGGCACTCCGCGGTGATCTTTGAACCTTCGGTTAAGTTCGCGCACAGGCGTTTTGCCCTCCGGTTGTAGACCCCCACAATTGAAACCGCCCTACTGTGGTTACACGGAACCCAGCGGTTTGATAATCTGCGCTCATACCGAAACAACGGAGTACCCGAAACCGGGATCATCCTGAGTTGCGGTAGACGGTTAAAAGCCGTTAAACTGCTCATGCGGATTATTTCTCCATACTCGAAGAGTTGTTCGCCAAGGCGCCCGGAGCTGCACACTCGCGGGCGTCACTCTTTTCTGGAAGGCAATAAACTCGTGAAATCAGGTTCAGGAACGTCATAAGCGTTACCCGGAACTGGTAGGCGATTTCATTCAGGCTGTCCCACTCCCCTTTATCAACTACACCATCATCGATGTATCGACGGTATGCGTTGACCAGATCCCCAAGCCTGCCCACCAGCTCAGCCAGCTTTAAGCCAATTTCTTCGTTCTCTGTTTCTGGTGCTGCGCCAGGGATATGAATACCGTTATCTGTTTGACGAGAAAACGCATCTGCTATGTAGCTAACACCGGCTGCTTTCTGTAGCACCATCGCCCATCCCATAGGGAAGATCTGATCCCCATCCACACGAAGGCGGTTAAACAATGCGTTCTCTGTCACGCCCAACCATTCCGCAGCTTCGGCGTAGCCACCAGGCAGATCGGTAATCGTCTTTTTAATCGCGACCACCAGCCAGGCTGGCTGACGTTCGACTTTCCAAATAGGTTCGTTACCCACGGTTTATTCCTTTTTCCTGTGGTTTGAGTTTTACTGAAGCTTCACTACGCTTTTCGTAAAGGTCGGGATGGAAAACCAATTTCCCCCCAGTCCGATAGGCTGCTTCTGCTGCACGTCCTTTCGGGATTAGGCGACCAGTTCTATTACGCCACTGGTAAACGGCCTCGCTTGTGATTCCAAAAAATTCGGCAACTTTCTCAGTACTGCCGAAGTAGTTTTCAATGTCATCGGTTGTCATAATGCCTCCTCAGCTAAGTTTGATTAGATATTAATAACCAATCTAACTTTGGTCAATAAAAACTAAGATTGCTTAGCCTTTTAATTTTTTATGGTGTTCAAATGGAAACTGTCGGTCAGCGTATCAAAGCTCTCAGGCGCGTAACCAAAACTTCGCAGAAAGAACTGGGTAAGTTCTGTGGTGTTAGCGATGTGGCGGTTGGGTATTGGGAAAAAGACATTAATGTGCCAGGCGGTGAGTCACTTTCGAAACTTGCAAAGTATTTCAATACTTCAATTGATTACATACTCTATGGCACTGAATTCGAAGGAAATCTGATAACCAAGATGCGAAGGATTCCGGTGATCTCTTGGGTTCAGGCTGGACAGTTTACAGAATGTAAAGCAGCAGAAGTTTTCAGTGAAGTAGATAAGTGGGTAGAAACATCACTCAGGATTGGTGATAGCTCCTTTGCATTGGAGGTCAAAGGTGATTCGATGACAAACCCTAATGGTCTTCCGACAATCCCTGAAGGGGCAACAGTCATAGTGGACCCTGATGCAGAGCCACTTAATGGAAAGATAGTCGTAGCCAGACTTGATGGGACAAACGAGGCTACTGTAAAAAAACTAGTCATCGATGGGCCTCAAAAGTTCTTAGTTCCCTTAAATCCACGCTATCCAAACATTTCAATAAACGGTAATTGCCTGATCATCGGAGTTGTCAAAGGCGTTCAGTACGAGCTTTAACCCACCTCTAACCTTCCTCTTAACATCAAGCTAAGAATAGTTTGGTGTTTTTTCTTGATCTAAAAGCTAAGTTAAGTTAGATTTCATTCATCAGTAGCGAACAGGCAGGACGCCCACGAAGTAGCCGCCGGTGGCGTATGAATAACCGGATGATTCGCTGACAGGTGTCTTCGGGAGGGGTTGCGAAGCTGGCTTGACCACCAGCAACAGAAACTCAGCCACGATACGGAGCCGTTAACCCACGGCGTGGAGTGTAAATACCGTAGGGGTTGTAGCTGGTTGGTCGCCAGCGCCCCGCCCGAAGATACCTACCACCGCGCCTGATGTGGTTAAAAGCAGGCTAAAGCAATAACAAGTAACTCCCTGTTCTGGCGGCCCGGTGTTTTCCCACTTGTCCGGTAACCGCCAGCCTTTTTCAGGGCGCAACGACGAGAGCATTGACGAGCAAGGCATAAGTGCTGGTTCGATTCCAGACAGTCCCATTCAGTTGGGAGGGTTGGGCAGGGAAAAGGTTCGTTCGATTCGAACACCGGCAGTGCTCTCTTCGTTGTGGTAAATGGCGGGGCTGACCGTCAAACGGTTGAGAAAAGATAAGCAGGCGAAACGTTCTAAGCGAACATACGGACTGATCGAACGCGGATGGAACGGGCGGTTACGATATTGAAACACCGCGCCACTGAGCTGGAGTTCAGCACCAGCAACCACAACCAAATCACGCTTAGGACCGTGATAACCGTAGTTCCAGTATTGCTGTGTGTAGTCTTGGCGGTACCAGGGTCTTCAACCTTATGCAAGGGGGACGAAGATAATGTTCTATCTCGGTACCGCCCTTTTTACGCAACAGAAAAGGGCATCACCGGGCGACGGGCTCATAACCCAATCCACCCGGGTAAAAAGAAAGCGGTATCTGCAAGCCGCCGACCAATGCAGGTGCCCTTCTCTGTTGTGTATGGAGAAAGTTCGGCGGTGGCAGCCGCCTTAACGAGGGTAAAACCATGAGTAATGACCGCATGACCGTAGTGCCAGATTTTCTTGGCGAACTGGATGCCGGCGTGTTCATGAACAAAATCGCGGCAGCACTTAATACCACCGCGCTTGGGGTTCTGAACAACGGCAACAAAGGCAAAGTAGTCCTCACATTTGATTTTGAGCGCATGGGTAATTCCGTTGAAGAGAAGCGCGTCAAGATCAAGCACAAGCTGAACTACAGCACCCCAACACCGCGTGGTAAAGCCTCCGAGGAGGACACAACCGAAACCCCGATGTGGGTCAACAAAGGCGGGAAGCTCACCATCCTGCAAGAAGATCAGGGTCAGCTGTTCGGGATCACTGGCGCGGTAGATGGAAAGCTTAAAGCGGCTCAATGATCCGCAACAACAAACTCATTGATACCAATTTGATCATCAGTTAATAAGGAATTTTTATGTCTCAGTTAGACAGCGGCACCTTCAAGCAGGTCAAAGACCTGGTTCTTTCCGGTTATCACCTGAATGATATTCATGGCCTGGCCTGCCCGACCGCATTACTGCCAGAGGGTACTGGCATTGAAAGCCTCGAGCGCTTTTCTCTGGAGCGTTTCCGCTTTCGTGGTGCAATGACCACAACCAGTATTGATGACTTCGCACGTTATTCTAAAGGTTACGCCAGCGACAGTGAGCCAGCTCGTTGCTTTATTGACGCTGACAACATGACCGCTCGTTCAGTGTTCAACATCGGCACCCTGGATAATCCCGGTCACGCCGATAACGTTGCTTCAATCACCCTGAAGAAAACCGCCCCGTTCCGCGCGCTACTGCAGATCGATGGTCAACGCCTGAAGCAAAAGCAAATCGCCGAATGGCTGGAAGACTGGAGCGATTACCTTCTGGCGTTTGATGCTGATGGCAATACGATGCAGATTTCCCAGGCTGCTCAGGCTGTGCGTCGTATCACTATTCAGCAAGCAACACAGCAAGACCATGAAACTGGTGATTTCGCTGGTAAAAAATCGCTGATGCAAAGCGTTGAAGCAAGCAGCAAAGACGTAATGCCTGTGGCGTTCGAGTTCAAATGTGTGCCGTATGAAGGTCTGGGCGAACGCCGCTTTAGCTTGCGTAACAGCCTGCTGACCAGCGATGAACCCTGCTTTGTTCTGCGCATCGTCCAACTTGAAGCCCAGGAAGAAGAGATCGCCAACGAATTCCGCGATTTGCTGATCAGCAAGTTCGAAGGTGAATCAGTGGAAACTTTCATCGGTAACTTTAAAGCCTAATTGCTCTGCATTAAATCCCCGGCGCCGCGGGGATTTATTGAAGCGTAATTCCATTAATTATCGCCACCCGGCGAGGGATTCTTGCAACCAAAATCTGCGCGGTGCAGCGCGCCAATATGGAGAAAACCATGAGCTACATTCAGACATTATCCGGTAAAAAATTTAACTACCTGACCGCCACAATCGACGATATCGATGTTGAGGATATCGCGACTGCTCTTTCCAACATCTGTCGATTCGCTGGGCATCTCCCAGAGTTCTATAGCGTGGCTCAGCACTCTGTGCTTGTAAGCCAGATTGTGCCGCCAGAGTTCGCCTTTGAAGCGCTGATGCACGACGCTGCGGAGGCATATTGCCAGGATATTCCGGCCCCGCTCAAAGCCTTGCTGCCTGACTACCAGCGCATGGAAACTTATATTGATGGTCTTATCCGCTTTAAATTCGGTATCCAGCTTGAGCAAGCTGCCGTCGTGAAATATGCCGATCTAACCATGTTAGCTACCGAGCGCCGTGATCTGGAAATAGATGACGGTTCGAAGTGGCAAATTCTTGAAGGTATTCCCTGCTCTGATCTCGTTCAGGTTATCCCCCTCCGTCCTGGTCAAGCCTATGGCCTGTTCATGAATCGCTTTAACGAACTTGTGGAGCTGCGCCAATGCGCCGCATGAAGGTAAAAGAACTCGTTGCGGAGGCTTTTGCCTCCGTTGCTGAATTGCCACCAAAGCATGCACCGCTTATGCGCGAAGTAGCCACCAGACTGGAAGCTACGTTCGCAGCATTAAAAGAGTCTCTGGTGCAACTGGAACAGGAACGTAAAGGTAAAACGCCATGACCGTATTTGAATATCTCCAGGCTCATCCGAATACCACCAGCGGTGAAATCGCCAAAGGTATGAACAAAACGACGCCCGCGGTCGCTGGCGCATTATCGCAACTCTATGGCACCGGCCGGATCGTGAAGTCTGGTGTTCGCAAGGGCATTCCAACATACCGTGTTAACGATATGCCGTTTGGGTGCAGTAACAGCCTAACCATGATGTTTAACCAGTTATTGAATAGAGCCAGACAGGGAGCAACACAATGAGTAAATCACTGAACGCACGTTGCATCCGTCGCTGGACTGTCGAATTTAAAAGCTGCTGCGATTCAAAATACGGTCCGTACTGGCGTAAGCACCACCTTCGCAGTTACATCCGGGAATGCGCCCTGACCACCGCTGATTGCATGGTCGAACGTATGGCTGAGGATAATGCGATGGTAGATTTTCAGGGGGCTAATCGAGGATGGTCGCCGGAGTTCTCTGCCTGGTACCACGAACGCCGTGAACAGTATCTCAAAGAGGCGCGCGACTATCTGAACGAAGACGCCACCAATGACGAGATCGACGAGGAAATCCAGAACGAGCTGGAGGCCTGGAATGGTTGAGCACTCCATTCTCGATATGTGCTGTGGCTCCCGCATGTTCTGGTTCAACAAGCAGGACACCCGCGCCGTTTTCACTGATATTCGCGCCGAAGAGCACGAGCTGTGCGACGGTCGGCGCCTGGTTATCAGTCCCGACCTGATTTCAGACTTTCGTTCACTGCCGTTCGCTGATTCTTCTTTTCCAGTTGTGGTGTTTGACCCACCGCACCTCGAGCGCGTTGGCCAGTCTGCCTGGATGGGCAAAAAATACGGGCGACTGAACAAAAAAACGTGGCGCTCTGACTTACGCGCCGGTTTCAAAGAGGCTTTTCGCGTACTGCGGCCACATGGCGTGCTCATATTCAAATGGAACGAGACGCAGATCCCGGTTAGCCAGATTCTGGCGCTTACAGATGTGAAACCTGCAATTGGACAGCGTACCGGGAAGAACGACAAAACCCACTGGATTATTTTTGTGAAGGACTAACTCATGGCAACTAACAACCACCCGGTGCAAGGTCCTGTATCACTCGATCGCCTGCACCAGATACGCGAACACCTGCAGCATGATACCCAGTACTCAAACGGAGGGAACAGAGCTTACATTCTCGCTGATATGTTGAAGGTGGTAGATGAGGTGTTGGCAGGTAGGAACGCCGAGCCAGTGGCAGATGTCGTTGCCTGGCACAAAGAAGGTGAAGAAAGAACCTGCGATATCCGATGGCGTCGTCACGATGTTGCGCCAGGACCGCTCTATGCTGTCCCACCTATGCCAGCTAGCAGTAAATTATAATTTTGTAAGCCCGGGTGCAGCCGGGTTGTATGGAGAAAATAATGTCGCGAATGATCCCCTTACTTGACTGGGCAAAAGAGGAATTTGGAGAGCAAGCACCAAGTGAACGCATATTGAAAAAATATGCAAAGGGAAAAATGATGGCTCCTCCAGCAATTAAGGTTGGTCGCTGCTGGATGGTTGATCGTAATGCTCGATTTGTAGGGATGCTTGCAGAACCGAAAATTCCGACTTCGGCCAGCCCAAGATTACAACGGATAATTGCTGATGGCTGCTAGACCACGCACTCACAAAATACCAATCCCTAACCTGTACTGCAAGTTGGATAAGCGCACCGGTAAGGTATATTGGCAATATAAACATCCTATTTCAGGTCGTTTTCACAGCCTTGGAACCGATGAATCCGAGGCTAAACAAGTCGCCACAGAAGCTAACATAATCATAGCTGAACAGCGAACTAGGCAGATCCTGAGCGTGAATGATCGCCTGGCACGGATGAAAGGCAGGCGCACTGAGATTACTGTTACTGAGTGGCTCGATAAATACATAGGCATTCAGGAGGAAAGGCTTAAAAATAACGAGCTTAAACCAAACTCCTTTCTTCAAAAAGGTAAGCCTGTTCGTTTATTCAGAGAACACTGTGGCCTGCAACATCTAAAGGATATTTCAGCCCTCGATATTGCAGAAATAACGGATACCATTAAAGCCGAAGGCCACAATCGCATGGCTCAGGTAGTCAGAATGGTGCTCATCGATGTTTTTAAAGAGGCGCAACATGCTGGACACGTTGCCCCCGGATACAATCCGGCGCAAGCCACTAAGCAACCGAGAAACAGAATAACAAGGCAGCGTCTTTCCTTTGAAGAATGGAGCGTTATTTATAAGACGGCGGGACAGCAGCAACCTTATCTTCAGTGTGGCATGTTATTAGCACTAATCACTGGTCAGCGTCTTGGTGATATATGCAATATGAAGTTCACCGATGTATGGGATGACATGCTCCATATCGAGCAGGAAAAAACAGGTTCTCGTCTGGCTATTCCATTAGATCTTAAATGCGAGGTGCTGGGCCTCACTCTCAGAGATGTTATTTCAAAATGTCGGGATGCGGTTGTCAGTAAATATCTTGTTCATTTCAGGCACACCACATCCCAGGCCAATAGAGGTGATCGAGTGTCGAGCAACTGCCTGACATCCACTTTTAAAAAAGCCAGAGACAAAAGTGGCCTGGAGTGGAAAAACGGTACGCCCCCAACTTTCCATGAACAGCGTTCTTTATCGGAGCGACTGTATCGTGAACAGGGTCTGGATACTCAGAAACTACTGGGTCACAAGACCAGAAAAATGACGGATAAATATAACGACGATCGAGGGAAAGGCTGGGTCGTTGTTGGGGTAAAAACGGGGTAAAAACGAGGGGGTTTTGGGGAAGAGTTTTGGGGAAAGTTTTGGGGAAGAATTTTCGAGGGCATAAAAAAACGGGAACCAATCGGCTCCCGTTCTCATACAACCCAGAATGTGGATTACATGTTTTCGATGATCGCGTCACCAAACTCTGAACATTTCAGTAGCTTAGCGCCGTCCATCAGACGTTCGAAGTCATAGGTTACGGTCTTGGCGTTAATTGCGCCTTCCATACCTTTAACGATCAGGTCAGCCGCTTCTACCCAACCCATGTGGCGCAGCATCATTTCAGCGGACAGAATAATGGAACCTGGGTTCACTTTATCCTGACCTGCATACTTCGGTGCAGTACCGTGGGTTGCTTCGAACAGCGCACATTCGTCGCCGATGTTCGCGCCCGGCGCGATACCAATACCACCAACCTGTGCGGCCAGCGCATCGGAGATGTAGTCGCCGTTCAGGTTCATACAGGCAATCACATCATATTCAGCCGGACGCAGCAGGATCTGTTGCAGGAACGCATCGGCGATAACATCCTTAACCACGATCTCTTTGCCGGTTTTCGGGTTCTTGATTTTCACCCAAGGACCGCCGTCGATCAGTTCACCACCGAATTCTTCACGCGCTAACTGGTAGCCCCAGTCTTTGAACGCGCCTTCGGTGAATTTCATGATGTTACCTTTGTGTACCAGGGTAACAGAATCACGATCGTTAGCGATGGCGTATTCGATCGCCGCACGGACCAGACGTTTAGTCCCTTCTTCAGAACACGGTTTGATACCAATACCGCAATGCTCCGGGAAGCGGATTTTCTTCACGCCCATCTCTTCGCGCAGGAATTTAATCACTTTCTCGGCATCTGCAGAGTCCGCTTTCCATTCGATACCTGCGTAGATATCTTCGGAGTTTTCACGGAAGATGACCATGTCGGTCAGTTCAGGGTGCTTAACCGGGCTAGGCGTGCCCTGGTAATAACGCACCGGGCGCAGGCAGACATACAGGTCAAGTTCCTGACGCAGGGCAACGTTCAGAGAGCGAATACCGCCGCCAACTGGGGTGGTCAGTGGGCCTTTGATGGCAACACGATATTCACGAATCAGATCAAGGGTTTCAGCAGGCAGCCAGACGTCCTGGCCATAAACCTGAGTGGATTTCTCGCCGGTGTAGATTTCCATCCAGGAGATTTTACGCTCGCCTTTATAGGCTTTCTCGACAGCAGCATCGACAACTTTGATCATCGGTGGGGTTACATCAACGCCGATACCGTCGCCTTCAATGAACGGGATAATCGGATTTTCAGGAACGTTGAGTTTGCCGTTTTGCAGGGTGATCTTCTTACCTTCCGCCGGAACAACTACTTTGCTTTCCATTCACCTCTCCTTCGAGCGCTTCTGGTTCTGCTCGTCTGTCATCGCGCTGCATGTGCGTTTGCGTCCTGCTGCACGAATGCGTTAGAGCAATTTTTTGTTAATGTTTTGTAATGAGCATGTCAATACTACCCTAATGTTCGTCGCCATGAAAGACACTCGTTCTTAGGCTATAATGCGGCAATTGATATAATCTGAAAATACCATGCAAAAAACTTCTTTTAGAAATCACCGGGTTGAGCGATTCAGCTCACGACAAGTCACCAAACAGCGTAAAGAAAACCAGCCAAAACGCGTGGTTTTGTTCAATAAACCCTACGATGTTTTGCCACAATTTACTGACGAGGCGGGCAGAAGCACGTTAAAAGATTTTATTCCCGTGCCGGGAATCTATGCTGCGGGCCGACTCGACCGGGACAGCGAAGGACTTTTGGTGCTGACCAATGACGGCGCGCTGCAGGCGCGGTTAACGCAACCCGGCAAGCGCACGGGGAAAATCTATTACGTCCAGGTCGAAGGCGAGCCGACAGCAGAAGCGCTGGATGCGCTGCGTACCGGGGTGACGCTCAATGATGGTCCCACGCTACCCGCAGGTATTGAAATAGTAGAGGAACCCACCTGGCTGTGGCCGAGAAATCCGCCTATTCGGGAACGGAAAAATATCCCCACCCGTTGGCTGAAAGTTACTTTATATGAAGGCCGTAACCGCCAGGTTCGTCGTATGACAGCGCATGTTGGATTCCCGACGCTGCGCCTCATCCGCTATGCCATGGGAGATTACACGCTGGAAAATCTCGCCAACGGTCAATGGCGGGATGCAACTAACTGAATAAGGAACAGGTATGTTCAAACCGCACGTCACGGTCGCCTGCATTGTGCATGCAGAAGATAAGTTCTTAGTCGTTGAGGAAACAATCAATGGCAAAGCCCTGTGGAATCAACCTGCAGGACATCTGGAAGCGGATGAAACCCTGGTGCAAGCCGCCGCTCGCGAACTGTGGGAAGAGACGGGCATCAAAGCGCAGCCGCAACACTTCATCCGGATGCATCAATGGATTGCGCCGGACAAAACGCCCTTTTTACGTTTTCTGTTTTCTATCGAGCTTGCCAATATGTGCGCTACTGAACCTCATGACAGCGATATAGATTGCTGCCGCTGGGTCAGCGCAGAAGAGGTTCTCTCAGCGCCAAATCTGCGTTCGCCGTTGGTTGCGGAGAGTATTCGTTGCTATCAGAGCGGACAGCGCTACCCGCTGGCGATGATCGGCGAATTTAACTGGCCGTTTACAGAGGGTGTCAAGTAAGGGGCTGCGTGCTAGAATATGCCGCCTTGAAGTTCAATGTCGTGAGTATTCCTATGTCTGAAAGCCCAAAAAAAGTGATCGTCGGCATGTCCGGCGGTGTCGATTCCTCCGTTTCTGCCTGGCTGTTGCAACAACAGGGTTATCAGGTAGAAGGCCTGTTCATGAAGAACTGGGAAGAGGACGATGGCGAGGAATATTGCACAGCGGCCGCCGATCTTGCGGATGCGCAGGCTGTCTGTGACAAACTCGGCATTGAACTGCATACCGTCAACTTTGCCGCAGAATACTGGGACAACGTCTTTGAACTGTTCCTTGAAGAGTACAAAGCGGGCCGTACGCCAAACCCCGATATTCTGTGCAATAAAGAAATCAAGTTTAAAGCCTTCCTCGAGTTTGCCGCCGAAGATTTAGGTGCCGATTATATCGCCACCGGTCACTACGTGCGCCGCGCCGACGTCGACGGCAAAAGCCGCCTGCTGCGTGGACTCGATGGCAATAAAGACCAGAGCTATTTCCTCTACACGCTCGGTCATGAACAAATCGCGCAAAGCCTGTTCCCGGTCGGCGAACTGGAAAAACCGCAGGTGCGTAAAATTGCCGAAGATCTCGGTCTGATTACGGCCAAGAAAAAAGACTCAACCGGTATCTGCTTCATCGGCGAACGTAAGTTCCGCGAGTTTCTCGGTCGTTACCTGCCGGCTCAGCCTGGCAAAATCATCACCGTTGATGGCGAAGAGATTGGCCAACATCAGGGGCTGATGTACCACACGCTGGGTCAGCGTAAAGGTCTGGGCATTGGCGGGACGAAAGAAGGCACGGAAGATCCGTGGTACGTGGTGGATAAAGACGTCGAGAACAACATTCTGGTTGTTGCTCAGGGTCATGAACACCCGCGTCTGATGTCCGTTGGCCTGGTGGCGCAACAGCTGCACTGGGTCGATCGCGAACCGTTCACCGGCACAATGCGCTGCACGGTGAAAACCCGCTATCGTCAGACCGACATTCCGTGCACCGTTAAGGCGCTGGATGCTGAGCGTATTGAAGTCATTTTCGACGAGCCAGTCGCGGCGGTAACGCCGGGTCAGTCGGCTGTCTTTTACAATGGCGAAGTGTGCCTCGGCGGCGGCATTATCGAACAACGATTGCCTCTGCCGGTATAATTACTTACACATCTAATACAAGGAAGCAGTGAACGTGGCAAAGAATTATTATGACATCACCCTCGCTCTGGCAGGCATTTGTCAGTCGGCACGCCTGGTGCAGGAACTGGCGCACCAGGGGCATTGTGATGCCGATGCATTGCACGTTTCACTGAACAGTGTCATCGACATGAATCCCAGCTCTACGCTGGGCGTGTTTGGCGGCAGCGAGGCCAACCTGCGTTTAGGTCTGGAAACGATGCTCGGCGTGCTCAACGCCAGCAGTCGTCAGGGGCTGAACGCGGAACTCACCCGCTACACGTTAAGCCTGATGGTGCTGGAGCGTAAGCTGTCAGCCGCTAAAGGCGCGATGGACACGCTGGGAGACCGCATCAACGGCTTGCAGCGCCAACTGGACCATTTTGATTTGCAGTCAGAAACGTTGATGAGTGCGATGGCAGGCATTTATGTTGACGTCATCAGCCCACTCGGCCCACGTATTCAGGTTACGGGCTCCCCGGCCATCCTTCAGAGCCCACAGGTTCAGGCTAAAGTACGCGCTTCCCTGCTGGCTGGCATTCGCGCTGCCGTGCTCTGGCATCAGGTTGGTGGAGGCCGTCTGCAACTCATGTTTTCTCGTAATCGCCTGACGACTCAGGCTAAACAAATTCTTGCTCATTTAACCCCGGAGTTGTGATCTATGGAATTATCCTCACTGACCGCCGTTTCCCCTGTCGATGGACGCTACGGCGATAAAGTCAGCGCGCTGCGCGGGATTTTCAGCGAATACGGTTTGCTGAAATTCCGTGTACAAGTTGAAGTACGCTGGCTGCAAAAACTGGCCGCGCACGCAGCGATCAAGGAAGTTCCTGCTTTTGCTGCCGACGCAATCGGTTTCCTTGATGCGATTGTCGCTAACTTCAATGAAGAAGATGCTGCGCGTATCAAAACCATTGAGCGTACGACCAACCATGACGTGAAGGCAGTTGAGTATTTCCTGAAAGAGAAAGTGGCGGATATCCCGGAACTGCACGCTGTTTCCGAGTTCATCCACTTCGCGTGTACCTCAGAAGACATCAACAACCTGTCTCACGCGCTGATGCTGAAAACCGCCCGTGACGAAGTGGTTCTGCCGTACTGGCGCAAGCTTATCGACGCGGTGAAAGATCTTTCCGTCCAGTATCGCGATATTCCTCTGCTCTCCCGTACCCACGGTCAGCCAGCCACCCCGTCTACGCTGGGCAAAGAAATGGCTAACGTGGCTTACCGTATGGAGCGTCAGTACCGCCAGCTCAATCAGGTCGAAATTCTCGGCAAAATCAACGGTGCAGTCGGTAACTATAACGCCCACATCGCCGCTTATCCGGAAGTGGACTGGCATCAGTTCAGCGAAGAATTTGTCACCTCGCTGGGCATCCAGTGGAATCCGTACACCACACAGATTGAGCCGCACGACTACATTGCCGAGCTGTTTGATTGCATCGCCCGTTTCAATACTATCCTGATCGACTTCGACCGCGATGTCTGGGGTTACGTGGCGCTGAACCATTTCAAACAGAAAACCATCGCGGGTGAAATTGGTTCCTCCACCATGCCGCACAAGGTGAACCCAATCGATTTCGAAAACTCCGAGGGTAACCTGGGCCTGTCTAACGCGGTTCTGCAGCATCTGGCGAGCAAACTGCCGGTCTCCCGCTGGCAGCGCGATCTGACGGACTCTACCGTTCTGCGTAACCTGGGCGTGGGGATTGGCTATGCGCTGATCTCTTATCAGTCCACGCTGAAAGGTGTGAGCAAACTGGAAGTGAACCGCGATCATCTGCTGGACGAACTGGATCATAACTGGGAAGTGCTGGCAGAGCCGATCCAGACCGTGATGCGTCGCTATGGCATTGAAAAACCATACGAGAAGCTGAAGGAACTGACCCGCGGCAAACGCGTTGACGCCGAAGGTATGAAGCAGTTTATCGACGGTCTTGCGCTGCCTGAAGACGAGAAAACGCGCCTGAAAGCAATGACGCCGGCCAATTACATTGGTCGCGCCATCACCATGGTTGATGAACTGAAGTAATCTGTTTTACGCCTGTCAGGCCTGCATCATATCGTAGGCCTGCCAGGCGTAGCGCCATCAGGGATTATTGAATCTTATGGCATTTCCGGCGGTGTAATACCAAAGTGGTTCCACGCCCGCACCGTTGCCATTCGTCCGCGCGGAGTTCGCTGCAGAAAACCTTGCTGAATCAGATACGGCTCCAGCACGTCCTCAATGGTTTCACGCTCTTCCCCAATCGCCGCCGCCAGGTTATCCAGTCCTACCGGTCCGCCGAAGAACTTATCGATAACCGCCAGCAGCAGCTTACGGTCCATATAATCGAATCCTTCCGCATCCACATTGAGCATATCCAGTGCCTGAGCGGCGATATCTGCTGAAATTGTGCCGTCATGCTTCACTTCGGAGAAGTCGCGTACCCGGCGTAATAAACGGTTGGCGATACGCGGCGTACCACGGGCGCGGCGTGCCACTTCCAATGCGCCTTCATCGCTCATTTCCAGTCCCATAAAGCGGGCGCTGCGTCCAACAATGTGCTGCAGGTCTGCCACCTGATAGAATTCCAGGCGCTGTACTATACCGAAGCGGTCACGCAGCGGAGACGTTAACGAACCGGCGCGCGTCGTCGCCCCGATCAGGGTAAACGGCGGCAGATCGATCTTAATCGAACGTGCGGCTGGTCCTTCGCCAATCATGATATCCAGCTGATAATCTTCCATCGCCGGATACAGCACCTCTTCCACCACCGGCGACAGGCGATGGATTTCATCGATAAACAGCACATCGTGCGGTTCAAGGTTGGTGAGCATTGCCGCCAGATCGCCCGCTTTTTCCAGTACCGGACCGGAAGTGGTGCGCAGATTAACGCCCATTTCATTGGCAACAATATTGGCAAGCGTGGTTTTACCGAGACCTGGAGGACCGAAAATCAGCAGGTGATCGAGGGCTTCACCGCGCAGCTTCGCCGCCTGGATAAAAATCTCCATTTGCGAACGCACCTGAGGCTGGCCAATATACTCTTCCAGCAATTTGGGGCGGATCGCGCGATCCACCAGATCTTCAGGGGTCGTGCTGACAGCCGAAATCAGGCGATCTGCTTCAATCATCCTTTACCTCACAATGCCGCGCGAAGCGCTTCACGAATCAGGGTTTCACTGCTGGCATCAGGGCGAGCAATTTTGCTCACCATGCGGCTGGCTTCCTGTGGTTTATAGCCTAACGCCACCAGCGCAGCAACCGCTTCCTGCTCGGCGTCATCCGTTGCAGGATTGGCCGGAGAGGTCAGGACCAGGTCCGCCGCCGGCGTGAAGAGATCGCCATGCAGGCCTTTAAAGCGGTCTTTCATTTCCACAATCAAACGCTCTGCGGTTTTCTTACCTATGCCCGGTAATTTCACCAGCGCGCCAAGCTCTTCGCGCTCAACGGCATTAACGAACTGCTGTGCAGACATACCGGAGAGGATCGCCAGCGCCAGCTTCGGCCCGACGCCATTGGTTTTGATTAACTCTTTAAACAGCGTGCGTTCTTGTTTGTTGTTAAAACCATATAGCAGTTGAGCGTCTTCACGCACCACAAAATGGGTGAAGATAATCGCTTCCTGCCCGGCTTCCGGCAACTCGTAGAAACAGGTCATCGGCATATGGACTTCATAGCCTACTCCGCAGGTTTCCAGAAGGACCAGCGGGGGTTGTTTTTCAAGAATGATGCCTCTGAGTCTGCCTATCACGTGACGCTCCTGCGTTAAGGGCTAAAAGGTAATGCGCTATCATAAAAAAAGGCTGGATAGATATCCAGCCTCATTTGTCACTAACGTAACCGACCTCGCGCCAGATTCAGCCGCGACTCGCTCATTTGCATGGCGTTCTGGCTGACGTGGCAATGGGTAATAGCAATCGCCAGCGCATCCGCGGCATCCGCCTGCGGATTTGCCGGGAGTTTTAGCAGCGTGCGCACCATATGCTGAACCTGGCTTTTTTCCGCGCTGCCGATACCCACCACGGTCTGTTTTACCTGGCGGGCCGCGTATTCAAAGACCGGAAGATCCTGATTGGTAGCCGCAACGATCGCCACGCCGCGCGCCTGCCCCAGCTTTAGCGCCGAGTCGGCATTCTTCGCCATAAAGACCTGCTCAATGGCAAAATAGTCGGGCTGGAACTGGGTGATGATTTCCGTCACGCCCGCATAAATCAACTTCAGACGTGATGGAAGATCGTCGACTTTGGTGCGAATGCAGCCGCTACCGAGGTAGGTCAGCTGTCTGCCGACCTGACGGATTACGCCATAACCGGTGATGCGCGACCCCGGATCAATGCCGAGAATGATAGACATCACGCATCTCCTGTTAGTTTATGGCTTAACCACATCATTCGAGCGTTGCAGCAACCTCATCGGAGATTTCGCCGTTGTGGTAAACTTCCTGCACGTCGTCGCAGTCTTCCAGCATATCGATCAGACGCATCAGCTTCGGTGCCGTTTCTGCATCCATATCCGCTTTGGTGGAGGGGATCATAGACACTTCAGCCGCGTCCGCTTTCAGACCAGCCGCTTCCAGCGCATCACGCACTTTGCCCATCTCTTCCCACGCGGTGTAAACGTCAATCGCGCCGTCGTCGAAGGTCACAACGTCTTCAGCGCCCGCTTCCAGTGCCGCTTCCATAATGGCGTCTTCGTCGCCTTGTTCAAAAGAGATCACGCCTTTTTTGCTAAACAGGTAAGCTACGGAACCGTCGGTACCGAGGTTGCCGCCCGTTTTAGTGAATGCGTGACGCACTTCCGCAACGGTACGGTTACGGTTGTCAGACAGACACTCAATCATAACGGCTGTTCCGCCAGGACCGTAACCTTCATAGATGATGGTTTCCATGTTCGCATCATCGTCGCCACCAACACCACGCGCGATTGCACGGTTCAGGGTGTCACGGGTCATGTTATTTGCCAGCGCTTTATCAACCGCGGCGCGCAGACGTGGGTTAGCATCCGGATCGCCGCCGCCCAGTTTGGCTGCTGTCACCAGCTCACGAATGATTTTGGTGAAAATTTTACCGCGTTTAGCATCCTGCGCTGCTTTACGATGTCTGGTGTTGGCCCATTTACTATGACCTGCCATAAATAATCTCTCCAAAAAGCGCGCCTTCTCAGGCGACGTTAATTACAAACTCTTCAATCGCCTGCCGGTTACTCCACGACTTGGTTAACTGCGCGGCTTCGTGCGCATTAACCCAACGGTAGGTCAGATGTTCGGTGAACACGATCTCTCGTTCAGAGGGAAGTGCCAGGCAAAACCAGGATTCAGTATTACGCTCAATTCCCGGCGCATAGCGATGACGTAAATGGCTAAAAATCTCAAATTCCACCGTGCGCTGACAGTCAATTAAGGTCAGTTGCTCAGTCGCAACATCAATGGCGACCTCTTCCTTTACTTCGCGCATCGCGGCTTGCGACGCGGTTTCACCCTCTTCAAGGCTGCCGGTGACCGACTGCCAGAAATCAGGATCGTCGCGTCGCTGTAACATCAGCACTCTCCCGGTGTCCTTTGCATAAATCACGACTAACACCGAGACAGGCTGTTTGTATCTCATATCAGTTATTCTCGGCCTTCTTAACAACCTGAATGCTCAGTTCCGCCAGCGCGGCTTCATTGGCAAAGCTTGGTGCTTCAGTCATCAGACATGCTGCAGCCGTGGTTTTCGGGAAGGCAATAACGTCACGAATGTTGTCAGTACCGGTCAGCAGCATAGTCAGACGATCCAGACCAAACGCCAGGCCCGCATGCGGCGGTGTACCGTATTTTAGCGCATCCAGCAGGAAGCCGAACTTCTCGCGCTGTTCTTGCTCGTTAATGCCCAGAATGCCGAATACAGTCTGCTGCATATCACCGTTGTGAATACGCACGGAACCACCGCCCACTTCATAGCCGTTGATGACCATATCGTACGCGTTGGCAACCGCGTCTTCCGGCGCAGCTTTCAGCTCAGCGGCAGTCATGTCTTTTGGCGCGGTGAACGGGTGGTGCATCGCGGTCAGACCGCCTTCACCATCGTCTTCAAACATCGGGAAGTCGATAACCCACAGCGGCGCCCATTTGGCTTCGTCGGTAATGTTCAGGTCTTTGCCCAGTTTCAGACGCAGCGCGCCCATCGCGTCGGCAACCACTTTCTTGTTGTCGGCACCGAAGAAAATCATGTCGCCGTCTTGCGCACCAGTACGCTCCAGAATCGCGTCTACGATTTCTGCGTTCAGGAACTTAGCAACCGGGCTGGTGATGCCTTCCAGGCCTTTCGCACGCTCGGTGACTTTGATGTAAGCCAGACCTTTCGCGCCGTAAATCTTAATAAAGTTACCGTAATCGTCGATCTGCTTACGGCTTAAGCTCGCACCGCCCGGTACACGCAGGGCAGCCACGCGGCCTTTCGCATCGTTCGCCGGACCAGAGAACACGGCGAACTCAACGCCTTTCACCAGATCGGCAACGTCAACCAGTTCCATCGGGTTACGCAGGTCTGGTTTATCGGAACCGTAACGACGCTCGGCTTCGGCAAAGGTCATGATCGGGAAATCACCCAGATCCACACCTTTAACTTCCAGCCACAGGTTACGCACCAGCGCTTCCATCACTTCACGCACCTGCGGCGCGGTCATGAAGGAAGTCTCAACGTCGATCTGAGTAAATTCAGGCTGACGGTCAGCACGTAAGTCTTCATCACGGAAGCATTTTACGATCTGATAGTAGCGGTCAAAACCGGACATCATCAGCAGTTGTTTAAACAGCTGAGGAGACTGCGGCAGCGCGTAGAACTTACCTTTATGAACACGAGAAGGAACCAGGTAATCGCGCGCGCCTTCCGGCGTAGCTTTGGTCAGCATCGGAGTTTCGATGTCGAGGAAGCCGTGATCGTCCATAAAACGACGCACCAGGCTGGTAATTTTGGCACGCGTTTTCAGGCGCTGCGCCATTTCAGGGCGACGCAGATCCAGGTAGCGATACTTCAGTCGCGCTTCTTCAGTGTTTACATGGTTAGAGTCCAGCGGCAGCGAGTCTGAACGGTTGATGATGGTCAGATCGGAGGCCAGCACTTCAATTTCGCCAGTCGCCATATCGGCGTTGACGTTTTTCGCGTCACGCGCACGCACGGTGCCCGTAACCTGGATACAGAACTCATTACGCAGTTCGGAGGCCAGCTTTAACGCATCCGCACGGTCCGGATCGAAAAATACCTGCACGATACCTTCGCGGTCGCGCATATCGATAAAGATCAGGCTACCAAGATCACGACGACGGTTGACCCAACCACACAGAGTCACCTGCTGCCCCTCGTGGGACAGACGTAGCTGCCCGCAATATTCTGTACGCATGAGATATCCCTTAACTTTGCCGCAGGCGGATTGTCACCTGTCTCGCAGGTGACGAAGTCGCAGCTTTAGCTGAATGTCACAACTGAATGAAAAAAGGCGGCTATTATACTGGAAATTCTGCCGCACGATAAGTCCGGTACTGACTGTACGCCTGTTTCCTGGACGGGCATTGCGTAATCTCACAAAAAATAACAAAAATTGTCGTCCCTTTCACACTGATTCGCGATTAAGGTGTAACGGAATTCTTTTTTTACTGGAGTGATCATGCTGGAACTGAACGCAAAAACAACCGCTCTTGTTGTTATTGATCTACAGGAAGGTATCCTGCCTTTCGCTGGCGGCCCACACTCGGCAAACGACGTGGTTGCCCGCGCCGCGCAGTTGGCGGAAAAATTCCGTGCCCACGGTTCCCCGGTGGTAATGGTGCGCGTCGGCTGGTCTGACGATTATGCCGAAGCGCTGAAACAGCCAGTTGATGCTCACGCTCCGGCCAAAGCGTTACCCGAAAACTGGTGGAATTACCCGGGCGCTCTGGGTAAATGCGCCAGCGACCTCGAAGTGACCAAACGCCAGTGGGGAGCTTTCTACGGCACCGATCTGGAATTACAACTGCGTCGTCGGGGCATCGAGACCATCGTCCTGTGCGGCATTTCCACAAATATTGGCGTGGAGTCAACGGCGCGAAATGCGTGGGAGCTGGGTTTTAATCTGATCGTTGCAGAAAACGCCTGTAGTGCCGCCAGCGCTGAGCAACATCAGGGCAGCATGACGCATATTTTCCCGCGTATCGCACGCGTACGCAGCGTGGATGAGATCCTGCAAGCGCTATGATTTATATCGGTTTACCCCAGTGGGCGCATCCCAAATGGGTGCGTCTGGGGATCACCAGCCTTGAAGAGTATGCCCGCCACTTTAACTGTGTGGAGGGCAATACCACGCTGTACGCGCTGCCAAAAGCCGACATTGTGGCCCGCTGGCATGCGCAGACTACCGATGCGTTTCGATTTTGTTTTAAGTTTCCGGCCACCATTTCGCATCAGGCCGCGCTGCGTAATTGCGATGACCTGGTACAAGAGTTTTTCACGCGCATGTCGCCACTTGAATCACGCATTGGACAATACTGGCTGCAATTACCCGCAACTTTTGGCCCGCACGACACGCCAGCCTTGTGGCAGTTTCTCGATGCGCTCCCCAAATCCTTTACCTACGGTGTGGAAGTTCGCCATCCGGACTTTTTTGCCAAAGGCGAAACAGAGCAGCTATTCAATCGTGGCCTACATGAGCGCGGGGTAAATCGGGTGATTCTGGACAGTCGACCGGTACATGCCGCCATACCACATACTGAAGCGATACGCGACGCCCAGCGCAAGAAGCCAAAGGTTCCGGTGCATGCGGTGGTGACGGCAAACCATCCGATGGTACGCTTTATCGGCAGCGATAATATGGCACAAAACAGCGCGCTTTTTGCCGTCTGGCTGACCAAGCTGTCGCAATGGCAACAAACCACAACGCCGTATCTGTTTTTACATACCCCGGATATCGCGCAGGCCCCGGAGCTTGTCGATACGCTATGGGCAAATTTACGCAGCGCCCTGCCAGAGATCGGATCAGCGCCGTCTATTCCACAGCAATCTTCTCTTTTCTGAAAATGCCACCTATCATAGTCAATGCCATCAGCCATTTTAAAAGGGAGTTTGTATGGTAAGCGCGCTTTATGCCGTATTGGGTGCGTTATTGTTAATCAAGTTCTCCTTTGACGTCGTTCGCCTGCGCATGCAATACCGCGTTGCATATGGTGACGGAGGTTTTAGCGAACTACAAAGCGCTATCCGCATTCACGGTAATGCGGTGGAATATATTCCCGTCGCATTGGTGCTGCTGTTATTTATGGAAATGAACGGCGCTGAAACGTGGATGGTGCATATTTGCGGGCTGATTTTGATTGCCGGACGACTGATGCATTATTACGGATTCCATCACCGGCTTTTCCGCTGGCGCCGTTCAGGCATGAGCGCGACCTGGTGTTCGCTGTTGCTAATGGTGCTGGCGAATCTTTGGTATATGCCCTGGGAGTTGGTTTTCTCCCTGCATTAGCGCACAATACGCCACTTTATTTTTCCCGGATTTTTACGTTATGTCTCACCGCGACACGCTTTTTTCTGCGCCTATCGCCAGTCTGGGTGACTGGACCTTTGATGAACGGGTAGCTGAAGTCTTCCCGGATATGATCCAGCGATCCGTTCCTGGCTATTCCAATATCATTTCTATGATTGGGATGTTGGCCGAACGTTTCGTACAACCCAACACACAGGTCTACGATCTGGGCTGTTCTCTGGGCGCTGCGACGCTCTCGGTGCGTCGCAATATTCATCACGAGAATTGCAAAATTATTGCCGTTGATAACTCCCCGGCTATGGTTGAGCGCTGCCGCCGTCATATTGACGCCTATAAAGCGCCGACACCGGTTGACGTTGTCGAAGGCGATATTCGCAACATTACTATCGAAAACGCCTCGATGGTGGTGCTGAATTTTACCCTGCAATTCCTTGAGCCACCTGAGCGCCAGGCATTGTTGGATAAGATTTATCAGGGGCTGAACCCCGGCGGCGCGCTGGTACTGTCTGAAAAATTCAGTTTCGAAGACGCTAACGTTGGCGAGCTGCTGTTCAACATGCACCACGATTTCAAACGGGCAAATGGCTATAGCGAGCTGGAAATCAGCCAAAAGCGCAGCATGCTGGAGAACGTGATGCTGACCGACTCGGTCGAAACGCACAAAGCGAGACTGCATCAGGCGGGCTTTGAACACAGCGAATTGTGGTTCCAGTGCTTCAACTTTGGTTCTCTGGTGGCACTGAAAGCTGAGGTTAGCGCATGATCGACTTTGGTAACTTTTATCAACTGATTGCCAAAAATCACCTTTCCCATTGGCTGGAAACGCTCCCGGCGCAAATCGCGACCTGGCAGCGCGATCAGCACGGCTTGTTTAAGCAGTGGTCAAATGCGGTCGAGTTTCTGCCCGAGCTAACGCCGCATCGCCTGGACTTACTGCATAGCGTTACCGCCGAAAGCGATGAGCCGCTCAGCGACGGTCAGCTCAAACGTATCGACACCCTGATGCGTAACCTGATGCCATGGCGTAAAGGGCCGTACTCGTTGTACGGCGTCAATATAGATACCGAGTGGCGCTCGGACTGGAAATGGGATCGCGTTCTGCCGCACTTGTCTGACCTCACCGGGCGCACCATTCTTGATGTCGGCTGCGGGAGTGGATATCACATGTGGCGCATGATTGGCGCGGGGGCGCATCTGGCAGTTGGCATCGATCCTACCCAACTGTTTCTGTGCCAGTTCGAGGCAGTGCGTAAACTGCTGGGCAATGACCAGCGCGCTCACCTGCTGCCGCTGGGTATTGAGCAGCTTCCGGCGCTCAACGCCTTTGATACCGTATTCTCCATGGGAGTGCTTTATCACCGCCGTTCACCGCTGGAACACCTGTGGCAGTTGAAGGATCAGTTGGTGAAAGATGGCGAACTGGTACTGGAAACGCTGGTCGTCGAAGGTGATGAAAATACCGTACTGGTACCGGGCGATCGCTACGCACAGATGCGTAACGTTTACTTTATTCCTTCTGCGCTGGCGTTAAAAAACTGGCTGGAAAAATGTGGGTTTGTTGATGTGCGCATCGCTGATGTCTGCGTCACCACCACCGAAGAGCAGCGCCGCACCGAGTGGATGATAACCGAATCCCTGGCCGACTTCCTCGACCCGAACGATCACAGCAAAACGGTGGAAGGCTACCCGGCCCCATTACGCGCGGTATTGATTGCACGTAAGCCGTAATCATTTTTGCCAGATAGCACTCTTTCTGCAAAATAGTTCAACTTGCAGCAAGGCAGACAACTCCGCTGCGGCTTGAAATATGCAGGATAAAAAAAGGCCCCTGTTGAAATTGCAGGGGCCTGGTACGAGCAAGCATCATATTGGGCGACATGATGCAACGGTAAAAATCAGCTGGCCTGGTGGTGTGCAATGATTGCTTTCATTTCCGCAACCGCCGCCCCGTCTACCGCATAGCGTGAATACTCATCCGCCTGTGCATCCGAAGACATCGACAACCCCGAATTGCGATAACGCATGGGGGAAGCCAACCATACTCCGGCAGAACTGTGGACTTCCTGCACTCCAGCATCAAGGAACAGGGACAAATTCGAGGCGCGAACCCCCGCTCCGGCCATAATGATTGGAGCATTCACCTGCGCAATAAGTTCCATAATTTTTGTTAAACCTTGCGCCGCATCTGATTTTTGCCCGGAAGTCAGCACTCTGGCGATGCCCAAATCAGCTAATTTTTTTAGAGCATTGAGTGGGTTAGCGCACATGTCAAAGGCCCGATGAAAAGTGACGTGCAGCGGTCCCGCCGCGATCATTATTTTCTCCATGCGCGGCATATCGACATCACCCTCTGCATCTAAAATGCCGGTTACCAACCCTGAGAACCCCAGATCTCTTACCATTGCAATATCATCCAGCATTGCAGCGAATTCACCGTCGGTGTAACAAAAGTCGCCCCCGCGCGGGCGAATAATGGGATTGACCGGAATCGAGATATGCTGGCGAACCGAACGCAAGACGCCCAGGGACGGCGTTAAGCCCCCTTCTTTGGGCGCCGAGCAAAGCTCAATGCGATCCGCGCCGTTTTGCTGCGCCGTGCGTGCGCACTCCATGCTGTAACAGCAGATTTCCAGTAATGCCATACTCACTCCTGACGTTCGCTTGCCACAATGGCTTCAATCGACCACGGATGGAATTTTATCGTCACGCTGCCATCGCTGACCGCCAGCGTTGGATTCGGTAAACGTTCGCGCTCGCCTTTTGGCGAACTGGTTTTTACAAATATACCCGGCTGGCTCAGCCCGTGATCTGAAAGCAGCGCCAGCGCTCGTGCATTCAGCGTTTCCACCTCACCCGGCAGAACAATTTCAACATGCTCCCAGCCTTCATGCGGATAGCGCTTTTCGCCCGGCCACGGCAGTTCTACGATAGTAAATTGCCAGTGTTGCACACAAACTGGCTCATCGAGTTTGAACAAGCAAATCGGTCGGCCATTGATGATATTTTCTGACAGCAATTCGCCGCACTGTTCAAACCCACGACGCCAGCGCTCTGCGGTGGTATTTTGATGACAACGCAGAGAAATGTGATCGGCTTCAAGCGATGAGACATCCAGCCCAAGGCGAGTGGAAAGATCCGTTAACGCCTGAATGAAATGCGGTAAATCTGCGGAAATATCATGCAGTTCTGCAACTGTTTGCCAGTTCGCCATAATGAAAGCTCATATCCATATTCAAAGCCGCTAATTTACCCTGTTGCGCAGCCCCAACCAACTGCTGATTTTCTTAAGCGCAATATGAATAATTATACGTAATGACAATGTTTATATTTCAGGCTGCTGGCGATACTCGCAATGCTGACGGCAACGGGCATTTGCAGTATACTCCCGCCCTTAATTCTTAAACTGGTGCGGTGCATTTTAAGCCGCTTCATAAATGTAAGGTATTCCGGTGAATATTCAGGCTCTTCTCTCAGAAAAAGTCAGTCAGGCCATGATTGCTGCAGGCGCGCCTGCAGATTGCGAACCGCAGGTTCGTCAGTCAGCAAAAGTACAGTTCGGCGACTATCAGGCTAACGGCATGATGGCTGTCGCTAAAAAACTGGGTATGGCGCCGCGACAACTGGCTGAGCAGGTGCTGACTCATTTGGATCTCAACGGGATCGCCAGCAAAGTTGAAATTGCAGGCCCGGGCTTTATCAATATTTTTCTCGATCCGGCATTTCTGGCGCAGCACGTTCAGCAGGCGCTGGCTTCCGATCGTCTGGGCGTCACCCAACCGGCTAAACAAACCGTTGTGGTTGATTACTCCGCACCTAACGTAGCGAAAGAGATGCACGTTGGTCACCTGCGTTCCACCATCATCGGTGACGCTGCGGTGCGTACGCTGGAGTTCCTCGGCCACAATGTTATCCGCGCCAACCACGTCGGCGACTGGGGTACTCAGTTCGGTATGCTCATCGCATGGCTGGAAAAACAGCAGCAGGAAAATGCTGGCGAGATGGCGCTGGCTGACCTTGAAGGTTTCTACCGTGATGCGAAAAAACATTACGACGAAGATGAAGCCTTCGCGGAACGTGCCCGGAGTTATGTCGTGAAACTGCAAGGCGGCGACGAGTACTTCCGTGAGATGTGGCGCAAACTGGTCGACATCACCATGTCGCAAAACCAGTTAACCTACGATCGCCTGAACGTCACCCTGACCCGTGAAGACGTCATGGGTGAAAGCCTGTACAACCCGATGCTGCCTGGCATCGTGGCCGATCTCAAAGCTAAAGGCCTGGCTGTTGAAAGCGAAGGCGCTACCGTCGTATTCCTTGATGAGTATAAGAACAAGGAAGGTGAACCGATGGGCGTAATCATTCAGAAGAAAGATGGCGGCTATCTCTACACCACGACCGACATCGCCTGCGCCAAGTACCGTTATGAAACGCTGCATGCCGACCGCGTACTTTATTACATCGACTCCCGTCAGCATCAGCACTTAATGCAGGCCTGGACCATCGTGCGTAAAGCCGGTTATGTGCCGGACTCTGTGCCGCTGGAACATCACATGTTCGGTATGATGCTGGGTAAAGACGGCAAGCCGTTCAAAACCCGTGCGGGTGGCACGGTTAAACTGGCCGATCTGCTGGATGAAGCGCTGGAACGCGCACGCCGTCTGGTAGCGGAGAAGAACCCGGACATGCCTGCCGACGAGCTGGAAAAACTGGCGAATGCGGTCGGTATCGGCGCGGTGAAATATGCCGATCTGTCCAAAAACCGTACCACCGACTACATCTTCGACTGGGACAATATGCTGGCGTTCGAAGGGAATACTGCGCCGTATATGCAGTACGCTTACACCCGCGTACTGTCCGTGTTCCGTAAAGCGGATATCGACGAAAGCGCGCTGGCAAATGCGCAGGTGATTATCAGTGAAGATCGCGAGGCTCAGCTGGCTGCGCGTCTGCTGCAGTTTGAAGAAACGTTGACCGTTGTTGCACGTGAAGGTACGCCGCACGTGATGTGTGCGTACCTGTACGACGTTGCCGGTCTGTTCTCCGGCTTCTACGAGCACTGCCCAATCCTTAGCGCTGAAAACGAAGAGATTCGTAACAGCCGCCTGAAACTGGCACAGTTGACGGCGAAAACCCTGAAGCTGGGTCTGGATACGCTGGGTATCGAAACCGTAGAACGTATGTAAATCAGCTCATCTATCAGGCCTGACTCCGAAATTCGGACTCAGGCCTTTTTTATTTCTGTAACAGGCCATCTGTAACAACTCACAAGGAATGACACATTTCCGTAGAGATATGGAACATTTTTTGCCTGTCATCCCGTTTAAGCCTCCGTATCATGAGGCGGCGAATTAATCGGGTACGGGTCAATGACATTCAGAGATTTTGAGGCGGAGGAAAAACTCTTCCAGCGGCGTGTATTGGTGGCCTTTGGCCTGGTGGTCATCTGCTTTGGCATCCTGATTTACAATCTCTACAACTTACAAATCTGTCAGCACCAGTATTACACCACCCGCTCGAATGCAAACGACATCAAAATGCTGCCCGTGGCCCCGACGCGCGGCATGATTTACGATCGCAACGGCATCCCGCTGGTGCGCAATGTAACCTGGTACGACATTTCCGTTACGCCTTATAAAATCAGTGATATGAATGCCCTGATCAGGCAGCTCACGCCTATCATTGACCTCACTCCTGATGACATTGACCAGTTTCGCCATGCGCTGAAAGCCAGCAGCCGCTATCGCCCGGTCGTGCTAAAAAATGCGCTGACCGATGTGGAAATCGCCCGCTTCTCGGTTAACCAGTTTCATTTCAGCGGCGTCAATATCAATAGCTATGAAGACCGCCAGTACCCTTATGGCGCAGCGCTGGCGCATGTCCTTGGCTATGTATCAAAAATCAATGACAACGACCTGAAAGCGCTGGATCAAAAAGGCCTGACGGAGAACTACGCCGCCGATCACAACATCGGTAAGCAGGGTATCGAGCACTACTATGAAAATGAACTGCATGGGAAAACCGGTTATCAGGAGGTCGAAGTTGATAACCACGGACGCATCGTACGCCTGATCAAAGATGTGCCGCCCGTTGCCGGAAAAGATATCCACCTGACGCTGGACCTCCATTTACAGCAATATATTGAGAGTCTGTTGGTGGGCCAGCGGGCCGCCGTTTTGGTTGAGGATCCGCATGACGGTTCCGTGCTGGCAATGGTTTCGAACCCCAGCTATGACCCCAACCCGTTTGTCAAAGGTATTAGCTATCAGGACTATAACAAGCTGCTTCAGGATAAGGATCTGCCGTTAATCAACCGCGTCACGCAAGGGTTGTATCCTCCCGCCTCCACGGTCAAACCGTATATGGCGATGTCAGCATTACTGGACGGCGTGATCACGCCGCAGACCCGTTTCTTCGGCGCCCCCACCTGGACGCTCCCCGGCACGGAGCGACATTACCGTGACTGGAAAAAAACGGGCCACGGTATGCTGGATGTCACCAAAGCAATTGAAGAATCCGCCGACACGTTCTTTTATCAGGTGGCATATATGATGGGGATTGACCGTATTAACAGCATGCTCAGCCAGTTTGGCTATGGCAAACCGACCGGCATCGATCTTGGTGAGGAGTATAACGGCCTGCTCCCGAGCCGCGAATGGAAGCAGAAAGTGCATAAAAAAGCCTGGTATCAGGGAGATACCATTTCGGTTGGCATCGGTCAGGGCTACTGGATTGCCACGCCGATCCAGATGGTTAAAGCCATGGTCGCGCTGATTAACAACGGCAAGGTTATCGCCCCTCACCTGCTACGTGATGAAGAGAGCGGAAAAGTCATCACGCCGTATCAGGCTCCCGAAGCACCGTCACAAATTGCCTCTGCTTCGTCCCCCTACTGGGGGCTGGTGCGTCAAGCGATGTTCGGCATGGCGAATGAGCCAAATGGTACCGGTTATAAGTTCTTTCACACCGCGCCTTACGGCATTGCAGCGAAAAGTGGCACATCACAGGTCTTTAGCCTGAAAGAAAATCAGACCTACGATGCGAAAATGATCCCCGTGCGTCTGCGCGACCACGTGTTCTATACCGCATTTGCGCCATATAAGAACCCAAAAGTCGCCATAGCGTTAATTCTGGAAAACGGCGGCAGCGATGGCGTCACCGCCGCACCAGTCATGCGTCAAATCATGGATCATCTGTTTGCTGCGCAGGACGACGACGCTCAAGCGGGTCCGATAGCCGCAACGCCATCGGACACCGATATCAAAAATACTTACGCAAGTATTCGGTAAGGCACAGCATCGCCATCGCCTGACCGTAAGGCATGGAGGTCCGGGGGATGTTGCGGTAGAAATCGAGATTGTGGCCCATCCCGGTACCAAACGAGGTATGCAGCAATTCACCTTCCGGCGAAATATGTTGCACAATGCCTCTGATCGCTTTTTCGGCTACAGCCGCATAGTCTTGTCCGACATAGCGTTTACGTACCGCTTTGAGGATCCCATAGGCAAATCCGGCGGTTGCCGAGGCTTCCAGATACGACTGCGGGTCGTCCAGCAAGGTGTGCCACAGTCCGCTTTCATCCTGGCACTTCGCCAGCGCCGCGATTTGCGCGTTCAAAACCTGCACCAGATAGCGGTGCACTGCATTGTTTTCCGGCAAATCAAGTAATTCGAGGAAATCCGGGATGACTATAGTTAACCAGCTGTTGCCACGCGCCCAGCGAGCGTTGGCGAAGTTATGCTGTCCTTCATAGCTCCAGCCGTGGAACCACAGCCCCGTTTCTTTATCCATCAGGTTTTGCACGTGCAGCAGGAACTGATAGGTTGCCTCTTCAATATACTCGGGACGGTTGAGCAACTTGCCAATCTTCGCCAGCGGTAAGACCGTCATCATCAACGCGTCATCCCACATCTGCTGGTGATTTTCTTCCGCCAGCGTAATGTGCTGCATACCGCCGAATTGGGTACGCGGCATATCATGCATTGCCCACTCAGCCCAGCTGTCGAGCCACGGCAGATACGCGGGATTACGCGTCTCTTCATAGCGATATGCCAGCGTTAAAAACGGCGCTATGGTGTTGACGTTTTTGGTCGTTGCACCTTCCGCAAAGCGATCGGCAAACCAGCTGTCGATAATATCGCGCATCGTGGCATCGCCGGTTTGCTGATAATACTGATACATCCCGTACAAGCCGATGCCGTGCGTCCACTCCCATCCCGCCCAGCCTTTGGTATCAATAACGCGTCCGTCATCCAGACGTAGCAAGAACTCGCCGGTCTCATCATGAATATTGACCAGGTTATGCGTCACCTTTTTGATCAACGCTTTTAATTCATCCCTGGCAATAAAATGTTCTGGCTGGCGCAACAATAGACTGTGTTTAACCGGATAAACAATCATTTACTTAACCTCTGTCAATGTCGAATTCAATACAGCACCCTTTTCCAGTTTTGGTGCCGCTGGTTTATTACGATTCAGGTAACCAATATTGTTGTTACCCCAAAGTGATTCATAAGGCATGCCCGATAGCATCTCTACGGTCGCGCGTCCTTTAGCGGAAAGTCCTTCCAGCACGGGTTGCCCGGACTCACGCATTTTTGCTGTCTCTTCACGCAGGGTGCTGTGCGTTTGCAGGTTCAGTTTGAAGCGCAAGGAAACCAGGAAACCCAGCGCCAGAACAATCAGCGTTCCGCAGCTCAGAATTAACAGGATGGTATGGCTGACCGCCGCGGGTTGTGCGCTCTGACCGGAGACAAAACCAGACAACTGCATCACAATCCCCACCAGCATCACCGCTCCAGCCTGCGACGCTTTTCGCGTTAACGTCATAATGCCGGCGAAGATCCCTTCCCGACGCTGACCGGTAATCACTTCGTCAACGTCGGCAATATAGGTGTAGATATTCCAGGGAACGTAGTTGATACCACCGCGTCCTAAACCCGCAACGGCGGAAACCAATAGCAACAGAGAATAAACATCGCTTAATCCGGCGTAATACAGCCCCGCATAGGAGAGTGAACTGAGGCCAAACAGGACGACCACCATGCGATAAGACGGCGCAGGTCCGAAACGGATGCACAATGGGATCATGGCGATAACGGCAATAAACTGGAAGATAGCCATCGTACCCAGCAGGTTTGACGCCATTGATGCTTCCTGCATCAGCACAAACACCACATAGTAAGTAAAGACGGCGTTAAAGACGTCCTGGGCAATATAGCCGCCAAGATACATTCCTAAATGCTGGCGAAAGATACGGATGCGCAGTGTTGAACTCAGTTCCACAAATAAACGGTTCATACTCTGACTCAAGGTCAGGCTTTTCTTCTCTTCTTCGGCTCGCAGCGCCGCCTCAGTCCACTCTTCCCGTGGGCGTTCCCAGGTAAAGAACCAGACGAAGGTCAGCATCAGTGCACACAGCACAGAAAACACCAGGCTGGCGTAGAAAAAAGAGACGGGGTTGTCCTTGCCAAACAGCGTCAGCAGAACGCCAGGTAAGAATGAGGCCAGAATGGCAGACATTTGCGCCATCGAAATGCGCGCGCCGGAGAATTTGGTTTTCTGTTTAAAGTCATCGGTCATTTCGGGTACCAGCGTTTCGTATGGCACCAGAATCATGGTGTAGACCACGTCAAAAATCAGATAGGTGAGCAGGTAGTACCAGAACCCCATATCACCCACCCACATTAGTGAGTAGCTAAAGACACAGGGGATCCCCAACAAAATAAAAAACTTACGTCGCCCAAAGCGTTTGCCGAGCCAGGTGGAGCCAAAGTTATCGGTTAAAAAACCCATTAATGGGCTAACAACAGCATCCAACACCCTGGCGGTAGCGAAGATAAAGGTTGCTTCGATTGGCGTCAGGCCACAGAACGTCGTGTAAAAATAGAGTAGCCAGGCCGCGGTTAACGCCGTGGTGCCTGCGCCTAAAAAATCCCCCGAACCGTAGGCGAAATAGTTAACCAACCCAATTTTACGTGTATTCATTGCCGTTACCCCTGCACATTATTGGGAGGCCCCGCAATCCTCGCTTTGACATTGGGCCTCCTTACACGGCCACAGTAAAAGCTAACAGCAAGTGAAACCTTTCTATTTTTGCCAGGGGTATTCGTGAAATGGCAACAGCACAAAGAGTCCGGCAACGTATGTCACCTATTTTATAAAACAGCGTTTCTATTTAATCAAAGAGGCGGACTAGAATTGCGAAGTAGCCAGCAGTTTCTGCTGCTGGCCGGAATGAAGGGAGGCGTTAACGATAGTTCACAAT
The DNA here is from genome assembly GCF_013615435.1 of Citrobacter sp. RHBSTW-00944. Classification (NCBI taxonomy): domain Bacteria; kingdom Pseudomonadati; phylum Pseudomonadota; class Gammaproteobacteria; order Enterobacterales; family Enterobacteriaceae; genus Citrobacter; species Citrobacter sp. RHBSTW-00944. The sequence continues at coordinate 2,199,404 of NZ_CP055418.1, read as the reverse complement.
CACCTGATTGCTCTGAACCTGTAAGGCGGGGATCAGGCGACCGCCACCGGGTACTTCCCAGACAAAATGCATCGGTTCGATGGCGGGAACATTATTGAATCCGTTGGTGGTCCCGCTTTGCCCGTCCAGCTCAACACAGCGGGACTGAGAACATAAACGCACCCGTAAACCCGCGGGCGTTGGGCCATTGAGCTCATAGCGCCAAGCCACCAGCGTCATCAACCCCGAGACCGGCTGGCTGGGCGTCAGAGGTGCAGACGAGGCTGACTGGCCGCGGTGATTTAAAGTAATCCCCATGCCGCTGGCCTGCCAGGCGCCTTCTCCGGCAGCCTGCGCTACCAGAGGAAAAATCAACAACCACAGTAATTTACGCATTACTTACCTCCAATAGTCGCCGTCATACGGATATGGCGGTTGTCAGACAGCTCCATATTCGATAACACCACCAGTTGCGGAATGCTGCGACGTAAAAAGCGTGCCAGTAACGGACGCAACGCGTGGTTGACCAGCAAGACCGGCGGCGCACCCAACATTTCCTGACGGGACAGCGCTTCCTGAGTCTGGGCCAGCAGTCGGTCTGCAAGACCTGGCTCCAGACCGCCGCCGCCCTGCAGCGCCTGCAGAAGCAAACGTTCGAGCGGAGTATCAAGGCCGATAACCTGAACCTCTTCATTACCCGGGAACCACTGCTGAGTGATGGCGCGTCCCAACGCAACACGTACCACCGCGGTAAGCTCATGCGGATCGTTTTGCAGCGGTGCATGTTCAGCCAGCGTTTCGAGAATGGTGCGCATATCGCGAATCGGTACTTTCTCATCCAGTAAGTTCTGCAGCACTTTATGCAGCGTAGTGAGCGTCACGACGCCCGGAACCAGGTCTTCTGTCAGTTTTGGCATCTCCTGCGAAACGCGGTCCAGTAGCTGTTGCGCCTCCTGACGGCCAAACAGCTCAGCAGCGAACTGCCCAATCAGGTGATTAAGGTGCGTGGCGACAACGGTACTGGCTTCAACAACCGTAAAGCCCTGAATCTGCGCCTGTTCCTTCAATGCGCTTTCAATCCAGATAGCGTCCAGACCGAAAGCCGGATCGACCGTTTTCTCGCCCGGCAGCGACCCGGCGGCGGTACCAGGGTTAATGGCCAGCCAGCGTCCCGGATAGGCGTCACCGCTACCAATTTCCACCCCTTTCATCAAAATACGATAGCGGGCTGGCTGCAGATCCATATTGTCGCGGATATGTACCACCGGCGGCAGAAAACCCATATCCTGGGCAAATTTCTTACGAATACTGCGAATTCGCCCCAGCAACTCGCCATCTTGCTGAAAGTCCACCATTGGGATCAGGCGGTAGCCTACCTCCATCCCCAGTGAATCCTCCAGCTGTACGTCATTCCATGTTGCTTCCACCACGGAGTTGTTTTCCGGCATTTTCACCGGCTGCGGCTCATCGGGAGCTTTCTGCTCACGACCACGCATCCACCAGGCCAGACCCAGTAACGCGGCGGTAAACATCAAAAACACCAGGTTCGGCATCCCCGGAACCAGACCCAAAAGGCCAAGCACCGCCGCACTAAGCAGCATGACACTAGGATTACTGAACAGTTGGGTCACCATCTGTTCGCCTACGTCCTGGTCGGTACTCACGCGGGTCACGATAACCCCCGCCGCGGTGGAGATTACCAGCGCAGGAATTTGCGCCACCAGCCCGTCACCGATGGTCAGCAGGGTATAACTTTCCGCTGCGCTACCCATGCTCATACCATGCTGCAACACCCCGACTAACAGACCGCCGACCACGTTGATCACCATGATCAAAATACCGGCGATGGCATCTCCACGTACGAATTTACTCGCACCGTCCATAGAGCCGTAGAAATCCGCTTCCTGCGTCACCTCCGAGCGTCGTTTTTTGGCTTCATCTTCGCCAATCAGACCCGCATTCAAATCCGCATCAATCGCCATCTGCTTGCCGGGCATACCATCCAGCACGAAGCGCGCGCCAACCTCGGCGATACGCCCGGCACCTTTGGTGATAACCATAAAGTTGATAATGACGAGAATAACGAAGACCACGATACCGATCGCAAAGTTACCGCCCACCAGGAAGTGACCAAAAGCTTCAACCACCTTTCCCGCCGCCGCCGCGCCGGTATGCCCTTCCATTAAAATGATACGCGTCGACGCAACGTTCAGGGCGAGGCGTAATAATGTGGTAAACAGCAAAATCGTCGGGAATGCGGCAAACTCCAGCGTACGCTGGGTGAACATCGCCACCAGCAGCACCATGATCGACAGCGCAATGTTAAACGTGAACAGCAAATCGAGGACGAAAGCCGGCAACGGCAACACCATCATCGACAGGATCAGCAGGATAAGGATCGGTCCGGCAAGGATTTGCAGTTGCGTGGATTTCAGGTTGCTGGGCAAACGCAACATCGCGACCAGATTAGCCATCAGTATTCTTCTCGTTCATGAAATCCAGTGCTTCAGGCACCGGAAGGTTTTCAGGTTGTGGTGGACGCTTGCCGCCGGCGAGACGCCAGCGTTTTAGCTGCCATACCCATGCCAGCACTTCGGCAACGGCGGCATATAATTGACCCGGTATTTGTTGACCAATCTCAGCATGACGGTATAGCGCACGCGCCAGCGGTGGCGCTTCTAACGTAGGGACTCGATGTTCAGCGCCAATCTCACGAATGCGCAGCGCCACCAGCCCCGCGCCTTTGGCAACAACTTTCGGCGCGCTCATTTTGTTCTCGTCATACTTCAACGCCACCGAATAGTGCGTGGGGTTGGTAACAATCACGTCCGCTTTCGGCACATCCGCCATCATGCGACGCTGCGCGGCCGCGCGCTGCATTTGGCGTATTTTGCCCTTAACGTGCGGGTCGCCTTCGCTTTGCTTAAATTCGTCACGGAGATCCTGACGCGACATGCGCAGCTTTTTCAGATGGCTGTAAATCTGGAAAAAAACGTCGAACCCCACCATCGGAATAACGCCAAGCACCACCAACAGCGCGCACATACCAACTAAATCCAGGGCGTTGCCCATCGCCGTAATCGGCGATTCCGCCATCAAACGCATCATCGCCGGCCAGTTATGCCAGAGATAAAATCCGGCCACGCTCCCCACCAGCGTGGATTTCAGTATCGCTTTGAGCAGTTCCGCTCCGGTTTGCGCTGAAAACATGCGTTTAATGCCCGGCAACGGATTCAGCTTAGAGAACTTGGGCTGCAGAGATTTACCGCTGAAAATCAAGCCGCCAAGCATCACCGGGGAGATTAATGCCACCAGAACGACGCCGGTAATCAACGGTAACAGCGCAATCATCGCGTCTTTAATCAGCAGGATGATTTGGCTGAGGATCAGGTTAGGGTCATTGACCATACTGTGGTCAAAACGTAATCCGGCCGACAGCATACCGGCCAGTCTGCGGGCAAGCGACTCCCCGCCAATCCAGATAATGCACACGCCCACCAGCAAAATAAGCAGTGAGGTCAGTTCTTTGGATCGGGGGACCTGCCCTTCTTCCCGTGCTTTTTCAAGTCGGTGGGGTGTGGGGGCTTCTGTTTTGTCGTCGTCGCTTTCTTCTGCCACGGCATTACTCTCGTCGTCACGGTCACGAGTATTATCGCGACCGCAACCATTGCCAATGCGTCGAATAGCGAAACGAAAACAGAGGAATTCGAGCGTTCGTTTGCCACGACAGCGCGAACGCTGCCGTGACAATCACGCGGTTAGCGCTGCCAGATAACGCGATAATGGCCCGATCCCACCTGCGCGCCATAGCCGCCGTCTACTGGCGCGAAGTCGAGGCCATCGGTATCGAGCAGCGTTTGTGCGCCATCGAGGATCACCATTGAGTGAGTATTCGGCGGAATATCTACCTCAAGAGTGATGGTCTGCAAGCCATCGCGCGCCGGTTCCTGCGTCCAGTGGACGGCAATATCACCATATACCGAGCCGTATCGCGCTTTCAGCCATGTCAGGCCACCGCCCGGAATAGGCCGCAGCACCGAAGATTTAAAGCCCGGCGCGTGTTCTTCGGTATTTATTCCCGCCGCCACGCGATACAGCCATTCACCGATCGCCCCGTAGGCATAATGGTTGAAGGAGTTCATGTCCGGGCTCCACATTGTGCCGTCCGGTTTCACGCCATCCCAGTGTTCCCAAATCGTCGTCGCCCCGGCTTTTACCTGATACAACCAGCTTGGGAAGTCCTCTTTCATCAGTAATTGCCACGCCGCGTCGGCCTGTCCGTTTTCGCTCAATGCGTGACAGAAATAGGGGGTGCCGACAAACCCCGTCACCAGATGACCGTCATTTTCCGCCAGCAGTTCCAGCAGCGTTTGCACGGTGCGCTCGCGGTGCGCGTCCGGCACTAACTGGAAGTAAAGCGCCAGAATATGCGCCGTTTGCGTGCGCGCCGCCAGCCGCCCGGTGGCGGTAAAAAACTCATTGCGGAAGCTTTCGACAATCGCGGTATGCAGCGCCTGATAATGGGTGTGATCAACGTCATTTCCCAGTGCTTTGGCTGATTTCGCCAGCAGCAGCGTGGACAACGCATAGTAGGCCATGCAGGTCAGTTCATTCGGCGTTGCGCCAAAATAGCTACCCTCTTTGGCATCCAGCGCAACCCAATCGCCAAACTGCAGTTTCCACGACCACTGGTTCTCAACAGCGTTGTCATGCATAAACTCCACCCAGGCTTTCATGCTGTCGTACTGGCGGGCCAGCGTCTGTTTATCGCCGTACATCAGGTACAGCGTCCACGGGTTAATCACCGCCGCATCGGCCCAGGCTGCGGCGGAATGGGTGCGCCCGTGGGATAAAAAGCGGTCGTTGTCGCATTTGCCGGTGAGGATATCGGGGATGACGTGCGGCACACCGCCCTCCGGCGTTTGGTCATGCTGAAGATCGGTCAGCCATTTGGCAAAAAAAGTGCGCGTCTGCATCAGATAACTGGCGGTGCGGCAGAAAATTTGCGCATCGCCCGTCCATCCCAGACGTTCATCGCGCTGCGGGCAGTCGGTTGGGATATCGACGAAATTGCCCTTAAGCCCCCACATGATGTTGTGATGCAGTTGGTTGAGATCCGCGTTTGAGGTTTCAATGTGACCCGTCGGCGTCATCGCGGAATGCAGCACGACCGCGACAAAATCATCCCGCGTCGGCGTGCCAGGCCAACGTTCAATCAGCACATAACGGAAACCCTGAAAGGTAAAATGCGGGTGATAACATTCTTCGCCATCGCCGCGTAAGGTGTAATCAATGCACTGTTTGGCGGTGCGCAGGTTCGCCAGATAAACATTGCCTTCGGCATCCAGCACTTCAAAATGGCGCAGCACCACGCGCTCACCTGCCGCACCGCGCACCCGAAACTCCACCCAGCCGCTGAGGTTCTGGCCAAAATCAAGCACCGTCTCGCCTTTTGGCGTCGTGATGATTGAGCACGGCGCAAGCCGTTCTATTTCTTGTACCGGGCAGGCCGTTTGCGGTTGCAGCACCGAAGTCTCTGCCGCAAGCGTCGTCACCGCACGCCAATGCCCGGCGCTAAACGCTGGCTCGCTCCAGCCGCGCTGCTCCCGACGTGCGTCATACACTTCGCCATCATAAATTTCAGCAAACAAAATCGCGTCATCGCAGCCCTGCCAGTGTGCATCCGTGGCGATTATCCGCTGGCTACCATCGCGGAGCGTCACCACCATATGGCAAATAAACCCCGTCTGCTGGCCGTAATAGTTGCGATAGCGGTTGAAGCTCATATCCCCTTTATACCAACCCGCTCCCACCATCGCGCCAATCACGTTTTCGCCTTCTCGCAGGTGCTCGGTCACATCCCAGGTTTGATACAACAGATGGTGGTGGTAGCTCGTCCAGCCGGGCGATAACTCATCACGCCCGACTTTTTCGCCGTTGATCCACAGTTGGTACAGCCCCAGCGCGCTGGCGTGTACCACCGCCGAAACAATGTCATCACCGTCGGGCAAACTGAACGCATGGCGCAACAACGTGCCTTTTGAGTTGTCTTTATCCTGCGGCGTTTCAGCCGAGATAAACACCCCTTGCCACGCTTGCGCTGGCAGGCCGGTAATAAACGTTGCCGCCGGGCTCCAGCCGCTCTCTTCACCGTGGTTGTCGGTAATATGCACCCGCACAAAATAGCGCGTCGAGTGCTGGCAGGCGACGTCGGGCAATTCGATATTACTGGAGCGGTCATCGTGCATTTCGCCGCTGTCAAACAGGCATTGGGCAAAATCTTCTTGCGCCGACAGTTGCAAACGCCAGCTACGCTGCTGTACATCGCGCAAGGTACTGGTGATTATCCAGCCGAAAACCGGCAGCGTTTCGCAGCCCGTCAGCGTGGTTTCATAGTTGAGCGTAATCTTTTCTACTGCCAACATAATTTTTCCCTCAGTGGCTCATATTCAGGCTTTGGCCCGCAAAGTATCGTGCGACGCCTGTCCGTTATCAGGCGTCGCCACCATTTCTGTTTCTGCATTAAATTCATTACGTTGCTTGCCGTGGAAGCACAGCCAGCCGATAACCATGCCTATCGCCACAATCGCCGTCAGCAGGCAATAAAGAACCACCGGCCCCGCGCTCAACAGCACAGGAGTGACGAACGCCAACAAGCCGCAGGTCAGACGGGCGACACCGACAATCACTCCTTGCGCGGTGGCGCGTAGCATGGTGGGGAATGACTCTTGCGCCCACACTTTCATGATGCCTTCGAAGGCAAATCCTGTGCCGATATTGGTAAACAGCAGGCAGCAGAACCAGGAGAGTGGCGAGAAATTAAACAGCACCGGCACGAAATAACCACCGGACATCATCACCGCGCCAAAAATAAAGAATGGAACCCGTTTTGAGGTATCAACGACGCGCATAAACATCAACCCAGACGCCACGCTCACTGGCAGAATCAACAGCCCCCACAGCGAGTGCGTGCTGACCGAAATGCCCACCACATTTACCGCTACATAAGCCCCAAACTGCCCGCCGGTATTGGCCGCCAGATTGGTGAAGGTATAAAAGATACACAGCGAGATAAACGGCCACAGGTATTTGCCTTCGAGCAGATCGCGCCAGCCGGTTTTCTGCGCCCGCACGGTGGCGATGCCACGACGCAGTTCATCCTTTGCCGCCAACCACAGCGGCGACTCAGGGATAGACCAACGCAGGATCATCAGCACAACCGCCACCAGCCCAACGTGCATATACATGATTTGCGCGCCAATCACCCCCCAGTCGCCGACGATAGCGGAGATCCCCATCGTGGCGCCAATTCCCACCAGCCAGAGTAAATTGGACAAGCCGATAATTTTGCCGCGGTTTTCATCGTTCGCCGCTTCGGAGATAGTCGCCAGAGAGACGGGTAAATCAGCCCCTGTCGCCAGCCCCACCAAGAGTGTGCCCAGCACCAGGAACGGGAAGTTCAAACCAAAGGCCAGCGCCAGCGTGCCGATAAAAATCATCGCCATCGTAATAATAAAAACATTACGACGACCAATACGGTCTCCAAGACGACCGCCACCAAAAGCCCCAGCGGCAATACTCAGCGTTAATAATCCAGATAAAATGCCAATTTGTAGTGCAGTAATACCCATTGTTTTTTGATAAATGACTAAGGCTGTACCACTGGAAACAATAGCCGCCGAATCAATATATGATGCCATTCCAGACACCACCCCAATATACCAGGGGTTAGGTGTTTTATTTTTTGACATAACGATTCCCTTAAATTTACAGACAGTATGGCGAGAAATAAGCGTATGGCCTACCCCCGTCACGATGGATGGTAGTAATAATTTTTTATTGTTATTAACCTAACAATTAAATCGCTATTAAAACTCGTGAATGAAGTTCACGTTCATGGCTTGGAGGATAATGAAAATACCGTCGGTACGATTCAGTCAACCTGATCGCATTCATAAAACCACAACGTGCCGCAATTTCACTGATGGTTTTATCCGTAGTGCGCAGTAATTCTTGAGCTTTTAATACACGATACAACATCTGGAATTTAACCGGAGTATAACCGGTCACTCGCTTAATTAAGCGATACATCGTGCGCCTGGCGACACCGTTATCATCACTCAACACATTCCAGTCTAAATGACGCAAGCTACTGGTCTTGAGCATACGGATCAGGTTGGCTCGCCCTCGCTCATCAGGGCTAAGCGCCTCGGTTTGGCGGTCGCACTGGCAAAGCGTGTTGATGATGTTCAGCAAAGCGACTTCACACAATGAAAAATAGAGCACGTCATAGTTACTCTCGTTACGTGAGATTATCTCCTGGCTCAATACCTCAATACGCGCCAGCGCTCCCTGAGTTAACGCCAGCGCGGTAGGCTGTAGAAGTTTTTCTTTTATACAATCGAGCAAATTATCAATGTGCTGTAAAAAATGAAAACTGCGCGGGCGACGAATCAATATATTAATAACCGACAGATTATTAGTTGAAACATAACTATGGGTATCGTTAGCGGTCACTAAAAAAAAGTCACCCTGACAGATAAAACGAACCAAGTCATTAATAATATGAAACCCGCTACCGCTACGGACAATCACCAGTTCATCAAAATCATGCCCGTGCACACCTTCCATTAATTGGTTATTCATCGAAAAAAGACAAAACGCATGTTGCTCTGAATGAAAAAAATCATTCTCACGTAAAATTCGCATATCTCCCCCGCCGCTATTCGAGTAAAAACACTCGGGATATCGATAAATAACCTACTGACATAATATATTGCCTTGCACTGATAACCATTTAACTGCAATTATTATGACAAGTCTATATATCGCACTGTCACTCAGGCGTAACCTGCTGTGACCTCAGCATCATTTCGGCAAATAACCGCCAAGTTATGGCATAAAAAAGAGGATATACGCCGTGCAGATGAACCCACTTCATCCAGGCATTCAACCGGTTCTCGTAGGCTATTAGTGAAGGGAATATATATAGGTGAATCATTCTACGCGAACTGTTTACGCACCATAGGATTTACATTTATTATTTTATAATAAACGCACACCCCACACCATATTAAAAACAAATTAATAAACATTAACACATAAATATCACCAAACAATTAAAAATAGATCTTATGCGCTATTGATAAAAAAAAGAAATCAAATTATAATCCGCAAAAATCAGCAAGGCTTATATCTAATAGCAGGGATTGATACACCGGTTACGCTATTCACTAAAAGATTATCAATCTCTTAAGTAGAATTACAGTGAATGGATTAATAATATTATTAACAGATGGAGTTTGTTAACATGAAGTTACGTTATAAATTAATATCCGCAGTCATTCTCACGATGGCGACCACCAGTAGTGCATTCGCTGATGAAGCCAATGCCGGAAAGATTCATTTCACCGGTGAACTGATAGAGCCAAGTTGTGTCATTGAGGGCGATACAGATACCGATAGCACCGTTCCTTTAGGGACTTATCCAACGTCGTTGTTTAACGAAGGCAACGTAGGTACCGAGTCGCCGTTGAAACCGTTTACTATTGTGCTGAAAAACTGCCCGGTTGCCACCACAGGTCTGCCACAAGTGCAACTCACCTTTCAAGGCACCCACGCGTTAACAGGCAGCTCCAGCTTACTGGATGTCAGCGCGATTACCGCCGCGGCTGAAAACCCTGGCGGCAATAACCCAGTTGCCACCGGTGTGGGTATTGCCGTTTCACCTGCGGGTGCAGATACGACATTGTTAACGATGGACGCCACCGAAGGCCAGGTCTATATCGACCTGCCCGATACAGCGGGTGATGCCATTATTGCTGAGTTTAATGCCCGCTATAAATCCTTCGCAGCGGTCACTACCGCGGGTGCGGCAGACGCCGATATGACCGTGAATATTGTCTATCGTTAATCACACCGCAATACAGACCGTTGTTTAATATTAAACAGAGCCAGTCGCCACTGGCTCTGTTTAACGGGTTCTTTCGCTATTTCGCAGGGATTTGCGATGCGTAAAATAATTTCATCTGCTTTTTTGCTGCTGCCTCTTATCATTAGCACCGTGGCTCCCTGCGATGCAGCAGGTATTCGTATTGGTCGCACCCGTGTCGTTTACGATGCCAATAAAAAAGAGGTCGCATTATCGCTCGCTAACGAGGATAACGAATTACCGTGGCTGGTTCAGTCATGGACCGACACCGGCGACGGGAAAACCCGTGGCCCCTTTATTATTACCCCGCCGCTGTTTCGCCTTGACCCGCAAAAAGAGCAAAACCTGCGTATCGCCTGGTCAGGCGCAGCCGTCGCCCAGGACAAAGAGTCACTATTTTACATTAACGTCCGTACGATACCCGCCGTCGCCAAAGAAGATGGCAGTATCGACAAAAACGTCCTCCGGCTGATTTATAAAACCCGACTCAAACTGTTCTTTCGCCCCAAAGGTCTGGCAGGTTCGCCGGGCGAAAACTGCAAAAACCTGCGTTTTAGCCGTAACGGCAACGTCCTGCGCGTGGTCAACGAGGGAGCTTTCCACAGCATCTTCGACTCTGTGAAGCTGGGTGGCACACTGCTTAAAAAAGCCGACATGGTGACACCAAAAAGCAGCGCGGAGATCCCGCTACCGGCCAATGCCAACGGGCAATCGGTCACCTGGCGCTGTATTAGCGATTACGGCAACGCGACCCCTCCCTTTACTACCTCGCTGTCAAAGGGATAATTCGAATGGTAAAAACGTTGACACAGCCCCAGCCACACTGGCGGCTCAACCCGCTATTACAAGCGCTAGGTGCGGTTCTGCTTTTGTTCTCAACTCAGCCGTACGCCCGCGAATACTACTTTCCACCCACCGGGCTGGAAGGCGATGCGGCGCTGCACGAGGATGTTGATCTATCATTGTTTTCCAACAATAAAGCGCAGCTCCCCGGGACTTACTCATCAACGATTGTGATTAACAAGCAGCGTTCAAAACAGCAGGATATCAACTACCTCAACGACGCCAGCGGCGAATTACAGCCGCAGATTACCCCCGCGATGCTGCGCGACTGGGGCGTACGCGTGGAGGCCTTTAGCGAACTGGCCGCACTGCCCACTGATAAACCACTGCCCAAAGCACTGGGGGAGTACATTACGGCAGCCACGGCGATCTTCGATTTTAACGCCATGATGCTGCGTATCAGTATGCCGCAGGCGGCGCTGGATGAACACAGCCGCGGCTCGGTAGATCCTTCGCGCTGGGACAACGGCGTGCCGGTTCTGTTTGCCAACTATGCATTTTCTGGCTCGCAAAATGACAGCGGCAATGGCGGCACTGACAAAAACCAATACCTGAACCTACAAAGTGGGCTAAATCTCGGCGGCTGGCGGTTGCGTAATTATGCCACCTGGGACAAAAACGACGATGAGCAGTCCTGGCAGTCGCTGCAAACTTATATTCAGCATGACGTACAATTTCTCAAGTCTCAGTTCACCGCTGGTGAAAACAGCACCCGTGGTGAGGTGTTCGACAGCGTGCAATATCAGGGTGTTAACCTCGCTTCCGACGAGAATATGCTGCCCTTTAGCCAGCGAGGCTTCGCGCCAACCATTCGCGGTATTGCCAACAGCAATGCTGAAGTCTCCGTGCGGCAAAATGGCTACCTGATTTATCAGGCTAACGTCGCGCCAGGGGCGTTTGAAATTAACGATATCTCGTCCACCTCTAACAGCGGTGACATGGAAGTAACGATTAAAGAAGCCGATGGCAGCGAGCGCCACTTTACCCAACCCTACTCCAGCGTGGCGGTCATGCTACGCCCTGGTCGGGTAAAATATGAAGTCACTGCCGCCCGTTATCGTGCCAATAACAACAGCGGCGACAAAGAGCCGATGTTTGTGCAGGGCAGCGCCATTTATGGTCTGAACAATATTTTCACGTTGTTTGGTGGGCTAACGGCTGCGGAGGATTATCAGGCTGGCGTTGGCGGCGTCGGCATCGCGCTGGGCACTATTGGATCTGTTTCCGCAGATGTCACCTGGGCAAAAACCACGCTGGATAACGGTGAACAGCACGATGGGCAGTCTTACCGCTTGCTGTACAGCAAAAATATTGAAACTACCGACACCAACATCACACTGGCCAGTTATCGTTATTCCACCAGCGGCTATTACAGCTTTGCTGATGCCAATCAGAGAATAGATGATGATAATGGCGATGATGACTGGCGCTATCAGTACAATAAACGTAACCGCATTCAGGCCAGCATCAGCCAAAGCATTTTCTCCAGCAGCCTGTATCTTAACGGCTACCAACAGGATTACTGGGGAACCTCACGCAAAGAACGTAATTTATCCGCAGGCTTTAGCACCACCGTCAACGGCATCAGCTACCATCTGGCCTATACCTACAGCAAAAATGACGATAGCGACAGCGATCGAATCGTCTCCTTCAGCCTTAGTGTGCCGCTGAGCCGCTGGCTGCCGAATAGCTGGGCGAGCTATAACATCAGCAACAGCCAACGCGGCGATACCAACCAGAATGTTGGGCTGGGCGGCACATTACTTGACGACCAGCGCTTGAGTTATTCACTACAGCAGAGCCACACCAACCATGACGGCACGGATAACAGCAGCATTTACAGCACCTACCGCTCGCAGTACGCCAACTTAAGCGGCGGCTATTATTATGCGTCTGACGATTCCCGACAGATCAGCTACAGCGTCAGCGGCGCCGTAGTGGCGCATCCTCACGGCGTCACCCTGGCACAGCCGTTAAGTAGCGAATTTGCCATCGTCGATACCGATGAGGCTTCCGGCTTGCGCTTTCAGAATCAGCGTGGCGTGCAGAGCGATAGCTTTGGCAACGCGATCATTCCATCCCTTTCCGCCTATCAGGAAAATCGCATTGTGCTGGACACCACCACATTGCCGGATGATGTCGATACCAATGCCACCGTCGTCACCGTGGTTCCCACCCGCAACGCAGCCGTCACCGCCCATTTCAGCACCTGGGTTGGTTATCGTGTACTGGTCACCTTGCGGCGTGAAAGCGGCAGTCCCGTCCCCTTTGGCGCGTTTGCTAGTGTCGATGGGCAAACACAAACCGGTATTGTCGATGAAAACGGTGTGCTCTACCTGGCAGGTATCACCGATGGCATGACCATTACAGTGAAATGGGGCGATGGGCCAGAACAGCAGTGCCGTGCAACGCTGGCCCTGGCAACCGATTCTGATAGTAACAACCCAACTGGAATACGTAACACGCGCGCACAGTGTCTTCAGGAGAAAAAACATGCTCAGCCTTAACCAAAAGCGCGGGCTCGCCGGTCTGATACTCTTCAGCGCCGCAGGATCTTGCGCAGCTACGCCACTACAAAGCTGCTTTAGCTCGCCGGGCATCTATACGACCCATATCGAACAAGACGTCGTGGCGGCCAACAATCTTTCCGGAATGACACACAATGCGGGACACATTGTCTCTGCGGGTGGGCCTATCACCGCCAACTGTCGCTGCCCATCAAACATGCCAATCGACAGCGGGGCCACTGTTTATTCCATATCTTTTGCTGGTAGTCCATTACCGTCAGGGACTTCAAGAGAGGGCGTTGGTTTCCTCACCGAAAAGCTGGATGTTAAGCTGGCAGGATATCCTGATGCCATCAATCACCAGGATGGTAATAACATGGTCAATATCGACATTACCGATTACACCCACAACCGGACCATGAAGAAATATGCCGACGCCAACACAAAATCCACGGAATCACAGCAATCCGTATGCAGTGATGAAACCCGGCCTGTCGGCGCCAGCACGGTAAAACGCCAGTTTCAGTGGAATGTCATTGCCGCCACTTTCTATCTTAAAAAACCGGTGTTTGGTGAAGAGATTTTCCAGCCACAAACCGTCGTGGAAAACTATGCCTGCCTGTACTACGGTTCCAGCAACAATCCTAACGGCTGTACCGTACCTGAGAAGGTGTCCGAGATTCGCCTCGGCGGCGTTCTCCGCGCCCCGCTCAGTTGCACCATTAACGCGGGGAGTCAGATTGAGGTTGAGTTTCCGGTTCTCACTACCAGCGCATTTACCACGCCAGGCGTTCCGCCTGCTAATGGCATTAAATCGGTCGATATCTCTTACCATTGTGACAATCCCGCCACAGATAATCAGGACAAAATCAAAATGACCCTAACCGCCGACCACGGGAATAGCGGCAGCGACGGCTACATTGCCAAAATGTTAGGCCGCGACGATATCGGCGTCAGGATGTATGACGACAACGATACAGCCGTCAAGCTCGATGGCTCGTTTGACTTCCCGATAACCCTGGATGAACAGGGCAACGGCGTAATTAAAATGACCGCCGCCCCAGTGAGCACCACCGAGAGGAAACCGGTAGCCGGTAAATATGAAGGCAACGTCACCGTAAAAATGGATATTAAGTAAAGAGAACGATAGGTATCTGTAGGCCGGATAACGCGCAAGCCGTTATCGGTTAGAATGCCCGGCGGCGAGCGCCTGCCGGGCCAGCAAATAAAAACGCTACGGATCAGAACCCGAGGCTATCCAGCAGGTCGTCAACCTGATCCTGACTTGCCACCACGCCGGCTTTTGAGGTGTCAACCTGCGGGCCGTTAAGCAAGCTTTCGTTTTCACGTTTTGGACGAGCGCCCTGCTCTGGAATGTTTTCCAGCAGAACCATCAGCAGCTGACGTTCAATCTCCTGGATAACATCCATCATGCGCTTGATGACCTGACCGGTGAGGTCCTGGAAATCCTGCGCCATCATGATGTCCAGCAGTTGAGCGTTAGTAAAGCTGGTATGCCCTGGCACATCACCCAGGAACTGGCGGGTATCGGTGACCAGTTCACGGGCGTCAGACAGCTCGATCGGATTTTCGAACCATTCATCCCAGCGTTTGGTCAGGTCTTTGGCCCCTTTTTCCATCGCGTCCTGGTGCGGCTGCGAAGCTTCCACACTGTTCAGCGCGCGCTCGGCCGCCTGTGCGGTCATCTGCACAACGTAATCAAGACGATCGCGGGCATCGGGAATCGCTTCTGCCGCTTCGGCAATGGCCTGATCCAGCCCCAGTTCACGCAGGCTGTCGCGCAGCATTCGGGTCAAACTGCCGATGCGCGCGATGATGTCCCCGGCTGAATGTTCGTCAGCAGGTTTAATTTGTGGTTGCATCATCATTATCACACCCTCACATGCCCAGTTTCTCAAAGATTTTATTGAGTTTCTCTTCTAGCGTCGCCGCCGTGAACGGTTTCACGACATAACCACTGGCGCCAGCCTGTGCCGCCGCAATGATATTCTCTTTCTTCGCTTCCGCCGTAACCATCAGCACCGGCAGGGCCGACATTCCGCCATCAGCACGAATGGTTTTCAGCAGTTCCAGGCCATCCATGTTCGGCATATTCCAGTCGGAAATGACAAAACCAAATCCCCCAGCCTGCAGCTTATTCAGCGCGTCCACGCCGTCTTCAGCCTCTTCAACATTGTTGAAACCCAGTTCTTTGAGCAGGTTACGCACGATGCGACGCATGGTGGAAAAGTCATCCACAACCAAAAACTTAAGCTCTTTATCCGCCATAAAAAATAAACTCCTGATTCAAATACGTATTGCCTGTCCGGCACTGATTTTCGCCAGCATTTGCTGGCTTACCTGGCTAAGATCGACCACTTCGCTTACGCCACCCATATTGATGGCCTCGCGCGGCATGCCGAACACCACACAACTTGCTTCGTTTTGCGCAATGGTCCAGGCACCCGCCTGGTTCATCGCTAACATTCCGGCGGCGCCATCGTTGCCCATACCCGTCAGGATCACTCCCACGGCATTACGCCCCGCATGTTTTGCCACCGAATGGAACAGCACATCCACTGAAGGCCGATGCCGGTTAACCGGTGGACCATCATGAATTTTGATCTGGTAGTTCGCCCCGCTGCGCGCCAGTTCCATATGCTTGTCACCAGGGGCGATATACGCATGCCCTGGGAGCACTCGCTCCCCGTCCTCAGCCTCTTTCACGGTGATCTGACACAGTTTGTTCAGACGCTCGGCGAATGAGCGGGTAAATCCTGGCGGCATATGTTGGGTAATAAGAATACCGGGACTTGAAAGCGGCAATGGCTGGAGTACATGGCGAATTGCCTCTGTTCCTCCGGTTGAGGCGCCAATCGCCAGCAGTTTTTCAGAACTGAGTAACGGCCCCGCTTTCAAGGTCACCTGTGCCGTCATGGGTTTGTGGGCCGCCAGTTTTGCCCGCGACGCGGTGCGGATCTTCTCAGCGATCATTTCGCTGTAGGCCAACATCCCTTCACGGATCCCCAACTGTGGTTTGGTGACAAAATCAATCGCCCCCAACTCCAGCGCCCGCAGCGTGACCTCAGAACCTTTACCGGTCAGCGAAGAGACCATAACCACTGGCATCGGACGCAGTCGCATCAGCTTCTCAAGAAAGTCGAGGCCGTCCATGCGCGGCATTTCCACATCCAGCGTCAGGACGTCGGGATTGAATTTTTTGATTAAATCCCGGGCAACCAACGGATCCGGCGCCGTCGCCACCATTTCCATATCACTGTGGCTGTTAATAATTTCGGTCATGATTTGACGCATCAGTGCAGAATCATCAACCGATAAAACCCTGATTTTACTCATGCTTTATCCTTACCTGGCGCATGCGCATACACCGTCTGTCCACGCAAGCTAAACTCGCGCACGAGGTTGCTAAAGTTTTCTGAATGACCTGCAAACAGCAGCCCATCTGGTTTAAGAAGTGGAACAAAACGGTGCAAAATGTCCTGCTGCGTCGTTTTGTCGAAATAGATCATTACGTTACGGCAAAATATGGCATCGAAGGGGCCTGGCACGTTGTACTGCTTATCCAGTAAATTCACGCTGGAAAATTCAACATGTCCCGCCAGTTCCTGCCGAACGCGTACCAGTCCTTCATGCGGTCCGGTGCCGCGCATGAAATAACGCTGTAGCTGCTGCGGTGACAGCGTCTTTAACTCATCAAGGCGGTAGATGCCGCTTCTGGCTTTTTCCAGAACTTCGGTATCAATGTCGCTGGCAAAAACACGCCAGCGGCCCGGAGCCATACCTAAGGTATCGGCGAGCGTAATCGCAATGCTGTACGGCTCTTCTCCGGTTGACGCCGCCGCGCTCCAGACACGGTATTCACCACTGCGCCGACGAGCATGATCTGACAGCACTGGAAAATGATGCCCTTCGCGAAAAAATGCGGTCAGATTGGTAGTCAGAGAGTTAATAAAAGCCTGCCACTCAGCACTGTTCTGGTTAGCTTCCAGCATGCTGAGATAGCGACCAAAGTCATCCAGTCCCAGGGTTCGCAGACGGCGGACCAGGCGGTTATAAACCATGTCCCGCTTATGGTCGGCCAGTACGATCCCCGCACGCTGGTAGATTAATTGACATATCCGACGAAAATGCGCGTCAGACAGCGCGAGGCGCTGGGTCATCTGTAACAATAATGACGTTTGCCCAGGGGGCAGAGATGATGTCATAGCGCCTTCTCAATCACATTCAGGATACAACGGGCACAACCTGCGGCTGTGCCAATTCTTGTTTTGCTACGGTTTGCTCTTCAAGCTTAAAAAATGCGACACAGGCAGAAAGATTATCGGCCTGCATGGCAAGTTGTCCGGTGGCGGATGCGGCTTCTTCCACCAGCCCGGCGTTTTGCTGCGTCACGGAGTCCATCTGGCTGACGGCCTGCGCCACCTGCTCGATGCCTCTGCGCTGTTCATCAGAAGCAGAAGCAATCTCGCCCATGATGTCGTTAACCCGGGTAACCGAGCTGACAATTTCCGTCATGGTGCGCGCTGCCATATCAACCAACTGCGAGCCCTGATGCACTCGGGTGACAGACTCCTCAATGAGCCCCTTAATTTCTTTCGCCGCCTGTGCGCTACGGCTTGCCAGATTGCGCACTTCGCCCGCAACCACGGCAAAACCACGCCCCTGCTCACCCGCGCGAGCGGCCTCAACCGCAGCATTCAGCGCGAGGATATTGGTCTGAAAGGCAATGCTATCAATCACACCGATGATGTCGCCAATTTTCTGCGAGCTCGCGGAAATCTCATGCATGGTGCTGGCGACCCGGGACGTCTGTTCGCCGCCTTTATGCGCTGTATCTGCCGCACTTTTGGCAATTCCTGACGCCTGGCGCGCGTTATCCGCATTCTGCCCTACGGTGGCGGTCAGTTGTTCCATGCTGGCTGCCGTTTGCGCCAGCGCGGCCGCCTGCTGTTCAGTGCGCGAAGACAAATCGTTATTGCCCATCGCGATTTCTGAAATGCCGCTATGCATGGCTGAGCTGCCCTGGCGTACTTCGCTTACCGTTTCACGCAGTGCCTGCTGCATCTTCTTCAGACTGGCAAAAATGGCTGAGATCTCATTGCGCCCATAAACCGCTACTGGCCGGGCCAGATTACCCGCGGCAATGCTGTCGAAATGACTGCCCACGATAGCCAGCGGCTGGACAATCATCTTGCGCGACCAGTACAGCGCACCGCTGGTGAGCAGTGCCGCCAGTACCACCATGGTGGCGAAAATCACCCCCGACATATGGTAATTTCGCTGGCTCTGCTCTCCTGCCGTTTGCAACACGCGATCGATGTTGCTCTGCCACGCATTCACATTTGCATCAAAAGCATCCTGAGCAGCCTGCACCGGCGCGGTCAGAAAATCTGACAACTGATTGTTTTCAAGCCAGGTGGCCTGATGCGCGAGAGCGCTGTGCCACTGGCTGTAACTTTTCTCCGTTGCGCCAAACAGCGCCTTCCCTTGTGCCGTCGTATCCGATGTCGCCATAAAGCGTTTAAACATCAATTCAGACTGCGCCAGGCTATCACGTGCGAGGGTCATCAGCGTGTTGATATCCTCTGGCGGATAGCTCAGGGCGGTCAGCGTCCCTGCCTTATTAAGGGCCGTACTGGCCTGTAATAACACAGCGCGGGTTTGGGCCAGCGCAGCGCGTTGCTGATTACTTCGTTCGACCTGATTCAGGTTCTGAAAACCGTCCCGAAATGCCCAGAAGGACAAGCCATTACTGCCAATCTGCAAAACACCGCAGAGGATTAAAATCAAAAACAGCGTGGTCGAAATTCGAATACGATTAAACATCAACGCTCCCATTGGGCGGCACTGGCCGCGGTTTAACTATCAGTCAAAATGTTTCCCAATTCGTATCTTGCTCATTGTTCTGGCGCGGATAGGATGCGGCCGCCGTTGCAGGTAATCGTGTATCGCGCGGCTTAGCCGACGCCGGACGTGACGCAAGGCGGAAAGTCGACACCGACTGCGTCAGGCGGCTGGCCTGTTCTTCAAGAGCAGCGGCAGCGGCAGCCGATTCCTGTACCAACGAGGCGTTCTGCTGCGTAACGCGATCCATCTCGGATACCGCGAGCGCTACCTGATCAATCCCCCGGCTTTGCTCGTCGGAGGCCGAGGCAATCTCGCCCATAATGTCGGTCACCCGCGTTACGGCATTTACGATGTCGTTCATCGTTTCGCCTGCGCTTTCTACCAATACGGACCCGGTATCCACTCGGGAAACCGAATCCTCAATCAACGCTTTGATCTCTTTCGCCGCCTGCGCACTGCGACTTGCCAGATTACGCACTTCGCCCGCAACCACAGCAAAGCCACGGCCTTGTTCACCGGCACGCGCCGCTTCAACCGCCGCGTTCAGTGCGAGAATGTTGGTCTGAAAAGCAATACCATCAATAACGCTGATGATGTCGGCGATTTTCTTCGAGCTATCGGCGATTTCGTGCATGGTGTTCACCACGCTATCAACCACTTTGCCACCATGCTGTGCGGTATCGGAGGCACTTTTCGCCAGTTGCGAGGCCTGACGCGCGTTGTCCGCATTTTGCTTCACGGTTGCGGTCAACTGTTCCATGCTGGCTGCGGTCTCTTCCAGCGCAGAGGCCTGCTGTTCAGTACGAGATGAAAGGTCGGTGTTCCCGCTGGCAATTTCGCTGGTCCCGGAATAAATCGCATCAGAACCTTCACGTACCAGGCTGACGGTTTCCGTCAGCGAGCGCTGCATATGATCAACCGTACTGGCCAGCTCGCCGATTTCATTACGACCGCTGACGGCCAGGGTCGCGGTCAGGTTACCGCTGGCGATTTCCCGAATATGGGCAATGACGCGAGACAGAGGATTAAGCAGGGTATGGCGGATGCCGTACCACACCACCACCAGAATCAGCACCAGCACTACGGCCAGCACGCCAAGCTGCCATTGGGCGAAATGGTAATCCCGCGCGCTTTTATCGAATGCCTGAGCGTAAAGCTTTTCGCTAACGCTGGCGTACTTGCCCAGCGCCTCACCGAGCGCGTTTTGCATACCCTGAGTCGGTTGCGCGAAATAGGCATCCATATTGCCGTTCTCCAGAAACTGAACCAGTTCTGTTAAAGCCGCATGGTACTGCTGATATTTCTCCTCAACGTTACCGCTGGCTTCTGCCATCTCGGGTAACGGTGTGATGTTTTTAAATTTTGCGTAATGTGTTTCGGCCTGCGCCAACGATGCTTTCGCATTCTTCAGCAGATCGTTTTTCGCGCTGCTTTGCTGGTTGGACGCGTCCATCATCATGCGTGCAGAAGAACGGCTTAAATTGATACGTGTTTGCAGCATCAGATCCCATGTTGAGGTGAGTTCACTTTGCTGCTGTCGAAGATCGTTAGAAATAACAAAACTTTGCTGATTCTGCTGCAATGAAGAAAACAACAGACCACCGGAAACAAGCTGTAGCAGTGCGAAAACCCCCAGCACCATCATCAGCATTGTGACAACGCGGATACGGTTAAACATAAGGCACCTTCCTGAAAACGAGTTATCAACGTTATCGGCAGTCGCTGAGATAACTTTACGTTTGCGAAAAGGAAATCCTGAAGGGACGTGAAGCCTCGCGGAAGGAGGGGAAGACGGGTGTACGGCAACCACAAATCATTCACATAAAAACGTCACAATTATCATGTGAATAACATTCAAATTTATCTGTGGGCGCGGTCATATTGGATGAAACAGTCATTATTTCGTGACAAGGATCACAAATACATATCCTCTGCACCACAACAAAATGGATAAAAAATTAAAAAAAGTTGTATCAGCTGGCGCTTTAATTCAATTTATATGATGAATACTTAGTTACCAATTAATAAATATAAAAAATGAGTAACCGAACAATAAATGTTAAATCCTTACTGAGGGCTTTTTAGTGGCAAATGCAAACAAACTCACGTTGTTTATCGTGATCTTCATGCTGGCGGGGATCCTGTCAGGGGCGGTGATCCACTCTTATGCCGCCCCCGGCGTAGTGACCGCCTGGGCCGATAATATTACGCTTCTCACCGACATCTTTTTGCGCCTGATTAAAATGGTGATCGCACCTTTAGTATTCAGCACCCTGACCGTCGGTATTATGCGCCTGGGGGAAACGTCCACCATCGGGCGCGTAGGCGGCAAAGCGATGATCTGGTTTATCAGCTCTTCCATACTGTCTATTCTGGTCGGTCTGTTTGTGGTTTCTCTTGAGCAACCCGGCAGCGGCCTGAACCTGGCGATCCCGCTGGAAGCCACTGATACCGGCCTGGCCGTGAGCGGCATGAGCCTGAAAGGTTTTCTGACTCACACCATCCCAACCAGCATAGCCGAGGCGATGGCCAACAATGAGATCCTGCAAATTGTGGTGTTCTCGATGTTCTTCGGTATTGGTGGCGCATCCCTTGGTGAGAAGTTCAATGCCCCGCTGGTTGCCGCGCTGGATGTGGTCTCCCACATTATGCTTAAGGTGACTGGCTACGTGATGTACGTTGCGCCGCTGGCCATTTTCGCCGCCATTTCCTCCGTTATCTCCACCCAGGGTTTGGGGATCCTGCTTAACTATGCGTCGTTCATCGGCGGCTACTATGTGGCTATTTTGCTGACCTGCCTGGTTCTGCTGGCGGTCGGTTATGTCATGCTGAAAAAAGAGGTTTTTCGTCTGGTAAGCATGCTGAAAGATCCGGTTCTGGTCGCATTTACTACCAGCAGCTCGGAAGCCGCCTATCCAAAAACGCTGGAGCAATTAACCAAATTTGGTTGCTCGCCTAACATCGTGTCATTTGTATTGCCTATCGGTTATTCATTTAACCTGGTCGGCTCGATGGTTTACTGTTCATTTGCCTCGATGTTTATCGCGCAGGCCTATAACATTCACCTCTCCTTTGCAGAAATCACCGTCCTGATGCTGACGCTGATGCTGGCGTCAAAAGGGATTGCCGGCGTGCCGCGTTCTGCGCTGGTGGTGCTGGCAGCAACCATTCCGAGCTTTAATATTCCGGTTGCCGGGATTCTGTTACTGATGGGTATTGACCACTTCCTGGATATGGGACGTTCAGCAATCAACGTATTAGGTAACGGGATTGCAACGGCGATGCTGGCACAAGATGAAGGTTTACTGGAAGAAGAACCGGAGCTGGTTGAGCGGGAAGCGTAAGGGGAAATCTGCCGGATGTGCTACGCGTGTCCGGCCTACAACCGCAATCATTGTAGGCCGGATACGGTATAGCGGTTACGCGACGTGGCTGGCGGCAATATCCAGCAGCGCCATTTCTTCGCTATTGAGCAGCTTCTCAATGTTAACCAGGATCAGCATCCGGTCACCCAGCGCCCCCAGTCCCGTCAGGTATTCCGTCGACAGCGTTACGGCAAATTCCGGTGCCGGACGGATTTGATCTGTTGTCAGCGACAGCACATCCGAGACGCCATCGACCACAATCCCGACCACCCGCTGACCCAGATTCAGCACAATCACCACGGTGTTTTCGTTGTAATCCACATCGCTCTGGCTAAACTTCACGCGCAGGTCAACAATCGGCACAATCACACCGCGCAGATTGGTGACACCTTTGATAAACGCAGGCGTGTTAGCAATACGCGTCACCTGATCGTACCCACGGATTTCCTGCACTTTCAGGATATCGATACCGTACTCTTCATCCCCCAGCGTAAACACGAGGAATTCCTGACCTGACGGTTCGCCGGCCAGTTTAGTTACATTACTCATACCGGTCATATTATTCCCTTCTCACTCAATCAGGCGGCTGTGATCGCCACACGTTGTTCGCGGTTTAATCCCTGCAATGCAGAGACATCGACAATCAGCGCGACGCTGCCGTCGCCGAGGATCGTTGCTGCAGAAATACCTGGCACTTTGCGGTAGTTGCTTTCCAGGTTTTTGACGACCACCTGGTGTTGACCAATTAACTGATCGACCAGCAGCGCGTAGCGACGCCCTGCACTTTGCAAAATCACCACAATGCCTTGAGTCGCTTCGGTTTTTGCGCCTTCAACCTCAAAGACTTTCCACAGCTCAACCAGCGGTAAATATTCGCCACGCACTTCCAGCACGCGCTCTCCTCCGGCCAGCGGATGGAGATCTTCTTCGCGCGGTTGCAGTGATTCCATAACGGCATTCAGCGGCAGAATAAAGACTTCGTCGGCCACGCGCACGGACATGCCGTCGAGGATCGCCAGCGTCAGCGGCAGCAGAATTCGGATAGTCGTCCCCTGTCCCTGTTTGGACTGGATCTCAACATGCCCCCCCATCTCCTGGATATTTCGCTTCACCACATCCATACCCACGCCGCGGCCAGAGACATCCGTCACCTGTTCAGCGGTCGAGAAGCCCGGGGCGAAGATCAGCATACCGACTTCGTCATCGCTCATGTTTTCGTGGATCGGCATCCCCTGGGAGATAGCTTTGGCGAGGATTCGTTCACGGTTCAGACCGGCGCCATCATCAGTGACTTCAATACAGATATTCCCGCCCTGGTGCTCCGCGGAAAGCGTCAGATTCCCGATTGGGCTTTTCCCGGCTTCAAGGCGTTTTTCCGGCAGTTCAATACCGTGATCGAGGCTGTTACGCACCAGGTGCGTCAACGGATCGATGATGCGTTCAATCAGGCTCTTGTCGAGTTCGGTTGAGCTTCCCACCTGTGTCAGTTCGACCTGTTTACCCAGCTTACCGGCCAGGTCACGCACCAGACGCGGAAAACGACTGAACACATACTCCATGGGCATCATACGAATCGACATCACCGACTCTTGCAAGTCGCGGGCGTTACGTTGTAACTGCCCCATACTGGTGATGAGATCGCCATGATTGACGGGATCCAGTTCGTTAGAACGTTGTGCCAGCATAGACTGGGTGATGACCAACTCACCGACCAGGTTAATGAGCTGATCGACCTTCTCAACCGCTACGCGGATGCTGGTTGACTCGCTGGCACGGGCGGGTTTGTCGCGTTCCGCGCGTCCGTTTGGCGCTTCGCTGGCGGCGGCTTTCGCCGCTGGCGCAACGGCAACCGGCTGCGGCTTCGCGACAACGGCTACCGTTTCTGCTTCAGCTTCTGCTTCAGTTTCAACGGCTACCGGCGCTGCGCTGACGGTTTCGAATTCAATCTGATCAGCTTCGATCACAAAGCACAGCACCGCGATGATGTCATCTTCTGCGAGGTTGCCATCAAGCGTTGCTGACAACGTGTCGCTCCCTTTCACCACATCGGTTAAGGTCGCCAGGTTCCCCAGTTCCTCTTCCAGTAAATCCACTTCATTGGCTTTCAGGCGCGTGAGAATAATGCGTTTCTTGCTCTCTTCGCTTGCGGACTCAGGCTGTGCAACCGCCTCTTCCTGCATTGCAGCGCTGTCAACAACGCTCAGTTTTGCGGTGTTGACGACTGCCGGTGCGGTTTCACCTTTCGCTTCGAGCGCTAACTGTCGTAACGCATTACAAATGTACTCAAAGCTGGCGGCATCCGGCTCCTCTGAGTTTTTATAGGCGTCGAGCTGTTCCTGCATAATATCTTTCGTTTCCAAAAACAGGTTGATAATGTCGGCATTGAGCTGCATCTCGCCACGCCGCGCTTCATCCAGCAGGTTTTCCATCAGATGGGTCGTTTCCTGCAAAATGGTAAAGCCGAAGGTGCCCGCCCCGCCTTTTATCGAGTGCGCAGCACGAAAAATTGCATTCAGCTGTTCGGAATCCGGGGCTTCAGGAACCAAATCAAGCAGGTGTTGCTCCATGTCAGCCAACAGTTCGTCAGCTTCATCAAAAAATGTTTGATAAAAATCGCTTATATCCATGCTCACGCTATCACCTCGGATTGGCTGGTGGCGATGTGGGAACGCTTGCCGGCGGGAGTTCCGCTGGCTGTTGTAAGACACTTACCGGCTCATTCTGGCTTTCAGCGTTTTCATGCAAAATGGCCTCTTCCGCCTGCTTATTGAGAACCAGCAGGCTAATACGGCGGTTGATAGCGTCTTCAGGACCGCGATCGCTCAGACGCATCGTGGCGGCCATACCTACCACACGTAATACTTTTCCATCATCCAGACCGCCGCTAACCAGTTCGCGACGCGACGCGTTAGCGCGATCGGCGGACAACTCCCAGTTGCTATACCCTTTTTCACCATTGGCGTAAGGGTAATCATCCGTATGGCCGGAGAGGCTGATTCGATTAGGAATGCCGTTAAGCACTGGCGCTATGGCTCGCAGGATATCGCGCATATACGGTTCCACCTCAGCGCTACCGGTTTTAAACATCGGGCGATTCTGACTGTCGATAATCTGTATCCGCAGCCCTTCCTGAACTAAATCAATTTTCAAATGCGGGCGCAGCGCACGCAGTTTGGGGTCAGATTCAATCAACTGATCGAGATCGCCGCGAAGTTTGCTCAAGCGGCTTTGTTCCATGCGTTTTCTCAGATCATCGATATTCGGCTGCTTGTTCACCTCTCCCTGCTGCTGGGTGTAATCATCCCCGCCGCCTGGAATGGGACTTTGGCTATTCGAAATACGATTTCCCCCGGTTACCGCAGTAGCCAGCGGCGTACGGAAATATTCGGCAATCTGGATCAATTCTTTAGGGCTAGAGATGGAAATGAGCCACATCACCAGAAAGAAGGCCATCATCGCGGTCATAAAATCGGCGTAGGCGATTTTCCACGAACCATGCGCCCCACCACCGTGACCTTTATGCTTGCGTCGCTTTACAACGATAATGGGATGGGCCTGATTTTTCATGCGTCCTCGGTCGTCTGCTGCGCAGTTGGATTTCTCACCGCACGAACATGCTCTTCCAGTTCGATAAACGATGGACGTTCGCTGGAATACAGAGTCTTACGACCAAATTCGACGGCAATTGGCGGCGCGTAACCATTCAGATTGGAGAGCAGAGTTATCTTCACACACTGCATCATTTTGGTGGTTTCAGCGCTTTTCTGGCGCAGAACGCTGGCAAGCGGAGAAATAAATCCATAGGCCAGTAAAATACCGAGGAATGTCCCTACCATGGCATGTGCAATCAGCGAACCCAGTTCAGCCGCCGGACGATCGGCAGAAGCCAGCGCATGGACAACCCCCATGACCGCCGCCACGATCCCGAACGCCGGTAATGAATCCCCCACCATCGCCAGACTGTTGGCCGGGACTTCGGCCTCACTTTCGTGCGTCTCAATCTCTTCATCCATCAGCGCTTCAATTTCAAACGTGTTCATGTTGCCGCTGATGATCAGACGCAGATAATCGACAATGAAATCAAGCATCACGGCATCAGCAAGAATGCGCGGATAGCTGGCGAAAATTTCACTCTCTTTGGGGTTTTCGATATCGCGTTCAAGCGAGAACATGCCCTGCTGACGTGACTTGGCCATCAGGCGATACAACAGCGCCAGCAGATCCATATACATCGCTTTGGTGTATTTTGAACGACGAAAAAGCATCGGGATGGCTTTCATCGTCCCCTTAATGGCTTTCCCGTTATTGCCGACGATGAATGCCCCAATACCCGCGCCACCGATAATCACCAGCTCAGCCGGTTGATAGAGTGCCCCAAGGTGTCCGCCGGTCATCATGTAACCGCCGAAAACTGTACCAATAACAACCAGGTAACCTAATAAGATAAGCACGACATCATCCTTTCGCAATTGACTATGACAGGATGCGCAGTCGGGCAGTTAACTCGAGGTCAGGACAAAAAAAAGCAGCGGTAATCGCTTACCGCTGCTGGAGTGTTTGTCCACACCGTATCAGTTAAACAGCCTGTTCGATCTGTTCATCCAGCAGTTGTGGAATAATATCGGCAGCATTCTGGGAAAGTTTACGTCTTTTTACGGCGCGTGATGGCGGTTGGCATAAACTGCAGGCAAAGCTGCCTGCGGGTTGGTGAGCGTGGGTAATAAAATTCCCACCGCAGCAATTGCATCGGGACAACTCCAGCAATCCGCTGTCGACAAAACGCACCAACGTCCATGCGCGAGTTAACGCCAGCAGTGGCCCTTCTTCTGGCTGCGGGCACTGCTCAAGATATAAACGATACGCTTTGATCACGGCATCCACGCCGCTGCACAAACCAGTTTTGAGCAGGAATTGCCATGCGTTGCAAAACATCGAAGCATGAATGTTTTGTTCCCATGTCATAAACCAGTCGGTGGAGAAAGGCAGCATCCCTTTTGGCGGAGGGCTGCCGCGTAATTCTTTATACAGCTTGATAAGTCGGCCACGGCTTAATTGCGTTTCGCTTTCCAGCATTTGCAAACGGGCGCCCAATGTGATTAATTCCATTGCCAGCTGGATATCACGCGCTTCCTGAACAATGCTTTTTTCGCTCATCATCAAGCCCTTTTCTTGCGCGCTGCTTCATCGATGTCGCTTAACAGTCGCGTTGAAAGCATGATACCGGTATGAATTTGCTGAAGATCGTCAACGCGGGAGCCTTGCGTCAGGCGAGTAACGGTCTGGTGATCGTCGAAACGGAAATGACAGACCAGTTGGTTTGTTTCAGCCAGTTTGACCATTTGTGGAAGTGTTAATGTTGCCAACGTGTCCGCCATTTCTTCGCTGATACCAAGGCGAAACATCGCTGATGCTTTGTCCTGAACGATCAAACGCTGTGCAAGCAATAAATATGACAAATTGATGTCATAGATGTGTTTCAGCAACTCGGATGTATGCATTATTTGCATCCATAATAACCAACATTGTTTTCATGCGGTGAAACCGCACCCCGTGATGTCGCCGGGAAGGCCCGGTAAAAAAAAAGCAAAAGGTCAAATACATAGCAGCATGACGGCACTTACGCGTTGTCTAAACATTCCCTTTTCAGAAAGCCGCGCCCCTTACAAGCTCACATCAATTCTTACAAATGTCTAAGATTTTTCCTAATTCGACGCAACTCTACCCGCCGCCCGTTACACATACAACGTAGCTATGCTGCGAATTTGAAGAATATGTGACATAGATCACATAAACCAGCTAAACACTTAACATAAATCCATCAGCACAGCTTTTACTTTGCTTATTTTTTAACCTCAAATTCGCCATTTCAATTCCTGACATACGAATATTCTTGCAATAAAAGCGAATAGTATTTTGTTCACAAACGTTAATATCACGTTGTGAAATAGCGAGCTTGATCACATATTTAATGTAAAACACCATTTCAATTAAATCCTTTATAAACAATGACTTAAATATTAAGGGTGATTAATTAATACCGGGTAGTGATAACCCATTAAATGTTAACTTTTGTTAATTTTTAATTAACACATTGTTTTCATTAGCGGTGAGTTTTACTTAAGTAAGCTGAACGTATTTACAAGTTATATGACGCAATTATTCTATTTATAAGAATAATTAATGAATAAGCATGATGACATTCACACTATCCAGGAAGGAAACGTTGCAGTATGGAGTAAGCTGAGCAATGCTGAGAAACCCTCTCATAATTCTTGAAAAAAGGAGCGAGTTATGAGCTATACACACATTCTTGTGGCCGTTGCCGCCACCCCTGAAAGCCAGCAGTTGTTAGCCAAGGCGGTTTCAATCGCTCGCCCTGTCAACGCTCGTATTAGCCTGATAACCCTGGTCTCAGACCCTGAACTGTATAATCAGTTTGCAGCACCTATGCTGGAGGACCTGCGTGAAGTGATGCAAGAGGAGACTCAGGATTTTATCGACAAGCTCAGCAAAGAAGCACAGTACCCCATTGAGCATACCTTTATTACCTATGGGGCACTGAATGAACATATTCTGGATGTATGCCGTAAACACGCGGTCGATCTGGTCATTTATGGCAACCATAACCACAGCTTCTTTTCGCGCGCGTCCTGCTCAGCAAAAAGCGTGATCGGTGCCAGCCACGTGGATGTTCTGCTGGTTCCACTGGCTGGAGATTGACCTGCGTTTTCTGAGCGTTACGCCAGTTTAGTGCAGGGAGAAACGTTGTCTGGCAATGGCTGTTTACTCTGACGTGGGATGACTTTTTCCAGATCGCAAATGAACTTCGCCTGCCAGTTGTCGATATCGTTTTTAATGATAGTTTCGAGCATCTCAGCGTGGCGGGAGATACGCTCAGCAAGCGGCATCGTCAGAGCCAGGTTTAATGCGCCAGCCACTTCGTCGCGGTCATAAGGATTAACAATAAGCGCGGCAGTTAGCTCATTCGCGGCCCCGGCAAATTGCGATAACACCAGCACGCCGGGGTTGGCAGGATCCTGCGCGGCCACGAATTCTTTCGCAACCAGGTTCATACCATCTCGCAGCGGCGTCACCAGCCCTACATCAGAGTAGCGGAAGATTTTCATCAGCAATTTACGATCAAAGTACTGGTTTAAATAATAGAGCGGCGTCCAGCCCAACTGCCCATATTTACCGTTAATCCTCCCCGCTTCAGTCTCCAGTTGGTGCCGAATATCCTGGTAGGCCTGCACTTCTTCACGCGAAGTTGGCGCTATCTGGGTGTAGCGAATTTTACCGTGGTGCTGCGGATAGTGTTCCAACAGAGCCTCATAGGCCTGAAAGCGCTCCGGCAAACCTTTAGAATAATCCAGACGCTCAACGGAGAAGATATTCTGCACATTTTTGAGTTCTGCTTTCAGTTGCGCCAGCTTCGGCGGCAAAGGTCCTGAAGCCTGGCGGGCGATCTCATCCGGCTCAATACCGATGGGATAGACCTGGGTACGAAACGCTTTTCCCCATGCTCGGTGGTGCTTGGTTACCTGAGTCTGGGCTGCCAGACAATCCAGAAAAGCCTGACGATCGTTCTCGGTCTGGAAACCGAGTAAATCAAAATCACACATCTGCTCAAGTAGCATCTGATGTGGGGGTAAGGCATTAAAAATTTCCGGCGTCGGAAAAGGGATGTGCAGGAAAAAACCGATACGGTTATTCACGCCGCGTTTACGCAGCTCGCTGGCAAACGGCAACAGATGGTAATCATGAACCCAGATTATGTCGTCATCGCTGAGCAGCGGCAGCAGTTTATCTACCAGCAAGGCATTCACCCGCTGATAGCCCTCCCATGCAGGACGCTGAAACTGCACCAAATCGAGGCGATAATGAAATGCAGGCCATAAAACCGCATTAGAAAACTGGCAGTAATACTCTTCGTAATCCTGTTCACTCAAATTAAACGAAGCCCAGGTAATATTGCCACGCGTGACTTTTTTTAATGGTTTGTCCTCATTACCCGTGTCGCCACTCCAACCAAACCACAGGCCACCAGCAGCCTTCAACGCGCCCAGCACACCGACGGCAAGCCCACCTGCGCTCCCTTTGTCATCGGGTGAGGCGATACGATTAGATACTACGACTAAACGACTCATAGCCACCTCTTCTGTTATTCGTTGCTTTCGATTCTTGCTGCGAAGAGTTAATTTGTTCCAGCCAGTGCCAGACATCACTCACGCCATCCAGACGCCATGTCGCCTGCGTCGCTCCATTCCCCACCTTCACGGAAATGCCCCCTGCGCGATTAACCACGCCAAATCCTGTTTCGTCCGTCAGATCGTCACCAAAAAAAACGGGGACCCGTCCGGCAAAAGGTGCTTCCTGCATAAATGCGGCAATTGCGTCACCTTTGTTCGTACCCTTTGGTTTAATCTCCACAACGCATTTTCCGTGCTGTAAAGCCAACTGCGGCCATCTGTGCGTGATGCGCTCAGCCAGATTAATTAGCGCCGCTTCATGTTCCGGGGCCTGGCGATAGTGCAGTGCGAACGCCATCCCTTTTGCTTCAAGCGTTGTACCCGGCATCGTCGCCAAGGCGGTACTTAATAGCTCTCCTGCTTCGCGCTCTATTGCCGCAGCCAGGCGCACTATATGAGTTTGACCATTGATGTCACGGCGCTCTGCCCCATGCACTCCGGCGAGCGGAAAACGAAAGGGAGTGGTAAGCGCGTCAAGCTCAACCATCGAGCGCCCTGAAATCAATGCCAGCGCACCCGCATTATGCGTCGCCAACTGATGTAATAACTGCAGGATTGTCTGAGGGACAACGACCTGGTCTGGATAAGGTTTGATCTCAGCCAGTGTCCCATCGAGATCAAAAAAATAAGCACAGCTTGCAGATTGTTCAGGGGGTAAGATCAGTGATGCTGTCACCCGGTTATCCTCCTCATCATGGTCTGTACGCCGCGCGGATCGCGCCGTATATATGATGTATGACGGATATAAGTATAGACAGTGTGACCATGCTCGCCATTTGGAAAAACAATCGCCAGCCGGGTAGCGGCTGGCGATGAGCTAAAGCTAGACTAAAAAGTTGGGGTTAAAATCATCAAACAGTACGCTTCGCTTTTTGCTTGTAACGGTCGAAGATCACCGCCGCCAGCAGGATCAGACCACGTACGACATACTGTGCGAACGGAGAGATGTTCAGCAGGTTCATTGCATTCTCAACCGTTCCCAGAATCAACACCCCGGCTACCACATATGAGATTTTTCCGATGCCGCCTTTAAGCGAAACGCCCCCTAACACGCACGCGGAAATCACGATCAGCTCATAGCCGATTGAGGTCATTGGCTGGCCGCTGGTCATACGTGATGCGAGGATAATCCCGGCAATGGCGGAAACCAGCCCGGACAGAATAAAGATAATAATTTTGGTACGAACGACCGGAACCCCAGCCAGACGTGCCGCCTCTTCATTCCCCCCAATGGCCAGCGTGTTACGACCAAACGTGGTTTTATTGAGCAGTAAGCCAAAAACGATGAAACAGACGACCGTGATCCAGATAGGTGCCGGCAGACCAAACCAGTTGGCGTAGCCGAGAGTGAAGAAGCGCTCGTCTTCAATCCCTACCGCCTTACCGTCGGAAATAATGTAGGCCAGACCACGCACAATCTGCATCGTCGCAAGGGTCGTGATCAGGGCGTTAATTTTCAGCCGCGCAATCACGAATCCATTCACCAGACCACATAGAATACCGAGCAGTAGCCCGGCAGCCACGCCAATCCACAGGCTTTCGGTCATATTAATGACCACGGCTGTAGTGACCCCGGCGCAGGCAATCACGGAGGCAACGGACAGGTCGAAGTCACCGGATGCCAGGCAAAACAGCATCCCACACGCGACCATACCCGACATCGATACCGCCAGCCCCAGCCCCTTCATGTTGATGAAAGAGGCAAAGTTAGGCACAAAGAGGGAACAAACCAGGAACAGCGCGGCGAACACGACCAGCATCCCGTATTGATCCCAAATGCGACCAAGATTTAGCGCCGACTTTGCAGCACCTGAACCCGATGTTGAAACGGAAGACATCATTCTCTCCTTATTCAGGCTACAGCCTGGCTAACTTTTGGCATAGCAAGGCTTAACGCCTGGCGCTCATCCGCCTGTTCATGAAGTAACTCACCGGCAATTTCGCCTTCTCTCATCACCACGATACGGTCGGCGACACCGAGCACTTCTGGCAGATCGCTGGAAGCAAACAGCACGGCCACGCCGCGCGCCGCGAGGGCATAAATCACGTTATAAATTTCATGCTTGGCGCCCACATCAATACCGCGTGTAGGTTCGTCCAGCAAAATCACTTTCATCTCTTCCGATAACCAACGGCCGAGAATAGCCTTCTGTTGATTACCGCCGGAGAGGTTCATAATCAGTTGCTCCGCGCCCGGCGTTTTAATATTGAGTGAGCGAATATGGTGATCGGCATTGGTCTCTTCCCAGCCGTTGTTGATCACGCATCCGCCCAGAACATGTTTACGACGGGCACTGATGTTGATGTTGTTACGCACCGAATGGACCGGAATGATCCCTTCAGCCTTGCGATCTTCCGGGCACAGCATCATCCCCGCTTCAATGGCGTGGCTCGGTTTACGGATATCAATAGGCTGTTCATCGATAAACACCTGGCCTGCCGTGATACGCGTGCCGCCAAACAGACCTTTCATTAATTCGCTACGTCCGGCGCCCACCAGTCCAAACAATCCGACAATTTCACCACTGCGCACCGATAAACTGATCGGGGTACGCACGCCAGGGGCTTTGACATCATGCAAACGCAGGCGCTCTGCACCATAAGGTCTGGATTTCCAGCCATAAATATCACCGAGGTCGCGCCCGACCATCGCCTGCACCAGCGCGTCGTGATCGACCTGCTGCATATCCGTGAACGTTTTGACGTAATGACCATCTTTAAACACGGTGATGGCATCGCTAAGGGCAAAGATCTCCTCCATACGGTGCGAAACGTACAGGATGATGCGCCCTTCGTTGCGTAGCTCACGGATGACGCGAAACAGATTCTCAATCTCGCGCGCTGAAAGGGAGCTGGTCGGTTCATCAAACGCGATAATTTTGGCGTTGCGCGCCAGCGCTTTCGCAATCTCCACCATTTGCCATTGACCAATGGAGAGGTATTTCAACGGCGTATCGGGATCGATATCCATGCCCAGATGCTTAAGCTGGAGACCCGCTTCATAGTTCAGCAGCGAGCGGTTCACAATCCCGCCTTTGTGCGGCATCTGCCCTAAATAAATATTCTCGGCAACGGTCATTTCCGGGACGAGATGCAGCTCCTGGTAAATAATGGCAACACCGGCGTTCAGCGCAGCATTGGTGTCCGCAAACGAAACCTCTTGTCCGCGGATCGCCAAAGATCCCGTCGTTGGCGCATAGTTACCGCTGAGAATTTTTAATAGTGTTGATTTCCCGGCGCCATTTTCGCCCATCAGCGCATGCACCTGACCGGCATAGCAGTCGAAACTGATATCCGTGAGCGCTTTAACGCCGGGGAACGTTTTGCCAATGCCGCGAAATGAGAGATACGGGGTAGACTGTTGCATAACGTCTCCGTGAGTCAGATCTTTATGCCGGATAGCGGCTTTGCCTTATCCGGCCGACTGAGTACGCAATTCGTATGCCGGATAAGACGCGTTGGCGTCGCATCCGGCATTTGTGTTATTTACCGCCTAAGCCTTTCTTCGCCAGTTCTTCTTTAAAGTTATCGCGGGTAATCAGCACCACATCCGTCACTTCAGTAAACGCCGGTGGCTCTGCACCTTTCGTTACCCAGTTGTAGAGCATCTCACTTGATTTGTAGCCGTGAACGTCCGGGCTTGGCAGGAGTGAACCGTAGAACCCGGTCGCTTCGCCTTTGGAGAGTTCGCTCACGGCATCAACGCCGTTGATGCCGATACCAATCACATTCGGCGCTTTGAAGCCCTGCCCTTCGGTCGCACGTACGCCGCCCAGCACGGTGTTGTCGTTCATGCCGACAATCAGCCAGTGTTTGACTTCAGGGTGCTGAACCAGCATGGAGTTAGCGGCATCGAATGCCCCGGGGATGTCATTCGATTTAGTGGGGACCTGGTAGATCTGTTTTTCCGGGAAGCCTGCGGCTTTAAGCGCTTCCATTGAACCCGATGTACGGCGACGCGCGGTATCGAGTTCGTTCGCGGTAATGGCCATTACCGCTGTGGATTTCACATCCCAACCGCGCTTTTGCATCTCCTTATACAGCTCCTGGCCCTGGCGCTCACCAATTTTGGTTGCAGCCATCATCACCAGCGGTACGGTATCCATCGGCTTACCTTTGGCGTTAGCAAACTGGTCATCGACGGCAATGACTTTCATATCGTAGCCACGCGCCTTGGCCATAATGGCAGGCCCGAGTTTGGGGTCCGGCGTACAAATCACAAACCCTTTTGCGCCACTTGCAGCCAGGCTGTCGATGGCGTTAAGGGTCTTCTCACCATCCGGGACGGCAATTTTAATCACCTCAAAGCCAAGGTCTTTACCGGCTTTATCGGCAAATTTCCATTCAGTCTGGAACCACGGTTCTTCCGGTTGTTTGACCAGGAAACCGAGCTTCATGGATTCAGCGATAGCGGATTGTGACATAATGGCAGCCAGACCGATGGCAGCCAGCGCTTTAGTGAATTTGTGCATGGTTAACTCCAGCTTTAACGTTCTTTTATGTAGGGTAAAATCAGACGATTTTTTGTAATTCGGACGTAAAACAAGGCATTACCTTTTAGTGAGAAGATCAATGCCAGTGCTGAGAGTAGTTTTAGCGGGAAATTGATTCTCCATAAGAGAGCGGCATCACACCACAGAATTACAGTAATTGCGTACATAAATTCAGCGGGAAAT
Source organism: Citrobacter sp. RHBSTW-00944 (assembly GCF_013615435.1). Lineage (NCBI taxonomy): Bacteria > Pseudomonadati > Pseudomonadota > Gammaproteobacteria > Enterobacterales > Enterobacteriaceae > Citrobacter > Citrobacter sp. RHBSTW-00944. The sequence goes on along the minus strand of NZ_CP055418.1, from coordinate 2,163,986 downwards.
GACATAAAAAAACGCGGTTTTGTCGACGGGAAAAAAGAGGGATAGCAAATTAATCCATAACATCAGCCAACGAATCCTTGTTCCCGAATACCGAAGCATTCGGGAACATGATTACCATCGGTAATAAATGTGGTCAGCGTGATCGCGAACCGGAATGTCATCTCCCAGCAGGCGCGCCGCAAGCGTCAACGCAAAATCGAAAATATGCCCTAATCCTTTGCCGCTAATCAGATTGCCATCTTCAACAACCGGCGCATCGATATATTCCCCGTCCGTGACGTTTTGCCACAGATCTCCTGAGCAAACATAGCGACGCCCCTTCAGCAGACCGTTGCCGCCCAACACGCGCGCGGCCGCAGAACATACGGGGCAAATGAGCTTTCCTGCCTGATCATGACGAGATACAAACTGGATGACCGCCTCACTGGCGGCAAGATTAACGCTGCCCTGCGGCCCGCCTGGCAATACGACGGCATCGTAGAGATACGTCTGGCGCGCGGCCAGCGTGCTATCCATCACCATCGGTACGTCATGATAACTCACCACCGCACGTGACTCTGCGCAGGCCAGGGTTTCGACTTCGATATTCAGGCGACGCAGAATATCAAGGGTAACAATCGCCTCCGCCTCTTCAAAACCGGGTGCCAGCAGCACCGCAACCTTCTTCATATGTAACTCCTTGCTTAATCCACATAAACGAAACAATTAATGACGACCAGTGCAGACTGTTAAATTTCTCAATTTGATTAAAACTGATCTGGCGCAAAAAATTAGCCATCAGATAATTTGTACTAATTCATCCCGATCGTGAAATTGCCTTTCAACTTGGGCAGATAATCATCAGATGCCAGACAATACCTTATTGTGGAATTTAATTTTGTGATATGAAACACCATTTCATTATCATAAAAATCATTTAATGACATAAATTTCAACCCCTTACATTCATGTCATCTATATGCCAAAACAGCAGTAGCATGAATACTGTTATGACAATATGTAAAAAAACATAAATACGCAGATTTAAGGATTTTCTTATACCAGGGCAAGCGTTATGCTGAATCTCGATCGGAGCGAATATAATTCGTGATCACTAAAGGACCGGCGGAACGGATTTATTCTGCTAACAGTTTTAATTGTACGTAGAGGTGAAGTGCAGCGGCAGCCCGCTGTACTGGCGTGAGTAACGTACATACCCCTTTCTGGAAATAAGGATATTGATATGGCTGCAGTTGGAATTGTTCATAAACTCAATACACAAATGAACCTCGAGTTCTACGCCTCGAATCTTTACCTGCATCTCAGCGAATGGTGCTACGAACATAGCCTGACAGGTACAGCCACGTTTCTACGCACGCAGGCGCAAGGTAACGTGACTCAAATGATGCGTATGTTCAATTTTATGAAAAGTGCCGGGGCTAATCCCATCGTCAAGGCCATGGATGTGCCGGGTGATGAACTGAGTTCCCTTGAAGAATTGTTTCAGAAAACGTTGGATGAATATCAACAGCGTTCGAGTAAACTCTCGCGTTTAACCAATGAAGCTGAAGCATTAAACGATGCGCCAACCATTGATTTTCTTCACGACCTGGAAAAAGAGCAGCAGCAGGATGGCGTGCTGTTACAGACGATTCTTGATGAAGTCCGCAGCGCCAAACGCGCGGGGCTGTGCATGGCGCAAACCGATAAGCACTTGCTCAACGTCGTTAACTACCAGCATCACTAATCTTCAGTTTTCATCGCGTTAATGCCGGATAGCGATGCAGCGCACCTTATCCGGTCAACCTCTGATTTTCCCTGGCACGCGCCTCCCATTCTGCGAGGCGCAAAAAAACCTTTCTAAAATCTGAAACAACGGTTTATTTTAGTGGGATTCATTCTGCGGCGTGAATTTCAACTCGATCAAGGCAACCGCTTTTTGTATTGCGCGCATAGTGACCGGATCGGCCCCTGCAGGATGGCTGGAAAAATCGATGTTTTTCAGTTGGCTGGACATTTTTTCCCGAACTTCTACCGGGGCAATAACATCAAGAACATCCAGAATTTGCTTGATAACCAGCTGACAGGCAACAACGTCCGAGAGCAGTTCCTGATCGGCATTCAATGTTTGGGACATAGTGAGCTCCTTATAGAAAGGTCGTCATAGTACCTATTCAGCGATCGAAACGATAGCCGCGCACACATTACAAATGCGCTGAAAATAAAAAAGGTCCAGTCAGTTTCTTTTGAGATGGCAAGCACAACATGAGTGAACAGTTAGCGGTTGAGAACCAACGCGGTCTTTCCCCGGCAGCATTACTTGTTGCCGGGGCTTTCTTTATGGAATTTATTGACGGCACGGTGATTGCCACAGCCCTACCCGACATGGCCAAAAGCTTTGGCGTACAGGCGGTAGACCTGAACATTGGTATCAGCGCCTACTTGATCACCCTCGCGGTGCTTATCCCCGCCAGCGGCTGGATTGCGGATCGCTTCGGTGCCCGAAAAGTGTTTACCCTGGCGCTGGCGATTTTTACTCTCGCTTCGGTTTTATGCGGTTTGTCCGAAAGCCTTGAGAGCTTTGTAGCAATGCGAATTTTACAGGGTGTGGGTGGCGCGCTAATGGTTCCTGTTGGCCGTCTCGCGGTACTGCGCACCACGCCTAAACATCAGTTGATCACCGCCATAGCTACCCTGACCTGGCCCGCGTTAGTCGCGCCTATCATCGGACCACCGCTTGGAGGATTCATTACCAGCTATGCTAACTGGCGTTGGATCTTCTTTATTAACGTACCGCTGGGAGTTTTAGCGATCGCGCTGGCGCTACGTTTTATCCCGGATATTCATGACGACGAGCACCGTCCATTTGATATAGCGGGTTTTATCGCGACCTCAGTTGCGATGGTTAGCCTGGTGTATGCTATGGAGTTACTGGGAACCCAGCAGCCGCAGGGCTGGCTAACCGCCGGGCTGCTGGCGCTAGGAACCGCGACCTTTCTGTTTGCCCTGCATCATTTTCGTCACACTACCTGGCCGATGATTCGTCTTGATGCCATGAGCGTCCCTACTTTTCGCGTCACCCTGTACGGCGGGTCGCTATTTCGTGCATCTATTAGCGCTGTACCATTTCTGCTGCCGTTAATGTTCCAGGTAGGTTTTGGCATGAACGCTTTTCACGCGGGTTCGCTGGTTCTGGCGGTGTTTGTGGGCAATCTGACGATAAAACCTGCCACCACGCCGTTGATACGCTGGCTGGGCTTTAAGAAACTACTGTTAATCAACGGTGCGTTAAACGTCCTGGCGCTGTTGGCCTGTGCATTAATTACGCCGCAGACCCCGGTGTGGGTTATTTTGTTGGTGTTGTATCTGGGCGGCGTGTTCCGCTCAATTCAGTTTACCGGCATCAGCACGCTTGCCTTTGCGGACGTCCCCGGGCCACAAATGAGCTACGCCAATACGCTGTTCAGTACGGCAACACAATTAGCGGTAGGCTTGGGCATTTCGTTGGCCGCTATCGGGATCCGTATCGGTGATGAGGTGAGTGAATGGCTGGCGTTAGGCAATATTCCGGGGATCAGTTTCCGGCTGGCCTTTGTCGCTATTGCGATTATTTGTCTGGTAGGTATGGTTGATACGCTGCGGCTTGCCCATGATGCTGGAAGCGCGGTTTCTAACAAGAACAAGTAGCCCGGCAGGCGAACACCGCCGGGCCAACAGGATTTAGCCAACTATCTCGCGTACAAACGCTTCGATCGCTTTGTCCTGACAGTTTTCAAAGAAGCACTGCTGGAAGCGCGGGCCAGATACGGCGGTTTTTACCAGTTCAGGATCGATAGCGCGCAGAGTGTCCAGATAGTTTTCTTTTACCACCGCCGCTTTCACCTGGTTCAGGATCCCCGCGTTACGCACCTGCGGCTCTTTACGCTCTGGTGGATACCCTTCGCCGTTACGACCAGTGAATGCTTTTTCAAACATATAGCGCACATTCAGCTCAGCACCCCAGCCAAAACCTTTGGCGAATGCCAGAGAAAGCGCATTCCCGTTGTTGATCTGAGAGAACAAGAATGCGTCTGCCGGATCGAGACAGTAACCACACACCACGCCCGGATGAATATTCAGTGACATCATTGCCCCCTGACCCGTACCGCAACCCGTAACCACAAAATCCACGGCTTTGGAATTGAGCAGGATGCTGGCCATAATCCCTAAATGGATGTAGGTCAGATGATGGTCATTTTCGTCGCTCATCCCGACGTTATACACTGGAAAACCTTTCTCATCCGCAACGGCTTTAAGCTCGTTATGAATGATGGCATTTTTGCTTGCCTGGCTGTTTTCCATCATCAATGCAATTTTCATTCTGTAATCTCCTGAATGCGCTGCGGAGGCCCGCTGAAAGTCATAACATTCAGGCCACATTACTATTTTGCAAACTCACTTTCAAATTTAATGAAATTTTGTTTTATAAAATAATGAGGTGCTCACATTTTTCCTGAGACAGCTCAGAATAGCCTCAATAAAATGACGTCGTTGCGATTAATCGCAGGTGATCTTCAGGCTATTCAAGCCATTGATGCGCCACCACATATGCCATGATAGCCTATCTCCGAACTTTCAGAGCGATCATATGAAGACCTTTATCCTTGCCCTTTTGCCGCTCGTGCTGACAGGATGCACTATTACTAAACAGGCGCAGGTCAGCGAAGCCAGTGCCATCACCGGCGTCGTTCGCCTGACCTACAACCAGGCCATGCTACAAACGGCGCGTACCGATGACTACCTTACCCAAGGCACAGCCACCAAAGAGTGTCAGCGCCTGGGCTATGCCAACGCAATGGCGTTTGGTCAGCCGGTGTCAACCTGTAGCGTATATGCCGGTTCTCTGTGCTTAAATACCAAAATCACGCTCGCCTGGCAGTGTCACGGCGTTGCGGTATCCCAGTCGCCTGCCTTCAATTATTAATATTTTCGACCAGCACATTATTGCTGGTCTTCTGCCTTTTCATTATTTATATTCCCCGCTTAATAGCGTTAATGCGTTTTATTCCCATTCGCATTTTTAATAAATAAATTTATTATTTTACCTTTTGCAAATAATTAAATAACAAATTATAGTGACGCCACGCTAATATATAATAACGTTTGTGGAGCACAACCATGCTGAAAACAGAAATGATCGACCAACTGAATGAGCAAATGAACCTTGAATTATATTCATCTCTGCTCTACCAACAGATGAGCGCGTGGTGCAGCTATCATAGCTTTGAAGGTGCCGCCGCGTTCCTGCGCCGTCACGCCCAGGAAGAGATGACGCATATGCAGCGTCTGTTTGACTACCTGACCGATACCGGCAGCTTGCCGTGTATTAACACCGTTCCTTCCCCCTTTGCTGAATATGCGTCTCTGGACGAACTGTTCCGTGTTACTTACGAACACGAGCAGTTGATCACCCAGAAAATTAATGAGCTGGCACACGCGGCAATGACCCACCAGGATTATCCGACGTTTAATTTCCTGCAATGGTATGTTGCCGAGCAGCATGAAGAAGAGAAATTATTTAAATCTGTCATTGATAAGTTATCGCTGGCAGGGAAAAGTGGCGAAGGTCTTTATTTCATCGATAAAGAACTGGCTACGCTTGATACACAGAATTAATGTTGTGGGGTAATGAAGGCAACCCGCCATCATTACCCGCTAAAATCAGTGACGGCAGATCTTGCTTTCGTGCGTAGAGAAGCCGTCTTCTTTTGCAATAAATTTTCCCTTCGCCGCTAAAAACGCCACCAGCTCAGCTGCCGACATATCCGCCGCAGAACAGGTGTGAAAACGAGCCTGCTCGCCAAACCGTGCCGCAATCGCCGCTTCAAGGCTGGCATTTGAATACTGCTCGCCAGATTCAATCATCATGTTGAGCACTTCGTGACCGTGAATAGATTCCATACTACCTCCTCAATAAAGTCCGTAGCCTAATGTGAACGGCACGGCCTTGCTTTGCGCTAACGCAGGTTTACCCGCAGATAAATATCATTTGTGATACATCTTAACGCGCCAAACTTCGTAAAGATTAATGTACACTCATTGTAACGGTGATTTGACGAAAATAGCGTTTTGCCTTAACCTGCGCCGCAGATATAACCGTTGATTATCTCTGGGACAGAGGAAAGCGTGAAAAACAGAACCCTGGGTAGTATTTTTATCGTGGCGGGAACCACGATTGGTGCCGGTATGTTGGCAATGCCGCTGGCCGCGGCAGGCGTGGGGTTTAGCGTCACACTGGTATTGTTAGTGAGTCTTTGGGCGCTAATGTGCTACACCGCGCTGTTGCTGCTTGAAGTGTATCAACACGTACCGGCAGACACCGGGTTGGGTACGTTGGCAAAACGTTATCTTGGTCGTTACGGACAATGGGTAACGGGCTTTAGCATGATGTTTTTAATGTACGCGTTGACGGCGGCGTATATCAGTGGCGCTGGTGAGTTGCTGGCTTCCAGCATCAGCGACTGGACCGGGACAACGCTCTCCCCGACAACAGGCGTACTGCTGTTCACCTTTGTTGCCGGTGGTGTGGTTTGCGTTGGCACATCTTTGGTCGATCTGTTCAACCGTCTGTTGTTCAGTGCCAAGATAATCTTCCTGGTGGTGATGCTGGCCCTGTTAATGCCGCATATCCATAAAGTAAACCTGCTTACGTTGCCGCTTCAGCAGGGGCTGGCACTGTCTGCAATCCCGGTTATCTTCACTTCGTTCGGGTTTCACGGCAGCGTCCCCAGTATCGTCAGCTATATGAACGGTAACATCCGTAAACTGCGTTGGGTGTTTATCACCGGTAGCGCCATTCCGCTGGTCGCCTATATCTTCTGGCAACTGGCTACGCTTGGAAGTATTAACTCCTCAACGTTCATGGGGCTGTTAGCCAACCACGCTGGTTTAAACGGTTTATTACAAGCATTACGTGAAGTCGTGGCTTCGCCGCACGTCGAACTGGCGGTGCATCTGTTTGCCGACCTTGCGCTGGCAACCTCTTTCCTCGGCGTCGCACTGGGATTATTTGACTACCTGGCCGACCTCTTCCAGCGCCGCAATAACGTAGCAGGAAGAATGCAAACCGGCGTGGTGACCTTCCTGCCGCCGCTGGCATTCGCGCTGTTCTATCCGCGTGGTTTCGTCATGGCCCTGGGGTATGCGGGCGTTGCCCTGGCGGTGCTGGCGCTGCTCATTCCCTCGATGCTGGCATGGCAGAGCAGAAAACAGAATCCACAGGCTAACTACCGCGTGGCAGGGGGTGCTCCGGCGCTGGCGCTGGTATTTTTGTGCGGCATTGTGGTGATAGCCGTACAGTTTTCTATTGCAGCAGGATTACTACCGGAAGTGGGTTAAAACAAAAGGGGCTTAATGCCCCTTTTTCTTAATGCAAACAACACTGCTTATATTTTTTACCGCTACCGCACGGACAAGGGTCATTGCGCCCTACCTTGGCATCCACTTTGACCGGTACTTTCATCGGCGTTTCCTGAGGATGCGCCATCCAGTAAGCATGCAGATCCAGCGCCGCCAGGCGGATGGCATCCACGCTCTCTTCGAACGCTTCTGGCGTCATTTTCTCAACGACCGCAAAGTTTTCTTCCGTACCGTGCAGCGCAATAGCCTCGAGCGCCGGTTTTAACGAGTCTGGTAACGCGGACCAGTCCGACAGCGCGACGCCGCGCATATAACCAAAACACCACTCTTCAACGATGGTCAGTTCATGCTCGTCAATTTCACGCAAACCAAACAGCGGCTCAAACTGCTCAGGATATTCATCCAGGCGATCGGCCGTATCCGCCATATGTTGAAACGCCAGGTTCATGAAACGCGTCATTTCTTTTTCGGAGGACCAGCGAGGAACATACTGCGCGCCGCCCCAAATAGCGACCAGCCACTGCTCCGGTTCAATTTCATACGGTGAACTCAGTACCGCCGTCAGTAAACCATCCAGTTCTGACACATCCAGAATAGCCTTATCCGTATTGTACTTAGTCAGTACATCATCCAGCCATTCCAGTTCGCTCTCGTTTAATGGTCCCGTTTTCATAACGCTTTTCCTTAGTCAAAAAATCTTGCCTGTGATCATCCTACATGGCTGGAGGGATAACAGATATAAATGGGCATATGCGGCTTACAGCAGCCGCCTGTTCAGGTTAACAGGAAAAGAGGGGAATTCCGGTAGTTAACGCACAAAAGAGAACACTAAGCCGCCGGGCATCATACCGGGAAAACACAATAAAACCACCCGCAGGTGGTTTACTGTTGTTCAATACGGTTGAGCGTTGCGGTATAGCCCGTTTTCGCTACTGCGTTAAGTAGAGTATCGGTTGGGAAACCTTCTGGCACGATGGCTTCTGCCTGCCGGGTTTTGAGAGAGGATTTTGCTTTAATCACGCCGTCGGTTTCACGTAGCGCCTGATTGACCGAAATAACGCATAACGAGCAGGTCATATTTTGTATATCCAGCACCACTTTTTGATTGGCCGCCTGAGCCCACAGCGGCAACAGCAAGCATGCAACTAACGCGAAGATCTTCATTCAAATACCTCATAAAACCAGGCAACAAGCGTTGGGTAAAATAGCACCGGCAAAATCAATGCCAGCGCGCACCAGTAGAGAACGCGCGCTTGCTTCAGAGTTAACCACCCGGAGCACCACAACCGTTTGGAAAAATAGAGCCGCCAGAAGACACGCAGTAATAATCCCAGGGACAGCAGTACCAGAGGAGTGCGCAAAAACTCAAACCGGGTGAAAACGGCGAAGCTCGCCGCCGAAATACCAAACAGCAGGTAAAGTAGCGGTCCAACACAGCATAAGCCAGCGGTGACGGCGGCCGCAGCAGCCGTCAACAGGGTAATCCCCGCACCTTTAGCGTTGTTCTGTGGCGACATAGCTGTAGGAGAACGCTTTAGGATCATAAAAATTGATCGGGTCGCCATCGACTTCAGCGTAAGGATAACCAAAGTTATTCATGGCCCCCTGCTCCGTTGCCGGATACAACTCGAAATCACGTCCGTAGTTGAATCCAACCCAGTTCATTTCCCAGTTACCAAACAGGTAAGCGTTAACCGCCTGGACATCGGCATCCTGATGCGTTTTTTTCTCTGCCAGACGCATTTTGGTCACGTCAGCAGGGTCGCACGGTAACCAACCGTAACCTGCCAGATAGAACTCAGCGCGGCAGTGTTGTCCGCCGCTCACATTGGCAACGCCTGCACTGTCGGCTGTGCCAAAAGCACTTTTCGAGTAACGTTCGAGCTTATTGGCCTTGCCCAGACGGATGCCAAACAGTTCGCGCGCCGGAATACCGCTGGCCCGCGCCAGAGCAACAAAAACGGAGCTCATGTCGGTGCATTTTCCTTTGAGCTTACCGCTTTTTAATATCTCCGCCACATCCCCCGTGCCGCAGCCAATAACGTCGTTGTCACGCTCCATATGGCTGCTGACCCATTCGTAAATCAGGCGCGCTTTTTTCAGCGGATCCTGCTCATTACCGGTGATTTTACGCGCGGTTTCCAGGACCAGTCCATCAACTGGGGTATGTGCCGTCGGCAACAGATACGGTTTTACATCCAGCGGATAAATAATCTGCTCAGGTGCCTGCCAGTTTTTCAGCGCGTCCTGCTTCAGCGGTTCCCAGTCGGCGGTTTCAATGTCGATATCAACGTTAACCAACAATTCACCCTGCGAGTCTGCCCAGGTGGCAAACAGCGTTTTCGCGCCATAGGTATTATTGGTGGTGACGTACGCCTGCTTATAGTTTCCGCTAAAGGCAAGCGCCGTCATTTGTTGAAACGCGGTATCCACCGGTAGCGGGATCCACAGTTTCACCACGCCGCTCGATCCCTTAGGAGGATTAAGTTTATACGTTTGAGATAAGACAAAGCGTCGACGAGCCACTGGCGCAACGGATGGCTCAGCGGCACGTACCGTCTGGCTAATGACTGCAGGGCCGACTAATCCGGCGGCGGAAAGGAGAACGCTATTTTTGAGAAATTGACGACGTTGCATTGCTGTCTGTCCAGGTTGTAAGAGTTGAGCTACGGCTAAAGGGGAAACCGTACGCGATCATCACAGCAGACAGAGGCTGGCATAAAAAGGCGAGTCGATGGAGATTATTCATCAATAACAGACCTGTTAACTGTGAATGAAGTGAGAAACTGCAAGGTCGCTATTAAGCCATTTACAGCCAAAAAAGTACAGCAGCGGAGATACGTTCAGACTATATACACAGTCGTTGCCAGTTTGCGGGCTAACCCTCTTGCCCCCTCGCGCATGACCGTATTGTGATTCCAGCGAAATACAGGTGCTGCCAGCGGGGCGAGATAATTCATCCAGCGGATCGTGGTACGCACATTCCAGTCATATCTGACAATAGTCGCTGTACCATTGGCAGTAAAAGACCATACCCCTCGCCCTTCCACCGCGCCGCTGGCTTGTCCTTCAAGCAGTGTGCAAGGCCGTATTTTCAACACATTGATATCAAAGGTTAAGCGATAAGGAAGCGCCCCTTTCCAGGTATAACGATGCAACGCCCCAATACCCCGTAAATCCCCTTTCCTTATCTCAACGATGCGTTCCAGACTTCCCCACCATTCAGGCCAGCTATCCGGATGGGAAAAAACATCCCATACCTCCTGAATTGAAGCCTCAACACGCCAGACTGTGGAAAACTGATAGTCAGCCATAGTGCAGGCTCCCTCAAGGCGTGAAAAAATTGACGGGGAAACGGGTGTTGATAACCATAGCATCCAGAAGAACAGTTTCTAATCGCTGCCCATCTGGCGCATAGCTGATCACTTTGGCAGGGAGTCCGTGATAATTATCCAGCCAGATGTCGTAGCGGTGAACGCAACTCGCGGAGAAAATGAGATGCGCATAACCGCCCCCTGTATCGGTACTATCTGCAAACTGGAGTCATCAGCTGTCGACTGTTTTTATTATAGTTCTTAATTGCGCGGCTCTCTTCTCCCGCCCCCTCAGACTCCGTACAGGCTACAGGCTTAAATTGTTCATTTTCTATTCAGATGAGATGACAACATAAGACTATACTTTAATAACCGTACTTTTAATGAGCATTAATCATGAAACTGCCCCCGGTATTTTCATGCGCCGTCCTCGTATTCCTGCTGGCGTCATCGTCTGCCGCAGCCAGCGCGTTACAAAACCAGGCCGCAAGAGAGCAAGAGTTAAGCGCGGCACTTCTTGCAGGACATGGCGTCACCATCATTGGCGGGACGGATGATTTCGCTTTCACATTCAGGACACGTAACCGAATCCACAGACATTTGGCGATTCAGGATGGCATAGGCGATCCCATCATGATGAATGGTTTTCAGGACCACAACTATAATCCCGCCCGGGATGGCTTTATTAACAACCCTGCTCGGGGAAGGTTTATGTTTAATGCACCGATTCGTCGATAGATTGATTGGCAATGGGGAGTGTGTAGCGGGCGGCTTAACGTATCTGGCTGGCTTACTTGACGCAAAATACCTATGGTTCGTCAAAAGCCGGCACAAAAAAACCACCCGTAGGTGGTTTCGCGACACTGCTTATTGCTTTTATTGTTCTATTCTTTCCCATGGTACCGGTGTGGGATTTGCCCCCACACAGCACGAACGCCGAGCAGTTCAGGATATTTTTCAAGAAGTTAATATGTAACTTACTTCTGCGTAAACACCTGTGTTAATCAGGTATGCGGGATCGGAAGTCCGGCAACAGAAAACTGGTGATTCGATTATTTTTAATCTGCGTGGTTAAGCTTGTTGCAGACCGTTCAAATCGTTAAGCATCCGCTTGAGACATTTGATTTTATTCTTATCGCGAACTGATTGCGAAAGCTTACTGAGTTGAAAAAACGTTTTGTCACCAAACCCGTCAATGACTTTGAAGCGATAATCCTGACGCTCGCTATCCCAGGCATAAACAATGTTTTTACAATGCAAGGAGTTAATAATGACTTTGGTGCTGACAAACCATGCTAAAAAAGCATTCAACTTCTGCAATTTGCTGTCATCGAGTTCTTTTTTGAGAGCAAGCTGATAAAGAGTTTGAGCAATGTTGCCATGCTCATCGCACTCCTTCACAGTGATCTGCCCTAGACCTTTATTTGTTTCAACAAGACCTTCGATCTTTTGCATATAAAGAGAGTCTGTTTGATGACCAGGCTTGCATTCTTTGAGGTCCCGGAAGACTTCCCGTAACTTGCTTTTATAGTTCGCAATATCTGAAATAACGATTTTGATCAGCAGGTTACTATCCTGTGGATGCTGAAAGACGTAACGATCGTTACCTCGTGCAAGTAAGTCTTCATCTGTCAATACAAGCTCTTGTTTCATGATAGTTTTTGACTCTTACCATAAGGGAAATGAAATTGCCTCAACTGACCTGCATCGGTAAGTTCTGCTAATCAAAAACTATTATGTATATATTTATTTCAATAATTGATAAACGAAATGCATTCGGAGTGAGACAAATGTCTCTTCTGGCAAGTGGGCAGGCTAATGAACCTGTTTTGATACCCCCGCAAATACGCTTCTCCAGTCGTGAACGAGGGTTATCAGCCAAGAGTAGACCCCGGTATGAAGTCAACAGGCACCCGATACTATTAAGCGGAAAGATTACTTAACCCGTTTCCCTGTTTCGTCAATGACCTTTTCGCCATCCTCTTTGGTAAAAGAGCCTTTCTGACCTTCAGGTAAAATATCCAGCACAATTTCTGAGGGACGACAAAGACGCGTGCCAAGCGGCGTCACAACAATCGGTCGATTAATCAGGATCGGATGCTGAATCATAAAATCGATCAACTGCTCATCAGAAAACTTATCCTCATCAAGACCCAATTGCTCATAAGGTTCAACGTTCTTGCGCAGCAATGCGCGTACTGAAATGCCCATATCTGAAATCAGTTTGGTCAGTTCATCACGAGTCGGGGGCGTATCGAGATAATAAATAATAGTTGGTTCGTTACCGCTGTTACGGATCATCTCCAGCGTGTTACGCGAGGTGCCACAGGCCGGGTTGTGATAGATGGTAATGTTGCTCATATCAGTATCTCATTACAAAGTGACAGAGAGCCGCCACGCCAGCGCGGCCAGCGTGACGAACAGCACGGGCAGAGTCATGATAATGCCGGTGCGGAAGTAATATCCCCAGGTGATGGTCATATTTTTCTGTGCCAACACATGAAGCCACAGCAGAGTTGCCAGACTGCCTATCGGGGTGATTTTAGGACCTAAATCGCAGCCAATCACATTGGCATAAATCATCGCCTCTTTGACGACGCCGGTCGCAGCACTCCCGTCAATGGATAATGCACCAATCAGCACCGTCGGCATATTGTTCATCACAGACGACAGGAAGGCAGTCAGGAAGCCGGTACCGAACGTGGCAGCCCATAAACCTTTGTCTGCCAGCATATTGAGTACAGCAGAAAGATACTCGGTGAGTCCTGCATTACGCAGGCCGTAGACGACCATATACATACCCAGCGAGAAAATCACGATCTGCCAGGGCGCCCCACGCAGCACTTTCCCGGTATTAATGGCGTGGCCACGCTTGGCTACCACGAACAGCACCGCAGCCCCAACTGCTGCTATCGCGCTTACAGGGATCCCCAGCGGCTCCAGAACAAAGAAACCGACCAGCAGGAACAGCAGAACAATCCAGCCCGCCCTGAACGTCGCCGGATCTTTAATCGCACTGGCAGGCATCTTGAGCAGTGAAACGTCATATCTGGCCGGGATATCGCGGCGGAAGAAGAGATGGAGCATGACCAGCGTGGCAGCAATGGCCGCCAGGTTCACAGGGACCATCACGGAGGCATACTGTGTAAAGCCCAGGCCGAAGAAATCCGCCGAGACAATATTGACCAGGTTAGAGACAATCAGCGGCAGGCTGGCAGTATCTGCGATAAATCCTGCAGCCATGACAAAGGCCAGCGTCGTCGCCTGGCTGAACCCCAGGGCGAGCAGCATCGCAATCACAATCGGCGTCAGTATCAGTGCTGCACCGTCGTTAGCAAACAGCGCAGCAACAGCAGCGCCAAGCAGTATTATCCAGGTAAACAGCAGGCGACCACGCCCGTTACCCCAGCGGGAGACATGCAGCGCGGCCCATTCAAAGAAACCGGACTCATCAAGCAGCAGGCTGATGATAATCACCGCGATGAATGCCGCTGTTGCGTTCCAGACGATATTCCAGACTACGGGAATATCATCAATGTGGATGACCCCCGTCCCCAGTGCCAGTAAGGCTCCGATACTTGCGCTCCAGCCAATGCTGAGACCTCTGGGCTGCCAGATGACCAGGACCAGCGTCAGTATAAAAATACTACCTGCCAAAAGCATTTTAGATTCCTTTATATATGATTATGTGAATATGACAAATTCTCTCAACAGGATGTGCAGGCTGATTTTTTCAGCCATTCACCCACATCTTTCCTCAGACACTGCCAGGACGTCGTGATCGTCTCATAGGCCCACGCTGGCATGTGGGGAGACAGACGGTAGTGAATCCATTTGCCTTCCCGGCGGTCAAGCACCAGCTCTGCTTCACGCAGAATAGCCATGTGGCGAGAAATTTTAGGCTGTGATTCAGAGGTCGCCGCGCATATATCGCATACGCACAGTTCGCCGGATTCCCGGAGAAGCATAACAATCGCGAGACGGGTTTCATCCGACAGGATTTTAAAAAGCTGAACAGGCTGTAGCATTTTTTACTCCGTTCCCTTTAGAATACATATATGATAAATCATATGTGTTGAATTTGAAATCACAGAACCTCCCGGAGGAGTAAAAAATGGAACACTTTCCTGCACTGAATGCTGATTGCTTCGATCAGCAGATTGCTGAACGCCTGCAGCTCCAGGAGCCGCCACGCATACTGATCCTGTATGGCTCGGTAAGAGAGCGTTCTTACAGTCGCTTTGCCGCAGAAGAAGCGGGACGCCTGCTGACGGCGATGGGAGCGGAAGTAAGACTGTTTAACCCCTCAGGTTTACCCCTGCCGGATGATGCCCCAGATACGCACCCAAAAGTCACCGAGCTGCGCGAGCTGGTCAGATGGTGTGATGGGATGGTGTGGAGTTCCCCGGAGCGGCATGGGGCAATGAGTGCGGTGATGAAGGCACAGATCGACTGGATACCCTTAAGCGAAGGGGCCGTTCGCCCTTCACAGGGAAAAACACTGGCGGTGATGCAGGTCTGCGGCGGGTCGCAATCTTTTAACGCCGTGAACCAGATGCGTATCCTTGGGCGCTGGATGAGGATGTTCACGATCCCTAACCAGTCCTCAGTAGCCAAAGCCTGGCAAGAATTCGATGAGAACGGGCGAATGAAACCTTCGTCCTGGTATGATCGTATCGTCGATGTCGCCGAGGAGTTGTTTAAAATCACGCTGCTGCTCAAGGGTCAAACCGATTACCTTGCCGATCGCTACAGCGAACGAAAAGAGAGCCATCAGGAGCTTTCATCCCGCGTCAATCAGGCGAAAATATAACGTCCTTTTTTACTGAGCTCAAAAACGTCCGCTTTTTGCTGTGCGTTCAACCGCTGGATGCAACAATGTTAATTCTTTGCTGGCTGCGAACCGATAAGCCAGCTCCTTTTAAAAAATACTGTCTGAGCAATCTGTTCGTATTTTCATTAGAACCACGCAGCCAGGGAGATTGAGGATTACAGAAATAAATTTGGGAAGCCGCCCTTATCATCAGGCTCTTTGCGATACCTTTTCTTTATATTTACATATCCAAAACATCATAAAGTTAAGATTTTTTGGACGAATTAGGGTATGGTTGAAGTTCATCCACTCAAGGAAAAGCCTATGTCAGAACGTAAAGACTCTAAATCACGCCGCAACTATCTTGTCAAATGCACCTGCCCAAACTGTACCCAACAATCTGAACACAGTTTTTCAAGAGTACAAAAAGGTTCTCTTTTAATCTGTCCTCATTGCAATAAAGTATTCCAGACAAACCAAAAAGAAGCAGCCTGAATCCGTTTTAGACTCTATTTCTGGAACAGAATCACCACCTCTGTATTTTAATATTTATCAAGCTACAGATAACAGAAAACCCGCTGGCTGCGGGTTTAGTATTTTCATATTTAAAAAATAAAAATTATGGTGATATCTGGGAAAAGCTATCCTCTTGCGTATGTTGTCGTGCAAAGCAAGTGGTTAGACTTTTCGTGCAGCGACCTACACGTAATCACAATGGTCAGCATACTTTCTCATGCAAAAGAGAGATGAAATATGCTGACCATTGCCCTGAATGCCGGATCAGTAACATTTCATCTCTACTGACCCAACAATACATTCATTGCTTTTGTCAGTATGTCTACTCAGGCTTTAGCCTTCTTCGTTATCGCATACAGACAAAAAAAGGATTTACTCTGTAATAACTACATTGCCAGCAACCGGACCTTTAGTACCATTCTCAATGGAGTATGAGACTTTTTGCCCTTCAAACAAGGTGCGGAAATTATCGCTCTGGATAGCAGAAAAATGTACAAATAAATCTTTACTACCGTCCACAGGAGAAATAAAACCGAATCCCTTATCGGCATTAAACCATTTTACTAAACCATTCATCTTTTTTGACATTTTGTATTCCTTAATTTGGCCTTCCGGCGAACATGGTTTTATTACAGAAACTACTTAGTGCTTAGTGCTTAGTGGGGAGACTCAAAGAAGGGATAAATATAAAACACCTGAAATGAGAACTGCTTTAGTAAACTACTTTGTATTTTGTCTGTTCTTCAAACCGACGCGACCATTAACGCACGGGCGTATATAATAATCAATGTTTATTTTAGCTATCCAGATCTCACGATTGCTGAAAAATATTTCTGGCATTATCCAGGGGTATGTGTATAGTGCAACACGTTATTAGCTTTAAGGAATTTTTTTGTCTCGTAAAATGACAGGAATTGTCAAAGCCTTTGACTGCAAGAGCGGTAAAGGCCTTATCTCCCCCTCCGATGGTCGCAAAGATGTACAGCTTCACATTTCAGCCTTAAGTCTCCGTGACTCAGAAGTACTCATCCCCGGATTACGCGTTGAGTTTTGTCGAATAAATGGTCTTCGAGGCCCCTCGGCTGCGAACGTTTATCTCTCATGACCTGTAGCCGCCCCTCCTGACTTCTGGAATCATAAAAAAGAATTTCAAAACAGGGAGAGTTTCATATGTATCAGAAAATCTATCTCAACGACTGGCTGACAGGCCTTAAGAGCTCATGCTGCACGCTGATAGGTAAGCGTGCAGTGAGAACCGTATTGACGAAGTGAAGCTGGTCAGGCAGGCAGAGTAACCCGCCACGGGAGCAGAGCACCCACCCGGTTCACAGGCCAGTCGGCGATGACATCAAGTACATGATGCAGATAGCGTTCCGGATCCACGCCGTTTAATTTGCACGTCCCGATAAGACTGTACAGTGACGCACCGCGCTCACCACCATGATCCGAGCCGAAGAACAGCCAGTTTTTTCTCCCCAGACTGACCAGTCGTAGGGCGTTTTCGGCAATGTTATTATCCACCTCCACCCAGCCATCTTCTGCATAGCGGGTCAGCGCCGGCCACTGGTTCAGCGCATACCCGAACGCCTTCGCCAGTTCTGAGTGCCTTGAGAGGGTTTTCTGTTTCTCCCGCAGCCACCCCTCCAGTGACGCCAGCAGCGGCAGCACTTTTTGGTGCCGGACTGCCTGCCGTTCCTCTGCTCTTTTACCTCTGAGCTCCGACTCGATGGCATACAGCTCGCCGATCCGTTTCAGCGCCTCCTCCGTCAGGGCTGACGGGGTACGGACGTGAACATCGTGGATTTTTCGGCGGGCATGGGCCCAGCACGCGGCTTCCTTTATATGGCCGTCGCGGTAGAGCTCGTTGAACCCGGCGTAGGCATCAGCCTGCAGTACGCCACTGAAGCCTGCAAGATGGGTCTGAGGGTGGATACCTTTTCTGTCCGGGCTGTAAGCGAACCACACTGCGGGGGCCAGCGCTGATCCGGCGTTGCGGTCGTCTCGAACGTACGTCCATAAGCGCCCGGTCTTCGTCTTCTTATTGCCCGGCAACAGCACCGGGACAGGCGTATCGTCAGCATGGAGTTTGCCGTCGGTCAGGACATAGTGCTGAAGGGCTTCATCCAGCGGTGCCAGCAGACGACAACACGCATCCACCCAGCCCGACAGTACAGAACGACTCAACACTACACCCTGGCGGGCATAGATCTCCGACTGGCGATACAGCGGTGTGTGCTCTGCATACTTTGAGGTCAGCACTCGGGCCAGCAGCCCCGGTCCGGCGATCCCCCGTTCGATGGGGCGCGAAGGAGCCGGGGCCTGAACGATGCGATCGCACCGACGGCAGGCATGCTTTTCACGGACTGTCCGGATAACCCGGAAGGCGCTGCGCATCAGCTCCAGCTGTTCGGCGGCATCCTCACCCAGGTAACTCAGCGAACCACCGCACTCCGGGCAACACGGCTCAGTCGGCAGCAGCCGCTTCTCATCCCGTGGGAGTGACTCAGGGAACGGTTTGCGGGTGCGGGTCTGACGCAGCGGGCGCTGCACTGCCGGGTCATCCACCCGGCCGGTCAGCGTATCGCTTTCCTGCTGCAGCAGGTTCAGGTCAGCTTCCATTTGCGCGATACGGCGGGATACCTTTTCGGAACGACTGCCGAAGTTCATCCGGCGCAGCTTATCCAGTTGCGCCTGCAGATGGTCTATTTCGCGTTCCCGGTTGCTCAGCTTTTCCTGCAGGGCGTGGATCAACGCTTCCTGTTCGGCCAGGCGCTGTTTCAGCAGAAGGATGTCGTCAGAAGAGGTATCGTTCATAAGCCTGTATTTTACCAGGCTTATTCTGCGACAACCAGGATAAAGAGCGCTACAACATGGTCAGGGATGTCAGTAACCGCTTTGGCTGTCGCCAGTCGATACCTTCCATCAGCATCGCCAGTTGCGCCGGCGTCAGGAACACTTTGCCATCGCGGGCTGAGGGCCAGGCGAAGCGACCACGTTCCAGTCGCTTTGTCAGCAGGCACAGACCATCGCCGGTGGACCAGAGCAGTTTTACCTGACTGCCGCTGCGTCCCCGGAAGATGAAGACGTGGCCGGACATCGGGTCATCTTTCAGCGCGGTCTGCACCTTTGCGGCGAGGCCATTGAAGCCGTTGCGCATATCGGTGATACCGGCAACCAGCCAGATTTTTGTGCCTGCGGGAAGATTTATCATACCGGCCCCCGCATCAGTTCGCGCAGGACAGTGCTCATGAGTTCAGCAGAGGGATGAGTCAGTGTTATTTCTCCTCCCCGACATTTTATGTGGCAGGTAGCGGGAGGAGAGCAGGATGGTAGTTCGAAGGTTGGGAGAGAAGAGCCCGCCTGAAGCTGCACGGGTATCAGGGCAGGAAGCGACGATGAGTTTTTTCGGGGCCGACAGACCCGCCCTTCACGCTGCCAGAGCCTTATCCATTTAAAGAGCAGGTTATCATTGACGTCATGTTTCCGGGCCAGTGCGGCAATACTGCCTTCTTCTTCAAGAGCCAGCCTGACCAGTTCCATTTTGAATTCAGGGGAATAGTGTTTCCGGGGAAGTCTTTCTTTAGCGCGCATGAGGTGTCCACCTGCAAAATAAGTGGGTGCTTAAGTTAAAGGATCCTGGATTCGGGACCAGACGGTACTCAGACGACGCTTACGCTGATAGTGACTCTGCTTGTTTTCATCTAATCTGTTAGTTCACCGCATATTGATGGTGCAAATAGACCGGTAAGAGTTGCAATCGCGTTGGCGTACCTGTGTTGAGCCCGTCAGGGTGATATGCTTGCGTCACACCCCAAATGCCTGTGATGCACAAAGGATGAAAGCCAGGGGATTTCTGATCTTGAAGGTTCGCTGCGCGAGAAGCAGGAAATTTCAGACACAAAAAAACCACCCGTAGGTGGTTTCACGACACTGCTTATTGCTTTGATTATTCTTTTCTTTCCCATGGTACCCGGAGTGGGACTTGAACCCACACAGCGCGAACGCCGAGGGATTTTAAATCCCTTGTGTCTACCGATTCCACCATCCGGGCTCGGGAAGAAATTGGAGGCGCGTTCCGGAGTCGAACCGGACTAGACGGATTTGCAATCCGCTACATAACCGCTTTGCTAACGCGCCGAAATCTTCTGGCTTTTCAGCCGACATCCGCTATTGCCGATGTCTTTAATTTGGAGCGGGAAACGAGACTCGAACTCGCGACCCCGACCTTGGCAAGGTCGTGCTCTACCAACTGAGCTATTCCCGCATCATCAAGTAACTTTGTTAATCACTTGATTTTGTTATCGTCTGGCAATCAGTGCTGCCGTTCGATGCGTTGCATTCTACTTACCTGACGCAATGAGTCAACGATATTTTTCACCACTGACGATCGTTTGCTGAAATTTGCGCCGAAACGATCACTGTTCAAGCAAATCTCCCCACGCAGCGCTCAAATACTGGAACATTGACCACAACGTCAGTATCGCGGCGACGAAGAAAAGTGCGATCCCGGCGTACTCTACCCAAATATTTGGACGCCACAGCAGCCATGCGAGCGCGGCCATTTGCGAAGTGGTTTTCACTTTGCCGATCCAGGACACCGCCACACTGCTACGTTTACCCAGTTCAGCCATCCACTCACGCAGCGCAGAGATAATAATTTCACGCGCGATCATCGTGGCGGCAGGAAGCGTTACCCACCAACTGTGATAGTGCTCGGTCACCAGCACCATCGCGATAGCCACCAGCACCTTATCAGCGACCGGATCGAGGAAGGCGCCAAAACGCGTGCTTTGGTTCCAGCGACGCGCCAGATAGCCGTCAAACCAGTCGGTGACCGCCGCAATACAGAAGATCAGCGCACAAACGAAGGGAGCCCAGGTGAATGGCAGATAAAAAGCCAATACAAAGAATGGGATCAGGATGACGCGAAACAGCGTGAGCAACGTAGGGATATTAAATTGCATATGACGGATAACTATCTGTTGTCAGTAAAATTACCCCTATGTTGCTACAGAGGGCCTAATGTTTCAACGAGTAGAAGATCTTTTCTGCCAGAGCTTGCGAAATACCCGGCACTTTTGCAATTTCTTCAATACTCGCGTTACGAAGACCTTGCAAACCGCCCATATATTTCAACAACATCTGCCGACGCTTCGGCCCGACACCTTCAATAGTCTCCAGCGTGCTGGTACTTTTCACCTTCGCCCGTTTTTTACGGTGCCCGCTAATCGCATGATCGTGAGATTCATCGCGGATATGCTGGATAACGTGCAAAGCTGGCGAATCCGGCGGAAGGCTAAAGCCCTCACCTTCCGGCTCAAAGAACAGCGTTTCCAGACCAGCTTTACGATCGGCCCCTTTTGCCACGCCCAACAAAAGCGGGTGCTGTTTGTCCCAGGGCACGTCCAGCTCAGCAAAAACGGCTTTCGCCTGCCCCAGTTGACCTTTCCCGCCGTCGATCAATATGACGTCCGGAATCTTACTTTCTTCAATCGCCTTACCGTAGCGCCGGCGGAGAACCTGATTCATTGCCGCATAATCATCACCCGGCGTAATACCCGTGATGTTATAGCGGCGATACTCGGCGCGCAGTGGTCCATTGGCATCGAATACCACGCAGGAGGCTACCGTCTGCTCACCCATCGTGTGGCTGATATCAAAGCACTCCATGCGTTTTACTGCGGGTAACTTGAGTACTGATGCCAGCGCCGTCAGGCGTTGAGTAATGGTCGACTGCTGGGAAAGTTTTGTGGTTAACGCCACCGCCGCGTTGGTACGCGCCAGCTTCAGATACCGCGCGCGATCGCCTCGCGGTTTCGTCTGAACGTTGATCTTCCGCCCGGCCAGCTCAGACAGAGAGTCTGCCAGCAGGGTTTTATCGCTAAGATTAAAATCGAGCAGGATCTCACCGGGTAAGGTGCGCATCTGACTTCCCTGCAGATAAAACTGTCCGACAAAGGTTTCAACGACCTCGCCGAGTTCTGTTCCACCTGGGACTTTCGGGAAATAGCTACGACTGCCTAACACTTTACCCTGGCGAATAAACAGCACGTGCACACAGGCCATGCCAGCGTCAAACGCCACGCCGATGACGTCCAGATCGTCTCCGGTATTAGAGACAAACTGTTTTTCGGTCACGCGGCGTACGGCCTGAATTTGGTCACGAATGCGGGCAGCCTCTTCAAACTCGAGATTTTGGCTGGCCTTTTCCATCCGGGCGATCAGCTGCGTTAATACCTGATCGTCTTTCCCGGACAGGAACAGACGAACGTAATCAACCTGCTGCGCATACTCTTCCTCACTCACCAGGCCCGCCACACACGGACCGAGGCAGCGGCCAATCTGATATTGCAGACAGGGCCGCGAGCGATTGCGATAAACACTATTTTCGCACTGACGAATAGGGAAGATTTTCTGCAGCAACGCCAGCGTTTCGCGTACGGCGTAGCCGTTAGGAAACGGTCCAAAGTACTCGCCTTTGGCATGCTTGGCCCCGCGATGCATTGCCAGGCGAGGATGGGTATCGCCGCTGAGGAAAATAAAAGGATAGGATTTATCGTCTCGCAGCAAAACGTTATAACGCGGCTGATACAGCTTGATGTAGTTGTGCTCAAGCAATAACGCCTCGGTTTCGGTGTGCGTTACCGTGACATCAATCTGCTGTATTTGCGCGACCAGTGCTTCGGTCTTACGCGATGCGAGGTTGCTACGGAAGTAGCTGGAAAGTCTTTTTTTCAGGTCTTTCGCTTTCCCGACGTAGATGACCGTCCCGGCGTCATCATACATACGATAAACGCCGGGCTGACTGGTCACGGTTTTCAGGAACGCTTTGGCATCAAACTGATCGGTCACTGGCTTGTTAATGTCTCCGCATTACACAGGCCATGGCGAATTGCCAGGTGAGTCAGCTCAACATCGCCGTGAATGTTTAATTTACTGAACATTCGATAGCGATAGCTGTTCACCGTTTTAGGACTAAGATTCAGTTGCTCTGAGATCTCATTGACCTTCTGACCTTTGGTGATCATCAGCATAATCTGCAACTCACGTTCAGACAAACTGGCAAACGGGGTTTCCGTTTTCTCAGGCTCAATCTGGCTAAGCGCCATCTGCTGAGCGATATCGGAGGCAATATAACGTTGGCCAGAATAAACCGAACGAATCGCACTCACGACCTCCTGGGGCGCAGCCCCCTTACTGAGATAGCCCGCGGCTCCCGCCTGCATGACTTTTGCAGGTAACGGGTTTTCGGTATGGACAGTCAGCATGATCACTTTAATGTCAGCCGTTGAACGCGCAATTTTACGCGTTGCCTCAAGGCCACCAATACCGGGCATATTCATGTCCATCAGCACAACGTCAACGGAATTTGAGCGGCACCATTTTACCGCATCTTCACCGCAGCACGCCTCGCCGACAACTTTAATGCCTTTTATATCTTCAAGAATGCGTCGTATCCCTGCGCGCACCAGTTCGTGGTCATCAACAAGAAAAACGTTGATCAAAGGAATATCTCCAGAATAGGGATAACGCTACCGATAGTTAATCGGTCCTATGTTAACGGGTTTTATCTCAACTTTGAAATGTAAAAAACGCCCGTCTTTCGATTTTGCTCTCGTTTTTGGAAATTAGAAGGTACGACGAGTGGAAACTTTCTGTTATGGCAACCTTTTGCCACGGTTATATCTGCATAGCTGTTTCAGAATAGTGACAAAAAATTCATATTCGTCCGTTGAATGCAAAATAGGCAGCTAAAGTTGTAACAATAATTAACGAGTAAAATACTCGAAATAAACAACAGATGGAGAAAATATATGCAGTGCAACATGTTGTTTATTTTAATGTCCGCGGCTTATGTTTGCGCAGAAAACAACCGCTGATATTTTTAGCCTCGCTTATGGTATACTCCGGCGCCTTAAGATTTGACATCGCACTTTTTCATTGAAACATAACGAGGAAAATAAATGAGTACGCCTGACTTTTCCACTGCTGAGAATAACCAGGAACTGGCCAACGAAGTCACCTGCCTGAAAGCCATGTTAACGCTGATGCTGCAGGCAATGGGCCAAGCCGATGCAGGGCGCGTGATTCTTAAAATGGAAAAACAGATCGCGCTGATTGAAGATCAATCACAGGCTGCGGTATTTTCCAGCACTGTTAAGCAAATTAAACAGGCCTACCGCCAGTAATAAGAACCCGGCTGACAGCGATGCTCTCAGCCGGGTTTGCGTCTGACACTCAGAACGATAATTTACTCAGATCAGCCCGGTTGCCGCGGCATAACAGGCGATCTGCGTTTTGTTGGGTGCATTAAATTTCTTTTGCATATTTTTCTGGTGAAAGTTAACGGTATTTTCAGAAATCGACAGAATAATCGCTATCTCTGAAGAGGTTTTCCCCTCTGCCGTCCATTTCAATATCTCTTTTTCCCGCTTGCTAAAGCGCATCTCTGGCGCCATGACCATGTCATCTTGCAGCCGCGTCAGTACCGACAAGCTTTCCCGCACCAGCAGTTGCATCCTGAGCTCTACCTCATCGTTTGCAAAGCGACTATTACGGACACTTGCACGCGATACCGATAAAAAACCCAACGCCCGATTAGGCAACATTAAGCATTGCGTCATCCCTTTACGTAAACCGTGATTGCGCGCGGCATCCCACAGGGGCTGTGCATCGCGAAATAAGGTATCGTTCCAGGGTAAATGCCCCTGACTGAAGTTTTCAGGCTTCAGCACCGGATCAATAGCGAAATAATTCTCGGACTGATAATGCGCCACCCATGCTTTGGGATAGGTCGTGTGAAGCGACGTTTTAGGTCGGGTAAAAGGTACGGGATGACGAACACAGAGCGCGTAAAAATCGAACTCTAAATGCTGCGTCTGTTGTTGTAATTCATTATAGACATCCTCTGCCGTCGCCATTTCCTGAAAGCGTAACAGCATACTCCGTCGCCAGGTGAAGAAATCATGACCCTGCATACTAAGTGGTAATACCCCTGAGATTGATAATCATCCAAACATATGAAACAAGCTAACACATAAATGTATTTTATATATGCAAATTATCGGACAAATGGTCAATTACTTGAGCATTACTCAACGACGGCAGGAAGTAACAGTATTGGGAGTTAATAATAAAGCAATAATTATAAATAGTTATGCGAACAACACTCGTCAAAAAACAATTTCGACGAGTGCTGCATGCACTATTTATTGCATCAGAAACTTTTCAAGAAACTGACGGGTTCGCGGTTGCTGCGGATGCGTGAATAAGGATTTAGCTGGCCCCTGCTCCACTATCCGTCCTTGATCCATAAATATCGCCCGATCGGCAACGTCGCGCGCAAAGCTCATTTCATGCGTCACAATCACCATGGTGCGTTTTTCCTGCGCCAGTTGGCGGATGGTATTAAGTACCTCACCAACCAGTTCAGGATCAAGCGCGGAGGTCGGTTCATCAAAAAGAATAACCTCAGGTCGCATCGCCAATGCCCGGGCAATAGCCACGCGCTGCTGCTGCCCGCCGGACAAACGCCGCGGATAGCTAGTTTCTTTACCGGCCAACCCGACTTTCGCCAGCAGTTCGCGCGCTCGGGTTGTCGCTTCGGCTTTCGGTTCGCCTTTAACAATCACCGGACCTTCAATAATGTTTTCCAGCACCGTGCGATGCGGGAACAAATTAAAGTTCTGGAACACAAAGCCCACGTGCTGGCGCAACTGACGAATCAGACCTTTCTGCTGAGTTAACGAACGCGCGGTATCAATGGTAATCTCACCCACCTTAATGGTGCCCGCCTCCGGTTGCTCCAGCAAATTAATACTGCGCAGCAGCGTAGTTTTGCCCGAGCCGCTCGGCCCGATAATCGCCACAACTTCACCGGGTTTGACGTCAAGATCGATCCCATGCAGCACCGTTTGCCCATGGAATTTTTTGACCAGGTTTCTGACTTCGATAGCACTCATTTCGGCTCTCTCTCCTGGCGATTCAGTTGCTCTTCAAAATAGTTTTGCAGTGCAGAAAGCACCGTCGCCATCACCCAATAAATCAACGAGGCTGCCAGATACATCGTGAATACCTCCAGCGTACGCGAGGTAATCAACTGCGCCTGACGGAACAGTTCCGGTACCTGAATAGTCGCGGCCAGAGAGGTGTCTTTCACCAGGCTGATAAAGCTGTTACTCAGCGGTGGGAGCGCAACCCGCGCAGCCTGCGGCAGGATTGCCCGGCGCATGGTTTGCCACCGCGTCATACCAATACTGGCACCCGCTTCCCACTGCCCTTTGTCGATGGAGGAGATTGCCGCACGCAGCGTTTCCGCTGCGTAGGCCGCCGTATTAAGCGATAAGCCAATCATCGCCGCCGGAATAGGATCAAGCTCAATACCAAACTGCGGCAGACCGTAATAGATCATGAACAGCTGGGCAATCAACGGCGTTCCGCGAAAGATAGAGATATAAAAGCGCGCCAGCCAGCGCACAGGCAGCAGCGGCGACAGACGCATCAGCGCCAGGATAAAACCCAGCACGAGACCAAAGAACATCCCACCGATACTCAGTTGCAGCGTAAAAACTGCGCCCTTGAGCAGATACGGCAGAGAATCAATCACCAGTTGGATACTTTCATGCATTAGCGTTTTTCTACCTGGTCGTTACACGTGAGGATGGTAGGCAAACAGCGCAGGCGCCCCACCAGTATGAATAAAGAGAATTGGCCCTTCATCCTTGAAGCGTTTCTGGCTGATGCCATCAATCAGACCCGCCATCGCCTTGCCGGTATACACCGGATCCAACAAAATGCCTTCCAGACGCGCCAGCAGTTTTACCGCCTCCATGCCCTCTTCGTTTGGCGTACCGTATCCCGGCGCATAATAATCGTCCCATAACAGGATTTCCGCTGAGGCCGTCAGTTCCAGCTCCCGGGCAATATCCTGCTGCAGTGCAACAACTTTGGGCTTTTGATCCGCCACGCTGCGTGAGACGGTCACGCCGATGAGTTCGACGTCTGGCATCAATTGCTCCAGGCCCACGGCCAGTCCGGCATGCGTTCCCGCACTACCCGAGGCCACCACTACGGAAGAGAGCGAAACGGCCCCTTCACACTGTTGGGCAATTTCCAGCGCGCTTTCCACATAGCCCAGCGCACCCAGTGCATTGGAACCCCCAACCGGGATCACATACGGGCGGAACCCTTGCGCTTCAATCCGCGTCGCCAGCGCCTGCAGCTGTGCATTCGGATCGGTCAGCGCATCGCACATTTCAATCTGCGTATTAAACAAGTCCAGCAGCAGACGGTTGCCATTGGTCAGATAGTTTTCGGCAGTGGTGCCTATCGGATTTTCCAACAGCGCCACGCAGTGCAGGCCAAGCTTAGCGGCGACCGCCGCCGTCTGACGAACGTGGTTAGACTGAATCGCACCCGCGGTTATCAGCGTATCCGCGCCTTCACGCAGCGCGTCTGCGGCCAGAAACTCCAGCTTACGCAGCTTATTGCCGCCCATAGCCATCGGCGTGACGTCATCGCGTTTAATGAAAATATCGCGCCCGAGGTAATCTGAGAGGCGCGGAAGATATTCGAGTGGCGTTGGCGCGCCAATAAATTCCAGACGTGGAAAGCGCGTTAAATTATGCAGCGGCATACAGCCTCCGGTATTCGTTGTTGTGATGTTCTTTTATTATGCACGTTCAGGCGCAATGAAATAAAAAAAGGCGCTGTTAAAGGCGCCTTTTTTCATCAGATGACGATTATTTCGTCACATCTGCTCCAAACCATTTTTCAGACAGGGCTTTCAGCGAACCGTCTTTCTGCATTTCAGCAATGGCTGCATCCACCGCTTTCAGCAGATCTTCATTGCCTTTACGCAGCGCCACGCCGGACTCCTGGCGGGAGAATGCTTCACCGGTAACGGCCAGCGTATCCTTGGTTTTTTTCACCAGATCCAGCGCGGCCAGACGGTCAACCAGGATGGCGTCGATACGACCTACACGCAGATCCTGATATTTGGTCGGGTCATCATCATAGGTACGAATATCCACGCCCTGCACGTTCTGGCGCAGCCACTCTTCATAGTTGGTTCCCAGACCCACGCCGACTTTTTTACCTTTCAGATCGGCAGCAGTCTTAATAACGCCTTCATTGCCTTTCTTCACCAGCGCCTGGATACCAGAGACCGTATACGGGGTAGAGAAATCGTATTTTTTCTTACGATCATCAGAGATAGTCACCTGGTTGATGACCACATCAATGCGTTTGGAATCAAGAGAAGCCAGCATACCGTCCCATTTGGTCGGCTTCAGTGTGGCTTTCACTCCAAGATGCTTGGCCAGTTCCTCGGCAAACTCCACTTCGAAACCGGTCAGCTTGCCGTCATCGCCCTGAAAACTAAACGGGGGATAGGTCCCTTCCAGGCCCACCAGCAGCGTGCCGCGCTCTTTAACTTTATTTAACAGACCTTCATCTGCATAAGTCTTCACGCTCATTCCGGCGACAAGTGCAACAGCCATTACACCCATCAGAGCCTGACGTCCCAGAAGTGCTAATTTCATAGTTACCCCGAATATTGTCATTAGTGACTATCATTTATGACTACAGTGTAAAGCGTTTGCCGTGATCCACAAACACGACTCTGTTACACCTTATTCGTTTTTAATATATATCAGAACTGGCTGTCCAGGAGGATTTCTGCATATGTCCCATATGCGTATGGGCTTTAAACTGCTCATACTTACGCAAGGCGATGCGGTAATTGTTGGTGCTGGTTTCCGGTAGCCACGGGGCAAGGTTTTCGTCGAGAAACCCTTCCTGCAGCAGATCGTGAGAGATATTTTGTTCGGTCAGATGATTCCCGAGGCGACGCAGGCGCACAACGTATTCGCGTACCGTGCCGTGACTCATTTCGGTCTGCTCGAATAAAAATTGCTTGAAGCCGATAATGTCAAAAAAGTCGCTCTGCTCTTTGCAGTGCAAATCACCACAAAAGCGACACAGTGCCACCCACTCTTTTTTCTCCTGTTCCCACTCTGCTTCATTCAGCAACGTGTCCAGTCGGGCGATGGCGATTTTATTCACAATTTGCCCGCGGCGAACCAGCGTGATCCTGTCGAGCAACTTAAAGCAATGGGCGCAATGCGTCTGGCTGTGTTTGAAATCTTTGAGGTAGCGGCTTAGAGGCCGTCTTTTTGATTGCTGCACCGTCATGAGAACTCCTGGTAGTCAATTCGTAATGCGGCATTGTTCAGGGGTAATGGTGTACCCCTATAGCTTACCCAGCTTGGTGCGTAGACGTTTGATGGCCTGACTGTGCAACTGGCTAACCCGTGACTCCCCCACTTCCAGTACCGCGCCAATCTCTTTCAGATTCAGCTCTTCCTGGTAGTACAGCGTTAACACCAGCTTTTCGCGTTCCGGCAACGCTTCGATCGCGTCCATCACGCGCTGGCGGAGGTTACCCTCAAGTAGCTGCTGTAACGGGTTTTCCTGCTGATGTTCTTCTGTCACCAGCTCAATACTATCGCCATGCTCTTCCCGCCACTCGTCGTAGGAGAAGAGTTGGCTATTATTGGTATCAAGCAACATCTGACGATACTCTTGCACAGGAATAGCCAGACGCTCCGCCACTTCGGTTTCCGTCGCGTTACGCCCTAATTCCTGCTCCAGTTGCCCCATCGCCTGTGCCACTTCGCGAGCATTGCGCCGAACGCTACGCGGCACCCAATCCCGGCTACGTAGTTCGTCCAGCATCGCTCCACGAATACGCTGCACTGCGTAAGTGGTAAATGCCGTTCCTTGCAAAGCGTCATATCGGTCGACTGCATTCAATAACCCGATGCCGCCCGCTTGTAGCAGGTCATCCAGTTCTACGCTCGCCGGCAAACGCACCTGAAGGCGCAATGCTTCGTGACGCACCAACGGTACATAACGCTGCCACAGCGAGTGTTTATCCATTACACCTTCAGCGGTATACAGTGAATTCACGATAAACAGCCCTGCGTTAAATGAGTTATCGGCATGATTATCCGTTTCTGCAGGGGTTTTAATCGGGTGAATAGTGGGTGAAATGGGGGGTTATTTAGGGGTTACGGGTAAAGCTGAATGTAAAAAACCCCGCCAGAGCGGGGTTTGCGCGATGAGCGTAAATTAACGCAGCAGAGACAGAACGTTCTGCGTGGTCTGGTTAGCCTGTGCCAGAACAGAAGTACCCGCCTGTTGCAGGATCTGAGCACGAGACATGTTAGACACTTCGGTCGCGTAGTCAGCATCTTCGATACGGCTACGTGCAGAAGACAGGTTGTTTACTGTGTTGCCCAGGTTGGTGATGGTAGAATCGAAGCGGTTCTGCACCGCACCCAGGTCAGAACGCAGGGCATCAACCTGTGCCAGCGCTTTATCCAGAGCTTTCAGAGGATCACTTGTTGCAGAGCCACCGCTTGTTTTTTCAGTAGTAATTTTACCGTCATTAGTCACAAATACCGCAGCGCCAACTTCAGGTTTGAACTTATTATCATTAATCGCTGTATCAGCACTATTTACAGCTGAATAACTTTTGACTGTTACAGCACCAGTATCTTTATCAACAGCATAGCCTGTTGTATATGCCTTAGTCTTGGTAATGTCACCATTACTATCAAGATACGTATCTGCAGATACACCTGTAGTAGCAAAGTTAATAGTAGAAGACAATACACCTGACTTCAGTGTTACTGTAGAGGCAGCTGCTTCTGCTTTTGCTACAACTTCATCTTTAGAAATTGTTCCTGTATAACTAATATCGCCCTCTTTGCCAGTCGTACCAGCTTTAAGGGTATAGTCAACCCCTTTAAAAGAGAGTGTCCCACCATTGCCTTTTTCATTGATAGCTTTGTCAACCAATACTGAAGTGGTTGCTGCTGTGTTACCAGCATTGTTAGTACTTAAGTTACCATCCTCATCGACAAATGCGGCTTTGCCGTTAATGGTAATATTACCTGAAGAATCTGCTTCAAAATCAACGGAACCCGTTTGAGTCGTCCAAGTACCTTTCTCGGTAGAACCAGCAACGCTAGCCTTTAAACTACCTTTTAAAGCAGTTCTGTCAGCTGCATTTGCATCATCAATTGTAACTGGAGTTTTGAAATTGCCGTCCTTCGCATTGTAAGTATAAGTGCTTGCACCAATTGCAATACTATCGCCATCGTTCATTTTTCCGATAGCGTCACTCGCTTTCAACGCATTATTAGTAGTGGTTTTAGTGTAAATCCCACTACCAGTCGCTGTTTCTGCTGCCCCAGCAGCAGTAAGATTACTTACTGTTGCTGCTTTATTGGCAATGGACCCCTTGCCATTCACGTTAAAACCATTCAGACCCAGTGTAGAAGAAGTGATTTCTTTCAGGTCGATGGTGATGGTTTCGCCGTCGTTCGCGCCAACTTGAATTTTCATGGAGCTGTCGGACGCCAGTACTTTCACGCCGTTAAACTGAGTCTGACCGGAAACACGGTCAATTTCGCTCAGACGCTGGGTAATTTCGTTCTGGATGGAGTCCAGGTCAGACTGGGAGTTAGTACCGTTGGTTGCCTGAACGGACAGTTCACGCACACGCTGCAGGTTGTTGTTGATTTCGGACAGTGCACCTTCAGTGGTCTGCGCGATGGAGATACCGTCGTTGGCGTTACGGGAAGCCTGGGTCAGGCCTTTAACGTTGGCAGTGAAACGGTTTGCAATCGCCTGACCAGCAGCATCGTCTTTGGCGCTGTTGATACGCAGGCCAGAAGACAGACGCTCGATAGCGGAGCTCAGGGAAGACTGAGATTTGTTCAGGTTGTTCTGGGTCAACAGCGACAGGCTGTTTGTATTGATGACTTGTGCCATGATCTTTTCCTTATCAATTACAACTTGATGTTATTGGGCTGTTGCCCACGGTTTCTCACCGTAACCCATGTATCGGCACCTTAATTTCGAACTTTAGAAAATTTTTACTTTCCGCCCTCTTTTTTCTTAGCCCCAGAAATACCCGCAATATGCCCCACTATTCTGCGCATTATTTTTGCAAAACTATCATTAAACTTTGCGCGCAGATTGCCGATAACCCGCTTAACTACTGTTTGCAATCAAAAGGAATTAGGCATGGCTTCATTTACATCTCTCGGCGTCGGTTCAAACCTGCCGCTGGATACCTTGCTAAACAATCTGACCATCGCTGAAAAAAAACGCTTAAACCCGATCACGCAGCAGCAAAGCGACAATACAGCGCGTCTGACAGCGTACGGCACATTAAAGAGCGCGCTGGAAAAATTCCAGACGGCAAACACTGCGTTGAATAAAGCTGACATATTCAAAAGCACGACCGTTACCAGCAGTAATGAAGACCTGAAAGTCACCACCGAAGCTGGGGCGGCACCGGGTATCTATACAATTAGCGTCACCCAACTGGCACAAGCGCAATCTTTAAGAACTAACTCAACGACAACAATTGCATCAACAAAAGACGCGCTGGGTGATACTTCAGCAGAAACACGCACCATTAAAATTACGCAGGATGGCCGTAAAGACCCGCTGGAAATTAAGCTTAATAAAGATCAGACCTCACTGGATGAGATCAGCAAAGCGATAAACGATGCTGATAGCGGAATTTCAGCCAGTATCGTCAAAGTCAAAGACGGCGACTATCAATTGGTACTGACCGCCAGTGAAGGCGAAGCCAATAAAATGACTATCTCCGTTGAGGGAGACAGCAAACTCAATGATCTTTTGGCTTATGACAGCAAAACCGGTACCGGGAATATGAAGGAACAGGTTAACGCACAGAATGCGCTGTTAACCGTGAACGGTATCGATATTGAACGCTCCAGTAATAAAATTACCGATGCCCCTCAGGGTGTGGTGCTTGATCTGACCAAAAAAGTCACTGACGTTCGCGTTACGGTGATAAAGAATAACGACAAAGCAACCGAAGCCATTAAAGGTTGGGTGGATTCATATAACTCCCTTATTGATACCTTTAACACGCTGACCAAATATAAAGAAGTTGATCCGGGTGCTGAAGCGCAAGACAAAAATAACGGAGCGCTGCTTGGTGACAGCGTTGTTCGTACAATCCAAAGTGGAATTCGTGCACAATTTGCCAACGGTGCCAGTGATGGCGCTTTTAAGACATTAAATGAAATTGGTATTAAGCAGGACGGCGCAACCGGCAAGCTGAAAATTGACGATGATAAGCTGAAAAAAGTCCTGAACGAAAATACAGCATCCGTGCGTGAATTGCTGGTCGGCGACGGCAAAGAAACCGGTATTACCACCAAAATTGCCACCGAAGTAAAAAGCTATTTAGCAGACGACGGTATTATCGACAGCGCGCAAGACAGCATTAACTCAACGCTGAAAAAACTGACCAAACAGTATCTGTCGGTCAGCGCCAGCATTGATGACACGGTAGCGCGTTACACGGCACAGTTTACGCAGTTAGACACCATGATGAGCAAGCTCAACAACACCAGTACTTATCTGAGTCAGCAATTTACGGCGATGAATAAATCCTGATAACACGAGGTAAGCATGTATACCGCGAGCGGTACCAAAGCCTATGCACAGGTCGGCATAGAGAGTGGCGTGATGAGCGCCAGCCCACATCAGCTGATTGAAATGTTATTTGATGGCGCGAACAGTGCCCTGGTGCGCGCTCGCCTGTTTATGCAACAGGGTGATATCGTCGCTAAAGGTGAAGCGTTAAGTAAAGCCATTAATATTATCGACAATGGCCTGAAGGCAGGACTTGATCAAGAGAATGGCGGCGAAATCGCCACCAGTCTGTCTTCACTGTACGACTATATGATTCGCCGTTTACTGCAAGCTAACTTGCGTAATGATTGTCAGGCCATTGAAGAAGTCGAAGGGTTACTCGGCAACATTGCAGATGCCTGGAAACAGATCTCACCGAAAGCATCTTCCCAGGAGTCTTGTTAATGACCTCAGCCGTGGAGTTTATCAACCGTTGGCAGCGCATCGCGCTGCTCAGTCACTCACTGCTGGAACTGGCGCAGCGCGGTGAATGGGACCTTTTACTGGAACAGGAAGTTACCTATCTGCAAAGTATTGAAGTGGTCATGGAAGAGCAAACTCCACCAGGCATTACGCGAAGTATTCAGGATTTAGTGGCCGGGTACATTAAACAGACGCTGGATAACGAACAACTGCTCAAAACATTGTTGCAGCAGCGTCTGGATGAACTCAGCAATCTCATCGGTCAGTCGACGCGCCAAAAGACGCTAAATAACGCTTATGGCCGTCTTTCCGGCATGCTGTTAGTTCCCGACGCCCCCACTGCCCCACAATAATTTCCCGTCTCGTCTGAATAATCTTCCATACTCCAGAGGTCGGCCAAACGACTTCTGGAGCACGGAAGATGAAAAATCCCACGTTATTGCAGTATTTTCACTGGTATTACCCCGAGGGCGGTCAACTCTGGCCCGAACTTGCCGAACGCGCAGGTGGACTCAATGACATCGGCATCAATATGGTGTGGTTACCTCCCGCTTATAAAGGCGCTTCCGGCGGCTATTCCGTTGGCTACGACTCCTACGATCTGTTTGATCTGGGCGAATTCGACCAAAAGGGAACCATCGCTACCAAATATGGCGATAAAAACCAACTGCTGGCGGCGATAGACGCGCTAAAACACAATGATATTGCCGTACTGCTCGACGTGGTGGTTAACCACAAAATGGGTGCAGATGAGAAAGAGAATATTCGTGTACAGCGGGTTAACGCCGAGGATCGCACGCAAATAGACGATGAGATTGTCGAATGCGAAGGCTGGACGCGCTACACCTTCCCTGCCCGCGCGGGCCAGTACTCGCAATTCATTTGGGACTTTAAATGCTTCAGCGGTATTGACCATATCGAAAACCCAACCGAAGACGGCATTTTTAAAATCGTGAACGACTACACCGGCGAAGGCTGGAACGATCAGGTTGATGATGAGTTGGGTAATTTTGATTATCTGATGGGCGAAAACATCGATTTTCGCAATCACGCCGTAACTGAGGAGATCAAATACTGGGCGCGTTGGGTGATGGAGCAAACCCAGTGTGACGGCTTTCGGTTAGATGCCGTGAAACATATTCCGGCATGGTTTTATAAAGAGTGGATTGAGCATGTGCAGGAAGTCGCCCCCAAGCCGCTGTTTATCGTCGCGGAATACTGGTCGCATGAAGTCGACAAGCTGCAAACCTACATTAATCAGGTGGAGGGGAAAACCATGTTATTCGACGCCCCTTTGCAGATGAAATTCCACGAGGCCTCTCGTCAGGGACGCGATTACGACATGAGTCAGATTTTCACCGACACCCTGGTGGAAGCCGATCCGTTTCATGCCGTCACGCTGGTGGCCAACCACGACACTCAGCCCTTGCAGGCGCTGGAAGCCCCTGTCGAGCCATGGTTTAAGCCGCTGGCCTATGCGCTGATCCTGTTGCGCGAAAACGGCGTGCCGTCAGTGTTTTATCCTGACCTCTACGGGGCGCATTACGAAGACACCGGGGGTGATGGCGAAACCTATCCTATCGACATGCCGATCATTGAACAGCTTGATGAACTGATCCTCGCGCGCCAGCGCTTCGCGCACGGCGTACAGACGCTTTTTTTCGATCACCCTAACTGTATCGCTTTTAGCCGCAGCGGAACGGACGAGGATCCCGGCTGTGTGGTTGTTCTTTCTAACGGCGATGACGGGGAAAAGACCATCAATCTCGGTGCGAATTACGGGAATAAAACCTGGCGCGACTATCTGGGAAATCGCGAAGAAAGCGTGGTCACCGATGAGAACGGTGAAGCGACGTTTTATTGTAACGGCGGTAGCGTCAGCGTGTGGGTGATTGAAGACGTGTTGTAAAGCTCAACCCCGGTGGCCGTTGGCTACCGGGGCGTATAGCTTATGGCAGTGGCGTGGCCAGCGGCGTTTTCTTTAACGCGTCAGCACATTCCTGCGTCGGGCGGTCGACCCGCTGCAGCGTCATACCGTCATATTCCAGCGTATTGCCTTCACGCTCAATTTCATACAGCTCGCGTTTCACCGTCACGTTGGTGAGATCGCCAGAGATCATCGTCAGTTTCCCCGGCAGCGCGATCACTCGCTGCCACTGGCGACAATCCAGCGTGTCGCCCACTTTTGTTACCACCAGGCTGGCAATCGCTTCCGGGCTCACCAGACTGCGTTGCGGACCTTTTGACTGCCAGTATCCTTCCAGACCGGCTGGCGCTGGCGTTTTCACCACGTCGTTATAATTTTCTACTTCGGCGCATCCGGTAAGCGCCAGAAATACAGCAACGATTGCTAATTTTTTCATCATTCATCCTGCATGCGAAGAAAATGGGATTGTGGCATTAAAGGCCTGATGTCGCCAGCCTTTCGGCAGGGTTGAGAAAGATTGATCCAGACGGTGTTACCTCCTATTACTCATAGTCAAAAATTCTGATCGGTGTAGTATCCACACTTCTTGTTACATACCTTCTGAGTTCAGAGGCACAACGCATGTCATGGCAACACTTCAAACAGGCCTGGTTAATCAAATTTTGGGCCCCCGCCCCTGCGGTCATCGCAGCGGGTATTCTCTCTACCTACTATTTCGGCATTACGGGAACCTTCTGGGCCGTTACCGGCGAATTCACTCGCTGGGGTGGTCAAATCCTGCAACTGTTTGGCGTTCACGCCGAAGAATGGGGATACTACAAGCTGATCCATCTCGAAGGCTCACCCCTGACCCGCATTGACGGCATGATGATCCTCGGTATGTTCGGGGGCTGTTTTGCTGCCGCATTGTGGGCAAACAACGTCAAATTACGCATGCCGCGCAGTCGGGTGCGCATTATGCAGGCGATTGTCGGCGGGATGATTGCCGGATTCGGCGCCCGGCTGGCAATGGGCTGTAACCTGGCCGCATTCTTCACCGGTATTCCACAGTTCTCGCTACACGCCTGGTTTTTCGCCCTGGCAACGGCTATTGGCTCATGGTTTGGCGCACGCTTTACCCTGCTGCCGATGTTTCGTATTCCGGTTAAAATGCAGAAAGTCTCCGCCGCTTCTCCGTTAACGCAAAAGCCAGATCAGGCCCGTCGCCGTTTCCGCCTCGGCATGCTGGTGTTTATCGCCATGATCGGCTGGGCGCTACTCACTGCGATGGATAAGCCCAAACTTGGTTTGGCCATGCTGTTCGGCGTTGGGTTCGGGCTGCTGATTGAACGGGCGCAAATCTGCTTCACCTCCGCCTTCCGCGACCTGTGGATTTCCGGTCGCACCCATATGGCGAAAGCGATCATCTTCGGGATGGCGGTCAGCGCCATCGGTATCTTTAGCTACGTACAACTGGGCGTCGAGCCTAAAATCATGTGGGCAGGTCCGAATGCGGTGATCGGCGGCTTGCTGTTCGGCTTCGGCATTGTTCTGGCGGGCGGGTGTGAAACAGGCTGGATGTACCGCGCCGTTGAAGGCCAGGTGCATTACTGGTGGGTGGGTCTGGGCAACGTTATTGGCTCGACCATTCTGGCCTACTACTGGGATGATTTTGCTCCCGCGCTTGCCACCAGTTGGGACAAAGTGAATCTGCTCAACACCTTCGGCCCGCTCGGTGGCCTGCTGGTAACCTATCTGCTGTTATTTACCGCGCTGATGCTCATCATCGGCTGGGAAAAACGCTTCTTCCGTCGCGCTGGGCTGACGCCTGCCAAGGAGTCTGTATGAAAAATATCGTGCCTGATTATCGCCTCGATATGGTCGGCGAGCCGTGTCCGTATCCGGCTGTCGCCACACTGGAAGCGATGCCGCAATTGAAGAAAGGTGAGATTCTGGAAGTGGTGAGCGATTGCCCGCAGTCAATCAACAATATTCCACTGGATGCGCGTAATCACGGCTATACGGTGCTGGATATTCAGCAGGATGGTCCAACGATTCGTTATTTAATTCAGAAGTAATGCGATTCTCCCGTTGCCCGACGCAGCGGGAGAATGTTCGGCTTGCTACACCTGCATCGACATCACTTCCTGATACGCCGACACCAGTTTGTTGCGCACCTGGATCCCCATCTGCATCGATACCGACGCTTTTTGCATATCGGTCATCACATCGTTCAGCGCAATACCCGGTTCACCGAGGGTAAATTTCTCAGCCTGCACACGGGACGCGGTTTGTACATCGCTGATCCTGTCTAACGCCGCATGCAGTTGACCGGCAAAGCTCACGGTCGGTTGTGGCTGCATATCCTGCATTTTTGCTGACATCGCCGTGGTCTGTAGCTGGCTGATGGCCCCTTCAATCCCCTGTATTGCCGACATTCTGATCCCCTGGATAATTTTTTACGTAGTTGAGATTACCAGTTAGTCAATAAGATAAAGGCGTTAAATAACGATAAAAAACCACGGTTTTTAACGCATAGAAAAATTCGAAACCGCAAATAATGAGACCGTCAATTTTTCGAGTTTGCTGACCCGGGAGTGAGTCTTGTTCCACTTTGCAAAAAACGCCGTCCACGATAAGCCACGAGGTGCGAGATGAGTGCGACAGCATCGACTGCAACCCAGCTTAAACCTCTCGAGTGGTTAAACCGCCTGCGCGCGAATCCCAGAATTCCTCTGATTGTGGCGGGAGCCGCTGCCGTCGCGATCATCGTGGCGATGGTCCTGTGGGCCAAAGCACCTGACTACCGCACGCTGTTCAGCAATCTTTCCGATCAGGATGGTGGCGCGATCGTCACCCAACTGACGCAGATGAACGTTCCCTACCGTTTTACTGAGGGAAGCGGCGCCATTGAAGTTCCTGCCGATAAAGTCCACGAACTGCGTTTACGCCTGGCGCAGCAAGGTCTGCCCAAAGGCGGCGCGGTGGGTTTTGAACTGCTGGATCAGGAAAAGTTTGGTATCAGCCAGTTTAGCGAGCAGGTCAACTACCAGCGCGCGCTGGAAGGTGAATTAGCCCGTACGATTGAAACGTTGGGACCGGTAAAACGCGCCCGCGTGCATCTGGCTATGCCGAAACCGTCGCTGTTTGTGCGTGAGCAAAAAGCGCCTTCAGCCTCCGTCACCGTCAACCTGGAACCGGGTCGCGCGCTGGATGAAGGTCAGATCAGTGCGGTCACGCATCTGGTTTCCAGCGCTGTTGCAGGCTTGCCGCCGGGCAACGTTACGCTGGTCGACCAGGCGGGTCATCTGTTAACCCAGTCAAATACCAGTAGCCGCGATCTTAACGATGCGCAGCTGAAATACGCCAGCGACGTCGAAGGCCGCGTTCAGCGTCGTATCGAATCGATTCTGTCGCCGATTGTCGGCAATGGTAACGTACATGCGCAGGTCACCGCGCAGCTGGATTTTGCCAACAAAGAGCAAACCGAAGAACAGTATCGTCCAAACGGTGATGAGTCCCAGGCCGTGCTGCGTTCTCGTCAGTTGAACGTCAGTGAGCAGGTCGGTAGCGGAGCACCAGGCGGCGTACCGGGCGCGTTGTCAAATCAGCCCGCTCCGGCAAATACTGCGCCAATCGCCAACCCACCCGCTAATCAGCAAAACGCGCAAAATACGCAAAACGCACAGACGGCGAATAACAGTAATAATGCCGGCCCGCGCAATACTCAGCGCAATGAAACCAGCAACTATGAAGTTGACCGCACCATTCGTCATACCAAAATGAACGTTGGCGATGTGCAGCGTCTTTCGGTGGCTGTTGTGGTCAACTACAAAACGTTACCAGACGGCAAACCGTTGCCGTTAACCGCCGAGCAGATGAAACAGATTGAGGATCTGACCCGCGAAGCGATGGGATTCTCCGACAAGCGTGGCGATACCCTGAACGTGGTGAACTCTCCCTTCACGGCGACCGACGATTCCATGGGCGAGCTACCGTTCTGGAAACAGCCGTTCTTTATTGATCAGTTAATGTCCGCAGGTCGTTGGTTGCTGGTTCTGTTGGTGGCGTGGATCCTGTGGCGGAAAGCCGTTCGTCCGCAGTTGGTCCGTCGCAGTGAAGAAGCGAAAGCCGTACAAGAACAAACGCGTGTCCGTCAGGAAACCGAAGAAGCGGTAGAAGTTCGCCTCAGCAAAGACGAACAAACCCAGCAGCGTCGTACTAATCAGCGTCTGGGAGCAGAAGTCATGAGTCAGCGTATTCGTGAAATGTCAGATAACGATCCGCGCGTCGTGGCGCTGGTCATTCGCCAGTGGATGAGTAACGATCATGAGTAATCTTACCGGTACCGATAAAAGCGTCATCCTGCTGATGACCATTGGCGAAGATCGCGCGGCGGAGGTGTTTAAGCACCTTTCCACGCGCGAAGTTCAGGCGCTCAGTACGGCGATGGCCAACGTTCGCCAGATTTCCAACAAGCAGTTGACGGAAGTGCTGGCCGAATTTGAACAAGAAGCCGAACAGTTTGCCGCGCTGAATATCAACGCCAACGAATATCTGCGCTCCGTGCTGGTGAAAGCGCTGGGCGAAGAACGTGCCTCCAGTCTGCTGGAAGATATTCTGGAAACCCGCGATACCACCAGCGGCATTGAAACGCTTAACTTTATGGAGCCGCAAAGCGCCGCCGACCTTATCCGCGACGAGCATCCGCAGATTATCGCCACCATTCTGGTGCACCTCAAGCGGGGCCAGGCTGCCGATATACTGGCACTGTTCGACGAGCGTTTACGTCACGACGTGATGCTGCGTATCGCCACCTTTGGCGGCGTACAGCCTGCCGCGCTGGCAGAACTGACCGAGGTACTCAACGGCCTGCTCGATGGCCAGAACCTCAAGCGCAGCAAAATGGGCGGCGTGAGAACGGCGGCAGAAATTATCAACCTGATGAAAACCCAGCAGGAAGAAGCGGTTATTACCGCCGTACGCGAATTCGACGGCGAGCTGGCGCAGAAAATTATCGACGAGATGTTCCTGTTCGAGAACCTGGTGGATGTCGACGATCGCAGTATCCAGCGCCTGCTGCAGGAAGTGGATTCCGAATCGTTGCTGATTGCCCTGAAAGGTGCCGAACAGCCGCTGCGCGAGAAGTTCCTGCGCAACATGTCGCAACGTGCTGCCGATATTCTGCGCGACGACCTCGCCAACCGCGGCCCGGTGCGTTTGTCGCAGGTGGAAAACGAACAGAAAGCCATTCTGCTTATTGTGCGTCGTCTGGCGGAAACCGGCGAGATGGTGATAGGCAGCGGCGAGGATACCTATGTCTAACGAACTGCCGTGGAAAGTCTGGACCCCGGACGACCTCGCCCCACCGATGGCGGAGTTCGTACTGGCTGAGCACAGCGAAAACCCGCTGTCAGAAGAAGCAGCAGAACCAGAGCTTTCCGCAGAGCAACAGCTTGAACAGCAGCTCGCACAGCTGCAACTGCAGGCCCATGAGCAAGGTTATAACGCGGGTCTGGCGGAAGGTCGACAAAAAGGCCACGAACAAGGTTATCAGGAAGGACTGAGTCAGGGGCTGGAGCAAGGCCAGAACCAGGCGCGCGCTCAGCATGCGCCGATCCATGCCCGCATGCAGCAACTGGTGAGCGAGTTTCAGAATACGCTGGACGCGCTGGACAGCGTCATTGCCTCGCGTCTGATGCAAATGGCGCTGGAAGCTGCGCGTCAGGTTATAGGTCAGACGCCTATTGTGGATAACGCTGCGCTGATTAAACAAATCCAACAGCTGTTACAGCAAGAACCGCTGTTTAGCGGTAAACCGCAGCTACGCGTACATCCGGACGATCTCCAGCGTGTAGAAGAAATGCTCGGTGCGACCCTCAGCCTGCACGGCTGGCGGCTGCGCGGCGATCCGACGCTGCATCACGGCGGCTGTAAAGTCTCAGCCGATGAAGGCGATCTGGATGCCAGCGTCGCCACGCGCTGGCAAGAACTCTGCCGTCTGGCAGCGCCGGGAGTCGTGTAATGACCACTCGCCTGACTCGCTGGCTCAACACGCTGGACAGCTTCGAAGAGAAAATGTCGCTGCTGCCTGCGGTGCGCCGTTACGGTCGCCTGACCCGCGCCACTGGGCTGGTGCTGGAGGCCACGGGATTACAGTTGCCGCTGGGCGCCACCTGCGTTATTGAACGCCAGGACGGCAACGAAACCCAGGAGGTCGAAAGTGAAGTCGTGGGGTTTAACGGTCAGCGTCTGTTTCTGATGCCCCTCGAAGAGGTTGAAGGCGTTCTGCCCGGCGCGCGCGTTTACGCGAAGAACATTGCCGGAGAAGGCCTGCAAAGCGGGAAGCAATTACCGCTTGGTCCTGCATTGCTGGGTCGTGTGCTTGACGGTAGCGGCAAACCGCTCGACGGTCTGCCCGCCCCGGATACCACCGAAACCGGGGCGCTGATTACGCCGCCGTTTAACCCGCTACAACGCACCGCGATTGAACACGTCCTGGATACCGGCGTACGTCCCATCAACGCGTTGTTAACCGTCGGTCGCGGTCAGCGTATGGGACTTTTCGCAGGTTCCGGTGTCGGTAAAAGCGTTCTGCTCGGCATGATGGCGCGCTATACCCAGGCCGATGTTATCGTCGTAGGTCTGATTGGCGAACGTGGTCGTGAAGTTAAAGATTTTATTGAAAATATTCTCGGTACCGACGGTCGTGCGCGCTCGGTGGTGATTGCTGCTCCCGCAGATGTTTCGCCGCTGTTACGTATGCAAGGCGCGGCCTATGCCACGCGTATCGCCGAAGATTTTCGCGATCGTGGACAGCACGTATTGCTGATTATGGATTCCCTCACCCGCTACGCGATGGCGCAACGTGAGATCGCCCTGGCGATCGGAGAGCCGCCGGCAACGAAAGGTTATCCCCCCTCAGTATTCGCCAAATTACCGGCGCTGGTCGAACGTGCCGGGAACGGTATTCACGGCGGCGGTTCCGTTACCGCGTTTTACACGGTACTGACCGAAGGTGACGACCAGCAGGACCCCATTGCGGATTCCGCGCGCGCGATTCTGGACGGCCACATTGTGCTGTCCCGTCATCTGGCCGAAGCGGGTCACTATCCGGCCATCGATATTGAAGCTTCGATCAGCCGCGCCATGACCGCGCTCATTAGTGAACAACACTATGCGCGGGTACGTAACTTTAAACAGCTGCTATCCAGCTTCCAGCGCAACCGCGATCTGGTCAGCGTGGGGGCGTATGCCAAAGGCAGCGATCCCATGCTGGATAAAGCCATCGCCCTATGGCCACAACTGGAAGCATTCTTACAGCAAGGCATTTTTGAACGAGCGGACTGGGAAGATTCTCTGCACGCGTTAGAACTGATTTTCCCTGGTGTGTGAGTAAGCAGGAGAGCATAGGTCATGGCACAACATGGTGCATTAGCCACACTGAAAGACCTGGCTGAAAAAGAGGTAGATGACGCCGCTGTCTTATTGGGAGAGATGCGTCGTGGCTGTCAGCAGGCGGAAGAGCAGTTGAAAATGCTGATCGATTATCAGCATGAGTACCGCAACAATCTGAACAGTGACATGGGTCAGGGTATTACCAGTAATCGCTGGATCAATTACCAACAATTTATTCAGACGCTGGAAAAAGCGATTGAGCAACACCGCCAACAGCTCAATCAGTGGACGCAGAAAGTAGACCAGGCATTGAACAGTTGGCGCGACAAAAAACAACGTTTACAGGCGTGGCAGACTCTGCAGGACAGACAAACCTCGGCGGCGTTACTGGCCGAAAACCGCCTGGATCAGAAAAAAATGGATGAATTTGCTCAGCGTGCAGCTATGAGGAAACCCGAATGATTACTTTACCCCAACTGATTACCACCGACACCGACGTAGCCGCAGGTCTTCAGTCAGGCAAAGCGGTTGATTCACCCGAGGATTTTTTAGCGCTGCTGGCGGGTGCATTAGGTGCGGACAACGCGCAGGGTAAAGACGCCCCGCTGTCGTTTGCCGACTTACAGGCGGCCGGTAGCAAACTGCAAAAAGGGTTATTGCAAAAAAATGGCGATTCAGCACCGTCGCTCAAGTTGACCGAACTACTGGCGCAAAAAGAGATGCACACTGATGCTTCTCTTGTCGACATGACAGACGCTCAGCAACTGTTGTCTGCCCTCACGCCCTCACTGAAAGTTAATGCCCTGACGACTCTGGGCAAAGTCGCTCAGCAGGATGAAAAAAACACCGCACTGAGCGATGAGGATCTCGCCAACCTGAGCGCATTGTT
Source organism: Citrobacter sp. RHBSTW-00944 (assembly GCF_013615435.1). Lineage (NCBI taxonomy): Bacteria > Pseudomonadati > Pseudomonadota > Gammaproteobacteria > Enterobacterales > Enterobacteriaceae > Citrobacter > Citrobacter sp. RHBSTW-00944. The sequence goes on along the minus strand of NZ_CP055418.1, from coordinate 2,119,821 downwards.
CGCCATGCTGCCAGGACAACCGCAGACCACGCCGGCCGTCGACAGCGCGCCAGCCCCCGTTGATGCGACGCTTTCGGCGTTGTCACGAGGCTCGGTACACAGCGCTATCGCCGATAATGCTGGCGAATTGCTGCCAGGTGATGCCAAAAAAGGCAAAGCAGATATTGCAACGCCTGCCAGCAGCGTAGATCAGACAAACAATCCGACATTAACCCCGTTGACGGCAGCGGCGACGACCAGAGCGGAAATTGAAAGCGCCCCTTCGCCGACCAGCATTGGCATGGCGACGGCGCCGTTAAGTAGCCCGCAGCCCCACGCTCAGCCGTTACCGACCGCCGCACCAGTGCTAAGCGCGCCATTGGGTAGCCAGGAATGGCAGCAATCACTGAGCCAGCACGTCACTCTGTTTACTCGCCAGGGCCAGCAAAGCGCGGAACTGCGTCTGCATCCACAGGATCTGGGCCAAGTGCACATTTCCCTCAAGCTGGATGACAACCTCGCGCAGTTGCAAATGGTATCGCCACACAGTCACGTGCGCGCTGCGCTGGAAGCTGCATTACCGATGCTGCGTACGCAGTTGGCTGAAAGCGGTATCCAGCTTGGACAAAGCAGTATCAGTAGTGAAAGCTTTGCCGGTAATCAGCAGTCTTCCGGGCAGCAACAGCAGGCGGGTCGCGCTCAGGGACAAGACATTTTTGCCGCTGAAGATGACGCCGTACTGGCAGCGCCAGCCTCACTGCAAGCCGCAGCACGCGGTGATGGAGCAGTAGACATCTTCGCCTAACGCCAGAGGTAGCATGATTATCCGCGTCTTTTCCACGCTTTGTCGTGGACAGGACACGGGATAATCAGCCCATAAGCTGTACCGAAACAGGAAGCCCGTATCTGATGACTGACTCCGCGATTAACAAAAAAAGTAAACGCGCTATTTGGATCCCTCTGCTGGTATTGATTACCCTCGCCGCCTGCGCAACTGCGGGTTATAGCTACTGGCGCATGCAGCAGCAACCGTCCGCCAGCGTCAAAGCGGAACCGGCTCCACCGCCAGCCCCGGTATTCTTTGCGCTGGATACCTTTACCGTCAATCTGGGTGATGCGGACCGTGTACTGTATATCGGTATCACGCTGCGCATGAAAGACGAGGCAACGCGTTCACGTCTTAACGAATATCTGCCGGAAGTGCGCAGCCGCTTGCTGCTGCTGTTCTCTCGTCAGAACGCGGCTACGCTTGCCACCGAAGAAGGTAAGCAACAGCTCATTGCCGCCATCAAAGAGACGCTTGCGACTCCGCTCGTTGTTGGGCAACCCAAACAGGTTGTCACCGACGTTCTTTATACAGCTTTTATTCTGCGGTAAAGACATGGGCGACAGTATTCTTTCTCAGGCTGAAATCGACGCATTGCTTAATGGCGATAGCGAAACTAAAGACGAACCCATTTCCGGTATCGCAAAAGAAAGCGATATTCGTCCTTACGATCCCAACACCCAGCGCCGCGTGGTACGTGAGCGTTTACAGGCGCTGGAGATCATTAACGAACGCTTCGCGCGCCAGTTCCGTATGGGGTTATTTAACCTGTTGCGCCGTAGCCCGGATATTACCGTGGGTGCGATCCGTATCCAGCCATACCACGAGTTTGCGCGCAACTTACCGGTTCCGACCAACCTGAACTTAATCCACCTGAAGCCGCTGCGCGGTACGGGTCTGGTGGTGTTCTCACCGAGTCTGGTATTTATCGCCGTCGATAACCTGTTTGGCGGTGATGGCCGCTTCCCGACGAAAGTGGAAGGCCGCGAATTTACCCATACCGAACAGCGCGTTATCAACCGCATGCTGAAGCTGGCGCTGGAAAGCTACAGCGACGCGTGGAAGGCCATCAATCCGCTGGAAGTGGAATACGTTCGTTCCGAGATGCAGGTGAAATTTACCAATATCACCACGTCTCCTAACGACATCGTGGTCAATACCCCATTCCACGTTGAAATTGGCAACCTGACCGGTGAATTTAACATCTGTCTGCCATTCAGCATGATTGAACCGTTGCGTGAGCTGCTGGTGAACCCGCCGCTGGAAAACTCGCGTAATGAAGATCAGAACTGGCGCAATAATCTGGTGCGTCAGGTTCAGCATTCTGAGCTGGAGTTGGTGGCAAACTTTGCTGACATTCCGCTGCGGCTATCCCAGATTTTAAAACTGAAACCCGGCGATGTACTGCCGATTGAAAAACCCGACCGCATTATTGCTCATGTGGACGGCGTGCCTGTACTGACCAGCCAGTATGGCACGGTGAACGGTCAGTATGCGTTACGCGTAGAACATCTGATAAACCCGATTTTGAATTCGCTGAATGAGGAACAGCCCAAATGAGTGATATGAATAATCCGTCCGATGAGAACACTGGTGCATTGGACGATCTGTGGGCTGACGCGTTAAACGAGCAAAAAACCACGCCCACCAAAAGTGCGGCCGATGCGGTATTCCAGCAGTTAGGTGGCGGCGACGTCAGCGGTGCCTTGCAGGACATCGACCTGATCATGGACATTCCGGTCAAACTGACCGTCGAATTGGGCCGAACCCGCATGACCATCAAAGAGCTGCTGCGTCTGACGCAGGGTTCGGTCGTCGCATTGGATGGTCTGGCGGGCGAGCCGCTGGATATCCTGATCAACGGTTACCTGATTGCCCAGGGTGAAGTGGTGGTTGTCGCAGACAAATACGGCGTACGTATCACCGACATTATTACCCCATCTGAACGCATGCGCCGTCTGAGCCGTTAATCATGAATACCCAGGCTACAGTTTCTCAGCCAGCCGCCGTACCCGGCTCACCGCTGGTTCAGGTAAGCGGCGCGCTGCTTGGGATCATCGTATTGATCCTGGCTGCAGCCTGGGTGATTAAGCGTATGGGGTTTGCCCCAAAAAGCGCCGGTACGCGCGGACTGAAAGTTGCGGCAAGTACCTCACTGGGTCCACGTGAGCGCGTGGTGATTGTTGAGGTTGAAGATGCGCGCCTGGTACTGGGCGTCACGGCCTCGCAAATTAACGTGCTGCACACCCTGCCCCCGGTGCCTGCTGATGCAGAAGAAAAACCGGCCTCCCCCGCGGATTTCCAGGCCATGATGAAGAGTTTGCTTAAGCGTCCCGGGAGATCCTGATGCGCCGTTTGTTATCCATCACGCTGGCAGGCTTATGGCTTTTCAGCCCAGTAGCCCTCGCCCAGCTCCCGGGTCTGGTTAGCCAGCCGCTGCCTGGCGGCGGACAAAGCTGGTCTTTGCCCGTGCAAACGCTGGTGTTTATCACCTCGCTGACGTTCCTGCCCGCCATTTTATTGATGATGACCAGCTTCACCCGCATCATCATCGTTTTCGGTCTGTTACGAAATGCGCTGGGAACCCCTTCGGCCCCCCCGAACCAGGTGCTACTGGGCCTGGCGCTATTTTTGACCTTTTTCATCATGTCGCCGGTAATCGACAAAATCTACGTCGACGCATATCAGCCGTTCAGCGAAGAGAAAATCTCTATGCAGGAAGCCATGGAGAAAGGCGCACAGCCGCTGCGTGAGTTTATGTTGCGCCAGACCCGTGAAGCCGATCTGGCACTCTTCGCGCGCTTAGCAAACAGCGGTCCCCTACAGGGACCAGAAGCCGTACCGATGCGGATTTTGCTTCCAGCCTATGTCACCAGCGAGCTGAAGACGGCATTCCAGATAGGCTTTACCATTTTTATTCCGTTTCTGATTATCGACCTGGTCATCGCCAGCGTGCTGATGGCGCTCGGGATGATGATGGTCCCCCCGGCCACGATCGCGCTACCGTTCAAGCTGATGCTGTTTGTGTTGGTAGACGGTTGGCAGTTGCTTGTCGGCTCGCTAGCTCAAAGCTTTTACAGTTAGAGGCGCGAAATGACACCTGAATCGGTCATGATGATGGGCACAGAGGCGATGAAAGTCGCCCTGGCCCTTGCCGCGCCTTTGCTGTTGGTCGCCCTCGTCACAGGTCTTATCATCAGTATTTTGCAGGCGGCGACCCAGATAAACGAAATGACGCTGTCCTTCATTCCCAAAATTGTTGCGGTTTTTATTGCCATCATTGTTGCCGGCCCGTGGATGCTTAACCTGCTGCTCGACTACGTGCGTACGCTGTTCAGCAATATCCCCTACATCATCGGGTAGATGACATTATGCTGCAGGTGACCAGCGTTGAGTGGCTCCACTGGCTGAATCTTTACTTCTGGCCTTTGCTGCGCATCCTGGCGCTCATCTCAACGGCTCCAATTCTCAGCGAGCGCGCGATCCCCAAACGAGTAAAACTGGGGCTGGGGTTAATGATAACCGTCGTTATCGCTCCGTCGATTCCCCCGGTAGACGTCCCTATCTTTTCTATCGGGGCGCTATGGCAGGCAATGCAACAAATCCTGATCGGCATCGCTCTGGGCTTCACTATGCAGTTTGCCTTCGCGGCAGTACGTACCGCCGGGGAATTAATTGGTCTGCAAATGGGTCTCTCCTTCGCAACCTTCTTTGATCCCGGCAGCCGTCTGAATATGCCGGTACTGGCGAGACTGATCGACATGCTCGCCATGCTGTTATTCCTGACTTTTAACGGCCATTTGTGGCTTATTTCGCTGTTGGTGGATACATTTCATACCTTGCCAATCGGCGGCAATCCGGTGAACAGCAATGCGTTTCTCGCGCTGGCGCGGGCGGGTAGCCTGATTTTCCTCAACGGGCTAATGTTGGCCCTGCCGATAATGACGCTGCTACTCACCCTAAACCTCGCACTCGGTCTGTTGAATCGCATGGCTCCTCAACTGTCGATTTTCGTTATCGGTTTTCCACTCACCCTCGCCGTGGGTATTTCATTAATGGCGGCCCTGATGCCATTAATTGCGCCATTCTGCGAGCGATTATTCAGCGAAATTTTTAATTTGTTGGCTGATATTGTCAGCGAAATGCCCGGAAAATAATAACCCTTAATTTTTATCCTGTTTTACTAAGGATTGTCCTAAATTTAAAAAGCGACAACATCCACCAGGATATCTCTGTCGCGGTTTATTTATTATTGACTCACTCACATAACGCAACATTTACTTTACTTTAAGATGTTTCCTGGCAAATTATACGCAACTTTACGGGATAGTAATTTCGCCTGAAAAACAGCGAAAGCGTCATCTTGGGTCGTTATTATTCCGTTTAGTTGTGATGAAAATAATCAGGTAAGGGGAATTATCGTTACGCATTGAGTGAGGGTATGCCATGTCAACGATTATTATGGATTTGTGCAGTTACACCCGGCTAGGGTTGACCGGATATCTGGTAAGTCGGGGGGTGAAGAAAAGGGAAATCAACAACATTTCCAACGTTGAGGAGCTCAGTCTCGCCTGTGTCTCTCAACAGCCCGCTGTGGTGTTTATTAATGAGGACTGCTTTATCCACGATCCTGCTAATAGCCAGCAAATAAAGCAAATCATTAATCAGCATCCTGGCACATTATTTATTGTGTTTATGGCAATTGCCAACGTGCATTTTGATGAGTATCTATTAGTCAGAAAAAATTTATTGATTAGTTCTAAGTCGATTAAACCAGATTCACTGGATGAACTCCTTGGCGATATTCTGAAAAAAGAAGTAGATTTTGTCATTGATGTGAATCTGCCGACATTATCATTGAGCCGTACCGAGTCCAGCATGCTACGCATGTGGATGGAGGGTCAGGGCACAATACAGATATCCGACCAAATGAATATCAAAGCCAAGACCGTGTCATCCCATAAGGGGAATATAAAACGAAAGATAAAGACGCATAATAAGCAAGTTATCTATCACGTTGTGAGACTCACCGATAACGTTACCAATGGTATCTTTGTGAATACGCGCTAACACGTTCTGACTGGTGGCGAATCCACCAGTCAGGATTATGCAGCAAAACTCACCTTATTCTACTTTTTCCACGAAGATACCATCCTGATGACCTGACTCATTAAAGAACCAGATACCGAGCGGGTAGTCTTCCAGCGAAACCAGGTACATGGTGCCTTCACTAAACTCTTCGATAGCCAGTACCACGCCCGGTCGACGAGGACCGCCGTCCGTTTTGACTGTGACCCGATCATTCACCTTCATAGTTTTCCTCCTGTGGCTTTGTGCCAGTGTAGAACAATTTCCTTTTTCTGGCAGCGCCCGGCTCGCGCGATTGCGGGTTTTATCGACGGTCTATACTTAAGTTGTGCGTATCTGATGTTTGGATGCGCTCCCCCGGTATCCTTAACGGTTGAGAGGTATGAGGATGAAAACCGCGAAAGAGTACAGCGATACGGCCAAACGTGAAGTCAGCGTCGATGTGGACGCGCTACTGAAGGCAATCAACGAAATCTGCGAGAGTGAAATTCATCGCAGTCAGGATGACCCTGAACGCGTCAGCGTCGACGGACGTGATTACCACACGTGGCATGAACTGGCCGACGCGTTCGAGCTTGATATCCATGATTTTAGCGTGTCGGAGATCAATCGCTGACTGAGGGCGAAAAATAAATATCCTCCGGCATAGCCGGAGGTTTTTCGGATGCGCCTATAAGGCTCTGTTACCAGCCGCGCCCTAACAGGCGCATACGATCTGACATTTGCATCAGACTTCGTTACTTACGGCCCGTAAACGGGCTACCCGGATAAGCGATCGATAACTGCTCACCCATTTTATCTTCTGCAAGCTGGTGCTTTATGTATTCCTGTATCTTCACCGTGTTCTTACCCACCGTATCTACGTAGTATCCCCGGCACCAGAACTCTCTATTCCTGTACTTGAATTTCATATCCCCAAACTGTTCATACAGCATCAGACTGCTTTTCCCTTTCAGATACCCCATAAAGCCGGATACGCTCATTTTGGGTGGGATTTCCACAAGCATATGGATATGATCCGCACAGCATTCCGCTTCCAGGATCCGCACGTTTTTCCACTCACACAGCTTTCTTAAAATGCTGCCTATCGCCCTGCGTTTCTCCCCGTAGAATGCTTGTCTTCGGTATTTGGGCGCAAAAACTATGTGATATTTACAGTTCCATCGGGTGTGCGCTAAGCTCTTTTCGTCCCCCATTGGGACCCCCTTTTGATTTCTTGTTAAACATTTGCAGTTGCCAGACCGCAATGTGTTTTAACAAATCAAAAGGGGTTTTAATAACTGGCCCAAAGCGGAAAGCTTTCCGGAACCCCCAGCCTAGCTGGGGGTTTTCTGTGCACAAAAAATCCCGGCCCTTATCGGGTCGGGATCAAGCTTGCTTATGCAAGAAGCACTTGAAAATTCGTTACACCAGGAAATCTGATGTGAAACAAACCTTATCTGCAATTTTTTTGCCTGACAAGTAAATAATTCTCACTAAAATGATAAATATAACTAATGATTGAAAGATCACCCGGTTACGCGCACCCCAGGTGTTCAGGCATCCTGGCAGAGCTTTCTTCGCTCGCCCGGCACCAGTTCATCTTCACGGAATGCTTCCCGTTTGACGCCAAAGCCGTCGTACCAGCGACACTCCACCATTCCGCTGGCATACCCGGTAACGATCATGCGTGGGCCACCCTCTTTGGATGTGACTTCCTCACTGACAGAAAAGACCATACCTGCCTCCTGTATCAAGAGAAACCTTTACACCTTAGACGACAAAGAAGGGTTTTGCGTAATCAACCCTGCGACAATTAATGCGAAACTCCGCGCACTCTGGCGACGCCTTTCACCAGCAGCACCACTATTGCGCCAATGATAAAACCGAGCACCAGATTCAGCAGGGTCGGAAGCATCAGCGCAATCAATGCACTTTGCTGTTGGGCAAAATGTTCAATCGCATGATGCAGCGGTGTTATTCCGTGCACCACAATTCCGCCGCCAACCAAAAACATCGCCAGCGTGCCGACCACGGAAAGTGTTTTCATAAGCCAGGGGGCAACAACCAGCAATCCTTTACCCAGCGACTGGGCCAGCGTACTGCGCTTTTCTGCCAACCAGTATCCGATATCATCGAGCTTAACGATAATCCCGACCAGGCCGTAGACCCCCACTGTCACCACTAATGCGATGCCAGATAACACCAACACCTGATTCAACAATGGCGCATCCGCTACGATCCCCAGCGTAATCGCGACAATCTCAGCAGATAAAATAAAGTCGGTACGTATCGCTCCTTTGATTTTATCTTTCTCAAAGGTGAGTGGATCCTGCGCTGCCAAAGATGTCAGACGCTGCTGACGCTCTTCCGGGGTTTCTTTGTGCTTACGCGCTTCCAGGGTATGGAGAACTTTTTCTACACCTTCAAAACAGAGGAACGCCCCGCCTACCATTAATAAGGGGGTGATCGCCCAGGGAATGAAGGCGCTTATCAATAGCGCCAACGGCACAAGGATAACTTTGTTAACAAACGATCCTTTCGCTACGCTCCAGACCACCGGGAGTTCGCGGTTCGCCCGCACACCCGACACCTGCTGCGCGTTAAGCGACAGATCATCTCCCAGCACACCCGCGGTTTTTTTCGCGGCCAGTTTTCCCATGACAGAGATATCATCCAGCAAAGTGGCGATATCATCGAGTAAGGTCAATAAGCTACTTCCTGCCAAAATTTTTACCCTCAATATTATTTTTTTGCAGTCATAAGTATGAAGTAAAACACGCAATGCTGAAACTGACCTTTCTGGTCAACAAATTTTTAACATCGGCACGTAATTATAAATCTCGCCAGCAAGATAGTTTTGACGTTTACTATGTTGCACCTTTTTATTTCCACCGTGAGGGATTATGCGTTTCAGGCAATTGCTACCGCTTTTCAGTGCGCTTTTCGCGCTGTACATCATTTGGGGTTCCACGTACTTCGTTATTCGCATTGGCGTTGAAAGCTGGCCGCCGTTGATGATGGCTGGCGTTCGTTTTCTCTCTGCGGGGATTTTATTAACAGCATTCTTACTTATCCGCGGACATAAGCTGCCGCCTCTGCGCGTGCTCCTGAACGCCGCGTTAATTGGTATCCTGCTGCTGGCTGTCGGTAACGGACTGGTCACCGTCGCAGAACATCAAAATGTGCCTTCCGGTATTGCCGCCGTGGTGGTCGCCACCGTCCCGCTGTTTACGCTGTGTTTTAGCCACTTTTTTGGCATCAAAACGCGCAAACTTGAATGGATGGGGATCGCAATTGGACTCGCGGGGATCATCATGCTGAACAGCGGTGGTAATTTGAGTGGTAATCCATGGGGAGCAATTTTAATCCTGATAGGTTCGATAAGCTGGGCGTTTGGCTCAGTGTACGGCTCGCGCATAACGTTACCCGTTGGCATGATGGCCGGAGCCATTGAAATGTTAGCCGCCGGTATTGTGCTGATGTGCGCCTCGCTGATTTCCGGGGAAAAGTTGACCACTATGCCGACGTTTTCAGGCTTTATGGCGGTCGCCTATCTGGCCGTGTTTGGTTCTATTATTGCCATCAACGCGTATATGTACTTGATCCGCAACGTCAGCCCGGCATTAGCCACTAGCTATGCCTACGTTAATCCGGTTGTCGCCGTACTGTTAGGTACCGGCCTGGGAGGAGAAAGTCTGGCACCCATCGAATGGCTGGCGCTTGGCGTGATTGTATTTGCGGTGGTACTGGTCACACTCGGTAAATACTTATTTCCCATTAAAGCGGACGCCGTTGCGACCCCGTCGGAAAAGACGTTACAGTAAATGGATACCGAGGGGGTCGATCTGCGCACTGTCGCCACCGCCGCAGATCCACTCGATGACGCGTTCGGACAACGCGTCCTCCCCCAGCTTTTCGCGCCCACGCAGGGCGCACTCCCAGACAATCAGTACGCGCCAGCCCAAAGCCTGCAATTTTTCACAATCCCGCGCGTCACGCTGGACATTCTTGCCTATTTTTTCCAGCCAGAACGCTGTTCGTGTGGCGGGGACTTTGAATAGATAGCAGTTGTGATGATGCCAGAAACAGCCGTGGGTAAAAATCACACAACGATAATCATCCACCACGAAATCGGGACGACCGGGTAACGTCGCATCCTGCACGCGAAACGTTACCCCCTGCTCTGTCAGTACGCTGGCAAGGCGTTTTTCAATTGCGGTATCGCGGGTTGCTATCGCCCGCATATTTTTACTGCGCGTCGCTTTATCGTGAACGTCTGCCATGCAGTTTCTCTTTCTCGCGAATAGCAACCGCCTGTTTGATTTTTGGCTCCAGCAGTCTGGCAACCGCCGCAAATGCCGGGACGACCACCGAATTACCAAACTGACGATAAGCCTGTGTGTCCGACACCGGGATCCTGAACTGATAGCCCTGAGGTGATTCAAATCCCATCAGGCGCGCGCACTCTCTGGGCGTCAGCCTGCGCGGACGGTATCGCTGATTGTGCGGATCATCAAAATCCTTTTCACCCAGCGCCATATCCCAACCGCGGTCGATCAAGATCTCCGCCCCATCTTTATAGTAACGCGCCGATAATGTGCGCGTTACACAATCGGGATTGCCGGGATACACCATGCCATAGCCAAATCCATTGCCCCGTGCCTGATGCTTTTTCGCATAACGATACAGATATTTCCACAGCACCGGCGTGAGCACATATTTTGCGTCGACGGTCGGCTCAAGTAGGTCCGCCAGCGTCGTACGCCGCTGAGGATAGCGGGAGACAATATCGCGCAACGTGAAGTCTGATTTCAGATTCAGATCGCGGCGAAAGCCGACGAGCACAATACGTTCGCGATGCTGGGGCAAAAAATGTTGCCCATCGATAATTTTCGGATCGTCCGGCCCGTTATCGTGTGCATCAGCCACGTCATAACCCAGCTCATCCAGCGTTTGCATAATGATGCGGAACGTTTTCCCCTGATCGTGACTCTTCAGGTTTTTGACGTTTTCGAGCACAAATATTGCCGGCCGACGCGCATCAATGATGCGCACCACGTCAAAAAAAAGTGTGCCTTGCGTATCGCAGGCGAAGCCATGAGCCCGCCCTAACGCGTTTTTCTTTGATACACCGGCCAGAGAGAATGGCTGACAAGGAAATCCCGCCAGCAGCACGTCATGTTGCGGAACATGCTGGCGAATATGTTCCGCCGCCTGCAGGTCACTCACACCATCATGATGACTGAGGGTGATATCGCGAATATCTTCATTAAAATGGTGCTGGTGAGGATCGCAGTAGTGATTCGCTTTGTAGGTGCGCACCGCATGCTTGTTCCACTCACTGGTAAACACGCACTGCCCGCCAATCGCCTCAAAGCCGCGACGAATGCCGCCAATACCGGCAAAAAGATCGATAAAGCGAAAAGCATAATGTGGATGATGCGCAGGCGGCCTCGGCAGCAAGTCGTTCAGATGAGCCAACTCACCGTCGCTGAGGCGATGCCACGTTTCATTGGCAACCACACGTTTGAAGATGGCCGGACTCCAGCGGTTCTCGCCAACACCATTCAGATGAGCAACCAGCGTTTTCACGTCATATATTTCAAGCAACTTAGCCAAAATCACCTGTGCGGCGGCCTCGTTATCATCTGTCATCGGGTTCATGGAACCTGCTACTGAAAAATTATCCTGCATACATTTAACCGGCCGAAATGGATAGCTGACAGGTTAACATAATTTAGCGCGGTTGACGTTGCGGCTGTACTGGCGACTAACGCAGCTTAAAGGGTTGAATCGCGTCAAGATCCAGCATTTCATATTCTCCTTTTAACTCCGCACTCAGCTTCGCCATGTACGTCAGTAAGAAGTCAGCATTATGTTGCGCCAAATGCCGACCGTGTTCAGTTTGCATCGTCAGCGGCAGCGTCAACAATTTGGTCTGGAAGTGATCGAGTGCGTACTGTTTATCATCAAGGCTACGCTGTCGGGCAAACGGATCTTCCGCATCAAACAGCGCCATGCCTAACGCGCCGGACACGGCAAATACCCGTGCTAAACCAATTGCGCCCAACGCCTCAAGCCGGTCAGCATCCTGCACGATTTTGGCTTCAAGGGTCTCTGGTACGATTTTGGCGCTGAAACTGTGCGCCTCAATAGCATGGCACACGGCAGGTAATCGTTGTTGTGGGAAATCAGGGAAATCACGCTTCAAAACGCGACGCGTTTCCTGGGCTGCCAGTACCGACGAACGATGACGATCGGGATGGTTCTTCGGCAAACTGACGAGATCGTGGAAGTAGCACGCCGTCAGCACCACCAGCCAGTCTACGGTCACATCCATGCTCAACTTTTGTGATGTCATCCAGACGCGACGAAAATGAAAGATGTCATGGGCAGCGTCGTGCCCGGAATGATTGTCACGTAACCAGGCTTCAAATTTCGACTGCCAGTACTGTAGTTCCATACTCTCGCTCTTCGCAGAAAGAAAACAACCTTAGCAACAATTCTCATGTCAGACTACCGTCGACGCTTTTTTATCATCACCACATATCATTCCTTTAATAACCATCACCCTCACGAATATATAAATCCATTATTCAAAACAAGCAGTTCAATTATAATCTCGCATGCAAAATAAATAACAAATATCAATAATATACATTCAACAAGATAGAATAAAAGAAATCATAACTATATGATAAAAATACATTTATATGAATTATATTAATTCAAACGCCATGCAATTTTAATTATATAAAAGCAACAATGAAACATATTGAAATATCTTAAATACATTTGTTACATGTTATATTTAAAATTAAATGAACTTCATAGATAGTATTCAAATGTAGTCTTTCAGATAGCGCTACATATTCATTTTAATTATTATATAAAGGGAATACATAATGAAAAGAAAAGTACTGGCACTGCTTCTCCCTGCCTTATTAGCTGCAAGCGCAGCAAATGCGGCTGAAATTTATAATAAGAACGGCAATAAAATTGATTTTTACGGCAAGATGGTAGGCGAACGCATCTGGTCGAATACGGATAGCAGTAACAGTGAAAATGCTGACACCTCTTACGCCCGTTTTGGGGTGAAAGGTGAAACCCAGATCAGCAACGAGTTGACAGGTTTTGGTCAGTTTGAACACAACCTCGACGCCAGCAATGCGGAAGGAGTTCAGGAGCAAAAAACTCGTCTGGCCTTCGCGGGTCTGAAATATGCGGATTACGGCTCATTTGATTATGGTCGTAACTATGGCGTAGCCTACGATGCGGCAGCCTACACCGATATGCTGGTTGAATGGGGTGGCGATTCCTGGTCTGCGACGGATAATTTCATGACCGGTCGTACCAACGGCGTGGCGACCTACCGCAACACAGATTTCTTCGGCATGGTTGAGGGTCTTGATTTCGCGCTACAGTACCAGGGTAAGAATCACGATGACGCTGTCACTGAAGCAAATGGCGACGGCTACAGCATGTCGGTGGACTACAACGTAGATGGCTTTGGTTTCGTTGCGGTATATGGTAAATCCGACCGTACGGACAAACAATCCATCGATGGCTATGGCAGCAACGCTGAAGTCTGGTCCCTGGCAGCAAAATATGACGCCAACAGCGTTTATGCGGCAGCGATGTATGGCGAAACGCGTAATATGACCAGAATCGGAACCGGAACCGATCCGGTTTTTGCAAACAAAACGCAAAACATTGAAGCAGTCGTTCAATATCAGTTCGACTTTGGTCTGCGTCCATCCCTGGGTTACGTTTATTCGCAGGGTAAAGACCTGGCCGGCGGTGTTAACGCTGACCGCGTGAATTACGTCGAGCTCGGCACCTGGTACTACTTCAATAAAAATATGAACGTCTACACAGCGTATAAATTTAACCTGCTGGATAAAGAAGACGGCGCAATTACTGGCAACGCAGTTGACGATCAGTTTGCCATGGGTATTGTGTACCAGTTCTAATCTCCACAAACTCAAAAGCCCGCGCTGCGGGCTTTTTTGTTCAACGAAGCGTATTTTTAATCACACAGGCATTATGTAAACATCCCGCATAATCGTGCCATTCACATTTAGAGATCATCCGGCATAATCACTCTGCCAACATAGGAGATCGCTATGCGTAAAGCCCGTTTTACTGAGCATCAGATCATCGCAGTGATTAAGTCGGTTGAAGCCGGACGAACTGTTAAAGATGTCTGCCGGGAGGCTGGTATCTCTGAAGCCACCTACTACAACAGGAAGTCCAGATACGGCGGCATGGAGGCTTCTGATATTAAAAAGATCAAGGATCTTGAGGACGAGAACCGACGTCTCAAACAGATGTTTGCCGACCTGAGCCTTGAGAGCCGGGCGCTGAAAGACGTTATCGAAAAAAAGCTTTAAAACCAGCCTTTAAACGTGAGCTGGTCACTCATCTGATAACGACATTTGGACTCAGTATCCGTCAGGCCTGCCGGAGTCTGAACCTGAGCAGAACGGTTTACCTTTACCGTCCGGATACCACGCGTGACGAACCCGTTATTGTCGCGTTGCAGGCAGTGGCAGAGCGATACCCACGATACGGTTTTCCGAAACTTTTTCAGGTTCTGAGGCGGCAGGGACACCCGTGGAATCACAAAAGGATCCACCGTATTTACTGTCTGCTGAAGCTGAACTTTCGTCGTAAGGGCAAACAGCGGTTGCCGGTGCGTAATCCCTCGCCACTGGCCACGCCGGAAGCGCTGAATCAGAGCTGGTCTGTCGATTTTATGCATGATGCCCTGGTCTGTGGCCGTCGTTTTCGCACGTTCAATGTTGTTGATGACTTTAACCGTGAGGCATTGTCGATTGAAATCGATCTGAATCTGCCAGCTCTGCGGATGGTCCGTGTACTCGACAGGATCGCCGCAAATCGCGGCTATCCTGTCATGCTACGCATTGATAATGATCCGGAATTTATCTCACTGGCTCTGGCTGAATGGGCAGAGAAATATGCAGTAAAACTGGAATTTATCCAGCCGGGTAAGCCGACACAGAACGCTTTTATTGAGCGCTTTAACCGGACATACCGTACAGAAATACTCGATTTTTATCTGTTCAGAATGCTGAATGAAGTGCGGGAAATCACGGAGAAATGGTGTCAGAATATAACTGTGAACGTCCGCATGAATCACTGAACAATATGACACCGGAGGAATACCGACAGCACCATTATTTACCGAGATCTCAAAAAACGCATGGAACTAAAACGGGTCTATTTACAAATTCATCAGCATGATAATATGAACCGCCTTCATCTTCCCACTCATTTAACGAATGTAACCATTCATCTTGTGTCACGATTTTTCCTGTTACAGCACTACGCAAAAAAACAGTCATAACTATTTATCCAATAATTTTAGGCATCGATTCACTTTGATTCTAGGTTAGATATCACACAGCATTCCATATAGTTCTTGAATCTATATCATATGGAGTTCATTAGAACATTTTAATATATGTTAAATCATTACCAGCGATTTCCATGTATATTTATTCTAACTGCTATACTTTATAGATAATTAATTATTGGAGATTTAGTTTATGTTTGGTACAAAAAAAGATAAAAACCATATTATTCATGGTGAACTAGAGGAAAGTTACGGTGAGGCTCTGGAGTCACCTGACCATAAATTTAATGATACTGCAAGAAAATACGCATCCAGAGCAAGTGATGCAGTGCGAACCAGTACAGATAACATCAAGAGTCAGATAGAGTCCAATCCAATAACTTGCGTCGCCGTAGCCGCGACTACCGCATTTATAATTGGCTTTTTGTTGGGCCGCCGTTAAAGCATAAATGGCTCATACCGAGCCATTTATAACGTAGAACACTTAACCAGCGAAAATAAAAACTCACAGTTTATATTTTTTAAATTCATTCACACACAGTTCTCATCGATTTCTCATCACATAATAAACCGCCTAGATTACGACGGTTTATTATGATACATATCATTTAGGAGAATCCCTGTCAATTTCGGGATTCTCTGGCTCTGAGGGTTCTCCATCATCTGGATAAATTGGTTTATCTTCTCCAGGGAAGGGTAAATCTTCAGGTATCGGTTCAACTATATCAGGACGGTCTGTCATAAAACCACCTTTAACTTACTAAGAAAACAACAAAGCATTATGTTTACTTTTGTGTTTTTTTAGTTTTATTCTTTTCCTCATCATCATTTTTTCTATCCTTGTTCTTAGATTGATCAGGAGATATGTTCATTGAGTAAAATTTCATGGAAAACTCCAATTTATTTTCCAGCACGTCGCTGTGGTTATAGTATAGTAAAAAAAACCATAAAGAATTAACGAGGCGGTTATTATCTCGGACAAACACGTTCATGTCATTAATTAATGAGAAATTAAAAAAACACACTTACAATTAATTTACATGATCCGATAGGGCGAGATTATTTTTATGCTTTCTAATTACCCGCATCGCTTCCAACCGGCCTCTGCCTTTTTATCTCTTCAATTTATCTAATCCCTGCAAGTTGGTTGTTTGCCTTCTCTATTGCTGCAAGAAGAGGTTTAATCCAGATTACGATCTCGCAGTACGTCAGCGCACTGGAGGTAATGGAGCTACCACCGGCTGGGTCAGCGTTCCCGGTATCGGGGTGTATTGCGCTGGTACGTAAACTGTTCGCATAGTTGTCTGATGTTCTTTCACTCAAATGGTCGCAAGTAAGCGAGGAAGGCATTTTATTCAGTAAGGAAAGACCGGGACTAAGCAAATAAAGGTCTGGACCGAACGGCTTCATAACGCCATCGAACTTGCAAAGACTTTGGACGGACGGGAAACGGTCATCTGTAGCAGGAAAAAAACCAGATAGAAAACTGCCGTGTACTTTTCATCATCTCAAAGCCAAGGGAATATCGGATTACGAAGGCTAGAGTAAGTAAAAGCAAGTATTCTCAGGTCACAAAACTGAAAGCCAGGTTGTGGTTTATGACAGAAAAGTGAAAATTTCTCCCACATTGGATCTTCCAGTATTGGGCAAATCAGAAGATGATGATGGCGAGTTTTATACCAAGTGAATATACCAACACTATACCAAGTGTGACATGAGTCGTTGAAAGGAAGTGTGCTAAGTGCTTGAATAGTGGCGGAGAGAGGGGGATTTGAACCCCCGGTAGAGTTACCCCTACTCCGGTTTTCGAGACCGGTCCATTCAGCCGCTCTGGCATCTCTCCGTTTTGGCGGTTGCCATGATGCCAGGTAATTTGGCATTTTAACAGACCCAGTTCCGTCAATTTCGTTCAAGTGACGAGTTTGCGAGCAAAACGATGATTAAGTGGCCCTGGAAAGAACAAGAAGCAACCCGGAGTGACGATTGGCCGTGGGACGACGCCCTGGCTATTCCCCTTTTGGTGAATCTCACCGAGCAAGAACAAGCCAGACTTATTGCCCTGGCCGAGCGCTTTTTACAACAAAAAAGATTAGTCGCTCTTCAGGGGTTTGAGCTGGACCCGCTAAAAAGTGCGCGCATTGCTCTGCTATTCTGTTTACCTGTTCTGGAAATGGGGATTGAGTGGCTCGACGGGTTTCATGAAGTTCTCATCTACCCTGCCCCATTTGTCGTAGACGATGAATGGGAAGACGATATTGGGCTGGTGCATAATCAACGCGTGGTACAGTCCGGGCAGAGTTGGCAACAAGGCCCGATAATCCTCAACTGGCTTGATATTCAGGATTCCTTTGATGCCTCCGGCTTTAATCTGATCATCCATGAAGTGGCGCACAAGCTTGATATGCGTAATGGCGATCGTGCCAGCGGTATTCCGGCGATTCCCCTGCGCGATATCGCCGGTTGGGAA
This sequence comes from Citrobacter sp. RHBSTW-00944, assembly GCF_013615435.1. Classification (NCBI taxonomy): domain Bacteria; kingdom Pseudomonadati; phylum Pseudomonadota; class Gammaproteobacteria; order Enterobacterales; family Enterobacteriaceae; genus Citrobacter; species Citrobacter sp. RHBSTW-00944. Next base: position 2,102,100 of record NZ_CP055418.1, on the reverse strand, counting down.
CACGACCTGCATGCTGCAATGAACAATATTCAGGATGAGATCGATCTGGTTGGAGAAACTGCGTGCAGTATAGATGCCTACGCAGCGACCGACCCTGCTGAATGCTTTGCCGTGCTATCGGAGTATTTTTTCAGTGCTCCTGAATTATTTGCTCCGCGTTTTCCTGCCTTATGGCAGCGTTTCATCCAGTTTTATCGCCAGAACCCCATGGAGCGGTTACGCGATACCCGGGGAGACGACGATTATCGCTCACCAAACACGCATTAACACTGAATTTGAAGATTAATTAACCAATTGAAATGACGCGCTAATTTTACTGTTGACACCTCATGATGAGGTCAGTAATATGCGCCTCGTTCACACGATTCCTCTGTAGTTCAGTCGGTAGAACGGCGGACTGTTAATCCGTATGTCACTGGTTCGAGTCCAGTCAGAGGAGCCAAATTTAAGAAGCCCGCTTAAGGAAACTTAAGCGGGCTTTTTGCTTTTCATGTCTGTGTAAAAGCTGCCTCTATAAGCGCTCAGTCTGCCATAACTCCCTATTCCATGCCGCATCACATCGTTGATTAAAGTTGTGTAAATGTAAATCGTTTAAACTTTGCAATTATTGTAAGTGCTAGTGATTATCATTTATTGTACGCGAGCCAAAAGAACGAGCCCCGACTCGGTTCACTGCATGTTCCAATTACTCTGGGATAAAAACGATGAATGCTCTGACTCGCACCGGATTGCGCCGTATCACGCTTGCCTCTGCCCTCCTCTTCTCTGTCAGCCTGCCGGCTTTCGCTCAGGAAACGTTAACGCTTTACACCACCCGTGAACCGGGCCTGATCCAGCCTTTACTTGATAGTTGGACTAAAACCAGCGGTATCAAAGTAAGTACGGTCTATATCAAAGACGGTATGCTTGAGCGTGTTAAGGCTGAAGGCAAAAACTCCCCTGCCGACCTGCTGATGACCGTCGATGCCGGAAATCTCATCGATTTAGTGGAAGCCGGTGTAACCCAGCCGGTAGAGTCAGAAGTACTGAAAGCCGCCATTCCTGCGAATCTGCGCGGCGCGGATAATCAGTGGTTTGCGCTTTCTATGCGCGCTCGCGTGCTGTATGCCGAGAAGTCGCTGCCAATCGATAACTGGCATTACGAACAGCTCGCCAGCCCTGAATACAAAGGAAAAGTCTGTATTCGCTCCGGCCAGCATCCGTACAACACGGCGCTGATCGCCGCGATGATTGCCCATCATGGCGAAGCCAAAACCGAAGAATGGCTGCGCGGCGTGAAGGCTAACCTGGCACGTAAAGCCACCGGCGGCGACCGCGATGTTGCCCGCGATATCCTCGGCGGAATTTGTGATATTGGTCTGGCTAACTCCTATTACGTCGGTCATATGAAGAACGCCAAAGAAGGCAGCGATGCGCGTCAGTGGGGCGATGCCATAAAAGTCGTTAAACCCACCTTTGAAAATGGTGGTACGCACGTCAACATCAGCGGTGCAGCCGTTGCCCGCTATGCGCCGAATAAAGCCGATGCCGTTAAGCTGATGGAATATCTGGTTTCCGCGCCTGCCCAGCAGCAGTACGCGAAAGCGAACTTCGAATATCCGGTACTGAAAGGCGTAACGCTTGACCCGGTCATTAGCGCCACAATCGGTGAAATCGACGTCGATAAAACACCGCTCACCGAGATCGTGAAGTATCGTAAACAAGCTAGTTTGCTGGTAGATAAAGTTGGATTCGATCAATAAATCGCTGCAGTTTCCGACGTTACGCGGCCTGGTTTCCGGGCCGCAGTCATTATTAACGCCGTTGCATCTTGGCGCGTTGTGCGTCGCGCTTGGCGTCCTGACCCCCATCGTTGCGCTGATCTGGCAGGCTACCCAGGCTGATTTATCCCACTGGGATAATCTTATGACATATGTACTGCCTTCAGCGCTCAAAAACACCGTGCTGTTGCTAGCGGGTGTCGCGATAATGGTTGGCGTTATTGGCGTAGGCAGCGCATGGGCGGTAACGGCATGGGATTTCCCTGGGCGAAAAATTCTCAGTTGGGCGCTGCTGTTGCCGCTGGCAATGCCGACCTACATCGTTGCCTTTGCATGGCTCGATCTGCTGCATCCGATTGGCCCCCTGCAAACCTTTATCCGTTTCATACTGGGCTTTGACAGCCCGCGACAGTTCCGCCTGCCCGATTTACGTTCCCTTTCCGGCGCAATAATCCTGCTCGGATTAGTACTTTATCCTTACGTGTACCTGACAACCCGCGCCATGTTTATCAGCCAGCCGGCCCATCTGTTGGAAGCAGCGCGTACGCTGGAATGCAGCGCGACCGGGACCTTTTTTCGTGTTGCACTCCCCATGGCACGCCCGGCACTGGCCGTCGGGATCAGTCTGGCGCTGCTGGAGACGCTTAACGATATTGGCGCGTCGGAATTTCTCGGGGTACAAACGTTAACCGTTACCGTATACACCACGTGGATCTCTCGCTCTGATTTATCTGCCGCAGCGCAAATCGCCTGCATGATGCTGATGTTTATATTCTTTATTCTGACGCTGGAATTTTATGGCCGCAGAAAACAGGGATTCAGCAGCCGTAGCCTGCGGGAAATTCAACCCACCCGCGTGCAAGGCTGGCGTGGCTGGCTACTCGGTGTCGTTATTTCGCTGCCGGTTGTGCTGGGCTTTCTGGCCCCGGTGCTGTTTTTAATCTGGGAAAGCGCCAAACGTATAGGTGACGAGAGCCCTATATCCTCCTCGTTACTGGCTGCATTACAAAATACGTTATCACTGGCCGCGGGAACCACGTTGGTGGTGGTTTGCGTCAGTATGTTGGTGGCCTGGAGCGCGCGGCATAGCGCCGCAGATAACGCGATGCCAGGATTTCGCCGTGGTGTGATGCGTCTGGCTTCTTTAGGCTACGCGGTTCCCGGTACAATTCTGGCGATTGGTTTTTTAACCCCCGCCATGGCAGTCGACCGCTGGCTGGCAGATTTACTGGATGTTCGCGGCCTGCCGCTGATGTCTGCGGGGATCCTGCTGGTAATTTGTTGTGCCATGCGTTTCCAGGCGATTGCTATCGGCGCACTGGATTCCGGCCTGGGCCGCATTCCGCCTTCGCTGGAGCAGGCTTCTCGTCTGTTGGGTGAGAATGGTGCCGGCACATTTGCACGAGTTCATTTCCCATTGCTGCGCCCGGCGTTAGTGAGTAGCGCCCTGCTGGTTTTTGCCGATGCTATGAAAGAACTGCCAACAACGTTGCTGTTGCGCCCGGTAAACTTCGAAACGCTGGCAACGTTGCTGTATGCAGAAGCCGCCCGTGGAACCTATGAAGAAGGTGCTATCGCCGCGCTAATGATTGTTTTAGCTGGCACGCTACCGGTTATTTTGTTGGTGCGTCACCAGATGACTCGCCGTGGTTAAGAGAGTAACAATGTCAGAAATTGCATTACGACTCCAGGATGTGCATGTTGCCTACGGCAACAGCCAGCAATCGGTGCTGAGCGGTTTTTCAATGTCGGTACGTAAAGGAGAGATCGCCTGTCTACTGGGCGCTTCAGGTTGCGGAAAAACCACCGTGTTACGCGCAGTTGCCGGATTTGAACGGCTGAGAAGCGGAGAGATCTATGTGTCGCAGCGCCGCGTTGCCGGTTCCGGTGTTCATCTGCCGCCGGAAAAACGGCATGTCGGCATGGTCTTTCAGGAATATGCGTTATTCCCTCACCTGACGGCGCAACAAAATGTGGCCTTTGGGTTACGACGTATGCCGCGTGAGCAGCAGCAGGTCCGGGTGGCGGAGCTGTTAAAAATGGTGGAGTTGCACAGTCATGCCAGCCGTTATCCGCATGAACTGTCCGGCGGTCAACAGCAGCGTATCGCTCTTGCGCGCGCGCTGGCGCCGCATCCGGAAATCCTGCTGCTCGATGAGCCTTTCTCCAGCCTTGATAAGCGCACGCGTGAGCGTCTTGGCAACGAGGTGCGGGATATTTTGCGTGCCGCCGGGCAAACGGCACTGCTGGTTACACACAGCGAACACGAGGCGCAGCTAATGGCAGACCATATTGGCGTGGTAAAAAAGGGACAATATCAAATTAAAAAAGCGACCCACCCAGACTAAAGGTCACAGGGTCGCCTTGAAAATTAGTAATGGGTCTGAATCAGACTGATATTCACCGGCATGCCGGAGCGTCTTTCCAGTGCCTGATTTCCGCGACTCATATCCACGTCATTCCCGCTGATGAAGGTGCGCAGCGCGGGGGTGACTGGCAAGGGAACTTTTCTGTCAGACTCGTATTCCGACCGGTTTCGTGACAGTGGTTCATGCACTTCCACCCAGCGACTACCGTCCGGCTCTACGCTGTATTTCACCGGTCGGTCTATCAGTTGCACACGCGTCCCTACCGGTACGGTATCAAACAGATATTTAATGTCGTCATTACGCAAACGGATACACCCCTGACTTACCCGCAGACCAATACCGAAATTCGCATTTGTGCCATGAATGGCATAAAGCCTGCCGATATAAATCGCATACAGTCCCATCGGGTTATCTGGCCCGGCAGGAACAAACGCCGGCAGGCTTTCCCCACGTGCTGCGTATTCGCGCCGGGTATTCGGCGTAGGCGTCCAGCTTGGTGCTTCCTGCTTACGTTCTACCGCCGTCACCCAGTTACGCGGCGTTTCTCTGCCCGCCTGGCCAATGCCAATGGGTAAAACCTCAACCGTATTGCTGCCAGCGGGATAATAGTAAAGGCGCATTTCTGCGACGTTGATTACGATCCCCTCGCGTACAGTATCCGGTAATATCAGTTGCTGTGGCACAACCAGCGTAGAGCCAGACTTAGGCAGAAAAACATCCACGCCGGGATTGGCCTCCAGCATATTGCTCAACCCCTGTCCGTACTGCGCGGCAAAAGCTTCCAACGGCTGAGTGTTTCCTGAAGGTACCGTAATGGTCAAAGGGCTCCCCACCAGGCGACTGCCTTCAGGCGGGAGCGGATAACTCACCGCCTGCGCGCTCTGACTCACGAGCAGCATAATGAGTGAACAAAGCAGTTTCACACGACGCATCTTTTTCCTTTCCTTCGCCGCAGCAGATATCCGTTAATTATAGCTTTTATTATCTGTTTTAGTGGGTTACGCCTAAAATCCGCATAAAAAAACCCGCCATAAGGCGGGATCAGGAACTCACGTAACTATGCTTCCTTACCATCCGGAAGCACAATATTGCTGGCGGCAAGCTGCCCCATGTTGTTGTACATTGCACAGGCGGCTTCAACAATCGGCATCGCCAGCGCGGCCCCGCTGCCTTCGCCCAAACGCATCCTCATATTGAGATACGGCTCCAGTTCAAGATGCGCCAGCGCGGTGCGAGCCCCCTTCTCGGCGGAGAAATGTGACGGGATCAGGTAAGGTTTAATCTGCGGCGCAATCTGGCAGGCCGCCAGCGCAGCGGAATAAGAGAGAAAACCGTCCAGCACGACCGGCAGGCCGCAGGAGGCCGCCCCCAACATCACACCCGCCATGCCGACCAGATCAAACCCGCCTACCTTAGCCAGCACATCAATACCGTCATTGCGATCCGGTTGATTGACGGCAATTGCTCGCCGCACAACATCGACTTTATTGCCTACTCTTGAAAGCGGCAGGTTAGCGCCGATACCCACTACATCCTCGGCATCGCTGCCGGTCAGTACGCTGACGATTGCCGCCGCTGGTGTCGTATTTGCCATACCAAGTTCACCGACGCCAAACAGCGTTACGCCATCTTTGGCCAGCTCATGGGTATAGCGGATAACCTCCAGCAGCAGTTCCTCGGCCTGCGAACGACTCATTGCCGAGCCTTGTGCAATATTGCCGCAACCGCGCGCCACACGCATATTCACCACGCCAGGGATAAGCTCAGCATCGATGCCGACATCAATCACATGTACCTTTGCCCCCGCCTGAGCGGCCAGCACACAAACGCCTGTCGTGCCACGCGTCATATTAGCAGCCTGAATAGCCGTGACGATTTTAGGCGAAACAGCAACCCCTTCATCCCATACACCGTGATCGGCGCACATCACCAGCATCGCTTTGCCATTCACATGCGGTACGCCCTTCAGACCCGGCATTCCGGCCAGTTGCACGGCGAGCGACTCGAGCCGACCAAGACTTCCTGGCGGTTTAAGCAAGCCATCGACATGCTGCTGTGCACGCAGCATCGCAGCACTATCAGGTGAAGGGATTGCGTGGAGTAAAGAGGTTAAAGTCTGCATAAGGGTTCCAGTATGTTGGCTGACTCAGAGCAGAGCCAGCAGGAAAATCAACTCGCCAAGTTCAATGGCTGCGCCCAGCGTATCGCCGGTCTGCCCACCCAACGTGCGTTTTAATAACTGCCCAAGAATAAAAATCGCCACTATCGTAACAACCAGCGCCGCCACGCCGCGCATGCCAGGAAGAAGCACGGCAGCCAGGATCGCCGCGAATCCCAACGTGACGCAGGTTTGACGCCCGGTGACTTTACCGATAAAGACGTTGCCCAGCCCTTCTTCGCGGGCGTAGCGATGTCGATACATCAGCAAAACAGCGGTACCCCGCCCGGCGACACAAGCGGCAGCAAGCGCCGCCAGCATCGGCGTGCCCCGCAAAGCCAGTTCGCTCACCACCAGCACTTTCGCTAGCAACACGAAAATTAACGCCAGTCCACCGTGGGTCCCCAGGCGGCTGTCACGCATGATTTCCAGCATCCGCTCGCGTCGACGGGCCGAAAAAATACCGTCACAGGTATCCGCCAGACCGTCGAGATGAAATCCCCCGGTCAATAACGCCAGCGTGAGGACTGCAAACAGGGCCGCCAACGGCACCCCACACCAGGGCTGCAGCGCCATAAAGACCAGCCCCGTCAGCCCTCCCAGCACCACGCCAATTAGCGGGAACATCACAATGCCACGTGAATAGTGCTCGAAATCCAGTCCTTGCGACCAGCGAGCAGGAACGGGCAAGCGACTAATAAAAGAGAGCATTGCCCAGAACAACTTACTCATTTAATTTTGACTCCAATTCCTGATACCACCAGCCAGACCTCATCAGCCGCCGCCGCCAGTCGCTGGTTCACGCGTCCTGCAATATCGCGAAAATGCCGTGCCAGACGGTTCTCCGGAACAATCCCCATTCCGACTTCGTTAGTGACCAGCACAACCCTGGCCGGACAGCGCTGACAGGCTGCAATCAGCGAACGAATTTCATCCTCAATAGATTGCTCCATCGCCGCGTAATCCCAGCTATCCGGGTCGCTGTCACCGCCCAGCGCAAACAGCAGGTTAGTCACCATCGTGGTGATGCACTCCAGCAGAATGGCTTCTTGTGGATCGTTTGCTGCCGTAATCAGTTCATCGAGATGTTGCCAGCGTTCGGCTGTACGCCAGTGCGCAGGACGTCCGTCACGATGATGCTGAATTCGCGCAGCCATCTCCTCATCAAAAATCTGCGAAGTCGCGATATACAAAACGTTTGGAGAATCTGCGATCAGCGCTTCCGCATGCCGACTCTTGCCGCTTCGCGCGCCGCCAGTCACCAGAATCATCATACTGGCTCCCGGTGTTGCTGCATGATGGTATAAATTTTCTCAATATCGATGTGTTGCCGCATCGCATCCGCCAGCAGATCAAACTGCTGCGATTTATATTGCGCGTAATGGAAGGTGGAATCCAGCGGCGCTAACCCTTTACGTTCTCGCAGGCCATTAACCAGCGCACGGGTAAATTCATCGCTGTCGAACAGACCGTGAAGATAGGTGCCGAACGCCAGGCCATCGGCAGTGACCGCGCCATCAGCCACGTTACCGCCGTCTTTACGCAGCGTCATCACCGACCGGCATTCTTCAGTTAATGCCGTTTCGCCCATATGAATTTCATAACCGCGAACGGATAATCCCGCGGTACCCGCCAGCCAGTCCGGCAGCGAGGAGGACATTTGTCCTTCAACCAGGGTCGTGGTTTTGTGCTGGGCAAAATGCGTTACGGTATTGAGCAAGCCCAGACCCGGCAACGTACCGAGTCCTGACTCAACTTCATCAATGATGGTTTCGCCGAGCATTTGATAGCCACCGCAAATCCCCACTACGGGTACGTTATTACGATGTAATTGCACCACGCCATGCGCCATCCCGCTTTCACGCAGCCACACCAGATCGCCCAGGGTGTTTTTGCTGCCGGGTAGAATCACCAGATCGGCCCCCGCCAACTCTTCAGGCTGGCGAACATAGCGCACGCGCACATCCGGCTGTGCGGCAAGCGCATTGAAATCAGTAAAGTTAGAAATGTGTGGTATCTGAACAACGGCGATGTCGATGTCGCGTTTGTCTGTGCGCAAATATTTGCCCTTTTGCAGCGCAACGCCATCTTCATCTTCCAGATCAACGTCCAGCCATGGCATGACGCCCAGGACCGGAACGCCGGTCAGCGCTTCAATTTGCTCAATCCCGGAATACAGCAACGCCACATCACCGCGAAACTTATTGATGATCACCCCTTTTACCCTGGCGCGTTCATGGTCGTGCAGTAGCGCCAGCGTGCCGTAAATGGAGGCAAACACCCCGCCGCGGTCGATATCCGCCACCAGGACGACAGGGCACTGTGCCATTTCAGCCATCCCCATATTGACGATATCGCGATCGCGCAGGTTAATCTCAGCCGGGCTTCCCGCCCCTTCCAGTACCAGCACATCGAACTCCTGCGCCAGACTGTTATAAACAGACAGGATTTGATCCCGTAGTTTCGGTTTGTACTCGTGGTAGCTCACCGCATCCATATCGGTTGCCACTTTGCCCATCAGCACAACCTGCGCTTTACAATCGCTGGTCGGCTTAAGCAGCACCGGATTCATACGCACATCTGGCGTAATACCGGCGGCCTCAGCCTGAAAAATTTGCGCGCGGCCCATCTCTTTGCCCTCTGGCGTAATGCCAGAGTTCAGCGCCATGTTCTGCGATTTGAACGGTGCGGTACGCAGTCCATCCTGATAAAAAATTCGACACAGACCGGCGACCAACACGCTTTTACCTACATCAGATGCCGTTCCCTGCAACATTATTGCCTGCGTCATGACGCCTCCTTCAGTGCGTTCTCTCGCATACAGCTAAAAAATTCAGCCTCTGTTTTACACAGCGGGAAGCCCAGCTCGGTATGCAGCTTCACCAGCCAGGGCTGAGTTAATCCCGCTTGTTCAATAAGATCCGTCCGGGCAAACACATCACCCGGCGAGCCGTGCGTTAGCACTTCACCCCGGCGTAAAACGTACACTGCATCGCTGACTTCATAGATAAGATCGATATCATGGCTGGAGATAACCACGTGGTTTCCTTGCGCTACGATGCGTTTGATTATCTCAATCATCTGCGTGCGGCCTGATGGGTCAAGGCCCGCAGTAGGTTCATCCAGTAGCAAATACTGCGCCTGCAACACCAACGCCCCGGCAATCGCCACACGTTTTTTTTGCCCGTGACTTAAACACTGAATTGGTTGATGGCGAAAATGCTGGGCATCAACCAGCGTGAGCGCATCATCCACCCGGCGGGAGATTTCAGTCTCATCCACCCCAAGGTTGCGCAGGCTGAAGGCAATATCGCTGTCGATATCGGTATAAAAAATTTGCTGATCGGGATCCTGAAATACGGTTGCCACCTGCTGACGCAGCGCCAGCAGGCCGCGCTTGCTGTAATCCAGCGGTTTGCCTTGCCACATCACCGCGCCTTCCTGCGGGCGCAGTAAACCACTCAGGTTCATAAACAGCGTGGATTTCCCGCAGCCATTAGCACCGACCAGCCCGGTGACGGCATGCGTTGAAAAGTCCAGCGTTAGCCCTTTGAGGATCGGGTCATCCTGATAGCGAAACCAAAGCGCTGAAGTGGCAAGCATACTTTTCCTTACAGGTGAAAATCACCCTGATACAGTTTGATATCCAGTGTGGTGGTCATTTGCTGGTAGCGGATCAACACGCGGGTAAACAGCAATCCCACCAGCATCGCCAGCGAGCGATAGCCCAACGGCAAGCTACGATAACCAAAACGTAGCGTTTGTGCGCGATGAATAGCCAGCGCCTCGTCTAACAGGATAAAAATAAAGCGCCAGGTTAGCAGGATCTGCTCAGTGAGCAGGCGAGGAACGTGCGCGCGTTTGAGTAAGATAATCAATTGCGGAAACGGCAGATTCAGTACCAGCCAGAACGTTGCCGCCAGCGCAGCCAGGCTGCGCCAGAAGGTTTCATTGGCGGTGACAAGCCCTGGCGCGCTAACGCCTAACCAATAGTTTCCAACGGGGATGCTGGCCAGCAGCGTCTGCGGATCGCGGCTAAAACTAAACAGAATGGTCACGACGCCGACCGTCAGAAAACCAAACGGTAATGCCATCCAGCGACACCAGCGCCAGAAGGAAATGCGCAGCAGCCAGCAGCTCAGCGCGGCAATCAGTAACAGCTCAATACCCTGCCCCAACGGGGGCAGAGTAAACGCCAGAATCATCATCATCAGCCAGAGCAGAAATTTCCGCACGGGTGAGACATGAAACCAGCGGCTTTGATAGCTAAGCCTGTCAAGCCCGGTCATCACGGCGTTGCCTGCCCTTGGTGTAACCCAGAATGTAGAAAATCACGGCTGCGCCCAGCGATCCCTGAAGCGTAAACAGCAGGCTTTCAATCTCACCGCTTGCCGGTTCATACAACGGCTGGAACCACGGCTCATAATGTGGGGCAATTGCCTGAATCTGACTCTCCGCCTCACCGTCTGAGCCACCGTACTCTCCACCATGGTTGATAAAGAACGGCAGGATCACCAGCGCCACTACCATCCCTAACAAAATCAGCGTCTTTTTCATCGTTAATGTCCTTGAGCGGTAATCAACTGCCGTTTGGTTAACTGGTCATAAATCATTACGGTGAGCAGACCTTCCGCTATCGCAATTGGGATCTGCGTCAGGCAGAAAATCCCCATGAACTTGATGATTGAACCCGTAGCACCGGCGGATGGGTCCGGGAACGCCACGCCCAGTTGCACCGAGGTCACGAAATAGGTGACGAGATCCGCCAGCATCGCGCACAGGAAGACGCAAACATCACGACGCAACCCCGCACGGCAGGCCATTTTCCACACCATGTAACCCACCACCGGGCCAATCACCGCCATCGACATGCCGTTAGCGCCAAGCGTTGTCAAACCACCGTGCGCCAGTAACAGCGCCTGGAACAGCAGGACGATTGCCCCGAGGATTGCCACCACGCCCGGTCCAAACAGGATAACCGCCAGGCCTACCCCGGTAGGGTGCGAACAACTTCCGGTAACAGAAGGAATTTTCAGCGCCGACAGCACAAAAATAAACGCGCCGCACAGAGCCAGTAACACTTTTTGGTGACTATCTTCCTGCACGATTTGGCGCAGCCGCACCAGCCCGTACCACAGGCACGGCAAAAACAGCAGCCACCAGGCCAGCGCCCACATCGGCGGCAAGAAACCTTCCATTATGTGCATGGCGAACGCTTGTTCAGGAACAACCATCAGTAATAGCGCCGCAGCCAACCCGCTGAAAGACAGCTGTTTTAGCTGTTGTTCAAGCTTCATTGTGCATACTCCCACTGTTTATTGACCAGAATGGTCGAGAAATAAGGCAGCGGCTGATCGTCGCTCACCTCATCGAGATGACGCCAGCACTGTTCACCCGGCAGCGTGGCTTCAGACATCATCAATGCACAGCCCAACAAACCCTCTTGTTGCAGCAGCGCTTTGATGCGCGCAAAACGACCGTATACCTTCATCAGCACCAGACTGTCATGCTGCTTTAACGCCTGCTGGATTTCCGCTTCCGGCGCGGTACAGGAGACCACGGCCAGTGACTGTTGCTCCATGGCGAGCGGCGTTTTTGAGCGCGCGGCAATCGCAGCAAAAGAGGTCACGCCCGGGACGATTTCTAACCAGTCAGGACAGCCAATACGCTGGAGTAAAAAAACCCAGGTGCTGAACAGCATGGCGTCGCCAAGTGTAATAAAGCCCACTTGCTTACCCGCTTCGACTTCCTGAACCAGCGCGGCCGCAACGTCATCCCATACCGCCTCTTTTTCGGCGCTGTCAGCACTCATAGGAAAATGGCAGCAGCGAACTTCGGTCTGCTCGCCGATATATTCACGTACGATCGACAGCGCCAGACTGTCGCCACCTTTACGCCCAGCGGGCGCATAGAGAATATCCAGCGTACCCAGCGTGCGTGCGGCCCGCACGGTGATAAGATCGGAAGCGCCTGGCCCGGTGCTTAATGCGTACAGTTTTCCGCTCATGCTGCTTCCTCCAGCGCCACATTAAGCGCCTGTTGTAAATGCGCCACGAACATAGCGCGAACCGCAGGATTCTCACCCAGACCACTGAGCCACGGCGTAGCCGGTATCCCGGCCGCATTGAACAATGTTTTCCAGGAATCCTCTTCGTCAGAGGCCATATCATTGATGGCATGATCGCCAGCAACTAACATCAGCGGCATCAGATGCACCGCCGTCACCCCTTCCTGAGACAAACTTTCAATCAGCACATCGACTTCCGGGTAGCTTTCCACCGCCCCAACCCGCGCCGGGTAGCGCTGTGCCGTCATCATATGGTCGAGGCAGGCATAGGCGGCAAAGGCATGATGGCTGGCACCGTGTCCCATAAACACCACTTTTTCATTTTCGCCAAGCACCGGCATTTGCTGTTGCAGCGCCAGCATCAGCTGGGCGTAATCGTCATGGCTGCTCAGCAGCGGAACACCCAGCGTCAGGCGAGAAAAAAGCGGGCGCATGCTTTGCACTTCGCGGACAATTTTTTCGTATTCATCACCGTTAATAATGTGCAACGACTGAATAGCCACGTCCTGATACCCCTGATCCGCCAGCTTTTGCAGCGCCTGCAGCGGCGTGTCGATCTCAATGCCGTCGCGCTGCTTGAGCTTGCGGATAATCATCCCGGAGGTAAACGCCCGAAACAGGTCGCGGTCAGGGCAACTGGCTGCGAGATCGCGCTCGCAAGCCACAATATTTTTCTCACAGGTGTCGTGATAGCTGGTGCCAAAGCTGACCACCAGAAGCGCCTTTTTCATCTCTAACTCCTTAAGCAGCGGCCAGCCAGCGCGTTAAACGCGCCCCAAAGGCGGCCTGACTTTCCAGTAACTCTTCTCCCGTCACCAACGGTGCCGGACGTGTAATCACGATGCAGGGGATACCAGCATCCAGACAGGGTTGAACTTTTTCCTGATAACCACCTTCCGCACCGGATGCCTTAGTGATCACCACATCAGCCTGACACTGGCGATAAAACGCAGCGTTGAACTCGGCGCTAAACGGCCCGCACAATGCAAAAATCTCACCGACGCCAAATCCCAGGTCCGCGCATTGCTGAATAACCTCGGGTACAGGCAGGACGCGCGCCAACAGCGTTTTTTCAGGCAACCCTTCGCGCCAGATAGCCAGATCTTTACTGCCGGTCGTCAGCAGCACGCGGTCACCGAAACGGCGCGCAACCTCGCAGGCTTGCTGAATACTCTGTACGGTATAAAGCTGCGGATGGGTTAAACCGCTCAACTGCTCAGGACGTTGATAGCGGCTCAGCAATACCCCCGCTGCTTCGCAGGCGTTCATGATGTTGCGGCTCACCACCTCGGCATACGGATGCGAGGCGTCTATCACCCAGCGCGTCTGATTTTCCTGTAGCCAGGCAATCATTTGTTCGCGCTCCAGACGCCCGCAGCGCACCTGACCTTTGATATCTCCCGCCAGCTGCTTCCCCGTTGGGGTCGCAACTGACAGGGTGTAGGCCACATTGGCTGCGTCCAGTTGCTGGCACAGCATGCGCGCATCGCTGGTACCGCCCATGACCAACACATCACCGTAATTCACAGCACATAACCTCGTGGCGTGATCATCAGGCCGTCCTGAACATAGGTTGTTTTGTTGCCAACGATCACAAGGCTGGTCATATCAACCGGTTCAAAGTCCATTTCACCCAGGGTGGTCAACCATTTTTCCTGTTTTTTACGTCCGGCTGACTTCACAATACCCACCGGCGTTTGCGCGCTCTTGCTGGCAGAAAGCAGCTCAAATGCGCGCGCCAGATGACCTTCGCGACCCCGACTGCGCGGGTTGTAGAAACAGATTACAAAGTCTGCTTCGCCGGCAGCCACTATGCGTTTTTCGATAACTGGCCACGGTGTTAACAGATCGCTTAAGCTGATGTGGCAGAAGTCGTGCATCAACGGCGCGCCCAGCAAAGAGGCGGCGGCAATGCTGGCCGTCATTCCTGGGATCAGCCTGACCTCAACGTCTAGCTTTTGCTTGCTGACCAGCTCAAGCACCAGCCCGGCCATACCGTAAATCCCTGCATCACCGCTGCTGATCAGCGCCACATTGTGACCTGCCTGCGCCAGTTCGATCGCCGCCTGGCAGCGTTCAATCTCTTTGCACATCCCGGTTTTGATCACCTGCTTGTCGCCAGTGAACGCTTTTACCAGGTGGGTGTAGGTTTTATAGCCAACGATGATTTCCGCTGCCTGCAATGCTTCAACGGCTTCCATGGTCATCATTGCCTGCGAGCCAGGGCCAATTCCAATTACGCTTAACATCAGTGTGAAACTCCCAAAGTGATAGTGACGCCCTGTTCTCGCAGGGTCTCGCCTAACAGTTTTCCGTGGCTCAGCAGCCAGGCTGCAGGACCGGAAACGCTCCCTGTACCCACCGTTTTGCGAACAAACGATGAGGCCGGAAAACGGTGTTCATGCTCACGCAGCGCGTCAGCAGTAAAGGTTTCGAAAGGAACGCGACAGCACGAAGCCAGTTGGATAAGTCCCTGTTCATCTTTTTTCAGCGTGATACTGCCAATCGCTTTTAGCGCCAGCGGATCGAGCTGTTGGGCTTCGAGTTGCCTGGCAAGCAGCGCGGCCAGCAACGGGAACGGCGTGTCACGACGACAACCAATTCCGGCCACAACACGTTGTGGCACCAGCTTCCAGTGCGGAACAGGCAGATCGGGCAAATTGGTGCGTAAGGTGATACACACCAGCGCATCCAGTTCAGGAAGCTGATTGAGATCGGTTACCGTGATAAATCCGCGCCGGTCGCAATGACTGACATCCTGCGTCAGTTCATCATCCCACCACAGCCCCACCCGCCTATTACTGACCAGCATCTGATTAACGATCTTCACCGCCGAACGGAAATCACTCATCCGGGCATTCAGTTGAAATGCCAGCGTATCCAGTGCCGCCATATCGTTGACATCCGTCGCAGTGGTGATCACCGGATCGGCGCCCAACATGCCCGCCAGATACCGCGCCAGCGCATTGGCACCGCCCGCGTGACCGGAGAGCAGGCTAATGACATGCTGGGCGCGTTCATCAATGACCACCACCGCCGGATCGCAAAATTTGTCGTTGACCAGCGGGGCCAGCACGCGCACCGCAATGCCGGTCGCACCGATAAAAATCAGCGCCGAGTAATTCGCAAACGCTTCGCGGGCGGTATTCGCAAAGCCGTTTTCGAAAGGAATGAATCCCTCCTCCAGCAGCTTTTCACTGGTAAAACAGGTGACCGGCAGCATGGCCGCCAGACGTTTTGCCAGCGTAACGCCTCCCGGGGTCAGGCAAAAAAGCGCAATTGACTCAGGCTTTACGGTATTCATGGCTAAAGTCCGCCGCATAGAGTTTGGAGTAGTGATACTCCGAGCCCAGGAAATTACCGACCAGAATAAGGGCCGTTTTACGGATGCCCGCATCACGAACCTTGTCACCAATATCCGCCAGGGTACCGCGCACAGTCTGGCTTTCCGGCCAGGTTGCCTTGTAGATCACCGCCACGGGCGTGGTCGCCGGATAACCGCCTTCAATCAAACGCTCGGCCACACGATGAATACGCTGAACGGACAGATAAATCGCCATAGATGTCTGGTGACTGGCAAATGACTCCAGCTGTTCGCGCTCCGGCACCGGCGTGCGTCCTTCCAGGCGGGTAATGATCAGGCTCTGTGAGACCTCAGGCACGGTATACTCAACGCCCAACTCCGCCGCCGCACCAAGGAATGCACTGACGCCGGGCACAACCTGCCAGTCAATCCCGCGTTTGGTCAGTTCCTCGCCCTGCTCGCGCACGGAACCGTACAGCGAAACATCGCCGGTTTGCAGACGCACCACGGTCTTACCCGCTTTCACTCCGGCTTCCATCAGATCAAGGATCTGCTCCAGATGCAGTTCAGCGCTGTCGTGGCATTCAGCACCAGCAGGACAATATTCCAGCAGTTCGGTGTTAATCAGCGATCCGGCGTAGATAACAACCTGCGCCTGCTGTAGCAACCGGTAACCTTTGAGGGTAATCAGCTCGCGATCGCCAGGACCTGCGCCAACAAACCACACGTTACGGGGATCAAAAATCTCAGACATGGTTTCCTTCCTTCTGACAGGCGATAACAAATACGGGGTTATTCGGTTTGAAATAGTGACCACTGCCAAGCGTGGTAAGCGAGGAAACCTGTAGCTGCAGGCAATCCACTCCCGGTACGCCAAGATGGTCCAGATGTGCCAGCGCGGTGTTGAGGTTTTCCTGGAGGATGAATGTCATCACCAGCCGCCCTGCGGGATGCAATTGACGCATTGACCAGTCAATCAGTTCAGTCAAATGGCCACCGCTGCCGCCCATGAAAATGGCATCGGCTTTTTCAGCGATGGTCATCGGCGCAACACCGGGAAAAATGTCGATGTTTGCACAGGCAAAATGCTGGCGGTTTTCATCCAACAACCTGAGCGCCGCCGGGTTACGCTCGATTGCCGTCACGCGCAATCCAGGGTATTGCAGCGCGGCTTCTATCGACACGCTGCCAGTTCCCGCGCCAATATCAATCAGGTGACTGGCGCGGTGTAATTCAAGTTTTGAGAGGGCAAGTGCACGTACCGCTTCTTTGGTCATCGGCACTTTCTCTCCACGTAAAAACAGCTCATCTTTCATCAAGGATCACCACTGCATTCATGTCATAGTCGGCGTTAACTTCGTTCACAGGCAGGAAATGGATCCGTTCGTTTTCCATTGCCAGGTTTTCGCCAATCACCATCCAGCGATGTCCCTTGCCTCGTGCAATGAGCTGCTGCGCAATTTCACGCGGGCCACACTGCGCATCTGTCACCATCGCCACCTTGTTATGTCGCGCCAGTTCATCGAAACAGACGCTGCGACCATGGCTACTGGTCAGCCACATATCGTTCATATCAATACCGGACTGCGCACACAGGTACTGCACCGCGCTAATACCGGGAATAATGCGCACATTTTCAATACCGAAATGCGCCACCATGCGCGTCCCGATGCCGTAAAACAGCGGATCGCCAGATGCCAGCACCACAACGCGTTGCTCCTGGTGCGCGCAAATCCAGTTCAAGAGTTCGAGAATATTGGCGCCGAGAACAAACTGTTCACCGGTAAAATCCGGGAATTGCTGCAAATGTCGCTTTCCACCGACCAGAACATCAGCCGTTGCGACCGCTTCGCGCGCAGCAGGCGTCATCAAATGCAAACCGGCTGGCCCCATCCCTACAACGGTTAACATTGCATCTCCTCAGCAATCTCTGCGACCGGGCGATTACTTCCAAGCACCTGATTATCAAAAGAGAACATGATGGCGTCACAGGTCGGGGGATTTTTGGTAAAGCGCAACGTTTGCAGGACGCGCATACAGATGCGCTTAGCCAGATGGTTGTAAATGTGCTGAAAACCGTATGCTTCTATGTGTTCCATCGCCGCCTCGGTGGTATCGCAGTCGCTGACCAGCGTGAGCAGTTCCAGCGGCGCACCCAGTAACGCGAGGTGGGCCACCAGCGTTTCCATGCGAGCATCGGCAATATGGCTGTGGGTATGAAAGATCCCCGCCGCAATTTTGACGAGCTTACCAGGGTGTCCCACCAGCACAATTTGTCGGAACCCCAGGCGTACGGCTTCTTCAATCATGTAGCCGACAAAATTGCTCATAGTGACCACAACCTGGGTGTCGATCCCCATCTGCTCACGCACAAAACGTTCGCCGTGGTTTCCTGGCACCAGTACGACACGCTCCAGCCCCGCCGCTCGTTTAATTTCCAGTTCCAGCGACAGTGAACGTTTCCAGCTTTCTTCTGACATCGGCGTGACGATCCCAGTCGTACCAATGATCGAAATGCCGCCCAGAATGCCAAGGCGGGAGTTGTAGGTTTTTTGTGCCCGCTCTTCGCCTTCCGGCGCGAAAATTTCAATTTGCGCCCCACGATTCGGACCAATCGCCTCACGAACCGCAGACTCAATGGTCTGGCGAGGTGTGCGATTAATCGCCGAACTGCCCACTGGCAGGCCGATCCCTTTGCGGGTTACCGTGCCAACGCCTTCCCCGCCCTGAAGGGTTATCTCTTTGCTATCGTTTAACGTCACGCGGGCAAAAATCAGCATGCCGTGGGTGGCATCCACATCATCGCCACCGTCTTTGCGGATGGCGGCTATCGCCTGCTGTCCTTCGATATGCGGTGACTCTACGTTCAGACACAGCGTCACACCTGATGGCGTCACGATAGAAACCTGATGGATCAGGTGCTGGCGCAATACCATCAGCGCCGCCACTTTTGCCGCCGCCGTCGCGCACGATCCCGTGGTATATCCTTTACGCAGCGCTTTACCGTTGTGCCACACCGGCGTATCGAAGGACTCGCTCATCGCGCCCCCTGCATGTGATAAAGCATGGCGTTGACGATCGCGGCGGCAACGTTACTTCCCCCTTTACGACCTAACGCAGCAATGGCGGGTAGATTGCTTTGGGTCAGTGCATCTTTCGACTCTTCTGCACCGACGAACCCAACCGGTACGCCAACGACACCACTGACGTCCACATCATGCTCAAGCAGGCGGAACAGCGCTGTCGGCGCGTTGCCAAACACAAACAGCTTTTCACCCTCTTCCTTCACCGCAATGTCAACGGCTGCCATTGACCGGGTAATGCCCTGCTCTTTTGCCGTCCGCACGACCCGCGGGTCGCTGATGTAACAGCGGCATTCGCCACCGAATTTTGCCAGCAGCGTTTTATTAATCCCGGAAAGGGCCATAGTGGTATCGGTATAAATCACGCTCGAACGGCTAAGCGCCGCACAGAACTGCTCCAGCACATCACTGGAAAACCACAGAATGTCCAGCCAGTCGAAATCCGCTGTCGTGTGAATGACCCGCTTGATAATGGCTTCATGTAACGGGCTGGCAAACTGATAGTCCGGGCGGGTTTCACGGATGATCTCGCCAATAATGTCGAAACTTTTGGCCTCAATCGCCTGGGGTTGCTGGATATATTGCATTGTGTTGTCCTCAGGCTACACCGACCAGCAGCCACCGCAGCGCAATAAACAGCGCCAGTGCCAGCATCGATGCCACCCACATCAATCGAATCGTATGGGAAATGTCGTCTACCGAAATGTCGCGTTGTGCATCACCGATCCACGGTTTCTCAACGCGCTCGCCAAAGTAGTCATTAGGACCACCCAGACGAATTCCTAATGCCCCGGCAACGGACGCTTCTGACCACGCGCAGTTTGGGCTGCTGTGGTTGTAGCGATCGCGCCAGCCAATCTGCAAAGCACGCGCGCCGTCCTGGCGACATAAAAATGCCGCTGCGCCCAGCAGCAGCCAACTTAGTCTCGCGGGAATATAATTTGCGACATCGTCCAGACGAGCGCTGACCATACCGATAGCGCGGTATTTTTCATGTTTGTAGCCCACCATGGAGTCAAGGGTGTTTACCGCTTTGTAGGCCATCGCCAGAGGCGCACCGCCGAGGAGCAAGAAGAACAGCGGCGCGATGATGCCATCAACGGTGTTCTCTGCCACGGTTTCCACTACGCCGCGATTGATCTGCTGTGGCTGTAATTGCGAGGTATCTCGTCCCACAATCCATGACAGCTTTTCCCGACTTGCAGCAAGGTTACCGGCACGTAGCGGACGCTCGACATCCTGCGCGGCATTTGCCAGGCAGCGCCCGGCCAGCACGGTAAAGATCATCCAGACTTCCACCACCCAACCAAGCCAGGGATGAATAGAGTGCGCCAGCGCCAGTACTCCCCAGGACACAGCCCAGGTCAGCCCCACCACCACAATCCACATCACCGCGCCACCGATGCGTAGCGCACGGTCGCTATGGCAGTAACGCCGAACAACCCGTTGCACCGCAGAAATCAGATTGCCAATCCAGCGCACCGGATGCGGCCAGTTCTGCGGATCGCCGATGATAAAATCAAGCAGCCAGGCAACACACCACGCGAGGATGGTCATAGTGCGCTCCTCGCGGCTGCCAGCCAGTGGTTAAGCATCTGCGGACGTTGAGCAAAATGAACGTGTAGATAGCTGGCAAAGGTATTTCCCACCTGCCAGCCGCCGGACCAGGCTTGCAGCGTTTTGCCATCGCGCACTTTGCGACAGTTCATCACCGCGGAGGTTTCAGGGGTAAAATCGGAGTAGTGGAATTCATGTCCGCGCAGCACTTCGCCTTCTGCAGCTAACAACGTCTGCTGCGCGGCCTGCGCTTCGCAGTAGCCAAATCGGGTCAGACGTTTTCCCATTTTGCTGTGACCGGGAATGATATCCGCCATCAGCCAGGTATCACCCTGGCTGTCTTCCAGCGAACTGCCGAGATACATCAGCCCCCCGCACTCGGCATAAATCGCGACACCCTGCTGGTGCGCCGCCCGCAGTTGGTTAAGCATTGCAATATTACGGGCCAACGCCGCAGCATGTAACTCAGGATAGCCCCCCCCCAGCCAGATCATCTGACAGTCGGGTAAACAGGTGTCGTGCAACGGGCTAAAACGGACAATCTTAAGCCCCGTGCGCTCCAGTAGCGTAATGTTGTCCGGGTAGTAGAAATTGAACGCTTCGTCATCGGCGATGGCAAGCGTTAGCCCTGCCCCGGCGTCTGCGGCGGGCAGCGCTGGCCATTCACCCGCAGGAAGCGTGTCTAACTGGCTTAATCTCAGCAGCGCGTCGATATCAAGGGTTTGCTCCAGCGTCGCAGCAAACGCCTGCCACGGCTGCTGGTTGATAACCGACTCACGCGCGGTAACCAAACCCAGATGACGCTCAGGAAGCGCAACGCCTTCCATACGGGGAACGTAGCCTAAGACGGGTACAGCGCAGTAACGCTCAATTGCCACTTTCAGGAGCTGGTAATGCGTTTCGCTGTTAACCCGATTAACAATAACGCCGGCAATATTCAGGGTTGGATCAAAATGCTGAAACCCCATTACCGTCGCGGCGATCGAGGTGGAAACGGCTTTGCCATCAACCAGTAGGATAACCGGACAGCCTAACTGTTTGGCCATCGCGGCGGTGCTGCAGTAGTTTGGGTCGGTGCCATATCCGTCATACAACCCCATAACGCCTTCAATAACGGCGATATCCGCATGTTTCATGTGCTCGCGAAATAAAGCATTCAGGGTGGGGACGGGAAGCATGAAGCTATCAAGATTGCGGGAAGCAGTGCCGCATACCGCGGTATGCCAGCCAGTATCAAGGTAATCGGGGCCTACTTTGCAAGGCTGGACGCGTAAACCGCGTTTTTTCAACAAGCTCAACAAGCCCAGCGTCACCGTGGTTTTACCACAGCCGCTTCCGGTACCTGCAAGAACAAAAGCGTGAAAATTGGCCGCCATACCCTGATCCTGTTCAGGGTGGTAGGGGTGTAAAGATACCCAGTCTCTCGACTGTATGCATCTGAACCACCCACTTCCCACCGAAGTTGTTGGTAGTCACTGACAGGCAGGTCTTCTGGCTTAGCGTCATCCTCACCCGTCCTTCCCAATCTTGCGATCAGTGGTCAATACGGGGTCGTCAGCATCACAGCAGCGGGGGCTGCGGGGGATTCTCACCCCCTTCCCTACCACAAATGTGGCAAACCTGTCAGTTCAAGAGCCTGATTAATTAAGCTCTCTGTTATGAGGTAAATTCACGACCTCATGACAATAATTCAATTTAATATCTTGCCGGGTTCATTCAACCAATTACCTGGCATAAACCCACTTATTCATATGCTCGCATTCTGAATGAAAGTGCCAACAAAGAATAAAGAAAGTCATTCACAGAGACACTGTATCTCATCACAAAAATAAAAACTGGTGCAGTTTATCCCTCTAATACTAATATTTTGTTGCGCTATGACAATTTATTGACTGCTGTCGCTACTTTTCATTTTATAATGACTGGCGGTGATGCTGCCAACTTACTGATTTAGTGTATGATGGTGTTTTTGAGGTGCTCCAGTGGCTTCTGTTTCTATCAGCTGTCCCTCCTGTTCAGCTACTGACGGGGTGGTGCGTAACGGCAAAAGCACTGCCGGACATCAGCGCTATCTCTGCTCTCACTGCCGTAAAACATGGCAACTGCAGTTCACTTACACCGCTTCTCAACCCGGTACGCACCAGAAAATCATTGATATGGCCATGAATGGCGTTGGATGCCGGGCAACCGCCCGCATTATGGGCGTTGGCCTCAACACGATTTTCCGCCATTTAAAAAACTCAGGCCGCAGTCGGTAACCTCGCGCATACAGCCGGGCAGTGACGTCATCGTCTGCGCGGAAATGGACGAACAGTGGGGATACGTCGGGGCTAAATCGCGCCAGCGCTGGCTGTTTTACGCGTATGACAGGCTCCGGAAGACGGTTGTTGCGCACGTATTCGGTGAACGCACTATGGCGACGCTGGGGCGTCTTATGAGCCTGCTGTCACCCTTTGACGTGGTGATATGGATGACGGATGGCTGGCCGCTGTATGAATCCCGCCTGAAGGGAAAGCTGCACGTAATCAGCAAGCGATATACGCAGCGAATTGAGCGGCATAACCTGAATCTGAGGCAGCACCTGGCACGGCTGGGACGGAAGTCGCTGTCGTTCTCAAAATCGGTGGAGCTGCATGACAAAGTCATCGGGCATTATCTGAACATAAAACACTATCAATAAGTTGGAGTCATTACCATGACTGGCATAGCGCCCTATATCAAAAATCGGCAATAGCAAAATATTGCCATTTAAGCGGATTCGCCACGTGAAATGACATTTATTTGCTGGCGAAATGCCTGCGGCGTGACCTGATACGTTTGACGAAAAACTTTGCAAAAATAACTGGTTTGCGAAAATCCTAAATTGCGCGCAATGCTGGCTATGCTCCAGTCACTGTGGCAAAGCAGCTCTTTTGCACTGGCCATTCGCTGCTGGTTTACCCATGCGTTAAAACCGATACCATGATATTTTTTGAACAATTTGCTGAAATAGTAAGGGCTAAGGTAAACATGAGAGGCGACATCCTCCAGACGCAATTCGTCTGATAAATGCGCATCAATATAGCGCAGTGCTTTTTTCATTTTGCTGTCATGAGGATTGGTGCTGCGGTTAGCGCGTACCGGCTCTGACTGCTGCGGGTTATCTTTGATAACCACAAAATTAAGTTGTTTCTTAAGGCAATTTTCTACGATGAGCTTCAGCAGATCCGCTGAGGCGATGACTCGCGAATAGTCCATTTCCGGTACATTACGAAACTCGTTGACCAGTTCGGGATCGGCTTGCCAGCGGTCATCTACATTCAGAATATCAACCAAACCAACATCGTTACTTAAGCGTACCTGGCCACAAAGCACAAACCCTACCAGGTGCCCCGCAATGACCAGCGGAATTGAGAAATCGGTAAGTCCGGCGTGACAGCGATAGATGCAGGGTTGATCGGATTTAGAGGCTTCCAGCCCTCCACAGCGATCGCTCATACGACAACAGGTACTGTGCTGAGGATGCTGGCGCATCAACTGGCAAAAAGGGGTGAAATTAAAAAGCTCAGAAATTTCATCACCGTGAATATTGACAACCACAACGGCCAGACTGGTGGCCTGCGCAAAATCCTGTGCGATTTTATTAATGAGTTCTGAGTTCAGGGCACTCGCAGAAATCATGATAAAACCTCTCAGTTAATTTATTGTTATAAATAAAACATATTATTCACATTCATTTTCACCCTGCCATCCTGAGCATTGATGAAAGTCGTAATTGAACATAACAAAAGTCTCCCATTCTTGGGAGACTTTTTGGGCAGTTCAGGATACCGGATCACGAAAACAGTTTTTACTTTTCAAAAATAAACTTCTTCTGTGAAGCTAGCTCTCATTTTCGTCCAGCTTACACGTATTACACGGTAAATTTTTGCCAATCAAATAACGATAAATTGCTGCACCCGCGCACGCGCCGATGATAGGGGCCACAATCGGTACAATGAAATAAGGGATATCACGCCCGCCGGTCATCGCAACATCTCCCCACCCGGCCATCCAGGCAAACAATTTAGGACCAAAATCACGCGCCGGATTCATCGCAAATCCGGTGAGCGGACCGGTGGATGCGCCGATAACAGCAACCAGAATACCAATCAGCAATGGTGCCAACGGACCTTT
The DNA here is from genome assembly GCF_013615435.1 of Citrobacter sp. RHBSTW-00944. Taxonomy (NCBI): domain Bacteria; kingdom Pseudomonadati; phylum Pseudomonadota; class Gammaproteobacteria; order Enterobacterales; family Enterobacteriaceae; genus Citrobacter; species Citrobacter sp. RHBSTW-00944. The sequence continues at coordinate 2,077,647 of NZ_CP055418.1, read as the reverse complement.
AGGTACGCCGTTACCGTCGTCAGTCAGCGCCATGATCATCCCCATAAGAATGGAGGTAATCACCACTTCGACCAATGCTGCCTGCCAGACGCTGAGCGCCGCCGCAGGATAAGTACTAAAAATACTGGCAAGGTGCAGGCTTTCCAGACTGCCGCGCACCATCTGGTGGGCCGACTCATACTCGGTAAACAGACTGCCGTAGAGCAAGTAAGCCAGCAAAGCGCCACCAAAGGCCCCCGCGACCTGCGCCACAGTGTAAGGTAAAACTTTGCGCCCCGGAAAACAGGCAAACAGCCACAGTGCGATGGTGATAGCAGGGTTGAGATGCGCGCCAGAAATCCCGGCCGTCAGGTAGACTGCAAGCGAGATCCCCAGACCCCAAATGATGCAGATCTCCCACAATCCCAGGCTGGCACCTGCGACTTTCAGAGCGCTCAGGCAGCCAATACCAAAAAACAAAAACAGCCCGGTACCCAAAAACTCAGCAATGCATTGCGCTTTTAGTGAATCGTTCATTGTGACACCTTCTAAGCAGAGTTCGTGTCTTTACCAGCGGACTCCTTACTGGCAAGTAGAATACTTCGAGGCTTACTATAAAAGGCCATATCAGCAAATTGTTGGCATTCTGCGGATAGCTTGCCCTTTAAAATCGTGGCGCAATAGCAAATTCTTGCTACACACTTTATTAAAACATTAGAGACAATCGGGGTTTCGCGTATTACACGGACATTTTCAAAACAATAAAATATTGCTATTAGCAGAAATCCGTTTTCAAACCACCATCACAATTTCATTTTTTTCGCATAGCAAATGATATTTATAATGTCACCAGAAAAAGTGTAAATGTGGAACTGACATAACTAAATAATCATATTAATAAAATTTAACACACCCATTAAAAACAACAAGTTAAAATAATTAATAGCAATTTTACATCACCTTTCCTCTATTATTTTTTCACTCTCAATTTCAAGTCAGCCATTCTTTTTCCTCGCTTCTTTTTATAGTCATGAACATCGGGACAACCCAGGCGAGGTCTTTATGCAACAAGAAGCGTTAGGAATGGTAGAAACCAAAGGCTTGACTGCAGCCATAGAGGCCGCAGATGCAATGGTGAAGTCAGCCAATGTAATGCTGGTCGGCTACGAAAAAATTGGTTCGGGGCTGGTAACAGTCATTGTCCGCGGCGATGTTGGCGCAGTCAAAGCAGCAACAGATGCAGGTGCCGCCGCAGCACGTAATGTGGGAGAAGTGAAAGCCGTACACGTCATCCCACGCCCTCACACCGATGTAGAAAAAATCTTACCGAAGGGAATTAGCTAATGAGCAGCAATGAGCTGGTTGATCAGATCATGGCGCAGGTGATTGCTCGCGTGGCAACGCCGGAACAGCAGGCTATCCCTGAAAATAATCCTCCAACACGAGAAACGGCTATGGCAGAGAAAAGCTGCAGTTTAACGGAGTTTGTCGGTACTGCGATTGGCGACACCGTCGGTCTGGTAATCGCCAACGTGGACAGCGCCCTACTGGACGCAATGAAACTTGAAAAACGGTATCGCTCCATTGGCATCCTGGGCGCGCGTACTGGTGCAGGCCCGCACATCATGGCCGCAGATGAAGCGGTAAAAGCCACCAATACTGAAGTCGTCAGTATTGAGTTGCCACGTGATACCAAAGGCGGCGCGGGTCACGGTTCGCTGATTATTCTCGGCGGCAACGATGTTTCCGACGTGAAACGCGGAATTGAGGTTGCGCTGAAAGAACTGGATCGCACCTTTGGCGATGTGTATGCCAACGAAGCCGGTCACATCGAGATGCAATACACCGCACGCGCCAGCTACGCGCTGGAAAAAGCCTTTGGTGCACCGATTGGCCGTGCCTGTGGCGTGATCGTCGGCGCCCCGGCATCCGTTGGTGTCCTGATGGCTGATACTGCGCTGAAATCCGCCAACGTGGAAGTAGTGGCCTACAGCTCCCCAGCCCATGGCACCAGCTTCAGTAACGAAGCCATTCTGGTCATTTCAGGCGATTCCGGCGCTGTGCGTCAGGCCGTTATCTCCGCCCGCGAAATCGGTAAAACCGTACTCGGGACCCTCGGCTCAGAACCGAAAAACGATCGTCCGTCCTACATCTGATATCAGTGAGGCTGATTCATGAGATCGAAAAGATTTGAAGCACTGGCGAAGCGCCCTGTGAATCAGGATGGCTTCGTTAAGGAGTGGATCGAAGAAGGCTTCATTGCGATGGAAAGCCCGAACGACCCTAAACCGTCGATTAAAATCGTCAACGGTACAGTCACAGAACTGGACGGCAAATCCGCCAGTGAATTTGACTTAATTGACCATTTCATTGCCCGCTATGGCATTAACCTGGCGCGCGCTGAAGAAGTCATGGCGATGGACTCAGTAAAACTTGCCAATATGCTTTGCGACCCTAACGTGAAGCGCAAAGACATTGTGCCGCTGACCACCGCAATGACCCCGGCAAAAATTGTCGAAGTGGTGTCCCATATGAACGTCGTTGAGATGATGATGGCCATGCAGAAAATGCGTGCTCGTCGTACACCGTCTCAGCAGGCGCACGTCACTAACGTTAAAGATAATCCGGTGCAGATTGCCGCTGATGCGGCTGAAGGCGCCTGGCGCGGATTTGACGAACAAGAAACGACGGTTGCCGTTGCGCGTTATGCACCCTTTAACGCCATTGCGCTGTTAGTCGGCTCACAGGTTGGGCGCCCTGGCGTATTAACCCAGTGCTCGCTGGAAGAAGCGACCGAACTTAAACTCGGTATGTTAGGCCACACCTGTTACGCGGAAACCATCTCTGTCTATGGTACTGAACCCGTCTTTACCGACGGCGATGACACGCCATGGTCGAAAGGTTTCCTCGCCTCTTCCTACGCCTCACGCGGTCTGAAAATGCGCTTTACCTCCGGTTCTGGCTCAGAAGTTCAGATGGGTTACGCCGAAGGTAAATCGATGCTTTACCTTGAAGCCCGCTGTATTTACATCACCAAAGCCGCTGGCGTACAGGGTTTACAAAATGGCTCAGTAAGCTGCATCGGCGTGCCTTCCGCTGTGCCGTCAGGCATTCGTGCGGTGTTAGCTGAAAACCTGATCTGTTCCTCCCTGGATCTGGAGTGTGCCTCCAGCAACGACCAAACCTTTACCCACTCGGATATGCGTCGTACTGCCCGCCTGCTGATGCAGTTCCTGCCGGGTACTGACTTCATCTCTTCCGGTTATTCCGCTGTACCGAACTACGACAACATGTTTGCGGGCTCGAACGAGGATGCCGAAGATTTTGACGACTACAACGTTCTCCAGCGAGACCTCAAGGTAGATGGGGGTCTGCGTCCGGTTCGTGAAGAAGACGTTATCGCCATTCGTAATAAAGCGGCACGTGCACTGCAGGCCGTCTTTGCCGGGATGGGATTACCGCCAATCACTGATGAAGAAGTGGAAGCGGCGACTTACGCCCACGGTTCGAAAGATATGCCGGAGCGAAACATCGTTGAAGATATCAAGTTTGCGCAAGAGATCATCAATAAAAACCGTAACGGTCTGGAAGTGGTGAAAGCCCTTGCTCAGGGCGGGTTTACCGATGTCGCTCAGGACATGCTCAACATCCAGAAAGCCAAGTTAACCGGGGATTATCTGCATACCTCCGCCATTATCGTTGGCGACGGACAGGTGCTATCCGCAGTAAATGACGTCAATGACTATGCCGGTCCGGCAACAGGTTATCGCCTACAAGGCGAACGCTGGGAAGAGATCAAAAACATCCCTGGCGCACTTGATCCCAACGAACTTGGCTAAGGGGTGAAAAATGGAAATCAATGAAAAGCTGCTGCGCCAGATAATTGAAGACGTACTGTCTGAAATGCAAACCAGCGACAAACCCGTCTCATTCCGCGCATCGACAGCGGCTAGCGCGCCACAGGCTGCAGCGGCGCAGGGCGACAGCTTTCTGACCGAGATTGGCGAAGCCAAACAAGGCCAGCAGCAAGACGAAGTGATTATTGCCGTAGGTCCCGCGTTTGGACTGTCGCAAACCGTCAATATCGTAGGGATCCCGCATAAGAACATCTTGCGCGAAGTGATTGCGGGTATTGAAGAAGAAGGCATTAAAGCGCGCGTTATCCGCTGCTTTAAATCCTCCGATGTGGCATTTGTCGCCGTGGAAGGTAACCGTCTGAGCGGTTCCGGGATCTCTATCGGCATCCAGTCAAAAGGCACCACGGTAATCCACCAGCAGGGGTTACCGCCGCTTTCTAACCTGGAGCTGTTCCCTCAGGCACCACTTCTGACGCTGGAAACCTATCGTCAGATCGGTAAAAACGCCGCGCGTTATGCCAAGCGTGAATCTCCGCAACCGGTCCCTACTCTGAATGACCAGATGGCTCGTCCTAAGTACCAGGCGAAATCGGCCATTCTGCACATTAAAGAGACCAAATACGTCGTGACGGGCAAAAACCCGCAGGAACTGCGCGTGGCGCTTTGATAAAGGATAACTCCATGAATACCGACGCAATTGAATCGATGGTTCGGGATGTGCTGAGCCGGATGAACAGCCTGCAAGGCGAGCCCGCGACGCCGGCCGCGGCGAGTTCATCAGCACATACCGCGAAAGTCACGGATTACCCTCTCGCGAATAAACATCCTGAGTGGGTAAAAACCGCAACCAACAAAACTCTGGATGACTTCACGCTCGAAAATGTTCTGAGCAACAAAGTGACGGCGCAGGACATGCGCATCACCCCTGAAACGCTGCGCCTTCAGGCGGAAATCGCCAAAGATGCCGGACGTGACAGACTGGCGATGAACTTCGAGCGTGCCGCTGAGCTAACCGCTGTACCTGACGATCGCATTCTTGAGATCTACAACGCGCTGCGCCCATACCGCTCAACGAAAGACGAGCTGATGGCTATCGCTGACGATCTCGAAAATCGTTATCAGGCAAAGATCTGTGCAGCTTTCGTTCGTGAAGCGGCAGCGCTGTACGTTGAGCGTAAAAAACTCAAAGGCGACGACTAACTCAGGGACAGGATCATGCGATATATAGCTGGCATTGACATAGGCAACTCATCAACGGAAGTCGCTCTGGCTACCCTCGATGAGTCTGGCGCACTGAGCATCACCGGCAGCGCGCTGGCAGAAACCACCGGAATTAAAGGCACATTACGTAATGTGTTTGGTATTCAGGAGGCACTTTCGCTGGCAGCAAAAAATGCCGGTATCAATGTCAGCGATATTTCGCTAATCCGTATTAACGAAGCCACCCCGGTCATTGGCGACGTCGCGATGGAAACGATAACCGAAACCATCATCACTGAATCCACCATGATCGGCCATAACCCTAAAACGCCGGGCGGCGTCGGATTAGGCGTTGGCGTCACTATTACGCCGGAAGACCTGCTCAGCCGTCCGGCGGATACGCCCTATATTCTGGTGGTGTCATCGGCCTTTGATTTCGCCGATGTCGCCACGATGATTAATGCCTCCGTCCGCGCCGGATACCAGTTAACTGGCGTTATTTTGCAGCAGGACGATGGCGTGTTGGTCAGTAATCGTCTGACCCACCCCCTGCCTATCGTCGATGAAGTCCTTCATATCGACCGCATCCCGTTAGGTATGCTGGCTGCCATTGAGGTCGCAATTCCAGGAAAAGTCATTGAAACGCTTTCTAACCCTTACGGGATTGCGACCGTTTTTGGCCTCAACGCCGACGAGACTAAAAACATTGTCCCGATGGCGCGGGCGCTGATTGGCAACCGTTCTGCCGTGGTCGTGAAAACACCGTCAGGTGATGTGAAAGCACGAGCCATTCCTGCCGGAAATCTGGAGCTACAGTCACAGGGTCGTACCGTACGGGTCGACGTTGCAGCTGGCGCTGAAGCGATTATGAAAGCGGTTGGTGAATGCCCGAAACTGGATAACGTCACCGGAGAGGCTGGCACCAATATTGGCGGCATGCTGGAGCATGTGCGCCAGACAATGGCTGAATTAACTAACAAACCCAGCCACGAAATTTTTATTCAGGACCTGCTGGCAGTCGATACCTCGGTTCCCGTCAGCGTGACCGGCGGGCTAGCCGGTGAGTTCTCGCTGGAACAAGCTGTCGGCATTGCTTCCATGGTGAAATCAGACCGCCTGCAAATGGCGATGATTGCTCAGGAAATCACGCAAAAGCTCAACATTGACGTCCAGGTTGGCGGCGCCGAAGCCGAAGCTGCCATTCTGGGGGCCTTAACCACCCCCGGCACGACGCGGCCACTGGCTATTCTGGACCTCGGTGCAGGATCGACCGATGCCTCCATCATCAACCCGAAAGGCGAAATTATTGCCACGCACCTGGCGGGTGCGGGCGATATGGTCACGATGATTATTGCCCGTGAACTGGGGCTGGAAGACCGTTATCTCGCTGAAGAGATCAAAAAGTACCCGCTGGCGAAAGTCGAGAGCTTGTTCCATCTTCGCCACGAAGATGGCAGCGTCCAGTTCTTCCCTACACCTCTCCCACCAACGGTTTTTGCCCGCGTATGCGTAGTAAAACCCGATGAACTGGTGCCACTGCCAGGCGAACTGGCGCTGGAGAAAGTCCGGGCCATTCGCCGCAGCGCTAAGGAACGCGTTTTCGTCACCAACGCACTCAGAGCGCTACGTCAGGTGAGTCCGACCGGGAACATTCGGGATATTCCCTTTGTGGTGCTGGTTGGCGGCTCATCCCTGGACTTTGAAGTTCCGCAACTGGTCACCGATGCGCTGGCACACTATCGCCTGGTTGCCGGGCGCGGCAACATTCGTGGCACCGAAGGTCCGCGCAACGCGGTCGCGACAGGGCTGATTCTCTCCTGGTACAAGGCATTCGCTCATGGAAAGTAATCTCACCACGCCAGCCATCGTTATCTTCGCCACTGCTGGATGCACTGACGTCTGGAGTGATGTGCTGCTGGGTATTGAAGAAGAAGGGATCCCCTTTGTGATTCAGGAGAGCCCGTCAACTGACGTTATCCACAACGCATGGCTGGCAGCTTGCCAATCGCCGCTGCTGGTTGGCATTGGCTGCAGTCGCGAAAAACTGGTCGTGCACTATAAAAACTTACCCACATCAGCGCCACTATTTACGCTGACGTATCAACAAGATAACCATGCTCGACGCAGCATTGGTAATAACGCTGCGCGGCTGGTTAAAGGCATTCCGTTTCGGGAATGCCACTCATAACCCACAGGAGAAAAGCAGTATGAATAACGCACTGGGACTGGTTGAAACAAAAGGGCTCGTCGGCGCTATTGAAGCCGCTGATGCCATGGTGAAATCCGCAAACGTGCAGTTGGTTGGTTACGAAAAAATCGGCTCAGGCCTTATCACCGTTATGGTTCGCGGCGATGTCGGCGCAGTGAAAGCTGCCGTAGATGCAGGAAGCGCCGCAGCAAGCGCCGTTGGCGAGGTGAAATCCTGCCACGTTATCCCACGTCCGCACAGCGACGTTGAAGCCATTTTACCTAAATCCGCATAAGTCGTTGCAACCAAGGAGCACAGCGTGAAGCAATCACTGGGATTACTTGAAGTTAGTGGTCTGGCATTAGCCATCAGTTGCGCGGACGTCATGGCGAAAGCCGCCTCCATCACGCTGGTGGGCCTCGAAAAAACCAACGGTTCAGGCTGGATGGTGATCAAGATAATCGGGGATGTGGCCTCCGTCCAGGCGGCCATTTCCACCGGTGTCAGTTTCGCTGACCAGCGAGATGGACTGGTGGCTCATAAAGTCATATCCAGACCAGGGGATGGCATTCTGTCACATAGCGTCACCCCGGAGTCTGAGCCAGCGCCCGCCCCGACACCGGTCGTACCACATGAAGAGATGCCTGAGGACCATGCAGCGCCCGAAGTGCCGCAAGATGCAGAGTTGATTAGCTGCAATCTGTGTCTTGACCCTGCCTGCCCCCGTCAAAAGGGCGAGCCGCGCTCTCTTTGTCTGCACTCAGGCAAACGAGGTGAAGCGTGATGAATAAACAGCAACTGGAGACAACGGTCACCAAAGTTCTGGATGAAATGCGTGAGCGCCCTATTCCGCTAGGGATCTCTAATCGTCATATTCATCTATGCGCTGAAGATTACGACCGCTTGTTTCCCAATCACCCTATTAGTGAGAAAAAAGAGCTGCTGCAGCCCGGACAATATGCAGCAGACCAGACCGTCACACTGGTGGGACCAAAAGGTCAGTTAAAAAATGTGCGCTTACTCGGCCCACTGCGTAGCACCAGTCAGGTCGAAATTTCTCGTACCGACGCTCGTACGTTGGGAATTGCTGCTCCACTACGGATGTCAGGCAGTATCGAGGGCACGCCAGGCGTTCGCCTTATCAGTCCATTTGCTGAACTGGACTTAGCATCCGGGGTAATCGTCGCCCAACGCCATATCCATATGTCGCCGCTCGATGCCCTAATCCTGCGCGTTTCCCATGGCGATAAAGTCTCTGTTGCCATTAATGGCGATGAACGTCGACTGATTTTCGATAACGTCGCCGTACGCGTTTCGCCGGATATGCGCCTTGAGATGCATATCGATACCGACGAAGCCAATGCTGCGGGCGCAGATAATCCGCAGGCATTTGCCACACTGGTGAGCCCACGATGAACAACGAACTGCTGCAACGCATTATCGAGGAGGTTGTTTCCCGATTAAAAAAACGCGCGGAAAGCACGCTCTCGCTTAGCGTCGCGCAGTTACGGGAAATCGAACCACGGACATTGTGCTGCCAGTACTCGTCGCTCCACCTCCTGCAGGCGGACCTGCCATTGCTGGAGCAAATTGCCGAGGGCTGCGCGGACAACATATCGGTGGTAACGATCCACGAAGCGCTGGCATGCGGAGTCCGCGTGAAAATTTCACTACAACACCGATTGTTACCCGCAATCCCCGTTAGAAAACTCGCGCGTCTGCCTCTGGAGTTCAGTGACGAGCTGGGGCGAATCATCGTTTTGCATCCTGACAAACTTCTCAGCTATGCCGACGTCGCCCAACTGAAGGGGGGCGTTCTGGTGCTACGTCGTCGATGTGTCGTGACGGCTCTGGCTCAGGACGCCGTCGGTACGCGAAATGTCCAATTAATTAAGCAGGAGTGAGCTATGCATCTGGCACGGGTTACAGGCGTTGTGGTTTCCACGCAAAAATCTCCATCACTGGTGGGGAAGAAACTGTTGCTGGTACGTCGGGTGAGTGCGGACGAAGAACTTCCCGCGTCCCCTGTGAGTGGAGATGAAGTCGCGGTTGATTCTGTCGGCGCTGGAACTGGAGAACTGGTATTACTCAGCAGTGGCTCCAGCGCCAGACACGTTTTTTCCGGCCCTAATGAGGCCATCGATCTGGCTATCGTCGGCATTGTCGACACGCTTTCTCGTTAGGAGGAACTATGGCGATTTATACCCGCACTGGCGATGCCGGCACAACGGCCCTCTTTACCGGGCAACGCGTGAGCAAAACGCACCCGCGCGTCGAGGCTTACGGTACGCTGGACGAACTTAATGCGGCGCTTAGCCTGTGTGTTTGCGCAGCGAAAAACCCGCAGCACCGCCAGTTACTCGAAAACATTCAACTGCAGCTTTTTTGGTTCAGCGCCGAGCTGGCAAGCGAAAGCGAACAGCCAGCGCCAGAGCAGCGCTACATCAGCTCAGAAGAAATTGCCGCGCTGGAGGCCGCTATCGATACAGCGATGGGAAGAGTCCCCTCCCTACGCAGCTTTATTTTACCTGGCCGCAGCGAAGCCGCCAGCCGTCTGCACTTTGCCCGCACGCTGGCCCGCCGCGCAGAGAGGCGACTGGTCGAACTCTCCACCGAGATTTCCGTCAGACACGTGCTGATGCGTTATATCAATCGCCTGTCCGACTGCTTATATGCGCTTGCACGAGCAGAAGATCATGACGCCCATCAAAACAACATTATTCAGAAAGTGGCGGAGCGTTATCTCGCAGCCATCCGTACATCAGCTACCAGGGAGCCGGCTATGTCTCTGTCTTTTCAGGAACTCCACCAACTCACTCGCGCTGCGGTAACGAGAGCAGAAGAACTTCAGGTTCCGGTCGTCATCAGCATTGTTGATGCGAATGGGACCCAAACGGTGACCTGGCGCATGCCTGACGCATTACTCGTCAGTAGCGAACTGGCACCGAAAAAAGCCTGGACCGCCGTGGCAATGAAAACCGCCACGCATGAGCTGACATCGGCAGTGCAGCCAGGCGCCGCGCTTTACGGTCTGGAAAGCCATATGCAGGGAAAAGTCGTCACCTTCGGTGGCGGGTACGCATTATGGCGTGAGGGGTTACTCCTTGGGGGTCTTGGCATCAGCGGGGGAAGCGTTGAGCAGGATATGGACATTGCAGAAACGGCCATTGCGGCAATTAACGTGAGAACACATCAATGAACACTTCAGAACTTGAAACCCTTATTCGTAACATTTTGAGTGAGCAACTTGCACCGGCAAAAGCAGAAGTTAAGGGTAATGGAATTTTTCCGTCCGTTAGCGAAGCGATCGATGCCGCTCATCAGGCTTTTCTGCGTTATCAGCAATGTCCATTGAAAACCCGCAGCGCCATCATTAACGCCCTGCGAGAAGAACTGACGCCTCACCTTGCTTCATTGGCTGCTGAAAGCGCTGCCGAAACGGGAATGGGCAACAAAGAGGATAAGTTCCTTAAAAATAAAGCTGCGTTGGACAATACCCCGGGTATCGAAGATCTCACCACCACGGCGCTTACCGGCGACGGCGGCATGGTGTTATTCGAGTATTCACCCTTTGGCGTGATTGGTTCCGTCGCCCCCAGTACCAACCCGACGGAAACCATTATTAACAACAGCATCAGTATGCTGGCTGCGGGAAATAGCGTTTATTTTAGCCCACATCCAGGTGCAAAAGCGGTCTCACTGAAGCTGATTACCATGATTGAAGATATTGCTTTTCGCTGCTGCGGGATTCGGAATCTTGTCGTCACGGTCACAGAACCCACTTTTGAGGCTACCCAGCAGATGATGGCGCACCCTAAAATCGCAGTTCTGGCGATTACCGGTGGTCCAGGCATTGTTGCTATGGGCATGAAAAGCGGGAAAAAAGTCATTGGCGCAGGCGCAGGCAATCCTCCCTGCATTGTTGATGAAACAGCCGACCTGGTTAAGGCGGCGGAAGATATCATCAATGGCGCATCCTTTGATTACAACCTCCCCTGCATTGCTGAGAAGAGTCTGATTGTTGTTGATGCCGTTGCCGAACGACTGGTTCAACAAATGCAGTCTTTTGGCGCGATGCGACTCAATAGCGAAGAGATAGACAAACTGCGCGCAGTTTGTCTGCCAGAAGGAATAGCCAATAAACAACTGGTAGGGAAAAGCCCGGCAACCTTACTGGAAGCCGCGGGAATACCGGTTCCGGCAAAAGCACCTCGATTACTGATAGGTATCGTCAAGGCTGACGACCCATGGGTTACCAGCGAGCAACTGATGCCAATGCTCCCCATCGTAACGGTGAGCGATTTTGACAGCGCGTTAACGTTGGCCCTGAAGGTTGAAGAGGGATTGCATCACACCGCCATTATGCATTCGCAAAATGTGTCACGTCTGAACCTTGCCGCGCGCACGCTTCAGACCTCCATTTTTGTGAAAAATGGCCCCTCTTATGCTGGGATTGGCGTTGGTGGTGAAGGCTTTACCACCTTCACCATCGCAACGCCGACCGGCGAAGGAACGACATCTGCGCGCACTTTCGCACGCTCTCGTCGTTGCGTGCTGACAAACGGTTTTTCTATTCGCTAATGGGGCCGTTATGAAAAGCTTTTCACTGCAAACTCGATTGTACAGCGGCCAGGGAAGCCTGGATGTGCTTAAGCGCTTCACGAATAAGCATATCTGGATTATCTGCGATGGTTTTCTCGCGCGTTCTCCCCTGATTGAAAAGCTGCGCGACGCGCTGCCAGCGGATAACCGCATCAGCATTTTCAGCGATATCACCCCCGATCCCACCATTAGCACGGTAGTACAAGGGATTGCGCAAATGCAGTCCCTACGACCGGACGTCGTCATTGGTTTTGGCGGTGGATCTGCACTGGACGCCGCAAAAGCCATCGTCTGGTTCAGCCGACAGTTCGGTATTGAGATTGAAACCTGCGTTGCAATTCCCACCACCAGCGGCACGGGATCGGAGGTGACCAGCGCCTGCGTGATTAGCGATCCGGATAAAGGCATTAAGTATCCATTATTTAATAATGCGCTTTATCCGGACATGGCCATCCTTGATCCGACGCTGGTCGTCAGCGTTCCACCAGCCATAACAGCGAATACCGGCATGGACGTATTAACGCATGCGCTGGAGGCTTACGTATCCACGAAAGCCAGCGACTTCACTGATGCGCTGGCTGAAAAAGCGGCACAAATTGTCTTCCAGTACCTGCCTGTCGCCGTCAGCAAAGGCGACTGCCTGGCAACCAGAGGAAAAATGCACAACGCGTCAACGCTCGCGGGAATGGCATTCAGTCAGGCTGGTCTGGGTATCAATCATGCGATTGCCCATCAGTTGGGCGGCCAGTTTCATCTGCCCCACGGACTTGCCAATGCGCTGCTGCTGACCCATGTCATTCATTTTAATGCCCGCGATCCGCGGGCCGCGAAGCGCTACGCCCGTTTCGCTAAAGCCTGCCACCTATGCCCGGATAACGCGAACGATACGGCGGCACTGAATGCGCTAATTCGTCATATAGAGCTACTCAAAAAACAGTGTGCGTTACCTTCTTTTGCTGACGCGCTTAAAGACGGAAAGCAAGCCTGGTCACAACGTATACCGTCGATGGTTCAGGCCACGCTGGCTGATGTCACGCTGCAAACCAATCCTCGTGTTGCCGACGCCAGCGCCAGCGCCATGCAGGAACTGCTTGAGGAATTATTATGAAGACAGCCATGACGGCAGAGTCCACGCTTTATGATGCGCAGACAATTCGCGAACGCGTTCGCGCAGCGGGTGTTGTCGGGGCCGGAGGCGCAGGCTTTCCAGCTCACGTAAAATTACAGGCGCAGGTCGATACGTTTCTGGTCAATGCGGCAGAATGTGAGCCGATGCTGAAAGTTGACCAGCAATTGATGGCCGTTCAGGCTGAGCGACTTATCCGCGGCGTTCAATATGCCATGACGGCTACCGGGGCCAGGGCCGGTATTATTGCGCTCAAAGAGAAATATCAAAAGGCTATCAATGCGTTAACGCCCCTTCTGCCTGCCGGGATCCGCTTACATATTTTGCCTGATGTCTACCCGGCTGGTGACGAGGTTTTGACCATCTGGATGGCGACGGGCCGGAGAGTTCCGCCTGCCGCGCTGCCGGTCAGCGTCGGCGTGGTGGTCAATAACGTCCAGACTGTACTCAACATCGCCAGAGCCGTTGAGCAGCAATACCCGGTTACGCGTCGTACCCTGACCGTTAACGGCGCGGTCGCCAGACCAATCACTCTTACCGTCCCTATCGGAATGTCTTTACGTGAGGTTCTGGCGCTGGCCGGTGGTGCTACCGTTGACGATCCCGGTTTTATTAACGGTGGCCCGATGATGGGCGGCCTGATTACCTCACTTGATACCCCAGTCAGCAAGACCACCGGGGGACTGCTGGTTTTACCAAAGTCTCATGCGTTGATTCAGCGGCGGATGCAGGATGAACGCACCGTGCTTTCCGTCGCAAAAACCGTTTGCGAGCAGTGTCGTTTGTGTACGGATTTGTGCCCAAGACATTTGATCGGCCATGAATTATCGCCGCACCTGCTGGTTCGCGCGGTTAATTATCAGCAGGCGGCCACACCGCAGTTACTGCTCACGGCCCTGACCTGTTCAGAATGCAATGTATGTGAAAGCGTAGCCTGTCCGGTTGGGATTTCACCGATGCGAATTAACCGCATGCTTAAACGCGAGCTACGGGCGCTCAACCATCGTTATGAAGGGCCGTTAAATCCTGAGGATGAAATGGCGAAGTATCGGCTTATTCCGGTGAAGCGCCTTATTACCAAACTGGGCCTTAGCGACTGGTATCACGATGCGCCACTGGCTGAGACTGATTATCCCACAGATAAAACGACGCTGTTGCTACGCCAGCATATTGGTGCCAGCGCCATCCCATGTGTACTGCAGGGCGAACACGTTGTTCGCGGTCAATGCGTTGCCGATGTGCCGTCCGGTGCATTAGGCGCACCTGTCCACGCCAGTATTGACGGTATTGTCAGCGAAATTACTGAGCAATCCATCACGGTAATAAGAGGTTAATCATGTCTCAGGCTATAGGGATTTTAGAACTCACCAGCATTGCCAAAGGAATGGAAGCTGGCGATGCCATGTTAAAAAGCGCGAATGTTAATTTACTGGTCAGCAAGACCATCTGCCCGGGTAAATTTCTGCTCATGCTCGGTGGTGACGTAGGCGCAGTACAACAGGCGATCGCCACCGGAACTTCTCTTGCTGGCGATATGCTCGTTGATAGTCTGGTACTACCCAACATTCACGCCAGCGTACTTCCTGCGATCAGTGGACTTAACAGCGTGGATAAGCGTCAGGCCGTGGGCATTGTTGAAACATGGAGCGTTGCGGCCTGCATCTGTGCCGCCGACCGTGCGGTTAAAGCCTCCAATGTCACGCTGGTACGCGTCCATATGGCATTTGGTATTGGCGGCAAGTGCTACATGGTTGTCGCTGGCGATGTGTCTGATGTGAATAACGCAGTGACAGTTGCCAGTGAAAGTGCAGGTGAAAAAGGTCTGTTGGTTTACCGTTCGGTCATCCCTCGTCCGCATGAAAGCATGTGGCGACAGATGGTGGAGGGATAATGGAAAGACAACCCACCACGGATCGTATGATTCAGGAATATGTTCCTGGCAAGCAGGTTACGCTGGCGCATCTTATCGCTAATCCGGGTAAAGATTTGTTCAAGAAACTGGGATTACCAGAGTCGGTTTCCGCAATCGGTATTCTGACGATTACCCCCAGCGAAGCCTCAATCATCGCCTGTGATATCGCCACGAAATCCGGGGCGGTAGAGATTGGTTTTCTCGACCGTTTTACCGGCGCAGTGGTACTGACAGGCGATGTTTCCGCTGTTGAGTACGCGCTGAAACAGGTAACCCGGACGCTGGGCGAAATGATGCGTTTTACCGCCTGTCCCATCACCCGGACATAATCTCATGAAACGCATAATGCTAATTGGCCCCAGCCAGTGCGGTAAAACGTCACTCACGCAGTGCCTGCGGGGAGAGGCGCTTCACTATCAGAAGACCCAGGCCATTGTCTGGTCTCCCACAACGATAGACACACCGGGTGAATATCTCGAAAACCGCTGCCTGTACAGCGCGCTGCTGGCCAGCGCCTGTGAGGCAGACATCATCGCGCTGGTTCTCAATGCTGACGCGCCGTGGTCACCTTTTTCTCCAGGTTTTACTGGCCCGATGAACCGACCCGTTATCGGCCTCGTCACCAAAGCCGATTTAGCCAGCCCGCAGCGTATTTCTCTCGTGGAGAGTTGGCTAGTTCAGGCTGGCGCGCAACAAGTATTTGTCACCAGCGCGCTGGAGAATACCGGGGTCGATGAGATGTTCATTTTTCTGAATGCAAAGGAACCTTCATGTCTCACAAAATAATGGCCATTAATGCAGGTAGTTCCTCGCTTAAGTTTCAGCTCCTGGCGATGCCGCAGGGTGAAATGATTTGCCAGGGACTGATCGAGCGTATCGGTATGTCTGATGCGCAGGTCACCCTAAAAGCACCAGCGCAAAAATGGCAGGAGACGTTGCCCGTAGCCGATCACCGTGAAGCAGTAACGCTGCTACTGGAAAAACTGCTCAGTCACAATATTATCAGCAGTCTGGAAGAGATCGACGGCGTTGGCCATCGCGTCGCACACGGTGGAGAATCCTTCAAAGATTCCGCACGGGTAACCGATGAAACACTGGCGGAAATCGAACGCCTAGCGGAACTGGCACCGCTTCATAACCCGGTTAATGCGTTGGGGATTGCGATATTTCGCCAGCTACTGCCGAAAACGCCAGCCGTTGCGGTTTTTGACACAGCTTTTCATCAGACCCTTGATGAGCCTTCTTTCATCTATCCCCTGCCCTGGCGCTACTACTCAGAGCTCGGTATTCGTCGTTATGGTTTTCATGGTACCAGCCACAAGTATGTCAGCGCTCAGCTTGCTGAAAAGCTGGGCGTGCCGCTCAGCGCCCTGCGGGTTGTTTGTTGTCATCTGGGCAACGGCAGCAGCATCTGCGCTATCAAAGGCGGACACTCGGTAAATACCTCCATGGGTTTTACGCCGCAGTCTGGCGTAATGATGGGCACGCGAAGTGGCGATATTGATCCATCCATTCTGCCGTGGATTGCCCTGCGTGAAGGCAAAACCCCGCAGCAGCTCAACCAATTGCTCAACAATGAGTCCGGATTACTCGGAGTTTCTGGTGTTTCACCCGACTACCGGGATGTTGAACATGCCGCAGATACGGGCAATCACCAGGCAGCACTGGCGTTGACGCTTTTTGCCGAGCGGATTCGCGCCACTATTGGCAGCTATATTATGCAGATGGGCGGTCTGGATGCGCTGGTGTTTACCGGGGGAATTGGTGAAAATTCAGCGCGGGCTCGCGCCGCGATTTGCCACAACCTGAATTTCTTAGGTCTGGCCGTTGATGAAGAAAAAAATCAGCGTAACGCCACCTTTATTCAGACGGAAAATGCGGTAGTTAAAGTGGCGGTGATTAATACCAATGAAGAGCTGATGATAGCCCAGGACGTTATGCGTTTAGCGATATCAGAAACTGTGACATTGGGCATTCCCGCCTGATATTGCCGCACCGCAAATTGCGGCAAATCATGGTAATAGCGCGATCGCCATGACACTATGCACCGAGGATTGCTGAACACAAAGGTGAAGACGTGGCTGTTGCGCAATGTCCCGCATCGTGCGGAGAACTTATCCAGGGCTGGATTCTGGGCAGTGAGAAACTGGTCTC
Source organism: Citrobacter sp. RHBSTW-00944 (assembly GCF_013615435.1). Taxonomy (NCBI): domain Bacteria; kingdom Pseudomonadati; phylum Pseudomonadota; class Gammaproteobacteria; order Enterobacterales; family Enterobacteriaceae; genus Citrobacter; species Citrobacter sp. RHBSTW-00944. The sequence continues at coordinate 2,060,629 of NZ_CP055418.1, read as the reverse complement.
CTGCCCGGTCGAATGGTATAGCACCGTTGAGGTCACTTCAGGCTCACCGCTGACAGATGAACGTCCACTTTCTCGGGCAATGGTTGACAGGTTATTACAGCACTGGCAGTACCCGGCGCATCTCAGTCAGGATATCCGGATAGATGTTCAGTCAACCATTCCCATCGCGAAAGGAATGGCCAGCAGCACTGCGGATATTGCCGCCACGGCCATCGCCGCGGCGCATTATCTGGGCCATCAGCTGGACGAGCCAACACTGGCGCAGCTTTGCGTTTCGCTGGAGCCGACCGACAGCACCGTATTTCGTAAGCTAACTCTTTTCGACCATAACAACGCCTCCACGCAAATTGGTTGTGAAGCTCAGCCTCAACTCGATCTGCTGGTTCTCGAAAGCCCTGAAACATTGCGTACCGCGGATTATCACCGTATTCCACGTCAGTCCGGCTTGCAGGCGGGAGCTGCGGCCCTCCAACGGGCATGGGAAAAAGTACAGGAAGCCTGTATTAGCCAAAATCCTTACCGGTTGGGAGAAGCGGCTACGCTTAGCGCAATCGCCAGCCAACTGCTGTTACCAAAGCCAGATTTTGATTCACTATTAGCACTGGTGGAAGAATGTGATTTATACGGCGTCAACGTCGCGCACAGCGGCAGCGTAGTCGGACTGATGCTGGACAGAAATCGTCATGATGTGGATTACATTAAATGGATGCTGACGCAGAAAAAACTTACGATTCACTGGCCAGAACAGCATTTGTTACGCATGGTAACGGGCGGGGTCGAACTGCAATAAGGGTCGCCGCACGGCAGCGACCCGGACAAGCATAAAATCGTTACTCGGCTTTCGCTTCGCCGTTTTTCACTTCGCCCATGGCTTTCAGCTTTTTAGAGATATCGCGGCGTTCTTTAGAGATCTCGGCGTTTTTGATGATGTAGTCATCAACACGATCTTCATAATCGCTTTTCATGCTGGCAATGATGCCCTGAATCGCTTCCACGCTCATACCAGGCTTGATGTAGTCGCTCAGGTTGTCCAACAGCAGAACGCGTTTCTGGTTGTCACGGATCTTTTTCTCAACGTCCTGGATTTCACGTTGCAGTTTGTTTTTACGACGGAACAGACGAACAAATTCCAGCACGTCCTGGAAAGAAGGCTTGGTAGTTTCCATTTTTACACCCCTGATAATGTGAGATTCGGATTCGTTAAAACAACGGCTAAAGTGGGTCAACATTACTTTCATGCCCGCCATACTTCAAGTTGCATCTGCATCGACAATGCATGGTTGAAACCTGAGTTATCGAGGGTAAAGCCATTGCAGTTACCAATGGTTTTAGCCTTTTTCAGTATCATACCTCTAATCTTTGCTGAATCGAAGCAGCAGTAGAACCAATCCCCTCATCTGCTCTTTATTTGCGCAGTGCGCGACAGATTAAATGTGACAGTAACTCCAGCTGTCGAGCCATCTCCATGTTCAACCAAACGTAGCCGTGAATGGGCGTTTCTGCGACATTATCGCCTTTATGCTCAGCAATAAGCTGACGCAGCTCTGCCACGGTGTCATTGAGCTTTTCCGTATTGGCAAGCACCGGCTGCGGATTACCTTCATACAAGGCGTGGGTTATTGTCAGTAGTGCCTGCTGGGTCCTGAGCTGAGTTTCACGCAGCGTATGCGCATTCAACATGACAAAGTGGCTGGTACGGCTGGCCCACAGCGCATTAATTTGCAGCTCGAGCATGCAGACCAGATTGCGATTCACCGTCTGAATAGCCTCAAAGATCGACTTTTGAATGCGGGTTTCCTTGCTGGCAGGAGCGATGAGCCCACGCATTTTGACAACGTCGCTCAACAGTTGTTGTAAATGCTTCTCCAGCCGCGGTTGCTCGAGCAGATTGGGGGATAGCGCGGCCTGATACACCCGATTGTACCCCGTGACGCAATGCGCCAGTTGGATACGCCAGTGTATAAATGCTCGCTGCGGCCAGATGCCGGTAAACAGCATCGCCAGTAACGACCCCAGAATAACATCACCACCGCGCCATAACGCGGTATTCATATCTCCGGCAGGCGCACCCACGACCACGGCAAGCGTTATGCCAATCAGCAGCGCCTGATACGGCCTTTTACCCAGCGCCAACCAGCCGCAGAGAAACATCGCTACCGCGCACCATATCAGCATTAACGGCAGCGAGAAGAGTTCCAGACGCAGGGCAACCAGTCCCAGGACCGAGCCCAGGATCGTGCCGCCTATACGTTCAAAGGCCCTGGGAACAACGTTACCCCAAAAAGATATTGGCCCCATAATCACCACCAGCGTGATCAGAGGCCATGTACCTTCGGGAATGTTTAACAGGCGTACCAACAGAAAAGTAAGGAGAAACGCCAGCGCAATGCGAATACCATGCACCACACGATAATGACGATACAAACGAATTTCAAAAGGACTCAGCGATTTGTCTGCACGCACTCATGCACTCCGTCAGGGAATAGCAAAGAAGCGAATTGTACCTGTTTTTAGCGTGAAAAGATCATCCTGATTTACACCCCAAACAGTTACTTCGTCTGCACTGGCACGTACATTTCAATGTCCCAGTAACCGTCCTCCATGCCATTGTTCATATAAACTTCAAAGCAGGGTTTAGCGGCTATCGCATAAGTCGTATCCTGCAACAGGCGCTCGAAGAACTGATACCAAGGCGTCGCAAAATCGTGATTCTCAACGCGCGCAACGGCGACAGCATAGTCGCCACCCGCCAGTTCGGTGAGGATCACCCCTTCGCTGTTTTCCGGGATTTCAAAACCTTCAGGCACAGAAACCACGGTATCACAGCGCAGTTTTTCCGCAGGAACAACATCAGGGTTGTCGTAATAAACAGCAATCCATTCCAACGGCACAATCTGTTTTCCGTCGACCCACTTCATTAATTGCTCAAACCCCTGCTTCACCGTTTGTTCCCACGGTCCAACCATATGGAAACCGGCAATCATGCGTTTTTCGACCAGCTTTATCTCGTACTCCATACAACCTCCACTGTTACACTGTATTTATATACAGTGTAATTTCTGGCTATGTCGGCCACAAGGAAATATTGATTATTATGTGAGCAGATTCGCACTCTTGCCAGTCAGACGCATCAGGAAAAACTACGCCTTGTGGTGGAAATAATCGCTCAGGCGCGAGAAAACGCCGCCTTCGCCGACAGATTCCAGCGTAACCAGAGGCCAATGTGCCACCAGCTTATCCCGATCGTAGAGTTCAATTTCCCCCACACGTTGATGCGCAGTGATGGGAGCAACCAGCTCTTTCTTATCAAGGACATATTTTGCTTTGATGTTAGGGACTTCTGCTTTAGGCAGGGCCATCCAGAAATCCTGCTCGGTTCCGAGGCTGATTTTTTCTTTATCGCCATACCAGATGCGTTCAGTGCCAACCTGCTTACCGCTACGCAAAACCTGCACTGTATCGAAGTTGTGTTGCCCCCATTGCAGCAGTTTACGCGCCTGATCTTCGCGCCCTTTCGCACTCTCCGCGCCCATCACCACCGCAATCAGGCGGCGCTGACCATCGACGGCGGAAGCAATCAGGTTAAACCCGGCACCGGACGTATGCCCTGTCTTCAGGCCATCTACGTTCATGGTTTTATCCCACAACAAACCGTTACGGTTTTGCTGTGTGATGCCGTTCCAGGTAAGGCTTTTCTCACTGTACATATGGTAGAAATCCGGTTCCCCGTGGATGATAGCGCGAGACAGCACGGCCAGGTCGTACGCGGAGCTATGCTGACCCGGCGCATCCAGACCATGTACCGTTTCAAAATGGGTGTCCTGCAGGTTCAGCTTTTGCGCATAGTTGTTCATCATCGCGACAAACTGCGGCTGCCCTCCGGCGATGTAATCCGCCAGTGCCACGCAGGCATCATTACCGGAATCAACAATTAACCCACGGCTGAGGTCGCGTACCGAAACGCGATCCCCTTCTTTCAGGAACATCAAGGATGAACCGACAAATACCGGATTATCTTTTGCCCATGCATCGCGCCCGACGGTCACAATATCTGTCGGACTAATACGCTTGCTGTCAATTGCGCGATCGACAACATAGCCAGTCATCAGTTTCGTCAGGCTGGCAGGATTGCGCTGCTGGTGTTCATTACCGGCTGTCAGGATTTGGCCCGTGGTGTAATCCATTAACACCCATGCCCCGGCAGTAATCGCAGGAGGTTGTGGGGCGAAGCTCACGGCATCGCTCGCGTAGGCGGGCGAAAAACTCATCGTTAATAGTGAAGCGGCAATAAACAAACGGCGTTTCAACAGCATGTCCTCAGGAAAGGGAGAAATAGCCGTTCTTTTTACGGAAGTTCTGTCGAACAAACATGGATAAATTGCAAGAAAATGTGACATAAGGCACATTTTCTTGCTATCAGGAAAGGGTTTCAGAGACAAATCTCGCCGGAACTACCCTTTACGCGGCGCGGTCTCTGCGTGATGACTGCGATGGCGGTGATAACCATCGATCATACTGCGAAAAATTTGCCCTGGCGTGTCACCCAGCGTGCACAGGTAAATATGCGCGCAGATGAACAGTAAGCCCACAATCGCTAACGCCATATGCAGCACCAGCATCACCGGCCCAACCCCTACCACCTGCGGGTAGAGACATAGCAACCCGGTGATGATCAGTAGTGGAACCAGTGCGTACATGATGGCCAGGTAGGCCAGCTGTTGCAGCGGGTTAAATTTGTCCTCTGCCGTTGCGGCAAACGGGTGCGGCTCACCTTTCATAATGCCATACAGATAAAAGCGTGTTTGCAGCAGGCAGCGTGATATCAACCCGCTAAATTTCACGCGATAATGGCAGCCGTTGCCGCTGGTTGCGTTTATTAACACAAAGCCAATCCAGAAGGCCAGCAATGCGAAGCCACACCAGGTATGTACCTGCACCATTAAGGCCACCGGTCCGACAGAAAAGTGGCCAAACAGGCCGCTCAGCAGAAGCAGGATAAAGAGCAGCGCATTACCCCAGTGCCAGCGGCGGACCGCCAGCGAATAAAGGTAGTCCCGATGCTCTTCCCCGGTTGCCGTTTTGGGCGCCAGCATCCGACGTAACAGCGCGTGCGTGACCAGGCCCGCAATCATCAGCACAATAATAACGCCTGCATAAATGAGCCACAGCGGCCAGTAGTCCGGCGCATAGTGAAGCTCTGCTCCCCAGATAGAATTCATACATTACCCTCCTGATGGATCTCTTTACGCCGATAGACACTTACCGGGCCGCTACGCGTATCCTGCTGGCGATAAACCTCTTTTTGATTAATCCAGTGCTGAATTTCCGGGTCATCGCGACGTCCAAACTTCAGCGCATCCGTCGGACAAACGGAAACGCAGGCTGGCGATTGTCCGACCTCCAGGCGAGTATCGGCGCAGAAGTTACATTTGTCGGCAATCCCCGTTTGTGGGTTGAGGTAGCGGACATGGAACGGGCAAGCGGCAACGCAGTAGTCACAACCAATACAGCGAGACTTATCCACTTGCACAATGCCATTTTCGTCACGAAATGAAGCACCGGTAGGACAGACGCTGACGCACGGCGCATCTTCACAATGCTGACAGGAAACGCGAACAAACTGGAAGTGGGACAGCACCTCAGGTTCATGTTCGGGTGAACGGATCTGCACTTGTAGGCGACTAAATCCCTCCGGCACGTCATTCAGTACCTTGCAGGCAACCGTACACGCCTGACAGCCAATACAGCGTTTCTCGTCATGCAGCATGACATAAGGGTTTGTTGATTGATTCATGATGTTCTCCTTTCTCATGCCCGACGAAGCGTGACGCCAGCGGTGTGCACCACCGTACCGGAAACCGGACTGGTAACATGCGGCAGCAAATTACCGCAGTGAATACCGTGCGTCGTCGCCGCTGTTTTAGCTCCCGCCTTGGCGCCAAATCCCATATAAACGAACAGCGTATCGGGTCGTATTCCGGCAGTAACCAGCGCTTTGCCTTTTTCCTTACCGGTCGCATTTTCCAGCCAAATCTCATCGCCGTTTTTGATGCCTTTTTCACGAGCCGTTTGCGGGTGGATCCACACCGCGTTATCCCACATCAGCTCACTCAGCAGCGGTACATATTGCGTCGCGCCGTTGGTATGCACCGCCACTTTTCCCTGAATAAAATAGAGTTCATTGTCGCCTTTGAGGGCAAAATTGCGGGCGCGCGGAATACCGTAGCCAGGCAAAAGTGCTTCCAGCTCTTCAGAGTAGAGTTCAATTTTTCCAGACGGGGATTTAAAGCGCAGTTGCTCACCATAGGTACCGTCGCCGTCAACCGCCACCGCGCCCGGATAACGCGCCACAAACTGACGCACTGCTTCAGGTTCCCGCAGCAGCAGCGGAACACCCCACTCCCGATATCCTTTCTGGCGCAGTTCAGCGGAAAGCGCATGATCGCCATTAAGCTGGTACAGCTGCCGTGTCTGCATATCCTGCCAGGGGTAGAACTGCCCAAGACCTAACTGCACGGCCAGCTCTTTCCAGATTTGCCAGCTCGGACGCGCATCCCCAATCGGCTCTACAACCTGCTGGCGCAGGGCATAGGCCGGATTCAGGCCCGACATGTCAGAGACTTCTTCATCGCGTTCAAGGTAGGTGCATTCGGGTAACAGATAATCGGCATATGCCGCGCTTTCGCTTAAATAGACATCGCAACTGACCACCAGATCGAGTTGTTCGACGGTTTTGACCAGATCAGGTCGGCAGGTCACGGTTTGGAAAGGATTGTGACGGGACATAATCCATCCCTTCACCGGATACGGTGTCTGGTTTAACACGGCATCGATGATGCTTTGCACCACGCCGCCGCCCGCCGCGATGTACTTGAATTGTGGGGCAACCAAATCGATGCGCTGCGCCGTTGGTTTGGGCAATTTGGCATCAGGTTTTGCCAGCACCGGAGCGACCTTCTCTCCGGCCAGCTTATTATAGGTTGCCGCGGCTTTTTTCTGGTACAAGCCCCCTTCACGCTCAATATTTCCCAGCAGTGCATTGAGAGTGAAAATCATACGCCGCATATCAATTTCTTCTTGCGAAAACGTCGCGCGATGGCCAGGGCTGATGATAGCATGAGGCGCACAGGCGGCCATTTCGCGGGTGACCCGAACAATGACATCAGCAGGCACGTCAGCCTGCTTTTGCGCCCATTCTGGCGTGGTCTCTTGTACCGCTTCGGCCAGTTGGTCAAACCCTGTGGTGTAGCGCGCAACGAAGTCCGCGTCATACAGATGTTCATTAATCATGACGTGACACATGGCCATTAACACCGGCAAGTCGCCGCCCGGCTTGAGCGCATGCCATTCATCCGCCTTGCTGGAGAAAACTGACAAACGGGGATCGAAGCTGACCATTTTTGCGCCCTTTTCCTGCGCGGTCATCAGTTCATGCGTTTCGGCAACCTCAATACCTTCATAGAGATTGTGGCCAAAAGAGACCATATAACGGGTATTGGCGATATCCATAGCCAAATCGCCGCCCATCATCACTTTGGCGGCAATCGATTTTCCGGCAGGGCATGTCGACGCATGCGTAAAGGTGTTTGGCGATCCAAACGCCGTTGCCAGCTGAAATAAATGACCCGAAAGCGAACCGGATTTGGAAGAGAATACGACCCCCTGAGGGCCATGCTGCGCTTTTATTGCCGTCATTTTTTCGGCAATTTCTTTGTAAGCCTGTTCCCAACTAATAACCTGCCATTCTCCGCTCCCGCGAGGCCCTGTGCGTTTCATGGGTTTGACAATACGGTGCGGGTCGTTGACCAGGCTAACACCACTGCCTCCGCGCGCGCAGACACGCGTGCCTTGTTGAGGCGCATTAGGGTCCCCTGAATAAAAACCGTCTTGTTATTAATTACCTGTGCCTGTATTGGGCAACGATAAGAACACATTTCGCACAAGCTTGGCGTCAGAGATGTTTTCCCCTTAATGCTCTCTGGAGAATTTCGCGCCAGTGCGCCTGGCGGAAAACTGCCTATCGCGCAGGCTGAGCAACCGATACCCACTCCTCGCAAAAAATTACGCCGACTAATGCTCATATAACCTCCTGTTATTAGATATATCCAATTATTATATGGTGTTTAAATTATTAATTTTTAACCTCACTCACATTTCATTAGAATATAGAGCAGCTAACCGCCAAAATAAAAACCCATTGTTTATAAAAGAATTTTAAAATTTCCAGAACACAACAAATCAGCACCAAATAACAATAATGGTTCTCATTTATATTATTTATCAGCTCATAGATTTCAGACAATTTATTCCAGTAATTTCCCTTAACAGTGCAAAATTTATTAATCAATTCTATTAAAGCCTGTTCATCTCAATTTTATTGCGTACATCATTCAGCATTGATAATCGCTTTGCTGATTACCTCGCTATTTTTTGGTATTCTTGGACGAGCGCTAAATTGATCCCGGACATAACTGAACAATGAATGACGGCAAGCAGCAACCTGGTTTTCTCTTTCACGATTACGAGACCTTTGGTACCCATCCGGCGCTGGACAGACCCGCGCAATTTGCGGCTATCCGCACAGATAGCGATTTCAACATTATCGGTGAACCTGAAGTCTTTTATTGCAAACCCGTAGACGACTATCTGCCGCAGCCTGAGGCGGTGCTGATAACCGGTATCACACCGCAGGAAGCGCGTGAAAAAGGAGAAAATGAAGCCGCCTTTGCTGCTCGCATCCACGCCCTGTTCACCGTGCCGAAAACCTGTATCCTGGGCTATAACAACGTGCGCTTCGATGATGAAGTGACGCGCAACATCCTGTATCGCAATTTCTACGATCCCTACGCCTGGAGCTGGCAGAACGATAATTCACGCTGGGATCTGCTGGATGTGATGCGCGCCTGCTATGCCCTGCGTCCTGAAGGAATTAACTGGCCGGAAAACGACGACGGCTTACCCAGCTTTCGCCTGGAGCATTTGACCAAAGCCAACGGTATTGAACATGCCAATGCCCACGATGCGATGGCCGACGTATACGCCACAATTGCGATGGCGCAATTAGTGAAGTCGCGCCAGCCGCGCCTGTTTGATTATCTCTACAGCCATCGCAATAAGCACAAGCTGGCCGCACTGATTGATGTCCCGCAAATGAAGCCGCTGGTCCATGTTTCAGGGATGTTCGGCGCATGGCGCGGCAACACCAGTTGGGTGGCGCCATTGGCCTGGCATCCTGAGAATCGCAACGCGGTGATTATGGTCGACTTAGCCGGTGATATTTCACCGCTGCTCGAACTGGACAGCGACGCGCTACGTGAGCGGCTCTACACTGCTAAAGCTGATCTGGGAGATAACCCAGCCGTGCCGGTTAAACTGGTGCACATCAACAAATGCCCGGTACTGGCACAGGCGAATACCTTGCGCCCGGAAGATGCCGATCGCCTTGGCATTAACCGCCAGCATTGTCTGAATAATCTCAAAATACTGCGCGAAAACCCGCAGGTTCGCGACAAAGTGGTGGCCATCTTCGCCGATGCGGAACCCTTTACGCCATCAGATAACGTAGACGCACAGTTGTACAATGGTTTTTTCAGCGATGCCGACCGTGCCGCGATGAAAATCGTTCTGGAAACTGAGCCGCGCAATTTACCGGCGCTGGATATCTCCTTTGTCGATAAGCGCATTGAAAAGCTGCTGTTTAACTACCGCGCACGTAACTTCCCCGGAACGCTGGATGAAGCCGAACAGCAGCGCTGGCTGGACCATCGTCGTCAAATATTCACGCCGGAGTTTTTGCAAAATTACGCCAATGAATTGCAGATGCTGAGCCAGCAATATGCAGATAACAAAGAGAAACTGATGCTGCTGAAGTCACTCTGGCAGTATGCGCAAGAGATTGTATAACTCCCACGTATAAAAAAACCGGAGAACATGTCTCCGGTTTTTTTTATCTAAATACAGCTATTACGCGATATCTTCGTCGTACTGTGGCACCGGGTTACGGAAGCTTTTGGTCACGCAAGCCAGGTAAATCAGACCAATAGCGGCCCAGATCAGACCCAGAACCATTGAGCTCTCTTCCAGGTTCACCCACAGCGCACCAACGGTCAGCGCACCGCACATTGGCAGGAACAGATACTGGAAGTGGTCTTTCAGCGTCTTGTTACGCTTCTCACGGATCCAGAACTGGGAGATCACCGACAGGTTAACGAAGGTAAACGCCACCAGCGCACCGAAGTTAATCAGCGCCGTCGCCATCACCAGGTCGAAGTTAATTGCCAGCAGAGCAATCGCACCAACCAGAATGATGTTCATGGACGGAGTACGCCATTTCGGGTGGACATAACCGAAGAAACTTTTCGGGAACACACCGTCACGCCCCATCACATACATCAGACGCGCTACGCCTGCATGCGCCGCCATACCTGACGCCAGTACGGTAATGGTAGAGAAAATCAGCGCGCCGACCTGGAAGAACTTACCAGCGACATACAGCATGATTTCCGGCTGCGAAGCGTCCGGATCCTTGAAGCGCGAGATATCCGGGAAGTACAGCTGCAACAGATAGGTGGAGACGATAAAGATCAGGCCACCAATCAGCGCGGTCAGGAAAATCGCCCGCGGGATCACACGTTCAGCGTCTTTGGTTTCTTCAGACAGGTTGCTGATACCGTCAAAACCGGTGAACGAGAAGCACAGGATAGTCGCTCCCGTGATCATCGGGATCACATGCGCATCACCTGACCAGAACGGACGGCTGCTCGCCAGCGTACCGGCACCTTCCCCTTCGAACACGCCATAAACGACCATGCCGAGGATCACTGCAATCAGCACCACCTGCAACAACACGATGACGGTGTTGAAATTCGCAACAGATTTCAGGCTGCGCAGGTTAAAGGCGGTCATAAAGGCCACCAGCGCCACCACGAATATCCATGACGGTATCGACGGCACCAGAGCTTCAAAATAAATTTTCGCCAACAGAATGTTGATCATCGGTGCGAACAGGTAGTCCAGCAGTGATGACCAACCCACCATAAAGCCAACGGTCGGGCTAATGGATTTCTGGGCGTAAGTGTAGGCAGAGCCTGCAGACGGATAGCGACGCACCAGTTTACCGTAGCTCAGTGCGGTAAAGAGGATGGCGATCAGTGCAAAGGCGTAAGCTGTCGGGACGTGACCATCGGTCATTCCTGATACGATACCGAATGTATCGAACAGCGTCATCGGCTGCATATAGGCAAGGCCCATCATGACAACCGGAACCAGCGTAAGCGTTTTACGTAATTCCACGCGAGAGGTGTTTGGAGTAGCGTTATGCGACATGGTTATCCCCCATTACGGCGAAAACCGTCGCGTAAGCAAAAAATTGCCCCATTTTTTGTTAATCCTCAGCGACAACAACTGTCGATTTTTAAGTAAGTATCTATCCGGTACGAAGCCCGGCCTCTTTTATGAATGATTGGTTTGATGCAAAAAAATAACCGACGCGTATTAAAACGTCGGTTAATGTCATTTTTTGCAAGCGGCGTATTTTGCACTAATTTGGAGAGAAATAACAAGAGATTGAAGCTACTACAAAAGAATATTTTTTCTTAACTGATTGATTTATCAGCAGCCGTTTTAACATACACCCCCGCAATAGCACTATTTGCTAAAATCTCATCCCGCCACCAGGCACTGGCCAACCCGGCAGTCTGTTCATTCCAACCTATCCACACGGGTTCAAAGATAATTTGTGCGACCACCTTTTTCTCAATCAGAGCGCCACTCTCCAGAAATCGCTGCGCCAGATAGCGCGGAATATAGCCGCATCCCAGACCACTGATTTGCAGTTCCAGCTTGGTTTTGAAGTCAAAAACGGTGATGGCTTCCTGATCGTCAAGCACCTGGGAGCCGGAGACGTTGGCATGCTGTGCATTGTCGCCCACCACAATCGCGCGAAAACGCCGAATAGTGCGACGATTTAACGGCTCCTGTTCCTGCGCCAGCGGATGATGCGACGCAACCACAAACACCTGCTCCAGAACCCCTAGCTGCGCAAAGCCAAATTCGCTCGCGGCAGGTGGTTCATGCGTGGCGCCGACAATAATATCTGCCCGCCCCTGAGTGAGGGCATCCCAGGAGCCGCCCAGCACGCCATTGATAAATTTCAGGCGCGTCACACTGTGGTGTTGATAGAAAGATTCGATGAGTGGGGCCAGCAGCGAAAAGGGAAACGTATCATCTACGCCAATAACCAGTTCATTCTCCCAGCCTTCGTGAAGTTTAATCGCCTGCTTTTCGAGTTCACGGACGGTGTGCAACACCTCCCGCCCCTTTTCCAGCAGCATCTGCCCGGTACGGGTAAACTTAGCCCGATGGCCGCTGCGATCGAGTAGCTGAATATTAAGATCGCTTTCCAGCTTATGGACGGTGTAGCTAAGCGCGGACGGCGTCTTAAACAATTTTGCCGACGCCGCTGCGAAACTGCCCTCTTTTTCCAACGCATCGAGGATGATAAGAACGTCCAGCAGTGGTTTCATACTCGCCTCCTGGCGGTATCAGCGGCACTCTGCTGGTCTGTCACTCCATCGGCATCACCAGCGGGTCAGGATACTGGTACTCAAACCCAAGCTCGTTACAAATACGGTTGCCATCAATGACTTTACCTTTACCGTTATCCTCATTGCCACGAAATTCCGGCGGCTCCATCCCCAACTGGCGGGCCATCTGTGGATAGAACACATTGCGCGCCGGATGCATAGGCGCACATATATTATAGATGTGTCCCCCTTTTGGCGCTTGCAGCAGCAAAGAGATGGCGGAAACCACATCATCCAGATGCACCAGATTGACGCCATGGTGTCCATCTGGCGCTGTCTTGCCAGCGAAAAAACGACCGGGATGTCTTCCCGGGCCGACAAGTCCGGCCAGGCGCAAAATATCCACCGAAGTGCCGGGTAAATTGTGCAACCAGTCTTCAAGTTCTTTCAAAACACGACCACTTGCCGTGACCGGGTTACGCGGAGTCCCTTCTTTCACGATGCCTTGTGCATCGCCATAGACCGACGTCGAACTGGTAAAAATAATCCGCGGGATACGGTACGCCAGCGCACTGTCGACCAGCTGCTGCATAGCCTGCAGGTAAAATGTCTCCCCCGGACCGCTACGGCGCGCAGGTAGCGTAATAACCAGCGCGTCGGCGTCCATCAGTGCGTCGAGATCGTCTGTCTCACAGACCAGTTCAGGCTCCAGGCGCAGCGAGTAGCTCTCTATACCACTCATGCGGGCCGCTTCCACCCCATCCAATGTGGTTTTGCTGCCGGTAACCTGCCAGCCTCTCGCCGCCAGCGACATAGCTAACGGCATGCCTAACCAACCTAAACCGACAATTGCGACCTTTTTCATGCCTTCTCTCCTGACTTTTGGCCTATAACGCAAGGCTACGCTAGCCCACAGTGGCTGACAATTCATAGTATCAATATGAAATGAATTAATGATCAAAAAAAGCCCTTGCTTTCCGTAGCTAAAGTGGTTTAGGTTAAAAGACATCAAATGAATAAACATTCATCGAGAAAATTTATGACACGCGCTCAATTCAAACACCATCATCACCATCATCCTGACTAGTCTTTCAGGCGATGTGTGCTGGGAGACATTTAAATCTTCCAGCGGTGCATGAGCGTATGAGAAAGCCCCCGGAAGATTTCTTCCGGGGGCTTTTTTTTGTGCGTGACCCAAACTGATTCAGACAGGATAACGAGGAATAAAGAATGTTAGATAACACCCGTTTACGCATAGCTATGCAGAAATCAGGTCGTTTAAGCGATGATTCACGCGAATTGCTGGCCCGTTGCGGCATTAAAATTAATCTTCACACCCAGCGCCTGATCGCGATGGCTGAGAATATGCCGATCGATATTCTGCGCGTGCGTGATGATGATATCCCGGGTCTGGTGATGGACGGCGTCGTAGATCTCGGCATCATCGGGGAAAACGTTCTCGAAGAGGAACTGCTCAACCGCCGGGCACAGGGTGAAGATCCGCGCTATTTTACCCTGCGTCGTCTGGACTTCGGCGGTTGCCGTCTTTCGCTGGCTACCCCGGTTGATGAAGCCTGGGATGGCCCGGCAGCGCTGAACGGTAAGCGTATCGCTACCTCTTACCCACACCTGCTTAAACGTTATCTTGATCAAAAAGGGGTGTCGTTTAAATCCTGTCTGTTAAACGGCTCTGTAGAAGTCGCTCCCCGCGCAGGTCTGGCTGATGCGATTTGCGATCTGGTGTCAACCGGAGCCACGCTTGAAGCCAACGGTCTGCGTGAAGTGGAAGTGATTTACCGCTCTAAAGCCTGCCTGATTCAGCGCGACGGCGAAATGGCCGAAGCCAAGCAACAACTGATCGACAAACTGCTGACCCGTATTCAGGGGGTCATTCAGGCACGTGAATCAAAATACATCATGATGCACGCGCCGAGCGAACGTCTGGACGAAGTCATCGCCCTGCTGCCAGGCGCTGAGCGCCCTACCATTCTGCCACTGGCAGGTGACCAACAGCGCGTAGCCATGCACATGGTCAGCAGCGAAACCCTGTTCTGGGAAACGATGGAAAAACTGAAAGCGCTCGGCGCCAGCTCCATTCTGGTGCTGCCGATTGAGAAGATGATGGAGTGATAGCCATGAGCTTCAATACCCTGATCGACTGGAATAGCTGTAGCCCCGAGCAGCAGCGCGAACTGCTGATGCGCCCGGCGATATCCGCCTCTGAAAGCATCAGCCGCACGGTGGCCGAGATTCTTGAGAACGTCAAAAATAACGGCGACCGGGCGCTGCGTGAATACAGTGCGAAGTTTGACAAAACCGAGGTCGGCGCGCTGCGCGTCACCGAAGAAGAAATTCAGCAAGCCAGTAGCCGCCTGAGCGACGAGCTGAAACAAGCCATGCAGGCGGCGGTGCGTAATATTGATGCGTTCCACACCGCGCAAATTCTGCCGCCAGTGGATATTGAAACTCAGCCTGGCGTGCGCTGCCAGCAGATTACTCGCCCTATCGCCTCCGTAGGCCTGTATATTCCAGGGGGATCGGCACCGCTCTTCTCGACCGTATTAATGCTGGCGACCCCGGCGCGTATCGCCGGCTGCAAAAAAGTGGTGCTCTGCTCACCGCCGCCGATTGCCGATGAAATCCTCTACGCCGCGCAACTGTGTGGCGTAAAAGAGGTGTTCAACGTGGGCGGCGCGCAGGCCATTGCCGCGCTGGCGCTGGGTACCGAATCTATTCCTAAGGTCGATAAAATCTTCGGGCCAGGCAATGCGTATGTGACCGAAGCCAAACGTCAGGTCAGCCAACGTCTTGACGGCGCGGCTATCGACATGCCTGCGGGCCCGTCTGAAGTGCTGGTTATCGCCGACAGCGGCGCGACGCCTGACTTTGTTGCCTCTGATCTGCTTTCTCAGGCCGAACACGGCCCCGACTCGCAGGTTATCCTGCTGACGCCAGACGCTACGCTTGCCGAAGGCGTGGCCAAAGCCGTTGAACGCCAGCTTGCCGAGCTTTCCCGCGCCGACACCGCACGTCAGGCGCTCGCCGCCAGTCGACTGATCGTCGCCAGAGATCTTGAGCAATGCGTGGCCATCTCTAACGCCTACGGCCCGGAGCACCTGATTATTCAGACCCGTAACGCGCGTGAACTGGTTGACGATATCACCAGCGCTGGTTCGGTATTCCTGGGTGACTGGTCTCCTGAGTCAGCTGGTGACTATGCTTCCGGCACCAACCACGTTCTTCCGACCTACGGCTATACCGCAACCTGCTCAAGCCTTGGGCTGGCTGATTTCCAGAAACGGATGACGGTACAGGAATTAACTCCCCAAGGTTTCTCTGCCCTGGCCTCCACCATTGAAACACTGGCCGCGGCTGAACGACTGACTGCCCACAAAAATGCCGTCACCCTGCGCGTTAACGCCCTGAAGGAGCAAGCATGAGCACTGACAACTTTCTCAGCGTCACTGATTTAGCCCGTAAGAATGTTCGCGAGTTAACGCCCTATCAGTCTGCCCGTCGTCTTGGCGGTAACGGGGACGTGTGGCTCAACGCGAATGAGTACCCAACCGCCGTTGAGTTCCAGCTACGCCAGCAGACGCTGAACCGCTATCCGGAGTGTCAGCCGAAAGCCGTAATTGAGAATTACGCGCAGTATGCTGGCGTCAAACCAGAGCAGGTGCTGGTCAGCCGCGGCGCAGATGAAGGGATCGAACTGCTGGTGCGCGCTTTTTGCGAACCCGGTAAAGATGCCATTCTCTACTGTCCGCCGACTTACGGCATGTACAGCGTCAGCGCCGAAACGATTGGCGTTGAATGCCGCACCGTCCCGACCCTGGATAACTGGCAGCTGGATTTACAAGGCATCGCGGACAAGCTTGATGGCGTGAAGGTGGTCTACGTATGCAGCCCCAATAACCCAACCGGCCAGCTGATAAATCCGCAGGACCTACGTTCACTGCTCGAAATGACGCAGGGTAAAGCCATCGTGGTCGCTGATGAGGCCTATATTGAGTTTTGTCCGCAGGCTACGCTGGCAGGCTGGCTGTCTGAGTATCCGCATCTGGCAGTATTACGTACGCTGTCCAAAGCGTTTGCTCTCGCCGGTTTACGCTGCGGATTTACGCTGGCGAATGAAGAGGTTATCAATCTGCTGTTAAAGGTGATTGCCCCCTACCCGCTTTCTACCCCGGTAGCGGATATTGCCGCCCAGGCGCTGACGCCACAAGGGATTTCCGCCATGCGCGAACGCGTAGAGCAGATCCTGCAAGAGCGTCAGTATCTGGTGGAGAACCTGAAAACCATTCGCTGTGTAGAGCAGGTTTTCGACTCTGAAACCAACTATGTTCTGGCGCGCTTCACCGCATCAAGCAGCGTATTTAAATCTTTGTGGGATCAGGGCATTATCTTACGAGATCAGAATAAACAACCTTCATTAAGCGGCTGCCTGCGAATTACTGTCGGAACCCGCGAAGAGAGCCAGCGCGTCATTGACGCCTTACGTGCGGAGCAAGTATGAGCCAGAAGTATCTTTTTATTGACCGTGATGGAACCCTGATTTCAGAACCGCCAAGTGACTTTCAGGTCGATCGCTTTGACAAACTCGCCTTCGAGCCGGACGTCGTTCCCGTTTTGCTGAAGCTGCAAAAAGCAGGCTTTAAACTGGTGATGATTACTAACCAGGATGGACTCGGTACGCAGAGCTTCCCGCAGGCCGATTTTGACGGTCCGCATAACCTGATGATGCAAATTTTCACCTCTCAGGGCGTAGCATTTGATGAGGTGCTGATCTGCCCGCACCTGCCAGCAGACGCGTGTGATTGCCGTAAGCCAAAAGTGAAACTGGTTGAGCAGTATCTGGTTGAACAGGCCATGGATATGGCAAACAGCTACGTCATTGGTGATCGGGCGACCGATATTCAGCTCGCAGAAAACATGGGCATTAGCGGATTACGCTACCACCGTGACATCCTGAACTGGGCGATGATCGGCGAGCAGTTGACCAAGCGAGACCGCTACGCGCACGTTGAGCGCAATACCAAAGAGACGCAGATTGACGTCAAAGTCTGGCTGGACCGCGAAGGCCGTAGCAAAATCAATACCGGCGTTGGCTTCTTTGACCACATGCTGGATCAAATCGCCACCCACGGCGGTTTTCGCATGGAGATTGCCGTCAAGGGCGATCTTTATATTGACGATCACCACACCGTTGAAGATACCGGTCTGGCGCTGGGTGAAGCCTTAAAGCTGGCATTAGGCGATAAACGCGGTATCAACCGTTTTGGTTTTGTGCTGCCGATGGACGAGTGCCTGGCACGTTGCGCGCTGGATATCTCGGGGCGTCCGCACCTGGAATACCGCGCGGAGTTTACCTACCAGCGCGTTGGCGATCTGAGCACAGAGATGATTGAACACTTCTTCCGTTCACTCTCTTACACCATGGGTGTCACCTTGCACCTGAAAACCAAAGGGAAAAATGACCACCACCGTGTGGAGAGCCTGTTTAAAGCCTTTGGTCGTACGCTGCGTCAGGCTATTCGCGTAGAAGGCGATACGCTGCCCTCCTCGAAAGGAGTGCTGTAATGAACGTGGTGATCCTTGATACCGGCTGCGCCAACCTGCACTCGGTGAAATCCGCCGTCGCACGCCATGGATACGACCCGGTTGTCAACCGTGACCCGGACGTGGTGCTGCGTGCCGATAAACTGTTTCTGCCGGGCGTCGGTACTGCCCAGGCGGCTATGGACCAGTTGCACGAGCGTGAACTGATTGAACTGATTAAAGCCTGTACGCAACCGGTACTGGGGATCTGCTTAGGCATGCAACTGCTGGGCCGCCGCAGCGAAGAGAGTAACGGTGTCTCTCTGCTGGGCATTATTGAGCAGGACGTTCCGAAGATGACCGATTTCGGTCTGCCGCTGCCGCATATGGGCTGGAATCGCGTCTATCCGCAGGCGGGAAATCGTCTGTTCCAGGGCATTGAAGATGGCGCGTATTTCTACTTTGTACACAGCTATGCTATGCCGGTGAACCCGTGGACCATCGCCCAGTGCCATTACGGCGAACCGTTTACCGCGGCAGTACAAAAGGACAATTTCTTTGGCGTGCAGTTTCACCCTGAACGCTCGGGCGCGGCTGGGGCGCAGTTGCTGAAAAACTTTCTGGAGATGTAATGATTATTCCGGCATTAGATTTAATCGACGGCACGGTGGTGCGTCTTCATCAGGGCGATTACGCAACGCAACGTGATTATGGCAATGATCCTCTCCCCCGTTTACAGGATTACGCAGCTCAGGGTGCCGAAGTACTGCACCTGGTTGATTTAACTGGCGCGAAAGACCCGGCGCAGCGGCAGATCCCGCTGATTAAAACGCTGGTCGCTGGTGTCAATGTTCCGGTACAGGTTGGCGGTGGCGTGCGTACTGAAGCGGACGTTGCGGCGCTGCTTGACGCAGGCGTGGCGCGCGTGGTGGTAGGTTCGACGGCAGTAAAATCCCCCGAGGTAGTCAAGGGCTGGTTTGCCCGTTTTGGCGCCGACGCGCTGGTGCTGGCGCTGGACGTGCGTATTGACGAGCGTGGTAATAAACAGGTAGCGGTTAGCGGCTGGCAGGAGGATTCCGGGGTTTCTCTGGAAGAACTGGTTGAGACCTATTTACCCGTCGGCCTGAAGCACGTGCTGTGCACCGATATCTCCCGCGACGGCACGCTGGCTGGCTCAAACGTCGCGCTTTATGAAGAAGTGTGCGCCAAATATCCGCAGGTAGCATTCCAGTCATCTGGCGGCATTGGCGGGATCGAGGACGTAGCAGCCCTGCGTGGAACCGGCGTACGCGGCGTGATCGTCGGACGCGCCCTGCTGGAAGGTAAGTTCACCGTTGAGGAGGCCATTCAATGCTGGCAAAACGCATAATTCCTTGTCTGGACGTTCGTGATGGGCAGGTGGTAAAAGGCGTCCAGTTTCGCAATCACGAGATTATTGGCGACATTGTCCCGCTGGCAAAACGCTATGCCGATGAAGGCGCAGATGAACTGGTGTTCTACGATATCACCGCCTCCAGCGATGGCCGCGTAGTGGATAAAAGCTGGGTATCTCGCGTGGCGGAAGTGATCGATATTCCGTTCTGCGTTGCCGGTGGCATTAAATCCATCGACGATGCGGCGCGCATCCTCTCCTTCGGGGCGGATAAAATCTCTATCAACTCCCCGGCGCTGGCCGAACCGGAGCTTATCACCCGCCTGGCGGACCGCTTCGGCGTGCAGTGCATCGTGGTGGGTATTGATACCTGGTATGACGCTGAAACCGGCAAATATCATGTTAATCAATATACCGGGGATGAAAGCCGTACCCGCGTCACGCAGTGGGAAACGCTGGACTGGGTGCAGGAAGTACAGAAGCGCGGCGCGGGTGAAATCGTCCTGAACATGATGAACCAGGACGGCGTGCGTAACGGTTATGACCTGGAGCAACTGAAAAAAGTGCGCGACGTTTGCCATGTACCGCTGATTGCCTCCGGCGGCGCGGGCACCATGGAACACTTCCTTGAAGCATTCCGGGACGCCGACGTTGACGGCGCGCTTGCCGCTTCCGTCTTTCACAAGCAAATTATTAATATTGGCGAATTAAAAGCGTACCTGGCAACACAGGGCGTGGAGATCAGGATATGTTAACGAAGCAACAATGCCGCGAGCTGGACTGGGAAAAAACCGACGGACTGATGCCAGTCATCGTGCAGCATGCGGTTTCCGGTGAGGTACTAATGCTGGGTTATATGAACCCGGAAGCACTGGATAAAACGCTTGAAAGCGGCAAAGTGACCTTTTTCTCGCGGACCAAGCAGCGTCTGTGGACCAAAGGAGAAACCTCCGGTCACTTCCTGAACGTGGTGAGCATCGCGCCTGACTGCGACAACGACACCCTGCTGGTGCTGGTTAACCCGATTGGCCCGACCTGCCATAAAGGCACCTCAAGCTGCTTTGGCGATGCCAGCCACCAGTGGCTGTTCCTGTATCAACTGGAGCAACTACTGGCCGAACGTAAAACCGCTGACCCGGCAAGCTCCTACACCGCGAAACTGTATGCCAGCGGCACTAAACGTATTGCCCAGAAGGTAGGCGAAGAAGGCGTAGAGACCGCGCTGGCCGCAACCGTGAACGATCGTCTCGAACTGACCAATGAAGCCTCTGATCTGATGTATCACCTGCTGGTTCTGCTGCAGGATCAGGACCTCGACCTGACGACGGTGATTGAGAATTTACGCAAAAGACATCAGTAATCTGTAGACGTAAAAAAACCGGGCTCGCCCGGTTTTTTGTTGTCAGAATAAAACTGCTTTAGGATTACTGTGCTTTGGCTTTGTAACCGCGCAGCGCATTTTGCCCCAGCACGATCCCGGCACCAATCATCCCGCCGAGCAGAACCGCCAGCACCAGGGTGATTGCTTTTTTCGGACTGTCACGACGAATCGGTAACGTTGGTTTCAACACATAGCGGTAGGAGTGCAGTTTTGCCTTTTCAAGATTTAACGCCTCAATGTCCAGTAGGTTTTGCTTGGTCTGGTAGTAATTACCAGAGAAGATCAAGGGACGAGTCGCTTCGTGTTC
This sequence comes from Citrobacter sp. RHBSTW-00944, assembly GCF_013615435.1. Classification (NCBI taxonomy): domain Bacteria; kingdom Pseudomonadati; phylum Pseudomonadota; class Gammaproteobacteria; order Enterobacterales; family Enterobacteriaceae; genus Citrobacter; species Citrobacter sp. RHBSTW-00944. The sequence goes on along the minus strand of NZ_CP055418.1, from coordinate 2,039,507 downwards.
AATCATTGATTTCAGTGCATCACTGCCCAGCAGTAGCATACTGTCCTGCGTGACATCCTGAGTTTGCTGAATTTGTGGCTTCACCACCCCAGCCTGTTCTGCATAACGCAAAGCTTCCTGGATTTGCTTGATACGCAAATCCTTTTGCTCCTGAGCAACCACTTCCTGAGTTTTCAGAGAGTCCTGCAGCGTGGCTGTTTGCAATTTGATATTATCTGCGAGGTCCAGCTCCAGCTCTTTGGCAACCTTTTCATCTGTTTGTTGAATGTATTCGGCGAGTTGACGCTGAGCTTCTTCTGGGGAAGCACCAACATAAGAAACCGCTAACGGCAGTTGTTGGCCTTTTACAGACTGCTCAATCGACAGTTTTTCCGGTTTTTCCTGATTATCCAGCGTTTCCGCCAATGCAGAGAAAGAGGTACTGAAACGACCAATAACGTTGGTCTGAAGTTCAGTCACCTTAGGCGCGCTGGCACCATACAACACATTAAGTGCGTTGTTATACGTGGCAATCTGTCCAACATCCGGTTGAGTGATAATTGCTGTAGAGGTCCATTTCTCCTTAGCAACCACTAAATAACCGACAGCACAGGCAATAGCAATAACGATAGCAACAATAATCGTCAATTTCCCACGCCACAGCTGCATCAATAAATCAATCAGATCAATCTGCTCCGGATCGTTACTGCGCCCGGATACGTTATTATCACTCACAGACATAGATATCCTAAATGAGGAAAGACTAAAACTGGCATTAGTTTAGTCATAAATATGTGTAATGCCATAGGATTATTGATAAAAAAAACAGATTATTTATGTGATTTTAATTGGCATCTTAATCAGGTGATGCTGCCAACTTACTGATTTAGTGTATGATGGTGTTTTTGAGGTGCTCCAGTGGCTTCTGTTTCTATCAGCTGTCCCTCCTGTTCAGCTACTGACGGGGTGGTGCGTAACGGCAAAAGCACTGCCGGACATCAGCGCTATCTCTGCTCTCACTGCCGTAAAACATGGCAACTGCAGTTCACTTACACCGCTTCTCAACCCGGTACGCACCAGAAAATCATTGATATGGCCATGAATGGCGTTGGATGCCGGGCAACCGCCCGCATTATGGGCGTTGGCCTCAACACGATTTTCCGCCATTTAAAAAACTCAGGCCGCAGTCGGTAACCTCGCGCATACAGCCGGGCAGTGACGTCATCGTCTGCGCGGAAATGGACGAACAGTGGGGATACGTCGGGGCTAAATCGCGCCAGCGCTGGCTGTTTTACGCGTATGACAGGCTCCGGAAGACGGTTGTTGCGCACGTATTCGGTGAACGCACTATGGCGACGCTGGGGCGTCTTATGAGCCTGCTGTCACCCTTTGACGTGGTGATATGGATGACGGATGGCTGGCCGCTGTATGAATCCCGCCTGAAGGGAAAGCTGCACGTAATCAGCAAGCGATATACGCAGCGAATTGAGCGGCATAACCTGAATCTGAGGCAGCACCTGGCACGGCTGGGACGGAAGTCGCTGTCGTTCTCAAAATCGGTGGAGCTGCATGACAAAGTCATCGGGCATTATCTGAACATAAAACACTATCAATAAGTTGGAGTCATTACCCTTAATCACCACTAAAAAAAGAAGTAGTTTACTAAAAGAGTCAATACTCTGGGTTCCTACTCTGAGCAAAATATCGAACGACAGGTTAAATAGTGGTCAAGGGACATGCCTAACGCTTCCGTACGTTATTCACTCGCCCCCCGATGCATATGCAGACTCAAATCTCACAGGATTTCTAAACATACTGGGAGGTTGTCGCCATAACAAAATTCAGTATTTACTCTATGCATCCTCCTGTCCGATATATGGCCTGAATCGCAAAATGCCTTTATCTACGGCTGATTCCGTCGATCACCCCGTATCTCTGTATGCGGTAACCTAAAAAAGCCAACGAACTGATGGCCCATACTTATTCCCATTTGTATGGATTGCCCACCACCGGCCTAAGTTTCTTTACCGTGTACGGCCCTTGGGGTCGCCCGGATATGGTGCTGTTCAAGTTCACCAAAGCGATGCTGGAAGGGAAAAGTATTGACGTTTTTAACTACAACAAAATGAAGCGTGATTTCACCTATATTGATGATATCGCCGAAGCAGTCATTCGCCTGCAGGATGTCATTTCGCAAGCAGACGAGCAGTGGACCGTTGAAACAGGAACACCAGCGGCCAGCATTGCACCATATCGGGTTTACAATATCGGTAATAGCTCACCGGTTGAGTTAATGGACTACATCCAAGCCCTTGAAGATGCACTGGGCATTGAAGCTACGAAAAATATGCTACCGCTACAACCTGGCGATGTACTGGAAACCAGCGCAGAGACTAAAGCACAGTAGTGATATTATTGTTTTTGCGTCTGAAACAACAGTTAAAGTTGTGGTTAAGAACTTTGTTTACTGGCACCGTGATTGCTACAAAGTTTAATCACTGACCTGATTAAAACAAAAAGGCCTTTTATAAGGCCTTTTTTATGGAGATGAGATTAATCACTACCAAACAAATCGCGGGTATATACTTTATCGGCGACATCAGCTAATTCTGACACCATGCGGTTAGAAATAATAATATCTGCTTCATTTTTGAACGCATTAAGATCACGAACCACCCGAGAGTGGAAAAATTCATCTTCCTCGATGACGGGCTCATAAATAATTACGGTAACCCCCTTGGCTTTTATGCGCTTCATGATTCCCTGAATAGAGGATGCTCGGAAATTATCGGAGCCACTTTTCATGATCAAACGATACACGCCAACCACTTTAGGTTTACGCGCAAGAATAGAGTCTGCAATAAAGTCTTTGCGCGTGCGGTTGGCATCGACAATCGCGCCAATGATATTATTCGGCACAGAAGCATAGTTTGCCAGCAACTGCTTAGTATCTTTCGGCAGGCAATAGCCACCATAACCAAATGACGGGTTGTTGTAATGATTACCGATACGCGGATCCAGACACACCCCTTCGATAATCTGGCGTGAGTTCAGACCAAGGCTTTCTGCATAGCTATCCAGTTCATTAAAATAGGCCACGCGTAACGCCAGATAAGTATTAGCAAAAAGTTTGATTGCTTCCGCTTCAGTCGAGTCGGTAAATAACGTTGGGATGTCCTTTTTCACCGCGCCTTCCTGCAGCAACGCGGCAAAATGCTCGGCGCGTTCGGAACGTTCACCAATAACGATACGAGACGGATGCAGGTTGTCGTATAGCGCTTTACCCTCACGCAGGAATTCGGGGGAAAAGATGATATTGTCTGAGCTATATTTTTGACGCATTGATTGAGTAAAACCGACAGGAACTGTCGATTTTATTATCATTAAGGCATCTGGATTTATTTCAATAACATCCAGTATGACTGACTCGACGCTGCTAGTATCAAAGTAATTAGTTTTAGGATCGTAATCTGTTGGGGTTGCAATAATGACAAATTCTGCGCTCTGATAAGCGTAGTGTTTGTCTAGTGTAGCTTCGAATTTTATATCTTTTAATTGCAGAAACTGTTCAATTTCTTGATCAACTATCGGAGATATCCGATTATTTAGCATCTCGACACGTGAAGGAACAATGTCCAGAGCAATGACCTCATGATGTTGGGCGATAAGAAGACTATTTGACAGACCAACATACCCAGTACCAGAAATGGTAATTTTCATTTCATGCTCTCAGTATTATCTTAATATTTAATCATGATGTCGTACATCTTGATAAGAGGGTAATGTTTTAACGTTTTTTTGAATATTAGGTCAACGAAAGTTAAAACAATTCAGATTTTCTTTATCAGAGTACGCTAGAAATATTAAGTAAAGATTAAGCAATCAACTTAAATCAATAAAATTTGAGATAAAAAAAAGCCCGGTCAAAAAACCGGGCCAGTTCACGTCAGAAGACTTACTCCATCCATTCGGTGTGGAATACACCTTCTTTATCAGTGCGTTTATACGTATGTGCGCCAAAGTAGTCACGCTGGGCCTGGATCAGGTTAGCCGGCAGTACCGCAGAACGGTAGCTGTCATAGTACGCTACCGCTGCAGAGAAAGTCGGAACCGGAATACCGTTCTGCACAGCGTAAGCCACTACATCACGCAGCGCTTGCTGATATTCATCAGCGATATTTTTGAAGTACGGCGCCAATAGCAGGTTTGCGATACCTTTGTTATCAGCATAGGCGTCGGTGATTTTCTGCAGGAACTGTGCACGAATGATACAGCCAGCACGGAAGATCTTCGCGATTTCACCGTAGTTCAGATCCCAGTTGTATTCGTCAGACGCGGCACGCAGTTGAGAGAAACCTTGTGCATAGGAGACGATTTTGCCCAGGTACAGCGCACGGCGCACTTTCTCAACGAACTCAGCTTTATCGCCCGCCAGCTTAGCCTGCGGACCAGAAAGTACTTTAGATGCCGCAACACGCTGGTCTTTCAGAGAAGAGATGTAACGCGCAAACACGGACTCAGTGATCAGAGACAGCGGTTCCCCCAGATCCAGAGAGCTCTGGCTGGTCCATTTACCGGTGCCTTTGTTCGCGGCTTCATCCAGAATCACATCAACCAGGTATTTACCCTCTTCATCTTTTTTGGTGAAGATGTCTTTGGTGATGTCAATCAGGTAGCTGCTCAACTCACCTTCATTCCACTCGGTAAAAGTAGTAGCCAGCTCTTCGTTAGACAGGTTCAGACCGCCTTTCAACAGGGAATAGGCTTCAGCAATCAGCTGCATATCGCCATATTCGATACCGTTGTGCACCATCTTCACGTAGTGACCTGCGCCGTCAGCACCAATATAGGTTACGCACGGTTCACCATCTTCAGCTACTGCAGCAATCTTAGTAAGGATCGGTGCAACCAACTCATACGCTTCTTTCTGGCCGCCAGGCATGATAGAAGGACCTTTCAAGGCACCCTCTTCACCGCCGGAAACACCAGTACCGATGAAGTTAAAGCCTTCGGCGGACAGTTCACGGTTACGACGGATAGTGTCCTGGAAGAAGGTGTTACCGCCATCAATGATGATGTCGCCTTTATCCAGATACGGCTTCAGGGAATCGATGGCAGCATCGGTGCCAGCACCCGCTTTCACCATTAACAGGATACGACGTGGGGTTTCAAGAGACTCGACGAACTCTTTCACCGTGTAATAAGGAACCAGTTTCTTACCCGGATTCTCGGCAACAACTTCTTCAGTTTTCTCGCGGGAGCGGTTGAAGATGGAGACGGTATAACCACGGCTTTCGATGTTGAGCGCCAGGTTGCGCCCCATCACTGCCATACCGACTACGCCGATCTGTTGCTTGGACATTACATACTCCTGTCAGGTGTGGTACTGCGAATCATAACACAGGTCAATATCGTGCCGTATATATTAACGCATAAATTTAATTTATGTAATGCTACTTTTTCAAAAACATATCTAAAATAGATTCAAGGTTTGCTGACATTAAAAAACCACTTCCTTTTGAGCATCAACAAAAAAAACACAAAAAAATCATGCATTATAACTAAAACATTAAATTTTCATACTATACAGTCGTATTTAAACGGGATTGTTAAAATTAAGAAATATATAACCAACCATCAGTCAAGTGAGTTATTATATAAGTCAATGTATTCATTTCCTCTTAGATTCAAATCAAATTTAAATTTAAGTGCTTGAGCAGATAAAGCATAACCAAGAAAATTGGATGAAATTTCATCCAATTCAGTTTGCAGCGATTGCACATTGTTTAAAAAAGTTCGTCCATTATGGCATTTAGTTGATGGTTCAAAATAGATAAGTTCACTACATCCCCCTACATTGCTGAGTAATAATGGTGTTCCTGCCACGCCAGCTTCAATTGCCGACATAGGTAATCCTTCACTATCAGAAGCTAAAACGAAAATATCATAATTGTTAAAATCATTAAAATTGTAAACAGAACCATGGAAAATAATATTTTTTGATGTTTTATACTCATCTTTAAGATGATCAAGATATTCTCCATCTCCGAAAAAATGCGCCTCATACCTAGGATTACCATTTACAACCTTAGCTAATAATTCAGGCCGTTTCGGATGACACATTCTTCCTAAGTAAAGAACTTTAAAAACATCTTTTTCTGCATTATTTACTTTGTTAGACTCTATGGGCAATACAGCATTTTTTATAACTCTTATTTTCTGTTCTGGAATACCTATGACATTAATGGCATTTATTTTATCCATTTCTGAAACACATAGAATCACATCTGTCATGTAAGATAGTATTTTTTCAATAAAACAATATATCTTTTTAAATCTCCCTCCATTATAAATACATGACCAGCCATGTGATACATAAATTGATCTATGTCGATAAAACAACTTAGACATCCTCGCTAATAATCCTGCGTTAGCAGAACTACTAACTACGATATCAGCAGAAATATATTTTAAAAATGCAGAGAACTGAATTAAGCCACGAATACTAAATAATGAAATAAGCGAAGGTATTAGAAAAATCTTCTGTTTATCGAAATGTTCAGTTAACCAACCTTCGGAGCTAGTTACAATAAATACATTATACTCATTTTTCAATATGCTTGTTTGTTCAAGTATCCATTTCTGTGCACCACCAATTTCTGCTTTAGTCACAACAAATACAATATTCTTCATTTAATAAGCCCGCTATAAAATTTTAACCATGATGAAACAATAGAGTCAAAAGAAAAATTTTCAATAATATATAGTCTATTATTTTTTCCAATTTCACATCGCTCTGACACCGAACTCTTTGTTAATTCAAACATTTTGTCAGCCAGTTCATCACAATTATTACTTACAATATCAGATGAGTAACGAACTATAGATTCAACCCCACCACAACTTGTAGACAAAACTATTTTTTCGCATGACATAGCTTCAGCAAGTGCCATTCCGAAGCCTTCATATATAGATGACAAAACAAAAGCATCAGCAGCATTCAAATAGTCACTTACATTACTTAAAGCTCCTAACATGATAACTTTGTTATTAAGGTTTTTCTCTCTAATAATGTTCATCAACTCTTCACGACAAGAACCATTACCAACTATTAATAATTTTGCACAATTAACTTGCTGACTGACTTTATGAAATGCCTCAAGCAATAGTTTATGATTTTTTTCAGGCTCAAGCCTTCCAACAGTAATAAAAACAAAATCACTTTCGATGCCTAATTCTTTACGCAACTTATCTCTGACTGAGATGTCTTTTGAAAATATCTCATGATTAATGGCATTATGAACTACTTTAGAATTATCTCTGCGCATAGCCCTTAATTCAATAAATGAATTAAGGGCTGATTGGCTAACATTAGTATTAAGATCAGATAAAAAATCAGTAATTCTATAAACAAACATACGTGCGCGACCTCCCTCGTTACTACTATGAGCACTACAAATAAGAGGAGGTATTTTGAAAAAAAGTTTAAGCAGTCTTGAAAAAATATTTGCATGAAACATATGAGAATGAACAACATCTACATTTACAAGAAAATTTCGCATTTTAAATAAAGTAGCAACGACACTAAACAAGCCTTTTGTCATTCCTAATTCAATCACCTTGACATTATTCAGTGGGCTTATTATCGCATTACCAGTCAAAGATATGATGACTACTTCATGACCATTTTCCACCATTTGGTCCGCTAAATTGCAAACCTGTATTTCTGCCCCACCAAGTCCCAGCCCTGTAATAACATATGCTATTTTCATTTTAATTTCCATCTTTCATTTAAAATCAACATAATTGTTGTGATGAACAATAGAGGAGTAGTTAAGGAATAATAACTTAAAAAAGCACTATACACGATAAAAAAACAGATAAAAGGATATAAATAATAGTTTACGAAATGAATTTTTCTCACAACCAAAATTAAAACCAGAGTGTAAATAATAGTATATGTAAAACCAAATCCTAATATGCTCTGTACAAACCAATTATGTGGTATATTAGTAGCGTCAGGATTCATACTAAAATAATCTGTAGTTCCATTGATCCAAAAATAGTCCATTCTATTGAATATGAAATCCACAGCATCTTTATAAATCATCGTCCTTTCTATGTTACTGGGGTCATCTAAATTGAGATAGCGAATGTGGCCAAAATTAAAATAAGTTAAGAGATTAGGCAATATATATGCTGCGACATACTGTATTGTTACTGACATAAACAACAACACTAAAAAGAAAGAAAATTTGCTCTTTATTTTTGACGCTATACAATATGCAAGAAGCGCTAATACAGCAGTCCTTGAACCAGTAATAAGCACCGAAAAAAGTATAGTCATATAAATTATGTTTTTTAAAATTTTAGATTTTACTATTTTTAACATTAACAAATTAATGGTTAATAAAATTTAACTAGTATAGTTGGGATCTCCATTTAAAAGGGAATATCTTCCAGTATGTGATTCGTATAAACTCCAAAAAGAACAAATCAGGATCAACAAAGCTAGAATGCTAAAAAAATCATCTTGTTGTATAGGTCTCGTATATTTACTATTAGAAAGTGCTAACATTGCCACTACAGCTACTGCCATTGGATACGCAGCAACTATACCGCTAGTAACAGTTAAAAATAGAAGTGGTATTATTAATGCGCACATACAATAAAATACGTTTCGATATACTCCCTGTTTAATAATTACAAATAATGCCACGAATGCAAAAAAATGTATAATCAGTGCATTGAGAACAGTAAGGTCGAAGGGGGGTTTATAGATAAAAAGACATAAAAGCAGTCCAATAATAAAATAACATAAGGTTTTATTCATATTTTTACCGCATAAAAAACATCATGATGTGTCTAATTATACCTCTTATTACTCTTGCTATATCCTTAACCACATTATTTTTTTTCATGTAATCCTTTCTTTCGCATTCTATACTACTCGGGATATTAACAAAATCTTCAAAAACAATGCAAGGACGGCAATGGAGTATTGTTATGTCACAATTATTTTTATGCATGGACCAATCGTCAGCTATAGATAATATGTTTTTACTTATCATTTTTTTCACACCTTCCTTTGTAATAAGATAGCCAACTGTTCCGCATGACCAATCTTTCCATACTTTTCCCAGATTACAGTTGGACACTCTATGCTTAACTTTTATAGGTTCCTTTTTGTAGAATAAATATTGATCACTCTCAGATAGTTTTGAGTATCCTAGTATAACGATATCGTCTGAAATATTTAATTTCATAATATCTATTATATGTTTTTCAAAGCCACTAGTCAGAATTGCATCATCTTCTAAAACAATACCGCATTTCACATCATCTTTTATTATTCTTTTATATACTTCCTTATGACTTAAAGAACATCCTAATTCACCTGGCGTTATATCTCGCAATGATTTTATTTCATATCCTTGTTTTATATCTTCAAGATCCCTATGACTTTTATTACGTAGATCTACTGCATTGACAAATTCATAATCTAATCTCAGACTTTTTAACCGAGAAGTTATAATCTCTCTTCTTTTTATTTCATTTTGTAATGAAACAACATAAATTTTATAATCCATATAATTACCCATCAGAATTTCCAAATATCATATGTAGATATTTCCGTTTATAACAAACAAACACCAATATCATTAAACTAATTACTTCAGTTATCAACACTGCCACGCTAGCCCCTAATGCGCCATATAATTTACTGAGAAAAATTGCATATGTACAATGTAATGCCGCTGTAATAAATGGAGCCATTGCGAATGTAAAATTATCATTCATAGGTAAAAGAAGGCAATTAGAAAGAATAACCGATAAGGGTATTAATATAATCATTGGGGCCATTATTCTCATTATTAAATGAAGATTATTGAATTCCGCACCTAATATAAGTGGCGCTAACAGAGGCATAATAAAGTAAAATATTACTGAAGCAAATAGACAAACTGATATTTGCCAAGTTATCAATCTTCGCATAAAGGCATAATATTTTATTTTATTATACGCCATTAAATAATTTGCCCGTGGATAAATAACTTGCCCTAATATCAAGAAAATGCCGATAATAGCCATTCTAAGTTTATCCGCTGCGCTATAATACCCAACTTCAGTAAACGTACTAACAAATGATAAAATTAAGGGTGTGCAAGCTGTATAGAAACTTATTGCCACTGTACCAAAAAATAAAGGTGAAGATTCTAAAACTAATTTTTTAATGAACTGGAAGTTGAATACAGGCTTAAGTATATTAATCCCTATATCTCTTATAAAAAACAAACTAATGATACCAGAGACTAAAGATGGAAGGCTTAATATTATTATCGCAAAATGTAACTTATCTGCCGCTGTAACAAATATAAATAACAGAGGAAGAGCCAGCAGTTTTGAAAAAACCGAAAAAAAGGAAATTAAATAAAGTCGCTCAACTCCTTGGAAAAGCCACAACGGAAAGATAACCGCACCAACCAACTGAGGAATTATATATAAAAAATATATACTTACCTCTCTGAATAGACCTATAAAAAAAATCAATACAAACATTACTATTGTAACAGCGATTAAAATAATTAACTTAGCTAGAATCACATTCCAATATATTTCTTCAATTATTTTTTTATTATTTTTATTGGCTGAAATTTTTCTAGTGGCACTAAGGTTAAAACCAAAGTCAATACAAAGTACAAGATAACTACCAACCGTAAGTATAGTACTTAAGATACCATAATCATATACACCCAATACTCTTGTTAGATACGGCAATGAAATAAGTGGAATAACATAATTCAATCCCTGCATAAGTAATACTGCAACTGAATTTTTAATAAATAGATTCATGTGGTATTTTCTATTATGGAAAAATATATAATCATAGCTCAACTTTCAAGAGCTTAAGTAATTTATACATAGACTTGCGAAATAGATTTGATAACCTATATATCGAAACTTTCCCATCAATTACTATATACTCATTACATCTAGAAAACGTATGGATTCCATCTTTATATGGACTAATAGGCAAAATTTCACTCGCTAACGTCTCTTTATAATTTAGCTCATCAAAAACATCAATCTTCATTAAATTCAATCCGCCGCCATAGGTAGTACTACAATTTTGCGCTACTCTATATAAGGATGAGTCAATATTTATAATACCTCCACCATTTCTTCCAAATGCGCTGTTATCAGCAATAGGTGAACTTGGGTGTAACACATATGGACCTTCAATGTCTTCGGAGAAAAATAATTCCAAGCGCTGAGGTGATGTAATCTCTGATGTAAATAAAAAATAGGTGCTATTTTTTTTATATATAAATGAATCCACTTTCCTTACATCTTTCATTAAGTCACAGTGAAATATAAATTTATTTTTATTAATATCAAACTTATATAACTCAAGAGCATGCATATCAGCAGTTTCTGGTAGGCAATATAAGCAATCATTGTCATAAAAAATAAACGGAAAAGATTTATGTCCATGTTTACAGTTTACATCATCAAAGAAATTGTAATGTTTTCCTGAAAGATCAATACATTCAATTTTTGCATTACCTTTGCAGTAATTAAATATTTCATAAGCTATATAATACTTACTCCCTAACATAAAAATAAAAGGATCAGCCTCGTAATCACTTCCCCCGTGTATATCTAGCCAGTTCACGCCCTCCCACAAAAGATTGTTTATTTCACCGTCAAGTTTGACTAAACCGATACGCCAAATATCCTGTCCAAATAATTTATATAATAAACTAGTCATCACAACCCTTCATTTCTGATTAATTATCACTAGCTGCAAACGTTATAAAATCCCCAACATCTGATTCTGAAGCAGAATCCGTAAAGAAAAAATTTATTTTCCCTCCTATTTTATTTTTAAAGAAAGCATCATTATATTCCTTTACGCCCACCGCCCCAGAAAATGAAATAATTTGAGGGGTAATTTGTGAACTTAACACTTCTTTTTCACAACCACTTTCAACTAAATAATGAACAATCCGGTCTATAAAACCCATGTATTTAAATGATACCTTGAGACCTATCATTGAATTATTTTTATAGACAAAAGTAACTTTATATTTTTTGCAAGGGTGATCTATATAACGCCAATTAATAAATTGCGCATCGGCATTAATAATAAGATTTCTACTATTCCCGATTATATTATCTATTTCTTTACCTATAGTTGATGATGAAACCAACTCTCTATTTGCTTTTATATTTTTTATAGTAAGCTTCCAATTCGGTTTTGTTAAATATGACTGCAATGGTGGCATAAAATTCATTTTAGTACGGCGCCAGCCTGGTAAAGCATTACTATTTGGATGGCCGATTAAAATAGCTCTTTCACTTTTGATTTTTTCAACTGTCACTCGAATCATTTTGACAAATAGATTTTTATCTCGATGTAGCGGGTGAGAAAGCACATCTACAACATAATATCCCTTCCTGTCGCCCCCATTTTTTATCATATTTATAGGAATGAGGAACATATTAGATATTATTTCCCCGTTTAATTTTATATTTACACTTACTCCCTCTCCATGTGGGTTTTTATATAACAGCCATGGTAAATATTCACTATTAAATATCCTATTTTCTGAGTCATAGGCTGTTTTATAGAATGGGATTATTTTTTTAAGCAATCCCTCTGACACTCTCTCAATTGTGACATTCATATATTTTTTCTCGCAGAGTAATTACTGACCTTTATTAAATAAAAAAAAGCTACCGCCCCTGGCTTAACAGCTACCAGTGCACTACTTAAATGTCTAAGATGTAATTTGCTTCGTTTGCTATCGCAAAGCTCTAATAAATGTAAATGCTAATTGTCTTACCAAATTCAGCCAGAAACAAGGAAAAAAACAACAAAAAACAGATTAAATTTAGTAGGTTAACTTGTTGTAATTCTTTATTTTTCATATGAAAAACGACAGTAACACTCCGCTGCATAAATCATAGGCTTTGGAATGTTAGCTGCCGCTATTTTTCTGGCTTACCGTCACGAAGAACTGTAAATCTCTACTCGCTAAGTAGCTTCTCAATGCTCTTGCGGAACTTAGCCCCTTCTTTCAAATTCCGCAGCCCGTACTTCACGAACGCCTGCATATAGCCCATTTTTTTACCGCAGTCGTAGCTGTCGCCGGTCATCAGCATAGCATCTACAGACTGTTTTTTCGCCAGTTCTGCAATGGCATCCGTCAACTGAATACGTCCCCAAGCCCCTGGAGCAGTTTTTTCCAGATCTGCCCAGATATCAGCAGACAGCACATAGCGCCCTACTGCCATCAGATCGGAATCAAGTGTTTGCGGCTGGTCTGGTTTTTCAATGAACTCAACGATGCGGCTGACTTTACCTTCGTTGTCTAAAGGCTCTTTGGTCTGAATAACAGAGTACTCGGACAGATCGCCTTCCATGCGTTTAGCCAGTACCTGACTACGCCCGGTTTCATTGAAGCGGGCAACCATGGCAGCCAGGTTGTAACGCAGAGGGTCCGCACTCGCGGTATCAAGAACAACATCAGGAAGCACCACGACGAACGGGTTGTCCCCAACAATTGGGCGAGCACAAAGAATGGAATGACCCAGACCGAGCAGCTGTGCCTGACGAACGTTCATAATAGTCACGCCGGGAGGACAAATAGACTGAACCTCGGCTAATAGCTGACGCTTAACACGCTGCTCAAGCAGCGATTCGAGTTCGTAAGAGGTGTCGAAGTGGTTCTCAACCGCGTTCTTAGACGCATGAGTCACCAGAACAATTTCTTTGATACCTGCAGCTACAACTTCGTCGACAATGTATTGAATCATCGGCTTGTCTACGATCGGTAGCATCTCTTTAGGGATTGCCTTCGTGGCTGGCAACATATGCATCCCCAGGCCCGCTACCGGGATAACTGCTTTCAAATTAGTCATTCTCTCTCCTACCTCTTAACGGCTGATAAAGTATAGACTTTAGCCGTACGTTAGCCAGTATTGCTGGCTCCATCCTTAACACGAAATAACTGGGTTAAGGTAAACCGAATGCAAACTCTACACTTCACCAGCACCGAGGTGAACTCGGATTCTTCGGAAACGAGCTAATCTCGTCAATTTTATAACATTTCCGAAAAATCGTAGTTAACTAAGCCTCGGACACTCTACAAACACCAATCACTCAGAGACAAACGTAATGTCATCTTTCTTATCGTGCAAAAATTCGTATTTTAAAGTGCGATCCAGTCCCTGGGACAATGTGTAAGGAGCGACAAAACCAGAGGAATGGACTTTTGTTGCATCAAACTGTGTTGTGGCACAGAACTTCTTCACGCGCACAGAGCTGACGGCATATTTTTTGCCTGTCACTTTTCCCAGAATATCAAAGCAATAACCACCTAACATGCCTAAAGCGTAAGGTAAGTGTGCTGAGGGGATTTTTTTACTTAAGCTCTGTTCAACTTCTGTAACCAGTTGATTCATATTGAGATCAGGTTTGTCAACGTAATTATAAACCTCATAACCAGCAGTCACATTCTTCAGTTTATACTTGATAAACTCAACAATATTGCCTACATAAGCCATTGATTTATAATTCGTACCAGCTCCAACCATCATAAACTTACCGCCAGCTATCTGCTTCAGCAGATTATAAACGTTGCCGCGGTTGCGCTCGCCAAAGATAACCGTCGGGCGGATAATGGTCAGCGAACGTTCATCTGGAGCTTTAGCATGCCACTCACGCAGGACCTCTTCCGCTTGCCACTTGCTTTTACCATAGTGGTTGAAGGGATCGTGAGGATGATTTTCATCAGGGTTGATCTTGTTCAGGCCATAGACCGCAACAGAGCTAGTGAAAATAATGTTTTTAACATCATTTTTTTCCATAGCAGCCAATACATTGCGTGTCCCCTGAACATTCACATCATAGTAGAGTGAAGTAGGACTGACATCATCACGGTGTTCAGCCGCTAACAAAACGACTGTGTCATAGCCTGAAAGCGCCTGATCCAGAGTTTGTTGATCGCGAACATCGCCAATTTGCGTGATTTGCGGATAGAAATGACTCTGCTGTTTATCCAGATTCTTAATATCAAAATCCGCAACAGTCGTCTCCAGGAGTCTGGTCCCCACAAATCCAGAGGCACCGATGAGCAAAACTTTATCGTTCATAAATCACTTTGTCTGTTCGTAACACAAGAAACATATGATAAAGATGAGCGTCTTCCCTGAGTAGTCAATGCTGCCCAGTCCCAGCTTTAACAGTAATTGTGTGATTATAATCTTTTAGCCAATGATATCCAGTAAGATTATAGTGAGGTTACCTCTCCTCCCCCGGGAGTCGAAAATTCACCGCTTCGACATTCACCACCTGATGGTTTACCCGGTCGATGTCAACTGAGGTTTGCCCGGTTTCGTTTACCGCTTGAACATTCGCCAGCGAGAGTAATGTGTCCTGTTTAGCCATAAACTTGCCGCGCACATCCTGACGGAGATCGAAGTGCATCTTGAGTGCGGGTCCCGTCGCGGATTGCTGCATCACCCTGATGTTACGTAAAAAAAGGTGCTGTGGTTGGTTATGCAACTCAAGCGTGGCATGCTTCATTTCCACGTTGGTGATCGCCACAAATGAAGTCGCATTACCAGAGGAGATCTGAATACCGCGCAATTTGTATTCACGTTTCGTATTATCCAGATGAATATTATTTAACTTAAAGTTTTGTGGAATGGATAAATAACGCCCTTTGATTACGCCGTAACCAATGAGCATACCTGCGCTATTCTCCATATTGATATTATCAATTACGAAATTATCACATCCGTAAATAGCGACCGTCGCATTATCAATGCCCGCTTTCTTACTGAAATCCGGGGTGATATTTCGCGCGGTAATATTACGAATAATAAAGTGTTTGCCGTTCTCTACATGGACTAGCTGTCGGCAGTCGGTACCGGTGATATTCGCTACCACAAAGTTTTTTACCGCCAGTTCATCAGGATAGGTATTGTCATAGGTACTCCCCGCCAGACCGATGCCGATGCCCCAGTTCACGTTGCCGTTGGTACAGTTGATACGTTCAATGACATGGTCAGAAATGAGGATGTTGCTGTCATTTATCGCTACATTCCACTCGATAGCATCACCCTGTAAATCGCTAAAACGGCTGTTCGTGATCTTTACGCCGTCCATTCGGTTATGATAACCCTGACGCAAAATGCCATAGTTAGCGCGCGTGACGGTAATATCATCGATAGTCAGATTACGCATCAGCCTCGAGGTTTTACCGCCGATATAGATTTGCGTCACCGGACCGAAACCGCTCATGGCAATCCCTTTTATCACACAGTCCGACCCCCGCACATCGAGGGTAACGTTCCTCAGGCTCCCGCCCTGCTCGCCCATCACCTTGCATCCATCCTGCAGAACAAAGCGCCCACGGCCATTGCCACTTATTCGCCCTTGCAGGAATAGCGTTTTGCCTGGCGGGATAACGATGGCGGTATTGATATCCTTACATTCCAGGCCTGTTGGTACGACGACCGTTTGTCCTTCTTTGAACGCCTGCCTGAAAGAAGCCACCCAATCCTGTGGGTTGTAATCCTGAATGTTGACGCTGCCCGGTGATTCTAGCGCCCGAACAACGGGAGAATGCAGCACGACAAGCGCAGAGCCTGCCGCCAGAAAAGTACGGCGTGAGAGTTTTTTCTCTGACATACAACCTCGATTTACATCGTTTGCAGCAGACTGGCTAACTGTTTATTGATCGCTAACTGATTAAATTCAGCTGCAATTTTTTCTCGCGCGCACTGCACAATCGGCTGCACCTGCTCACTGTCGAGCAGGCTAAATGCCGCTAATCGCTCTGCCAGCGCCTGCGCATCGTTTTCCGGTGCCAGCCAGCCAGACTTGCCCGACTCGACCAGTTCAGGGATCCCACTATGGACGGTGGAAATCACCGGGATCCCCACTGCCATCGCCTCCATCAGCGCCACCGGGATCCCCTCCATATCGCCATCCCTTCCGGTGATCGACGGCAGCAAAAAGACATCCGCCTGCTCAAGCATTTCCTTCACCTGATGGCTGGGTTTAAAGCCAGGCATCTCAATCACATCATCAAGTTGATATTGCTCAATTAGCGTACGCAGACGACGCTCCCAGGGGCCAATGCCAAGGATGCGATAACGGAATGCAACGCCCTGCTCTTTCAACTGACGACAGGCTTCGATGGCGACGTGCAGTCCTTTTTTCTCAGTTAACCGGGCGACAGAGATAATCTCCAGCGGGGCGGCTGGCGATTTCAACTGGCGGGGCGTAAAGCGCGTCATATCGATTCCCATGCGCGAGACCGCGATTTTCTGCGGCGGGCACCCCATATTTTTTAAACGTCCGGCCCAGAGGTTGCTGATGGGTAACATCAAATCCCCACGTTCAAACAGTTGCTGATATTCAGGGGTGTAGTGGGCAAGCACATCCCGATGCGAAACATCAATGCCGTGAAATACCGTGGCGATTTTGCCGCGGATCATCCCAAGCTCACGCAGTTTGGCGGCCGTTACACCTGCGGGTCCAAAATGAGCGATAAACACATCCGCTTCAAACGCCCGCGGGTTCGCGCCACAAATGGCCGCCAAAATCAGATTGCGCGCCTCATCGCCATAGCGTGAAACATTCAGCGCTTTCCAGGTGGCTGAGCGGGTAATACCGCGCAGGGCCGCCACTGCCCTATACTTAAGCTTCGCCAGTTTGCTGTTCGGCTCATTCAGTAACCAGCGCGTTTTTTCACCCAGACGGTAGGTATTAAATGAAGCATGGGTATTTTCAAGATCGCCCTTGTGCAACGCGACAATTTCCACGTCGTAGCCCATGTCGATAAATGCGGTAATCTGATTGAGTACAAAGGTCTCGGAGGAGAGCGGAAATTTAAGCAGGAAAAAGCCAACCTTCATTTTTCCCCCTCAATACGCGTTAAAACCGATTGCACCATGTTCACCCCACGTTCACGCTCACGCCTAACCGCGTCGCCGAGACGTATGTTCAACTCAGGTAGCTGTCCGAGAGCATCGGCGACCTTTCCTTCCAGGCTGCCATCGAGCAGATGGCGAATATCGACGGCCATCTCTGCTAACCCCAGTTGTTGCATGATACCTGCCGATTTATGCTCATAATTAATGGCGATGGCTGGCGTCATAAAATTCATCGAGATGATGGCCGAGTGTAAACGAGTCCCCACCGTCAGATCGCATGCAGCCAAAATTTTCCCCATCTCCAGGTCGTTGAGTTCATCCATCACCACGTGATAACGGCCCGGGTCGTTAACATACTGGCGCAGGTTCAACGCCACCATGCGGTCATCTTTGTTGTAACTATCAATACCGGTACAGGTTGACAGCGCTATCACCTGGTAACCTTCATCAAGGATGCGGTTCACTACCCCAGCAAAAGCTTGCTCATAGGCCTGCTGCGTTGTCCCCAGACGCTTATCAAAAGGAGCCAGCTCACGCAGAGTAATGGCAACGGTCTTCTGTTTTGCCGCCATGTGTAACCAGTGCTGTACAGCATAACCAGGCTCATAATCCTCATCATGGTTATTTACCAGCCAGGCGGTATCTACCCCGGTTTCGACTTTATCCGTGTTTATTGCACTGCGCTTCATCAGATCCAGACTGACGGATTCACGCAAAATCAACGCATTACAGTGTCCAAAAACGTAGTTCGCCAGTTGATTAAACTGTTCATCCTGGAATGGCCCCACGCTGTGGCCAATCATGTACAGCGGTTTTTTCGCCATAAACGTACACAGAGCATGTTCAAACTGCGGTACGCCATACAAATCGACAAAAAACGATCCGCCGACCTGGATAATGGCGTCGTAGCGCGACAGCAGACGAACAAAATCGGTAAACCCCTGGGCGATCGCGATATTGCGCAGATTACCGGAATCGGTGACACGCGAGAGCAGCACCTGATGCTGATAGCGACGACGCAGCACTTTCTTCACGCGTCCCATAACGCCCGCGGCGTTATTGTGTTGCTTCATCTGCGAATACAGCGGATCGCCCATCACCGGGCGGTTCAGCAACCACGAAGAACTCACCGGATAACGGCTCATAACATCCACTTCAGTCTCAGGACGCAACGCGTTAATGGCATCCAGCAAACCGCGCAGAATCGCGCTATCCCCACGGTTCCCACAGGTATGGTTGCCTAAAATTAATAGTTTCATTATGACCTCTTAAAGCGTTGTTCTTATCCTGCACGAAGCAAGGTTTTCATTTTTTCACTGCGGCAAAGCTGGCGTTTTATTTCCACCACTAACGGATGGCGCGACACCACAATCATCGCCGCAAACGCCAGCGCTCCTGCCGCTACCTGGATCCCCAGCAACGCGCCTGGCGACAGTTGGCTGCGCAGCATTACCTCCAGCGCATAGCTCACCACAAGGGTAGGTAAAGAGAGATATAACGGCAGCCACAGACTGAGCATGTACTGGCGGTAGCTGGAGCCAAGAACAGGTTTGATCATCACGAAGTAACTGAGGATCGTGTTAATCACCTGGACCAGCAAAAAGCCCAGCGTCACGCCAATCGCCCCGGCCTGATGACCACCGATGAAAATGGCGGGAATAAACAGAAAGGTTTTGAACACATTGAATTTGAAGCTGATGTCGACCCGTGCTTTCGCCATCAGCAGTGAACCGATCGGATTCCCCACAGAGCGCAGCAGTCCAACAATGCACAGCAGTTGCAAGACGGGAATAATACCGTTCCACTTCTCGCCAAATACCAGCGGCACCACATTGTTCGACACCACCATCAACCCCAGGAGTACCGGGAAGTTGATGATCCCGACCACCGACAGCAGCTTGTAAAAATTCACCCGTAGCTTTTCACTATCGTCCTGAATTTTGGCAAACGCCGGAAACAGGACACGGGTAATAATCGGGTTCAGTTTGATCGGGGGAACAACCGCCACGTTCCAGGCGAGATTGAATCCGCCCGCCACGCCAGCGCCCAACGTTCTGGCTAAAACCAGCGTGGAAAGGTTGGTATTGAGGTAATTGATAATGCTGTCTGCCGTCAGCCACGCGCCAAAACGCAGGTTCGACGAAACGGATGCCAGCGAAAAATGCAGTCCCGGACGGTAAATCCGGCGACCAAAATAGCCGAACAGCAGCGTTCGTAGCGTACTGTTCACCAGATACCCGAGAATGGCCGTCAGCGCGAGCGGCCAGAAATAGGCGCTGACCACGGTAAAGGTAAAACCGGCCAACACCGAACTGGTTTCAATCATGCCAATTTTGTTGAAGGCCAGCTCTTTTTGCATCAGCGCGCGAAACTGCTGCCCGTGCGGTATCACCACAAACGCCAGCGATAAGGTTTTGATGAGTGGCGCCAGTTCGGGATTATTGAGCACGCTGGCAATCGTCCCGCTAAGCAGAAACATCACCACACATACCACCATACCCAGCCCAACGTTGAGCCAGTACAGCGTTGTCAGCTCAAGATAACCGATGTCTTTGCGCTGAATAATTGAATTGGCGATACCGAAATCCGACAGCGTATCGGCCAGCGCAATGATCACCAGCGACACGGTTAACAACCCAAACTGATGGTTATCAATAATTCGCGCCAGGACGGTCATCTGGATAAGTCCCAGACCAATAATGATCACCGTAGCAATCGCCGACCACTTTGCGCCATTAAGCGTTTTTTCTCGTAAGCTCATGTTAATACGCCGCTTTGTTCACAAAGCCTTTGAATACCGTCAGAAAAACAATTTTGATATCGAACCACACGCTCCACTCGCGAATGTATTCGAGGTCAAACTCCACACGTTTTTCCATTTTTTCCAGCGTATCGGTTTCACCGCGCCAGCCGTTGATTTGCGCCCAGCCGGTAATGCCCGGTTTCACCTTATGGCGTAACATGTACCCCTCGATCAGTTGGCGGTACTGTTCGTTATGCGCCACCGCATGCGGACGTGGGCCGACGATAGACATCCCCCCGGTCAGGACGTTAATAAACTGCGGCAGTTCATCGAGCGACGTCCGGCGCAGGAAATTTCCCACAGGGGTAACGCGCGGATCGTTTTGCGTCGCCTGCGTTACCACCGCGTCGTTCTCCATCACTTTCATCGAGCGAAACTTCCAGACTTTGATCGGCTTCCCGTCCATGCCATAGCGGGTCTGGCGGAAAATCACCGGACCTTTGGAGGTCAGTTTTACCAGCAGCGCAATACCACACAGCACCGGGGAAATAAGCAGCAGGATCAGTGAAGCCAGCACGATATCTTCCGCGCGCTTTAACAGACGATTAATCCCCGAGAGCGGCGTGTCATACAGCGGTACGACCGGAACGCCGTTCATCTCTTCAATCCGTGAATGCAGGATGTTGAAGGTAAAGACATCAGGAATGAGGATCACCGAGCAGGTGGTGTCGGCCAACTCACGCACCAGTTTTTTTACGCTGGCGCCATCGCTCATCGACATGGCGATATAAACGTTATGAATGCGTGAAGCTTTGGCGTCGTCCACCAGTTGTTGCAGATTACCGGCCCAGTCGCGGGAGTTTTTTCCAGGGATTGGGTCGTGATAGACCCCCGCCACTTCAAATCCCAGCCACGGTTCATGGCGAAAACTGTCCAGCAGCATTTGTCCGGCGGGCAGGTCGCCAGCCACCGCCACCCGGCGGGTGTTGTAACCACGATTACGCAGCCACCCCGCACCGTAGCGAATAAACGAACGACTCAACACCAGGCCGACGCTTGAAAGGAGATACCATGCCAGCCAGACGGCGAGACGGTTATCGAAATCGTTATTAAAAGCGATCAGACCTGCGCTAAAAATCAGGCTCAGCGTCCAGTTTTGTAGTAACAGCACCAGCTCAGTGGAAATTTTGACGCCGCGCCAGGAGCGATAAAAATCCGTTATGCCACCGAGCATCTGAAAAACGACCAGCGTGATCAGCGCCACCAGCAGGTGCATATACAGGAAAGGCAAACCGCTTAATTCGCAGATCACCCACAACCCGCCAAACATGATGGTGATATCTGAAAAGCGTTGCACCATCGAAATTAACGACGCATTGGTTTTGGCGCGTTCGCGCTTTTTTAGATGTGTCATCGTGGTTCCTGTTAGTCACCCTTTGCCCATAAGCGGGCAAAGGAAGCACCGGCATTACTGATTCAGTAACGCCAGAAGAGTGCGCGTTCGCGCTTCCATCAACGGAATATTTCCGCGCGATTCCACGTTCAGGCGCACCACCGGTTCGGTATTGGAAGAGCGTAAATTAAAGCGCCAGTCGACAAACGCCATGCTGATACCGTCCGTTCTGTCCACCGTCAGCGCCTCACGGGAAAAGTGCTGCTCCACACGCGCAATCGCTGCCGCCGGCTCTGCCAGCGTGCTGTTGATTTCCCCACTCGCCGGATAGGCCACCATCCGGTCACGGACCAGTTCACCCAGCGACTGTCCTTTCAGACTCAGCAGTTCCGCCACCAGCAGCCACGGGATCATTCCGCTGTCGCAGTAAGCAAAATCACGGAAATAGTGATGCGCGCTCATTTCACCGCCATAAATGGCATCTTCATGGCGCATGCGCTCTTTGATAAACGCGTGCCCGGTTTTTGACATCACCGGTTTACCGCCTGCCGCCGTCACCACGTCCACGGTATTCCAGGACAGGCGCGGGTCGTGGATAATTTTCGCCCCCGGATTCTTCTCCAGAAACGCTTCTGCCAGCAGGCCGACAATGTAGTAGCCCTCAATGAACTGACCTTTTTCATCGAACAGGAAGCAGCGGTCAAAATCACCGTCGAAGGCAATCCCCATATCCGCACCGTGTTCAATCACCGCATTGCGCGTGTCGGCCCGGCATTCCGGCAGCAGAGGATTGGGGATACCGTTGGGGAAGTTGCCATCCGGCGTATTGTGAATTTTGATGAACTCGACCGGCACCCCCAGCGCCTTAAAACGGGCTTCAATGACGTCAACCACTGGACCTGCCGCACCGTTGCCGGAGTTGAGCACCAGCTTCATCGGTTTCAGGCTGCCGGGATTGATGTAACCCAGCAGGTGGTCGATGTAGGCATCGCGGGTAGTAATACGCTGATAGTGGCCACGTTTTGTCGCATCAACCGCCGGGAAGTCGTTGGCTTCCGCCAGGCGCTGCACGTCGCGCAGACCGGTATCACCGCTGATGGGCCGCGCCCCTTCCCGCACCAGCTTCATGCCGTTGTAATCCATCGGATTATGGCTGGCGGTCACTTCAATACCGCCGTCAATGCCAAGGTGGAAGGTGGCGAAGTAAATCTCTTCGGTGCCCGACATGCCAATATCCAGCACATTCACCCCCGCATCCTGCAGCCCTTTCGCCAGCGCCAGCTTTAGCGTCTCGCTGGTCAGACGCACATCGCCGCCCAGAACAATAGATTTAGGCTTCAGGAACTCGCCGTAAGCGCGGCCAATTCGCCACGCAATCTCTTCATTCAGCTCTTCGCCCAGCCTGCCGCGAATATCGTAGGCTTTGAAACAGGTTAATTTCGTCATGATTTCCCCTTCTTCAGGCAACAGTTAGCCCTCTCCTGACTGGAGATATTTTTCACAAAATGACTAGCCGTTAGTTTTTAGGCCGGATAAGGTGTTCACGCCGCCATCCGGCAACGATGATGTTGTGTTACGCGCGCCCGTAGCGATCCGCAAACCGCACCACATCATCCTCATCGAGGTAAGATCCGGAGCGCACTTCAATCAGATCGAGCGGGATTTTCCCGGGGTTCTCCAGACAATGGGTCGCCCCCAGCGGAATATAGACAGACTCGTTTTCAGCAAGCAGTTTGATATCATCATTGATTGTCACCTTCGCGGTACCGGCAACCACAACCCAGTGTTCAGCCCGGTGATGATGCATCTGCACAGACAATCCCTCACCAGGCTTGACGGTAATTCGCTTCACCTGGTAACGTTCTCCGGCATCAATTGAGTCGTACTTGCCCCACGGACGATAAACTTCGCGGTGAATATGATGCTCATGACGCCCGTCAGCCTTAATTTGCTCTACCACTTTTTTGACGTCCTGCACCGCGTTGCGATCGGCTATCAGCACCGCGTCTTTGGTCTGCACCACCACCAGATCTTTCACCCCGACGGTCGTCACCAGGCCGGATTCGGCATACACGTAACTGTTTTCCGTTTTGTGGCTTATGACATCGCCGTGATGCACATTGCCTTCAGCGGTATGGGCACTGATTTCCCACAGCGATGACCAGGAGCCAACATCGCTCCAGCCTGCATTCATTGGCATCACCACCGCATCGGCGGTACGTTCCATTACCGCATAGTCCACAGACTCTTCCGGGCAGGCGAGAAACGCCTGTTCATCAACGCGGATAAAATCGAGATCGGGGTCGACCGTACTCATGGCGTTCTCACAGGCTGCAAGAATGTCGGGACGATACTTTTTCAGTTCTTCCAGGTAACGTCCGGCCCGGAACAAGAACATGCCGCTGTTCCAGTAGTAGTCGCCGCTCGTCACGTAAGCCTGCGCGGTTTCCAGATTGGGCTTTTCAACAAACTGTGCCACTTCAAAAGCCACGGCGTCAGTATTCGTCGGCGAGACGTCCCCCCGGCGGATATAGCCATAGCCGGTTTCCGGCTGGTCCGGCACGATACCGAACGTCACCAGCTTACCCGCTCCGGCATAGGGCATCGCATTGCGAACCGCCTCGCGGAATGCCTCTTCGTCGGCAATCATGTGATCGGCCGCCAAGACCAGCAGCAGCGGATCCTCACCCGGACTTTGACGTTTTGCCGCCAGCGCGGCCAGCGCTATCGCCGGTGCCGTATTACGCCCGGCAGGTTCGAGAATGATGTTCTCAGTCAGCTTGTGCAGTTGTCGTAGCTGTTCCGCTACGATAAAACGGTGTTGTTCATTACAGATAACCACCGGACTTTCGCACTCCACGCCGTTCAGACGGCAAATCGTCGTCTGCAGCATGGTGAGATCGCCTTTCAGGCACAGGAACTGCTTTGGGTACAGCACGCGGGACAGTGGCCATAAACGGCTCCCTGAGCCACCGGCCATCACCACCGGAAAGAGTTTGCTTTGACTCATCATGTACCCCGTATATCTGCAAGAAATTGACTCAGCACGTTTTCTTTATCCAGCGTGCGTTCGGCATAATCACGTGCCACCGTGTTTACTTTTGGCATCATCAATGCCCGTTTAATACCGCAAACCAGCGCGTTTACCGACTCCGGCTCCACGCACACCGCAATGCCAGGGTGAGCGTCACAAAGCTGACCCAGCTCGGTTTCAGGTTCGGCAGTAATAACTGCGTTACCACCAACAGCGAGGATATTGGTCAATTTGGAGGGCAGTACGGCATCTGCCGCACCACGCTTTTGCACGACCAGATGACAATCCGCCATCTTGAGCAGCGCAGGCAGCGCGTCATATGATTGCAGCGGAAAGAACATCACGTTGTTCAGGCCGCGTTCGCTGACCATACTCTCCAGCCGCGCTTTACCACCGCCCTGCCCGACAATCACAAACAGCCAGGGGTATTCGCTCAACTCGACCGCTGCGTCTATCACGCTCTCCAGCCCCTGCTTTTCACCGATATTGCCTGAGTAAAGAACGATCTTTTGATCGGCAGGCAATCCCAGTTGCCGAGACAACGCCTGGGCATCGGCGTCGCTCACATCACGAAAGCGCGTCACTTCTGACCAGTTCGGAAAGAAAATAACCTTGTGCGGCGCAACGCCTTTTTCCATGGCTTTGTGCATCATGGAACGGGAAATCGTCGAAATATGGTCCATATTCAACAGCCCACTGCGCTCAAAGGCGCTGGCCAGTTTTGCCACCATACCGCGCGTGCCTTTGCCCGCCATTCCTAGCCCCAACATGGCATCGACTTCGTAATCCTGAACGTGCAATAGCGTACGTGCGCCACAAAGCTTTGCCAGCAGGCGCATGCCTGGCGTGCAAAACAGCGTCGGCACCACGCCGATAATGCGATCTGGCTTCCAGCGACGTTGCGCCAGTAGCGGGAAAAAACTGCTCAGGGCGAAACTGCCTAAATGCAGCAGGCGCTTGAGCGTTGAGGGTTGCTCAGGCACATACAGCGGACAACGCCAGACGAGGGCGTCGCCCTCTTCGCGACGGTAGCGCCAGGATGAATAACTGCCGTTTACCTTCCACTGGGGATAATAAGGCGGCGCGGTGATCACCCGAACGTCATGCCCCTGCTGCGCCATCCACTCCACCATTTCACCGGTGTATTTGCCGATACCGGTCAACTCCGGCGAATAGTTGATGCCATACACGAGGATCTTCATAGCCCGGGTACTCCGGCCTGACTTGTTTTACAGAAGTAAGCCCGACTGTTGTCGTGTACGTGGTCACTGGCCAGAATCTGTGTAGACGCCATCCATCGGTACGCATCATGTTGGACATTGGGCAGTTGCAAGTCGTTTTCCGACACCCGCAGACGAAATCCCAGCACGATGTAATGCGTTGAGAAATCATCCCCAGAAAAGTTGTCGTCATAGAAGTGCTGCCAGACACCGTAAAACTCCGCAGCGGACAGCGGTAAACGTAACCCCAGCTCCGCTTCAGTAAGCCGCTCAAAGGCCACGTGCAGCGGTTCATCTTTTTGCACCCGACCGCCGGGCACAAACCAGTAACCCTGCGCCGGACGATTGAGACGCTTACCGAGCAGAAATTCACCGTGGGTGTTTTCCACGATCAAATCGATGGAAATCAGCGGAGTTGAACGTACTACGGTGGCAAAATCCTCATGACGTAAAAACATGCTTACCCCCGGTAGCGCTGCTGGTTTTCAAGGAACCACTGCCAGGTACTGGCAAGCCCCGCTTCCAGTGATATCTCGTGATACCAGCCCAACTGATGTAGACGCGTAACATCGAGCAATTTGCGCGGCGTTCCATCCGGTTTGCTGGCGTCGAACACCACGCGCCCCTTGTAACCCACGACCTGCGCGATGGTTTGCGCCAGTTCGCGGATAGTGCAGTCCACGCCGGTGCCCACGTTGATATGCGACAGCATCGGCTGGGTATATTCCTGCAAGACTTCCTGATCCAGCTCCATCACGTGGATACTGGCCGCTGCCATATCGTCAACATGCAGAAATTCACGCATTGGCGTCCCGCTTCCCCAAACCACCACATCCGGCGTATTATGCTCTCGAGCGTCATGAAAGCGGCGCAGCAGCGCCGGGATCACATGCGAATTACTCGGGTGGAAGTTGTCATGCGGCCCATACAGATTGGTCGGCATCACCGAGCGATAATCGCGGCCATACTGGCGGTTATACGATTCGCACAGCTTGATCCCAGCAATTTTGGCAATCGCATACGGCTCATTGGTCGGTTCCAGCTGCCCCTGCAACAGCTCGCTTTCGGCTATTGGCTGGGTGGCTTGCTTTGGATAAATACAGGATGATCCGAGGAACAGCAGTTTATTCACGTTATGTAAATGCGCAGCATGAATAATGTTGCTCTCAATCATCATATTTTCATAAATAAAATCAGCAGGATAAGTATTATTCGCCACGATCCCGCCAACTTTAGCCGCTGCCAGATAAACCTGGTCAATACGTTCAGTGGCAAAGAACGCCTGCACCGCACTGGCGTCCAGCAGGTTAAGTTGGTCGCGGGTACGCAGCACCAGCTCGACATTATCTCGCTGCGACAATTGTCTGACGATGGCGGACCCCACCATCCCGCGATGGCCCGCCACAAAAATACGTTGTGTCTTCATCCTCAGTACTCCAGCGCGATGGCGACCTCGTAACCGTGCGACTTCAGCAGGGAATGCTTCTTCGCTGCTTCAAGATCGTTGGCAACCATTTCCGAGATCATCTGGCGCAGCGTGATTTCCGGCTTCCAGCCCAGTTTTTCATGTGCTTTGGCCGGATCGCCCAATAGCGTTTCCACCTCTGCCGGACGGAAATAGCGCGGATCGACGGCAATCATGACATCCCCAGGTTTCACACCCGGCGCGTCGTGTCCGGTTACGGAAACCACGATGCCTTTCTCATTCACGCCATCACCTTCAAAGCGCAATTTAATCCCCAACTGAGCGGCGGCCATTTCCACAAACTGGCGCACGGAATACTGCACGCCGGTGGCAATCACGAAATCTTCCGGCTTGTCCTGCTGCAGCATCATCCACTGCATCCTGACGTAATCTTTGGCATGCCCCCAGTCACGCAGCGAATCCATATTGCCCAGGTACAGACAAGACTCCAGCCCCTGCGCGATGTTGGCGATCGCACGCGTAATTTTGCGCGTGACAAAGGTTTCGCCGCGGCGCGGAGATTCGTGGTTAAACAGAATGCCGTTACAGGCATACATACCGTAAGATTCGCGGTAGTTGACGGTTATCCAGTAGGCGTACAGCTTGGCAACGGCATACGGCGAGCGCGGGTAGAACGGCGTGCTCTCTTTCTGCGGGATTTCCTGTACCAGACCGTACAGTTCAGAGGTGGAAGCCTGATAAAAACGGGTCTTCTTTTCCAGGCCGAGGAAGCGGATAGCTTCCAGCAAACGTAAGGTGCCGATAGCATCGACATCCGCGGTGTATTCCGGTGAATCAAACGATACCGCGACATGACTCATGGCGCCGAGGTTATAGACCTCATCCGGTTGCACTTCCTGTAAAATACGGGTCAGGTTGGAGGAGTCCGTCAAATCGCCATAGTGCAGATGGAATTTGGGATTGCCCGAATGCGGATCCTGATAGATGTGGTCCACTCGTTCGGTGTTGAATGATGAAGCGCGGCGCTTAATACCGTGTACTTCATACCCTTTTTCCAGCAGGAACTCTGCCAGGTAAGAACCATCCTGCCCGGTTACGCCAGTGATGAGAGCGACTTTTGACATGTTATTACCTCTTAAATGATCCCCTCAGGGAGTAACTTTCTCGACGCGTTCGCGTGTGACTATTGCGGGATTTCCCCGACAAACGACATTGGCTGGCAGCGATTTAAATACACTGCTGCGTGCTCCGACGACGGTGCCATCGCCAATCGTCACGCCAGGCGCGACAAAGACATCTGTCGCCAGCCAGCATTTATCACCAACTACAATTGGTGTGGCGTTAATATCAAAATGTTGACTGGCATAATCATGACTCCCGGTGCATAAATAACTTTTTTGCGAAATAACCGCGTGCGCACCAATCGTAATATCACCCAGCGTATATAAAACCGCGTCATCACCCACCCAGGAATAATCTCCCAGGGTTAATTTCCACGGATAAGTAATTTTTACTGAAGGTCGAATAACTACGTTTTTTCCTATTTTTGCGCCAAACATTCGCAATAAAAACGCACGCCAGCGATACATTACCTGTGGGGACCAGCGAAATAATGTGGCTTGCACTGCCCACCATAATTGCACTTTAATGGCACCGCCGCCGCGAAAACCTCCCGGCACGTTGAAGCCGCTTAAATCCTGCATAATGTACCCTTACGCTTTTCCATATAAGGTTTTTGTTTTACCGGTTGTGCGCAGACGTAAATATTCTGACAACCCGGTCCAAAACCCTGGCATGTGTAATATCTGGCGCTGTACCTTTTTTGCATCCCGGCACAATTCCAGATTATTCGTCGTTGACACCCCACCCATGGAAAACTCTGACACCAGCCCGCTCAGCTTTTTAAACGCGTAACCTGACTTGTATAATTTGGCTGCCAGTGCGTAATCAGACGATATCTTATATTGCAAATCATAGCGCCAGACATTCAGTCCAGAGAGAGGAAAGAAGATGGCCTGATGGCTGGCGGGAAGGCTGTGATAAATATACCAACCCGGCTTGGCCCGCCGCTTAATTTTGTTACCATTACCGAAATCCAGCAACGCATCGCCAATGACCATCGCTTTATCGCTCTGCGTTTTTAGCTGGCGGATAAAATGAGCCGCATCTGCATGCAGAATATCCCCGGAGTTGAGGAACAGCGCAAACCGCCCGCGCGCCATAGCGATACCTTTGTTCATTGCATCATAGATGCCCTTATCCGGCTCGCTGACAAACCGTAACCGGTGCTCTCCACTGAGCCCTTCAAGAAAGGCCGAGGTACCGTCAGAGGAGCCGCCATCAACAACAATCCACTCAAAACTGATATCACCCGCCTGCGCCAGATGAGCTAACGACGCGTGAGTTTTGACGATCCCTTCCAGATTACGAAAGGCGACGGTAATAATACTGAGCAGCATGCGTTCTACCTCGCTATATTCAGCGCCTTGCGCAAAATAAACGGACATACAATTAAAAATGCGTATTCCGGACTAAATACTGAACCTGTAAAAAACAGCGACAGCGGCGTAAAAAGATAAAGCTGCACCCGATAATTCTGATTATCACCAAACGCATTGATCATCATCTTCATGACTTTCCCCATGTACCACAGGGCTAATATCACCGCGAACCATGAGAAATAAATAATCAGCAGATACAAGCCATTGTCTATCGTTTTACCAACATCTGCACCGTTAAAAATTCCGAATGACGCAACATATTCATAAAGTGAGCCGAATCTCACTACCCCATCAACGTTAAGTAACGAATAACCGACCATTACTAATGGTCCCACGATACGATAATACGATGATGAGCCTTCAGTTCCTAAATCTCCAAGCCGTGTCGCGATGTACGGAAACGCAAATATCACACCAACAACAAACACGCTTAATGAGATTATCGCCAGCGGCAACTTCTTTTTTATCGCATCTTTATTCAGATACTGGAACGCCCACTCCAGGAGGTAAAACAAAATAAATGTCATTACCCCTGAAAACGATCCTGATAATATTATCCCTGCCAGAATCATAGCATCGGACTTAGGCGTTTTGATACCAAACTGTTTGATACTGAGCCAAATTGAGATTAACGCCAGAGCGAAGAATGCCGGTTCGAAATAGAGTGCAGTGGTGCGCTTCCCGCCAAACTTAATAAAGTTCAGAACATAGCTATTACTGTAAATAAGATATTTCGAAATAACTTCCATTAAACTGCTGCCGCCACTAAGAATTATCTGCGCCATTTCCACCGCAGCTAACCCCACCACCAGGCCCACAACCAGCCAGAAAAAACGCAAGATCTTAATGTAGTTATGCGGCGAAATGGTTTTGAAGCGAATACTCCACACCATACCGATAATCACCACGGTATAGACAAACAGCATTGCGGACGTCACGTACTTGCTGGCATCCAGTGATTGTCCGAACAGATAGTTAAACGCCGTCAGTCCGCCCCCCACGCCCAGCGCAATCATTAATTTTTTAATATTGATGCGCTCGACAAACAGCAACAGCAGAACGGGCAAGAACGTGACGATAGTTATCGGGAAGCTCTCGCCAAGCTGGGCGAGTTTGACGTTAACCAGCAGATAAAGCAGCGGTAGCACCATATAGCTACAGATTCTGATAGAACGAGACATACTCCTCCAGCATCTGTTGCCCACTATATGCCACCCGGCTGCGCTGGCTGAACGCGGCAAGCGACGTGTCAAATACCGCCTGCGCAATGTCTGATCTTTTCAGTTGCACCAGGTGCAAAACGTCCGCTTCGCTGAACGTTTTGCCGCCCGATTTCGCCAGCACTTCCTGCGCGGCATCGCTATGCGTAGCAATAACCGGTACGCCGATGGAAAGCGCTTCACACAGAATCAGCGGGTAGTTATCAACGCGCGAGCTGAACACCAGACCATCCATCTCGTTAAGCGCGCTCATCAACGTGCGCTTATCGCTCTCAAACCCGTGATTGATGACGTTATCCCCGACAAACGGGGAAAATTTGCCGAAGGTATGCAGCTCAATTTTGTCTCCGAGCGCAATCATCGCTCGCACCAGTTGCTGACTGGTTTTTCCGTCATAGCGCAGGTCATGGGCCACCACGGCGATTTTCGGTCTGCCGCTTTCCTCATGCTTAGCGGGAAGTTCGGCAAGAATGGCTTCCGTTGCCACATCGATGCCGTTGTTAATAATGCGGCAACGACCGGCGCCATACAGACTGTTGAATGCATCGGCCACATGCTGACTGGGCGAGATGAACTGGCAGCCCAGCGCCAGCATGGCGCGAAACATCTGCCGTTTACCAGGCAACTGTTGATGGGCTTTATCGATTTTTACCGGCGGATAGTTACTGAGCGTTGGACATTTCTGACAGCCCGTTTTCCAGCTTTCGCAACCATCGGTAAAGGCACAGCGCCCGGTCACGCTCCAGTGATCGTGCAGCGTCCAGACGAAGGTGATATCCGGTTTATGCGCCTTCACTTTTTGGCAAAAGGCGACCACCTCTTCCAGATTCAACCAGTAGCTGTGCAACACATGAAAATGCAGTACCAGCGGGCCGGAAGTGCGGGTTACCGTACGGTAAAACTTGTCGAGATTGCCAAACATGTCGCGGTTCGCGAAACGAAACAGCGCAATGTTCGCCGCCGACGTCAGACGTGGCGTATGTTTGATAACCTGCGGGTAATTCGCATGGCTGACGCTTTTCTTACCGCCTTTGCCATAGCCGTAGACAAAATGCGATGACAGCCCTTTTTCCAGCGCCCTCAGATGCAAATCTAACGCCACACCTGCCGCCCCGCCTTCTGCGAGTCGCACATTAAACTGTAATATCTTCATTTTATTACCTTCACCCGTGCCTTCTCGCCCACGACCAGCGTATTGTCCGGGATGCTGTCCACTACGACGCTCCCGGCGCCAATCGTCACGTTATCGCCAATGGCAACGCCGCCAAGCAGAGTGACATTGGCCCCCAGCTCAACGCCGTTACCGATGACCGGACAGGACAGATCGTTGCCGCCAAGATTGCCGATGGTGACGCCGTGGCGCAGGGTGAAATCATCCCCCGCCACCACGTGTTTATTGATCACCACCCCATAGCCATGATGGATGGTGAAACGACGACCAATAGATGCAGCGGCCTGGATTTCATAGCCAAACACGCATTCAGTGATAAGGCGATACATCACCAGCACCGGCGCCGCCCACAGGTTGTTCAAGACATTTTTTTTACGCCAGACGGAGCAAAAATGGGCAATCCGATAGGCCACCACCATGCAGCAGGGTCGCAGACTCCAGCCGTTCGCGCGTAAATCTTCCAGCATACTTAGCGTCCTCGCAGTCCGTCGGCCAGGCGCTTACTATTGCGAACAGAAAGCAGCGTCAGCAAAGTGCGCCAGTTCATCCGTTTATTGCGGATCTGGTAGAGGGTAAACAGCTGATATTTCTTGCTGGCCCGGTCAAATTTGCCTTTGTGCTTACGGTAGAACTGAAAGTAGCCGGAGAACTTATGCGGGGATGAGGTAATACGCATTTCACCGTGATTCACATGCAGGATCTGCGTTGCCTCTTTTACCTTCCACGGTTTGCCATACGCCACCACCATGCGCAGGAAAATGTCATAATCCTGCGCCGCTTTCAGCGTGGTATCGAACAGGCATGCTTTAAACCGCCAGGCCCAGGTAAACACCTGATTACCAATAATATTGCGCTTATAAAACTTACGGCGTGAATAAACGGCCTTCGGATAGAGCGGCAAACTGGTCGGCTGCGAATATACTTCGCCTTCACAGACATAGTCATTGGCATACAGAAACGCCCGCGTCACCAGATGATGGCGATAATTGAGAAATACGCTCAGGCGGTTCGGCGTCCATTCATCATCATCATCAATACCCGTAATATATTGCCCACTGGCCTGCATGATGGCCTGATTACGCACCGCACAGGCTCCGGAGTTAGTGGGATTACGCGTATACGACACACGCGGATCGTTGAGCTCTTCAACAAATTGCTGCAGTTGCTCATACGAGGAAGAGCAATCATCCACAATGATCATCTCCCAGTGAGGATAGTCCTGGCGCAGTACCGATTTAATCGCCCGGATGGCCAGTTGCTGACGGTTCCAGGTGGGCATATAAATTGAAATTAGCGGGTTGTCTGTCGTCATTTTCGTTTCCCAGATATCCCCGTCATACTTCAAGTTGCATCTGCGTTGGCTTTCCTGCAACCCGAATTATTAAGGGTATAAATATGTTTTTGTGGGCCGCTATCCGGCAATGTTCGTAATCTATTTCGAATCCGAGGTGTACTCGTATTCGTAGTAACCGTAATCCTGATACCCGCTGGCGCGGCGGAAGATCGAGTTCAGGATCACCCCTTTCACCTGAATGCCGTTTTGCTCGAAGCGACTCAGGCTGGTTTCCACCTCTTTCAGCGTGTTGACCGCGTAACGCGCCACCATCAGCGTGGTTCCAGCGTGACGACCCACGATAGCCGCGTCGGTCACCGCCAGTATTGGCGGGGTATCGATCAGCACCAGGTCATAGTGCGAGCTGGCCCATGCAATCAGTTCGCCAAAGCGTTCACTCATCAGCAACTCGGAGGGGTTGGGGGGAATTTGTCCGCGAGGGATCAGATCAAAATGTGGAATCGATGTCGGTTTCGCGCTGGATGAGATATCCCCCTTGCCGATGAGGATCTCAGACAGACCGTTAACGTTATTGGTCCCCAGCAGCTCGTGGGTATAACCTTTGCGCATGTCGCAGTCGATCAACAGCACGCGTTTGTTGGTCTGACTAACGACCGCCGCCAGGTTGGCGCAGACAAACGTTTTACCAATCGACGGGCTGACGCCGGTCAGCATCAAGACGTTGTTGCGCGCCTGCATCATGGCAAAGTGCAGGCTGGTACGCAGGCTGCGGACCGCTTCTATCGCAAGATCCGTCGGATTCCCCACCGCCAGCAACTGGCTTTGCTTGTAGCGTTTCACGCCTTTAATGGTCTGCACGTTATCGCGTGCTTTTTGCCATTCTGATAGCGGAATGCTGGCATACACGCTGATACCATGCTCTTCCAGCGCCTGTGGGCTTTCAATGCCGCGATTAAACAGGGAACGCAGCAATACGCCCACCACTGAAAGCATCAAACCAAGAATGATGCTGCCGAGAATAATCAGCGTCGTTTTCGGCTTCAGCACGCCTGGCTGGGCAATCGCGGGATCGACGATGCGCACATCTCCGACCGTACTGGCCTCGGTAATCTTC
This sequence comes from Citrobacter sp. RHBSTW-00944, assembly GCF_013615435.1. Taxonomy (NCBI): domain Bacteria; kingdom Pseudomonadati; phylum Pseudomonadota; class Gammaproteobacteria; order Enterobacterales; family Enterobacteriaceae; genus Citrobacter; species Citrobacter sp. RHBSTW-00944. Next base: position 2,004,457 of record NZ_CP055418.1, on the reverse strand, counting down.
AGCTCCTGTTGCTTGTTCAGCAGCTGCATATAGACCTGCTGGCCGGACTCCACGTCACGCGTCAGACGGACAATTTCCTGCTGCGTTTTCGGCATCGCCGTTACGCGCCCGTTCAGCTTGCTTTTCTCATCTTCCAGCGCCTGGCGTTTTTCCAACAAGGTGCGGTACGCAGGGTGCGCTTTGGTGAACAGCTTGGAAATCTCCGCTTCTTTGAAGGTCAGCTCATTAAGCTGCGCATCAATATTCACCATGGAATCCAGCACCGCTTTGGCTTCCAGCGGCAAATCCACGGAGTCTTTGTCCTGACGAAAGGCATTCAGCTTGTTTTCGGCAACGTCCAGCCGGTTACGTACCTCGGGCAACTGCTTTGCCAGAAACGCCAGACTTTTGGCGGCCTCTTCAGATTTACGCTCCACGTTTTGTTGCAGGTAGTTGCGGGTAATACTGTCAAGGATCTGGCGGATTTGCTCGCGGTCTTCGCCGGTAAAGGTCAGGCTCAGTACGCCAGTGTCTTTGCCGGTTTCCGTCACCATCAGATTATTTTGCAGGGTGTTGATCATGCCCAGCGTGGAGAATTTGCTGACGGTAAATTGGCTCTCAGGGCTGGCATGGATCGCCTCGACCAGCATCGTCACGCCGTCATGTTTCAGCACCTGCCCAACCTGCCCCTGGGCGCTAAAACCTCCGTCACTCACCAGCTGATAACTTTTGTCATTCAGCACGCTTAGCGTGAAGGTCTGTTCATTCATTGCCTTTGGCAGCGTGAAAGTCGTCACGTTAACCGTTTCGTTCTGGCGCCCCATCAACCGACCCCAACCCGCGCCAAAAATGGGGAACGTATCTTTGGTAACCGCGATATCCAGGTTGAGATCGTCTACCGTTTTCCCCAATACCAGCCGTGACTGGATGAGCTGAATTTCCGCTTCAGAGGCCGGAGGTTTGTTCGACAACGCCGAGCCAATATCCTGCACCAGTGAATTTCCGGTATTTTGCTCAATTTGCACCAGCGCGTCCGCACTGTAGATCGGAGTGGCAAATAGCGTGTAAACCGCTGCGCATAATGCAAATGCCGCAGTAATACCAAGCACCCACCAGCGGGCTTCCACCACCGTTGCCACCAGACGGCCAATATCGATTTCATCATTGCCCGTTACCGGCGCAGCAGACTGTTTTACTTTTTCTGTCATTGTTTTCCCTGCTCTGCGTTCAGTGCCTGAGCCCATTGGCGTGCAGACCGTTCAAGTAATGCGTACACCGCGTCAAACGCATCACGGCTTTTACGATACGGATCGGGAATTTCGCGCTCGCTGTCCCAGTGACCAAACAACATCACTTTGCCGCGCATCTCCGGCACCATTTCACACAGGGCAGAGATATGGCGTTTTTCCATGGTCAGGATCAGGTCATACTCCCGGCACATTCGTCCCGAGATCTGCCGGGCACAATGATTCTCCAGTGACAGGTTGTGCGCCTGCGCCACGCTGATGGCGCACGGGTCCGCGCCTTTGCCTACCAACGCCCCAAGGCCGGCAGAAGATACCGTCAACGCCGGGTGAAATTGCCTTAACAAGCGCTCTGCCGTCGGAGAGCGGCAAATGTTCCCCACACAGACAACTAAGATTTTGTTAAACATGACGATTACCAGTTGTGAAGGTCGCTGGCCGTGTCCGTCATATAGCGAACACCGCTAATAGTCGGCAGCAACTGATTGATCAAACGGTTCCAGCGAGCAACCGGCGCGGTAGTGACGTACACCACATCGTATGGCTGGAGTCGGAATGACGTCGCCATCACCAGCGATGTCGCATCGGACATATCAAGCTGATAGATATTGGCGATCTTGCCGTTGTTCCCGCCCTCGCCTTTCAATGGACGAATAACGAAAATGCCGCTGGCGTTGGAGGTGGTCAGGTCGATACCTTCCGCGTTGCCGAGTGCTTCGGTGAGCGTCATGCCGCTGAAGTCCATTTTGAGGGTGCTCTGTTTTTTCACTTCCCCCATTACGAAGACTTTCAAATCGTCATTACGCGGAACAAACAGGATGTCGCCAGGATAGAGCAGACGGTTCTGGCTCAGGTCGCCATTTTGCATTAGCGCTTGCAGTGAAATGCGTTGCTCCTGCCCTTTATGAGTCAGTACAACGTTGCGCCAGTCTGCCGCCTCGGTGAGACCGCCTGCGGCGTTAATGGCATCGAGAACGGTAAGCGGCACGTTGGTGATGGCCTGCTGGCCGGATTTGTTCACCTGCCCGGAGACATAGGCCTTCTGCGAACGGAAAGCGGCGATATTAACGTCCACCTGCGGGTCAGCAATGTACTTCGCTAAGCGCCCGGTAATATCACTACGAATTTCGGCCAACGTTTTCCCTGACACGCTAACTTTGCCGATGTAGGGGTAAAACATGGTGCCATCAGGCTGCACCCAGTTGCCGGCATCACTTGAGCTACGATACTGTCCGGCCGGCGTGGTGAGTTCAGGATGATCCCAGACGGTAACATTCAGGACATCGCCCGGGCCGACCCGGTACTGATACCCGGCAATCTCCTGGTCGAGAGACATATTAGGCTGCGCAACATTTGGTCGGGGACGTAATTGTTCGACCAGTCGTGGGGTGAGTGGATAAACATTCACCATGCGATCGATATCAAAATCAGCGTCCTGCTGTTTAATCACATCTTTGCCCATCGTAGACATATTGCTGCCCGGAAGCACGGTACAACCGTTTATCAAGATTACCGATACCAATACAGGCATCAATTTAAGTTTGGATTTCATCATTGATTATTTATCACTTTGGCAGAGTAATTATCACGTGCGATCTAAATAGCGACTTCGCCTGTACGCATTTACCTTGCCGTTAATTGAAAAGGAATTTAACTGGCATCTGTCCTAAAAAAATGAATTCATCTGCGGTCTCTTGACAGAATAATTTAGGCTCGTCTCAGGCGACCAGACACGCTACCGCCCCTGGCTTCATTAGCTACCAATGCACTGATTAATTTAAATTTTTATCTTCCCCTTTATTTTCATCACATTCACAGCGGGAACGCATCAGGAATAGCGCCGCTGGTTGATAAGGAAATATTTATCTTTTGATTATTACCGGAGGAATTGTTGCAGCTAAGCGAATATCAGGCAAGGTAACAAGTTACCGACAACTTGCTTTTAAGATTAATATTAAGCGTTGAATTTGTATATTTTTAGGATTTTATTGATATTGACAATATTAATATAGAAATATCCCACCTGCGATATTTCTTAAAGAGCTTTGGATTAATAATATTATTTCCTGTAGTTACATTAAGGCTAATATCCCGTACCTGATTGTAATAGGCTACAGAGAAATCCCTCCTCGCCATTGCATTTTTCGCCAGTTTTACCCATGATCGAATTGTGACAATTGTCATATAACTATGGGTATAGCATTTACTATGGAATGGATTGCCGATCCGTCAATCTGGGCCGGACTCGTCACGCTAATCGTGATCGAACTTGTTCTTGGCATTGATAATCTTGTTTTTATTGCCATCCTCGCGGAGAAACTGCCTCCTGCCCAGCGGGATAAGGCGCGTATTACCGGGCTACTGCTGGCGATGGTCATGCGCCTGCTGCTGTTGGCATCAATATCATGGCTGGTAACGCTGACCACGCCGCTGTTCAGCATTCGCGGCCTGAGCTTCAGCGCGCGCGGCCTGAGCTTCAGCGCGCGCGATCTGATCATGCTGTTCGGCGGTTTCTTCCTGCTGTTTAAAGCCACCATGGAGCTAAACGAACGGCTGGAAGGCAAAGACAGCGAGAACCCGACCCAGCGTAAAGGCGCTAAGTTCTGGGGCGTCGTCGCGCAAATAGTCGTGCTGGACGCCATCTTCTCCCTGGATTCCGTCATTACCGCCGTGGGGATGGTCGATCACCTGGCGGTAATGATGGCCGCGGTGATTATTGCCATCAGCCTGATGGTGCTTGCCAGCAAGTCGCTGACGCGCTTTGTCAACAGCCATCCCACTATCGTCATTCTGTGCCTGAGCTTCTTGCTGATGATTGGTTTCAGTCTGGTCGCCGATGGGTTTGGTTTCCATATTCCGAAAGGTTACCTGTACGCCGCCATCGGCTTCTCGGTCATGATAGAAGCATTGAACCAGTTAGCTATCTTTAACCGCCGTCGCTTCCTGTCAGCCAACCATACCCTGCGCCAGCGCACCGCCGAGGCGGTAATGCGACTGCTGAGCGGGCAAAAAGAAGACGCCGAACTGGATGCCGAAACCGCGGCAATGCTGGCAGACCATCATGAAGGCCAAATTTTTGCCCCTCAGGAACGGCGGATGATTGAACGTGTGCTGAACCTTAATCAGCGTACGGTCAGCAGCATCATGACCTCGCGCCATGATATTGAGCACATCGACCTCAATGCGCCGGAAACAGAAATCCGCGCTTTGCTGGAAAAAAACCAGCATACGCGTCTGGTGGTCACCGGCGAAGATGAGCAGGAAGACTTGCTGGGCGTGGTGCATGTCATCGACCTGCTACAGCAATCTCTTCGCGGCGAGCCGCTCGACTTACGCGTCTTGATTCGCCAGCCGTTGGTGTTCCCGGAAACTCTGCCGCTGCTTCCGGCGCTTGAGCAGTTCCGTAACGCCCGGACGCACTTCGCTTTTGTGGCGGATGAATTTGGGTCAGTTGAAGGGATTGTTACGCTCAGTGATGTGATGGAAACCATCGCCGGTAACCTGCCAAATGAGGTAGAGGAGATTGACGCCCGCCATGACATTCAGAAAAACGCAGATGGTTCATGGACCGCTAACGGACACATGCCGTTGGAAGATCTGGTGCAGTATGTGCCTATCCCGTTAGATGATAAGCGTGAATATCACACCATTGCCGGACTGTTAATGGAGTATTTGCAGCGCATCCCGAAAACCGGGGAGGAAGTTCAGGTCGGCGACTATCGACTAAAAACCCTGCAGGTGGAAAATCATCGCGTGCAAAAAGTCCAACTGATACCGCTGCACAGTGAAGAAGAGATGGATTACGAGGTGTAAATCACGAGCCGGAGGCGGCATCAACCGCCATCCGGCAATATGAATCAGAGTTTATCCAGCAACTTTTTAACATCTTTACCGTTGCGGGAGTCTTTATTGCGATCGGCCCAATCGTTAAGGCGACGTTTCGCTTCATCCTGCAAATGCTTACGCAAAATCTGGTCGACCTGCAGACTGTAGTTTAGCGCCTGCCACTGACCGTAGACTCTGAGAGGAACCGGGGTAGCCTTCAGGAAGTTAATCAGCTTACTTTCGCCATCCCAGCCGCCCAGCACGCGAATGTTAAACAGCGTGTCGCAATTCAGCTTCACCAGATCCAGCGTTCCCTTGCCGGTCAGCGCCAGCATCGCCGACTCACCCGCCATGTTATCCAGCGTAACCTCGCCGTTATCCAGCGTCATATCGGTTACAAAATGATCCAACCGGGTCACGTTATCCAGGTTTTGCTGAGCTTTAACATCCCCACCGCTACGCTCGACGGCCTGTTGTATCATCTGCTGAAAGTTCATTCCTTCCATTCGCGTATCGCTCATTTCGACATGGGCCTGCCCTTGCCAGCTATGACGAAACGCCTGGGCATCAATATCTGAGCCAGAGAAATCCCCTGCCAGTGACAGCTTACCGGTGAGGGCGATGGGGTAGTCGAAGGCTTTCAGGATAGTACCAATTTCTACGCCTTCCAGGCGCGGATGGAAGACCGCTCGCGGCTGTCCTTTTCTGGCATCCAGCATACCAGGAAGCGACACCAGCCCGCCGTCACTTTTCCCCTGCAACTGCGTAACGTTCAACAAGCCGAACTGGTTGTCAATTTTTGCCGAGACATTGTCAAACGCCATTTTCCGCCACAGCACTTTGTCAGCTTGCAACGCGATGTCTGCCGAAAATCCCTTCAGTCCCTGATACGAAACGGCATCAACCTGGGAAGCAATGACGGGGCGCGCCAGCGTTGACTGACTCTGACCTTGCTGAACCTCACCGTTCGTCGTCACAGCCTCACGTTGTACGAGCAGATTGTCCAGATTGAGCTGACCAAACTTCAGGTCGACGGCCCATTCTGGTTTATCCAACAATGTCACATGAACTTGCCCGGCGAGAGAGCTGTCGTTAGCGGTCAAATGAATCTGGCTAAACGCGAGCTGTTTTTTCTCTTCCAGCCACTGCGCCTGAAACTGTCCCTGGCCTTTGATCCCCTGCGCCGGTAGATCGGCCCCCTGCAATTGCCAGCTTAGCTGCTCAATATTCGCGGATAAGTTATGCGGATAGTCGGAGGCATCAACGCTGCCGTTGAAGGATAACGCGAGGTCACGCTGATCGCGGTTAACGCGCCCGGAGAAATCAAACGTGCCGCGGTGCTGGTTATCCTGTTCCATATCCAGACGAATATCGCGAACCGTGACCTGTTCATCGTCTTCATGCTGGAATACCAGAACGCTATCGGCAACACGCAGGCGGGCAATATCAAACGACCATCCTCTGTCTTCAGCCAGGTCGGGCAACGTATTGTCTTTTGGGGCAACGGGCGCATCTTTGCCGCGCACCGCTTCAGTTTGCGGGGTCAGTTGAATCACCGCGCCTTTGAGCATCACCTGCTTCACGCTGAGCTGGTGACTCAACAGCGGCCACAACGCGACGTCAAGACGCATATTGTCGGCACGAATCAGGGGTTCGCTGGCGCCTTCAGCCGTTAACACCATGCGCCCCGAGAGGATACTCAGCTGAGGCCATACGTGCCAACGCAGAGGGCCATCCAACTGCAGCTGATATCCGCTACGCGCAGCAACCTGCTTGACCATATATGCGCGGAAATCATTCGGATTAACCAACAGTACTAACGCAGAAAAACCGGCCACCAGCACGACCAGTAGAATCATCAGCGTCGTCAGAAATCGTCTCATGCTATCCCCAATGGACTGAAAATACTCAGTCTTTATCGATCCGGCTGGCAACGGCGCCCTGCTGATCGCGATACTTTGCATCCTGACGACGGTTGTAAGGTCGCGCCGCCGGACCGGAAAGCGGTTCGAAGCTTAATGCGCCAATCGGCATGCCAGGACGCAGGGCCAGCGGTAGTTTTCCGGAGTTGTAAAACTCCAGTACGATGCAGCCAGACCAGCCCGGATCGATACGGTGTGCGGTGACGTGTACCATCAGTCCCAGACGCGCCAGCGAAGAGCGGCCATCTAACCAACCCACAAGATCGGAAGGCAGCGTCACGGATTCGAACGTCACTGCCAGCGCCAGTTCGCCCGGATGCAGGAAAAATGCCTCGCCGTCTTTGAGGACGATTTCATCACTCATCACGCGATCCAGCGCGGCGCTGACTTCATCTTTCGGTCCGCTCAGATCGATATACGCCGCCGTATGCCCGCGGAACGTACGGAATTTGTTGCCAAGGCGCACATCTACCGTGGCGCCGTTGATTCGCTCGACAGGAGGGCGTGGATTGATCGACAGACGACCTTGATCCAACCAGGCTTCAATATCTCGGTCACATAAACGCATGGCACTTTCTCCTTTCGTGCTTCAACCCCTTAATGCCAGGTGCATTAAGGGTGAACCAGGTTATCACTGAACGGTACACAATTCGCTGAACTTATTCAAAGAACTGACTGATTTTAGCCTTCAGAATATCGATGGCGATGCGGTTTTTACCCCCGCGCGGCACAATGATGTCGGCGTATTGTTTTGAAGGCTCAATAAATTGCAGGAACATCGGACGGACGGTTTTCTGATATTGCGCCATCACTGAATCCATTGAACGACCACGTTCGTTCACATCGCGCTTGATACGGCGCATCAGGCAAATATCCAGCGGGGTATCAACAAAAATAGAGAAGTTCATCTCATCACGCAAACGCGCATCCGTCAGCAGCAAAATGCCTTCCAGGATGATGACTTTCTTGGGTTCGATATGAATAGTGTCTTGCGTGCGCGTGTGCTCAACGTAGCTGTACACCGGCAGCTCAATGGCACTACCGCGTTTCAGCGTTTGCAGATGTTGGAACAGCAGGCTGTGATCCATCGCGTTCGGATGGTCGTAGTTGGTTTTTACACGCTCTTCCATCGATAGATGGCTTTGATCTTTGTAATAGCTGTCTTCGGGAATAACGCCAATATGTTCGTCACCGACTTGTTCACGCAATTCGCGATAAAGAGTACTGGCAATAAGACTCTTGCCGGAAGCCGATGCGCCGGCAATGCCGATAATGACGCACTGATGGGACTGATCAGTCATAAATTTAGCGACCTGATTAACCTGGATGTTAGGAAGGGCGGCGCCGAAACGCCAAACGCGGCAATTATAGGGATTTCAGCGGCGCGACGCCAGCCCAGGCTGCACCAATGCCTTCCCTGTCGCAAATTAAAACGGTCATATTTAAAGCATGCGCTACATTTATTCGCCAGCCTTAGTAATTAATAGCTTGAGAGTGTTAATTTATGAGCAGCTGGCGTATAAATTGTAAATTATTTGTACTAGCATAAACCCAGATTAAATGTGATGCGTCCGGCATCTCTACTGGGCGACAACGGCTATTTGGGTAGAGTGGTAATGAGTAAACAATCCCAACATGTTTTAGTTACCTTACCTCATCCTCTACTGCGCCTGGCCAGTTTAGGTCTGGTGGCTTTCATCTTTACGCTGTTCTCGCTGGAACTGTCTCGTTTCGGTGCGCAGCTGGCGCCGCTGTGGTTTCCGACCTCAATCATGATGGTGGCTTTTTACCGCCATGCGGGAAAAATGTGGCCGGGGATCGCGCTGGCGTGCTCATTGGGTAACATCGCGGGTTCTTTGCTCTTCTTCCCCGGCGAGTCGCTTAGCTTTACCTACACGGCCATCAACATTATTGAGGCTGTCGTGGGGGCAATGTTATTGCGCAAACTGCTGCCCTGGTACAATCCTTTACAAAATCTCAACGACTGGGCGCGCCTGGCATTCGGCAGCGCAGTGGTCCCTCCGCTGCTGGGCGGCGTATTACTCTGGTTATTATTACCGCAAGAAACGTCGTTAAATACCTTCCTCATTTGGGTGCTGTCAGAATCCATCGGCGCGCTGGCGCTGGTACCATTAGGTTTACTGTTTAAGCCACATTATCTGCTGCGCCACCGCAATCCGCGATTACTGCTTGAAACTCTGATTACGCTTCTGGTGACGTTAACATTCAGTTGGCTGTCGATGATGTTCATTCCATGGCCGTTTACCTGCGTTATTGTCCTGTTGATGTGGAGCGCTGTCCGCCTGCCGCGTATGGAGGCGTTTTTAATTTTCCTCAGTACCGTGATGATGGTTTCGCTGATGTTGGCCGCTGACCCTTCGCTGCTCTACACCCCCAAACAGAACATGATGACCAGCATACCGTGGCTGCCGTTTTTGATGATCCTGTTGCCAGCCAATATGATGACCATGGTGATGTACGCGTTTCGGGCTGAACGCAAGCACATCTCAGAAAGCGAAGCGCGCTTTCGCAATGCTATGGAATATTCCGCAATTGGCATGGCGCTGGTCGGGACCGAGGGGCAATGGCTACAGGCCAATAAAGCCTTGTGCCAGTTTCTGGGCTATAGCCAGGAGGAGCTACGTTCGCTCACCTTCCAGCAATTAACCTGGCCGGAAGATTTGAACAATGACCTCGAACAGTTGAACATGCTGGCACGCGGGGAAATTAACAGCTATTCCATGGAGAAACGCTATTACACGCGCGCAGGCGAGGTGGTATGGGCCTTGCTGGCCGTTTCGCTGGTGCGCCATAGCGACACCACCCCACTCTACTTTATTGCGCAGATTGAGGATATTAACGATCTGAAGCATACCGAGTGGATGAACAAACGGCTGATGGAGCGCATTACGCTCGCTAATGAAGCCGGGGGGATCGGCATTTGGGAATGGGAGCTGCAGCCTGATGTGATCAGCTGGGATAAGCGTATGTTCGATCTCTACGAAGTCCCGGCACATATCAAGCCCAGCTGGCAAGTCTGGTATGAATGCGTTGTGCCTGAAGATCGCGAACACGCCGAAAATGTGATTCGCGATTCGCTGGCCGCACGAGCCCCGTTTAAGCTTGAGTTTCGTATCGCAGTAAAAGGTGGCATATGGCATATCCGCTCGTTGGCCAACCGGGTACTGAATAAAGACGGTGAAGTTGAACGCTTACTTGGCATCAATATGGATATGACCGAGGTGAAGCAGCTCAACGAAGCGCTGTTTCAAGAAAAAGAGCGTTTGCATATTACGCTGGACTCCATCGGCGAGGCGGTGATTTGTATTGATGTCGACATGAATGTGACCTTTATGAATCCGGTCGCTGAGAAAATGAGCGGCTGGCAGCAGGAAAACGCAATTAGCATTCCGCTCCTGACGGTACTGCGTATTACTTTCGGCGATAACGGTCCGCTGATGGAAAATATCTACAGCGCCGACATGTCGCGTAAGGCAATGGAACAAGAAGTCGTCCTGCATTGTCGCAACGGCAACAGTTATGACATTCAGTACAGCATCACGCCCCTCAGTACCCTTGATGGCGGCAGCATTGGCTCGGTGCTGGTCATTCAGGATGTCACCGAGTCACGTAAGATGCTGCGCCAGCTTAGCTACAGCGCTTCGCATGACGACCTGACGCAGTTGGCCAATCGGGTCAGCTTTGAAAACCATCTCAAACAGTTGCTGCATACGGTGCACGACGCGCACCAAAGTCATGTGCTGGTTTTTATCGATCTTGATCGTTTTAAAGCGGTGAACGATAGCGCAGGTCATGCTGCAGGCGATGCCCTGCTGCGCGAACTCTCTTCACTGATGCTAAGCATGCTGCGGTCCAGCGATATGCTGGCGCGCCTTGGCGGCGACGAGTTTGGTCTGTTGCTGCCGGATTGTAATATCGAAAGCGCCCGCTTCATCTCAGGTCGCATCATCAGTGCTATTAACGATTACCACTTCATGTGGGATGGCCGCTTGCACCGCATTGGCGCCAGTGCGGGAATTACGCTGATTGATGACAAAAACCATGTTGCGACTGACGTCATGTCTCAGGCGGATATCGCCTGCTACGCGGCGAAAAACAGCGGACGTGGGCGTGTCTGCGTCTATGAACCCCAGCAAAGCCAGGCGCATGCCGCGCGTAGCCAACTGTCATTGGATGAACAAAAGCATACCATTATGCACAGCCCCATGCTGATGATCGCCAGAGGCGTGGCTTCTCCACGTATACCTGAGACGTTTAGCTTCTGGCTTATATCGCTACGCTTAGGGACCGCTGAAGGCGAAGTGATTGAAGAGCAGACATTCCGTACCGGGCTGGTCGATCCCACATTGAATCAAGCGCTCGACCGTCGGGTATTCAGCGAATTCTTCCAGAATGCTGCCCCGGCAGTCGCCAGCAAGGGCCTCAGTGTTGCGCTCCCCCTTTCCGCCGCCGGGCTGCTCAATTCAGAACTTGTTGATGAGCTGCTGGAACAATTGCAACATAGCCCGTTACCGCCACGCCTGCTGCACCTGACCGTTCCGGCCAGCGTCATCAAAACGAATCCAACGCAGGCGATATCCGCCCTGCATCGGCTACGTCAGTTCGGTTGTCGAATTGTGTTAAGTCAGGTCGGTCGTGATTTAGAGCTTTTTGACAATCTGAAATACCACATTGTCGATTACCTGTTGCTTGACAGCGAGCTAAGCGCCAGCGCTCACGGAGACCTGATTGACGAGATGTGGGTGTCCATTATCCAGGGCCATGCCCAGCGTCTGGACATTAAAAGCATCGCCGGTCCGGTGCAGTTGCCGCTTATCATGGATGCGCTTTCTGGCATCGGTATTGACATGATTTATGGCGACATTATTGCCAACGCCCAACCGCTGGATCTGCTACTGAATACCAGTAATTTCGCCATCAACTGACGGAAGCCAGCCATCCGTGTACCAAATATGCAAGAGTGCATAGGAGCGCCAGGGTTTCCAACGCTCTGCATACCGCCGGATCTGGGCTGGCGTCATGCCGGGAAAACGCTGTTTAATCAGATAATCATCCGGCAGAAAAACATCCTTCGCCTGCCAACCACGCAGCGCAAAATAGTTGGCGGTCCAGCGCCCTATTCCGGGAAACGTTTGTAGTTGCTTAACGCCTTGCTCAATATCGTCAGGCGCTATTGTCGCAAGCGTTCCTTCAAGCGTTGCACGCGCCAGGTGAATCAACGCTTCAGCGCGTTTGAGCGGCATCCCTAACGCTTTCAGGTGCAACGGTTCGGCGTCAGCAAGCGCTTCAGGCGTGGGAAAAGAAACATACCCTGGCGCATCCTCCAGCGTGTCGCCATAAGCATGGGCGACTTTCGCCGTCAGTTTTGCCGCCATAGCCACGCTGACTAACTGCCCTAAAATCGCCCGTACCCCTTGCTCAAAAGCATCGACACATCCCGGCAGGCGCAGTCCCGGACGCGCCGCACCAAGGCTTCCCAGCGCGCTGACAATTTGCTGCGGGCAACAGGTAAGATCAAACAAGCGGGTTATTTTCGCCAGGCACTCGGGGGCGGCGGGTTGTAATCCCGAACTTAACGTCACGTGTAGCACATTGGCGTGCAAATCCGGTACGACGCGCACCAGACCCCGATGCTCCCCTACGGACAGGCTTCTGGTATAACTCAGTTCCTCCACCGTTTCGACACCGTCAACCGCACGGGCGGCAAGAAATCCCAGCATCCAGGGCCAGTCATAAGGCGGTTGCCAGCTCAGCGTGAACATTCAGTTTTCCTTTTTATGCAAACCTACAGCATAAACGGTATTCAATCGATGCGCCTTGCTTTCATATTCCAGTTGTCGGAGCGTCAACATTTCGTTAAAGTCACGCCCCTTCTTCACTGGCATGGGGATTTTTACGGTGTTTATTGGTTTTGACTACGGTACGGCAAACTGTTCAGTGGCCGTTATGCGTGACGGGCAGCCTCACCTGCTCAAAATGGAAAATAACAGCACGCTTCTGCCTTCAATGCTGTGCGCGCCAACGCGCGAAGCGGTCAGCGAGTGGCTGTATCGCCATCACGACATCCCAACCACGGACGACGAAACGCAGGCGCTGCTTCGCCGCGCGATGCGCTATAACCGCGAAGAAGACATCGACGTTAACGCCAACAGCGTGCAGTTCGGTCTGGCATCGCTGGGTCAATATATTGAAGACCCGGAAGAGGTGTACTTCGTTAAATCGCCAAAATCATTTTTGGGTGCCAGCGGTCTGAAGCCGCAGCAGGTTGCGCTGTTTGAAGATCTGGTCTGCGCGATGATGCTGCACATACGCAACCAGGCACAAAATCAGTTGCCGGAAGCCATCACCCAGGCCGTTATTGGTCGTCCCATTAACTTCCAGGGGTTAGGGGGCGATGACGCCAACGCCCAGGCGCAGGGTATTCTTGAACGTGCGGCCAAACGCGCCGGTTTTCAGGATGTCGTCTTCCAGTACGAGCCGGTAGCGGCTGGTCTGGATTACGAAGCCACGCTGCAGGAAGAAAAACGCGTGCTGGTGGTGGATATTGGCGGGGGTACAACCGACTGTTCACTGCTGCTGATGGGGCCGCAATGGCATCAGCGCGCCGATCGCGAAAACAGCCTGCTGGGGCATAGCGGCTGCCGCGTTGGCGGGAACGATCTGGATATTGCGCTGGCGTTTAAACATCTGATGCCGCTGCTCGGTATGGGGGGAGAAACGGAAAAAGGGATCGCCTTACCTATTCTGCCCTGGTGGAACGCGGTCGCGATCAACGATGTTCCCGCGCAAAGTGACTTCTACAGTAGCGCCAACGGTCGCTTGCTCAACGATCTTGTCCGCGACGCGAAAGAAGCCGATAAAGTCGCCCTACTGCTTAAAGTCTGGCGCGAGCGTCTGAGCTATCGCCTGGTGCGCAGCGCAGAAGAGAGCAAAATCGCGCTTTCCGATCAGACCATTGTGACGGCGGCGATACCGTTTATCAGCGACACGCTGGCAACCGATATCAGTCAACACGGGCTGGAAGCTGCGCTCAATCAGCCCTTGGCGCGCATTCTGGAGCAGGTTCAACTGGCGCTGGAAAACGCGCAGGAAAAACCGGACGTGATTTACCTGACCGGCGGTAGCGCGCGTTCGCCGCTGATTAAAAAAGCCCTCGCCCAGCAACTTCCCGGGATTCCGATCGCGGGGGGCGATGATTTCGGTTCCGTTACTGCCGGACTGGCCCGCTGGGCTGACGTTGTTTTCCGCTAAGCGGCTCGCATGCTGAAAAGTACGCGTATTGACATCACCATTGCTGTGGCTTATTTACAGGAATGAGGGTTAGGGAGGGCTTCTCCTCCCCCTGGTGTCTTAGTAAGCCGGTAAGCTAATCACTAAGAGTATCACCAGGATGATGAACTGCTTCATCATAACCCTTTCCCTATTTTGGCCCCTTCCTCGGGAGGGGCTTTTCCGTTCCAGCGTCCCGCTGAAATCTCTGGCTTTCCTCCTTTTTGCCTTGTCAGCACTCTAACGCACAATCACGTATTCGCTATCTTCACCACCGATTTTTGCGTAACGCTTCGCAAAGCCGCATCGGCATTCAGACGAATCCCGACAGTGTTTCATAATTCCTCCATTTTTCTCCCTTGTTCGCTGGCTAAACTAGTATCATTCCGCGAATCGTTTCAGGATGAGAAACTTATAACAATGAAAGGCAGTAAAAAATCCCGCTGGGTGATAGCAATCGCGATCGTTGTGGCCACCGTCGCCGCCATCTGGTTCTGGCAAAGCCGTAACGACGCCCAGGAAAACGCACCGGGCGCGACCAAACCAGCGCAGCACACGCCAGGTTCGGGACGGCGTGGAATGCGCTCCGGGCCGTTGGCTCCCGTTCAGGCTGCCACCGCCGCCATGGAAGCCGTTCCGCGTTACCTGACAGGACTGGGTACCATTACTGCCGCAAATACCGCCACGGTACGTAGCCGGGTGGATGGTCAGCTCATTGCCTTACACTTCGAGGAAGGACAGCAGGTAAAAGCCGGCGACCTGCTGGCAGAGATAGATCCCAGCCAGTTCAAAGTTGCTCTGGCTCAGGCGCAGGGCCAACTGGCCAAAGATAAAGCCACGCTGGCAAATGCCCGTCGCGATCTTGCCCGCTATCAACAACTGGTGAAAACTAATCTGGTCTCCCGCCAGGAGCTGGATGCCCAGCAGGCGCTGGTAAATGAAACATTAGGGACAATCAAAGCCGATGAAGCCAGCGTCGCCAGCGCCCAATTGCAGCTTGACTGGAGCCGGATAACCGCGCCTGTAGAGGGGCGTGTCGGTCTGAAGCAGGTCGACGTCGGTAACCAAATTTCCAGCGGCGATACCACCGGAATCGTCGTCATTACGCAAACCCATCCTATCGACCTGATATTCACCTTGCCTGAAAACGACATTGCCACCGTGTTGCGGGCGCAAAAATCGGGGACTCCGTTAAAGGTCGAAGCCTGGGACCGAACCAATTCGCAAAAACTGAGCGAAGGCGTCCTGCTCAGTCTCGACAATCAGATTGATGCCACGACCGGAACCATCAAAGTTAAAGCCCGTTTTAACAATCAGGATGATGCTTTATTCCCTAACCAGTTCGTTAACGCCCGCATGCTGGTCGACACGGAACAAAATGCCGTGGTGATCCCAACGGCCGCCCTGCAGATGGGCAATGAGGGCCATTTTGTCTGGGTGCTGAACAGCGAGAATAAAGTGAGCAAACATCTGGTTAAACCAGGTATTCAGGATAGCCAAAAAGTAGTGATCGCCGCCGGGTTGTCCGCAGGCGATCGGGTCGTAACCGACGGTATTGACCGCCTGACGGAAGGCGCAAAAGTAGAAGTTGTAGAGGCGCATGACGCCTCAGTTCAGGACGAGAAAACTGCGCCCCGCGGATACGGCAAAAAAGGAGCTAACTCCTGATGCAGGTGTTACCTCCGCACAACACAGGCGGGCCATCACGCCTGTTTATTCTGCGACCTGTCGCCACCACGCTGCTGATGGTCGCGATTTTGCTTGCCGGTATTATCGGTTATCGTTTCCTGCCGATCGCTGCCTTACCGGAAGTCGATTACCCCACGATTCAGGTCGTTACGCTGTACCCGGGTGCCAGCCCGGACGTCATGACCTCGGCGGTAACCGCACCGCTTGAGCGTCAGTTCGGACAGATGTCCGGCTTAAAACAGATGTCCTCGCAAAGTTCCGGCGGCGCATCGGTCGTCACGTTGCAGTTTCAACTGACACTCCCGCTGGATGTTGCCGAGCAGGAAGTTCAGGCTGCGATTAACGCCGCCACCAATTTATTACCGGGCGATCTGCCCAATCCGCCGGTCTACAGCAAGGTAAACCCGGCAGATCCACCGATCATGACGCTGGCGGTCACGTCCAGCGCCATGCCGATGACGCAGGTGGAAGATATGGTCGAAACCCGCGTCGCGCAGAAAATCTCTCAGGTTTCCGGTGTCGGTCTGGTAACACTTTCCGGCGGGCAACGACCGGCGGTCCGCGTGAAGCTTAACGCACAGGCTATTGCCGCACTCGGTCTGACCAGCGAAACCATCCGTACAGCCATTACCGGGGCTAACGTCAATTCGGCAAAAGGGAGTCTTGATGGCCCAACGCGTGCTGTCACCCTTTCCGCCAACGACCAGATGCAGTCCGCAGACGAATATCGCCAGCTCATCGTGGCCTATAAAAACGGTGCGCCGGTTCGTCTGGGCGATGTCGCCACCGTCGAACAAGGGGCAGAAAATAGCTGGCTGGGCGCATGGGCCAATAAGCAACAAGCCATTGTGATGAATGTTCAGCGCCAGCCTGGGGCGAACATCATCTCCACGGCAGACAGTATCCGTCAAATGCTGCCGCAGCTCACCGAAAGCCTGCCCAAATCAGTTAAGGTCAGCGTGCTTTCGGATCGTACGACCAATATTCGTGCCTCCGTTGCAGACACCCAGTTTGAGCTAATGCTGGCGATTGCGCTGGTGGTGATGATCATCTACCTGTTCCTGCGCAATATTCCGGCGACGATTATTCCTGCGGTCGCCGTTCCGCTATCGCTCATCGGCACCTTCGCGGTGATGGTATTTCTTGATTTCTCCATCAATAACCTGACCCTAATGGCGCTAACCATCGCGACAGGATTCGTAGTGGATGACGCTATCGTGGTTATCGAGAATATTTCTCGCTATATCGAAAAAGGCGAAAAACCGCTGACTGCCGCCCTGAAGGGGGCTGGTGAGATTGGTTTTACCATCATCTCTCTGACATTTTCGCTAATCGCCGTGCTGATCCCACTGTTGTTTATGGGTGATATCGTTGGCCGATTATTCCGCGAGTTTGCCGTTACGCTGGCCGTGGCAATTCTGATTTCCGCCGTCGTCTCGCTCACCCTCACGCCGATGATGTGCGCGCGCATGCTTAATCAGGCCTCGTTGCGTAAGCAAAACCGCTTCTCCCGCGCCTCGGAGCGTATGTTCGATCGCGTCATTGCCGGGTACGGTCACTGGCTGGCAAAAGTGCTGAACCATCCGTGGCTCACGCTGGGCGTGGCGCTCGGCACGCTGGCACTGAGCGTTATGTTATGGGTCTTTATCCCCAAAGGGTTCTTCCCAATCCAGGACAACGGCATCATCCAGGGTACGCTGCAGGCGCCGCAGTCCAGTTCATTTGCCAGCATGGCCCAGCGCCAGCGCCAGGTTTCCGATGTCATCCTTCAAGATCCGGCGGTAGAGAGCCTGACCGCTTTTGTCGGCGTGGATGGTACTAATCCGGCATTAAACAGCGCGCGTCTGCAAATCAACCTTAAGCCTCTGGACGATCGCGACGATCGCGTGCAGAAAGTGATCGCACGCCTACAGGACGCAGTTGACAGAGTACCCGGCGTTGATCTCTATCTTCAGCCCACCCAGGACCTGACGATTGATACCCAGGTCAGCCGGACGCAATATCAGTTTACGCTGCAAGCAACGTCCCTTGATGCCCTCAGCACCTGGGTTCCACAGCTGTTAGAAAAACTACACCAGCTACCGCAACTGTCCGATGTCAGTAGCGACTGGCAGGACAAAGGGCTGGTGGCGTATGTGAACGTTAATCGCGATAGCGCCAGCCGTTTAGGCATCAGCATGGCGGATGTCGATAACGCCCTGTACAACGCCTTCGGCCAGCGACTGATTTCAACCATCTACACCCAAGCCAACCAGTATCGCGTCGTGTTAGAGCATGACACCAATAGTACGCCGGGGCTTGCTGCACTGGACACTATCCGTCTGACCAGCAGCGACGGCGGCGTGGTTCCGCTTAGCGCAATCGCCAGCATTGAACAGCGTTTCGCTCCGCTGTCGATTAACCACCTCGATCAGTTCCCGGTCACCACCATCTCGTTCAACGTACCGGACGGTCATTCGCTGGGCGATGCGGTGCAGGCAATTCTGGATGCCGAAAAAACGCTCAATCTGCCAGCAAATATTACCACCCAGTTCCAGGGCAGTACGCTCGCTTTCCAGGCCGCACTGGGTAATACCATCTGGTTGATTGTGGCTGCGGTTGTCGCGATGTATATCGTTCTCGGCGTGCTGTATGAGAGCTTTATTCACCCGATTACCATTCTCTCCACGCTACCCACGGCGGGCGTCGGCGCCCTCCTGGCGTTAATGATTGCCGGCAGTGAACTGGACGTCATCGCGATTATCGGCATTATTTTGCTCATCGGTATCGTCAAGAAAAACGCCATCATGATGATCGACTTCGCCCTTGCCGCGGAGCGCGAACAGGGCATGACCCCACGCGACGCTATTTTCCAGGCCTGTCTGCTGCGTTTTCGCCCGATTCTGATGACTACGCTGGCGGCACTGCTCGGCGCGTTGCCGCTGATGTTAAGTACCGGCGTGGGGGCCGAATTACGTCGTCCATTAGGAATTGGTATGGTCGGCGGTCTGCTGGTAAGCCAGGTATTAACCCTGTTTACCACCCCGGTGATTTATCTGCTGTTTGACCGCCTGTCGCTGTACGTGAAAAGCCGCTTCCCGCGTCAGGAAGAGGAAGCGTAAATGAAATTTTTCGCGCTTTTCATTCATCGTCCGGTGGCGACCATTCTCATTTCGGTGGCCATCACCCTATGCGGGATACTGGGCTTTCGTCTGCTGCCGGTAGCTCCGCTGCCGCAGGTGGATTTCCCGGTGATCATGGTCAGCGCATCATTACCCGGCGCTTCCCCTGAAACGATGGCGTCTTCGGTAGCCACCCCGCTGGAGCGCTCACTGGGGCGCATCGCGGGCGTGAACGAAATGACCTCGAGCAGTTCCCTTGGCAGTACGCGCATTATTCTTGAATTCAAATTCGACCGTGACATCAATGGCGCGGCGCGGGATGTTCAGGCCGCGATTAACGCAGCGCAAAGCCTGCTACCCAGCGGCATGCCAAGCCGCCCCACGTACCGCAAAGCCAACCCTTCCGATGCGCCAATCATGATCCTGACGCTCACGTCGGACACTTACTCGCAGGGTGAGCTGTACGATTTCGCATCAACCCAATTAGCACAGACCATCGCGCAAATCGACGGCGTGGGTGACGTCGACGTTGGGGGCAGCTCTCTGCCTGCCGTGCGCGTAGGGCTTAATCCGCAAGCGCTGTTTAATCAGGGCGTGTCGCTGGACGACGTGCGTAGCGCGATTGCTAACGCCAATGTGCGTAAGCCGCAGGGAGCTATCGAGAATGATACCCATCGCTGGCAGGTACAAACCAACGATGAGCTGAAAACCGCCGCCGAGTACCAGCCGATTATCATCCACTACAATAACGGCGCTGCGGTGCGGCTGGGCGATGTTGCGTCTGTGAGCGACTCAGTCCAGGACGTACGTAACGCGGGGATGACCAACGCAAAACCGGCTATCCTGCTGATGATCCGCAAGCTGCCAGAAGCCAATATTATTCAGACGGTAGACAGCATTCGGGCCAAATTACCGGAGTTACAAACGCTGGTCCCGGCCGCCATCGATCTGCAAATTGCCCAGGACCGTTCACCGACCATTCGCGCCTCGCTGGAGGAAGTCGAACAGACGCTGATTATCTCCGTTGCGCTGGTTATCCTGGTGGTCTTTGTTTTCCTGCGCTCCGGGCGCGCGACCCTGATCCCTGCGGTAGCGGTTCCGGTCTCGCTGATCGGTACCTTTGCCGCCATGTATCTGTGCGGATTCAGCCTGAACAACCTGTCATTAATGGCGTTGACCATTGCCACGGGATTTGTCGTTGATGACGCGATCGTGGTGCTGGAAAATATTGCCCGCCACCTGGAAGCGGGAATGAAGCCACTGCAGGCGGCGCTACAGGGTACGCGCGAAGTGGGATTCACGGTGCTCTCAATGAGCCTGTCGCTGGTAGCGGTGTTCCTCCCGCTGCTGTTAATGGGCGGATTGCCTGGGCGCTTGCTGCGCGAATTTGCCGTCACGCTGTCAGTTGCTATCGGTATCTCGCTACTGGTGTCGCTGACATTAACGCCAATGATGTGTGGCTGGATGCTCAAATCCAGCGCCCCGCGTGAACAGTCTCGTAAACGAGGTTTTGGTCGTGTGCTGGTGGCACTGCAACAGAGTTACGGCACTTCGCTTAAATGGGTGCTGCGCCATACGCGACTGGTTGGCGTGGTGTTACTTGGCACCATTGCGCTGAATATCTGGCTTTATATTTCCATCCCCAAAACTTTCTTCCCGGAGCAGGATACGGGTGTGTTGATGGGGGGGATTCAGGCCGACCAGAGCATCTCTTTCCAGGCGATGCGCGGCAAACTGCAGGACTTTATGAAGATCATCCGCGACGACCCGGCAGTGAATAACGTCACCGGTTTTACCGGCGGTTCCCGGGTTAACAGCGGGATGATGTTTATCACCCTCAAGCCACGCGATGAACGCGGTGAAACCGCTCAGCAGGTGATTGACCGCCTGCGCGTCGCGCTTGCAAAAGAGCCTGGCGCGAATCTGTTTCTGATGGCGGTGCAGGATATTCGCGTCGGCGGCCGCCAGGCCAATGCCAGCTATCAATACACATTGCTTTCCGACGATCTGGCGGCACTGCGCGAGTGGGAACCGAAGATCCGTAAGGCGCTTGCCGCCCTGCCCCAACTGGCGGATGTCAACTCCGATCAGCAGGACAATGGCGCGGAAATGAACCTGGTCTACGATCGCGACACCATGTCTCGTCTGGGGATCGACGTTGCAGCCGCTAACAGCCTGTTGAACAACGCTTTTGGACAACGGCAAATTTCAACTATTTATCAACCGATGAATCAGTACAAAGTGGTGATGGAGGTCGATCGACGTTACACCCAGGACATCAGCGCGCTGGATAAAATGTTCGTCATCAACAATGACGGTAAGGCAATCCCGCTATCGTACTTTGCCAAATGGCAACCGGCGAATGCCCCGCTGTCGGTAAACCATCAGGGCTTGTCCGCTGCCTCAACCGTGTCGTTTAACCTGCCAACAGGTTCTTCACTGTCTGAGGCGACAGAGGCTATCAACAGAACCATGACCCAGCTCGGCGTCCCCTCCACGGTTCGCGGTAGCTTTGCCGGCACGGCCCAGGTATTTCAGGACACCATGAACTCACAGGTGATCCTGATTATCGCCGCCATCGCCACGGTCTACATCGTTCTGGGTATGCTGTATGAAAGCTATGTTCATCCCCTGACCATTCTCTCCACGCTACCTTCAGCTGGCGTCGGGGCTTTGCTGGCGCTGGAGCTGTTCAATGCCCCGTTCAGCCTAATCGCCCTGATAGGGATAATGCTATTAATTGGCATTGTGAAGAAAAATGCCATCATGATGGTCGATTTTGCGCTGGAAGCGCAGAGAAACGGCAAGCTGCAGCCAGAAGAAGCCATTTTCCAGGCCTGCCTGCTGCGCTTTCGCCCAATCATGATGACCACGCTGGCGGCGTTGTTTGGCGCGCTGCCGCTGGTGTTATCCGCCGGGGATGGCTCCGAACTACGTCAACCTTTGGGGATAACCATTGTCGGCGGGCTGGTCGTGAGTCAACTCCTGACGCTGTACACCACGCCCGTGGTCTATCTCTTTTTCGACCGTCTGCGTCTGCGTTTTTCGCGTAAAAACAGCAAACCGGTAGCAGAGTTATGACAGAACTTCCCGACAGCACCCGCTGGCAACTTTGGATTGTGGCATTCGGCTTTTTTATGCAGTCGCTGGATACCACCATCGTGAATACTGCGCTTCCCTCGATGGCGGCAAGCCTCGGGGAAAGCCCGTTACACATGCATATGGTCATTGTGTCATATGTTTTAACCGTTGCCGTGATGCTGCCCGCCAGCGGATGGCTGGCGGACAAAGTTGGCGTGCGTAATATCTTCTTCACCGCCATCATCCTGTTTACGCTTGGCTCGCTGTTTTGCGCCGGGTCCAGCACACTCAACGAGCTGGTGATGGCGCGCGTCTTACAAGGCGTTGGCGGTGCGATGATGGTGCCGGTCGGCAGGCTAACGGTGATGAAAATCGTCCCACGTGAGCAATATATGGCGGCGATGACGTTTGTCACATTGCCCGGTCAGATTGGCCCGCTACTGGGACCGGCATTAGGCGGTATTCTGGTTGAGTACGCCTCCTGGCACTGGATATTTTTGATTAACATTCCGGTTGGCATTGTCGGCGCGATAGCGACGTTAATGCTGATGCCCAACTACACCATGCAAACCCGACGCTTCGATCTCTCCGGATTTGCGATGCTGGCAGTCGGCATGGCGGTACTGACGCTGGCACTTGATGGCAGTAAAGGAACCGGCATCTCCAGTATCTCGCTGGCAGCGTTGGTTATCTGCGGAGTGCTGGCTATTGCGCTGTATCTGAAACACGCCCATCGTAATCCACGCGCGCTGTTCAGCCTGAATCTGTTTCGCACACCGACCTTCTCGCTGGGTCTTTTCGGCAGTTTTGCCGGACGCATCGGTAGCGGTATGCTGCCGTTTATGACGCCGGTGTTTTTACAAATAGGCCTCGGTTTTTCCCCCTTTCATGCCGGGCTGATGATGATCCCGATGGTGCTCGGCAGTATGGGCATGAAGCGCATTGTGGTGCAGGTCGTTAACCGCTTTGGCTACCGTCGCGTACTGGTCGCTACAACGCTTGGCCTGTCGCTGGTCAGTCTGCTGCTGATGACCACCGCGCTGCTCGGCTGGTATTACGCCCTACCCTTCGTACTGTTCTTACAGGGAATGGTCAACTCAACGCGTTTTTCATCCATGAACACCCTGACGTTAAAGGACCTGCCTGACGATCTCGCCAGCAGTGGTAACAGCCTGCTGTCAATGATCATGCAGCTGTCGATGAGTATCGGGGTGACCATCGCGGGCCTGCTGCTAGGCATGTTCGGTCAGCAGCATAGCGTCATCGACAGCGGAAGTACGCATACCGTCTTTATGTATACCTGGCTGTGCATCGCATTCATTATCGCGCTGCCTGCCATTATTTTTGCCCGCGTGCCGAACGACACGCAAACCAACGCGGTGATTTCACGGCGCAAAAGGAGCACCTGATGAAGTTCTGGCGGCCCGGTATCACCGGCAAACTGTTTCTGGCGATTTTCGCCACCTGCATCGTGTTGCTGATCAGCATGCACTGGGCCGTACGCATAAGCTTCGAACGCGGTTTTATTGACTATATCAAGCACGGTAACGAACAGCGGCTGCAAATGCTCAGCGACGCATTAAGCGAGCAGTATGAACAGCACGGCAACTGGCGATTCTTACGCAATAACGATCGGTTTGTTTTTCAGATCCTGCGCTCTTTTGAACACGACAACGACGATGATAAACCCGGCCCCGGCATGCCGCCGCACGGCTGGCGTACGCAGTTTTGGGTTGTCGACCAAAATGCCCGCGTGCTGGTCGGTCCGCGTGCTCCGGTCCCCCGTGACGGTATGCGCCATCCGATCCGCGTCAACGGTAGCGAAGTCGGTGCCGTGATTGCCTCTCCCGTGGAACGCTTAACGCGCAATACGGATATCAATTTCGACATGCAGCAAAGACGTTCAAGTTGGCTCATCGTCGCGCTCTCCACGATCCTGGCTGCGCTGGCAACGTTTACGCTGGCGCGCAGCCTGCTGGCCCCGGTCAAGCGGTTGGTAGAAGGCACGCACAAACTGGCGGCTGGTGATTTCACCACTCGCGTTGCGCCGACCAGTACGGATGAGCTGGGCAAGCTGGCGCAGGACTTCAACCAGCTTGCCAGTACGCTGGAAAAAAACCAGCAGATGCGTCGTGACTTTATGGCCGATATTTCTCACGAACTGCGTACGCCGTTAGCGGTGTTGCGCGGTGAACTGGAGGCCATTCAGGATGGCGTACGCCAGTTCACACCTGACTCCGTTGCCTCTTTGCAGGCTGAAGTGGGTACGCTCACCAAGCTGGTGGACGATCTGCATCAGCTCTCCATGTCTGATGAAGGCGCGCTGGCCTACCAGAAAACATCGCTGGATCTCATCCCCCTGTTGGAAGTGGCAAGTGGCGCATTTCGTGAACGCTTTGCCAGCCGTGGACTGACGATACAACTTTCACTCCCGGACAGCATGACGGTATTTGGCGACAGGGATCGTCTGATGCAGTTGTTCAACAATCTGCTGGAAAACAGTCTGCGCTATACCGACAGCGGCGGCGGGCTGCACATCAGCGCCGAACAACGCGAGCGTATGGTTTTATTAACCTTCGCTGATTCCGCTCCCGGCGTGAGTGACGACCAGTTACAGAAGCTGTTTGAACGATTTTATCGAACCGAAGGCTCGCGTAACCGTGCCAGCGGTGGTTCCGGGCTGGGGCTGGCAATTTGCGTCAATATCGTACAGGCGCATAATGGTCTGATTCGCGCCGCCCATTCGCCTTTTGGCGGGGTGAGCATTACAGTAACATTACCGCTGGAACGCGATTTACAGAGAGATGTATGACTGAGTTACCCATTGATGAAAACACGCCGCGTATTCTGATCGTGGAAGACGAGCCCAAGCTGGGGCAACTGCTTATCGACTACCTGCGCGCGGCAAGCTACGCTCCTACGCTCATCAGCCACGGCGATCTGGTTCTTCCTTACGTGCGTCAGACGCCGCCCGATCTGATCTTGTTGGATCTGATGCTGCCTGGTACCGACGGCCTGACTCTGTGCCGGGAAATCCGCCGATTCTCTGAAGTCCCCATCATGATGGTAACCGCCAAGATAGAAGAAATTGATCGCCTGCTGGGGCTGGAGATCGGTGCGGATGATTATATTTGCAAACCCTACAGCCCGCGTGAAGTTGTTGCTCGCGTGAAGACGATTCTGCGCCGTTGCAAGCCGCAGCGCGAACTGCAACAGATGGATGCTGACAGCCCGTTGATCGTCGATGAAGGTCGTTTTCAGGCGTCCTGGCGTGGGAAAATGCTCGACTTAACGCCTGCTGAATTTCGCTTACTCAAAACGCTGTCGCATGAACCGGGAAAAGTGTTCTCCCGTGAACAGTTGCTCAATCATCTCTATGACGATTACCGTGTCGTTACCGACCGAACCATCGACAGCCATATTAAGAACCTGCGACGCAAGCTGGAATCGCTGGATGCGGAGCAGTCGTTTATCCGCGCGGTCTATGGCGTAGGGTATCGCTGGGAAGCCGACGCCTGTCGGATTGTGTAAACACTCCCGTCCTGCAGGACTCCGCGGCTTCGTGGAGTCCTGTTGACTAGCAACTCTCCAAATATCGCTCATACTCTTTGTGGCAACACTGTCGTCAATAACTGTTTGATATAAAACTTTAATCAAGGAGTTCATATGGCTGGTTGGTTTGAATTAAGCAAGAGTAGCGATGATCAGTACCGCTTTGTTCTTAAGGCTGGAAACGGGGAAACTATCCTTACCAGTGAGCTTTACACGACAAAAGGCGCGGCAGAAAAAGGGATCGCTTCTGTCCAGGCTAACAGCCCTCTGGCCGAGCGTTATGAGAAAAAAACGGCAGCTAATGGCAAATTGCATTTCAATCTGAAAGCAGCAAACCACCAGATTATTGGTAGCAGTCAACTGTATGCGAATGAACAGTCGCGCGAGACCGGTATTGCTTCAGTTAAGGCCAATGGTGTAAGTCAGACGATAAAAGATAAAACCTGATAATGACTCGCTCAGCCGGGTAACGCCACGCTGTCGCCCGGCGTTTTTCTTTACCTGTCTTCCCCACAGCGCTACAATGCCCGCCCTTAATATGGGGGCACTCCCCTAACCGCCTCATTGAGTGAGGCGAGTCTGACCTGTCATCAGAACGAGAAAATTATGTTTAAACCGGAACTCCTTTCCCCGGCGGGAACGCTGAAAAACATGCGTTACGCTTTCGCCTATGGCGCAGACGCTGTATATGCGGGCCAGCCGCGTTACTCACTGCGCGTACGCAACAACGAATTCAATCACGAAAACCTGCAGCTAGGCATTAATGAAGCCCATGAACTGGGTAAAAAATTCTATGTGGTGGTTAATATTGCCCCGCATAACGCCAAGCTGAAGACCTTCATTCGTGACCTGAAACCGGTGGTGGAAATGGGGCCGGATGCACTGATCATGTCCGACCCCGGTCTGATTATGCTGGTGCGCGAAAACTTCCCTGACATGGACATTCACCTTTCAGTACAGGCTAACGCCGTAAACTGGGCGACGGTGAAATTCTGGAAGCAGATGGGATTGACCCGTGTGATCCTGTCCCGCGAACTGTCGTTGGAAGAAATTGAAGAGATCCGCACCCAGGTGCCGGATATGGAAATTGAGATCTTTGTTCACGGCGCGCTGTGCATGGCTTACTCCGGCCGCTGCCTGCTCTCTGGCTACATCAACAAGCGTGACCCAAATCAGGGTACCTGTACCAATGCCTGCCGCTGGGAATACAACGTGCAGGAAGGCAAAGAAGACGTGGTGGGCAATATCGTGCATAAGTACGAGCCTATCCCGGTACAAAATGTTGAGCCGACACTGGGTATTGGCGCGCCGACTGACAAAGTCTTTATGATCGAAGAAGCCCAGCGTCCGGGTGAGTACATGACCGCGTTTGAAGACGAACACGGCACTTACATCATGAACTCGAAGGATTTGCGTGCCATTGCCCACGTTGAGCGCCTGACTCAGATGGGCGTGCATTCGCTGAAAATTGAAGGCCGTACTAAATCATACTATTACTGTGCACGTACCGCGCAGGTTTATCGCAAGGCCATTGATGATGCCGCTGCCGGGAAACCGTTCGACCCGCAACTGCTGGAAACGCTGGAAGGTCTGGCGCATCGCGGTTACACCGAGGGGTTCCTGCGCCGCCATACACATGACGACTATCAGAACTACGAATACGGCTTCTCTGTTTCCGAGCGTCAGCAGTTTGTCGGCGAATTCACTGGCGAACGTAAAGGTGAACTGGCGGCTGTGCTGGTGAAAAATAAATTCACCGTCGGCGACAGCCTGGAGCTGATGACCCCACAGGGCAACATCAACTTTACCCTCGAACAGATGGAAAACGCGAAAGGCGAAGCGATGCCGGTTGCACCGGGCGATGGTTACACCGTGTGGATGCCTGTACCGGAGGATATCGATCTGAATTATGCATTGTTGATGCGTAATTTTGCCGGTGAGTCCACGCGCAACCCACATGCTAAGTAGTTAATTACGGTTATTTTTCAGCGTTCGGAAGATTCTTAGAAATCGATCACATACCGCTTCGTTCATTAAGGGTATTATCCCATCCGCTGAAAAACATAACCCATAAATGCTAGCTGTACCAGGAACCACCTCCTTAGCCTGCGTAATCTCCCTTACGCAGGCTTATTTTTTGCCTGCCGTTTAATCCCCCCTATTCAAATCACGACTTTCAGGCGAAAAAAAACCGGGCATTACGCCCGGTTCATTAGGTGGTTAGATATTAATGCGCTGCTTCTGGCTTGTGCTTTTGCGCACTCTGGAAACCATAGGTCAGCTCATTTTTCTCTTTATCCAGCGCAACGGTCACCTGACCGCCATCCACAAGCGAGCCGAACAGCAGTTCGTTAGCCAATGGTTTTTTCAGGTTATCCTGGACAACGCGCGTCATCGGGCGTGCACCCATTGCGCGGTCATAGCCCTTCTCAGCCAGCCAGTCGCGGGCTTCCTGACTCACTTCCAGAGAGACACCTTTCTGATCCAACTGAACCTGAAGTTCGACGATAAACTTATCAACAACCTGATGAATCACCTCAGTAGAGAGATGATCGAACCAGATAATGTTGTCGAGACGGTTACGGAATTCCGGCGTAAACACTTTTTTGATTTCGCCCATCGCATCAGTACTGTTGTCCTGATGAATCAGCCCAATCGATTTACGCTCGGTTTCACGCACGCCGGCGTTGGTGGTCATGACCAGCACCACGTTGCGGAAATCCGCTTTACGCCCGTTATTGTCGGTCAGCGTACCGTTATCCATCACCTGCAGCAGCAGGTTAAAGACGTCCGGATGCGCTTTTTCGATTTCATCCAGCAGCAGTACCGCATGCGGATGCTTAATGACAGCATCTGTCAGCAAACCGCCCTGGTCGAAACCGACATATCCCGGAGGCGCACCAATCAGGCGGCTGACGGTGTGACGTTCCATATACTCGGACATATCAAACCGCAGCAGCTCAATACCCAGCGCTTTGGACAACTGCACCGTGACTTCGGTCTTACCGACGCCAGTCGGTCCGGCAAACAGGAACGAACCGACAGGTTTATGCTCGTGTCCCAGACCAGCACGGCTCATTTTGATCGCTTCAGTCAGCGCCTCAATGGCTTTATCCTGTCCGAATACCAGCATTTTCAGACGATTGCCCAGGTTTTTCAGCGTATCGCGATCGCTCTGCGAAACGCTCTTCTCCGGGATCCGCGCAATGCGGGCCACGACGGACTCGATATCCGCCACGTTGACGGTTTTCTTGCGCTTGCTGACCGGCATCAGACGCGCCCGCGCGCCCGCCTCATCGATCACGTCAATCGCTTTGTCCGGCAGATGACGATCGTTAATGTATTTCACCGCCAGTTCGACCGCTGCACGCACCGCTTTGGCGGTGTAGCGAACGTCATGGTGCGCTTCGTATTTCGGCTTCAGACCGTTGATGATCTGCACGGTCTCTTCAACCGACGGCTCAGTGATATCGATTTTCTGGAAACGGCGTGCTAGCGCGCGGTCCTTTTCAAAGATATTGCTGAATTCCTGATAGGTTGTGGAGCCTATCACACGGATTTTACCGCTGGAGAGCAACGGTTTGATCAGGTTAGCTGCATCCACCTGGCCGCCCGATGCCGCACCCGCGCCGATAATGGTGTGGATCTCATCGATAAACAGAATGCTGTTAGTATCCTGTTCCAGTTGTTTCAGCAGCGCCTTAAAGCGTTTTTCAAAATCGCCACGGTATTTGGTACCCGCCAGCAGCGAGCCGATATCCAGAGAGTAAAGGGTACAATCAGCCATCACTTCCGGCACGTCGCCCTGGACGATACGCCAAGCGAGGCCTTCCGCAATAGCGGTTTTCCCGACGCCAGACTCACCCACCAGCAGCGGGTTATTTTTTCGACGACGGCACAGTACCTGAATGGCGCGTTCCAGCTCTTTGTCCCGTCCAATGAGCGGATCAATTCCGCCCACACGGGCAAGCTGGTTAAGGTTAGTCGTGAAGTTCTCCATACGGTCCTCCCCGCCAGCTTGCTCTTCGTTATTCGGCTGATTACCAGAGTCAGAGGACTGACTTGGTTCGTCTTTGCGCGTGCCATGAGAAATAAAATTCACCACATCAAGGCGACTCACTTCATGCTTACGCAGCAGATAAGCCGCCTGAGATTCCTGCTCGCTGAAGATGGCGACCAGCACATTAGCACCGGTAACTTCATTGCGCCCGGAGGACTGAACATGAAAGACCGCGCGTTGCAACACACGCTGAAAACTCAACGTTGGCTGCGTGTCGCGCTCTTCTTCACTGGCAGGCAATACGGGTGTGGTTTGTTCAATGAAGGCTTCGAGTTCCTGACGCAGCGCCACCAGATCCACAGAACACGCTTCCAGCGCTTCGCGGGCCGATGGGTTACTGAGCAATGCCAGTAGCAAGTGCTCGACGGTCATAAACTCATGTCGGTGCTCGCGCGCTCTGGCGAAAGCCATGTTTAAACTGAGCTCCAGTTCTTGATTGAGCATAGGCACCTCCCCCAATATTTATGCCTGCATTTAGGCTTTTTCTAGCGTACACAGCAACGGATGCTCGTTCTCCCTCGCATACTTGTTCACCATCGCAACTTTGGTTTCAGCCACTTCGGCAGTGAATAAGCCGCAAATCGCTTTACCTTGATAGTGAACGGCAAGCATCAGTTGCGTTGCACGTTCTACATCATAAGAAAAGAATTTTTGTAACACGTCAATAACAAACTCCATCGGAGTGTAATCATCATTGACTAATATCACTTTATACATAGATGGCGGTTTTAGCGCGTCGCGCAATTTATCTTCCGCCAGCAGATCAAAATCCAGCCAGTCGTTAGTCTTACCCATCGTCAGTCGTCATCTTCAGTTACGGTTTCCGGCAGAAAATCTTGCCGCTGACAAGCAGCCTATGCGCACAATCAATCTACCTCAAGTATTAGATAACTATCATCTATTAGTGCCATCCGCGACATCTGTCACATAACCGACAATAGCGTTAACTGCTTCAAATTTTGATGCATTTTTACCCTATTCCGTCAGCCTGGCGCTTGACGCCTCGCCTGATTTCTCTAAATTGTAGTTTCGAGAGTTGGCGAGGTTTTGAACAGCCCCCACTCCGCCACCGGTTCATTCCATCTTACTTATATAAGATTTACGAAGGATGTCGAAGCATGGAAACGGGTACTGTTAAGTGGTTCAACAACGCCAAAGGGTTTGGTTTCATCTGCCCCGAAGGCGGCGGCGAAGATATTTTCGCCCATTACTCCACCATTCAGATGGATGGTTACAGAACGCTAAAAGCCGGACAATCTGTCCAGTTTGATGTCCACCAGGGGCCAAAAGGCAATCATGCCAGTGTCATCGTGCCTGTCATTGAAGCAGAAGCTGTCGCATAGCTCTTCTGTTTCATTGTGTACATCCCGCAGTCAAAATGCCAGCCTTTGCGGCTGGCATTTTTATCTCGATGGTATTATTCCCGCGCCAGAGCATCTACCGGATCCAGCCGCGCCGCATTTCGCGCCGGTAGCCAGCCAAACAAAATCCCGGTCGCAGTCGAACACAGAAACGCCGTCAATAATGCTACGGGTGAGAAACCTATTTCCCAGCCAGGCAGGAATAGCTGAAGCGTAAAGGCGATCAGCATCGACAAGCTAATGCCCAACGCGCCGCCAACCAGACACACCAGCACCGCTTCAATTAAGAACTGCTGCAGTACGTCACTGGCGCGGGCGCCAACCGCCATACGAATGCCAATCTCGCGCGTTCGTTCGGTTACCGAAACCAGCATAATATTCATCACACCAATCCCACCGACCACCAGCGAAATCACGGCCACCAGCGTCAGGAAGAGTTGTAATGTACGTGTGGTCTTTTCGGCGGTTTTCAAGACACCGTCCATATTCCAGGTGAAGAAATCCTTCTTACCGTGGCGTAACGTCAGTAGCCGGGTGAGCTGCTGCTCGGCCTGGGCACTATCAAAACCGTCTTTCACCCGCACGGTGATCGAGTTCAGCCACGACTGCCCCATAATTCGCCCGGACATGGTGCTGTAAGGCAGCCAGACCCGCAGGATCTTGCTACTGCCAAACATCGACTGTTTCTCTTCTGCAACACCAATCACCGTGGCAGGCATATTCCCCACCAGCACGACTTCGCCGACAACTTTCGCTTTGTTGGGGAACAATTGACGACGGGTATTACTGTCGAGCACCACCACCTGAGCGCGCCCCGCCAGTTGTTCAGCGTTAAAAGTGGTCCCTTCGCTAAACGTCATGCCATAGACGTTGAAATAGTCGCCGCTAACGCCATTAGCACTGGCGGCCACGTCGATATTGCCATAGCGTAGCCGCAGGTTTTTCGACACCGCAGGCGTCACCGAACTGACCCAGGGCTGCTTCTGTAATGCCGTTAAATCGTCATACTTCAGCGCCTGTTGATATTGTGGGTCGTCGTCGCCGAAATCTTTGCCAGGATAGATATCGATGGTATTGGTGCCGATAGCGCGAATATCTGCCAGCACCAGCTGTTTAGCCGCATCGCCTACCACCACAATCGACACCACTGAAGCAATACCGATGATGATCCCAAGCATGGTCAGTAGCGTTCGCATTTTATTCGCAGCCATTGCCAGCCAGGCCATAGTGAGCGCTTCGCGAAAACCGCTGGCAAACTGCCCCCAACCGGACGCCGTTTTCACCGTCGGCTCCGCGATATCGCGCCCGGTAGAGGGTTTGTGCGACGGCGGATTGCGCACAATCTCGCCGTCACGAATTTCAATGACGCGTTCGGCCTGTGCGGCGACCTGGCTGTCGTGAGTGACGATAATCACCGTATGCCCGCGATCGCGCAGCTGATGCAAAATCGCCATCACCTCTTCGCCTGAATGGCTGTCCAGCGCGCCGGTGGGTTCGTCGGCGAGGATAACCTGCCCCCCGTTCATCAGCGCACGCGCAATACTGACCCGCTGCTGCTGACCACCGGAAAGCTGGGAAGGCTGATAGTCGACTCTGTCGCCCAGACCCAGTCGCTGCAGGAGTTCTTGCGCACGGGCCAGGCGCTGCTTACGTTCGGTGCCAGCGTAGACTGCAGGCACCTCAACGTTTTGCGCGGCGGTTAAATGCGACAACAAATGATAACGCTGGAAGATAAAACCGAAATGTTCGCGACGCAGCTGGGCTAACGCATCGCTATCCAGCGTGGAGACATCGCGCCCGGCAACCCGATACGTACCGCTGGTGGGTTTATCCAGACAGCCGAGAATATTCATCAGCGTCGATTTCCCCGAGCCAGACGCCCCGACAATCGCCACCATTTCCCCGGCCTGAATGCTCAAGGATACGTCCTTCAATACCTCGACCTGGCCTTCGCCTGATGGATAGCTGCGGCGGATATTGCTCAGTTCAAGCAATACCGTCATTTTGGCGCTCCAGCGTTGCCCTCACCGGTGATGACTTCATCCCCCTCTTCCAGCCCTTTCACGATCTCCACATCGGTGTCATTACGCGCGCCGATAACCACTTCACGTTCACGGGTTTCACCGTTACGCAGCAGCCTGACGTTATAACGATTGTTGCCAATAGGATCGCCCAGCGCCGACAGCGGGATCGTCAGGACATTTTTCACATCGGTGAGCTGGATATGGACCTGCGCGGTCATATCCAGACGCAGGATCCCTTTCGGGTTGGGAACTTCGAAGCGAGCATAGTAGAAAATTGCATCATTCACTTTCTCTGGCGTCGGAAGAACATCTTTGAGCTTACCTTCGTAGCGCGTCTGAGGATCGCCCAGTACGGTAAACCAGGCCTTTTGCCCGGGATGCAGGTGAATCACATCCGCCTCGGAAACCTGCGCTTTCACCAGCATGGTGCTCATATCTGCCAATGTCAGAATGTTAGGCGCCTGCTGGGCAGCAATAACGGTTTGCCCCTGAAGGGTAGTAATTTGCGTGACTTCGCCTGCCATTGGCGCGACGATGCGGGTGTAATCAAGGTTGGTTTTTGCCGTATCGAGAGAGGCCTGATTACGCTTAATTTGCGCATCAATTGTGCCGATTTGCGCCTGTTTGACCGCCATCTGAGTAGCCGCCGTGTCGAGATCCTGCTGCGAGACAGCCTGGGTTTTCGCCAGCTGTTGCTGACGGGAAAGCGTTACCCGCGCCAGCTTCCACTCTGCTTCAGCCTGTAAACGCTGAGCGCGTAATTCCATCAGTGTCGCTTCAACCTCTTTAATCTGGTTTTGCGCCTGTTCAGGATCGATAACGCCAAGCAGTTGATCTTTTTTTACTTTGTCGCCAATCGCGACCGACAGCGTTTTTAACTGCCCGCTTACCTGCGCCCCGACGTCAACTTTACGCAACGCATCCAGTTTGCCGGTTGCCAGTACGCTTTGCTGCAGATCGCCCGGACGAACAATTAACGTTTGATACTGAGGTAAAGGCGCATTAAGCGTTCGCCAAAGTGCAATTATCGCCACAATAATGATGATGGCGAAGAGAAAATAGCGCTTTTTGATTTTTCCCTTGAGCTTCATAAATGTCCCAATTTCCCCCAATACGTCCACCAGAGTGGAGTGGTAAACATCAACGTTAAATA
The DNA here is from genome assembly GCF_013615435.1 of Citrobacter sp. RHBSTW-00944. Lineage (NCBI taxonomy): Bacteria > Pseudomonadati > Pseudomonadota > Gammaproteobacteria > Enterobacterales > Enterobacteriaceae > Citrobacter > Citrobacter sp. RHBSTW-00944. The sequence goes on along the minus strand of NZ_CP055418.1, from coordinate 1,970,176 downwards.
AATAGCCGTTGAAAAACGCAAGAATAACAGAGTTATTGATGAATGGTTAAGATCCGCTGTGTTGAAATTAGTACCAGAGTATCCATCGGATTGTTATTATGAGCCAGCTAACTGACAGCACTTTTCATTCTTCAAAACCCGCCACAAGTTTTAGCCTCTTTTGTAGCCTGATAACCGGACATTGGCGCCCTGGAAAATTTTGGCATCAGCGTAGCTTTCGTCGTAAGTTTTTGTTGCGCTCAGCGCTTATGCCACGATTAATGCATGAATGGATGACTGAACTGGCGCAATGGCCTGATCTCGATAGCGTACTGGCACGCCAGCCTCGTCTGCCGGTTCGCCTACATCGCGCCTATCTCGCACAAAACCTTGATCGGAAAATGAAACTGGATGCTGTGCGTTTTCATTACAATGCTATCCGCAGCTCTTTTTCAGCCACGGAATATAAAGCTTATTTAAGTGCGGGTGGATTACAACTGGCACAAATTGAAGGCAAAAATAGCGAAATATTTAGCGTAATACTGGGCTCATTTATCTCACTGGATAAAGAAGGTGAAAGTACCATTCTGGTACGCAATAGCGCTGGCGAGACTTTAGCGGAAATGACGTTTACGCTGTGCAATTATCAAGGAAGCAGCACACTGTTTATTGGCGGGTTACAGGGAGGCAGTCGATTACTGCCACATGAAGAAATTCAAAAAGCGACCAAATCATGCTACGGGATTTTCCCTAAACGTATTGTGATGGAAGCCATTTGCTGTTTTGCAGAACAATTGAATATTAAACAAATTCTGGCTGTCAGTAATGAACAGCATATCTTTCGCAGCCCGCGTTACCACGATAAAAACAAGGTGATACTTTCCGACTACAACGCATTTTGGGAGTCGGTTGGCGGTGAGTGCGACAGTCACGGCTATTACCATATCCCACGCACAATGGCGCGAAAAAGCGAAGCGGACATTGCCAGCAAAAAACGCGCGGAATACCGCCGTCGCTACCAGTTACTGGACAGCATCCACTCGCAGCTGTCGTCGATGTTTCGCAACTAATCCGCTCTGCCGCGTGCCAACCACAGCACGCGGGAAAACATTTTTCGCAGCAGCGTTGGCACCGCGTCAACGCCGCGCCGCCCGGCTTCCATCGCCACCTCAATGGCTAAATCTGGTTTTGACGACCGGTGAATCGCCTTCGAGATAATTTTGCGCATATTCATGGGCACGTTTTCGGGGATTTGCGCCACCCTGTGGAATACGTCAGCGAACCCCTGGCGATACATAAAGTGTTCCATGTCCAGCGCGGGAAGCATGGTTAAATGATCGCGCTCTTCTTCTCTGTCGTTATTCAACAAACTCCGCACCGTAGCGGCATACTTTTTCCCGGCTTCATCACCATCAACCAGCACATGCCACTCGATACCCATCCGGCGGGCGAACTTAACCAGCGGCTTAAGGCCGGACTGGGCAAATTCAATGACTTTGATACCTTCCGCATCAAAGTGGTGCCCACACTGGCGGGCCAGTTCGTTAATGACCCAGGTTTCCGTTTCGCCTTCCACCAGCAGCCAACAGCGGGCAAACAACGACGATGCACGGTTAAAACGAATATGAAAGGCAATACGCCGACCATCTTCTGCGCTGATCCCACCAGGCCCAAGCCGCCAGGCGGCGACGCGGGAGGACTCACGCACCAGGCGGACAACGTGTTCCACGGGGGTGAGGGACAGTAACTCACCTGAGTTGGTGGTCGCCACCCGTTGCAGCGGAAGCAAATTCAGCAGGTGCCAGGCAACCGACAGCATAATCGGATGTAAACGCGTTTCAGGATCTTCTACCAACAGTAACGGCCGGGCGTCTTTATCCAGCCTCAGCGTACCTTTGGCCTGTAACAGCGTCGAAAACAGTCCCAACAGGATCACGCGGTGCGTCCGTCCGCCCGGTCTATCAATCATACGGTTGATAATATCCAGATAGCGCCAGCTACGTTGTTCATTATTGGAACGTCGACGCATCAGACGATAGCGGGACTGACTGGAACCCTGCTCAGAAAAATAGTGTTCCAATAGCTGTACCATGGCCGATAACCCCTGACGTATCTGCCCATCTGTCAGGTTTTGCGGTCGGGTAGCCAGTTCACGTGCCAGAAAATCCAGTTGCCGCGCGGTCACTTCGACATCCGCCGAATCCGGCACAGTACCGTTACGGATCCGTCGCATAAAACGCGCGTCGCGCAGGCGCAGTACTGGCATCAAACGCACGAGGTGCCGCGCCTGCTCGTTAATGTCGTCGAGGGGAAGCTGATGGCCCTCGCCATCCAGAAAACTGCGTAACGTCAGAACGCTACCGTCGTCCGCACATTCACCTTCCAGCCGATAGAAAATGCGGTGATAGCCATCCTGACACAGCGTCCAGCTGGCTTCCAGAGGGCGATACCTGCGCACGCGGTGGCGACCCGGTTGAGACTCACGAAACGTCAGGATGATATGCAGATGATGTTCCCGGCCTTGAATATCGCCCGGCGGGAACCAGAAATCTTCGCGGTCAAAGTGGTACAAATCAGTTTCCGGCGACAGCAGCAGGGTTAAAGCATCCAGCAGACTGGACTTACCCCACGCGTTCTCCCCAATCAGCACGTTGCTTTGCTCCAGCATCAACGACAGACGGTTAATACCACGAAATCCAACAATCTCAACGCGTTCGAGAATCATATAGCCTCCGGAAATGCTAACTTTTTCCTTCAAGTTATCAGGAGTATAACGGCAAGCGGGCGCTCAGGACACCCGATATGATCAGGAGGTTAGCCGCAGAAATCAAAAAATATAAGAATATTCTTCTTATGTTTTCCCCGGAATATTATTTCAGAACTCAATCATCGCCGTTTTGCTAATTGAACTATGCTTCATTCATCCAATATTCAAAAAGGAATCACAACATATTGCCTTAAATCAAATTTTTTCATCAATTTAACTGGCGAAGGGATGATGTTTTTTTCTAAAATACCGGCTCTTTCATCATCGTCCCTTTTAGCGATGAATTACCGGGTAAGGAACACGAACCCGGAACTTTTAATTGAGGTGGTTATGTTCAGGAAATTAGCAGCCGAATTCTTCGGTACGTTTTGGCTCGTCTTTGGTGGGTGCGGTAGCGCAGTTCTGGCCGCAGCATTCCCGGAGTTGGGTATTGGATTTGCCGGTGTCGCGCTGGCGTTTGGTTTGACCGTATTAACCATGGCCTTCGCCGTAGGTCATATTTCCGGCGGACACTTTAACCCGGCGGTGACCTTCGGTTTATGGGCGGGCGGTCGCTTCCCGGCAAAAGACGTTATTGGTTATGTTATCGCTCAGGTTGTGGGCGGTATTGTTGCAGCAGCGGCACTGTATCTTATTGCCAGCGGTAAAGCTGGTTTTGACGCAACTGCCAGTGGTTTTGCCTCGAACGGCTTTGGTGAACATTCACCTGGCGGCTATTCAATGCTGTCTGCCGTCGTAATTGAAATTATTTTGACTGCTGGTTTCTTATTAGTGATCCACGGTGCGACCGATAAACATGCTCCGGCAGGTTTTGCACCCATTGCGATTGGTCTGGCGTTAACCCTGATCCACTTGATCAGTATTCCGGTTACCAACACCTCCGTTAACCCGGCACGTAGTACCGCTGTAGCCATCTTCCAGGGCGGCTGGGCATTACAACAATTGTGGTTCTTCTGGGTTATGCCGATTATCGGTGGGGTCCTCGGCGGTCTTATTTACCGTACTCTGCTGGAAAAACGCGATTAATCGATAACAAAAAAGGCCTGGCGCAAGTCAGGTCTTTTTTCCCCCGCTATATTTCCTTTTATTTGCAACTTTACTCCCTTCTTTGCATTGAGTAGTGTGTGCTGGCGCATTTCGTCTTACTCTCAGCAAGGATCTGGTTTTCATGTTTTCAGGGCTGTTAATCATTCTGGTTCCCCTTATTGTGGGCTACCTTATTCCGCTTCGGCACAGGGCTGCATTAAAACTCATCAATCGCCTGTTGAGCTGGATCGTCTACCTTATTCTCTTTTTTATGGGTATCAGCCTGGCGTTTCTGGATAATCTCGCCAGCAACCTGTTAGCCATTCTTCATTATTCTGCGGTCAGCGTGACGGTCATTTTGCTGTGTAATATCGCGGCGCTGTTCTGGCTGGAGCGTTCGCTGCCCTGGCGACATAACCACAAGCAAGAAAAGCTACCCTCGCGAATTGCGATGGCGCTTGAGTCGCTCCAGCTTTGTGGCGTCGTCGTCGTGGGTTTTCTGCTCGGCCTCACCGGTCTTCCTATTCTGCAGCACGCCACCGAAGCCAGCGAATATACGTTAATCTTTTTACTGTTCCTGGTCGGGATTCAACTGCGCAACAGCGGTATGACCTTAAAGCAAATTGTGCTGAATCGCCGGGGGATGATTGTTGCGGTGGTCGTCGTCGCCAGTTCGATGCTGGCGGGGGTTATCAATGCGTTGATCCTCGGCCTGCCGCTGAAAACCGCGCTGGCGATGGCGTCTGGTTTTGGCTGGTACTCCCTGTCCGGTATTCTGTTAACCGAATCGTTCGGGCCGGTGATTGGTAGCGCCGCCTTCTTTAATGACCTGGCCCGCGAACTGATTGCCATTATGTTGATTCCTGGAATGGTGGGCCGCAGCCGCTCAACCGCGCTGGGGCTATGTGGCGCGACATCAATGGATTTCACCTTACCGGTGCTCCAACGCAGCGGCGGTCTGGAGATGGTTCCGGCAGCCATCGTCCACGGCTTTATTCTGAGTCTGTTAGTGCCTTTGCTGATGGCGTTTTTCTCCGCCTGAAGTCAGGACAAATACCTCTCTGGCGGTAGTCATCTACCGCCAAAATTGCGCTAAATCAATCTCCCTGCAAGTTGTAGCAGAAATCCCTTTTATCCCTTCGCGCACAGGCATAACCTTAAACATGTATATTAAATATAACTTTAAAAGGTGTGACCATGTTTTGTGTGCAATGTGAACAAACCATCCGTACTCCGGCAGGAAACGGCTGCTCTTACGCGCAGGGTATGTGCGGTAAAACGGCTGAAACCTCCGATTTGCAGGATCTGCTGATTGCTTCCCTACAAGGTCTGTCTGCATGGGCTGTTAAGGCACGTGAATACGGCATCATCGACCATGAGGTTGATAACTTTGCGCCGCGTGCATTCTTCTCCACGCTGACCAACGTTAACTTCGATTCTCCGCGTATTGTTGGCTATGCCCGTGAAGCTATCGCCATGCGCGACGCCCTGAAAGCGCAATGCCTGAACATCGACGCGAACGCAGCGGTCGCTAACCCGATGGCCGATCTGCAACTGGTCAGCGACGATCTGGGCGACCTGCAACGTCAGGCCGCTGAATTTACCCCGAACAAAGACAAAGCTGCCATCGGCGAGAACATTCTCGGCCTGCGTCTGCTGTGCCTGTACGGCCTGAAAGGTGCGGCAGCTTACATGGAGCACGCGCACGTTCTCGGTCAGTACGACAACGACCTCTACGCTCAGTACCACAAAATCATGGCATGGCTGGGAACCTGGCCTTCCGATATGAACGCTCTGCTGGAGTGCTCAATGGAAATCGGCCAGATGAACTTCAAAGTGATGAGCATTCTGGATGCTGGCGAAACCACTAAATACGGCCACCCGACGCCAACTCAGGTCAACGTCAAAGCAACCGAAGGTAAGTGCATCCTGATCTCCGGTCACGACCTGAAAGATCTGTACAACCTGCTGGAGCAGACCGAAGGTACCGGCGTTAACGTCTATACCCACGGTGAAATGCTGCCGGCGCACGGCTACCCGGAACTGCGTAAGTTCAAACACCTGATCGGTAACTACGGCAGCGGCTGGCAGAATCAGCAGGTTGAATTTGCCCGCTTCCCGGGCCCAATCGTAATGACCTCTAACTGCATCATCGACCCAACCGTTGGCGCCTACGATGACCGTATCTGGACTCGTAGCATCGTCGGTTGGCCGGGTGTAAGCCACCTCGAAGGCGACAACTTCGCTCCGGTAATCGCTCAGGCTCAGCAGATGGCGGGCTTCCCGTACAGCGAAATTCCGCACCTGATCACCGTTGGTTTCGGCCGTCAGACTCTGCTGGGCGCGGCTGATACCCTGATCGACCTGGTAAGCCGCGAAAAACTGCGCCACATCTTCCTGGTTGGCGGTTGTGATGGCGCGCGTGGCGAACGTAACTACTTCACCGACTTCGCCACCAGCGTGCCGGACGACTGCCTGATCCTGACTCTGGCGTGCGGTAAATACCGTTTCAACAAACTGGAGTTCGGCGATATCGAAGGCCTGCCGCGTCTGGTCGATGCAGGTCAGTGTAACGATGCATACTCTGCCATCATCCTGGCAGTAACCCTGGCTGAGAAACTGGGCTGTGGCGTGAACGATCTGCCGCTGTCTCTGGTGCTCTCCTGGTTCGAACAGAAAGCGATTGTCATTCTGCTGACCCTGCTGTCTCTGGGTGTGAAAAACATCGTCACTGGCCCGACTGCGCCTGGCTTCTTCACGCCGGACCTGCTGGCAGTTCTCAACGAGAAGTTCGGTCTGCGCTCCGTGACCACCGTTGAAGAAGATATGAAGCAACTGCTGAGCGCGTAAGGAGTAAAGAATGACAATGCCAACTCATCAGTGCCCATGGCGGATGCAGGTTCATCACATCCATCAGGAAACGCCGGATGTATGGACAATTTCGTTGCTGTGCCACGACTATTATCCGTACCGCGCCGGGCAGTATGCACTGGTCAGCGTACGTAATTCAGCGGACACGCTGCGTGCTTACACCCTCTCTTCAACGCCGGGCGTTAGCGAATACATCACGCTGACCATCCGCCGCATTGACGATGGCTCAGGCTCACAGTGGTTAACCCGCGACGTGAAGCGCGGCGACTATATCTGGCTCTCCGATGCAATGGGTGAATTCACCTGTGAAGATAAAGCGGAAGACAGGTTCCTGATGCTGGCCGCTGGCTGTGGCGTCACGCCAATCATGTCAATGCGTCGCTGGTTGGCAAAATACCGCCCACAGGCAGATGTGCAGGTGATCTTTAACGTTCGTTCACCGCAAGATGTCATTTTTGCCGACGAATGGCGCGAGTATCCGGTGACCTTAGTTGCTGAAAACAATGCCACTGACGGTTTTGTTTCCGGCCGACTGACCACCGAACTGCTGCAAAGCGTACCGGACCTGGCTTCGCGCACCGTGATGACCTGCGGCCCGGCGCCGTATATGGATCTGGTCGAGAAAGAAGTCAACGCGCTGGGCGTGACACGCTTCTTTAAAGAGCAGTTTTTCACGCCGGTAGCTGAAGCCGCCACCAGCGGTCTGAAGTTCACCAAACTGCAGCCGGCAAAAGAGTTTTATGCGCCGGTAGGCAGTACGCTGCTGGAAGCGCTGGAAAGCAATAAAGTGCCGGTTGTCGCCGCATGCCGTGCGGGCGTTTGCGGCTGCTGCAAAACCAAAGTGGTTGACGGTAACTACACGGTCAGCAGCACCATGACGCTGACCGACGCAGAAATTGCTGAAGGTTATGTGCTGGCTTGCTCCTGTCATCCGCAGGGTGATTTAGTGCTGGCGTAATTGACCGATATCTGATGTGCAAAAGGCTACCCGGTTATATCGGGTGGCCTTTTTTTATGTTGTCAGACGCTGCAAAATTCCGATTTTTTCACCCTCCGAGGCAAAATACCGCCCTCTTCCCGCGAATTATCGACCACACTTACCTGGCACAGGTTAAGCAAAACCCCGACTACCACGTCGAACTTTCAACAAAGGATCCCCATGAAAAAAGTGGCCATCGTCGGCGTAGGTCCCACCGGAATTTATACGTTTCATGCCCTCGTTGAGCGCGGTGAACCGCTGGAGATACAGCTTTATGAGCAAGCTGAGGAAGCTGGCGTAGGCATGCCTTATAACAGCGACAACAACGCAGACCACATGCTGGCCAATATAGCCAGCATTGAGATCCCGCCGATTTATATCAGTTATCTGACGTGGCTACAGAATCAAAGCGATGAATACCTGGCGCAGTTTCGGCTTGAACGTACATCGTTGCATGAGCGGCAATTTTTGCCCCGGGTGATCCTCGGCGACTATTATCGCGATCGTTTTTTAGCCATCGTCGATAAAGCGCAAAGATCCGGGTTCACAATTCGCGTATATGAATCAAGTAAAGTCACCGACCTGCAAGCAAACCCGACTGGGGTCTCCCTGTGGATCAATCACGCGTCACAGCCCGTCGAAGTGGATTTCGCCGCTATCGCCAGCGGCCATCTGTGGCCAGAAACTGATGCTCAGGCACGCAAGTTTTTCCCCAGTCCGTGGACCGGCCTGATGGAGGCGCAGATTAGCGCTTGCAGGGTGGGTATTCTGGGCACCTCGCTAAGCGCTATCGACGCGGCGATGGCCGTGGTCAGTCAGCATGGTACCTTCACCACCAATACCGACCGTTCACTGCAGTTCACGCGTAAACCCGACAGCCAAAACCTGAAGCTGACCCTGATGTCGCGCAGCGGTGTGCTGCCTGAAGCGGATTTTTACTGCCCTCTTCCCTATGAACCGCTGAATATCGCGACGCAAGAAGCGATTGAAAACGCCATTGCCGAGGGCCAAAACGGATTACTGGACCGCATCTTCCGGCTTATTGTGCAACAACTGCAAGACGCGGCCCCAGGGTGGTGTCAACAGGTTGCACTTGCAACGCTTAACGCCGACACATTCCCCGAGGTCTATTTTGCCGACAGGCTCAAGCATGACCCTTTTGACTGGGCGAGGCGTAACCTGGTGGAGGTTGAACGCAACAAGCAGGAACAACATACCGTCGCCTGGCGCTATACCTTATTGCGCCTCCATGAGGTTATTGAAGAGATCGTTCCTCATCTTGATGCTCGCGACGAAAAACGTTTCAGGCACGGACTGGCGCGCGTCTTTATTGATAACTATGCGGCAATCCCGTCTGAATCTATCCGCCGATTGCTGGCTCTGCACGATGCCGGGCTGATTGAGATCCTCGCACTCGGCAAAGATTATGAGCGTACAAATGAGCAGGAAATGACGGTCATTTACCACCACGGTCAGCGCAGTGAATTTGATGTATTCATTGACGCCCGAGGGCAACGGGCATTACAGAGCAAAGATATTCCGTTCCCAACGCTACGCGATCAACTGCTGGCCTGTGGCGATGAGATCCCGGATATCGGCGAAGATTACACGCTGCAAGCGCCGGAAAACGCCCGCAACCGCATCGCCTTTGGCGGACTGCCGTGGTTGATGCACGACCGTCCCTTTATTCAGGGGTTGGTGGTTAGCGCTGAAATAGGCACCGCGATGGCAAAGGCATTGACGCAACGTGCACTGAGACGTCGGCACAAACTGTGGAGCAGTGTCGACATGGATTAACGGCCAGATTTAATGGCGAGGCGGAGATAGGTTAACGCATTCCCGCCTCTGTATTGATTCTCGGATGGCAAACTATCGCCAGGCCGAGTTTCCGGCAACGGAGAATCGCCCCGCGCCCAAAAATGCCACGGCCAGAGCGCCGATGAAGAAATACACCAGACTTTCAATTGCCCATGCGCCGGTTTTATCCAGTGACCAGGTTTCACCCATCCCGACCATCAGCCATGCCACCACCATCGTAAACGCCAGCCCCAACGCCGCCGGACGCGTCAGGATCCCAAGAATAATCAGACACGGTGCCACAACCTCTCCCAGCAGAACGCCATACGCAATAAAGCCGGGGAAACCTTTCGCTATCAGCATGCCACCGATGCCATCAATACCCGCGAACAGTTTATGCAGCCCATGAAACAGCATTAATCCCCCCACGGCAATACGTAACAAAAACTTGCCAAAATCTTCATGAGTCAGTACCCGGTTAACTGTATTTAATAGTTTTATAACCATTTGAATTTATTCCTTGTTTCACCATGTCCAATAACAAACTACGCTTAATACAGGCTTAATGAAACCTGCCGGAAATAAGAGGTAATGATAAGCATAACTATTATCTTCATCTAAACTTGTAACCGGTATCACATTAAAGGAGAAGGAAAACCATGAAACAAACGGTTGCCGCTTTTATTGCTAAAACACTTGAACAAGCTGGCGTTAAACGCATTTGGGGTGTGACGGGTGACTCGCTAAATGGCCTTAGTGACAGTCTGAATCGTATGGGAACGATTGACTGGATGCCAACCCGTCATGAAGAGGTTGCGGCCTTCGCCGCGGGCGCTGAAGCGCAGTTGACGGGAGAACTGGCCGTCTGCGCTGGCTCGTGTGGACCAGGCAACCTGCACCTGATTAACGGCCTGTTTGATTGCCACCGCAACCACGTCCCGGTACTGGCAATTGCCGCACACATTCCATCCAGTGAGATAGGCAGCGGTTATTTTCAGGAGACCCACCCGCAAGAGTTGTTTCGCGAATGTAGCCACTATTGCGAGCTGGTTTCCAGCCCTGAACAGATCCCACAGGTGCTGGCAATTGCCATGCGTAAAGCGGTGCTCAACCGCGGCGTCTCCGTGGTGGTATTACCCGGCGACGTCGCGCTGAAGCCAGCACCTGAAAGCGCCAGCACTCACTGGTATCATGCGCCGCTCCCGGTGGTCACTCCGGAAGAAGAAGAGCTCAGAAAACTAGCGCAACTGCTACGCTACTCCAGTAATATCGCCCTGATGTGTGGCAGTGGCTGCGCCGGTGCGCATAAAGAACTGGTTGAGTTTGCAGCTAAAATAAAAGCGCCGATTGTGCACGCCCTGCGTGGTAAAGAGCATGTTGAGTACGACAACCCTTACGACGTTGGCATGACCGGGCTGATCGGCTTTTCATCCGGCTTCCATACCATGATGAATGCCGACACGCTGATCCTGCTAGGTACCCAATTCCCCTATCGCCCGTTCTACCCCACCGACGCCAAGATTATTCAGATCGATATCAATCCGGCGAGCATTGGCGCGCACAGTAAAGTTGATATGGCGCTGGTAGGCGATATTAAATCCACACTCCGCACCCTGCTGCCGCTGGTGGAAGAAAAAACCGATCGGCAGTTCCTGGATAAAGCGCTGGAACACTATCGTGAGGCGCGTAAAGGGCTGGATGATTTAGCCAAACCCAGCGATAAAGCCATTCATCCGCAGTATCTGGCGCAGCAGATCAGCCATTTTGCCGCTGACGACGCCATCTTCACCTGCGACGTTGGCACGCCAACGGTGTGGGCGGCACGTTATCTGAAAATGAACGGTAAACGCCGTCTGATCGGTTCGTTTAACCACGGGTCGATGGCCAATGCCATGCCGCAGGCGCTCGGCGCGCAAGCGACCGAACCGGGACGTCAGGTTGTCGCAATGTGCGGTGACGGCGGTTTTAGCATGCTGATGGGCGACTTTCTGTCGGTTGTGCAAATGAAGCTGCCGGTGAAGATTATTGTCTTCAACAACAGCGTGTTGGGGTTTGTGGCGATGGAGATGAAAGCTGGCGGTTATCTGACCGACGGCACCGAACTGCACGATACAAATTTCGCACGGATTGCCGAGGCTTGCGGCATTACGGGCATTCGCGTGGAGAAATCCTCAGAGGTTGATGAAGCGCTGCAAAGGGCGATGTCGATTGACGGTCCGGTGCTGGTCGATGTGGTCGTCGCGAAAGAAGAACTGGCGATCCCGCCGCAGATCAAACTCGAACAAGCTAAAGGTTTTAGCCTGTATATGCTGCGCGCAATCATCAGCGGGCGCGGTGATGAAGTGATCGAACTGGCGAAAACTAACTGGCTCAGGTAAAACAGAGGGCATTACCTCACTTAAAAAGGAATGCCCGTGATTGATTTACGCAGTGATACCGTCACCCGGCCAAGTCGCGCCATGCTCGAAGAGATGATGGCCGCCCCGGTCGGGGACGACGTCTACGGTGATGACCCTACCGTTAATGCCCTCCAGCAATACGCAGCCGAGCTTGCTGGCAAAGAAGCCGCAATTTTCTTACCCACAGGCACTCAGGCGAACCTGGTGGCTCTCCTCAGCCATTGTCAGCGCGGCGAAGAGTATATCGCCGGTCAGGGCGCACATAACTATCTCTACGAAGCGGGTGGCGCAGCGGTGCTCGGCAGCATTCAACCGCAACCTATCGACGCCATGCCGGATGGCTCTTTGCCGCTGGACAAAGTGGCGGCAAAAATCAAAGCGGACGATATCCATTTTGCCCGCACGCGTCTGCTTAGCCTGGAAAACACCCACAACGGCAAAGTGCTACCACGCGAGTATCTGAAAGAGGCCTGGGAATTTACCCGTGAGCGCAATCTTGCGCTGCATGTCGACGGCGCACGTATTTTTAACGCCATCGTCGCCTATGGCTGTGAGTTAAAAGATGTCACGCAATACTGCGATTCGTTCACCATTTGTCTCTCCAAAGGTTTAGGAACGCCGGTAGGCTCACTGCTGGTCGGCAGCCACGAGTACATCAAGCGCGCCATTCGCTGGCGTAAAATGACCGGCGGCGGAATGCGTCAGGCCGGTATTCTGGCGGCGGCCGGACTGTATGCGCTGAAAAATAACGTGTCGCGTTTACAAGAAGACCATGACAACGCCGCCTGGATGGCGGAACAACTGCGCGAAGCAGGAGCGGACGTCATGCGCCACGACACCAACATGCTGTTTGTCCGCGTTGGCGAAGAACACGCTGCGGCACTGGGCGAGTACATGAAAGCGCAAGGCGTGCTGATTAACGCCTCGCCGATTGTGCGTCTGGTGATGCATCTGGACGTATCGCGTGAACAGCTTGCTGAAGTCGTCGCCCACTGGCGCGCTTTTTTAACCCGCTAAGGAGATGGGCGTGCCGCAACGGATTTTGGTTCTTGGCGCCAGTGGCTACATTGGTCAGCATCTGGTACAGGCGCTCAGTCAGCAAGGGCATCAGGTGCTGGCTGCGGCACGCCGCATCGAGCGGCTGGAAAAGCAGCAGTTGGCCAACGTCAGTTGCCATAAGGTCGATTTGAATTGGCCAGATAACCTAACGCCGCTGCTGACCGGCGTTGATACGGTCTATTACCTGGTCCATGGCATGGGAGAAGGCGGTGATTTTATCGCCCATGAGCGCCAGGTAGCAATGAACGTGCGCGATGCGCTACGTGATACGCCAGTCAAACAGCTTATTTTCCTGAGCTCATTACAGGCTCCCCGGCATGAACAATCCGATCATCTGCGTGCGCGACAGATAACCGCGGACACCCTGCGCGAATCAGGCGTGCCAATGACCGAATTACGCGCTGGTATTATCGTAGGGGCAGGTTCTGCCGCCTTTGAAGTGATGCGCGACATGGTCTACAACCTGCCGGTACTCACCCCTCCGCGCTGGGTGCGCTCGCGTACCACGCCTATCGCGCTGGAGAATTTAATGTACTACCTGGTGGCGTTGTTGGACCATCCTACACGCCAACACCGCGTGCTCGAAGCCGCCGGGCCGCAGGTATTGAGCTATCAGGAGCAGTTCGAGCATTTTATGGCGGTCAGCGGTAAACATCGCCTGCTCATCCCTGTCCCCTTTCCTACCCGCTGGATTTCGGTCTGGTTTTTGAACGTCATAACGTCAGTGCCGCCGACCACGGCAAAAGCGCTGATACAGGGGTTAAAACACGACCTGCTGGCCGATGACACCGAATTACGCACCCTGATCCCGCAAAAGCTGATTGCCTTTGATGACGCGGTGCGCAGCACGTTGAAAGAAGAAGAAAAGCTGGTCAATTCCAGCGACTGGGGTTACGACGCGCAGGCATTTGCCCGCTGGCGCCCCGAATATGGCTATTTCGCTAAACAAGCTGGCTTTAGCGTTGAAACTTCCGCCAGTCGGCAGGCGCTGTGGCAGGTGGTGAATCGCCTCGGCGGCAAAGAAGGCTATTTCTTTGGCAATATTTTATGGAAAACGCGTGCGGCGTTGGACCTGCTGGTCGGCCATAAGCTGGCGAAAGGCAGACCGCAACACTCTCTGTTGCAGGTTGGCGATACCGTTGATAGCTGGAAAGTTATCATCGTTGAGCCAGAAAAACAGCTGACGCTGCTGTTTGGGATGAAAGCGCCAGGATTGGGTCGACTGAGCTTCACGCTGGAAGATAAAGGCGACCACCGACGCATTGATGTCCGCGCCTGGTGGCATCCGCACGGCATGCCAGGCCTCTTCTATTGGCTGCTGATGATCCCGGCGCATCTGTTCATTTTCAGAGGGATGGCGAAGCGTATTGCTAAACTTGCAGAACAAATCACAGACTCATGATAAAAAGAGCCTGTATTCTTTCATGTTTCCCATTGCATACAGACGAAATTCACGGAAGAATGCGCACGACGTTTTTTAAACACAGTGGATTGATATGAAGGTACTGGTTACCGGAGCCACCAGCGGCTTAGGCCGAAACGCGGTTGAGTTTTTATGCAGCAAAGGCGTCAGCGTCAGAGCTACCGGTCGCAACGAAGCGATGGGCAAGCTGCTGGAGAAAATGGGCGCAGAGTTTGTGCATGCCGATTTGACCGAGCTGGTCTCTTCGCAGGCAAAAGTGATGCTCGCCGGTATCGATACGCTGTGGCACTGCTCCAGTTTTACCTCACCATGGGGAACTCAGGAAGCTTTCGATCTGGCCAACGTTCGCGCAACCCGCCGTCTGGGCGAGTGGGCCGTGGCCTGGGGCGTTCGTAACTTCATTCATATCTCATCACCGTCGCTCTATTTTGATTATCACCACCATCGGGATATCAAAGAGGACTTCCGCCCCCAACGCTTTGCCAATGAATTCGCCCGCAGTAAAGCGGCTGGCGAAGATGTGATTGCGTTGCTGACACAGGCCAACCCGCAGACCCGTTTTACGGTATTGCGTCCGCAAAGCTTGTTCGGACCACACGATAAAGTCTTTATCCCGCGCCTGGCCCATATGATGTACCACTACGGCAGCATCCTGTTGCCGCACGGCGGAAGTGCGCTGGTGGATATGACCTACTACGAGAATGCGGTGCACGCGATGTGGCTGGCAAGTCAGCAAGCCTGCGATAATCTGCCGTCGGGTCGCGCGTACAACATTACCAACGGCGAGCATCGCACCCTGCGCAGTATTGTGCAGAAACTCATCGACGAGCTAAATATTGATTGCCGCATCCGCTCCGTGCCCTACCCGATGCTGGACATGATTGCCCGCAGCATGGAGCGGCTAGGCAATAAATCCGCGAAAGAGCCAAAGCTTACGCATTACGGCGTCTCGAAGCTGAATTTTGACTTTACGCTGGATACCACCCGCGCTCAGGAAGAATTAGGTTATCAGCCCGTTGTGACGCTGGATGAAGGGATTGAGCGTACTGCGGCCTGGCTGCGTGACCACGGCAAGCTGCCGCGTTAACCCTGCCCGTATTTCTCCAGTAACGCTTCGGCAATCGCCTGAGTTTCTGCATCCGCCACGCCGTTCCACAACGTCGGGCGGAAGTGCATCTGGAAGGCCATAATCACCCGCCGCTGTTCACGCGGCGTCATTTCAGGTTTTACCTCATAACCATAGCGCGACAGCAGATCGAGCAATGATGAGGTTTCTACCGGTGTATCGGGCGCTCGCCCGGCAAGATAAAACGCCACCCGCTGAGCATCCGGCCACGCGCCAATTCCTTGCGCAGCCAGTTCTTCCCATGGAAACAGTGGACCTGGATCGTCCTTGCGCTGCGGTGCGACATCCGCATGGGCCACCACGTTCTGCGGTTTTATGTCATAGCGGGCAATAATATCTTTCGCCAAGGGGATTAACGCCTGAATTTGCGCGGGTTCAAACGGCGCAAAATACTTGCTGCCCGCCGATTTTTGCCAGCCACGGTTTTCCAGCTCAATGCCGATCGAAGTATCGTTAATTCGCGTAGCGCCGCGCCAAAAGCTAATCCCCGCATGCCAGGCCAGATCTTTTTCCGCTACCAGTTGCCAGATACGCGGTTTGCCGTGGTAGAGCGGCGGCACTGCCGGGATCAGATAGTGCGAGCTGACGTTTTTATCGGTCAGCGTAGCCAGAGAAGAGTCGAAATCATCGGCCGTGTAATGGATAACCAGCACTTTAATGCGCGGGTAAGCAGCCTGCGCCTGACGACGGGTATCTAACTGATACCCGTCTTTGTCGACAATCCCTTTTTCGCCAGCACATCCTACCAGCAGCAGCGTTAATGCCAGCAGAGACAGCAGACGCTTCATCGGCGAGTTTTCACCGCGGTGCCGCTGACGCTCACCATCAGCATGCTACCGTCTTTGCCTACGGTTTCGTAATCGATATCGATACCGACTACCGCATCAGCACCGAGCGCTTTTGCCTGTTCACCAAGCTCCTGAAAAGCAATCTCACGCGCTTTACGCAGCTCTTTTTCATACGCGCCGGAGCGACCGCCGACGATATCGCGAATGCCGGCGAAGAAATCGCGGAAGATATTCGCGCCTAAAATGGCTTCGCCAGTCACAACACCGCAGTATTCCACGATGCTCTGCCCTTCCAGCGTAGGGGTAGTCGAAAACTGCATGGTTAATCTCCTTTTTGCGCTAAGAGCACGATCTCAAAAGCATTATCGAACCGATCCACTATCATTGAAAGGATATATTCTTTACACAAAATAATTCGAGTTGCAGGAAGGCGGCAAGAGAGTGAATCCCCAGGAGCATAGATAACTATGTGACTGGGGTGAACGCACGTAGCCAACGCACAAGCAACTTGAAGTATGACATGTAAATCAACGTAGAACACTAATAGTAGAAAGCTAATAAGGAAATCATTATGCGCTACTCGAAACTCTCTCTGCTGGTTCCATGTGCACTACTTCTCAGCGCCTGTACTACCGTAACGCCGGCCTACAAAGATAACGGCACGCGTAGCGGCTCATGCGTAGAAGGCGGGCCAGACAGCGTGGCTCAACAATTCTATGATTACCGTATTCAGCACCGAAACAATGACATTACCCCCCTTCGTCCGTACCTCAGCGACAACCTGGCGAAACTGCTGAACGATGCCAGCCGTGATAACGCGCATCGCGATCTGTTTAACAGCGATCCGTTCTCTAGTCGCGCTACGTTACCGGACAGTGCCAGCGTCGCCAGCGCATCGACCATTCCGAATAGTGATGCACGCAACATTCCGCTGCGCGTAGAGCTTAAACAGGGTGACCAAAGCTGGCGTGATGAAGTGCTGATGATCCGCGAAGGCCAGTGCTGGGTAGTTGACGATGTCCGCTATCTGGGCGGCAGCGTACACGCGCCAGCCGGGACGCTGCGCCAGTCTGTCGAAAACCGCTAACCGCCCCATTCACCCGCCTGAATCATAACCCCCATAAATTGTCTGGCATTCTGCATAGAATGCCGACAATTATTCTTGCCCACTGGTGGCCCCGCTATTTTGTGCTATGTTTAGATAAGAATGCGGTTTGCATTTAACTTTTAACGCATAAATATTGCATAACTATTCTGTCAAAGGTAGTATCTGCGGCTTCAATAGCTATCAGACTGCCAGTATCGAGTGTCAATGAGTATTCAATTAAACGGCATTAACTGCTTCTACGGCGCACATCAGGCGCTGTTCGATATCACGCTGGATTGCCCTCAGGGTGAAACACTGGTGTTACTTGGCCCAAGTGGAGCCGGGAAAAGCTCGCTGCTGCGCGTACTCAACCTGCTTGAGATGCCGCGCTCGGGCACGCTCTCTATTGCGGGAAACCGTTTCGACTTCACGAAGACCCCATCAGACAAAGCCATTCGGGAGCTGCGTCAGAACGTGGGCATGGTCTTCCAGCAATACAACCTTTGGCCGCATCTCACGGTTGTGCAGAATCTGATTGAAGCGCCCTGCCGCGTACTGGGTCTGACAAAAGATCAAGCGCTGGCGCGTGCCGAAAAATTGCTGGAACGTCTGCGCCTGAAGCCGTACAGCGATCGCTACCCACTGCATCTCTCCGGTGGCCAGCAACAGCGTGTGGCCATTGCCCGCGCGTTGATGATGGAGCCGCAGGTGCTGCTGTTTGATGAACCTACCGCAGCGCTTGATCCGGAAATTACTGCCCAAATCGTCAGCATCATTCGTGAACTGGCGGAAACCAACATTACTCAGGTGATCGTCACCCACGAAGTGGAAGTTGCACGTAAAACGGCCAGCCGTGTGGTGTATATGGAAAACGGTCATATCGTCGAGTTTGGGGATGCGAGCTGCTTTGCCAACCCGCAAACCGAAGCGTTTAAAAACTATCTCTCTCACTAAGATTCGGGACAATACAATGAAAAAAGTTCTGATTGCCGCGCTAATCGCAGGTTTTAGCCTTTCCGCTACCGCAGCCCAAACCATCCGTTTCGCCACCGAAGCGTCTTATCCTCCGTTTGAATCTATTGATGCGAATAACAAAATCGTAGGGTTTGACGTTGATCTGGCGAATGCGCTGTGTAAAGAGATTGACGCGACCTGTACCTTCACCAATCAGGCCTTCGACAGCCTGATCCCGAGCCTGAAATTCCGTCGTTTTGACGCGGTGATGGCCGGTATGGACATCACGCCAGAGCGTGAAAAACAGGTTCTGTTCACCACCCCGTATTACGACAACTCTGCCCTGTTTGTTGGCCAACAGGGTAAATACACCAGCATTGACCAGCTGAAAGGCAAAAAAGTCGGTGTACAAAACGGTACTACGCACCAGAAATTCATCATGGATAAACATCCGGAAGTGACCACCGTACCGTATGACAGCTACCAGAATGCCAAACTCGATCTGCAAAATGGTCGTATTGACGGCGTATTTGGTGATACCGCAGTGGTGACCGAATGGCTGAAAGATAATCCAAAGCTGGCCGCAGTTGGCGACAAAGTGACGGATAAAGATTACTTCGGTACGGGTCTGGGCATCGCTGTGCGCCAGGGCAATACCGAGCTGCAGCAGAAATTTAACGCTGCGCTGGAAAAAGTGAAGAAAGATGGGACTTACGAGACCATCTACAACAAATGGTTCCAGAAGTAATACTTGATGAATGAATTTTTTCCTTTAGCAAGCGCCGCCGGGATGACCGTCGGCCTTGCCGTTTGTGCGCTGATTATTGGCCTCGCGCTCGCCATGTTTTTTGCCGTCTGGGAGTCAGTAAAATGGCGTCCGGTGGCATGGACGGGCTCAGCTCTGGTCACCATCCTGCGTGGTCTGCCGGAAATTCTGGTGGTTCTGTTCATCTATTTCGGCTCTTCACAGCTGCTGCTGACGCTGGCCGATGGCTTTACGATCAATCTCGGGTTTGTACAAATCCCGGTTCAGATGCAGATCGAAAACTTCGACGTCAGCCCGTTCCTGTGCGGTGTAATTGCGCTGTCATTGCTGTATGCGGCTTACGCGTCGCAAACGCTGCGTGGCGCGCTGAAGGCCGTACCACTCGGACAATGGGAATCAGGTCAGGCGTTGGGTTTGTCTAAAGCCGCGATCTTCTTCCGCCTGGTGATGCCGCAGATGTGGCGCCACGCTCTGCCGGGACTGGGTAACCAGTGGCTGGTATTGCTGAAAGATACCGCGCTGGTCAGCCTTATCAGCGTGAACGATCTGATGCTGCAAACCAAGAGCATTGCCACCCGTACCCAGGAGCCGTTTACCTGGTACATTGTGGCGGCGGCTATTTACCTGGTGATTACGCTGGTGAGTCAGTACATTCTCAAACGCATTGACCTGCGCGCGACACGATTTGAGCGGAGGCCAGGCTAATGCTTGAGTATTTACCTGAATTGTTAAAAGGGCTGCATACCAGCCTGACGCTGACGGTCGCCTCCATCGTGGTTGCTCTGGTGCTGGCGCTGGTTTTCACCGTCATCCTGACGCTAAAAACGCCGATTGTGGTCTGGTTGGTGCGCGCCTATATCACGTTGTTTACCGGTACTCCGCTGCTGGTGCAAATCTTCCTCATCTACTACGGGCCAGGGCAGTTCCCGACGCTACAGGAGTATCCGGTACTGTGGCACCTGCTCTCTGAACCGTGGCTGTGCGCCTTAATTGCGCTATCGTTAAACAGTGCGGCTTATACCACCCAGCTGTTCTACGGTGCCATCCGCGCAATCCCGGAAGGCCAGTGGCAGTCCTGTGGAGCGTTGGGGATGAGTAAGAAGGATACGCTGGCGATTCTGTTGCCGTACGCCTTTAAACGCGCCCTCTCCTCGTATTCCAACGAAGTGGTGCTGGTGTTTAAAAGTACCTCACTGGCATACACCATCACGCTGATGGAAGTCATGGGCTATAGTCAGCTGCTGTACGGTCGCACTTATGACGTCATGGTTTTCGGCGCGGCGGGTGTGATTTACCTGATCGTCAACGGTTTGCTGACGCTGATGATGCGCTTGATCGAACGTAAAGCGCTGGCGTTTGAACACCGGAATTAAATCGGTTTTTATGTCTGATGGCGCTACGCTTATCAGGCTACGATTCATCTTCCGTTGTACACTCTCCGGTGAATATGCATAAAGCCAAAATAAAAAAGACGGACAACAACCTAAATTGTCCGTCTTTTTTTATATCAGAGAAAATATTTAATCATTTTTATTGCATATAAATTCATTAAATGGCATTGTTAATTCACGCCGCAGACACGGTAAATAATCATAAGATTGACAGACGGGAGTTCCACCATGAAAAAGTTAGTACTGGCCGCATTACTTGCTACTTTCGCCGCAGGCGCCTCAGCTGCTGATAAAATTAGTTTCGGTGTATCAGCGACTTATCCGCCATTTGAGTCACTGGATGCAAGCAACAAAATTGTCGGTTTTGACATCGACCTGGCAACGGCACTGTGTAAACAAATGCAGGCTGACTGTACTTTCACCAATCATGCTTTTGATAGCTTGATTCCCGCGCTGAAATTCAAAAAATATGATGCGGTGATTTCCGGAATGGACATCACGCCTGAGCGTAGCAAGCAGGTGGCATTTACTCAGCCTTACTATGCAAACTCCGCGCTGGTGATTGCGAAAAAAGACACCTATAAAACCTTTGCCGACCTGAAAGGGAAACGCATTGGCATGGAAAACGGTACCACGCACCAGAAATACCTGCAGGACAAACACCCTGAAGTGAAAACCGTGGCCTACGACAGCTATCAGAATGCGATTATCGACCTGAAAAATGGTCGTATTGATGGCGTATTTGGCGATACCGCCGTGGTTAACGAGTGGCTGAAAACCAACCCGCAGTTAGGTGTAGCCACTGACAAAGTGACCGACCCACAATACTTCGGTACTGGTCTTGGCATTGCGGTTCGCCCGGATAACAAAGCCCTGCTGGAAAAACTGAATAGCGCGCTGGCCGCAATCAAAGCTGACGGCACGTACCAAAAAATCAGCGATCAGTGGTTCCCACAGTAACGTCCACCCAATCTGAAAAGCCGCATTCTGCGTAATGCGGTTCAGTTAACGCCTCTGTATCAGAAAGCATCACCTGTGTTGGTAGAAGTTATGAATATGCTATCTCACCGTAAGAGTTCCGTTCACCTCATGTGCATCGTTTCTCTGAAACACCGGTTCCTGTGAACGTGTAAAGGGCGTTCTCCGCCACGCCCTTTACACGTTCACGGGTATCTGCGCTTCAGAGAATTGCTACCGCCGAGGTGAACGGAACCCTGAGCAAGAATCACATGTTCCCCATAATGCTTAACTGAACAGTATTGCGCATCCTGCGGCTTTTTTTATCTCTTCGCCTTCGCTTTCAGTCAGTTCTTACGCCATAAACCCATTCCTGGCGTACACTTGTTAAAACGAAAAAAAGTGAGGCAAACGGATGATAGCGTTCCCTGCCAGTTTACTGATCCTCAATGGAAAAAGTGCTGATAATCTCCCCCTGCGTGATGTCATTGCAGAGCTACGCGATGAAGGCGTGGAAATCCATGTTCGCGTTACCTGGGAAAAAGGCGACGCCCAACGCTACGTTGATGAAGCTCGCCAGTTAGGCGTTGCAACGGTGATTGCCGGCGGCGGCGACGGCACAATTAACGAAGTCTCGACGGCGCTGATCCAGTCACAGGGCGGCAATATCCCGGCGCTCGGTATTTTACCGTTGGGAACGGCGAATGATTTTGCAACCAGCGTAGGCATACCCGACGCCCTTGATAAGGCGTTGAAACTGGCTATCGCCGGAAATGCGACTGATATCGATATGGTTCAGGTCAATGATAAAACCTGTTTTATCAATATGGCGACCGGCGGCTTCGGCACACGCATCACCAGCGAGACGCCAGAAAAACTCAAGGCCGCATTAGGTGGCGTATCGTACTTTATTCACGGATTAATGCGCATGGATACGCTCAAACCCGATATCTGCGACATTCGTGGGGAAGATTTTCACTGGCAGGGTAAGGCGCTGGTCATTGGTATCGGTAATGGTCGTCAGGCCGGTGGTGGGCAACAGCTTTGCCCGACGGCGCTGATCAACGATGGTCTGCTGCAACTGCGTATTTTTACCGGCGAGGAGCTACTGCCAGGGCTGCTTTCGGCGTTAACGCAATCCGAAGACAACCCTAACATCATCGAAGGCGCATCATCGTGGTTTGATATCCGCGCCCCGCATGAAATTACGTTTAATCTCGATGGCGAACCGCTTAGCGGACAAGAATTTCATATTGAAATCCTGCCCGCAGCGCTACGTTGCAGACTGCCGCCGGGTTGTCCGCTACTGCGTTAACACGACGACACCCCAACTGGAATCAGGCAATGGTGACTTTGCTGTCCAGATAAACATCCTGCACGGCGTTAATCAGCTTAACGCCGTCAGCCATGGTTTTCTTGAATGCTTTTCGTCCAAGAATCAGCCCCATGCCGCCAGCACGTTTGTTAATCACTGCCGTACGTACCGCATCGCTCAGATCGGTTTCGCCGCCAGCCGCACCGCCAGAGTTAATTAATCCGGCGCGCCCCATATAGCAGTTCGCCAGCTGATAACGCACCAGATCGATTGGGTTGTCGCTGGTCAGCTTGCTGTAAACGCGATCGTCGGTGTAGCCAAAGTTGACTGCTTTATACCCGCCGTTATTTTCCGCCATTTTCTGCTTAACGATATCCGCCCCGATAGTGGCTGCCAGATGGTTAGCCTGCCCGGTGAGATCGGCGGAAACATGGTAATCCACGCCATCTTTTTTAAACGCGGAGTTACGCAGATACGCCCATAGCACGGTGACCATCCCCAGTTCATGAGCACGCTCGAACGCCGCAGAAATCTCTTCAATCTGGCGACGGGACTCCTCTGAACCGAAATAGATGGTTGCCCCTACCGCAACCGCACCCATATTGAATGCCTGTTCTACGCTGGCATACAGCGTCTGGTCAAACGTATTGGGGTAGCTCAGCGTTTCATTGTGGTTAATTTTTACAAGAAACGGAATGCGGTGCGCGTAGCGACGGGAGACGGAAGCCAGCACGCCATAGGTCGATGCCACGCAATTACATCCTGCTTCGATAGCCAGTTCCACAATATTCTTCGGATCAAAGTACAGCGGGTTAGCCGCGAACGATGCCCCCGCGGAGTGTTCCACGCCCTGATCCACCGGTAGAATCGACAGATAACCTGTCCCGGCCAGTCGGCCCGTGTTATACAGCGTTTGCATATTACGCAGCACCGCTGGCGGACGGTTGTTATCCACCATCACGCGATCGACGTAATCATGTCCAGGCAGGTAAAGTTGGTCAGAAGGAATGGTCATACAACGATGCTGTAAAAGGTTGTCGGCATCTTTGCCAAGCAACTGCGCAATATCAGTCATAGCTATGCTCCCGTAAGTTCCGATTTGAAACCGGAATGTGGATTGTCCTGACCCGCTTTGTTGCGGGCAGCAATAAGCCTGGTACCGACTGCGTTTTTTTTCCATCTTTAGCGCACTTTTCAGCAACTTCTGCTGGCTCGATTCAGGAAGAAATAATGTTAAGGCGGTCAAATTTAGACCTCAAAGGTATTTTAAAGGTATTATCGAATGGTACTATCAGTGCGTACCTTACCTGTCATGAAGGATTTAAAGATGAAAACTACAGTTAAGCTGTCGTTCATGATGTTTGTAGAGTGGTTTATCTGGGGCGCCTGGTTTGTACCGCTGTGGCTGTGGCTGAGTAAAAGTGGCTTTAGCGCCGGGGAGATCGGCTGGTCCTACGCCTGTACCGCGATTGCTGCGATCCTGTCGCCCATCCTGGTCGGTTCTGTCACTGACCGTTTTTTCTCCGCGCAAAAAGTGCTGGCGGTGCTGATGTTCGTCGGCGCTATTTTGATGTACTTCGCCGCCCAGCAAACCACCTTCAGCGGATTTTTCCCGCTGTTACTGGCCTATTCGTTGACCTATATGCCGACGATTGCGCTGACCAACAGTATCGCTTTTGCCAACGTCAGTGATGTTGAGCGTGATTTCCCGCGCATCCGTGTGATGGGGACCATTGGCTGGATCGCCTCTGGTTTGGCCTGCGGTTTCTTACCGCAAATGCTTGGCTATAGTGACATCTCCCCTACCAATATTCCTCTGCTTATCACTGCCGGAAGCTCCGCTCTGTTAGGCGTCTTTGCGTTCTTTTTACCGGATACGCCGCCGAAAAGTACCGGCAAAATGGATTTCAAGGTCATGCTGGGTCTGGATGCGCTGATCCTGCTGCGGGATAAGAACTTCCTCGTCTTTTTCTTTTGCTCTTTTCTGTTCGCGATGCCGCTGGCGTTCTATTACATCTTCGCCAACGGTTATCTGACAGAAGTCGGGATGAAAAACGCCACCGGCTGGATGACGCTGGGCCAGTTCTCTGAAATCTTCTTTATGCTGGCGCTACCGTTTTTCACCAAACGCTTTGGCATTAAAAAGGTATTGCTGCTTGGTCTTATTACTGCGGCTATCCGCTATGGATTTTTCGTTTACGGCGGCGCGGAAGAATATTTCACTTACGCTCTGCTGTTTCTCGGCATTCTGCTGCACGGCGTCAGTTACGACTTCTACTACGTCACAGCCTACATTTATGTCGATAAAAAAGCGCCCGTACATATGCGCACCGCGGCGCAAGGGCTTATCACCCTCTGCTGTCAGGGATTCGGTAGCCTGCTCGGTTATCGTCTGGGCGGCGTGATGATGGAAAAAATGTTTGCTTATCAGGAACCGGTGAATGGTCTTACCTTTAACTGGGCTGGCATGTGGGGATTTGGCGCAGTCATGATCGCCGTCATTGCCGTAATGTTTATGATTTTCTTTCGCGAGTCAGATAAAGAAATCACCGCCATTAAGGTGGACGATCGCGATGTAGCGTTGAAACAAGGGGAAGTAAAATGAAAGCAGAACGTATTCTCGGTGCTCTTTATGGGCAGGCGTTAGGGGATGCGATGGGTATGCCGTCGGAACTGTGGCCAAGAACCCGGGTTAAAGCCCATTTCGGTTGGATCGACCGTTTTTTACCCGGCCCTGCGGAGAATAATGCCGCCTGCTATTTTAACCAGGCGGAGTTCACTGATGACACCTCCATGGCACTGTGTCTGGCTGATGCCCTGCTTGAGTGCGACGGAGAGATTGTACCCGACGTTATTGGCCGCAATATTCTGGCCTGGGCCGAACGTTTTGATGCTTTTAATAAAAACGTGCTCGGCCCGACCTCAAAAATTGCGCTAAAAGCCATTCGCGACGGCAAACCTGTCGCCGAACTGGAAAATAACGGCGTTACCAACGGAGCGGCAATGCGCGTTTCACCGCTGGGATGCCTGCTCCCCGCGCGCGATCTCGATGCCTTTATCGATGATGTGGCATTAGCCTCCAGCCCGACACATAAATCGGATTTGGCTATCGCTGGCGCAGTGGTGGTCGCATGGGCGGTATCACGCGCTATCGATGGCGGAAAATGGTCAGAGATTGTCGACGCGCTGCCAGCCATTGCCCGAAATGCGCAGCAAAAAAGGATCACTACCTTTAGCGCATCGCTCTCTGCACGCCTTGAACTGGCGCTGAAAATTGTCCGTAACGCTGACGGCATTGAGTCTGCCTGCGAGCAGTTGTATCAGGTTGTGGGGGCCGGAACCAGTACCATTGAATCCGTGCCATGCGCCATCGCTATGGTTGAGCTGGCGCAGACCGATCCTAACCGCTGCGCCATTCTGTGCGCGAACCTCGGGGGCGATACCGACACCATCGGGGCGATGGCAACTGCCATTTGTGGCGCGCTCCACGGCGTAAGTGCGATTAATCCGGCATTGAAACATGAGCTCGATGCAGTAAATCAGCTGGACTTTATCCGCTACGCCAGTGGATTGATGCGACTGCGCGAGCAGCGGGAGGCACTATGAGCACCACGCGTCTGCAACAACTTCTCCCGCAGTTACGCACACAGCGACCCGTTACGGTGGTGGGTGCGGCGGTGATTGATGTCATTGCCGATGCGTATGCCCTTCCCTGGCGCGGATGTGACATTGAACTCAAACAGCAAGGGGTGAACGTTGGCGGCTGCGCGCTCAATATCGCCGTAGCACTCAAGCGGTTAGGTATCGACGCCAGTAATGCTTTACCGCTG
The DNA here is from genome assembly GCF_013615435.1 of Citrobacter sp. RHBSTW-00944. NCBI lineage: Bacteria > Pseudomonadati > Pseudomonadota > Gammaproteobacteria > Enterobacterales > Enterobacteriaceae > Citrobacter > Citrobacter sp. RHBSTW-00944. The sequence goes on along the minus strand of NZ_CP055418.1, from coordinate 1,943,662 downwards.
GGTCAGGGGGTGTGGGCCGATATTATCCGCAACCGGATGGTAAAAGAGGGACTGCACAGCCTGATCGATAACGCCGCAGGCGATAACGGCTGGTGTCTGGCTCTGGTCGAGCCGGATGGCGAACGTACCTTTATGTCCTTTAGTGGCGTCGAAAATCAGTGGAACGCTGACTGGCTGGCACAGCTGGAGATCCCACGTCACAGCCTGGTTTATCTCTCGGGCTATCAGTTAGCCTCACCGTGTGGTGAGTTGCTGGTGCATTGGCTGGAAGGGCTGGAGGACGTGACGCCGTTTATCGATTTTGGCCCACGCATCGGCGACATTCCCGAGCCCTTACTGGCAAGAATTATGGCCTGCCGTCCACTGGTATCGCTCAATCGGCAGGAGGCGGAAATTGCCGCCGAGCGGTTTGCATTAAGCCAGGATATAGAAGGTTTTGGCGCACAATGGGTGCAACGTTTTGCCACACCGGTGGTGGTACGCCACGATAAAGACGGTGCGTGGTATTTCAGCACCCAAACTTCCGGTTGCGTACCGGCATTTGCGACAGCGGTCGTTGATACTATTGGCGCAGGTGACAGCCACGCTGGCGGCATACTGGCGGGACTGGCGTCTGGCTGGTCGCTGGCTGACGCGGTACTGCTTGGAAACGCCGTGGCGTCCTGGGTGGTAGGGCATCGCGGGGGCGATTGCGCCCCTACGCGCGAGGCGTTACTCCTCGCACACAAACACGTATAGATCGCTTCGACAATAGCTGATGCTGTATTCAATGGGCCGTTGCTGCTGGTCAAGCGCTACCTGCTTGATCACCAGCACCGGCACTTTGCTGTCCATTTGAATGTGCGCCTGGAACTCTGCGTCAGGCATTCGGGCACTGACACGTGAGCGGGTGCGCTGCGGGAAAATATGCTGGCTGCGAAAATAGTCATACAGTGAAACGCCGATGGCATCCACGTCATGGATTAGATGGGCAGGAACCCATGACTCTTCAATAGAAACCGCATCTTCATCTACGTAGCGAATGCGCTTGAGCAGGAAGACGTCACTCCCCGTGGCAACAGCCAGCTGCTGCGCTACCTCTTCCGGGCAAGGCACAATCCGCTTGTTAACCCACAGCGTATCTGGTTTTTTACCGCGCAACACCACCTGCTGTGAAAAACCACGCGCTTCTTTTAGCGAATACTCGAAGATGTTGTTGATCTGCGTCCCGTAACCGCGGGCGCGCGTCACGACACCTTCTTCTTCCAGGGCCTGCATCGCCTTACGAACCGTAATTCGCGAAACGCCGGTCAACTGGCTGAGATCGCGCTCGCCGGGCAGGATGTTTCCATGCTCCAGAATCCCGCTGCGCACAGCGTTTTTCACCGTTTGCGCAAATTTCATATACAGCGGCGTGTTATCTGCCGCGGAAATACGTTCATTCAGTTGCGCGATAAGCTGGGTATGCGCTTGTTCCATTTATCTTTTTCCTGCAGCCGTTTCTGCAGCCAGTATACTCATTACCACCACGCGTGGAAATGATGCACCGGACCAATTCCCTCACCGACTTCCAGGGTGTCGGCCTGCGCCAATGCCGCTGAAAGCCACAACTTAGCTTCCTGCACTGTCTGTGCCCAGTTGTCATGGCGCGGACGCAGCGCCGCCAGCGCCGCCGATAGCGTACAGCCAGTACCGTGGGTATTTTTGGTCATCACCCTTGGCGCGGTAAAACGCTGCTCGCCATCACGGGTGAAGAGCCAGTCGGGGCTTTGCGCATCCTCCAGATGACCGCCTTTCATCAACACCGCCTCGCAACCCAGCGCCCGCAGCGCCCTTCCCTGCTCTAACATCTCCTGCTCAGTCTGCGCGTGGGGAGCCCCGAGCAGCGCCGCAGCTTCGGGTAAATTTGGGGTGATAATCGAAACCTGCGGCAGCAAATGGGTACGCAGTGTTTCAACCGCCGAAGGAGACAGCAACGGATCGCCGCTTTTCGCCAGCATCACGGTATCCAGCACGACATTTTGCACCCGATGGCGACGCAAACGTTCGGCGACCGCTTCAACAATATCCGTTTCCGCCAGCATACCGATTTTAGTGGTGTCGATACGCACATCACTGAACACCGAATCCAGTTGTGCGGCGACAAAGTCAGGTTCAATGCGATACACCGACTGCACCCCGCGCGTATTTTGCGCCACCAACGCCGTGATAACCGAGCAGCCGTAAGCGCCAAGCGCCGAGAACGTTTTTAAATCGGCCTGAATACCTGCGCCACCGCTTGGATCGGTTCCGGCAATGGTTAATGCGTTAATCCGTTTCATAGTTGCTCCTGCGCGTTCAGGTTATAGAGGGCGTCGATAAATGCCGGGACAAAACTGCCCGGTCCGGTTGATTGTTGAGTGGCTATTTGTCCGGCCTGTTTCATCCAGCTACAGGCAGAGGCGACGTTATCAAGCCGGTCACCGTGCAGGGCGCAGCTGGCTGCAACGACCGCCGACAGCGCGCATCCGGTGCCCACCACGCGCATCATCAACGGATCACCGCCGTTCACGCAGACGGTACGCTGACCATCGGTGACATAGTCAATTTCGCCGGTAACCACGACAATGGTCCCAACCTGACGAGCCAGTGCCTGCGCTGCAGGAAGCGCAGCGGCTGCCGTATCGGTCGTATCCACGCCGCGTCCCCCACCGTTCATACCCGCCAGAGCCAGTATTTCCGAAGCGTTGCCGCGGATAGCTGCAGGCTGTAGCGCCAACAAATCCAGACAGAAGCGACGACGAAACTCCAGCGCCCCCACGGCAACGGGATCGAGCGTCCACGGGGTTTTAGCAAGTTGTGCCCGCTCAACTGCGGCGCGCATCGCCGTAGCCCGTTCCCGGGTTAAGGTGCCGACGTTAATCAGTAATGCACTGGCAATAGCCGCGAACTGACTGGCTTCCTCGGGCTCGATTACCATTGCAGGTGATGCGCCCAGCGCCAGCAGCGTATTGGCCGTAAAGCTTTGCACGACCTCGTTGGTCATGCAGTGTGTGAGAGGGGAAAGCGTTCTAAATTGGTGTAAGGTGTGAGCCGCGAGTGTGCGGCTGTGCAGGTCAGGCTGCATGGTTCAGCTCCTGCCCGCGCGAAGAAGGGACACGAGCAGTGTCAGACTTCCCTACGCTGGCATTATCCAGATCAGGTGGTACGGGTATTTCTCAGCCTTCACCAGGAAGGGCACCCCGAGTCATTTAGTTACATAAATTCCAATAATATTAACAGCGTAGAGGAAGTAGCTTGCTAAAGCAAGCCCCTGACCGGCGTCCTGTAAACATCCCGCATAATCGTGCCATTCACATCTAGAGATATCTTCCAGCATACTCAATCTGCCAACGAAGGAGATCGCTATGCGTAAAGCCCGTTTTACTGTGCATCAGATCATCGCCGTGATTAAGTCGGTTGAAGGAGCCGTAGGTTCTTTCACATTAGAAATCATTCAAGTAAATTTTACTCACAACTATAGTTTCTGTTCAAAGGACAGAAGAAAAGAAGGGTTTTAATCAGTGAATAAAATAATTAACCTGAATCATTTCCAAGTTTGTATTTCACCCATGAAACCAATGAATATCATTTGAAGCATTCATAATCTAAATAATTGACCACGCATCGGCCGATAATAATATAAACTTTTTACTTCATGAAGGTTTTACATGAGAGAATTTAGGCTTATCCGGGCATGGGATGCCGGATGGGAGCTAGCCCCTGAGGATTTTCAGCATATACTGATCCCTTTCAGAGCTTTCGATGAATCACGAATCTATTACGAATTAGACGCAGAAGAGTATCACTATACAAAAGTACCCTCTATTTATGATATACCAGAAAGGAAACGGAACATTGTTTATGTTACTCATCCATATAAGAGGAAGCAACGAGCTATGGCTGATGAGGTATATGACAATACACAACGCAACATAGATGAAGGCTGGTTCATTGGGATTAATAAATCTCGTAATTGGAATTATTACTGGAATCATTTTTATTTTTGGGCTGTGCCAACTGGTTCAATTTATCTGCTAAATTAATTATTAGGAATTTAAATGAGTAATAATATTAGTGAAATCCTGAATGATTTGAAAAGCAAAATGACCAACTGGAATTATCCAATAGAAGAGCCTATCACAGACCAATACATTGTGAGTATAAATAAGCGAAAATCAACTTCTATCTTAAGTCCAACGCTTGATAAGCTAGGTGATGAAGTTTGCTTATTATTAGTAAATCAACCTGACTATGTTACATTTTTAGAAACAATGGATGGATTTGAATTTGATGGTTTAATCTTATTTAGCCTATCCATACAAGAGCCATTAGTAAGAAACTTGTTTATTATGAATGATTTTTATAGGGATAATGATGATTACATCAATCCTGATTTAAGTGAGCGATTAGTGATTGGCAATGATAGTATCTCTATATTTACTTACGATAGTAAAACAAACCTTTTTGAAATTAGAGATAATGTAGGCACCGAAAATGTCTTTGGATCATTCCCTAACTTTACAGATTTCTTATCAGAAATATTAGATACAGTAGCTTAAATTATGGAGGGGCTACAATGCCCCTTTTACTTATTAATTTTTAGCTAAAGAGTCATTTTGTTAATTACAAAAAATGAACTAGATGAATTCGGTGAACTAGCAGATCAATTCATTATCAGTAGCGATCATGCTTCATTAATTGCACTTCACTAAAAACGTTTTATAATCCCCCCATCCTTTATATGAAACACATTATCTATATTGCTTAGATAACTGTCATTCCGAACTCTTTAATTATTGTAGTACAGAGTGGTACTCAGATAATTTAATGAATGCCATTATCTATTACAGGAAGGCATTACATACAATTCCAAAAGCCGATTGGATAGAGCACGAGAAAAATATTGAAGCTTATAACAACCTTAGGTCAATGGTTGAAACCAATTTAGCTAGTCGTCTTTCTTCACAAGGGAGAACATTAAAGAACCATACCCTGTTCAAAGAATAGATTTACCTAAATCCTACATTTGCATAAATGAGGGGGTGATTGATACTCTTACCCCTACAATTACATCCAATAATACAATTATTTGTAACGGCTTTGTATGGCTTCTATCCTTCTCCAAAGCTATTAGTGTGAAATGCCTGTTTTATCACTAGGAAATATTCTGCTCCGAATTATTTTAAATATCTTTATCTGATCTGAATCAAAACTTTATGACTTTAATTATCCAACCGTTTACCGCTGCGATAAAATTAAAATCGTATAGTTAAATTTATATATATGTCCGTTACCCAACGTTCATCCGGTGCTTCCGGATTGAACTGCCGCTGGAGCCTGTTGGCGTCACGATACTGGCCTCCCCTTTACGCGCTCGTAGGCTTCGGTCCCCGACCTGAGCCTTTTCCCGGGACACTTCATCAGCCGCCAGACCCGATTAATCGCACACTGTTGTTCGCTATCTTGCAGTTCGTGATGGATCTTGCGCTCGAGATTGTCGTAATTCTGTACATTCATTTACACTTTTTACGAAATGACTGGCGTGAACACAAAAAAGTTCTTGTCAGATGCCCTATAAGCCAGGAATGATACACGACTGATGTTGATGACCCGAACAGGTAAAGAGGATGGGTATGAAGAATAAAATGTTGCTGGGTGCACTCCTGCTTGCAAGCAGCGTCGTCTGGGCCGCGCCGGCCGCAACAGCTGCTCCCACCGGAATTGATAAGTATGAGTTGAGCGGTTTCATCGCCGACTTTACCCATTTTAAACCTGGTGACACGGTCCCACCGCTGTACCGTACTGACGAATATGCGATTAAGCAATGGAACCAACGCAACCTGCCTGCCCCTACCGCCGGTACCCACTGGACCTACATGGGTGGTGCGTACGTGCTGATCAACGATGCTGACGGTAAGATCATTAAAGCCTACGACGGCGAGATTTTTTATCATCGTTAATAGAAAAAACACGTACTTTCAACAAGAAAGTACGTGAAATACCCGCAAATCAATTAGTCATAAGATACTGCAAATATCACTTTACTTTGTACTTCACAAGGCAGTAATGATTCCCCTGTCACGCGAATATATTTCGCAGTGATAGGGAAAGTGTACTGATTACTGATTGCTTCCAGTTTGGTCATTCTGTTCATCAGATTATCCCCCTGTTTTAGAGGAGAAGTCGCGGTGCCATTATATATCTGGAACCCCACCCCTTTGGCGCCATTCGCTATCGTGTTTTTTAGTATTTTCCCGCTTTCATCCCAGACACCGCGCACCACCTTAAAAGTTACGGGATTGGTGGTGACGTTATATATACTTTCGCAATTCAATACCAGATTTGTGGAACCCGATTTGGTATTATTAACCGTGAGCATCTCATTTAATGTGGTATCTGGCATTTTAATTTCGTATCGGGGTAATGAAAACTGACACGTGATGGGTTTATGCGTTACTGTAAAGCTTAAATTCTACTTACTGAAAAATCATTGCTGGTCCAGATGTCATATCTAGATTAATTGTCGTTAACCCATCATTTTTATCTGAAATATACACCCGGCATCAGCGCTATAGGTGGGTTCAGTTACCCGACCATTGATATTCAAGGTGGCAGTATCTGTGGCGAAAGCAGAAGCGCTCATTCCATAAGCCAAAGTAATAACTCCCAAGAATAATTTTTTTTCATTACGTTCATTATTCCTGTATCGGTTGGGAAACAGCACACAAGCCGTCTTTCCAGTAGATTATGGATTAACTGCCTCGCTAAGACTAATTGAGATTGTAGATTAATTCGACCAATTTGATCAATTTAAATGATGAATTGAGGGCGTTTATTCAGAAAAAGAGATGAATTATACAGTCCGGATAAATAATTGAGTGAGATTTTTCATCCAATATATTCACTGAATCAATTCATTATTGATTCAGTGAATATTTTTAACGCTATTAATTACACCGCGCGGAAGGCAATTTCACCCGGAATCACTTCCCCTTGCCAGTAGAGCTGGGCAGCGACACGTCCTGCCAGGTCGCGGTAAATGGCGGTAAATTCGCTGTCAGGACGGCTGATGACCGTCGGCGTACCACGATCCAGGTCTTCACGCAGAGAAATATGCAGCGGCATCTGTCCCAGCAGTTGGGTGTGATACTGCTCAGCCAGTTTCTGCGCGCCACCGGTGCCGAAGATTGGCTCGTGATGACCGCAGTTGCTGCAAATATGCATACTCATATTCTCAACAATACCCAGCACTGGCACTTCGACTTTTTCGAACATCACGATGCCTTTTTTCGCATCGATCAGCGCGATGTCCTGCGGAGTGGTCACCACAACCGCCCCCGTGACCGGAATGTTTTGCGCCAGCGTCAACTGGATATCACCCGTACCCGGCGGCATATCCAGTACCAGGTAATCAAGATCCGGCCATAAGGTTTCTTGCAGCATCTGCAGCAGGGCTTTGCTGGCCATCGGGCCACGCCACACCATCGCATTATCGTCAGTAACCAGATAACCAATAGAGTTTGTCGCCAGGCCGTGAGACATGATCGGCGCCATGTGGGTACCGTCTGGAGAGGTAGGACGCTGGTTTTCCGCACCGAGCATCGTCGGGATTGACGGGCCATAAATATCGGCGTCCAGAATCCCTACCTTCGCCCCTTCGGCAGCCAGCGCCAGCGCCAGGTTCACGGCAGTAGAGGATTTACCCACGCCACCTTTACCCGAACTGACGGCGATGATGTTTTTTACACCATTAATGCCCGGCTGGTTTTTCACGCGTTTCAGCGTCGCAATGTTATGCGACAGTTTCCAGTCGATCGCTTTCGCACCAGTAATACGCAGCAGATCGGCGCTACATTGCTCTTTTAAGTCCTCAAACGCGCTCTGCCAGACAAACGGCATGACCAGCTCAACGTGCAACGTGTCATCCATCCAGGCGACGTGATGCAACGCTTTAAGCGTCGTCAGATTATGCTTCAGGGTTGAATGCTGAAAATTCGCCAGCGTCCCGGCAACCATCGCGCGCAGGGTCTCTGGTGATTTGGCCTGGGATTGTGCGTTCATCCCGACTCCTTTTTGTTGTTCTGAAAATACAATAGTCACCAGGTAGTTTACTCCAACCGCAACAATTATTCATTTACGGATAAATGCCCTTATCGCTTGGCGCAGTAATTACCATTTTGGTACTATCAAAGCCCTTTTCACTACAAAAGAAGTAATTGCTCACTATGACTCAAGTCGCGAAGAAAATTCTGGTAACGTGCGCGCTGCCGTACGCCAACGGCTCTATCCACCTCGGCCATATGCTGGAGCACATCCAGGCTGATGTCTGGGTCCGTTACCAGCGAATGCGCGGCCACCAGGTTAACTTCATCTGCGCGGACGACGCACACGGTACGCCAATCATGCTGAAAGCACAGCAGCTTGGGATCACGCCAGAGCAGATGATCGGTGAAATGAGTCAGGAGCATCAGACTGATTTTGCGGGTTTTGACATCAGCTATGACAACTACCACTCTACGCACAGCGAAGAGAACCGTGAGCTGTCTGAGCTGATTTATACGCGCCTGAAGGAGAACGGTTTTATTAAGAACCGTACTATCTCCCAGCTTTACGATCCGGAAAAAGGCATGTTCCTGCCGGACCGTTTCGTTAAAGGCACCTGCCCGAAATGTAAATCTCCGGATCAGTACGGCGATAACTGTGAAGTCTGCGGCGCAACCTACAGCCCGACCGAACTTATCGAGCCGAAATCCGTCGTTTCTGGCGCGACGCCGGTAATGCGCGACTCCGAACACTTCTTCTTTGACCTGCCGTCATTCAGCGAGATGCTGCAGGCTTGGACACGCAGCGGCGCGTTGCAGGAGCAGGTCGCCAACAAAATGCAGGAATGGTTCGAATCCGGCCTGCAGCAGTGGGATATTTCCCGCGATGCCCCATACTTCGGTTTTGAAATCCCGGATGCGCCAGGCAAGTACTTCTACGTCTGGCTGGACGCACCAATTGGCTATATGGGTTCGTTCAAAAACCTGTGCGATAAGCGCGGCGACACGACCAGTTTTGATGAGTATTGGAAGAAAGATTCCAACGCTGAGTTGTATCACTTCATCGGTAAAGACATCGTCTACTTCCATAGCCTGTTCTGGCCGGCGATGCTGGAAGGCAGCAACTTCCGTAAGCCGACCAACCTGTTTGTACACGGTTATGTGACGGTAAACGGTGCGAAGATGTCCAAATCTCGCGGTACCTTCATTAAGGCCAGCACCTGGCTGAAGCACTTTGACGCCGACAGCCTGCGTTACTACTACACGGCGAAGCTTTCTTCGCGCATTGATGACATCGACCTGAACCTGGAAGACTTTGTCCAGCGTGTAAACGCCGATATCGTCAACAAAGTAGTCAACCTGGCATCACGTAACGCAGGCTTTATCAGCAAGCGTTTTGACGGCGTACTGGCTGCTGAACTGGCCGACCCGGCGTTGTATAAAACCTTCACTGACGCTGCTGCGGTGATTGGCGAAGCATGGGAAAGCCGTGAATTTGGTAAAGCTATCCGTGAAATCATGGCGCTGGCCGATGTGGCAAACCGCTACGTTGACGAACAGGCTCCGTGGGTCGTTGCTAAACAGGAAGGCCGCGATGCCGACCTGCAGGCGATCTGCTCCATGGGTATCAACCTGTTCCGCGTCCTGATGACTTACCTGAAACCGGTTCTGCCAACGCTTGCTGAACGTGTAGAAGCTTTCCTGAACAGCGAGCTGAGCTGGGATGCTATTAAGCAACCGCTGCTCGGTCACAAGGTCAACACCTTTAAGGCGCTCTACAATCGCATCGACATGAAACAGGTTGAAGCGCTGGTGGAAGCGTCGAAAGAAGAAGTGAAGGCCGCTGCCGCACCAGTAACCGGCCCGCTGGCGGATGACCCGATTCAGGAAACCATTACCTTTGACGATTTCGCCAAAGTTGACCTGCGTGTAGCATTGATTGAAAACGCCGAGTTTGTGGAAGGTTCTGACAAACTGCTGCGTCTGACGCTGGATCTCGGTGGCGAGAAGCGTAACGTCTTCTCTGGTATTCGTTCTGCCTATCCGGATCCGCAGACCCTGATTGGACGTCAGACCATTATGGTTGCTAACCTGGCACCTCGTAAGATGCGCTTCGGTATTTCTGAAGGGATGGTCATGGCGGCAGGTCCTGGCGGGAAAGATATCTTCCTGTTAAGCCCGGACGAAGGCGCAAAACCTGGCCAACAGGTGAAATAAATCAGACATCTCGAGCGCTGCAACTGCAGCGCTTTTTTTTTTGCTGAGGGATTTACCTTTAATCTTAAACACACTCCCCCACTCCATTTTCGGACTGCTTAGCCATCGCTATTAGATTTATTCTATACTGCTCTGCTATTAAGGCCGCCCGGCCCCATCATATTCATTAGAATTATTATTTAGCATTCGATATTCATAAAATGGAGTTTTACATGACAGCGTTACAAAAATTAGTTTCTCTCGCCGCGGCATCGGTTGTGGTTTTTTCCCTGGCGGGTTGTGGTGAAAAAGAAGAGACGAAAACATTCAATGCCAATCTTAACGGTTCGGATATCACCGTCTCTTACACCTATAAAGGTGACAAAGTTCTGAAACAAAGCTCCGAAAGTAAAATCAGCTATGCGTCTGTCGGCGCCAGCAATAAAGAGGAAGCCGCAAAAGTATTCGACGCGTTAAGCGCTAAATATCAAAATATTGCAGGCGTAGAAGAAAAGCTCACCTATACAGATACCTACGCGCAGGAAAATGTCACTATCGATATGGAAAAAGTCGATATAAAAGCGTTACAGGCAATTTCCGGGATGAAGCTTTCTGAGAAAGCCGATAAAAATATCAGCATGAAGCAAATGCAAACGGTAATGGAATCGGCAGGTTTTAAAGAGGTGAAATAACATCCTGGCGACCCGAAATTCATCGCGGTCGCCAGCGTCGTTTTACGCTTTCGTTTTGTGCACTCGCGACGTCAAACCCCGCAGGAAATAACGCAGAAACTGATCGCCGCATTCGCGATAGTTCTTATGGTCCGGCGCGCGCATCATGGCGGTAATTTCCGGCATCGACACACGAAACTTCTGCTCGGTCATAATGGCCAGAATATCATCGGTTTTCAGCGAAAAGGCGATACGCAGCTTTTTCAGCACCGTATTGTTGTTAACACGACGCTCAAGCGCCAGTTCCGGCGCAGAATCGTCTTTACCACGCAGATGATAAATCAGACCGTTTAAAAATCCGGAGAGAATGATATCCGGGCAGCGAATAAACCCGGCTTCATCTTCTTTTGTCATCCAGGTATCAAAACCTGCGGAGGTGGATTCCATGTCAGCAAGCGCAAGAATACGCACCATGTCGTTATTGTTCGCTTTCAGGGTGTAGCGCAGGCTACGAAGAATATCGTTACTTAGCATAGAGCCTTCAACTGTCGGTGATGCAATGGCGCGCAGTGTATCAGTTTTACAGTCCAATCGCCTCTTTTAGACTTTTAAGATAACGGCGACTTACCGGAACTGTCAGCCCGTTGCGTAAAATCAGTTCGGCCTGACCGTTTTCTTCCAGACGGATCTCCCGCAATTGCGCCATATTCACCAGATACTGCCGATGGCAGCGCAGTAAAGGTGTACGGCTTTCCAGCGTTCTGAGCGTCAGTTCGGTGAAACCTTCTTTACCATCGCTGCTGGTCACATACACGCCGCTCATGCGGCTGCTGATAAACGCCACGTCATCCATTTGCAGCAGATAGATTCGGCTGTGGCCGCTGCACGGAATAAACTTCAGCGCCTGCTGATTCTCCGGCAGTAGCGATACATCCTGTTTTGTGCGCTCCTGACGCAAACGGCTCAGCGTTTTTTCCAGTCGCGCCTCTTCAATCGGTTTGAGAAGATAATCAAACGCGTGTTCTTCAAAAGCTTTCACCGCATATTCATCAAACGCAGTAAGGAAAACAATATACGGACGATGCTCAGGATCAAGCATGCCAACCATTTCCAGACCGCTGATACGCGGCATCTGAATATCAAGGAACAGGACATCCGGACGCAGTTTATGTACCGCGCCGATGGCTTCCACCGCATTCGAACATTCGCCGACGATCTCGATGTCGCTTTGCGCCTGCAACAGGATCCGCAGATTCTCCCGCGCTAACGGTTCGTCATCGACAATCAGCACTTTGATCATGCCAGTTCCTCCAGAGGAAGTCGTAAAGTGATTCGGGTAAAGCGGTCAGGTTCACACGCTACGCTGATGCCAAAATCGTCGCCAAACCGCTCGCGCAGTCGTTTATCAACCAGATTCATACCCAATCCGCTGGCCTCAGACGTTGGCTGATACAACCCGGCGTTATCTTCAATATCCAGCATCAGATACTGCCCTTCGCGGCGGGCGGTAATCGACACTTCGCCGGTATCCAGTAGCTGAGAGGTACCGTGCTTAATGGCATTCTCCACAATAGGTTGTAGGGTAAAGGCAGGTAATTGCTGATACGAAAGCGCATCTGGCACCGTTAAAGTCACCTGCAGGCGCGACTGAAATCGCGCCTTTTCAATTTGCAGATAGGCATTAACGTGCTCAATTTCATCAGCCAGCGTCACAATCTCCGACGGACGTTTTAAGTTTTTGCGAAAGAACGTCGACAGATACTGCACCAGTTGGCTGGCCTGCTCGCTATCACGTCGGATCACGGCTTTGATGGTGTTGAGCGCATTAAACAAAAAATGGGGGTTCACCTGTGCATGCAGGAGTTTGATTTCCGACTGCGTGAGCATCGCTTTTTGCCGCTCATACTGCCCGGCCAGAATCTGCGCCGAAAGCAACTGGGCGATCCCTTCCCCCAGCGTGCGGTTGATCGAGCTAAAGAGGCGGTTTTTGGCTTCATACAGTTTGATGGTTCCCATCACCCGCTGGTTTTCCCCCCGCAAAGGGATCACCAGCGTCGAGCCTAATTTGCATTGCGGGTGCAAAGAGCAGCGGTAAGGGACTTCATTCCCATCGGCATACACCACCTCTCCGGTTTCTATCGCCCGTTGGGTGTACGACGACGAAATAGGTTTTCCGGGTAGATGGTGATCGTCACCAATGCCGGTAAATGCCAGCAGCTTCTCGCGGTCGGTAATTGCCACAGCACCGATATCCAGCTCTTCATACAGCACCTGAGCGACCTTCATGCTGTTAACCTCGTTAAACCCCTGGCGCAAAATACCCTCCGTTGAGGCGGCAACTTTGAGCGCAGTGGCGGAAAAAGCAGAGGTATATTTTTCAAACATCGCCCGTTTATCGAGCAAAATACGCATAAATAAGGCTGCGCCCACGGTATTCGTCACCATCATCGGCGCGGCGATATTACTGACCAGCCGAAACGCATCGTCAAACGGCCGGGCGATTAACAAGATGATCAGCATCTGCACCAGTTCGGCGACAAAAGTAATGGCACCCGCGGTCAGTGGGCTAAAGACTTTATCGGTACGGCCACGACGGGTGAGCACGCTGTGCACCAGCCCGCCGAGCAAACCTTCCACAATGGTCGAAATCATGCAACTGAGCGCCGTCATTCCGCCCATTGAATAACGATGTAAGCCACCGGTTAGGCCGACCAAACCGCCGACCACCGGGCCGCCAAGCAGCCCACCCATCACCGCGCCGATAGCTCGGGTATTAGCAATAGAATCATCAATGTGCAGCCCGAAATAGGTGCCCAAAATGCAGAAAATGGAAAAGGTAACGTAGCAAAGCAGCTTGTGCGGGAGCCGGATCGTGACCTGCATCAGCGGGATAAACAAACGCGTTTTGCTCATGAGCCACGCGATAACGAGAAACACACACATCTGCTGAAGCAGCAGCAACACCAGATTAAACTCGTACATACCTGCCAACCACACATCACTTAAAAGCGCGTAACATACATGGGCTGCGCGTAACTTTCTTTGAAGTGTTGCAAAAAAAAAGGAATTTGTGAGAACGATCACTCGAAAGCGCGAGCATGACTACAAATTCACCCATTTGTTGATCAAAAAACAGACAAAACTACCTGGTTCGCAAAAGAGCGTCTAAAGTAAAACTGGGACCTCGCGAGCATAAGTGAGACGACGATGGCGCTTTACACAATAGGTGAAGTGGCTTTGCTTTGTGATATCAACCCTGTCACTTTACGCGCGTGGCAGAGGCGTTACGGATTACTGAAACCGCAGCGAACAGACGGCGGGCATCGCCTGTTTAACGACGCGGATATCGACCGAATCCGTGAGATAAAACGTTGGATAAATAACGGCGTTCAGGTCAGTAAGGTAAAAATGTTGCTCAGCAATGAGAACATTGATGTGCATAACGGCTGGCGCGAACAGCAAGAGACGCTGTTGAGCTATTTGCAAAGTAATAATCTGCATAGCCTCAGGATGTGGATCAAAGAGCGCGGTCAGGATTATCCCGCACAAACGCTCAACACCCATTTGTTCATTCCGTTACGCCGCCGCCTGCAATGTCAGCAGCCGATCCTGCAGGCGTTACTGGGGATCCTCGACGGTGTCCTCATCAACTACATCGCGATTTGTCTGGCCTCGGCGCGCAAGAAACAGGGGAAAGATGCCCTGGTTGTCGGCTGGAACATTCATGATACCACCCGCTTATGGCTGGAGGGTTGGGTAGCCAGCCAGCAGGGATGGCGCGTTGACGTCCTCGCCCACTCGCTAAACCAATTGCGACCGGAACTGTTTGAAGGCCGAACCTTACTGGTCTGGTGCGGCGAAAGCCAAACGCCTGCTCAGCAGCAACAACTGAACGAATGGCGCGCGTTAGGTCACGATATTTATCCGCTCGGTATTTAAAGCCAACCAGGATCGGCTCTTAATATTCTGTTAACAAACGTGTACAATCCTTAGATTCACATAAGGAGTGCATAATGAGCGCAGCTAAAATCGGTGTCATTACCCTCTTCCTGCTGATGGCCATCGGCGGTATCGGCGGCGTCATGCTGGCAGGCTACACATTCATTTTACGTGCCGGGTAAGGTGCCTCGCTAATCGCTCAAACCCGCGGTCAACTATCACCGCAGCCAGCGCGACCAGCAGCGCCCCCTGAATCACATAGGCGGTATTGAACCCGCTCAGGCCGATGATAATCGGCGTGCCCAGCGTGTTCGCCCCGACGGTTGACGCGATCGTAGCGGTGCCGATATTAATAATCACCGACGTGCGAATTCCCGCCAGAATAACTGGTGCCGCCAGCGGCAACTCCACTTTCCGCAGCCGCTGGCCCTGACTCATGCCCATTCCGCTGGCGATATCCATCACGCTGGGAGAAATTCCGCCGAGTCCCGCCAGAGTTGCCTGCAAGATTGGTAACACGCCATACAAAATCAGCGCGATAATCGCGGGTTCAAGCCCAAACCCCATCACCGGTACGGCGATCGCCAGCACGGCGACCGGAGGAAATGTCTGCCCCACGGCGGCAATCGTTTCCACCATCGGCCTGAATTCCGCGCCCCAGGGCCGGGTTACCGCTATTCCCGCTCCGGTGCCAATAATGACGGCAATAAGGCTTGAAATCCCCACCAACGCAAAATGACTCAACGCCAGCGCCGTAAAACTTTCCTGCTGATACACGGGACGCGGCAGCGCCGGAAATAGCGAACTAAACAGGGCCTGACTGTGGGGCAACCCCACCAACAGGATCAGAAACAGCGCAACAAGCCATAGCAATGGATCAGCAAGACGTTTCACGGGTCGGCGTCTCCGAAAGCAAATCGCGAAAATGAAGCGTCCCGCAGGGCAACCCCTGCGGCGTCACGACCGGCAAGACATCGCAACCACGCGCCACGAACACCGACAATGCATCACGTAGCGTCATCTCATCCACCAGCGGCTCGCCGTCTGAGTGTTCGCCGCGACGGATAAAATCCCCTACCGTACGCAGCGACAACAGCCTTACGCCCAGTTCACTGCGGCCAAAAAAAGTTTGCACGAAATCATTCGCTGGCGCAGTGAGCATCGACAGCGGCGTGCCTTGCTTCACAACTTTTCCCGCATCCATCAAAATCAGATGCTCCGCCAGTCTCAGCGCCTCGTCGATATCATGCGTCACCAGCACAATGGTACGTCCCAATAAACGATGGATACGCGTCATCTCCTGCTGCAGCGCGCCGCGGGTGACCGGGTCCAGCGCGCCAAAAGGCTCATCCATCAGTAGCACCTGTGGATCTGCGGCCAACGCACGCGCAACTCCAACCCGCTGCTGTTGTCCGCCGGAAAGCTGATGCGGATAACGGTGACGTAAACTCGCCTCGAGGCCCAGCAGCGCCATTAGTTCATCTGTTCGGTCATCAATACGTGAACGTGACCACTTTTGCAGCTGCGGTACGGTGGCAATATTCTGCGCGACGGTCCAGTGGGGAAACAAACCAATAGACTGAATCGCGTACCCCATGCGCCGTCGTAACTCCAGCACCGGCAGGCTGCGGATCTCCTCCCCGGCGAAACGGATCTGCCCGCTGTCATGTTCAACCAGCCGGTTGATCATCTTTAGCGTGGTAGACTTGCCCGAACCTGACGTGCCAATTAATACCGAAAAGCTGCCCTCTCCTAACTGCAGGTTAAGGTCGTCGACAGCTTTTTGTTGGCCATAGGTTTTACTGACATGGCGAAATTCAATCATTATTCGATACCTTTAGCAGCGCGATCCCTAAATCAAACAGCGCATCAATCAACACAGCCAGCACAACGACCGGGATCACGCCCAACAGCACTAAATCAACAGCGCTACTGAGCAATCCCTGAAAGACCAGCGCGCCAAATCCCCCTGCACCAATCAGCGCGGCTATCACCGCCATCCCCACCGTCTGGACCATCACCACTCGCAAACTGCGCAAGAAGACCGGCAGCGCCAGTGGAAACTGCACCGAGATAAACCGCTGACGCGCGCTCATCCCCATCGCCCGGGCGCTTTCAAGTACATCGCGTGGAACCTGATTCAACCCGGCCACTACGCCGCGAACCAGCGGTAAAAGCGCATACAGCACCAACGCAATAAGCGCAGGCGTCAGACCGGTTCCCGCTACGCCAAGCGAACCCAGCAAGGGAAAGTGCTTCACCAGTCCGGCAAGCGGCGCAATTAACAGGCCAAACAGCGCGACGGAGGGAATAGTCTGGATGATGTTCAGTACCGCGAATACCGGCCCCTGACGGGAGACAGAAAAAGTACACCAGACGCCCAGCGGCACGCCAATGAGCAGCGCGGGCACCACGGTAGCGAACAGAATCGTCAGATGCTGCGCCAGCGCGTCGTTAAAGACATCCTGGCGATTGGCATATTCTTTAAGCAGAGAAAGATCGTTAAACGTACCGGAGAGCAGTAACACCAGCGGCAAAATAAATATTTGTGCGTGCAATAACCAACGCCACGACGCCCGTTCGGTGATGCGACGAATGGCGTCACTGGCTGCCAGCAGCATCAGTCCCAGCCCTAACCAGAACCCGCTGCCCAGGCTGGTTCTGGCCAGCGGGCTACCCGTCTGGGCCAAATACGTTGCCGTTGTGCCGGCGATGACCAGCGCCGCAATCACCAACAGTTGGCTAACGATAAGCGTCAATATATTGCCGGATTTTCCCGGTACAAAGCACAGAAGAAACAGCAACACACAGGCCGCCGCTAATCCCCATGCCATGTCGGGTTGGATATCCCAGAGTTGACGACCTTCACCGGAAACCAGGCGATTGGGAGCATAGCTAATGAAAGGAAGCGCTGCCGCCGCGATGGTAAGAAACACCAGCAGCAACAGCACCCGATTTACTGAAATATTCGACAAAACACCCACCTGCTGCAAACTCCGTTACTTCACCCATCCTTTTTGCTTCAGGTAGTCTGCTGCGACTTTTTTCGCATCCAGCCCCTCCACGGCGATACTGGCATTCAGCCGTTGCAGCGTTTTTTCATCCAGGCTGGCAAATACCGGTTGTAGCCATTCTGCCATTTGCGGGTAGTCCTGCAGCACCGATTCACGCACAACGGGCGCTGGCGCATAAATGGGCTGGACCCCTTGCGGATCGCTTAATGTTTGCAGACCAAGCGCCGCAACCGGACCATCGGTACCGTAGGCCATCGCTGCATTGACCCCTGAGGTCTGCTGCGCCGCCGCTTTAATCGTCACCGCGGTATCCCCCCCCGCCAGCGACAACAGCTGATTCTGATTCAGTTTGAAATCATAGGCTTTTTCAAAGGCAGGCAGCGCGTCAGCCCGTTCAATAAATTCCGCAGAGGCGGCAAGTTTGAACGTCCCCCCGTCTTTCAGGTAACGGCCTAAATCGGCAAGAGACTCAAGCTTATTCTTTTGCGCGACATCCTGGCGAACCGCAATGGTCCAGGTGTTGTTGGCGGGCGCAGGCGTTAGCCAGATCAGCTTATTTTGCTCTGCGTCCAGCTTTTTCACTTTGTCATAACCAGCCTGCGCATTTTTCCATGCAGGATCATTCTCATCTTTAAAAAAGAATGCGCCATTGCCGGTATATTCCGGATAAATATCCAGTTCACCGGAGGTGATTGCCCCACGCACCACCGGAGTGGTACCCAGCTGTACTTTATTAACGGTTTTCACGCCGTGACTTTCGAGCACCTGCAAAATAATGTTGCCGAGCAGCGCCCCTTCGGTATCTATTTTTGAACCGACCGTGACGGGTGACGCGGCCTGTAAGGGCAAGCTGATCGCGGCTAATAACGCCAGCGAACCCACCCAAACTTTTGAAATTATCATGCTGCACTCCTCATTCTTTTACGGCCCTTTTCAGAGACTTGAGGAAAAAGCATAGTCGAAAAATCAAGCCTTAACCTGGCAATTGGGTAGTAACACTGAGAGTTACTCGCGGTAAGGCGATAATACAATAAAAAAAATCCGGCAAACCCAAAGTGAGTTTACCGGATGGTACGATTTCGCAGGCCTGATAAGCGTCACGCTATCAGGCATGATATCAATTACTACAGCAGTTCAAATTCGCCCTGCTTCACTCTGGCAGAATCCACGCCGATAAAGACGTTGAACTTGCCCGGTTCGGCATCGTATTGCATACGCTGGTTCCAGAATTTCAGCGCTTCAACATCAATTGGGAAGCTAACGGTTTGGGTTTCACCCGGCTTAAGATTCACCTTCTCAAAACCTTTCAGCTGTTTTACCGGACGACTCATTGAAGCGGTAACATCCTGCAAATACATCTGAATCACCGTCGCACCTTCGCGTTTGCCGGTGTTGGTCACCTGCACGCTGGCCGTCACGGTCCCGTCACGCTTCATCGTCGGAGAAGAGAGTTTCACATCAGAAACCGTGAATGTGGTGTAGCTCAGGCCATAGCCAAAGGGATACAACGGACCGTTCGCTTCGTCAAAGTAGCGCGACGTGTACTTATTCGGCTTATCGGCATTATACGGGCGACCGGTATTGAGATGGCTGTAATAGACCGGGATCTGTCCGACAGAGCGCGGGAAAGACATCGGCAACTTGCCTGACGGGTTGTAATCGCCAAACAGCACATCGGCGATGGCGTTACCGCCTTCCGTTCCGGCAAACCAGGTTTCGAGGATCGCATCGGCCTGTTGATCTTCCTTAACCAGCGCCAGCGGACGACCGTTCATCAGTACCAGAACCAGCGGCTTACCCGTGGCTTTCAGCGCGGTAATCAGGTCACGCTGACTCTGCGGAATGGTGATATCGGTGCGGCTGGAGGCTTCATGCGCCATTCCCTGCGCTTCACCAACTACCGCGACGACTACGTCAGACTGCTTCGCGGCGTTAACGGCTTCATCAATCATCGCCTGCGGTGAACGCGGGTCAACCTTCACCGCCTCTTCATACTGGTTGAGGAAGTCGACAATGCCTTTGTCGTTGGTGATGTTCGCCCCTTTGGCGTATACCACTTTGCCCTGCTCGCCGATGGCATTTTTAATCCCCGTCAGCACCGTTACCGACTGATCGGCAACCCCGGCAGCAGACCAACTGCCCATCACATCACGCTTGCTGTCGGCCAGCGGACCGACAACCGCTACGGTGGCGGATTTTTTCAGCGGCAATGTTTCCAGACGGTTTTTCAGCAGCACCAGGCTTTCACGCGCCACTTCACGCGCCTCTTTGCGGTGCAAACGGCTTTCCGCGTTGGTGTCCTGCGGGTCAGATTCTTTAGCCCCCAGATGGCTGTACGGATCGTTAAACAGCCCCATATCATATTTCACGTTCAGCACATGACGCGCAGCGTCATCCAGCTCCGCCATCGTCACCTTACCTGACTTAATCAACCCCGGCAGGTATTTGCTGTAATACTCATCGCTCATGCTCATGTTGATGCCGGACTTGATCGCCACACGCACCGCATCTTCAGGATCGGCGGCGGTACCGTGCTTAATCAGTTCCTTAATCGCGCCGTGATCGGAAACGGTAATGCCCTTAAAGCCCCACTCATCGCGCAGCACGTCTTTTAACAGCCATGCATCCGAAGTCGCCGGCGTACCGTTCAGCGAATTAAGCCCCACCATCACCGCACCGCTACCGGCGTCCAGTCCAGCTTTGTACGGTGGCATATAGTCGTTGAACAAACGCTGCGGGCTCATATCGACGGTGTTGTATTCCTTGCCGCCTTCAACCGCGCCATAGGCGGCATAGTGCTTGACGCTGGTCATCACCGAATAGCGATCGGCAGGGCTTTTACCCTGCATCGCTTCCACCATGGTTTTGCCCATCGTAGCGGTCAAATACGTATCTTCGCCAAACCCTTCCGAGGCGCGGCCCCAGCGCGGATCGCGCGAGACATCGACCATCGGCGCCCAGGTCATATTCAGACCATCATCGGCGGCTTCATACGCAGACACTCGACCAACGGTTCTGACCGCATCGAGATTAAAGGAGGATGCCAGACCGAGGCTTATCGGGAATACGGTACGCTGACCGTGCAATACGTCGTAGGCAAAAAAGAGAGGGATTTTCAGGCGGCTGAGATCCATCACCTGATCCTGCATTTTGCGGATATCCTGGCGCGTGACGGTGTTAAAAATTGCCCCAACCTGCCCGTCTTTGATCATCTCGCGGATGGCTTCTTTCGGGTTATCAGGCCCGACGCTTATCAAACGCAGTTGCCCAATCTTCTCATCCACGGTCATCTGCTTGAGTAAATCGGTAACGAAGGCATCCCGCGCTTCTGGCGTCAGTGGATGGTTACCAAACAGAGTGTCCGCCAACGCTGGTTGTAATGCCAGACTCACCGCGACACCTACAGAACATAGCCATTTCATGTTGATTCTCTCTTTATTTTTTCCCGACGAGGCAGCGAAAATATAACAAAAACCGCAGTTTGCCGTAAGACTAAACGGGAGCGATAAAGAAAGCTAAGGTTATTCTCCTAATTTTCGAAACCAGCGCGAATCAGTAAAAGACGAACCAGAGACAATATGAATGAGAAAGCGTATTGTCATACAAAGCGCTATGCTTGTTCCTGATATTGAGTCCCACCACAAGGAGTGGAGAATGTCTTCCATTACAACAGATAATAAAGCTTTCCTGAATGAACTGACCCGTCTGGTGGGTCATTCACACCTGCTGACAGAACCTGCTAAAACCGCCCGCTATCGCAAGGGATTCCGCTCCGGCCAGGGCGATGCGCTTGCCGTCGTGTTCCCCGGGTCGCTTTTAGAACTGTGGCGCGTTTTGAGCGCCTGCGTCGCCGCGGATAAAATTATCCTGATGCAGGCCGCTAACACCGGCCTGACCGAAGGGTCTACGCCGAGCGGTAATGATTACGACCGCGAGATTGTCATTATCAGCACCCTGCGTCTTGATAAGCTGCACGTCATCGGCAAAGGTGAACAGGTGCTGGCCTATCCAGGAACCACGCTCTATTCGCTGGAAAAAGCACTCAAACCGTTTGGCCGTGAGCCGCATTCGGTAATCGGATCTTCCTGTATCGGCGCTTCGGTTATCGGTGGCATTTGCAACAACTCCGGCGGCTCGCTGGTACAGCGCGGCCCGGCATACACGGAGATGTCGCTGTTTGCGCGTATTGACGAACAGGGAAAATTACAGCTGGTTAACCATCTGGGTATTGAGCTGGGCCAGACCCCGGAGCAGATCCTGAGCAAACTGGATGACGAGCGTATTCGAGATGACGATGTTCGCCACGACGGGCGTCACGCGCACGATCACGACTACGTTACCCGTGTCAGAGATATCGACGCAGACACGCCCGCACGCTATAACGCCGACCCGGATCGCTTGTTTGAATCGTCCGGTTGTGCAGGCAAGCTCGCGGTCTTTGCCGTGCGTCTGGACACCTTCGAAGCCGAAAAAAACCAGCAGGTCTTTTACATCGGCACCAACCAGCCAGAGGTGCTGACGGAGATCCGCCGTCATATTCTGGCAAAATTCGAGCATCTGCCGGTCGCCGGTGAATATATGCACCGCGATATTTACGACATCGCTGAGCAATACGGCAAAGATACGTTTCTGATGATCGACAAGCTCGGCACCGACAAAATGCCGTTCTTCTTCACCCTGAAAGGCCGCACCGATGCGATGCTGGAAAAAGTGAAAATTTTCCGTCCTCACTTCACCGACCGGGCAATGCAGAAATTTGGTCATTTGTTCCCCAGCCACTTACCGGCGCGCATGAAAAGCTGGCGCGATAAGTACGAGCATCACCTGCTGTTAAAAATGGCCGGTGGCGGCGTGGCTGAAGCCCAAAACTGGCTAAGCGAGTATTTCAAAACCGCTGAAGGCGACTTCTTTGCCTGTACGGCGGAAGAAGGCAGCAAGGCGTTCTTGCACCGCTTCGCGGCGGCTGGCGCGGCTATTCGTTATCAGGCCGTACATGCGGATGAGGTGGAAGATATTCTGGCGCTGGATATCGCGCTGCGTCGTAACGACACCGAATGGTACGAGCATCTGCCTCCAGAGATCGACAGTCAACTGGTGCACAAACTCTATTACGGTCACTTTATGTGTTACGTCTTCCATCAGGATTACATCGTGAAAAAGGGCGTGGATGCGCATGCGCTCAAAGAGCAGATGCTGGAACTCCTTCGCGAGCGTGGGGCGCAGTATCCGGCAGAGCATAACGTCGGGCATCTGTATCAGGCACCGGAAACCTTGACCCGTTTTTACCGTGAGAATGACCCCACCAACAGTATGAATCCGGGTATCGGGAAAACGAGTAAGCAGAAGTTCTGGAAAGAATCGTAAACCTGAAAAAGATAAGCGCTACCGGGCATGTTGCCGGGGCGCTTTGCTTGCCCGGCCTACTGCTACATTCGCTATGCGTAGGCCGGATAAGACATCTTATTTAATCGTTCTGTGCGGTTTGCTCGCCCTTCGCCGAACCTGCCGCCGCCATCTGCGCAGCTTTTTGCTTTTTATAGCTCAGCGCCGCCGCCGGAACCGGCATCACCTTGCCGGTTTCAATCCAGGTACGTAAACGGCTGGCATCGGCAAAGTGAGTATATTTACCAAAGGCATCCATCACCACCAGCGCCACCGGTTTGTTATTAATCACCGTGCGCATCACCAGACAGTGACCTGCCGCATTGGTAAACCCGGTTTTCGTTAACTGAATATTCCAGTTATCGCGGTATACCAGATGGTTGGTGTTACGAAACGGCAGCGTATACGCAGGGTTGGCAAACGTCGCCATATCTTCACGCGTGGTACTTAGCTGGCCGATCAGCGGATACTGTTTGCTGGCGATCAGCAGCTTGGTTAAGTCACGGGCGGTCGAGACGTTATGAATCGACAAGCCAGTGGGTTCCACAAAGCGTGTCTGAGTCATGCCGAGCGCTTTCGCTTTGGCATTCATGGCTTTGATAAACGCGTTGTATCCGCCCGGGTAATGATGCGCCAGGCTCGCCGCCGCACGGTTTTCTGATGACATCAGCGCCAGTAGTAACATGTCTTTACGGCTGATTTCACTGTTCAGTCGTACGCGAGAGTAAATGCCTTTCATCTCCGGCGTCTGGCTAATATCGACTTTCAGCTTTTCATTCAGCGGCAGTCGTGCATCAAGCACCACCATCGCCGTCATTAATTTGGTAATCGACGCAATCGGACGCACAAGGTCCGGGTGGTTCGAATAGATAACTTTGTTGGTATTCAGATCAACGATCATCGCGCTACCGGACGCTATCTCAGGTTGAGAAGCCGCTGCGGTAGTTGCCGTTTTCGCCACGGCTTGGGGTGCAAAAGGAACGGCCAGCACCAGGGCAAGGCTTAATAATGAAACTCGGAATTTCAGCATGATGAGATTTCTGATAATGGTTCACGCACGTCACAACGCACACCGCCAGAGATTAAGTATTATCTCAAGCTAGCTCAGGCATCATAGCGATCCGGCAGGTTTGCTGCCACAGGAGAATCGTCTCGAAATGCTGCGTTGCTGACTTTTACGTCAACAACGCAGCGTAGACAGGTTTATCCGTCAGAATAACCGATAGCCGTAACCCCACAGGATTACCGTAATAGCCAGCAGAACCTCCAGTACCAGCACACCGATTGCCAGTGTCGAACTGGAAAAACTCAACCCTTCCTCACGAGTGATATTCAGGAACGTCGGAATACCGAGATAAAGTAAATAACCAGTGTAAAACAGCGCGAGAGTCCCGACTAATGCGCACAGCCAGACCAGTGGATAAAGTGCGACCAGCCCGCTTAAAAACAGCGGCGTCGCGACATATCCGGCAAACACCATACAATGCGCCAGCGACGGACGCTGCGGGTAGTTACGCGCCATCCACCAGATAACCCGGCCCATGACGGCAACGCCCGCCAGCATCACCCCGTAAAACAGAATCGCCATTGCAAATCCAGTCAACAGGGATAATTTCAGGATATTGCCATCGCCAAAATCCCAGCCGATTTGTGTGGTACCGATGAACGCACAAACAACCGGGATTGCCGCCATCAGCAGTACATGGTGGGTGTAGTGATGCGAAACGCTTTCGTTTTCGCTGTTGATCACATGCATTTCACGATCGGGATGGGAAAACAGCCCCCAGACATGGTTCATACCGCCCCCTTCTTGTCAGCTCCGGACCTCAACAGTTCAAGTATAATTCAGCTTTGGATTAATTTTTGTACAACAACAAAAATGACGAACCGCTAATTCAGCGCTTTTAAACCCCACGATGATTCACAGGGTGTATGCTTAACGTCGGGAGGTCATCCAGACATATGGATATAAACAGTCTTATTGCACATTACGGTTACGCCGCATTGGTCATTGGCAGTTTGGCCGAAGGTGAAACCATTACCCTGCTGGGCGGCGTGGCGGCACATCAGGGATTACTTAAATTTCCTCTGGTGGTTATCTCTGTGGCCCTGGGCGGGATGATTGGCGATCAATTGCTGTATCTGCTTGGGCGTCGTTACGGTGGAAAAATTTTGCGTCGTTTCTCAAAACATCGCGACAAAATCCGCCGGGCGCAGAAAATGATCCAGCGCCGTCCTTATCT
The DNA here is from genome assembly GCF_013615435.1 of Citrobacter sp. RHBSTW-00944. Classification (NCBI taxonomy): domain Bacteria; kingdom Pseudomonadati; phylum Pseudomonadota; class Gammaproteobacteria; order Enterobacterales; family Enterobacteriaceae; genus Citrobacter; species Citrobacter sp. RHBSTW-00944. The sequence continues at coordinate 1,918,175 of NZ_CP055418.1, read as the reverse complement.
GTTCGTGATTGGCACCCGTTTTATGTATGGTTTTCGCGTGATCGGCCCGTTACTGATTGGCGCAAGCCATTTGCCGCCTAAAATTTTCCTGCCGTTGAATATCCTGGGGGCGCTGGCGTGGGCGCTGATATTTACCACTCTGGGTTACGTGGGGGGAGAAGTCATTGCGCCGTGGCTACACAATCTCGACCAGCATATTAAGCACTGGATATGGCTGGCTCTGGTGATTGTGCTGGTGCCAGGCGTCCGGTGGTGGTTAAAAAAACGCAGCAGCAAAAGTACGGCCCGATAGCGCGATGTCTACCGGGCGGGTGCGTTACGAAGCGTGGTAGCCGCCCCCCAGCGCACGGTTCAACTGGATTGAGGCATCCAGCCATTGTCCTTGTAAAAGCAGAGCGTTGCACCGTTCACGTAATGCCGGGATCTTTGCCTCACTGACCCGGGAGCCCGCAATAATTCCGGCATTGAAGCGCGCCTGCGCCAGACCCACTACGCGCAGTGCATCATGCTCAATCTGCTGCTGATGCTGATTCTTCTGCGCCAGGGTTTCTACCTGCGAAGCTGCACGCGCCACGTCATTCACCGCATCCACCACGGCTTTGTTGTAATTCGCCACCGTCAGGTTGCTTTGCGCTTGAGTAATGTCGAGATTCGCGTTCAGCCTGCCGCTATCAAAGATAGGCAGCGTCAGCCCGGCCGTTACGCCCATTTGCTGCGCGGAATGGCGAAACAAGTCGCTCAGATGTAACGCATCCTGTTGTAAAAATGCCATCAGATTTACATCGGGATAAAACGCCGCTTTCGCCGCATCAATGCTGCTCAGCGATGACTCAATGTACCAGTGCGCCGCCTGCAAATCCGGTCGGCGGGCCAGCAGCGAATAACCTAGCTGGGACGGGAGCTGGCTTTCCACCGCGGGCAGCGGGGTCGAATGGAGTTTCAGGACTGTGGACTGCGAGTTGGTCAGCGCGCTCAACCGCGCTTCAATTACCTTCATTTTACCGCTGACATCGTTCAACTGCTGCTCTGTTTTGCTGGAATCGATATCGGTTTCAACGCCTTCCACCGAAGAAGTAAGACCATTTTGATACAGTTGACGATCAACGTTAATGACGTTCTGCTGCTCGGTTTCTATTTGCGTTAACACGGTTTTCAGCCCGGCCTGCGTTTGCCATTCCCAGTAAAGACGAGCCACACCACTCGCCAGCACCTGTCGCGTTTGCTCGCGCTCGGCTTCACGCGCCTTAACGGCCCCAATACGTGCCGTCACTTCGGCCCGATTTTTACCCCACAGATCCAGATTCCAGCCAGCAGTTAAACCAAAGGTGCCGTTGGTGTACCACGGCCCGGTCGTCCCGGCGGCCGGATCGGTGATAGCAAACGGTCCCATCAGCCCTTCGGCTGACATTCTCTGACGCTCCACATCTGCAGAGAAATCGATCTCCGGGCCATCCTGCGCCTCCACAGCCTTAGCCTGCGCCTCCGCCAGTTGAATGCGCTGTTCCGCGACCTGCATATCAGGGGAGTTGCGTAACGTGCTGTCAATCAGCGCATTAAGCTGGGGGTCATGGTATGCCTTCCACCATTGGCTGTCCGGCCAACCATTTTTTAACGCCGCAGGCAGTGTGGTATCGACATTCGCAGCGGGGGTCTGCTGTGACAGAGACTGGCGGTCATCATGCATCGGCGCGCAACCTGACATCAAAATAAAAAGCGGCAACAATGCCGTCGTGACAAAAGCAGAATTACGATTCATGGAGAGACACAGGTAAGAAAAGATGTGCTGAGATTACGACTTGTCGCGTTTCCTTTTTTAGTTACGCGTGGCAATACACCTTTGGCAATAAAAATATATAATCGGCAAAATATACACCCAACAAATAATTTAGATTAATTAATTTTAATAATTTATGGATGGAGACATTATGTCACAGAATATCTATGACGATCCCGAGTTCTTTGCCGGATATGCCACGCTGGACCGTTCAGTAAAAGGGCTCGACGGTGCGCCAGAATGGCCGACAATACAAGCGATGCTCCCCGCTCTACAGGGAAAAAATATCCTCGATTTGGGTTGCGGATATGGCTGGTTTTGCCGCTACGCGCGCGATAACCAGGCGGCCAGCGTAGTGGGACTGGATATTTCACAAAAGATGTTAACCCAGGCGCACAGCATGACGCAGGGTAATGGCATCGTTTATCGACGTGAAGATCTCGAGACGCTTTCCCTGTCGCCAAATTCCTTTGACCTGGTTTACAGCTCACTTGCCCTGCACTATTTGCGCGATATCGCGCGATTATTCGTAACGATTTACCAGTCGTTAACACCGGGAGGCATGTTGGTATTCTCTGCCGAGCATCCCATTTATACTGCACCGCTTAACCAGGGTTGGATAAAAGATAAAACCGGGCAACAGTCCTGGCCGGTCAATCATTATCAGCAGGAAGGCACACGCATCAGTAACTGGTTCGCGGAGGGTGTCAAAAAACAGCACCGTAAGCTGGCGACCTGGATTAATGCGCTGATAGCCGCCGGATTCGAAATCGTTTGTGTCGATGAATGGGGGCCGTCCGCTGAACAGATTGCTGAAAACCCGGCGCTGGATGAAGAAAAAGAGCGGCCAATGGTGTTTCTGCTCAGCGCGCGTAAACCGGAGTAGGGTCATTACAGGAAGATTTTCACAGGCTTTCCTATACTTAACCTGAACTCACCAAAAAAGGAACGCTGATGAAAATCTTACTGTGGATTATTTTAGTTATTTTTCTGATTGGGTTATTGGTGGTAACTGGCGTGTTTAAGATGATTTTTTGAAACAAAGGCCACTCCGGTGGCCGATTAATGTGTTAATGCAATTTAGCGATATCAATGGCCTGAATCGCGCGCGCGATATCCGGTGAATTGTTTAATGCGCGAATTTCCTGAAACAGCGCGGTTGCCTCTGAGTATTCTTTACGCAAATATCCTAACCATTGTTTAATCCGCGCCACGTGGTACAGCCCGGTATCACCCTGCTTTTCAAGACGAGTATATTTTTGCAACAGCATCACGACATCAGGCCACGGCATACGCGGCTCGTTGTACTTCACCACACGGCTCAGGTTCGGAATATTTAATGCCCCACGGCCGATCATCACCGCATCGCATCCGCTGATAGCCATACAGTCCTGGGCGCTTTGCCAGTCCCAGATTTCGCCATTTGCGATAACCGGAATGGTAAGCCGCTGGCGGATCTCACCGATCGCCTGCCAGTTGATATGTTCGGCCTTATAGCCCTGTTCCTTGGTTCGGCCATGCACCGCCAGCTCGCTGGCGCCCGCCTGCTGAACGGCATCAGCAATTTCAAACTGCCTGTCGCTGTTGTCCCAGCCCAGACGCACTTTCACCGTCACGGGGAGATGATCCGGAACCGCCTCGCGCATGGCTTTTGCGCCCCGGTAGATGAGTTCAGGATCTTTTAATAACGTTGCGCCACCGCCGCTGCCGTTGACCAGCTTCGACGGGCAGCCACAGTTCAGATCGACACCAAACGAGCCCAGTTCTACCGCGCGCGCCGCGTTCTCCGCCAGCCACTGCGGATACTGCCCCAGCAACTGTATGCGCACCCGCGTGCCGGATGGCGTCCGGCTATTGTTATGCAGTTCCGGGCAGAGCCGATGGAATACTTTTGCCGGCAGGAGCTGATCTACCACGCGCACAAACTCGGTGATGCACAGATCGTAATCATTCACTTCAGTCAGCAGCTCGCGCACCAGTGAGTCGAGCACGCCTTCCATCGGCGCCAGTAAAACACGCATATCGTCACCCGCAAAAAAAGAGGCGCTATGGTAGCGCCTCCGTTCGGGAGATTAAAGAGGCTCAGCGCGGCAACAGGCAGTTATCTTCTTTCCAGCCGTACAGCCATTCCATACCACGATAAAATTCCGCCTGAGATTTGCCTTTCCACAGCAGATTACGCACCTGGCGCTCGACGCCTGCGGCGTGGTACACACGTCCCATTTCGCGCGTCGACCAGACGATGCGCGCAGTACGCGGAATACGCACCGACTCATACAAGGCAAAGGCATCAGCCGCATCGCCGTCACACTGCTGTAACGCCTTACCGAGAGTAACGGCATCTTCAAGCGCCATACAGGCGCCCTGCGCCATATATTGTGCCACCGGATGCGCAGCATCACCCACCAGCGTAATGCGGTCGGTCCCCCATTTCTCTACCGGTTCGCGGTCAGCGGTGGACCAGCGACGCCATGACGTCGGCTTATCCAGCATCTGACGCGGACGCGCATGAATACCGGCAAAATAGGAGAGCACTTCCTCTTTACTGCCATCCTTTACCCCCCACTCCTCCTGCTGACGACTGTGGAAGGTCACCACCAGGTTATACTGCTTGCCGCCGCGCAGTGGATAGTGCACCAGGTGGCAGTGCGGTCCGGCCCACAGCACCGGCGCGTTAATACGCAAATCTTCCGGCATATCATCGCAATCAATCACCGCGCGATAGACCACGTGCCCGGTCACGCGTGGCGCATCGCCAATCAGAGACTGACGCACAACCGACTTCACACCGTCACAGCCCACCAAAATATCCGCTGTCCAGCTGTTACCGTGCTCATCAAAGACCGTCACCTCATCTTCTGTCTGGCGAATATCAACCACGTTAGTTGAAGTGCGATACTCAACGTTGGGATGAACCAGTGCCGCTTCCCAGACAGAAGCATGAATATCAACCCGATGGATAACCGCATAAGGACCGCCAAAGTGATCGCGGAACGCTTGCCCGGTTTCAATATGTACAACCTCTTTCGCGTTTACCGCATCCATCATGGTGATGTGATCGGTAAAAACGGCGCGCTTGCGAGCGACGTCACCCACGCCAAGGCTGTCCAGAGCAGAAAACGCGTTCGGCCCGAGCTGAATGCCCGCACCAATCTCACCAATCTCGTGCGCTTTCTCCAGCAACATCACTTTAATGCCTTGACGGGCCAGCGATAGCGCGGTCGCCGCGCCGCCAATCCCGCCACCCACGATAATTGCGCGTGTCACTTTAGCCATTGTCGTTCTCCTTATCAGGCTGGAATTTTGTCTTGTTGATTCTCGGGCGCGGCGGCGATAAACGCCGGAAGCTGGGTACAGGCATCGTATACCGCCTTACAGCGCGGATACCCGCTCAGATCACAGCCCATACGTAACGCGTTCGCCCACTGCGGGATCAGACAGCAATCCGCCAGCGTCGGCGCATCCCCCACGCAGAACGTCCCCGAGTGACTCTGGCGCAGCATCTGTTCAACCGCGCTTAACCCTTGCTGGATCCAGTGCGCATACCAGCGTTTTTTATCCTCTTCACTGACCTTTAGCTCTTCGCTCAGGTAGCGCAGTACCCGCATGTTATTCACGGGATGGATATCACAAGCGATGGCATAAACAATTTCCAGCACCCGGCTGCGCGTCGGGAAGTCGGCTGGCAGCAGCGGCGACTGCGGAAAGTGACCATCCAGCCAGTCGGTTATCGCCAGCGACTGCCCGAGTGATTCTCCCTCATCAGTGACCAGCGTCGGTACAAGCCCTACCGGGTTCATCCGCCGGTAGGCCAGCTCGTTTTGCTGACCGATGCGAATGTTGACGCCCACCGTCTGGTAATCAAGCCCCTTCAGCGCCAGCGCAATGCGTACGCGATATGACGCGGAGCTGTTAAAGAAACTGTACAGCTTCATCATCCACCTCAGACAATCTTCACAGCGATGGGGGTTAAACCGTCTACATTGCCGGTGATCACATCTCCTTTCACCACTGCGCCCACGCCCTCTGGCGTGCCTGTGTAGATCAAATCACCCGGCTGTAGTTCGAAAAAGCCGGACAGATAGCTAATCGTTTCATTAACGGACCAGATGAGGTGGCGAATATCGCTACGCTGATGATCGTCGCCGTTGACCTGCAACCAGATAGGCGCGTTGTTAACATCCGCACTTTCGCTGGCTTTATGCAGTGGCGCGATGGGGGCTGAGAGATCAAATGCTTTGCCGATTTCCCACGGACGCCCCATCTGGCGCATCTCCATCTGCCTGTCGCGGCGGGTCATATCCAGACCAGTGGCATAGCCCCAGATATATTCGTGCGCTTTTTCCAGGGGTATATCGCTGCCCTTTTTACCGATCGCCACCACCAGCTCTATCTCATAGTGATAGTTATCGGTCTGCGACGGGTATGGCAGCTCGAGGGTTTGACCGGCCGCCACCGGAACCACCGCATCGGCAGGTTTACAAAAGAAGAACGGCGGTTCGCGATCCGGATCAAAACCCATTTCACGCGCATGAGCGGCATAGTTGCGGCCCACGCAGTAAACGCGACGCACGGGAAACTGTTCATTACTGCCAACGACCGGAACGGTAACAGGCGCTTGTGGTTCGAATACGTATTGCGTCATTTTCTCTCTCCCAAATTAATAACGTGCTTCACGGAACAACCCCAGCGCTTCCTGAACCGGTCTGTCCGAAAAACTAAATAAGACGGCATCTTCGTGGGCCTGGAATGACACGCCGTGCCAGGTTGGCACCACGAAGATATCTTTTGGCGAAAAATTGAAGATCTCGGTGCCGATGGTGACCTGCCCGCTTCCTTCCACCACGTGATAGATAGTGCTGTCGGTGGTACGCGCCATCCGCGAGGAAAAGCCCTTCGGCAACAGTTGTAAAAAGGTCCCCATTGAAGGCATGGGATAACCACCGGTTACCGGGTTGACGTAACGCATCTTGTAACCGTCCCACTCATCGGCGTCGCCCATGCGGGTCAGGTCATGCAGCGCTTCACGGCTGCGATCGTAGCGATAGTTGAAAATTGGCGATGAGTTACCCTTCTGATGACGCAGCGGCAGCATATTGGCCGCGTAGCGTGGTAAGTAATCCCCTTCCTTACGCGTGACCGGCTGCTGATCCTCCGGGTAATCTTCCGCAAAGCCGCAACCCAGCAGATTCACCAGTGGCAGATCCAGACCGTCCAGCCACACCACCGGTTCACTGCCTGGGTTGCCGTGGTCGTGCCAGCGCCACTGTGGCGTCAGAATAAAATCGCCTTCATGCATTTGGGTGCGCTCGCCATCCACCGCGGTAAATGCCCCTTTCCCTTCGACAATAAAGCGCAGCGCAGACTGATTATGCCGGTGACTCGGGGCAACCTCGCCCGGCATGATTAACTGCAATCCGGCGTACAGCGTTGGGGTGATTGAAGACTGTCCGCGCAGCATGGGGTTTTCCAGCACCAGTACGCGACGAATCGCCTCTTTCGCGCCAATCAGATCGCCGCTTTCCAGCAGCAGCGGGCGGATCTCCTGATAGTTCCAGTACGCAGGAGCACAATGTGCGTTCGGCGTTGGCGGTACCAGGCGGTGCAGCGACTCCCACAGCGGGGTCAGATTCTGCCCGGAAATATGCTGGTAAAACTGCTGACGGCTGTTCTTAACATCCTGATTAAGTTCTGACATAGAGATTCTCCTTATTTGTTCACGATGCCTACGCGTGACAACGCGTCAGGGACAGAGGCCGACTGGCGGATAACAACCGTCAGCAGCATAAGCATCACCGCGCTGATGGCCGCCGGAACGGCAATAATGAAAAACAGGTTATCGAATGAGAAATTCATCGCCATCATCACGCCGCCGGAGAGCGAGCCGACAATCGCGCCGCAGCGGCCAATCGCATTAGACCAGCTGACGCCCGTGGCCCGGCTCTGCGTCGGATAAAGCGTGGCGGTTAAGGCATTCAGGCCCACCTGCGAACCGCTGATGCCGATGCCGGTGCCAAAAATGGCCAGCGCCATCAGCCACAGGCCGTTCTCGCTCAGACCAATCATGACAATACACACCGCACCCAGCGCATAGCTCACTGCCAGCACGCGGAAAGGGTTGTATTTATCCATCAGCACTCCCAGCACCAGCGCACCGAGCGTACCGCCAATCTGAAAGGCGGCGGTCACCCATGAGGCATGCTGCAGGTCAATTCCGCGATGGTTAAGCAGCGTTGGCATCCAGCTGGAGAGCAGATAAATAATCAGCAGGCTCATAAAGAACACCACCCATAACATCAGGGTAATGGGCAACTGTTGCCCGACGAACAGCTGGCGAATGCTGCCTTTGGCAATCGCGGCGCCCTCGTTGAGATAAAATTGGGTATTGTCATAACGTTCCCGGGTGATGGCGCTGACGGTTCTGGCAATCACGTTTTGCGGCAACTGACGACGAACCTGCCAGCGCGGGGATTCCGGCAGCGCAAACAGCAGAGCCACAAACAGCATCAGCGGTAGCACGCCTCCCAGCACCAGGATGCCGTTCCAGCCAATAACCGGCACCAGCTGTGCGCTGACAATCCCGCCCATCGCCGAGCCCAGGGTAAAACCGCAGAACATCATGGTGACCAGTGCGCCACGCCGACGCGCTGGCAGGTATTCTGAGGTCATAGTGATAGTATTTGGCATCGCGCCGCCCAGGCCTAACCCGGTAAGGAAGCGCAAAAAAACCAGCGTTTGCAGATCGGGGGAAAAAGCCGAGATCAGGCTCAGTGCGCCGAACAGCGCCACGCAGAGTTCAATCACCCGTTTGCGGCCAAAACGATCCGATAGCGGACCGCAGAGCAGTGCGCCAGCGGTCAGACCCAGCAGGCCTGCGCCAAACAGCGGCGCCAGATCTCCGGCCGTCAGTTGCCAGTGGGTGCGAATGTCGGGCGCGATAAAACCAATAGCCGCGGTATCAAAACCGTCGAGCATGACGACCAAAAAACAGCAAATGATAACGCGCCACTGGGTCTTACCGACGGGGGCGGAATCGATCAGTGCTTGTAGATCACGTTGTTGAGTCATAGTGAATGCCTCAGTGCAGGTAGAGTAGATGTCTGTTTTGTTTTAGGTATGTTGCGACTTTGTATGTTTGGAGATGAAATGTACAATGGCTTTTCATGCAGAGGCATAACCTGGAGGTTATAGCAAATGGCTAACTGGGCGCAGAAACTTAAGTTACACCACCTGCAAACGCTTATTGCGCTGGGCGAACAGGGGAATTTGACTCACGTCGCCCGAATGATGAATATCACCCAGCCAGCGTTGTCAAAATGGTTATCACAGCTCGAAGATGAGATGGGTATCACACTCTTTGAACGTCATAGCAAAGGCTTACGCCCCTCAGAAGGCGGCAAGCTGCTACTGCAGCATGCCCAACGCCTGATCAATGATATGGAACGTTCACAGTATGAAATCGCCCGTTTTAAGCAGGGAGGCCTGGTAGGGAGTCTGAAGATTGGCTGCTCGCCGGTGGCGACGGACTGCGTTTCACAGGCGATACTGGGTTTGCTCACAGAGCTGCCGACCTTGCATCTTAATATTGAAGAGAAGGTGATGACCCCGCTGTTGCACGATCTGCTCGCGGGTTCGGTGGATGTGGTGGTCGGACGCGTCGGTGGCCGGGCGCTTCAGTTGCCGCTCAATTACCAGGTGCTGTATACCGAGCCGGTATGTTTCGTCGCGCGCCCCGACCATCCGCTGGCAAAATATCCCCTGCTCACCTGGCATGATCTGGCTAACTGGCGCTGGATTGTCTGGCCGACGGGAACGCCCATCCGGATAAGCATTGACAACGCGCTGGTAGATAACGGCGTCATGCTACCGGAAAACATCATTGAGTCGGCGTCGATAAACGTCAGCACCAACCTGCTGCAAAGTAGCGACATGATCTCTATTCTTTCTCTACGCCTGGCGCAGCGTTATGCCGCCCAGGGACAGCTGGCTATCCTGAATCTGCCGAAGATTGAACAAAAAGGCAGCGTAGGCGTGTTCTGGCGCAACAATGAAACGCCCACGACCGCCCTGAATCGTTTTCTGTATTACCTGGCACAGGTTTAACGTGAACAGTTAGGGCCATCGCCCGATGTTCCAGATATCTATTTCTTCTATGCTTAGAATTCATGATGTGATCGGTAGCACGTTTTGAAGTTTAATTGTATGATGAATCAGTCTCGTCAAGGGTTTCAATTATGAGCAAAGCACTGAACATTATCTGGCAATATTTGCGCGCATTCGTCCTGATTTATGCCTGCCTCTATGCAGGTATTTTTCTTGCATCGCTACTCCCCATCACCATTCCGGGCAGCATTATCGGCATGCTGATTCTGTTTGTCTTACTGGCTTTGCAGGTGTTACCGGCAAAATGGGTTAACCCCGGCTGCTATGTGCTGATTCGCTATATGGCCCTGCTGTTTGTCCCGATTGGCGTGGGGATCATGCAGTACTTTGATCTGCTCCGTGCGCAATTTGGTCCGGTGGTGGTGTCCTGTACCATCAGTACGCTGGTCGTTTTCCTGGTGGTGAGCTGGAGTTCTCACATTGTGCACGGTGAGCGCAAAATCGTTGGGCAAAAAGGGTCTAAAGAATGATGTCGTATATCTGGTGGTCGTTACCCCTTACGCTGGCGGTATTTTTTGGCGCACGTAAGCTGGCTGCACGATTTAAAATGCCTCTATTGAACCCGCTACTGGTCGCCATGGTGGTGATCATTCCCATTCTGATGCTGACCGGAATTCCCTACGATCACTATTTCAAAGGCAGTGAGGTGCTGAACGATTTGCTGCAACCTGCCGTGGTTGCGCTGGCCTATCCGTTATACGAACAGCTGCACCAGATTCGCGCTCGCTGGAAATCAATTATTGCCATCTGCTTTGCGGGGAGCGTTGTGGCGATGGTTACAGGTACAACAATCGCCTTGTTGATGGGCGCATCGCCGCAAATTGCGGCGTCAATCATGCCGAAATCGGTAACCACGCCTATCGCTATGGCAGTGGGAGGCAGCATTGGTGGTATTCCGGCCATCAGCGCCGTGTGCGTCATTTTTGTTGGTATCCTCGGGGCTGTGTTTGGTCATACTTTGCTCAATGCGATGCGTATTCGCACCAAAGCCGCACGTGGACTGGCTATGGGTACCGCTTCGCACGCCCTGGGTACCGCACGCTGTGCAGAGCTGGACTATCAGGAAGGCGCGTTTAGCTCTCTGGCGCTGGTTATTTGCGGCATTATCACCTCGTTGGTCGCCCCATTCCTGTTCCCGATTATTCTGGCCCTGGTCGGTTAACCTTCAATTTTTGGCTAATTATTTGCGATGCGTTGCACATTTTTAATTTAAGTTTCATAAGTTGCATACACAATGAGATTTGGATCACATATAAAGCCGTAACAGGCCCGTAAACTACGATTCCATTACATTGTTATGAGGCATCGCCATGCATCCACGTTTTCAAACTGCTTTTGCCCAACTCGCGGATAACTTGCAATCAGCCCTGGCGCCTGTTCTGGCGGATGCGCATTTCCCCGCCATGCTGACTGCTGAGCAGGTCTCTTTGCTGAAACGCGAATCGGGACTGGACGAAGACGCGCTGGCATTCGCTCTACTGCCGCTGGCTGCGGCCTGCGCGCGTACTCCGCTGTCCAACTTCAACGTTGGGGCAATTTCTCGCGGCATCAGCGGCACCTGGTACTTCGGTGGGAACATGGAGTTCCTGGGGGCGACCATGCAGCAAACCGTTCATGCCGAGCAAAGCGCCATTAGCCATGCCTGGCTGCGCGGTGAAAAAGGGCTCGCCGCCATCACCGTCAACTACACGCCGTGCGGCCACTGTCGCCAGTTTATGAACGAACTGAACAGTGGACTGGATTTACGTATTCATCTGCCGGGACGTGCGCCACACGTGCTGCGCGATTACCTGCCAGACGCCTTCGGACCGAAAGATCTGGAGATTAAAACGCTGCTGATGGACGATCAGGATCACGGCTTCGCGCTGCAGGGCGATGCGTTGACCCAAGCGGCTATCACCGCCGCCAACAGATCTCATATGCCGTACAGCAACTCCCCAAGCGGCGTGGCGCTGGAATGTAAAGATGGTCGAATTTTTAGCGGTAGCTATGCGGAAAATGCCGCCTTCAACCCGACCCTGCCGCCGCTGCAAGGCGCGTTAAACCTGTTGAACCTTAACGGTTATGACTACCCGGATATCCAGCGTGCTGTGCTGGCTGAAAAAGCCGATGCGCCGTTGATTCAGTGGGATGCGACCTCCGCTACCCTGAAAGCGCTGGGCTGCAATAATATTGAGCGCGTGCTGCTCGGTTAATTGCCTGGCGCTACGCTTATCTGGCCTGCAATCGCTCCAGGTTGTCGGCCAGACTTGCAGTTGCTACCATCCAACAGGGCCGTTTTGCTGAAAATCCCCTCAATCAGATTGCTGTTTCTTGCGCTACGTCTTCCGGTACAGTAGCCTGATTGAAATTCCATCCAAATAACGAGTTTTCTGCATGTTAAAGCGCGTGTTTTACAGCCTGTTAGTCCTGGTAGGCTTGCTGCTTTTGACTGTGCTTGGGCTCGACAGGTGGATGAGCTGGAAGACCGCTCCCTACATCTACGACGAATTGCAGGATTTACCCTACCGCCAGGTCGGTGTGGTCCTGGGCACGGCGAAATACTATCGCACCGGCGTCATCAACCAGTATTACCGCTACCGCATTCAGGGCGCATTGAACGCCTATAACAGCGGAAAGGTAAACTATCTGCTGCTGAGCGGCGACAACGCGCAGCAAAGCTACAACGAACCCATGACGATGCGTAAAGATCTGATTGCCGCAGGTGTCGATCCCGCTGACATCGTGCTTGATTACGCCGGGTTCCGGACGCTCGATTCAATTGTACGAACCCGCAAGGTGTTCGATACCAACGATTTCATCATTATTACTCAGCGATTCCACTGTGAGCGCGCCTTGTTTATTGCGCTGCATATGGGCATCCAGGCCCAGTGCTATGCGGTGCCCTCACCAAAAGATATGCTCACCGTGCGGGTACGTGAATTTGGCGCCCGCTTTGGCGCACTGGCCGATCTCTATATTTTCAAACGTGAACCCCGCTTTTTAGGCCCGCTGGTGCCCATCCCTACCATGCATCAGGTACCGGACGATGCACAGGGATATCCGGCGGTCACGCCTGAACAACTACTCGAATTACAAAAGAAACAAGGAAAATAAGCATGGATGTACAAACCCTTTTCGTCGTGTTGGCCTTTCTGCTCATTCCCGTATTTTGTTTTCGCGAAGCATGGAAAGGCTGGCGCTCTGGGGCAGTAGATAAAATTAAAAAGAATGCGCGCGAACCGGTTTACGCTTATCGCAATCAAGAGCCCCTGCAATTTTGGTCTTATGTGCTGGTTTATGCCGGGTGCGGATGTTTATCCTTCGGGATGGTCATTTACTTAGTCTTTTATCGCTAAAGAATTTTCCTTTATATTAGCATTTGAGAATAGCTAATATTTTGATAATAGTTACCATTTCAATGTAAGGGATTAATGCTGCCCGCCAGCATTTCCCTCAGACTATCTTCTATTTGTGAATCCTTTCACAGAATACTCTTCCTGCAGTGCTTAGCCTTAAGAATAGCCTTCACTTTTTATATTTTGTTATTAACGGTTTGCCTTAATTTACTCAAGCATTAAGGAAGAAAATATGCCACAACAAAATTATCTGGATGAGCTCACGCCTGCTTTTACCCCATTATTAGCAATAAAAGAGGCTTCTCGCTGTTTATTATGTCACGACGCCCCCTGTAGTCATGATTGCCCGGCGCAAACAGACCCAGGGAAATTTATTCGCTCTATTTATTTTCGTAATTTTAAAGGCGCTGCCGAAACTATCCGCGAAAATAATGCGCTCGGTGCGGTGTGCGCCCGGGTTTGCCCAACCGAAAAATTATGCCAGCGCGGATGTACGCGCTCAGGAATTGATAAACCTATCGATATTGCACGTCTGCAACGCTTTATTACCGATTTTGAACAGCAGACCGCAATGAAAATCTATCAGCCGGCAACAAAAACGCTCGGCAAGGTAGCTATCATCGGGGCGGGTCCGGCAGGGTTACAGGCCAGCGTAACGCTAAGTAATCTTGGTTATGATGTCACAATCTTCGAAAAACAGGCCCAGCCAGGTGGCTGGTTGCGTTATGGCATTCCTGAGTTTCGTCTGCCGCAAGCAGTTTTGGATCTTGAAATTGCCCGTATCGTTGAAATGGGCGTGACCATCAAGTGCAATTGTGAAGTCGGCAATGCCCTTTCCGTTGAGCAACTCAAAGCAGAATACCGCGCCGTACTGGTTACCGTAGGGATGTCTTACGGTTCAACGTTGCCTCTGTTTGAGAGGGCGAATCACGTCGAAATCGCCGTCGATTTTCTGCAACGAGCCCGGCAATCCAACGGCGATATTACCGTCGCACAAAGTGCATTAATCATCGGCGGTGGCGACGTGGCGATGGATGTCGCCAGTACGTTGAAGCTGCTGGGCTGCCCGTCAGTCACCTGTGTCGCGCGTGAAGAACTCGCCGACTTCCCGGCCAGCGACAAAGAATTCAGCAGCACACAGGCTTTAGGGGTGTCGATAATTGACGGCTTCACGCCCGTGGCGGTTAGCGGAAATCGAGTCACCTTTAAGCACGTACGCCTGCCAGGAGAACTCACGCTTGAAGCCGAACAGATTATTCTCGCCGTCGGCCAACATGCTCAGCTTGATAATTTCGCCGCGTTAAAGCCACAGCGAAATCTTCTCGATACGCACAATTATCAAACCGCCGATCCGGCTCTGTTTGCTGCGGGCGATATTGTTAAAGGCGATAAAACCGTTGTTTACGCCGTGAAAACGGGAAAAGAAGCCGCTCAGGCCATTCATCACTATTTAGAGGGAGCTTGCTCATGTTAACGAAAGATCTTTCTATTACTTTTTGCGGCGTCAAATTCCCCAACCCGTTCTGCCTCTCTTCCTCTCCGGTGGGCAACTGCTATGAAATGTGCGCCAAAGCCTATGATAGCGGCTGGGGTGGCATTGTTTTTAAAACGATCGGGTTCTTTGTTGCTAATGAAGTCTCCCCACGCTTTGACCATCTCACCAAAGAAGATACCGGCTTTATTGGCTTCAAAAACATGGAACAAATTGCCGAGCATCCGCTGGAGGAGAATCTGGCCGCAATTCGTCGGCTGAAACAGGACTACCCGGACAAAGTCCTGATTGCGTCGATTATGGGGGAAAATGAGCAGCAATGGCAGGAACTGGCCCGCCTGGTTGAAGACGCGGGTGCAGACATGATCGAGTGTAACTTCTCGTGCCCGCAAATGACCTCACATGCCATGGGTAGCGATGTCGGGCAAAGCCCTGAGCTGGTTGAAAAGTATTGTCGGGCCGTTAAACGCGGCTCGTCCCTGCCGATGCTGGCGAAAATGACACCGAACATTGGTGATATGTGTGAGGTGGCTCTGGCAGCAAAACACGGAGGTGCCGACGGTATCGCGACCATCAATACGGTTAAATCCATCACGAATATCGATCTGAACCGAAAAATCGGGATGCCGGTCGTCAACGGTAAATCCAGTATTTCCGGCTACTCCGGCAAGGCCGTTAAACCTATTGCTTTGCGATTTATCCAACAACTGCGCATGCACCCTGAACTGCGCGATTTCCCGATTAGCGGCATCGGGGGAATTGAGACCTGGGAAGATGCCGCCGAGTTTTTACTGTTAGGCGCGGCCACGCTGCAGGTGACCACCGGGATCATGCAGTATGGCTACCGGATTGTGGAGGACATGACCAGCGGGCTGTCACATTACCTCGCCGATCAAGGGATTGACTCACTGGAGGAGATGGTTGGTCTTGCCAATGCCAATATCATCCCCGCGGAGGATCTTGACCGAAGCTACATCGTCTATCCGAACATCCATCTTGATAAATGCGTTGGCTGTGGCCGCTGCTACATCTCCTGTTATGACGGTGGACATCAGGCGATGGAATGGAATGAGGAAACCCGCACACCGTACTGCAACACAGAAAAATGTGTGGGATGCCTGCTGTGTGGTCACGTTTGTCCGGTAGCCTGTATTGAGCTGGGTGAAGTGAAATTTAAACCCGGTGAGAAAGAGCATGCGTTAACGTTGTAACGCTGACAAAAAAGCCCGGTACAGATTACGCTGCACCGGGCTTTTTGCAGTATACGATTACTTCTTACGCGCGTACTTCAGTGAGTCCAGCGCGACCGCGAAGATGATAATGCCGCCCTTGATGATGTACTGCCAGTATGGGTTCACGCCGATGTAGGTCAGACCGTAGTTGATGACGGTGAAGATAATCACACCGGTCACCACGCCAAACACGGTCCCTACCCCGCCGCTGAACGACACGCCGCCAACCACGCACGCCGCAATCGCATCCAGCTCATACATAAAGCCGAGGTTGTTAGTCGCCGAGCCGATACGCCCGGCTTCGAGCAAACCACCAAAGGCATAAAACACGCCAGACAACGCATAGATGATCAGCAGGTTCAGCGCAACGTTGACCCCGGACACTTTCGCGGCTTCAGGGTTTCCGCCGATGGCGAAAATGTTTTTACCGAAGCGGGTCTTGTTCCACAGCACCCAGACAAACGCCACCGCAATCAGCGCATAGAAGGTAATGTAGGAGAGGCGGAAACTACCCAGCGCAATAAAGCCCTGCGCGAAGGTGGAGAATCCGCTGTCAAAGCCAGAAATTGGTGATGCGCCGACAAAGTCGTAGTACAGGGAGTTGATCCCGTAAACGATGATCATCGTACCCAGGGTAGTAATAAACGGCGTCACATTCAGATAAGCAATGATAATACCGTTCACCAGACCGATAATGGCGCCAATCACGCAAACAATCAGCACGACTACGATGATTGGCATTGTAGCCATTTCCGGGAACACCTTGTTGGCGTTCTCCATCGACTGTAGCAAGGTTGCCGCCACGACTGCCGCCAGGCCAACCTGACGTCCCGCCGACAGATCTGTCCCTTGGGTAACAATCAGCCCGGCCACACCCAATGCGATAATAATACGCACCGAGGATTGCGTCAGAATATTACTCAGGTTCAGTAAGCTTAAGAAAGTGGGATCCTGGAAAATAATAATCGCCAGCAAAACCAAAAGAACAACGTAAATTCCGCCTTCTTTCAGATAAGTAAGAAAACTTTTCTTATTTAACGCACTCATGAGGAGCCCCTAATCTTAAAGGTGCAAAGACGCAAGACGGAGGATTTCGTTTTGCGTTGTTGTTTTAGTGTCAACAATTCCGGCAACGAGACCATTGCTCATCACCAGAATACGATCGGTAATACCCAGCAGCTCCGGCATTTCAGAGGAAATAATAATAATCCCCTTATCCTTTTTCGCGAGTTCGGCAATCAGCTGATAAATTTCAAATTTCGCGCCAACATCGATACCACGCGTGGGTTCATCTAACATCAGGATTTCTGGCTGCGTTAATAACCAGCGACCAATAACCACCTTTTGCTGATTACCACCGGACAGTGAACCGATTTGTGTACGATGGCCCGGCGTTTTCACCCTCATTGAGTCAATTACCCACTGGGTATCACTCTTCATGCGGGAATTATCCAGCAGACCAACTTTATTTTTATAGTTTTGGATATTGGAGATTAACGAGTTAAAACCAATATCCAGATACGCGTAAATACCGGTTGAGCGGCGCTCTTCCGTGACCAGCGCAAAACCATGATTAATGGCCTCATTTGCGCTGTGGTTATTAATCTTTTTGCCGTGTAGCGTAATCGTACCCGATGATTTCTCACGAATACCAAAAAGCGTTTCAACGATATCAGTACGTTTTGCGCCGACCAGCCCGGCAATCCCGAGAATTTCCCCTTTGTGCAAATCAAACGAGATATCACGAATCGATGGCTGACGCAGCGAGGTCAGGTTACGCACTTGCAGAATGACTTCGCCTGGTTTGTTTTCTTTATCCGGAAAACGTTGGTTCAGTGAGCGGCCGACCATCATGGAGATGATCTTATCCATATCCAGCCCTTCCAGCGGCTGGGTCGCAATCCACTGGCCATCGCGCAGCACGGTAATTTCATCGCATAGCTGGAAGATTTCTTCCATCTTATGAGAAATATAAACAATACCGCATCCACGCTCTTTCAGCTTACGGATAATGGTAAACAGATGATTAACTTCTTTCTCGGTTAACGATGACGTTGGCTCATCCATGATGACGATTTTTGCGTCATAGGAGAACGCTTTTGCAATTTCAATCATCTGCATTTGAGAAACGGATAATGTACCAACGCGCGCACGCGGATCGATATCAATATCCAGCTCATCAAATATCGCTTTGGTATCGCGGTACATTTTGTCCTGATCGACAAACATGCCTTTGGTGGGATAGCGTCCCAGCCACATGTTATCCATCACAGAACGTTGTAATACCAGGTTTAATTCCTGGTGTACCATCGAAATACCATTTTCAAGCGCTTCTTTAGCAGAATGAAAATCGATTTCTTTACCCTGAAATAAAATACTACCGGAATCTTTTTGATAGATACCGAAAAGACATTTCAATAATGTTGATTTCCCCGCGCCATTCTCCCCCATTAAGGCATGAATGGAATGTGGGCGGACTTTTAAATTGACATTATCAAGAGCCTTAACGCCGGGGAAGGACTTGTTGATGCCGGTCATTTCCAACAAGTATTCGCCTGACGACTGAGTATGTGTGCTGACCATAATTATACCTTGTTGGCCTTGCAGAGTGCGTTATTAAGGGCGCAATGACATTGCGCCCAAAGACGGAGTATTTACTTATTGGTAAACTCTGCCAGATTATCTTTATCGACACCTACGTACGGAACGCGAACAATTTTGTTCTCAATTTTCCAGTTAGTGCCATCTGCCGCACCTTTGCCGTCAGCCAGGTTTTTCGCCAGATCGAAGGTGGCTTTCGCCTGGTTGTTGGCGTCGTTCAGCACGGTACCAGCCATTGCGCCAGATTTCACCAGAGCCAGCGCTTCAGGCAGCGCATCCACACCAAATACCGGTACGCTGGTTTTGTTGTGCGCTTTCAGTGCTTCAACTGCGCCCATTGCCATCGCATCGTTGTTTGCGATAACCACTTCGATTTTGTTGGCGTTCGGACCGGACATCCACGCATCCATTTTATCTTTTGCCTGAGCGGTATCCCACATTGCAGTATCTAACTGCAGTTGCTCAGTTTTAATGCCTTTATCGTTCAGCTCTTTAATCACGTAAGTGGTACGTGCTTCAGCGTCCGGGTGTCCCGGTTCGCCTTTCAGCAGAACAAACTGAATTTTGCCGTCTTTGTTCAGGTCCCAGTTCGGGTTCGCTGCCCAGTGTTTGGCGATCAAATCACCCTGAATAATACCGGACTCTTTAGAGTCGGTACCGACGTAAAACGCTTTGTCATAGCTGTCCAGCGCCTTACGAGAAGGTTCTTTGTTAAAGAACACGATCGGTACGTTTTGCCCGCGTGCTTTTTCAATGACCGTGCCTGCCGCTGCCGGGTCAACCAGGTTAATCGCCAGTGCTTTAACGCCTTTTGCCAGCAGCACGTCGATCTGGTCGTTTTGTTTGGACTGGTCGTTCTGCGAGTCATTCATCAGCAGCTGTACATCTGGCGCCGCTTTGGCATCTTTTTCAATAGCCTTACGTACTACAGACATAAAGTTATCGTCATACTTATAGATAGTCACACCAATGCGGGTATCAGCAGCGTGCGCAGCCGCGCCGAATAACATGCTTGCCATTACAGCAGACAGGGTCAACACCTTCTTATTCATGGTATCTCCGGTTTTATTATGCAGGGTAGTACTTGAGATAAATGCTCGGCAGGCAGAACGTTACTGAAGTGTTACTGAACGCCGAAGCTCACTTTTAAAAAATATTTCTTCCGTGTCTGGCAACGCTCCAAAAACAGGCTTTAATTTTTGTTTAAGGCACCTTTACCTCGGTGAAAGTGATTATTCACCGTTACATAGTAGTTACAGCGCAACAAACAGTGTCATCATAGCTATCGCATTGTTAATATACTGTGAATTTACTCACATATTGAAAGCGGTTACATCGCGCAACGTTATGAGTTAGTGATCGGTGCCGCATTCTGCCGTAGCGCCACTGAATGGCGACGCACCAGCGTCGGCATAAAGCAATGCGTCGCCTCCAGGTCTAACGTGCCTGCAGCCCCCTGTAGCGCAAGCTCCGTCGCCATTTTTGCCATGGAGGCAATGGGATAGCGTACGGTGGTCAGTTGCGGATCGGTGTAACGCGCGATAGGAATATCATCAAAGCCAATGATAGAAAGGTGTAATGGAATAGCGATGCCGTTGTCTTTTAGCGCGGTCAGCGCGCCGGCAGCCATATTGTCGTTATAGGCGAAAACCGCCGTCAGTTGTAAGTTACGTCCCAGCAGTTCTACCATCGCAGACTCTCCGCCTTGCATATCGGGCGAACCGGTGCCGACCCAACTTTCTGCCGCAACAATCCCCTGCTCTTTCAGGGCTGTTAACCACCCTTCTTTGCGCATGGTGTCATCTTCAATGCGATGGCTTGACGCCAGATAACCGATGCGTTGATGACCATTATTCAGCAGCATTCGGGTCGCCATTTTGGCACCGCTGATGTTATCCAGGCAGACGCAACGGTGGGCGTAACCCGGCACCAGACGGTTGATCAGCACCATGCCGGGGATCTGATCCATAAACTCGGCCAGTTCCCGATCGCTCAGTGCTTTAGAGTGTACAATCAGTGCGTTACAGCGCTGACGAATCAACACCTCAATGGCATGACGTTCTTTTTCAGCCTCATGGTAGCTGTTGCCAATCAGGACATACTTCTGATGCTGCTGGGCAACCATATCCACGGCTTTTACCAGCGCGCCAAAAAAGGCGTCTGATACATCCATGACCACAACACCAATCGTGTCGCTCACCTGCGTCGCCAGCGCTTGCGCGTTGGCATTAGGTCGATAGCCCAGCAGAGTAACTGCCTTCATTACCGCTTCACGCGTATCGGGACTCACCAGCGCACTGTTGTTCAGTACGCGGGAAACGGTCGCTACAGAAACGCCAGACTGTCGTGCCACATCACGTATGGTGATCATATTCACTGCCCTGTTTTAGATTGCGGTTGCCCGCAGACACCCCAGGCTGGGTATTTTGTCAGCACAACGAAACGCACTGCGTGAGAGATGTCACAGGAATGAAAGCGCTTACATCCGTTTTGTTAATGAATGTGATCCAGATCGTTATCTGGATGTACGCGGCAATGATGTCCCCGCAGCACGCAGGGTTAATTGACGCCACAGCCATTCCACCGGGCCCTGGCGGTAATAACGTAGCCATATGACGGAGAAAAGTAGGTTAACGGCCCAAACCGGAATGACGAAATACAGCAGCTCCAGTCGGTCAAATTTCATAAATAAGCCGACCTGGTAAAACAGCGTGGTGCAGATTAAGGTTTGTAACAGATAGTTAGTTAATGCCATGCGCCCCACACAGGCGATGGCAATGACCCATTTTAAGCGGCTAAGCTGCGGCCAGAAGCCGAACATCAGCGCGGCGTAACCAATGGTTTGCAACGGCGCGCCCAGCTCTCGCGGGGCTTGTAGCAAGAAGGCACACCAGCGATATGCCCATTCCAGATGCCACTGAGCGACGATAGCAGGCAGGTTAATCGCCATCCCTAGAATGACCAGCAGTACACCGGTGCGTCGGTAATGCTGTAAGCTGTACTGCCCTTTTAACCAACCGCTGCGCATCAATGCCGCGCCGAGCAGCATCATCCCCGCCAGTTGCCAGCCGTACTGTGCGCCCAGCGCCAGCAAACTATTGGACATCATATCCACGCGATTGCTGACGGCTTCCATTCCACCGTTTATTTTCCAGTATTTTTCATACAGCAACGCTGAGGCATCCGGCGTCCAGGCACGACTGGTCTCACTCCCGGAGATTACCCCCAGCAGCAGCAATACGCCAACGCCCACCAGATAAAGCAGTACGCCGGTGTTAAATAAGCTTTTTACCGACGGCGCATCACGGATCAACCGCCAACAAATCAGGCCGATTAAGCCATATGCCAGCAGGATATCGCCATCCCAGAAGAGTAAACCGTGAATAAAACCCAATAGAACCAGCAGCGTAAGCCGCGACTGGATCCAGCGTTTACCGCGCGGGAGCAGCATTTGCAGACCGGCACCGAACAGCAGCGCAAACAACGTGAGGAATTTTACCTGCGCAAAGAGATCGAGCAGCGCCCAGGTCCAGGCGTCGGATAAGGTGATGTTGCCATACCACGCGGGATTGAGGTATGCCGCCTTTGGCAAGCCAAAGGCGCTAATATTGAGAAGCAGGATACCAAGAATGGCGACGCCACGAATAAAATCCAGCGTGACATTACGCTCCATGGTCCCTGCCCTAATCAGTTGTGATGACGTACTGCGCGCAGGAATTCCTGACGCGTGTTCTGGCTGGACTTAAACAATCCGCCAAGAGAAGTGGTCGTGGTCGCACTGGTCGCATCGCGAATGCCGCGCGCTTTCACACAGTAATGTACCGCATCAATCGACACCGCCACATTATTCGTCCCGAGCAGCGTTTGCAGCGCGGTGAGAATTTGCTGGGTGAGACGTTCCTGAACCTGCGGACGCTGTGCGAAAAACTGCACAATGCGGTTAATCTTCGACAGACCAATAACCGAATCTTTCGGGATATACGCCACCGTCGCTTTGCCATCGATAGTAACAAAGTGGTGTTCGCAGGTGCTGGTCAGCGTGATATCGCGGACCGTGACCATCTCGTCCACCTTCATTTTGTTTTCAATGACGGTAATTTTCGGGAAGTTGGCGTAGTCGAGGCCGGAGAAAATCTCATCGACATACATTTTCGCAATGCGATGCGGAGTTTCCATCAAACTGTCATCGCTCAAATCGAGATTGAGCAACTGCATAATCTCGGTCATATGGCCCGAGATAAGACGTTTGCGCGTTTCGTTATCCATCTCTTGCACGGGCGGGCGTAGTGGCGTTTCAAGACCACGCGCGACCAGCGCTTCATGAACCAGGGCCGCTTCTTTACTGAGTGATGACATTTCTTCTTCTCCTGCAGGTGGGGCGCCTCTGCCCTGCATGGGGCAAAGTTTTTAGGCTGTGTCACAGCCAGAACATTGTGCGTGAGGCGGCGCACATAATCCAGTATTCACCGCGATAATTATTGAAATTGGCACAGCCTTTCAGCGTAGCTGATTTCACTTGTCGTTCTACCCGGCGACGTCGAGTGTTAATGTAAAGTTATATAGATGATGAAGTATGTTTGCTCAATGCGGAAGTGAAAGTTGCTCACAGTGCCATGAATAATCTGTATTATGGTGAGTTCGCAAACATATTCAGGTTCAACACAACAAGGAGCCCCGCATGGAAATGCTTGAAGAGCACCGCTGTTTTGAAGGCTGGCAGCAACGCTGGCGTCACGACTCCGCCACGTTAAATTGCACCATGACCTTCAGTATTTTTCTTCCTCCCCCGCGCGATAACACCCCGCCTCCGGTGCTGTACTGGCTGTCGGGTCTGACATGCAATGATGAAAACTTCACGACTAAAGCCGGCGCACAACGCATCGCGGCTGAGCTGGGCATTGTACTGGTGATGCCGGACACCAGTCCGCGCGGCGAACAGGTTGCCAATGATGATGGATACGATTTAGGCCAGGGGGCGGGATTTTACCTCAATGCTACCCAACAGCCATGGGCAACGCATTTTCGCATGTATGACTATCTGCGTGATGAGCTGCCGGCACTGATTCAATCGCAGTTTAACGTCAGCGATCGCTGCGCCATCAGTGGACACTCCATGGGCGGTCACGGCGCATTGATTATGTCGCTGAAAAATCCCGGGAAATACACCAGCATTTCCGCCTTTGCACCGATCGTAAATCCTTGCCGCGTTCCGTGGGGGGAGAAGGCTTTTAGCGCGTATCTGGGTGAAGATAAATCACAGTGGGCCGAGTGGGACAGCTGCGAGTTAATGTTGGCCAGCAAGCCCGCAGACGCGATTCCGACGCTTATTGATCAGGGAGACAGCGATCAGTTTCTCGCCGATCAGCTGCAACCCGCGGTGCTGGCCGAAACGGCCCGTCAAACCGCATGGCCAATGACGCTACGCATCCAGCCCGGTTACGACCATAGCTATTACTTTATTGCGTCGTTTATTGAGGATCACCTGCGCTTCCACGCCCAGTATTTGTTGAAGTAACGCCTGAGTGAGGGCGCCAGCCCTCTTCATTTCTCCATCATTCCTTCACTTTTTCTCCTTTTTTCTTTCTCCACTATCCTATTGATTTAAAAAGCATTACCCTCAAAACGATATCAAACACAAATGATTTCGATTATCATTTGTGTTTACAAACATTCATACTTTTGTACAATCCATTCGCTTCTTTACTGAAAAGAGTCCTTAAAAGACAAATACATACAATTGTCATGGCCTTTCACATGACGCGCTGATCGTTACCCTAAATAATTCGAGTTGTATGAACGCGCGTAGCCACGCATCTGCAACTTGAAGTATGCCGGGTAAATTCATTTAAATGGAATGATACAAATGACTATACCTCACGTTAAGGCTGTAGCTGCCGCAGTATGCGTCGCCAGTCTCCCATCACTCGGGCATGCCGCTGAACAAGACACCGTGGTGGTTACCGCCACCGGCTTCGAACAGAAAATTCAGGACGCCCCCGCTTCGATATCTGTTATTACCAAGCAGCAGATTGAGGACAAAGCCTATCGCGATGTTACTGATGCGCTAAAAGATGTCCCTGGCGTCGTCGTCACCGGCGGGGGTAGCAGCAGCGATATCAGTATTCGTGGTATGGCTTCGCAATACACGCTCTTCCTGGTCAACGGTAAACGCATCAGCACACGCGGCACACGTCCTAACAGCGACAACTCAGGTATTGAGCAAGGTTGGCTGCCGCCGCTGGAATCCATCGAGCGTATCGAGGTAATCCGTGGCCCAATGTCATCTCTGTACGGCTCCGATGCGATGGGCGGCGTCATCAACGTCATCACCAAGAAAGTGTCGAATACCAAAGCCTGGACCGGCTCTCTGCACGGCGATGCCACTTTCCAGGAAGACAGAGACTCCGGCGATATTTATCAGACCAACGCCTATGCGTCTGGGCCCCTGATTGACGGATTACTCGGCGCAAAAGTGACCGGGTTATTCTCTCATCGGGCAGAGGACAAAATCCTCAATGGCTACAATGAACAGCGTATGCGTAACGGGGGCTTAACCCTGAACTTTACGCCAGATGATAAAAATGACATCGACTTCGATTACGCACGTGAACTGCAGGATCGCGACAGTACGCCAGGCAAATCCATGGCCGAGGAAAGCTGCCGCAACGGAAGCTGCAAGCCCAACAGTAAAAGCGAAAACAAGTATGTGCACACAACGTATTCACTAACCCACAGCGGTTATTACGACGACTTCAACTCCACCAGCTATGTCCAGCAGGAAGAGACCGAAAACCCAGGTCGCCAGATGAAGTCCTACAACACGATTTTCAATAACCAGAACCAGGTCTTCCTTGGGGCGCACACCCTGACGTTGGGCGGGCAATACCGTTATGAAAAACTGAGTGATAACGGCAACCAGCTGCAAGCTGCTGATGGACTGAACAAACTGACCCGCTGGAGCTGGGCGCTGTTTGCTGAAGATGAGTGGGCCGTTACCGATACCTTCACGCTGACTGGCGGTCTGCGTATGGATAAAGATGAAAACTACGGCGACAACTGGACGCCGCGCGGTTATGGCGTATGGCATCTGAGCGATCAATGGACCTTAAAAGGCGGCGTTTCAGCGGGCTATCGCGCACCGGATCTGCGCCAGTCGTCTGCCAGTTGGGGACAGGTCACCGGCGGCGGTAGACTGAACGGCATCATTGTCGGCAACCCGGACCTGAAGCCGGAGAAAAGCCTCAGCGAAGAGATCGGTTTACTGTGGGATAACGGCAACGATCTCAACGCGGGCGTCACGCTGTTCAATACTGACTTCAAAGACAAAATCACCGAAGTGCGCCGCTGTAACAGCAGCTCCGATCCGGCCTGTACCATCGGCAATACCCACTATGACTTCGTCAGCGATCGCGTTAACGTCGATAAAGCCAATATGCGCGGCGTAGAATCCACTTTCGGCTGGAAGATGACTTCCGACATCAACTGGACGGCGAACTACACTTACACGGAATCTGAACAGAAAAGCGGTCAGTTCTCCGGTGAGCCATTGAACAAAATGCCAAAGCATATGTTCAACACCACGCTGGACTGGCAGGCCACGCAGGATCTCGGTTTCTGGAGCCGTCTGAATCTGCGCGGGAAAACGTCTGAATACCTGAGCCGTACCTCCATGGCGCAGGGCACCCCGTCCTATACTCAGGTCGATGTTGGTTTGCGCTATTATGCAAACAAAGATCTGCTGATGACCGCTGGCGTGTATAACGTGCTGGATAAGCAAATCGATTACGATACCTACGACACTGTTCTCGATGGTCGTCGTTACACGGTTGGCCTGACTTACAGCTTCTAAGTCTGGCGCAATAAAAAAACCCCGGCACTCATCATGCCGGGGTTTTTGTTATGCTTTTTATACTGTTATTTCTTCACGCGATCCGGGAATTTCATTTCGCTGTAGCGAACAAAATGAGTTCCTTTCGCCAGCTTATAGCCAAACCAGATAATCAGGAACAGCGGGATACCGATATAGGTTGCCATCACGCCGCCCCAGTCAATGCTATCTTTCAGGAACGCTTCGTAGTTCTGGCCCAGAGTGATAATCAGGCACAGCACAAAGGCGAAGATCGGACCCAGCGGGAAGAAGCCAGAACGGTACGGCAGATCCTTCACATCGCGCCCCTGCAGCACATAACCGCGACGGAAACGATAGTGGCTAATCGCGATCCCCAGCCAGGCGATAAAGCCCGTCATCCCGGAGGTGTTCAGCAGCCAGAGGTACACGGTCTGGTTACCAAACATAGAGGTCAGGAAACACAGCCCCGCCACCACAGTCGTCGCATACAGCGCGTTACGCGGAACACCGCCACGAGACAGTTTGCCGAAAATACGCGGCGCTTTACCGTCGCATGCCAGGGTGTAAAGCATACGCGTGGAGGCATACATCCCGGAGTTACCCGCTGACAGTACCGCCGTCAGGATAACCGCGTTCATTACTGCTGCGGCTGACAGCAGACCCGCATGCTGGAATACCAACGTGAACGGGCTAACGCTGATGTCTTTCACATCGTTGCGCAGCAGGCTCGGATCGGTGTATGGGATAATCAGGCTGATAATCAAAATCGCGAACACATAGAACAGCAGGATTCGCCAAAACACCTGACGCACCGCACGTGGAATGTTCTTTTCAGGATCTTCAGATTCGCCTGCCGCGATACCGATCAGCTCAGTTCCCTGGAAGGAGAAGCCGACGATCATCGCCACACCAATCATAGCGGCAAAACCCCCGGCAAACGGTGCATCACCGGTCGTCCAGTTGCTCCAGCCCACTGGCTGAGTGCCTTTGAAGATACCGAAAATCATCATCACGCCAACCACGATGAAGATAATTACAGTGGTAACTTTGATCAGCGAGAACCAGTATTCCGCTTCACCAAATCCGCGAACGGAAATGTAGTTCAGCAGGAAGATAACGCCGAGGAACAGTGCGCTCCAGATCCAGCCCGGCGTGTCCGGGAACCACCAGCTCATCACCAACTGTGCGGCCACCAGGTCAACGGCAATCGTTACCGCCCAGTTGTACCAGTAGTTCCAGCCCAGCGCGAAGCCAAAGCCTTCTTCTACGTAGTTTTGACCGTAAGTGGAGAACGAGCCGGAAACCGGCATATAGGCAGCCAGTTCACCGAGGCTGGTCATCAGGAAGTACACCATCAGACCGATCAGGATATAAGAGAACAACGCGCCGCCAGGACCCGCCGCAGAAATAGTTGCACCAGATGCAACGAAAAGACCTGTACCGATGGAGCCTCCAATGGCAATCATCGTCAGGTGACGCGCCTTCAGTTCACGACGTAGCGTGGGCGCTTCTGTGGTTTTAGTTTCGGAAACCATGTGAAAATGCTATCCATCCAAAAAATGAGGCGCGATTGTAGCAGACGAAATGGCATTCTTCCGGCACAAATGCGCTGTTATAAGAGACCTTCATGACTGGCCGCGGATTATAAGTAAAGCAGAAAATGAGCAGCACAAGGCGGTTAAGACGTAACAGCCATTATGGATAGGGTGACCTGACGAGAGTTAGCGCGCTATTCGCCCTACTCAACCTGGTCGCTGTAATATAAAAAACGCGTAATGGCATTGGAGATATGTTTTTGCCGGTGATGAACGCGCCAGAGAGTGCGCACTAAACGCGGCAGTGGCACGGTAACTTCGCTCAGCGTCCCTGCCTGTAACTGCTCCGCAATGACCCGACGCGACAAACAGCTGATCCCGAGACCATGGCGCACCGCATGCTTAATGGCCTCGGAGTTCCCCAACTCCATCGCCATCTGAAATCTTGGCAGATGAGACAACAGCAGGTAATCCACCAGTTCACGCGTACCCGATCCTCGCTCACGCAGGATCCACGGCGAAGCAGCCAGCTGTTCCAGCGTAACGGGCCCCTTTGTGAGCGGTGACGACGGTGCGGCAAACACCACCAGTTCGTCCTCCAGCCACGGTTCAGAGATGATTTCCGTACTGTGACACGGCCCTTCAATCAGCCCGATGTCTACCCGAAAATCCAGCACCGCATTGATCACGTCCTGGCTGTTGCCCACGCTAAGTTCCAGCGGCAAATCGGGGAAGTCCTGGCGATAACGAGCGATCATGGCGGGCAGAATATAATTACCGATGGTGCTACTGGCATAGACCCGAATGGCGCCATTATCTTTGCGAAAAAGCTGTTCGATTTCGGTGGTTTGCTCAAGTAACGCCAGCGCGCGCGGATAAAGCAAGCGTCCGTGTTCGTTAACCACCAGCCGTTTGCCGACACGGTCAAACAGTTGCACGCCAAGTTGCCCTTCCAGATCGGTAAGCGCCGCACTCACCGCCGACTGCGACAATGCCAGCATGACAGATGCCTGGGTCGTTGAGCCGCTTTTTAGTACCTCAGCAAACACTTCAAGTTGTCGTAGGGTGATATGCATAGTCGTTTTCCACCGGATAGCCGTTACTTATACCCTAAATAATTCGAGTTGCAGGAAGGCGGCAAGAGAGAGCATCCCCCGGAGCGTACTTAAGTACGTGACTGGGGTGAACGAGCGCAGCCAACGCACATGCAACTTGAAGTATGACGGGTATACCACTTATATAGATTAATTATAAATATATAATCAATTTTATTTTTAAACCACTTCGCCTTACTCTTTTACCCAGATAAAGGAGAAGGATATGACAGAACTCACCTTACAGACTCATCGTCGTACAGCGTGGCATTTTATTCCGGGGCTTGCCCTGAGTGCAGTTATCACTGGGGTCGCCTTATGGGGAGGATCCATTCCCGCCGTCGCAGGTGCCGGGTTCAGCGCCCTCACCTTAGCCATCTTATTGGGGATGATTCTCGGCAACACCGTCTATCCGCACATCTGGAAAAGCTGTGACGGCGGCGTGCTGTTCGCGAAACAACATTTATTACGTCTGGGGATTATCCTCTACGGTTTCCGCCTCACCTTCGCGCAAATTGCTGACGTCGGCGTCAGCGGTATCGTGATTGATGTGTTAACGCTAAGCAGTACCTTTATGATTGCCTGTTTCCTGGGGCAGAAAGTATTTGGTCTGGACCGTCACACCAGTTGGCTGATTGGCGCGGGTAGCAGCATTTGTGGTGCCGCCGCCGTGCTGGCAACCGAACCAGTGGTGAAAGCAGAAGCCAGTAAAGTGACCGTCGCTGTCGCCACCGTGGTTATCTTCGGTACTATCGCAATCTTCCTGTATCCGGCGATGTATCCGTTGCTTTCACACTGGTTTAGCCCAGAAACCTACGGCATTTACATTGGCTCCACCATGCATGAAGTTGCACAGGTTGTGGCTGCCGGGCACGCCATTAGCCCGGATGCGGAAAACGCCGCGGTTATTGCCAAAATGCTGCGCGTCATGATGCTGGCACCGTTCCTTATCCTCCTGGCCGCACGCGTTAAACAACTGTCTCCGGCCACGGGCGGTGAGAAGAGCAAAATAACCATTCCATGGTTTGCCATCCTGTTCATTGTGGTCGCAATTTTTAACTCGTTCCACCTGCTGCCACAGTCAGTAGTGAACATGCTGGTAACGCTGGACACCATTTTGCTGGCAATGGCGATGGCTGCCCTGGGGCTGACCACGCACGTTAGCGCGCTGAAAAAAGCCGGTGCCAAACCGTTACTGATGGCCCTGCTGCTGTTTGTCTGGCTGATTGTGGGTGGTGGTGCGATTAACGTCGCTATCCACGCGCTGATGGCATAAACGATCACGACTCACCTCTATTAACCCGCTATACTCTCCCTTTTTGTATTTGAGTATGGCGGGTTAAATTTATGAAATATATCGGAGCGCACGTAAGCGCCGCTGGCGGTCTGGCTAACGCCGCTATTCGAGCCGCAGAAATCGAAGCGACCGCATTCGCCCTGTTCACCAAAAATCAGCGCCAGTGGCGTGCCGCGCCGCTGACCACCGAAATCATTGATGATTTTAAATCTGCCTGCGAGAAGTATCACTATACTGCCGCCCAGATCCTGCCTCACGACAGTTACCTGATTAACCTCGGTCATCCGGTTAGCGATGCGCTGGAAAAATCACGTGATGCGTTTATAGATGAAATGCAGCGCTGTGAAATGCTGGGCTTATCCTTGCTGAACTTTCACCCGGGCAGCCATTTGATGCAGATCCCGGAAGATGAATGTCTGGCGCGCATTGCCGAATCCATCAACATCGCCCTTGCTCAGACCCAGGGCGTTACGGCAGTTATCGAAAATACCGCCGGACAAGGCAGCAACCTTGGATTTAAGTTTGAGCACCTTGCCGCCATTATCGACGGCGTCGAAGACAAGTCCCGCGTCGGCGTCTGTATTGATACCTGCCATGCCTTCGCGGCCGGTTACGATTTGCGCTCCGTCGAGGAATGCGAAAAGACGTTTGCGGAATTTGAACGTATTGTCGGCTTCAGGTACCTACGCGGTATGCACCTGAACGACGCCAAGAGCGCATTTGGCAGTCGCGTTGACCGTCACCACAGCTTAGGTGAAGGCAATATTGGCCACGATGCCTTCCGTTGGATCATGCAGGACAATCGTTTTGACGGCATTCCGCTGGTGCTGGAAACGATTAATCCGGATATCTGGGCAGAAGAGATTGCCTGGCTGAAAGCCCAGCAAACAGAAAAAGCGGTGGCATAATCATGAACGACAGGGAAAAGCAGATCCTTAAGATCCTGCGTCGCAATCCGTTGATTCAGCAGAATGAAATCGCCGATATTTTGCAGATCAGCCGTTCACGCGTTGCTGCGCATATTATGGATTTGATGCGTAAAGGCATGATCAAAGGTAAAGGTTATATCCTTACCGAACAGGATTATTGCGTGGTTGTCGGGGCGATCAATATGGATATTCGTGGTGTTGCTGACATCCACTATCCTCAGGCTGCCTCTAACCCTGGTAGCATTCACTGCTCGGCAGGCGGCGTGGGACGTAACATCGCCCACAACCTGGCGCTGCTGGGCCGTGACGTCCACTTAATTTCCGCTGTTGGCAGTGATTTCTATGGCGAAACATTGCTGGAACAAACGCGTCAGGCCGGTGTTAACGTTTCCAGTTGCATACGCCTGCATGGACATAACACCTCAACTTACCTGTCGATCGCTAATCAGCAGGAAGAGACCGTACTGGCAATTAACGATACCCATATCCTGCAACAATTGACGCCGCAGTTACTGAACAGTTCGCGAGATTTGATCCGCCATTCCGGTGTCGTACTGGCTGATTGCAATCTGACTGCCGAAGCCATTGAGTGGGTCTTTACTATTGCTGATGATATTCCGGTATTCATTGACACCGTTTCAGAGTTCAAAGCGGCAAAAATGAAGACCTGGTTTACGCGTATTCATACGCTAAAACCAACGCAGAAAGAGCTGGCGATTTTGTGGGGTCAACCTATTCATTCAGATGCCGATCGCGTACTGGCCGTCAATAGTCTCCATCAGCAAGGGGTAAAACGAATCTTTGTTTGCCTGGAAGATGAATCCGTTTTTTGCAGCGAAAAGGACGGAGAACAGTTTTTACTGACGCCTCCTGAGCATACGGTTGTAGACAGTTTTGGCGCCGACGATGCTTTTATGGCGGGATTGCTGTACAGCTTTCTGGAAGGTAGTGAATTTCGTGAAAGCGCTCACTTTGCCATGGCCTGCGCGGCATTATCGCGAGCCAGCGTCAGCATCAACAACCCAACCCTCTCAGCAGATAACGCCTTGTATTTGCTGCAAACTGCTTAAATGTAATGCCGGATGGCGCTACGCGTATCCGGCATTATTTTCGCTATGCCAGCCCGATAAAGAAACCGGCTATAGTGGCGCTCATCAGGTTTGACAGCGTTGCTGCTGCCAGCGCGCGCATGCCAAGTTGCGCGATTTCCGGGGCACGCTGTGGCGCAATCGCCGAAAATGCCCCGACGACAACGCCAATCGAACCAAAGTTAGCGAAACCACACAGCGCAAACGAGATAATCGCAATGGTCTTCACATCCAGCGTTCCACCCGTTTGCAGATACGGCGAGAAGTTGAGATAAGCGACAAACTCATTAATCGCCAGCTTCTGTCCGATCAGGCTGCCTGCCAGCGTCGCATCGCCCCAGTCCACACCCATAATCCACGCCAGCGGGGCTAGCGCATAGCCAAAGATCCCTTCCAGAGTGGCGTGACCAAAGCCAAACCACCCACCAATTCCGCCAATAATGCCGTTAATCAGCGCGATAATGGCGACAAATGCCATTACGACCGTCGCCACGCCAGCGGCAATTTTCAGCCCGGTCATCGCTCCGCTCGCCGCTGCTTCGATGATGCTTTTCGGTGGCGTTTCAGTAAATGACAGGTTCTCAAAGGTGACACGAGATTCTTCAGTTGCCGGACTCAGCATACGCGCGAACAAAATACCGCCAGGGATTGCCATCAACGATGCCGCCAGCAAATAGTCAATCGGAACGCCCATTCCGGCGTAACCAATCATCATTGAGCCAGCAATCGAGGCCATCCCACTACAAATAGCGGTAAACAGCTCATTGCGATTCAGGCGGTCAATAAACGGCTTCACGATCGCCGGGATCTCGTTTTGCCCGAGGAAAATCGTCGTTACGGCGACAAATGACTCGATCTTACTGATGTTCAGCGCTTTCTGGAAAATACCGCCGAGGATGCGGATCAATAGCCCCATCACGCCAATGTAGTAGAGAAGACTGATCAGTGCGGTCACAAAAATGATGGCCGGTAGCACCCGAAAAGCAAAGATAAACCCGGCTCCGTCAAACAGCACATCCATTTTTGGCCCAACCAGGGAGCCAAAGATAAATGCGCTTCCCGCGTCACTGTATGACATCACCTTGTGGACACCGAGCGCAGCCTGTTCAACCAGCCATTTTCCCGGCGGGAAGTACAGCATAATGCCGCCGATTGCGATTTGCAGTACCAGTGCAGCCCCGACCGTGCGCAGACTGATACGTTTTTTATTTACTGACAGCAGAAACGCGATGGCCAGTAATACCACCATACCCACAACACTTCTCATTATATCCATAATGAAATTCCCTTCATGCCAGGAAACCCGGCGTTATCGCCAGGTTTTGGTAGGTTT
The DNA here is from genome assembly GCF_013615435.1 of Citrobacter sp. RHBSTW-00944. Lineage (NCBI taxonomy): Bacteria > Pseudomonadati > Pseudomonadota > Gammaproteobacteria > Enterobacterales > Enterobacteriaceae > Citrobacter > Citrobacter sp. RHBSTW-00944. Next base: position 1,884,450 of record NZ_CP055418.1, on the reverse strand, counting down.
GATATTCGCGGGCGACCGCATTCTGCCCGGGAAACTCTGTCAGACGAGGCGCTGATACTCCTTCGCAATTTCACAGGCCAGTACCGCATTGTTGAACACCAGCTGAATATTTGATTTCAGGCTGTCACCACCGGTCAGCTCTGCAACCCGCGCTAACAGGAACGGCGTACTCTCTTTGCCCACAACGCCCTGATCTTCCGCTTCTTTTACCGCCCGATCGATTGCCGCATTAATTTTCTCTTCGGCCATCGCAAACTGCTCTGGGATGGGGTTCGCAACAACCAGACCGCCGTCGAGACCCGTTTGCCATTTCACCGCCATGGCACGGGCAATCTCTTGCGCACTGTCCAGACGGATACTGACCTCAAACGGACTGGTACGGCAGAAAAATGCTGGCAACGCGTTGGTTTGATAACCAATTAACGGCACACCAAAGGTTTCTAAATATTCAGTAGTTAAGCCGAGATCAAGAATAGATTTCGCCCCGGCACAAATTACCGTGACATTGGTATGCGCCAGTTCTTGCAGATCCGCGGAAATATCAAAGGTATGTTCAGCACCACGATGAACCCCACCTATTCCCCCTGTCGCAAATACTTTAATTCCCGCCAGGGCGGCAATAATCATGGTTGAGGCAACAGTCGTTGCACCATTTTTTCCTGCCGCGACCACAAACGGCAAATCACGACGACTTACTTTCGTAACGCTATGACCTTCTCGCCCAAGCAGCTCAATTTCATCTTTGCTTAAACCAACTTTCATTATTCCGCCAATAATGGCAATGGTCGCAGGAACCGCACCGTGTTTACGAATAGTTTCTTCTACTTCAATCGCTGTCTGGGCATTCTGCGGAAATGGCATACCATGAGAAATAATGGTTGATTCAAGTGCAACAATCGGCTTCTTACTGTTTAATGCTTCCTGTACTTCTGGAGATATTTGTAATAATTCAGAGGAAAGAGTTAATTCAGACATTCTGTGTTCTCCACTAATGAGCTTACATTCGCAACAGACAAATCAGGGTTATTGGTATATTCACAGGCTAACGCCATTGATGAACAACCCTGCGCAAATCGAACCGAATCAATAAAGGGCATGCCGTCTACCCAGCAGGAAGCCAGTCCAGCCATCATCGCATCGCCAGCCCCGGTAACATTAATGACGTGAGTTTTAATCGGCAGCGACCAACCACGACTCCCCGCAATATCACTGTAATAAACACCGTCACCGCCCATGCTGAGCACCAGCCTATTTAAGCCGCGATCATGAAACCAGGCGGCGACTTTACCCACGTCATCACGCCCGGAAAGCGCAATACCGCTTAGCGTTTCGGCTTCAAGCCGGTTGGGTTTAAGAGTGTGAATTTGTGCAAGCCGCTCGCGAATTTTGACGCATTTCCATGCCGATACCGGGTCAACAAACACCGGAACCTCTCCGGCATTTTCCAGCACCCATGCCAGGGCATCTTCGCTGATATTGCAATCGGCGACAATGACTTTCGCCTGCCGAATAAAATCATGATGCTGTGATAAAAAATCTGCTGAAATATGTTCGGTAATGCTCATATCATTAATGGCAACCAACATTTCACCGGTGTTATCAAGCAATGATAAATAACTGGACGTATTCTCTCCGGGAACGATAAGACACTTATCAACATGAACTCCGGATTGATTGGTTTGCGCCAATAACGATTGTCCATAAAAATCATTACCAACCGCCGTCAGTAACCATGAATTTTTCCCCAGCAGCGCGAGATTATGTGCAATGTTACGTCCAACTCCGCCGGGGGTGAATTTTATCTTTCCTGGATTCGAATCCGCATAATTTAGAGAAGCATGCGAATACCCAGCAACATCCATATTGGCCGAGCCAATAGTTACTATGTATTCCTTTTCACGCATAGCACGTCCCCTGGCAATTAACTTGCCACAAATGAGTTCGTTAAAAATAACCAACGCCACACATCAGGTTATTAGAGCACATGTTCACTATCAAACATGTGTTCATAGTAAGCATGTTTTTGACAAAGTAAATCCATATTCAAGATCTAAACTCAATAGATATGAACAGAATCACAATTTTTTATAGATACAGTCTGTAAAGGAAAGAGAAAATGAGAGGTAGTACACAATTCAAGCAGTCTAAAGAGTTTAACTCCGGCATAACCGGAGATTTTTCAGATGCGCCAGGCGAACCGGTTCGTATCAACTGAGCGAAACAAGGTCTTCTGGCATATGGTTGTACAAAATCCGCCAGAAGTGCTCAGCCGTTTTATTCAACCGGGTATCCATTCGGTAAATATAAGCCTGAATAGGCACCATCAGTTCCGGCGTCTGCAGACAAACCAGCCGCTTTTCGCGCAGTTCGTTTACGATTGTCCACGCCGGCAGCCAGGCGATACCATGCCCATCCAATGCCATATTTTTTAATAACTCACTCATCGAAGACATAAACAGCGTACGGGCTGAAATGCCGCCTACTTCCGCCAGATGACGGTTTACCAATCTTCCCATGTAGGATGTGCTGGTATAGTTCAGAATCGGTGCCTGCGACTGATAGATATCAAACAACGCCTTACCCTGCGCATCTGCAGCACAAACGGGGTACAGTTCAGACTCAAAAACCTTCAAGCCGCAGAAAGGTGACTGCATTAAGTCTTCATCCCGAAAGGAGATAATAAAATCGCTTTTCCCCTCGCGCAGAGTATTCACCGCCTGAACAACATCAATAGCTTCAACGTGATAGACAAACTCCTCCCCCCAGGCCGCCATTGAGTGCACCAATCTGGGCAACATCGTCAGCGACAAAGAATGTGCCGCCGCTATTTTGATATTGGGTACACCCAGTAAATTGTGGCCGCTTAGCTCATCCAGATTACATTCCAGCTGTTGCAACAAACTACGGGTTTGCGAATGAAATAGCTTGCCCTCCTCCGTGAGTTGCAGTGGGCTCGTTGTGCGATCAAAAAGCAGCACACCCACGGCTGATTCGAGCGCCTTGATCCGCCGACTAAATGCCGGTTGGGATATGTTGCGCTCCTCAGCCGCTTGGGAAAAATGACGGCATGCCTCCAACGTCAGAAAGTCATATAACCATTTTGTCTCAATATTTTTCATGCTTATCACGCGGATATTTAAATATGCCTATTAGCCTTAAAGCATCATGCCTGAATAGTTCCGAAGATGACATTCATCATTAGCGCCTGGTGATTCGTTTTTTGCATCAAGGCTTCATTTTTAACATTAACATACTTCTCTCCCTATCGGTTACGACCGCTTGTCCGCCGCGTAACGCGGAGCCTCTGGCCGAATACCGGCCTGCTGAGGTTACACAATAAACCACAGTCATGCGGTTTTTGCATTGAACCATACATTATTGCATTTCTCCTCACCTCTCACTGCTGTTAAACATTATCAGCAGACACAACCCGGCTCTGAATATTAATCATCGGTGAATTGAGGTATATATCGTGAAAGGTTTAATTGGCGTGCTTGGTGGTATGGGACCTGCTGCAACGGTCGATCTGTTTAATAAATTCGTCACTTTTACCGCTGCGCAACGTGACCAGGAACATATCCCCTTAATTATTTCATCTATTCCTGACATTCCTGACAGAACCGACGCGTTAATGCATCATGGTCATTCCCCACTTCCGGCAATGCGCGATTATATGCATAAACTCGAAGATGCTGGCGCCGAGTGTATTGTGATCCCCTGTAACACCGCCCACTTTTGGTTTAATGAATTAAAAGCGTGCTGCCATACAGAGCTGCTCAGTATCGTTGAAACGACCATCAATGAGGTTAAAAACTGCGGGAAATCGCAAATCGGATTACTCGCCACCAACGCCACTTTATACATGGGCCTCTATCAAAAAGGCATAGAATCTCTTGGGTTAACCTGCATCAGCCCTGACTCATCCAGTCAGGAAAAAGTGATGGAAAGCATCTATTGCTTAAAAGCTGGTGATGCTAAGCGGGCACAAACGCTGATGAATGAACAGGCTGAAGCACTCTTCTCACGCGGGGCACAAGTCATCGTGCTCGGATGTACTGAAGTTCCTGTCATTCTTGCTGAAGCAGTCAAAAAGTCACCTGAAAAATATATTGATTCAACCGGTTCGTTGGTTCGTGCCGGTATTAAATGGTACGAGAAACGCGTTGGTAAAAATCACCTTTTGGCACAATGAATGTCCATACCTGTTTAATTGTTGCATTAAATAAAAATCCATTTTAATTACAAATTACTCTCTGGCGGAGGCCATTATGATTTGGCTAGAAATTATCGTAGTGTTGGGCGCAATATTTTTCGGTATCCGCCTTGGCGGAATTGGTATTGGTTTATGTGGCGGGCTGGGGCTGGCTATTTTAACGCTGGGATTTGGGCTGCAAATTGGTTCACCCCCCGTTGACGTTATTCTTATTATTATGACGGTGGTGGTGGCGGCATCGGCGCTACAGGCCGCCGGAGGCATGGATTATCTGGTTCGCATTGCCGGTAATTTTATGCGCCGTAACCCTAAATATATCAATATTATTGCGCCGATTATCACCTGGTCGATGACGATTATGGCGGGAACAGGGTTCATCGTCTTTTCTACTCTGCCGGTGATTGCCGAAGTTGCCAAAGAGTCAGGTATTCGCCCTTCTCGTACGCTCGCAGGCTCCGTAGTCGCTTCTCAGGTGGCGATATCCGGTTCGCCGATCAGTGCCGCAATGGCCGCTATGTTGACTATTATGGAAGGCAACGGTATCAGCTTTATTCAGGTCATGGCAGTTTGTCTGCCTGCCTCATTTGTCGCCGCGATGGTCGCCGCTTTTATCGCCTCACGTCAGGGATGTGAGCTACAGGATGATGAAGTCTATCTGGAACGCCTGCAAAAAGGATTGGTGCGTAAATATGCAGGGCAAAACAGCACAACGCCAGGTGCCAGACTGTCAGTCGCCCTGTTTATGCTGGCAACGGTGGTCATCGTTATTCTTGCCGCATGCCCTCAATTGCGCCCTGGATTCGATGCAGGTAACGCAATGAATACCCGGGATATTATCATTATCTGCATGCTAGCTGCCGCATGTCTGATGGTGGTGCTATGCAAAACATCAACAGACGCGATTGTCCTGACATCCACGTTTCGGGCGGGTATGAGTTCGTTGGCAGTGATTCTGGGTATTGTTACGCTGGGCACAACTTTCATTGATGCCCACTTAACGGGGATAAAGGATATCGCGGGCGATATTCTACGGGCTTATCCGATGCTGTTGGCGCTGGTGCTGTTTGGTACCTGCGCGCTTCTCTATTCGCAGGGAGCCACCACGCCGCTGATTATCCCTCTTGCCGTCGCGCTCGGCGTACCCACATGGGCCATTCTGGCTTCCTATGTCGCAGTGACCGGCGTGTTTGTTCTGCCAACTTATCCGACTTCGCTGGCGGCAATGGAGTTCGACACCACCGGGACAACGCGCGTGGGTAAGTATGTCTTAAACCATCCGTTTATGTTGCCAGGGCTTGGCGGGATCATTGCTGGCGTTGCCTTTGGTTTTATCATCGCACCAATGATTGCCTGAACCGGTTTAACACAGCCAGGCAGATCTAATGAATAAAAAAAGGGGCAGAGAAATCTCTGCCCCGGATGTCAGCGTTAAATCAGGCCGTCTTTGCCACAACCTCTGCTTCCGGGCGTTTCAGCACCGCGTAGGAGAGACCGGCTACCAGCGTACCGGCAATAATGGCCAGCAGGTATCCAACCACCGGAGTGATTGCGCCAGGGATTAACAGCACGAACAGACCGCCGTGCGGCGCCATCAGCTTAGCCCCCACCGCCATCGAGATAGCCCCGGTAATCGCGCCGCCAACGATACAGCAAGGCAGAACGCGCATCGGGTCACGGGCAGCGAATGGGATAGCCCCTTCGGTAATAAAGCACAGGCCCAATACCAGCGCAGCTTTACCGCCTTCCTGCTGTGCTTTGTCGAACTTACGACGCGCCACCAGCGTTGCCAGCCCCAGGGCCAGCGGAGGCACCATACCCGCCGCCATAATCGCCGCCATCGGCGCGTAGGTTTGCGTACTAAGCAGGCCCACACCGAAAGCATACGCCGCTTTGTTAACCGGACCGCCCATATCGGTACACATCATGCCGCCAAGAATCGCTCCAAGCAGCACCGCGTTCGCGGTTCCCATGGTTTGCAGCCAGTGGGTCAGACCTTCCAGAATGCCCGCCACTGGTTTACCGATCAGGTAGATCATGGCCAGACCAACCACCAGGCTTGAGAGCAGCGGAATGATCAGGATCGGTTTCAGCGCTTCCATACTCTGCGGAAGTTTCAGCTTCGTGCTGATGAGCTTCGCCACATAACCGGCAAGGAAACCGGCAATAATCCCGCCAATAAAGCCGGAACCGGTGCTCACCGCCAGCATACCGCCGATAAGACCTGGCGTCAGACCCGGACGGTCAGCGATGGAAAACGCGATGTAGCCCGCCAGAACCGGCACCATCAGCGCGAAAGCTGAACCACCGCCAATCTGCATCAGCGCCGCCGCCAGCGTACCCTGCTCCTTGAACGCTTCGATACCAAAAGCGAATGAGAGTGCAATACACAGACCGCCAGCAACCACCATCGGCAGCATGTAGGATACGCCCGTCAGCAGGTGACGATACGCGCCAGCGCTCTCTTTCTTACCTTCAGTGGTTGCAGACTGCGCTTTGCCGGCAGGCTGGTACGGCGTTGCTTCTTCCAGCGCTTTATCCAGCTCCTGCTTCGTTTTCTTCAGCGCAAGGCCAGTAGAAGTACGGTACATTGGTTTTCCGGCAAACTTCGCCAGATCAACTTCAATGTCAGCCGCCACAATCACCAGATCCGCCTGAGCCACCTCTTCCGGCGTAATGGCATTGCCTGCGCCAACAGAACCACGGGTTTCAACCTTCACCCACCAGCCACGTTTTTTCGCTTCTGTTTCAATAGCTTCAGCGGCCATAAACGTATGGGCTACGCCAGTTGGACAAGCCGTCACCGCCACCACGCGTTTTGGACCACTACTGGCCACGGACGCTGTCGCAACCGGAGCGCTATAAGGTTTTGCGTGGCCTTTCGCTTCGCTGAGGAAAAGTTCAGGATGCGCAACCGCACGACCAATATCGCCCAGCCAGACTTTTTTGCCGTTCAGCGAACTGTCGGCAGGCAGCGTGTCGCCCAGAACAATTGCCAGTTCGGCATCATTAGGATTATCAATAATTTCCAGATGTGCTTTCTGCGCCGCCGCTCCAAGCAGGGTTTTCGCCATATAAGCGCGAGCCTGGCCGAGATTAGCGTCAATAATCAGCAGCGTTTTCATTATGCCTCTCCTGCTGTCAGTTAAACGGTTTTAAGTCGACACGCGCCATCATTGCGGCCAACTGAGGACGATCGGTAATGCCCACATTGCTTTGGCTTACCGCCAGGGCGGCAACAGCGGTTGCCAGACGCAGGGTGTGTTCACTGGATTCACGCATCAGCAGGCCGTAAATCAGGCCGCCAACCATTGAATCACCCGCGCCTACGGTGCTTACCACCTCGACTGACGGCGGTTTAGCAATCCACTCACCCGAAGCGTTAACCCACAGCGCACCTTCCGCGCCAAGTGAAATCACCACGTGAGCAATACCCTGCTCGCGCAACGCATGTGCAGCTTCAATCACATCTTTCATTTCTGGCAGCTTACGGCCTGCCCAGATTTCCAGTTCACGACGGTTTGGTTTCACCAGCCACGGTGCCGCTTTCAGACCGGCCACTAATGCTTCACGACTACTATCAAAGATAATGCAAGGACACTGACTGCGCAGGCGCGTCATCCAGTCGGTGAATGCTTCCGGGCTAACGCCGGTCGGCAAACTGCCGCTGACGCACACCATGTCGAACTGGCCCAGCCAGCTCAGCGAGTCATTCACAAAGCGTTCCCAGTCAGCCGGGGTGACTTCAAAGCCGGAGAAATTGAAATCAGACACTTCGCCGTCTTTTTCGGTCAGCTTGACGTTGATACGCGTACGCCCCTGTACAACCTGAAAACGGTTGGCGATACCCAGCTCGCTGAACAACTGCTGAAAACCATCCTGGTTGTCTTTACCGAGGAAACCGCCCACCGTTACATCGATACCTAAATCTTTCAGAACCTTAGCGACGTTAATCCCTTTCCCTGCCGCATGCAGACCGGTCGTTTTAACCAGGTTCACTTCACCGCGTTCAATTTCCGGGCAGAAACCCACCAGATCGTAGGCTGGGTTAAGGGTGATAGTAGCAACACGTCTGCTCATTACGCGCCCTCCCCAAGACCCGCCGCGATGGCTTCGCCAATCGCTTTCAGCGCCTGTTCAGCATCTTCACCCTGGGCGGTAAAGCGCAGGTGATGTCCTTTCTTCACGCCTAATGCCACAACTTTCATCAGACTGCGTCCATTCGCCGGCTTGCCGGTTCCATCAAGATTTGTCACGGTAATTTCACTGTTAAATTGTTTAATCGTATTCACCAGCATGGTGCCCGGGCGGGCGTGTAAACCATGCTCATTGCGCACAATAAATTCGGCGCTCAGTACATCATCAGTTAAGGCATCATCGCTGGTCAGCAGCGCCAGCACCGTTGCCGCATCGGCTTTCAACAAACGGTCAGCTTTATTATTCAGCAGCAGATCGCCAAGGCGCTTCAGCACCGCAACCGGTTGTTCGTCATTCATGGCGACGGTCACCAGCAGGGCTGCCGCTTCACCTTGTACATCGAACGCTGTTGCTGCGCGGCTGACCGCAACGGCGCTGCGCACATTGCCTTCAGCACAGTCATTCAGCCAGATCCCCTGACCGAGATTCATTGGTTGCTCATTAATGGCTCTGGCCACAAAGGTGGCGTCAACCGCGCCGACCTCTTTCAGCCGTGCGGCGTTGAGCGCCTGCAGCGTGACCAGCGAGTTGGCAACGACGTCCAGCGACAGCGTTTCGTTATCAAGCTTCAGCTGTTCGCTTTGCTTTTCCCCCATCAGCAACGCGCGCAACTCTTCCGCCGTGGTCGCAGATTTCAGCTGTTCAGCGACGGAGTCATCGCTCAGCACGTGCGTCAGCTGACGCAGTAAACCGAGGTGCTCATCAGAGCTGGCGGCGATGCCGATTGCCACATAAGCAACCTGCCCTTCACCCCAGATCACACCCTGCGGAAACTGAAACACCTGCACGCCGGTTTTCAGCACCCGATCGCGCGTGTCCGTCGTACCGTGAGGAATAGCAATACCGTTGCCGAGGAACGTGGACGTCTGTTGTTCACGCGCCAGCATGCCATCGACGTAGCCTTCCGCTACGTTACCTGCCAGCACTAAGGCAGCGGCAACCTGGCGAATAGCCTCTTCTTTATTCCCGGCCTGTTCGCCCGGGTGAATATCCTGAACAGATAACTGGAACATGGTTCTCCTCTCCCGCTGATTTGAAACGATTCAGCTAACATGAGAAAAAAGGCGTCACCTGACTCCATCAGTTATGGCGAGATGACGCTGAAACGTTTCAAGAAGTCTTGCTCTTTTTTCTTCAGCACACAAGTAAAGTTGACAAATTACTTGCTGAATTTAGAGATAACGCACATTTTTTCCGCGGAGGAGAAAAAATTGCTGACGCAAAAACGGCGTCAGCCTGTCAGATTCAGCAGCGTCAGCAAACTGCTTTCTCTGACTGAAATGCTATTTTGATTTTTGATGCCGATTTTGATTTGGCTCCCTGTTTATTTTCTGACAAGCAGCGTAAACTCCGCGTCTCTTCACATTATTGATATCAAAACATGCACAACACCCCCGTAGCCGCCACACCCAAGGCGTTTGATTTAACGTCTTCGGCGTTCCTGCTTGTCGCATTTCTGACGGGTATCGCCGGTGCGTTGCAGACGCCAACGCTCAGCCTTTTTCTGACGGATGAAGTCCATGCCCGTCCCGGCATGGTCGGGTTCTTTTTTACCGGTAGCGCCGTGATCGGCATTTTGGTGAGTCAGTTTCTGGCTGGACGTTCAGATAAAAAAGGCGATCGCAAAAACCTGATTGTGTTTTGCTGCGTGCTGGGGATGTTGGCCTGCGTGCTGTTCGCCTGGAACCGTAACTATTTTATTCTGCTGTTTGTCGGGGTATTCCTCAGCAGCTTCGGTTCGACCGCCAACCCGCAAATGTTTGCTCTCGCCCGCGAGCACGCCGACCGTACGGGTCGGGAAGCCGTCATGTTCAGTTCAATATTACGTGCGCAGGTTTCGCTGGCCTGGGTGATTGGCCCGCCGCTGGCCTACGCGCTCGCCATGGGGTTTAGCTTTACGGTGATGTACCTCAGCGCGGCGGTGGCGTTTGTTGTCTGCGGCGTAATGGTCTGGCTGTTCTTACCCTCGATGAGTAAAAACGTGCCTCTCGCGACAGGCGCGGTAGAAGCCCCGCGCCGCAATCGACGCGACACGCTGCTACTGTTTGTTATCTGCACATTAATGTGGGGGACCAACAGTCTCTATATCATTAATATGCCGTTGTTTATTATCAACGAGCTGCATCTGCCGGAAAAGCTGGCGGGCATCATGATGGGAACTGCCGCGGGGCTGGAAATCCCAACCATGTTGATTGCCGGATACTTCGCGAAGCGTCTGGGCAAACGCCTGTTAATGAGAATCGCCGTTGTCGCCGGATTTTTCTTTTATGTCGGCATGCTGTTAGCCCACTCTCCGGCGATATTACTTGGCTTACAGCTGCTGAACGCGATTTATATCGGCATCCTCGGCGGGATTGGCATGCTCTATTTCCAGGATCTGATGCCGGGACAAGCGGGTTCAGCCACGACTCTCTATACAAATACCATTCGCGTGGGCTGGATTATTGCCGGATCGTTGGCGGGTATTGCCGCTGAAATCTGGAACTATCACGCGGTATTCTGGTTTGCGCTGGTGATGATCGTCGCCACCGTCGCGTGCCTGACGCGCATCAAAGACGTTTAAGGTGCGGTCAGCGCCTCGAGCTCGATGAGATAGACCATGGCCTGGTGCGTCGTCTGTCCGCACATTTCCGCACTGGGCTGTAAACCGGCGCACACTTTTGGCCGCAGAGGCGAAGCAAAAATTTTACAACGCAGGGATTCATCCAGCTGAACGCATGGTGTATTAGCGGGCTTGCCATCAGGCATGCCGGGGATGGGACTGGAAATTGAAGGCGCGGTGCAACATGCACCACAATCCGGACGGCATTCCATACAGTACTCTCTTTATCGTAAACCATCGGATTGTGCAGGAAGCGCACAGTAACACCTTTTTTGCACCAGCAAAAGCATCAATTCCGCTTGCCTGAATGCCCCGGCGCGAGTAGTTTTACGCGATATTTTAGACACTCCTCATTACAGGATTTTTTCGATGCCAAGAGCGAACGAAATTAAAAAAGGTATGGTACTGAATTACAACGGCAAGCTGCTGATTGTAAAAGATATTGATATTCAATCACCAACCGCACGTGGCGCCGCCACGCTGTACAAAATGCGTTTTTCTGATGTTCGTACCGGTCTGAAAGTTGAAGAGCGCTTCAAAGGTGATGACATCGTTGATACCGTCACCCTGAGCCGTCGTGGCGTTGATTTCTCCTATGTCGATGGCAACGAATACGTCTTCATGGATAAAGAAGACTATACCCCGTATACCTTCACCAAAGACCAGATCGAAGAAGAATTGCTATTCATCCCGGAAGGCGGAATGCCGGATATGCAGGTACTGACCTGGGACGGCCAGCTGCTGGCGCTTGAACTGCCGCAAACGGTAGACCTGGAAATCGTTGAAACGGCTCCGGGCATTAAAGGCGCGTCAGCAAGTGCGCGTAACAAACCAGCGACCATGAGCACCGGTCTGGTTATCCTGGTTCCTGAGTATCTGAGTGCAGGTGAAAAAATCCGTATTCATATCGAAGAACGTCGCTACATGGGCCGCGCAGACTAATTTTTCTGCTGCGACACCGGTGAAAAGGGACAGCATTTGCTGTCCCTTTGTTCTTTTCAGCCCTGGCTGCTGAGGTAAAAATCATCCATCAACAGAGATTCCAGATACAGCTCATCCTCACGCATAAAATGCGTTATGACGTTTACCGCCTGAGGATAAACCCCCTCTTCGTCCCGCTGTAAACAACTTTCCCGTAGCAGGGGTGCCCAGCACATAATGTGATGATGCAAAAAGTAATATTGCGCCGATAACGTCTCCTTTTTGGTAACCATTCTCGCCATCAGTGCCAGCTGTACAGCAATATGGTCGGCAGGCTCGTTGTCCTGCGGGGTCAGCCCATACTCGACTAACAGCACATTCATTTCCTTGCGTTCTTCAGGCGCGGTCGTATGCGGATAATGCCCCGCATAAGGTGAAACACCGCCAGGAGGTGCCAGCAAAAACAACGAGGCATAGTCCGCCGCCAGCTCCAGTTGTCGGCTTTCCCGGCGCAGCGCCCGAACGAGACTACGTTCCAGGTTTTTGACATCAACGGATAACCCAGGGATAGCCGTCAACGACGCCAGCCACTTTCGGCTTTCCCCACTTTCCAGGCGGATGAGTTGCTCCTCGTCCAGCTCGCGGAACAGCAGTTGAGAAAACCACTGGTACACCGCCGCCCGCTGTCGATGAATATGATTATGCTGCACTTGCCCCCTCCTCTTTCACAACCTCCGGCCCGCCAAAGCCCGTGACCTGCGGGGCATTCTCCTGGTACCGCTCCACCTCGACCAGCACCGTATGCGCCGAAGGCCCCTGCGCCAGTTGCGATGTACCGATATCCGCACTCAGCACATTCGGATCGCCATAAGTGCATAATGTGCCCGCTTTCCCGCCTTCCTGCGGCGAATACCACGCGCCTTCATGAATCCGGACGACGCCAGGCGCGTAATCCGGACTGATCACCACCCCGGCCAGCACCTGGCCTCTGGCGTTAAACACGCGCGCAATATCCCCGGCTTTCAGGCCACGTGCGCGGGCATCCGACTCGCTCATGTACAGCGGCTCTCTTCCTGCCACCGCATAGGTGTTACGAAACGCCTCGCTTGAGCACAACTGGGAGTGCAGACGTTTATCCGGATGGCAGGACTGCAGATGCAGCGGATATTTATCTGTTTTGCTGCTATGGGTACGCTCAAAGGGTTCCATCCACACCGGATGCCCCGGGCAGTCCTCGTAGGCAAAGCCCGCGATGGTTTTGCTGTAAATTTCAATCAGACCAGAGGGTGTTCCTAACGGATTGATATCCGGCTGTTCGCGAAATTCTCCATGACGCACCCACGGCTTCCCGGCAGGATATTCAATGTATCCTTCGCCCTGCCAGAAGCTCTCGAAGTTCGGCATACTCACGCCAAGGGACGCTCCCGTTTTCGCGCCCTCATCATAAATGGCTTTTATCCACTGCATTTCATCCCGCTTTTCGCGGTATGTCTCTTCCTGACCAAAGCGTTTGCACAGACCGGCAAAGACATCAAAGTCATGTCGCGCTTCAAACTGCGGTTTAACCACCTGATGTATCGCCATCAGCCCTTTATTCGAGTGTGTACCGAACTGCTCAATGTCATTACGCTCAAAGCGCGTGGTCACCGGCAGGACGATATCGGCAAAACGACAGGATGCTGTCCACTGATGATCCAGAACGACCACGGTTTCCAGCTTCTTCCACGCTTCGATCATGCGGTTACGATCCTGCTGCGCATGGAACGGATTGGCGGCGCTGAAAATCGCCATTTTGATATCAGGGAAAGTTAATGTTTCACCGTTGAAAGCGATCTTTTTGCCTGGCGCCAGCAGGCAATCGATCATCCGCGAGGTAGGAATATGCTCTGAAGCGCCGCGGAAATCCGCTTTGTATTTCGCGGCCGGAGGATTGTTGATGCTCCCGAGGCCGGACAGGACGGGACCGCCAGAGGTGACCGTCCCGCCGCCGTTATAGTGCCAGCCAAACCCTACTCCGCCGCCCGGCAAGCCAATTTGGCCAACCATGCTGGCCAGCACCACCAGCATCCACGGATACTGCTCGCCATGGTGCATACGCTGCACGCACCAGCCGCCCATAAACTGTGTCCGGCCTTTGACCAGCAGGCGGGCGAAGTCGCGGATCTGCTCCGCCGTCAGGCCGCAGATTTCCGCCGCCCATTCGGCGTTTTTCGGCTGCTTGTCGCTTTCCCCAAGCAGATACGGCAAGAACTGTTCAAAGCCCACGGTATAATCGTTAATGAACGCCACGTCATACAGTTTTTCTTCGTACAGGGTATGCGCCAGCGCCAGCAATAACGCGACATCCGTTTGCGGTCGCAGCGCCAGCTGCTCACAGCCAAGATAGTTTTGCGACTTGCTACGCACCGGATCAACGCTGATAACGCGCATCTTACCCTGCGCAACCGCTTCTTTAATCTGCTGCCAATAACCAAACGCATCGTGATCGGGAACCAGGAACTCGATCTGCAGATTCTTGATAGGATCGCAGCCCCACAGCACGATGGTTTGGGTATTTTCGATAACCAGCGGGAGCGACGTTTGCTGCTCGTAAACTTCCAGCGAACCAATCACATGCGGCAAAATCACCTGCGCTGCGGCTGCCGAGTAGTCGCCGACGGTCGTTACATAGCTACCGTGCAAACCGAGTCCCCGATCCATCGCGCCGCCGGCCTTATGATATTTGCCAACAATTTGCCAGTCCGCCAGCCCGGTAAAGACGCCAGAAGATCCGTAGGTCTTTTGTACCCACTCCAGCTCTTCATAAACCAGATCCAACGCCTGATCCCAGCTCACACGGACAAAGCGATTATCGCCGCGCTGGTTGCGATCTGACTTTTCACGCTTGCGCAGCCAGTCCAGCCGCACCATCGGGTAGCGTACGCGCGATGGGTTGTAGACCACTTCACGCACCGCATTCAGCATATCGCAGGGGTATTTGTCATGTTTGAAGGGGCGGGTATCGACCCATTCACCGTTCACGACTTTGGCTTCAAAAGCGCCAAAGTGCGAGCCAGACTGGATCCATTGCTCCGGGTTTTCACCCGCTGCCCAGACCTTTGAGATCAGTGGATTTGGCCCTAAAGCGCTGACGGCACCGACTGCCAGCATTCCGCTTAAAAACCGTCGACGTGACGGATTAAAATCATGAATATCCATAAATTATCCTTTTGAATTGTTAGGTTGAGGTATATCGCTGGCGTGAGTCTGGAGATATTTCAACAACGTACGGTCTTCCACCGGATTAAGCCGGTAGTAGGTGGACATGGATTTCAGTCCGGCGATCCAGCCATTCGCGGAATAGCGGGTCGGCGGCGGCGTGCTGTGGCAAGCGCTACAGGTGGATTGCAACATCTGATCGGCGTATTGCCAGAGGGGGTCAATATTGTCGGTAAACCCCTCCGCCGAACTCCAGGCTGTCACGCTTACCTGCTGCCACTCCTGATGTGACTCCGGATCAACCTGTGTTTGCTCAACCTTCACATTGCTCATCAGCGAGGCATCTAATACGGCAGCAAAAACGCGTTTACCCATATACTGGGTAATCACCCGTCCACGTCCTTTGCTTTCCCGCCAGCCGGTCAGCTCTATCTGAACGTTTTTCCCTTCTCTTTTCAGCACACGCACTTGCGTTGCCGGGTACAGCATGGCTTTACCTGCCGGGCTCTCTGCTGTCGCAGTCAGTGATTTTTCGCCTAACGAATACAGCGTCGTCGCCGTGGGTAACTGCTCTCCCTGACGCTGCAGCTGCTGGTAACGATCGCGAAAACCGCTGCTCATATCGGGTTTGTGATGGGCAATGCCTTTGTGACAATCGATACAGTTACTGTCTTTTGCCGCCGCCGCGGTCATTTGCGCCGCTGCATTTGCCGATTGCTTGCCGTGATCCATCGCCTCGTAGCTATGGCAGGATTTACACGCCGCTGAATTATTCGCGCTCATGCGCGCCCATTCTCGCTGGGCCAACTCCGCCCGCTTTGCGGCAAATTTTTCCGGGGTATCGATCGAAGGAGAGATAAAGGTGTGGTAGAGGTCGTTTAAGGCTTGCGTTTTACGAACCAGCGTTGGGACGATGCCTGGCGGAATATGACAATCCTTACACTCCGCACGCACACCTGAAGCATTACGAAAATGCACGCTGGTTTTATACTCCTCGCCAGATGTGCGCATCGAGTGACACGATAAACAAAACTCGGTAGAACTGGTGTAATGAACGCCTTGCCACGTTCCCCAAATAGCCAGGGCCATTGCTACCGCCCCGGCGAATGCGCACCATAGTGTGTTTTTTCTTATCCACGACATGCTTGCCTCCATTTTTTTAATAGCGACACGCTAAGGGATAATAAAAATCAAAAATAGAGACAGCGAAGGCAGATTATAGGAACAGCATCCACTCTATGAGGTTCGTCAAATAGTAAAGAGCAGAAGTCCGTAATATAATTACCATCTATAAATAAGGAATTTATCATGCTCAAACTGACTCTCGATAGAGAAAGCCGGACTCCGCTGCAGTTGCAGATATTTCAATTTTATTTACAGGCCATTCAGCGGGGTGATTTGCTGTGTGGAGATAAACTCCCCTCTATTCGCGAGCAGGCTCAGGCATTGAACATTGCCAAAATAACGGTAGTGATGGCCTATGATAAGCTGATGGCGGCTGGATTAATTAAGAGCCGACACGGCATTGGCTATGAGGTGATATTCACCACGCCTGTACGTGTAACCCCAGCGCATGTGTCCGTACCCCAGGGCTCTCCGCCAGTAACACCAAAAGCGGCCGGGGTCTCTACCGATGTTTACGCAGAGCCTGGGCGGGAGTGCTACTGCCGGATGGGCGTCCCCGATCCCAATGCTTTTCCCTGGGCAAGCTGGCGAAAATGGAATAACGCGCCAAGCGTACTTAAAGAGCAATTGTTTACCCGATATCATTCATCAAATGGATTATTTTCACTGCGTGAGCAACTAGCCAGGTACCTTAATTTATCTCGCGGCATTAATACCCGGGCGGAGAACATCATCATTACCAATGGGATTCAGGAAGGATTGTCGCTGCTCAGTCAAATATTTATTGTTCATCATGCCGTCAGTCAGCAAAAAAAGTGCCACGTTGTGGCCGAATCCCCTTGCTATTCTGGCGCATGGCATCTGTTTAATTATTACGGTGCAGACATTACGTCAATTGCTGTAGATAACCACGGGCTGCAAACAGATAAATTACCCGAATATGAAACCCAGCTTTGCTATGTGACTCCGGCTCACCAGTATCCAATGGGAAGCGTCCTTTCGCTGGAGCGCCGTCAGTCATTATTGACGTGGGCGCAGCGCGTCGGCGCTTATATCCTTGAAGACGACTACGATGCTGTTTTTACCTATGGCGAGAACCCCCTTCCTGCCCTGAAAGCTATGGATTATCACAACCGGGTTATCTACATGGGGACATTTTCCAAAACGCTGGGGCCGGGAACGCGTCTTGGCTATCTCATTTGTCCTGATGAACTGCTCCCGGCAGTAAAGAATATGAAAGCGCTCAACAACAACGGCAGTCAGTGGCTATTGCAGCAATTTTTAGCCGAATTAATGCAAAATCAGGTGTTTTACTCGCACATCAGCAAGCTGGCCTGCAACTATGCGGCGCGCCTCAATCTGTTACGCGATGGCCTTTCTGTTCTGTTTCCGTCAGGGAAAATCGCTGGCGCAACGGCGGGTCTGCACCTCTCGTTACGCGTTGACAGACACCCAGATATGATAGCCAGGCTGCAACAGCGCTGCCTGCTGGCAGGGATCCGCTTTGACACTCTGCCAGATATAGAAAATGGCTCAGGTGCCGCATGGCGTAGGGAGAATAGCGATGCTGTTATGTTTTTCGGGTTTGGCGGATTGCAGATACAGCAGATCAAAAAGGTGCTGTCGGTACTGGAGCAGGCGCTAGCGCAGCCTTGATGAATTTCAGGGATCGCGCCTGCGGCACAATCCCTGTTGTTAACCTTACAGCAGATCGCGGAACTGCGTTTGTTTTAACGCCAGCTCAACGCCGCGAACTTCCGCCAGCCCTTTCAGGCGACCAATCGCGGAGTAGCCTGGGTTGGTTTTCTTGTGCAGGTCGTCAAGCATCTGGTGTCCGTGATCCGGACGCATCGGGATAGGACGCAAATCGCCCGCCTTTTTACGGCGCTGTTCTTCGCTCAGGATGGCAGCAACCACCGATACCATATCCACATCGCCTTGCAGGTGCGCACCTTCGTGGAAGGTTTTCGGGTTATCTTCACGGCAGGTGGAGCGCAGATGCGTGAAGTGGATTCGATCGCCAAAGGTTTCGATCATTTTCACCAGATCGTTATCGGCGCGCACGCCGTAGGAACCGGTGCACATGGTGAAACCGTTATTGATGCTGTCGACGGTTTCTTTCAGCCACTGCATATCTTCGATAGTCGAAACAATGCGCGGCAGGCCGAGGATCGGACGCGGCGGATCGTCAGGGTGGACAGCCAGACGCACGCCGACTTCTTCCGCCACAGGCACAATCGCCCGCAGGAATACCGCCATATTATCGCGCAGATCGTCTTTGCTGATGCCGTCATATTCAGCGAGGCGCGCACGGAACTGATCCAGCGTATAGCCCTCTTCCGCACCGGGCAGGCCGGCAATGATATTGCGGGTCAGCTTTTCGATATCGGCATCGCTCATAGCATTGAAGTAATTCAGCGCCTGGCGTTGTTCTTCTGCGGTGTAATCCGCTGCGGCGCCTGGGCGCTGAAGAATATGCAGTTCGAAGGCTGCAAAAGCAATCTGGTCAAAACGTAGCGCTTTGGAGCCGTCCGGCAGCTGATATTCGAGATCGGTACGCGTCCAGTCGAGGATCGGCATGAAGTTATAGCACACGGTATCGATGCCGCAGGTCGCCAGATTACGGATACTCTGCTGATAATTGGCAATCCACGTTTGGTACTGGCCTGAACGCGTTTTGATATCTTCGTGGACAGGAATACTTTCCACCACCGACCAGGTCAGCCCTTTTTCAGCCAGAATAGCCTGACGCTGTTGAATCTCTTCTACCGGCCACACTTCACCGTTGGGAATGTGGTGCAAGGCGGTCACAACACCCGTTGCGCCAGCCTGACGCACATCATCAAGCGATACCGGATCGTTAGGTCCGTACCAACGCCAGGTTTGTTCCATTGTTTCACCCCACAAGTTGTTATACCAAATTAAACTACCTGAATGACGACTACCATACAGCCATCCCGTAGATGTTCAACAGATGGCCTATCATTGATTGATCCAGCTCACATTCCCCGGATAAATGAGGCACACCAATTCAATTTGCTGTCATATAACTTTATACTGCCATTGTTAATTAATGGTTAATCAGGTGTATTTAATGAAAACTATTGCCTCAGCGCCACTGGCGGAAAATGTCATGATGCCGCAGTACGACCGCCAACAATTAAAAACGCGGATTGTACATTTTGGTTTCGGTGCTTTTCACCGCGCCCATCAGGCGTTATTAACCGACAGGGTGCTGAACGCGCAGGGCGGAGACTGGGGGATTTGCGAGATTAGCCTGTTCAGTGGCGATCGGCTGATGCGTCAGCTTCGCGAACAGGATCATTTATTTACCGTGTTAGAAAAAGGGGCTAACGGCAACCAGCCTATTGTTATCGGTGCCGTTAACGAATGCCTGAACGCCACGCTGGATTCGCTGGCGGCCATTATTGAAAAATTCTGCGAGCCTCAGGTCGCGATTGTCTCGTTAACCATCACGGAAAAAGGCTACTGCATCGATCCGGCGACGGGTTCGTTAGATCTCTCTAATGCGCGTATTATTCACGATCTGCAGACACCGGCTGAACCGCACTCCGCCCCCGGTATTATCGTTGAAGCGCTGCACCGCCGACGTGAACGTGGGCTGCAGCCGTTTACCGTCCTCTCCTGCGATAACATCCCGGACAATGGTCATGTGGTAAAAAATGCCGTACTGGGGATGGCGGAAAAACGCTCTCCTGAGCTGGCGCACTGGATCCAGGAACACGTCAGTTTCCCGGGTACTATGGTGGATCGGATTGTTCCCGCCGCCACCGAAGAGTCGCTGGCTGAAATCGCCCATGAGCTGGGCGTTGCCGATCCTTGCGCAATCAGCTGCGAGCCGTTTATTCAGTGGGTGATTGAAGACAACTTTGTCTGTGGTCGTCCGCAATGGGAAACCGCGGGTGTCCAGATGGTTGAAAACGTCTTGCCGTGGGAACAAATGAAACTGCGGATGCTGAACGGCAGCCATTCGTTTCTCGCTTATCTCGGCTATCTGGCCGGATTCCAGCACATCAGCGACTGTATGCAGGATAGCGCATTTCGTGAAGCCGCTTACCGGCTAATGCTCACCGAACAGGCCCCCACGCTGCAAATTACCGATGTTGATTTAAACCAGTATGCCTTAAGCCTGCTGGACCGCTTTGCCAACCCGGCGCTGAAACACAAAACCTGGCAAATCGCGATGGATGGTAGCCAGAAATTACCCCAGCGAATGCTGGAAGGGATCCGCGTTCATTTATCACGTCAAAGCGAGTGGCCGCTGTTGGCGCTCGGCATCGCAGGCTGGATGCGCTACGTGAGCGGTGTGGATGATTCAGGCGCTACGATTGATATTCGTGACCCGCTCAGTGAGAAAATTGCCGCTCTGGTGGCACAGAGCACTGAATCAGAACGTGTCAGCGCCCTGCTTTCGCTGCATGAGATTTTCTCCGCCGATCTCGTACAGAACCCGCAGTTTGTCGCAGCCATTCAACAGGCCTGGCAACGTATTGCCCAATACGGTGCGCATCAGGCTGTCATTGAAACGTTAAAAAATTAACGATTTCTGCCATTAAACAGGACGAAGCACGTCTTCGTCCCCTCACCCCTTCTCTTTTTCCCCATTTTTCGCCAGGATTGTTAAATGCCATTACGGTAATTTATGATTCTGGAGTAATTGTGACTAAAACCAATCTCATCACTGGTTTTCTCGGCAGTGGCAAAACCACCTCTATTCTTCATCTATTGGCGAACAAGGATCCCGCAGAGAAGTGGGCCGTGCTGGTCAATGAGTTTGGTGAAGTAGGTATTGATGGCGCCCTGTTAGCCGACAGCGGCGCATTGCTAAAAGAGATCCCCGGCGGCTGTATGTGCTGCGTTAACGGTCTACCGATGCAGGTTGGCCTCAATACGCTGCTGCGTCAGGGAAAACCCGATCGATTGCTGATTGAACCTACTGGCCTCGGACACCCTAAACAAATTCTGGATTTACTCACCGCACCGGTTTACGAACCGTGGATCGATCTGCGCGCGACCCTCTGTATTCTTGACCCCCGGCTGTTACTGGATGAAAAAAGCGTCGCCAATGACAATTTCCGCGATCAGCTGGCCGCCGCAGATATCATTGTTGCCAATAAAGCCGACCGCGCCACAGCGGAAAGCGAAAACGCCTTGCAAACCTGGTGGCAACACTACGGCGGCAATCGCCAGTTGGTTCATGCCGACCATGGGCAAATTGACGGGCAGTTACTGGATTTACCCCGACTAAACCTGGCAGAGCTTCCTGCAAGCGCAGAGCACGCCCATAGCCATGCAGACAAAAAGGGACTGGCGGCATTGAGTCTGCCGTCACAGCAGCGCTGGCGGCGCAGCCTGAACAGCGGCCAGGGCCATCAGGCCTGCGGTTGGATTTTTGACGCCGATACGGTGTTCGATACCATCGGTCTGCTGGAATGGTCCCGTCTTGCCCCCGTGGGGCGCGTGAAAGGTGTCATGCATATAAAGGAAGGGCTGGTGCGCATTAACCGCCAGGGAGACGACTGGCATATTGAGACGCAAAACGTCGCGCCACCGGATAGCCGTATTGAACTCATCGCCGATACTGAGACCGACTGGAATACGCTACAGAGTGCATTGTTGAGACTTCGTTTAGACGCTAACGCGTAAGGTTGCCTTCGTTTTTATAGCAATGGTAAACGATGATGAAAACCCGATACCCTCTTATTCTCCTACTCAATATTGCGGGGCTGGCGCTGTTTCTGTCCTGGTATCTTCCTGCCGGGCATGGGATCTGGTCTTCATTGGATACGGGCGTTTTCCGCTTCTTTAACCAGAAACTGGTGGAAAGCCCGCAGTTCTTGTGGATTGTTGCTATTACCAATAACCGGGCATTTGATGGTTGCTCCTTGCTGGCAATGGGCGCCTTGATGCTGCATTTTTGGCTGAAAGAGACGTCGGAAGGTCGCCGACGCATTGTCGCTATTGGCCTGGTTATGCTGCTCACCGCAGTGGTATTAAATCAGTTAGGCCAGGCGCTTATTCCCGTTAAACGCGCCAGCCCTACTCTGATGCTGGATAATATTTATCGCGTCAGCGAACTGTTGCATATTCCGACTAAAGATGCGTCCAGAGACAGTTTCCCCGGCGATCACGGTATGATGCTGCTTATTTTTTCCGCATTTATGCTGCGTTATTTCGGAAAAGTCGCCGGAATAATCGGCCTTATTATCGCTGTGGTTTTTGCCTTTCCACGCATAATGATTGGCGCTCACTGGCTCACCGATATCGTGATCGGTTCCATGACTGTCGTCTTGATTGGTCTTCCCTGGTGGCTAATGACACCGTTAAGCGACCGATTAGTCACTCTGTTTGCGAATTATCTGCCCGGTAAAAACAAACATTTTTTAAACAAATAACGCACAGTAATTAACATCATCAGGGAAAACTCTGATTCCCTGATGATGCTTGTCAATATTTCATCATTCTGGCTGTCATTCTCCCGTCATCTTATTCATCTTTAAAATGATTGGGTTGCGTCTTTTTTATCCCGATTGTTCTTAATTTAGGCAATGCCGGTTATTCACTTTCTGTATCAATTTTTCTTATAAGAAATCACGTAAATTCACTCGCAATGACCGGACCGATCGGGTAATCTCGAACTCGTTTTGCCTCGCGGGATAATTATTCTCTTCAGGAATAAATTTGTGCGTTCTGCCACAGATTTGACCTTAAAGAATTGTCTCATCGTGCGATGGTAATTAGTCTCGTCACGTTTGGCATTTTTTATAACGATATTTATCGTTAAGGACTTCAAGGGAAAACAAACAAAATGGTCAAATCTCAACCGATTTTGAGATATATCTTGCGGGGCATACCCGCGATAGCAGTTGCGGTTCTGCTTTCTGCATGTAGCACAACGAACACCGCCAGGAATATGCATTCTGAGACGCATGCTGTGGGCAATGGAGATAACTCTTCACTGCAAGCCTCTCAGGATGAATTTGAAAATATGGTCCGTAATATCGATGTTAAATCACGTATTATGGACCAGTATGCTGACTGGAAAGGCGTGCGTTACCGCCTTGGCGGCAGCACCAAAAAAGGTATTGATTGTTCAAGCTTCGTACAACGTACGTTCCGCGAGCAATTTGGTTTAGAGCTTCCTCGCTCAACCTACGAACAACAGGAAACGGGTAAATCCGTTTCGCGCACTAACCTGCGCACAGGCGATCTGGTTCTGTTCCGTGCTGGCTCCACTGGCCGTCACGTTGGTATTTATATCGGCAACAACCAGTTCGTACACGCCTCGACCAGCAGCGGCGTTATCATTTCCAGCATGAACGAACCTTACTGGAAAAAACGTTACAACGAAGCTCGCCGGGTCCTGAGCCGCAGTTAATTTCGTTTGGCAGCTATCCCTTGGCTATCCTGATGAGACATTTTGAAAAGCACTGCTTCGGCGGTGCTTTTTTTTTGCTTTGTCTTGTGACTAAGAAAAATCTCACAAGGTGAGTCATTTCAGGTTATATTCATACAGAATAAGCGGTTAACTCAGGTAAACATAAGGAACTATGTTTAAACGCTCCTCTTCATCCAATCAGAAAATCCTGCTTTCCTGTATGTTAACGGGGCTTATCGTCGCGCTCCTGGTGAGTACCCTGCAATTTTTCGTGACCTGGCATAAACGAGACATTAAGTACGACACGCTCCTTTCCGATATCCAGAATTATGTCAGCAGCTACTTCGCCGATCTCAAATCCACCACAGATGACCTTCAGCCACTGGTCGCCAACAGTTGTCAACAAGTCGCTGCTCAACTGACCTCCAGCGCAGCCTTTAGCCTCAACGTTCGCGCATTTTTACTGGTCAAAAACGGCATTGCTTTCTGCTCCTCCGCAACGGGAGCAATGTTCACCCCGATTTTAGATCTGGTCCCAAGCCTCGATATCAGCAGAAATATTGATGTGGAATTACTCCCCGGTACGCCCATGATGCCGAACAAGCCGGCGATAATGATTTGGCACCGGAACCCATCGTTCACTGATAGCGGCGTGTTTACCTCACTGAATATTAATCTGGCCCCTTACCTGCTTTATACCGCCCGACAGGATGATTTTAACGGTATTGCCATAGTCGTCGGTGATAACGCGATTTCAACATTTTCATCACGGATTATTGATGCCTCCGCTCTGCCCCACTCTCACTGGCGGCAGGCGACCCTGGAAGGTATTCCGCTACAGATTCGTTTATATGCCGATG
The DNA here is from genome assembly GCF_013615435.1 of Citrobacter sp. RHBSTW-00944. Lineage (NCBI taxonomy): Bacteria > Pseudomonadati > Pseudomonadota > Gammaproteobacteria > Enterobacterales > Enterobacteriaceae > Citrobacter > Citrobacter sp. RHBSTW-00944. Next base: position 1,859,938 of record NZ_CP055418.1, on the reverse strand, counting down.
AATGGACCTATACCGATGTCTGGTATTCGATTATGTTGGGATGCATGGCGGGGATTATTGCCGCACTTCTTCTCTGGTACTACATCTACACCATCCGTTTACGTCCGGGCAAAGATATCCTCAACGCTATCAAACATAACCAGTTTTATGTGGTGTACCAGCCCGTCGTAGAGGTGCAGACACTGGAGGTGAAAGGTGTAGAGGTGTTATTACGCTGGAATCATCCGACAACGGGTGAGATCCCACCGGATGCTTTTATTCACTACGCCGAATCCCAGAAAATGATTGTCCCGCTGACCCAGCATCTCTTTAAGTTGATAGCCCAGGACGCACCGATGCTGCAAAAAGTGTTACCTGCTGGTGCAAAATTGGGGATCAATATCGCGCCAACTCATCTGCACGGCGAGACGTTTAAAGACGACATTCATCACCTGCAGGCCTCGCTTCCCGCAAACCATTTCCAGATGGTGCTGGAGATCACCGAACGGGATATGCTTAATCAACACGAGGCAACAAAGCTTTTTGAATGGCTTCATTCCGCAGGTTTTGAAATTGCCATTGATGATTTTGGCACCGGCCATAGCGCGCTGATTTATCTGGAACGCTTTACCGTTGACTACCTGAAAATCGATCGCGGGTTTATTAACGCCATTGGAACAGAGACCCTGACCTCTCCGGTTCTGGACGCCGTGTTGACACTCTCTAAGCGTCTTAATATGCTGACGGTGGCTGAAGGGGTTGAAACGCCTGAGCAAGCCCGTTGGCTGCGCGATCGTGGAGTGCATTTTTTCCAGGGATACTGGATTAGCCGACCATTAAAACTTGCTGATTTCGTGCGTTGGATGGCGCAGCCCAATAAGCCGACGTGGTGATCGCAGTATGCGAATCATATACTCTCACTCGCCGCCACATCCCTTATCTTTCAGGCATGATGCCCGTCGGGTTGTGGCAGGAAAAGGAAATCGCATTTAATGATCCCTCGCGTATTGCTGCTGTTTATCGCCCTCATCGGGTTTAGCGCCGAGGCGCAGTCCATCAAAGAAAGCTATGCTTTTGCCGTACTGGGCGAACCGAAGTACGCGTTTAACTTTAATCACTTTGATTACGTCAACCCTTCGGCCCCCAAAGGCGGGCAAATCACACTCTCCGCCATCGGCACATTCGATAACTTCAACCGCTATGCGATGCGCGGTAATCCCGGAGCACGTACCGAAACGCTTTACGATACGCTGTTTACTACCTCTGACGATGAACCTGGCAGCTATTATCCGCTCATCGCCGACAGCGCACGCTATGCTGATGACTATTCCTGGGTAGAAATCGCCATTAATCCGCGAGCGCGTTTTCACGATGGCTCCCCCATTACCGCCAGCGATGTCGCATTCACCTTCCACAAATTTATGACTGAAGGCGTGCCGCAATTTCGCCTGGTCTACAAGGGAACAACGGTAAAAGCGATCGCGCCATTAACCGTACGTATTGAATTAGCCAAACCGGGTAAAGAGGACATGCTTAGCCTGTTTTCATTACCCGTGATGCCAGAGAAGTACTGGAAAGATCATAAGCTCAGCGATCCCTTATCATCGCCTCCGCTCGCCAGCGGTCCTTATCGCATCACGAAATGGAAGATGGGTCAGTACATTGTCTATTCGCGCGTCAACGATTATTGGGCCGCTAATCTGCCCGTCAACCGTGGCCGCTGGAACTTTGATACCATCCGCTACGACTACTATCTGGATGACAACGTCGCCTTTGAAGCGTTTAAGGCCGGAGCGTTTGACCTGCGTCTTGAAAACGATGCCAAAAACTGGGCGACACGTTATACCGGTAAAAATTTCGCGAATCATTACATCATCAAAGATGAGCAAAAAAACGAATCCGCCCAGGATACGCGTTGGCTGGCGTTTAATATTCAGCGCCCGGTGTTCAGCGACCGACGGGTGCGAGAAGCCATCACCCTGGCCTTTGATTTTGAATGGATGAATAAAGCTCTGTTCTATAACGCCTGGAGTCGGACCAACAGCTATTTTCAGAATACCGAGTATGCCGCTAAAAATTACCCCGATGCGGATGAACTGGTAATACTTGCGCCCTTGAAAAAAGATCTCCCTCCTGAGGTCTTCAGCCAAATTTATCAGCCGCCGAAATCAAAAGGCGATGGCTACGATCGTGACAACCTGTTGAAAGCCGATGCCTTACTGGAGCAGGCCGGATGGGTACTTAAGGGACAACAGCGCGTAAACAGCGCCAACGGTAAACCTCTGAGCTTTGAACTGTTGCTCCCGGCGGGCAGTAACAGTCAGTGGGTGCTGCCGTTCCAGCACAACCTGCAGCGCTTAGGCATTACAATGAACATCCGCCAGGTTGATAACTCACAAATCACAAACCGGCTGCGCAGTCGTGACTATGACATGATGCCGAGATTGTATCGCGCAATGCCGTGGCCAAGTTCGGACCTGCAAATTCTCTGGGCCTCTGAATATATTGACTCCAGCTATAACGCCCCGGGCGTGCAAAGCCCGGTGATTGATAAACTGATCAACCAAATCATCGCGGCGCAGGGTGATAAAGCCAAACTAATCCCACTCGGTCGGGCACTGGACAGGGTATTAACCTGGAACTACTACATGTTGCCGATGTGGTTTATGGCAGAGGATCGCATCGCCTGGTGGGATAAGTTTTCGCATCCAGCTATTCGCCCCATTTATACCATTGGTCTCGACAACTGGTGGTACGACGTTAACAAAGCGGCGAAACTGCCAGCAGCCAGACGGCAGGGAGAATAAATGGGCGCTTATCTGATTCGACGTCTGCTACTGGTGATCCCAACGCTTTGGGCCATCATCACCATCAACTTTTTTATCGTGCAGATTGCCCCCGGTGGTCCGGTTGAGCAGGCCGTCGCCGCCATTGAGTTCGGGCAAAGCGGGGCATTACCCGGCGCGGGTAGTGAAGGCATTCGCGCCAGCCACGCGCAAACCGGCGTCGGCAATATCAGCGACAGTAATTACCGAGGCGGCCGTGGTCTTGACCCGGAAGTGATCGCCGAAATCACTCGCCGTTACGGGTTCGATAAGCCTATTCATGAGCGTTATTTCAAAATGCTCTGGGACTATATTCGTTTCGATTTCGGCGACAGCCTGTTTCGTAGCGCCTCAGTGCTGACGCTTATCAAAGACAGCCTGCCTGTTTCCGTCACGCTGGGGCTATGGAGTACGCTCATTATCTATCTGGTGTCGATACCGCTTGGGATCCGCAAAGCCGTTCACAACGGCAGCCGATTTGATGTCTGGAGCAGCGCATTCATTATTATTGGCTATGCCATACCGGCCTTTTTGTTTGCGATTTTACTGATCGTCTTTTTTGCCGGGGGCAGCTATTACGACCTGTTCCCGCTTCGCGGACTGGTTTCCGCCAATTTTGATTCCCTGCCCTGGTATCAGAAAGTGACCGACTACCTTTGGCATATTACCCTGCCAGTGCTGGCGACGGTGGTTGGGGGTTTTGCCGCGCTAACCATGCTGACCAAAAACTCATTTCTGGATGAGGTACGCAAACAGTATGTCGTCACCGCGCGCGCCAAAGGGGTCAGCGAGAAAAACATTCTGTGGAAACATGTGTTTCGCAATGCCATGTTGCTGGTAATCGCTGGCTTCCCGGCAACGTTTATCAGCATGTTTTTTACCGGTTCGCTGCTGATTGAAGTGATGTTTTCACTTAACGGTCTGGGACTACTGGGTTATGAATCCACCGTATCACGTGACTACCCGGTAATGTTTGGCACGCTCTATATCTTCACCCTGATCGGTCTGCTGCTGAATATCCTCAGCGACATCAGCTATACGCTGGTCGATCCCCGTATTGATTTTGAGGGACGCTAATGTCGCGATTAAGCCCCGTCAATCAGGCCCGCTGGGCGCGTTTTCGCCATAACCGTCGCGGCTATTGGTCGCTGTGGATTTTTCTACTGCTCTTCGGCCTTAGCCTGTGTTCAGAACTGATTGCCAATGATAAGCCGCTACTGGTGCGCTACGACAGTAGCTGGTATTTCCCCCTGTTCAAAAACTACAGTGAAAGCGACTTCGGCGGACCATTGGCGACCCAGGCTGATTATCAGGATCCGTGGTTACAGCAGCGCCTGGAAAACCGGGGCTGGATCCTGTGGGCGCCGATACGCTTTGGAGCCACCAGCATTAACTTTGCCACTGATAAGCCCTTCCCTTCCCCGCCTTCTGCACAAAACTGGCTGGGAACGGACGCCAACGGTGGTGATGTGCTGGCACGGATCCTCTACGGCACTCGTATTTCTGTCCTGTTTGGATTAATGCTAACCCTGTGCTCCAGCGTGATGGGGATCATGGCTGGCGCAATCCAGGGCTATTATGGCGGCAAGGTGGATTTGTGGGGGCAACGATTCATTGAGGTTTGGTCAGGTATGCCAACGCTGTTTTTGATCATACTGCTGTCGAGCGTGGTCCAGCCAAACTTCTGGTGGCTACTGGGCATTACCGTGCTGTTTGGCTGGATGAGCCTGGTTGGCGTGGTACGCGCGGAATTTTTACGTACCCGAAACTTTGATTACATTCGTGCCGCTCAGGCGCTTGGCGTGAGCGATCGCAGTATTATTCTGCGCCATATGCTGCCCAATGCGATGGTCGCCGCCCTGACCTTTTTACCGTTTATATTATGCGCCTCGATCACCACTCTGACCTCGCTGGATTTTCTTGGCTTCGGCTTACCGCTTGGATCGCCATCGCTGGGAGAACTCCTGTTACAGGGTAAAAACAACCTGCAGGCACCGTGGCTTGGTATCACCGCGTTCATCTCCGTTGCCCTGCTATTATCGCTACTGATATTTATTGGTGAAGCGGTACGCGACGCGTTCGATCCCAACAAGGCGATTTAAGATGACACAACCGCTATTAACTATTGAAAATTTATCGGTAGGTTTTCGCCAACAGGAGACCGTGCGCACCGTGGTCAATACCCTCTCACTGAGGGTTGAAGCCGGGCAAACTCTGGCGCTGGTGGGCGAGTCCGGTTCGGGTAAAAGCGTGACCGCACTTTCTATTCTACGGTTATTACCGACCCCTCCCGCAGTCTACCTTTCCGGCGACATCCGTTTTCATGGCGAATCATTGCTTCATGCCGATGAGCAGACGCTTCGCGGCGTTCGCGGGAATAAAATCGCCATGATTTTCCAGGAACCAATGGTGTCGCTAAACCCGCTTCACAACCTGGAAAAACAGCTGTATGAAGTGCTGTCGCTGCATCGGGGAATGCGTCGGGAGGCCGCGCGGGCAGAAATACTGACCTGTCTGGATCGGGTCGGCATCCGTCAGGCGGCCAAACGTCTCGCAGACTATCCGCACCAACTGTCCGGCGGCGAACGCCAGCGCGTGATGATCGCCATGGCGCTGCTTACGCGACCGGAGCTGCTTATTGCCGATGAACCGACCACCGCGCTGGATGTCTCCGTACAGGCGCAAATCCTGCAGCTGCTGCGGGAGTTACAGCGCGAGCTGAACATGGGATTACTGTTTATCACCCACAACCTCAGCATTGTGAAAAAACTGGCCGATACCGTTGCGGTGATGCAAAACGGCCAGTGCGTTGAGCAAAATCGAGCAGCACAGCTGCTCACTGCGCCAACACATCCCTACACGCAGAAATTGTTAAACAGCGAACCTTCCGGCGATCCGGTGCCTGTACCTGCCGGGCAAGCGCCATTGCTGGAAGTGGAAAAACTCTGCGTCGCCTTCCCCATCCGTAAAGGTATCCTGAAGCGTGTGGTGGACCATAACGTTGTGGTTAACAACGTCAGTTTTTCCCTCCGGCCCGGTGAAACGCTGGGGCTGGTCGGGGAGTCAGGATCGGGGAAAAGCACTACCGGGCTGGCGCTACTGAGGTTAATCACCTCACAGGGAAGCATTGTGTTCGATGGCCTGGCGCTGCATACCTTAAATCGCCGCCAGCTGTTACCGGTACGTCACCGCATTCAGGTTGTTTTTCAGGATCCCAACTCCTCGCTGAACCCGCGCCTGAGCGTGCTACAGATTATTGAGGAGGGACTGCGCGTTCATCAGCCAACCCTGTCAGCCGAGCAGCGCGAAGCGCAGGTGAAAGCGGTAATGGCGGAAGTGGGACTGGATAGCGAAACGCGGCATCGTTACCCGGCGGAGTTTTCCGGCGGTCAACGTCAACGCATAGCCATTGCCAGAGCCTTGATTCTCAAGCCTTCCCTGATCATTCTGGATGAACCAACATCGTCGCTCGACAGAACCGTACAGGCGCAAATCCTGACGTTGTTAAAGTCTTTACAGGAAAAGCATCGCCTAGCTTATATCTTTATCAGCCATGATTTGCACGTAGTACGCGCGTTATGCCATCAGGTTATTGTGCTAAGGCAGGGAGAGGTCGTGGAGCAAGGACAATGCGAGCACGTATTTAACGCGCCACAGCAGGCATATACGCGTCAGCTGCTCGCGCTAAGCTGACGCTCAAAACGGATTGTTATTTGAAAGCGGCTCTGCGATGGCCACGCCGAAATTTTTCAGTCTGCAGGTCGCGGCAAATTCATCCTGGCGATTCACAAACAGGCACGGCTCTCCTTCGCATTCCAACACGGAACAAGGTACCTCAATGTCGCTGAGGGCCTGGCTGAGTTTATGCATGACTGACCACGCACTGTCGCCATCAGGGCTAAGCAATTTGAGCGCCACCAGGCTGTTCTCATTGCTCTGACCGTTTTGCGGAATCGGTTCAACCTTTGAACCTGCGAAACCCACCGACCAACGATAGCACTGTGGCAGACGATGAACGATTGAGAGTTGTAATGTCATCACTTTCTTTCCCTGGAAGTACAATCACTTCACAATTATTTTACATCAATATTAACACATCATTGACAATACGTCTTTAAACAGTTCGTAAACGTTTACACCCTGACTTTATGCCACTTTCCGAACCAAATATTTAAATTTATTCAACGGTTCTGGCATATTTCCGCGCTATATGTACTCGTTTCTGCGATCTAACTCAACCTTTTTAACTACAATGATGTGACTTTTTACATAAATTGATTTTACATAAAATAAACATAAGCGGGGAAATTGATAGATTTTCGGTTGATGTACATCAACTCTGGAGGCCCTATCGCCCCCAGGTTGTGTAATAGATCACCGTTTTTTGGCGCGGCTGGCGTAGAGATAGAAGAGAATTGAGCAGGTAGCGCAAAATGCTATCGACCAGATCATCGGCCAGGCCGAGTTAAAAGTCGCCAGTGACAGCAGCGCCCCAACGATGGCGCCAATGCCAAAACGGAACGTCCCTGCCAGCGATGACGCCGTTCCCGCCATATGCGGAAATTCATCCAGAATGACCGCCATGGCGTTGGATGACACCATCGACACGCAGCCAACAAACGCCGCAACGCCCACTACCAGCGCCCAGAAACCAACCCCGAACAGCGCGCTAAAGACCATCCAGCCCGCCATCACGAACTGGATCCACAGGCCAGCACGGAACATATTCAATGCCCCAACCCGACGAACAAAGCGGCTGTTGATGATGGTCATCACGAACAGGAAAACAATGTTCAGCGCGAAGTAATAGCCGAAATGCTGCGGTGAAACGTGGTTGATCTCAATGTAAACAAAAGGTCCGGCGCTCAGGAACGAGAACATCCCGGCAAAACTAAACCCACTGGCCAGCATATAGCTCAGTACACGCTTGTGGCGAAACAGCGAGGCAAAGTTGCCGAGAGTAGTACGCAAGCGAAACGGCTGGCGGCGCTCAACCGGCAAGGTCTCTTTGATCAGCGTAAAGATCATCACCGACGCCAGAATAGCCGCCACGGCGAGGATCCAAAAGATGTAGTGCCAGCTCAGCCATACCAATACCCAGCCGCCCACGATGGGTGCCAGTAAGGGTGCAATTGTCGTGACCAGCATGACAAATGACATCATGCGCGAAAACTCTTCCTTCGGATAGATATCGCGCATCAGGGCGTTGATAACCACGCTCGCCGCTGCCGCAGCCAGACCATGGAAGAAACGCATCACGATCAGTTGATCGATAGTTTGTGCCAGCGCACAGGCAACTGCCGCCGCCGCAAACACCAGCGTCCCGCCCAGAATCACCGGCTTGCGCCCAATGCTGTCAGCCATTGGACCATAGAGTAACTGCCCCACCGCGAACCCAAGAATATAGGTACTGAGGGTCATCTGCGCGCTACCTGCAGGCACACCAAACTGTTCAGAGATAACAGGTAGTGCCGGAAGATACATATCAATCGACAACGGCATCAGCATGGCTAACAAGCCAAGGATAAAGACAATGGCAATTGACGAGTTCTGCCGGGTGGTCACATTTAGCTCCTGAAATTAACGCGGGGTTAAGTTAACGCTGGCGATTTCTTCTTCGGTCAATGGACGGTATTCACCCGGCTCCAGATCCTCATCAAGCTTGATGTCACCAATCCGTTCACGGTGCAGTTCCACAACGTGGTTACCTACGGCGGCAAACATACGTTTAACCTGATGATAGCGCCCTTCGCTGATGGTCAATCGCACCTGAGTTGGCGTAATAACCTCCAGCACGGCCGGTTTGGTCAGGTCTTTCTCATTATGCAGTTGTACGCCATGGGCAAACTGTTCGGCGGTGTCATCTGCCACCGGCGACTCCAGCGTTACCAGATAGGTTTTCTCACAATGGTGACGTGGCGAAGTGATGCGATGCGACCACTGTCCGTCATCGGTCATCAGCACCAGTCCGGTGGTGTCGATATCCAGGCGCCCTGCCGCATGCAGTTTGTAGGCAACCGGCTCATCAAGGAAATAGAGCACTGTCGGGTGATCCGGGTCATCCGTTGAGCAAACATAGCCCTGAGGTTTATTCAGCATAAAATAGCGCGGGCCATTTTGTTGAATCAGGGAATTGCCGTCATATTCTACGTCGTGTTCTGGCAACAGCTTAAAGGCACTGTTTTTGACGATTTCACCGTCGACGGTAACGCGGTTAGCACGGATCTCACGCCCGGCAATAGCGCGGCTGACGCCGAGTTGCTGAGCGATAAATTTATCAAGTCGCATGAGTGTGATTTTTGCCTGTAAAAAACAAGAAGCGGGATTGCGCCCGAAAAGTGGGACGATTATCCGCCCAGTATAGCGGCGTTACACCATCCCTCAAGGGAAATGATTCATGGCATACTATACATTGTTGCTGCTTACCTTAATGAGCCCATGATTTTTACTCTTCGCCCGTACCAAAAAGAAGCCGTGGATGCCACGCTCAACCATTTCCGCCACCATCGCACGCCAGCGGTTATCGTCCTACCAACCGGTGCGGGAAAAAGCCTGGTGATTGCTGAACTGGCCCGCGTGGCGCGTGGTCGCGTGCTGATACTGGCGCACGTTAAAGAACTGGTCGCGCAAAACCATGCCAAATATCGCGCGTTGGGGCTGGAAGCCGATATTTTTGCCGCAGGACTGAAGCGTAAAGAGAGCCACGGGAAAGTGGTATTTGGCAGCGTACAGTCGGTGGCGCGTAATCTTGACGCCTTTCAGGGAGAATTCTCGCTGCTTATCGTCGATGAATGTCACCGTATTGGTGATGATGACGAGAGTCAATATCAGCAAATCCTCACTCACCTGACCAAAGTAAATCCCCACTTACGCCTGCTCGGGCTTACTGCCACTCCTTTTCGTTTGGGCAAAGGCTGGATTTATCACTTTCATTATCACGGTATGGTGCGCGGCGATGAAAAAGCGCTGTTTCGTGACTGCATTTATGAATTACCGTTGCGTTACATGATTAAACACGGCTACCTGACGCCGCCAGAACGCCTCGACATGCCGGTAGTGCAGTATGACTTCAGCCGCCTGCAGGCGCAGAGTAACGGCCTGTTTAGCGAAACGGATCTGAATCAGGAACTGAAAAAGCAGCAGCGAATAACGCCGCATATCATCAGCCAGATTGTCGAGTTTGCCCAGACGCGCAAAGGGGTGATGATTTTCGCCGCCACAGTGGAGCACGCCAAAGAAATTCTGGGCCTGCTGCCTGCTGACGATGCCGCGCTAATCACCGGAGACACGCCTGGCGCTGAGCGTGATGTGCTGATTGAAGAGTTCAAAGCCCAGCGCTTTCGCTATCTGGTGAATGTGTCGGTCCTGACCACTGGCTTCGATGCCCCGCACGTCGACCTTATCGCCATTCTGCGCCCGACGGAGTCAGTTAGCCTTTACCAACAAATTGTCGGTCGCGGCCTGCGCCTGGCGCCGGGTAAAACCGACTGTCTGATCCTCGATTATGCCGGTAACCCGCACGATCTTTACGCGCCGGAAGTGGGTGCGCCGAAAGGGAAAAGCGATAACGTTCCGGTGCAGGTGTTCTGTCCCGCCTGCGGGTTTGCAAACACCTTCTGGGGCAAAACAACGGCAGACGGCACGCTGATTGAACACTTTGGCCGCCGCTGTCAGGGGTGGTTTGAAGATGATGACGGCCATCGCGAACAGTGCGATTTTCGTTTTCGTTTTAAAAACTGCCCACAATGCAACGCGGAAAATGATATCGCCGCCCGCCGCTGTCGGGAGTGCGACACGGTGCTGGTTGACCCGGATGACATGCTGAAAGCCGCGCTCAGGCTCAAAGATGCGCTGGTCCTGCGCTGTAGCGGCATGGTGTTACAAAACGGCCAGGATGAAAAAGGCGAATGGCTAAAAATCACCTATTACGATGAAGATGGTGCCGACGTTAGCGAACGCTTTCGCCTGCATACTCCCGCGCAGCGTACGGCTTTCGAGCAACTGTTTATTCGCCCGCACACCCGAACGCCCGGCATTCCCTTACGCTGGATAACCGCCGCCGATATCCTCGCCCAGCAGGCGCTGTTACGTCATCCTGATTTCGTGGTGGCGCGCATGAAAGGTCAGTACTGGCAGGTCCGTGAAAAGGTCTTCGATTATGAAGGACGCTATCGTCGGGCACATGAATTACGCGGTTAATCGTACTTTTGATTGATGTACCAGCCGTTTAAGTATAGAATCTCGCCCGCTTTTGCATACGCAAAGCAGATCACTTACCTGTTGCTGGGTCGCCTGTAGCAGGAATTATTAAAGAGAGATTTAAATGTTTACTATCAACGCTGAAGTACGTAAAGAGCAGGGTAAGGGTGCGAGCCGCCGCCTGCGTGCCGCTAACAAGTTCCCGGCAATCATCTATGGTGGCGCAGAAGCCCCGGTTGCTATCGAACTGGATCACGATGCAGTTATGAACATGCAAGCTAAAGCTGAATTCTACAGCGAAGTTCTGACCATCGTTGTTGACGGTAAAGAAGTGAAAGTTAAAGCTCAGGCAGTACAGCGTCACCCGTTCAAGCCGAAGCTGGCACACATCGACTTCGTTCGCGCGTAATCGCTTACAAGTTGAAGAAAAACCCCGCCTCGGCGGGGTTTTTTATGGGATTTTGTTGGCGGTAAAGATGAATCACACAGGCCGGATGGGGGCGTTAACGCCCCCATCCGGCAAACGGCTTTATTTCCCGCCCGAAGTACGACGCTGTAGCTGATCGCGCAGGTTCGGCGGCGTACCTTTGATGGTCAAAGTATCTGTGGCTGGATCCCAGAAAATACGCTCACCCAGTAACATGGCGTCGAAGTTGATGGTTAACCCGCCGCCGCTTCCGGCAAATTTGGTTAACTGACGCAGCGTGCTGCGATCCGCCGGGAAGCTCTCTTCCAGCTCGTAGCCTTTATCAGCGGTAAATTCGCTGAAGCTGACTTCACTGACGCCGGAAAGCTCTTTGGACAGCGACTCCAACTCGATCTCTTCACCGGCCTGCAGTTGCTCGTTACAGTAGCTGTAGACCTGCTGACGCACGTTCTGGCGTTCAGCTTTATCGAGTTGGGCCTCGGCAGTAAAGTCATCGACCGCCTGCAACAGGCCGCGGTTTTGCGCTTTAGCGTTAAGACCCTCGCTGGCACCCAGGAAGTCCATAAAGAAATCGGCGACTTTGCGCCCTACCCGCCCTTTCAGGAACGTCAGATAGCGCGTGGACTCCGGGTTGGTTTCCCACTCGGTTAAATCAATACGCGCCACGATATCCGCATGATTGATATCCAGATAGTGCGTCGGGTTGATATCCAGATTTTCATTGACGCGCATACTGCTTAAATTGTTCAGCACGGCGACCAGCAGATACTCTACCGCCAGATAGCGGTAATGGCAGAACAGGACAATGCCGCCATCAGCAAAAGGATATTTCGCCAGTTCGTCCCGCAAGCGCCCTGTCGCTGCACGACTAAAGGCCAGAAAATCCTCTTCGCCCTGACGCTGTAAACGCAGCGTTTGCGCCAGTTCACTCTCTGCGCTAAACAGGCCATAAGCTTTATTCTTGGCGCTGTATACCCGATGCAACTCAGCCATCATATCGACAACGGTCGCTGTCGGTTCCAGTAATGAATCGCGCAAGACCAGCTCAAGGTTCTGCTCGTCACGTTTGATAAGCTGGTGCAGGGCAATCTGGTTGATATCCAGACTCATGATAAACTCTCCTTTTAGACCGGGCGGTATTCAACCACCTGCCGGGCAGTGACGCAATAGAAGATAAAAAAGCAGAAAAAAAACTGTCTGTACGGTAATATGTTGCCCTTTCATGAACAGACTGATTTCGATTTATGCCACAAATTTCCCGCTATAGTGACGAACACGTTGAACAACTGCTGAATGAGATGCTCAACGTACTGGAAAAACATAAGGCGCCGACCGACCTTTCCCTGATGGTACTGGGAAATATGGTGACTAACCTTATCAATACAAGCATCGCACCGGCCCAGCGCCAGGCGATTGCCAACTCTTTTGCCCGCGCATTGCAGTCTTCGGTAAACGACGACCAAGCGCATTAAGAGCCTGCTCCGGGGAAACGAACAACAGTTTATGGTAACTCATCGTCAACGCTACCGTGAGAAAGTCTCCCAGATGGTTAGCTGGGGGCACTGGTTTGCCTTGTTCAACATTCTGTTGGCCATGGTGCTCGGTAGCCGTTACCTGTTTGTCGCCGACTGGCCGACAACCCTTGCAGGTCGTGTTTATTCCTACCTGAGCGTTGTCGGGCATTTTAGCTTTCTGGTGTTCGCCACCTATCTGCTGATCCTGTTTCCCCTGACGTTTATCGTCATGTCCCAGAGGCTGATGCGATTCTTATCAGCTATTCTGGCGACGGCTGGCATGACGCTGTTGCTAATCGACAGCGAAGTTTTCACCCGCTTCCACCTGCATCTCAATCCGATCGTCTGGGAACTGGTCATCAACCCAGACCAGAATGAAGCGGCGCGTGACTGGCAGCTGATGTTTATCAGCGTACCGGTTATTCTGTTAATTGAAATGCTGTTTGCAACCTGGAGCTGGCAAAAGCTGCGCAGCCTGACGCGTCGTCGCCATTTTGCCAAACCGTTAGCAGCATTCTTCTTCGTTTCCTTTATCGCCTCGCACGTGGTGTATATCTGGGCGGATGCCAATTTCTATCGCCCGATTACCATGCAGCGTGCGAATCTGCCGCTCTCCTACCCGATGACGGCACGTAAATTCCTGGAAAAACATGGCCTGCTGGATGCGCAAGAGTATCAGCGCCGCCTGATCGAACAGGGCAATCCAGAAGCGGTTTCCGTGCAGTACCCGCTTAGCGAACTGCGCTATCGCGATATGGGCACCGGTCAGAACGTGCTGCTGATTACCGTCGACGGTCTGAACTACTCACGCTTTGAAAAACAGATGCCTGCGCTGGCTGAATTCGCCGGGCAGAATATCTCGTTTACGCGTCACATGAGCTCAGGCAACACCACGGATAACGGCATCTTTGGCCTGTTCTATGGTGTCTCGCCAAGCTACATGGACGGCATTTTGTCGACCCGTACGCCTGCGGCGCTGATTACTGCACTGAACCAGCAGGGTTACCAGTTAGGGCTATTCTCCTCGGATGGCTTTACCAGCCCGCTGTATCGCCAGGCGCTGCTGTCAGACTTCTCCATGCCAAGCGTACAAACGCAATCTGACGAACAAACCGCAAGCCAGTGGATTAACTGGCTGGGGCGCTACGCGCAGGAAGATAACCGCTGGTTCTCGTGGGTCTCCTTTAACGGGACGAACCTTGATAACAGCAACCAGAAGAACTTTGCCAAACGCTATGCCAGCGCCGCTCAGGATGTGGATGCCAATATTAACCGTATTCTTAGTGCCCTGCGCGACTCCGGTAAACTGAACAACACGGTAGTGATTATTACCGCAGGTCGGGGCGTGCCGCTGACTCAGGAAGAGAACAATTTTGCCTGGTCGCGTGGTCATCTGCAGGTTCCGCTGGTTATTCACTGGCCGGGAACGCCTGCCCAACGCATCAATAGCCTGACCGATCATACAGACCTGATGACAACGCTCATGCAGCGCCTGCTGCACGTCAGCACGCCTGCTAACGAATACTCGCAGGGGCAGGATCTGTTCAATGCAAACCGCCGCCATTACTGGGTTACCGCCGCCGACGGCAGCACGATGGCCGTTACCACGCCAGAGATGACGCTGGTGCTGAACAACAACGGTAATTATCAGACCTATGATTTACGCGGCGAAAAAATAAAAGATCAGAAACCGCAGCTAAGCCTGCTGCTACAGGTTCTGACGGATGAGAAACGATTTATTGCTAACTGATTAATTATAAATCACTTAGCGATGCTTCCCCTTGCATTCGCAGCGGAAAGCAGTAGTATTAGCAGCCATAGCGTCGGCACGTAGCGCAGCCTGGTAGCGCACCGTCATGGGGTGTCGGGGGTCGGAGGTTCAAATCCTCTCGTGCCGACCAAAAATCCTCTAAGAACCAGCCTGTTACGGCTGGTTTTTTTGTGCCTGTTTTCTGAACGGGGAAGCTATGGGGAATAATCGGGGAAAAACCCCGACACAAAACATCGGCTTTACCGTAAAGTTTCAGCTATTCACATAACCGGGCAGTCATCAAACTCCGCGTTCCTGGCATCATTAATGATGTACGTGATCACCCCGAATATAGCGGGTGCAGAACTGTAACCGCCATCATCTACTGGCAGCGCCTCCCTTCTCCCGTTTTCCAGATTTATCAGGTGGGGCTGAGGGTGAGTTCGGTATCGCTTGATCCTGAATTCCCCGTCTATTGCACATATCAGTAGTGAACCATCGCAGGCAGTAAGTGATGCATCCACAACAAGCAACGCCCCCTGGAGTATTCCTTCCCTGAAATGTGAACGCGATGCCCGCATGAAATAAGTCGCTGCGGGCTGGCTGATTAGTTGCTGATCGAGGGAGATTCGTGTTTCAACATAATCTGCCGCAGGTGAAGGAAAGCCCATGTTTATGCCCTCTCTTGAATACCGGGTAAAAACACAGTATAAATACTGTATATCCATCCAGTAAAGGAGTAATAATCAATGTTCGTGGAACTCGTTTATGACAAAAGGAATTTTGATGGTCTGCCTGGTGCAAAAGATATCATTCTGGGCGAATTGAGTAAGAGGGTTCACCGGATTTTTCCGGATGCTGATGTCCGGGTAAAACCGATGATGACATTGCCGGCGATCAACACTGACGCCAGCAAGCATGAAAAGGAACAGATAAGCCGTACTGTTCAGGAAATGTTTGAAGAGGCTGATATGTGGCTGGTTTCAGATTAAACGCCTTGAACCGTCATATTACTTAAGTACAATCCGCCGTGACTGGCAATCATTCAATACTCGCACTATCGAACGTTCGCCAGTCGGCCGCAATCATGCTCTTGCATACGGCGTGGTTGCGGCAACCGTCAATTTTGCTGGCTACCTTTCAGCGTCTCAATCACATTCTTCAGGGAATTGAGTTCAGACATCTGTTCCTTCATCGCTCTGCCCATATAAACCATAGCGCATGCCATATCGGCCATAATGACATTATTATCAAGGGCAAGGGTATCGTCTTTGAGACCAACCTCAATCTGATGGTCAACATATTCGTTATCGGACTCATCCACACCAACAACGTCCTCAAAAATAGGTCCACCAGGCACTATCTTTACGTACTGCGGATCAACTTTAGTCAGATCCTGGGCAATAAGGCCAAAACGCTGTGTATCCGACCCCTTATACTTAAACATGGTCGGCAACCACTGCATGACACGGTCGAAACTGTCTTTCCCGTCCCGATATTGAATATCTTCTTTGAGATCGCGGTCTGACGTCGCATTCTTGGCGAACACGTACGATCCCTGCCAGTTTGACCCGGATTCGTTCCATACGTCAGTAGTAATGTCACCAGACTGAGGATTGAATCTGAACATCCTGTGATATCTGGCATCGCCCATAAAATGTAGGACACCATGAGGCCAGCCATTGGCGCCATTAGAAATGAGCCCAAGTGACAGACGGGTACTCCACCCACCCGATGATGCAGATCCACCAGAAACGATTGGAGCCCAGCCACCGTCATTTCCACCAATAATGGATGACCAGTAAGGTGCGGTCCAGGGACCATCAACATCCCCCCACCCCCCCTGTCGGCACTCCCCCCAGAAACCGCGCGGCGATTGTATTACTCCGCCATAACCAGAAAGAAAGTTGAAACGGTATGTGACTGCGCCTGATCCAAAACTACTTGTGATTAAAGCAATGGCATCCAGATAATTTCCCGCGCCTCGTATCCCTCCAAACTGGTAGAACGAATTCCCCATCCATCCCTGCAACTGGTTCATCATCCAGCCCTGTTCACCATCAACGTTATTTGACGTCAGTAAAATATCCTTCTTGACGCCTGCAGTGCTTTTGACGCCTGTACCCGACCCACCCGCCACAGAATTGACGCCACGGGAGCCAAGAACACTACCGAATGTAACATCCTGAGAGTTTCCCAAAGTGAGATTATCGCGGGCCGCATTTTTATCAGGCAGATCGGCCAGGGCCTGGCTTTTCAACAACGCATTATTGACCTGCTCAATAATGCTTTTCCATGATGGTCCGGTAAACTCCGAATTGTCAGAAAGCCTGACAGTAATATTGCCGTTCGCAGAGAATAACAGTTGCCAGTTCTGTTTGTCGTAGTTCAGTCCGCGCAGTGCCTCCGCGCTTTGAGCCACCAGCGCCGCGGTAACCATATTCAGCGCCATACGAGGAACAGCTGACCAGGCCGCGCCAGATTGGGTTGGCCCGGTGTAATTGCTGACCAGCATCAACGCTGTACCACTTTCCACGGACTTAACCGGAAGCGTATAGGGAACACCACCGACCGTAACAACAATAAAATCTCCGGCCGCCACCTCGGTGGTAAACGCGGTCCCGCTGCCAGCGACCGCAGCAGAGTTATTCGTCAGGGTTAAGGTTCCTGCTGACATAGTTTTTCCTCAGTACATGTTAGGAATAATAAGAATGGGCATGGCGATATTTCTGTTTCGGGTCATATCCCATGAACCGGAATTACGGTTTGCAAACACTTTGTTGTAGGCTGACCTGACGCTGCCGCCAGACATGACCACGCCTTTGGTTCTGATATTTCCCCATCCACCACTCATACGCACCTGCACGCCGGTATAGACTATCTGGCAGAACCCGCCGCCTATATCCTGGAAGGCATCGGTGATCTGGATTTGTCGGTCATATACAAAGGGGCGTTTCAGCGTGGAGAATGTCACCTGGCCTGCGGCGTTGGTCATCGTGATACCGTCGCCACCGACAGGTGCGGTCTGATTGAATATCACCAGGTCAATCGTCGCCGTGCCGGCCACGTCATCCCGCCCTGTGTAGGAAATGTCGCGCACGATGATACTGCCGCCGTCAAACCCCACCGACACATTCGGGTTATCCCATTTGCCAAAAGGAATACCGCTGACCGGAAGCGGCGCGCTGCCGTTAACCATAATGCGTCCCGACCAGGCGCAGGTCATCAGCGCAGCCTGATTAGATATGGCGGTGAAGTCAGTCGAGTTTGAAACCAGTAATCCTTCGTTATACGTCGCCGCAGGGAGCAGCTCCATAACGTAGCCTGACCAGTCGGGGACAATGCTTTTCCCTCCGATTGTCTCAGCCCCGATGATTACCCCGGAATTACCGTTGCGGGTGACGCCGGTCATAATGGCCACATCAAATTCAGCATAGGAATAGATGTAAATGGGGTTGGTTGGCACCACGATAACCTGTGAACCTGCAACAAGTGGCGTATTGACCGGATACTGCATGAACTGGGATGACCAGCCCGAGAACGATGTACAAAAACTCGGGGCTCGCAGCCCCGCAGTAATTGCCATCACCGGACGTCCATCGTTATAGTCGATTAATATCCCCTCCGGCATATCACCACCTCCCGACTACAACCCGACCACCACCGGACAAATTGACCGTCAGCCCATTCCCGTTGATGACGACAGTGTTATTGGTGCCATTAAATGCAAACTGGCCACTGTCAGCGTAAAGTTTGCCATGTAATTCAGCGTTTCCATTTTTATCAATGCGCCAGCCTGCTGAACCCGCAACGAAGTTATTCGACTGGATAAAATTACCAATTTTGGCATTGGTAATGCTGCCATCCTGAATAAACGCATCGCTGATAAATACCTGACCATTGACCACCGCAAACGGTGAATATTGCGTGTTGCCACTACCACTCATCAGGACGAACTGATTAGCGTTAAATCCGACGCGGGTGACTACCGGCTTACCCGCTTCCGCCAGCACCGCGATCGACATCCCGGCGTTATACATCACACCGTTTATTCGAACTCCGGTTTTAAGGGTGTAAATTGCAGATGCCCCGGTCGCATCAACCACTGCGGTGAGCTTATCTTCCAGCGCGGCAGTCACATCATTGAACTGCGCCTGCACCTGCGTCGACATTTCAGCCATGGCCTTATCGACCTGCGCAATGGTCGTTTTAACCACCAGAATATCCGCGCGTACCTCGCCGTACTGCGCCCACTGGTGTTCCACGGTTGCATGGTTGGCCAGCGCGTTCTGCAATGCGGCTTCGAGATTGGTATCAATGTCGCCAGTCAGGCGGTCACCGTCGGCAGATGTCAGGAAGTCATCAGCAATATCGCCCAGGTAGTCGTCAGCATTCGCATTAGATTCACCACGAACCCAGTCGGTCCAGCCTGATTCATTACCCGTTCTGTCTACCAGTTGCGCGCGGTACCAGAACTCTTGCCCCGCTTTTAACCCCAGTTGGGTGTATTCGGCAGACGGATAAGGCACATCCGACAGCAACAGAGGATTCGAGAAATCACTGTTCGCGGTGTACTGAATTTCCGTTTTCAGCGTGTCCCCGGTGTTAGCCGGGAATCCCCAGTTCAGGCGAATCCCCCAGTTGATCGGCGTTGTCGCAAAGCCGACAGGTTTCGGTGGATTTCCCACCTTACCCGTCAGCGTTTTTTCTTCGGAATAGCCCCAGCCAGAGGAAATTTCAGCGGCATTAATGGCACGCACACGCACGAGGTAGCGCCCTGCATAAATACCCGATACATCAAATGAGTTGGTGGAGCTGCGCGGCACGTTTACCCAGTTACCATCATTGCGGCGCCACTGTGCCTCGTAGGCGATGGCATTCTGCGCCTGGTCCCAGCTCACACGCATGGTTTCGACGCTGATATTCTGCTGCACCACTGAAAACGAGCTGATCACAATGTTAGCCGGCGGCGACTGGTTACCCGGCGGGATCACACTCACCGGCCGCTGGTCAATGATGGCTCCGGTATCGATACGGGCATATTTATCCGGGTCGTGCCATGCGCCGGTAATCGAGAAGGTACCATCATTGTTATCGGAGACACTGACAACACGATACTGCTGGGCGTAGAGTTCATCTGACTCAACCACCCATACAGCTTCGGCCTGTGGTGTCTCACTGTATGCCGTGGTGACTGTGACTGATTCCCCGTTAATCGCCTGAATAGTTCTGCTCTGTGACGCACCGGAGGGAAGATTGAGAATAAGGCGATCGCCTGCTGATGCATCAGCTACGCGGTCAAGTTTAATCACGCGACCGTTAACAGCACTGATGCGGCCGCCCATAACTTTGCCGGACAGAAGCTCGTCTGACACGGCGATGATGTATCCCGGTTGCGGAATGTTTCCGTCCAGGCCAACATCAAATGAAACAATACGATCCTTGTTGTTGGTGAGAATACCCCAGCGCCCCTTTCGGTTCGCTTCTGACTGCCGGGTGCAGCCGATGGCTGTCATTTCCAGCTGGTTGAAGTCATACCGTGCCACCAGCGACTGCTCAAATACAGGTTCCATAGCGTCGGCGTAAGCATTGCCGGGATCTGACCATGACACAAGCGCTGTGGTATAGCGCGTTTTCGAAGTGCTGCTCGAATAGGTGAAGCGACCGTCAACAACGTTAGCACGCGTGTAGCTGTAATCAACATCGCGCGGCATGTCAGCCAGGGCCACAATCTGATCACCGCCCCAGTAGGTCATGCCACGGAATATAGCGGCAAAATCACGCAGGACCGTGTAGGCGTCGTTTCGGTCCTGAACGTACACGTTGCAGGTATAGCGAGGTTCGGTACCACTGCCACCTTTACCGTCCGGAACTGGCTGATCGCAATACTGGGCCACCTGATACAGCGTCCACTTATCGATGTTCGCCGCAGTGAGCCGATGACCGAGACCAAAGCGGTCTGACACCACCAGATCGTAAAAAATCCACGCCGGGTTATCGGTCCATGCCCATTTAAACACCCCCTGCCATGTACCGCTGTAAGCCCTTGTTTCAGGGTCGTAATTATCCGGTACACGGATCACGCGCATTTTTGGCTCGCAAGAAATCTGTGGGATAGAGCCATTGAACTGGCTTGAGTCAAATTCGATGTACAACAAAGCGGTATTTGGATAACGCAATTTGGCGTCAATTACCTCCGTGAAGCTCTGCAGTGTCATTGTGTCGCCGATCTTGGCGCTGTTTGCGTCAGCAGTAATCTTACGCAGTCGGATTGTCCAGGTACTGCCAGCCTGCGGTAAATCAATACGGTGGCTGCGCTCATAACCAGACGTCGTTTTGCCGGTTACGCTAGTATTAAGAACGGTTTGCCAGGTCCCACCATCAGTCTGTAGGTCTATCGCATAATTGACGGAATACCCTACCAGATCGCCGTTGTCCTCCTGCTTAAACAGTGAAGGCCATTTCAGTCGGAGGCGAACGGCTGATAGTTGGGTGTTGGTGAAGGTGCGCGTCCAGGCAGTAGCGCTTGATACTTCAGTTCCAACATTGATTTCGTTTTCGGTACCGGGAATGCCCTGAATGTAATTTTGTGCCTGCGTTCCCGCGCGAAACTCCCACGTTACGCCGCTAAAGTTTTGGGAGCCGTCGAAGTTTTCCAACGCAGTGCCGTCCAGGTAGATATTTTTTCCGGTTAATTGCCCTGCAAATTCCCCTTCCCCAAGCGCAACGAGGATTTTAGCCTTCGCTACAGATTGCAGATCATCAGGCTGTTCGGTAGGGGTTCGGGAACTGGAACTGCCGCCCTTGCGGCCTTTAATCTGGGTTGTTGTAGCCATATTGCGCCCATAAAAAAAGCCACCATCTGGTAGCCTGAAAGGAAGATTATTTTGGTTATTGCTGATCTTCGACGTATATTCCGGCAGAAATAATCGCCCCACCAATTCGACGCTTACCATATCCAAGAGGAACGGGATATCCCTGCGCCGCTGTATTTGTTACTCCACCAAACGCATACGAAGCCCGGTTGTCTGCACCTTGTTTGCTGGCTATGCCGGAAGGCTGCGGAGAAAGAAGCTGAATAACCCCGCCGAGGACCAACGAAGCACCAGTGGCTGCGGCAAACCCCGTCAAGCCTCCAGCAGCGAACGCAGCGCCAATACCGCCAGAAACAAAGACAGCAGCTGTTATCAAAACAGCTCCTAATATAGTCTGAAAAAGACCAGCTCGTTTACTGCCAATAATTACAGGCATGATCCTTACTACGTCGCCTTCAGAGGGAAAACCCATCTCATCTGCAGCGATATTCCTTTTTCCTCTAAACACCGCAAAAGTTAATCCGCGACGTTTACTGCTGATCATGAAACTTTCGAAACCGGGTATTGTTTTACTTAGAGCAATAGCAGCTTCACCAGTTCGCGCTATCAGTCGTTGATGGGTTCTACCGAAGGTCTTTCCTAACACTCCACCAAGCTGTATTTTTGTCATTACTTCTTTCATATTATCACCATAAAAAACCCGCCGAAGCGGGTTAACTCTTGGTTAGGGAAGGTGCGAACAAGTTCCTGATATGAGATCATCATATTCATCCGGAGCGCATCCCAGAGGGACATCATGAGCCATCAACTCACCTTCGCCGATAGTGAATTCAGCACTAAGCGCCGTCAGACCCGAAAAGAGATTTTCCTCTCCCGCATGGAGCAGATTCTGCCATGGCAGAATATGACCGCTGTCATCGAGCCGTTTTATCCCAAGGCGGGCAATGGCCGACGGCCCTATCCGCTGGAGACCATGCTGCGTATTCACTGCATGCAGCATTGGTACAACCTGAGCGACGGTGCCATGGAAGATGCCCTGTACGAAATCGCCTCCATGCGCCTGTTTGCCCGATTATCCCTGGATAGCGCCCTGCCGGATCGCACCACCATCATGAATTTCCGCCACCTGCTCGAGCAGCATCAACTGGCCCGTCAATTGTTCAAGACCATCAATCGCTGGCTGGCCGAAGCAGGCGTCATGATGACCCAAGGCACTTTGGTGGATGCCACCATCATTGAGGCACCCAGCTCTACCAAGAACAAAGAGCAGCAACGCGATCCGGAGATGCATCAGACCAAGAAAGGCAATCAGTGGCACTTTGGCATGAAGGCCCACATTGGTGTCGATGCCAAGAGTGGCCTGACCCACAGCCTGGTCACCACCGCGGCCAACGAGCATGACCTCAATCAGCTGGGTAATCTGCTTCATGGAGAGGAGCAATTTGTCTCAGCCGATGCCGGCTACCAAGGAGCGCCACAGCGCGAGGAGCTGGCCGAGGTGGATGTGGACTGGCTGATCGCCGAGCGTCCCGGCAGGGTAAAAACCTTGAAGCAGCATCCGCGCAAGAACAAAACGGCCATCAACATCGAATACATGAAAGCCAGCATCCGTGCCAGGGGGGAGCACCCGTTTCGCATCATCAAGCGGCAGTTCGGCTTCGTGAAAGCCAGATACAAGGGGCTGCTGAAAAACGATAACCAACTGGCGATGTTATTCACCCTGGCCAACCTGTTTCGGGTGGACCAAATGATACGTCAGTGGGAGAGATCTCAGTAAAAACCGGAAATAACGCCAGAAATGGTGGAAAAAATAGCCTAAATAGGCTGATTCGATGTGTTTGCGGGAAAAAAATCGGCCCAGATCCGCGAAATTTTAATCAGCGAGTCAGCTTGGGAAGAAATGACCTACTTATTCGCACCTTCCTTAGCGCACTTCTGGGCTTCGCTACTTTTAACGACCATTTTCTACCTCTTCCCTTACTCCTTTTGCCAATAAACGAACAATCGCGGAGTTCAGTGAAATGCAGTCCATTTCCGCCAATCTCCTAATTTCCTGGTCTAATCTCGCTGGTAGGCGAAGGTTACGTTTAATATTCTTTCTTTCTGTATAAAGTGAATCTTGCATTAAACCCTCCTTTTGGGGCCAAGTTGACACCTAGTGTTAAGTTAACACCATTGCGATAGATGTCAAGTTGGCCCCATAATAATTTTATTAAATCTTTGTAGGTGATGTGATGAGCAAGTACCCCAGCCAAATGCAAGACAAGTTCAACCTACGCTTCCCTGACGGGATGCGTGACGTTATAGCTGAGAGAGCAAAGCGCAATGGGAGATCCATGAATTCAGAGATAGTGGATATAATTGCAAATGCTATATCTCAACCGGCTTTAGCACAGGAGGGTATTGAATTCATTCTTGGCCTAACGGAGCCCGAGGAGTTTGCAAAGCTAAACGACAAAGAGAAGGAAAAAGTTCAGGGAGTTCTAAAAGATGCCGCGGCCATAATGGCAAGAAACATAGAAACTGAAAGCGCCAATTTAAGGAAAATATTATTTCTACTATCCCAAGGTAGCCCCCTTCAGAAAGAGTGAGGCTCCATTCTAATAGGGTTTAATTAAATCCCTGTAGCGCAGTACCCTCATCGTCCGTTCCTGCCAGTAGCCACCATAAGGAACGTGCTGGCTGAGGTGCCCATATAGGTGATGCAACAGCATGTTACCTTCCAGTAGAATTCCTGCGTGATTCCACTTATTAGCCTGGACCTGCATGATGACCATGTCACCTGGCTGCGGTGCACCGCTGAATTCACGAAATCCGCATTCATACCAGCAATCGTGGTAGAAGTTTTCGGGGTAACTGTCCTCCCACCAGGGATAATCGACGCGGTAATCCTTCAGTTCAATACCATGCGTCTGCCTAAAGTAACTCATCACCAGCCCCCAGCAATCGAAGTGACCGAGCACAAACGGGCGCTCCAGTAGCGGCAACTCTCCCCGCGGGTGGATGGTACGTAGGTCCCCCTCCGGCCAGCTCACGATGTGCCAGGGTAAGAGCGTTGCATCGCATTGCGCTTTATCCAGTTCGCTTGGCTGTGTCGTTGCGTCCGGGTGACTGTGGACAATGGCAATCACCGTACCCCAGTCTTCGGCAGCGGCGTAATCCTCCGGTGACAGGTGGAAATGCTCTGTCGGATCAGTTGCCAGATTACGGCAGGGAATGTACCGCTGCACCCTGCTTTTTTGCACCACCACGCCGCAGCTCTCCCGCGGATATTCAGCGGCAGCATGCGCCATAATGGCGTCGATAATTTTCTGACGCATATCAGCTCCTGATCAGGGATGTGCCCGGAAAACCACCGAACGGCAACTCGTTCCCCTCGCCATGTCGCAACTTGCACGCAGTGAGTGTACCGGGGCATTCATCGAGCGACGGATCGTTAACCGGGTTGTTGTGCTTGTCGAAATAGCGCGTCCCGGCATAGTCGCATCCATCACCGGAGCGGTATTTGTTCCGGATACACCAGGTACAAAGCGAATGTAGCTGGCGCGTCGGGATCATCAGCCCCTGTAGGTCCATCGGACTGGACAACGTAAACGCCACCACCTCGTTGGTTTCCGCGCTTTTTGCGTCAATGTAGAACACTTTCAGCTTTTCCTGCGTCGGGTCTGCCGAAGGATTACCGGCGGGGAAGTTTTGCGCATCGAGGTACTGTGCCAGCGTATCGTGAACGGTGACCTTTGCCTGCAGCAGGTCATCATAAGCAAGACATAAGGCCGTAATGGAACTGTCCAGGTTAGCGACCGAGAGCGTTGGCTGCGCGCTGGTCCCGTCGGTCGCCGTCTCGATACCCTCTATCTGACAAGGCCAGGCTTTATATTCCTGCCCTTGCCACCAGATAGATTTTGCCGGGAGCTTATTTTCATCTCCACCAGCAGCGGCTATTTCATCGGCAGTGTGGGCAATATTGTGGGCGTGGAAGCGGAGAACGTCGGAAACACCAAATGCGGTGCCATCGACATCAAAAAGCCGGACAACATTGCCCGGCTCAAGTTTCTGATAATCACTGTTTAAGCTCATGGTGCAAACGCCTGTTCAAAAGTTGCCGAAACAGTTTCGACCTTTTTATTCAGAGTGACTCGCTGAAGGCTGTCAGCTACAACACGCCAGAGAGCTAAATCACCACCGGGAGGAGAAAATGTGAATGATTTGGTCTTATGCCTTCTCAGGAAGGCATAAATCTCCCTAGCTGTAACCGGATCACCAGTAAAAGAAAAAGCGTATCCAAGTACCTCGTCATTCAACCCTGCCCCACTAATCTGCTTGTATCCATCACCGAACTGAGCTGTTCTGACAGTATCCTTGCTGCTGAGAGTGGGCTGGCTCGCAGCCTGAATCCGCCAGATAAAGTGTTCTATAGCCATCAGTTACCTCTGTTTATTGGCGCTCCAGATAATCCCGCCAGGACGGACCTCTTTAGCAATACCATCGCGGATGGAGCGGTCGATCACCTTTTGATAGGCCCTGGTCAGCACATCGCCTCTGCCCTGCTGTTGTTGGTCACTGGATTGCGCAGTGGTGACTGAGACGGGTGCGTAAACGCTAACCCCCATCGGTGAAGAAACCGCACCGCCACCGCCAACCAGACCACCCGAGGCATAACCGCGCATAAGCCGGTACAGGTTGGCCACGCCGATACGGCTGGTAGACTCTTTGGTAAAAACAAACTCGCCGCGGTGAACAATACCGGCAGGCTCATATTTGCCACCATGCCCGGTATAACCACCCACGTCATAGCCCGGAGGCCGGAAGGACGGTACCGCAAAAGACTGGCCTGACGTCGGGGCTTTAGCCCCCCCACTCACCCACCCCATCGCGCTCTGGATGGCGTAGGCCACCAGCAACTGATTAATTACGGACACAATCATTTTGAGAATCGAACTGGTAAAGTCCTTAAAGCTGGCTTTGCCGGTTGTCACCAGACTGGTAAGCTGGCCCGCCAGCCCGCTGAACGTTGCCTGTGAAATCTGTTGTACCGAGCTGAAAACGTTTGTCGCTGAATCCTGATATTCAGCCCAGCCCTGTTTGGCACCGGCCAGCCAGTTCGCGCGCAGGGCATCTTCATCTTTAAATGTCGCTCTTTGCTCTTCCAGAATCTTTTGCTGAGCCTGCGGATTATGGGCGTAGCTTTCGCGCAGGCGCTCCAGAGTGGCTGCACGCCCGGCATCGCGTGAAGAAACCCCTTCTGACTGCTCCTTAATACCCGCTCTCGCTGCCTTTTGCTGCTGCTCAAACTTCACAGCCTGATCGGCAAGCTGGTTAAGCTTTTGCTGGCTGGCAACCTTATCGCCCAGGTCGGCCAGTTGCCGCTTGTACACAAGCGTTTCTTCCTTGTGAGCCAGCAGGGATTTTTCCTGCACCGTAAGCTGGCGACGCCCTGCGGCCTCCTGCAGTACAGTAAACTGATTTTCAGTCTGCCAGAGGTCCTGACGCTGTTTGCTTATGACGTCGTTTACGCTGGTATGTTGCTCGAGCGTTTTAAGCTGGGCCTGCAGGGTGAGGAGTTCGGCCTGCGCCTTTTCCTCTGCTTTGTCCCCGGCTGGCGTTGAATAGCTTTTGCCTTTGGGGGTTTTGGCGTCCTTAAACTGCTTTTCGATCCCGGCCCGCGCCGCAGCAATGTCTTTGTCAGTCCACAGTGTGGCGATGCCGTCTTTCGCATCCTGGCGGTTTTTCTCAATAAGCTGACTGAGTTTTTTCTCTGCTGAAGCCCGCTTTTCTGCCGCCGTCGCGCCGGATTCCACCAACTGGTTAAACTGCTGTTGGTTACGGATTGCCTGAGTCTGCTGGTCCGTCCGCATTTTTTCCCGCGCGGCTGTCAGTCCTTCCTGGGCATATTGCTGATCAGCCAGATCATAAGCCTGCTTTTTAAGCTCCACCTGCTGGCGCGCGTTTCTCAGCCGTTCCGCATCAGCTTTCTGCAGTACGTTGTTACCGGCATAATCCGGGTCGACTTTAAGATTGCCGGACAGCGCGCGGTACTCTTTCTCTGCAGCCTGCCATTCAGCAAAAGAGTCCTGGCGCTTCATCGCGGTGTCAGGATTACGTCCTACGCCCAGCATCACATCCCACGCCCCGGAAGCGGCGTTCTTCACCCAGTTCCAGGCTTTTTCGAGAGAGCCAAGATTGTCCTCGACAGCCCCCGCACGCTGTATAACGGCATCAGAATATGCACGCATTGCCAGCTCGGCGGCTTTTTGCGAATCCCCCAGCGCCTGAGCTGAGGCAATCTGTTCATACTGGGTAGCCGTCAGAAAATGCAGGGAATCGTTCAGCGTCGTGACCGCGTTAACCGGATCATCCTTCAGGCGTTTAAACTGATTTATGGTTTCATCGACAGCCTGCCCTGTTGCCTGCTGCAGCCTGGCGGCTACATTGCTGACCATGCTGACGTCATTACCGCTAAACGCACCGCTTCCAACGACCTGCGCCAGCACATCTGCAACTGCATGCTGCGTGATGCCATTACCTGCCAGCGAACGCGCCAGCGCCTGCAGTTGACCGGATGTTTTACCGGCATAATTCCCGGTCAGTATTAGCTGTTTATTAAATTCCTCAGACTCTTTGCTACCGTCATACCAGGCCTTACCCAGCCCGACAACCGCCGCAGCGATACCACCAACCATGCCGGCCATGCCCAGCCCGCGTAAAGTCATCAGCTGGTCTATCCATCCGGCACGGTTGGCCAGCGTAATACCGGAACCACGAAGGGCACCAAAATTACCGCGCATGACTTCGCCCATTAGCACGCCCAGTTCCCGACGCGCTGCAGCACTTTGCAGACCCAGCCCATGTGTGGCCACTTTAGCCGCTTCGAGCTTACGGATATAAACTTCCGCGGCATCGCTGGCCCCAACCTGTGCAGCCTTCATTCGCAGCAGTTCGGTACCGGAGAGCTTTTGTTCTACAACCTGAGACTTCAGTTGACGGAGAAAACGTGCCCGTGCAATCCCTGCCTTCTCTTCGACAATCTGAAGCTCTTTCTGTCGGGCTGTCGTATGAGATATCAACGCAAGGTAATCCTGCTGGGTAATATTTCCCTGCGCCCTTGCGGCACGAAAACGTGCCTGCACATTAGCGAGAGATTGTGTTTCCCCGTTCAACTGGCGAACACTGTCTATCTGGCGAAAAAAAGATGCAGCAAGTTCATCCTGCCGTCTGGCGAGCTCTGCCGCCTGACCATCATTCTGACGCATACGCTGGCTGAGGTCAGACACACGGCGGTGTGTTTCATCAACGGATTTAGATACTTTTTGCCAGTTTTGAGTCAGTCCTTCCGTGGCGTCTGCCTGGCGAGATTTGATTTCCGCCGCAGCAGAAGCACCTGTATCCCCCACACTTTTTAATGCTGCAACCTGTCGATCTGAGGCGCGCTGCATTCGCGTCTGGGCTTTATCAGACTCATCAGCCATCCCTGTGAGCTGGCCCTTTATACGGGCAACCTGCTCGCTGAACGTGGCGCTGTCGACATCAAGGTTAATGACCAGATCGCTAATCTGCTGGGCCATATCGGATACCTCCTGTTATCCCCTCAGCTGCGGCCATCAGCGTGTCATCATCCGGTTCATCATCGCTGATGACGCTACCGGAAGGAGAAAGCAGGCTGAAATGCGCGGGGGTAAGTTCCGGATCGCGGAAGAAAAGAGAAGAGATGGAATAAAGCAGCCCGGAAAAATGCGCATCGAGCTGCGCGTCCTGAAAATAATGATCCCGATAGAAATGGTGCCAGTCGCCCAGTTCACCGGAAGTCATTCCAGCCAGCATGGCGCGCCAGTCGGGTCGCTCGAACTCGCGCGCCAGATTCAGGACAAATTTCAGCTCGCTGGCAAGGGCTTTTCCGCCGTAACTTCTTCCGCGCCTTCGACCTCCAGTGGGGCATCCGGATCGGCATCGTTGCCATCCTCAACGGGAACGAGCATGCCGGAGAGCAACTTAACCTGCATTTCAGCCTTGCCGATCGCTTCGGGCGGCCAGCCTTTGAGAACCTGCTGGTACAGCGCTTCTTCGTCGGGACCTGCTGGATCGTTATGCCAGAGAGAAAGTGCGATCACGCGCGCTCCACAGCGGATGTTTGAACCCACCAGACGGGCAGTCATTTCCTGATCGCTGATGATGTCGCTTTCATGACCGAGTGTCTTTTCTTCCGTTGCCAGAAATTCAAGATACTCAATACGCTGAAGCGCTGACAGTTCATTCAGCGTGGTGGATTCACCAAGGTAGTTAAATGGTTCTTTTTTGAGGAACATATCCCCCTCCTCAGGAAGCGGTGACAGTGACTTTGCAGACTGCAACGAAATTGCCGTCGCTGGTCATGACAATGATGTCTGCGGTACCGACTGCCACGCCCGTTACGGTGATCGTGCTGCCGCTTACAGATACGGTCGCTTTGGTCCCATCAGATGTGGCAACCCGGAACGAAGGATCCGATGCACTGGCAGGATTAACCGTCACATTAAGCATGGTGGTCGCCGCAACGGCGACGCTTGCCGTGGATTTATCCAGCGTAACGCCTGTAACAGCAATGGGCGCAGAACCACTTTCTTCAGCCAGTTCTGGCTTGCCGGTATTGGTGATTTTCGCTGTGCGGGTAATAACCTCTTTTGCCGGGATAGCTTTACCCAGGCTGCTGCACCAGCCGCGGAAAACGTCGACGGTACCATTCGGATATTTAATCTTGTACACCCGGACAGAACCATCGTTAAACCAGGTGACCAGTTCTTTCTGTCCCTGTTCTCCCGGCTTCCAGGCAAGCGTAAGTGATGTATCACCTGCCGATTTTGCCCCCTGAGCGGTCGCGTTCCAGTCGGCGTCCTCATCATCAAGGTAGGTGTCGTCATACGATTCGGCGGTCATTTCACCCGGCGTCAGCTCTTTAATTTTCGCCAGACGGTTCCAGTCGATATCCGAGAGTGGATTTGCGAAAGCGTTACCCGTTCCGGTGTACAGCCAGAGTGTGGTACCGGCGCCTTTCACGGGTGCCAGCGGATTTGGAGTAGGCATAAGAACCTCTTAAATTGAATAAGTGATTAAGTACGTTAAATCTACTGAACCCCACGTGGCCATTTCATCATCCCGCTGGTAGTCATAACCCTGCGGGGTGAACGTCTCGACCAGATCGGTCAGACCCGGGATGAAGGCCATTGCCGGATAAACTTTCTCTTCCATCCAGGAATCGAGCGCGCTGTCGGGGCTGGAGGCTTTAAGAAATACCTCGATGTGGATGACCGCCTGCCACGAATCTTCATCGAGCGAATCACCGGTGTACTCTGCATCTGAGATATACACCGCCACCGCAGGCAGATCCTGCTCCTCCAGAAATACGGGACGCCCGTCAAACCAGGTGACGGTATCGGTGATATCAGCTTTCAGTTTCGCCAGAATGGCTGCACGAATTGCGCTGTGTCTGTTCATCGCTTCAGGTGGATCCTCAGTTGATTTTTCAGTGCTGCGGAAAGTTCTTTGGGCATATCGCTTTCAATAAGGCGCTTTGAAATAGAGGTGAATGCCAAGGTTAGCGGTGTCTCAAGAGGAACTTTGACCACATCAATCGGATAACGGGCTTTACCTACGCGCCGCATGACCTGCCAGCGACCGTTCGCCAGTTGTTGAATAAACGCATTGCGAAAGGTATAGGGTCCGATTTTAAGGACGCTGCCCGATCCGTTTCTGGCACCTTTTTTACGCGACAGCCGGACGCGAGCAGTACCGAGCTTTATCGCGGGAAGGTTACCGCGGTTGATTTTTATCGACGCGACCGGACGATCGTGGCGGGCCTTGCGTAAACGGGAACGCTGCCGGACCAGACGAACCGGAAGCCCCGTTTTCCGGTTATTATCAACTTTTGTTTCTTTCGCTACAGTTTTGCTGCCCTGACTTATCGTTCTGCTGGCCACACGGTTAAGTGCTTTCGCGGTGGCCTCAGGAACGATTAACCGGCTGAGGCTGTTGAGATTCTGAATAGCCCTTTCCAGGCCTTTAACCGACATCCCCCCCTCCTATTCGATAAAGATGCGTGGCTTGCTGTTAAAGCGTTCGTGGCGGGTAAGATGGAATTCCTCCCCTTCAAAAATCACCACGTCATTACGGCGCGGCCTGTATCCTGCAGTAAACACCACCAGTGACCGCCCTGTTCCGCTCAAAGGCCCCATTTCTTCCAGAAACTCAGCCGGAATAACAATCATGGGCTCCCCGTTGATGGTCGCTGGCTTGCCCATTTTGTTTACCGTGGCCGCATCCATGCGGCTGACAAGTCTGTCAAAGGGATTAGGCATTGATTTTCACGGCTACAATTGCGGAACTGGCAGCAGCATCTTCCCAGGCTACCCCGGCCAGCTCGGCACCTGTCGCGTCGTTCTGCACTTTGCCATCTTTGATATGAACCTGCTCACCGATGGTGATCGCATCGGTAGTCAGCTTGGGCAGCAGGAAAACCCCTTCGGCAAAACCGTCCCCCGCCTGGCCTGCCGGAATATCAGTAATGGCAATCGCCACGACTTTCCCCACCAGCACCGGCGAACCACTCAGGATCGCAACGCTGCCCGTGTTGGCAATCTCAATAGTTTTGCCATGCTGTACAAAATTCTTCGCCATAAATTCAGTCTCCATCCAGCCCCTGTTGGGGCCGAATTCAGATACAAAAAAAGCCCTGATGGGCTGTGATGTGCTGCTTGAGTGGAAGGAATTATTTCCCGGTAGATTTCGCCAGTCCACGATAATCCAGAGGGGAAACACCAGCATCGATGCGCACCTTGGTCGCAATGCCGTCGGTCGTGAAGCCTTCCTGCTGGTCGATATACGGAGTATCAACGCCGTTCAGGTAAGCCACTTCGATGGTGTCCGTGCCCTTAGACGCGGCCAGATACCAGGCGCTGGTGTCTTTGGCGTCAAGACGTGGCTCCGCGATAACTTCAGCAAAGTTCTGAATTGGGTTCATGATACCGGCGTTGATATCCGCCCCTTTCACACTGGCAGACTTGATCGTCTGGTTTGCCAGGGTTTCGAGGGCGACTGGCACCAGTATGAATGCCGGGCGAATATTCAGGGGACGCTCTCCCTCTTTCTGAAGGCGCATCATCTTGCGCGCTTCATCAAGGCTGGCTACAGAAATCGCGCCTGCGGAAATATTGCCGTGATCAGCATGGAACAGCGGCTTGTCATCAGCCAATTTCGCGTTTTCGGTAAGAACGGCATATACCAGATCGCCAATCGTCCCTTTTGCCGCGCGCCCCATCTTCATAGGTACATCGGTTAACTGATTCAGATCGTCGTTGATGATAGCCTGACGGGTAATAGAGAAGATTTCACCGTAGGTGGCCAGCGCGATGCTTTCACCTTTATCTTTGGTGGTCACATACTTATATTCAGCCCCCTCGCGTACCTGACGCAGGGAGGAGAAACCACCCAGGCCGACACGATGCGCCGTTTTAAAGTCAGACAACTGGCCTTTCTTGGTCCACTGCTCAAAAGTTTCTGCCGCTTCCTCCCAGCCCTGAAGCAACGCTTTATTAGCAACGTCGAGCAGGATATTGCCGAAGTCAGACGTGCTGTGCGTCAGTGCCATACCGACCATCTGCATCGGGTTATAGCTGGAAACGCCGATGCCGCGCTCGGTCAACGCCATACGGGCATATTCGCGCAGCGTCATGCCGTTATAGACGTTGTCCCGCTCCAGGCTCTCAAAGCCCGCGCGCGCCATCAGTGCCTGGCGAACTCCATCGCCAACAAAGTTACCGTTCCCGGCGTAAATATGCGCATCCGTGGTTTTATTCGACGGGGTTGCATTTTTGCCCAGCGCTGCCAGCAGTTCATCTTTAGCCTGTGCAACGGTGCATTCCGGATCCGCGATGCATTTATTCTGCAACTCATGATGCTTGCCGCCGAACATCGCAAAGAGATCGTTAATCGCGGTAACACGGTTCTTTTGCTCGGCAAGCACCTGTGCACGGATAGTGGCTTCATCAGAAGTTGACGCTGGCGCAGGGATCGTCGTTGTCGCCACCTGTGGTTGCGGTTGCTGCGGTTCGCGCTGGGTAGTATTGCGCGGCGGGGTGATCATGTTACGAATGCTGTTTGGCATCTTTTCAAAGTCCTCGATACGTTTTGATTGAATACAGGCCATCGCCTGCAGAGATGTAGTGACCTGATCGGCAAAGCCATGCGCCAGGCATTCTTTACCATCCATCCAGGTTTCATCGTCCAGCATGGTGGCGATTTCCTCGGTCGTTTTTCCTGTTTTCTCCGCGTACGCCGGGATCAGGACAGACTCAACCTTATCCAGCAGATCGGCATAATCCCGCATATCGTTGGCATCACCACCTGCGAATCCCCATGGTTTGTGGATCATCATCATGGTGTTTTCCGGCATAATGACCGGGTTGCCAACCATCGCAATCACCGAAGCCATTGAAGCTGCCAGACCATCGATGTGAACGGTGATCGCTGCGCCGTGATGCTTCAGGGCATTAAAAATGGCGATGCCATCAAAGACATCGCCACCGGGCGAATTGATATGAAGGTTGATATGGGTAATGTCGCCCAGCGCCTTCAGGTCATTCACAAACTGGCGCGCCGTCACCCCCCAGTAGCCGATCTCGTCGTAGATATAAATATCCGCTTCGTTGTCGGCGCTGGCCTGCATACGGAACCAGGAATTACTTTTTGCGCTGGCTTTCGGACGGTGATGCGCCCGGTTCTTTGGCTTCGGCACTTGTGCCTCCTTTGTCATTGGCAGGGTCAGTGTCAAACACCAGCCCCATCTCTTTGTTTTCGTCGATTTCTGCCTTCCGTCGCGCCTTCACATCGTTCGGGTTACGTCCGCTGGCGCGGACCCAGTCGGATTCCGTTGCCGCTCCGCCCCGGATCTGTAACTTCCAGGCGTTGGCCTCTTTAACCGGATCGATCCACGGCATAACAGGGCCGGAATAAACTGCCGAGTACAGCGACTCCATATCCAGACCGCGGGGCAATTTAATCTCGCCGGCGGCCACCGCCATTTTCAGCCAGGCGCGGTACATTGGCCGGGTCACCGCGCCAATAAACCAGTCCTGCAAAATGAGATAACCGTCTGTTGATTCCACCAGTTCCTGCCGCTGCGCGCTATAGGTGCCGTTGTAGTTTCTGGCTGTGCTTGAAAAGCTGAGTCGACTGCCGGCTGCGACAGCGCGAAGTTGCCCATTACGGAAGGTTTCAAGGTTAGGATTGGGTCGGTCAGATTTCACCATGCCGATATCTTCACCAGGCTTAAGATCGTCATAAATGATGCCTGGCTGAATCATCACTTCCCGATCATCATCGTCGGAAGAACTGTTACTCTCTTCGAAGCTTTGCCCGTCCCCCTTTTTGATGTACATGCCCAGCGCGGCAGCAATACGTGCGGCGGTGAGCTCGGCGTCTTCATATTCTTTGAGTGCGCTGAGGCGCATCAGTACGCCAGACAGCATCGATACGCCCCGGGTCTGGTGCAGACGGCGGACAAATTTAAGATGCAGCATGTTTTCCGCATCCACTTCTTTGGTATCAAGCTGACGGCCTGAAACGGGCAGGCTTTTATAAACCTGATATTTCCTTGGTCTGCCCCAGTTGTCGACAAATACTCCCTGATTAAGCTGGCTGGCAGCATCGCTATTCATGGGAATAAAATCGGGTTCAAGCGCTTCAAGCCAGAAAGGAATACCGGCTGCTGGCGTAAGACCATTCCCGGTTCCACTGACAAGCTGGGCAAACACTTCGCCATCCCGCAGCCAGGTACGCAACATCAGGCGCTCAAGCATCGGACGGGTAAACTGGTTTGTGACATCTGGCCTGACAGACCATTCTGCCCATTTATTACGGATCTGATCGGCCAGCTTTTTGGCGATTTGACCGTTCATCAGTTTGGGATGGGGTTCAACAATAATTCCGGCTTTACCCACCACCCGTTCTTCAAGCTTATCGAACACCCCAATCACCAGATCATGGTTGTTATCGAGCCACCGGGCCTGCTCCCGCAGTGATACAGCCCCCATTTTGCTGAGCTGATCTGCCGAACGGTTTTCACGGCGCCCTTTGTGCGTTCTGGTCGGGGTAACGGCTTCATATGCCCTGATTTTCGCGCGCGCCTGCAGACGGGCAGCTTTCCAGCCAGGCGAAAAGACACCAATCGCATCATCTAAAAGGCTCATTTAAACCTCGCCAGTCGGTAACCGGGTCGCCCTCGGCGATGAGAAATAAGAGATGAGAGACGACGCTCCCACTCCTGCCGCCCTTTACGGATTTCCGACAGGTTCTCCATCGTCATTTCCTGCCCATTGAAACGGATAGTTTTGCCATCCAACACCGCCATTTCGGCTTCGGTATAACGCTGGATCATGGCTTCAATATCAACACGGTTCACAACCATCCTCCTGAAGTACTCCAAGGGTTAGCATCATCGGTTACGGGCTTTTTCCGCTTCCGTTTTTTGGCGGGTACTGGTTCTGGTGCCTGGGATGACGCTTCGCCAGCTTCCGGCGGCGCGTTCTCCAGCCAGGTTTCCCGCCTCGCCCACTCAGGAGCAGCGGGCCATTTGATTTTCTCGTAGCCGTGGAGGATGGCGAGCGCATCAGCGTAGACCAGCAGGTCAAATGCTTCATTTGCACCACGTCCCGGCTTACTCCATTTACCATCGGTCGAACGCTCCTCATAGGTCAGTTCATCGTAAAACCAGCTGCCGAGCCAGTCAGGGAAATGCACATAGCCAGGGCCAGGTGAATCACGCCACAAAGCGTTGTTCACCCTGTCTTTCAGAGCATCGGTCTGGAGCAGGTAAAGCGGGACATCACCAGAAGCCTGTGCTCGTCGACTTGAGCGTCCGGTATTATCAGGAAAGGTTCTGGAGATGAGTTTTGATCGGCGGACACTGTCGCCTTTGAACAGATAAACCTGTTTTCCTAGTCCCTCCCGACGGCACTTACGCCAGAATTTATAAGCGTTGTCGGTCACACCATCCTCACCGCCGGAGTCAACGGCCATCGCCATCAGCCGCATACACCGGGTCGGATCCGATGCCAATGGCCAGGCTTTGTTAAACGCATCGGTCAGCAATAAATCCCAGTCTTCCGGATAGCTTGCCGGGTCAATCTGCTGGCTCTCACCATTGGCGTCATGGCGCATCGACTGCCGGATGTTGTAGCGGTCCACCAGCCAGCGCTCTCCCATGCTGCCGTAACCAGTAATCTGAACAACAAAACGCCGGTTGCGCCCCGCCTGAACGTCGACGGTCGCCATAAGAAAACAAACCCCGTCCGGAACAGAGCGCTTTGGTATATCCTCCGCACGCTGCTCAAGCAATTCACTTTTACGCTGCTCCATGTTGGATCGGGGAAGGTACGGACGCCCAAAGTCGGTGTTGATTACCGTCTTCAGTGCTTCTTCGCTGCCGGTGGCCTGATAGTCCTGCTCGGCAGTAAGAAATTTATAGATGAGCTGCGCCCAGGTCTGGTACGCGGCGGCGGGTCCTTCCATCCAGAAGGAGGCAATGCGCGAGCGGCGCCCTTCTCCAGTGATAACACCATCGCTGTCGATGGTTTGCCCATCGCGCAGCCACACGCCTTTCATATTCAGCGAACGCTTCATATCCGGCGTGATGTGATCTTTACAGGCAGGGCATTGAAGACTCGCTTTCTCGCTGGCCTGAACAGGGTCTGCGATATCGCGGTAACCTGTCATGTTGTCCATTTCAGGCTGGAAATATTCACCGCAATGTGGGCACGGCCAGTAAAGGCGACGGCGATCACCACGGTTGTACAGCGCCAGAATCCCCGTTGAGGGAGGTGCTTCATGCGGTGAGCTACGGCGCCATTTTGTGTCACGTATATCGCGGCCCGGCGAACTCTCAACCAGTGTCATACCTGATGACATGAACGTTGTGGTTCGCTTTGATGCCAGTGAAAAGGCGTCACCTTCCCCGTCAATGTCTTCCGGGAAACGGTCATAATCGGTCAGTGCCACGCATTTATAGTCCGATGAGGACATAATATTGACCGATGGCCAGCCGATTTTCAGGTAGTTCCCGGCACGAAACGTGCGATCATATACGTTGTTATCGTTACGCCGCGGGCTCAGTCGGGATTTCACTTCAGGGCTGCAACGGAATGTACGATCAAGACGCTTTTTGGAGTGCTCGCGCGCCTTTTCCTCAGTCATCTGAATCAGGAGCATATCAGCCGGATCACAGACAACGTTGTAAACAATCCAGCCATCAATCAGACCAATGGTTTTACCGGTTCGCGCCGGACCAACAAACACCACCGCGTCATATTCACGTGATGCCAGACAGTTCATCGGTTCAATCACGTAAGGTGCCAGATCCGGATCCCATGGAACGGAGTTACCCGCCCCCATTGGCACGCGCATATAAGTACTGACCGCATCGGCCACCTGCATTCGACGCGGGGCACGTAAGATACCGGAAACATCGCGGCGGATGCCTCTGGCTGATGCCCGCTTTGCCATCAGTCCTCCTCTGGCTCTTCCTCCTCTGCTTCAGCATCCTGTACCCTCTCCGCCATCTGATCGCGCAGGTCATCGATAACGCTCTGCACGCGAGAAACCGCAACGGGCGTTAATGCACAGTCACGCTCAAGTACATCAGGGAGGGTTTCAAGTACCATGACGACCGCTTTCGCCATCAATGAGAATTCGCGCGCAACTTCATCGGCGGGAATCAGTTGCCCCGTGTCCTGCTCGAACTTGAGGCGCTCATTCTCCGCTTTCCAGTGGGAAAGCCTGTCCGATGGCGGCATGTCATCGATATTGGCTGACACAGTGGGGATCATCAGTTCGGTCAGAATGTCGGTGATCAGGTAAAGCTTTAATTTGCTGTTGCTACCTGGTGCCGGTTCAATATTTTTCAGCCTGGCGGCAACCGTCTGACGGTGTACGCCGGTGATCCCCGCCAGCTGGTTGATGTTCAGTTTTAAAGCGGCAATTTCCTGGTTCATGATGGTGAACACTTTTTAAACGATTCGACATCTGCACGAAATCGCCTCTAATGAGATCAATAACCTGCGCAAATGATGATGATGACCTCAGATCCGAAAAACTAGCCGTTTTCCGCGAGCACGCCGCCCCGTGGCAGGCCACCTTGCGGGGAGGACCCATGAGAAAATCATGTGTTTCCGATTTAGTACTTGATATTGGTTTTAATATTCAGATTAAAGCAATAGTTTATTTCACCATAATCTTGAATTTATCCGGATCAAAGAAGATTATTCCTTTTACCCCTCAAATTATTTAATCACACCTTCACTCCTAGCTTTGCATATATATGCAAGGTTAGGGTCGCATGGTATTTTCATATTTTGTAGAACGGGCTTGACAGAGATACATCCGCCAATAAACTCCACCAATGGTTTGAATCCTAAGGCTGCTGCAAGATCATATTTGCCATGAACAACTGAGGCAATAGCTCCCGCAGCGGAAGCTAAATCGCTCAACTTGAACTCAAAACTTGATGATAAATCAAATTTAATGGGGCTCCGAAATTTCTCCCCATTCAATTTTTGAATATCAGATATAGATCCTTTAAGGGCTGAAAGTGATTTTGCTTTTTGCAGATTCAAATCACCAGAGCGTATAACATCCAAATACAACTCATCTAAATAACTGTGAAGTGCATCTAACTCAGCTCTTCTGCGCTCTTTAAACTCTAATATTTCGTGTAAATGGGTATCTACGTCAGGTACAGGAAGCGCATTTAACAACTCGAATCTTATAGTTTCTTTTTCAATAGAATAACGTCTCGGCAAAGCAATTTCTGCATTATGAAAATGCATACGCCAATCAACATCTCCTTGTCCACTTCTCTTTTTTTGAAGCGCATCAATTTGGGCTGCAGCGTAAAATTCAGGAAAAAATGAATCATGCATACGCCCATCATGAGTACTATACGTTGGCCTTTCGAGAACGCCACAAGCTATTAAGTCGTCTTCATTAGAAAAGCAAAAATGATAAAAATTTGATGTTGGGCTGACAATTTTATCCCAGTACAGCGTAAAGTAATTCAAATCTAATTTCGTTAGCCCTGAGCCTGTCGTAAATCCACTCCCATCGGCTGTTTTAGTCAACTCCAATGGAGTACACACAACACCTCTCAACATAGTCATTCTCCTTTAATCTAGCATACAGAGAATAGCACCAATCTTTGAAGCTCAGAAGATATGCAGGTCCCAATCATCACAGCTTTCACTTTCGTTCTTTTTCAATCGTACTAATCCCTATGATTTGATTGTTAGCCTTGTCGATAGCAGACAAAAGGGGATTAACCCACAATACAACTTCACAATATGTCAATTTTCTGGTGGTAGCGGCACCAATATCGGGCGAATTAAATCCGCGGGTATCGGGGTGCATTGCCCTGAGACGTAAACGGGTCGCGTATTCGAGCAACCCATTAGCGACATCATCAGGTACAGGCAGATCGCAGGTCTTATCACGTCGTAGTATCTCCCGGTATTCAATCACCGTTTTTTCGGTATGAGCGCCAATCAGAGAATTTAATCGCCCAGTTTCTGCAGCAGCCTGATTAAAGCGGTTGAAGTTGAAAGTCTGAGTTGCGATAACCTGACCTTGAAGGATGTTGTCATTTCGCAGAACATCGTTATCGTATTTTATAGTTTTTACATCTGCACAGCTTTTTACAAGAGCGATCGATAGGCCAGCAATTATGGACAAAGCAATCAAGAAGATATTATCCTTCACAGGTCTATCCCCCAGCACGTCAGCGCGCTTTCCTGGTCTCGCCTTTCTACCTGCCCATAGCAGCCATTTTTCTGGCCTTTGGTCAGGCGACAATCGCGACCACCGTCTTTAATCCACCAGCGGATCGCTTCACAGGCTCCTTTACGGTCGCCGGCATTGATGCGCTTATAGAACGTGGACGGGAAACATTTTCCGGGGCCGATGTTATATGGGCAGAAAGAAGCGATACCCGCTTTCTGTGGTTCGGTCAGTGGTACCTTGATATTTCGCTCAACCCACGCCAGCGCCTTGTCGCGTTCTATGGCGTTCACCTGGGCGCATTTTTCAGCAGACAGCTTCATGCCCTGTACTACCGGCTTACCATCAACCATCGTGGCGCCACGGCAAATGGTCCATATACCAGAGCCGTCCTTGTACGCTGCAGTGCTATTACCCTCTTTCTCATCCAGAAACTGATCGAGAATCACGGGCGCGGAAGCCCCGGCAAGAATCAAACCAACGACCGCTGTGCTCAGTTTATTCTTCAGCTTTGGTGACATTGCCATTAAGCCGGTCCTCCCTTTCCTTTTGCCTGTAGTACCAATTCACTGCACAGGTAATAACGGTGCATGCGATACCGACAATAATCGCCCAGTCGCTCAGGCTTAACCCTGCAATTCTGTCGGCCAACATCCAGGACACCTCTTTTGCTGTTTTAGCTGTTTCGGCATATGCCTTCGCTGATACACCGCAGCCGGCAAGCGTGGTTCCTGATCCATATGAAAGTCTGCTGTAAATGGTGCTCATTCTGGTCATAGCCTCACCTCCGATTTTTCGGATGGCGCTGTGTGTGATGAAAAGGTCAGGCTTCACGGGCTGGATTTATCAACAAAGCACGTAGCAGATGATTCCCGTGAGCCTGAAATTAAAAAGCCCCGCTTAGTTGCGAGGCCTTGTGTTTCATTGAATTGTCTTTTTTGACCTATATCTCATATTTCCTTGTCATTTAACGGTAAATGTTTAGCGCCAGCGTTTTCTGGCTATGACTTCACACAGGAGTAGAAATGTTTACAGCTAAAGACGATGCCTACATCTTAAAAAGTGATGGCAGCAGATGCGGCCCGTATAAGGCCAAGTTTGCAGGTGATACAGTTATCGTAAACGACCAAATGGCCGACATCGATGACGGAGATACTGTTATTCGAGTCCTTCCAAACGGTAAGGAAGAACATAAAGAAGTTTATAAAGCTAATTTTTACGACACAAGCATTGGTGGATTTGGCCCACACTTCCAACTCAAGGTTGGCCCCAAAAAGGTACAACCAGCTGTTTCTTCTCAGCAAATCAACATTCACGG
This sequence comes from Citrobacter sp. RHBSTW-00944, assembly GCF_013615435.1. Taxonomy (NCBI): domain Bacteria; kingdom Pseudomonadati; phylum Pseudomonadota; class Gammaproteobacteria; order Enterobacterales; family Enterobacteriaceae; genus Citrobacter; species Citrobacter sp. RHBSTW-00944. Next base: position 1,818,322 of record NZ_CP055418.1, on the reverse strand, counting down.
AGGGAATGTACAGATTGGAGATCATAACCGTCAGGAGATTACCAATAGCATTGAGACCCTGAATAACTTGATAAATAGCTCTCAGGGCACACCGCAGCAGAAAGAAGAAGCAAAAAGCCTGCTCCGCAAATTAGCCGAGCATCCGCTGGTTACTGCTATAGCTGGTGGTGCTATAGGGTTGCTTTAGATATGAAAAAACCCGCTCCTAGGCGGGTTTCTGATGTTTGTTGCTCAGTTCGGTTTAACGTCCCGAGCTTATCATAATTTAAGCACTTTCCGTGCAAGCATTCAAGTAAAATCTGTCGCTATTTGTGCCAAATGCGTCACACATTGGTGCGTAAAGCATCGATTCTGCAAAATTTAGCCAAACATCGATCCGACTCTCACAAGTACGCAAGCACCATTCAGGATGTTTCTCGTTCAGGTCTCTGGCCATAGCCTTTTTGCTGAGGCGTTTGATATACCGATCCTCTATCAAGTCATATAAACGCTTATTGCCCGAACGAATTAAAATCTCACTGAGGACTGAGTTGACCACCATTGCTTCCTCATCAGTGCAAAACGCTAGGCCGCTTTTATTCTTCCCTTCCTTAATCTCTTTGAAGAACGCTTCCAGTTCGGGCTTGCTAATACCCGCTTTCTTCATCCGGCGTAGCGCTTCGTTGATTGCCTTTTTGGTGATTTTCCGGGATGCCAGAAGCTGGTTAAACATGTTCCCACCACTACCACCGCCGATATAAGACCAGCGGCCCCACATGCGCAACTTACCCTGTATCCAGATGCTTTCCAGAGTACGAAGACGAACCATTTCACCAGATTTACCAACTTCAGAAGGATTAATCATTTAGCGTTCTCCACTTACGCCAGTACGCCGATTGCCAGCGCACGATCTATAACCCGAAACACCAAAACCAGTTGGTCACCGTATTTCGCTTCAAATGCCACAGGATCAGCATGCAACTCGTCGTGATGCTCTCTGCACAGAGGGATCACGAAGAGGTCATGGGCTTTTGTTGCTGTCCCCCCCATACCGTGCCCTACGATATGGTGCGGATCATCTGCTGGCCGTCGGCAACACTCACAGGGTTGTGTTTTAACCCAGCGGGTGTACGTCTCATTTATCCAGCGGCGACGTTTTGGCCTGAGCATAAAAGACTCTGGCGACTCAGGATCAACAGAGAGCATGAGGATCTTCTTAGCCTTCTCTTGCACGAGTCTGGTTGCTGACGCGGAGGGCACGATGTCGCTTTCCCTCATGACCGAGCGGATCTTCTCATCCGGAAGGCGTAGCCCCTTGTGCGCAACGCTTTCCGGAATAACATCAGCCAGGTCGTTTCTGACCATCCACCAGCACAGTTCCGGAAGCGTCAGGATATGCGACTCGGGAAAACCAGAATCACGCCGAATGACTTCCAGAATCCAGGATACCAGGTTTCCGGCCGCTATACCTGCAAGCTGTTCTGTATGCTGCCCGGACAAAGTGTGATCGCAATGCCAGCACAGGCGAATACTTCCTGGCTCGTGCCGCATTGTTGTGAAGTTCTTGTCGTGCCACGATGAATGGGGCCACTGGCATTCAAACCGATAACTCAGCCACTGCTCAAGGGAAGGAAGCCCGCCGGCACGCTGAATAACCCGTTCATTCTCGAATACCTGCCGCATTACAGGATCATCAGCCAGCGGCTGAATGGCTGCCGGAACAGCCCCGGTACTGAATGACGCCATTTCTTCTGGTTCAGGCTCGAGCAGAACGCGACCGCGCATGAAGAGATGCATCAGTTCCGCACCGGGCCGAAACAACACAATCCCCATACGATGGGCTACTTCAGGAGTTAACAAAGCCCTCACGCCGCCTGTCCCCCTGCAATATATTCAGCCCACAAACCACCAATCCAGCGTACTCCCTTGGCAGTGAAACGCGTCTGGCTGAATGCGTGATTGGATGTGCTCGATGTTCCCGTCTTAACTTCAAATCTTCCCGCGGAAATGTGCTGCGCCATGGGGGTAAGTGTGCCGCCGAGGCGATACAGGATATTGCGTTCAATGAGGAACAGGCGGAACTCGGTTTCTTTTGCGTTGAGCAATTTGGCTACCTGCCGGAATGACATGGAGCCTTTTGCAGAGCAATAACGATCAACAAACTCCACTTTTGGCGCCGCGGCTGCCAGCTGGATGGTCAGTTGCTCTTTCTGCTCGGCTAAATCAGCAGCCAGGCGAAGCGCTTCCGGCAATGAGCGGGGAACACTGACACTCAGCCCTTCTTCCAGTTCCTGCCAGCGATCGACGACCGCGGCGGTAAATTCAGGAGACAATCTGGCAACAATCACCAGAGAGTCGCGTTTGTTAAAACGATACTCCTGGTACACATTACCGTTATGCTCAAAATCGAACTGCGCCAACGGCGCGGTTAAAATTCCCGCAGCAACAAGACGCTCAGCCGAGCGTTTCACGTCACTGTGTTTACTTTGAACCAGATCCGCAATATCACGGCTGGACATTGTTACTACACCATTCACGATTAACTGGCTCATACTTTTCTCCATATCAGGCGGCTGCACCCGCCGGTTCATATCTGCTGATCGTTATCTCTACCCGACCTTTCGGCACAACGGGTCCCCATTCCACCAGCATGCGCTTAATCTGGCTGTCGTCTTCCCAGACACCCGCATGCGTCAGCGCGTCAAACAGGGCTTTGTTGTAATTATCGATATCCCGGCGGCGCGCATCCGGCGGGTACAGGGTGATTTCTACCGCTGCAAGTTCAGTCGATGGCTTTGGAAGGCGTCGTAATTGCTCAATGATCGCCACGCAGGCAGCGCTCTGGTATTTACGGCCATCAGCGCTAATGAGGTGACGACCGGCCAGCGGCCCCTTGTTAGGGGCGCGCCAGTAAGTGTTCACGCTCGGAGGAAAAGGCAGGATCAGTTTCACGCGGCCTCTCCCCTCATACTGCGAACAAGTTCAGAAGCTGCAGTAATGATTTCGCTGGTGGCCGTCCGCTCCAGCCAGAGTTGATTGATATTGGCTTTCAGTTTGTTCTGCTGTGATTCATTCAGCATGTCAGCGCCATCAACCTGGTCGAATACAATTCCAACCTCCAACGGCCAGATACGGGACTCGGGAAGCGGATCCGCCACTGGTTTAGCTTTCTCACGGATGTGCATGCGGATGTGGCGAATATTGGACCAACTGGATACATCCAGGCTTCCCATAGCTGCAATGAAATCAGCACTGTTCATGCCATATTCACCGGATGCCTCAAGGGCAACAGTGCGAATACGTTCCGACATATCCAGGCGCGCAGCAGCGTCATCGAATTGAATCGACAACAGCCACTCATCCACACCGATCAAAATGCTCTCACGAATAAGCAGCTTCGCTTTGTCGATCGTTAATGGTGATACCTGAGTGAATTCCGGTGCTTCGACAGAATCCGCCGCCCAGGTATGCCCAAACTTCGATTCACTGAATGTGTATTCTTCTTTATCGCCGAACGCAGCTCTAACACATGCCCACGCCTCGACACCGCTGATATCAAAAATATCTTTCTGGGTAAGTGGCAACTCTGCTTCTGGCTTGTCAGCTACAGATGGTGTGGCAGTTGCAGGTTGAGACTTGCTGGCAGCAAATTGCGCCAAAGTCATAAACGCCCGCCCTTTTGCCTCCAGTTCTGTACGGTTGATATAGCTGAACCGCTCACCACGCCATGACTTATCGAATACAGCTATGGCACCGGCAAAAAACGCGCTGGTGGGCTTCTGTTTTTCGTCAGCAGGTACAAACCACACTGGCAGATCGAACCCAATGCGCCCACGGATGAATACGATGTGATCGGCATCTTCCGGCCACCACGTTTCGCTCGGCGCTGCTTTTATCAGGAATACATAGCGACCGCCCTTTTCGCGCTGGGCTGCTGCGTAGTTCATGATGTGCGTCATGCCGGTGATCGCCTGTTTCTCGTGGTACTGCGAACGGCTATACGGTGGGTTGCCATAACCAGCCCCGCCGAGTTCCTGCAATCGTGCTGACCAGTCCTGCGTCAGTGCATTATCTTCGGCGGTGTACCATGCCGGGCACTTCGCGTTGTCGTCGTCAGCAAACAAGTCCAGAACTAATGGCCCAAATAGCGCGTTGATACCCCAGAAAAGCAGATCCGGTGTCCGCCACTGATCGCCAACTTCTTTCAATTCGTGGGCTGGTTGGCTACGTAGTGCCGCCAGCGCCTGGCAATATTTGTTTGTCATCATGAACGAAACCCCGAATTCTCTGGCAATGAATAATCAACCCCCTGGAAACTTGAACGGGCAAGCGCCGTAGTTACCGGCTTCTTTTTCTCCCATTCATCGCGTGGTGGGCGACCATTGCGCTCCCAACCGATAGCGCTCTGGAGATATTTCTCGAACTTCTTCGGGCCGAACAGGGTCTCAGGGCACAAGTGCTGGTACATTTCGAAATTGTCGCGCCAGTGCTCATGCTTCAGGTCAATAACGAGTTTCAGGTCGTCGGCGCTGTGCCCGTCACGGATCCGTGCCCTGATGTTTTCGAGGGACGATTTTGATTTCTGGAATCTCGAACCTTTGACCCTGTTCAGGTGATTCAAAACTTCGATAGCCTGATCGGTAATCATCACTTCAGGGTCTGGTTGCGTCGCAACCGGACAAGAGGGTTTTGAAGTTACTTGTGGATCTTGTGTTGATTTTACTGACGGATCCCCGCCAGATTCTGACGGGTCAAAACCGCCGTTTTTGCCAGATTTCGACGGGTCAGTTTTTGAGGAGTCAAATTTTGATGCGTCAGATTTTGACGTGTCAGAATCTGACAGTTGAGAAAATGCGGCAGCCTGAAGTTTCACCACATTCAGGCGGTACACGTTCGACGCATTACGGTTACCATTACGGCGCTGTGTACGCGTGAGCCAGCCATCTTTTTCAAGCTTAGCGATTGCCGTTCTGATAGTGCTCGGCCCTGCGCCAAGCTGGCGAGCAATAGTGTCAATGGACGGCCAGCACACCCCCTCATCGCTGCTGAAATCAGCAAGGCGAGCCATGATCGCGACACTAGACAACTTCATGCCCGACGCCGCGCAACCATCCCATACGTAGCCGGTTAATTTAGTGCTCATGATCGTCCGTTATCTCCCTGAACTTTTGCCTGAAATGCTCAAGTGGGCTGAAGCATTCGTGCGGGTAGCCATCACGCAGATAGATAACGCGCTGTGTTTCTGACTCCCAGCGGATAACACGGACTGGCACTCCGCGGTGGTCTTTGAACCTTCGGTTAAGTTCGCGCACAGGCGTTTTGCCCTCCGGTTGTACACCCCCACAATTGAAACCGCCCTACTGTGGTTACACGGAACCCAGCGGTTTGATAATCTGCGTTCATACCGAAACAACGGAGTACCCGAAACCGGGATCATCCTGAGTTGCGGTAGACGGTTAAAAGCCGTTAAACTGCTCATGCGGATTATTTCTCCATACTCGAAGAGTTGTTCGCCAAGGCGCCCGGAGCTGCACACTCGCGGGCGTCACTCTTTTCAGCGACACAAAAAACTCGATAAAGAAGCGTTACGTGCTCCTGGAACTTCGCGATAACCTGATAGCTGTTTTCCTCAATCTGAGCACGCTCATCTGCGTCAATTACCCCATCAGCCGTGGCTTTACGTACAAAATTAGAATGACGGCCTATCCATTCGATGGACTCCATCAGGCGCTGGTTTATATCGGCGTTATCCAGATCATCAACATCTGCCAGCGGTACAAATACGCCCTGAGAATGGCGCGCAACGGCATCAGCGATATGAGTTGAACCACCAGCACGTTGTAAAACCATCGCCCATCCAATAGGGAAGATCTGATCCCCGTCGACACGAAGGCGGTTAAACAATGCGTTTTCTGTTACCCCCAACCATTCCGCCGCTTCGGCGTAGCCACCTGGCAGGTCGGTAATCGTCTTTTTTATCGCAGCCACCAGCCATGCTGGCTGACGTTCGACTTTCCAAATAGGCTCGTTACCCACGGCTTACCCCTTAGTTCTGTGGTTTTGTGTCTGTACTCGCGCCTGTACAGTTCGAATAGCGATGTGGATAAAGGATTTCTAGCTCATTGATTTTTCCAGAGAAGAAACTGACAAGACGTTCAGCAATATCCAGTGAAGCAATTTGCTGCCCTCGCTCTATCCGACTTAGATTTCCCGGGTCGATATCAACCCCTTTTGCTACATAGGAAAGAGTCATACCTTGCGATTTACGCAAGATTCGTAACGGTGATTGCATATACCCTCCTTTAATTGCGTAAAACGCATATTAATTGGAACATACGACTTGCGCAAGTTGCTTTGCACATCACGCAAAAAAAACATGTAATAGACGCATGAACATAGGAAATCGCATAAGAGAACTTCGCACTGCGAAGGGTCTAAAAATCGCTGATCTTGCTGAAGCCGTTGGTGTCGACGGAGCTAACATCTCGCGTGTAGAAACTGGCAAGCAGAAGTCATTTACTGAACAATCACTTAGCAAATATGCTCAAGCTTTAGGCGTTAGCGTTGCTGATCTATTTACTCCAGGTGGAAATAAAACTACTGTATGTGAATACAGTGGCAGTAACCCACATTCTGGAGATGGATCTGTGTTTAGAGTGGAGATTCTTGATGTTAGTGCCAGTGCTGGTGGCGGCTTTATTCAAGGCAGCGACATCATTGATGTCATCAGGTCAATCGAATACAACAATGAACGTGCGCTAGCGATGTTCGGCGGAAGAACAGCAGATCAAGTAAAGGTAATCAACGTTCGAGGCGACAGTATGGCTGAGACTATCGAGCCTGGTGATCTTCTCTTCGTTGATATCTCTATTCATGAGTTCGATGGTGATGGGATCTATGTATTTGGTTTTGATGATAAAATTTACGTCAAACGATTACAGATGATACCTGATAAGTTGTTGGTGATATCGGATAACCCAAAATATAGAGAATGGTCCGTGGACAAGACCAACGAACACCGTTTTTACATTTTTGGGAAAGTAATGATAAGCCAATCTCAATCATTCAAACGTCACGCCTGACACTACATATCAATATTGAAACCGCCTTTAAGGCGGTTTTTTTATGCACCTAACATTGCGCAATTCGCAATTATTTACTTGCGTTATTCGCAATTTAATTTTATTGTCTACTCCATAGCGAACAGGCAGGACGCCCACGAAGTAGCCGCCGGTGGCATATGAATAACCGGATGATTCGCTGACAGGTGTCTTCGGGAGGGGTAACAGAGGCGCGGCCTGATTAACCGCAACTCGTAGTCAAATTCCTATAGCTGGTGGCGATACCCAAGCCAGGAATACCAAAACCAGCAGGAGTGTTAAGGGCAAGGGCTAATCACCCCCTTAGCACCCCGCCCGAAGATACCTACCACCGCGCCTGATGTGGTTAAAAGCAGGCCAAAGCAATAACAAGTAACTCCCTGTTCTGGCGGCCCGGTGTTTTCCCATTTGTCCGGTAACCGCCAGCCTTTTTCAGGGCACAACAGAAAAGGGCATCACCGAGCGACGGGCTCATAACCCAATCCACCCGGGCAAGAGGATGGCGATTGCAGTCGCCGACAATGCAGGTGCCCTTCTCTGTTGTGTATGGAGAAAGTTCGGCGGTGGCAGCCGCCATAACGAGGGTAAAACCATGAGTAATGACCGCATGACCGTAGTGCCAGATTTTCTTGGCGAACTGGATGCCGGCGTGTTCATGAACAAAATCGCGGCAGCACTTAATACCACCGCGCTTGGCGTTCTGAACAACGGCAACAAAGGCAAAGTAGTCCTCACATTTGATTTTGAGCGCATGGGTAATTCCGTTGAAGAGAAGCGCGTCAAGATCAAGCACAAGCTGAACTACAGCACCCCTACACCGCGTGGTAAAGCCTCCGAAGAGGACACAACCGAAACCCCGATGTGGGTCAACAAAGGCGGGAAGCTCACCATCCTGCAGGAAGATCAGGGTCAGCTGTTCGGGATCACTGGCGCGGTGGATGGAAAGCTTAAAGCGGCTCAGTGATCCGCAACAACAAACTCACTGATACCACTTTGATCATCAGTTAATAAGGAATTTCTATGTCTCAGTTAGACAGCGGTACCTTCAAGCAGGTCAAAGACCTGGTTCTTTCCGGTTATCACCTGAATGATATTCAGGACCTGGCTTGCCCGACCGTATTACTGCCAGAGGGTACTGGCGTTGAAAGCCTCGAGCGCTTCTCTCTGGAGCGTTTCCGCTTTCGTGGTGCAATGACAACAACCAGTATTGATGATTTCGCACGTTATTCTAAAGGTTACGCCAGCGCCAGCGAGCCAGCACGTTGCTTCATTGACGCTGACAACATGACCGCCCGTTCAGTGTTCAACATCGGCACCCTGGATAATCCCGGTCACGCCGATAACGTTGCTTCAATCACCCTGAAGAAAACCGCCCCGTTCCGTGCGCTACTGCAGATCGACGGTCAACGTCTGAAGCAAAAGCAAATCGCCGAATGGCTCGAAGACTGGAGTGATTACCTGCTGGCGTTTGATGCCGATGGTAATACGATGCAGATTTCCCAGGCTGCTCAGGCAGTGCGTCGTATCACCATTCAACAAGCAACCCAGCAGGACCATGAAACTGGTGATTTCGCTGGTAAAAAATCCCTGATGCAAAGCGTTGAAGCAAGCAGCAAAGACGTAATGCCTGTGGCATTCGAATTCAAATGTATGCCGTATGAAGGTCTGGGCGAACGCCGCTTTAGCTTGCGTAACAGCCTGCTGACCAGCGATGAACCCTGCTTTGTTCTGCGCATCGTCCAACTTGAAGCCAAGGAAGAAGAGATCGCCAACGAATTCCGCGATTTGCTGATCAACAAGTTCGACGGTGAATCAGTGGAAACTTTCATCGGTAACTTTAAAGCCTAATTGCTCTGCATTAAATCCCCGGCGCCGCGGGGATTTATTGAAGCGTAATTCCATTAATTATCGCCAATCGGCGAGGGATTCGTGCAACCAAAATCTGCGCGGTGCAGCGCGCCAATATGGAGAAAACCATGAGCTATATTCAGACATTATCCGGTAAAAAATTTAACTACCTGACCGCCACAATCGACGATATCGATGTTGAGGATATCGCGACAGCTCTTTCCAACATCTGTCGATTCGCGGGGCATCTGCCAGAGTTTTACAGTGTGGCCCAGCACTCTGTGCTTGTTAGCAAGATTGTTCCCCCAGAGTTCGCCTTTGAAGCATTGATGCACGATGCTGCGGAAGCATATTGCCAGGATATTCCGGCCCCACTCAAAGCATTGTTACCTGACTACCAGCGCCTGGAAACTTATATTGATGGTCTTATCCGCTTTAAATTCGGTATCTCTCTTGAACAAGCTGCTGTCGTGAAATATGCCGATCTCACCATGTTAGCCACCGAGCGCCGTGATCTGGAAATTGATGACGGTTCGAAGTGGGAAATTCTCGAAGGTATTCCCTGCTCTGATCTCGTTCAGGTTATCCCTCTCCGTCCTGGTCAAGCCTATGGCCTGTTCATGAATCGCTTTAACGAACTGATGGAGCTGCGCCAATGCGCCGCATGAAGGTAAAAGAGCTCGTAGCGGAGGCTTTTGCCTCCATTGCTGAATTACCACCAAAACATGCACCGCTTATGCGTGAAGTCGCCACCAGACTGGACGCTGCGTTCGCAGCATTAAAAGAGTCTCTGGTGCAACTGGAACAGGAACGTAAAGGTAAAACGCCATGACCGTATTTGAATATCTCCAGGCTCATCCGAATGCCACCAGCGGTGAAATCGCCAAAGGTATGAACAAAAAGACACCCGCGGTCGCTGGCGCATTATCGCAACTCTATACCACTGGCCGGATCGTTAAATCGGGTATTCGCAATGGTATTCCTACATACCGTATTAACGATATGCCGTTTGGGTGCAGTAACAGCCTAACCATGATGTTTAACCAGCTCTTGAGCAGAGCCAGACAAGGAGCAGCCCAATGACAGCACACAACAAACAGGAGTGTGCAGCATGACAGTCCATACAATTAAGCAATGCCGCCCTGACCAGAAAGAAACCGAGTATTTCTGGAAATTGTTTCATGCGGCGCAACGCAACGATGCTCGCTGGCACGGTAGTGAAATCAGCAATATCGCCGATGAGCTATCCCGAACGGATTTAGATCGTAACCAAAAACTTTTTCTTCTCCGCGCCTGGCAAGTGCTTGTAGACGACAAAGGTGGATTCGGGCGCTTTATGGGTGCCTTTGATACTTACGTCTACAACATGCAGGACCCGGATGATGACTGCGTAGCGTGGAAGCCTGAACTTAGCAAACTGCTGTGTGACGGGCAATTGTTGGACGTGGTTATCGATGCTTATCAGTCTGCTCGGCAGCACATAGCAGAACTGGAGGCGCGGACGGTGAAGCTGCCCGAATATCGCAATTCACCGGACATGCACACAAAACAGTTTTATGAGGCTATCGGATTTAATCAGGGGCTTGATGTTTTCATAGAAGCACTCCGCGCCGCTGGCATTGGCGTGAAGGGTGAGAGAACGATTAAATGACCAATAAACCAGAACTAACAGGCGGGCGCACTATTGGCTCGCGTATCGCAACTCTACTCGCTGCTGATTCTGTCCCGTTGTCTGATGCGTGGAAAGCGCTGATTGATGCTGCTGATGCAGGGCAGGCAGAGCTAAAGGAATTGCGCCGATCCTATTTGGCGCTACGTGGTGAGATTGAGGACGTTCAGGCGCAGCTCTACGAGGCTGAAAACCGGGATGAGGCTGACGCCGAAGATCTACAGGAACGCCGCAAGGCGTGTGCTGAGCCTGTATCATTCGACGAGCTGAATGCAGCGATGGCAGAGGTCACTGGAGGTAATCAACATGCGTGGGATGCCAATATTTACAAGGGGCATCAGGCCGTACCATTCATGAATTACAACTCACTGGCGCGTATCGTTGATAAATATCGCACCCCGCCAGCGCCGGTAGTGCCGGATGAAAAGCCGATGCCAGAAGCGTCGAAAATGCATGCGATAGACGCTGTAGCTGCAATCGCTGAAGTCAGGGGATGGAACGCCTGCCGCGCCGCAATGCTTTCAGCAGCACCAAAACAGGAGAATATTTAACGTGAACAATTTAATGATCGACCTTGAATCCATGGGCAAAAAACCAAATGCCCCTATCGTCTCCATTGGTGCGGTGTTCTTCGATCCGCAAAGCGGTGAACTGGGCCAGGAGTTTTACACCGCCGTTAGCCTTGAAAGTGCTATGGAACAGGGCGCTGTGCCGGATGGTGACACTATTCTGTGGTGGTTAAGACAAAGCCCAGAAGCACGATCAGCAATCTGTGTTGATGATGCTCAGCCAATATCGTCTGCCCTATCTGAACTTAGCCATTTCATTAATCGGCATTCTGATAACCCTAAATATTTAAAGGTTTGGGGCAATGGAGCAACTTTCGACAACGTTATATTGCGCGGCGCATATGAGCGTGCCGACCAGGTTTGCCCGTGGCAATTTTGGAATGATCACGACGTAAGAACCATCGTTACGCTAGGCAGAATTGTAGGCTTTGATCCTAAGCGTGATATGCCATTCGATGGGGTCGCACATAATGCACTTGCCGATGCCCGCCACCAGGCCAAATACGTTTCAGCAATTTGGCAACGCCTACTGCCCCACCAGCAATAATTTATAAATATGTAAGCCCGGGTGCAGCCGGGCCGTATGGAGAATCTGTCATGGCAAAACTTATGAAGGCGAGTCAGTGGGGTAAACGCGAATTTACCAAAGACTCGATCCCGGATAATCGAACCATTAAACGTTGGGTTGAAAACGGACTTCTCACAGGCAAAATCGTAGACGGATCTGTTTGGGTCTGCGAGTCTGAAAAATGGGGGGTCGACTCAATGGTTAATCATACGGTTCGCCAGCTTATCAGTGAGGGTTAACCATGGCAGCCAGGCCAAGAAAAAGAGAATACCGCCATCTACCCGAATATCTAATATTCGACAAAGATCGCGGGGTTTATAAATTTACGCTCATAACTGGGAAAAAAAAGAATATTGGTAAAGACAGGGCTGTAGCGATCGCTATAGCCCGTGAATACAACCTAAGAATGAGACCTGCAAATGTACCTTCAGTAGAAATACTTGTCCGTGAATCTGGCGGTGTAACTGGGGAAGCAAAACCATTTGCTGAACACGTAGATCATATTATGGAGCGGGCGATTGAGAATGAGCGCCCTTCACAGAATACACTCGACGATTGGAACAACGATGCTCTGAGGGTGAAAGAATTCTTCATCAACATACCAGCTTGCGATATTGAGCTGGAGCATGTGAACGCCTATATAAACCACTACCATGCCGAAGCATCAGCAAACGTACAAAACAGGAAAGTCAGCTTTCTTAAAAAATTATTTTCCTATGCGGTCGATGAATCACTAATGTTCGATAACCCGGCAACCCGTAAAAAAATGCGTAGGACAGAAGAGAAGAAGCGCCAGCGCCTTTCACTTGATAACTTTAAAGCCATCAGGCGCGCAGCCGAACCATGGTTACGAACCGCTATGGATTTGGCATTGCAGACAACACACGCACGATTGGAGGTCTCACGGATCCGTTACTCCATAAGAGAGCCAAAAGACGGTATCTGCGGGTGCGTATGGTTAGCGCAACCAGAAAACGGTATTTATGGGACTCTCTACATCCACAGGCAGAAAGTGCAAAAAAAAGAGGCATCTCACGTTGCAATCCCGATTGGGGAAGAGTTGAAACGGATAATAGACGATAGCCGAGATAATGTGGCCAGTCCGTTTGTCGTTCACAGGATCCCTGAACGGCAGATTAAACGCAGCAAAGAGGTTTCACACCCTAGTCAAGTTGCACCGGACTATTTGAGTCGGTCATTTTCAGCTACGCGTGACAAGCTAGGTTTATGCGACCATCTACCGATGGACGAAAGACCAACCTTTCATGAAATTAGAGCGCTGGCAGCGCATCTTTTCGATCAGCAGGGTATCGATCCGCAAGGACGAATGGCACATAGTGATGCGAAATCAACAAAGATCTATACCCAAAATCATATCGATTGGGTCGTAGTTCCTCATGGAGAAATTAAAGCTAGTTAGTACTATCTTATTAGACATTTTTAATGTTTGTTCAGAGCCCTGCTATGGCACAAAGCTAAATATCCTCTTACGGAAGCTCTGTGCCATGCAATTCTAACATTACGTAAGGATCGCCCATCAAAAGATAGCTACCGTACAGGCCTAGATTATGTATAGCCATTCAGTCATCAAAATAACGCTGGTCGCCATCACAAAATTCACATCCTCGAATATGACTAAATTCAGGAACACTATCGCTCAAGTGGTTGCAACTATTACATTGTTGAATTTCAGTGTAATAGGATAAACACCGAGTACAGATATAGCCTTCGCCAAATTTGCATACACTTTCAGGGTTCATGCAGTTGGTACATCCAGCAGGAAATCCAGAGAGAAGCTGTTCATCCACACTATGGAATATTTCCTCATCTAGCAAATCATATCTACTCTGAGCGTAGTTGCAGCGTCTACATTCAAAAACATCATCCCCCTCCTGAAGCAATTGAACTTCCCCACAGTCGGGACAAACTAGATTAATTTGCCGTAAAACACTAGTGCAAACCTTACATCGCGTAACTTCAAGTTCACGTTTTTCATTACCAATTATTTTAGTGTCCGTTACTAACGAACGCTGATGGCACTCATTACAAGTACCAATTAGCATGCCCTTTTCTGCAAGAGATTCTAATTCAGGTTTAACCTGATTCAGCCGCACTTGGGCATAAAATTCATTTCCCCTAATTAATCGAGTCTCACCAAAAGCAAGCGTCCAATTATGTTTGACTCCAAAAATGACTTTCCATTCTTCCCTTAATAACCTGTTCAGAGCAAACCAAGCATCCGCTTGTTCTTTGAGTATCTGGCGCTGTTCATCTGCAGTAAAAGTTGGATGGTAGAAATGAACCACGCGGTTGCGGTGCTTTCTGACCTTATCAAAAGCACTATCCGTTTCCTTATCTAGTGGTTTTTCAAGTACATCCTTAAGCCGACTACGAGTTTCTTCATAGGTCACAGACTGAAAATCACCAGCTAAGTAGTCCTGCTTTTTTATTGGTTTCTTTGGACTGCAGACCAACGACCAGTGTTCATGCGCAAGAGGTACTTTTAGTAAAATCTCTACTGCCGTCCAGAAGCTGACGACGGAGAACTTAGGCTTTGATGCTTCCAATTCTTCACGGGCTTTATCCAGAAAGTCCAAACCGTTGTTGATCAGCGCCTGCACATCCTGGCTTAGTTCGAGAGGTGGTTGAGTATCGGGAGCTGTATCGTCAACATTGCACATTATTATCACCTTTTATGAGACTCCATCACACAGCAGCTACAGTGTGGTTATCCCATGCAGTTTAAACTCGGCCAAGTGCCAAGCTATGACATTGATCGAAAATCACCTAAATTTTTTATCTGCAAACTCATACTGTTACTTTTATCACGCCTTGAAAAACTAACAGATTCTTTGAGTTATTCCACTTAAATAGAATGGGGAGAAACCATCGCCTAAGTCATTGATGTATATAGAGCAGATTTTGCTAAAAAAGCACTGTTTGTTTATACATATGAATAGTACCTACCACCAGCAATGGTACGGTTCTCAGCGTTTTACAAGCGGCGTCATGGGGTGTCGGGGGTCGGAGGTTCAAATCCTCTCGTGCCGACCAAAAATCCCAGAAAAAACCAACCTTCATGGTTGGTTTTTTTATGCCCGCGATTCCACGTTCCTTATTATTACCCCGGCCTTTAGCACAGGTTTTACTACTTACCCATGCACAAATTGGGGTAAAATTTACCCTCTCATCAGCGCGATGAAACTAGACGAGTGATGCGCTGAAAACAATAATGATACTAATAAAAACTCAGGAGAATAGTATGCCTGAAGCAACGCCTTTTCGGGTGCTGATTGTCGACGACCACCCACTAATGCGGCGAGGAATTAGTCAATTATTGCAACTGGATCCCGCATTTAACGTAGTCGCTGAAGCAGGTGACGGCGCCAGCGCTATCGATCTGGCTAACCGTCTGGACCTGGATGTGATCCTGCTGGATCTCAATATGAAAGGCATGAGCGGACTGGACACCCTGAATGCGCTGCGCCGGGATGGCGTCACCGCGCAAATTATTATTCTTACCGTCTCGGATGCCGCCAGCGATGTGTACGCCTTAATTGATGCCGGCGCGGATGGTTATTTACTCAAAGACAGCGATCCTGAAGTCTTGCTGGAGGCCATTCGCAGCGGCGCCAAAGGCGGTAAAGCTTTTAGCACACGCGTCAGCGAATATCTGCGCGAACGCGATCTGTTCGGCGCACAAGAAGATCCCTTCAGCATTCTCACCGAACGTGAACTGGATGTATTACATGAACTGGCTCAGGGGCTGTCGAACAAACAGATTGCGTCAGTGCTGAATATTTCCGAACAGACAGTGAAAGTGCATATTCGCAACCTGCTGCGCAAACTCAATGTGCGCTCTCGCGTTGCTGCCACCATCCTGTTTTTACAAACGCGCGGAATGCAGTAATCCATGAAGAGGCCGGATAGCCCCGATATGCTAAGCGCTATCGGGGCTATTCTGGATACTTATTTCTCCTGCGGCGTTAGCTGCTCCATCGCCTGCTTAATGCTCCGTTCTATTACCGCCCGACGGGTATCGTTGGCAGGTAATAGTTTCAGCATCATCTCCCACGCCGCAACCGCCTCGCCGAAGCGCTGCTGTTCAAAGGCGTTGAAAGCGTACATGCTGAGAACCCGCACGTTGGCATGTTCGCCACGCACCAGTTGGCGTAGCAGCTCCCCTCCCCGACGGTTATCATCAGGATCGGAAGAACGGGTCAGCGCTTCCGCATAGCCCAGCGCCGCATCGCTGTTTTTAGGATCCAGTCGATAGGCATTGGCATAGGCTTCAGTGGCCGTACTGGCGTTACCGAGAACCATGCCAATGCGTCCAAGCATGATCCAGCCTTCAACATTTGCGGGATCGGCTTGTAAACGTGTGCGCAGCCCCAGCGCCAGACGCGCCATATCTTCTTCATTGAGCGGTTCCGCTTTCGGATCCAACGCCCGTTCCAGCAGCGCCGGAGCCTGAGCAGTGGCCTGCTGCCAGACCTGAACCTGCTTATAGCTGCCGATTTGGTAATAGCTTACTGCGCCAACCACCAGCGCCACCAGGATCCCAGGCACAAACAGCCCGAATCCACCGCGCTTGCCATTCGGAATAATATCGTCAGGAAACGCTTCCTGTTTCACCCGAACGCGTCGGCGAGTACGGGCGAAAATAATCCAGCCCCCCAGACCAATCGCTACCACCGGCATCACCCACAGCAGCACGGTGAGCGGCGTGAACGGCGGATCGTAAGTGACGAAGTTGCCGTAGCGCGCCACCATGTAATCGACAATTTCTTTCTGGCTTTTTCCTTCCTGCATCAGTTCGTACACTTTCTGACGCAGGTCGGTGGCAATCATCGAGTTAGAATCGGCAATGCTGTTGTTCTGGCATTTAGGACAACGCAGTTGTTCAGTAAGCTGGCGGAACTGCTGCTCCTGCGCTTCGTCCTTAAACTGCATCACGTCGATAGTCGCAAGCGCGGATCCCGAGATAACCAGCATTAGCAGGCCCAGTAAAAATCTCATTGCGCAGCCTCCTTACTGTACTTGTCCCATAACGGTTTGATCTCGCTCTCCCACACCCGGGCGTTCAGATCGCCGGCATGGCGATAGCGAATAATGCCTTTGCCGTCGATCAGGAACGTCTCCGGAGCACCGTACACGCCAAGATCCAGACCGAGCATACCGTCGCCGTCAAACAGACTTAATGAGTAAGGATTACCCAGCTCTTTCAGCCAGACAATGGCTTTCTGACGATCATCTTTATAGTTCAGACCCACTACCCGCACGCCTTGCGCAGACAGCTGATTCAGATACTGATGCTCGGCGCGACAGGTTGGGCACCAGGTCGCCCAGACGTTCAGCAATACCGGTTTGCCCTGCGTCAGCACATCGGCCTGATAGTGCTGACCCGGATTTTCCAGTGACTCCAGGCGGAATGTCGGAACAGGTTTGCCGATCAGCGCCGATTCCAGATTAGTGGGATCGTCCCCCTGAGCGTTACGCGCGAGCTGCCACAACAGCGCCGCCGCAATGATGAGAAAAATAATAAACGGAATTAACAGTGCGTTGCGCTTCATACAGCCTCCGACGCATTTTTTTGCACCGCGGCGCGAGGTCGCGTCCGCTGGCGATAGCGTGGATCAAACAGGCAGAACAACCCGCCCAGCGCCATCAGCAATCCTCCGGCCCAAATCCAGCGAATAAACGGTTTGTAGTACAGGCGTACAGCCCATGCGCCATTATCCAGTTCTTCACCCAGCGCAGCGTACAGATCGCGCGTGAATCCGCCGTCAATTGCCGCTTCGGTCATCATCGAACTGGTGCTGTTATAGAAGCGTTTTTCCGCATGCAGCGTGGCTTCCGGCTTACCATCTCGGGTAACGCCAATAATGGCAACGCCGCCCCGGTAGTTTGGCCCGGTAATATCTTTCACTTCGCGGAAAGTGAACTGATAGTTATGGATACTAACGCTATCACCCGCTTTCATGCGCACATCGCGTTCAACGCTGTAGTTCTGGCTAAAGG
This sequence comes from Citrobacter sp. RHBSTW-00944, assembly GCF_013615435.1. NCBI lineage: Bacteria > Pseudomonadati > Pseudomonadota > Gammaproteobacteria > Enterobacterales > Enterobacteriaceae > Citrobacter > Citrobacter sp. RHBSTW-00944. Next base: position 1,800,568 of record NZ_CP055418.1, on the reverse strand, counting down.
CAATACCAACAATGGTAATCGCCAGCCCGACGTGACCCGATACCATGCCCCAGTAGCTTGGCGTTAGCTTTGTCCCACGGGAAATACGCAGGAACGCTTCGGACATCGCCAGTACGAATATCCAGCACGCCATCGCCAGCCCCACCACTGTCATGGCGGCAATGCGATCCTCAAGCAGCCACGGCAGCAGCAGCGACAGAACAAGGGTGGTGACAAACGCGATAAGCAATAGCGTTTTCAGTTTACGCGGTCGGTCACGGCCCCAGCGCACTAATGGCCCAATCCCCAACAACAGTGCGAACGGCGCCATCAGCCAGGTGAACATGGTGTTGAAAAACGGCTCGCCAATCGAAATGCTGCCCAGCCCCAGCTGTTTGTGCACCAGCGGCAGCAGCGTGCCCAGTAGCACCACCAGCATGGCGGCAATCAGCAGGACGTTATTCCCCAGCAGCAGTGATTCACGCGACCACAGCGCGTTGTTCACCCGTGAGCGAACCTTGTGACCGCGCACCGCAAACAGCAGCAGGGAGCCGCCAATTACCAGCACCATAAAGGCCAGAATAAACATCCCGCGCGACGGATCGGAGGCGAAAGCATGCACCGACACCAGTACGCCGGAGCGCACCAGGAAAGTACCTAACAGACAAAGTGAGAATGCGCAGATTGACAGCAACAGCGTCCAGGCTTTAAAGCTGGCGCGCTGTTCGGTTACCGACAACGAGTGCATCAGCGCCGTTCCCACCAGCCATGGCATAAACGAGGCGTTTTCAACCGGATCCCAGAACCACCAGCCGCCCCAGCCCAGCTCGTAATAGGCCCAGGCCGAACCGAGCACAATGCCCAGCGTCAGAAACACCCACGCCGCCAGCGTCCACGGACGCGAAAAACGGGCGAATGTGCTGTCCAGTCGTCCGCTCATCAGCGCAGCAATCGCAAACGCAAAGGCGACCGAGAAGCCGACATACCCCATGTACAGCAGCGGCGGATGGAAAATCAGCCCCGGATCCTGCAACAGCGGGTTCAGGTCACGTCCTTCAATCGGGAAGTTCGGCAACGTGCGGGCAAACGGGTTGGAGGTAAACAGAATAAACAGCAGGAAACCGACGCTGACCATTCCCATGACCGCCAGCACGCGGGCGACGATATCCAGCGGCATGCGCTGGCTGAACGCTGCAACGGCGAACGTCCAGCCGCTCATCAGCAGCACCCACAGCAGCAGCGAGCCTTCATGCGCCCCCCACGTCGCCGCCACCCGATACCAGACCGGAAGCTGGGTATTGGAGTTGCTGGCGACGTAGGTCACGGTAAAGTCATTAACCACGAAGGCGTTGACCAGAATCAGGAACGCCCCCATCACACAGATAAACAGTACCCAGGCAAAGGGACGCGCGGAGGCCATCATCCGCACGTCGCCGCGCGCTACGCCCCACAGAGGATAGACCGACAGCAGTAATGCAACGCCAAGCGCAAGGCACAACAGCGCATTGCCAATTTCAGGCATCATGACGTTTTATCCTTATAAACACTTTCCGGGCGACGGTGGTTTTCCTGCATCGCTTTTTCGACTTCCGGCGGGGTGTAATTTTCATCATGTTTAGCAAGCACTTCTTTAGCCTGCACATGATTTCCCCCGTCCAGTTCGCCCTGAACGACGACGCCCTGCCCTTCGCGGAACAGATCCGGCAGAATGCCTTCATAGGTGACATCCACCACACCTTCGGCGTCATAGATGCTGAAATTCACCTTCAACGACTGCGGATCGCGCTTTACGCTGCCAGGCATAACCATACCGCCCACGCGCAGGCGCTGGCCGACTTCAGGCATTTGCTGCGTTTCGCGCTTACCGTAGAGTATCTCTCCCGGCGTATAGAACAGATCGATATTGGAACGCAGCGCGTAGAGCACCAGCGAAATGGTCAAAGCCAGACCTGCCAGGACCGCGCAGGCTATCCATAACCGATTTTTACGTCGAATATTCACGCCGCCTCCCGTTGCACTTGCGCCGCGCGCATACGCGCTTCTCTCGCCCGCTGCTGCGCGACACCGCGTAAGATGGCACGATGCTGTAACGCAGAATGCAGCACCAGCGCCACCAGCGGGATAACGCTCATCGCCACAGCCAGCCAGACATACAAGGCGTAACCGCCCATCGCGAAAAAATCACTCCATGATGCAAATGCAGGGGTCATTGGCGGCCTCTTTTTAAGATCAGTTCGCTCACCCACGGGCGGCGTTTTTCCATCATCAAAATCAGGTTACGCATGCGCATCAGCGCCAGCGTGACAAACAGTAACAGGTAGCCGACGATCGCCAGACGCAGCGGCGCGCGCATTGCCGGATCGATACTCTGCTGCATACGAGTCGACCCCTGATGCAGCGTATTCCACCACTCGACCGAGTAGTGAATAATCGGCAAGTTGACCACGCCAATCAGCACCAGAATGCCGGCAGCGCGACCAGCCAGACGGCGGTCGTCAAAGGCATGCCACAGCGCAATGGCGCCAACGTAGAGAAACAGCAGCACCAGTTCAGAGGTGAGTCGGGCATCCCAGACCCACCAGGTGCCCCACATCGGTTTGCCCCATGCAGAGCCCGTCACCAGCGCAATAAAGGTAAACACGGCACCAATGGGCGCCATCGCGGCCAGCGCCAGATTGGCCATTTTCATCTGCCAGACCAGGCCAATAAACGCGGCAACGGCCATCGATGCATAAATACCCATCGACCAGATTGCCGCCGGAACGTGCAGATAAATAATGCGATAGCTCTGCCCCTGCTGATAATCCGCAGGCGCGAAGCCAAAGCCCCAGATCAACCCGGTTATCAGTACCACCGCGCTGGCAATCGCCAGCCACGGGATAAACCAACCGCAGATCTGATAGAGCCGAGGAGGCATCGCCAATTGATGAAGTGTTTTCCACATAGTTCAGTCACCAGACTCCGTAAATTAATATCCATTGTGCCGGAGCGCCTTGCCCGGCCTGCATATCTCAACTGCGCTACTGCACGCTGATCCGTAACGCCGCAGCTGTGGCAAACGGGCTTAGCGTGGCGCTGCCGACCAGCAACGCGCCCAGAATCGCCATGTACCCTTCAACCGGTAAGTGCATGGAAGCCGCATCCATCGCCGCGGTCGCAAAAATCAGTAAGGGTATGGTGAGCGGGAGTACCAGTACGCTTAACAGCACGCCGCCGCGCTTTAAGCCCACCGTCAACCCCACGCCCGGCGCGCCGAGGAAGCCCAGCGTCGGCGTCCCGAGTAACAAGGTCAGCGCCATAATTTTCCAGCCGTACATATCCATGCCCAGCAGCAACGCCACCAGCGGCGAGAGGATCAGCAGCGGCAGGCCGGTCACGACCCAGTGCGCCATTACTTTCGCCAGCACCACTGCCGGCAGCGGCAACGGCAGCAGCATCAGTTGCTCAAGGCTGCCGTCCTGCAGATCATCACGAAACAGGCGCTCCAGCGCCAGCAACGACGCCAGCAACGCCGCAACCCAGATGATGCCCGGTGCAATACGCGCCAGCAGTTGCGGCTCCGGCCCAATGCTCAGCGGGAACAGCGTAATAACAATCAGGAAGAACCATAAAGGATTGGCGATTTCCGCACTATGACGAAACGCAACTCGTAGTTCTAAACGGAAGATTCGCCACATCATTGCGTTGCCCTCTCGCTGGTCAGCGCAATACGTCGCACTTTATCGGTCTCTACATTGAGCGGTTGGTGGGTGGTGAGAATAACAATACCGCCCTGCTCCGTATGCTGCGCCATACGCTGAGTCAGTCGCTCAACGCCGTTCACATCAATGGCGGTAAAGGGTTCGTCGAGGATCCACAGCCGGGCGCGAGTCAGCCACAAACGGGCCAGCGCCACGCGCCGCTGTTGTCCGGCGGAGAGTTGATTCACCGGGATATCTTCATATCCGGCAAGCCCCGCCTGCGCCAGCGCAGCCAGACACTGTGCGACGTCGCCGTCATGGTGGAAGAAACGCAGGTTTTCCAACGCCGAAAGCCGGGTTTTTATCCCCGGCTGATGTCCGATCCACAGCAGTTGTTGATGGTAGCTGTCCCGCACGTGATGCAGCGGTTGCTCTTGCCAGCAAACCTCCCCTGCGTCGGGACGCGCCAGCCCGGTAAGTAACCGCAGCAAAGTGGTTTTCCCTGCGCCGTTGCTGCCGGTAATTTGTACCCATTCCCCTGCGTTGACGCGAAATGACAAATCGCTGAACAGTATTCTGTCATCCCGCTCGCAAAGTAATTCTCTGGCTTCAAGCATACCTGGTTATCTACATCCTGTTAAAATCCCGGTTTGACTTCGCGCATATCAGGCAGTTTGTGCGCTATCCCTTTATGACAGTCAATACAGGTTTGCCCGTCTTTCACGGCCTGGTCGTGCATTTTGGCCGCAACGCCTTTCTGGGCGGTTAAATCCATAAACTCGAAGTTGTGACAGTTTCGACACTCTTGCGAATTGTTATCTTTCATACGCCGCCACTCATTTTGCGCCATCGTTAAACGATGGTCTTCAAATTTCTGCGGTGTATCTATCAACCCCAGTGCTTTCGCGTACAGCTCTTTACTGGCCTTGATCTTACGAATCATTTTCGGACCCCACTCATGTGGGACGTGGCAATCAGGGCAAGTCGCTCGCACACCACTACGGTTGTTGTAGTGTACGGTTTCCATGTATTCCTGGTACACCGTATTGCGCATTTCGTGACAGCTAATGCAGAACTCTTCTGTATTGGCCTTTTCCATACCGGTATTAAAGCCGCCCCAGAAAATAATGCCGCCCACAAAGCCGATTAACAACAGCGTGCCGAGCGCCAGACGGCTGGGGCGACGCCACCATTGCCAGACGCGCTTAATCCAGCCTGGTTTACGGTTAGAATTTTCCATAATGACCTCTTATTTCCCGTAACCTTTCGAGGGGGTGAAGGTATTTTCAACAATCGGCGCGGCGTCAGCCTGCGGAACGTGACATTGCAGGCAGAAATAACGACGCGGCGCGACTTCAGCCAATACCTTACCGTCGCTGTCCATAAAGTGCGTCGGACTGATGCGCGGCGCACCGGTGGTGCGATAGCTTTCCACACCGTGACATTGCAGGCAGCGGTTAGTGTTAGTCGTCACCTGATACCCTTCAACGCTGTGCGGAACCATCGGCGGCTGATTCACATAGTTCAGCGGCATACGCACTTGCTCTTTCGGCATGCGAATCGCCCCTTCTTGTGTCCCTGAGACTTCCGGTGACTGGCTCAGATCCACTCCGTTTGCAGCCCAAACGGCCCCACTGACTACCAGGGCCAGCGCAGCCGTCCATTGACTCAGCGCTTTAATCAGGTCATGGCTTTTCATGATTTCGCTCCCGAACTCCATCGTGTTGTTATTGTAAAAACATCCTCAGAACAGACATCCACACAGCGACCGCAGGCCATGCAATCGCGGCTGGTTACCTGCACCGGACTTTGCTCATCCAGCACCGGCGCACGTAGCACATGCGGTTCCGGGCAAACATGAAAACAATCCATACAGCGGTTACATCTGTTACGTTCTTTTGCCGAAACGGTTAATGCACCTTTACTCCCCACCACGCTATACAGCGCACCCAGTGGGCAAAGATGCCCGCACCAGCCATGCTCAACGACCAGTAGATCAAATAAAAACAGCGCGAGGATCAGCAGCGCCCCGCTGCCAAATCCCATGACCAGGCTCCGTCCGAGCAGAGAGACTGGATTTATCCACTCCCACAGCAGCGTACCGGTCAGCGCGGAACCGACCAGGATAACCACCAGCAGGACGTACCGTATATGGCGCGGCAGGGTTGCAGACTGATTCAGGTCAAACCTTCTGCGCAACCAACTGGCTAAATCGGTGACAGGGTTCATGGGACAAACCCAACTGCAAAACAGTCGCTTACCCGCCAGGGCATACAGCACCGTGATGATGACCGCCCCCATTAACGCAACCGTCGCCGGCAGGTGTCCGCTGGCCAGGCTTTGCAGGGTAATCAGCGGATCGGTGAACGGGATGGAGTCCAGCAACAGGCTGCTACTGTAATTGCCATGCAGGATCCAGACGCCAAGCCACGGGCCGCTAAGGAACATCGCCAGTATCAGAAACTGGCTCAGACGACGCAGCACCAGCCAGCGATGACTCTTCCACCATCCTTTTTTTGCCTGCGCTTCACGCCCGGCGTCACGTTTACGATTTGCCATTGTTCCCCTCCAGCCAACCGAAGCGGTAATGGTGTCCTAACTCCCCTTTCGCCAGCGACAGGGGTAGCACTTTTATTGCTGGCTGCTCCAGGACGCAGACTTTTTCGCATTTCCCGCAGCCGGTACAGGCATCGCTGTGTACGGTCGGAATAAACCGCGCATGCTTGCCGGTACGCATGTTGCGGTCCAGCTCCAGGGTGATAGCCTCATCGATTTTCGGGCATTCGCGATAGCAAACGTCGCAGCGTAATCCCTGATAGTTGAGGCAGTTTTCGTGATCCAGCAGTACCGCCAGCCCCATGCGTGAATCGTCAATAGATTCAATGTCCCTGTCCAACGCGCCGCTGGGGCAAACTTTGGCGCACGGAATGTCTTCACACATTTCGCAGGGAATATCACGCGCGACAAAATACGGCGTACCGGCAGCCAGCCCTGAGGCCAGCGTCGCCAGCTTCAGCGTGTCATACGGGCAGGCCTGAACGCACTGACCACAGCGCACGCAGGCACTGGCGAATGCCTCCTCGCTCAGTGCGCCTGGCGGGCGTAGCCGCACGCCGGTTGCACGTGCGGTTTGCTGTTGCAACCCCAGCGCCACGCCAACGACGGCCAGTCCGCCCGCTGCGCGAACCATATCGCGCAGAAAGCGGCGGCGGCCATTTTGGGGTTTTGCTGACCGGGACATAACGCGTTACACCTTCGCCAGTTTCACAGCGCACTTCTTGAAATCCGTCTCTTTGGAGAGCGGATCCGTCGCATCCAGCGTCAGGTTGTTCACCAGCTGTGCGGCGTCGAAGAACGGCATGTAGACCAGCCCCTGCGGTGGACGGTTACGCCCGCGCGTTTCAACTATCGAGATAACTTCACCACGACGGGAAACCACTTTGACTTTGTCGCCACGGCGCAGATCGCGTGCTTTTGCATCCAGCGGATGGATAAACAGCACAGCTTCCGGGAAAGCACGGTGCAGCTCAGGTACGCGACGCGTCATACTGCCGGTATGCCAGTGCTCCAGCACACGTCCGGTAGACAGCCACAGGTCGTACTCTTTATCCGGCGCTTCTGCGGCAGGTTCAAATGGCAGCGCGAAGATGACCGCTTTGCCGTCCGGCTTACCGTAGAACTTGTAGCTTTCACCCGCTTTCACGTAAGGGTCGTTGCCTTCGCTGTAGCGCCACTGGGTCTCTTTGCCCTCAACGACCGGCCAGCGTAAACCGCGCGCTTTGTGGTAATCGTCAAATGGCGCAAGGTCATGCCCGTGACCGCGGCCAAACCAGGCGTACTCTTCGAACAGCCCTTTTTGCAGATAGAACCCCAGCTCGCGGGATTCATCGTTCAGCTGATCTTCTGCCAGTTCAGCCACCGGGAATTTCGTCACTGCAGGCGTGGCAAACAGTACGTCATACAGCGTTTTGCCGCGCAGTTCCGGTTTCTGCGCCAACAGCGCTTCCGGCCACACTTCTTCTGTTTTGAAGCGACGAGAGAACTGCACCAGTTGCCACAGATCCGATTTCGATTCACCCGGCGCTTTAATCTGCTGACGCCAGAACTGTGTACGACGTTCCGCGTTACCGTAAGCACCTTCTTTCTCTACCCACATCGCGGTCGGCAGGATCAGGTCGGCCGACAGAGCGCTGACCGTCGGGTACGGATCGGAGACGATGATGAAGTTGCGCGGATCGCGCCAGCCCGGCATACGCTCTTCGTTGATGTTCGGACCGGCCTGCATGTTGTTGGTACACATCGCCCAGTAGACATTGAGCTTGCCATCTTTCAGCGCACGGTCTTGCGCCACGGCATGCAGACCGATTTTTGCCGGAATGGTCCCCGCCGGAATATTCCAGTGCTTCTCACAGATATCGCGGTGTTTTTCGTTCGTAACCACCATGTCCGCAGGCAGACGGTGGGAGAACGTACCGACTTCACGCGCGGTACCGCAGGCGGAAGGCTGACCGGTCAAAGAGAACGGACCGCAGCCTGGCTGGGAGATTTTACCGGTCAACAGGTGCAGGTTATAGACCAGGTTGTTGGCCCACACGCCGCGGGTATGCTGGTTGAAGCCCATCGTCCAGTAGGAGATGACTTTTTTCTTCGGATCGGCATACAGCTGCGCCAGTTGTTCCAGCTGATCTTTCGGTACGCCGGTCATTTCGGCGGTTTTATCCAGCGTGTACTCGGCAACAAAGGCTTTGTAATCCTCAAAGCTCATCGGCTCAGAGGCATCGGATCCCGGGTTTTTCGCCGCTTTTTCCAGCGGATGGGTTGGACGCAGGCCGTAGCCGATGTCCGTCACGCCTTTACGCAGATTAACGTGCTTGCTAAAGAAATCCTGGTTGATCGCATTGTTTTGAATGATGTAGTTAGCGATGTAGTTGAGGATCACCAGATCGGTTTGCGGCGTGAAGACCATGCCGTTATCCGCCAGCTCAAAGCTGCGGTGCTGGAAGGTGGAGAGCACCGCGACATTAACATTGGGATCGGACAGACGACGGTTGGTGATGCGCGACCACAGGATCGGGTGCATCTCCGCCATATTCGCGCCCCACAGGACGAAAGCATCTGCATGCTCGATATCGTCATAGCAGCCCATCGGTTCATCCATACCGAAGGTACGCATAAAGCCGACTACCGCTGACGCCATGCAGTGACGCGCGTTCGGGTCGATGTTATTCGAACGGAAACCCGCTTTAAACAATTTGGCAGCGGCATAACCTTCCCAAATCGTCCACTGACCCGAGCCGAACATACCGATAGACTCCGGGCCTTTCTCTTTCAGGGACGTTTTGAATTTCTCTTCCATCACGTCAAAGGCCTGGTCCCAGCTAATCGGGGTGAACTCGCCTTCTTTGTGATACTTACCGTCCTTCATGCGCAGCATCGGCTGCGTTAAACGGTCTTTTCCGTACATGATTTTCGGCAGGAAGTAACCTTTGATGCAGTTAAGCCCACGGTTAACCGGCGCATCCGGATCGCCCTGGCATGCCACAACACGCCCTTGCTGCGTCCCGACCAATACGCCACAGCCCGTCCCGCAAAAACGGCACGGGGCTTTGTCCCATTTGATGGCTTCTTGCTGACCGACTACCGCACGGGCTACGCCCGGCACGCTTAACCCGGCAGCCGCCGCAGCGGCCGCAACGGCGTTAGCTTTCATAAAGCTACGACGACTGAGTTTCATGGTGTTTCCTCACCTTGCTCATCCTGCTGGTGATAAACCAGCGACACCGCCAGCACGCCCGCAACGTTGCGCACTGACTCAATAGTTTTCATTAACGTTTCGCTGTGCTCAGCTTCCACCACCACGATCAGTTGACCGCTTTCCACATCGCTGAGTGCAACTTCGCAACCTGGGAACGAACGCAACTGCGTGGCGATATCATTGATATGCTGACTTTTGGCCTGAACGACCAGGCTGCAGACCTGCCAGTTATTGTCCATGGTTGTACTCCGCGTTAATGGCTGATACCGGGCAGATAGCGACACATGCGCCACATCCGTTACAGTCCTGATTGTCGAGCTGCGGCTGATAAATGCCGGACAGCGTGGGACGAAAGGTTATGGCCATGGGTTCACAGCTATCCTGACAGCGATGACATTCAACGGACTGATATGCGAGACAGTTTTCCCCAATCGTAAAATTCAGATCCCATGCCCTGGTGTGGCGCGGAAGAAAAAGGGATTCAGAACAGGCCTCTGCGCAGGCATAGCAAAAGCTACACTCGCCGTGTTTGAAATTTACGCTCGGATAACCGCCCTGGCCTCGCTGCAGGATGTCGGTTTCACACGCCTGGATGCAGGCGTCACAACGAAGGCAATGGGCCAGAAAGTGAGAGTCTTCCTTGCTCCAGGGCGGACGGATCCCTGAGTTGGCGTTTCGCCAACTGCCTGTCAACATGCCTCGACGGGATAAATCAACCATGACATTGTCCTTCCATAATGACGCCCTTCCCTGGCGGGTTGAACGACATAAAAAACTGCACTATTTATGAGTAGTTATTTTTAGTCGTAAGATATTTCAGGATGTGTTAGAGGTGCATACCCCAATCGGGGTAAATGCTGTTGCCGGATCAAAGGAGTGTTGAGTTGGCGGGAAAAAATGCGCTTTTGCTCACATTTCAATGAGTTATATAACACTATATATAACGAACCACTCAAAAAGAGAATGATTTTATAATTAAGATTATTCTTAGAATATATCGCTAGTCTGAAAGCAGACTTCTACCAAATACACTTAAAATATAAGTAAATCCAGATTAATCGATTATGTAAATATGTTAACCTGCCCCAGACTCGTTCATAAGACAGAAGAAAGGAAACACTGTGAACAATAAGATGAAAACAATTGTCCCTGCCGTACTTTTCGCCGCCTTTGCCAGCACCTCTGCATGGGCTGCCAGTAACGATGCCGGCGCTCAGCCGCTGGAAAAAGTCGCCCCTTATCCTAAGGCGGAAAAGGGTATGAAGCGCCAGGTTATCCAGCTTACTCCTGAGAAAGATGAATCTACTCTGAAAGTAGAACTGCTGATCGGACAAACGCTGGAAGTTGACTGCAACCAACACCGCCTGGGCGGAGAACTGGACAGCAAAACGCTGGAAGGTTGGGGATATGACTACTATGTCTTCGACAAAGTGACGTCTCCGGTTTCAACCATGATGGCCTGCCCGGACGGTAAGAAAGAGAAGAAATTTATTACCGCGTATCTGGGTGATGACGGCATGCTGCGCTACAACAGCAAGTTACCGATTGTGGTCTATACGCCGGAGAACGTGGAAGTGAAATACCGTATCTGGAAAGCGGAAGAGAAGATTCAGGACGCAGTCGCGCGATAAGTAAGAATGTGCCGGAGGGCGGCGTACCGCCTTATCCGGCATTTTATTTACAGTGCGATATCCGCTACAGTTTTCTGCTCAGGCTGCGGTTGCGCCTGAGGTTTCAGCTGAGGTTTCGGCGCTTCATCAGCAGCCTGCGGCTTGTCATATTTCAGCCCCAGAACATCACTGGTGTATTGCAGCTCTTGTTCCGTAGCTTCAACGTTACCGTTCAGCTTGGTACCATAAGACGGAATAATGGTTTTCAGTTTCGCCTGCCATTCAGGGCTGGCCACTTTATCTTTAAACACTTTTTCCATCAGATGCAGCATAATCGGCGCCGCGGTTGATGCACCCGGAGAAGCGCCCAGCAGCGCGGCAATGGTGCCCTCTTTATCGCTGACGACTTCGGTACCCAGACGCAGCACACCGCCCTTCTCCGCATCACTTTTAATGATCTGCACACGCTGGCCCGCCTGCCATAAACGCCAGTCTTCTTTTTTCGCCTGCGGATAGTACTCTTGCAGCGCGGCAAAACGGTCGTCATCGCTGAGCATCACCTGGCTTACCAGATATTTCACCAGATCGAAGTTATCCAGACCCACGTTGACCATCGGCATAAAGTTCGAGGTGGTGGTCGAGCTGAGCAGATCCCACAATGAACCGTTTTTCAGGAACTTGGTGGAGAATGTCGCGAATGGCCCAAACAGCACGACGCGCTTGCCATCAAGGATACGGGTATCGATGTGCGGCACGGACATCGGCGGCGCGCCAACGGAGGCCTGACCGTACACTTTCGCCAGGTGGCGATTCACCACGTCCGGATTATCCGCAACCAGGAACTGCCCGCCAACCGGGAATCCGGCATAACCTTTCGCTTCCGGAATGTCGGTTTCCTGCAACAGCTTCAGCGCAGCGCCACCGGCACCGATAAAGACAAACTTCGCCTTAATATCATGTTCCGCTTCGTTATTTTTCAGATCGGCGACCGTGACGGTCCAGCTATTGTCGGCATTGCGTTTAAAGCCACGCACTTCGGTACTCAGCTGCAGCGCAAAGTTGGGCTTTTTCTGCAACGAGGCAATCAGCTGGCGCGTGATTTCGCCGTAGTTTACGTCAGTACCAATCTCGGTACGCGTTGCCGCGACTTTCTGCTTCGGATCGCGGCCTTCCATGACCAGCGGCGCCCACTCTTTAATTTGCGCGTGATCTTCGGAATAACGCATGCCACGGAATAACGTGCTCTGCTGCAGTGCGGTGTAACGGGCACGCAGGAAGTTCACGTTCTCGTCACCCCAGACAAAACTCATGTGCGGAACGGTGGTGATAAATGAGCGTGGTTCATGCATTACGCCATTATTGACCTGATAGGCCCAAAACTGGCGGGAGATCTGGAAGGCTTCGTTGATTTCGACTGCCTTTTCAATGCTGATGCTACCGTCGGCCTTTTTAGGCGTGTAGTTCAGCTCCATCAGTGCGGAGTGGCCTGTTCCGGCGTTATTCCAGCCGTTTGAGCTTTCCTGCGCTACACCATCCAGTCGCTCAACCATGGTCATTGACCATTGCGGTTCCAGCTCCTGTAAATAGGTTCCCAGCGTGGCGCTCATGATGCCGCCGCCAATCAACAGTACATCCGTTTCCTGCTCTTCCGCCGCTTTCGCTTTTGCCGCCATCGAGACAACATTCAGCCCAACGGCCATGGTGAAGAGCATGGCAGTCACTTTTTTCATAATGTTAATGCCTTACTTTTAGTATCGCTTTTTTGCTTTTAATGCAGGTGAAAATCGAGCGGCATCAACGGTAACACTTAAGTAAAAATATTTAATTATTGTTTATAAATTATATTTAATTTTTAAAAATGTTATTAATACGTTGATAGTTTATACGGTTATTGACAATCATTTCTGGAAACCGGTCCGTCAGACAGGTACTATGCTGCGCTTTGCTATTCACCGCACGGATGCCTGTCGGTCTGCTGTATCGGGCCATTTTTGACCTAAGAGTAACGATGTCTGCAACTCAACCCACCTCTGTCGCAGTAGCGGAGCACGCGACGCGCGCAGTGCTGCGCCAACCCCGTTTACTGGTTCGCGAAACGCTGGCCGGTGTGGTAACCGCCCTGGCGCTGATCCCGGAAGTGATCTCTTTTTCCGTTATCGCCGGCGTCGATCCTAAAGTCAGCCTGATAGCCTCAGTCGTACTGTGCCTGGCAATGTCATTTTTAGGTGGCCGTCCGGCAATGGTTACCGCAGCGGCAGGATCGGTCGCGCTGGTGATTGGCCCGATGGTGCATCAACACGGCGTCCAGTACATCCTGCCTGCGGTGGTGCTGGCCGGGATTATTCAGATCCTGTTTGGCGTATTGGGGATGGCGCGTCTGATGCGATTCATTCCTACAGCCGTCATGACCGGTTTTGTGAACGCGCTGGGTATTTTGATTTTCTTTGCCCAGGTCCCGCATTTCTGGGGTAAAAGCCCGCTAATCTGGGGGCTGTTTGTCCTGACCCTGCTGATTGTGCTGTGGGTTCCGCGGTTTATTAAAGCGATCCCCGCGCCGCTTATCGCCATCGTGCTGCTGACGGTGTTCACTGTCACCAGCGGACAACTATTACCGACCGTCGGTGACGAAGGTTCAATGCGCGGCGGCCTGCCGGGATTCACGCAGTTATTGGTACCACTCAACCTGCAAACGCTGGCGATTATCTGGCCCTGCGCGCTGAGCATCGCTTTTGTCGGATTAATGGAGTCGCTGTTAACCGCCCGTCTGGTGGATGACCTGACGGTTACGCCGTCGAATAAGAATCGCGAGAGCGCCGGGCTGGGGATAGCCAATATTCTGGCCGGTTTTTATGGCGGCATCGCCGGGTGTGCGATGATTGGTCAAACCATCGTTAACGTCGAGATGGGCAAAGGACGCAGCCGCGTCTCGACGGTCGCCGCCGGGCTGGTGCTGTTGTTGCTGGTCACTGCGTTAAGCGAAGTAATGGCGAAAATCCCCATGTCAGTGCTGGCGGGAATTATGGTGATTGTGGCGGTGAAAACCTTCAGTTGGCACAGCATCCAGCCCGCTACGCTGCGGCAACTCCCCGTTACTGAAACGCTGGTGATGCTGATGACCGTCGCGGCGACGGTGTCAACCGGCAACCTGGCGCTTGGCGTGGTTGCCGGGGTGATGACGATGCTCATTCTGCCGCGTATCGTCAGAGGCAAACGTGCGGCTACATCAGAAACAGCGTTGCCAGACCGAGAAAAATAAAGAAACCTCCGGTATCGGTGATTGCCGTAATCATGACGCTCGAGCCGACCGCCGGGTCGCGCCCGAGCTTCACCATCGTCATCGGAATAATAACGCCCATCAACGCCGCCATCAGCAAATTGAGCATCATCGCCAGGGTCATCACGCCGCCGAGCGCCATGTCATCGTACAGCCACCAGGTAATGCCGCCCATAATTCCGCCCCACACGAGGCCATTAATCAACGCCACGCCCATTTCGCGCAGGATCAAAAACGTCAGGTTTCCCGGCTGAATATTTTGTAGCGCCAGCGCGCGAACAATCATGGTGATGGTTTGATTCCCGGTGTTGCCGCCGATCCCCGCCACAATCGGCATCAGCGAGGCCAGCGCGACCAGTTGCGAAATTGTATGTTCAAAGCCGTCGATCACTCGCGAAGCGATAAAGGCGGTACAAAGGTTAACGGCCAACCACGCCCAGCGGGTTTTTACCGCTTTCGTGACGGGGGCAAACACATCCTCTCCGGCGCTTAAGCCGCCCATTCGACGCAGATCGGTATCGGTTTCTTCATAGACCACATCGACGATCTCATCGATGGTTAAACGGCCCATCAGTTTACCTGAAGAGTCAACGACCGCGGCACTGACCAGGTCGTCACGTTCAAAGGTTCGCGCGGCGTGTTCGGCGATATCTTCCGGAGAAAAGGTGAGCGGATCATCTTCCATCACCTCGCTGACTTTTCGCTGCACGTCATTGAGCAGAATACAGGTGAGCGTCAGTTCCCCGACCAGCACTTTATTGCGGTCGGTCACGAAGAGTTTATCGGTGTTCTCCGGCATTTTTCCCAGCCGCCGCAGGTAGCGTTGCACCACTTCCAGCGTCACGTCCGGACGCACGGTGATAACTTCGAACTCCATAATCGCACCGACGCGATTCTTCTCGTAGTGCAGCACCTGGCGGACGCGCGCCCGCTCCTCGGCCGGTAACGTCGCCAGCAGTCGACCCGTGAGGTTACGAGGGAGGTGCTGAACCAGATAAATCTGTTCGTCGATATCAAGGTATTGCAACGCATCCAGCAGCTCACGGTCGCTCATCTCATCGATCAGGTCGTCCCAGACGTTTTCTGACGCCTCAAGCAGGACGTTACCGCGCTTTTCACTTTCGACCAGTCGCCACAGGGCGTGACGCTCTTCAGAAGGTAATGCTTCGAGGGTATCCGCCAGATCGGGCGGCGGCAGGTGGGCGACCAGCGCCCCTACCTCAGCAATATCGTCGGCTAACGTGCCGACGTCATATTGCTCAGCCAGGGTAAGCTTGCCCAATAGCGTTGAAACAACGGCTTTATCAGTGGTCAGCAGCCAGATAAGACGCGCACGCTCTTCATCACGCAGTCTGGCGCTGTTTTTGTTTGTTACAGGCATTAATCATAAATCCATGATATGAAATATCATTAATCATGATGCTGATTTATGTAAATAACAATAAACAGTGCCGCCGGGTGGATAAAAAACCGGCGGCATGTGGGATCACGCAGTGCGGGCCACCGCGTCACGCGAGGCGGCATCACGCTCATCGCCCAGCAGTTCACTCAACTGTCCGTTACGCATTTCCAGCAGACGATCGGCGTGAATAAAATAGTGATCGTCATGGCTAATGGCGAAGATAGTTTTACCCATTTCTTGCATCAGCGGTAACAGGACCTGATAGAACTCACGACGGAAATGGGGATCCTGATCGGCTGCCCATTCATCCAGCAGAATGATGTCGCGCTCCTCCGCCAAAGCCAGCAGCAGCGCCACGCGTTTCTTCTGCCCTTTCGACAGCTTCAGATTGAGGATGCGACCATCATTCATCTCCAGCTTGTGACCCATCTTTAGATGTTCCAGCCACTTCGCTACCAGCTGCGGATTGGCTTCTTTACCTTCCGGCCCCAGCAGTTTGTCGAACAGCCAGACGTCGGTAAACACGGCGGAAAACAGCTTGCGATAATCTTCCGGCTTTTCAACGGCCACGGCCTTACCATCAAGCAAAATTTCACCTGACTGCGGCTGGTATAGCCCGGTCAGTAACATCGCCAGCGTAGATTTCCCGCTGCCGTTGCCGCCAATCAGGAAGATCAGTTCACCGCGATGAATCGTCAGATTGACCGGCCCTACGGAAAACGCATTATCCTGATAGTGGAAAACCACGTTACGCAGTTCCAGCGTTTGCCAGTTTGGAAAAGCGGTTGGGCGCGGGAATTCGGCCTTAAAAGGTGCCAGTGCGAATTTATTCAGCTTGTTGAAAGCCACCTGCGCGGTGAGCAGGGTCGGTAGCGCGCCAACGGCAGAGAGCAGCGGCGTACGCAGGAATAACAGCGTCAGTGAGTAAGTCGCCGCCACGGCGGTATCCGCCCAGCCCATACTATTCGCCATCCAGAACACCAGGCCAATGGCGCCCAGCATCATAATGTTTGACCAGTTGACCGCGCTCAGGTGGAAGGTATCGGCGCGAATAATATGGTGACGGTACTCTTTGGCATCCGGGACGTACATCTGATTAAAGATATGCTCGGCGCGCTCGCGGTTGAGCGTCAGCTCTTTGCGCCCTTCCAGCACCGTCTGATAATCGTTGTACAACTTGTCTTCCGTTTCGCGCAGGGTAGCCATGTGCTTATACACCCGCGCCACCAGCACAAATCCCCCCCAGATGGTGATTGCCATCCAGATAGCCGTCACCAGCAGCATTTTGGTCGACAGCATCGCCAGATACGCCGCCGATCCGATGGTCAGGATAATCCCCTGCACCAGCTCAGGCAGACGAACAAAAGCGATGGTGATGTTGCGAATATCGCTGGTTAAACCGGCCAGCAACGAGGCGCTGCCAAGCTGTTCAATACGCTCGACGTGGGTATCCAGAATACGTTTGATAAATTCGCTACGCAGGCGGTAGACAAAGTGGTGGCCGAGCGTGGTCAACGCCAGCTGAGAGCCGAGAGTGACAACCATCAATAGCAGCAACAGGCCAAGAAACTCCGGCAGCACCATCAGCGTGGTGTCGACCGTTTCAATCAGACGCTGGTTGATAAACGCAATCAGCCCAATCCCCAACGCAGCGCTGGCGAGGCTGAGCGCCATGACGCTGATAAATGGCCAGCGATACTGCCGCCAGACAAGAAGTAAAAGTTCCATGCGAACAACCCGGACAAGTAATAACAGCCCGCAGTTTAAACATCTCTTCGCTGACAGCAATAATAATTCTTATTTTTATTCCTTTTTACCCGCCTGACGAAACGTCAGATTGTAGCGACAGTCTCCGGTCAAC
The DNA here is from genome assembly GCF_013615435.1 of Citrobacter sp. RHBSTW-00944. NCBI lineage: Bacteria > Pseudomonadati > Pseudomonadota > Gammaproteobacteria > Enterobacterales > Enterobacteriaceae > Citrobacter > Citrobacter sp. RHBSTW-00944. Next base: position 1,783,007 of record NZ_CP055418.1, on the reverse strand, counting down.
GGATGATACCCCGTCTTAAGCGGCTGGATCCCATGATAAAACAGCCGCGAAGTACCGCCCCACACCACCACATCGCCATGTTCCAGCAGCAAACGCTTTAAGGGGTCATTACGGCGCAAGCCGCCAAATTGAAAGATGGCCGGCAATCCTAGCGACACCGAGACAATCGGCGCCTGCAGGTCGGGTTCGTCTTTATCTTGATGTAAGGACAGTTTTGCCCCTGGCGTGTAGCGGTTAATCAGACAGGCATCGGGTTGAAAATCAGCATAGCCCGCCGCCGTCGCTGCCTGTTGGCACAGGTCAGCGAATGCATCCGGCAGCGGCGGCCAGTGCGCGCCGGTTAGCGGATCAAAAGGAGAATAAAGGTAACCATGTTGATCCGTCGTCCAACCCAGACGACCGCAGTTGGTCATTGCCACCGACATCGTGTAGCCGCCGGGCGTCACCATCTGGCGAAACGGCGACTGTCTGGCGATAGCCGCTATCGCCTGCAGCAGAGACGGTGCGCAGTCAAAAGCGAAGCGTCGCAGAATAACCGCGCCTGACGCCAGCGGCTCCTGCCAGGGTTTCGCATCCGCAAAGAGATCGAGCATTATGTTTCCTCGCCAGTCGTTTCACGTTGCAGTAACTGTGCTTTGCGCGCAATGCCCCACCGGTAGCCCGAAAGCGCGCCATCGCCGCGGATCACCCGGTGACACGGGATGACGATTGCCAGTTTATTCGCCCCACAGGCGCTGGCCACCGCACGCACCGCCTTCGGTTTGCCGATGGCGCTGGCCAGTTGCTGGTAGCTCATCGTTTCGCCGCACGGAATTGCGCGCAACGCCTGCCACACCTGCTGCTGAAATGCGGTTCCGCGGATATCCAGCGGCAGCGATAACGGCGCGTCACGCGCATTGATTGCGGCGATCACTTCGCGCACGCGCTGCTGAAAATCGGCATCTGCTGGCACATCCTGAGCGGCGGGAAACAGCTCATGCAGATCCGCAACCAACGTAGCGTCATCATCACCTAGTAAGATCGCGCAGATACCACGTTCGCTTTCCGCCACCAGACAGCGACCCAGAGAGCAATCTGCCAGGGTATAGCGTACAGAAACGTTGTCGCCACCTTTACGAAATTGATTTGCGGTCATGCCTAACGTCTGATCCGCTTTTCGGTAGTAGCTGCTGCTGTCGGGAAATCCGGCGTTGAGAATTGCCTGCGTTACCGGAACGCCTTTCGCCAGCGCATCGCGCAGACGGCGAGCGCGCCAGGACTGCTGCCACGCTTTGGGGGTCATGCCCGTTGTGGCTTTGAACAGGCGATGTAAGTGATACGGGCTCATCGCCACCTGCTGCGCCAGCTCGTCCAGCGTGAGGGGAGATTCCTGCTCCAGCAACTGGCAGGCGTGGGCTATTTTCTCCAGCCGATGCTGGTGGGCGCTGTCTTTATCCGGCTGACAACGTTTACAGGGACGAAAACCGGCGGCCAGCGCCTGCCGGGCATCGGCAAAGAAACTGACATTTTTGCGCAGCGCATGTTTCGCCCGACAGGACGGACGGCAGAAAATGCCGGTAGTCTGGACGGCGAAAACAAACTGACCGTCAGCGTCGGCGTCACGATCCACAACGGACTGCCAGCGGTCATCATCAGTTATGTGTAAACGATTTTTCATTATGGACTCCTTTGTTAAGCATAGCGCTTAGCCTCAGTGTGTCCCCATAGCCGGATACAAAAACCCGCAATCTTGCTTTTTAATTTTTTTCGCTGAGCAGGAAGCTTTTAAACTGCGGCGACATCCAGGTTTTAAACCCCTCGCCCTCTTTTATAATCATATAGACCGCGAGTCCTTCACGACGCACCACCTCTTTGGCCTTTTCCGGGCCGAGAACCATCAATCCGGTATCCCAGCCGTCAGCCTCCAGCGCCGTTGGTGCGATTACCGTTACAGATACCAGGTTGTGTTCAATCGGACGACCGGTTTGCGGATCAATAACATGGGAAAGGCGCTTACCATCCAGCTCATAATAGTTACGGTAGCTGCCGGAGGTGCTAATGCCATGCCCGTTAATGTCGACAATCGCCTGCACCGCGTTTTCGCGATCGGTCGGTTTCTGAATCGCGACTCGCCACGAAAGCCCGTCTGCATTCATACCGCGGCTGTTCAATGCTCCACCAACGGATACCAGATAACGGGCGATCCCTTCCTGCTCCATTAATCGTGCCAGATGATCGGCGGCATAACCTTCGCCAACGGTCGAGAGATCCACGTACAGCTCGGGCAAATCTTTTTGCAGGTAGTTCCGATGCGCCTCATTAACAACCTTCAGATGTGAAAGCCCGGTTTGCGCTTTTGCGACGTCAATTTGCGCCTGCGTAGGAATATGCACCGGTTGCTGATCCGGGCCAAAGCCCCACAGATTGACCAACGGACCCACGGTAATATCCATGGCCCCACCGGTTTTTGCGCCAATGCGTAGCGCCGAAGTCACGATATCGGCCATAGCATCATTAACCGGCCATGGCGACAAGCTTTTCGACAGGTTAAAGCGCATTAACGCAGAATCATTTTTATAGGTAGAGAGAAGCTGATCGTCGGCATCCAGCTGAGCCTGGATCTTCGCCTGCAGTTCCCCGGCGCGTTTGGCATCTACGCCCACCGCACTGACCCGCCAGAAAGTGCCCATGGTTTTACCTTCCAGAACGGTGGCAGGTTGTGTGGTCTGGGCAGGTTTCGGGGCTTCATCGCACCCGACAAAAAAGATCGTCACAGCCAGTAGTGCTGCGCGATAGAAATTCACTTCCATACGTAATTATCCTCATGCGAACGGGCGCAAGAGTACACCAAAAATCGTTGTTTGTACGACGAAAAAACGGCATTAAAAAAGGCCCCGCAGGGCCTTTTAACGACATGAGCGCAGATTAGAACTGGTAAACCAGACCCAGCGCTACGATATCATCGGTAGCAATACCTGCTGCCTGGGTAAACGCATTGTCATCCAGCAGGTTGATTTTGTAATCAACATAGGTAGACATGTTTTTGTTGAAGTAGTAAGTCGCGCCAACATCAACATATTTCACGATATCCTGGTCACCGTAGTTGGTGAAGCCATTGCTGATGTCTTTGCCTTTTGACTGCAGGTAAGCCACGGAAGGACGCAGACCGAAATCGAACTGGTACTGTGCCACAACTTCAAAGTTCTGTGCTTTATCTGCGAAGCCATATGCAGCGGTCCGGTTGCTACCGTTAGAGGTACCGAAGCGGGTTGCGTTATAGGACTGGGAGTACTGTGCAGCCAGGTAAACGTTGTTAGCGTCGTATTTCAGACCACCGGTATAAACCGTTGCACGGTCACCGTTACCGTACACGCCAAGAGCATTCTGATCAGCGGTACGTTTAGAGGTAGTGATCGCACCACCGATACCAAAGCCAGAGCCGAGATCGTAAGTCAGAGAGCCGCCGTAACCATCGCCATTCTGGGTCAGCAGGCTACGACCACCTTCGTTTTCACCGCTTACGCTGCCGTTTTTACCCTGGTACTGCAGGGCAAAGTTCAGACCATCAACCAGGCCAAAGAAATCTGTATTACGGTAGGTCGCATAACCGTTACCACGCTGCTGCATGAAGTTGTCCGCACCGTAGGTGTCACCGCCGAATTCTGGCAGGACGTCGGTCCAGGACGTTACATCATAAGTTACACCGTAGTTACGACCGTAGTCGAAAGAACCTGCATCAGCGAATTTCAGGCCTGCGAATGCCACACGCGTCCAGGCGTCGTTGCTGGATTCACTCTGGTTGCCTTGAATCTGGTATTCCCACTGGCCGTAACCGGTCAGTTGGTCGTTAACCTGGGTTTCGCCTTTGAAGCCAATACGCATGTAAGTCTTATCACCATCATCACCTTTGTTGTCGGAGAAATAGTGCAGACCGTCTACTTTACCGTACAGGTCTAATTTGTTGCCGTCTTTGTTATAAATTTCAGCCGCATTTGCTGCGCCTGCTACCAGCAGTGCTGGTACCAGGAGGGACAGTACTTTAACTTTCATGTTATTAACCCTCTGTTATATGCCTTTATTGCTTTTTTATGCCACTGCATACTGATTAAGGTCATTAACCAGTCGGCAACTTCATTCTCCGCAAAAACACAGAATAATCCAACACGAATATGATACTAAAACTTTTAAGGTGTTTCATTTATCTGCATAGATGTTTCAAAATATTAATACGAGGGAACTTTTTTAAAATCAAAAAACAGGCAAAATAAGCACAAATAATCAAGAACCATTTTAATTAAATTTAAAATCAATAGGTTACATCGAAAATAGTTATAGCACTGAATGACAAAACAAAATCTTCACTCGCAACTAAAATAGACCCGCTATCATCATTAACTTTATTTATTACCGTCATTCATTCATGAATGTCTGTTTACCCCTATTTCAACCGAATGCTTCGCGTTCGGTTTTTTTTTACCCTTCTTTACACAAAACTTACCGTTCTGTGCTACCGATGCAAAACTATAACAACTATTAACTATCTCATTGCGTCGTATTCAGATATAAATCTGATTAATAATTTCTTGTTATTTAATGCTAAATGTATACATTCCGTACAAATATTTGTACCCGCCTTTATCCACTGTACACCTTTGCATTGTGATGGCTGCAACAGAATGGAGCGTAAAAAATGCGGGCCATCCGGCGTGGTGTAAGTGTGGCAATTCATATATTACCCTTTATACTGCCCCATCATCTTTCGCGTCGTTTAACAGGTCATAAACACGAATGAGTCAGTCTGACACAACGGCTTCTACCCGATTCTCCCTGCTACCGGGAAGTATTACCCGTTTCTTCTTATTACTGATCGTTGTGCTGTTGGTGATGATGGGCGTTATGGTCCAGAGCGCCGTCAACACCTGGTTAAAGGATAAGAGCTATCAGATTGTCGATATCACCCATGCCATTCATAAAAGGGTCGATACCTGGCGATACGTGACCTGGCAAATCTATGACAATATTGCCGCCACGGCCAGTTCACCTGGTGCAGAAGGACTGCAGGAAACGCGTCTGAAACAAGACGTCTATTATCTTGAGAAACCGCGCAGAAAGACCGAGGCGCTGATTTTCGGTTCCCATGACAGTTCTACGCTGGAGATGACCCAACGCATCTCAACCTATCTTGATACGCTGTGGGGCGCGGAAAATGTTCCGTGGTCTATGTATTACCTGAATGGTCAGGACAATAGCCTGATCCTTATCTCAACGTTGCCGCTAAAAGATCTGACTTCCGGTTTTAAAGAGTCGACGATTGGTAATATTGTCGATTCACGGCGCGCGGAAATGTTACAACAGGCCAATGCACTGGATGAACGTGAAAGCTTCTCTTCACTGCGCCGTCTGGCATGGCAGAACGGGCATTACTTCACGCTACGCACGACCTTTAATCAGCCTGGACATCTGGCAACAGTTGTCGCCTTTGACCTGCCGATTAATGACTTGATCCCACCCGGCATGCCGCTGGACAGCTTCCATCTGGTTCCAGATGCCACGTCAACAACCGAGCATCTGAATGAAAAAGAGTCGCCTGACAGCGTCAGCATTAATTTCAACAACAGTAAAATTGAGATCTCTTCGGCGCTAAATTCAACGGATATGCGACTGGTGTGGCAGGTTCCGTTTGGCTCATTGCTGCTCGACACCTTGCAAAGCATTCTTCTGCCGCTATTACTCAACATTGCTTTGTTGGCCCTGGCGCTGTTTGGCTATACCACCTTTCGCCACCTCCCTGCCCGTTCCACCGAAGTGGCACCAAACCTTGCGGCAAATAATGAACTGCGTGTTCTGCGCGCCATCAATGAAGAGATTGTTTCTTTGCTGCCTCTGGGCTTGCTGGTGCACGATCAAGAAGCAAACCGCACGGTTATCAGCAATAAAATTGCCGACCACCTGCTACCGCATTTAAATTTGCAAAACATTACCAGTATGGCGGAGCAGCATCAGGGGGTGATTCAGGCCACCATCAATAATGAGCTGTATGAGATCCGGCTGTTCCGTAGCCAGATCTCATCGAGAACGCAGATCTTTATTATTCGTGACCAGGACCGCGAAGTGCTGGTTAATAAGAAGCTGAAGCAAGCGCAGCGACTGTATGAGAAAAACCAGCAGGCCCGGGCGGCCTTTATGCAGAATATCGGCAGCGCACTGAAAGACCCGGCGAAAACACTTGCCGCTAATGCTGCCGCACTGAATAGCCCGGACAGCCAGAAACTGGCCAATCAGGCAGACGTTCTGGTGCGTATGGTAGATGAAATCCAGTTGGCCAACCTGCTGGAAAGCGACGCCTGGAAAAGTGAATCGACGCTGTTTTCCGTGCAGTCGTTAATTGATGACGTGGTTCCGGAGGTTCTGCCAGCCATTAAACGTAAAGGGCTGCAGCTACTGATTAAAAATCACCTTAGCGCCCATGATGAACGCCGCGGCGACCGCGATGCCCTGCGCCGTATTTTGCTGTTGCTGATCCAATATGCGGTAACCACCACGCAAATTGGCAAAATCACGCTGGAAGTCGACCAGGATGAGTCGGAGACTGAACGCCTGACCTTCCGCATTCTGGATACCGGGCAAGGTGTCACGTTGAATGAAGTTGATAACCTGCACTTCCCGTTCATCAATGACACCCAGGGCGATCGGTATAGCAAGGCCAACCCGCTGACGTTCTGGTTATGCGATCAGCTCGCCCGCAAGCTAGGTGGATACCTGAACATTAAAGCGCGGGAAGAACTTGGAACACGTTATATAGTCCATGTTAAAATGCCGCTGCACGATCAACATGCTGAAAGTGAAGAGCGTTTGTTAGATGACGTCTGCATAATGGTTGATGTCACCTCTAATGACGTACGCAGCATCGTATTACGCCAACTGGAGAACTGGGGAGCAACCTGCATCACGCCTGATGAGCGGTTGAATAGTCAAGAATATGATCTCTTTTTAACAGATAATCCGTCTAATCTTACTGCCTCAGGCCTTCTTTTAAGCGATGATGAGTCTGGCGTGCGGAAAATTGGCCCTGGTCAGCTGCGCGTCAACTTTAATATGAGCAATGCTATGCAGGAAGCTGTCCTCGAGCTGATAGAAGAGCAGCTGGCACAAGAAGAGATCCAGGAACTCCCCCTCGGCGGAGATGAAAACGCCGAACTTCATGCCAGTGGTTACTATGCACTCTTTGTAGACACAGTACCGGATGATGTTAAGAGGTTGTATACTGAGGCAGCAACCAGCGATTTCGCTGCGTTAGCCCAAACGGCCCATCGCCTGAAAGGCGTGTTTGCCATGCTTAATCTGGTACCCGGCAAGCAGTTATGTGAAGCGCTGGAACATCTTATTCAAGAGAAAGATGCTCCAGGTATAGAAAAATACATCAGCGACATTGACGATTACGTCAAGAGCTTGCTGTAGCAAGGTAGCCCAATACATGAACACTATGAACGTAATTATTGCCGATGACCACCCGATTGTACTGTTCGGTATTCGTAAATCACTTGAGCAAATCGAGTGGGTAAACGTTGTCGGCGAATTTGAAGACTCCACTGCACTGATCAACAATTTGCCTAAGTTAGATGCTCATGTGTTGATTACCGACCTCTCCATGCCGGGAGATAAATACGGTGACGGGATCACGTTAATTAAGTATATCAAGCGCCATTTCCCGAGCCTGTCGATTATTGTTCTGACTATGAACAACAACCCGGCAATCCTGAGCGCGGTGCTGGATCTCGATATTGAAGGAATTGTCCTGAAGCAAGGCGCGCCAACAGATCTGCCGAAAGCGCTTGCCGCGCTGCAGAAGGGTAAGAAATTCACCCCGGAAAGCGTTTCTCGTCTGCTGGAAAAAATCAGCGCCAGCGGTTACGGCGACAAACGTCTGTCACCGAAAGAGAGCGAAGTTCTGCGCCTGTTTGCCGAAGGTTTCCTGGTTACTGAAATCGCGAAAAAACTCAACCGCAGTATTAAAACCATCAGCAGCCAGAAAAAGTCGGCAATGATGAAACTCGGTGTGGAAAACGATATCGCCCTGTTGAATTACCTTTCTTCCGTCACGCTGAGTCCGTCAGACAAAGAGTAATTCTTTTAACCTCGACGTGCCTGATGGCACGGCATTTATCAGGCCTACGAATGACACGATGTTGTGCGTGTTCCGTAGGCCGGATAAGGCAAATGCCCCCATCCGGCCTCTTTTATTCCCGCGCCTTTCTCACTCTTTCCGCATAGACCGTCAGCGTTTGCTTCAATACATCTAACGTCACCGGCTTAGACAGACAGCTATCCATACCTGACTCCAGGCAACGCTGCTTCTCTTCAGCCAGCGCGTTGGCCGTCACGCCGACAACCGGCAGGGTTAATCCTAACTGGCGAATACGCTGGGTCAGACGATAACCATCCATGTTCGGCATGTTAACGTCGCTCAGCACGATGTCGATATGGTTTTTACTCAGTACATTGAGTGCGTCCACGCCGTCATTCGCGGTTTTACACTGATACCCCAACGATCCCAACTGATCGGCCAGTAAACGCCTGTTGATAGGATGATCGTCGACCACCAGAATCATCATGTCATCGTTAGTTGCAGCAACTTTATCCGGGGCTGGCAACGCCGTTGAAAGCTCTTCACTGCTCAGCTCAAGGCTGTAGATATGCGCCAACAGCGCGGGCAATTCGTGAGGCGATGCCACGCTGTGCACCCACTCCCCAGGCCCCCTTTCCAGCGGAATACCGATATGACGACGGCAGAAAATCACCGCGGCGCGTCCCTGCCACGCCTGCTCCAGCACATCGTCGGCAATCAGCAGGTCATCCGCATCCGGTTGCTGTCCCTCATAGCACTGCACCGTCATCCCGTTACGCGCCAGACTGGATTCAATAAACTGGTACAGCGACGCGTTACGCACCGCCAGCCAGCAACGTTTGCCGACAAGCCCTTCGATACCTTTTTTCAGCGGGTACTGCGCGCCATAAAGCGGAATACGCAGCATAAACTGGCTACCCATTCCCGGTTCAGAATCGACGGAAATATCCCCATCCATCATGCTGATCAGTTTTTCACAGATAGCCAAACCAAGCCCGGTTCCCTGGAAATTACGCTGTACGCCGGTTCCCACCTGGAAGAAAGGATCGAACAAGCGGACGACCTCTTTAGCTGGGATCCCAACCCCGGTATCACGCACGCGAATACTGAGATAGTCTTCGTTACACTGCACGTGCAGCACAATGCAGCCGGTATCGGTAAACTTGATAGCATTACTCAGCAGATTGGAAATCACCTGCTGCAAACGCATCGGATCACCATTGAGCGCCACCGGTACATTCGGGTCGATAAAGCAGTACAACCCCAGCTGTTTGCGAACCACCAGCGGCAAATAGTTAGCCGTAATATGATTCATTACTTCTCGCGGTGAAAACTCGCGCGGTTCAATCTTCAGCTGTTCAGATTCAATTTTCGAGAAATCGAGAATATCGCTGATAATCTTCAACAGCAGGCTGGAAGAGTTGTTCATCGCCGTCACCAGGCGATCCACTCCGTTGGGTAACTCTTTGGTTTGCAACAAATCAAGGTTACCGATAATGCCATACAGCGGCGTACGCAGCTCGTGGCTTACCGTCGCAAGGAACATCGATTTGGACTGGCTCGCCTGCTCCGCCGCCTGCGCCATCTCCTGCAACGACTCTTCCATTTTAACGCGCGCGCTGATGTCAACCAGCACACAAATTGCCACGTTTTCATTACGATAGCGCGAGTGCACAAAGCTGATTTGCAGATTGGTATTGTTGCTGGTCAGCACATCAACAAAATTGACCTGCTGGCCGCAGATAATTTGCGTTAACCGTTGCCGGTCTTCATGCGTTAGCATGTTGAGATAGGTGTGCGCCAGCTCATTACTCAGGATGTTAATGCCATCTATCGTACGCAGAATACAAATCCCAACCGGCGCGGAAGCCACGATTTTACGGTTAAACTGCTCGTGCTCTTCCAGACGCTGGGCATCGCTTTCCGCAGGAATAAAAATGCGTCGCTCATACATGCGCGTGAGCATAAATAACGCCGCGCCAACCAGCACATTCAGCAGAATAGCGTTCAGGATCATCATGCGGATCCGCTCCAGTACCAGGTCAACCGGTACGGAGTACACAATGCTTAGCGATGACGGTGGCAGGTTTTTCTTCAGCACCAGTTCGTGAAAACCCGACGTATAGCCAAACCAGGAGCGCTCCTGCATCCAGCGAGGTTCAGCCTTAATATTCCCCTCAGGACCGGTGAGCGAAATCAGCGCATGACCATTTTCATCAAGGATGGTCACTCCCATCGGCAAACTGCCCGGCGTGAAAAAGTTCTCCATGCGGATAGGCTGTTCCACACCCAACAGCGCCTGCAGGCGATTAGCGAGATAAACCGGCGTCAGCGCATAGAAATAGCCTATCCCCGGCCGCGGCCCCTGGCTAATCCAGAACAGGTTATTACCATTTTCGTCCTGCGGTGCATTGCGATACTTAATAATGCGCTCATGCAGCGCCTTCAACGCCCCGTCACGTTCGACAGGCATATCACGCAGACCGAAATTGGCCATGCAAAGGTTGTCGCTGCCGATCAGGAACACACGATTCAAATCATAGGCCGCGGAAAAGTTATCCCGCCAGTAGCGCATAAACCACGCCAGCGATTCCAGCGAACCTCGCCAGGCGTTGCCCATCACCGAGCAGTCGGAGTCGGCAAACAGCGGCTCGAAGTTTGGCACGGCGGTTTTATCATCCCGCGCGCGCAACGACATCACGCCGTTTTCCGCCGTTAAGCGATTCTCCGCGATATATTTCAGCTCTTTAATCACATCAGAGGTGCGCTGAATGTAACGTTGGGCCTGATCGGAACTGAGGTTAAGCTCCTGGTGAATCTCGGACTCTCTCTGGTGCAGCGCATTCACGATGTAGAAAACGGAGGCAAATGCGATTAGCCCCCAGATCAGGAGCGCCAACGCCCTGAACAGATAGCGTGAGACTTTTAGCGTTGAATGAACGGAAGCAAGGTATTTCAAAGGGGCGAAGCTCCGCCTCAGGGCATTAATAGAGTGTGGTTAAGGTAGCGGTAAATGTCCGGCGTCGCAATGCCCTCTCTTTACGGGAATATGATACACCGCTCTGAAACCATTGTCTTAACCCGTGATAATCGTCGTTTGCCTGAAAAACACTGCACGGATGTCAGAATGCGCGACCTGAGATGGCTGGCTCGTCGGTTATACCCACGACGATTACGCAACCAAATGATCATGATGGCCATCCTGATGGTCATCATTCCGACGATATCTATAGGTTATATCGTAGAAACTGAAGGCCGTTCAGCAGTCTTATCTGAAAAAGAGAAAAAACTGTCATCGGTGATAACCCTGCTAAACGATGCGCTGGGCGACCGCTTTAGTCACTACCCAAATTTGCCGCGTGAAGCACGCATTCGCGCGCTTAATCAAGAGTTGGCCCCCATCACCGAGCGCATTACGCAAGCGTTTCCCGGCATTGGCGCCGGGTATTATCACAAAGCGCTGGATGCAATTATCACCTACGCTCCCTCCGCGCTTTACCAAGGCAACGTAGGTATCACCATCACCGAGGATCATCCCGGGCGCGAAGTGATGAGTAGCAACGCGCCTGTGGTCTATTCCGGGCGACAGGTTCGCGGCGACATACTCAACTCGATGATCCCAATAGCGCGCCAGGGAGAGGTTATTGGGTATATCTGGGCCAATGAGCTCACCGAAGATATCCGCCAGCAGGCCTGGAGAATGGACGTCAGGATTATTGCCGTACTGGTTGCCGGGCTCATCTGTAGTCTGCTGCTCATCGTGCACTTCTCACGCCGACTCAGTGCGAATATCGACATCATCACCGATGGGCTTTCCACGCTGGCACAAAAAACCCCTACCCGATTGCCTGAACTCCCCGGCGAGTTAGGACAAATCAGCCGTAGCGTCAATGCGCTGGCACAAACGCTACGGGAAACCAAAACCCTTAACGATCTGATCATTGAAAATGCCGCAGATGGCGTGATCGCCATCGACAGGCAAGGCGACGTTACCACCATGAACCCGGCGGCAGAACAGATAACGGGCTACACGCTGCATGAGCTGGTCGGACAGCCCTATGCGACGCTCTTTGCCAATACGCAGTTTTATAGCCCGGTACTGGACACCCTTGAGCACGGTACTGAACATGTGGCCCAGGAAATTAGCTTTCCAGGACGTGAACGCACCATTGAGATCAGTGTAACCACCAGTCGGATCCATAACGCACACGGCGAGCTGATTGGCGCGCTGGTTATTTTCTCCGATTTAACCGCCCGTAAAGAGACCCAGCGTCGACTGGCGCAAACCGAAAGGCTTGCCACCCTGGGTGAGCTGATGGCCGGCGTCGCGCATGAAGTGCGAAACCCGCTGACCGCAATTCGTGGGTACGTCCAGATCATCCGCCAGCAAACCTCGCTGCCGGAACATCAGGAATATTTATCTGTTGTGCTGAATGAAATTGATTCCATCAATAAAGTTATTCAACAACTGTTAGATTTCTCACGACCACGACAAAGCCAGTGGCAACAGATTCGGCTCAATGCGCTCATTGAAGAGACGCTAATCCTGGTGCAAACCGCTGGCCTACAGGCACGGATCGCCTTTACAACGGAATTAGATCCCAGCCTGCCGCCGCTCGTCGCCGATCGCGAACTCCTCAAACAGGTGATCCTCAATATTTTAATCAATGCGGTACAGGCGATCGCTGCGCGAGGCGAAATTCGCATCCGTACCTGGCAATACTCGGCCTCGCAACAGGCCGTGATGATTGAAGATAATGGCAACGGTATCGATCTCGCCATACAGAAGAAAATATTCGATCCCTTTTTTACGACAAAAGCATCAGGCACCGGTCTTGGACTGGCGCTGAGCCAGCGCATCATCAACGCGCATCAGGGGGATATCCACGTAACCAGCCAGCCTGGCTGCGGGGCGATATTCACTCTGATTTTACCTCTTAACCCGCAGGGAAATCCGTCAGAATGAAAACGACCTATCGTATTCTCATCGTTGATGATGAAGAAAATGTTCGCCGTATGCTTGCCACCGCATTTTCCCTGCAAGGGCATGAGACACATTGCGCCAGCGACGGGAAAGCCGCGCTGAGCCTGTTTAGCGAAACGCAGCCAGACGTGGTGCTGATGGACATTCGCATGCCGGAGATGGACGGTATCGACGCGCTGAAAGTTATGCGCACGCAGCAACCACGGATCCCCGTCATACTGATGACCGCTTACGCTGAAGTAGAAACCGCAGTAGAAGCTTTACGTAGCGGCGCATTCGACTACGTGATTAAGCCCTTTGATCTCGACGAGCTAAGCATGGTGATTCAACGCGCATTGCAACTGCAGGAGATGAAACAGGAAATCCGCAATCTGCATAAAGCGTTGACCACCAGCTGGCAGTGGGGACACATTCTGACCACCAGCCCGCGTATGATGGATATCTGTAAAGACACGGCGAAAATCGCCCTCTCCCAGGCAAACGTGTTGATTAGCGGTGAAAGTGGTACAGGAAAAGAGCTGATCGCCCGCGCCATTCACTACAACAGCAAACGCGCCAATGGCCCCTTTATCAAAATTAACTGCGCGGCCCTGCCGGAGTCGTTGTTGGAAAGCGAGCTATTTGGTCACGAAAAAGGCGCGTTTACCGGGGCACAGACATTACGCCAGGGATTGTTCGAACGCGCTCATCAGGGAACTTTATTGCTTGATGAAATTGGCGAGATGCCGCTGGTGCTGCAGGCTAAGCTGCTGCGCATTTTGCAGGAGAGGGAGTTTGAACGCATCGGCGGGCACCAGACCATTCGCGTTGACATTCGAATCGTCGCCGCCACCAACCGCTGTCTGCAAACGATGGTGAAGGAAGGAACGTTTCGAGAAGACCTGTTTTACCGTCTCAACGTTATCCATCTGACTTTGCCGCCATTACGCGAGCGTCGTGAAGATATTGCCTTATTAGCAAACCACTTTTTACAAAAATTCAGCTCTGAAAATCAGCGGGATATTATCGAAATCGACCCGACGGCGATGTCGATCCTCACCGCCTGGCCCTGGCCCGGTAACATTCGCGAACTGTCAAACGTCATCGAACGTGCAGTCGTTATGAATACCGGTGCGGTGATCTTTGCCGACGATCTCCCCGACCCGTTGCGCAACCCGGTTAGCGCCACAACAGAAACAAAACCGACTTACTCCGGGGAACGCAATCTGAAAGAAGAGATTAAACGTGAGGAAAAACGAATTATCCTCGAAGTCCTCGACAATCAGGACGGCAATCGCACCCGCACGGCGCTGATGCTGGGAATTAGCCGTCGCGCTTTAATGTATAAATTACAAGAGTACGGCATCGACCCATCAGGTTCCTGATACGCAAATTTGCTATGCAGAATTTTGCACACTGCGCAAAATTCTGCATAACCCCTCGTGGTCTCCTTTCACCAAGACCACAAAAATAAACCAATAAATTCAATAAACTAAACATTAATACGTTTCTTTAGTCATTCTGGCACCCTGCTTGCAATTCCCTGAGCGTACCCAAAATGGAGTATGCAAAAAGGGAAACATAATGAAAACAAAACTGATTACCTTACAAGACGCTGCGGGCTTCTTTCGTGATGGCATGACCATCATGGTCGGTGGTTTTATGGGCGTTGGCACACCACCTCGTCTGGTTGAAGCCCTGCTGGAGTCCGGCGTCAGAGATCTGACGCTGATTGCTAACGATACCGCCTTTGTCGATACCGGTATCGGCCCCCTGATCGTCAATGGGCGGGTGAGCAAAGTGATTGCCTCGCACATTGGTACAAACCCGGAAACCGGTCGTCGCATGATTGCCGGCGAGATGGATGTACAGCTGGTTCCGCAAGGTACCCTGATCGAGCAGATTCGCTGCGGCGGCGCGGGTCTTGGCGGCTTTCTGACCCCCACTGGCGTTGGCACCATCGTGGAAGAAGGCAAGCAAACCATGACGCTTGAGGGTAAAACCTGGCTCCTTGAACGCCCATTACGCGCCGATTTAGCGCTTATTCGCGCCCACCGCTCTGACATGCTTGGCAACCTCACCTACCAGCTCAGCGCCCGTAACTTTAACCCTCTGATTGCCCTCGCCGCTGATATCACGCTGGTCGAACCGGACGAAATGGTTGAAACAGGGGAGCTGCAGCCTGACCAGATTGTGACCCCCGCCGCCGTTATCGACCATATCGTCATTCCACAGGAGAGCTAATCATGGATGCTAAACAACGTATTGCGCGCCGGGTGGCGCAAGAACTTCGCGATGGCGATATCGTCAACTTAGGTATCGGCCTGCCAACGATGGTAGCTAACTACTTACCTGCTGATATTCACATTACGCTGCAATCTGAGAACGGTTTTCTGGGGCTGGGCCCAGTCACCACCGCCCATCCTGACCTGGTGAACGCGGGCGGCCAACCGTGCGGTATTTTGCCGGGCGCGGCGATGTTTGATAGCGCCATGTCGTTCGCGTTGATTCGCGGCGGTCATGTTGATGCCTGTGTGCTTGGCGGGTTGCAGGTCGATGAGCAGGCAAACCTCGCCAACTGGGTGGTTCCCGGCAAGATGGTGCCCGGCATGGGGGGCGCAATGGATCTGGTGACCGGTGCGCGTAAAGTCATTATCGCCATGGAGCATTGCGCAAAAGACGGCTCCGCAAAAATCCTGCGTCAATGCACCATGCCGCTCACCGCGCAGCATGCTGTGCATATGCTGGTCACCGAGCTGGCTGTATTCCGCTTTATAGATGGCAAGATGTGGCTGACTGAAATCGTCGAAGGATGCGACATCGCCACGCTATGTGAAAAAACCGAAGCACAGTTTGAAATTGCCGACGATCTGCGCATCCTGCGAGGTGACGCATGATTGGCCGCATCGCTCGCTTTATGACACGGGTAGTCAGCCGCTGGCTGCCCGACCCACTGATTTTCGCCATGTTATTAACGTTGCTGACCTTTGGCATCGCGCTGTGGTTAACGCCGCAGACCCCCATCAGCATGGTGAAATTCTGGGGTGACGGTTTCTGGAACCTGCTGGCGTTTGGTATGCAGATGGCGCTGATCATCGTAACCGGCCATGCGTTAGCCAGTTCCGGGCCGGTGAAAAGCCTGCTGCGTACGGCGGCATCCGCCGCCAAAACCCCCGCTCAGGGCGTCATGCTGGTGACTTTTTTTGGTTCAGTTGCCTGCGTTATTAACTGGGGATTTGGTCTGGTGGTCGGGGCGATGTTCGCCCGCGAAGTTGCTCGTCGGGTACCGGGTTCCGATTATCCGTTACTGATTGCCTGCGCCTACATCGGGTTCCTGACCTGGGGCGGCGGCTTCTCCGGCTCAATGCCTTTGCTGGCGGCAACGCCTGGCAACCCAGTCGAGCACGTAGCGGGCCTCATTCCTGTCGCGGATACCCTGTTCACCGGCTTCAATATTTTCATCACGCTCGGCCTGATTGTGGTGATGCCGTTTATCACCCGGATGATGACGCCAAAACCTTCAGATGTGGTGAGCATCGATCCGAAACTGTTACTGGAAGAAGCTGATTTTCAGAAGAAACTGCCGCCAGATGCGCCGCCATCTGAAAAACTGGAAGAGAGCCGCATTCTGGCGCTGATCATCGGTGCATTAGGGATTGCCTATCTGGGTATCTACTTTGCCGAGAAAGGTTTCAACATCACCATCAACACCGTCAACCTGATGTTTATGATTGCCGGTTTGCTGCTGCACAAAACGCCGATGGCCTATATGCGTGCCGTTAGTGCTGCCGCACGGAGTACCGCTGGGATTCTGGTGCAATTCCCCTTCTATGCCGGCATTCAGTTGATGATGGAGCACTCCGGCCTCGGTGGGCTCATTACTGAATTTTTCATCAACGTTGCCAACAAAGATACCTTCCCACTGATGACTTTCTTCAGTTCAGCGCTGATTAACTTTGCCGTGCCATCCGGCGGTGGCCATTGGGTTATTCAGGGACCGTTCGTCATGCCTGCCGCTCAGGCGCTGGGTGCCGATCTTGGCAAATCAGTCATGGCCATTGCCTACGGTGAGCAGTGGATGAACATGGCACAACCGTTCTGGGCGCTACCCGCGCTGGCCATCGCCGGTCTCGGAGTACGCGACATTATGGGCTACTGCATCACCGCCCTGCTCTTCTCCGGCGTCATTTTTGTTATTGGATTGACCTTGTTCTGACGGCAACAACTTAATTAAAGGAACTGAAAAATGAAAAACTGTGTCATCGTCAGCGCGGCACGTACCGCAATCGGCAGTTTTAACGGCGCACTGGCAACTACGGGTGCCGTCGAGCTTGGCTCAACCGTCATTAGAGCCGCTCTTGAACGCGCGCACCTTGACCCACAGCGCGTGGACGAGGTGATTATGGGCAACGTGCTGCAGTCAGGACTCGGGCAAAACCCAGCGCGTCAGGCATTATTAAAAAGCGGCCTGTCCGACACCGTTTGCGGCTTTACCGTCAACAAAGTGTGCGGCTCTGGCCTGAAAAGCGTGGCGCTTGCCGCCCTCGCTATCAAGGCCGGACAAGCCCAGGCGATCGTCGCGGGAGGGATGGAAAACATGAGCCTGGCCCCCTACCTGTTAGACGCAAAAGCCCGCTGGGGCTATCGCCTCGGTGACGGGCAATTGTCCGACGTGATTCTGCGCGATGGCCTGATCTGCGCCGAGCATGGTTACCACATGGGGATCACTGCAGAAAATGTTGCCAAAGAGTATGGCATCAGCCGCGAAATGCAGGATGAACTGGCTCTGCAGTCACAGCGTAAAGCCGTTGCCGCAATCGAGTCTGGCGCATTTGAGGCTGAAATCGTGCCCGTCAGCGTGTCATCACGGAAGAAAACCATCATCTTTGAGCGTGACGAATTCCCCAAAGCTGACTCGACGGCCGAAGGCCTCGCCGCATTGCGTCCAGCCTTCGATAAAGCAGGAACCGTCACCGCAGGTAACGCCTCGGGGATCAACGACGGTGCAGCGGCATTAGTGATAATGGAAGAGTCCGCAGCACTGGAGGCTGGGCTGAAGCCACTGGCGCGGATCAAAGCCTGGGCCAGTGGCGGCGTAGCACCGGCGATGATGGGGATGGGGCCGGTTCCCGCCACGCTGAAGGCACTGCAACTGAGCGGCTTACAGCTTTCTGATATCGATCTGATCGAAGCCAACGAAGCATTTGCTGCTCAGTTTCTTGCCGTCGGTAAAACGCTGGGATTTGATCCGCAAAAGGTTAACGTCAACGGAGGGGCAATTGCGTTGGGACACCCTATCGGCGCCAGCGGCGCGCGAATACTGGTGACGCTGCTGCATGCGCTACAGGCACGGGATCAAACGCTTGGACTGGCCACGCTGTGCATCGGCGGCGGTCAGGGCATTGCGATGATAGTGGAGCGAATGAATTAAAAAAAAGGGCCGGATATTTCCGGCCCTTTTTATCACGTCTTAATTACTCTTCAGCGTCGTCCGCTGCATCGTCATCGCTTTCCGCTTCAGGCGCGATATCCTCGTCCCCTTCAGCAGCGCTACCGTCGATGGAGTCGAGCTCTTCATCATCAACCGGTTCAGCAACGCGTTGCAGACCCACAACGTTTTCATCTTCCGCAGTACGGATGAGGATAACGCCCTGGGTGTTACGTCCTACCACGCTGATTTCCGACACGCGAGTACGCACCAGCGTACCTGCATCGGTGATCATCATGATCTGGTCGGTATCTTCAACCTGCACTGCGCCGACAACGGAACCGTTGCGCTCGGTGACTTTGATGGAGATAACGCCCTGGGTCGCACGAGACTTGGTCGGATACTCTTCCGCCGCCGTACGTTTACCGTAGCCGTTCTGGGTAACGGTGAGGATAGCACCTTCACCGCGCGGAACGATCAGCGATACCACGCTGTCGCTTTCCGCCAGTTTGATACCGCGTACGCCGGTCGCGGTACGTCCCATCGGACGAACAGCCCCCTCTTTGAAGCGCACCACTTTACCGGCAGCAGAGAACAGCATAACTTCGTCACTACCAGACGTCAGGTCAACGCCAATCAGCTCATCGCCTTCGTTCAGGTTAACCGCAATGATACCGGCTGAACGCGGACGGCTGAACTCGGTCAGCGCTGTTTTCTTCACGGTACCGCTGGCGGTTGCCATGAAGACGTTGACGCCTTCTTCGTACTCACGTACTGGCAGAATTGCGGTGATACGTTCGTTAGCTTCCAGTGGCAGCAGGTTGACGATAGGACGTCCACGCGCACCACGGCTTGCTTCCGGCAACTGATAAACCTTCATCCAGTACAAACGACCGCGGCTGGAGAAGCAGAGGATCGTGTCATGGGTGTTGGCCACCAGCAGGCGGTCGATAAAGTCTTCTTCTTTAATTCGTGCTGCAGATTTGCCTTTACCGCCACGACGCTGCGCTTCGTAATCGGTTAACGGCTGATATTTCACGTAGCCCTGATGAGACAAGGTCACGACAACATCTTCCTGGCTAATCAGATCTTCGATGTTGATGTCAGCGCTGTTCGCGGTGATTTCGGTCCGACGTGCGTCGCCGAACTGTTCACGAATCAGCTCCATCTCTTCACGGATGACTTCCATCAGACGATCGGCGCTGCCCAGAATGTGCAGCAGTTCAGCGATCTGCTCCAGCAGCTCTTTGTATTCGTCGAGCAGTTTTTCGTGCTCAAGGCCAGTCAGTTTCTGCAAACGCAGATCCAGAATGGCCTGGGCCTGCTGTTCAGTCAGGTAGTACTGACCGTCACGCACGCCAAATTCCGGCTCCAGCCATTCAGGACGCGCGGCATCATCGCCGGCACGTTCCAGCATAGCAGAAACGTTACCCAGCTCCCACGAACGCGCGACCAGCGCTGCTTTCGCTTCTGCCGGGGTCGGCGCACGGCGGATCAGTTCGATGATCGGATCGATGTTCGCCAGCGCAATCGCCAGTGCTTCAAGGATGTGCGCACGGTCGCGGGCTTTACGCAGTTCAAAGATAGTACGGCGGGTTACGACTTCACGGCGGTGACGTACAAACGCAGCAATAATATCTTTCAGGTTCATGATTTTCGGCTGTCCATGGTGCAACGCAACCATGTTGATACCGAAAGAAACCTGCAGTTGGGTCTGGGAGTAGAGGTTGTTCAGAACCACTTCCCCGACTGCGTCGCGTTTCACTTCAATAACGATGCGCATACCGTCTTTGTCAGACTCGTCACGCAGCGCGCTGATACCTTCAACGCGTTTGTCTTTTACCAGCTCGGCGATTTTCTCGATCAGGCGCGCTTTGTTCACCTGATACGGAATTTCATGGACGATGATGGTTTCACGGCCAGTTTTGGCATCCGCTTCGACTTCCGCGCGTGCGCGGATGTACACTTTGCCACGGCCGGTACGGTAGGCTTCTTCAATACCACGACGACCGTTGATGATCGCGGCGGTCGGGAAGTCCGGACCCGGAATATGTTCCATCAGCCCTTCAATGCTGATGTCTTCATCGTCAATGTATGCCAGGCAGCCGTTGATCACTTCCGTCAGGTTGTGCGGCGGAATGTTGGTCGCCATACCTACCGCGATACCGGACGAGCCGTTCACCAGCAGGTTAGGAATTTTGGTTGGCATGACGTCAGGAATTTGTTCGGTGCCGTCGTAGTTATCGACGAAATCCACCGTTTCTTTTTCCAGGTCAGCCATCAGCTCATGGGCGATTTTCGACATACGGATTTCCGTATAACGCATCGCCGCTGCGGAGTCGCCATCGACAGAACCAAAGTTACCCTGACCATCTACCAGCATGTAACGCAAGGAGAATGGCTGTGCCATACGAACAATGGTGTCGTAAACGGCGGTATCACCATGAGGGTGGTATTTACCGATTACGTCACCAACGACACGGGCAGATTTTTTATAGGCTTTATTCCAGTCGTTGCCCAATACGTTCATGGCGTAAAGTACGCGACGGTGAACCGGCTTCAGGCCATCTCGGACGTCCGGCAGCGCACGGCCAACAATGACCGACATCGCATAATCCAGATAGGAGCTCTTCAGCTCTTCCTCAATGTTGACCGGTGTAATTTCTCTCGCAAGGTCGCTCATCTAACCGCTATCCCTCTACTGTATCCCGGATTCAAAGGTCGCAAATTATAACACATCCGTGCAGATTCAGGTAAATGGATTCCCCCTGACAGAGGCTTTATTCATCCCGTCAGGCTGATATACTCATTTGCATCGCAAATTTAGGAGTAGAAGCCCCAATGAATGCCGAAAAACCTCCGGTAACTCACAACGTTGATCAGGAAGAAATTGCCAAGTTTGAAGCAGTCGCGTCACGCTGGTGGGATCTTGAGGGTGAATTTAAGCCACTGCACCGTATTAACCCACTGCGCCTGGGCTATATCACGGAGCGCTCAGGCGGCCTGTTTGGTAAAAAGGTACTCGACGTCGGCTGCGGCGGCGGCATTCTGGCGGAAAGCATGGCGCGCGAGGGCGCAACCGTCACCGGGCTTGACATGGGCTTTGAACCGTTACAGGTAGCAAAACTGCATGCGCTGGAGAGTGGCATCCAGGTGGAATACGTTCAAGAAACGGTTGAAGAACATGCGGAAAAACATGCGCATCAGTATGACGTTGTGACCTGCATGGAAATGCTGGAGCACGTACCGGACCCGCAGTCGGTGGTCAGGGCCTGCGCCAGACTGGTCAAACCGGGCGGCGAAGTGTTTTTCTCCACGCTTAATCGCAACGGCAAATCCTGGCTAATGGCGGTGGTCGGCGCGGAATATATTTTGCGTATGGTGCCGAAAGGCACGCATGATGTGAAAAAATTCATTAAGCCGGCTGAACTGTTAGAGTGGGTTGACCAGACCGTGCTGAAAGAGCGTCATATGACCGGCCTGCACTACAACCCGATCACCAACAGTTTTAAACTCGGCCCCGGCGTTGATGTGAACTATATGCTACACACTACCGCGCAAGCAGATTAACCCCCTCCACCCGGCCGGATAAGGCGTGCAACGCCGCAATCCGGCACCGTGCCTGATAGTGCGCAGCTTTCGGGCCTGCGCATCGCCTACCAATCCTGAGTAGGATCGTCAGGGCAATTTTTGCGCCAGGTCATAAGAACTTACCTTGCCTTAGATGAAGAAATCAGCACTCGATCAAATTTTCTATTTTTTTTCTCAATTATTGACATCCTCGCCAGGCCTTATAAGACGCGCACTTAGCGATTATTACCCTTTTGCAACCTCAATTTAACCTCAAAATCAACTCTTGTACTGAAAAGAATCCCTACTAGAATACTCACCATATAGCGTCTACTTTATCAAACAACCCCTACATATAGTATTTATCCACAGACTTAGTCACAACATGACTTTGTGGATAATATGGGGGATATTTTTTCTTTCACGGACAGGTAAAAAACCACATGAATCAGAGTCTGCTGGTGACAAAGCGTGATGGTAGTACAGAGCGCATCAATCTCGACAAAATCCACCGAGTTCTGGATTGGGCGGCAGAAGGACTGAATAACGTATCGATTTCTCAGGTCGAGTTGCGCTCCCACATTCAGTTTTATGACGGTATCAAGACATCCGATATCCATGAAACAATCATCAAAGCTGCCGCCGACCTGATCTCCCGCGAGGCACCGGATTATCAGTACCTGGCTGCTCGCCTGGCGATTTTCCATCTGCGCAAAAAAGCCTACGGCGAGTTTGAACCGCCGAAACTGTTCGACCATGTCGTGAAAATGGTTGAAATGGGCAAATACGACAATCATCTGCTGGAAGACTACACGGAAGAAGAGTTCAAGCAGATGGACTCGTTCATCGTACACGACCGTGATATGACCTTCTCCTACGCTGCGGTGAAGCAGTTAGAAGGTAAATACCTGGTACAAAACCGTGTTACCGGTGAGATTTATGAAAGCGCGCAGTTCCTCTACATTCTGGTAGCGGCGTGCCTGTTCTCTAACTATCCGCGTGAAACGCGTCTGCAATACGTAAAACGTTTCTACGACGCCGTTTCTACGTTTAAAATTTCGCTGCCGACGCCGATTATGTCCGGCGTGCGCACCCCTACCCGTCAGTTCAGCTCCTGCGTACTGATCGAGTGCGGCGACAGCCTGGACTCCATCAACGCCACCTCCAGCGCGATTGTGAAATACGTTTCCCAGCGCGCCGGCATCGGTATCAACGCCGGTCGCATCCGTGCGCTGGGTAGCCCGATCCGCGGCGGAGAAGCGTTCCACACCGGTTGTATTCCGTTCTACAAGCACTTCCAGACCGCGGTAAAATCCTGCTCCCAGGGCGGCGTACGCGGCGGTGCTGCAACGCTGTTCTACCCAATGTGGCACCTGGAAGTTGAAAGCCTGCTGGTCCTGAAAAACAACCGTGGCGTCGAAGGCAACCGCGTGCGTCACATGGACTACGGCGTACAGATCAACAAACTGATGTACACCCGTCTGCTGAAGGGCGGCGACATCACGCTGTTCAGCCCGTCCGACGTTCCAGGCCTGTATGATGCGTTCTTCGCTGACCAGGACGAATTCGAACGTCTGTACACCAAATATGAAAACGACGACAGTATCCGCAAGCAACGCGTGAAAGCCGTTGAGCTGTTCTCACTGATGATGCAGGAACGTGCCTCTACCGGGCGTATCTATATTCAGAACGTTGACCACTGCAACACCCATAGCCCGTTTGATCCAATTGTCGCTCCGGTGCGCCAGTCTAACCTGTGCCTGGAAATCGCCCTGCCGACCAAACCGCTGACCGACGTTAACGACGAAAACGGCGAAATTGCGCTGTGTACGCTGTCCGCATTTAACCTCGGTGCTATCAACAGCCTGGACGAGCTGGAAGAGCTGGCCGAATTGGCGGTGCGCGCGCTGGATGCGCTGCTCGATTATCAGGATTATCCGATTCCTGCCGCCAAACGCGGCGCGATGGGTCGCCGTACGCTGGGTATTGGCGTGATCAACTACGCCTACTGGCTGGCGAAAAACGGTAAGCGTTATTCTGACGGCAGCGCGAACAACCTGACTCACAAAACCTTTGAAGCCATTCAGTATTACCTGATGAAAGCCTCTAACGAGCTGGCGAAAGAGCAAGGCGCGTGCCCGTGGTTTAACGAAACGACCTACTCCAAAGGTATTCTGCCGATCGATACCTATAAAAAAGATCTCGATGCTATTGTCAACGAGCCGCTGCATCTGGACTGGGAACAACTGCGCGAATCCATCAAAACGCACGGTCTGCGTAACTCCACGCTGTCAGCCCTGATGCCATCGGAGACCTCTTCGCAGATCTCTAACGCCACCAACGGTATTGAACCACCGCGCGGCTATGTGAGCATCAAAGCGTCGAAAGACGGTATTCTGCGCCAAGTCGTGCCGGACTACGAACACCTGCACGACGCGTACGAACTGCTGTGGGAAATGCCGAACAACGATGGCTATCTGCAACTGGTAGGTATCATGCAGAAATTTATCGATCAGTCGATTTCCGCCAACACCAACTATGATCCGTCGCGCTTCCCATCCGGAAAAGTACCGATGCAGCAGTTGCTGAAAGACCTGCTCACCGCCTACAAATTTGGTGTCAAAACGCTGTATTATCAAAACACCCGTGACGGTGCGGAAGATTCTCAGGACGATCTGGTGCCGTCCATTCAGGACGACGGCTGCGAAAGCGGCGCATGTAAGATCTGATGAACGATGCCGGGTGGCACCAGGCTCACCCGGCCTACAGTAGCTTGGTTTGTAGGCCGGAAAGGGTGCTTGTAACGCCATCCGGCACTCATCCCACAAAGGATTCACATCAATGGCATACACCACTTTTTCACAGACGAAAAATAACCAACTTCTGGAACCGATGTTCTTCGGCCAGCCGGTGAACGTCGCCCGCTACGATCAGCAAAAATATGACATCTTCGAAAAACTGATCGAAAAGCAGCTCTCTTTCTTCTGGCGTCCGGAAGAAGTTGATGTTTCTCGCGATCGCATCGACTTCCAGGCGCTGCCGGAACATGAAAAGCATATCTTCATCAGTAACCTGAAATATCAGACGCTGCTGGACTCCATTCAGGGACGTAGCCCGAACGTGGCGCTGCTGCCGTTAATCTCGATCCCTGAGCTGGAAACCTGGGTGGAAACATGGGCGTTTTCAGAAACGATCCACTCCCGTTCCTACACCCACATCATTCGTAACATCGTGAACGATCCGGCGGTGGTGTTTGATGACATCGTCACCAACGAGCAGATCCAGAAACGCGCGGAAGGCATTTCCAGCTATTACGACGAATTGATTGAGATGACCAGCTACTGGCATTTGCTGGGCGAGGGCACGCATACCGTTAACGGTAAAACGGTTGTCGTAAGCCTGCGTGAACTGAAGAAGAAGCTGTATCTGTGCCTGATGAGCGTGAACGCGCTGGAAGCGATCCGCTTCTACGTCAGCTTCGCCTGCTCCTTCGCCTTCGCCGAACGTGAACTGATGGAAGGCAACGCGAAAATTATTCGCCTGATCGCCCGCGATGAAGCCCTGCATTTGACCGGGACCCAGCATATGCTGAATCTGCTGCGCAGCGGCGTGGACGATCCGGAAATGGCGGAAATCGCCGAAGAGTGTAAACAAGAATGCTACGACCTGTTCGTACAGGCCGCGCTGCAGGAAAAAGAGTGGGCGGATTATCTGTTCCGTGACGGCTCAATGATTGGCCTGAATAAAGACATTCTGTGCCAGTACGTTGAGTACATCACCAACATCCGTATGCAGGCTGTCGGACTCGACTTGCCGTTCCAGACCCGCTCTAACCCAATCCCATGGATCAACACCTGGCTGGTGTCTGATAACGTGCAGGTTGCGCCGCAGGAAGTGGAAGTCAGCTCTTACCTGGTCGGCCAGATCGATTCGGAAGTCGATACCGACGACCTGAGTAACTTCCAGCTCTGATGGGCCGCGTTACTCTGCGCATCTCTGGCACACAACTGCTGTGCCAGGATGAACACCCTTCCCTGCTTGCCGCGCTCGAATCGCACAATGTTGAAGTTGAATACCAGTGCCGCGCAGGTTATTGCGGCTCCTGCCGTACCCGTCTGGTAGCGGGACAGGTCGACTGGATTGCCGAACCTCTGGCCTTCATTCAGCCAGGTGAAATTTTGCCCTGCTGCTGTCGGGCAAAAGGCGATATTGAAATAGAGCTGTAACGCGTGGCGGGATAAAAATTACGACTAAAAAAGAGCCGCCGATGGACGGCAGCTCTTTATTTCTCCTGGAGGCAGGTATGGCCACGTTGACGGCAGACGGCCTTATCTAGCCGTTAATAACGTTTGATCCAACCAGGCCTGTGACCGGAGGTGCATCACAGACCTTGTGCCATTACTCTTTATTCAGGAATGTCACTGCTTTGTCGGGGAAGTCGGTGAACAGCCCGTCAACGCCCGCCTTGCTATACAGAATGTCATACAGCTGGTTTACGTCAGTGGTGTAATCCGGCAGCTGATCGGCACGAACGGTATAAGGATGCACCACCATCTTATTCTGATGCGCGTCCTGTACCATACCCGTTAACGAGATATTGCCTTTCTTCGACTTCTCATCAATCAGCATGTGATAGTCCGGCCCAATGCCGTCCGCATACTGCGCAACCTGCTTCATGGCACCCGGTTTAAACATCCAGTCGTAGTTGTAATTAACCCAACTACCGTCCGGCTTTTTCTCCTGAGTTTCATTCCAGTCAGTGTACGCAATCAACTGTACCAGATTGAGATCCATCCCCATCTTCGGTTCCAGTTCATTCTTAATGCGCTTTAACTCTGCGACATCAAAACACTGTAGATAAACCTTGTCATTCTTGTCGGTGTACCCGTACTTTTTCAGCACTTCCAGCGTTTTAGCCGCAATGTCCTTCCCTTCCTGATGATGGAACCACGGCGCTTTCATTTCCGGGTAAATGCCAATGTTTTTACCGGTTGAATGATTTAATCCCTGAACGAACTCAATCTCTTCTTCGAAAGTGTGCACACGGAAATCAGATTTACCCATCGGGAAACGCCCTGGGTAGGTCTGGACCTTTTTGCCATTTTCGATATCAAAGCCTTCGGTAAATTTCAGCGATTTAATCTCATCCAGCGTAAAGTCGATAGCGTAATAGCGCCCATCTTTACGCGCACGATCCGGGAAACGCTCGGCAACATCGGTGACGCGGTCAAGGTAGTGGTCATGCAGGACAACCAGATGGTCGTCCTTGGTCATCACCAAATCCTGTTCCAGGTAATCAGCCCCCTGAGCATAAGCCATCGCTTTTGCTGGCAGCGTATGCTCCGGTAGATAACCGCTGGCGCCACGGTGCGCAATCACGATTTTTTCTGCGGCAACCGCCGCGCTGCTCACCACAATACCTGTCAGCATTAGCGCCACGCTGAGACTTTTCAATGTGGTTTTCATCTATTAGCCCCCGTTACGCTTCAGTGCGATCTCTTCGTGATGGCGTTTTTCGCCAATCATGACGACCACCAGCAGAATAACCGCCAGCACGCTACCGCCAATCATCACCATAAAGCCGCCGTCCCAACCGAAGAAGTCAACGGTATAGCCAACAATGGCGCTCGCCGCTACGGAACCGCCGAGATAACCGAACAGACCGGTAAAGCCAGCCGCCGTACCCGCCGCTTTTTTCGGTGCCAGTTCCAGCGCATGCAGACCAATCAACATTACCGGACCGTAGATCAGGAAGCCGATGATAATCATACAAGCCATATCCACGTTCGGGTTGCCTGCCGGGTTCATCCAGTAGACGATAGTCGCGATAGTCACCAGCGTCATAAAGAACACGCCGGTCGCACCACGGTTGCCACGGAAGACTTTATCCGACATCCAGCCGCACAGCAGCGTGCCCGGAATACCCGCATATTCATACAGGAAGTAGGCCCAGGATGATTTATCCAGCGCGAAATGTTTCACTTCTTTCAGATAGGTCGGGGACCAGTCTAGGATGCCGTAACGCAGCAGATAAACAAACACGTTGGCGATAGCGATGTACCACAACAGTTTGTTCGGCAGTACGTATTGCATGAAGATCTGCTTCGCAGTCAGCTCTTCTTCCGCTTTCTCGTTGTAATCGTCCGGATAGTCGTTCTTGTACTCTTCGATAGGCGGCAGGCCACAAGACTGCGGCGTATCACGCATCAGAGCAAAAGCAAACAGCGCGACGACGATCGCACCGAAAGCAGGCATATACAGCGCCGCTTTCCAGTCATTGAACCAGGCCATACCCAGCAGGAACAACAGAGGAGGCAGACCACCGCCCACGTTGTGCGCACAGTTCCAGACGGAAACAATGCCCCCACGCTCTTTCTGCGACCACCAGTGCACCATGGTACGACCACACGGCGGCCACCCCATTCCCTGGAACCATCCGCAGAGGAACAGCAGCACAAACATAACCGCAATGCTCGAAGTCGCCCACGGCACAAAGCCCATGAACAACATGACTGCGGCGGCCAGAATCAGACCCGCTGGCAGGAAAACGCGCGGATTCGAGCGATCCGAAACGGACCCCATGATGAATTTCGAAAATCCGTAAGCAATGGAGATACCGGATAACGCAAAACCCAGATCGCCACGCGAGAAACCTTGCTCAACCAGGTACGGCATCGCAAGGGCAAAGTTCTTACGTACCAGATAGTACGCGGCATAACCAAAGAAAATCCCCAGAAAGATCTGCCAACGTAATCGACGATATGTCGGGTCGATCTCCGCTGCAGGCAAACGCGCCGTGTGTGACGCTGGTTTAAAAATGCTCAACATAGTGTAGCCTCCGTGGCCGTCTTTCATTCGAAGTAAACACTGCAGTTCGTCATTACTACCCTACCGCTCCCAGTGTGGCCGCGATGTTAAGGAAAGATACATAACAAAAATGTGAAACGCTGCACATATTGTTACAGATTTATGACAAATGTTCATAAAGGCGCACGAAATCACGTTTCATTTTCGAATAATGAGCGATTATGCGCGAAATCAAACAATCCATGTTTTTTATGTGGCTAAATGATAAAAAACGAACTGTGAGGAAAAACAATGAAAATTCGCGACTCGCAAACAAGTGACGTGATTATCATTGGTGGAGGAGCAACAGGTGCAGGGATCGCACGCGATTGTGCGCTGCGCGGGTTGCGCGTCATCTTAGTGGAACGCCACGATATCGCCACAGGGGCGACCGGACGTAACCACGGTCTGCTGCACAGCGGTGCACGCTACGCCGTCACCGACGCTGAATCTGCCCGGGAGTGCATCAGCGAAAACCAAATTCTCAAACGTATCGCCCGTCATTGCGTTGAGCCGACGGACGGTCTGTTTATTACCCTGCCGGAAGATGAACTCTCCTTCCAGGCAACCTTTATTCGCGCCTGTGAAGAGGCCGGTATTCGCGCAGAAGCAATTGACCCTAAGCAGGCGCGCATTATCGAACCTTCCGTCAACCCACAGCTGATTGGCGCGGTAAAAGTGCCGGACGGCACGGTTGATCCTTTCCGCTTAACCGCCGCCAACATGCTGGATGCGCGTGAGCATGGCGCAGTAATCTTAACGGCGCATGAAGTGACGGGACTGATTCGTGAAGGGGCAACGGTTTGCGGCGTGAACGTACGCAATCATCTGACGGGTGAGATGCAGTCTCTGCATGCACCGGTAGTCGTCAACGCCGCCGGGATCTGGGGCCAGCGCATTGCGGAATATGCCGATCTGAGCATCCGTATGTTCCCGGCCAAAGGTTCGCTGCTGATTATGGATCACCGCATTAACCAGCATGTCATCAACCGCTGTCGTAAGCCATCTGACGCCGATATCCTGGTGCCCGGTGATACCATTTCGCTGATTGGCACCACCTCACAGCACATTGATTACGATGATATCGACAGCAACCGCGTCACCGCAGAAGAGGTCGATATACTGCTGCGTGAAGGCGAAAAACTGGCGCCGATTATGGCGAAAACGCGCATTTTACGCGCCTACTCCGGCGTGCGTCCTCTGGTAGCCAGCGACGACGATCCAAGTGGCCGTAACGTCAGCCGTGGGATTGTACTGTTCGATCATGCCCAGCGTGACGGACTAGACGGGTTTATCACCATTACCGGCGGCAAATTGATGACCTACCGCCTGATGGCAGAGTGGGCCACCGATGCCGTTTGCCGTAAACTGGGCAATACCCAACCTTGCACAACGGCAGACACGGCGCTGCCTGGCTCACAAGAATCGACCGAGCATACGCTCAAACGCGTGATCTCGTTGCCCGCGCCACTGCGCGGCTCAGCGGTCTACCGTCACGGCGATCGCACCCCTGCGTGGCTTAGCGAAGGTCGTCAGCACCGCAGCCTGGTCTGTGAATGCGAAGCGGTCACTGCAGGTGAAGTGCAGTACGCCGTCGAGAATTTGACCGTCAACAGCCTGCTGGATTTGCGTCGCCGTACCCGTGTTGGAATGGGGACCTGCCAGGGCGAATTGTGTGCCTGCCGCGCCGCAGGTTTGCTGCAACGTTTTAATGTCACCACCGCCGCGCAATCTATCACTCAGCTTTCCGATTTCCTCAATGAACGCTGGAAAGGCGTGCAGCCTATCGCCTGGGGAGATGCGCTGCGCGAAAGCGAATTCACACGCTGGGTCTATCAGGGATTGTGCGGTCTGGAAAAGGAGCACCAGGATGAAATTTGATACCGTCATTATCGGCGGCGGCCTGGCCGGACTACTGTGCGGCCTGCAACTGCAAAAAAGCGGTTTACGCTGCACGATTGTCACTCGCGGCCAAAGCGCCCTGCATTTCTCCTCCGGCTCACTGGATTTGCTCAGCAACTTACCCGATGGCCAACCGGTGACGGATATAGAAGCAGGCCTGAATGCGCTGCGCACTCAGGCCCCCGCGCACCCGTACAGCACCATCGGAACGCACAACGTCCTGGAGCTGGCCCAGCAGGCGCAAAATCTGCTGGAAGAATGCGGAACGCATTTGCAAGGCAAGGTACATCAGTCACATCAACGCATCACCCCGCTGGGAACGCTGCGCTCAACCTGGTTAAGTTCCCCGGAAGTTCCGGTCTGGCCGCTGTCCGCGCAGCGTATCTGCGTTGTAGGTATTAGCGGTTTACTGGATTTTCAGGCACATCTCGCCGCGGCGTCGCTGCGTCAACGCAATCTCAGCGTCGAGACGGCAGAAATCGATCTGCCTGAGCTGGATGTCCTGCGTGATAACCCGACCGAGTTTCGCGCCGTCAATATTGCGCGCCTGCTGGATAACGAAGATAAATGGTCGCTGCTCTATGACGCTTTACTGCCAGTAGCAAAAACCTGCGACATGATAATTATGCCGGCCTGCTTCGGTCTGGCGGATGAACAGCTCTGGCAATGGCTTAACGAGCGTCTCCCCTGCTCGCTGACGCTGTTACCGACCCTCCCGCCTTCGGTACTGGGTATGCGTTTGCATAACAAATTGCAGCGCCAGTTTGTGAGCCAGGGCGGCGTCTGGATGCCGGGTGATGAAGTGAAGAAAATCACCTGTCAGGACGGCGTAGTCAGCGAAATCTGGACCCGTAATCATGCCGATATTCCTTTGCGGCCACGTTTCGCCGTGCTCGCCAGCGGCAGCTTCTTCAGCAGCGGGCTGGTCGCCACGCGTGAGGCCATCTACGAACCTATCCTGGGGCTGGATGTACAGCAAACCGCCACGCGCGCCGAGTGGTATGAGCGTGACGTCTTCGACCCACAACCGTGGCAGCAGTTTGGCGTTACGACCGATGCCGGGCTGCGCCCGTCGCTGGCGGGACAAACGATAGAGAACATGTATGCCATCGGTTCCGTTCTCGGCGGATTCGACCCTATCGCCCAGGGTTGCGGAGGCGGCGTGTGCGCTGTTAGCGCCTTACACGCCGCACATCATATTGCGAAACGTGCAGGAGGCCAGCAATGAGCGACACACGTTTTGAAAGTTGTATCAAATGCACGGTGTGCACCACGGCCTGCCCGGTAAGTCGCGTCAATCCGAACTACCCTGGTCCTAAACAGGCCGGACCGGACGGTGAGCGTCTGCGCCTGAAAGATGGCGCGTTATATGACGATGCGCTGAAATACTGCATCAACTGTAAGCGCTGCGAAGTGGCCTGTCCGTCAGATGTGAAGATTGGCGATATCATCCAACGCGCGCGCGCCAAATACGACACTACGCGTCCGTCGCTGCGTAACTTCGTCTTAAGCCATACCGATTTGATGGGTAGCGTGTCCACACCGTTCGCCCCGATAGTGAATACCGCCACCTCACTCAAACCGGTGCGTCAGTTGCTGGATTACGCGCTAAAAATCGACCATCGCCGTACGCTGCCGAAGTACTCTTTCGGTACCTTCCGCCGCTGGTATCGCAGCGTTGCCGCACAGCAAGCGCAATATCAGGATCAGGTTGCCTTTTTCCACGGCTGTTTTGTGAATTATAACCATCCGCAGCTCGGCAAAGACCTGATCAAAGTGTTGAATGCGATGGGAACCGGGGTGCAACTGCTGAGCAAAGAGAAATGCTGCGGCGTACCGCTGATTGCCAACGGCTTTACCGATAAAGCGCGTAAGCAGGCGGTGAGCAACGTGGCCTCGCTCAGAGAAGCAATTGACGGTAAAGGCATTCCGGTGATCGCCACCTCATCAACCTGCACCTTTGCGCTGCGTGATGAATATCCGGAAGTGCTGGACGTCGACAACTCAGGTCTACGCGAACACATTGAACTGGCAACCCGCTGGCTGTGGCGCAAGCTGGATGAAGGCAAAACGCTGCCGCTGAAAACGCTGCCGCTGAAAGTGGTCTACCACACGCCATGCCACATGGAGAAAATGGGCTGGACGCTCTACACGCTGGAACTGCTACGACAAATTCCAGGGCTGGAGCTAACGGTGCTGGACTCGCAATGCTGCGGGATTGCCGGGACATACGGCTTTAAAAAGGAAAACTACCCGACATCGCAGTCCATTGGCGCACCGCTGTTCCGCCAGATTGAAGACAGCGGCGCTGATATCGTCGTCACCGACTGCGAAACCTGTAAATGGCAGATTGAGATGTCGACAAGCAAACGCTGCGAACACCCCATCACCCTGCTTGCCAAAGCGTTAGGTTAATTCTGTTGCCCGGTGGCGTTGGCTACCGGGCATTTTGCGAATGCCGTTGTACATAACTGAATACGTTGCAACCGGACGTATTTATCTCTGACTCCTCCACGCAAAGAATCAATTCCACGAATGCAACCCGCGTCATCCGTGGGTACCGTCACGCCATCTTCTTCCTCTGGTGACGGACTACCATGGCTAAATCAGCAACATCAACACCGCATGATGCGGTTTTTAAAAAGATAATTTCTTATCCTGAGATGGCTCGCGATTTTCTTGAAATTCACCTTCCCGTCGCATTACGCGAGATATGTGACCTGCAAACGCTGAAGCTGGAGCCTACCAGTTTTATCGAAAAGGATCTCCGTGCTTACTATTCCGACGTATTGTGGTCGTTAAAAACCCGCGAAGGTGAAGGCTACATCTACTGCGTTATCGAACATCAGAGTACAGCGGTACAACACATGGCATTTCATCTGATGCGTTATGCCACTGCCGCCATGCAATATCACCTGGATGCCGGATACAGAACGCTACCTCTGGTTATCCCCATGCTTTTTTATCACGGGCAACAGAGCCCGTATCCGTGGTCGCTCAACTGGCTGGACGAATTTGATTACCCACAACTGGCGCGCAAGCTTTACTCAGAAGCATTTCCGCTAGTGGACATCACTGTGGTATCTGACGACGAGATTATGCAGCATCGGCGTATCGCTCTACTTGAACTGATGCAAAAACATATCCGCGATCGCGATTTGATGGGACTGGTGGACAGGCTGGTCGCGCTTTTAGTTACTCGTACCGTTAATGACAGCCAGTTGCAAACGCTGTTTAATTATCTGCTACAGCGCGGTGAGGCTTCTCATGTCAGCGAATTTATCCGTGAAATTGCCGGGCGCTCACCCCATAACAAGGAGAAATTGATGACGATCGCAGAGAAACTACGCCAGGAAGGCCATCACAATGGATTGCAGGAAGGCTGGCTAAAAGGAACACGAGAAGAAGCATTACGTATTGCCCGCATGATGCTGGAGCGAGGCATCGATCATGAGACAGTCCTGACCATTACCGGATTTTCTGCTGACGACGTGACAGAACATCACCATTAGGAGCTATTTCAGGCCCGATGGCGCTACACCATCGGGCCCGATATTAATAACTGCTTTTCAACTTTTGCGTACTCTGGTCTGGCTTAAACATTGCCAGCCTGCGATCCAGCGCTTCGGTATAAAGCATGGTATCCACGCCTACCGCGACAAAATTTGCTCCCCATTGCAGACATTTCTGCGCCATTGCTGGGTCAACAGCGAGGAAACCGGCTGCTTTTCCGGCTGCGCGAATACGGCGAATGCTTTGCTCAATGATCCGCTGCACCTCCGGGTGTCCGGCATTATCCGGATAGCCCAACGACGCAGAAAGATCCGCCGGGCCAATAAAGACACCGTCAATACCGTCAACGTCCAGAATGGCATCCAGATTATCCAGTGCCGCTTTGCTTTCGACCTGTACCAGCAGGCAGAGTGATTCATTAGCCTGGGCCATATAATTGTCGATACGTCCCCAGCGCGCCGCCCGTGCCACGCTGGCGCCGACACCACGCTCGCCGAGCGGTGGATAACGAGTCGCGGAAACCACCTGAAGCGCCTGCTCTGCGCTGTCGACCATCGGGACAAGCAGCGTCTGCGCGCCAATATCCAGCACCTGCTTGATCAACGCTTTGTTGTGGTCAACTAAAACTGGCCACCGCGTTAGAGTTTTTCCAGTATCGGTTTTCTGATTCGTTTGGTGGTAACCCACCATTATATTCGTGCGGTCTTAGTGCGCTGTAATATCCAACGATATAGTCCGTTATTGCGTGAGCTGCATCGCTGAAGCTTACATAGCCCGTCGCTGGCACCCATTCGTTCTTCAGACTCCTGAAGAAGCGCTCCATTGGGCTGTTATCCCAGCAGTTTCCACGCCGACTCATACTCTGCCTGATCCGGTATCGCCACAGTAACTGCCGGAACTGCCTGCTCGTATAATGACTGCCTTGGACGCCCTTCTAAGAGTCAAGCTGTTATCGGGATACTGTTGATCCGCCTGTTTTGATTGCGCAGTAACGTGTAAACTTCGCGGGAGATATATCGCTTTAGACAGCGTATCGCTTCCATTTTTGTATGTCCTTCGGCTACACGCCTGGCGACATATTCCTTTGTTTTTGCGTCAGTTCGTAAGCGTCCGATGGCGATGATGTGAAGTGCACTATTTGCAGCACGATCTCCACCACGATTAAGTCGGTAACGGTTCGTTTTTCCAGAAGAAACGGGGACCGGGCTGACACCACACAGTGCCGCAAATCCTGATTCTGATCTTAACCGTTGAGGATTGTCTCCGGCAGTGATCAGCAACTGTGAAGCGCTTTCGTATCCGATAGCATTACGTTTAATCAGCTCAGGTGCCAACTCGTCGACAATTGCCGCAATCATGACATCCAGATCAGCGATTTCGTCATGTAACTCGAGATAGCGTCGGGCAAGGGACTTTAATGAAATGCGATAAACGTTGGTTACATTGCGGTATTCACTGGCATCAGGTCTCCAGGAACCCAGGGTCCTGATGAGCTGCATGCGCGTCATATTTCTGAGCTGTTCACGTAATTCATCCGGGGCAGAGATAATATTTGAATGGATAATCTGGAGAGCGACTCTGCGGGCTGATATTGCTGTTTTTCGGCAAGTTTTTAATACCCGCAGGGACTCAATCATGCCATCACGCGTTTTGGGAGTAACTGTCCTGATGCCTGAGAATGCTGCATGAGCGGCACATTCAGCATCAATTGTGTCACTTTTACCCCGTTTGCGTCGCTCCATCCGGTCTGGAGCAGTCACCTCAAGAACTTCTAACCCGGCGTTCTGAAAATAACGAAGCAAACCGGAACCATAGGTACCTGTGCACTCAACACCAATTCGCTTTAATGTCCCAAACGAGGTCATCCATGCCAGCATCTGCCGGTAACCTTGTCGTGTTGTGGAGAAATACTGAGTCCCAAGGACTTTATTGTTCTGATCTACGACAGCGGCAACGTGCAAATCTTTATGTGTATCCACGCCACCCACAACGGCAGCTTCGGTAACTTTATCAACCATGACAGAGCTCCTGTGAGGAAACAGAGTTGAATCTCCAGACAGATAACCCGGACAGGACAGTAACGAGACAAGCCGTCAGGCCCTTCTTGAGTCACGCGCATCGGTGAGGAGATGCCTCGCATGAAGGCGCTTCCGGCAACCGACGGGTCCAGGGCAGGACACAAAAGGTCGATCGCTGTGTGAGTCAGGATGCGGGAAGGTCTTCACTGCATCAGTAATCACACCAATCTGGTTAAACGGCAAACTAAGTGGTGGTAAAGACTGACATCGGCATTATTACTATCGCTGTGGAACATCACCCCGACGGGCTTACCACGGGTTTCCCATGCCATTTCCAGTGCTTTCATGGTAAGCCTGCTGTCCGGCGAGAACGACATGGCCCAGCCCACTGGTTTTCTTGCGAACAGGTCGAGAACAACGGCGAGGTACGCCCAGCGCTTACCCGTCCAGATATAGGTCACATCACCGCACCACACCTGATTTGGTTCCGTTACGGCGAACTGTCGCTCAAGATGATTCGGGATAGCAACGTGCTCATGGCCGCCACGCTTATACCGGTGAGTCGGCTGCTGGCAACTGACCAGCCCCAGCTCTTTCATGAGTCTGCCAGCAAGCCAGCGCCCCATCTGGTAGCCTCTCTGGGTTGCCATTGTGGCGATGCTTCTTGCTCCGGCAGAGCCGTGGCTGATGCCATGCAGTTCAAGTACCTGGCTGCGTAATACAGCCCGTCTGCCGTCTGGCTTTTCAGGACGGTTTTTCCAGTATTTGTAGCTGCTGCGATGGACCCCGAACACATGGCAGAGAGTGGCCACAGGATAACGCGCCCTGAGTTTCCCGATTATCGAGAACTGTTCAGGGAGTCTGACATCAAGAGCGCGGTAGCCTTTTTTAATATTTCATTTTCCATTTCAATACGTTGTAGCTTTTTCCTGAGCTCACGGATTTCAATTTGTTCCGGGGTAATGGGAGAGGCTTTTGGTGTTTTTCCCTGCCGCTCATCACGTAATTGTTTCACCCATCGCGTCATTGTGGAAAGGCCGACATCCATAGCGCTGGCTGCATCTGCCACGGTGTAATTCTGGTCAACGACCAGTTGAGCGGATTCGCGTTTAAACTCTGCGCTGAAATTTCTTTTTTTCATTATGGCACCTGTGTTGTTCTGAGGTGAGCATATCACCTCTGTTCAGGTGGCCAAATTCAGTAAACCACTTCACTTTACTGCCTTCCACCGGGCGAACCACAGGCTGGCTGGCATAAGGCGCAATCGCCTGCAACTGATGGTAAAGATCCTGCACCGTGTTCGGCGCGTGTTCTCCATCAATCAGCAGCCAGTCATAGCCCGACGTCGCGGCAATCTCCGCCATGTAAGAGGTGGTCGAACTGAGCCACAGGCCGACCTGGACTTCCCCTTTGCGTAATCCTTCTTTGAAGGGATTTGATAACAATGCGTTCATAACGATCCTTACAACGTAGATAAGATTAATGATGCGCAGCGCCTGCTTGTGAAACTGAACGGTTCACACTCAGCGTAAAGATGATTAGCGAGCCAATAATCGCGACGCCCGCGAGGACCAGCAGGCCCGCCGCATCGCTGGCAAACACCGTTTCGGCTTTGACGCGCAGAATGGGAGCAATAAAGCCGCCGACGGCACCAAACAGGTTGACGAAGCCGATCCCCGCCGCCAGAGCAGTCCCGGAAAGAAGTTGCGTTGGCATCGTCCAGAACACCGGCTGTACCGCAATGAAACCGACCGCCGCGACGCAGAGCGCCACAATCGCCAGTACCGGTGAAACCAGCCCGGAAAGGCCAATGCCGATTCCTGCCGCCAACAGCGTCAGCGCGGCAACATTACGCCGGTCGCCGGTGCGATCGGAGTAGCGGGGAATAAGCCAGGTACCAAACAGCGCCGCCACCCACGGTATTGCCGCCACGACCGAAGCCGTAAAGCCCACTTTTGTCCCTAACAACGCAGCAACCTGAGTTGGCAGGAAGAAGATCAGGCCATACACCGCCACCTGGATCGTCAGATAGATAATCGCCAGTTGCCAGACACGGCCATTACGCAGCGCATCCGACAGGCGTGAAGTGACCTTTTTCTCCTCTTCACTTGTCAGTTGGCTAATGAGCACCGCCTTTTCCTCCGCGCTCAGGAAACGTGCCTGCTGCGGGGTATCATCCAGCCAGAAGAAGGTGAAAATGCCCGCACCTACCGCCAGTAAACCTTCGATAACGAACATCCAGAACCACCCTGGATGCCCCATAAAGCCGTGCATATCCAACAGCGCACCGGAAAGCGGCGATCCCAGGGTTAACGTCAGCGGCGCCCCCATGTAGAACAGCCCCATGATGCTGGCGCGGTTACGCTGGGGGAACCACTGGGACGTCAGGTAGATCATACCGGGGAAGAAGCCCGCCTCTGCCGCCCCCAGCAGAGTACGGATAATCAGAAATTTCGATTCAGTATCCGCCCATGCCATCGCCGCAGAGAGGAATCCCCACAGCAACGTGGTGGTACCAATCCAGGTTCTGGCACCAAATTTACGCATCAACAGGTTGGCAGGAACCCCCAGAAAGGCGTAAACCACAAAGAAAATCCCCGCGCCCAACGCATAAGCTTCGTTGCTCAGACCGGTATCAATCTGATAGGTCTCTTTGGCAAAACCGATGTTCGAGCGGTCAAGAAACGCCAGCACATACAGCGCCAGCATAAAGGGAATCAAACGGGCGCGGTTTTTCTTCACCACACCATCAAGTAACGTGGTACTCATAGCAAGATCCTCAAAGAAATGAGGGCGTTGCCGTGGCATTGGCAACGCACTGGTCATTAGTGGCTATAAGGGCGCTTCAGATTGCAGTCGCGGTTAAGCTCGACGCCAAATCCTGGTTTGTCGAGCACCGACTTATGAATGCGGCCATTGACGGGTACCGGTTCGTCCAGAAGGATCGGATCAAACTGTGGACGCATCGTTGAACAATCCGGGCTGGTCATCAAAAACTCGCTGAACGGGGTATTGGTGAACGTGATTACCGCGTGGTGCGAGTAAACCGAGGAACCATGCGGCACCACCAGCTGTCCGCGCGATTTAGCAATAGCGGCAATTTCCACCAGCGTGGTTAACCCACCGCACCAGCCCACATCAGGCTGCATGATATCGATGCCGGTTTCTGAGAGTGTGCGGAAGGACTGCAGCGTCCCGTGGTGTTCACCGCTGGTGACCATCATCCCCGCCGGGGCGTTACGTTTCAGCTCGCGATAGCCTTCATACTGCTGCGGCGGCAGACACTCTTCGATCCACTTCAGATTAGACGGTGCGCAGGCATGGGCCAGTTTGGTGGCATAGTTCACGTCCTGACTCATCCAGCAATCGAGCATCAACCAGAAATCCGGACCGCATTTCTCACGCATGTCGGCTACCATTGCCGCATCTTTGCGGATCCCTGCATCCCCGTCGTGCGGCCCCCAATGGGTTGGCATTTTGCCGCCAATAAAGCCCATCTCTTTCGCCAGATCAGGGCGCGCACCGGTCGCGTAGAATTGAATTTCGTCGCGTACCGCGCCGCCCAGTAGCTTGTAGACCGGTAACCCCACCACTTTGCCAAACAGATCCCACAGCGCCAGATCCACGCACGAGATGGTGTTCATCACCAGACCGCCGGAGCCGGAGTAGTACATCGTTGCGCCCAGCATCTGGTCGTGAATGAGTTTGATATCACTGACGCATTTCCCTTCAATAAAACGATTGAGATGCTTTTCCACAATAAAGCACCCCATCTCCCCTGCCGTGGAAACAGCAAAACCGGTCTGTCCGTTTTCAGCTTCCACTTCAACAATCAGTGTTCCTAATACGTTGATGCCAAAGGACTGGCGCGATTGCTCATATTCACGATATTTGCTCATTGGCGTGGCGATATGATCGTCAATCCAGTGGTTAGCCCCCTGATCGTGATAATCGCCGCCGCCAGCGCCTTTATCCGCCGTAGCACCACCGGTAAACCAGGCACGAACGTGTTTAATTTTAGGTAGGGTCATGGTGTTCTCCTTTTTATGAAGCGAGTGAGTCGAAGGGACTTTTCCATCCCAACAGGCGTGAAATATCCCTGGCGCAGGCAATCGCTTTACCGGCCAGATAATCACGGTTCTCTTCGTTAATTTGCAGACGAGTGCCGACCACTGAAATCGCGGCGGTCAGTTCATTGTTAGCGTTAAAAACAGGCGCTGCGACGCAGCGAACATCGGGATAATCTTCGCCATCATCAAAGCTCCATCCACGCTGTCGAATACGCTCCAGCTCGTCATTCAACTGTTGTGGCCTGGTGATAGTGGTCGGCGTTGCCTGTTCCCATATCAGCTGTTCAATAATGGCTTTTCGTGCGGCTGCCGGTTGCCAGGCCAGCAGGCATTTGCCGATACCCGAGCGATAGAGCGAAAGACTTTTCCCTTCGTGGGAGCGCACGCTGATAGTGGATGACGATTCCACTTTCAGAATGTAATACGCGCTTTCGTGGTCGATGATCCCGAGATGGCAAAGTAACCCTGTCTCATCCATCAGTTGTGTCAGCCGTGGACGCGCCAATTCACGTAAATCCATCTTGCTCAGCGCATGCCCGGACAACTCAACCAGCTTGGTCCACAGGCAGTAATTTTCCTGATGATCAATGCTGATAAAGCGCTGACGCTTCAGTTCATTAAGTAACAGGTACGCGGTGCTTTTTGGAATGCCCAGCGTCTCTATGATGGTGGCAGCGCTACATGGGCCGATACGCGCAATGAGATTGAGTATTTCGATCGCCCTGGTGAGCGCGGGAACTTTGCTTGATTCCAACATACTGGACTCCAGTCTGAGATACTGGAATCAGTGTGGTAGGTTAAGGGGGTTAAAATTGTGAAGCGCATCAAATCCTCTCGTTCTTCCAGCTGGCTGGAGAAAAAACGAGCATAATTGTGAACTAACGCACGGATTTTTTTACAGAGAGTACAACAGGTTGGACTGATAACGGGAAGGCCAGAATGCCTTCCCATAACAAGCGCGTGAGAGAGTGCAAGTCAGGAAGGCAGCGTCAGGGATTCAACCACTTCTATCCAACCGTGTTCGCTGGCAATATCCTGCCCGTTGAGCCAACGGCGCAGCATATTGAGCGCCATCATTGCGCAAACTTCCTGACGCACCGACAAACTATAACGATTAGCGTTCAGCCGTACGCGTAAGGCATGCGTTCCATCAGGCGTTGCCAGCGCAAAGTTAATATGTTCGTTTTCGAAAGCCGATACCGCCAGCGCCAGCCCGGCATAATGGTTGCCGCGTCGTTCGGTTATCCAGTGTGCCGTTTGCGCCAGCGTTTCTTCCTGGGGCGGAACCACTTCGCTCGCCAACAGCGGAGCATTCGCGCGCGAAAGCTGCAGCGCCACCAGACCACCGGTGAATTGTTCGCTTAGCGTCAGGCTGTATTGCCGTTCCTGCAACGTGCGGGCGATTTGCGCGGGTAAACCTTCCGTACCTTCGAAAATCATATTCTGCCCGGCAACCCGCTTAACTTCTGGCCACAGCGCCAGCATCGCTTCCCGTTGGGAATCCGGCCCGGTCAGCTTTAGTTCGATAATCGGCATTGACGAGCGGTAGCCCATTGTCACTCCCGGAGGCAATTGCAGCGGATCCAGGCTCTGCGCCAGCTCGCTTTCAGAACGACCAAAGGTGGTTAATCGCAGGCATAGCGGGGGTTGAGACAGCGAAAAACGCTCACGCAAACGCGGCAGGATCTCATGCTCAACCATGACTTTAAATTCTGATGGCACTCCTGGGGTAAAGAACATCAGGCAGCGGTTAAGCTTCAGGGCAAACCCACACGCGGTTCCTACGGGATTATTGATGAATTCCGCGCTGGCAGGTAGCTCAGCCTGTTTGCGGTTACTCGGTGCCATCACGCGTCCACGATCGCGGAAATAACGCGTCATCTCGGCGAGCCATGCTTCATGCAGCACCAGCCCTTCACCTTTTGCCGTTGCCGCCGCCAGCGCGCTCAAATCATCGCTGGTTGGTCCCAGACCGCCGTTAACGATCAGTACATCGGCATGTTCGCTACGCTCACGCAAAACGGCGACCAAATCATCAAGATTGTCACCTACCGTGTTGCGACGGGTTAGTGGTAACCCCTGATTAAAGAAAAAATCGGCCAGCCAGGCGGCATTCGTGTCGACGATTTGTCCGTGCAACACTTCATCCCCGGTGGATAGCATCTCCACGTTTAACATCGTGTTCTCCTGCTTTTATGATGAAAACACTATAACGCATGGAGGGGGGAAG
Organism: Citrobacter sp. RHBSTW-00944; assembly: GCF_013615435.1. Lineage (NCBI taxonomy): Bacteria > Pseudomonadati > Pseudomonadota > Gammaproteobacteria > Enterobacterales > Enterobacteriaceae > Citrobacter > Citrobacter sp. RHBSTW-00944. The sequence goes on along the minus strand of NZ_CP055418.1, from coordinate 1,740,363 downwards.
GCGCGACTGAACGCCGCGCCGGAAAAATCAGAAACTCGCGTTAACCCCAACGTACGGGCCGTCAGCAATCGCGTTATCGCGGTTACCGTCTTTGCCTGCCAGGTTCAGGTAGCGATAACCGGCTTCAATGCTCAGCGGACGCATAATGGTCAGACGCGCACCTGCATTCGCTTCTTCATAGCTGTCGATACCGCTGGAAAGAGAATCGGGAGAGTAATAATACTCGCCAAACAGGCGGAGGCTGTCGCCAATCGGCCACTGCAAACCGCCACCGACCGCCGCCGCGTAACCCTCGTCACCATCATTCGGGTTAGTATAAATGCCTTTCCCACCGACCGTTGCCAGCAGCGGACCGAGAGGAATATTCAGACCCAGTCCCAGACCGGCCGCATCGCCGTCGTCATCGTTATGCATCCAGTTACCGCTGACGGCCAAACCGGTGGTCTCAGTACCCATACCGAACCCCAGGTTGGTGTAGTCTTCGCCAGCCTGGCCGCTGATGCTAATCGCGCTCGCCGACGCGGAAACAAACAGCATTCCGGCAAAACCCAACATTAAACTTTTTTTCATTTTCTATCCTTTCCAGCAAGAATCAAAACATAGCCCCAAAACCGGTGAATTGTACTGTTAGATCACGAGGAATCAATGCACTAAAAAAGCGATGCAATAACATATTGTAAGCAAATACTACTCACAAGATTTAGATAAGGTTAAATTCTTGTAGCAATTACGCCACTGAGGGCAGCAGAACGCCATTTTCAACAAACATCCTGTTTTCCCTGGCAAAGCGGCGTTATTCGTCGATGAAGCGTTTTTTCTACCGTCAGCAAAAGGTAAGATGCGTGCACGATGGAATTTTCTATACCTCCCCCTACAAGGATTCGACTTATGCGCCAAAGAACAATTGTTTGCCCATTAATTCAAAACGATGGCTGTTATTTACTGTGCAAAATGGCTGACGACCGCGGTGTGTTCCCCGGTCAGTGGGCGCTTTCTGGCGGCGGCGTTGAACCGGGTGAACGTATTGAAGAAGCTTTGCGCCGTGAAGTAAGAGAAGAGCTGGGCGAACAACTGGTGTTATCAGATATTACGCCATGGACCTTCAGTGACGATGTTCGCACCAAAACGTACGCCGATGGCAGTCAGGAAGAGATTTATATGATTTATCTCATCTTCGATTGTGTGGCGGCTAATCGTGAAGTGAAAATTAATGAAGAATTCCAGGCATTCGCCTGGGTTAAAGCGCAAGATCTCGGCTCTTACGATTTAAATATCGCCACGCGTAAAACGTTAACCTTGAAAGGGTTACTGTAAATCATCATTTTAATAACGGCATATAATTAGCATTCTTAATAGCGGCATTGCGCTCATCAGTCTGCAGATAACAGCAATGTCGCCCAAACCACTCAAACCTACATGATCTTTTTTTCATTAAGATAAATAAAAAATACGCTATTCCTCTCTCTTTCCCAAACCTTAAACTCTTAAGGATAAATTAACCTTCCGTCATTACCCTTTGAAGCCTGATGAAATAATTAACGACGCCCCTGTTTATCACTAAAAATAAAACGTCGGTGGCGTTAAATGGCTTGAAGGAATAATGATGCCTGACTTTTTGCCTTTCTCTCGCCCGGCAATGGGGGCTGAAGAACTTGCCGCTGTGAAGACGGTTCTGGACTCTGGATGGATAACCACCGGCCCGAAAAATCAACAGCTGGAAGAAGCCTTCTGCCAGCTCACGGGAAATCAACACGCCGTCGCCGTCTGCTCCGCTACGGCAGGAATGCACATCACGCTGATGGCGCTGGACATCGGTGCAGGCGATGAGGTCATCACACCGTCAATGACGTGGGTTTCTACCCTCAACATGATTGTCCTGTTGGGTGCGACGCCAGTCATGATCGACGTCGACCGCGATACGCTCATGGTCACACCGGAGCAAATTGAGGCCGCCATCACCCCGCGAACCAAAGCCATTATTCCGGTACATTACGCAGGCGCCCCCGCCGACCTGGACGCGATTTATGCCATTGGCGAACGCTATGGCATTCCGATTATAGAAGATGCGGCCCACGCCGTAGGGACGTTGTATAAAGGTCGTCATGTCGGCGCGCGCGGCACGGCAATATTCTCGTTTCACGCCATCAAAAATATTACCTGCGCCGAAGGCGGGTTGATCGTTACCGACGACAGCCAGCTTGCCCAACGGCTTCGCAGCCTGAAGTTTCACGGTCTGGGCGTTGATGCCTTTGATCGACAAACCTATGGCCGGGCGCCGCAGGCCGAAGTGCTTGCGCCAGGGTACAAGTACAACCTCACGGATATCAATGCCGCCATTGCGTTGGTACAGCTAAATAAACTGGAACACCTGAACTCACGCCGGGCGCAAATTGCCCGCGAGTATCAACAGGCGCTGGCCGATACGCCATTTCAACCACTGAGTCTGCCCCAGTGGGCGCACGTTCACGCCTGGCACCTGTTCATCATCCGCGTTGACGAAGCCCGCTGCGGTCTGAGCAGAGATGCCTTAATGGAGGCGTTAAAGGCCAAAAATATCGGCACCGGTCTGCATTTTCGTGCGGCCCATACGCAAAAATATTACCGCGAACGCTTCACTACCCTTTCGCTCCCCAATACAGAATGGAATAGCGCGCGCATTTGCTCACTGCCGTTATTCCCCGATATGACCGCCGATGACACCCAGCGGGTAATTACGGCACTTCACGAGATTGCAGGACAATAACCATGTTTGAAGCAGCACCGATCAAAAAAGTCTCGGTGGTCATTCCCGTTTTTAATGAGCAGGAAAGCTTACCGGAGTTAATCAGACGTACCAGCGCTGCCTGCGAAAAATTGGGCAAAGACTATGAAATTTTGCTAATTGATGACGGCAGCAGCGACCATTCCGCACAGCTGATGATGGACGCTTCCCAGGCACCGAACAGCCACATTGTTTCTATTTTATTGAATCGCAATTACGGGCAACACTCGGCGATTATGGCCGGTTTCAGTCATGTCACCGGCGACGTGATCATCACACTGGATGCCGATTTGCAAAACCCGCCGGAGGAGATCCCACGGCTGGTCGCCACCGCAGATGAAGGCTTCGATGTGGTCGGCACGGTACGTCAGAACCGTCAGGACAGCGTATTTCGTAAGACCGCATCGCGAATGATTAACCATCTGATTCAGCGCACCACCGGTAAAGCGATGGGCGACTACGGTTGCATGTTACGCGCTTATCGCCGCCACATCGTCGATGCCATGCTGCATTGCCAGGAGCGCAGTACCTTTATCCCGATTCTGGCCAACATTTTTGCCCGGCGCGCTACGGAAATCCCGGTACACCATGCAGAGCGAGAATTTGGTGACTCCAAATACAGCTTTATGCGTCTGATCAACCTGATGTATGACCTGGTGACCTGTCTGACCACAACGCCACTTCGTATGTTGAGCCTGTTGGGCAGCGTAATCGCCGCCACTGGCTTTACCTTGTCTATCCTGCTTGTGGTTCTGCGTCTGACGCTCGGTCCACAGTGGGCCGCGGAAGGGGTATTCATGCTGTTTGCCGTCCTGTTTACCTTTATCGGCGCACAGTTTATTGGCATGGGTTTACTCGGCGAATATATCGGTCGCATCTATAACGATGTCCGCGCCCGCCCCCGCTATTTTGTTCAACACGTTATCCGCCCACAAACCACGCAGCCAACCGAGGAAAACCGCGCATGAAAGCCATCGTATTTGCCTATCACGATATGGGATGTCAGGGTGTCCAGGCTTTGTTGGATGCCGGTTATGAAATCGCTGCCATTTTTACGCACACTGATAATCCGGGCGAAAAAGCATTTTTTGGATCGGTTTCCCGCCTTGCCGCCAGCGCCGGAATTCCGGTTTACGCCCCGGACGAGGTCAATCATCCCTTGTGGATTGAACGCATTAGCCAACTGGCGCCGGATGTTATCTTCTCGTTCTACTATCGTCATTTACTGAGTGATGAGATCCTCAGTCTTGCGCCTGCCGGGGCTTTTAATCTGCACGGTTCGTTGCTGCCGAAATACCGTGGTCGCGCGCCGCTGAACTGGGTATTGGTCAATGGCGAAACCGAAACCGGCGTCACGCTTCACCGCATGGTCAAACGCGCGGATGCTGGCGCCATTATTGCCCAGCAGCGCGTCGCTATTTCGCCGGATGACGTGGCGTTAACGCTGCACCATAAATTGTGCCAGGCTGCGTGTCAGCTGCTGGAACAGGCACTGCCCGCGATTAAAACCGGGGATTATGCAGAACGCCCCCAACAGGAAGCAGATGCTACCTGTTTCGGTCGCCGTACACCGGAAGATAGCTTCCTCGACTGGAACACACCTGCCGTAGAGTTGCATAACCAGGTCCGCGCCGTCAGCGATCCGTGGCCGGGCGCATATAGCTATGTCGGTACACAAAAGTTCACCGTCTGGTCATCGCGCGTTTGCGTAAATAACTCAGCGGCCCAACCGGGTACCGTCATCTCCGTTTCTCCTTTGCTGATCGCCTGTGGCGATGGCGCCCTGGAAATTATTACCGGACAAGCTGGCGATGGTATTGCAATGCAAGGGTCGCAACTGGCGCAGGTTCTGGGCCTGGTTCCAGGCTCCCGCCTGAACAGTCAATCAGTTACCACCACTAAACGTCGTACACGCGTGCTGATCCTCGGCGTCAATGGCTTCATTGGTAACCATCTGACCGAACGCCTGCTGCAAGAAGATCATTACGAAGTGTATGGGCTCGATATTGGCAGTGACGCCATTGGACGTTTTCTGCAGCATCCGCGATTCCACTTCGTCGAAGGCGACATCAGCATTCACTCCGAATGGATTGAATACCATGTTAAAAAATGCGACCTCGTGCTGCCGCTGGTGGCGATCGCAACGCCAATCGAATATACCCGCAACCCGCTGCGCGTATTTGAGCTCGATTTTGAAGAGAACCTGAAAATCATTCGCTACTGCGTGAAATACCGTAAGCGCATCATTTTCCCGTCAACGTCCGAAGTCTACGGCATGTGTACCGACAAAGTCTTCGATGAGGACAGCTCGAATCTGATCGTCGGTCCGGTGAATAAACCACGCTGGATCTACTCCGTTTCCAAGCAGTTGTTGGACCGCGTAATCTGGGCGTACGGCGAAAAAGAGGGATTGCGCTTCACCCTGTTCCGCCCGTTTAACTGGATGGGGCCGCGTCTGGACAGCCTTAACGCCGCGCGTATCGGCAGCTCACGCGCCATTACCCAACTGATCCTCAATCTGGTGGAGGGTTCACCGATTAAGCTGATTGAAGGCGGCAAGCAAAAACGCTGCTTTACCGACATTCGGGATGGTATCGAAGCCCTGTACCGCATCATTGAAAACGAAGGCGGACGCTGCGACGGTGAGATTATCAACATCGGTAATCCGCAGAACGAAGCGAGTATTCAGGAACTGGCAGAAATGCTGCTTACCTGCTTTGAAAAACATCCATTGCGTAGCCACTTCCCGCCGTTTGCCGGTTTCCGTGACGTCGAAAGCAGCAGCTACTATGGTAAAGGTTATCAAGACGTTGAACATCGTAAGCCCAACATCCGCAATGCGAAACGCTGCCTGAACTGGGAGCCCATCATTGAGATGCAGGAAACGGTAGAAGAGACGCTGGACTTCTTCTTACGCAGTGTGAATATCACGGAACACACATCATGACCCAAGTCGGCTTGCGCATAGATGTCGATACTTTCAGGGGGACGCGCGAAGGCGTACCCCGCCTGCTGGAGACATTGAACCGACATAACGTGCGGGCAAGTTTTTTCTTTAGCGTTGGACCGGACAACATGGGACGCCATCTCTGGCGTCTTGTGAAACCACAATTTCTGTGGAAGATGCTGCGCTCAAACGCCGCATCACTTTACGGATGGGATATATTGCTGGCGGGAACCGCCTGGCCGGGAAAAGAGATCGGCCTGGCCAACGCGGCGATCATTGCGCAAACCGCCCTGATTCATGAAACCGGTCTGCATGCCTGGGATCACCATGCCTGGCAGGCGCGAAGCGGAAACTGGAATGATAAACAGCTGATTGATGATATTTCACGAGGCATCACGGCCCTTGAAACTCTTATCGGACAACCCGTCACTTGTTCTGCCGTTGCCGGATGGCGTGCCGACGATCGCGTCGTCCACGCCAAAGAAACGTTCCATCTGCGTTATAACAGCGACTGTCGGGGAACGTCGTTATTCCGTCCGGTGCTGACATCCGGGAAAACAGGTACGCCGCAAATTCCCGTCACGCTACCCACCTGGGATGAAGTGGTTGGTCAGGAAGTCCAGGCGGTGGACTTCAACACTTACATTCTCTCCCACATCCAGATGAGCAGAGGAACACCGGTGTATACCATTCATGCGGAAGTTGAAGGCATCGCCTTTCAGCAGAATTTTGACGAGCTGCTTACTCGCGCCGCAGACATGGGGATAACATTTTGCCCGCTCGGCGACCTGTTACCGGACGATGTCAGTTCGCTGCCAACAGGGCAGATCGTGCGTGGCAAAATACCCGGCAGAGAGGGATGGGTCGGCCGCCAACAACCGGTGAGTGTGACAAGATGAAACATACTGTCCGCTACACCCTGGCATTTATCGCTTTTATTGCGCTGTATTTTATTCTCCCCATCAACAGTCGCCTGCTGTGGCAGCCTGATGAAACGCGCTATGCCGAAATCAGTCGGGAAATGCTGACCTCTGGCGACGGGATCGTTCCGCACTTTTTAGGGCTGCGGTATTTTGAAAAACCGATTGCCGGATACTGGTTAAACAGCATCGGGCAATGGCTGTTTGGCACCAATAATTTCGGCGTCAGAGCAGGAGCCATCTTTGCCACTTTGCTGACGGCGCTAATGGTAGCCTGGCTTGCCATGCGGTTGTGGCGGGATAAGCGCACCGCCGTACTCTCTTCGGTTATCTTTTTAACGTTTTTTTCGGTTTACAGCATCGGCACCTACGCGGTACTTGATCCCATCATTGCGCTCTGGCTAATGGCGGGCATGTGCTGCTTTTGGGAGGGGATGCAAGCCACCAGCAGAACGCGCAAAATTACCGCCTTTCTGCTGTTAGGGTTAACCTGCGGCATGGGCGTGATGACCAAGGGTTTCCTGGCACTCGCCGTTCCTGTGCTCAGCGTACTGCCGTGGGTTTTCGTACAAAAGCGCTGGAAAGATCTCATTATCTACGGTCTGCTGGCAGTAGTCGGTTGCATCGTGACTGTGCTGCCTTGGGGAATAGCGATTGCCCGGCGTGAGCCGGATTTCTGGCATTACTTCTTCTGGGTCGAACATATTCAACGCTTCGCGCAGGAGGATGCCCAACATAAGGCCCCCGTCTGGTACTACATTCCGGTATTGGTGGCTGGCGCATTACCGTGGCTCGGGCTGCTCCCCGGCGCGCTGCGTACGGGCTGGCGTGAACGGGATGTTCCGCGCAGCGCACTGTACCTGCTGAGCTGGATTATCATGCCAATCCTGTTTTTCAGCATCGCGAAAGGAAAACTGCCGACCTATATTCTTTCCTGCTTCGCGCCGCTGGCAATATTGACGGCGCGGTTCGGCCTGCAGGCCGCGCAAAAAGGTGCAACCGCGCTGCGCGTGAATGGCTGGATCAACGTTCTGTTCGGTGTAACCGGCATTGTCGCCACGTTTATTGTTTCTACACTGGGTCCATTAAAGACGCCGGTCTGGTCGCATATCGAAACCTATAAGGTGTTTTGTGCGTGGGGCATTTTTATCATCTGGACGCTCTTTGGCTGGTATACGCTAAATAACCGCGAGAAGAACTGGACGTTCGCAGCGCTGTGTCCATTAGGACTGGCACTGTTGTTTGGCTTCTCCATTCCTGACCGGGTGATGGAATCTAAACAGCCACAATTTTTTGTCGAGATGACCAAAGAGTGGCTGGAGTCGAGCCGTTATATTCTCACCGACAGCGTTGGCGTCGCCGCGGGGCTGGCCTGGAGCCTGAAGCGTGACGACATCATAATGTACGGACAAACGGGCGAGTTAAAATATGGCCTTAACTACCCGGATGCCCAGGGGCGTTTTGTCGGTCGGGGGAACTTTGCCGCGTGGTTAGCGCAACATCGTCAGCAAGGAAACATTACGCTCGTGCTCACAATTGATAAGGATGAAGATATTAATCGACTTGCTATCCCTCCCGCTGACTATATCGATAATCAGGGGCGTCTGGTCCTGATTCAGTATCGGCCGAAATGATCTGGATAGCCTTAGTTCTCGCCAGCCTGCTCAGCGTCTGCGGTCAGTTATGCCAGAAGCAGGCGTCGCGACCCGTTCCCGTTCGAGCGCGAAAACGCCACATTACGCTATGGATTGGGCTTGCTCTGGCAAGTCTCGGTCTGGCCATGCTGCTATGGCTGGCGGTGCTGCAGAACATTCCGGTCGGCATCGCCTACCCCATGCTGAGTCTTAATTTTGTATGGGTGACTCTGGCTGCCTGGAAAATCTGGCGCGAACCCGTCACCCCGCGCCACTGGCTGGGAGTGGGGTTAATCATCACCGGCATCTTTATTCTTGGGAGCGCGGTGTAATGGGCATCTTTTGGGGATTATGCAGCGTTATTATCACTTCAGCCGCCCAGTTGAGTCTCGGCTTTGCGATGGATAATCTGCCGCCAATGCTGCAGCCGCAGCAATTCATTTCCGCCGTATTCTCTCTTAGCGTCAGCGCATTTGCTCTGTATGCCGGACTGGCAGGGTATTTACTGTCGGTGATTTGCTGGCATAAAGCGCTGCACCAGCTCGCACTGAGCAAAGCGTATGCCCTGCTCAGCCTGAGCTATGTACTGGTGTGGGTTGCATCAATGATCCTGCCCGGCTGGCAGGGAATATTATCAGCGAAAGCGCTCGCCGGAGTGCTGTGCATCATGGCAGGGCTGCTGACGATTTTTTTACCTTCACACCAGCGCCAACCCTGAGATTATTTATCTTCAGACAGTCGTAACAGGCGTTCCCATTCCTCGCACGTGTACTGTCTGGCATCAATTATTTTGATTAACCGTGAGGTATCGCGATTAATGCAATACAGTGCATCTTTCAGCGGTGAAAGGAGGTCTCCGGGCTTAACCCACTCGGAAGAGTGCGCCTCAGCCAGCATTTTTAGCGAACCGCCGCCATCACAAAGTACGATATAGAGCCTGCCTGCTTTTTTGTGACAGCAAGACTTCTTCACATGCCATTCCATAGCGCACCTTTTGTTAAAAAATTTCACAACAGGTTACACATTAGCAGATAAACAAAATGACAATAGCGACTCAATAGCGAAAGTGAGAAATGTAATTACTGTTTGCTTAATTTTAAGAATGAAGCACTTACCCAATCTGACAGCGCACGACGAGAGATTTTAATCCCTCCGGATTTTAGTTCGGGTGGCAATGTCAGCCAGCATACCGGTTGCTGAAAGCGGGCCAGCTTATCTTTCACCCACTCTGCCAGATTGGTGTCACCCGCATTGGTGTCATACTCAACGACCGCCACCGGGCGATGACCAAACTCTTTGTCTTCTATCGGCACAATGAAGGCTTGCAGAACATGCGGATGCGCAGCAATCACGCGTTCCACCTCTTCCGGCTGTATGCCTTCCCCGCCGCTAAAGAACAGATTGTCCATCCGACCGACAATGGTTAACTTGCCGTCCTTCAACACCCCGCGATCGCGGGTGGCAAACCAGCCTTCCGCGTTTACTAAAGGAATCAGCTGCCCGTTACGCCAGTAACCTTGCGCCATGCTGGCGGCACGCAGCCAGACTTCACCATCAACGATTCTGACTTCTCTGCCTGCCAGGGGCGACCCCACATCCGCCAGGCCATCCGCTTCTTTCGCACAGACCGTAGAAGCAAACTCCGTTAAACCGTAACCGCACCAGCAGCGAATCCTTTGCTCGCGCGCCTGTTCCGTCAATTCAACAGGAATTGCCGCGCCACCCAGGAGCACTGCTTTGAGCGTTACCGCCGTTTTGTTGACCAGCAGGCGCCACAGCTGCGTGGGCACCAGCGAAGCATGAGTGCATCCAGCCAGCATTTGTTCCAATGGTTGCTTGTCGCGCACGGTCATTCGTGCCCCGGCAAACAACCAACGCCACAAAATACCCTGGCCGGAAACATGAAACAGCGGCAGCGAGAGCAGCCAATCATCTTCAGCGTCAAACGGCATTAATGACAGCACGCCCTGCGCGCTTGCCAGATGAGCCTGACAGGTATGCACCGCCGCCTTTGGCAATCCGGTAGAACCTGAGGTTAACGTCATCGTGCTCAACCGCTGGGGTAACCACGCGGCGGCATGCTTGCCTGGCACGGCCTGCATCTGCAACGGATGGAGTCCCGCGAGAACATTAGCTGCCTCAAGATCCAGCGCAAAACGCAGCGTTAAGTCCGGGACCAGCGCGTCAAGCAGCGATTGAGGCAGCTGCGGGTTCACAGGTAAAACCCGCGCCCCACATTGCAGCAATGCCAGCCAGGCCAGCAAAGCACGCGGATGATTCCAGGCGCGAAGCAGGACGCCATCGCCCTCTTCCACGCCCTGAGCGGCAAAACCGTTGGCCAGATGGTCAACGCGCGTGCAGAGCTCGCTCCAGCTTAATACTTCATCGTTGAGGCGTAGAGCAGGCACCTCTGCACGAACCTGTCGCCAGTGACGCCACGGCCAGTCATCGGGTTGTACCAGGCCCGATATGCTTACGCTATCGGGCATTTCCCGCTGGGTCATAGCAGGTGTTCCAGCGCATCAACATCGATACACGGCAATGCGCTACCCGGCCAGGTGCGTACCTGCTGGCACTGCATCAGGCTCAGGGTATCCAGCCCCGGAATGGTCTGCGGCGTCAGCCAGGCGGCAATTCGCGCCAGTTGGGTTAAGCCCAGGCTCGACTCGATCGACGAACTAATAACAGCGGTGAGACCAAGCGCATGCGCCCCTGCCACCTGTTCGCGCACTTTATCGAGACTGCCCGTCAGCGTAGGTTTGATAACCACTGCCTTGACGCCCTCTTCGGCTTCGAAGAGGAAATCCGCTTCACGCAGGCTTTCATCCCAGGCAATGGCAATGCCGGTTTCACGCGCAAAAGCACGAGAGTCATCGCGGGTTTTGCATGGCTCTTCGAGAAAAGCAATGCGCCCGCGGTACTCTGGATTAACGTACTTCGCGAACTGCTGGGCTTTCAACGGCGTCCAGGCTCGGTTGGCGTCAAGTCGTAAATGCAGCTCCGGGATAGCCTCAAGCAGCAGGTTGGCGACCATACCGTCGCGAACCGCTTCATACAGTCCGACCTTGATCTTCGCTACTTTTTCACCCGGCATGTCCGCCAGTTGCAGTACCAGATCATCAGGATCGCCCGTACACAGCGGCGCAGCACGGTAGTCTGCGTCCTCTGGCAATACGCCAGCCAGTTCGGCCAGCGCACAGCTTGCGCCAAAGGCGACCGAAGGCAGCTGCGGTAAGGAAGAATCCCCCTGTAGCCAGCCGTTGACCCAGGCCAGCAGCTCGGTTTGCGCCTCTTCCCAGCTCTCCTGACTGAAGCCCGGCAGCGGGGAGATCTCTCCCCACCCTTCGCGCTCGCCGTCACAAAGGCGAACGTACAGCCCGTCACGCGTTTTTAACCGCCTGTCGCGCAGAATCACCCCCGCGTCCATGGGGATCTGCCAGCGGTATACCTGCGCGCTACGCATTACGGATTCCGTTTAAATTTGCTGAAATCCGGCTGACGTTTCTGGTTAAAGGCGTTACGGCCTTCCTGACCTTCTTCCGTCATGTAGAACAGCATAGTGGCGTTACCCGCCAGCTCTTGCAGACCAGCCTGACCATCGCAGTCGGCGTTCAGTGCAGCTTTCAGGCAGCGCAACGCCATCGGGCTGTTTTGCAGCATTTCGCGACACCAGCGTACGGTCTCTTTTTCCAGATCGACCAGCGGAACCACGGTGTTTACCAGGCCCATATCCAGCGCTTGCTTCGCATCGTACTGACGGCACAGGAACCAGATTTCACGCGCTTTTTTCTGACCGACAATACGCGCCATGTAAGAGGCACCCCAACCGCCATCGAAGGAACCAACTTTCGGACCGGTCTGGCCGAAGATGGCGTTTTCAGCCGCAATGGTCAGGTCACACATCATGTGCAGCACATGGCCGCCACCGATGGAAAAGCCTGCAACCATCGCCACTACCGGCTTCGGACAGGTACGAATCTGGCGCTGGAAGTCCAGTACGTTCAGGTGATGCACACCGGAATCATCCTGGTATCCGCCGTAGTCACCGCGCACTTTCTGATCGCCACCTGCGCAGAACGCTTTGTCGCCAGCACCGGTCAGAATAATCACGCCAATGTTGTCATCATAGCGAGCATCCGCCAGCGCCTGGATCATCTCTTTCACGGTGACCGGACGGAAGGCATTGCGTACCTGCGGACGATTAATGGTGATTTTTGCGATACCGTCGGTGGATTTCTCGTAGAGAATGTCGGTGTAGCCTTCAGAGCAATCGTGCCATTCTACCGGTGCGTAAAGCATTGTTTCATCAGGATAGATCATAAAATGTCCTATAGTCAGCGATGCAGAATCTGAGCCAGACAGTCCACCACGCCAGCGGGATTGTCCCGATGCGCGTTGTGTCCGGCATTACGAATCACATGGCTTGGTACGGATATTTCCGCCGCCAGAGCACGGAATTTATCGTCACGTTCACCACATAAATAATAAAACGGAAATGTGCGCGTAGTGAGTTGCGCACGTAAATCAGGTTGTACGGCTAGCGAGGTGGCCTCCAGCATCGCTGCCAGCGTATGCCCGTTATTCTGGCTACGCAGTGCGACCAGCGCTTCTCTTTGCGCCGCATTCAGCGAGGAAAAAACCGGCTGTTGATACCAGTCAATAAACACCTCGCACAACGGCTCAGCGCGAAAACGCGCAGCCCAGCGACCATCAGAGAGGCGACGCTGAACGCGCGCCTCCTCACTTTGCAAGCCTGGATGTCCACCTTCAACCACCAGACCGCACAGTCCAGGTATCTCCTGACAAGCCGCCATCATCGCGACTCTGCCGCCAAGAGAGTAACCGACTAACCAGTATTTAAGTATGTTGTAACTAAGCAACGTGTTACGCAGCAAAGCGCTTACGTCGTCGAATCCGCTCACGCTGATGTCAGCGGAGCCACCGTGTCCCGGCAGGTCGATATACAGCCGCGAATAATTCTTAAACGCTTCGCCAACCCTCTGCCATTCCCGACAATCACCGGAAAAACCGTGCAGGAAAACCAGCCAGGGAAATCCCGTCTGGCCCACTTTCGCCTGCGCGTGCAGGATCATAGATGGCTTACCTGCGCCAGCAGTTGCTGCAGGGTTTGCGCCCCATCAGTTTCGTTTACCACCAGCTCAATCACCGTTGCCGCCGGAGTACGCCAGGCATTAGTCAACGCGCTCTCCAGTTGCTCCCAGTTTTCCGGGCGCTGGTATTTAAGGTTAAACATGGCGGCAGCATGCTCAAAATGCACGTTCTGCGGCATCAGGTAGAACCGTTCGCGTTCGCTTGCTGGCGTCGGCAACAGGGAAAAAATTTGCCCGCCGTTATTATTGACCACTATCAGGACAAACGGCGCGGAAACCTGGCGCAATAACGCCAGCGCATTGAGGTCATACAGCGCAGATAAATCGCCGACGATAGCCAGCGTCGATTTCGCGCTGGCGCGCTGTACGCCTGCTGCCGTTGACAGCAGGCCGTCAATGCCGCTCGCGCCACGGTTGCTATAGACCGGGTAACCCGCCGGAAGCTGCGACAGCGCATCAATCAGGCGCACCACCAGACTGTTGCCCACGAACAGTTGCCCCTGCTCCGGCAAGTATTCGCGGATACGGTGGGCTAATTGCGCTTCACCAAACGCGTCACGACGGGCTTCTACCGCCTGCCAGGCCAGTTGCGCCAGGCGTGGGATCTCCACGCACCAGGGCTGACGTTTCTCCGCCGGATGCAACTCCAGCCAGTCGCCAACCGTCGCTACCAGTCTGCGCCCACGATGGTGAGCCGGATCAAGGCGGCCTTCGATATTATCGACAATCCAGTATTCCTGCGGATCACAGCTGGCCTGCCATTGCAGGAGCCGTTTTCCGGTCAGGCTACTGCCAAGCTGCACCACAATCTGCGCCTGCTGTAATTCAGTGACCGCTTTCGCATTTCCCAGCCACAGATCGGCGCACGGCAAAGGTTGTCCGGTTTGTGACAGAACATCGCCAATCAGCGGCCAGCCTAGCATCTGCGCCCACTGCGCAACCTTTTTGCCCTCTTCCGCGCTCATGCGGCCTGCAACAACAACGCCGCGTTTTTGTCGCCAGAAAAACCAGTCACGCTGCTTGTCGCTTTCCAGCCGACGCGACTCACGCAGCCAGGGTTTATCATCCTGCCACCAGTCGCCAAGGCGCTGCTGCCAGTCAATCCCCGTTTCGTCCATATCGCCATACAGCGGTTCTGCAAATGGGCAATTGATATGAACCGCCCCGCTATGCAGCGCAGCTAAGGCGTTATCAATGGTGGATACCAGCCAACTAGCCGGAATGTTCTGGGTCGGGCGCGGTAAAGAGAGCGTTTGCGATGGATGCGAGGCAAACATTCCGGCCTGACGAATCGCCTGGTTAGCGCCGCAGTCGATAAGCTCAGGAGGTCTGTCAGCCGTGAGTAGAATCAGCTTTTCACCGGTCAGGCCCGCTTCAATCAACGCGGGATACAAATTTGCCACCGCCGTACCGGACGTCACAATCACAGCGACAGGCTGCCGGCTGACTTTTGCCAGACCTAAGGCCAGATGCCCAAGGCCACGCTCATCAAAATGAGTATGGTGAATAAAAGCGGGGTTTTCCGCAGCCGCCAGAGTCAACGGTGTAGAACGAGAGCCAGGGGCAATGCAGACATGCCTGACGCCGTGGCGAGTGAGTGCTTCCAGAATGACCGCCGCCCAGCGTCGGTTAAATGCGCTTACTGACATGAGATTGTCCGGTATCAATATTGCGACACAGTATAAAGAATCGAATAAATGGATTTTTGATATGAGTCGGTAATATACAACTCATTACCCTTCCATCTGTAATAAAGTGCGCAGTCCTGCCGCTTTATTGTCTATTTCTTGCCATTCCTGTTCAGGATCTGAACCACGCACGATCCCTGCCCCGGCATACAGGCGTACCACATTTTCACTAATTTTCGCCGACCGTAATGACACGCAAAACTCGCTTTGGCGCAGAGAAAGGTAACCCGCAGAACCGGCATACCACTCGCGTTCAAACGGTTCATTATGTTGGATAAATTCACGCGCCAGCTCACGCGGAATACCTGCGACTGCCGCCGTGGGCTGGAGCTGCATCAGACAAAGCGTATCATCAGCCTGATTCAGTTCCGTCCAGATACAGCGGCGCAGGTGCTGCACTTTGCGCAGTCTGAGCACCTGTGGCGGCAGCACATCAAGAGTTTGCGTACAGCCTTGCAGACGCTGGCAAATATCTTCGACCACCAGCATATTCTCGCGCTGGTTTTTATCATCTTTCATTAGCCATTCCCCCAACTGCCAGGCCCGATGATCCTCAGGGTGGTTGGCAACAGTTCCCGCCAGCGCCTCGGTGCGCAGCGCCGTGTCACGCCGCCGATACAGCCGTTCAGGGGAAGAACCAAGAAACGCACACTTTGCAGAGAACGCCATAAAGAAATGGTAGCAGTTCAGGTTTAGACGACGACTGGAAGCCATCACGGCCGCGGCGTTAACCGACTGAGAAAACTGTAAATCGGTCGCCCGCGCCAGCACGACCTTATCGAGCTGTTCCCTATTGATCGTTTGCGTGGCGAGCTTTATCAGATCTGTCCAGCCAGTTTTATCCGGCCAGTTCTGTTCTCCCGTCAAACGAAGACGCAATGCGGGCAGCGGCTTTACGTTGGCGAGCGATGAGATAAACACCACCGCCTGCGCGGCGTCTTCACGCAGCGACACGTCGCTATAGAGATGTAAGCGTAAGCTCGCCACCCCCGCGCAACGTCGCCACTCCAGCCGTGGCAATAACAAATGGCCGCGCTGAGGCTCAAAGGCATTCAGGCCCCAGATACGCAGGTCAGGATTATCATCATGCTGGTGTAAAAAATGCTGGGCTAATTCGAGCGAGGAAAATGTGGCAACAGCGCCCAGTACGGCGGCTTCTTCATCGCCATTACGCTGTTGCCAGTAAAACTGGGGCCAGACAGGTTGACTGGCCAGCCATCCTAAAGCGTCAAACGCATCATTCAGTGGGAAAGGGATATCGTAAATACGAATTCCAGGTGCTGCTGGTATCTCTTGCGACAAATGACGCATCAGACTTTCCAGCGCAGTAGTGATTGAATGCACGCGGACCTCTCCCTGTTAAAAACCTCACATTATACGGGGTACTGAGCAGAAAAAGCAGTACCCCCAGTTAGGGAGTACGTACAAATGCGCTGACGGAATGGAATTTATCGCCGTGCTAACAATAATCCCATCACTAAACCGACCGTGGCGCCAACGCCGATTCCGCGCCAGGGTTTTTCATGCACATAATCATCCGCCCGGCAAACGGCTTTCTTCGCGCGGTAATAGTAGCTGTCAGAGGCATGGCTGACGCGATTTCTCACCTCTTCTAACGCCCGCTCTGCCCGCGCTTTTAACTCAAGGTATTTTTGATCGGCTGGATCGCCGGAAGAACGCAGCACCTCCTCCAGCGTTTCACTCAATAATTCCAGATCGTCATCGATACGTGATTCATAAGAATGAAAAGACATTTTATTCTCCCTTTCTATTGACGTACCCGCTAACTATAGACAATCAGGCGTGTTTGCGCCTGTTTACGCCTGATGTGCTTCCCGCGCCATTCCGACGTGTGGAATACCGTCTTCGTCATAAATATCCGTGACCGGCACAAAGCCAAAGCGTGCATAGAATGATTGCAAATGTGCCTGCGCCCCCAGATACAGCGCCTTGTGCGGCCAATGCTGCGTACAGGAGGCCAACGTCTGAGTCATTAGCTGTTGCCCCAATTTTTCACCCCGCAGCGCTTCGCTTACAATCACCCGCCCAATGACGACCGGCTCAAGCTCATCATCGCTTTTCAGAATCCTCGCATACGCCACCAGTTCATCGTTATGCCAACCCAGAATGTGCCTGTTTTCACCACTCAGGTCATCACCATCCACATCCTGATACGGACACCGTTGCTCAACAACAAATACCGCACAGCGAAGCTCAAGAATGGCGTACAGCTGCTGTGTATTGAGCTTTGCATGGTGGAGATCTTGCCAGTGAATCATAGTCTGCCCCTTTGTTGTGATAACCTGAACACCCTGCCTTATTGATGGCGAAAAGTGTAACGCGAAGATGGAATTACTATTTTTAGGCACGTCTGCGGGAGTCCCCACGCGCTCACGCAATGTAACGGCAATTTTACTGAATCTGCAACACCCGACTCAGGCGGGGCTGTGGCTTTTCGATTGTGGTGAAGGAACGCAGCATCAGATGCTGACCACGCCATTTAACCCTGGAAAACTCGAGCGTATTTTTATCAGCCATCTACACGGCGATCACCTGTTTGGTTTACCGGGGCTGCTGTGCAGTCGCTCAATGGCCGGGAACGTCCAGCCACTGACGCTTTACGGACCAAAGGGGTTGCGAGAGTTTACCGAAACGGCTTTGCGTTTGAGCGGCTCCTGGACCGACTATCCGCTGGATATTGTCGAAATCACCGCGGGTGAAATTGTTGATGACGGCCTGCGTAAAGTAACGGCGTACCCGCTGGAGCATCCGCTGGAGTGCTACGGTTTTCGTGTTGAAGAGCACGACAAACCGGGGGCACTTGACGCCAGCGCCTTGAAGGCGGCTGGTGTTAAAGCGGGCCCGTGGTTCCAGGATTTGAAAGCCGGGAAAACCATCGTGCTGGAGGATGGTCGAGCGATTAACGGTGCCGATTTTCTCGCCCCTGCCACCAGAGGAAAATCTGTGGCTATTTTCGGCGACACAGGACCTTGCGCGTCCGCCATTGAACTGGCACGCGGTGTGGATGTGATGGTACATGAAACCACACTGGACTCCTCAATGGAGGAAAAAGCCAACAGCCGCGGTCACAGCTCGACCCGACAAGCCGCCCAGCTGGCGCTTGAGGCCGGAGTGGGACGCCTGATCATGACCCACGTTAGCTCACGCTACGATGAAAAAGGTTGTCAGCGGTTACTCGAAGAGTGCAAAGCGATATTTCCAGACACTGAACTGGCTCACGATTTCGCCATTTTCACCGTTTAATGCTCCATTTTTCCGCCTCAGTGCCGATAACAGTGGAAAGGCTGGCTTTCACACTGAGGACAGGATGAACAATTTCCAGAAAGATATTGATGACAGGACAAACCTAACCCTGTCTAACCGTTTTGAACTGCTGCTGTTTCGCCTTGGCAAATCCGTCGAGGAGCAGAAATCAGAACTGTTTGGCATCAACGTATTCAAACTGCGTGAAATCGTACCGATGCCGACCTTTACGCGTCCCGCAGGTATGAAAGCCCCGTTGCTGGGTATGGTTAACATTCGCGATCAGGTGATCCCGGTGATTGATCTGCCTGCCGTCGCGGGCTGTAAGCCAGAGACCGGACTCAACATCCTGTTGATCACGGAATATGCCCGCAGCGTTCAGGCGTTTGCGGTGGAGTCGGTAGAAAACATTATGCGTCTGGACTGGCAACAGGTGCATACCGCCGAAAAAGCCGTCAATGGTCGCTACATTACCAGTATCGCCTGTCTGGACGACAACAAAGAGACTAACAATCTGGCGCTGGTGCTCGATGTCGAACAGATCCTGTACGACATCGTACCGTCGAACCACGACCTGCGCGCAACAGAGCTGAAAACCAATAAGTTCAACATTACGCCGGGTGCGGTGGCGATTGTGGCTGATGATTCCAAAGTGGCTCGCGCGATGCTGGAAAAAGGGCTTAACGCCATGGAGATCCCACACTTGATGCATGTGACGGGCCAGGATGCGTGGGAAAAGATACAACAGCTATCTGAAGAAGCAGAAGCGGAAGGTAAACCAATCAGCGAGAAGATTGCGCTGGTGCTCACCGATCTGGAAATGCCGGAGATGGACGGTTTTACGCTTACCCGTAAGATAAAAACCGACGAACGCCTGAAGAAGATCCCGGTCGTTATCCACTCCTCACTTTCCGGTAGCGCTAATGAAGATCACGTACGCCGAGTGAAAGCAGATGGTTACGTGGCCAAATTCGAAGTCAATGAGCTGTCTTCAGTAATTCAGGAAGTGATGGATCGCACAGCGAAAGGCATCAGCGGCCCGCTGGTGAGCCGTCAACTTTCGGCCTGACGCCCCAGCAACTTGAAGTATGATGAGTATAGACAGGTAAAAAAAAGAGTCTGGACATTGTCCAGACTCTTTTTCGATCACAGCATGATGAATTACATCAGCGGAGCCGCTAACTGCACGATGCTGATCAACGGTTGCGGGTAGATACCCAGCACCAGTACCAGCAGGGCAGAAATCAGCACCACAATACCGCCCGCGCTGTACTGCCAGTTGGACGGCGCATCGCGATTCAGTTGCTGCGGTGCGCTCAGATACAGACTCACGGCAACGCGCAGGTAGTAGTACAAACCAATCGCGGAACCCACCACCACAGCGGCAACCAGCCACCACAGATTAGCCTGCACACCCACCGCCAGTACGTAGAACTTACCGATAAAGCCCAGCGTCATCGGAATACCCGCCAGAGACAGCATCATCACCGTCATCACCGCCGCGAGGATTGGACGATGCCAGAACAGACCACGGTAGGAGAACAGAGAGTCTGCATCCGGGCCGCGGTACGGGCTGGACATCAGGCTGACCACACCGAACGCACCGAGGCTGCTGAACAGATAACCGGCCAGGTAAACGCCAACCGCTTCCATCGACATCTCGCCGCTCTGCAGGGCAATCAGCGCCACCAGCAGGTAACCGAGGTGAGAGATAGAAGAGTAACCAAGCAGACGTTTGATGTTGGTCTGGCTCAGCGCCATCAGGTTACCGAAGATAATAGAAGCAAAGGCAATCACACCCAGCACGATCCGTACCGCTTCGCTATCACCTACCGGTGCGTACAGGAACAGACGCATCACCACGCCGAAGATAGCGATTTTGCTCGCCGTCGCCAGGAAGGTGGAAACCGGAGCCGGAGCGCCCTGGTATACGTCTGGCGTCCACAGGTGGAATGGAACCAGCGAGAGTTTAAAGCCGAGGCCAACAATCATCAGACCGAAGCCCGCCAGCAGCAGCGGTTCTTGCAGCATACCGTCGCCGAGGCTCTTACCGAGCGCGACAAACGACAGGTTGCCAGACTGCGCGTACACCAGCGCCATACCAAACAGCAGGAAGGAAGACGCTGCGGCAGACAGAATGGTGTATTTGATACTGGCTTCCAGCGAACGTTTCTGACGGAACGCATAGCCAACCAGACCAAACAGCGGCAGAGAGATAAGCTCAATACCAAGGAACAGCGCCGCCAGATGGTTAGCGTTAGCCAGCAGAATACCGCCGAGCGCGGCAATCAGCACCAGCAGATAGAACTCTTCCCGGTTGTCGTCGTAGCCTTCCAGCCACGGGTAAGCGAAGGTACAGGTGGCAAGACTCGCCAGCAGCACCAACCCGGTGTAGAGCATGGCGAAACCGTCAACCCGCATCAGCGGGGTGACGTCCATAGCGCCCGCCTGGCCAACAAACCAGAGCGAAACCAGTGCGGCGTTAAGCCCAATGACCGACAGCGTGGCATTAAGGAAGTGATTGCGTCGCCACGCAATGGAGAGCATCACAACCACCACCGTCAAGCCGACGATCAGCAGCGGTAGCAGCGCAATCAGGTGTTGTGGAGTTATTGTCATGGCGATTTACGGCCTTGTAGTAGTAACGGAATTAACAAACCACTGCTGGATGTTGCTCATCGCAGAATGCGAGGTATCCAGAATCGGCTGCGGATAGAAGCCAAGCAGTACCAGAAGCACGACCAGCAACAGGATGATAAACAGCTCACGCAGCGACATCCCTGGCAGTTCAACACTGGCAATCTGGCTCTTCGCCTTACCAAAGTAAGCGCGATGCAGCATCGCCAGCGAGTAAACAGAAGCAAACACCAGACCAAATGTCGAGATCACGGTAATAACCGGAACCACCTGGTAGCTGCCGAACAGAATCATAAATTCGCCAACGAAGTTACCTGTACCCGGCATACCCAGCGTACACACTGCAAAGAACATTGACAGCGCAGGCAACCATTTCATTTTGCCCCACAGGCCGCCCATCATACGCATATCACGCGTGTGCAGACGTTCGTACAGCTGACCACACAGGATGAACAGACCGGCTGCGGACAGGCCGTGCGCGATCATCTGAATCACCGCACCCTGGTATGCCAACTGGCTGCCGGTGTAGATAGCAATCAGTACGAAGCCCATGTGGGATACGGAGGTGTAAGCAATCAGACGTTTGATGTCGTACTGATTAAAGGCCATCCACGCGCCGTAGAAGATGCCGATGACGCCAAGCCACATTGCGATAGGTGCAAACTCCGCTGACGCATTCGGGAACAGCGGCAGGGAGAAGCGCAGCAGACCGTAGGCTGCGGTTTTCAGCAAGATACCTGCCAGGTCAACGGAACCTGCGGTCGGTGCCTGGGAGTGAGCATCCGGCAACCAGCCGTGCAGCGGAACCACCGGCATTTTCACCGCGAAAGCGATGAAGAAGCCCAGCATCAGCAGGTATTCCACGCCGTGGGACATCGGAGTATTCAGCAATTCTTCATAGTTGAAAGTCCACACACCGGTCGCTTTGTAGTGCACAAACACCAGCGCCAGG
This sequence comes from Citrobacter sp. RHBSTW-00944, assembly GCF_013615435.1. NCBI lineage: Bacteria > Pseudomonadati > Pseudomonadota > Gammaproteobacteria > Enterobacterales > Enterobacteriaceae > Citrobacter > Citrobacter sp. RHBSTW-00944. Next base: position 1,718,449 of record NZ_CP055418.1, on the reverse strand, counting down.
ATGGCAATCAACATCACCAGACCACTCGCCTGGGTATAAATGAAGAACTTGGTTGCTGCCGTGATACGCGTTTTACCGTCAGAGGCTTTATGCCCCCAAAGCGCGATCAGGAAGTACATCGGCACCAGCATCATTTCCCAGAAGAAGAAGAACAGGAACATGTCGATGGCAAGGAACACGCCGATTACGCCGCCTAAGATCCACATCAGGTTCAGGTGGAAAAAGCCCTGGTATTTTTCGATTTCATTCCAGGAGCAAAGTACCGCCAGAACACCGAGCAGGCCGGTCAGCACCACCATCAGCAGCGACAGACCGTCGATAGCAAGATGAATCGAGATGCCAAAGCGTGGGATCCACGGCAGGACAAACTCAGACTGCCACTGCGGAATGCCAGTGGATTGCGTCAGTGAATAGCCGCCCTGCAACCAAAGTTGCAGGCCAAGCGCCAGCGTCAGTCCCATGGTAATCAGCGCGATCCAACGCGGCACCTTCACGCCAAAGCGTTCGGTCTGCCAGCACAGGAAGCCACCGATAAAGGGAATCAATATTAGCCAGGGTAGTAACATGGCGATTTTTATTCCTTTTTAAGGCCCCTAATAGAGGCCTGATTTTCAACGAATTTGGATAAAATTCACTTTACGATCAACGCAGTACCATCAACAGAGCCAGCACAACGACGGCACCGATGCTCATTGATGCTACATACCAACGCAGATAGCCGTTCTCGCTTAACAACAGGCCTTTACCTGCAAAGCGGGAAAGGATCGCCGGAATGTTCATCATTGCGTTCAGCGGATCGCGTTTCAGCAGCCATGCAACGCCCAGGAACGGCTTGACGAACACTTTGTCGTACAGCCAGTCGAAGCCCCAGGCGTTATACCACCAGGTACCCAGCAGACGGCCTGGCGCACTGTTGGCAATCGACGTCACCAGCGTACGTTTACCCAGCCACAGCCATGCAGCGATCAGAATGCCTGCAATCGCGACGATACCGGAGGTAATTTCCAGGGTCATCACGCGACCATGCTCAAGCTCGGTCGTCGCAGGCAGTACACCCTGCAGCGGTGGCACAATCAGTGCGCCAACGAAGGTGGACAGGATCATCAGCACAATCAGCGGCAGATGATGTGTAATCCCCTTCCCTGCGTGAGCGTGAATTTGCTCTTTACCGTGGAACACGATGAAAATCATACGGAAGGTGTACAGAGAGGTCATGAACGCACCAACCAGACCTGCAACCATCAGATTGATATGACCGTTCGCCATCGCACCGGCCAGAATCTCATCCTTACTGAAGAAGCCTGCGGTAATCAGCGGCAGAGCCGACAGCGCCGCGCCACCGATCAGGAAGCAGAGATACACCAGCGGAATAGACTTACGCAGACCGCCCATCTTGAAGATGTTCTGTTCGTGGTGACAGGCCAGGATAACCGAGCCGGATGCCAGGAACAGCAGCGCTTTAAAGAAGGCGTGCGTCATCAGGTGGAAAATCGCCGCGTCCCACGCCTGAACCCCGAGAGCCAGGAACATATAACCAATCTGGCTCATGGTGGAGTATGCGAGAACGCGTTTGATGTCGGTCTGTACCAGCGCGGCGAAACCAGCCAGTACCAGAGTGATAGCCCCGATAATCCCCACCAGATGCAGGATTTCCGGCGTCATCAGGAACAGGCCGTGAGTACGTGCAATCAGGTAGACACCGGCGGTAACCATCGTCGCGGCGTGGATCAGCGCGGAGACAGGCGTCGGACCTGCCATCGCGTCAGCAAGCCATGTCTGCAACGGCAGCTGCGCGGATTTACCCACCGCACCGCCCAGCAGCATCAGGGTTGCCCACATCAGCATGTTGTTACCATCGGCAAAGTGAGCAGGTGCCAGTTCCACCATTTCGCGGAAGTTCAGCGTGCCCAGCTCGTTGTAGAGGATAAACAATGCGAAGGCGAGGAACACGTCACCCGCACGGGTCACGACGAAGGCTTTCATTGCCGCAGCGCCATTCTTCGGATCGGTGTAATAGAAACCGATCAGCAGATAGGAGCACAGGCCCACGCCTTCCCAGCCGAGGTACATCAGCAGCAGGTTATCCGCCAGTACCAGAACCACCATGCTGGCGATAAACAGGTTGGTGTAGGCGAAGAAACGGGAGTATCCCTCTTCACCGCGCATATACCAGGAGGCGAACATGTGGATCAGGAAACCCACACCGGTCACCACACTGAGCATGGTCAGCGACAGGCCGTCCAGCACCAGGTTAAAACCGATATTGAAGTCACCGACAGACATCCACGTCCACAGCGGCTGGCTGTAGGCCTGTTGACCATTAGCAAAGAAGTCAACGCCAACAAACGCGGTCACCAGCGCCGCCAGGCCAATCGACCCGACGCCCACGGTCGCGGACAGATTTTCTGACCAACGACCGCGAGAGAACGCCAGTAATACAAAGCCAATAAATGGCAGAATAATGGTTAAGGCAAGCATGTTCATCCACGCATCTCACTTACTGAATCGATGTTCAGGTTCTGGCGACGGCGATGAAGTTGCAGCAACAGCGCAAGTCCAATGCTCGCTTCCGCAGCCGCAAGGCTGATGGCGAGAATATACATCACCTGACCATCGGTCTGGCCCCAGTAGCTTCCGGCGACCACGAAGGCCAGCGCGGAGGCGTTAATCATGATTTCCAGCCCGATCAGCATAAACAGCAGATTGCGGCGGATAACCAGACCGGTTAAGCCCAGTACGAATAAGACAGCCGCGAGGATCAGTCCATGTTGTAAGGGGATCATGCGTGCTCCTCCGTTTTTCTTTTCGCGCGGTCATCGGTGCGATTGCTCAGCACTTCACCAGAACGCTCTTCGCGCCCTACGTGGAAGGCTACAACCAGACCTGCCAGCAGCAGCATCGAAGCCAGCTCGACCGCCAGTACATACGGTCCGAACAGGGAAATACCGACAGCTTTCGCGCTAATTGGCGTCCCGTCGATGCCCTGATCGTTAACACCCAGAATGGCATAAACAATAACCGCCAGCATGATGGCCGACAGAATCGCCGGTCCAATCCACACCTGCGGTTTCAGCCACTGGCGTTCCTGTTCAATTTCAGAACCACCGAGGTTGAGCATCATGACCACGAACACGAACAACACCATGATGGCGCCCGCGTAGACGATTATTTCCAGCGCCCCCGCGAAGTAAGCACCTAACGAGAAGAACACCCCGGAAATCGCCAGCAGCGAAATAATCAGGTACAGCAGTGCGTGTACCGGATTGGTGTGGGTGATCACCCGCAAGGTTGCGAGAATGGCTATCAGGCCACAGATATAAAAAGCGAACTCCATTGCCCCTCTCCTTACGGTAACAGGCTCTTGACGTCGATAGGCTTGGCTTCGTTCTCTGCTTCGCCCTTATCTTTGCCGTCGATTGCCATACCTGCCATCCGGTAGAAGTTATATTCCGGGTATTTACCCGGACCGGAGATCAGCAGATCCTCTTTCTCGTAAACCAGGTCCTGGCGCTTGTACTCACCCAGCTCGAAATCTGGAGTCAGCTGAATAGCCGTTGTCGGACAGGCTTCTTCGCACAGGCCGCAGAAAATGCAGCGTGAGAAGTTAATGCGGAAAAACTCTGGATACCAGCGGCCGTCTTTGGTCTCTGCTTTTTGCAAAGAGATACAGCCTACCGGACACGCTACCGCACACAGGTTACAGGCAACGCAGCGCTCTTCGCCGTCCGGGTCACGGGTCAGAACGATACGACCACGAAAACGGGGCGGTAGATAGACCGGCTCTTCCGGGTACATCTGCGTTTCGCGTTTCGCGAACGCATGCAGGCCGATCATCCAGATACTGCGTACCTGGGTGCCGAAACCTACGAACAATTCTTTTAAGGTCATGGTCTTTGTGTCCCTTATTGCGCCTGCCAGAGAATGACAGCCGCCGTTACCAGCAAGTTGACGAGCGTCAGCGGCAGACAGACTTTCCAGCCGAAGGACATTACCTGGTCATAACGAGGACGCGGTAACGACGCACGAATCAAAATGAACATCATCATGAAGAACGCGGTTTTCAGCGCGAACCAGACGAATGGCGGTAAGAACGGACCATGCCAGCCACCGAAGAACAGGGTAACCATCAGTGCAGAAATGGTGACGATGCCGATGTACTCACCCACGAAGAACAGACCGAATTTCATACCGGAGTATTCAATGTGGTAACCGTCGGCCAGTTCCTGCTCGGCTTCTGGCTGGTCAAACGGGTGACGGTGACACACCGCCACGCCCGCGATGGCAAAGGTGACAAAACCAAAGAACTGCGGAATAACGTTCCAGATATCAGCCTGGTTGTTGACGATGTCGGTCATGTTAAATGAACCGGCCTGCGCCACCACGCCCATCAGGGAAAGTCCGAGGAATACTTCGTAGCTCAGCGTCTGCGCAGACGCGCGCATCGCACCGAGCAGCGAGTATTTGTTGTTACTGGACCAGCCTGCGAACAACACCGCGTATACCGCGAGGCCTGCCATCATCAGGAAGAACAGGATCCCGATGTTCAGGTCAGCAACCACCCAGTTCGGGCTCACCGGCACGATGGCGAAAGCCAGCAGCAGCGAGGTGAAGGCGATCATCGGTGCCAGGGTAAAGATGACGCGATCCGAGAATTTCGGGATCCAGTCTTCTTTAAAGAACATCTTGATCATGTCCGCAACCAGCTGGAGCGAACCGCCCCAGCCAACACGGTTCGGTCCGTAACGGTTCTGGAACAGACCGAGCAGACGACGTTCGCCAAAGCTCATGAATGCCCCGCAGGTGACCACCACCAGCAGAATCACGACCGCTTTGAGAACGCTCAGCAGGATCTCAATCAGATCGGGTGTAATCCAACTCATTGTTGTGCCTCCTGCAGATCCTCAAGACGTGCACCAGCCAGAACCGGCGCGATGCCAGGCATACCCATTGGCAAACCAACCTGCCCTGCCGTTAATCCTTCAGCGATTTCAACCGGCAGCGTAACCGTGTTGCCATCGTAGCTGAAAGAAACGCGCGTACCGGCATTCACACCCAACTTCGCGGCATCAGCCGGGTTGAGTTTGATGTACGGCTGCGGCATACGGGTCTGGAAGACAGGCGCACGCTGGGACATTTCGTCACTACCAAACAGATGATAGTAAGGCGCGACACGCCACTGACCATCCTGAGCCTGGAAGCTCGCCGGAACGGTTGTGAAGTAATCCAGACCATCTGCCGAAGCTTCGATCAGACGCACGCCCGGATCGCCATGACGCAGTTTACCGCCCACTTCATCCTGGAACTTGTTCCACGCCTGTGGGGAGTTCCAGCCCGGAGCCCAGGCAAACGGAATTTGCGAACGCGGCGCAGACGGTTGGTTGTTCCCTTCCATAGAGAAAGCGAACATGGTGTCTTTGTCCTGCGGCTGGCGCGGTTCGTGGACGCTGATGTTGGCGCGCATTGCAGTACGGCCACTGTAGCGGTGCGGTTCACGTGCCAGTTTCTGTCCACGGATACGGAAGCTTGCATCCGGCGCGGCATCTTTAATACCCGCCAACTGCGGTAACTTCTCAACGACCGCGTCGATAACATGGTCGAGCTGCGTCCAGTCCACTTCACGACTCTGCACGGTACTGTGCAGCGAGTGCAGCCAGCGCCAGCTTTCCAGCATTACGGTGTTGCTGTCGTAGTAGGATGGGTCATAGACCTGGAAGAAACGCTGGGCGCGACCTTCGTTGTTAATTACCGTACCATCGCTTTCGGCGAAGCTAGCGGCGGAAAGCACCAGATGGGCGTTTTCCATAATAGCCGTGCGCTGATGGTCAACAACCAGTACCAGCGGCGCTTTCGCCAGCGCGGCGTTCACACGCGTTGCTGAAGCATGGCGATGCAGGTCATTTTCCAACACCACAACGGCGTCAGCACGACCTGTTTCCAGTTCGGTCAGCGCGTCGTCGAGGGAACCACCGCCAATCATACCCAGCCCCATACTGTTGACAGAGCGAGCAATCATGGTGATTCCGACGTCTGCGCCACGGCCTTTCAGCGCCTTCGCCACGTTGGCAGCAGCCTGAATCACGTCGGCGCTACCGGCGTTGGTACCGGAAATAATCAGTGGTTTCTTCGCCCCAGCCAGAGCCTGAACGATGACGTCAATTTTGTTCTGCAGGTCACGGTCGATACCGTCAACCGCCGGTGCGTTGTTATCCAACGCATGGGCGATCGCGAAACCTAAACGCGCCTGATCTTCAACCGGCGCACGGTAGGTCCATGCCGCGATATCATCCAGACGGGTGTTATCGACGTTGGTCACGAACAGCGGGTGTTTGGCACGCTGGCCGATATTAAGGATTGCCGCAATCTGCCAGTCAGCCACTTTCTGAGCCGCCGCCATCTCACGCGCTTTACCTTTCACCGCCTGACGTACCGCCAGCGCAACGCGTGCCCCAGTCTGGGTGATATCTTCCCCCAGCACCAGAACCGCATCGTATGACTCGATTTCGCGCAGTGCCGGGGTATGAATACCGCCGTCACGCAGCACGCTCAGAGCCAGTTGCAGACGTTCCTGCTCGCCCTGGGCAATACCGGTATAGAAGTTATCCGCACCGACCAGTTCACGCAGCGCAAAGTTACTTTCAACGCTGGCACGCGGGGAGCCGATACCAATCACTTTCTTCGACTGACGCAGAATATCTGCCGCGCCCTGCATCGCTTGTTCGGCGTTCAGCGTGATCAGGTCATCGCCACGACGCTGTACCGGCTGGCGTGGACGGTCTTTCAGGTTCACGTAACCATAGCCAAAACGACCACGGTCGCAGAGGAAGTAGTGGTTAACGGTACCGTTGTAGCGATTTTCGATACGACGCAGTTCACCGTAGCGCTCGCCCGGGCTGATGTTACAGCCGATAGAACACTGCTGGCAGATGCTCGGCGCAAACTGCATGTCCCATTTACGGTTATAACGCTCGGAGTGCGTTTTATCGGTGAAGACGCCGGTCGGGCAAATTTCCACCAGGTTACCGGAGAATTCGCTTTCGAGCGTACCGTCTTCCGGACGACCAAAGTAGACGTTGTCATGTGCGCCATAGACGCCCAGATCCGCACCATCGGCGTAATCTTTGTAGTAACGTACGCAGCGATAGCAGGCGATGCAGCGGTTCATTTCGTGAGAGATGAACGGCCCCAGGTCCTGGTTGCGGTGTGTACGCTTCGTGAAGCGGTAGCGGCGGAAGCTATGACCGGTCATGACGGTCATATCCTGAAGGTGGCAGTTACCGCCCTCTTCACAGACCGGACAGTCGTGCGGGTGGTTAGTCATCAACCACTCCACTACGCTTTCGCGGAACTGTTTCGCTTCTTCGTCATCAATTGAAATAAAGGTGCCTTCGGTGGCCGGTGTCATACAAGACATCACCAGGCGACCACGCGTGTCTTCCGCGTTTTGATATTGCTTCACCGCACACTGGCGGCAAGCACCGACGCTTCCCAGCGCCGGGTGCCAGCAAAAGTACGGAATATCAAGGCCGAGAGACAGACAAGCTTCCAGCAGGTTGTCCGCTCCGTTGACCTCATATTCTTTGCCGTCTACATGAATCGTAGCCATAGTCAGCATGCTTCCAGTTGGCTCGGTCTAAAACCGAGCGTTAATCGAATTTCTGATCGCGATTCAGGGTTACCCTGCTATTACCAGCGCTCTTTCAGCAGGTTCGGCTGAATACCACCAATCTGATGGGTATTGCTGAAGGACTGCTTGATGCCAGCTTCGAATTCTTCGCGGAAATATTTAATGGCGCTCTGCAGCGGCTCCACCGCACCCGGGGCGTGTGCACAGAAGGTTTTACCCGGGCCGAGGAAACGACACAGTTGCTCAAGCGTCTCGATATCCCCAGGCTGGCCTTCGCCACGCTCCAGCGCGCGCAGAATTTTCACACTCCACGGCAGACCGTCACGGCACGGCGTACACCAGCCGCAGGACTCGCGGGCAAAGAACTCTTCGAGGTTACGCACCAGAGGAACCATGCCAATCTCGTGATCGACGGCCATTGCCAGCGCGGTGCCCAAACGGCTACCGGCTTTACCAATGCTTTCGAATTCCATCGGCAGATCGAGGTGCGCTTCAGTCAGGAAGTCAGTACCCGCGCCGCCCGGCTGCCAGGCTTTGAATTTCAGGCCATCACGCATGCCGCCCGCGTAATCTTCGAGGATCTCGCGCGCGGTAGTACCGAAAGGCAGTTCCCACAGGCCAGGGTTCTTCACGCGACCTGAGAAGCCCATCAGCTTGGTGCCCGCGTCTTTGCTCTGCGAAATGTTCTGATACCACTCCACGCCGTTCGCGAGGATAGCTGGTACGTTACACAGGGTTTCGACGTTGTTAACGCAGGTCGGCTTACCCCAAGCGCCAGAGCTTGCCGGGAACGGCGGCTTAGAGCGTGGGTTAGCACGACGACCTTCAAGGGAGTTAATCAGCGCCGTCTCTTCACCGCAGATATAGCGCCCTGCCCCGGTGTGGACAAACAGTTCGAAGTCGAAACCGGTGCCCATGATGTTTTTGCCAAGCAAGCCGGCTTCGGTTGCTTCGGCAATCGCGCGACGCAGATGCACAGCCGCTTCGATATATTCACCACGCAGGAAGATGTAACCACGGTACGCTTTCAGCGCAAACGCGGAGATCAGCATGCCTTCCACCAGCAGGTGCGGCAGCTGTTCCATCAGCAGACGGTCTTTATAGGTACCCGGCTCCATTTCATCGGCGTTACACAGCAGGTAACGGATGTTCATGGATTCGTCTTTCGGCATCAGGCTCCACTTCAGACCGGTGGAAAAGCCCGCACCGCCGCGCCCTTTCAGGCCAGCGTCTTTTACCTGGTTAACGATTTCGTCCGGTGACAGCCCGGTCAGGGCCTTACGCGCACCTTCGTAGCCGTTCTTGCTACGGTATTCGTCCAGCCAGACCGGCTGTTTGTCATCACGCAGACGCCAGGTCAGCGGATGCGTTTCGGGAGTACGGATAATGTCTTTCATTTATACCGCTCCAGCAGTTCGGGAATGCCTTCCGGGGTCAGGTGAGCATGAGTATCCTCATCGATCATCATGTTCGGCCCTTTATCGCAGTTCCCCAGGCAACAGGTCGGGAGCAGCGTAAAACGACCGTCAAAGGTCGTCTGCCCCGGCTTGATGTTGAGTTTTTTCTCAAGCGCAGCCTGGATCCCCTGATAGCCGTTGATATGGCACACCACGCTGTCGCAGTAGCGGATCACGTGGCGACCTACCGGCTGGCGGAAGATCTGGCTATAGAACGTGGCAACACCTTCTACGTCGCTTGCCGGGATCCCCAGCACATCAGCGATCGCATAGATCGCCCCATCCGGCACCCAGCCACGCTGTTTCTGAACAATTTTCAGCGCTTCAATGGACGCCGCACGCGGGTCTTCGTAGTGGTGCTTCTCGTGCTCAATCGCTTCACGCTCAGCCGCACTCAGCTCAAAAGCCTCGGTTTGTGGTTGTTGATTCTCGTGCATAATTAGCGGTCCACATCTGACATAACAAAATCGATACTACCCAGGTGGACGATAAGGTCGGACACCAGGCTGCCACGTACCGCTACCGGGATCTGCTGCAGGTGCGCATAGCTCGGGGTACGGATACGGGTACGGTAACTCATGGTGCTGCCATCGCTGGTCAGGTAGTAACTGTTAATACCCTTGGTCGCTTCCACCATCTGGAAGGACTCGTTTGCCGGCATAACCGGTCCCCACGAAACCTGCAGGAAGTGGGTGATCAGGGTTTCGATATGTTGCAACGTGCGCTCTTTCGGCGGCGGCGTAGTCAGCGGGTGATCCGCTTTGAACGGGCCTTCCGGCATGTTGTTGAGGCACTGCTCAAGGATGCGCAGACTCTGGCGCAGCTCTTCAACTTTCAGCATCACGCGGGTATAGCAGTCGGACACGCCGCCGCCAACCGGGACTTCAAAGTCAAAGTTTTCGTAGCCAGAGTATGGACGCGCTTTACGCACGTCAAAATCAATACCGGTCGCACGCAGCGCAGCACCGGTACAACCCCAGTCCAGCGCTTCTTTCTTACCATAAGCGGCAACGCCCTGCGAACGGCCTTTCAGGATGGTGTTACGCAGTGCGGCTTTCTCGTAGGAATCCAGACGTTTTGGCATCCAGTCGAGGAAGTCACGCAGCAGTTTGTCCCAACCGCGCGGCAGATCGTGTGCCACACCGCCGATACGGAACCAGGCCGGGTGCATACGGAAACCGGTGATCGCTTCCACTACGTCATAGATTTTCTGACGGTCGGTAAAGGCGAAGAAGACCGGCGTCATCGCGCCGACGTCCTGGATGAACGTGGAGATGTACAGCAGGTGGCTGTTGATACGGAACAGTTCAGACAACATAACGCGAATCACGTTGACGCGATCCGGCGTGGTGATGCCAGCCAGTTTCTCAACGGCCAGTACATAAGGCATTTCGTTAACGCAGCCGCCGAGGTACTCGATACGGTCGGTGTACGGAATGTAGCTATGCCAGGACTGACGTTCACCCATCTTTTCAGCGCCACGGTGGTGGTAGCCGATGTCAGGCACGCAGTCGACGATTTCTTCGCCATCAAGCTGCAGCACAATACGGAACGCACCGTGAGAAGACGGGTGGTTAGGACCGAGGTTGAGGAACATGAAGTCCTCGTTTTCGGAACTACGCTTCATGCCCCATTCTTCTGGTTTGAAGGTCAGTGATTCCATTTCCAGATCCTGTTTGGCTTTGGTCAGCTCAAACGGATCGAATTCGGTCGCACGCGCCGGGTAGTCTTTACGCAGCGGATGACCTTCCCAGGTATGCGGCATCAGCAGACGCGTCAGGTGCGGGTGACCTTCGATGTCGATGCCAAACATTTCCCAGGTTTCACGCTCATACCAGTTGGCGTTCGGGAACAGTTTGGTGAACGTCGGTACGCGCAGGTCGTTTTCAGACAATGCCACCTTGAGCATGATATCGCGATTGCGTTCAATGGAGATCAGGTGATAGAAAACGGAAAAATCCGCGGCAGGTAACCCTTCGCGGTGCGTACGCAGACGTTCGTCCATGCCGTGTAAGTCAAACAGCATGACGTAAGGTTTCGGCAGTCTCTTTAAGAAATCGCCAACTTCCAGTAATTGTTCACGCTTGACCCAAACAACAGGTACCCCGGTGCGAGTCGCCTGAACGGTAAAGGCATCCGGCCCAAAACGGTTGCGCAGTTCGCCAATGACCGGGTCATCAAGGTGATCCCGTGTTTGCCATACAGCGTCTTGCGCGCTTAAGTCGGTCATATTGTTCACCATTGCAAATGGTCCGTGGTGGTCGGCAGTGCTTCGCGCTATTTATGTAGTGATAAGCGAAGGAAGTGCTGCTGCCGACAGGCGCAAATTAAATCTCGTCTGGTGTACGAAGATTCGTTACAGCAATACGTTCGCCGCGTTTACGCTCGCGTTCTGACTGCATATTGGCGCGATAAACGCCCTGATCGCCAACCACCCAGGAGAGCGGACGGCGTTCTTTGCCAATGGAATCTTGCAGCAGCATCAGAGCCTGCATATACGCTTCCGGACGCGGCGGGCATCCCGGGATGTACACATCGACCGGAATAAATTTATCAACGCCCTGCACCACAGAATAGATGTCGTACATACCGCCGGAGTTGGCGCATGCGCCCATGGAAATAACCCATTTCGGTTCCAGCATCTGATCGTAGAGGCGCTGAATAACCGGCGCCATTTTGGTAAAGCAGGTTCCGGCTACGACCATCAGGTCAGCCTGACGCGGCGATGCACGCAGTACTTCCGCACCAAAACGGGCCACATCGTGCACGGCGGTAAACGAGGTCACCATCTCAACGTAGCAGCAGGAAAGGCCAAAGTTATAGGGCCAAATTGAGTTTTTACGGCCCCAGTTAACCATGTCATGCAGCTTGCCCATGAACACGTTTTTGTTAACTTCTTGCTCCAGGGGGTCGGTTACGATCTCCTGTTTTTGCAGGGGGTAACGGTCGTTCTCACCGTTAGGATCTATGCGGGTGAGCGTATAATCCATCTTAATGCCTCGCGGTTAGCGTTGACGATTAGCGATACTGTTCGTTTCCGGGTTCATACGCTCGCGGCGTGAACGCGCGGGCGTCCAGTCCAGCGCGCCAATACGCACCAGATAAACCAGACCTGCCAGTAACACAAAAATAAAAATTGCAGCTTCCACAAAGCCAATCCAGCCGCTTTCACGGATAGAAGTTGACCATGCGAACAGATACAGCGCTTCAACGTCGAAGATAACGAAGAACATGGCTACCAGATAAAACTTGGCAGACAGGCGCAAGCGGGCGGTGCCGACCGAGTCGATACCTGATTCAAACGGCACGTTTTTAGATCTCGCGCGCGCGCGACCACCTAAAAACCAGCCGCCGACGAGCATCAGGCAGCACAGGCCAATGGCAACAATAAGAAAGATAGCGAATGCCCAGTGATGAGCGATGATTTCAGTGGATGTTGACATACTCATTGCTTACTCATCAAAAGTAGCGCCAAATTCTCTGCTCTTTTCGGCAGATGAACGCCACATCGATTCATGGGGAGGAATAAAAAAAACCTTACAATCACTGTGAAAAACCATTTTATACAGCTAATTGATGGGGTTTTTTACTCCTTTCTATAACCTTTTGTCAACTTTAACAAAAGTTTCCTCACATTATTTTACACCGCTCCAACTTCATTAACATAAAGTGCTATTTAGACCAATTTCGATCGCATCATCGGTCATTTTTAATGTTGTTGAATCGTGTCCGTAGTGAAGTAAAAAAGATAATACTCACCTATTTTGACAGGAATTCACCCAGATGCCTCCCCCTAAATGGGAGTATTTTCTTGATCTGTGACACGCTTTTGTTAATTCACCATAAAAAACAGCAACAATTTCTCTAGTTTTTTAACATGGAAACAATTAGTAACGCTGCTGCTTATTTTTCAGCCAGGCGTCAGGCCGTTTTTTTACCTTCTGATTTTGTTAAGTTTTAGTATAGCAAATGACATAAAGCGGCAATATTTGCATAAAAAAAGAGCCACTGGATGTTTTTTCATCACCAGTGGCTCTTTTTTACACTAACATTTTAAAACGATTTTTTGTGACGGATTACTCAAAGTCGCCTTCAACAATCAGCGAGTCATCTCCCCCTTCAGGGGTAAACTGATTGTATTGCCAAGGATTTTGATACGTTTGCATCGACTTAAAGATAACTTCTGCCAACTCATTTTGCGTGGACGGATCGCAGCACAACAGATACTCAGTATCAGGCAATGGCGGTAATCCGTCGGCGGCACCCAGTACGCGTAAATCCGGACTCATCATTTCAACAGGTCGCGCAGTGACGCCGAGCCCTGCTTTTACCGCCGCGCGAACCGCAGGTAATGTTGAAGCGACATAAGCCAGACGCCACGGGATCTGAGCAGCATTTAATGTCGCCAGCACGATATCGCGAAACGGGCTCGGATCGTCCAGCAGAACCAACGGTACCGGCTCACCTTTTTGCAGAATATATTCGGCAGCACAGTACCAATGCGTTGGCGAGGTACGCAGATTCAGACATTCAAAATCGCCAGGACGGTTGGTAGTCACAACCAAGTCCACTTCTTGCGACTTCAGCATATCCACCATGTAGGCGTTACGCTTGACCCTCACATCCAGCGCAAGCTTCGGATAAACCGAACTTATTCGGTTGAGCAGGAAAGGCAGTATGGTATCGGCTGATTCATCAGAAGCACCGATAGTTAACACTCCCTGAAGATTATTAAACATTAATGATGAGCATGCCTCATCATTAAAGCGCAGTATTTTTCTGGCGTAACCCAACAGTTGTATACCATGTTCGGTCAGTAGTTTGTTGCGTCCATGGCGCGCGAACAACTCTTTCCCCACGAGTTGCTCAAGACGCTGCATTTGCTGACTCACCGCAGACTGAGTTCGACATACCGCAGCTGCCGCAGCCGCAAAGGTATTCAGGTCGGCAACAGCAACGAAGGGGTGATGCTGCCAACTTACTGATTTAGTGTATGATGGTGTTTTTGAGGTGCTCCAGTGGCTTCTGTTTCTATCAGCTGTCCCTCCTGTTCAGCTACTGACGGGGTGGTGCGTAACGGCAAAAGCACTGCCGGACATCAGCGCTATCTCTGCTCTCACTGCCGTAAAACATGGCAACTGCAGTTCACTTACACCGCTTCTCAACCCGGTACGCACCAGAAAATCATTGATATGGCCATGAATGGCGTTGGATGCCGGGCAACCGCCCGCATTATGGGCGTTGGCCTCAACACGATTTTCCGCCATTTAAAAAACTCAGGCCGCAGTCGGTAACCTCGCGCATACAGCCGGGCAGTGACGTCATCGTCTGCGCGGAAATGGACGAACAGTGGGGATACGTCGGGGCTAAATCGCGCCAGCGCTGGCTGTTTTACGCGTATGACAGGCTCCGGAAGACGGTTGTTGCGCACGTATTCGGTGAACGCACTATGGCGACGCTGGGGCGTCTTATGAGCCTGCTGTCACCCTTTGACGTGGTGATATGGATGACGGATGGCTGGCCGCTGTATGAATCCCGCCTGAAGGGAAAGCTGCACGTAATCAGCAAGCGATATACGCAGCGAATTGAGCGGCATAACCTGAATCTGAGGCAGCACCTGGCACGGCTGGGACGGAAGTCGCTGTCGTTCTCAAAATCGGTGGAGCTGCATGACAAAGTCATCGGGCATTATCTGAACATAAAACACTATCAATAAGTTGGAGTCATTACCAGACACCCGTGACATTTCGCTTTACAGGCTTAACTTTTTTTGACCAAACAATTCACCACAACCAAACCAATAAAACAAAACATACTACCAACAAAACAAATCTAGATAGATTATTATCTCATAATATTTACATTATTTAGTTGTTAACAGTTAATTATCACTTCATAGCTTTTCAAAATCTTCTACTAAAGACCCTTCAAAACTCACCGCCGTGGGAGTACATTGTGCTGGGCTGACTTCCATGGCAGGGAGTGGCATTCACAGCTAAAAAGGTCAACGTTCATGTCCCCCATTGAAAAATCCAGCAAATTAGAAAACGTCTGTTATGACATTCGCGGCCCGGTTCTGAAGGAAGCAAAGCGCCTGGAAGAAGAAGGCAATAAGGTTCTGAAACTGAACATCGGCAACCCCGCGCCATTCGGGTTTGAAGCGCCAGATGAAATACTGGTGGATGTGATCCGCAATTTGCCAACAGCGCAAGGATATTGCGACTCCAAAGGCCTTTATTCCGCCCGGAAAGCGATTATGCAGCATTACCAGGCCCGTGGTATGCGCGACGTAACCGTGGAAGATATTTATATCGGCAACGGCGTTTCTGAATTAATTGTGCAGGCTATGCAGGCGTTGCTGAACAGTGGGGACGAAATGCTGGTTCCTGCTCCTGATTATCCGCTGTGGACGGCGGCGGTATCGCTCTCCGGCGGTAATGCCGTGCACTACCTGTGTGACGAATCATCAGACTGGTTCCCGGACCTGGATGATATCCGCGCCAAAATCACGCCGCGTACGCGTGGGATCGTCATCATCAACCCAAACAACCCAACCGGCGCTGTTTACTCTAAAGAGCTGCTGATGGAGATTGTTGAGATTGCTCGCCAGAACAACCTCATCATCTTTGCGGATGAGATTTACGACAAAATTCTCTACGACGACGCTGAACACCACTCCATTGCTGCAATGGCGCCGGATCTGCTGACCATCACCTTCAATGGCCTGTCAAAAACCTATCGCGTTGCCGGTTTCCGTCAGGGCTGGATGGTGCTGAACGGGCCGAAGAAACATGCTAAAGGATATATTGAAGGTCTTGAGATGCTGGCCTCTATGCGCCTGTGTGCCAACGTTCCGGCGCAACATGCCATTCAGACCGCACTGGGCGGATACCAGAGCATCAGCGAATTTATCATGCCTGGTGGGCGTTTGTATGAACAACGCAACCGCGCCTGGGAACTGCTCAATGACATTCCTGGTGTCTCCTGCGTAAAACCGCGCGGCGCGCTGTATATGTTCCCGAAAATTGATGCTAAACGCTTCAACATTCATGACGACCAGAAGATGGTGCTCGACTTCCTGCTGCAGGAAAAAGTACTGCTGGTTCAGGGAACAGCGTTCAACTGGCCGTGGCCGGATCATTTCCGCATCGTCACGCTGCCGCGTATTGACGATATTGAAATGTCGCTGAGTAAATTTGAGCGTTTCCTGTCAGGGTATCACCAGCTGTAATTAAACAAAGGCTGTCGGATGGATGACGAGTATTTGCATCTGACAGCCTTCTCTGCGCAAAATGACTCTTAGGTTGCCATCATATAAGGGTCGTTATGAAGCAGAGCCATTTTTTTGCCCACCTCTCCCGTCTGAAGCTCATTAATCGCTGGCCGCTGATGCGCAACGTGCGCACCGAAAACGTGTCTGAACACAGTCTGCAGGTTGCCATGGTTGCCCATGCGCTGGCCGCGATCAAAAACCGCAAATTTGGTGGTCAGGTTAATGCTGAGCGTATTGCTCTGTTGGCGATGTATCACGATGCGTCAGAAGTGCTGACCGGTGATCTCCCTACCCCGGTGAAATATTTCAACTCGCAGATTGCGCAGGAATATAAAGCGATAGAGAAAATTGCCCAGCAAAAACTGGTCGATATGGTACCTGATGAACTGCGCGATATTTTTGCGCCGCTCATTGATGAACATGCCTTAAGTGAAGAAGAGAGATCGATTGTTAAACAGGCCGATGCCCTGTGCGCGTATCTGAAGTGTCTGGAGGAACTCTCTGCCGGTAACAACGAATTTCTGCTTGCCAAGACGCGTCTGGAAAAAACGCTCGAGTCGCGACGCAGCGAAGAGATGGACTACTTTATGGACGTGTTTGTCCCGAGTTTTCACCTCTCATTAGATGAAATCAGCCAGGATTCTCCGCTATAAACGCATGACCCGGTGGCGGCGAAGACATCCCCGTCGCCATCAGACAACAACATCAAAACGGAAACAGCATCGGGATCATCACCACGCACACCGCCATCACAATGATGGTAAACGGTACGCCAATCTTCACGAAATCGCTAAAGCTGTAGTTGCCAGGTCCGAGCACCAGAGTGTTTACCGGGGAAGAGACAGGTGTCATAAAGGCTGCGGATGCCGCCATCGCAATCCCCATCGCAAAAGGATACGGTGAAACGCCCATCGACTTTGCAGCCGCCAGCGCGATTGGCGCCATCAGCACCGCCGTCGCGGTGTTGGAGATAAATAACCCGATAGTCGCACACAGCACGAACAGGCAGCCCAACATCACATACGGGCCATACCCGCCACCGACATCCATCAGCCCTTTCACCACCAAGTCGACACCGCCGGTTTTTTGTAAAGCCAGCGCGAAGGGCATCATCCCGACAATCAAAATAATGCTTGGCCAGTGAATCGCTTTATAGGCACTTTCGGCATCAATACAGCGAAATTTCCCCATCAGTAGACAGGCGATGATCGCAGCCACCGTATTGGGAATTTCATCAGTGAGCATCAGAGCAACCATCAGCACCAGACAGAAAATCGCATGCGGTGCCTGGCTGTGCGCCGGAGAAGCTTCACTGACTTCCTCGGGCATATTCAGCACGACAAAATCACGCCCTTTTTGTCCCAACAGTGTGATGAGCTTCCAGTTGCCCACCACTAATATGATATCGCCCATCAGCAATGGCTCATCCACCACCGCTCCAGCCAGAGCCGCGCCATCGCGCTTCAGCCCAACGACATTCAGCCCGTAGCGGGTACGAAAAGCGATTTCCCGTACCGTTTTGCCGATCAATTCCGATTCAGGGATCAGAGAGATCTCGGCCATCCCCACATCAAGCGCCTGCTCGGAGAAGTATTCGCCGCGCAGTACCATTGGTTCCAGAAACTGTTCACTGCAAAATTCACGCAGGTCGACATCGGCCGCGGACATATCAATCAGCAATACATCACGGGCGCGAAACTCAGAAACCCCGTTAACGTCGACTATTACGCGACGAAAGCGACGCCAGCGTTCCACGCCAATCACGTTTGCCCCGTAGCGCTCACGCAGCTTCAGATCATCCAGACGCTGGCCAATCATAGGAGAACCGGGACGAATCGCCAGGCGACGCGCGCGCCCGGTCAGACGATATTCTTTAATCAGATCGCGAAAGGTCCGGCGTTTCCAGCCGTCTCCCGGCTGTCTGGAATCTTCTCCCTTGAGCATAAAGCGCATCAGCAGCATATAAATTATGCCGAGAACCAGAACCACCAGCCCCAGCGGGGTAACGCTAAAAAAGCTGAACCCGTTAAGTCCTTCACGTAACAGTTCACTGTTGACGACCAGGTTCGGCGGCGTCGCCACCAGCGTCATCATGCCGCTTATCAGGCCGGCAAAGCTCAGCGGCATCATCAGGCGTGAAGGGGAAATTTCCATGCGCATGGAAACGCTTAAGACCACCGGGATAAAGATGGCGACCACGCCGGTCGAACTCATAAACGCCCCGAGTCCGGCAACGGTAATCATCAGCAACACCAGCATTTTGACTTCACTGCTGCCAGCCACCTTCACCAGCCAGGCACCCATTACCGTCGCCACCCCGGTACGCACCAGGCCGTCGCCGATAATGAATAATGCCGCTATCAAAATAACGTTAGGATCGCTGAATCCGGAAAAGGCTTCTGTGATGCTCAATGTTCCGCTCAGAACAAAGGCAATGATGACCAGCAAAGCGACCGCGTCCATACGCACTCTGCCAGTGACAAACAAGACGACGGCAATCGCCAGCAATGAGAGAACCCATGTCAATTCACCGTTCACAACATATCCTTGTTAAATGAGAGGGATGGATCGATTCTGCCATAAAAAAGCCCCAACAATCTGGGGCTAAATCATGTTCAGGTATTTCTTACCACGACCACATTTCCGTTAGGCTGTTTGGTCACAGAAATATGTTCCAGACTGGTCAGCGAAAAATCGACCTCATCCAGACGCGGCGTGTCCACAGGCGCGTTGACCGCTATCACATGACACCCTGCAGCCAGTCCTGAAAGCACCCCAGCGGGGGCATCTTCCACCACCGCGCATTCCTGTGGCGCAAGACCCAGAAGCTGGGCGCCTAACAGATAGGCGTCTGGCTCGGGTTTGCCTCTTTTTACCCGCTCGGCGGTGACAAACACTTCAGGAGCAGGCAGCCCCGCGACACGATGACGCGCTCGTGCGACCGGCATGGATCCGGAGGTCACAATTGCCCATGGAATACCCGCTTTATTGAGGTGGTTGAGTAAATCAACCGCTCCCGGCAGCGCTGTGATCCCCGCGGTTTCCGTCGCTTCGATCTGCTCCAGGCGGGTGAATTCCGCGGCGATCTCAGCCTCAGATTTGCCCACCATAAAGTGTCGCAGGGAGGTAATGGCCTGCTTGCCATGAATAAAGCCGAGCACCTCGGCGTGATCGAGGCCAAAACGATCGGCCCAGTTGCACCACGCGCGTTCTACTGCGGGTAAGGAATCGACCAGCGTTCCATCCAGATCAAACAGAAAACCTTTGCACTGCACGCTCGCCCCCTCAGGCATTAATGATTTGGTTAATTTCATTCGCACTCAGGTGATACTGGCGCGGGCAAGAGTGCCAGACATTCAGCATACGCTGATATTTTTCCCACATCGGGGTCTGGGCGTTGAAGCCATGCGTACCCGCATCAAAGTGGGTATAACGACCTTCTACATTAACCATAAAACGTACGTACCCGAGGTAACGGGCTTCCGTTGCGGCGTCAAAGCCAAGGAAGGTCACGCGACGCTCATCAATAGCCTGCGCGTCCTTAAGATTAGTCCAGGACACATGTAATGCGTGATACATCTCCATAATATCGATAATCGTACGACAGGTTTCTTCCGTCAGCTCACCAAACTCACGATCCAGCTCGCGCATCTGCAAGCCGTAACCGCGTTCAATAATCGTCTGCAAACGACGATAACGCTCGGCGTTAGTGGGATCGAGCATAGTCATCATTTTGTACTGATTAGACAAAATCAGACGTTGAGCGTTGGTCATTTCCATTTGGGACTCCTGTATCACTACTACTGCGATGAAAAAAAAGAAGGCATCTTGTGCCTTCTTTTATATGCGTAATCAGGGGTCAATTACAAATCATCAAGGAAAGTTTTATCCAGTTGTTTGAAGGCGCGCTTAAGCGTGTCAGCCAGCGCCTGATAATCAGGCTTTCCTTCTACCGGAGTGAGCGCCTGCCCGGCTTCTTGCAATTTACCCCGAACTTCGTAGAACCAGTTGAGTATTGAAGGCGGCAGCGGCGTTACAGAACGTTTACCCAGCCACCACATGCCCTGCATCGGCAGGCTGAGCGCAAACAGCGCAGTCGCCACGGCCGGTCCCAACTGCCCACCTAACGCAATTTGCCAGCATAAGGTGAAGACGGCGATAGGCGGCATAAAACGGATCGCGTAACGCGTCATGCGGATCACGCGGTTCTCTACAAACACAGGCGCGAGGCGCTTTTCCATTGGCCACGTCTTCGCATAGTGCTGCCCCCGGCGAAACAAGCTAAAAAAATTGACGGAACGATTATCCGGTGTCGACATGGCGGTTACCTCAACTTCACATATAAAAATTAAAAAATTTGTGCAAAACAACAACTACAAAGGACATCGTTCAAAACATTTTGTCTTTAATACCCACATTCAGGTATCCTGTGCCGGCCTGTAAGGCCTTTAGTCCAAAATCATTGAGTCGTCAAATTGACACATAGTATGCCATTGGCTGAAAAATACGCAAAATGACATAGACTCAAAGGTATTTATTCCATCGTGCCCAAAAAGACTATGGCGCATGATGTTAATCATAAACGTCGGTGTCATCATGCGCTACGCTCTATGACTTCCTGACGTTTTTTTAGCCACGTATCATAAATAGGTACTTCCATGTCGAGTAAGTTAGTACTGGTTCTGAACTGCGGTAGCTCCTCACTGAAATTTGCCATCATCGATGCAGTAAACGGTGAAGAATACCTCTCTGGTTTAGCCGAATGTTTCCATCTCCCAGAAGCACGTATCAAGTGGAAAATGGACGGCGGTAAACAAGAAGCGGCTTTAGGTGCAGGCGCCGCTCACAGTGAAGCGCTGAATTTTATCGTTAATACTATTCTGGCACAAAAACCAGAACTGTCTGCTCAGCTGACTGCGATTGGTCACCGTGTTGTTCACGGCGGCGAGAAATACACCGGCTCTGTGGTTATCGACGATTCTGTTATTCAGGGTATCAAAGACGCAGCCTCTTTTGCACCGCTGCATAACCCTGCACACCTGATCGGTATCGCAGAAGCGCTGAAATCCTTCCCGAATCTGAAAGACAAAAACGTGGCTGTGTTCGACACCGCGTTCCATCAGACCATGCCGGAAGAGTCTTACCTCTATGCTCTGCCATACAGCCTGTACAAAGAACACGGTGTTCGTCGTTACGGCGCGCACGGCACCAGCCACTTCTTCGTGACTCAGGAAGCGGCAAAAATTCTGAACAAACCGGTTGATGAGCTGAACATCATCACTTGCCACCTGGGCAACGGCGGTTCTGTCTCTGCTATCCGTAACGGTAAATGTGTTGATACCTCCATGGGCCTGACCCCGCTGGAAGGTCTGGTGATGGGTACGCGTTCCGGTGACATCGACCCGGCGATCATCTTCCACCTGCACGACACCCTGGGCATGAGCGTTGACCAGATCAACAAAATGCTGACCAAAGAGTCCGGCCTGCTGGGTCTGACCGAAGTCACCAGCGACTGCCGTTATGTTGAAGATAACTACGCGACTAAAGAAGACGCTAAACGTGCAATGGACGTTTACTGTCACCGTCTGGCGAAATACATCGGTTCTTACACTGCGCTGATGGATGGTCGTCTGGATGCAGTTGTCTTCACCGGTGGTATCGGTGAAAACGCAGCGATGGTTCGTGAACTGTCTCTGGGCAAACTGGGCGTTCTGGGCTTTGAAGTTGACCACGAACGTAACCTGGCCGCACGTTTCGGCAAATCTGGTTTCATCAACAAAGAAGGTACCCGTCCTGCGGTGGTAATCCCAACCAACGAAGAACTGGTTATCGCGCAAGACGCGAGCCGTCTGACTGCCTGATTTCACACCGCCAGCCTAGCTGGCGGTGCTGTTTTGTAACCCGTCTACATCGACGGTAACGAAAGAGGATAAACCGTGTCCCGTATTATTATGCTGATCCCTACCGGAACCAGCGTCGGTCTGACCAGCGTCAGCCTTGGCGTGATCCGCGCAATGGAACGCAAAGGCGTTCGTCTGAGCGTCTTCAAGCCGATCTCTCAACCGCGTGCCGGTGGCGATGCGCCAGACCAGACTACCAGCATCGTCCGTGCTAACTCTTCTCTGCCAGCCGCTGAGCCGCTGAAGATGAGCCACGTTGAATCTCTGTTGTCCAGCAATCAGAAAGATGTGCTGATGGAAGAGATCATCGCGAACTACCACGCGAACACTAAAGACGCTGAAGTTGTACTGGTTGAAGGCCTGGTCCCAACCCGCAAACATCAGTTCGCGCAGTCTCTGAACTACGAAATCGCGAAAACGCTGAACGCAGAAATCGTCTTCGTAATGTCTCAGGGTACCGATACCCCGGAACAGCTGAACGAGCGTATTGAACTGACTCGCAGCAGCTTCGGCGGCGCGAAAAACACCAACATCACCGGCGTAATCGTTAACAAACTGAACGCACCGGTTGATGAGCAGGGCCGTACTCGCCCGGATCTGTCCGAGATTTTCGACGACTCTTCCAAAGCAAAAGTGATCAAAGTTGATCCGGCTAAACTGCAAGAATCCAGCCCGCTGCCGGTTCTGGGCGCGGTGCCATGGAGCTTCGATCTGATCGCAACGCGTGCAATCGATATGGCGCGTCATCTGAACGCCACTATCGTTAACGAAGGTGATATCAATACCCGTCGCGTGAAGTCTGTGACTTTCTGCGCACGCAGCATTCCGCACATGCTGGAGCACTTCCGTGCCGGTTCTCTGCTGGTGACTTCCGCCGATCGTCCTGACGTGCTGGTTGCAGCATGCCTGGCAGCCATGAACGGCGTGGAAATCGGTGCCCTGCTGCTGACTGGCGGCTACGAAATGGACGCGCGTATCACTAAACTGTGCGAACGTGCATTTGAAACCGGCCTGCCGGTATTCATGGTGAACACCAACACCTGGCAGACCTCTCTGAGCCTGCAGAGCTTCAACCTGGAAGTTCCGGTTGACGATCACGAACGTATTGAGAAAGTTCAGGAATACGTTGCTAACTACATCAACGCTGACTGGATTGAATCCCTGACTGCGACCTCTGAGCGCAGCCGTCGTCTGTCTCCGCCAGCGTTCCGTTATCAGCTGACCGAGCTGGCACGTAAAGCCGGCAAGCGCGTTGTTCTGCCGGAAGGTGACGAGCCGCGTACCGTTAAAGCGGCGGCTATCTGTGCTGAACGCGGTATCGCAACCTGCGTACTGCTGGGCAACCCGGATGAGATCACCCGCGTTGCGGCCTCTCAGGGCGTTGAGCTGGGCGCTGGCGTAGAAATCGTTGATCCAGATGTGGTTCGCGAAAGCTACGTTGCTCGCCTGGTCGAACTGCGTAAAAACAAAGGTATGACCGAAACCGTTGCCCGCGAACAGCTGGAAGACAACGTGGTTCTCGGTACCCTGATGCTGGAACAGGACGACGTTGACGGTCTGGTTTCTGGTGCAGTTCATACCACCGCGAACACCATCCGTCCGCCGCTGCAGCTGATCAAAACTGCACCAGGTAGTTCCCTGGTGTCTTCCGTGTTCTTCATGCTGCTGCCGGATCAGGTTTACGTATACGGCGACTGCGCGATCAACCCGGATCCGACTGCAGAGCAACTGGCAGAAATCGCGATTCAGTCCGCTGAATCCGCCATTGCTTTCGGTATCGAACCGCGTGTAGCAATGCTCTCCTACTCCACCGGTACTTCTGGTGCAGGTAGCGACGTAGAAAAAGTTCGTGAAGCCACGCGTCTGGCGCAGGAAAAACGTCCTGACCTGATGATCGACGGTCCGCTGCAGTATGACGCAGCCGTTATGGCTGACGTAGCAAAATCCAAAGCGCCGAACTCTCCGGTTGCAGGTCGCGCTACCGTGTTCATCTTCCCGGATCTGAACACCGGTAACACCACCTACAAAGCGGTACAGCGTTCTGCCGACCTGATCTCCATCGGGCCAATGCTGCAGGGTATGCGCAAGCCTGTGAACGACCTGTCTCGTGGCGCGCTGGTTGACGACATCGTCTACACCATCGCTCTGACCGCGATCCAGTCTTCCCAACAGCAGCAGTAATCTGTCGAGTGTGCCGGATGTCTTATCCGGCAACACTTCTGCTTATTAAACCGGAAATAGCTTATATTTCCGGTTTTTTTATACCTGTTTTTCCCGTTGGCATATTCTGAAACATTTGCCAGGATGCGCTGCATCAATGAATAACTATTCTCCTGTTTGCATACTTATCCTCTTTTGCATTGCAACAGGGATAGTCTTTCATGTCAGCAGTAACAGAAACACAGCCAGCTAAAAAATGGGCGATGCCCGATACGTTGGTGATTATTTTTTTCGTTGCCATTTTAACCAGTCTGGCGACATGGGTTGTTCCCGTCGGGATGTTCGACAGTCAGGAAGTGCAGTATCAGGTTGATGGACAAACCAAAACCCGTAAGGTGGTCGACCCCCATTCTTTTCGAATTCTGACCAACGACGCGGGCGAAGAGCAGTATCATCGGGTGCAGTTTTTCACCACCGGTGATGAGCGCCCGGGCCTGATGAATTTTCCGTTTGAAGGGTTAACCTCCGGCTCTAAATTCGGCACTGCCGTCGGCATTATTATGTTTATGCTGGTGATTGGCGGCGCATTCGGCATCGTTATGCGTACCGGAACCATCGATAACGGCATCCTGGCGCTCATCCGCCATACGCGAGGAAACGAAGTCCTGTTTATCCCGGTGCTGTTTGTTCTCTTCTCATTAGGCGGCGCGGTGTTTGGCATGGGGGAAGAGGCGGTCGCCTTTGCCATTATTATCGCACCGTTAATGGTACGGTTAGGTTACGACAGTATCACCACCGTTCTGGTCACCTATATTGCGACTCAAATTGGATTCGCCAGCTCATGGATGAACCCGTTTTGCGTGGTCGTCGCGCAGGGGATTGCGGGCGTGCCGGTGCTCTCTGGTTCCGGTCTACGTATCATTGTTTGGGTGGTTGCGACCCTGATAGGGCTGACCTTCACGCTGGCCTATGCGGCACGCATCAAAAAGAATCCGCTTTTGTCCCGGGTACATGAATCCGACCGTTTCTTTCGCGAACAGCAGGACGACGTTGTGGAACGACGCTTCACGCTGGGCGACTGGCTGGTGCTGCTGGTGCTGACTGCGGTAATGATTTGGGTTGTCTGGGGCGTGATCGTCAACGCGTGGTTTATTCCTGAGATCGCCAGCCAGTTCTTCACCATGGGCCTGGTAATTGGCATCATCGGCGTGGTCTTTCGTCTCAACGGCATGACGGTCAACATCATGGCCTCCTCATTCACTGAAGGCGCGCGAATGATGATTGCCCCTGCCCTGCTGGTCGGTTTTGCCAAGGGCATATTACTGCTGGTCGGTAATGGAGAAGCGGGGGAAGCCAGCGTGTTGAACACGCTGCTGCACAGCATTGCCAACGGCATCAGCGGGCTGGATAACGCCATCGCGGCGTGGTTTATGCTGCTGTTCCAGGCGGTGTTTAATTTCTTCGTTACTTCCGGCTCTGGTCAGGCTGCATTGACCATGCCGTTATTAGCACCCTTAGGCGATCTGGTTGGCGTAAACCGTCAGGTCACCGTACTGGCCTTCCAGTTTGGCGACGGATTCAGTCATATTATCTATCCTACATCGGCATCGCTGATGGCGACGTTAGGCGTGTGTCGGGTGGATTTTCGTAACTGGCTGAAGGTAGGCGCCACGCTGTTGGGACTGCTGTTTATTATGTCCAGCGTGGTGGTAATTGGCGCGCAGATAATGGGTTACCATTAAAAAACGATTGCCCGGCCTACACGATTTCTCGACGCTGTAGGCCGGATGAGCAGATTTTACTCAGCTTCTTCCTGCTTTTCGGCTTTCGCCCCTTCATTCTTAGCGTTGCGGGTCATCCACAGCGCCAGGGCTTTCAGTGAGTCCGGCGTAAATTCGTCGCAGCGCGCGGTAATTTCTTCCGGCGTCAGCCAGCAAACTTCACTAACCTCTTCTTCCTGAAGCGCAAACGGTCCGTGGGAAACACAGCTAAACAGCCCGCCCCAGACGCGACAGTTCTGGTCTTCAAAATAAAACTGCCCATGCTCGGCAAACGGTACGCCCGCAATCCCCAGTTCCTCTTCCGCTTCACGGCGCGCTGAATCCAGTAGTTGCTCGTCAGCCTGCACAACACCGCCAGCGGTGGCATCCAGCATGCCGGGCAAAAAATCTTTTGTCTCAGTACGACGCTGAACCAGAATTTTGCCCATACCATCATGCACGACGATATACGTTGCACGATGGCGTAAGCGTTGCGCCCGCATTTGTTCCCGGCTGGATTGTGCAATGACTTCGTTGTCTTCATTCACAATATCCACCCATTCCGTACTTGCCAAACGACGCTGTTCCACCATCAGGAAACCTTCTTTTTTCTTGCGCTCTTACGGCGCGTTTATGTTTGTGGGGTAAATTACGGATTAATCTCGACCTGTGCAATAACACTTTGATCATTGAGTGCCATTACGCTGAGAACATTATCATCCAGAATCCCGTAACTTGCCGCAAAGCCCCCTTTCGGGATGCTTACCGAGCCGGGATTGAAGTGGTAAACATCCCCTTGACGCTCAGCGACGGGCAAATGTGTATGCCCATAAACCAGCACATCTCCCACGTTGAGCGCCGGCATATTTTGCGGGCCAAAAAGATGCCCGTGCGTCAAAAAGAGTCGCTGATTTTCTGTCAGAATTTGCTGCCACGGCGCGGTCATCGGAAAATGCAGAAGCATCTGATCCACTTCGCTGTCACAATTGCCACGTACCGCGATAATCCGCGCTGCCAGCGCATTCAACCGCTCAGCAACCTGCGCAGGCGCATAGCCTTCCGGGAGCGCATTACGCGGTCCGTGGTTTAAAACATCACCCAATATCACCAGCCATTGCGCACCGCTTGCGGCAAACCGTTCAAGTACGCGTTCCGTGGCTGGCAACGAACCATGAATGTCCGATGCGAACATCAGTTTCATCACTCACTCCTCGTTGAAAAGTACCCTGTAATGATACTGGATTACGCCCCGTTTTTCAGCAGGAACGCTTCGCTGAAAGCGCGATAAAACGCTGGACTGAAGCGCGCTGCCACTGGAAGGCGGCATATTCTGCAAGCGCTTCGGGAACCTCATCGCCGTTAAGGACCAGACGATTCAGCATTAGCGCTAAATCGCAGTCGGCAATACACCATTCGCCAAATAAATTCTGCTTCCCGTGGCTCAATAAATGGCTCGCAGTGGCGAACAATTTCTCCGCACTGACTTTTCCCGCTTCGCTTAACGGACCTTTTTTCACGCCAGCAAAAACCACGTCCGTTGAGCGTTCTTCACGGATAGGCATCAGATCGCTGCGGATCCACGCCTGAACCTGGCGCGCCCGCGCGCGCTTTTGCACATCGTGTGGGTAGATACGCTCCCACTGCGGTGGTGCAAAGCTCTCTTCCAGGAACTCAGTAATCGCTGATGATTCGCTCAGCTCGAAACCGTCGATTTCAAGCACCGGCACGCGCCGCGTTAACACATACCCTTGCCATGAAGGTTGCAAGTGTTCGCCGCTGTTGAGATCAACGGTTTTCAGCGTAAAAGGCAGTCCTTTCTCTTGCAGAGCGACATAAACAGACAGCACGTAAGGGGAGAAAAAATTGGCATCTGACCACAGCGTAATTGCAGATTTGCTCATAATGTCCTCTGAAATGTATTGGCTTGCCTTCAAAATATAGAGTCTTTCTCTCACTGTCACTTGATGAAAACTCACGCACGCCAACAGGCTCTATACTTGTTATGACCCGGTTCATGACAAAACGGACGCTGAAAATGATCGATCTCTATTACACTCCATCGCCAAACGGTCACAAAATCACGCTGTTTCTTGAAGAGGCGCAGCTGCAATACCGTCTGATTCATGTCGATATCAGCAAAGGTAGCCAGTTTCACCCTGATTTTCTGCAAATCTCACCAAACAATAAAATCCCGGCCATTATCGACAGTGCCCCGGTAGACGGCGGAAAGCCCATCAGCCTGTTTGAGTCCGGAGAAATTTTACTCTATCTGGCAGAAAAGAGCGGTAAGCTGCTGAGCGGTGAGTTACGTGAACGCCACACTACACTGCAGTGGTTGTTCTGGCAGGTCAGCGGCCTCGGACCCATGCTGGGTCAGAATCATCATTTTAGCCACTACGCCCCACAAACGATTCCCTACGCCATTGAAAGATACCAGGTTGAAACCCAGCGCCTGTACAACGTGATGAATAAACGTCTGGAAACGTCCCCCTGGCTGGGAGGCGATCACTACAGCATTGCCGACATTGCCTGCTGGCCGTGGATCCACGCCCATCAGCGTCAGCGCATCGACCTCGACAACTACCCGGCGGTCAATAACTGGCATGAACGCATCCGTACGCGTCCCGCAACGGAACGCGCCATGCAACAAGCACAAAGTGAGAAGCGGTGACGCGATTCGGTTCTCGTGTATCATGCAAAGGTTCATACATGGAGGAAACCTGCAATGTCACAACCTGACGCAATTATTCGTATAAAAAACCTTCGTCTGCGCACTTTTATCGGCATCAAAGAAGAGGAGATCCTTAACCGCCAGGATATCGTCATCAACATTGCCATTCACTATCCGGCAGACAAAGCCCGTACCAGTGAAGATATCAACGACGCGCTGAATTATCGCACTATCACCAAGAGCATCATTGCCCACGTGGAGGGTAACCGCTTCTCATTGTTAGAAAAATTAACTCAAGATGTGCTCGATATCGCACGCGAACATCACTGGGTCACTTATGCTCAAGTAGAGATAGATAAACTTCACGCATTACGTTACGCCGACTCAGTCTCTATGACGCTGAGCTGGCAGCGCTAAACATAACCCGGGAGGCGACATGCAGATTCTGATTACCGGCGGTACTGGCCTGATTGGACGTCATCTGATCCCCCGCTTGCTGGAGCTGGGGCATCAGATAACCGTAGTGACCCGTTCTCCTGATAAGGCGCGTCAGATTCTCGACTCCCGGGTTACGCTGTCCAAAGGGCTGGAAGAGCGGCAAAATCTCAATGACATTGATGCCGTCATTAACCTTGCCGGAGAGCCGATTGCGGACAAGCGCTGGAGTGCCCAGCAAAAGGAACGCCTGTGTCAGAGCCGCTGGGTCATCACGCAGAAGCTGGTCGATTTAATCAATGCCAGCGAGACACCGCCCGCAGTGCTAATCTCCGGTTCCGCTACCGGTTACTACGGCGATTTAGGCGAAGTGGTGGTCACAGAAGAAGAGCCGCCGCATAACGAATTTACCCATAAGCTGTGCGCCCGCTGGGAGCAAATTGCCAGCACCGCGCAAAGCGACAAAACCCGCGTGTGTATGCTGCGCACCGGCGTGGTACTGGCCTCTGCTGGCGGCATTCTGGCGAAAATGGTCCCGCCGTTTCGTCTTGGCTTAGGCGGACCAATTGGCAACGGACGCCAGTATATGGCCTGGATCCATATTGATGATATGGTCAACGGAATTCTCTGGCTGCTGGATAACGATCTGCGCGGTCCCTTCAATATGGTTTCACCGTACCCGGTGCACAATGAGCAGTTTGCCCACGCGCTGGGCCACGCCCTGAACCGTCCTGCCATTCTGCGCGTTCCCGCCACCGCAATGCGGTTGCTGATGGGCGAATCTTCAGTGCTGGTTCTCGGCGGGCAGCGAGCGTTGCCAAAACGCCTGGAAGCGTCCGGTTTCGCGTTTCGCTGGTACGATTTAGAAGAAGCGCTGGCGGATGTCATCCGATAACCCCTAAGCGCTATTCACGGTCGCCGTTGTGGTGGTAAGGTTATAGGCCAGATTTCTGCAATGGCGACGTTATGGCGATAATTTCGACTCCCCGACTTACCCTCTCTTTGTTTCAGTTTTCTGACTGGTCATTTTTCCAGAAACTACGTGAATGTCCTGAAGTCATGCGCTATATGGGCAACATCGCCCCGGCGAAAGATACGCGTCTGTTATTCGCCAGACGCCTTGCCGCACAGCACACTTTTGTCATCCGCGAGCACAACAACCCGACGCCGCTCGGCGATATTGGTCTGCAAATCAGCCATCTCTACCCGCACGAAGCCGACCTCGGCTACGCCATCATGCCACAGGCGCAGGGGAAAGGTATTGCCAGCGAAGCCGTACGCGCGGTGTGCCAGTACGCCTTCGAGCACGCGGCGGTCACGGCGATAAATGCTTACGCACTGGCGGATAATAAGGGCTCAATACGGATTCTGGAAAAAACGGGGTTCGTGCGTACGCAGGTGCTGGAAAAGGCGTATGAGATTGATGGTATCGCCTACGACGACTGGGTTTATCGTCTGGAGTGCGACGCGCTAAAATTCCAGGCCCGGAAAGCGTAGCGCCTCCGGGCAGGTGACTTACTTCAACGAACCTTTGAGGAACTGCTGCAAACGCGGACTTTGCGGATTACCAAATACCTGCTCCGGATCGCCCTCTTCTTCAATCTTCCCTTGATGCAGGAAAATCACGTGCGTGGAGACATGACGGGCAAACCCCATTTCGTGGGTCACGACCACCATGGTTTTTCCCTCTTCGGCCAGTTGTTGCATAATGCGCAGCACTTCGCCCACCAGCTCCGGGTCAAGTGCCGACGTGGGTTCATCAAACAGCAACACTTCCGGTTCCATCGCCAGCGCACGAGCAATGGAGACACGCTGCTGCTGACCACCGGACAGATGCACCGGATATTTGCCCTGAGCGCGCTCATTAATACCCACTTTCGCCAGATACTTCACCGCACGTTCGCGAGCTTCCTGCTTGCTCAGCCCCAATACCTGGATCGGCGCTTCCATCACGTTTTCCAGCACCGTCATGTGGCTCCACAGATTAAAGTGCTGAAAGACCATCGTCAGTCGCGTGCGCAGCAAGCGCAGCTGATTTTTGTCTGCAACCTTAAGCTGGCCGTCTTTGTCGCGTACCAGACCAATGTTCTGACCACTGACGACAATCGACCCGGCGCTCGGTTTCTCGAGAAAGTTAATGCAGCGCAGGAAGGTACTTTTACCGGAACCTGACGAGCCAATAATACTGATAACATCACCCGCATTGGCCTGCAGCGATACCCCTTTCAGCACTTCATGTTCGCCGTAGTGCTTATGTAAATCGATAACGTTTAATTTATTTTCAGACATCGTGTTACTCGAATCATTTAGAGGATACATGCTGCAACCAGCGTTTTTCCGCTTTACGGAACAGACTGATCAGGACATACGAAATAATCAAATACAGAACAGCGGCAATACCGAAGGCGGTAAACGGCTGATACGTTGCCGAGTTGATATCGCGGGCGATTTTCAACAAATCAGGCACCGTTGCGGTAAATGCCAGCGCCGTGGAGTGCAGCATTAAAATAACTTCATTGCTGTAAGCCGGCAGCGCAATACGCAGCGCGGAAGGCAAAATAATGCAGCGATACAGTTTAAACGACGAGAAACCGTAAGCGCGCGCGGCTTCAATCTCACCATGGGGTACGGAACGAATAGCCCCGGCGAAAATCTCCGTGGTATAGGCGCAGGTATTCAGCGTCAGCGCCAGCACGGTGCAATTTAGCCCACTGCGGAAAAACGCGTTGAGGAAGTCCGTGCCTTTGACTATCTCCAGCGTATACATCCCGGAATAAAACACCAGCAACTGGACGTACAGCGGCGTCCCACGAAAAATATAGGTGAACAGCCAGATGGGAAACTGGATAAATTTATTACTGGAAACACGACCAATTGCCAAAAACAGCGCCAGTATCCCGCCCATCACCACCGACGAAATCAGAAGCCACAGGGTGATAGCCACGCCGGTGTAGCGATACCCGTCGGTCCACAGCAGGGACTTCCAGTATTCCTGAATAATCTCAATCACAGGTCAGCCCTCTTCACACCCACGGAATAGCGGCGCTCAAGGTACAGCAGCACACCATTAGAAACAGTGGTAAACACCAGATAGATGACCCCGCACACTACGGCAAAATAGAACGGCTCCCAGGTACTTTTTCCGGCAAGCTGAGTGGCTTTCACCACGTCTTCCAGGCCGAGCAACGATACCAGCGCCGTGGCCTTAAGAATGACCTGCCAGTTGTTGCCAATTCCCGGTAAGGCATAGCGCATCATCGCCGGGAACATAATGCGGCGAAATATTTGTGAACTGGTAAAACCGAATGCCGTCGCGGCTTCAATATGTCCTTTTGGCACGGCCATAAATGCGCCACGAAATGTTTCGGTAAAATAGGCTCCGTAGATAAACCCGAGCGTAATAATACCCGCGACCATCGGATCGATATCAATCTGGCTGATACCGATTGCATCGGTAAGGGTATTCAGCGCGATTTGTAATCCGTAAAAGATGAGCAGCATTAAGACCAGATCGGGCACGCCGCGGATAAGCGTTGTGTACCCTTCGAAAATAAGCGCCAGCGCCCGGCTTTGCGACAGCTTTGCTGCCGCGCCGACAAGGCCTATCAGAACCGCCAGTACCACCGAGCTAAGTGCCAGCTCCAGCGTAACAATTGCGCCCTGTAAAATAACACCTGAAAAGCCATACAACATGCTGCCTGTCCTGTCGTGTGTGGTGGAGTAATAAGCCTCTTTTGATTTCAGACAAATCGTTAAATGCCGGATGGCGGCTTTGCCTTATCTGGCCTACAAAATCGCTGTAGACCGGATACTCACAGCGCCATCAGGCATAAATTCAACACGTCAAAAATCTACGGGCTTTATCAGCACCTGCGGTGATTAACCGCCGT
Source organism: Citrobacter sp. RHBSTW-00944 (assembly GCF_013615435.1). Taxonomy (NCBI): domain Bacteria; kingdom Pseudomonadati; phylum Pseudomonadota; class Gammaproteobacteria; order Enterobacterales; family Enterobacteriaceae; genus Citrobacter; species Citrobacter sp. RHBSTW-00944. The sequence continues at coordinate 1,685,279 of NZ_CP055418.1, read as the reverse complement.
AAACATCAAAATCGAAGTACTTTTTCGCCAGCTTCTCGTAAGTACCGTCAGCTCGCATCTCGGCAAAGGCTTTGTTCAGTGCTTCGCGCAGTTCGTTATCATCTTTGCGCAGCCCCATACCGGTACCCACACCGAATAACTTCTCATCTTTTACAGATGGGCCGCCGAATTTGTAATCTTTACCGACCGGTTGTTTCAGGAAGCCTTCGCTGGCCGCGACTTCATCCTGGAATGCAGCATCAATACGCCCGGCAGTCAGGTCAGAATAGATATTGTCTTGCCCCTGATAAGAGACAATTTCAATGCCTTTTGGCGCCCAGTGCTCGTTGCCGAAGGTTTCCTGAGTCGTGCCCTGCAGCACGCCAACACGTTTACCTTTCAGCGACTCAATGGTTGGTTGAATAGCAGAATCTTTAGCGACAACCAGACGCGAGTCGGCTGCATAAAGCTTGTCGGTAAAGGCGATTTCCTGCTGACGTTTTTCAGTGATGGAAAGCGAGGACATAATCGCATCGATTTTCTTCGCTTTTAACGAAGGGATAAGCGCGTCCAGCGGGTTTTCCACGAAGGTACATTGTGTATTGATACGTTTGCACAGCTCTTTAGCCAGATCGATATCAAAACCGACTAATTCACCCTGTGCATTTTTCGATTCGAACGGCGCATAAGTAGGATCGGTACCGATACGAATTTTTTGCGGAATGGCTGCAAATGCTGCGGTAGCACTGGAGAAAGCCAGGACCAGAGAAAGAGACAACACCAGTTTTTTCATAACTATCCTCAACAGACTGTCTTTTATAGGGGATCTTTACAGGACCAGGTGCAGTTATCGTGCCATTAATCGGGCCGACAAGGCAAAGCATTCTACCCTGTCGACGGTATTTATTTGCATGAAAAGCGCTTAAGTATGCACTCATGCTTATTAAGACAGCGACAAAAGCACCAAAACAGTGCACTGAATTTATTATGCACCGTAATGGTTACCCGCAATGGTGCAGTCCATTCCCCGCTGCGGCGTATTAATCGCCGTAGACATTGAAGTTAAAATACTTGCTCGCCATTTTGTCGTAGGTGCCGTCTTTGCGCAGTTCGCCCAGCGCTTTATCGAAAGCAGCTTTCAGCTCTGCATCATCTTTGCGCAAGCCAATCCCGGTGCCGTCACCAAAGTATTTTTTATCTTTCACCGACGGACCAGCAAAAGCGTAGTCCTTACCGGCAGGCTGCTTCAGGAAACCTTCGCTGGCCGCGACTTCATCCTGCAACGCCGCGTCCAGACGCCCCGCTGTCAGGTCAGAATAGATGAGGTCCTGGTTCGCATAGGCCACCACATCTACGCCTTTGCTGCGCCAGTTGTCATTAGCATAGGCCTCCTGAGTCGAGCCTTGCAGTACACCAACATGTTTACCTTTGAGGGAATCCAGAGTTGGTTGAATTGGGGAACCTTTCGCGGCGATCAGACGTGAGTCTGCTGCGTAAAGTTTGTCTGAGAACGCAATCTCTTGCTGACGCTTCTCAGTAATTGAAAGCGAGGAGATGATGGCATCAATTTTTTTCGCTTTCAGCGACGGGATCAGCGCGTCAAAGTCGCTGGCTACCCAGGTACATTTGATCTGCATGCGCTTACACATCTCATTTCCCAGATCGATATCAAAGCCGACAAAGTCGCCTTTGGCATCTTTAGAGGAAAAAGGTGCGTACGTTGTATCTGTACCAATACGAACCGTCTGCGGAAGTGCTGCGTAGCTGGCCGCGGTGGCGGAGAGTCCTAACAGCAAAGACAAAGCAAGAACCGTCTTCTTCATACATAACCCTCAAGTGGCGTAATTTTATTATGTTTTACGTTGTGTTGTGTGTTTGCAGACTTTTTCATGCAGGTCTTATGCCATTGTCGCGTCGATGAGGATATTCGACGTTAAATATGTTAATAAAACGTTGCAATAATGTCCTGATTTTGAAGATAGCAGGTCTGACGGTTGAACCGCAGCGTTTCGTTGAGTTTTAACGAATTAAATGTTGAGGATATGATCGCGGTTACAAAATTGCCCTGAAACAGGGCAACGGATGTTTCTTTGCACGCTGATGGAACGGTTTTACGCCCCTTGCCAGCGGGTGAACAGATCCTGTGGAAGGGAGATATCAAACTGGTCGAGTACGCGGTTAACCGTTTGATTAATCACATCATCTAGCGTTTGCGGGCGATGATAGAATGCCGGGACTGGCGGCATAATCACCGCGCCAATTTCTGCCGCCTGCGTCATCAGTCGCAGATGCCCCAGATGCAGCGGCGTTTCACGCACGCACAGCACCAGCGGGCGGCGTTCTTTCAACACCACGTCTGCCGCACGGGTAAGCAGCCCATCGGTGTAACTGTGGACGATGCCTGAAAGCGTTTTGATTGAACAAGGTAATATTACCATTCCGGCGGTCTGAAAAGAGCCGGAAGAGATATTGGCGGCGATATCGCGCGTATCGTGATTTACATTCGCCAGTGCCTGCACGTCGCGTACAGAGAGGTCAGTTTCCAGCGCCAGCGTCTGTCGGGCAGCAGCACTCATCACCAGATGGGTTTCCACATCAGTAACGTCACGCAAAACCTGCAGCAGGCGCACGCCATAAATCGCGCCACTGGCACCGCTAATCCCTACAATGAGTCGTTTCATTTTTTCGCCCTTACTTGCTTCAGGGCTGACTTTGCAGGTTTTTATGCGCAGTTGCAAGTCAGTCCACTCTATGTGTCCTGACCTGCAACAGAACATTACCCTTCGTTATGCATCTCGAGGTTTTCCGCTTCGTTCTGACGCAAAATTGCTTTGGCATCGTCATTACGCAGGGAGTCAAGGAAATCGAGATATTGCTGGTCGACGTCCTTGGTGACGTACACGCCGTTAAACACTGAACATTCAAACTGCTGAATATCCGGGTTCTCAGCGCGGACCGCTTCAATCAGATCGTTCAGATCCTGGAAGATAAGACCGTCTGCACCGATTATCTGGCGAATCTCGTCCACTTCGCGACCATGAGCAATCAGCTCCGTCGCCGTAGGCATATCGATACCATAAACGTTCGGGAAGCGAATTTCCGGGGCCGCAGAGGCCAGATACACTTTCTTCGCTCCGGCTTCACGCGCCATCTCGATAATCTGTTCCGAGGTGGTACCGCGCACGATGGAGTCATCCACCAGCAGCACGTTTTTATCACGGAATTCCGCACGGTTGGCGTTCAGCTTACGGCGCACGGATTTACGGCGCAGCTGCTGGCCGGGCATGATAAAGGTACGACCCACGTAGCGGTTTTTCACAAAACCCTGACGGTACGGCTTACCGAGAATACGGGCAATTTCCAGCGCGATATCGCAGGAGGTTTCCGGAATCGGGATCACCACGTCAATGTCCAGATCTTCCCACTCACGAGCAATTTTTTCGCCAAGCTTGGTACCCATATTTACACGGGCGCTGTAGACGGAAATCTTGTCGATAAAGGAGTCAGGACGTGCGAAGTAAACGTATTCAAACAGGCACGGATTGCTGACCGGGTTATCGGCACACTGGCGAGTAAACAGCTGACCTTTTTCGGTGATATACACCGCTTCGCCAGGTGCCACATCGCGCAGGAATTCAAAGCCCAGCGTATCCAGCGCCACGCTCTCGGAGGCCACCATATACTCGGTACGACCATCCCCGATATCGCGTTTACCCAGTACCAGCGGACGGATACCGTTAGGATCGCGGAAGGCAACCATACCGTGGCCAATAATCATCGCCACGCAGGCATAGGCGCCGCGGATCTGGCGGTTGGTTGCCGCAATAGCAGCAAAAATATTATCGGCTTCCAGCGGATAATGGCGGAAGTTATCCAGCTCGCTGGCGAAAATATTCAGCAGAATTTCAGAATCTGAAGTGGTATTGATGTGGCGGCGCTTTTCTTCAAACAGCTTTTTACGCAGCTCATGCGCATTGGTCAGGTTGCCATTATGGGCAAGCGTGATGCCATACGGTGAGTTGACGTAAAAAGGTTGAGCTTCGGAGGCGCTGGAGCTGCCAGCCGTTGGGTAACGCACATGACCGATGCCCATATTGCCCTGTAAACGCTGCATATGGCGCGCTTCAAAAATATCGCTCACCATTCCGTTTGCTTTACGCAAGCGGAAGCAGTTGTTGGCATCAATGGTGATGATGCCTGCGGCATCCTGACCACGATGCTGGAGCACCGTTAACGCGTCATAAATCGACTGGTTTACCGGCATAACACCGGCGATACCGACAATACCGCACATACGTCTTTTCCTCGTTCAGCAACAACCCAAAGTTTATACTTTGGGCAAGAAACTTGACGAGCTTTGCAGATAGTCAAAGAACCATCTGATGATGAAACTGAACTGCGGGATCAGCTGCGACTTGCTCCAGTCTTCACTTTTCGACAGACCGGTAAAGGTATCGAGAAAGAACAGTATGGCGGCGACGATCAGCGCTCCTCGCAGAGCACCAAAGCAGATCCCCAACACCCTGTCAGTACCCGACAGGCCTGTTTTCTCTACCAGTTGGCCTATCACAAAGTTAACGATAGCGCCGACGATAAGTGTCGCGATAAACAGTATCGCGATAGCAATCCCATTTCGAACGAGTTCGTCTTCAAAGCCCGTAAACCAGACAGACAGGTAAGTGTAGTAATGGCTGGCGACAAAGAAAGCACAACCCCAAGTCACCAACGATAATGCTTCACGAACAAAGCCACGGATCAGGCTAACCAGACAGGAAAAACCAATCACCGCGATAATGGCGTAATCAATCCAGACCATAAGTGTCCCACGATTTAACGCCCTGTCGTCCTGTTCGGGGCGCATTCTAACAGAAAAAGAAAACGTTTGCGTAGGGATTTCCTTTCCACGCGTAAATAAAAATGGCGCTGAAAAAATCTTCAACGCCATACCGTTTTATGCCTCTTCGGGCACTGCCGGATAGCGGTATAAACGCCCTATCCGGCCTGAATTAAGAGCAGCGCCGTGAACAGCGCAATCCCTTAATTAGGGGTGTACCCCATCACTACGCCACTCAGACCGGAGATCTTCTGCAGCTCGCCCAGCGAGTTCTTCAGCTTATCTTTGGAGGCGTCAGGTCCTACGAGAATACGGGTTATTTTACCCTGCACCGGCGTTGACGGGGAAGTATATACCCGGAAGCCCGCGCCACGAAGTTTACCCACGATCTCATTGACCTTATCCGCATTTTTCAGCGCACCGAGCTGTACAACGTACGCTTTGCCGGTTGGCGCTGGCGGTTCCACCGCGGCCGGTTTCGGCGCTGGAGCCGGTGCTGGCGTCGGAGCGACGGCAACCGGCTGCGGCTTCGGTTTGGGTTTCGGCTGTTCTACAGGCGCGGGGACAGGATCTAACTCCGCGCTGTTTGCCGTCGTCAAACGTGACGGATCCAACGATGGCGCGGCAGCATCACCCGCGCGCACCTCTTCAGCCGCCCCTTCCGGCGGCTGCGTCGGCAGCGCCTGCGTGGCTGCAGGCATCATGTCTGGTTCATCGCGATCGCCGGGTTTCGGCACCAGCGGGATCGCCGCAAACTCATCCTGATAATGCTTTTTCTGCCCGTCAAGCAGCCCGGGGAGCACAATCACCCCCAGCGCGACCAGCACAATTGTGCCGACTAATCGATTCTGAAACTTACTCGCCACCGCTTCTCCCCACGTCTATCACTTCCATGACATGTGCGACAGTGTGAAACGATCCACACACCAACACGGTATCTTCTGGCTTCGCCTCAGCTAGCGCCGCAGACCATGCCTGCGCCACGCTGTCATAGGCGTAGCCTTTACCCAGATGCTCCAGCAGTTGTTCTGCAGTAGCACCACGCGGCCCTTCCAGGGGCGCACAGTACCAGGCGTCAACCACGCTTTTTAACCAGGCTAACGTACCGGCAATATCTTTATCATGTAGCATACCGATAACCGCAAGTACACGCCCGCTTTTCACTAATTTTTTCAGACGGCCGGTCAGATACTCCGCCGCATGCGGGTTATGGGCAACATCAAAAATCACCCGCGGCGACTCGCTCACAATCTGGAAGCGCCCCGGTAAAATCGCCTGTTCAATACCATCACGAATGGCCTGCTCGCTGACGTTAAGCCCGCTTGCGCGCAGTGCTGCCAGTGCGGTCGCGGCGTTAGGTTGTGGGACCTGCGGCAACGGCAGGTGCGCCAACGTGCCGTGATCGTCCGTAAAGGACCAGTCGTTCTCCGTGACCGCATAGCGCCAGTCCACGCCGCAGCGTTGCAAAATCGCCCCGCTCTCTTGTGCAACATCGGCGATGGTGTAAGGCATTTCCGGCTCGCCGACGATAGCCGGTTTCTCTGCACGGAAAATTCCCGCCTTCTCACGACCAATGCTTTCGCGATCCGGGCCCAGCCAGTCAGTATGGTCAAGCGCAATGCTGGTGACCACCGCAACATCGGCATCCACGATATTGGTCGCGTCAAGGCGACCGCCTAACCCAACTTCCAGGATGACGACATCCAGTTGGGCCTGTTTAAACAACCAGAGCGCCGATAACGTACCGTATTCAAAGTAGGTCAGGGAAATGTCGCCACGCGCATCTTCAATCTCAGCAAACGAGGCTGTATGCGCTGATTCCGGCAGTTCACGTCCCTGCACGCGTACGCGTTCCGTGTAGCGCACCAGATGCGGCGAACTGTAAACGCCAACTTTATAACCTGCTGCGGTCAGCACAGATTCCAGCGTACGGCAGGTTGTGCCTTTCCCGTTGGTTCCCGCCACCGTAAAAACAAATGGCGCGGGTTTCAACACACCCAGTTTGCGCGCCACCTGACTTACGCGTTCCAGGCCGAGATCGATGGTTTTACTGTGCAGGTTTTCCAGATAAGAAAGCCACGATGCCAGGGGCGACGCGGCTTGAGGAATACGTTTATTGTCCATGATGGCTGTAGATTCTTTACGTTGAGAAAAGCAAAAGGGCAGCACCAACCGGCCTGCCCTTTTTTACACGTTGTTTTTCACGTTGCAGATGCGTTGGCTGTGCTCGCTCACCCGAATCACTTACCTGTGTAAGCTCATCGGGATCTACTCTCTTATCGCCTGCCTGCAACCCGAAACCCATAGAGTAAACTATCAGGCCTCTGATTCCTGATCGGGAACCGGAGGTACCACCTCGCCTTCACGCGGCTCATCCGGATTCGGCGTAGGAAGATTCATCAGCTTCGCCAGAATGCTTGCCAGTTTCAGGCGCATTTCAGGACGGCGGACGATCATATCGATAGCGCCTTTTTCAATCAGGAACTCGCTACGCTGGAATCCCGGCGGCAGTTTCTCACGTACGGTTTGCTCGATAACACGCGGACCAGCAAAGCCGATCAGTGCTTTCGGTTCTGCAATGTTGAGATCGCCCAGCATCGCGAAGCTAGCAGAAACACCGCCCATTGTTGGGTCGGTCAGTACAGAAATATACGGTAAACCGCGTTCCTGCATTTTCGCCAGCGCAGCAGAGGTTTTCGCCATCTGCATCAGAGACATCAGCGCTTCCTGCATACGCGCCCCGCCAGAAGCGGAGAAGCAGATCAGCGGACAGTTATCTTCCAGCGCCTGCTCAACGGCACGGACAAAACGCGCGCCGACCACAGAGCCCATGGAGCCGCCCATAAACGCGAACTCGAATGCAGCAGCAACGACCGGCATACCGTGCAGTGTGCCTTTCATTACCACCAGCGCATCTTTCTCGCCAGTTTCTTTCTGCGCAGAAGCCAGTCTGTCTTTGTACTTTTTGGAGTCACGAAACTTCAGCACATCTTTCGGCTCAAGTTCGCTACCCAGTTCCACAAGAGAACCTTCATCTAACAGGCTATGCAGGCGATTGCGCGCCGACATGCGCATATGATGGTCACACTTCGGACAGACCTCAAGATTACGTTCCAGCTCAGCACGGTATAAAACCTGACCGCAGCTATCACACTTGGTCCACACCCCTTCAGGAATGCTTGCCTTGCGGGTGGGAGTAATGTTGCTTTTAATTCGTTCAATCCAGCTCATTGGTGACCTTTCTGCCTGAACCCTAGTCAGCTTTGTTATAAGGGGCGCATAATGCCATTTTTGCCCCTAACAGACCATGAATGTTGCACATTAAAACATAACAGCCCGAAACTTTGGATAAAAAAGTGGTCGAACCGCTGAGTTACTTTCTATTTTGCAGCCCGTGACGCAGCGCGTTTATGGCGAATCACTTCAATTATGCCCGGCAATACGGAAAGGACGATGATCGCCACAATCAGTAATTTCAGGTTTTCCTGAACGATCGGCAGATCGCCGAACAGATAGCCTGCATAGGTGAACAGCAATACCCACAGCAGCGCGCCTGCGACGTTATACATCGCAAAATGACGGTAGGACATGTGCCCCATACCGGCAACAAACGGTGCAAATGTACGCACAATAGGTACGAAACGCGCGAGGATAATCGTTTTGCCGCCATGACGCTCGTAGAACGCATGGGTTTTATCCAGGTAACTGCGACGGAAAATTTTAGAGTTCGGGTTACTGAAGAGTTTTTCACCGAACAAACGGCCAATCGTGTAGTTCACCGCATCGCCGATAATCGCCGCCACAATCATCAACATCACCATCAGATGAACATTGAGATCGTTAGTTGGCAGCGCAGAAAGCGCGCCAGCGACAAACAGCAGCGAGTCTCCCGGCAGGAACGGCGTCACCACCAGCCCGGTTTCGCAGAACAGGATCAGAAACAGAATTGCGTATACCCAGATACCGTATTCCGCAACCAGCTCCGCCAGATGCACATCAATGTGCAGGATAAAATCGATAAGAAAGTAAATCAGGTCCATAGTTTTGCCTTTATACGACTCAAATTAGTCCGCCAGAAATAGCGGGCCCATAGGCGGTTTTGGCAGGTCGAACCGTTCCGGGTAATCTACTGCAACCAGATACAGCCCTTCCGCTTTCGCCGTTGCCGCTGCCAGCGTTCTGTCCTTCGCCGCTAGCAGTTCTGCTATCCAGCTCTCCGGCTGGTTGTTGGCGCCTACTTCCATCAGGCTGCCGACAATATTCCTGACCATATGATGTACAAAGGCATTCGCTTTAATATCCACCACCACATATGCACCAAAACGTTCAACGTTAATGTGCATCACGTTACGCCACGGTGTGCGCGACTGACACTGCACCGCCCGAAACGAAGTAAAATCATTTTCGCCAATCAAACACTGGGCCGCACGATGCATACGCTCAGCGTCCAGCGGTTCATAGTAATGGGTTACCCCTTTACCTAAAACCGCAGGGCGCAACCGATGATTGTAGATGATGTAGCGATAACGGCGAGCCGTGGCGCTAAATCGGGCATGGAAATCATCGGGTACAGCTTTCACCCAGCGCACAGCGATGTCACCAGGTAAATTCGCATTTACCCCCAGTGTCCAGGCTGCATCTTTACGCTGGGCAGTCGTTTCAAAGTGCACGACCTGCCCTGTGCCATGAACGCCCGCATCCGTGCGTCCCGCACAAAAGACAGTGATGCGTTCATTCGCCACCTGAGAGAGCGCTTTTTCCAGTTTTTCCTGAACGCTACGCACTTCGTTCTGGCGCTGCCAGCCATAATATTTGCTGCCGTCATACTCAATGCCCAGCGCAATTTTATGGGTTGACGGCTGTTGCAGGTCAGACATTAGTACAGGTACTCCTGCACCAGTTTTTCCGCAATTTTTACCGCCATCAACGCGCCACCAAAGCGTACGTTGTCTGCCACAGACCAGAACTGAACCTGTTCCGGCATCCCGTAATCGTTATGCACACAGCCAACTGAAAGGTGCGGAGTACCTGACGCATCGCCAACCTGCGTCGGGATATAGGTCTCTTCTGACAACACTACGTCCTCACCGCGTGAAAACGCATCGCGTGCTTCTTCCGCCGCCAACGGGCGCAGAGCTTCAAAATTCACCATCTGCGCGTGGCCATAAAATACCGGTGACTGCACGATGCTGGCGGAGATAAGTAGCCCGTCGTCCTGCATAATTTTGCGCACTTCATCGACGATACGACGCTCTTCGCGCACGCTACCTTCGCGATCCGGCAGCAGCGGCAGCATGTTGAACGCCAGCTGACGGCCAAAGAAATCGTCATCGTCAATCGGGATGCCGTTCAGTAGTTTCGCGCTCTGTCCGGCAAGCGCATCTACGGCTTTTTTACCGTGAGCGGAAGCGGAAATAATATTGGTCACCGTAATACGTGACAGCCCGCCGTCATCAATTAGCGGCTTCAGCGCAGACAGCAGTTGGCTGGTCAGGCTGGAAGGGACCGCAATCACATTACGGTTGCGGTAATCCGCCAGTACGAACGGGTTAACGTCCGGAACCACCAGCGGAACGTCCGGCTCAAGCGCGAACAGGCCACTGCTGTCGATAACCAGGCAACCGGCATTGGTCGCTTCTTCCACCCATGCGGCGGTGGCTTCAGCGCCCGCAACAAAAAATGCCAGTTGCGCCTGCGTCCAGTCAAAGTCTACAACGTCCTGAACAAGGACCGATTTACCGTTAAAACGCAGATGCTCACCCGCGCTTTCATTACGCGCCAGCGCATAAATTTCACCGACCGGGAACTGGCGTTCAGCCAGCGTATCGAGCAGGGCTTCGCCTACGGCGCCCGTTGCGCCCAGAATGGCAATATTCCAGCCTTCAGACATGGTGATTTACTCCAGAAATACATAAGCGTCCCTGTCGCATTATTCGACAGGGAGCATTAAGAAGACATTAATGTGCCGGGTGATAAACAGCGTTAAAACCCAGCTTACACAGCAAGGCAGCAGCCGTTGCGTCGTCACACATCACGTATAAAGACGACCATTCACGGCGCTCAAGATAATTTTTACGCAGCTTATCAAACTCACCCGGAATTCCAGCGACTTTACGCAGCGGCGCATCATCGCGGCGCACATCATACACTAAATGCACCAGCCTTTTCAGCGTTGGCTGATCTAACGGGCCATGCAGAGTGATACGACCAAATTCCGGCGCAGGTAACAGGGTATTGAGCGCAACGTGTTGTTCGCGACCAATAAACTTGCTAAAAGCCTCAAAGACCTGCGTGGTGCCGCGCGCTTTTCCTTCCAGGGTATACCCGGCAATGTGCGCCGTGCCGATATCGGCTTTCTCCAGCAATGCCACATTGAGATCCGGCTCCCCTTCCCAGACATCCAGCACGACGCTCAGCGACTGCCCGGCATTCAATCGGTTCAGCAATGCCGTATTGTCGATGACCGGCCCGCGGCAGGCGTTGATCACAATGGTGCCCGGCTTCAGCCGGCTAATCAGCGCATCATCTGCCAGGTGCAGCGTTTTGTACGGTCCGTCTTTAAACAACGGCGTATGGAAAGTCAACACATCGGCTTGCTCTACCAGTTCGTCCAGCGAGCGGAAATCTCCCTCGTCACCGCGATCGGCTCGTGGCGGATCGCACAGCAGCGTGCGGATCCCCAGTGCTTCCAGACGTGCCTGCAAACGTCCGCCCACATTGCCCACGCCTACGATGCCTACAGTACGATCGCGTAACGCAAACCCGTCGCGCTCCGCCAGCATCAGCAACGCTGAAAAAACATATTCTACGACCGCAATCGCGTTACAGCCGGGCGCTGCGGAAAAGCCGATCTTCGACTGCGCAAGCCAGGCTTCATCCACATGGTCCGTGCCTGCGGTTGCCGTGCCGACAAATTGAACCGGTTTTCCGCTAAGCAGTGATTCATTTACTTTCGTCACCGAGCGCACCATTAAGGCATCCGCATCATCCAGTTCGGCAACGGGAATCGGGCGACCGGGAACCGCTTTGACCTCCCCCAAACGACTGAACAGTTCGCGGGCATAGGGCATATTTTCATCAACGAGGATTTTCACGTCTTTCGCACCTGTTTGAGAACGAGAGTTAACCGGGCAAGTGTGCCATAATCTCGCCGCCAGGCATACTGCGAGACCTGGTCAGCACAGATTTAAGGAACAGAGATGATGCAGCCCATTTCAGGTACACCCGCACGCCCTCCCGGCGAAGGCCAAAATGCCCCTTCTGCTGCGGGTGAACAACCGTTATCCACACAACAACGTACCGTGCTGGAACGACTGATTACCCGTCTGATTTCACTCACCCAACAGCAAAGCGCCGAGGTGTGGGCCGGAATGAAGCACGATCTGGGCGTCAAAAGTGATACGCCGCTGCAATCACGTCACTTTCCTGCCGCGGAGCAAAACCTGAATCAGCGGCTGGGTGTTGCTCAGCAAAATCATGCTAATCGTCAGGTTCTCTCACAGCTCACTGAATTACTGAGTCAGGGAAATAACCGCCAGGCGGTAAGTGATTTTATCCGTCAGCAGTATGGGCAAACGGCGCTCAGCCAGCTCACGCCTGAGCAGTTGAAGAACGTGCTCACGCTGCTGCAACAAGGGCAGCTTTCTATACCGCAACCGCAACAGCGCCCGGCCACCGATCGTCCGTTGTTACCCGCAGAGCACAATACGCTGAACCAGTTGGTTACCAAACTGGCGGCGGCCACGGGAGAGTCAGGTAAGATGATCTGGCAGTCAATGTTAGAGCTGTCTGGCGTAAAAAGCGGTGAGCTGATCCCCGCCAAACAGTTTACTCATCTGGTCACCTGGCTGCAGGCGCGCCAGACGCTCAGCCTGCAAAGCGCCCCGACGCTACAAACGCTCCAGGCGGCCCTGAAGCTGCCATTAGAGCCGAATGAGCTGACGGCAATAAAAGAGTACGCGCAGCAGACGTATCAGATCCAACCACAAACGATTCTGACCACGGTGCAGGTGCAGGACTTGCTGAATCAAATCTTCCTGCGCCGCGTAGAACGGGAACGCGAGCTAAACGATCCGCGCCATCTTCAGCCTATTTACAGCCCGTTCGCGCCGATGATTGAAACGGTAAAATCTCTGTCGGCACGACCGGGACTGCTGTTTGTCGCGTTAATGATCGCATTAGCCATTTTCTGGCTGGTCGCTTAACCTTTGCGCAGCGTAAGCAGCGTCACGACAATCCCCACCACGGCGGATATCGCTCCGGCAAGGAATACCGAGGGATAACCGTACGCGGTGGCCAGTACCCCGGCGACCGGGCCGCTTATGCCGTAGGAGATATCCTGAAACGCGGCGTAACCGCCCAGCGACGTACCGCGAACCTGCGCGGGCACTCGCTTCACAACCTCTACGCCCAATGCCGGGAAGATAAGCGAACATCCTGCCCCGGTTAATGCCGCCCCGAGCAGCGCAATCCATGCTGATGGGGCCTGCCACAGCAGAATCAGCCCCGCGGTTTCAACCAGTAAGGAGATAACGGCTACCTTCACGCCTCCGAACCGATCCGGCATCCAGCCAAACAGAATGCGCATCAGCACAAACGCCCCGCCAAACGCGGTCAGGGTGAACCCCGCCATCGTCCAGCCGTTGCTGACAAAATAGAGTGAAATAAACGTACCGATCACCGCAAAGCCAACGCCCTGCAGCGCCAGGCCCAGGCCCGGTTTCCAGATAAGCCCTACCACGCTCCATAACGAAGGGCGCTCTCCTGCATGAGCGGGCACTTTGCGAACGGTGCCGTTGAATGCCCATGCCAGCAGCGGTAATACCATTGTCGTTCCCGCCAGCGCCGCAAAGCCAAAGTGGCTATGGATCAGCAAGCCCAGCGGTGCACCGGCGGCCAGCGCACCGTAAATCGCCATCCCGTTCCACGACATCACCTTACCCGAGCGTGTTGGACCGACCAGCCCAAGCCCCCAGGTCAGCGTTCCGGTGAGCAGTTGGCTTTCGCCAAAACCGAGGATCAAACGCCCGACGATTAACAATGCAAATTTTACAGGGACAGAAACAGGCAATAGCGCGGCTAACAGCCACGCCGCACCCGCCAACCCACAGGCAAACATCCCCTGTAGCGCCGAACGTTTGGCGCCATATTGATCGGCTAAGCGCCCGGCGTAGCCGCGCGTTAATACCGTTGCCAGAAACTGTACGCCTACGGCGATACCAACCATGGTGTTGCCATAGCCCAGCTCCTGATGCACAAACAGAGGAATAACGGGCAAAGGTAGGCCGACCGTCATATAGGTCAGGAAAACTGCAAAAGCGATACGAAACAGCGAAAAGTTCGCCGAAGGTGTTTTTTCTTGTTGGGTTACAGCTGTCATGCGTTACTCCAAAATGCAGAGTAAGGCGAGGAATGTCCACGCCCCCTCTACCTGACTTTCAGGATTAAGGTGCGTTGGATAACGTTAAACGCTTACGCATTATCAGATAGATAATGTTGAGTGCGAAGTCTGCCTGTGAGCCACTAAATTTGTCAACCCTGAAATCTCACCAGGTTGGTTCACGGTAAAGACGACTTTTCGTCGAATAAAAAAGGAAATACAGCATCAATTCCTTTTGTGCCAAACAGTCCGGTCACCTGCTTGCGCTGCCCCGGCGTCAGCAGTCTGAACATCATATCCCAGATCTCTTTCGGTTCCGCTTCCTGTACGCAACGGCTCTCTAAGGCCATCACCTTTTCAGTTTCTTTCAGGTAAGGACGGACATACAAAGGGAAAATGGAGATATGGAACTCCTCAGCCTTTGATTTAACACGTTTGCGCTTCACGCCCTCTTTGCCTTCACTGTACATGTTTAAACGGGAACGAACCGCAGGCGCGCTTCCTGGAAACCCCGGCAATTCAAGACATTCCTTTACCGTGAACCACTCTTTTGCCATTAGTTTCTTTCCTTTCTGCCTGTGGAATAAAAAATATTTTTTCTTTTGCGCGAAATTTCAGTTTTATTCTGGCAATATTCCAGTGACAAAAAAGAAAGTTACATTCTTTTGTTTCTCTGGTTTATACCCTGAAAAATATCGGCGCCGATAACACATTTCCTTAGGATTACAGAATGGAACACAAAAGCCAAGACTGGCATCGTGCAGATATTAAAAGTGCACTGGAAAAAAAAGGAATCACGCTCAGAGATCTTTCTCGCGCGGCTGGATTATCACCCGATTCACTGCGCAATGTATTTACCCGAAGCTGGCCCAGAGCGGAACAGATCATTGCGCAGGCGCTCGAAACCTCGCCAGACGTGATTTGGCCGTCACGCTATCCACACCAGCAGCCAGAGGATAAAACAAGTAATACTGAATATTAAATAGATCACTCGTAATTTATCGAGCATATAAATTAATAAATATCCCAGCTTAATATATTGAGAATATTAATAGCACTATTTGCCATTTCCAATTGCGTAAATACTGTTAAAGCATCACGTAATTGCTATTACGTATGTTATTAACAGGAGTCGTTATGAGTTGGGATAAAAAGGTGGCGGTCAATTACGCCAAATCGCACGCGAGTTCACATTCACAAGGGCGCTGTGCGGAATATACCCGCAAAGCTGTTCAGGCAGGCGGCGTTACTCTTGGGCGCACTTACCATGCCAAAGATTATGGTCCGATGCTGAAAAACGCCGGTTTCAGCGCCATTGGCGCGCTTGAAGAGCCGCGCGAAGGGGATGTCATCATCATTCAACCTTATGCTAATGGAAACCCGAGCGGTCACATGGCGATATATGACGGTCATGACTGGTATTCCGACTTCAAACAGCGAGACATGTGGGCCGGTCCAGGTTATCGGATCGCAAAGCCGTCATACACCATTTACAGGAAGAAGTAATGAAAGCCTTTCCACTGATTGTTCTCATCCTGCTGATTTGTGGCTGTACCCCTTCTCACCGTGACAGCACGCAGGATGTGAAACAGTTCTATCTTTCGTGGATGAAAAACTACACTCAGGATCCGGATGCGCCCCGCGAAACATCAGCATTACTGCAACGCTATGTCGCCAAAGAGGTTATCGGGCGTCTGGCGCTAATTGATATGCTTTATGAGCAGGAGATCGTGCAAGCGGACTACTTTATGTATGTGCAGGATTACGCACCGGCATGGATCCCGCTGTTGCGGGTTGGACAGGCGCAGCCATTCCTCGGCGGTGAAAAACTGAACCTGCAGTTAGGCACTGAGTCAGCCCCTATTCAACTGGAGGTTTATACCCGTTGGGAGGAAGGACGGTGGAAAATTTATCGTGTCCGGGACGCGGGTCGTCATTACGAGCAGCCCATTTACAATGCCGGAGAGATTACGCGAGCCAGAGCATGGTCCGCTGAGATCGCGCCGGAATACGAAAAAATGCCGAAGTAAACACGGTAAAAAGGGAGCCTGTCGGCTCCCTTTTTTCGTATTCAAGCGGAGACTTACGCCTTCAGCTTACGCATAACCAGCGTAGCGTTGGTGCCGCCAAAGCCGAAGCTGTTGGACATCACGGTGGTCAGCGCCTGCTCGGTCGGTTTGGTCACGATATTCAGACCTGCCGCCTGCTCATCCAGCTCTTCAATGTTGATGCTTGGCGCGATAAAGCCATGTTCCAGCATCAGCAGAGAGTAGATAGCTTCCTGCACGCCAGCCGCGCCCAGTGAGTGACCTGTCATCGCTTTGGTTGCGGAGATTGCCGGGCTGTTGTTGCCAAACACTTCGCGGATTGCGCCCAGTTCTTTCACGTCGCCTACCGGAGTTGAGGTACCGTGAGAGTTCAGGTAGTCGATCGGCGTGTCTACACCGTGCATCGCCATCTGCATGCAACGTACTGCGCCTTCGCCAGACGGAGCAACCATGTCTGCGCCATCGGACGTTGCGCCGTAACCGACGATTTCCGCATAGATGTGCGCGCCACGTGCCAGAGCGTGCTCCAGTTCTTCAACCACGACCATACCGCCGCCGCCAGCAATAACGAAACCGTCGCGGTTTGCGTCATAGGTACGGGAAGCTTTTGACGGATCGTCGTTGTATTTGGTAGACAGCGCGCCCATTGCATCGAATTCACACGCCATTTCCCAGCACAGCTCTTCGCCGCCGCCAGCAAAAACGATATCCTGTTTGCCCAACTGAATTTGTTCTACCGCGTTACCGATGCAGTGCGCAGATGTCGCACAGGCAGAGCTGATGGAGTAGTTTACGCCGTGGATTTTGAACGGCGTTGCGAGGCAGGCAGAAACGCCGGACGCCATCGCTTTGGTGACCACATACGGGCCAACCGCTTTCAGACCACGTGGGCTACGCATTGCGTCAGCGCCAAACACCTGAAAACGTGGGGAGCCGCCGCCGGAACCTGCAATCAGGCCAACGCGCGGGTTGTTCTGGTAATCTTCTGCAGCCAGGCCGGCATCAGCCACTGCCTGCTCCATTGATAGGAATGCATAGATGGATGCGTCGCTCATGAAGCGCACTACTTTGCGGTCAATGAGGCCAGTGGTATCCAGTTTTACGTTGCCCCAAACGTGGCTACGCATGCCGGAGTCCTTCAGCTCCTGAGAGAAAGTGATCCCTGAACGTCCTTCACGCAGAGATGCCAGGACTTCCTGCTGGTTATTACCGATGCTGGAAACGATGCCCAAGCCAGTAATCACTGCACGTTTCATTCAATACCTCTGTAAGTCGCACTATTTTAAAGTTTCGAGAGGCACAATAGCGTACACTTGTACGCCGAACAAGTCCGATCAGCCATTTTATGTGGAAATTTGCGCAGCCAGGCACTCATCGCTAAGATCGGGGCACAGCCTGTCAGACGAGTAACTTACGTGAAACAATACGCTATACAACCTGCCAACCTTGAATTCAACGCTGAGGGTACACCTGTTTCCCGAGATTTTGACGATGTCTATTTTTCTAATGATAACGGGCTGGAAGAGACACGTTACGTCTTTCTCGGCGGTAACCATCTCGCACAACGATTCCCTGCGCATTCACGTCCCCTCTTCGTGGTGGCAGAAAGCGGGTTTGGCACTGGACTTAACTTCCTCACGCTCTGGCAGGCATTTGCCGATTTTCGCGATACCCACCCTGAAGCTACCCTGGAAAGATTACATTTCATCAGCTTTGAAAAATATCCGCTGACGCGTGAAGATCTCACCTTAGCCCACCAGCACTGGCCAGAACTTGCCCCGTGGGCCACGGCACTGCAAGAACAATGGCCGCTGCCGCTGGCGGGATGTCATCGCCTGCTGCTTGATGATGGGCGCGTCACGCTGGATCTGTGGTTTGGCGATATTAACGAACTGACCAGTACTCTGGATGACTCTCTGAATCAAAAGGTGGACGCCTGGTTCCTGGACGGTTTCGCACCGGCAAAAAACCCGGATATGTGGACGCCAACGCTGTTTAACGCGATGGCCCGACTGGCTCGTCCCGGCGGGACGCTGGCAACCTTTACCTCGGCAGGCTTTGTACGTCGGGGGTTGCAGGAAGCCGGGTTTACAATGCAAAAATGTAAAGGCTTTGGGCGCAAACGCGAAATGCTCTGTGGCGTGATGGAACAGACTCAGGCGCTCACGTCCTCGGCGCCATGGTTTGCGCGTACGGGAACAGATAAGCGCGAAGCCGCCATTATTGGTGGAGGAATTGCCAGCGCATTGCTGTCACTGGCGTTATTGCGCCGCGGCTGGCAGGTCACGCTGTATTGCGCCGACGATAAACCTGCCGGGGGCGCCTCCGGTAATCGCCAGGGGGCGCTCTACCCCCTACTTAGCAAACATGACGCGGCCATTAATCTCTTTTTCCCCACTGCGTTTACCTTCGCCCGTCGACTGTATGACGCCCTCCCCGTTGAGTTCGCGCATGACTGGTGCGGCGTGACGCAACTCGCGTGGGATGAGAAAAGCCAGCAAAAAATCACCCAGATGCTGTCCCTTGAACTGCCCGCAGCGCTCGCAGTCGGGGTTGACGCACAGCAGGTTTTACAAACAACAGGTGTGGAAACCGGATGCGGCGGGATTCAGTATCCGGCCGGAGGATGGCTATACCCGGCGCAGTTAACCGCCGCGGTACTGGACTATGCAACAACCCTGGGATTACGCACCCGCTACCAACATACGCTGGCCTCACTGACTCGCCAGACAGCAAACTGGCAATTGCAGTTTTCCAGTGGAGAAACCACCTCTCACGCAGCAGTCGTTCTGGCTAACGGTCATCGCATTAGCGGCTTTGAGCAAACGCAGCCGCTACCGGTGTACTCCGTGGGCGGTCAGGTGAGTCATATTCCCACCACACCTGCACTTTCAGCGCTACGTCAGGTGCTGTGCTATGACGGCTACCTCACGCCGCACAACCCGCAAAATCAGCAGCACTGCATTGGCGCCAGCTATCATCGTGGGAGTGAAGAGACAGCGTATCGCGAGGACGATCAGCAACAAAACCGTCAACGCTTAATCGACTGCTTCCCGAACGCTATGTGGGCAAAAGAGGTAGACGTTAGTGACAATGCCGCCCGCTGCGGGGTGCGCTGCGCCACGCGCGATCACATGCCAATGGTCGGCAACGTCGCGGACTATGACGCCACGCTCAGCCAGTACACCACACTTGCTGCAGACAAAGAGCACGCCGTAAGCGCGCCGGTTTATTCCGATTTATTTATGCTGGGCGCGCTGGGATCGCGCGGGCTGTGTACTGCCCCGCTGTGTGCAGAAATTCTGGCTTCGCAAATGAGCAATGAACCGATTCCCATGGATGCCAGCACGCTGGCGGCGCTAAATCCAAATCGTCTGTGGGTCAGGAAGTTATTGAAGGGTAAAGCGGTGAAATAAAAGGATGGCCTGATGACGCTACGCTTATCAGGCCTACAAACACCCCAACAAGGTAGGCCGGATAAGACACCAGAGCGTCGCCATCCGGCACAATTTACCGCAATTATTGTGCAGTAGCCTTCTGGAACAGAGTGTCCCACATTTCTTTCACTAACGCCTGGTCACGCGGCGATAGTTCGCCTGCGCTGATGGCTTTTTCCAGGCTGCTGGTCACATTGGCGTACAATGCCTCAGCGGAATGGTCCTCGCCAGCGTCCAGTTCGGCCACGGCCAGCGTCAGGTGTCCACGCAAATAGCCACTGGCAAACAACTCATCATCGCTGGCGTGCTCTACCATATCGTCGATTAATGCCAGAATGCGTGATTCAAACTCCGCGATCATCTTCTTTCCTCATTGTAAACGTGGCAGCGACTTCAGTTGAGCGCTTCGGGCCACGGGAATTGTTCCGCCTTAAGTTCAGGCGTGTGATAATAATTCTGTAACGCGTTAATGAAGCGCGCCGGACGTTCAGGGATCCCCTTTTCCAGGTACTCCATCACCTGAGCATGGACACGGCGCTGGAATACCACGCGATCCGGTTCAAAGTCCCCTTCAAGGTTGTCGCAACTGACGTTAAACGGGTAGCCCGCCGCCATGCAAAACAGCCAGTCAAACGCCTGCGGCTTCACTTCCACATCTTCAAACTGGCATTGCGTCTTCGCGTCGCGTCCGTCCGGACAGTACCAGTAACCGAAGTCGACCAGTTCACGCCGCGCCTTACCGGCGATGCACCAGTGTGAAATTTCGTGTAACGCGCTGGCGTAATAGCCATGCGCAAAAACGATACGGTGATACGGTAATTCCGCATCCGCAGGAAGATAGATCGGTTCGTCATCGCCTTTAATCAGACGGGTATTAAATTCATCGGCAAAGCAGCCGTTAAAAATCTCAATTAACTGTTCGTAGTGATGGGTATTATTCATTAGTTCATCCCCAGCCAGTGGAGAATCTCCTGTCCATGATTATCATAAAGTAGCTTGGCGCTCATCACGGCGGAGACAATGACGATCATTGGCCGAATGAGTTTTTGTCCTTTACTGAGCACCAGCCGTGAGCGCATCCGTGCGCCAATAAACTGGCCAATGAGCATCACAAATCCGGTCGCCCAAATCACTTTGCCGCCGAGGGCAAACAGCAACAGCCCACCGATATTCGATGTGGCATTTAATACTTTGGCGTGGGCCGTCGATTTCGCCAGGTTGTAGCCGCACAGCATGACAAAGGCCAGCGCGTAGAACGACCCCGCAGCCGGACCAAAAAAGCCATCATAAAAGCCGACGCAGCCCCCGGCCACCAGCGCGAAAGGCAACCCATGCAACCGACGCTGTCGGTCCTCCTCCCCCACTTTCGGCATCAACAGAAAGTAAAGGCCAATACAGATAACCAGAACCGGCAGGATCTGGCGCAGAATATCTGACTGCACGTGCTGAACCAACAGCGCGCCGCTCATTGAGCCGATAAAAGTCATGAAGATATTGAGCTTCTGATCCGCCAGATTAACCACGCCCCGGCGAATAAAATAGAGGGAGGAAGAGATAGATCCTCCACAGGCCTGTAGCTTATTGGTGGCCAGCGCTTGCGCGGGTGGCATTCCGGCCGCCATCAATGCCGGGATAGTGAGTAAACCACCGCCTCCGGCCAGAGAATCAATAAAACCTGCCAGCATCGCCACGAAAAAAAGCACACCTAACAGCAGTGGCGACACCATAAACAGAGAGGCGAAATGATCCATTAGAGTACATGCTCGTCCAGTAGCGCCTGGCAGGAAGGCGGCAACGGCGGCGGTGTCTTCTTCTCAGGCTTGGTGGTTCCAGGTTTCGGAGGTTCGAACCAGCTTTGCAGCTCCGCGCCGCAGCCGTCACCCGGTGGTGGTAACGGTTGATCTTCGCACTCAAGACTGTCGGCAGGACAACGCAACCGTACGTGCATATGCGCACGATGCTGGAACCATGGCCGCACTTTACGCAACCAGTCCCTATCGGTCCCTGCATCCAGACAAAGTTGCTGCTTAATCGCCGGATTCACGAAAATACGCGTGACTTCATTATCTTTTGCCGCCAGCCTGATCAGGCTGAAAATCTCCGGCTTCCAGAGTGACGGCACGACACGTTTGCCATCCTGTGAGACCAGATCTAACGCCTGCGGCCGCAGCAGTTGCGACTGGGTCCAGCGGGTTTTCGGCAGTTGCAGGAAAATATCTACATCCAGTCCCGTCTGGTGGCTGGCGTGACCGCCATTGAATCGCCCACCGGCCGGCATGCCCATATCGCCGATTAACACCGTACCCAGCCCCAGATTGTTGGCCTGATTACTCAGACGCTGGATAAACATCACCAGATCCGGATGGCCAAAGTAACGGCGCTGATCGGTGCGCATCACCTGATAGTGTTCTGACTGTACAGGCAGCGTATCTGCGCCAACAATACAGCCATTGGAGAATGCGCCGATAGACTGCGCGCTGCCTGCAACCGGATGGGTAATTTTCTGCCAGGGCGTCGCCGCCAGACAGGCGGTGCTGGCAAACAGAGCCAGCGCCGCAAGTGCCGTTTTTTTCATCTCTTACCAGCGTGGAATATCGGTCTTCACGTCCGCATTTTGCGCCCGCTGACGCAGCAGGTGATCCATCAACACGATCGCCAGCATCGCTTCGGCGATTGGCACGGCGCGGATCCCAACACACGGATCGTGACGACCTTTGGTGATCATTTCGACTTCTTCACCAAAGCGATTAATAGTGCGCCCTGGAACGGTAATGCTCGAGGTCGGTTTCAGCGCCATATGAGCAATGATTTGTTGCCCACTGCTGATCCCACCAAGAATGCCGCCCGCATGATTACTCTGGAAACCTTCTTTGGTGATTTCATCACGGTTCTGGCTGCCGCGCAGTGCAACAACGTCAAAACCGTCGCCAATCTCAACGCCTTTAACGGCGTTAATGCTCATCAGCGCGTGAGCGACATCAGCATCCAGGCGGTCAAATACAGGTTCGCCGAGACCCGCTGGTACGCCGCTTGCAACCACGGTCACCTTCGCTCCGATGGAGTCGCCCTCTTTCTTCAGCCCACGCATCAGTTCGTCCAGCGCCTCGAGTTTATCCGGATCTGGACAAAAGAACGGGTTAAGTTCCACCTGGGACCAGTCTTTGATCTCCAGCGGAATATCACCCATCTGCGTCAGACAGCCGCGAATTTCAACGCCGAACTTTTCCGCCAGATATTTTTTGGCAATCGCTCCGGCCGCAACGCGCATCGCCGTTTCACGTGCGGATGAGCGTCCGCCGCCACGGTAGTCACGCAGGCCATATTTCTGCTCATAGGTATAGTCGGCGTGTCCTGGACGAAAAACGTCCTTAATCGCGCCGTAATCCTGTGAACGCTGATCGGTATTTTCGATCAACAGGCCAATGCTGGTGCCGGTGGTAACGCCCTCGAACACACCGGAGAGGATTTTCACCTGATCCGGCTCACGACGCTGCGTAGTGTAGCGCGATGTGCCCGGACGGCGTCTGTCGAGATCGTGCTGCAGGTCAGCTTCTGTCAGAGAAATGCCCGGCGGAACACCATCGACAATACAACCGAGCGCCAGCCCGTGTGATTCACCGAAAGTGGTTACGCGAAAGAGTTGCCCAATTGTGTTTCCTGCCATCACGGCTCCGTTATGAGTGTTGTGTATGTGCGCGTGTATTTAGTCTTTATAAATGCTGAAGTGCTCGCGAGCAGCAACTAACTGCTCTTTGGTCAGCATGAATACACCTTCACCGCCGTTGTCGAACTCCAGCCAGGTGAACGGTACATCCGAGTATTGCTCTATCAGATGTACCATGCTGTTTCCGACTTCACAAATCAGAATACCGTTATCTGACAGGTAGTCCGGAGCGTTACCCAGAATGCGACGGGTAAGTTTTAGTCCATCGCTGCCGGACGCCAGACCCAGCTCAGGTTCATGACGATATTCGTTTGGCAGATCGGACATATCTTCCGCATCGACATACGGCGGATTGGTCACAATCAGGTCATACTGGACTTTCAGCAGATCGCGGAACAGATCGGAACGGATCGGCGTAACATGATGGATCAGGCCGTGCTCTTCAATATTGTGTTCGGTCACCGCCAGCGCGTCTGTGGAAATATCCACCGCATCCACTTCGGCCTCCGGGAAAGCATAGGCGCAGGCAATGGCAATACAGCCGCTGCCGGTACACATATCCAGGATATGCTGCGGCTGCTCATTGATAAGGCCCGCAAAGCGGTTATTAATAAGCTCGCCAATCGGTGAACGTGGCACCAGCACGCGTTCATCAACATAAAACTCATGTCCGCAGAACCAGGCTTTGTTGGTCAAATAAGCGACCGGAATGCGCTCGTTGACGCGGCGAATCACGCGTTCAACAATGCGATGGCGCTCGCTGGAAGTCAGACGCGCGGTACGCATATCTTCTGGAATATCCAGCGGCAGATAAAGTGACGGCAGCACCAGTTGTACGGCCTCGTCCCATGGGTTATCCGTGCCATGGCCATACCAGATGTTCGCCGCGCTAAAACGGCTGACCGCCCAACGCAACATGTCCTGAATGGTATGCAGTTCACTCACTGCTTCATCGACGAAAATTTTATCCACGTATTCCTCCAGGGCATGCTCGTATTAATTTCGGCGGCTAGTTTGCCACGAAGACGGCGATAAATCAGCATTCACACAGGGCCTGAGCGCGAAAATTGCGTTTTAAGCGATCGGATGCCCGCCGAGTCGGGTTAAACTAACGAAAAATAAAAGATGAGACTCTCGAATGAAAAAGAAAACATCGCTCAGCGAGGAGGATCAGACGCTGTTTCGCCAGCTGATGACCGGCACGCGTAAAATTAAACAGGACACCATTGTTCACCGACCTCTACGTAAAAAAATTACCGAGGTTCCGGTTAAAAGGCTGCTGCAGGAACAAGCTGATGCCAGTCACTATTTCTCGGACGAGTTTCAGCCGCTGCTGAATACGGACGGCCCGGTAAGATATCTGCGTGCCGACGTCAGCCATTTCGAACTGAAGAAAATGCGCCGTGGCGATTACTCCCCGGAGCTGTTTCTCGATCTGCACGGGCTGACCCAGCAGCAGGCCAAACAGGAGTTAGGCGCGCTGATTGCCGCCTGTCGTCGTGAGCATGTGTTTTGCGCCTGCGTGATGCATGGCCACGGAAAACATATTCTTAAGCAGCAAACACCGCTCTGGTTGGCGCAGCATCCGCACGTGATGGCCTTTCATCAAGCGCCAAAAGAGTACGGTGGCGACGCCGCGCTGCTGCTGCTGATTGAAGTGGAAGAGTGGCAACCACCCGAACTTCCCTGATGCAGAAAAACAGAAAGAGCCGCATTTGCGGCTCTTTGATTTTCCGGATGATGGCTGTGCCTTATCCGATTCCAGGCTTTTTAAATCGCTTTTGCCATTTTCAGGTTACACGGGCTCATCTGCCAGTTAAAAGTACCCTTCCCGCTCTCATCAAGCGTTACGCTGGCTATCGCTGATGTGGTAAACATCGGCGGTGTTTCGCCTGGGCAAAGTTCAGACACCAGATACCCCACTAAAGGTAAGTGAGAAATGACCAGCACCGTGGCGATACCTTCATTGGCCAGAGCCTGTAAATAGGCGCTGACCAGACCGACATCGCCGCAGGGAGTCAGCTCCGGCAAAACATCCACACCGGTTGGCAGGTTCATACACTCCCCCACCACATCCAGCGTTTGTTCGGCTCGTAGGAACGGGCTCACCAGAACACGTTCGATATCCACTTTTTGACCTTTCAGCCAGTTCGCCATCAGGCGAGATTCGTCACAACCACAGGAGGTTAAGGGACGAACCGAATCACTGGCGGCATCGAGGGCTGCGTCGCCGTGACGCATGATAAAAACTTGCATAGTGCACCGCTTTTGTTAACCAGAATCACCGACACCTTTATCCACAGCCCCTATTGACCGTGGTAACGATGTGGTGGCCGGCATTGTGCCTTATCCATTCACCGAATGAAACGCTGTTTTTTACCTCAACGGCGTAAGTATAGTCAATCTCTGTTTACATTTTGAGCGCGACCCATACATTCAGTGCGGATTCATCCTACCTTTGACCTCATGAATTCAGGTCAGTTTCCTCATTACTCCAGAATCTTTCACCACGTTCCGCCATCTGCAATAACTGCTCACACGGCATAAACCGCGAGCCGTATTGCGTGGTCAGTCGTTGCAGAGCAGCAACCACTTCACCCGCGCCGAGCGAATCCATATACCGGAACGGGCCGCCGAGGAAGGGCGGAAAACCAATACCAAATACAGCGCCGATATCGCCATCACGCGCGCTGCGGATAATCTTCTCATCAAAACAGCGTGCTGCTTCATTGAGCATTAACATGACGCTCCGCTCGGCTATCTGCGCGGCGGTGAGTCGGCCCTGACCCTGGACGCCAATAAGCGTATAAATTGCAGGGTCGACCTGTTTTTTGCTTTTACGCCCTTTCGCTCCATAAAGATAGAAACCCCGACCATTTTTTCTACCTTTGCGATCGTCATTCAAAATTGAAGCAACAACATTTGCAGGCGCGCTAAAACGTTCTCCATATGCAGCCTCAAGCACTGGTATAATTTTAGTGCCCGTATCAATTCCGACCTCATCCAAAAGTTGGATTGGCCCGACCGGAAAACCAAACTTAACCAGCGCGGCGTCAATGGCTTCAACCCGCTCGCCTTCGGTCAGCATACGAATAGCTTCGTTAATGTATGGTGCTAAAATGCGGTTAACATAAAATCCGGCCTTATCTCTGACCACTATCGGAGTTTTGCCCTGCTTTTTCGCCAGTTTAACGGTTGTGGCAATTGTCTGCTCAGAGGTCGTGGCATGCGGGATAACCTCGACCAGCGGCATTTTTTCCACCGGGCTAAAGAAGTGCAAACCAATTACTTGTTGAGGCCTGGCAGCGTTCGCCGCAATATCGCCAATTGGCAAAGATGAGGTGTTAGAGGCAAAAATGGTATGAGATGCGCAATTTTGCTCAACTTCTGCCACCATCTGTTGTTTTAACGCCAGATCTTCAAATACGGCTTCAATAACCAGGTCGCGATGAGCGAAGCCACGGTAATCGGTTGATCCCGAAATCAGCGCCAGCTGTTTATCACGCTCGCTGGCTTTGATATGACGGCGGCGAACCTTCGTTTCAAGCTGATCCCAGCTGTACTTCAGCGCGTGGTTGATTCCCTTGGCATTTATATCTTTGATACGCACTGGCAAGCCGCCTTTACAGGCCGTCACATAGGCAATACCGCCCCCCATCAGACCGCCGCCCAAAATGCCTACACTGTTTAGCGGGCCGGGCTTCACATCACTTCCGGGATCCTTTTTCACATCGGTGTTGGCAAAAAAGATGTGCCGCAGCGCCTGAGACTGAGATGTCATCGCCAGTTCGCCAAACGCGCGGGCTTCGGCGTCGTAACCGCTGCTGCTGCCTTGCGCCAGGCCGGTTTCGATGACCTCAAGGATACGTTCTGTTGCAGGGTAGTTGCCCTGCGTTTTTTGCGCCGTCTTTTTACTGGCCATGCGGAATAACAGCGCCCGCCCCAGCGGCCCCGCTAGCACACGCTCTCGCACCGGCAGAGTTCGGTGTGCGGGACTGTCCTTTTTGGCCAGTTCTACGGCCGCTTCCAGCAAAATGGTATGCGGTACAACTTCATCCACTAAACCCACTTTCAGCGCCTGTTTTGCGCGTAGTTGTTTTCCGGTGAGGATCATATCCAGCGCGGTACTGACGCCAATCAGACGGGGCAACCGCTGGGTACCGCCAGAGCCGGGCAGCAGACCAAGCTGCACTTCCGGTAAACCCAGTACGGTTTTAGCATCATCGGTACAAATACGATTGTGGCACGCCAGCGCCATCTCAAGGCCACCGCCGAGACAGGCGCCATGAATTGCGGCGATAACGGGGATCGGCAAGGCGTTTATTTCCGCCATAATCTGCTGCCCCTGGCGTGCCAGCGTTTCAGCTTCCTGCGCGCTGCGACAGCGACCAATCATGTTGATATCCGCCCCGGCAATGAAATTATCGGGTTTCGCCGAAATGAACACCACGCCGCGTAATGCTTTGTTATCGCGAATTTGTTTCAGAATGACCCGAACCTGGGAGGCAAATTCCGCCTTCAGGGTATTCATTTTCTCTCCGGGCACATCAATGGTGACAACAGCGACGTTATCCAGACGTACGTTTAGTGTAAAAGCCGATGTCATTTCCATTATTCCGCCTCCAGAACCATTGCCGCACCCAGACCACCTGCTGCACAGGCTGTCACTAAACCAAAACCACCACCACGACGTCGTAACTCATGGAGAGTTTGGGTGATCATGCGAGCACCGGTGGCGGCGAAGGGGTGTCCATAGGCAATCGATCCGCCCAGCACGTTAAATTTACTGTCATCGACCTCGCCCGTGGCATGCGCCCTGCCCAGCACTTCGCGGGCAAAACGTTCGCTACCCAGCAGTTGAAGATTCGCCAGCGTTTGTGCGGCAAATGCTTCATGCATATCGATCAGGGTTAAATCAGCCATGGTCAGACCCGCTCTCTCCAGGGCAAGCGGCGTTGACCACGCCGGCCCCAACAGCATGTCCTGCCAGACATCGATGGCGGTAAAGGCAAAACTACGCAGGTATCCCAGCGGCACCAGCCCCAACTCTTTCGCACGCGATTCCGTCATCATAATCACGGCGGCTGCGCCGTCCGTTAGCGGGGTACTGTTCGCCGCGGTAACGGTGCCGTGCTTTCGGTCAAAGGCCGGACGCAGTTTGGCGTAATCGGCCAGCGTAGAGTTGCCGCGAATATTGTTATCTTCTGAAAAAGGATCTTTGAAAGGTGGCGCGTAGGTGGTCATCACCTCATCTGCCAGTTTTCCTTCAGACCACGCCTGAGCGGCGCGCTGATGAGAACGGTGCGCCAGGGCATCCTGTTGCTCTCGCGTAATCCCATAAGTTTTGGCCATTTGCTCGGCCGTATCCCCCATGCGTAAACCGGTGGAATACTCGGCGACGGCTGGCGGTACGGGCATCAGGTCACGTAAGCGCAGTCGGGAGAAAAGTTTAAGACGCTGACCGGTGGTCCGGGCCTTATTGACATCCACCAGCACCCGCGCCAACTTTTTGCTAACGCCAATAGGCAGAACTGACGAGGAGTCCGCACCGCCGGCAATTCCTGCGCGAATAGTCCCCGCCATCAGGCTTTCCGCGACATTCGCCACCGCCTGGAAACTGGTGGCGCAGGCTCGGCTTACGCTGTAGGCATCGGTGTGCACATTCATCCCGGTTCCCAGCACGATTTCACGAGCAATATTTGGGGCTTCGGGCATTTGCACCACCTGGCCAAAGACCAGTTGCTCAATCACATCAGCAGAAATTTCGCTGCGCGCCAGCAGCTCGCCAACGACCATTTTCCCCAAATCTACGGCGGGAATGCCATGAAACGCGGTTGCCTGGCGGGCAAATGGCGTACGCAATCCGCTTACGATGGCGATGCGATCGCCCTGGCGGGTAACCAGCGGTAAAGCCTGACTCATAACACTCCCCTGTAAAAAATAAAAATAAGTGGTCTGACCTGATCACAGTCTTAACCAATTTTTTACATTTAGCCAAGCAGGGAGAAAAGAAAGTGGGAGCTAAGACACAGTGAATAATCACTGACAGTGACGAAAAAGCCCTTGCTACCGGGTAACAAGGGCTTTTAAAGAAGGGATTAACGCAGACCCAGTTGGAAGATCAGCGTTTCAGCTTCACAGGCAAAAACAAAGTCGATATCCAGACGCACACCTTCAGACTCTTCAGTAAAGGTCGAGGTGATTTGGCAAGGCTCAGATTCCACGCCACGCGCCTTCTCAGTCAGAGCGGCCAGCGTTTCTTCTGCCTCTGCACGATTCGCGAACACACGGCTGTATGACGCGGTGCAATCGGAGTTGTCCATGATGGTGCCAACATCCATACAGCAGCAAACCGGGGTTTCATCAGCACTGCATTTACTCATTGTAGATTTCCTCTGTATTCGCACCTGTGGTGCCAGATAAACGATGGGGATATTTTACGCTCCCCTTATTCGCCTCTCCAGTCGTTAATTGTATGAAATGGGATAAGTGACCGAAATCACACTTAAAAATGATCTAAAACAAAAATCACCCAAACAGGTGAGTGTGCATACCCGCAATTTTGCCAGCTGGATCGCGTTTCCGAGATCAGAATTGAAAATATTTATAAACATACTTGCAACATTTCAGCTGGTCAGACCTATACTCTCGGCACTGGTCTGATTTCTAAGTTGTACCTCAGACCCTACACTTCGCGCTCCTGTTACGGTATGTAACATTGTTTGTATAAAAATAAATCAATGAGGTTATGGTCATGAGCCAGAAAACCCTGTTTACAAAGTCTGCTCTCGCAGTCGCAGTGGCAATTATCTCCACACAGGCCTGGTCTGCAGGCTTTCAGTTAAACGAATTTTCTTCCTCTGGCCTTGGCCGGGCATATTCGGGTGAAGGCGCTATTGCAGATGATGCAGGTAACGCCAGTCGTAACCCGGCGCTGATTATGATGTTTGACCGCCCTACTTTTTCAGCGGGTGCGGTGTATATCGATCCAGACGTGAATATTTCCGGTAAATCACCATACACCGGTCGCAGCACCGATGCGGACAACATCGCGCCTACGGCGTGGGTTCCCAATGCTCACTTCGTGATGCCGATCAACGAACAGTTTGGTTGGGGGGCTTCTGTCACGTCAAACTATGGCCTGGCAACCGAATTTAACGATAACTACATCGTCGGCGAATACGGCGGGAAGACTGATCTTAAAACGGTCAACCTGAACCTGAGCGGTGCCTACCGTCTGAATGATAGCTGGAGCTTTGGCGTTGGTTTTAATGCCGTCTATGCCGATGCAAAAATTGAGCGTTATTCCGGTGAACAAACTGCTGCATTGCCAAAAGTCAGCCAGAAAATTGCCAGCCTGAAAGGTGACGAATGGGGTTACGGCTGGAACGCTGGTATTTTGTACGAGCTGGATAAAAATAACCGCTACGGTTTAACGTATCGTTCTGAAGTCAAAATCGACTTCGATGGCGATTACAAGAGCGGCATCCGCACCCAGGCCAACGCGTTACCTGGCGCAGGCACGGCGTTCCCTTGGGGAACCACCAACGCCACCGTCCCAGGTTCTCTGACGCTTAACCTGCCGGAAATGTGGGAACTGTCGGGTTACAACCGCGTTGCACCACAGTGGGCTATTCACTACAGCATGGCTTACACCAGTTGGAGTCAGTTCCAGGAACTGAAAGCAACCGGCACCAACGGGCAGACGCTGTTCTATAAAGAAGAAGGCTTCAAAGATTCTTACCGCATCGCGCTGGGTACGACTTATTACATGGATAAAAGCTGGACCTTCCGTACCGGTATCGCCTATGACGATAGCCCGGTTCCTGCGAGCAAGCGTTCCATCTCCATTCCGGACCAGGACCGTCTGTGGCTGAGTGCGGGTACCACTTACGCCTTCAATGATGACGCGTCCATTGACGTAGGCGTTTCTTATATGCACGGCCAGAAAGTGACCGTCAAAGAAGGCCCGTATACTTTCGATTCTGAAGGTAAAGCCTGGCTGTTCGGTACCAACTTCAACTACGCATTCTGATTTTCTTCAGATATAAAAAAGGTGAGCTTTTTAGCTCACCTTTTTATTTTCATCCTTCCTTACTCAGAATCGATCTCTTTTAAATCGTCCTGAATATCTTTCGCGTTCGGGTTTTCTTCTGGTTTGAGTTTCCCACCGTTCGCAATAAAGTCATGACGCTGGAAGTAAGCTTCTCGCACCATGATGTAAGGGTCGGAAGATTGACGCAGCAGACCGTCGGAATCAAGCAGTTGCGCGCGGGTTTCAATCCCTTCAACCGTCCATTTACCTATCGACAACGGCCAGGTCAGCCAGGACAGTACCGGATACAGCGTATCCACCATGTCGCCGCCATCATCACGCAGCGTGAAGCTGCCGTAGAATGGAAGCTGCATATACGGTCCATAACCAACGTCATAGTGGCCTAACGTACTACCAAAACGGTGTGGTTCAACGCGCTGTAACTTCGGATTAGCCATACCCGCCACGTCGATAAATCCGCCCATACCTAACAGGGTGTTCAGGAAGAAACGGGTGAAGTGCACCATACCCTGATAGGGGTCGCCTTGCAGGAAGTAGTTGACCATAACGGCCGGCTCTTCAAGGTTGCCGGTAAAATTGCTCAAACCGTTACGCGCCGGCTGCGGGACATAATCACGCCAGGCAACTGCCACCGGTCGAACAACGTATGGATCTAAAACATTAAAGTTGAAGTTGTACATGGTGCGGTTGAACCCTTCGAATGGGTCCGAACGCCCCTGCTGTTCAGTACCAGAGCTCGCACACCCCACCAAAAGTGTGGTTCCCAGCGCAAGCGCCGACAGGCGAAGCTTCATAAGTGTCTCCCTGTGTATTATGGCTATCGCTGATTGCCATCCATGACGGAACGATGACGTATCCGCCTGTTTAGATGTGAGCGATTGTAACAGCACGTCAAATGATGTCTATATACCCTGTGTTACTGATTTGATCATAGCCTGGTAATGCGTACTCCGCGGCGGCTCTATTCTAGCTACCCCAATAAAAACAAACGTTACCATTTTTGCTATCTCAGACTTTCTCCCGCTGATTTTCGGGCAAAAGCCGCTACGCTTTAGCAATACGTGCTAATTCAGGATTCGGCTATGAATGACATTGAGAACGAAAAGATTGATCGGCACAGCGACGAACTTCAGGTCGACAGTGACGAAAAGCTAGAGGGTAAAAAGATTGAGGTCGATGAGGACAGACTCCCCTCCCGCGCCATGGCGATCCATGAACATATCCGCCAGGATGGGGAGAAAGAAATGGAGCGCGACGCGATGGCGCTACTGTGGTCAGCCATCGCTGCGGGACTGTCGATGGGCGCCTCGCTACTGGCTAAAGGAATTTTTCATGTGCAACTGGAAGGTGCGCCTGGGGGATTTTTGCTGGAGAACCTCGGTTATACCTTCGGCTTTATAATTGTCATTATGGCCCGCCAGCAACTGTTTACCGAAAATACCGTCACCGCCGTCCTGCCGGTAATGCAAAACCCTACGCTCGGCAATTTTGGCCTGCTGATGCGCCTGTGGAGTGTGGTTCTGCTAGGTAATATTATTGGCACCGGGGTTGCGGCATGGGCGTTTGAGCATATGCCGATTTTTGATGAAGAAACCCGCGATGCTTTTGTCAAAATCGGCATGGATGTGATGAAAAACACGCCAACGGAGATGTTTTCCAACGCCATCATTTCCGGCTGGTTAATTGCCACAATGGTATGGATGTTTCCCGCCGCCGGGGCGGCAAAGATTGTGGTTATTATTCTGATGACCTGGCTGATTGCGCTGGGCGATACCACGCACATCGTCGTCGGTTCGGTGGAAATTCTCTACTTGGTCTTTAATGGTACGCTGCACTGGAGTGATTTCTTCTGGCCCTTTGCTCTCCCTACGCTCGCCGGGAATATCTGTGGCGGGACGTTTATCTTCGCGCTGATGAGCCACGCGCAGATCCGCAATGATATGAGCAATAAACGCAAAGAAGAAGCCAGGTTACAAGCCAGGCGGGATGAGCAAAAGCAGAAAAACCAGAAAAAACAGGCTTGAATGGTGACGGTTTGAGCAGTTGGGCGGCCTGAGGCTTACCGTTGTGAGTAAAAAACGCTATACTCGTGCCGCTTCGTCCCCTTAGTTAAATGGATATAGTTATATAAAATTGTAAATAACTAAATAATAAGAGTTTATTTGCAATTTATTTTATCTTTATGTACTCAAATATGTACACACATTTTGAAGCCGTTCCTTGGCTCTCTAAAATCGTTACATCACCGGGCAGTCATCAAACTCCGCATTCCTGGCATCATTAATGATGTACGTGATCACTCCAAATACAGCGGGTGCAGAACTGTAACCATCATCATCTGCTGGCAGCGCTTCCCTTCTCCCGTTATCCAGATTAACCAGGTGCGGCTGAGGATGAGTCCGATATCGCTTGATCCTGAATTCCCCGTCGATTGCGCATATCAGCAGTGAACCATCGCAGGCAGTAAGTGATGCATCCACAACAAGCAACGCCCCCTGGAGTATTCCTTCCCTGAAATGTGAACGCGATGCCCGCATGAAATAAGTCGCTGCGGGCTGGCTGATTAGTTGCTGATCGAGGGAGATTCGTGTTTCAACATAATCTGCCGCAGGTGAAGGAAAGCCCATGTTTATGCCCTCTCTTGAATACCGGGTAAAAACACAGTATAAATACTGTATATCCATCCAGTAAAGGAGTAATAATCAATGTTCGTGGAACTCGTTTATGACAAAAGGAATTTTGATGGTCTGCCTGGTGCAAAAGATATCATTCTGGGCGAATTGAGTAAGAGGGTTCACCGGATTTTTCCGGATGCTGATGTCCGGGTAAAACCGATGATGACATTGCCGGCGATCAACACTGACGCCAGCAAGCATGAAAAGGAACAGATAAGCCGTACTGTTCAGGAAATGTTTGAAGAGGCTGATATGTGGCTGGTTTCAGATTAAACGCCTTGAACCGTCATATTACTTAAGTACAATCCGCCGTGACTGGCAATCATTCAATACTCGCACTATCGAACGTTCGCCAGTCGGCCGCAATCATGCTCTTGCATACGGCGTGGTTGCGGCAACCGTCAATTTTGCTGGCTACCTTTCAGCGTCTCAATCACATTCTTCAGGGAATTGAGTTCAGACATCTGTTCCTTCATCGCTCTGCCCATATAAACCATAGCGCAGGCCATATCGGCCATAATGACATTATTATCAAGGGCAAGGGTATCGTCTTTGAGACCAACCTCAATCTGATGGTCAACATATTCGTTACCGGACTCATCCACACCAACAACGTCCTCAAAAACAGGTCCACCAGGCACTATCTTTACGTACTGCGGATCAACTTTAGTCAGATCCTGGGCAATAAGGCCAAAACGCTGTGTATCCGACCCCTTATACTTAAACATGGTCGGCAACCACTGCATGACACGGTCGAAACTGTCTTTCCCGTCCCGATATTGAATATCTTCTTTGAGATCGCGGTCTGACGTCGCATTCTTGGCGAACACGAACGATCCCTGCCAGCCTGACCCGGATTCGTTCCATACATCAGTAGTGATATCACCAGACTGAGGATTGAATCTGAACATCCTGTGAAATCTGGCATCGCCCATAAAATGTAAGACTCCGTGGGGCCAAGAGTTGGCCCCCGTGGCAATGATACCAAGCGACAATCGGGTGCTATATCCTCCTGTTGATGAAGACCCCCCAGAAACAATTGGTGCCCAACCCTCATCGTTTCCACCAATAATGGACGACCAGTAAGGTGTGGTCCAGGGGCCGTCAACATCCCCCCAGCCCCCATGTTGGCACGAACCCCAAAAACCGCGTGGTGATTGTACAACTCCGCCATAACCAGAAAGAAAGTTGAAACGGTATGTGACTGCACCTGAGCCAAAACTACTTGCGATTAAAGCAATGGCATCAAGATAATTTCCCGCGCCTCGTATCCCGCCAAACTGGTAGAACGAATTCCCCATCCATCCCTGCAACTGGTTCATCATCCAGCCCTGTTCACCATCAACGTTATTCGACGTCAGTAAAATATCCTTCTTGACGCCTTCAGTGCTTTTGACGCCTGTACCTGACCCACCCGCCACCGAATTGACGCCACGGGAGCCAAGAACACTACCGAATGTAACATCCTGAGAGTTTCCCAAAGTGAGATTATCGCGGGCCGCATTTTTATCAGGCAGATCGGCCAGGGCCTGGCTTTTCAACAACGCATTATTGACCTGCTCAATAATGCTTTTCCATGATGGTCCGGTAAACTCCGAATTGTCAGGAAGCCTGACAGTAATATTGCCGTTCGCAGAGAATAACAGTTGCCAGTTCTGTTTGTCGTAGTTCAGTCCGCGCAGTGCCTCCGCGCTTTGAGCCACCAGCGCCGCGGTAACCATATTCAGCGCAATACGAGGAACAGCTGACCAGGCCGCGCCAGATTGGGTTGGCCCGGTGTAATTGCTGACCAGCATCAACGCTGTACCACTTTCCACGGACTTAACCGGAAGCGTATAGGGAACACCACCGACCGTAACAACAATAAAATCTCCGGCCGCCACCTCGGTGGTAAACGCGGTCCCGCTGCCAGCGACCGCAGCAGAGTTATTCGTCAGGGTTAAGGTTCCTGCTGACATAGTTTTTCCTCAGTACATGTTAGGAATAATAAGAATGGGCATGGCGATATTTCTGTTTCGGGTCATATCCCATGAACCGGAATTACGGTTTGCAAACACTTTGTTGTAGGCTGACCTGACGCTGCCGCCAGACATGACCACGCCTTTGGTTCTGATATTTCCCCATCCACCACTCATACGCACCTGCACGCCGGTATAGACTATCTGGCAGAACCCGCCGCCTATATCCTGGAAGGCATCGGTGATCTGGATTTGTCGGTCATATACAAAGGGGCGTTTCAGCGTGGAGAATGTCACCTGGCCTGCGGCGTTGGTCATCGTGATACCGTCGCCACCGACAGGTGCGGTCTGATTGAATATCACCAGGTCAATCGTCGCCGTGCCGGCCACGTCATCCCGCCCTGTGTAGGAAATGTCGCGCACGATGATACTGCCGCCGTCAAACCCCACCGACACATTCGGGTTATCCCATTTGCCAAAAGGAATACCGCTGACCGGAAGCGGCGCGCTGCCGTTAACCATAATGCGTCCCGACCAGGCGCAGGTCATCAGCGCAGCCTGATTAGATATGGCGGTGAAGTCAGTCGAGTTTGAAACCAGTAATCCTTCGTTATACGTCGCCGCAGGGAGCAGCTCCATAACGTAGCCTGACCAGTCGGGGACAATGCTTTTCCCTCCGATTGTCTCAGCCCCGATGATTACCCCGGAATTACCGTTGCGGGTGACGCCGGTCATAATGGCCACATCAAATTCAGCATAGGAATAGATGTAAATGGGGTTGGTTGGCACCACGATAACCTGTGAACCTGCAACAAGTGGCGTATTGACCGGATACTGCATGAACTGGGATGACCAGCCCGAGAACGATGTACAAAAACTCGGGGCTCGCAGCCCCGCAGTAATTGCCATCACCGGACGTCCATCGTTATAGTCGATTAATATCCCCTCCGGCATATCACCACCTCCCGACTACAACCCGACCACCACCGGACAAATTGACCGTCAGCCCATTCCCGTTGATGACGACAGTGTTATTGGTGCCATTAAATGCAAACTGGCCACTGTCAGCGTAAAGTTTGCCATGTAATTCAGCGTTTCCATTTTTATCAATGCGCCAGCCTGCTGAACCCGCAACGAAGTTATTCGACTGGATAAAATTACCAATTTTGGCATTGGTAATGCTGCCATCCTGAATAAACGCATCGCTGATAAATACCTGACCATTGACCACCGCAAACGGTGAATATTGCGTGTTGCCACTACCACTCATCAGGACGAACTGATTAGCGTTAAATCCGACGCGGGTGACTACCGGCTTACCCGCTTCCGCCAGCACCGCGATCGACATCCCGGCGTTATACATCACACCGTTTATTCGAACTCCGGTTTTAAGGGTGTAAATTGCAGATGCCCCGGTCGCATCAACCACGGCGGTGAGCTTATCTTCCAGCGCGGCAGTCACATCATTGAACTGCGCCTGCACCTGCGTGGACATTTCAGCCATGGCCTTATCGACCTGTGCAATGGTCGTTTTGACCACCAGAAT
Organism: Citrobacter sp. RHBSTW-00944; assembly: GCF_013615435.1. NCBI lineage: Bacteria > Pseudomonadati > Pseudomonadota > Gammaproteobacteria > Enterobacterales > Enterobacteriaceae > Citrobacter > Citrobacter sp. RHBSTW-00944. The sequence continues at coordinate 1,647,703 of NZ_CP055418.1, read as the reverse complement.
ATCCGCACGTACTTCACCGTACTGCGCCCACTGGTGCTCAACTGTTCCATGGTTGGCCAGCGCATTCTGCAATGCGGCTTCGAGGTTGGTATCAATGTCGCCTGTCAGGCGGTCACCGTCGGCAGATGTGAGAAAGTCATCTGCAATATCGCCCAGGTAGTCGTCAGCATTCGCATTAGATTCTCCACGAACCCAGTCGGTCCAGCCTGATTCATTACCCGTTCTGTCTACCAGTTGCGCGCGGTACCAGAATTCCTGCCCCGCTTTTAAACCCAGTTGGGTGTATTCGGCAGACGGATAAGGCACATCCGACAGCAACAGAGGATTCGAGAAATCACTGTTCGCGGTGTACTGAATTTCCGTTTTCAGCGTGTCCCCGGTGTTAGCCGGGAATCCCCAGTTCAGGCGAATCCCCCAGTTGATCGGAGTTGTCGCAAAGCCGACAGGTTTCGGTGGATTTCCCACCTTGCCTGTAAGATTTACTTCTGATGATATCGCCCAGACTGATGAAACGTCGCTGGTGTTCACCGCCCTAACGCGGACCAGATAGCGACCCGAGTAGATACCCTGCACTTCAAAGCCGAGAGAAGACGTTCGGGGCACGGTTACCCAGTTTCCGCTGTCACGCCGCCATTCCGCCTCGTACGCAACTGCACCCTGAACAGCATCCCAAGCGACGCGCATAGTGGTAATCGCAATGTTCTGGTTAACCGTAGAGTAACTGTCTACGACAATATTTCCTGGAGGAGTCTGAACACCCGGAGGAATGACACTGATAGGACGCTCGTCCAGTCTTGCTCCGGTGTCAACGGCAGGATAGATGTCAGGGTTGTATGTCGTTCCGGTGACTTCGAAAGTGCCATCATTGTTATCCCGCGTTCCCGTAACACGAAAAAGCGCAATAAACAGATCGTCAGAATCAACACCCCAGTTACATTCAGCCTCAGGCGTTTCGCTGTAGGATGTGGTTACAGTGACTGTGTTTCCGTTAACGGCCTGAACGGTTCTGGCCTGAGCTATGCCTGATGGCAGATTCAAAAACAGCCTGTTCCCCGCTTTCACATCAGCAGCGCGATCGAGAGTTATGTTGCGACCGTTAACCGCACTCACTCTGCCGCCAATGGTTCTTCCGGCCAGCTCGTTGGCAGCCACGCCGATCACCTCCCCGACAGGGGGGACATCCATGCCCGTGCTGAAGGTCACCACCTCGCCGATACCGTTAGTAAGCAGCGCCCAGCGCCCGCGCCGGTTTGCCTCTGACTGCCTTGTGCAGCCGATTGCGGTCATTTCAAGCTGACGATAATCGAAGCGCATGGCCAGATCGTTATCGTAAACTGGCTCAGGCGTGTCCTTATAGTGGTTAGCTGGATCTGACCAGTTCACTAGCGCGGCGGTATTTCGGGTGGTTTCACTCGGGTCTGCAAAGGTAAATTTTCCTTCAACAACACTGGAGTGGTTATAGATGTGCCACACATCGCGGGGCATATCGGCGAGGACATACATCTTGTTGTCGCCCCAGTACGCCATGCCGCGAAATATACCCGCCAGATCACGAAGTACGGTCCAGGCGTCATTACGGTCCTGAATATAAACGTTACAACGAAAGCGAGGCTCCGTCCCGCTGCCGCCCCTGCCGTCTGGTACCGGCTGATCGCAATACTGAGCGATGCGATATAGCTCCCATTTGTCTATCTGAGTCGCGTCGATTCTTTGACCCAGCCCGAAACGCTCGTTCAGGATGATGTCGTAATATATCCAGGCTGGATTATCCGTCCATGCCCATTTAAATACGCCCTCCCATGTACCAGAGTAAGTACGGGTTTCAGGATCATACGTGTCAGGTACACGGATGATTCGCCCTTTCGGATTGCACACAACCTGAGGAATGCCATTGGGGAACTGCTTTGCGTCAAACTCTACATACAGCAGAGCTGTGTTAACGTAGCGAAGTTTGGCGTCAATAATTTCAGTAACGGCCACAACGCGCATGATGTCCACGACATTCACGCTCGTGGAATCCGGCGTGATTCTGCGAACCCGCAACTGCCATCCAGTCGAGGCTTTTGGAAGATTGACGCGGTGGCTGCGCTCATAAAGCGACGTGGTTTTGTCATCAACAGCACCGTTAATCACCGTTTCATACGGCCCACCATCGACCGACAGATCGATAGCATACTCAACGCGGGTGCCGACTTTATCGCCGTTGTTTTTCTGGAGTAAAAGAGTTGGCCATCCCAGGCGAATTCGCAGCGCAGAGAGCTGCGTGTTGGATACCGCGCGAACGTACGGCACGGCCTGTTTCAGCTCGTATGAAACCTGAATCTCGTTTTCAATGCCGGGGAAGCCCTGAATGTAGTCCTGGTCCTGAGTACCGGAACGGAACTCATATTTTACATTATTGAAGTTATAACTTCCGTCGGCGTTCTGAAGGGGCGTGTATGAAGAAGAGTCACCAAGAAAAATGTTTTTACCATCAAGTCCGCCAGCGAACTCACCCTCTCCAAGAGCAATCAGCACCTTTGCCCTCGCAATGGACTGAATGCTGTCCGGTGCTTCCACGGGCGTTCTGGTCTGATTGCTGCCACCTTTACCGCGGCCTTTGATGATTGTCGTCGTCATATCGCGTCCATAAAAAAAGCCACCGTCAGGTGGCTTATAGTACGTGGTTTGGTTTATTGCTGATCTTCTGCATAAACCCCGGCGGATATAATTGCGCCGCCAATTTCGCGTTGCCCATAAAGCAGGGGGACGGGATTGCCAGATGCTGTTGTGTTAACTGGCCCACCAAACGCATAGGAGGGTTTGTTATCAGGTTCCTGACGCATTCGCAGGCCTGAAACCTGAGGAGAGAGCATTTGCACTACACCACCAACGGCCATTGCGGCACCAACGGGAAACATGATGTTACTTGCTGCGATACTAACTCCCGGCATCCATATGGCAGCAGCGACCAGAGCCGTTCCGAGCAACGCCTGGAAAACTCCAGCTCTTTTACTACCCCTTATCACAGGGATTATTCTTAACTCATCACCCGGTCCCAGGAGTTCAAACTCTTCGTGCCCGATATTGCGACGATCCCGGAAAATAACAAAATCCAGTCCCTTTGCCCGAGCTTCACGCAGATAAGCATCAAAGCCGTCAATGGTGTTAGAAAGCGCCCTGAACACTTCGCTGGCAGACGTTAGTGCGCGGCGATGCGTCCTGCCAAATCGCTGAGCCATTGAGCCGCTGAGTTTGATAACGGTTTTTCTTTCCATTACATCAAATCCTTATAACGCAGAATTTTGATGGTACGGTCACGGTAATAGCCACCGTAGGGAATACGCTGGCTTAGCTGGCCATACATATGATGCAGTAGCATGTTGCCATCAAGCAAAATCCCGGCATGGTTCGGGACGGTGGACTGAACCTGCATGATAACCATGTCACCTGGCTGAGCGGGACCGTCGTACTCACGGAAACCGCATTCCTGCCAGTTATCCATATAGAGGTTTTCACCCTGCTCCCACCAGTGGCGATCTACGCTGTAGTTGGGCAGTTCAATGCCGTGCTCGATGCGGAAATAGTCCATGATGAGAGACCAGCAGTCTGCATACCCGAGTACAAACTGGCGCCCTGTGAGGGGACGGTCTCCGCGAGGCATGACGGTGCGAATGTCGCCCTCCGGCCACGATGCAATAATCCAGGGCAGTTCCGTGGCATCACACATCAGCATGTCGAGCTCGCTCGGCTGAGTTGTTGCCCCGTCGCCGGGATGGCTGTGGACGATCGCCACCACAGTGCCCTGCTCCTCGGCGGCCGCATAATCCTCAGGATTAAGTTCAAATTGCTCAGTCGGCGACTCAGCATTATTTTTGCAGGGGATGTATTTCTCCACCCGCCCCTTCTGAATAACCACGCCACAGCACTCCTCGGGGAAGGATGCGGCGGCATGCACCAGAATGGCGCTAACTGTTTTGTCGCGCATGATTATCCTCTCAGAAGTGAAGCGCCGGGGAACCCGCCATAATCCAGCTGTTCATTCTCTCCGAAGCGAGGTTTACAGCCCGTTGACAGCAATCCGGAGCAAACATCCTGTGAAGGATCGTCCACCCGATTGCCGTCTTTATCGAACCAGCCGTTTTGCCCGGCGTAGGTGCAGCCGTTCCCGGTTTTGTACCAGCCCCGCATGCACCACGTGCACATTGGCTGAATTTGCCGGGTCGGAATGAGTTGCCCGCGCAGATCGGCTGGACTGGAAAGCTCAAACTCTACGGTTTCATCGTCTGACCCTGATTTACGGTCGATGTAATAAACCTGTTTGCGCTCCTCGTTGGGATTCGCAGTCGGGTTCCCGCCAGGAAAATTTCTTGCGTCCAGATAGTGAGCGAAGGTGTCATGGATGATCACCTTTGCTTTAGCCATCCCCTGAAACCTGCGGCACAGCGCGCCAATCGTACCGCTGATGTTTGCAACAGTGAGTGACGGCCGTGAACTCTGGCCGTCACTGCTGACAGATATGCCGGTCAGTTCATACGGCCACGCGCCATACTCCTGCCCCTGCCACCACACCGACTTCGGCTCAAGTTTTGACTCGTCGCCGCCTGCGGCGATGATTTCCGCCTCGGTATGCGGGATTGTCTCGTTGTGAAAGCGAAGAATACCCGCACCGAACGCTGAGCCGTCCACCTCGATCAGGCGGACGCGCTTACCCGGCTCCAGTTTCTGGACATCAGATGAAATACTCATGGATGGTATGCCTGTATGAATGTGCTGCTGAGGGTGTATTTTTTGTTGCCGTGGGTAGATATCTGGAAGGATTCCGCGCGCCATAAACCTGAAGGCTCAAGCGGCGGCTTCCAGATAAATGACTTCCACCCTGTATGTCTGTTCAGAAAGTTTTTAATGGCCTGAATGTAAGCCTCGTCGCCGGTAAAGCTCACGCTCCACTGAGGTGTTACCGGGTTGATGCCGTCCCCGGCCACCTGTGTATAGCCATCGCCAAACTGCGCCTTTCGGGTACGAAAACTTGTATCAACCTGAGAGGCAACCTTTGGGCACCAGCTGAAGGTTTCGACTGCCATGGTTAAACTCCCTTGATTAATCGCCACAGAGGCGAGCCCGGCATGCTGGCCTGTTCGTTAATGACACCAGTGATGGCATCTTTCAGTTGTCTGCCAGCGGCGCCGGCGGTTCCCTGACTTGCTGCCTGTGGTGATCCACCCTGAATATTGATATCGCCGAAGTTAACTGAAGGCACACCGCCGGAGACCTGCGGAGTACCAACTGCCCGAACGCCCAGCGAACCATCAGCGGCGCGCGTAAGCGGCATAATGGCTTCCGGACCAGCTTCGGCAAAAACCCCTGCACCTTTGGCAAAAGCAAACAGCTGAGGCGTCTGAAAAACGCCATTGCTGTAAGCGCTCAGGGACGGAGAGTCGTAAACATTACCCTTCGCATTAAAGGTAAAGTTCGCGCCAGCATTCTGAATAGCGGTACCGCTGCTGGCGGTAGCGGCTGACGAGGCACCAAAACTGAACAGTGAACCAATTGAGCTAACGCCATTAGCAACAGCCATATTCACCAGGACGTTCTGGATAATCTTCAGTACGCTGACGCCCCAGTCCTTCCAGCTGTCAACGTTGCCATTGAGCATGTCGGTGATCGTGGTGACCGCGCCACCCATGGCCTGCTTCATGCCGTCAGCGGCCATGGAAGAATAATCAGTAGCTTCGTCCACCCAGTTCGCATAACCCTCAGACAGTCCCGTCATCCAGTCGTCACGCTGCGCATCAGAAGCTGCGTAATATCCCTCCTGGTCGCGCAGGCGCTCATCGAGATAGCGCTTATTAAGTGCCAGTCCCTGCTGATAGAACGTCTCGTCGATTTCACCAGCCTGACGCTGGCGGAGAAGATCGGTATTCTTTTGCTCGAACTCCTTACGCAGATTGAACTGCTCCTGAAGTCTTTCACGGAACCTGGAGCCCTGCCCGTAGCCCAGCAGTTGCGCTTCATTGGCTGCGCGGGCGCTGGCGTTACTGTCAGCAAGGTTGGCTTCGTAATTTCGCAGTTGCTCACGTAATTTAACCTGGTCAATCAGCGCAGCATTCTGCAATACCGTCTTTTTCTGGGCTTCTGTCAGAGAAGCAAGTTCGCCCTGGCTGACCTGGTATTTAACCTTCGCCAGTTCAGTATTCTGGCCTTGCAGAGCAATCTGCTCTTTTTGCTGCTTGATAAGGCGCTTATACACATCCTCGGTTTTCTCGCCTTCGGTTTTACCACCCTTCGCCTTAGGTTTGTTGGCCTCATTATTCCGCCATTCAGCAAGACCGTTATTAATCAACTCCTGACGGCCTGTCTGGAATTGCGGATCACTGGTTAACCCCAGGTCATCGGCTGCATAACTCAGTCGCAGGCGCTCTTTTGCTTCACCCTTCAGGCGTGACAACTCCAGATCCCGGCGGCTCTTTTCGAGGGCATCGGTTTGCTTTTTGTCGAGATCGGCCTGCGGAAGTCTGAGCGGGACGTTAGCCAGCCCCTGACGCGCCATAAGGAGTTGGTTACCCAGGCCGAGTAATCGATTAAGTTCATCGTGCTGCCCATTCATCAACAGAAGTGATTGATAAGCCCGGTTCTGATTCGCTGCCTCCTCCCGAATTAGCGTCACACGCCGATGCTCAAGACCTTCAAGAACCTGTTGGATAGAGGCAGATTTCTCCTGCATCTGGGCAAGCCTTTCCTGCTCAACAGATAACTGTTCAGTGGCTGTAGCCAGTCCACGGTTCACGGTATCCAAAGATGTCAGGTGGTTAATCATGAAACCACCGCTGGTCGTTGGACCGGGATTACTGATCACTGACTGATAACCAGCTATCTGCTCTTTCAGATTTTCTATCTTGCTCTTTTGTTCATCTATCAGCCTGTTCTGCTCATTCAATGCTGCGCGCGTTTTCTCAGCATTGTCTGAAGCTTCAGGTAAAGACATTGCCTTCGACTTTTTACTGACTTCATCAATCGTGGTGGCGTATTCCTGCGCCGAACGCCGAGCCTGCTCCTGATTCTGATACATCGCATACCAGGCTCCTGCTCCCAGCATCACCAGACCCGGCACGCCGCCAATCAGGCCAAGCGCACCACTCATCAGGCGAGTGCCGACAGATGTTACGCTATTGAGATTGCTTTGAGTCGAAACACGATTTGAGATGTTACGGTTTAAAGCAGCCTGAGCGGCAGCCAGACGCCTTTCAGCGACAGCCTGAGCGTCGGCATTTTTAGCTGCTACCAGCCCTGCCTGCGCGCGTTCAAGTGCTGTTCTGGCTCGCACCTTTTCCGTAGCTGTACCACTGGCAAGAGCGGTAGTCAGTCTGGTATGGGCCGCAGTGACCTTTGCTTCAGCCGCCGCGACCTTTTCTTGCTGAGCCGCCTGAACATCTGCACTTCTTGAACTCTGTACTGCTTGCTGAGCCCGATAAACTTCAGCCCTGGAAGCCGCAACAGCAGACTGCGCCGCTTTATCCTGCGCGACTGCAAGGGCAACCTCTGATTTCGCAGCTGAAATTAGCGCACCTGTTGCACTCGTGGCACTGGTTACAACTCCGCTTAGGTAGCGTGCCAGTCCCACGCCAACAAGCGCCCCAGCGACTGTTGTAATTGTTGACATATTGTCAGCAACGTCACTAAGCGCGCCGCTCACTGCTGATGAAGTAAAAGAATCAAGCGTCTGGGCAACATTATCCAATCCGCCAGACAACGCATCAGTAGCACCGGTTGCCTGGTTTACACCGCCCACCCAGGCCATGAATGAGTTAGTTACTTTTTGAAGGGATCCAGAAACCGTTTGTGGCATGCTGGCAAATTCGCCCTGCAATGCTCCTAACTGGCTCATTAAAGCTGGGACAACCTTATCGATCGTAAGCTGTCCCTGGTCAGCCATGCTCTTGAGGTCTTTACGGGCTACACCCATTCCCGCAGCCAGAGCGCGGATTACCCGATCACCGGCTTCGTTAACGGCATTAAATTCTTCACCACGAAGAACGCCTTGTGCGAGCGCCTGGCTGAATTGAGTGATAACAGAACTCGCTTCCTGGGTGTTAGCCCCAGAAAGTTTGAGGCCGGTAGAGACAGCTTCTGTAATTTTCAGAACTTCGTCAGAGCTATAACCGTACTCGCGCATTGAGGCTGCTGCGCGGGAAAAAAGGTTTGCGTTATCTGAAAATGCCGTGCCGGTTCTTTGGCTGATTTCCATTAACTGACGCTGTGAAGCGGCAAAATCATCAGCAGAAGATGATGCCTGTTTAAGGCGAGCGTTTACGGAGTTCCACTCATCAGCAATCTGCACAATTTTACCCGTTGCAAAAGCTGCCGTAGCTGCGGCGGCAGCCCTTCCAGCAGATGCAAATCCGGCAGTCAAATCAGAGAGCGCCCTTTCGCTCTCTCTGGCAGCAGCAGCGGCCTGCCGACCACCATTCTGCATAGTGCGGTAATAATCCTGCCCCATTCGTGAGGCGCGGGAAATTTCCGTCTGGAATGATTGCGAGTTAGCGGAAATTTTAATAATCAATTCACGTAATGTTGCCATCACATTTCTCCAGGCGAAAAAAAACCCGCCGAGGCGGGTTATCATAATGGGATAATTAATTTCATTTGCATTCTTTGATTATTTCCAAAACTTCCTTTTCAGAAATTGGTACGAAGTCAGTTTCAGAACGTTGATAAGAGATTAAAGATTGACTATTGTTTTTTTTAATCTCTACCCTATGAAAATACTTCATGCGGGAGAACTGAATCGCACCAATATAAATCTCCAAACCTTCCCCATCAACTAAGTTATTGGTAACAAGTTTTTCTGGTATTAAAAAATCTAGTTTATCTAGTATACAACCACTTACGTCATCTGCACTTCTGCTTGATGAGAAAGAAAGTTTTTTATTATTCTTTATATCGTTCCTTGTATCACCAGTACAACCCGCAATCAGAAATATTATGAGTATTAAAATTTTCACCATAATCCCTCCAGTTAAAGAGGGATAATATTATGTATGTAGCAAAATGTCACTGAGTTGCAGCAGTTAGCGCCGCCTCAAGCCCTGCAAACGGGTCCTTCGGTTCTGATTGCTGATCGCCACCCCATCGCAGGATCGCATCGTCCAGCGGTACTTTTGCCCCCTGCGAGCCGTAGATAGCAGAGACGAGCTGGGCGGCCTGAATGTCGCCACGGATATCGCCAACCGGACTTTGCCTGTCGTACTCAATCCACATCAGAAGCTCGCTTGCCGTCATATTCTGCCGAAGCTCTGAGAGCGTGCGCCCCATCCGGAGCGCAAGCGACATCAGAAACTTTACGCCGGGGGTTGAGACTTTTCCCGCGCTTCGTCCGCATTGTTGATCAGGTCAAGCGCCTGTTTGAGCAGGCGTGAATGGACGGGGCCGTAGATTTCACGCACCTGCTCTTCTTCGTCTACGCTGAATACCGGCTGCTTATCGGTGTCACACAGAACGTCAATGAAGAGCACCACGTCAGCGCAAAGATTACGGTGTGCCTTTTCCGATACCGACACATTTTCATCATCAGTACCCGCTTTCACCACCTCCTGCCAGCGCAGCCAGGCTTCACCTGACGGCTCACGCAGAACCACTTTGACGCCCTCCCACTCAGGAACGGCGACCGTCTTATGACGAAATCCCGACATCTTAGCCAGGGCGAGATTTTTAATATTCTTCATGCGACCTCTCAGGAGCCAGACTCGATGTTTTCAGGCTTACCTTTCAGGCGCAGGGAGAACGTTGCCGCAACTACGCCGTTGGTACCGGAAGACCAGGTGTGCTGGCGGATTTCAGCCAGGAACTTAAAGCCCTTGCCGGACGGGAAGATAACCTGGAAAGCGTAGGTCGTATCGTTGTCATACGCTTCACGCAAGGCGTCCTGCGCCGGGTTTTTGTAGAAGTTGCCGGACAGAGAGATTTCTGACGGAGAAGGCAGGCCGTTGATGTTCTCCTGCTCGGTAGAGCAAAGCGTGGTTACGTCGATATCCTGCTTCTGGCCACCAGTGAACTGAATTTCTTTGATGGTGCAACTCAGATCGAGGAAGGTTGCGGTATCCATCGTTTCTTTGGTGGCTGGCGCAGAGGAAATAAGGATCTTCGTCAGCTGCGATTTTTCATAAAGTGCAGACATAGCTGTCTCCTGGTAAAAGAAAACCCGCCATTAAGCGGGTTCGTTGGGTGAATGATTTATCAAGGTGTAACTTTAAAATCCAGGGTGGCACGGTATAGCCGATAATATGGCTCGTATCCGGGGATTTTTACCACCTCTGTAGGGTTTAACGACTTAAGCGAAGCAAGCGCCAAATCTCTCAGAGATCGTGATTCAGTGATCGTTGTGGCATACACATCGACCTGAACGGAAACCCTGCTCTCTGCCTGGCCACACATCACGTCAGCGGAAACATCATCGACGATGGAAAAGATAATCCAGGGTGGAGTGACCGACGGTTTCCCGTCACTACCTAATGGCGCAACATAGGGATATACCCGTCCTTCTGCCAGGGGAGAAAGCAAGGCGTAGATATTATCTTCATTCACTTGCTCAATACCTCATCAATAGCCTGACTCATCCTGGCAATGGCGACGCTGGCGGCCTCTTCCTCGCGCGTATCGTAAGCGGGTCGCACAAACGGATGTGCAGGCATGTTCGCGGTGCCCATTTCTACGAATCGCCAGTAAAAGGCGTTTCTCGGGTTATTCGCCTTCATCGTGTTATCGCTGTTGCCGGTGCGCGGGTTAACGCCACGAATATGGACGCCGGAAGAAATTTCCCCGCGGCGACGGCTTTTTTGGGTCACCACCACCACGTTTTTTTTCAGTTTCCCGGTGCGCACCGGTGCACGGGCGATCACTTCTTCCTTAAGCACTTCGGCGCCGGCGCGCGTGGCATCACGCAGAACCTTGTTGTTTTCAGCGCGGCTAAGCGCCTCCAGGTCTTTTGCTATGTCATTTAACCCAGAAAAATCGAGGCTCGTCTCAATCATTTTTCGGTCCCCTGTTTGCAAAGAATTTCAAGCTGGGTCCCTTTAGGGTCAGGTATGGGCGGCCCTACCACATTCAACGTTTGGCCCTTATATGGACCAGAGAGCACCTTCAACCTGGAGGTAGCATAAATACTCGATCCGCTTTTAAATCTCACCCATACCCTTATTGTTGCTTCAGCATGCTCAGCACCAGATGCCATCATTTCCCGCCCGCTTCTTCCTTTCACTTCAGCAGAGATGGTTTTCCCATCTTCCCATTTTTCAACCGGCTGGCCGGAAGGCGTTCTGGAGGTTGTGAAGTTCTGAATGGTGACCCTGTGCCGTAATCGTCCTGCCTGCATATCACCTCCTACGTGCCTGGTACTTTGCGGTGCTGTTCAAAAATTGATTTGACGCCGAACGGGATAGTATTAACGCTGTCGCCGCTCACAGGTTCCCTGTTTTCATACCAGTGCGACACCAGGAGCATCAGGGCCAGTTTGATATCATCTTCTATCACCAGTCCATCAGGATCGTCGTCTGGAACAGCGTTATCATAAAGACGGCAATTAGTCATTTTTTCCGCATGCTTCAGAGAGGCGTTGAGGTAGAGCGTTAACATCACATCTTCTGTGTCATCATCGCTGTCGATACGGCACTGGTAACGAAGCTCTTTTACAGAGGGCTTCATTTTCCCTCACCCCGCTTATTGCTGGTTTTAGGCTTAACTGGTGTTTCAATTTCAGGCTGTTCAGTGCCGTCGAGAATCCCCATCTGAGAAGCAACCTCAAGAGCACGGTCAGGAAGTGTGCCAGCCTCATATTCACCAGCAGGAATGTTTCTGACCTGAATGCCATCAGGTGACCATTTCAGGTCTTTTTTCAGCAGCATCATGACCTCCATAAGAATGGGGCCGAAGCCCCAGAGAATTAAGCGCCAGTGCCGATCTGCAGCAGTTTAATGGCCTGAGAATCCACCAGCATTCCCCCGGTTCGTTTGGTGGTGTAGAAACCAACGAATGGTTTTTTGGTGTAGGGGTCACGAAGAATGCGGGTGCCGATGCGGTCAACAATGGTGTAACCACGCTTGAAATTGCCAAATGCAATTGCTTTAGCATCAGCCGCGATATCCGGCATCTGTTCGTTCTCTGCCACACCGTACCCGGCCAGAGAGGAGGGCTGACCCAGTTCCAGACCAGGACGCCACAGGTAGTTGCCTTCTGAATCTTTCAGGATTCGGATAGCAAACAGACTGTTGTTGTTCATCATGAACTTAGCGCCATTACGATGCACTTTACGCAGCGTGTAGACCAGTTTGATGATCGCATCAGCCGTTACGCCTGCCGCAGCGCCAGAGAGAATGTGCTGGAGAGTACCAAATGCACGAGTCTTGTCCGGATCAAGCGTGGAAGCGTATGCCAGAAAACCTTTCGGCTTCTTCGTCCCGTTACCGCTGGTAAAGGCGATTTCTTCCTGCTCTGCAAACTCAATTGCCAGTTCGCTGTTGATCCAGTCTTCGACATTGAAAAAGGCATCATCCAGCATGGTTTGAGTCGCCTGCGGGTTACCGTAAATTTCCCCCATGAACGGCTCAATCTGACCGAGTTTAGACGCATCGGTTTCCGGGCGGGCATCAGTTTCACCAATCCAGCCGGAAGCCGTACCGCCGAGATTAACCAGTTTTTTATAGTTAGCGCCGCCGACTGTGATGGTTGTCGCCTCCTGGCGCATCACCACTTCATCTTTCAGAAGATTAAGGATCGTTCGATCCAGTTCTTCCGGCACGGCATAGCCACCATCTTCATCCACACCGACCTGCAGAGCTTTGCGTTCAAGTTCGCGCAGCCCGTCATCTTTACCCTTACGCATAAAGCCAATGAAAGCGGTTTTATGTTCGCTTGCGGCTTTGCTCTGAGGACCACCGGCTGGACGTTTAACCTGCTTCAGTTCCTCTTCCAGCGCAGATTTAAGCTCATCCAGTTCAGACAACTTGCCGTTTAAGGTTTCAACCTCCCCCGCTAACTTGCCCTTTTCCTGTTCAACTGCTTCCAGGCGCTTATCGTTCTTTTCTTTGAACGCATCAAACTTCGCCTGCAGTTCCTGCGCGACCTGCTCTACGTCTTTAACGTCAACTGACATAATTAACTCCTGATTAAAATTTGATGTTTTTCAGTGCATCCAGTGCGGTACTCACTTCATCAACATCACGCAGTGAAAGTGAGCTATAACCCCCGGCCATGAATGCTTTAGCCTGGGTGCGTGAGAGCCCAACATCGCGCAGGACTCGTTCAATACTTTTTTGAGAAGGGATTTCTCCGCGGGAAAATGCGCTTTTGACATCACTTACACGCGCTTCATCGTTCGACGGAAACGTGACGAGACTGACTTCCCACAGGTCAATCTCTTTAAGAAGGAACACGCCCTTAACACGGTCGTACTCCCAGTCTTTCAGCATGTAACCAATAGAAAGGCCGGTTAAAGAACCGGCCTTCATGTGGGCGTGTGCGCGTTTCGAAAGGGGGTCGTCATCAATGAGTAACCGGCCTTTAACATAAAGGCCAACCTCATCCTCTTTCATCTCAGTGTAAATACCGATGGGTTCATCCATACGGTGCTGCCAGAGTAATGCAGGGAGAGCATTCTTTTCTTTCCATGCCTGAAGGGAGGCCGAAAAGGCGCCTGGCACAACAACATCATCGAAGCTGTCCTTTACGCCAAAAACAGAGCCATAGCCTTCAAACTCCCCGCTGTCGCTGACAGACTTTAGCTGTAGCGGAATATCCAGCCGCTGTTTAGTCATCGGCATTATGTTGTTCCTCGGTTGTTTTGTTCTTGCTGCTGTCTGACGGCTTCGTCGTCATGTTCATTGGCGTAAGGTAAATATCCCCTCCTGCGCGTGGGTTAAGTTCTTCAAGCTCCCGGCAGTCATTTGGTGAGTAAATCCCCCAGTTAATGCCTGTTGAATACGCCTCAAATCGCGACTTCATATCCCCGCGCAGCAATGCGCCGGCATTGAATTTTGCGTAGTACACACCCTGCTTTGATTCCTTCACCAGCCCGATGTTGATTCGCTGCTCAATGCGGGTCATGTACGGAACGAGTGAATAATTGATAAACCCCATGCCGAGGTTTTCAATATTGTTAAACGTCGAGCGGTCAGTGTTCTGCACCATGTGCATCGGCACCCGGAACAGGCGGCATATTTCCTCCAGCTGGAATTTCCTGGTCTCAAGGAACTGACTGTCTTCCGCATTGAGCGCCATCGACTTCCAGTCCAGTCCCATTTCGAGAATCATTGGTCGGTGCGCGTTGCTCAGCCCGAGGTGACGATCCTCAAAATCCTTTTTCAGCCTTGCGTAAGCAGCGTCAGTGAGCGTTTGCTCAGTGCGGAGTACGCCGGAGGTAACCGCGCCATTTGAGAACAACCGCGCCCCATGTTCCTCTGTTGCCATTCCCAGAGATATTGCTTCTCTTGCATAGGCTATAGGGTTCAGCCCCACCAGCCCGTCAAAGGTAAGCGTTCTGACATGCCAGATATCATCCTGCCCAAGCACGTCTGTTGAGCCATCGGGGAATGTTACCTGGTAAACCGGTTGCCACTGGCTGTTAAGCTTTGGTTCAACACACCCAGGGTCAATGGGAAGAAGCTCCACCACCTCGCCAAGCGCTTTAACTTTGTAGGCGTAAAAATTACCGCGAAGACAAAGACAGACAATGACCAGTTCCCAGAACTCCTGGGGGGTCATGTAATCATTTGGCTTCATCGTCAGTAATTTATGCAGCCTTTCGGAAGTCGCTTTTTGTTTACTGTTTCCGGTTATCTTGTACAGGTTACAGGGCAGCATGCCCATCGACTCAGCAAGAACACGGATGCAACCGAAAACCGCTGTAAGCCGCATGGCTTTCTGGCTGCTTACCCTTTTCCCTGTATAGGTGTCGTAAGTCATTCCCACTGCTTCAGCGAGTTCTGCCGCAGTAGTGACAGGGGCATCACTTTTTTTGAACATTCCGGGGAAAAACATCAGTCAGTCCCTCCTCGCAATGTTTTCCCGGCCAGCGAAAGCGTGCGGGAAACCAGCCATGACCAGATAAGGCAAAGCATACCGGCACTGATTAAACCTCCTGGCGGATAAATCATCCATACACCAAACGAAAGCAAAATAGCGCCCATCACCCCGATCAGCGGGGCGAGAATCATCAGGATCATAACTGCCTCTTTATAATGAACGGACGCCGTAACTTTCCAGATGGTCAGAGAGGCTGTCCTGTTGTTCGCCGCCGTTTACAAGCATGCGGCTCATTGCGGTAAACAAGGCGGCAGGCCCGTCTATTTTCGCTTCTGGCGTGGATTTGTTCGGAAAGATATTGTCGTTTTTGTCAGGTTTGACGGTGACATTAGACATCATCCAGTTCATTACAGGATGATTGCTGTGATGAAAACGCCCGCCGTAAACCAGCGATTCAACCTCTTTCATTGACTCAGAAAAGTTTCTGACCGTCTGCGGAACCTCCACCAGCGGCACGCCCTCTTCTGCCAGAGCCAGGCTAAACTGCGTTGCGCTCCACGGGTCGAATCCGGTTTCCTTCAGGTTTTCGCCACTAATCCATTCCAGAAAATCAGCTTTAATCTGCGCATGATCGATAACATCACCATCGGTCAGTTCCAGCTTCCCAAGCTCCGCCCATTTGCGATACATCTGCGCCATTTGAGCGGAACATTTTTCCAGCCGCCCTTCGGGTAACCAGAATTTAAAGTCTGCATGCGCGTGACCGTTGTCTGCCCGCCAGAGTTTTACTGCTGCGCAAATATCAATCTTGTGGGCCAGATCCACGCCAGCCCACATCGGGTAGGTTTTCAGCTCATGACGGGGGGCTATAAACTCACATTTTTCCCACTTGATCATGTCCATCCAGGCTGACTCAGCGGTCACCCAGATATTCATGTGTTTGGTGAAAAAGTTAACCCTGGCGGAAACTTGTTCTTTGGCCTTCTTAGCCAGACGGCGAAGGTCATCCCAGCGCTTACAGATTCCGAGTCCGGGGTTAGCCTTTTGCCACACCGTTTCATCAAACGGATCATCATCTTTATCCAGGGTGAAGATGATGGCGAAAAAGGTGTCATCCTTCACCGCGCCTTCCACTTCGCTGTTATAGCCACGCAGCACCTTAATGGCATAATCGCGCAGCTCGTAACAAATCCCTTCTTTGTTAAACCCGGCTGTCGTTATGCCAAACAGAAGAGACTGCAATCGTGCGCCGGTTGCAGTCTCCAGAACGTCCCAGACATCACGGGTTTTATGCGCATGAAGTTCGTCGACGATGCCACAATGGATGTTGAGACCATCAAGATTGTTGGCATCAGAAGATAGCGGTTCAAACTTGGATGCTGTCTGCTCCTGGTAGATCGCCAGTTTGTTGAATTCAAACAGTCGCCCAAGTGTGGGTTTCGCTTTTTTAACCATGTTTTTCG
This sequence comes from Citrobacter sp. RHBSTW-00944, assembly GCF_013615435.1. Lineage (NCBI taxonomy): Bacteria > Pseudomonadati > Pseudomonadota > Gammaproteobacteria > Enterobacterales > Enterobacteriaceae > Citrobacter > Citrobacter sp. RHBSTW-00944. The sequence goes on along the minus strand of NZ_CP055418.1, from coordinate 1,631,249 downwards.
CATCTTCAAAAACGATGCGAGCCTGATCCCGCGTTGTCGCTGCGGAATAAACCTCTGCCCCGCCCTCACCATCGGCGCCAGCCATATAGAGACCAACGCCAGAGGATAATGTCGATTTGGCGTTTTTACGGGCTACCTCGTTATATGCCGTGCGAAACCTGCGGACCATCACAGGACGGCCACTGCCATCATTACGCAGCACGACTTCGCCTGTTTCTTCATTTACCAGTGGGATAACAAAACCGAAAATGTTGATCAGAATGAAAATATGCCAGTCCATCAGCTCAATCGGCTGGCCTGCCAGTGCTCCTTTTACATGAGGCACGAATTTATAGAAATTGAGGATGTGCTGTGCGCGGGGCTCGCTGAAATAGATACCACGTTCCTCACCGTATTTCAGATCATCAAGAAAACGCTGGCAGGCGAGGCGGACAAATTCACAAGTGATAACTTCACCGGCAACGACGCGTTCGGCGTAACGTATCCCATCGGCAACTTTAGCCATTAGTCCCTCGCTTTCATAAATTCAGTAATAAGATCAACTTCGCCCGGAGTTTTTGTACTTACCTTAGATCGACTGGCAGGCGTCATTCCGAACTCACCAAGCATGGCTCGCAGCCTCTTCCAGGCGTCGGCTTTCATAATTGCTGCCGGGTGTGCCTTTATCATGACGTCACCAGTCTGCGTTTCAGTTCGGTACGTATATCCCTCAATCTCCAGCGTGTCGCAGTGATGTCTGTATTCGGTATACGCTTCCACAAGCAGCTCAAGGGCTCGCCCATCAAGCTGAGATATGACGCCAATGGCATCAAGTTCTTCGGCCATCCGCTTAAACCAGTACTTCCCCTGCTTGTCGAAATGCTTGGGAACTGGGGGGACCCCTTTAGGTGGCTGCGGCTCGTTTTTGTTGATTGGTCGTTTGGAAGGGTTACCCCTCACCAAACGCAGATGGGTAGGGGTTTTCGGCGGTCCTGACATAATCGAAAACTCCTATTAATCATCGGCTGGGGGACCCCAAAAAAAGTTTTCTAACCTGCGGCGATGTGAAGAAAGGCTAGGCGGCGGTCCTTTGGTCGCCCGGCTACAGGGATTTGACCTCCCCCTCCCCTCCACGTCTTTTGATGATAATCACTATCATTTGAATCGTTCGTGCCCTGTTTTCGAGCGGTGGCAGGGCCAGCACAGACTTTCGAGGTTCGAATCGTCATCGGTACCCCCATGTGCCTTAGCCTTGATATGGTCAACGGTTGTGGCCGCAACAGCGCGACCAGTACGCAGGCAGTTCTGACACAGATGATTGTCACGCTTCAGAATGCGAGCGCGCTTGATGTCCCACTTGCTACCGTAACCACGTTCATGCCGACTCTTACCCTGTTGATGCTGTTGCCAGCCTTCATTGCGGTGCCGCTCACAGTAACCAGAGCGCTCCGTAGTCGTGCCAGGACAACCTCTCTTGCGACAGGCGCGAGGAATTAGTGCTGGCATGCAACGCCCTTACACAAATCAAAAGTGACCTGCATCTGAAATCTCCATAGAATTGTTTTGCTACAGATGTGAGCCAGATCAATAGACTTCATGACCTAACAGGTGTAGATATTACTCTTTTACTTCAGAGGGTTAGCTCATGGATATTAAGGATAAAATAAATACCATTCTGTTATGCGACATTGCCATTCACTTGGGTATCGATACTGATATTGATCCACATCTTGTTAAATATGCTGTGTCATCCGGTAATGATTGGGTTCTCAAGGCAGAATATTCATCATTAGATGTTGACGAACCAAGTAAAGAAGACCGTGATTTTGTTACTGCCGTCTTGAATATGTACCGCGGACTTTCCAATGCTTTCAGGAAACTTAGTGATGGCGAGCAAAAAGAATTAATCCGTGACCATCATCTAAAAGTGCATGATGGGGCAATTCAGCTCCCAGGTTTCGACGGTAATAATGAATGCGATTACTTCAGCATCATTGAGGCATATCAGAAATTTGATCGCTTCCCCGAACAGCAACAGCCCATCGCCAATACTCATTCACATACAGAACATCTCTATAACGCAATGCTTGATGAATTTAAGAAAATTGACGCTGTGAATCGGAGCTGGAATTTAACGAAGGAAGAGCTGGCATCCATTCTTTCTACTGCTCCGCGCAGCTTCTAAGTGCTTCAGGCGGGGTTTTCCCCGCCCTATTACGACTCACATTAAGAGAAGGAAATTCCCAAATTAACCAGCACAACTTTCTTTTCATCGATACGGCGGTCAAGTTCAGCCACTGCATGCGGACGTATGGCCTCAAGAAAGACATTATCCTGATAGGTAGACTGGATTGTCACACCAAGTCCAGCACCACTTTCCAGTATGCTTTTCTGACGCTGTAGTTATTTTATATCGTTATTGAGGTAATACGCTTCACTTAGGTTTTCTGCGTTCATCGTGTAACCCTGCTGTTATTGGACTCTCTCACCGACTCGTAAATGCGCTCACAAGTCATCCCGGCGGCATAGCGTTCGTCAGCGATTCCAGCATAACGTTTAGCTTCTGCTGCAATATCTCCGAGCATGTCGGCGAGCATTCTGGCGTCGGCGTTGGTTGTTTTGCTTCGGACGGTAGCGGCAAGATCTGCGGTGTGCTTTGCGGCGTCCAGGCTGGTAGCGAGTTTTTTGGCTTGTTGCTGCAGCTTGCTAACAGTGGCAGACAGACCAGCAGCAGTGTCAGCAGATTTAGCAGCTTTCGCTTGTGCATCCTTTACGGCCTCATCACGGGCAATTATGCGCCCTTGCTCAATCATGCGGGCGGCGGTCTGCGCGTTCGCTGTTCGCGATGATTCCGCGCTATTACGGTCAGCCCACTTCTTTTCCCAGCCCCGATCACTCCAGACATTTCCGGTGATAAACGCGCCTACCACCAGCAATATTAGAGCCAGTGGTTTCCAGTATTGTTCCACCAGCGCGATATTCATGATTACCCCGCCAGTTCGACTGCGCGAACAAACGTATCGAATCCGTAAGGCTGGCTACCGTTCTCGTGCTTAATGATTGCCTGTAGCAATTTCATCATGAAACGGCTGTCGCTGGTATCGATGCGCTGGTCGGGGGTAACGCCCGCCGCCTGAGCCACGCTGTTGATATACGCCTGTGTATTGTTCTCGTTTGGCGGGGCCCAGCGTTTGATAATGCCGCTTACAGTGTTCAGACCATGCTTGCGCTGGTAGTTGCGCAGGATGATGATCATCGCCCGGATACCATACTCAGGCGTGGTGAACTGGCAAAATGCTTTATCGGTGCGCTGTGTTTTGGGTGCCAGGCCCTGCCATTCGTCACCCCAGCGGATATTGCCGGGATTATTGTTGCGGATACCGCGGGAAACATTACTGGTTGTCATCGGTCACCCCTGCCCTTTTTTTGAGTGCGCTGATAGCGATTTCGCGCAGTTTGTCTACGCCGACGAATCCAATCACACCACCGACGAACGGTGATATCGATACAGGAAGGCCAACCACATCAAGCGCGCTGGTGATGCATAAAGAAAGGGCGCCACAAAGGACGCCCTCAAGCCATTTATTTTTTCGTGTTGCACCGTCATATATCAGACGACCATAGGCAATGAGTCCGGCCATTGACGCCCCCAGAATCTGGGGCCACGCATTTTTGAGTCCGGTCAAAGCCGCAGCCCAGAATTCAGGGTTCTTGTCATTCATTTTCATAGCCTCACCTCGCATAGTTAGCGGGTGCTGTGTGTGATGAAAGGGTCAGGCTTCACGGGCTGGATTTATCAACAAAGCACGTAGCGGATGATTCCCGTGAGCCTGAATACGAAAAAGGCCACGCAAATGCGCAGCCTATAACCAGAAATCAATATTGTCTTTACATCAATTTTTCTTAAGGTTAAATTCTTCTGACAAGTTGATGAAAGACAACTTGAATATTAGCTATTTGTTCTCTGTTATGCCCGCAACCCAATGCGGGCTTTTTTTCGCCCTGCTAAAAGTTCCACCGTTGTGAGCCTTTTTGCTATGCAATAATGGATGCGTGGTGCCGGGTGTCTCCCGGTGATCCTTTGGCTGACAACCCATGCCTCACGAACATTTCACAACGGGATATAGAAAAGGCCATGCATTTGCATAGCCCTGAAAGATGTTTATGCTTTATTAATTCGCTGGAATATCTGGCATGGCGCGATCCATAGAAGAGCTAATTAACGCCTTAATAGCGTTGCATACCTGATAAAAGCCACCCAGCTGAGATGAGACAGAAAAACGGGAGACGTCGTCTCCTGAGCCTACTTCAGCATAAAATGATGAGTTCTCATACCAGAGTGAGATGCTTACGCCCTGCCTGTAGCCACCTGTTAGCGGAGAATCATCAAGAGTGGTTGCAATCACGAAATTCAAGTGGTAACGGCTGTCCATATTGAGTTGGGGGATTAATACAGGAAAGAACTTCCCCTCCTCCTCCCAAATACCAATGTCCACATAAGGCCATCTTGTTCCGTCAGAACCAGTCCACTCACGAGATGTAAGATCAAGAGAACCTGAATACTCTCGTAGTAGTTCGCTCGCCTTCTCCTGAAGTTTATCCTGTAACTTCCATTGCGCCTCGACCAGTTTAGTGCGTTTTTCTTTCAGATCCTTAAATGTTAATTCCATGCCACTCTCCAGACAACTTTTGAAAGGAATCTGCATAGTAACTCACCCTGAAAGCACATGGTTATATTTCACTTACACTGAGTGCGAAAAGCAAAAACCCCGCCGATTGGCGAGGTTCTGAAATATTTAAGTTCGCGTCTAAGTGACCACTCTTAACAGCTTATTCATATTTTTACGTACGTAAACTATTTTTATGCAGCCGCAACAATTTTTCCTTCAGGAATAAATGACACCTCGACATCCATTTCAAGTTTCACTTCAAGCATCATCAGCATTCCTTCAATTATTCCTTCTCCCTTTTGTAGTTTTTTTCCTATATGACCATCAGAGCAATTATGCTTTTTTGCCAGCGACATGAATGTCATTCCGAACAGGTAATAGTCCACCAGCAAATCATGAAGCTCACTATTGCCTTTGTTCAGTCGGGCCATACAGCCACAGATAACCATCGCGTCATCATCACAGCACTGAACGCGGGATTTGGTCTTTGCTGGTATGAGTCCTTTAAAGCCAGCCGCAATATGAGCCCATGTAACGTCTTCACTGTTGTTTGCTGCCCAAGCGCCCCAGCGCTCCATTACCATTTGGATATTACGCTGCATGGTTCACCTCTTTTATCTGGCCCGTAATCATTTCAATGCTGTTGTTGCATTCGTTTCCCCAGCGGTCCCATCCGTTCCACTCTTCCCGAGCGAATATTTCGATTCTTTTCACATCACCATATAATTGTTCAAGTCGGTTCCTTACTTCCCACGGCTTTGCGCTATGTTCGCCAAGGCAGGTATGCACGACCTGTTTTACTGACGCGCTAGCGCGTTGCAAGCCCGTTCCTCTGGTAGCAATCAGCACATCCTCGGTGTTGCTACGGGTATGATTGCCACCGTTCATGCGGGTTTCACGGTCCAGCATTTCAAGCAGATCGTTAAAGTCCACCAGCTCTCCAGCGCTCAATGCCTTATTGAAGCGATCAGCAGCGTTCTGGTTCAGCTTCACCCACGTAAAGCCTTTCATCGTTCTGACACGGAATCCCCATGATTCAGCCAGTTCTACAGCCTCACGGTTATGGGTCCCGGTGTACCACATCGCCAGAACAGCGTTTTCAGCAGCCACTTTCCATATTGGAAGACGCTTGAGTTCTTCCATGCTCATAGTGCTGTAATGATTACAGGCCGCACCGTTACTGATTCTGTTGCCGTATTCCCACGGTGGATCACAGTAGATAAGGTCATAACTCATTTTGACCTCCAGAAAATTTCGAAAGGCCATATAACTCCTAAGATGATAGAAGTCAGAATTAGATGTCCTGAGGAAGACATTGTTTTCAGCCTGGTGTGCGTATACTCAGCGGTCATACCAGCCATAAACGCATAGATGATCAGTAGCACTGTAATCATGCTGCCCTCTGTTTTTTCAGTTCGCGGGTTTTACGGCGGTAGGTAGCCGCAATATCTTCAAGTTCTTCTCTGGTGTAATGCTTCGCCTTGTGCGGACCTTCCAGCCATTCCACCAGCTCAAGGCCAAACCATTCGATTAGCGTTGCTCTGTAGCGCTCGTGTACTGTTTTGTTTTTAGCGGTAAAGCGACCAGCGCCACCGTTACAGGCTTTGCACTGGCGATAGGCGTTCTTCTCTTCAAAACGCAGTTCAGGACGTGATCCAACGCTGAGGAAGTGACCACAATCCCACTGACCGCCGAAAATCATTGGGGGATGATATGTGCCGCAGGACGGGCAATGCTTGCCTTCATCACGTTCGCGGATAAAAGCGTTAAACGCCGTCTGCGCCTTACTGACAAAGTACCCACGAGGCTGGAGTGCCTTCTTACGAATCTTCAGGCTGACCTTTCTCTCTGCTTCTGCCTTCCTGGCTTTCAGCGCACGGTTGTAGTCAATCGCACAGCGAGGGCCGCACACTTTCTGCAGATTACGATCTGGGGTGAATGTCTTTCCGCACTGAGCGCATACCTTGGGCTTGTACACCTTTAGCTTTTGTCTGGCTGGCTTCTTCACTGCTTCATCCCCCTGTGGAATACCCATTCGAATACTTCGGAGCCGTTTTGCAGCAGATCGTTAAAGTCACCCTGTGCAGGCCAGCGGACTGATACAGTCTCCAGATCGTTTTTGGCGTGGAGGTTGGCAGCAGCACATTCAAATGCGGCAGCATGCCCGGCAGCGTTTGCGTCAGCATCAGCAAAAATAATCAGGTTCTTTACCCCGGCAGGAACGCGGAACTTCTTCATGAAAGCAGTGTTCATCGTTGCCCAGGTATGACATTTGGTTATTTGATGGCAGGCCAGCGCGGTTTCGATACCCTCAGCAATACCCAGCGTGGAGGATACGGGGAACATGCGGATAGCAACGGATTTAGCAAACTCCAGATAACTATCCTCCTGTAGCTTCATCATCTTCTTGGCTGCGCCTCCTGTTTGCGCTTTCTTGTCCCCGTCAAGCAGAGTGCGGTGCAGGTAGCAAAGCTCGCCTTTGTCATCCGTCGCCAGCGCGTAAATAGCCTGGAGGCTTTTACCGCCTACCGGCTGTTTGTCGCAGAATCTGACGCTTTCGGCTGGAAGGGTGTTAAGCCCTCTCCCCTTCAGGTAACTGTCTGCACTGGTCCCACGCAGCGGGATGAGCTTTGCAAATTTACGGCTTACCTTCTCACGCTGCTGCGCCAGCGATGTGCGTACCGGGTTTACATTGGTGCGATCTGAGGTGTATTCATTGCCGATCAGCCTGTCTATCTCAGATGCAAGAACCTTAAATTCTTTCCCTGTTTTTGCTGTCAGCAGCGCCCAGCCATCACCTGAACCACACACGCAGATGTATGAACCGGTACCGTTTTTATTGTCACAACGGAATTTTCCCTTACGACCACACAGAGGACATTCCCCTTTAAGGTGGTTTTTCCCGGTAATTCCAGGAAGACCGTAGTGTTTGTATATCTCAGCCCAGCGACCAATTGCGGCTTGTTTGGTATTCATGCGGCTTCCCCTTGTTTCTCTTTCCGTTTCGCGAAGGCGATTAGTTTTGATTTGATGAAATTCGTCACTTCAGGTGTGATTTGCTGCGGGGTGTGATGTAACCCTCTCGGCCATACACCGAATTTTTGGCGATAGGTATGCGCACACCATCCGTCACTGACAGGGCGTCCCTGTGCTGCGCGGGTGCGCTGATAGAAAAGAATCTGAGACCACCAGGATTGTTTCTGCTCTGGGGTGTATTTAACTTCCGCTTTGCTGACCTTGGTCAGTCCACGGGATTTGTCTGTTTCAACGTCTTCCCCGGCCAGCGGTTTAAACCCACATTTCGGGCAGATATAAATTCCGGCAGGTTTCACGTAATGGCACTGGCTGCACTCTTTCGGCAGTTTCTCCGGCTCGTCTGTCTTGGTAACACGCTGCGGGGCTTCTTCCATGCCGTCAGACGACGAAGGGAGGTAGTCATATTCAATGTCATCGGGATAACCCAGCTTGTTGACTGTGCCGCTGTGGTCGAAGATGAGACAGTGATCTTTGCCAGGGGCCGCGCGTAATCCACGCCCAAGCGTCTGAATCCAGCGAATTTCACTTTTGGTCGGTCGGGCAAAGATGATGCAACGAACATCACTGTCGAACCCGGCCACCAGTACACCAACGTTGATGATGATTTTGGTAATACCCTGCTCGAAGCGACGAATAGTCAACTGACGTTCTTCATGTGGTGTGCTTGCCGTCATGACTTCAACGGTCACCCCGGCGCGGGAAAACTCCATCGTGACGAAGTTCGCATGGGCCACATCAACGCAGAAACAGATTGTTGGGCGATCCTGCCCGTTCTCCAGCCAGTTTTTCACGATGTCGCCAACCAGTTTGGCTTCACTCATGACCTTACTGAGCTGGCCTTCCTTGTAGTCGCTGCCATAACCAGCAACGTAAGACGTTTCCACCTCAGAGAGATCGGGATGTGACGGCGCGTAAAACTCGTATTTGCTCAGTGCGCCAATCGCGATCAGTTCCTTCATCGTTGTTGGCTTAATCAGGCGCTGATAGTAATTGCCAAGGAACTTGGCGAAAGGCGTACCGGAAAGGCCGACCACCTTCGTTTTTGTGTTGCGGGTCAGGTTGTCGATAACCTCCAGCAACTTTTTGCGCTTCAGGTGGGCTTCGTCAACGATCAGCAGGTCGATGTTGTCCGGGAATTCACGGCGAATGAGTGTATCGGCGCTGGCAATCTGAATAAGCGCTGTCGGGTTATATGACGGGTGATCACGCCAGACATAACTGATCTCTTCGCCAGGAAGACCATATTCCATGAATCGGGTGGCAGTCTGGTCAAGCAGTACCGTATACGGGGCCACAAACATTACGCGCATTTCGCGGCTGACAAAGCCATCAGTGATCAGCGCGGCAATAGCTGTTTTGCCGAAACCAACCGGGGCATAGAGCATGAACGAATTATTCTGCTTCCATGCGCCGCGCAGCATGTTGAGTGCGACGATCTGTTTCTCGCGAGGCTGGATGTTAAGCATTGGCTGATACCTCCCCGAAAGATTTAGCAACCAGATCGGCAATGACAAATTTCTCGCGCTGACGCCGAACGGACAACGTAACTGTTTTTGTGCCGTCTTTACGCATGCGGCCTTTGAGAAAACCTCCGTGAATGTGACGAATAAAATATTCAGAGTTAGCCAGGCGTGGAATGCTGCGAACACGGCCAAGATTGCTGACTTCATAAGCTTTTGAATAAAGCTCAACTGGAACAGGGGCCCATTTTTCGTTAGCGTCTGAATAAATCATTTTATCTCCTTTTGGATGGCTAAACGTCTGGATTCCCAATCAACGTTTTAACCCCATACAGTGATCTATCTGTTAGATCGATCTCTTCTGGTAAAGCTGTTCCAGCCCTTCGGGCTAAAACCCAACACCGCCCCCTTTCCCCCAACCCGGTTTCAAAAATTCATACCCTGGGTGGGAGCGAGGTATATCCCCTGACCGCTGGGGTATATCTCGTGCAAAACTCTCGCAATCGGCGGTTTGCCGTTCGTCGTGCTGCGTTCTGCTGCCGGAAAGACACCGGTTCTGCGTCGAACGCCTCCTGGTACGCCTGCGCATACGCCATCGCGATTTTTTCCCGCATACCTGCCGGGAGTGTTGCTAACTGCTGTTTAATCCACGGGGCGTCCTCACGAGAAAAAACCGTGGGCATGGTCACATGAAAATATTCGTTTTGGTGCATTAGCCCTCCGGCGCGATTAGCGCATTGGGCAATTACTTAATCAGTCCGCATCGTCATCCGGCTTTGGAATGCAGTAGACGCGAGAAATCAGGTTGAGAAATGTCATCAGCGTCACTCTGAACTCGTAGGCTATGTCGTTCAGGCTGGTCCACTCGTTCTTATCAACCACTCCATCGTCGATGTAGTGTCGGTACGCATTGACCAAATCCCCCAAATGCCCCACCAGCTCAGCAAGTTTTAAACCGATCTCCTGGTTCTCTGAGTCAGGCGCGGCACCGGGGATATGAATCCCGTTATCTGTCTGCCGTGAGAACGCATCAGCGACATAGCTGACACCTGCAGCCCTTTGCAGCACCATCGCCCACCCCATAGGGAAGATTTGATCACCACCAGCGCGTAAGCGGTTAAAAAGAGCGTCTTGTGATGTATCAATGATTTCAGCCGCCTCGGCGTAACCACCGGGCAATGTCGCAATGGTTTTTCTGATAGCAGCCACCAGCCATGCTGGTTGGCGTTCGACTTTCCACTCAGGTTCGTTACCCACGGTTAACCCCTTGATTCTGTGGTTACTATTGCACGCCAGCATTGGTAGACTTTTGGTAAAGATTGGCGTCGTACTTAAGCTTTCCATTTGTGAGGCGCTCAATAACAAATGCCTGTTTTTCAGGGATCACCTCACCCCAGCGGCAAACCGCCGGATGAGAAATCCCTAAAGTACTGGCGGTTTTTGACACACCGCCGAAATACTCTATGACTTCATGTTTTCGCATGGTTACTCCTGTTATCTGATGAACCGAAGGTAACAAAAGGTACCATAAATAGCAAACAAAAGTTACTTCAATCATTGGTAACATTGGTTACATGAAAACAGAAATGAAAGATCGAATCCGCTCCCGCAGAGTTCAGCTCGACATAACGCAATCAACCCTCGCCAAAAAACTTGGGGTCAGTCGTGTATCTGTAACAAAGTGGGAAAACGGCACAACCAAGCCTGATGGGGAAAATCTTCATCAACTTGCTTTGGCTCTCCAGGTAAGCCCGGAGTGGATTCTCTATGGTGAAGGAGAGGTAGCTAAAGACGATATTAAGGTGATGCCCTTTCTTAAACCGCCAGTGACTGTACCTGTTATATCTGCCGTTCAGGCAGGTGTGTGGACCGATACTTACGCCAGCTCAAGGCTTACTGATGTGATTTGCTGGACACAAACGACTGCTAACGTCTCCGATGAAGCTTTCGGGCTTGAAGTAAGAGGCGAATCAATGACTAACCCTCACGGACTACCATCAATTCCAGAAGGTTCAATTGTTATAGTTGAGCCGCATTATGGTCAACTTGATGATCTGTATGGAAAGATTGTCGTGGCTATGTTAGATGGTTCAACAGAGGCTACGGTCAAAAAGCTGGTTTGGGATAGTCCATATGCCTATCTCATGCCACTTAACCCGATTTTCAAACCAATTCAGATCGATGGGAACTGTAGAATTGTTGGCCGAGTAGTACAGATTACACAAAACCTTTAATTCCCCCTCCCCTCTCCCTCTATAGCCGAAGTTACCTTCGGCTATTTTTTTACCGCTCAATGTAACTATAGGTACATATCGCACTTGACTGCCAAGGTAACAAAAGGTACCTTTAGTTACACAGGCAAGCGAACAGGCAGGACGCCCACGAAGTAGCCGCCGGTGGCGTATGAATAACCGGATGATTCGCAGATGTGATTTTGACAATTAATGAGGTGGTTATGCAGAAGAGCAAGCCAGGACGAACGATTGAGCTTTTGGTGAATGGCGCTCCGCTGGCGTTTCTCAACACAGAGACTGCCGTAGCAGCAGACTATCTGTTGTTCCTGGATGGAGTTATCAAAGCCCTCCTGAGTGATAGGGAGAGCCTCGAACGAGAAGCAAATAAAAGTGGCCGCACTATCAATGGGCACGGGTTTAGTTTTATCGGCTCAGTGAATATCCCACAAGTCCCGGATGAACAAATCAACCCTGATCTGTGAGGCGCGACCAACGGTTTTGATTATTTGCTTTCCGGTTTCGTCGTTAATTTCCATATCCCATTTTGAGTATTTTTCTCTCGGATATGCCTCGGCGAAAACAAGCTTAATGCGCTCCTTAATGTCTTCTTCGGTAAGGCTGCAACCAGAGTTCAGTAAGCAGCGCAATATGACATCTGATCTTGTCATGTGCAATTCCTTCGATGTTGTAGGGGCTTAGAAGGATACCACCGAGCCTGATGTGGTGAAAAGACAGGCACGCTCTTTAACAATCAGCAAAGTCGGAACAGCACATGAAACCTGTTTAGACCCCTACGCATAAATGCGACGTGTCACCGGGCGCGATCCGGTCGGTGGGAGGGTTAGCCACGATATTAATCGTGCGTGAATGGGCAGCACTGGCAGGGGAAGTGTGCAAGCGCAAAATGATTTATTCCAGCCCCTTCTGTATGAGGGGGTTGGGCTGAATCCACCAGCAGTAAGTAACGATTACGGAGATGATTATGTTGAAAAAACAACCTTCTGTATGTGCCGGAGACTATTCAGAGGAAGAGATGTATGAGTGGATGCAGCAAAAATCCAAATCTATAGAGCAATTAAAATCTGCACGCGCCCATAAAGAATTCCTTCAGCGTGAATTGAACACTGTTGATAAGCTTATTTTAAATCTGACCTCTGATGCTGCCCTGGAATATTCCACACATAAACAGGCAGCAACTCATCCTGACGTAGATGAGAGAACCTCGCGTGATGTTTCGGTGCTGATTTACCTGCTGGAGAAGCCTACAGGCGATGCTGCGAAGGATGCGGAAAACGCAGCGCTGGCTGATATGTACAGAGCTGCGTTAAAAAGTGGAAAAATAGTTGGTTTTATTTCTGACAATGCACCTGGTGTTTCTGAAGCCCGCAAGGCACTTGGTCAAGCATGCGTGGAAACAATAATCACAATTAAAAAATCAGAGATTGAAAAAACAATCCCTGATAAAGAAATGATATCTGTCGATAAAGAACTATTTAAAGAGCTTCTTCAACTGATCCTCAACCTTCCTGATTTCGGAAGTAAGCTGGCTGCTATTGACATTGATAGTGGCCCCACATCGACAAGTGAAACTTTTGTTCGACTTAAGCCAAGCGATTTTCTTCTTCGTCTTAGTGCCGCACTCGGGGCATGCGGGTAACGTAATTTCCTGATTATCAAAAGCGCCCATAAACATCCCTCTTGGTTGTGTGAGAACTCCAAGAATACCACCGAGCCTGAAGTGGTGAAAAGACAGGCGTCTCATTAGCTAAACATAGTTCCCTTTGGGGTGTGGTGAATTGCAGTCCACCGAGACAAGCCGAAGATAAGCACCGGCCACCACACCACCAAAGTGAGCTAATCACTAATTTCTAATAGTTGCTGTGCCTTGGCGGTTATCTGGTCTTCAACCAACTCACAGGAGGAAGAAGATAATGTTCTGACAGATAGCCGCCCTTTTTATTCAATGTGTCCGCTTCCGGTGTCGACTGGGACTCCCTACCCAGCGCAGGTTCAACTCCTGCCGGATACCTAATCATATGGTGACTTATATGACCTTCCGTAACGTTAATTTTTACTACGGCGACCTGATGCGCGTCACTCGTGGGGTGCAGGCTGTTCGTAATCCAAAAACAATCGCTAATTTCTGGCGGCGTAGCTGGTTATGCAGGTTACTCACTCAGAAAGGCGATCCTCGTTTATAACTGGAGATAACTATGTCAGAAACAAAGAACACCACACCATTCAGCCAGCAACTGGCTTATATCAATAAAGGCACACTGGATGCTGAATTGACCGAAGCGCTGGCCGAAGTGATTAAAGCAGTCCGTGAGACTGGCAAGAAAGGTGCGGTTACGCTGACGCTAAATTGCGCCATGTTGAATACCCGTGACGAAAACACCATGAAGGTAACGCCAAAGGTCTCCCGAACCATCCCTGAACTGGACCGCGCTGATACCATCATGTTCGCAACCGCCGATGGCGATCTACTGCGTGACGATCCCTCTCAAACACAGCTTGATTTAAAGGTTATCGAACCTGCACCACAAACAGCACCGATCAAGCTGGCTCAGTAATACCCACCAAAAAAACCATTCCAATCTGATAAGGAAATATTCAATGTCTCAAATTGAAGGCTCTGCCGTGCTCGACATTCGTGATCTGGTCTCTGCAACTCTGAAGACCGAGACGGACATTCCGTCAGTTGTTGTACCCGATGGCTTTGAAGTCAAATCCCTCGAAAGTCTGCAACTGGCTCCGTCGCGTATTCGTCAGAGCGCCAACCTGATTTCTCCGGGTTCGCTGATCGCTTACATCCAGCGATTCCGTGATGAACGTACTGTAGTTTTCGCGGATAAAACTAAAACGCGCATTGTCGCCGTGCTGGATTTCCACCAGAACGCAGACAATCCGAGCTGGGCTGCACATAAAGCTGTTTATGACTGTCCATTCTCCGACGATTGGAAATCATGGACTGCCAACGATGGCAGCAAAATGGACCAGATCAACTTCGCTGAATTCCTGGAAAACAATATTCAGAATGTTGCGCCGGTTAGTGATTCATACCAGGGCCCGTCCGGTACTGAACTACTCGAAATGGTTCTGGCATTCCAGGAGACTCGCAAATCTGAGTTTAAGTCTGTTAAACGCCTTTCTGATGGTACCTGCCAGTTCCAGTTCAGCGATGAAAAATCAGGTTCTGGTAATACCAAAATGCCGGAAAAAATCAGCCTGGCAATTTCACCATTCCACAACGGCTCTCCTTACCAGGTCGATGCACGTATCCGCTACCGCCTGCGTGATGGTCAACTGGTCCTCTGGTATGAGCTGATCGAACCGAAGAAAGTTGTTGAGCACGCATTCCAGGAAATCGTCACCGATATGGAAAGCCAACTCGGCGAAGACCTGCCTATCTACGAAGGCTCTGTTTAATCCCACCGTGTGTTGTTTTATGCGCCTGCCCTGCGGGCGCATAGCAAAGCACTCTCCCACTACATGAAGGAGTAACCATGCCCAGTTTAGGCCAGCTCTATAATGATAAAGACGCCGGGTTAACTACCCGCAAAACCTACAATGTTCCGCTGGATAAAATTTACGCCGAAGAAGGCTACAACGTTCGTGAACTCAATCGTGCGCATGTTGAAGAATTCCGCGATGCGTTTATTGCCGGTGAATACATCCCGCCGCTGGCCGTGGAAGTTACCGAGCGTGGCGTGAAGGTTATCGACGGCCATCACCGCTATCACGGTGCGCTGGCTGCTATCGAAATGGGCCACGACATTGTGCGCCTGGAATGCAAAGATTTCGTCGGTAGTGAAGCCGACAAGATCGCCTTCATGGTAACCAGCTCGCAAGGATTGGCGCT
Source organism: Citrobacter sp. RHBSTW-00944 (assembly GCF_013615435.1). NCBI lineage: Bacteria > Pseudomonadati > Pseudomonadota > Gammaproteobacteria > Enterobacterales > Enterobacteriaceae > Citrobacter > Citrobacter sp. RHBSTW-00944. The sequence continues at coordinate 1,616,008 of NZ_CP055418.1, read as the reverse complement.
TACTCCTCTTGAACGTGGCGCTGCATATCATCGCCTTCAGAATCAGGGCTGGAGTCCTTCAGAAATAGCGGCAAAAGTTAAACGTTCTGAGTCCGATATTCTGCAACACCTTCAACTTCACGAATGCACCCCGTATATCAAAAAGCTCGTGCGTGATGGTTCCATGAATTATGCCATCGCGATCGGCATCTCCCGCGAGCATGGCGTGTACGCAGACCGTGAAGCCTCCCGGCTGATGAAGAAAGCGGAAGCGGCAGGAAAGAAAAAAATAACCAAGAGCATCGCTAATCCTCAGTTTAATGCCGGAAAAGCAAGAAAGTTTCTTGAGCTTATTTCTTCATGTGCTGAGGACTCTGGTGAAGTGCTGACCATTGAAGTGCCACCAGCAATACAGGCTGAAATTATCTCTATTCTTCGGGAATTTCGTCATGAAACAGTCTGATTTACCAAGATGCCCAACATGCGGAAACATGCCCGAATACTCGCTGAAACCCAATCATCTTGGCTGGGTTTGGGGTGGTATCAGATGCCCGTATGACCATTACAGCGTGAAGCTTAACGGACCGGCCAGTAGCCGGGCAAAGGCAGAAGAAACTCTGGCTCCGCAGTGGGTTGCGTTGGTAGAAAAAGCAAGATAAGAGGTTTTATGATGAGCAAATCAAGCATGGAATATTACTTTGAATTCCCAGCCTCTCGCGGGTTACAGGGGAATACGCTTATTCTTCTGATGAACGTTCCAGGGCGAACCTTGTCCCGTGTACTTGCATCCGATAATTACGGACACACGCTTGAGCGTTCTCAGCGTGAACTCAATAAATCACGCGTAAAAAAATTTTACGAATACCTAGTGGCAGCTGCTGAAAATAAGGAGCCTTTCATCATCCCACCACTGGTTGGTAACTGTGCTTCACATGTGGAGTTTGAAGAGTTCGGCAATACAAACGTAGGCGTTGTTCGGTTCCCAATGGACGCAGAAATTAAACTTTTTGATGGGCAACATCGTGGTGCAGGTATAACCATGTTCTGCAGAGAATACGATACCCCCCTGTTTGTACCTTTGATGATGACTCTGCAACTACCACTGAAGACACGCCAGCAATTTTTCTCTGATATCAATAACAACGTATCTAAGCCTTCTGCAGCAATAAATATGGCTTATAACGGCAGGGATCAGGTTGCCCAGACAATGGTGTCATTCCTCTCCACTCACTCAGTGTTCTCCGAGATCACCGATTTTGAACACAGCGTGGTTCCTGCAAAAAGTGATCTCTGGATAAGTTTTAAGGCCATTGGCGATGCCACTGCAAAATTCGCGGGTAACGGGGACGACGCGCTGTCTACTGCCGATATTTATGACCTTTGGGAAGCGTGGCTGAAGCTGACGGCTATTGACGGTATCCGACACGGTGTATCACCAGCTGAATACAAGCGAGACTACATCCAATTCCATGCGGTGATGATCAATGCGTTTGGCTATGCAGTCCAGGAACTACTGAGGCATCGCCCTGCGCATATCATCGTGCAGATGATCGAAGAACTGGTAACAAAAGCCACAATGACCGAGCTGGAAGACTTCTTCCTTATCTCTTCATGGGATGGTGTTTGTGCTGATGCCAGCAAAGAAAGAGCCACGGTAATTGCCAGCGTTCCGGCACAGAAAGCTGCAGCACAAAGGCTTGCAATGGCTATTACAGCAGGGACATTCTCAATGGAGGCAGCCCAATGACAGCACTAAACAAACGGGCATACCGCGCTGATGGCGGTGATATTGGAAGTGGTCGTCTCAAAGAGATAGCTGGCAATGCATATGGCGATGAAGAAAAACGTTGGTTAGCGCAACGAGTGCTGGCGCTGCTGGATGAGAATCTCCAACTACAGCGCGACAAAGATTCGCTTGAAGCAGTTGCGATTGCTATGCGTGACGATATGCGGGAGGCGCGTGAAAAGCTGGAAGCCGCAGAGAAGCGCATATCAGATTTAGAAACTAAAAAAGCGGACCTGATGGCGCATGTACTTAATGGTTACGAAGCTACGGCACTGACGATGACGCTACGTAAAATGGATGTCTACTTACCTGATTATTTACGCTTTTGTGCCATTTACGGTGTGGATCATGACGCGATCATGGACAAACTGGACTATCAGTCCTTCGTACTGGCACGAGTAAATAATGATGATCTTCGACAAGATCTCGAGGCTAGCCATGATTAACCAACTGAAAACAATTCTAATCTGCATTGCCGCTGGCATTGGCGTGAAGGGGGAGTGAGATGGCGCTGACGAAAAAACAACGTGCAGAGCTACGCATGAAGTTTGGCGGTCGCTGTGCTTATTGTGGCTGCGAACTACCAGAGAAAGGCTGGCATGCTGACCATGTTGAGGCTGTCCATCGCAAACTGGTAATTGATGAAGAAGCCAGGCTGAAAGGGAAATGGAAGCTAAAACAGACAGGGGAAGTTTATCGCCCTCAATATGACAATTACGGCAATTTGTTCCCGGCATGTGCTCCATGCAACTTGTTTAAATCTGTTTTCGATATTGAGGAATTTCGCAACCAGATAGCGATGCAGGCTGGTCGTGCATTAAAAACCTCTGTGAATTTCCGCACCGCTGAACGCTTTGGCCTGGTTGAAGTAATCGAAAAGCCGGTTGTGTTCTGGTTCGAAAAATATCAAAAAGAGACTACAGCATGACAACTAACAACCACCCGGCGCACGGTCCTGTATCACTCAAGCGCCTGCACCAGATAAGCGAAATACTCAGCAAAGCAGCAGCACAAAGCGACGGCGGTAATCTCGGCTACGCAATGGCTGATGCCGTGAAGGTGATTGATGGGGTACTGGCGTCGGAGCCTGTTGCTGATGTAGTGGCCTGGTCATCGCCGAATGAGGAAAGAATCTGTGATATTCGCTGGCGTCGTTTCGATGTTGCGCCAGGCCCTCTCTACAGTGCACCGCCAGCGCCAGTAGTGCCGGAGAATTGCGTAACAGCAGAACACCGTCGCGTTATTGAAATGCTGCTCAATGTTTGCTTGTCCGCATTCGAACTCGCAGATGATAGCTGTCAGCAAGATGTTGATGGCGAAGAGTGCCACGTTGTTCCAGACGACGCATTTCAGAAGCTAAGTGAAGCGCTGGACGAAATCGAAAACACTCTCCCGACAGAAGATGTCGACAGGCCAGACGTATTTCTGTCCTGGTCGGCAATGCCAAGGGCAGCGCTGAAATCTATTCTCCAGGCTGGCAACTCTCCGGTAATCGGCATTGACCTAGCATCTGAACCTGATCGCTCGGTGGAGGTTCGCTACCTTGCGCCTCCAGGCTACGTGATGGTTCCGAAAGAGCCAACGAATGAGATGCTGAATGCATGGTTGTCAGAAATCGCTAACTGGCGTGGACATGTCGCTGGATACAAAGCCATGCTCGCAGCAGCACCGCTTCAGGCGGAAGAACCAGCACAAAAAAAGTAGACCACTGCGATGCCTGTACTGAAGGTGCTCGCGGTGGATGTGGAGCGTGCATTTTTAACGGTAATTTTTGATGAGGTGCTCATGACTACTACCGATTTTATGGAAGAGCAGGAAGTTTTTGACCTGCTCAAAAAGAAAAAAACGGCAATCTGGCGTTTACGAAAAGAACACGGATTCCCTAATCCGGTACTTACCTACCCTTCCCGATACAGCAGAAAAGCTGTAATGAAATGGATAGATGAGGGTGGCGTCAACCGAGCTGTTTAACATGCCAGAATATCTTATCAGCATACAGTTCATACGCATCTTTCTGCTCCACCAGCCAGTCGTGTTTGTTATACACCGCCATCACGCCTCCCAGTTCATGCCCCAGCATCTTTTCGGTGACATGGGGCATAACCCCTTCCCCTGATAAATTCGTCACCAGCGAGCGCCTGAAGTCATGTGTTCGCCATTCCGGTATATCAATTTTATCCCTTAATTTTTTCATGTAGAGATTCGCTGACGAACGATCTATAGGTTTGTCCAACTCTTGTCCTGGGAACAGTACATTATTTCCTGCATTTAGCAGCCGCTCAACATAAGGCTTCACCTGATCAAACACAGGCCGACGAATGACGTTACCCATCTTGGAATGTTCTGCTGGCGTTGTCCAAATCAGATCATCTATATTGAACTCGCTGGCGGTAGCAAGGCGAAGTTCCGACAACCTTGCCCCCCAAAGCAACAGAAGCTGATGAAGCACCTTGTTAGAGGTAACGATCTTGTTGTTTTCCAGCGCTAACCATATTTTTGCCAACTCGGTATAGGTGAGAACCCGGCTACCGACATCAGGTTTCTTGCCTATGTTCTTAACGCTGAGCTTCAAGACTTCGCATGAAGCGATTAACTGTCGGCTTATACACCAGTTCATAACTGATCTGAGCTGGAGAAGCAGCACCCTTGCCTTTTTAACGTTTTTCTTTTCCTGCTTGTCGAAGAACCTGACCCAAGCTGAAACAGGGATATTTACTACCGGTGCATCTGGAAATTCTGTGTACATGGTGTTGTACACAACCGACTTATAAAGCGTCTGTGTATTGGGTTTCAGCGTTTCAACATACTTGCTCCACCACTGGTCGAGACACTCCTTGAGCGTTAGCTCACCATCTTCTTTAGCAAAATAATTTTTAGGGTTTAGTCCCTTGAGGTACAATTCGCGCATCTCACCCACGATGACACGAGCATCTTTCAGAGACATTGCCGGATAGCGTCCGATAGTAAGGCGCACTGGCTTACCGTTCCAACGGTAGCGATGTTGAAACGTAATCGTTCCTGTCGGGGTTATGCGTACACTCAGACCGTCACCATCTGTGACTTCGGGTGCGCCGCTGTAGGGCTTAGCATTGATGCTGCGAAGTTTGGTATCACTAAGGGCCACGGCTCTGTATCCTGTACACACTGAATTTCAGCATTCTGTACTCAATCTGTACGCAATGGCAAGTGAACGAAGTGATTTTCTAAGCGGAAAGATAAGAAAGGATAGGAAATAAAAGGAATGAAATGCTTGATGATACGGGGAATGATAGGATAACATGCGACCCAAGCTGAACGCTTGAAAATCAGTTAGATATATGTCCCCTTAGTTAAATGGATATAACGAGCCCCTCCTAAGGGCTAGTTGCAGGTTCGATTCCTGCAGGGGACACCATTGAGTTATTTCACAACACTTCAGTTCATTTCTAAAACCCAGTAATACCAGGCCTTTCAGCAACACTCCTTCTTACACAGCTTTCAATTACCTTCATGACATTACAGCACTCTGATGGTATAAGTGATGGTATTCGTCAGTTCGATATCCAGATACCATCAATTACCTCTTGAGGGGTGCCCCTTATGGCTATAAACGAGCTTTCACCCAAACAGATCGAGAATGCCAAACCACAGAATTCCGATTACAAGCTAACGGATGGTGGCAGCCTGTACCTGTTGGTCAAAAAGACCGGTGGCAAATACTGGCGCATGAATTATCGCTTTGCTGGTAAGCAGGCGACATTAGCCCTAGGCGTGTATCCGGATGTTCCACTGACAACAGCACGTAAACGCAGAGATGAAGCCAGACAGCTGCTTGCCGACGGCAGAGATCCACGTGAAGCAAAAAAAGCTGAAAGCACTGAACCAACGTCACCGACTTTCGAGGCTATAGCCCGTGAGTGGCACGGCGGAACGATGGGACATCCTGAGTGGAAAGAGATCACTCGTAATAAAATATTGAGGGAAATGGAAAACCACATATTTCCTCTCATCGGTAGCAAACCCATCGACAACTTAAAAACACGGGATCTGCTACCCTTGCTTATCAGCATGAACGAACAAGGCATTGGTGCTACTACGGGAAGAGTAAAGACAACGATGAGCAGCGTATTCCGCTATGCGGTTCAGCGTGGAATAGTCGAGTACAACCCAGCTCACGACCTGAAAGGTGCTTTGACGAGTCCTAAAACTAAACACCGCCCCGCCCTTCCTCTGGATCGCCTGCCAGAATTGATGACGAAAACTGAAACGTACACAGGCAGATCTCTCACCAAACTCGCCGTGTTACTTTCTCTTCATACATTCGTTCGTTCAAGCGAACTTCGCCATGCTCGCTGGGACGAGATAAATTTTGAAACTGCCATGTGGACAATCCCTGGCCAGCGAGAAGAAATTGCAGGCGTAAAATTCTCTGAACGTGGGGCTAAAATGGGCAGTGGGCATGCAGTACCACTGTCTTCGCAGGCAATTGACATATTGAAATCGATTAAAACCATCAGCAGTGAATACACGCTGATTTTTCCTGGCGATAGCAACCCCTATAAGCCTATGAGTGAGAACACAGTTAATAAAGCGCTCCGTACTATGGGTTATGATACCCAGGCCGATATTTGCTTACATGGTTTCCGGGCAATGGCCTGCTCTGCTCTTACCGAATCAGGATTGTGGTCACGGGATGCCGTAGAGCGGCAAATGAGTCATCAGGAACGTAATGAGGTACGTGCGGCTTATGTTCACCTGGCGCAGCATATGCAGGAGCGCCGCCGAATGATGCAGTGGTGGTCAGACTATCTTGAAGCAAACTCGGATAAACATGTCGCACCATATGACATGAAGAAATTACGAGTTGTTGGCAGTTAACCGAACTAACTGAGGCTAGCTCGGTCAGGCGAAAAGCAGTAACACCTGCTGCCTGCCTCGGTTTTCATCAGGTGCGCACGAGGGTGAGGTGATGGATAGCAACGTCTGGAAAGAGAACCGAATTGCGCCTTTAGAATACTGCTCATTCGAAAGAGCTGCTAAATTGCTCAATTGCGAATGTGAAGACTTAATTCACTGGAATAAAATAGGTGCTATATCATTAGCTTTTGAGCCAAAAAATTTAGCTGGTGATTTGTCTGTTAGTTTTTACGAAAATGTTGCTGATAATATTGAACGATACAACCTCTCGTACAATATTACAGCCGACTTGAGCTTCTATGGTTCGATCTTTAATTCTAAGCGAGGATATAAAGAAGGTGTGTATTTTCATCAACTACGTTATGGATTTAATTTTTCAGGGTACATCAATGGATTATGGATTATTAGCTCCGGAGTTATAAATGAGAACAGCGGCATATTCATATCAAATGAAAAATCTAATGGATGTTGCTTATTCCAACCTATCAATAAGTCCAATGAAATATGCTCTACCTTTTTTATTTACAAAGGAGATGAAGAGTTCACACTAGTGAATCGCCACGGGTTTAACAGACACCTCAGAGTCATTTAAGATGGCTTAAAGAGAGGTGCCCATGAGCGGTAAGCGTTATCCCGAAGAGTTTAAAACTGAAGCAGTCAAACAGGTTGTTGATCGCGGTTATTCTGTTGCCAGCGTTGCAACACGTCTCGATATCACCACCCACAGCCTTTATGCCTGGATAAAGAAGTACGGTCCGGATTCTTCCACTAATAAAGAACAGTCAGATGCTCAGGCCGAGATCCGCCGTCTCCAGAAAGAGCTGAAACGGGTTACCGACGAACGGGACATATTAAAAAAAGCTGCGGCGTACTTCGCAAAGCTGTCCGACTGAGGTACGCCTTTATCCGTGACAACTCCTGTTGCTGGCCTGTTCGCCTGCTCTGTCGGGTGCTGGATGTTCATCCCAGTGGTTTTTACGCCTGGCTTCAGCAGCCGCATTCACAACGCCATCAGGCAGACCTGAGACTGACAGGACAGATTAAACAGTTCTGGCTGGAATCGGGATGCGTCTATGGTTATCGCAAAATCCATCTGGATCTGCGTGACAGCGGGCAACAGTGCGGAGTAAACAGAGTCTGGAGACTGATGAAACGTGTCGGAATAAAGGCTCAGGTCGGATACCGAAGCCCGCGGGCACGTAAAGGCGAGGCCAGTATCGTGTCACCCAACAGGCTCCAGCGACAGTTCAATCCGGATGCTCCTGATGAGCGTTGGGTAACGGACATAACCTACATCAGGACCCACGAAGGCTGGCTGTATCTTGCCGTTGTTGTTGATCTGTTCTCACGCAAAATTATCGGCTGGTCCATGCAATCCCGGATGACAAAGGACATTGTCCTGAACGCACTGCTGATGGCTGTATGGCGGCGTAATCCCGAAAAACAGGTGCTGGTTCATTCGGATCAGGGCAGTCAGTACACAAGCCATGAGTGGCAGTCGTTCCTGAAATCACACGGCCTGGAGGGTAGCATGAGCCGTCGCGGTAACTGCCATGATAATGCGGTTGCAGAAAGTTTTTTCCAGTTGTTGAAACGTGAACGGATAAAGAAAAAGATCTACGGAACGCGAGAAGAAGCCCGCAGTGATATTTTTGATTACATCGAAATGTTTTATAACAGTAAGCGTCGGCATGGTTCTAGCGAACAGATGTCACCGACAGAATATGAAAAACAGTATTATCAACGGCTCGGAAGTGTCTAGATTATCCGTGGCGATTCACTATGATGAAATCGACTAATACTCCATAGGATAAAAAACCAATAACCTTCTGAGCTTATCTGTCAAAACTTGCTTGATATTCACTATTGCCCAGAGGGTTATCTACTCATCAAAAAAGCATAGGATAAATGTTCAATTTCATCTATCACATCAAATTTGATGCGTCAGATTAACCACCAGTCAGAGAAAAATCACACGTTCGAAGATATGAAAATTACTCACTTCCACCTGAAATAAAAAACAACGAAAGCAATATTTGTATCCCATTAAAAAAAAGCATGCCGCGCAAAATGCGATTAACTGATAACTTACCCTATCTTAAGGCCAAGCAGACTGTGGTTTACCGGACTGTCATTAGTACGGGCTTGTAGGGGGAAATTGATTCCATTAGCTCAATCCAGGATACAATCAGCAACCAGAAATTGCCTGCCTGTTGACCTTCAAAGCAAGTGGAATGGTCGGAGGATGTACAGATTGAGAAATTTCTCGCTGGCATCCTTGCCGGAGAATAGAAACGACATCATGAAGCTTTCTGGCACGCTCATACCAAAGATGTACTCACAACAACTCTTGCTACTAAAATCCCATCTGCTCCCAGTTATCTTTCCAGCCAGCAATGCGTTTTACTGATATGGCGTGATGAGTTGATTCATCGTTTTGAGCACGGTGTCCGCCATGTTTATCCAGATAATCCAGATGAGCCTGATGAATGTCATTTCTAATCCAGGAGAGTGGCGTGATATAGAACGCATTGGGCTCCCGGCCAAGATCGATAAATACCCAGAACTCGCTGCCATTATTATCAACAACACTTTCAATACCGTAACGGGTTGATGTTTGCCAGGTCCCTGCCGTTTTGGCTCTGGTCATCACTTTGTGCGTTTTGCCATTCGGGGCAATAAAGGTGATAAACGGTTTATTGCCTTCTTTCTGAACGACAACATTGCTGGCCCCAAGGCTCTTGAGTTTTTGCACTACCGCTAACTGCCCTAATGCTGCTGTGGTCATACTTTCCTCCAGTACGATTTACAGATGTTTTTACTCAGACCGCTCGGCGTTCCAGCGGGGGAAACTGCGTTTGAGTTTATCGACGGTATGACGCCATTTCGGCGTGGTAGGCTTACAGACCGTGTTCTGATTGCCGAAGAAACCGACCTCATTCACGGCTTCACTTTCTGCGCGGGTTTCCAGCCATTTCACGGGAACAAAATATTCTGATTTGTCAGGGTCATCAGCATTTTCACGATACCCGTCGCCAAATCTGAGTACGTCCATTGCCAGCTTTTCGCCGTGTTCCGTGTTAATGGTGAAGCTGCTCGCTGGTTCAACAGCGCTCTGTACGATGCCGACGCCGACATAACCCGTTGCCGGGATTTTTGCCCAAATGCGGTCGCCTGGCTGAAGCTGTTTTAAGGTCTGGCTGTACCAGCTCCCACCGCCTGCGCTAATAAATCCGTAGCTGCGAGCCTCCTCCCAAACACGGCTGTTTGGATCGCCAAACGAAACGTAAAACTCGCCGTTCCAGGGCTCTTTTGCATTAGCGTTAGTGGCAGTGGCCTGTGCTGCGTTGGTTTGCGTTTCACTCGGGTCAATAAGCCAGGCGCGGCTTAAGAACTGCTCGTCTCCGTGCTGGAACACTTTGAAGAACAGGACGTTGATTGAGATACCATTCTTACTCAGGTAATCGACGATGCGTTCGGTAGAGGGGTCCAGCTCTGCTGCCACAATGATGATTTGGTGCGACAGGTTGAGCGACTCTTCCTCCAACTCAGTATTAAAGCGCTGTCTGAACGCATCGCCCAGATTGCCGCCGCCGGAGAATTTTTCATAAATCTGTGACAAACGATCGGCGGTTAAGTCATCCACCCAGGAAGCGTAATCCAGCGCCTGCGCGACTACTTCACGCGGCGTGCGGTCGCGTTTAAGCTCAATCAGGATCAGCGAGGCATCCGGCGCAATCGCCAACAGGTCGATACGCCCTTTGTCGAGTGTATTTTCCTGATGCCCGATAATCATCCACTGATCGGAGAGGATAGTGGGGTCGTTTAAAATCATCTTCTCCAGCAGTTGCTCGCTGGCGAGTTTGCTGATAGTTAGCGGCTGGGGATTCTCCCCTATCCGCCAGATTGCATGATGAACCGGCATCGTCTGCTCCTTAGTTTAATGCTGCATCGGTGAGCGCATCTGCCAGGTGGAGCTGGGTTTGCCGGGTTGATTGCAAGACCATGTTAAGGTTGTCACACAGTGACATCAATTCATTGACTCTCTTTAATATCTTTTCTTGCTGTTTATGAGGAGCGAAGGGGATAAGCAGGTCATTTATATTTTTTAAATTGAGCCCTGGCTTTGCTCCATAACTTATATCTAAAAGAAGTTTTCGACCACCATGCTCACCAATTAACCAGGTGTGTATATATGTATTTATTGCTTTATACATCAATCTAATTAATGCAACATGTTGACTAACATAAGCATCTTCTAAATCTAAATCAACAATTGCCACTTTTGCAACATTACCACCAGTGATTGTCATTAATAGATCGCCGAATTCAACGCGCGTTCGTATTCCTTCCGTATTCAAAGGTAGTTTAACGTAAGCTCGATTATCAAACTCCAAACGATCAAATTTTATATCTTGAGATCTAATAAATATTGACCCTTCATCGGAATAAAATTGGTTCCACCCTCGTGAACCACTTGTTACGAATTCACATAAACTTCCCAACCTTACCCACTCCCAACCGATGGGCAATTCAAAAGGTATTTCCTCTTCACTCACTGGCGACAACGGTTTTTGCTTTTTGATTTTACCGTCTTTCACCAGTTGCGCTTTTTCCTGCTCAATATGTTTAAGCAGTTCAGAAGCAGGTTCGTCATTAGGATCTTGCGGTACCAGTTTACCCATTACTGCCAGTTGCAGAATGGTTTGTTTAAGCGCGTCGATACTCGCTTCGGTGGTGAACAGCGTGTCGAAATGCTGGCTGATTCGCGCCCAATCTTCGGCATTCTGGCTTTCAGTAAGCGTTGTCAGCAGGGTTTCCACCAGTTGCTGATGCGCGTCCAGACTGGTCAACGATTGCTGTTCCAGTTGGTCACAGAGGGACATGAGTTCTTCTACTTTAGAAGCAATTCGATTCTGTTCGCCAATAGGCGGAACTGAAATAACAAGCGGGTTTAACTTTTCGAGAGAAATATTAGCAATATTTGTTGTCTGACTTGAACTATCAATAAGAATAGATTTTATATTAGGAGAACGTAATACTGACATCAGAAAAGCAGCATTAAAGCCATATGGCCTAATGACGCTTAAGAAACCACCAAATGTTGCGGAGCCAGTAGGAATATTATAGATATATGCAACTTTCCCAACTAGCTCTCGACTATTTGCCATTGACATAACAATATCGCCTTTTTCAGCGAATTGCTCAGAACGCTTCACAAATGATTCACTGACATAAAGTAAATCATCCCATTCAATGCTGTCTTGAACATTCGCTGTCCGCAGGCAAGCAATTTTCCCCTTCGACAGTTCTTTATGCTTTTCACTCGCAGGAAATGTAATTCCACGAATAATTGCAACAGTGTTACCTAAACGAGCACACTCCCACCCCTCCGGCAGCTCAAATGGCTTCTCATCCTCGCTAATTTCCGGCAGCGGCTTCTGCGTTTTAATCTTCCCTTGCTTCACCAGCTCCGCTTTCTCTGCGGCAATACGCTTTAACAGTTCCGATGCCGGTTCATCATTCGGGTCTTGCGGCACCAGTTTGCCGCGCACCGCAAGTTCCAGAATCAGCTCGCGCAGCTTCTTGATGCCATAGAGGTCGATTTTGCCGTTACTGCCACGCCCGACAGTGGAGCGGGTTTGCAGCGCGGAAGACCAGATATCAATATGGTCGGTGATAAGCTTATCTACGGTCATCAGTTCGCCCCCTTGTTGCCCGCCAGCGCGGCACCGAGGATGTCGCGCAACTGGTTACGCAGTTCGCTGATCTCCATCTGCTGCGTCTGGTACTGCGCTAACAGTTCGTCCGGGTCGTGGCTGATGGTTTCGCCTTGGTACGGATTCTTGATATCAAGGTTGAAGTTACGGGTGATGATGTCGCCGATGCTGACTTTCCACGCCTGATTGTTCTCTTCACGGCTGACAAAACCGTCAGCTTCATTTCCCCACCAGTCGATTTCAGTCTGGAACTCTTCAAACTTCATCGGTTTGGTTTTGCTGTAGTTCTTCACGCCCGCCGGGTACGGGTGCTCGTAGAACCAGACATCTTTGGTTGGCTGACCTTTGGTGAAGAACAGGATATTGGTTTTGATGCCGGTGTACGGGTTAAACACGCCGTTCGGCAACCGCACGATGGTGTGCAGGTTGCACTCCTCGGTTAGCAGTTTTTTGATTTTGGTTTTTACGCCCTCACCAAACAGCGTACCGTCCGGCAACACAACCGCCGCGCGGCCTTTGTCTGCCAGCACTTCGATGATCAGTTGCAGGAACAGGTCCGCCGTTTCACGGGTCTGCATCTCTGCCGGGAAGTTTTTCTCAATACCGTCTTCTTCGGTGCCACCAAACGGCGGGTTGGTGATGATCACATCGAGCTGTTCATCCCAGGAAGATAGCGGTTTGTTGAGCGTGTTATCGTGGCGGATTTGCACCGGCACTTCGATGCCGTGCAGCAGCATGTTGGTGGTACACAGCAGGTGTGGGAGCTGTTTTTTCTCTACGCCGTGGATCTGCTGTTGCAACGTTTTATGGTCTTCGGTGGTTTTGACGTAGTGCTCTTTCACATGGTCGAAGGCGCAGGCGAGGAAGCCGCCGGTACCGCACGCCGGATCCATGATCGACTCGCCCAGTTTCGGGTCGATGCGATTGACCATAAAGCGCGTTACCGCACGTGGGGTATAGAACTCACCCGCATTCCCGGCGCTTTGCAGGTCGCGCAGGATTTGTTCGTAGATATCGCCAAACAGATGGCGTTCCTGGCTGCTGCTGAAGTCGATCTCGTTGAGCTTGTTGATCACCTGACGCAGCAAGGTGCCGTTTTTCATGTAGTTGTAGGCATCGCTGAACGCTTGTTTCACCACGAAGCCGCGCGGATTGGTGTCCATCGGCGCGGTCATATTTTTTAGTTTTGGGAACAAATCGTCGTTGACGAATTCCAGTAGCGCATCGCCGGTAATGCCTTCACTGTCGGCTGCCCAGGTGCGCCACAGATAGCGCTGCGGGATAGGCAGACGATAGTCATCCTGCTCCAGTTCCAGCTCTTCTTCCTGGGTATCAAATATCTTCAAAAACAGCAGCCATGAAAGCTGCCCCAGACGCTGGGCATCGCCGTCTACGCCTGCGTCTTTACGCATGATGTCTTGCAGGGATTTAATGACTGAGCTAATCGACATGTTTTCTTTCCGTTCTTAAAAAAGGATGCCACCGGGAGCCGTCAGCGCCAGGTGGCAGAATGAGGGTTGGGTTATCAGGCAGTGCGTGGTGGCAACTGGTAGATTTCACTTTCCAGTTCGTTCACGGCATCTTCGTAAGCCTGTTTGCTACCAAAGCTGCTTTTGATAATTTCCAGCGGGCGTCCGAGTGAATCGAACGGTTTCAGTTTCAACACCTGGATGTCCTCGATCTCCTGCACGCCTTCATCGGCGTACTTATCCAGCAGCGTATTCAATACGTTCTGCGCAGGCCCGGAGTATTTGGTGAAGTAGTTCCGCTTGCGCACATTGTCGGCGCGCTCTTTGCGCGTCAACGGCGGCTGGCCGTAAACTACGTGGCACAGCAGATCGAACGGGTCGAGATCTTTCCCCACCTCTTCGGCCAGCACATCCCAAAGCACACCGAGCTGCTCAAGCTCATTAATGATGAGCTGTTTGCGGTCCGCAGAGTGCCACTTACGGATGAAGTCATCAAGCGATGCGTAGTCTTTATCTTTGAGCAGCGTTTTGCGGGTGTAGTCCTGGAAGGATTCGGTCACCAGTTTGCCATCCGCGTCGTAATATTGTACGCGTTTCGCCAGCACTTTTACGGTGACGCCATTGACGTGGAACTTACGGATTTTGTTTTCGTCGTCTTCTTCAAAAACCCCACTGCCGTTACCTGATGTTGGGTCATAGATGGCAGGTGTTTCAGCGACGCCATTTATCAAATCAGGTGATTCGTGCTCTGGCGTTTCGTCTTCAAGCTGGTGGTCGAAATCAAATTCAAGATCGGTAATATCTTGCGGCGTGGTACGGATCACTTTCTCTGGTACGCCGTCGAAGCGTTCGTCTGCAAATAGCTCGGTCGCTTTTTTGAAGTCGAGAATGGTGAACCACAGCTTGCCGTATTTTTCGTTGATACGCGTGCCGCGCCCGATGATCTGCTTAAATTTGGTCATCGACTGAATGTTCTGGTCCAGAACCACCAGTTTGCAGGTCTGCGCATCCACACCGGTACTCATCAATTCTGAGGTGGTGGCGATAACCGGGTAGGCTTTCTTCGGGTTGATGAAGTTATCCAGTTGCCCTTTGCCGATATCGTCGTCGCCGGTGATTTTCATTACGTACTTTTCGTTCTTTGCCACCTGCTCCGGATTCAGGTTTACCAGCGCCCGGCGCATACGATCGGCGTGATCGATGTCGTTACAGAAAACGATGGTTTTATCCATCGGGTTGGTGCGTTTCAGATAGTCAGTGATGGTTTGTGCCACCAGCCAGGTGCGCTCATCAATGACCATCGTGCGGTCAAAATCTTTCTGGTTATAAATACGGTCTTCAATCAGTTCACCGTGTTTATCAACCTGCCCTTTGGTTGGCCGCCAGCCCTGTAAGTCGACATCAATATCCACACGCACCACTTTGTAAGGGGCAAGGAAACCGTCTTCGATGCCTTCTTTGAGCGAATAGGTGTAAACCGACTCACCAAAGTAGTCGGTGCTGGAGACTTCTTCGGTTTCTTTCGGCGTGGCGGTCAGGCCAATTTGCGTAGCGCTGCTGAAGTATTCGAGGATTTCACGCCAAGCGCTGTCTTCCGAGGCGCTGCCGCGATGGCATTCGTCAATCACAATCAGGTCGAAGAAATTCGGGGCAACTTGTTTAAACGCTTTTTGATGTTCTTCCGGACCAGTAATGGCCTGGTAAAGTGCCAGTTGAATTTCGTAGGCCGGATCAATCGTCCTGCTCGTCACTTTTGACATCGCGCTTCCAAAAGGCTGGAAGTCGTTAAGTATTGTTTGATCGACCAGAATATTGCGGTCAGCCAAAAACAGAATACGTTTCTTACTTTTTGCTTTCCATAAACGCCAGATTATCTGGAACGCGGTGTAAGTTTTCCCCGTTCCTGTCGCCATGACGAGTAACAGGCGCTTTTGTCCCGCTGAAACAGCTTCGACCGTTTTATTAATTGCCTGAAGCTGGTAGTAACGAGGGGATTTCCCGGTGCTATCGTCGTGGTAATCCTGACTAATGACAGGCAATTGCTCGGCGGTGAAACCTTTCCAGACGCAGTATTTATTCCATAGCTGCTCCGGCGTTGGGAAATCGTTGAGTGTGATTTCAGATTCAAGCTGTGCGGGATTCGTTTTGTCGTGGAAGACAAAGCCATCACCATTAGAAGCAAAGATAAAAGGCACGTCGAGCAGGCAAGCGTAATCCAGCCCCTGCTGCATACCCTTGCCTACCTCATGCTTATTAGCTTTCGCCTCGATGACTGCAAGCGGTAATCCCGGTTTGTGGTAAAGCACAATGTCCGCTGATTTTACGGTTAGACGCGCCGCCAGCTTGCCGCGCACCACCACTTTACCATCGCGGAGCTTCACTTCCTGGCGGATCTGCGACATCACATCCCAGCCCGCGTCTTTAATCGCGGGCAGGATGAATTTGGTAATGATGTCCGTTTCGGTCAAATGAGTTTTGTTTACGCCATCCATAGCAGAGCACTCCACGATATTGGGTTAGCTCTGATTTTACACAGATTAGTGCGTTACGTAATGACCTGAAAGGAGGTTTTGGGTAATCAGATGAAAAGGCCTTACATGTTAGAATTACTTCCGCTGCTCACCGACTTATGTAGCCGAATAAACAAATCGACACAGCGCCTCGAAAACTCACCATTGTTCATATCAAGCCAGGCACGATTACTCGTGAGCCAATCCCTGTATTCAGTGGGATCAAGGTCATGCGGCAGATACCCATTAAAGCTTCGCCACCAGGGCCACCAATCACTGGATTTTGCCCCTGTAGGGAAATCTATTTTGAGTTGTTGCGCAGCCAGCAAGGCCGATTCAGTAGTGGTCAACGCGTTATCAAGCTTAATACCGTAACTCCAATCCTGATAACTTCCTTTTGCTGGTTCGATGCAATAGTGCCAGCCAATGGCCTCTGGTGGCCGCAACCCAATCCCGTAATCTGGATATAATTTTCGACATACTTCCCAACCTGCCGGTGGTATCAAATCTGCAGTCGCTTTTTTAGTCAGGGTTTGATAAATGTTATTTTGCAGGCTCAATAAGCTTAACGTCGTATCCAGCGTTGATTCGTCATTAAAGATCTTGTCTAACAACACATCCACAACTTTCCCCTCTCTACAATTCAGCACATTCGCCGAAATAAAACGCTGCAAATCGAATAAAAATACTCGCACACGATAAGGTATCGCATCATTTTTGCATAACCTATCAAGCCACGTAACGATGCTTTGATAAGACAAGAGGACAAGTTCGCCGGACTGAAGAGCTGCATCACATTGGTGCTCATCGATACTAATCAGGCTTGGCCTGCTCCCTTCAGGAGTCAGGTAAATCAGCAGCGTTTCGTTCAGTACGCTGCGGCGCTTCCTTAGCTCGTGGAGATAGTCCAAAACTTGGTTAGGTTGATCGGCTGCACTGGGTTTGTTCTCTATCCCTAAAGTCCATCGCTCCCCCTGTACAACGATATCAATTCGACGTTTAGTGCCCAGGGCATCGGTTTTCTGCTCACACTGTACAAACCTGCAAGAGGTTGCATCCCACGCCCCTCTTCCAATCATTTCCAGAAAGCTACTTAGAAAGAGGCTTTGCTGACCATGAACATCATGCACGTTTAGCAAATCCGCAATGATGCGTGAAAGACCATTTTCGTCAGGAGTGATATACCGAAAGACGTTAAACTCAATCGCATCTTTTTTGTTGAGGTCTTCATGTTTCTTTCGGGCTTCTTTCAAGCATTCTGTCATTTGGTCCAGCAAATGATGACTCACCATATTCCCTCTGCCATCTTCCGTTGTTCGAAATGGCTATAGTAACAGTTCACAAACCAAACCGATGGGATGACCCGCGCACAAAAAGGTAAGGGGTGAATTCAATGCGGATCACTTTCCCAAGTTCTATTCCCGCGACACTCAATATTGAGTCACTCATGATCATCTGATGGTATCCTTGATGGTACCCAGCAATCGATCAGGTTATAAACCAATTAATATCAATCGATTAAATTCTCATTCGATTCCTGCAGGGACACTTTTAATTAAATGCATCCGGCTAAATCCTTTCATTTACCTGTCAGTTCATCCCTAAGCCAGGCGATAAAACGGCACATTCCTCACCGTTGCAGTAAGATTGTCGGACACCATTGTCTGCTCAGTAGCTATCCGCATCCCTGATTTTCTCAGCCTCAGTACGTCAGCAGCAATACGTTGGCTGCCAAACCAGAAAAGCCCGTCCAAAGCAGTGACATCAAGGCCTGATTCCAGTGCCAGCTTCAGACGCTCACGCGGTGCTTTCACCGTTTTAGCAATTTGCTGATATGGCGCTTCGCTTGAACCTGCACGATTAATGCGTCGAATACGATGCGACAGGCGGTACTGAAATTCATCCGGTATCCCGCCGAGACTGGCTTTCAGGCTGTAAACACAACCAAAGCGTTTACCGTTAAAGATTACGTTTTTCTGACTAAGTTGCAGCTCTTCACGAACGCTGGCAATCAGTTGCGGGGTACGGAGTAATAACAAACGGAAAGGCAGCTCAAAGCTGGTCACATAGTCCACATTCAATAAAGCAATACGCAGACGCTCTTCCGGACCCGCCTTCATTTCCCGACATTCAGCAATAACATCAGCCCACTGACCAGCCAGACGGGAACTTTCAGTCGCCTCAGTAAAGCTGTATTTTTCAGTCTGATAATCAATACGTTCGGTCACTCGGAATTCCCTTCTGGCCACATCTCGGTATTGGTTGCTCACTTTACCAGCGACAGACTGCAACCGGAAGCCTGCGAGTATGGTCAGTGGAATGATAGAAACTTCTGCGGAAACGCTTCATTTTTTGATAAATCAATCATTAAAAATATATTTTGACTAAAATCAATTAACCAAAATTATGATTATTGAAGTATAGCCATGATTAATCTTTAGCCAGTTTGTCAGGAATAAGTTCTCCATAAACAGGCTGATTAATACCGGTAATGAGAAACATTATCGGAAATGATTCATCACTCAGAAAAAAGGAATTTATTCATATGATCAGAATCAAGACCAGTATCGCTACTTTGACCCTTTGTACCTTACTGACAGCTCCCGCATGGGGAGACGCGCAATCGCCGATAAGGCTGGTGATCCATGGTGGTGCCGGTACCATTACAAAAGATACCATCACACCAGAACAGGAAAAGCAGTATACAGAAAAACTCACTGAAGCTCTGAATGCAGGTTATGCGGTTCTGAATAAAGGCGGTAGCAGCCTGGAAGCCGTTCAGAAAGCGATTAATGTGATGGAAGATTCTCCTCTCTTCAATGCAGGTAAAGGTGCCGTGTTTACCCACGATGGCCGCAATGAACTGGATGCGTCCATTATGGATGGGAAAACCCGAAAAGCCGGTGCCGTTGCCGGTGTAACCACGGTTAAAAACCCAATTAATGCGGCGTATGCCGTTATGACTCAAAGCCCGCACGTTCTCATGGTCTCGACAGGCGCGGATACCTTTGCAAAAGAACAGGGACTCGCAACCGTTGATCCTGCTTATTTCAAAACAGATTTTCGCTGGCAGCAATTACAGAATGCAATCAAAAAAGAAAAAGTGCTCCTTGATCACGATGGAAAGAGCGCTGCCCTGTTCGCTGACCCAATGATGTATGACTATAAATATGGCACTGTCGGCGCTGTTGCTCTGGATAAAGACGGTAATCTCGCTGCCGGAACATCTACAGGCGGAATGACCAACAAACGTTACGGACGTGTGGGGGATTCACCTATCATTGGCGCAGGAAATTATGCCGACAATGAAACCGTGGCGGTATCCGCAACCGGCTCAGGAGAAATGTTTATCCGCACGCTGACCGCGTATAACATTGCAGCCCAGGTGAAATACCGCAATACCCCTTTAAAAGACGCAGCGCAGAATGCTCTGGATGAAGTTAAGGCGCTGAATGGCAGCGGTGGAGTAATTGTGCTTGATAAAGCCGGTAATTACACCATGTCCTTCAACTCTGAAGGTATGTACCGGGGAACCATAGGCGATGACGGAAAACCCGTTGTAGCAATTTATCGTTAATACTATTTCCCCGCCAGGGGATGAACCGACCCGGTATGTTGTCCGGGTCGGTTAAACGGCGTCAGGTCAGACAACAAAACGATTGACCAGATCCTTCATGGTGACAGACAGATTGTCCAGGCGCTGGCTGTCGCTCGCGGCCTGAGAAACCAACGCCGCGTTTTGCTGCGTGACCTGCTCCATAGGTCGCAGTGCCAGGTTAATCTGAGTTACCCCTTGCGATTGTTCCGTCGCTACACGAGCGATATCCGCAATATATTGCTTCATGCTGGTGGTATTGTCCGCCGCGGCTTCTAGCGCGGTAGCGGACGCCGTAACCCGCTCAACACCCTCACTAATTTTTACCATATTCTGCGCGACCAGCTCGCGGATCTGATTAGCTTCTTTGGCACAACGCTGCGAAAGATTTCGCACTTCACTGGCGACAACCGCAAACCCCCTGCCCATCTCTCCTGCCCGTGCAGCTTCCACTGCCGCATTCAGCGCCAGCAAGTTAGTCTGAAACGAAATATCGTCAATCGAGGTCACAATATTCGAGATTTTCTCACTGGAAGAGCGAATATCCCCCATGCTCTGATTTGCCGCACTGGCGACGTTACTGGCCTGCCGGACCTCTTTTTCCAGCCTGATTGTCAGTTGCTCCGCTTCGCGGGCATTGTCTGCCGTTTGCGTAATCGTCGTGGAGAGCTGTTCCATACTGGCCACCGCTTGTACTATTGATGCTGCCTGTTCATCCGTGCGTTGGGCCAGGTCCTGATTACCCGCCGTAATACTGCTGCTGGCATCGGATAAAACCACGGAGCCTTGTTTAATCTCCTGGACGATATGCTGAATACTTTCCAGCATCGTGTTATAGGCGCGATTAAGTGAGGAAAGCTCATCTTTCCCCGGGGTCGCCAGTCGTTGAGTCAGATCGCCGTTCATACCCGCAATCTTGCGGAGCGTGTCACTAAATTGACGATGCATATTGATAGCGATTGCCCCTGCGAATGCCAATGATGCCAGGAGCGCTAACAAGCTGACAATCATATATCTTTGCCAGTTTTTTCGTGCATCCTGCTCGAGTTTTTCCGCATTCGCTAACAGAAGATTCGCCGTCACATCTTCTATCTGCCGCATCACTTCAATACGCTGGGTTTGAACCTTGAACCAGACAGTAGGATCGACATCAAATCCACCGTTCGCGGCATGACTAAACGCGGTTTCGCGAAATGAGAGGGCTTTTGACGCTTCTGTGGACTGTAAGCGGCTTTCCAGCATGGCCGCCTGTTCCGGTGGGCTCAGACGCAACGATTGTGCCAGCCAGACGTTCTGTTTACTGACGACATCACTGAGTTGATGTAACTGCCCCTCGGCGAAATGACCGGAGGAAAAGATATTTGACAGCAGCGCGCGTTCAATACCTGCTTGTTCTTTCAAATTCAGCAAGTTGTAGTAGGCGGCGAATGCGTTCGCCATCTCGCCTGAATCCGTCAACTGCCCCAACCTGCCAACAAAACTCAGCACATCAGCAATGACATTAGTATAAAACTTAACGACATCTGAGGCCGGAAGCCCCAATCGCGTGACGTTTTCCCGGATGGTGGCAAGCGACAGAATGTTTTTCTTGAACGTGGTGACAGAATTGGCGGCATCCCCTTCTGGCAATGCAGTATCGGACAGTGAACGCACAAAGACCTCGATCTCGCGATCGGTTAAAGCCCGCTGTGCGGTTAACTCATCTTTGAACGTCTTCCCTTCAGCCCCCAGAAATCCGACGCTCATTCCCCGTTCTTTTTGCAGCTCATGCACCACATTTCCGGCACTACGCGCGAGCGCTGTCAGTTGAGCAATATTTTCCATCTGCCGTTCTGTCTCAATGCGCGTCAATATTCCTGAACCAGCAAACCAACATAACGCCAATAATAGTGGTTGTAGCGCGATTATTAACTTCATTTTCATCGGCATTCGATAAACCCACCACATGCCACTTCCCTCCATTGTCCATATTTTCATTATGGTTATCGGCGCAATGAGGCTGCACTTTAAATTTGATCAAGAGACAACTGATTGTTTTTTAGATTAAATACCTGCCAAAATAACTCTATTTGATTATGACAATCAGGATAAATCACTGGAATATTTATATTTATGATATCTATTCTCAAGTTAGTTAAATCATTTAGCATATTATTTCTTATTAAAAAACGGGTTAACTATCAACACGATTCGGAAAGGGAGTAAGACACAGAACGGTGACGCCTACTGGAGATAACCGTCGTGGCACGGCCATTTTCTGGCATCCCGCCGAACGTTAAGGTTATAATCCTGACAACGATTTTATTGGATTAGAAGCGACGATGACAAAACTTACCCTACAAGAACAGATGCTTAAGGCAGGTCTGGTCAGCAGCAAAAAAGTGGCCAAAGTGCAAAGAACGGCGAAGAAATCGCGCGTTCAGGCTCGCGAAGCCAGAGAAGCGGTTGAAGAGAATAAAAAAGCGCAAATTGAGCGCGACAAGCAGCTCAGCGAACAGCAGAAACAGGCCGCGCTGTCTAAAGAATATAAAGCCCAGATCAAGCAACTGATTGAAATGAATAAAATCACCATTACCCGTGGCGATATTGGTTACAACTTTACAGATAATAACCTGATCAAAAAAGTCTATGTTGATAAGGTGACTCAGTCTCAGCTGATCAAGGGCCGTCTGGCCATTGCCCGACTGACGGCTGAAAGCGGCAACGATAGCGAATACGCCATTATCCCGGCTGTCGTCGCCGACAAGATTGCGCAGCGCGATGCAAGTTATATTGTTTTAAATTGCGAGCTGAGCCAGGAAGCGAAGGACGAAGACGATCCGTATGCTGATTTTGTCATCCCTGATGATTTGATGTGGTAAGAAAAACAACCAGATAATCACCCGGACTTCCGTTGCCTATTTCGGTGAACGCCAACGCCGCCACCGAAATACTCTCGACGTCCCTTCTCCCCCAATTCTGGCGACTAAAACTTATAGTGTTCTTTGCTCAGCCCGTATTTTCTCATGCGTAAATACAATTTTTTACGCGGGATTTGTAAATACTCCGCCACTTCATTAATGCGCCCCTGATGAATATTTAGCGCTTCAGTAATGATCTGTCGCTCGTACTCTTCAACCCGCCGATCGAGCGGTGTTGGTTCAGGCAGATGCAGCTGCGGATTCGCGGTTTCAGCCAGCGGGAGTAGCCCAACGGCAAAAAGCTCGGCGGCATTCGCCAGTTCTCGAACATTACTTAACCACACGCGACGCCGCATGCCTTTCAGTAACTCCCCTTCAACCTCGGGAACGGGATGGTTCAGGCGCAGACAGGCTTTCTGCAGGTAATGACGAAACAGCGGCTCAATATCATCCGGACGCTGTGACAGCGGCTGACAACCGATTTGCGTCATCGCAAAACAGTAGTAGAGTTCGGCCACAATCTGGTTGGTTGCCGCCAGTTCCACTAACGATGTGTCACCAATGCCTATCAGACGAAACGGACGCCGCTCCTGGCTTTGCAGATGCACCAGATGGTGCTGCTGTTCACGTGTCAGGCACTCAATATGGCTCAGGACCAGCGTTCCTCCTTGCGCCTGTGCAATAAGGTCATTGAGTAGTCCCGCGTTCCCGGGCGTTAGTTCACCGCGGATAAACGGCCCATCAGCGCTCCGCCCAAGCTGATGCAAATACCGGGCTCCGGTCATACGTCCCGTTCCCGGCTCGCCATAAAACCAGACGGCAATATCCGTTTCCGCCAGGTGTTGCAGACGTTGACGATACTGATTGACCCAGTCACTGTAGCCGAGCAGTTCAACCTGAAGCTTTTGCTGGCAATAATGGCGACGGGCAATCACGGATTTTCTCTGACGCAGCGCATCTTCTACCAGCGACAGCAGTTTGCCGGGGTCGACCGGTTTTTGCAGAAAGTCCCATGCGCCTTTCTTTACTGCCTCCACCGCCATCGGGACATCGCCATGCCCGGTGATAAGCAGGATTGGCAACTGATTATCATCCTGATGAAACAACGTCATCAGGTCTATTCCATTGCAGCCAGGCATACACACATCGCTCAGAACAATCCCCGGCCAGTCGGCCTGCAGCCAGTTTCGGGCATCAAAAGGGTTATTGCATGCGTAGACACGGTACCCCTCTTGTTCAAGCAACAGAGTGTAAGCGTCGAGAACATCGGCATCATCATCAATCAGCAGAACAGAATAGTCATCACACAACATCGTTTACATCCGTCAGATTAAATTGCAGAACGACGCAGGCATTACGCCCCGGTGTCGACGCCAGGCGCAGCTCGCCGTTCATTTGCCCCATTAACGATACACAAATCGATAAGCCAATACCGAGCCCCACATCCTTACTGGTGGTAAACGGCTTTAATAGTGATGGCAATAACGCCTCAGGCCAGCCGGGGCCGTTATCGCAGACAAAGACGCACAATCGGCTGCCCTCAGCCTGCCAGTGAACCTCTATTTGCGCGCCAGTCGGACTGGCATCCAGCGCATTTGCCAGTACGTTTACCAGCACCTGCTGAATACGCACTTCATCACCTGTCACCCATACACTCTGGGCTGGAAGCGTCAGCGTACCCTGCTGTGGCTTATGCCGCATGGCCAACAGTTCCCAGGCGGCGCTGAATGTTTGTCGCAGATCGACCGGATGCAAAGGCGCGCCCGGCTCAGCCCGACGTGCAAACTGACGCAGCGAACGGATAATGGCATCAATACGGGTAATCAGCCCCTCCGCTTTGGTTAACGTACTTCTGGCCTGAGCGGATTGTCCTTGTTCAATTGCCCTTCCCGCCGTAAACAGGTACATCGACAGCGCATTCAGCGGTTGGTTAATCTCGTGCGCCAGCGTGGTCATGGTCTGTCCAACCACTGCCAGTTTTGCCGTCTGGATCAGTTCATCCTGCGTTGCCCGGAGATCGGACTCTATCTCCTTGCGCTCTGTCACTTCCTGCTCCAGCTGATTTTTTTGCGCACTCAACTGGCCCAGAGTATGGCGCAGCAATCCTGCGATGCGCCCGAGCTCATCGCGCCCATAAACCGGGATGGTGGCATCCGTTCTGCCAAGACCAATTTGCACCACGGCCTGGTTGAGAGCGGTAAAACGCTTCACCAGACGCGAACGAATAAAGTAATGGTTGAGCCCCCAGGCGAGAAGTAGCGCCAGCAGCGTCGCCAGCAGAATAAGTCCACCGCTGACGCGAACAATTTGTTCCAGTCGCTGGTTAAACATCTGCATTTGCTGATGGCTACTCCCCAACTGCGCCTCAAGCAGTGTTCGAAAGCGCCCGAGCGTTGCCTCTCTGGCATGGTTAGCATCAACGAGCGCTTTTTGCGCGGCGACATAATCGCGCATGGTATCGGGCATTTTATTTTTCATCATCCCGATTTCCAGTAACTCATCAATGGTTTGCCGCAGGGTGATAGTACTGGGCCAGTCATCGAGGGTACGGATATTTTCATCCGCCGTTTTCTTCAGGTTCTCCAGATAGCGGATATGATTCTCCACCAGCATCCCGTCGTCACTACCCGACTTCAGTTCATTGAGCCTGTCGCGTAAATCATCCACGATCTGATTTTCAATTCTTGCCAGGGTGTAGACCTGCTGCTGCTCGTTTTGTACCTCTCTGGCACGTTTGAGATACTGCGCTGCATCGCCGTTTTTGGCCTCAATTTGATCCAGCAACGTCCCCTGCTGCCAGGTAAAATCCTGCACCAGCGAATTCAGCTCGGTAGTAAAATCATCATGTAGCCAGTCGATGCGCGCGGAGAGTTCACTCACCTTTTCGCGCACGAGGAACATGTTGTAGAGCACCCGGTCCAGCTCCGCCATCAGCGCCCGACTGTCTTGCAAAATCACCGCCAACTGCTGTTGTTCTGCCGATTGTAATCCCCGGCTCAGCACCTCAATTTTGTCCAGATGAGAAATAATTTGATTGCGCAGTTGCAGCCTCACCGTGGTGTTGGGGGCCAACAGGAATTCATTAAGCTGATCCACAACCAGGTTGAGATTTCCTTCTATCAAAAAAGCGGAATGTACGCGCGGGAAGTAATCATCAAGTGAATAGCGTATCTGCGAGCTCTGCTCATGCCAGGAGTACAAACTGACGCAGCTTACGCTCAACGTCAGTAATGCGCCCGTCAGAAACGCTCCCCGCAGGCTGCTGCTGATGCTGAGCTGGCGCAGGCGTTGCAGTATCGAACCACCTTTCATTTTAACTCTTCCAGTTTGGATATCGCCTGACGCTGATTTTTAAGAAACCAGAGCTGCCACTCCATCATCTGCTGTTCGGCTACGCTTTTATTCTCAAATTGCGCAAGCCAGGCCTCATCCTCACTACTTCTGGCATCTATCGGGACGCTGGTCAGTAATGCTCTGATTTCGGGTAGCGGGCGTTTCAGGCGCGCTTCCGCACTGTATAGCGCCCGCCAGGCATCTTTCAGCTGCGCGAGTCGAAAACTGATGGCGGTATCAAACATCCGCTGCACCAACTGTTGCCGCTTAAGGATCAGCCGATAATTAAGCGCGGGCTGGCTCATCAAAATAGCCTGCTGAGCGGCGCGTGGGTTATCAGGCGCGAGCTGCGTGACCGGATATTTCCCCGTGTTCGCATCCGCAAGGATCCGCTGTCCTTCCGGGCTTAACAGATAGCGGATAAAGCGACGCGCTTCGTTGGGGTGCTGGCTATTCTTGAGTACGGCAACATAGGTGGGTGACACCGCCGAGCGAGGGAAATAGGTAAAAGTAAGGTGCGGATCGTTAAGCAACAGGTTGGCATAGTTATCAATAACCGGCCCCGCCACACCCAGACCGCTCTTAATTTTGTCGGCCACGCCAAAACTGCGTGATGAAATCGTTACCAGATTACCGGCGCTGGCCAACAACGTCGCCCAGCCCTCTTCCCACCCTTTCTGTTGCAGCAGCGACTCAACCATCAGGTGGTTGGTATCGGAACGCGACGGGCTACTCATCAACAGCGCGTTCTGATATTTAGGCTGCGTTAAATCCCCCCAGTCGGCAGGCGGCGGAAGATGCCGCGCCGCCAGCGCAGAACGATTAATCAACAGGCCAAACCCTGATATCGCCACAGCCACGGAGGTCGAGCGAATCGAGTCTGGCACCAGCCGCTGGCTTTCAGGCAGCGCATTATCGAAAGGTGCCAGCTTCTGGTGCTCCTGAAGATGCTGCAACAGCATGGGTGATGAGGTCAAAATCAGATCGACGTTTTCCGCATTCGCAGTATCCAGCAACTGTTCCAGCGAACCGCTGGTCCGGTTTAACGTGCGAATCATCACTGACCCTGGCTCCGTCTGCCAGCGCTGGATAATCCAGGCCGTGGCCCCTGGGGAAAAGGTGGTCGCCATCACCAGCTCTTTACCCAGGACCTGGCAGCTCGCCGACAGCGACATAAAACAGAGCAAGAATGCCCAAAAACGCCCCCGGCCCAACAGTCTGTTTGTGATCCCGTTCATAAATACCAACATGTACAAAAAATAATATTGAGACAAAACTTACCCGTTTATCACCGCTGGGGGGAAGAATAAGGTTATTCGTAGAATACCCAAACGGAAAGTGACGACATCAGTAAAGAATACCCGAAAATGCAGCCTGAATTTGTTAATATCCGCACACGCCGATGATAAAAATTCCCGTGAAAGAATAGAATTGAAAATCCATTATTAAAAAAGAGTCAAAATCTGCTACGCCGCCCGAAAATTGAGTCAATAGTGACACATTTCATCAACTTGAGTTTCTTCGCCGTCTATTTCACTCTTCACTGCGAAAAATCCTGATATTCACATCAATAAAAAATTAGGTGATGATATGTTATCAATATTTAAGGCAGGACC
This sequence comes from Citrobacter sp. RHBSTW-00944, assembly GCF_013615435.1. Classification (NCBI taxonomy): domain Bacteria; kingdom Pseudomonadati; phylum Pseudomonadota; class Gammaproteobacteria; order Enterobacterales; family Enterobacteriaceae; genus Citrobacter; species Citrobacter sp. RHBSTW-00944. The sequence continues at coordinate 1,588,204 of NZ_CP055418.1, read as the reverse complement.
AGCGGCGAATAAAGTCCCGGCGGAGAAAGTCCAGGCAACTTATGGCCGATACCGCATTCAGGCATTACTCAGCGTATTTCTTGGCTATCTTGCGTACTATATTGTGCGCAATAACTTCACGCTCTCGACTCCATACCTGAAGGAGCATCTGGATCTCAGCGCTACGCAGATTGGTTTACTCAGCAGCTGCATGCTTATTGCCTATGGGATCAGTAAGGGCATTATGAGCAGTCTGGCAGACAAGGCCAGCCCGAAAGTCTTCATGGCATGCGGCCTGATCCTGTGCGCTATCGTCAACGTAGGTCTGGGGTTCAGTACCGGATTCTGGATATTTGCCGCGCTGGTCGTTTTCAACGGTCTGTTTCAGGGGATGGGCGTTGGCCCTTCATTTATTACCATCGCTAACTGGTTTCCACGTAAAGAACGTGGACGCGTTGGCGCATTCTGGAATATCTCACACAACGTTGGCGGTGGTATTGTCGCCCCGATTGTTGGCGCCGCGTTTGCCATTTTGGGGAGCGAACACTGGCAAAGCGCCAGCTATATTGTTCCGGCCTGTGTTGCCGTACTGTTTGCTTTTATTGTGCTGATGCTGGGGAAAGGTTCACCACGCCAGGAGGGTTTACCGGCTCTGGAACAAATGATGCCGGAAGAAAAAGTCGTATTAAATTCCCGACACGCTGTCCAGGCGCCAGAAAATATGAGTGCCTTCCAGATCTTCTGCACCTATGTATTGCGTAATAAGAATGCCTGGTATGTTTCACTGGTAGACGTCTTTGTCTATATGGTGCGTTTTGGTATGATTAGCTGGCTGCCAATTTATTTATTAACCGAAAAACATTTCTCGAAAGAGCAAATGAGCATAGCTTTTCTGTTTTTCGAATGGGCGGCAATTCCTTCCACATTACTGGCGGGTTGGCTCACCGATAAACTGTTTAAAGGCCGTCGCATGCCGCTGGCCATGATCTGTATGGCGCTGATTTTCGTCTGCCTGATCGGTTACTGGAAAAGTGAATCGCTGCTGATGGTCACTATTTTTGCCGCCATCGTGGGTTGCCTGATTTATGTTCCGCAGTTCCTGGCCTCCGTTCAGACCATGGAAATCGTCCCCAGCTTCGCAGTAGGTTCTGCGGTAGGGTTACGCGGATTCATGAGCTACATTTTTGGCGCATCGCTGGGAACCAGCCTGTTTGGCGTGATGGTCGATAAAATGGGATGGCATGGCGGCTTCTATCTGTTGATGGGCGGGATTGTCTGCTGCATCCTGTTCTGCTACCTCTCCCATCGCGGCGCGCTGGAACTCGAACAACAACGGAAAAACGCTCAGCAAGAGGAAGCGTCACTCCAGTTGGCTGATGCCCGGTAACCGATTTGAGTCTCGCAAAAAGTGCCAGCGATGCTGGCACTTCAATACATTCAGATAAAGAATAAATAGCTCAACGTGATAATTTATTGCTTACCGTAACCCACCATAAAGCGGATGATCAATCCGCATGCTGGGGCAAGAAAAAGGAATAATCCGGTAACCATCTCGTTACCATTGGTCAACTGCATAGTAAAAACGTAAATTAATGCCGTGAGTATGGCCATGCCGATAAAAGCACTTATTGACGCCGCAGCCCCCATAACCTGCCAGATATAGCAACTGACGCTCAGAATGCTCAACGCGAGAAAGATCCAAAAATAGAACATAGCGATACCTCCTGTTTGCCGTAAAAATTTACGTAAGTCCTTACACTCCCTTGAGTTTATATTCTAAGACAATTCCCAATGGTTCGCAATTTAAGCAACATTTTCGTTACAAAAATCACTCAATCGCTGACTACTAATTTATTCGACAGCCGTTTATTTAATCGTCATAAAAACAACACATTATATATCGACTCATTTTTGACCTTAATCGCCGTAAAAACATTTACGCATCTTGAGTAATTATTTCTGGCTGACATTAATATTCGGGTGTACATTGAGCGTCCGATCATTCATGCCCCTTCCTGGTTTTGTCCTGACTCAGTTTTACACTCTTTACAGGAACCAATGTCGTTCATGGCGGCCTAACGATCAGTACAGACTGTAAAGCGGCAGACTAAAGAATCTTCGCGATACACCTATTTCGTATCAACAACAGGTGCTTATGTTCCCCCAATGTAAATTTTCACGCGCGTTTTTGCATCCGCGCTACTGGCTCACATGGTTTGGCGTCGGTGTGCTCTGGTTACTGGTACAGCTTCCCTATCCGGTATTGTGTTTTCTTGGTACCCGTACAGGCACGCTGGCTCGTCCATTTTTAAAGCGCCGTGAATCTATTGCTCATAAAAATCTCGAACTCTGTTTCCCAAATCTGTCGCAAGAAGAAAGAGACAAACTGGTCGATGAGAACTTCCGTTCACTCGGCATGGCCCTGCTTGAAACGGGTATGGCCTGGTTCTGGCCGGATCGCCGGGTACGCAAATGGTTTGATGTAGAAGGGCTGGACAACCTGAAACGCGCACAGATGCAAAACCGTGGCGTGATGGTGGTAGGCGTACACTTTATGTCACTCGAGTTGGGTGGTCGCGTAATGGGACTTTGCCAACCGATGATGGCAACCTATCGCCCGCACAATAATAAGTTGATGGAGTGGATCCAAACCCGCGGTCGTATGCGCTCCAACAAGGCCATGATCGGCAGAAATAATCTGCGCGGTATTGTCGGCGCCCTGAAAAAAGGGGAAGCGGTATGGTTTGCCCCCGATCAGGACTACGGTCGTAAAGGGAGTTCATTCGCCCCCTTCTTCGCAGTCAAAAACGTCGCAACCACCAACGGTACTTACGTGCTGTCACGCTTATCGGGCGCAGCGATGCTGACCGTAACCATGGTGAGAAAAGCAGATAACTCCGGTTACCGCCTGTTCATCACGCCAGAAATGGAAGGTTATCCAACAGATGAAAGCCAGGCAGCGGCGTATATGAACAAAATTATCGAAAAAGAGATCATGCGCGCACCCGAGCAGTATCTCTGGATCCACCGTCGCTTCAAAACTCGCCCGATGGGTGAAGCCTCGTTGTACATCTAAAAAGAAAGGCCGAAAGGCCTTTCTTTTTTTCTGCGCCTGAATTACTTCACGCCCCACTTGTTCTGTAATTCAGCCATTCGCTCATTGTAGTTACGGGCTATACACGCTGGCTTATCCTGCTCTTTCCAGCATTCGTTACGCCCTTTCACCCAGCCGCGTTGCTCTGCTTTGAGCGTCGGGTTATTATTCGATTTAACCAGCGCCTGCTTGTAGGCCCCGTTCAATGCCAAATCCATGGCTGAGAGCGAAGGACTTTGACAGATAACCTCCTCGATACTGCCCTTTGCTACCGCAGAACAGGAAAAAGAAGGCCCGTTGCTGGTCGATTTCTTTGCCCCTGAAAAGTCGATATTGTCTTCAGGCAGGCAAATCCCGTGCTTACGATTAGGCCCGGTCCAGGAAACGTCCGGATTCCCGTCATCTTTACGGGAGATAGACACGGTATTATTACCGCTTTTTGCTTCCCAGTAATTTTCATTGAAGGCCTTTACCGTCGCCTTAGTGCCATCAATCCAGATATTGCCTTTACCATCACTATTCACACCACCAATACTTGCGCAGCTGAAATTGAATGCCATCGGCGAGGCCGCCATCGACGTCACTGGCGTAAGAACGAGTGCTAACATCATTAATCTGGTCATTTTTAACCTTTTCATAATCTCATTCCGCGAAAAATTAACCGCATTAACATCATGGAGATATGAGAATTCTCCGAGTAAACATTCCGTCGCTCAATAGCAATTTATTACCGATAGAAATTAAACTGTCGCCGAATCACGACACTTGTAAGTTATTAAAATTAAATAAAAAAATGCCTCTTGTCTCACCTCATTTTTAGGCGTACATTAGCGCCGTCTGGAGCATAAAAGCTCAGAATTCTGAGGTGATGCAGACAAGCAAACGAAGGGAATTCTCCATTTCGTTTACGCGTGCATCAGCTCTCTGTCAGGTTAGCATATGTTCATTTAGACGTACCTCAGGTACGCGGAGAGATGAAAAGTGAAATATTTCTTTATGGGCATTTCTTTTATGGTCATCGTTTGGGCCGGTACTTTCGCCCTGATGATCTAAATTAAAAGACGCAGCAAAAAAAACAGGAGCCTGATGGTTCCTGTTTGCTTTTGGGAAAACGTGTTGTTAGTCGGTACTTTCAGTGGCCGATTTTGCACTGGCAGGCAGTAAGCCATCGGCGCGGAACATTGCTTTGATGCCACGGATCGCCTGGCGGGTACGGTCGCGGTTTTCAATTAACGCAAAGCGCACGTGCGTATCACCATAATCACCAAAACCAATCCCCGGCGAAACGCATACCTTCGCCTCGTTCAGCAGTTTCTTGGCAAATTCAAGTGAGCCCATCGCGGCGTATTGCTCTGGGATTTTCGCCCAAACGTACATCGAGGCCTTGGGCATCTCGACCATCCACCCGGCTTCATGCAGCCCCTTAACCAGCACATCTCGACGACGTTTATATTGCTCAGCAATATCCCGCACGCACTGCTGATCGCCTTCCAGCGCGGCGATTGCTGCAACCTGCAACGGAGTAAAGGTTCCGTAATCGTGATAGCTCTTAATTCGAGCCAGCGCGTTCACCAGCGTTTTGTTACCTACCATAAAACCGATACGCCAGCCCGCCATGTTGTAGCTTTTCGATAGGGTGAAAAACTCCACCGCGACATCACGAGCGCCCGGTACCTCCATAATCGACGGCGCTTTCCAGCCATCGTAGACGATATCGGCATAGGCCAGGTCATGAACCACCAGCACGTCATAGCGTTTAGCCAGGGCCACAACTTTTTCGAAGAACTCCAGCTCGACGCACTGCGCAGTCGGGTTGGAAGGAAAACCTAAGATCATCATCTTCGGTTTCGGGTAGCTTTCGCGAATCGCGCGCTCCAGCTCATTAAAGAAATCGACGCCTTCGACCAGCGGCACTGAGCGTACCTGCGCGCCGGCAATCACCGCCCCATAAATATGGATCGGATAGCTCGGGTTCGGTACGAGGACCGTATCGCCGTGATCCAGCGTGGCCAGCATCAGGTGCGCCAATCCTTCTTTCGAGCCAATCGTCACAATCGCTTCGGATTCCGGATCGATCTCAACGTCATAGCGTTCCTGGTACCAACGGGAAATCGCCCGACGCAGACGCGGAATGCCGCGCGAGGTGGAGTAACCGTGCGTATCCGGGCGCTGCGCCACGGTACAGAGTTTTTCGACAATGTGAGGAGGCGTGGCCCCATCCGGGTTCCCCATACTGAAATCGATAATATCTTCGCCGCGCCGACGCGCAGCCATCTTCAGTTCAGCAGTAATGTTAAAAACGTAAGGGGGAAGGCGATCAATACGCGTAAAGCGACGTTCAGGGCGGGAGTCAGCCATAATATCCTCAGATTAACGTTAGCGCCCGGACCGTCCGAGCGACGCTGCCACGATGGTGGCACGTTTAGAAAATAGCCTGAATAATTTCCTTCTGTCGAGAGGCAAAACAAAATATTTTTTATTGAGATAAAAGAGGAATAGCCAGAAAAAATGAGGAAATAAAATTTTTCACACTCCGCTTAAAATTACCACCATTTAACATTTTATTGTTAAACATATTACTTTACGCGCTCCGTTGACAGGACAGGCATTGTAAATACAACAATCATGCAACAATCCCCTTTTAATACTAAGGTTTTTCCCCATTAGCCACAGGCTGCGGGTGTGCTGGTCATCCAGCCTCAGGTTACCTATCATAGAGGTTTACCCCTTGCGCAAGAGTCACCCGTGCACGAAATATTCAATATGCTGCTGGCGGTATTCGACCGGGCAGCGCTGATGCTGTTCTGTCTGTTTTTCCTGATTCGTATCCGCCTGTTTCGCGAACTGTTGCACAAGTCAGCCCACTCCCCGAAAGAGCTGCTCGCCGTTACCGCGATTTTCTCAATGTTTGCCCTGTTCAGTACCTGGTCCGGCGTACCGGTAGAAGGCTCACTGGTTAACGTACGTATTATCGCCGTCATGTCAGGGGGAATTCTGTTCGGTCCCTGGGTCGGTATCATTACAGGCCTGATCGCGGGCACCCACCGCTACCTGATCGACATCGGCGGCGTAACCGCCCTGCCCTGCTTTATCACCAGCATTCTGGCAGGCTGCATTGCCGGCTGGATCAACCGTAGGATCCCCAAAGCGCAGCACTGGCGTGCGGGTATTTTAGGCGGAATGCTGTGCGAATCTCTGACCATGATCCTCGTCGTCGCCTGGGCGCCCACCACCGAACTGGGGCTGGATATCGTCTCGAAAATCGGCATCCCAATGATTCTGGGTAGTGTCTGCATTGGTTTTATCGTCATGCTGGTGCAAAGCGTGGAAGGCGAGAAAGAAGCCAGCGCCGCGAAGCAGGCTAAGCTGGCTCTGGATATCGCCAACAAAACTCTGCCGCTTTTTCGCCAGGTCAATAGCGAATCGCTTCGCCAGGTGTGCGAAATTATTCGCCATGATATCCATGCTGATGCCGTCGCTATTACCAACACCCAGCACGTGCTGGCCTACGTTGGCGTGGGTGAGCTTAACTACCGCGATAATGATGATTTCGTCAGTCCGACTACGCAACAGGCGATCAATTACGGAAAAATCATCATTAAAAACAATGATGAAGCGCACCGTACGCCGGAAATACACTCCATGCTGGTGATTCCGCTTTGGGAGAAAGGTGTTGTCACCGGTACGCTAAAAATCTACTACTGTCACGCCCACCAGATAACCTCCTCGCTGCAGGAAATGGCCATCGGCCTGTCGCAAATTATCTCGACTCAGCTGGAAGTCTCCCGGGCGGAGCAGCTACGCGAAATGGCAAATAAGGCAGAGCTGCGTGCGCTACAAAGTAAAATAAATCCCCATTTCCTGTTTAACGCCCTGAACGCAATTTCATCGTCGGTGCGGCTGAATCCAGACACTGCGCGCCAGCTGATTTTTAATTTATCGCGCTATCTTCGCTATAATATTGAATTAAAAGACGATGAGCAGATCGACATCAAAAAAGAGCTGTATCAAATCAAGGATTACATCGCCATCGAACAGGCCCGTTTTGGCGACAAGCTGACGGTTATTTATGATATCGATGAAGAGGTAAGCTGTTATATTCCCAGCCTGCTGATTCAGCCGCTGGTAGAGAACGCTATCGTCCATGGGATTCAACCCTGCAAAGGAAAAGGGGTGGTCACCATCAGCGTTGCGGAGTGCGGTAATCGGGTACGGATTGCCGTGCGGGATACGGGCCACGGCATCGATCCAAAAGTGATTGAACGGGTCGAATCCAATGAAATGCCGGGCAATAAAATTGGTCTGTTGAATGTGCATCATCGCGTTAAGCTGCTCTACGGCGAGGGCCTCCATATCCGCCGTCTGGAGCCAGGCACTGAGATTGCCTTTTATGTGCCTAATCAGCACTCGCCCGCAGCCGCACCGGCCACATTGTTGCTTTAACCAGGAGTGAAGTCGTGAAAGTCATCATTGTTGAAGATGAATTCCTGGCCCAACAGGAACTTAGCTGGCTGATAAAAGAGCACAGCCAGATGGAGATTGTCGGCACATTTGACGACGGTCTGGACGTGCTGAAATATCTCCAGCACAACCGCGTTGACGCCATTTTTCTGGATATCAATATTCCCTCGCTGGATGGCGTCCTGTTGGCGCAAAACATCAGCCAGTTCGCGCACAAGCCCTTTATTATCTTTATTACCGCGTGGAAAGAGCACGCTGTTGAAGCCTTTGAACTGGAGGCTTTTGACTACATCCTGAAGCCGTATCAGGAATCACGCATCGTCGGCATGCTGCAAAAGCTGGAAGCAGCCTGGCAGCAACAGCAAACGGGAACCTCGCCTGCCAGTCCGGTGACCCGCGAAAACGATACGATCAATCTGATCAAAGATGAGCGGATCATCGTGACCCCGATCAACGACATCTACTACGCAGAAGCCCATGAAAAGATGACGTTTGTCTACACCCGGCGCGAATCGTACGTGATGCCGATGAACATCACTGAATTTTGCAGCAAATTGCCTGCTTCGCATTTCTTCCGCTGCCACCGCTCGTTCTGTGTGAATCTGAATAAAATCCGCGAGATCGAACCCTGGTTTAACAACACCTACATTTTGCGCTTAAAAGATCTGGAATTTGAAATCCCGGTGAGTCGGAGTAAAGTGAAAGAGTTCAGGCAGTTAATGCACTTATAGCGCAGAGAAAGAGCGATGAAAGAGCCAGGCCTCCCCGCAGACCAACAGTTTTTCGCCGATCTGTTCAGCGGCCTGGTATTGAACCCGCAGCGTCTTGGCCGCGTGTGGTTCGCGACCCAGCCCACCACGTTTCCGTCCGGCAGTTTGTGTATTGACCTTCCGCGCCTCGATATCGTGCTGCGTGGCGAATACAGTAATCAACTGGAAAAACAGCAGCATAGCCTGCCAGAAGGCGACATGCTGTTTATCCCGGCGAAGGCAGCGAATTTGCCCGGCAGCGATAAACCCGTGATGCTACTGAGTCTGGTGTTTTCTCCGGCCTGGCTGGGGCTCTCTTTTTACGATAATCGAACGGCATCGCTGTTACGTCCGATCCGCCGTATTGAGTTACCACATCCGCAGCGCGGCGAAGGCGAGGCGATGCTCACCGCATTAACCCATTTAAGCCGCTCTCCTCAGGCCCAGGATATTATTCAGCCGCTGGTGCTTAGCCTGCTGCATCTGTGTCGTAGCGTGGTGAATACCCGCCCTGACACAGAGCGTCCGCGCGCTGAATTTCTCTATCATAGTATGTGTAACTGGGTGCAGGATAACTATGCCCAACCGCTGACCCGGGAAAGCGTAGCGCAGTTTTTTAATATCACGCCCAACCACCTGTCAAAAGTGTTTGCCCAGCACGGCACCATGGGGTTCGTCGAGTACCTGCGGTGGGTCAGAATGGCGAAGGCGCGCATCATCTTACAGAAATACCATCTGTCGATTAGCGAAGTCGCACAGCGGTGCGGGTATCAGGACAGTAATTATTTCTGCCGCCTGTTCCGGCGTCAGTTTGGCCTGACGCCGGGAGAGTACAGCGTACGTTTTCAGTCAGCACGTTAAGTGAGACAACACCAACAGGTTAGTAATATCCGTTTGCATCGTTGTAAAATAACGGCATGTAGCTCCCCCTGCAGGCTTACTCAATAAAGTGAATATGCGATGAAAAACAGACGTGCACTCTCCCTGATGTGTTTTCAGATGCTGGAATCAGGTGCGGATCGTCAGACCGTGAAAAGAGCCCTTACCTCCCGCCGTGTTAAAGCTCGCCAGGCGGTGGTTCTGCTCTGTAAGCAAGAAATGACGCTCTTAAGAGCCGGGAAACTGCCGGTGCCAAACGCGCCGCATTGATGATGTCGCTTTCCGGTCGCGTTCATCCAGCCTGCAACCAGATCGTCGCAGGCTGGAGAGCGCTCTTTCAGTGAAGCTTAAAACGTCAGTTCCGCCTCCAGCAACGCGAGAATACTGTCGGCATTTTCAGCGGCAAACAACGACTGGCGGAACGGCTTGTTCACCAACTTACGCGCCAGCTGCGAGAAGACCTTCACGTGGTTAATGCCTTCATCAGCCCCCAGCGTCAGCATGATAACCAGTTCCACTTCGCCCATCTCTGACTGCCAGTCAACGGGATGAGCAAGCCGGGCAATACTGATGCTGGAATGGCGGATCCACTGGGACTTAGTGTGCGGAATAGCCACACCAAAACCGACAGCAGTGGTGACTATCTCTTCGCGCTGCCAGATATCTTCCTCCAGCTCAAACGGATGTTCAGTTCGCCCATTAACACCCAGATTGCCGCACAGAAACTGAATCACCTGCTCTTTGTTACTCAGAGATTCACCAACAAAGATGTTCTCCCGCGCCAGCAGCGGACGCACGTCTTTCTGCGGTGCAAACTGGTTGAGCAGATCTTCTATCTCTTGAGCGCTACGGCACTCACAGGCCCGTATGGCGAGTTCACGGCATGCCTGGCCCTCCAGTTGACGAAGCTGACTTTTCACCGCCGGAATACGTGGACTGCTCATGCTCAGCTCGTCGAGTCCTAAGCCCAGTAGCAGCGGTAAATAGCGTCCTTCGCCCCCCAGTTCGCCGCAAATGCCCACCCATTTACCGCGTTCGTGCGCCACGCGGACAATCTGCTGCAACATTCGCAGGAACGACGGCGTAATCGGGTTGTACAACGGCGAAACGCGCGGGTTATTACGATCGACGGCGTACAGGTACTGGGTCATGTCGTTTGAACCAATACTGAAGAAATCCACCTCATCGCAGAAATGGTCGATGATGTAACACACCGACGGCACTTCAACCATAATCCCCAATGAAATTGTCGGAGCATGGCGTAAACCGTCGGCTTTCAGTGCCACCAGCGCTTTTTGCAGTTCGCTTTTTACCCACAAAATCTGGTCAAGGCTGTGCACCATTGGGATCATCAGCTGCGCATTGCCGAAGGTTGCCGCACGTAAGATGGCGCGCAGCTGCGTGCGAAACAGTCCGGCAAACTCTGGATAAATTCGCACCGCGCGGTAGCCCAGGAAAGGATTCTCTTCCTGCGGAATATTGAGGTAACGGATATTTTTATCCCCCCCAATATCCATGGTGCGAAAGATAACCGGCTTGTCGCCCGCGGCCAATAAGACCTGCTGGTAGGCTTCAAACTGTTCCTGCTCGTCGGGAGCGCTGTCGCGGTCCATAAACAGCATTTCAGTACGAAACAGCCCAATCCCTTCCGCGCCATTGGCAAACGCCCCCGGCGCTTCCAGCGCGGTACCGATATTCGCTGCAACGTCAATACGCTGATTATCTTTGGTCAGCGCGGGCTGAGCGGCATCCAGCGCCTGCCGCCGCTGGCATTCATCGGCCAGCTTCTGCGCAATCGCGTAATAACCGCGAACTGCATCGTCTGGATTGATGGCCAGTACCCCACAGCGGGCATCCAGTACCGCATGCTGGCCTGCATAGCGGCTAATGGCCTCCAGCGGCAAGCCGCTAAGCACCGGAATAGCCGACGCGCGAGCAAGGATCAGGGTGTGCGATGTGCGCCCTGTTTTCTCCAGGATCATGCCTGACAGATGCTGCAAATTGAGGCTTAAAAACTGGCTGGGCGTCAAATCCTCAGCGACCAGAATCGTCGGCTTATTCAGCACCAGCGCATTGCGCGGACGTCTTTCAGGCCAGGTGATGTGCAGCAGCTGTTCGCTGATATCACGGATATCGCTAACGCGCTCGCGCAGGTAATCGCTACCGGAGGCCGACAGCTTGTCGCACACCTGCTCCATATTGGCGATAATCGCCGCCCCTAACCCCAGATGCTGCTCCCGCATTAAGCGACGAATATTCCCGGCAAACTCGTCGTCCTGAATCAGAGACAGATGGGCGCTGAGGATGGTTTTACTCTCACCCTCACGCTCGCGCAGTTGCTGATTGAGCTGTTCGGCAAGCGTCGCCAGACTATGCTCCAGCCGGGTATTGTCTTCCGCACTCGGCGCAATCGCGCGATAGCTTTCCAGATTATCGCTCTGCCAAAGCGTGAGCGAACCTGCCCCTACGCCTCCTGCCAGCACGGTGCCATAAAGAAGGTCTGGGTTGAGGCGAATCAGCGAACGTGGCAACGGATGTGCCGCCAGTTCCGCTGGCGTCGGCTGAACGCTGTCGCTGTCAATAAACCGGTGCAGGAGGTACTCCTCCAGCGCTCGTCGGGCCTGTTCTTCATCGCGACCGGTGATGGTTAAGCTACAACTGTCATTAAACAGCGTCCCGGTGCCAATCAGCGCCAGCGAACTTTTCGCATCTGCCCTGGCGTTCTGGCGATGGTTAAGAAATATCACCTCACTTTGCCACTGGCTGCACTGCTCTTTCAGCTCCCACGCCGGACGCGCATGCAGGCCATTGGGTAGCGGGCAAAGAAATTGAATCGTTAGCATAACAACTCCTGTTTAGCGCGAAATCAGCACCTGAAATCCGTCAGATGAACCACGGTTTCGCACGTAAGATGTGAAAGAAGAGCCGACAACAACTGCTGCGTCTGGATGATGTCACGGCAGTCGGCAATCGACGCCGCGCAGTGTCCATGCCGCGTAGCTGGCCCCATGACAACCGTGGGGATCCCCGTGCCGCTTACGTGCACCGCCCCGCCGTCAGTGCCGCCGTTACTGAACATGTCAAGCTGCAGGGTAATGCCCGCATCGGTGGCCACGCTTTCAACCCACGCCGTCAGCTTTGGCGAGGCAATCAGCGATTTATCGCTTAACACCAGCATCGGGCCATTACCAATCTGCCGATGGTTGGCCGCACCATGATCAAAGTTTTTGGCCCAGCAGGCGGTATCCAGCACGATCGCCACATCCGGGGCGACCGCACGTGCTGCTGTTTGTCCTCCGCGCAGTCCCACTTCTTCACTGGAACTGGCCACCAGCCAGACCTCACATGGGAGAATGGCGTTATGCCATTCGCGCAGCAGCGCCACCAGCAAATAACATCCAAGTCGATCATCAAAGGCTTTGCCCATGACTCGCTGGTGCGGCAAAACCTGAAACGTCGTGTCAAAGGTGACGCGATCGCCAGGGCGTACGCCGGCCTGAAGTACCTCTTCATAAGACCGCGCGCCAATGTCCACCTGCAGCGCACTGACGTCATTACCGCTGCGCACTCCGTCGAGCAGACCGGGAATTTTGCTCTCTTCACGGGTAGTGATCCGCACCGGCTGCAATTGCCTGGCCGCCATACGCACATTTCCCACCGGTAATACGTCGATCGCTCCTTCGCTGGAAATACTGCGCACGATAAATCCCACTTCATCCATATGCGCGCAGATCATTACCTTCGGACCGGTTGATTCATTCAGACGGATCAGCACCGATCCCAGGCCGTCAAAGCGCACCTCTTTATGCAGACGATCCGCCTCTTCAAGCAGGATCTGCCGCACTTCCTGTTCTGAAGAGGCGATCGCGTCCGCCTCACTCAGCGCCTTCAGTAGCGATAAGTCCATTACGCTTCTCCCGTGTGTAACAAAGTCTTCGCCATGGTGTAGAGCACCTCGCCGCCGTCTGGCGTAACCAGCACCACGTCCTCAATACGCACGCCTCCCTGCCCCGGCAGATAAATACCCGGCTCAACGGTGAGCAGCATGCCAGCCGCCAGAAGCGTCGCGTCGGTGGGGGAAAAACGGGGATTTTCATGCACCTCAATGCCGATAGCGTGTCCGGTATTGTGACCAAACTCATCACCATAGCCCGCCTGCGTAATGACCTGCCTGGCTGCGGCGTCAACCTCATGGCAACGCCGACCTGGTCGAATTGCCGCCACCGCCGCGCGCTGCGCCGCCAGAACAATCTGATACACGGAAAACAGCGGGCTTTCTTGCGCTGGCTGGTTTGCGTCTGGGATGCGAAAGGTTCTCGTCATATCCGAACAATAGCCCTGATACTGCGCGCCAAAATCCAGCGTGATGAACTCACCCGCCTCGACACGCTTGTCGCTGGCTTTACCGTGCGGCAGCGCACCGCGCCAGCCGCTGGCGACAATGGTGTCAAAAGAGGGTTTGTCTGCACCGAGCGTGCGCATGTACCACTCCAGTTCAGCGGCGATTTCGCGCTCACTGAGGCCAGGTTGAATAAAGCGGCGAATATGTTCAGCACTAAGGTCAGCTATCCGGCAGGCTTCGCGAATGCAGGCTATCTCCTGCGCCGTTTTTACCTGCCGGAGCACATCCGGCACGGCACTCACTAGTCGGGCACGCAGTTTGCCCGACCATCCATTCACCGTATTCCAGCTTACCTGCTCGCCTTCAAATCCCACCGTCTGCAGCTTTTCGTCAGCAATAATGTGATTCACCCGTGAATACAGCGTCTGCGCGCCATCAAGTAGATGGATCTGATAGCCCTGAGTACGCGTAGCAACATCGGTGTAGTAACGGGCGTCGACCAGAATATGCGCGCTTTGATGGCTGATAAACACAAACCCTGAACCGCTGGAGATCCCCATATGCGGCTGTTTATTCTGCCGCGATGACAGCAGCATCGCATCGAGATGTTGCGCCGTTAGCCAGTCACGCAGCGAGGCAAGTAAGCTCATGGTCACAATCCTTCTAATCAGAGGCTTTCAATCAGCAATTTGCCTTTGCGGTACATCATGTTGCGCAGGAACACCACCATCAGCGCCGTAATCACCGCACCTAACAGGATCCCCGCCATATAGACGCCGAGGTTAGTGACCAGCGGCCATGCCCAGATGGCCGATTCCGGGAACCACTGCACCGCCCCCAGCCAGACGGCAGCCGTCGATCCGACAATAGCGCCAACCATATAGGATGGAATTGCCGTGATGGGGCTTTCCAGTGCAAACGGGATCGCCCCTTCGCTGATGCCCATAAACGCGAGGAACATTGCCGTTTTCCCTTGCGGGTAGAGCTGTGCGTTGAACAGGCGTTTGCCAGTTAAGCGCCGGTCGAGAAGCGTAGCCAACCCGAGGCCAATTGGAGGAATCACGATGGCAATAGAGCGTGCGGTTACCGGCAGAACGTGATCGGTAGTAAAGCTAAAGGCGACAAATCCTGCGGCTTTATTAATCGGACCGCCGAGGTCAATCGCCGTTGCCGCAGAAATCCCCATCGCGTACATCAGCGTGCCTTTCTCTCCAGCCGCCGTCAGCAGAGAACGAATTCCGCCGTTGATCCACCCGCCAAACGGCGTTATCACGTAATACATCGCCAACATGACGAAGATCGCGGAAAGAATGGGCAGTAAAAAGGTGGTTTTGAATGCCAGCAGGAAATCAGGCAACTGGATTTTTTGGTTCATCCACTTCACCAGATACCCGGCGACAATCGAGATAATCAGCGCGCCAATAAAGGTTGACGGGACGGGGGCACTGGTTGCCCATTGCAGCGTCGCTGGGTCAAAATTCAGTATCTGCGTGGGCTGAGTGGACATCAGTCCACCAATGAACCCCGCCGGAAACGCCAGCTTACCGCCGATAGAGTTGGCGACAAACGCGGCAAACATCGGAATAGCAAAACCAAACAGCACGCCGCCAAAAGATTGCGACAGCCAGGCAAACTTCAGTAATGAGAGATTAAAACCGCTGAATTTTCCGCTGTTCAGCGCATCCATGATGCCGGTGTCAGCAGGAATATCGAGCCAGCTATAGGCGATCAGTTGCGAGAAGGCGAGAATTACCCCGCCCATAATTAACGTCGGTACCATGCGCGAAATACCCGACATCACATGCTGCGGAAGTTCGCCCCAGAAGCTATTGCGGGAGGCCGGTGGATTTTTTATTGCCGCTGCCGCACCAGATGCGCCAGGCACAACGGTTGCACTGCGTTTTTTAATGGCCATACGTAATTCCCTGTCGATAATTATTGTTGTTCAGCGGCAACCATCTCTTCGATCTCTTTGATGATGCCGGCTGCATTTTTTATCGCGTCCTGTAACGTAATTTCGTAGACGTCACGCGACTCAAAACGCTCGTTATCTTCCGGAGTAACGGCAACAGAATGGATGATCAACGTTGCCTCTGCGATATCCTGCGCCGTCAGGCGATTTTGAATTCCGTCCGCACCCTGGGTTTCAATTTTCACTTCATAACCCGCTTCAACCGCGGCTTCTTCCAGCGCCTGAGCCGCCATAAAGGTATGGGCCAGCCCCATTGGGCACGCGCAAACGGCAATCAGTTTTTTGCTCATAATCATTTCCTCGTAATAGTTAACGAGTGAAATTATGGTCCGGGGAAAGTAACGACCGTTATCAGACAAATAATGCTTTTACTGGACAAATAATCCCGCCATTCGGAAATGTGACGAAGGTCGGAAAGGCGGGCGGCAGGCATAAAAAAACCGCGTAATAAACGCGGTTTTGCGGGATATATGTAAGCCGGATAAGCGCTGTGCACCGTCCGGCGTTGGTCTTACAAAATATGGCCCAGCGTCTGGCGCAGATGCGCACCGGAACCAAGCAGGCCCGGGTTATCATGCACGATCAGATATACCGGAATATCCTGTACGTAGGCTTTAAAACGCCCCTTATCTTCAAAACCACCACGGAAACCCGAAGCTTTAAAGAAGTCGAGGAAGCGCGGTACGATGCCGCCAGCGATGTACACACCGCCAAACGTGCCCAGCGTTAACGCCAGATCGCCGCCAAAACGCCCCATGATGACGCAGAACAGCGACAGCGCGCGACGACAGTCGATACAGGAATCAGCCAGCGCACGCCCGGTGATATCCTTCGGCTGCAGATTTTCCGGCAGGCGCCCGTCTGATTTGACGATGGCGCGATACAGATTAACCAGCCCCGGACCTGACAGTACGCGCTCTGCGGAAACGTGACCAATTTCCGCACGCAGGACCTCAAGGATAATCCCTTCTTCTTCGCTGTTAGGCGCAAAATCCACGTGACCGCCTTCACCAGGCAAGCTCACCCAGCGTTTATCTACATGCACCAAATGCGCCACGCCGAGTCCGGTACCTGCGCCATAGACAGCAATCGGTTTGCCTTCAACAGGTTCCGCACCGCCAAACTGGATCAAATGCTCTTTCTTCAGCATCGGGATCGCCATCGACACGGCGGTGAAATCATTGATGATTTCCAGATGGCTGAAGCCCAGATTTTTTTTCATCTCAGCAATAGAGAATGCCCAGGTATGGTTGGTCATTGCCACCCAGTCACCGGTGATCGGACAGGCAATGGCAATACAACCATCCTCGACGCTGACGCTATGCTCATCCAGGTATACGCGTACTACCGCCTCGAGGCTTGGGTAATCCAGCCCGGAATAGGTTTTTGCCTGCGAAATCTCGCCGCTGGCAATGTCGCACAGAGCAAGACGCGCGTTGGTGCCGCCAACATCACCTACTAAAGCATATTTTGTCATTCTTCCACTGCTCCGCTAAAGTCAGAATAAATCTTTGCCACACTGTAAATTCATGGGGGCATAACAACAACGCCCTGAAGGCTGATGCCCGTGGAAAATCGATCCAGATCACATAATTACTTTATCGTTTCAGCACCATTTGCAGCGATGCGGTTGCGCAGGCTGTGCAAACTATGTCTATGACTCTGTTTTAAGGAATAGAATATGCTTCATCCACGAGCCAGAACGATGCTCTTGCTATCAACTCCTGCGCTAATTATTGGTATTGCCTCCAGCCTGGTGTTGATCGTTGTGATGAAAGTGGCGTCCGTTTTACAGCAATTTTTGTGGGAACGCCTGCCCGTTAGCATCGGTATTGCCCAGGACTCTCCGCTGTGGATTATCGGCATGCTGACGCTCACGGGGATCATGGTCGGGTTAGTTATTCGCTACAGCCAGGGTCACGCGGGACCGGATCCTGCCTGTGAGCCGTTAATTGGAATGCCGGTCCCCACCTCAGCAATTCCGGGCTTGCTGGCAGCGCTCATCCTCGGCCTGGCGGGTGGCGTCAGTTTGGGTCCGGAACACCCGATCATGACCGTGAATATCGCACTGGCTGTGGCGCTCGGCAGCCGTATGTTTCCCCGCATTGCTAAGCTGGACTGGACCATCCTCGCCTCTGCCGGCACCATCGGCGCGCTATTTGGCACCCCCGTTGCCGCCGCGCTGGTCTTTTCACAAACGCTGAATAGCTCGGACAATGTTCCTTTGTGGGATCGCCTGTTTGCGCCGTTAATGGCCGCCGCCGCGGGCTCGCTGACCACCAGTCTGTTTTTTCACCCCCATTTTTCACTGCCCATCGCGCACTACACGCAGATGCACGTGATCGATATCCTCAGCGGTGCGGTCGTTGCCGCCATCGCCATTGCCGCCGGGATGGTGGCTGTCTGGTGTCTGCCGCGTTTACACCATTTAATGCATCGATTGAAACACCCGGTCCTGATTCTTGGGGCAGGCGGCTTAATCCTCGGCATTTTAGGCGTTATCGGCGGACCGCTTACCTTGTTTAAAGGTCTGGACGAAATGCAGCAAATGGCATTTAGCCAGACGCTGGGAGCATCGGATTATTTCATGCTCGCCGTGATCAAATTGGCGGCATTAGTGGTTGCAGCTGCGAGTGGTTTTCGCGGCGGGCGAATTTTCCCGGCAGTATTCGTTGGGGTCGCGCTTGGCCTGATGCTGCACGCCCACGTTGAAGCGGTGCCAGCGGCCATTACCGTCTCCTGCGCGATTCTTGGACTGGTGCTGGTCGTCACCCGTGACGCCTGGCTGAGCCTGTTTATGGCAGCAGTGGTGGTGCCAGATTCCACCCTGCTGCCGCTCCTGTGCATCGTCATGCTGCCCGCCTGGCTGCTGCTGGCGGGCAAACCGATGATGGTCGCCGAGCGCACCGATAAGTAGTTAGCCTCCGTTACGCGTTTCCAGCGCACGGGTCACCGTGCGCAATAGCTCAGGAAGATCGGCTTTCGGTAGTACCACCTCAATTAACGACAATCGTTGCGGATGGGACAAACGGGCCAGCACTTCTTCCAGTTGTACCGCCTGCTCCACACGCCAGCACTCTGCCTGACATTCACGACAAAACGCCTGCGGCACCTGCGTCCAGTTCCAGGCGGCGATATCGTTATAGCGCTGATTTGCGCCATGTATGGCCCGCTCCACGGTATAGCCGTCATTATTTAGCAGCAAAATAACGGGAGATTGCCCGTCTCTGAGCATAGAGCCCAGTTCCTGAATGGTGAGCTGCGCCGCACCATCGCCAATAATCAGGATCACCCGGCGGTCCGGGCAGGCGGTTTGCGCGCCAAATGCAGCCGGGAGCGCGTAGCCGATAGACCCCCACAGTGGCTGAACCAGCACCTCCGCTCCACCGGGTAGCGTGAGCGCAGCCGCACCAAATGCAGCGGTCCCCTGGTCGACGAGGATAATGTCATTGGGCGCCAGATACTGCTGCACCGTATGCCAGAAATTTTCCTGCATCAGAGGTCCCTTCTCAACCTGAATACGTCTAACTGGCGGGCGTTCTGGCGGCAGTGAAAAGGACATCTCCAGACACAGCTCCCGCAAGGTGGTTACCGCCTGCTCCATCGGGACGTTAAACCAACGGTTTCCAATCCGTGAGGCATGTGGCTGCACCTCAATCGTGCGCTCCTGTGGTAACTGTTGCGTAAACCCGGCGGTCAGAGTGTCAACAAATTGTGTGCCAACACATACTATCGTGTCGGCATCTTCTATCGCCTGACGTACATAGTCGCTGCTGGCTCCAGCGCTGTAGGTGCCGACAAACGCCGGATGGCGCTCATCGAATAGCCCTTTGCCCATCAACAACGTGGCGTGGGCCATCGGCGTTTCCGCCATCCAGCGTTGCAATACCGGCTGCAGGCCAAAGCGTTGCGCGAGAACGTCTGCCAGAAGCGCTACGCGCGGGCTGTCCAGTAACCGCTCGCGGGCATGGTAGCGAAACGCTTCTGCCACGCTGCTTTCTGGCTCGCTCAGAGGAACAATCAGGATGTCATTCGGCGGCGTGGTGCGCTGTTTTGCCACATCAGCAGGTAACATCAGATAGCCCGGTCTGCGTTCGATGAGCATTGTTCGCAGCACGCGGTCAATTTCATAACAGGCGTTTTGTTCATCCAGCACTGCGCTGGCCGTCGTCACCGCCTGCTGCATACGATAAAAATGCTGAAAATCACCGTCCCCAAGGGTGTGATGCATCAACTCCCCACGACGTTGAGCACCGCGACAGGGCGCGCCAACAATATGCAAAACAGGAACATATTCCGCATAGCTTCCCGCGATACCGTTAATCGCGCTTAACTCACCCACGCCAAACGTGGTGAGCAGCGCCCCCACCCCGGATACCCGGGCATAGCCATCCGCAGCATAAGCCGCATTCAACTCGTTCGCACACCCGACCCAACGTACGCTGGGATGTTCAATCACGTGGTCAAGAAACTGCAAATTATAATCGCCAGGCACACCAAAGAGATGGCCAACACCACAGCCTGCCAGCCTGTCCAGCAGATAATCAGCAACGGAATACGGGGTTTGCATGACAGCTTTCCTTCTGACGGTAACCTCATGTTGAGTATCGAAGAACTGTGATGACTGTCCAGGAAAGTCGCTGTGAAGGGGGTGGAAAGCAAGATGTACAGTTTTCATCCCTAAATTTAATTGCAGCTGGCCTTGTGTAAACGTATACACTCAAAGTCACACCTTATCTGACAGGAGGCTATATGGCTTATCAGGCTGCTGAAAATCGTTATCAGACAATGGAGTACCGCCGCTGCGGTCAGAGCGGCCTCAAGCTCCCGATTGTATCACTGGGGTTGTGGCACAATTTTGGTGATACCACGCAGGTCGAGAACAGTCGGGCGCTGTTACAGCGTGCATTCGATCTGGGGATCACCCATTTTGATCTGGCGAATAACTATGGTCCACCGCCGGGTTCAGCGGAGCGAAATTTTGGTCGCATCCTGCAGGAAGATTTTTTACCGTGGCGAGATGAGCTGATCATCTCCACCAAAGCGGGTTACACCATGTGGGAAGGCCCTTACGGGGACTGGGGTTCACGCAAATACCTGATTGCCAGCCTCGATCAAAGCCTGAAGCGTCTGGGGCTGGAGTATGTCGATATCTTCTACCACCATCGCCCCGACCCTGAAACACCGCTCAGAGAAACCATGCGCGCACTGGATCATATCGTCCGTCAGGGCAAAGCGCTGTACGTAGGCCTCTCTAACTATCCGGCTGAACTTGCCAGACAAGCGATTGAAATACTCGACGATTTAGGTACGCCATGCCTTATTCATCAGCCCAAATATTCTATGTTTGAGCGTTGGGTCGAAGAGAGCCTGCTGTCGCTTTTACAGGAAAAAGGCGTCGGTAGTATCGCCTTCTCACCGCTGGCTGGCGGGCAGTTAACCGACCGCTATCTGAACGGTATTCCTGCGGATTCTCGCGCCGCAAGCACCAGCCGTTTTCTGAATCCGGACCAGATCACCCCACAAAAACTGGAAAAAGTTCGAGCGCTGAACGCACTGGCAGAGCGACGGGGACAAAAGCTGTCTCAGATGGCGCTCGCGTGGGTTCTTCGGGAAGACAAAGTTACGTCTGTGCTGATTGGCGCCAGTAAACCGGCGCAAATTGAAGATGCCGTCGGCATGCTGGCAAACCGTCACTTTACGCCTGAAGAGTGCGCGGAGATTGATGCCATTCTGAGTCGGTTGAAATAAAGACACATTTATTAACAAAAAGTGCTCTCACTTGCGATTTAAGAGTTGTGGCGATGAAACGGGGCTTTACTGCCCCGTAATATTACGTTAACAGGCCGGCTACGGCTCGATCGTGAAGGAGAGAAAACATGTTCAGGTCACTGATTCTGGCGGCAGTCTTAATGGCTTTTACACCGCTGGCCGCGAACGCTGGCGAAATCACCCTGCTGCCATCAATAAAATTGCAAATTGGCGATCGCGATAATTACGGTAACTACTGGGATGGCGGCCGCTGGCGCGACCGGGATTACTGGCACCATAACTATGAGTGGCGCAAAAACCGCTGGTGGCGTCATGACAACGGCTACCATCGTGGCTGGGATAAACGCAAAGCTTATGAACGCGGCTATCGAGAAGGCTGGAATGACCGTGACGACCATCGCGGTCGTGGGCACGGCGGTCACGGGCATCGTCATTAAGAAAAGGAACCTGCGATAACAGATAATTTTTAACAATGGCAAAGGGTTCCGTTCACCGTATGTTCATTGTTTCTCTGAAACCCTCATTCCCGTAACGGGCAAGGGAGGCTCACCGTCTCCCTTGCCACCCAGGCTTCCGGCAGGAAAAATCGTCACTTCGTGATCTATTCGCCTTATGTCGTCTTCCTTCGGATCGCTTCAGTACGCTGACTTTCAGTTCAATCCGTTTCGCTTTAATAAAAAATACCTTTGCAGCTAATCAATCCTTAAGTGACCAGCATTAGCCTGCAGGCTGCTTTTTTATGGTCAAATCCTGCGCTTTTTATTTTTCACTATTTGCCCTTGAGCAAAAATCTCCTGAACGTATCTTATCCTCAAGAGAATTCACGTCAGGATTAACTTATGAATGCTAATTTTAAGAATGAAATTCAGACATTCGGTCGATCGCTATTATTACCGATCGCCGTACTGGCGCCTGTGGGGATGGTCATGGGAATTAGCGCTGCGTTAGGGCAGAGCTATATGATTGATAAACTCCCCTTTCTGGGCAATGAAATTTTCAGAGCAATTCTCTCTTCTCTGGGATTAATCAGCAGCGTCGTTTTTAATAATATTCCTTTACTGTTCGCGATGGGTGTCGCCTACGGTATGTCTAAAAAAGAAAAAGGGATTGCTGTATTTGCATCCGTCGTGGCTTACCTGACTCTGCTTATCGCCATGCATGTGCATCTTAAGCTGGCGGGTACGCTGGCGAAAGAGGATATGGCTTTCGTCGGACAGGGAATGGTATTAGGTATTCAGACGCTGAAAATCGAAGCGCTGGGCGGTATTATTGCCGGGCTGCTGGCAGCTAAAATAACCGACCGTTTTTACCGGCTGCAATTACCTCTCGCTTTCGCCTTTTTCAGCGGTAAAAAATCCGTCGCGATCTTAGCCATTGCTTTTTCCATTCCCGTCGGCTTGATCATTCCTTTTATCTGGGATCTGTTTACCGCAGGTATGCGCGCCATATCAACAATAATGATGGCACCCAACATTGGTGCAGGTATCTATATGACGCTCAATCGCCTGCTGATCCCGTTTGGCCTGCACCACGTTCTCAGTTCCACCGTGCGTTTCACCGCGGCAGGCGGTACGTACCTGATTGACGGGCAGACCTATGTCGGTATTTTGCCCGCTATCAATAAAATCCTGTTTGAGCTTGGTCCCACCCATCCGGCCTGGAAAGAGTATATGCCGACGCTCACCAGCTATCTTGCCTCATCACAAATGCTCACGACGCTGTTCCGCGTTCCGGCGATTGGTCTGGCGATGTACCACATGGCCTATTTCAAGAATAAGAAATTTGCCAAAGGGATGATCCTGACCGTGGTGCTGACCGCCATGCTGGGGAATATTACCGAACCGCTGGAGTTCTCCTTCCTGTTTATCGCGCCAAAACTCTTTATTGTCTATGCGGTACTCTGTGGCTTATTGACCATTCCACTGCAATTACTGGAAGTCTCCATCGGCTATATTCGCGGCACCATTTTTGATTTTGGTATTTTCGGTTTGATGTATGAACACACCCAATGGATTAATTTAATTATCCTCGGCGTGATTAACTTTGTTGTCTTCTATTTCGTCTTCCGCTTTGCGATCGGTAAATTTGATATTAAGACCCCAGGCCGCGAGAGTGAAATCGCTGACAGCACCTTACTGAACAATAAAGAGTACGACAAAGTCGCCGAACTGGTGATTCAGGGGCTGGGCGGGACAGACAATATCAAGCGCGTTGAAAACTGCGTTTCACGGTTACGTATTGATTTGAAAGATCAGAAAAAAATGGACATGGCCATTCTTAAAGAATCTGGCTCGCTGGGAACCTTTATCCCCTCCAGCAACCATGTTCATGTGGTATTCGGCCCACACGTAGAATTTGTCCGTAACGCGGTAGACGACCGCCTCGTCGGTGCGAAATAAATTCAAGGAGATAGTAATGCGTGCACTGTATGATTCAAAAAGCAAAACGATCGACGATCGAGGAATGAAATCTCTCCTCGCGCAGCCAGCGCGGGTACAGTCATGGCTCGATGTTGAAGCCGCCCTGGCTCAGGCTCAGGCCGGACACGGCATGATCCCCGCCAGCGCCGCAGTCAATATTACCGCTAACTGCCACGTGGATAAGATTGACCTGACGGAAATGGAACGCCTGCTGCGCGAGATTGGTCACGGCTTCGTTCCGGTCATCAAAGTACTGGTCAAAGCCTGTGACAGTGAAAGCGGAAAATACGTGCATTACGGCGTCACCACGCAGAATATTCAGCAAACCGCACAGCTTTATCTGGCAAAGCAGTTCGATACCATCATGCAGGGTTTTGTGGACGATATTCTGCGTAACCTGGCAAAGATGGCATCTGACCATAAAGCAACGATTATGGCCGGACGTACCCACGGTAAGCACGCGCTACCCATAACCTGGGGCTATAAAGCCGCCGTGTGGATTGATGAGTTACTGAGCGCCCAGCAGCGCATGCAGGAAGCGGAAAAACGCGTCTTTACCGTGATGATGGGGGGAGCCGTGGGCGCCTTCCACGCGACCGGTGAAACCGGCCGCCGGGTTCAGGATAGCGTTGCCCAAAAGCTGGGAATGCATTCAATGGCGATTCCCTCCCGTAACTCGCGCATTTACCGCACTGAATACATCAGTAATTTGTGCCTGCTGGCGACGACGTTACACAAAATAGCCGAAGAGGTTTATCAGACCTCAAGCGAAGAGTTTGCCGAAGTTTCAGAAGCCTTCACTAAAGGCACCGTTGGCAGCAGCACCATGCCGCAAAAAGTGAATCCTAAACTGGCGAAGGGGATCATCGCCAACGCGCAGAAATTGTACTCAGTAATGACCTCCTGCCTGTATGTCAGCCCACGTCCCTTCGAAGCAGACAGCTCCGCTTACTTTATCTTTGACGGTAATATTCAGGAGAGTATGGAGTTAATGGCTGAGATTGTGATGCGAGCCGAAGAGTTGACGCGGACGCTGGTCATCAATCCTGGTCGTATGCGCCAGAATGTGCAGTTAACGCATGGTCTTATTAATAGCGAAAAAATCATGATGCAGCTGGTGGAAAGGCTGGGCAAAGATGCCGCACATGAACGCGTCTACCAACTGGCAATGCGCAGCACGCATGAAGGCATCCCCTACGCTGATGTGCTGCGTGATGACCCTCTTATTCGCCAGCACTTTAGCGACTCAGAAATTAATACGCTGCTGGATCCTGCTCACTACATCGGCCTTTGCGCAGAAATCGCCGAGGAAACGGCCGCTCGCGTATGGGAGAAAGACAATGGCTGATCCCCTGCTTTCTCTGGCAAGTGAACGCATTGTCACCCCGAATGGAATCGAAAGCGGCTATCTGCATATTGAAAGCGGACGTATTTCTGGCCTCGACAGTACGCCACGCGGAAAAATCGTCGATTATCGCCATGCCATGCTGATGCCCGGTTTTGTGGATATTCACGTTCACGGCTGGGGGAGAGGGTCGTTTGCCTGGAGAGGTGAACGCCGTTCTTTGCAGGCGATGAGCCGGGATCTGGTTAACGCCGGGGTTACCGCGTGGCTTGCAACATCAGCCACCCAGCCGGAAACGTTCTTGCTGGAGAGTCTTTCCACCGCCGCAGACTGGATTGCAGACGCAAAAGCGGAAGATGGTGCCGAAGCGGTGGGTATTCATATGGAAGGCCCCTTTATTAACCCTGCATACAGCGGAATGCAGAGCAAGGACGCGATTCAACCACCCGGTATCGAAGGATTCAAACGCTATCAGCACGCCGCGAGGGGAAATATCCGTCTGATGACGCTCGCACCCGAACTGCCGGGCGCCCTGGCGCTAATCCGCTATTTACGCCAGTCAGGCGTCACCGTGTCAGCCGGTCATACCGACGCCACCTTTGATGAAACCACTCTCGCTATTGAAGCCGGTTTAACCCACTTTACCCATGCCTTTAGCGCCATGCGCGGGCTGCATCACCGGGAGCCTGGCGTGGTG
This sequence comes from Citrobacter sp. RHBSTW-00944, assembly GCF_013615435.1. Lineage (NCBI taxonomy): Bacteria > Pseudomonadati > Pseudomonadota > Gammaproteobacteria > Enterobacterales > Enterobacteriaceae > Citrobacter > Citrobacter sp. RHBSTW-00944. The sequence continues at coordinate 1,562,494 of NZ_CP055418.1, read as the reverse complement.
GGGGCGCTGATGTACCATCAGAATACGTATGCCGAGGTGGCAAAGCAGAGCGGGATTACGTTGCGACCAGAAGTGTTCGACATTCTCTATCGGTTGAAAAAAGATCGCCGGTTGGTCATGGTCAGCGATTGTCTGGGATATGTGGATTTTCCCGAAGGATCTGAATTCCACCATTACCTGCGCCAGGAGACGTTTCGCATTCACAATCATTGTCTTGAAATCACCGACCACAGCGGAAAGACCCGAACGGTTTCACCCACGGAGTGGTCCGAATTGTGCAAACTGGAGATGAGCTTTCTGGACTCCGTGAAAAATGTGGTCGACAGGCTGGAAAAAGGCTGGGTTTCAGCCGCGCAGATTGCCTGCCTTAATCCGGCAATCCTGGCGGGTGTTGACGCGAGAAAAGGCAGCCTGACGTCAGGAAAAGATGCCGATATTCTCGTGTTGGGTGCAGAGTTAAACCTGGAAGCCGTCTGGTGTCGCGGCGTTTCGCAACCTCTGGCTAAATAAAAATATCACTGTAATGCATATCAAGAAAAATTTTTAACGCCTCCTGGCTCATTCCCTGAACCTGCTGAATAAATTCCTCAGCAGGTATTTTTTTGCGCGCGGAGGGAAGTCCATTTTCGCGTAATAACAGGAGATCGTCCTGCGTGAGCCAGAAATTCACTTTGACATAATCCAGCCCGGCGAAGCGGAGATGACTCGATATCTTGTTTGTAAAGGTAATCAGCAGGTCGAATTCGAGCTGCTGAAGCCGCGCAATCTCATTGATGTTGATGCAGGCGGGGATTTCAATATGGAAGCGGGAGAAAAGCATCTCTTTAAAATAGCCGACCTTACTCTCTGACGAGTTCGTCACAATAATGACCCGCTTCTTCTTATCGCCAACAACCCGATTTTTGAGCGCATACTTTTTGATAATCAGCACCAGGGTTGCCAGGTGAATAGCAGAAAAGGTCGTTTGCCAGTGATGTTCAATCTCCTTCACCGCATACTGGACATGATCCCATAGCTCAGGATAGCGTCGCTGGACATCATGGAGCTTTTTATCATCGAACCAGAGATGAAATTTATTCTGGATGATGGCGGCATAGATAAAATTATAAATCTCCGCAAACCAGGCGTGCTGATTGTGAATGGTGTTCTCCAGACATCCGGCTAAAGCGTGACAGGTGCGCTTAACGTAAGAGACCAGCCGGGCGTCGTATAATGTGAAGGGGCGATGAGTAAACGTCAGTGAAGCAATCAGCAGATCCAGACAGATATTTTCATCCGCATCAGGCAATACGCCATAAGGAAAGGTCGTCAAAAACTCAGCCGCCGAACTCTCCGTAATTCTGTGTCCCCTGCGGATACGGTGCAGGGCAAGGCTAAGATAGACCAGTAAGTATTTTCTGCCGTTATATCCCAAGGCGATGACCGGACTGATTTTATCTTCGTAATAGTCTGCCGCCTGGTTTATCTCTGCAGCACACTGATGAAGAAACTGTTCGGCAATTGAACGGCCTGTCGGCTCATTGGCCTGGTGGGCGATAAGTCGGTGATCCTCACCAATTTCGACCGTTTTTAGTATCGTCATGCACGCCGCCAGCCGCAGCTGGAACTCATCCCCCGCAAGCCGGGAGCCCTTACGCGGGATACTTTGCACAATCAGATCGCGTTCCTGCACCAGGCTCATCATGACGGGATTATCATTTTTTACCGTTCCCGCACTGACATAAAATTTTTTGTAATAATCATTTTTATTCACGACATCGTGCAAACAGAGCGCCACAAAGAGATCCTTCACCCTCTCTTCTGCCGTAGTGATATAGCGATTAAACTGGACGCGCGCTAAAAACTGTCGGTATTCGCTGTAGCCAATCCGGGTGGTAATAAACTGATTATCCTGATGTAGCTGGACATTTTCTGGCAGAAGTTCATTGAGCTCTTTCATTGTCCGTTTTAGCGTGGAGAGCGTTTTACCGAAACGCTCGACAGCCTCTTCAACGGGGAGCGGACTGTTGTCCTGGAGATATTTCAGGAAAGAGAGATCAAAGTGATTCATGAACGCCTGCCAGTTAATTATGCAGGGCACATAATAGAGGAAAAGCTCAATTAAAACCGTGACCCGTCGCGAGTCACGGTTGATTATAGCCCCATCGCCGTGCCTGCCAGTAGCCAGAGATTGAGCGCCACGACCAGTATCACAATGACCCAGCCAATCTGTTTAACGCAACGACGATTGACCAGATCCCCCATCAGCTTACTGTCGCTGGTGAAGATCAGCAGCGGCACCAGCGCCAGCGCGATACCAAAACTGAGCAACACCTGACTCATCACCAGAATACGGGTCGGATCCAATCCCATCAGAATCACAATAAATGATGGCATCATGGTGACGGTACGGCGTACCCATAGCGGAATGTGAAAACGGATAAACCCTTGCATCACCACCTGCCCCGCCAGCGTACCGACCACGGTAGAAGAGAGTCCCGCAGCCACCAGGCTTAAACCAAACACCGTCGCTGCAGCGTGACTCAACAACGGTTCAAGTGTCAGATACGCCTGATCGAGATCGGCAATACCGGTATGCCCGCTAAAATGAAATGCAGCGGCAGCCGTCGCCATCATCGCCAGATTGACAAATCCGGCAATCGTCATGGCGATAGCCACATCCCATTTAGTGGCCGCATAGCGCTGTTGGCGTGTTCCGCCGTGCAAATGCTGAGTTAAGGAAGAGTGCAGATAAATGACGTGCGGCATGATAGTCGCACCGAGTACCCCAGCGGCCAGGAACACCGCTTCGGAATTAGGCAGGCTTGGGATCACCATTCCCTTACTAAGCTGCGCAAAGTTCGGTTGGGAAAAAACCAGCTCCACAATGTAAGCCGCGGCCACAAACAGCAGCAGGCCGCCAATCACCTTTTCCAGCGGTTTTTGACCGCGACGCTGCAGCATCAGAATTAAGAACGTCGCGATACCGGTGAGTACGGCCCCTTGCAATAAGGAAACGCCGAGGATCAGTTTGAAGCCAATCGCAGCGCCAATAAATTCAGCAAGGTCTGTTGCCATAGCGATAATTTCTGCCTGCACCCAGTAGAACCACACCACCGGGCGAGGATAATGATCGCGAATTTGCTCCGCCAGGTTTTTACCCGTAGCAATGCCGAGTTTTGCCGACAGCACCTGAATCAGCATCGCCATCAGGTTTGCCCAGACCACCACCCACAGCAATTGATAACCAAAGCTGGCCCCTGCCTGGATATTGGTGGCGAAGTTACCCGGATCGATATAGCCGATCGCCGCGATGAACGCAGGTCCCATTAATGCGAGCTTCAACTTGCGCGCTGCCCGCCCACTGCTACTCTCAACGCGATCGTTAGTCATTTTAGTGCCTCAGAAACATAGCCTTTGCTATATTTCAAGCTACGCCTACTGAGAATGATTATCAAATTCATTTTAATGGGTGACGTTGATTTTTCTGATAGCGTTTGTCTATGGATCGATAAGGATTCTGGAAATACCGGCGAGATGTTTAATTATTGTTATGAGAATAGCACAATGACATAACTTTTCACTTCCATACTAAACATAACGGAAGTGTATCACCGATCACTAATTTTGAATCTCGTCACAGGTCCTTATTATAGTGTGTGTTTGATCTCGTTTTCTTTATGGTTGTTACATAGAATGTGCACGAAAACTAAACCTGCCTCATATTTGGAGCAAATATGGACCGCGTTCTTCATTTTGTCCTGGCCCTTGCCGTGGTTGCGGTACTCGCACTGCTGGTAAGCAGTGACCGTAAAAAAATCCGCATTCGTTATGTTATTCAATTGCTTGTTATCGAAGTGTTACTGGCATGGTTCTTCCTGAACTCTGATGTCGGTCTGGGCTTCGTGAGAGGCTTCTCCGAGATGTTTGAGAAACTGCTCGGGTTTGCTAATGAAGGGACTAACTTTGTCTTCGGTAGCATGAACGATAAAGGCCTGGCATTCTTCTTCCTGAAAGTGCTTTGCCCGATCGTCTTCATCTCCGCCCTGATCGGTATTTTGCAGCATATCCGCGTACTGCCGGTAATCATCCGCGCGATTGGTTTCCTGTTATCCAAAGTAAACGGTATGGGCAAACTGGAATCCTTCAACGCCGTCAGCTCTCTGATCCTGGGTCAGTCCGAGAACTTTATCGCCTATAAAGATATTCTCGGCAAAATGTCTCGCAACCGTATGTACACCATGGCAGCAACGGCGATGTCGACCGTTTCCATGTCTATCGTCGGCGCGTACATGACCATGCTGGAACCGAAGTACGTGGTTGCGGCGCTGGTTCTGAACATGTTCAGCACCTTTATCGTGCTGTCGCTGATCAACCCTTACCGCGTTGATGCCAGCGAAGAAAATATCCAGATGTCTAACCTGCACGAAGGCCAGAGTTTCTTCGAAATGCTGGGTGAATACATTCTGGCTGGTTTCAAAGTGGCAATTATCGTTGCGGCGATGCTGATTGGTTTCATCGCACTGATCGCTGCCCTGAACGCCCTGTTCGCCACCGTGACCGGTTGGTTTGGCTACAGCATCTCCTTCCAGGGCATCCTGGGTTACATCTTCTACCCGGTTGCATGGGTAATGGGTGTGCCGTCCAGCGAAGCGCTGCAGGTAGGCAGTATCATGGCAACTAAACTGGTTTCCAACGAATTCGTTGCGATGATGGATCTGCAGAAAATCGCCGCTACGCTCTCCCCGCGCGCAGAAGGCATCCTGTCCGTGTTCCTGGTTTCCTTCGCTAACTTCTCTTCCATCGGTATTATCGCTGGTGCGATTAAAGGCCTGAACGAAGAGCAAGGTAACGTGGTTTCTCGCTTTGGTCTGAAGCTGGTGTACGGCTCTACGCTGGTGAGCGTACTGTCCGCATCTATCGCCGCACTGGTGCTGTAAGCGTAAGACAACGTCGCAGTGATAAGACCGGGGAGATTCATATTCTCCCCGGTTTTTTTATGCCTGCGATTCAGCAAACCGAAGAGCTAAAGAGTAAGAACTGGCAGGATGCAGAAACAAAAAACCCCCGCTTTTCAGCGAGGGTTTAAATTTTGGTGGAGCTAAGCGGGATCGAACCGCTGACCTCTTGCATGCCATGCAAGCGCTCTCCCAGCTGAGCTATAGCCCCACGATGCTTTTACGTACGTACCAAATTCATTGGGATTAAATTTGGTGGAGCTAAGCGGGATCGAACCGCTGACCTCTTGCATGCCATGCAAGCGCTCTCCCAGCTGAGCTATAGCCCCATTACGTAAAGCTTGTCGAGTTGACGGGCGGCATCATATGAATTCCCTTCGCGTGTGTCAACGGCAAAATTAACTCATAGAATTCAATCGCTGAAAAAGCAGTCAAATGAAGAACATTGCGTAACAACTCGCATTCAGTAGTTAAACGCGTCACGGTTTCTACTAAAATGGTGCTATAAAATGAACCACTAATTAACCCCACGACTATTCAGGGAATCGTTATGTTCAAGGAACGGATGACGCCAGAAGAACTTGCTAATCTGACCGGATACAGCCGACAGACCATCAATAAATGGGTACGCAAAGAAGGTTGGGCGACATCACCAAAACCAGGCGTTCAGGGCGGTAAAGCCCGGCTGGTTCACGTCACCGAACAAGTTCGTGAATACATTCGCAGCGCTGAGCGTTCAGCCGAAGGTTTGTCAGATAACTTATCGATATCCGGCGATACCTCTGTTGAAGCGCTGCTGATTAGGCTCGCCAAAGAAATGACACCGACAGAACAGAAAATGTTTACCTCACTGATCCTGCGTGAAGGCATTACGGGTTTATTACAGCGTTTAGGGATCCGCGAAAACAAATAATATGAAAAAATTACGCAGCAAAATGACGACCGAAGAGCTGGCGGAATGTCTCGGGGTTGCCAAACAAACCGTCAATCGTTGGATCAGAGAACAAAACTGGACTACCGAAAAGTTTCCCGGCGTTAAAGGTGGTCGTGCAAGACTGATTCATATTGACTCCAGCGTCCGCGCGTTTCTGCTCAATATTCCCGCTTTTCGCAAAGTTCCTGAAGTTTATCAGGCTGAAGAACCGCTGGCAGAATACACCCACGTAGTACGCAGCCACGCGTGTCGCCAGATAATTAGCGCACTGGACAACATGTCCCCAACGGAACAAGAAAAGCTGGCGATGTATATTTCGCGCGAAGGTATTCGCACTTTTCTTACTCGTTTGGGTATTGATGAGTCTGAATAACAGGCAAAAAAAACGGCAGGATACGCTCCTGCCGTTGTTTCATCGGTCAATCAGTCTTATTGCTGGCTTTCACGCTCAGCAATAAACGCCAGCGCTTTATTAATACGCTCAATGCTGCGGGATTTACCAATCGCATGCACCGTAACGTCTAACGCTGGGGACTGACCCGCGCCGGTAACGGCTACGCGCAGCGGCATCCCGACTTTACCCATGCCAACTTCCAGTTCATCAGCCGTTGCCTGAATCGCATGGTGCACGTTTTCTGCCGTCCACTCGCTAATCGCAGCCAGCTTGTCGCGAACCACTTCCAGCGGCTGACGCGCAACCGGGCGCAGGTGTTTCTTCGCTGCATCAGCGTCGAACTCGGCAAAGTCTTCGTAGAAGTAGCGGCAGCTCTGCGCCATCTCTTTCAGCGTTTTGCAGCGCTCACCGAGCAGTTTAACCAGCTCTGACAGCTGCGGGCCTACGCGGGTATCGATATTTTCCTGCTCAATATGCCACTGCAGATGGGTTGCTACATATTCCGGTGCCAGCGCATTAATATAGTGATGGTTCAGCCACTGCAGTTTTTCGGTGTTAAACGCACTCGCAGACTTGCTCACCGCACCAAGGGAGAACAGTTTGATCATCTCTTCACGGGTGAAAATTTCCTGATCGCCACTGGACCAGCCCAGACGCACCAGATAGTTCAGCAGCGCTTCCGGCAGGTAACCGTCGTCGCGGTATTGCATAACGCTGACCGCACCGTGACGTTTGGAGAGTTTTTTACCATCGTCACCGTTGATCATTGATACGTGTGCGTAAACTGGCACCGGCGCGTTCAGCGCTTTCAGGATATTGATCTGACGCGGAGTGTTGTTGATATGGTCTTCACCACGAATAACGTGGGTGATTTCCATATCCCAGTCGTCGACAACAACGCAGAAGTTGTAGGTCGGGGAACCGTCGGTACGGCGAATGATCAAATCATCCAGCTCCTGGTTGCTGAATTCAATCGGCCCACGGATCTGGTCGTCAAAAATAACGGAACCGTCCTGCGGGTTGGCAAAACGAACCACGCAAGGTTCATCAGCAGCGTGATGCTCGTGGCCGTGGCGGCAGCGGCCGTCGTAACGCGGCTTCTCACCGTTCGCCATCTGCTCTTCGCGCAGCGCGTCCAGACGCTCTTTAGAGCAGTAGCATTTATATGCGGTGCCTGCTTCCAGCATTTCATCAATCACCGCGTTGTAGCGATCAAAACGTTTGGTCTGGAAGTACGGGCCTTCATCCCATTCCAGATTCAGCCAGTTCATGCCATCCATAATGGCTTCAATAGCTTCCGGAGTGGAGCGTTCGAGATCGGTGTCTTCAATACGCAGCACAAACTCACCGCCATGGTTGCGTGCAAAAAGCCAGGAATAAAGAGCAGTACGCGCACCGCCGACGTGCAGGTAGCCTGTCGGGCTTGGCGCGAAGCGAGTTTTGATTTTCATGAAATGGCCTTACGTTTATAAAGATGCCGACAACCGGCAAATCCAGGGAAGATTATCAGGCTCGTATTCTATCACCGTGGTCTGATTCCTCAATGTTGTTCAGGTTGGAACATTACGCTTTGCCATTTTCGTATACAAATCATGCCGCACGGACTGTTTTGCGATCGTTTTGTTTAAATTTACGACGAACGAACAATTTCTTTAGAAAATGCGTTGACTCATTTTCAACTCTCCCTATAATGCGACTCCACACAGCGGGGGTGATTAGCTCAGCTGGGAGAGCACCTCCCTTACAAGGAGGGGGTCGGCGGTTCGAACCCGTCATCACCCACCAACTACTTTATGTAGTCTCCGCCGTGTAAAACAAGAAATTGAGAAGTGGGTGATTAGCTCAGCTGGGAGAGCACCTCCCTTACAAGGAGGGGGTCGGCGGTTCGATCCCGTCATCACCCACCACTTTCTCGCCAGCTGGATTTCTTGTTAAAATGTGAAGTACCGAAGTGGGTGATTAGCTCAGCTGGGAGAGCACCTCCCTTACAAGGAGGGGGTCGGCGGTTCGATCCCGTCATCACCCACCACTTCGGGTCGTTAGCTCAGTTGGTAGAGCAGTTGACTTTTAATCAATTGGTCGCAGGTTCGAATCCTGCACGACCCACCAATGTAAAAAGGCGCCCTAAAGGCGCCTTTTTGCTATCTGCAATTTATAAGATTCGAACCTGCAGCAGGTCGAGTCGAACGTAGTGAGACAACGGAGCCGTTTACGGCGACGGCCCGAAGGGCGAGCGAAGCGAGTCATCCTGCACGACCCACCATTGTAAAAAGGCGCCCTAAAGGCGCCTTTTTGCTATCTGCAATTTATAAGATTCGAACCTGCAGCAGGTCGAGTCGAACGTAGTGAGACAACGGAGCCGTTTACGGCGACGGCCCGAAGGGCGAGCGAAGCGAGTCATCCTGCACGACCCACCAATGTAAAAAGGCGCCCTAAAGGCGCCTTTTTACTATGCAGAGAAGAACCATTTCCCCTCTGATAACCACCAGTGTGAGCGTTATAACTGATACAACGGATCGCGGGCGCGGGCTGCGGTTAATTCACTGGCCTGCATACGCACCACATCCCACAACGCCTGAGCAGCGGTTGATAAAGAGCGGTTTTTACGTCGGGCCAGCATCAGTTGCCGTTCAACAACCGGCGTCAGGCGCTTAACCTGCAAGTGACTGCCCTGCGGTAAGGGGAGCGCCAGCGCGGGCAGCACGCTGATGCCAATCCCCGCCTCAACCATCGGAAACAGCGTGGCGGGATGGCCAATCTCCTGAACGATATTGGCATCAATGGAAAAATGGGCCAGCGCAGCGTCGATCAGCGGTCGACTACCGGAAGCATAATCCTGTAGCACCAGGCGTTCATGATACAAATCCTGCCAGTTCACCCACTCTCGTTGGGCTAACGGATGATCCTGGCGACACAGCAGCAGGAACGGTTCGGACAGCACGGCTTCACACTGCAAATCGGTGACTGCGCCGGGATCAATCACAATGCCAAAATCCACTTCTCCCTGGCGAATACTCTCCAGCACCCATTGCTGTGGCCGGTCGTGCAGCACAAAATCGATAGCCGGATAAAGCTGATTACTCTGGGCAATACACTGCGGAATAAGATGAGCAGAGATCGTCTGGCTGGCGGCAACCCGCACCGTGCCGGTTAACTGCGTTCCTACCTGTCCGGCTTCGCGCAGCGTGCTATGCAATTCATCCAGAATACGTTCCAGCCGCGCCGCCAACTGGTGTCCGGCCTCCGTCAGTACCACTTCCCGCGTCGTTCTGTCCAATAACCGCACACCCGTCTGCCCTTCCAGCTCTTTTACACTATGGCTGACCGCCGACTGGCTTAAGCCGATGATATCCCCCGCCCGGCTAAAGCTTTTGGCCTGAGCGACGGTGACAAAGATACGCAACTGACGCAGAGAGTAATTCATCTATTCGATTCATATATGGATGCAATAAATCAATTTTATTTCTCAAACGGAAAAAAGCAAAATGTTACTACCGAATTTCAGGAGTCTTTATGAAACTTTTTCGTATTCTTGATCCGTTCACGATAACGCTGATAACCGTTGTTTTGCTGGCGTCCTTTTTCCCGGCCGAAGGTGGTTTTGTGCCTTTCTTTGAAGGCTTAACCACCGCCGCCATTGCCCTGCTGTTTTTTATGCACGGGGCGAAACTCTCGCGTGAAGCCATTATTGCCGGTGGTAGCCACTGGCGTTTGCATCTGTGGGTGATGTGCAGCACGTTTGTTGTCTTCCCGGTTCTGGGCGTTCTGTTCGCCTGGTGGGCACCGGTCAACGTTGACCCGATGCTGTACACCGGTTTCCTGTACCTGTGTATTTTGCCTGCCACTGTGCAGTCAGCCATCGCTTTTACGTCGCTGGCGGGCGGTAACGTTGCCGCCGCCGTTTGTTCTGCTTCGGCCTCCAGCCTACTGGGTATTTTTCTCTCGCCGCTGCTGGTAGGGCTGGTGATGAATATGCACGGCGCAGAAGGCAGCCTGGAGCAGGTGGGAAAAATCATGTTGCAGCTGCTGCTGCCGTTCGTGCTGGGTCACCTTTCACGTCCGTGGATTGGAAACTGGGTTTCTCGACATAAAAAATGGATCGCGAAAACGGATCAATCCTCTATTTTGCTGGTGGTGTACTCCGCCTTCAGTGAAGCCGTCGTTAACGGGATCTGGCACAAAGTGGGGGTGGGTTCACTGCTGTTTATCGTGGTGGTCAGCATCATACTGCTGGCAATCGTGATTGGCATAAATGTCTTTGTTGCGCGCAAATGCGGCTTTAACAAAGCTGATGAAATCACCATTGTATTCTGCGGTTCGAAAAAGAGCCTGGCGAACGGGATCCCAATGGCCAATATTTTGTTCCCGACTTCGGTGATTGGGATGATGGTGCTGCCGTTGATGATCTTCCATCAAATACAGCTAATGGTGTGCGCCGTGCTGGCGCGTCGCTACAAGCAACAGACGGACGCATTGCAGGCGCAACAGAAAAGCCGCGCCGCGAAGGCTTAAAGAGGACGTTTCAGGGGCTGCACCAGTTGCGTCAGCCCCTCAGTTTTAATCAGCAGCGTGATTTGCATCAGCTCGCCAAGCTTGCCCGGCGGGAATTCATCCTTACGGGCAAACCACAGCAGATACTCTTCCGGGACATCAATCAACCGACGCCCTTTATATTTGCCAAAGGGCATCACGGTATTGGCGATGTCAACCAGCTGCTCTTTTTCCATCTCAGGCACCCAGTAAGCGGATCATTTCAGCTTCATCGATCACGGCAATACCCAGTTCCTGAGCTTTTGCCAGTTTCGAACCCGCCGCTTCACCGGCAATCACCAGATCGGTTTTCTTCGACACGCTACCGGCCACTTTTGCACCTAACTCGGTCAGTCTCGCTTTGGCGTCATCGCGCGACATCAGGCTCAGGCTCCCGGTCAGCACCACCGTTTTACCTGCGAAGGGGCTGTCGATTTCTTCAGCGTTAATGACCACCGGCGCTGGCCAGTGGATCCCCTGCGCCAGCAGTTGAACAATCACCTCGCGGTTGCTCTCTTCGGCGAAGAAATTAAACACGTGCGTCGCCACCACAATGCCGACATCCGGCACTTTTTGCAGCTCTTCAATGGAAGCGGCTTCCAGCGCGTCAAGCGTGCCAAAATACGCCGCCAGACCAGCAGCCGTAGCTTCGCCGACTTCACGAATGCCTAGCGCATAGAGGAAACGGGCAAACGTGGTTTCTTTCGCTTTTTCCAGCGCGTTGACCACGTTTTGCGCCGACTTCGGCCCCATACGATCAAGCCCCGTCAGTTTACCGGCGGTCAGGGTGAAAAGATCCGCCGGCGTGTGGACATACTCTTTCTCGACCAGTTGATCGATAATTTTGTCGCCCATACCGTCAACGTCGAGCGCGCGGCGGGAAACAAAGTGTTTCAGCGATTCCTTACGCTGTGCTCCACAGATTAAACCGCCGGTGCAGCGAGTGACCGCTTCGCCTTCCACACGTTCAACATCAGAGTTACAAACCGGACAATGCGCTGGAAACACAATTTCGCGGGTATCTTCCGGGCGTTCAGAAAGCACGACGTTCACCACCTGCGGGATGACATCGCCCGCACGGCGAATGACGACTTTATCGCCAATACGCAACCCCAGACGCTCGATTTCATCAGCGTTATGCAGCGTTGCGTTACTGACCAGCACCCCGGCAACCTGGACCGGCTCAAGGCGGGCGACGGGCGTAATCGCCCCGGTACGTCCAACCTGAAACTCAACATCGCGTACAAAAGTCATCTGCTCCTGTGCCGGGAACTTAAAGGCCACAGCCCAGCGCGGCGCGCGGGCAACAAAGCCCAGTTGCTCCTGCAACGCCATGGAGTTGACTTTGATCACCACGCCATCGATATCAAATCCCAGCGTTGGTCGGTCTTCTTCAACCTTGTGATAGTAAGCAAGTACTTCCTCCGGGGAGTCGCAAAGCGCCACTCTATCGCTTACCGGCAGGCCCCACTCTTTAAATTGCAGCAGGCGGCCCAGATGGGTATCTGGCAGCGCGCCGCCTTCCAACACACCAACGCCATAGCAGAAGAAAGTAAGCGGTCGCTTCGCTGTGATACGTGGATCGAGCTGGCGTAATGAACCGGCCGCCGCGTTACGCGGGTTAGCAAACACTTTGTTGCCAGTGCGGCGGGCCTCTTCGTTAATTTTTTCAAATCCGGCCTGTGGCAGGAACACTTCACCGCGCACTTCAAGACGTGAAGGGATGTTTTCGCCACGCAGTTTTAACGGGATTGCGCGAATGGTGCGCACGTTAGAGGTAATGTCCTCACCCGTAGTGCCATCACCACGCGTTGCGGCGCTGACCAGCACACCGTTTTCATACAGGATACTCACCGCCAGGCCGTCCAGTTTCAGTTCACAGCACCAGGTCAGTTTATCGGTACTCTTTAGCCTGTCCTGCACGCGCTTGTTGAAAGCGAGAAAACTCTCTTCATCAAACACGTTATCCAGCGACAGCATCGGCACTTCATGGCGAATCTGGCTGAACGCGGTTAACGGCGCTGCGCCAACGCGTTGGGTTGGCGAGTCGGGGGTAACAAGGTCCGGATGCTGCGCTTCCAGCTCGCGCAGTTCGCGCATCAGGCGATCGTATTCCGCATCAGGAATTTCCGGCGCGTCCATCACATGGTAGAGATACTCATGATGGCGAAGCGTGGTTCGCAGTTCTGTCAGTTGTTGTTCGATTGATTCCATATCGCACCATCAATGATAAAAAACCCCCGACAGGCGGGGGTTTAGAAAGGAAATGTCACGCCAGAGGAAAATCAGGCGAGAGATTCTTTAACTTCGCGGATGCGGTCCTGATACTCGCGCAGTTTCTGCGGCGTCATCATGCGACGTTGATCGTCGAGCACCACACCACCCACTTCATCGGCAATGTGCTGTGCGGACTGCAGCATCAGCTTAAAGTTTTGCAGCTCGTCCCCGTAGGACGGAACCTGCATAAAAATAGTCACGCCAGGGGTGCTGAAGTCGCCCGTCATTTCTGGGTCAAACGTTCCCGGATTAACCATATTAGCGAGGCTGAACAGCGACGGACCGCTGCCATCCGGGCTCAAATGACGATGGAAAATATTCATATCGCCAAATTTGAAACCGGCCTGCTGAATGCTGTTGAGCAGTACTTCCCCGTTGAGCTCGCTACCATGATGAGCCGCAACGTTCATAATGATGACCGCTTCTTTACGCTGCGGTTTTTCAGCAACAGGCGCATCTTCTACTACCGGCTCGGGCTGCGGTTGATGTTCAACGACAGGCTCTGCTGGCTGGAAGGTCTGCGGCGCAGGTTGCGGTGCTTGCTGAGCAGGTTGCTGAACCTGCGGGGCAACAGGTTGCTGCACAGGTGGCTGCTGAACAGGCTGATGTTGCACCGGCTGCTGCGGCTGCTGAACATGCGGCGGCGGTACCGGCGCTTGTGCAGGCTGCTGCGCAGGCTGACGCGGCTGAGCAGACGCATAAGGCGGCTGGTACTGGTGTTGCGGCGACTGAGGAGGAACACCATGTTCCTGCGCATTACCGGGAGCATGATTCACACGATGAACGCGAACTTCGCCCACGCCTTCGTCTTCCTCGACGTTGTCGTCGAACGAATCCTCGTCTTCACGTTTAGACTTCATGCGTTTCAGTGGGCGATCGCGGAATATAGAAGACCGCTCTTTACGGCTAGTCCAAAAACCATGTACCAGTAAAGCGATTATGGCGATCGCGCCAACAATGATTAATATCAGACGCAAATCCTGCATCATTATATTCTCTGTTGTTCTAACACCTTGCCACCACGGCAAACATTTACTCACTAAGAGTATTTGTCGATTACGCCAAGTGCAAGTGTACTCTTGGCTTTCACGGCATAAAGATGAACAAAATTGTGCTTTTTGCTGTTTTTTCGAACATTTCCGAACAGCTTAACGCTCAACAACCCGGTAAGATACGCACAGTTTACCAGAGCTTATATAACAAGGAGTACGTCCTGACCATGGTTTCATCATCTGCAGTTGTACCTCGCAGCGGCCTTTATTACTTTTCTCAGGGATGGAAGCTCATCACCCAACCGGGCATTCGTCGTTTTGTTATTCTGCCTTTGCTGGTGAATATCCTGCTGATGGGCGGCGCATTCTGGTGGTTATTTACACAACTCGGTAACTGGGTTCCCGCGCTGATGAGTCACGTCCCTGACTGGCTTCAGTGGCTCAGCTATTTACTGTGGCCGATTGTGACCATTTCCGTGCTGTTGGTGTTCGGCTACCTGTTCTCCACTATCGCCAACTGGATCGCCGCACCGTTTAACGGTCTGCTGGCTGAACAGCTGGAAGCGCGCTTAACGGGCGCAACACCGCCCGACACCGGCATTCTCGGCATTATGAAAGACGTTCCGCGCATTATGAAACGCGAATGGCAAAAGCTGGCGTGGTATCTCCCGCGCGCCTTCGTGTTGCTGATCCTCTATTTTATTCCAGGCATTGGGCAGACCGTCGCCCCGGTCCTGTGGTTCCTGTTCAGCGCGTGGATGCTGGCCATTCAGTACTGCGATTATCCTTTTGATAACCATAAGGTGCCTTTTAAGGAGATGCGCGTCGCGCTGCGCACGCGCAAAGTGACCAATATGCAGTTTGGCGCGTTGACCAGCCTGTTCACCATGATTCCGGTGCTCAATCTGTTCATCATGCCGGTAGCAGTTTGTGGTGCCACGGCGATGTGGGTAGACTGCTATCGTGCTAAACACGCGTTATGGAAGTAATGCAAAAATGTGTAAAAGCGGGCTGGCTTATACCCGCTCTTATTCCATACTGCTACGCATTATTTCTCATCAGCATATAGATATGCGAATTCCTTACTTCCCCATACTTTCTCAACAGGTATGCTGAAGCGGTATCCCAATTTCATACAGTTAAGGACAGGCCATGAGTAAGATTTTTGAAGATAACTCGCTGACTATCGGTCATACGCCGCTGGTTCGACTGAACCGTATCGGTAACGGACGCATTCTGGCGAAGGTGGAATCACGCAACCCAAGCTTTAGCGTCAAATGCCGTATCGGTGCCAATATGATTTGGGATGCCGAAAAACGTGGTGTACTGAAACCTGGCGTTGAGCTGGTAGAACCGACCAGCGGCAACACGGGGATTGCGCTGGCCTACGTTGCCGCCGCCCGTGGTTACAAACTGACTCTGACCATGCCGGAAACCATGAGCATTGAGCGCCGCAAGCTCTTAAAAGCGCTGGGCGCGAACCTGGTGCTGACTGAAGGCGCAAAAGGTATGAAGGGCGCAATTCAGAAAGCGGAAGAAATCGTAGCCAGCGATCCGGAAAAATTCCTGCTGCTGCAGCAGTTCAGCAACCCGGCGAACCCGGAAATTCACGAAAAAACCACCGGCCCGGAAATCTGGGAAGATACCGATGGCCAGGTTGATGTCTTTATTTCCGGCGTCGGCACCGGCGGTACGCTAACTGGCGTGACCCGTTACATTAAAGGCACTAAAGGCAAAACCGATCTGATCACCGTCGCGGTAGAACCTACTGACTCCCCTGTTATCGCCCAGGCATTGGCGGGTGAAGAACTCAAACCTGGCCCGCATAAAATTCAGGGTATTGGCGCGGGCTTCATTCCTGGCAACCTTGATCTGAAGCTTATCGATAAAGTCGTTGCCATCACCAATGATGAAGCTATTTCTACCGCGCGCCGCCTGATGGAAGAAGAAGGTATTCTGGCAGGGATCTCTTCTGGCGCAGCCGTGGCTGCCGCGCTTAAGCTCCAGGAAGATGAATCCTTTACCAACAAGAATATTGTGGTTATCCTACCGTCATCGGGTGAGCGTTATCTGAGCACTGCACTGTTTGCCGATCTCTTCACAGAGAAAGAACTGCAACAGTAATGCCAGCATGTTAAAAACGCGTAAAAAAGCACCCTTTGGGGTGCTTTTTTGTGGCCTGCTTCAAATTTTCAACTCTCCTGGCATTGATTCAACCCGCCGGAACTGGTATTTAACCAAACTAATTATTTTGATGCGCGAAATTAATCGTTACAGGAAAAGCGCTAGCTGAATCGATTTTATGATTTGGTTCAACTCTTCCTTTCGCGGCATAATGTTTAATGACGAACGAAACGTCAGCGGCAAGAAGTTGCCAGCAACGGATTGCACCGAACTCCTTTTGTGTCGCGTCCAGTTTACGCCGATGCTAACAATACAGGCTAAAGTTGAACCGCCAGGCTAGACTTTAGTTCCACAACACTAAACCTATAAGTTGGGGAAATATAATGTTCCAGCAAGAAGTTACCATTACCGCTCCGAACGGTCTGCATACTCGCCCTGCTGCTCAGTTTGTTAAAGAAGCAAAAGGCTTTACTTCTGAAATTACTGTGACTTCCAACGGCAAAAGCGCTAGCGCCAAAAGCCTGTTTAAACTGCAGACTCTGGGCCTGACTCAGGGTACCGTTGTCACCCTGTCCGCAGAAGGTGAAGACGAGCAGAAAGCAGTTGAGCATCTGGTTAAACTGATGGCTGAACTCGAGTAAGTTCAACGAGTTCTTTTAAATATCAGTCACAAGTAAGGTAGGGTTATGATTTCAGGCATTTTAGCATCCCCGGGTATCGCTTTCGGTAAAGCATTGCTGCTGAAAGAAGACGAGATCGTCATTGACCGGAAAAAAATTTCTGCCGACAAGGTTGATCAGGAAGTTGAACGTTTTCTGAGCGGTCGTGCCAAGGCATCTGCGCAACTGGAAGCGATCAAAACCAAAGCTGGTGAAACGTTCGGTGAAGAAAAAGAAGCCATCTTTGAAGGGCATATCATGCTGCTCGAAGATGAGGAGCTGGAGCAGGAAATCATAGCCCTGATTAAAGATAAGCACATGACGGCTGATGCAGCTGCGCATGAAGTTATCGAAGGTCAGGCCACAGCCCTTGAAGAGCTGGATGATGAATACCTGAAAGAACGTGCGGCTGACGTACGTGACATCGGTAAACGCCTGCTGCGTAACATCCTGGGTCTGGCTATTATCGACCTGAGCGCTATTCAGGAAGAAGTTATCCTGGTAGCCGCAGACCTGACCCCGTCAGAAACCGCACAGCTGAACCTGAACAAGGTGCTGGGTTTCATCACTGACGCGGGCGGACGGACTTCCCATACTTCTATCATGGCGCGTTCTCTGGAACTGCCAGCCATCGTAGGTACGGGTAGCGTCACCTCTCAGGTTAAAAACGACGACTATCTGATTCTGGATGCCGTAAACAACCAGGTTTACGTCAATCCGACCAATGAAGTTATTGAGCAACTGCGCGCCGTTCAGGAGCAGGTTGCTACCGAAAAAGCGGAACTCGCTAAGCTGAAAGATCTCCCGGCTATCACGCTGGACGGACATCAGGTAGAAGTTTGCGCCAACATCGGTACCGTTCGTGACGTTGAAGGCGCTGAGCGTAATGGCGCCGAAGGTGTTGGTCTGTACCGCACCGAATTCCTGTTCATGGACCGTGAATCGCTGCCGACTGAAGAAGAACAGTTTGCCGCGTATAAAGCCGTTGCTGAAGCCTGTGGCTCTCAGGCGGTCATCGTCCGTACCATGGACATCGGCGGCGATAAAGAGCTGCCGTACATGAACTTCCCAAAAGAAGAGAACCCGTTCCTGGGCTGGCGTGCCGTACGTATCGCCATGGATCGTAAAGAGATCCTGCGGGATCAGGTTCGCGCAATCCTGCGCGCCTCTGCTTTCGGCAAACTGCGCATCATGTTCCCAATGATCATCTCTGTTGAAGAAGTGCGCGCACTACGCAAAGAGATCGAAATCTACAAACAGGAACTGCGCGACGAAGGAAAAGCATTTGACGAAAGCATTGAGATTGGCGTGATGGTGGAAACACCGGCAGCGGCAACAATTGCGCGTCATTTAGCCAAAGAAGTTGATTTCTTTAGTATCGGCACCAATGATTTAACGCAGTACACCCTGGCAGTTGACCGTGGTAATGATATGATTTCACACCTTTACCAACCGATGTCGCCATCTGTGCTGACGCTGATCAAGCAAGTTATTGATGCTTCTCATGCGGAAGGCAAATGGACTGGCATGTGTGGTGAGCTTGCAGGCGACGAACGTGCTACACTTCTGTTGCTGGGGATGGGTCTGGACGAATTCTCTATGAGCGCCATTTCTATCCCGCGCATTAAGAAGATTATCCGTAACACGAACTTCGAAGATGCGAAGGTGTTAGCAGAGCAGGCTCTTGCTCAACCGACAACGGACGAGTTAATGACGCTGGTTAACAAGTTCATTGAAGAAAAAACAATCTGCTAATCCACGAGATGCGGCCCAATTTACTGCTTAGGAGAAGATCATGGGTTTGTTCGATAAACTGAAATCTCTGGTTTCTGATGATAAGAAAGACACCGGAACTATTGAGATTGTTGCTCCGCTCTCTGGCGAGATCGTCAACATCGAAGACGTGCCGGATGTAGTTTTTGCTGAAAAAATCGTTGGTGATGGCATCGCTATCAAACCAACCGGTAACAAAATGGTCGCCCCTGTTGATGGCACCATCGGCAAAATCTTTGAAACCAACCACGCTTTCTCTATCGAATCCGACAGCGGCATTGAGCTGTTTGTTCACTTCGGTATTGATACCGTTGAACTGAAAGGCGAAGGCTTTAAGCGCATCGCTGAAGAAGGTCAGCGCGTCAAAGTGGGCGACCCGGTTATTGAATTCGATCTGCCGCTGCTGGAAGAAAAAGCCAAGTCTACCCTGACTCCGGTTGTTATCTCCAACATGGACGAAATCAAAGAGCTGCTCAAACTGTCCGGTAGCGTGACAGTGGGTGAAACTCCGGTTATCCGCATCAAGAAGTAATTCTTGCTGCAGAGAAGAATGGCGCCTGATGGCGCCATTTTTTTATCTGGCAGACCTCAAAATCTGCCGGATAACGCTAAATTTGTGAGGTGACTGGTCGGTAACACGCCTCGCGCATCAGGATTTTCATCCCTTCCGGCCCGCTTTCCAGCATCCGTCGCTCCGAATCCGCCACTAACAGTTCACAATTGTAGCCACCCGCGATGCCAAACATGGCCCGCGCCACACAGATATCTTCCAGCGCCGTTGCCCCGCTGGTGTCAAAATGTCCAACCATACGCCCATTCTGGCGAACCACCAGCCGGTAACTCTTCATCGCGCCTCCCCTGCCGGTGGCAGAATTAACTCATCACAACCGCACAGATTGGTCCATTTCATCACTTCCAGTACGCGCTGTGCTGCATCGTGCGTCGCGGTTGTCAGCGCTTTACCCAGCACAATACCGCTCACCAGCTCAGCACAAAACAGATCGCCAGTTCCCTTCAGATCCGTTTTAACCCGTGGATGAGCGAACACCTCAACCGTTTCAGCCGTCACTACCGCCACGTTAATAATATCTTCGCTATCCCCCGGCGCGCTGGTGATCACCACCCATTTCAGCGTTTCGGTAAGCAGCGATTGCGCCGCCGTGATGGCTTCATCAAGCGTACGACACGGCTTTCCGCTCAGCATTTGCAGTTCAAACACGTTCGGCGTCAGTCCCTGAGCCAGCGGCAGCAGGTGCTGACGGTAGGCCTGCGGAATTTCAGCTTTTACATACATACCGCTGTCCGTATCGCCAATCACCGGGTCAACCAAAATGCACACTGTCGGATGCGTAGCCCGCACCGTTTTCAGCCACTGTGCTAACAGAGCGATTTGCTCTGCACTGCCCATATAGCCTGTAGTCACCGCCTTCAGCTCGCGTAAAGCATCACGCTCATTCAAGGCGCGGAGATACCCGCTAAACCAGTCGGCCGGAATAACGCCGCCGTAAAATGTTTCATAATGCGGGGTATTACTGAACAGCACCGTTGGCACTGCCGTCACGCGTAATCCCTGCGCTTTAATGGCTGGAACGGCGATGCTGTTGCCTACGCTGCCATAAACCACCTGTGACTGGACGGCGACGATATCGGTCTGTAACGCCCGATGCTTGTCGCCGAAGAGCACTGACTGAATATCACTCCCCTGCTCCATAAATTTCTCCTCTCGCTGGACAGCGGGCTTACGCCTCACTATTATCGGCATATGCTAAAATTCATTTTGTCATAGGTCAATAATGATCGACGGAAAAACCGCTAACGAAATTTTTGACAGTATTCGTCAACATGTCGCTACAGGCACGTTGGCAGCAGGAGAAACGTTGCCGCCGGTGCGTGAACTGGCAACAGCATTGAACGTTAACCGTAATACTGTCGCGGCGGCTTATAAACGCCTGGTCACCTCCGGGCTGGCACAAAGCCAGGGACGTAACGGCACGGTAATCAAGGGGATTTCAGCCCCCGTTGCGCTGGAAGGCGGCAATCCGGATACCGCGCTTATCGATCTTTCCGGCGGTAATCCAGCCCCCGCGCGTCTTCCCGACCTCAGCCGTTATTTCGCGCAAATAAATAAGAATCCTCGTTTGTACGGTGATGCCGCTGTATCACCCGGCCTTAAGGCGTGGGCCGCGCAATGGATGCAAGATGCGATGCCAGCCACGGGAGAAATTGATATCACCAGCGGCGCCATTGATGCCATTGAGCGGTTGCTGTGCGCCCATTTACTGCCTGGCGACAGCGTTGTGGTAGAAGATCCATGCTTTTTGAGCAGCATCAACATGCTGCGTTATGCCGGATTCTCCGCCAGTCCGGTCAACGTTGACAGCGAAGGCATGCAGCCAGACATGCTGGAAATCGCGCTACAGAAAGGCGCGCGGGCGGTGATTCTGACGCCGCGCGCCCATAATCCGACAGGATGCAGTCTGAGCGCATCCCGCGCGGCGCAATTGCAGGAAATCCTGACCCGCTATCCGCAGACGCTGGTGATCGTCGACGACCACTTTGCGCTGCTGTCCGCATGCCGTTGGTATCCGGTGATTGCGAAGGAAACCACGCGCTGGGCGATTGTTCGCTCAATGTCGAAAACTTTAGGCCCGGATTTACGCCTGGCCATCGTCGCCAGCGATCCACTCACTTCCGCGAAACTGCGTTTACGGCTCAACGCCGGCAGTCAGTGGGTCAGCCATCTGCTGCAGGATCTGGCCTGCGCCTGCCTGAGTGACGAGACTTATCAACACACGCTGGCGCAAACTCAGCAGTTTTACGCCGCCCAGCAGCAAAAGCTGACAGCGGCTCTGCGGCTTCATGGCATTACGCTGCCCGACTGCGACGGTCTTAATCTGTGGCTGCCGCTAGAAGATAACAGCCAGGCGATCGCTTTTGCGCTGGCAAAGTCCGGCTGGCTGGTACGTGAAGGCGAAGTGTTTGGCGTCAATACGCCTGCGCATGGCTTGCGCATTACGCTGTCAACATTAGCAGACAGCGACATTGATAAGCTGGCGACTGATATCCATCAGGCGCTAAAGCGCTAACAGGAGAGAAAAAGTGCGAGTTCATTTTGTTATTCATGAGTCTTTCGAATCTGCTGGCGCGTACCTGCCGTGGGCCGAATCACGCGGCTATACCATCAGTTGGTCGCGCGTTTACGCCGGAGAAACTGTTCCCGCTAATGCCGATGGCTTCGATATGCTGGTGGTATTTGGTGGGCCGCAGTCACCCCGCACCACGCTCGCAGAGTGCCCATACTTTGACTCTCAGGCAGAGCAACATCTGATAAACCAGGCGATTGCGGCACGAAAAATCGTGGTGGGGATCTGTTTGGGGTCGCAGTTAATCGGCGAAGCACTGGGCGCGAAGGTGTGCCAAAGCCCGGAAAAAGAGATTGGTCACTATCCGATCGCCCTGACCGAGGCAGGCCAACAGCATCCGTTGTTCAGCCATTTCGGCTCACCGCTCAACGTGGGTCACTGGCACAATGACATGCCGGGATTGACCGACCAGGCGACAATTCTTGCCACAAGCGAGGGATGTCCGCGACAAATCGTACAATACGGTAATTTCGTCTATGGTTTTCAGTGCCATATGGAGTTTACCGCCGAAGCGGTCGAAGGATTAATTCAGCACTCTGAGCAAGAACTGGCCGAAGCGAAAGGGAAACGCTTTATTCGCGCTGTTGAAGAGATGCGCACCTGGGATTACCAGCAGATGAATGAGACGCTGTGGCAATTCCTTGATAAGTTGGTAGAAAAACGTAACGATTGAACAGTGCGGGCCGGAGAAGACGCTTTGCGTCGTCATCCGGCGAGCGTGCCGTACGGTTGCCTGCTAGCGCTACGCTTATCAGGCCGACAAATTAAATACCTAGTCCCTGGCTGAAATGCTCTTCGCCAAAGACCCCGGTGGAAAGGTAGCGATCGCCGCGATCGCAGATGATCGCCACCACCACCGCCCCCGGTGTCGCGCGCGCCACGCGTAACGCGCCCGCAACCGCGCCGCCAGAACTCACTCCGCAAAAAATCCCTTCGCGAACGGCCAGTTCACGCATGGTGTTTTCCGCATCGTTCTGATGAATATCCAGCACCTCATCCACCAGCGAGGCGTTGAAAATGCCCGGCATATATTCCGCTGGCCAGCGACGAATGCCCGGAATACTACTGCCTTCTTCCGGCTGCAGGCCAACGATGGTGACGGGTTTGTCCTGTTCACGCAGAAAACGCGATACGCCGGTAATGGTGCCTGTCGTCCCCATGCTGGAGACGAAATGGGTAATACGGCCTGACGTCTGCTGCCAGATTTCGGGTCCGGTAGTCGTGTAGTGCGCATACGGGTTATCAGGATTATTAAACTGATCGAGAAGTTTACCTTCTCCGCGCTGCGCCATCTCAAGGGCTAAATCACGCGCCCCTTCCATCCCCTGCTCTTTGGTCACCAGAACCAGTTCAGCCCCGTAAGCACGCATCGCCGCACGTCGCTCCTGGCTCATGTTGTCTGGCATCAGGAGCTTCATGCGGTAGCCTTTCAGCGCGGCAATCATCGCCAGCGCAATACCCGTATTACCGCTGGTGGCCTCAATCAGCACGTCGCCTGGCTGAATTTCCCCGCGCTTTTCCGCTTCAACGATCATCGACAACGCCGCGCGGTCTTTCACTGAACCTGCGGGATTATTGCCTTCCAGCTTGACCCAAATTTCACTGCCGTTATCCGCCGTCAGACGTTGTAATTTCACCAGAGGCGTATTGCCAATTGTTTGTTCTAATGTATTCACGTTTTCAGCTCAATAAAATGCCGGGTGGCGCTGCGCTTACCCGGCTTACAGGTCATGCACCACCCGTTAAGCCCGGTAAGCGCAGCGCCACCGGATGATAACTATACGAATTAACCTATCAGGCACTTTGCGCCAGGGCAAGTTCCTCTTCACGCGTTTCAATACGCTGGTCGCCATTATACAAACGCGCATTTTGCAGCCCAACAAACAGACGTTCGCCGCGGTTCGGGGAATCATCGCCCTGCATAATCACCGTCAGCGGTTCGTTATACCACCCCAAGGGTTGCACAACTAATTGGGTGTAGTGTCCTTTCGGGCTGGCTTCCAGCACCTGTACCGGCAACGGCGAATCCAGACTGGTACGACGGCTGACGTCCACTTCCCACGGACGCAAGAACAGATCCACCGGACCCTGATAGCCAGGCGTATAGCCCAACGGCCAGCGATGTGCGCCCACGTGGAATTGTCCACCGCGAATCGTCCCTTGCAGGCGGTTAACTTCACCCATAAATTCCAGGACAAAACGGGTAGCCGGTTCGCGCCATACCTGATCGGGCGCATCGGCCTGCTCGATATGACCCTGGCTCATCACCACCACGCGGTCTGCGACTTCCGTCGCTTCTTCCTGATCGTGGGTAACAAACACGCTGGTGAACTTCAGCTCTTCATGCAACTGACGCAGCCAGCGACGCAGTTCTTTACGCACCTGAGCATCGAGCGCGCCAAACGGCTCGTCGAGCAACAAGATCTGCGGCTCTACCGCCAGCGCACGCGCCAACGCCACACGCTGCTTTTGCCCACCGGAGAGCTGTGCCGGGAAACGGTCCGCCAGATGAGCCAGTTGAACCATCTCCAGCAGTTTGGTCACTTTTGCTTTGATCGTCGCCGCATTAGGGCGCTCACGCCGTGGCAGAACAGTCAGACCAAAAGCGATATTGTCGAAAACGGTCATATGACGAAACAGCGCATAGTGCTGAAACACGAACCCCACCTTACGGTCGCGGGCGTGCAAACGACTGACATCAGTGCCGTGGAAACGGATATGCCCGCTGGACTGATGCTCCAGCCCGGCGATGATGCGCAGCAGCGTGGTTTTGCCCGATCCGGAAGGCCCCAACAGAGCGACCATCTGACCTGAAGGAATATCCAGCGAGATATCGTTCAGCACCTGGGTGCGACCAAAAGACTTCTTAATATTGGCAATCTCAATGCTCATGATTTTCCTCCTGCTGCGCGCGTTTCTCCTGGTTTTCCAGGCGCCATTGCAACATGCTCTTCAAAAACAGGGTAATAATCGCCATCAGCGTTAATAGCGCCGCGGCGGTAAAGGAGCCGACTGTGTTGTAGTCCTGCTCCAGTAATTCAATCTGTAACGGCAAAGACAAGGTTTCACCGCGAATCGAGCCAGAAACCACCGATACCGCACCGAACTCGCCAATCGCACGGGCGTTGGTCAGCACCACGCCGTACAGCAATGCCCAACGGATATTCGGCAGCGTAACGCGACGGAACATTTGCCAGCCGGATGCGCCAAGCAGAACCGCCGCCTCATCTTCATGGCTGCCCTGGCTTAACATCACCGGCACCAGTTCGCGCACCACAAACGGACAGGTCACGAACACCGTCACCAGCACCATTCCCGGCCAGGCAAACATAATTTGCAGGTTGTGTTCATCCAGCCATCCGCCAAGCGGGCCGTTAGAGCCGTAAAACAGCAGATAGACCAGGCCAGCGACCACTGGTGAAACGGCAAATGGAATATCCAGTAACGTGAGCAACAACTGGCGTCCAGGGAAGTTAAAGCGGGTCACCAGCCAGGCCAGTAACACGCCAAACACCAGGTTCACCGGCACCGCAATCAGCGCAATCAGCACCGTCAGCCAGATGGCGTGCAGCATGTCCGGATCAGCCAGGTTGTGTAATACCGGCATCAACCCCTTGCTGAACGCCTGCACGAAGATGTAAACCATCGGCACCAGCAAAATAAAGGCGGATACCAGCATGCCCGTGCCAATCAGAAACCATTTCCCCCAGTTGATGCGGGGTGCGCCATAACGTTTCAATTGGGTAATGTCTGCCATCAGTGACCTACCACGCGTCGACCAAAGCGACTTTGCAGGGTGTTAATTGAAAACAGCAGCAGCAACGAAGCCCCGAGGATCACAGATGCAATCGCGCTGGCGGCCGGGTAGTCAAACTCCTGCAAACGAACAAAAATCATCAGCGAGGTCACTTCCGTTTTCCATGCGATGTTTCCGGCGATAAAGATAACCGCGCCAAACTCACCGAGGCTGCGGGTAAACGAGAGCGCAACGCCCGCGACTAGCGCGGGAGACAGCTCCGGCAGTACCACTTTACGAAAGCTCTGCCAGCGCGTAGCGCCGAGCGTTTCCGCCGCTTCTTCATACTCCGGACCTAACTCTTCCAGCACCGGCTGCACGGTACGCACCACGAATGGAATGCTGGTAAAAGCCATCGCCACCGCAATGCCAAGCCAGGTGTAGGTCACTTTAATATCCAGCTTCGCCAGCCACTCGCCGTAGAAACCGTTGACCGAAAAAAGCGATGCCAGCGTCAGACCTGCTACCGCCGTAGGCAGCGCAAACGGCAGATCCATCAGCGCATCCAGCAGCGTACGGCCCGGAAAGCGATAGCGGGTTAAGATCCACGCCATCAGCAAACCAAACACGCCGTTAAAAATCGACGCCACAAACGCCGACAGCAGCGTCACTTTATAAGCCGCCACCACCTGCGGGTTGGTAATCACATCCCAGTATTGCGCCCAGCTCATTTGCGCCAATTGCATCACCAGCGCGCTAAGCGGCAGCAGCAAAATCAGGCAGACAAACAGTAAGCTGGTGCCCAAACTTAAGGTAAAGCCGGGCAGCACGCGTCGGGAAGAAACAGCAAACATTTACTTACGCCCCGCCGCCAACAGTTTGTCCAACTCACCGCCGCTGACAAAGTGCGTTTTCATTACCTCAGGCCACGAGCCAAACCTGTCTTCCACGCGGAAAAGTTCGGTCTGCGGGAATTTATCCTGCAGTTTGTCCATCACCTGCGGGTTATTCACGCGGTAGTAGAAATCGGTAATGATGGTTTGCGCCTGCGGGCTGTACAGCCAGTTCAGGTAAGCTTTTGCCGCTTTTTCAGTACCGTTAGCCTGCACATTTTTATCTACCCAGGCCACCGGGAACTCCGCCAGAATGTTGACCTTCGGCACCACCACTTCGAAGCCCTGGTCTTCATACTGTTTACGGATGTTGTTCACTTCTGATTCAAAGGTGATCAGCACATCGCCCAGGCCGCGTTCCACGAATGTGGTGGTTGCCCCGCGACCGCCGGTATCAAACACTTCCACGTTTTTCAGAAACTGGGTCATGAACTGTTCAGTTTTGGCTTTATCCCCACCATCCGCTTTATCTGCCGCACCCCACGCAGCCAGATAGGTATAACGCGCGTTACCGGAGGTTTTCGGATTCGGGAAAATCAGTTTCACGTCCGGGCGAACCAGGTCGTTCCATTCGTGGATATTCTTCGGGTTACCCTTACGCACCAAAAACGCCATGGTGGAATAGAATGGCGAACTGTTATTCGGCAGACGACTTTGCCAGTCGGCTGGGATCAGCTTGCCTTTGTCATGCAGGATCTGCACATCGGTCACCTGGTTATAGGTCACCACATCGGCTTTCAGCCCCTGCAGAATCGCCAGCGCCTGTTTTGATGACCCGGCATGAGATTGTTTAATCGTCAGTTTGTCACCGCCGTTATCCTTCGCCCATTGCTGTTCAAACGGCGGGTTAAGGGCGGCAAACAGCTCGCGAGAGACATCGTATGAACTGTTCAGCAGGTCCGTTGCCTGCGCCTGACCCACCAGCAACAGCATTGCTGCCAGCGTCAGGGTTCTTTTTTTCAGTAAGTTAACGGCCATTGCGCACCCTTATAAATTTAATGACTTTCTTATGGTCATCATATTTATAACCAGTGCTAAAGGAGTAACGGTTTTATATACCGTTTGATGATTTGAAAGTTGAAAAGAGAATAAGGGTACCTCCTCCCCAGCGCACGGGGAGGAGACCGGCATCAATCAGACGCCGACGCTAACGCTTTCAGGCAGGGTGCTGCCGCCATCAATCACGTTTTGCGTGCCAGTTAAGTAGCTGGACTCATCCGACGCCAGGAATGCCGCCAGTTCACCAACCTCAAGTGGGCAGGCCAAGCGGCGCATCGGGATCGCTTTTGCCATTTCGACTAATACGGATTCAGGATCCTCCGGATTAGACTGACGAGCGATATTTTCCGCCATCGGCGTACGAACGTAGCCCGGGCAAATAGCATTAACGCGAATGCCGGACTGCGCGTATTCCACCGCCAGAGATTTGGTCAAACCGATGATTGCGGCTTTCGACAGCGCGTAGGCCGTTTCGCCCGGATCGGCAACCATATAGCCGGTCACAGAGGACATCATTACGATGCGCCCGTCTTTGCGCGCAATCATCTCCGGCAGAACGGCTTTCGTCACGTTCCAGACGCCTTTAATGTTGATATCAATGTGGAAATCGCGATCTTCATCGCTCATATCAAGGAAGTTGCCGAGGCGACATACGCCCGCATTGTTGACCAGAATATCGATTTTGCCTTCAATCTTCTTCGCGCGTTTTACCGCTTCCGTGACCGACGCAAAATCTCTGACGTCAGCGTGTACGGCGGTGCAACGGTGCCCGCGCCCAGCCAACTCATCCGCCAGTTTTTCAATCTCATCGGAGATATCCAGCAGGATTAGGTTCGCGCCATGGCGGGCAAATGTTCTGGCGATCCCTTCGCCAATACCCTGAGATGCGCCCGTAATCAATGCTGTTTTGCCCGTGAGTTTTCCCATTTCAATATTCTCCTTTTGAATATGAAGCATTCGCTTCATTCACGCAGAAGATACAGCAATAACAAATAAGTGCTGAGGAATAGCTCACTAAATCAGGTTAATCTCAGGTAAAAAAAATCCCCGGCGTTGCGGGGACTCAACGGTAAACATGCTCTGACCAGATTAACAGAAGACTTACAGCCGTTTTTCCAGCAAGTGTGCTCTCATCAACTCCGATGCCATCTGCGCATCCCCTTTTTTAATATGAAGCAGTATTTCCCTCTGTTTTGCCGCCGTATCAAGAAAATACTGACGATCGTTCGCAGGTAACGACTCCCTTGTTTTCTCAAAATAAGTAATGAGGACATCAGAGAAAACCTGCAGCACCCGGTTGCCACTCGCCTGTAGCAAGAGCAAATGAAAATCTCTATCGTGACGATCGGCCACCTGGGGGTTATCCGCATTCTCTTCAATAAGCCTTAGCTCATTTTCAAGTTTGGAGAGCATCGCCGGGAAAATTCTACGCGTTGCCAGAGGGATAATCGCGCATTCAATCAGGATCCTCGCCTCTGTAAATTCTGTGATATCAAACCCAGACAAATCAAACTGCATTAACAACTGGTGATTTATGTTGTGCTGTTCCAAATTCTTCAAGACGCTGCCACGACGAGGAGATCGTTCCAACATTCCCATCTGTACCAGTGTGCTAAGCGCCTGACGAACTTTATATCTTGATGTATTAAAACGAACGGCAAGCTCAGTTTCAGTTTCAATGCGACCATCAGCTTTGCGGTTAGCATCATCAAGCAGATAATTTTTAATACTTTCAAACAGTTCGTTTTTGTTATCCATAAACACTCTCGGATTAAAGTGCTGCAAAACTGATGAGTATAAATAATCTAATAAGTTAGATTGCTTAATATACTGTTATGGTAAGATTATAGCCCCTATTATTCAAATTATACCAAGCCATTTGTTAATAAAAAGGAATTAATTATGGTGTTATTCGTAACTCAGTTTGCGATAGTACTTATATGTATCGGTATAGGTGGGCGTTTTGGTGGGATTGGCCTGGGGGCTGCTGGCGGGTTAGGACTCGCTATCCTGACTTTTGGTTTTGGACTCCCTCCCGACTCACCTCCTTTCACTGTTATTTCTATTATCCTTGCGGTTATCACTTGCATCACAATCCTCCAGGCGGCTGGCGGGCTTGATTTATTCGTTACGATGGCAGAACGGATCCTCAGAAAGTGGCCGGGCGCGATCACTTTCCTCGGCCCCGCAGTCGCTTATCTTTTTACTGCTATCTGCGGAACAGGATATGTTGCCTTTTCGGTTTATCCAGTCATTGCTGAAATTGCAGCAGATGCCAGAGTACGGCCAGAGAGAGCCATGTCGATGTCAGTAATCGCTGCCAATTTTGGGCTTATTGCCAGCCCGGTCAGTGCGGTCGTAACAGGGACAATTGCTGTCCTTGCTGGATTACATGTCTCTGCTTTAGATATCTTGTTAGTCACCGTTCCCGGAACGTTCCTTGGCTGCGTTGTCGGCTGCCTGTTCGTCTTCAAAAGAGGTCATGAGCTTAAAAATGATCCGGAATTCCAACGCAGGGTTGCTGAAGGTGAGTTTGAATCAGTAAAAGCTGAAGAGCGAACAGCCAATATAGTGACAAAAGAGGCGAAGAGAGGATTGCTGATTTTCCTTACCGGTATCATTCTGGTCGTACTTATGGGTTCAATTCCTGAATTACGTCCTGAGTGGAATAACGGTACCGGAATGGAGCGTATGAGTATCCCTACCACGCTGCAAATAGTTATGCTGACAACAGCATGTATTATTATGATGGTATGTCGAATTTCTCCGTCAAAACTCGATTCAGGTTCTGTCTTTAAAGCAGGTCTTGTAGGTGTTGTCGCCATATTTGGTCTGTCATGGATGATGAACTCCTTTTTTGAGGCATGGCACGAATTATTTAACACGGCTTTCCACGGTTTTCAGAATCCAGTCTTGTTCGGCATTATTGTTTTTGGTCTTTCAGCCGTAATTTATAGCCCCGCAGCGACTGCTGTCGCGCTACTCCCCGCTGGCGTGTTAATGGGATATCCGGCAGAAACCCTGGTCGCCCTGCTCCCGCTGACTTGTGGATCATTCATTATTCCAGGGGGGGCACAGATTGGCTGTGTGGCGTTTGATCGTACCGGGACAACTCGAATTGGCAAGTATGTGGTTAATCACAGCTACATGCTACCTGGTCTTGTCACCGTTGTAGCATCAACTCTTTTTTGCTTCCTTTTTTCCAAAATGCTGATGTAGTGAGAGAGCAATTTAATTGTGGTAAACCATTTCTTCATGGCATCCCCCCTGAATGAATTCAGAGAGGATGCCTGTTACTCACTTCTGAATAGCGCCACTGCAATTTTCCATAGAATTTACTTTACAGAACAACCTGAGCAATGAGATAAGCAAAAATTACCTGAGAGATAACCATCACAAAGCCCGGACGAATATAGCTATGGTTGACAACAAAGCGTCCAATCTTTGTGGTACCTGTTCGATCAAATGCAACACAGCCGATTTGATTTGCTCCAGGTATAATGAAGTCACCACAGGTACAAGCAAAAATAGCGATAAGAAACGGGGCTGGAATACCTAAGGTAACACCGAGTGGCATGATGGCAGCTACCGTCGCCGCCGGGCTCATAATGACCAGCGAGAACAAGAATACAACCACACCAAATAGCATTGGTGCATCATTGACAATGCCACCAAAAACTTTAATCAGTTCTGGCTGATAAGCATCAAAAAACGTTGCCGTCATCCATGAAACACCGAGTATTGCTACCACTCCCATCAAACCTGCACGGAAGACTGAGCCGCTATTCAAGGTACTACTTGGTACTTTACTGACAATCATAATAAACAACGCGGCTGTCAACATGACCATCTGAATAACCATTGGGGTTGACAGTCTTTTTCCATCCCAGGAAGGGAGTAACTCAGTAAAAGAACCTAAAATAAGTACCAGTACCACACCAATCGCAAAGATAACGACACCTTTTTTAGCGCCAGCTGAAGCAACAAATTCTTTTTTCTGCTCAGTATGCATGAACTCATATTCGCCAGCAGCAACTCTCCTCTGAAATTCCGGATCATCCTCCAGCTCTTTTCCGCGTTTATAAACTGAAAAGCTGGTAACAATAGCTGCCATAAAGAATGATGGGAGAGCAATCGTCAGTATTTGCCCAAGGCTAATCCCGGCATATTCATGCAGAATAGCCAGCATCCCCGCGGTTGCCGCACTCATCGGACTGGCAGCAACCGCGACACTTGCCGCAATAACCGTTGCGGACAACGCTCGCTCCGGACGGACCTTTGCTTCAGCAGCAACTTCAGCGACAACCGGATACAAAGAGAAAGCAACGTAAGTAGTCCCACAGAATAGCGTAAATATGGAAGTTAATATGGGGGCAACAAAAGTAATTGCCTGTGGTTTTTTACGGAGTAATTTTTCAGCCACGCGCACAAGATAATCAAGCCCACCAGCGGCCTGTAATACGCTGACAGCGCCAATCACACAAATAATAATTAGCATTGCAGTAATAGATGGTGCGGAGGGTTTAAGTCCAAAACCCAGAACTAATATTGCAACACCAAGTCCTCCACCAGCACCCAGCCCCATTCCGCCATAACGTCCGCCTATACCAATACAGGCGAGTACAATAAATAATTGTATAAAAAATAAAGCATCCATTTTTCACCTCAAAGCGTCTCCCGGATATTGCATCCGGGAGATATTAATTACTATGCTCGGGATTAGTTTAAATATGATTTAGCAATTTCGATCTGTTTTTTAACAGCATCAGTCCCTGTGCCACCATAAGACATTCTTGATTTAATACATGCTTCGAGAGATATACTCTCATAAATATCATTTTCGATTTTATCATCAAATGTGTGGAATTCATTCAGAGTAAGCTCTTCCAACATTTTTCTATGTTTTATACAGTAATTAACAGCGCTGCCAACAATATGGTGAGCTTCTCTAAAAGGAATGCCTTTACGAACCAGGTAGTCAGCCATATCGGTTGCGTTTGAAAATCCTCTTGCCGCTGCGCTGCGAGTATTATCTGAAAGAATAACCATTTTTTCGAGCATCGGCGCCATAATTTTCAGACTGGTCTGTAAGGTATCCATAGAGTCATAGACCTGCTCTTTATCCTCACTCATATCAGTATTATAGGCCAGAGGGATACCTTTCATAATGGTCAACATCGCCATTAGATTTCCGTACATACGCCCCCCTTTACCGCGCATTTTTTCAGCCACGTCGGGGTTTTTCTTCTGTGGCATGATGCTGGAACCGGTACAGAAATCATCTGAAAGCTCAATAAATTTAAAATCCTGACTTGAGAATAAAACCAGTTCTTCTGACAAACGGGTAAGATGCATAAAGCACATAGCAGCGGCGGCAGTGAATTCAACCATATGGTCACGATCGCTGACAGAATCAATACTGTTTTCAGTCGGTTTGTCAAAGCCAAGCTCTTTAGCCGTGAAATCACGATCAATGGGGAAAGTAGTACCAGCAAGGGCTGCTGAACCTAAAGGGCATTCCCCCATGCGTTGATAAAGGTCTGCAAAACGAGTCCAGTCACGGCGTAACATCCAATAATATGCCATTATCCAGTGCGACAGAAGTATAGGCTGACCGGTCTGTAAATGAGTATAGCCAGGCATGATCGCATTAATGTTATTTTCAGCCTTGCTGATAATAACTTTTTGTAGATGAACGATATCCTGCTGAATTTCACGAATAGTCGATCTCATGTGCATTTTCGAATCGACAGTCGTCTGGTCATTACGACTGCGGCCGGTATGTAGCTTCCCGCCTACAGGACCAATTATTTCTGTCATACGTCTTTCTATCGCCATATGAATATCTTCATCAACGGTATCAAAAACGAATTGCCCGTCCTCAATCTCTTTATTAACTTGCCTTAACCCGCCAATAATCACATTCGCTTCATCCTGCGTGATAATCCCCTGACGGCCCAGCATAGTGGCGTGAGCAATACTCCCCTGAATATCAAAAGGGCAGAGACGTTGTTCCAGCATAATTGTCGCATTATAAGATTCGACCAGTTTATTTGTAGGCATATCAAAACGCCCACCCCATAATTTTGTAGACATAAAACCTCCAATGACCCTTTGTTGCAAAATGGTTAAATATAAATTCCGTTATTTTTCGGTCATTTTCAGATTACAAGACAGTCATTTTAATTGTCAACAAATGAAGGCATTAAATCAATTTATAGCGAAATTAATTACACTTATTATTTATTTTGTTTTCATAAATTGCATTAAAAAACCTGATCTTCCTCACATTTAAATTGTGATTTAATTCAGATATATTCAGAATTTTTAAAGTAATAAATTGGTATTAATAGTTTATTAATTCCAAATAATTCCATTTAATACCGTTGTCATAACCGAGAAACTGGCAGGTAAATAATAATGAACGTGGGAGGTGATTTTTCAGGATGAGCGTCAACGCGAGTGCATCATCAGCATGGCGGACGTTGGGTGATTCGGGGGAGAGCTATATTGTGCCAGATGGCGGCATCAGCGCCATCTGGCATCAAAAAATTACAGGGCCAGCAAACGATCCAGCGATGGCGCGAAATAATAGCCGCCGGTCACCGGTTTAGTGAAACGCAGCATCGCATCGCGCTTGCCGTCAGTGTCGCCAAACATGCTCAGCAGTTGCTGCTCGATGTTGTGCAAACGGGCGCAATAGGCACAGAAATAGAGGCCGTGCGTACCGCTGGCGGTACCGTATGGCAGGCTCTGGCGCACAATTTTCAGTCCTTTACCGTCTTCTTTGAGATCGACGCGGCTCAGGTGAGAAGTAACCGGACGGTCATCACCGTCGATCTCTTCGTTGGCTTCCTTGGTACGCCCAATCATCATTTCCTGGTCATGAATGCTCATGCGGTTAAGCTGCTTCAGGTTATGTTCCCAACGCTGCACAAACACATAGCTGCCGCCAGCATCCACGCCATCTTTAATAACCGCGACTTCACGGCGCGTTTCAACGCCTGCCGGGTTTTCCGTTCCGTCAACAAAGCCGCTGAGATCGCGCTCTTCAACCCAACGGAAACCGTGGATCTCTTCTTTGACTTCAATATAGTCGCCAAAGGCCTCCATTGCCGCCTGTGCAACGGAGAAATTCACGTCATGACGCAAAGAGAGAATATGAATCAGCACATCATACTGGGTGGCTGGCGCAAGACCTTTACCGTAAGGGATAAAGTCTTTTAACTCTTCTGCGCCAACGCCGCCGCTCAGTGTACGCCAGGTGTTGTTGCCAAAAGCAACAACCGCGCCCAGATGCGCATCCGGGAACTTCGCTTCAAAGGTCGCCAGCTTATCGGCGAAGGTTTTGCTGGCCCCACGCAGGGCCTCAACGTCGCCTTTAACATTGGCTTCAATCCAAATCGCCGCACGGCAATGTTCTGGCAAAATGCCACTCTGAACCTGAGACATTGTTCCTCCTGAAAAAAAAGATGCCACGACATCGTGGCATTGATGGGCGCTATTCTACCTGTTTTTTTAACAAGCCGATTTGTTCAGACGCAAATTAACGCCGCCAGATAATTTTGCTTACTTTCCATGCTTTCAACGTATCGTCAGACGGCATTAAGCCCTCAGGCCCGCTCCACTCACCGGAAAAGACGTAGCTAATATGTTGACTTCCTTCAGCTTTACATTCAACACCCGCGCTGTCATCGCCAGTCGCCTTCTGACAATTACCAAAGGCTTTAGTGTAAAGGTCGCTAAACGGTGTACCGATTTCGACACCCGCAGAAGAGGGAATATCGCTGTCGACTACATCAATACGGCTAATCGTTCCCTGATTGCCATTGATGACCATCGCCAGCTTGTCATCTTTCATCGCTTCATAAAAGCGCACCACATTACCGTTATCGGTCTTCATCCCGCTACGCAGGCGGTAATCACCGTCCAGCGCATCAGCAATGGTTTTTTCATCCAGCGGGGTTGCGCCAGTTAACGCTCCGACGCCCTGCTCAGTGACCTGCGTTGAAGAACCAAACCAGTTCCACGGATTGGCGGCAGACCAGTTCACCGATGACAACGTTGAACACCCGGTCAATAGCAGCGGCATCGCGCATAAAGTCAAACGCAGTGATTTCATTTCACTTCCTTCCTTATTTATCAACGTTGCTTGGAGTCCGGTTTCGCCAAAAAGTGCCGTTATTCTTTCTCGAGGGAAAAACAGGCGCGCAGACGTTGATTAGTTAACAGCCAGATCAGCGCAACGACATCCGCCACCAGCAGCGCCAGCCCGACGCCGTTGACCGGATCGCCTGCCAGCCACATCACCGGCTGCCAGCACAGTAGCACCAGTTGAGCGAGGATCAGTAATCCTCGCAGCCAGCGCCATACCACCGGAAACGCAAAGCGTCGCCCGCTGAGTAAAAATGCCAATACCGCAGGAACGCCGGGAAGCAAACCCAGCCAGAAAGCGTCGTGATCGGGATAAAACAGATTCAGCAGCGTGTTGCCCTGCTCACGGGAAGAACCGGCAATCACAAACAGAACCCAGGTGCGCGCCTGCAGCAGCAGCACGCACCAGAAGAGAAAAGGCAGGCGCAGACGCCCATGAGCGTCATAGTCGGCCGGATGAAACTCAGTACTCTTCATCTTCGATCAAACGCTTGCCCAGATTGAGTACATCCGCATGTTCATAGCCCAGACGTTCATACATACCCTGTACGACGTCATTATCGTCACGCACCATGATTTGAATCTTCGGACAACCGCGGGCAATGAGCTTTTTCTCCAGCCGGTTGAGCAGCGCATTGGCAATGCCGCGACCGCGAAACTCAGGATGTACGCCCAGGTAATAGGCCGAGCCGCGATGCCCGTCATATCCTCCCATCACCGTACCGACCACCTCGCCATTCACTTCAGCGACCAGGAACAAGCTGACGTCATGATTGAGTTTACGCTCAATGTCCATTTCAGGGTCGTTCCATGGACGCAGCAAATCACAGCGCTCCCAGAGGGTGATCACCTCTTCGAAATCTTCCTGGCGAAAAACGCGTATTTCCATGGTATTGGGTACCTTTTCAGGACGTTAAAAAGCGATTATG
The DNA here is from genome assembly GCF_013615435.1 of Citrobacter sp. RHBSTW-00944. NCBI lineage: Bacteria > Pseudomonadati > Pseudomonadota > Gammaproteobacteria > Enterobacterales > Enterobacteriaceae > Citrobacter > Citrobacter sp. RHBSTW-00944. Next base: position 1,526,020 of record NZ_CP055418.1, on the reverse strand, counting down.
GCGCGAACGGCTGATTTAGCCAATATCTGACGCGAAGCGGCGGAAAAAATGGCATAATACGGAATTGTCACGTATTGAAATGAAAAGTAAAACAATTCTTATCCCGATCCGTCGCAACGGACAACGCGATACGATATAACGTTTAGAACCTTTTTTTACAACTCAGGCCGTATGAGCACTTTTAAACCACTAAAAACACTCACATCGCGCCGCCAGGTGTTGAAAGCCGGGCTGGCCGCCCTAACGCTGTCAGGCATGTCGCAAGCCATCGCTAAAGAAGAAGCGCTTAAGACCAGCAATGGACACAGCAAACCGAAAGCGAAAAAAGCCGGCGCTAAGCGCGTTGTTGTCCTTGATCCGGGTCACGGAGGGATTGATACCGGCGCAATTGGTCGCAATGGGTCGAAGGAAAAGCACGTGGTACTGGCGATTGCCAAAAACGTGCGCTCGATTCTACGCAACCAGGGGATTGATGCGCGCCTGACGCGCTCCGGCGATACATTTATTCCGCTTTACGATCGCGTCGAGATCGCACATAAGCATGGCGCTGACCTGTTCATGTCGATCCACGCCGACGGTTTTACCAATCCGAGCGCTGCAGGTGCGTCGGTCTTTGCGTTGTCCAATCGCGGTGCCAGTAGCGCCATGGCGAAGTATCTGTCCGATCGTGAAAACCGGGCCGATGAAGTGGCCGGGAAGAAGACCACCGATAAAGACCATTTGCTGCAGCAGGTGCTGTTCGATCTGGTGCAAACGGATACCATTAAAAACAGCCTGACGTTAGGCTCGCATATTCTCAAGAAGATCAAGCCGGTACATCGTCTTCACAGTCGCAGCACGGAACAAGCCGCCTTCGTGGTGCTAAAATCACCATCAATTCCGTCGGTACTGGTCGAAACCTCGTTCATTACCAACCCGGAAGAAGAACGTCTGCTGGGCACGGCGGCATTTCGCCAGAAAATCGCCACCGCTATCGCCAATGGCATCATCAGCTATTTCCACTGGTTTGATAACCAGAAAGCACACTCGAAGAAACGTTAACCATGAAGCCCGATGCACAGCGCGTAAAACAGTTCCTGCTCAGCCTGCAAGATGATATTTGCCAGCAGTTATCCGCTGTAGACGGCGCCGAGTTTGTTGAGGATAACTGGCAACGTGAAGCAGGCGGTGGCGGGCGCAGCCGGGTGCTGCGTAACGGCGGTATTTTCGAGCAAGCGGGCGTCAACTTCTCCCACGTTCACGGCGAGGCAATGCCGGCCTCGGCTACCGCCCATCGCCCGGAGCTTGCGGGACGCAGCTTTGAGGCCATGGGCGTCTCGCTGGTGGTACATCCGCAGAATCCCTACATTCCGACCAGTCACACCAACGTGCGATTTTTTATCGCGGAAAAACCGGGCACTGACCCGGTCTGGTGGTTTGGCGGCGGCTTTGACTTAACGCCCTACTACGGCTTTGATGAGGATGCGGTTCACTGGCACCGCACGGCGCGAGATCTGTGCCAGCCGTTCGGCGAAGACGTTTATCCCCGTTACAAGAAGTGGTGCGATGACTACTTCTTCCTCAAGCATCGCAACGAACAGCGCGGCATTGGCGGGCTGTTTTTCGATGATTTGAATACGCCGGATTTCGACCACGGCTTCGCCTTTATGCAGGCGGTAGGTCAAGGCTATACCGAAGCGTATCTGCCCATCGTTGAGCGCCGCAAAGCAATGAGCTGGGGCGAACGTGAACGCAATTTTCAGCTTTACCGTCGCGGACGCTATGTGGAATTTAACCTGGTGTGGGATCGCGGCACGTTATTCGGTCTGCAGACCGGCGGCCGTACGGAATCGATTCTGATGTCGATGCCGCCGCTGGTGCGCTGGGAGTATGACTGGCAGCCGGAAGCGAACAGCCCGGAAGCCGCCCTTAGCGAGTTTATTCAGGTTCGCGACTGGGTGTAACCCCAGACAATACCAGCCCCCAGGCCGGATAAAACGCATTTGCGTCGCATCCGGCACATTCATCGCATCATGCCCACTGGCGCATGCGCTGATGCAGCGTCAATGAAGGTTTTTCCGCAAACAGCTGCTGGTAGTCGGTGGCAAACTGCCCTAAATGCCAGAATCCCCACTGCATGGCGGCGTCTTTCACCGTCGTACTCTGCGACCACGGGCTTATCAGCTCGCGACGTACGGCGTTCAGGCGAATGCGTTTTAACCAGGCATTCGGACCGATACCAAGGATCGCATGAAAGGCGTTTTGCAACGTCCGACGGCTGACGTGCAGTTGATTACACAGATCGAGCACGGTCAGCGGTTCTGACATATTTTCCAGCACATATTCGCGCGCACGCGACAGCAGGCGACGATAGCTCTGATGGCTGATGCTCTCAGCCGTGATAATCGGCTGCGCCTCTTCCAGCATAGTGCCCATCGCCAGCAGCAGGTTATCGCCCAGCACTTTGCGTACCGCAGGTTGATGGAGGTTTTCCGGATTTTCGCTAAACGTCGCCAGCGCCTGCTGCACAAAGCCCCATAACGCGGCTTTGTGTTGTTCTTTTACTTCCAGCGCCGACTGGTTGCGCAGCATATGCAGCACTCTTTCCGGGTTATGCAGGAAGTTGGCCTGACGGGCAATCGCCTCTTCCGAAATGACGACACCCAGAATGGTGTAATCATCCGGCGTACTCAGTTCAAACTCTGTCCCGCCAGGGCGGGTGGCAATTTCAGCGCTCCCCAGACACTGGGTGCCAATAAATCCCTGTTCGCCGCGCGTGGCCGGAATACCAAACCAGAAAGAGTTCGGCCAGACAAGACACGACTGACGCAACGCCAGTCCGGTGTATTCACGGAACACCTGAATATCATCGAGCAGGATTTCCGTGAACTCGCCATGAAATTTTCCCGGATGTAACTGGTCGTAGATCTGCTGCCATGCGGTAATCGTCAGCGCATGCTCATACACATCCGTTGTTCGCCGCTGGTGAACGTTGTCCACCTCCACTTTCGGCGTAAGTTTAACGTCTTCGGGTAATGCTTCATGATAAAGATGGTGCAGGTTTGCAGTACGGTTCTTTTTCATGATCTTTTAAGCCGGAAGCTTCAATGAAGCCCCCGGCCCTCCGACAGGTTAATTTTTTAAGCGATAGCGACTACTGCGTTTACGCAACGCTCCGTCAGAAAAGAGCTGTTCCAGCGCCTTTCTGGCTTCATCAAGTGACCAGCCAAAGTGGGCAGCCACTTCCCCTGCCGTCATTCCTTGACGGACCGATGCCAACAGCGTCAGAAGTTGATCAGGGGATTCAGGCGTCAACGGGGCGTCCTGCGTCTTCTGCGTTTTTACATCTGTTTTCACTTCTGGCTTCTGTTCTGGTTTCTTCGGCTGGCGCTTAAAACCGCCGATCAGCCACTGGGTATCATCGTCCGGTCGGCCGATTTCCTTACGGCTGATAACACGGCCTGTACGCGCAGCAGCGGCGCTGCCGGCATCCAGCGCTGCGCGGCACGCAGCCAGATCGCCTTCCACCACCAGCGTCAACCGGCCAGGATCGAGCACTTCGTGGCTAAGCAGGCGCACGTTCGCGGCTTTCAGCATGGCATCCGCCGCATCCACGGCAGCGACCATGCCATCCACTTCCAGTAATCCCAGTGCATTGATCATCACAACCTCTCTTACGCGCGCTGGATTGGGTTACGGGCAATATCCAGAACGGCATCGGCAAAGGCGTTACATGCAGCTTTACAAGCAGCCTGGCTACCGGTCATAAACGCAGCCGAATAGTTGGTTTCTGACGGCGGCGGAACGTAGGTCACCAGTTGTACATCAGCCGATTTCAGCGCAGCATCAATACCAAATGTCGCTTCCAGCGGCGGCGCCACCAGATACGCCATCGGATCGCCAAGCCGGCATCCTGCGGTCGCCGAGAGATACGAGCCGGTACGCGAAACCACATGCGCCAGGAAGGCGGTATCTTCTGCGTCATTCGCCCACTGAAACGCCGCGCCGCTTTCAATATTGGCTACCATCGCGTCCAGACCTGCGCGAACTTCTGCCGGGTTGGGTCCACCGAGCATAATCAGCACTTCACCCGAAGTTGGAGAGGGACTGTGCGCCGCGCCGGCATACAGCGAGCGGCCATAAACCACTTCCACCATTGCCTGTTTTGTCGCTTCGTCTGCGGCAATATACGCCACGTCATCAGAATCTGCTGTGATGAGTCCGAGGCTACGTATATGTGGCGGTAATTTAAGTTCACGGGCAAAACCGTCATTTACCGAGGCAATCACGCGCATTGCGGTGACTGAAGGTCTAATCAAATCTAATGCTGGCATGATGCCTCCTTAACGGGTCATATTGATGCCGGATGCTTTTTGCTCCAGCATGCGCTTGGCCAAATCCACAATGACCGCCGCCGCTTCAACCGGTGGCGTACCGCCCTGGTGAATGTTCGAGATACAGGTACGGTCAGCTTCAACGGTCGTCGCCACACGCGGCGAATAGACGGCGTAGCAAGAAAGGCTTTCCGACTGGCCCAGGCCCGGACGTTCCCCAACCAGCAGGATCACCGCTTTCGCGCCCAGCAGTTCGCCGATCTGATCTTCGATTTTCACGCGACCATAGCGAACAAAGAACGGCGTCCCGACCTTCAATCCGGCCTGTTTTAATCCAGACAACAGCGGCGGCAGAATCTCTTCGTAGTTAGCGGTGATAGCGTCCGTAGACAGGCCATCAGAGATAATCACCTGCACATCCGGGTTCATTACACACTGTGATTTCAGCGCTTCAATGGCTTCCGCACTCAGACGACGCCCCAGATCCGGACGCGTCAGATACAGGTTTTTGTCACTGATTTCCGAGCGCACTTCCAGCAGCCCCTGGGCTTTTACCCACTCTTCCGGCACTTCTTTCAATACCGTATCTTTCGAACGCGAGTGGTCGGCCAGGAAGCGCAGCAGCGCCTGGGTACGCGGACGTGGACCGGCTCGACCGGTACATACACGCGCCGCAGTGCTGCGACGCAGTTCAGTCAACACCTCTGCGCGGTGTGGATTCTCAACGCCAATCCACGCTTTAGCCTCGGCTGAGCCTAAATCCATCGCACAGCTTTCACCGGTCGGCGCGGCGCACTGGGTGGTGCTGCATTGCGCTTGTACTGCCGGCGCTTGAGCCTGCGGCTGCGACTCACCCATTGACGCCATCACGCTGCGTACAATTTCTTCAATCTGTTTTTGATCCATCGTGTGTCATCCCCGCGTCATCAGAAGAACAGTGACGGATCGCCCGCCCGTTTGGTCAGGCGACCGTTTGCCATAATGCCCATGGTTTCCAGCCAGCGTTCAAACTCCGGCGACGGACGCAGGTTCAGCAGCTGGCGCACGGTCGCGGTGTCGTGGAAGGCGGTGGTCTGATAGTTGAGCATGATGTCGTCACCGAGCGGCATGCCCATGATGTAGTTGCAGCCAGCGGTGGCGAGCAGAATCATCAGGTTTTCGTTGAGGTTCTGGTCAGCATCAGCATGGTTGGTATAGCAGCAGTCGCAGCCCATTGAGATGCCGCTCAGCTTGCCCATAAAGTGATCTTCCAGACCCGCGCGAATAATCTGACGGTCGTTGTAGAGATACTCCGGCCCGATAAAGCCGACAACGGTGTTCACCAGGAACGGATCGTAGTGACGCGCCAGACCGTAGTTACGTGCTTCCATCGTCACCTGATCGGCACCGAAGTTAGCGCCAGCGGAGAGCGCAGACCCTTGTCCGGTTTCGAAGTACAGGCAGTTTTCCCCGGCGATACGGTTAAACTCAGCGCCCACTGCACGCGCTTCATCCAGCATGGCCAGCTCAACGCCAAACTCTTTTAAGCCTTTCTCGCTGCCGCAGATACTCTGGAAAATCAGCCCGCCCGGCGCGCCGCGACGAATGGCTTCGATCTGGGTAGTAACGTGCGCCAGGACGCAGCCCTGGGTCGGGATATTGAATTTGTCGATGACGCCGTACACGGTATCAAGTACGCGGCTTAAGTTTTCCACGTCATCTGTTACCGGGTTAACGCCAATCACCGCATCGCCCGCCCCGAAGGACAGCCCTTCGTAGATTTGTGCCGCAATACTCTGCACGTCATCACGGGTGTCGTTCGGCTGTAAACGACAGCTGAAGGTGCCCGGCAGACCAATGGTGGTGTTGGCCTTTTTGATCACCGGCATTTTCTTACCGCCGTAGATCAGGTCCGCGTTAGAGCAGATTTTTGCAACCGCTGCGACCACTTCCGACGTTAATCCTTTGCGCGTAAACGCAATGTCATCAACGGAGGTTTCATCGCTCAGCACGTACTCGCGCAGCTCGCTGATACTCCAGTTTTTGATGCGGTTATAGGCCGTTTCGTTGACGTCGTCCTGAATCAGACGCGTCACGCAGTCCTCTTCATAGGAAATCACCGGGTTGTTGCGGATATCCGCTACCGTCATTTCCGACAGCACCTGTTTGGCCGCCACTCGCTCTTGCGAACTGGTTGCAGCTACCCCTGCCAGCACATCCCCCGAACGCAGTTCGTTGGCTTTTGCCAGCACCTCTTTAACATCCTTAAACTGATAAACATTGCCGAACAATGTGGTCTTTAGTTTCATAAGTCGTTCCCTCAGGAAGGAAATGCGAGTGATTTCACCGTCACCGGCACAACCGATCCGCCAAAAAGAGGCGTACCAATGTCGATATAGTCCCCCGCCCGGACAACCACCTCATCGATGACTGCCAGCGGGTGTTGCTGTAACTGTGGGCGTAACAGCATGCCCAGGGCTTTACCAAAATCCTGCTCGGCTACCACCAGCAGGGGATGCGGATTCGGATGGCGCGCGACAAAGGCCAGTAGCGCATCAATAACCGTTAACAGCGCGGCGTAGCGCACCGGCAGCGAACCGGGCAGCGCCAGCACGTAAGCGTCTGTTTGCGGGTCCAGATCGAGCTGCATCAGCGCTTGTTGCCAGGCGGCCACCAAATCAGCCTCATCAACCGGAATCGCCACCGGCAGATTGCGCAGCGGAAGCGCCACACCTTCCAGCCAGATGGTGCTGCCCGAAAGCGACAGCGTATGCGCACCGGCGCCAATCACCGTGGCGCGCACGGTTTGCGCCGGGAACTGCACGTTCATCTCACGCAGACGCGGATGTTCATGCAGCGCCGTCGCTAACAGCGGCCCAATATCGGAAAAACAGAATGGATCGGCAGGCTGGTTGCGGTAGCACTCGCCCACCCCGCCGGACAACGTAATCACTTCCGGCTTCACACCCGTCGGCAACAGAGCGGTTTGCATCAGCGCCTGCGCCAGCGGTGACAGCGTGCCGTCAATCACCTCAACGATCAGCGCCGCCATCCGTCGGGCCACCTGAACAAGCTGCGCCGCATTGAGGGTCCGGGCGTCGGTGCCTGGACCAAATACGTCATCAACAATCATCTGTCCTGGCTGATGCGCATGCACCACCCGCCCCTGACCGTCCGTTTCCAGCAGCCGTCCGCCGACGTTCAGGCAGGCCGAACCGCTGACTTTTCCGGCATCGAACAGGACGTAGTTCGACGTCCCGCCACCGATGTCGATATTCAGTACGCGGCACAACTTCTGCTCTGACAGGGTTTGAGCCCCTGCGCCGTGACCGGCAATCACTGATTCCAGATGCGGACCGGCGCTGGCAACCACGAAGTCCCCCAGCGACTGAGAGAGCGTCATCACCGCAGGTCGCGCGTTGCGGGTTTTGGCACTTTCTCCGGTAATGATGATCGCGCCGGAATCGACGGTCTCAGGCGCAATCCCCGCCGCCTGATACTGGGCGAGGATCAGCGCCTTAAGTTCGGCCTCTTTCAGCCCGCCCTGCTTATCAACGGGGGTAAAGAACACCGGGCTTTGCCAGCTAATTTCGCGTTTGATGAATTCGTAACGCGGCACCTGCGACACTGCCGCACGGTTGACCAGCTCAAGGCGCGAGAAGATCACCTGAGTGGTGGTGGTGCCGATATCGATACCGACGCTGAGTAGCTGGCGAGTATTCACGATTGCGCCTCCGGGTTGGTTTCTGCTGGTGCCGGAACATCTTCGTCTTTCGGTACCAACAGCATAGCCACACCAATCGCCGTCACGCCGCCAATCAGCTTGCCGACAATCATTGGGAAGATCATCGCGTTCATGTTGGCCGCGGCGAAACCTAAGTGGTCACCCAGAGCGAAGGCTGCGGAGACCGCAAAAGCGCAGTTGATCACTTTGCCGCGGGTATCCATATTCTTCATCATGCCGAACATTGGGATGTTGTTCGCCAACGTCGCCACCATGCCCGCAGCCGCAATATTATTGATTTTTAACAGGTTACCGACGCTCATCAGCGGCTTTTCAAACCAGCGGGTCAGCAGCAGTACCATTGGGTACGCACCCAGCAGCACGCAGGAGATAGAACCGATAACTTCGATGGCGCGCATCACTTCACCCGGCTTGTCACCTGGTGCCATGAAGATAGGATCAAGACCCGGAATCAGTTCCCAGCCGAGCAGAAATTTGATCACCGCTGCCGCCAGACCGATGGTGATCAGCGCCACCAGGAATTTCGCGAAGATCTGGAAGCCGTTGATCATTTTTTCCGGGATGAATTTCAGTCCCAGCGCCACCAGCACGGCAACGATCAGCACCGGGATCATGTTCATCAGGATCAGCGCGAAGGTGAACTCCACCGGCTGCCCGTTGATTTCGACACCGGAGTACATCGCGATCAAACCACCCGCAATACAGCCAATCGGAATGGTGACGATCCCAGCCAGCACGCCCAGCGCCAGATAACGACGGTCGGACGGCTCAATAATCCCCAGCGCAACCGGAATAGAGAAGACCAGCGTCGGCCCCATCATCGCCCCGAGGATCAGGCCAGAGTACAGCCACGCCGCAACGTCGCCGCCCGCCAGTTCTTTCGCCAGGAAGAAGCCGCCCATATCGCACGCCAGCAGCGTTCCGGCAAACATCGACGGGTTAGCACCTAACATTTCGTACAGTGGAATAATCACCGGCCCGAGCACATGCGCCAGTACCGGTGCCAGCGCGGTCATACCGACCATCGCCAGACCCAGCGCGCCCATCGCCATAAAACCTTCTTCAAACTGGCCGCCCGATCCCTCAATACTCTTACCGAACTTACCGAGGAAGCGTGCCGAACCGCCGAACTGCGACAGGATCCTGTCCACGGCGGCAATCAGCATAAAGAACATCATGATGTACATGATGATTTCGTTAATTCCCATAACCTTCACTCCCTGTCATATGTGTATTTATTGTGCCGCCGCATACAACGCGATAATGTCGGCCTGCGTGGCGGTGCGTGGGTTACTGCGAATACAAATATCTTCCAGCGCGGCGTGAGCCCATGCGCTGTAATGCTCGGGCTTCGCCCCAACGTCAGAGAGTCGTTTGGTCTGGCCCACTTCGCTAATCAGCTCGCTGACGGCGTTGATGGCATCGCGATCGTCCGACTTCTTGTTGGTTAGCGCCCGTCCGATATGGCTGAAACGCTCACGACACACCATGCGGTTGAAACCCATTACTGTGGGCAGCAGCATGGCGTTAGCCTGTCCATGTGGGATGTGCAGCGTCGCACCCGGCTGGTGCGCCATCGCGTGACACAGGCCCAGCCCTGCGCTGGAAAACGCCATCCCGGCCATACAGGAAGCCAGTAGCATGCTTTCTCGCGCCGCCAGATCCTGACCATAGCCAACGGCCTTCGGCAGCGATTTACCTATCATCGCAATCGCGCCAATCGCCAGACTGTCGGTAAACGGCGTCGCGTTCAGAGCGCTATACGCTTCAACGGCGTGCGTCAGCGCATCGATCCCGGTCATCGCCGTTACGTGTGCGGGCACACCTTCCGTCAGCGCAGCGTCAAGAATCGCCACATCCGGCATCAGGGTTGCGTGGGCCAGCACTTTTTTAAGCCCGGTCGCAGCGTCGATAATCACCGTGACATTAGTGGTTTCTGAACCCGTTCCGGCTGTAGTCGGTACGGCAATCAGCGGCAGACGCGGGCGTAACGCGCTGCTCTCGTCCATGTCTGCCAGCGTCTGGGTGGGATTGGTCACCAGCAACGCCACGGCTTTTGCGGCATCCAATACGGAACCGCCACCAAAGGCCACTACGCCATCGCACTTCGATTCACGCAGTTGCGCGACCGCCGCGCAGACGTCCGTAATGCACGGTTCGCCCACCGGACATGGCCACAGCGTCATCGCCACGCCTTTCATCGCCAGGCTGCGTTCCAGTGCGGCGGTCATCCCCGCCTGGTGCAGGAAACTGTCGACCATGATGAACATATGCGTCAGGCCGCGCGTTTGTGCTTCCTGTCCGCAGGTACTGAGCGCTCCCAGTCCACACAACGTAACCGGTGGAACGCTAAACGTTTTTACGCGTTGCAGATTCAGGGTATCGAATGCCTGAAAGAGCGCGGTCTGCAATTCAGCTTGCATAGATTCCTTCCGCTTTTTCTTTTCCGCTATTTGCAATCGCCAGCGGGGTCATAAACAGGCTGTGCTGGGGTAAATGCACCTGCAGTTCCGGGAAACGCTTACGAAACAGTTCATCAACGCCCGGCTGCATACAGGAACCACCGGCCAGCCATAAATCTGCCACGCCCTGTCCGGCAATATGGTGAGCCACAATTTCCGCCATTTTTTCGTAGACCGGCTTAACCACCGGCCAGATTTCTTTACCGTTGCTGCGTTTGTACTGCTCCGCCTCTTCCAACTGGATGCGACGGTTCCCGGCAAGCGTCAGAGAAATGTGGTGCCCGCCGGTCGCTTCATCGGCGGAGTAAGTCACCTTGCCTCGCTTCACAATCGCAATCCCGGTGGTACCGCCACCGATATCCACCACGCCAGCGTTATCAAGCTGCAACAGGTCTGCCACCGCGGTCGGTTCGTCGAGCACATGACTGACTTCAAGCCCGGCAGATTCCAGCACGTTGATCGAGATCCGTGGGTCAGTTCCCGGTGGAAACGAGGTTGCCGCGTGGGTAAAGCGGCAACCCAACTGTTGTTCGAGCGTATCGAGATGGCGACGAACGATGGTCACCGCACCGAAGAAATCCCAGACGATGCCATCGCGCACGACGTCGGCCCAGTCCAGGCAAACTGCAACCGGCTGTCCGTCACTGTCGACAACCATCGACACCACATCACACGTCCCCAAATCCACGCCCAGCCACAGCGGTGAATCGCTCTTTACGGGCGTCTGGTTACATAGCGTTGCCGCTTTTAGCAATCTGGGTGTCAGCCAACGTTGTTCGTCGTGCGCCATGTCGTTCACTCCTTATACAATTCTGAAGGCGTCCACCAACACACAGCGACGCAGACGCACAAATGTGCGTGCGCTGGTCACCCCTTCCCCGGTTGGCGTGGTAATGGTCATCGTGGTCCAGCCTTCGCCGCCGAGTCCAAGACCGGCAATGCACGGTCCGTTCTTAACGAAAATGCTGGTATCAATGGCGTTTGCCATGCGGTTCATGTTGTCGATATTGCGCGAGTGCATCGCCGCCGTATGGTGACAACCGCCTTCAAGCTTGACCGCCAGTTCAATGGCCTCTTCGACGTTGGCGACCCGCACTACCGGCAGAACCGGCATCATCAGTTCGGTTACGGCAAATGGGTGAGTCGCAGAGGTTTCGACGAACAACAGCCGGGTTTGCTCCGGTACGTTCAGACCAATCGCCGCAGCGATTTTTCCTGCGTCGCGGCCTACCCAGTCACGACTGACCGTGCCTTTACCGCGTTCATCGACATTTTTCAGCAGCACCGGTTGCAGCTGTTCGGCCTGAGCCGTGGTCAGCTTGACTGCATGCTGGCTTTCCATCAGACGCATCAGCTCATCAGCGACGCTATCGACCACGATCAGCACTTTTTCGTCAGCGCAGATAATGTTGTTGTCAAACGAAGCGCCTTTGACGATCGACTGCGCTGCGCGTGCCAGATCAGCCGTTTCATCAACCACCACCGGCGGATTTCCCGCACCGGCGGCAATCAGACGTTTGTTGGTGTGCTTACGCGCGGCATCCACTACGGCTTCACCGCCGGTCACCACCAGCAGGCCGATGCCTGGGTACTTAAACAGACGCTGGGCGGTTTCGATATCCGGATTGGCCACGGTAACCAGCAGGTTTGCCGGTCCGCCTGCAGCAACTACCGCCTGGTTAAGCAGAGTGATAGCGCGCTGAGACACGCCCTTGGCAGCCGGATGCGGTGCGAAGACCACGCTGTTACCAGCTGCAATCAGGCTGATGGCGTTGTTAATAACGGTCGCAGCCGGGTTGGTGGACGGTGTCACCGAGGCCACCACGCCCCACGGCGCGTTTTCAATCAGCGTCAGGCCATTATCACCGGTCAGAACCTGTGGAGACAGGCATTCCACGCCCGGCGTGGCGCGCGCCTGCGCCACGTTTTTGGCAAATTTATCTTCAACGCGTCCCATGCCGGTTTCTGTGACGGCAAGTTCCGCTAATTCTCGGGCATGTTTTTCGCCCGCCTCACGTAGGGCCGTGATAGCCAGTTGGCGCATGGCAACGCTTTTCAGCCCTTGCTGGGCCAGTTTTGCTGCCGCCACTGCGTCATCCAGGGAGGCAAAAACGCCCATTTCTTGAACGGCACTGACGAGTTGGCTGCTGTCTTTCATTTTCAGCAGTACCGCTTTCACGACCTGTTCAATATCCTGTTGATTCATGATTTTCTGCCTTATTTATGGAAGATCACCTGACCACCTGCCACCACTTCATCAACAATGCCAATCACGCACAGATCGACAGGTGATGATTCGTTACGGTGCGCCTGACGGGCTGAGCTTCCGCTGACCAGCAGCACCCACTCTCCGGTTCCCGCCCCAATGCTGTCGATAGCAACAGCACATTGCCCGTCGGGATTTCCGCAGGCATCAATCATTTCCACCATCAGCAACTTGTCGTGCGCGAGCCCCTGATGGCGTACGGTACAAACAATTTGTCCTGTGACGATTGCCAGTTTCATACGCGCCTCCGTGGCATATTTCAGGTAAAACCTCCCCCTACCCTCCGCAGAAGGTAATGTGAAAAGGAGAGAGGGTGACGCCAGCAATGAAGTCTGTGGCGTCACATGGACGACTTACATGTCGTTGCTGTCGCCTTTAAAGCTGATCGGGAACACTTCTTCCAGATCGCCATGCGGACGCGGGATTACGTGTACGGAAACCAGCTCACCAATACGCTGTGCAGCAGCAGCACCAGCATCCGTTGCGGCTTTACATGCCGCTACGTCGCCACGGACCATTGCAGTAACCAGACCGCCGCCGATCTGCTTCACGCCGACCAGTTTCACGCGTGCCGCTTTAACCATTGCGTCAGAAGCCTCAATCAGTGCAACCAGGCCCCGGGTTTCAATCATTCCTAATGCTTCCATTGTGTTTTCCTCTCATTAAGGGGTCCAGAACGGGACCTAAACAACCAGTGTGTGTGAGGCGTTTTCACGACTCATGTCAGTCTGACGCGGCACTGCTGCCACCAACGCCAGTTCGATAATTTCCTGTACGCTACAGCCGCGAGAGAGGTCATGAAGCGGTGCGGCAAGCCCTTGGATTAACGGACCTACGGCACGATACCCTCCCAGACGCTGGGCGATTTTGTAGCCAATATTGCCTGCCTCCAGCGATGGGAAGACCATCACATTGGCATTGCCCTTTAACGGACTGGCGGGCGCTTTTTGCGCGGCGACATCCGGAACAAAGGCGGCATCAAATTGCAGTTCCCCATCCACGGTAAGCTGCGGGGCACGCTCACGAACGATCTCCGTAGCCTGCTGCACGTTAGCGACGTTGGGATGACGAGCGCTGCCTTGACTTGAAAACGACAGCATGGCCACGCGCGGTTCTTCACCGGTAATCGCCTGCCATGTCTGCGCGCTGGCAATCGCAATATCCGCCAGTTGTGCGGCTGTGGGCTGCGGCACGACGCTGCAATCGGCAAACCCTAATGCCGGCCCGAGGTACTGCGGCAGCATCAGGAAAATTGACGACAGCGTTTTACAGCCTGGCTGTAACCCAATAATGCGTAACCCAGCGCGCAGCACGTTTGCTGTCGACGACAAATTGCCCGCAATACAGACGTCAGCTTTACCCGCGCTAACCATGGCGGCGGCGAACATCAGCGGATCGTTGAGTTTTTCCAGCGCATCTGCAGGCGTTTTATCTCCCGCGCGGGCCAGCCAGCGCAGCGCAAACTCTTCACGCATGGACTGGTTGCTTTGCGGGTCGATAACCTGAATGCCATCCATCGCCACCCGATGGCTGAGGGCAAACTGGCGCAGCGCAAACGGACTGGCGACGAGAACAGGATGTGCCAGACCGTGCTGATGCAGGTAATTTGCCGCTTTCAACACCCGAACATCCTGCGCATCCGGGAACACCACCCGTGCAGGTGAGCGCTGGGCGAGTTGACGAGCACGTTCAATGATCATTGCTTCTCCCCCAGTCGCTGTTGAATTTGGCTAACCGTCAGTGGATGCTTCGCTACGCTCAGAATCATCATCACGTAGACCGTACTGGAAAGGCGGTTGAGCGCCTGCATGATGTCCGGTCGCATCACGTCAAAACTACGGGTGATGAATACCTGGGCCGCCACCGTCTCCGTTTCACGAACTTTGGTACGCAGCAGATTAAGCAACGCGCAATCACGGCCATGACTGGCTTCAGGCACCAGATGGTCGTGGTCCAGATAGCGCAGCGGCTGATGCGAAAGCCGGTGTAAATCTTCGTCGCTTAACCCGACGATAGCTTGTGCTGCCAGCGGCTCGTCGATAGCGTCGGCGCGCATAATGTTGCCCAGACGCGAACGGATATCCGCCAGCCACGGCTGCCACGGTTCCGCCAGCTCTATTTGCAACCACACGGCCAGGGCGATGGTGCTGTCCAGCGCGGCGCGAAATCCCAGGCGCGGGTCACTTTTAGCGACCATCTTGTCCGCTGTCAGATGCGTCAGCGTGTCTGCTTTCTTCACCACCGGTTGATGACACAGTTCGCAACTGGCCTGTGGATGCGTATCGCTGCTGGTTAAACCATGCACCTGCTGCGGCTGCTGTTCTTCGTCATCAATAAACAGGCTGCCCTGCTCGTCGATATACTTAATGCGCAGATGTCGGCTTTCCAGTAATTCCCGGGCAGATGGCGTCAGGCGAGCATCAGCGGGGAGATGAATTTCAGCCCCTTCGCTGAGCGTATGATTCGCTCTGAGCCATGCTTCGGTAATGAAATCCTTCATACATCCGCCTTAGCAGGACTGCCAGTTCGCAGGCCAGGCCACATACAGAAATTTCACCGTCGATGGCGTACCAAATTCGATGCTGGAGCCTTTCGGGATAAACATCACGTCCCCGGCTTTAGCAATCATGGTTTCGCCTTCGTGGCGAACGTGCAGCTCGCCTTCCAGAATCATGTCGATTTCGTCGTAGTTCAGCGTCCATGGGAAAAAAGCGTTATCCCACTGCATGAACCCGGCGGCCATGCTGCTACCGTCCTGGTCGGTCACCAGATCGGTTAAACCCACGCAGTGCGGCTGTGCGCCGTCAAAACGACCAAACTTCACGCTGCTGCCGTCGATGACTTTGACGCCGCCTTTGCCGGTCACCGAGGTAAAGCTCGGCTGCATTCCGCCCTGCTCCAGCGACTGTTTCTCCTTCATGACTTTGTCCATCAGTTGGGCGACCAGGCTTTCGGTAAACTGCCCTTCCGGTAACTGCGCAATGATGGTTTCGCGAATGCGCTGGCTTTCCGTTTTGCCATCATCCACCGCAACCGGTGCGGCAGCAGCAGCGGTTGGCGCGGATTCATCGCATTCACTGATGGTGACGCCCAGCAGCTCCGCAACTTCGCGCGCCTCCGGGGTGATGATGCTGGCGCGCAGAACAACCGACATTTCCTGTTCGCCGCGTGCGTGGGCCGCACGAATATCGTTAGCTGTGATGAGTTTTTTCACCTGCCCTTTCCTCCTTTTGGCTGAGCTCAGTCAGATAATCCACCAGGTGCTGCACGCTGCGCGGGTCATGGCTGTTGAGTTCGAAAATCGGCTCCTGGAACCCTATCCCGCGAAGTAGTTGTCGCGTTGCGGCGACGTCGGCATCCGGCATGTCCGTTTTGCTGATAACGGCGATTTGTCGTTTACTGGCGCCGATATCCAACAGCCCGGCAGGTAAGCGACTTTCTTTATCATTTGCCGCGTGTATATAAATCAACGTATCAACATCCTGCAGCGTGGTAATTAAGGCGTGATACCAGCGCGGATGGCTAAAATATTCTCCTGGCGTGTCGATATCGCCATTTTCATTAAACTCCACGGCCTGTGTTTTTCTGGCGAGGGAATAATTTCCCTGTAGCGCATTAAAGAGCGTTGTTTTCCCCGCCCCCACCGTACCGACAAACGCAATACGTTTCATCGCCGCCTCTGATTAACTTTTTGTCAGGTTGCACAAAGTGAAATTTAATAACCGACCCAGACCGCTTACCGTCTGTAATAACGCTTCTTCTACCGCGCCTACCGAGCCGTAGATGACCAGCGCACCGCTGAATCTATCGAGAAAGCCGATATGTACATCTGCCGCCTTCATAGCTAAGTCACCGGCAATCATCGCGGTTTCGCCTGGCGTCAGCGTCATGATGCCGATGGCGCCCGCTTCGGGAACGCCGATCTTTTTCGCCAGTTCCTCACCAGGGTGCGCAATGAGA
Organism: Citrobacter sp. RHBSTW-00944; assembly: GCF_013615435.1. Taxonomy (NCBI): domain Bacteria; kingdom Pseudomonadati; phylum Pseudomonadota; class Gammaproteobacteria; order Enterobacterales; family Enterobacteriaceae; genus Citrobacter; species Citrobacter sp. RHBSTW-00944. The sequence continues at coordinate 1,509,295 of NZ_CP055418.1, read as the reverse complement.
TGCGCCAGCGTAACCTGTTTCCCCGGCACAAATTCCTGAATAATGCGTTCTTTTTCCATTGCTCACCGCCTCCGCTAAAACTGCCCTCATCGTAGCAATTTTTTGTCAGAGTAAATAACAAAATTCGGCAACCATGTTTAAAAGGTGAAGTGGATCACTAAGAAAGGGGAAATAATAAATATCCTCCGGCATAGCCGGAGGTTTTTCGGATGCGCCTATAAGGCTCTGTTACCAGCCGCGCCCTAACAGGCGCATACGATCTGACATTTGCATCAGACTTCGTTACTTACGGCCCGTAAACGGGCTACCCGGATAAGCGATCGATAACTGCTCACCCATTTTATCTTCTGCAAGCTGGTGCTTTATGTATTCCTGTATCTTCACCGTGTTCTTACCCACCGTATCTACGTAGTATCCCCGGCACCAGAACTCTCTATTCCTGTACTTGAATTTCATATCCCCAAACTGTTCATACAGCATCAGACTGCTTTTCCCTTTCAGATACCCCATAAAGCCGGATACGCTCATTTTGGGTGGGATTTCCACAAGCATATGGATATGATCCGCACAGCATTCCGCTTCCAGGATCCGCACGTTTTTCCACTCACACAGCTTTCTTAAAATGCTGCCTATCGCCCTGCGTTTCTCCCCGTAGAATGCTTGTCTTCGGTATTTGGGCGCAAAAACTATGTGATATTTACAGTTCCATCGGGTGTGCGCTAAGCTCTTTTCGTCCCCCATTGGGACCCCCTTTTGATTTCTTGTTAAACATTTGCAGTTGCCAGACCGCAATGTGTTTTAACAAATCAAAAGGGGTTTTAATAACTGGCCCAAAGCTGAAAGCTTTCCGGAACCCCCAGCCTAGCTGGGGGTTTTCTGTGCACAAAAAGGCGCGGGAGAAACCCGCGCCGGAAATAAATTAAAGTGAAATTACAGCGGCTGAGTTTGGGCTTCTACGACCGCCAGCGCCACCATATTAACGATACGACGAACAGATGCGATCGGCGTTAATACGTGAACCGGTTTCGCAACCCCCATCAGCACCGGGCCGACCGTTACGCCTTCAGAGCTGGAAACGCGTAGTAAGTTGTAACTAATACGGGCAGCTTCCATATTCGGCATCACCAGAATATTCGCTGAGCCTTTCAGCGGACTGTCCGGCATGCGGTCATGACGGATGCTTTCCACCAGCGCGGCATCGCCGTGCATTTCACCGTCAATCATCAACTCTGGCGCACGCGCCTTAATCAGCTCCAGCGCTTCGCGCATTTTGCTGGCCGACGGACAGTTAGATGAACCAAAGTTGGAGTGCGACAGCAGCGCCACCTTCGGTTCGATACCAAAGCGACGCACGGTTTCTGCCGCCATCACGGCGATTTCCGCCAGTTGCTCCGGCGTAGGATCGTCGTTAACGTAGGTATCGGCGATAAAGGTGTTACCGCTTGGCAGCAGCAAGGCGTTCATCGCCCCGGCAGTATGCACGCCATCGCGGTGACCAAACACCTCTTTCACCACGCTGAAGTGCTCATGGTAGTCGCCAATCGTACCGCAGATCATTGCATCCGCTTCGCCGCGCTGCACCATGATCGCGCCGATCACCGTGGTGTTGGCAATTACCGCACGCTGCGCCTGCTCCTGGGTAATACCACGACGTTTCATAATCTGGTAGTACTCGCTCCAGTACTCTTTAAAGCGCGGATCGGATTCATTGTTGACGATCTCAAAATCGACGCCTGCTTTGATCTGCAGACCCAGTTTCTGGATACGCATTTCGATAACGCTCGGACGACCGATCAGGATCGGTTTCGCCAGACCTAAAGTGATCAGCTCCTGCGTGGCATGCAGTACACGCGCCTCTTCCCCTTCAGTCAGCACCACGCGCTTCGGCGCTTTGCGTGCCAGAGAGAAAATCGGCTTCATGAACAGGTTGGTTTTGTAGACGAATTCGGTCAGCTTATCGATGTAAGCATCAAAGTCGGCAATCGGACGCGTTGCCACACCGGAATCCATCGCTGCCTTCGCCACCGCAGGGGCGATTTTGACGATCAGACGCGGGTCGAACGGTTTCGGAATGATGTATTCCGGCCCGAAGCTCAGGTCCTGGTCACCATAGGCGGAGGCCACGACTTCGCTCTGCTCGGCGTGCGCCAGCTCAGCAATGGCGTGTACCGCGGCCAGTTTCATCTCTTCGTTAATGGCGGTAGCGCCGACGTCCAGCGCGCCGCGGAAGATGAACGGGAAACACAGGACGTTGTTAACCTGGTTCGGGTAGTCGGAACGGCCGGTGCAAATGATGGCGTCGGAACGCACCTCTTTCGCCAGCGGCGGCAGGATTTCCGGTTCCGGGTTGGCGAGGGCCAGGATCATTGGCGCACGCGCCATCTTCTTAACCATTTCCTGCGTCAGCACTTTCGGACCAGAGCAACCGAGGAAAATATCCGCGCCGTCAATGACATCATCCAGCGTACGCTTACCGTCATCCACCACTGCGTAAGCCGCTTTGGTTTCCGCCATGTTTGGTTCACGATCTTTGTAAATCACCCCTTTGGAGTCGCAGACCACAATGTTGTGTTTCTGCATCCCCAGCGCCACCAGCAGGTTCATACAGGCAATCGCCGCCGCACCTGCGCCGGACACCACCATGCGCACATCAGAGATATTTTTCTCAACAACCCGCAGACCGTTAAGGATTGCGGCAGTACTGATGATTGCCGTGCCGTGCTGGTCATCATGGAATACCGGAATATTCATGCGCTCACGGAGTTTTTGCTCAATGTAGAAGCACTCCGGCGCTTTGATATCTTCGAGGTTAATGCCGCCAAACGTTGGTTCAAGCGCCGCTACCACGTTGATAAATTTATCCGGATCGAGTTCATCAACTTCGATATCGAACACGTCAATCCCGGCGAATTTCTTAAACAGAACGCCTTTACCTTCCATCACTGGTTTACCGGCCAGCGCGCCAATATTACCCAGGCCCAGAACCGCAGTACCGTTGGAAATAACCGCAACCAGGTTGCCGCGTGCGGTGTATTTGTAGGCTGCCAGCGGGTCCTTTTCAATTTCAAGACACGGTGCAGCCACGCCCGGCGAGTAGGCCAACGCGAGGTCGCGCTGGGTTGCCAGAGGCTTGGTCGGAGAAACCTGGATTTTACCGGGTACCGGAAATTCGTGGAAATCGAGGGCGCTTTGTTTTAACTGGTCATCCATCTTGTTGTTCCTTTCACGTATCTATCAAAAAAGTGGCGCGGGTAACCATTCTACTGAGCCGCACATTATCACCTCAGTCAACGGCACAAACTTTGAAGGTCCCCATACTCTCACCATTCAAAGAAAGAATTTGTTATCAATTTATAACATCTATGTTACCTGCTTAAGCCAGCAATACCATGCTTGTCTGCTATGCTTTTTGCTGACAACGCCCGCAATTATCTCAAAAGTGTGAATCACAACACGCATCTAACACTTTACTTTTCAAGGAGTATTTCCTATGACCCGTAAAGAGCTTGCCAATGCCATTCGTGCGCTAAGTATGGATGCCGTCCAAAAAGCTAACTCTGGCCACCCTGGCGCACCAATGGGGATGGCCGATATCGCCGAAGTGCTGTGGAACGATTTCCTGCGCCATAACCCGTCCGATCCCACCTGGTACGATCGTGACCGGTTTATTTTGTCCAATGGCCACGCCTCAATGCTGCTTTACAGCCTGCTGCATCTTTCCGGCTACAACCTGCCGCTCGAAGAGTTAAAGAACTTCCGCCAGCTCCATTCGAAGACGCCAGGACACCCGGAAATTGGCTATACGCCGGGCGTGGAGACCACCACCGGACCGTTGGGTCAGGGTTTAGCCAACGCTGTCGGAATGGCGATTGCAGAACGCACGCTGGCGGCGCAGTTTAACCAGCCAGACCACGAGATTGTTAATCACTATACCTGGGTCTTTATGGGCGACGGCTGTCTGATGGAGGGCATTTCTCACGAAGTGTGCTCGCTGGCGGGCACCCTGGGACTTGGCAAACTCATCGGCTTTTACGATCACAACGGCATCTCAATTGATGGCGAAACCGACGGCTGGTTTACCGACGATACCGCGAAACGCTTTGAGGCCTATCACTGGCATGTAGTGCACGAGATTGACGGTCATGACCCTGAGGCGGTGAAAAAAGCGATTCAGGAAGCACAGGCCGTTACCGATAAACCGTCGCTGATTATCTGCCGCACGGTGATTGGTTTTGGTTCACCGAATAAAGCCGGGAAAGAGGAAGCGCACGGCGCTGCGCTGGGTGAAGAAGAAGTGGCGCTGACCCGGCAGAAGTTGGGGTGGCATCATCCTGCCTTTGAAATCCCCAAAGAGATTTACCGGGCGTGGGACGCTCGTGAAAAAGGCGAGAAAGCCCAACAGAGCTGGAATGAGAAATTTGCCGCTTATCGACATGCGCATCCGGACCTGGCGGCAGAGTTTACCCGCAGGATGAGCGGTGGACTGCCGGAAGAGTGGGAAGAAACGACCCAGAAATATATCACCGAACTGCAGGCCAATCCGGCCAAAATCGCCACCCGTAAGGCCTCGCAAAATACCCTGAACGCTTACGGGCCGATACTGCCTGAGCTGCTTGGCGGTTCGGCGGATCTGGCGCCCAGCAACCTGACCATCTGGAAAGGCTCCACTTCTCTTAAAGAGGATCATGCAGGAAACTACATCCACTACGGCGTGCGGGAGTTTGGCATGACCGCGATTGCCAACGGTATCGCTCACCACGGGGGCTTCGTACCGTACACCGCAACGTTCCTGATGTTTGTCGAATATGCCCGTAATGCCGCACGCATGGCGGCGCTGATGAAAGCCCGACAAATCATGGTTTATACCCACGACTCGATTGGCCTTGGGGAAGATGGTCCCACGCACCAGGCCGTCGAACAGCTCGCCAGCCTGCGTCTGACGCCTAATTTCAGCACCTGGCGACCCTGCGATCAGGTTGAAGCGGCGGTAGGCTGGAAGCTGGCAGTCGAACGCCATGACGGGCCAACGGCGCTGATCCTCTCGCGGCAAAATCTGGCGCAGGTTGAGCGGACGCCTGAGCAAGTGCAGCAGATTGCCCGCGGCGGCTATGTGCTGAAGGATGGCGGCGGTAAGCCGGATGTTATTCTGATTGCTACCGGTTCAGAAATGGAAATCACGCTGCTGGCGGCGGAAAAACTGACCGGTGAAAGTCGTAACGTGCGGGTGGTTTCTCTGCCCTCAACCGATATTTTCGACGCCCAGGATGAGGCGTATCGGGAATCGGTCCTCCCCTCAAACGTCAGCGCGCGCGTGGCGGTAGAAGCAGGAATTGCCGACTACTGGTACAAATATGTTGGGCTGAAAGGGGCGATTGTCGGTATGACGGGTTATGGGGAGTCGGCTCCGGCAGACAAGCTGTTCCCGTTCTTCGGCTTTACGGTGGATAACATTGTCGACAAAGCGCATAAGGTGCTTAACGTGTGATCCACAGCGTGGGCCAGGCATCTGGCCCATGCCAGTTATCGCAGCTTGGCTCTTGGGCATAGCGCACCAGACGAAAACGCTGACCGTCGTAGCGCCAGCGAGTCTGGATACCGCAATCTGCCAACCCTCGTCCTTTAGCGAGGGTTACCAGCTCGCGCGACTTCTCATCAAACGTGGCGTTGGTCAGCTCCATATCGCGGCTTTCCGCATCCGTTTTAAAAGGCAGGCTTAGCCGTACCGCCCGTGACGTCAACGGGGTAGTACGTGAAACCACCCACGCCAGATCGATGGTGTTATATGCCCCGGCTTCACAGCCGATCATCAGCAGCGCTTTATCATCCGTTAAGGCCGTGACGCGCATCTCGCGACGCAGCGGATCGATCGAACAGCGAATACCGTTGATCCGCCAGTTACCGTAATCCAGCAATTCACTGCGCTCTTGTTGCGTGAGAGGCGTTGGCGTTGGGTTAATCACAGCCACGCCTTTTAAAGCGGGAGCGGGAGGAACGCTGAGCGGAGGCTCGTCGCCTTTTTCGATCCATGCGGTTTCGCTGCCGACCCGTTTTTGCTGGGCGTCGATAAAAAGCAGCGCGGCTTTTAGCCCGACCAGGGACAGGTTTTGCGTCCCTTTTTGCAGGGTTATTGCCTTTGCGTCCTGTACGGTTGTTAAAAATGCGCTGATGGTGGCCGGATCATCGGTCATCAGCTGCCAGGGGGTAATACGCCAGTGTTCGCCGCGAAGCGGGAGCGGCGCGCCATCCAGTAGCAGACGTGGCGCAATATCGCTCTCTTTGGCTGTAGGCGATTCCAGCCCACCCAGTTCAATACGCAACACGGCGTCGGTATGTGCCCCGGCACTGCGGCTCAAGGTCATGACCAGGCCGTGATGTTCTCCGGTATTGCGCGCCACGCAAAAGTTTTGGTTATTGCACGTCACCTGCCAGTCAGAAAACGTCTGTTGCGCGGGCGCGGCCCACAGCAAACGGACGGGTAACAACCCGAGCAGGAAAAGTAAAATAACGCGATAGCGCATGGACGGTACAACCCCGAAGTCAAAACACACAGCCTAAGCGGTATCTTCCTTGCGCGACTGATGTGGCTCAATAAGAATCGTCGGATTGGCCGAAAATTTGTAAAGAAATATAAATCCCGCGCATTAGTCCATGAGATGCGACGACTGCAAATAGTTCAGCAATAGCACCGTCTTACCGTCACGGATCTCACCCGTTTTAATCATTTCCAGCGCCTGGGTGAACGGCAGCTCCAGAACCTCAATATCTTCATCTTCCACCCCTCCGCCCGCATTTGCCCGCTGGCTGTCGCTGTATTGTGCAATAAAGAAATGAATTATCTCCGTCACGCCGCCCGGCGACATATAGAGTTCAAACAGCTTACGCACTTCACCCACTTCAAAGCCGGTCTCTTCAATGGCCTCTTTCCGAATGCACGCTTCCGGTTCGTCGTTATCCAGCAGCCCGGCGCAGGTTTCAATCAGTTGACCGTTTTCATTACCATTGACCCAGGTGGCGACGCGAAACTGGCGGATGAGCACCACCGTTTTCTTCTCCGGGTTATACAGCAGGATAGTGGCGCCGTTGCCGCGATCGTAAACCTCGCGTTTGTGACGAATCACCTCTCCATTGCTACGGGTCAGGTCATAGGTGATATTGCGCAGGATGAAGTAGTTATCGGAAAGGACTTTATCTTTGATGAGGGTAATTTTTTGCGACATACCGGCTCCACAGCAAGAAGTGAGAAATAATACTACGCCGTGAAACCGGGTTTGTCTTGGTGCAATGTCGGCCTGATAAGCGAAGCACCATCAGGCAATTATGCGGCACAGATCCGGATAGCAACGCTAACGCGCCTTATCCGGCCTTCTGAGCGACTTAGTGAGATTTGACTGATTTTACGCCCAGCCAGTCAACGATCCCCTGGGCGGCATGCCGTCCTTCCGCCATGGCCGTAACCACCAGATCCGCACCGCGTACCGCATCACCACCGGCGAAGATTTTCGGGTTACTGGTTTGATAACGGTATGCGCTTTCAACATTGGCGGCAATGCGCCCCCAGTTATCGACCTTAACCCCATGCGTCTCCAGCCACGGCATGCCATGTGGGTGAAAACCAAACGCCATGATCACCGCATCTGCGGGCATGACAAACTCACTCCCGGCGAGGGGAACCGGGCGACGACGCCCCTGCGCGTCCGGCTCGCCAAGCTGGGTACGTAAAAAACGCACGCCGCTGACTCGGCCATCATCATGCAACACCAGCTCAACCGGCTGGACGTTAAACTCGAAGTTCGCCCCCTCTTCCCGGGCGTTCTTCACCTCTTTTTTCGAACCGGGCATGTTGGCTTCATCACGACGATAAGCGCAGGTCACCTGGCGTGCGCCATGACGCAGCGCGGTACGCACGCAGTCCATTGCCGTATCGCCTCCGCCCAGTACAACCACGTTCAGTCCGGCGGTATCGATGAACGGCTCTTCAGGCAGTTCATCCAGCCCCATCACCTGCTTGGTGTTGGCAATCAGGAACGGTAACGCGTCATAAACGCCAGGCGCGTCTTCATTCGGCAGATCCGCCTTCATGGAACGATAGGTTCCTACGCCCACGAACACGGCATCGTAATCCTCCAGCAGCGCCGACAGCGCCACATCCTTACCCACTTCACAGTTAAGTTCGAAATGAATACCCATGGCGCTGAAGATTTCACGGCGGCGGGCCAGCAGCGATTTGTCCAGCTTGAAGGCCGGAATGCCGAACGTCAGCAAACCGCCGATTTCAGGGTGGCGATCGTATACGGTGGCGCTGACTCCGCTGCGCGCCAGCACATCCGCGCAGGCCAGACCCGCCGGACCCGCGCCGATGATAGCAACGCGCTTATCCACTTTCTGCACGTGGCTTAAGTCCGGTCGCCATCCTTTGCTCAGGGCCCGATCAGAGATGTAACGCTCAATATTTCCGATAGTGACCGCCCCATGCTCGCTACGCACCGTACATGCCCCTTCGCAGAGTCGGTCCTGCGGACATACGCGCCCGGTCACTTCCGGCAGGCAGTTGGTCTGGTGAGAAAGCTCAACCGCCGCATCGATATTCCCGGCTTTGACCAGTTCAATCCACTGCGGAATATGGTTATGCAATGGGCAGGTCCATTCGCAAATACTGTGGTCGCCGCATTTCAGGCAGCGGGACGCTTCCCGTTCCGCCTGCGCCGTACGAAACGGCAGATAGATCTCCTCAAAGCTGGTTTTACGGGCCTCAATTGCCAGCTTATCCGGCTCACCACGCGCAGGCGTCGCCTGCATTTGCTCACGTTTGGTAATTGCATGCGAAACGAAATCGGTGGCGTTGGCATGCCAGGGCTGGCTTTCCAGACTGGCGGTGCGTAGCCTGCGCGCTTTTGACAGACCGGTAAGCGAATTTTCCGTCACCAGTTGTAACGCCTGCGCCGGACAGTTCTCTACGCAGGCGGGTCCCTGTTCGCGTCCCTGACACAAATCGCATTTGTGCGCAGTGGCTTTCACCTTCCCTTTAGCGACAGGAGTGAGTACGATCTGCATCGTGCCGAAAGGACAAGCAACGACGCACGATTTACAGCCAATACACTTTTTCGGGTTCACCTGAACGCTGTCGTTATCATGGCTGATTGCCCCGTTCGGGCAACTTCTGGCGCAGGGCGCATCTTCACAGTGATGGCAGGTTACCGCACTGCGCTGCTGCTGATGCTTGATGACGGTAATTCGGGGCTGGAAATGCCGTTGACTCAGGACATGCTGCTCGCCATTGTGAGCCATGACGCAGGCGACCTCACAGGCATGGCATCCCAGGCACTGCTGGCTATTAACCATAATAAAACGATTCATGGCTTCCTTCTTTTTTGGTTGCAAAAACCTTATTCTTTATATGAGTGTTGTTATTAACCGACACGGAAGGAAGCGGCAATGTTCATTTGCCCAGGAAGCACAACTATTTATCCAGAACCTGTGGCAGATCAATTTATTTCATCGCATATGAAATTGCGTTTCAGTTACCATCCAGTTTCATGGCGTTTTATTAACATTTATCAAATACACCGCATCGTTCGGGCTGTTTTAAGGCGCGACGTGTATTGTGTGAGGATGCACAAGTGACGGTAAAGCGTCCGGTCTCGGCCAGTCTGGCTAAAGCTTTTTTCTACATAGTGCTGTTGTCGATTCTCTCAACGGGTATTGCGCTGCTCACGCTGACCAGCAGCTTACGAGATGCCGAAGCCATCAACGTGGCTGGCTCATTGCGCATGCAAAGTTACCGTCTGGGTTACGATCTGCAAAGCCAAAGTCCGCAGCTTAACGCTCACCGCCAGCTTTTCCAGCAGGCGCTAAACTCGCCAGCACTACAGAACCTGAACGCGTGGTATGTGCCTCAAGCAGTAAAAAGTCGCTATGGGCGTCTACATGCAAACTGGCTGGAAATGAACGCCCGTCTGATCGATGGCGATTTAAATTGGTACCAGAGCAATATCAATAACTATGTCGATCAAATCGATCTCTTCGTGCTGGCGCTGCAGCATTATGCCGAACGCAAAGTGATGCTGGTTTTTGGTATTTCACTGGCGGGCGGGATCGGCATATTCACCCTCGTTTTCTTTACCTTACGGCGTATTCGCCAGCAGGTGGTGCGTCCGCTGAATAAGCTGGTGGTGGCCAGCCAGCACATTGAACACGGTCAGTTTGACATCCCCTCGCTGGATACTGATCTGCCCAACGAACTCGGGTTGTTAGGCAAGACCTTCAGCCAGATGTCGAGTGAATTACACAAGCTGTACCGCTCGCTGGAAGCGTCTGTCGCTGAGAAGACCCACGATCTCCACGAAGCTCATCGTCGTCTGGAAGTGTTGTATCAGTGCTCTCAGGCGTTAAATACCAGTCAGATTGATGTGTACTGCTTCCGCCATATTTTACAGATCGTCCGCGAGCATGACGCCGCCTATTTCCTGGAACTCACCGTCGGAGATAACTGGCGAATTAGCGAAGGCGCAAAAAGCCCCGAGCTGCCGATGCAGATCCTGCCGGTCACCATGCAGGAAACCGTCTACGGTGAACTGCACTGGCAAAGCCCGAACGTCAATGCTTCTACCCCGCTGCTTAACAGCGTCTCCTCGATGCTGGGTCGCGGGTTGTACTTCAACCAGGCGCAAAAACATTTTCAGCAGCTGTTGTTAATGGAGGAACGGGCGACGATTGCGCGCGAGCTGCACGACTCTCTGGCGCAAGTGCTCTCTTATTTACGCATTCAGCTCACGCTGCTGAAGCGTTCGATTCCCGAAGATAACGCCCCAGCGCAAAGCATTATGGCGGATTTCTCTCAGGCGCTGAACGATGCCTACCGCCAGCTACGCGAACTGCTCACCACCTTCCGCCTGACTTTACAGCAGGCCGATCTCCCCTCCGCCCTGCATGAAATGCTGGAAACGCTGCAAAATCAGACCTCAGCTAAACTGACGCTTGATTGCCGGTTACCGACCCTGGCGCTGGACGCGCAAATGCAGGTGCATCTGCTGCAGATCGTCCGTGAAGCGGTGCTGAACGCGATTAAACATGCCAGCGCAACCGAAATTGCCGTCAGTTGCGTGACTGCGCCGGATGGTAATCACACGGTTTATATTCGCGATAACGGCATCGGCATTGGCGAGCCGCATGAGCCTTCGGGGCACTATGGGTTAAATATTATGCGCGAGCGGGCGGAAAGGCTGAGCGGCACGCTGACTTTCTCTCAACCCTCCGGAGGGGGAACGCTGGTGAGCATCAGTTTTCGTTCGGCAGAATCCGACGGAGAGCTAACGTAAAGAACCGCAAAGCGCCGTCGGTTCTCGATCCAGGCCTGACGGCGTTGGCACGAAAGGTATGCTGTAAACGGGCATGATAATTTACATTATCTTCTTTTTTTCTCCACGTTTGCCCCGTACCTTGCCGCTAAAGTGAAGCAATTCACACCCATAACGATACGCAGAAACACGAGGTCCCCTTTTAATGGCGAATTTTTTCATCGATCGCCCCATTTTTGCCTGGGTGTTAGCAATCCTGTTGTGCCTGACAGGAGCCCTGGCTATTTTTTCGCTGCCCGTTGAGCAATACCCCGATCTGGCACCGCCAAACGTGCGGGTAACCGCGAACTACCCTGGCGCGTCCGCACAAACCCTGGAAAATACCGTCACCCAGGTTATCGAGCAGAACATGACTGGTCTCGATAATCTGATGTACATGTCGTCGCAGAGCAGCGGGACAGGCCAGGCGTCGGTTACGCTGAGCTTCCTCGCGGGAACCGATCCTGATGAAGCCGTCCAGCAGGTGCAAAACCAGCTGCAATCGGCAATGCGTAAGCTGCCGCAGGCGGTACAGAATCAAGGGGTCACGGTGCGCAAGACCGGTGACACCAATATTCTGACCATCGCCTTCGTCTCCACCGATGGCTCAATGGATAAGCAGGACATCGCCGACTACGTCGCCAGTAATATCCAGGATCCGCTCAGTCGTTTAAACGGCGTGGGCGATATTGACGCCTACGGTTCACAATATTCCATGCGTATCTGGCTCGACCCGGTCAAACTTAACAGCTTCCAGATGACCGCTAAAGATGTGACCGATGCTATCGAGTCACAAAATGCGCAGATTGCCGTCGGGCAACTTGGCGGCACGCCTTCGGTGGACAAACAAGCGCTGAATGCGACGATCAACGCCCAGTCGCTGCTACAGACTCCGGATGAATTTCGCGCGATTACACTACGCGTCAATCAGGACGGCTCAGAAGTTAAACTGGGTGATGTGGCGATGGTCGAAATGGGTGCGGAAAAGTATGACTATCTCAGCCGCTTCAACGGCCACCCGGCTTCCGGTCTGGGGGTAAAACTGGCCTCCGGCGCCAATGAAATGGCAACGGCGGAGCTGGTTATCGACCGCCTGAACGAGCTCTCACAGTATTTTCCGCACGGGCTGGAATACAAGGTGGCGTATGAAACTACCTCCTTTGTCAAAGCCTCAATTATCGACGTGGTGAAAACGCTGCTGGAAGCGATCGCGCTGGTATTTCTTGTGATGTACCTGTTCCTGCAAAACTTCCGCGCCACGCTGATCCCTACAATCGCAGTTCCCGTCGTCCTGATGGGTACTTTTTCCGTGCTCTACGCCTTTGGCTACAGCGTTAACACCCTGACGATGTTTGCGATGGTGCTGGCGATCGGCCTGCTGGTCGATGATGCCATTGTGGTGGTGGAAAACGTCGAGCGAATTATGAGTGAGGAAGGCCTCTCGCCGCGGGAAGCGACGCGGAAATCGATGGGGCAAATCCAGGGCGCGCTGGTCGGTATCGCCATGGTGCTGTCGGCGGTGTTTATCCCGATGGCTTTCTTCGGCGGCACTACCGGGGCTATCTACCGCCAGTTCTCGATTACCATCGTCTCCGCAATGGTTCTTTCAGTTCTGGTGGCGATGATCCTCACCCCTGCCCTGTGCGCCACTCTGCTCAAACCTCTACATAAAGGCGAGCATCACGGGCAAACCGGTTTCTTTGGCTGGTTTAACCGGATGTTTAACCGCAACGCCGAACGCTACGAAAAAGGCGTCGCCAGGATCCTGCACCGCAGCCTGCGCTGGATACTGATTTACGGCCTGCTGCTCGGTGGTATGGTTTTCCTGTTCCTGCGCCTGCCAACCTCCTTCCTGCCGCTCGAAGACCGCGGCATGTTTACCACCTCGATACAGTTGCCCAGCGGCTCGACCCAGCAGCAAACATTGAAAGTGGTTGAGGAAGTGGAGAAGTATTACTTCACCCATGAGAAAGACAACATTACGTCGGTCTTTTCCACGGTCGGTTCCGGCCCTGGCGGGAACGGTCAAAACGTGGCGCGGATGTTTGTCCGCTTAAAAGACTGGGATGATCGCGACACCACCACCGGAACCTCTTTCGCCATCATCGAGCGCGCGACTAAAGCCTTTAATAAGATTAAAGAAGCCCGCGTCTTCGCCAGCAGCCCTCCGGCGATTAGCGGTCTCGGGAGCTCTGCCGGTTTCGATATGGAGCTGCAAGATCACGCCGGTGCGGGCCATGATGCGTTAATGGCCGCGCGCGACAAGCTGATTGAGCTGGCCGGGAAAGACGCGTCTCTGACCCGCGTTCGTCATAATGGTCTGGACGACAGCCCGCAGTTGCAAATTGATATCGATCAGCGCAAAGCCCAGGCGCTGGGCGTTTCCATTGATGACATCAACGACACCTTGCAAACGGCCTGGGGCTCCAGCTACGTCAATGACTTTATGGACCGGGGTCGTGTGAAGAAGGTTTACGTGCAGGCGGCGGCAAAATATCGCATGCTCCCGGACGACATCAATCTGTGGTACGTCCGCAATAATAGCGGCGGCATGGTGCCTTTCTCGGCCTTTGCCACGTCGCGCTGGGAAACGGGTTCACCGCGTCTGGAACGCTATAACGGCTACTCCGCCGTCGAGATTGTTGGCGAAGCCGCCCCAGGCGTCAGTACCGGTACGGCGATGGACATTATGGAATCGCTGGTCCACCAGTTGCCGACCGGATTCGGCCTCGAATGGACCGCAATGTCTTACCAGGAACGGCTGTCGGGCTCTCAGGCGCCAGCCCTGTACGCCATTTCTTTGCTGGTGGTGTTCCTGTGTCTGGCGGCTCTGTACGAAAGCTGGTCGGTTCCCTTCTCCGTCATGCTGGTTGTACCGCTGGGGGTCATTGGCGCGCTGCTCGCTACCTGGATGCGCGGTCTGGAAAACGACGTGTACTTTCAGGTCGGGTTACTCACCGTTATCGGGCTTTCGGCGAAGAACGCAATATTGATTGTTGAATTCGCCAATGAGATGAACGAGAAAGGTCACGACTTGCTCGACGCCACGCTGCATGCCTGTCGCCAACGCTTACGCCCAATTCTGATGACGTCACTGGCGTTTATCTTTGGGGTGTTGCCGATGACCATCAGCAGTGGCGCAGGTTCCGGCGGTCAACATGCGGTGGGGACTGGCGTAATGGGCGGGATGATTTCAGCCACTGTCCTGGCGATTTACTTCGTTCCTCTGTTCTTTGTGCTGGTACGCAGACGCTTCCCGTTGAAGCCACGCCCAGAATAATCGGACACAAAAAAGGCGACTTACGTTGAGTCGCCTTTTATTATCCTTTGCAGGATATGAATTTCTTCCAGAAAATTATTTACGAAGCATCACTTCGATAAAGTCTTTCCAGTTCCCCAGTTCACGTTCAATCATAACAACCTCTCTTATTATTATGGGCATTCTACGAAATCATCATCATAAAAAGAAGATCATTTAACCAATTGTTGTGATTACATCCTCCAGTGTTCGGGGGTATATGTAATCACTATGCGCTAACCCCATAAATTTTATGTGACTTACTGCAATATTTTGAAATATTCATACATCATCTACGACTTTGGCAATTCTGATGGAAAAACAGGCTGATGCAAACAGGCAAATTCTGATTTTCAGTTTCCCGTGAATTTTGGAACTTTCAGGAATCATTATTCACCATTCAACAACAATGTTATATTTTTCTATAACGGTTCGATGACAATATGTATTATTCATGTTTATAGAACACGAGAATAAATATTCAAATTACGTCAATAAGGATTCAAATGATCACCCTCTACGGCATTAAGAATTGCGAGCTATTTTTATCATTAGAACCTTAACAAAGGGAACCAGAGAGATAGCTTGGTTCCCATCCAACAATGAATTAACCAAGCGCTCCGCAGCACCTTTTGAACTTCTTTCCACTGCCACAAGGACAAAGATCATTTCGCGATACCTTCGGAGCGGGCTGAAGAACTTGCTTTACGGCATCTTCAAGGACCATCAGCTCACTTGCCTGAATTACATACCCAAGGTTATTTGGGATACTTCCGATTGATATCTGTTTCGTATCAGTAGGAACATCAACAACAACGATTTCCCCGCTAGTCGAGTGCTGAGGGCCTGCATACAAAGTACCAAGTAATGCAATTCGATTTCCTGCACACAATGCACCATCCGGGCTAACAAAACTCCCAATATTTGCTAAAAATACAGGTGAGCCCGAAGAGCCAGGGAAACAAGCCGCATCGATGAGAAATTCAGGTTTTCCATTCAGCTTCAGCTTGGGATGAGTGGCAGTAATCCCCTTTCTGATGATTGGCAGATTATGAAGTTGATCCCATAGCCCGTTGGGATAACCAATCATTACGATCTCTTCCATCGGGGGAAGTAACTCTAAAAGCTCACTGCTCGCTAAATTCTGTTTACCAAGAGGCACGAAGTAGTAAGCTCGCCCGTCTTTGCTTGCACTATTTAAGATTGGCCCAATAGGAAAAGCGACCAAATCGATTGCTGTTATCGGGTGGGGGATGCAATATTTATCTAACTCGTCAAGAACAACAGCTTCATGCATCCCAAGTGCTGGAGTACCGTCTTCATTTTTTAATGTTAAATGGAAAACCCCACGGACAGCACCTTCGGTAACATGTTTGTTTGTTACTACGCAAGGAACTGCAGTTGCTTCTGTCTCGCAAAACATGAATATGTAGCCAGAACCTGATGAGATTCTGTTTTGTGAATCTGTACACTCAATGCGTACAGTACTATGCACAAGTTGCGTAATGGGATGGATGAACTGGGACATTGATAAAGGCACCTTAAAAACTTACCTGTCCCAGTGTAATTGGGACAACTCTGTATCGAACGAGATGTGAAACCTCTAATAGGATACTGATTAGCCGATGTTGTTTAAAATTCTTTTTTAGCTTTATTGCTTCTAGTCATTATTGCCGTACAAAAGTAAGCGTGCAGTGAGAACCGTATTGACGAAGTGAAGCTGGTCAGGCAGGCAGAGTAACCCGCCACGGGAGCAGAGCACCCACCCGGTTCACAGGCCAGTCGGCGATGACATCAAGTACATGATGCAGATAGCGTTCCGGATCCACGCCGTTTAATTTGCACGTCCCGATAAGACTGTACAGTGACGCACCGCGCTCACCACCATGATCCGAGCCGAAGAACAGCCAGTTTTTTCTCCCCAGACTGACCAGTCGTAGGGCGTTTTCGGCAATGTTATTATCCACCTCCACCCAGCCATCTTCTGCATAGCGGGTCAGCGCCGGCCACTGGTTCAGCGCATACCCGAACGCCTTCGCCAGTTCTGAGTGCCTTGAGAGGGTTTTCTGTTTCTCCCGCAGCCACCCCTCCAGTGACGCCAGCAGCGGCAGCACTTTTTGGTGCCGGACTGCCTGCCGTTCCTCTGCTCTTTTACCTCTGAGCTCCGACTCGATGGCATACAGCTCGCCGATCCGTTTCAGCGCCTCCTCCGTCAGGGCTGACGGGGTACGGACGTGAACATCGTGGATTTTTCGGCGGGCATGGGCCCAGCACGCGGCTTCCTTTATATGGCCGTCGCGGTAGAGCTCGTTGAACCCGGCGTAGGCATCAGCCTGCAGTACGCCACTGAAGCCTGCAAGATGGGTCTGAGGGTGGATACCTTTTCTGTCCGGGCTGTAAGCGAACCACACTGCGGGGGCCAGCGCTGATCCGGCGTTGCGGTCGTCTCGAACGTACGTCCATAAGCGCCCGGTCTTCGTCTTCTTATTGCCCGGCAACAGCACCGGGACAGGCGTATCGTCAGCATGGAGTTTGCCGTCGGTCAGGACATAGTGCTGAAGGGCTTCATCCAGCGGTGCCAGCAGACGACAACACGCATCCACCCAGCCCGACAGTACAGAACGACTCAACACTACACCCTGGCGGGCATAGATCTCCGACTGGCGATACAGCGGTGTGTGCTCTGCATACTTTGAGGTCAGCACTCGGGCCAGCAGCCCCGGTCCGGCGATCCCCCGTTCGATGGGGCGCGAAGGAGCCGGGGCCTGAACGATGCGATCGCACCGACGGCAGGCATGCTTTTCACGGACTGTCCGGATAACCCGGAAGGCGCTGCGCATCAGCTCCAGCTGTTCGGCGGCATCCTCACCCAGGTAACTCAGCGAACCACCGCACTCCGGGCAACACGGCTCAGTCGGCAGCAGCCGCTTCTCATCCCGTGGGAGTGACTCAGGGAACGGTTTGCGGGTGCGGGTCTGACGCAGCGGGCGCTGCACTGCCGGGTCATCCACCCGGCCGGTCAGCGTATCGCTTTCCTGCTGCAGCAGGTTCAGGTCAGCTTCCATTTGCGCGATACGGCGGGATACCTTTTCGGAACGACTGCCGAAGTTCATCCGGCGCAGCTTATCCAGTTGCGCCTGCAGATGGTCTATTTCGCGTTCCCGGTTGCTCAGCTTTTCCTGCAGGGCGTGGATCAACGCTTCCTGTTCGGCCAGGCGCTGTTTCAGCAGAAGGATGTCGTCAGAAGAGGTATCGTTCATAAGCCTGTATTTTACCAGGCTTATTCTGCGACAACCAGGATAAAGAGCGCTACAACATGGTCAGGGATGTCAGTAACCGCTTTGGCTGTCGCCAGTCGATACCTTCCATCAGCATCGCCAGTTGCGCCGGCGTCAGGAACACTTTGCCATCGCGGGCTGAGGGCCAGGCGAAGCGACCACGTTCCAGTCGCTTTGTCAGCAGGCACAGACCATCGCCGGTGGACCAGAGCAGTTTTACCTGACTGCCGCTGCGTCCCCGGAAGATGAAGACGTGGCCGGACATCGGGTCATCTTTCAGCGCGGTCTGCACCTTTGCGGCGAGGCCATTGAAGCCGTTGCGCATATCGGTGATACCGGCAACCAGCCAGATTTTTGTGCCTGCGGGAAGATTTATCATACCGGCCCCCGCATCAGTTCGCGCAGGACAGTGCTCATGAGTTCAGCAGAGGGATGAGTCAGTGTTATTTCTCCTCCCCGACATTTTATGTGGCAGGTAGCGGGAGGAGAGCAGGATGGTAGTTCGAAGGTTGGGAGAGAAGAGCCCGCCTGAAGCTGCACGGGTATCAGGGCAGGAAGCGAC
Organism: Citrobacter sp. RHBSTW-00944; assembly: GCF_013615435.1. NCBI lineage: Bacteria > Pseudomonadati > Pseudomonadota > Gammaproteobacteria > Enterobacterales > Enterobacteriaceae > Citrobacter > Citrobacter sp. RHBSTW-00944. Next base: position 1,490,824 of record NZ_CP055418.1, on the reverse strand, counting down.
GATGAGTTTTTTCGGGGCCGACAGACCCGCCCTTCACGCTGCCAGAGCCTTATCCATTTAAAGAGCAGGTTATCATTGACGTCATGTTTCCGGGCCAGTGCGGCAATACTGCCTTCTTCTTCAAGAGCCAGCCTGACCAGTTCCATTTTGAATTCAGGGGAATAGTGTTTCCGGGGAAGTCTTTCTTTAGCGCGCATGAGGTGTCCACCTGCAAAATAAGTGGGTGCTTAAGTTACAGGATCCTGGATTCGGGACCAGACGGTACTCAGACGACGCTTACGTACAAAACTGAGTACGATGCCGTTCTGATGCCTAGCTCACCAACTTTATTGTTCGCGTCCAAGTTGAGTAAGAGCCTGTCAAATTTGTCCCTTATCACTCATGTACATCCAATAATGCTTCAAAACAACCCATGCCTGTTTATAGCGACTTCTGTAAGAGCTAGAATAGCTGCCAACTCAATCTATTAGCTGTAAGTGTCTGCTTCGGCTCGACCTTACTCCATGAATTACTCGGATACCCTTCATGTTTGATCAAGCCTTCAAAAATATTGACGATGCCCTGCACAAAGAGTCTGGCTGTAGTTCAGAACTAGATTACACCGAGCAGACCTCTTGGTTACTGTTTCTCAAGTATCTCGATGGACTGGAACAGGACAAAGAAAATGAAGCCCTGCTGGAAGGCAAAACCTACACCCCTATCCTGTCACCGCGCTATCGTTGGTCCCGCTGGGCGGCTCCTAAGGGGGCGGACGGAAAGATTGACCACAATGTTGCTTTAACAGGCGATGACCTGATTGAATTCGTAGACAAAGATTTGTTTGGCTATCTCGAGGGTTTCAAGCAACGAGCCAATGGCCCGGATACCATCGAATACAAGATTGGGGAGATCTTCAGCGAGATTAGAAACAAAATACGTAGTGGGTACACCTTAAGAGATATCATCGATTATATCGACGAGTTACGTTTTCGCTCACAGGTCGAGAAGCACGAACTCTCAGCTCTCTATGAAGAGAAAATCAAGCGGATGGGAAACGCCGGACGTAACGGTGGTGAATACTACACACCTCGCCCACTGATTCGTGCAATGATCCAGGTGGTCAAGCCACGCATTGGCGAGCGTATTTACGACGGGGCTTGTGGCTCGGCGGGCTTCTTATGCGAAGCCCACGATTACTTGTCAGCAAATCCAAATCTCACTACCGCCGATTTCGATACACTGCAAACTCGGACCTTCTACGGCAAGGAGAAGAAAAGCCTCGCCTACGTTATTGCCATTATGAACCTTATTCTGCATGGAATCGAAGCACCTAATATCCAACATACTAATACTCTGGCCGAGAATTTGGCGGATATTCAGGAAAAAGATCGGATGGAAGTAATCCTCGCCAATCCGCCATTCGGGGGCAAGGAACGCAAAGAGGTACAACAGAACTTCCCGATCCGTACCGGCGAAACGGCATTTCTGTTTTTGCAACACTTTATCAAGATGCTAAAAGTGGGCGGTCGTGCCGCCATCGTCATCAAGAACACCTTCCTTTCCAACTCAGACAATGCTTCAGTGGCACTACGTAAATTGCTTTTGGAGAGCTGCAACCTGCATACCGTGCTGGATTGCCCTAGTGGTACCTTCCAAGGTGCAGGAGTGAAAACCGTGGTGCTGTTTTTCGACAAAGGCACCACGACTAACAAAGTTTGGTTCTATCAGCTTGAGCCAGGGCGCAACTTGGGCAAAACCAATCCGTTGAATGATGAAGATCTAACGGAATTTGTGGCGTTTCAAGCACGCTTTGCTGACTCAGACAAAAGCTGGAGTCTAAATATATCTGATATCAACAGCAGCAATTATGATTTGACTGTGAAGAACCCAAATGGTGCGGAAGAACTCATACACCGCTCACCTCAGGAAATCATAGATGAAATAGCGATACTCGATGCGAAGAGTGCAAAATTATTAGCCAGCATTCGGGGGCTTTTATGAACCATATGGCAGTACCACTTAGCTCACTTTTCCAGATTGGTTCTAGCAAACGAGTATTGAAGTTCCAATGGAAAGAATGTGGAGTTCCGTTCTATCGTGGTCGAGAAGTGACACGTTTAGCATTAAATGGATCGGTCGATAATGAGCTTTTTATTTCCGAAGAACATTACAAGGAACTTGCTGCCAAATCCGGAGTACCTGAAGCTGGGGATATTATTATCACAGCGATTGGTACGATCGGTAATTCGTATATTGTTCAACCAAATGACCGGTTTTACTTTAAGGATGCCAGTATTCTTTGGATGAAGAGAAAAAGTGAGGTTAGTAGTCAATTTGTAAATTTATGGCTGAAATCACCACTATTTTTCGAGCAATTGGATCGTGGAAATGGTGCAACTGTCGATACTCTGACAATTCAGAAACTCCAGCAGGTTAAGATTAACCTTCCAACGCTATTCGAACAACAACGTATTGTTAGCCTGTTAGAACAAGCATTTGAGGGAATAGCAGCAGCCAGAGCCAACACTGAGAAAAATCGCCAGAATTCGCTCACCCTTTTTGAGAGTTATCTTCATGACATTTTTAGTCAGCAAGGGAAAGGATGGGTGGTAAAACCTCTTGCTGATTTATGCGAGCCTGCAAGAGTAATTACTTACGGTGTCATCAAGCTTGGAGATGAAACCCCAAATGGGGTGCCCTGCCTACGAACAAGTAATGTTCGTTGGCTTAATATCGAAACACAGGGAATAAAGCGAATAGCCGCAAAACTTTCTGCTGATTACGCACGAACCATACTTAAGGGTGGCGAGGTCCTGGTAAACGTTCGAGGTACCCTTGGTGGAGTTGCTGTTGTCGAACCTACAATGACAGGTTGGAATATTTCGCGAGAGGTTGCCATGGTTCCAGTAGACCCTCTTCAAATGAATCCAAACTTCCTGAGTTACCTAATTGGGTCAGGTGTTAGCCAGCAGTGGCTCGGAGGGGTGAAGAAAGGGGCTACATACGTAGGGATTAATCTCGAAGATTTGCGGCTATTACCTGTGAGTGTTCCGCCTTTAGATGAGCAAATGAAAATTGTTTCATATCTTGATCAACGTAATGCCGAAACTAAACACCTTAGTTCCCTCTACCAACGTAAAATTGACGCACTGGATGAGCTGAAACAATCTCTTCTACATCAAGCATTCAGCGGACAGCTATAAGGATTAAGCATGAGCAAAGACGACCACAAGATTGATGCGGATGACCGTTGCGTGTTTGAAGTATTGAACGAGCGAAAATACACGGTTGATTACTTCCAACGCGAGTATAGTTGGGAAAAAAAACATATTGAGCAATTGGTTACCGATCTGAGCTCTGCTTTTCTTGCCGCCTATGAGGATGGTGATGCTAGGTCTGAGGTCGAACATTATAACAATTATTACCTTGGCCCATTTGTCGTTGCCAGTAAAGATGGGGCACGCAGCATTATTGATGGACAACAGCGGCTGACATCACTCACGCTCCTGCTGATTTATCTCAACAATTTGCAAAAGCAGAACGGTGGAAAGGAGTCCATCGAGCCGATGATTTTCTCAGAAAAATACGGCGTAAAGTCTTTTAATATTCAGGTAGAAGAGCGTAAGCGCTGCCTGGAAAAACTGTTTCAGGAAGGTCAGTACGAAGTCCGGGAGGGTGATGATGAATCTACTTTCAATATGGCGGAACGATATGGCGATATCGCACTGGCTTTCCCAGAAGAGATAAAAGCTACAGCGTTCCCTTATTTTTTGGACTGGTTGAAATACAACGTAATTTTGGTAGAGATCACGGCCTATTCTGACGAAAATGCCTATACAATTTTCGAGTCGATGAATGATCGTGGCTTGAATCTAACTGCCACTGAAATGTTGAAGAGTTACATTTTATCTCGTTTGCCCGATCAAAAAAGCAGGGATAAAGCCAACTCTTTCTGGAAAGAGTCTATCCAAAACTTGCATATAGAAAGTAAAGAAGAAGATCTTCGTTTTATTCAAGCCTGGTTTCGTGGTCAATATGCAGACACGATCAGGCAGAGCAAAGCTGGCTCGTCAAATGAAGATTTCGAGAAAATAGGCACACGCTTCCATAATTGGTTTCGCGACAACATAGGTAAAGCAAAATTAAAAGCCAATTCTGTGGCAGATTTCCAAACATTCGTTCACATTGAAATGGCATTCTATTTGGATGCATATTTGAAGATATTGGAAGCGCAAAAAGAAGAAAAGCCTGGTTGGGAACAAATTTTCTACCACTATAACTGGGGTATTGCCGACTCATTAAGCTTACCATTAATGTTGGCTCCGCTCCTCTCGTCGGACAACGGCGAAACGGTCAGGCTTAAAATAAATCTCGTAGCTAAATTTCTGGAAACCTTTTCGGTGCGGCGAGCCATAAACTTTAGAAACTTTGGTGCCAGTTCAATTCGCTACACGATGTACTCGCTAGTGAAGGACATTCGTGGCAAAAGTATTGAAGAGTTGCATTCAGTCTTAGGCAACAAGATTGAAGAGATGCAAGAAAAGTGGGAAGGTATGGCTCAGTTTCGATTACACGGTCAGAACCGCTACTTCGTTAAGTTCTTGTTATCGCGTGTGACAGCATACATCGAGTCACACTCAGGTCTTAAAAGCAATTTTTCAACTTACTTCATTCAAGCTGAAAACTCAAAACCTTACGAAGTCGAGCATATTTGGGCCGATAAGTTTGAAGAACATTTCGACGAATTTGAACAGAAACATGAATTCGACACTTATCGAAACCGAATAGGAGACCTACTCCTCTTACCTCGTGGCACTAATCAATCTTACGGAGCCATGTCCTATGATGAGAAAGTCCCACACTATCTGAAAGAAAATCTGCTGGCAAAATCGTTGCATCCACAAACTTACATAAACAATCCGAATTTTTTATCTATGGCAGTAAGCCAAAAACTCAAATTTCAATCACATGAAAAATTCCGAAAAGCTGATATAGATGAACGCCAATGGTTAATCCAGCAAATTTGCGAACAGATTTGGGCATGGGAAGATAACAGTTATGAATGAAGCCGAAACTAGAGCCGAACATATAGATCCCATGCTGGTGGCTGCTGGTTGGGGTATAGTTCCTGGGAGCCGTATTCGCCGAGAATACCTCATCACCCTGGGACGACTAGAAGGTAATGGCAAACGTGGTAATGCGCTCTCCGCCGATTATGTACTGGAATATCGGAATACTAAGCTAGCCGTAATCGAGGCCAAAGCTTGGGACAAGCCACTCACCTCCGGGGTAGCACAGGCTAAAGATTACGCGAGTAAGCTTACCATCCGCTATACCTATTCCAGCAATGGGCAGGGTATCTATGCCATCGATATGGAAACAGGTAAGGAGGAAACAGTCCTCAGTTTCCCTACTCCCGATGAACTATGGCAAGCCACTTTTGTGCTGCAAAACCAGTGGTGGGATCGCTTCACTGGCGTGCCCTTTGAAGATAAAGGTGGCTATTGGCAAGGGCGTTACTATCAAGACATCGCTATAGAGCGTGTGTTACGAGCCGTAGCCGAAGGGCAAGATAGAATCTTACTCACTCTGGCTACAGGCACTGGCAAGACGTTTATCGCATTTCAGCTTGCCTGGAAGCTATTCCATAGCCGCTGGAACCTCAATGACTGGAAACAAGAGGGAGAACCAACTCGCCGCCCACGTATTCTATTTCTGGCTGACCGCAATATTCTTGCTAATCAAGCGTTCAACGACTTCTCTGCCTTCCCCGAAGATGCTTTAGTGCGAATCTCACCTGACGAGATAAGAAAAAAAGGGAAAGCACCGAAGAATGGCAATATTTTCTTCACTATCTTCCAAACGTTCATGACTGGCACAAATGCCGAGGGCAAACCATCCCCGGTATTTGGTGACTACCCGCCCGATTTCTTCGACCTTATTATTATTGATGAGTGTCATCGAGGTGGTGCCAATGATGAGGGGAACTGGCGAGACATTCTCAACTACTTTAAGCCAGCAGTACAACTTGGATTGACGGCGACTCCAAAGCGCAAAGATAACGTTGATACCTATTTTTATTTTGGCACACCTGTTTACACCTATTCCCTCAAAGAAGGGATCAACGATGGCTTCCTGACGCCATTTAGGGTGCGCCAGCACGCAACTACTTTGGATGAATATATCTATACATCCGATGATCAAGTAATTGAAGGTGAAGTGGAGCTCGGCCGGATATACACAGAGAAGGATTTTAACCACGTTATCGAAATTACACCCCGGGAACGTAAACGAATAGAAATATTCATGCAGGAGATCGATCAGAGCCAGAAGACGATAGTATTCTGTGCAACCCAAGAGCATGCATTGGCTGTTCGCGACCTTATTAATCAGGTAAAAAAAAGCAGCAATCCCAATTATTGCCACCGAGTTACGGCTGATGACGGAGCCTTGGGCGAACAGTGGCTACGAGAGTTTCAAGATAACGAGAAATCGATCCCGACAATTCTGACCACTTCACAGAAGTTGTCGACCGGGGTGAATGCTCGCAATGTGCGTAATATAGTTCTTATGCGCCCGATTAATTCAATGATTGAATTTAAGCAGATCATCGGCCGTGGAACTCGGCTATATGATGGTAAGAACTACTTTACTATCCATGATTTTGTGAAGGCCCATCACCATTTTAGTGATCCTGAATGGGACGGTGAGCCTCTGCCTCCAGAGGAATGTGAAGTCTGTAGTACCAGTCCCTGCTCATGCGAAAAGCCCGCTGCAAAGATATGTGCAGTGTGTAATCAACGCCCATGTGAATGCCTAAAGGAGCCGACATCCGAGGATCAATGTCAATTGTGTGGTCATAAACCCTGTAGCTGCAACAAAAAGGCAAAAATTAAAATCGAGCTGGCAGACGGCAAGGCCCGCAAAATACAGCATATGAGTGCAACCAGCTTCTGGCATCCGGATGGTACTCCAATGTCAGCAACAGAGTTTATGGGAAACCTTTTTGGCAAGCTCCCAGAGTTTTTTAAGGATGAGGATGAACTCCGTACTATCTGGAGTGAACCGAGTACGCGTAAGAAACTGCTCGATGGCTTGGCAGAAAAGGGATTTGGCACTGACCAATTGACTGAGATGCAGAAAGTTCTAGAGGCTGAGGAAAGTGACCTGTTTGATGTCTTGGCGTATGTAGCTTATGCCAGCGAACCATTAACCAGGCAAGAGCGAGCCATCCGAGCCGAAACAATTATCGGCAAGGCATTTGACAGCAAGCAACATACTTTCCTCAGTTTTGTACTGGGCCATTATGTTAAGGAGGGGGTTTCTGAACTGGATGAGACCAAGCTGGGACCTCTACTCAAGCTCAAATATAACAATGCTCTGGCCGATGCATTTGCCGAACTAGGCTCAGCAGAGCTGGTAAGGGACTCTTTTATTGGCTTCCAGAAGTACCTCTACCAGGGCGGTGGCAGGGAATCGTTGTAAGTGTGTTTATAACAGAATCGAAGGCAAGACTTTATCGGCATCTCATCTGAATCATGGATGAACAATAAATTATCTTTGCGCTTCGATTCTGCCCTCATCACAACCTCAAGTCATCGATCATATTTTCTGATGTAGCAGACAATTCATAACGAAACTGCCGCTCAGAGTCGCCATCAATATGAATAAGCCAGTACCTCCATTCAGGACAACCACAAACTGCCATACATCAAACGGAGACGGCCTGCCTATGCTTGCTACTGCGAAAGCTAGTATCAGCAGTATCACTGCGAAAGACATTGTGGCGATCTTATTTTTAAGCCATTTTAGCTTGTGTATGAATATGAACATGCCGTTTCCGACAAATGCAGGCCCGAATATGCTGTAGATTATCTGATAGTCGGTTTTCCAGTTCCAGAAGCCGTAGAGCAGCATGCCAGCACCAATGATGAACATCATAATGGATGCCAGCTTATATACAGCACTGAACTCATCTTCCGACTGGCTGCATTTATTTGCAATGGTGAATGCACCGCATGCACCAATAAAGCCACTGATAATAAGCCCAATGCGGGGCAGCAGAACCTGTGAGCCGAAACTGTAGCCCACGTCAGTCGTCCAGACCTGATAGCCCACGATACCTTTAGCGTAACCGATGGAAGCGAGGGCAAGCACTACGGCCAGTATTGACAGGACTTCTGGGCGATTTTTAAGTACCATTACCTGACTCCTTTACATGTATTAAGCTCGCCGTGTGGACCTATCTGCAATTCAAAGTGGTTTTGCTTACTGCCGTTCATAAACATAACTTTTGCCAGTACTGACCCATCGTAGAAAGTGATGATCGAATATTTATCGATAATGTCTGTTTTGTGTAAGCGTATTTTTCGCTCGCCATCTGGTGAGTTAATGTCGATAAAGCCTTGCTCATCTGCGTAATGAATATCAGCGGTTATGCTGTTCTCACAAATTAACTTTATATCCATTACTTTACTTTCTGCTCTTGTGGGGAAACAGATGACTATAACAAGCGATAGCACTGTTAATAGTGAAACGTGATTCATTTTGTATTCCTTTAACTTGGTTTGTTTCTGACTATTCGGTAAATACTGGTGATACCTATCCCCAACTGGCGTGAAATTGCGGGCTTACTCAGTCCTTGATCCAGCATATCCAGAACTTCCTGTGATTTGCTACGAGCCGTGGCCTTTCTGCCCTTGTACTTACCTTTTAGTTTTGCCAGCGCTATCCCCTCAGCTTGACGCTCTAGAATCATTTCTCTTTCGAACGTGGCGATTGCCCCTATCATCGTCAGCATGAGTTTTCCGGTCGGAGTAACTGTATTGATGCCAATGTTAAGAATGCTCAACGCCACCCCTTTTTTCTGGAGGTACTCAGATATTTCCAGCAGGTGGCGAGTGTTACGGGCGAGACGATCAAGTTTCGTTACCTGTACAGTGTCACCCTCACGGACAAATTCCAGCATTGCCAATAACTGAGGACGGTCATCCTTAGCGCCACTGATTATTTCCTTAAAGATTTTTTCACAGCCGGATAAGGCTGAAATTTGTACATCCAAACTTTGCCCTGTGGTGGATACCCGGGCGTAGCCAACAATAGCCATATGAACCCCCTTACCCTGCCAATAGGTATGCTACGGTGCACATGACCTGCCAAAACTCGTAATCCGCATAGTGGCAGGGATTCGTGAGGCATTGCACCGTTGTAGTGCTGGCAGATCTTTAGGGTATAACCTATCGGCAGGGGTCTATTAATGAGAGGAAATTAGAAGAAATCTTCGTCGGGTGCGTAGTGTGTAGCCATTCCCCGGAAGAAGACGGTTGCAAAGGTTGTTAAGGCCATAATCAGAGCTTCGACAAGTAACGCTTTCCAACTCATGATTTGACCTCGTAGATGCCTGCCCGATAGTAGGCTATGAAGTTTCGCTGCCAGAGCTGGAATAGCTCACGGTAACGCCAGATGTCGGTACAACCTGCATAGGCCTGAAAACCGACACCCTGACCGAAGTCGAAATCCAGTGACTTTTCCAGTTCATATCCGAAGTAGGAAAACTCGGTAACGTAATCCAACGTGTCACCAACCAGACGGATCTCAACCGGGTGGTAACCGCCTTCTGTCGAGTAATCCGGTGAACGGAAATTAAGGATGCACTCACCTGTTTTGCGGTGTTGATCCAGTATCGCGATGAAGCCACGCTGTAACGGCAGTATGCATTTCAAAGCCAGCCTCTCTCAGCGAACGAAACAGTTCGACCACCACCGACGACAACGTGATCCAGCACACGAACGTCTATCAGTTCCATCGAGTTCTTTATCCGTTCGGTAATTGTCCTGTCAGCCGCTGACGGCTCAGGATGACCCGAAGGATGGTTATGGGAGCAGATAACCGCAGCGGCGTTCAGACGAAGCGCTAGGCGGGCTATTTCACGTGGGTAGACGCTGGTGGACGCGATACTTCCGTAGAACATTTCCTTGTACTGGAGAACCTGATTCTGACTATCCAGAAAGATGACGGCAAAAACCTCTTGCTCACGTTCGCCAAGCTGGAGGGCGAGGTAGCTTTCGGTTTCTTTGGGGGATCCGAGGGACTGGTTACGGTACAGCCTTGCTGTCAACAGCTCACGGGCCTGATTGATGATATCGTGCATAGTTTTCTCCTGTGGTTGTATGCACGTTTCTTGTACCTGGGAGAGCGTTCAATATTGAATTGCTGTGAGGGTATAAGGAATATAAAAGCTTACCGATGGTGTTACTTTTGTTACGGGACGAAATTGGAGAACGTAACAGAGAAAACATTGATATGACGGCGTGTGACACATGTTACGGCTGTTACGCTGGAAAAACATCAATCGGAAAGGGCCGGAGCCCTTCATTTCAGAATGATGCTAAAGGGATGTACTGGTATGTAGCCGACTTGTTGCGGGTATCGTCAATCTCTTGGTTGAAATCTTCAATAGCGATCTTCTTGAAAACTACCTCATGAAGGACTTCATAGTTATCAACTAATTGAGTGAATGTATGAGCTCCACCATAACGGCCATCCTTAAGCGCTTTGTACAGAATGGTATTTACTGATCTGATGTTTGACGTGTTGGGGGCATCTTTTGAAGCTTTTATGAGCTTCTGTAGGACTTCCAGTGTTTTTGATTCGCCTTTGATTTTCCCCTTTTCATCATCCGTCAGAGAAATGTACGTCTGGAGTACCCTGATAAGACGTTTCATTCTTGGATTTGATTCAGCTTTGGGTTGTTTTGCAGTCCCGCTTCCGCGAGTTTTACCACTACCTGAGGATTCGCCAGTAAGGGGGTTATACGATGGAATATCTTCAGGTTTCTGCCCATTCAATTCAAACCAACCCTTTGCTGCATGCAGCCCACAGGTAAAATACCCTGTAAGTTTCGGATTCTCCCTGCTGGTGAATAAGAAAAGGTAATAATCCGTCGTTAGCGGTCCACCGTGGTAAGCCGTTTTCACCTGCCCCGGCAGCAGCACTGATCTGGTGATAGCTTCAACATCGTATAATTCATATGCCACATCTCTTACATCCTGAGATATATTGCTGTACTCCTTAGGCCAATCCATATCAATCTCCAACTTGATGTTTTTCAACGGTAACAAAAGTAACAGCGTAACATGCAGTCATATCAACGATCTCGCTGTTACGTTCACTTTTTGGTAATCGTAACAACGTAACAAAGGGGGACAGAGCCCCCTATGAATTACACTGTATATGGTGAGTCATCGCGCTGCGTTGGTACTGGCGTCTCTGGTTCATCCCCTAAAAGCTTTCCCGAAATGACATAAAACTTACGAGTACCACCGCCAGGTATCCGTTTTGTTACCGCTGCCGTATCTGATAGAAAATCATTATCACGAAGTACCTTAGCTACATTCCGATGATCTAGTCCTCGGCATAGTTCGTCCCTGAACGTGGCAGGGTATACCCAAAAATCACGCTCGGTTCTTACTCCCCAGACAGGAGCATTAGCAGCCTGCCCGAAACGCGAATCTCCCCATGTCAGCAGACGAGCCCGGACTGACTCAATGGCTAGGTTCGATTCGTGAGATCCTTCCCCACGCTCGGCAAGCCAAGCATCAAAACAAGCCTTAACCCCACGGGAGGACTCGCCTTCAGGCCATCCCGTAATATCTGAGGCTAATTCCCCTGCTGCCGCCACGAGGGCGAACCGGTTCGCTGAGCGCTTAATCTGACCATCAGCTCCCTCTGGCACATTTTGCAAGAATTCAGCCATCAGCACCTTGAGCCTGCTAGTGAATCCCGCCTTGTCAGCCGTGACCTGAGCCAGAAACGCACGAGCTGCCGTTCCATAGAAGCTCTTACTGTTACTGTTCACTGCCTCGGCAAAGCTGGCACCATCAGGGCTACCATGCAGCTCTTCGAACAAGCCCAGCCCTTTACCAGCATCTGCTGGGATATCGATGAAACGCACCTCTTGCCCGGCCTTAACCGTCTTACCTGCCTGAGCCATCAGGTTCGACAGGGAGACTTCTCCAGCCGATACGAAGATAAGCCGCCATGTTTTAATCCCCGCTGCACCTCCCGTTCTATTTGCCCTCTGCTTACTCGACCCATTTGCGACCATATAGACCGTCTGAGCCGCTTCTGCGGGGTTTTCATCTGCCATCTGACCCAATTCATCGATCACCAGCGTCGCGTCGTTATGAGCGAAGCAGACACCTTCAAGCCCGTTGGATGTAGCACGCCATGTTACAAGCTTATCCGGGGCCCCCCAGAGCGACTTACAAACCCTGAGAGCGGTCGACTTGCCCCTGCTGCTCTCACTACGGATATGAAACCCACCAGACTCCAGCGAGTTATCCAGTTCCAGCAACGGCCCGGCAAAACCAGCGGCAACCATCAGTACCAGGCGACTATTTCCCACACATTTCGCTGCAATATTCTCCTGCCAGTCCTTCAGGCTGCCTGACTGCTCATAGCCTGGGGGGGCCCCGGAGAACGACTGATAAATTACCGTCTCACTGGATGCCCCTATCGCTTCATCGGGAAGCACGTAAACATCACCGTACCAGCCCGTCTGCGATACGCTCCTGGCCCTGTCCACAGGCTGAACCGTGTAGATGTAGCTCAGAAGAGCCCTGATCTCATGGGGATCGTATTGCAAACCTCGTGAGACTAACGGCTCCAGTACAGCAGCCGGATCTTTAACTAATGCGGCTCTAGGCAGTGCATATTGATGCTCATGACTATCTGAGTCGGCAAACTTCAGTACCAATCCCCAGTCCTCGCTTGCTTTATCCCTAGATTGTGCAACGGGATACACGGCTGAGCTTATCTTTACGTTATAGCTTTCCTTCACCGACTCACGTTTCTGACACAGCCAGCCATTTGAAAAGAAATAGCTGGATGGAATACCCATCCTCGCATGAGCGATAACGGGGGATAGCTGTCTTTTCAACTCGTCCATCCCCTCCAGCAACATCAGGTCGTTGGCATCTGTTGGTTTATTCGTAGCGTCCTGAAATTCAGGGATGAACACAGATACACCTTCAAACGCTTTTGCTGCCTTTTCAGCCGCTTCTACCCCTGCATTTTTCTCCTTATATTTATCGTTATCGGCAACAATGACGATTGGTGCCTTTGTATGTAAGCGAATAGACTCGACAACTGAATATATATTCCCGCAGTCAATTGCCATAACCGATGTATATCTCGTCGCATCAAAGCAGGACGCTGCTGTGGCATACCCCTCAGCGACTAATATCGTGCTATCATCACCTTGGATAACATGGCAGGCACCTTTTTTACCGCAATCCTTAAAAAAGTATTTAGTTCCATCAGGAAAAATACGCTGAGCATTAACAAACTCACCGCCATAAGAATGAATGGGGATAATTAATGTATTTCCATCCACAAAAAGGCCATTACCTGAAACTTGCTTCCTTGATAAATAAGGATGCTGTGATGCTGGCGAGAGTGATTTTAAATTTCTTTCTAATTTAGCTCTATTATCAGCGAGAAGGCTATCCTTTTCCTGTATTCGTTTAGCCTTCAGTGCTTTCAGTTCATTATCTAGCTCCTGGAGTCTTTCTGGCAGTAATGAATGCAGGCCATCATGATCCCATATAGCGCTACCTAAATCTTCATGGTAGCTACTAATATATACCCTGAGAATCTTACCTTCCTCATTACTATATGGACTTAACCAGGCACTCGCACGCCCAGGTTTATCATAAACATCCTGACATCTGGGAAAATCCGTATCGATTGCTTTTAATTCGGCATTCTCTGCGGCAATACCATGTTCTTTTGCGAGCTGTAACGCTTCAATTAATGCATTTTCATTATGCTCTTCAATATTCATATTGACTCCTCGCATGACTTTAGCAAGGGAGAGTTGACGTTCCCCTTGCGGGTAAAGCCAATGCGATATTGTATAGTTAGTTACAGCTGAATTCGAAGTGTTCGATATCTCCGTAAGGACTCATGACAAGGCGCATGCTACAGCAGTCTCCTCCGGAGAAAAACTGATAGCAGTCGTACTCTTCGCTATATATAGCATGCCCATCTTCAACGGGACAGATACATTCAAGCAACTCGGATACGTATTCGCATTTATCTTCAACAGAGGTGAACTGGCTAAAGGTAGCAGCCCTTTGCTTGAAGCTTTCGTTGTTACATATCATTGGATTTCCTCATCTTTGCAGCAAGAGTGTCTCGCTGCGATGAGAGAAATGTTATTAGGATTAGCAGTGACATGTCGACAAAATAGAAGGGGGGATTTTCCGTAACATCAATTCCCCCTTAAAAAGCAGTTGACGTTATAGCGTTACCTTGATATGCGGTAGTTTATGTAGTTTCTGTTCAATTTTGGCTAAGATAAAATTCAGAGCATCTAATTTTTGTTGATTATTTTCTGTGGGAATGATGTCATTCATTGCAATGATAATTTCACTCAAATACCCCCTGTATTTAACCAAGCACTTAATATCTTTTTGACCATAGTTTTGGAAAAAATTATTACTTAATCCAACCATTTTTCCTTTATTAGTCAAGTCCTTTAATTTATCTCTGCTTACGTTCCCTTTTAAAAAAATGGAACTCAACTCGTCACATAAAAAGTCATTTAACGCTTCGCCCCTGAAAAACGGGTTTTTATCACCCTTCGGTCTAATTTCTTTATGCAAGGCTATTCTGAATTGGATGTAATAAATCGCATCCTCTATATTCATGTCGTCTTCTCTACTTCTTTTCTTAGGTCTCAACCCAAATAATGAATCCAGATTCTTTGGATTTTGACCTATTGCTTCTTTAAACCTTACAGATAAATACCCCCTCATCTCACTAGGCATTTTCCAGTTTTCATCAAGATATTCCGTTATTATCTCGATGACTTCTTTGTGGGTGTCAGGTGGAATAGAACTTGCGACTCTGGAATATTTAAATGGTTCATCAAAAACATATTTACCATTTTCATCCGGATCGATTCGAACTGCCCCAAGTTCATCATCGATATAAAAACAGTCCTGATTGAACTTTATTTTTTTATAAAGGAGTAGAAACTTTGATTCCAAATCATTCATGCGTTCAATTTCGTCGTCTACTGACATAAAATGTCCTTACTGTGCGGTAAAATAAAGTATGTGCTTAAATCTATTTCACATTAAAGGAGAACGAGAGCTTATGAACTATTTAAGACTAATCATTGACCGTGATAAGCATCCCATTGGTTTTAACTGTGCGATTGATGCCGACCTTGTGCTTCCGACAGTCCTCACTGAGGCCGGACTGCCCGCTTCAGGCTACCGGGGCAGCCTCACTCAGTGGCATGCCGAATCCATTATGCGTAGGTTGCTTCGGCACCTAGATGGTCAGCCTGTTACGGCGACGATCACCGACCACATACGGCGTAAAACACAGGTTTATACTTTCTGAGTCAACGGGCACGGATGCCGGTAGTGATCTCTAGGAGCTACCGATTAAGGCCGGGAGTACCCGGCTTAAAGACTCCAGTCCTTGATTCGGCGTAGGCTTAACCTTAAGATTGTCTCAATGGCTTCTACTAGTTTATCGCCATAGTTTTCACTTTCGTTCCTATTCGAGTCCGTGTGGCTAATGATGCGGTCTCAAATGCTCATCGCAACCCGGCTTTTCCAGCAGTGCGTTACTCATAACTAATACATCGAAAGAAGGTTACAAAATCTCAACATTTTTTGTTCAAATTGTCGACATTAAAATCGCCACACTCATCAAATTCGATAAGGTTCCCTTTTTCATACTCCACTCTTTCTTCTTCAATCCAGACAGGATCAACATAAGGAGCATCAGCGATAGTTTTAACACAGATATGGCCTTCAAAATCATGGACGATACTGCTCATTAATTTGGGACCAAATGCTTGCTCCAACATGAGCTCACCTTCCAAGTCTTTGATTACGGCAACCAGCCCAGTATTTTCATAAATAAATTCTATCGTGATAGCTGACTTTAGCTGGCTGTTGAACTGCTGACGCTGCTCCGTACCGATTAAATCCTCTGGACGTAGAAAGTGATTAATTGTTCTGCTAGAGAGCTCTAAGGCCATAATCTCACCTTCAATTTGCAAGATTTTTTCCTCCAGTACACGACAGGCATCCTTAGACTCTTCAAATAACATTCGGAAAATAGCATCATCATCAAAATCCAGCATGGACTGGGCTGCCTTCATTCTCTTTTTGCCTTCCGCTTCTAGCTCATTTCGTAACACAGCCAGATCGTCTTTCAGAACTGGCATTCTGCCTGTTTGCGGTTGACGTTGCTTCATAACGCTGGATAGCCTACCCAGAGCCTGTAGCAATTGTGGTTCAATTCTGTTGTATGGCAAATACGGTAACTGGCAACCCGTAACGCCTTCCATTGGGCAAACAAGATAATTACGAACCTGTCCCTTGCTACCTTTATTGTGGAAGCGCAGCAATTCGCCACACTGGCAACGGATAGCCCCACTGAACAGATTGTTATAGAGGCCTTTTCTGTAAGAGCCGCTATGGTTGCTCCTCTTATCCACAATATGTTGCACCTCTGCAAAAATTGCAGGTGAAACAATCGTTGGATAATAGCCAAAAAGTGGATCACCGTCTGGCACTCGCTTCCCTTCATAAATTCTATGAGGCTGAAATTCACCGATTACGGCCCTATTCTTAATCACTGACTGAATACCAGCAGGACGCCATGCTTTACCCTTCCCAAATGTCTTGTAATCGTTCTCGCTGAATACTTTAGCAATCTGTTGATAACCTTGGCCAGATCGAGCCATTTGGAACATCTCGTTCACAATAGCGACCCGTTCAGGGATAGGAACGATCTTGTCCCCCTCAAGCTTCAACCATGAAGGGAGGCGAGAGTTAGCTATCACTTTGTTATTTTCTCTCGCTTGTTGGCGTCCATTGGACCATGCAGCACGACTACGGCGGCTTTTCATTTCAGATTCATCATTGGCACGAGCCATATAGACAATCGAAACAATCAGCTTTGTGAAATCCACCTCACCACTGCGAAAGACCTGATTATCTGAAAGAGTGACTATCACAATGCCTTCTCTGACTATTTCCAAGAACTGCGTCAGAGCTTCTTCAATCGCCTGCCTGCTCAGCCGATCCACCGATTCAACTAAGAGATAAGAACCCCTTACGATTTCCCCACCTTTAACTGCATCGATGAAGCGACCCAGTGCACCATCAGTACGGTTGCTACCACGAAAAGCACTAACTCCAAAGTCCTCAATGGTCTTGTCATCCAACACGAGATTGTGAGTCGTGCAGTAGTCCCGAGCCTGCTGAAGTTGGCGGCGATAGCTATCCCCCTGGGCCTGTTTAGGGGTACTGAAACGAACGTAGGAATAAGCTTTAGCACTTCTCACAACTGCTCCTTTCTGAATATTCAGACTGGCAAACAACAACGACAGAAAACTAAGATGAGCTAACGCTATCAATGAACGGCTCTTTTAACAATATATGAACTCATTATTTTTTACCGCGAATACAAAAATCGGTAACATTTTGATTATCATCGAATATTCTTGTGGTGTTAATGGATTATGAACATCTGTATGCTACAGGCCTAACCAAATTGCATAGGTAAAACAACATGACAGACCGTTCTGAACCGACACTTATCATGTATGGCCTTTCTCCTAAAGTATGCGATACGATTAAAAAAGCCAGACGCTGGCTGGAAGACAATGGGGTCGACTACCGCTTCCATGATTATCGCGTCGACGGCCTGGACAACGCGTTATTACACGCCTTTATCAGCGAATTAGGTTGGGAGGCGCTGCTCAATACACGTGGAACCACCTGGCGCAAACTGGATGAAGCCACACGTAACCAAATCACCGATGCGTCCTCTGCTGCTGCATTGATGATTGAAATGCCTGCAATTATCAAACGCCCATTGCTCTGCGCGCCGGGTAAGCCTATGCTGCTTGGCTTTAGTGAATCCAGTTATACGCAGTTTTTTAATGAGGTATAGTCTATGTCGTGCCCGGTTATTGAGCTGACACAGCAGCTTATTCGCCGTCCTTCCCTGAGCCCGGATGATGCCGGGTGCCAGGCGTTAATGATTGAACGCCTGCGCGCGGTAGGTTTTACCGTTGAGCGTATGGATTTTGGTGACACACAGAATTTTTGGGCATGGCGCGGCAAAGGTGAGACTCTGGCATTTGCCGGTCACACTGACGTAGTGCCTGTCGGCGATGTCGATCGTTGGATTAATCCACCGTTCGAACCGACCATTCGCGATGGCATGTTGTTCGGGCGTGGCGCAGCCGATATGAAAGGCTCACTGGCGGCAATGGTCGTGGCCGCAGAACGTTTTGTCGCCCAGCATCCGAACCATCAGGGTCGTCTGGCGTTTTTGATAACCTCTGACGAAGAGGCCAGCGCCCAAAACGGCACCGTAAAAGTGGTTGAAGCACTTATGGCACGCAATGAACGACTGGATTATTGTCTGGTTGGCGAGCCGTCCAGCACGGAAATCGTTGGTGACGTGGTGAAAAATGGGCGTCGTGGTTCACTGACCTGCAATCTGACCATTCACGGCGTGCAGGGCCACGTAGCCTACCCGCATCTGGCCGATAACCCGGTACACCGCGCGGCGCCAATGCTCAATGAACTGGTGGCGATTGAGTGGGATCAGGGCAACGAATTCTTCCCGGCTACCAGCATGCAGATTGCCAATATTCAGGCAGGAACCGGCAGCAACAATGTTATTCCCGGCGAACTGTTTATCCAGTTCAACTTCCGTTTCAGCACCGAATTAAACGATGAAATGATTAAGTCCCGGGTGCTGGAACTGCTGGAGAAACATCAGTTGCGTTATACCGTCGACTGGTGGCTTTCCGGTCAGCCGTTCCTGACCGCACGCGGTAAACTGGTGGATGCGGTGGTGAACGCCATTGAGCACTATAATGAGATTAAACCGCAGTTACTGACTACAGGCGGGACGTCCGACGGGCGTTTTATTGCCCGCATGGGGGCACAGGTAGTAGAACTGGGGCCGGTCAACGCGACCATTCATAAAATTAATGAATGTGTTAATGCCGCCGACCTGCAACTGCTTGCCCGTATGTATCAACGTATCATGGAGCAACTCGTCGCCTGATGAGTGTTCCTGTAAGAGGAAATGAGCATGGACTGGCTGGCAAAATACTGGTGGATTCTAGTGTTGGTGTTTCTGGTAGGCGTATTGCTGAACGTGATTAAAGATCTCAAGCGCGTCGACCACAAGAAATTTCTTGCCAATAAGCCGGAGCTTCCCCCGCATCGTGATTTTAACGATAAGTGGGATGACGACGACGATTGGCCAAACAAGGATCAACCGAAGAAATAAGCCAACGTAGGCCGAATGGCGGTTTCACATCGCCATCCGGCCTGCGGGTTAAATCATCTCAATCACATCATCATCGTGAGGCTTACCACCGCTCAGCGCTTCATCAAAGTAATGCTTCGGTACGGTAAAACGCAGGTGGTCGAGCGCAAACTGCATACTGCGTTCATCAATGGCGTGCCCCAGATTTTCGACGATATCCAGCGTCACATCCCCACCGGCGCGTATTAACGCCTCCTGCGCGGCAACGGCATGAGATAATTCAATCACCCGGTCTTCACCGCCGTGAATCAAATGCACCGTCGTCGCGGTGGTTGCAACCTCCGGCAACGTGGCATAGCGACCATTAAAGGCGATGACCCGCGACGCCAGCCCAGGCTCGGCTTTAATACTCTCAAGCGACATAATCGAGCCCTGAGAAAAACCAATCAGCGCGGTCGCCTGAGGCGAAACGCCGCTTTGCTTCTGCCAGTAGCGAACGGTTTCGATAAAGACCGGCATAATCGCGTCAATACGCGCCTGGCGGTTCTCTTCCGTTATCCCCTGTACCGAAAACCACTGACGCCCGGAAGTCGTACCATAAGGCTCTGCCCCGCCAATGCTGACGATTAGCGCATCCGGAAACAGCGGCGCAAACCAGGAGCCAATTTCGCCCATGGCAACCGGGTTATCGCCGACGCCATGAAACAGCAACAAGAGCTGTTGAGCGGGTTTATCGGGACTTTGAACAACAAAATGGTCATGTTTCATGGCGATCTCCTTAACTGATGAGAATCATTCTACGCCGCTTAACCGCAATGACCATGCCAGGAAATTGAAGAAGTTAGTGAAAAAATTGCCATTGCATAATGCGATTATGTAGCCGTTGTTCACGCTCAGCATCCAGCTGTTTTAAGGCCTGCGCCGCCTCGGCGCGCTGAACTGCTAACAGCGCTTTGCGACCCGATATCTTCAGCTGTTGGCACAATTCGGCATCGCTGCGTTGAGCCTGTATACGCCCGCGCAATGCTGGAAGAGGCAACTCGCTGCGCTCAAGCAAACGACTCAGACAACCTAATGATGTCAGTAATGGTCGATGCGCGAAGGCAAACCCAGCCAGCTCACCCCAGTCATCCTCATTAAGCGTAGTCTCTTTCAGTGGTACCAGCGGAAGGCGCTCTGCGTTCCACTGCGCAAGAATCTCCGCATCCCGTCGCAGGCGCTGGTGCGCCCGCCAGGCAAGGCGTTTTCCCGCTTCGCTGATGGGCAGCACCGCCATAGCGGTATAACAGCCGCTGCTGGCTTCCCGATGATTGCCCATCCGTACCAGGACAAAACCGCAACGCTGCCAGAAACGCCATAATTCAGCCGTATAACCAAAGCTGACGGACAGATAGTCGCACTGCGTGCAATAGTGCCGGGCCTGCAGAATCAGCTGTTGCCCAATACCTTCTCTTTGACGTGCGGGATGAACCGCAATTCGACTAACCCGCCGCCCGACGAGCGTCGCTGCCAATGGGTCTCCGCCGTGCGCCGCCAGTGACTGCGCAACCAGATTTCCTCTTGGTCGGCGATATCCGGCCCAGACGGCCTGGCTTAATTCTGCGGATAATCCCCCCTCGTCGACCAGCCAGACAGCACCCGCCACCGAGTCAGCAGCCGAAGCCTGAAGAAAATGCTGACCCGGCGCGTCCATCATTCGCCGCAGATCCAGTGGCGAGGTGCGATAATGCGCACCGGAAAGTAGCTGATATACCGCTAACGGCAGCGCCGGGTTTGTCTGCCATGAGAGTTGATCAAATGCCGAGAAGTTAAGCTCCCCCAAGGGGGCATGCGCAAAGGTTTCGTCGTCAAACACCAGCGCATCGCTGACGATTTTCTCCAGCGGACATCCCTGCGCCCAGCGCACGGGTTGTTGCAACTCATAGCGTCGAAGATGGGGAAAGTGGGCGCAGAATTTCAGCAAAAAGCCTCTGCCGGTTCCCTCGTAGCCCTGTACGGTGGTGGTTAACAGCGTACGAGGGAAACGCGCAACCAGTTGGTGCAGCAGCGGCGCGGGGATCGCGGCGGCTTCATCCACAACCAGCCAGTCTGCGGTTGCAGAACTGCTTAACAGCGCATCCGGGGCCATAAAGCGGTATCGCTCTGCGGCAAATTGCGCCAGCACATCCGTTGCCGCTTTAGCAGGCGCGGTGACAATCGCGGTCCCGTTGATACGTGCTATCAGTTGCCCTGCCAGAGCCGATTTACCCCGGCCACGTGCGGCTGTGACCGCAGCCACGCCGGGAGGCATATCCAGCAACTGGGTTAAAATCATCGCCTGTTCAGGCTGAGGATCACCGGTTGCCGCGTGCCAGACTACACGAACAGGAAAACGCGGGCTGGAAACTGCGTGATGCTGCTGCCAGTGCAGAGCCTGTCCGTCACGGGAAATCACCCGTTTGACATGTTCAACAAAGTGCGGCGTTGGGATAGGTTCAGCACAGTCGCTCCAGCGCAGTGAATCCACGTCCGGATGCGTGTGCCAGGTATGCCAGGGGGGAGTCAGCAAAACCAGCCAGCTCCCGGCGATCAGCGTTCCGCTTAAGGCGGCAAACGCCGCAGCGTCAAATCCCTGCCCGGCGTCAAAAACCGCATGACGAAACTCGCGGCCTAATAACGTTTGCAGCGCCTGTGGCGTACAGTTTGGCTCAGCAGGGGCGGGGGCGCCCACCCATAACCAGTCGCCGGGTAACGTGTCGCGTAGCGCTAATGCCCGCTCCTGACACCAGTTCCCCTCGCCACTGATAATCAGCAGACGACGGATCCCTTCGTGGGCCATCTGTTCGGTTAACGCGCTCAGCGCCGTATTATCAGACATCCCTGCCTCAGTAGCTTAAATGCCTTTACCAAAAGTATTACATTGTCCCGGATCGCCGCTGTCAAAACCGCGTTTGAACCAGCTAAGCCGCTGCTCAGAAGTGCCGTGGGTAAAGCTGTCCGGCACAACGCGTCCTTGTCCCTGCTGCTGCAGGCGATCGTCGCCAATGGCCTGAGCGGCATTCAGCGCTTCTGCCAGGTCGCCGGACTCCAGCACGCCCTGCTGCTGCATACTGTTGCCCCAGACGCCGGCAAAGCAGTCCGCCTGCAGTTCCATACGTACGGAAAGACGGTTTACCTCAGCCTGTGAGGCATTCTGCTGCATCTGGCGAACTTTCGGTTCAATACCCAGCAGTTTCTGCACGTGGTGGCCCACTTCATGGGCGATAACATAGCCCTGAGCAAAATCACCATCGGCGCCCAGCTTGTTTTTCATGTCATCATAAAATGAGAGGTCGATATACACCGTACCATCCGCCGGGCAGTAAAACGGCCCCATCACCGACTGACCCGCGCCACAGCCGGTACGCGTCGCTCCGCGATACATTACCAGCTTCGGCTGTTGGTAGGTCCGGCCCATTTTTTCAAACTGCTGCCCCCAGGTATCTTCCGTGGTGGCCAGAATCACCGAGGTAAATTTTGCTGCTTCATCATCATTTGGGCTGATGGAGTGTGATGATTGCTGTTGGGAAACTGGCTGGCCGGTCATTAATCCGGTGAGATCCACGCCATAATATCCCGCCACCAGCACCACAATCAGCAGGATGATGCCGCCTTTACCACTGGGCAAACGAAAACCAGGGCCGCCTATAGAAGGGCCGCCACCGGAGCTATTTCGTCTGTCTTCCACATTGTCACTTTCACGACGCCCTTGCCAGCGCATAATCACCTCAACTTTTTATTCATTATGATGATGATCGTAGGCGGTTCGGAACAGGATTACCATAAGAAACAGTAATCAAAATCGGCGGGATTGATGAGCCGGAGAGCGATCGCCGGCTCAGGGGAGGATTAGTCTAACTTCACACCCAGACGATGCGCGACGGCTTCATAGGCTTCGATCAGGCCGCCCAGGCTCTGGCGGAAGCGATCTTTGTCCATTTTATCCAGCGTTTCTTTGTCCCACAG
This sequence comes from Citrobacter sp. RHBSTW-00944, assembly GCF_013615435.1. Taxonomy (NCBI): domain Bacteria; kingdom Pseudomonadati; phylum Pseudomonadota; class Gammaproteobacteria; order Enterobacterales; family Enterobacteriaceae; genus Citrobacter; species Citrobacter sp. RHBSTW-00944. Next base: position 1,467,532 of record NZ_CP055418.1, on the reverse strand, counting down.
ACGGCTACCGTCCGGTGAGAATTCATCGCCCAGGACCACTTCACCTTTATACAAACCAAACTCAAGTTTGAAGTCGACCAGAATCAGACCGGCATCATCAAACATCTTTTTCAGCACGTCGTTGGCTTTGTAGGTCAGCTCTTTCATACGCACCAGATTCTCTTTGCTCACCCAACCAAAAGTTTCGCAATAGGAATCGTTAATCATTGGATCGTGCATAGCATCGTTTTTCAGGAACAGATCAAACAGCGGCGGATTCAGTTCAATACCTTCCTCAACGCCTAAACGCTTAACCAGGGAGCCTGCTGCGCGGTTACGAACCACACATTCAACCGGTACCATCTCCAGTTTTTTCACCAGACATTCAGTATCGGAAAGCAGTCGCTCCATCTGGGTAGGAATGCCCGCTTCTTGCAGTTTAGTCATAATGAAATGGTTGAACTTGTTGTTCACCATGCCTTTACGATCAAACTGTTCAATGCGCGCGCCATCCCCTGCTGACGTATCATTGCGGAATTCGAGCACCAACAGGTCCGGGTTTTCCGTGCTGTATACGGTCTTCGCTTTACCACGATACAACTCAGCTTGCTTTTGCATCTTTATTACTCCTGGGTGTGAATTAACGATAAATATTGCGTTTTTCTGCCGACGCACACGTTTGCGTATCATATCAGAAAAAAAGGGCTGGAGTTATCCAGCCCTTTATTTTTACTTACTGAACGCTGCCTGGAAGACGGCGACCAGCGCGTCGTTCTGGCTTTGCGTCAGGGTATGCCCCTTCGGATCGATAAACTGCAAGCTACTGCGGTTGTCTAAATCACCGACCTGCAGTTTATAGTCGCCGGATACCAGACCCGGATCGCTTGCGCCCAGCTCCTGCCAGTTGCTATCAGACAGTGGTTTGTAGGTCACGGCGATGCTGCCCTGAGAACGGGTGCTGTCGGTCACTTTCATCCCTACTTTCTCAAGCGCTGCCGGCAGACGCTGCCATACCACGTTGAACGGTCCACGTACCACCAGCATCGGTAAACCGGTGTCATCGGCAGCACTTTGAACATCCATGGTGGCGGCAGAGCGGTTCTGCGCGGCATTCGCGGCATCAGTGGCGTTCTTATCCAGACCTGCGGAGATAACGTTCATCATCTCAGCGCTGTAACGCTGCATTGATGCTGGATCAGCTACGGGTTTACCCGCCTGCTCGAGGTTAATCAGTTTCACCGTTACCGCTTGCTGATAGCCCTGCGGTTTAACCGAGATTTGATAACGTCCACGGTACTGCTCGTCTTCATCCAGACGGTTCCAGTTAACCCAGTCGGTGGTCAACGTCTGGCTGGCATCATCACGTTTGGTGATCGTGTAGTTTTTAGACTGAATGACGCTAACGACCTGTGGCCACAGCGTGTTGCCACGACCATTTTCCACCAGCAATGTCGACGTATCACCCGCGATCTGAGTGCGAGCACCGGTGACTAATGCTAACGGCTGAGCCGGCGGGCGAATGTCCAGCGCTTTACCAACGGCACCGCTGCCGTTGGTGACCGGGATATTATAGTCACCCGACATAACCGGCAGAATCATCCCAGCTGGAGCATGAAGCTCAGCAAGCGGTGCGGCCTCCAGATAGGATTCATCACCGCTCACCTGGCGCTTATAACGCGAGTCAGAACTACAGGCCGCGAGCAACATAACAAGCGAAACACCCGCAACCTTGGCCAGGCGCGACTTTTGTACTGAGTAAGCCATCAAATCTCCCTAAACTTTACAGCAAACCGGCATGCTTAAGCGCCGCTTTGACGATTTCACGAGCATTATCCGTGATTGGCGTCATCGGCAGACGTAGCGTATCGGTCGCCACAAGTCCCAACTCCTTACACGCCCATTTCACTGGGATAGGATTGGGTTCGACAAATAGTTTGTTGTGTAACGGCATCAGACGCTGGTTAATCACCCGCGCCTCGGCAAAGTTCCCGGCTGCCGCCAGTTTGCACATTTCGGCCATATCGCGTGCCGCAACGTTAGACGTCACGGAAATCACACCATGACCACCGAGCTGCATAAAATCCAGTCCGGTCGCGTCATCACCGCTGAGCAGAATAAAGTCGTCTGAAACCAGCTCTTTGATCTGGTGAACGCGACTTAAGTTCCCCGTGGCCTCTTTAATAGCGATAATATTTTTTACTTTCGCCAGGCGACCAACGGTTTCCGGCAACATATCGCAGCCGGTACGGGACGGTACATTATACAGAATTTGCGGCAGGTCAGTATGTTCAGCGATGGCTTTGAAATGCTGGAACAAACCTTCCTGGGTTGGGCGGTTGTAGTAAGGCGTCACCGTCAGGCAGCCGACAACACCACTGTCGTTGAAACGCTGCGTCAGACTAATGGCTTCCGCGGTCGCATTAGCGCCGGTTCCGGCAATCACCGGAATACGCCCGTCGGCCAGCTCCAGGGTCATCATCACCACATCGCCATGCTCATCATGACTCAGGGTGGCAGACTCACCGGTGGTGCCAACCGAAACGATCGCCGAGGTGCCGCTGGCGACATGATAATCAATCAGTTTTTTCAGGCTCGACCGGCAGACTTTACCTTTCTCATCCATCGGCGTAACAAGCGCGACAATACTTCCCGTGAACATGGGCCATCCTCTGTGCAAACAAGTGTCTCAATGGTACGTTTGGTACGACAATAAAAGCAAGCGACCAGAGCCGTTCTGATTGTTGTATGCATGTTTTTTTTATGCTTTCCTTATGATTACCTCACCGCTCAAAGGAAGAACAGGTTTGACATCGTCATCGCAACACTATCTGGTCATTACTGCGCTGGGTGCTGACCGCCCGGGAATTGTGAACACCATCACACGTCATGTCAGCAGTTGCGGCTGTAATATCGAAGACAGCCGACTGGCCATGCTGGGTGACGAGTTCACGTTTATCATGTTGCTGTCGGGCACCTGGAATGCCATTACCCTAATTGAATCAACCTTGCCGTTGAAAGGTGCAGAGCTGGATTTACTGATTGTGATGAAGCGCACGACCGCACGCCCCCGTCCGGCGATGCCCGCTACGGTATGGGTGCAGGTCGATGTTCCTGATTCTCCGCATTTGATTGAACGCTTTACCGCCCTGTTTGACAGCCACCAAATGAATATTGCGGAACTGGTTTCACGCACGCAACCGGCTGAGAACGAAAAGGCGGCACAGCTGTTTATTCAAATTACCGCACATAGTCCTGCGTCACATGATTCGGCAAATATTGAAGATGCGTTTAAAGCACTCTGTACAGAACTCAATGCGCAAGGCAGTATTAACGTCGTCAATTACTCACAGCATGATGAACAGGATGGAGTTAAGTAATGAACCCACTGAAAGCCGGTGATATCGCACCGAAATTTAGCTTGCCGGATCAAGACGGAGAACAAGTAAATTTAACCGACTTCCAGGGACAGCGTGTTCTGGTTTATTTTTACCCGAAAGCCATGACACCCGGCTGTACCGTACAGGCCTGCGGCCTGCGCGATAACATGGATGAGTTAAAAAAAGCAGGTGTTGAAGTGCTGGGAATCAGCACCGATAAACCAGAGAAGCTTTCCCGATTCGCGGAGAAAGAAGTCCTTAACTTCACGCTCCTGTCCGACGAAGATCACCAGGTTTGCGAGCAGTTCGGCGTCTGGGGTGAGAAGTCATTTATGGGCAAAACCTATGATGGCATCCACCGTATCAGCTTCCTGATTGATGCTGAAGGGAAAATTGAGCATGTGTTTGATGACTTCAAAACCAGCAACCACCACGACGTAGTAATGAACTGGCTGAAAGAGAACGCCTGATTTACATTTTGCCGGATAGCGCCTGATGGTGACGCCACGCGTCTTATCAGGCCACCATCCGCATAACTCCGTAGCCGGATAAGGCGTTTACGCCGCCATCCGGCATCAACGTCGTTTATTCAAACGTCCCTTTTACACAGGCTTTTTTCTCTCTGACGACGGCTTTGCCCTTCGCCCACAGATGATGAACTTCAAGCGCATCATTGAGCACCAAAATGTCGGCATCGCATCCTACCGCCAGACGCCCTTTATGTTCCAGTCCCAAAAATTCTGCGACCGTTCGCGTCAGCGGACACAGCGCCAGTTCCAGCGGTATGGCATGAACCTTCACCAACTGGCGCACTGTTTCAGCCAGTGATTCAAAGCCTGCGACACCGATGCCGGTAAGATTACCGTAGTCATCAAATTCCGGCTGGCTACCGTTGCCGTCTGAACTCAAGGTAATACGCGACAGCGGCACGTTCTGGCGTAGCGCCGTGGCGATAGCCGTGGCCGGGTCGACGGGTTCATCAATGCTGCTGGTAATGTCGATATAACCGCCTTTGCGGGCATACTCCAGCGCCGACTGAAACAGCAGTTCCGCACGATTGACGTGTGTGGGCAGCAGCTTGGTAATCGGTACATCGCAACTGTCGAGGATCTGGTACAACGGCTCCAGCATGCGCGGGCTGTCGCCCATATGGAAGACGCTAATCCCCGGCTTGCGCCCTAACAATCCGCCAACGCGCGACTGCGCCGCCATGTTTGCCAGCGCCGAGGTGTCCGGGGCTGAAGAACGATGGTCCGAAACAGCACATTTCACGCCAATGATTTTATCGATCAGCGCCACATCGCGATCGATACTGCCGGTGATGGTCGGAGAAGGCAGAGAATACGCCCCGGTCAGCATCCATGCGCTGATGCCTTCAAATTCCAGCGCGCGGGTTTTCGCCAGCAGCGATTCAGGGTGACGGGTAATACCATCTGTCCCCAGCAATCCCACCACCGAGGTGACGCCAGCTTCAACCAGCCGCGACAAGCGCACTTCCGGCGTGCGGGTGTGCGGCCCCGCTTCTCCGCCGCCGCCAATCAGATGGACGTGTTGATCGATAAATCCTGGGCACACAATCGCACCGTCAAGATTGATACACTCGCAGCCAGGAAAATCGTCAGGGGAAATCGACGGCGCGATGGCAACAATTTTGCTGCCAGATACCAGTATATCCTGGCGTCCTAAATCTTCCGGCGCGTACACGTGTCCCTGCAGGAACAACGTCAAATTAAGAATGGAACAGTTCATAACCTTCCTTGTCAGGCAATAACCTGCATAACCCAAATAGAGAGCAGCGCATTAATTACGCATACCGCAATAATAAGCGGGTAATAACGGGGATGGACCCCCGCGGTACCCAGACAGCGTCCCACATTTTGCACCGGATTGCCCATCAGGTAGATAGCCGGTAACAGCACCGTAGCATCATGTCCCGAAAGCGTACCGGCGACAACCAGGCTGGCGCAAACACCGACGCCGCCTCCCATACTCATCACTGCCGCCAGCAGTACGGTAGCAGATTCCCCCGGCAGTCCCCACAGCGCCATTACCGGCTCACATACCCGCCCGACAATCTCAAGCAGTCCCGTCACCTTCAGCGCCTGAATAATCACAAACGCCATTACCACGTTAGGCAACAGGCTGGTTGTTGCAATAGTGAATCCGCGCCGTGCGCCATCGATAAACATATCCATGACGTTTTTACGTACTTGCGTTGTCATCTCACGCCTCCTGCTGCGTACGGCGATTTTCCAACTGCGCAATCCACAAACGCAGCAGGTTCGCACCCACAAATTTGAAGACAAGGATCACCGCCAGCGGCGTAATCACCGGAACGGTAACCATCGTAAACAGCGCGGCACCCGAGGAAAAATAGTTGGTAATACACGCACTGCCGCTGGTTTGCCAGCAGGCAAAAATGGCACGTTCCTGTTCAGTGATAATGCCCTCTTCCGCCATTTCTTTAGTCATCCCTGCCGCAGCATCGGTATTTTGCAAATTCGCAATCAGCGCCAGCGAACAAATACCCGGAATACCGAGTAACGGGCGCAGGACTGGCGTCATCAGTTGCTGTGCCGCACGCAACCCTCCCAGCCCTTCGGTGACGGAAATTATCCCGAGTGAAAGAATGACGGAAGGCGCCAGCTCAAGCGCGAATAAGAAGCCGTCTTTTGCGCCCATACCGCCCGTGCCGCGAAAAGAGACCGCCGTGTCCCCCGCCGCATTAATCTGCCCAAACGCACCGTTGAGAACGGTGAAATCAAAGACTCGCCACCATTCGGTACTTTTCGCAAACATGCCGGAAAAAAGAATAATCGTAATAAAAAAAGCGAGATAACCGCCCCATCCCACCTTCTGCTGCGTGTGTGTGTTGTGACCCATTTTGTTCTCCTGTTGGCCTTATTCCTTGCGTGACTTAAAGACATCACGCGGGTCAAGTTAAAGACAAACGCAGAGAAAAACGACATCAGAGGAGATTATTCAGAATGTGTGGATAGAGGTCAGACAAGTTCGGCTCCGGCGACATTGCATCGCCGGAGCAAACAGATTAGGGTTCATCAACGACCTGACCATCCGGCCAGGCATGCATTACCGCTTTGATTAACGTCGCCAGAGGAATCGCAAAGAATACGCCCCAGAATCCCCACAGGCCGCCGAATATCACTACTGAGAGAATAATCACCAGCGGATGCAGATTTACCGCCTCGGAGAACAGCACCGGCACCAGCAAATTACCGTCCAGCGCCTGGATTATCAGGTATACGGCAAAACAGCTCCAGAACTCGGTGCCAAGCCCGAACTGGAACAATGCCACACCGACCACCGGAATAGTGACCACGAAAGCGCCGATATACGGGATCAGCACGGAGAAGCCTACCAGCACCGCAAGCAGCAGCGAATAGTTGAGGCCAAACAGCAGGAAGCCGAGCCAGGTCGCCACGCCGACCACCACCATTTCCAGCACCTTGCCGCGGATATAGTTGGTGATTTGCTGGTTCATCTCTTTCCACACCTGCCCCGCCAGTCCGCGATTACGCGGCAGCACCCGACGCACAGCGTTCAGCATTTGTCCTTTATCTTTGATCAGGAAGAACACCATCAACGGGACGAGAATCAGATACACCGCCAGCGTCAGCAATCCGACCAGTGAAGCCAGCGAATATTTCACCACCGAATCGCCCATGGTGAGCATTCGCGAGCGCATATTCTCCGCCATCGCATCAATAATGCCCGCATCCATCAGCGCCGGATAACGCCGCGGTAAGGTGGCGGCAAAATCAGACAATTTATTGAGCATGCCGGGCATATCGCGGATCAGGTAGATCCCCTGTTGCCATGCAACGGGCATTACCACAAACGCCATCAGCAGCAAAATACCGACAAACACCACCAACACAATCGATGTCGCCCAACGCCGTGAACAACCAATATGTTCCAGCCGTACTGTCGGCCATTCGAGCAGGTACGCCAGCACAATGGCGACCAGCAGCGGCGCCAAAAGACCGCTAAAAAAGAACAGGATGCCAAAACCGGCAACCAGAATAATCAGCAAGGCGATGGCTTCGGGGTCGCTAAAGCGGCGGCGATACCATTGCATCAACATTTCGAGCATAAAACCCTTCCATGAATCCAATAGCGGGATTGCGATCCCGAATTGTATCGAAATGTCACAAAAAAGACTTCGCTTTTTATAGCGGATTACGCAAAGTGAAAAGACATTTTTCCTGGGTGTTCATCGTCAGGTTTCGCAGTTACACTCCCTAAGCTTGCGGAGTGTGAACGATACTTCACGGCATTGGTCAAATGGCTATCTCAAAAAAGAATACAGGACAGAGGTTATGTTCAGGCAGTTGAAAAAAAACCTGGTTGCTACCCTCATTGCTGCACTGACCATCGGTCAGGTTGCGCCCGCATTTGCAGAAACCGCGGACACCCTGCCTGATATGGGAACCTCGGCAGGGAGTACGCTTTCCATAGGACAGGAAATGCAGATGGGCGATTATTATGTTCGCCAGCTGCGCGGCAGTGCGCCATTAATTAACGATCCGTTGCTGACGCAATACATTAATGCGCTGGGGATGCGTCTGGTCTCGCACGCCGACTCGGTAAAAACGCCCTTCACCTTCTTTTTGATTAACAACGATGAAATCAACGCCTTTGCTTTCTTTGGCGGCAACGTTGTTTTGCACTCCGCACTGTTCCGCTATTCCGATAACGAAAGCCAACTGGCATCGGTTATGGCGCACGAAATTTCCCACGTTACGCAGCGTCACCTGGCGCGCGCAATGGAAGACCAGAAACGCAGCGCGCCGCTAACGTGGGTGGGTGCGTTAGGGTCAATTTTATTGGCGATGGCCAGTCCGCAAGCAGGTATGGCGGCGCTGACCGGTACGCTGGCGGGTACACGCCAGGGGATGATTAGCTTTACGCAGCAAAACGAACAGGAAGCAGACCGCATCGGTATTCAGGTACTGCAACGCTCGGGATTCGATCCCCAGGCCATGCCGACATTTCTGGAAAAATTGCTCGATCAGGCCCGTTACTCTTCGCGTCCACCAGAAATTTTGCTGACTCACCCCCTGCCAGAAAGCCGTCTGTCGGATGCCCGTAACCGCGCCAACCAAATGCGTCCGGCTGTCGTCCAGTCTTCAGAAGATTTTTATCTGGCCAAAGCACGCACCTTAGGCATGTACAACTCTGGTCGCAACCAGCTGACCGATGACCTGCTGAGTAACTGGTCGAAAGGCAACATACGTGAGCAACGTGCGGCGCAGTATGGCCGGGCATTGCAGGCAATGGAGGCCAGTAAATATGACGAGGCACGTAAAGCACTGCAACCGCTGCTGGCGGCAGATGCTAACAATGCCTGGTATCTCGACCTGGCAACGGATATCGATCTCGGCCAGAAGAAAACCAGCGATGCCATTAATCGGTTGAAAAACGCCCGCGACCTGCGCACCAACCCGGTACTGCAGCTCAACCTGGCAAATGCGTATTTACAGGCCGGGCAAGCCAAAGAGGCGGCGACCATCCTGAATCGCTATACGTTTAACCATAAGAACGACCCTAACGGCTGGGATCTGTTAGCGCAAACGGAAGCCAACCTGAACAACCGCGATCAGGAACTGGCGGCCCGCGCGGAAGGGTATGCCCTCGCAGGACGTCTGGATCAGGCGATTTCGATGCTCAGCAGCGCAAGCTCACAGGTCAAGCTGGGTAGCCAGCAGCAGGCCAGATACGATGCCCGTATCGACCAGCTACGCCAACTGCAAGAGCGCTTTAAACCGTATACGAAAATGTAATTATCGAACCCTTGCCGGATGGCGATATGTAGGCCAGATAAGGTCTTTTGGTCGCCATCCGGCAGGATTGTTATGCAAGGAGAAGTCATGTCAGACGCGATTAAAATCTACCATAACCCACGCTGCTCCAAGAGCCGTGAAACGCTGGAGTTACTGAAGTCTAACGGTGTGGACCCGGAAGTGGTGTTGTATCTGGAAACCCCGGCTGACGCCACAACCCTGCGTGAATTGTTGCAGATGCTGGGCATGTCCAGCGCGCGCGAGCTGATGCGCCAGAAAGAAGATCTCTATAAGTCACTTAATCTGGCGGACGTAAATCTGAGTGAAGATGCGCTGATTCAGGCAATGGTGGAAAACCCGAAATTGATGGAGCGCCCGATTGTGGTTGCCAAAGGCCAGGCGAGAATTGGACGCCCGCTGGAGCAGGTACTGGAAATCATCGGTTAACCTGAAACCTGCCGCAGTCTCTTCGGCTGCGGCGCTTACAGCTTCAGTATCTCTTTTACGAATGGAATGGTCAGCTTACGCTGGGCGGTGATCGATGCATGATCAAGCTGATCCAACGTCATAAACAGCGTACGCATTTCTCGATCCAGACGCTTGAGCAGGAAGCGTCCCACATCTTCCGGCAGTTCAAACCCACGAAGTCTGGCGCGTAATTGCAACGCCTGCAGCTTATCTTCATCGGAAAGCGGCTGCAGCTTGTAGATTTGTCCCCAGTCCAGGCGCGAGGCGAGATCCGGCAACCCCAGATTCAACTGTCTTGGCGGGCGATCGCCTGTGATCAGCAGACGCGTTTTCCCCGACTCCAGGATGCGGTTGTAGAGATCAAAGATCGCCATTTCCCACAGCGAATCCCCGGCCACACATTCGATGTTATCGATGCATACCAGCGATAAATGCTCCATACCGTCGAGCACCTCGGGGACGAACCAGGTACGCTTGTCGAGCGGCACATAGCCTACCGCATCGCCGCGCGCGGACAGTTCCGCACAAGCTGCATGCAGCAAATGACTACGGCCAGCGCCTTCACGCGACCAGAGATAAATATACCCGCTATGGTCCTGACGCAGCACGTTTTGCAGTGCAGCCAGTAAAGAGGAGTTATCCCCCGGCCAGAAACTTGCGAAAGTTTCGTCGTCAGGAAGATAAAGTGGCAAAGAGAGCTGTGCCGGTGTGTTCAGAGATACCTCAACCCAGGATTTCATAAAATCGCGTTGAGTTTAACACAGAAATACGTCGTGATAGAACCGGGCAGCATCGCCACCCGGTAAGAGATTTACTGTTGCGGATTGTCGGCATCTTCCGCGTCAAGCACGACTTCTTCCGGACGCAGCAGGCTGATAACTTTGAAAATCAGGCTCAGACAAACGCCAACAATGGTCGCCAGCGCCATGCCTTTCAGCTCAGCGGCGCCAATGTGAACTTTCGCACCACTCACGCCGATGATCAAAATAACCGAGGTCAGGATCAGGTTTTGCGCTTTGTTGTAGTCAACTTTTGACTCGATCAGTACGCGAATACCAGAAGCACCAATCACGCCGTACAGCAGCAGCGATACGCCACCCATGACCGGCAGTGGAATGATTTGGATCGCCGCAGCCAGTTTGCCCACACAGGAGAGCAGAATGGCAAAAATTGCCGCGCCGCCGATAACCCAGGTACTGTAAACACGGGTAATCGCCATTACGCCAATGTTTTCGCCGTATGTGGTGTTCGGCGTAGAGCCGAAGAAACCAGAGATAACCGTAGACAGGCCGTTGGCAAACATAGAACGATGCAGGCCAGGATCGCGAATCAAATCTTTTTTCACGATATTCGCCGTTACCACCAGGTGTCCAACGTGTTCAGCGATGACCACCAGCGCCGCCGGCAGGATGGTCAGAATGGCAACCCATTCAAAGCGCGGCGTGTAGAACGTTGGCAGAGCAAACCAGTGGGCCTGCGCAATCGGCGTGGTGTCCACGACCCCCATCACGAAGGAGAGCGCGTAGCCGGCCAGCACCCCAATCAGAATCGGGATAATCGCCATAAAACCGCGGAACAGTACAGAGCCAAATACCGTCACCGCCAGCGTCACCATTGAGATGATGATGGTTTTTGAATCCGGTAATTGTCCCTCTGCTGGCAGTAACCCCGCCATGCCCGCAGCGACGCCAGCCAGCTCCAGACCGATGACGGCAACGATTGCGCCCATCGCCGCAGGAGGGAACATGACATCCAGCCAGCCGGTTCCTGCTTTCTTAACGATGAAAGAAACCAGGCAGAACAGAACGCCGCACATAATGAAACCACCCAGCGCCACTTCATACCCTAACGGCAGCAACAGCAGTACCGGGGAAATAAATGCGAAGCTGGAACCCAGATACGCAGGAATTTTACCTTTACAGATAAAGAGATACAGCAACGTACCAATGCCGTTAAACAGCAGAACGGTAGCCGGGTTGATGTGGAACAGGACTGGCACCAGTACCGTTGCGCCAAACATGGCGAACAGGTGCTGCAAACTAAGCGGGATTGTCTGTAAAAGCGGCGGTCTTTCACTCACCCCGATAGCACGGCGCGTCATAGTGTTTTCCTCTGAGTGTTGTTTGTTATTAGCCTTGGGTTGTTATATTCAAAAAAAAGCCGACTCTTAAAGTCGGCTTCTTTTCACTTATTCGTTTACTTGGTACCAAAAATCTTATCGCCGGCATCGCCGAGCCCCGGAATAATGTATCCGTGCTCGTTCAACCCCTGATCGATGGAGGCCGTGTACAGCTCAACATCCGGGTGCGCTCTTTCCAGTGCCGCGATACCTTCCGGTGCCGCAACCAGGACCAGCACTTTAATGCTGGTGCAGCCTGCATTTTTCAGCAGGTCGATGGTGGCGATAACGGAACCGCCGGTTGCCAGCATCGGGTCAACGATCAGCGCCATACGCTCATCGATGTTAGATACCAGCTTCTGGAAGTACGGAACCGGCTCCAGCGTTTCTTCGTTACGGTACATACCAACTACGCTGATACGCGCGCTCGGAACGTTTTCCAGTACGCCTTCCATCATGCCCAGGCCCGCACGCAGGATTGGCACAACGGTGATTTTTTTACCTTTGATTTGGTCAACTTCAACCGGACCGTTCCAGCCTTCAATGGTCACCTTTTCGGTTTCCAGACCAGCGGTTGCTTCATAAGTCAGCAGGCTGCCAACTTCCGAGGCGAGTTCACGAAAGCGTTTAGTGCTGATGTCGTTTTCACGCATCAGTCCCAGCTTGTGTTTGACGAGTGGGTGTTTGACTTCCACGATCTTCATACTCTTCTCCTTTCCTCAGACGAGTGGCAACCACAAAAAAAATCGCCGGATTATACCGCTTTTCGTCTCTGGCGCAACACTGGATACGCTTGATATGGATCAACCAAAGTCGTTTGCGTCTGGATGATGAGTATAAAACAAGCCCCGCATTATTGGCGGGGCTGGCTGTCAATACTATGAATTTTATAGATATTCAGCATTGGTCTGGATAACGTTTTGATACCATGAAAAAGATTTCTTCGGCGAGCGTGCTAACGTTCCGCTTCCGTCATTATTTTTATCAACATAGATAAAGCCGTAGCGTTTTTTCATCTCCCCCGTCCCGGCCGAGACTAAATCAATACAGCCCCACGGGGTATAACCCATCAGGTCCACGCCATCTTCCACTACCGCTTTTTTCATTTCGCTGATATGTGCGGCCATATAGTCAATACGATAGGAATCATCCACCGATCCGTCGGCCTGCTGCACGTCAATCGCACCAAAGCCGTTTTCGACGATAAACAGCGGCAGTTGGTAATGATCCCAGAACCAGTTCAGCGAATAGCGCAGACCGACGGGATCAATCTGCCAGCCCCAGTCCGATTTATGCACGTACGGGTTGGAAACCAGACTTTTCGACTCGTCGTAGTCCAGCTGTGGGTTGTCTGCCGTGGCCTGCGTTGCGAAAGACATATAGTAGCTAAAGCCGATGTAATCGACACAACCCTCAGTCAGCGCCTGACGGTCTTCCTTAGTGATATCAAGATCAAAGCCACGCCGGGCAAAGTAGTTGAGAAGATGCCGTGGGTATTTGCCGCGCACATGGACATCGGTAAACCAGTAACGCCGGTGCATGGCGTTCATCGCCATCATCATATCGTCCGGCGCGCAGGTCAGTGGATAGATAGGACACATGGCAATCATGCACCCTATCTGCAATGCCGGGTTAATCTCACGCGCAGCCTTTACCGCCAGTGCGCTTGCCACCAGTTCATAGTGCGCCGCCTGGTACATAACCGGCTCGCGGTCTTCACCGGGCTGATATTTCAGGCCAGAGTTAGTAAAAGGCGCGAAGTCTTCGTGATAATTTGCCTGGTTGTTAATTTCATTAAACGTCATCCAGTACTTCACTTTGTGCTGGTAACGGGTAAAAACCACTGCGGCAAAACGGACAAAGAAATCGATAAGCTTACGGTTACGCCAGCCGCCATATTGCGTCACCAGATGGTATGGCATCTCGAAATGCGACAACGTAATCACCGGTTCAATGCCATATTTCAGGCATTCGTCAAACAGGTCATCATAGAACTGCAGGCCAGCCTCATTGGGTTGCGCTTCGTCGCCTAAGGGGAAAATACGCGTCCAGGCAATCGAAGTACGAAAACATTTAAACCCCATTTCGGCAAACAGCTTAATGTCGTCTTTATAGCGGTGATAAAAATCGATGGCGTCGTGGTTAGGGTAGTTTTTACCGGCAATCACACCGTCAGTGATTTCACGCGCCACGCCATGCGCCCCCGCCGTCATGACATCGGCAACGCTAATTCCTTTTCCACCTTCCTGCCAGCCACCTTCCAGTTGATGAGCGGCTACGGCACCACCCCACATGAAATCTGCTTTAAATCCTGACATACCCTTCCCCTCTCGTGATTACTCTGTGCAAAACGCTGTTGATGAGGTCCGCAACAGAAAACAGAAACCGGTTTCAGTACGATACTGTGTATTCAGCAGACAGGTTTCAAGCACAAGACTGTACCCGGTTTCATTTTCGTGGCGCAGTTCAAACAAATAGATAAATGATTGTAAAATGCTGAAAAAATCAGCACATAAAACTTGATGCAGAGCAGGCTCGCAAACGTTTGCTTTCCCTGTTAGAATTGCGCCGAATTTAACTTTTACTGCAAGTAAACATGTGGGGAAGCAGGCAGTGACCGATAAAACCTCTCTTAGCTACAAAGATGCCGGTGTTGATATTGATGCAGGTAATGCTCTGGTTGATCGAATCAAAGGCGTAGTAAAGAAAACTCGTCGTCCGGAAGTTATGGGTGGTCTGGGTGGCTTCGGTGCGCTGTGCGCATTGCCGCAAAAATATCGTGAACCGGTACTGGTTTCCGGCACTGATGGCGTCGGCACAAAACTGCGTCTGGCGATGGATCTGAAACGCCACGACACTATCGGCATTGACCTCGTCGCAATGTGCGTCAACGACCTCGTGGTTCAGGGCGCTGAGCCGCTGTTTTTCCTCGACTACTATGCTACCGGCAAACTGGATGTGGATACCGCAGCCAGCGTCATTAACGGTATTGCCGAAGGCTGTCTGCAGTCTGGCTGTGCGCTTGTCGGCGGTGAAACGGCTGAAATGCCGGGGATGTACCACGGCGAAGATTACGACGTGGCAGGCTTCTGCGTTGGCGTCGTCGAAAAATCAGAGATCATCGACGGTTCAAAAGTGGCTGACGGCGACGTACTGATTGCACTCGGTTCCAGCGGTCCGCACTCCAACGGCTACTCTCTGGTGCGCAAAATTGTTGAAGTTAGCGGTTGTGACCCGGAAACCACCGAACTTGAAGGCAAGCCGCTGGCCGATCACTTACTGGCCCCGACCCGCATTTATGTCAAATCCATTCTGGAATTGATTGAGAAGGTTGATGTGCATGCCATTGCCCACCTGACCGGCGGTGGTTTCTGGGAAAATATTCCACGCGTTCTGCCAGATAACACGCAGGCTGTGATCGATGAATCTTCATGGCAGTGGCCAGCCGTCTTCAACTGGCTGCAAACGGCGGGTAACGTCAGCCAGCATGAGATGTATCGTACCTTTAACTGCGGCGTAGGCATGGTTATCGCCCTGCCAGCTTCTGAAGTGGACAAAGCCCTTGCTTTGCTCAATGAGAAAGGTGAAAACGCATGGAAAATCGGTATCATCAAAGCTTCTGATTCCGAACAGCGTGTGGTCATTGAATGAAAAACATTGTGGTGCTCATTTCCGGCAACGGAAGCAATTTGCAGGCGATAATGGATGCCTGCGAACAGAATAAAATCAATGGCACCATACGTGCAGTATTCAGTAACAAGGCCGATGCGTTCGGCCTTGAGCGCGCACGCGAAGCGAATATTCCTGCACACTCGCTGGAAGCCGCCCAGTTTGCCAGTCGCGAAGCATTCGACCAGCAACTGATACAAGAGATCGACGCTTATGCCCCCGATGTCGTGGTGCTGGCCGGTTATATGCGCATTCTAAGTCCGGCGTTTGTTGCTCACTATTCTGAACGATTGCTGAATATCCACCCGTCTTTATTGCCGAAGTATCCTGGCCTGCACACGCACCGTCAGGTTCTGGAAAACGGCGATGAAGAGCATGGCACCTCCGTCCATTTCGTCACCGATGAACTGGACGGCGGACCGGTTATTCTCCAGGCCAAGGTTCCGGTATTTGAAGGCGACAGCGAAGATGATGTCACGGCACGAGTCCAGGCCCAGGAACATACCATTTACCCGCTGGTGGTAAGCTGGTTTACTGATGGTCGCCTGAAGATGCGTGATAACGCAGCATGGCTGGACGGCGTTTGTCTGCCGCCACAAGGCTACGCCGCCGACGAAGAATAAAATCAACCTGTAAACCGGATCTCACCATCCGGTTTACAGGCATAAATACCTTTTCCGGTTAACATCTCCGGTATTCATCTACGCTCCCCCTTTCTCTTTGCTATCAGACGGTTTATTGTCATATTTTTCTGGCACTGTTGGACATCTGAGAGCAATGCTCGCCATAATAAATCGGTAGTGTCCCGTGAATGAAACGGAGTAAAAGTGGTAATGGGTCAGGAAAAGCTATACATCGAGAAAGAACTCAGCTGGTTAGCGTTCAACGAACGTGTACTCCAGGAAGCTGCTGATAAGTCAAACCCGTTGATCGAACGGATGCGTTTCTTAGGCATCTATTCCAATAATCTCGACGAGTTTTATAAGGTTCGTTTTGCCGAACTGAAGCGCCGAATCATTATTAGCGAAGAACAGGGTTCAAACTCTCACTCCCGCCATCTGTTAGGTAAAATCCAGGCCCGCGTGTTAAAAGCCGATCAGGAATTTGACGGCCTGTACAACGAGTTGCTGCTGGAGATGGCGCGCAACCAGATTTTCCTTATCAATGAACGTCAGTTGTCGGTCAATCAACAGAGCTGGTTACGCCACTACTTCAAACAATATCTTCGCCAACACATTACACCGATCCTGATCAACCGCGAGACGGATTTAGTTCAGTTTCTGAAAGATGACTACACCTATCTGGCGGTGGAAATTATCCGCGGCGATACGATCCGCTACGCGCTGCTGGAAATCCCTTCCGACAAGGTTCCCCGTTTTGTGAATCTACCGCCGGAAACCCCGCGCCGTCGCAAACCGATGATCCTGCTGGACAACATCTTACGCTACTGCCTTGACGACATTTTCAAAGGGTTCTTTGATTACGATGCGCTGAACGCCTATTCGATGAAAATGACTCGCGATGCCGAATACGATTTGGTGCACGAGATGGAATCGAGCCTGATGGAGCTGATGTCGTCCAGCCTGAAACAGCGTCTGACCGCAGAGCCTGTACGTTTTGTCTATCAGCGCGACATGCCCAATGCGCTGGTCGAGGTACTGCGTGAAAAGCTGACGATTTCTCGCTACGACTCGATTGTTCCCGGCGGGCGTTACCATAACTTCAAAGACTTTATTAATTTCCCCAACGTTGGCAAAGCTAACCTGGTGAACAAACCGCTGCCGCGTTTGCGCCATATCTGGTTCGATAACGAGAAGTTTCGTAACGGCTTTGACGCCGTTCGCGAACGCGACGTGCTGCTATATTATCCGTATCACACTTTTGAGCACGTTCTTGAACTGTTGCGCCAGGCCTCTTTCGACCCGAGCGTGCTGGCGATAAAAATCAACATCTACCGTGTGGCCAAAGACTCGCGCATCATTGATTCGATGATCCATGCTGCGCACAACGGTAAGAAAGTCACCGTGGTGGTGGAGTTGCAGGCTCGCTTTGATGAAGAAGCCAACATTCATTGGGCCAAGCGTCTTACCGAGGCAGGCGTTCACGTTATCTTCTCCGCGCCGGGCCTGAAAATTCACGCAAAATTGTTCCTTATCTCGCGTAAAGAAGGTGATGAAGTTGTGCGCTATGCGCATATCGGGACGGGGAACTTCAACGAAAAAACGGCGCGTCTCTATACCGACTATTCGTTACTTACTGCCGACTCACGCATTACCAACGAGGTTCGTCGGGTGTTCAACTTCATCGAGAACCCGTATCGTCCGGTGACGTTCGATTATCTGCTGGTTTCTCCGCAGAACTCGCGCCGTTTGCTGTACGCGATGATTGACAAAGAAATCGCCAACGCGCAGCAAGGACAGCCTTCCGGTATCACCCTAAAACTGAATAACCTGGTCGATAAAGGCCTGGTTGATCGTCTCTATGCGGCCTCAAGCTCAGGCGTGCCAGTCAATTTATTGATTCGCGGTATGTGCTCTTTGATTCCGAACCTGGAAGGCATTAGCGACAATATTCGCGTGATAAGCATAGTTGACCGCTACCTTGAACACGACCGGGTTTATATCTTCGAAAACGGTGGCGACAAGCAGGTATACCTCTCCTCCGCAGACTGGATGACCAGGAATATCGACTATCGCATCGAAGTCGCCACACCGCTGCTGGACCCGCGTCTTAAGCAGCGTGTGCTGGATATTATCGATATCCTGTTCAGCGACACGGTGAAGGCTCGCTTCATCGATAAAGAACTCAGTAATCGCTACGTACCACGCGGAAACCGCCGTAAGGTTCAGTCACAATTGGCGATATACGACTACATCAAATCACTCGAGCAACCTGACTAACGCTATGCCAATACACGACAAGACTCCACGACCGCAGGAATTTGCTGCGGTCGACCTTGGTTCAAACAGTTTCCATATGGTCATTGCCCGCGTGGTTGATGGCGCAATGCAGATTATCGGGCGACTGAAACAGCGCGTTCATCTGGCGGATGGCCTCGGCGAAGATAACAAGCTGAGCGAAGAGGCAATGGAGCGCGGATTAAGCTGCCTGTCGCTGTTCGCCGAACGTCTACAGGGCTTTCCCCCATCAAGCGTATGCATCGTGGGAACCCATACTTTGCGTCAGGCGCTAAATGCGACCGATTTTCTTAAGCGAGCAGAAAAAGTTATCCCCTACCCGATTGAGATTATTTCCGGTAATGAAGAAGCCCGACTGATTTTTATGGGCGTGGAGCACACCCAGCCGGAAAAGGGTCGTAAGCTGGTTATTGATATCGGCGGTGGTTCAACAGAACTGGTGATCGGCGAAGATTTCGAGCCCAAACTGGTGGAAAGCCGTCGTATGGGCTGCGTCAGTTTTGCTCAGATGTATTTCCCGGGCGGCGCTATTAGTCGGGAAAACTTCCAGCGTGCGCGCATGGCGGCAGCGCAAAAGCTTGAAACCTTAACCTGGCAGTTTCGCATTCAGGGCTGGAACGTTGCGCTGGGCGCGTCGGGCACGATTAAAGCGGCACACGAAGTGCTGCTGGAGATGGGTGAGAAAGATGGTTTTATCACCCCTGAACGCCTGGACAAACTGCGAACCGAAGTGCTGAAGCATGCGTCATTCGATGCGCTCAGCCTGCCGGGGCTGTCTGAAGAGCGAAAAGCGGTGTTTGTGCCGGGACTCGCGATTCTGTGCGGCGTTTTTGACGCACTGGCTATCCGCGAACTCCGCCTTTCTGATGGCGCACTACGCGAAGGCGTGCTGTATGAGATGGAAGGTCGTTTTCGCCACCAGGACGTTCGCAGCCGTACCGCGAGCAGCCTGGCGAACCAGTACAACATCGACAGCGAACAGGCCCGGCGCGTACTGGAAACGACGATGCAAATGTACGACCAGTGGCATACGCAGCAGCCAAAGCTGGCCAATCCACAACTGGAAGCGTTGCTGCGCTGGGCGGCGATGCTGCATGAGGTTGGGCTGAACATCAACCACAGCGGTTTACATCGCCACTCGGCGTATATCCTCCAAAACAGCGATTTACCGGGTTTCAATCAGGAACAACAGCTGATGATGGCAACCCTGGTTCGATATCATCGCAAAGCGGTGAAACTGGATGATTTGCCCCGCTTTACGCTGTTCAAGAAAAAACAGTTTCTGCCGTTAATTCAGCTGTTGCGCCTGGGCGTGCTGCTGAATAATCAGCGACAGGCGACCACCACGCCACCGACGCTGACCCTAATTACCGACGACAACCACTGGACCTTACGCTTTCCGCATGACTGGTTTAGCCAGAATGCGCTGGTGCTGCTCGATCTGGAAAAAGAGCAGCAATACTGGGAAGCCGTTACCGGCTGGCGACTCAAAATTGAAGAAGAGAGTTCACCCGATATCGCCGCATAAGCTCTCAGCAGGTGCCAGTTCTTCTGGCACCTGTTCTTCCAGCATTTCATGCAACGGCTGTGGTTTACCAATCAGATACCCCTGCATGTAATCAATCCCCAGCGAAATTACCGCACTGCGTATTTCTTCGCTTTCGACGTACTCCGCAACCACCAGCATTCTTTTCATCCGCGCCAAATGGCAAATAGAGGCCACGATTTGATAGTCGAGGCTATTCGAAACGATGTTGCGAATAAAGCTGCCATCAATTTTCAGGATATCGGCATTCACATTCTTCAGCCGCGCATAGCTGGCATATCCGGTACCAAAATCATCAATCGCAATCTGACAGCCCAATGATTGCAGTTGCAGTAGCGTTGCCTGCGCCTGTTCCGCATTGGTTAAGGCATTGCTTTCCGTTACTTCAAAAATCAGCTGCCACGGTTCAACTTTGTACTTAATCAGTAGTTGGTTGATGTCATGCGGAAGCCGGGCACGGCATACCGACGTGGGAGATAAGTTAATAGCAAACCGACGGGCGGGCATTTTTTCCCGATTCTGCGCCATAAACTTCAGCGTATTTTCAATCACCCACAGATCGATGCTGGATGACAATCCAAACTCATGCGCTACCGGTAAGAAGCTGTCAGGACCGATGGTTTTACCATCATCCCCCTCTAGCCGCAGCAGAATTTCGTGATAAACATCGCCGCGCACGCCTGAAATCGGCTGCGCCATCAGGAAAAAGCGATTGTGCTCCAGCGCCAGTTGCAGACGATTCATCATCGCAACCTTATCTTTCAAGTCACGTTGCAGGTGCATCACGCCTCGGCGCTGCAAATTCTCTGGCGCATTGGTCGCCAGAGAAAGCTCGGCGATGGTGCTTAACTCCCCCAGTAACAAGTAGATGTGATTAACAGGAGAACGGACATAGCAAAAACTAATCCCCACCTGCGGCTGTAAAGGCATGCCATCCCAGATAAAACGAAACTGCTTGATATGCCTGTCCAGCGCTTCAATACGCTCCTGATGCGACTCGGTGTTAAAACGCAGAACTAAATCATTACCCGATAACTGATAGACATGCTCATCTTGTTTCAGCAATGGCTTTACCCACTGGGCAAGTTTTTGCTTGTACTGGATACGCAGCATAATGCCGTAATTTTTCACCAGCAGTTCCATACCCGGAACACTCAAAAAGCAAAGCACTGACCATGGCGCCTTTCTCAAATCCCGGTTCAAAGCGCGCAAATTCGGAATATGCACCATGGGGTCAAAGAAGGCCAGACGATGAGAATGTCTGGCAACAATTCTCTGGCGCGTTGCCAGTACGGCAATAAAATTCACGATGAAGGAGAAAACCAGGTAACTCGATGAGGTAATGGCAAGCTGCACATCGTAACCCGAATACCAGGGCATATAGCGTTGATAATAATGAATTGCTGTAATGAGTACGAGCATCCATATTAACGAAATAAATTTATAACCGTAACGCATTGCTCCCCATAGCATGACGGGCAGCAGCAGTGACAAGGTATAATTCGTGCTAAATATCGAGCTTTGCTCATCTAACGGCATACACAACAATGTCATTAGTATGGTCAATATAATCAGCCAGACCGCAAACTCTGTTTTGGTAACTTTGGTGTCAAACTGCTGCTTTAACTGAGATAAATAGCCTCTGATATACAAAGGATTACGAATCGTGCGAATGATAAAGTAGCACAGTGGAACCCCAACCAGATTCCCGGCCAGCATGGCCTGATAGTTGATCAACGTGCCGGTATTAAGGGGCATAACGCCCACCATGCCGGATTTGCTCTCATAGACGCCCACAAACGCGGCGAAATGGAAGAATAGCAGAAACAGCGTTGCCGGGCAGAAAACCTGCCAAAACATGTGCTGAAACATCAGGTGGGAGTCACCGTAAGAAACGTTATTACGCCGGGGAGCAAAAACTTTATACCCTCCCCAACTAAGCACTATCGTAACTATAAAGTGCGAAATTATTGAGAGCATTTCAAATAACCCAACCTGCGGATATTTGTACCAGATGATGGAAATGATAATTCCTGGTAATGCCGCCCAGCCGAAAAACAACATCAGGCTAACCATCAGCGCTAAAGGCAGGTAGAAAAGAATTACGTTCCCGGTACTAATATGGGCATAGGTGTTAGCAGTGCTCAATATAGGCAACAGCAAAGAAGGCAAGATGAGAGGTAACGCCCACCATCTATCTCTAATACCAATATAATTTTTATTGAGTTTCATAGATGCTCAGTAGAATCCCGCACATCCTGCAGGGGGTATTCGGACAGGCATCCCACCTGACGTTAAAACGATAAAGTTAAATACATTAAAATGACTCATCAATTCTAGTTGTCAGCAAAGGGTGATGCTTGATACATATCAATAAATAAGTCCCTCATTAATCAATTATTACTCTTTTGGTAATGACTCCAACTTATTGATAGTGTTTTATGTTCAGATAATGCCCGATGACTTTGTCATGCAGCTCCACCGATTTTGAGAACGACAGCGACTTCCGTCCCAGCCGTGCCAGGTGCTGCCTCAGATTCAGGTTATGCCGCTCAATTCGCTGCGTATATCGCTTGCTGATTACGTGCAGCTTTCCCTTCAGGCGGGATTCATACAGCGGCCAGCCATCCGTCATCCATATCACCACGTCAAAGGGTGACAGCAGGCTCATAAGACGCCCCAGCGTCGCCATAGTGCGTTCACCGAATACGTGCGCAACAACCGTCTTCCGGAGCCTGTCATACGCGTAAAACAGCCAGCGCTGGCGCGATTTAGCCCCGACGTATCCCCACTGTTCGTCCATTTCCGCGCAGACGATGACGTCACTGCCCGGCTGTATGCGCGAGGTTACCGACTGCGGCCTGAGTTTTTTAAATGGCGGAAAATCGTGTTGAGGCCAACGCCCATAATGCGGGCGGTTGCCCGGCATCCAACGCCATTCATGGCCATATCAATGATTTTCTGGTGCGTACCGGGTTGAGAAGCGGTGTAAGTGAACTGCAGTTGCCATGTTTTACGGCAGTGAGAGCAGAGATAGCGCTGATGTCCGGCAGTGCTTTTGCCGTTACGCACCACCCCGTCAGTAGCTGAACAGGAGGGACAGCTGATAGAAACAGAAGCCACTGGAGCACCTCAAAAACACCATCATACACTAAATCAGTAAGTTGGCAGCATCACCACTCTTTTCATGGTTTTTTATCGTTATCTCATTATTAATGCAAATAATAATATTAATTTCCATAACATAAATAGATAAAACAACTGAATCAATTTTACATAACGAAAAATTGACCATTCCCTCACAGTATGCCTTAATGTGACTATCGCCCTCAGTTGGGTACACTACAAGGAACCTTTTGTGAGCCAGGTTACCAGCCTACGCAAACGACACCGATTTAACAGTCGCATGATCCGGATCGTACTGCTTATCAGCTTTCTTTTCTTCTTCGGACGCTTCGTCTACTCCGCCATAGGTGCGTGGCACCACCACCAGAACAAAAAAGAATCTCAGCAGATCACCCTGCCGCAACAGGCATCTCCTGCACAAACTGACGTACGCTGATCGCTCGCGCCGATGATACTACAGCATTAAGATTCCTTACCGGATGGCTAATCGCCTGACATTTAACCATCCGGTAAGGGATTTGAGTGATGAAACTTCACGCAGTCTTACCCACCCACACGTGCTGATATATCGGATAATCAACCGTGTTTTTCGCACAAATACACAATCTTTTAATCCCACTACACTGCGCTCAAATTGACGCTAATTAATATCTCCAGAAAATATCACTGACTAAAACATTCATATTTCACATGAAATTAAATGCTTATTTGAATTGTTACCATTATTAAATTCTACAGGGTAATACCATGAGTATTTTTCATTATTTCCGTAAATAAGAAGCGGTGTTGAATGGATCGCAGACATTAAGTGTGTGATTAACCCTACTATCGAGCAGGACTGTCGCATCGATAAAATTCGCGCAATAAAAAGCCCTCTGTAAACAGAGGGCTTTTACATACTACCGGTTCAGAAACCGCTAAACGGGAGGAATATTATTCCCACTCAATCGTAGCTGGCGGCTTACCGCTGATGTCATACACCACGCGGGAAATACCGTTAACTTCGTTGATAATGCGGTTAGAGACGCGGCCTAAGAAGTCATACGGCAGGTGCGCCCAGTGCGCGGTCATAAAGTCGATGGTTTCAACAGCACGCAGGGAAACAACCCAGTCGTACTTACGGCCATCGCCCATGACGCCAACGGAACGTACTGGCAGGAACACGGTGAACGCCTGGCTCACTTTGTTGTACAGGTCAGCGTTGTGCAGTTCCTCAATGAAGATAGCATCCGCACGGCGCAGCAGGTCGCAGTACTCTTTCTTCACTTCGCCCAGCACGCGTACGCCCAGACCCGGCCCCGGGAATGGGTGACGGTACAGCATGTCGTACGGCAGACCCAGCTCCAGACCAATCTTACGCACTTCGTCTTTGAACAGCTCACGCAGCGGTTCAACCAGACCCATCTTCATCTCTTTCGGCAAACCGCCCACGTTGTGGTGAGATTTGATGACGTGCGCTTTACCAGTGGCAGAAGCCGCGGATTCGATCACGTCCGGATAGATGGTTCCCTGCGCCAGCCACTTAACGTCTTCCAGCTTCAGCGCTTCTTCATCGAAGACTTCCACGAACACGCGGCCGATGATTTTACGTTTAGCTTCCGGATCGTTCTCGCCTTTCAGCGCGTCCAGGAAACGCTTTTCACCTTCAACATGAATGATGTTCAGGCCGAAATGGTCGCCGAACATATCCATCACCTGCTGAGCTTCGTTGAGACGCAGCAGACCGTTGTCGACGAACACACAGGTCAGGTTTTTGCCAATCGCACGGTGCAGCAGCATCGCGGTGACGGAGGAGTCAACGCCGCCGGAGAGGCCGAGGATCACTTTATCAGTGCCAACCTGCTCACGAATGCGGGCAACGGCGTCATCAATAATTTTTGCCGGGGTCCACAGCGCTTCACACTGGCAGATGTCGCGCACAAAACGCTCCAGCATGCGCATCCCCTGACGGGTGTGGGTAACTTCCGGGTGGAACTGCACGCCGTAGAAACGTTTTTCCTCGTGCGCCATGATGGCGAACGGGCAGTTGTCGGTGCTGGCAACGGTCACGAAACCTTCCGGAATAGCGGTCACTTTGTCGCCGTGGCTCATCCACACGTCCAGCAGTGGTTTGCCGTCTGCGGTCAGAGAGTCTTCAATACCGCGGATCAGCGCGCTGTCGGTCTGAACTTCAACCTGCGCATAGCCGAATTCACGTTCGTTAGAACCTTCAACATGACCACCGAGCTGCATTGCCATAGTCTGCATGCCGTAGCACACGCCGAACACAGGCACGCCCGCTGTGAAAACGTATTCCGGCGCACGCGGGCTGTTTTCTTCAGTGGTGCTTTCCGGACCACCGGAAAGAATGATACCGCTTGGGTTGAATTCGCGAATTTGTGCTTCCGTAACATCCCACGCCCACAGTTCACAATAGACGCCCAGTTCACGTACGCGACGAGCAACCAACTGAGTGTACTGAGATCCGAAATCAAGGATGAGAATGCGATGTTTATGAATATTGTCTGTCATTGACGCTAATTCCGAGGCAAGTGAAACAAATTCGCCCGGCATATAGCCGGGCGCGGAAACTTATCAGGAGCCCATGCGGTAGTTAGGGGACTCTTTGGTGATGGTCACATCGTGAACGTGACTTTCCTGAATACCCGCACCGCTGATACGTACAAACTCTGCTTTTGTTCGCAGCGCGTCGATAGTACCACAGCCGGTCAGGCCCATACAGGAGCGCAGGCCACCCATCTGCTGGTGAATGATCTCTTTCAGGCGACCTTTATACGCAACGCGACCTTCGATACCTTCCGGGACCAGTTTGTCAGCGGCGTTATCGCTCTGGAAATAACGGTCGGAAGAACCTTTGGACATCGCGCCCAAAGAGCCCATACCACGGTATGATTTGTAAGAACGGCCCTGATACAGTTCGATTTCGCCCGGAGATTCTTCAGTCCCCGCCAGCATAGAGCCAACCATCACTGCAGAAGCACCCGCAGCAATCGCTTTTGCGATGTCGCCGGAAAAACGAATACCGCCATCGGCAATAACCGGAATACCAGTGCCTTCCAGCGCTTCAACGGCGTCAGAAACAGCGGTAATCTGCGGTACACCTACGCCGGTAACGATACGGGTAGTACAGATGGAGCCTGGGCCGATACCGACTTTAACAGCGCTGCAGCCGGCTTCCGCCAGCGCGCGAGCGCCTGCACCAGTCGCAACGTTCCCCCCGATGATCTGCAGATCCGGGTATTTAGCACGCGTTTCACGGATACGCTGCAGTACGCCTTCTGAGTGACCGTGAGAGGAGTCAATCAGCAGAACATCCACGCCAGCGGCAACCAGCGCGTCAACACGCTCTTCGTTACCCGCACCTGCGCCTACAGCAGCCCCAACGCGCAGACGACCATGCTCGTCTTTACAGGCGTTAGGTTTACGTTCCGCTTTCTGGAAATCTTTAACGGTGATCATGCCGAGCAGATGGAAGCTGTCGTCAACAACCAGCGCTTTTTCGACGCGTTTTTCGTGCATTTTGGCAAAGACAACATCGCGTGCTTCGCCTTCACGAACGGTCACCAGACGCTCTTTCGGCGTCATGTAGACGCTAACCGGCTGACTCAGATCAGTCACAAACCGTACGTCACGACCGGTGATGATGCCGACCAGTTCGTTATCTTCAGTCACTACCGGGTAGCCTGCGAAACCGTTACGCTCGGTCAGTTCTTTTACTTCGCGCAGAGTGGTGGTTGGCAGTACGGTTTGTGGGTCGGTCACGACGCCAGATTCGTGTTTCTTCACGCGACGAACTTCTTCCGCCTGGCGCTCAATAGACATGTTTTTGTGGATAAAACCGATGCCGCCTTCCTGAGCCAGGGCAATTGCCAGGCGCGCTTCCGTCACGGTGTCCATTGCTGCGGAGAGCATAGGAATGTTCAGGCGAATGGTTTTCGTCAACTGGGTGCTGAGATCAGCAGTATTCGGCAGAACGGTAGAATGAGCGGGAACGAGGAGGACGTCGTCAAACGTCAGGGCTTCTTTTGCGATACGTAGCATGGGCAATATCTCACCTGGGAGGTTATTAAATATTGCCGCGGCATTATACAGAGCGTAACCGATTGCATCCACACTTTTTTGCAAAAAAACCTTGCGCTCCTCTGTGAGCATGTTACTTTCGACTGAATAACTTGCTGATTTAGAATTTGATCCCGCTCACATGTTATCCTCTCAGACCACCTCAATTTTTACCGTAAGCCGCCTGAATCAGACGGTTCGTTTGCTGCTTGAACAGGAAATGGGACAAGTGTGGATCAGCGGTGAAATTTCGAATTTCACGCAGCCGTCCTCCGGTCACTGGTATTTCACGCTCAAAGATGACACCGCTCAGGTACGCTGCGCGATGTTTCGCAACAGCAATCGCCGGGTAACGTTCCGACCACAGCACGGTCAGCAGGTACTGGTACGCGCCAACATTACATTGTACGAGCCGCGCGGCGACTATCAGATAATTGTTGAGAGCATGCAGCCAGCGGGCGAAGGTTTGCTGCAGCAAAAATATGAGCAACTCAAGGCCAAACTGCAGGCTGAAGGGCTATTCGATCAGCAGTTCAAAAAAACGCTGCCCTCACCGGCCCACTGCGTCGGGGTAATCACCTCTAAAACCGGCGCCGCGCTGCACGATATCCTCCACGTCCTGAAGCGTCGCGACCCTTCCCTGCCCGTTATTATCTACCCGACCGCAGTCCAGGGCGATGATGCGCCAGGGCAGATCGTTCGGGCCATTGAACTGGCGAACGCGCGGGGCGAGTGCGATGTGCTGATCGTCGGGCGCGGCGGCGGCTCGCTGGAAGATTTGTGGAGCTTTAACGACGAACGTGTAGCACGGGCGATCTTTGCCAGCCGCATTCCAGTTGTCAGCGCCGTCGGCCATGAAACCGATGTCACTATTGCCGATTTTATTGCAGATTTACGGGCACCTACGCCGTCGGCGGCAGCAGAAATTGTCAGCCGTAATCAGCTTGAACTGCTGCGTCAAATACAGCATGGTCAGCAGCGTCTGGAGATGGCGATGGACTACTACCTCGCCAATCGTACTCGTCGGTTTACCCAGCTTCATCACCGCTTGCAACAGCAGCATCCGCAACTGCGTCTGGCCCGTCAGCAGACCGTGCTGGAACGACTGCGTCAGAGAATGAACTTCGCACTTGAGAATAAGATTAAACAGGCAAATCAGCGTCAGCAGCGCATGCTGCAGCGTCTGAATCAGCAAAACCCGCAGCCGCGTATTTACCGTGCGCAAACACGCATTCAGCAACTGGAATACCGACTGGCGGAAAATATCCGTGCGCGTTTAAGCGAACAGCGCGAGCGTTTTGGCAACGCGGTTACCCATCTTGAGGCAGTCAGCCCACTGGCCACGCTGGCGCGCGGTTATAGCGTGACGACCGCAAAAGAGGGTGAAGTGCTGAAACAGACTAAACAGGTTACAGCAGGTGATGTGCTCACCACCCGCCTGTCTGACGGATGGGTGGAAAGCGAAGTGAGAGCTGTCACGAAGACAAAGAAAACACGCAGGAAAAAACAGGATTAAAGCGGCACAAACGCCACGCGTTTCTTCGAGATAAGGCCATGACCGTTCTGGCAGAAATAATCCACCGCACCACAGGCTTTAAGCACCTGCAGCGGCTGATTGCACTCCGGGCAGTGCGCTTCTAACTGAATATCTTTATTACAGTTATCACAGTGCGCCATACCGTTTTGCGGCTCCAGCTCTGCATGACAATCCGGGCAAATAATAGACATAGCGACTCCAGTACAGGGATCCATTACTGCGCTGAGTTTAACACGATGCGTTTAATGCCGCCCGCGTAACTGCTGCTGTAACGTTAACAGGCACTCCACTTCCTCCAGCCTGCGCTGCGTCGTGCGGCTCACTTCCTGTGGACTGCGTTCAAACAGACTTTGCGCGCCCAGAATATGCTCCGCCAGACAATGGGCATATACGCTACCAGGCAGACTCCAGCGTTGTACAACATCACCGTCAATCAATTCGAGCACATCCTCGACACCACGGCGATCATGGCTAATGACACGACCATCGCGCAAACAAAGACGCAGGCCTTTTTGTCCGCCAGCCGGCCCCGCGTATTTATTCAGCCAGATGTCCAGCGGAATGCCGCTAATCTGTCCCTGCAGATGTGCCTCTCCTTCTGCTGTGGTCAGGTCGCCCTCTACAATATTACGTCCCAGACGGTCTTTAGCGCTTTTCACCTGCAAGGTCATACTGTCATTACCGCCCAGGTCACGCACTGTTTCACGCAGCATTGCCAGTACATGTGTGCCAATGTCCAGAATCACACCGTCCGGATGACGAAGCTCACGGGTATCCGGCTCACCGGTGGCAAAGTTTAGCGCAATAGGTTCTCCAACAGCGTTAAACCCGCTCGGTTCCTGCAAAAAACCGTCGATTTTAGCAATGTGTGAAAAGTGAGAGACAAGTGCCTGTTGCGGATTATCGCCCTGCCACTGCGCTCCGAGTTTGCCCAACGCCAGCTGCATTGCGCCATTGCGTGCCATCCAATGGTCGAGTGCCAGCACGCGGTTGGCAGCATCCGGTTGAGCCAGCAGCGTTTTCAGTTTTTCAATTTGGGAAAGCGTGGCGACAATAGGCTTTTCGACCACGATACGAGCGATGGGAGCCGCCAGCGCCTGTTCAAGCACATCAAGGTGATGCAGGGATGCGGTGGTAATAAACAGGGTATCAAGCGGCATTGCAAGAAGTTCAGCGAGCGACGTACAGCGTGTCACGTCTGCGGGCTGCTTTGCGGGTTGAACATCAAATCCCACACAGCGTAGTGTATCACCGAACATATTACGTAATGCGGGCAAGTATGCCGTTTCAACGACTGCACCAAGCCCAACAAATCCTAACAGCATACTCTTACCTCGTTAATTGAATAGCCGGGACATAACGTCTGCCCCGGCACAATCGAGGTGTTATCAGGCGATAGTTGCCGGTTTAGTTTGCGTATTTTCCAGCATGCGACGAATCGGAACAATGAGGATGATCAGTACCGCAGCACAGATCAGCAGCGCAATCGAGCAGCGTGCGAAGAGATCCGGCAGCATATCCAGTTGGTCAGCCTTCACATGACCGCCAATCAAACCTGCGGCCAGGTTGCCCAGCGCACTGGCGCAGAACCACAGGCCCATCATCTGCCCGCGCATTCTTTCCGGCGCCAGCAGCGTCATTGTCGCCAGACCGATCGGACTCAGGCACAGCTCGCCAAGCGTCAGCATCAGGATACTGCCCACCAGCCAGAATGGAGAAACGCCTGCCCCGCCGTTACTGAGAACGTTTTGCGCCGCCAGCATCATCAGACCAAAGCCTGCCGCCGCAAAGAGGATACCGATAACAAACTTGGTGATGCTACTCGGGCGAATATTCATGCTTGCCAGCTTCGGCCATGCCCAACTGAATACCGGTGCCAGCAGGATAATAAACAGCGCGTTTATCGACTGGAACCAGACCGCCGGGATTTCAAAATCACCGATCATACGGTTAGTGTAGTCGTTGGCGAACAGGTTGAACGAAGTTGGCTTCTGCTCAAACGCGGACCAGAAGAACGCGGCGGAAACCAGCAGGATAAAGCAGACCAGCAGTCTGGCACGCTCTTTACGGTTCAGACCGGCAAAGATGAACAGGTAGATAAAGTAGAGCGCAACGGAGGCTGCAATCACGTACACCAGCATGCTGGCAACCGCGACCGGATTAATTACAATCACGCCCTGCGCTATCAGCGTAACGATAACCGCCGCACCGACGGCCAGCGCCAGCAGCCACGCGCCCACACCGTTACGTTTCACTACCGGGCTATTCCAGGTGGAGTCGAGCCCCACTTCGCTGTCGTAGCGTTTCATTGATGGAACGGCAAATACACGGAAAATGATCAACGCCACCAACATCCCGATACCACCGATGCCAAAGCCCCAGTGCCAGCCGTGGGTTTTAATCAGCCAGCCGGAAATCAGCGGCGCGATAAACGACCCCATGTTGATGCCCATGTAGAACAGCGAGAAACCGCCGTCGCGACGCGCATCGCCTTTTTTGTACAGCGTGCCAACCATGACCGAAATACAGGTCTTAAACAGACCGGAACCGAGCACGATAAACATCAGACCAATAAAGAACAGGTTGTTCCCCATAATGGCGGAGAGCGCAATTGACAGATGGCCGAGGGCAATCAGGATGGAACCGTACCACACCGCTTTCTGTTGGCCGAGCCAGTTATCCGCCAGCCAGCCACCCGGCAGCGCAGCGAGGTACATCGTACCGGCAAAGATACCCACAATCGCCGAGGCATTTTCACGTGCCAGCCCCATGCCGCCGTCATAAACGGTAGCAGCCATAAACAGGATCAGTAACGGGCGAATACCATAAAACGAGAAGCGCTCCCACATCTCTGTGAAGAACAGCGAGCCGAGCGGATAAGGATGGCCGAAGAAAGTTCGGCTTTCTTTTTGATTAACAGAGGATTGCATAATTCTCCCGAAAGTTATGTCGTCGTGTGTGTAAACACCGCGATGTACGCCAGCCAGTTACGTATCTGACCGATTTTTTACATGCGGCGAAAATTTATTTAACCATTTGATAACCTAAGGCTAGTTTTGTCTAGTACCAGCCCCCGGACTTTAAGATGAAAACTCGACAAATGTCTACTTTCTTAGATTTAAACTTGGTAAAAAATGAATAGTGATTGACATCGCACGGGCTGAGGCTGGCGATGAAACTTCGAAAAAAAACCCGCGACAAGCACGGGTTTTTATCAGCATCAGCAACGGTTACTTGCTTTTTTTGATGTGTTTTATCAAACGCTTACGTTTGCGCATCTGCGTCGGCGTCAGCGTATTACGCTTGTTCGCAAACGGGTTTTCCCCTTCTTTGAACTGAATGCGGATCGGCGTCCCCATCACATCCAAAGACTTACGGAAATAGTTCATCAGATAGCGCTTGTAGGAATCCGGCAGGTCTTTGACCTGGTTGCCGTGAATCACCACGATTGGTGGGTTATAACCACCGGCGTGGGCATATTTCAGCTTCACACGACGACCACGCACCAGCGGCGGCTGATGATCTTCTGCCGCCATAGTCATAATGCGCGTCAGCATCGCGGTGCTGACGCGACGGGTAGAGCTGTCATACGCTTCGCGGACCGATTCAAACAGATTACCCACGCCGCTGCCGTGCAGCGCAGAGATGAAGTGTACACGCGCAAAATCAATAAAGCCCAGACGGAAGTCCAAAGTCTCTTTGACCTGCTCTTTCACTTCCTGCGTCAGGCCATCCCACTTGTTGACCACAATAACAAGTGAACGCCCACTATTGAGGATAAAGCCCAGCAGCGACAGGTCCTGATCGGAAATACCTTCGCGCGCATCAATCACCAGCATCACCACGTTGGCATCTTCAATCGCCTGCAGCGTTTTGATAACTGAGAATTTTTCTACTGCTTCGGTAATTTTGCCGCGCTTACGCACGCCCGCGGTATCGATGAGCACATATTCGCGCTCATCGCGTTGCATCGGGATATAAATACTGTCACGCGTGGTCCCCGGCATGTCGTAAACCACTACGCGGTCTTCGCCGAGAATACGGTTAGTAAGCGTGGACTTACCTACGTTCGGGCGACCAACAATCGCCAGTTTGATCGGCAGGTCCTGCGGATTGAAGTCATCTTCAGGCTCTTCTTCGCCGTTCTCTTCGGCTTCCAGTTGCGCCCAATATTCTGCATCTTCATCCACTTCTTCCTGAGGAGCAACGTCATCCATCCACGGCAGCAGAACATGCTCCAGCAGGCTGAGAACGCCACGACCATGGGATGCCGCGATCGGATAAATTTCACCCAGACCCAGCGAGTAGAAATCGACGACCGCCTGATCAGGATCGAGTCCGTCAGTTTTGTTGGCTACCAGGAACGTCGGTTTCTGGCGCGAACGCAGATGTTTCGCAATGGCTTCATCCGCAGGCATCAGGCCAGCACGCGCATCTACCATGAACAGCACAACGTCCGCTTCTTCGATCGCCAACAGCGACTGTTCCGCCATGCGGGTTTCTACACCGTCTTCGGTGCCATCAATACCGCCGGTATCAATACAGATAAACTCGCGGCCTTCAATTTCCGCACGACCGTACTTACGGTCACGAGTCAGACCCGGGAAATCCGCAACCAGCGCATCTCGGGTGCGAGTTAGACGGTTAAATAACGTGGATTTGCCAACGTTAGGGCGCCCGACAAGCGCGACCACAGGTACCATGTTTAAAGCCTCATTTAATAAATCATCAGACAACGGGCACATTTTTTGCGCCGTTGTTAAAAACAGTAAAACGGCCCCTGCACCAGGAGCCGTTTTTCAAAGCGAGCGGCCGGGACGATTAACGCGTAATAGAGTACAGCGTACCGTCTTTCGCCTGGATCAGCAGTTTACCATCAGCAGAGACCGGCTCGGTCAGGAAACCAGAGCTGTCAACTTTCTGCTGGGCGACAAAGCGGCCATCGTCAACGTTAATCCAGTGCAGGTAGCCTTCGCTATCACCCACGACCAGATTGCCGTTATACAATACCGGGGACGTCAACAGACGGTGCAGCAGATCGCTTTGCGTCCAAAGCGTCACGCCGCCGTCGGTGGTCAGCGCCAGTACACGGTCGTTCTGGTCAACCAGGTAGATACGGTTACCGTCGACGATGAAATCATTCACTGAACCCAGTTCACGTTTCCACATGATCTGGCCGCTGCGCAGATCCAGCGCCGTCAGGTTACCATTATAAGCCAGCGCGTAGACAACGCCATTGACGATAACCGGCGTGGTATCAACGTCGCTCAGACGATCGATTTCCGTTGGACCTGTCGCCTGAGAAATACGCTGCTGCCAAATCATCTGGCCCTGCTGCATCAGCACGGCGCTTACGCGGCCGTTATCACCGCCAACGATAGCTGCGCCAAAGGCGGTCGCTGGGGCAGATTCGCCGCGCAGAGACAGAGAAGGCATGTCGAGGTTAACGGTCCATTTGATAGCGCCGTCAGCTTCGTTCAAGGCCTGCAACTGACCGTTACTGGTGTGGATTAATACCACGCCATCGCTCACAACAGGACGAGACAGCGCTTCACCGGCAACTTTCGTCTGCCATGCGGTGGTACCATCGCTGGTGTTCAGCGCATAAACCTGCGCTTTTTCGCTGCCAATGTAAACATGGCCACCGGACACGGTTACACCGCCAGAAAGCTGTGCAGATGCGCGGGAGAACCAGCCGTCTTTCTCACCCAGATTAACAGACCAGACTTCTTTGCCGTCGTCCGCATTCAACGCCTTAACGACGCCGGCGCGATCGGCTGCATAGACAACGTTATCCGCCAGCGCAGGATGAAGATTGGAATAGAAATCACCAATACCGTTACCTACAGAGGTGCTCCAGTCCGTAGACGGAGTAAACTGGTTTTCAACCACCGGTAATGGGGACATCTTAACGACATCTTCTTCGCCACTAAACAGTGAACAGCCGCTCAATAGGGTAACGGAAAGCAGCCCTGGCAGAAGTAATTTACGCAATTGCATCGGGTCCCTCTCAGATGGACAAATTATTGATTTTCATCTGCATCATTTCGCTCAGAGCAGGAGAGGCATCGCTTTTCACGCCCGCTTCCCATGCGCTACGCGCACCTTGTTTGTCGCCTTTGCTCAGCAATGCTTCACCGCGCAGGTCGGCAACAATGGCCGTCCACCCTTCACCTTTAATGGTGTCGAGTGTTTTCAGCGCGGTATCAGCCTGTTTAAGCTGAACCTGAACACGAGCCAGACGCAGGTTAATCACCGCTTTGAGATTCTCATCGCTGGTCGCTGCTAAGCCTTGTTGCAGCTGGCTTGCGGCTTTCTCAAGTTCATTTTGGTCAACAAACTGCTGCGCCAGTTCCAGTGAAGCTAACGCGCCGTAGGTATTTTTGTTTTCTGCGGCAAATTTCTCTGCAGCAGGAAGGCTATCCGGTTTACCCGCGCTAACCGCAGTCACCGTATTTTGATATGCCAGAGAAGCAGAGCGTGCGGACTCCGTCTGATGGCTGGTCCAGTAACGCCAGCCAACCAGCGCGCCAACCCCTAAAATGACCCCAACAGCCAGCGCTTTGCCGTTTTCAGCAAAGAAGCGTTTTACTGCGTCAATCTGGTCGTTTTCGTTCTCGTAAATTTCCACGCTGTCCTTCTCCTTAGCCCAGTAGAGTGCGCAAATGCGCGGCAACGCTATCCTGCGCTACTGCCGTTTGCTCACCAGAGCGCAAATCCTTCACTACAACAGTACCGTCAGCCACTTCGGACTCGCCCAGTACCAGTGCAACGCGGGCGCCCCACTTGTCGGCGCGGGCGAACTGTTTCTTAAAGTTGCCGCCACCGTGGTTTGTCATCAGTTTCACACCAGGAACTTCATCGCGCAGACGTTCTGCAAGCCGCATTGCCACCGACTGCGTATCCGCCCCCGAAGCGACCAGGTATATATCGACAACAGGATCTGCGTTAAATTCCGGATTAACTGCCTGAACTAACAAAACAAGTCGTTCCAGACCCATGGCAAAGCCCACGGCCGGCGTTGCGCGACCGCCAAGTTGCTCTACCAGACCGTCGTAACGCCCACCGGCACACACGGTACCCTGAGAGCCCAGGCTGCTGGTGACCCACTCAAATACGGTGCGGTTGTAATAATCAAGACCACGAACCAGACGCTGATTGACGGTATAGGCAATACCTGCGGACTCCAGCAGTTTGCACAGGCCCGCAAAGTGCTCGCGAGAGTCGTCATCAAGATAGTCGCCCAGCGCAGGTGCGTCGTTGAGCAGCGCCTGTACTTCCGGGTTTTTGGAGTCGAGAACGCGCAGCGGGTTAGTGTACATACGGCGCTTGCAGTCTTCGTCCAGTTTCTCTTTGTGCTGTTCCAGGTAGGCGACCAGCGCATCACGGTAGTTAGCGCGGGCTTCAAGCGAACCAATTGAGTTCAGCTCAAGGCTGACATGCTGAGAAATACCCAGCGCGCGCCACCAGCGAGCCGTCAGCATAATCAGTTCAGCATCGATGTCCGGGCCTTGCAGGCCAAACACTTCGACACCCAGCTGATGGAATTGACGATAGCGCCCTTTTTGCGGACGTTCGTGGCGGAACATCGGCCCGATATACCACAGACGCTGTTCCTGATTGTACAGGAGACCATGTTCGATGCCGGCGCGTACGCAGCCCGCAGTCCCTTCAGGACGCAACGTCAGGCTGTCGCCATTACGGTCCTCAAAGGTATACATCTCTTTTTCAACCACGTCGGTGACTTCACCGATCGCGCGTTTGAATAACGGGGTCTGCTCTACAATCGGCAAGCGGATTTCACTGTAACCGTAGCTGCCGAGCACGTTTTTGAGAGTGCCTTCAATGCGCTGCCAGATGGCGGTTTCGCCAGGCAGATAATCGTTCATGCCGCGAATGGCTTGAATGTTTTTTGCCACGTTTATTCTCTTTATGAATATAAAAATGAACCCTCAGCGCTAACCCGAACAATGCGGGCGCCATGCGGGTTCAATCATACACGGGAAGCACGCCGCTTCCCATCACGTTGTTATTTTTCAAGCTGCTGCACGTCAATACGACGCGCTTCGTCCAGGATACTCGCTTTGGCGCGAATGCGGGCTTCAAGCTGCGTAATCATATCGTCGTTATCGAGTCGATCCTTACGCACGCCGTCTTCATACAGACCGCTTTTCTTGTTACCACCCGTGACGCCCAGCGTAGAAACCAGCGCTTCGCCAGGACCGTTCACCACGCAGCCGATGATCGAAACATCCATTGGCGTAATGATATCTTCCAGACGTTGTTCCAGCGCGTTAACCGTACCGATAACGTCGAACTCCTGACGCGAGCAGGTTGGGCAGGCGATAAAGTTGATCCCGCGGGCACGAATGCGCAGCGATTTCAGGATATCGAAGCCAACTTTGATCTCTTCCACCGGATCCGCCGCCAGAGAGACACGCAGCGTATCGCCGATCCCTTCGGACAACAGCAATCCTAAACCGATCGCTGATTTTACCGCCCCACTGCGTGCGCCACCGGCTTCGGTGATCCCCAAATGCAGCGGTTGATCGATCTGTTTCGCCAGCAGGCGATAGGATTCTACGGCGAGGAAAACGTCAGACGCTTTAACGCTGACTTTGAATTGATCGAAGTTCAGACGATCGAGGTGATCCACATGGCGCATAGCGGATTCCAGCAGCGCCTGCGGCGTCGGTTCACCGTATTTTTCCTGCAGATCTTTTTCCAGCGATCCGGCGTTGACGCCGATACGGATAGGAATATTTTTATCACGAGCGCAGTCCACTACCATGCGAATACGCTCTTCATTACCGATATTGCCTGGGTTGATACGCAGGCAATCGACGCCGTATTCCGCCACCTTCAGCGCGATACGATAGTCGAAGTGAATATCGGCAACCAGCGGGACATTAACCTGCTGTTTGATAAGCTTGAACGCTTCTGCGGCATCCATTGTCGGTACAGAGACACGAACAATATCTGCGCCGACGCGTTCCAGCGCTTTGATCTGATTAACCGTCGCTTCCACATCTGTGGTACGCGTATTGGTCATAGACTGTACGGCGATGGGCGCGCCATCGCCGATCGGCACATTCCCAACGTAAATGCGTGTCGATTTTCTACGTTGAATTGGAGCCTGGTTATGCATTAAAAAATCTCCCGCATTGCCGTCTGTTACTGAGCCGGTGATTGTTCGGCATTAACGGTCAGACGCGCAACCTGGTTAGTTCTGATAAAACGACTCAGATCGACAGGTTTACCCTGGAACTGAATCTGCACTGCCGCCGGAGCGCCAATTTTCAGTTTGTACGGTGCCTGACCCGTCAGATTCAGATTGCCGTCCTTACGCTGCATACCACTGAACAGTTTTTTTCCGGTCGCATCGGTCACTTCCAGCCAGCAATCGGCAGTAAAGTTCATTACCAGTGCGTTAGGATCGGCGGCAGGGGTAGTGACACCCGCCTGGTCAGTCGGCAGCGGCGCCGCGGTAGCTGGCGCAGCAGTTGCGGTATCGACGTTAGCCTGAGAAGGTGCCACAACGGCATTCTGCTGCGCATCAGCGGCAGGTGCCGGGGTTGCAGCAACATCTGGCGTAGGCGCTGCGTCCGCCACCGCGCCATCGTCTGGAGCCGGGGTAGTATCCTGGCCCGCTGCGGCGCTGGTATCTAACGGTACGTTCTGCGCACCATCTTTACCGGCATTCAGCTCAGCGGAGGATTGATCGGCCATGGTGGTGATCTCTTCCTGCTGCGCCTTATGGTTCTGCCACCACCAGGCTCCCGTCAGTCCGACAACGACAAACAGCACCAGCCAGGTAAAGGTCATTAACCAGCCGTCACGTTTCTTACGACGCTTACCGAGCGAGAAGCTCTGCATCGGTGCGACTTTGGCTGGGCGAATCGGAGCCTGTTTTTCCAGCCCTGGCAACAGTTCTTCTTCAGGAATATGCACCAGACGCGCATAAGAACGGATATACCCGCGCAGGAATGTTGAAGCGAGATCGGCTGGTGCCTTATCTTCTTCAATATCACGTACCGTGGAGACCTTCAGGCAAAGTCGCTCCGCGACTGCCTGCTGGCTGAATCCGAGTTGTTCACGGGCATTGCGCAGACGAACGCCGGTGGATAGTGCTTCATTTTTGTCGTGCGTGGCTTCAGTATTCATTCGCTACAGCTGCGTAAATTTGGGTTCTGATGCCGGCGAGCCACAATGCTCACCCACACCGCGAAACATCTGGTCAGTTAACCTTCGTCAGACAGTATAAAACGGTCAGACTATCAAAGACAAAACAACGTAAACCTGAGGGCTAAAGGCTTGTTGCGCCGCTACATACTGCCTTAAAGTCGACAAAAACGCACCGTTATTATTGACCTCACGAAAACAACAAAGAACCTCATTTGGCTTACGTTGCACTACGGTACATGAATTATACCGTAGTGCACTCAACATCAAACGGTCTTGATATCGATAGCGTCGCCCTGCATACGCTTACGCAGAGTACGCTTAGTACGGTCGATAACGTCACCCGCCAACTGACCGCAGGCTGCATCGATGTCATCGCCACGTGTTTTACGCACGATGGTAGTGAAACCATAGCTCATCAACACTTTGGAGAAACGATCGATACGGCTGTTAGAGCTACGGCCATACGGCGCGCCTGGGAACGGGTTCCACGGGATCAGGTTAATCTTACACGGCGTATCTTTCAGCAGCTCTGCCAACTGATGCGCGTGTTCAGTACCATCATTGATGTGATCTAACATCACATACTCAATGGTCACACGACCCTGGTTAGCGTTGGACTTCTCCAGATAACGACGAACCGCGCCAAGAAATGTTTCGATATTGTACTTTTTGTTGATAGGTACAATTTCGTCACGAATTTCATCGTTCGGCGCATGCAGAGAAATCGCCAGCGCGACATCAATCATATCGCCCAGCTTATCCAGCGCAGGGACAACGCCTGAGGTGGAGAGCGTGACGCGACGCTTTGACAGCCCAAAACCGAAGTCATCCAGCATGATTTCCATCGCTGGCACCACGTTGGTCAGGTTGAGCAGCGGCTCGCCCATCCCCATCATCACCACGTTAGTGATAGGACGCACGCCCGTTGCTTTCACCGCGCCAACGATTTTCGCCGCACGCCAGACCTGACCAATGATTTCCGACACCCGCAGGTTACGGTTAAAGCCCTGTTGCGCCGTAGAGCAGAATTTACACTCTAATGCACAACCGACCTGTGAAGAAACACACAGGGTCGCGCGATCGTCTTCCGGGATATACACGGTTTCTACGCGCTGATCGCCAACCGCGATGGCCCATTTGATCGTACCGTCAGAAGAACGCTGCTCTTCCACCACTTCCGGGGCGCGAATTTCAGCCACTTCTTTCAGCTTGTTACGCAGCACCTTATTGATGTCAGTCATGTCATCAAAGTTGTCGCTGCAATAGTGGTACATCCACTTCATGACCTGATCGGCACGAAACGGTTTTTCACCCATAT
This sequence comes from Citrobacter sp. RHBSTW-00944, assembly GCF_013615435.1. NCBI lineage: Bacteria > Pseudomonadati > Pseudomonadota > Gammaproteobacteria > Enterobacterales > Enterobacteriaceae > Citrobacter > Citrobacter sp. RHBSTW-00944. The sequence goes on along the minus strand of NZ_CP055418.1, from coordinate 1,427,427 downwards.
CTTTGAAGAATTCGCGCATTTGCTGACGGTTCAGATCCAGCAGGTTGATTTTTCCATTTTTATTTGGAACCGCAGGAATGACGACTTCAGAGGTGTTAACTAATTCAGACATAATTTTTTCCGGCCTCGTTGTTACACGTTGTGGCCCGTGGAGGGTTAAAAAGAAACGCCCCGGCAAGCGTTCTGCTCTTCCGGGGCGTTGCATTGTACAAAGTCTGGCGCAGGGATGCCACGTTTGCACGAAGCATTAGCGAAAATAATATGTAAATCGCTAATTCCTCTCCAAAGGATTTCGCATCGCAGGAAAGCGGCACGTTCGAGCCTCCCCGAAAGCATAGAAAACGATGCGATGTGAAAGACGCAGGAGATTAGCGCGTGCGCGGGCAAACCTCGCCTTCACCGAAGAAATAGGCGATTTCACGCGCGGCAGATTCAACGGAGTCGGAACCGTGAGTACCGTTCTCGGTGAAGCTATCAGCGTAGTCTGCACGCAGAGTACCCGCCAGCGCATTCGCCGGGTTGGTTGCACCCAGCAGATCACGGTGACGCTGCACGGCATTTTCGCTTTCCAGAACAGAAACAACGATCGGACCGGAGGTCATGAATTCAACCAGACCGTCAAAGAACGGCTTACCATCATGCTCAGCATAGAAGCCACGCGCCTGCTCAACGGTCAGGTGCAGCATTTTAGTACCGACAATTTTGAACCCTGCTGCTTCAAAGCGCGCAAAGATGCTCCCAATAACGTTTTTTGCCACCGCGTTTGGTTTGATGATGGAAAAAGTACGTTCAATAGCCATGATTACCTCTGAAAAAGATGTTTTGTTGTTGTTTACCTGGCGCGGATTATAAAGAGCATCCCGGCAATTGACTATTGACGAAGATAACATTTCTTTAAAATAAGATGAATTTTAGCAACAAAAGTCACCTGGTGGTCTACTGCAACGAAAATCTCACCGTCGCCACCTGTCCGGCGTCATCCATCACCAGCAGTTGATAATCCCCTTTGGTCGCCAGCCGTAGCGTAAGACGGCGTCCGCGTTCATCCAGCCGTTCACCGTTAAGAAACCACCAGCGATCGCCAGTCCCACCGCTGGTTTGTACCGGCAATGAGGCCAGCGCAGAGCCGGGTAAACGCTTCACGATCGCGCCATCACGAACCCCTGTCAACTGCAACGGCAGCGAAGCATCCTGCCCCAGCGGCGGACACGTGGCAGAAACCGGCGGTAATCTCGCCCCACGGCGCTCTGACTCCGGCAGCCATGGCTCCAGCGGTAAAGGCCAGACGATTAACGTTTGTTCGCGCGCCTGCGGGCAATCCGCCGCCACACGTTTGCCTTCATCATCCAGCCAGACGGGGAAACGAATGCCACTCACGCCCTCCTGTTCGGGCAATAACAACGTGGGCGGCTGGCTGCCGTCCAGCAGCCAGGTTGCCAGACGGCGTCGACAGTTACTGTCTCCGGGCGCAAGTGACTGCCCGCCCGGCCAGCACACTACGCCGCGGCTAACGGATTCAGGGCGCGGATCCTCCGGCTGATTTGTCCCGCGAGAGAGCAAAAGATTATTGACCTGATTGAGCAGCGGCACGGCGCTGGCAAAACCAAACTGGCCCACCACCGGCGTACCGTCGGGTCTGCCGGTCCAGATACCCATCACATAACGGGCGTTAACGCCAATCGCCCACGCATCGCGATAGCCATAACTGGTACCCGTTTTCCACGCCAGCGGAACCACTCTGCTCAGCGCGTTATCCGGCAGCGGTTGCGCTTCGTCAGCCATAATGCGGCGAATAATCCACGCCGCGCCTACCGACATCAACGGACGCTCCAGCAGTGGATCGTCTGGCTGCAGGCGCAGTTTTCCCGCTTTTCCCTGACGGGCAAAGGCACTGTACGCCGCCGCCATGTCTTCCAGTCTGGCCCCTGCCCCGCCCAAAATCAGCGACAGATTCGGTGCGGCACCAGCGGGCAGATACAGCGGTAAGCCAACGTTACGTAACGATGCGGCAAAACGCTTCGGGCCATAGGCTTCAAGTACCTGCACGGCGGGTAAATTCAGCGAGCGCACCAGCGCTTCGCTCATACTGACCGGGCCATGAAAACCACTGTCAAAATTCCCTGGTCGATAATCTCCGGTTCGACGCGGCACATCCTGCAACAATGAAGCAGGATGAATTAATCCGTCATCCAGCGCCAGACCATAGATAAACGGCTTCAGCACCGAGCCCGGCGAGCGGATCGCATTCACCATATCCACATGGCCAAAGCGGGAGTCGTCATTCATATCTACCGACCCCACCCAGCCACGCACGCTCATATCCGTGTGATCGACCACAATCATCGCCAGCGAACTGCGCGCAGGTAAGCGGCCCTTCCAGTTTTGCGCCAGCTCTTCCAGTTGGCGCTGCAATCCGGCGTCAAGGGTGGTCACGATTTTATCGCTCCGGCTTTTTCCCAGCATCATGCGCGAGAATAACGGCGCTAACTGCGGCATTTGTCTGGGCGCCAGCCAGACCGGTTCTTCGCGTGACTCCTGCACCTGTCTGGCAGGCCAAACGCCCTGCGTCGCCATGCGCTCAAGCACTTTATTGCGCGCCGCTTCAGCGCGATCCGGCCAGCGGTCCGGGCGCAGACGGCTCGGTGCCTGCGGCAACACGGCCAGCAGCGCGGCATCGGAATAACTCAACTGTGCGGGAGATTTACCAAGGTAGGCCCAGCTCGCAGCACCCACGCCCTGCAGCGTGCCGCCAAACGGCGCACGGTTAAGATATAGCGTCAGGATGTCGCGCTTAGAAAGATGCCATTCCAGCTGCAATGCACGCCAGAGCTGGCGGAACTTGCCGCCGAAAGTTCGCGGGTGGGGATCGAGCAATCGTGCGACCTGCATGGTGAGCGTACTGCCGCCTGAAACGACGCGACCTGAGGAGAGGTCCTGCCATGCCGCGCGCAGCACTGAAAACGGATTGACGCCGGGATGTTTCCAGAACCAGCGGTCTTCGTAGTTGATTAACGCCTCAAGGTAACGGGGGGACACCTCATCAATAGTCACCGGATAACGCCAGATACCGTCCGCGTCGGCGAAGCGCCATAGCGGCGTACCATCGTAAGCCACCACGACACGTGCCGGATCGACTTCGTGAAGCGGCAGCGGCCAGATTTTATCTGCCGCCCAACCCCCCATTACCAGCAATAGCGCAACGGCTGCCAGCCAGAGCCAGCAGCCGCGTTTCCCCAACCCGCGCATCATTTACGGTCTGACAATCAAAAGCCCCTCTGTCGCACCGGTCGCGCGCCACTGCGGAACATACATTGACTCCACCTGCGGCACAGGAACCTGATAGGTCCCCGGCGTTACCGCCCGCGCCAGATAGACCAGCGTCACCGGCTGCCCTTCGTTGACCGCTACCGCGGCGACAAAGCGATCGTCACGGAACTCAACGTGCTGGATATCCGCCTGCTGCATCTGATTGAGCAAATTCGCTACCTCGCTGCCGCTGTCCTGCAGGCTGGCGCTGCCGTTGGCCAGATTCTGGTTTTCCAGCTCCAGGCCGGCTGGCAGTAAGTCAACCACCAGCGCATCCGGTACGTTCTGGCTGGCTTTTACCTCCAGCCAGACCAGTACCAGCTCACCGCTGCGCAGAGAATCCAGCGCTTTGCTGTTCCCGTCGAGCCCCAGGATCTGACGCTCAATGTGCAGGACGTTGCTGGCAGGCGTCGGCGAGGTTTGCGGGTAACCACTCACATCCAGACGCAGCCACAGCGGCAGATTACCGGTATTGGTGACGTTCAGCGTAGACAGCGCGTCAGCATCCAGATTACGCGTTTGTGATTTCTCCCCGGCTAACGCCTGTTCAGAGAGTGACGTTTGCGCCTGCCACGAGCCAGGCAAGTCCTGCAACGTACGCGCGGCAAGGAACAGCGCATTGTTTTCCTGAGTAGAGAGCCAGCGCTGCCCAAAGGCCTGTTCTGACAAAGTGTTCAGCAGCGTATTCTGCACGTCAGGTTTAAGCTTGTTCTCTTCCAACAATGCCAGCATCAGCGCGTTGTCACGTAGCTGACTGCCGTAATCCGCCATCCACTGCTGCGCATCGCGACGTGGCGTATTCAGCGCCAGCGTCAACGCTTGTTCACTGCGGTTGGCGTCGCCCATGTTTTTCAGCGCTATCCCCAGTTGCAACAGCGGTAAACCGGAAGCCGCCTGCGCACGACGCTCCCAGATCTCACGCAGCGCGCCGAGCGGGGCTTTCTGCTGACGAGCCAGCACCAGCGCGGCGTAGGCCTGTACGGCAAACCGGCTTGCTGATGCGTCGTCGGTATAGCGAATCGACATCATGCCCGGATCCTGCAAATAGCGCAGCAGCCGCTCGTTACCCCGGTTAATCACCTCTGCCGGAACGCTATAGCCTTGTTCATTCGCACGAACGAGGAAATCCATCACATACGCGGTCAGCCAGTACTCTTCCGACCCGTTCTTATCCCACAGCGCAAAACCGCCGTTATCACGCTGCATTTGCAGTAAACGAGAGATGCCAATCTCTACTGCCGCACGGCGTTTTTCATCACTGTCGCCCGCGATACCTAACGCCTTCAACTGCGCGGCATTGGTGTATAAGGATGGGAACAACCCGCTCGCCGTTTGCTCGAGGCAACCGTAAGGGTAAGCTTTCAGTTCACGGATATAGCGCGCCAGATTCAGCGGTGGCTTACCGCTGAACAGCAGTTGTCCTTGCATCGTCACAGGAGAGAAATTCGTCAGTTCTTCGCCCGGAAGCTGCCAGGTTGCGCCCGGCTGAAGTGCGACGCCGTAATTAACAGTTTGCGCCGGGAACGCCGGTCGCACGCCAATTTTCCACTGTTTATGCTGAACAGGCAGCGTTTCACCCGGTAGATTCAGACCGCTAATTTGCGCCTGAATTTCGCCATCGCCAAAGCCCTCCCGCGCACGCACCGGAATAAACAGCGTAGTCCGTACGCCTGGCGCCAGATTCACCGGGGCGGGATCTTGCCCCATCAGCTCCAGTAAACCGCTGGCCGCGAGATTAATAATCAGCGTTTGCGGTTTGTCAGTCAGGTTGGTCACGTCCAGCGTCAGGCGCGAGGTATCGCCCCCCGCCAGAAAGCGCGGCATGTTCAGTTCAGTAATTACCGGCGCGGCGACAATCACTTTGCTTTCGCTACTGCCAAAGTCATCCGCCGTCCAGGCTTGCGCCATTACCCGCAGCTCGCCGTTGAAATCACCAATTGGTAACGTCACCGTACCTTCGCCCTGCTCGTTAAGCGTCACCGGCAGCGCCTGTTGCGCCACAATATTGACGTGATTAACCGGTGGCTTGCCGCCGCGTTTTAACTCATCGCCATCACCACCAAAGCGCAGCGCCGCCAGACGTCCTTGCCCTTCGATCACCTGGCCGTAAATATCATAAATATCCGCGCCATAGCGTTTTTGCCCGAAAAACGCCTGCCACGGATCCGGCGTGGCGTAATCGGTAATGTTCAACACCCCGCTGTCAACGGCTGAGACCAGCACGTTAACCTGTTTTGGCACGTCGCCATTTTTAACGCTGGCTTTAATCTTGACGGTCAACGGCTGATTTGGTCGCATTTTCGCCGGACTTTCCAGCGCCAGCGCCAGACGACGGTTTTCATCGCCTAACGGCAAATGCAGTAAGCCGACTGCCCGTTTTGGCGTTGCCGAACGAGACTTGTCGCCAGGACGAACCACCAGCGCGCTGAGATACAAGTCATGGCGATTCCAGGTTTTATCGACCGGGATGGAGATATCAAGACCATCCGTCGGTACGTCTATCTCTTGCCACCACAGCGGGCCTTCGCTGGACTCCACCATCGCGTAACCTTTGCCAGCAGCGGGTGCGGCAATGTGTAGCTTCATGGTATCGCCGGGACGATAGCCGGGTTTATCCAGTTTCAGGGTCACGCGATCGGGACGCACTGCCCCGCTGCCGTCGCTGTTATCCTGCCAGCTATAACCAGCCCAGAAGCGCACGCTGCTCACCGCATCATTCGGAGCTTTCACTTCCAGGCGATAGGCACCCCACTCGACAGGGAAGCTGACTTTACCGGTCTCATCGGCTTTAAGATCCAGGGTCTGCTCACCCTCAACCAGATCTTTTTGATCGAACTGCGATTGCCAGCCCTCGCCTTCAGACCAGTTCCAGTAATAATCACGGCGTTCACGGATCAAACGCACCTGTAAACCGGACACCGCTTTTTTCTCGCCTTGCGCATCGGCATACACAATATCAAAAGCGGCATTGCTGTTTTCATCAACGCCAGGCTGATTGACGGTGGTATCGGTGCGGTAGTCATAAACGGCTTTCGCCGCAAACTGCGGACGAATACCTGGCAGCGTATCCGCAGGCCAGATGGCTTGTTCAACCCGACGCGTCACCGGACGGCCACCCGACTCCAGCAGGCTGGCTTGCAGAATCACCTGTAACGGAGAATGCGTCTCCTGCCATTGGCTGTTGGTAGCCACTTCGCCGCGACCGTGGTCATCCAGCGTCAACTGAACCTCATCGAGGCTGCGAGAAAGATTTTCTTCGGCAATATTACCAAACTGGAACCCCGGTAATGCCTGTACCGCTTCCCGCAACGGGCGCAGGAAAAGCTGCCCTTGCAGAGCATTGCCGTTGGCGGGCGCGCCGTACAGGTAGTAGCCCACCACCGAGAACTTCACTTCATCAGTTGGAGCCAGCGGCATCTTATTGGCGGTGAGATTGAGCGCCATCCGCTCAGGCATGAAATCTTCGACGTGGAAATCCCACATCCGCGACTGGTTGTCGCCAGTATTGGCACGAATATGCCACATGCCGGTTGGCGCGCTGCTGTCCAGCGGCCAGCTAAAGCGATACAGACCGTTTTCCGGTTGGCTCACTACCGAGCGTAACACCTGTCCGTCGGGCTTAACGACCTCCAGCTTCACCGGCTGGTCAGGCAGCGTTTTGCCGTCGCTATCTCGCAGTAATCCGTTGAGGATCACCGTTTCGCCAGGGCGATAGAGGTCTCGGGGGCCAAACATAAAGAACTGCTTGCTGTATCCCGGCGCGCCGGCAATATCAAATTCAGCCAGATCCAACGCCGGGAGCTTCAGGTCCAGCAGCGTGGTTTGCCCGTCTTTGCGGGCCAGCAATAAGGCCGCGTCTTTATCGGTTTCCAGCTTGACGTGACCCTGCGCGTCGCTGGTAGCCTGCGCCAGCGTCTGCCCTTTTTCGTTGAGTAACGTGACCTCAATACCCTGCTGCGCAGCGCCGTTTTCCAGACTCTGCGTAAAGACATCCAGTTGATTGTGGTAACGGTGCGCAGAGACACCAATGTCACTGAGCGTAAACAGCGTAGCAGCATTGCTGTAGTTATAGTGTCCGGCCTGATTCATCACCGCAATGTAAACGCCTGCTTGCTGCAACGGCTTGATATCGCTCAGTGGCAGTAGCAGCTTCTCTCGGGTGTTACGCTCAGGATTGAGGTCAAAGCGTCCGGTATAAACCAGCTCCGCCATTTTCAGCAGATTGTCTGACTCCCAGTTTGACAACGAATTACGGTATTCCCACTGGCTGACAAACGCACCGAGCGATTCAGGCTTCACGCGAAAGAAGTTCACATCCACGCTATTAACGTTAAGGGCCATCACCGGTAACCCTTCAATCACTTTTCCCGGCAGCAGCGAGCCGCGACTAGCGAACCCTACGCTTGGCTGGACGTCGCGGGTGGTAATGTTTTTTTCATAATCGATAGCGAACGTCGCTTTATTCAGCGCCAGCAAATCACGCTCAATGGTAACCACCAGTTCCCGGTTAGGTTCGAGATGGCGTAAGCGTAGCTCTTTTAGATTTGGCGCCAGCTCCCAGGCACCATCCACTTTGCCGCTTTTTTTATCAACAACGTGCACTACGCGAGAAAAATCTTGTTCCGGATCGAGGGGAATGGAAAAGGTCAAAACAAGCGTTGCCGCGCCGTCGAGTTGGACCTCGGAGGCATCAAGCAACGTCAGCGACTTGCCCTGGCTTTGCTGAATCAGCTTTTGTAATTGGGCCTTATCTTTTGCTGGCGCAGTCTGCGGTGCAGGCGCATCAGGCTTCGCAGCCGTCGGTGATTTTTCGTTATTATTATCGCACCCAACCAGTGCCAGCATCAGCATACAGGCCGCTACGCGTAAATGTTTCATTTTTCATCCCTGGCCGTAGTGGCCCGTTAGCTACGTAGAACAACTATTATGCGTCAGATTTTCGGCTGTGGAAGCCAGTAACTGTTCCAGGTTGTCCTATTTTTCGTGATTAATGTGGATTCGCCTGACAAATCAGCCTCTTTTACTTGTCGCATTGCACTAAACATCCGACAATTTGCCAAAACCTGGTAAAAATGGAGATGCCTATGACCACCGCCTTTTTTGTCGCTGCCGACTGGCTTGCCGAACACATTGACGACCCGGAAATACAAATTCTTGATGCCCGGATGGCACCTCCAGGACAGGAAGATCGCGATGTTGGCGAGGAGTATCGCGCGGGCCATATTCCTGGCGCAGTCTTTTTTGATATTGAAGCGCTTTCCGACCATACGTCACCGCTACCGCATATGATGCCGCGACCGGAAGCCTTTGCCGTAGCGATGCGCGAATTGGGCGTTCATCAGGATAAACACCTGGTTGTCTACGATGATGGCAACCTGTTTTCCGCGCCACGCGCATGGTGGATGCTGCGGACATTTGGTGTCGAGAATGTCTCCATTCTGGCGGGCGGTCTGGCTGGCTGGCAGCGCGATGAGCTAATGCTCCAAGAAGGAAATGAGGATTTACCGGAAGGTGAATTTAACGTGGCATTTACGCCTGAAGCGGTTGTGCGCGTTACCGACGTACTGCTGGCCAGTCATGAAAAAACGGCGCAGATCGTCGATGCCCGACCGGCTGCGCGTTTTAATGCCGAAGTTGACGAGCCGCGTCCGGGCCTCAAGCGTGGCCATGTGCCTGGTGCGCTTAACGTACCGTGGACAGAACTGGTTCGTGACGGTGAACTGAAAACTACCGACGAACTGGATGCTATTTTCTTCAGCCACGGCGTAAGCTTTGACCGCCCCATTATCGCCAGCTGCGGCTCAGGCGTCACGGCGGCGGTGGTTGTGCTGGCGCTTGCCACACTGGGCGTTTCTAACGTCGCATTGTATGACGGTGCATGGAGCGAATGGGGGGCGCGTAACGATTTACCGGTAGAACCGGCCGCCCATAATCCCTCTGCTTAACCCTCCCCCTGCTGTTACCCCGCTCACAACGCATAACGTTACATGTAACGTTATGCGTCATTTGTTTTTAAAACAAACAGATAGCTAGAATTCCCCCCTTTGACGCTGCTAACTTTGTCCTGTTTTCGCACTCTGATGTGCGGTTCATATAAGAGAGAACATGATGAAAAGAGCTGTCAATGCCCTACAAAATTTTGGCAAATCGCTCTATGGTCCGGTGCTCATTCTCCCGATCGTGGGCTTATTCATTGCCTTCGGTAACGTCCTTAGCAATGGCAATCTTGCGCAATATTTGCCTTTTCTCGCTCATCCCATTTTACAAAACAGTGGTCAGTTAATTGCGAAATCCGCCGTATCTGTACTGGCAAACCTGGCGCTGGTTTTCGCCGTCGGTATTCCCATTGGCCTTGCCACCCGTGATAAAGGTTATGCGGCCTTGACAGGTCTTGTCGCTTTTATTGTTTTTATCAACGCGATGAACGTCACGCTTCAGCTACGCGGCGATCTGGTTGCGACGGATCAGATGCGCGGTGCGGGTCAGAGTATGGTGCTTGGCGTGCAGGTGCTGGAGATGGGCGTTTTTGCCGGGATTTTGCTGGGCGTCGTGGCAGGTTATCTCTATAACCGCTATTCCGGCGTGCAGTTCAGCGGTGCGATGGCGATTTACTCAGGCCACTGTTTCGTCGCCATCATTATTCTGCCCACCTCAATGCTTCTCGGCGTAGCGATGAGCGAACTGTGGCCTTTCGCTCAGCATGGCATCAGTACCATGGCGTTGACCATTAAAGACGCCGGACCTTACGGCGTCGCTATTTACGGTTTTCTTGAACGCATTCTGGTGCCGACCGGACTACACCACCTGGTTTACACGCCGTTTCTGTATACCGAACTGGGCGGCACTGCCGAGGTTTGCGGTAATGTGTATCAGGGGGCGCGCAACATCTATTTCGCCGAGATGGCCTGTCCGACAGTGGCACAGCTCAGCAATACGGTGGTGTGGGACGCTCGCGGCATCAGTAAAATGTTTGGCCTGCCTGCCGCCGCGCTGGCTATGTATATGACGGCCACGCCACAGCGCAGGGCTGCCGCGAAGGCCATTCTGCTCCCCGCCGCGCTGACCTCATTACTGGTCGGCGTCACCGAGCCCATTGAGTTTTCCTTCCTGTTTGTCGCTCCGCTGCTGTTTGTGGTACACGCGGTGCTGACCGGCATCGGCATGATGCTGTTTTCTCTGCTGGATGTTCACGCCATCGGCGCCAACGGCGTCATTGACTTCATTCTCTACAACCTGCCGCTGGGCGTCGAAAAGGCTAACTGGCCGATGTACATCGCGGTCGGGATGATGATGTTCGTTCTCTACTTCGTCATCTTTCGCTTTCTTATCCGCTATTTCGATATGAAAACGCCAGGTCGTGAGGAGGACGCGCGGGAGACACGTTTGTACAGCAAAAAAGATTATCAGGCAAAAGGCCGCGATGATTCAGGCGAAGCCATTATTGCCGGGCTGGGCGGTCGCGCCAATATTGAAGTGGTTGATAACTGTTACACCCGTCTGCGCGTCACCGTGAAAGATATCGCCATCATCAACGAGCCGCAGCTCAAAGCGACCGGCGCGAAAGGCGTCATTAAACAAGGTAATAACGTTCAGGTGGTCTACGGACTGCATGTTAAGAAAATGCGAGAAGCCGTAGAGGCGTTTCTCTGAAGGAGCCAATCATGTTTACCCCCCCTTTTATTTTATCCATTGCTGGCGGTGGAAGCACTTATACGCCCGGGATTGTCAAAAGTCTGATGGTGCGTCTTGCCGATTTTCCGCTGGCTGAAATTCGTCTGTATGACATTGACGAAGCACGTCAAAGCACCATTGCACCGGTGGTTGAAAAAGTGATCCGCGATCACAGCCAGTCAATTAAATTTACCGTAACCCGCGATGCGCAAACGGCCTTTCGCGGGGCGCATTTTATTTTCTCGCAGATGCGCGTAGGCCAGTACAAAATGCGCGAGCTGGACGAAAAAATCCCGTTAAAACACGGCGTCGTCGGCCAGGAGACCTGCGGCCCCGGTGGTTTAGCCTACGGGCTACGCACCATTCTGCCGATGGTGGAAATAATCGATCTGGTCGAACGTTTTGCCGATAAAGCGGCGTGGATTGTCAATTACGCCAATCCGGCGGCGATTGTGGCAGAGGGGGTACGTCGCTTACGCCCGAACGCGCGGGTTCTCAATATTTGTGATATGCCGGTCGCTGCAATGCGTAACATGGGTGCGATTCTGGGCGTTGACCGTCATAAGCTGGAGGTGGACTACTTCGGCCTTAACCACTTTGGCTGGTTTACCCGCGTGCGGGTTGATGGCGAAGACCAGCTCCCGGCGTTACGGCGGCATATCGCTAAATTCGGCCTGCTGACAGAAGATGCCGCACAAACGGATCCGCAGCATGCCGATCCTTCATGGGTCAAAACATGGCGTAACATCAAGCCGATCATGGACAACTTCCCGGAATATCTGCCGAATCCGTATTTACAGTATTACCTGATGTCGGAACAGATCGTGGCCCATCAGGATCCAGACCACACCCGGGCCAACGAAGTGATGGAGGGGCGTGAGAAGAAATTATTCGCCGCAGCTCAGGAATACCAGAGCACGGGGATTTTGCCCGATGCGTTTCACGTCGGAGTTCACGGCGCGTTTATCGTTGATGTCGCCTGTAGCCTGGCTTTTGATTTACGCCAGCGTCACCTGGTGATTGTTGAAAACAGAGGCGCGATTGCCAATCTGCCCTATGACGCGATGGTCGAAGTACCTGCGTACATCACTTCACAGGGAGCTGAACCGGTTCGCATGGGGGCAGTACCGTTGTTTCACCAGACGCTGCTGATGCAACAGCTGGCCTCAGAGCAACTGCTGGTTGAGGCCGCCATTGAAGGCAGCTACGAGAAGGCACTACAGGCTTTCACGCTGAACCGGACGGTGCCAACCATGGTACATGCCAAAACCCTCCTTGATGAGATGATCGAGGCTAACCGGGACTACTGGCCAGCGCTGAAAAAAGCCTGGCAGGAGGGGGAATTGCGCTAAAGTCTGGTGCGGAAGACTTGTCGGTGTGGATGAAAACACCGACAATTCCGCGAATTGATGAAAACGGAGGCCCAATGACTATCCCATATTTCTCCCTTCCTGCCCGGCAAGTGAAACCGGCCTGATCATGGACAACCGGCTTGCCTCTCTGCTGACGCGCGGAGAACCGCTTACCCGCGCAGAGTACCGTGTGCTGGCGCACCTGACACAGCATCCGCTGCTGGTAGGTAACATCACGGTACGTGAGCTGGCCCAGGCGACTTTTGTTTCCACGGCCACCATTATGCGGTTGTGTCAGAAACTGGGCTTCAGCGGTTTCAGCGAGTTTATATGGCACTGCAAACAGCTGCTCTCCGATACGCCGCACATCGCAGCGCAGGCCGCGGAGAGCGGCGAGTTACCGGCGATGCTTAGCCGTTTCATCGCCAACTATCAGCTTACTTTTCAATGGAATACCCAGGAAAAACGTCGCCATTTTGTTGATTTATTACGGCAAAAGGAGAGTTTCTTTCTGTATGGCGCCGGATTTTCCTATCTGTTTGCGGAGTATCTGACCAAAAAATTGCAGGTTCTCGGTAAGACCGCTTTTATTTCCGGGCCAGGTGACAGCCGGAACATCTTTCTCAGTAATGCCGCCCGCTATCAGGTATTCGTCGCGGTGTCACGCAGCGGCGAAACGGAACAGGTTATTGATAAAGTCAGGATTGCGCAAAACGTTGGCATGACGATTGTGGCCTTTACCCGTGCGTCGGCCAATTCGCTGGCGGGCATGGCGGATTTGCACTTTGCGCTATATGACGAAGCGGTACACTTTGCCGCTGAGGCCGCCGGAGTGACCTCTTTTGAATCGAATCTGGTGCTACTCATGGATTTGTTGCTGCTGGAAGCAACGGGGTGAGCGCTCACCCCGAATGCCTCAGATAATCCGGTTCTGTTTGAAGTCGCGCAGGAAACCGCCCCAGCGGCGTTCGTAGAACGGTGCGATGTGCTCAGTGATAAAGTGACTCACGCCCTTCTCACCTTTCTTCACCTGGCAGATATCAATGGGTTCATCACCCGGCAACGTATCGGTCGCGACGCTACCCGCAGCATGGATGATCTCTTCAATATCACCTTCAGCTTCAATACCAATCAGCAGATTCGGCTGGGCTTCCGCACTTTCTTTGATTGAGCAGAGAAATGCGCGTTTTACCGGCTTAATGGTTTTAAACAGCGTGGTCAGTGAGTCAATCATCTGCGCCGGAGGTTCAGCGACTTCAGAAAGGATCAGCGATTCACCACCTTCCAGTACTTCCTGGGTGCTTAGCGGATTACCCTCTTCCCCCATCAGCAGGCTGATTTCACGCGGCATAAACTCTTTGCCGGTCGGCAGTTTAGCGTTGAGAAAGAGCGTTTCGCCAAGCGTCATTTCAAATAGCGTACGCACCGGCATAACGACAAATGCTTGCTCATCTTCAACCGCCTGTTGCAGGGCTTCCAGGGAGGTGAAGAACGGGATCACGGTCGTGCCGTCTTCTTTTTCCCAGTGTTGAAGGTCGAGGGCACTGTCTTCTACTACCGCCTCGCCTTCTGCGGCAGTACCCGGCACCCAGACGGTGGATTCCAGTAAAGTACGGAAAAATGCCGGACGATGCGCAGGCTCTGTCGCTGCTTGCTCCAGCAACGTTTCTAATTCATTTTTTGTTTCGGACATAAGTATCACAAATTGGATGAATACATGTAAGCCGGATAAGCGTAGCGCCATCCGGCAATACAGTCATGAATTATGCGGTCAGCAGATTCGCGATGGTGCGCACACCCAGACCGGTTGCGCCCGCAGACCACTGCTCAACCGGCGCTTTGCGATAGGTTGCAGAGCAATCGATGTGCAGCCAGCCTTGCTGGTAATTTTCCACGAAATGGGACAGGAAGCCCGCTGCGGTGCTTGCACCCGCTGGGTAGGCCGCACTGCCGGTATTATTCAGCTCAGCAAAATTTGACGGCAGTTGGCTACGGTGGAACTCTGCCAACGGCAAACGCCAGAACGGCTCGTTTTCTTGCGCCGCACTTGCCAACAAACGCGCGGCCAGTTGGTCATCAAAGCTAAACAGCGCGTGGTAATCGTTGCCCAGTGCGGTTTTCGCCGCGCCGGTCAGCGTGGCAGCATCAATGATCAATTCAGGTTTTTGCGCGCTGGCGTCGATTAAGCCATCGGCCAGTACCAGACGCCCTTCAGCATCAGTATTCATCACTTCAACTTTTTTACCGTTGCGATAGTGAATGATATCGCCAAGCTTAAAGGCGTTGCCGCTGATCAGGTTATCCGCGCAGCACAGATACAGCTTCACACGCTTGTTCAGGCCACGGGTGATGGCAAACGCCAGCGCGCCGGTGACCGTTGCCGCACCGCCCATATCGGACTTCATTGAGTCCATAAATGCGCTTTGCTTGATGCTGTATCCGCCGGAGTCAAAGGTAATTCCCTTGCCAACCAGGCAGGCATAAACTGGAGCTTCTTTGTCGCCAGTCGGGTTGTAATCCAGCGCCAGCAGCACCGGCGGACGTTCAGAGCCTCGACCCACGGTATGCAGCCCCATGTAGTTCTGCTCGCGCAGATCTTCACCTTTGGTGATACGGTACGAGACGTTGTCGCAGGCCACGCCGCACAGCAGGTCTACCGCGCGTTGCGCCAGCTGTTCCGGGCCCAGCTCTTCTGCAGGTGCGTTAATGGTATCGCGCACCCAGTCAATAATCTTCAGACGGTTATCCAGCTCTTTGCGCTGCGCCTCGTCCAGAGCGGCCCACTCAACTTTGCGGGTGCCTTTTGGTCCTTTGTAACCCTGCCAGAACGCCCAGCTACGTTCGGTATCCCAGCCTTCACCATCCAGTTGGACATGTTTAATACCCAGGCCGTCAATTTTACGCGCGGCGCGCTGGATAAGGCTGAGATCATCTTTTCCGTTCAGGTGCAGGGTAATACCGTCATTATTAATGCTGTATGTCGCCTTTTCACCCCAGCGAGCGTCAGCGGGTTGCGTGGAAAGCGTAATTTTCATGGCTTCTGTCATTTTATTTATCCTTATTTCGCGCATACAGGAAAACGGGCCACCCGTGGGCAGCCCGTTGACTTATTCGGCTTCGTCCAGCCAGACCAGTAAAATGGCCTCAAGGATTTTTTCGTTCGATGCCTGTGGATCATCATCGAACTCTTCCAGGTCACAGATCCATTGGTGCAGATCGGTGAAACGAACGGTCTTGGGATCGAGATCGGGGAACGCGTCGTACAGCGCCTCGCCGATTTCGCGGCTATCGGTCCACTTCAGTCCCATACTACCCTCTGTTAATGCTCACGTGCATGATTGATTGTGTAACGTGGGATTTCGACCACTAAATCGTCCTCGGTTACCCGTGCCTGACAGCTCAAACGGCTCTCCGGCTCCAGTCCCCAGGCTTTATCCAGCATGTCGTCTTCTTCTTCTGTGCTTTCCGGCAAAGAATCAAAACCTTCACGTACAATGCAGTGGCAGGTCGTGCAGGCACAGGATTTTTCACAGGCGTGTTCAATCTCGATACCGTTACGCAGGGCAACGTCGAGAATGGTTTCGCCGGTCTCAGCTTCCAGAACTGCGCCATCGGGACAGAGATCCTGATGAGGCAAAATAACAATCTTTGGCATATTAAACCTCGTCCACGGAATGGCCTTTCAGCGCGCTACGGACGGATTTGTCCATACGGCGAGCGGCGAATTCCTGGGTTTGTTTGTCTACGTTTTTAATGGCTTGTTCTATCGCGTCAACATCGTCACCCTGTGCTACCTCGCTCAAATGCGTAGCAGCGGTGTCGATAGCCTGACGTTCTGCGGCGCTTAACAGCGCGGCATCAGCGTTCAGCGCACCGGATAAACTCTCCAGTACGCGTGCCGCTTCGACTTTCTGTTCTGCCAGCATACGAGCTTTAACGTCCTGCTCGGCAAAACTCATCGAATCCTGAATCATGGAGGCGATTTCACTGTCGGTCAGACCGTAGGACGGTTTGACCTGAATCGAGGACTCAACGCCGGTGGATTTCTCCATAGCGGTGACGCTCAGTAGCCCATCAGCATCGACCTGGAAGGTCACGCGGATATGCGCGCCGCCTGCCGGCAACGCCGGGATACCGCGCAGCGCAAAACGCGCCAGTGAACGACAGTCCTGCACCAACTCACGCTCGCCTTGCATCACGTGAATGGACATCGCGGTTTGGCCATCTTTAAACGTGGTGAAGTCCTGCGCACGCGCCACCGGGATAGTGGTGTTACGCGGGATCACTTTCTCCACCAGACCGCCCATGGTTTCCAGTCCCAGAGACAGCGGGATAACGTCCAGCAGCAGCATTTCGCTGTCCGGTTTATTCCCGACCAGAATATCCGCCTGGATTGCCGCACCGATAGCGACCACTTTGTCCGGGTCGATAGAGGTCAGCGGCGTACGGCCAAAGAATTCACCGACGCGTTCACGTACCAGCGGCACGCGCGTTGAACCACCGACCATTACCACTTCCAGCACATCCTGCGGCTCAACGCCCGCATCTTTCAGCGCACGGCGGCAGGCCAGCAGCGTACGTTTAACCAGTGCGGAAATGAGTTCATTAAAGGTTTCACGGGTGATTTCACCCTGCCATCCCGCCACGTTAACCGTCACAGAATCGGCGTCGCTGAGTGCGATTTTCGCTGCAATCGCGGCATCCAGCAGTTCGCGCTGTACGCGGTTATCGCTGCGATCGGCAACGCCCGCCTGCTCGCGAATGTAATCGGCCAGCAGATGGTCAAAATCGTCGCCGCCGAGCGCGGAATCACCGCCGGTCGCCAGCACTTCAAACACGCCGCGACTCAGGCGCAGAATAGAAATATCAAAAGTACCGCCGCCAAGGTCATAGACCGCGATCACGCCTTCCTGACCGGAATCCAGGCCATAAGCGATCGCCGCAGCGGTCGGTTCGTTCAGCAGACGCAATACGTGCAGGCCCGCCAGACGCGCGGCGTCTTTCGTCCCCTGACGCTGTGCATCGTCAAAGTAAGCCGGAACGGTGATCACTACGCCATCCAGTTCGCCGGACAACGATTCGGTTGCCCGCGCGGCCAGCGCTTTCAGAATGTCAGCGGATACGCGCACCGGATTAAGCAAACCGGCAGCGGTTTCAATCATCGGCAGGCCGTTTTCGCTCGCCTGGAATGAATAAGGCAGATGCGGGTAACGCGCCTGGATATCCGCCAGAGAGCGGCCCATCATGCGTTTTACCGAGCTGACGGTGTTTGCCGTATCCTGCGCTGCATTGGCGCGGGCATCGTAACCGACCGAGTAGCCCTGTTGCTGATAGTGAACCACTGACGGCAACAGGTGGCGACCTTCATGATCTGCCAACGTTTCGGCCTGGCCGCTGCGTACGGTCGCAACCAGGGAGTTGGTGGTGCCTAAATCGATACCGACCGCCAGACGACGCTGGTGCGGCGCGGCGCTCAGACCAGGCTCACTAATTTGTAATAAGGCCATTTTCGCTTCCGGAAATTAAAAATCGAGCAGTTTTTCTTCGAGTTGTTCTGCACTGCTTCGCAGTTTATCGAGAAAACGCAGCTTACGCACGGTATCTGCCGCTGCGTCCCACGTCTCGCTATCCAGCTGTTCCACCATCAGTTGATGCCGAACGTTGTACATTTCGCTGACGCGTTGCATAAACGCATCCAGCCGTTGATTGTCTTTTGCCTGTTCAATCTCGTCCAGCTCTTCGCGCAGCTCAAGTTGCTCCATCAGGAACGCGGTATCGCGCACCGTGTGCTGCTCGCTGCGGATATCAAAGCCGTGTAAAGACAACAAGTATTCGGCGCGCATCAAAGGATGACGCAGCGTTTGCCAGGCCTGGTTGATAGTGGCGGACTGCGAAACCGCAGCAAGTTGTTCCGCCTGAGAACCGCTGGCGAATTTATCAGGATGATACTGACGTTGCAGATCCTGAAAACGTAGGCTCAGCGCCTGAGTATCGAGCTGATAACGGGCCGGTAAGCCAAAGAGGGTGAAGTAGTCCATAACATTCTCAGGGCATCGATTCTCTGTTGTTCGATGAGGCAAAACCAGAGAGTCAGGTAAAACAAACCCCACGCGCAGGCGACCACGGTGGGGTTATCAGTAAGCGCGTTACACGTGGAAGCTTTCGCCGCATCCACATTCGTCTTTCACGTTCGGGTTAGTGAACTTAAACCCTTCGTTCAAACCTTCTTTGACGAAGTCTAACTGCGTACCGTCGAGGAATTGCAGGCTCTTACCGTCGATCACGACTTTTACGCCTTTGTCTTCAAACACGGTATCTTCAGCCGCCGGCTCGTCAACAAATTCCAGTACATAAGCCATACCTGAGCAGCCGGAGGTTCTCACGCCCAGACGCAGACCAAACCCTTTACCGCGGTTTGCCAGGAAGGTATTTACACGCGCTGCTGCACTGTCGCTTAAGGTAATCGACATAATAAAACCTCAACTCTTAATTATTTTGCTTCACGTTTGCTTTTGTAATCCGCAATCGCGGCTTTAATCGCGTCTTCAGCCAGAATAGAGCAGTGAATTTTCACCGGTGGCAGTTCAAGCTCGTCGGCGATATCGGTATTTTTGATCGCCTGTGCTTCGTCCAGAGATTTCCCTTTTACCCATTCGGTAACCAGAGAGCTGGAGGCAATAGCGGAACCGCAGCCGTAAGTCTTGAAACGCGCGTCTTCAATGATACCCTCATTGTTGACTTTGATCTGCAACTTCATCACGTCGCCACAGGCCGGTGCACCCACCATGCCGCTGCCCACGTTCTCGTCGCTGTTGTCAAAAGAGCCCACGTTACGTGGATTCTCGTAATGATCGATTACTTTTTCGCTGTAAGCCATGATGAATTCTCCTTATCGGTACCGATTAGTGATGTGACCATTCAATACTGTTCAAATCCACGCCCTGTTTGAACATTTCCCACAGCGGGGAAAGGTCGCGCAGGCGGCCAATGGAGTTGCGAACCAGATTGATGGCGTAGTCAATCTCTTCTTCGGTAGTGAAACGACCTAAAGAGAAACGAATTGAGCTATGTGCCAGCTCGTCGGTCATCCCCAGCGCGCGCAGCACGTAGGATGGCTCCAGGCTTGCAGAGGTACATGCAGAACCGGAGGACACAGCCAGGTCTTTCAGCGCCATAATCAGCGACTCGCCTTCAACAAAGTTGAAGCTGACGTTGAGAATGTTCGGTGCGCCCTGCTCGAGGTCACCATTGAGGTACACCTCTTCCATATCTTTCACGCCGTTCCACAGACGGTTACGCAGACTGCGCAGGCGCGCCATCTCGGTTTCCATCTCTTCTTTGGCGATACGGTAAGCTTCACCCATCCCGACTATCTGGTGCACAGGAAGCGTACCGGAACGCATACCACGCTCGTGACCGCCGCCATGCATCTGCGCTTCAATACGAATACGCGGTTTACGACGAACGTACAGCGCGCCGATACCTTTCGGACCATAGATTTTGTGGCCGGAGAAGGACATCAGGTCAACTTTCAGTTGGCTCAGATCGATAGGCAGTTTGCCCACGCTCTGGGTTGCATCAACGTGATAGATAATGCCGCGAGCACGGCACATTTCGCCGATGGTTGCGATATCCTGTACCACGCCGATTTCGTTGTTAACGTGCATGATGGAGACCAGAATGGTGTCGTCACGCATTGCCGCTTCAAGTTCTTTCAGGTCGATAATGCCGTTACGCTGTGGGGCGAGGTAGGTCACTTCAAACCCTTCGCGCTCCAGCTGACGGCAGGTGTCCAGCACGGCTTTGTGTTCGGTTTTGCTGGTGATGATGTGCTTGCCTTTTTTCTGGTAAAAGTTGGCTGCACCTTTAATCGCCAGGTTATCGGATTCCGTCGCACCGGAAGTAAAGACGATTTCACGCGGATCGGCACCGACCAGATCAGCGATCTGATTGCGGGCGATATCTACCGCCTCTTCAGCTTGCCAGCCGAAACGGTGTGAACGGGAAGCTGGGTTACCAAAGTTTCCGTCCAGGGTCAGACACTGCATCATTTTCTCGGCAACACGCGGGTCCACCGGCGTGGTTGCGGAGTAGTCGAGATAGATCGGTAATTTCATTGCTCTATAAACTCCGTACATCGCTTCAATGCAAGGAACCAGGCAACCGGCTGGATGTACGACCGAGTTAACGGGGCGTCTGGCACCCCGGCCTGATTCTGAAATACTTTTTACGCTTCATCTTTCTGGCTGCCTTGATGCAACCAGAAGATATTGCGTAATTTTTATTAGGCACGCAGTTTGACGTCGATAGCGTCTTGCGTGCGAGTGCTGCGTGGAGCGTCATGTGTGTGCTGGCGACCAGACACATCCAGGACTTCCTGATTATTCACCAGTTCGCCCAACGTAATGTTGTTGAGGAAACCGGTCAGACGATCGCTCAGATCGCGCCACAGCGCGTGGGTCAGGCATTTATCGCCGCCCTGACAACCGCCTTTGCCCTGGCAACGGGTCGCGTCTACAGACTCGTCAACAGCGCTAATCACTTCACCTACTGCGATGCTGCCGGCATCTTTACCCAGCAGATACCCGCCGCCTGGTCCACGTACGCTGGAAACCAGACCGTTTTTACGCAAACGGGAAAACAGCTGCTCCAGATATGACAGGGAAATTCCCTGACGTTCAGAAATATCAGCCAACGGTACCGGGCCCGTTTCGGAGTTGAGCGCAACGTCCAACATTGCGGTCACGGCATAACGCCCTTTTGATGTCAGTCTCATGTCTTACTTAGCCTCAAACTCGCCCCTGCCCGGGGTTTTTTATTGTAAAATGGGGGTATTGCATAGCAGGGGCAAGTCTGACATTCCCGACTAAATCAGTCAACTATTTACTTGACTAATTTAGTCAGGTATTTAACCTTCAGTGCCATTTTCATTTACCGGATGGCGCTTCGCTAATCCGGCCTGGAAATCGTGCAGCTATCCGGCATCAAGACGCTTACTTGCCTTTATTCTGCTGCTCTATAGAAGCTAAAATTCCGCGCAAAATGTTCAGCTCCTGGCTCTCAGGACGCGCACGAGTGAACAGACGGCGCAGCTTGTTCATTACCTGCCCCGGATGTCCTTCGCGGATAAACCCGGTCGACAGCAGCGTTTGTTCCAGATGACCGTAAAAACGCTCTAAATCATCGACCAGCGGATACTCAGCTTCTTCGTATTCTGCGGTCTTGTCGCTTTCCTGCGTTGCCAGCCAGGCCATGCGAACTTCATAAGAGATGACCTGCACCGCCATCGCCAGGTTGAGCGAGCTGTATTCCGGGTTCGCGGCAATGGCGACGTGATAATGACACTTCTGCAGCTCTTCGTTGGTCAGGCCAACGCGTTCACGTCCAAACACCAGCGCCACCGGCGAGTTCGTTGCTTCAGAGACGCTTTTTAAACCGCATTCACGCGGATCCAGCATCGGCCACGGCAGCGTACGGGAGCGCGCGCTGGTACCCACCACCAGGCTGCAACCCGCCAGCGCTTCATCGAGAGTATCGACGATCTGCGCGCTGCCGATCACATCGCTGGCACCAGCCGCCAGGGCGATGGCCTGGGAGTCCGGTTTAACCAGTGGATTTACCAGCCACAGATTAGTTAAACCCATGGTTTTCATTGCGCGGGCCACAGAGCCCATGTTGCCAGTGTGAGAGGTTTCCACCAGCACAATTCGAATATTTTGCAGCATTGTATTTCTTCGGCTAAAGATTATTCGGGCATATTATCATAAAACGAAGACATATTCCGAACTCGCTGCTATACTCTGCGCCGTTTTCCCGTTCTTTAACATCCAGTGAGAGAGACCGATGCATCCGATGCTGACCATCGCCGTGCGCGCAGCGCGCAAGGCGGGTAATGTAATTGCCAAACACTACGAAACGCCAGACTCTGTAGAAACCAGCCAGAAAGGCAGCAATGATTTCGTGACTAACGTCGATAAAGCCGCCGAAGCGATTATTATCGAAACAATTCGCAAATCTTACCCACAGCACACCATCATCACCGAAGAAAGCGGTGAGCATGTTGGTGAAGATCAGGATGTTCAATGGGTTATCGATCCACTGGATGGCACCACCAACTTCGTAAAACGTCTGCCGCACTTCGCGGTTTCCATCGCAGTACGCATTAAAGGCCGTACTGAAGTCGCCGTTGTTTACGATCCAATGCGTAACGAACTGTTCACCGCAACCCGCGGCCAGGGCGCACAGCTGAACGGCTACCGTCTGCGTGGCAGCACTGCACGCGATCTGGACGGCACAATCATCGCCACCGGTTTCCCGTTCAAAGCGAAACAGCACGCCGCGTCTTACATGAAAATTCTTGGCAAGATGTTTACCGAGTGCGCTGACTTCCGCCGCACAGGTTCTGCTGCGCTGGATCTGGCTTACGTTGCCGCTGCACGTGTTGACGGTTACTTCGAAATCGGTCTGAAACCATGGGATTTCGCCGCAGGTGAGCTGATTGCTCGTGAAGCAGGCGCACTGGTTTGCGACTTCACCGGCGGTCATAACTACATGGCGACTGGCAACATCGTTGCAGGTAATCCGCGCGTAGTGAAAGCCATGCTGGCTAACATGCGTGACGAACTGAGCGACGCGCTGAAGCGTTAATTCAGTACAGCCCGGTGGTGTCATGCTTACCGGGCTTACGTGTTGATACAGGCCGGATAAGGCGAAGCCGCCATCCGGCTTTGATTAAAACGGTCTAATCCCTCGCCCCACCGGCACCGCGCTCACCCACATCACTACCGCAGCAGCAATCAGCACCGCACCACCGGCTAATGCCAGCGTCGTCCAGCCAATCTGTCGCCACAGCACCGGCGCTTTATGTCCGCTAAGTCTCACCGCCAGCGAGCGGAAACTGTGTACCAGCAAAGCCAGTGACGTAATCGTCAAAGAGGTTCCGGCCGCCATCGCCAGCGCCGACGCCATGCCCCAGCTAAAAACGCCAACCACTTTGCTAAACAGTAAAACCATAATTGCCCCGGAGCATGGCCGCATTCCCATAGACAAAACGATCATCAGCCGGGCGCGCCAGTCATCACCGCTTTGCAGCTGTTCAGGATCAGGCAAATGCTGATGCCCACAGCCACATCCCTCGTGATGCACATGGTGCGGCGTGAAGGCGATAAATTTCGGGCGACGCAGTAACTGGCGCAATTTCTTCAGCGCACGGACGCACAATAAAACGCCCAACACGCCAACCAGCGCATAACTCCCTTTCTCCAGCCAGAAACTACTCATATGTAGCTGTCGTGCAGGCAACTGCAAAATGGTGAGCACCACAACCACCAGCCCAATGGCGACCAGTCCCTGTAATAAAGATGAGGCCAGCGTCAGGCCAATACTCGATCTCAGCTTCGAGGGATGCGTTGCCAGCCAGGTGGTAATGACGACTTTTCCATGTCCTGGTCCCAACGCATGCAGCACACCATAAAGAAAACTAAACAACAGCAGCGATCCCCCGGCCTGGGCCGGATTGGCGGCAACGGCTTTCAGCAAACCGCTCATCTGCTGGTTAACGTCGCGCTGCCAGACGACACTCTTCATCATCACCTGCGGCCAGGCCTGCCATAGCCACAGTATGCCGACTGCAGCCAGCAGTAAAAACACCGCCAGCGGCCATAGCGTGAGCCAGCGGCGTCTGGCGGCGCGTTGTTGATAAACTACGGACATTGCAGCGTCACCGTCTGTGCAAACTGTTTACCCAATTCCATATCCTCCGGCGGTGCGTCTTCTTTATCCAGCGACTGCGCAAAGCTCAGCATTTGTTCATTCGGCGTCGGCGTATGTACTGAAATACGGCATTGCTGACTTATGGCCTGCGCCAGCCAGGCATCGCTGTCTTTGTCATAGCTCATATCAACGTAGTAGGTGGGGTCGAAGGTTGAAATGGTATATTTTTGACCGCTCAGCGGCTGAGCTTCTGCCAGCGGCAACACGAACGTCAGCACTGCCTGATGTTCTTCACGCTCCATGCCATATTCCGTCGGCCTGTTTTTAAACTTTACCTTTTTCCCGTCGTGCCACACTTCGGTGAAATAGTGCTGCCCGAGGACGTTGGCCATCACTTCTGCCGCCAGTTTTTTCCAGATCTCATCACCAGGCTTGGCATTTCCCGCATCGTAAAGCAGATCTGCCGAGGTGATTTCATCCATCGTCCAGCGCATTTTTAGCGCGACGAACTGGTCATTCTCGCTCACTATCTCGGTTTTCAAATGGATAAAGCTGTGGGGATGCGCACCTGCGCCAAAGGACAGGATCGCGAGAAACAACGTCATAATGATACGTTTAACGCCTTGCATGAGTTCTCCACGAGAAAAATCTACACCGCCACAAATAATGATGCCGTGTTTGGCGAAAGTGTGCTGAGGATACCATTGAACGAAAAAATGTTGAGCCCCCTTTTCCGGTATCGATTCAGTTCTCAATTTCAACAATTTCTTCTTCAGCAACATCCTCCCAAATACCTTTTCGTCGCCACAACTTAAGTAAAATGATAACAATTTGTTAATTTATGGTTTCATTTTAATGTTTTGTTAACACTGAATTTAAATCCATGAGTGTACTCCCGTGCAAATTTAACTAATATTTAACCATTTATTTTCCATAAAATTACAATAATGGGCATAGATCACATTCACCAAACTTGTGATTCATTCCCTCTTCCATTCGTTGTTAACTTCACGCCGTGACATGTCCTGCCCCCTACGAAAGGTACAACTATGAAATTCAAACTCGCATTACTCAGTGCAACCCTGGTTTCTGCATGCATGTTGTCCGGCACGTCCTTTGCGGCGGAAAAATATGAAATTGCTGTGGTTGCCAAAGTCACCGGGATTCCGTGGTTTAACCGGATGGAAACCGGTGTTAATGAAGCAGCAAAAAAACTGGATGTGAATGCTTACCAGACCGGGCCTTCCACGCCGGATCCGGCACAGCAGGTCAAAGTGATTGAGGATCTGATCGCCAAAAACGTCAATGCCATCATCGTGGTACCGAATGACGCCAAGGTCCTTGAGCCAGTACTGAAAAAAGCGCGCGATAAAGGCATTGTCGTTCTGACGCACGAATCCCCGGATGAGCAAATTGGCCAATGGGATATCGAAACCATCGATAGTGAAAAATACGCACAGGCCAACGTCGATGAGTTAGCAAAAAACATGGGCGGCAAAGGGGGTTACGCCATCTATGTCGGTTCACTGACGGTGCCGCTGCATAACGCGTGGGCGGATTATGCAATTAAGTACCAGAAAGAAAAATATCCGGAAATGTTTGAGGTCACTTCACGTCTGCCGGTCGCGGAAAGCATCGATAAATCCTACGCCACGACGCTGGACCTGATGAAAACCTATCCGCAGATGAAAGGCATTATCGGTTTCGGCTCGCTGGGTCCAATCGGGGCGGGTCAGGCTGTGCAGAAAAAACGCGCCAAAGATAAAATCGCCGTCGTCGGGATCGCAATGCCAGCACAGGCTGCACCTTACCTGATGCGCGGTGATATCAAAAAAGCGCTGCTGTGGGATCCAAAAGACGCGGGCTACGCGCTGGTAACGGTTGCCGATCAGCTGTTGCAGGGCAAAGAAGTTAACGCCGACCTGAGTATCGATGGTTTAGGGAAAGCCGATATCGACACGGAGAAGAAAGTGATCCGCTTTAACAAGATCCTCGAAGTCACCAAAGACAACGCACAATCACTTGGTTTCTAAGGCTTTAGCCAACACCAGGGAACCTTAACGCCGGCCGTCTGGCCGGCGCTATCAACCAAACTAACACTCAGCGTCCATCCGGGCGCTCGCAGGGGTATTGTCCATGGCAGACACCACCGCATTTATCACTCTTGAGAATATCAGCAAACAATTCCCGGGCGTGCTGGCGCTGGATAACGTGAATCTGACGCTGAGAAAAGGCGAAGTTCACTGTCTGGCGGGTCAAAACGGCTGTGGTAAAAGTACCATTATTAAAGTGATCTCCGGAGTTTATCATCCGGAAAAAGGCGCGCAGATTTTACTCGATGGCAAATTGTTCCATCACCTGACGCCGCAGCTCTCTTCCCATTATGGCATTCAGGTTATTTATCAGGACCTGTCGTTGTTCCCTAACTTTAGCGTCGCGGAGAATATCGCGGTCAACCGCTATCTGCCCGGTGGCGATATCTGGGTACGTCGTGGCGCCATGAAGCAGCAGGCGCTGGCAGCCATGAAACGCATCGGTGTGAACATCGATCCCGATAAAAAGGTTGAAAAACTCTCGATTGCCGACCGACAACTGGTCGCCATTTGCCGGGCGATTGCCGCCGACGCGCGTCTGGTGATTATGGACGAGCCCACCGCCTCACTAACCCGTCAGGAGGTTAATGGCCTGCTACGGGTCGTTAACGAACTAAAAGCTGCCGGAATTTGTGTAGTGTTTGTCAGCCACCGTCTGGATGAAGTGATGGAAGTGGCTGACCGCATCAGCGTGATGCGCGACGGCAAACTGGTGGGCACTTATCCTGCCAGCGAACTCGACAGCCACGAGCTGGCTTTCCTGATGACCGGACAACGCTTCCACTATAGCCCGCTGCCGGAAAGACCCGCTATTGAGCAAGAGCCCCTGCTGGAGCTGCGCAACCTCAGCCGCAGAGGCAAATACCAAAACATTAATCTGTCGCTGCACGGCGGCGAGATTGTCTCCATTGTGGGCCTGCTGGGCGCCGGACGCACCGAACTTTGTCTGAGCCTGTTTGGCATGACGCACCCAGAAAGCGGTGAGATTCGCATTAACGGCCAGCCGGTCACTCTTCGCAATAACCATGATGCCATTAAACATGGGATCGGCTACGTCTCAGAAGATCGCCTGACGCAGGGGCTGATCATGGAGCAGTCGATCTACGACAACACCATCGTCACGGTGTTTGATCAACTGCATACCGGCAGCGGCCTGCTCGATCACCGTAAAGCGCAAAAGCTGGTCGCCGACTTGATCCGCGAGCTGAATATCAAAGTGTCCGATCCACACCTGCCGGTTAAAACCCTTTCCGGCGGTAATGCCCAGCGTATCGCCATTGCCAAATGGGTGGCGACTAATCCCCGCATCCTGATCCTCGACTCCCCTACCGTGGGCGTAGATATCGCCAACAAAGAGGGTATTTACCAGATAGCCCGCGATCTGGCGGAACAGGGTATGGCGGTGCTGATGATTTGCGATGAAATCCCTGAAGCGTATTACAACAGCCACCGCGTGCTGGTGATGCGTCGCGGCAGGCTGGTGGCGGAATTTAATCCTCATCAGTGCCGTGAAGAGGAGATTGCTGAAGTGGTCGAGGTAATCAATGAATAAGATGCATCTCTCCCGTTTAATCGGGCAACATGAGTTTTGGCTGGGCCTGCTGGTTGTGGCCCTTGCCGTTGGGCTGAGCATCAGCACCGATGAGTTCTTGTCTTTGGGGAACCTGACGGATGTGGCTACCAGCTATGCGATTCTCGGCATCCTTGCCTGCGGGCTGTTTGTGGTACTGATTTCCGGCGGGATCGACATCTCATTTCCGGCGATGACCGCGATAGCCCAGTATGCGATGGCCAGTTGGGTTATCGGCCACGGCGGCAACTTCGCGCTGGCGTTAATCATCGCGATTGCGGTGGGTCTGCTGCTGGGACTTATTAATGGCTTCCTGGTCTACTGGCTGCGCGTTCCGGCCATCATCATTACCATCGCCACTTTGAACGTTTACTACGGTCTGCTGGTGTACGCCACCAAAGGCACCTGGCTGTACGGCTTTCCAGACTGGTTTATGAACGGCATCAATTGGTTCTCGTTCACCGCGGCGGATGGCTACGACTACGGCTTGACACTGCCTCTGCTGTGCCTGGCGGCTGTGATCATCTTTACCGCCGTGCTGATGAACTATACCCGTCTTGGCCGTCAGGTTTACGCCATGGGCGGTAATCGTGATGCGGCTTCGCGCCTGGGGCTGAATCTGCTGAAGCTGCATTTCTACGTGTATGGCTACATGGGTATTCTGGCAGGCGTTGCCGCCGTGGTTCAGGCGCAAATCACCCAGTCAGTTGCGCCCAATTCGCTGCTCGGCTTTGAGTTGACGGTGCTGGCGGCGGTCGTGCTCGGCGGAACCAGCATGAGCGGCGGACGCGGAACATTAACCGGAACCCTGCTCGGCGTGGTCCTGCTGGCCTTCTTACAAAATGGCCTGACGCTGCTCAGCGTCTCCTCTTACTGGCACACCGTGTTCAGCGGCGCCATTATCCTGGTCAGCATTAGCGCCACGGCCTGGAACGAAAAACGCAAACTGGCAAGGGAGCTTTGAGATGAAAACAATCGCCAGATTTTTACCCGGTGATGCCATCATTCGTCTGCAATGCGTCATTATTGTGGTCGTCGCCCTGGTCTTCTCGGCCCTGCTCGGCAGCCGTTTTTTCAGCGTCGCTAACTTCCAGTCGATTGGCTCGCAACTGCCGATCCTTGGCATGCTGGCCCTCGGGATGGGCATGACCATGCTGACCGGCGGCATAAACCTGTCGATAATTGCAGGAGCGAATGCCTGCTCGCTGGTAATGGCGGCGATTATCGTCACCCATCCGGATAACCCGCTGTTTCTGGTGCTGGCGCTGCTGGCAGGCGCTGCCGTGGCGGTCGCAATCGGTACGCTCAACGGCGCGCTGATCGCCTGGGTCGGGGTTTCGCCGATTCTCGCCACGCTCGGCACGATGACGCTTATCTCCGGGCTGAATATTCTGCTTTCCAATGGGACAGTGATTTCCGGTTTCCCGACCGCCATTCAATATCTTGGTAACGCCACGATTGCCGGTATTCCGGTAGCGCTGCTGCTCTTTTTCCTGGTGGCAATCCTGCTGTGGGTACTGCTGGAGCACACCACGCTTGGGCGCAGTCTGTATCTCGTGGGTTCCAATGAACAGGCTACCCGCTACAGCGGCGTAAATACCGTCCGGGTACAAATTTCCGTGTACGTGATTTCTGCCCTGCTCGGCTGGGTCGCCGCCATTCTGATGATGGCGAAATTCAACTCGGCAAAAGCCGGATACGGTGAGTCATACCTGCTGGTCACCATCCTTGCCTCCGTCCTCGGCGGCATCAACCCGGATGGCGGTTTCGGGCGCATTATCGGCCTGGTACTGGCGCTGATTGTGCTGCAAATGCTGGAAAGCGGCCTTAACTTGCTGGGGGTCAGCAGCTATCTGACGATGGCGCTGTGGGGCGCGGTGCTGATCCTCTTTATCGCATTACAGAATCGTAAAGCCTGATTTCAGGAGAAAAAATTATGGCAAGTTACTTTATTGGTGTGGATGTCGGAACCGGAAGCGCCCGTGCCGGCGTGTTTGATCTCAACGGCAGAATGGTCGGCCAGGCCAGTCGGGCTATCGAGATTTACCGCCCGCAGGCCGATTTTGTTGAGCAGTCTTCCGATAACATCTGGCAGGCGGTGTGTAACGCGGTTCGCGATGCGATTAACCAGTCAGATATCAACCCAATCCAGGTGAAAGGTCTGGGCTTTGACGCTACCTGCTCACTGGTGGTGCTGGATAAAGAAGGTAAACCGCTGACCATCAGCCCGTCCGGGCGCAGCGAACAGAACATCATTGTGTGGATGGATCACCGCGCCATTACCCAGGCTGAACGCATTAACGCCCTGCATCATCGGGTGCTGGACTACGTTGGCGGCATTATCTCCCCGGAAATGCAAACGCCAAAGCTGCTGTGGCTGAAGCAGCATATGCCCAATACCTGGGCCAATGCAGGTTACTACTTTGATCTGCCTGATTTTCTGACCTGGCGCGCAACAGGCGATGACACACGCTCATTGTGTTCGACTGTGTGTAAATGGACCTATATGGGCCATGAAGACAAATGGGATGCCAGCTACTTCCGCCAGATTGGTCTGGAAGACCTGCTGGAACATGATGCTGCCAAAATTGGTCGCTACGTGAAAACCATGGGCGAACCGCTCGGTCACGGGCTGTCCGCGCGCGCCGCCAGCGAAATGGGACTGATTCCGGGGACCGCGGTCAGCGTCTCGATAATCGATGCCCACGCCGGCACACTCGGTACGCTCGGCGCAAGCGGTGTTTCCGGCGAGGTGGCGGATTTTGACCGTCGTGTCGCGTTAATTGGTGGCACCTCCACCGGACACATGGCGATTTCCAAAGAGCCGCGTTTTATCGGCGGCGTCTGGGGCCCTTACTACTCAGCCGTACTGCCGGAATACTGGCTCAATGAAGGCGGGCAGTCAGCAACCGGGGCGTTAATCGACCACGTTATTCAGTCGCACCCGTGTTACGAAACCCTGCTAACGCAGGCTAAGTCTCAGGGGCAAACCATTTATGAAGTGCTGAATGCGCTGCTGCGCAAAATGGCTGGTGAGCCGGAAGATATCGCCTTTTTGACCCGTGACATGCACATCCTGCCCTATTTCCACGGCAACCGCTCGCCGCGTGCTAACCCCACGCTCACGGGAGCAATCACCGGACTGAAGCTGTCCCGCACGCCGGAAGATATGGCGCTCCAGTACCTCGCAACCATCCAGGCCATTGCGCTGGGAACGCGCCATATCATTGAAACGATGAACCAAAGCGGCTACACCATCGATACGATTATGGCCAGCGGCGGCGGGACGAAAAACCCGATCTTCGTTCAGGAGCATGCCAACGCCACCGGTTGCGCCATGCTGCTGCCTGAAGAGAGCGAAGCCATGCTGCTGGGCGGCGCCATGATGGGGACTATCGCCGCAGGCGTGTTTGACACGTTCCCGGAAGCGATGTCGGCGATGAGCCGGATAGGTAAAACGGTCACCCCGCAGACCAATCGCATTAAGCAGTACTACGATCGCAAATATCGGGTATTCCACGAGATGTATCAGGATCATATGAAATACCGCCAACTGATGCAGGAGGACGCATGAGTGACTCCTGGTCTCAGGCCACCGGCGTATTTCAGCTCTATAGCGATGCCCTCGCAGGTCTGGGACAGCATCTGACTGAACCGGTCTGGCAGTCGCTAATGGCGGAGCTGCGCGGTTGCCAGGGGAAAATCGTCGTCACTGGCGTCGGTACATCCGGTATTGCGGCGCGTAAAGTCGCGCACATGCTCGCCTGCGTGGAACGTCCGGCGATTTACCTCAACGCGACAGATGCGGCGCATGGCGATCTCGGTTTTTTACGCGCCGACGACCTGGTCATTATGCTATCACGCGGGGGAAATTCGGATGAACTCACCCGACTGCTGCCCGGACTGGCTGCGAGAAATGTGCCCATCCTGAGCGTGACTGAAAACGCCGACTCAGCCATTGCTAAAGCGTCAAGGCTGGTGATTTCCACCGGCGTCCAGCGTGAGGCCGACCCGTTGAACATGTTGGCTACCACCTCAATTTTACTGGTCCTGGCTATCTTTGACGCCGCCTGCGCCTGTCTGATGAGCGAAAGCGGTTACTCAAAAGAGACGCTATTGTCTGTACATCCTGGCGGTGATGTGGGATTAACGCTGAGCCGCGAGCAGTAACACCAGACCGCGCATTTCCACTCGTCTTCTCAACCCGTCACCCTCAGGCGGGTTTTTTTATGTCTCAATAGAAGATAAAACAGTGAAAAAGCCAGTTAACGCGCTGCGTTCCACTCCTGCTATCTGTTCCGCACGTTAAAAATTCTGTGACGCTCTCCAGCATTCCTGGTGGAAAGCATTCCATTCTCCAAATCTATGAGCAAACTTTAGCTATTCTTATCAAACATACTTACGGGAGATCCTACAGATGATGTCAACGCTTGCTCCACCATCTGTACTTTCCGCTCCCCAGCGCCGTTGCCAGGTGCTGCTGACGCTTTTCCTGCCAGGGCAAATCGCTACAGCTCAAACCTTCAGTAGCCTCAATGGCGTTGATGATGCCACTGTTGAGGAAGATATTATTGGCGCAGGACTCGAAATCCAGCGCTATCACCGGCTCGCGATTACCACCGCGCTGAATGGCGGCTATACGATCGAAGGGACCCCGCTAAATCAGCGCCTGTGTCTGTTGCAGTGGCTGCGCCGCGGTCTGCGGATCTGCCCGACTTTTATCGCCCAGCATTTTACACCCGCTTTAAAAATGGCGCTGAAACAACAAGGTATCGCGCGTACGCTGTATGACGACACCAATCTGCATGCGCTCATTAATTTGTGCTCCCGGCGCTTGCAGAAGCCGTTTGAGTACCGTGACATCCAGTTCCTGCGCCTGTATTTACAGTATTGTCTGCTACAGCATCACGCGGGAGTCACCCCGGTATTTAATCCGCTCCAGCAACGCTGGGCGCAATCCTGCGCAGAGTATCCGCTCGCTGAGGAAATTGGCCGCCACTGGCAGCGCCACGTCATGCAGAGTGCGCCGCCGGGCGAATCGCTGTTTATGGCGTTGCTGTTCTCAATGCTCCGTATCCCCGACCCCGTGCGCGATAACCACCAGCAGGATCGTCGCCTGCGTCTTGCTATTGCACGGCTGGTGCTGCGTTTTCGCGAGTATGGCAATGTGCGCTTCAGCGATGAGCAAGGACTGAACGATCAGCTGTATATTCACCTTGCCCAGGCGCTTAACCGCAGCGTGTTTGCCATTGGCATAGATAACACGCTGCCGGAGGAGTTCAGCCGACTTTATCCCCGTCTGGTTCGTACTACCCGCGAGGCGATACATGGCTTCGAAGCAGAGTACGATGTGCAGTTTTCAGAAGAAGAGATCGGGCTGGTCGCCGTTATTTTCGGTGCCTGGCTGATGCAGGAGAAGGATTTGCACGAGAAGCAGATTATCCTGCTGACCGGCAACAATGAACAACTTGAAGCGCATATTGAGCAACAGCTGCGCGAACTGACGCTGCTGCCGCTCAACGTAAAACATATGCCGATGCAGGACTTTCAAAAACAGGGTACACCGCGCGGAGTCACGCTGATTATTACGCCGTATACCACGCCGCTGCCGCTGTTTTCTCCGCCGTTGATTCATGCGGATCTGGCACTTACGCCGCATCAGCAGCAGCAGATCCGCAAAATCCTCGAATCATAACGTTGCAGGCTGCGCCACCACCTTCGGGCGCAGAAAGATTGCCGGTAGCGCCACCAGCGCCATCACCCAGAATACGCCGTTGCCCAGATTCTGGTACAGGTAGCCTGCGAATACGGTCATGATGGCGATGCTGCCGCCCATCGCCACCGCAGAATACACCGCCTGCAAACGTATCACTTCGCTGCCCTGGCGCGTCGCGATATAGCGCATTGCCGCCAGGTGGCAGACGGTAAAGGTTCCGCAATGGAGGATTTGCACCACAATCAGCCACGGTAGCTCAGTGCTCCAGCCCATCAAACCCCAACGTGCCACGCCGCAAACAGCGGAAAGCAGCAGCAAATCGCGCGCGCTAAAGCGGCGGAATAGCTTGTGACTGAGCGCAAAAATAATCACTTCCGCCACCACGCCTAATGACCACAAATAGCCCACCGCCGAAGCGGAATATCCGGCAGACTGCCAGTAGATGGCGCTGAACCCGTAATAAGCGGCATGCGCACCTTGCAACAGACTCACACAGGCCAGAAAACGCCAGCTTTGGGTTATCAACGCACGCCAGGCGGGCCATCCCGCGCTCTCCTGCTGACGGTTTTCCCCTGCTGGCTGCACGCTCGGGCGGATCATCATCCCCAATAGCATCGACGCGACGCCAAGCGACAGCAGGACCAGGATCACCCGATAGTCAAACAGGCTCACCAGCTTACCGGTCAGCGCGGAGCCAATCACAAAGGCAACGGATCCCCACAGCCTTACCCGACCGTAGTCCATGGTTATCTGTTTTTGCCAGGTGTTGGCCAGCGCGTCGGTCAACGGCACCAGCGGCGAGAAAAACAGGTTAAAGCCGACCATCACCACCATCAGCCACGCCACGTTGGTGCCCGCCCAGAAGGCCAGCGCAAACACCAGCGTCAACAGGGCCAGAATACGTAAAGCGGAGATCAGACGAGAGGGATCGCTTACGCGCGGCGCAATCAGCAAACTGCCGAGAAAACGGGCAATCAGCCCCGCGCCCAGCAGTAAACCGATGGTTTCCGGCGTCAGCCCCAGCCCTTCGAGCCAGACGCTCCAGAAAGGCAGAAAAATACCGTAGCTAAAGAAGTAGGTGAAATAACCGAGCGCCAGCCAGCGCGTGGAATGCAAAGCCATGAATCCCTCCCGTTTGGAGGCGATAGTCTGGCGACAAACGCAGGCTGGCGCAAGAGAGCATTAACAGGCAGATAACATGATTTTTGCCCTATTCGACGCAAATCTGCATCGCAAAATGGCAGCGTTCTCCCTGCGCTAAAACCTGCAATCCCGGCTGCCCCTGCATGTGGTGGGCATTCACCGGATGCGTTTGCGGCTCCAGGCACAAGAACTCCTCACCCGACATTCTGAACAGCATCAACCATGGAGTTTGCGCTAAAATCGTGACTTTCATCACATCTCGCTGAATAACGGCCCGCCCGCTCCAGCCAGAATATCCAACGTTCAGCCAGCTATCCTCGCCATATTGCGCGTACATGAAATCCGCCGCTGGAGGGATTTCACGTTGCCATTCCAGCGGCAGATGCTGTTCCCCCTCCGGCCAGTAGCCGCCGGTGGTGAATTGCGCCGTGCTGTGCTTATCAAAAGCGAAAAACGGATGGAACCCACAGCCATAAATCATCAGCTGTTCACCGCAATGGGTGAGCGTCAATGAGACGTGCAGGCTTGAGGTTTCCAGTTGATAGCAAAGTTGCGCCGTATAGTCATAGCCACAGGGATGCCAACTGCGCAACTGCAGCAAACAACCGCTTTGGGTCACGGTGATAACCTGCCAGCGTTGCAGCCAGCCGTCACCGTGCAGGAAAAAGGTGTCATCTGCGCCATGTTGAGGTAACACCACCTCTTCACCGCGCAGCATAAAACGATTTCCCGCCACCCGATTCGCGACCGGCAGCATCGGGAACAGGCCGCAATCACCGGGCTGCTGACCATGACCTTCGCGTAAAATTGCCTGTTGATGTTGTAACGAAACCAGACTTAATAGCGAACCGCCCTGCGGATCTACGCACATCCGCAGATGTGCGTTTTGTAGCATCAGCAGACCATCCATTAGCGAGCGCTTCGTTGTTGGGCTGATGCGCCAACTTTCGTATGCTGCGCCGCCAGTTGCTCTTCCAGCGCTTCCAGCGTCACGCCTTTGGTTTCCGGAACATTACGCAGAACATACATGAATCCCATCGCGCAAATCACACCGTACAACAGGAAGCTTCCCGACGCGCCCAGACTCGCATTGAGCAGCGGGAAAGTATAGGTCAGCAGGAAGCAGGCAATCCACAGCGCTAGCGTACCGAGCGACATCGCCAGCCCGCGGACGCGGTTAGGGAAAATTTCAGACAGCAGCACCCAGGTCACCGGGGCCAGCGTCAGGGCATAAATAGCGATCGCCGCCAGCACCAGAACCAGAACCGGCCAGCCCATAATGCCCAACCCGTACGCCCCGGCAATCAGCATATAGATAACCGTTAATCCTGACGCCCCGAACAACATCAGTTTACGGCGACCAATTTTGTCTACTAACGGCAGAGCGGCAAGGGTAAAGACCAGATTGATGATCCCTGTCGCCACGATCGATTTTAACGTACCGTTGATGTCGAATC
Source organism: Citrobacter sp. RHBSTW-00944 (assembly GCF_013615435.1). Lineage (NCBI taxonomy): Bacteria > Pseudomonadati > Pseudomonadota > Gammaproteobacteria > Enterobacterales > Enterobacteriaceae > Citrobacter > Citrobacter sp. RHBSTW-00944. The sequence continues at coordinate 1,391,407 of NZ_CP055418.1, read as the reverse complement.
CGGCAGAGGCGAAGATCTCCTGCGCATAGTTGAAAATAACGTTGATCCCACACCACTGCTGGAACACTGCCAGCACCATTCCAATAATCACGATCGGTTTGATCTGCGGTTGTAACAGCGTTGACCACGCGACCTTGTGATTATCTTTTTGCAACGTATGTTCAATCTCTTTCAGCGTTTGACCAGCATATTCCGCGGAACCAATGCGCTGCAGCATGGTACGCGCACGATCGGCTTTGCCTGCTTTTACCAGCCAGCGCGGCGATTCAGGTACAAAGAACATCAGCACCAGGAAAATTATCGCGGGCACTAATTCAGCGCCAAACATCCAACGCCAGCCCGTCTGACCGTTCCAGCTTTCCACAATCGCCTGCTGCGTAGCGCCTGAGGCTACAGGTTCGGCAATCATCAGGTTAATAAGCTGCGCCGCCAGTACGCCAATCACGATAGTGAGCTGGTTAACGGCAACAAAGCGCCCACGCTTTTCAGCCGGGCTAACCTCGGCGATATACAACGGGCTTAGCGCAGACGCCAGACCAATCCCCACGCCTCCAACGATGCGATAAACAATAAACATGTCGAAATTACTGGCGACGGCAGTTCCCCAGGCGGAAGCGCTAAAGAGGATCGCCGAGAGAATCAGCGGCATCTTTCGGCCAAACTTATCGGCGCACCATCCGGAAATCAGCGCGCCAAAGATACAACCGACCAAAGCCGAACTCATCGCCCAGCCGGATTGCGCCGGATCGGTAATCGAGAAATAGGCTTCATAGAAGGGTTTTGCCCCACCGATCACCACCCAGTCATAGCCAAACAGTAAACCACCGCAGGCCGCAACCAGGCAGATAGTCCAGACGTAACCAATCTTTAAATGTGTCTGCGCGTTATTCATTATGATTCCTCTTTCAGGGAAACGCAGGGGACAGTAGGTTTCGGGTGAGGTTGCCCCCACCCATTTCGGGTGTTACTGGAAAAGCCTTACGTTAATGGCGTGACGTAGCAGTAATGCCTTGTCATGCGCCGGATTGAGTTGCAGGAGTGCGTCAAGATCGCGCTGGCAAGCAGCACTATTTCCCAACCCCAGATGCCCGAGCACACTGATAAACAGGCAGTGTTGCTGGTGTTTTGCTTGTGCTGAGGTATCCAGCACCACCAGATCGGGTAGCGATACGGCAAAGAAATCGACATCCGGGACATTGTCGCGATGCGATTCAACCCATTGCAGGAAGCTATTAAACAGAGCGTTCGCCTGAGCATCATCGCCAAGTTTTCTCTGCGCCATACCCTGCCAGAAGAGATAATCCACAGGCTGGTCGTTGTAGTAACGGCCAGCATCCAGTGTGCTACCGCCGCGTGTCGCACGGGAGAAGTAACGCTGGGATTCATCAAAACACCCCTGCTGCTGCGCGCAATGTCCCAGTAAATACCAGATATCGTTATCCGTTTGTCCGGGTAAACGCCCCTCCCCGAGGTTTTGCGGGTAGTGCAACGCCTGTTGCAACTGCGCGATGGCGGTTTGCGGGTCGCCGGACTGAATGGCAGCCAGCGCACGATGCATCTGATTCAGCAGATATTGCCCTGTGGCTTTGCCTTCACCACCTTCCCACGGATGGAACACGCGCTCACGTAATACTGCTGCGGCATCGTCGTAACGCCCTAATCCATTCCACAGACTGAGCAGTTCCACCGTCAGATCGTCACGATGGAAGACAATCTCTTTGCTGGCTTCCAGTCGCTGCAGGCGCAGCTCAGCCGGTTGCGCCATCAGCTTCTTGAGATAGTCGAGTTCAAACAGGAAACGGGCATTTTGCGGCTCCAGTGCCACGGCCTGCGACAGATACTGCATCGCCTGCTGCGCATCATGCAGTTTGTTCCAGGCATAGATCCCCAGTAAGCGGTGTACAGGAGCGAAATCCGCTTCCTGCGCAAGGGTAAACTTCCAGCAGGATACCGCTTCGGCATAACGCCGTTTGCTGTACCAGAAACAGCCAAGTAAATAGCGGGCAAAAGCGCTCTGTTCGAGGGTTTGCAGCATCTGCACTTCATCCAGCGTATTGGGGAAACGAACGCGGTTTTGCAGGCATTCGCGGGCACGTTCGATGAAGGGTTGTGGGTTGTCACTTAGCGAGGCGCGCCACAGCATAGGCAGCGTTTCCTGGCTGTCGAGCAGTTCCAGCACGCCACGGGCAGCATCCTTTTGCCCCAATGAGATCAGCCAGCCTGCCAGTTCACACGCGTTGGTACCGCGCCGCCCGGTAATCGAGATCAGCGCTTGCGCCGTCGCCTCGTCCTGACAGATGGCCCAGCGCGCATAGTGCAGGGTGTAGCTCAGAGGATAATCAACCAGCTGTTGGCGAATGTAGTCCAGGGCTTGCGGAATGCGATCAAGTTTTGCCAGCGCCAGCGCTTTCAGTCCCATCGCCAGGTTATTACTACCGTTAAAGCGCAGGCTCTGCTCGACCTTTTCCAACGCACCAACGTAGTCCTGACGCTTCATCGCCAGACGCGCTAACGACCAGAAAGCCGCATCCCGACAGTTGCCGCTCCAACTGGCCTTATAATAATTATCCCAAGCACTGTCATCGTCGCCCTGACGTTCCTGTGCGGCGGCCAGCAGCATGCTCGCCTCGCCATCACGCGGATTTTTATTGAGCTTATGCGCCCGTTCCAGCGCCTTACTCGCACAATACGCCGCCAGCGCCCAGTCCGCGCGGTTTAGCGCCAGCGTCCCCAGGGCCACATTATTGCGGTAATCCAGCGGATCAACATCCAGCGCGCGGCGATAATAATCTTCAGCATAGCGGCTGGCATGGTTGTACTGCTCCAGATGCTGACCAATAAAATAGAGTTCATCGGTATTAGAGAGTGCTTCTGGCTGTGCTGGCGCGACGGCCGCCGAAGGCAGCGGTAACTCTTGCGCGATGTGCTCTTCGTACTGCAAAAGCGTAGCACCATCGGCGTTAGTGACGGTCATTGTCACCCGGGTATGGCCATTGTCTGACACATCAGCCAGCCAGCTCTGTCCCGGCTCCAGAGTGAGTGTATTTTCATAGAATGGCTGCCCGTGTGCGGCAAGCGTAACCTGAACATCGCGTAACGGCGCAATCGCATAAATGCCCACAGAAAGCTGGCGACTCTCACGCACCAGACGAAGCGCCAACTGCGTGCTGGCGTTTTGCACCATACCCAGTTCGCTGTAAGGCAGGAAGTTTTGCACGAAGACTTTCTCTTCGTACGGCGCAAGCCAGGTGAAATCCGGCTGGTTATCGGTAAAGACCCCGGTCATAAGTTCGATATACGGACCGTTGTCATCAGTGAGATTACGATCCCAGGCAACGCCAAAGTCGCCATAACCCCAAGTCCACTGTTTTTTCCCTGGCGAAACGTGGTGATCGGCCACATGCAGCAACCCACCGCGCTCGCCGTGATGCCAGGCACCAACAAAATCATAATCAGATTTTTCAGCCATATAGGAGGTCGGCACTGGTACGTTTTTGTAGCGCGAGATATCCACGCCAGCCGAATAGTCCACTTTGTAGTATGTGCCGGTGGCGATGGGAAATGCAGAGACATCGCGCTTACCGTGGTCGAATACCGCCGTCACATCCGGTGGAAACACGCTTTGGTGATCGTCGCCGCCCTTCACCGCCGGATTCGCCCACCATAAGAAGTGGCGCGGGGTAGCGTTACCGTTAAAAACCTTCCCGGTTATCTCGATCAACGCGCGATCCGGATACAGCGTGAATCCGGTCATGACCTGTAAACCACGCATGGGCTCTACCTCGCCCATCCAGACGGTGTATTCGCCCTGCTCACCCTGCTGTTGCGTAAAATCCACCGGCATAAAGGTGGTCGGGCGATGATGTTGCGGCCAGTTAAACTCAATGCCGCCAGAGATCCACGGCCCAAGCAGACCGACCAGCGCAGGTTTTACCACTTCGTTGTAGTAGACGAAGTCGCGCTGCTGCACTTTGTCATACGCTCGATGAATGCGTCCGCCTAACTCCGGCAGCAGCATGATGCGAATGAAGTCATTCTCCATCCATACCGCCTGATAGTCGCGCATTTCACGTTTGCCGGTCAGCGTATCAATCACGCCATAGGGATAAACCGCTCCTGAAGACCCCTGATAAACTCGCTTTTCCAGAAACATTGGGTTGGCGTCTTCTTCACCCGCTGTCCACGTGGGGAGGGTGATCGTTTCCTGCCAAACTTTTACTGAACCGTACATGCCGCGCTCCACTTAATAAACAAAAGTAAAAATTCAACTTGATGCTATTCTGCGGCAGTTAAGTGGCGTTAAAATGCGCAATGCTCACGCAATATAGTTAAGGGAGTTAAGTGAATGCAGCGTTCGGGGTTCAACAACGCCAGGGTACGTCAGGCGAATAAACAGATTTTTTTGTCACATCTGTGGCGAGAAAAGCAGCTCAGCAAGTCACAGCTGGCGCAGCTCACCAGCCTGTCGATCCCGGCGGTTAGCAATATCCTCGAAGAACTGATGGATGAAGGAAGAATCAGCCATTCGCGAGAAACTTTAAGCCAGCGCGGTTTGAGCAGTGGCAGTTATCATTTGCCAGAAAAAGGTGCCTGGACGCTGTGTATCAACGTCACCCCCACCAGCATCACCAGTCAACTGGCGGATGCTCGGCTGGTTGCCGTCGGCGACTGGCAGCATGAAGTCATCAACCCCGAATCGCCAAAAGCGCTGCTGACAGCATTGGCGGCGCACTGGCGGGAATATCGTCGACAATTTCCCGAGGTCACGATTAACCTGGCGCTTGGCGTTCACGGTCAGGTTGATCCGATAACCGGCGCATCAAAAACCATGCCTCAGGCGCCGTGGAAAACACCGGTGGAAATAAAATATCTGCTGGAGGAGATGCTCGGCGTACAGGTCCGGCTGGATAATGACTGCGTGATGCTGGCGCTGGCGGAAAAATGGCAAAACCCGGCGGCTAACGGTGATTTTTGCGTGATTAACGTTGATTACGGTATTGGCTCATCGTTTGTGATTAACGATAACATCTGGCGCGGTAGTCTGTATGGCAGCGGTCAGATTGGGCATACCATCATTCATCCCGATGGGATCGCCTGTGACTGTGGCCGTTATGGCTGTCTGGAAACAGTGGCGTCATTGAGCGCGTTGAAAAAGCAGGCCCGCGTGTGGATGAAATCGCAGCCGACATCCCTTTACGACCCGGAAACGCTCACCACCGACCAGCTTATTACTGCCTGGCAACACGGAGATGTTCGCATTCAGGCCTGGGCCGAACATGCCGCCAGCGCCATCGGCCTGAGTCTTTATAATTTTTTGAATATACTGAACATTAATCAAATATGGTTGTATGGTCGTAGCTGTGCATTTGGCGATAGCTGGCTCAATACGCTGGTACAGCAAACCGGGTTTAATCCGTTCGATCACGGCGATAACCCGCGTGCCAGAGCAACTCAGATAAGCTTCGGTCAGCTTAATCGCCCTCAGCAACTCATGGGAATTGGCTATCTTTATGTCGAATCACAGCTTAGCGAGCTGTAGTCATTACTCCGCCAGGCTCACGGCTAAACGTTCATGCACAGTGGCGATAAAATCGGTCAATGCCGGTTTGATTGGCCCTTTTTTCCACGCCATCAGCAGGGCAATGGTCGGAACATCGCCAACAATAGGCCGAAAAACCACCTGCCCGGTATTAAAATTATTCATATAACCGGGTATCAAAGTCACCCCCAGCCCCATGCCGACCAGATTCATGGTCACCAGAATATTGGTCGCTACCTGCACAATATTGGGCTGGCTTTCCTGCTGCTGAAACCAGTTTTTGACAATCATCGCTAGCGCCCCGGAATAAGCGGGATCGGTACTGACAAAATTTACGCCGTGTAACTGTTCTGCGGAGATCGCTGGCTCATTGGCTAACGGATGATTCACCGGTAACACCACGACCAGCGGCTCATGAATCAGCTCCAGATAATCCAGCTCCGGGCTGTACACCGGGTGACGCATTAAGCCCACGTCCAGTTCTCCGTTGAGGATCCTTTCTTCCTGTTCGGTGGTTATCAGACTTACCAGCTCAATGTGTGTATCCGGTTGTTTTAAACGAAATAAGGGTAGCACCTTCGGGAGCAAATTCACCTCAGCGGAAGGGACAAAACCAATAGCGAAATGATTATCTTCCTGCCCCGTTTTACGGGCGCGAACTTTGGCATTTTCCGCCTGCTCAAGGATCGCCAGCGCATCCTGTAAAAAGCACTCCCCCGCCGCCGTCAGCGCAACTTTTCGCTTGTCCCGCACCAGTAACGGAACGCCCACGCAGGTTTCCAGATCGCGGATCTGGCTGCTTAACGACGGCTGAGAGGTATGCAGCTTTTCTGCCGCCCGGGTGAAATTCAGCGCCTGCGCCACCGCCACAAAATAGCGTAAGTGCCTCAGTTCCATGCCCTTCTCCTTGTTATCGAAAAAATGTCTCAACTGGTAGAAATTTACTATTTCACAGATTGATAACTAACCAGCAACATCCTTATGGCACAAAAATAGAAGGTCAATACATCTTATCTTTCAGGATTAAAAAATATGACCACACCCTCAAATTTAGACATCTACCAACTGATCGACACGCAAAACGGTCGTGTAACCCCACGGATTTATACTGACCCAGAAATTTACCAACTGGAGCTGGAGCGCATCTTCGGGCGCTGCTGGCTATTTCTCGCCCACGAAAGCCAAATCCCCAAAGCCGGTGATTTTTTTAACACCTACATGGGCGAGGATGCGGTCGTGGTGGTTCGCCAGAAGGACGGCAGCATCAAAGCGTTTCTCAACCAGTGCCGCCACCGGGCGATGCGCGTCAGCTACGCCGACTGCGGGAACACTCGCGCCTTTACCTGCCCGTATCACGGCTGGTCGTACGGTATCAATGGCGAGCTGATCGACGTCCCGCTGGAGCCTCGCGCATACCCGCAAGGGCTATGCAAATCGCACTGGGGACTGAACGAAGTTCCTGGCGTAGAGAGCTATAAAGGGCTGATTTTCGGCAACTGGGACTCCACCGCGCCCACGCTGCGCGATTATCTCGGCGACATTGCGTGGTATCTCGACGGCGTGCTTGACCGCCGCGAAGGCGGCACAGAAATCGTCGGCGGCGTACAGAAGTGGACCATCGACTGTAACTGGAAATTCCCCGCCGAACAGTTTGCCAGCGATCAGTATCACGCATTGTTCAGCCACGCCTCCGCTGTGCAGGTGTTGGGGGCAAAAGACGACGGTAGCGATAAACGCCTCGGTGACGGACAAACCGCTCGCCCGGTGTGGGAAACCGCCAAAGATGCACTACAGTTCGGCCAGGACGGGCACGGCAGCGGCTTCTTCTTTACCGAAAAGCCGGATGCCAACGTGTGGGTCGACGGCGAAGTCTCCAGCTACTACCGCGACACCTACGCGGAAGCTGAACAGCGTCTGGGTAAGGTTCGTGCTCTGCGTCTGGCCGGTCACAACAATATTTTTCCAACGCTTTCCTGGCTCAATGGTACCGCTACGTTGCGCGTCTGGCATCCGCGCGGTCCTGATCAGGTTGAAGTGTGGGCGTTCTGTATTACCGATAAAGCCGCCTCTGATGAAGTGAAAGCCGCATTTGAAAACAGCGCTACGCGCGCTTTTGGCCCCGCCGGATTCCTTGAGCAGGACGACTCGGAAAACTGGTGTGAAATTCAAAAACTTCTGAAGGGCCATCGGGCGCGTAATAGCAAACTGTGCCTGGAAATGGGGTTAGGTCAGGAGAAACGTCGTGAAGACGGCATTCCGGGGATCACCAACTACATCTTCTCAGAAACCGCCGCCCGCGGCATGTATCAGCGCTGGGCTGATTTACTCAGCAGCGAAAGCTGGCAGGAAGTGCAGGAAAAAACCGCCGCTTACCAGCAGGAGGTGATGAAATGAGTGCTTTAGTTTCCCTGGAACTGCATCACCGCATTACGCAGTTTCTCTACCATGAAGCCAGCCTGCTGGATGACTGGCAGTTTCGCGACTGGCTGGCACAGCTGGATGACGACATTCGCTATACCATGCGCACAACGGTCAATGCCCAGACGCGCGACCGTCGCAAAGGCGTGCAGCCGCCAACCACCTGGATTTTTAACGACAATAAAGATCAGCTTGAACGCCGTATTGCGCGACTGGAAACCGGAATGGCCTGGGCAGAGGAGCCGCCGTCGCGTACCCGACACCTGATCAGCAACTGTCAGGTCAGTGAAACCGAAGTGCCGGATGTATTCGCCGTGCGCCTTAACTATCTGCTGTATCGCGCGCAAAAAGAGCGCGATGAAACCTTTTACGTCGGCATGCGCATGGACAAAGTGCGCCGTTTACCGGGCGATGAGTGGCGCTTACTGGAGCGTGAGATCGTGCTGGATCAAGCGGTGATCACCTCCCATAACCTGAGTGTATTGTTCTGATGAGTCGTATTTATGCCTGCCCCGTAGGGGATTTGCCGGAGGGTGAAGCGCTCCGGCTCGACACCTCGCCCGTCATCGCGCTGTTCAACGTTGGCGGCGAGTTTTATGCCATTAACGATCGCTGTAGCCACGGTAATGCCTCGATGTCGGAAGGTTATCTGGAAGACGACGCGACGGTGGAATGTCCGCTGCATGCCGCCAGTTTCTGCCTGAAAACCGGTAAGGCGTTGTGTTTACCTGCCACCGATCCGCTGACCACCTACGCGGTGTACGTGGAAGGTAGCGATGTGTTCGTTGATATTCCAGAGGACGCGAGATGAGCGATTTACGCGATAACGTGGTCTTTATCACCGGCGGCGGCTCCGGTCTTGGCCTGGCGCTGGTCGAGCGTTTCATTGAGGAAGGCGCGCGGGTCGCCACGCTGGAACTTTCGCCAGCCAAAGTCGCCAGCCTGCGCCAACGTTTTGGCGAACATGTGCTGGCAGTAGAAGGCAACGTCATCTGCTACGCCGACTATCAGCGCGCGGTGGATCAAATTCTGGCGCGCTACGGCACGCTGGACTGTTTGATCGGCAACGCCGGGATATGGGATCACAACGCCTCGCTGGTCAATACGCCAGCAGACGCGCTGGAGAGCGGCTTTCATGAGCTGTTTAACGTCAACGTGCTGGGCTATCTGCTGGGCGCAAAAGCCTGCGCCCCTGCGCTTATCGCCAGCGAAGGCAACATCATCTTTACCCTTTCCAACGCGGCGTGGTATCCCGGCGGCGGCGGTCCGTTGTATACCGCCTCTAAACATGCCGCCACCGGGTTGATTCGCCAGTTAGCCTACGAGCTGGCGCCAAAGGTGCGCGTCAACGGCGTCGGTCCGTGCGGTATGGCGACCGATCTGCGCGGCCCACAGGCGCTGGGCCAGGGCGATACGTCGATTATGCAGTCGCTGACGCCGGAAAAAATCGCCGCCATTTTGCCGTTGCAGTTTTTTCCTGAGCCAGCGGATTTTACCGGCCCGTATGTGATGCTGGCGTCAAAGCGCAACAATCGCACATTGAGTGGCGTGATGATCAATGCCGATGCCGGTTTGGGTATTCGCGGTATTCGTCACGTTGCCGCCGGACTGGATCTCTGAGGAGGTGTTATGAGCCATAAAATTATCGCTATCGTCGGCGGTGGTCAGGCTGCGGCAATGGCCGCCGTCGCACTGCGTCAGCAAGGATTTAACGGCGAATTGCATCTGTTTTCCGATGAGCCGTATCTGCCCTATGAACGCCCTCCGCTCTCCAAAGCGATGCTGCTGGACGAAAATCCACAGCGACATCCGATCCTGAACGCTGACTGGTGGCTGGAGAACAACGTACAGCTGCATCTTGGCGTCACGCTGCGTCAGATTGACCGCACCTCGCGCACGCTGATGCTCGCCGATGGTCAGTCTTACCGCTGGTCGCAGTTGCTGTTGGCGACCGGGGCCGCCGCCAGACCGCTGCCGCTACTGGATAAACTGGGCGAACGTTGCTTTACCCTGCGTCACGCCGCAGATGCCGAGCGTCTGCGCGGTACCTTGCTGCCGGGCAAGTCGATTGTGATTGTCGGTGCGGGCACCATTGGCCTGGAATTAGCGGCTAGCGCAATCCAACGCGGCTGTCGGGTGACGTTAGTGGAGCTGGCCTCAACGGTAATGGGCCGCAACGCCCCTGCTCCGGTGCGCGACTATCTGCTAAACCGCCACCGACAGGCAGGGGTGCGGGTGCTGCTCAACAGCGCCATTGAGCACGCTGAAGCGGGAGAGTTTCTCTCGCTTACCCTGCAAAACGGCGAGACGCTACAGGCCGATGCGCTGGTTTATGGCATCGGCATCGTGGCGAATGATGCGCTGGCTCGCGAAGCGGGGCTGGAGACGGCTAACGGTATTATCGTTGACTCCGCATGCATCACCTCCGATCCCGCGATTTTCGCCGCCGGTGATGTGGCGATAACGCGCCAGCCCGACGGTTCGTTAGAACGAGTAGAAAGCTGGGAAAATGCCAATAACCAGGCACAGATTGCCGCTGCCGCAATGCTTAATCTGCCGTTGCCGGAGAAGACGCCAGGCTGGTTCTGGACCGACCAATTTAATGACAATCTGCAATTTGTTGGCGGTATGCAAGGGCAAACATGGCTATGTCGTGGCAATCCAGATGACGGCAAGGCTATCTGGTTCCACCTGCGTGATGGGAAGCTAATTGGCGCAGTAGCGCTCAACAACGGACGCGAAGTGCGCGCACTGCGTAAGTTAATTCATTCAGGACGAGTGGTAAGCGAGGAGGCGCTGTGCGATGAAGGCGTAGCGCTGAAGTCGTTGTGATAGCAGCCTGATAAGCGCAGCGCTATCAGGCATTAAAAAAGGCCGCATCAGCGGCCTTTCGTTTTGCGTTAAGCAGAATTACGCGTAAACCGGGAAGCGTGCGCAGATATCCAGAACTTTACCTTTGACGCGCTCGATAACGGCTTCGTCATTGATGTTGTCCAGAACGTCACACATCCAGCCAGCCAGCTCTTTCACTTCCGCTTCTTTAAAGCCACGGCGAGTTACAGCCGGAGAACCGATACGGATACCGGAAGTCACAAACGGGCTCTTCGGATCGTTCGGCACGCTGTTTTTGTTAACAGTGATGTTAGCGCGGCCCAGTGCGGCGTCAGCTTCTTTACCGGTCAGGTTTTTATCAACCAGATCCAGCAGGAACAGGTGGTTTTCAGTACCGCCAGAAACCACTTTGTAGCCACGGTTCAGGAACACTTCCACCATCGCTTTGGCGTTTTTGGCAACCTGCTGCTGGTAAACCTTAAACTCAGGTTCCATCGCTTCTTTCAGCGCCACGGCTTTCGCTGCGATCACGTGCATCAGCGGGCCGCCCTGCGCGCTTGGGAACACCGCGGAGTTCAGCTTTTTGTACAGCTCTTCGTCACCGCCTTTCGCCAGGATCAGGCCGCCGCGCGGACCCGCCAGGGTTTTGTGGGTGGTGGTGGTCACTACGTGTGCGTGTGGAACTGGGTTCGGGTAAACGCCTGCGGCGATCAGGCCTGCAACGTGCGCCATGTCAACGAACAGGTATGCGCCAATGCTGTCGGCGATTTCACGCATTTTTGCCCAGTCAACAACGCCGGAGTAAGCAGAGAAGCCGCCGATGATCATCTTCGGCTGGTGCTCTTTGGCCTGCTTAGCCATATCTTCGTAGTCAATTTTACCGGACTCATCAATACCGTAAGGGATGATGTTGTACAGCTTGCCAGAGAAGTTAACCGGGGAACCGTGAGTCAGGTGGCCGCCTTGCGCCAGGTTCATACCCAGAACGGTATCACCCGGTTGCAGCAGAGCGGTGTAAACAGCGAAGTTAGCCTGGGAGCCGGAGTGCGGCTGTACGTTAGCGTAGTCAGCGCCAAACAGCTCTTTTGCACGATCGATAGCCAATTGCTCAACGATATCAACGTACTCACAACCGCCGTAGTAGCGCTTGCCCGGATAACCTTCAGCATATTTGTTGGTCAGCTGAGAACCCTGCGCCTGCATAACACGCGGGCTGGTGTAGTTTTCGGAGGCGATCAGTTCGATGTGCTCTTCCTGACGTACTTTTTCCTGCTCCATAGCCTGCCACAGTTCGGCATCATAATCGGCAATGTTCATTTCACGCTTTAACATCCGCATCTCCTGACTCAGCTAACAATAGAATTTCGGCCTAAAAAGGCAGTCCCGTTGGACGACGGCGAACAGTATAACCGAATCATTCTTCGATAACAGGTCTTGACAAAGGATTTTACGCAAACGATTACCTTCACGGCACGCAAGGCTTTGGAGAACAAAGGTCTGCTGAATTTCAACGGATTTCTTTTCAGGTTTGTGATGCAGATTTTTCACGATGTAACCTTTACAACGCAAAGTGACAAAGAACCATTTACAATGCAGGGGTATTTTTTATAAGATGCATTTGACATACATCATTAAAATTTCAGATAAAGGAAGACCGTATGCTTGACGCACAAACCATCGCTACAGTGAAAGCCACCATTCCCCTGCTGGTTGAAACAGGCCCGAAGCTGACCGCACATTTCTACGATCGCATGTTTACGCATAACCCAGAGCTGAAAGAAATCTTCAACATGAGTAACCAGCGTAATGGCGATCAGCGTGAAGCGCTGTTTAACGCTATTGCCGCGTATGCCAGCAATATCGAGAACCTGGCGGCGCTGTTGCCTGCCGTTGAGAAAATCGCGCAGAAGCATACCAGCTTCCAGATTAAACCGGAGCAGTACAACATCGTAGGTGGCCATTTGCTGGCAACGCTGGACGAAATGTTCAGCCCGGGCCAGGAAGTTCTGGATGCATGGGGCAAAGCATACGGCGTGCTGGCGAACGTTTTCATCAACCGTGAAGCGCAGATCTACAGTGAAAATGCCAATAAAAATGGCGGCTGGGAAGGTACCCGTCCTTTCCGCATCGTGGCAAAAACCCCACGCAGTGCGCTTATCACCAGCTTTGAATTTGAACCTGTCGACCGTGGCGCAGTGGCTGAATATCATCCGGGGCAATACCTGGGCGTCTGGCTGAAGCCGGAAGGTTTCCCGCATCAGGAAATTCGTCAGTACTCACTGACCCGTAAACCCGATGGCAAAGGCTACCGTATTGCTGTGAAGCGTGAAGACGGTGGTCAGGTTTCCACCTGGCTGCACAACCATGCGAATGTTGGCGACGTCGTTCACTTAGCCGCACCTGCGGGCGATTTCTTTATGGACGTTGCGACCGATACCCCAGTGTCTCTGATTTCAGCAGGCGTGGGTCAAACCCCGATGCTGGCGATGCTGGATACGCTGGCAAAAGCGAATCATACGGCGCAGGTTAACTGGTTCCACGCGGCAGAAAATGGCGATGTACATGCCTTTGCCGATGAAGTGAATGAACTGGGCAAAACGCTGCCACGCTTTAGCGCACACACCTGGTATCGTGAGCCAACCGAAGCCGATCGCGCGAAAGGTGCGTTTGATAGTATTGGTCTGATGGATTTGAACAAACTGGAAGGCGCAATCAGCGATCCGGCGATGCAGTTTTATCTGTGCGGTCCGGTTGGCTTTATGCAGTTTGCCGCGAAGCAGCTGGTCGGCTTGGGCGTGAAAAACGAGAACATTCATTACGAATGCTTCGGCCCGCATAAAGTCTTGTAATTACTCATGCCTGATGGCGCTGTGCTTATCAGGCCTACGGGATATTGTAGGCCTGATAAGGTGTTTACACCGCCATCCGGCAAGCACGGCGCGGCTTAGATTGCCGCGTCGTCTTCTTCACCTGTGCGAATACGAATCACGCGTGCCACGTCGAAGACAAAAATCTTACCGTCACCGATTTTACCGGTCTGGGCAGTACGAATAATGGTGTCGACGCAGGTATCGACGATGTCGTCGGTGACCACAATTTCAATTTTTACCTTCGGCAGAAAATCCACCATATATTCCGCACCACGGTACAGCTCAGTATGGCCTTTCTGACGGCCAAACCCTTTCACTTCTGTTACAGTCATACCGGTAATGCCGACTTCAGCCAGCGCTTCGCGGACGTCGTCCAGCTTGAAGGGTTTAATAATCGCATCAATCTTTTTCATGCTATTCCTTGAAAAGGTCGCCTGTCTTTTGATCGAATAAAACTAACATAATCCGCAGATTTATTCTTTGAAATCGTTTGCATCCAGCTCATGGCGAGAGAGCAACTTGTAGAATTCGGTGCGGTTGCGCCCCGCCATTCGCGCCGCATGGGTCACATTGCCCTTGGTAATTTGCAACAGCTTACGCAGGTAGTTGAGTTCAAACTGGTTACGCGCTTCAACAAAGGTCGGCAGCGCGGTGTTCTCCCCTTCCAGCGCCTGCTCCACCAGCGCGTCGCTGATCACCGGCGAAGAGGTCAACGCCACGCACTGCTCAATCACGTTAACCAACTGACGCACGTTACCAGGCCAACTGGCGGTCATTAACCGTTTCATGGCATCGGTCGAAAAGGCGCGCACGAACGGTTTGTGTCGTTCAGCTGACTGGCGCAGCAGATGGTTTGCCAGCAGCGGAATATCTTCCGTACGCTCGGCCAGCGCCGGGATCTTCAGGCTCACCACGTTGAGGCGATAGTACAAATCTTCGCGAAATTCCCCCCGAGCCATCGCTTTGGGTAAATCACGGTGGGTCGCGGAAACGATCCGCACATCAATATCGATATCGCGGTTACTGCCCAGCGGCCTGACTTTTCGCTCCTGCAATACACGTAGCAATTTAACCTGCAACGGCGCGGGCATATCGCCAATCTCATCGAGAAACAGCGTCCCGCCTTCCGCGGCCTGAAACAGCCCTTCACGATTGCTCACCGCACCGGTAAAAGCGCCGCGCGCATGACCAAACAGCTCAGACTCCAGCAGTTGTTCCGGCAATGCGCCACAGTTAATGGCAATAAAAGGCTTGTGGCTGCGCGGGCTGGCGTTGTGAATGGCCTGGGCAAAAACTTCTTTCCCGGTTCCGCTTTGGCCGTTGATCAATACGCTTACGTCCGATTGCGCCACCATGCGCGCCTGTTCCAGCAGGCGCAGCATCAGTGGGCTGCGGGTGACGATGGACTCACGCCAGCTGTCATCAGCGGCAGGCGCAGACTGTTCCAACGCCCCGTCGATCGCATGGTATAACGCGTCTTTATCGACCGGCTTAGTGAGAAAGCTGAACACCCCTTGCTGAGTCGCCGCAACGGCGTCGGGGATGGAACCGTGAGCGGTGAGGATAATAACCGGCATTCCCGGCTGCACTTTCTGGATTTCAGTAAACAGCTGCATGCCGTCCATTTCATCCATGCGCAGATCGCTAATAACCAGATCCACTTTTTCACGGTTAAGCACCCGTAGCCCTTCCTGCCCGCTTTCTGCGGTTACGACGCTGTAGCCTTCGCTGGTCAGGCGCATTCCAAGTAATTTCAACAGGCCGGGATCGTCATCCACCAGCAGCAGATGCGCGGGCTTACGGCTTATCATGGCGTGACCTCATCGGCAGACGACGCTGCGCCTTCCTCGTTATCAGGTGGGGTGAGTTTATCGTTCCCGTGCGGCGCATCAGGGTTGTAACTACCGGCAGGTTTGCGCGTGGAAAGCTGGCGTTCGATATCGGTCAGATTCTCCAGCTTGCGGGTCGTGAGATCGAGCTGAGACTGCAAGTGTTGTTGCTGCTGACGTAACGTATCAAGATCGCTGTCTGATGCCTGCTGAAGCTTGCTGTAGCGCATACGCTCTTCGGCCAGTTGCAACTGCAACGTCTGACTGCTGCGCCAGACCTGATACAGCGGGCGTACCTGTGGCGGAATTTGCGGGCTTAATGCGTCGAGGCGCGTAACCGTCTCCCGCCTTTCAGGCGGCGTAATGCTGGCGTTATCAAGCAGGATCCCGCGCCTGAAAGCCCCCTGCCAGGTATTAGGCATCATCGTGCTGGCTTCACTACGCGCCTGTACCGGCATCAGGCGATTGGCGCAATCCATCGCCCGCAGCCAGTACAGCGGATTGGTCTCTGTGGGCTGACCAGACAACGACCAGATATCGCTACAGTCGGTTGCAAGGTAGTCCGCCAGTTGATGAGGCGGAATTTTCTCCTGCGAGGGGTCGCCGATAATATGATTCACCGCGTTCGGGACGCAGCCTACCAGCGCCAGACACGGCAGGCTTGCGAGGATGACGCGACGGAAAAAATGTCGTTTAAGCATTCGGACAACAACGTATGGCATACTCACCAGACTTAGGTTTATTTTAGTGATTTTTCGCTGCAGATAGCGGCAGTTCTATGCGAAAACAAACGTTTTGCGCATGCTCATCAACCAGATACAGTTTGCCCCGCATACGGCGGATGCAATCTCTGGCAATGCTCAGCCCCAACCCGCTTCCTTTTACCGCCCCTTTTCGCTGATGGCTACCCTGGAAAAAAGGCTCGAAGATCATGGTCTGTTCTGCTTCTGGAATCGGTGTGCCGGTATTCATTACATCAATGTATACCATTGAGCCATGCAAACTGCTGCGGATCCAAATGTTACCGGATTCAGCGCCATAGTGCACCGCATTGGAATAAAGATTGTCCAGCACGCTCATCAATAGCATCGGTTCTGCCAGGCAGGCGTTCACCGCAAGCGCAACATCAGTATGTATCATTTTGGCGCGAGCGGGCAGGCTATGTGCAGAAACAACGCTTTCCACCAGCGGCGCGATTTCCACACATTCAAGCTCAACCTCGTCATCCGCCAGCTTGCGGTTGTAATCGAGCAGTTGCTCAATCAGTTTTTGCAGGTTGCGGCTACTGTCATCGAGAATACCGACCACCTCTTTTTGCTCTGGCGTTAACGGCCCAACGACCTGATCGGCTAACAGCTCGGTACCTTCGCGCATACTCGCCAGAGGCGTTTTCAGCTCATGAGACAGGTGGCGTAAAAACTGATGTCGTTGTGACTCCAGCCAGGAGAGACGTTCGCTCAGCCAGATAATGCGCTGCCCCACGGAGCGCAGCTCCCGGGGTCCCGTAAATAATACGCTATCGCCCAGCGAGCGCCCTTCCCCCAGACGATTGATCATTTTTTCTATGCCCTTCACCGGACCGATTATCATGCGGGTAAACAGCAACACCATCGCCAGGCTGACAAGAAACAGCACCAGCGCCTGCCAGCCAAAGAACTGCCCACGTTCGGCTATTTCCTGCTGTAGCTGCTGCCCACGAGAAAAGACGACCGTGCGCGTCGCTTGTACCATTTCAGTATTGGCACTGGCGAAAGCGTCCAGCCGCGCCGCCGCCACGCTATCAGGACCGCTGTTAGTGCACTGCAACTGCGCGAGATCGTTGAGGTCCTGACGCAGTGCCTGATAAAGCTTGGTATCCGGCAACACGCCCGCATGCGCATCCAGCATGTCGCTGTAGCGTTTACGTTGGCTCTGGTAAACCTTAGCCAGCGTTGGGTCATCAAGCACACAGTATTGCCGGTAGCTACGCTCCATCTCCAGCGCGGCATTGGTCATCGCTTCGCTGCGTCTGGCGTCAATCAGCGTGGTTTGGTTCGTCAGCGCCGCCTGCGCGCTCAGGGCATTCAGACTTTGCCACGCCTGCCAGGCCAAAACTAACAACGGCAGCAGGATAAGCAAAAATGCCAACGTAACCAATTGACGTAAAGATCGGGGGAAAACAGACCAGCGCTTCAAGGCGTTACTCTCAATGGACAGGAATAGGTTGATGCTAACTGAGGGGAACGTCAGATACAACAAAGCCGGGATTAACCCGGCTTTGTTGTGGAATAAGGCGGTGCCTAACTCGACGTTTCGCCCGAAGGTTGATATGAGCGATGCTAATATCAGATGTTGGACGGCAGGCACCTTGTTGTGCGTCATTCGAAGTTTATGTAGCACGTCCCGAAGGGGCTGACATAAGAAGGTGAATGAGCCACTGGGCTATATTATGCAGCATCTGTGCCAATATTCAAAACACTTTATTAACACAATGATAAATATGGAAAATGTTCTTATTCATATGAAAAATGATTTTGGCTATTTTTCACCCTTACTGTCGCCAATCAGCAACACCCACAGCACTTAAAAACAAATTCATTGTAAATCATATAATTAAATGTCTCTTTTTAGCGACAGCGTAACCCCACCTATGTCGGGATTTCCCGACACTTAAACGCATTGTCGGATAGCGGCATACAAAATGACTGACAATAAATATCCTCCGGCATAGCCGGAGGTTTTTCGGATGCGCCTATAAGGCTCTGTTACCAGCCGCGCCCTAACAGGCGCATACGATCTGACATTTGCATCAGACTTCGTTACTTACGGCCCGTAAACGGGCTACCCGGATAAGCGATCGATAACTGCTCACCCATTTTATCTTCTGCAAGCTGGTGCTTTATGTATTCCTGTATCTTCACCGTGTTCTTACCCACCGTATCTACGTAGTATCCCCGGCACCAGAACTCTCTATTCCTGTACTTGAATTTCATATCCCCAAACTGTTCATACAGCATCAGACTGCTTTTCCCTTTCAGATACCCCATAAAGCCGGATACGCTCATTTTGGGTGGGATTTCCACAAGCATATGGATATGATCCGCACAGCATTCCGCTTCCAGGATCCGCACGTTTTTCCACTCACACAGCTTTCTTAAAATGCTGCCTATCGCCCTGCGTTTCTCCCCGTAGAATGCTTGTCTTCGGTATTTGGGCGCAAAAACTATGTGATATTTACAGTTCCATCGGGTGTGCGCTAAGCTCTTTTCGTCCCCCATTGGGACCCCCTTTTGATTTCTTGTTAAACATTTGCAGTTGCCAGACCGCAATGTGTTTTAACAAATCAAAAGGGGTTTTAATAACTGGCCCAAAGCTGAAAGCTTTCCGGAACCCCCAGCCTAGCTGGGGGTTTTCTGTGCACAATAAATATCCTCCGGCATAGCCGGAGGTTTTTCGGATGCGCCTATAAGGCTCTGTTACCAGCCGCGCCCTAACAGGCGCATACGATCTGACATTTGCATCAGACTTCGTTACTTACGGCCCGTAAACGGGCTACCCGGATAAGCGATCGATAACTGCTCACCCATTTTATCTTCTGCAAGCTGGTGCTTTATGTATTCCTGTATCTTCACCGTGTTCTTACCCACCGTATCTACGTAGTATCCCCGGCACCAGAACTCTCTATTCCTGTACTTGAATTTCATATCCCCAAACTGTTCATACAGCATCAGACTGCTTTTCCCTTTCAGATACCCCATAAAGCCGGATACGCTCATTTTGGGTGGGATTTCCACAAGCATATGGATATGATCCGCACAGCATTCCGCTTCCAGGATCCGCACGTTTTTCCACTCACACAGCTTTCTTAAAATGCTGCCTATCGCCCTGCGTTTCTCCCCGTAGAATGCTTGTCTTCGGTATTTGGGCGCAAAAACTATGTGATATTTACAGTTCCATCGGGTGTGCGCTAAGCTCTTTTCGTCCCCCATTGGGACCCCCTTTTGATTTCTTGTTAAACATTTGCAGTTGCCAGACCGCAATGTGTTTTAACAAATCAAAAGGGGTTTTAATAACTGGCCCAAAGCTGAAAGCTTTCCGGAACCCCCAGCCTAGCTGGGGGTTTTCTGTGCACAAAAAAAAGCCCCTCACGCAGAGGGGCTTAAAGGTTATCGAGCTGATTACCCGAGTTGTTTACGCGCGTTGCGGAAGATACGCATCCACGGGCTGTCCTCGCCCCAGTTTTCCGGGTGCCAAGAGTTGCTCACGGTACGGAATACGCGTTCCGGGTGCGGCATCATAATGGTGACGCGACCATTTTCAGTAGTAACGGCAGTAATTCCGTTCGGCGAACCGTTCGGGTTAGCCGGGTAGGTCTCGGTCACCTTACCGAAGTTATCAACGTAGCGCAGCGCCACCAGTCCCTTACTCTCCAGCGCGGCCAGATGTGCGCCGTCACGCACTTCCACACGGCCTTCACCGTGAGAAACGGCAATCGGCATCATCGAACCAACCATATCAGCAAGCAGTAAAGACGGGCTTTGCGTCACTTCGACCAGGCTGAAGCGGGCTTCAAAACGATCGGAGTGGTTACGCACAAAGCGCGGCCACAGCTCGCTTCCCGGGATCAGTTCACGCAGGTTAGACATCATCTGGCAACCGTTACACACCCCGAGCGCCAGCGTTTGCGGGCGATGGAAGAAGGTTTCGAACTCATCACGGACGCGGTTGTTGAACAGAATCGACTTCGCCCAGCCTTCCCCTGCGCCGAGCACATCGCCGTAAGAGAAACCGCCACAAGCGACCAGCGCCTGGAAGTTACCCAGACCGATGCGTCCGCCCAGCAGGTCGCTCATATGCACATCGATGGCGTCAAAGCCCGCACGGTGGAAGGCAGCCGCCATTTCAACGTGGGAGTTCACGCCCTGCTCGCGCAGCACGGCCACTTTTGGACGCGCGCCGGTAGCGATGTACGGGGCGGCAACATCTTCGTTGATATCAAACGACAGTTTAACGTTGAGGCCAGGATCGGCATCGTTGGTTTTAGCGTCGTGTTCCTGATCGGCACACTCCGGGTTGTCGCGCAGACGCTGCATCTGCCAGGTGGTTTCCGCCCACCACATGCGCAGCGTGGTGCGGCTTTCGCTGAACACCGGCTGACCGTTGGCGCTCAGGGTGAAACGGTCACCCGTTACCGCCTGGCCGAGATAGTGCACGCAATCTGCCAGGCCATGTTGTGCCAGCAACACCTCAACCGCTTCACGGTCAGCAGCGCGAACCTGGATCACTGCGCCCAGCTCTTCATTAAACAGCGCCGCCAGACGATCGTCACCCAGAGAGTGGATATCAGCGTCAATACCGCAGTGACCGGTGAAGGCCATTTCCGCCAGCGTAACCAGCAGTCCGCCGTCGGAACGGTCATGGTAGGCCAGCAGCTTACGCTGCGTGACCAGCGCCTGAATGGCGTCGTAGAAGCCTTTCAGTTGCTCAACGTTACGCACGTCGGCAGGCTTGTCGCCCAGTTGACGATAAACCTGTGCCAGCGCCGTCGCGCCCAGCGCGTTGTGACCCAGACCGAGATCAATCAGCAGCAGGGCGTTGTCTTCAGTAGAGAGCTGCGGGGTTATCGTGTGGCGCACGTCTTCCACGCGGGCAAAGGCGGTGATCACCAGCGACAGCGGCGAAGTCATTTCACGCTGCTCATTACCTTCCTGCCAGCGGGTTTTCATCGACATAGAGTCTTTACCCACCGGAATAGTCAGGCCAAGCGCCGGACATAATTCTTCCCCAACGGCTTTTACCGCTTCGTACAGCCCGGCATCTTCACCGGGGTGACCCGCAGCAGCCATCCAGTTAGCCGACAGTTTAATGCGTTTGATATCGCCAATCTGCGTTGCCGCAATGTTAGTCAGCGCTTCACCTACCGCCAGACGCGCAGAGGCCGAGAAATCCAGTAGCGCAACTGGCGCACGCTCACCGATAGACATCGCTTCACCGTAGTAGCTATCCAGGCTTGCGGTGGTAACCGCGCAGTTGGCTACCGGGATCTGCCACGGACCAACCATCTGGTCACGCGCCACCATGCCGGTAACGGTACGGTCGCCGATCGTCACGAGGAACGTTTTCTCAGCGACAGTCGGCAGATGCAGCACGCGGTTAACCGCATCTGCAATCGAGATTTCGCCACGATTCAGGGCGTCGCCTTTGGCTTTCAGCGTCTGCACATCGCGGGTCATTTTCGGGGTTTTACCCAGCAGCACATCAAGCGGCATGTCGATCGGCTGGTTATCGAAGTGGCTGTCGCTCAGTGTGAGATGCTGTTCTTCAGTGGCCTCACCGATCACCGCATACGGCGCGCGCTCGCGCTTACACAGTTCGTCAAACAGCGGTAGCTGGTCAGCGGCAACCGCCAGCACATAGCGCTCCTGGGATTCGTTACACCAGATTTCCAGCGGGCTCATACCCGGCTCGTCGCTAAGGATATCGCGCAGTTGGAACTTACCGCCGCGACCGCCATCGCTTACCAACTCCGGCATGGCGTTAGACAGACCGCCTGCGCCAACGTCATGGATAAACAGGATCGGGTTCGCATCGCCCATCTGCCAGCAGCGGTCGATAACTTCCTGGCAACGACGTTCCATTTCCGGGTTGTCGCGCTGTACCGAAGCGAAATCAAGATCGGCATCAGACTGGCCGGAAGCCATAGAGGAGGCCGCCCCGCCGCCAAGCCCGATGTTCATCGCCGGGCCGCCGAGGACGATCAGCTTGGCGCCAACGACGATCTCACCTTTTTGCACGTGATCGGCACGGATGTTACCGATCCCGCCCGCCAGCATGATCGGTTTATGGTAACCGCGTAGCTCTTCGCCGTTGTGGCTGTTGACCTTTTCTTCGTAGGTGCGGAAGTAGCCGGTCAGCGCCGGACGACCGAATTCGTTGTTAAACGCCGCGCCGCCCAACGGACCTTCGGTCATGATATCGAGCGCGGTAACAATACGGTCCGGCTTACCAAAGTCTTCTTCCCACGGCTGTTCAAAGCCAGGAATACGCAGGTTGGAAACGGAGAAGCCCACCAGCCCGGCTTTCGGTTTTGCACCGCGACCGGTTGCACCCTCGTCGCGGATTTCGCCGCCGGAGCCGGTAGCCGCGCCCGGCCACGGAGAGATAGCCGTCGGGTGGTTGTGGGTTTCAACCTTCATCAGGATGTGGGCTGGCTCCTGATGGAAATCGTAGCGGCCGGTTTTGTGGTCGGCAAAGTAGCGGCCCACTTCAGAACCTTCCATGACCGCGGCGTTGTCTTTATAGGCAGACAGCACGTGGTCCGGCGTGGTTTCGAAAGTGTTTTTAATCATCTTGAACAGCGACTTGGGCTGCTGTTTACCGTCGATAACCCAGTCGGCGTTAAAAATTTTGTGGCGGCAGTGCTCGGAGTTAGCCTGCGCAAACATGTACAGTTCAATGTCGTTCGGGTTGCGTCCCAGTTTGGTAAACGCATCCTGCAGATAGTCGATTTCGTCTTCCGCCAGTGCCAGACCGAGACGCAGGTTAGCGTCGATCAGCGCCTGGCGTCCCTCACCCAGCAGATCAACACTGGAGACCGGCGCAGGCTGGTGATGGACAAACAGTTTTTCGGCATCGTTCAGCGCAGAGAAAACCGTTTCCATCATGCGGTCGTGCAGTTCGTCGGCAACCATCTGCCACTGCTCAGCGGTCAGCGTAGAGGCTTCTACATACCAGGCAATGCCACGTTCCAGACGGCTAATCTGTTGCAGGCCGCAGTTGTGGGCAATATCAGTCGCTTTAGAAGACCACGGGGAGATGGTGCCAGGGCGAGGCGTAACCAGCAGCAGTTTGCCTTCAGGGGCATGGCTGTGAAGAGCAGGACCATATTTCAGCAGGCGTACAAGCTGGGCGTGCTCATCCTCATTCAACGGTGCATTCAGATCGGCAAAATGGACGTACTCGGCGTAAATATTGTGGACCTGGAGGTTGGCAGCCTGAAAACGTGCCAGCAGTTTGTTAATACGGAATGCAGACAGTGCAGGTGAACCACGCAGAATTTCCATCATAAGTCTCTCGTCTTCTAAGCTTTCGGTGTGCCCAAGTGGGGGAAACGGGCGTCATTATAAAGAATCTACCGCGCCGACGAAACCGTTTGCGTCGAAATAAAATCACGACCTTCTCTTATCATCAAATGCGGTCTGGTTTCTGAATAAGTTGCCAACTGACGCAAGTTTAAGCAAAATGCCGCTCATTAATGACGACTTCACTTCTTAATCATCACCACAGCAGGCAGAGACAACGTACGGTTCAGAGAATTAACTAATTGAAAAAATTAAAGATTAATTATCTGTTCATCGGCATATTAACGCTGTTGTTGGCAGCGGCCCTCTGGCCATCTATTCCCTGGTTCGGTAAAGCCGAAAATCGTATCGCCGCCATTCAGTCGCGGGGAGAACTGCGCGTCAGTACCCTCGACTCGCCGTTAACTTACGCGACCCTCAACGGTAAGAAATTCGGCCTGGATTATGAACTGACTCAGGCGTTCGCCAACTATCTGGGCGTGAAGTTAAAAGTCACCGTGCGCCAGAACATCAGCCAGCTTTTTGACGACCTGGATAACGGCCATGCCGATCTGTTAGCCGCAGGCCTGGTATATAACAGCGAGCGGGTGAAAAATTACCAGCCAGGTCCGACATACTATTCGGTTTCACAACAGTTGGTGTATCGGGTTGGGCAATACCGCCCGCGCACTCTTGCCACCGTGAACGAAAATCAACTGACCATCGCCCCGGGGCACGTGGTGGTTAACGATCTCCAGTTACTTAAAGAGAATAAATTTCCCGATCTGAGCTGGAAGGTGGATGACAAAAAGGGCACTACTGAACTGCTTGATGATGTTATCGCCGGGAAGCTGGATTACACCATTGCCGATTCCGTCGCCATCAGCTTATACCAACGCGTACATCCTGAACTGGCCGTAGCGCTGGACGTATCTGACGAACAGCCGGTGACCTGGTTTAGTCGCCTGGACGATGACAACACGCTGTCTGCCGCCCTGTTGGATTTTTTTAACACCATGAATGAAGACGGCTCTCTGGCGCGACTAGAAGAAAAGTATCTCGGACATGGCGATGATTTTGACTATGTTGATACCCGCACCTTTTTACGCGCCGTAGACAGCGTATTGCCGGACCTTAAGCCGCTGTTTGAGAAATATGCGCAAGAGATAGACTGGCGACTGCTCGCCGCAATCTCTTATCAAGAGTCACACTGGGACGCGCAGGCCACTTCCCCGACCGGCGTACGCGGGTTGATGATGCTGACCAAAAATACCGCTCAAAGTCTCGGACTGACTGACCGTACCGATGCCGAACAAAGCATCAGCGGCGGCGCACGGTATTTGCAGGATATGATGAGTAAAGTGCCCGATACCGTCCCCGAAGGGGAACGCATCTGGTTTGCGCTCGCAGCCTACAACATGGGTTATGCGCACATGCTGGATGCACGGGCGCTGACCGTGAAAACCAAAGGCAATCCGAACAGCTGGTCCGACGTAAAACAGCGTCTGCCACTGCTCAGCCAAAAGCCGTATTACAACAAGCTGACCTATGGTTATGCGCGAGGCCACGAAGCCTACGCTTATGTAGAAAATATCCGTAAGTACCAGATTAGCCTGGTGGGGTATCTGCAGGAGAAAGAAAAACGGGCGCTTCAAACGCAGCAACTGGCGCAGGATTACCCGGCGGTGACGCCGGCAGAGCTAATAGGTAAAGATGAATTGCCGCTTTCGTCGTTTTTGTCTCAGACGTCGTCAAATTACCTGTCGCACTCCCCTTCCCTGCTGTTTTCACCGCAGAAAAAAGAGGGCAAGTAGCCTCGTAGGCCTGATAAGCGCAGCGTCATCAGGCAATCAGACCGGCATTTACAAATTGGCGTTTTTTTTCAGCGCTTTGATTTCCTGACGACGCATGCGGAAGAAATCACTGAGCAACGTGGCGCATTCATCCCGTAGCACCCCTTCGGTCACATCCACCCGATGATTCATTCCAGGGTGATGCAATACATCCATTAATGACCCGGCTGCCCCCGTTTTCGCATCGCGCGCGCCAAAAACGACCTGACCGATACGGCTGTGCACCATCGCGCCTGCGCACATCACACACGGCTCCAGAGTGACATACAGCGTGGTATCCAACAGACGGTAGTTTTGCAGCACCAGGCCGCCCTGACGCAGCGCCATAATTTCAGCGTGGGCAGTCGGATCATGGTGACCAATCGGACGGTTCCAGCCTTCGCCAATCACTCGGTTGTTATGTACCAATACCGCGCCCACCGGGACTTCACGCTCATCCCAGGCGCGCTTAGCCAGCGTTAAAGCATGACGCATCCAGTATTCGTGGCTAAATTCAACTTCAGACAAAGGGGGTAACTCCAGTAATCAAAGCGGGCGCATTATACACAGACGCTATCGTTTACTCTATTCGAGTTGTTGCAGCTCTCCGCGCGGCGTGACGCGCCAGCGATGCTGGCAAAAAGAGAGCAGAGGATTGTCCTGATTACTGTCGCTGTAGCCACTGTAAAGCTGAAGCGGCGCACCAATGTGGCGTTCCAGTTGCGTCACTTTCTCATGGCCCAGACAGCGCAGAGGCAGCACCCACCCGCCGAATCCCCGCGCCATTTTACTGGCGATCAGATTGACTCGCGGTAGCCACGGCGTGTCGAAGTACACCTGCTCGACCAGCGACTGCGGGGAGCCAGTGATAAGCCAGATTTCGGCGTCAGAGCTTAACAGGTAGGTTGTCAGGCGCTGCTGCACGAGCGGAAAGGCCGTCACGTTACTGCGAAACCAGCGCACAAAGTCAGCCTGATGCCCTTTCAGACGCGCCTCGCTACGACCAAAAGTGCATCCCCACAACAGCAGGCTCATTGGCCAGCGGGCGGCGCGCCCTTGTATCAGCAGCGCCAGCGCAATCACCGGTAGCAGAGGCAGCACAAGCAACGCGTTCAGCGGCTGGCGACGCAGCAGATAACGTATAAAGCTACCGAACATATCCTGCTGGTGTAACGTGCCATCCAAATCAAAAAAAACAACGCGGCGCTGGTGATTGGTCAAACCTTATTCCTCTGGATCGTTGAACCCCAATAGCCAGGTAAACAGGAACCCGGCGATAACTGCTACCAGATAGCCTAACAGATAGAACATCACTTTTCCGGCAACAATCGTCAGTGCCAGCGGCAAACCGGAGATGCCAAAGGTGATAACCGTCGCCACCTTCCAGTAGCTAATCAGCGCCCCGCCTACCGCTCCGCCAAGACAGGCACCGATAAACGGTTTACCCAACGGCAGCGTGACGCCAAAAATAAGCGGCTCGCCAATACCCAGCAGCCCGACCGGCAGCGCTCCTTTGATCACTTTCTTTAGCCGCGCATTGCGGGTTTTCATCAACACCGCTATCGCAGCCCCTACTTGTCCAACGCCTGCCATCGCCAGGATAGGAAAGAGCGCGTTATAACCGTGCGCCTGTACCAGCTCAACGTGGATGGGCACCAACCCTTGATGAAGTCCGGTGAGCACCAATGGCAGGAAAGTTCCCGCCAGTATGGCACCAACCAGGAAACCGCCGCGGTCGATAGCCCAGGATGCGCCGTGAGCGATAGATTCAGAAATCCAGCCTCCAAGCGGTTGTAGCGCCACAATCGCGATGGCCCCGGTAATGGGTGATGCTGCCAACTTACTGATTTAGTGTATGATGGTGTTTTTGAGGTGCTCCAGTGGCTTCTGTTTCTATCAGCTGTCCCTCCTGTTCAGCTACTGACGGGGTGGTGCGTAACGGCAAAAGCACTGCCGGACATCAGCGCTATCTCTGCTCTCACTGCCGTAAAACATGGCAACTGCAGTTCACTTACACCGCTTCTCAACCCGGTACGCACCAGAAAATCATTGATATGGCCATGAATGGCGTTGGATGCCGGGCAACCGCCCGCATTATGGGCGTTGGCCTCAACACGATTTTCCGCCATTTAAAAAACTCAGGCCGCAGTCGGTAACCTCGCGCATACAGCCGGGCAGTGACGTCATCGTCTGCGCGGAAATGGACGAACAGTGGGGATACGTCGGGGCTAAATCGCGCCAGCGCTGGCTGTTTTACGCGTATGACAGGCTCCGGAAGACGGTTGTTGCGCACGTATTCGGTGAACGCACTATGGCGACGCTGGGGCGTCTTATGAGCCTGCTGTCACCCTTTGACGTGGTGATATGGATGACGGATGGCTGGCCGCTGTATGAATCCCGCCTGAAGGGAAAGCTGCACGTAATCAGCAAGCGATATACGCAGCGAATTGAGCGGCATAACCTGAATCTGAGGCAGCACCTGGCACGGCTGGGACGGAAGTCGCTGTCGTTCTCAAAATCGGTGGAGCTGCATGACAAAGTCATCGGGCATTATCTGAACATAAAACACTATCAATAAGTTGGAGTCATTACCCCGGTCGCTTAAGGATGTTAATAATGCCGGTAATCAAACCGGAGGCGATAAACGCCGGAATAAGAGGGATAAAGACGTTCGCCAGCTTGCGCAGCGCATCGCTCATTGGCGCTTTGTACTTCGCTTTGGCCTCTGATTTGGTGCGCTCGATATTATTCACATCTGCACGCTCGCCGCCACCGGCAATCAGGGAGCGCATGGCATCCACCACCTTGGCAGCTTTACCGGGGCCGACGATTATCTGATGCTGCGCGCCCTGCTTCACGTAACCGCTAACACCGGGCAGTTGCCTGAGACGGGGAATATCAATCTGACCGTCATCCTGAACTTCCACCCTGACACGAGTCATACAGTTTTCCAGGCGCAGAATATTTTGCTCTCCGCCTACGCCCAGCAGAATGTCGCTGGCCAGCACCGCCGTCTTATCCATATACACCTCTTAGTGTTCTAACGCCGCGCGTAAAAAACCCTGGTGAGCGGCAAGCTTTTCACGGGCGGCAGCGGCATTCAGGCCAGTGAGCGCCATTAAAATCGCTGGCTTAACGTCAAAATCAGTCTGCTTTAACAGCGCTTGCGCCTGTTCACGCGCAATGCCGGTGGCTTCAACCACCATACGGCACGCCCGATCGACCAGTTTGACGTTGGTTGCCTGCATATCCACCATCAGGTTCTGGTACACTTTGCCAAATTTCACCATCGCACCGGTGGAGATCATATTGAGCACCAGTTTTTGCGCGGTGCCGGATTTCAGTCGTGTTGACCCGGTCAACGCCTCCGGTCCCACCACCGGGGAGATTGCAATATCCGCTTCATGCGCGACAGGAGAATCCGGATTGCAGGAAATAGCCGCCGTCGTACAACCCACCAAACGCGCATATTTCAGCCCGCCAATCACATACGGCGTGCGACCTGAAGCCGCCAGACCAACCACCAGATCCTGTGCGGTAAGGTTGAGTGCGCGCAGATCGTCCTCGCCTAACTGCGGGTTATCTTCCGCGCCTTCTACCGCCTTGAGCAGCGCGCCCGGCCCCCCGGCAATCAGCCCAACTACCAGACCATGCGGTACACCGAAGGTCGGTGGGCACTCAGACGCGTCCAGCACCCCAAGACGCCCGCTGGTACCTGCACCCATGTAAATAATGCGTCCACCGGCTTTTAGCGCGTTGGCTGCCGCATCGACCGCGCACGCAACTTGAGGCAGAGTTGCTTTTACTGCTTCCGCTACCAGCGTATCCTGTTGATTAAATCGATGAACCAACTCCAACGTTGAGAGCGCATCCAGATCCATGGTCTGTGGATTGCGGGTTTCTGAAACTAATGCACCGAGATTCATTTTTTGTTCCTTAGGAATTTTTAATTCATAATAATCTGTCATAATGGAATATTATATTCATCCAGGCGAGTGAAATTTTGTTTTGCAATCGCCATCACGTTTTCGCCAGGAGACAGCATGAACTGTTTAATTCGCATTCGTCAGCGTTACCCGGACCTCGCGCAAAGCGATAAAAAACTTGCGGATTATCTTCTTGCTCAGCCGGATACCGCGCGTCATCTCAGCTCACAGCAGCTGGCCTTTGAAGCAGGCGTCAGCCAGTCCAGCGTGGTGAAGTTCGCGCAAAAGATGGGCTTTAAAGGGTTTCCGGCGCTGAAACTGGCGATTAGCGAAGCGTTGGCCAGCAATCCCAACCCTCATTCCATTCCGGTGCATAATCAGATTCGCGGTGACGACCCCATGCGTATGGTGGGCGAAAAACTGATTAAAGAGAACGTGGCGGCGATGCATGCGACGCTGGATGTCAACAGCGAAGAGAAACTGATAGAGAGCGTCACGATGCTGCGCTCAGCCCGGCGTATTATCCTGACCGGGATTGGCGCATCGGGTCTGGTAGCGCAGAATTTTGCCTGGAAACTGCTAAAGATTGGGTTTAACGCGGTGGTTGAACGCGATATGCACGCCCTGCTGGCGGCGGTGCAGGCGCTTTCACCCAACGATCTGCTGCTGGCCATTTCGTATACCGGAGAACGCCGCGAACTCAACCTGGCTGCGGATGAAACGTTGCGCGCCGGAGCCAAAATTCTCGCCATCACCGGATTTACCCCTAACGCCCTGCAACAGCGCGCAACTCATTGTCTGTACACGATTGCTGAAGAACAGGCCACGCGCAGCGCAGCGATTTCCTCTACCCATGCGCAAATGATGCTCACTGATTTACTGTTTATGGCGCTGGTGCAGCAAGATCTGGAGCATGCTCCGGAACGCATTCGCCACAGCGAAGCACTGGTAAAAAAACTGGTCTGAGCAAAGAATGCGCGTATAATGCCCGCCCGATTTGTGATGTTTTGAGAGTTTCCTGATGGCCCTGTTAATCACTAAAAAGTGTATCAATTGCGATATGTGCGAGCCCGAATGCCCGAATGAGGCGATTTCGATGGGTGACAGCATTTACGAGATTAACAGCGACAAGTGTACTGAATGCGTAGGCCATTACGACACGCCAACCTGCCAGAAGGTGTGCCCGATCCCCAATACTATTTTGAAAGATCCGGCACATGTCGAAACGGAAGAGCAGCTGTGGGATAAGTTTGTACTGATGCACCACGCCGATAAGCTGTAACGTTGCCTGATGATGCGATGCTTATCAGGTCGACAAAACGTTAGCTCTCGATAATCACCGTGGCGCAGGCGTAGTGACGCTCATCGGCCAGCGTCACATGCATATGTGCGACGCCGAGTTTTTCCGCCAGTTTTAACGCCTCCCCCCATAACCGCAGACGCGGCTTACCGAGTTCGTCGTTAAAGACTTCAAACTGATTAAACGCCAGACCGTTGCGAATACCGGTACCAAAGGCTTTTGCTGCCGCCTCTTTGACCGCAAAACGCTTCGCCAGAAAGCGCACCGGTTGCTGATGCGTCTCCCAGATTGCCCACTCGTTGTCGCTGAGCACGCGTCTTGCCAGACGGTCGCCGGAACGGGAGATCACCGCTTCGATGCGGGCAATCTCCACGATATCCGTACCTAATCCCAGAATCGCCATTAGCCACGCGCTTCCAGCATCAGGCGCTTCATTTCGACTACTGCATCTTTCAGACCGCTCATCACCGCGCGGCCGATAATGGCATGGCCAATGTTCAACTCGTGCATTTCCGGGATCCGCGCGATGGCTTTAACGTTGTGGTACGTCAGGCCGTGCCCCGCATTCACCTTCAGACCAAGGCTGGCGGCAAAGGTCGCCGCTTTGGCGATACGCGCCAGTTCGCTGGCCTGTTCAGCGTCGGTTTTCGCATCGGCGTAACAGCCGGTGTGAATTTCGATGTAAGGCGCGCCGACTTCAGCAGCGGCCTTAATCTGTTCGTCATCAGCATCGATAAACAGCGAAACCAGAATGCCTGCGTCCGCCAGGCGTTTGCAGGCATCACGCATCTTGTCACGCTGACCGGCGACGTCCAGGCCACCTTCAGTCGTCACTTCCTGACGTTTTTCCGGCACCAGGCAGCAAAAATGCGGCTTAGTCTCAACGGCAATCGCCAGCATCTCTTCGGTTACCGCCATTTCCAGATTCATACGCGTATCCAGCGTCTGGCGCAAAATGCGCACGTCGCGATCGGTAATATGGCGACGGTCTTCACGCAGGTGCACGGTAATGCCGTCTGCGCCCGCCTGCTCAACGATAAACGCCGCCTGAACCGGGTCAGGGTATGCGGTGCCGCGTGCATTACGTAAAGTGGCAATGTGGTCAATGTTGACGCCTAACAGTAATTCGGCCATGGCAATCCATCCTCGTTAATCATTTTTTGTTTTTAATGCGCGTTTTGGCATAAATTGCCGGAACAGTTCCCGGCTTTTTAACGGCTTACCACCAAGATACGGCTTTAACGCCATGCGGGTAAAGCGTTTCGCGGCGCGAAGCGTATCAGCATCCGGAAATTCCCGCGATTCGAGTGCTTTCAGATGGCGTCCGGTAAAGGTGGCGTTATCAATCACTACGCTTGCGATAAACCCTTTTTCTTCCCGGTAACGATAGGTCATGGTGTCATCCACCGGCTCGCCACTACCCGCACAGTGGGTAAAATCGACGCCGTACCCCAGATGTCCAAGTAAGGCCAGCTCAAAGCGACGCAGCGCAGGCTCTGGCGAACCCGTCGCGCCAGCCAGCGCCTGAATACAGTTCAGGTAGTCGAAAAAGAGTTCAGAAAAGCGGGTCTCATACTCAAGTACACGAGAGATAAGCTCGTTGATATACAAGCCGCTGTACAGTGTGATACCGCTAAGGGGGAGAGCCAGAGAAACGGCTTCGGCACTGCGTAAGGTTTTGACCTCACCACGTCCACCAAAGCGAAGCAACAACGGAGTAAAAGGCTGGAGCGCGCCTTTGAGATTAGAACGTTTGGATCGCGCGCCTTTAGCCACCAGGCGCACACGACCCGATTCTTCCGTGAAGACGTCCAGCACGAGACTGGTTTCGCTCCACGGGCGGCTATGCAGGACAAAAGCGCGTTGCCATCCTTCCATCATACCCGCCGTCTTTCAAGCTGCAGGTGTGTTGGCTGCGCCCACTCACCCCAGTCACTCACTTGAGTAAGCTCCCGAGGATCTGCGGTCTTGCCGCCTTCCTGCACCTCGAAAGCCATAACCTATGAAAAATTAGACGTCGTCGCCGTAACCGAGGCTACGCAGCGCGCGCTCGTCATCGGCCCAGCCGGATTTCACTTTCACCCACAGCTCGAGGTGAACGGGCGCTTCGAACATCTCCTGCATGTCTTTACGCGCTTCGATGCCGATGGTTTTAATTTTGGCCCCTTTGTTGCCAATAACCATCTTCTTCTGCCCTTCACGTTCAACGAGGATCAGACCGTTAATATCGTAACCACCGCGTTCGTTAGAGATAAAGCGCTCAATCTCCACGGTAACGGAGTACGGCAGTTCAGCCCCCAGAAAACGCATCAGCTTTTCACGGATGATTTCAGACGCCATAAAGCGCTGAGAACGGTCGGTGATGTAATCTTCCGGGAAGTGATGAATGGCTTCCGGCAGGTGGTTACGCACGATGCCCGCAACGGTATCAACATTCAGGCCGGTTTCGGCAGAAATCGGGACGATATCAAGGAAGTTCATCTGGCTTGCCAGGAACTGCAGGTGCGGCAGTAAATCGGCTTTTTCCTGAACGTTGTCCACTTTGTTCACAGCCAGAATAACCGGGGCTTTACCGTCGCGCAGCTTGTTGAGCACCATTTCGTCGTCCGGCGTCCAGCGGGTGCCTTCCACAACGAAAATAACCAGTTCAACATCACCAATCGAGCTGCTTGCCGCTTTGTTCATCAGGCGGTTGATCGCCCGTTTTTCTTCCATATGCAGGCCCGGGGTATCAACATAAATCGCCTGATACGCACCTTCGGTATGGATGCCAACAATACGGTGACGTGTTGTCTGAGCCTTACGTGAGGTTATGGAAATCTTCTGCCCAAGCAGATTATTCAACAGGGTGGATTTGCCGACGTTCGGGCGACCGACGATGGCAATAAATCCGCAGTAAGTTTTCTCTTCGCTCATTCCAGCTCCAGTTTTTTCAACGCCTGTTCGGCGGCAGCCTGCTCAGCCTTACGACGGCTCGAACCTGTGCCAACCACCGGTTCACTCAGGCCGCTGACCTGGCAGTGGATAGTAAATTCTTGATCGTGTGCTTCACCACGAACCTGCACCACCAGATAGGACGGCAGCGGCAGGTGGCGACCCTGCAAATATTCCTGCAGGCGCGTTTTCGGATCTTTTTGTTTATCGCCTGGGCTAATTTCATCCAGACGAGTCTGATACCAGTTCAGGATCAGTTGTTCAACGGTTTGAATATCGCTGTCGAGGAAGACGCCGCCGATCAAAGCTTCAACGGTATCTGCCAGGATCGATTCACGACGGAAACCGCCGCTTTTCAGCTCGCCTGGCCCCAAACGTAAACATTCACCGAGGTCAAACTCACGGGCTAATTCAGCCAGCGTATTGCCGCGAACCAGCGTCGCGCGCATGCGACTCATATCACCTTCATCCACTCGCGGAAAACGGTGATACAGCGCATTAGCGATAACAAAGCTCAGAATAGAGTCGCCTAAAAATTCTAAACGCTCGTTATGTTTGCTGCTGGCGCTACGGTGAGTTAATGCCTGCTGCAACAGCTCCTGATGATTAAAAGTGTAGCCCAGCTTCCGTTGAAGCCGATTAATTACGATGGGGTTCATGCGATACCAATAAATGAATGCGTCAACAATTCAGCACACGAAACAGACCTGATATACGCATTTCGCTTAGCCATCCCGCTTCGGCTGAATGCATTTATACACAAACCAACGCTGTTTCGTGTGCCGTGGCAACCTGTCGGTGCCAACCTCAAACTTCGGGGGAATATTCTATACACAACGACAAGGGATGTCGTTAGTCTGCGGGAATTTATCCGAGAAATAATTCACGTTGTCGCCATAATGACGACAACGTGAACGATTATCAGCGATTAGTGAATGCCACCAATACGGCTTAAACGCACACCGGTCGGCCATTCGCCTTCTTGCTTATCGAAACTCATCCAGATAGCGGTCGCTTTACCAACCAGATTCGCTTCCGGCACAAATCCCCAGTAACGGCTGTCCGCGCTGTTGTCACGGTTATCACCCATCATGAAGTAGTGTCCCGGCGGGACGATCCAGGTTGCCAACTGCTGGCCAGGCTGACGGTAATACATCCCCACCTGATCCTGCGCGATTGGCACGGTCAGAATGCGGTGCGTTACCTCACCCAGCGTTTCTTTACGCTCGGAGAGGCGAATACCGTTATCTTTCGTTTCATTCAGCGGAACCTCAAAGAAGCCGCTGGTCGCTTCACCGCCGTTACGACGCGCAAAGGTCTGCACAAAATCACTTGGCTGAACATCAGAGTACGTTACCGGCAGCACGTTTTCACACGCCTGACCGGAACTGCATCCTGGCTGAATAGTTACCTCTTTCGCCACCGGATCGTACGTCACTTTGTCTCCCGGTAAACCGACAGCACGTTTGATGTAGTCCAGACGCGGATCTTCCGGGTATTTAAACACCACGATATCACCGCGTTTCGGATGGCCGGTTTCGATCAGCGTTTTCTGGTAAATCGGATCTTTAATCCCGTAGGCGAATTTCTCCACCAGGATAAAGTCACCGATAAGCAGTGTCGGCATCATCGAACCAGACGGGATCTGGAACGGCTCATAAATAAATGAACGCACCACCAGCACAATAGCTAAAACCGGGAAAACGGATGCCCCGGTTTCCAGCCAGCCTGGCTTAGGGGCCACTTTTTTCAGCGTTGCTTTATCCAGTGAATCACCTGCAGCAGCTTGCGCTGCTGCCTGACGCTCCCGGCGTTTTGGCGCGAAGATGAATTTATCTACGCACCATAAAATGCCCGTCACCAGTGTGGCAATCACCAGAATCAGGGCAAACATGTTCGCCATGCCAACTCCTTAAGATTATTTGCTGTCTTTACCGACATGCAGAATGGCGAGGAAGGCTTCCTGTGGCAGTTCGACGTTACCGATCTGCTTCATGCGCTTTTTACCCTCTTTCTGTTTTTGCAGCAGCTTTTTCTTACGGCTGATATCGCCACCGTAGCATTTCGCCAGAACGTTTTTACGCAGTTGCTTAACTGTTGAACGCGCGATGATGTGCGTACCAATGGCCGCCTGGATCGCGATATCAAACTGCTGGCGAGGGATCAGATCTTTCATCTTCTCGACCAGTTCACGACCACGGCTCTGGGAGTTGTCGCGGTGGGTAATCAGCGCCAGCGCATCGACACGTTCGTTGTTGATGAGAACATCAACGCGCACCATGTCAGACGCCTGGAAACGTTTGAAGTTATAGTCCAGCGACGCATAGCCGCGAGAAGTTGACTTCAGACGGTCGAAGAAGTCGAGTACCACTTCCGCCATCGGAATTTCATAGGTCAGCGCTACCTGGTTACCGTGGTAAACCATGTTGGTCTGTACGCCGCGCTTCTCGATACACAGCGTGATGACGTTACCGAGGTAAGCCTGCGGCAGCAGCATATGACACTCAGCAATCGGCTCACGCAGTTCGTAAATGTTGTTCAACGGCGGCAGCTTGGACGGGCTATCGACGTAGATCGTCTCTTTCGCCGTGGTTTCGACTTCGTAGACTACGGTCGGCGCGGTAGTGATCAGATCCAGATCGTATTCACGTTCCAGACGTTCCTGAATGATCTCCATGTGCAGCAGACCGAGGAAGCCACAGCGGAAGCCGAAGCCCAGCGCGGTTGAGCTTTCCGGTTCATAGAACAGGGAGGCATCGTTGAGGCTCAGCTTGCCGAGCGCGTCACGGAAGTTTTCGTAGTCGTCAGAGCTCACCGGGAACAGACCGGCGTAAACCTGCGGCTTCACTTTTTTAAAGCCTGGCAGCGGCTTGTCCGCCGGGTTACGCGCCTGCGTCAGGGTATCGCCAACCGGTGCGCCCAGGATGTCTTTAATCGCACAAACCAACCAACCCACCTCGCCGCATTTCAGCTCGGTACGGTCAACCTGTTTTGGCGTGAAGATGCCCAGACGGTCAGCGTTATAGACCTGACCGGTGCTCATCACTTTAATTTTGTCGCCTTTACGCATGGTGCCGTTTTTAATACGCACCAGAGATACGACGCCCAGGTAGTTATCGAACCAGGAGTCGATGATCAGCGCCTGTAACGGACCTTCCGGGTCGCCTTCAGGCGGCGGGATGTCGCGCACCAGACGTTCAAGAACGTCAGTGACGCCAACGCCGGTTTTCGCCGAGCAGCGAACGGCATCCGTCGCATCGATACCGACGATATCTTCGATCTCTTCCGCCACACGCTCAGGATCGGCGGCTGGAAGGTCAATTTTGTTCAGTACCGGCACCACTTCCAGATCCATTTCCATGGCGGTATAGCAGTTAGCCAGGGTCTGTGCTTCGACGCCCTGTCCGGCATCAACCACCAGCAATGCGCCTTCACAGGCGGCAAGCGAGCGGGAAACTTCATACGAGAAGTCAACGTGGCCCGGGGTGTCGATAAAGTTAAGCTGATAGGTTTCACCATCAGATGCTTTGAAATCGAGCGTCACGCTCTGCGCTTTGATAGTAATACCGCGCTCACGCTCAAGATCCATCGAGTCGAGAACCTGCGCTTCCATTTCACGGTCAGACAGGCCACCGCAGATCTGGATAATACGGTCAGACAGCGTCGATTTACCGTGGTCGATGTGAGCTATGATTGAAAAGTTACGTATGTTCTTCATATAGTGTAATTATTGTGCCTTACGCCCGCCTGAGCAGGCTCTGAGAAGTCGCTGATCTGAGCTTAACGTCTGTTTAAGTGAAACGCCGCATTCTACACTACAACGCTGAG
The DNA here is from genome assembly GCF_013615435.1 of Citrobacter sp. RHBSTW-00944. Classification (NCBI taxonomy): domain Bacteria; kingdom Pseudomonadati; phylum Pseudomonadota; class Gammaproteobacteria; order Enterobacterales; family Enterobacteriaceae; genus Citrobacter; species Citrobacter sp. RHBSTW-00944. The sequence continues at coordinate 1,354,060 of NZ_CP055418.1, read as the reverse complement.
GCGAGGAAATGTTCATAGAGCAAGGATAGCGGGAACTGGAAACAACTTTGCAAAGTCGGTGAAACTTTTGCCGGATGGCGACACAAGCGCCATCAGGCAAAGCTATCACTGTTGGGTTTCGACGCGAATGAGATCGGGTGGAAGAGCAACGTTCAGAATGACCGGCTGCCAGGCTTCGCGCTCAGCAAGCTTACGAGAGTATCCACGGGCAATCAGGAATCCGCCCACGCCCCCCAGCACGGCTCCGCTTAATGCCGCAAGGTCGGAACCAAACAGCACCTGGAATAGCGCCGCGAAGAGAAAGAGCCCCGCCAACGGAGACATGTAGACCAACATCGCTGAACCCAGCAGACTACCCTCGGCAATACCCAGTTCAACTTTTTGACCGGGCGCTAAGGGTTCGTCGCTGGGCACCACGATGGTATGCGTGGTCTGCGGCCCAAGTTTGTTCAGCACGCGGCTCCCGCATCCGGCCCGCGAAGCACAGCTACTACATGATGCTTTAACATCACAGCTGACCGTCGCCAGACCATTTTGCCAGGATACGACTGTCGCCCACTCTTTAATCATTGTGCAGCCCTGAACTTAATATTGTCCGCGATACGCTTCGCCGTTTGCGGTGGAAGCTCGCCCACAATCGTAATTTCTGCGTTATCACGCACGCTGGTGCTAACCGTTCTACGCCCGGTTCGCAACAGCTGATCGGCGCTGTTTTGCATCGCACGGTTTACGTTCACGGAGAAACTGAACAGGCCATCAGAATATAGGCGCGATTCGATCGGCATGTTATCCATCGTCGGCAGCGGACGTCGACTGCTGGAAACTTCGCTGAAGCCTTGCGGCAACCACGACGGACTCCAGTTGAAGTTGGTTTTCTCGCCAGCAGGAACTGACAGCAACGGCGGTAGATTGGCTTTCGCCAGCGCCTGCATGCTATCGCTAACGCCGTTGTTTACGGTAAACGCGATAACACGGAACTGTTCCAGCGTCTCACCATCACGGTCGAGAAGATCGACGCGCATCGGCAGCTTAGTCTCCGTGTCCATCCAGACGATATAGCTGTAACGCGTACCGTCACGGGCGACTACGCGGATCACTTCACAGAGCCGATCGGCAATGCGGGTGCGACCTACTGAGATAAAGTCATAGTAGGGAGCAAGACGTTTGAAGTCGGTGTAAATCAGAGAGGGCAGAGAGTCAACGATATAGTCGCCGTTCAGCGTGAACGGTTCGAGACCAGGCTCAAAATAGCTGATTTCATTGCCACGCTGCACCACTTCCCGGCGCGGTCCATCCATTTGCAACAGTTGCGCTAGCGGACGGTTATCCAGGCGGGCATGGCGATAACGTAGGGATTCAACACCCTGCTTATTGATGCTGACAAATGACAGCTCATAGGTTAGCGACTGGCTGGCCAGATTCATCTGCTGCAACAACGCCCCGGACGCAGGATTGGCCGAGGCGTTTACAGAGAAAAACAGGCTACCAGCCACAAGTGACATGGCAAACCAAAGTTGCTTCATTACTGCGATTGCGTTCCTAAAGTTTGAATTCCTGGCACCTGCACAGCGGCTTGCTGTGTTTGGGCCTGCTCAAACTGAAGCTGTTCAGAGTGCAGTCGACGTTGCAGTTCGTAGTCCTGCAACATGGCATTAATACGACGACGCTGCTCCTGTACCTGCTGTTGCTGACCGCCGCTGGCCGTCGCGTCAGAGGGTACACCCAAGCTTACCGGACTGGCTTTACCCATCATCGGTAATGTATTAAATACCGGCGTTTCGGGCTGCTGGGACGTTTCAGATTGCCCATTATAGTGCTGGACGCCAACAATAACTGCAAGTGATACACACGCGGCCACACCCATTTGGGTAAGCTGCGCGGCCCACGGACGCATTTTCTTCCAGAATGGCATTTTCTGCCACTGGTGCGGTGCTGGCTGGGCCTCAGGAATCAATGGCACCGTCTGACGTACTGGCTCATCCTGGATGGCAGCCATTACGCGGGCGGAAATATCGAAATGGAGAACGTCGGCGGTATCACCTCGCATGGAATCGCGAATCAGGTGATAACTCTCCCAGGTTTTTTGCATTTCCGGGTCATGAGTCAGCTCTTTGAGTAACTCAGTATCCAGCGTTTCGCCATCCATTAAAGCGGAAAGTTTTTCTTTCTGCATGCCTAATACCTTTTCCAGTATCCCGCTATCGTCAACGCCTGATAAGCGGTTGAACTTTATTATCAATAGCTTCCCTCGCTCGGAAGATACGTGAACGCACCGTACCTACCGGACAATCCATGATAGCGGCTATCTCTTCATAGCTCAGGCCATCCAGCTCCCGCAAGGTTATTGCCATGCGTAAATCTTCCGGGAGGGACTCAATAGTCCGGAAAACTATCTGTCTCAGTTCTTCTGACAACATTAAGTTCTCAGGGTTCGAAATTTCTTTCAGCGCACCGCCACTTTCGTAATTTTCTGCTTCAATCGCATCAATATCACTGGAAGGTGGACGACGCCCCTGAGCGACCAGGTAATTCTTCGCTGTATTGACTGCAATACGATACAGCCAGGTATAAAAAGCACTATCTCCCCGGAACGAGTCCAGCGCACGATAGGCCTTGATAAATGCTTCTTGTACTACATCGGGTACATCGCCCGACGGTACATAGCGAGAAACCAGACTCGCCACCTTATGCTGATAGCGCACTACCAGTAGGTTAAAGGCTTTCTGATCTCCCTTCTGGACCCGTTCTACCAGGACCTGGTCCGTTAACTGCTCGCTCATCCGAGGTAAAGTCTCCCCAAACCAAATTTCCACGCGCCTTCGAAACGCCACTCCATCAGCTTCACTATGAGCAAGCAAATGCTTAGAGTGCTCAAGTTTCGTAAAGTTCCGTTACGCATTGTTTTTTGTTTGTCATGTTGTAGACAGGTCTTATCTCTCATTATAAGTCTACATAATCCGATCGACGCACTATCTGTTTAGAAATGCCCATTTCACCGCTTGCAGAGTAACCCAACGGCCACTTTATTTCATCACATAATCTGGTGCTAACGGCCTGCTTCACAAAATATTTTTGCTCATTTCGTCCTCGTCATGCTTTTTTTTCATGTTTAGTCACTGCAACACATTTAAAAATAAAACGTGCAGTATCGCGCAATGTGGTGCTATGGTGATCAAACACTGTTTAGTAAATTAAACAAAAATCATGAATACGACTCCTGAATTATCCTGTGACGTGCTGATCATTGGCAGCGGGGCTGCCGGACTCTCACTGGCGCTGCGCCTGGCCGAAAAACATCAGGTTATTGTCCTGAGCAAAGGTCCGGTAAGCGAAGGCTCGACATTTTATGCCCAGGGCGGTATTGCCGCGGTGTTTGATGAAACCGACAGCATCGATTCCCACGTTGAAGATACTCTGATTGCCGGGGCCGGCCTGTGCGATCGCCATGCGGTTGAATTTGTCGCCAGCAATGCCCGCACCTGCGTTCAGTGGCTTATCGATCAGGGCGTCTTATTTGATACGCAGGTTCAGCCCAACGGTGAAGAAAGCTATCACCTGACCCGTGAAGGCGGTCATAGCCATCGACGCATTCTGCACTCTGCGGATGCCACCGGTAAAGAAGTCGAAACCACCCTCGTCAGCCAGGCACAAAATCACCCCAACATACGGGTTCTTGAGCGCAGTAATGCCGTCGATCTGATTGTCTCCGATAAAATCGGTCTGCCGGGAACGCGTCGGGTTGTCGGAGCCTGGATCTGGAACCGTAATAAAGAAGCCGTAGAAACCTGCCATGCCAAGTCAGTAGTGTTGGCCACCGGCGGCGCGTCAAAGGTGTACCAATACACCACCAATCCAGATATTTCCTCGGGTGACGGGATTGCGATGGCCTGGCGTGCGGGATGCCGTGTCGCCAACCTGGAATTTAACCAGTTTCACCCGACGGCGCTGTATCATCCGCAGGCGCGCAACTTTCTGCTAACCGAGGCGCTGCGTGGCGAAGGCGCACATCTGAAGCGCCCGGACGGTTCGCGCTTTATGCCCGATTTTGACGAGCGTGGCGAACTGGCTCCCCGCGATATTGTTGCCCGCGCCATTGACCACGAAATGAAGCGCCTGGGCGCTGACTGCATGTTTCTCGACATCAGCCATAAACCGGAAGAATTTGTTCGTCAGCATTTCCCGATGATTTATGAAAAATTGCTGGGGCTGGGCATCGATTTGACCAAAGAGCCGGTTCCCATCGTTCCTGCCGCGCACTATACCTGCGGCGGCGTGATGGTGGATGACTTTGGCCGTACAGATGTCGACGGGCTGTATGCGATCGGCGAAGTGAGTTACACCGGCCTGCATGGAGCCAACCGGATGGCGTCAAACTCATTACTGGAGTGCCTGGTTTACGGCTGGTCCGCGGCTGAAGATATCGACAGGCGAATGCCTTATGCTCGCAGCGTCAGCACCCTCCCGGATTGGGATGAAAGCCGGGTAGAAAACCCGGATGAACTGGTTGTGATTCAGCATAACTGGCATGAGCTGCGGCTATTTATGTGGGATTACGTCGGTATCGTGCGCACAACTAAACGTCTGGAGCGCGCCCTGCGCCGTATCACCATGTTGCAACAGGAAATCGACGAGTATTACGCTCATTTCCGCGTGTCGAACAACTTGCTGGAACTGCGCAATCTGGTGCAGGTTGCTGAGCTGATTGTCCGCTGCGCGATGATGCGTAAAGAGAGTCGGGGCCTGCACTATACGCTGGATTATCCAGAACAGCTTCCAGAGGCGGGCCCGTCCATTCTCTCGCCGCTAAGTCATCACATGAACAGATAAAACGCCTGGGTCAGCGCCGTGTAACCTTCAGAGTAACGTTGGTCTGGCCCACGGATCACCAGCCTGTCACTAAAGCACTCCCCGGCCTGCGGGGAGAATGCCAGCAGTACCCGATTCGGTAGTCGGGCCTCGGTTTCTGCTACATCCGTGCGCAATCGCTGATGCCAGCCCATGCCCAGTGCCTGCTGGGAAAATGCGTTACCAATCTGTTCGGGCAGCACCACACAGAAAAAACCTTCTTCCGTAATGCTGTCTGCCGCCAGCGTTAGCAATACTTGATGATCGAGCGTGGTGGTGTAGCGAGCCTGCTCGCGCTGCGGCGTGGCACATCCCACTCCCTGTTCATAATAGGGAGGGTTGCTGATGATCAAATCAAAGCGCACGGTCTGGCGCGGTACCCACTGCTGCACATCTTCGGTATGAACGTTCACGCGATGCATCCACGGAGATTGCGCGATGTTCTCCTGCGCCTGCTGCGCGGCATCAACATCAAGCTCCACAGCGTCAATGATGACGTTTTCATCTGTGCGCTGAGCCAGCATCAGCGCCAACAGGCCGCTCCCGGTACCAATATCCAGGATCCGCTTTACGCCAGCAACAGGGGCCCAGGCCCCCAATAAAATGCCGTCCGTTCCGACTTTCATTGCACAACGATCGTGTGCCACAAAAAACTGCTTAAAAGTAAATCCATTACGTCTAAGTACGGATGTAGACTGGGGCATGAAGAACAACCTTCCTGGAAAAAAAACGATAACATAGGATAAAAACAATACCTGAGAAGGTATATCCATACAAACAGATGAAGATTGCAGCCGTAACGTCTATAATCAGCGCCCCACACAGAGGTAGAACATGACTGTAACGACTTTTTCCGAACTTGAACTCGATGAAAGCCTTCTGGATGCCCTCCAGGAAAAAGGTTTCACTCGCCCGACCGCCATTCAGGCTGCCGCCATTCCGCCTGCGCTCGATGGCCGTGATGTACTCGGTTCTGCGCCGACAGGCACCGGTAAAACGGCGGCATATTTGCTGCCAGCGTTGCAGCACCTGCTCGACTTCCCGCGCAAGAAATCTGGTCCGCCGCGCATTTTGATTTTGACACCGACGCGCGAACTGGCGATGCAGGTTGCCGAACACGCCCGTGAACTGGCGAAGAATACGCATCTGGATATCGCCACGATTACCGGCGGCGTGGCTTACATGAACCACATGGAAGTCTTTAGCGAAAACCAGGACATCGTGGTCGCCACTACCGGTCGTCTGCTGCAGTACATTAAAGAAGAAAACTTCGACTGCCATGCGGTTGAGACACTAATCCTCGATGAAGCAGACCGCATGTTGGACATGGGCTTTGCCCAGGACATCGAGCATATCGCTGGAGAAACCCGCTGGCGTAAGCAAACTATGCTGTTCTCCGCCACGCTGGAAGGCGATGCGATCAAAGATTTTGCTGAGCGTCTGCTGGAGGATCCGGTCGAAGTTTCGGCGGATCCGTCTACGCGCGAACGCAAGAAAATTCATCAGTTTTACTACCGTGCCGATGACATCGAGCACAAAACGGCCCTGCTGATCCATTTGTTAAAACAGCCGGAAGCGACTCGCTCGATTGTCTTCGTACGTAAACGCGAGCGTGTGCACGAGCTGGCAGGCTGGCTGCGCCAGGCGGGCATTAATAACTGCTATCTCGAAGGCGAGATGGTGCAGAACAAACGTAATGAAGCGATCAAACGCCTGACCGATGGTCGTGTGAACGTGCTGGTAGCAACCGACGTTGCCGCTCGTGGGATCGATATTCCTGACATCAGCCATGTGTTTAACTTCGACATGCCGCGCAGTGGTGATGCCTATCTGCACCGCATTGGCCGTACCGGTCGTGCAGGCCGTAAAGGTACTGCGATCTCTTTGGTTGAAGCCCACGACCATCTGCTGCTCGGCAAAGCGAGCCGCTACATTGACGAGCCACTGAAAGCACGCGTCATCGACGAACTGCGTCCAACCACGCGCGCGCCAAGTGAGAAATCTAACGGTAAGCCATCCAAGAAAGTGCTGGCGAAGCGCGCGGAGCAAAAAGCGAAAGAGAAAGAGAAACCGCGGGTGAAAAAACGTCACCGCGACGCCAAAAATGTCGGCAAACGCCGTAAGCCAAGCGGAGCTGCTACCCAGCAGTCCGACAAAGAGTAAACCGAATGCCGGGCCGTTTAGCCCGGCATTTTTTGTGCACAAAAAAGCGGAAGATACGTTGGCATCTTCCGCTTTCAGATTCTCTGCCAGACGGGGTTATTCCCCGTGAGCCTTACAGGCTCTCAGTAAAGGTACGAGCAATAACGTCGCGCTGCTGTTCTGGCGTCAGAGAGTTGAAACGCACGGCATAACCAGAAACACGGATGGTCAGCTGCGGATATTTTTCCGGATGCTTAACCGCATCTTCCAGAGTTTCGCGGCGCAGAACGTTCACGTTCAGGTGCTGACCACCTTCCACACGGACTTCCGGCTGTACGTCTACCGGTACTTCACGGTATTCGATTTCACCCAGTTTGCTGACAGCAACGACTTCATCAGCATTGAAACCTGCTTTCGCAACGATGCAGCGTGCTTCGCCTTTTTCGCTGTCCAGCAGCCAGAAAGAGTTCAGCAGGTCGTCATTTGCAGCTTTAGTAATCTGGATACCTGTAATCATTTGATGCCTCCCCGGCAAAATTATTTGATCTCGGTTGGCCGTCATCCGGCCAATTGGTAAAACCATTGTTGCTTGAGTGTATATATACCCCTCACACACCCTTGAATCTTTGATTTAAATCAATAAAAACCACACATGAAAAGTGGTGATAGGTGGATTTTATTGTTTTACATCAACTTACGCCACATGCGCAGCTAAACTTTTTACATAAATTTTCAACTATCTTTAAGGGGTAGACCCTTGAGAAACGTACAGAATTTTGCGACGTCGAAAGAAGCAGTTAAGCTAGGGGGATTGAAAATTCGCAGGAGAGCGAGATGGCCACCGAATTAACCTGGCACGATGTGCTGGCAGAAGAGAAACAGCAGCCTTATTTTGTTAACACGCTGCATACTGTGGCGGGCGAGCGTCAGTCAGGTATGACAATTTATCCGCCACAAAAAGATGTATTCAACGCTTTTCGCTTTACCGAACTTGGTGACGTGAAAGTCGTCATCCTGGGTCAGGATCCTTACCACGGTCCGGGCCAGGCACACGGTCTCGCGTTTTCTGTCCGCCCCGGTATTGCCACCCCGCCCTCGTTGCTGAACATGTACAAAGAGCTGGAAGCAACGATTCCTGGCTTCACACGCCCAACGCACGGATATCTGGAAAGCTGGGCACGCCAGGGTGTGCTGTTACTCAACACCGTGCTTACCGTCCGTGCCGGGCAGGCACATTCGCACGCCAGTCTGGGATGGGAAACATTTACCGATAAAGTCATCAGCCTGATTAACCAACATCGGGAAGGCGTGGTATTCCTGCTCTGGGGTTCACACGCACAAAAGAAAGGCGCGATTATTGATGCGCAGCGTCACCATGTATTGAAAGCGCCGCACCCATCACCGCTCTCTGCGCATCGCGGTTTCTTTGGCTGCAATCACTTTGTACTGGCTAATGAGTGGCTGGAACAGCGAGGTGAAAAGCCGATTGACTGGACGCCGGTATTACCAGCAGAAAGCGAGTAAAAAAATGCCAGCGAATCGCTGGCATTTTTATTATCAGGCTTTGTTCTGACGCCACCACTCCGCGAGCAGCACGCCGGTCGCGACAGAAACGTTGAGCGTTTCTACGTTGCCCGTACCGTCTATCGCCACGCACAGGTCGTCGGCTGAGCATGCTGCTTCTGGCAGAGCCTCACGCTCACGCCCTAATACCAGCACCATTTTTTCCGGCAACGTGGTAGTAAACAGCGGCTTGCCTTTCACGCTTGAGGTCATCACTACCGTGTAACCCGCTTTACGGAAGTCGTCCAGCACATCGACAATACTGTCACCGGTGATCGGCTGAACGTGCTCAGCTCCGCCTTCAGCGGTGCGGATAGCCGCACCTGATTCCAACAGCGCCGCATCCTGTACCACCACGCCTTTCACACCGAAGTGCGCGCAGCTACGCATCATGCCGCCCAGGTTGTGCGGGTTAGCAATGTCTTCCAGGGCCAGCACGCAATCCTGCGCCCCGGCCTGACCAACCCACTGCTTAACAGTGGTACCGTTACGTTTTTTGATCAGGAAACAGACGCCGCCATGGTGTTCAGTGCCGGAGGCTTTCGCCAGCTCGGCTTCGTCAACCACGTGGTAGGCTTTGCGGTTCGCCGCCATCCAGCGTAATGCTTCTTTAAAGCGTGGGGTTACGCTCTGAACAAACCAGGCGCGAACAATAGCGTCCGGACGACTCTGGAACAGAGCCTGACAGGCATTCTCACCGTAAACGCGGGTTTCTTCCGCGCGCTGACGACGTAATACTTCAGGATCGATAAAGCTTTTGCCGCTGATACCACCGTGATCGGCTTTGTCTGCTGCATCATCATTCGGTGCGCGGGACACGGTACGCCATGGTGAATCTTCACGTCCACGGTCGCGTTCTACATCGCGGCCACGACCACGTTCACGACCACGTTCGCTGTTCGGACCCTTTCTGTCATCACGGGCAGGGCGACGACCGCCTTCGGCTCGGGAAGTACCGGGGCGACCGCCGCCTTTACCAGTACGTGGATTTTGGGTGCGTTTGTCCGAGTCATCGTCACTGCGGACGTACATCACTTTGACCTTGCCGTTTTTATTCTTCAGTTCGTCGCTCATGTTTTTCTCCACCTGCTCTGCGCGAAGCGCGAAGATTACCCGATGTGCACGTCGTTAGCCATTATTTCATTTAAAAGCTAAGGACTATTGTACTCATTGAATAAAACGCATTGTTGTTTAGAACAGACTCCCCGATAATATGTAACATAATAGAAACATACTGGCGTTACTGCCGTGAAGTCCACTCCACTCATCCAGAGGTTAGTTATGAATACCGTTTGTACCAGCTGCCAGGCTATCAACCGCATCCCCGACGATCGTGTCCAGGAAGCGGCTAAATGCGGACGCTGTGGTCACGACCTGTTTGATGGGGAGGTGATCAATGCGACCGGTGAAACACTGGATAAACTGTTAAAAGACGATCTCCCGGTGGTGGTTGATTTTTGGGCCCCCTGGTGTGGTCCATGCCGTAACTTCGCCCCGATTTTTGAAGATGTCGCGGAAGAGCGTAGCGGTAAAGTGCGTTTTGTTAAAGTGAATACAGAAGCCGAGCGAGAACTCAGCGCCCGTTTCGGTATCCGCAGCATCCCGACCATTATGATCTTCAGAAAAGGTAAAATCGTCGACATGCTTAATGGCGCCGTACCTAAAGCCCCGTTTGATAGCTGGCTTAACGAATCATTATAATCTCTACGGGGCGCATCTTGTGCCCCGTTTTCACCTCTGCGACAATAGCGTTTTTCAACGTGTTCTCCCATGACCGATAACGCTGTTCTTCAGTTACGCGCTGAGCGCCTCGCGCGCGCCACGCGCCCTTTCCTTGCCCGAGGTAATCGCATTCGCCGCTGTCAGCGCTGCCTGCTGCCGCTGAAGCTCTGCTTGTGCGCAACGCTGGTGCCGTCTGAGGCCAAAAGCCGCTTTTGTCTGGTGATGTTTGATACCGAGCCGATGAAGCCCAGCAATTCGGGACGTTTGATTGCCGATATTTTGCCCGATACCACGGCTTTTCAGTGGTCACGCACCGAACCGCCACAGGCGCTGCTCGAACTGGTGAAAAATCCGGATTATCAGCCGATGGTTGTATTCCCGGCATCCTATGCGGGCGAAGAGCGTGAAGTGATTTTCGCGCCACCAGCCGGTAAACCGCCGTTGTTTATCATGCTTGATGGTACCTGGCCTGAAGCGCGTAAAATGTTCCGCAAAAGCCCGTACCTTGATAACCTGCCGGTGATCTCCGTTGATTTATCGCGACTTTCCGCTTACCACCTGCGTGGCATTCACGCCGAAGGGCAATACTGTACTGCCGAAGTGGCCATTGCGTTGTTGGATCTGGCGGGCGATACGCAAGCCGCGGAGGGGTTGAGCGAACATTTCACTCGCTTTAAAACCCGCTACCTGGCAGGAAAAACTCAACATCAGGGAAGCGTCACAGCAGACTCGCCAGAAAGCGTTTAAAATCATTCGGTCACTGGTGTCATTAAGGAAGCCGATATGAGTCAGCGTGGTCTGGAAGCATTACTGCGACCGAAATCCATTGCGGTGATTGGGGCGTCAATGAAGCCTAATCGCGCAGGTTACCTGATGATGCGTAACCTGCTTGCCGGCGGTTTCAATGGACCTGTTTTACCAGTGACGCCAGCATGGAAAGCGGTGTTGGGCGTCCTGGCCTGGCCCAATATCAACAGCCTGCCTTTTAGCCCAGACCTTGCCGTGTTGTGCACCAATGCCAGCCGCAACCTGGCATTACTCGAAGCGCTTGGCGAGAAAGGCTGTAAAACCTGCATTATTCTTTCAGCTCCCGCATCGCAGCACCAGGAATTGTTGGCCTGCGCCGCACGCTACAACATACGTCTGCTAGGCCCCAACAGCCTGGGGCTTCTCGCGCCCTGGCAGGGGCTTAACGCCAGCTTTTCCCCCGTTCCCATCAAGCGCGGTAAGTTGGCATTTATTTCCCAGTCAGCGGCGATTTCCAACACCATTCTGGACTGGGCGCAGCAGCGCGACATGGGTTTTTCCTGGTTTATCGCGCTGGGCGACAGCCTTGATATCGACGTTGATGAACTGCTGGATTACCTGGCGCGCGACAGTAAAACCAGCGCGATATTGCTATATCTCGAACATTTAAGTGATGCCCGGCGCTTTGTCTCCGCCGCCCGTAGCGCCTCGCGCAATAAACCCATTCTGGTGATTAAGAGTGGTCGCAGCCCGGCGGCGCAGCGTTTATTGCATACCAGCGCAGGGATGGACCCAGCGTGGGACGCGGCTATCCAGCGTGCCGGTTTATTACGCGTACAAGACACTCACGAGCTGTTCTCTGCGGTAGAAACCCTGAGCCACATGCGTCCGCTGCGCGGCGACAGGCTGATGATCATCAGCAATGGGGCCGCGCCTGCCGCACTGGCATTAGATGAGCTGTGGTCAAAAAATGGCAAGTTGGCGACACTGAGTGAAGATACCTGCCAGAAATTACGCGATGCGTTACCTGAACATATTGATATCGCCAACCCGCTGGATCTGCGTGACGACGCCAGCAGCGAACACTACGTTAAGACGCTGGATATCTTGCTCGCCAGCCAGGATTTCGACGCACTGATGGTGATTCACTCACCCAGCGCAGCCGCCCCGGGAACAGAAAGCGCACAAGCGTTAATCGAAGCGGTAAAACGTCATCCCCGCGGTAAGTTCGTCTCGTTGCTGACCAACTGGTGCGGAGAGTTTTCCTCCCAGGAAGCCCGTAGACTGTTTAGCGAAGCCGGATTACCTACCTACCGCACGCCAGAAGGCACCATCACCGCGTTTATGCATATGGTGGAGTACCGGCGTAACCAGAAGCAACTGCGGGAAACCCCTGCGCTGCCCGACTACCTGACCACCAATACCGCCGAGGCGCATAATCTGTTACAGCAGGCGATTGCTGAAGGAGCAACGTCGCTGGATACCCATGAAGTGCAGCCGATTTTACAAGCCTATGGCTTACACACGCTGCCGACGTGGATCGCCAGCGACAGCGCTGAAGCCGTACACATCGCGGAGCAAATCGGTTACCCGGTGGCGCTAAAGCTGCGTTCTCCTGATATCCCGCATAAATCAGAAGTTCAGGGGGTAATGCTCTACCTGCGAACGGCAACAGAGGTGCAGCAGGCAGCCAATGCGATTTTTGATCGGGTAAAAATGGCCTGGCCGCAGGCGCGCATTCACGGTTTATTAGTACAAAGTATGGCGAATCGCGCTGGCGCTCAGGAGCTGCGCGTCGTCGTTGAACATGACCCGGTATTTGGCCCGTTGATTATGCTTGGTGAAGGCGGAGTTGAGTGGCGACCAGAACAGCAAGCCGTGGTGGCGTTGCCGCCATTGAACATGAATCTGGCGCGTTATCTGGTGATCCAGGGGATCAAAAATAAAAAGATCCGCGCTCGCAGCGCATTACGCCCATTGGATATCGCCGGGTTAAGTCAGCTTCTGGTGCAGGTCTCCAATCTGATCGTCGATTGTCCGGAAATTCAGCGTCTGGATATTCATCCGCTGTTGGCCTCCGCCGGTGAATTTACCGCGCTGGATGTCACGCTGGACATTGCCCCTTTCACGGGCGATAACGAAAGCAGGCTGGCTATACGTCCCTACCCCCATCAGCTTGAAGAATGGGTGGAGTTGAAGAACGGCGAGCGTTGCTTGTTCCGCCCTATTTTGCCCGAGGATGAACCTCATCTGCAGCAGTTCATTTCTCAGGTAACAAAAGAAGATCTTTATTATCGCTATTTCAGTGAGATCAACGAATTTACCCACGAAGATTTAGCCAATATGACGCAGATCGACTACGATCGGGAAATGGCCTTTGTTGCGGTACGCTGTAAAAACAATCAGCAAGAGATCCTCGGCGTAACGCGAGCAATCTCGGATCCTGATAACATTGACGCCGAGTTCGCCGTGCTGGTTCGTTCAGATCTCAAAGGGCTTGGACTGGGTCGCCGGTTGATGGAAAAATTAATTGCATATACCCGAGATCACGGACTTAGACGTTTGAATGGTATTACGATGCCAAACAATCGTGGGATGGTCGCCCTGGCCCGGAAACTCGGGTTCGCTGTTGACGTCCAACTCGAAGAGGGAATTGTTGGGCTAACGCTTAATCTGGCCCAATTTGAGGAATCGTGAGTAAGGTACTGGAAATGTTGACCACATTAATAGGTACTGGTGGTATCATTACCCGCTTATGTCGTCTGCATAGCACAGAGGACCCTTCAATGAACAGAGAAGAAATGCACTGTGATGTTGTCAAAATTTAAGCGTAATAAACATCAACAACACCTTGCCCAACTACCCAAGATTTCTCAGTCAGTTGATGATGTAGATTTCTTTTATGCTCCCGCTAATTTCAGGGAGACTCTGCTGGAAAAAATAGCCAGCGCGACGCGACGGATCTGCATTATTGCGCTGTACCTGGAACAGGATGACGGTGGCAAAGGCATACTCGACGCGCTCTATGCGGCAAAACGGCAGCGTCCTGAACTGGATGTCCGGGTGCTTGTCGACTGGCACCGAGCCCAGCGCGGACGTATTGGTGCTGCAGCATCGAATACCAACGCTGACTGGTATTGCCGAATGGCACAAGAAAACCCAGGTATTGATATTCCTGTCTACGGTGTTCCGATTAACACCCGAGAAGCGCTTGGCGTCCTGCATTTTAAAGGCTTTATCATCGATGACAGCGTCCTGTATAGCGGGGCCAGCCTGAATGATGTTTATCTGCATCAGCATGATAAATATCGCTATGACCGTTATCAGTTGATTCGCAATGCTCAAATGGCCGATATCATGTTCGATTGGGTCACGCAGAACCTGATGAACGGTCGCGGCGTTAATCGCCTTGATGATATTAATCGCCCTAAAAGCCCGGAAATTAAAAACGACATCCGCCTGTACCGTCAGGAACTGCGCGATGCGTCATTCCATTTTCAGGGTGATGCGGATAATGAACAGCTTTCGGTAACGCCTCTGGTAGGCCTTGGAAAATCCAGTCTGTTAAATAAGACAATTTTCCACCTTATGCCCTGCGCGGAGCACAAGCTCACAATCTGTACCCCTTATTTCAACCTGCCCGCTATACTGGTGCGCAATATCATTCAGCTGCTGCGTGAAGGCAAAAAGGTCGAGATCATTGTCGGTGATAAAACCGCCAACGACTTTTTCATTCCAGAAGATGAGCCATTTAAAATCATCGGCGCGCTGCCCTACCTGTATGAAATTAACCTGCGCCGTTTCCTGAGCAGACTGCAATATTACGTGAATACCGACCAACTGGTCGTGCGCTTATGGAAAGATGATGACAACACCTATCATCTGAAAGGCATGTGGGTTGATGATAAATGGATGCTGCTCACCGGCAACAACCTTAACCCTCGCGCCTGGCGTCTGGATCTGGAAAACGCCATCCTTATCCACGATCCGAAGCAAGAGCTGACTCCCCAGCGCGATAAAGAGCTGGAGCTTATTCGCACGCATACTACCGTCGTTAAGCACTATCGCGACCTGCAAAGCATTGCCGACTATCCAGTCAAAGTGCGTAAGCTCATCCGTCGACTACGCCGTATCCGTATCGACAGATTAATTAGCCGTATTCTGTAACCAAGACCCCGTCCAGTGACGGGGTTTTTCCTATGGAGGCAACGGTGCGCTTGTTTATTCTTTTCAGTATCCTGGCCATTTCTGGCTGCAGCCACATGGCAAACGACCGCTGGAGCGGACAAGACAAGGCTCAACACTTTATCGCCTCCGCTATGCTCTCCGCAGCTGGAAACGAATATGCTCAACATCAGGGCAACAGCCGCGATCGCAGCGCGGCTATCGGCCTGATGTTCTCTGTCAGCCTGGGCGCGTCAAAAGAGCTATGGGACAGCCGCCCCGCTGGGAGCGGCTGGAGCTGGAAAGACTTCGCCTGGGATGTTGCAGGCGCGTCTACCGGCTATGCGGTCTGGCAACTGGCACATCACTAGAGGCGCAGACCTTTCCCCTTCCCATGCAGCATCAGCGATACCAAAAATGCGACTATTGCCAGTGCTGTAACGTACCAGAAGAATGTTGTTTCCATACCGACAGACTTCAGGGATAACGCAACATATTCGGCTGAGCCACCAAACAGAGCATTGGCCACCGCATAAGATAATCCAACCCCCAGAGCGCGCACCTGTGCCGGGAACATCTCGGCCTTCAGAATACCGCTGATTGACGTATAGAAACTCACAATCAGCAAGGCACACATCACCAGAGCAAACGCCATATACGGGGACGTCACGCTTTGTAACGCTGTCAGAATGGGGACGGTGAAAATCGCGGCCAACGCGCCAAAACACAGCATTGAAGTACGTCGGCCAATTTTATCTGACAAGGCACCGAACAACGGTTGCACCAGCATAAACACACACAGTGCCGCCGTCATAATCCCACTGGCTACGTTGGCATGCATACCGGCGGTATTAACCAGGTACTTCTGCATGTAGGTTGTGAACGTGTAAAAACACAGCGAGCCAGCAGCGGTAAAGCCAAGCACCATGATGAAGGCTTTGCGATTACGCCACAGACCTTTCAGAGAGCCAGCTTCTTTCAGCGCGCGAACGTCCTGTTTCGAGGTTTCATCCAACTGTTGACGCAGCCATAACGCAACAATAGCCAGTACGGCGCCCAACGCAAATGGAATACGCCAACCCCACGATCTTAGCGCTGAGTCTTCTAACGTTTGCTGTAATATGACCACAACCAGCAGTGCCAGTAACTGCCCGCCGATTAACGTCACGTACTGGAAGGAAGCATAAAAACCTTTCTTACCTTCAACGGCTACTTCACTCATATAGGTAGCGCTGGTCCCGTATTCACCACCCACAGACAGCCCCTGAAATAACCTAGCCAGCAGCAATAGAGCAGGAGCCCAGGTACCGATGGTTTCATATCCCGGAAGACAAGCGATCACCAGCGATCCCATACACATCATACAAACTGACAGCAGCATCGACTTTTTACGCCCGTGCTTATCCGCGATGCGACCAAACAGCCAGCCGCCAATCGGTCGCATCAGAAAGCCTGCAGCAAAAACTCCGGCTGTTTGTAAGAGTTGCGTGGTGGTGTTTCCTGATGGAAAAAAGATATGAGCAAAATAGAGAGAGCAGAAAGAATAGATATAGAAATCAAACCATTCGACCAGATTCCCTGATGATGCTCCGACAATCGCCCATATACGACGCCGAGTATCGCCGTCTGCCAGCGCCCTGTTCTCAGTTACACTGCTATCAGCCATTAGAATTGTACCCCTGCCAACGATTGCATTAATTTATCAATGGTGGTTGTGTCTTTTTTGATGAAATAAATGTTATATAATTGTTATAATTTATTATGAGAGAAAGATCACGGTTTTCATTAGCAGAGAAAGGATTCAGATATGTTCGAGAAAGAGAAAAATCGGTTTGAAATAGAGTGGGCTTTTATGGGTTGGATAAAATGGTACGCTGCATCCGGCAGTTTTCACTCCCTGCAGACGCAAAAAAGCCCATCCGGCAGGATGGGTTTCTTCACTTATTTGATGCCTGGCAGTTTATGGCGGGCGTCCTGCCCGCCACCCTCCGGGCCGTTGCTGCGCAACGTTCAAATCCGCTCCCGGCGGATTTGTCCTCCTCAGGAGAGCACTCACCGACAGACCACAGATAAAACAAAAGGCCCGGTCTTTCGACCGGGCCTTTCGCTTTTATTTGATGCCTGGCAGTTCCCTACTCTCGCATGGGGAGACCCCACACTACCATCGGCGCTACGGCGTTTCACTTCTGAGTTCGGCATGGGGTCAGGTGGGACCACCGCGCTACAGCCGCCAGGCAAATTCTGTTTATCAACACACCTCTCGGTCTGTCGATGTAATCTGTAATCAAGCTGAATTTCGATGTCTCATCCGCCAAAACACCTTCGGCGTTGTAAGGTTAAGCCTCACGGTTCATTAGTATCGGTTAGCTCAACGTATCGCTACGCTTACACACCCGACCTATCAACGTCGTCGTCTTCAACGTTCCTTCAGGACCCTTAAAGGGTCAGGGAGAACTCATCTCGGGGCAAGTTTCGTGCTTAGATGCTTTCAGCACTTATCTCTTCCGCATTTAGCTACCGGGCAATGCCATTGGCATGACAACCCGAACACCAGTGATGCGTCCACTCCGGTCCTCTCGTACTAGGAGCAGCCCCCCTCAATTCTCCAGCGCCCACGGCAGATAGGGACCGAACTGTCTCACGACGTTCTAAACCCAGCTCGCGTACCACTTTAAATGGCGAACAGCCATACCCTTGGGACCTACTTCAGCCCCAGGATGTGATGAGCCGACATCGAGGTGCCAAACACCGCCGTCGATATGAACTCTTGGGCGGTATCAGCCTGTTATCCCCGGAGTACCTTTTATCCGTTGAGCGATGGCCCTTCCATTCAGAACCACCGGATCACTAAGACCTGCTTTCGCACCTGCTCGAGCCGTCACTCTCGCAGTCAAGCTAGCTTATGCCTTTGCACTAACCTCCTGATGTCCGACCAGGATTAGCTAACCTTCGTGCTCCTCCGTTACTCTTTAGGAGGAGACCGCCCCAGTCAAACTACCCACCAGACACTGTCCGCAACCCGGATTACGGGTCTACGTTAGAACACCAGCCATTAAAGGGTGGTATTTCAAGGTTGGCTCCATGCAGACTGGCGTCCACACTTCAAAGCCTCCCACCTATCCTACACATCAAGGACCAGTGTTCAGTGTCAAGCTATAGTAAAGGTTCACGGGGTCTTTCCGTCTTGCCGCGGGTACACTGCATCTTCACAGCGAGTTCAATTTCACTGAGTCTCGGGTGGAGACAGCCTGGCCATCATTACGCCATTCGTGCAGGTCGGAACTTACCCGACAAGGAATTTCGCTACCTTAGGACCGTTATAGTTACGGCCGCCGTTTACCGGGGCTTCGATCAAGAGCTTCTCCTTACGGATAACCCCATCAATTAACCTTCCGGCACCGGGCAGGCGTCACACCGTATACGTCCACTTTCGTGTTTGCACAGTGCTGTGTTTTTAATAAACAGTTGCAGCCAGCTGGTATCTTCGACTGATTTCAGCTCCATGAGTAAATCACTTCACCTACATATCAGCGTGCCTTCTCCCGAAGTTACGGCACCATTTTGCCTAGTTCCTTCACCCGAGTTCTCTCAAGCGCCTTGGTATTCTCTACCTGACCACCTGTGTCGGTTTGGGGTACGATTTTGTGTTACCTGATGCTTAGAGGCTTTTCCTGGAAGCAGGGCATTTGTTACTTCAGCACCGTAGTGCCTCGTCATCACACCTCAGCGTTAACAAGACTCCGGATTTACCTGGAATCTCCGCCTACATGCTTAAACCGGGACAACCGTCGCCCGGCTAACATAGCCTTCTCCGTCCCCCCTTCGCAGTAACACCAAGTACAGGAATATTAACCTGTTTCCCATCGACTACGCCTTTCGGCCTCGCCTTAGGGGTCGACTCACCCTGCCCCGATTAACGTTGGACAGGAACCCTTGGTCTTCCGGCGTGCGGGTTTTTCACCCGCATTATCGTTACTTATGTCAGCATTCGCACTTCTGATACCTCCAGCATGCCTCACAGCACACCTTCAACGGCTTACAGAACGCTCCCCTACCCAACAACACATAGTGTCGCTGCCGCAGCTTCGGTGCATGGTTTAGCCCCGTTACATCTTCCGCGCAGGCCGACTCGACCAGTGAGCTATTACGCTTTCTTTAAATGATGGCTGCTTCTAAGCCAACATCCTGGCTGTCTGTGCCTTCCCACATCGTTTCCCACTTAACCATGACTTTGGGACCTTAGCTGGCGGTCTGGGTTGTTTCCCTCTTCACGACGGACGTTAGCACCCGCCGTGTGTCTCCCGTGATAACATTCTTCGGTATTCGCAGTTTGCATCGGGTTGGTAAGTCGGGATGACCCCCTAGCCGAAACAGTGCTCTACCCCCGAAGATGAGTTCACGAGGCGCTACCTAAATAGCTTTCGGGGAGAACCAGCTATCTCCCGGTTTGATTGGCCTTTCACCCCCAGCCACAAGTCATCCGCTAATTTTTCAACATTAGTCGGTTCGGTCCTCCAGTTAGTGTTACCCAACCTTCAACCTGCCCATGGCTAGATCACCGGGTTTCGGGTCTATACCCTGCAACTTAACGCCCAGTTAAGACTCGGTTTCCCTTCGGCTCCCCTATTCGGTTAACCTTGCTACAGAATATAAGTCGCTGACCCATTATACAAAAGGTACGCAGTCACCCCATAAAGAGGCTCCCACTGCTTGTACGTACACGGTTTCAGGTTCTTTTTCACTCCCCTCGCCGGGGTTCTTTTCGCCTTTCCCTCACGGTACTGGTTCACTATCGGTCAGTCAGGAGTATTTAGCCTTGGAGGATGGTCCCCCCATATTCAGACAGGATACCACGTGTCCCGCCCTACTCTTCGAGTTCACAACACATGCACTTTTGTGTACGGGACTATCACCCTGTATCGCCGGACTTTCCAGACCGTTCCACTACCACACATGCTGATTCAGACTCTGGGCTGCTCCCCGTTCGCTCGCCGCTACTGGGGGAATCTCGGTTGATTTCTTTTCCTCGGGGTACTTAGATGTTTCAGTTCCCCCGGTTCGCTTCATTACGCTATGTATTCACGTAATGATAGTGTGACGAATCACACTGGGTTTCCCCATTCGGAAATCGCCGGTTATAACGGTTCATATCACCTTACCGACGCTTATCGCAGATTAGCACGTCCTTCATCGCCTCTGACTGCCAGGGCATCCACCGTGTACGCTTAGTCGCTTAACCTCACAACCCGAAGATGTTTCGTAAAACACTTCAGTGTTGCGAAAATTTGAGAGACTCGAACACACCGCTTTTCATTTCTTGTTTACGGAGAAATGAAACAGTGTGTCGTTTCAATTTTCAGCTTGTTCCAGATTTTTAAAGAGCAAATATCTCAAACGAGACTCGAAAGTCTGTTTTGAGATACTTCGGTCGGCGACTTTCACTCACACATACCAGCAAGTGGCGTCCCCTAGGGGATTCGAACCCCTGTTACCGCCGTGAAAGGGCGGTGTCCTGGGCCTCTAGACGAAGGGGACACTGAAGTCTCAATCGCAAGACGCCTTGCTATTTACTTTTCATCAGACAATCTGTGTGAGCACTACAAAGGTCGGTTCTTTAAGGTAAGGAGGTGATCCAACCGCAGGTTCCCCTACGGTTACCTTGTTACGACTTCACCCCAGTCATGAATCACAAAGTGGTAAGCGCCCTCCCGAAGGTTAAGCTACCTACTTCTTTTGCAACCCACTCCCATGGTGTGACGGGCGGTGTGTACAAGGCCCGGGAACGTATTCACCGTGGCATTCTGATCCACGATTACTAGCGATTCCGACTTCATGGAGTCGAGTTGCAGACTCCAATCCGGACTACGACATACTTTATGAGGTCCGCTTGCTCTCGCGAGGTCGCTTCTCTTTGTATATGCCATTGTAGCACGTGTGTAGCCCTACTCGTAAGGGCCATGATGACTTGACGTCATCCCCACCTTCCTCCAGTTTATCACTGGCAGTCTCCTTTGAGTTCCCGACCGAATCGCTGGCAACAAAGGATAAGGGTTGCGCTCGTTGCGGGACTTAACCCAACATTTCACAACACGAGCTGACGACAGCCATGCAGCACCTGTCTCAGAGTTCCCGAAGGCACCAAAGCATCTCTGCTAAGTTCTCTGGATGTCAAGAGTAGGTAAGGTTCTTCGCGTTGCATCGAATTAAACCACATGCTCCACCGCTTGTGCGGGCCCCCGTCAATTCATTTGAGTTTTAACCTTGCGGCCGTACTCCCCAGGCGGTCGACTTAACGCGTTAGCTCCGGAAGCCACGCCTCAAGGGCACAACCTCCAAGTCGACATCGTTTACGGCGTGGACTACCAGGGTATCTAATCCTGTTTGCTCCCCACGCTTTCGCACCTGAGCGTCAGTCTTTGTCCAGGGGGCCGCCTTCGCCACCGGTATTCCTCCAGATCTCTACGCATTTCACCGCTACACCTGGAATTCTACCCCCCTCTACAAGACTCTAGCCTGCCAGTTTCGGATGCAGTTCCCAGGTTGAGCCCGGGGATTTCACATCCGACTTGACAGACCGCCTGCGTGCGCTTTACGCCCAGTAATTCCGATTAACGCTTGCACCCTCCGTATTACCGCGGCTGCTGGCACGGAGTTAGCCGGTGCTTCTTCTGCGAGTAACGTCAATTGCTGCGGTTATTAACCACAACACCTTCCTCCTCGCTGAAAGTACTTTACAACCCGAAGGCCTTCTTCATACACGCGGCATGGCTGCATCAGGCTTGCGCCCATTGTGCAATATTCCCCACTGCTGCCTCCCGTAGGAGTCTGGACCGTGTCTCAGTTCCAGTGTGGCTGGTCATCCTCTCAGACCAGCTAGGGATCGTCGCCTAGGTGAGCCGTTACCCCACCTACTAGCTAATCCCATCTGGGCACATCCGATGGCAAGAGGCCCGAAGGTCCCCCTCTTTGGTCTTGCGACGTTATGCGGTATTAGCTACCGTTTCCAGTAGTTATCCCCCTCCATCGGGCAGTTTCCCAGACATTACTCACCCGTCCGCCACTCGTCACCCAAGGAGCAAGCTCCTCTGTGCTACCGTTCGACTTGCATGTGTTAGGCCTGCCGCCAGCGTTCAATCTGAGCCATGATCAAACTCTTCAATTTAAGTTTGATGCTCGTGAATTAAACTTCGTAATGAATTACGTGTTCACTCAGAGACTTGGTATTCATTTTTCGTCTTGCGACGTTAAGAATCCGTATCTTCGAGTGCCCACACAGATTGTCTGATAAATTGTTAAAGAGCAGTGCCGCTTCGCTTTTTCTCAGCGGCGCGGGGTGTGCATATTACGCCATCCCGCTGGAGAGTCAAGCGTTTATTTTCGCTTTTCTCCGCTGACCCGGCGGTTTGTAATCCGTTGTTCCGTGTCAGTGGAGGCGCATTATAGGGAGTTATTTCAGGCTGACAAGTTAAAAATACAAAAAACTTATCAAGCGGCTACTTTTCAACCGTTACATTGCTTTTCGCTTTGTTTTTAAACAAAAACGAGCCCCGCAGGGCTCGTTTATTGTCATTTTGTGACTTACTGCACTGCCACAATGCGATCGTCATTCACTTCCAGCCGAATCGTTTTGCCAGGAATCAGCTCACCAGACAGAATTTGCTGCGCCAGCGGGTTTTCGATCTGTTGCTGGATAGCACGTTTGAGTGGACGTGCGCCATACACCGGATCGTAACCATTCGCACTCAGCAGTTTAAGCGCCTCGTCAGAGATATGGATTTCATAGCCACGCTCTTCCAGACGTTTATACAGACGTTGCAGTTGGATCTGTGCAATAGAAGCAATGTGCTGCTCACCCAACGGATGGAATACAACAACTTCATCTATACGGTTGATGAATTCCGGGCGGAAATTATGGCTCACGACGCCCAGGACCATATCCTTCATGTGGCCGTAGTCCAGCTCACCGAAGCGTTCCTGAATCAGATCGGACCCCAGGTTCGAGGTCATGATGACAACCGTATTACGGAAGTCGACCGTTCTCCCCTGCCCGTCAGTCAGACGACCATCGTCAAGCACCTGCAACAGAATATTGAACACATCCGGGTGCGCTTTCTCCACTTCATCCAGCAGAATGACAGAGTAAGGACGGCGACGTACCGCTTCTGTCAGATATCCACCTTCCTCATAGCCGACATATCCCGGAGGCGCCCCGACCAGACGAGACACCGAGTGTTTCTCCATAAACTCGGACATATCGATACGCACCATGGCATCATCACTGTCGAACATAAAGTTTGCCAGCGCTTTGCACAGTTCAGTTTTACCGACACCGGTTGGGCCGAGGAACAAGAACGAACCAATCGGGCGATTCGGATCGGACAAGCCAGCACGGCTACGACGGATGGCGTTAGAAACGGCTTCCACCGCTTCGTTCTGGCCAATCACGCGGCTGTGCAACTGCTGCTCCATACGCAACAGTTTTTCCCGTTCGCCTTCCAGCATGCGAGCAACCGGGATCCCGGTCCAGCGCGCCAGCACTTCTGCAATTTCTGCATCCGTGACTTTATTACGCAGCAGACGCATGGTTTTTCCTTCAGACTGGGTGGCTGCTTCCAGCTGTTTTTCCAGTTCAGGAATTTTGCCGTACTGCAGTTCAGACATCCGCGCCAGGTCGCCGACACGACGCGCCTGTTCGATGGCGATTTTCGCCTGCTCCAGCTCAGCCTTGATAGTTTGCGTTCCCGAAAGGGATGCTTTTTCAGCTTTCCACTCTTCTTCTAATTCAGAATACTGGCGCTCTTTATCGTCCAGCTCTTCGTTGAGCATCTCGAGACGTTTTTTACTCGCCTCATCAGACTCTTTCATTAATGCCTGCTGCTCCAGTTTGAGCTGGATAATACGGCGGTCGAGTCTGTCGAGTTCCTCCGGCTTGGAGTCAATCTGCATACGAATGCTGGATGCCGCCTCATCGATAAGGTCGATAGCTTTGTCCGGCAACTGACGATCGGCAATATAGCGATGAGACAGCGTAGCTGCCGCAACAATCGCCGGGTCAGTGATCTGCACATGGTGGTGCAGCTCATAACGTTCTTTCAGGCCACGCAGAATCGCGATGGTGTCTTCTACTGAAGGTTCGGCTACAAATACTTTCTGGAAACGACGTTCCAGTGCCGCATCTTTTTCGATGTACTGGCGATATTCATCAAGCGTTGTTGCGCCTACACAGTGCAGTTCCCCGCGTGCCAGCGCAGGTTTCAGCATGTTCCCGGCGTCCATTGCGCCATCGGCTTTACCCGCCCCAACCATGGTATGCAACTCATCAATAAACAGGATGACATTGCCTTCCTGTTTCGAGAGATCGTTCAGCACGCCTTTTAAGCGTTCTTCAAACTCACCACGATATTTGGCCCCAGCCACCAGCGCACCCATATCCAGCGCCAGCACACGGCGACCTTTTAAGCCTTCCGGCACTTCACCATTGATAATTCGTTGGGCCAGCCCTTCAACGATGGCCGTTTTACCAACACCTGGTTCGCCGATTAACACCGGGTTATTTTTAGTACGACGCTGCAGTACCTGAATGGTACGGCGAATTTCTTCATCACGCCCGATAACCGGATCGAGTTTGCCCTGCTCGGCACGTTCGGTCAGGTCGACGGTATATTTTTTCAAGGCCTGACGTTGGTCTTCAGCCCCCTGGTCATTCACGCTTTCACCTCCACGCATTTGTTCAATTGCCTGAGTGATATTCGCAGTCGTCGCACCTGCTGATTTTAGTAAATCGGTCAGCGTACCGCGTGACTCAAGCGCCGCCAGTACGAACAGTTCTGACGAAATAAAGTTGTCCCCACGTTTTTGCGCCAGCTTGTCGCAAAGATTCAGTACACGCACCAGATCCTGAGAAGGCTGCACATCACCGCCGGTACCTTCTACCTGCGGCAACCGGCTCAACGCCTGGTCAATGGCTGTACGTAACTGGCCAGCATTAATGCCAGCAGACGTTAATAAAGGACGTACCGATCCCCCTTCCTGATTCAGCAAGGCGCTCATTAGATGAAGTGGTTCGATGAATTGATTGTCGTGCCCCAATGCGAGTGACTGGGCATCGGCAAGAGCAAGCTGGAATTTATTAGTAAGACGATCCAGACGCATAACTCCTCCCATAACAGGTCAAAATTGCTACTGGAGATTAAATGAGGTCATCCCTCAATTATTCAAGGTGAATGACCTGAATTATGTGAAAAGAAAATTACACGTACCGGATCGTCTTGATTCTTTAGGTTATATCAGCCAAATAAAACTTGCCATACGACCCGTGGTATTGTCGCGACGATAAGAGAAGAACGTCTCACTTTCGCTGAAGGTGCAACGGTCGCCACCGTGGATGTTCTCTACTCCGATATTTGCCAGACGCTGACGCGCAAGCTGGTAAATATTCGCCAGATATTTATCACCATGCGGTACAAATGCGAGGTCCGCTTGCGGATCTTTCGCCATGAACGCTGCGCGAACTTCTGCTCCCACTTCAAACGCGTTCGGGCCAATCGCCGGGCCTAGCCAGGCAATAATGTTTTCAGGTTTGTCGGCAAAACACGCCACCGTCTCTTCCAGCACGCCGGCGCATAATCCGCGCCAACCCGCATGTGCCGCCGCGACTTCCGTTCCTGCGCGATTGCAAAACAGCACCGGCAGACAGTCGGCCGTCATCACTGCACACACGGTGCCCGGCGTGTTGCTGTAAGAAGCATCCGCACGTTTGGAGGCGTAAGGCTCGCCGGTCAGTTTCAGGACATCCTTACCATGGACCTGCTCCAGCCAGACTGGCTTTGACGGCAGATTGCCCGCAGCAAACAGCCGCTTGCGGTTCTCTTCAACATGCTCCGGGTTGTCGCCGCAATGGGCGCCCAGATTCAGCGAATCATAAGGCGGCATGCTAACACCGCCAATACGGGTAGAACTACACGCCACAACACCTTGCGGTATCGGCCACTGCGGGACAATTAGCTTACTCATAGCCAGGCAATATCATCCTTATGTTCTTCGAAATCAGCGCGCATCACTTCAATCAATTGCACCATATCTTGTGGAATCGGTGCATGCCATTCCATTTCGATACCTGAAATTGGGTGATATAAACGCAGCATAGTCGCGTGCAGCGCCTGACGATCGAACTTACGCAGAACGGAGATAAATTCGTCAGAAGCGCCTTTCGGTGGACGCGGACGACCGCCGTAGACCTGATCGCCCACCAGCGGATGGGTGATATGCGCCATGTGCACGCGGATCTGGTGCGTACGTCCGGTTTCCAGACGCAGCCGCAGACGCGTGTGCACACGGAAGTGTTCCATAATGCGATAGTGCGTCACCGCCGGTTTCCCCATCGGGTGTACCGCCATGTGCGTACGCTTGGTCGGGTGGCGGCTAATCGGTTCCTCAACGGTTCCGCCTGCCGTCATATGACCAATCGCCACGGCTTCGTACTCACGGGTAATTTCACGCAGCTGCAGCGACTCCACCAGACGCGTTTGCGCCGGAACGGTTTTTGCCACCACCATTAATCCGGTCGTGTCCTTATCCAGACGGTGCACGATACCAGCACGTGGAACATCCGCGATTGGCGGGTAGTAATGCAGTAATGCATTCAATACCGTGCCATCAGGATTACCGGCACCCGGATGCACTACGAGATCACGGGGTTTGTTGATGACAAGAATATCGTCATCTTCATAAACGATATCCAGTGGGATATCCTGAGGTTCAAAACGAACCTCTTCATCAATTTCTGCAGTGATGGAGACGCGCTCTCCACCCAACACTTTTTCTTTCGGTTTATCGCAAAGATTGCCATTTACCAGTACGCGCTGGTCAAGGATCCATTCTTTTATGCGCGATCGCGAATAATCAGGGAACAATTCGGCCAAAGCCTGATCTAAGCGTTGACCGAGCTGATTTTCGGAGACTGTTGCGGTGAGTTCTACTCGTTGTGCCATAAACTGCTTCTTCGTTTAACGTTGGGTTTTACGGCTTTGCCGTTTAATATAGTGTGCTATTGTAGCTGGTCTTAACCGGGAGCAGGAACAGAGAATCTCCCGTAAAACATTTTGAGGAAAGTCAAAACGTCATGACGCGCATGAAATATCTGGTGGCAGCAGCCACGTTGAGCCTGTTTTTGGCGGGTTGCTCTGGTTCAAAGGAAGAGGTGCCCGATAATCCGCCAAATGAAATCTACGCGACTGCTCAGCAAAAGCTGCAGGACGGTAACTGGAAACAGGCAATAACGCAATTAGAAGCGTTGGATAACCGTTATCCATTTGGACCGTATTCTCAGCAGGTGCAATTAGATCTCATCTACGCCTACTACAAAAACGCCGATCTGCCACTTGCTCAGGCTGCCATCGATCGTTTTATTCGTCTTAACCCGACACACCCTAACATTGATTATGTCATGTATATGCGTGGCCTGACCAATATGGCGCTGGATGATAGCGCACTGCAAGGATTCTTTGGTGTTGATCGCAGCGATCGCGATCCGCAACATGCCCGAGCTGCGTTTAATGACTTTTCCAAACTGGTACGTGGCTATCCGAACAGCCAGTACACCACTGACGCCACCAAACGTCTGGTATTCCTGAAAGACCGTCTGGCGAAGTATGAATATTCCGTTGTGGAATACTACACTGCCCGCGGTGCATGGGTTGCCGTGGTAAACCGTGTGGAAGGCATGCTGCGCGACTTCCCGGATACCCAGGCAACACGCAATGCCCTGCCGTTGATGGAAAATGCTTATCGCCAGATGCAGATGAATGCGCAGGCAGAAAAAGTAGCGAAAATCATTGCCGCCAACAGCAGCAATACCTGATTTATCTCAGAATGCAAACGGCAGCCCAAAGGCTGCCGTTTTTTTATCCGTAAACACCACAACTGAAGCGGTTTAGCTGCAACGCATCTCATCAAATATGGCCTGCTTTCAGGTATTCCTCAAGTAAAAAATCGCTTGTTCCTGCGGTGCCTCACAAAAAGGTTTTCTTGACAAAAAGCGACAAAAAAATGTGATTAATATCACACATTTTGACATTAGGAACGGTATGCTGGAATCACCAAGACGGGAAAGACAAGAGGTAAAATTTATGACAATGAACATTACCAGTAAACAAATGGAAATTACTCCGGCAATTCGCCAGCATGTCGCAGACCGTCTCGCCAAACTCGAAAAATGGCAAACTCATCTGATTAATCCACATATCATTCTGTCTAAGGAGCCGCAGGGTTTCATTGCTGATGCCACCATCAATACACCGAACGGACATCTGGTCGCCAGCGCAAAACACGAGGATATGTACACCGCAATTAACGATTTGATCAACAAGCTGGAACGGCAGCTCAATAAAGTGCAGCACAAAGGCGAAGCCCGTCGTGCAACAACTTCAGTCAAAGACGCCAACTTCGTCGAAGCAGAAGAAGAATAGTCCCTTACATTGAGTGTATCGCCAACGCGCCTCCGGGCGCGTTTTTTGTTGACAGGGTGAAAACAGTACGGGTACTTTACTGACGTAGCCAAAGGAAAATTACATGAAACTTGTCCCGTTCTTCTTCGCATTCTTTTTTACCTTCCCCTGAATGGGAGGCGTTTCGTCGTGTGATAAAGAATGCGAAGACGAACAATAAGGCCTCCCACAACGGGGGGCCTTTTTTATTGATAAATTGATAACAAGAAAGGCAACACTATGACATCGGATAACCCATTGCTGGCGCTGCGCGATAAGATCAGCACGCTGGATGAAAAATTACTGGCCCTGCTGGCTGAGCGACGTGGACTGGCCGTAGAAGTTGGCAAAGCTAAGCTGCTTTCGCATCGTCCAGTTCGTGATATCGACCGTGAGCGCGATCTGTTGGACCGACTGATTCAGCTTGGCAAAGCACATCATCTTGATGCTCACTACATCACTCGCCTGTTCCAGCTCATAATCGAAGACTCCGTCCTGACTCAGCAGGCACTGCTCCAGCAGCATCTGAACAAAATTAACCCGCACTCAGCACGCGTTGCTTTCCTCGGGCCAAAAGGGTCATATTCTCATCTTGCCGCACGTCAGTATGCTGCCCGCCATTTTGAACAATTTATAGAAAGCGGCTGCGCGAAATTTGCCGATATCTTTAATCAGGTCGAAACCGGACAAGCTGACTACGCAGTGGTTCCGATTGAAAACACCAGTTCCGGTGGGATTAACGACGTTTACGACCTGCTACAGCACACCAGCCTGTCTATCGTTGGCGAGATGACTATCACGATTGACCACTGCCTACTGGTGTCCGGCACGACAGATCTCGAGACCATTGAAACGGTATATAGCCATCCGCAGCCATTCCAGCAGTGCAGCAAATTCCTGAGTCGTTACCCGCACTGGAAGATTGAGTACACCGAAAGCACCTCGGCGGCGATGGAAAAAGTTGCGCAGGCTAACTCACCGCGCGTGGCAGCTCTGGGGAGCGAAGCCGGAGGCGTACTATACGGTTTGCAGGTTCTTGAGCATATCGAAGCTAATCAGACGCAAAACATCACCCGCTTCGTGGTACTGGCGCGCAAGGCAATCAATGTTTCCGATCAGGTGCCAGCAAAAACCACGTTGCTGATGGCGACAGGACAACAAGCCGGTGCGCTGGTAGAAGCTCTGCTGGTACTGCGCAACCATAATCTGATTATGACTAAACTGGAGTCACGCCCGATTCACGGCAATCCGTGGGAAGAAATGTTTTATCTTGATATCCAGGCCAACCTGGAATCACCCCAGATGCAAAAAGCATTGAAGGAGTTAGGTGAGATTACGCGCTCGATGAAAGTACTTGGCTGCTATCCAAGTGAGAATGTGGTGCCGGTCAATCCAGGCTAACGTTTGACAATGCCGGATGGCGCTACGCTTATCCGGCATTCTATTTAGCCGATCCTTGTATGACTGATACAACGCATCAGCGTTGCCATCAAGCATCGTATTTATTGGCGACTATCGTTGGCCTGGCGCAACAAAGTACGGCTTTCGTTCTGGAAGCGTTTCGCATAATCACCAAACCAGTGCTCCACCTTACGGAAGCTGTCGATGAACGCTTGCTTATCGCCCTGCTCCAGTAAACCGATCGCCTCACCAAAACGTTGGTAGTAGCGTTTGATCAGCGCAAGGTTACTCTCAGACGACATAATGATATCGGCATAGAGCTGCGGATCCTGGGCAAACAGACGTCCGACCATCGCCAGTTCAAGGCGATAAATCGGCGAAGAGAGTGCCAGTAACTGCTCCAGTTGAACATTCTCTTCCGCTAAATGCAGACCGTAAGCAAAGGTCGCAAAGTGACGCAATGCCTGAATAAATGCCATGTTCTGGTCGTGTTCAACAGCACTGATCCGATGCAGTCTCGCCCCCCACACCTGAATCTGTTCCAGAAACCACTGATAAGCTTCCGGCTGACGTCCGTCACACCAGACGACAACCTGCTTTGCCAGACTGCCGCTGTCCGGGCCAAACATGGGGTGTAATCCCACCACCGGGCCGTCGTGCGCCGCCAGCATCGCCTGCAAAGGACCATTTTTCACCGAAGCCAGATCCACCAGGATGCAGTCGGACGGCAGACGCGGTAATTTGGCGATCACCTGCTCAGTGACGTGGATCGGCACGCTGACGATCACCATGCCAGCATCAGAGACGATCTCCGGCGCACGATCCCAGTCCTGCTGTTCCAGGATCCGTACCTGATAACCTGACAGGGTGAGCATTTTTTCGAACAGACGTCCCATCTGACCGCCGCCGCCGACAATCACCACCGGTCGCAGAGAAGGACAAAGCGTTTTAAATCCTTTGTCGTTCTCACTGGAGTAAGACTCGCGCATAACCCGGCGCAGCACATCTTCAATCAGGTCCGGCGGCACGCCAAGGGCTTCCGCTTCCGTCCGGCGGGAGGCCAGCATAGAGGCTTCCCGTTCCGGCACGTAGATAGGCAGCCCAAAGCGGCTTTTTACTTCACCGACTTCGGCCACCAGCTCCAGGCGACGTGCCAGTAAACCCAGCAGCGCCTTGTCGACTTCATCAATTTGATCGCGTAATGCGGTCAATTCAGCAACCATAACCAACCTCTTATGCTACACGCGCCGACAGCTGGCCGTTTAAATCCTGGCTAATTTCACGCAGTAGCGCATCCGTCATTTCCCAGCTAATGCAGGCATCAGTTACAGACACGCCGTATTTCATTTCGCTACGCGGCTGTTCAGAAGACTGGTTGCCTTCGTGAATATTACTTTCAATCATCAAGCCAATGATCGAGCGATTGCCATCTTTGATTTGTGCAATCACGGATTCAGCCACGGCAGGCTGGCGGCGGTAATCTTTATTGGAGTTACCATGACTGCAATCTACCATCAGAGAAGGTCGTAGTCCCGCCTGCTCCATCTCTTTTTCGCACTGGGCGACATCTGCCGGGCTGTAGTTCGGCGCTTTACCACCGCGCAGGATCACGTGACCGTCCGGGTTACCCTGAGTTTGCAGCAGTGCAACCTGTCCGGCCTGGTTAATACCAACAAAGCGGTGCGACTGTGCCGCCGCGCGCATCGCGTTAATGGCGGTCGCCAGGCTACCGTCAGTACCGTTCTTAAAGCCGACCGGCATCGAAAGACCGGAAGCCATTTCGCGGTGAGTCTGCGATTCCGTGGTACGCGCACCGATTGCAGACCAGCTAAACAGATCGCCCAGGTATTGCGGGCTATTGGGATCCAGCGCTTCAGTTGCCAGCGGTAGTCCCATATTCACCAGTTCAAGCAGCAGCTGACGCGCAATTTTCAGGCCGGCTTCAACATCAAAAGAGCCATCCATATGAGGATCGTTAATTAACCCTTTCCAGCCGACGGTGGTACGGGGTTTTTCAAAATAGACGCGCATCACCAGGTAGAGGCTATCGCTGACCTCTGCGGCAAGGGCTTTAAACCGACGAGCGTACTCAATAGCCATTTCAGGATCGTGAATGGAACACGGGCCACATACCACCAGCAGGCGCGGATCGCGACCAGAGATAATATCTGAAATGGTTTTGCGTGACTGGGAGATTTGCGCTTCTTGCGCCTGGCTCAGCGGGAATTCAGCTTTCAGCTGCTCCGGAGTCATCAGAACCTGTTCGTCGGTAATATGTACGTTGTTCAGCGCGTCTTTTTGCATGATGGTGATCCTGTTTAGCTCGTTTGCGATAGTTGATCCTCAGCGAGGAGGTGATAACGATAACACAACAGGTAAAGATTTCAATCCACAAACCGTAAATTTTAATTTACAGCATGCAATTTAATGACAAAACACGCCCTCCATTGTGTACATTAAAATTTACATCATCCGATATTGAGATCCACTATGCTTAAAAAAACGAGGGAGTACAGGCAATGAAGCAACTCATCAGCACCCTATTTCTATTACTTCTTAGCGGATGTCAGATAGATCCTTATACCCACGCCCCCACATGGACGGGAACCGCCTGGTACGACGCCGGAATACAAGATGCCATTTCGGGGTATGCCGTTAAAGATAATGAAACTCTTGCCGACAACTACAATGACCCCGAAGTCGATCGTACGGAATATCTTAAGGGTTATGCCGAGGGACAACGTAAAATCTGCCAGCCGGATTTTGTTTACGCCAGAGGTTTGACCGGGAAAACCTTTCCCCCAAGTTGTGATACGGTCGAAAATATTGACCAGTTACACAGTGCCTGGCAAAAAGGAGCAAACGAAGGTGCCACCTCAATAAGATTAAATTAAACAATAGCTTATATTTTATAAATTACTAAGATTTAACTTAAATCACTAATAGCTTTCCACCTGGCATAATGACGGCTTAGGAAAATAATGTTATTTTGTCCTAAATAATCTTGAATGTATTTCGACGTTTTACGGCAAACGCTGGTAGGTAACTATTCATGAGCTATTCTTACCGACTCATACTTCTACTGGCACTGCTCCTGACCGGATTACCGCTGTACGCCCAAAGCGTTACGGAAGAAGCAAAATCTGTACGCGCTATGGTTTCCGGCATCGTCAGTTATACGCGCTGGCCTGCACTGTCCGGGCCTCCCAAACTGTGTATTTTCTCTTCATCGCGTTTTTCCAGTGTCCTGGGAGATACCAGTGCCGGAGCATTACCCTATCTTCCCGTCATCATTCGTACGGAACAAGAAATATTAGTTTCGCAGTGTGATGGCTTTTATTTTGGAAAAGAATCCCCTACTTATCAGGTGGAATTAAAGAATAAATATCCGTCTAAGGCATTGCTATTAATTGCCGAACAGAACCCCGAATGCGTTATTGGCAGCGCCTTTTGCCTCATAATTAAAGATGAAGATGTGAGATTTTCCGTAAATATGGATTCCCTTTCACGCAGTGGCGTAAGGGTCAGTCCGGACGTATTAATGCTTGCACGGAATCAGAAGCATGGATAAGGGCCATTCTCCCATAACACGCCCGACGTTTAAGCGGACATTACGGCGTATCAGCATAATCAGCGTTCTGGTAACTATGACGCTGATCTGGCTGCTGCTCAGCATTTCTTCGGTGCTGGCATTGAGACAGTATGCGCAAAAGAACCTGGATCTGACCGCAGCAACTATGACCCGCACGCTTGAAGCAGCATTAGTTTTTTCTGATGGCGTCGCAGCAACTGAAACGCTGGCAGCACTGGGCCAGCAGGGGCAATTTTCCGTTGCAGAAGTTCGTAATAAAAACCAGAAGGTGATCGCCACCTGGCGCTATAACGCGCAGGATACCACTGAAAAAATCAGCGGACTTATCAGCCACTGGCTGTTTCCCCAACCGGTCACTCAACCTATTTTGCATAATGGCAACGTCATCGGCGAAGTACGATTGACTGCGCGCGATAGCGTTATCAGCCATTTCATCTATTTGTCGCTGGCCGTCCTTACCGGGTGCATTCTGTTGGCCTCTGGCATTGCATTAATGCTCACTCGTTATTTACATAATGGCGTCGTGGAAGCCCTGCAAAATATAACCGAGGTGGTACATGATGTTCGTACCAACCGTAACTTTTCACGACGCGTTTCAGAAGAGCGCATTGAAGAGTTTCACCTTTTTGCCCAGGACTTTAATAGTCTGCTGGACGAGATGGAGGAGTGGCAACTTAAACTGCAGGCAAAGAACGCCCAGCTTTTGCGTACGGCGCTACACGATCCGCTGACCGGCCTGGCGAATCGCGCCGCATTTCGCAGCAGCATTAACGCCCTGATGAATGACCATGCCGCCCACAGCAGCTCCGCACTGTTATTCCTTGATGGTGATAATTTTAAATTTATTAATGATACCTGGGGCCACGCAGCGGGGTATCGGGTCCTGATTGAAGTTGCAAACAGGCTAGCCGAGTTTGGTGGTAATCGACATCACCCCTACAGACTTGGCGGCGATGAGTTCGCTATGGTGCTGTACAGCGTTCACTCTGAATACGAAGTTCAGCGGATCTGCGCGGCACTGTCACACGAGTTTAACCGACCTTTTGACCTGCATAACGGTCATCAGGCAAGCATGACACTCAGCATTGGTTTTGCGCTGACGTGGGAACATGCCTCTGCCGAGAAATTACAAGAACTTGCCGATAAAAATATGTATCAGGCCAAAAATTTGCGTTCTGAACGCATTATTAAAAAATAAGGACTTACACATGCTAAAACGTCTATCATCCCCGTTTCTTCTGCTTTTACTGATTTTGGCAGGCTGTCAGGCACCTCAGGGAAAATTTACCCCGGAGCAAATTGCAGCCATGAAATCGTACGGATTTACCGAAGCTTCCGGAGACTGGTCTCTTGGTCTGTCTGACAACATCCTGTTTGATAAAAACGACTATAAGCTCCGCCCTGAAAGTGAAAAGCAGATCCAGGAAATGGCATCCAAACTGGCAGCTACCGGGTTAAACCATGCGCGTATGGATGGTCATACCGATAACTACGGCGAAGACAGCTACAACGAAGCGCTGTCGCTCAAACGCGCGAATGTGGTTGCCGATGCGTGGGCACAGGGCGCCAACATTCCCCGCACTAATCTGACAACGCAGGGACTCGGGAAGAAATACCCGATCGCCAGTAATCAGACGTCAAAAGGTCGTGCTGAAAACCGCCGGGTTGCAGTCGTGATCGCTACGCCGTAAAAGTCCTCAACTGGCTGCGCGCCGCGCAGCCATCCAATAGCAATAAAACAAAAGAATAAGGTCGGAATAAAAAAAGGGCCAGCCTTTCGGCCAGCCCTTTTCTAACAGGATGTCGCTTGCGCGAATCTTAGTTAAGACGCTCTTTGATACGAGCAGACTTACCAGTGCGCTCACGCAGGTAGTACAGTTTAGCTTTACGAACAGCACCACGACGTTTAACAGCAATGCTGTCAACTACCGGAGAGTGAGTCTGGAAGACACGCTCAACGCCTTCGCCGTTGGAAATTTTACGAACAGTGAATGCAGAGTGCAGACCGCGGTTACGAATAGCGATAACCACGCCCTCGAATGCCTGCAGACGTTTTTTGGAACCTTCAACAACCCATACTTTCACTTCCACGGTATCACCCGGACGGAAGGAAGGTACGTCCTGCTTCATCTGCTCTTGTTCAAGTTGCTTAATAATGTTGCTCATAATTTAATCTCTTATCCTGGGTAAACTGATATTTGGGGGTCTCAGACCAGCCCATCATGTTTATGCTGCTGTTGTGCGTGTTCCGTTTTGAACTCCGCCAGCAACCTTGCTTGCTCTTCAGTCAGAGCCAGGTTTTCCAGAAGTTCAGGTCTTCTAAGCCAGGTCCGGCCCAGCGACTGTTTTAAACGCCAGCGACGTATCTCAGCGTGGTTCCCCGACAGTAACACCGCCGGTACTTCCATCTGTTCTAACACTTCAGGTCGGGTATAGTGCGGGCAATCCAGCAACCCATCAGCAAACGAATCTTCGATTGCCGAAGCTTCATGACCCAGAACTCCCGGAATAAACCGAGAAACGGAGTCGATCAGCGTCATTGCCGGTAACTCACCACCGCTGAGAACGTAATCGCCGATTGACCATTCTTCGTCAATTTCGGTTTGAATCACGCGCTCATCTATTCCTTCATAGCGACCACACACCAGAATCAGCTTTTGATTCGTGGCCAGTTCGCTAACGCCCGCTTGATCAAGCTTGCGTCCCTGAGGTGACAGATAAATCACCTTTGCGCCTTCACCAGCCGCAGCTTTTGCTGCATGAATGGCGTCCCGTAAAGGTTGCACCATCATTAACATCCCCGGTCCGCCGCCGTAAGGACGATCGTCCACGGTACGGTGCCGGTCATGAGTAAAGTCACGAGGACTCCAGCTCTGGATGTTCAGCAGGCCATTTTTTACTGCCCGGCCAGTTACCCCGTAATCGGTAATTGCGCGGAACATTTCTGGAAACAGGCTAACGATACCTATAAACACAAGCCAATCCCCATAACGCCGACTTTTACCGTTTATCCGGTGGTTTAAAAACCAGGATCCCAATCTACTTCGATAGTACGAGTAGCGAGATCGACTTTCTTGATAACCTGCCCATCGAGGAACGGTACAAGACGTTCCTTGATACCAAACGCATCTTTCAGGTTTGCCTTAATGACAATGACGTCATTCGAACCGGTTTCCATCATATCGACGACTTTACCGAGATCGTAACCTTCAGTGGTCACTACCTGGCAGCCCATAAGGTCTTTCCAGTAGTAGGAACCATCTTCCAGCGCTGGCAACTGCGAGGAATCCACGACAATTTCGCAATTAGTCAGTAGATTCGCCGAATCACGATCGTCAACGCCTTTCAGCTTGATGATCAGATCCTGATTGTGGTGCTTCCAGCTTTCCAGCTGTACTTGCTGCCACTGACCCGCCTTCTGGATAAACCAGGGCTGATAGTCAAAAATGCTTTCGGCGTCTTCAGTGGAAGAAAACACTCTGAGCCAACCACGGATACCGTAAGAAGACCCCATTTTCCCCAAAACGATGGGTTCCACAGGAGCCTGCGCGGCGAGTTGCTTGCTCATCATGACCACCGTGACAGATTAAGCTGCTTTGTTTGCTGCTTTGATCAGCGTAGCTACGCGATCAGAAATAGTCGCGCCCTGGCCAACCCAGTGAGCGATGCGATCCAGATCCAGGCGAGTGCCTTCTTCTTTTTCGCTAGCGATTGGGTTAAAGAAGCCAACGCGCTCGATGAAGCGACCGTTACGTGCATTACGGCTGTCGGTAACAACAACCTGGTAGAACGGACGCTTTTTAGCGCCGTGACGAGCTAAACGAATAGTAACCATAACATCCTCTTGTGTGAATAAAACACCCAGGCCCCATCGAGGAACGGAGCCCGGGTGTCATATTAAAAGCCCGAAAATTTTACTGATTTCTGGGAAAAAAGCAATCAACATGTGATGAGGCTTTATACCAGGGCGTTACCACTGCAGCCAGTTTGGCGTCGGTGTGCGCGCAGAAAGCGGAACGTACATGCAGTACGTGAGCATTTCGAGCCCACCCCGACGCCAAAAAGGCAAATTAGGTAGCCCGATATATTTATCTACCAGGGAAGCCTGGCGGCATCATACCCTTCATGCCACGCATCATCTTCGCCATACCGCCTTTCTTCATTTTCTTCATCATGCGCTGCATGTCGTCGAACTGTTTCAGAAGGCGGTTTACGTCCTGTACCTGCATACCGCAGCCGGCAGCAATACGGCGTTTACGGGAACCTTTGATGATTTCCGGCTTAGCGCGTTCTTTCATCGTCATCGAGTTGATGATGGCTTCCATACGCACCAGCACTTTATCGTCCATCTGCGATTTCACGTTGTCTGGGATCTGCCCCATGCCCGGCAGCTTGCCCATCAGGCTTGCCATGCCGCCCATTTTTTTCATCTGGTTGAGCTGCTCAAGGAAATCGTTGAGATCGAAGCCGTCGCCTTTTTTCAGCTTGCTGGCTAATTTCTCTGCCTGCGCGCGGTCAACCTTGCTTTCGATATCTTCGATCAGCGACAGCACGTCACCCATGCCGAGAATACGCGAAGCAATACGATCCGGGTGGAACGGCTCCAGCGCTTCGGTTTTCTCGCCGACGCCGAGGAATTTAATCGGCTTGCCGGTGATATGACGAATAGAGAGCGCCGCACCACCACGAGCATCACCATCAACTTTGGTCAGCACGACACCGGTTAACGGCAGCGCTTCGTTGAAGGCTTTTGCGGTATTCGCGGCATCCTGACCGGTCATGGCATCGACCACAAACAGCGTTTCAACCGGCTTGATAGAAGCGTGGACCTGTTTGATTTCGTCCATCATCGCTTCATCAACGTGCAGGCGACCAGCGGTATCCACCAGCAGCACGTCGTAGAATTTGAGTTTGGCTTCTTTCAGCGCGGCGTTAACGATATCGACCGGCTTCTGGCCGACATCCGACGGGAAGAAGTCCACACCGACCTGCTCGGCCAGCGTTTCCAGCTGTTTTATCGCCGCCGGGCGATAAACGTCCGCGGAGACCACCAGCACTTTCTTCTTGTGCTTCTCACGCAGGAATTTCCCCAGCTTACCGACGCTGGTCGTTTTACCCGCCCCCTGCAGACCAGCCATCAGCACAACGGCTGGCGGCTGTGCAGCCAGATTCAGGGTCTGGTTTTCTTCGCCCATTGCCGCAACCAGTTCGTTACGGACAATCTTGACGAACTCCTGACCCGGCGTCAGGCTTTTGTTAACTTCATGACCAACCGCTTTCTCTTTTACGCGATTGATAAACTCACGCACTACCGGCAGCGCTACGTCAGCCTCCAGCAGCGCCATGCGCACTTCGCGCAGCGTCTCTTTAACGTTGTCTTCAGTAAGGCGTCCACGGCCACTGATATTGCGCAGCGTGCGCGACAAACGATCGGTTAAATTATCAAACATTGTCTCTCGCCTGGGGTGGAAACGGTCGGTCGCGACAGCGACACATCAACAGAAATTTGTCGCAGTATAACATGAAGCCGCCTTTGTTGTTATGCAACGGTTGGAGCAGCGGTCACGTAACGCTATACTGCTTTTCTTTATCACTGGCCAACTGTCGACACCTATATGCCCGTTTTTGCTCTGCTCGCCCTTGTCGCCTACTCAGTCAGCCTCGCGCTGATTATTCCCGCTCTGCTGCAAAAAAACAGCGGCTGGCGGCGTATGGCTATTCTCTCTGCGGTCGTCGCGCTGGTAAGTCATGCTATCGCCCTGGAAGCGCGAATTCTGCCCGGCGGTGAAAGCGGACAAAACCTGAGTCTGTTGAACGTCGGCTCACTGGTTAGCCTGATGATCTGTACGGTAATGACTATCGTCGCTTCCCGCAATCGTGGCTGGCTATTGCTGCCCATTGTCTACGCCTTTGCGCTGATCAACCTGGCCTTCGCCACGTTTATGCCGAACGAGTTCATCACCCATCTCGAAGCTACGCCGGGCATGATGATTCACATCGGGCTATCGCTATTCGCTTACGCCACGCTGATTATCGCCGCACTGTATGCGCTGCAACTGGCATGGATTGACTACCAGTTGAAAAACAAAAAACTGGCCTTCAGCAATGAGATGCCGCCGCTAATGAGTATTGAGCGGAAAATGTTTCATATCACCCAAATTGGCGTGGTTCTGCTGACGCTCACCCTGTGCACTGGCCTGTTTTACATGCATAACCTGTTCAGTACCGAGAACATTGATAAAGCCGTTCTCTCTATCGTGGCATGGTTTGTCTATATCGTTCTGTTGTGGGGGCATTACCATGAAGGCTGGCGCGGACGTCGCGTCGTATGGTTTAACGTCGCAGGCGCAGGCATTCTAACGCTGGCCTATTTCGGCAGTCGTATCCTGCAGCAGTTCGTGAGTTAAATCTTTAAGGAACCCTACGTGGAACACATCTCCACCACCACGCTCATTATCACGCTTCTCATCATGGTGGTCATTTCCGCCTATTTTTCCGGTTCTGAAACCGGAATGATGACCCTGAATCGCTATCGTCTACGTCATCGGGCCAAGCAGGGAAATCGTCAGGCAAAACGCGTTGAAAAGCTACTTCGTAAGCCGGACCGCCTGATAAGCCTGGTGCTCATCGGTAATAATCTGGTGAATATTCTGGCCTCCGCGCTCGGCACCATTGTCGGTATGCGCCTGTATGGCGATGCGGGTGTCGCCATTGCCACTGGGGTACTGACGTTTGTCGTGCTGGTTTTTGCCGAAGTACTGCCCAAGACTATTGCTGCGCTGTATCCAGAAAAAGTCGCCTATCCGAGCAGTGTACTGCTGGCTCCACTGCAGATTCTGATGATGCCGTTGGTGTGGCTACTCAACACCATCACGCGGCTACTTATGCGCATGATGGGCATCAAAACGGATATCGTGGTGAGCGGTTCGCTGAGTAAAGATGAACTGCGAACGCTGGTGAATGAATCGCGCTCGCAAATTTCACGCCGTAACCAGGATATGCTGCTGTCAGTGCTGGATCTGGAAAAAGTCAGCGTCGATGACATCATGATCCCGCGTAACGAAATCATCGGCATTGATATTAACGATGACTGGAAGTCAATCGTGCGTCAGCTTTCGCACTCTCCACATGGCCGTATTGTGCTGTACCGCGACTCGCTGGACGACGCCATCAGTATGCTGCGCGTACGTGAAGCCTGGCGATTGATGGCAGAGAAAAAAGAGTTCACCAAAGAGACCATGTTACGTGCCGCCGACGAAATTTATTACGTCCCGGAAGGTACGCCTCTCAGCACCCAGCTCATTAAGTTTCAGCGAAACAAGAAGAAAGTGGGTCTGGTTGTTAATGAATATGGCGATATTCAGGGGCTGGTCACGGTCGAAGATATTCTGGAAGAGATTGTCGGCGACTTCACCACCTCAATGTCACCCACGCTTGCCGAAGAGGTAACGCCGCAGAATGATGGCTCGGTGATCATTGACGGCAGCGCCAACGTTCGTGAAATCAATAAGGCGTTTAACTGGCACCTGCCGGAAGATGACGCACGTACCGTGAATGGTATTATTCTTGAAGCGCTGGAAGAGATCCCGGTTGCCGGCACGCGTGTGCGCATTGGACAGTACGATATCGATATTCTCGACGTGCAGGACAATATGATTAAACAGGTGCAGGTATTGCCGGTCAAACCGCTACGGGAAAGCGTGTCGGACCAGTGAGAGTAATTCAGGCCGGGTAGCGCGTGAGCATTACCCGGCCTGAAGGCTGATTAGCCTTTGGCTTTCGCCACAGAGACCATCGCGGCGCGGATGGTACGTCCGTTCAGGGTATAGCCTTTCTGCATTACCATCAGCACATTACCGGCAGCAACGTCGTCAGACTCTACCATTGCAATTGCCTGGTGCACGTTCGGGTCCATCGGCACATCGATATCCGCAACCACCTGTACACCAAACTTTGCCACGACATCCAGCATTGACTTACGGGTCAGCTCAATACCTTCAACCATCGCCGCCATAGCGTCATTATCTTTATCCGCAACTTCCAGCGCGCGGTCCAGGCTATCCAGCACCGGCAGCAGTTCGTTGACGAATTTTTCCAGCGCAAACTTATGCGCTTTTTCTACGTCCAGTTCGGTACGACGACGCAGGTTTTCCATTTCCGCTTTGATACGCAACACGCTGTCGCGCTCGCGAGTTTCGGCCTCAGCAAGCTGAGCTTCCAGATTCGCAATTTTTTCATCGCGCGGATCCACCTGCTCAGCAGAAGCGTCTGATTCAACCGCCTCAACTTCTTCGTGCTGATCCATGATAATTTCTTCCGGGGCTTGTCCCTCAGGCGTTTTCTGTTCTTTACTACTCATGAATTTCTCCGCGTTTTTTTCGCATTCATCTCGCTAACTTGGCTTATTATGGGGATCAGATTCAGGGATTCAAGGGAAGTACTCACATTGTCACTAATCTTCGTTACAAGGACCTCGAGAAAATGAACAAACATTTCAAGTGTATTGGCATTGTGGGGCATCCACGTCACCCCACTGCACTGACCACACATGAAATGCTCTACCGTTGGCTGTGCACCAAAGGTTATGAGGTTATCGTTGAGCAACAAATCGCCCACGAACTGCAGCTGAAAAATGTGAAAACCGGTACGCTCGCAGAAATTGGCCAACAGGCAGACCTCGCCGTGGTAGTCGGCGGCGACGGCAATATGCTGGGCGCCGCACGCACCCTGGCACGTTATGACATCAAGGTTATTGGCATTAACCGCGGCAACCTCGGTTTTTTGACCGACCTTGACCCAGACAATGCCCAGCAACAGTTAGCTGACGTGCTGGAAGGCCACTACATCAGCGAAAAGCGCTTTTTACTCGAAGCTCAGGTGTGTCAACAGGATTGCCAGAAGCGCATTAGCACTGCCATCAATGAAGTTGTGCTGCACCCCGGGAAAGTGGCGCACATGATTGAATTTGAAGTCTATATCGATGAAATTTTTGCCTTCTCCCAACGTTCAGATGGGCTGATTATCTCGACGCCGACCGGCTCTACCGCCTACTCGCTCTCTGCCGGAGGCCCAATTCTGACGCCTTCTCTGGATGCCATTACGCTGGTACCCATGTTTCCGCATACGCTTTCCGCGCGACCGCTGGTGATCAACAGTAGCAGCACCATTCGCCTGCGCTTTTCTCATCGCCGTAACGATCTGGAGATCAGCTGTGACAGCCAAATCGCCCTACCTATACAGGAAGGTGAAGACGTATTGATTCGCCGCTGTGATTATCATCTGAACCTGATACATCCAAAAGATTACAGCTATTTCAACACATTAAGCACTAAGCTTGGTTGGTCAAAAAAATTATTCTAATTTAACGCTAACCTCTTTACTGTATAAAAAACCAGTTTATACTGTATGAAATCACAGTTATGGTTTTTCATACAGGAAAACAGCTATGTTGG
Organism: Citrobacter sp. RHBSTW-00944; assembly: GCF_013615435.1. Taxonomy (NCBI): domain Bacteria; kingdom Pseudomonadati; phylum Pseudomonadota; class Gammaproteobacteria; order Enterobacterales; family Enterobacteriaceae; genus Citrobacter; species Citrobacter sp. RHBSTW-00944. The sequence continues at coordinate 1,310,948 of NZ_CP055418.1, read as the reverse complement.
CACAACTGACCATCAGCAATTTTGCTATCGTTCGTGAACTTGAGATCGATTTCCAGAACGGAATGACCGTTATCACCGGTGAGACCGGTGCGGGTAAGTCCATTGCCATTGATGCTCTCGGTTTGTGTCTGGGCGGACGCGCAGACGCAGACATGGTGCGTGCAGGCGCCATGCGAGCCGACCTCTGCGCCCGTTTTGCCTTAAAAGATACCCCCGCAGCCCTGCGCTGGCTGGAAGAGAACCAGCTTGAGGAAGGCCGTGAGTGTTTGCTGCGTCGCGTTATCAGCTGCGATGGCCGCTCCCGTGGGTTTATTAACGGAACCGCCGTTCCGTTATCGCAGTTGCGCGAGCTGGGCCAGTTACTTATTCAAATCCATGGCCAGCATGCGCATCAGCTCCTGACAAAATCAGAACACCAAAAATCCCTGCTTGATGGTTACGCCAATGAAGCGTCTCTGACCCAGGAAATGGCTGCACGATACCAGCTGTGGCACCAAAGTTGTCGTGACCTGGCGCATCATCAGCAACAAAGCCTGGAACGCGCAGCCCGGGCGGAATTGTTGCAATACCAGTTAAAGGAACTGAACGAATTCAATCCGCAGCCGGGTGAGTTTGAGCAAATTGATGAAGAGTACAAGCGCCTGGCTAACAGTGGGCAATTGCTCACCACCAGCCAACAGGCACTGGCTATCCTGGCTGATGGTGAAGACATCAATCTGCAAAGCCAACTGTACACCGCAAAACACCTGGTCACTGAACTGGCAGGCATGGACGGCAAACTTTCAGGTATTCTGGATATGCTGGAAGAGGCCACCATCCAGCTCAGCGAAGCCAGCGACGAGCTGCGCCACTATTGCGATCGTCTGGATTTAGACCCTAACCGCTTGTTCGAACTCGAACAGCGTATCTCCAGGCAAATCTCGTTGGCACGTAAGCATCATGTTGCCCCTGAAGTGCTGCCACAGTTCTATCAGTCGTTGCTGGATGAACAACAGCAACTGGACGATCAGGCCGACTCGCTCGAAACCTTAACCCTGGCGGTGAACAATCACCACCTGCAGGCGCTGGAAACGGCAAAAATGCTGCACCAACAGCGTCAGCATTATGCGCAGGAACTGGGACAACTTATTACAGAGAGCATGCATGCTCTCTCGATGCCGCACGGTGTCTTTTGCATTGATGTGAAATTTGAGGAGCATCATCTGAGCGCAGACGGTGCCGATCGCGTGGAGTTTAAAGTGACCACTAACCCAGGTCAGCCGTTACAGCCAATTGCGAAAGTCGCTTCTGGCGGGGAACTGTCACGTATTGCGCTGGCTATTCAGGTCATTACAGCACGTAAGATGGAAACGCCTGCGCTAATTTTCGATGAGGTGGATGTTGGTATCAGCGGCCCGACGGCTGCGGTAGTGGGTAAAATGTTGCGACAGTTGGGCGAGTCAACGCAGGTAATGTGTGTTACTCACCTGCCGCAGGTTGCGGGCTGTGGTCATCAACATTTCTATGTCAGCAAAGAAACAGATGGCGCGATGACGGAAACACACATGCAGCCGCTTGATAAACGCGCTCGCCTGCAGGAATTAGCCCGTCTACTTGGCGGTAGCGAAGTGACGCGCAATACCCTCGCAAATGCAAAAGAACTGCTGGCGGCATAAACTTTTTTACCTTGTGAAGGTCTGAGTTCAACATAAAATCGCCGACCGACCCGACAGCAAAAGGTTTTAAAGTGGTGAAAGGTCTATTATCATCGGCATATTACATATGAGCCGCGTACTGCTCGGGCCCGAAAAGGAATCAAATCACTATGCGCTGTAAAACGCTGACTGCTGCTGCAGCAGTACTACTGATGTTGACTGCAGGCTGTTCCACTCTGGAGCGAGTGGTTTACCGCCCTGACATCAACCAGGGAAATTATCTGACACCTACCGATGTCGCTAAAGTGCGCACGGGTATGACGCAACAGCAGGTTGCTTATGCTCTGGGTACACCAATGATGTCCGATCCTTTTGGCACTAACACCTGGTTTTATGTGTTCCGTCAGCAACCTGGACATGAAGGCGTAACCCAGCAAACGCTGACGCTGACCTTTAACAGCAGCGGCGTATTGACCAACATTGATAACAAACCCGCTTTGACCGATAACAAGTAGGTTTGAGAGATCAAAAAAAGGTGCTCAATGAGCACCTTTTTTATTGTTTGTTACTTTTTAGCGGATTTCTCTGCTCGCTGTCTGCGCAGCTCTTTTGGGTCAGCAATCAGTGGCCGGTAAATTTCCACCCGATCGCCGTCATGCAGAACATCAGCAAGCTTTACCGGACGGCTGTAGATACCCACTTTATTTTTACTGAGATCGATATCGGTACGTAATTCCAGCAGCCCGGAAGCGCGGATAGCCTCTTCCACCGTTGCGCCCTGCTGCAGCGTTACGCGCTGTAAATACTGTTTCTCGGGTAGCGCGTACGCCACTTCAACGACAATTTTAGCCGACGCTGACACTGTAAACCTCTTTCGCGCGAACCGTGAAGGCCTGCACCATATTTGAAGCCAGTTCTTTAAAGATACGGCCAAACGCCAGCTCGATTAACTTATTGGTGAACTCAAAATCAAGGTGGAATTCAATACGACACGCTTCATGACTCAGTGGCGTAAACTTCCAGCCGCCAATCAGCTTCTTGAACGGCCCATCGACCAGATGCATCAGAATGCTCTGATTACTGGTCAGTTGATTGCGCGTGGTGAACGTTTTGCTGATCCCTGCTTTCGAGACATCCACAGCGGCCGTCATTTGTCCCGGAGTCGACTCCAGTACGCGGCTACCGGTGCAACCCGGCAAAAACTGAGGATAGGACTTAACATCATTCACTAGCTGATACATCTGTTCCGCACTGTAGGGTACTAAAGCGGTCCGGCTAATCTGAGGCATAACAATTCCCATCAATATCAATCACACAAATAATACCATTTATCACCCGCTAAAAAAAACGCTATAGCCTAACTCGTGCTAAGATAGCGCCTTGCGCCCCGCTGGATGAAATGGGGTGTTTTTCGATTCCAGATTACCTATACTGAGCGGCATTATGACGAAGAAAAAAGCACACAAACCTGGCTCAGCCACAATCGCGCTAAACAAGCGCGCACGACACGAATACTTTATTGAAGAAGAGTTCGAAGCAGGACTCGCCCTGCAAGGTTGGGAAGTCAAATCCCTGCGCGCGGGTAAAGCCAACATCGGCGACAGCTATGTCATACTCAAAGACGGCGAAGCGTTCCTGTTTGGCGCCAACTTCACGCCAATGGCGGTGGCCTCAACACACGTGGTATGCGACCCCACTCGGACCCGTAAACTGTTGTTAAACCAGCGTGAACTCGACTCCCTGTATGGTCGTATGAATCGTGATGGTTATACCGTCGTTGCGCTTTCGTTGTACTGGAAGAATGCCTGGTGCAAAGTGAAAATTGGCGTTGCGAAAGGTAAGAAACAGCACGACAAGCGCTCTGATGTGAAAGAACGCGAATGGCAGTTAGATAAAGCGCGTATCATGAAAAATGCTGGCCGCTAAACGCTACTCCCCTGTGACCAGTCTCCCCTCCTGAGACTGGTTCTTATTTTTTAGTTATCGAAACCCACACAATACATTCACCGCGTTTATAGTTTATTTATGCTGAATCGGGTAATGACTCCAACTTATTGATAGTGTTTTATGTTCAGATAATGCCCGATGACTTTGTCATGCAGCTCCACCGATTTTGAGAACGACAGCGACTTCCGTCCCAGCCGTGCCAGGTGCTGCCTCAGATTCAGGTTATGCCGCTCAATTCGCTGCGTATATCGCTTGCTGATTACGTGCAGCTTTCCCTTCAGGCGGGATTCATACAGCGGCCAGCCATCCGTCATCCATATCACCACGTCAAAGGGTGACAGCAGGCTCATAAGACGCCCCAGCGTCGCCATAGTGCGTTCACCGAATACGTGCGCAACAACCGTCTTCCGGAGCCTGTCATACGCGTAAAACAGCCAGCGCTGGCGCGATTTAGCCCCGACGTATCCCCACTGTTCGTCCATTTCCGCGCAGACGATGACGTCACTGCCCGGCTGTATGCGCGAGGTTACCGACTGCGGCCTGAGTTTTTTAAATGGCGGAAAATCGTGTTGAGGCCAACGCCCATAATGCGGGCGGTTGCCCGGCATCCAACGCCATTCATGGCCATATCAATGATTTTCTGGTGCGTACCGGGTTGAGAAGCGGTGTAAGTGAACTGCAGTTGCCATGTTTTACGGCAGTGAGAGCAGAGATAGCGCTGATGTCCGGCAGTGCTTTTGCCGTTACGCACCACCCCGTCAGTAGCTGAACAGGAGGGACAGCTGATAGAAACAGAAGCCACTGGAGCACCTCAAAAACACCATCATACACTAAATCAGTAAGTTGGCAGCATCACCCAATGAAATTACATGTGTAAATTCATCTTTATGATGAACGGAGCCCCTGTCTGCTCATTTTCCCAGCGCGCTGTTGCGGATTAATACTCCCGGCATGCCATCAGGAGTGAACATATGCGTCTACTCGCCGTTGTATCAAAATTAACAGGCGTTTCCACAAATGTTGAAGCCTCTGAAGTTACGCTCTGTTCACCTTCTATCGTGAAACTGTCTGTGTCGCGTGAGGAGGTGAGTCAACTCACGCGCGTTAATCAGGATCTGGTTGTCACACTCCGCTCAGGTGAAACCATCACTATTAAAAATTTCTACCTCGGAAAAGGTGAAGCGCAAAACCAACTTGTTCTGGAGGACAGTAATGGCGCACTGTGGTGGGTTCAGGATACTGACGGAGCATTCCATTTCCAGCACCTGGACGATCTCACACCGCTGATGACGGCCGAAGGCAGTCATGAAGGCGGCGCCGTCTGGCCGTGGGTTCTTGGCGGGATCGCTGTCGCTGGCGGGATTGGCCTCGCTGCGGGTGGTGGTGGTGGCGGCGGTGGGAGCGATAATAACGCTGGGAACGGTAATGCCGGGAACGGGAACGGCAATGGTAGCGGCGGCAATGGCAACGGCGGCAACGGCGGCAACGGCGAAGGTAACGGTAACGGTAACGGTAATGGTGACGGTGACGGTGACGGCGGCACACCGCCAACGACAACCCCTAACAGGCCTGACGTACCCGTTATCACCAGCATAATCGATAACCAGGAGCTGATTACTGGCCCTGTCAATCAGCAGGAATCCACCAACGATAATACGCCGACACTCCAGGGCACCGGCCCCGCGAATGCCACATTACATATTTTTGATAACGGCGTCGAAATAGGCCAGGTCACAATCGATGCCAACGGCAACTGGTCGTTTACGCCATCCTCTCCTCTGGCAGACGGCACACACCAGTTTACCGTCAGCGCTTCAAACGGTGCTGGCAGCAGCGGCATGTCGGACAGTTGGGAAATTATTGTCGATTCGCTTGCCCCCGACGCCCCCGTGGTCACTCAGGAAACCGACAATGTCGGTTCCATTACCGGCTTTATCGCCAATAACGGCGTAACCGACGATGCCACGCCGACGCTCACTGGTACAGGCGAAGTAGGTAGTTTCATCAGCATTTCTGATAACGGCATTCTGATCGGCATGGCCCGGGTGGATGACAATGGGAACTGGACATTTACACCGGACATTCCGCTCAGCGATGGTGTTCACAATCTGACGCTGACGCAAACTGACGCCGCGGGTAACGTGAGCGCGGAAACGCGCGTGCCGACATTCACCGTTGATACCACCCCGCCTGCAGCCGCAGTCATTTCCTCCGTTAATCCGGAAGGTACAACGGTAACCGGTAGCGCTGAGGCGGGAAGCCTGGTCATTATCATCGGCAGTAATAATCAGGTTTTGGGTTCAACAACGGTCGGTCAAACCGGCAATTTCGTCATCGCGATTTCGCCCTCACAGACGCACGGTGAAGCGCTGATCGCGAAAATTCAGGACCCAGCAGGCAACATCGGGCCAGATACCTCTTTCAATGCCACCAACTCTGGCTACCCGGGCGTGCCCGTTATCGTCAGCATAATGGATGATTTTGCACCCTCAACCGGACCATTGAGCAATAATCAGGCCACCAATGATAATACCCCCACGCTCTCTGGCACTGCCGACGCCAACAGCACGGTGACTATTTACGACAACGGCACAATTATCGACAGCGTACTGGCTGACGGTAACGGTAACTGGACATGGACTTCCAGCTCCCCGTTATCAGATGAGCTACACGCCTTCAGCGCCACCGCGACAAACCAGTCAGGTACAGGAGGCATGTCACCAGCGTTCAATATCAACATCGACACCCAGCCACCGTCGCCACCTGATGATCTCAACGTATCTGCGGATGGGACTGTCGTCACCGGAACGACCGAACCAGGCAATACCGTGGTTATCACCGGCAGTGGCGGAACTCAGATCGGCAGCGGCGTCGCCGGAACGGACGGCTCATTTACCATCACCATTAACCCACCACAGACCAATGGCGAAACCATTGAAGCCATCGCAACCGATCCGGCAGGAAACCCAAGCCTGCCAGAAACGGCGCTTGCACCAGACATTACCGCGCCACAGCCCCCAACAAACCTGCTAGTTAATGGCACTGGCGACCAGGTCACCGGCAAGGCCGAACCCAACAGTACGGTCAATATTCTGGATCCAGATGGCAATATCATTGGTACGGCAACTGCCGATACGGATGGGGATTTCACCGCAACGCTGGTTCCGCCGCAAACCAACGGCGAGCCCCTTACGGCAAATGCGACCGACACCGCAGGCAACAAGGGCGACGACGCCTCTGTCACCGCACCGGACACCACGGCACCTGATGCGCCAACCGGCGTCACCGTCGCCGGAGACGGCGGTTCTGTAAGCGGACATGCTGAAGCGGGAAGCACCGTCACCGTTAAAGACAGCAACGGTAACCCGATTGGCATAGGCCAGGCTGACAGCGGCGGTAATTTCACCGTGTCTATAGCGCCGTCGCAAAAGAACGGCGAAACGGTAAACGTCACCGCAACGGACAGCAGCAATAACGAGAGTCAGCCTACCTCCGCGTTGGCTCCGGATATCACTGCACCAAACCAGCCAGTTATTATTGCCGTTACTGATGATGTTGACGATTTCACTGGCCCCATCAATAACAATGCGTTAACCAACGACGATAAACCGAAAATTGAAGGCATCGCCGAAGCAGGTTCGCGGGTCAAAATTTATGATAATGGCACCCTGCTTGCGACCGTTAACGCTGATAACAACGGTAACTGGAACTATACGCCCACCGCAGCACTAAGCCAGGGCGCGCACGTATTTACGGTGACGGCAACAGACGCTGCCAACAACACCAGCAGCGCCGCCAGTTGGAAAATTATTGTCGATAGCATCGCCCCAACCGTTCCAGTAATAACGTTGGTTAACGATGATGTTGGCAGCATTACGGGCAACGTTGCAAATAACGGTTGGGTCACCAACGACAATACGCCAACTCTCTCGGGTACCGGTGAACCAGGTTCACTGGTGAGCCTGTACGATGGCAGTCTGTTGATGACGGTTATTCTTGTCGACAGTTCGGGCACCTGGAGCTATACCGTTCCGGGAAATCAGGTGCTCAGCGACCGCACTCATCAGTTTACGGTATCGGCAACCGATGCTGCCGGTAATGTCATCACCTCACCCACAGTGATCAGCGTTACCGTAGATACTCAACCGCCAGGCGATCCTGTCATTTTGGCTGCCACCGACGACGTTGGGAATGCGCCGATCGATCTGCCTTCCGGAAGCCGTTCAAACGATACCTTACCAGAGCTGAAAGGAACCGGAATAGCCGGTTCTACAATTACCCTCTATGAGGGTTCCACGCCAATTGGCAGCACAACGGTTTTACCCGCCGGCACCTGGAGTATTCAACTCAGCCAACCGCTCAGTGAAGGCGCACACAATTTATCTGCTATCGCCACGGACGCTGCAGGCAACGCCAGCAATGCAGGGAACTTTACGCTGACGATTGATACCACCCCACCAGTTGCCCCGGTTATCAGCTCTGCAGAAGGTCTGATTGGGACAAATCTACAAACGCTGAATAACGGCAGCAGTACCAAGAGCTCGAATCCCGAACTCTCCGGAATCGGCGAGCCCGGCCCGAAGATTACGATTTATGATAATGGCGGTTCTATTGGCACCGTCACCGTACAGCCAGACGGCACCTGGACATTTACCCCAACCTCACTCGCCGACGGGCCGCATAAATTTACCGCCACGGCGACTGACGTCGCGGGCAACACGGGGATCCCGTCGGCAAGCTTTACTCTGACAGTAGACAATACGCCTCCCGCACAACCAGCCGCGCCAATCATTACCGACGATGTGGCTCCGGTAACGGGTGTGGTCACTAATGGCAACACCAATGACACCACGCCAACCTTTAGCGGCACGGGGAACGTCGGGGATCTGATTACCCTCTATCTTGCCGGTACTCCCCCATTGCAGGGAACAACAACAGTAGGTGCAGACGGTACCTGGAGCTTCACTCCGTCAGCACCGGTTGCTCCTGGTAGTTATCAGGTAACTCTCACCGCAACCGATCCAGCAGGCAACGTCAGCCTGCCATCTAACGCCATAACACTGAACATCGACACGACGCCGTCTGCACCACCGGTGATCATCGCCGCCAACGATAATGTCGGTGATGTCACGGGCGACCTTGCGCCAGATGCCGTGACTGATGACACCACACCAACCATTCGCGGTACTGGCACAGACGGGGATACCATCACCCTGTATAACGGGGGGACGGTAATCGGTACTACAACGGTGGCTGGCGGAACCTGGAGTATTACGCCAGGGACTGCGCTGGCGAACGGAAGCTACACGTTAAGCGCCACCGCAACCGATCCGGCAGGTAACATCAGCGACAATTCAACCAGCATTTCGTTTACGGTTAACAACACGAAGCTGACGTTGCCGCAGGTAACGGATATTCAGGATAACGTTGGAATCTTTACCGGTTCGCTAACCAGTGGCAGCGTCACGGACGATACCACCCCGACCATTAGCGGGACCGGCACACCTGGCAGTACGGTGTTAATTTTCGATGGCAATAATCCCGTCGCAATTGCTACGGCTACGGTTGCTGCTAACGGCACCTGGAGTGTGGATGTACCCCTCACGCCGAACGTCACTCACTCACTGACGTTCGGTGCAGTGGATGCCGCAGGTAACTCACTGGCTGCAGATAACCCGCTGACGTTGATTGTCGATACCCAGCCGCCTGCAACGCCTACGGTTACCAGCGTAGATCCTAACGGGACGCTGGTAAGCGGTACGGCCGATGCTGGCAGCACCGTGATTATTCGCAGCGGTAACACCATTCTCGGCCAGGGGATGGCAGACGGTTCTGGTAACTTTGCTGTCACCATTTCGCCAGCGCAAACAACCGGTCAGGCGCTCAACGCCATCGCTCAGGACCCCGCCGGAAATCAAAGCGATCCGACAACGTTTAACGCCGCTACCTCCAGCGTTCCGCATCCACCGACTCTTGAGATCGTTGATGACATCGCGCCCATCATGGGGGTGATTGGCAACGGTAAAACCACCAACGACACCTTACCGCTGCTGCAAGGGACGGCCACTGCTGGGGCATCGGTGACTATCTATCAAAATGGCGCATCCATCGCCACGGTAACCGCCGATGCCGTGTCTGGCGCATGGAGTTATCAGCTACCCACTGCGCTGACTAACGGCATAACCTATAACTTCACGGTTTCACAAACGGTGGACGGTACCCCAAGTGGTCTGTCGCCCAACTACGCAATCACCATCGACACCACGCCCCCGCAGGTGCCAACTATCACCAGCATTATTGACGATATTGCCCCTGGCACCGGATCGTTGGATAAAGGGCAAATTACCAACGATTCACGCCCGACGTTTAACGGAACCGGCGAAGCGGGGGCAACCATCACCCTTTACGATAATGGCATCGCTTATGCCACTACCACGGTAAACAGCAACGGATTCTGGAGTTTTACCCCGACCGCTCCGCTGGGAGAAGGCGACCATATCTTTACCGCTCGCGCAACAGATGCCGCAGGCAACCAGGGAGATCCATCCGGTGATTTCCAGATCATTGTCGATACCCTGGTGCCGAATGCCCCCTCTATTGTGACAGTCACGGACAACGTTGGTGCGATTCAGACCCTGACCTCCGGGCAGTTGACCAACGATAATACTCCAACGCTTGCTGGCGTTACCGAGGCGGATTCGATTGTTACCATCCGCGATAACGGGGCGGTCATCGGCACAACCATCAGCGATGAAAACGGCAACTGGAGCTTTACGCCTGCGCCTGCCCTCGGTGAAGGCAGCCACTCGCTGACTGCCACTGTCACAGATGGCGCGGGCAATATCAGCCCGGCAACGCCGCCGTTTGTGGTTGTCGTCGACACGCTGCCGCCAGCGGCACCGACCATTACCTCCGTAATTGACGATCAGCCCGGCAATACAACACTGACCAACGGACAACTGACAAACGATGCGCAGCCTACGCTGAACGGCAAAGGCGAGATCGGTACCATCATCACGATCCGTGATAACGGCGTCGCCATCGGTACAGCGCAGGTGGACGAGTCAGGCAACTGGCGCTTCACACCGGATGCACCGCTGGGACAGGGACAACATATATTCACCACCGTTGCCACCGATCAGGCAGGTAACTCCGGCGGAGTATCATCATCGTTTACTATTGAGCTGGACTCAGTTGCCCCGTCAATCCCGGTCATCAGCTCAGTTCAGGACAGCACCGCACCGACAACAGGCCCGATAACCAACGGGCAGACCACGAATGAATCCCGTCCGGCCCTGAGCGGCACCGGTGAAATTGGCGCGACCATAACCGTCCTGAGCGATGGTCAGCCCATCGGCACCACCACCGTTGGGGCAAACGGCACCTGGAGCTTAACCCCAACGGATGCACTCAGTAACGGCCCGCATACGCTGACCGTCACCGCCACCGACAGCGCCGGTAATACCAGCCAGCCATCCAATAGCTTCACGCTTATCGTGGATACCGTGTTGCCTGGTACGCCAGCGATTACTCAGGTTGCAGATGATGTCGGCCCGCTGATCGGTAATCTGAACAACGGTCAGGCCACGAACGATCCACTCCCGACGCTTAGCGGCACGGCTGAAGCCAATTCCACGGTAAGAGTTTACGATAACGGATCGTTTATCGGCTTTACCTCAGCGGATGGCACGGGCGCCTGGAGCTTCACGCCAGGAACCGAGCTTGGCAACGGTAACCACGCGCTGACAGTGACAGCCACCGACGCTGCCGGAAACGTCAGCCTCACGTCCGCTGGATTTAACATCGTTGTTGATACCGTCGCCCCGCTTGCGCCAACGATTATCCAGGCTTTTGATGACGTGCTACCGGGAACCGGAACGCTGTCGAGCGGGGCCTTTACCAACGACACCCGTCCCGTACTCAACGGCTCAGCGGAAGCCGGTGCCCGAGTAGCCATCTACGATAATGGCACGCTGCTGGCAACGGTAACTGCGGCGATAGACGGCACCTGGGAATATCTGCCTGCCGCGCTGGGTAACGGTCAGCATGTGTTTACCGCTATCGCCACCGATGCCGCCGGAAACGTAAGTCCCACCTCCGGCGGGTTTATTATTAATGTCGACACCATTGCGCCATCCGCCCCGCTGCTGGTCTCAGTGGTGGATGATATCGCAGGCGGCGTGTTCAATGCGGCGCTCAACAACGGACAACTGACCAACGATGCGCGCCCGACGCTGAACGGTACCGCCGAGGCAGGCAGCACCGTCAACATCTATGATGGAAGCACCCTGCTGGGTACGGCGCTGGTGCAAAGTAATAACAGTTGGTCGTTTACCCCAACTACGCCGCTGACGAATGGATCGCACACCTTCACCGTCACCGCGACAGATGCGGCGGGCAACACCAGCAGTGCGACGGCAGGCTTTAGCGTGGTGGTCGACACCACAGCGCCGACGCAGCCTTCAATCAGCAGCATTATTGACGACGTCGGGCCAAACACCGGGGCGATTGGCACTAATCAGCCAACCAACGACGCACGCCCAACGTTAAACGGCACCACAGAAGCCAACGCGCGGGTAGATATTTACGATAACGGCAGCTTTGTCATCAGCGTGACGGCGGACGGCAGCGGTAACTGGAGTTACACCCCAACCACCGCGCTGGCACAAGGTACCCACTCCTTTACCATCACCGCAACGGACAGTGCGGGTAATACCAGTGGCATATCGTCTGCGGCAGCGATCGTGGTCGATACCGTCGCCCCGGGTATTCCTACAGGGCTGGCGGTAAACGCCAACGGTACCACGCTCACCGGCGTTGCCGAGCCAAACAGCACGGTCATTATTACCTCCAGCGGTGGAACGGTGCTCGGCACGGCAACCGCCAACGCCTCCGGTAATTTCACCTTCACGCTGAACCCACCGCAAATCAGTGGGCAAACGCTGCAGGTCAGCGCCCAGGATGCCGCAGGCAACATTGGCACGGCGGGTAACGTTCTGGCACCGTTTACTGGCGTACCGCCTGCGCCGGTTATTGCCAGCGTACTTGATGACGTCGGTACGATCACGGGGCCCGTCGCCCCCGGTAAAACAACCAATGATACGCTGCCAACGCTCAGCGGAACGGCGCAGGCTAACACCATCGTCAGCCTGTACAACAACGGCGTGCTAATGGGCACCACGACCGCAGACGGTAACGGGATCTGGAGCTTTACCCCATCCGGGGCGCTCAGCGAAGGTAACCACGCGTTTACCGCCACTGCAACAAACGCCAACGGCGCAAGCGGGTTGTCCAGCTCGTTCAGCGTGATTGTGGACACCACGCCACCGACCGCGCCAACGATACTGATCAGCGCCGATGGCGGCACCGTCAGCGGCGTCGCCGAAGCGGGAAGCACGGTCACTATCTCCCTGCCCGGCGGCACCAGCGTGACGGCAATCGCCAACAGCAGCGGTGTCTACAGCGTCAACCTGCCGGTTCGCCAGATTGAAGGTCAGTCGCTGTCCGCCACAGCGACCGATGCGGCGGGCAATACCTCATCGCCGACAAGCGCTATCGCACCGGTATTACCGCTGCTGGCTGAAGACAATGTCACCAGTCTGCCGCTGCAAACCGATGTCATCGTCAGCACCGATCATCAAAGCGATTATGGTTTCCTGCTGGTTAATGCGTTGGGGAATGTCGCCAACGTGCTGGGGAACGATACGGCAAGCGTTAATTTCAGCATCGCTTCTGGCGGCAGCGGGTCCATTACGATCAATGCCGCCGCGACCGGCGTGGTGCTGTCGCTGTTAAACACGCTGGAGATCGTCATCCAACGCTTTGACACCTCGCTGAATGCCTGGGTAACGGTGGTGGATACCGGTAAATCAGACTTTGCCAGCTTGCTCACCCTGGGCGCCTCGGGCGTAACGCTCAATTACGGCGGGCTGACTGGCGGTGATTACCGCGTGGTCAGTTACAACACCAACCTGCTGGCGACCGGGGCATACACCAGCCTTGATGTCTCGGTGGTAAAAGCCAGCGCAGGGACCATCATCGGCGGTACCACGGAATCCGGGAACATCATCACGGATACCGATCCCGCCAACGGGCAGGATAATGCGCCTTCCGGCACGTTGGTCACCTCCATCACCGACGGTAACGGCAACGTCGTGAATATCCCGGCGGGCGGCATTGATGTGCAGGGGAAATACGGCATCCTGCATATCAATCAGAACGGTAGCTACACCTATACCCTGACCAATACGTCAATCTCGGTGTATGGGCGCTCCGAAAGCTTCACCTACACGCTGACGCATGGCAGCGATCACTCCTCGGCAAAACTGGTGGTAACGCTCGGTCAGGCTCCAACCACCAGCACGGTAACCGCGGCAGACGATGCAGCAGTGCTGACTTACGGAACGCAGGTCATCGCGGTTGACCACTTGCCATCACAACAAACCGGCTTCACGCTCGCCAGCGTCGGACTCGGCAATGTGCTGGACGTCAGTCTGGTCAACGGTCTGACTAACCCGATTAAGTTCAACGTTGACGATGGCGCAACCCGCACGCTGACCGTACAGGCGAATGTTCTCGGCGTGACGCTTGGCGGCTTCGATCTCTATGTTTATCGCTTCAACGAGTCAATTCAGCAGTATGAGCAGTACCGGGTACAGCCAAACTGGGTCACTGCCCTACTGGGCGGAAGTTCGTCAGCGTATACCATTACGCTACCGGGTGGCGATTATCTGTTCCTGCTTAACGCTTCCGGCGGCCTGACGCTGCTGACCAGCTATACCCTGAATATTCAGGCGGATCACACCTACGCCGTCGACAGCCTGAGTGCGACAACCAATGGCAATCTGCTGGTCAACGACTCGGCTCCGGCCAATACCGTTATCACCGAAGTAAACGGTATCGTCGTTAACGGGACGGGCACAACCACTATTAATGGGCAGTACGGCACGCTGACTATCGATGCGAAGGGGAACTACACCTACACGCTAAGAAGCGGACTGGGTGCAGACGGTATCAACACCCCGGACAGCTTCGTGTATAAGGTCAGAGCACCAAACGGCGATACCGGCAGCGCCTCGCTGAATATCAAACCAACGCCGCAGCCGCTGGACGCCGTAAATGACGTCAGCAGCACAATGGCGGTAAGTACCGTTCAGGATTCTGCTGCATACGGAAGCGGCGCGCTGGGAACAGCGACAATTCCGACGCTTGGGAACAAAGCAACCGGTACAGGTTCGTTTGATATCGCGACAAATGACGTACTGAAAAGCGCCACGCTCAACTTCAACATCGGCACGCTTATCACCGTCGGTACGCTGGGCATTGCCTGGACAATCACCGGTCCCGACGGATTCTCGCTTTCTGGCTCTGTACCCGCCAGTTCCATCAGCCTGTTAGGCAGTTCAATTGCCATCTCGCTGGGTAATGCCGAGCTGGCCGCAGGCCATTACAACATCAGCTTCACCGGAACAATGGGAGGACTAGCAGTTGGCAACGTCAGCATTACGCCAAACGTCACGGGCACGACATGGCACCTCAATACCTATGACGTTAACGCCACCACGGTGAATGGCAATATTTTTGATGGCAGTGATGCCGCCGGCGCGCACGATCAGCTCTCAACCGTCCATACCCAGCTCACCGTCACCGGCTTTAACGGCAGTACTGCCACCCTCAATCCGGCCAGCAGCGCCAGTAGCGCAATAATTCAGGGTCATTATGGATCACTGACCATGAACCTGGATGGCTCATACATCTACACGCTGAAGCCGGGTGCAACCGTAGCATCGATCACCAGCAAAGAGACCTTTACCTATACGCTTAACGACCAAAACGGGCATACGGACACCGCTACGCTGACCATCAATATGAATCCGCAGATGGTAAGCACCGCACAGCATGAGGTGATCACCGGATCGGTCTACGGCGATACGCTGATTTATCACCTGCTCAACGCCAACGACGCTACCGGCGGCAACATTAGCAATGGCGCTACCGACAACTGGACTAACTTCTCGCTGGCCCAGGGTGACAAAATCGATATCGGCGACCTGCTGGTGGGCTGGAACGGGCAGAACGCTACGCTCGGCAACTACCTCACCGTGACCACCAGCGGTAACAACACGGTGATTGCTATCGACCGCGACGGTACGGGCAACACTTATCACTCAACCAATCTCATAACGCTGGAGAACGTACACACCACGCTCGATGAGCTGGTGCAACAAAATCACATTGTGCCCTGAAGCTAACGCATAACGTTAAAGCGCCATAACTACAGCCCCGGATGCCATGACGTCCGGGGCAATAACAGTCGTCGCTGCCGTATTTTGTAAGGGATAAACTATGAGAAATGTCGCGCCTGTTGCCTTACTGCTGGCATTAACGCTCTGTACCCTGCGGGTGAATGCCGAAGATGAACCGCAAATTATTACGCCGGAAGGACTGGCCACCAGCCAGATGCTGCCCTCGCTGGACGGCGCGGTTGCCGATCTGCCGCTGAGCGCCGCCGCCCCCGGCAGCCTGACGCTCAACGACGCAGTGAGTCGCGCCGTGAGCTGGCATCCTTCTATTCGTGAATCCATCGGCAAACTGCTCTCACAAAATGAGCAGATCGACGTGGCGAAATCAAAATATTACCCGCAGGTTTCTGCCGGGATGAACAACGGTTACAGCAATACTTACACCGATCACGGCTTTAGCCCGGCCCTGGTTATTTCAGTGTCGCAAATGCTGTACGACTTCGGCAAAGTGGCAAGCCAGGTCCGTGCTGAAACCGCCGGATCCGCACAACAGCAGGCGAATGTGTTACTCAGTATTGATACCATCGCCCACGCAACCGCCAACGCGATAGTCCAGGTGCAGACGTGGCAGCAAATGGTGGACGCCGCCGAAGAGCAGCTCAGCGCCTTGAACGGTATTGGTCGGCTGACCCGTCAACGCAATGATGAAGGGGCAACCTCGCTATCCGACGTGGTGCAAACCGATGCGCGTATCGAGTCTGCACGTTCTCAGTTGGCGCAGTATCAGGCTAATCTCGACAGCAGCAAGGCAACGCTGATGAGCTTCCTCGGCTGGAACTCGCTTAACGGCATCAGCAACGAATTTCCGGTCAAACTGGACAGCAGTTGTGATGTGGTCAAACCGGACGATAAGCTGGTTCCCGCGGTGCTGGCGGCATGGGCGCAGGCGAATGTGGCACAGGCAAATCTCGATTACGCCAACGCGCAGATGACGCCCACTATCTCCCTGGAGCCGTCGGTTCAGCACTATCTCAACGACAAATACCCCAGCCATGAGGTGCTCGACAAAACCCAGTACTCCACGTGGGTAAAAGTCGAGATGCCGCTGTATCAGGGGGGCGGACTCACCGCCAGACGCAACGCCGCCAGTCACGCGGTAGAGTCTGCACAGTACTCCATCCAGCGTACCCGACTTGAAGTGCGGCAGAAATTACTGGAATCCCGCAGCCAGGCGATGAGCCTCGCCACTGCCCTGCAGATCCTGCGTCGCCAGCAACGGCTGAGTGAACAAACGCGCGAGCTTTATCAACAGCAGTATCTGGACCTCGGGTCACGCCCACTGCTCGACGTGCTTAACGCCGAGCAGGAGGTATATCAGGCCCGTTTTGCTGAACTCCAGACTCAAAACCAGCTGCGCCAGCTCCAGTTGAACTGCCTCTATAACACCGGCTCGCTTCGCCAGGCGTTCGCCTTAAATAACCGCAGTATTCAATCGGTGGAGATAAAGCTATGAGCGACGTCGATACACATGCGGAAGATGCGATTGGCGAACACGCCCTGAGCCAGTGGGCGCTGGCGATGACGCATATTGCCAGCCACTATCGCGTTGCCTGTTCGCCCGGCGCAATCCAGGCCAACGCCCCGTGGTTTGCGGGAAAAAGCCGAGCTATGGCCCTGGCGCAGCTGGCGCGTCAGGCAGGGCTGTCATTTCATGCGCTGGATACCGCCACGCAGGCATTCGGCCAGTGGCGTCTGCCGGTGGTGGCGGAACTGCGCGACGGCCAACTGATGGTGATAGAACATTTCAACGGTGAAGATGCGTTGGATGTTTTTATCATCGCCGAAGAGGGCCAGCGTAACCGACTCACAGTTGCAGAACTTCTGCCGGAGATCGTGAGCATTACCGCACTGCGCCCGCTGTCAGCGCTGAAGGACAGTCGGGTAGACCGCTATATTTCGCGCTTCAGGCCCGACTGGATGCGCGAACTGGTGTTACAGGACATCCGCCCTTACCTGCCGGTCATGGTTGCCGCCTTTCTGATTAACGTCCTGTCGCTCGCCGGGATTATCTTTTCGATGCAGGTCTATGATCGGGTGATCCCCGCCCAGTCTTATCCAACGCTGTATGTTCTCTCCACCGGCGTTCTGGTGGCGGTGCTGTTTGGCTTTTTGCTGCGCGAAGCGCGTACCCACATAATGGACCTGCTCGGCAAACGCGCCGATATGCGCATTTCCGATCGCGTGTTCAGCCACGCATTGCGACTGCGCAACAGTGCCGTCCCCCGCTCGACGGGGAGCTTTATTTCTCAACTGCGCGAGCTGGAACAGGTTCGCGAGATGATCACCTCCTCGACCCTGTCGACGATTGTCGATCTACCGTTTTTCTTTTTGTTTATCGTGGTGCTGGCCTTTATCGCCCCGCCCTTGGCGTGGATAGCCCCCGTCGCGGCCCTGCTGATGATCCTGCCTGGTTTGCTGTTACAGAAGAAACTGGCGGTACTCGCCAACCAGGCAGCGCATGAATCCACCCTGCGCAACGCGGTGCTGGTCGAGAGCGTTCAGGGGCTGGAAGATATCAAGCTGATGCAGGCGGAAAACCGCTTTTTACAACAGTGGAACAGCTACATCCGTATTACCGGAGAGTCCGGACTGCGCACGCGCAAGCTGACTCAAGGGCTGATTGGCTGGGGCATGTCGGTACAAAGCCTGGTCTACGCCGCCATCATTATGTTCGGCGCGCCGATGGTCATTGAAGGCACAATGACCACCGGGGCGGTGGTGGCCGCGTCGATGCTCGGTTCCAGAATGATTGCCCCGATGGCGAACCTGTGCGGCGTGCTGGCCCGCTGGCAACAGGTCAAGGCGGCGAAGATGGGGTTAGACAGCATCATGCAGCTTCCCACCGAAACGCAGTACGATGAAGACCGGGTGCATCAGGAGATTTTTCACGGCCATTATCTGTTTGAAAATGCGCACTTTCGCTACCACAGCGACGATCAACGCGTTCCGCTGCGCATCTCGCGTCTGGAGGTCATGCCCGGTGAACGGGTGGCGATCCTCGGGCGTAACGGCGCCGGGAAATCAACACTGCTACAGGCCATGGCGGGTGGCGTAGAGATTATTCAGGGCGATGTCCGACTCGATAACCTTAGCCTGGCGCAGATCGATATGGCCGATTTACGCCGCAATATCGGTTTTCTCAGTCAGAATGCGCGGCTGTTTTTTGGCACCCTGCGCGAGAACCTGACCCTCGGCGCACCGCATGCCAGCGACGCGCAGATCTTCGAAGCGCTGGAGGTCAGCGGCGCGGCGGCTTTCGTTAAACAACTCACCAAAGGGCTGGCACACCCCATTATGGAGGGCGGCAACGGTCTGTCCGGTGGACAACGGCAGTCGATCCTGCTGGCAAGAATGCTGCTGCGATCGCCCAATATCGTGCTGCTCGACGAACCCAGCGCCTCGCTGGATGAACATACCGAACGAGAGTTTATTCAGCGCCTGAACCAGTGGCTGGGCAACCGAACATTGATTGTCGCCACCCATCGCGTACCGGTTCTGGAGCTGGTCGAGCGCGTAGTGGTGTTAAAAGAAGGTCAACTGGTCATGGATGCCCCGAAAGCGCAGGCGCTGAATGCGAGCCGGGCACCAGCCCCTACTCACGGTCGGGAGTGGAAAAATGAAAACCAATCCGCATGACGCTGCCATGGACGACCTCGATATCCGTCGCGAGCACCGTTTTTCCGGGGCCAGCCGCATTATTCTGCTCAGCACACTGCTGTTTGCCGTCCTGGGTATCTGGGCGTATTTCGGCAAGCTGGATGAAGTCTCGACCGGCAGCGGGAAGGTAATCCCCAGCTCGCGCGAGCAGGTCTTGCAGTCGCTGGATGGCGGTATTCTCGCCGAGCTCACGGTACGCGAAGGAGATAAAGTACAGGCTAATCAGATTGTCGCGCGCCTCGACCCCACTCGCTCTGAGTCCAACGTTGGGGAGAGCGCCGCCCGCTATCGCGCCTCACTGGCTTCCAGCGCAAGGCTCAATGCCGAAGTTAACGATCTGCCGCTCGTGTTTCCCGCTTCACTACGCGCCTGGCCGGATCTCATCGCCTCCGAAACGCGCTTGTATAAAAGTCGCCGCGCGCAGCTCGCTGATTCTATGGCAGAACTGCAGGATGCGCTGGTCTCGGTAAATAAAGAGCTGGCCATAACCCAACGGCTGGAAAAAAGTGGTGCCGCCAGCCACGTTGAAGTGCTGCGCCTGCAACGACAAAAAAGCGATTTAGGATTAAAAATCACCGATCTGCGCTCACAATACTTCGTGCAGGCGCGGGAAGCGCTGTCAAAAGCCAATGCCGAAGTGGATATGCTGGCAGCTATTTTGAAAGGACGCGAGGATTCCGTCACCCGCCTGACCGTGCGCGCGCCGATGCGCGGTATTGTGAAAAACATCCAGGTCACTACCATTGGCGGCGTTATCCCGCCCAATGGCGAGATGATGGAGATTGTACCGCTGGACGATCATCTGCTGATAGAAACCCGCCTGTCTCCGCGCGATATCGCGTTCATCCACCCCGGCCAACGGGCGCTGGTGAAAATAACCGCTTATGACTACGCGATTTACGGCGGTCTGGAAGGCGTAGTCGAAACTATTTCCCCGGATACTATTCAAGACAAAGTGAAACCGGAGATATTCTACTACCGCGTGTTTATCCGCACCCATCAGGACTTCTTACAGAACAAACTGGGACGCCATTTCTCCATCGTACCGGGAATGATTGCCACAGTGGATATAAAAACAGGTGAAAAAACCATCGTCGACTATTTAATCAAACCGTTTAATCGCGCAAAAGAAGCGCTGCGCGAGCGGTAAATCCTTGAGGATTAGGGGTTGCGGGGGCTGGTCACGCGTGTCACAAGTCTGTTATACTTGCTCTAACACATTGGGGCTGATTCTGGATTCGACGGGATTCGCGAAACCCAAGGTGCATGCCGAGGGGCGGTTGGCCTCGTAAAAAGCCGCAAAAAAATAGTCGCAAACGACGAAAACTACGCTTTAGCAGCTTAATAACCTGCTCTGAGCCCTCTCTCCCTAGCTTCCGCTCTTAAGACGGGGATCAAAGAGAGGTCAAACCCAAAAGAGATCGCGTGGAGGCCCTGCCTGGGGTTGAAGCGTTAAATCTAATCAGGCTAGTCTGGTAGTGGCGTGTCTGTCCGCAGGTGCCAGGCGAATGTAAAGACTGACTAAGCATGTAGTACCGAGGATGTAGGAATTTCGGACGCGGGTTCAACTCCCGCCAGCTCCACCAAATAAAACAAGGGGTTACGTGCAAACGTAACCCCTTTTTGTTTGGCTGTGGCGGCAAAATGGCGGCAGCCAATTTGCCCACCGTTCATTAACGTCTTAGCCGTTTGTGTAATAAAGGTGATTCACATGGAAGAAATGCACTTTGTTTACATCAATGCGAATGCGCGTATTGGTGCCCATTCAATAAGCAGTGTTAGCCACAGCGATACCCACATTCAGGGTATATGCCAATCAGCCCATTCAATAAGAACGTTTCGTAAAGATAGAATACTTCAAGAATGCACATCTGCTGAGGAAGCACAGCAAGCCTGTCAGTCCTTCCTACCAGAAAATTACATTCATCTAACCAAGGCAACCAAGCCTAAAACCCTCACTTTTGACGTCTGCTTTACAGGTTTCAAAAAGGCAGATAAAGAGCGTTTGATTGAAGTTGCCCAAGCGCACAGCCTGACAGTGAGAAGTTCAGTTACTCAAAATCTGCAGATGCTCTGTTGCGGGTACAATGCCGGTCCTTCCAAAGTAAATGCTGCACGCATGAAGGGTACGATCATCATTGATGAAGAAAGTTTTGCGCATTTTATAGAAACAGGTGAAATTCCTGACACATAAAAAAACCTGCTGCTGCAGGTTCTTGTTTTAAAAATTCATGTGCCCTTGACCACCCGGCGTAGGGTGTGGCGGGGCATTATTGATTATTGTCGGTGTAACGATAAATCGTACAACCGTTTCATGGGTGACAAATGTGCTGCCGCAATTAATGTTCTGGCACTGGCAGTAACGCTCCTTCGTGCTATCAGTAACCTGAAAGCTACTCCTGGTGTGCGCCGCATGTCCACACTTTGGGCAATTCATCATTTTCAATTCTCCGCCACCTTTAAAATCTCAATAATGATACACAAATAACCAATATTGAGAACTTATTTATTCCATTTCTAAATCATCAATCTTTACTTCAAGCTCCATGCTGGTCGTAAATCCATTATCCGGGCTGACAGAATGCGTCAGGGTGGTAATGGTCCATTCTGCATCATCGATCGGCTGCTTAAACCCTGTAACCTTCACCGGCATTTCCGTATAGAGATCGGCCCGCCCCTCAGCGAGCTGCAGGGAAAATGAAGCAACCCCACGCTGCAGACGTTCCCACTGCATTTTTGCTGCGCGCTCTGCATTGCTCCGGTTGGCGTAGGTACGATTAAGAACCAGCACGTTTTCATCCGTTCCCACCAGATAATCGCCCTGTTTTGCTTCCGGCTCTTTGGGTGTGGTGGTTTTCTTTCGACGACGCTTAACACTGGTTGTCTCTTTTTTCCTGGGTTCACGCGTATGCAACCAGCTGGCAATAACACCGGTATAAGCACCACGATCAGCAAGGGTGAACCGATGACCGTCACCGGCTTTGCGCGTGATGGTGATAACCGGCAGCGGCTTGCCGCTCGCCGTTCTTCCCTGTCCCTGCCGGATAAACAGCAGGTTCCCGTCCTTAACGGAAGCAATCGCCCCATACTGTCTCGCCAGTTTCATCAGGAAACTTGCATCGCTTTCATTGGTCTGGTCCAGATGATCCAGCGCCTTATCCGTCAGGTCTTTACCCAGCGCCATTTTGAGGTTATGCCGGGCGGCGATTTGCTTTACCACCTCCCCCACCGTTGTCTGATGCCATGATTTTTCGCGCCGTGTATTGAGGGTTTCACGGAAATCTGCGCTACGCGCCCGGATGGTCAGCCGGTCAGGGGCACCGCTGTGTTCAATTTCATCCACGGTAAAAGCCCCTTTAGGGAAAAGCGGCTGGCCTTTCCAGCCCAGCGCCAGCTGAATCACTGCCCCACGTCGCGGCAGGGAGATCAGCCCGTCGGCGTCGTCCAGCTCCAGATCAAGCTGGTCCGCTTCAAAGCCCCGGTTATCCGTCAGCGTCAGACTCATCAGGCGGGTATCCAGCACAGTCGTCACGTCCTTACCTTCAATGACGATACTGAAAGCCGGGCTTTTGCTGTTCAGATTCAGAAGATCAGAATTAACGTTCACTGCAGCAATCCTCCCACCGTGTTCTTAATCCCCCCAATCGCAGAGGCAGCAGAGTCCTGCAGGTTGCTGAGCTGGTCACTCAGGCTCCCGAACATGTCAGACAGCGATTCATCAACCCGTTTGAGGGTGATCGTAAACTCAATGCGCCTGGGCATTCCGCTGGCAAAAAACTCCGTCTTTGTCTGGCTCAGACTTTCAATAACAAACATGCCGTAAATGGTTCCGCTGCCTTCAATCAAAGGCCAGGCTTTGCCCTGCTCTGCCATCAACTCCAGCGCCAGCAATGACAGCCTGCCTCCGGTCACTTCCGGCAGCAGAACCCCGGACAGTGTCAGTGAATCATTATCCGGGCCAAGAAACTGCGTTGACGGGCGGCGGTTCACCCGGCTGTTGGCGGCATGTCGCCAGCTGCGCTGATACTGCAGCTCCTGATAAGGGACAGTGCGCAACATAAATACATATAAACCCAGCACCATCATCATGATTCATACCCCCCCTGATCGCTGAAATTGCTGCGCGCTTTTGCCCTGGCCCTGCGTTCCCGCTCGTCAAGCTGGCGTGCCACTTCACGGGCAATATCCTGCGCACTCTGTCCCGGCTGCGCGACGATATGAATGGGCGCATTTATCTCATAACGAATAACTGACGGCGGGCTGTCAGCCTTAACTGGCTGCGTCTGGTATGCCCTCGCAGGCAGACTGAACGGATGAAGCGGAGCCGCTTCTGCAGGTGTCGCAGCTACCCCCATCACGCCTGCAACGACAGAGGCCAGCGCAGCAGTACGCCGCCTGCTGGTGACATTTGCCGGTCCGTTCACAATTTCAGGGCCATTTTCTCCGACAATGCCAAACTGCCCGCGTGGAATGATCCCGCCCGTGTCGTACATCCCCGCGTAAGCCGGGAACCCGCCGGGCGGCAGCACCACTTTGCCGTCACTGTTCACCGTGGCGGGCTGCTGCTGCGTGACCTGCGCGGGCAGTTTCGCCTTTGCCGCCTCCTTACTGACAATACCGAGCTTTTCCAGCAGCCACGACACACCAGATTTAAGTGATTCCAGCGGGTGCATCACCATATTCAGACCGTCCGCCAGCGCCTCACCAAACCGGCGCCCCATTGCAGCTGCGCTGTTCAGTTCTTCGGAAGTGGATTTAACCGGCGTAAGTAAATCATTGAACCAGCCCCACAGGGCCTGCACCCTGTCACCAATCCACTGAAACACGGGTCTGAGCGGCTCAAAGGCGGCGCTGA
Organism: Citrobacter sp. RHBSTW-00944; assembly: GCF_013615435.1. Taxonomy (NCBI): domain Bacteria; kingdom Pseudomonadati; phylum Pseudomonadota; class Gammaproteobacteria; order Enterobacterales; family Enterobacteriaceae; genus Citrobacter; species Citrobacter sp. RHBSTW-00944. The sequence continues at coordinate 1,286,553 of NZ_CP055418.1, read as the reverse complement.
TGGGCGCAGCAGCGGCTTTGAACCCTTCCACCACGCCCCCCAGAAATGCACTGATGGGCTGCCAGTATTTCCACACAACCAGCGCCACACCAGCCAGCGCAGCCACAACCAGCCCTATCGGGCTGAGCAGCGCACCCAGCAGGCCAGAAATGCCAAACAGCGCGCCACGAAGTAATGCCAGCGGACCAGAAACAAGAAAACGCAACACGCCACCGGCAGCTGTCAGTCCACCCCGCAACGCCGCCAGCGGGTTCATCACCATACCGATAACATTACGGATGCCTGACATACCGGCACGGAACACGGCAAGCGGCACACCTGCCACCGTTTTCAGTGCATTACCCGCTATTCCGGCTGAGCGACGCAGGGAATTAAGCGGGGCACTCAGCAACCCGACACTGCCACCGGATGACGCCATACCCCGACGCAACAGGGAAAGTGGCGCACCTGCCAGCCATGACAGGGCACTGCCAGTACGTGTTACTGCTGCAGCAACGGAAGGTAATGTTTTTACACCCAGCACAGACAGGCCAAATCGGATCACTGCAATCGGCCCCAGCACCGCAGCCACCGCCACCGCAAGTGTTCCCAGTCCAACAGTGATAACCGCCGTAGCCGCCGCCACTTTCATCAGCGTGCCAGCCAGTACGGGATTCTGCTCCACCCAGCGACGCAGCGCCCCGGTCACGCCCTTAACCATACCCATAATATCCATCAGCGGCTGGCGCAACGTTTCCCCCAGGCTGCTGAAAGCGTTCTGCGCGCCAGTCTTAACCAGCAACCACTGCGCAGACAATGAATCCTTGTTAATGTCGGATTCTTTCTGCATGGAGCCATTAGCACCACTGCCTGATGTGAGTTTCAGCTGGCGCTGCAGCTCAGGCAGGTTGTTAGCCAGCTTTGCCGCGTCATCGCCAAACTCTTTGCCAAAAATCATTGTCATGGCTGACAGGCGTTTATCCTGCGGCAAATTGTTGACCTTCTCCAGAACCCGCTGAATGGTTCCCATGGCATCGGTGGTCATCTGCTTTTCAATCTCCTCCGGATTGAGTTTCAGCAGATCCATACCTTCAAAGAAGCGTTTACTTTGCATGGTGGCAATGGACAGCTCACGCACCATGGCATTAGAAGCGCTGGCGGCGATTTCCGGGGCAGCCCCCAAAGAAAGGAATGTTGAACCCAGCGCAGCAGCCTTTCGGAAGTCAAGGCGGTCAGCCACTCCCCCCATGCGCTGCAGGACGTTGATAATGTCCCCACCCTTTGACATGGCGTTATCGTCCAGGTAATTCAGCGCATCGCCCAGTTGTTCAATATTGCGCGTCGGAACTTTATAGAGCTGCGCGATTTTCCCCAGCCCTTCCGCCAGCTCATCGGCAGGCAGTTCAAAGGCCGTTGCAGCTTTTGCCGCCGTGGATGCAAAGGCCAGCAGGTCACGTTTCTGGTCCTCAAAGGGATCGTCCTGGTTGGTCACGCCCATACGCGCGCCCCCTTCAACCAGCGCGGCATAGTCTATAGCGCCATTCTCCATCGGCAAATCTTCACTGGCGGCCTTGATGGCATCCTGCATGTCATAATATTGTTTCGTGCGATTCCCGTTATCATCCCGCAGGCCATTCATCTGCTTCGCCACGCCTTTCATGGCATCTTCCATGCTGCTATAGCTCTTAACTGCCGCCACAACAGGTGCCCCCATTGCTACCCCTGCCGCCGTGGTAGTAGCACCTGCCCCTGCGATGCGATCCCGCACCTCAAGGCGTCGGGAATATTGCTCACGGGCAGCATTCATTTTTGCCTGCTGTTCGCCCAGACGTTTCAGGGATTTCTGCTGACGTTCAAGAGCCTGCCTTGTTTCATCTGCATTTTTCCGCAGTTCCCGCTGCGCGCTACTAAGCTGTTTAGTATCGATCCCGGATTCTTTCAGCGCCTGCCGCTGTCTTTGTACCGAACCCAACAGACCGTTGTATGTCTGCTGCAGTTCCTGTACGCGGGTTTTCGCCTGGCTAAATAACTTGGCCTGCGCAGCGGTTGGGCGGTTTGTTGCAGCAAACTGAGTGGCAAGTTTTGCGGCTTCTTCGCGTGCGGCGTTGAGATTTTTTGCAGTAATAGCAAGCTGTGACCTGGTTTTACGGAATTCATCAATACGCCCGGCCTGTTTATTCAGTTCTTTCAGGCTGTTCCGGGTAGTTTGAAGCACAGTAGCCAGCTCCCTCGAGCTGGCCTGCGCGGATCGAAATGGGCGGGTGAGCTTGTCAACCGCATTCAGAATCACCTGCAGACGCAGGTTATTGTCACTCATCGCTGGCCCCGCTTCTCTGAATCGCTTTGTGCCGCCACTCCAGCACCTCAGTCAGCGGCATAACGTCAGTGATGGACGGCGACCAGTGAAAGATGGTGGCGATATCCGCCACCAGGTCATCAATCGTCAGGCTGTCGGTAAACCGGCAAGCACCGACTTCTTCAACAAAAAAGTCACCACCTCGACCGACAGCGCGGTGAGATCGGCGGGGTCCAGTTCAGCCATTTCCTGTGCGGTCAGCGTTGGGGTGGAAATACGCGGGATCACTGTCATCATGGCCCCCACGTCCATATCCATAATGGCCTGCAGGCGGGTGCCGCGCAGCGCACCGGACTGCGGCTTACGCAGCACAATTTCGGTGATTTGGGTTTTACCGCGCATGATGGGCGTATCCAGTTGTACGGTTTTTTCAGTCAGCTTGTCGTTCATGTTCGTTTCCTGTTAATCAGATACTGGCGCGGATCACCGCGCCGTTAAGTTAAATCAGAGGCCAAGGGCGTTACGGTGCGCTTCCATCAGGTCCACGCCGTCAACGATTTCAATCATGTTGACCACATCAACCTCATAGAGCACCTCGCCGTTAATGGTCAGCTTCGCGTAACTGTTGGTGCTGCTGACTTTGGTGGCGCTACTTTCTCCGGTTTTCCACTCGCCGGAATCCACCTCTTTATGACGCCCGCGCACAACCAGCTCAACGGCCTGCACTTCGCCAGTATCGTCACGCTGAATAGAGCCGGTAAAACGCAACTGGATACCATCCACCGTGGCAGCTCCCATCTGCTTGAATAACAACAATTCGGTGCCGCCGATTGAAAATTCCGTGTCCAGTGCGCCGTCATCCAGCCCCATATCCACATCCACCGCGCCCGGCATACCGCCGCCGCGATACTTCTCAAACTTGCGGGTGAATTTCGGCAGAGTCAGGGACTCAACGATCCCCTGCCAGTTGTTCCCGTCGTTGAACAGGTTCAGGTGTTTTAACTTGCGTGGTAATGCCATGTATCCCCCTTATGCACTGACACGGCTGGCAAAATCGACCAGGTAGCGATCGGTGATGCGCTGGCGCAGCATCAGATTTTCAAGCGGCGGCACAGGCGTGTAGTCGTAGTCGATGGTGAGTTTCCCGGCTTTCAGGGAGTCTTTATCGTTCACTGACTCATCCAGCCAGCAGTCAGCCCCGATGAGGTATCCCTGATTCACCAGGCTGCGTAATTTGGCGCGGATACCTTCGATAATGTCGCGGGCCAGTGACGGATTCAGTGGCTTATCCACCGCCCACATATGCCCCTCTGCAATCGTGTCAGCCAGCACCTGCGCCGTGCGGGTGTAGTTCTCAAACGCAAACAAGGGATCGTCACTGAGGCAGCGGGAACCCCAGAAGCGGAACCCGTCTTTACAGATCAGCGTGGTGACGTCGTTCTGGTTCAGCAGTCCCGCATCCGTTGCCGGGTCCTGCAGATCCCAGAATACATCAGCGGAAATACCGGTGACGCCATTCACACCCACGTTGGACAGGGTTTTGTGCCAGCCGGTCTGTTCGTCAATTTTGGCGCGCAAACCGAGCGCACGGGCCGAGGCGTAAGCCGTCGCATCGGCTTTCAAAACGGTGTCAAAGTTGATGAAATCAGGCCAGATCAGCATCCCCTCTCGCTGGCTGAAATTGTCCCGGTATGCAATGGCTTCCTCCACCGTCTTACAGCCATAGGCAGACAGGTAGGCAAACCCGCGCAGGCTCTGCGCAACACTCATCAGCTCAGTGGCAACTGCCTGCGTGTCGTGCCCCGGCACACCGAGAATGCGCGGCTTAACTTTCAGCTGCGACTGCGCAGAAAGCAGCGCTTTCATCCCCGTTTTTTTACCGTCGGACGTGACGCCACCGATAATATTGGAGGTGGTTTCCGCTTCGGTTTCACCCTGTGCCACGCGCACAACAACCGTTACGGGCTTTGACTGGTCGGCAATCGCATCCAGCGAACGAGCCAGTGTGCCGGACTCGCCTGCTTTACCGCTGGCCTCCAGCACATCCGTCAGCAGAACCGGCTTATTGAGAGGGAATACGGACGCATCAGCATCATCGCCGGTGCAGACCATACCCACGATAGCGGTGCTTACCGTGGTAAGGGAGCGGGTGCCGTCGTTGACTTCAACAACGCGCACCCCGTGGTGGTAATCCTGAGCCATAGCGGCGAACCTCCTGATTGGAATAGGCTTCGCCCTATGTTGTATTGATTACGTCACGCAGACAGCTGCGCGGCGTTGTCCTGTTAATCACACAATGTCGCAGGATATTTGCGGTATAACGTCGAGATCCCCACATCAAAAATTAAAGCAACCCGCTGCCGTGTTTCACCTGCAGCAAGTAACCTGCCAGCCTGTGCCCATTGCTCTGGCGTCAGTTTTGGTCTTCGCCCTCCAATCCTGCCTTTAGCTCTTGCAGCTTCCAGTCCCGCACGGGTTCGTTCCACTATCAGCTCGCGTTCCATCTCCGCCAATGCCCCCATAACGTGAAAGAAAAACCGCCCCATTGGCGTACTGGTGTCTATGCTGTCAGTCAGACTACGGAAATTAACTCCGCGCTGCCGGAGTTCTTCTATCAGGGTAACAAGGTGTCGCATGCTTCTTCCCAGCCTGTCGAGCTTCCATACAACCAGCGTGTCTCCCTCTGATAACGTCCTGAGCAACCTTTTTAGCCCTGGCCTGTCTGCTGTTTTTCCGCTCATTTTGTCTTCAAAAATTAGCTCACATCCTGAGCGTTCCAGTGCATCACGCTGCAGCGCTGTGTTTTGCTCACTTGTTGATACGCGCACATAGCCGACTAACATTTGTTTTCCCTTATGCAAAAGTCCAAATAATGCCAGCCAGGCGGGAAAACGGCATTTTCTTAAACGTTCATTTGGAAGAACTGCCAAATTTCGCAAAGTATGGCGCACCGATGATAGGCGAATTGATTGAATGGCCGTCTGACAAAATGCCGAATGAAATTTACCCTGATATGAAGATGGAGTTTATCCCGTACATAGGGCAGTCATTCGATCCGGTAAAGTATCCGCTACTTGCGACATTACACCCGAACCTGCATTTACCCGTAGATATGCGTGCTAACGTGGTGCGAGGGTGGGACTGGGGGCGGGGTGTCGATGCCGGACGTGTACTGATGTCGGAACAGAATGATGCGATGCAGAGAATAACCGGCGAACTTACAGATATGGGTTCAGGTGACTCTCTCCAGGCTACCGGCGCATTCACCATTACACCTAAACCATCTCAGCACTGGTACGCCTCAGCGGCGGTATCATCAGCATATTTATATTACAGAGCGATAGGCTTTGATAATGCGTCAGTTGTAAGAACGGCAAATGAAAACAGAATGAAAAACGCGGCGTGGAATATGATTGTGAGGGCTAAATAATGTCGTTATTTGATAAAAATGGAAATGCGACAGAAACACATGTTGCAACTGTCAGTAGTTACGACGCCATGACTGGTGAATTTATTGATACCTATGATGTTCGTATTATTGATGGAACCGGTATTCCTGCCTTTTCCACTCTGACCATTGCTCCGGAGCCAAAGAAAGGATTTGCGTACATCTGGAATGGATTGTCATGGGATGCAGCCCCCGACTTTCGCGGAATGACCGCCTATATCAAAGAATCTGGTGAGGTCGTAACGGTGAGCGATATTGGCGAATTAGCTGAGACGCTAACCCTGATAAAACCGCTTACCCCTTTTGATAAATGGGATGGTATGCAGTGGGTAACGGATACAGATGCGCAGAATGCATCTGATGTTGCTACTGCTGACGCAGAAAAGCAGTCCCGGATTGACCAGGCCAATGACTACATGAACAACAAGCAGTGGCCTGGCAAATCCGCGCTCGGACGCATGAAAGATACAGAAAAAGGGCAGTATAATTTGTGGCTGGATTATCTGGATGCACTGGAAGCGGTAGACACCTCCAGTGCGCCGGATATCAAATGGCCTACGCCTCCTGCGCATTAGGCCAGACGGGGGCTGCTGTATCGACGCGCATCAGCAGTACCCGGTATTTTTTCCACTCTGCCAACTCCACGGTTTCTGCGGCTGTCGCTACCCCCGCATCGACAGCGTCCTGCCGCCACGCAATCTCAGCATCAGCGGTGGCGCGCAGCTGTAATTTTTTAGCCTCAGCCTCTGCTATCACCTCATCCTGAGTCGGTGGGGGATTAGCTATATCCATCGCCTCCTTTTCAGTTATTGGAGAAAGGTCTGGGATTATGAATTCGTCTTGAGAACCATCCGACTCGTAGGCATAGACAATATTATTTATATCTTTGAAGTATTTCATTGTGATAGCTCCATCCATCTAATCAGTGAACCACCAGGGATAATTGATGCTGCTATTGAGTATGTAACTCCTGGTGGAACGACAGCGTAAACCGTACCGATCTGACTGGCTGAATTTGATGACGCAAAACTTGATGTGATTACTCCACCTACAACAGCGTCTCGGCGGCCATTTAATGGAACATCCAACGTGACCAATATCATTATTGCACGAGATGTTGTATTGGTATATGTCACGCCGAGCACCCTAGAGGATGTTACATCTTTATACTGCTGAGCTATGCCAAACGTAGAATCTCCGGAGGCAACAGACCCATAGACTTTCCCAACGTTTAAAATCGCCGAATCCCCCAACTGAAGGTTAAGTCGTGCAGCAACAATATTCTCAACGTCGGAAAAGTTATTCCCCTTTTGGAGTGAGCCAGCGGCCTCTTTCACCGTTTCTTGCAATTGAAGGTATTCGAGAAGACCCGAAATGCTTTTCCCGCTGAGATTCGTCAGCGTGGCATCAAGTGGCTGTTTTCCCGCCAGCGCATTCATCACTGTTGTCGCAAAGTTAGGATCATTCCCCAGCGCCGCCGCCAGTTCATTCAGTGTGTCCAGCGCCTCCGGCGATGAACCAACCAGCCCCGCAACGGCAGATTTCACAAACGCGGTAGTGGCAATCTGCGTATTATTCGTTGACTGAACAGCAGTGGGAGCCGTTGGCGTTCCGGTCAGAGCCGGACTTGCCAGCGGTGCTTTCAGTGCCAGCGCATTGTTAATGGTGGTACTGAAATTCGGATCATTATTGATAGCTGCTGCAATTTCTTTCAGCGTATCCAGCGTTGCCGGGGCGCCACCAATCAGGGCAATAATAGCAGCCTGTACAAAGGCGGTGCTGGCAATCAGGGTACTGTTGTTTCCTGCCGGTGGCGTTGGCGTTTTAGGCATGCCTGTCAGCGTCGGACTGTCTTTTGGCGCATACTGCGAATGGGGATCAACAGCAGCAAGATGCTTTGCCATCAGGTCATCCACATATACCTTAAGCTCCAGCACCTTATCATCCACATATTTGCGGGTTGCCAGAACCACAGCAGGGTCAATTTTCAGGGTGATGTTATCGGTGCTGCTGGTAATCAGTACCATACGCACGGTCTGCGTGCGTCCGCTGCCCTCCGCCAGTTTCGGCTTGTAGCTCTCCGGGCAGTTTCCCACAGCAATCAGCGCGCCGGTTTCATCAAACAGGCCGACTTCACGGATCCACCACCCGCCCTCATTTTCCGGGATCACCTGCTCTGCAATAATCTGGCTGCTGTTCTGCGGGTCGATATACAGCATATTCAGCGCTGCGCGGCGCTCCTCAGTAACTAATGCGGTCTGTTGCGCGTTGGGTGTGGGCAGCGCACCGCCACCGCTGCCCACCGCCATATGGGTAATTTTCAACGGGACACCGAGCGCGGCGGCGCTTGCCAGTTTCGCCGCGCCGATATCCGTCAGCAGGGTGTAAAATTTTGCGCTCATGGGTTCACTCTCATCGTGTCAATAACATGGACCGCCCCGCCCTCATAAGCGGTGCCGCCGGAAATAATGGTTTCGTTGATATACGGGTAGATCGTGATTTCTTCGCCGGTGTAGGTGGCTGCACCCACAAAATACGGGCCGCCTGTCTGCAGGTTGATGGACATACCAACCAGATGACGGCTGCATGGTTTTGCGTCACCGATCAGGCGCTCCAGCTCCAGATAGGTTTCTTCTGTTATGCCCTGGTCCTGCACGCCAATATCCAGACGGAACGTCCCCGGCGTTTCGCCGGTCTGCCACCACTCAATGATGCGGATCAGGAAGCCAAACGGCTCCACCACGCGCCGCACGGCGCTGGTTGTCCCCTTGTGCTGATGGATATAAAAAGCGTCCTGCACAACGCGGCGCTTGACGCTTTCTGTCCAGCTCTCATCCCAGCGGTCAACAGAAAACGCCCAGGCCAGATAAGGCAGGAATCTGATCGGACAGGTTGCCGGGTTCCACAAATCACGCAGCGATACCTGCAGATCGGAAATCCCGCTGCAGGTCTGCGCCAGTCTGCGCTCAAGCGGCGACGAACCCGGCGGCAACAGACTATTCATCTGTGCCCCCGTTGGTGACGCTCCACTCTGTACAGGACGCCGCCTGCGTCTTATCCAGCACCACATCCTCCAGCGGGGACGCCAGTTCCACACGCTGGACGCCCTCCACATGCAACGCGGCATAAATGGCGCTGCGGCGGATATCACGTCCCAGCCGCGTCTGACTGGCAATGTATTTCTGCAGGCTGGCTTTTGCTTCTGCCATCACAGGCTCAGCCTCCGGCCCCGGATAAAGGAAGATCGTCGCATCCACGCTGTACGGAATAATTTCAGCGCTGCGCACCGTCAGGCGGTCTGCCACCGGGCGAACCTTTTCACTATTAAGCGCCTGCTCAACCACTGCCAGCAGGTCAGCCCCTGCTGTACCGTCACCCTCGCGACTCAGTACGGTAAGCACCACCTCTGCCGGTGCAGGACTGGTTGCGCTGGCATCAGCCACGCGCCCGTCGGCGCTTCTGGCGTGGAACTCATAGGCTCCCGTCGGCCCTGCAACGGACAGCCCCTCAAATGCTGCAGGAATACGCTGGCGTAATGCTTCATCACTTTCCATCACTGCGGCGACCGGCGGCACCGCGTCATTATCTGCAGGGACTACCGTCAGGCGCTTCACGTTGCAGTTACCTGCCAGTTGTTCAAGGTCATTCCCCATGGAATAGGCCACCATGACCGCCTGCGCAGCCTCATTAATTCGCTGACGCAGCAGAATTTCGCGGTAAGTATTTTCCTGCAGCAGTTTGGTGACAGGTTCTGACTCCAGCGCTAACGTACGCATAACGGCCTCCTGTTCATCAGCCGGATGGAGGGCCACAAAGGCGGCCTTGCGTTCTGCCAGCAATGCCTCAAAGTCCGGCACATCCACAATCTGCGGCGGCGGTAGTTGGGAAAGATCAATGACTGCCATTGTCTGCTCCTGTTGATACGGAAAGGGAAACTGGCGCGCCGTTATTGCTGTGTCCGGTAAGCTCAACCACCATAGATCCGTCAAAATTGCCGCTGATGGTGATGGAGTCCAGCGTAAGGCGCGGCTCCCAGCGGTTCAGCGCCACATAGACCGCAGCCATAATCTGCAGGCGCAGCGCCGGGTTCTGCGGCTGGTCAATCAGGGCAGACAGCAGGGAGCCATATTCCCGACGGGCAAGACGGCTACCCTGCGGAGTCAGCAGAATATCCCGCACCGACTGGCGCAGATGTTCTGTATCTGCAATGGCCTGCCCGTCATTCCTGCTCATACCGATATACAACGTCATACCGGACCTCCCGTGTTGTCGCCGCCTTTCAGAACACCAGTATGCTCATGGTCATCAACCACGATCCCGTTAGAACTCATTGCGCCGCCGCCCTGTGTGACGCTGCCATTGATAACCATGTCACTGTTAATACGCGTTCTGTCAGCTTCCACCACAAACTCACGGGTTTTGTAGGTGACGCTGTCTGCTGCCTCGATCACCATAGATTTGATGCCCTTGACATACCATCGTCCGGTGGCGGGTTCATATTCAAACCAGCCACCATCTTCATATTCGGTCACGTCAGCGCTTTCAGAATCTGACGGCGGCGGGAACTCATTGGAGTAAATAGCGGGAAGCGCAAAAGCCGTTTCCATATTTCCGCCCAGGCTGAACAGCACCACCTGCTCCCCTGGTGACGGACACCACCAGGTGCGAGACTTTCCAGCCCGATATGTCAGCCAGCTAATCCAGTTGGTTTCAAGCTCGCCCGTTTTCACCCGGCACAGCCAGCCGTCCCGGTCCACTTCGGTCACGGTGCCGGTGCGGATCAGGTTGGTGATAAGGCGCATGATTTCGGTCAGTTGTGCATTCATAACGAAAGGTTGCCATCAGTGGGAAAAGGTAGGCAGTTCTGGCGGTTGTACCAGCGATGAAACAAAGATCACCCCGCCAGCCAGCGCAGCATGGTGTCACGGGTGACGGTTTCCACTTCTTCATTCACGCCCAGCAGGCGGCGCTCTGCGTAGCGAACCTCCGGGCCTTTTCGGCTGACGCGATCCCGCAGGCCGTAATGGTGAACACGGGCAATGCGCTGCACCTTGCCATCAAACTGCACGCTGGCGGAGTCCGCACTGGCGGTGGTTTTCAGGTATTTTGTGGTGCGAAGCTTTGCAAACATCTGGCGTTTGATGCGTCCCTTCTTGCTGCGGGCTGTCACCCGGCGCGGCTCATAGCCGCTGCCGTCAGGATTACGCTGCAGCCTGATGTTCTGCTGCTGCGTCCGGCGCAACTGTTGCGCCAGTTGCCGCATCATACGGCTGCGCGCGGCAGGCTCCAGATTCGCCAGTAGCGCCGTCAGCCAGTCATCCACCCTCTGCAGTTCATCCACGTTTCACCGTCCACATTTCTTCGGGTTCGTCCGGCTCCAGCACCGCTTCAACGCTTGACACGCTGCCGTTAGTGCTGACCAGCACGCGCTCCGTCAGTTGCAGGTTCAGGCTGATATCGCACACATCGTTGCGCAGAATATCCACTTCAAAGGTGAACAGTTTTTCGCGCAGCTCCGGGTTATTGATAGCATCCGGCTGGTTGTCACTTAGCCACAGCAGCACAGGAGCCATCAGCAGATTCTGGTCGCCGCTGAAATCCTCGATCACCACGTTCAGGGTGTAGCGGTATTCCCATGACATAGAGCTGGCACCGGTTGCCACCAGTGAGCCGTTATCAACGAAAAGGTGCAGCTTGTCCGGGTTGTCGCGGACATAAGCAACCGCTTTATTCAGGGCGCTGCGTAAGGACTGCGGTTTGTTCACTGTCTCGCTCCTGACACGCAATAATCGTGTCCACTTTGTCAGCACAGACCGCCCAGGCGGCCTCGGTTTCATCCAGCACCGCGTTCAGATCGCCGTTACTGCGCGGCGCTGACCTTTCCAGACGGCACTGCGTCACTCTGGGACAGCCACTCACGGTAAGCTGCACCTCCGGCGAGGGCCGGACGCTCCCGCAGCCGGATAATGTCAGCAGGCAAAGGAGTATCAGCCCAGCGGCGCAAATCCTCATTTTCACGTTTCAGTTCCTCGATCCGGTGCTGGCGGCTGCGCAGAAGTGCGGTGGTCTGTTCCGCTGCCGCATAAAGCCGCGCCTGCTCCCGGCTGTTGGTTTCGGTCAGAATGGACAGGCCGATCAGTTGGCTGTTTTTCTTCGTCAGCTCCTGCGTTTTGCTTTTCAGCGCCGCGCCCTGCGTCTCGATAGTGTGGCTGGCATTGTTAAGCCGCCACGACTGCCAGCCCAGCGCCGCAAGTACCAGCGCCAGCACTACCGCCAGCGCACGCATCAGGCCGCCATCGGCTCATGAAGCGGCGCGCGGGCAATCTGATACAGAACCAGCGTCAGCAGGTAAAACACCAGGGTGATCACCCATCCAGAAAACGCCAGGCACAGAACAATAAGCAGCCTGATTACCCATGTACGCACGGGTTTTACGGGGTGCGCCCTGAATTTCAGCAATGCCGCCCTGACCTCATCGCGCGCCCGATCTCCGGCGAACCACCCTACAGCGCACAGCGCAGCAAGCAGCCAGGCGAGGAAGCATGACACCCAGACAGACGCACCAACCAGAACCGGCGCAACGCTGCGCGGATACAGCAGGCTGATAACCAACAGCGCAGCCCATGCCAGCTGGAAAAAAACGCTCATGACTTTCTTTTTCATTCCGTTATGCTCCTTTTAAGCACCAGGCCATTTCCCGCGCGCGGCGGTTGTCCAGCCCCTGATTAAACACACCTTTGACATATACCCAGCGCGGCAGTTGATGGCAGGCATCCGCCCAGCGCCGCTGGTTCAGCAACTTAACCAGCGTGGAGTTGCAGGCGTTGCCGGTGCCCACGTTGAAAGCAAACGACACCACCGCGTCATAGACCTTTTGCGGCATCGGCTGCACCACACATTTTTCCAGCGCCCGCTCCACGCGCAGCACATTGGTGATAAGTCCCTGCGCCGCCTGCCGTTCCGTGATAGTTTTGCCCGGCACCACACCGGACGTATTGCCGATCCCGTCGGTCCACACGCCCGCGCTGCACTGATAAGGCTGCAGGCGGCATCCCTCGTAATCGGCGATCAGTTTCAGCCCCTCAACGGAGGTATGAAGCGACTGGAAACCGGGCAGCGTGGCGGCGATAGCCAGCACCGCCCCGACAAGGCAGCGCTTAACGATTGAAGGATTCATATTCCCCCCGCGAAATTTTGCCGCCACGTAACAATTTGAAAGACTGGTGTTTGTAGTACCAGTTGATAGCCAGCATCAGCACACCAATCAGTACGCCGCCAACCGTTGACGCATCCTTGAGCGACAGATCGCCCAGCCATGCCAGCAGCACGGCGATGCAGTAAGTGATAAAGGCGCTGATTCGTTCAAGCGTCATAATTCAGTCCCATAGCTGGACGGTCTGCGCCGTGGTTGACGCCGTAATGTCCGGCAGCTCCACCTGCAGCCCGTGCGGTAAAAATGGGCCGTACTCAGCCAGCCCCGGATTTGCCTGCAGAACCTGCTCAGTGACACCCTGCGTACGCCCGTAATGACGCCAGCAAAGCGCGTCCACCGTGTCATACTGATGCGCACGCACTTTCATCAGATAAGCTCCACCGTACAGTGCGGTGCATCCTGCACCCGGCTGATAGCCCAGCGGGCATCACGCCACAGATCGCCGCTGGCCTCCGCCAGCTCCTCCCCTCGCTTCACACCTGACGCCGTGGCGTCATAGTCCTGATAACGCTCATTGAGCACGGCGCGCGCCCAGCAAAAAACAGCGTTGTGGTAGTGCCGGATACGCTCGCTTTTGCCGTCCAGCATTTCTGCGGGAACCTCAGCAAGTGTCCGCCAGCCCAGCATCTGCTGACGGTTGCGGAAGTCGAACAGCTCAGCGTTAACCTCAGAAATTGCCGTCAGCACGACCTGCTTTAAACGTGGCGGCGTCACCGTGCCGTCAGTGCGCATCACACTGCGAAATTCCGACAGATCCACATCAGGCCAGAACGGCGTATTTTTGATGACCTCCGCCTGTTCCGGTGCCTGTTCTGGCGCAACAAACTTCATGCGGCTTTCTCCTGAATAAGTGGGCGGTGGACGGAATTTTGATGTGGCAGTGCCTTTCGCCATCCCGTGCCGCCCGTGCGCGGGGCACGTTCGTTAGCGGCTGTCATTGCGCAGTCTGCGCTCCAGCTGCTGCTTTTCTTTTTTCACACCGCAGCGGGGATCAAGCTGCAGCGCATGGTTAAGGTGATTCAGGGCAGACGCTGGGTTGCTTTCGCTCAGTACAGCGCCGATGGCTTTATGCAGGCGCGCCCGCGACTGGTCCGGCATATCCAGATCGGTGGTCAGGTCCAGCGTCTGCAGAAGTAGATCGGCATCAAAACCGGCAGCGGCAAGCAGAGCGCTTTGCGCCGCGTCTGCCATTTCTTCTGCCAGCACGGTCTGCACGTTACGGTTGCCCAGAGGCATCACCCAGCCATGGCGCAGCGCATGGCGCCCGATTTCGAGCGCACCGGCATAATCACCGGCGTCAATACGCCACAGCATCACGTACATCAGCACATCATCCTGCTGCGCACCTCCGGCAGCCAGCACGCCCTCCGCCCAGGCGGAATATTTCGGCAGCAGTTCCACCTTGATTTCCGCCTTTTTCACCGTGGACTGGACGCCCTTGAGGCGGCGGCGGTCTTCTGCCAGCTGCAGCAGCATCAGGTCATAGCCCGACGCATGGCGAACACTGCCGCCCTCACGGGCGGCCTGTTCAGCCTGAATGCGCAGGCGGTGCTGCCGTGCGGGACTCAGGCTCATGCGTTATTCCCCACTTTCCGGTGCGGCAGGCGCGCTGAAATCACCGATTTCGATGTTTTCTACCAGCGCCGCGCAGCGGTAGTCCTCGACCACATACGCCTCGTTGACGGATTCAAAGTTTTCAATCCGGTCACGTTTCGGGTTGTCGATAACAGAACGGCGGCGGGTGTCTTCCTGCCAGTAGATGGACAGGTTATCCAGACGGGTGATCAGCAGGGCATTTGCCGGGAAGAAAGGCGCGCGCACAGCCTGCAGGCCGCCCATGCGTTTCTGGCTGATGATCAGATCGGCGGCGATTTTCTCGCTGTTGTCCTGCTCTTTGTTGACCAGCGGGAAATACTTGTCAGAAAGCAGTTCACGACCACAGACAACAACCAGTTCGTCATCATCCTGATACTCCACATCGATCAGCTCGTTGACGGTATCCATCACCACCGCGTCAAGATTTACATACTTACCACCCGGACCTACTTTTACCGGTTCCGCAGTAGTGGTGCCGTCTTCTGCGGTTTTGCTGCCCATGACGTGATCCGGCGCGTCTTCGCGGATTTTCTGCAGCCAGCCTTTATTGACGTCCTGCAGCAGCGGGTTTTCAGCACGATTGGAGGTTTTGGCGCGCTTCACGCCGTTAAAGCCGATCATGATGCGGTCCAGCGCCTGACGCTTGACGATGGCGTTGCGGATACGCACCTGGAAGTCCTGGAACTTTGCCCACAGGTCCAGTTTTGCGTAGGTCAGCACCGTATCAAAGTTGGTCTGTTCGCATTTGTATTCCACGTCTTCCATGAGCGTCGGATCGGTAGGCTCGCGCTCTTTGGTGGTGGTATCGGTGGTTCCGGCAATGGTGCTGCCAACGCCCAGCCCCAGCAGCTGCCCGGACTGCTCAGTGACCGGCGTGATGTTAACCAGTGTCAGGAAAGCGGCGGACTGCTGGATCTGGTCTTCCAGCGTCTGCTGCACGGACGGCTCCACAGTGAACTTACTGGAGAGTTCTTCAACCTCCACACCGTTCAGGCGCGCCAGCTGCTGCAGGTAAGCGTTAAAGGCAAAGCGGGTTTTCTTTTTCATCGGGTTTTATGCTCCATCAGCAATTGGTCAGGGTGCCTGCCGGTGCGTCACCGCCCGGCGCGCGCTGGCGGTAGTCTTTACGGCTGTCTTCGCTGCTCAGCTTCTGCTCAAGTTCGGCAAAGGCGGCCTGCTGCTCCTGCAGGGAGGACTCCAACTCAGAAAGGCGCTTGTCCTGTTCGGTCAGGGATTTATCCGTGCGCTCGCTCAGGTTCTGCTGCTCGGTAGCGACCAGTTCCACGGCTTTATGCACGTCGGAGAAACGCGCCTCATCGGTCTGCTCTTTTTTGGTGAACAGCGCGGTGACGCGGGCAAAGAGGGACGGCTTTTCGTCCTGGGCTTCTTCCAGTTCGATCAGCGTTTCAACCGCTTCTGAAAAGAGGTTTTCAGGGTTCTGCTTACGGTTCGCCAGCGGGTTATGCGCGGCGCTGGCGCTGAATGCCAGCATTTCGGTGCCAAGGCTCGCCGGATCGTCCGTCGCACCCAGCCCCACAAGGTAGGCTTTGCCGGTGTCGGCAAACTTCGTGCTGACCTCCATGGAGGTGAAAAGCTTCTGGCCTTTCTTCACCAGTTCCACTAGGGCGTCCGTGGGTTCGATATCGGCATAAAGCGCCATCTTGCCCGCCAGCGGCCCGTCCTTGATTTCTTCTGCAACCAGCCCCGTCACCCTGCCGTAGCGGTTAAAGGTGCTGTCCGGCAGATAAGACTTGATGTGCTCAAGATTAATCAGCGCGGTATAGACCGTCGGGTTGTAGCTGGCAGCCATCTGTACCAGCCATTCACGCTGGATTTCGCGCCCGTCAGTGGTGGCACCTTCCACCCCAATACGGAAACGCTTTGCTTTCACTGTCATGAGCCGTGCTCCGTTAGAAATAACTTACTGGAGCCTTATGTTTGCGGTGATGGGGGGAGCGAAACAACGCGCGGCACTTGTACGGTAAACCACACAAACCGCAGCCGGGGAAAGCCGTCAGGCAAGGCCGTATGTTTGGGCCATGAACACGACACTGACCCCCGCAGACCTCGATCCCCGTCGGCAGGCCATGCTGCTGTACTTTCAGGGATACCGCGTAGCCCGCATTGCTGAAATGCTGGGAGAGAAAGTTGCAACCGTTCACAGCTGGAAGAAGCGCGACAAATGGGGCGACTATGGGCCGCTGGATCAGATGCAGCTCACCACCGCCGCACGTTACTGCCAGCTCATCATGAAGGAGCAGAAAGAAGGGAAAGACTTCAAGGAAATTGACCTGCTGGCGCGCCAGTCAGAGCGCCACGCCCGGATCGGTAAATTTAACGATGGCGGGAACGAAGCTGACTTAAACCCGAACGTTGCCAACCGTAACAAAGGGCCACGCCGCCAGCCCGAAAAGAATGTTTTCACTGATGAACAGACCGAAAAGCTGGAAGAAATCTTCCGCAACGGCATGTTTGAATATCAGCGCCACTGGTGGCAGGCAGGCGTAAAACACCGTATTCGCAACCTGCTTAAATCACGCCAGATCGGAGCAACATACTTTTTTGCCCGCGAAGCGCTGATTGATGCCATCACCACCGGGCGCAACCAGATCTTCCTCTCAGCTAGTAAGGCGCAGGCGCACGTTTTTAAGCAGTACATCATCGACTTTGCAAAAGAGGTGGATGTTGAGCTGAAAGGCGACCCGATGACACTCAGCAACGGGGCGTGCCTGTACTTCCTCGGCACCAACGCCCGCACGGCGCAGAGCTACCACGGCAATCTGTATCTTGACGAATATTTCTGGATACCGAAATTCCAGGAGCTGCGCAAGGTTGCTTCCGGTATGGCCATTCACAAGAAATGGCGACAAACCTACTTCTCCACGCCGTCCAGCCTGACCCACAGCGCCTATCCGTTCTGGTCCGGTGCGCTGTTCAACCGGGGCCGCGCCAAAGCGGACAAGGTGGATATTGACCTGACCCACAGCAACCTTGCGCGCGGCGTGCTCTGCCCGGACGGACAGTATCGCCAGATCGTCACCGTGGAGGATGCGGTGCGCGGCGGCTGTAATCTGTTCGACCTTGACCAGCTGCGCATGGAGTACAGCCCGGACGAATACCAGAACCTGCTGATGTGCGAATTTATTGACGATCTGGCGTCAGTGTTCCCGCTCAGCGAGCTGCAGGCGTGCATGGTGGACAGCTGGGAAGTATGGTCCGATTTTCAGGCGCTGGCGCTGCGCCCTTTTGGCTGGCGCGAAGTCTGGATCGGTTACGACCCGGCGAAAGGCACGCAGAACGGTGACAGCGCCGGGTGCGTGGTGATGGCACCGCCAACCGTGCCGGGTGGCAAGTTCCGCATTCTTGAGCGGCACCAGTGGCGCGGGATGGATTTCCGCGCCCAGGCTGACGCCATTAAAAAACTGACGCAGCAGTACAACGTGACTTATATCGGCATCGACTCAACCGGCGTCGGTCACGGTGTCTACGAGAACGTGAAAGCGTTCTTTCCTGCTGTGCGGGAGTTTGTCTACAACCCCAACGTCAAAAACGCCCTGGTGCTCAAGGCATACGACATTATCAGCCACCGGCGTCTGGAGTTCGACGCCGGGCATACCGACATTGCGCAGTCCTTTATGGCTATCCGCCGGGCCACCACCGCCAGTGGCAACCGCCCTACTTACGAAGCCAGCCGCAGCGAAGAG
Source organism: Citrobacter sp. RHBSTW-00944 (assembly GCF_013615435.1). Lineage (NCBI taxonomy): Bacteria > Pseudomonadati > Pseudomonadota > Gammaproteobacteria > Enterobacterales > Enterobacteriaceae > Citrobacter > Citrobacter sp. RHBSTW-00944. The sequence continues at coordinate 1,268,317 of NZ_CP055418.1, read as the reverse complement.
GCCAGCCACGCAGATTTGGCCTGGGCAACGATGCACGCACTGTTTAACGAACCGCTGCAGGGCGAGGCCGCCAATACCAGCAACATTGTGGAGATTTTTTAATGAGTGAACACGACGCCCAGACCAGCACCGCACCAGTGCAGGAAACTGCGCAGCAACAAAACACCACCCGGGCGGAAGCATTCAGCTTTGGTGATCCGATCCCAGTGCTGGACCGCCGCGAATTACTGGACTATGTGGAATGCGTGCAGATGGACCGCTGGTATGAGCCGCCGGTGAGCTTTGACGGACTGGCGCGGACCTATCGCGCCGCTGTGCATCACAGCTCACCGATTGCCGTAAAGCGTGACATTCTCAGCAGTACCTACATCCCGCACCGCCTGCTCAGCCAGCAGGCTTTTGCCCGTTTTGTCCAGGACTATCTGGTGTTCGGTAACGCCTATCTGGAAAAGCGCACCAACCGGCTCGGCGGCGTTCTCTCGCTGGAACCAGCACTGGCGAAGTATACACGGCGCGGCGTGGACCTCGACACCTACTGGTTTGTGCAGTATGGCATGACCACGCAGCCCTATGAATTTACGCAGGGCAACATCTTTCATCTGCTGGAGCCGGATATTAATCAAGAGATTTACGGGCTGCCCGGATATCTCTCCGCTATCCCATCAACCCTGCTCAACGAGTCCGCAACACTGTTCCGCCGGAAGTATTACATCAACGGCAGCCATGCGGGTTTCATCATGTATATGACCGATGCAGCACAGAATCAGGAGGACGTTAACAATATCCGCCAGGCAATGAAAAGCGCCAAAGGGCCAGGCAACTTCCGCAACCTGTTTATGTACTCGCCCAATGGTAAAAAAGACGGCATCCAGATCATCCCGTTGTCGGAAGTTGCGGCAAAGGATGAGTTTCTTAACATCAAGAACGTTAGCCGCGATGACATGATGGCAGCGCACCGCGTGCCACCGCAGATGATGGGAATTATGCCGAGCAACGTTGGTGGGTTTGGAGATGTGGAAAAAGCTAGTCGAGTATTCGTTCGTAATGAATTGATTCCACTTCAAAAAAGATTAATGGAATTAAATGAGTGGCTTAATGACGAAATTATTCGTTTTGACGAATATAAATTAGGCGATGCTTGATTAAAGCCTGTTTAAACTGGCTGTCGAAACAGCCAGTTTAAACACCGGCACCAATGAAATCGCCATATGAATCTTCTTCAAGGCTGATGTATTCCACCCTCCATTGATCCATCCGCCTCAATGCATACAGGGAGAAATGAGTATCGGCAACAGCAATGCACGTATTCAATTCTATAAGCTCTGAATGTCCCAAGATTGGATCACCATAAAACTTATAAAACAATGCCTTTAGATCAGAACAGGTTTGTTCAGCCGCCCCTCTGGCATCGGGGCCACCTTCAGTTGCATCATAAACAACATTGATAGAAAGCTCATATGGTATGCCTTCATCAAGATCGTTAAATCTTTCTTCGCCCAAATCGAAAAAAACTCCGATCAAATGCTCTGCGTTTGTGGCGATAATGTCCGCAACTTCTTTTTCGAAAATAAACTTTTTATCCTCGTCGTAAGCCCGCAAGCGTTCTTCAAACGAGTTAGGAAAAGCTGGACGACCATACTTAGCTGCTAACCATTGCTTAAGAGCTTGTTTCTCTTCTGTGCTAATGGAGAATGCCGGATCGTTTTCCTCACAACGGAAAGCTTCTTTAGAAATGATGACTTTTCTTTCATGCCGAAGCTCTACTGCGTTCTTCTTAGCACTTTCTGGGTTTTCAAAGCATAGATCGAGGATTCTCGGATGCTTAGCTCTTTTCATCTTGCTTGACCCCTTTTTCAAGGGGCCAAACATCAGTTCCACGTTTTTTTCAGAATTACTCTGTAAATCACAATCATGCGTTATAACTACAACTTTATGGTTCGTTTCATCAGGCTTCAGAAGTCCAAGTGAAACGGCATCATCATGTTTAAGAACATGCCCCTGACGCCATGATGTTCCTCGTACCAACATAAATGTGATTTATTCCTCTACTGTTCCAGGAATTGAAATAGATGACTTCCAATCATCTGTCGGTTTCGCCTTGCTTGCTAAGTAATTGGCCGATTCAGCAGCTGCATTCATCGCTTTAGCTTCATCAATCAGTACCTGAACTGGCTTGTTCCAATCCTCACCTTCTTTTACTAAGTCCATCAATGACCTACCATTGAATGCTTTCATTTTCACCAATAGCTTCGCATCATTGAGTCCAGCTTTGGAAAAAGAGTCAGCAACATTACTGAGGTTGGTAATGAATTGGACTTTTGAAGCATCATCAGGCTGGTTCTCCCCTGACAACCATTTATAGAGAGCCTGCCGAGTTATCCCCAAATCCTTAGCCAGTTCTGACATTGATGGAGACAGCACTTCTCGAATATTAGCCAAATGTTGGGCAACATTCCTGACATCAACCTCAGGAGAAATTGCAGGCGTGTACGTTGACTCTATGGAATCAAATGCAAACTGAACCCTTGGCTGAACATACTGACGCCATTGCTTATAAGCATTTACAGGGTATGAAGCCCCCGTACCAACTAATAGTAAAGATGCGGCGACAGCAACAACACCTGATACACATGAGCTTGACTGCGAATCTGGAGTATACCGATCTACAGAGCCTATGCTTCCAGTAGGAATTGCATACATTTTAGTCACCTCCGTTGTTTCAGTGCCATTTAGCACGGGCAAAATCTGAAACCATGCCTTCAAATGCTTCTTTAACTTTACTATGCAACGAAAGAATCTGTTTTTCAATTAACTGCAAATCAGTTGACATGTTGCCTTCAACATAATGATCTGTATCAATTATTGCGTGCATACGATGCTCTGTGTTACTAAATCTCGGCAGCGGCAGTAAACCATTAGGAATCATATCTGGAGGAAAACCTAGTTGACCATTCATCTTATGTATGCGTGAAACCATAAATCCATTAGAGATCAATGGCTCAACACATGTCTGATATACAGACTCTTGTATGGACTGTATTGGCGTCCATCCAAAATCAACACCATGAAGTTCCTTTACAAGATACTGCTCAATTGTTTCGCTTTTCTCAGGAAACACAGCATCCAAATATCGAAGCCCAATCCGGCTTACCAACGATGGCTTAGCAAATTCAAGAACTTTGCTCAGACCAAGTATTAATGACGAGATGAAAGGTACATGATTATCATAATCTGTTGTATGGAACGTAATGAAATCGTTGCCTAAAACAAAACCAGACCTTCTATCTGCATCAATCATCAACCAACTTGTCACAGGCTCAAATGAATGTACCGGTGGCTCATTGGGATTTTTCATTTCAAATTTCAGCTGAGTTGTATTGGAAACTTCAAATAAAGGAAATCCTTCAACTCTTAGCGCATCTTGTATGTCTGGAACATACTTACTCATTGCAGCTACTGGAGTAAACTTTACTTGCACCAATGCGTAGTAAACGGGCGCATTGGACATACGTTTGCTGTTAGTACTCATGCCGCCCTCCTTGAAGTTGTTTCATCTCATATCTCTCTATCTCACTAACTGTAGTTTACACATAGGTTGACACTTTCTCCATCATTAAGTTCACTATGACATCAATAGCCAAAACTCTTACATAATCGCTTCGGCGCGCGCTCGTATCCCCGCCACGCCTGCCCGCTTTATGTAGTGGTTTTCATGCACCTGCATGAGACAGGCAAAAGCCCGCCAGTTCTGGCGGGCCTCATCATAAACGATCCTTAAACGATCATGCGTTTTCATGCGGCATAGTCATGCACTACGACGAAATCAGTCAAACAGAGAATAATTTGCATCAAATTCATGACTTGTGGCTTCGACTTTCGTAATAACTATCAAGTAACCAAGTCCATCAGATAAAGACACCGGATACTCCAGCTCAAGCCAGAAACAGTCATCATAAGTTCTTCCCATCCAGTATCCGCCGCCGCACTCTTTTGGGCGTTGAAAGAAAACCCACTGACCTGGAATGATTGTTTCCAGCGTTTGACCGCGATATACAATTTGATACTTGTTGTCTTTAGACCCCATAGCTAACGCCTCGCATAGCTCGTTGTTCAACCTTGCGAGCGCCAGAACTACGTTCTGCCTCTCACAACGTTATCTAATGTAACCAGCTGTCGTCCTCCCAGACCTGCTGCATAATTTCCATCACTCGCTTTTTGTCTTCATCCAGTTTTAACCCGCTCAGTTCAACACCATTGGCACTGCCCTTACGGATACGAATTGCTGTTTTGGGATACAGAGGGCGCAAATTACGGTAAAGCTCGGATTCAAGGGCTTCCAGTCTGGCCTGGCTAATCTTCTGCTCTTTATCGATCATTATTTCAATGCGCATACAGATTCCCTTTAACTGGTAACGTCCATTGACCGGCTGTATTCATGGCTGCGAATTTTCGCCATCAACTCGTCTGTCAGTTCGGACACCCACTGGATAGCCAGCCGCTTTTCTTCGTCGCTGCACTCACTAGCCGCTACAAGCTTGATAAAAAAATCAATACGCTGGAGCTTCAATGACTCCAAAAGATAGTCCTGCATCTTCCCTCCTATCATTACACGGATACACAAATACTGTATATATACCCACTGTTTATATAAACAGTATAGTAGGAAAGAAAAAATGTAAAACTCTTTTTTGTCAGTTAATTGGATGTACTGACGCCAGTCAATAAAGCACGAAATGTTAAACAGCATCCTTAGTACCATTGACGCCATTTGTCATCTTCCTGCAGCCGCTGGTTACGGTAAAAAATACGTAAACCGGCACCGGATGGAATGCTGCCGCCACGCAGAAGCAAATCAATCTCAGATGCACTACCTTCAAACCCTCTGGCAGTCAGTTCTGCCTCAAGCTGCAGGCGCTGCTGCTCCGAAATACTCTGTATGTATGCTTTTTTCCGCTTCGGTTTTACCAGTCTCAACCTGGCTGTCAGCTCCCGCCGTTCCTTCTGGCCCATGTTGTGGAGATATTCCTGCAGGTCCTTCTCATCCATGGTTTTAATATCGGGTAAATCACCCCCTGATTTGTTCAGATTTTCAACAGGGGGACAGTTATTGCCACGAGTCCAAGGGGCGCAAGCGCCCTGGTCGGCTGCCGCCTCCTGAACGTCAACGGCCTTACGAACCTTTTTCCACTTCATCGCGTGCGTGCAAATCTTGCCCTCTGCAATCGGGGACCAGATGCCATAGATACGGATACCGTGATCGCCGTAGGCGCTCGGTTCGTCGTTAAGCTCATAAGCAGTGCGGACAAGGTGATGTTTGCGGGGAACCAGTACACCGCCCTGCTTCATGATGTAGGTGGCAAAGCAACCCGCATCTGCAGCCGCCAGTACCGCATCCAGACGTGGATTATCCAGTACAGGCGCACCCGCTTTGCGTTCGCCCTGTACTCTCGCCGCCTGACCAGCCAGCAAGCGCAGCTCGCGGTATGCCTGGCGCCCCGGAATACCAAAGAAACGAAATTGCTGGACACGGTGCAGTGACGCCCAGGCGCTGACATGCTCGGCGCTGTCACGCAGTGATCTGCCGGTTTCTTTGCTGATTTCTTTAGCCAGCCCGCGCCCGTCGATGTTCTTACTGATGTATTTGGCGATGTAGCTTGTCGGTGTGCCCTTGCGCGGGTTGATTAGCTCGGACTTGAAGCGCGGTCCGGTATTGGTGCCCAGCTCCTCGCGGTCTTCACGGATGGCAAACTTACGCAGCAGCGCGGTGATGGAACGACGGTCTTTTTTGCGCATAAAGCACAGAAGATGCCAGTGCACAGTGCCGTCATGGTGCGGCTCTGCAACGCGGACGCCGTACCAGCGCAGCCCGGCTTTGTGCATGGCCTTGCGGAAAGCGGCGAATGTATCAACCAGATAGTCACTGCTCTGCCGGACCGTGGCGCTGGTCCATTTCGGATTAGGTCTGCCGTTGTTGAGGGTTGCGTGGAAGCGTGACGGGCAGGTGATGGTATAGAACACGGCGCAGTCTCCGCGCATTTCCGCGATCAGCTCCAGCCCTTTAACACAGGCCATCATTTCATTACGGCGGTGCGCCGGGTTGCTGTTGCTGGCGTTCACCACATCTTCCATATCCAGCGTGTCACCGTCTTCGTTGACCAGTTCATGCGAGCGGAAGAACTCCAGCGATTTGCGGCGCTGCTCGCGTTTGTGGATCACTGCTTCATAGCTGACATACGGGGACGCTTTCTTGTTGACCAGGCAGACGGCGCGCAGCTGCTCCTCCCGCCACTCGCAGCGCATCTGCCACAATTTGCGATACCACCAGTCCGCGCACAGCATGCGCGCCAGCGACGGTGGGATCAGTTCATAAGGCACCGGCTTGCGGCGGCGCTTTTTGCGGCGCAACTGCTCAAAGGCAGGCGGGATGACCTCAAGGCGCATGGCTTCTGCAGCAACCCTTTCCCATGCCTGGCGGATTTCTTCTGGTTTAACATCGTCACTGACAAACAGATCACCGCAGGCCGCATCAAGACACATGCTCATATGTGCCGCAACCAGCGTGGAAAGGCGCTTGACCTGCTCCTGATTCATTTCAGGCAGTACCAGCAGCCCCTCCAGCCCGTCCTGGCTCGCCATGAACCGAAAAGACGCAGACACCTGGCTGTCACGCACGCGCTCCAGCCGCTCCAGACAAGGTCTGATTGTTTCGCGCAGATAGCGGGAATAAGCTTTAGCCCTGCCCAGGCTATGGAAGTATTTAATCCGCTCCAGCAAAGGCTTGCTGATATGGGCAGGCATGGCGCTAACATCGGCAATAATCACCAAATCGGGATTAACGCGCTGCTGTTCGCGGGCCATTTTGGCATGGCTAATCAGCCGATCCTGCTCCATTTCACGCTGGACAGGATCGCGGGATTCATTAAAGAAATAGCGTTCCCAAACCTCATCACTCAGCGCCTCACGGCGCAGATGCTCCTGCTCGTTATCCGCAGCATACAGAGTGATGAGGTTTGAAAGCGCAGACTCCGGCGCAACGTCCGCCGGGTCCAGATACGGATTAACCGCTTTTTTTGGGGTATTCCATGGAAAGGCCACGGCGGCCTCATTCGAGCCGCCGGTGGTTTGTGCATGATGTAATGTGAATTTACTCACTGCCACGCCCGCACCTCAGTTTCCACCGAGATATCAGGACCAGACGCAAAATCAACACCAAACCAGTATGCTGATTTTGTGGCGATGATTTCTACTGCAGTTTTACTATCACCGGCAGCCACGCCCATGCTGCGCTTAGCGGTGATACGATGGCGAGTAAAATCACGATAAAGCGAACGGGTCAGAGACGTATCGCTGTTGGACACGATAACCGGATGACCTTCTGATGACCGGCGTTCAAGAATAGACGCCAGATGGTACTGATCATCCTCTGTAAAACCAGCTGTGTGATATCCGTTAAACGTGCCGTCATATGGTGGATCGCAATAGACAACATCACCCGTTTGCAGCAGTGCCAGTGTCTCGTCATAGCTGGCGCAGATAAACGCTGCGCGTTTTGCTTTTTCTGCAAATGCGCGTATTTCATTTTCAGGGAAGTACGGCTTTTTATAATGTCCGTATGGATTATTATATTCACCCTTCTGGTTATAGCGGCAAAGGCCACGATAGCCATGGCGATTTAAATATAGAAAATATGCTGCCTTTTCTACTTCATTAATAATAGAGTAATTGAAATGCTGGCGAACACGGTAATACTGAACATCCGAATTAAAATCTTTAAATAACTCCTTCGCTATCTGAATGACAGCCTCATGGTCTTTCTGAATCATCAGATAAAGATTAATCAAATCAGGATTAATATCTGCGACAAGATAATGAGGATAGTCTGTCGCCATCATTACAGCGCATGAACCCGCGAAAGGTTCAACCAGTCGCGGGCCAGCAGGAAGGTGCTTAATCAGTTCCGGCATGATGGCGGTTTTATTTCCCGCCCATTTCAGGATAGTGCTCATACAGCACCTCCGCTATAGTGTTTACCTTTCAGCTCTGCGATTTCCTGACAGGTGACGCAACACTGCACGCCCGGAATAGCGCGGCGACGTTCTGGCGGGATTGGTGCATCACAATCAATGCAAAGCACACGGGAAACGCCCGGCGTTCTGTTGCGGGCGGTGTGGATGTGGCGCTGACGTTCTTCTTCAACGCGCTGCTGTACAAGGTCCATTGAATCAGCCATCAGTGGATCTCCTGCGCTTCGTTCTGAATGTTTTCAGCCGCAATACGCAGCAGCTCCGCCGCTTCAACGTGATTAAGCTGGCGTGACGTGATATGGCAAGCCAGGCTATCAAGACGGGCAGCCATTGCCGCAGCACGTGCACGGCGTTCTTCCATGCGCGCATCCGTCAGCATCTGGTTAAGGCCAGCATCATCTGGTCCTGTTTTGGTGATTCGGGTTTCAATATTTCGCATTGTTGTTTCTCCTGAATTTGAGCAATAAGATGCCCGGCGGGTTTACGCCTTTATTTTCGGTTGTGAATTAGTTCGGCATGGCTAGCCGATTTGGAAATAAACTCACCACTGTACGGAAATGGTTCATTGCTTTAATCAGCTCCCGCTTTTCGTCAGTCGTCAGCTCACTAACATTGACGCTATGACGTTCCGCCGGAATCTTTGCCATAAAGAATATTGCGGCTAGTGCGCGTTTATTCTGCTCATGGTTAATATCCCGTTGGTCCCGCATATCGCTAATAAAGCGCTCCAGTTCTGAATCAATATTTAAGCCAAACACTTTCGCCCTTAATTCCGCGATGTGGTTTAACCCATTAAGGCGGAGGCCAGCGCTTAGCGGAACAGTCGCAGCATCGCCTTCAATAGCCATGGTTTCCCCTCCTTTTTAGTGGACAGCTCAGCCAACAACGCATCCTGAGAGCGGCACGGATGCCAGCGCTTGCCATCCTTCCCCATAATCCAGCCATGACCGCAGTGCATTGCAGGACTTTGCTTAACAAGCAGTGATGCAAAAGATGGTTCTTTAGTCAGCATAGCCACCTCAGATCAGACCGAACGAAGCGCCGAGGCCCGTCACGGTATCTACTGCGCTTGCCATCGCCGGATTCGCCTGCAAACGCGCATGTAATGAAACTGCGGTGAGTGCCATCAAGCGCGTGACAGAGTTGATGCTGTTGAGAACATTGCGGCGGCCCGCACTGGTTTTTACATCACCGGATACTGCGCCTGCAGCTACTCGCCCAATCTCCGCAGTTGCACTCATGACGTAATGTGGCAGGTTCTCTTCTGCCACTTCATTCAATGGCACGCACGGCAGGCAATGGATTTGAGCCAGAAAACCGTCAACAAGCGCGGGGTCCTCAGTCAGGTCGGTAAGCAGATGAATTTCCGGTGCTGTGAGCTGATGCGGCTGATCCGGATTCAGTTTGTTACGCAGCGTCTGGACGTTCATTCCTGCGCGTTCTGCCAACTTCGCCATATTGTGACGCAACGCGAAAGCACGGCAGGCATCGTCGAAATGTGGATGTTTGGAAATCTTATAATCAAACATGTTTCATACCTCAAAAGTTCACATAATTGAACTTAACAACCAACTACAACGTTGTAATTGAATGCAGACTTGTCCATGTTTTTGCTCGCTTGGTCCTTTTTGTATTTGAGGTAAAGAATGAATACGCGCCCTTTGTTTTTTTCTTTCTTTTCAATGTAGTTGGCCAGTTTACCGTTATGAATCATCTGATAAACCGAGCCACGGGAGTACCCCTCCCATTCAGCGAACTCAGCAGGAGTCGCTATAACTTTTGGTACACGAATTGAAATATCAGTGCTCATAGTGCAGTATCTCTCGGTTAAGGTTTGGTTTACGTCGTTTTATCTTGTTTTATATGATTCAAAAGTTGATACACAGAGATACTACGATCCAATATTTGATACGTCAACAGGATTAAATAATGATACAGGTAAAGGCGGGCGAGAATACTGGGGGAAGAGAAGCTATCCATAGGCTAATGGCTGCCTACGATTTCAAGTCAAGACAGCAACTATGCGATCATCTTGGTGCGTCTAAAAGCACCATGGCAAACAGATACTTAAGAGACAGCTTTCCTGCGGAATGGGTAATTCAGTGCGCTCTTGAAACAGGGGTATCTTTGCTCTGGCTAACCACCGGGCAAGGCGAGCCAGGCTCAAATGTTGACACAAAAAAAGATATCAATTTCGTGAACTCCGGCAAAGTTAAACATCTTTCGGACCTTGTTTCTCCTGAAATTGACAAAGCGGCTCTTACTAATGGCTCGTTAGTTGAGGAAGGCAAAGCAATCATTGACAGCAGCCTGCTACCTCCCAGCTCCAGTAACCTACTTTTGGTTAATACCAGTGGTGACTCATATTTGGTCGATCGCAGCCAAACACCACCAGTTAACGGAGTATGGCTGGTTGATATTGACGGAATAAAAAGCATTGTGAAGTTAACTCGCCTGCCAGGAAACAGGTTAGTTGTGCATCAGGATGAATCATCTTTTGAGTGCAGCCTGGATGATATCGAGATAGTAGGCCATGCCTTAAAAATAATTAAGAGCCTTTGATATGACCATCAGAAAACAGCCAAACGGGAAATGGTTGTGCGAGTGCTACCCAAGCGGGCGTGACGGTAAGCGCGTCCGTAAGCAGTTTGCGACGAAAGGCGAGGCTATAGCGTTTGAAAACTTCACAATGGATGAAGTGAACAAAAAGCCATGGTTAGGTGAAAAGGATGACCGGCGGCAATTGTCAGAAGTATTCGAGCAGTGGCATTCGCTATATGGACAGACCCTTGCCGACCCCAAGCGACTGATGGCAAAACTTAGCATTATTTGTAATGGCCTGGGCGATCCCATTGCCTCGGAGCTAACTGCCGGAGACTTTACAAAATACCGTGAAGCGCGCCTAAAGGGTGAGGTCAAAAATGAAGATGGCGTGCTTATGTCGCCAGTTAAGCCCCGCACGGTAAACCTGGAACAACGCAACCTATCATCAGTTTTTGGCACGCTGAAAAAGCTGGGCCACTGGTCAGCACCCAACCCACTCGCCGGGCTACCAACATTCAAGATCGCAGAGGGTGAACTGGCGTTCCTGGCACCGGAGGAAATTAAACGCCTGCTGGATGCCTGCGCCGATTCTCAAAGCCCCAGCTTGCTGATGATTGCAAAAATATGTTTGGCTACCGGTGCGCGCTGGAGTGAAGCCGAAAACCTGCAGGGCCATCAATTATCAAAATACCGCATCACCTACACCAAAACCAAAGGCAAGAAAAATAGAACCGTCCCGATTTCACAGGATCTGTATGACGAACTCCCCAAGAACCGGGGGAAGTTATTCACACCGTGTAGAAAAGCCTTTGAGCGTGCTGTTAAGCGGGCTGGTATCGATTTGCCAGAGGGCCAATGTACTCATGTGCTGCGCCACACCTTCGCCAGCCATTTTATGATGAACGGCGGAAACATACTGGTCCTCCGCGATATTCTGGGCCATGCAGACATTAAAATGACGATGGTTTACGCCCACTTTGCGCCCGATCACCTGGAAGATGCAGTGACGAAAAACCCCCTTCACAATCTCAACTGGAACCGCTAAATTATGGCGGCACTTTGGCGGCATAGACTTAAAATCACATAAAACCCGACGAACACAAAAAACAATAAGGTAATGATTTAAAACGTAAATGTATGTTTTTGCTGATGTAAAAATGGTATGTAGGAATTTCGGACGCGGGTTCAACTCCCGCCAGCCCACCAAATCATTATCCGGATACGTCCGGTGAAGTACAGAAAGCCCGTACGGCACAAGCCCTGCGGGCTTTTTTGTGTCTGTCGTTGTCCGAGGGCATCCGGCTAAATCCAGAGAAAATTGGTACACGTTTAGGTACACGCTATACTGTGGTCCAATAAACGTGTACCAATTATGGAAGGGATCCAGACATGGCGCGCATTACACGCCCCCTCACTAACAACGAAATCCTCAAAGCGAAACCCCGCGAAAAAGACTTCACCCTGCATGATGGTGATGGCTTGTTCTTGCTCGTCAAAACCTCCGGTAAAAAACTCTGGCGCTTCCGTTATCAACGACCGGGAAGCAGCAGCCGCACAAATTTGAGTCTCGGCTCATACCCTGCCCTTACACTCGCAGCTGCTCGTCAGATACGCGACCAGCACTTAACCACGCTCGCGCAAGGCATGGATCCACAACAGCAACAGGAGCAAGCGTCAGAACAACGCCAGATTGAGTTAGACAGCATTTTCTCAACAGTAGCTGCTAACTGGTTCCAGATTAAAAGCAGAAGTGTCACAGAGGATTATGCAAAGGATATTTGGCGTTCTTTGGATAAAGACGTGTTCCCGGCAATCGGTGCGATACCAGTTCAGGAGATTAAGGCCAGAACGATTGTTGAAGCATTGGAGCCAATCAAAGGGCGTGGTGCATTAGAGACGGTTCGCCGCCTAGTACAACGTATTAACGAAATCATGATCTACGCCGTCAACACTGGCCTGATTGATGCAAACCCGGCATCTGGTGTCGGAATGGCATTTGAGAAACCCAAAAAACAAAACATGCCGACGCTTCGGCCAGAAGAATTGCCAAAACTCATGCGCTCTTTAGTGATGTCGAATCTCTCAGTTTCGACCCGCTGTCTAATTGAATGGCAGCTCCTGACTCTCGTGCGACCTTCTGAGGCTTCAGGTGTACGATGGGCAGAGATCGATCTCGACGCAAATCTCTGGACGATTCCAGCCGAACGGATGAAGGCTAAGCGGGAGCACATAGTCCCTCTATCTCTTCAGGCATTAGAGATTCTTGAAGTCATGAAGCCTATCAGTAGGCATCGCGAATACATTTTTCCGGTGATGCTGCCAACTTACTGATTTAGTGTATGATGGTGTTTTTGAGGTGCTCCAGTGGCTTCTGTTTCTATCAGCTGTCCCTCCTGTTCAGCTACTGACGGGGTGGTGCGTAACGGCAAAAGCACTGCCGGACATCAGCGCTATCTCTGCTCTCACTGCCGTAAAACATGGCAACTGCAGTTCACTTACACCGCTTCTCAACCCGGTACGCACCAGAAAATCATTGATATGGCCATGAATGGCGTTGGATGCCGGGCAACCGCCCGCATTATGGGCGTTGGCCTCAACACGATTTTCCGCCATTTAAAAAACTCAGGCCGCAGTCGGTAACCTCGCGCATACAGCCGGGCAGTGACGTCATCGTCTGCGCGGAAATGGACGAACAGTGGGGATACGTCGGGGCTAAATCGCGCCAGCGCTGGCTGTTTTACGCGTATGACAGGCTCCGGAAGACGGTTGTTGCGCACGTATTCGGTGAACGCACTATGGCGACGCTGGGGCGTCTTATGAGCCTGCTGTCACCCTTTGACGTGGTGATATGGATGACGGATGGCTGGCCGCTGTATGAATCCCGCCTGAAGGGAAAGCTGCACGTAATCAGCAAGCGATATACGCAGCGAATTGAGCGGCATAACCTGAATCTGAGGCAGCACCTGGCACGGCTGGGACGGAAGTCGCTGTCGTTCTCAAAATCGGTGGAGCTGCATGACAAAGTCATCGGGCATTATCTGAACATAAAACACTATCAATAAGTTGGAGTCATTACCCAATGAGTGCGACAGGCTCTTTGCACACCGTGATAAACGCGCTCACGAAAGGCGTTAAATCCACATTCCGCCTGGTGGCCACCACGATTGTGACGACGTTCACCATCTGTGCCTGTACGGCAAATGGAACCTTGCCACTGCTGCTGTGCGGCGATGCCTTTAAAGAAGAATATAAAAAACGAGGGCTTGCGACAAAGAACCTCTCGCGTACTACCGAAGATGCCGGAACCGTTGTCGAACCGATTATCCCCTGGTCTGCCTCGGGCGTTTATTGCGCCACGATGCTGGGCGTGGCGACGCTTGATTATTTGCCATGGGCAATCCTCTGCTACAGCGGCATCATCTTTGCCCTGCTGTGGGCTGCCACCGGTATTGGTATTGCTAAATATGAACCAAATGAAGCTACAGAGCATATGGTTGAGCAAAAATCATAGGCTAATAAATAGCTAAATATTGGCTACCACCAGGGTAAATTTAATATATCGATTAGATATACAGAAATATTCTTCACTGTTGCGTTGCTTAAACTATTTTTCAGAGACTGTCCAGGAGTCAGCAATGTCTTTGTTTGATGATATTGTCATAAGGGATGTTAATTGCCGTAAATACGGTCAATTACAACAGATGTACGGCACCACCGATGTATTACCGTTGTGGATTGCAGATATGGATTTTGTGACGCCAGAGCCAATCATGAGCACACTGCGTTCAGTGGTATCGCAGCCAGTACAAGGCTACAACCTGGATTATCCGCAATGGAAAGAGTCCGTTATTCATTGGTATGCGCAACAGTATGATGTCGACATAAAGCCACACTGGTTGCATTTTATTCCCGGCGTCATAAAAACTATCGTGCTCTCTCTGATGGTGTTTACCCGACCAGGTGATAATATTTTAACCTGTACGCCAATATATGACCCCTACCCTAATCTGGTAAATACCAGCGGCAGGAATTTGATTCAAACGCGCCTCATTGAGAAAGAGGGTCATTACGAATTTGACTGGCATGATTTCAGCGAAAAACTCAAGCAGTGCAAAATGTTTCTTTTCCCTTCGCCGCATAATCCGGGCGGTATGGTGTGGTCGCGGGAAACGCTGGAAAAAGTAAGTCACTATTGTCAGCAAGCTGGCGTCATTATTCTCTCAGATGAAGTGCATAGTGATTTAACCCTGCCAGGCAAGCGCCATCTGCCGTTTTTTACTTTAGACGAAGCGACAGGGAGCCAGTCAATCGTGCTGACCTCAATCAGTAAAACCTTCAACACGGCGGCGATCCAGGGAGGAATTGCCATTATTAAAAATAATGAATTACGCCATCAGTTCTATGGTTTCCTGGATAACTGCTACCTTGCCGAGACACATTCATTACAGCAGGCGGCCATTTACAGCGCCTTTACCCATTGTGGCGACTGGCACCAAAAATTATTAGCCTACCTGGCCGACAATGTGGCGTTTGTTAAAAGTGAAATTGAAAAGCACTGTCCATTAATCTCCATTGTGTATGGCGGCGCATCGTATCTTCTGTTTCTGAACGCGGAAAAAATGAATCTTAGCGATGAACAGCTAAGCGCATTTTTTGTGCAGGACGCAAAACTGGGTCTGTCACCAGGCGCGCAATATGGCCCCGGTGGAGAGGGTCACATGAGACTCAACGTTGGGTGCCCGCGCTCGGTACTGGTAGAAGCGATGAACCGACTGAAAGCCGCGTACCAAAAACGACAGAACGCGTAGCGCGCATCACACTCTTTGCCCCGCCACGGTGGGGCAAAACTATACAAAGATGTTGCAGAACTGCTATAAAGTTTTTCCGTTCTGTCGGCTGGTGTTAAACTGGAAAGTGTGATCTTCATCATAACCTGCTTAAACAGAGAAAAGAGACACTGCTATGCAACATATCATTGAGGGCTTCCTCAACTTCCAAAAAGAGATTTTCCCTCAACGTAAGGAACTCTTTCGCAGCCTGGCATCCAGCCAGAATCCCAAAGCGCTTTTCATCTCCTGTTCCGATAGCCGCCTGGTGCCAGAACTCGTTACTCAGCAAGAGCCCGGACAGCTTTTCGTTATCCGCAACGCCGGTAATATCGTTCCGTCTTTTGGACCGGAACCCGGTGGCGTATCTGCTACGATTGAATACGCGGTTGTCGCACTTGGCGTGACGGATATCGTCATCTGCGGACACTCCAACTGCGGCGCGATGAAAGCCATTGCTGATAGCCAGCCTCTGGATCCGATGCCCGCTGTGGCTCACTGGTTGCACTATGCCGATGCCGCGAAAGCCGTGGTTGAGAAGAAAACCTGGGAAAACCCAATCGATAAAGTTAACGCCATGGTGGAAGAAAACGTTATCGCACAGCTCAATAATATTAAAACGCATCCTTGCGTCGCGGTTGGGCTGCGAAATAATGCGCTTCGTCTGCACGGCTGGGTATATGACATCGAAAGCGGTGAAATCCGTACCCTGGATAAAAACAGCAAAACCTACGTTTCCCTTGCTGATAACCCGCAGGTGCATTTCGAGTAAATCGTCCACTGGAGCAAGGATGCTCTGGAGAGCTTTTACCTACTTTTGTGCTATAGACAAAAAACATGCTTGCGACTAGTTTTAAAATAGCCACTGGTGTTCTCACATCAGTTTTCGCACATTCATACAACGTTGCGACAGGTCTCATGAACTGAGCCGCAAATAGCTGTTCATACATGATGCAGGCGATAAAAAGGAGCGGGTACGAATGCAAGCAAAAATAAAAAGAATAATAAATATGTTATTCTATCATGAGTCGTGGGATATCATGATTATTAAGGATCATGGTACACACTTATTCCCGAATAATACACTGGATATATTAAGTAAATCCGCTGCACAGCAGTTAAAAAAGAAATATACGTTTCAGGCTGATCCTTTTCTTATTGAAAAAGATGATAAACTGTATGTTTTTTATGAAGCTTTTAGCTTTCGCAACTCGAAAGGCACGCTCCGATGCCGTATTCTTGATCGTGAACTGGTTGAAATTGATGACGTGAAACTTGAAGGTTTTGACGACCTGATGTGTCATTTATCATTTCCGTTCCTGATTAATATTAACGATCAGCTCTTCATGATTCCTGAATCATCAGAAAGAAAAGAAGTGATACTGTTTCAGTCAGTAGAGTTTCCTACACGCTGGAAGAAAATTAAAGTTCTAATCTCTGATACCGAAGTGACAGATAACATTTTTCTTTCAATGAATGAGACCTGCTATCTTATGTCGACCACCATGGATAATAAAATAATTATTCATTCGGCAGAGCATCTTCACGGACAGTGGCAGAAAATTACTCCTGCATTGAAGGTGAGCAATCATCATCATCGGGGAGCAGGTGCGCCTTATCTTGTCGATAACAAAATGTATTTCTTAACCCAGGAATGCACACCTGAAACATATGGAAAATCTATCTACATCAAAGAATTAGTCACACTGAATGACGCTACTTTTGATGAGAATCTGATCGAACAAATCAATTCGTCGATCAACCACAGTGATGGCGTTCACACGCTAAATTTCTCAAGTAACTATATTGCCTATGATACAAAAATAAATAAGTTCAGTCTGTTGGCAATCTTTAAAAAAATATCCTATAAGTGTATGATAAAATATAGAAACGTATACCTTTCCCGGCAAAATAACTGATCCCCTGGATCCTTGGGTGGTATTGGTGGAAAATCGCTCGGGTTTTTAGCATTTTTCTGGAGTCTGTATGGCTATTCTTGTCACTGGTGGTGCAGGTTATATTGGTTCACATACTGTTTTAACGCTACTGGAAAGAGGCGATGATGTCGTTGTCATCGATAATCTGGCAAACGCCAGCCGTATCTCGCTGGACAGGGTCGCGGAACTCACAGGAAGGGAACCCATTGTCTATATCGCTGATGTTCTCGACAGGCAGGCATTAAAAAACATTTTCGCCAACCATAACATCACTGATGTCATTCATTTTGCGGGCCTCAAATCGGTTTCCGAGTCGATAAAAGAACCCCTTGCTTACTACGAAAACAACGTCACTGGAACGCTGGTTTTACTGGATGAGATGCTGGCCGCAGGCGTTAATCGATTCATTTTTAGCTCATCTGCTACGGTATACGGTAATCCGGAAAGCGTGCCGCTGAGCGAGCAATCGCGTACGGGGGGTACCACCAATCCGTACGGTACCTCTAAATTAATGGTCGAACAGATTCTGGCCGATTTCTCCCGCGCGCAGCCCGACTTCCGCATTACCTGCCTGCGCTATTTCAACCCAGTCGGCGCCCACCCATCGGGTCGAATTGGTGAGGATCCCAACGGTATCCCCAATAACCTGGTGCCGTACATCTCCCAGGTTGCGATTGGTAAGCTGAAAACCGTGTCGGTGTACGGTAATGACTATCCAACCCCCGACGGCACCGGCGTTCGTGATTATATCCACGTCATGGATTTGGCGACCGGCCATTTAGCCGCGCTGGATAGCCAGAACAAAGGCGCAGCCTACAAGGTGATTAATCTCGGTACCGGGGTCGGTTATTCCGTGATTAATCTGATTGAGGCGTTTGAAAAAGCGGCGCAGAAAAAAATAAGCTATCAGTTTGTCGACAGAAGGCCCGGCGACATTGCCGAATGTTGGTCTGACCCGTCACTGGCATACAAAGAGTTAGGCTGGAAGGCCATCTACAACCTTGATGAAATGATGCGTGACACCTGGAACTGGCAAAAAAACAACCCGAATGGTTATAACATCTGATGTACCCGGCAACGAGCCTGAGCCTCTGGCTCGTTGCCATGACGGGTTAGCGTGCCGTTATCGTTGATACGCGATACCAGCCGCTGCTCTGCTTTCCTTCGTTGGCAAAGCTAATTCTTGCCGCCCCGGATTTATCCAGCATAGAAACCTCAATGGCGTATTGCCCTTTCGCCAGTCGGCCCGGCATGGGCAATGCGTAGCTAACCTGATAAACGCCCGGGAGCCAACGTCGTATATCATCCGCCGCATTCCCCTGCGCCACTACCTTACTGGCGCTATCCACCACACGAAATGCCAGCGTGTAGGGCAGATAAATCGGTGCGATACCTTCGTTATACCAGGTACTGTTCAACCTCAGCGTTTGTCCGCCGTCCCACACGGACTCATGGCTCAAAGACGCTAAGCGAAACCGATAGCCCAGTTTGGTCAGCGCATCATCAACAATCGGTCGATAATCGCTGGGTATCGCTCTCGATTTCAGGTTGATCGTGCTGGCGTGCTGCTTGACCGCCCAGTCAAAAATGCCCTGCACTTCAGCACGCGTATAGTGGAAGGTGTTCTTCCAGTCCTGCATATATGAACAGATTTCCAGACTGACCGGCGCACGTTTCCAGGCATCATTAAACCCCGTATAGCTCTGCTGTGCTGCCAGTAATCGCTGCGGGTAATCATCGGCCATATGGCTCCAGGAGTCCGAAAATACGCGCAGGTCACCCCAGCAATCCGCCCGCCATCCAGCCCCTCGCGCCACCGCATTCGCCAGGCTTTGCCCACCGCTCATCAACATTATTTTCGGCGTCGAAGGGAAGGCAGAAAAGTGCATTGCGACGTAGGGGTCTAACTGCGCGGTGGTGTACTGCTCCAACAGTGGTTTCAGATCAGGGAAATTGCTGTTATGCCATTCACCCCAAGCCCCCACCATGCCGATATCCACAAAAGCGAGATTCTCATTACCGTCGTAGCGTTTTCCAAATGCGTTCAGCAGACGCTGGCTGTACTCAATAAACAGTGGGTCGCTTAAATCTGGAATAAATGTTTTATTATCGGGCGTCCAGCGGCCTTTCACGCCTTTTTTAATCAGCCAATCGGGAATTTTTGTGCCATCCCCCGGATCGGCAAGCACCATAAACCGCAGCCCGACATTCATCGCGGGACGATGCGCTGCCGCGTATTTGAAGGCATCATCCACCAGCGCAAAATTATACTGACCTTCAACAGGCTCCAGCTCTCGCCAGTAAAATCGCTCGTATTCAAATCCGGTATTGGGATAGTCCGCCAGACCCAGCGTTTCACCGTACCCCTGATGGAAACTTGCCACGCCAATCCCCGGATTGGTTAGCGGGCCCGTTAATGCTTTGGGGGTTACGGTCGTTAATGCGGACATAACCGCCAACGGAAAGGACATCAACAACAGCGCAGAAACCCATTTACACTTCATCGCAGTGACGCCCTCCACAGGTTTGTTTACGCTAGCGGTTTTTCAGGCTTAACCACCAGTCCCATATACCCACATGAAAATTTTGGAACACATCAATACCTAATGCTGATTTGATCATATACAGCGTCAGCAATACGCAGCAGGTAACGAACAACACGGCAATCAGCAGCAAAAAAGTGAGCAATATTCTCGACAGGGTCGATTCCTGACGATGCTGCCGACGCAAATCTCTGCCAAACAAAAAAACCAGATAATAGCGTTTACTGAAAAAGGGAAAGCTTCGGCGAATATCGATCTGATGCCGAGAAGTCAGAGTCGAAGCCAGGATCGCTTTTTCCACCCCTTCTTTTTGTTCAGGGGTCAACTCTTGCGCAATCGGCTCGTCAAGATGAGCATAAAATCGTTCGATGACGGGAGGACGATTTTGAGGACTGGTCAAAATTAACCTATATCTTTATCAATTGAGTGATAGACGTTAATCGTCTTTTTGGCGATTTCATGCCAGTTATAGTTTTGCAAATATACACGATAGTCCACGCTATTGGTTGCCGCCCACTCGGTTAATTTTTCGGCCAGGCTGGTCACATCCCCCACCTTAAAATAGGCCTCGGACGGCAGTTGAACTTCGAGGTTAGCCGGAATATCACTGACGACGGCAGGAAGAGAAAATGACATCGCTTCCAGCAGCGCAATGGGCAATCCTTCATGATATGA
The DNA here is from genome assembly GCF_013615435.1 of Citrobacter sp. RHBSTW-00944. Lineage (NCBI taxonomy): Bacteria > Pseudomonadati > Pseudomonadota > Gammaproteobacteria > Enterobacterales > Enterobacteriaceae > Citrobacter > Citrobacter sp. RHBSTW-00944. The sequence continues at coordinate 1,247,768 of NZ_CP055418.1, read as the reverse complement.
AGGCATCACAAACATCTGGGCCTGCGAAAACACCGCCTGAAGCTCATCACCACGCAAGAACCCCGTCATCACAACGCCAGGGGTGTCCGCGGCAAGCTTTTTGAGGCGAATGCTGTATTCGGTCGGATGATCCGCATCGCCAATTAACACTAACGGCATAGTTAAACCGCTGCGCTGATAGGCGGCAATGGCATCATGCATCCCTTTTTCTTCCACAAATCGCCCAACCACCACGAGGTAGTTTTTCGGCTGCAGCCCAAAGCGGGAGAGCGTATTGTCGATGGTCAGCGCAGATAACGACCGCGGCTCGTTGACGCCATTGTGAATTAAATGCGCATCATAGCGAGCGTGTTTTTTCTGGATCAGTTGATTAATAACCTCAGAAATCACAATCACTTCGTTGGCATATCTCACTGCCCAACGCTCACCCAGCAGCAATATTTTTTTAGCAACAAATCCCCATTTTTGACGATCGTAATCAGGTCCATGGTGGGTGAACACCACCTTCTTCCCTAACATGCGTAATAAGGGGATCACAAGCCCAGGTCCGATAGCATGGACATGCACAATATCTGAATGGTCGATACTTGTCCTAAATGCCGCTAAAACGGAATGGACAATCGCTTCCAGCGAGCGCTTTTTGGGTGCCCACAACGCGTAGGTTTCAACTTTCTTATATAACGATCGTTTGTAATTTACATACGGCGAGCGAGCAATCACGCAAATATCAACGTCCAACTGCTGCTTAATGGCAGGATATAGATTCTGACAGTGTGTCTCCACCCCGCCCAATACATCAGGAATACCACGCGTACCAAAAACCGTTATTTTTTTACTCATACTATGGCCTGCTCAGCAGTTCTTTATAGAGCGCCAGTAGAGTATCCATATGTTTACTCAGCGCATATTTTTCACTCAATCGCGCACGACCCTGTAAGCCCATGACCCGCGCCTTCTCTGGCGAGTTGGCCAGTGCATCCAGCGCATTTGCTAACTCCTGCGCATTGCCAGGTTCGAATAAAATCCCTTCGATACCATCACGAATTTGTTCCGGGATGCCGCCGATGCGCGATCCGATCACCGGCTTGCCTAAGGACATCGCCTCTAATATCGCCATAGAACAGTTTTCATAGCATTCTGAAGGAAGGATCACTGCCCGCGCATGCTTAATAAGGTTATCGAGAGCTTCCCCTTGTTGCACATAACCTAAAAACTCAACGTCCGGGTATTGAGCGACTAATTCATCGTGCAGGGGACCATGACCCACAATTTTCAGCGGTGCTTTGTTCTGCATTTTCTCATGCGCCGCCAATAACGTTGCCACGCCCTTTTCACGGCTCAGGCGACCGAAGTACAGCATATAGCCCGCATCGCTTAACTCCCCCAGAGGACGGCTGTCATCAACGCCATTGACGATGACATCAATGCGCGAATTCGGCAGCGTACGCAACAATACGCCGCGTAAAAAGACGCTCGGCGAAACGATCACATCCAGCGCCTGGTAATTTTGCGCAATATATTGCCAGGTCGCCTCTAAAGAGAGCAGGAGGCTTTTTGAAGCAGAGCCTTCCTGGCAACGATACCTGAAGGCATTGAAAACCGTCCCGGTAATACAGGAATCACACACTTTACCGTCGCGCAGCATGGAATAGGCAGGACAGACGATTTTATAGTCATGCGCGGTCAGCACCGTTTTGCAGCCAAAATTGCGGGCCACTTTAATCAACGCCGGCGTTAACTGATGGTAAATGTTATGGAAGTGGACGATATCCGGACGCTCTTTTTGTAGTAGCGCCAGCATCTTTTTGCAGGCCTGCGAATTATGAATAAAGTTAACCGCCGTTTTGAGCCCGCCCAGCAGATTGCGCTCTTGGTGGTAGTCCACATTGCTGACGAAATAATCCGCATAGTCCGAAGGGAAATTGTTCTCATGCTGCATCGAGAAATCAATAACCTGTACTCCGGCCTGTTTCAGCATCTCGCGCTCTTGAAAATAAACGGTTTCCGCGCCGCCTTTAATGAAAAAAAACTTATTCACTAATAAAACTTTCATTGCGCCAGCCTTAGTTATTCATGAATGATTTTACTGTCAGGCGGAGTCAACGGATCGCGTACTGGTTTAGTCAACCCTTTAACAAGTCCCGCAGAAAGCACGGCCAGGTTCATTACGCTCTGCAATCCGTTCAATAACGATCGATTCTGCACGGTTTTCAAGATAATAAAGGCAAGCAAGGGTAGAAATGCAATATCGAAAAGTTCGAGATTGAAGGTCACCGCCGCAATAAACAAGGCAATCAGATACACAGAAAAAATCGCCTCGTTCTTAACCATTTTTAACGCTTTGCCGAAATAAGGTTTTCCCCATGCACAACGTAAAAGCTCGCCCGGTGCCTGATAGTATCCACTTTTCCAGCGGTGCTTCAGCATCTGAAAGGTCGGCATGGTATGCGAAGTATGAATAAAATACGGAATATTCAGACGGCGTAGTTTATAACCCGCATCGAGCAAACGCAGGCCAAGTTCGGCTTCTTCATAAGCGTGCAAATTACGGTTGGTGAGATAACCAATTTTCTCAATCGCAGAGCGGCGATATAACCCACCACCGCCTAAATGGTCGCTATCTCCAAGCGGATAGATTTTACTAATACGCTGCTTACGCGATTTAAATTCATAGTTAACGGCATCGTCCATTTCAACGGTTCCTGCGACACCTGCATATTCCGGCTCAGCCTGCAAAAAAGCGACAGCCTGATCCACAAAGCCCTCTTCCAGCTCCATGTCGCCGTCCATCAGCAACAGATATTCCCCTTCACTATACAGATAACCTAACTGATGCCCGACGCCGCAGCAGCGATCGCCTGGGTCAGTTAAAGAGACCACGGTCACCCCTTTATCGATCGCAAGCTGTTGGGTGTTATCCGTTGACAGGCTATCTGCCACTATAATTTTATGTGGATAATCAATAAGCTGTCTGCGGATACTGTCTATCGTTTTCTCAATACATTCAGATTCATTGAGTGTTTTAATACTCACTGAAATAAACGGTTTTTGGTCCATACAATTACCCTACACAGCGAAGGACGGTTCGACGAATCACTAAACTTGATCCTAGTGATAAATAGAACAGGAATTGTAACATCGGTGTAATCATCAGTATCTGGCTGTAAGGTAAGCTAATTAAGCAACTGATAGCAAAAGCGTTAAACGCCGGTGCAAAGCTCAGCAACTGGAGATCCTGCTGGTCCAGTTGTTCAAGCATCAGTAATGGCTTTGGCTGACAAACTTTCAGGATATAAATGAATAAGCTAATAAAAAGTAACGTGCCGATCACCCCGACTTCCCACAGCAGCATACTCAGGGAAGTCGAGTCGAGAATTAAGTTATAAATGATATTCAAAAAGCCCGGCGACACCGTACTCCCGCTGTTTGTGGCGTTGAGCCCGTACCCAAATAACGTTCCTGAAAGCCCCCACAGATCGTTATTTTTCAACCAGAACAGGAACGTCGTAAAGCGCCCTAACTCCCCGGTAGACATGATGTAGTTCGGGTCAAAGATATAGCTTAAGGAGTCGATGAAAATGCTTAACGAGCTTTTCGACGGATCGCCGCCAAACGCGGAAGAATAATAGTACGCGAGGATCACTATCGACAGGCTAATAAGCAGCAGCATGCCCGCCACAATAACCAACAGCGTTTTCAGATTAACCTTACTGACGTCTTTGACGTAGCTCGGTGAGATCCACACCCACGCGAGGAACAGAGGTGACAGCAGAATAACGAACTTCACTTCACCAATAATACATAGCCCGATCCCAAGAACAATGTGCAACGCCATGGACTTGAACGTGGTCAACCCGTGCTTATACTCAGAGACTTTTAACAACATAATCAACAGGCAAAACAGGCCCATCGCAGCAGTGTTACCGCCCCCCATGGGGTCACCGCCAAACGTACCAACCACGGAGTCCCATTTCTCATCTTCGCCACGCACCGCAACGCGCTGGGGAACGACCAGCAAAACCTGATAAATCATTACCGGGATTTGCGCGTAAAACACCCAGTACAGATAGCGCGTTGCACGGTAAATCTGCGACTCCCGGCAAAATCCCAGCAGCAAACAGATCATCACCAGTGACAATGCGATTTCATTTTTAAATGCCACAATCGCGACGGTGATCCCGCCCTGAATCAGCGTCGATGTTCCGGCCAGTATCAGAAACGAAAAATACAACGCCAGGACAATCGTCTCCTGCGCATCCAGCTGCAGCGAGCCATCACGCGTCTGCATCACCAATAATCCCACCATCAACAGGGTCAGGAAAAAGGGGATCCACAGCACCGACTGCATGCCGGTAAAGTATTGCACCAGGCCACACAGGATCAGCGTGACAAAGCTAAAAACCTGTAAATAGTATCCGGTATTCAGCGTCATAGTATCACCGGCTTGTCTTTCAGAAGATTGGCTCGCTTATTCATTTTCAGATAAATGAAGGCGTAGCGAATAAATGTCAGTGAAGAAAACAGGATAACCGACGTGGCATAATCTTTATGAAAATAGGGAATGACGACAAATGCGAATAACACAATCGCCAGCTGTTCCAGTTGGATACGCAGAAAATAGCGGTGGGAACCAAAAATAAGCTCAATCACCGTCAGAGGGCTTATCGCCAGCGCCGGGAATAAATAGGGCAACATGTAGCGCGACGTCTCAATGGAGTTAATCCAGTCTTCGCTAAAGCCCAGACGCATCACTATTGGATAGAAAATAAACACCCCGAGAGTACAGATAACCCCCAGAACCAACAGTAGCAACCGTACCCTGGTATATTCCTGATAATTAAAGGTGTTATTTCTGAAGTCGATAGACCACTTGGAAAAAATAGTATTGCGCACTGCGTTGCCGATGATCACCACCGGCGCCAGGCAAAAGCGGCTAACCACGGAAAAATAACCTGCCGTCAGCGCCGAGAACCAAAAGTTAATCAACATAATCGGCAAATTGCTGCTAGCCATCGCCAGCACTTCCGCACTACCGACTTTGGTAATGTGATGGATATTTTGTTTGAAAAAATGCCAGTTACTGGCAGGTCGCAAATGTCTGGCCGCCACGGAACGAATATCAAATGAATGCAAAATACAGCTTATGGTCAGCACCATCGTCGCGCAGGCCCATGACCAATAAAACAGTTGCACCTGATGCGTAACCAGAACCGAAAGTAATACCACCACAGAGACAGAGATGCGCTGGAAAATCAAAAAACGAAAATTGGCCGTGCGCAGCGACAGGTTTTCCGAGATTAAAACCCACGCCGTCGCCAGCGTCAGCAAATAGAGGAACAGGATGTTCTGGTGAAACAGCCACGCTGTCAGTACGGCGTACGGTAAGGCAATGATCGTGCTTTGGATCAGGCAAAAAACGACGTTCTGTACCAGTTCGTCGTCGTGCTGTTTTGGAATTAAAAGCTGCGATGCAAAGGTACACACCTGCGCGCCCACTACGGCGATGCTGTAATTGAGCGCATAAAGCCCTACCTCAGCCATATCGTACTTGTGTGAAATCAACCAGATAGACAGCGCACCAATCAACTGCGAGATGACTGATGAACCGGCTATCGTGGAAGCGCTCTTCAGTAGACTCATACCCGGCCTGGCGTCGTCATCAGTTGATCGGTACTGAAGTTAAGTGAACGCAGACCCTCCTGGGTTTCAAGATCTTTTTCTTCAACCGCATTGAGCACTGCGCCAATCACCACGCCGTTATTTTCCTCAATCTTATCCAGCGCGCTGGCGATGTGTCCCGCCGACTCCACCCCGGCTTTCACAATGAAAACAACCCCATCGACTGCACGTTTGATCAGTTGAACATCCTGACTCTGATTCACAGCAGCAACATCAATAATGATGCGCTGATAATGCGATTTCAGTTCGCGCATTAAGGGTTCAACGTGCTCCGACGACAACATCAGTAAAGAAGAGATGGTGCTCTTGCCGTGCGCAATAAAGTCGAGATTATCACTGAGCGTGATCCGCGCCTGTTCCAGCTGAGTCTCTCCGCGCAGCAGCTCAGCCAGGCCTGCGGATGTAGGTGATGCCAGTTCAGAAGAAAGCCCGCCCGTATTAAAGAAATCCGCATCAATAAGCAGCGTTTTCTGGTCAAAACTAAAGGAGTTCGCTAACAGATTCGCCAACAAAGAACGCCCATCACCGTGTTCCGTCGATGCCACGGCGAGCGTCTGTAATGGACGATTATCCAGCATAATCCGGGTACGGATACCGTGCACAATATCGGCATTCAGCGGGTTCTTCAGGATCATGTCCCGCACTTGCGCACGCCCTGAGGTTCCACTAAAACGACGGATTTCGCCCAGCGGGGTAACGTTGAGGCGCTTTTTCATGCGACTCAGGCTGGCGATTGAGTTATCCATCGCCGCTTTGACAATGAAATACATGATGCTGAACACGACCACCAGCATGACCACCATCACCAACAGCAGTGATTTATTCGGCTTCGCCGGTTTTAATGCGGGAACTGCGGGATCGTATAACACCGCATCGGCATTCACGCCGGACAGCGACAGCTCCTGAGTACGCTGATAGAGCGATTTATACAGGTCTTCCATTTTATCTAACGACAGTTTTTGGCCGTTCCAGGCATCCCGTTTTGACGCCATTTTCTGGAAGATCTCTTTCTGCTGTTCCACCTGTTGCTGATAGTTCTTTTCATCCACCAGCGCCGCCAGATATTGCTGACGTAAGCCGACTTTCAGCTCACCCAACACCCGTCCTGTTTGGCTTTGGATCGACTGAACATCGGCCTCTGCTTTTAAAATGGCGGGGTTTTTTGGCCCATAAACTTTGCGCAGTTCAGACAACGTACGCTGCGCCTGAATCAGCGCAATGCGCAGATCCTGAATCTGAGCGTGGTTAGAGACCGAAGGCAGCGAGATAACGCTCTCGGCGGACTTCCCAGCTCCATTCACTTCGTTATAAACGGATTCAGCGGCAACACGACGTTGGGTGGCGTCGGCCAGACGATTGGTCACGATACTTAACTGCTCGGTTTCAAAACCATCGATACCGCGAAAGGTCAACAGCCCGGCATTTTTCAGATAGCTTTCCATCTCTTCTTTTTGCTTCGCTATCGACTTCTGAACCTCTTCCATTTTTTCATAATTCAGTTCGCGGGCTTTCTCTACTTTCTGACGCTTTTGCTCCAGCGTATAGTTGATGAAAGCCTGCGCGACGCCGTTGGCGATATCAGCCGCAACCTGGGGCGAAGTCGATTCATAGGTAATAGAGGCGAGGTTCGTTGTCCGAATACCGATGACATTCAGGTTTTTCGACAACGTTTTCAGCGCCAGCTCCATTCTCAGTTGCCGACTTTCACTGCTATCAGCGCCCTGAGCATCGGCTTTTTCCCCGGTAAATGCCGGGTTTTCATCCAGCCTCATATCACGAACGGCTTGCTCGAGCACAATTCGTGAATGCATCAACGCATATTGCGTTTCGTAGTAACCACTGCGCGTTGAATCGAAACCATCAACCTGTGGGAACGGAGAAACGTTATCGGCCTGCGCCTTAATCAGCACCGTCGCCGTTGATACATACTTTGAGGACATCATGCTGATTAACGGATAAGCCACGACCCCGGCAACGATACCGGCCAGCGCGATTTTCCAGGCGTTCTTTTTCAGCGCTTTGGCAAAGCGGGAGAATTCAACAGTGCTTTCTCGTTTTTTGCCGTTTTCCACTATTGATAGTTTCATCGTCAGAAGAACCCCATGCCAATAATCACGACATCCCCAGGATGAACAGAGTGCGTTAAATCAACATTCTCAAGTAGCTGATTGCTACCTGACAGGCGAATGTTGATATCTTGACGGTCAGCACGATCTGTAAATCCCCCCGCCTGCGCAATAGATTTCTCGACGGTAAGCCCTGGCTCATAAGCGAATCCATTCGGACTTTTCACCTCGCCAGAAACATAGTATTTACGGAACTCGGCAATACTCACCGTCACCATCGGAGTAGTAAAATAATCTCCAGTCAGGCGTTGAGTTAATTCGCTAGTCACCTGCTCAACAGTTTTATCTTTTAATATAAGAGCACCAACAAACGGGAAATTAATCTCCCCACTCTTATCCAAAATAAACCGCATCGTCATATCGGGTTGACCATGAACAGCGATATTGACAGTATCCCCAGCCCCAAGTCGGTAATCCTGCTGAACAGTAGCAGGATCGTCCATTAATCTCGGGCTGGACGTTGTGCATCCGACCATCAGGATACTGAATAGCAAAACCGCGCACAGTTCTATTATTTTCATTTTAGATCTGAACCTTAGCTTTAAGCATAATCATAGAATTATCATAACCCAACGTTCTGATGACTTCCTGATTGTCGTTGGGACCGATATAAAACGAATCAGTATCCTTATTCGAATTCAACGTATCTATTTGATATTTAATCTCAAAATTGACCGACGGCGTGTAGTCATAGCTCATGGTTACGCTAAATACCCCATCTTTATCATGCCGATCTTTATTCTGTTTTTTATAGTCTTCTGAAGTGTATGAGTAATCCAGCAAGGTAGAGAAACGGTTGCCTAACCAGAAATGCTGGTAAGAAAGACCATACTGGGTGACTAAAATATATCCCCCAACTTCCGATGGGTCTTTAATGCTTTGCGCTGAGTGCACCGTGAAAACAGACTGCTGTAACGGCTTCCACTCCCCTTTTATATCCCAGTTTAGACCATTAAAATCATGCGAGTTTGCGTTGTTTTCAAATGTCTTGTACAACCATGAAATATTCATGTCGACATTGGTTTTTCCCGTCAACTGTGACTTCAGGCCATACAGTAAATAATACTCATTAGTGTCTTTTTCTGAGTTGTTATCATAGTGACGCTGGTTAGTAATAAAGCTATAGCGAAAACGCGTTCTGGATGTGTATTGGTCAAAAATTTCTGCCACCAGGCTATTTTCGTGCCATTCCTGTTCCTGAATGTAATTGTAGAAATCTTCACTACTCTCCTGGGCGTCAGACGTATTGCCGAACGTCAGTTTTTTGTATAACAACGCCAGTTCCGCTTTCCCGCGCCCATCCGGCGCGCCATAGCTGTAGCGCAATTCACTGTTAATAAAATTCGTCGTCAGCGGAGATTTAATCCCATACTGCTCGAATTGACCCGGTAGAAACCCCTCAGTGATCCCTCGACCGCGGGATTCGTGCCCAAGCGTATCCTCCAGATTGAGTGTTAAGCCGTGCTTGAGCCCATAGCGCCAGGCACCGTTAAAACGGAAAAAATGATCGTTATAGTTATCAGCGGAATCGCTTGAGTAGTTACGATAATCACCGGAGTACATCAGTAAATACTTATCCTGACCGCGCTCTCCGATCATACTCAAAACGGGCGCTGCGCTCTGAAACGAGGAACCGATAGCATCTCTGCTATGTGGCTGATAAGACACGTTATCATTATAACCATAGTCCACAGCGACCTTGCCCTGGAAGTCGATCCCCGCAAAGCCAATGTGTGATTTCGGTGTTAAATCAGCCCATACGGGCTGCGATATCACGATTCCGGTAATCACGAGTAATTTAGTATGCATTCTTACCGATAAATCCTTTGAAAATAGTTTTAATAATAATTTTTATATCCAACCATAAAGACCAGTTTTGAATGTACTCAATATCGTACTGAACCCTTTTTTCCATCTTATAAAGCGCATCGATTTCCCCGCGGAAACCGTTGATCTGCGCAAGCCCGGTGATCCCAGGCTTAACTTTATGGCGGATCATGTAATTTTCGACCTGTTTACGGTACTGCTCATTATGCGTAACCGCATGAGGTCTGGGACCGACAATCGACATACTTCCCTGCAATACATTGATAAATTGCGGCAGTTCATCCAGTGAGGTGCGGCGTAAGAAACTACCAAACTTGGTTACCCGCGGATCGTTTTTAGTGGCCTGAATAACCGTATCGGCGTTCTCCATAACGCGCATCGAGCGAAACTTCCAGACCTTAATTTTTTGCCCGCTAAGACCATACCGATCTTGTTTGAAAAAGACTGGCCCGCGGGAAGTGAGTTTGATTCCAATGGCAATGGCCAACATCAGCGAAGAAATCATCACCATAATGATGCTGCCAAGCACCAAATCTTCCGCCCGCTTGATAAACGACCCCGCCCCTTCAAACGGCGAACTAAAAATGCCAATAGTTTGCAGGTTGTGAATGGAGCGCAGCTTGGACATGTTGTTACTGTAGGTGTAGAAGTCAGGAACAATATACGTATCTACGGTGGTGTCTGACATCATCGCCAAAAAATGACGAATGCGTTGTAAAGCTACCATCGGTAAAGCGATGTAGATTTCGTCTATATTTCCCTGCCGGGCTTCCTCAACCAGATTGATCACCGGCCCACGAAAGGGGCTTTTAACCTTATCGACGATATCGCCACAGCGGGATAAGGCGCGCTCATCATAAAAAGCCAGATCTAATGTGATATTAGCGTATTCATCCATTAACGCGTTTTCTGCCGCCAGACCATTGTCAGTCAGACCAATAATCGCCACGCGCATACTCTTTTTCGTTGAATATTTAAAAATGAAAAAGCGAATGTAATAAAGAAAAGGTAATGGGATGAAGTACCAGTAAATAATCGCTGAATAAAAGGGGGAAGGCAGTTTGTCTAAGGAAGGTGCGAATAAGCAGGTCATTTCTTCCCAAGCTGACTCGCTGATTAAAATTTCGCGGATCTGGGCCGATTTTTTTCCCGCAAACACATCGAATCAGCCTATTTAGGCTATTTTTTCCACCATTTCTGGCGTTATTTCCGGTTTTTACTGAGATCTCTCCCACTGACGTATCATTTGGTCCACCCGAAACAGGTTGGCCAGGGTGAATAACATCGCCAGTTGGTTATCGTTTTTCAGCAGCCCCTTGTATCTGGCTTTCACGAAGCCGAACTGCCGCTTGATGATGCGAAACGGGTGCTCCACCCTGGCACGGATGCTGGCTTTCATGTATTCGATGTTGATGGCCGTTTTGTTCTTGCGCGGATGCTGCTTCAAGGTTTTTACCCTGCCGGGACGCTCGGCGATCAGCCAGTCCACATCCACCTCGGCCAGCTCCTCGCGCTGTGGCGCTCCCTGGTAGCCGGCATCGGCTGAGACAAATTGCTCCTCTCCATGAAGCAGATTACCCAGCTGATTGAGGTCATGCTCGTTGGCCGCGGTGGTGACCAGGCTGTGGGTCAGGCCACTCTTGGCATCGACACCAATGTGGGCCTTCATGCCAAAGTGCCACTGATTGCCTTTCTTGGTCTGATGCATCTCCGGATCGCGTTGCTGCTCTTTGTTCTTGGTAGAGCTGGGTGCCTCAATGATGGTGGCATCCACCAAAGTGCCTTGGGTCATCATGACGCCTGCTTCGGCCAGCCAGCGATTGATGGTCTTGAACAATTGACGGGCCAGTTGATGCTGCTCGAGCAGGTGGCGGAAATTCATGATGGTGGTGCGATCCGGCAGGGCGCTATCCAGGGATAATCGGGCAAACAGGCGCATGGAGGCGATTTCGTACAGGGCATCTTCCATGGCACCGTCGCTCAGGTTGTACCAATGCTGCATGCAGTGAATACGCAGCATGGTCTCCAGCGGATAGGGCCGTCGGCCATTGCCCGCCTTGGGATAAAACGGCTCGATGACAGCGGTCATATTCTGCCATGGCAGAATCTGCTCCATGCGGGAGAGGAAAATCTCTTTTCGGGTCTGACGGCGCTTAGTGCTGAATTCACTATCGGCGAAGGTGAGTTGATGGCTCATGATGTCCCTCTGGGATGCGCTCCGGATGAATATGATGATCTCATATCAGGAACTTGTTCGCACCTTCCCTAAGTAGCCGAGAGACTCGGGTTCAGCCACCGTCATGCTGACCAGTTCGTTCAGAAAAATTGCCAGTAGCGTACAAAAAACCAACCGTTTTTGATTACGTAAACCGATCGTCTTAATCTTTTGTTGATACATTTTAATGTATTCAGCAAACAGTAAGAAAAAGACTGAGAAGAGAATACTCAGAATGGCAATGGTGTTAAATGGTGCCAGACCTAACAGATGGGCGCTAAAAATTAACGTCGCATTGATTACAATGAAATCGACCAGTTTTAAAAAGACTGGATATCCCTGGCTGCTAATCTTTAGCGATTTTTTAAGCATATCTCAGCCCATTATTTATTGATCTTTAATTGTTTTTTTCTCATTTATGTTGCTAATTATATCACAAGTCTTAAAAACGCAATGGCACACTGTCAGTAAATGTAAAAAACAATGTAATACAATGTGATGGGTTTCGCACCATACAAATGCAACCCAATGATTTAGATGACTATTTATTGGTAATATTTTTTAATTTCATCCTTGAAAAACATGATTAATTGCAACATAAACGTCATTGACAGATCACAATTCATAAGCTACTAGTGGCTAGAATCACATGATGAGCGCCTGACAACGGGTTAACCTTACAAAAAGCAATACTTTGTCCAAACCTCGTTGCGCTACGGTCAGTGATGAGAGTCCTGGAGAGCGACAGAAGAAATCAATAAGTGTATTTATAATTCCCACCATAAAAATAACTTAGTAACACATTTACAAAGCAATGATTAGCAACCTTATTATAAATAAGGTACTTTACGAGGAGTATGGGATTGCTTTCATTTTCACGCTCAAAATTCAAAAAAAAACGAATAATAAAAAAAATTTAGTTTAAATAATTGTAGCAAATCCGAGGAGATGAAGCGGCAAGCATGACTTCAATTAAAACGATAGCCAATCATTGAGAAAATGCGTGTTACATATTACTAATGTCAACATTCTGCATGAACACACCTTTAACATCAGAATTTTCAGCGCTTACCAACATATCGATTTAAAATAAAGAGAAGAGAATAAATGACAGCATTAAAATTTTGTTAAAAGCAGCGTAAATCGCCCCAACGAATTATTGATAACAATGTATACACTTTTGTTAAGATATATATAAAAACACCTTCCAAAGCCATTCAATGATGCCAAAAAATTTTGTTTACTTATTTTTCGCAAATAAATAATATCCGCGCCGGATTACTTGTTGAGCAATTTACGCACGTTAATCATTTCTTTCAAATGAAGTCCTACATCATTTTTTGACGTTGATGAACTCCAGCTGAATCTGTGCCTCTGACAAGTACTTTTCTGGGTAAATAATAAATTTAACGGAGTTATGATGATGAAAACTGCACTTACCAGCAGTGTACTGGTCGCTTTGTTTGCCGCTAATGCTGGCGCAGCAGCGAATTACGTTACCACTGCCGCAACAGGTTCTAAAGCCACCGCGACGGTCCATTTTACCGGAGAAATTGTTGCCAGTACCTGCGTGGTGAGCACAGCAAACCAGCCAGGTAAAACAGTGGCATTGCCACAAGTTACCAACCAGCTATTTAGCGGCGCGGGCTCTAGCACCGGTAATACTCCGTTTACGTTGCAATTTAGCGGCTGTAGTGGGGTAACTGGAGGAAGCGGCTATGTGGTGGTCTTTACTGGTAAAACCCCTGGCAGTAACGCAGCACTTCTGCAAGCGACTCGTGGTTCGACTCCTGCCACCGATGTTGGCATCGAAGTGGATCAAGCGGGTCATGCCCTTAATTTCGCTTCAGGTAGTAATGAGGTGATATTAACACCAGATCATAATGGCGATGCACAAATCGATCTGGTCGCCAAATATCAGCAAATTGGCGCAACGCTGCCTGCGGCTGGCACGATCACTGCGGATATGAATTACACCGTCATTTATAAATAACGGACGTTGATTGCTATGGATGGCACTCTTCCCTGAACCTGGAAAGTGCACCTGATGAATAAAATATTCTTTTACCTGTTGCTGTGTGTGGTTAGCACCGCTCACAGCGCAATTAATTTGGGTCAAACACGCGTTATTTATAATGAGAACGATAAAGCGGCGATGTTTGACGTCAACAATAATACAGACAAGCCATATATGGTACAGACGTGGCTGGATAATGGTAATCCGGATGAGACACCTGCCAATCTGCCAATGTTAATTACGCCTCCGATCCTGAAACTTGACGGCCATAAATCAGCCGTGTTGCGAGCTATTTATCAGGGCAATGGCTTTCCTGAGAATGTTGAATCTGTAGTGTGGATTAATGTGCAGGAAATCCCCACCATCGAGAATGAAGAAAATACCTTACAGCTGGCGCAGCGTATTCGCATCAAACTATTTTATCGCCCTGTTGGGCTGAATATGACGCTACCTGAAGCCGTTGAGAAATTACAGTGGCAGTGCCACGGTCATACTCTGCGGACGGTCAATGCGACGCCGTTACATATCTCCCTGACGCAATTACATATTAACGGCGAAAACATTGATGCCGACATGATTAATCCGCATGGCGAACGCACGTTTGCGTTGTCACAGCAAAAAGTCAGCCATATCGGTTTTAGCTGGGTAGATGATTACGGCGGCACTAACGCGGTTAATAACGTCCCGGTATCTTGCAATTGAGTTGGGGTTGCACATGATGAAAAAAAATAAGCACCCGCAACGGTACACCCTCTTTACGCTGTCAACGCTGGCCGTGTGCATACCTGCATACGCCAGCAGCACGCCGCAGTTTAATACCCGTTTTGTACATGGTACGCAAAATATTACCTCCGTAGTGCAAATAGCCCGTAATGACGGACTTAGCGAAGGCACGTTTGAATACGATATATATCTTGACCATAGCTTCGTCGAAACGCGCAATGTTGACTTTAAAAGACGTAAACCACAAGGCAAGCCGCAACCTTGCCTGAGCGCGGACGATCTGCGCAAATACGGGATTAAAATCCCCGAAGGTAACGCCGATACCTGCGTGGAGCTCACGGCTCTGATCGCAAACAGCCGCCTGACGGCAGATGCAAACTACCAGCGCATTGATATTTCAGTGCCGGAAGCGTTTCTGCTTTCGACTGCGCATGACGCCGTGCCTGAATCGGCCTATGACGATGGGATTAATGCCGCTTTTGTCGGCTACAACGCCAATACGACGCACCTGATTGAACAGGGCCAGGATCATGACTCTGTTTTTGCCAGTTTTGCCAACGGTATAAACCTGGCGGGATGGCATTTTCGCAACCAGTCTACTTTCAGCTATGCCAGCGGCTCAGGTCGTCAATGGCAAGCGGTTTCCACGTGGGTGGAACGTAATATTATTGCGCTGCGTAGCCGCTTGCGCTTCGGGCAAACCTATACGGACGACGATGTGTTTGACAGCATCCAGTTTACCGGGGCACAGCTCACCAGCGATGAAAACATGTTGCCTGATAGCCAACGCGATTTTGCGCCAGTCGTTCGCGGCGTCGCCAATAGCAATGCCACAATCGAAATCCGTCAAAATGGCTATCTGATTTACAGTAAAAACGTCGCGCCAGGCGCGTTTGACATCGACGATATTAACCCCAGCAACCAAAGCGGCGACCTGAACGTCAGCGTTATTGAAGCCGATGGCAGTCGGCGTAATTTCACTGTGCCTTATTCGGCGGTCCCGAACATGCTGCGTGCAGGTAACAACCGCTTTCAGTTTACGGCAGGGGAATACCGCGACGGTTACAGCGGCGGCTGGCGGCCCCGCTTTGTTCAAGGCACATTGAGTTATGGTCTCAGCTTTGGCTCCACGTTGTACGGTGGTTTCCTGACCGCAGAAAGCTATAATGCGATTGCCACCGGGATCGCTCAGGATCTGCACCAGTTCGGCGCGATCTCTTTCGATATCACTACCGCCAGAGCGCAGCTTGCCAGTGGAGATACGTCCACAGGACAAAGTTACCGTTTCTTATACTCCAAATCGCTGAACCAGTACGGTACGGATTTCCGTCTGGTAGGCTACCGCTACAATACCTCCGGTTATTACAGCTTTAGCGACACCATTAACGAGCATAACAGTTGGTCCTCGGGCTATTACGACATCGCCTATGACGACCCGAATCAACAGCTGCGTTTTCCTGGCGAAGAGCACAACAAAAAGCATTACTACACCACTAACTACAATAATCGCCGCCAACGTTTTGAGGTCTCTGTTAACCAGCGTTTGTGGGATAACGCCTCTCTTTACGTCAGCGCCAGCCAGCAAAACTACTGGCACAACGGGAGTCACGACCGCACGATACAGCTGGGTTACAACGATACACTGGGGAAAATCAACTGGAGCGTTTATGTACAGGATACCCGTAACCAGTACGACTACCAGGACCGCAGTATCAACCTGACGCTTTCCATTCCATTCGATTTCATGGATAGCCGCGGCTTTGTCTCCACCAACATCATGCATAGCCAGCAGAATGGCGACAGCTACTCCACCAGCTACAGCAATACAGCATTTGACGATCGTCTGAGCTGGGGCGTTCAGGGCAGTACCACCGATCGACAGGATTCCTCTGCCGGGGTTAACGCCGCCTGGCAAGGCGACAAGATGAATGTTCAGGGGGGCTACAGCGCAGGACGCAACTACCAGAATATGAATATGGGCATCAGCGGCGGGGCAATGCTGCACGAAGGCGGCGTGACGCTCATGCACTCTCCTGGCGACACCATGGTGTTGGTCGAAGCCAAAAATGCCAACGGTGTCCATATCCAGCAACAAAATGGCGTGGCAATTGACGGTAACGGCTATGCGGTCCTTACCGCCGCAGACGCATGGCATTACAACGTGGTGAGTCTGAATACCGCTGATATTGGTGCCGGGCTGGATATTCCGCAGGCACAGAAAAAAATTGTTCCAACAGAGAAAGCCATCGGCAAAGTGGTGTTTGAAACCTTCAGCGGCCGCAACTATCTGGTCAATGCCGTCATGCCCGGCAACATTGCCCCCCCGGTCGGCGCGAACGTACGAGATACCAAAGGTCGTAGCCACGGTCTGGTCGGTATGCATGGCGCACTGTATGCCAGCGGCGTGGAAGACAATTCTCGCCTGGAAGTGCGCTGGGGCTCCCATGCAAATGAACACTGCTTTATTCAAATGCCGGATAACCATAACCAGCCGGTGAAGAAAATCGGATATACACAAATTACCGCCCAGTGCGTCGGCTCGTAAGGTGCAATCAATGAATCCGTTAAAAATAGTTAAACTCGTGGTGCTGCTTTGTTTGCCGATATTCAGTAGTGCAAGCTATGCGGTTACCTGTACAGCAAACAGCGTCTCCGTACACGTTGATCCCATTAAAATCAGCCACAGTACCACCGCTGGGGACACCGTTTGGGTGTCCAATCCACAAACCGTTAGCGTCACTTGCCGCGACACAGATTATATGCCCCACGGCGAAGCCGCCAGAATCTACATCGACCCTGATCATGAGTTTGCGCATTTTCTGCAGGGAACCAATATGAAACTGGTGGTGAGCATTGATGGTCGCCCCTACGATCAAAGCGCCCAGGCCGTCACCACCCAATATCAGGCAACGTTGCCCCGAACACGTTCAGACAACTACTGCAGCACTAATAACCACAGCCATACCAGTGACTGCCAGGCGCGCCCACAAACATTTTCTTTCACCTTTAACCTCAGTCTGGTCGCTACCGGAAAACTCCCGGATCCTTTGCCTGCGCTGGCCGGTCGCACCATCAACAAAGTTTTCGTCGTCGACGGTATTGGCAGCATTAACGCCTGCGGTTCGCATTGCTCCACCAGCAATCCGGCAAAAAACTTTGGCCCCGCGCTTAATGGCCTGAATAACATCAGTTATATCAACTGCGAACCGATCGTCTCTATCAGCTCTGACAAAGGAACGGATACCGTCGAATTTGGCAGGATCAGCATTACCGAAGCAAAAGTGGGAAAAGATAACAGCCACAGTAAACAGTTTGCCGTTATTGCCGTAGAAGCCGCCGGGAAGCATGAATGTCGCGGCATCAACTACGCGGTAACGTTTACCGGCACCACAAGCAACAGCGGCGCAGTTTTTACCGGTCAGGGTACGCCAGATATCGGCGTGACGCTCCAGGATGCTGCACACCCCGGCTCCGGGGACATTATCAGCGGCAACCGTATCGATTTTGCCAGCAGCGCATTTACCAACCAGAGCGACAGCCGACGCAAAGAGTTCATGGCAACCCTGTTCTGGCTGAAGAATCCTCCCCAACCCGGCACATTTAGTATCCCTGTCAATGCGACGGTGACCTTTAAATAACAGGCGCAGGACGATGCTGATCGTCCTGCGCGTCTCGCACCAGGCATAAAAACCGCAGTCGTACGCTTAACCCGCCTAATGTTTCACTCCGTGATAGCTGAGGGTGCGTGCGGTGCAGACGAGCAATGTCGTTGACCAGCGCCAGGCCTATCCCGGCGCCAGGGACATTACCGACGTTATCAAGGCGATGAAACGGTAGCAGCGCCTGGTGCACCATCTGCTCATCGATACCCGGCCCGCTATCTTCAACCACCAGCACCACCGCCTCTCCTTTTCGCAGCAGACGGGCGGTTACCACACCATGCGGCGGCGTGTATTTCAGTGCGTTATCCAGCAGATTCCCGCACAGTTCGCCAAGCAGGACTTCATCGCCCTCAATCCACACCGCATCCTGCTCCCCTTCATAGCCCAGATCGATCCCTTTACTGCGCGCCTGCGCCAGTCGCGTGAAACAACTGCTTTGCACCACCTCATACAAATTAACCGGCGAGAAGTGCCTTTCTCCTTGCTCTTTGCGCTTCACAGCCGACAGCTGTAACAGCCTTTCCGTCAGTTGAATGGTGTTGTCCAGCGTGGAGCTCATGGCTTGCAGACTCTCATACCATTGCTGCGGCTGCTGGCTGGCGAGGGCCACCGCCGCCTGAGTTTTTAGCACCGCCAGCGGCGTTTTAAGCTGATGGGAAGCATCCGCGCTGAAGCGCTCCTGGCGAGAGATCAGGCCGCGAAGTCGGTCCAGATAACGGTTGAATGCCACAATCAACAGACGGGTTTCCGACCACGGCAGCAGCTCCGGCAGCGGCGTCAGCAGCCCAGGCTCGCGACGCACCATCAGCGATGACAACTGGCGCATCGGGCGTAACACCCGACGCAGCAGCCAGCCGACCAGCACCAGCGTGAGCAGCACCAGCAGCCCTTGCGAAACCCACGAGGAAAACAGCAGCTGTCGCGCCAGGTAACGTCGCGATTGCAGCGTTTCGGCGACATAAATCTCGGCCATGCCGATAATGCCGCCCTCGTTGACGGGCTGCAGCAGACGCGCCACGCGAATTGCCTCCCCGCGATATTCAGTGTGATAAAACCACGCCAGCGCCGGATAAAGCCGCGTACGCGATGTCGCAGGCGGCATCGCAGGTAAATCGTCATAACCTGAGATAACCTTCCCCGCCGGATCGACCACCTTGTAATACAACCTGTCGTTCATATTCAGCTCAAAGCTGTCCAGCACCACCCACGGCACATTCACTTCCAGCTGTTTGTTGTGCACCACCAGTCGCTCGGAGACGGTTCTGGCAGACGAGAGCAGCGTCCGGTCATACGCCTGCGTCGCCGCCTGTAGCGCGCTGACATAGCTGTTAAATGCCGACAGTCCCCACAACAACATGAGCGGCAAACCCAGAAACATCAGCAGTTGCAGGTACAACGATTGGGGTTTAACCCACTTCATCGCTACGCTCCAGCACATAGCCCAGCCCGCGTAGCGTGGCGATGCGCATATCGCTTCCCTGTAGCTTTTTACGCAGACGATGGATGTACAATTCAATGCTTTCGGGGCTGACCTCATCGTTTAGACTGAAGACCTGTTCAAACAACTGCTGACGCGAAACCGGTCGCAATCGACGGTACATCAGCACCGTCAGCAATGCCTGTTCGCGCGGCGTGAGCGCCAGCGGCTGCCCCTGCAACAGAAAATAGCCCTCATCGTGAAACGCCAGTTCGCCCAGTTGCTGTATGCCCTGCACCTGCCCCGCGCTGCGGCGTAGCAAAGCCCTCAGCCGGGCATCCAGCTCCTCGATTTCAAACGGTTTTGCCAGATAATCATCGGCCCCGACGTTCAATCCTTTCACCCGATCGGCCACCGCGCTGCGCGCCGTCAACAGCAGCACAGGAAGCGTCTGCCCGCGTTTGCGCAGGCGCTGAACGACGTCAAGACCATCCAGTCCCGGCATATTGATATCCAGCACCGCCAGCGCGTACGTTTCGCTATGTAAAAGATGGTCGGCCGCCTGGCCATCAAAAACGCAGTCGACGGCAAAACCGTTTTGCACCAGCGCTTTCTCCAGCCAGTGAGCTAACTCACGGTTATCTTCCGCTAATAAGAGACGCATATCACATCCTGTAAAGTTTCTGCCGCATTGAAAGGGAATTGAAAGGTTAATGTTTTAACAATCACGCAACCGAACTGCTACACATCGGCTCACATAATCACAAAAATCTTCTTCCGTACCCGAAAATCCGGTTTTCCGGCGTGAGGATAAACAATGAAAAAACAGTTAGTTCGTACCCTTACTGCAAGCATTTTACTGATGAGTACCTCTGTTCTGGCGGAACAAGCGCCATCGCGCACAGAATGTATCGCCCCTGCTAAACCCGGCGGTGGTTTCGATCTCACCTGTAAGTTGATTCAAGTGAGCATGATGGAAACCGGCGCTATCGAAAAACCAATGCGCGTAACCTACATGCCCGGTGGCGTTGGCGCCGTGGCCTATAACGCGATCGTCGCGCAACGTCCGGCTGAAGCGGGTACCGTAGTGGCATTCTCCGGCGGCTCGCTGCTGAACCTGTCACAAGGGAAGTTTGGTCGCTACGGCGTTGATGATGTCCGCTGGCTGGCAAGTGTGGGCACTGACTACGGCATGATTGCCGTACGCCAGGACTCACCATGGAAAACGCTGAAAGATCTGCTGACGGCAATGGAGAAAGATCCTAACAGCGTGGTCATTGGCGCAGGCGCCTCTATCGGTAGTCAGGACTGGATGAAGTCGGCGCTGCTGGCGCAAAAAGCCAACGTCGATCCACACAAGATGCGCTATGTGGCCTTTGAGGGCGGCGGCGAACCGGTCACCGCGCTGATGGGGAATCACGTACAGGTGGTTTCCGGCGATCTCAGCGAGATGGTGCCTTATCTTAGCGGCGACAAAATCCGCGTGCTCGCCGTGTTCTCTGATGAACGTCTGCCAGGCCAGTTAGCTAACGTGCCAACCGCCAAAGAGCAGGGTTACGACCTCGTGTGGCCCATCATTCGTGGCTTCTACGTTGGACCAAAAGTCAGCGACGCCGAGTATCAGTGGTGGGTTGATGCCTTTAACAAACTCCAGCAGACCGATGAGTTTAAAAAGCAGCGCGATCTGCGCGGCCTGTTTGAATTCAACATGAGCGGTAAGCAGCTCGACGAATACGTGAAAAAGCAGGTCACGGATTACCGTGAGCAGGCGAAAGCCTTCGGTCTGGCGAAATAAGCGCAGAGGCAAAGATGATGAGCGATCGTATTTTTGCAGGTATCTGGCTGTTGCTCTGTATAGCCGGGCTGTTCGTGGCCTGGCAAATCACCAGCGAATACAGCTATGAGCCGGTTGGGCCGCGTCCCTTTCCGCTTGGCATTATCAGCCTGATGCTGGTATGCGCCGTGGCGCTGCTGTTGCGCCATCCCGACACCATCAGTTGGCCCCGCCGTCACGTGCTGCAAAAGCTGCTGACGATGGTGATTGTTCTGTTGATGTACGCCTGGGGTTTCGAATGGCTCGGTTTTCCCATCGCCACCGCCATTCTCACCGTGGTGATTGGCATGCTGTTCGGCGCAACCATTCCGGCTGCGGGTATTTCCGGCGCGGTACTCGGCATTCTGCTGTGGTATGCCTTTGACCGACTGCTTGACGTCACCTTACCACTCGGCGCCTGGCTGGGTTAACGGAGAAACGATGGATACCTGGATTTATCTTTCTCAGGGTTTCGCGGTGGCCATGACGCCGGAAAACCTGGTCATCGCCCTGATTGGCTGTTTTGTCGGTACCATTGTCGGGCTGTTGCCTGGTCTTGGACCCATTAACGGCGTGGCGATCCTCCTGCCTCTGGCCTTCGCTTTGCATCTGCCTGCAGAATCTGCGCTGATCCTGCTGGCTACGGTCTACATAGGTTGTGAATACGGCGGACGTATCTCCTCCATCCTGCTGAATGTTCCCGGCGATGCGGCGGCGATTATGACCGCGCTGGATGGCTACCCGATGGCGCAGCAAGGCCGCGGCGGCGTTGCGCTCTCTATCTCGGCGGTCAGCTCTTTCATTGGTTCGCTTATCGCTATCGGCGGCATCATTCTGTTTGCCCCGGCGTTAGCCCAATGGTCGCTGGCCTTCGGTCCGGCGGAATACTTTGCCTTAATGGTTTTCGCCATTGCCTGCCTTGGCAGCATGATGGCGCAAAACCCGCTGAAATCATTTCTGGCAGCGCTTATCGGTCTCGGCCTTGCGACCGTCGGCGTAGACGCCAATACCGGGGTTTATCGCTTTACCTTTGACAGCGTTCATCTCTCCGACGGTGTGCAGTTTATCGTGGTAGTGATTGGGCTGTTCTCAGTCTCTGAAATACTGTTAATGCTGGAACATACCAGCAGTGGCCAGACGCTGGTGCGTAAAACGGGCCGCATGTTATTTAACGCCAAAGAAGGTGCGCAGTGCGTTGGCGCAACTCTGCGTTCATCGGTGATTGGCTTTTTCGTCGGCGTCCTGCCTGGCGCGGGCGCAACCATTGCCAGCGCTATCACCTACATGACCGAGAAAAAGCTCAGCGGCAATAGCGACAGCTTCGGCAAAGGGGATATACGCGGCGTGGCGGCCCCCGAAGCCGCCAACAACGCCTCGGCCTGTGGCTCCTTTATCCCGATGCTGACGCTCGGCGTACCGGGCTCCGGCACCACGGCGGTGATGATGGGCGCGCTGACGCTGTACAATATCACCCCGGGTCCGGCCATGTTCACCGAACAGCCGGATATCGTTTGGGGGCTGATTGCGGCGCTGCTGATTGCTAACGTGATGCTGCTGGTGATGAACATCCCGTTGATCGGCCTGTTTACCCGTATGCTGACCATCCCCTTGTGGTTTTTGGTACCGGCTATCGCGGCAGTCTCCGCGGTGGGCGTGTATGCCGTCCACAGCACCACTTTCGATCTGGTGCTGATGGTTGCCCTCGGCGTGCTGGGCTACATATTGCGCAAAATGCACTTCCCGATGTCGCCGTTAATTTTAGGCTTCGTTCTCGGGGAAATGCTGGAGCAGAACCTGCGTCGGGCGCTGTCTATCAGTAACGGTAATATGGATATTCTGTGGGCCAGCGGCGTGGCGAAAGTGCTGCTGGTGATGGCGGTACTGGTTATCGTTGTCCCGCCAGTGCTACGCCTGATTCGTAAACGTAACAGCAAACCGCAGGTGGATATCAGCTAATAATATGCCGGGTAGCGGCGCTGACGCGCCTTATCCGGCATTTTCATCTTAATTCCTGAACGGCACTGAGTACGTGCTCAACAAACCGCGTCAGCTTGGGCAGCGGACGCAAATCTTGTCGCCACAGTAGATGAATCGGCCGCGGCTGCGGCGTAAACTTTTCCAGTATCCGAACCAGTTTCCCGGTAGCCAGCTCTTGCGCCAGCAGCACCTCCGGTTGCAATAACAGTCCGGCCCCCGCTACCGCAGCCATACGCAGGCCATGACCATCGTTACAGCGCAGGATCGCATCGCGCTTCCATCTGACTTCACCCGTCACGCCAGGCAGTATCCATTCGTTACGAGCCGTCCACACGGTATGGGACAGGCACAGATGATCCACCAGATCCGCTGGCGTAAGGGGCGTGCCATGACGGGCAAGATAATCCTTTGATGCACAGATCGCCATACGGTAAGGGCACAGGTATTTCGCCACCACATCAGTCTGATGGATATCGCCAATACGGATCGCCAGGTCGACGCCTTCATTCACCAGATCAACCATCCGGTTGGTCAGATCCAGCTCAATGCGCACCTCAGGCCAGGCCTGTAAAAACGCAGCGGCCAACGGCGAGATAACGCAAGCGCCAAAAGAAGTAGGCGCGCTAATGCGCAGCGTCCCCGCAGGGGCCAGCCGCAGACGCTCTACCGAACGCTCAGCTATCGACACCTGCTCCAGCACGCGGCGGGCTTCTTCAAAATAGACACGCCCGGCATCGGTCAGGCTCTGGCGGCGAGTATTGCGCTCCAGCAGACGCGTGCCGAGCTGTGCTTCCAGTTGGGTGATATATTTTCCCACCATCACCGCAGACATCTCGAGTCTTGTTGCCGCGGAGGTAAAGCTTCCGCTCTCCACCACGGCGATAAACGTTTCCATGCCGCGCAGCTTATCCATATTACAAACCTCTGGTTAGCAATCATCTAACTTATAGCCAGTTTATCCGATTTCATTTTCATTAAAGAATAGTGGCTCACACTATTCTGGAGGTGGTTATGAAAATCGTCATTATTGGTGCCAGCGGTACAGTGGGGCGCGCAGTCACAGAAACGTTAAGCCGTAAACATGAGGTGATCCGCGTAGGTCGCACGCAGGGAGATTACCAGGTCGATATCACCTCGCAGGAGAGTGTCGGGGCATTGTTTGAAAAAGTCGGTCGGGTAGATGCGATCGTTTCCGCCACCGGCAACCTGTTCTTTGGCCCGCTGTCGACAATGACCGACGAGGACTTTAATCAGGGATTACAGGATAAGCTGTTAGGCCAGATACGTCTGGCATTAACCGGGCAACATTTCCTCAATGATGGCGGCTCTATTACGCTAATTAGCGGCATTATCGCCCATGAACCCATCGCACAAGGGGCGAATGCGGCAACGATCAATGCCGGGCTGGAAGGATTTGTGCGCGCTGCTGCCTGTGAGCTAGGTCGTGGTCAGCGCATAAACCTGATAAGCCCAACCGTACTCAGTGAATCCGCCGAAGCATACGATGGTTTCTTCCCAGGCTTTGAAAGCGTCCCCGCCGCTACCGTTGCCAACGCCTATCGCCGCAGCGTGGAAGGCATCCAAACCGGACGCATTTATAAAGTCGGTTACTGACTTTGCTGCTGCCGTTGAGTTACCCTCAGCGGCAGAATAATTAACTCTTTGTTTTAAAATAACATTACCTGTCCTCCCTTCTCCTCCCCGCACTTAACCTCACTCTTTATAATGTTAAATAATTGTTGTTTTTGATCACAAATAATAAACAAACAAGCTCATTCTGTGCGCGTTTTTCAAAAATGTAGATATTTTTAATTTATGGCTACGAAACGAGCTGCGCCATATCTCCCTGACAATCTGCTGAGAGGAACGATTTGATGAACGCACTGACTGCCGTAAAACCGAACGCTGATGATCCAGCCCAGCACTACAGCGGTTTCACGTTGAAACCATCAGCCCAGTCCCCACGCCTGCTGGAGCTGACTTTTTCCGCTGAGACCACTGAGCAATTTCTGAAAGCCGTAGCGCAGTGGCCGGTGCAGGCACTGGAATACAAATCCTTCCTGCGCTTCAAAGTGGGCAAGATCCTCGACGACCTGTGCGGTAATCAGTTGCAGCCTTTGCTGCTGAAAACGTTGCTCGATCGTGCCGAAGGCGCACTGCTGATCAACGCCGTTGGCGTGGATGATGTCGCACAGGCTGAAGAGATGGTCAAGCTGGCGACGGCGGTAGCGCATCTTATCGGGCGCTCCAATTTTGATGCGATGAGCGGTCAATACTATGCCCGTTTTGTGGTGAAAAACGTTGATAACTCAGACAGCTATCTGCGCCAGCCGCACCGTGTAATGGAGCTGCATAACGACGGAACCTACCTCGAAGAAATCACCGACTATGTGCTGATGATGAAGATTGACGAGCAGAACATGACCGGCGGTAACTCGCTGCTGCTGCACCTCGACGACTGGGAACATCTGGATCAGTACTTTACCCACCCGCTGGCGCGTCGCGCCATGCGCTTTGCCGCACCGCCAAGCAAAAACGTCAGCCAGGAAGTGTTCCATCCGGTGTTTGACGTTGACCAGCAGGGCCGCCCGGTGATGCGCTACATCGACCAGTTCGTCCAGCCAAAAGATTATGAAGAAGGCGTCTGGCTGAGCGATTTGTCCGATGCGTTGGAAACCAGCAAGGCCATTATTTCCGTTCCGGTTTCAGTCGGTAAATTCCTGCTAATCAACAACCTGTTCTGGTTGCACGGTCGCGATCGCTTCACCTCGCATCCTGACCTGCGCCGCGAGCTGATGCGCCAGCGTGGTTATTTCGCTTATGCGACAAACCACTACCAGACCCATCAGTAAGCGCGAAGGAATAAAGCGGATGTATGATTTTGTGATTATTGGCGGCGGCATTATCGGCATGTCGACCGCCATGCAGCTGATTGATGTCTATCCGGACGCCAGAATCGCGCTGCTGGAAAAAGAGTCCGGCCCGGCCTGTCATCAGACGGGCCACAACAGCGGCGTAATTCATGCCGGGGTCTATTACACCCCCGGCAGCCTGAAGGCGCAGTTTTGCCTGGCCGGAAATCGCGCCACAAAAGCCTTTTGCGATCAAAACGGCATCCGCTACGACGTCTGCGGAAAAATGCTGGTTGCCACCTCCGAACTGGAAATGGAGCGCATGCGCGCGCTGTGGGATCGCACCGCCGCTAACGGCCTTGAGCGCGAATGGCTGAATGCGCAGGAGCTTCGCGAGCGTGAACCCAACATCACCGGGCTGGGCGGTATTTTTGTTCCGTCGAGCGGGATCGTCAGCTACCGCGAAGTCACCGCCGCGATGGCGAAGATATTTCAGGCCAAAGGCGGTGAGATTATCTACAACGCTGAGGTCAGCGCGCTAAAAGAGCACGCTACGGGCGTTGTCGTACATACCCGTCAGGGTCAGGAATTTGAGGGAGCGACGCTGATTAGCTGCTCTGGCCTGATGGCGGACCGACTAGTGAAAATGCTCGGCGTTGAACCCGGCTTTATCATCTGTCCGTTCCGTGGCGAATATTTCCGTCTGGCGTCAGAACATAACCAGATAGTCAACCATCTGATCTACCCCATCCCCGACCCGGCGATGCCGTTTCTCGGCGTTCATCTGACCCGGATGATTGACGGCAGCGTCACCGTGGGCCCCAACGCGGTACTGGCATTTAAACGTGAAGGCTACCGTAAACGCGACTTCTCGCTCAGCGATACGCTGGAGATCCTCAGCTCTTCCGGCATTCGTCGCGTGCTGCAAAACAACCTGCGCTCAGGACTTGGCGAAATGAAGAATTCGCTGTGCAAAAGCGGTTATCTGCGGCTGGTACAAAAGTACTGCCCGAGTCTGACGCTCAAGGATCTGCAGCCCTGGCCTGCAGGCGTGCGGGCACAGGCTGTGTCGCCGGACGGCAAGCTAATCGACGATTTCCTGTTTGTCACCACGCCACGCTCAATTCACACCTGTAACGCGCCTTCTCCGGCAGCAACGTCGGCGATCCCTATCGGCGCGCATATTGTCAGCAAAGTTCATGCGCTGCTGGAGAACCAGAGTAATCCCGGACGCACGCTGCGTGCGGCACGTAGCGTGGAAACATTACACGCCGCATTCACCCGTTAAAACGATTTAGACAGGACGCAATTATGCAACTTAACGATCCAACCTTATTTCGCCAGCAAGCACTGATCGACGGCAACTGGCGTGACGCCAACAGCGGCGAGACCATCGCGGTGACCAACCCCGCCAGCGGTCAGCAATTAGGTAGCGTACCGAAAATGGGGGCGGATGAAACCCGCGAAGCGATTAACGCCGCTAACCGCGCTCTGCCCGCCTGGCGTGCGCTGACCGCCAAAGAGCGGGCCAACATCCTGCGCCGCTGGTTCAACCTGATGATTGAGCATCAGGACGATCTCGCCCGTCTGATGACCCTGGAACAGGGTAAACCGCTGGCAGAAGCCAAAGGTGAAATCACCTATGCCGCTTCCTTTATTGAGTGGTTTGCCGAAGAGGGCAAACGTATCTATGGCGATACGATCCCCGGCCACCAGGCCGACAAACGCCTAATCGTCATCAAACAGCCGATCGGCGTTACCGCCGCGATTACGCCGTGGAACTTCCCCGCGGCGATGATTACCCGCAAAGCCGGTCCGGCGCTGGCGGCTGGTTGCACAATGGTGCTTAAACCGGCCAGCCAGACCCCCTACTCCGCACTGGCGCTGGCAGAGCTTGCCAATCGCGCCGGGATCCCGGCAGGCGTTTTCAGCGTGGTGACCGGTTCAGCGAGCGCGGTCGGCAACGAGCTAACCGGCAACCCGCTGGTACGCAAGCTGTCATTTACCGGCTCAACCGAAATTGGCCGTCAGTTAATGCAGCAGTGCGCCAAAGATATCAAAAAAGTGTCGCTGGAGCTGGGCGGCAATGCGCCGTTTATCGTCTTTGACGATGCCGATCTCGATAAAGCCGTGGAAGGCGCACTGGCATCAAAGTTCCGTAACGCTGGCCAAACCTGTGTCTGCGCCAACCGCCTGTACGTGCAGGACGGCGTGTATGACCGTTTTGCCGAAAAACTCCAGCAGGCTGTGAGCAAACTGCACCTCGGTGATGGTCTGCAGCCTGACGTCACCACCGGGCCGCTGATCGACGAGAAAGCGGTAGCCAAAGTGCAGGAACACATCGCCGATGCTCTGGATAAAGGCGCGCGCATTATCGCGGGTGGCAAACCTCACGCACTCGGCGGCAACTTCTTCCAGCCCACCATTTTGGTGGATGTGCCTGATAACGCGAAGGTCGCCAAAGAAGAGACGTTCGGCCCGCTGGCTCCGCTGTTCCGGTTTAAGGACGAGGCTGACGTCATCGCTCAGGCCAATGACACCGAGTTTGGTCTGGCCGCCTATTTCTACGCCCGTGATTTGAGCCGCGTCTTTCGCGTTGGCGAAGCGCTGGAATACGGCATTGTCGGGATTAACACCGGCATTATCTCCAACGAAGTCGCCCCGTTTGGGGGAATCAAAGCCTCCGGTCTTGGCCGTGAAGGATCGAAATACGGCATCGAAGACTACTTAGAAATCAAATATATGTGCATCGGCCTTTAATAAAATAAATACTGGAGAACACCTGATGAGCACCAACAAAGAACTTATGCAACGTCGCAGCAACGCCGTTCCCCGTGGCGTAGGACAAATCCATCCTATTTTTGCCGAGCGTGCAGAAAACTGTCGAGTCTGGGACGTTGAAGGTCGTGAATTCCTCGATTTTGCTGGCGGTATTGCGGTGCTGAACACCGGCCACCTGCACCCGCAGATCGTCTCTGCGGTAGAAGCACAGTTGAAAAAGCTGTCCCATACCTGTTTCCAGGTGCTGGCCTATGAGCCGTACCTGGAGCTGTGCGAAATCATGAATAAGAAAGTGCCGGGCGATTTCGCCAAAAAAACCCTGCTGGTGACAACCGGCTCCGAAGCGGTAGAAAACGCGGTGAAAATCGCCCGCGCCGCCACCAAACGAACCGGCACTATCGCCTTCAGCGGCGCTTACCACGGTCGAACCCACTACACCCTGTCGCTGACCGGGAAAGTAAATCCGTACTCTGCAGGAATGGGACTGATGCCGGGCCACGTGTATCGTGCGCTTTATCCTTGCCCGCTGCACGGCATCAGTGAAGACGATGCTATCGCCAGCATTCACCGTATCTTCAAAAATGATGCCGCTCCGGAAGACGTTGCCGCCATCGTGATTGAGCCCGTCCAGGGCGAAGGTGGTTTTTACGCCGCCTCTCCTGCTTTTATGCAACGTCTGCGCGCCATTTGTGACGAGCACGGCATCATGCTGATTGCCGATGAAGTACAGAGCGGCGCGGGCCGTACCGGTACGCTGTTCGCTATGGAGCAGATGGGCGTTGCGCCCGATCTCACCACCTTCGCCAAATCTATCGCCGGTGGCTTCCCG
The DNA here is from genome assembly GCF_013615435.1 of Citrobacter sp. RHBSTW-00944. Lineage (NCBI taxonomy): Bacteria > Pseudomonadati > Pseudomonadota > Gammaproteobacteria > Enterobacterales > Enterobacteriaceae > Citrobacter > Citrobacter sp. RHBSTW-00944. The sequence goes on along the minus strand of NZ_CP055418.1, from coordinate 1,217,850 downwards.
CTGGCGGGAGTGACCGGGCGCGCCGAAGTCATGGACGCTATCCCACCGGGCGGTCTGGGCGGTACCTATGCCGGTAACCCGATTGCCTGTGCCGCCGCACTGGCGGTACTGAATATTTTCGAACAGGAAAATCTGCTGCAAAAAGCCAACGACCTGGGGCAAACCCTGCGCGAAGGCCTGCTGGCTATCGCGGAAACCCACCGCGAGATTGGCGATGTACGCGGGCTGGGAGCGATGATCGCAATCGAACTGTTTGAAGACGGCGATCACACGAAACCAAACGCCAAACTGACCGCGGAAATCGTCGCGCGTGCGCGCGATAAAGGGCTGATCCTGCTCTCCTGCGGACCTTACTACAACGTACTGCGCATTCTTGTCCCACTGACCATTGAAGATGCCCAAATCCGCCAGGGGCTGGACATTATCGCTCAGTGTTTTGCCGAAGCGAAGCAGGGTTAACACCGCATTCGACCAATAAAAAACGCAATCCTCAGGCCGGATAAGGCGGAGCCGCCATCCGGCAGACAGGGTCAATAACAATAAATACGCGTGCCCCGGCGCGGGAATGCCGGGGTGCTCTCCCAAGTGAAATACTTTCGAGAGGTTTAAAAGATGGGGCAAGTGTCACAATCACATGATTTAGGGGGCGGGCTGAAATCACGCCACGTCACCATGCTGTCTATTGCCGGGGTTATCGGCGCAAGTTTGTTTGTGGGTTCAAGCGTGGCGATTGCAGAAGCCGGTCCCGCAGTATTACTGGCCTATCTGTTCGCCGGATTGCTGGTGGTGATGATTATGCGCATGCTGGCCGAAATGGCCGTTGCCACCCCGGATACCGGTTCCTTTTCCACCTACGCCGATAAGGCCATCGGGCCGTGGGCGGGTTATACCATCGGCTGGCTGTACTGGTGGTTCTGGGTGTTGGTTATCCCGCTGGAAGCGAATATCGCCGCCATCATTCTGCACTCCTGGGTTCCAGGCATTCCTATCTGGCTGTTTTCTCTGGTTATCACGTTGGCATTAACCGGCAGTAATTTGCTGAGCGTCAAAAATTACGGTGAGTTCGAGTTCTGGCTGGCGCTGTGCAAAGTGATTGCCATACTGGCGTTTATCACTCTCGGCGCGGTGGCGATTAGCGGTTTCTACCCCTATGCCGAGGTCAGCGGAGTTTCGCGCCTGTGGGATCAGGGCGGCTTCATGCCCAACGGCTTTGGCGCGGTGATCAGCGCGATGCTAATCACCATGTTCTCCTTTATGGGCGCAGAGATTGTTACCATCGCCGCCGCCGAGTCCGATACCCCGGATAAGCACATCGTCCGCGCCACCAACTCGGTTATCTGGCGTATCTCCATCTTCTATCTGTGCTCTATTTTCGTGGTCGTCGCGCTGATTCCGTGGAACATGCCGGGACTGAAAGAGGTGGGCTCTTACCGCTCGGTGCTGGAGTTACTGCATATCCCACACGCGAAGCTGATCATGGACTGTGTCATATTGCTGTCGGTAACCAGTTGTCTGAACTCCGCGCTGTATACGTCGTCGCGTATGCTTTACTCCCTGAGCCGTCGTGGCGATGCTCCCGCCTTTATGGGTAAAACGAACCGGAGTAAAACGCCTTATGTGGCGGTGTTGCTGTCTACGGGTGCCGCGTTCCTCACCGTGGTGGTCAACTATTACGCCCCGGCCAAGGTGTTCAAATTCCTGATCGACAGCTCCGGTGCCATCGCCCTGCTGGTTTATTTGGTGATTGCAATTTCCCAACTGCGGATGCGCAAAATCCTGCTGGCGCGAGGCGGTGAAATTAAACTGAAAATGTGGCTCTATCCGTGGCTTACCTGGCTGGTAATCGCCTTTATTATCTTTGTGTTGGTGGTGATGCTCTTTCGCCCGGCTCAACAACTGGAAGTTATCTCTACCGGGTTGTTAGCCATAGGAATTATTTGCACCGTGCCTATTATGTCACGCTGGAAAAAACTGCTATCGTGGCAAAAAGCACCGTTGCAAAATACGCATTAAACCTTTTCCCGGCGCAGGCCGGGAAAACCGTTCAGGAGTAAGACCATGACCGCCATTCCCCAACCGACGGCCATTGATGGATACCGCTGGCTGAAAAACGACATCATCCGCGGTGTGTATCAGCCTGATGAAAAACTGCGTATGAGCCTGCTGACCTCACGCTATGAGCTTGGCGTGGGACCGTTACGCGAAGCGCTTTCGCAGTTGGTTGCCGAGCGGCTGGTCACGGTGGTCAATCAGAAAGGGTATCGTGTCGCCCCAATGTCCGAACAGGAGTTACTCGATATTTTCGATGCCCGCGCCAATATGGAAGCCATGCTGGTCGCGCTGGCCATTGAACGCGGCGGCGACGCCTGGGAAGCTGAAATTCTGGCGCGGGCGCATATGCTCGGCAAGCTTGAAGCCGTTGACGCCAGTGAACAGATGCTCGACGAGTGGGATCAGCGCCATCAGGCTTTTCACTCGGCAATTGTCGCTGGCTGCGGTTCACAGTATCTGCTGCAAATGCGCGAACGGCTATTCGATTTGGCGGCGCGCTACCGGTTTATCTGGCTGCGAAAGACGGTGCTGTCGGTGGAGATGTTGGAAGATAAACACGATCAGCACCAAACCCTGACCGAAGCAATTCTGGCACGCGATGCCGCACGTGCCAGCGAATTAATGCGCCAGCATCTGCTGACGCCCATTCCAATTATTCAACAAGCGATGTCCGGCAAATTGCTGACGCAATAAGCCTGAACATTCTTATTGTTCTGGAATACGCAAAACCTGCCCTGGATAAATTTTATCCGGGCTTTTCAGCATCGGTTTATTCGCTTCAAATATCTGGTTATACAGGTTGGCGTTACCGTATACCTGTTTGGCAATAGCGCTCAGGGTATCTCCTGATTTTACGGTATAAAACTGGCTTTCACTCGCCGGCGCAGAAGTTTTTACCTGATCGTCGACGCTGGCAATACCAGAGATATTACCAATCGCAATCAGGATTTTTTCTTTCGCTTCCTGACTTAGTCCATCGCCAGAAACGGTGGCTTTACCTTCGTTAATTTGGACGTTCACTTTATCCGCATCCGGGATGCCCGTTTTGTTCAGGTGTTCCTGTACCTTTTTTGCCAGATCGGCAGTGTCATGGTTGCCTGTAACCGCATCCCACAGTTTTTCACCCGCATCTTTTACAAAATTAAAGAGTCCCATATCCACCTCGGTAGTTAACAATCAACACCAGGAAGTGTAGCAGAGGAGAAAGGAGCGCAAAGAAAACGGCGCCAAAGCGCCGTAGTAGAAGGGTAATTAGTTACGCGTTTGTATCCAGAAGGCGTGGATCAGACCCGGGATGTAGCCCAGCAGCGTCAGAACAATATTGAGGATAAATGCCCAGCCGAACCCCTTCCCCAGCAGCACGGCAAGCGGGGGCAGAATAATAGTAAAAACGATTCTCCAGAAACCCATACACACTCCATACAAGCAAAAAGTTACTCATTGTTTAAAAAGAGATTTTATCTCTAAGCATAGTCAGTGTACCTAACTCTGCCAGCCTTCCCCTGCTGTTTTACCCTCCTTTACGCTCTTTACGCTGGCGTACGTTGACCGTTTATTTTAGAATAAGCTTAATTTAGAATATACTTAAATACATATGACTGAACTTGAACAACTCCAGGCCAGCGCTGAGCAGGCTGCCGCCCTGCTAAAAGCGATGAGTAACCCGAAAAGGTTGCTGATTTTGTGCATGCTCTGCGGCTCACCCGGTACCAGCGCGGGCGAATTAGCCCGTGTTACCGGCCTGAGTCCTTCCGCCACTTCGCAGCATCTGGCGCGTATGCGCGAAGAGGGCCTGATAGACAGCCAACGCGATGCCCAGCGCATCCTGTACTCCATCAAAAATGCGGCCGTGAATTCACTGATCGCCACATTAAAAACACTGTATTGCCCATAAGGAGCCATCATGACCATTGGGACGATTTCCCCGCGCGAGGCGCAGACGCTGGTCGCACAAGGCGCAAAACTGATTGATATCCGCGATGCTGACGAGTATCTGTACGAGCATATTCCGGAGGCGCATCTGGCGCCATTACCTACGCTAGAGCAGGGATCGCTGCCTGCGAATTTACGCGCCGGACAGGTGATTTTTCACTGCCAGTCAGGCAAACGTACACAAAACGCGGCGACAAAACTGAACGCTATTGCCGCGCCTGCGCAGGTCTGGTTGTTGGAAGGTGGAATTGACGGCTGGAAAGCCGCAGGTTTTCCGGTGGCAAAAGATCGTTCACAACCGTTACCGCTGATGCGCCAGGTGCAGATAGCCGCCGGCAGCCTTGCCTTACTCGGCGTCATTCTGGGCTACACCGTTAGCAGCGCCTTCTTCCTGCTGAGCGGTTTTGTGGGCGCCGGGCTAATACTCGCTGGCGTGACCGGCTTTTGCGGCATGGCGCGATTGCTGGATATCATGCCCTGGAACCGACGTACTCATTAAGCGGTAATCATTGAAACTGCACTGTACCCGCTGATTGACGTGATCTATGGTGAGTTCTGCGATAAATAAAGGAGAGCAATATGTTTAAACCTGGCGATCTGGTTCAACCACGCATGGGTGGACCTAAACTGAAAGTTGTCGAAGTCAATGGCGATCACATTGTGGCGGTACACGCCAGTAATGAAAGCGGCGAAAAATTCACGCTGAAAGCAGCTGACGTGACGCGATATACCGAAGAGGGTGATTTTGGCGTTTGCTGAAAATAAGCGGTGAGGTCGCCCTCACCGCATTAATAATCAGATCAAAAAGTCATCAAGAGATTTACCGGCAGCCAGTGCCTGGGCAATTGGCTTCGGTGTGCGACCCTGTCCGGTCCATGTTTTTGTTTCACCATTGAGATCGGTAAAACGATATTTCGCCGGGCGCGGCTGACGTTTTTTAACTGAACGTGCCGTCGCAGGCGTCATGCTCAGCAGCTCTTCCGGATTGATCCCGTCTGCCTGCATCATCGCCAGCAAAGTATTAATTTTTTCCTGCTGTTCTGCACGTTGGCGCTGTAGTTGTTCTTCTTCATCACGGCGTTCTTTGGTCACTACCCTAAATTTTTCAAGCATATCTTCCAGCACATCAACGGAAAATTCACGAGCCATTGCACGCAGCGAGCGGATATTATTTAAGTTTTTTAACATTGAACTCATATTAACAAAACCTCTTTAACGTAAAACATAAAAACGGTATTACCCTAAATATTGTATGCAACTGCTTATTATATTTCCAGTCTAATTTATTCGCATATTACTAATCAAAAAAGCTAATTCGTGTATTTATCGCATCCATTTTGATATCGCCTATGCGATATATTCTATTCCTCTGCTAGTCGCTATAAATATACTTGCAAGGAGTCTCAGGGTATCACTCGAAAAACAGGCCACAACATCGCGCGGAGCCGGTGCGTATACATATTGCACATTAGTCAACATTGAGAAAAGGAGCGCAAAAAATTCAGAAAAACAAATTTCCATAACCCATTGATCTAAAATGCCTTTAATTAAATCAGCAACGAAAATACCAAAACGAACAAAAAACAAACCATTGCAGAGCATTTTATCGACAAAAAGGTAATAAATAAAAATTTTAAGCTAGTTGCTAGTTATTATCCAGGCAGATATCCTATTCAAACGCGAAAGCAGCAAGACAAATCACTAGCAAGAAGGTATTCAAAACCTTTTTTTCCCTTTTTACAAGGAGCATTAACATGTTCTCTCCGCAGTCACGCTTGCGTCATGCAGTAGCAGACACGTTCGCGATGGTTGTTTATTGTTCTGTCGTGAACATGTTGATCGAAATATTCCTTTCAGGAATGAGCTTCGAACAGTCTCTGTACTCCAGACTGGTGGCTATCCCCGTCAACATCCTGATCGCGTGGCCATACGGCATGTATCGCGATTTGTTTATGCGCGCGGCGCGTAAAGCCACGCAAGCAGGATGGGGGAAAAACCTGGCGGACGTGCTGGCTTATGTCACCTTCCAGTCACCAGTGTATGTGATTATTCTTTTGACGGTTGGCGCCGACTGGCACCAGATTACGGCTGCAGTAAGTTCGAACATCGTGGTATCAATGCTGATGGGCGCGGTCTATGGCTACTTTCTTGATTATTGCCGCCGCCTGTTTAAGGTCAGCAGCTATCACCAGGCTAAAGCCTGACAGATCTCTTCGCGACTGGCCCTGCCAGTCGCATTATTAGTTTGAACTAACGTCGCCAAACAACCCACTCAGATAACGCTCAAGCGCAATTCGCGAACTGAAGCCGTGCGGAATACCATAATGTTCGTGAGTCTCTCCGGCTAAATATAGCGGGAATTGCTGGTAGTGATCGCAGGTTTTAATATCCGTCGCAGGTTCCGCCAGCGAAGAGCTGCGCTCTTTTAGCGTGGGATGGATAACTAATGCGGTACGTCCCATACGTGCTTCACGGTTAACGTACACATAATTTTCGCCACGACGATAGCCGTACGTTTTTTGCGTCACTACATCGACGGTAAAGCCCACTTTTTCAAGTACGCGCGCCACCTCATCAGGTCGTAAATACATATATTTTCCTCGTTATCTTTTTTACTGCGGGCTTACCTTACCTGATTCAGCATTAGCAACGCTTTCAGAAAAGTCCATAAACGAGTGGCGATGGTGGGACGAATATCTTAAGAACCGCGCAGAATTATGTCAGCGCCATCCGCAGTTGATACGCCGCCTGCTGCGCCATTTCCACCGAGCTGATGTTGGTAAACGACAGCAATATTCCCCCCTTTCCTGCTGAAGTTATTCGCCAGCGGCTTAACGCCTGAACCGCCAGCCCGGCCTGATTCGCTTTGCGCACTAGCGCAACATCATCTCCGTCGACAGTTATCACCAGCTGAATCCCTCCTTCCTGAGGAATGACGTTAAATCCTTGTTCGCTCAGCGCGTTTTCCATCCATTGACGTCGCAGGGCATAATTCTGGCGCATACGTTTTAAGTGCCGCCAGAAGTGGCCATCTTGCATAAAATCCGCCAGCGTTTGCTGCCATAAAACCGGAACGCTACAGGCCGTTAGCGCCGCCTGCTGACGAAAATGTTCGACCTGAGTCAGGGGTACCACCAGCCATGCCGTGCGCAAAGCCGGAAACATCGATTTGCTGAACGTTCCGGCATAAATCACCCGCTGGGGCGCATCCAGACTTTTTAGCGGCGGCAACGGTTTGCCGTGGTAGCGAAATTCACTGTCGTAATCATCTTCAATGATCCACGCCTGCGCCCGAGTCGCCCATTCAAGCAGTTGGTGGCGACGGTCTAATGACAGGGCGATGCCCAGCGGACTTTGGTGTGCGGGAGTGAGCAGCACAAAACGCGCCTGCGGGTAGTCACGGATCCCAGCGCAGACATCCAGGCCATCGGCATCAACTGCCACCGGCATCAGCTCAATGCGCTCCTGAGCCACCACAGGGTGAATCAACGGAAAGCCAGGATCTTCGACCCACATCCCCTCACCGGGTTGAGACAGAGCGCGCAGGATTAACGTCATTGATGCCGCGTAGCCTGAAGTAATAAAAATCTGCTCCGGCTGGCACTCAATACTGCGTGAGACGCGCAGGTAATCGACAATCGCCTGACGTAACACCCGTTCGCCGCAAACATCGCCCACGGCCAGGTCAAAACGCGTTTGGGTGCGTAAACGCCGCCCCATCACCCGCGCCCAGACGTCCCGCGGGAAGAGATCGAGTGCGGGTAATCCCATCTGAAAAGGCTGCGGCCTGGGGTTTTCTCCGGCGAAGATGGCGGGAGACACAGGTGCGTTTTCCGGTCGCAGTTGCTCACTGACAAATGTTCCTGCCTGCCCGCGTCGCGCGAGCCAGCCCTGCGCCACCAGATCTGCATAGGCATTTTCCACCGTCGAACGTGATACCCCCAGCTCCTGGGCCCAGGTCCGACTGGAGGGCAATCTTGTGCCTGGCTTTAGTTCACCTTTCTCAATGGCGTTTTTTAACTGACGGGCGATTTGCTGATAGCGTGGCATTTATGGTCTGCTTTTTTGGCAACAATATGGCTCTCTGTAGCAGTCCATTATAGTGCTACATTGCGGGTCATCCAAACGAGGAGAAATACCATGACAATGTTACGCCAGCCCTATTATGAACTCAGCCCTGAAATCTATAACGCTTTGGTTCAGGCCAGCAAAGCGCTGGAAAACTGCGCGCTGGAACCTACGCTGACGGAACTGATTTACCTGCGAGTCTCGCAAATCAACGGCTGCGCCTTTTGCCTGGAAATGCACAGTAAGGCGCTGCGCAAATCCGGTGTTGCGCAGGCCAAACTGGACGCGCTGGCAGGCTGGCGGGTGAGTCATCACTTCAGCGAGCAGGAGCGTGCGGCGCTGGCGTGGGCCGAATCCGTCACCCATATAGCCAGCACCCATGCCGAAGATGACGTTTATCTGCCGCTGCTCGACCATTTTAGCGCGAAAGAGATTAGCGATCTGACGTTTGCTATTAGCCTGATGAACTGCTTTAACCGTCTGGCGGTAGGGATGCGCATGTGATTCTGCGCTGCCGGATGGCGACATAAACGCCATCCGGCAACCTGCCATAGTTCCTATCACTTCCTCCGTCAGGCTCATCACCCATGCCCTCATCAATCTAAAATTACCATATCTTGTATGGTTGAATCTTTTTAAAACTACATCTAGTATCTCCTCTATCAAGACACACACAACCTGACGCCCTCTATCGCGTCATTCTTTTACTTTTAGATGGAAATACGAATCATGCGCATTGTTATTTACACTCGTAACAACTGTGTTCAGTGCCACGCTACTAAGCGGGCGATGGAAAGCCGCGGGTTTGACTTTGAGATGGTAAACGTCGATTTACACCCTGATATGGCTGATCGCCTGCGCGATCAAGGCTTTCGTCAGTTACCGGTCGTGGTCGCAGGGGAAACCAGTTGGTCAGGATTTCGCCCGGACATGATCAACCGTCTGCGCTCGGCCCCTCAAGTGGCCAGCGCATGAGTCAGCTCGTCTACTTTTCCAGCAGCTCCGAAAATACGCACCGCTTCATGCAGCGTCTGGGGCTGCCTGCCATCCGCATTCCGCTTAACGAACGCGAGCGGATCCGGGTAGACGAACCTTACATTTTAATCGTGCCCTCCTACGGTGGCGGCGGTACAGCTGGCGCGGTCCCGAGACAGGTGATCCGCTTTTTAAACGATACGCACAACCGGGCGTTAATCCGTGGAGTGATCGCCTCCGGCAATCGCAATTTCGGAGACGCCTACGGTCGCGCGGGTGATGTCATCTCACAAAAATGCGGCGTGCCGTGGCTCTATCGCTTTGAGCTGATGGGCACCCAAAGCGATATCGACAACGTGCAAAAAGGAGTGAGCGAATTTTGGCAACGACAACTGCAGAACGTGTAGAACAGCAGACGCTGGATTATCACGCCCTGAACGCCATGCTGAATCTGTACGATAAGGCCGGGCGCATTCAGTTCGACAAAGACCATCAGGCGGTGGAGGCATTCTTTACCGCCCACGTCCGCCCCAACTCGGTGGCGTTTGCCAGCCAGCAGGCGCGTCTGGACACGTTGGTGGATGAAGGCTATTACGATGCCAGCGTGTTAGCCCGCTACGATCGCGCGTTTGTGCTGAAGCTATTCGCCCACGCCCACGCCAGCGGATTTCGTTTCCAGACGTTCCTCGGCGCATGGAAGTTCTATACCAGCTATACGCTGAAAACGTTCGACGGGAAGCGCTATCTCGAAGACTTTGAGGATCGCGTAACGATGGTGGCACTCACGCTGGCGCAGGGCGATGAAGCGCTCGCTCTGCAACTGACCGATGAAATGCTCTCCGGGCGTTTTCAACCCGCCACGCCAACCTTTTTAAACTGCGGTAAACAGCAACGCGGCGAGCTGGTTTCCTGCTTCCTGTTACGCATTGAAGACAACATGGAGTCAATTGGACGGGCGGTCAACTCGGCGCTGCAACTCTCCAAACGCGGCGGCGGCGTGGCATTTTTGCTCTCTAACCTGCGTGAGGCGGGTGCGCCCATTAAGCGCATTGAGAACCAATCCTCTGGGGTGATCCCGGTAATGAAAATGCTGGAGGATGCGTTTTCTTATGCGAATCAATTAGGGGCGCGTCAGGGTGCGGGCGCGGTGTATCTGCACGCGCATCATCCGGATATTTTGCGTTTTCTCGATACCAAACGTGAAAACGCCGACGAGAAAATCCGTATCAAAACGCTCTCGCTTGGTGTGGTGATCCCGGATGTCACCTTCCAGTTAGCCAAAGAAAATGCCCAAATGGCGCTGTTTTCACCGTATGACATGGAACGCATTTACGGCAAACCATTCGGTGATATCGCCGTAACTGAACGGTATGACGAACTGGTTGCCGACAAACGAGTGCGCAAAAAATACATTAACGCCCGCGATTTCTTCCAGCGACTGGCCGAGATCCAGTTCGAGTCCGGCTACCCTTACATCATGTTTGAAGACACGGTGAATCGCGCCAATCCGATTGCCGGTCGTATCAATATGAGCAACCTGTGCTCGGAGATTTTGCAGGTTAACAGCGCTTCCACCTACGATGAAAACCTCAATTACGCGCAAACAGGGCACGATATCTCCTGCAACCTCGGCTCGTTGAATATCGCTCATACCATGGATTCGCCAGACTTTGGGCGGACCGTGGAAACGGCGGTTCGCGGCTTAACGGCCGTTTCGGACATGAGCCATATCCGCAGCGTACCCTCAATTGAGGCCGGGAACAGCGCATCGCACGCCATCGGTCTTGGGCAGATGAACCTGCACGGGTATCTGGCACGGGAAGGTATCGCCTACGGCTCACCTGAAGGGCTGGATTTCACCAATCTCTATTTCTACACCATCACCTGGCATGCGCTGAATACGTCGATGAAGCTCGCCCGGGAACGCGGCAAAACCTTTGCCGGATTCAGGCAGTCCCGCTACGCCAGCGGTGAGTATTTTAACCAGTATCTACAGGGCGACTGGCAGCCAAAAACCGACAAGGTTCGCACACTGTTTGCCACCAGCGGCATTACGCTGCCAACGCGCGAAATGTGGTCGCAGCTGCGTGAAGATGTCATGCGCTACGGCATTTATAACCAGAATTTACAAGCGGTTCCGCCAACGGGTTCTATCTCCTACATCAACCATGCGACATCAAGCATTCACCCGATCGTGTCAAAAGTGGAGATTCGCAAAGAGGGCAAAACCGGGCGCGTTTACTACCCTGCCCCGTTTATGACCAATGAGAATCTGGCCTTGTATCAGGATGCCTACGAGATTGGTCCACAAAAAATCATTGATACCTACGCTGAAGCAACGCGGCATGTCGATCAGGGGCTTTCACTGACGCTCTTTTTCCCCGATACCGCCACCACTCGCGATATCAACAAAGCGCAGATTTACGCCTGGCGTAAGGGCATCAAATCGCTGTATTACATCCGACTACGCCAGTTGGCGCTGGAAGGAACCGAAATCGAAGGTTGCGTGTCATGCGCGCTGTAAGGAGGACAACATGACATTATCCCGCGTGAGTGCCATCAACTGGAACAAGATTGAGGATGATAAAGATCTCGAGGTTTGGAATCGCCTGACCAGTAACTTCTGGCTACCGGAAAAGGTCCCGCTCTCCAACGATATCCCGGCCTGGCAAACGTTGAACGCCGCCGAACAGCAGCTGACTATCCGCGTTTTTACCGGGCTGACGCTGCTCGACACTATTCAGAACATAGCCGGTGCGCCAGCATTGATGGCCGATTCGTTAACGCCGCATGAAGAGGCGGTGCTATCGAATATCAGCTTTATGGAAGCGGTGCACGCCCGTTCGTACAGCTCAATTTTCTCCACTCTTTGCCAGACCAAAGACGTGGATGCGGCTTACGCGTGGAGTGAAGAAAATACCCCACTCCAGCGCAAGGCACAGATCGTTTTGACACATTACGCCAGCGACGAACCGTTGAAGAAAAAAATTGCCAGCGTGTTCTGGAATCCTTCCTGTTCTATTCCGGCTTCTGGTTGCCAATGTATTTCTCCAGCCGCGGAAAACTGACCAATACCGCCGATCTCATTCGTCTGATCATTCGTGATGAAGCCGTTCACGGGTATTACATTGGTTATAAATATCAAAAAGGTCTGGAGCACATTTCTGAATCCGCACGCGAGGAGTTAAAGAATTTTGCCCTCGATCTGCTGATGGAATTGTATGATAACGAAGCGCATTATACGGAAGAATTGTATGCAGAAACCGGCTGGGTGGATGACGTCAAAGCCTTCCTTTGCTACAACGCCAATAAGGCATTAATGAATTTGGGGTATGAGGCATTATTCCCGCCAGAAATGGCGGAGGTTAACCCGGCAATCCTTGCTGCGCTGTCGCCCAACGCTGACGAAAACCACGATTTCTTCTCGGGTTCCGGCTCATCATACGTGATGGGAAAAGCTGTCGAAACCGAAGACGACGACTGGAATTTCTAGCACTCATTTCCGCGGGAAATACCGTACATTTTTCGCGGAAATATTTTAACAGGATCACACTTTTGTCGTGCAAATATAATTGTGTGATCTACACTCAATATCAGACGCATTATTCGCCTGCATTTCAGCAATTCAGGCGACTTTTCATTGCCATTTACAAAAAATATTACCCCATTCACATTCGCGCTCAGCCCTTATATCACGGGAAGTCCCGCCACATGGCCTTCGGCAATATTCGTGCCACAAACAAATTCAGGGTTGTCTCAGATTCTCAGTATGTTAGGGTAGAAAAAGGTCACTATTTCCATCAGGTAATATATCGATATAAACAAATAACAGGAATCATTCTATTGCATGGCAATTAAATTAGAAGTTAAAAATCTCTATAAGATATTTGGAGAGCATCCGCAGAGAGCCTTCAAATATATTGAAAAAGGACTTTCAAAAGAGCAGATTCTGGATAAAACAGGGCTATCGCTTGGCGTTAAGAACGCCAGTCTGGCCATTGAAGAAGGCGAGATATTTGTCATCATGGGATTATCCGGTTCGGGTAAATCCACAATGGTACGCCTTCTCAATCGCCTGATTGAACCCACCCGCGGGCAAGTATTGATTGACGGCGTAGACATCGCCCGGATATCCGATGCTGAGCTTCGCGAGGTGCGCAGAAAAAAGATTGCGATGGTTTTCCAGTCCTTTGCCCTGATGCCGCACATGACGGTCCTGGACAATACGGCATTCGGCATGGAATTAGCCGGTGTTGGCGCGGATGAACGTCGTGAAAAAGCGTTAGATGCGCTGCGTCAGGTTGGTCTGGAGAATTATGCTCACGGATACCCGGATGAACTTTCCGGAGGGATGCGCCAGCGTGTGGGCCTCGCCCGTGCATTAGCCATTAACCCTGACATCTTATTAATGGATGAGGCCTTTTCTGCCCTCGATCCGTTAATTCGTACCGAGATGCAGGATGAACTGGTAAAACTACAGGCGAAACATCAACGTACCGTGGTCTTTATTTCCCACGATCTCGACGAAGCTATGCGTATTGGCGACAGAATTGCCATTATGCAAAACGGTGAAGTGGTCCAGGTCGGCACGCCAGATGAAATCCTGAATAATCCGGCCAATGATTATGTACGCACCTTCTTCCGCGGCGTTGATATTAGCCAGGTCTTTAGTGCCAAGGATATTTCACGTCGTAGCCCTGAAGGTTTAATTCGTAAAACGCCCGGGGTCGGTCCACGTTCAGCGCTGCAATTATTGCAGGACAAAGATCGCGAATATGGTTACGTGATCGAGCGCGGCAATAAATTCGTCGGCGTTGTCTCTATCGACTCTTTAAAAACAGCATTAAGTCAGGCGCAAGGTATTGAAGCGGCATTGATCGATGAGCCGTTAGCCGTGGATGCGCAAACTCCTCTCAGCGAGTTGCTTTCTCATGTCGGCCAGGCCCCGTGCGCGGTGCCGGTTGTTGATGAGGAACAGCAGTATGTGGGCATCATTTCAAAACGCATGCTGTTACAGGCTTTAGATCGTGAGGGGGCAAACAATGGCTGATCAAACCAATCCGTGGGATACCACACCAGCGGCCGACAGTGCCGCACAAACCGCCGATGCCTGGAGTACGCCATCAGGCGCGCCAGCTGACGGCGGTGGCGCAGACTGGCTGACCAGCGCACCCGCGCCGGCGCCGGCGCCAGAGCATTTCAATATTATGGATCCGTTCCATAAAACGCTGATCCCGCTGGATAGCTGGGTCACAGAAGGGATCGACTGGGTCGTTACCCATTTCCGTCCGGTCTTCCAGGGCATTCGAGTCCCGGTGGATTATATTCTCAACGGCTTCCAGCAGCTTCTGTTGGGTATGCCAGCCCCGGTGGCGATTATCCTGTTCGCTCTGATTGCCTGGCAGATTTCCGGCGTTGGAATGGGCGTTGCTACGCTGATTTCATTGATTGCAATCGGGGCCATCGGCGCGTGGTCGCAGGCCATGATCACCCTGGCGCTGGTACTAACCGCGCTGCTGTTCTGCGTGGTGATCGGTCTACCGATGGGGATCTGGTTGGCGCGCAGTCCACGGGCGGCAAAAATTGTTCGTCCGCTGCTGGACGCCATGCAAACCACACCTGCGTTCGTCTATCTGGTGCCGATCGTCATGCTGTTTGGTATCGGCAACGTCCCGGGCGTGGTGGTGACGATTATCTTCGCCCTGCCGCCAATCGTGCGTCTGACCATTCTGGGGATTAACCAGGTGCCAGCCGACTTGATTGAAGCCTCGCGCTCATTTGGCGCCAGCCCGCGTCAGATGCTGTTTAAAGTCCAGCTCCCGCTGGCGATGCCTACCATTATGGCCGGGGTCAACCAGACGCTGATGCTGGCGCTCTCAATGGTCGTCATCGCGTCGATGATCGCCGTCGGCGGACTGGGTCAGATGGTTCTGCGCGGAATCGGTCGTCTGGATATGGGGCTTGCCACCGTCGGCGGAGTTGGGATCGTGATCCTCGCCATCATTCTCGACCGCCTGACGCAGGCTGTCGGTCGCGACGCCCGTAGCCGTGGCAACCGTCGCTGGTACACCACCGGTCCCGTTGGGCTTATCACTCGCCCATTCACGAAGTAATTCACCCGCTGCCCGGTGGCGTATTGCTTACCGGGCCTATACGTCCCTCCAATAATTAAGGAACAACGATGCGACAGAACGTCATTATTGCCACAGCGTTTGCCACCCTTGTCTCCACCAGCACTTTCGCTGCCGATCTGCCAGGCAAAGGCATCACTGTACAGCCAATCCAGAGCACTATCTCTGAAGAATCCTTCCAGACGCAACTGGTCGCCCGTGCGCTGGAGAAACTGGGTTATACCGTTAACAAAACAAGCGAAGTTGACTACAACGTCGGCTATACCTCCATTGCCTCTGGCGATGCAACTTTTACCGCTGTGAACTGGCAGCCGCTGCATGATGATATGTATGCCGCAGCGGGCGGAGACAAAAAGTTCTATCGCGAGGGGGTATTCGTTACGGGTGCCGCGCAAGGTTATCTGATCGATAAAAAAACCGCTGAGCAGTATAAAATCACCAACATTGCCCAGTTAAAAGATCCGAAGATCGCCAAAATCTTTGACACCAACGGCGACGGAAAAGCAGACATGATGGGCTGCTCGCCGGGCTGGGGCTGCGAAGCGGTGATCAACCACCAGAACAAAGCCTTCGATCTGGAAAAAACCGTCGAGGTCAGCCACGGTAACTATGCGGCGATGATGGCTGACACCATTACCCGCTTTAAAGAAGGCAAACCCATTCTTTACTACACCTGGACACCGTACTGGGTGAGCGACGTAATGAAACCGGGTAAAGATGTGGTCTGGCTGCAGGTGCCGTTCTCTTCCCTGCCAGGCGAGCAGAAAGACATTGATACCAAGCTGCCAAACGGCGCCAACTACGGCTTCCCGGTGAACACTATGCATATCGTCGCCAACAAAGCCTGGGCGGAGAAAAACCCGGCTGCGGCGAAACTGTTTGCCGTCATGAAGCTGCCGCTGGCGGATATCAACGCGCAGAACGCGATGATGCACGACGGGAAAGCATCTGAAGCCGACGTGCAGGGTCACGTTGACGGCTGGATCAAAGCCCACCAGCAACAGTTTGATGGCTGGGTGAAAGAAGCGCTGGCTGCGCAGAAATAACCCCCTCGTAGGCCTGATAAGCGTAGCGCCATCACACCAATGCTGGATGGTGGCGCGATGCGCCTTATCCGGCCTACACGCCCTCCTCCCAACCACACAATCCATCACCCAACAAATCAGCAACATTTAATCACTTACGTTATGATTGTTTTCTGCAACCCATTTTTCAGTTGAAAACCATGACGAAAACCACTCAGGGACTTAGCCCTTCGCTGATCCTGTTAATGTCTATCGCCACCGGCCTCGCCGTCGCCAGTAACTATTACGCGCAGCCGCTGCTCGACACCATCGCACGTAACTTTTCGCTATCGGCCAGCACCGCTGGCTTTATCGTCACCGCGGCCCAGCTCGGCTATGCCGCCGGCCTGCTGTTTTTAGTACCGCTTGGCGATATGTTTGAACGTCGGATGCTGATCGTCTCCATGACGCTGTTAGCGGCAGGCGGCATGCTTATTACCGCCAGCAGCCAGTCGCTGGGCATGCTGATCCTCGGCACCGCCCTTACCGGATTGTTCTCGGTAGTGGCACAGATTCTGGTTCCGCTGGCGGCGACGCTTGCCACGCCGGATAAGCGCGGTAAAGTTGTCGGCACCATTATGAGCGGCCTGCTGCTGGGTATCCTGCTGGCGCGCACCGTGGCGGGATTACTGGCCAATCTTGGCGGCTGGCGCACCGTATTTTGGGTCGCATCGATATTAATGGCGCTGATGGCGATTGCGCTGTGGCGCGGTCTGCCGAAGATGAAATCAGATACTCATCTCAACTATCCGCAACTGTTAGGCTCCGTATTCAGCCTGTTTATCCATGATAAATTGCTGCGTACCCGCGCGATGCTGGGCTGCCTGACCTTTGCCAATTTCAGTATTCTCTGGACCTCTATGGCGTTTTTGCTCGCCGCGCCGCCGTTTAACTACTCCGAAGGAACGATCGGGCTGTTTGGCCTGGCAGGGGCCGCAGGGGCGTTAGGCGCGCGTCCGGCAGGTGGTTTTGCCGATAAGGGAAAATCACATCTCACCACGACCACAGGTCTGTTATTACTGCTGCTCTCCTGGTGGGCTATCTGGTTAGGGCATAGTTCCGTGCCAATGCTGATTATCGGTATCCTGGTCCTGGACCTCACCGTTCAGGGTGTGCATATCACCAACCAGACGGTTATCTATCGCATTCATCCGGACGCGCGTAATCGCCTGACCGCCGGATACATGACCAGCTATTTTATTGGCGGGGCGGCAGGTTCGCTGATTTCGGCCTCCGCCTGGCAGCATGCCGGTTGGGCTGGCGTTTGTCTGGCCGGTACGACCGTTGCCCTACTCAACCTGTTGGTCTGGTGGCGAGGATATCACCGTCAGGAAGCCGTAAATTAAGCATATAGCGTATGTTTACCGCTGATTGGGCTCCGCAGGGTGTTAAGGAGCCCATCAGTCTGCTAAGGTTATAACTCATTGAACCAATTTATATTAATTTCGGTAATGAAACCTATAACCCTATGGAAAGCCCGATATCCCAGTCTGAACCCAGTTCTGCAACGCTAACTGAAGGATTCAAAGACAGCCTGCCAATAGTCATCAGCTATATTCCGGTCGCTTTTGCATTTGGTCTCAATGCCACTCGCCTTGGCTTTACTCCGGTTGAAAGCGTGTTTTTCTCCTGCATTATCTATGCGGGAGCCAGCCAGTTTGTCATCACCACAATGCTCGCCGCAGGCAGTTCTTTGTGGGTCGCCGCACTGACCGTCATGGCCATGGATGTACGCCATGTTTTGTACGGACCTTCCCTGCGTAGCCGAATCGCCCAGCGACTGAGCAAACCCAAAAGCGCGCTGTGGGCCTTTGGTCTCACCGATGAAGTCTTTGCCGCCGCCACCGCGAAGCTGGTACGGGATAACCGGCGCTGGAGTGAAAACTGGATGATCGGCATTGCGCTATGCTCCTGGGCCTCCTGGGTGTTTGGCACGGTGATCGGCGCGTTTTCCGGTAGTGGTTTACTCAAGGATTACCCGGCAGTTGAAGCGGCGTTGGGCTTCATGCTCCCGGCGCTGTTCATGAGCTTCCTGCTCGCCTCTTTCCAGCGTCAACAAGCACTTTGTGTAACTGCAGCACTGGCCGGCGCGCTGGCTGGCGTCATGCTGTTTTCCATTCCTGCCGCCATCCTTGCAGGCATTGTCTGCGGATGTCTGACGGCTCTTATCCAGTCATTTTGGCAGGGAGGTCCCGATGAGCTATGAGGTCCTGCTGCTTGGCCTGTTGGTCGGCTGCGTTAACTACTGTTTTCGTTATTTGCCGCTCCGTCTTGGAGTGGGCAATGTTCGCCCGACGAAGCGCGGCGCGACGGGCATATTACTCGACACCATTGGCATTGCATCAATTTGCGCCCTGTTGGTGGTGTCTACCGCGCCAGAAGTGATGCACGATTCTCGTCGGTTCGTGCCTACGCTGGTGGGGTTTATCATACTGGGCGCAAGCTTCTATAAGACCCGCAGCATCATCATTCCAACCTTACTGAGTGCTCTGGGCTATGGATTAGCCTGGAAAATGCTGATTGTCTTATAGATAAAAACAATCATTTTAAATAAATAATACATTTACTTTATTTGTCACTGTCGTTACTATATCGGCTGAAATTAATGAGGTTATACCCAAATGGATAGTTCGTTTACGCCCATTGAACAAATGCTAAAATTTCGCGCCAGCCGCTACGAAGAGTTCCCTTATCAGGAAGTGCTTCTGACTCGTCTATGCATGCACATGCAGGGCAAGCTGCTGGAAAACCGCAATAAGATGCTGAAAGCTCAAGGGATTAACGAGACATTGTTTATGGCGTTGATTACGCTGGAGTCTCAGGAAAACCACAGTATTCAGCCTTCTGAACTGAGTTGCGCGCTTGGCTCGTCACGCACTAACGCAACCCGCATTGCGGATGAGTTAGAAAAACGTGGCTGGATCGAACGTCGCGAAAGCGATAACGATCGCCGCTGTCTGCATCTGCAATTGACCGAGAAAGGCCACGCATTTTTGCAAGAGGTGTTACCGCCTCAGCATAACTGCCTGCATCAGCTTTGGTCATCTCTCAGCACCACCGAAAAAGATCAGCTTGAGCAAATTACCCGTAAACTTCTGACCCGTCTTGACCAGATGGAGCTGGATGGCGCGGTATTAGAAGCGTTGCGCTAACGCGCCGACTCGCTCAGAAATCCAGATTTATAAATGAAAAAACCGACAGGCCAGCACGCATACTGCTGGCCTGTCTGATAAACAGGTCGGCTCAGCCGATGTGAAAAAAAAAGAAGATCGTGGAGAACAACATGAGCGCAAATGCGGAGACTCAAACCCCGCAGCAACCGGTCAAGAAGAATGGCAAACGTAAAAGTATGCTGCTCCTTCTGACCTTGCTCTTTATTATCATTGCCGTGGCATATGGGATTTATTGGTTTTTAGTACTGCGTCATGTCGAAGAGACAGACGATGCGTACGTGGCAGGGAACCAGGTTCAAATCATGGCGCAGGTATCAGGCAGCGTGACGAAAGTCTGGGCTGATAACACTGACTTTGTAAAACAAGGCGATGTGCTGGTCACCCTCGACCAGACGGACGCAAAGCAGGCATTTGAAAAAGCCAAAACTGCGCTGGCTTCCAGCGTGCGTCAGACGCACCAGTTGATGATCAACAGCAAGCAGTTACAGGCAAGCATTGAAGTGCAGAGAACCGCGCTGGCGCAGGCACAAAGCGACTTTAATCGCCGTGTCCCGCTGGGCAATGCCAACCTGATTGGCCGCGAAGAGCTGCAACATGCGCGTGATGCCGTCGCCAGCGCTCAGGCTCAGCTTGATGTTGCTATCCAACAATATAATGCCAACCAGGCGATGATTCTCGGCAGTAAGCTGGAAGACCAGCCCGCCGTGCAACAGGCGGCCACTGAAGTGCGCAATGCCTGGCTGGCGCTGGAACGAACCCGAATCGTCAGCCCAATGACTGGCTATGTTTCCCGTCGTTCCGTGCAGCCGGGAGCGCAAATTAGCCCGACCACGCCGCTGATGGCGGTCGTTCCAGCCACTAACCTGTGGGTGGATGCCAACTTCAAAGAAACACAGCTCGCGCACATGCGTATCGGTCAACCGGCGACCGTGATCAGCGATATTTACGGCGATGACGTGAAATATACCGGTAAGGTTATCGGGCTGGATATGGGTACGGGCAGCGCCTTTTCCCTGCTGCCAGCACAAAACGCGACGGGTAACTGGATCAAAGTCGTCCAGCGTCTGCCGGTGCGTATTGAACTGGATGCACAGCAGCTGGCGCAGCATCCGCTGCGTATCGGTTTATCTACGCTGGTTACGGTAGATACCTCAAATCGTGACGGACAAATTCTGGCAAGCCAGGTTCGCACCACGCCGGTATCAGAAAGTAATGCACGGGAAATCAACCTTGCTCCGGTCAATAAGATGATCGAAGAGATCGTGCAGGCCAACGCGGGCTAATTCAAAGGTGCGTGTGATGCAACAGCAAAAACCGCTGGAAGGCGCGCAGCTCGTCATTATGACGATCGCGCTGTCCCTGGCGACATTCATGCAGGTGCTGGACTCCACCATTGCTAACGTGGCGATCCCCACTATCGCCGGGAACCTCGGCTCTTCACTGAGCCAGGGTACCTGGGTGATCACCTCATTCGGGGTGGCGAACGCTATCTCGATTCCGATCACCGGCTGGCTGGCAAAGCGTTTTGGCGAAGTAAGGCTATTCATGTGGTCAACTATCGCCTTCGTCATTGCGTCATGGGCATGCGGGATGTCCACCAGCCTGAGCATGCTGATTTTCTTCCGCGTAATCCAGGGGATTGTCGCCGGTCCATTAATTCCGCTGTCACAAAGCTTGTTGTTGAATAACTATCCTCCCGCCAAGCGTTCCATCGCCCTGGCGCTATGGTCGATGACGGTGATTGTTGCCCCGATATGTGGCCCTATTCTTGGGGGCTATATCAGCGACAACTATCACTGGGGCTGGATATTTTTCATCAACGTGCCAATCGGTGCTGCGGTGGTATTGATGACCCTGCAAACCCTGCGCGGTCGGGAAACCAAAACCGAGCAGCGGCGCATCGATGCCATTGGTCTGGCCCTGCTGGTCATTGGTATCGGCAGTTTGCAGATTATGCTCGACCGCGGCAAAGAGCTGGACTGGTTCGCCTCTCAGGAGATTATCATCCTGACGGTGGTCGCCGTTGTCGCCATCAGCTTCCTGATCGTCTGGGAGCTTACCGACGAGCACCCCATTGTCGACCTCTCGCTGTTTAAGTCGCGCAACTTTACCATCGGCTGTCTGTGTATCAGTCTGGCCTATATGCTCTACTTCGGCGCAATCGTCCTGCTGCCGCAGCTGTTGCAGGAGGTATACGGCTATACGGCAACCTGGGCCGGTCTGGCGTCAGCGCCGGTTGGGGTGATTCCGGTGATCTTATCGCCGATTATCGGCCGCTTCGCGCACAAGCTTGATATGCGTCGGTTAGTCACGTTCAGTTTTATTATGTACGCCGTCTGTTTCTACTGGCGTGCGTGGACGTTCGAACCGGGTATGGACTTTGGCGCATCGGCCTGGCCACAGTTTATTCAGGGTTTCGCGGTAGCCTGCTTCTTTATGCCGCTGACGACTATCACGCTGTCCGGCTTACCGCCTGAGCGTCTGGCCGCGGCATCAAGTTTGTCGAACTTTACGCGAACGCTGGCCGGCTCTATTGGCACATCAATTACGACGACGATGTGGACTAACCGCGAGTCACTTCACCATGCGCAGTTAACGGAATCCGTTAATCCTTACAATCCAAACGCGCAGGCAATGTACGATAAGCTGCAGGATTTAGGGATGACGCACCAGCAGGCGTCAGGCTGGATAGCCCAGCAGATCACCAATCAGGGGCTGATTATTTCCGCCAACGAAATCTTCTGGATGTCGGCGGGGATCTTCCTGGTCTTGCTTGGCCTGGTGTGGTTTGCCAAACCACCCTTCGGTGCGGGCGGCGGCGGCGGTGGCGCGCACTAAATATCTGATAAAAGGGATCTGCGGATCCCTTTTTTATTGCCCCCTAGGAGTAATGCTTGTTAGTTAACGAGGATGAGTGGCACATACAGAGGTAATGAATCTGTTGCCTCCGGCGTATTGCTACGTTCACCTTAGTGATATCACTTCTCTGAGACAATACGACCTGTGAACGTGTTAAGGGTACTATCGCCGTACCCTTAACAATCCCGGCTCCCGGCGGGAAAATTGCCGCTCTGCGGTCCCCTCCGTTTATTCCTCCAGGCTACCGGGCCGGGCGCGAGGCAGCGTCCCTGCAAAACGCGCCCTGAACCCGCATCCCTGCGGGTTCTCCCGGCCTTACGGAAACACGTCGGCAATTTTCAGCCGGACCAGCCCACACCTGACCACCTGCGTTTTTTATCTGAACAGCAAAACAGACTTAACTGGAAGTCAGTGCGTTGCAGCGATGACCCCGGTCCGGCTGAAAATCGATGAGGCGTTGACGGCTGACCGGGTCTGCCCGCAGGGATGCGGGCAGAGGGGACGGCCTGCAGGGACGCAGGCCCGGCCCCGACCCGACAGGCAGACGGCATAAGACGAATGAATCGCGCAGCGACGATTTTCCCGCCGGGAGCCTGGGTTGCAAGGGAGGCGGCGGTGAGCCTCCCTTGCGCGTTCACGGGTATCTGCGCTTCAGAAAAGTGATGCCACTGAGGTGAACGGAACCCTGAGCCGAAATCACATGTTCTCCATAATGCTTAACTGACTGGCATTACCTACCAAGGAGGTGGTTTAGGGGAGAGGGACAATAAAAAACCCCGGTTATAAGCCGAGGTTAATTTAAATGCTGGAACAACTAATCAGTATGACTAAATATGCAGTTCCTGCAGTTTCTCTTTCGGCAGCGCCAGCTCTTCATTGCTGTTAACGCGTACATCATGCTCCAGAATATGACGTGCGATATCCTGTGCTTCGCTAAGAGAGTGCATCTGATACGTGCCACACTGGTAAACGTTCAGCTCCGGGATCTGGTTTTGATCCTGCACTTTCAGCACGTCCGCCATCGCCGCTTTCCACGCGTCGGCAACACGCTGCTCGTCTGGCGTACCAATCAGGCTCATGTAAAAGCCAGTGCGGCATCCCATCGGAGAGATATCGATAATCTCCACGCCGTTGCCGTTGAGATGGTTACGCATAAAACCTGCAAACAGGTGTTCCAGCGTGTGGATACCTTTCTCAGGCATCACTTCTTTGTTCGGAATGCAGAAACGCAGATCAAACACGGTGATTGCGTCGCCATGCGGGGTGTTCATCGTTTTTGCAACCCGGACCGCGGGAGCTTCCATCCGGGTGTGATCGACAGTAAAACTATCTAACAACGGCATTTAGCCACCTCCGATAAATTTTTTGAAAATAATCTGAACTCTTTGTTCCGGGGCGAGTCTGAGTATATGAAAGACGCGCATTTGTTATCATCATCCCTGTTTTCAGAGATGAAATTTTGGCCACTCCCGAGTGGCCTTTTTCTTTTGTATCAAGCGTGCTTTTCCAGCCACACGCTAAACGGCTCAGTATCAGCCGCTTCGATCTCCTGCTGACGACGCTTTGAAGCCTCGGTTTCAGCAATAAATTCCGCTTCCTGCAATATTTCTAACGGCTCTTCACGCAGCAGATTTCGGTAAGCCTCACCCAGCGCTTTACCCGTGCCGCCAATGCCTTCATCAATCATAGACCGTAGGATCCGGGCAGAGAAAGTCAGTTCTGGGTTGTCAAAACAGGCAACCAGTTCATCACAGACCTTTTGATACTCCTCTCCCCCATCGATGCTGTCCAGCGTTTGTGCCACGCGTTTCAGATCACGGAACAGATCTTTCCCTACCTTAGGCAACGGGAACTGGGCTGTTTCACAGCCAATACCTAACGTCAGTCCAGGCTTACGACCTTCGAGAATCACCCGATTCCAGTTTTTACGCGTACACAGCAATTCATCGCTGCTCATTTCCGGGGCATCGGCCAGCGCACACCAGACCATAAACAGATCGAGGAAGCGCACCTGCTGCTCGTCCACGCCGATCGGTGAGAACGGGTTGATATCCAGTGAGCGAACTTCGATGTACTCAATACCGCCACGCAGAAGCGCGTCAGAAGGCGTTTCGCCACGACGAGTGACGCGTTTCGGGCGAATAGGCGCATACAGCTCATTTTCAATCTGCAGAACGTTGCTGTTGATTTGCAGACGCTTACCGTCCTTCTCCAGGCCGATCGCCGCGTACTCCTCGGAAGGGGTTTTAATCGCGCGCTTTAATCCTGCCACATACTCATGCAAATCGTTAAACGTAATTCCGAGATTGCTTTGCGACTTATTGGTATAGCCCAAATCACTCAGGCGCAGCGACGTCGCATACGGCAGGTAATACATCCCACAGTCGGTTTTTTCAAACGGCAGGGTTGTCGGTTTTCCTTGCAGGAAAGAGGAACAAATGGCCGGAGAGGCGCCAAACAGATACGGGATCACCCAACCAAAACGGTAGTAGTTGCGGATCAGACGGAAGTAACCCGCGGAGATCTTCTCTTTAGCATCTTCGCCGTCCGTTACGCCACATTTCGCCTGCCAGAAAGCCATCGGCAATGAGAAATTGTAGTGTACGCCGGAGATAGTCTGCATCAGCGCGCCGTAACGGTTTTTGAGGCCTTCACGGTACAGCGTTTTCAGACGACCGGTATTCGACGTACCGTACTGTGCCAGTTCGATATCCTGGCCTTCGGCAATATAGCAAGGCATGCTCAGCGGCCACATACGCTCGTCGCCCAGGTTCCTGGCGGTATACCGATGCAGGTCGCGCATGAACGTGAGCATTTTCTCAATGTCGTCGCCTGGAGGCGTAATAAACTCCAGCAGCGCTTCGGCAAAGTCAGTGGTTATCCATTTATGCGTTAGCGCTGAGCCTAACACCTCAGGATGGCCTGTCGTTGCTAATGACCCATCTGCATTAACGCGCAGCGTTTCGCGCTCCAGCCCACGTTGAATCCCCTTTAACGCCTGAGGATGGTTTTCCAGCCAGGCCAGCGCCTGTGATACGTCCGGGATCAAATTGACCTCCCGCCTGTCAAAATCGTTTTAATTAGCATAATGGTATTGGTTACCCTGAAGGCTATCTCACAACACAATTAGTGCCACCACATAATGCCTTGCGTCGTAACCGCTGCGACAACTACATAGCGCAGCGCCTTGCCAAGGCATAAGAAAAAAAGTACTGGACCCCACGAGATGCGCATCCATCCAGCTAACAGGCACAGTAAATCACCCACAACCGGCATCCAGCTTAATAATAGTGTGACAGCGCCATAGCGCCGCAGCCAGCCAGTGGCTTTTTCTTGCCAGCGCGATGTTTTACGCAATGGAAAGAAACGCCCAAGGATAACGTTAGTTAACCCTCCAAGGCTATTACCCATTGTTGCTGTTAAGACTAAGACCCAGGGATGACTTACCCCAGAGACCAGCAAAGCAACTAAAACAACTTCAGAATTGCCAGGTAATAGCGTAGCGCTGAGAAAACTGCTGGCAAACAGTGACAGGAGCGATAGTCCATCACTCACAATAACCGGACATCCACCGCGTCCATTCCTGCGGCATGCGCCGCCTGAAGCCCAAAATCGGCATCTTCAAACACGACACAGCGCGCCGGAGCAACACCCATACGTTCGGCACAGAGCAAAAACGTATCAGGAGCAGGTTTATGGTGTTGTACGTGATCGGCTGCGACTACAGCATCAAAATAGCGACGCAGCCCAAGGTGTGCGAGCAGAGCTTCCGCAATCGCGCTTTCACTCCCCGTACCTACCGACATAGGACGACGACCATGCCAAGCTTTCACGACGTCAACCAATGGCAAAGGCTGGACGCTATCCAGCAGCATGCTTCTCACCTTGTCGGTTTTTTCACGCGCCAAGGCATGAGGGTCAAGATCGGCATGATTCAATTCAATTACCGACTGAGCGATACGCCACGTTGGGGAGCCATTGAGGGCGACCATGGCTTGTTCATCAAAACGTAACCCATAATGCCCCAATACCTCATGCCACGCCTTACGGTGCGTTGGCTCGGTATCCAGGATGGTGCCATCCATATCAAAAATCAAACCCGCATAACGTTCGTACATCGTCTTCTCACAAGCCGAATGACCAGACGTTATTTTATCGTAATTGATTGATTTTGTCGCTGACAGCGAATTAAGGGGTGTTCCGGGAGTATGTGGAAATGATTCAAAGGAGAGAAGATGGTGCATCCGGGAGTTATCTCGGAGAAGATGGTGCATCCGGGAGGATTCGAACCTCCGACCGCTCGGTTCGTAGCCGAGTACTCTATCCAGCTGAGCTACGGATGCATCAGGGAAACTTGCTTTACTGCAGACTTGATGTCGCTGCTAAAGCGCTATCAAGTAAGATGGTGCATCCGGGAGGATTACTCGGCTGCGCCTCGCCCTGTGGGCCGTTGCTGAAGCAACGTTATCCTCCCTGGTGCTCGCGATTATCTCGCAGACCATGAAACAACAGTTTTGCTGTTATCTCGGAGAAGATGGTGCATCCGGGAGGATTCGAACCTCCGACCGCTCGGTTCGTAGCCGAGTACTCTATCCAGCTGAGCTACGGATGCATCAGGGAAACTTGCTTTACTGCAGACTTGATGTCGCTGCTAAAGCGCTATCAAGTAAGATGGTGCATCCGGGAGGATTACTCGGCTGCGCCTCGCCCTGTGGGCCGTTGCTGAAGCAACGTTATCCTCCCTGGTGCTCGCGATTATCTCGCAGACCATGAAACAACAGTTTTGCTGTTATCTCGGAGAAGATGGTGCATCCGGGAGGATTCGAACCTCCGACCGCTCGGTTCGTAGCCGAGTACTCTATCCAGCTGAGCTACGGATGCATCAGGGAAACTTACTTACTGCAGATTTGATATCGCTGCTAAAGTGATATCGATTTTCTGTAACAACGCTAATGCGCTATTGCAGAGAAGATGGTGCATCCGGGAGGATTCGAACCTCCGACCGCTCGGTTCGTAGCCGAGTACTCTATCCAGCTGAGCTACGGATGCATCAGGGAAACTTACTTACTGCAGATTTGATATCGCTGCTAAAGTGATATCGATTTTCTGTAACAACGCTAATGCGCTATTGCAGAGAAGATGGTGCATCCGGGAGGATTCGAACCTCCGACCGCTCGGTTCGTAGCCGAGTACTCTATCCAGCTGAGCTACGGATGCAAATGGCGGTGAGGCGGGGATTCGAACCCCGGATGCAGCTTTTGACCGCATACTCCCTTAGCAGGGGAGCGCCTTCAGCCTCTCGGCCACCTCACCAACACGCCTCTTGCGAGTGCTTCGAAGAACTTGTTTCTGCTCATCGTCGCTGCGTGGCGCACATATTACTTTCTGGGACTTATAAGTCAAACAATTTTTCCAGCGCTTTTATCGTTTGCACATTTCACGCGCAATCAGTCTGCAAAAACGGCAAAAAGAGTGTTTTATCAACAGATAAATTGGCAATTTCCTGAGGCAATGAACAAACGGAAAAATCGCAGGGAAAGGCAATACGCGGATGAGAATCGAAAAAATGAGGAAGACGAAGAAGAAAAGAGAAGAAAAGGGATAATTCAATCAGGTTGCGCCTCACCAGAAAGGTGAGACGCGAAAACCTTAGTAACTGGACTGCTGGGATTTTTCAGCCTGGATACGCTGGTAGATCTCTTCACGATGGACAGAAACTTCTTTCGGGGCGTTTACGCCAATGCGCACCTGGTTGCCCTTCACCCCTAAAACTGTCACGGTGACCTCATCGCCTATCATGAGGGTCTCACCAACTCGACGAGTCAGAATCAGCATTCTTTGCTCCTTGAAAGATTAAAAGAGTCGGGTCTCTCTGTATCCCGGCATTATCCATCATATAACGCCAAAAAGTAAGCGATGACAAACACCTAAGTGTAAGCAGTCACGGCATCACATTCTGTTAAACCTAAGTTTAGCCGATATACACAACTTCAACCTGACTTTATCGTTGTCGATAGCGTTGATACAAACGCTGCGGATTGAAGTCCGCAGCGTCGACTTACGCTTATAATTATTACAGTTTTGCGCTGACCCAGCCTTTCACACTGGCTAACGCTGCTGGCAGAGCCGCAGCATCCGTACCACCGGCTTGCGCCATGTCCGGACGACCACCACCCTTACCGCCTACCTGCTGAGCGACCATTCCAACCAGCTCCCCTGCTTTCACGCGATCTGTCACGTCCTTAGACACACCCGCAATCAGAGAAACCTTACCTTCCACTACCGTTGCCAGAACGATAACGGTAGACCCCAGTTGATTTTTCAGATCATCAACCATGGTACGCAACATTTTCGGCTCAACGTCCGCGAGTTCGCTGACCAGCAGCTTCACGCCATTGATATCAACCGCTTTGCTGGAGAGATTTGCACTCTCCTGCGCCGCAGCCTGTTCCTTCAATTGCTGCAATTCTTTTTCGAGTTGACGCGTACGCTCCAGCACGGAACGAACTTTGTCACCAATATTCTGGCTATCGCCTTTCAGCAGCTGCGCAATATCGCTTAAGCGATCGCTCTCAGCATGCACGGTTTGGATAGCGCCTTCACCGGTCACAGCTTCGATACGACGAACGCCCGCCGCAGTGCCTGACTCAGACACAATACGGAACAGACCGATATCACCCGTACGGCTGGCATGAGTACCACCACACAGTTCGGTAGAGAAATCCCCCATGCTCAGAACACGCACGTGGTCGTCATATTTCTCGCCAAACAGCGCCATTGCGCCTTTGGCTTTCGCCGCTTCGAGATCCATGATGTTCGTTTCAATCGGCAGATTGCGACGAATTTGCGCATTCACCAGATCTTCAACGGCACGGATTTCAGCAGGCTTCATAGCTTCAGTATGAGAGAAGTCGAAGCGCAGCACTTTATCGTTAACCAACGAGCCTTTCTGTGCCACATGCGTGCCCAGTACCTGGCGCAGCGCCGCGTGCATCAGGTGCGTTGCGGAGTGGTTCAAGCGAATGCGCGCACGACGAGCTTCATCAACATCAGCCTGTACTGCATCGCCAATTTTCAGAGAACCCGCAGACAGCTTACCGATGTGACCAATGGCCTGGCCATATTTCTGCGTGTCGCTCACGGCAAACGCGAAGCCTGCGCCTTTCAGTTCACCCTTGTCGCCAACCTGACCACCAGATTCCGCATAGAACGGAGTCTGATCCAGGACGACAACTGCGTCCTGACCTGCGTTAATTGCGTCTACCGCTTTACCATCAACAAACAGCGCGGTCACTTTGCCGTTCAGTTCCAGGTGTTCGTAGCCTTTAAATTCAGAGGCGCCATCAACACGAATCATCGCATTGTAGTCTGCGCCAAAGCCGCTGGCTTCACGCGCGCGACGGCGCTGTTCTTCCATTGCAGCTTCAAAGCCCGCTTCGTCAACCTTAATGTTGCGCTCGCGGCAAACGTCCGCCGTCAGGTCAACCGGGAAACCGTAGGTGTCATACAGACGGAATGCGGTTTCGCCATCCAGTGTATCACCGGACAGTTTTGCCAGTTCTTCATCCAGCAGCGCCAGACCACGCTCCAGTGTACGCGCAAACTGCTCTTCTTCGGTTTTCAGAACCTGCTCAACCATAGCCTGCTGACGCTTCAGTTCTTCACCTGCGGAGCCCATGACGTCCACCAGCGGACCAACCAGCTTGTAGAAGAAGGTATCCTTCGCGCCCAGCATGTTGCCATGACGTACCGCGCGACGAATGATACGACGCAGCACATAACCACGGTTTTCATTCGACGGGACAACGCCATCGGCAATCAGGAATGCACAGGAGCGGATATGGTCAGCGATAACGCGCAGCGACTTGTTGCTCAGATCGGTCGCGCCGGTGACTTTCGCCACGGACTCAATCAGTGAACGGAACAGGTCGATTTCATAGTTGGAATTAACGTGTTGCAGCACGGCCGCAATACGCTCAAGGCCCATACCGGTATCCACGGACGGCTTCGGCAGCGGTTCCATGGTGCCGTCAGCCTGACGGTTGAACTGCATGAAGACGATGTTCCAGATCTCAATGTAGCGATCGCCATCTTCTTCTGCGCTTCCCGGAGGGCCACCCCAAATGTGGTCGCCGTGGTCGTAGAAAATTTCGGTGCACGGACCGCAAGGGCCGGTATCACCCATCTGCCAGAAGTTGTCGGAAGCATAAGCCGCGCCTTTGTTATCACCGATACGGATGATACGTTCGCGCGGAATGCCGACTTCTTTTTCCCAGATTTCATAGGCTTCATCGTCAGTTTCATAGACGGTGACCCACAGACGCTCTTTTGGCAGGGCAAACCAGTTTTCACCGGTCAGCAGTTCCCATGCGTATTGAATAGCATCATGTTTGAAATAATCGCCGAAGCTGAAGTTGCCCAGCATTTCGAAGAAAGTATGGTGACGTGCAGTGTAACCGACGTTTTCCAGGTCGTTGTGCTTACCGCCCGCACGCACGCAACGCTGCGAGGTGGTTGCGCGGGAATAATTACGCTTGTCGAGGCCAAGGAACACATCCTTGAACTGGTTCATCCCGGCGTTGGTAAACAACAAAGTAGGGTCATTGTTCGGTACCAGGGAGCTGCTGGCAACTACCTGATGTCCTTTACTATGGAAAAAATCGAGAAACGCCTGACG
The DNA here is from genome assembly GCF_013615435.1 of Citrobacter sp. RHBSTW-00944. Taxonomy (NCBI): domain Bacteria; kingdom Pseudomonadati; phylum Pseudomonadota; class Gammaproteobacteria; order Enterobacterales; family Enterobacteriaceae; genus Citrobacter; species Citrobacter sp. RHBSTW-00944. Next base: position 1,186,919 of record NZ_CP055418.1, on the reverse strand, counting down.
GATCTCAGCGGTGCTCTTGCTCATAATTATCCTGAAGAAATCAAGCTAACGAAATGTCATTACCAGCATCGGCACGTAAACTGCGCCTCTGGCAATCGAAAAGTGGGAATAAGATAAGTTTTCTTTACTGGGAAGTAAAATCCCGTATGCGCTCAATCGTCAAAATTTCGCCATATTGCCTGAATATCTTCCATCAGATAGCCACGGTAGAGCAAAAAGCGCTGGACCTTTACCTTATCTGAAAAATCTACAGGTAAAGGTTCTCCGTATTTACGAATGGCCTGCGCGCGCGCAAGTGCTGCCCAGTCAATTTCGCACTCGCGCATGGCTCGTTCAACGGCTTCCCGCGAAATCCCTTTTTGGTTTAATTCCTGACGCACACGCGCGGGTCCATAACCTTTACGGCTACGGCTGGAGATAAACTGCTGAACAAAGCGGTCATCATCCAGATAACGACTTTCAATACACCAGGCGATGACCTTGTCGTAATCCTCCGGCGTTGCATCAATGTCTTCCGGTCCATTTTTTCCCATCACCGGAGCGGCCAGCTTACGCCGCAGTTCCTGCTCGCTGTGATCGCGCATCGCCAGTATACGTACAGCGCGGTCAAGAAGTCGGGAATAAGCGGAGCGGCGGGAAGTTGCTTCTGTCATAGTGAGCCTTCAGAAATGGAAAAGGGCTGCATGGTATGCAGCCCTTCTATGTGCGATAACGTCAGATTATCAGAAATCTTCGTTCGTTTCTTTTACATCTTCACCGCTGTCATCAACAGAGAAGTCTGGTTTTGAATCCGGGTTATTGAGCAGTAACTCGCGTACTTTCTTCTCAATTTCCTTCGCAGTTGCCGGGTTTTCCTTCAGCCAGTTAGTGGCATTCGCTTTACCCTGACCAATTTTCTCACCGTTGTAGCTGTACCATGCACCGGCTTTTTCAATCAGCTTCTCTTTCACGCCCAAATCAACCAGTTCGCCGTAGAAGTTGATACCTTCACCGTAAAGAATCTGGAATTCAGCCTGTTTGAACGGCGCTGCAATTTTGTTTTTCACGACCTTAACACGGGTTTCGCTACCAACCACGTTGTCGCCTTCTTTCACCGCGCCAATACGACGGATATCCAGGCGAACAGAAGCATAGAATTTCAGGGCGTTACCACCGGTGGTGGTTTCCGGGTTACCGAACATAACGCCAATCTTCATACGGATCTGGTTGATGAAAATCAGTAGCGTGTTGGACTGCTTCAGGTTACCGGCCAGCTTACGCATGGCCTGGCTCATCATACGTGCCGCAAGGCCCATGTGAGAGTCACCAATCTCGCCTTCGATTTCTGCCTTCGGCGTCAATGCGGCAACGGAGTCGACAACGATAACGTCAACCGCACCGGAGCGCGCCAGCGCATCACAGATTTCCAGCGCTTGTTCACCGGTATCAGGCTGAGAGCACAGCAGGTTGTCGATATCAACGCCAAGCTTGCGCGCATAGACGGGATCCAGTGCGTGTTCCGCATCGATGAACGCACAGGTTTTACCTTCGCGCTGGGCGGCAGCAATAACCTGCAGGGTCAGCGTCGTTTTACCGGAAGATTCAGGCCCGTAGATTTCAACGATACGGCCCATTGGCAAACCGCCCGCGCCCAATGCGATATCCAGAGAAAGCGAACCGGTGGAGATGGTTTCCACATCCATGGAACGGTCTTCACCCAGGCGCATGATGGAGCCTTTACCGAATTGCTTTTCGATCTGACCCAGCGCTGCCGCCAACGCTTTCTGTTTGTTTTCGTCGATAGCCATTAATTACTCCTGTCATGCCGCTTTCGGGTTAAACCGCGAAACGTGATAGATAATGTTCTGTTGGGGCAATTATACTGTATGCTCATACAGTATCAAGTGTTTTGTAGAAATTGTTGCCACAGGGTTTGTAACGCGTAGGCGGTCGCCTGTCGACGTACCGCATCGCGATCGCCGCTGAAGCATTCCCGGCGAGTAATCCCCTCGCCGCTCGCGCTGGCAAAAGCGAACCATACCGTCCCCACGGGCTTTTCTTCACTGCCGCCATCTGGCCCCGCAATGCCGCTAATCGAAACAGCGAAATGCGCGCGGGCCGCTTTTAGCGCGCCAATCGCCATCTCCACCACCACAGGTTCGCTCACCGCCCCATGCTGGACCAGCGTCTCTTCGCGCACGCCAATCATCTGCGCTTTGGCTTCATTGCTGTAGGTCACAAACCCGCGTTCAAACCAGGCGGAGCTGCCGGCAATATCCGTAATTGCTTTAGCTACCCAGCCGCCGGTGCAGGATTCCGCAGTCGTCACGGTTGCTCCGCGCGCTTTCAACGCCAGGCCAACCTGCTCGCTTAACTGCATCAGTTCACTGTCGGTCATTTCAGCCTCTGTCAGTTAAAAAAATATGCCGGACAAGATAGCACTTTCATAACCAAGATGGGGATGAGGAGACAATTTTACGAGGGGGATTCAGAAAATAGATAAACTGCATTCAAAAGAGTACCGGATAACGCACCAGGATAGTCTATTCGGTCTACAAGGGATTGCCCCTGTAGACCGATAACAAATGATTACTGCACGCGCGCCAGCGCGACCGCCTGACCCAATTGCCACACGGCCATTGCATAGTGGGTACTGTGGTTATAGCGGGTGATGGTGTAGAAGTTCGGCAGTCCATACCAATACTGATAACCGGTACCGATATCCAGTCGCAGCAGGCTGGCCTGCTGATGATTCCCCAACGACTGCTGCGGCGTCAGGCCTGCGGCGGCAAGCTGAGAAATGCTGTACTGGGTTTTAAAGCCGTTCGCCAGCCCTGGCGCCTGGCCATTCGCCGGAACCGCGACCGTATCGCCTTTTACCCAGCCGTGGCCTTTGAAATAGTTCGCCACGCTACCGATAGCATCAACCGGATCCCACAGGTTAATGTGCCCATCGCCATTGAAATCAACGGCATATTGCTTATAGGAAGATGGCATAAATTGGCCGTAGCCCATCGCCCCTGCGAAAGAACCTTTCAAATCGAGCGGATCGTCGCTTTCATCTCGCGCCATCAGCAGGAAGGTTTCCAGTTCACCAGAGAAGTATTCCGCACGACGAGGATAGTTAAACGACAACGTCGCCAGCGCATCCAGAATCCGCGTTTTACCCATCACCCGGCCCCAGCGAGTCTCTACGCCAATAATGCCAACGATAATTTCCGGCGGTACGCCGTAGACCTGCCATGCACGGTTCAGCGCATCTTCATATTGGTTCCAGAAGGCCACACCGTTTTGCACGTTATCCGGAGTGATGAACTGTTTACGATACCGCAGCCATGCACCGTTAGGTCCGGCTGGCGGTTGAGTCGTCGGCGCCTGACGGTCCATCAAACGCAATACTGAGTCCAGACGCTTGGCCTGCGACAGGATCTCCTGCAGCTGCTGGCGGTCAAAGCCGTGCTTGTTCACCATTTTCTCGATGAACTGCTGCGCGTTTGGATTATTGGCAAAATCGCCGCCCGTTTGCATGACATTGTGCTGTGGCTCAAGCAGGAAGCCGCCGGATGGCGTACCCGTAGTCGTTTGAGTCTCTGAAGGTTTAGGTTTGCTGCTACAAGCAGCAAGCAATACAAAAAGGGGAAGTAACGCTACATAACGACGCTTGAACATGAGACATCCATTAAACAAATTCAGCCTGGGAGAAGTATGGTAAAGCATCCTCCGCCACACAAGGAAGCAGTAGTCGCTCTCCTTCACAGAATTTCCCCCCTCTTACACTCCTGACCGGCACATTTGCGCGTTCTCATGCACAATCTTTCAAATTAAAATATTTATCTTTCATTTTGCGATCAAAATAACACTTTTAAATCTTTCGATCTGATTAAAATTAGTTACCGTTTGGCAAGATAACTAAAACCCCTACAGGAGAGAATAATGATCGACACCATCACACTCGGTGCTGAGTGGTTTATCGGATTGTTCCAGAAAGGCGGAGAGGTGTTTACCGGCATGGTGACCGGTATTCTGCCTCTGCTGATCAGTCTGCTGGTCATCATGAATGCGCTGATTAACTTTATCGGTCAGCAACGTATTGAACGTTTTGCCCAGCGCTGCGCCGGAAACCCGCTGTCCCGCTATCTACTGCTGCCATGCATCGGCACATTTGTGTTTTGTAATCCTATGACGCTGAGCCTGGGCCGCTTTATGCCGGAAAAGTTCAAGCCCAGCTACTACGCAGCCGCCTCTTACAGCTGCCATTCAATGAACGGCTTATTTCCCCACATCAACCCCGGTGAGCTGTTCGTCTATCTGGGGATCGCCAGCGGACTGACCACGCTGGGTCTTCCGCTCGGCCCGCTGGCGGTGAGCTATTTGCTGGTCGGCCTGGTGACCAACTTCTTCCGCGGCTGGGTGACCGATTTCACCACCACCATCTTTGAGAAAAAAATGGGCATTCAACTTGAGCAGAAAGTACATCTGGCGGGAGCAGCATCATGACGCGTATTCGTATTGAAAAAGGCACCGGCGGCTGGGGCGGCCCGCTTGAACTGGATGCCGTGCCAGGCAAGAAAATTGTCTATATCACCGCAGGGACTCGCCCCGCAATAGTCGACAGGATAGCCAGCCTAACAGGTTGGCAGGCCGTTGATGGCTTCAAAGAAGGCGAGCCGCCAGAGAACGAAATTGGCGTGGCGATCATCGACTGCGGCGGCACGCTGCGCTGCGGGATCTATCCAAAACGCCGTATACCAACAGTGAATATTCACGCGACGGGTAAATCCGGTCCGCTGGCCCAATATATTATCGAAGATATCTATGTCTCTGGCGTGAAAGAAGAAAACATTACCGTTATCGGTGAAGCATCCGCTGCGCCAACGCCTGCAAACAGCACGATGGGTCGCGAGTACGACACCAGCAAGAAAATTACCGAACAAAGCGACGGTCTGTTGGCAAAAGTCGGCATGGGAATGGGTTCAGCCGTTGCGGTTCTGTTTCAGGCCGGGCGAGACACTATCGATACCGTCCTGAAAACCATTCTGCCGTTTATGGCGTTCGTCTCGGCGCTGATCGGCATCATTATGGCGTCTGGTCTGGGGGACTGGATTGCCCATGGACTCGCACCGCTGGCCAGCCATCCGCTGGGGCTGGTAACCCTGGCGCTGATCTGCTCTTTCCCGCTGCTGTCCCCTTTCCTCGGCCCTGGTGCGGTCATCGCCCAGGTTATCGGCGTCCTGATCGGCGTACAGATTGGTTTGGGGAACATTCCTCCGCATCTGGCGCTACCTGCCTTGTTCGCCATTAACGCCCAGGCGGCATGCGACTTTATTCCAGTCGGATTGTCGCTAGCCGAAGCGCGCCAGGACACGGTCCGCGTTGGTGTGCCATCCGTACTGGTGAGTCGTTTTCTGACCGGCGCACCGACCGTTCTCATCGCCTGGTTTGTTTCCGGCTTTATTTACCAATAAGAGGCTCTCAAAAATGACCGTGATTTATGAAACAACCATCACCCGCATCGGCCAGAGCGCCCCGGATGCACTCTGCGACCAGATGCTAATTACCTTTCGTGAAGGCGCGCCTGCGGATATCGAAGAATTTTGCTTCATCCATTGCCATGGGGAGCTGAACGGCTCTTTGCAGGCTGGGATCCAATTTGAGCTAGGCCAGCATCACTACCCGGTCACAGCCGTTGGCAGCGTGGCGGAACAAAACTTACGTGAACTGGGGCATATCACTCTGCGTTTTGACGGACTGAGTGAAGCGGAATTTCCCGGCACCGTACACGTTGCGGGCCCCGTACCGGACGGTATCGCACCGGGCTGTATTTTGAAGTTTATTGCTTAAGATTGAAGGAGATAAAGATGAATCAGGTTGCCGTTGTCATTGGTGGAGGCCAGACCCTGGGGGCATTCCTTTGCCGTGGGCTTGCGACAGAAGGGTACCGCGTCGCGGTGGTGGATATCCAAAGCGATAAAGCCGCCAACGTCGCGCAGGAAATTAACGCCGAGTTTGGCGAAGGCACCGCCTACGGTTTTGGCGCTGATGCCACCAGCGAACAGAGTGTGCTGGCGCTGTCGCGCGGAGTGGATGAAATATTTGGCCGCGTCGATCTGCTGGTTTACAGCGCGGGTATCGCAAAAGCCGCGTTTATCAGCGACTTTCAGCTTGGGGATTTCGACCGCTCGCTGCAGGTGAATCTGGTCGGCTACTTCCTCTGCGCACGTGAATTTTCACGCCTGATGATCCGCGATGGCGTCCAGGGACGCATTATCCAGATCAACTCCAAATCAGGGAAAGTGGGCAGTAAACACAACTCAGGCTATAGCGCGGCAAAATTTGGCGGCGTAGGTTTAACCCAGTCGCTGGCGCTGGATCTGGCAGAGTACGGGATCACCGTGCATTCACTGATGCTCGGCAATCTGCTGAAATCACCGATGTTTCAGTCATTATTACCGCAATATGCGACCAAGCTTGGCCTTAAGCCAGACGAAGTCGAGCAGTACTACATTGATAAGGTTCCGCTTAAGCGCGGCTGCGATTATCAGGACGTGCTGAACATGCTGCTGTTTTACGCCAGCCCGAAAGCCTCTTACTGCACCGGTCAGTCCATTAACGTGACCGGTGGTCAGGTGATGTTCTAAGAAACATGATTGCCCGGTGGCGCTGCGCTTACCGGGCCTACACACACCGGGTCGGATAAGGCACAGCCGCCATCCGGCAAAATCAAAGGAGCACATTATGGTTTCCGCACTGATTACCGTCGCCGCTATCGCCTGGTGCCTGCAACTGGCGCTCGGTGGCTGGCAAATATCCCGCTTTAACCGGGCGTTTGATCAACTCTGCCAGCGGGGTCGGGTTGGCGTAGGTCGTTCCGGTGGACGGTTTAAACCCCGCGTGGTGGTCGCCATCGCGCTGGATGAGCAGCAGCGGGTTACCGATTCGTTATTTATGAAAGGTCTTACTGTATTTGCCAGGCCCGGTAAAATTGCCACGATAATGGGCAAACATCTTGATGATTTACAGCCTGATGTGATCTTTCCCCATGATCCGTTAGCGCAGAATGCACTATCATTGGCGCTTAAACTGAAACATGGATAATTTCGTTGTGAATGCTAATAGCTTGCGAAATTATCATTTTGCAACCTATTAAGTCAGGGTAATCACGCCTATGAAACCTCGTCAGCGACAGGCAGCCATACTGGAGCACCTGCAAAAACAGGGGAAATGCTCGGTTGAAGAACTGGCCCACTACTTTGACACAACCGGCACGACCATTCGCAAAGACCTGGTCATTCTGGAGAATGCCGGAACCGTCATTCGTACCTATGGCGGCGTGGTATTAAATAAAGACGAATCCGACCCGCCAATCGATCACAAAACGCTAATCAATACGCATAAAAAAGAGCAGATTGCCGAAGCCGCCGTCCGTTTTATTCACGATGGCGACTCGATTATTCTGGATGCGGGCAGCACCGTATTGCAGATGGTGCCGATGCTCACCCGCTTTAGCAACATCACCGTCATGACCAACAGTCTGCACATTGTTAACGCCCTTTCAGAGCTGGACAACGAGCAAACTATCCTGATGCCCGGCGGGACCTTTCGCAAAAAATCTGCGTCATTTCACGGTCAGTTGGCAGAAAACGCCTTTGAGCAGTTCAGCTTTGATAAACTCTTCATGGGTACCGACGGCATTGACCTCAATGCCGGCGTGACCACCTTTAATGAGGTGTTTAGCGTCAGTAAAGCGATGTGCAATGCCGCTCGCGAAGTGATTCTGATGGCTGACTCGTCAAAATTTGGGCGCAAAAGCCCCAATGTTGTGTGCAGTCTGGAAAGCGTCGACAAGCTGATTACCGATGCGGGTATCAACCCAGCGTTTCGTCAGGCGCTGGAAGCAAAAGGGATTGAAGTGATCATAACCGGAGAAACCAATGAGTGATGCACTACTGAACGCGGGCCGTCAGACGTTAATGCTGGAGCTACAGGAAGCCAGCCGACTGCCTGAACGACTGGGCGATGATTTTGTCCGCGCCGCCAATACTATCATCCACTGCGAAGGCAAAGTGATTGTCTCCGGGATTGGCAAATCAGGCCATATTGGTAAAAAAATAGCAGCGACCCTCGCCAGTACCGGCACGCCCGCTTTTTTTGTGCATCCGGCTGAAGCGCTACACGGCGACTTAGGGATGATTGAAAGCCGTGATGTCATGCTGTTTATTTCCTACTCCGGCGGCGCAAAAGAACTGGATCTCATCATTCCGCGCCTGGAAGACAAGTCCGTCGCTCTGCTGGCAATGACCGGAAAACCGACCTCACCGCTGGGTCTGGCAGCCAAAGCCGTGCTGGATATTTCCGTTGAGCGTGAAGCCTGTCCGATGCGCCTGGCACCGACTTCCAGCACCGTGAACACTCTGATGATGGGCGATGCATTGGCAATCGCCGTGATGCAGGCGCGCGGCTTTAACGAAGAAGATTTTGCCCGCTCGCATCCGGCGGGTGCGCTGGGCGCTCGTCTGTTAAATAAAGTGCATCATCTGATGCGCCGTGACGATGCCATTCCGCAGGTGACGCTCACCACCAGCGTCATGGACGCGATGCTGGAACTAAGCCGTACGGGTCTTGGCCTGGTGGCAGTCTGCGACGACGAGTCGCTGGTGAAAGGCGTCTTTACCGACGGCGACCTGCGCCGCTGGCTGGTTGGCGGCGGAGCGCTCACCACTCAGGTTAGCGAAGCAATGACCCATAATGGCATTACGCTGCAGGCGCAGAGCCGCGCCATTGACGCCAAAGAGATCCTGATGAAGCGCAAAATCACTGCCGCACCGGTGGTAGATGAAAACGGTAAACTCACCGGTGCTATCAACCTGCAGGATTTCTATCAGGCAGGTATTCTCTAATCCTTCAGCCCCAGACGTTTCGCCAGCCGGTGCAGGTTGGCGACGTCTGTTTCCAGCGCCCGCGCACTTGCCGCCCAACTGTGATTATTTTGCGCCAACGCCCGGCGGATCATCTCCCGCTGGAATGACTCCGTTGCCTCACGCAGGTTGCGATGCTGCGGGATCTCCGCAACAACCTCTGCCTGGGGAGCCGGGGTTTCATCCTGCAGGGCAAAATGCTGCGCCTCAAGCACCACTTCATCCCCTGCCCTGGTGGCCCTTGCCAGAACAACCGCCCGGTGAATGGCATGTTCCAGCTCACGCACGTTCCCGGGCCAGCCGTAATTCAACAGATGACTACGCGCGCCGGGACTTAACACCACGCGGGAAAGTCCCAGCCGCAGCCGACATTGTTCGCAAAAATAACCGGCCAGCAGCACCACATCTTCGCCGCGTTCACGAAGGGGCGGTACGGAAAGGGGAAAGACGCTCAGACGGTGGAACAAATCCGCACGGAAATTCCCGGCCAGCACCTCTTCCCGTAAATCACGGTTCGTTGCCGCCAGCACCCGAACATCCACGCGCAGGCTGCGATCGTCACCCACACGCTGAATATCGCCGTACTGCAACACACGTAGCAACTTAGCCTGTAACGCCAGCGAGAGCTCGCCAATCTCATCGAGAAACAGCGTCCCATTGTCAGCCATTTCAAACTTACCGCTACGATTGCTGATAGCCCCGGTAAAGGCGCCTTTTACGTGACCAAACAGCTCACTTTCCGCTACGGTTTCCGGCAACGCCGCGCAGTTCAGATACACCAGCGGATTCACCGCGCGCGGCGAACCTTCATGGATAGCCTTAGCTACCAGCTCCTTCCCGGTCCCCGTTTCGCCGCTAATCAGTACGTTGAGATCGGATCCCGCCACAATCTCAATCTCTTTTTTCAACTGCAGCATATTGGGCGACAGGCCAATCATTTGGGTTTCAGTCACCTGCTCGAAGGCCGTCGACGGGCCCGGCAACATATTCTGGCTTTCCAGTTGTTCAATCAGCAGCGCATTGCTCAGCGCGCCCGCCGCCAGCGCGGCAATCAGCCTAAGTTCTTCATCGCTGAAAACATCGAATTGATCGGGCTCCATGCCATCCAGCGTTAACGCGCCAATCAGATTTTGACCGGCGAACAGCGGTAAGCCAATGCAGGCGTGTACCTTCAGGCTCTCCTGGCCCGGAATCAGCCCATCGTAAGGGTCTGGCAAATCGCTGTCAGCAGGGAAACGAACCACATCCCCAGCGCGGGCAATCGCCTCCAGACGAGGATGCCCTTCCAGGGTAAAACGCCTGCCGAGAACGTCCTGCGCCAGCCCATCGATTGCCAGCGGAATAAACTGTCGCGACTCATAGCGCAGCAATGCCGACGCGTCGCACTCCAGCACCTGACGCAATGTGGTTATCAGGCGTTGAAAACGGTCCTGATGTCCAATACCGCTTTGTAATTCAATGGCGATACCCGCCAGCACGTCTACGGAAAAACTCATGACGACCTCATTGTCATTTTGACAATTCATATTGTCATATTGACACTAAAATGAATAGTCATTTTGACTACCACCTTATAGGCATTAAAAAACAAAACCTTTAAAATCAACAAAATAAAAAGTTGGCACGTAACCTGCAATAAGCAAAACATCTTTTTTAGAAAAACGCTGAATTAATTACTGAGGTTGCTATGTCTATTCTGGTTAAAAATAACATTCATTGGGTTGGCCAACGTGACTGGGAAGTTCGTGATTTCCACGGGACTGAATATAAAACGCTGCGCGGTAGCAGCTACAACAGCTATCTCATCCGTGAAGAAAAAAATGTCCTGATCGATACAGTAGACCACAAGTTTAGCCGTGAATTCGTGCAGAACCTGCGCAGTGAAATTGACCTGGCAGATATCGACTACATCATCATTAACCACGCGGAAGAGGACCATGCCGGTGCGCTGACTGAACTGATGTCCTGCATCCCGGACACGCCAATTTACTGCACAGCCAACGCTATTGACTCTATCAACGGGCACCACCACCACCCGGAGTGGAACTTCAACGTGGTGAAAACCGGCGACTCGCTGGACATTGGCAACGGTAAGCAGCTGATCTTCGTTGAAACGCCGATGCTGCACTGGCCTGACAGCATGATGACCTACATGACCGGCGATGCGGTGCTGTTCAGTAACGACGCCTTCGGCCAGCACTACTGTGATGAACGTCTGTTTAACGACGAAGTTGACCAGACCGAACTGTTCGAACAGTGCCAGCGTTACTACGCCAACATCCTGACGCCGTTCAGCCGTCTGGTTACACCGAAAATCACTGAGATTCTCGGCTTCAACCTGCCGGTGGATATGATTGCCACTTCCCACGGCGTGGTATGGCGCGACAACCCGACACAAATCGTTGAAATGTATCTGAAATGGGCGGCTGACTATCAGGAAGACCGTATCACCATTTTCTACGACACCATGTCCAACAACACCCGCATGATGGCGGACGCCATTGCCCAGGGCATCAACGAAGTTGACCCGAACGTGGCGGTGAAAATCTTTAACGTCGCCCGTAGCGACAAAAACGAAGTCCTGACTAACGTCTTCCGCTCTAAAGGCGTGCTGGTTGGTACTTCAACGATGAACAACGTAATGATGCCAAAAATCGCCGGTCTGGTAGAAGAGATGACCGGCCTGCGTTTTCGTAACAAACGCGCCAGCGCCTTTGGTTCACACGGCTGGAGCGGCGGTGCGGTAGACCGTTTGTCCACACGCTTGCAGGATGCCGGTTTCGAGATGTCGCTGAGTCTGAAAGCGAAATGGCGTCCGGATCTGGACGCGCTGGAACTGTGTCGCCAGCATGGCCGTGAAATCGCACGTCAGTGGGCGCTTGCTCCGCTGCCGGAAACAATCGTCAAAACGGCAACCAAAGAGGAAGAGTGCGCCTGTGCCGCTGCGGCTGCCGCTGATCTTGGTCCAAGCATGCAGTGCAGCGTATGCCAGTGGATTTACGACCCAGCAAAAGGTGAACCGCTGCAGGATGTCGCGCCGGGAACACCGTGGAGCGACGTGCCGGATAACTTCCTGTGCCCGGAATGTTCATTAGGTAAAGACGTCTTTGACGTACTGGCAACGGAGGCAAAATGAGCCGCGGAATTGTCATTATTGGTTCAGGCTTCGCCGCCCGCCAGTTAGTCAAAAATATCCGTAAGCAGGATGCAAATGTCCCGCTGACCCTGATTGCTGCGGACAGTATGGATGAGTACAACAAGCCCGATCTCAGCCATGTTATCAGTCAGTCGCAACGTGCAGACGACCTCACCCGCCAGTCGGCGGGGGAGTTTGCCGAACAGTTTAATTTGCGCCTGTTCCCGCACACCTGGGTAACCGACATTGATGCCGATGCTCACGTAGTGAAAAGCCAGGAGCAACAGTGGCCATACGACAAACTGGTGCTGGCGACGGGAGCGTCGGCCTTCGTACCGCCGATTACCGGACGTGAGTTAATGCTCACATTGAACAGCCAACAAGAGTATCGCGCCTGTGAAACACAACTGCGTGACGCCCAACGGGTGCTGATTGTCGGCGGCGGCTTGATTGGTAGCGAACTGGCGATGGATTTTTGTCGTGCTGGTAAAGCGGTGACGCTTATCGACAACGCCGCCAGCATTCTGGCTTCGCTGATGCCGCCAGAAGTAAGCAGTCGCTTACAGCATCGTCTGACCGATATGGGCGTACACCTGCTGCTGAAATCGCAGCTTCAGGGGCTGGAGAAAACGGAGTCGGGGATTCGCGCCACGCTCGATCGTAGCCGCAGCGTAGAAGTCGATGCGGTGATCGCCGCTACGGGTCTGCGCCCTGAAACCGCGCTGGCGCGTCGCGCCGGATTGAACATCAATCGTGGAGTCTGCGTCGACAGCTACCTGCAAACCAGCCACCCGGACATTTATGCCCTCGGCGACTGTGCAGAAATTAACGGTCAGGTACTCCCATTCCTGCAACCGATTCAGCTGAGCGCCATGTATCTGGCGAAAAACCTGCTCGGCGGCAATGCGCCATTGAAGTTGCCTGCCATGCTGGTAAAAGTCAAAACGCCGGAATTACCCTTGCATCTGGCTGGGGAAACCCAGCGCCGCGATCTGAACTGGCATATTGCCGCCGAAGCGCAAGGGATGGTGGCCAGAGGGATGAACGACGCAGGCCAGCTATGTGCCTTTGTCGTCAGCGAAGACCGCATGAAAGAGGCCTTTGCGCTGCTGAAAACGCTGCCCGTGTAAGTACAGAATACCGTTGCTTGATTTATTAACCTCACGCACATGGATGTGCGTTGCCACTTGTCGGTATGCCCCGACCTGTTGTTCTTGCCCCGCCAGTCCCGGGGCTTTTTTTATTTTTGCGCCAACGCCCGCGCCGCGGTAATCACGCCCTGCCCCAACGACAACCCGCCGTCGCCCGCCGGTAAACGCTGTGGGAACAGTAAGGTAAAATCATGCAGATAAAACGCCAGCCGGGCTGACAATAAGCGGTTATGCATCACACCTCCGCTGAATACCAGCGTCTTAATCCCCCGCTCTTCGGCCTGCAAACGCATCAGGGTAGCAAACCCACGCGCCAGCGCGTCGTGAAACGCCCACGCTCTTTCGGCAGGTTTGGCCTGCCAGGTCAGCCATTGCTGCCAAAAAACCGCTAAGTCCAGCTGATTGCCATCAAGCGGCACCGTGACAGGGTGCTCAACGCCAGCACATTGCGATGCCATCGCCTCCAGCGCGCAGGCCGCCTCACCTTCATAACTCAGCGATTCCGGCGCACATTGAAGCGCGGCGGCAACGGCATCAAACAGCCGTCCGCACGATGACGCCAGCGGTGCGTTAATCCCCCGCTCAATGGCGCGCGCCAGCACGTTCCAGTTTTGATGTTGCAGCACCGATGTTTCCGGGTAGCGCTGCCAGTCAGGAACAAAGCGCAGGCACTGCGCGAGCAAATTGCGCCACGGCTGTTTTGCCGCCAGATCGCCCCCCGCCAGCGCTACCGCCGGTAAGCCGCCAAGGTGCTCGCATTCACGATAGTTGACCCGCAAACACTCTCCCCCCCACAGCGCGCCGTTTTCCCCCATGCCGATACCGTCTAACGTCAGGGCAATCACGTCACCACCGTCGAGCGACCAGCCGTGCTCGGCCAGACACGCAGCGGCATGCGCATGGTGATGCAGCACCGTTTCGGTTGGCAGATTCATTTCGCTGGCCCACTGGCTGGAAACATAACCAGGGTGTGCATCATGCACGATACGCTGCGGCGTAAAGTCATAAATGTTTTGGATCAGGCGCAGCGCATCACGCCACTGCTGCTGAATGCCGTCATCGCTGAGATCGCCCAAATGCTGGCTGATAACCGCCTGTTCACCACGCACCAGGCAGAAGGTATTTTTCAGATCTGCGCCCAGGCAAAGCATCGGCGGCACGTCGTGAAATCCTGGCGGCAGCGCCACCGCATCCGGCACGTAACCCCGTGAACGACGCAGCATCTCCCCACTGTCGCGTACCACAGAGTCATCCATCCGCTGCACAATTTCGCGGTTATGCAGCAGGAAACCATCGGCAATTTCGTGTAAATCTTCCAGCGCCTGCGCGTTGGTAATAGCGGGCGGTCTGCCGCTGAGATTGCCGGAGGTCATTACCAACGGACAATTCATCTCTTGTAAGAGCAAATGCTGCAACGGATTCGCTGGCAGCATGACGCCCACTTCCGTTAACCCTGGCGCAATGCCCTCGCTCAATGCTGCGACATAGCGTTTCTGCACCAACACGATCGGCGCGGCTGGGGTTGTCAGCAAACGACGAGCGGGTTCAGGCAGTCCGTCATCACCGGGCAGCATCACTGCCAGAGGTTTTGCCGGACGGTGTTTGCGCAGCCTGAGCAGCGCTACGGCGTCATCATTTCGTGCATCGCACACCAGATGAAACCCACCAATCCCTTTAACGGCCACAATACCGCCTGCTTTCAGGCGCGATACTGCCGCCTGCAACGCATCTTCTTTCTCCGCCCGCTCACCCGCGCTAAACCATTCGAGGTGGGGACCGCATGCCGGACAGGCAACGGGCTGGGCATGGAAGCGACGGTCGTACGGATCACGATACTCTTTATCGCATTGCGCACAGAGTGGGAATGACGCCATCACGGTAAACGGGCGATCGTAGGGCATGGCGCGGATAATCGTAAAGCGCGGGCCACAGTGGGTGCAGTTGATAAAGGGATAACGATAGCGGCGTTCACCGGGGGTGTTCATTTCAACCAGACATTCTGGACAGGTCGCGGCATCCGGAACGATTTGCGTATTCATCGTTCCGCCAGCACTTTGCCGAATCGAGAAATCGGCAGGCGGCTGCGTCCAGGCGAACGGTTCGCTCTCAACGCTGTCAATGCGCGCCAGCGGCGGGCAGTGTTGATGCAACTGCGCAATAAACTCTGCCGGATCTTCCTGTATACGCACAACCACACCGTCACCGTCGTTACACACATCGCCATGTAGCTGTAATCGCTGCGCCAGTTGCCAGACGTAGGGGCGAAATCCGACGCCCTGTACCTTACCGCGAATACGCAGCTGTACGCCGGAGTGGTTGTTTATTGTCATGATGAATTCCCGCGGTGTTGTATCCCTGAAATGTCCGTTTGCCGGATGGCGGCTTCGCCTTATCCGGCACGTATTTTACGCGGATTTTCAGATATCAGAACAGCAAAGATGCCGTGGAATCCAGCGCCGCGCGACGGCGTTTTTCAGCGCTCAGTTGCTCAAGCTTATTGCGATCCACATAAATCAGCGCGTGAGTCGGGCAGACTTCCATACAGGCAGGGCCGGCCTCACGATGGTGGCACAGGTCGCACTTATTGGCTTCGGCTTTTTCTGCCCGGACGTTCAGACCTGCCCCGCTGTTACGAACAACCGGACGCACGACCACTTCCATTGCGCCATAAGGGCAAGCCACAACGCAGGTTTTACACCCAATGCAGCGCTCCTGCATCACGTGGACAAAGCCTTTATCACGGCTGATTGCACCGTTCGGACAGACGTTAGCGCACGGCGCGTCTTCACACTGGCGGCACAGCGTCGCCGTGGAGACATTAACGCCTTTGATGACGTGAATGCGGGGTAAAAAGGTTTCAGGGGTCAGCGATGCGCAGTCCTGGTTATCCTGATGGGATACCACGCAGGCCACTTCACAGGTACGGCAACCAATGCATTTATTGGCGTCTGCAATGATGAAACGGTTCATCAATTTCTCCAGCAATGACAGATTATCTGCCGAAGCATTCATAAATCGTGCCAGAATTTAATTGACTGTTATTAAAGGTTTTTTATTTTGCTGAATGCAGAGAAACCGTGTCATCGTCACTAGTGACGATGACACATGACAGCCGTCAGCGCAAAACGAGCGGCGCAACAGAGTCGCGTTGAATGAGTTCACCGGTGAAGGTTTTTGGCGGCGTAAACGCCCCGTCATCCAGCATAAAGATCAGGCGACCTATCGTTTCCTGAATCATTTCCGTTACCGGGATTTTGACGCTGGAAAGCGCCGGAATAGTGTATGGCGCGATAGCGATATCATCGAAGCCAATCACCGACACCTGAGCAGGGACGCGCACGCCATGCGCGTGCAACTGCTTTATCGCACCGATCGCCATATCATCATTGCTGGCCACCAGCGCGGTAAAATTGACCTTATGCGAAAGCAAAGTATCGACTCCCGCCGCGCCGCAGGCTGGCGTCCATTTCCCTTTAACAATCAAATCATTATTAAGCGAAATGCCATGATGTGCCAGCGCGTCTTTATAGCCTGAAAGTCGCTCCACGCCGGTAGGCGAATCCATCGAGCCAGTAATAAAACCAATCTCTTTGTGCCCGGCGGCAATGAGCTGAGTAACGGCGTTAAAACTGGTTTGCTTTTGATCGCACCACACGCAGTGGCTGGTATTTTTCCGCAGCCGCCGATTAAGCACCATAATCGGCTGGGCGTGGGCGTCAATGATATCGTCTATCTCATCCACGCTAAGAAAACGCGGATAGATCATAATCGCGTCACAGCGCAGGTCGAGCAGGTACTGGATCGCCTGACGCTCTTCCTCTGCGCTGTGCTTACCGTCAGCCAGCAACAACTGGCGTCCCTTATCTTCCGCCATCCGCGCGGTATGAAACAGCAGTTCGCTGAAATAGACGCCGTGATAAAGGGTGTTAGTTACCACCAGACCCAGCGTCTGCGTGGTTTTCGCTGCCAGACTGCGTGCCAGCAAGTTAGGGCGGTAACCACTCTCTTCAATGGCCTGAAACACGCGGTCTTTGGTTTCCTGGCTGACATAGCCATTCCCGGAAAGCACCCGGGAAACCGTCGCTTTTGACACCCCGGCACGCTTCGCCACCTCCAGCATCGTGGTCATATTACTCATCCCTTTTCTCTCAATGTGACGCAGTGTACTGCACCGTTTCGCCGCTGTCCTTGCTGCTCAATTGCAAACGCTGACATCTGGTGATCGGAGTCACAATTATAAAAAATCATCAAAATTAAAACTTGCCCATTACGTGTAATTTAAACATGATTTTGTGGAACCGGTTTCCTATCTGTGTTTCATCAATCCAGAAAAGCGACCAACGTGAACGGATAAAACATAACGTACTCTACTGATAAAACAGGATTAAATCCGATGTCCAAAAATTATGCAGCGCTGGCGCGCTCGGTTGTGACGGCTCTGGGAGGCGTGGACAACATCACAGCAGTGACCCACTGTATGACCCGTTTGCGTTTCGTTATCAAAGATGACTCGCAGGTCGACAGCACGACGCTGAAGACGCTCCCTGGCGTGCTCGGCGTGGTGCGCAGCGATAACCAGTGCCAGGTGATCACCGGCAACACCGTTTCGCAGGCGTATCGCGAGGTAGTCAGCCAGTTACCTGCCAATATGCAACCTGCAGAGCCGCAAACCAAACCTCGGCTGACGCTGAAGCGGATTGGCGCTGGGATCCTCGACGCGCTGATCGGCACAATGTCCCCGTTGATCCCGGCTATTATCGGCGGATCAATGCTCAAGCTGCTGGCAATGATCCTCGAAATGACCGGCGTGCTGGTGAAAGGATCGTCCACACTCACCATTCTGACCGTAATCGGCGACGGCGCCTTCTTCTTCCTGCCATTGATGGTCGCCGCCTCAGCAGCCATAAAATTCAAAACCAACATGTCGCTGGCAATCGCCATCGCTGGCGTACTGGTGCATCCCAGCTTCATCGAACTGATGGCGAAGGCCGCGCAGGGTGAGCACGTTGAGTTTGCCCTGATCCCGGTGACGGCGGTGAAATACACCTACACGGTGATCCCGGCGCTGGTCATGACCTGGTGTCTGTCCTACATCGAACGCTGGGTCGATCGCATCACTCCGGCGGTAACCAAAAACTTCCTTAAACCGATGCTAATCGTGCTGATCGCCGCCCCACTCGCCATCGTCATCATTGGCCCGATCGGTATCTGGATCGGTAGTGCAATTTCAGCGCTGGTTTATACCATTCACGGCTATCTCGGCTGGCTGTCGGTGGCCATTATGGGCGCATTGTGGCCGTTGCTGGTGATGACCGGTATGCACCGCGTCTTCACGCCAACCATTATTCAGACCATTGCCGAAACCGGAAAAGAAGGCATGGTGATGCCGTCGGAAATCGGCGCCAATTTGTCGCTGGGCGGTTCATCGCTGGCAGTGGCATGGAAAACCAAAAACCCGGAACTGCGTCAGACGGCGTTAGCGGCAGCCGCCTCGGCCATCATGGCAGGCATTTCCGAACCCGCGCTGTATGGCGTGGCGATCCGCCTGAAACGCCCACTGATTGCGAGTCTTATCAGCGGCTTTATCTGCGGTGCCGTTGCCGGAATGGCCGGACTGGCGAGCCACTCCATGGCGGCTCCAGGCTTGTTCACCAGCGTACAGTTTTTCGATCCAGCCAATCCGATGACCATCGTTTGGGTGTTTGGCGTGATGGCGCTGGCGGTCGTGCTTTCCTTTGTATTAACACTGCTCCTCGGCTTTGAAGATATTCCTGTCGAAGATGCAGCCGCGCAGGCCAGAAAAAACCAGGCCGCGCAACCAGGCAATATCAATAGAGCCAGCATTTGACTGGTATGAACTGAGGTTAACTATGTCTGTTTTTCCGCAAGGATTTTTATGGGGCGGCGCACTGGCCGCCAACCAGTCTGAAGGGGCATACCGGGAAGGCGGCAAAGGGCTGACCACCGTCGATATGATCCCCCACGGCACAAACCGCATGGCCGTCAAACTGGGTCAGGAAAAACGCTTTACGCTGCGGGATGACGAATTTTATCCCAGCCATCAGGCAATCGACTTTTATCATCGCTATAAAGAAGATATCGCGCTGATGGCGGAAATGGGGTTTACGGTTTTTCGTACTTCCATTGCCTGGAGCCGTCTCTACCCCAACGGCGACGAGCTGACGCCTAATGAAGAGGGTATCGCGTTTTACCGGGCCGTGTTTGCCGAGTGTAAAAAATACGGTATTGAGCCGTTAGTTACGCTGTGTCACTTCGATGTGCCGATGCATCTGGTCAGCGAGTATGGCTCCTGGCGTAACCGCAAAATGGTAGAGTTCTTTACCCGCTACGCCCGTACCTGCTTCGAGGCCTTTGACGGTCTGGTGAAGTACTGGCTAACGTTCAACGAAATCAACATTATGCTGCACAGCCCTTTTTCTGGCGCCGGACTGGTGTTTGAAGAAGGTGAAAATCAGGATCAGGTGAAATATCAGTCCGCCCACCACGAACTGATTGCCAGTGCCCTGGCAACTAAAATTGCCCATGAAATTAATCCGCAAAACCAGGTCGGCTGTATGCTGGCGGGCGGTAATTTTTATCCTTATTCCTGTAAACCGGAAGATGTGTGGACCGCACTGGAAAAAGACCGCGAAAACCTGTTCTTTATTGATGTGCAGGCGCGCGGGGCTTACCCCGCTTACTCTGCCCGTGTGTTTCGCGAAAAAGGCGTGGTGATAGAAAAAGCGGCGGGAGATGACGATATCCTGAAAAACACCGTCGATTTCGTCTCGTTTAGTTATTACGCATCGCGCTGCGCCTCCGCTGAAATGAATACTGGCAATACCAGCGCCGCTAACGTGGTGAAGTCGCTGCGTAATCCGTACATTGCCGCCAGCGAATGGGGCTGGGGCATCGACCCACTCGGTCTGCGCATCACCATGAATATGATGTATGACCGCTACCAGAAGCCGTTGTTTCTGGTGGAAAACGGGCTGGGGGCGAAAGATGAGATCGATGCTAACGGCGAAATCAATGACGACTATCGCATTAGCTATTTACGCGAGCACATTCGCGCCATGGCAGATGCTATTGAGGATGGCGTGCCGCTGCTGGGCTACACCACCTGGGGCTGTATCGATTTGGTTTCAGCCTCAACCGGTGAGATGAGCAAACGCTACGGCTTTGTGTATGTGGACCGCGATGACGCGGGCAACGGCACGTTAGCGCGTAAACGCAAAAAATCGTTCTGGTGGTATAAGAAAGTGATTGCGAGCAACGGGACCGATCTGGAATAACAATGTTGCCGGATGACGCCGCCATCCGGCAACACGTATTATTCAGAATATATATACCCGCTGTCTGTTATCATTTTTATTGTACAACTTTAGGATTTTGCAGCAGCGGCAAAGGCGCTTCGCCCAACGCGTGGACCTGACCAATAATTGTCGCGCTCCGGCCAATCTGTAATGACTCAACATTCGTACTATTATGGGAGCCAAACTGGAACTGAATCACGTTGTTCGTTTTATTATTTTCGTCTTTCAGGCTGACAAGATAAGAATAAGCATTGGAAATACCATTAATCTTACGAATATCAATGACCACGCCCCGCAGCTTCACCCATTCACCAAGATAGTCCTTATTGGCTTTAACAGGATTTAAGGTATAGGGCGCGATAAAATCAGCGACGGACAAGGTTGGCATTGACGCAGCTGATGACTCCCCCGGTTGAAATAATCGGTCTCCCGCAGAGAAGAACGCGTCAGCCGCCGTCTCGCACCCGCTAAGAAGAGAGGAAATAATAATTAAATTTACCAAACGAATACCTGAACGCATAAATAACTCCTGTATATTAATTTCCCATACATTCAAATTCTAAATAATTCGAGTATATAACCTCCCTGAACAACGCCGAAATATAATATAACTCCCGTATTAGTAAAAGAAGAGAATATTCTCCCCCCAGCTATTATCAACTTCTCATCTTTTTCATTATTTGCATTCTATTTTATGGATCTGCCTTCCAGTTTCGGGTTTGCCCTCCCGCCTTTTTACTGGCATTTTATTCAGTAGTTTTCCATCGTTTTATTCGTAACAAGGGAGTGTTTATGTCTGGTAAAAATGGTAATGCCGAAGCGGTTATCAACAAGCCATTACGTCATTTTAAAGTC
Organism: Citrobacter sp. RHBSTW-00944; assembly: GCF_013615435.1. NCBI lineage: Bacteria > Pseudomonadati > Pseudomonadota > Gammaproteobacteria > Enterobacterales > Enterobacteriaceae > Citrobacter > Citrobacter sp. RHBSTW-00944. The sequence continues at coordinate 1,165,567 of NZ_CP055418.1, read as the reverse complement.
AGCTATGTCAGAGTACGGCATGAAGATCGCAAGACCGGTTTTACACGACGTATAAGCCGCCATGCTTCACTCACGATGAACGGAGACTGGCTGGAACAGGCGGGATTCCCAACGGGCACGTCGGTAAAAGTATCGGTTACGCAGGGGAAATTAATTATTGAACAAGCAGGTGAATAGTCTGTTTCGAGGGTGTCGACGTTATCCGGATGGTGGTAATGCGACACACCATCCGGTATTCAGTGCCCTCAGGCTCAGGCTTCCGGTGCCTCTAATTCAGCGAACCCACCTTGTCCTTCCCACCCGGCTAATCGCTGATAGACGGTATCTACCGCATCTTTGATCGGCTGTGTCATCGGGTAGTAAAAACCGACAATATCCGGCTGAATGCCAAGGAAAATCACCTCGCCAACGTCGTCTTTCAGCTGATCGACCAGGTAGTTCAGCGGCATGTTGTGGGTGGTCATCATGAACATCTCGGCAATATCATCAGGATCGATAATGCGGATTTCACCAGGATTTAGCCCCATATCGGTGGCATCCACAATCAACAGACGCTGCGGACGCAACTCACGGATGGCGACGATGTCGTTTTCCGGCGCGCTACCGCCGTCGATGACAACCCATTGACCTTGAGGATTTGCAGCACACATTTCGGCCAACAGCGGCCCCGCGCCGTCATCGCCCATCATGCTGTTACCCACACATAATAAAACGTCAGTCACGATGTCTCCTCACCATCAGATAGATGGCGCTTTCCTGGTGGATATCGTGAAGCATGCTAAGCATCAGCTTGCTCCACTCCTGCTGCTGCGGGGTCTGCACGGCACGCGCATCATCGAACGCGCGCGCCAGCATCTGCACATGGTTGAAGTCGATGACGATCTCGCCGTACTTCGGCACGCCTTCCATTTTCCGGCGGGCTTCACTGCCTTCGGCAAGCGTGGCAATCCACGCCAGATATTCATCCCACGGACAGGTTAACGCCGCTTCCAGGCAATCGATGATCCCAAGGTGGTGACCAATCGCCAGGCTGTAATAGACAACCTGCTGCGCCTCAGCGGGCGTTGCATCGTTCTCATCAATAAACTTACGGCTCAGTTGACTGAACACCACCGTTTCACTCATCGGATACGCGCCTCTTCGACAACATGATTAAGATGCGTGACGATCTCGGTCAGACGCGGATCGTTTTCCGCTTCCAGCCAGCGCGCCACCTGATGCTCGCCCTGCCCTAACTGGGTCATATAGTCATCAGCAATCTGGCGACCGTAGCGGTAGCCCGCCAGACGGCGTGCTTCACGATCCACCTTCACGCGCAGCGGCTGAACCATATCCGGATGCAGAATTTCAGCCGGCTGTTCGTCCAGTTCACCTGGCGCACGCGCGTGAATTTTTTGTTCCAGCAGACCCAGCGCCATTGCAAAACCGTACAGCGTAGCCGCAGGCGTTGGCGGACAGCCAGGAATATACACATCCACCGGTACGATTTTATCCGTGCCGCCCCATACGCAGTATAAGTCGTGGAAGATACCGCCGCTGTTACCGCAGGCACCGTAAGAGATACAAATTTTCGGATCTGGCGCAGACTGCCAGGCGCGCAGCGCCGGAGAGCGCATGGCACGCGTTACCGCGCCGGTAAACAGCAGGATATCCGCATGGCGCGGTGATGGTACAACTTTGATACCAAAACGTTCGGCATCAAACAGCGGAGAAAGCGTAGCGAAGATTTCGATTTCACAGCCGTTGCAGCCACCGCAGTCCACACGGTAAACGTACGCTGAACGCTTGATGCTTTTAAGCAGCGACGCTTTCATGCTGGCAATGGATTCATCCACCGTCATCGGTACCGGAATACCGTTGGCGTCACGTGGGCCTAATAAATTGCTCATCAGCTGGCCTCTTTCATATGGCGAGTCAGTTCAATACGGTCAGACGGCACCAGGCATTTCTGGCGCTTACAATCCGGGCAGGTCTCAAAGCTTTCACGGTGGTTTTCCGCACGGCTGTCACCGTTGTGCTTAAGCAGCGCAATGGCGTAATCGATCTCTTTTTGTACCGCAAACGGGCGGTTACATACGCGACAATTACACAGCGCAAAGCGGGACTGCTGCAGGAAATCCTCTTTCTTCCACACCGCCAGTTCATACTCCTGCGACAGCTTGATTGCCGCCGTCGGGCAGACTTCTTCGCAGCGGGCGCAGAAGATGCAACGGCCGAGGTTGAACTGCCACGCCAGCTCATGGGTGACCAGATCGGTTTCTACCGTCAGCGCGTTCGACGGGCACGCATTCACACAGGCCGCACAGCCAATGCACTGCTGCGGATTGTGTTCCGGTTTGCCACGGAAGTTTTTATCGACCGCAATCGGCTCCAGCGGATACGACGATGTCGGCGCCCCGGTTTTGATGACTTTTTTGATAAAGGTAAACATGGCGATTCCTTATTTCAGCGGCGAGTTTTTACGCTCGATGCTGTAGCGCTCAAGTTCTTTGTACGGCACGACTTTGCTCTTCTTCTTACGCACATCGACCACGGTCATACGGTCGGTACAGGAGTAGCAAGGATCGAGGCTACCGATAATCAGCGGGGCATCGGAAACGGTGTTGCCACGCAGCATGTAGCGCAGCGTCGGCCAGTTGGCGTAAGTCGCCGCGCGACAGCGCCAGCGATACAGTTTCTGGTTGTCGCCAGTCATACTCCAGTGGATGTCATCCCCGCGCGGCGCTTCAGCAAAGCCCAGCGCAAAGCGGTGTGGAATGTAGGTAAAACCTTCCACAGCCAGCGGGCCGCCTGGCAGGTTGTCCAGACCAAAGTCGATCATATTCAGTGCGGTGTAGACTTCATTGATACGGACTTTCAGACGAGAAATAACGTCGCAACCCTGCTCACTGTGAACTTCCATCGGCAGCAGACCATAGCCCACAAACGGGTGATCGGCGCGAGTGTCACGCGCATGGCCGCTGGCGCGTACCATCGGGCCGACGTTACTGAAATCACGGGCAATTTCCGGATCAAGACGACCAATACCTACGGTACGCTGTTCCATGTTCGGCGTGCTGAGCAGCATATCGACCAGTTCCTGCACGTCACGACGCATCTGCTGCGCCAGTTGACGGGTCTGGATCATATCCTCTTTCAGCAGATCACGACGAATACCGCCGATCAGGTTCAGACCGTAAGTTTTACGTGCCCCGGTGAGGATCTCCGCCATCTTCATGGAGGTTTCACGCACGCGGAAGAACTGCATAAAGCCGGAGTCAAAACCGGTAAAGTGACAGGCCAGGCCGAGGTTCAGCAGGTGCGAGTGCAGGCGTTCAACTTCCAGCAGAATGGCGCGGATCATCTGCGCACGTTCCGGCACGACGATGCCCATCGCGTTCTCGACGGAGGTGGTATAGGCGGTGCTGTGCGCAAAGCCGCAAATGCCGCACACGCGGTCGGACAAGAAGGTCACTTCGTTGTAACCCATGCGGGTTTCCGCCAGCTTCTCCATGCCGCGGTGGACATAGAACAGACGGTAGTCGGCGTCGATGATGTTCTCGCCGTCAACAAACAGACGGAAGTGACCGGGTTCATCAGAGGTGACGTGCAATGGGCCAATCGGCACCACGTTGTTTTTCTTGTCGCCCAGTTCGTTGATGAACTCGTAGGTTTCAGCATCGGTAGTCGGCGCGGGGCGCTGGCGATAATCCATGCTGTCTTTACGCAGCGGGTAGAGTTCGTCCGGCCAGTCATCCGGCAGTACCAGACGACGCTCATCGGGCAAACCAACCGGGATCAAACCGTACATATCGCGCACTTCGCGCTCGCCCCAGACCGCAGCAGGCACGCGCGGCGTGACGGACGGGAACTCCAGCTTATTGGCATCGACCTCAACGCGCACGGTAATCCAGCACTTGGTACCCTGCTCCATCGACAGCACGTAGTACACGGCATAATGACCACACAGCTGACGTTCGTCGTTACCAAACAGCACGGACAACCAGCCGCCCTGTTTGTAGTACAGGAACTCCACCACTTCCGGCAGGTAGTTCACCTTGACGGTGATCGTCAGTTGATCTTTGGTCTGCCAGGCTTCATCCAGCACGACGCCCGGGAAGGCCTGGTGCAGCGCCGCGAGATATTGTTGACCTAATTTTTCTTCAGACATGCTCAAACTCTCTTAAATCACGCCACCAGCAAGGAGACGAACGCTAAAAACGCAAACCCAAAACCGGCCCAGGTCACGCGTGAAGTGGCGCAAAAACGCAGACGCGCCATGCTGTTTTCGAACAGGGCGATGACCAGCACGCCGAGAACCAGTTTGATGACGGCAATCACCAGCGCCAGTAGCAGCCCACCCGAGGTGAAGGTTTCCATCTGTCCCCACGGCAGGAACACGCCAACGAACATTTGCAGAACGACCAGTTGCTTAAGGCTAATGCCCCATTTCAGCACCGCAAAACCGCTGCCGCTGTATTCGGTCAATGGACCTTCCTGCAGCTCCTGCTCTGCCTCTGCCAGATCGAACGGCAGTTTGCCCATTTCGATAAAGGTGGCGAAAGCACAGGCGCACAGCGCCAGAATCAACGGAATGCTGCGTGCAGCTGGCCAGTGATAAATGGTATCGGCGATATTGCTGATATGCGTTGAGCCAGCAACCTGCGCCGCAACCCACAGACCCAGCAGCAGGATAGGTTCAACCAGCACGCCGAGCATCGCTTCGCGGCTGGCGCCAATAGCGGTAAACGGGCTACCGGTATCCAGGCCCGCGATAGAGAAGAAGAAGCGGGCGATGGCGAACAGGTAAATTAAGGTGATCAGATCGCCCAGTTGCGGCAGCGGTGAGCCAACGGTCACTACCGGCAACGCGGTGGCGATAGTCAGCATCACACCCACCATCACAAACGGCGTCAGGCGGAAAACCCAACTGGAGTCCGCAGGCGCAATGCTCTGACGGCCCAGCAGTTTGATAATGTCGCGGTATTCCTGCAAAACGCCCGGACCGCGGCGATTGTGCAAACGCGCACGTGCCACGCGGGTAATACCGGACAGCAGCGGCGCAACGGCAAACAGCACCAGCGCCTGAATTAACGGATATAAAACACTCATTCTCAGGCTCCTCGTGAAACCACAATCACCACCAGTACCGCCAGCTCAATCAGCGCCAGGCGACGGAACAGCACCGGTGCAGCCGCATTCTGCCAGCCCGGAACCAGTGATACCGGATTCAGCCATTTGCGCAGTTTGAGTACCGGCGCAAAGGCTTCTTTCACCGGCATGGCAAAACCGTGTGCGGTAATGACCATTGACTGCTCGTGATCGTAACCACACACCCATGCCGCACCGCGTGAACGCGATGGCAGACGGTTGCCTTTGAAAATCGCCATGATGATGAACGGCAACAGCGGACATGCGATCAGCAGCAGCGTGATCATTGGCTGAGAAACGGTGGTGTTCGCGGTTTCCAGCGGCAGCGGAACGGCAGCGGAGATCATCGGCAGCAGCCACGGCGCAGCAACGCCCCCAATCACGCAGCAGATAGCCAACGCGACTACGCTGACGCCCATCAGGATTGGCGCGCAGCAGGCATTTTCAGCTTCCTTCGTGCGCGGTGCGCCAAGGAACGTAACGCCATAGACTTTCGCCATACACATCACCGCCAGCGCGCCGGTAATCGCCAGTCCTACCGCCAGCAACGGTCCTAACAGACGACCGACAAAAGCACCGCTGTTGCCAAGCTTAAAGAAGGACTGGTAGATAACCCACTCACCGGCAAAACCGTTCAGCGGCGGCAGTGCGGCCATCGCCATCAGGCCAACCAGCATCGCCAGAGAGATAACCGGCATACGTTTACCGATACCGCCCAGTTTTTCGATATCACGATGACCGGTACGGAACCAGATGCTGCCTGCGCCCAGGAACAGAACGCTTTTGAACAGGCTGTGGTTTACCAGGTGGTACAGACCGCCGGTCAAACCCAGCGCAATCAGCGCAGGTTGATTCAGGGAAATTCCGGTTACGCCTGCGCCCAGACCCAGCAGAATAATGCCGATGTTTTCCAGCGTGTGGTATGCCAGAAGACGCTGAATGTTGTGTTCCATCAGCGCATACAGACCGCCGACAAACGCGGTGATCATTCCCAGCACCAGCAGCGTAATGCCCCACCACAGCGGCGCATTACCGCCCAGCAGCGACAGGGAGAGAATACCCAGCAGACCCACCTTCATGACGACAGTAGAGAACAGCGCCGCAGCCGGTGCGCTGGCATTGGCGTGTGCCTGTGGCACCCATCCGTGCAGCGGAATAATCCCGGCCAGCAGGCCAAAACCCGCCACGCCCAGCAGCCAGATATCAGACCCGAGCGGCAGCTCCTGTGCGCGCAGGTCAAGCAGGCGCAGCTCCAGGGTGCCGTAGCGTTGCCACACCAGGTAGCAGGCAATAGCCAGCAGTAGCGTGCCGACGCGGCCCAGCGCAAACCACAGTTTGCCCTCTTTGCTGCAGCCGGTGAGGAACACGGCACACAGCGCCATGATTTCCGCCATCACCACCAGCGTTCCGAGGTTGCTGGCAACCACCGCACATACCGCCGCGGCCATCAGCAGATTCACCAGCAGCCCGTTGGCTTTTACCTGCGGATGACGATGCCAGTCAATGTTGTACAGGCTGACAAACAGGCCGCACAGGCCCAGCGTAATCAGCCAGATAGCGTTCAACGGGGTAATTTGCACACTGTGACCAATAAACGGCATCACACCGCTTACCGCCAGAGCATTAGTCAGTACGGTGAAACCCGCAGCCGCCGTACACAGGCTGCCAACCGCACCGCCAACCCCGGCAATCCAGCCGCTCAGCGGTTTATGAAATGAAAACAGAAATGCCAGAACCGCAGCCGCCGTAAACCAGGCTACGCCGCTGTTAATCAGTGAAATTGCGCTCATTTTGCATCCCCACTCTGAGCCTGCTGAAACAAGGTGAGATCGCCGAAGTCGGTATTGAAAGTCAGCTCACGCTTACGTTTGCTGGCGCGGGCAATATCCACGTTACTCACCAGGTGCAGGGCTTTGGTCGGGCACATGCGTACGCAGGCCGGACCAAGCTCGTCAAAACTGCACAGATCGCATTTCACCGCGATGGCACGAATACCCGGAACCCAGTCCAGCAACGTGCTCACGCGGGCAGGCGCTGGCGGAGCCGGAGGCGCTTTTGGTGTATTGGCGTTTGCCGGGATATGCAGCGGACGGCTACCGGAAAACTCAATCGCGCCAAACGGACAGGCGATCCCGCACAGTTTGCAGCTTACACACAGGCTTTCATTCAGCTGCACGGCACCATCAACGCGATTAATCGCATTAACCGGACAAACGGTGGCGCAAGGCGCATCTTCGCAATGGTGGCAAAGCTGCGGGGCGGATTCTTTTTCATTTAACATCACTTTCAGGCGCGGCATTGACTGCAGGCCATGCTGGCGATGTGTCTCTGAGCAGGCGGCTTCACAGGTGTGGCAGCCGATGCAAAGAGTGGAGTCAGCAATTACAAAACGATTCACCAGGCATTCCTCAGGTGATAGTCATTTTTGACGAAAACATGTCTGGAAAATGTCATTTCGACATTTTTCGACATGCCCATTCCCTAAACGTCGTGACGCAGTATGAAAGTGCATCATGACAAAAGTGGGCACACCCAAGGCTTAAGCCGGGCTATGTCCCTCAATCAGCTGGCTTAAATTCACCGGCATATTGTTTTCAACCGCGGTATAGAGGCTGTCGTAGACGGTGGCGATTTTTTCGAGATAGTGTTCCAGCACCTGCTCGCGATCGCGGTTGCTGATACGCTCATCGACTTTACCGTCGATGGTCAACTCAGCCTGTGCAATCAGTTGCTTATCATCACCGTCTTTCGTTTCAACGTAGTACTCGATGGTGTGGCTGTTAAAGCCGTCCGCCAGCGTGACGTAGATAGTGAAGTGTTCAAAAAGGACGAAGCAGAGATCCTTGTCCGGTGCGCAGCTCATTGCATGATGCAAACGCGCTTTTGACAGGGTGATCCCCTGAACCAGCGAGTTGCAGTAAATACGCCACTGGTCCTGTAGGCGACGATGCCGTTCAGCGATGTAATCGGCTTTTTCGCTTATTTCCCAAATAGTCATGTCAGGTTACCCGTTTAGCAGAGATGAACAGCTTTAAGCACATTTCATGCCAAAATTAAAAACCTTAATTTTCATATAGATAAAAAATCAAAGAGCGGTGACGACATGTCATTTCGTCATCGTCGTCATTGTCACGATAGAAAAAATTCAAGCTGGCATGTTTATTGCTTTTAATACGGCAACTTCACAGGAGGCGGTATGCACGAAATAACCCTCTGCCAACGGGCACTGGAATTGATTGAACAACAGGCCACGCAATACGGTGCTCAACGAGTAACTGGGGTCTGGCTCAAAATTGGCGCATTTTCTTGCGTAGAAACCAGCGCTCTCGCCTTTTGTTTTGATCTGGTATGCCGCGGGACCCTTGCAGAAGGTTGTAAACTCCACCTCGAAGAACAAGAAGCCGAATGTTGGTGCGAATCTTGTCAGCAATACGTCACCTTACTGACGCAACGCGTGCGCAGATGTCCGCAATGCAACAGCGATATGCTGAGAATTGTGGCCGATGACGGCTTACAGATTCGACGTATTGAAATAGATGAAACTCCAGCGCCGGATGCCGACGCCTAAGCGTCATCATCCGGCAACTGAAGTATCGCAAGTAATAAATCAGGAGTGAGCGATGTGTACGACATGTGGTTGCGCTGAAGGCAACCTTTATATAGAGGGTGATGAGCATAATCCCCACTCGGCGTTTCGCAGCGCGCCATTTGCCCCAGCGGCTCGTCCGGCGCTGAATATTACCGGGGTGAAGACCTCCAGTTTCACACCGAGCCAGAATGAAGAAGGCGATTTGCATTACGGTCACGGTGAAGCAGGCACCCACGCGCCAGGCATGAGTCAGCGCCGGATGCTGGAAGTGGAAATTGACGTGCTGGATAAAAACAACCGTCTGGCCGAGCGCAACCGCGCCCGCTTTGCTGCCCGTCAACATCTGGTATTAAACCTTGTCTCAAGCCCAGGCTCCGGTAAAACCACGCTGCTGACCGAAACGCTGATGAAGCTCAAAGACAGCGTGCCTTGCGCCGTCATTGAAGGCGACCAGCAGACGGTTAACGATGCCGCCCGTATTCGCGCCACAGGTACGCCCGCCATCCAGGTCAACACCGGTAAAGGTTGCCACCTTGACGCACAAATGATTGCTGACGCCGCGCCACGTTTGCCGCTTGAAGACAACGGCATCCTGTTCATTGAAAACGTCGGGAACCTGGTTTGCCCGGCCAGCTTCGACCTCGGCGAACGCCATAAAGTGGCGGTGCTTTCCGTCACCGAAGGCGAAGACAAGCCGCTGAAATACCCGCATATGTTTGCCGCCGCGTCGCTGATACTGCTCAACAAAGTAGACCTACTGCCGTACCTCAATTTTGACGTAGAAAAGTGCATCGCCAGCGCCCGGGAAGTGAACCCGGAAATTGAGATTATCCTGATTTCCGCCACCAGTGGCGAAGGCATGGACCAATGGCTCTCCTGGCTGGAGACGCAGCGATGTGCATAGGTGTTCCGGGTCAAATCCGCACCATTGATGGCAACCAGGCCAAAGTCGACGTTTGCGGTATTCAGCGCGACGTCGACCTGACGCTGGTCGGAAGCTGCGATGAACACGGCCAACCCCGTCTGGGCCAGTGGGTACTGGTCCACGTCGGCTTTGCCATGAGCATCATTAATGAAGCTGAAGCGCGCGACACGCTCGACGCGCTGCAAAACATGTTTGACGTTGAGCCGGATGTCGGCGCGTTGTTGTATGGCGAGGAAAAATAATGCGTTTTGTTGACGAATACCGCGCACCAGAACAGGTGATGCAGTTGATAGAGCACCTGTGTGAACGTGCCGCACACCTCCCCTACACTGCTGAACGTCCGCTGCGCATCATGGAAGTATGTGGTGGTCATACCCACGCTATCTTCAAGTTCGGTCTCGACCAATTGTTGCCTGACAACGTCGAGTTTATTCATGGCCCGGGCTGCCCGGTTTGCGTTCTGCCGATGGGCAGAATCGACAGCTGTGTGGAAATCGCCAGCCATCCGGAAGTGATTTTTTGCACCTTTGGCGATGCGATGCGCGTTCCGGGTAAACAAGGTTCTTTGCTACAAGCCAAAGCGCGCGGCGCGGATATCCGCATCGTCTATTCACCGATGGATGCGCTGAAGCTGGCGCAGGAAAACCCAACGCGTAAGGTTGTGTTCTTTGGCCTGGGTTTTGAAACCACAATGCCAACCACCGCCATCACCCTTCAGCAGGCAAAACAGCGTGACGTGCAGAACTTTTACTTTTTCTGCCAGCACATCACGCTTATCCCTACGCTGCGCAGCCTGCTGGAACAGCCGGACAACGGCATCGACGCCTTCTTAGCGCCGGGCCATGTCAGCATGGTGATTGGCACCGATGCCTATAATTTCATTGCTTCAGATTTCCATCGTCCGTTGGTGGTCGCCGGTTTCGAACCGCTCGATCTGCTGCAGGGCGTGGTGATGTTGATTGAACAGAAGATTGCCGCGCATAGCCAGGTTGAAAACCAGTATCGCCGCGTGGTGCCGGACGCCGGTAACCTGTTAGCGCAACAGGCCATCGCCGAAGTGTTCTGCGTCAATGGCGATAGCGAATGGCGCGGTCTGGGCGTCATTGAATCCTCTGGCGTTCACCTGACGCCAGACTATCAGCGCTTTGATGCCGAAGCGCATTTCCAGCCAGCGCCGCAGCAGGTGTATGACGATCCGCGCGCGCGTTGCGGCGAGGTATTGACCGGCAGATGCAAACCGCATCAGTGCCCGCTATTTGGCAAAACCTGTAACCCGGAGACCGCATTTGGCGCCCTGATGGTCTCCTCAGAAGGCGCATGTGCCGCCTGGTATCAGTATCGTCAGCAGGAGTGTGAAGCATGAACAGCGTACAACTCGCCCACGGTAGCGGCGGTCAGGCTATGCAGCAGTTGATCAACAGTCTGTTTATGGAGGCTTTTGCTAATCCGTGGCTGGCGGAACAAGAAGATCAGGCCCGTCTGGACCTGGCGCAACTGGTTGCAGAAGGCGATCGTCTGGCGTTTTCAACCGACAGCTATGTTATCGATCCGTTGTTCTTCCCGGGTGGCAATATCGGCAAGCTGGCCATCTGCGGTACGGCTAACGACGTGGCGGTCAGCGGCGCGATCCCTCGCTACCTCTCCTGCGGTTTTATCCTCGAAGAGGGTTTGCCGATGGAGACGTTGAAAACCGTCGTCAACAGTATGGCGGCGACCGCGCGTGAAGCAGGCATCGCCATCGTGACCGGCGATACCAAAGTCGTGCAGCGCGGCGCTGCAGACAAGCTGTTCATCAACACAGCCGGAATGGGGGCGATCCCCGCCAACATTCACTGGGGCGCACAGACCCTCGGCCCAGGCGATGTGCTGCTGGTCAGCGGTACGCTTGGCGATCACGGCGCAACTATCCTTAACCTGCGCGAACAGCTGGGTCTTGATGGCGAACTGGTCAGCGACTGCGCGGTATTGACACCGCTTATCCAGACGCTGCGTGATATTCCAGGCGTGAAGGCGCTGCGTGACGCGACCCGTGGCGGCGTAAATGCGGTAACGCATGAATTTGCCGCCTCATGCGGGTTTGGTATTGAGCTGTCTGAAGCGGCCCTGCCCGTGAAGCCCGCGGTGCGTGGCGTTTGCGAACTGCTGGGTCTGGATGCGCTTAACTTTGCTAACGAAGGCAAGCTGGTGATTGCCGTTGAGCGTCAGGCTGCTGAAACGGTGCTTGCCGCGCTGCGCGCACATCCGTTAGGACGCGATGCCGCAATGATTGGTGAAGTGGTAGAACGCAAAGGTGTGCGTCTTGCCGGACTCTACGGCGTGAAACGCACTCTCGATTTACCACACGCCGAACCATTACCTCGTATATGCTAACAGCCGGTTGGCAGCAAGCTGTAGGCCGGGTAAGACGCATTTGCGTCGACATCCGGCCTTAACTTTGCATTATCACCTGATGGCGTTTTGCCGATCGGGTCTACGGTTCGAGTAGCGGGACCAGTCCGGCAATAATTTACGACTTATACCTATAATTCATTTACCGTTTTCGCACCGTTCTGCGGTGCTTTTCCTGGAAAAGCAATATGTCGTATACACCGATGAGTGACCTCGGACAGCAAGGCCTGTTCGATATTACTCGTACATTATTACAGCAGCCCGACCTGCCGTCTCTCAGCGAGGCGCTTTCGCAACTGGTCAAGCGTTCAGCGCTGGCCGACTGCGCGGCTATTGTCTTATGGCAGGCACAAACGCAGCGTGCGCGTTATTTTGCGACGCGTGAAAATGGTAACCCCATCGATTATGAAGACGAAACGGTGCTGGCGCATGGCCCGGTACGCCGTATTTTGTCTCGCCCCGATGCGCTGCACTGCAACTATCACGAGTTTAGCGAAACCTGGCCACAGCTGGCCTCTGGCGGACTGTATTCTAAATTTGGTCACTACTGCCTGCTACCGCTGGCAGCAGATGGGCGAATCTTTGGCGGTTGCGAATTTATCCGTAACGAAGACCAACCGTGGAGTGAAAAAGAGTACAACCGGCTGCAGACCTTCACCCAAATAGTCGGCGTCGTTGCTGAACAAATTCAAAGCCGGGTCAGCAACAATGTCGATTACGATCTCCTGTGCCGTGAGCGTGATAACTTTCGCATCCTGGTCGCCATCACCAATGCTGTGCTCTCACGTCTGGATATTGATGAGCTGGTCAGCGAAGTCGCCAAAGAGATCCATCACTACTTCGACATTGATGCCATCAGCATCGTGTTACGCAGCGATCGCAAAAACAAGCTCAGCATTTATTCCACTCACTATCTGGATGAACATCATCCGGCACACGAACAAAGTGAAGTGGACGAAGCCGGCACGCTCTCTGAACGGGTCTTCAAAAGTAAAGAGATGCTGCTGATTAACCTGAGCGAACGCGATACCCTGGCCCCTTACGAAAGAATGTTGTTCGAAACCTGGGGCAACCAGCTACAGACTCTGTGCCTGCTGCCGCTGATGTCCGGCAATAATATGCTCGGCGTACTTAAGCTGGCGCAATGTGAAGAGAAAGTATTCACCACCGCCAATCTCAAACTGCTGCGCCAAATCGCAGAACGCGTGGCGATCGCCGTGGATAACGCCCTCGCCTACCAGGAGATCCACCGCCTGAAGGAGCGACTGGTCGATGAAAACCTGGCGCTGACTGAACAACTCAACAACGTGGAAAGTGAGTTCGGAGAAATCATTGGCCGCAGCGAAGCGATGTACAGCGTACTCAAACAGGTCGAAATGGTGGCGCAAAGCGACAGCACTGTCCTGATTCTTGGTGAAACCGGGACGGGTAAAGAGCTGATTGCACGAGCAATTCACAACCTGAGCGGACGTAACGCCCGTCGGATGGTGAAAATGAACTGCGCGGCAATGCCTGCCGGATTGCTGGAAAGCGATCTGTTTGGCCATGAGCGTGGCGCATTTACCGGGGCCAGCACGCAGCGGATTGGACGCTTTGAACTGGCGGACAAAAGTTCGTTATTTCTCGATGAAGTTGGCGACATGCCGCTGGAGCTTCAGCCCAAGCTGCTGCGCGTTCTGCAGGAGCAGGAGTTTGAACGTCTGGGCAGCAATAAGCTGATCCAGACCGACGTTCGCTTGATCGCTGCCACTAACCGCGATCTGAAAAAGATGGTCGCCGATCGCGAGTTTCGTAACGATCTCTACTATCGACTGAACGTCTTCCCGATCCATCTGCCGCCACTGCGCGAGCGCCCGGAAGATATTCCGCTGCTGGTGAAAGCCTTCACCTTCAAAATTGCCCGCCGGATGGGGCGCAATATCGACAGCATTCCCGCCGAAGCCCTGCGTACGCTGAGCAGCATGGAATGGCCGGGTAACGTGCGCGAACTGGAAAACGTCGTAGAACGCGCGGTTCTGCTCACCCGGGGCAACGTGCTGCAACTGTCCCTGCCGGATGTAATCGCTATGGCGCCGTCTACGCCTCCGGTGGCGACCGAAGTCGCGCAGGATGGCGAAGATGAATACCAGTTGATAATGCGCGTTCTGAAAGAAACCAATGGCGTCGTCGCCGGTCCTAAAGGCGCGGCACAAAGACTGGGGTTGAAACGCACAACGTTACTCTCGCGCATGAAGCGCCTGGGCATTGATAAGGACGCACTGGTTTAACGGATTATTGCCCGATAGCGTTACGCTTATCGGGCCTACGCCACTGGTGCGTTTGTCTTTGTCGGCCGGATAAGGCGCAGCCGCCATCCGGCATAGAATTGCTAAATCACTTCTTCCGCTGGTATTTCTCGGGTAACTCCGGCACCGGACGTTTGTCATCAATCAGATGACGCACGGTCAGAATCGGATGACGCCAGAGCATTCTGGGTCCAGCCCAACGCATAATTTGCTTCATCTCTTCGCGTTTAGCGGGCTGGTAACAGTGCACCGGACACTGTTTGCAGGCCGGTTTTTCCTCACCAAATACGCATTTATCCAGGCGCTTTTGCGCATAGGCAAACAACGCATCGTAATGCCCCGGTTCATCTGAAGCCTGCGGACACTGGCTCTCATACAGCGAGATCATTCTCTGGATCGTCATTTTCTCACGTGCAATACGTTTGCCGGACATGATGCCTCCACAATTAAGTTGCATAAATAATACACCTTAACTAAGCGCAGGACTATTACCTGGCGGTGATACATTCCTTAGCACCCTACGCAAATAAGAATTATTTTCATTTGTTTATGCCATGTGCTATATAACATAGCAAAGGCTATATTCGATGATAAATTAACCACTTTGTTGTGAGGGATACTATGCCGCATCTGCCCCATCTGAAGTCATTTCTCCTTGCCAGCGTGTTAACGGCGCTTACGCTGTCACCTGCCTGGGCGAAAGAAAAGTTCAAAGTGATAACCACCTTTACGGTGATTGCCGATATGGCAAGCAACGTGGCAGGTGACGCGGCGGACGTCAGTTCCATCACCAAACCCGGGGCAGAAATTCACGAATATCAACCCACACCGGGGGATATTAAACGGGCGCAAGGCGCACAGCTTATTCTCTCCAACGGCCTTAATCTCGAACTATGGTTTGCCCGCTTCTACCAAAATTTGTCCGGCGTACCGGAGGTCATGGTCTCAAATGGCGTGCAGCCAATGGGTATCAGCGAAGGGCCGTACAACGGCAAACCGAATCCGCATGCCTGGATGTCAGCGGAGAACGCGCTTATCTACGTGGATAACATTCGCGATGCGCTGATGAAATACGATCCCGACCATGCCGCAACCTACCAGAAAAATGCGGAGAATTATAAAGCGAAAATCCAGCAGACTCTGGCGCCACTGCATGCAGAACTGGCGAAGCTCCCTGCTGATAAACGCTGGCTGGTCACCAGCGAAGGCGCATTCTCTTACCTCGCGCGTGATAACGGCCTGAAAGAGCTGTATCTGTGGCCGATCAATGCCGATCAGCAAGGCACGCCCAAGCAGGTACGCAAAGTGATCGATGCGATCAGAAAACATCAAATCCCTACCGTATTTAGCGAAAGCACCGTGTCCGACAAACCTGCGCGTCAGGTCGCCCGCGAGTCTGGCGCGTATTACGGCGGCGTGCTGTATGTCGATTCGCTCAGCGCTGCCGATGGTCCGGTACCGACCTATCTGGATTTACTACGCGTGACGACAGAAACCATCCTCAGCGGCATCAACGACGGGTTAAGGAGCCGAAAATGAGTCAATCTGCGATTACCGTGAATCAGGTTACGGTGACGTATCGCAACGGCCACACCGCGCTGCGGGATGCCACTTTTCAGGTTCCGGGCGGCTCAATTGCCGCTCTGGTCGGCGTAAACGGTTCGGGAAAATCAACGCTTTTTAAAGCGCTGATGGGTTTTGTCCGGTTGGCGAAAGGGGAAATATCTATTCTGCAACAACCGGTTAATAAGGCGCTCAAACAAAATCTGATCGCCTATGTCCCCCAGTCAGAAGAGGTGGACTGGTCGTTTCCGGTACTGGTGGAAGATGTAGTGATGATGGGCCGCTTTGGCCATATGGGGTGGCTGCGTCGACCAAAACAAATCGACCACGACTGCGTGGATGCGGCGCTGGCGCGGGTAGATATGCTGGACTATCGCCATCGCCAGATAGGTGAACTTTCCGGCGGGCAGAAAAAACGCGTTTTTCTGGCAAGAGCCATCGCACAGGACGGGCAGGTTATTTTACTGGATGAACCCTTCACCGGCGTGGATGTGAAAACCGAGGCCCGGATCATCGATCTGCTGCGTGAACTGCGTGATGAAGGCCGGACTATGCTGGTCTCTACCCATAATCTGGGATCCGTCACCGAATTTTGCGATTACACGGTGATGATTAAGGGCACGGTGCTGGCAAGTGGGCCAACCGAAACCACCTTTACCCACGAGAATCTCGAACTGGCATTCAGCGGCGTTCTGCGTCACGTCGCGCTAAGCGGCGGTGAACAACACGTGATTACCGATGATGAACGTCCGTTTATTTCGCGACGCGCGGCAAGCGAGGGGGAGTAATCATGAACTGGCTAACGGAGCCGTTTGGCTACCAGTACATGCTCAACGCCATGTGGGTTTCGGCGATGGTCGGCGGCCTGTGCGCATTTCTCTCCTGCTATCTGATGCTCAAAGGGTGGTCGCTGATTGGCGATGCGCTGTCGCACTCGATCGTTCCAGGCGTGGCCGGAGCCTATATGTTAGGGCTTCCCTTTGCGCTGGGCGCATTTCTTTCCGGTGGACTGGCGGCGGGCAGCATGCTGTTTCTCAATCAGCGTTCACGCCTGAAGGAAGATGCCATTATCGGGCTGATTTTTTCGTCCTTTTTCGGTATCGGGCTGTTTATGGTGTCGCTTAATCCGATGTCGGTGAACATCCAGACCATTATTCTGGGTAACATCCTGGCGATTGCGCCGGAAGATATTCTGCAACTGGCGATCATCGGCGTGGTTTCGCTGACCATTCTGTTTTTGAAGTGGAAAGATCTGATGGTGGTCTTTTTTGATGAAAACCACGCGCGGTCTATCGGTCTGAATCCGGGTCGGCTGAAACTGTTGTTTTTTACGTTGCTCTCCGTTTCCACGATCGCCGCACTGCAAACCGTCGGCGCCTTTCTGGTGATTTGCCTGGTGGTTACGCCCGGTGCAACGGCCTGGCTGCTGACCGATCGTTTTCCTCGCCTGCTCACCATCGCCGTGGCACTCGGCAGCCTGACCAGCTTTTTCGGCGCCTGGCTAAGCTACTGGCTGGACGGGGCAACCGGCGGAATTATCGTCGTTCTGCAAACGCTGCTGTTCCTGCTGGCATTTGTCTTCGCACCAAAACACGGTCTGCTGGCGAATCGCCGCCGCGCCCGTCTGGTGAACAAGGAGCAAGTATGATCTTAACAACGCTGCTGGAACCTTTTCAGTTTAGCTTTATGGTTAATGCGCTGGTCATCTCTACCATCGTCGCTGTGCCTTGCGCGCTGCTGTCGGTATTTTTAGTACTCAAAGGCTGGGCGTTGATGGGCGATGCCATGAGTCATGCGGTTTTCCCAGGGATTGTACTGGCGTGGATTGCGGGCATCCCGCTGGCAATTGGCGCGTTTATCGCCGGTCTGTTCTGCGCGGTGGCGACCGGATACCTCGACGATAACAGCCGCATCAAGCGCGACACCATCATGGGTATTGTTTTCTCCGGGATGTTTGGTGCGGGTCTGGTGCTGTACGTCTCTATCCAGTCAGAAGTCCATCTCGATCATATTCTGTTCGGCGACATGCTGGGCGTATCGTTAAGCGATATCATGCAAACCGCGGTTATTACTCTGGGGATCGCGCTTATCATCGGACTTAAATGGAAAGATTTGCTACTGCATGCGTTCGACCCACATCAGGCAAAGGCCAGTGGGCTTAACACCGCACTGCTACATTACGGCCTGTTGTGCATGATCGCCCTGACGATTGTCGCCACGCTAAAATCGGTAGGGATTATTTTGTCAATTTCATTACTGATTGCACCTGGCGCCATCGCGATTTTAATGACGCGGAAATTTTCCCACGCCTTATGGCTGGCGGTGGCGATGTCGGTCATTACCTCATTTATGGGCGTGTACGTGTCATTTTTCATCGACAGCGCGCCGGCTCCCACCATCGTCGTACTATTTTCCCTGCTGTTTGTGATTACCTTTATTTATGCAACCCTGCGCGATAGGCGTTTAGAGAATCAGCTTCAGCTGCAGGATCCGTAAATTATTGGTCAGCTAATGTTCTTGATATTAATATAGCCTCCGCCAGGAGGTTATATTATCGGCAGATTACAGCATCGTGATGATACGTTTAAATAAACGGATTATAGATTACTCTAACGTAAACAACGGTTGTGGCTTGCCAATGTGGTATCCCTGTAACCACCCGACATTCATGTGTTCCAGGTGCATCTGGATTTCGGCACTTTCAACAAACTCGGCGACAACCTGCATACCTTTCATTGCCGCAACCCGGCAGAAAGATTCGATGATATAGCGACTAACCTCACATTTTATAATCCTACGAACGAAAGACCCATCAATCTTCAAAATATCTGCTTCAATGTTCATCAGGCGTTCATAGCTTGCAAACCCGGCACCGAAGTCATCAATCGCGATCCGACATCCCAATTGACGTAGTAAGCGTAGTGTATCTGCCGTGTGTTCTTTATCTGACAGGGTATCAGCCTCGGTTATCTCAAAAATAATCCGTTGCGGTATCACCACATATTCCTGCAACAACGCAGTTATCTTTGCAACGATACCTGAACGACATAGCGTCACTGGCGCCAGGTTAATGGAAAAACAACTCAGCGGATGGTAGCGCATGTACTTCAGGGTGTTCTCAATAACCCAAAGATCGATATCGGGTGCTAACCCTGTGTCGCGTGCAACCGACAGAAAATGGTCAGGGGAAAGAAATTCCCCGTGCTCATTGAGCATGCGGATCAATATCTCATGATAGGATTCATCACCACGAGTACTGACGATAGGCTGGGCCAGCAGGACAAAGGTATTGTGATCCAACGCGTTTTGCAGTGCAGCGCGAACATCCGTTGTATCGGTAGTAGGGTTGCCAAACAGTCGGCTATGCTGTGCCTCAAGGTTTTCCGGCCTGCCGTTGGTCATTGGCGATATGACTTTTGTTATTATTGGAGGGAACATCATATTCATATCAAATTAATAAATAAATACTAATTTATAGATAAAAATGGACATTCCGCGTAGCTGGCATCAGCGGTGAAGAAAAAGACAAAAACCAACATACTGATAATTAACAAAAATCACAAACCCAGTTTTTTCATTATCATTCCAGCTGAGTGCAAAAAAACACGTCAGATGCTTTTAATGTTAACTTTAACATACAAAAAAAGAGAGTTTCCCTCGCTTCATAATTATTTTTCCGTCACTCACTAACTCCTGCAATACTTTGTGGATAGCACTGCGTGAGATATGATTTCGAGCGAGAATGAATGTATACACAGATGTGTTTTCACGCGTCTCAGGCTCCATCGACCAAATATATTTCAGGTGTTCAATAATCAATTCACGGATAGTGCGATGCGATTGCAATTTTTCTCGTTGAAAATAGCGTTGCAGATGTAGCGGGTAATGACTCCAACTTATTGATAGTGTTTTATGTTCAGATAATGCCCGATGACTTTGTCATGCAGCTCCACCGATTTTGAGAACGACAGCGACTTCCGTCCCAGCCGTGCCAGGTGCTGCCTCAGATTCAGGTTATGCCGCTCAATTCGCTGCGTATATCGCTTGCTGATTACGTGCAGCTTTCCCTTCAGGCGGGATTCATACAGCGGCCAGCCATCCGTCATCCATATCACCACGTCAAAGGGTGACAGCAGGCTCATAAGACGCCCCAGCGTCGCCATAGTGCGTTCACCGAATACGTGCGCAACAACCGTCTTCCGGAGCCTGTCATACGCGTAAAACAGCCAGCGCTGGCGCGATTTAGCCCCGACGTATCCCCACTGTTCGTCCATTTCCGCGCAGACGATGACGTCACTGCCCGGCTGTATGCGCGAGGTTACCGACTGCGGCCTGAGTTTTTTAAATGGCGGAAAATCGTGTTGAGGCCAACGCCCATAATGCGGGCGGTTGCCCGGCATCCAACGCCATTCATGGCCATATCAATGATTTTCTGGTGCGTACCGGGTTGAGAAGCGGTGTAAGTGAACTGCAGTTGCCATGTTTTACGGCAGTGAGAGCAGAGATAGCGCTGATGTCCGGCAGTGCTTTTGCCGTTACGCACCACCCCGTCAGTAGCTGAACAGGAGGGACAGCTGATAGAAACAGAAGCCACTGGAGCACCTCAAAAACACCATCATACACTAAATCAGTAAGTTGGCAGCATCACCGCCTGCGCGAAGAGAACTTATGTATTATTGATATTGAATCTTTCTTCAGCTTACATGATATTAAACATCGTATTTGCAATGAACTGACCGACAGCTATTCTATCATTTTTGTAAAAGGCCGTGGAATGTTATCAAAGGTGCTTTCATCACTGGAGGGTATCTCCAGAACCGCCTCTGTAACGGAGTTTATCCAGTATATTAATGAAGGCCGAAGATATACTGTCTATCATATACTCACCATAATTGATTCTTTGCGGGAGCTACGTAACCTTACCCATACCGAGATTTCCGTAGCCTGTGCGTTACGCCGACAAATAAATATTACTGCCACATCCCAACTTCTGCACTGCTCAACGAAAGCAGTGTATCAGCGAGTATCAGCCTTGGCTCAGAAAATGAACCTCAGATACGGTACCCAAATCCAGTATTTCTTGTACCGCGAATATACCATTGAGGAACTCCAGCAGATAAATTGCATGAAACATCGTCCTGATACCGGTGTATTCCAGAATAATGGATCGACCCCACATCTGTAAGCAGATTCGATCCTCACGACGAGGCCTGTCTAATGGCCTCCGGACTGAGATATCGCCCCGGTTGTCGTACAAGTTGAATCACTACGGATTTAACAGACACCTCAGAGTCATTTATGGACTTATCTTTGTCGCCTGGCTTCATCATTTCTACCGCTTTAAACGAAAGTAGCTTTCCCTCTTGTTTTCCTGCCATAAAGACTCCGTTATCATGCACCTTATGCAGTCATGAACATCAAGGTAGGTTACTCTGTATATGCCTATATTTTACCCAGGTATAGGTAGGCAAGGTACACTTTAACCCACCTTTAAATGTAGGATTTCATGATATTCGATGAGACAACGTGAAACTTAATGATAACTACAAAAATCACTAACTCATTAAAAATTAAGAAAATGGACATCATAAACCAATGAGTACAATAGAAAACTTAGACTCCCACACCCCCATGATGCAGCAGTACTTCTCTAGACAATCTAATGTCATGATCTAAAATGAATAAATATAAAAACCCTCTTCAAAAGTTACTTATAGGCTACATATGAAAAGGATAATCGGTTATCTCTTCACATTACTCTTACTTGTTGTGCTTGTGTATGCAGGATTAGTAAAGGGCGATGTATTCCCTGAATGGATCATGAGTAAGAAGCTCATGATTCGTTGTGGATTGATAGGTGTTCTTGGTGGAACTCTTTACTGCATTCGTGGAGTATATCTAAACAAATGTGTTAGGAATTGTTGGGATGACCGTTGGCATGTTTGGTATGTATTAAGACCTATCGTTAGTGGCATCTGCGGTGTAGTGGCTTATCTATTCCTTAAAGCTGGATTAATAGTGTTAGATGCATCACAAAATGGCAGTGGTGGTGACTACGGATATATGGCATTTGCCTTCTTTGCAGGGTTGAATGTCGATAAGTTCGTTGGCAAAATTGAAGATGTTGGTATGGCTATTTTTGGGATTGAAAAATCTCGCACAGCAAGATCGGGTGATAATTCCGATCAGAAATAATTAAAAAGGATATGATATGTCTGCAAAGATATGCTTCTTTCCCGTTGGGAATGGGGATATGACCCTCATCCAAACGGAAGATGATAAAAATATTTTAATAGATTGTCGCATCAGGGATGGTGAAGAACATCCTGATGTTCGCACCCAACTCAGAGAAAAGCTTCCTCGAAATAACGAAGGTCGTTTGTTTGTCCATCTTTTTATTTGGACTCACCCTGATTCAGATCATTGTGATGGGGTGGCTGACCACTTTCATTTAGGAAAACCAGAAGATTGGAGTGAGAAGAACGATAAAATTTTTATAAATGAGATTTGGTCAAGTCCAATTGTATTCAGGCGACACCATGCACAAAATCATCCGTTATGCGATGATGCAATAGCTTTGAATAAAGAAGTTAAGAGAAGAGTTAATCTTTATAAAGAAAAAAATTATTTGGATGGAGTTGGAAACCAAGTTCTGGTCTTAGGAAAAGACGAAGATGGGAAAACAGACGACATACCAGGTATCCTATTAGAATTAGACCAAACAACCCGCTGGATTAATCAAAGTTATTCTTCATATTTTGAAGCTCATTTATTGGGTCCTTCACCCAAGAAAGATCTTGATGAGTTGGAAGATAAATTAGGTAAAAATCATTCCAGCGTAATAATAAATTTTGAAATTAAAGGTGACAATAAAACTGCACACTTTTTAAGTGGTGGTGATGCAGAAGTCGTTTGTTGGGAAGGTGTTAGAGATCGTTTAACCAATAAATATTCTATGTCATGGTTAGATTATGACATTTTACAAGCACCACATCACTGTTCTTGGCATAGTCTATCTCATGATAGTTTAAGCAAAAAAGGAGATGATGCTAAAACTTCCGAGAAAGCTATGGAAGTTTTTAATAGAGCAAAAGAAAAAGCATTTATAATTTCAAGCTCTAAAACAATTGAAAATGACGAAAAAGATCCTCCAGCATACCGAGCCAAAGAAGAATATGAAAAAATAGTAGATGATGTGCAAGGTCAGTTTTTATGTGTGTCAGACCATAAAAAGAATGGAGAGAATATTCCGTTAGAGATTGAAATTTCCGATAACGGTATTAAGAAAATTGCTGCATCTGCATTAGGTATGGCCGAATCATCAAGTGCCGCTGTAAATAGACAAGGTGGTGGTGGTTATGCCTGATTGTCTTAATAAAAAGATAGATCAGTTGAGCACTATCCTTGCACCTTATGGTGCAAGGAAGCTTTCTACGAATGAATTATCAAAATTCAACGGTAAATATGTTTGTGCTTGGGAATTAGTAACTGATTTAGAATTTAGTAATGAACCTATTGTATTGCAACTAAGATACAAAACTCTTAGTCAATTTGACATCCCAGATGTGTTTATTTCCTCACCAAAAATTGATGTTTGCCAACTCCCACACTTGGAAAAAAATGGCAAGTTATGTGTTTGGCCTGACAGTTATATCATCGATCATAATGATATGACCTATGCAGTCGATTTACTAAACGATGCTATACTAATGCTAAGAAAAGGAATAAATGGTGATTTAAATGAGGATTTTATTGATGAGTTCCAGAACTATTGGATTTATCAATGTAATAAAATAGATCGACTTATAAGCCAGTGTGATCTAACAAATAAAAACACAAGGTTGGTTTTCGGTTATCGGACCCGGAAATTTGGAGTAATATATTCTGACACACAAAAAGAATTAATTAACTGGTTGGAAAACCAAAAAATATTGCCATTAGAATCGGATGGAAGTAATTCAAAAGATAAACGAATAAGGCAACAGCAACTCTCTAAAGTAGTTTCAATTCCATTGATATTCTTCAATGAAGCCTGGTATCCGAGTCAGTATCCCAAAACTGCAAGGGATTTTTTTGAACTCATAAATCAGCAACAGGAAGATCCAGAAAGCACTATTGAATTGATCTTAAGATCTTGTGCTAATATGTTCAATGTCAAGCCCATAATTCTAGTTTCATTCCCAACGCCTTCTGGGATGAATATTATAGGAATACAGATTCCTAAGGGAGTTAGTGATCTTGCCACTGACCGCTTTGATACCAGAGGTATTAGTCGGGGTCGATTCAGAAATACAGCTTTATTAGATGGTTATAGAAATTACATTGATGGAAAGATTTTAAAAAATAGAATAGGCCAAACTAAAACAGAAAATCTTATAGTAGACCGTTCTGACGATTCTTGGTTAACGGGTCGTGAGCATAACAAAACTTACAAGAAAATCTCTGAACATAAAGTAGCTATCGTCGGATGTGGTTCAGTAGGATCTTCGGTATCAAGACTGTTACTTCAATCAGGCATTAGAAAAATGATGCTTTGGGATGATGATTTAATGAAGAGTGAAAACTCCTCTCGTCATCTATTAGGATTTGATTCTGTTTATAAAAATAAAGCATTAGCTCTTGCCTCAAGGCTACGGGAAGAGTTTCCAAATGTCTATATAGAAGCTTTTAATGAAGATTGGACAGAAGATTCCAAGAATAACAAAAAAATTGCAGAAGCCGATATTATAGTAAGCTGCACTGCACATTGGAATACTGAACAGCAGTTAATTAAAAGACAGTCGGAAGACATTCTCGGTGCTATTGTCTTTGCATTTGTTGAAGCTCATGCAATGGCGGGGCATGTAATAGTCAACCAAGTGGATTCTAATGCTTTTAATAGCTGGCATATTACAGAAGGCAAAAATATAGGTGCATTAAAATATCCTGCTACTTACTGGAAAGAAAATACTCGTAAAAGAATAGCAGCATGTGCCGGAGAGTTCCAACCATACGGAGCTATCCCTTTGACTAATTTACATGCTCTAACGGCAAGAACTGTAATAGATCTAATCATGGATCGTTTTTCAAATAAATCTTTTGCATATAGTTACATAGGAAGAGAAGCAGAGCTTTTAGAACTTGGTGGTAACTGGAATGATAAATGGATTGCACAATTCGGAAACCCAGGAAAGGGTGATTGTATTATACCTTTGATTTTTGAAAATTCTAATTGGGAAAAAAGTGATGCATAAATTTCATTGTGCCGAATTAGATTTCAAAATATGCATCAGCCAAAGCATAGTAGATGAATTATTTTCTCATCGTCAAACCCACTGTTTTAGTAAAGAATCAGGAGGTATGCTATTTTCCAATAATCTCAATGATTCTGAGATTGAAATCAATAAAATAACTACACCAGGCTCTACTGACTTGAGGAAAAGAAATTATTTCAAGTTAGATGAGAAAAAAGCCAAAGAAGATATCATATCGTTATTCAAGCAGGGTTTCCACTACTTAGGTGATTGGCATACACATAACGAAGGAATGGCAAGCCCATCAGGAACAGATATCCGCAGTATCCAAGACTTATTTATCAAATCAGGTCATACAAGACCTTTTTTTCTCATGCTAATAATCCCAAACAAAGAAAATATTTCACACTGTTATTTATCAGCAGCAGATGGGAAGATGTTATATAAATTCACATATCAAAAACCAAACAAATAAAAAGGTTGTAATTATATGAATAGCACAAGTAAATCATATCCACGGTGGTTAATCATATTAATACTGTTATTTATTTTTGCTGGCTTCGTTGTTCTTGGGGTAATAATTAATCATAAGTATCACTCTAATGAAAGCTTATCTAAATATATACTCTTAATTCCCCCTGCAATTTTGTCATTAGGTTTTTCTGTATTTTATAAAAGATACGAAGTACAAGCTGAGTGGCTATTTTCATTTGCGACAGCTTCGGCTGCGATAAGTTTATGCGTTGATTCTTTACCTGGTGTCCAAAATGACCTTTTTCCTATATTCCTTCAAAGCGGGTTAGGCTATGCACTTCTCGTAATAATTGCAGCATTGTCGTTCGCAAAAATAATTTCGGCTTTCGTCAGTAGATTCATAAACTAATCATATTTCAATTCTTAAAAGTGTAGTTAATATTTTCAGTTGCTACACTTTTTTACAGGAAAGAAAACAAAAGGGAATACAATAATATAATATATAGGTAGTAAAATTATAAATGTTTCACCAAGACTATTGCTGTTAGCTAATAGTTCATTAACGAAAAAAGTGTATATGAATGATAACAGGAACATAAAAGCCAACAGATATAGTATTTTTTTATTATTAATCATAATCAGGCCTCATCTATTTTAACAATAATCCATTGATACAACATTATATGAGTATGTCAATAGCATCTATATAGATGCAAGGTATGACTAAACGAAGCGGAGCTTCGTTTAGTCTCCTTGTTTTTCGCCCTTCGGTTGAAAAAGAAAGAAAGTCAAAGTCTTATCTAACTAATTGACATAAATTGCATTCCTATTATAACTGTATTATGGGTGTGCAAGGATTGCTCACCATAAAGCGAATACACATATGAAAAGGAGTTTCTATGAGTAATACAATAACCTTATCCTATACAAATGATTTTAAACCAGTCAATAATCATATCCCCCCTGCTCAATCTTTGCGAATACATTGTGTCAGTGTTCGATTTAATAAAGAAGAATTGGCTATTCTCAATAAAAACAGAGGTGACAAAAGCAAAGGCGAATGGCTTCGTTTAACTTCTCTTGATAGGCTTCCTCCTGTCGTTCCTGCTATCAATGTTGAAGCTTGGAAATCACAGTCTAACATATCCCAAAAGCTGAACCGCCTTATAAGCCATCTTGATGCAAAAAGTAGCAATAGTGAGTTAGCTAAAACAGAGATCTTCGCAGTCAAGAAACAGATCAAAGAGCTTCGCTCGTGCCAGACAGCCTCTATGAGTAGGTATTCCTATGAAGTGAATGCAACAGCCCCTCATCCCTCTAAAAAATGGTCATGAGAGCATGATTGTCAGGATTGCAATTAACCATCAAATTCTTTTTATTTTTTTAGCTTTATCTGAATTTTCTAATATGATTGAAGAAATTATTTTTTCTTCTTTTTTTGCAATTAGAGATTGGATATTAATAGTACCATAATCTAAATTATCTCCCCACCAGTACATGAATTCTTTTATTACGGGAGTCATATTGTCTATAACCTCTTGAGATCCTTCGTTATAAATAAAAGATAGTATTTTTAAATTTTCAACATCAATCTCTTGCACAATTATCCGAAACATATCATCAGTTGGATATAAATTCGTTTCATTTAATGATATATTTAATTTTTCAAGCATCTCATTCATAAGCAAGTCTACTTCATTGAAGGCCGTATTATATTCAGTCATTATTTAACCTCTTGTTTTAAATTTATACAACATTACAATTAATCACTTTAAGAAAGAATGTCAAGCATTTTTGTGAAATAAATAATATTTATTATAAAAAGAATTGCTTGAGTGAATAATTTTTTAATTATAAGCACCATACAGTGTCATCTATTCAACCGAAGCGGAAATTTATAGCATCTTCTGTGCTGCAAGAGAAGCTTTAAAATAAATGCAAGTTAAGCTGTATATCTTTATATAAAATATCAGGCACTGCGATTTTTTATTATTATAGCGAAATGAAGCAAGGGCTAACTCTGCGAAGCCGCTGCGCTTGCTTCTTCGAGTTCCCCTTGCTTTTCTGCCCTTCGGTTAGAAAAGAAGCCAAACTGCTACCAACCTAGAATCTCTATATTTTTGAATAGACAAACATTACCCGCTCCCTTAATCACCACTATCAAAAATAAAAAATCATCTTACAAATAACCCCATACACATCATTTTAGATTGCGACCTTATTAAATTAAAAATTCAACCTTAGATGGAATTTAATGTACAAGGAATGTCCTACTGTAACGGAGAATTTTAAACATTAAAAATTACAACTATGGTTTGTCATAGCCTGTACATCTATTCACCTCATGCATATGCACTAAGAAAGCTTTTTTGAATACTGGAGTTGTCCCTGCTAAAACGGACACGGCTAATTAACTGCTAATATGGCATCACGATATTCGCGTGGCGATTTCATGTTCAACCCCTTGTGTGGATGCAGATTATTATAATCCTCTATCTATTCTGCCATTGTTTCCATCATTTAGACTGCATCCAGCAGATCATCTACGTACACATAATCCCGCTTGAACGTCTTTACAAACGATTCTGCCATGCCGTTACTTCCCGGACTGCGTACTGGTGTAGTACACACGATGAACCACAGTGAACTAGCGAATGTGCGCGTGGCATCGGCTGTGCAGCAATTATGCCAATGACACTGGCTCCATTGACGGCAATGACCTGACATCTACAATCCCGCTACAAAGCATTTACTCCATGAGTCATTGCACTTGCTGAGCTACACGAACACACTAAAACCAGATAATAATTAATCGCTGTATAAGCTCGTAACAAGCGGAACTTTAAGGCAAAATAGGGCCATCTTCCCCCTTCATAAGGTTACGCTAATGGCCAGAAAACCTAAAGAAATCAAAACAGACCCGTTAGAGGTCATCCTGTGGAAAGCGGCAGACAAACTGCGTAAAAACATTGATGCAGCCGAGTACAAGCACGTCGTACTAGGCCTCATTTTCCTTAAGTACATTTCTGATTCTTTTGAATCTCATTATGAGTTGCTGAAAGCCGGTAAAGGCGAGTTCGCAGGTGCTGATCCGGAAGACAAAGACGAGTACACCGCTTACAACGTTTTCTTTGTCCCTGAGCTTGCACGTTGGAACTATCTGATTTCTAAGGCCAAGCTTCCTGAAATCGGTAAGATGGTTGATGATGCGATGGAGCTTATCGAAGTGGGCAATCCACAGTTAAAAGGTGTGTTGCCGAAAGTCTATGCCCGACAAAACCTCGACGCCACTGTTCTGGGTGAGCTGATAGATCTGATTGGCAACATTGCACTAGGAGATGCCAAAGCACGCTCTGCTGACGTTTTAGGTCACGTATTCGAATACTTCCTAGGTGAATTTGCACTGGCAGAAGGCAAACAAGGCGGCCAGTTCTATACGCCAAAATCTATTGTAAGCCTGCTGGTTAACATGCTGGAACCCTATAAAGGCCGTGTCTTTGATCCCTGCTGTGGTTCTGGTGGTATGTTCGTTCAGTCAGAAAAATTTGTAGAAGCACATCAGGGAAATATTGACGATATTTCGATCTATGGGCAGGAGTCCAACCAGACCACTTGGCGTCTGGCAAAAATGAACCTGGCAATTCGTGGGATTAATTCTGAACACGTTCGCTGGAATAATGAAGGTTCATTTCTTAACGATGCTCACAAAGATTTGAAATCTGATTTTATCATAGCTAACCCACCGTTTAACGTTTCCGACTGGTCTGGTGAGCAGCTTCGTGGTGATGCCCGCTGGCAATATGGCATTCCACCTGCTGGCAACGCTAACTTTGCATGGATGCAACATTTTTTGTATCACTTGTCTCCTAAAGGGCAAGCGGGTGTTGTTCTGGCAAAAGGGGCATTAACTTCTAAAAGCTCTGGTGAAGGTGATATTCGTGCTGCACTGGTAAAAGATGCCAATGTGATTGACTGTATCGTCAACTTACCGGCAAAGCTGTTCCTGAATACTCAGATCCCTGCTGCATTATGGTTTATGCGCCGTGACCGTCATAACAGCAACCAGTATCGTGATCGTAGTAAAGAAATTCTGTTTATTGATGCCCGTAATCTCGGTCATTTAATTAATCGTCGTACCAAAGTACTTTCTGACGACGATATTAAAACCATCGCAGACACCTACCATATCTGGCGTAACAAAGGTGGCGAATATGAAGATATTGCGGGTTTCTGTGCGTCAGTAGACATTGATGAAGTTGCTAAACTTGACTATGTGCTGACACCTGGTCGTTATGTTGGTCTTGCTGATGAAGAAGACGACTTCGACTTTAAAGAACGCTTTACGGCTCTTAAAGCGGAGTTTGAAGCACAATTGGAAGAAGAATCACGATTAAATAAAGCTATCGCTGATAATTTGGCAAAGGTGGTTTTATGACTTTTAAAAATGTAGTGAAGCTTGGTGACTTTGTTACGATTAAACACGGATATGCTTTCCCCGGTAAATTTATCACTTCACAAGAAACAAAAAAAATCCTTGTAACGCCAGGAAACTTCAATATTGGAGGTGGCTTCAAATCCTCTAAATTCAAATACTACTCAGGTGAAACCTATCCTGAACAATATAGGTTCAATGGTGGTGAACTGATAGTTACAATGACCGACTTAAGTAAGGAAACAGATACTCTTGGTTATGCTGCATTAGTTCCTAATGACAATAACATTTACCTTCATAATCAACGAGTTGGATTAGTACAAATTTTAAATAATGACTTAGACAAGATGTATTTGTATTGGAAGATGCGTACTCGTGAGTACCAAGAGTTTATTGCAAACTCTGCAAGTGGTACTTCTGTAATGCATACTTCTCCCAAAAAAATATGTGAATATGAATTTTTATTACCCACAAAGTTAGAACAGAAAGCTATAGCTTCTGTCCTTTCATCTCTTGATGACAAAATAGACTTGCTTCATCGCCAGAATAAAACTCTGGAATCCATGGCCGAAACCCTGTTTAGGCAGTGGTTTATTGAGGACGCGCAGATACACTGGACGGAAAAAAAACTGTCCTCTTTTGGAAGTATAATTTGTGGTAAAACGCCTTCAAAAAAGAATTCTTTGTATTTTGGTAATGATGTTCCTTTTCTAAAAATCCCTGACATGCATGGCAAGGTTTTTGTATTCAAATCAACTGATAATCTTTCATTTGCAGGGGAGCATAGCCAATCAAAAAAAACAATTCCACCAGGAAGTATATGTGTTAGCTGTATCGCTACTGTTGGTTTAGTCTGTATAACTGATGTAAGCATGCAAACAAACCAACAAATTAACTCCATTATTCCTAACAAGGAATATTATAAATATTTCTTGTATCTTTTAATGAAAAGCATGGGTGATGAATTAAATAATCTGGCAAGTGGCGGTACTGCAACATTAAACTTGAACACTGGGGATTTTTCTAACATAACATTTCTTTCCCCTTCAGAAAATGAGTTGAAAATATTTCATCAATCCATTTCAAGTTTATTTGATAAGTTAAAATTTAATTCAAAACAAATTAATATAATTGAAAACCTTCGAGACACTCTTCTTCCCAAACTGATGAGCGGTGAAGTACAGGTTCAGTATGTAGAAGAAGCAATCGCATCAGTAGCATAAAATAATTAAGCGGGCTCACAACCCGCTATCTGGTTAAGCAGCAATAAGGACAGTACGCATGGCAAAGATGACCGAATCCGATATTGAAGTAATGGCGATTGAATACCTGCAAGGGCTGGGTTATGAGTACGTTTACGGCCCGGACATTGAACCCAGTGGCATCAATCCGTTACGTAGCTATCAGCAGGTTATCCTTGAAGATAAGGTGCGTACTGCCTTGCAACGACTAAATCCACACCTCAGTGAGCAGAAATGCGAGGAAACTCTAAAACAGGTGATGCAGATCAGCACACCTGATCTAATGGCAAACAATCTGGCCTTTCATCGCCTGTTGACCGAAGGAATCAATATCGAAGTCAGCAAGGATGGTAATACACAAGGAGAGCTGGCCTGCCTGATCGACTTTAACGATCCCACGAATAATGAATTTTTGGTTGTGAACCAGATAACCATTAAAGAAGGCAATCATACCCGCCGACCAGACCTTATTTTATTCATTAACGGTCTGCCGTTAGTCGTTATCGAACTTAAAAATGCCGCTGACGAAAATGCAACGGTTGCAGGTGCTTATAACCAGATAAAAACGTATCAGAACCAAATCCCCAGCCTGTTTACCTACAATGCCTTTAATGTTGTTTCAGACGGACTGGAAGCCAAAGCGGGAACGGTTTCCGCCGATTTCAGTCGTTATATGACATGGAAAACCGCTAATGGTAAAACACAAGCTACCAGTACCCAACCACAGCTCGAAGTTTTATTACAGGGGTTGCTTAATCCTGTAACGCTGTTGGATGTGATCCGCCACTTTATCGTGTTTGAAGCCAGCAAACATGAAGACAGCAAAGGGATTATCAGTATCCGTACCGTTAAAAAAATGGCTGCTTATCACCAGTACTACGCGGTTAATGCAGCAGTACTTTCCACTATTCGTGCCTCAGGTGTAAATGCAGATTCCCCCTCTGCCGAAGTAGCACTGCGCCAGCAGGGACGTAACAGTAAAGTTCTTGTTAATGCGCAAAAAACCGGAGATCGTAAAGCGGGGGTCGTGTGGCATACCCAGGGTTCCGGTAAATCGCTTTCGATGGTGTTTTATACCGGGAAGATTGTACTGGCGCTGAATAATCCAACAGTGGTAGTGATCACTGACCGTAACGATTTGGATGATCAGCTATTCGGTACGTTTTCTTCTGCCACTCAGCTACTTCGTCAGACACCAAAACAGGCCAACAACCGGGAAGAACTCAAAGAATATTTGCGTGTCGCCTCTGGCGGTGTGGTGTTTACTACTATTCAAAAATTCCAGCCTGATGATGGCAGCAATATCTATGAGTTGCTGTCCGACAGAACTAATATTGTCGTTATCGCTGATGAAGCACACCGTTCCCAGTACGGTTTCAGCGCCAAAGAAGTTGACGTGAAAGACAGCGAAGGCAACGTAACAGGTAAACGCACCGTTTACGGCTTTGCCAAATATATGCGTGATGCCTTGCCCAATGCTACCTATCTTGGCTTTACCGGAACCCCCATAGAAAAAACGGACGTAAACACACCTGCTGTTTTTGGTAACTACGTTGATATCTACGATATCTCACAGGCCGTAGAAGACGGTGCAACCGTGCGTATCTTCTATGAAAGCCGTCTTGCCAAAATTGCCATCAGTGACGAAGGTCGCCAGCTAATTGAAGACTTCGACGATGAGTTTAACGAAGACGAGCTGACGCTTACCCAGAAAGAACGGTCTAAATGGGCCAGAATCGAAGGTTTGATTGGCAGTTCAAAACGTATTAAAGCTATTGCGGCGGATATGGTTCAGCACTTTGAACAGCGCTTAAAATCTAATGCCGATCATGGCAAGGGCATGATTGTCACCATGTCCCGTCGTATTGCTGCTGAACTTTATAAAGAAATCATAGAGTTAAAACCTGAATGGCACAGCGATAATCTAAATGATGGCGTGATTAAAGTCGTCATGACCTCTTCTGCTGCTGACGGACCAGAAATCGCTAAACACCACACCACAAAAAAAGAACGTCAGGTTTTGGCTAATCGTATGAAGGATGACGACGACAAGCTGAAACTGGTGATAGTGCGTGATATGTGGTTAACCGGCTTCGACGCTCCCAGCATGCATACGCTGTATATCGACAAACCAATGAAAGGCCACAACCTCATGCAGGCAATTGCCCGTGTGAACCGTGTGTATAAAGATAAGATAGGCGGTCTGGTTGTTGACTATCTGGGCATTGCCTCTGATTTAAAAGAAGCCCTCTCCTTTTACTCTGATGCAGGTGGACGTGGAGATCCTGCTGAGGTTCAGGAAGAAGCTGTAACGCTCATGCAGGAAAAGCTGGAAATCCTGGAAGGCATGATGCATGGCTACGATTACAAAGCTTACTTTGCCGCAACTACTTCACAACGCCTGACAATTATTCTTGAATCAGAAAACCATATTTTAGGGCTGGATAACGGTAAAGGTAAAATGCGTTTCCTGGCTGCGGTTGCAGCCTTGTCGCAGGCATTTGCATTGGCGACACCGCACGATAAAGCAATGGAAGCGGCACCCGAAGTAGCATTCTTCCAGGCAGTAAAAGCCAGACTGAATAAATTTACTGAAAACTCAGACGGATCAGAAGAAGAACACAATGACAGTCTGGAAGTTCGGGTAAAACAGACTATCGATCAGGCTCTGGTTACCGATAAAGTTGTTGATATTTTTGACGCTGCTGGGATACAAAAACCAGATATTTCCGTTCTTTCTGAAGAATTCCTTCAGGAAATGAAGGATTACCAACACAGAAATATTGCTTTGGAAACGCTTAAAAAACTGCTTTCTGACGAGATTAAGGTTCGCTCGAATCAAAGTATCACCCAAGGCAAAAAACTGATTGATATGCTGACCTCTGCAATCAATGGCTACCAGAACAAGGTACTGACCGCAGCGGAGGTAATTGATGAGCTAATCAAGCTTGCCAAGACTATCCAGGAATCTGACAGCCTTGCCAGCCAGTTAAACCTCAGCGCTTATGAATATGCCTTCTATTCTGCTGTTGCAGATAACGACAGTGCTCGCGAGTTAATGGAAAAGGAAAAACTACGAGAACTGGCAGTCGTACTTACAGAGGCTATCCGCAACAATGTCAGTCTTGACTGGACAGTGAAAGAAGCAGCAAGAGCAAAAATTCGCGTGGTGGTAAAACGTCTGCTCAAAAAATATGGTTATCCACCCGATATGTCCTTGCTCGCCACAGAGACCATTTTGAAGCAGGCTGAACTTTTAGCTGGAGAATTAGGAAAATGATTCCCCTAAATTTTAACATACAAACTATTTTAAGTTATACAGGAGAAGCTAATGGATAGCAGGCCATATCTTAAAACAGTACTATATATACTATCACTGTGACTTTTATTTTTATCATTATTAATTATGTCCTACGATAAGGTTTTGATAAAAATGTGTGGGACTATATTTTCACGAAAAACTTTACTCTCTCAATCTCGTCATTGAAAGTGAGAAATATCGTTTTCATAGTTAGTTTGATTTTCATCTTTATTGGTGCAATTATTTTAATAGTCCTTGCAAATAGCTTTGGTTCGGGTTGGTCTGTTGCATGCACTGTCTCGGATATCAGCAATGAAAACCATGAACATTTAGAGTTTTTAACCACTTATATAATGCCCTTAGTTTGTAGGCGAGATGCCAGCTCGCTTACTAATAAAACAAAAATAAATTTGAATACCGTACAATCTGGTGTCATTAATATCTTGAAAACAACAAAAAAGGAGATAAACAATGATATCAAGCGAAAATAATAAAAATAACCTATTCCGTGTAAAGTCTAAAAATGGTGTCCTTCGTTGCCTTAAGGCTGGCATGGATATAAATATATGCAATAGTAAAGGCCAAACTGCTCTTTTTACCTGTAATGTACCTGAAGCTATACAGGCAATGATTGACGCTGACATTGACATTCACCACTTGGATAATGAAGGTAATAATGCATTATTCTATGCTCAAAATGTTGAAACAGTGGAACTTCTTGTCAGCAATGGTATTAATGTTAACCACCGGAATAAGTCAGGCACCCTTGCGATTCAACATATTGATGTTTCACCAGGGTTAGTAAAATATCTTATCAAAGCAGGACTAGATATCCATACCAAAGATAGCTATGGCAATTCCTTTCTTTTCATTCCATTTGAAGGATATGTATACGATGCACTCATTGAGGCTGGTTGCGACATTAATCATAAAAATTTAAGCGGGCAGACAGCATTCGATTACTGGCAGTCAGAAAACCACAGCATAGTTGGTAAATATACTCACTGGGAATCTAAAAACGATAACTACATTCGTTTTCTTATCCGTAATATTCATCTTAAAGACAGTTCAAAAATTGTATTCACGAACATTACATTTAAATCAATTGAGCTCTTGTCGTTACTTATAAAGCAAAAAAATGAATTTGAGATAAGTGATAAGTGCATTATCACACCAACAAATGCCGACGTTAAAAAATTAATTTTACAACTAAAGAAACTGACAGACATTAGTCATGTTTGGTTTTACATAAACAGTACATATCTACTGACTCAATATGTAGGAAGACTGCTAATTAAATGGTTAATATGTCATGATATAAAAGTTGATGTAGAATCACTAAAAGAACGCTACTTCTATGAAGAAATCCTCCAGGAAAAATCACAGAGAGAGCAAAAGGTTTTACGAACAACGCTTCAACCAGTTACCTGTAAAGCAATTACAAAAAAAAGATTATGAATTGAATATGCCTGAACACTCTCCCCTTGGCTTTAACCTTTAGTTAGATAGCCAAGGGGCGCTAACATCATTAATTTAATACAAAGCCCCACATTGCACCTTAGCACTTTGATAAATTTATTTTTTAAAACACCCTCATCGCCAATTCATACAATATCAATCACTACTCTCAAACCAAATCAATCAGATAAAACACAGCACTTTTTGATAAAAATAATATAACAATGAAAAACAACACCTTATATGAAATATAATAAAAATATATCTATTTAATTAAATAAATATAAAAATATATTTGCATTTTGTTTATTTAATAATATATATTTCCTTTGTTAATTAAATAAAGGAGAACTAAAATGAATAAAACAAACTATCCAAGCCTGACTAACTATCTCGCCAAAACAAAAAAGAACGCAGATCTTTATAGATTATATAATCCACAATTTTCTTTTTTCTGCAAAAGTGACACTCAGGAGCAAAGATTTTATTTCGATTATTTCTCAAGACATATGGTCTCGAAGAGAAATATTTTAACCGTATTCTCTATCTATACATTCACCTCTTATAACATGAACAAAAAAGAGACAATAAAAAATTTCATACGATTTCTCAAAACGACGAATGAAAGTACATTCCATAATGCTTTTTCATTTCGCGGTGGTAACATTTTGTATGTAAGCAACAAAAACATGTTGAAAGAGATCTCATGGTTTTCACTCGCTCGAATTTACGAAGACATTAAAAAAATAAAGGAATATAAAACCAACCATGACAACTATATCAGATTAGTCGCTTAACAGAGGAGAAAAATTATGAATAACAACGCAATAAATGCATTACTCTCTTGTAAAACTCCAAAAGACATTCAGGCTTGCATTAATGCAGGCTCCGATATTAATACACTGGATTCGTTTGGAAGAAATATACTGTTTTACTGTAAAAACCCAAGAATGATTGACACTCTGGTTAAAGCAGGAATAGATTTTAACCATGCTGACAACTATGGTCACAATGTTTTGTTTAACCAGCGAAATCCTCACATACTGAAAAAATTGATTGATTCCGGCGTAGATATACACCACAAAAATGGTCTCGGCCAAACCTGTTTATGCTCGTTAGCTGATAATATATCCTGTTGCAAAACCCTGATCAATGCTGGAATTAATGTCAACAATGTGGATAAATGCGGAAGAACAATACTTTTTTACGTAAAAAATCACTCTATCTTTGATTTGATGGTACAGGCCGGTTGCGATATAAACCACAGAGATAACCAGGGTCACGGTATTTTTGAAATTTGCTATTCATTAGGCGATTTCAAAGCCAAAATGCTCATTCGTCATATTAGTATGAAGGATAGCAGTCCAGTAATTTTCAACTACCTCAACAGCGAAAGTCTGCAGATAATGGATTTGCTTCAGAAGAAAAACCTTAACTTTACTATCTCTGATAACTGCCAGGTTTATCTAAGTGCCAATGAAAATGAAATGAGCTCTTTCTTCAGTGAACTAAAGAAGAAGACAGATATCAGCAAAACACATTTTCGCCATATTGTACTGCGAGGTTATGATTTACGCGGGGACATTGAAACCATTAAATGGTTTATCCGCAATGACATCAAAATAGATAAAAAACAACTGGAACAGCATATTCGACATGATGAGATTTGTAAATATATAGCAGAACATGAGAGAAAGAAACTTAGCGAAATTATGAAACAAACAATCTCTTTAATGCCAGTAAAACGTAGATTGTAACCTCCGCCCCTCCTCACTGTCATAATGAATTTAATATGAACCCTATTTTTACCCAGAGCAGATTACCTAATTAGCAATCTGCTCCACCTCTCTTATTTATAAATTTCGACACTGCCTTGACTTATTTTACCAATGCGCTAACTGTAGATCATGAACACATATAAAAAAAAGGTTAGATATGCATAAAAATGAAAGTAAAGAAGATCTATCAAGAAGCTCAAGAAGAGGTAAATTCCATACAGCAAAATATTCACCTAATGAAGTTCGAACTCACTGCGTCAGCGTTCGGTTAAACGAAGAAGAATTATCTATTCTCGATAGTAAAAGAGGCCCTTATAAAAAAGGGGAATGGCTAAGAATGGCATCCCTCAACAAACTCCCACCGGTATTACCTGAAATCAATCGTGAAGCATGGATTAAACTCGGCAACCTTTCACAGGATTTAAACCGCCTGCTGAATCATCTCGACAGCAAAAGCCCTGACAGCGAACTGACCCGTACAGAACTCTTCGCCCTGCGCAGACAAATCAAAACTCTCAGGGATCACCTTATTCCATCAACCTTTCTGGAGCAAGACCAGTGAAAGGCATGCAGAAAATAAAGCGGGGTAAACAGTTTGCAGGTGTGGTTCTCTATAGCCTTAAGTCAGGATCTCACCACAAAATCACGCCTTATATTATCGGTGGCAACATGACGGGAAGCACTGCTGCTGAACTTATCAGTGAATTTGAAGGCACAAGACTACTGCGCCCCGGTGTCGCCAAACCTGTCTGGCATAATTCGCTTCGCCTGCCAAAGGGAGAAACACTGTCAGTCAGACAATGGGCGGCATTCGCTGACGATTATATGACCCGGATGGGATTCACTGAAACCCATCTTCGCTGCTATATCATGCACGATGATTCGGACGGGCAGCATATCCATATAATAGCTAACAGAATTAACATGGTCGGTGGGAAGCTGTACCTTGGGAAAAATGAAAATCTTATCAGTACCCGGATTATCAGCGAGCTGGAGAAAGTCCACAAACTCACTCAAACCACATCTGCAATCAGTAGTCATAGTCAGGAGAAAAGAAAGCCTTCCCGCAACGAGCTGATGATGGCTGAAAGAACGACAACTCCCTGCCCCAGGTCCACTCTGCAGAGCCTGATTGATAATGCGTTAACCGGCCGCCCTGATTTGCTGACTTTTATCGCTATGCTGGAAAAGGTAGACGTCAGCTGCAAACCCAATATCGCCTCAACGGGAAAAATGAACGGCTTTTCATTTCAGTACCAAGGTATTGCCTTTAAAGCCTCTCAATTGGGTAAAAAATATGGCTGGTCTTCCCTGCAAACATTGATTGATTTCGTACCGGAACATCTGACTTTACTGAAACAAGCACAAAAGCCAACAGTACCTGCACCTGTGCCATTAACAGTGCCAATGCCAATGCCAATGCCAATGCCATCATGCGAGTCTGAAGAACAGGCTGCAAACCGGGAAACGATTCTGGAGAAAATCCATCAGCTTGAAGAAAAAATTCGTCTGGAAAGACAACAGGAGACAGTGGGTATCATTCAGCTCAGGAGCAAGCTGCACAATACAACCCGTCAGATACCCCGCCAGCGTCGCCTGAAGGCGTGGCTTTTACTACTCAGCCAAATTGTTGTACTTCTAAGGCGCAAGGGACTGTCACTGCTGCATGCCACAATACATCATTTCCGCAAGATTCTTCATCTGCACCTATTAGAACCCATTCCTTTCACAGCCGGTCATTCCCTTCAGGAACAATCAGTTAGTAATAACCAGCACCTCACACCATAAGAATCCTTAGTTTATAATGCAATGATAGTCAATAAATTATTGATCGTTTATATAGATCGATAATTTGATTACGATAGTTAAAACCTATCACAAAGCAATCATCGATCGGTACAAGCAATTTTACTAAAGCGGGTCATTCATCGAAAATGTTCAAAAATACATCACCTTAAATCAGGCCATGGAGTCATGATGGATAATAAAACGATTAGCTGCCCCTTCTGCTTTACACAAAGCCCGCACGGCGTGCGGATTTGCAAAGGCTGCCATGCAAAAGTGGCCTATGGTGAAAGTCCGCTCAGTGTGGCATTCCTTTTTCAATTCGTGGCATTAGCTCTCGCCTGGTTAGTATTTTCATTGACCGGCAGTACTCCTGTCTCAGTCATTACGTTTTTTGCCAGCGTTATTATTCTTATCTGCATAATTAAAAAGACCTATGCAGACAGAGTTATCTTTATACGGTGATATTAATTTCACACCACAGCAAACATAAAAAATTAACATGAGGGACCTATGAAAAAATTCATTACTTCTGCGTTTTTTATTTCCGCTTTACTTATTTCTGGCTGTTCGACATCAGGCAATCAGCATCTCAAAAACGAAACATCACAAAGTCTGCAGTCAAAAATCATCAAAAATAAAACAACGAAATCAGAAATAATTACCGCATTAGGCGAGCCCGAAACCAAGACTACACTTGATAGTGGAAATGAAGAATGGACTTATTCGATGGATAACAATCAGTTTGATGCCACCACATTTATTCCCGTTGTCGGGCTGCTGACGGGGGGCTCACAGACGCAGGCCAAAACGCTGGAAATCGAATTTAAAGGAGAAACGGTCAGCAAATGGTCGTTCTCTGAAAATACAAGCAGAATGAATACAGGTCTGATTCAATAACTCACGTTACAGCCAGGGAATTATTTATGAAAACTTATGCCGTTATCACACTCGTTACCGCTGCATCGTTGCTGAGTGGCTGTAACAGCGAACCTTCCGAACAGGATATTTACACTGCCATGAATAAGGTCGTTGCGCAGGCGAATGCTTTCGTGAAATCTATAGCAGGCAAGGATGTCCCAAAAGACGCACTGCGCGAATTAAAATCAGTCAAAAAGCATGACTGCGTAGAAGTCTCTGATAAAAGTTATAAATGCAATGTGACGGCTATTGTCGATAACGAAAAGCGTACTGCTGCTGTAACCCTTGTCAAAACGGATGATGGCTGGCAGGTCGTTGATAAGTAAACCCACCTTAAAGCCATCACGACAGGCGGGACGCCAACTGGGTGGCTCCTGCCTTTTTAATACTCGATTTTGACCTGCCGGAAACGCCAGCTCCATTTCTCTCCACCATTCAGCATCCCATTCCTTGTACACGCTGCTGCCGCTATCAAAGTCTTTTCCTGATCACTGAGCCTGGCGGAGTATAAGCCAGAGAGCCTGCAATGCGTTTCTTTTCATACTGAGCCAGCAAATCAGCATAAATATGCTCTGCTTCGTCCAGATTGCCTGAAATATAATTCACAAGTGAATTCAGGCAATGCAGCAATGTATTGCTGTTTGCAAGCTTCCTGAGCAGAGTTGTGTTCAGGGTTGAAACGACTCCTGTAAACATCTGCATAATATTATCAACGTGATAACATGAATTGCGATACTGCGCCCGTGAATAAAAATACTTCAGATGATACCCGGCGAAGAGAACATAAAGTTTTTTGTAAAAGACATTGTTATTAACGCTGTTGTGATGATGGGTTATAAATTTATCAACAACATGTATAAACTTTTCCTCCTGAGATAAAACATCAATAGCACTCATAATTTTCTCCATTTTTTGTTTTTATAATTAAGTACTATCATCTTCAAAAATAAAATCAATAGTAATTTAAAAATATTTTTATAAAACAATATTTATTCTATTCTCACTTAAAACAGCTTTCACTGTGGAGATATTGAGTCCTCCAGATTGCATTACTATTTCATATTTCAATTATCTGAGTCATTTCCATATTTCAGATAAAAAAACCACAGGAATATTTTTGAGAGCGTGCTACGCACTGGCTTACGCCCCGACTACCGATAAATGTTAATTATTTTTACCAAACCGGTGAAAACCATAATTTTGTTTCCCTGGCAGCGCCGCTGAGTGCCCACAGCACTCACTCGCTGAAGCAGAAAGGGTTTTTCCGAAGGGTCCCGGCGTGAGCCGTACTCAGCAAATGGGCAAATCATGTATCTGTGTTCGCTTTCCCGATCAACTCAGCCTCCTGATTTTTTGCGCGAAGCGTATTTGTAATGACAGTTAACCTCAGGTCTATGAACTCGTGCGCGAAGCGTATTTATACTTACAGAAAATACTGTAGTAATGTTCTGAAGCCCAATGGCGCAACACACAGTTGCGCAGGCTTCACTTAAGAAATGATATTATGTAAGAAAAACAATAATAAAAGTGTTTTCATCAGGTACACCAAGGCCTTGAGTATCGTTCTAATGCAAAACTGTGGTTTCTTATTTCTTTATCACTCTTTTATCTTGCAGAACACAATTGAAAATTAACCAATAAAATCAAATAATTAAACAAACCCTGCCGTTATTAATTTCAGAACCAAAAATCATTAATTACATAACAGGTGATGGTGAAATTTAGCACCCCTTGTTTTAAATTTGATAACCAACCATCTCCCACTAAATAAAAACCGTAAAATCTCAAAGTAAATA
Source organism: Citrobacter sp. RHBSTW-00944 (assembly GCF_013615435.1). NCBI lineage: Bacteria > Pseudomonadati > Pseudomonadota > Gammaproteobacteria > Enterobacterales > Enterobacteriaceae > Citrobacter > Citrobacter sp. RHBSTW-00944. The sequence continues at coordinate 1,123,268 of NZ_CP055418.1, read as the reverse complement.
CAATTAAATAATACTACCAACCAAGTTGACAAATAAATTAAATGTGCCATATATGTAATCACAACAATAAAAAAGGAGCCATCATGTCAATCACAAGCGTTGTATTAACTAAAGAACAAAAGTCCATTATTGCAGAAGCATTAGAGGTTATGCCCGAAGATCTGGAAGAAATAAAGATTAAAGCAAATAGCTATAAAAAAACGTCATTCAGAGACGATTTCTCAATGATATTCAAAGGCAATATGGCCACACTCGCCAGGATGGATTTGACGCCCACAGCGTTTAGAATTGTGCTTTATCTCTTCTCAGTAATTGATTATGGAAATATTATCCCTGATTTTTCACAGTCACGTATAGCCAAAGATCTTGGGCTGAATAAATCAAATGTCTCACGCGCATTCAAAGAGTTATTTGAGAGAAAAATACTTATTCGTGACGCCATAGATAACCAAGTATACCTTAATTCAAACTTGTGTGTTAAAGGAATCCCTCGTCGTTTCAATGAAGATCTGATGGATAAATTTAGAAAGTCCAGACTGGAGACAGAAGACTTTGCCAATTCGTTTAACTTTTATCGTGCAGGGAGTAAAACAAAGCCGGTTAAAAATCCCAAAAGAAGATATCCTACAGACGGCATTCCATTTGATTAAAATAATAAATAATGCTGTTGAACAATTTATACTTCCGCAAATGACTATTTCCCAATATAAATTTAATTTTATATTGGGAATGAAATTAATCATAAAATATCATTAAGTATATGACGTTCTTGTTCAATTTCACATGATTTAACCATCCCACTTAGTACACTAACAAAAACGTCATTCCATTTCTGGCGCTCTCTCGAAGCATGCCAGTTCTCAAACAACACTTTCTCAAGAGAGATCCAAATAACTTCTGCGCGAGAGGTATTTAATAGCTCCTTGAATACTTCGTCAGATACAGTAAGGGCATGAGAATAAATTTTATTATCAATAGTCCAGAAAGGCTCTGGCTTGGTAAAATCAGCCAAAGAAGCAAAAGCCAACCCACGGACCTGTGCTGCTTCCATTGTGCTGTTCACTTTATGATTATCCCGCCAGGTTTTTAAATCACCCAACAGATAATTTACGCGTTGATTTCTTGCTTTGCTATCTTCAGCCTGGTATTGGATATAAGCAGGGCCATTACCAGTCTGGCGATAACGAGCCAATGTTTTGACACTTACACCAAGGTAAAGGGCCGAAACTTCAGCACTCAGGGTTGCATCATCTGGCATACTACCAAATAGCCGCCATACTTCAGCATATTCCCTTAAAGTATCGATTGCACTCATTCCCTGTCCCCCTAATTTGTTGGCAATGGTTGATATTTCGCCGAAGCCAAAAGTGTATTATACAACTCAGGTACTGTCATCAGCATATGAAGCTCAATCCGTTGAAGTGCCTCAAAAACTCGCTCGTTATCAGGCTCAGCATATCTTTCAGTAGGGTCCGTGGTATTACGGTGGTTAAGCAATCTTTTCACCACTGCATACGAAGTTAGTTCTTCTGCAACACGGCCAAAAGTTCTTCGCAGATCGTGCATTCCCAGCTTCATTATTCCAGCTTCCTGACAGATATACTCGCGCAAGCTTTTACTGTCAGAATAATGTCCAACCTTGCTTCGTGATGAACGAGCCGGAAAAACCCATTTGCGTTTATCTGCCCGTATTTCGGTATCGTTGACGATATCTCGTCGGTCTTCCAGAATTCGCTTTGTAGCATCACAGATTGGAAGCTCATGGTCGTTACGATTTTTCGTGTCGTAAAAGCGAATAACCCGGTTTTCGAGATCGACATAGCTTGTCGTTCTGACTTCCTCTTCTGTCAGGGCCTCTCGCCAGCACAGTGTTGCTGTCTCTTCTTTCCTGGCTCCTGTCAAAATGGTCAGCAACAGATAATCACAACCCAAACGATTAAAACCTCTCTTATTGTGTAATGCAGCTAGAAACCGTCCCAAAGTATCTTTGGGGGACAATGGATTTCGTACGCCCTTGGCACGATAGCTATCTTCCAGCTCAGATCGTGTTCTGAACTTCTTCTGTACCTTTAAAATTGAAAAAGGATTATAGGACAACGAAGGTTGTCGTTGCTGGGTCTGAGCATTCCCAGCTTCAATCTCGATTGCGTGTTTTACAGCAACATTGGCCCACCTAAAAGTCTGTTCTGCTGCTGTTCTGGCTCTTGAAGCAATCTCGTCAAACTTTCGAAGGATTTCATTACCAGTAAGATCCTTGATTCGAAGGTTTTGCCATTCTTTCAACCGATTCTCAGCTTTGTCTAACACATTGAGAGTGTTTGGTTTAGCAGGTTTGGTTCTGCCAAGTAAGTGACTCCTGTATTGGGCAAAAGCTTCACTCACGGTCAATTCAGCCAGATCGAGTTCCCTTTTAATCTTGTTGGGATTTCTCTTTGTTGCAATCATTGTCTGAACCAACTGCCGAGCTGCCTCACGGGCTTGATCGATACTCGGAAAATCGGACACATTCCCAACCTTTACTTTCAAGACAGAGCTTGGCTTCTTACCCTCACTGACATTACGATCTGAAGAGGCTACTCTTCGCTGGATTACATAGGTTTTTTTCGTCAAACTGACCTTCACACCGAAGCCAACGGGTGAATCTCGATGATCGTCAAAAACTATGTAAGGTTTTTGGTCAGGGTTGGCTTCGAAAACGACTTTTCCAGAGCTACTGAGCTCAGGCTTAACATTAATACTTAACTTGTTGATAATAAAAGCCTGATTGAGAGTTGTTTTCAAAGTATCACCACCATTTGTAACCCAAAGAAGGAGTACAACCAATCTATCACGCTTTGGGCTACAAGTGAGCTACAAATTTATGGGTTTATGTGGGTTTAAAGGGGTTTTACCTGGGGCCATATGAGCACTTGAAAGAATTAAAAAATGAGTAAAATCAATATGAATGAAGACATTGATAAGGACTTCTCTATCCATACCCCCATGATGCAGCAGTATCTCAAGCTGAAGGCTCAGCACCCGGAAATACTGCTGTTTTACCGCATGGGCGACTTTTACGAACTGTTTTATGACGATGCGAAACGCGCGTCTCAGCTGCTTGATATCTCCCTGACCAAACGCGGCGCATCTGCGGGCGAGCCAATCCCGATGGCTGGCATTCCTCATCATGCGGTAGAAAACTACCTCGCCAAGCTGGTCAATCAGGGTGAGTCCGTTGCTATTTGTGAACAGATTGGCGATCCGGCGACCAGCAAAGGCCCGGTTGAGCGCAAAGTGGTACGTATTGTCACACCAGGCACCATCAGTGATGAAGCGTTGTTGCAGGAACGCCAGGACAACCTGCTGGCCGCCATCTGGCAAGACAGTAAAGGGTACGGCTACGCTACGCTGGATATCAGCTCCGGGCGTTTTCGTGTCAGTGAACCCGCTGACCGCGAAACCATGGCCGCGGAATTGCAGCGCACCAACCCCGCTGAATTGCTGTATGCCGAGGATTTTGCCGAAACCTCGCTGATAGAGGGACATCGCGGCCTGCGTCGTCGTCCGCTGTGGGAATTTGAAATTGATACCGCCCGTCAGCAGTTAAATCTGCAGTTCGGCACGCGGGATCTGATTGGCTTTGGCGTGGAAAACGCCCCACGCGGGTTATGCGCTGCCGGCTGTCTGCTGCAATACGTAAAAGATACCCAACGCACTTCGCTTCCGCATATTCGCTCCATCACCATGGAGCGTCAGCAGGACAGCATCATCATGGACGCCGCCACACGCCGCAATCTGGAAATCACCCAGAACCTGGCGGGCGGGGTGGAAAACACGCTGGCTTCAGTACTCGACTGCACCGTGACACCGATGGGTAGCCGTATGCTCAAGCGCTGGCTGCATATGCCGGTCCGCGACACCAAAATCCTCATCGAGCGCCAACAGACCATCGGCGCGCTGCAGGATACCACCAGCGAATTACAACCCGTGCTGCGTCAGGTAGGCGATCTGGAACGTATTCTGGCGCGTCTGGCCCTGCGTACTGCGCGCCCGCGCGATCTGGCCCGTATGCGTCATGCCTTCCAGCAATTACCCGAACTGCGCGCACAACTGGAAAACGTAGACAGTGCCCCCGTGCAGATGCTGCGCGAGAAAATGGGTGAGTTTACTGAGCTGCGTGAACTGTTGGAACGTGCCGTCGTGGAAGCTCCGCCGGTGCTCGTCCGTGACGGCGGCGTCATTGCCCCAGGCTACAATGAAGAGCTTGATGAGTGGCGAGCGCTGGCTGATGGCGCCACGGACTACCTCGACAGACTGGAAATCCGCGAACGCGAACGCACCGGTCTGGACACGCTGAAAGTAGGATTTAACGCCGTGCACGGCTACTACATTCAGATCAGCCGTGGGCAAAGTCATCTGGCGCCAATTAACTACGTACGCCGCCAGACATTGAAAAACGCCGAACGCTACATTATTCCGGAACTGAAAGAGTACGAAGACAAAGTTCTGACCTCAAAAGGCAAAGCACTGGCGCTGGAAAAACAGCTGTATGACGAACTGTTCGACATGCTGCTGCCACACCTGGCTGATTTGCAACAGAGCGCCAGCGCGCTGGCGGAGTTGGACGTGCTGGTCAACCTCGCGGAGCGTGCTTATACCCTGAATTACACCTGTCCGATCTTCACCGATAAACCCGGCATTCGTATTACCGAGGGACGTCATCCGGTGGTTGAACAGGTGCTGACCGAGCCGTTTATCGCCAACCCGCTTAACCTCTCGCCTCAGCGACGGATGCTGATCATCACCGGCCCAAACATGGGGGGGAAAAGTACCTATATGCGCCAGACTGCGTTGATTGCGCTACTGGCCTATATCGGCAGCTACGTTCCGGCACAGAAAGTCGAGATCGGGCCTATCGATCGTATCTTTACCCGCGTGGGCGCGGCGGATGATCTGGCATCAGGTCGTTCCACCTTCATGGTAGAAATGACCGAAACCGCCAACATTCTGCATAACGCCACCGAGAACAGTCTGGTGCTGATGGATGAGATTGGACGCGGCACCTCCACCTACGACGGCCTGTCGCTGGCATGGGCATGCGCAGAAAATCTGGCAAATAAAATCAAAGCATTAACTTTATTTGCGACCCACTACTTCGAACTGACGCAGTTACCGGAGAAGATGGAGGGCGTCGCTAATGTGCATCTGGATGCGTTAGAGCACGGCGATACCATCGCCTTCATGCACAGCGTGCAGGATGGCGCGGCGAGCAAGAGCTATGGTCTGGCAGTCGCTGCCCTGGCTGGCGTACCGAAAGAGGTGATCAAACGCGCGCGGCAAAAACTGCGCGAACTGGAAAGCATCGCGCCAAATGTTGCCGCAACCCAGGTCGACGGCACGCAGATGTCGCTGCTGTCAGTACCGGAAGAAACGTCACCCGCCGTTGATGCGCTGGAAAACCTCGACCCGGATTCGCTAACGCCTCGCCAGGCGCTGGAGTGGATCTACCGGTTGAAAAGTCTGGTGTAGCAAAAAGAGCCCGATAGCGGTAGCCCTAAAGAAAAAGGCCAGTCTCAATGAGACTGGCCTTTCTTGATAGAACTTGTGCTTACTCGCGGAAAAGCGCTTCGATATTCAGTCCCTGAGTCTGCAGAATTTCACGCAGACGACGCAGACCTTCAACCTGAATCTGGCGAACACGTTCACGAGTGAGACCAATTTCACGGCCCACATCTTCCAGTGTCGCAGCTTCGTACCCCAGCAGACCAAAACGACGTGCCAGCACTTCACGCTGTTTGGCGTTCAGTTCGAACAGCCATTTGACGATGCTCTGTTTCATATCATCGTCTTGCGTGGTGTCTTCCGGACCGTTTTCCTTTTCATCGGCCAGAATATCCAGCAACGCTTTTTCGGAATCGCCACCCAGCGGGGTGTCTACCGAGGTAATACGCTCGTTGAGTCGGAGCATACGGCTGACGTCATCAACCGGTTTATCCAGTTGTTCAGCAATCTCTTCTGCACTCGGTTCGTGGTCCAGTTTATGCGACAACTCACGCGCGGTACGCAGATAGACGTTCAGCTCTTTTACAATGTGAATCGGCAGTCGGATCGTACGGGTTTGGTTCATAATCGCCCGTTCGATCGTCTGGCGGATCCACCAGGTTGCGTATGTTGAGAAGCGGAACCCACGTTCCGGGTCAAACTTCTCGACGGCACGGATAAGCCCTAAATTGCCCTCTTCAATCAGGTCCAGCAATGCCAGACCACGATTGCCATAACGACGAGCAATTTTCACCACCAGACGCAGGTTACTTTCAATCATGCGACGGCGAGATGCGACATCTCCACGCAGTGCGCGACGCGCAAAATAAACTTCTTCTTCGGCTGTTAACAGTGGTGAATAACCAATCTCACCAAGGTAAAGCTGAGTCGCGTCCAACACACGCTGTGTGGCCCCCTGCGATAACAGCTCTTCTTCAGCCAGGTCGTTATCACTGGGTTCCTCTTCACTCAAGGCTTTTTCATCAAAAGCCTCTACTCCGTTCTCATCAAATTCCGCATCTTCATTTAAATCATGAACTTTCAGCGTATTCTGACTCATAAAGGTGGCTCCTACCCGTGATCCCTAACGGAACTAGCACGTGAAAGCCTGGTTCCGCCTAATTATCGCTGCGGTAAATAGCGCAGCGGGTTTACGGATTTCCCCTTGTAACGAATTTCAAAATGCAAGCGTGTTGAACTGGTTCCGGTGCTACCCATGGTAGCTATTTTCTGCCCCGCCTTGATTTCTTGTTGTTCCCGGACCAGCATTGTATCGTTATGGGCGTAGGCGCTCAGGTAATCATCGTTATGTTTGATGATAATAAGATTACCGTAACCACGCAGCGCATTACCGGCATAGACGACGCGTCCATCTGCGGTCGCGACAATAGCCTGTCCTTTGCTGCCTGCAATGTCGATCCCTTTATTGCCACCTTCGGTAGCCGCAAAGTTTTCGATCACTTTGCCGTCAGTCGGCCAGCGCCAGGTAGAGATTGGCGAGCTAGTCGACGTTGAGCTTGCAGTTGATTCGGTTGTGCTAACTGCTGGAGCCGTTACAGGCGCTGTGACCACAGTCCCAGCAGGCTTGTTGTTCGGCAACATTTTGTTAGCACTTTGTTCACCTGAATCCTCAGAATACGTAATTGTTGGTTTCGAAGCAACAGCAACGGTGGAATTTTGTGCAGGGTTGGTCACAACTCCTTGCTGTGCTGCATCCGCCTGGGTGATGGCATTGCCACCGGTTATCGGTGCGCCAGACGCGTTGCCCACTTGCAGAGTTTGACCGACATTCAGGCCATACGGGGCCGGAACGTTATTGCGTTGTGCGAGGTCACGGAAATCGTTCCCGGTGATCCAGGCAATATAGAAAAGGGTATCGCCTTTCTTAACAGTATAGGTACTGCCGCCCGTGTAGCTACCTTTCGGAATATTCCCATACTTACGATTGTATACAATACGACCGTTTTCCATCTGCACAGGCTGTTGAGCAACAGGCTGGATTTGCGTTGGCTGTGTGGTTGGTTGCTGCACCGACTGGATCTGTGGCGTCTGCTGTACTGTCGACGTCGAGCCCATTTTAGGTGGAGGCGTAATCAGCATGCCAGAACTGGTGTTCGTTGATGCACTACCGTTAACCGAGCTGACCGGCGCTGGTGGATTCGAGGTGTTTGAACAACCTGCCAACCATAGTGAAACCAGTGACAATGCCGCAATGCGGCGAACGGTAAATTTGTGGCTTCCCGCGCTCATTTATCCCCCAGGAAAATTGGTTAAAACCAGTGACGTAATCACCGTGCAAGGCACCGTCACAATACGCTTACTCTTTCGAGAATAACCAGGAAAACTCCAGGTATTCAGCAGCGCTATCTACGCAAGCTCCCCTTTCACTAAGGGAACGAAACGTACGGCCTCCACGGTATCGATAATAAATTCGCCTCCCCGACGACGCACCCGCTTCAGAAACTGGTGCTCATCGCCCACGGGTAAGACGAGAATGCCACCCTCATCCAGTTGCATCATCAATGCGGTTGGGATCTCGGGCGGCGCTGCCGTTACAATGATAGCGTCAAACGGAGCTCGCGCCTGCCAGCCTTGCCATCCATCACCATGACGGGTCGAAACATTATGTAAATCAAGCTGCTTCAGGCGGCGACGCGCCTGCCATTGCAAACCTTTAATGCGCTCAACGGAGCACACATGATGCACCAGGTGCGCCAGAATCGCCGTCTGGTAGCCAGAGCCAGTACCAATTTCCAGCACCCGAGACTGCGGCGTTAGCTCAAGCAGTTCGGTCATTCGCGCAACCATATAAGGCTGCGAAATCGTCTGCCCCTGACCAATCGGCAGGGCAATATTGTCCCAGGCCTTATGTTCAAACGCCTCATCAATGAATTTTTCACGCGGCACGGCGGCGAGCGCATCGAGGACAAGCTCATCTCTGATGCCCTGCGCACGTAATTGTTCAAGAAGAGTGTGTACGCGTCTGCTTACCATTGCGTGTCGACTCCCACGCTGTCTAACCAGTCAGAAACCACTTCATGCGCGCCGTATGCGGTTAAATCGACATGCAGCGGCGTGATAGAAACATAGCCTTCATCGACGGCGGCAAAATCCGTATCCGGCCCGGCGTCGCACTTTTCGCCCGGTGGCCCGATCCAGTACAGCGTATTACCGCGTGGGTCCTGCTGTGGAATAACCTGATCCGCCGGATGGCGACTGCCGCAGCGCGTGACGCGAATACCTTTAATCTGATCCAGCGGTAAATCCGGCACGTTGATATTCAAAATGCGACCGGTGCGCAGCGGTTCACGACTCAGCGCCCGTAAGATACGACAGGTTACTGCGGCAGCAGTATCGTAGTATTTATGGCCATCAAGTGAGACAGCCAGCGCCGGGAATCCCAGATGACGGCCTTCCATTGCCGCCGCAACGGTACCGGAATAGATAACATCATCACCCAGATTAGGACCCGCGTTGATACCAGAAACGACAATGTCCGGACGCGGACGCATTAATGCGTTCACGCCCAGATAGACGCAGTCGGTGGGCGTACCCATTTGTACGGCGATATCGCCGTTATCATAGGTAAAGGTGCGAAGTGAGGATTCCAGCGTCAGCGAGTTAGACGCGCCACTGCGGTTACGATCCGGGGCAACCACCTGTACGTCAGCAAACTCACGCAGCGCTTTCGCCAGCGTTTGTATACCGGGTGCGTGGACCCCATCATCGTTACTCAGCAATATACGCATAATCACCCATTGTGTTAATAAGTTCCCTTACAACACTGGTGGCGAAGCTACCTGCCGGTAGCCAGAAGCGTAACTCGACGGTTACGTCATCCCACCAGTTCCAGCTTAATTGTTGTGGATACAGCAACATAGCGCGACGCGACGCGTCGACTTTCTCGCGCAATAACAGAGCTTGCAGCGCGGTTTCATCAGCAACAGCGGCTTTTTCAAACGCCAGTGCGTCGCGCTGAGTTCCCCACTCACCGCTGCCCGGTAATGCCGCTGTGATCATCAATTCTTTCTCATCGACGCGACGCTGTAATTCTGTGTGTTCTTCCTGTGTGGCGACAAACCAGCTTCCGCGTCCGGATAATTGTAGCGCATCGCCGTCAACAACTTGATTAAAGTCTGTTTTTTTCAAGCGTTCACTGACTATCTGATTAAACAACGCGCTACGGGCCGCCGACAACCAAAAACTGCGTTTATTGCGATCGCGCACCGGCGCATCGCTTTGTGCCCAGCGCAGCGCCCCTTGCAGGTTGCTACCGCCGATACCAAAACGCTGAGCGCCAAAATAGTTCGGTACGCCGCGTTCGCTAATCGCCTGCAAACGCGCTTCAACGTCATTTCGCTCGCTCACTTCACGCAACACCAGCGTAAATTCGTTGCCTTTCAGCGCCCCTAAACGCAGCTTACGCTTGTGGCGCGCGTACTCCAGAACTTTACAGCCTTCGAGCTCAAATTTGCTTAGATCAGGCATTGCATTGCCCGGTACGCGCGCGCACAGCCACTGTTCCGTGACCGCATGCTTATCTTTCTGCCCGGCAAAGCTCACTTCACGGGCGTGAATTTTCAGGAATTTCGCCAGCGCGTCAGCCACAAAACGGGTGTTACAACCGTTCTTCAGGATGCGCACCAAAACATGCTCGCCTTCGCCATCCGGTTCGAAGCCTAAATCTTCGACAACAACAAAGTCTTCCGGATTCGCTTTCAGGACGCCATGGCCCAGTGGTTTGCCATGGAGATACGTCAGATCGTCAAACACAGTCATTTCGGTGCCTTAATGAGTAACGCCACCGCTTCACAGGCAATCCCTTCCCCACGCCCGGTAAAACCGAGTTTTTCCGTGGTGGTCGCTTTCACGTTAACATCATCCATATGGCAGCCGAGATCTTCGGCAATAAACACGCGCATTTGCGGAATGTGCGGCAGCATCTTCGGCGCCTGAGCAATAATTGTCACATCCACATTACCAAGCGTATAGCCTTTGGCCTGAATACGCCGCCAGGCTTCTCGCAATAATTCACGACTATCGGCACCTTTAAAGGTCGGGTCGGTGTCAGGGAAGAGTTTACCGATATCCCCCAGCGCAGCCGCGCCCAGCAGAGCATCGGTTAGCGCGTGTAACGCCACATCGCCATCAGAATGCGCCAGCAATCCTTTTTCATACGGGATGCGCACACCACCAATGATAATTGGGCCTTCTCCGCCAAAAGCGTGTACGTCGAAACCGTGTCCAATTCGCATTATGTCTTCTCCTGGTGGGTAGTCCGGGTCAGATAAAATTCGGCCAACGCCAAATCCTCTGGACGCGTTACTTTAATATTATCAGCCCGTCCTTCAACGAGCTGAGGGTGTAAGCCGCAATATTCCAGCGCCGAGGCCTCATCCGTAATGGTTGCGCCTTCGTGGAGCACACGGGTCAGGCAGTCGTGCAACAGCTCGCGAGGGAAAAACTGCGGTGTCAACGCGTGCCATAAATCGGTGCGATCGACCGTATGGGCAATGTCTGTTCGGCCCGGCTCCGCGCGCTTCATCGTGTCGCGTACTGGTGCCGCCAGGATCCCGCCGGTGCGGCTGGTCTCACTGATTGCCAGCAAACGGGCTAAATCATCCTGGTGCAGACACGGACGCGCGGCGTCATGCACCAGTACCCAACTGGCCTCACCTGCGGCTTGCAAACCAGCAAGGACAGAATCGGCACGCTCGTTGCCGCCATCCACTACGGTAATTTGCGGATGCGCGGCGAGTGGAAGTTGGGCAAAGCGGCTGTCGCCTGGGCTGATAGCAATAACGACTCGCGTCACCCGGGGATGAGCCAGCAGCGCATCAACCGAGTGTTCAAGAATGGTTTTATTGCCAATAGAGAGGTACTGCTTAGGACACTCTGTTTGCATTCGGCGGCCAAACCCGGCAGCCGGCACCACGGCGCAAACGTCCAATAAAGTGGCTGCCATGTTAAATCCCTGGACGGTTTATCGATTGTTTTGCCCTGCAGTCTGAGCGCGTTTAGACGCGTCAGGCACCAGACGATAAAAGGTTTCGCCCGGCTTAGTCATGCTGAGTTCGTTGCGCGCGCGCTCCTCAATAGCCTCTTGTCCGCCATTGAGATCGTCAATTTCGGCAAAAAGCTGATCGTTACGCGCTTTAAGTTTCGCGTTCGTAGCTTGCTGCGCAGCAACATCATCGTTGACGCGACTATAGTCATGTATGCCGTTCTTACCGAACCACAGCGAATACTGCAGCCAGACCAATAAAGCCAGCAACAGCAGCGTTAGTTTACCCATCCTGCCCCCTGAAAAACGGCATTAACATCCCATAACTTCCGCAGACAACTTTACATCAACGGTCGGGAATGCCGCGACAACGCGGGCAAATGTACCACATTTGCCCGTTGTTACGTATACCCCGTGTAAGGAGAACATAATCTCATTGTTGGTTACGGTTTGAATTATGACCAGAGAGTGAGCAACATCAGCGATTGTTAAAAAAAGGCGTTTGCCTAACCCAACAACCACAGAAATAGCGCGCCAAACATCGCCCCAACCACCAGTAGGGTGCAGGTAATGCTCAGCAGCAACAGCCCCTTCAATAGGGAATGCAGCGCAATACCCGCGACAATCGCCACGGGCAGCAATGCGAGGAAAAAGGGCCAGGTATAAATGAAGAAAAAGAGTGTGTTAGGGCCATAAATCAGAAACGGAATCCCCAGCGCCAACAGCCACGCGATAAAACCGACCACGGCACCCGGTAGTGACCAGGTGGTTTCATCGTCGGCGGCGAAGGTATCTGACTCTGTAATAGTAATGTTATGGCTGTTACGCATATCTAATCCTGTGACCGTGACTGACCGGGCATACAAGCTCGGGTGTCTCAGGATCTGATAATATCTTCCTGCCTCAGCAGGTCTAATAATTGGGGTACCAAATTTGTTACCAATTGTTCACCATCAAGGTGAATCTCTGGCGATTCAGGCGCTTCGTATACCGAATCAATTCCGGTGAAATTGCGCAACTCACCCGCCCGCGCTTTTTTATACAGCCCTTTTGGATCGCGTAATTCGCACGTTGCCAGCGGCGTATCGACAAAAACCTCAATAAAACGCCCTTCGCCAACGCGTTCACGGACCATTTTGCGTTCGGCGCGATGTGGAGAGATAAAGGCGGTCAACACCACAAGACCCGCATCCACCATCAGGTTAGCCACCTCGCCAACCCGACGAATATTCTCCTTACGATCGGCATCGCTAAACCCAAGATCGCTGCACAGGCCGTGGCGCACGTTATCGCCATCCAACAAATAGGTACTCACTCCCAGCTTGTGCAACGCCTCTTCCAGCGCCCCTGCTACCGTGGATTTACCGGAACCAGACAGCCCGGTAAACCACAGCACAACACCACGATGACCGTGGCGTTGTTCCCGCTGTTGCGGTGTAACAGGATGGACATGCCAGACGACGTTTTCGTCATGCAGCGCCATTATTTTCCTCCCAGCAGATCGCGCGCGCCCCAGTGCGGGAAATGGCGACGCACTAACGCATTAAGCTCCAGCTCAAACGCGCTGAACTGAGAAGCCGCGGCGTGATCCTGGACGATTGGCTCACGTACCAGCCCCGCGCCAACGGTAACGTTGGTCAGGCGGTCAATGATAATCAGCCCGCCCGTAACCGGGTTCTGCTGATAGGTATCCAGCACCAGCGGCTCATCAAAGGTCAGATTAACCAGACCGATGCCGTTTAGCGGCAACGCTTCAACATCACGTTGGGTCAGGTTATTAATATCAATCTGGTACTGCACGTTATCAACGCGTGCGCGGGTCTTCTTACCGGCGACTTTGATGTCGTAGCTCTGCCCAGGCGACAACGGTTGTTCCGCCATCCACACCACATCAACGGCAGCGCTTTGTACCGCAGGTAACGCTTCACCGGCATCAAGCAGCAGGTCGCCCCGGCTGATATCGATCTCATCTTTCAATACCAGGGTGATCGCTTCACCCGCATGCGCTTGCTGTAAATCGCCATCAAAGGTTACGATCCGTGCCACGCTCGACTCAACGCCGGATGGCAGTACTTTGACGCGTTGCCCTACCTTCACACTACCGGAGGCCAGCGTCCCGGCATAACCACGAAAATCCAGATTCGGTCGGTTCACATACTGCACCGGGAAGCGCATCGGCTGAGTATCAACTATGCGTTGGATCTCAACGGTTTCCAGTACTTCCAGTAGCGTCGGACCGCTGTACCACGACATGCTGGCGCTTTGTGAAGCCACGTTGTCGCCTTCCAGCGCAGAGAGCGGCACAAACCGGATATCCAGGTTGCCCGGCAACTGTTCAGCAAAAGTAAGATAGTCTTCGCGAATGCGGTTAAATGTCTCTTCGCTAAAGTTCACCAGATCCATTTTGTTGATCGCCACCACCAGGTGTTTGATCCCAAGTAGCGTGGAGATAAAGCTGTGACGACGGGTCTGATCCAGCACGCCTTTACGCGCATCGATCAGCAGGATCGCCAGGTCGCAGGTCGACGCACCGGTCGCCATGTTGCGGGTGTACTGCTCATGGCCGGGAGTATCCGCAATAATAAATTTACGCTTCTCGGTAGAGAAATAACGGTAAGCCACGTCGATGGTGATGCCCTGCTCGCGCTCGGCTTGCAAGCCGTCAACCAATAACGCCAGATCGAGCTTTTCGCCCTGAGTACCGTGACGTTTACTGTCGTTGTGCAGCGATGAAAGCTGGTCTTCATAAATCTGACGCGTGTCGTGCAGCAGGCGACCAATCAGGGTGCTTTTCCCGTCATCCACGCTACCGCAGGTTAAAAAACGCAGCAGGCTTTTGTGTTGCTGGGCGACCATCCAGGCTTCAACGCCGCCTTCATTAGCAATTTGTTGTGCAAGTGTCGTGTTCATGGCGGCTCCTTAGAAATACCCCTGACGTTTCTTCAGCTCCATGGAGCCCGCCTGGTCGCGGTCAATCACGCGGCCCTGACGTTCACTGGTGGTTGAGACCAGCATCTCTTCGATGATTTCCGGCAGCGTCTGCGCATTCGACTCCACCGCGCCTGTCAACGGCCAGCAGCCGAGCGTACGGAAACGCACCATGCGTTTTTTAATCACTTCACCCGGTTGCAGATCGATTCTGTCGTCATCAATCATCATCAGCATGCCGTCGCGTTCCAGCACCGGACGCTCCGCCGCCAGGTACAGCGGCACGATGTCGATATTTTCCAGCCAGATGTACTGCCAGATATCCTGTTCAGTCCAGTTGGAGAGCGGGAATACGCGAATGCTTTCGCCTTTGTTAATCTGTCCGTTGTAGTTATGCCACAGTTCCGGACGCTGATTTTTAGGGTCCCAGCGATGAAAACGATCGCGGAAAGAATAAATGCGCTCCTTGGCACGCGATTTCTCTTCGTCACGACGAGCGCCACCGAACGCGGCGTCGAAACCGTATTTGTTCAACGCCTGCTTCAACCCTTCGGTTTTCATAATATCGGTATGCTTGGCGCTACCGTGAACAAACGGGTTGATGCCCATCGCCACCCCTTCCGGGTTTTTATGCACCAGCAGTTCACAACCGTAGGCTTTCGCCGTGCGGTCACGAAACTCGTACATCTCGCTGAATTTCCAGCCAGTATCAACGTGCAGCAGAGGGAACGGCAACGTGCCAGGATAAAACGCTTTACGCGCCAGATGCAGCATTACGCTGGAATCTTTGCCGATGGAATACATCATCACCGGATTCGAAAACTCGGCGGCCACCTCACGAATAATATGGATGCTTTCCGCTTCCAGTTGCCGCAGGTGGGTAAGTCGTTTTTGATCCATAACCGTTCCTATGTAATGCCGTTATTTTGCTAACGATGCTCAGATAACCTGACTATAGGGAGGGCAAGAGGGCGAATGAAATTACGAATTGGAATGAGTAGTTCCTCAAAGGAATAACGATCCGGAAAAGCAAATATCAAAAAGTGCTTAAGCTACCGAATTTAGGGCATTTAGGAGCAAATGAAATTGTTTTACCTCGATCACGGTTTCATACTAGCGGCTAAAAATTTCTGCTTGGTATTTAAGGACTCATTATGTTTTCCGCAACGCGCCCCCTTCTTGCAATCCTGGCGCTCGGCGCGTGCTTTATCCTTCCCGCACAGGCAACATCTTCCAAACCTGGAGATATCGCAAATACCCAGGCTCGATATATCGCAACGTTTTTCCCAGGCCGCGTAACGGGCTCTCCGGCAGAAATGTTGTCTGCTGATTATATTCGTCAGCAATTTCAGCAGATGGGCTACAGCAGTGATATTCGAACGTTTAATAGCCGTTATGTTTATACCGCCAAAAATAACCGTAAAAACTGGCATAACGTCACGGGGAGTACCGTTATTGCCGCACACGAGGGTAAAGCGCCACAACAGATTATTATCATGGCGCACCTCGACACCTACGCCGCACAGAGCGACGCTGATTCCGATGCCAATCTGGGTGGATTGACCCTGCAAGGTATTGATGACAACGCCGCAGGGCTTGGCGTGATGCTGGAACTGGCGGAAAAACTCAAAGACGTGCCGACGCAGTACGGCA
The DNA here is from genome assembly GCF_013615435.1 of Citrobacter sp. RHBSTW-00944. Classification (NCBI taxonomy): domain Bacteria; kingdom Pseudomonadati; phylum Pseudomonadota; class Gammaproteobacteria; order Enterobacterales; family Enterobacteriaceae; genus Citrobacter; species Citrobacter sp. RHBSTW-00944. The sequence goes on along the minus strand of NZ_CP055418.1, from coordinate 1,107,163 downwards.
TTCGATTTATCGCCACCAGCGGCGAGGAAGAAGGCAAACTGGGCGCGGAGAACATCCTGAAGCGAATGAGCGCCGCCGAGAAGAAAAATACGCTGCTGGTTATCAACCTCGATAACCTGATCGTCGGCGATAAGCTCTATTTCAATAGCGGTAAGAAAACCCCGGAAGCGGTGCGAAAATTGACGCGTGACCGGGCGCTGGCCATCGCGCACAGCCGCGGTATCGTAGCCAGCACCAATCCGGGACTGAACAAAAACTATCCGAAAGGTACTGGATGTTGTAACGATGCAGAGGTCTTCGACGATGCGGGCATTGCCGTGCTCTCCGTTGAAGCAACCAACTGGAGTCTGGGCAAGAAAGATGGCTATCAACAGCGCGCCAAAAGCGCCTCGTTCCCGGCAGGCAACAGCTGGCACGATGTGCGACTGGATAACCAGCAGCATATCGATAAAGCCTTACCGGGCAGGATAGAGCACCGTAGCCGCGACGTGGTACGCATTATGCTCCCGCTGGTAAAAGAACTGGCAAAGGCGGGAAAATCCTCGTAACCCATCCAGCCCCATAATATTTCTGCTTTCAAAGTGGATTATCCCCGCTGGCGCGGGGAACACACCAATCGAGATTAACATTGTAACGGCGCGATCGGTTTATCCCCGCTGGCGCGGGGAACACCAACCTCCCCCATTATTTACCGGAAATCACCGCGGTTTATCCCCGCTGGCGCGGGGAACACTGCACCTCATGCAACTCGGCCAGATCCGCTTCCGGTTTATCCCCGCTGGCGCGGGGAACACTCATCCTGCGTGAATACAAATTTAGCATCCCACGGTTTATCCCCGCTGGCGCGGGGAACACCTGCCAGAAAAATTGACACCTCTGCTCCCCTACGGTTTATCCCCGCTGGCGCGGGGAACACGGTTCTCAAAAACTTTAAAAACCCCGACCCGCTGGTTTATCCCCGCTGGCGCGGGGAACACGGGCTGACATTGCCGCGTGACGTCGCAGTCAGGCGGTTTATCCCCGCTGGCGCGGGGAACACGGTGGCGCTATCCGCTTTTCCTCCGAATCTGGCGGTTTATCCCCGCTGGCGCGGGGAACACCTCAGGCGACACTGCTCACCTCGCCGCCCCGTCGGTTTATCCCCGCTGGCGCGGGGAACACAATGATATGAGTGATGACACTGAAATAACTTACGGTTTATCCCCGCTGGCGCGGGGAACACGCGTAGTAGATGCCACCCCATACATTCCACCCCGGTTTATCCCCGCTGGCGCGGGGAACACGCTGTAGAAACTGAACAACCGCAGGTAGCCACCGGTTTATCCCCGCTGGCGCGGGGAACACGCTGTAGAAACTGAACAACCGCAGGTAGCCACCGGTTTATCCCCGCTGGCGCGGGGAACACGATACTCCGCCGCGCCGAAAAGCGGGGAAGGGCGGTTTATCCCCGCTGGCGCGGGGAACACGGAAATTTCATATGTGTCGCGTTGTGTTGTGACGGTTTATCCCCGCTGGCGCGGGGAACACTTGATTTCGGCTGACGGGTAGAAACGTCCGTTCGGTTTATCCCCGCTGGCGCGGGGAACACCCGGCGCGCCGAAGCGCCCCCACACAGCCCACCGGTTTATCCCCGCTGGCGCGGGGAACACTCTGTTAGTGAACGATAAAATGAGGTTTTAGTCGGTTTATCCCCGCTGGCGCGGGGAACACCACCCGCGCCCCATCCGGGCACCCGGTTGAATCGGTTTATCCCCGCTGGCGCGGGGAACACTTTAGTGATTCGGCAGAAATCATCTGGATCAACGGTTTATCCCCGCTGGCGCGGGGAACACACTAAATATATATAACTGTTTTCTATTGCAATTTTCATCAAGTAACAATCTACCAACTTGGGAACAACAATTCCTTTTTATTAAAGAACACTCAACCTATTGATTATCAAAAGGAAGAAAAGACACTAGTCTAAGTCCATCCAAATCTACCGGAATACGGCGATTTTCTCCCCAGGTTTGAAACTCAAAACCTGACTCAGTGTTTGTCGCCCAGGCCATCACAACGTTTCCCGCTCCGCCCAACTGTATGATTTGGTGCCAAATCATTTCCCGAATTCGCTTAGAGGTATCACCAACGTAAACACCCGCACGGATTTCCAGCAGCCAGACAGCGAGACGCCCTCGCAGACGCGGCGGAACGTTTTCCGTTACAACGACAACCATACTCATCCACCACGCCCCCTATGACCACCATCTCCAAACAATTCCGGTTCCGGTATTGCAGGCGGCAGCATATCTGGCGCAGGCTGCGGAGGGTCTATTTCGCCAGCGTCAAGGACTTCCTCAATCAGAGGTATCAGTTTGCTCGTCAGCTTAGAACTACGAAATATATCGCGACAGGCCAATCTCACCTCTCTATCTGGCTCTACAGGATGGCGGGCAGCAATTTCAAATGCCTTCGGCACGACAGAGTCGAATTTAATGATATCGGCAATGTCATAAACAAAAGAAAGCGGTTTACCACTGTGAATGAAACCAATGGCAGGTGCATAGCCAGCCGCCAGGATAGCCGCTTCTGAAATCCCATAAAGACATGACGTCGCGGCGCTAATACATCGATTGACTACATCGCCTTTTTCCCAGTCTTTAGGATCATAGTTGCGACCATTCCATTTTACGCCGTATTGTTTTGCCAGCAGGGCATAGGTCTGTCGCACACGGGCCCCCTCAATACCGCGTAACTGTTCAACTGAACGACGCGCTGGGGGCGGCTCGCGAAAACGCAATTCATACATTTTTCGCACGACTTTCAGCCGCAAATCATCATCCAGCGCTAATTTGGCCTGATAGAGCAGCTTGTCAGCCCGTGCCCCACCGGGCTGGCCGGAAGCGTAAACGCGCACACCCGCTTCCCCAACCCACACCAGCAATGTCCCGACTATTGATGCCAGTCGCACTGCGGCATGAGAGACTCGCGTTCCCGGCTCCAGCATAATGCAGGCTACCGACCCCACCGGAATATGCGTGCGAATACCGCTTTTATCGATCAAGACAAACGCGCCATCCAGTACGTCAACCTGACCATACTGGAGGAAGATCATTGAGGTACGATCTTTTAAGGGAATCGGGCTTAGCGGGACAAACGTCACTCACCATCTCCCGGTTTGATCATCATCATGCCGCAGCCAAACGCCCGGCTTTTACCGAATCCCACCGCCAGACGTTGCAGGAATCGTTCAGGATCGTTGACCACCAGCACGCCACTATAATCCACGCTGCTGAACTGAATCATCTGGCGGGCTTTCTCGCGCCGTATCTGCTGCTGCCGATAGGCATCAACATTACTCTCACACAATGAGAATCCATGTTGCTCCCCCTGGCGAGACAGCCACGCCAGCGCCGCCTGCTGCTGACAGAGCCAGATGTCCTGACTACCCATCTGCGCTTTGACCTGGCGCTTTGCTTCCATCAGCAAATCATGACGTTTACCTGCTTTACAAATTGTCGGATTAGCACGCAGGTTAAATCGCAACGTCTGACCAACGCTTAACGCAGGGCTGAACGAGCGGCACTGCACGTCAAAAAAAGCGCTTTCTGCTGGCCGTTCCTGTGACAAAACAAAAAAGCGAAAAGCACCCTGTAACTCCTCACGACGATAAAGGAACTGCCGATCCTTTCCACCAGGAAAAAGATCCCACAGCCACTGGTGCATAACGTATTCGCCACGATCAACCAGATGCAGCAACTGTGAAGGCGAAAGCTGGCTGGTATGTAACGTTATTCTTGAGAGGTACACTATTCCTCCTTGCTGAGCCATGGCCCTTGATTCACGGAACGTTCGCCAAACAACCATTGTTGGCGACTCAACGGCCTGTCACGGCGGCGCAAAATTTTATTCGCGGTTAAGCCGTCGTGATCCCCTTCCCACCAGCATTCATTCTGTAATTTCGCCAGAGGAAGTTTCAGCGCTTTGAATTTACTCTCATACTGACGATATGCCTCACGTAAGACATCCGGCGCGCTTCCTTCCAGCAGTACCGGCGCGAGCGGCAACCCCAGCGTATAGCTTTTTCGCCCCAAATACAGAGGAAATACAGGATGTTGCAATCCTTCCCGGATCTGCTTCAGCGAATAAGGCGCGTCCGGCGTCATTGCAACGCCAACCATCCACCAGGCATCGGTGTAATAGTCTCGCCGGGAAATCAGCGCACTGAGCAACTCAGGATCGCGCAGCTCTTCCCGGCGGCTAAAATAGCGCGCTTTACGCACCTCTCTTGGCATCTGGACTGTGTGATAATCTCGTGCCCAGCGGGGTTCCTGGCTGGCACACAACAGAAAAGCATAATGCTGATTGAAATCGTTTAACCGCTCCTCTTCATCACGACAAATACCGAGCGCTGCCGCGAGCAGCCCCAGTAATGCCGAACGAGAGGGAAGCTCGTGACTATGGCGAACTTCGCCGGGCGCATCGACGCCCCAGGAAGCCATTGGCCCATGAAGCTGAAAAACCAGATATTGGCTCATAGCCGCCCCTTACTCGCAGATAAAGTCCAGGACGTCTTTCATGCTTCCCTGTTGCTGCATAACATCAAAGTGGGTTGATTTGGTTTGCTCACCATAGACTTTCTTCATATTTTCACGCAGCTCGGTAATGCGTTTTACCGCCACATCCAGTTGGTTGGTGCCGTTGATCGGATTATAAAATGCCGCAGCCAGGGAACGAGGCTGATCGGTTCCCGTTTCCGCCAACGCCCAAGAGGCATAAGCGCGACTGGCAAAGCTGTTTTGTTTGCCGGTTGGCGAGACTTTCAGCGCCGCTTCGGTAAAGGCCCGCAATGTTTTATTAGCCAGCTCTTCATTACCGTGCAGATTTTTCACCAGCAGATCTTTGTCAATGCAGATATAGGTATAAAACAGCGCTGAACCAAAACCGGTTTCTCCCAAGTGACCTGCGCCCGCATCATCTGAAGAAGCGCGTAAATCGTCGACGGCAGTAAAGAAATCGTCTTCGACGATCGTTTCGCTGACGCCGAAGGCATGCGCAACCTGGCAGGCTGCTTCTATATTGAACTCTGGTTTATTGGCCAGCATGCGGCCAAACATCGCGATATCGACGGCCATGCGATCTTTACGTAGCAGCGCCAGCTCTTCCTCTTTTGGCGCACGTTTTTCTTCTGCCAGACGATGAGCCAGGGTAATTACCGCATCAAACTCTGCCGGGCTAATGTGCACCAGTTGCTCGGTTTCGGCGTTGGTCAGCACATCTTTCGCTTTCTTATCTGCTTTTACTTTACCAAAGCAGTTTGCGATACCCTCTACCCATTCAACCGCTTTTTTCGGATCAATACCTTTTTCTATCAAGATATTCGCCGCCTCACGCGCAATACGCCCACTGCGAATACCAATATTCCCGGCCAGCGCCTGCTCAAACAATTCAGAAGTGCGCCATGCGCGTTTCAGACTCTGGGAAGAAATACGCAAACGTGTTGCTCCGCCAAGCACTACCGTTTTCGGCGCACCGGTATCGTCACGGTTCAGATTGGCAGCAGGATAAGCGGTCAGTAAATGGAGCTGAATAAACGTTGTCATTTGGAGTCCCTATTAATTTTCTTCGTTATCGGTTTCGCCAGCCTGATAGTATTCCAGCGCCCAGCGGATATGGATAAATTCGGTGGGTCGCTGCTGACGGCGATGATGGTTTTGCAAATCGTCGTTTTCCTGACACCAGCGGAAAATATCTTCCGCCAGCGAAATCAGGTTTACAGAGCCTTTTAACAGCTTCACCGCACGTCGCAGCTGACGCAGCAGTTCATCCGGCGTTTTTACCGCAGACAATATCGCAAACCGCTTCTCCGACATGACCGGGTTATTGCCCGTCATCTGCCCAAGCTGCGCGGCAAAACACAGGCGTTCATCAATCGTTTTCACATTTGCGCCCAGTGCAGCAACCAGCGCCAGCGCGGTAACCCGCCACTCCTGCCCTTCAATTTTCCACAGCGTATGGGTCTGCATCAGCAGGGAGCGAAATCCTTCAGACAGACAGGCATCGTTTACCGTTATGCTGCGCCGCAGACTGGCACGCGCGCCGCGCTTCTCCTGCAACTCCTCATGCCATTTGCGCAGCCTGGCTTTGTGATCTTCTTTCACAATACTCATTCAGCAGCCTCCTGCTTTTTGTCCCTGACGGTTTTTGCGCTTTGCTTTTCCGCCGATGTCGTAAAATATTTTTTGCGTGCCATCATGCTGCGCTTCAGGTCGTTATCTTCATAGGGGTTGGTAAAGACACGATCGTCAAAGTAACGGCGAGTAAATAGCCACAGCTCCCTTTGCCATTTATTCAGCCTGTCACCCGGCTCCTGGCCATTTTCAAGATCGTGAATCAGGGTCAAAAAACGTCCCTGCGTCAGATTCCAGAAATCAATATCAATAAAACTGAAGTCGCCGCGCGCGCCTTTGGCATCGGCGAACCAGGCGTCTTTTAGGGCGTTACGTAATAGGCTGAGGAGTCGGGTAGCCGTTTGCATGGCTTTACGCAAATGAGGGATCAAATTTTCCGTCATAAGTATCGGAAAGTGATGTTCATACCAGCAGCGTATTTTCATATTGTCGAAATCCGCCCCAAAGCCCCACAAACCCGCCTTTATGTCCTTCAGGCTGCGAGCGTTAAACACTTTGACCACCAGCGCCGGATATTCTTTATTCGTGTCCGTCTGGTTGTCCTGGCTTAACCCCAGCCAGTCCCGCCAGATAAGCCCGCCAGGCTGTGGTTTCACGGAAAAGAACCCATCGCTCTCTTTTATCGGCAGACGATACGGCGTCAGCGGGTGTCGCCAGCCTTCATAGTTAACGCCGTAGTTTTTGACGGTCATCGCGCTGAGTAACTCGTCGCTGTCAGCGCCGCACATATCGCAAAAACCAGACTGCGAGGTGGCAAAATCCAGACGGATACGGCGCGGCATACCCCAGTACGCCTGGAGCTTATTAACCAGCTCCGGCGTCGTCACAGCACTGGCTTGTTCGCTGGTGCGCGTAACGGCGAGCCATGGAAAAATCGACGCATCATATAAATCTGGCAGAGGAAGTTCTGCGGCGTCCTGCGGCATCACGTTAAGCCACAGCTTGCGCCACAGCGGCGTTTGCCGGGTACCCTGATATTCCTGTAACTCGATAAGCGTGGTCATCGGCCCACCACCGCGCAGACCGGTACGATAGCCTTTACCGCCGGATGGCGCGTTGAGTTGCAGTGAGAATAGCGCCAACGCCGCGCAATGCGGGCAAAAACGTTCTGTGACGCCACGTTTGATAAAATGGTCTTTATTAAATTTGGTGGTTTGCGCCCCGGGTGTTTCCGGCAACAGCGAAGCTATAGAAACTTTTTCGCCTCTTAACGGTTCAAAATCCTGCATAAAAGAGGGCGATTCAGCACCGAACTGAAAGGCATGCTCTAAGGGGGTCAGCGCCTCACGAAGCGTTTCTTCCGTTAATCCCTCCACCCAAATATCGTCCCAGCGGGCGCTATTTTTTGGCGCAATGCTGCATTGCAGCAATCCCAGCAGAAATTGCCAGGCCGCCCCCTGTAAATCAGCTCGCGTTGCGGCGATATCCACCACATTTTCATCCGCCAGATTGGCGGGGGCCAACTTGCCCAGGGAGCCGTCATTAAAGCGCACGGGAAGCCAGGGCGTTGTCAGTAAATTTATTGGAAACATACCTTTTCCTTACGATGCGCCATCCATAGCGCTAATGTTCCCTGGAGTGTTAATGAACTGACAGTTGAAAGCTTGCTGACAGCTTATTACCTAACTGAATCTTCAACCGACAGAACAACCGTTTGCATCGGTTTGATTTTTCTTCCATGACAGATTCCTTATTTACTATTGAAACAACCAATCCCTGAAAGAACGCTATCAAGCTGAGAAACGTGATTGGGCTTCGGGGCATATCTTCTTATGAAGGGCCCGGAAGTCCATCCCCAGAAGAATTGTAGTGATAATACCCCATGAAAAACAAAAAACAAATGCTTATAGGGAAGACTTAATAAAAATCCTCAAAAGACACTTTACGACATGCCTGCTACACTTGATCTGTTCCCTTTATTAAGGGTTGAACCGCTTATTGGGAAAACTTGTAAGCTAAGTTCTGTAACGTTCCCCGCGCCAGCGGGGATAAGTCCCGGAGCCATCTGGTTCCGGGCAATCTAATCAACTTTACCAATCAATCCTTCACTCGCCGTATAGCCGCTGTTTGCATCCTCCGACACAACAATCACCACGGCAAACTCCATATTCTGATGTTGCTCCACACACCATTTCTGCAGCACCTCTCCCTCCAGCCGTTCAAACTCATCTTTATGCTTTTCCCACCAGCTCTGGCGCACTCGCAGCACGCTCATCTCCCAGGGATGAGCACCAGAGGCATAAGGGGTGACGTTGCCATCAACCCTTTTCGCCAGCCATAGCGTGATGGACTCTTCCGCCAGACGAGTCGACAACTTCTCCGGAAGGAAGTCGCTACTTTCAGGGCTGTATCCCGGTGCAAAGTTCAGCAACATCTGCGCGGCAAACGCCCGATCGCAATAATATTTTCCTTCCTGCGCATTCTCTGTTTTCGCAAAACCGTCAGGCATTACCACATTTTCACCGTATACCGACTCAATCAACAACCGGGCAGATTGCGGCATCCGAATGGCTCCCTGCTCCCGCAGCACGCGCTGTGTCAGCCATAGGCGGCCATGATCGGGATAGACATAGGCGCTGTTACGCATGGCAGAGGAAAACCAATCTTCTTGCGGGGCGCCATCCCACTCTGGTGCGAAGATCACCAGTTCCGGCGCATCGCGTTCATCCTGACCACTACCTTTCACTCTGCCGTTGCGATAGCGGATATGGCGCTGTAACCGTCCCGCTCGCTGGATCAGGAGATCCACTGGCGCTAAATCAGAGATCATCTCGTCCATATCGATGTCGAGACTCTGCTCAATCACCTGAGTGGCGATAAGAACTTTACCGGCACGTTGCGTACTCTCCCCTTTACCAAATAGCGACAATGTCTGCGTCTCAATCCGCTGCCGGTCATAAAAAGCAAATCGGCTATGAAATAATGAGAGATGTTCGACCTGAACACGGCCTCTGGCGAGTAGCTGCCGATAAATCCGAATGGCATCATCCACCGAATTGCGAATCCACGCGATGCATTTGCCTTTGCTTACCGCTCGTTCAATTCGCGCGATGCAGGACTCCTCGCTATAGAGCCAACCGACATTAACACTGCGCTCAACTTCTTTGCGCGTCGCCACATGCTGAGAAACCACCTCCTGCCCTATAACCTGAGTCAACCAGGGATAATCGTCATAACTCAATAAAGGCGCTTCAGCTCGGCTTCCTGCCCCGCGCGCGAATGCGGCCACCAGCCGATCGCGCTGCTGTTGTGAGAGCGTGGCAGAAAGCAGGATCGTACTGTTGCCGCTGCGGGCCTGATGCTCAATCAGACTTTCCAGAATCCGCGACATATAGGCGTCGTAAGCGTGGATCTCATCGGCCAGCAGAATTTTGTCGCTAAGGCCCAGCAACCGCAGGTTGTTATGCTTAAACGGCATCACCGCCATCATGGCCTGATCGAGCGTGCCGACGCCCACTTCAGCCAGCAGCGCTTTCTTATTACTGTCGGCAAACCAGGCGGCGCAGCCCTGGCTTAAGGGCTGCTTATCATCCAGCTCCTCCGAACCTGACGACTCAGTCGACCAAATTGATTGATTAAATTTGTCCATTAAACCGCGCGCACTGTGCGCCAGCACCAGACTGGGGCAAGAACCCGACCTGTACAGCGAAAGCCAGCTCTCCGACAGGCGATCAAACATGGCATTCGCGGTTGCCATCGTCGGCAATCCAAAATACAACCCCTGCGCTTTTCCTGCCGCCATCAATCGATGGGTGAGAATTAACGCGGCCTCGGTTTTACCTGCGCCCGTTACGTCTTCCAGAATGAATAGTTGCGGCGCGTCTTTATCAATATCCAGCTCAAGTACCTTTTGCTGTAAAGGCGTGGGCTGCTGAATAAAGGGGAAAAGCGTTTGAATACCGGAGAAAGGAGCAACCGCAGAAGGAGGCGGTATCGTAGCAAGCGCGGCCTTCGCTTTATCCAGCGCTAGCGGCCAGTATTTTTCGATGGGCATCGAACAGGCGATGCGAGGGAAAAAACGGCAGGACGAACCACACCAGTCCGCCAGAACTACCGCAGCAGAAATCGGCCATGAGAGGTGCTGGAATAACACAATACCTTCGTCTTCATCCCAGAATAGCGGAATATCAATCAGCGGAAACAGCGATTTAATACGCGTTAAAAATTCCCGGGCCGCATCTTTGTCCTGCGGCAGAAAATTATCCAGCTCGCGAATCCCCTGCGGCGGGCGCCCATGATGGCCTGTCGTCACCGATATCCACATACCGATAACCCGCTTCAACTTGCGGGAAGAAAGTGGAGAGCCCGGCAATAGTTCAGGGAACTCGCTTAACCAACTGTTCCATAACCAGTGTCCCAGCGTCGTGTGGTGGATTGATTCATAGTTTTTTCGCCGTTCGGAAGGAACGGGCAGGTTGGGATGGCTATACAGCCGTTGAAATGAACTGGCAAACTTACCGATATCATGCCAACACAATAACCAGGCAAAAAATTGTGCGGCTTGCTCAACATTCGTTATTCCCAATCTCTGGAAATAAACAGCAAGCCCGTAGAGATTATTTTTCACCATCCAGTAGCCTACTGCCGCTACGTCCAGTGAATGCCAGCACAGCAGGTGGTAATCGTCGCCACCATCTTTTTCAACTTGCCGGCTTTTTCCCCAATAAAAATATATCGACACCGCGTATCCAGCTAATCAGGAATTGTCTTCGTATCATTACGTATTTACAGAAAACAATTCGTGACACGGCTCAATATATCTTATAATTCAATTAATTAGATAATATGATGTATATTCTAACTTACATTGAATTTTAATATAATTAATAACAAACTTGGCTAAAATATAAAAAAATCCCGGCAACGCCGGGAGTAGAATTATTGATTTGGTGTTCGCTATTTATCACCCTTCGTGCAATCCGCACTCGCGCTTCAATCCGAAGAACCGCGTCTCTTCTTCCGCCATACCCGGCTCCCATTTGCGGGTGGTATGGGTATCACCAACTGACAGATAGCCCTGATCCCACAGTGGATGGTATTTCAGGCCGTGCTTTTGCAGGTACTGGTAAACGGTACGGTTGTCCCAGTCGATGATCGGCAGCACTTTAAACACGCCGCGCTGGATAGCCAGCACCGGCAAATGCGCCCGACTGCCCGACTGCTCGCGGCGCAGACCGGCAAACCAGGTTTGCGCATTGAGTTCTTTAAGCGCGCGGTTCATCGGCTCGACTTTGTTGATCTCATTGTATTTCTCAATGCCTTCAACGCCCTGCTCCCACAGTTTGCCGTAGCGCGCTTCCTGCCAGGCCGCGCTCTCCTTCGCCCGGTAGACTTGCAGATTAAGCTTGAGTTTGTCTGTTAACTCATCAATAAACTGGTAGGTTTCCGGGAACAAATAGCCGGTATCGGTGAGGATCACCGGGATATCCGGGTGAATCTGATTCACCAAGTGCAGGCTTACTGCAGCCTGGATACCAAAGCTTGATGACAGTACATATTCACCAGGCAGGTTTTCCAGCGCCCACGCCACGCGATCCTCTGCGCTCAATTTTTCCAGTTGGTCGTTGGTTTGTGCCAACGCCATAACGCGTTCAACCTTCGGCAGCGCGTTCAACGCGTTGAGATCGAGTTTGGACATAAATTCCTCGCTGTTTACCTTGCCTGATGGCACTGCGCTTATCAGGCCTACAGATTCAGCAGACCCGATAAGTCAATTTCACCTTATTCCCAGAAATCCCGGGCGGGATCGAGCACCGGGCGAATGATGCCCGCACGCACCGTAAAATCACCGAAGCCTTCACCCGCTTCGCGCTCTTTCGCCCAGCGCCCAACCAGTTCGTCAACGGAGTCGAGAATTTCCGATTCCGTAATATTTTCGCGATACATACGCGGAATGCGCGTGCCCATGCGGTTACCGCCAAGGTGCACGTTGTAGCGCCCCGGCGCTTTACCCACCAGGCCCAGTTCCGCCAGCATCGCGCGGCCGCAGCCGTTCGGGCAGCCTGTAACGCGCATCACGATATGCTCGTCAGGAATACCGTGTTTTTCGAGAATAGCTTCCACTTTATCAGTGAACGATGGCAGGAAACGTTCGGCCTCCGCCATCGCCAGCGGACAGGTCGGGAACGACACGCAGGCCATCGAGTTTTCACGCTGCGGCTTCACCGCATTCATCAATCCGTGATCGCGCGCCAGCTTCTCGATCTTCGCTTTTTGGCTTTCCGGCACACCAGCAATGATCAGGTTCTGGTTGGCGGTGATGCGGAAATCCCCTTTGTGGATCTTCGCGATCTCCAGCAGGCCGGTTTTCAGCGGACGGCCCGGATAATCCAGGATACGGCCGTTTTCAATAAACAGCGTCAGGTGCCAGTTATTGTCGATCCCTTTTACCCATCCAATACGATCGCCGCGACCGGTGAACTCGTACGGGCGGATCGGCTCAAATTTAATACCCGAGCGACGCTCCACTTCCTCTTTGAACGTGTCGATACCAACGCGTTCAAGCGTGTATTTGGTTTTGGCGTTTTTACGATCGGTACGATTACCCCAGTCGCGCTGCGTGGTAACAACCGCTTCCGCCACCGCCAGCGTGTGCTCCAGCGGCAGATAGCCGAATTCGCTCGCGGTGCGGGCGTAGGTTTTCTTATTGCCGTGCTCAATCGATAAGCCACCGCCGACCAGCAGGTTAAAGCCCACCAGCTTGCCGTTTTCGGCAATCGCTACGAAGTTCATGTCGTTGGCGTGCAGATCGATGTCGTTCTGCGGCGGGATTACGACCGTGGTTTTAAACTTACGCGGCAGATAGGTTTGACCGAGGATCGGCTCTTCGTCGGTGGTCGCTACCTTCTCCTGATCCAGCCAAATTTCTGCATAGGCGCGAGTACGCGGCAGCAGATGTTCGGAGATCTTCTTCGCCCATTCATAGGCTTGGGCATGCAGCTCGGACTCGTACGGGTTAGAGGTACACAGAACGTTACGGTTCATGTCGTTGGCGGTCGCCAGCGCGTCCAGCCCGACCGAATGCAGCATCTGGTGTACCGGCTTAACGTTCTTCTTCAGAATGCCGTGAAACTGGAAGGTCTGACGGTTGGTCAGACGAATGCTGCCATAAATCGTGTTGTCATGGGCGAACGTGTCGATCGCCTGCCACTGTTTGGTGGTGATCACCCCACCCGGCAGACGGCAGCGCAGCAGCATCGCATGACGCGGCTCCAGCTTTTGCTCGGCTCGTTCGGCGCGGATATCGCGGTCATCCTGCTGGTACATACCGTGAAAACGGATCAGCAGGAAGTTATCGCCTTTGAAGCCGCCGGTCAGGCCGTCGTTTAAATCTTCGGCAATCGTACCGCGCAGATAGTTGCTTTCCAGCTTCATACGCTCAGCGTCGGACAGCTTGCCTTCGACCACCAATGGTCCTGGGTATTTTTCGCTCATTAGTAGACATCTCGCTGATAACGGCGCTCAATGCGCAGCTCACTTAAAAATTCATCCGCCGCTTCGATATCCATAGCACCGAATTCGGCAATCACTTCCAACAAAGCCTGCTCAACGTCTTTCGCCATGCGATTGGCGTCGCCGCAGACATAAATGTGGGCACCGTCGTTTATCCAGCGCCACAGTTCCGCACCCTGTTGGCGCAGTTTGTCTTGTACGTATATTTTTTCTTTCTGGTCACGGGACCAGGCGAGATCGATACGGCTCAGCACACCTTCTTTGACGTAGCGCTGCCATTCCACCTGGTACAGGAAATCTTCGGTAAAGTGTGGGTTGCCAAAAAACAGCCAGTTTTTGCCTTCGGCTCCGTCAGCCGCACGCTGCTGCATAAATGCACGGAATGGCGCAATCCCCGTGCCCGGTCCAATCATAATCACCGGTGTCTGCGGGTTAGCCGGCAGGCGGAAGTTATCGTTGTGTTCGATGAACACACGCACTTCGCCCTCTTCTTCCACGCGATCGGCGAGGAAACTGGACGCACCGCCAGCACGGGCCCGACCTTCAATGTCATAACGCACCACGCCCACGGTGACATGCACTTCGCTTTCCACTTCCGCCTGGGAAGAGGCAATAGAATACAAACGCGGCGTCAGCGGGCGCAGAAGATCAACCAACGTTTGGGCGTCCAGTTGCGCTGGGGAGAAGCGCACCATATCGACGATTGGCGTGGTTGCGGCGTAATGCTGCAATTGCGCTTTGTCGCCCACCAGCGGCAGCAGAGAGTCGCTACGGGTTAAAGTGGCATAGTTCTCGACGATATTGCCGGTGTTAACCGTCAGCTCGAAATGCCACTGCAGCGCTTCGGTGAGCGACAGGGTTTTGCCGTCAACCGTGACCGGTTCATCTCCTTTCAGCCACAGCAATTCAACCAGCTCTTTGACCAGCTCAGGATCGTTCTGATACCAGACTCCTAAGGCATCGCCCGGCTGGTAGCGCAGGCCGGAATCGCCGAGATCGATTTCAATATGGCGCACATCTTTTTCCGAGTCGCGACCGGTGATTTTCTGATTCACCGCAAGCGACGCCGTCAGCGGCGCTTCTTTGGTGTACGGGCTGGTGTGTACTTCGTTTACCGCACCGCTCGCAGCAACTTGCACAGACGATGCCGCAGGCGCACGCGCTTTCAGGACATCAACCAGACGGGCACGCCATTCGGCTGCCGCGCCCTGGTATTCGACGTCGGCATCCACGCGGTCAAGCAAGCGTTCACCGCCCAGCTCAGCCAGTTTTGCATCGAAGTCTTTTCCTGACTGACAGAAAAACTCGTAAGAAGTGTCACCAAGACCAAACACGGCAAAAGCGGTGTTATCAAGCTTCGGCGCTTTTTTCGAGAACAGGAATTTATGCAACGCTACGGCTTCTTCCGCCGGTTCACCTTCCCCTTGCGTCGACGCCACTACGATCAGCAATTTCTCATTGGCGATTTGTTTGAATTTATAGTCGCCAGCATTGATGAGAGTGACGTTGAGCTTTGCAGCGATCAGATCATCGCGCAGGGCTTCCGCCACACGACGCGCATTACCGGTTTGCGAGGCGGAGATAAGCGTAATGCCAGGCATTTCAGCAGCAGGCGCAGGAGTCGCCGCATTGCTGCCTGGCTGCTGATTCAGCACGCCCCAAAAATAGCCAGAAACCCACGCAAGCTGTGCGGGAGTGAAATCGGTCGTGGCCGCCTGAAGGCGTGCCAGTTGCTCCGGGTTTAGCGGTAGCAGAGCGGAAGGTGGGGCCTGTGTCGTCATGCGTTGTCATGTTCCAGTAAGCAAAGCGGATTTCAGCAATAAAACCCAAACTGAAGATAAGGTTAACGGCGGGGATAGTAACAATTAAAGAAGGGATAGAAATAACAAATAACCAAATGAACTAACCTGTTTTAGTTATAGTTATTAACAGCAAAACAGATTGGATAACTATATGATATATCAATAATTATTAAATATTACCATCATGAATCGGTCGTTCTGATACTCAGCACCCTTTTAACTAATGATAAAATTCGCTCTTTACGGTACCCTACGGCGGTTTTTCGCATTCTTGAGAGTAAAAAATGTCCACCACCTTGTTTAAAGATTTCACCTTCGAAGCCGCTCACCGCCTGCCGCATGTACCGGAAGGGCATAAGTGTGGCCGCCTGCATGGTCACTCATTTATGGTGCGTCTTGAAATTACCGGTGAAGTCGATCCGCATACCGGTTGGATCATGGATTTTTCTGAGTTAAAAGCCGCGTTTAAGCCAACTTACAACAGACTCGATCACTACTATCTGAACGATATTCCTGGCTTAGAAAACCCAACCAGTGAAGTTCTGGCAAAATGGATTTGGGATCAGGTTAAACCGGTTGTCCCTCTGCTGAGTGCCGTAATGGTGAAAGAGACCTGCACAGCAGGCTGCGTGTATCGCGGGGAATGATTGTATCGTCTGTGGCGACGGTCAATTTTCCTTAACTAACACTCTGTTAGGGTTATGTGCTCTGGATATCTGGAGCACAACATGTCTGACGATTTCGATATTATTATTATCGGTGCAGGGATAGCGGGCACCGCTTGTGCTTTACGCTGCGTGACCGCTATGTGGTACTGGCGGAAGGGGCAATAACCTGCTGGCCGAGCGTTATGGATTCCTGCCTCGTCCCTCGACAACCGCAATGGCATTAGGCATTAGGCATTAAAGAGACTTTGGCGCTGAACAAAGGGATTTTCCGCGATTTAACCCAGCACACCGATGTGATCCTGAAAAAGTCGTATGAAGTGTTGCATGGCGGCCTGGATAACGTTAATTCGATTCAGAGCTGGTCGAACGCATAAGGTTGTCCGGCCTGCATGTAGCACTCAATGCAGGCCGATAAACCCATTATCATCAGGCAATATTCAGATACTTATGGGTCTGCATCGACAGACGCCAGTTCCGCGCGATACAGGTATCAATACACAAACGCGTGGCATCTTCTTTCTGGCTGATTGGCTGTAAGGCGATGATGCGCGGTTTGTCGTCGCTCAACGTAGCCAGCAGTTCATCCAGCGCTTCAATATCGCGAACGCGACCAACCGGATGTTTGATTTCATTCGCACGCTCCAGCGCCTGCGACAGCACATCATAACCGCCGCGCATATTCACCTTCGGCGATACGGTCACCCAGGTATTCGGCGTACAGCGCACTTCGTGGGTACCGCTGGTTTCAATCTGGCAGCTAAAGCCGTTCTTTTCCAGCAGGTCTGTCAGCGGCATCAGGTCATGAATGCAGGGCTCGCCACCGGTTATCACCACGTGACGGGCGGTATAGCCCTGACGCACAATGACCGCCAGCAGATCCTCGCTACTCGCCGCGCCCCATTTATCGCTCTCTTTGGTCTTAGCCAGGATGCTGTACAGGGAAACTTCCCGATCCTCAAGCTTATCCCAGGTGTGTTTGGTATCGCACCAGGCACAGCCAACCGGGCATCCCTGTAAACGAATAAAAATGGCGGGGACGCCGGTAAAGTAACCCTCACCTTGCAGGGTCTGGAACATCTCGTTAATCGGGTACTGCATAGTCATCTCTGTGAGGGGGATAAAGCATAAGTATCGCAGATTTCGGTCATCAGGTCATGTACGGGAGCCGCCGCGCCTCTGTGGCTTCAGGTGCCATCGCCAGCGGTGATGATTTAATATTTTGAAGGTATGTTGTTTATCGCTCTGAGCAGGCCTTTTTCAGTCTCGATATAATTTCCGGTCTTCAACTGAGCCAGTATCTTCATGATGCTGCTGCGTGACAGAAAGGTACGGCTTAAAATATAAGAAACAATGCTGACATTATTTCTCACCTCTTCTGTTTCATCCATCAGTTCATAGAGCTGATAGCATATAATCTCATAAGAAGATAATGCCGAGATCTTCGTGCAGTGATCGAACATTCTTGTCGCACTATAAATTAATAGCGCGGCTACGCCTTTCCACAGGTTACTCCTGTCGATAATCCGGTTGGCATCGGCAATAGAAAGAACGCTAATATCAGAAGTCTCATTCGTTCTGATATAGAAATAATCATGCTCCAGCAACTGCGTACTTAAGCCAAATATGTAGGGAGCTGATTCTGAATTTAAGGCAATACCGTCGGCATGGCGATAAAGTGTAATGTTACCGTGATGAAGTAAAAAACATTTATGCTCCCCTTCCACTCTAAAGTTAAGTGACTGCTTATTGGCGAGCGTCAACTTATTGGCTGAAGGTGTAAGGATGCTTATCAGTTGATTGATATCAGCCAGAGGCTTTTTGTGTCTGATGCTGTAACTTATTGAGGTGGCTCTTTTTTTATTATTCACAAATAAATCCCTCCATAGGCTTATGAACATCCCCCTAACGCACTCCCCTCACATAAACGATAATTATGATAATTGTTTTAGATTTTTAAAAGTTGTTTATGGGTGTAAAATTACACCCATAAACAACTTGCATAAATATCCATAATACTATTATGGGTACTGAATTCATTCTTCTTAAAAATCATCCAATTTGATATTACAGCCATTTTAGTAAAAGGAAATAAGTAATAAAACCATAAATTACTTATCAGAATTATTTTGTTATATAAACAAGATTAAATATTACTTTGAAGATATTGATTTAAAAAGAAATAAGATTAAGATCTATCGGATAATTCTGAGTCAAATTTTAAGTGAGCGTCAATCAACATGAGGAGTATGTTATGGATACCGAACATCCGGATCGCAGTCTGAACCTCTCCGCTACCACCGAACTGCTGGAAAGCCTGGCTCCTCTGGCGACTTTTGCTATGTATCCTCCCAACACCCGGTTATATCTTTATAATAATGGCGTTGCGTACTGCTATCTGGTACGAAGCGGCGTGTGCAACGTCTATCATCAGACGAGTGAAATTCTGCTGGGCACGCTGTATGTGCCAGGGATCATGGGTCTCAGTGGAACACTTTACGCCGAGGCGGGGATGTTTATTCAGACCCACAGTACCTCTGAGATCGCCATTACCCGTACCGATAAGGTCAACCAGTTCGTCACCGAGCACAATCTCTGGAGGCTGCTGGCCTGCCATAGCCTCAGAGTCACCTCACGACTGTATACGATAAATACCAGGCTCATGGCCACCTGTGCCTATGAAATTGTCCGCGTTCAGTTACAGGAGTTGATGAGTGAACCAGCGGAATACAGACATGATGTTTCTGCCGCGCAGTATATCCAGCAGAAAACCAGCCTTTCACGTAGCAGCATTATGAAAATCCTCGCACAGCTTAAAAAGGGGGGCTATATCAGCATTGAAAACGGCATCCTTTTGACAATCGAGCATCTTCCGTTAAAGTACTAACCTATTGTATCAACGAAGAAAAATAACGTACTCTCTTCGATGAAATGTTTACCCTTATAATATGTTCTTGTTTTGTTAACTGACAGTCGCTATTTTCCCAAGACTTACCACCCCTCTGGCATAACCCTTTTATCGCGGAAAACACACAGGGTGTAAAATTACACCCAAAAAAGTGTTGCCGGATATTTTGAAATGTACAAGAATAATCTCATACAAATTATAACGTTTGACAAACCCGTTTTAAATATAAAAGCAGGGAACTGTCATTCTTATTAATATTATCATTAGAGATCTGTGAGCCTGGAAACGGGACGATATTCTATTGATAAATTTCAAAAAGCTGCCGTTTGCCTGGCAATACATTAATACTAATAAATTGAATATACTCAAGGAATAGATCATGAAAAGCAAATTACTGCCACTGGGAGTGCTGATTTCGTCTCTGGCTGGAGTTTCAGCGATGGCAGCTGATGGGGAGGTGAATTTTAACGGCGAGATTATTGATGCCGCCTGTAAAGTCACCAATAGTCCGGCCAGTCCGCTGACGGTGACACTAGGTCAGGTCAGTAAGAGCGCCTTTACCAACGCAGGCTCTACTGCTGCACCGACCAAATTCACGTTGCAGCTCACGGATTGCCCGGTAAGCGCAACCAAGGCGGCCGTGAAGTTTGACGGCTCCCCGGTGACAGGGAGTCCTGGCGTGCTGGCCCTGACCGCAGAAACTGGCGTGGCAGGCGGCGTGGGGATTCAATTATACGACGATGCCAATACCGCGATTCCGCTGTATAACGCATCCAAACAATACCCTCTGACGTCAGGTACCGGCGTGGTGAATAATCTGGATTTTATTGCGCGCTATATCGCCACATCGACAACGGTGACCGCAGGCAAGGCTAATTCAATGGCAAGTTTCACCATTGTTTATAATTAATAGCCCGTCATACCTGCATAACGAAATTGTTATTCGGACCGATGGATTATTGTCGGTCCGTCCTCACTCTTTTAATGAATGACTAATGATGAAACTTATTCCTCTCACCTTGCTGACTGCACTAATAATAACCTCCGGGTTAGCCCAGGCTGGCCTGATTGTGGGTGGCACCCGCTTAATTTACGATGGGAGTAAGAAAGAGTCTTCAATTAATGTGAGCAACCCGGACCATGCACCTTATCTGGTGCAAAGCTGGGTCGAACCGGAAATTAATCGCGCAGAGAAAACGCCGTTTGTGATCACCCCGCCGTTATTTCGTCTGGACGGCGGGCAGGAAAATGTCTTGCGCGTCGTGCGGGCGGGCGGGAATCTACCGCAGGACAGGGAATCGCTGTACTGGCTGAATATTAAGAGTATCCCCTCGATAGAAAAAGATCAGGGTAAAAACCTGCTGCAGATCGCGGTCAAGACGCGCATCAAACTGATCTATCGCCCTGAAGGTTTAACAGGCTCCGCGGAAGTGTTAACCCATAAGCTTTCCTGGCAGCGCCGCGGCAACCGGCTGGAGGTGAGTAACCCGACCTCATTTTATATGAATTTTCAGAGCGTTACCGTTGCAGGTAAAGAGCTGGAAGATGCCCGGTATATTGCGCCGCAGAGTAGCGCCATTTTTGAATTACCCAGCGGTGCGGGTAATAGCGTGAGCTGGAAAATTATTAATGATTACGGCGGAATCGGCGAGCTTCATCGTGCTTCGTTCTGATAAATAACAGCACAGGAATCCGGCGTTAATTATTTACCCTTCAGGGAAGGACTACACAGATGGGGAGCCCAAAAAACCTGCGCGAATATCCACAAACCAATAATATCCGCAGGCTGATTTATCTTTTTTCGACACCCTTTTTACTATTAAATTTAACGACTTTTGCCTCACACGCCAGGGAATATTTTAATCCGCTGATGCTGGAAATTGACAACCCGCATCAGGAAAAGACCGATCTTAGCGTATTTGAAGAGGAAAACGGCCAGGCTCCGGGCGTTTACCGGGTCGATATATCTGTTAACAACCAGTTTCAGGAAACCCGGGAAGTGGAGTTCAGCATGCAGCCCGGCCCGGACGGGAAAGCGCTCCTGTCGCCATGCCTGAGCGTGAGCCAGCTTAACGCGATGGGAGTAAAAACCGACCTGTTCCCGGATCTGGGCGATGCCGCCGCGCCGTGCGCCAGGCTGGACGCGATCCCCCAGGCTCGCGCAGAGTTTCGCTTTAGCGCGCAGCAACTGCTGTTGAGCATTCCGCAGGCCGCCATTGTGATGAATCCACGCGATTACGTTCCTGAAACGCAGTGGGATGATGGGATCACCGCCCTGCTGCTTAATTACAGCGTGAACGGTGCCAGTACCCGGGCACGGGATCGTAGCGGCACGGACAGTACGACCCAGTACGCCAACCTGCGTCCCGGCATGAATATCGGTCCCTGGCGGCTGCGTAATTACACGACTTTTCAGCGGGAGAATAACGGTCGCGACAGCTGGGACACCGTCTATACCTATTTGTCCCGTGATATTCGTGTCCTGAAGAGCCAGCTGGTGCTGGGAGACAGCGCCTCCCCGTCCGATATTTTCGACAGCGTTCCTTTTCGCGGCGCGCAGTTGGCGTCCGACGAGGAGATGATCCCCGACAGCATGAAGGGCTATGCACCGGCGATCAAAGGCATCGCGCGAACCAATGCGCAGGTGATTATCCGCCAGAACGGGTATGTTATTTATCAGAGCTATGTGGCACCAGGCGCATTTGAAATCAACGACATGTACGCCACCGGCGGCAGCGGGGATCTCTATGTGACGATTAAAGAAGATAACGGTAGCGAGCAGAATCTCGTCGTACCGTTTGCCTCGCTGCCGGTGCTCCAGCGTGAACAGCGGCTGAAATATTCACTGACCAGCGGCCAGTATCGTTCGTATGACCGCAGCGTGGAAAAGACGCCGTTTAGCCAGGCGACGCTGATCTACGGCCTGCCCCGGGGTTTTACCCTCTATGGCGGCGGCCAGTTCGCGGACCACTATCAGTCGCTGGCGCTGGGCGTCGGTAAAAATCTGGGGGAAATTGGCGCGCTTTCGCTGGACGTCACCCAGGGCTGGTCGAAGATACAGAGCCAGCCGAAGGAGAAAGGCCAGTCATGGCGGATCCGCTACAGCAAAAATATTGTCGAAACCGGGACTAACTTCGCCATTGCCGGTTATCGCTACTCGACCGATGGCTATTACACGCTGGCAGAAGTCATGGATACCTGGCGCGGCGGGAACACCCCGACGTTTTTCGAGCGCAGGCGTAACCGTACTGAACTGTCGCTGAGCCAGAATTTGTGGGAAAGAGCGGGTTCGCTGTCGCTGAGCCTGATAAATGAAGACTACTGGAACAGCGGCCGGACCCTGCGGTCGATGAGCGCCGGTTACAACAATAGCTGGAACGGCATCAGCTACGGGCTTAATTACAGCTATAACATTAACTCGACGTCGCGCAGCGGGGGCTCCGGCAAAGAAAAGGTCTATGAGCGCGACCAGGTGTTCTCACTGAACGTCAGCATTCCACTGAGCCACTGGTTGAGTAATACCCACGCGTCGTGGAACGTCAGCAGCAGCCAGAAAGGGAGCACCAATCACACCGTGGGTCTCAATGGTACGACGCTTGAGGGCAATAACCTGAGCTGGAGCATCCAGCAGGGTTACGGCAGCCAGGGGACGGGCAACGGCGGCAATCTGAACGCCGACTATCGCGGAACCTATGCTGAAGTCACTGCAGGATATGCTTACGACAAAAACAGCCAGCGGCTGAACTACGGGCTACAGGGCGGGATAGTCGCGCACGCCAGCGGCGTCACCTTCGGCCAACCGCTGGGTGAAACCATGGCACTGGTTCAGGCACCGGGAGCCTCCGGGGTTGGCGTGAGCAATCAGAGCGGGGTGAAAACCGACTGGCGCGGCTATGCCATCGTGCCTTATACCTCGCCCTACCGTAAAAACCAGGTGCAGCTGAATACGCTGACGCTGCCCGATAACGTGGAGCTGACGCAGACCACCCGCAACGTGGTGCCGACGCGGGGAGCCGTGGTGCAGGCCAGCTTTAACGCCAGCGTGGGCCAGCGCGTGATGATGACGCTATTGCGACAGGGTGGAATGCCGGTGCCATTTGGCGCGACGGTCAGCGATACCGCGCAGAAAAGCGCCCAGGCATTTATCGTTGGCGATGGCGGACAGGTGTATCTGACCGGTCTGGCCGACAGCGGCGAACTAAGAGTGAAATGGGGGAACGGTGCAGAGCAGCAGTGTCAGGTGAATTATTCCCTGGATAAAGCGCCGCCGGAAAATAGCGATATTCTGATCATTAGCGAGCGATGTCATTAAGTAAATAACTTAGCCGTTCAAAAAATTAATTTTTTATCTGATACCTGTTGCGTATTGAGGTATACCAATGAGCAAAATAAAATTTCAGAAAATTATCTGGAGCGCTGCTTTTCTGATATGCAGCTCATTTCCTGCGCTTGCCACCTGCAGTATCGAACAACAAAAGGGGGTTATGGCCTGGGATAATATAGATATTGGTACAATCTATGCGCAACGTGATATTCCTGTGGGTCAGAAGATCGGTACGATAAAATTATTTCCGCCCTTTACTGGCTCATGGCTCGGTTGTCAGGGGGGAGAATTAATTTCAGTATCCATGTTTCGCGATGCAATTAGCGGTTTTCCCCATATCTATAATACGGGCATCCCCGGCGTCGGGATAAAGGTCTATTATACGGCGTTCACGCAAGATACATTTGATAACCCACCCAGGACAGGAACAATGGGACAGGGTGCAATCCCTGTCGATGGCTCCGGGCTGGGTCAGGGCGTAACGGTGGAGCTATATAAGACCGGACCGATAACATCAAAAAATATTGATAGCGGACTGTATTTTCAAAAAACCTATGACAACCTTGAGGTTGTCAGGGGAAGTATCGTCGCAGGTCAGGTTATTCAGTTAGCCTGTTCGCTAAACAGTTCAACGATTACCGTACCGTTGCCTGATGCTTTAGGCAGTGCGTTTACAGGAAGAGGTACAACTAAAGGCGATACTGCCTTTACCATCAATCTTAACTGTGATGCGGGCACCCGGATTAACGCATCGTTAAGTGGGACGCAAAGTGCAGAGACCTCCAATAACAGTATCCTGGCGTTATCAGGGGCCGGAACCTCAGGGGTTGCGAGAGGAATCGGGATCCAATTGCTGTATGACAATACGCCCCTGAAGCTGAATAACAACATCGTGCTGAAAACCTCAGCAGGCGGTCAGGAATTCCCTCCGGGAGCCTTTACCGCACGCTATTTTCAGACGAAAGACAACGTGACCGCGGGCAGCGCTAACGCCACAGCGACGCTCAATATTACTTATCAGTAGACGGCTCCGCCATCAGAGTTATACAAGGAGAGGAATAAAATGAATATTCATAAAAGATTCATTCATCTGGCGCTGGCGGGGCTGTATTTAGCGGCAACAATCAATATTGCCGGGGCCAATCCGGTCAATATTAATATTACCGGCAAAGTCGTCGCCTCACCTTGTACCGTTGACACCACCAAATCACAGCTCAATGTTAATTTGGGTGATGATATTCAGGCCACCGCCCTGGCACAGCCTGGTAACGTCACAACATTCAAAATCTTTTATTTAATCTTAAAAGATTGTCCTTTCGGCACAACATCGGTAACGGCGGCCTTTTCCGGAACGCCAGCAGCGAACAGCCCCGGGGAGTATGCCAATACCGGGACGGCAACCAATGTTAACGTACAGCTTAAAGAGAGTCTGGGTTCCGGTAACGGTAAGTTTTTAGGTCCGGGAACCACATTAAAGCGTAATGTTGCAACCGACCGCACAGTCTCCTTCCCGATAGGCGCGCGTGCCATTGCCGCAGCGGCAGACGTTATGCCCGGCACGATAGTGACTGTTTCACAAGTCACCTTCACCTATCAGTAAACCTGACTTCTCTGCTCAACGGGTGTTTATCATGCAGCAACAAATGAAATATGTTCTCCCGGCGCTTTGTCTGGCGTGCCCTGCATATGCTGCGGAGATCAATATCGGTGGTCATGTTGTGGCTTCTCCCTGCGTAGTCGATATCGCCTCGCAAAACCAGAGCGTTAATTTCGGCCAGCTCCGCTTAAATGAAATGCGCGCCGACGGAAATGCTTCCGCGTGGAAATCGTTTGAGGTAAGGCTTTTCAAATGCCCGGCAGGAACGACATCGGTGGACGTGACGTTCAACGGACAACCGGCAGCAGAAGATCCCACGTTGTATGCCAATACGGGGACCGCCGCCAACGCCGCCGTGCAAATGGCCCGGGACACGAACAAGGCGCAGGTGCAGGGAAACGGCAGCAGCATGAGCGTCCCCGTTGACGCTCAGCGCAAGGCAACCTTTTTACTGGCTGGTCGGGTGATCGTCTCTGACACTACCCTCCCCGGTACGTTTAATTCCCTGGTACAAATGAATTTTACTTACCGATAAACAAAACTACCCTGCTCTAAATGGGTTACTGAGAATAGTCACCTGAAATAGCGGTGAGAGTATGCGTTATGTGGTAATGACTCCAACTTATTGATAGTGTTTTATGTTCAGATAATGCCCGATGACTTTGTCATGCAGCTCCACCGATTTTGAGAACGACAGCGACTTCCGTCCCAGCCGTGCCAGGTGCTGCCTCAGATTCAGGTTATGCCGCTCAATTCGCTGCGTATATCGCTTGCTGATTACGTGCAGCTTTCCCTTCAGGCGGGATTCATACAGCGGCCAGCCATCCGTCATCCATATCACCACGTCAAAGGGTGACAGCAGGCTCATAAGACGCCCCAGCGTCGCCATAGTGCGTTCACCGAATACGTGCGCAACAACCGTCTTCCGGAGCCTGTCATACGCGTAAAACAGCCAGCGCTGGCGCGATTTAGCCCCGACGTATCCCCACTGTTCGTCCATTTCCGCGCAGACGATGACGTCACTGCCCGGCTGTATGCGCGAGGTTACCGACTGCGGCCTGAGTTTTTTAAATGGCGGAAAATCGTGTTGAGGCCAACGCCCATAATGCGGGCGGTTGCCCGGCATCCAACGCCATTCATGGCCATATCAATGATTTTCTGGTGCGTACCGGGTTGAGAAGCGGTGTAAGTGAACTGCAGTTGCCATGTTTTACGGCAGTGAGAGCAGAGATAGCGCTGATGTCCGGCAGTGCTTTTGCCGTTACGCACCACCCCGTCAGTAGCTGAACAGGAGGGACAGCTGATAGAAACAGAAGCCACTGGAGCACCTCAAAAACACCATCATACACTAAATCAGTAAGTTGGCAGCATCACCGCGTTATGTTACAGAAAAAGAAGAATTATATATTCACTTTGGTATTTGGGTTAACCAGTGCGTTTACTGCCCCTGTTGAAGCGGCCAGCTGTGTTAATTCCGGCGGATATTATACGTTCTCAGGAGCGCTAAATTATCAACGTGATGACGCCACCATGAATGTTTTCAGCCATAAGTTTGGATCTATTAGCAGCGAAGTATGGGGGCTAGGTTGCACCGGGGATCCTGACGCCGACAGAGATGTGTACTTGCGTTTACAGGTTAATTCAGCACCCGTTGCAGGTTATACCGATGTCTATCCCACGAATATCGACGGAATTGGCGTTCGTTATAATTTCGCCCTGAATTCAGGCTCACTGTCCTTTTGCCCGGTGCAGTTTGACGATCATATTTCAAACTCAACCCGGACTTACACCTGCCATATACTTAACAAGGACACGCAGGGTTTATCCATGGGAGCATCACTGCAATTTGTGAAAACAAAGCCCAATGTCGCCTCAGGAGCAATAACGACAATACCGTCTGTAACCTCAAGCTATTCGTTAAATAATCAAAGCGGGCAGTGGGATTTAAATCCCATCTGGTCAGGTGCGGGGTCAGTGGTGGTAACGGTCCAGGCCTGCACCATAAATAACTCGAGTATCGCTGTCCCCCTGGATCCGGTATTAGCGGATAGTTTTACCGGAGCAGGAACCACCAAAGGCGATCGGACTTTCACAATAGACCTGAACTGTGATGCGGGCGCCCGCATTAACGCATCGTTAAGTGGGACGCAAAGTGCAGAGACCGCCAATGACAGTATCCTGGCGTTATCGGGAGCAGGAATGTCAGGAGTTGCGAGCGGAATCGGGATCCAACTGCTGTATGGCAATACGCCCCTGAAGCTGAATAACAACATCGTGCTGAAAACCTCAACAGGCGTTCAGGAATTTCCTCCGGGAGCCTTTACCGCACGCTATTTTCAGACGAAAAACAACGTGACCGCAGGCAGCGCTAACGCCACTGCGACGCTCAATATTACTTATCAGTAAGCAACTTCGCCATCAGAGTTATACAAGGAGAGAATTAAAATGAATATTCATAAAAAGTACATTCATCTGGCGCTGGCAGGACTGTATCTGGGGACGACAATCAGTATTGCCGGGGCCGAACCCACCAATATTAATATTACCGGGAAAGTTATTGCGTCCCCGTGTGTCGTAGCCAGTGGCAGCAATATCAATGTTAATTTAGGAGACATCCCGGCTGCAGATATTGCAGTGGCAGGTACAACCTCTACCCCGGTTAATTTTACCATTAACCTTGCCAGTTGCCCGGTGGGAACCACCAGCGTAGTCGTGACGTTTACCGGAACGGAAGATCCCGACTTTCCGGTACGCTATAAAAATACCGGAACGGCGAACGTTGCGATAGAACTGATCCAGGTCAGCACCGGTTACCTGAAAGGAAATAATACAAATATTACTCAATCAGTCCTCGCCGATCGTACCGTTACATACAATTTACGTGCCCGGACCTATTCCAAAGGTAATGTGATGCCGGGGACGATCTCTGGTATCGTTCAGGCCAACTTTACCTACAATTAAGTGACCCTTTTGCAATTCACAATGACTCATCAGTAAACCGAACTATTTCTGTGTAAAGGATATTTATCATGGTGCAACAAATGAATTATTCTATCCTGGTACTTTGTCCCCTGTGTCCAGCGACCTTTTTACTGGCTGGTATCTGCCCCCTTCCCAATACGTTTAACTCTTTGGTACAAATTAATTTTAATTAATAAAAAATACCCTTATTATTAATAAATGCCTCTGCTGGCTTCTGGTATATTAAATATGAAAATACTTATACAGGACCCTTACGAATTTTATTGCGATGGATTGAAACATTTTTTTATAGAGATATTCTTTGGAATAACCGCCAATAACATTATTTTTTTAACATCTTACTCCCAACAAAACTTTGATAAGGCAGATATCGTCGTTATTTCTCTGGCTCCAGGAGAGCATCTCATGTGTTTTCCTGAACTGCAAAACAGGACAACAGGCATTATTATTGGCTTAACCGATGAGGTGATTGACTCCCCTTCCGATCTGCCCTTTTGCATTGCCCGGATCATTTTTATTCACCGACAGGACTCACTGTCGACAGTCAAAGAGAAAGTATTAACCGCCTGGCGGGAATCAAGAAAAAAGCAAATACAGCCGGGGAAAACATTATGTTTTCATTGTCCACATAAAGTCCTGACCAGGCAGCAAAGGCGTATTATGTCCTTTATCTATCAGGGGATAACGACATCTGAGATTGCCAGCAACATGTCAATCTCAGAGAAAACGCTCTATGTGCATAAATACATCATCCGCAAAAAGTTTAATCTGCGAACGAATCATGCGCTATTTTGCTTCCTTCAGAAACTTGCCGATAAAAACAGCCAGCAGATTTATCTGCTTCAAGTTCCGCTGAACGCATAAAAAAACCCGCCGCAGCGGGTTTTTACGTTAAGAGTTAAAGAACAGGATTACGCCTGACCTTTGATCTCTTTACGACCGTTGTACGGCGCTTGTTCACCCAGAGCTTCTTCGATACGAATCAGCTGGTTGTACTTAGCAACGCGGTCAGAACGGCTCATAGAACCGGTTTTGATCTGGCCTGCAGCGGTACCAACAGCCAGGTCAGCGATGGTAGCGTCTTCAGTTTCGCCAGAACGGTGAGAGATGACAGCGGTGTAGCCAGCGTCTTTCGCCATTTTGATCGCAGCCAGAGTTTCGGTCAGAGAACCGATCTGGTTGAATTTGATCAGGATGGAGTTAACGATGCCTTTTTCGATGCCTTCTTTCAGGATCTTGGTGTTGGTTACGAACAGATCGTCACCAACCAGCTGGATTTTGTCGCCCAGAACTTTAGTCTGGTATGCGAAACCGTCCCAGTCAGACTCGTCCAGACCATCTTCGATGGACACGATCGGGTACTGTTTGGTCAGTTCTTCCAGGAAGTGAGTGAATTCTTCGGAGGTGAATGCTTTGTTGCCTTCGCCAGCCAGAACATATTTACCGTCTTTGTAGAATTCAGAAGCTGCACAGTCCATCGCCAGGGTGATGTCTTTGCCCAGCTCGTAGCCAGCTGCTTTAACCGCTTCAGCGATTACAGCCAGAGCTTCAGCGTTGGAACCCAGGTTCGGCGCGTAGCCGCCTTCGTCACCCACTGCAGTGTTCATACCTTTAGCTTTCAGAACTTTAGCCAGGTTGTGGAACACTTCAGAACCCATACGTACGGCTTCTTTCAGGGTTTTAGCGCCAACCGGCTGAATCATGAACTCCTGGATGTCAACGTTGTTGTCAGCGTGCTCACCACCGTTGATGATGTTCATCATCGGAACCGGCATGGAGTATTTGCCCGGAGTACCGTTCAGTTCAGCGATGTGTGCATACAGCGGCAGGCCTTTAGCAGCAGCTGCTGCTTTGGCGTTCGCCAGGGACACAGCCAGGATGGCGTTTGCACCGAAGTTGGATTTGTTTTCAGTACCGTCCAGATCGATCATGATCTTGTCGATGCCAGCCTGATCTTTAGCATCTTTACCCAGCAGAGCCTGAGCAATTGGGCCGTTAACAGCTGCAACAGCTTTCAGTACGCCTTTACCCATGAAACGGGATTTGTCGCCGTCGCGCAGTTCCAGTGCTTCGCGGGAACCAGTAGAAGCACCTGACGGAGCTGCTGCCATACCAACGAAACCACCTTCCAGGTGTACTTCGGCTTCAACAGTCGGGTTACCACGGGAGTCGATGATTTCACGACCGATGATTTTAACGATTTTGGACATTAGATTTTCCTCAGTACAAGTTAAACTAAAACTCCAGACAAACAATGCACCCGGATGGGTGCATTGCCGTTCTAACTTTTTTACTTCTTACTTCGCCTGACGCTTCTGATGTTCACTGGCGGCTTTCACAAAGCCGGCAAACAGCGGGTGCCCATCACGTGGCGTGGAAGTAAATTCCGGGTGGAACTGACAGGCCACGAACCACGGATGATTCGGTACCTCAATGATCTCGACCAACTGATCATCACCGGAACGGCCTGCAATACGCAGACCCGCAGCTTCAATCTGTTTCAACAGCATATTGTTGACTTCGTAACGGTGGCGATGGCGTTCAACAATTGTCGGCGCGCCGTACAGCTGACGAACCAGGCTATCGTCGCTCAACTGACACTGCTGGGCGCCAAGGCGCATTGTGCCGCCCAGATCGCTCTTCTCGGTACGGACTTCAACGTTGCCGTCTTCATCGCGCCATTCGGTAATCAGGGCCACCACCGGGTACTTACAGTCTGGCACAAATTCCGTGGAGTTGGCGTTATCCATACCCACTACGTTACGTGCAAACTCAATCAACGCAACCTGCATACCCAGGCAAATACCCAGATAAGGAACATTGTTTTCACGCGCAAAGCGCGCTGTCGCGATCTTACCTTCAACACCACGGTAGCCGAAGCCGCCAGGGATCAGGATTGCATCAAGACCTTTCAGGATCTCAACGCCGCGCGTTTCGACATCTTGCGAATCGATCAGCTTAATGTTGACGGTGACACGATTCTTCAGACCACCGTGCTTCAATGCTTCGATAACTGACTTATAGGCATCCGGCAGTTCAATATACTTGCCGACCATACCGATAGTCACTTCGCCTGCCGGATTCGCTTCTTCGTAGATAACCTGTTCCCATTCTGACAGATTAGCTTCCGGACAGTTCAAGCTGAATCGTTTACAAATATAATCGTCAAGGCCCTGGGATTTCAACAGGCCTGGAATTTTATAGATGGAATCGACATCTTTCATTGAAATAACGGCTTTTTCTGGCACGTTACAGAACAATGCAATTTTTGCACGTTCGTTGGCCGGAACCGCGCGATCGGAACGACAGATCAGAATGTCAGGCTGGATACCGATAGACAGCAACTCTTTTACCGAGTGCTGAGTCGGTTTAGTTTTGACTTCACCGGCAGCGGCCAGGTAAGGAACCAGAGTCAGGTGCATGAACAGCGCGTGTTCACGACCGATATCTACCGCTAATTGGCGAATCGCTTCCAGGAATGGCAGGGATTCGATATCACCGACCGTACCGCCGATTTCAACCAGAACGACGTCATGACCTTCGCCACCGGCAAGGACACGCTCTTTAATCGCGTTGGTGATGTGCGGGATAACCTGTACGGTTGCACCCAGATAGTCGCCACGGCGCTCTTTGCGCAGGACATCGGAGTAAATTCGACCGGTAGTGAAGTTATTGCGGCGAGTCATTTTGGTACGAATGAAACGCTCATAGTGACCCAGGTCCAGGTCGGTTTCAGCGCCGTCTTCAGTAACGAACACTTCCCCGTGTTGGATTGGACTCATAGTACCTGGATCGACGTTGATATACGGATCCAGTTTCATCATGGTCACGTTGAGGCCACGAGCCTCAAGAATGGCTGCCAGGGAGGCTGCGGCAATGCCTTTACCCAGAGAGGATACGACCCCGCCGGTCACAAAAATATAGTTCGTTGTCATGCTGGACCTGAGAAGTTAGGGTGAAACGATGGAATTACCAAGACGGGAAAGTAGTATACCCGAACATGACGAGCGCCACAAACTTTCATTATTCCTCCTCTTCACCAGGCTCACATAAACATCGGGAGTGAGAAAATAGCCCCTTTGGGGTAAATGTTTTTGACGTAAATCAAGCGCTTGTTATTTAAAAAATCACACAAATCGCCCTTGACCGACGAAATCCCTTAGAGATCAATTTCCTGCCGTTTTACCTGTTGCCAGACTTCTTCCATAGTTTCCAGATCAACACCAGTCATTTCCAGACCCCGAGCCGCTACAATTCGCTCAACCTCACGAAAACGGCGCTCAAATTTCTCGTTCGCTTTTTGCAATGCGGTCTCTGCTTTAGTACCTAAATGCCGAGCCATATTGACCGTCGCAAACAGCATGTCGCCCATTTCCTCCTCCAGTTTAGCCTGGTCGACAACAGCCTGCCTCGCCTCAAACATGACTTCATCGATCTCTTCGTAAACCTTGTCGACAACCGGTCCTAATGTTTTCCAGTCGAAGCCAACATTAGAGCAGCGTTTCTGGATTTTTTGGGCGCGCATTAACGCCGGTAAACTACGGGGAATATCGTCGAGTGCGGAATGCTGCGCCTTCTGAGCGCGTTCTTCGCTTTTGATTTGCTCCCAGCGGGTCAACACCTCAGTGCTGTTACTGGCAGAAACATCAGCAAAAACATGTGGGTGGCGACGCTCAAGCTTATCGCTGATGGCGGCGCAAATATCATTGAAATCGAAACGTCCTTCTTCCTGCGCCATCTGGGCGTAAAACACCACCTGGAACAGCAAGTCACCCAGCTCTCCACGCAGGTCGTCGAAGTCTTCCCGCGCAATTGCGTCCAGCACTTCATAGGTTTCTTCGAGGGTGTAAGGGGCAATAGTGGCGAATGTCTGCTCTTTATCCCAGGGACAACCGTTTTCCGGGTCGCGCAGGCGCTGCATAATACCGAGCAGTCGGTCGATTTGGTTCATTGGAATATCCTGAAATTTCAATACGCGAAGCCCGATAAGACGACAGCCGATATCCGGCAACATGGCAATGCCTGATGGCAACGCTAACGCGCCTCACCAGGCATGCAAACTTATCTGGCCTATAAAATAATTAATTACCGTGCAGACGACGTGCGTCGATCACATCCGGCACCTGGTTCAGCTTGCCAAGCACGCGCCCGAGCACCTGAAGGTTATAGATTTCGATGGTCATATCGATGGTAGCCAGTTGCTGTTTGGTATCACTCCGGCTGGCAACCCCCAGCACGTTCACCTTCTCGTTGGCAAGAATCGTGGTGATATCACGTAATAAGCCGCTGCGATCGTTAGCCTGGACGCGAACCACCAGCGAATATCCTGCCGAGTAGCTTTCGCCCCAAACCGCATCAACAATACGTTCCGGCGCATGGGAGCGCAGCTCGGTCAACTGTTCGCAATCCGCCCGGTGCACGGAAATACCGCGGCCCTGAGTGATAAACCCGACAATTTCATCGCCTGGAATCGGCTGGCAGCAGCGCGCGATGTGGTGCATCAGGTTACCCACCCCTTCCACCACCACGCGACCGTCGTCTTTACGGCGACTCTGCGGCGCCTGCGTTTTCTGCTGAAGCTGTTTCAGCGCGGCGGCATCCTGTTCGGCTGCGCTTGGCTTATTAAACTGCGCCTGCAGGAAGTTCACCATCTGGTTGAGGCGAATGTCCCCCCCACCAATCGCCGCCAGCAGCTCATCCAGCTCATTGAAGCTGTAGCGCGGCAGCAGGTGCTTTTCCGCTTCTTTCAGGCTAATGCCTAAATGCGCCAGCTCATCGTCGAGGATCTGGCGGCCAGCAAGGATGTTTTTGTCGCGGTCCTGTTTACGGAACCAGGCGTGGATCTTCGAACGCCCCCGACTGGTGGTTACGTAACCGAGGTTAGGGTTCAGCCAGTCGCGGCTTGGGTTAGGCTGTTTCTGGGTGATAATTTCAATTTGATCGCCCATCTGCAGCTGGTAGGTAAACGGTACGATGCGCCCGCCAATTTTCGCGCCAATGCAACGATGCCCCACATCACTGTGAATATGATAAGCAAAATCGAGCGGTGTGGAGCCCGCAGGTAAGTCCACAACGTCGCCTTTTGGCGTAAAGACGTACACTCGGTCATCAAAGACCTGGCTACGGACTTCATCCAGCATTTCGCCAGAGTCCGCCATCTCTTCCTGCCAGGCGATCAGCTTACGCAGCCATGCAATACGATCTTCATGACCAGAACGCGCTACGCCTGAAGCGGTGCCCTCTTTGTACTTCCAGTGTGCCGCAACGCCCAGTTCGGCATCTTCGTGCATCTGTTTCGTACGGATCTGAATTTCAATGGTTTTGCCGCCCGGTCCCAGCACAACCGTATGAATTGACTGATAGCCGTTGGGTTTCGGGTTAGCGACATAGTCATCGAACTCATCCGGCAGATGGCGATAGTGAGTATGCACTATCCCGAGCGCGGCATAGCAGTCCTGTAAACGCTCCGCCACGATACGCACCGCGCGCACGTCGAAAAGTTCATCGAAGGCCAGCTGCTTTTTCTGCATTTTGCGCCAGATGCTGTAGATGTGTTTCGGACGTCCGTACACTTCGGCTTTGACGCCTTCCGTTTTCATCTCTGAGCGCAAATGACCGACGAACTCATCAATGTAATGCTCGCGATCGATGCGACGTTCGTGCAGCAGCTTGGCAATACGTTTGTATTCAGCCGGGTGCAGGTAACGGAAGCAGTAATCTTCCAGTTCCCATTTTAATTGCCCAATGCCCAAACGGTTGGCCAGCGGCGCATAGATATTGGTGCACTCTTTTGCCGCCAGAACGCGTTCATCTTCTGGAGCGTCCTTCACTTCACGCAGATGTGCAATTCGTTCGGCCAGCTTGATGACCACACAGCGGAAATCATCCACCATAGCCAGCAGCATGCGGCGAACGTTATCGACCTGTTCGGATGAGACTGAATCGGTATGAGTGGCCTTAAGCTGGCGTATTGCCGCCATATCCCGCACGCCGTGGATAAGATGAACAATGGATTTGCCCACGCTCTCGCGCAGGATGTCTTCACTGACCACGTTGGCATCTGCCAGAGGGAACAGCATTGCTGCGCGCAGCGTGTCGATATCCATGCTCAACATGGAGAGTATTTCTACCATCTCTACGCCACGCCACAGCAGCAGATCCGCATCCGGATGTCCCTGTGTCTGCTGCTGGCAGTACGCCCAGGTTTCGGCTAAGCGTTCACACGACTGCTGGCTGGAGATCCCCAGACTCGCGATCCATTTCTTTGGATCAAACTCACCAGCTTTATTTATATGTGCACTTCTTACCGCAACCATTGTCCTCTCCTTAAGGGGCCTGGCCTGTCGAAGTCGACAAGCCATACCCATTGTCTTTCGTCTTTCACGCTGCATTACCACCCGAAATCCAATGGGTACAAAATTTATTACATACGCTCAAACAGGACCATTGATTCCAGGTGTCCAGTGTGCGGGAACATATCGAGCATCGCCAGTCGCCGTATGACATATCCCGCGTTGAGCAAAGCGTCGCTGTCACGAGCCAGCGTTGCCGGGTTACAGGATACATAAACAACGCGTATAGGTTCTAATTTTATAATATGTTGCATCACACCTGCAGCCCCCGCACGCGCAGGATCGAGCAATACTTTGTCGAATCCGTTTTTCGCCCACGGCTGCCGGGTAACATCTTCCTCAAGGTTTTCATGAAAGAATGTCACATTGTGTAATCCGTTATTCAGCGCGTTTTCCCGGCCTTTTTCCACCAGCGCCGGTACCCCTTCCACCCCCACCACGTTTGCAGCCCGGGTTGCCAGCGGCAGGGTAAAATTACCCATTCCACAGAACAGATCGAGTACGCGATCTTCAGGTTGCACATCAAGCCATTCGAGCGCACGGGCCACCATTTGTTGGTTTACCCCTTCATTGACCTGAATAAAATCACGCGGGCTGAAGGTTAACCGTAGTCCATTTGAGTCATACCAGGGCGACTCTTCTGATATTGATTCCAGTATCTCGCTTTGCGGGGCCAGAAACAAAGACAGCCCCTGAGAATGCGAAAAGTATTCCAGTTTTTCTTTGTCCTGAACACTTAATGGCGCCGTGTGGCGCAAAATCATCAGGGTTCCGCTCTCCGCCTGCACCAGCTCGACATGACCAAGATGGCGTAACCCTTGCAGACTTTCCAGACACGCCCGGATGTGGGGCAAGAGCGCTTCAAGCTGGGGCACCAAAATAGGGCATTGTTTGACATCGATAATGTCGCTGGATGCGGATTTGCGAAACCCCATCTGCAATTTTTGTTCTTTTGGCCGATAGTTCAGGCTCAACCTGGCGCGACGACGATAGCCCCACGGGGTATCAGCTATAACATCCGACACTTCACATTTCATTAAACGCGACAACGCCGCGCTTTTGCTACGCTGCTGCAACGAGATGCTGGCATGCTGCTGCTGGCAGCCGCCGCACACGCCAAAATGCGGGCAACGTGGCACTTCACGCTGCGGACTGTCGTTTAAACGTCGTTTTACTTGCGCGCGGGCGAACTGTTTTTTATCTTCGGTAATCACCACCTCGGCGCTTTCCTGAGGTAGCAATTCCGGTATAAACAACGCCTTTCCGTTATGGCGAGCAACGCCCTGGCCGAAAGGATCAAGGTCATTGACGGTAACGGTTATGATCTGACGCGTCGTCACGCGTCGTTTTGCAGAGTAGAATTGCGCCATCGACGAGATATATCTCTATTTAACAGTGTGACCCTAATTGTCCCATAACGGAACTCCATGACCAACTACAGCCTGCGCGCACGCATGATGATTCTGATCCTGGCCCCGACCGTCCTGATTGGTTTGCTGCTCAGTATCTTTTTTGTTGTGCATCGCTATAACGACTTGCAGCGTCAACTGGAAGATGCTGGCGCCAGCATCATTGAGCCACTCGCGGTCTCCAGCGAATATGGCATGAATCTGCAAAACAGAGAATCCATCGGCCAACTTATCAGCGTGCTGCATCGTCGCCATTCCGATATCGTGCGGGCAATTTCTGTCTATGACGAGAATAACCGGCTGTTTGTCACATCCAATTTTCATCTCGATCCGTCTGAAATGCAGCTGGCAACCGGTTCACCATTTCCCCGAAAGCTGAGCGTCACCCGGCTCGGGGATATTATGATCCTGCGAACGCCAATTATATCGGAAAGCTATTCGCCGGATGAATCTGCAGTCAGCGACGCCAAAAATACGGAAAATATGCTGGGGTATGTGGCGCTTGAACTGGACCTTAAGTCAGTAAGATTGCAGCAGTATAAAGAGATCTTTATCTCCAGCGTAATGATGCTGTTTTGTATCGGTATTGCGTTAATTTTTGGCTGGCGTCTGATGCGCGACGTGACTGGCCCGATTCGCAATATGGTGAATACCGTTGACCGAATACGTAGAGGCCAGCTCGACAGCCGCGTCGAAGGTTTCATGTTGGGCGAGCTGGATATGCTCAAAAATGGCATCAACTCGATGGCGATGTCACTTGCGGCCTACCATGAAGAGATGCAGCACAACATCGACCAGGCCACCTCTGACCTGCGCGAAACGTTGGAGCAGATGGAAATCCAGAACGTCGAACTGGATCTGGCGAAGAAACGCGCCCAGGAAGCGGCGCGTATTAAGTCTGAGTTTCTGGCTAACATGTCGCATGAGCTGCGTACGCCGCTGAATGGCGTGATTGGCTTCACCCGCCTGACGCTTAAAACCGAGCTCAACACGACGCAGCGCGATCACCTGAATACGATTGAACGCTCGGCCAACAATCTGTTGGCCATCATCAATGATGTGCTCGACTTCTCCAAACTTGAGGCGGGCAAACTGATTCTGGAAAGCATCCCATTCCCGCTGCGTAGCACGCTGGATGACGTCGTCACGCTGTTAGCGCACTCATCTCATGATAAAGGGCTTGAGCTGACGCTAAATATTAAGAATGACGTGCCGGACAACGTCATCGGGGACCCGCTGCGCTTACAGCAGGTAATCACTAATCTGGTTGGCAATGCCATCAAATTTACCGAAGGCGGCAATATCGACATTCTGGTCGAGAAACGCGCCCTCAGTAACACGAAAGTGCAAATTGAAGTGCAAATCCGCGATACCGGAATTGGCATCCCTGAGCGCGATCAGTCACGCCTGTTCCAGGCCTTCCGCCAGGCCGATGCCAGTATTTCCCGCCGCCACGGCGGGACAGGACTGGGCCTGGTCATTACGCAAAAGCTGGTCAATGAAATGGGCGGGGATATCTCCTTCCACAGCCAGCCGAACCGGGGCTCCACGTTCTGGTTCCATATCAGCCTCGATCTCAACCCTAACGTTCTCGTGGATCGCTCAACCACGCACTGTCTGGCTGGTAAGCGACTGGCCTACGTTGAACCTAACGCCACTGCCGCGCAATGCACGTTAGATATCTTGAGTGAAACACCGCTGGAGGTGATTTACAGCCCTTCATTCTCCGGGCTGCCGAAGGATCACTACGATATTCTGCTGCTTGGCATACCGGTCACTTTACGCGAACCGCTCACCATGCAGCATGAGCGGCTGGCAAGCGCAGCGGCGATGACCGACTTTTTGTTACTGGCTCTGCCTTGCCATGCGCAGATCAACGCTGAGAAATTAAAGCAGGGCGGCGCGGCGGCGTGCCTGTTGAAACCTCTAACCTCAACCCGCTTACTGCCAGCGTTGACAGAGTATTGTCAACTGAACCACAGCGCGGCTCCGCTACTGTTAGACGAGAGCAAAATTGCGATGACCGTCATGGCGGTGGACGACAACCCGGCGAACCTCAAGCTGATTGGTGCTCTGCTGGAAGATAAAGTGCAGCACGTCGTGCTCTGCGACAGCGGACATCAGGCTGTGGATCGCGCCAAACAGATGCAGTTTGATCTCATCCTGATGGATATTCAGATGCCAGACATGGACGGTATTCGCGCCTGCGAACTGATCCACCAGCTTCCTCATCAACAACAGACGCCGGTCATTGCGGTCACCGCGCATGCCATGGCCGGGCAAAAAGAGAAGCTGCTCAGCGCCGGGATGAACGATTACCTGGCGAAGCCTATCGAAGAAGATAAGCTGCATAATCTGCTGTTACGCTACAAACCCGGCGCGAGCACATCGCTGAGGGCGCTCGCTGTTGAACCGGTCGTCAATCCGAATACCACACTCGACTGGCAACTGGCGTTAAGGCAAGCCGCCGGTAAAAACGAGCTGGCGCGGGATATGCTGCAAATGCTGCTCGATTTTCTGCCCGAAGTGCGTAACAAAATTGAAGAACAGCTGGTAGGTGAAAACCCTGAAGGACTGGTGGATATGATCCATAAACTGCATGGCAGTTGCGGTTATAGCGGCGTTCCCCGCATGAAAAACCTGTGTCAGCTGATTGAGCAGCAATTACGTAACGGGAGCAAAGAAGAAGAGCTGGAGCCTGAGTTTTTAGAGCTTCTGGATGAAATGGATAACGTTGCGCGCGAAGCGAAGAAGTTGTTAGGGTAAAGATCTGATTGCCGGATGACGACGCTCACGCGTCTTATCCGGCCTTCATGCCACATCATTCAACGTAATTGCTGACCCGCTTTCAGGGTCGCGGCCACGTTTCGCGCCGTCATTCGCACGTTCTCACTCGCGTTCTTCAGCGCCTCATCCAGTGTGCAAACGGTATAGATAACGCTAAAAACCGCATCCAGCCCATGCTCATGTACAACACCGACATCAGCCGTCAGGCTGCCAGCAATGCCGATAACCGGTTTGTTGTAACGCTTTGCCACCTTCGCCACGCCAACCGGAACCTTACCGTGAATGGTCTGGCTGTCGATACGTCCTTCACCCGTGACCACTAAATCCGCATCCGCAACGCAGTCGTCGAGGTGTAACGCATCCGTCACGACCTCAATACCGCAGCGTAACTGCGCACCGCAAAACGCATACAGTGCCGCCCCCATACCACCAGCCGCGCCACCACCCGCCAGTTCCAGCACGTTGACGTCCAGATCGCGGGCAATGAGTTGCGCATAATGCGTGAGCGCCCGATCAAGACGAAGAATCATCTCCGGCGTCGCCCCCTTTTGCGGACCGAAGACCGCAGAGGCCCCCTCTTCACCGGTCAACGGATTAGTCACATCGCAGGCCACTTCAATACGGCACGCGGCAAGACGCGGGTCTAGCTGAGAAATATCAATCCGGGCGAGTGATTCAAGGCCAGTCCCGCCATGAGCAATATCGTTATTTTGCGCATCCAGTAATTTTGCTCCCAGCGCTTGCACCATCCCGGCACCGCCATCATTGGTGGCGCTGCCGCCAATGCCGATAATGATATGTTCAACGCCCGCGTCCAGCGCATGACGGATTAGCTCCCCGGTTCCCCAGGAGGTCGTTTTCAGCGGATCGCGTAAACCTGCGGGAACCTGCTCCAGTCCGCTGGCGGCCGCCATTTCGATAAACGCCGAACGCTCATCCCCGGATAAACCATAAAATGCCTGAATCGTTTTACCCAGAGGGCCGGTAACATCAACATGCACAAGGTGGCCTTGCGTTGCGGCAACCATCGCTTCGACCGTTCCCTCACCGCCATCCGCGACCGGGATCTTCACGTAATTCGCCTCAGGCCAGATCTCACGAAATCCCAGCTCAATAGCCGTTGCCACTTCAAGCGCACTCAAACTTTCCTTATAGGAATCCGGTGCGATTACTATTTTCATAAAGCATCCTTACGCATGTTGACTGTGTTAAGCATACACCAGGAGAAAAACCGCCCCTTTGTGGGAGCGGTCCCAGTTCGCTTAGCGTACCATGCACGGACGCTTATTATCAAACGTCCAGTTCGGGATCAGATACTGCATTCCCATGGCATCATCGCGCGCTCCCAGTCCATGTTGCTGATACAGCTCATGAGCTTTCATAACCTGATCCATATCCAGCTCCACGCCCAGACCCGGCTTCGCCGGTACCTGCACCATGCCGCCTTTGATTTCAAACGGCTCTTTGGTCAGGCGTTGATTGCCTTCCTGCCAGATCCAGTGGGTATCGATAGCGGTAATTTTGCCCGGCGCCGCCGCCGCAACATGAGTAAACATCGCCAGCGAAATATCAAAGTGGTTGTTAGAGTGCGAGCCCCAGGTCAGCCCAAACTCATGACACATCTGCGCAACGCGGACAGAACCCTGCATAGTCCAGAAGTGCGGATCCGCCAGCGGGATATCCACGGACTGCAACGACAGCGTATGTCCCATCTGACGCCAGTCGGTGGCGATCATG
This sequence comes from Citrobacter sp. RHBSTW-00944, assembly GCF_013615435.1. Classification (NCBI taxonomy): domain Bacteria; kingdom Pseudomonadati; phylum Pseudomonadota; class Gammaproteobacteria; order Enterobacterales; family Enterobacteriaceae; genus Citrobacter; species Citrobacter sp. RHBSTW-00944. The sequence continues at coordinate 1,065,978 of NZ_CP055418.1, read as the reverse complement.
TTGGTGGCGGTCGGCAAACCGGTAGCACGACGGAATTCCGCCATGACTTCACGGCCTGAGAACCCCTGCTCGGCGCCGCACGGATCTTCCGCATAAGCCAGCGATCCTTTCAGGTATTTACCAATTTTAATCGCCTCATTCAGCGACCACGCGCCATTGGGATCGAGCGTGACACGTGCCTGTGGAAAGCGTTTCGCCAGCGCCACAATAGATTCCGCTTCTTCTTCCCCGGCCAACACCCCGCCTTTCAGTTTGAAATCGTTGAAACCATATTTCTCATATGCGGCTTCCGCCAGGCGCACCACTGCATCCGGGGTCATCGCCTCTTCATGACGCAGGCGATACCAGTCGCATTTCTCATCCGGCTGGCTCTGATACGGCAGCGGCGTCGCGTTACGGTTACCGACGAAGAACAGGTAACCCAGCATTTCAACTTCGCTACGCTGCTGACCGTCGCCCAGCAGAGATGCGACGTTAACGCCCAGATGCTGACCCAGCAGATCCAACATGGCCGCTTCGATCCCGGTAACCACATGAATAGTGGTACGTAAATCGAAGGTCTGCAAACCACGGCCACCGGCATCACGCTCGGCAAAGGTATTGCGGACCGCATTCAGTACGTTTTTGTATTCACCTAACGTTTTGCCCACCACCAGCGGAATGGCATCTTCCAGGGTCTGACGAATTTTTTCGCCGCCGGGAATCTCACCCACGCCGGTATGACCGGAGTTATCTTTGATAATCACAATATTACGCGTGAAGAACGGGGCATGTGCGCCGCTCAGATTCATCAGCATGCTGTCATGGCCCGCAACCGGGATCACCTGCATCGCGGTTACGACTGGGGTAGTAAATTGTGCGCTCATAATTAAGTCCTTATTCAAAATTAGTGGCGGCCGAAAACGGGACGTTTACGGTCAAAAGTCCATCCAGGGATCAGATACTGCATCGGGCCTGCGTCATTACGCGCGCCGCCGGGCAGCGCCTTATAGGCTTCATGCGCTTTCTGTACCTGATCCCAGTCCAGTTCCACGCCCAGGCCGGGCGCGTCGGGTACCGCAATTTTTCCGTGTTTAATCTCCAGCGGATTTTTGGTCAGGCGGCAATCGCCCTCCTGCCAGATCCAGTGGGTGTCGATCGCCGTTGGGTTGCCCGGCGCAGCGGCACCGACGTGGGTGAACATCGCCAGGGAAATATCAAAATGATTGTTAGAGTGGCAGCCCCAGGTCAGTCCCCAGTCATCGCATAGCTGTGCCACGCGTACCGCGCCGGAAAGGGTCCAGAAGTGCGGATCGGCCAGTGGAATATCTACCGAGTTGAGCATCACCGCATGGCCCATCTCACGCCAGTTGGTGGCTATCATATTCGTTGCTACCGGCAGACCGGTTGCACGGCGGAACTCGGCCATCACTTCGCGGCCAGAAAAGCCCTGTTCTGCGCCGCACGGATCTTCGGCGTAAGTCAGAACATCGTTCAGCCCTTTACACAAGGAGATAGCTTCATCCAGTAGCCAGGCACCGTTAGGATCGACCGTAATACGCGCATCCGGGAAACATTGTTTCAACGCGCGAGCGGTGTCGATTTCCTGCTCGCCAGGCAGCACACCGCCTTTGAGTTTGAAATCTTTAAAGCCGTAGCGATCCTGCGAAGCCTGAGCCAGACGTACCACCGCCTCACTGTTCATCGCCTGCTGGTGACGCAGGTGATACCACTCATGGTTACCCGGCGTGCTGTCCAGATACGGCAGATCGGTTTTGCTGCGATCTCCCACGTAGAACAGATAGCCGAGCACGGTGACTGCATCGCGCTGCTTGCCTGGCCCTAACAGTTCGCAGACCGGCACGTTCAGCGCCTTGCCCAGCAGGTCGAGCAGTGCGGCTTCCAGCGCGGCCACCGCATTAACCCGCAGTTCAAAGGTCCAGGCACCTTTGCCAAAGGTGTCAAAATCAGCGGCCTGGTTGCCTTTATGCACCTGCTGAACCACCTTATTCAGGCGCGCGACTTCCTGGCCCAACACTTGTGGAATCGCGTCCACCAGCGTCTGATAAATCACTTCGCCGCCCGGCGCTTCACCGACGCCGGTATTTCCGGCGTTATCGGTGAGCACGACGATATTGCGGGTAAAGTATGCGTTATGCGCCCCGCCAATATTGAGCAGCATGCTGTCATGACCGGCCACCGGAATGACCTTCATATCGGTAATAATGGGACTCGATTGTGTTGTCATCATCATTGCCCTGCGACAGGTTTCAGTTCGATACGTTTAATATCACCCACCAGCACCAGATAGCTCACTACAGCTATCAGCGCATGCACCCCGACGTAAATCAACGCACCGTTAAACGAGCCAGTGGTACCTACGATGTAGCCGATAGCAATTGGCGTAACGATACCGGAGATGTTGCCAAACATATTGAACAGACCGCCGCTCAAACCGCTGATCTCTTTTGGCGCAGTATCGGCCATCACCGCCCATCCCAACGCACCGATACCTTTGCCGAAGAAGGCCAGCGCCATAAAGCCGATGATCATCCACTCCACGTTGACGTAGTTACAGAAGACCATCACCATCGACAACAGCATACCCAGTACGATTGGCGTTTTACGGGCGATATTCAGCGAACCGGTACGGCGCATCAGCCAGTCGGAAATAATGCCGCCGAGTACGCCGCCTGCGAATCCGCAAATGGCCGGAACCGAGGCAACAAAACCGGCTTTCAAAATCGACATACCGCGTGCCTGTACCAGATAAACCGGGAACCAGGTGATAAAGAAGTAGGTCAGCGCGTTTATGCAGTATTGGCCGATATAAATACCGATCATCATCCGTGAGCCCAGCAGTTGCTTGATCTGCCCCCACTTCACGCTGAACGGCACTTTGGCTTTGGCTGCCGCCTGATCCATATTGATCAGCGCTCCGCCTTCGGCAATGTAGTCCAGCTCTTTTTGGTTTACGCCCGGATGTTGGTTCGGTTCATGAATCACCTTCAGCCAGATAAAGCTGATAACAATCCCGAGACCGCCCATAAAGAAGAACACATGCGACCAGCCCACTTCGTGGGTCAACCAGCCCATGATTGGCGCGAAGATCACGGTGGCAAAGTACTGCGCCGAGTTAAAAATAGCGACCGCCGTGCCCCTTTCCTGCGCCGGGAACCACGCCGCCACAATACGACTGTTGCCAGGGAAGGATGGCGCTTCGGCTAACCCCACGAGGAAGCGCAGGGTAAACAGCGCAACGATAATGCCGAAGCCGCTGAAGATATCGACGAAGCCCTGCAGCAGGGTAAACATGGACCAGATAAAAATGGACCAGAAGTAAACACGTTTTGAACCGAAGCGGTCGAGCAACCAGCCGCCGGGGATCTGACCGATAACATAGGCCCATGAAAAAGCGGAGAATACATACCCCATCCCTACCGCATCCAGACCAATATCTTTGGCCATCTCCGAGCCGGCGATGGATAAGGTGGCGCGATCGCCGTAGTTGAAGGATGTGACGATAAACAGCATCACCACTATCCAGTAGCGAGCGTTAGTGCGTTTTTCCGCGCTGCTCGCCGCCTGACTTAATGAACTCATTATTGCACTCCTGAATCTTGGCTTTCGCCAGTTCATTCTGTACAGCACCTGTAGGGTGATCAGAATGAGAGGTTAGTGTGTGGCAGTTTTGGTACAGCTCAGGGCCGTTTTATTCTGACTCGCTGCCTTTTCGGGAACTGACGGGAAAAGTATATGAAGGAGTGCCTCTTACCCTCACCGTGCAAAAACACAACATTGCGGGAGGTGAATGAGGTTGTTTATGGCATAAGCCTAAGGGAATGGAAGATGCTTCACGAAATTGGCGTTTGGTGGGCGTTTTGTTGCCGGGTAGCAACGCCTTACCCGGCCTACGATCCAAAAGAGAGTAACAGGCCCTTGCAAACAAAGCGCTGCCGGGCGCAAGGTTATTTAAGCAAGGTTCCCCAGTTTTCTACCCAGGGATTGGATTCGCTTTCCGGTTCAGGATGCTCGCTGGCGTCAATCAGCAGCATTTCCCCAACACGGTGGGCGCTTTGTTCCTGCAACAGTGCATCGAACTGCTTGCCGCCATTGCAGAAATTAACATAGCTACTGTCACCCAGCGCAATTACCCCGTAATGCAGATTTGGCTGGAAACCGAGATTATCTTTGATCCCCTGAAACAGCGGCACGATGCTATCCGGCAGATCGCCCTGTCCGGTCGTTGAGGTCACCACCAGCACATATTTTTCCTGATATGCCTGCCAGTCGCTGAGCTCGGGATCTTCGAACACCGTAGCTTTATGACCCTGCGCCGTCAAAATAGCTTCGGCCTCTTCGGCAACAAGCAACGCGTTTCCGTACATCGTGCCGACAAAAATTCCAATTTCCGCCATAACCGTAATCTCCTGGGACTTAAGAATCTATCTGCTCATCCTGACCTGACAGCCCGCTGAACTCAACCCTTTCATTCTCAGGGAGAAGTCCACGCCAGCCAAACTGTGATAGCGCCTGCATCCAGACATCATCCAGCCCGGCGCGAATAACCAGCGGTTCCCCGGTGAAAGGATGAGTCAGCGCAAGCTGGCTGGCATGAAGCATCAAACGCTGACAGCCAAAGTGCTCAGCGGCGCTGCGGTTTTGCCGCAAATCACCGTGCTTACTGTCGCCGATAATCGGATGGCGTAAGTGCGCCAGATGACGTCTGAGCTGGTGTTTTCGACCGGTTTTAGGATCCAGTTCCACCAATCCGTAACGGGTCGTCGGATAACGCCCGGTCGCTACCGGCATCTCAACCGTCGCCAAACCGCGATAATGGGTGACGGCAGGCTGCGGGCCTTTATCATCACGGGCAAATTTATCGGCGATCTTATCCAGTTCTTCGACCAGCGGGTAATCCAGCACGGCATCATCCATCAGCCAGCCACGCACAATCGCATGATAGCGTTTCTGAATTTGATGATGTTCAAATTGCTGGGACAGCAACCGCCCGGCTTCGCTGGACAGTCCCATCAGCAGTACTCCGGAAGTCGGTCTGTCGAGTCGGTGGGCGGTAAAAACGTGCTGACCAATCTGGTCGCGTACCGTTTGCATCACCACCACTTTCTCATCCCGGTCGAGCCAACTGCGGTGAACCAACCAGCCCGAAGGTTTGTTAACTGCGACCAGCCATTCGTCCTGATACAGAATCTCCAGCATCAGGCGTTATCACTTGTAAACAGTGCATCCAATTCCTGCAATACCGTCAGGAGAATTTCGCGTTGCGGGTGATCGGCTGCCAACGCCATTTCGTAATACGGTGCGACGGCAAAAGCCTGCGGAAGCGGCTGAGCGTTATCAATCAGCGTATGCATGCGGGGAATCAATACCCATTGCAGCCACTCAACCGGCTCCATGGTATCCATACAAAAAGGCTGCGTGCTGGTAAACAGATGCTCTGCAGGCTCATCCAACCGCCAGTGATTATGTTCACGCAGTAGCGCTTCAAGCGCGTGTAACTGCTGGCGCACACGGTCATGAGTCGTCATGAAATTAACCTCAATGATGAAAAATCTGGCGCGAAGAATAGCACTAGTGAAGGGAAATAAAAAAAGGGAGCACTGTAAAAACAGTGCTCCCGGTTCGTTTCGCAGCGTTCCAGCTACTTTTAGTGCTCCCTGCTCATCCGTGACAACTTTTCCTGTGGTCTTGCGACCTTGTTCATCCTGAACTCGTGCATCCTGCTCACATCACCCCGATGTGAAAACTTCATCCTGAAGTGTCCTGGCCATCCTGACCCGCCGAACATCCTGACCGGCTCTCATTCTCCATCCTGGAGGTGTCCCTTAACGCATCCAGCGCTTTCCGCTTCGCTTCATCCTGAAGCCTGTCCTTGTAACACCGTCCTGGTGTGTCCTGCCGAAGAGCCATCATCCTGATGTTCTCTTCGTTGTGCGACTCCTTGTCGACAGATATAGAATCGCCTGTTTCGCCTTGTCTTACAAGATGCTTACAGACACTCCCTTAAGATTATTTTCGTATAAAAGCTGACAATAAAACATTAACTTTATGAATAATAAGGAATAATTATTTTATCCGTTCATTAAGTCTTTACTTATTACCTGGCAATGTCCTACAGGGTTTGTAAGAGATCTCTCACAAGGTTCAGGGCAATCTAGATTACAGAACTGGCTTAAGCTGAGTGAGAAATTCCGCAAGTGAGTCCGCCAGCACCGTTCGTTTACGGGTTCCCAGCGTTTCTTTGCACACTTCACCGGAGAGATTGCACACCGAAATGACGTCAAGCTCATTGTCCTGGGTGGCAATAAAAAGCGTAGGCGACAGCTTGAGGCGCTTTTGCGTAACCAGGTGACCAATCAGGTTTTCCTGAACGCGCCTGAAGTCGTCTTCGCTCCAGGTTTGCAGCAGTGTTAGCTTTTCATCCGCAAACTGCGCGTGCATGTCCCCGGCAAACTGGGTGGTGTAAAAAGCGTGAACGGCTGGTTGTATCACGATATCAAAGGCGCGTTCAACCGCATTGAGGTTTTTTTCGCCGACAAAAGGCTGAGGTTGCCAGAATACCGCATCGTCTGTGGAAGAAATGATGCACGGAGAAGGTACGCCATACAGCTCATCGCTGAGGGGCCAGCTGTTGTTGTTTTCGTACCATGCGTCGCAATAACGTGTCGTAAAGGCTGTCAACGCCTGCGCTGTCAATTCGTCCACTGATTTCTCTCTTCACAAAAGCCAGGATACACTTGTCGCATAGTGTATCTGGTTTATGACGGTGAAACATGTCCTCTTATGAAAATCATCAGGCGCTTGACGGCCTGACTCTCGGTAAATCAACAGATTACCGTGACAATTACGATGCCAGCCTGCTGCAGGGCGTTCCACGCAGCCTGAACCGCGACCCACTGGATTTACAGGCCGATAATCTGCCTTTTCACGGTGCCGATATCTGGACGCTATATGAACTGTCATGGCTGAATGCCAACGGTTTACCGCAGGTAGCGGTCGGTCATGTAGAACTGGATTACACCAGCGTAAATCTGATCGAATCGAAAAGCTTTAAGCTTTACCTGAACAGTTTTAACCAGACGCGTTTTGATTCCTGGGATGCGGTACGCCAGACGCTGGAAAACGATCTGCGCGCTTGTGCTCAGGGTGATGTCAGCGTAGCGCTGTACCGTCTTGACGAACTGGAAGGACAACCGATAGCCCACTTTAACGGCACCTGTATCGACAATCAGGATATCGTCATCGATAACTACCAGTTCAGCACAGAGTATCTGGAAAATGCCGTTGGCGGTGAAAAAGCGGTGGAAGAGACGCTGGTCAGCCATCTGCTGAAGTCTAACTGCTTGATCACCCACCAGCCGGACTGGGGCTCCATACAGATTCAGTATCGCGGACGAAAAATCGATCGCGAGAAGCTGCTGCGTTATCTGGTCTCCTTCCGTCACCATAATGAGTTTCACGAGCAGTGCGTGGAACGCATTTTCAATGACATTCTGCGCTTCTGCCAGCCGGAGAAACTGAGCGTTTACGCACGCTACACGCGACGTGGCGGCCTGGACATTAACCCATGGCGCACCAACACCGATTTCACCCCAGCAACGGGGCGCCTGGTACGTCAGTAATCTTTTTTCTCAATTTTGCGTGCCGGATTCCGCGCGCAAGGTTGTGAAAGGTCATAAGCCAGGGCTATTGTAATCAACAGGGAATGACGTGTTGCGTCCCATAAGGAGTTTACTTGATTACACATATTAGCCCGCTTGGCTCAATGGACATGTTGTCGCAGCTGGAAGTCGATATGCTTAAACGCACGGCCAGCAGCGACCTGTATCAACTGTTTCGTAACTGTTCGCTTGCCGTTCTGAACTCCGGCAGTTTGACCGACAACAGCAAAGAGCTGCTGTCACGCTTTGAAAGTTTCGACATTAACGTGCTGCGCCGCGAACGGGGCGTAAAGCTGGAACTGATCAACCCGCCTGAAGATGCGTTTGTTGATGGACGCATTATTCGCGCACTGCAGGCCAACCTGTTTGCTGTGCTGCGCGACATTCTGTTCGTCAATGGCCAGATCCATAACGCCGGTCGCTTTCAGCATCTGGATCTCGAAAGCTCGGTGCATATTACCAACCTGGTATTCTCTATCCTGCGCAATGCCCGGGCGCTACACGTGGGTGAAGCGCCGAACATGGTCGTCTGCTGGGGGGGTCACTCAATCAACGAAAATGAGTACCTGTACGCCCGTCGCGTTGGTACCCAGTTGGGCCTGCGCGAACTGAACATCTGTACCGGCTGTGGTCCGGGGGCGATGGAAGCGCCAATGAAAGGCGCTGCGGTCGGTCACGCCCAGCAACGATACAAAGACAGCCGCTTTATCGGTATGACCGAACCGTCAATCATTGCCGCTGAGCCGCCTAACCCGCTGGTTAACGAACTGATCATCATGCCGGACATTGAAAAACGTCTGGAAGCATTCGTGCGTATCGCCCACGGTATAATCATCTTCCCAGGCGGCGTAGGGACAGCAGAAGAACTGCTGTATCTGCTGGGGATCCTGATGAACCCGGCCAACAAAGATCAGGTTTTACCGCTGATCCTGACTGGACCAAAAGAGAGCGCCGATTACTTCCGCGTGCTGGACGAATTTATCGTGCACACGCTGGGGGAAGATGCGCGTCGCCACTATCGCATTATCATAGACGATGCAGCAGAAGTGGCTCGTCTGATGAAAAAAGCGATGCCGCTGGTGAAAGAGAACCGCCGTGACACCGGTGATGCCTACAGCTTTAACTGGTCGATTCGTATCGCGCCTGATTTGCAGATGCCGTTCGAGCCGTCCCATGAAAACATGGCTAACCTGAAGCTGTACCCGGACCAACCTGTGGAAGTACTGGCGGCAGACCTGCGCCGTGCGTTCTCGGGGATTGTAGCCGGTAACGTGAAGGAAGTCGGGATCCGCGCCATTGAAGAGTTTGGACCGTACAAAATCCACGGTGACCGCGAAATGATGCGCCGCATGGACGATCTCCTGCAGGGCTTTGTTGCACAGCATCGTATGAAGTTACCAGGCTCCGCGTATATCCCTTGCTACGAGATTTGCGCCTAACCTCCAACAGCCGCCAGCAGACGCTATCGCGGTGACAGTTTTGTCCATATCAAAGCCGGGTTTGGCGCATCAGCCTCCCGGCTTTTTTTAGTGATACCAGTCACATAGCTCAGACGATCATATAAATACCGATGATGTTTCATTAAAAATAGCGCGCTACGCAAACGATTACCTTTAAAACCCAACCGTGATTTATCTTAGGAAATTATTATTAGTCGCCAAAATCCTCTAAAAACAACAGTTTTTACAGCGTAACGCTCGTATCTTCGCGCCTTCGCTTTCATGATATATGTCGTTAATGTTAGCCTTCGCGCCCGTAAATTCGCTTTGACTATTTTTTAACAGATTAATGGTCCAAATTTATCCACATAAAAGGTGGATTATTGCATTTGGGATCGCGATCACTGATACATTCATTACTAAAATGTATCTTTCCGCCCGCAAATTATTACGGCGAAAAATTATATAAAAAATCGCTCAACGAATTTCGATTTACAGTCGGGTATTTTCTCATTGGATTGATCCCAAACCCGACTTTTTAAGCTTCCTCCAGGAGAAATAGATGGAAAACACTCAAACCAGCACTATCGTTACGGGCCAGACCCGCAGCGCATGGCGCAAGACAGATACCATGTGGATGCTGGGCCTTTACGGCACGGCGATTGGCGCGGGTGTATTGTTCCTGCCGATTAACGCAGGCGTAGGCGGTATGATTCCGCTGATCATCATGGCGATCCTTGCTTTCCCAATGACCTTCTTTGCACACCGCGGCCTGACTCGCTTCGTGCTGTCCGGTAAAAATCCGGGTGAAGACATTACTGAAGTTGTAGAAGAACACTTTGGTGTAGGCGCAGGTAAACTGATTACCCTGCTCTACTTCTTCGCTATCTACCCAATTCTGTTGGTCTACAGCGTAGCAATCACCAACACCGTCGAAAGCTTCCTGACCCACCAGTTGGCAATTACGCCGCCGCCGCGCGCAATCCTGTCTCTGATCCTGATTGTCGGCATGATGACCATCGTGCGTTTCGGTGAGCAGATGATCGTGAAGGCGATGAGCATCCTGGTATTCCCGTTTGTTGCCGCCCTGATGCTGCTGGCGCTGTACCTGATCCCTCAGTGGAGCGGTGCAGTTCTGGAAACCCTGTCCTTTGACTCTGCAGCAACCACCGGCAACGGACTGCTGTTGACCCTGTGGCTGGCAATTCCGGTAATGGTATTCTCCTTCAACCACTCACCAATCATCTCCTCCTTCGCCGTGGCGAAGCGTGAAGAATACGGTGATGAAGCTGAGAAGAAATGCTCTAAGATTCTGGCATTCGCTCACATCATGATGGTGCTGACCGTTATGTTCTTCGTCTTCAGCTGCGTATTTAGCCTGACCCCAGCGGATCTGGCCGCAGCGAAAGAGCAGAACATCTCTATCCTGTCTTACCTGGCAAACCACTTTAACGCGCCGATCATTGCCTGGATGGCACCGATCATCGCGATTATCGCTATCACCAAATCCTTCCTCGGCCACTACCTGGGCGCACGTGAAGGTTTCAACGGTATGGTAATTAAGTCTCTGCGCGGCAAAGGCAAAACCATCGAAATCAACAAACTGAACAAAATCACTGCGCTGTTCATGCTGGTAACCACCTGGATTGTGGCGACGCTGAACCCAAGTATCCTCGGTATGATTGAAACCCTGGGTGGCCCTATCATCGCGATGATTCTGTTCCTGATGCCGATGTATGCAATTCAGAAAGTACCGGCAATGCGTAAATACAGCGGCCATATCAGCAACGTCTTCGTTGTGATTATGGGCCTGATCGCTATCTCCGCTATTTTCTACTCTCTGTTCAGTTAATTCCCCTGCGCCGCTCCTCGGGGCGGCGCACCTCGATACACAATGGACGCCTCATGATTAGCGTATTCGATATTTTCAAAATCGGCATTGGCCCTTCCAGCTCCCACACTGTTGGCCCGATGAAAGCAGGCAAACAATTCACGGATGACCTGATTGCACGCGGAATTCTCACTGACGTAACCCGCGTAGTGGTTGATGTCTATGGCTCCTTGTCTCTGACGGGGAAAGGTCACCATACCGACATCGCGATTATTATGGGCCTGGCGGGTAATCTGCCGGATACCGTAGACATTGATGCCATCCCGGCCTTTATCCAGGATGTGAATACTCATGGACGTTTGCTGCTGGCGGACGGTCAACATGAGGTCGAGTTCCCGGTCGACAAGTGCATGAATTTCCATGCGGACAATCTGTCCCTGCACGAAAACGGGATGCGTATTACCGCACTGGCGGGCGAAAAAGCCATTTATAGCCAGACTTACTATTCCATTGGCGGTGGGTTCATCGTTGATGAAGAACATTTTGGTTTACCGAACAACTCTCCGGTAAACGTGCCGTATCCGTATAAATCTGCGGCTGATTTGCAACGTCATTGCCAGGAAACCGGCCTGTCGCTTTCCGGTCTGATGATGCAAAACGAACTGGCGCTGCACAGCAAAGAAGAGCTGGAACAACACTTCGCCAACGTCTGGGACGTCATGCGCAGCGGGATTGAGCGCGGCATCACCACCGAAGGTGTATTGCCGGGCAAACTGCGCGTTCCACGTCGCGCGGCGGCGCTGCGTCGTATGCTGGTCAGCAGCGACAAAACCACCACTGATCCGATGGCGGTTGTTGACTGGATCAACATGTTCGCGCTGGCCGTGAACGAAGAAAACGCTGCCGGTGGACGCGTGGTTACGGCGCCAACTAATGGCGCATGCGGGATTGTTCCTGCCGTGCTGGCGTACTACGACAAGTTTATCCGCGAAGTGAACGCTAACTCGCTGGCACGCTACATGCTGGTCGCGAGCGCCATTGGTTCACTGTACAAGATGAACGCCTCTATCTCTGGCGCCGAAGTGGGCTGTCAGGGTGAAGTCGGCGTTGCCTGCTCCATGGCTGCGGCCGGTCTGGCTGAACTGCTGGGCGGTAGCCCAATGCAGGTGTGCATCGCGGCGGAAATCGGTATGGAACATAACCTGGGTCTGACCTGCGATCCGGTTGCCGGCCAGGTACAGGTACCGTGCATTGAGCGTAACGCCATTGCTTCGGTTAAAGCAGTGAACGCCGCACGTATGGCGCTGCGCCGTACCAGCGAACCGCGCGTGTGCCTTGATAAAGTCATCGAGACCATGTACGAAACCGGTAAAGACATGAACGCCAAATACCGTGAAACATCTCGCGGCGGTCTGGCGATGAAGATTGTCACCTGCGACTAAGTCCCACCACGTTTCAGGATCTGTAGGCCGGATGAGGCGCTCGCCGCCATCCGGCCTACGGATAACGCTATTTCGCAACACTCGCCTCCCCTCGCCGTGAATGTTACCCTACAAACTTATTTGTTAGGGAGAACACCGTGGCCGTCCACCTGCTCATTGTCGATGCACTGAATCTTATCCGCCGCATTCACGCCGTACAGGGCTCACCCTGCGTAGAGACGTGCCAGCACGCGCTCGATCAGCTGATTGTGCACAGTCAGCCTACGCACGCCGTGGCGGTATTCGATGATGAAGCGCGCAACAGCGGCTGGCGTCACCAACGGTTGCCTGACTACAAAGCCGGTCGCCCCCCGATGCCTGATGAATTGCACCAGGAAATGCCCGCCTTACGCGCCGCTTTTGAACAGCGCGGCGTCTGTTGCTGGGTCTCCAGCGGGAATGAAGCCGATGATTTAGCCGCAACCCTGGCGGTTAAAGTGAGCCAGGCGGGACATCAGGCTACCATCGTCTCAACCGATAAAGGCTATTGTCAGTTGCTCTCCCCGACGCTGCGTATTCGTGACTACTTCCAGAAGCGCTGGCTGGATGCACCGTTTATTGAGAAAGAGTTTGGCGTGCTGCCGCAGCAGTTGCCTGATCACTGGGGACTGGCCGGGATCAGCAGTTCGAAAGTTCCGGGGGTTGCAGGTATTGGTCCCAAAAGCGCCACGCAGCTGCTCGTACAGTTTCAACATCTGGAAGGCATTTACGCGCATCTTGATGAAGTACCGGACAAGTGGCGCAAGAAACTAGAGATGCACCAAGAGATGGCGTTTCTGTGTCGCGATATCGCACGGCTGCAAACGGACTTACATATCGACGGAAACCTGCAGCAATTACGGTTGGTGCGATAGGTCTGTTGCCGAATGGCGCTGTGCTTATCTGGCCTACACGTCGAACACCCCGGTAGGCCGGATAAGGCTTTCACGCCGTCACGCTGAAAAATTACCAGGCGGTGTGGTACAGCTCAACGATATCTCCAAGGTTCGCTTCACGCGGATTTCCCCCGGTACAAACATCGTCCAATGCCGCCTGCGCCAGCGCAGGAATATCCTCTTTACGTACGCCAACATCGCGTAAATGCAGTGGGATCCCTACATCGCGGTTAAGGGCGAAGACGGCATCCACTGCCGCTTTACGTGCCTCAGCCAGCGTCAGTCCTTCAACCTTAACTCCCATCACCCGGGCGATATCGCGGAATTTTTCCCCGGTGAATTCGGCGTTATAGCGCATCACGTGCGGCAGCAAAATGGCATTTGCTACGCCGTGCGGCGTGTTATAAAACGCACCTAACGGGTGTGCCATTCCATGCACTAATCCCAGACCAACGTTGGAAAAGCCCATCCCGGCCACGTACTGGCCCAGCGCCATCGCTTCCCCGGCCTGGGTATCGCCCGCAACGGAACCACGTAATGCCCCGGCTATCATTTCAATGGCTTTAATGTGCAGCGCATCGGTAAGCGCCCACGCAGCCCGCGTAATGTACCCCTCAATAGCATGGGTCAGGGCATCCACTCCGGTGGCGGCTTTTAGCGCCGCTGGCATGCCGTCCATCATGTCAGCATCAATGAACGCTACCTGTGGGATGTCATGGGGGTCGACACAAACAAACTTACGCCGATTTTCTTCGTCAGTGATCACGTAGTTAATGGTCACTTCCGCTGCCGTTCCCGCGGTGGTGGGGATAGCCATAACCGGCACGCTCGGGTTGCGCGTTGGCGATAACCCTTCAAGGCTGCGTACATCCGCAAACTCAGGGTTATTATTGATAATGCCAATCGCTTTACAGGTATCCTGAGGGGAGCCTCCGCCGATGGCGATCAGATAGTCTGCGCCGCTTTGCTTAAAGACACCCAACCCTTCCTGCACCACCGCAATGGTTGGGTTAGGAATAACGCCTGAATAGATTTCCCATGCCAGACCAGCAGCATCCATTCGGGAAGTCACCTTATCGACAACGCCGCACTGCACCAGATTTTTATCAGTCACAATCAACGCCTTGCGATAACCACGACGGATGACTTCATCGGTTAATGCACCAACAGCTCCCCGGCCAAACCATGCCGTTTCGTTCAGAATCATTCTGTTCGCCATCGTATTTCTCCTTTTCGCTATGCGAAATTACTCTTCAATGCGTAATCCGTAAGATTTGAATTTCTCCAGCACAATGGCGATCTCCTCGTCATCCAGCACCGGCACCGGGTCAACAATCGCCAGCGTGCTCAGATAAAGGCGGGCCAGAACTTCCACTTCATGCGCCAACCACAGTGCTTTTTCCAAATTCGCTTCACAAGCAATCAACCCATGGTGCTGTAAAAGCGTTGCCTTACGGTTTTTCAGGGCGACGCTCACATGCTCTGACAGCTCTCGTGTACCAAACGTCGCATAAGGCGCACACGGAATAGAGTTCCCCCCAGCCGCCGCAATCATGTAGTGAATTGCCGGGATAGGGCGATTAAGAATAGAAACGGCCGTGCAATGTACGGCATGGTTATGGACAACCGCATTGGCATCCGGACGCGTCTGATATGCCGCCAGGTGAAAACGCCATTCACTGGAGGGTAATTGTCCTTTATCATATTTCCCGTCGTTATCTACATACACGATCATATTTTCAGTAAGTCTTTCGTAAGGAATACCGCTGGGCGTGATCAGCATCCCATTTTCATAACGCGCACTCACATTTCCCGCCGTCCCCTGATTCAATCCAAGGCTGGTCATTTCAAGGCAGGTTTCAATGATTTCTCGCGACAAACGCATTCTTTCCATAATGATTCTCCGGGTACAGTTTCCCCTCGTCTTTATTGCGAAAAATGCAGCCGCAGAGTAAGACGGGTCAGGTTTCAGATACAGGCAGCCACTGAACGTATATATTCAGGTTCAGTAGGCCGATTTATTTATAGCGGCGTATTAAGGTTGTCTTACGCGCTTAATAAGTTTCATCTCAACTTTTACAGTTTCTTTAATTGGCTGGTCATCAATAGCACTCATCATCATATCGAACGCTTTTTCCGCCCAAACATTTTCATCCTGCTGCATTGACCAGACATTATTGGCGAGGAATCCCAGCATTGGGTGTTCATCGAATGTCCCAATGTTAATTTCAGGTGGAATTGTGCCAAAACGATTACGAATAGCGTTAATGGCCCCCTCCAGTACGGGTAATGATGAGGCGATAAATGCCTGTGGACAACCCTGTTCGCCGATCAACTCATCCATCAGTCGATAACCACCCTCGGGCGTGTTGTCCGGCCCTTCGCGCACCCAATCGCTATGCATGTTCAATGCATTAAGATAACCTTGTAAACGGTCGCCGATGCTGGGTAATCCGGTATCTCCCACCAAAAACCAGATCGGCGACTTTCCAGCGTCAAACAAACTTTGCGTCAATTTTTCGCCGCCCAAAATGTTATGGCTTTCTACCAGAGCGTTATCGGTATACTTAAAATCACGGTCAAGTAACACCATCGGTTTTCTGACCTGACGTAAATGGTGCTGCTGATTCTCTAATGTTGAGGGAACAATAAAAAGGCCATCGACATTGCGAGCTATTAACGCTTTGGTCAGTTTATTTTCGTAATCAACATCGTCATAGGTACAGCTAATCGTTAGCTGATAACCGGAACGACGACAACGTTGCTCAAGTTTTTCTGCGAGTGTGGCAAAAAACACGTTGGAAATATTGGGCACAATCAATCCCAACGTATCCGTTTTATTCAATTTCAGGCTGCGTGCTGAATGGTTAATGACGTAACCATAGCGCTCGACATATTCATTAATACGCGTTTGGGTTTTGACACTGATTCGATATTGCTCTGCTTTCCCGTTCAGCACCAGTCGTACGGTCGTAACCGATAAATTCAGATCGCTGGCTATCTGTTCTACTGTTTTAGCCATTTATATGCCCCAGTTCACATCCAAAAACGTCAATCTACAATCATAAAAGTATTTTAAACTTTTGTCTTACTGCATAAGTTGGTTAATCGCCTGCTGCTGATCCCACATCATCAGATAAGCCTGATATTTGCGGTCATAGAAGTTGCGCCGTGCCGGGTTAGCCTTAATCACCTCGCCTGATCGAACCATCGCCTGGCATGCAGATGGAATATTTTCCCACGCGCCGCAGGCAACCGCGCCGGTGATGGCCGCACCTAACGTCACCGCATCCTCTTCCTGCATCAGATGAATATCGCATCCGGTGGCATCGGCATATTCTCGCAACCACAGTGGATTATGCGTTGCGCCGCCGCACAGCGTCAGTCGGGAAATGGTGTGACCGTTTTCGCGCATCACTTCCATAATATGCCGCGTACCGCAGGCGATCGCCTGTAATGTCGCCAGGTACAGACGAGCAACCTGCATCTCGCCTCGCTCAAGAGTCAAACCGCAAACACTCCCCCGGGCATCGGGTCGCGCGCGCGGTGAACGATTGCCGTGGTGATCGGCCAGCACATGCAAATAACGACCAGGCTCTGACTCCTGCGCCTCAAGTGCGGCAACCCATTCATTAACTAAAACGATGGGATGGCAACCCCGCGCCTCAGCCTTGTGAAATAGCGCCGCGCTGGCTCCTGACTCCTGAAGCGTCCAGTCGACTAACGCCCCAGCGGCACTTTGCCCCCCTTCTGTCAGCCAGTAGCCTGGCAGCATGGCTGACCAGTACGGCCCCCATACACCAGGTGTATGAATTTCCTGCTCGCTGCACAGCATATGGCAATTTGACGTTCCGCTGATCAACGCCAACGTCCCCTCAGGCTCAACACCGGCAAGCGCTACTCCGCCCGCATGGGCATCAATCATTCCGCTGGCGACGACCACTGCAGTCGTCAGCCCCAGCGCCTGGGCCGCATCGGCGCTAAGCGTTCCAACGGCAGCGCCTGGCGGCAGGATCCGCGACGGGATTTTGCCCAACAAATCCGTTAGCTCAACAGCGTCAAGCAAAGAGTGGCTAAAGCGTTGTTCATGTGCCAGATAGTTCCATTTACACGTCAGCGTGCACAGACCAGCAACATCACAGGCGGTAGCTTTAGAGACCAGAAAGTCCGCCAGATCGTAGAAGCGATACGCACTCTGCCAGGTGGCTGGAAAATGGTTTTTCAACCACAGTACTTTAGGAAGCTCCATTTCGACGCTGACTTCACCGCCAACGTAGCGCAGAGCCGGATCCTGCGTGGCGTTTATACGTTGCGTCTCCTGCGCCGCACGATGATCCATCCACATGATGATGTTATGGTCTGATGGTTCGCCTGGTGAAACCGCCAGGCCCCGCCCCTGTTCATCCAGTGCCACCAATGAACAGGTGGCATCAAATCCCAATGCGCGGATCTCCTCAATGCGAACCCCGGATGACGACACCGCCTCCTTCACTGCATGGCAAACCTGCTGCCAGATTTCTGCAGATGACTGCTCAACCCGCTCAGGACCGGGTCGAAACTGCGAGATGGCATATGTCGCAAAAGCCAGCCGTTTGCCACTGGCATCAAAGACACCAGCCCTGACGCTGGCGGAACCGACATCCACACCGAGGAAATATCCACTGCCCATAGTAACTCCCTGACGCTGGCGAATGATGGGGCGAGCACTTCGCCCCAACGGGGTTATTTTTTACCAAATGGGTGTAACAGCTTGTCAATTTCCGGGGTGTCAATGTTCTTCGCATTAACGAATTTAACCGGAATATCAATTTCTTTCGGTACAGACTGACCCGATACCGCTGCATTTAGTGTCTTGATACCCTGGTAGCCAATCTGATAAGCGTCCTGCACGACAAAGCCCTGAATGACCCCAGACTTCAGGAAAGCAATGATTGCCTCGGTGCTATCAAAACCAATCACTTTCACTTTGCCTTTCAGGTTTTGACTATCAATGGCGTTTGCTACGCCCAGCGTTGAGCCTTCATTGGTGCCATAAATCCCTGCAATATCAGGGTTGGCCTGGATCATATCGATGGTTTTATCCATCGCTTTTTGCGGATCGCCATCGCTGTACTGGACCGGTAGCACCTGGATTTCCGGGTATTTCTCCTTCATGCGGGCAATAAACCCTTCCGAACGCTCAATCGCTGAGGAGGTCCCCGCTACGTGCGCAATAATGCCCACTTTACCTTTGCTGCCCACTTCCGCAGCCAGTGCATCCGCCGCTTCAGCACCGGCTTTACGGTTATTCGTGGCGACAAAGCTCACTGGAATATCGGAATTCACGCCGGAGTCAAACGTCACAACTTTAATGCCGCGTGAATTTGCGGTCTCAACTAATGGCGCCAGCGCATTGGCATCTAACGCTGCCAGCAATAGCCCATTGGGTTTTTGCGCCATCGCGTTTTCAACTAGCTGAATCTGCTCGGCAATCTGAGTTTCATCCGCCGGGCCGACATAGCTGGTTTTATCACCCGACTCTTTTGCTGCCGCTTCCGTCCCCATTTTTACGGTTTGCCAGAATTCATGCTGGAAACCTTTACTGACCACCGGAAGGTTCATATCTTTAGCCAATACGCTGGATGTCATACAGGCCAGCAGGGATAACGCATAGACAAAATTCCTGGTTCTCATTGTTTTACTCCGTTCTGAGTGAGTCACCCTAAACGTCAGGGTTATGATGCCCCGTGACTTCCGGGAGCGTAAATCAACGAATTTTTTTGCGTAATGTATCGAGATAAACCGCAGCAATGACCACCACGCCCATGGCCACCATTTGCCAGAACTGGGAAACCCCCATCAGGTTCAGACCATTTTTCAACACGCTCATAATGAATGCGCCGATGATAGTCCCGCCGATGGTGCCAATTCCTCCCATCAGGCTCGTACCGCCAATAACAACCGCCGCGATGGCTTCCAGTTCATAACCCACGCCAACCGTTGGCTGACCAGAGTTCAGACGTGAGGCCAGAATAACGCCGGCGATCCCGGTCAGCAGACCGCAAAAGGCGTAGACGAAAATTTTGACGCGTTGAACTTTAATACCGGAAAGATGTGCGGCCACCTCATTGCTACCCACAGCGTAAACATAGCGACCAATCACCGTTTTCTTCAGGATGTAGGCGGCGATTAGCGCCACCACCACCAGGTAAAAAACGGGATAAGGCAACACATCGAACAAACGTCCCTGGGCCAGCATTTTGAAGGTGGGGTAATCAGCGAAATAAATC
Source organism: Citrobacter sp. RHBSTW-00944 (assembly GCF_013615435.1). Classification (NCBI taxonomy): domain Bacteria; kingdom Pseudomonadati; phylum Pseudomonadota; class Gammaproteobacteria; order Enterobacterales; family Enterobacteriaceae; genus Citrobacter; species Citrobacter sp. RHBSTW-00944. Next base: position 1,046,422 of record NZ_CP055418.1, on the reverse strand, counting down.
GCACGACCATCTGTCATCACCATATTGATGCCTCTGACGGACATCATCAGGCCCAGCGTGGCGATAAAAGGTGGGATAGTCATTTTGGTGACCAGCAGACCATTGATATAGCCGCATAATCCACCGGCCAGCACCCCGGCCAGAATACATACGGGCAGAGGCAATCCCAGCGTGGCGCTGATGCCCACCGCAACACCCGAAAAGGCCACCACCGAGCCAAGAGAAAGGTCGATTCCTGACGTGATAATGACGAAGGTAACGCCAATCGCCATAATGCCAATCACTGAAGTTTGCAGAGCGATTGTCATGATGTTTTCAGTGTTAAAGAAAAATGGCGAACCAAAGCTAAAAAATATTACTAAAATAATCAGACTCAAAAGCGGCGCAAGGCGCATTAAAAGTTCTTTGTTAATTTTTATTTTCTTATTATTGCTGTCTGAAGAGGTTACAGAGATAGTCATAAATTAGTCCTCTAACGTCGCATATTGCATGATTTTTTCTTGTGTGGCGTCATCAGAAGCTAACTCCCCGGTAATACGTCCATTACGCATCACTAAAATGCGATCGCACATACCCAGCACTTCCGGTAATTCAGAGGAGATCATGATAATTGACTTCCCTTTTGCCACCAGTCGATTCATTAATTCATAAATCTCAAGTTTGGCACCCACATCAATACCGCGAGTGGGTTCATCAAAGATGAGAATATCGGTGTCTTTACACACCCATCTGGCAATAATAATTTTCTGCTGATTACCACCACTTAAATTCAGAGCAGCCTGTTCTAAATGTGGTGTTTTAATGCGTAGGGCTTTCACCTGTTCTTCGCTGGTTTTCTGACAACGTTTGCTGTCCACGTTGCCATAACGATCGGAATACTCAGGATAATTGCCCAACATAATATTGCGCTCAACGGACAGTCCTAATGCCAGCCCCTCTTTTTTCCTGTCCTCGGTTAAATAGCTGATACCCTGTTTGATAGCATCAGGAATATCTTTAATTACCGTCACGTTACCGTTCAGCTTGAGGGTTCCGCCATCAATGGGATCCGCACCAAAAATCGCCCGCGCCAGCTCAGTACGTCCTGCCCCCATCAGACCGGCGAAGCCCAAAATTTCGCCCTGATACAGAGTGAAATCAATATTGTTCAATACGCCATTGCGCGTCAGACCGCTTACTTCCAACACCGGTTTGCGTTGAGCCAAAGGTTCGCGGCGAGGATAGATATTGCCAAGATCGCGCCCAACCATCATGGCAATCAGATCGCTAATTTTAACCGCATCATAATCCACAGTGGCAATAAACTGACCATCCCGCATCACCGTCGCGCGATCGGCGATCAGCGCCAGTTCCTCTAATCTGTGCGAGATATAAACAATGCCCGTTCCCTGTTCTTTCAGCAAACGAGTTACCTGAAATAAGCTGTCAATTTCCGTTTCAGTCAGTGCTGCCGTCGGTTCATCCATAATAAGAATCTTGGCATTCACCGATATCGCTTTAGCAATCTCAACCATTTGTTGTTGCGCGACGGTCAGATCGGCCACCAGCGTTTCTGGAGAGATATTCAGGTTTAATTTTTGCAAAATATCGATAGCTGCCTGTCGCTGTTGTTTTTCATCCAGACGCCAGCGATTATTTTTGCAAAACTCCCTGCCAATAAATATATTTTCTTCCACCGTGAGTTCAGGGAAAAGGTTAAACTCCTGGTGAATGATGGTGATACCTGCGCTTTGTGCACTTAACGGGTTCGCAAAAGTAACAGGTTGTCCCTCAAAAATAATATCCCCTTCATCAGGCTGATAAACACCGGATAAAATCTTCATCAACGTAGACTTTCCTGCGCCATTCTCACCCAGCAGCGCATGAACCTCTCCTTTGCGTAAAGCAAAATCCACATTACTCAACGCTAATACGCCGGGAAAACGTTTCGTAATATGACTCATCTGTAAAAATGTTTCAGACATTGCTGCTTTCCTCAATATACAGAAACTGCAATCAGTGAATCAGGCGCAAAACGTTGCCAGGAAGCCATCGTCACCGTTAATGCGAATACTACCTATAAGTTCATATGCGTTTTATCAATTATGCTAACTCGAGTTAGCGAAGTGCCTTTTAAAGCTATTTTAGCTACTCAAAATAGCCAAATCATTTGGTTTAAAACTGTGACGCTGAACAGACAATTTATTACAACCAATTAATTTAAAAAGAATTTATTGAAAATACCCGTCCTGGTTTATTTGACGCAGATCGAATTTTAACCACTTCTCGTGAAGCCTCTCACAGTTCCACAACAAAAAAGTTGTGCAAAAAACTCTCTAATACCTAAGCTAACTCGAGTTAGCAAAAATGGGTTATTCAGCCAACTGCGACGGTGGTGTTCAACATCCGCTTTTGCAGCACGGCATAAAGTGAGATGAGGAACCTCGAATGAACAAAAATAGCTTACCGAAAATTGGAATTCGTCCGGTGATTGATGGGCGCCGTATGGGTGTTCGTGAATCGCTCGAAGAGCAAACCATGAATATGGCTAAAGCCACTGCTGCGCTGATCACAGAGAAACTTCGTCACGCCTGTGGTGCACAAATTGAATGTGTGATTGCCGACACTTGCATTGCCGGGATGGCTGAATCTGCCGCCTGTGAAGAAAAATTCAGCAGCCTGAACGTAGGCGTGACGATTACTGTTACCCCATGCTGGTGCTACGGTAGCGAAACCATCGACATGGATCCGATGCGCCCGAAAGCTATCTGGGGCTTTAACGGAACAGAACGTCCCGGCGCAGTTTATCTGGCCGCAGCATTGGCTGCGCATAATCAAAAAGGACTTCCCGCCTTCTCTATTTACGGCCATGACGTACAGGATGCCGGTGACACCACGATCCCTGCCGATGTCGAAGAAAAATTGCTGCGCTTTGCCCGCGCGGGCCTGGCGGTTGCCAGTATGAAAGGCAAAAGCTACCTGTCCGTAGGCGGCGTTTCAATGGGCATTGCTGGCTCGATTGTCGATCATAACTTCTTTGAATCCTGGCTGGGAATGAAGGTTCAACCCGTTGATATGACCGAACTGCGTCGTCGCATCGACCAAAAAATCTATGACGAAGCTGAGCTGGAAATGGCGCTGGCGTGGGCGGATAAAAACTTCCGCTACGGTGAAGATCAGAACGCACAGCAATATAAGCGTAACGCAGAGCAGAGCCGTGCGGTGCTGAAAGAGAGCCTGCTGATGGCCATGTGCATTCGCGACATGATGCAGGGTAACCAGAAACTGGCAGACAAAGGTCGGGTTGAAGAGTCGCTGGGGTACAACGCGATTGCCGCAGGCTTCCAGGGCCAGCGTCACTGGACCGATCAATACCCGAATGGCGATACCGCCGAAGCACTGCTCAACAGCTCCTTTGACTGGAACGGCATTCGCGAACCGTTCGTTGTCGCCACCGAAAACGACAGCCTGAACGGCGTGGCGATGCTGTTTGGTCATCAACTCACCGGCACAGCGCAGGTCTTTGCCGATGTGCGCACCTACTGGTCGCCAGAGGCGGTTGAACGTGTCACGGGTAAACCGCTGACCGGCCTTGCTGAGCACGGTATTATTCACCTGATTAACTCCGGCTCGGCAGCGCTGGATGGCTCCTGCAAACAGCGCGACGGCGAAGGGAAACCGACCATGAAGCCGCACTGGGAAATCTCACAGAAAGAGGCGGATGATTGCCTGGCGGCTACCGAATGGTGTCCGGCTATTCACGAATACTTCCGCGGCGGCGGCTATTCTTCTCGCTTCCTGACCGAGGGCGGCGTGCCGTTCACCATGACCCGCATCAATATCATCAAAGGCCTGGGCCCGGTGCTGCAAATCGCGGAAGGCTGGAGCGTGGAATTGCCGAAAGAGATGCACGACCAGCTTGATGCGCGCACCAACTCCACCTGGCCAACCACCTGGTTTGCCCCGCGCTTAACCGGTAAAGGCCCGTTCAGCGATGTCTATTCCGTCATGGCTAACTGGGGCGCAAACCACGGCGTACTGACGATAGGTCACGTGGGCGCGGACTTTATTACGCTCGCCGCCATGCTGCGTATCCCGGTTTGTATGCACAACGTGGAAGACGAAAAAATTTACCGCCCTTCAGCCTGGGCAGCCCATGGTATGGATATGGAAGGCCAGGATTATCGCGCCTGCCAGAACTACGGCCCGCTGTATAAGCGTTAATGCGACTCTGGCCCGGTGGCGCAAGCTTACCGGGCCTGCGCGGTGAATTTTGTAGGCCGGGTAAGCGCTGCGCCATCCGGCTACGTTTGGGGAGCGATTATGAAACAAGACGTTATCCTGGTTCTCGACTGTGGCGCGACCAACGTGCGGGCTATCGCCGTTGACCGACAGGGAAAGATTGTCGCCCGCGCAGCAACCCCGAACGCCAGTGACATCGCAACAGAAAACAGTACCTGGCATCAATGGTCGCTGGAGTCAATTTTGCAACACTTCGCCGATTGCTGTCAGCGCCTCTGCACGCAACTGGCCGCCTGCCATGTCCGCGGGATCGCCGTCACCACTTTTGGCGTAGACGGCGCGCTGGTTGATAAGAACGGCAAGCAGCTGTATCCGGTGATTAGCTGGAAATGCCCACGCACCGCAGCGGTGATGGAGAATATTCACCGCTACATATCACCGCAGCAATTGCAGGAGATTTCCGGCGTCGGCGCATTTAGCTTCAACACGCTGTATAAACTGGTGTGGCTGAAAGAAAACCATCCGCAATATCTGGAGCAGGCGCACGCCTGGTTGTTTATCTCGTCGCTTATCAACCACCGTTTAACCGGCGAGTTCACTACAGATATCACCATGGCGGGCACCAGCCAGCTGCTGGACATCCGGCAGCGCGATTTTAGTCATGACATTTTGCAGGCTACGGGCATACCGCGCCGTCTGTTCCCGCGCCTGGTTGAAGCAGGCGAACAGATTGGGGCTTTGCAACCAGAGGCTGCCAGCCTGCTCGGGCTTACGGCGGGAATTCCGGTCATCTCTGCCGGACACGACACGCAGTTTGCGCTATTTGGCGCTGGAGCCCAACCAGATGAACCGGTGCTCTCTTCCGGCACATGGGAAATTCTGATGGTGCGCAGTGCGCAGGTGGATACCTCCCAGCTCAGCCAATATGCGGGTTCCACTTGTGAGCTGGATAGCCAGGCTGGACTGAATAACCCCGGCATGCAGTGGCTGGCTTCCGGTGTACTCGAGTGGGTGCGTAAGCTGCTGTGGACTGCCGACACCCCCTGGCAGACGCTGATTGACGAAGCCAGGGCCATCCCGGCAGGCGCCGAAGGCGTGAAGATGCACTGCGACCTGCTGGCCTGTCAGAATGCGGGCTGGCAAGGGGTTACGCTCAATACCACCCGTGGGCACTTTTATCGCGCCGCGCTGGAAGGACTGACAGAACAGCTGCAGCGAAACCTCCATACGCTGGAAAAAATCGGTCATTTCCAGGCCACTGAACTGCTATTGGTTGGTGGGGGAAGCCGCAACGCGTTGTGGAATCAGATCAAAGCGAATGTTCTCGGGATACCTGTCAAAGTGCTGGATGACGCCGAAACCACCGTGGCAGGTGCCGCAATGTTTGCGTGGTCGGGCATTGGGGAATTTGCCTCACCGGAACAGGCACGCGGGCAGGTACGCTACCAGTACCGTTACTTCTATCCGCAAACCGAATCCGAACTAACAGGAGTTGAGTAATATGCTCAAAACAATATCTCCCTTAATTTCGCCCGACCTGCTGAAGGTACTGGCTGAAATGGGGCACGGCGATGAGATTATATTTTCCGATGCCCACTTCCCGGCCCACAGCATGGGACCGCAGGTTATCCGCGCCGACGGTCTGCTGGTCAGCGACCTGCTACAGGCGATTATTCCGCTCTTTGAACTGGACAGCTATGCCCCACCGCTGGTGATGATGGCGGCTGTTGAAGGCGATGCCCTCGATCCTGACGTCGAGGCCCGCTATCGTCAGGCGCTTTCACTGCAAACCCCCTGCCCGGACATCACGCGTATTGACCGCTATGCCTTCTATGAACGCGCGCAACAGGCGTTTGCGATCGTTATCACAGGAGAGCGGGCAAAGTACGGGAATATTCTATTAAAAAAAGGAGTAACCCCGTAATCTCTGGTCTGAATGCCCGTCAGCTACGGGCATTCATCATAAGATGAGGATCAGAACATGAAAGCGGCGCGCCAGCAGGCAATCGTAGATCTGCTTACCAACCACAAAAATCTGACAACCGAAACCCTTGCTTTGCAACTTAAGGTCAGCAAAGAGACCATCCGCCGCGATCTCAGCGAGTTACAAGCCCAGGGAAAAGTGCTGCGCAATCACGGGCGGGCCAAAGTGATTCATCGGGAAAATCAGGACAGCGGCGACCCGTTTCATATGCGACTCAAAAGCCACTATGCCCACAAAGCGAATATTGCCCGCGAAGCGCTGGCATGGATCGAAGAAGGTATGGTGATAGCCCTGGACGCCAGCTCAACGTGCTGGTACCTGGCGCGACAGTTACCGGACATCAACATTCACGTCTTTACCAACAGCCAGCCCATTTGCCAGGAATTGGCTAAACGCGAACACCTTCAGCTCATCAGCTCCGGCGGTCGCCTTGAGCGTAAATACGGTTGCTATGTTAACCCCTCGCTCATCTCGCAGCTCAAACCACTCGAGATCGATCTGTTTATTTTTTCCTGCGTAGGGATCGACAGCGACGGCGCACTCTGGGACTCTAACGCGACCAATGCCGACTTCAAGTCCATTCTGCTTAAGCGCGCAGCGCAGTCATTATTGCTGATCGATAAAAGTAAATTTAATCGTTCGGGGGAGGCCCGAATTGGGCATCTGGATGATGTGACGCATATTATTTCAGATACGCCGCTGATTGAAACAATGCAGGCCGGATGAGGCATTTACGCCTTCATCCAGCCTGCAATTTTACCTTATCGCTCGTCGCGACGACCACCAACAGCAGCCCACAGGCGACGGACGTGCACGGTGACTTCTTCACGGTCATGATACAGCTGACGCGCCTGAATCTGGGCATTTACGCCATGCTCGTCAAGCTGTGCCTGAATATAAGCCAGGTTTTGCGACACCTCTTCGTAGCGTTTTTTCATCGGCAGCTTGAGGTTGAAGATAGTCTCACGACACCAGCCGTTGACCAGCCACTGCGCCATCAGGGCGGCAACCTTCGCGGGCTTTTCCACCATGTCACAAACCATCCACGAAATGTTATTGCGATTTGGCCGGTACTTAAATCCGTCTTCGCGCAGCCAGGTAACTTGTCCGGTATCCATCAGGCTTTGCGCCATCGGACCATTATCCACGGAGTAAACCCACATGTTGCGTTTAACCAGTTGATAGGTCCAACCGCCCGGGCATGCCCCTAAATCCACCGCATACATTCCGTTAGCCAGACGTTCATCCCACTCATCGGCAGGAATAAACACGTGCAGCGCTTCTTCCAGCTTCAGTGTTGAACGGCTCGGCGCATCGGCCGGGAACTTCAGACGCGGAATGCCCATGTAGAACGGTGAGTTATTGTCAGGCCAGGAATAGCCGGTATAGCAACAGCCTGGTGCGATAAAGAACACATGAACCACCGGACGTTTTGGCGTTTCATATTTTGCCAGCACGCCCGCTTCCCGCAGCGCCGCGCGCAGTGGTACGGTAAACTTACGGCAAAATTTAACCAACTCTTTGCTTTCATTGGTATCAGCAACTTCAACGCGCAGATCGCCGCCTTTCTCTACCACGCCCTGCAACATGCCGACAATCGGCGTAATGCGGTCTTCCGGCGGTAAATATTGCAGCAGTTCGCCCACCACAAACATTTGACGGGCAAAAATCAGCGAGCTAAACGGCAACTCTTTCACTAACTTTTCGGCATCGTCCTGCTGATAGCATTCGAAGATGACGTAACCCGCATTGTCTTTCACGCGGGCAAAACCGAAGATTTCCCGGCGTCCTGCTTTATCCGTAATTTCTGCGGCGCACTCTTTTTCAAAACCTGGGCGACACAACAATACAACCTTATTCATGGCTAACGCCCTTACGTTTCAATCGAATAGCGCCCACTAACATCAGCGCCCAGCCCACAAGGAAGCTGAAACCGCCGACGGGGGTAACAAACGCCCACAGGCGTAAATGAGAGAGCGCGAGGCAATACAGGCTGCCGCTAAACAGCACCGTTCCTAATGCCAAAAACACGCTACTCCAGTAAAACCAAATGCTAATACGCCGCTGCATGGCGACGGCCAGGCCAAATATAGCCAGCGTATGGAACGCCTGATACTCGAGGCCAGTCTGGATCCACCCCATCTCAACGACACCGAGGGTTTTACTCAGAACATGTGCCCCAAAGGCGCCCAACGCCACAAAGATAAAGCCACTTACGGCGGCAAAAATCAGCATAAAACGGCTGGTCATGTGAATACCCTACGTAAATTATTGTTCATAACGAAAGCGGAATTTTTCTTGTTCCGTGGCCGCTTTCGCCAGAATCCACTGACGGAAGGCGGCTATTTTACCCAGTTCTGCCTGACTGTCATGACAAACCAGATAAAATGCGTTTTTGCTGACCAGAACATCATTAAACGGACAGACCAGACGTCCGGCTTCTATTTCGGATTGCGCCATGACGTTATTAGCCAACGCAATTCCCTGTCCATGGATAGCAGCCTGGAGCACCATGGCGCTATGGCTGAAGATGGGTCCCTGCTGTACGTTGATATGATTCAGGCCAAGCTGGCGCGTATAGGCTTGCCAGTCACGGCGTGACGCATCGTGCAATAATGTGTGTTTCGCCAGATCTTCGGGCGTCTTTAGCGGTTTATCACCGGTGAGTAATAGCGGCGAGCAGACCGGCAATAAATATTCTGCGTACAATTTTTCAACGCGCAGACCCGGCCAGTTGCCACGTCCGTAGAAAATCGCCACATCAACATCGTCAGCCAGTTTGTCTTCCTGACGGTCCACCGCCTGGATCCTGACATCGATTCCCGGATAAGCTGAGTTAAAGCTAGAGAGTCTGGGAACCATCCATTGGATTGCAAAACTGGGCAATAAACTCACGGTGAGCGCACCTTTTGCACTGCGTGCCTGAAGTTTACGCGTCGCGTCGGTTAATTGCGAAAAAATCTCTTTGATGTCGAGAAAGTAGCTTTGGCCTTCTTCCGTTAACAGCAAAGATCGATTGCGTCGACGAAACAGCTTCAGCCCCAGGAAATCCTCAAGTGACTTGATTTGATGACTTACTGCGGCCTGCGTCACAAAAAGCTCTTCTGCTGCGCGAGTAAAGCTCAAATGACGCGCTGCAGCATCAAAAACACGCAACGCATTTAGGGGTGGTAATCGTTTTGACATGACTTTTAGGCTTTGATGTTAAATGAATTTAACAATTAACCAACAGGTTGTAACCTATTAGTTTTTTTTATCTGAGCCATTATAAATTGTCCGTTGAGGTTCTACCAGCAAATACCTATAGTGGCGGCACTTCCTGAAGCCGGAACGAAAAGTTTTATCGGAATGCGTGTTCTGGTGGGCTTTTGGCTTACGGTTGTGATGTTGTGTTGTTGTGTTTGCAATTGGTCTGCGATTCAGACCATGGTAGCAAAGCTACCCTTTTTCACTTCCTGTACATTTACCCTGTCTGTCCATAGTGATTAATGTAGCACCGCCAAATTGCGGTGCTTTTTTTTGTCCGACTCTTTGTCGATGGACGACCGGTTAGTTATCCAGTTCTACCATCTCTTTCACATCGGTACGGTTAATCTGCTGTTTGTTGCCGTTAGCGTCTTTATACGAAATCATCCCCGTTTCATTGTCGGTCTGTGGCTTACCATCAGATACGATTGATCGACCATCATTGGTGTGCATCACGTAATTCGAACCAGAACAGGCGCTCAGGGCAAAAGTCAGCATACAAGCAGAGATAATTGCGGCAGTCTTTTTCATCTTTTTCTCCTTAAAGCGATTTATGCTATTAAAAACACACTCCGTAACAGGCTAAATTGCTCGCCTAACGGTATATAGCATAAGACACTGCGTGGACTTTGCCAGGATATCCAGAGTATTCCGATGGTTAGCCCCCCCCTTGTATCAGCGCCCTTTTTGCGCCACGATCGGTTTACTGAACTGAGGAATACCATGAACGCTTTTAACCCCGCGCAGTTTCGCGCGCAATTTCCCGCACTCAACGATGCTGGCGTCTATCTCGACAGCGCTGCTACAGCACTGAAGCCGCAGGCAGTGATTGAGGCCACCCATCAGTTTTATAGCCTGAGCGCCGGGAACGTCCACCGCAGCCAGTTTGCCGAAGCACAGCGCCTGACCGCACGCTATGAAGCCGCGCGGGAAAAAGTCGCAAGCCTGATTAATGCGCCGGATGACAAAACAATCGTCTGGACCCGCGGTACGACGGAAGCGATCAACATGGTTGCCCAAAGCTATGCGCGACCGCGCTTACAACCGGGTGATGAGATTATCGTTAGCGCAGCAGAGCATCATGCCAACCTCGTGCCCTGGCTGATGGTGGCGGAGCAAACGGGGGCGAAGGTCGTCAGGCTGCCGCTTAACGCCCATTTATTGCCAGACGTTGAATGCCTCACGCAACTCATCACTCCACGCAGCCGCATTCTGGCGCTTGGGCAGATGTCGAACGTTACCGGCGGTTGCCCGGATCTGGCCCGCGCCATTACGCTCGCCCATGCGGCTGGAATGGTGGTGATGGTGGATGGTGCCCAGGGGATTGTCCATTTCCCCGCCGACGTACAGCAATTAGACATTGATTTCTATGCGTTCTCGGGCCACAAGCTGTATGGCCCCACCGGCATTGGCGTGCTGTACGGTAAACCGGAACTGCTGGATGCCATGTCTCCCTGGCTCGGTGGCGGTAAAATGATTAGCGAAGTCAGTTTTGACGGTTTCACCACCCAGGCTGCTCCATGGAAGCTGGAGGCCGGTACGCCTAACGTTGCTGGCGTTATCGGGCTAAGCGCGGCGCTCGAATGGCTGGCGGACGTTGACGTGGTGCAGGCCGAAAACTGGAGCCGGGGTCTGGCGACGTTGGCAGAAGATGCGCTGGCGAAACGCCCCGGCTTTCGCTCCTTCCGCTGCCAGGACTCCAGTCTGTTAGCCTTTGATTTCGCAGGCGTTCATCACAGCGACATGGTGACGTTGCTAGCCGAATATGGCATTGCACTGCGTGCAGGACAACACTGTGCGCAACCGCTGCTGGCAGAACTGGGCGTATCCGGGACGCTACGCGCCTCATTTGCACCTTATAATACGCAAAGTGATGTAGATGCGTTGGTCGCAGCCGTTGACCGCGCGCTGGAAATATTGGTGGATTAATGACAAGCCCTCTGTTCGCCGGACACCCGTTTGGCACAACCGTAACGGAAGAGACGTTACGCAATACCTTTACCTCGCTCACCCAGTGGGAAGATAAATATCGCCAGCTGATTCTGCTGGGTAAGCAGTTGCCAGCGCTTCCGGATTCGCTAAAGGCACAGGCCAAAGAGATCGCGGGCTGCGAAAACCGCGTTTGGCTGGGGCATACCCTTCATGAGAATGGTACTTTGCATTTCTTCGGCGACAGCGAAGGTCGCATTGTACGCGGGCTGCTGGCGGTATTACTCACGGCGGTCGAAGGTAAAACTGCAGCCGAGTTACTGGCGCATTCGCCTATGGCATTATTTGACGAGCTAGGTTTACGCGCGCAGCTCAGCGCCTCGCGTACCCAGGGGCTGCATGCTCTGAACGAGGCGATTCTTGAGGCTGCCCGACAGGTTTGATGGTTGCCGGATGGCGACGCGAACGCGTCTTATCCGGCACATCACACTCAACTCTGGCGCGCCGCTTTCGCCATCATCTTCTTCAGCGCGTGTGAGACTGCAACAAAGCCAAAGGTGGCGGTCACCATAGTGGCAGCGCCAAAACCGGATGCGCAATCCATTCGCTTCGGCCCTTCCGCCGTCGCTTTCATCGCACATACCGAGCCATCTGCCTGCGGGTAAACCAGCGCTTCGGTCGAGAACACACAGTCCACGCCCAACTTGCCTTTGCTGTTTTTCACCACGCCAAAATCGCTTTTCAGTCGCTCGCGTAGCTTGGCTGCCAGCGGATCCTGGATAGTTTTTGCCAAATCAACGACCTGTATCTGCGTCGGGTCGATCTGCCCTCCCGCACCACCGGTGGTCACCAGCGGAATTTTGTTACGCCGACACCAGGCGATCAGTGCCGCTTTTGGGCGCACGCTATCAATCGCATCAATGACATACGAATAACCCGCACTCATATACTCAGCAACATTATCCGGCGTGACAAAATCATCGACCACGTTCACCCGGCACTCCGGGTTAATCTGGCGGATACGTTCAGCCATCACTTCAGCTTTTGCCAGGCCGACGTTATCGCGCAGAGCATGGATCTGGCGGTTAGTATTGGTGACGCACACATCATCCATATCGATGAGCGTGATGGCGCCAATACCGGTACGCGCCAGCGCTTCCGCCGCCCACGACCCTACCCCGCCAATCCCGACCACACAAACGTGCGATTGGGCAAACAACTGCAGCGCATTTTCGCCATACAGACGCGCCGTACCGCCAAAACGCTGGCGCCAGGCATCACTGATAACCACAGACATAACACCTCAAATTCATTAATATCGAGCGCCATCCGGCTATTAACCGCTGAACACGTTACCCGTACCCGGCGCTGTTTTCAGTACCCAGACGCGACCGTAGTGATTATACCACCCCGCACGGTGTCCGGCGTCAGCACCAATGCCCTGATAGATATCGAAGTGTTGCCCTTTAATAGCGCCACCCACATCTAACGCCACCATCAGGCGCAGTTCGTACTGGCCGGTAAACTTGCCGTTATTGTCCAGTAACGGGACTTCCGCCAGCAATGTTGTGCCCGCCGGAATGATACTGCGGTCAGAAGCCACAGATGCGCGGCCAATCAACGGTACCGCGCTGGCCCCTTTGACCGGTGCAAAAGATTGCGGTTTAAAGAAGACAAACGATGGGTTCTGCTCCAACAGCTCACGCACTTCGGCTTCGCTGTGCGTTTCACCCCAATGGCGAATAGCCTGCATCGACATATCTTCTTTTTTCACTTCGCCACGGTCGATAAGCACTTTACCGATGCTGCGATAGGCGTGGCCGTTTTTCCCGGAATAGCTAAAGAAGTTAAGCGGACTGCCATCGCCAAAATCGATGTAACCACTGCCCTGCACATCCATAATGAAGTTATCCATCAGGGAGTTGCTGTATGCCAGAATGTAGTTGTCGCTCAGCGCACCCGCGTAAATCTCGGCACGGCTTGGTAAGCGCCCACGTTTTGGCGGCATGCGATAGATAGGATACTGAAACTCGCCCTGGCGCGTATGGCGCGCCTGAATAACCGGCGTGTAGTAACCGGTAAACTGGACGTTACCGTAGTTGTCCGCCCCTTCCATTTGCCAGGCATCAATACCAAACTGGCGCATACTGCGCGTATCACCACCCGCACGTAACCACTGCTGGATAGCGTTGTAAACGTTGCTCTGGTTGCCGTACAAACGTGGCGAAGCGCTGCGAATTTGATTAACCTGCTCGGCGAAATCACCGGCATTGATTGGTGCGCCAACCGCATCAGGCTGGTTCACCAGTGAGAAAGGCTGGGTAAATTTCCCGTCTTTATACTGCTGCCCACGATCGGTGGGTTTTGAGGAACACGCGGCGAGCATCGCGACGACTGCTCCCGCAAGAAGATATTTTGCCCAACGTCCTTTCATTGTTCTCGTCTTATGTTGCCTGAATGCGAGACGAAGATAACAAACCCCCGAACCTAATGAAATGCGTATACATACCCGAACGCAAATTTTGAGCAAAAAACAATCCAGAATGCGTTGTTTTTGTTCATTTTCACCTTAAAAACGTGATCAAGGTGAAAAAAGGGTTGCATGAAAATGCGAGCAGAGTATAGTGCGCATCCACGGACGCGGGGTGGAGCAGCTTGGTAGCTCGTCGGGCTCATAACCCGAAGGTCGTCAGTTCAAATCTGGCCCCCGCAACCAATTAAAACTTGATGAAATAAAAGCAGTACGGTGACGCGGGGTGGAGCAGCCTGGTAGCTCGTCGGGCTCATAACCCGAAGGTCGTCGGTTCAAATCCGGCCCCCGCAACCAATCAAATTTGATAAAATATAAAGCAGTACGGTGACGCGGGGTGGAGCAGCCTGGTAGCTCGTCGGGCTCATAACCCGAAGGTCGTCGGTTCAAATCCGGCCCCCGCAACCAACATTATAAACACCCTAAAGGGTGTTTTTTTGTATCTGCGGTCCATAAAAAAAGCGCTTTTCAGCGCTTTTTTGTTATCCCCTTCTCGCCAGCGTCGCGCCATCGGCAAAGTAGGCTTTGATCCCCGCCAGAATCGACTCTGCAACTTCCTGCTGGAAGGTCGCAGTTTTGAGCTTGCGCTCTTCCTCAACGTTACTGATAAATGCGGTTTCCACCAGAATAGACGGAATATCCGGCGCTTTAAGTACCGCAAACCCGGCTTGTTCAACCTGGTTCTTATGCAGATTGTTAACTTTACCGAGCTTATTCAATACCGCTTTACCAAACTTCAGGCTGTCGGCAATGGTCAGCGATTGCACCATGTCGAACATGGTATGGTCGACGTAGCGATCGCCGCTCTTGCTGACGCCGCCAATCAAATCCGAGGCGTTCTGAGTTTGCGCCAGATATTTCGCGGCGGTGCTGGTCGCCCCTTTGGTCGAGAGCGCAAATACCGACGAACCTCTGGGCTGTCGACTGGTAAATGCATCGGCGTGAATAGAGACAAACAGGTCTGCACGCTGCTTCTGCGCTTTCGCCACGCGGACTTTAAGCGGAATGAAGATATCTTCATTTCGCGTCATAAAGACCTTCATGTTGCCCTCTTTCTCTATGAGGGCTCGCAGGCGTCGGGCAATCTGCAGCACCACATCTTTTTCACGCGTCTTGTATTTCCCCACCGCACCGGAGTCCTCTCCGCCATGCCCTGGGTCGAGCATAATGACAATGGGACGATCGCGCCCCGCTTTACCCGGCTGCGGGCCACTTTGCGCAGGCGGCACCTGTTTGTCCAGATCGCCCTTGTTGTATTCTTCCAGCAACGCCAGCAGCGGATCCTGAACATCCTGGGCATTCGCGGGATAGAGATCCATCACCAGACGTTCTTTAAAGCCGGCCACCGGAGCCAGCGCAAAAAGTTGCGGCTTCACATTCTGTTTCAGCTCGAACACCATCCGCACGGTCTGTGGGTCAAACTGCCCGACACGCGCCGATTTAATATACGGATCGTCAGGACGGATCTGCGCACCCATGCCCTTGAGCACCGAGTTCAAATTAACGCCTTCAATATCCACAACCACACGCTCAGGATTACTCAGGGCAAACTGTTTGTATTTCAGCAGACGGTTAGATTCTACCGTGACGCGGGTGTAGCTGGACGCTGGCCAGACACGTACGGCAACGACCTGACTCATGGCAGCCAGACCAACCTGGCTGACGCTCAAAAGCCACATAGCACCCGCACCTTTCAGTAAACGGCGGCGACTGATTGCTGAATTGGATCCCGACATGCTTCTCCCGAGCAAAAAGAAATCTTTATTGAGGTAATACGTAAAACGTCTGAATTGACCGGAAACTTTAGCGAATGACGCATAATCTGTCATCTATAAAAGGGTAAACATTCTTTTTATATTCACGGCATTACTGAGAAAAATCTTCGGCATGGGTAAAAATTACGCTTGCGCACAGCGTCAAAACAGAATAAAAATACACAAATTACGAATAATCATGCAATGAGGGTGTGCCGTGGTGAAGGAGCGTAGAACCGAACTGGTACAGGGATTCCGCCATTCTGTTCCCTATATCAATACCCATCGGGGAAAGACGTTTGTCATTATGCTGGGCGGCGAAGCCATCGAGCATGAAAACTTTTCCAGTATCGTCAATGACATTGGCCTTCTTCATAGCCTCGGCATCCGCCTTGTCGTGGTCTATGGCGCACGACCGCAGATTGATGCCAATCTTGCGGCACATCATCATGAACCGGTGTACCACAAGAATACGCGCGTTACCGACGCTAAAACCCTGGAGCTGGTCAAACAGGCGGCAGGGTTACTTCAGCTTGATATTACCGCCCGCCTGTCAATGAGCCTGAATAATACGCCATTGCAGGGGGCGCACATCAATGTGGTCAGCGGTAATTTTATTATCTCCCAGCCGCTTGGCGTTGATGACGGCGTGGATTACTGCCATAGCGGACGTATTCGTCGTATTGATGAAGATGCCATTCACCGCCAGTTAGACAGTGGCGCAATTGTGCTGATGGGCCCGGTCGCCGTTTCCGTCACCGGAGAGAGCTTTAACCTGACTTCAGAAGAGGTCGCCACGCAGTTGGCTATCAAACTGAAGGCAGAGAAAATGATCGGCTTTTGCTCCTCTCAGGGCGTCACCAACGATGATGGCGATATTATTTCCGAGCTGTTTCCTAACGAAGCCCAGGCGCGCGTTGAGTTGCAGGAAGAGAAAGGCGATTACAGCTCCGGCACAGTGCGCTTTCTGCGTGGGGCAGTGAAAGCCTGTCGCAGTGGGGTACGGCGCTGCCATCTGATCAGCTATCAGGAAGATGGCGCATTGCTGCAGGAACTGTTCTCCCGTGACGGGATCGGTACGCAGATCGTAATGGAAAGCGCCGAGCAGATCCGCCGCGCTACCATTAACGATATCGGCGGGATTCTGGAGCTGATCCGCCCGCTGGAGCAGCAAGGCATTCTGGTACGTCGCTCCCGCGAACAACTGGAAATGGAGATCGACAAATTCACGATTATTCAGCGCGATAACCTGACCATCGCCTGCGCCGCTCTGTACCCTTTCCCGGAGGAGAGAATTGGCGAAATGGCGTGCGTGGCGGTGCATCCGGACTACCGTAGCTCATCGCGCGGGGAAGTATTGCTGGAGAGGATCGCCGCGCAGGCCCGGCAAATGGGACTGAGCAAACTGTTCGTGCTGACCACGCGCAGCATCCACTGGTTCCAGGAACGTGGTTTCACGCCGGTGGATATCGACCTGCTGCCGGAAAGCAAGAAAGAGATGTACAACTATCAGCGGCGGTCAAAGGTACTGATGGCGGATTTGGGGTAGTGGTCGTTGCCGGATGCGGTATAAATGCCTTATCCGGCGACGAATTTTATTGATTAAACAACGCCGACAATCCGCTGCGACGTTCGGTGCGGGTGGCAATGGCGTTACTTAATATCCGCTCATCGGCATACAGTGACAGACGCCGGCGCGCGCGGGTGACGGCGGTATAGACCAGCTCGCGGGTAACCACAGGTGAATGCTGGCTAGGTAAAATCAACGCCGCATGGTCAAACTCAGATCCCTGCGATTTGTGCACGGTCATCGCCCAGGTGGTTTCATGTTCAGGTAAGCGACTGGGCTGGACTGATTTGATAGAACCGTCCGGCAGCGCAAACCACACCCTCAGGCCCTGTCCACGATCAAGGGCAATGCCGATATCACCGTTAAATAATCCCAGCGAACTGTCATTGCGCGCGATCATCACCGGCCTTCCCTCATACCAGCGGCTATGCGTCGAACGATGAATTTTACGTTTTTGCGCCATCACCTGCTCAAGGCGTTCATTCAAACCACCCACGCCAAACGGGCCTTCACGCAGGGCACACAACAGCTGATACTCATTGAAGGCCTGAATGACGGCATCCGGCTCAGCGCCCTCGCGCAGTAAATCCAGATAGTGCCCATAACCCGCCAGCGCCTCATCCAACATCGCGGCGTAATCTTCGCTGCTATGTAGCGTGCGTTTTTCGATGTCGCTAAACCCCTGCAGGAAGACCGTTTTGAGCGCGGCTTTGTCACCACGATTAATCGCAGCAGCCAACTGACCGATTCCGGAATCGCTACCGAAACGGTAACTCTTTTGCAGCAGACACAAACTGTCGCGCAAAGCGGCGGCCTGAGTTCCCAGACCTGCCGGAATAGCGCTTCCGGTCAGACGACTGAGCTGGCGGGCGCGTTCCGGGGTAAACCCGTCACCGACGAAAGCACAGATATCCCCCAGCACCGCCCCCGCTTCGACGGAAGCGAGCTGGTCACGATCGCCAAGAAAAATCACCCGCCCGTGCGGCGGCAGCGCATCGATAAGGCGCGACATCATCGGCAAATCAATCATCGAGGCTTCATCCACCACCAGCACATCCAGATGCAGCGGGTTTCCCGCATGATGGCGCAGGCGCTGACTGCCTGGCTGAGCGCCTAATAATCGATGCAACGTACTGGCGTCATCGGGAATGCGTTTCTTTTGCTCTTCGGTTAACGGCAGTTCTCGTAGCGCTGCGCCCAGCGAGGCAGTCAGGCGCGCTGCCGCCTTTCCAGTAGGAGCCGCCAGGCGAATACGGCAGCGTTCTCCCTCCGCCATCTGAATCAACGCCGCCAAAAGCCTCGCAACTGTTGTCGTTTTTCCGGTCCCCGGCCCGCCGGAGATCACCGATATACGACGGGTCAACGCCACCGCAGCGGCCACTTTTTGCCAGTTAACACCTTCCGCTGGTGGAAACAACGCCGCCAGCGTGTGGGTCAGCCGTTGTTCATCCACCTCAATGGCGTGGTTAACTTCACTGAAAAAGCGAGCCACCGCCCGTTCGTTATGCCACATCCGGTTCAGATACAAGCGATCGCTGTGCAGCACCAGCGGCGTGGGTTGCTCACCACGGCTTACCGCCCCAGAGGCCAGCAGACATTCCGTCCAGTCTTCTGGCTCCCCCACTTCAGCGAGCCAGGCGCTTAAAAGGGGATGGGCATCCTCGCTCAGGGATAACCGTGAAAGTGGTAAGCAGACGTGCCCTTCTCCTGCTTCACGACTGAGCAACGCCGCCGCCAGCGCAACGGCAGGGTTGTCATTTCCGGCAACCGCCAGCGCAAACTGGGCATCCAGAGGCCGGAGCTGTTTTTGCTCCACAGCTTCCAGTAATCGTTTCTGGATTGTCATGACATCTCCTCCAGTGGCGCACCGACAAACATCTCGTCCATCAAGGCGATTAACTCCCCGTCTGGTCGGGTCGCGTAAATTCCCTGTTGCGGATTTTCACTGTCAATGCCACGCAAGAAGAGATAGATAACGCCGCCAAAATGGCATTCATAATCGTAATCAGCAATGCGATGGCGCAAGTAGCGATGCAGCGCCAGGGTATAAAGTTGATACTGCAGGTCGTAGCGATGCGCCTGCATGGCAGAGGCCATCGCCTGCTGCGTATACGCTGAGCTGTCTTCCCCCAGCCAGTTCGATTTGTAATCGAGAAGGTAATAACGCCCCTGGTGGCGGAAAACCAGGTCAATAAATCCTTTCAGCATGCCGCGTACCTGCATAAATTCCAACGCAGGGCACCCCGCGGAGAGCGGATCGTATTGGCGAATTAACGCATCAAGTTGGCTGGCCATCAGCGGCTGCGAAATCGGCAGGTAAAACTCCATCTCCACCTGTTTTTCACGCGCGGAAAGATGGCTCAAACTCACGCCCGTCTCGTTGAGAGGCGCCTGCAAAATGGCGTCCAGCCATTCGGTCAAAACCGGCGTCCAGTGCGCGTCATAACCGCCCAACGCCAGTTTTTCCTCGACCCAACTCGGATCTACCGGTTGAGTAAAGTCGAGATCTTCAAACAGGCTATGCAAGAATGTACCTGGCGAAGCGCCGCGCGGGAACTGATGCGGTGTAAGCCCTGACTCTTCAATAACCTCACCAACGCCTGCGGCATCAATATCCAGTCGCGGGATCAGATCCTGCGCGATTCCATGCCCACGCTGTTGCAGACCGGAATAACTAGTCACGCGCCAGCTATCGCCGGGCGTACGCTGCAGTATTTTCGCACTCAGTTCGCAGATAACAGTCTGCGCAACTTGCCAGCGTTCACCGTCAGGCTGCGCAGGCGTCTGGCAGGCAATATCATCACTGCACAACGCTTCAATCGCACTACGCAGACCCGCGGCATCCATCAGCTCACCTTTTTGCAACAGGCGACCAAGGGCGCTGTGATGCACATCGGTATCCCCTTTTTTATCGCCCCGACGTCGCACCAACGGCGCCACGCCAAGGCTGCAGTGCCATACCGAACGGGTTAGCGCGACATAGAGCAAACGCAGGTCTTCCGCCAGACGCTCCGCTTCAGCCAGCTCAACGCTCTCCTCGGCATCGCTGAGATCCAGCACGGCTTCAAAAGAGCTGCGATCGTGGTAGAAAGCCTGATCCTGGACGCGGAAATTCGTGATAAACGGCAACCAGACCAGCGGATACTCCAGCCCTTTAGATTTATGGATAGTGACGATTTTGACCAGATGCTTGTCGCTTTCCAGCCTGAGCTGCTGGCTGGACGCGTTGCTGTCGGGTTCAAGAATATGCTGGGACAGCCAGCGCACCAGCGCATGCTCGCT
Source organism: Citrobacter sp. RHBSTW-00944 (assembly GCF_013615435.1). Lineage (NCBI taxonomy): Bacteria > Pseudomonadati > Pseudomonadota > Gammaproteobacteria > Enterobacterales > Enterobacteriaceae > Citrobacter > Citrobacter sp. RHBSTW-00944. Next base: position 1,025,906 of record NZ_CP055418.1, on the reverse strand, counting down.
TTCCAGCTGCGAGCCCGCTTCCTGCAACAGTTCGCTGATATGTAAAATATCGGTCAGGCGGCGTTCGCCCCCCGCCGTCGCCAGCAGGTTTTCCGCAATCTGGCGGGTTGTCATCAGCGCGCGCAGCATCGGCATCACGCCGCGTTTATGCCAGATCTGACGATAGCCATCAAACTCTTCGACCACCGCATCCCAGGCATTTTCGTCGTTATTTAAGGCTTCAAGATCCTGCGCATTCAGCCCCATCATTGAGGTCGCCAGCGCGCTACGCAGCGTGTTCTCACGTTCCGGCGTCATCACCGCCTGCAGCACCCACAGCAACTCCCGCGCTTCCAGCGTTTCAAATACGCTGTCACGGTTGGAAAGGTAGACGGAGGGAATTGCCAGCTGCGTCAGCGCATCACGGACCAGTGCCGCCTCCTGGCGGCTACGAACCAGTACGCTGATATCCGACGCGCGTACCGGACTGGATGTTTTACCACTGACCAGTTGCGCAGCGCCAGACTGCCCGGCCTTAAGCCAGTCGCGAATTTGCGTGGCGCACACCTGGGCCATGTAGTTCTGATAATCGCCTACGCCGCAGCTTTCCCCTTCCATCAGCCACATGCTCATGGCTGGCTGTGTCTCACCATGTAAAACAAACCGAAACGACTGGTTTTTTTCTGCAAATTTTACCGGGCTAAAGGGGATTTCGCGGAACATAAATGCGTCATCCATCTGGCTGAAAAGCGTATTTACGCTATTGACCATGCCGGGGGCCGAACGCCAGTTGGTATCGAGCGTATAGTGTGCGCTGACCTCGCTGCGCGCCTTCATATAGGTGAAGATATCCGCGCCGCGGAACGCGTAAATCGCCTGTTTTGGGTCGCCAATCAGCAGCAGTGCGGTATCCGGCTGATGCTGCCAGATCCGGCGAAAAATACGGTACTGCTGCGGATCGGTATCCTGAAATTCATCGATCATCGCGACCGGAAAACGGGTACGGATAGCCGTCGCCAGGGCATCGCCGCTTTCACTGCGCAACGCCGCATCCAGACGGCTGAGCATATCGTCAAAGCCTAGCTCACCGCGGCGTCGTTTCTCCTCGGCAACCGCCGAACGGATCTCCGCCAGCGCCCGGGTGATCACCAGATCGCGGAGAGTTAACGGTTCGCTAAGCAGTTCATCAATAGCGACAAACAGCGGGTGCTGAGGGGTTATTCCGCCCGCTTTAGTGCGCTCTTCCAGAAAACGCTGTGAGAATTTCTCCAGCGCGTCAGGAAGCTGATAACTTTGGGTTTGTTCTTGCGCCCATGCGCTGATCTTTTCGATCCACTTACCCTGGTTACCACGGTTAAATTTACGCCGGTCGATCCCGGAGGCTTCCAGCAGGCCATCCAGCTCATCAACGGAATCACGCCATTGCTGCTTGATCTGGTTAATGCGCGTGAGAATTTGTTCGTGCCGGGAAGCCAGCGTTTCGTCATCAGACGGCGGAGCCTTGATGACCGGCGCTTCCCCCTGCAGATAGCGATCGATGTCTCTCAGCAGAGCCTGCGGTCCTTTCCACGTTTCAAAAATCACCTGCGCAATGTCGCGGGGTAGCGGATAGCAGTGCCGACGCCAGAAGTCCGCACAGGCCTGATAGCGCAGCAGCGATTCATCTTCTATCAGTTGCTGTTCGAACAGCATGCCTGATTCAAAGGCGTTGAGACTGAGCATACGCTGACAAAAGCCGTGGATGGTAAACACCGCCGCTTCATCCATCTGTCTTTCAGCCAATAGCAGCCAGTGAGCGGCCTGTTTTTTATCGGCGATTTCATCTAACAAACGGGCATATAGCGGGTTGTCGGTCTTTTCACGCAGGCAGGCAATTCGCAGTTCATGAATGTTGCTACGAATTCGACCGCGCAACTCTTCGGTGGCTGCCTCGGTGAAGGTGACCACGAGCAGTTCTTCAACGGTCAGAGGACGAGGAAAGGCGGCAGAGCCGCCCAGTCCAAGCAGTAAACGTAAATACAGGGCGGCGATGGTAAAGGTTTTACCGGTGCCCGCAGAGGCTTCAATCAGGCGCTCGCCCGTCAGGGGCAAGCGCAGTGGATCAAGGGACTCAGCGGCATCATTCATTCTTATCACTCATCAGGGGTAAGGTTTGCTGCAACGCGCTGACGGTCTGCCACACTTTCCAGCCTTCCGGGTGCACATATTCTGCTTTCCCGTTCTGACTGCCGGAAACCTGTGACAGTATCGCCATGCCTTGCGGCTCAACCACCGCCTGATGGAAGAAGTCGGCAAGTTTTTGCGGCGTCAGCAGTTTAATCTGAGCCACTATTTTATCACGTGAATCGAAGCGCATATTGCCGCGATCAAAATCTTTGCTTAACTGTGAGGCTTCTTCCCCCAGCGTTTGCGGCGCCTGCAGCATTTGCGCAATAATCGCCTGCTGAATTTGCGCAAACTCTTCAGGTTTCATCGCCCGCAGCTTCGCTTCCGCCGTCGGGAAGAACGCTTTATAACGCTCCCAAAGGTAAGACGGCTGCTTATCATTGCTTTGCAGCAGGAACCCCATTCCCCACTGACGGCCAATACTCATTGGGAAAGCAAATACAGCGTAGCCTAACTGCTCTTCAGTACGCAGTTGATTGTAGAACCACGGCTGAACAATCTGCCCTAACATGGCGCTGTAGGCTGAACTAGCGTACTCATCGTATCCGGTCGGCACAAATACCGCCGCCAGCGCGGAGTCCGTGCTACTGCCTGCTTTTTCAAAGATGACGGACTGCTTCTTGTCCACAACCACATCTTTATTGCGACACCACTGTGACCCGTTAGCGCCAAGCTGTTGTTGGATATCCCGCGCCATGGTCGTCGCCTGAGCGGCGCTCATATTACCAATTACCAGGAATTCAGGCCGCGCACCGGTTTTTAAGGCGTCGCGGTACGTCATCACCTCTTTCAGGGTGATAGAAGGCAGTAGTTTACGGCGCTCATCGCGTGAGAAGTACGGCACCTGAGAAAGCATCTGCACTGGCATAATTGCCTGATCGTAGGCTTTACCCTTCTCTGCAGAATCCATCATCTGGGCATACCAGGATTTCGCCTGTTCCAGCTGTTCATCCGTTGAGGTGTAGCTGAAATAGCCGCTCAGCAGCGCCTGAAAAAGCTGCGGCAGACGTTGGGTATAGCCGTTGGCGTTAAGCATCAACCCATTGTTAGCGTTGGTAGAGAAACCAATTCCACCTACCGACGCCTGGTTGCTTAACTGATCGAGCGCAATCCCCGCCAGGTAATCGTTAAGTGCGAATAATACCTGGTTGCGAGCGCTGTCCATGGCCTTCGGGTTACGCAGGATCACGCTGACGTCAGCCTTCGGCTCACTGGCAAAATACTGGCTCGGCGCATACACCACGCGTAGCTCCGGCTCATCAACGATCAGTTCCGGGTGCGCGTATTTTTTATCCGTTTTAATCAGCGTGAAATCATCCGGAATGTAGGGGTTCAACTCCGGTAACGACAGCGCAATGCCCTGCGCTTTTTGCTGCCAGTCGGCAAAGGTTTTGTCGCTGATTTTATCCACCTGGTAAGGCGCATCGACAAAATAAGCGGTTTTATTATGCGGTTCTTTCGCACTGATATACCAGATACGCGCATTCTGTGGCGTCATCATTGCCAGGCGTTGCTCAACGGCTTTCACATCGTACTGGTCGGCAATATTCACCGCATCCAGCGTATGTTCGACAGGAACGCGGATCATGGTATCAGCCAGCCATTCCACGTAGTCCATATCACGGGTGATGGAGGGATAACGGAAATCGAGATCCAGTACGTGCGCCAGTTCGTCAAAATAGCGTTTATCGACGCCTTTATCGCGTAACAGATCGAGATAACTGAATATTGCCGCAACAACTTCATCGCGGTTCGCCAGCCCTTTGTCGGTTAACGTCGCGGAAATGGCTAACACGCCGCTGTTCCCATTGACCACCGGATCGGAATCCGCACGAATACCTTCAACCAGTCCCTGCTTTTGCAGCCAGTCAGACAACGTGCCAGGGCTACGATTACCAATCAGATAGGTCACCAGCTCATCGGTTTTACTGCGGAACTGCGCGCTGTTGTTATCGATACGAAACTCGACGCGCAGTACTTTACGCGGCATTGCCGGAACATAGTGGATGATGACGCCCTTTTGCGCGTCGGTGACTACCGGTACGGTAATTTCAGGCTTTACGATATTTCTGTTCGGTACGCGTCCAAAGGTGTCAGCAGCTATCCGCGCCAGCTCTGGCAGCGGCTTATTGCTATAAATCACCGCCTTCATCAGGTTCGCGGAGTAATACTTTTCATGAAATTTTTGTAATGCCTGCACCACCGGGTTTCCCGGTTTATCGCTTAATGTCTCGAGATTTCCGCCGGAGAAACGCGAGCCAGGGTGCGCCGGGTTGATGGTCTCAGCACTCACCTGCGCCATACGCATCCCGTCTCGGGTACGCGCCAGCGTCAGCTCGGAGTTAACCGCGTTACGCTCACGATCGGCATATTTTTTATCCAGCAACGGATCGGCAATAGCGTCCGCCAGGCGATCCACCGCCCCCACCAACGCGTCGTTTTCGACTTCAAGATAGAAGGCCGTACGGTAAGGCGCGGTGCTGGCATTGTGGCTGCCGCCGTGCATTTTCAGGAATTCAGCCAGACTGTCCGGCTGTGGGTATTTTTTCGAGCCCATCAGACACATATGTTCGAGATAATGCGCCAGCCCCTGATGCTCGTCCGGATCTTCCAGCGAGCCCACGGGAACCACCAGTGCAGAAAGGGATTTCACGGCCTGAGGATCGGATACCAGCAACACGACCATGCCGTTATCAAGGCGCACGGCCTGATACTGGCGGGTGTCTTTATCGCTTTTACGGATGGTTTCAGCTAAAGGCTGCCAACCGGTATCTGCCTGACTTACGGGAACCCAAAGGGCGACGAACAACAGTAATGCGCTGAACCAGGTGCTGCGGGGCATTCACAAACCTCATCATTAACGTATTCACCTGTTCACAGCAAAGCACGCATAAATACGTGGTCTGAACAGGGCAAGACTATGTGCTGAACGAGCCAGCATCCTCTCTTTGTAAGAATCAGTCCGTGACAGAATGCGCATCATAGTGGAAGCCATCGAACTGCGCAATTTTTATACAATCATCATGACTGATTAAAGCGAAAAATCGGTAACAGGTAGCGCTGAGACTGTAAAACAATGGTCTCCAGCGTAGCCGCATCCAGTTGACGCCAAAGACGCTGATACCAGATATCATCACCTTCACCCCGTACCATCATGTTGCCTTCATAGGCCTGCAGAAACTTACTGCGCGCTTTTTGCAACGTTGCATCGTCATCTAACATGGCATCATTTACGGCGTCATAACAGGTTTTTATCCAGGCGCCGCCGCTTTCGGGCAATACCAGCAATGGTGACGACATGCCTTCCCGATACCCGTCAATGAGCTGCGACAAGTACAGCAGCGCCTGCTCTGCATCCAGTGGCGGAAAACGCCATTCCCCGTCTTTACGCAGGAACAACCGGCTCTCTCCCGTACCGCCACTGGCACAATAGACAAGATGTTCCAGCCAAAGTTGCACCCCCTGCGCAATGCTTATCAAAGATGGGCGCCAGCGCAACAAACCGTTCTCTTGCACCTGTGGCAGCCAACCGGTGATTTGCACGCCGTTACAGTTAAGATCGATTTCCATACTCTGACAGGGCTGACGACAGGCAATAATGCGTTCAGCCAGCGACTGCATCTCCTGACGCTGCGTATCCCACAGAATTTCGCCAAATGGCCCATAGGGAAGCGTGCCCGCCGCACGAAAACGGCGAAACAGTTGTTCAGCATCCTTCTCTTCAACCAGCGTGTTAAGCAATTGCTGATTAAGCTGATAGCGGGTTAATCCTTCAAGAGTGAACGGTTCCGTTTCCGGGATCTCACTTTCTTCAGAGCGGAAGTTGACCCTCAGCCGCATCTGGAAAAAAGCCCTTACCGGATGAGCCCAAAATCGCTGCAGCGTTTCCAGCGTCAGCGTTTCAGGCATCTCAAAGGGAAGCGTCTGGACAAAATCCGTGTGCGCTTTTCCTGACAGGCTCGCCGCAGGCAGCCATTCCCGGGCATAGCTTTGCTGTTCGCCCGGCAGATAGTTTTGTGCATCAAAGGGCATACGGGTATGTAAACGAGTAATGTGTGCTTTTACCCGGGCCTCGCTTTGATCGCAGGTCAACGATTCATCGCCCGGCAGGTAGTGGCTTTGCCCGATGTAGTCCATCAGTTCCTGCACCAGTACCGACGGGAAGCGCTCGCTGTTGTCCTGAATGGAGCGGCCAATGTAGCTGATGTAGAGCGTTTGCTGTGCTGAAATCAATGCTTCAAGAAACAGGTAGCGGTCATCATCGCGACGGCTGCGATCGCCCCTCATCGGTTTTTGACTCATCAAATCAAAGCCCAACGGCGCAAGCTGACGCGGATAAACGCCATCGTTCATACCCAGCAGGCACACCACCTTGAAAGGAATAGAGCGCATCGGCATCAGCGTACAAATGTTAACTGGCCCCGCCAGGAAGCGCTGGCTAATGCGCTCCTGGTCAAGACGCTGGGCCAGCTCATCACGCAATAGAGAAAGCGGTATGGCATCACCATACTCAGCCCCCAGACCTTCAGTGATAATGGCCTGCCACTGCTGTTCAATCAGCGTCATCGCCGCTTCGGTATCTGCATCCGGCAGGAAGAAATCATTAAGCATGTCCCGACAAACGGGCAGCCACTCTTCCAGCGGGCGCTCCTGCGCTAACCCTCTACGCCAGAGATTGAGCTGCATCAGCAACGAGGCCAGATGCCCTACCAACTCGGCAATCAAACCGTTGGACTCATCGTATGGCAATACCGATTGCCACTCGCCCTGCGCGCTTTCCATCGCGTAGCCGAGCAGCATGCGCGTTAAACCAAATTGCCAGGTATGCTGACCTGTAGGCGGAAGTTCCAGTTCACGCACATTATCGTCGTCAATTCCCCAGCGAATCCCGGATTCATTGACCCATAACCGAAGATAGCGCAGCCCTTCTTCATCGATATTGAAACGCGCCGCCAGCACGGGCACATCCAGTAATGCCAGCACATCCTCTGAGACAAAACGGCTATCCGGCAGCGACAGCAGGCTAATAAAGGCCTGTAAGACAGGATGAGACTGGCGCGCCCGACGGTCGGAAATCGCATAAGGTAAGTAACGCTCAGCTGGTGCGCTGCCAAAGACCGACTGAATAAACGGGCTGTAGCTGTCGATATCCGCCACCATCACAATAATATCGCGCGGCGTCAGCGTGGGATCCGCTTCCAGCATTGCCAGCAGGCGGTCATGAAGAATTTCTACCTCGCGCTGTGGGCTATGACAAACATGGAAAGTCACGCTGGTGTCGTTCAGCTCAAGCCGTCGTTTATTATCGCTACGCGAATACTCTTCCAGCGTAACACCCGCCACGGCATGGCTTTCAAGTTCCAGAATATCCGATTGAATATTATGCAAAAGATTGTCAGGCGTAATATCGACAAACGCATCCAGTTCCTGACTATTTTCCAGTTCTGAAAGCAAATAAATGTAATCGCGCCCCAGTTTGCCCCACGAGGCCAGCATCGGGTTGCCCACATCCTGTTCACCATCGCTGTTAAACAATCCTTCGGCTTTCTGACTATCGCGAAACAGCGGCAGATGGCGTTCTTCAAAGCTGTGCCGACGCTGACGCGCCATCAGCTTCGCCAGCCAGGCGGGATCTTTTATATCTCCCCAGTAGTAGCGGCAAGGGTTGGTAAACAGCAGATGAATATCAATGTGCTTGCCCAGCGCCTGCAATGCCTGCAAATAAACCGGCGGCAGCGCTGAAATGCCGCAAATAAAGACGCGAGAAGGCAGTCCCTGCGGGCACTCGGACGCACTTTCCAGAGTCTGAATAAATCGTTGGTATAAATTGGCGCGATGCCAGCGCGGCTGGCCCAATTCCTCGGTGTGTTCCACCAGCGCTTTCCACAACGGCGCCTGCCAGGCCTGAGACTCGCCGAGTCCCTCAACCTGTCGCCCAGCTTCCCACTGGGTCAACCACTCAGGGCGATAGACTAAATACTGGTCGAAGAGGTCAGCCGCGCGCGAGGAAAGCTGAAACAGCTTACGTTTATCGGTGTCGTCCGTCAGATAGTGGCGCAGCAATGCGAAGTCATCGCCATCCAGCAATTGCGGCAACAGCGTCATCAACTTCCAGCTCATGCTCTGTTTGCTGAACGCGCTCTCTTTCGGGATATCCGGCAGCACGCGCACAAACATATCCCAGATAAAACTCGCGGGCAGCGGAAAATCGATGTTGGCGGCAATACTAAACTTCTGTGCAAGGGTCATTTGTAGCCACTGTGCCATACCGGTACTTTGAACCAGGATCATCTCAGGTTCAAAGGGGTCGTCCAGCCGCTCGCGCTCAACGATAAATTCCATTAACGCTTCCAGCACATCCAGACGATTGGAGTGGTAGACCCTTAACATAGCGACTCCTGACTACTGACGATTCGGGCAATGCAGACGCGTCATCTGACCCTGCCTGCCCAAGGGTGAAGAAATTTTAACGTTGATGCTGACACATCCCGCGCTCGTTGTCTGCATTCGGTTAACCTGCCAGTTCAAAGGCGATGAAAACTGATACAGCTGGGTTTGCTGCCAGGCGTGACGCCAGAGTTGCTGATACTGGTTTCTGATGATAAAGCTGTTCATCAGCGCCCGCTGGTATCCTGAAAGCGCGGTCACAATCATGATCATCAGCACCATTGCCTGCATCACTTCCGGCAGGCTAAAGCCACGCTGTCTGTTCAGGGGATCTGACATAGTGCCTGCTCCTTTAGTGGACAAAAATCGCTCCAGCCATGCGCCGAATATTCGATATTGTCATCAATAATCGCCCCCTGCCGCCATAACGATACCCCTTCATAATGGACTATAAGCAGCACGAAATTATTAGTAAGCAGTCGCAGACAAACAGCGGCATCCTGCGTGGTATAACGCCGACACTGTGCGGTGAGTTGTAAGCGCCAGGGCTGCATACGCCCCCATTCCATCGCAGATTGCACCACCGCCTGGCGCTGCAGAGCCTGACTTTGCGTGACCACTCGCGAAGCAAAACGGGACTCCCGCCTGCTAACGCCTTGCAGCAGAAGGCTACCGAGCACCAGCAGTAACAGGACCATCGCTAAAGATGAAACGCCCCGCTCACGGTTCACAAGTTGAATCCTGTCACGCTGTAGACTGCTTCAATAACCTTTTGTGGTTCGACATTGTTCACTCCGCGCAAACGCAACGTAAGGAGCGGGGAATATCCGCTGATATTCAGACGTTCAACCTGAAATGCCTCAATCTGTATCGTGGCTGGATCGGTCATTTTCTCCCACCCTTTTCCATTGCAGTCCGTTACTCCCCGCAGGGTCTCCAGTACCTTGTCCTGTAAACGAAATCCAATCGTATCGGCCTCTTTCGCGGGACTGCTCTCCCAAATGCCGTTGCTATTGGCATCCCAGCGCGCAATGACACAGTCGCCCTTAGCCGATATCTCCAGCCCTTCTCCGACACAGTTTCCGCGGCAATACCCTGCCCGCTGAAGATGCTTCGCCACGGTGTATACCCGCTGCCATATTTCATCTTCAAGCGCTAACTGGCGCGTGTTGCGCAGGATCTCTCGCTGCAGCGCGGGTAAAAATCGCGCTGAGCTAAGCAATAAAACGCTGCTAATCGCCATAGCAATCAGCACCTCCAGGAGTGAAAAGCCCCGTTCATTTACTGACATAACCTGGCCTCATCTTTCTCGCAAAGCCTGATTCGCCCCCAGCCAGACACCACCACGCGCCATTCCCCTGTCGTATTTTTCAGGCGAATATGTCCAGCCCATGCCGTATTGCGCAGACCAAAAAAGGCCAGTGAAGGCGTTATCTCTGCCATTTCGACATCGTCCCAGGGCGGTGTAAAAACCAAGGGCGAAACGGGTAGACACGTGGTTTGCACAGCAGCAGAGCTGACAAAACACCAGGATGTGCCATCCCGAATCACGCTGATGACGTGATCGCGGTTACGCCAGTTAGCATCTTCACGCAGTTGCAGCAGGTAATCTCGCACCTGAATGGCGGTTTGCCATAGCCGCTGTTGCTGCTGCCAGCGCTGCCAACCATACAGCCCCGAGGCGCCAAGCGCCGCGACGATCAGCATCGCAATCAGGGTTTCGAGAAGCGTGTAGCCGTGTTGTTTTTTCATGTCGCCAGTATGGCGTGAGGAAAATGAATAACGAGCGGGAAATTCGGTTTCTACGGCGAGCTACGAGGAATATTTGTCGCGTTGCAGGTCGTTGCAATATTTCAGGAACCCACGCCGAAGAACGCGATTTGAGACAAATAAATATCCTCCGGCATAGCCGGAGGTTTTTCGGATGCGCCTATAAGGCTCTGTTACCAGCCGCGCCCTAACAGGCGCATACGATCTGACATTTGCATCAGACTTCGTTACTTACGGCCCGTAAACGGGCTACCCGGATAAGCGATCGATAACTGCTCACCCATTTTATCTTCTGCAAGCTGGTGCTTTATGTATTCCTGTATCTTCACCGTGTTCTTACCCACCGTATCTACGTAGTATCCCCGGCACCAGAACTCTCTATTCCTGTACTTGAATTTCATATCCCCAAACTGTTCATACAGCATCAGACTGCTTTTCCCTTTCAGATACCCCATAAAGCCGGATACGCTCATTTTGGGTGGGATTTCCACAAGCATATGGATATGATCCGCACAGCATTCCGCTTCCAGGATCCGCACGTTTTTCCACTCACACAGCTTTCTTAAAATGCTGCCTATCGCCCTGCGTTTCTCCCCGTAGAATGCTTGTCTTCGGTATTTGGGCGCAAAAACTATGTGATATTTACAGTTCCATCGGGTGTGCGCTAAGCTCTTTTCGTCCCCCATTGGGACCCCCTTTTGATTTCTTGTTAAACATTTGCAGTTGCCAGACCGCAATGTGTTTTAACAAATCAAAAGGGGTTTTAATAACTGGCCCAAAGCTGAAAGCTTTCCGGAACCCCCAGCCTAGCTGGGGGTTTTCTGTGCACAATAAAAAGCGGAGCTGAAGCTCCGCTTTTTTGCTTACACATTAGTTGTAGTTAAACGCATCAGGATGATTTTGCAGGCTCCCGCTCAGCGCAGCGAACAGTACCGTTTTACCATCGATTGACAGCTCGTCGCTCACGTTCAGCCACGTTAGTTTCTCTCGTGAGGTTTTCTCATCAACCGTTGAGAACACCCCCATCATCTGCTGTGACTTTTCTGACCACAGCACCGCAATACGTTCTGCACTGCAATCATGCGGTTTGCACGCGCTCAGAACCTGGTATGATTCGCCACCCAGCTTCACCGTCTGCGTCGGGGAAGATGTTCCCCCTTTATTGATCCATGCGGGCAATTTATTCCCTTCCACCATTTGGCTGTACGCTGCTTTTGTCGCATCATCTTTCGCCAGAGTGCTCAGGTTAATATCGCTTTGCGCCATTGCACCTGTTGCCACGACCATCGTAGCGATAGTGGTTAATATCTTTAGCATTTTTCCTCCTTGGCCGATCCCCGCATTATTCTGCCTGTAAATGGTGGTTGGAGATACTGATAAATGCAAATCAGCGGTTTCTGGAAAATGGCCTTTCAAGATGTCCCCCACCCACACACTCCGCGAATAAGATGTTAGAGTTAACTTAAGCCCACAACGAGGAGTTTGGTACTGTGTCTGGTTTGAAGATTACTCTCTTGCAACAATCTTTGGTCTGGATGGATGGTCCGGCTAACCTGCGCCATTTCGACCGCCAACTGGAAACCGTCACCGGACGTGATGTCATTGTGTTACCTGAAATGTTTACCAGCGGATTTGCCATGGAAGCGGCAAGCAAATCGCTGCCGCAGGAAGAGGTTGTCAGTTGGATGCGCACTAAGGCGCAACAGACGAACGCCCTTATAGCAGGCAGCGCCGCTCTCCTGTCTGAACGTGGCCCAGTAAACCGCTTTTTGCTGGTCGAACCCGAAGGTAATGTCCATTTCTATGACAAGCGCCATCTGTTCCGCATGGCGGATGAACATCAACATTATCAGGCGGGTGACGCGCGGGTTATTTTTGAATGGCGCGGCTGGCGCATTCTGCCGTTGGTCTGTTATGACCTGCGTTTTCCAGTATGGTCGCGCAACCGCAACGATTACGACCTGGCATTGTATGTCGCCAACTGGCCGGCGCCGCGTTCGCTACACTGGCAGGTTCTGCTCACCGCGCGGGCAATTGAGAACCAGGCTTATGTAGCAGGATGTAACCGCGTGGGTACTGACGGTAACGGCCATCATTATCGCGGTGACAGCCGGGTGATTAATCCACAGGGTGAGATTATTGCCACCGCCGAGCCACATCAGGCTACGCGCATTGACGCTGAACTGTCACTCTCGGCGCTGCGCGAGTACCGCGAGAAATTCCCCGCCTGGCAGGACGCTGACCCGTTCACGCTGTAGATATCGCCTTCTTCCCGCTGCACAACGTTTTCCGTAGCGGGATTGTTTCACTCCGTAACCAACCGCAAAACAAATTCGCGTGGCGACGTGCTTCGGGCATCGTATTCTGCAAAGGATAATCACTCGTCTCCAGCGAGTGACAGACAATGTTAATAATTCCCTTATCAGGATCCCGAAATGAAGAACTTCGTACGCATGACTTTGCTGGCGGCAACCGTGGCTGGCGCTTCTTTTAGCACGCTTGCAGCAAACGTATCCAATGTACCCGCACCAGCTCAGGACCCGGTAGTTCAGCACCTTAAACTGAGCACTGACCAGGTTGCGCAGATTAAAAAACTGCACCAGCAGCTTGAAACCAACGTTAGCCAGATATCGGTGAAGGATGTTAAAGACGGCGCGTTGATTGACGTCATCAAGTCCGGGAAATGGGATGAAGCCGCCGTCAAAAAACAGCTTTCCGCGTTCAGCAATATTGAACAGCAGGCGCGTTATTACCGCGTGAAATACTATTTCGACCTGAACAAAGTATTGACCCCAGAACAGCGCCAGCAGGTGCAAAAAGATATCGCACAGACGCTGAGCGAATAATGACCATGGCCTGAATCAGCAATGATTCAGGCTTTTCGGTAATACTTCCTGCTCGAACAAAAATCCCTGCACAGCATCTGCGCCGCTCATACGGCAAATGGCGTAATCCTGCGGCGTTTCCACCCCCTCGATCACAACCCGTTCTCCCAGCCCGCGAAATTGATTGACCAGTACCCTCAACTGCCACTCCGACGTCCTGAACTGATGAAACATTCCGCTTTCAATTTTGATGGCATCGAAACGGATGCCAGACAGTCGCCAGATAAAAAATAGCTCAGGCGAAACATCATCCAGCCACACGCGAAACCCGTGACGCACCAGGGTTTTGACGGCAATGCATACAGCCTGCTGTTCTGCCTTTTCCAGTCGCATCATGGTGCCAGGATCCTGTATTTCGATAACAATCCGCCCCTGATGCGCCTGCCGGGCGAGCTGCGCAATCCACGACAGACAGGTCAGCATCCTGACGGATAAATTCAGCGAATAACTTCCTGAGAGTGCCAGTACCTGCCGCATTTGCCACAGAAATAGCTGCTGTTTTGCGGTGATGGAAAGGTGCTTGAAAAAAAGATCGAGCGGTAGCGGCGTGCGTACCTGACTTAACACCTCACAGACATCCAGCGATGCATCATCAAAAAAATGGATGCGCTGCAAACGGATCCCGGTGATCCGCAGCAGCTCGGCGTTGCGGGGAAGCTCTGGCACATGGCGGGTCTGTTCGCTGAATCTGTTCATATCATTCCATTTTTTGATTGAAAGGACGTCGTGCATCCTGCAGCCACGGGATACGACGATCGTTCGGGTATGTCAGGTAAAAGCGCGTCGCCAGACGATGCGCCTCAGGTAGGTCGCGCTGCTGTAACGCCAGCAAGATTTGCGTGAAGGAGACATTCGGGTCTGGGTGAACACGCACATAGTCAGGCGCCCAGCGGCGAACCGCTTCCAGCCAGCGAGCGTCCCGGGTACGCTGATACCGTTGCAGATACCCCATCTGCACATCAAACCGGTAGCGAGGGGCAAGGAGCCAGCCTCCTACCGGGAGCGACTCGGCCAGACGCCACTGCGCTGATTGTCGCTCCACCAGCGTCAGCTGCTGTTGCGTGTGCAGTGAGAGAAGCAACAATGGCGTGAAGGTTAAAAACGAGATCAATGCCAGCGCACGAATCAGCGACGTCGACGTAAGCGTCAGGCGAGCCACTTTTAGCGGGCTATCTGCACAACGAAGCAGCAGGATCAGCAGTAACCAGTGTGGTGTTGACTGCCTGACGGGGTATTCCGTCAACATATGAATAACCACCGGCAGCGCCGCCACCAGACAAGCGCGACGCCAGCAATTTCCGTGCATCCACAGCCAGAAGCCCCCCGTAATAAAGCACAGCGCCCCCGCCAGCCCAACCAGGCCGCCCTCCACCAGCCACAGCACCAGCTCATTGTGCGGATGCGAGATGCTGCTCAGCCCCAACGGCCCCGCACGTTCGAGAAACACGGCGGCAAAACTGCCCACACCCCACCCCGTCCACGGGCGTTCGGCAAATAATGCCAGTGACGTTTTAAGCACCGTCCAGCGCACCTGGGAAGTGGTCAGGTGATCGACTGTAGCAACGGACAAAAAATGGCGAGCAAGCGTGCCCGCCACCATGCCTAACGCCAGCGGCAGCAGAAGTAGCAACAACATACGGCGTTGCGCCGGGAAAACCACCAGCAGCAAGACTTCACCTACCACCACAGACACATAGCCGGTTTGCGACTGGGATTCATGCAGCACAAAGCCCATCATCACCAGAGCAACCCCGATGACAATTCGATATCTGTCGCGTAGCCGTAAAAAGAGCGGAGCTGACAGCAGCACACCAGATGCTGTGAAGCTGGCCATCAGATTGACCTGCTGAAAAATACCGTAGGGCCGCGTACCGCGTCGCCAGGCAAACTCCCAGTAATCAACACCCGGCAAATGCCAGTACTGATACAAAAACGCCAGACATTCGATGACGCACGCCCCCCATAGCAGAGTCAGCAGTACCGTCAGGGTGTTTGCCGCAAGCGGAATCTGCAATGTCACCAGATAGACGAGCACGCCTCCCAGCAGCGCCCCTGCGACCAGCTGCGCCTCGAACTGCCAGACGCCAGGCGTCAACAGACAAAGCAGCGTCAGGATGAGCGCCCCCATCGAAAAAACTGTGGCGGGGACAGTGATGCGCCAGCGTTGACGAGGCACCAGCACTGATGCGCTTGCAGCCAGCACAACGGCATAAATCCAGCTCGTAATATTAAGCGGCAACGACAGACCGCTGCCGCCGTTATTCAGCCAGTAGAGATGCATTCCCCCACACCAGAAAAACAGACTAATAACGAGCAATAATTTCTGCGCAGGCAGCGGGGCAATACGATTCAGTGCGTTCATCATGCTACTGGTAGTTCAGTGTCCAGGTTCCGCTGGCGCTGAACGGACCGTATTCGAGAGACTGATTTTTTATCGCCGACGGCTCTGCTGCGACCCACGCCCAAAAATTTAGCGTCATCGAGCCTGCAGTTATCTCTTTGACTGACGTGCTCTCATCAAGGCGAATTGCCGTGCCGTCCTCTTCGCTCATCCCAATACCGATCCCTGTCGCGCCGCCCTGTTCACTGCTATCCAGCGCCAGATGATCGTCCAGTTCAGCATCCTCACTACCACTGAAAGTGACCGAGATCCCGCGAAAAACCTCGGGGTTGCAGTCGCGTAGCTGAATGCTGAATTTTTCCGGCTTACTGCGCCCCGAAAGATAGAGATCCTGCGTTGCGATTTGCCCGAAATCGACCTCGATTTTGTCGCCTCCAGGTGCCAGGCTGCAGGCCAGCGCTCTGATAGTGCCGTGAAAATACATATCGCCGCCGACCAGTTTGGTGTCGGCCTGCGCCATGCCGCCAAGCAGTAGCACGCCGATCGCGAATAACGCCGAAAATCTCATGGCATCCCCCTACTGAAACTGCGCAACAACGGTGGCAGAGGCTTCAAACTCACCTTCCTTAACGCTTCCCACGCCCGGCTTTGCCACCGGTGCAGCGGTGAGATTCCAGTCGCCCTGATTCTGGTAAAAACCTTTCACGTTATAGAATTGATTGGGCACGACGGTGCCACCGCTCTCGTCTTTAAGCATAATGCCGAGATCGTCGCGCTTTTGTCCGCCGCTCAGCGTGCCGAGGAGATGATCGTTGAACCCCGCCGTGCCTGACGCCGTGGTAGTTTGTACGCCAAGATTAATGTTCAGCGCGCCCTGATCGAAGCTGCCGCCTTCACAAACAACATGAATGGGGATCGACTTGCTGTAGTTAGTGCCATTGAGCCGGGCAGCGGATCCTGGCAGATCGCCAAACTCAATACTGATTTTGTCTCCCCGGTTGAAGGTGCATTTGTCCGGTACGGTAATCAGCCCGGATTTAATCACCACACGGGAAATCGCCGTAGTGGGCGTAGGTCCCGCGCTCCCCATGCGCCCGGCTACCTCCACCAGCGATTGGGAAGTGATATTGATGCCGTTGATAATGGGTTTAGTGACAATAAACGTCACTTTCCCTTTTGAACCACTTTCAACGTTAGTGGCGCGTGTGTAGCCCTTGCGCTTTTTGCAAGTGTTATTGCTGTTGCGGTTTGAAACGTTGGTAAAAGGCGCCTGAACATACCGTTTATAGCCCCCGGCAACCCACACCTGCACTTCCACATCCAGATACTCATTTAGCCGAAAACGGTTCGCCCCCTGATTTGAAGGCGGCATCGTAGTCGTGGTGGTGTAGTAAATCGGCGACCGGGAGATGTCAGCCTGCTCGCAATAGAAATTCACCACATACCAACTGCCCAGATTCCAGGTAAACGGATCCGTTCTGCCGCCCACGTGGTTTTTACTGACATCCAGCGAGCTCAATTCGATATCGTACTGATGCGGCGACCCGCCCTCCGGCTCACCTTCCCCCTGTGTAAATGCCTGCCCGGCCAGTGGACAGCCAGCCAGGGCAACCCACAACAGCGCTTTGCGTAATACGCTCATAGATACTCCAGCTTAAGTCTCACCAGGCCGTTAAATTCTCCGGCAGTCACCTCTGGCCCAAAAGATTCCAGCGTGGCCAGAAAGTGAATGGCGTTATCGCCTGGTTTGAGGATCCACATACGTTGCGGTTGGTTCAGATGGATCAGCTGATTACGCTCGGTCAGTAGCCGAATGCCCGCGCCGCGCACATCACCACGAATACGCCCCAGGTCACTGTTTTCCGGCGCGCCTTCGGCCATCAGCGTCATCGAAACGCCACGTTCCACCGTGCTGTGCGCCAGCTCAGGCATTTCGCTGGTCTGCCCGGGGAAATCCCTCAGGGTATGACCAGAGCCCTTTAAGCAGCCGTTCAGGTACAGCGTGACCAATACCGGTTCGCTGCGATCGCCGCCCTGGCGAAACCGACTGGCGGAAATATCACCAAGATTGATGGTCTGATCGCGTGAGGCCATATCCAGCACGCACGGCGACACGTAGACCCGGCCGTGAAAGCGGACGTTGCCATACTCACCGGACACGTTGCTCATATCCTGGCGGCCGCTGGTGGCCTGAACCTGCCAGGCCATGCCCGCCATCAGCAGGGCGCAAAGCATCTTTTTCATTTACGATTCCTGTTACCGGGGCTGTTGCTCCATCGGCAATGCTTTACATACATTGCCTGTGCAGCTGAATTTCAGTTCGGGATGACCGCCAAAATCGTTCACGTACATCATGCTGAACTGGCTGACGCTGCCGTCCGTGACGCTGAAATCGAGAGAGGATTTTGGTGAGACCATAACGCCGGGGAAGTCGGTCAATCTGCCGCCTCCCTGCGCTTCTGGCTTGCGGCTTAAGCCGATTAAGGTGACGAAGTAAGGCGTTGGGTTATCCACACTCCAGCGCTGGCCCTGCTTGTGAAAGACCAGTTGGTTTTGCCACACGGCACCCGGCGTTTCCGGCACAATGGCGGCCGGACGGTAGAACAATTTGATGCGCGACTGCATCGCCAGTTGCAGCACGTTCGGCTTATCCGGTTTAGGCGGAATTTCACGTACGTTCAGGTAGAACAAGCTCTCGCGATCCTGCGGCAGGGCGTTGATCCCGCTGGTTTTCGTCACGCGGGCAATTCCCTTTTGCCCGCCGTTAATTCGTTGCAGCGGCGGTAAGACCATCAGCGGCGAGGTAATTTTTGTTCCGTTAGCATCTTCCACCCACGACTGAGCCAGAAACGGAATGCTCGGGCTGGTATTGGATAAGTTCGCACTGACTGAGCGCGCATCACCCGTGATGATCATGCGGGTACGGTCGAGCGCAATACCCGCCCATGAGGTGTTGATCTCTGCAATCAAAAGCAGGCCACAGGCCACGGGTTTAAGCCAACGCTGCACGGAGTAAAAAGCTTGATTATTCATGACAAAATTCATTCAGGTTATTGAAATTATTCACAAGGCAACAGCACGTTACCTTCCGGGTTGATTTGTTGTGGCACCTGTAAGTGGCACTGCGCACGGCCAGCCCAGGCAACGGAAAGACGCTCAGCCGGATTCACACCCGCAATCCAGGCCATACCGTTTTCCATTACCATGGCGACGCTAACGCCGTTAGCGTTAAACACTTCGGCGCCAAACGGCGGTACCGAACCATCCTTCAGGCGCAGCAGCGCCATCATTTTTTGCCCCTGCGCCACGGCAAAATGCTGGTAGCCAATCGCACCTTCCGTCAGGGTGTTGGTCACGATGGCTTTAGTCGCGGAAATGTCCTCGTCCATTGCGTCCACATCGATACGGGTATCAAAGCTGTGATAGCTAACGACGTCCGGTACGACGGCAATACCGAAGCGGTTTGAGTGCGCCTGTTCGCCGTTCAGCGGCACGTTCGCCACCCCGTCGGTATCAACCATCACTCTGGCGGTATTCATCGACGCCTGGCTGTTGTGCAGCGCCGCACCGTGACGCGTCGCGGTAAAGCCGCCGCGCATCGTGCCGCCAACGGAGAAATAACGTGATTGCTGCCAGCTGACGTTAGATTCCAGTTCCGCCATCATGCTGCGGTGCTTGTAATAGCCATCAAACGCCGTACGCCCTTCACCGGAAACCCCTGTGCGCAAACGCCACGGATTGTTACGGTCGCGGTTATCGGAATACGAAACCATCTGGCTGGTCTGGTTGCCGCTGTTCTGCAATTCGTAATCCATAGAGCGGCCATCGCTCCATGGCACCGAGATTGAAAGCGAAAGACTGTCGTCTCGTTTGCCCTGATACTCAGAGCGGTAAGCCGCAACGTTGGCGCTGATCCCCTGGATGCCAGCAAATGAAAAGCTGTGCCCCATCGATAATCCGTAACGATCCTGGGAACCGCGATCCCAATAGTTCTGGTGGGTATAGGTCAGGTACAGCGTGGTCGCTAATAGTGGGTCGTCAGCAAAGAAGGTTTTGTTGCCGGTGATGGTGTACATCTCTTTTTCGTTGCCGGCACTGTTGTTATTTTCATACTGCTCGTCGAGAAACTGCGAGAAAGTGCGGAAGTTACGCTGTGAGAAGCGGTAACCGGCAAAGGTGATGGCACTGTTGTACTCATCAAAAGTTTTGGCGTAGCTGAGCTTAAAAGACATGCCTTTTTGTTCAGCCTGATGCTTTACCCGACTCACGGATTGCGTCGCATCAGCCGACAGCGCCCCCAGCCAGCTCAAGTCCCGCCCAATCCCCATCGACCAGGCGTTATAGCGATCGCCAGTGAGCAGCGCGCCGCCGTACAGCGACCATGCATTGCTGACCCCCCATGAAAAATCACCGCTATAAAACGCAGGCCCCTGAACGTCGTGGTTATAACGCGATGGCTTCCCGACCGCGGCGTTGTAGCGCACATAGCCTGGTCGCGTCAGGTAAGGAATATCGGCTGTATTGACCTGAAAAGTGTGTACGCTGCCATCCTGCTCCTCGACGCGAACATCCAGCGTGCCGCGTACCGAACCGTGCAGATCCTGAATATTAAATGGCCCTGCAGGAACGGTGGTTTGATAGATAACACGGCCCTGCTGACTGACGGTAACCTTCGCATTGCTGCGGGCGATGCCGTGCACTTCAGGTGCGTAGCCCTGCAAATTTGGTGGCAACATACGCTCGTCGCTGGCGAGGTTAGCCCCGGTGAAACGCACCGAATCAAAAACCT
Source organism: Citrobacter sp. RHBSTW-00944 (assembly GCF_013615435.1). Taxonomy (NCBI): domain Bacteria; kingdom Pseudomonadati; phylum Pseudomonadota; class Gammaproteobacteria; order Enterobacterales; family Enterobacteriaceae; genus Citrobacter; species Citrobacter sp. RHBSTW-00944. The sequence goes on along the minus strand of NZ_CP055418.1, from coordinate 1,005,589 downwards.
GAGAATTCAGGTAGATTTCGCCGACCGTCAGTTTTGCAGCCTGCATCGGCAACGGTCGATAGGCATAGATCTGATCCCAGTCGATACGGCCGCGATTATCATCCGAAGCGTAATTGGCCTGATACTGGCCACGAAATCGCCACGCGCCGAGGTTAAAACCTGTCTGCCCATAGCCAGACAGAGAGCGATAACGATCTCCGCCCTGTTCATAATGTGTGGCCTGGCCCGAGACGCTGTAGTCAAAAATCAGCCCCGCGACGCCGTTATCCCAGCGCTCCGGTGGCGTCCAGTCTGGATCGGTATATTTCATCCACGCCTGTGGCACGATAATGTCCAGTACGCCTGCGCTATTATTCAACGCCACACCCGGCAGGCGGGAAATGTCATAGCAGGTCGCGCTAATCGGATGAATATAGGCCAGCGCCTCTTCTTTGAGCGCCAGTAATTCGAGTTGTTGCGGGGTCAGACATGCCATGGATTTATGCGGGTTGGCAGGATCGACGATATAACGGATCGACTGCTGTGGAATCTCCTGGCTGTTAATACGAACATCCAGCAGATATTCTCCGGGAGTCACAAAGTTGCCTTCGGAAAAACGCTGCAAATCGACATTGTGCCTGTCGCTGGCATCCAGTACGTCGGTATTAAATTCAATGGCCTCATCCGCTTCAGCCCATGAAGAGGCACAGACCAGAGCAATAAAAAGCGCCAGACGTTTTTTATCTGTTTTCAGCGTGATCATTTTCGTTCGCAAACCTTCAGATACCCGAATTGCAGTGCAGCTCAGAGATAATTCACAACAAAATGCGTGACCGCAGTAAATTCGCCAGATGTCATTCTTCCGTCGCGGGAGATCAAATAAGCCGTAAAATTGAGCGTGTTTTTCCCTGGATTAAGCACATAGTCCGGTGATGGCTCACCCAGATGAATTTGCTGTCCGTTGCTGTCATATATTTCTATCGCTAAATTTTCAGTTTCCGATTGCACGCTTAGATAATCAGGATTGTCACTATCCGGTGCGCCAGAAAAGGTAATATTGGCGCGTTGAAACAGATTCCCGGGATGTTGAGAATCCCCTAATGAACATCCCAACAAATGAATGCTGAAATCATGCGCTGATACTTTCTCTGGTTTTCCGGAAATATCTCTGGCTGAGAGATCATCAAATTCAACCAGTAGCGACCGGTCGCGTGGATCGACATAACAGGCAGCCTCAATAATATTTCCGCGCATGCGCATTTTGCCGGGCGTACTGACAAGACGATTGGTGTCAGCCAAAACCCATGCAGGCGATATGAAGATAAAAAGCAGTAAAATTCGCCATCCAGGCATCACCGCATTTCCTTTCAGTTATTCGCAGGAAGGGTTAAGCAGGCGCGTTAATGCGCCTGCTGCAGATCGTTACTGGTAGTCGATCTGGAAATTAACGGTAGATTCGAAATCACCTGGGGTTACCGCGGCAGATGCGTTGTTTGCCTGCAGGTAAGCGACGAAATCAATGTCGGTTTCACCATCGGTAATGTTGACCTGAGAGGCGGCTTGGCCCCATTCCACGTCCTGGTTGCCACTGTCAATCATACCGATGCCCGCACCCTTTGCAGTACCAGAGGTGAACGCAGCCAGCGCGTTGTTGTCTGTATCAATCGTTGCCGGGGTATAAGTCACAGTGGCTGTTTTCGCGACGGTCGTATCACAGCCCTGCAGAACGATTTTGGCATGCTTAACGCCAGCACGTTGGTTGTCTTTTAACTGAGAAGTTGGGATCTCACCAAAATTAACCTGTACCGGGCTGGATTCTGGTGCCAGACCACATGCGGAATTAACCAGAGAACCGGTGAAGTGAATTTTACCGTTAGTCGGTTCGACATTTTTTGCAGCAAAAGCAGAAGAGGCAGTAAAAGTCATTCCCGCCATCAGCGCACAGGCCACAGCCACGTTTTTCATTTTCATATTACTACTTAACCTTATATCTGTTTTTTAGTTATTCCGAAGATCTATTTCCGCAGATAATTTATGTCCGGGAATCCTGATCTGCAGGTGGCGGTAGCGCATATCCTTGCAAACAATCCATCTCAAGCCGCCCCGTATTTTGAACTTCATTGGTATTCCATCCGAAATACCGTCCACAGTTGTTTACGCTGTTTCGGGGCTTATATTAAGTCGACGGGAAAATGACACAATGCAAAAATCCGGTATTAATCAAACTCAGGGAATCATGTTGTCACACTGTCTGCACAGCGATCGTTTACCTAAAAAACCGCCAAAAATCACGACGTAGCCAGTGTTAATATCTATCATTCATCATTTTTATAGAGTTTTTATCTATCAACTATTTTTTTATTTAGCCAGAACAACAGGCAAAATGTATTTATGAAATTTTTGTAAAAATGAAATTGGATATCAAAAGCGAGTAATGACAATAAGATAGTGAAAGAGAGAAAGGAGAAAAGAGGATTCTATAAGAGATATTAAAATATTGTTATATAAATATTAATAAAGCGATCTATGGTACAACCATTTTTTATAAATGAATTATGTTATGCTATTGCTTCACCCACTCGAATGCGAGATATCCTGCTTTAAAGGAGACATCAGTGATTTCTCATATACCAATAAACAAAATTAAATCCGTAATTATTGGTGATGGCTTAGTTTTCAGACCACATAAAAATACCCTAAAAGACCTGGCATCTGGTGAAATGGCCACATTGAATAATGTGGCAACACAATTACTGCTCTATTTGTTGCAAAATGGTAAAGAGATATCCTCGCGTGATGAAATTCTGCTGAATGTTTTTCAGCATAATGGCGCCAGAGCGACGGATGCGAATCTCAATCAGCACATTTCATTTCTGCGCAAAGCAATAACGTCTACGGGTCATCCTGCAGAACTCATCGTCACAATTCCGCGGATGGGATTTCGGATGGGCGACACTAATATCAATATTCAGCAACTGGAAGAAGCGCAAGCTCCCGCCAGAATTGCCAATGTTGCATCGACGCTCAACAAAAAGAAACAAAGCCGTTGGCCTGTCGCGATAACCGCGTTAATTACCGGTATCGCCGTGCTGGCGACAGCGTGGTTAACATGGATTCCCAATGAAATCGCCATGACGGACGCGACTATCCTGCGGACTATCGACTATGAACAATGCCGTGTACATATATTAGGAAACGCCCTCACCGATACCATAACCGAAAAGAAAGCGCTGGATATTTTCAAGTCCGTGGGCATTAACCCCGACTGTTCGTACCCAAAAGATCTGTATCTCAATACCTGGGCGAGCAACCATAATCTGGTTGAGTGGTCGTTTGCCGCTGAATGCGGGCTGAACCTCGGCTATTACCATTGCATCAGCCAGTATCGCCATCATGAGGAATGATATGAAGCAAGAAAGCGATCACTCTCCTTTACTATGGTCAGTCGTGATTGCCATTTTTGGGCTGGCGGCTATCGCTTTTTTTATTATCGCCGGGAATGCGAAAAAACAAGAAATCAGTTTTTCCTGCTCCTCGGAATTCACGTCGATACTCGACATCCAGGATACAAAAAAGGTACTCCATGGAATAATGCTGATTACCAGCTACAACTCCGGACACCTTTCATTGTCAGTACAAGGGAAACTCAAAAGTGATGATGGCGAGTTTGCTGTGAACCGAAAACTGTTCTTTCGCTATGCCCGACCACTCGGCCATACCGCCGGTGTTTTCATGCTCACTCCCAACGGACGTGAAAAATCCCCCGATGATGAAGCAACGGATGCAGTCGATTATCTCTTCTTCGACGCTTACGAACGTGCCGACAAGCTGTATATGCTAAAGCACTTGAATGAAGAAACGGTGCTTATCGGCGATAACTTTTCCCCCCGTTTCGCCTGCGTGATGAATCACTTCGCAGGTTGATTGCCCCTGGATATGCGTCGGGTTAAGGATGACCTGATGTGTTGCCTGCCCGATAGCACGGACGTGGTCGATAAAGTGTGATGATGAGATTATTATTGTGGCGGGCTAAAACGACGAAAGCCTGAATCATTTCTGATTCAGGCTTTCTGAATAGTGGCGGAATGGACGGGACTCGAACCCGCGACCCCCTGCGTGACAGGCAGGTATTCTAACCAACTGAACTACCACTCCGCGTTGTGTTCCGCTTGGGAACGAAGCGAATATTACGGATTGCCTCACGCCTCGTCAACGCTTTTTCTCACGTTTTTTAATCGTTTGCTGCAAAAATCACCCGAATGGTCATTTCCATACGGAAAACGAACAAACTATGCCCGCCAGAGGCAACTTCCGCCTTTTTTCTGCACCAGGTCAAGGCGCGACTCATGGGCCGCTAACTCTTCATCAGTGGCGAAAACAACGCGTAGTTTGCTGGACTGTCGCACAATACGCTGGATCCCCGTGTCATTCTGCTGCTGGCTGTCACCTTCCATTGAGAACGCCATCGTGGTCTGCCCACCGGTCATCATCAGATAAACGTCGGCCAGAATCTGGGCATCGAGCAATGCGCCGTGCAGGGTTCGCTTACTGTTGTCTATTTCATAGCGTGAGCATAACGCATCAAGGCTGTTGCGCTTGCCAGGAAACATTTTCCTCGCCAGCGCCAGGCTATCGGTAATTTTGCAGAATTCGTTTGTCTTCGGAATATCCCGCCTGAGCTTAGCGAATTCGTAATCCATAAAGCCGATATCAAACGATGCGTTATGGATGACCAGCTCCGCACCGCGGATGTAGTCGAGAAACTCATCGGCCACATCGGCAAACGTAGGTTTATCAAGCAGGAATTCGTCTGCGATTCCGTGTACACCAAACGCTTCCGGGTCCACCAGCCGATCCGGTTTCAGGTAAACGTGGAAGTTATTCCCGGTCAGGCGGCGGTTCACCACTTCAACCGCACCGATCTCAATGATCTTGTGGCCTTCGTAGTGGGCGCCAATCTGGTTCATACCGGTGGTTTCGGTATCGAGGACGATCTGTCGTGTAATTCCAGTGCTCATAACGGTCATTTATGTCAGACTTATCGTTTGATTTCGATTTGCTAAAACAGGAAGTCTACCAGAGATGCTTAAACAGGTAGAGATTTTCACCGATGGTTCTTGCCTGGGAAATCCAGGGCCAGGTGGTTATGGGGCGATTTTACGCTATCGCGGGCGCGAAAAAACCTTTAGCGAAGGCTACAACCTCACCACCAATAATCGCATGGAGCTGATGGCGGCAATCGTTGCGCTGGAAGCCCTGAAAGAACAGTGTGAAGTGATACTCAGCACGGACAGCCAGTATGTGCGCCAGGGCATTACGCAGTGGATCCACAACTGGAAGAAGCGCGGCTGGAAAACGGCAGATAAAAAACCAGTGAAGAACGTCGATCTGTGGAAACGTCTGGATACCGCGCTGGGGCCGCATCAAATCAAATGGGAATGGGTTAAAGGCCATGCGGGCCATCCGGAAAACGAACGCTGTGATGAGCTTGCGCGCGCTGCTGCAATGCGTCCCACTCAGGATGATATTGGGTATCAGGCTGAGGCTTAAACGTCTGGTTTACGGTATTGCCGGGTTGCGCCAACGGCCTGGCGGATAGGCGTTTTGCTTTTATTTTGTTTCATCGGGTTGAGCGTAAGCGGAATGGTTCGCTTACGCGCAACCACCAGTTGCAAACAGCCCAGCGCAGGGATATGGGCGCTTAACATTTTCCCGCCCTTCTTGTTCCAGGGCAGGACATGAAAACGGCTGTAGTGCAGTACTTCAAAATTCAGCAATGAGAGCCAGTCCAACTGCCGCATGAGGGTAAACATCCGGCTGTTGTAGGGCGATGTTTTACGCAATACGGGCACCAGTTTACGCAATCCCATCAGACTTACCGGGTTAAAGCCGCTCAGAATCAACCAACCGTCATCAATAAGCACGCGATCGGCTTCATGCAGTAAGCGATGTGGATCGGAACACCACGGCAGCGTATGAGCCAACAAACAAACATCCACGGACTTATCGGCAAAGGGCAGATGTAAAGGATCGGCAGTCACCTGCATGGGAGCGCCTTGCAAAGAAACATTTACCTGATGAGAAACCGCGCACGCTTCAGAATTGATTTCTGCGCTTAAATTACCAATCTTAAGCAGATGAAATCCGTACATTTTTGCGAACCACGGGTTAAGCTGATGCTCCAGCGCCTGACGATAGTGTTCGCCCCAGGGCAAATCATCCCAACTAACGGGCGCTATGACAGTTTGAGGGATCCTTGCCGGTTTCATCACAACCTTCCGTTACGCATTGAGAGGTAATCTATGAATCTTAACAGTATTCCTGCATTTCAGGACAATTACATCTGGGTCCTGTCGAATAATGACAAACATTGTCTGATTGTGGACCCAGGTGAAGCAGCACCTGTTCTGAAAGCTATTGCAGAACATAACTGGGTTCCCGAGGCCATTCTGCTGACACATCATCATCAGGATCACGTGGGCGGCGTGAAAGAACTTCTGCAACATTTCCCACAAATCGCGGTATACGGACCGGCTGAAACGCAAGATAAGGGAACGACGCATATAGTCGAAGATGGCGATACTGCTCTCGTTTTGGGGCATGAATTTACGGTAATTGCTACGCCGGGTCACACTTTAGGACATATCTGTTACTTTAGCCACCCTTACCTGTTTTGCGGCGACACGCTCTTCTCCGGTGGCTGCGGTCGGCTTTTTGAAGGCACAGCATCTCAAATGTATCAATCACTTAAAAAACTAAACGCACTTCCTGACGATACATTGATTTGTTGCGCACATGAGTACACATTAGCAAACATGAAGTTTGCCTTAAGCATTCTTCCGCACGATCCGTTCATAAATGAATATTATCGTAAAGTTAATGAGTTACGCGTAAAAAAACAAATGACACTGCCCGTAATTCTGAAAAATGAGCGACGAAATAATCTTTTTTTAAGAACGGAAGATATTGATTTAATTAATGAAATAAATAAAAAAACAATATTGCAACAACCTGAAGAGCGTTTTGCCTGGTTAAGGTCAAAGAAAGATACGTTCTGACAATTGCGGGTTGCCTTTTGAAAACTTCGCCGTTATGATCGGTCGTCTTTTAAGCAACTATTGACACACACATGAAGGCAAAAGCGATATTACTCGCCTCTGTCCTGCTTGTTGGGTGCCAGAATACTGGTAACGTCCAACAACACGCACAGAGCCTTTCTGCAGCTGGTCAAGGGGAAGCAGGAAAGTTTACAAGTCAGGCGCGATGGATGGACGACGGAACATCTATCGCTGCTGATCAAGATTTGTGGGCTTTCATTGGTGACGAGCTAAAGATGGGAATTCCGGAAAACAACCGGATTCGCGAACAGAAACAGAAGTATTTACGCAATAAGAGCTATCTCCACGATGTAACTTTACGGGCAGAGCCGTATATGTACTGGATAGCCGGGCAGGTTAAGAAACGTAACATGCCAATGGAACTGGTACTACTACCCATAGTGGAGAGCGCTTTTGATCCTCACGCAACGTCTGGCGCCAATGCCGCAGGTATTTGGCAGATCATTCCGAGCACGGGGCGCAATTATGGTTTAAAACAGACCCGCAGTTATGATGCACGTCGCGACGTTGTGGCTTCCACCACCGCCGCACTGGACATGATGCAGCGTCTGAACAAAATGTTTGATGGCGACTGGCTGCTGACCGTTGCTGCTTATAATAGCGGTGAAGGTCGTGTCATGAAGGCAATTAAAACGAACAAAGCCCGTGGTAAACCCACTGACTTCTGGTCGTTGCCATTGCCTCAGGAAACGAAGCTATATGTGCCAAAAATGCTGGCATTGAGCGATATACTCAAAAACAGCAAACGCTATGGCGTGCGTCTGCCAACAACAGACGAAAGCCGCGCGTTGGCACGTGTTCGCCTGAGTAGCCCAGTTGAAATGGCTCAGGTTGCCGATATGGCGGGTATTTCCGTCAGCAAGCTGAAAACCTTCAATGCAGGCGTGAAAGGCTCCACGTTGGGTGCCAGTGGTCCGCAATATGTGATGGTGCCAAAGAAGCATGCAGAGAAGCTGCGTGAGTCTCTGGCCTCAGGCGAAATTGCAGCCGTGCAGTCAACGTTGGTTGCGGATAACACGCCGCTGAACAGCCGTAGCTACAAAGTTCGCTCTGGCGATACGCTTTCTGGCGTCGCTTCACGTCTTGGCGTGAGCACCAATGACCTTAAGCAGTGGAATAATCTGCGCGGGTCATCGCTGAAAGTAGGCCAAAATCTGACGGTGGGCGCTGGTACCAGCGCACAGCGACTGGCGAACAACAGCGATAGCATCACCTATCGTGTGCGTAAAGGCGACTCGCTCTCGAGCATTGCCAAACGCCACGGGGTTAACATCAAGGATGTGATGCGCTGGAACAGCGATACGAACAATCTGCAGCCAGGCGATCAGCTAACGTTGTTTGTGAAAAACAGCGGTATGCCGGACTCCTGATAGCATTGTAGAAATGAAGGCACTGGTTTCCCCCCAGTGCCTTTTTTATTTATCCCGCTTTATGTGCTTCAACCATTATCGTGTCGCTGGTAAACGAGCCATCTTCCTGTAACGCAAAATAGGCTTTCACTTCCGCAGAAGCACTTTGTTGGTATACACGGATCGCGTCGCTCAACGCTGCAGGCGTACGCATCCGCGCCACCCACGAACTGAACTCCAGCGGCAGACGATCGGTTAACAAGGTATCGGCAATCAGATTGGCGTCATTGATTAACGACAGCCATTCTCCGCTGGAATAGTTGGGTACGTGCGAGGTATCGCGTAACGCCTCCACAGTTTGCAACCAGATGTCACGTACAGGATGGCCTGGCGACATCACATCCATCACAATCAGCACGCCGCCGGGCTTCAGAACGCGGTTCACTTCTCGCAACGCACGCCCGACATCATGCCAGTGATGCGCGGAATAGCGGCTAATCACCACGTCAAATACGTTATCTTCAAACGGCAGGCTTTCAGCATAACCCTGCCGTGTGGCGATATTCTCCAGACCTCTGTCCTTTGCCGCTTCAGTGACCACGTCAAGCATCTGCGACGATAAATCATATGCCACTACCTGCTTTACGTATTGCGCGGCCACAAAGCTGGCGTGCCCCGCTCCGCATCCCATATCCAACACGCGGGCCTGCGGAAATGCCAGCAACCTTTCCCCCAGACGTTGCAAGTCACGACCAGAGGCGTGCACCGCACTGGTTAAGTAGGCATTAGCCTGAGAGCCAAACTGTTTTTCGACGTTGTCATGATGAGAGCGTGTTGTCATTGTGTTGTCCTTCGGTTGTTGTGAAATATGAAGGGCAACCATCACAGGCCTGCCCTACGGCAGACCTGACACACCGTTATTGTTCAGGTTTGCCGGGACTGAATTCAACGAGTAGCGGGTTGTGGTCGGAGGCGCGGGTGACCAGCACAGAGGCCTCACTCACGTTCAGACCGCGATAGAACACAAAATCGAGAGGACGACCAAACGCGCGGCGGCGCTGATCGTCGGTAAAGCGCACCTGGCGCAGCGACATTTCACGCGCAAAGCGGTACAGCGCATTCATCCGTCGACGGCTCCAGGCATTAAAATCGCCGGCCATAATCACCGGACCGCTGTGATGAGCAATCTGATCGCCAATGGGAAGTAACTGCTTACTATAGACATCAACGCCAAGGCTAAAGTTAACCGCGTGGATATTCACCACCATTAACAACCGAGAGTCAGGCAACGGGTACACCGTCACCAGCGCCGATTTCGCCAGCCGTAAAATAGGCTCACGCTCGCGCAATGGGCAGCAGTAAACTGGATGGGCGGAGGAGAGTGTCATAACGCCAGAGGGGTGCTGAGGCAGCACAAAGGCGGGAACCTGGTCGGCAGCGAGATAGTTAGTGGTCGCAAACTGCACCAGTTCTGGCGTGGTTTGCGCTTCCTGCAATAACACCAGATGCGCGTCTTTACCAAAATTCTTCAGCACCGACTGCCATTCTGCTCGCTGCTGTTTAAAAATATTCCATACCAGCACGCGAATGCGATCTTCACTGCTCAACGGTACGCCTGCGGGTAATGCCTGGCCAATATGCGCAAACGAGCCCGGCGGTAAAATCCGCTCGGCGGGTTGTCCGGCAACATAACGCATGGCATAGGTGTTTTTTCGCACTTTAGACTTTCAAACCTCTGTAACGTCAACCAGTCCGCAGCCGGACTGGTTCTTCTGTTATAGGGATTTTAGCACTCACTTTCAACGAACAATTGCAGTTTGTTTTGTAAGTAGGCGCTTACATCAATGATTTACCCTAGAGCAACGCGTGTGGACTTATCAAGACGGCCACTCAGCCCCATCAGCAGGAAAGCCACCAGAACAATAAGTGCGCCAATCCATGGTGTCTGCGCCAACCCATAATGCTCGACCGTTTGTCCGCCAATCACGGAACCCAGTGCAATACCAATGTTAAACGCTGCAATGTTCAGCCCTGACGCCACATCAACAGCATTGGGCGTAAATTGTTCCGCTTTCTGTACCACGTAGACCTGCAACCCCGGTACGTTACCGAAGGCAAAGATCCCCATCACCAGAATGGTAGCCAGCGCGGCGTACTGCGTGGAAGCCGTCAGTTGGAAGACCATCAGCAGAACAAACAGCGCGGCGAAAATGAATTTCAACGCAGGAACCGCACCATGCTTATCCGCCAGCTTACCGCCCCAGATATTGCCGATAGCGACTGATACGCCGTAACCCAGTAAGATCCAGCTTACCGCTGCCGGGGAGAAGCCCGCCAGATCCTGCATCATCGGTGCCAGGAAGGTGAAAGCCGTGAACACACCACCGTAGCCCAATGCCGTAACGGCGTAAATCAGCAACAAACGAGGATGAGTCAGCACTTTCACCTGGTCGCGAATACTGGCGGCCGCTCGACCTGGAATGTTAGCCGGGATCAGCAGTTGACTACTAATCAGCGCAATCACGCCTAACATTGACACTGCCAGGAAAGTCTCACGCCAGCCAAAGTGCTGGCCGATAAACGTACCCAGCGGCACGCCCGTGACCAACGCAACGGTTAAGCCACCGAACATAATAGCGATAGCGGAAGCCGCTTTTTCTTTTGGCACCAGACTTGTCGCGATAGTGGAACCAATCGAGAAGAATACGCCGTGAGCCAGCCCTGTCAGCAGACGGGCGACAATAAGTGTCATATACCCGGGTGCCTGCCATGCCAGTAAATTCCCCGCCGTAAACAGGACCATCAGCGCGACAAGCAGCTGTTTACGTGGCAGGCTTCCGGTCAGAGCGGTCAGCACTGGTGCGCCAATCGCCACACCCAGTGCATAGATTGAAACCAGCATCCCGGCAGAAGGTAACGAGATCGCCAGTTGTTGAGCGATGGTCGGCACCAGGCCAACAATCACAAACTCAGTCGTGCCAATAGCGAAGGCACTTATTGTTAGTGCAAATAAAGCGAGAGGCATAAATAACTCCGTAACATCAGTAATCAGATGACACGCAGTATGCCGGGATGCTTTAATAACAAAAATATCCAAAATCTCAATATAATTTTGCGTCAGGTGCAAAAATGAAAGCAACCTCTGAAGAACTTGCGATTTTTGTGGCCGTTGTGGAAAGCGGCAGCTTCAGCCGGGCGGCAGAACAACTCGGTCAGGCTAATTCCGCAGTCAGTCGGGCAGTAAAAAAGCTGGAGATGAAATTGGGTGTGAGTCTGCTTAATCGAACTACCCGACAGCTAAGCCTGACTGAAGAAGGAGAACGCTACTTCAGGCGTGTGCAGCAGATACTGCAAGAGATGGCAGCAGCAGAAACGGAAATCATGGAGTCGCGCAATACCCCGCGCGGCCTGCTGCGTATCGACGCGGCAACGCCGGTGATGCTGCATTTCCTGATGCCGCTAATCAAACCGTTCCGTGAGCGATATCCTGAGATGACGTTGTCTCTTGTCTCCTCAGAAACGTTCATCAATCTTATTGAACGAAAAGTGGATGTCGCAATACGAGCAGGTACGCTGACTGACTCAAGCCTGCGTGCGCGTCCGTTGTTTACCAGCTATCGTAAGATTATTGCCTCACCGGACTATATTGCCCGTTTTGGCAAGCCCGAGACCGTCGAACAGTTAAAGCAGCATCTGTGTCTGGGGTTTTCCGAACCCGTTTCACTCAATACCTGGCCGATTGCCCGTAGCGACGGACAGCTCCATGAGGTCGAATGTGGGATTTCTTCCAACAGCGGGGAAACGTTAAAGCAGCTTTGCCTGAGCGGCAACGGCATCGCATGTCTTTCAGATTATATGATTGATAAAGAGATCGCGCGGGGAGAACTGGTGGAGCTGCTGGCCGATAAACGTCTGCCGGTAGAAATGCCTTTCAGCGCCGTTTACTACAGCGATCGTGCGGTCAGTACACGCATTCGGGCATTTATAGACTTTTTAAGTGAGTATATAAGAACAGCTCCCGAAGGAGCTGTGAAAGAGGGTTAAAGGTACAGAGGGTCGGGCAATTAATCCCAATCAGGGGCCAGGCCTTCCGGGCTGACCAGACGATCGTTGCAGTCCAGTGCAGCGATCGCTTTTTTATCTTCAGTATCCAGATGCAGGTCCAGCGCCAGCAGGTTGCTTGCCAGGTTTTCACGCTTGGTAGATGAAGGGATCACGGAGTAACCTTCATCCATTGCCCATGCCAGAATAACCTGCGCCGGGGTCGCGTTATGTTTAGCGGCAATGCGTGCAATCACTTCATCTTTTAGCGCCTTACCGTAAGCCAGCGTCATGTAAGAGGTGATGTGGATACCGTGCGCTTTAGCCCAGTCAACCACCTTACGACTCTGCAGATACGGAGACAGCTCAATCTGGTTGGTCGCGATATTGTCTGCACCTACTGTAGCAATGGCTTTTTCCATCAGCGGAATAGTGAAGTTTGAGATACCAATTTCGCGAGTCAGCCCCTGCTCTTTCGCTTCAAGCAGCGCCTGCATAAACTCTTCAACGGATACCGCATCGCCCGGAGATGGCCAGTGGATCAGCGTCAGATCGACATAATCCGTACGCAGTTTCTTCAGACTTTCTTTCAGACTTGGGATCAGTTTGTCTTTGCTGAGATTTTCAATCCAGATCTTGGTGGTGATGTACAACTCGTTACGCGGTACGCCACTTTCGGCAATCGCCTGACCAACAGCCGCTTCATTTTCATAGATTTGCGCAGTGTCGACAGCACGGTAGCCCAGCTCAAGCGCCGTTTTGACAGAAGCGATAACCACGTCGTCTTTCAGGCGAAACGTACCTAAACCGAATGCAGGGATAGTCATAGAATTCCTCTTTTTAATCACTATGTTCGTTAACTGAGAGGATTATGACCATCAGTTCTTTGCCGAAAAAGAGTGAAAAATGCAGAGGATTTTTGCGGATTCAGCAATAATTAAATCGCTGGAAAAGAAAAAGCCCTGAGCGTTAGCTCAGGGCTCTTAATAAGTGGCGGAACGGACGGGACTCGAACCCGCGACCCCCTGCGTGACAGGCAGGTATTCTAACCAACTGAACTACCGCTCCACCGAATTTCTTTGTCACTACCCGGATTATTCATCCCGGTTTACTGCAATTTGATGCCTGGCAGTTCCCTACTCTCGCATGGGGAGACCCCACACTACCATCGGCGCTACGGCGTTTCACTTCTGAGTTCGGCATGGGGTCAGGTGGGACCACCGCGCTACAGCCGCCAGGCAAATTCTGTTTATCAACACACCTCTCGGTCTGTCGATGTAATCTGTAATCAAGCTGAATTTCGATGTCTCATCCGCCAAAACACCTTCGGCGTTGTAAGGTTAAGCCTCACGGTTCATTAGTATCGGTTAGCTCAACGTATCGCTACGCTTACACACCCGACCTATCAACGTCGTCGTCTTCAACGTTCCTTCAGGACCCTTAAAGGGTCAGGGAGAACTCATCTCGGGGCAAGTTTCGTGCTTAGATGCTTTCAGCACTTATCTCTTCCGCATTTAGCTACCGGGCAATGCCATTGGCATGACAACCCGAACACCAGTGATGCGTCCACTCCGGTCCTCTCGTACTAGGAGCAGCCCCCCTCAATTCTCCAGCGCCCACGGCAGATAGGGACCGAACTGTCTCACGACGTTCTAAACCCAGCTCGCGTACCACTTTAAATGGCGAACAGCCATACCCTTGGGACCTACTTCAGCCCCAGGATGTGATGAGCCGACATCGAGGTGCCAAACACCGCCGTCGATATGAACTCTTGGGCGGTATCAGCCTGTTATCCCCGGAGTACCTTTTATCCGTTGAGCGATGGCCCTTCCATTCAGAACCACCGGATCACTAAGACCTGCTTTCGCACCTGCTCGAGCCGTCACTCTCGCAGTCAAGCTAGCTTATGCCTTTGCACTAACCTCCTGATGTCCGACCAGGATTAGCTAACCTTCGTGCTCCTCCGTTACTCTTTAGGAGGAGACCGCCCCAGTCAAACTACCCACCAGACACTGTCCGCAACCCGGATTACGGGTCTACGTTAGAACACCAGCCATTAAAGGGTGGTATTTCAAGGTTGGCTCCATGCAGACTGGCGTCCACACTTCAAAGCCTCCCACCTATCCTACACATCAAGGACCAGTGTTCAGTGTCAAGCTATAGTAAAGGTTCACGGGGTCTTTCCGTCTTGCCGCGGGTACACTGCATCTTCACAGCGAGTTCAATTTCACTGAGTCTCGGGTGGAGACAGCCTGGCCATCATTACGCCATTCGTGCAGGTCGGAACTTACCCGACAAGGAATTTCGCTACCTTAGGACCGTTATAGTTACGGCCGCCGTTTACCGGGGCTTCGATCAAGAGCTTCTCCTTACGGATAACCCCATCAATTAACCTTCCGGCACCGGGCAGGCGTCACACCGTATACGTCCACTTTCGTGTTTGCACAGTGCTGTGTTTTTAATAAACAGTTGCAGCCAGCTGGTATCTTCGACTGATTTCAGCTCCATGAGTAAATCACTTCACCTACATATCAGCGTGCCTTCTCCCGAAGTTACGGCACCATTTTGCCTAGTTCCTTCACCCGAGTTCTCTCAAGCGCCTTGGTATTCTCTACCTGACCACCTGTGTCGGTTTGGGGTACGATTTTGTGTTACCTGATGCTTAGAGGCTTTTCCTGGAAGCAGGGCATTTGTTACTTCAGCACCGTAGTGCCTCGTCATCACACCTCAGCGTTAACAAGACTCCGGATTTACCTGGAATCTCCGCCTACATGCTTAAACCGGGACAACCGTCGCCCGGCTAACATAGCCTTCTCCGTCCCCCCTTCGCAGTAACACCAAGTACAGGAATATTAACCTGTTTCCCATCGACTACGCCTTTCGGCCTCGCCTTAGGGGTCGACTCACCCTGCCCCGATTAACGTTGGACAGGAACCCTTGGTCTTCCGGCGTGCGGGTTTTTCACCCGCATTATCGTTACTTATGTCAGCATTCGCACTTCTGATACCTCCAGCATGCCTCACAGCACACCTTCAACGGCTTACAGAACGCTCCCCTACCCAACAACACATAGTGTCGCTGCCGCAGCTTCGGTGCATGGTTTAGCCCCGTTACATCTTCCGCGCAGGCCGACTCGACCAGTGAGCTATTACGCTTTCTTTAAATGATGGCTGCTTCTAAGCCAACATCCTGGCTGTCTGTGCCTTCCCACATCGTTTCCCACTTAACCATGACTTTGGGACCTTAGCTGGCGGTCTGGGTTGTTTCCCTCTTCACGACGGACGTTAGCACCCGCCGTGTGTCTCCCGTGATAACATTCTTCGGTATTCGCAGTTTGCATCGGGTTGGTAAGTCGGGATGACCCCCTAGCCGAAACAGTGCTCTACCCCCGAAGATGAGTTCACGAGGCGCTACCTAAATAGCTTTCGGGGAGAACCAGCTATCTCCCGGTTTGATTGGCCTTTCACCCCCAGCCACAAGTCATCCGCTAATTTTTCAACATTAGTCGGTTCGGTCCTCCAGTTAGTGTTACCCAACCTTCAACCTGCCCATGGCTAGATCACCGGGTTTCGGGTCTATACCCTGCAACTTAACGCCCAGTTAAGACTCGGTTTCCCTTCGGCTCCCCTATTCGGTTAACCTTGCTACAGAATATAAGTCGCTGACCCATTATACAAAAGGTACGCAGTCACCCCATAAAGAGGCTCCCACTGCTTGTACGTACACGGTTTCAGGTTCTTTTTCACTCCCCTCGCCGGGGTTCTTTTCGCCTTTCCCTCACGGTACTGGTTCACTATCGGTCAGTCAGGAGTATTTAGCCTTGGAGGATGGTCCCCCCATATTCAGACAGGATACCACGTGTCCCGCCCTACTCTTCGAGTTCACAACACATGCACTTTTGTGTACGGGACTATCACCCTGTATCGCCGGACTTTCCAGACCGTTCCACTACCACACATGCTGATTCAGACTCTGGGCTGCTCCCCGTTCGCTCGCCGCTACTGGGGGAATCTCGGTTGATTTCTTTTCCTCGGGGTACTTAGATGTTTCAGTTCCCCCGGTTCGCTTCATTACGCTATGTATTCACGTAATGATAGTGTGACGAATCACACTGGGTTTCCCCATTCGGAAATCGCCGGTTATAACGGTTCATATCACCTTACCGACGCTTATCGCAGATTAGCACGTCCTTCATCGCCTCTGACTGCCAGGGCATCCACCGTGTACGCTTAGTCGCTTAACCTCACAACCCGAAGATGTTTCGTAAAACACTTCAGTGTTGCAAAAATTTGAGAGACTCGAACACACCGCTTTTCATTTCTTGTTTACGGAGAAATGAAACAGTGTGTCGTTTCAATTTTCAGCTTGATCCAGATTTTTAAAGAGCAAATATCTCAAACGAGACTCGAAAGTCTGTTTTGAGATACTTCGGTCGGCGACTTTCACTCACACATACCAGCAAGTGGCGTCCCCTAGGGGATTCGAACCCCTGTTACCGCCGTGAAAGGGCGGTGTCCTGGGCCTCTAGACGAAGGGGACACTGAAGTCTCAATCGCAAGACGCCTTGCTATTTACTTTTCATCAGACAATCTGTGTGAGCACTACAAAGGTCGGTTCTTTAAGGTAAGGAGGTGATCCAACCGCAGGTTCCCCTACGGTTACCTTGTTACGACTTCACCCCAGTCATGAATCACAAAGTGGTAAGCGCCCTCCCGAAGGTTAAGCTACCTACTTCTTTTGCAACCCACTCCCATGGTGTGACGGGCGGTGTGTACAAGGCCCGGGAACGTATTCACCGTGGCATTCTGATCCACGATTACTAGCGATTCCGACTTCATGGAGTCGAGTTGCAGACTCCAATCCGGACTACGACATACTTTATGAGGTCCGCTTGCTCTCGCGAGGTCGCTTCTCTTTGTATATGCCATTGTAGCACGTGTGTAGCCCTACTCGTAAGGGCCATGATGACTTGACGTCATCCCCACCTTCCTCCAGTTTATCACTGGCAGTCTCCTTTGAGTTCCCGACCGAATCGCTGGCAACAAAGGATAAGGGTTGCGCTCGTTGCGGGACTTAACCCAACATTTCACAACACGAGCTGACGACAGCCATGCAGCACCTGTCTCAGAGTTCCCGAAGGCACCAAAGCATCTCTGCTAAGTTCTCTGGATGTCAAGAGTAGGTAAGGTTCTTCGCGTTGCATCGAATTAAACCACATGCTCCACCGCTTGTGCGGGCCCCCGTCAATTCATTTGAGTTTTAACCTTGCGGCCGTACTCCCCAGGCGGTCGACTTAACGCGTTAGCTCCGGAAGCCACGCCTCAAGGGCACAACCTCCAAGTCGACATCGTTTACGGCGTGGACTACCAGGGTATCTAATCCTGTTTGCTCCCCACGCTTTCGCACCTGAGCGTCAGTCTTTGTCCAGGGGGCCGCCTTCGCCACCGGTATTCCTCCAGATCTCTACGCATTTCACCGCTACACCTGGAATTCTACCCCCCTCTACAAGACTCTAGCCTGCCAGTTTCGGATGCAGTTCCCAGGTTGAGCCCGGGGATTTCACATCCGACTTGACAGACCGCCTGCGTGCGCTTTACGCCCAGTAATTCCGATTAACGCTTGCACCCTCCGTATTACCGCGGCTGCTGGCACGGAGTTAGCCGGTGCTTCTTCTGCGAGTAACGTCAATTGCTGCGGTTATTAACCACAACACCTTCCTCCTCGCTGAAAGTACTTTACAACCCGAAGGCCTTCTTCATACACGCGGCATGGCTGCATCAGGCTTGCGCCCATTGTGCAATATTCCCCACTGCTGCCTCCCGTAGGAGTCTGGACCGTGTCTCAGTTCCAGTGTGGCTGGTCATCCTCTCAGACCAGCTAGGGATCGTCGCCTAGGTGAGCCGTTACCCCACCTACTAGCTAATCCCATCTGGGCACATCCGATGGCAAGAGGCCCGAAGGTCCCCCTCTTTGGTCTTGCGACGTTATGCGGTATTAGCTACCGTTTCCAGTAGTTATCCCCCTCCATCGGGCAGTTTCCCAGACATTACTCACCCGTCCGCCACTCGTCACCCAAGGAGCAAGCTCCTCTGTGCTACCGTTCGACTTGCATGTGTTAGGCCTGCCGCCAGCGTTCAATCTGAGCCATGATCAAACTCTTCAATTTAAGTTTGATGCTCGTGAATTAAACTTCGTAATGAATTACGTGTTCACTCAGAGACTTGGTATTCATTTTTCGTCTTGCGACGTTAAGAATCCGTATCTTCGAGTGCCCACACAGATTGTCTGATAAATTGTTAAAGAGCAGTTGCGACGCGCTTTAGCGCTCTGTCGCGAGGTGGCGTATATTACGCTTTCCTCTTTCAGAGTCAACCCTCATTTTCAGGTTTTTCTCTTCAACCGAACCGGCTGTTTGTGTGAAGTGATTCACATCCGCCGTGTCGATGGAGGCGCATTATAGGGAGTCGACTCAGGAAGACAAGCGGAAAAATGCATTTTTGTTTCAACCGCTCACCTTTTATCCATTGCGCTTACTTTTGCTGCTTTTTTATCGCCATTGGCAGGTCTGCCAGACTGTTTATGACCAAATCTGCCGCATTTTCTGCTTCCGGCGTAACAGGTTTACCCGTGCGCACCAGAACCTTCGTTCCAACATTCGCCGCTGCCGCTGCCTGCATATCTTCTATCTTGTCGCCTACCATATAGGAAGCGGCCATATCGATATGCAGGAAGTCTCGGGCGGAGATCAACATTCCAGGATGCGGTTTACGACAGTCGCAGACCTGACGATACTCTTCTACTGTGCCCTGCGGATGATGCGGGCAATAGTAGATACCATCCAAATCAACGTCGCGATCGGCCAGCGACCAGTCCATCCATTCGGTCAACGTTTCAAACTGTGCCTCAGTAAATTTGCCACGAGCGATACCAGACTGGTTTGTCACGATAATGAGCGCGTAACCCATATTTTTAAGTTCACGCATGGCATCAATAACGCCGTCGATAAACTCGAACTCGTCAATCTCATGTACGTAACCGTGGTCCACATTAATGGTGCCGTCGCGGTCGAGAAAAATTGCGGGTACAGATTTTGCCACCTTTTATAGCTCCTGAATAAGGCATGTGGCTCTAGTATCGCATGTTTCGGCGGGCAAGAAAGTGCTCATCGTGCAAAGCTAGATTGATTTAGACGTCTGGATGCCTTAACATCCATCTTGTTGACGGCTTCGACCGTCCCAGACAGACGAAAATGCCACGGCTAACTTAATTACGATAATAAATAACCAATGATTAAACTTTCGAATATCACCAAAGTGTTCCAGCAGGGGACTCGCACCATTCAGGCGCTAAATAAAGTCAGCCTGCACGTTCCTGCCGGGCAGATTTATGGCGTCATTGGCGCCTCCGGTGCCGGTAAAAGTACGCTCATTCGCTGCGTTAACTTACTTGAACGCCCAACCGAGGGCAGTGTTCAGGTTGGCGGTCAGGAGCTGACGACGCTTTCTGAATCCGAGCTGACTAAAGCTCGCCGTCAAATTGGCATGATTTTCCAGCACTTTAACCTGCTTTCTTCCCGTACCGTGTTTGGCAACGTCGCGCTGCCGCTGGAACTGGATAACACGCCAAAGGAAGAGATCAAACGCCGTGTAACAGAACTGCTGGATTTAGTCGGCCTTGGCGACAAGCACGACAGCTACCCGGCCAACCTTTCCGGCGGACAAAAACAGCGAGTGGCGATTGCGCGTGCGCTGGCCAGCAATCCAAAAGTGTTGCTGTGTGATGAAGCCACCAGCGCACTTGATCCGGCAACAACCCGCTCGATTCTGGAATTATTGAAAGACATTAACCGTCGTTTGGGACTCACCATTCTGCTGATTACCCATGAGATGGACGTTGTAAAACGCATTTGTGACTGCGTGGCGGTCATCAGTAATGGTGAGCTGATTGAGCAGGACACCGTCAGCGAAGTGTTCTCCCACCCGAAAACGCCGCTGGCACAGAAATTTATCCAGTCCACGCTACACCTGGATATCCCGGAAGATTATCTGGAACGTTTAAAAGCAAAGCCAGAAGCCGACAGCGTGCCAATGCTGCGCATGGAATTCACCGGTCATTCGGTTGATGCGCCATTACTTTCTGAGACGGCCCGTCGCTTTAATGTGAATAACAACATTATTAGCGCGCAGATGGATTACGCCGGCGGCGTGAAGTTCGGCATCATGCTGACTGAAATGCACGGCACACAGGAAGATACACAAGCAGCCATTAACTGGTTGCAGGAACACCATGTAAAAGTAGAGGTACTGGGTTATGTCTGAGCCGATGATGTGGCTGCTGGTTCGCGGCGTATGGGAAACGCTGGCAATGACCTTTGTGTCCGGTTTTTTTGGTTTTGTGATTGGCCTGCCGGTTGGCGTGTTGCTGTACGTAACGCGGCCGGGGCAAATCATTGAGAACGCGAAGCTCTACCGCACGCTCTCTGCACTGGTGAATATTTTCCGTTCCATCCCGTTCATTATCTTGCTGGTGTGGATGATTCCGTTCACCCGCATGATCGTTGGCACCTCTATTGGACTGCAGGCCGCTATCGTCCCGCTGACCGTTGGTGCCGCGCCGTTTATCGCCCGTATGGTGGAAAACGCGCTGCTCGAAATCCCGACCGGGCTGATTGAAGCCTCCCGTGCAATGGGCGCCACGCCGCTACAAATTGTACGTAAGGTATTACTACCAGAAGCACTGCCTGGACTGGTCAATGCGGCTACCATCACCCTTATCACGCTGGTGGGTTATTCCGCGATGGGCGGTGCCGTCGGTGCCGGTGGTCTTGGCCAGATTGGTTATCAGTACGGTTATATTGGCTACAACGCTACCGTCATGAATACAGTGCTGGTATTGCTCGTCATTCTGGTTTATTTAATTCAGTTATCCGGCGATCGCATCGTCCGGGCTGTCACGCACAAATAACGTTGCACACAACACTAAAAACTCATTAAGAAAAGGAAATAAGCATGGCGTTCAAATTCAAAACCTTTGCGGCAGTTGGAGCCCTGATCGGTTCTCTGGCACTTGTGGGTTGCGGTCAGGATGAAAAAGATCCTAACCACATCAAAGTGGGCGTTATTGTTGGCGCAGAGCAGCAGGTCGCAGAAGTCGCGCAGAAAGTGGCTAAAGAAAAATACGGTCTGGACGTTGAGCTGGTCACGTTTAACGATTACGTCCTGCCTAACGAAGCGCTGAGCAAAGGCGATATCGATGCTAACGCCTTCCAGCACAAACCGTACCTGGATCAACAGATCAAAGATCGCGGCTACAAACTGGTTGCCGCAGGTAATACTTTTGTTTACCCGATTGCGGGCTACTCTAAAAAAATCAAATCACTGGATGAGTTGCAGGAAGGCTCTCAGGTCGCGATTCCAAACGATCCGACTAACCTTGGCCGCTCCCTGCTGCTGCTGCAAAAAGTGGGCTTAATCAAACTGAAAGACGGTGTTGGTCTGCTGCCGACCGCGCTGGACGTGATTGAAAACCCGAAAAACCTGAAGCTGGTTGAACTGGAAGCGCCGCAGCTGCCGCGTTCCCTGGACGATGCACAAATCGCACTGGCGGTCATCAACACGACCTACGCCAGCCAGATCGGCCTGACCCCGGCTAAAGACGGTATCTTTGTTGAAGATAAAGATTCTCCGTACGTAAACCTGATCGTGACTCGTGAAGACAATAAAGATGCTGAGAATGTGAAGAAATTCGTTCAGGCATACCAGTCTGACGAAGTGTACGAAGCAGCAAACAAAGTCTTCAACGGTGGTGCTGTTAAGGGCTGGTAATTTTAGGCTGTTTCCAGAATCTGTAATATCATCAGGACGGGCGCTTGCCCGTCTTGTCATTTATGCAAGCACCTGATTCAATATCTGACGTTTAGATCATTCATTGAGGAAATATTATGCGTGCTTTACCGATCTGTTTAGTAGCACTCATGCTGAGCGGCTGTTCTATGTTAAGCAGATCCCCTGTTGAACCCGTTCAAAGCACCGCTACCCCGCCTAAAGCGGAGCCGGAAAAACCCAAAGCACCGCGCGCGGCGCCGGTAAGAATCATTACTAACGCTGAAGATTTAGTTGGCAAACCGTTCCGCGATCTCGGCGAAGTCAGCGGCGAATCCTGCCAGGCATCCAACCAGGATTCTCCGCCGAGCATTCCAACCGCACGCAAACGCATGCAGATTAACGCATCTAAAATGAAAGCAAATGCGGTATTGCTGCACAGTTGCGAAGTAACCAGCGGAACGCCGGGTTGCTAT
Source organism: Citrobacter sp. RHBSTW-00944 (assembly GCF_013615435.1). Taxonomy (NCBI): domain Bacteria; kingdom Pseudomonadati; phylum Pseudomonadota; class Gammaproteobacteria; order Enterobacterales; family Enterobacteriaceae; genus Citrobacter; species Citrobacter sp. RHBSTW-00944. Next base: position 982,805 of record NZ_CP055418.1, on the reverse strand, counting down.
CGCCAGGCGGTTTGCATCGGTTCTGCACTGAACATTTCGGCGAAATGAGCCATTTTCAGTTCGAGCAAATAGGCGTTATCCGCTCACCTTATAAAGAAAAGTTCGCCGTTCCACGCCAGCCAGGTCTGGTGAAAAGTGCCAGCGGTGAACTGCATTTGCTCGCACCTTATAACCAGGCCGATGCCGTTCGCGGCCTGGAAGCCTTCAGCCATTTGTGGGTGATTTTTGTTTTTCACCAGACAATGGAAGGTGGATGGCGTCCAACTGTGCGCCCTCCCCGTCTTGGCGGCAATGCCAGAATGGGCGTCTTTGCCACGCGTTCAACGTTTCGTCCGAACCCTGTTGGCATGTCGTTGGTTGAGCTGCGGGGCATCCGTTGCCATAAAGAGCATGTAATCCTTGAGCTCGGCGGGCTGGATCTTGTTGATGGCACGCCGGTAGTGGATATAAAACCGTATCTGCCGTTTGCCGAATCGCTGCCTGATGCTCGCGCCAGCTATGCTCAGGACGCGCCGCAGGCCAGTGTAGACGTGACGTTCAGTGAAGAGCTCGCTGAGCAACTACCAAAGCTCGAACAGCGTTACCCGCATCTTCGTCAGTTTATTGCCGAAGTGCTGGCGCAGGATCCGCGTCCTGCCTACCGTAAAAACGAGGAAGAAGGCAAAACCTATGCCGTCTGGTTGCTGGACTTTAACGTCCGCTGGCGCGTGACACCGTCAGGATTTGAGGTCTTTGCTCTGGAAGCCCGCTAATTTGCATCGCGTACTCTTTTGACATCCCCTTCTCGCTGGTAAACTAAACCACTTTTGTTTTGTGCCAGGCTCATTTTGAGCCTGTTCGATCGTTCAACTGGAACCGTAACAACATGCGTACTAGCCAATATCTGCTCTCCACTCTGAAGGAGACACCTGCCGACGCCGAGGTCATCAGCCACCAGCTGATGCTGCGCGCCGGGATGATCCGCAAGCTGGCCTCCGGGTTATATACCTGGCTGCCGACCGGCGTGCGCGTCCTGAAAAAAGTCGAAAACATCGTGCGTGAAGAGATGAACAACGCCGGTGCGATCGAGGTGTTGATGCCGGTCGTTCAGCCTTCTGAACTGTGGGAAGAGAGCGGCCGTTGGGAACAATACGGCCCGGAACTGCTGCGTATTGCTGACCGTGGCGATCGTTCGTTCGTACTCGGCCCAACGCATGAAGAAGTGATCACCGACCTGATCCGTAATGAGCTGAGCTCTTACAAACAGCTGCCGCTGAACTTCTATCAGATCCAGACCAAATTCCGTGACGAAGTGCGTCCGCGCTTCGGCGTGATGCGTTCCCGCGAATTCCTGATGAAAGATGCCTACTCTTTCCACACCTCTCAGGAATCTCTGCAGGAAACCTACGACGCGATGTACGCTGCGTACAGCAAAATCTTCAGCCGTATGGGGCTGGATTTCCGTGCGGTACAAGCGGATACCGGTTCTATCGGTGGCAGCGCCTCTCACGAATTCCAGGTGCTGGCGCAGAGCGGTGAAGACGATGTGATCTTCTCTGACTCTTCCGACTATGCGGCAAACATCGAGTTTGCCGAAGCTGTTGCACCGAAAGAACCGCGCGCCGCTGCAACGCAGGAAATGACGCTGGTTGATACGCCGAACGCTAAAACTATCGCCGAGCTGGTTGAACAATTCAACCTGCCTATCGAGAAAACCGTGAAAACCCTGCTGGTGAAAGCGGTTGAAGGCAGCAGCTACCCGCTGGTTGCGCTGCTGGTTCGTGGCGATCACGAGCTGAACGAAGTCAAGGCGGAAAAACTGCCGCAGGTTGCCAGCCCGCTGACCTTCGCCACCGAAGAAGAAATTCGTGCGCTGGTTAAAGCAGGTCCAGGATCTCTGGGTCCGGTGAACATGCCTATTCCGGTGGTTATCGACCGTACCGTTGCGGTAATGAGCGATTTTGCTGCCGGTGCCAACATCGACGGTAAACACTATTTCGGTATCAACTGGGATCGCGACGTGGCCACCCCGGAAGTGGCTGACATTCGTAACGTGGTCGCCGGCGATCCAAGCCCGGATGGCAAAGGTACGCTGATGATCAAACGCGGTATCGAAGTGGGCCACATCTTCCAGTTGGGTACCAAGTACTCTGAAGCGATGAAAGCCGCCGTTCAGGGAGAAGATGGTCGTAACCAGACGCTGACCATGGGCTGCTACGGTATCGGGGTCACTCGCGTTGTGGCTGCTGCGATTGAACAGAACTACGACGATCGCGGCATTGTATGGCCAGACGCCATTGCCCCGTTCCAGGTTGCTATTCTGCCGATGAACATGCACAAATCCTACCGTGTGCAGGAGCTGGCTGAAAAGCTGTACGCGGAGCTGCGCGCGCAGGGTATTGAAGTGCTGATGGACGATCGTAAAGAGCGTCCAGGCGTGATGTTTGCTGATATGGAGCTCATCGGTATTCCGCATACCATCGTGCTGGGCGACCGTAACCTCGACAACGACGATATCGAATACAAATACCGTCGTAACGGCGAGAAAGAGCTGATTAAAACCGGCGACATCGTCGACTACCTGGTCAAAGCTATTAAAGGCTAATACCAGCACAAGGCCCTGAGGATCAGGGCCTTTTTTACATGGATTGTATAAAATGGCTAAACCAACGGCGTATTACCGCCTGCTCCTCCCCTTCGTTCTTCTGCTTTCAGCCTGCACGATTGACGTCAGTCAGCAAAATTCATCAGCAACCGCTGTTGATGCCCAGGCAAAGAAATGGGAGATAAAACTCCAGCATCAAAGCTCATTTACCGATCAAGCGCTGCATGAAATTACGGATACCGACCTCAGGCCGGGCGACCTGCTGTTTTCCTCTAGTCTTGGGGTGACCTCATTTGGTATTCGCGCGTTCAGCACCTCTTCTGTCAGCCATGTCACCGTTTACCTTGGCGATAATGAAGTTGCCGAAGCGACCGGGGCGGGAGTACAAATCATTTCGCTCAAAAAGGCTGAAAATCACAGCGATAAGCTTTTTGCTCTGCGGGTCCCCAACCTCACACCGCAGCAGGCCGAAGAAATCAAAACATTCGCTTATAAAATCAAAGATAGCGGCTATAACTACCGTGGCATCGTCGAATTTATTCCGTTTATGGTGACCCGGCAAATATGTTCATTGAATCCTTTCTCAGAGGATTTTCGCCAGCAATGCGTCAGCGGGCTGGCAAAAGCACAGTTGAACAATACCAGTGAAGGAGAAAAGAAGGCGTGGTTTTGCTCCGAATTCGTAACCGATGCGTTTGCCACAGCCGGGCACCCGCTAACAATGGCGCAGCCGGGTTGGATTAGCCCTTCCGACCTGATGCATATGCGCGAAGGTGACATTTCCGCTTTTAAGTCTGAAACGCAGCTACAGTATATCGGCCACCTGAAGTTAGGGATTTATATCAAAACCAGCCGTTTTGTTGGATTGATCCGATAAGGAAAAACTGTCCGGGCGATCGCCGGACAGTTTTTATAAGCTGCAGATTAATCATCGCAACTCTGGCCAGGGATAAACTTAATTTCTTTATCCGCTCTTAAGGTTTTCACTGGTGTGCCCGTATCAGGATTTTCTTCCATCGTGAAGTGCCCTTCCACAGTAAGCAGAACTGCCTTATCCGTTGCACCACGCGCAGTCAGATAATCTCGCTCCAGTTGTGCATTGTTCGCGACAGAGACTCTTTTACCCGTCGCACAATCAGTGAAGGTTGCCGCGTCAGCCATATAGAAGTACATGCCCCGCATCGGCATTGGCGTCACCGGTAAGCTGGCGGAAACTGGCCCAAGCGTGTAGTTGAACTGTGACTCAATCGGGTTACCTTCACGATCGAGCATCTCCAGCGCTTCACCTTTTGCCCGGTAGTACGACTTTTCACCTTTGCTGTCAGTCAGCACCAGCTTATCGGCAGTGCGCGCCCATGTACCATAAGAGGCAAAGGAGGACGGTTCATCCCGCACGCCCTGATAGCGTTCGTTCATCACCCATGTGCCGTCTTTTTCCAGGAACAGAGAGGTTTCAATTCCTTCGCAGTCCGCGCAAGGCAAAATGCCACGCCAGCTTTGCTGCATCGGTTTTAATTCTGCCGCCCGCGTCGGCTGTAGTACATCGACTTCAGTACGGTTGTTACAGCCGATCAAGGAAAAAAGCGTGCATGCAGCGACCACGGACAATATTGCTGTTTTCACTATGAATTCCTTATAATTTTTTATTCCCGCTCGTCAGTCTTGCGTTCGACGAACTCTCCCACGCAGTGCTTTCACTGTGGATTTTTGCGCCTTCGATGACAACCTGCGCTCTTTCGAGGCGCGCGTAGGACGTGTTGCCTGTCGGCTTTTTTGCACCGCGGTTAATTCTTTTATCACCGCCACCAGTCGGGAGATTGCCGCTTCCCGATTTAGCTCCTGGCTACGGTATTCCTGCGCCTTTATGATAATAACGCCATCGCTGCTAATCAGATGATGGCTGGCGGCCAGCAGACGTTCCTTGTAATACTCTGGCAGGCCTGAGGCCCGAATGTCAAAGCGCAAATGGATAGCCGTGGAGGTCTTGTTAACGTGCTGACCGCCCGCGCCCTGTGCCCGAATCGCCGTGATTTCCAGCTCACTGTCAGGGATAGAGACGTTTCGGGAGATAACAATCATCAACGCGGCTGCCACGCGGTCAGATGAATTTCCAGATTGTTCTGAGAATCAGACAGCCAGATAGCGCCATCCTGGATAGTTGCCTGCAGCGCCATTGTACGACCAGCAAAATCACTCAGTTGCGCCAGCTGTTCATCATCCAGATACCACACGGTGAGATTTTTAAACTGCGCACACTTGTTCTGATTTTGCTGCCACCAGATCTGGGCCGCACGGCTGTTGTAAGTAAACAGGGCAACCTCACCAGACTGGGTACAGGCTTTTTTAATACGACGCTCATCCGGCAGACCCAGTTCAATCCAGAGATCGATGCCCAGATGGTCGTTACGCAGCCATGCTTCAGGCTCGTCTTCAGCACTCAGGCCACGCGTGAACTGCAGCCGTTCATCGGCATATTTAATCCAGGCCAGCAGGCGCAGCATCATGCGCTCCTGGGTTTCAGAGGGATGACGCGCCAGCGTCAAGGCCGCGTCAAGGAACTGGTTGCGGTCGAGATCCGCTACGTTGACGACGGCTTTATAAATTGTCGCTTTAAGCGCCATGAGAGAACTCCTTTCGAATCAGGCGCTCATTGTAGCGAAAACTGCGGCAAAAGGCTGCTAACAGCTCCTCAATCAAGGCGCTGATATTGCTTGAATGAGTATGGTATAGTCACCTTGCTAAACAGAGTTTATCTTCGTAGGCTTAGACTTGCATCCACGGTTAAGTCAGAGTGCTGACAGGAGGGCATGTGGAAAAATATTGTGAGTTAATACGCAAGCGGTACGCGGAAATCGCCAGCGGAGACTTAGGGTATATCCCGGATGCGCTGGGTTGCGTATTGAAGGTGCTTAATGAAGTGGCGGCAGACAGCGCCCTTCCAGAGTCGGTCAGGGAAAAAGCGGCCTATGCTGCCGCCAACTTACTGGTGAGCGATTATGTCAATGAATGAAACGTATCAACCCATCAATTGTGATGATTACGACAATCTTGAACTCGCCTGCCAGAACCATTTGTTACTGACGCTGGCGCTAAAAGATGGCGAAGTTTTGCAGGCGAAAGCGAATGACCTGGTTTCACGCAAAAACGTGGAGTATCTGGTCGCAGATGTCGCAGGTGAAACCCGGGAGCTTCGTCTCGATAAAATTGCCAGCTTCAGCCACCCGCAAATCGGTACCGTGGTCGTCAGCGAATCTTAGCTTTTCTTGCGCCTTATCAGGCCTAAATGACCAGGCCTGATAATCGCACCGCCATCAGGCATGCCAAATCAGACTCATACCTTCTTCATCTACCGCCGCACCCTCACGCGTCACAAAAACACCCGCAGCCGCAATCAACGTTTCACCGTAAAACAACAACGGCGTGGTATCTCGTCGCCAGGGCGGGATCCCCTGCTCCTGCCAGATTTTCTTTAATTTACGTCCACCGTTACGCCCGACAATATGCAATACGCCTGGCGCTTTAAAACGAATACTGACGGCTTCACCTGCTTGCGGCATGCGCAATTCGCCAGCAGAGATTAGCTGCACCGAGCCTAACCCGGCTGGCAGCGTCAACGGCGTTTCCCGGCATGACCACGGGATGACTGTTTCGCTTTGCCCGTCGACCGATTTAACCCACCATAGCTGTGACTGATAGCGACGGACCTCATATTCTCCTAGACGAAAACAGGGAGAAGCATCTTCTCGCGCCAACGCCACTTCCTGCCAGATACGTTCCAGCCCGTCCCGGGAAGGCATCGGCGCATTTAACCCCGCCAGCCAGCGACGCAGCAGAGCGGCACGCCGCACGCCACTCATCATCATTAACGGTGCCAGTAACAGTGTGCCTTGAACAGTCACGCAGTCGGCTAAATCGTTGGCCAGCAGTTCATCCAGTAAACTCTCCTGCTCGGCGCACAGCGCGGCGCTGCGGGCTGCGGCTTGCGCGAAGTGCGGCCATCGTTGTTGGAGCAACGGGGTAACGCGCAATCTGAGAAAATTGCGATCGTAGGCATCATCCTGATTACTTTCATCTTCGATCCAGCATAATTCATGCTGTCGCGCCCATACTTCAAGCGCCTCTCGCGTTTGCGCCAGCAGCGGTCGAATCAGTTGGGTTCCGGCAAATGGTGAGCTTTCGCCCATGGCGGAAAGCCCGGCAGGACCACTGCCGCGCTTAAGCGCCAGTAGAAAGGTTTCACACTGGTCGTCGAGATGCTGGGCGGTCATCAGCACTTCACCCGGTAGTAAGGTCTGCGCAAATGCCTGATAGCGCGCGCGTCGCGCCTGAGCTTCGATGCCCAGACCATCATCCTCAAGTTGGACCCGTTCAACCACCAGCGGCACCTGCCACTGTGCGCATACCGACTCACAGTGTTGCACCCAACTGTCTGCCTGCGGGCTTAATCCGTGATGAATATGGATTGCGCGCAAGGCAACCTCAGGATTTTGCGCTCGCCACAGTACCAGCTGATGCAGCAGCACGGTGGAGTCCAGCCCGCCGCTAAAGGCGGCCAGAATCGATTGAGAATTTAGCAGTGAAGTATTCAGCGTGAGTGTCGTCATGATGGTTACTTACAATGGCATTGCCCGGCACATTGCCGGGCTAATGCCACAATGATAAGACTTACAGCTCGTACAGTTCGAGCGGTAATCCGTCCGGATCGTTAAAAAACGTAAAGCGTTTGCCGGTAAACGGATCGATACGCACGGATTCGCACTTCACGTGGTGAGCTTCCAGATGCGCGATCGCTTTTTCCACGTCATCTACGCTGAACGCCAGATGGCGTAAACCGCAGGCTTCCGGTCGGCTCGGACGGCAAGGCGGAAATGGAAAAGAAAAAAGCTCAATCACATACTGACCGTTCAATGCCAGATCACCCTTCCACGAGTCACGTTCTTCCCGGTAGGCTTCGCTGATTAGCGTAAAGCCCAGCACATCACAGTAAAATGCCTTACTCGCCGCGTAATCCGTCGCAATAATGGCAATATGGTGAACCTGTTTTAATCCCAGCATAGCGTCATCGCCTCTTTCGTTTTTCTGCCAGCACGTTACTCGTGCGTAATGGGTTCACGCAAGTCGTCATGCCATTTTTAGGACTCGCACGCGATACACGCCATCCTCACCCAGTTTAGCGCCATGGATATCGGTTTCAAATCCGGGATAGTGATGACCCACTGAACACAACATCAGCAGAAAATCGAGTACAGCCCGACTTTTGGCCGTGATCATTTCCCCGGGCATCAAGAGCGGCACACCGGGAGGATAAGGCAGAATCATATTGGCAGAAATGCGCCCCACCAGTTGATCGAGCGCCACCGTTTCGACCTCACCTTTGATCTGCCGCTGCCAGGCCTGGTGCGGGGTCATTTTCATTTCCGGTAAGGTATCAAATGCCCGCAGCATCAGCCCGGAGAGATCGTGCTGGCGGATCAGCTTATGGATCCCCTGCGCCAGATCCTGAATACGCATATTACGATAGAAATCGGGATCCTCGGCATACAGATCCGGCAGCATATTTTTCACGCGTAAATTCAGATCGTACGAGCGTTTAAATTCCGTCAGGCCGCGCAGTAGCCCCATCGCCCGGGTTTTATCAATGCCAATACTAAACAGGAACAACAGATTATACGGTCCTGTTTTCTCGACAACGACGCCGCGCTCATCAAGGAATTTCGCCACCAGCGCCGCAGGGATCCCCTCTTCACTCATATTTCCCTGTTCATCCATTCCCGGCGTAAGAATGGTGACCTTCACCGGGTCGAGGAACATATGATCGGCGTCAGCATCAACAAATCCGTGCCAGTCTTCACCAGGCGCTACCGGCCAGCACTCCGCTTCATCTACCCTTTCCGGCTGCCAGATATCAAAGAACCAGCCATCCGACTCTTCGCGTAGCCGCTGCACTTCTTTACGGAAATGCAGCGCCCGCTCCACCGAACGATTGATCAACCGCTTGCCTGAATTGCCACGCAGCATTGCCGCCGCCGTTTCTATCGACGCGACAATCGGGTAGCTCGGGGAAGTGGAAGTGTGCATCATAAAGGCTTCGTTGAACGTCTCTTCGTCGTAGTCGCCCTTAATGTGGATCAGAGAAGCCTGTGATAGTGCCGCCAGCATCTTGTGGGTTGACTGGGTTTCAAAAATCACTTTCCCCGGCACCCGTTCGCCGCTCATCCCGCTTTTCCCCTGATAGATCGGGTGAAAATGGGTATACGGCACCCAGGCAGAATCAAAATGAATGGAGGGCACATCCAGGGTTTGCTTGATCCAGTTGGTGTTATACAACAGGCCGTCATAGGTGGAATTGGTGATCACCGCGTGTACCGGCCATTGCGCCTGAGGGGTCTCTTCTACCTTGCGTTCAATGCTTGCGCGGGTGAATTCCCGACGAGGTATACCGCCGAGGATCCCCAGCGCATTGCGCGTAGGCTTCAGCCAGATTGGCACCACATCGCTCATCATTAGCAAATGCGCCAGCGACTTATGACAGTTGCGATCAATCAGTAGCGTACTGCCTGAAGGCGCGGCATACATGCCGACAATCTTGTTCGACGTCGAGGTGCCGTTGGTCACCATATAGCTCTGCTCGGCGCCAAAGGTGCGCGCGATATACTCCTCCGCTTCCAGATGCGGGCCGGTATGATCCAGCAGCGAACCCAGTTCAGTCACGGAAATAGACACGTCGGCCTTCAGCGTATTGCCGCCAAAGAAATCATAGAACAGGCAGCCGACCGGGCTTTTCTGATACGCCGTTCCCGCCATATGTCCGGGCGTGCAGAAGGTGTACTTTCCTTCCTTCACATAGGTAAACAGCGCCTTGGTGAAAGGAGGCGTGATGTTATCGAGGTATTCGCTGGTGTACTGACGGATGCGGGTTGCAATATCTTCAGACTGGCCCAGCGCATACTCAAAAAACCACAGCGCCATGCGCAGGTCGTGCGCGCTGACATCCATCGTCGAATGGGTATTAATAAAGGCGTAGAGCGGGAGATACTCGTTGAGCTGGTTGATGTCACTGCACAGATCCAGACTGTATTCATCCCAGTCAAAAATGACACCGCAAATTCGTGGGTTATGTTCGATAAACTTAAGCAGGTCGACGCTATTCTGCGGCCAGATAATCTGAAACCCCTGCTGTTGCAGCGCACGCTCAAGTTCCTTGATGGGCTCATCTTTATAAAAGACGCCATGCGGTCCCATGATGGCAATGATATTCATGCGATCCTCCTGGAAAAACCTTAGTTAATCATAGCCTGGTGAAACCACAGGTAAAAAAAAGGGCCACAGCGTTGTGGCCCTTTTCAGAATTAATGCAGTTTACGCGTAACCGTAGCTCATCAGACGCTGGTAACGACGGTTTTTCAAATCATCTTTGCTTAACACGTCGAGATCGGCCAGATCGGCCAGCAGCTGTGCTTTCAGGGACGCAGCCATCACTTCCGGGTTGCGGTGCGCGCCGCCCAGCGGTTCCGGGATGATAGAGTCGATAAGCTTCAGCTCTTTCAGACGCGGCGCGATAATCCCCATCGCTTCTGCAGCCAGCGGCGCTTTGTCGGCGCTTTTCCACAGAATGGAGGCACAACCTTCCGGGGAGATAACGGAATAGGTGCTGTATTGCAGCATATTCACTTTATCGCCTACGCCGATCGCCAGCGCGCCGCCGGAACCACCTTCACCAATAACGGTGCAGATTACCGGTACGCTCAGACGCGACATTTCACGCAGGTTGCGCGCAATCGCTTCAGACTGACCACGTTCTTCCGCGCCCACGCCCGGATAAGCCCCAGGGGTGTCGATGAAAGTAATGATCGGCATATTGAAACGCTCGGCCATTTCCATCAGACGCAGCGCTTTGCGATAGCCTTCCGGTGCCGGCATGCCGAAATTACGACGAATTTTTTCTTTGGTCTCACGGCCTTTCTGATGACCAATGATCATTACCGGACGGCCATCCAGACGCGCGATGCCGCCGACAATAGCTTTATCATCCGCATAGGCACGATCGCCCGCCAGCTCATCAAATTCATCAAATGCCAGGCGGACATAATCCAGGGTGTACGGACGCTGTGGATGGCGCGCCAGCTGGGCTACCTGCCATGCGCCAAGATCGGCGAAGATTTTACGCGTCAGCTCTACGCTTTTTTCACGCAGACGATGCACTTCTTCATCGATGTTAATATCCAGTTTCTCATCCTGACGGCTAACCGCAGTCAGAGAATCGATTTTTGCTTCCAGCTCTGCAATCGGCTGTTCAAAATCAAGGAAATTCAGACTCATAGTATTCCTGTATTAGTCAAACTCCAGTTCCACCTGCTCCGAACCAATAAGGCCACGGAGATCGTTTAGCAAACGATCGCTCGGAGAGACACGCCACGTTGCGCCAAAACGCAATCGCGCACGTGCATCCGCCCTCTGATAGTAGAGATGTACTGGAATTGTCCCCGAGCGGTGGGGTTCCAGAGACTGACGGAGTCGGTTTAAAAGCTGGTCATCAATTTGCCTGTCCGTCAGCGAGATAGCAAGCCCGCGAGCATATTTTTCCCGGGCTTCGTCAATATCCATGACTTCACGAGCCATCATTTTAAGCCCGCCGCTGAAGTCATCAAAGCTGACCTGTCCGCTGACGATAAGTATGCGGTCTTTTTCCAGCAATTGCTGGTATTTATCCAGAGCATCGGTAAACAACATAACTTCCAGACGCCCGGAACGGTCATCCAGGGTACAGATGCCGATACGATTGCCGCGCTTGGTGACCATTACCCGCGCAGCAATGACGAGCCCCGCAGCCGTGGTGACTTTACCACGTTCTGTCGGATGCATGTCTTTCAGCCTGTGGCCTCCAACATAGCGCTCAATTTCTTTTAAATACTGGTTGATGGGGTGTCCCGTCAGGTAAAGCCCTAACGTTTCACGTTCCCCTTCTAATACCACCTGCTCCGGCCACGGTGTACAGTTAGCATAAAACTGTTCAATTTGTTCCGGCTCTTCAGCCAGCACGCCAAACATGTCCGCCTGACCCGTTGCCTCGGCTTTCGCATGCTGATCGGCGGCTTTTAGCGCATCGTTGAGCGAATTCATCAGCGCCGCACGATGCGGACCAAGGCGGTCAAACGCCCCGGACATGATTAACTTTTCCAGCACCCGGCGGTTGAGTTTTTTGATGTCCGTGCGCGCACAGAGATCAAACAGCTCGCGGAAGTAACCGCCTTCGTTGCGCGCCTCAATAATAGCTTCAATTGGCCCTTCACCCACGCCTTTTATCGCGCCGATGCCATAGACAATTTCGCCATCATCATTCACGTGAAAATGATAAAGCCCGGAGTTGATATCCGGCGGCAGGATTTTGAGCCCCATACGCCAGCATTCATCCACCAGCCCGACCACTTTCTCGGTGTTATCCATATCGGCGGTCATTACCGCCGCCATAAACTCGGCGGGGTAATGCGCCTTCAGCCATAGCGTCTGGTAAGAGACCAGCGCATAGGCAGCGGAGTGCGATTTGTTAAATCCGTAACCGGCGAATTTCTCCACCAGGTCAAAGATTTTCATCGCCAGTTCGCCGTCGACGCCGCGCTTTTTCGCCCCTTCTTCAAAGGTGCCGCGCTGCTTAGCCATCTCTTCCGGCTTTTTCTTACCCATCGCACGACGCAACATGTCCGCACCGCCAAGGGTATATCCGGACAGCTCCTGGGCAATCTGCATAACCTGTTCCTGATACAGGATAATGCCGTAGGTCGGCTCCAGTACCGGTTTCAGACACTCATGCTGCCATTGTACGTCCGGGTAGGAAATCTCTTCGCGACCATGCTTACGGTCGATAAAGTTATCTACCATCCCCGACTGTAGCGGACCCGGACGGAACAGGGCCACCAGGGCGATCATATCTTCGAAGCAGTCAGGCTGCAGACGTTTGATAAGATCTTTCATGCCGCGGGATTCAAGCTGGAAGACCGCCGTGGTCTCCGAGCGTTGCAGCATGTCGAAGCTTTTCTTGTCATCCAGCGGGATAGCGGCGATATCCAGCGGCGGCTCGCCGTTCTTTTCACGGCGCGCGTTAATCATTTCCAGCGCCCAGTTGATGATGGTGAGCGTACGCAGGCCGAGGAAGTCGAACTTCACAAGGCCGGCATATTCCACGTCGTTCTTATCAAACTGAGTAACCGGGTGCAGCCCCTGTTCATCGCAGTACAGCGGCGCAAAATCGGTAATTTTGGTCGGCGCGATAACTACACCACCGGCGTGTTTACCGGCGTTACGCGTGACACCTTCCAGCTTACGCGCCATATCGATCAGCGCTTTAACCTCTTCATCTGCCTCATAGATTTCCGGCAGTTGGGGTTCGGCTTCAAAGGCTTTTGCCAGCGTCATGCCCGGATCGGGCGGCACCAGTTTCGAAATACGGTCCACGAAGCCGTACGGGTGTCCCAGCACGCGCCCCACGTCGCGGATAACCGCTTTGGCCGCCATCGTACCGAAGGTAATAATCTGCGAAACCGCATCACGACCGTACATTTCCGCCACGTGTTCAATTACCCGGTCGCGTTTCTCCATACAGAAGTCAACGTCGAAGTCGGGCATTGAGACACGTTCCGGGTTCAGGAAACGTTCGAACAGCAGGTCAAATTCCAGCGGATCCAGGTCGGTAATTTTCAGCGCATAGGCGACAAGCGAGCCGGCACCGGAACCACGTCCAGGGCCTACCGGTACGCCGTTATCTTTCGACCACTGGATAAATTCCATCACGATCAGGAAGTAGCCAGGAAATCCCATCTGGTTGATAACTTTCAGTTCAACTTCCAGACGTTCGTCATAAGGCGGGCGCTTCTGGGCGCGAACTTCAGGGTCCGGGAACAAAAACGCCAGACGCTCTTCCAGACCTTCGCGCGATTTCGCCACGAGGAAATCCTCGGTGGTCATATCACCGGTCGGGAACTGTGGCAGGAAATACTCACCCAGACGTACCGTCACGTTACAGCGCTTAGCTATCTCAACGGTGTTTTGCAGCGCTTCCGGAATATCGGAAAACAGCTCGCACATCTCATCTTCGCTACGCATGTACTGCTGCGGCGAATAATTACGTGGGCGTTTCGGGTCGTCAAGGGTGAACCCGTCGTGGATTGCTACGCGGATTTCATGCGCGTCAAAATCACCAGTTTCAAGGAAACGAACATCGTTGGTCGCCACCACCGGAAGACCACGCCTTTCCGCCAGCTCTACCGCTGCATGCAGATAATTTTCTTCATCTTGCCTGCCGGTGCGGATAAGCTCGAGGAAGTAACAATTTGGAAAATGTTCTTCGTAAAACGCTACGCACTCATCAACCAGTGCGCTATTACCGCGCAGCAGGCTGCGCCCAACGTCGCCCATGCGGCCGCCGGAGAGCAAAATCAAACCTTCTTTTAACTCGGCCAGCCAATCCCGGTCGATGACCGGCCCTTCTGCGCCATAACCACGCTGATAGGCTTTCGATATCAACAACGTCAGGTTCTGATAGCCAGTATTGTTTGCGGCCAGCACGGTGAGCTGCGTGAGTTCATCGCCCAGCAGCTCGCTACGGACATGAAAATCTGCGCCAACTATCGGCTTGATACCCGCACCGTGACCCGCTCCGTAAAACTTCACCAGACCACACAGGTTGGTAAAATCAGTGATCGCCAGCGCAGGCATGCCTAACGCGGCCGCCTTTTTCACCAGCGGCCCGGTTTTCGCCAGCCCATCGATCATGGAGTAGTCGCTGTGCACCCGCAGGTGGACGAAACGAGGTTCAGACATCTTCAGATTCCTTCGACACAAGAATCAGGACGTGAGTCCCAGTGCGCGTTTGACGGGGCCAAAACTACGGCGATGGTGCTCTGTTGCGCCATGCATTGCCAACTTTTCCAGATGAAAAGCGGTTGGATAGCCTTTGTGCTGTGCAAAGCCATACTGCGGGAACACCGTATCCAGGGCCGCCATTTCAGCATCACGAGTGACTTTTGCCAGTATCGACGCCGCGCTAATCTCCGCCACACGGCTATCACCTTTTACCACCGCAAGCGATGGCACCGGTAATGCCGGGCAACGATTGCCGTCGATCAGTACGTATTCCGGCGCTATATGTAGACCCGCAACCGCACGCTGCATGGCCAGCATAGTGGCATGTAAAATATTCAACTCGTCGATTTCATGTGGTTCCGCACGCCCCAGGCTCCAGCTTAACGCTTTTTCTTTAATCTCATCGAATAGCGCCAGGCGACGTTTTTCCGACAGTTTTTTTGAGTCGTTAAGACCGATAATAGGGCGAGCCGGATCCAGAATGACGGCGGCAGTGACGACCGCGCCGACCAAAGGACCACGTCCAACTTCATCTACACCCGCCACTAAATGCGTATGCGGATATACAAATTCAATCATTGCGCTAACTCCAGGACCGCATCCGCCGCCTGCTCATCAGCGTTGCAACGGATCTGCTGATGCAGTTCACGGAATGTGTCGTGCATCGCATGGCTGGTTTTGCCATTCGCCAGCAACGGCAACAGCGCTTGCGACAGCGCCTGCGGTTCGCACTCTTCCTGCAACAGCTCTTTAACCAGTTCTCTTCCCGCCAGCAGGTTAGGTAGCGAAACGTAATCGGTCTTCACCAGACGCTTCGCCAGCCAGAAGGTGAAAGGTTTCATACGATAGCCAACCACCATCGGGCATTTTGCCAGCATACATTCCAGCGCAGCGGTGCCGGAAGCCAGCAGTGCGGCATCGCTGGCAACCATCGCTTCACGTCCCATCCCATTAAGCAGATGTACGGAAAGCTCCGGCGCAACTTCAGCTTTAATGCGCTCAAACTGCTCGCGACGTTTGGCATTCACCAACGGCACTACCACTTCGAGATCTGGATAATGCTGGCGTAACAACTGCGCCGTTTTCAGAAAATCGGCGCTGAGCATCTCCACTTCTGCGCCACGGCTTCCTGGCAATAGCGCCAGGCAGTGAACGTCATGGGGAATACCCAGAACATCGCGAGCCGCGTTTTTATCCGGGTCCAACGGCATGGCATCTGCCATGGTATGACCGATAAAGCGGCACGGGACGTTAAATTTGTCATAAAACGCTTTTTCGAAAGGCAGAAAGGCCAGCACCATATTGGTGGATCTGCCTATTTTGAAAACGCGTTTCTGTCGCCAGGCCCACACAGAGGGGCTGACGTAATGAATGGTTTTAATGCCCTGCTTTTTCAAATTCCCTTCGAGGGTAATATTGAAATCAGGCGCATCAATACCGACGAAAACATCCGGCTTTAAGTCGGTAAATCGGCGAGTGAGATCGGCGCGAATATGCAGTAAACGGCGCAGGCGTCCGAGCACTTCAACAATGCCCATTACCGCCAGCTCTTCCATTTCGTACCAGGCTTCACAGCCTTCGGCCTGCATCAGCGGACCCGCCACGCCAACAAAACGCGCATTGGGAACGCGAGCCTTGAGTGCACGAATTAACCCTGCACCAAGAATATCGCCGGAGGTTTCTCCGGCGACGAGGGCAATCGTTAAAGGACGCTGCTCAGTCATTAACGAATCAGACCACGCGTTGAGCGCTCAAAGAAGTCGCTGAAAGCCTGAACTTCAGGGTACTGTTTCGCCAGTTCCGCGATTTCCGGTTTCACTTCTTCCAGCGTTTTACCGCTACGGTACAACGCTTTGTAGGCATTACGAATCGCGGTAATCGCTTCGCGGGTGAATCCACGACGCTTCAGACCTTCGATATTGACACCAAATGGCGTTGCGTGGTTGCCCTGGGCGATAACGTATGGAGGCACGTCCTGCGCAACGCCAGAACAGCCGCCAACCATCACATGCGCGCCGATGATGCAGAACTGATGCACCGCAGTCATGCCGCCGATGATAACAAAATCATCCAGCGACACATGCCCGGCAAGCGTGGCGTTATTCGCCAGAATACAGCGGTTGCCTACCGTACAATCATGCGCGACGTGCGCATTAATCATCAGTAAGTTATCGCTGCCCACCTTCGTCACTCCACCGCCCTGCACTGTGCCACGATGAATGGTGACGCTTTCGCGGATGCGGTTGCGATCGCCAATTTCCACGCGGGTCGGTTCGCCAGCATATTTCAGATCCTGGTTAACTTCACCGATGGAGGCAAACTGATAGATCTCGTTATCGCGACCAATTTTTGTATGGCCATTCACGACAACGTGAGACTTCAGTACGGTACCCTCACCAATTTCAACATGGGGTCCAACAATACAAAATGGGCCAATGTGAGCGTTAGCGCCAATGCTGGCGCCTTCTTCCACAATGGCAGTTGGGTGAATAAAGGCGGATTTATCAATCACGTATCAGGCCTCCCGGCTACGGGCACACATCATCGTTGCTTCGCACACAACTTTACCGTCGACCAGCGCAACCCCTTTAAAACGGGTCAGGCCGCGGCGCGTTTTCTCGAAAGTCACTTCCATGATCATCTGATCGCCTGGCACGACAGGACGCTTAAAGCGCGCTTCGTCAATACCCGCAAAATAGTACAGTTCACCTGGTTCCAGTTTCCCTACGCTTTTAAACGCGAGGATACCGGTGGCCTGCGCCATTGCTTCCAGAATCAGTACGCCTGGGAAAATAGGTTTACCCGGGAAGTGGCCCTGGAAGAAAGGCTCGTTAACAGATACATTTTTCACTGCGCGCAGAAAACGACCTTCTTCAAAATCCAGCACGCGGTCAACCAGCAGAAACGGAAAACGGTGCGGCAGAAGTTCTAAAATCTCTTCAATATGCAGAGTATGAGTGTTAGTAGTCAAAATACTCTTCCTGTCAAAATATACTAAAAGGCAATAATAACACGGCCTGTCGCAATCGTATGAATGGGACAGGCCGAAAAGTCAGACATGCAAAAACGGTGCTTTAGTCTTGTTGATTAACCTTGCGCTCAATCGCTTTGAGACGCTTGCTCATATCATCAATATTCATCACCAGTGCAGCTGTTTTACGCCATACCTTATTGGGCTGTAGCGGAATGCCTGAGGAATAGACGCCAGGTTCGGTGATAGGACGCATCACCATACCCATGCCAGTAACCGTGACTTTATCGCATATTTCCATATGCCCATTGATCACGCTGGCGCCGCCAATCATGCAGTAACGGCCAATCTTCAGGCTACCCGCCATAATGACGCCACCGGCTACCGCCGTATTGTCGCCAATCACAACGTTATGCGCAATCTGGCACTGGTTATCAATGATAACACCATTACCGATCACAGTATCGTCCAGCGCACCACGGTCAATGGTGGTACAAGCGCCGATCTCGACGCGATCGCCGATAATCACGCGACCAAGCTGCGGGATCTTCACCCAGTTACCGCGATCGTTCGCGTAACCAAATCCATCAGATCCGACGACAGTGCTGGACTGGATCAGGCAATTCTCACCGATCTGAATGTCGTGGTAAATCGTCACATTCGCCCACAAGCGTGAACCTGCGCCGATTTTAGTATTTTTTCCGACGAAGCAGCCAGCGCCGATAACGACGTTATCGCCCAGTTCTACGCCAGACTCAATGACCGCATTTGCGCCCACAGAAACATTATTACCCAGCTTCGCCGTCGCATCGATCACTGCACTCGGTGCAATGTTTTGTGCGGGCTGCGGCGTGGTATCTAAGATTTGCGCCATACGTGCATAGGTCAGGTAGGGATTCTTCACTACCAGCGCTGCACTCTTAGCAAAAGGAAGATCGTCCTGCGTCATCACAACGGCAGAAGCCTGGCATGTGCCTAAGTGTTCACGGTACTTAGGATTCACCATGAACGTGATATTGCCAGTTTGCGCAGATTGCATGGACGCTACGCCGGTGATGACGATATCGCCATCACCGTGTAATTCTGCATCCAACTGCTCTGCTAAATCAGCCAGTCGAATTGAAGGCATTACTTATTTAACCTGTTTCAGTACGTCAGCGGTGATGTCTTTTACATCGCTGCTGTTGTATGCAACGGTGTTTGCGTCAACAACCAGATCGATGCTCTGACTGTTAGCAACAGATTTCACAGCTGTCTGGATACGAGTAACCAGTTTGCCACGTTCTTCGTTGGAACGACGCGCACGATCCTGCTCAAAAGCCTGAGCTTTCTGAGAGAAAGTCTGACGCTGAGCCATGACGTCTTTTTCCAGCTTGGTACGATCGCTACCCGCTTTCATGGATTGCAGACGCTGCATTTTAGATTGCAGATCAGATTCCATACGCTGCAGTTCGCTGGCACGGCCTTTGAACTCGTTTTCCAGCGTAGCAGAAACGCCCGTCTTCTGTGCAACCTGTTGGAACAAGCTACCCATGTTGACGATTGCAATTTTGTCAGCAGCCTGTGCGGACGTTGCCATCGCTAAACCGAGACCTGCAGCTAATAACCACTTTTTCACAATTAACTCCTTACCATCCCATTTGCACCCGAAGGTACAGTTCTTTGCGTGGCCAGGCGATCCCATGCAAGATCGCCTAAAGTCATCGCTACACTACCACTACATTCCTTTGCGAAGAACAATTACCAGGTTTTACCAATGTTAAACTGGAACTGTTCCGCTTTGTCTCCATCGTACTTCTTGAACGGCTGGGCGTAGGAGAAAACCAACGGCCCCAATGGGGACATCCATTGTAAAGCGATACCCGCTGACATACGGATATTGTTCGGATCGCTGTAGTCCGGATAACCAGAGTACTTAGCTGAATCCCAGTTCGTATCCCAAACGGTACCCATATCCCAGAAGAATGAGGTACGAACCGAGTTGGCATACTTGTCGCTGATAAACGGCGTCGGGGTAATAAATTCCAGGCTGGCGACAGCCATGGCGTTACCGCCCACCGCATCATCCGATTTACACGGTGAAGTATTGGTGGCGTCACATTCGTTATCGTAATCGCTATCGTTGTTATAACGATTAGCCGGTAAATAGACAGCCTTTGGACCGATGGTGTTGGACTGGAAACCACGCACGGTGCTGGAACCACCGGCATAGAAGTTCTCGTAGAACGGCATCTCTTTGCTGCCGATGCCGTCACCATAGCCCCACTTCGTGCGGCCCAGAACAACCCATTTGTGATCGTCATCGATCGGCACATAGGTCGCGGTATCCAACGTCGCTTTGTAGTATTCGTTGTCAGAACCCGGAATGGTTACTTTACCGTTCAGGTTGACACGCGTACCTTCCGTTGGGAAGTACCCACGGTCCAGCTTGTTATATGTCCACCCATAGTTGAAGGTGAAATCGTCTGATTTAAAGCTATCAGCGTCAGGATCCTTACCCATTGAAACCAGATAACGTTGCATTGCAACCTGTGGATCCATGTTAGACAAGGAGTTATGCACATAACCCACACCCGCACGTAAGGTGTTGTATTCGTTGATCGGGAAGCCGAGCGTTGCGTCAGTACCATAACTTTTGTTGGTATAGTCGGACAGGTCTGCATCATCCGCTTTAAAGTCATTGTAGAAAACGCGACCACCAAGGCTCACCCCATCAACGGTGAAATATGGGTTGGTGACAGACAACTCAGTATAGGTCTGATAGTCGTTTTTGGTGCCGTTGATGCCGACTGAATAACCGGTACCTAACCAGTTATCTTGCTGAACGCCAGCCTGGAAGCTCACGCCGCTTTCAGTACCGTAACCAACGCCGAAGTTAAAGCTACCGGTGTTACGCTCTTTGACCTTATAGACCACATCAACCTGATCCGGGCTACCCGGTACACGCTGAGTATCGGTATCGACGGTTTCAAAGTAACCCAGACGGTTCAGACGCTCTTTACCCTGATCGACCAGATCGCTACCCAACCAGGCCCCTTCCATCTGGCGCATTTCGCGACGCAGAACGGAATCTTTAGAGGTGTCGTTACCTTCAAAACGAATCTTACGCACGTAGAAACGGTTACCTGCATCCACGTTTACGCGTAATTTAACGGTTTTGTCGGCGTCGTTGATTTCAGGTTGCGACTGTACGCGCGGATAGGCATAGCCATAGCGACCCAGAAGCTTCTTGATATCATCTTCCATTTTGGTCACTTTGGTGCCGTTATAGAGTTCGCCTGGCTCGATTTTGGTCAGGGTCTCAATTTCGGCGGAGTGCCCAGCCAGGTTACCGCTCACCTGTACCCCTGAAAGCTTGTATTGATCGCCTTCAGTGATGTTAACGGTAATGTAGATACCTTTTTTATCCGGCGTCAGACTAACCTGGGTGGAATCGATATTGAAGCGAGCATAACCGCGATCCAGATAGTAGCTGCGCAAGGTTTCAAGATCGCCTGCCAGTTTCTGTTTCTGGTATTTACGATCGCCCACCACGTTCCACCACGGCACTTCATCACGCAGTTGGAAGTGAGAGATCAGTTCGTCGGTCGAGAAAGCATGGTTGCCGACGATATTGATCTGTTGGATCTTCGCCGAAACGCCTTCCTGGAAGACCAGCTTGAGGTCAACGCGGTTACGCGGCAACGGCGTTACCACCGCTTTCACACTGGCGCTGTACTTACCGACGCTATAGTAGAAATCTTCCAGCCCTTTTTCGATATCGGCTAGCGTGGTGCGATCCAGAGACTCGCCAACACGCACACCAGAAGCCTCGAGGTTTTGCTTGAGCATGTCATCTTTCACCGATTTGTTACCGGAGAAAGTGATGCTGGCAATCGTCGGACGTTCTTTTACCTGAACCAGAAGGGTATCACCATCGCGCAGGACGCGGACATCCTCAAAGTTACCGGTGGCGAACAGAGCACGAATGGTATTACTGATGTCTTCATCATTAACCGTGTCGCCTGTGCGCACCGGCATACTGAGGAGAGCCGCACCAACGGCGACTCGCTGTAGGCCTTCGAAATGAATGTCCTTCACTACGAACCCTTCAGCACCGTATACGGTGGCGCTGCTAAACAGCAGCGACGCTATGAGCAACTTTTTCATCGCCATCGTTATTATGCGTTCTTCCTAACACTCTCTTACAACCGAGAGAAATCATTGAAAAGTGCAAGCCCCATTAACAACACCAGCAAGATAGAGCCAATGCGATAACTAAAGTCTTGAACCCGCTCGGATACCGGACCGCCCTTCAGCTTTTCAATCGCCAGGAACAGCAGATGCCCCCCGTCAAGAACGGGCAACGGAAACAGGTTGATTATCCCTAAGTTCACGCTGATAAGCGCAAGGAACATCAGGTAATAAATAACCCCGAACTCCGCTGACATCCCAGCCCCCTGGGCGATAGAAATCGGCCCACTGAGGTTGTTCAGTTTTACATCACCGGTAATCAATTTTCCCAGCATACTGACCGTCAGCTTCATCAACTGCCACGTTTTATCCGAGGCTTCGAGGATGGCGCTGAATGGCCCATACTGGCGTACAGTCTTATACTCTTCAGGCAGAGGAATAACTTTAGGCACCACGCCCGCAAAACCCTCAGCCTTCCCGTTAACCTGTTTTGAATCTGGGGTTAACGTTAAAGACAAGGAACTTCCTTGTCTTTCAATATCTAGCGCTAACGGCTTATCCGGATTATCGCGCACCAGCGTCACGAACGTCATCCATTGCGTTAGCGGCTGACCATTGACTTTAACGATCCTGTCGCCAGCTTGCAAACCCGCCTTACTTGCAGCGGAGTTTACCTGCACTTCTGACAGCACCGATTCAATCTGCGGACCGCGCGGGCGAATCCCTAAACTGGAAACAGGATCCTCTTTGTCTGGCTCAAATGCCCAATGGCGTAAATCCAGCGTTTTGTCCTGCCGCTGGTTGCTGCCAAACTGCGCCACGCTGAGAGTCGTATGTTCATCGCCAATTTTGGATACCAGTTGTAATCGCACGGCATCCCAATCAGGGGTTTCGATACCATCAACCGCTTTTAGTTCCGTACCCGGCTGAATTTGCGCCTGTGCGGCAATCGAGTTGGGTGTTATTTCACCAACAACCGGACGAACACCAGGGACACCGATGATAAACACCAGCCAATACGCGAAAATAGCAAAAAGGAAGTTGGCAATCGGACCTGCGGCAATGATGGCTGCGCGTTGTCCAACCGTTTTATTGTTGAAAGCGTAATGGCGCAGCTCCGGTGCGACCGGTTCAGCGCGCTCATCCAGCATTTTGACGTAACCGCCGAGGGGAATCAGGGCGATGACGTATTCCGTACCTGATTTATCGGTACGCCGCCAAAGCGCTTTTCCAAAGCCAATGGAAAAGCGTTCGACGCGGACTCCGCAGCGCCGTGCAACCCAGAAATGACCAAATTCATGCACGGTGATAAGCACACCAAGTGCAACGATGAATGCAGCCAGATTCCAGAGAATACTCAGCATAAGACCATCCGTTAGAGCGTCCTGAATACCAGTAACAACAGGCAGGCAAAGACCGGTACCGCAGCCGTCAGGCTATCAATACGATCCAAAATACCGCCGTGTCCTGGTATTAAGTGACCACTGTCCTTAATACCTGCTTCACGCTTAAACATACTCTCGGTCAGATCACCCAGCACGGAGGCCAGGGCTGCAACGATGGAGCAAATAAGCAAGGTGACAGGCGCAACCTCAAGATTCGCCCACATGCCATAACCCCATGAGATCACGGCCGCAGTGGCGAGTCCGCCAATAAAACCCTGCCAGGTTTTACCAGGAGAAACCTTCGGCGCCAGCTTATGTTTGCCAAACAACTTACCAAACATATAGGCACCCGAGTCCGCTCCCCAGACGAGGATCATGACATACAGCAGCCATAGCGCGCCACTATAATGATTCTCATCATAGTGCCATGCACGTAGCGCCAGCATTCCCCAAAAGAAAGGGACTATGGTTAACACGCCGAAAATTATGCGTAATGTTTTGGAATTACGCCAGACCGACGCAGAGCCGGGATAAAACAGCACCAGTAACAGCGCCACGACCCACCAGCCCAGCGACGCCCACAGCGATACTTCAACCAGCGGCTGATGAATATTGCGATGGTATTCCGGCAACAAAAATAGCATCAGTGCCAGCAATAGCCCGCACAAAACAGCCAGCCAGACTCGCTGCGTACGCGTGGTAAAACCGCTTAACTGTCCCCATTCCCAGGCGGCCAGCATACAGACGGCCAGCGTAACAATGGCGAACCCCACCGGCGGCAGCAAAAACAGCGCCGCGATGACAACGGGTATTAAAACAAAAGCAGAAATCAGGCGATACTTCAGCAAAAGCGACCCCCATCAGGCTTTTTCATCACCGGGCTCGGTGCCGCCGAAACGACGCTCACGATTAGCAAAGGCATGCAGCGCACCTTCAAAGTCTTGTTCATCGAAATCGGGCCAGAGAACATCCGTAAAGTAAAGTTCGGCATAGGCAATTTGCCACAACAGAAAATTACTAATTCGATGCTCTCCCCCAGTCCTTATCACTAAATCCACAGGAGCCAGTTCATGCATACAAATTTGCTGCCCCAGCATCTCTTCATCGATTTGCTCTGGACGCAGCAGACCATCCTGCACCTGTTGTGCCAGTTGTCTGACTCCCTGGACTATATCCCACCGTCCACCGTAATTCGCTGCAATATTTAGCGTCAACCCGGTATTCTGGGCGGTAATCGCTTCTGATTTGCGAATCCGTTCTTGCAAACGTGAGTTAAATCGACTGATATCCCCGATAATACGCAGACGTACGTTATGGCGGTGCAGGTTTTTCACTTCGCTATCAAGCGCCCACACAAACAGCTCCATTAACGCGCTCACTTCCTGCGCAGGTCGGTTCCAGTTCTCACTGCTAAAGGCATACAGCGTTAACGCATCAATACCGTTATTGGCAGCAAAAGAGACAGCCCGGCGGACGGACTTTGCTCCGGCCTTATGTCCAAAGGCGCGAATCTTCCCTTGCTTTTTCGCCCAGCGGCCATTGCCATCCATGATAATTGCTACATGGCGACAACCATGTGCTGGCAAATTTTCGCTTAATGGTTTAGTTGCAGACAACATAACGCGTTTTTAGTCCCTGAAAGGATTATACGGTACTCAGGAATACTGAAGCCTTTTGCGCTTCATCCTTCAGGCTGCTCCTTCGTTGGCTGTGATCTTCGCCCCAGTCACATACTCTTTGTATGCTCCAGGGGACTCATCCACTTGCCACCTTGATGCAACCTGAATGATTTTGTGCATCCACAAAAAAGCCGTGTCAAACCACGGCTTACCCGACCGAAAAAAAACAAATACCCGCGATCGAGTGGCGCAGACTATATCACTGAAGCCCAACGCTAACAAATAGCGCGATTCTCCGAGGAGGGATTATCATCAGCTTGAGCGTCGCATCACTTCTTTTCTGGCGACTTCCCGCGCGATAGCATCAACCTTCAGCACGTCATCAACGCTCTGTGGCTCCTGCAAATCCATCTTATCCAGTACGGATAAATTCAGGTCAGCAATATCGGTAAATCGGATCTGCTGCGCCAGGAATGCGGCAACGGTAATTTCATTCGCTGCGTTCAAAGCGGTCGTCGCCGCCTGCCCTTGCTCAAACGCGTCCATCGCCAGTTTCAGGCATGGATAACGCTGGTAATCAGGTGCGGAAAACGTCAACGCACTGAGCTTGCAAAAGTCGACAGGCTTAACGCCGGACGTCACTCGTTCTGGCCATGCCATCGTATGAGCAATAGGCGTACGCATATCAGGTTCCCCCAACTGCGCCAGAACGCTACCATCCTGATAACGCACCATCGAATGAATAACCGACTGCGGGTGAATCAGCACTTCCATCTGGCCTGCATTGGCATTAAATAACCAACGCGCTTCAATGTATTCCAGACCTTTATTCATCATGGTGGCTGAATCGACAGAGATTTTTCGTCCCATCGACCAATTCGGATGACGACATGCCTGATCGGGGGTCATAGAAACCAGATCGCGCAATGGCGTTTCACGGAAAGGGCCACCAGACCCGGTAAGCAAAACTGATATGACGCCATTTTGCTCAAGGTCAGCGTATCCCAGATTGTGTTGGATAGGTTGCGGTAAACTCTGAAAAATCGCGTTATGTTCGCTATCTACCGGCAAAAGCTGTGCTTTGTGGCGTTGCACATCGTCCATAAACAGACGCCCGCAGGTCACCAGAGACTCTTTATTCGCCAGCAAAATGCTTTTGCCCGCGCGGATTGCCGCCAGCGTCGGTAGCAAGCCCGCCGCGCCGACAATCGCCGCCATAACCTGATCAACATCATCCAGCGCAGCCATATCACAGGCAGCCTGCTGCCCGCTCATAACCTCAGTACGACTGCCCTGCTCCAGCAGAGCTGCTTTTACCAACGCAGCGCTTTTTTCATCGTCCATTACCGCATAGCGAGGAGAAAATTCCAGACATTGCTCAACCATACGGACGACATTTTTACCCGCCACCAACGCAGCAACACGAAATTTTTCCGGGTTATGGCGTACTACATCCAGCGTACTGCAACCAATGGAACCGGTTGATCCCAGGATGGTTAATTGCTTCATCAGACATCCAGAAGAATTTTACTCGTCATATTTCAAGTTGCATGTACGTTGGCTCTCCTCGTTCACCCCTGTCACGCACGGGTGTACGCTCCCGGGGATGCCCTGCGTCGCCGCCTTCTGCAACTCGAATATTTAGAGTATATAGACAGAAAAAAGCAAAACGCCGCCATCCAGCCTTCTCAGGCCTTCTAAGCGGCGTTTTTAGCGTACAGGCGAATCAGAACTGCATCAGTTCCGTTTCTTTCTCTGCCAGCGCCGCATCAACTTTCTTGATAGCTGCGTCAGTCAGTTTCTGTACGTCGTCCTGAGAACGGCGATCGTCATCTTCGCTGATCTCTTTTTCTTTCAACAACGCTTTCACTTTGTCGTTGGCATCGCGGCGTACGTTACGTACGGCAACGCGCGCGCCTTCAGCTTCGCCACGCACGATCTTGGTCAGATCTTTACGACGTTCTTCAGTCAGCGGCGGCAGCGGAACGCGGATGTCGGAACCCGCAGAACTTGGATTCAGACCGAGGTCGGAAGCCATAATTGCTTTCTCAACGGCTGGCCCCATAGAACGGTCAAACACGTTGATTTTCAGGGTACGGGAATCTTCAACCGTTACGCTTGCCAGCTGGCGCAGCGGGGTCGGTGTGCCGTAATATTCCACGACAATACCATCCAGCAGGCTAGGAGAAGCACGGCCCGTGCGAATTTTGCTGATTTGGTTTTTGAACGCTTCGACGCATTTGTCCATGCGTACTTCAGCATCTTTTCTGATATCGTTGATCACGTTACGAATCCTTGAAAGCTTGTTTCAGTCAGACCATACCCACCACGCAAGATGTGACAAGTATAGTCTTGATTAATTTTGAGGGACGTATCCCGCGACATTAAAGCGAAATATTACCTGCATTTAGCCGCAACGGGAATTATTCCGTGATTAACGTGCCTTCTTTTTCACCCATAACAACACGGCGCAGCGCACCCGGTTTGTTCATGTTAAAGACACGAATCGGTAATTTGTGGTCACGAGCCAGCGTAAACGCCGCAAGATCCATCACTTTCAGCTCTTTATCCAGTACTTCAGCATAGGTCAACTGTTCGTACATAGTCGCCGTTGGATCTTTAGCCGGGTCAGCCGTAAATACGCCATCGACTTTGGTGGCTTTCAGTACCACATCCGCTTCAATTTCAATACCACGCAGGCAAGCCGCAGAGTCGGTAGTGAAGAACGGATTGCCAGTACCCGCAGACAAAATAA
Organism: Citrobacter sp. RHBSTW-00944; assembly: GCF_013615435.1. Taxonomy (NCBI): domain Bacteria; kingdom Pseudomonadati; phylum Pseudomonadota; class Gammaproteobacteria; order Enterobacterales; family Enterobacteriaceae; genus Citrobacter; species Citrobacter sp. RHBSTW-00944. The sequence goes on along the minus strand of NZ_CP055418.1, from coordinate 955,462 downwards.
CAACGCGGTTGTTACGCAGCAGGCTGATTGCTTCCGCCCAACTGTAGTTATCACACACGCCATTCAGAGGAATTGCGGACATCAAGCGAGCGTTCACATAGGCGCGGTGAAGCGCATCGCGCATCGCCAGACCGTTCATGACGGTGGCTAACATGCCCATGTGGTCGCCCACAACGCGGTTCATCCCTGCTTTCGCCAGACCAGCGCCACGGAACAGGTTACCACCACCAATCACTACGCCAACCTGGATACCCAGCTCAACCAGCTCTTTGATTTCCTGAGCCATACGGTCAAGGATGCTTGCATCAATACCGAAGCCTTCTGAACCTTGCAGAGCTTCGCCACTTAACTTAAGCAGAATACGTTTGTAGACGGGTTTTGCATTGGTAGCCATGTTTCTTTCCTGAGACTGTCAACGAATGAGATGAATTAATTCCGGCGACATTGTATGTCGCTTTTCAGCATGACCACTATAGCGGTTCGCTGAATTTACAAGCCAGACACAAAAAGAAGCCGCCCTCAGGCGGCTCCTTTAAAAATTAAGACTGCTTGGACATCGCAGCAACTTCTGCTGCAAAGTCAGTCTCAACTTTTTCGATGCCTTCGCCCACTTCAAAGCGGATGAAGCCAGTTACGTCAGCATTGTGCTCTTTCAGCAGCTGACCAACAGATTTGCTCGGCTCCATAACGAAAGGCTGGCCGGTCAGAGAAACTTCGCCGGTGAATTTCTTCATACGGCCTTCAACCATTTTCTCTGCGATTTCTTTCGGCTTACCAGACTGCATCGCGATGTCCAGCTGAACCTGGTATTCTTTCTCTACCACTTCAGCAGAAACGTCTTCCGGCTTAACGAATTCTGGTTTGCTTGCAGCAACGTGCATTGCCAGCTGTTTAACCAGCTCTTCGTCAGCGCCAGTTGCAGCAACCAGAACACCGATACGAGCACCGTGCTGGTAGTTACCCAGAACTTCGCCTTCCAGGGAAGCAACGCGACGGATGTTGATGTTCTCACCGATTTTAGCAACCAGAGCAACACGTTCTTCTTCGAACTGCGCTTTCAGAACTTCAACGTCAGTGATTTTGCCAGCAACGGCAGCGTCCAGTACTTTGTCAGCAAATGCCTGGAAACCAGCATCTTTAGCAACGAAGTCAGTCTGGCAGTTAACTTCCAGAATGAAAGCGATGTTGCCGTCGATTTTGGTTTTGATTACGCCGTCAGCAGCAACGTTGCCTGCTTTTTTCGCCGCTTTGATTGCGCCGGACTTACGCATGTTTTCGATTGCCAGCTCGATGTCGCCATTAGCTTCAGTCAGTGCTTTTTTGCAATCCATCATGCCTGCGCCAGTACGCTCACGCAGCTCTTTTACCAGGGATGCGGTAATTTCAGCCATTCTAAAATCCTCGGAAGATTTGATCTGCCCGGCATGAAACCGCACAGATTTAAAAGTGAAAAAGGGGCCTAAAGGGCCCCTAACCAAACGTGATACTACCTGGTTTATAAGGGGGCTCGAACGAGCGTGCCTTATTATTCAGCTTCTACGAAGCTTTCTTCCGCCTGGGAAGCCAGATCCTGAGAACGGCCTTCACGAACGGTAGTAGCTACAGCGCCCAGGTACAGGGTCACAGCACGGATTGCGTCGTCGTTACCCGGGATAACGAAGTCAACACCGTCCGGATCAGAGTTGGTATCAACGATAGCAAATACTGGGATACCCAGGTTGTTTGCTTCTTTGATAGCAATGTGCTCGTGGTCAGCATCGATTACGAACAGAGCGTCCGGCAGACCGCCCATGTCTTTGATACCGCCCAGGCTGTTTTCCAGTTTCTCAAGCTCACGAGTACGCATCAGCGCTTCTTTCTTGGTCAGCTTTTCGAAAGTACCGTCCTGAGACTGAGTTTCCAGATCTTTCAGACGTTTGATGGACTGACGAACGGTTTTCCAGTTAGTCAGCATGCCGCCCAACCAGCGATGGTTCACGAAGAACTGGTCGCAGTTGTTAGCAGCTTCTTTCACCGCTTCGCTTGCAGCGCGTTTAGTACCAACGAAAAGGATTTTACCTTTACGAGCAGAGATCTTGTTCAGTTCAGCCAGAGCTTCGTTGAACATCGGTACAGTTTTCTCAAGGTTGATGATGTGAACTTTGTTACGCGCACCGAAGATGAACGGCTTCATTTTCGGGTTCCAGTAACGGGTCTGGTGACCGAAGTGAACACCAGCCTTGAGCATGTCGCGCATGGAAACAGTTGCCATGATTAAAACCTCTATATATAAAAGTTGGGGTTAAGCCTCCACGCATCCCATATTACCGACCCCAAAGGGCACCCCGGAATATGTGCCGATACGTGTGTGTTGTTACACAAAGTGAGATTTGTCGCTCCCGTCCATCGTGTGTAGTCTTCAAATGGATCGGAAGTCCGGCGCGCTTTATACCACAAATACGCTACCGACACCAATAATTGTTGGCGGTGCGTGCTGAATGAACGATGAATTTCGTGTTACAGGGAGGCAGCCAATTTTTGCATCTCCGGGAGCCTACATGCAGTAAGCGGCTGGAGTGAACAAATACAGCCAACACACCTGTGGCACGAAAGGCGAAGTTCAGAATGATTCTCAATTTGGCAGCATGTATGCCGGACTGATACCATTGGCACCACTTAAACAATTATTGCCGATATCATCGGCACTGATGGACAGAATTCATGGCTATCTCAATCAAGACCCCTGAAGAAATCGAAAAAATGCGCGTCGCTGGCCGTCTGGCCGCCGATGTACTGGAAATGATCGAACCGTTTGTTAAGCCAGGCGTCAGCACCGGCGAACTGGATCGCATCTGTAATGACTACATCGTGAATGAGCAGCAGGCCATTTCCGCCTGCCTGGGCTATCACGGTTATCCGAAGTCCGTGTGCATCTCTATTAATGAAGTGGTGTGCCATGGGATCCCGGACGACGCCAAGCTCCTGAAAGACGGCGATATCGTCAACATCGACGTAACCGTGATTAAAGACGAGTTCCACGGTGATACCTCGAAAATGTTCATCGTCGGCAAACCAACCATTCTGGGCGAGCGTTTGTGCCGCGTCACGCAGGAAAGCCTGTATCTGGCGCTGCGGATGGTAAAACCGGGTATTCGCCTGCGCACGCTGGGCGCTGCGATTCAGAAATACGCGGAAGGCGAAGGCTTCTCTGTGGTCCGTGAATATTGCGGTCACGGCATCGGTCGCGGCTTCCATGAAGAGCCGCAGGTCCTGCACTACGATGCAGACGACGGCGGTGTGGTACTGCAGCCGGGCATGACCTTCACCGTAGAACCCATGCTGAATGCCGGTGATTACCGCATCCGCACCATGAAAGACGGGTGGACGGTGAAAACTAAAGATCGGAGCTTGTCTGCTCAGTACGAGCATACTATTGTGGTGACGGAAAAAGGCTGTGAAATTCTGACATTACGCAAGGATGACACCATCCCGGCGATCACCACACACGACGAATAATGTTTTGCCTGATGGCGATGCACCCGCATCTTATCAGGCCTACAAATTGTACTACTTCGTAGGCCGGGTAAGGCGTTCACGCCGTCATCCGGCTTTTTTAATGGGTGGCGCATAATGAATACTCTTCCTGAACAACACGCAAATACTGCCCTCCCCACCCTGCCAGGCCAACCGCAGAACCCCGGAACCTGGCCGCAGCACGATCTCAACTGCCCCGGCATTAAAGCGCATATCGACACTTTCCAGCACTGGTTAGGTGACGCGTTTGACAGCGGGATTTCCGCAGAGCAGCTGATTGAGGCCCGCACCGAGTTTATTGACCAGTTACTGCAACGTCTGTGGATTGAAGCCGGTTTCGGTCAAATTGCCGACCTGGCGCTGGTTGCCGTTGGCGGTTACGGGCGCGGCGAACTGCATCCGCTTTCCGATATTGACCTGCTGATCCTGAGTCGTAAAAAGCTACCAGACGCGCAGGCCGAAAAAGTTGGCGAACTGTTAACGCTGCTATGGGACGTGAGGCTCGAGGTTGGGCACAGCGTGCGCACGCTGGAAGAGTGTCTGCTGGAAGGATTGTCAGATTTAACCGTCGCCACCAACCTGATTGAAACGCGCCTGCTGATTGGTGATGTGGCGCTGTTTCTTGAGCTACAAAAGCATATTTTTAGCGAAGGTTTCTGGCCGTCCGATAAGTTTTACGCAGCCAAAGTTGAAGAGCAGAATCAGCGCCACCAGCGCTATCACGGCACCAGCTATAACCTGGAGCCGGATATCAAAAGTAGTCCCGGCGGCCTGCGCGATATTCATACCCTGCAATGGGTGGCCCGCCGCCATTTTGGCGCCACCTCACTGGATGAAATGGTCGGTTTCGGCTTTTTGACGCAGGCAGAACGTGCCGAGCTGAATGAATGTTTGCATATCCTGTGGCGCATTCGCTTTGCCCTGCATCTGGTCGTTAGTCGTTACGACAACCGTCTGCTGTTTGATCGTCAGCTCAGCGTGGCGCAACGCCTGAACTACGGCGGTGAAGGCAACGAGCCTATCGAGCGGATGATGAAAGACTATTTCCGTGTCACACGGCGGGTCAGCGAACTGAACCACATGCTGTTGCAACTGTTCGACGAGGCGATCCTCGCCCTGCCCGCCGATGAAAAACCACGTCCGATTGATGACGACTTTCAACTGCGCGGCACGTTGATTGATCTGCGCGACGACGACCTGTTTATTCGCAAACCCGAAGCGATATTGCGGATGTTTTACATCATGGTGCGTAATAGCGCGATCAGCGGAATTTACTCCACTACGCTGCGCCATTTGCGTCATGCCCGCCGTCATTTAACGCAGCCGCTGTGCTACATCCCGGAAGCGCGTTCGCTGTTTCTCAGTATGTTGCGCCATCCGGGCGCGGTGAGTCGCGGCCTGCTGCCTATGCATCGCCACAGCGTGTTGTGGGCCTATATGCCGCAATGGTCGCATATTGTCGGCCAAATGCAGTTTGACCTGTTTCATGCATATACGGTGGATGAACACACTATTCGCGTCATGCTTAAGCTGGAAAGTTTTGCTAACGAAGAGACCCGTCAGCGCCATCCGCTGTGCGTGGATCTGTGGCCGCGTCTGCGACAGCCGGAGCTGATTCTGATTGCCGCGCTGTTCCACGATATCGCCAAAGGTCGCGGCGGCGATCACTCGGTTCTCGGCGCCCAGGATGTGCTCAAATTCGCCGAACTGCACGGTCTGAACTCCCGCGAAACGCAACTGATCGTGTGGCTGGTGCGCCAGCATTTGCTGATGTCGGTTACCGCTCAGCGCCGCGATATTCAGGATCCCGAAGTCATTAAGCAATTCGCCGAAGAGGTGCAAACGGAACATCGTCTGCGCTTTTTGGTGTGCCTGACCGTCGCAGATATTTGCGCCACCAACGAAACGCTGTGGAATAGCTGGAAGCAAAGCCTGCTGCGCGAGCTGTACTTCGCGACGGAAAAACAGTTACGCCGCGGAATGCAAAACACGCCGGATATGCGTGAGCGCGTACGTCATCATCAACTTCAGGCGCTGGCGCTACTGCGCATGGACAACATTGATGAAGAAGCGCTGCACCATATCTGGTCGCGCTGTCGCGCCAACTATTTTGTACGTCACAGTCCAAATCAGTTGGCCTGGCATGCACGTCATCTGCTGCAACACGATCTCAGCAAGCCGCTGATCCTGCTCAGCCCGCAGGCCACGCGAGGCGGGACGGAAATTTTCATCTGGAGCCCTGACCGCCCTTACCTGTTTGCTGCCGTCTGCGCCGAACTGGACAGGCGCAACCTTAGCGTCCACGATGCGCAGATTTTCACCACCCGCGATGGGATGGCGATGGATACGTTCATTGTGCTGGAACCAGACGGTAGCCCGCTGTCGTCAGACCGACACGAAGCGATCCGTTTTGGGCTTGAACAGGCGATCACCCAGCGTAGCTGGCAGCCGCCGCAACCGCGTCGCCAGCCGGCAAAATTACGTCACTTTACCGTCGATACCGAGGTCACTTTTCTGCCGACCCATACCGACCGAAAATCATTTCTTGAGCTTATCGCTCTCGACCAGCCAGGACTGCTGGCGCGGGTCGGGCAGATTTTTGCCGATCTGGGAATTTCGCTGCATGGCGCCCGAATTACAACTATTGGCGAGCGAGTAGAAGATTTATTCATAATCGCCACCGCCGACCGGCGCGCCCTTAATAATGAGCTGCAGCAGGAAGTGCATCAACGGTTGACAGAGGCCCTCAATCCAAACGATAAAGGGTAATGTTTTTATTTATTATGGAAAGAGTTTAACAATGCAGCAGTTACAGAACGTTATTGAGTCCGCTTTCGAGCGCCGTGCCGACATTACTCCGGCAAATGTAGATACCGTAACCCGCGAAGCGGTGAATCAGGTTATTTCTTTACTGGATTCCGGTGCACTGCGCGTCGCAGAAAAGATTGAGGGTCAGTGGGTCACGCATCAGTGGCTGAAAAAGGCGGTCCTGCTCTCTTTCCGTATTAACGATAATCAGGTTATCGAGGGTGCGGAAAGCCGTTACTTCGATAAAGTGCCGATGAAATTCGCCAACTACGACGAAGCGCGCTTCCAGAAAGAAGGTTTCCGCGTGGTTCCGCCTGCGGCAGTGCGTCAGGGCGCGTTTATCGCCCGTAACACCGTGCTGATGCCGTCTTACGTGAACATCGGCGCTTATGTTGATGAAGGTACGATGGTTGATACCTGGGCGACAGTGGGTTCCTGTGCGCAAATCGGTAAGAATGTACACCTGTCCGGTGGCGTTGGTATTGGTGGCGTACTGGAACCGTTGCAGGCTAACCCGACCATCATCGAAGACAACTGCTTCATCGGCGCGCGCTCTGAAGTGGTTGAAGGCGTGATCGTCGAAGAAGGCTCCGTCATCTCCATGGGTGTGTATATCGGCCAGAGCACCCGTATTTACGATCGCGAAACCGGCGAAGTGCATTACGGCCGCGTTCCAGCGGGCTCCGTGGTCGTCTCCGGCAACCTGCCGTCGAAAGATGGCAAATACAGCCTGTACTGCGCGGTGATTGTGAAGAAAGTCGATGCCAAAACGCGTGGCAAAGTGGGAATCAACGAACTGTTACGCACCATCGACTAACAGCGATTTGAAAAAGCGGGCTTAGCCCGCTTTTTTTACATCTGCGAGTGGCATAAACAAGGCTTTTCGTTAATTATTCAATGGTTATAGTGAGCTTAAGGGTACCGCTATGTATGACAATCTGAAAAGTCTGGGCATTACTAATCCTGAAGAGATCGATCGTTACAGTCTGCGGCAAGAAGCCAACAACGATATCCTGAAAATCTATTTCCAGAAGGATAAAGGCGAGTTTTTTGCCAAGAGCGTGAAGTTCAAATATCCCCGTCAGCGTAAAACGGTTGTCGCCGATGGCGTCGGTCAGGGTTACAAAGAAGTGCAGGAGATCAGTCCCAACCTGCGCTACGTGATCGACGAACTGGATCAGATCTGCCAGCGAGATCGCAGCGAAGTCGATCTTAAACGCAAGATCCTCGATGATTTACGTCATCTGGAAAGCGTCGTGACCAACAAGATCAGCGAGATTGAAGCCGATCTGGAAAAACTGACGCGCAAATAAGTCGATTGTTGCCTGATAGCGCTACGCTTATCAGGCAATTAATCAATGCTGCTCATCCAGCTGCAACGCCACATACAGCAGCAGTCGATCGTCAAAATTCCCCAGATCCAGCCCGGTCAGCTCTGAAATACGGTTCAGGCGATACTCCAGCGTATTGCGGTGAATAAACAATGCTTTTGAGGTCGCCAGCGGCTGAACGTTATGTCGAAACCATGCCGATAATGTTCGACGCAGCAAACCGTTGTTATCCATCGCTTTCAGCCTTACCAGCGGGCGCGCCAGCTCATTGGCCTGCCAGCCGCCGCGCAGGCTGTCCAGCAGCACCGGCAGCATCAAGTCCTGATAGAAATAGCTCCGGCTTTCCGGCATCCGCTGCTTGCCGACCATCATGGTGGTGCGCGCCGTACGATACGAACGGGCAATGCTGCCTGGCCCGGTAAAATAGTTGCCCAGCGACACGCGAAAACGCAGTTGTCCATTCTCTTTCATGCGGGCAATCAGTTGCTCAACGCGCTTGCGATGATCTTCAGCGTCCCAGCGACCAAACTGATTGAGGGCTGGTTTCAGCACCACCATCTCGGTCAGAGAAACAATCGCAATCAGATTATTACGTTCGGGTGTAGTCAACGCGTTCTGCAATTGCTGTAGCTCCGCCATCGCACTATCAACGCCAAGCTGACCGCTGTCGACCTCCACTACCGCCACCACGCGCGGCTGGTTCAAATCAATGCCCAATCGCTGTGCCCATTCCATCAGCGCCGGGGTATTCTCTTCAGCCTGAATCAGGTTCATCACCAGCTCTTCACGCAGACGGCTATCCTGCGCTAACAGATGCATCAGACGCGACTGTTCCAGCATCATTTCGGCGGTCATGCACACCAGTTCGCCATACTTGCGCAGATGTTCCGGCTCGCCAGTAAGACCGATAACGCCAACGATTTCGCCTTCCAGACGCAGCGGCAGGTTTATCCCCTGACGCACACCATGTAAATGCCGGGCTACCGCATCGTCAATATCGACCACCCGACCTTGCGAAAGCACCAGCAGCGCGCCTTCGTGCAATTCACCAATTCGTTCGCGATCGCCGCTGCCAATGATCCGCCCGCGGGCATCCATTACGTTGATATTGGTATCAATGATGCGCATGGTTCGCGCTACGATATCCTGCGCCATTTTGGTATCAAGATGCCAGCCAGCCATAAACCCCTCCTGTGAGCAGAGCTCAAGCATAGGGAAGATAATAAGCGGCGGCATTGTGCAACTGCACAAAGCGAGAGGGAGAAGTATGGAGTTGTGGGAAGTATCACAAAAAGAAACCCCTTCCTGTGCAGGAAGGGGTTTAGGGAGATTACTGCATCAACAGATAGATGGAGCTGTCACCACGCTGAATGTTCAGCGCCAGTACAGCCGGTTTGCTGTCGAGGATTTTGCGCAGTTCGGCGATATTTTTCACCGGCTGCTGGTTCGCACCGATAATCACATCCCCTTTCTTCAGGCCAATCCGTGCAGCCGGAGAATTCGCTTTCACCTCGCTGACCACGACCCCTTTGTCCTGGCCTTTGTTGCTCATATCAGCCCCTTCAATGCCTTTGAAGATAGAGCTGGAATCAACCTGAGTCTGGCTGCTCTGCTGCAGTTCCAGATTCACAGTGACCGGCTTACCGTCACGCAACAGGCCAAGGTTAATTTTGCTGCCTACCGGCATCGTACCCACCTGCGCACGCAGGGCGGCGAAGCTGCTGATCGGTTTACCGTTCAGGGAGGTAATCACATCCCCGGCTTTAATACCTGCTTTCGCTGCGGAAGAGTTCGGCATCACCTGGCTGACAAATGCGCCACGCTGAGCATCAACTTTCATCGCTTTCGCCAGCTCAGAGCTCAGCTCGGTACCCATAATACCCAGCTCACCGCGTTTAACCTGACCAAACTCAACCATCTGCGACGTCAGGTTTTTCACCATGTTGCTCGGGATTGCAAAGCCGATACCGATGTTGCCGCCGTCCGGCGCAAGGATCGCGGTGTTAATACCGATCAGCTCACCGTTCAGGTTGACCAGTGCGCCGCCGGAGTTACCCCGGTTGATCGCGGCATCCGTCTGAATAAAGTTTTCGTAGTTTTCCGCGTTCAGGCCGCTACGGCCCAGCGCAGAAACAATACCGGAGGTCACGGTCTCACCGAGGCCAAACGGGTTACCAATTGCTACGGTATAATCACCCACACGCAGCGCGTCGGAATCAGCCAGCTTAATCGCCGTCAGGTTTTTCGGATCCTGAATTTGGATCAGCGCGATATCGGAGCGCGGATCTTTACCCACGATCTTCGCATCAAATTTACGGCCATCGCTCAACTGAACCTTAATCACCGTGGCGTTATCTACCACGTGGTTGTTGGTCACGACATACCCTTTCGCGGCATCAATAATTACGCCGGAACCCAGCGCCATAAATTTCTGCTGCTGGCCGCCGCCGTTGTCAGCGCCCGGCGCGCCGCCCTGGCAGAACGGTGAACTCTGGAACGGTGAACCGTCCTGGCAGAATGGTGAATTATCACCGAAGAACTGCTGGAAATTACGCGGCATACGCGGCGTATTTACCGTCGTGCTCCCCTCGACGTTAATACTTACCACCGATGGCATCACTTTTTCGAGCATCGGGGCCAGGCTTGGCATCTGTTGGGCGGTCATTGCTGAAGACGACGTCTCAGCCGCTGTGGCAGACAGGGGGGACAACGCCAAACCTAAACTCAGAGCCAGTGCACTCATTGCTAATGTGGTTTTTTTCATGTGTTTCGTTCTCGATTAACAGGTAACGCAAAATTGCTGTATACGTCAGAGTCGTTTTATAGCGCTAAGTTCCAGAATTGAGTTTAAGGAAAAAGTAAAATTTTATTGGCCGTCTTTACAAATGAGTATTTATTGTTCTACGGCCATCAAGCGACGATATTCATCCCAGGCATACAGATCGGTCATCCCGCTGATATAATCCTGAATCAGCCGGCAGCGATAATAATATTCCATTACCGAAAACTCAGCGCAACCCGTTGATATTTTACTAACCGCCTCGACATAAGCAAGACGATGGCGAGTAGACAACTTCTGAAATAATCGTGATTCGATAGGAAAACGTTTAACTCTTTCATTGTCGACCAGCTCAGTAAAATCTGACTGGGACATTTTTAATAAAGGCTGATAGATCTCCAGCAACCCGCTGATCACCCGATACCCCTGCAATTCCAACTGCTCAACGTCCGGATGACTAAATACGTGTTTTACCGCCACATTTTTATAGACCCCCAGCAACTGACTAAAGCTACTGGCATCTTCTAACAGGGCGTGATTAAAGCTGCCGTCAAAAACCTGCGGTAAATTATCAATAAACCGCTGGGCTGCATACGGCACCAGTTTATTCAGCGTATTGACGCGTAAATACATAAAGAACTGATCTTCCGTGCTCCGGCTTAATGTATTTGAACGTGATTTCTCCCAGGCATTCTCAACAACCTGGCTAAACAGGGAACCTTTTTCGTGATGCCCCCACGCCTCATGCAGATGGTGATAAAGTTGTTCGACGCTAAAGATTCTTTTCTCAACGGCATCTTCCAGGTCGGCCACGCAATAAGAGATATCATCGGCAGCTTCCATTATCCAGGTTAATGGAAAGCGACTGTAGGGCGCTAATGATAATTCTTTACGTAACCGTTCAATATACGGTTCTTCAGAAAGGTAATAGCCCGGTTTCTTCATTAAATAGTCATGCGTCGTAGGCGTACTTCCGCGCCACCACGCCGGACGGGTATATTTTAAAATACCACCAACCTGGGCCCAGGTAAGATTCATACGCATCAAAGTATGCACCAGACGAATCCCCTGGGCATTACCTTCAAAATGGCACAGGTCCTGGCGCACCTTACGGCGAATATCATTCAGCGACTCTTCGCCTTCGCGCAAACGTAACGCCGCCACCAGGCAGCGGTCGTCGCTGAGGGGCTGACTTTCCGCGTCGGCGGGATACAGCCGCTGGCGGAACCAGTCATTAATCGCCGCTTCACCAAAATGACCAAACGGCGGATTGCCAATGTCATGCATCAGGCACGACATTTCGACAATACTCTCAAACGGTCCCGTCAGTTCATCCAGACCATACTGCTCCAGCAGTTTTAGTTCTTTCAGTCGGCTGAGGATCTCTTTAGCGATATAGCGCCCAACTTGCTGAACTTCCATCGAGTGCGTCAGCCGCGTGCGCACCGCCGCGTTACGCTCCAGCGGAAAGACCTGGGTTTTTTGTTGCAGTCGGCGAATAGCCGGAGAATTGATAATACGTCCACGATCGCTTTCGAAAATACGCAGGATCTCATGCTCCGTCTTCACGCCCTGCGGCGAACGGTAACGACGATGCCAGTTTATTTTTTTTCGGAAATCGATCTGTACCATATCCTCTCCCGCCTGAGAAATGCGCTACCCCTTAAGCGCATGATAGACTATGCCCTCAAATCTGGCTTATCGCGAGTAAATCTATGAAAATCGGCATCATTGGTGCAATGGAAGAAGAAGTTACGCTGCTGCGTGACAAAATCGAAAACCGTCAGACCCTCTCTCTCGGCGGTTGTGAAATTTACACCGGCCAACTGAACGGTACAGAGGTTGCGCTACTGAAATCAGGTATCGGTAAAGTGGCGGCGGCGCTGGGCGCTACGCTGCTGCTTGAACGCTGCAAGCCGGATGCCATCATTAACACCGGTTCCGCGGGCGGCCTGGCCTCTACGCTGAAAGTCGGCGATATCGTGGTTTCTGACGAAGCGCGCTATCACGATGCCGACGTTACCGCCTTTGGCTATGAATTTGGTCAGTTACCGGGCTGCCCGGCTGGTTTTAAAGCCGATCCTGCGCTGATTGCTGCAGCAGAATCCTGCATTGCGCAACTCAATCTGAACGCCGTTCGCGGACTTATCGTCAGCGGCGATGCCTTCATTAATGGCTCCGTGGGTCTGGCTAAAATTAAGCATAACTTCCCGCAGGCCATTGCCGTTGAAATGGAAGCGACCGCGATTGCGCACGTTTGCCATAACTTCAATGTGCCGTTTGTCGTGGTTCGCGCCATCTCTGACGTCGCCGATCAGCAGTCCCATCTCAGCTTTGACGAGTTCCTGGTTGTTGCCGCGAAACAGTCAAGCCTGATGGTTGAAACGCTGGTACAGAAACTGGCGCATGGCTAAATTACTCTCCAGGGCGCTGGTCGCCCTGCTTTTCACTCTTCCGGCGTTCCTGTACGCCGCACCGCGTGTTGTGACGCTTTCTCCTGCCAATACCGAACTCGCCTTTGCCGCCGGCATTACACCCGTAGGCGTCAGCAGCTACTCAAACTACCCGCCAGCGGCCAAAAATATCGAGGAGGTTTCCACCTGGCAAGGTATGAACCTTGAACGCATTGTGGCGCTTAAACCGGATTTAGTCGTCGCCTGGCGCGGGGGAAATGCTGAGCGGCAGGTGAATCAGCTGACCGCCCTGGGAATTAAGGTCATCTGGGTGGACGCCGTTACCATCGAGCAGGTCGCCGATGCGCTCCGCCAGTTGGCAGCGTGGAGCCCAAAGCCTGAGCAGGCTAAACAGGCGGCGCAAACCATGCTTGATGACTATGCTTTACTAAAATCTCGGTATGCCAACAAACCGAAAAAACGCGTGTTTCTCCAGTTTGGCGCAAATCCTCTGTTTACCAGTGGAAAAGGCTCCATTCAGCACGAAGTTCTTGAGGTATGCGGTGGAGAAAACATCTTTGCCGGCAGTCGGGTCCCCTGGCCACAGGTTAGCCGTGAGCAGGTCCTGGCACGAGCGCCCCAGGCTATTGTTGCAACCGGAGGGCCAGGCGAAACTCTGAAAATTGAACAATACTGGGGAAACCAGCTAAAAATACCCATTATTACACTTAATAGTGACTGGTTCGAACGCGCGAGCCCGCGTATTATCCTCGCCGCAAAACAACTCTGTAATGCGCTTTCACAGATAAATTAGCGCCTGCCCCCACCAGGTCTGTTGTGAGGATTTAAAAATGCTCGTCTATTGGCTGGATATTGTCGGCACCGCGGTATTTGCTATCTCTGGCGTCTTACTGGCCGGAAAATTGCGTATGGACCCGTTTGGCGTCCTGGTCCTCGGGGTGGTTACCGCCGTTGGCGGCGGAACGATCCGCGATATGGCGCTGGATCATGGGCCGGTTTTTTGGGTTAAGGATCCCACCGATCTGGTGGTGGCAATGATCACCAGCATGCTGACAATCCTGCTGGTACGTCAGCCACGACGTTTACCGAAGTGGATCCTTCCGGTGCTGGATGCCGTTGGCCTGGCGGTGTTCGTGGGGATTGGCGTCAATAAAGCATTTCTCGCAGGGACGGGCCCCCTGGTGGCGATCTGTATGGGGGTGATTACCGGCGTCGGCGGCGGGATCATTCGCGACGTGTTAGCTCGTGAAGTCCCGATGATTCTGCGCACCGAAATCTACGCCACGGCATGTATTATCGGCGGGATCGTGCATGCGACAGCGTTTTATACCTTTAATGTATCGCTGGAAAACGCCAGTATGATGGGGATGATCGTCACCCTGCTGATTAGGCTTGCCGCCATTCGCTGGCATTTGAAATTGCCGACGTTTGCACTGGATGATAACGGGCGCTGATGTGATGATGCAGAACATGTAGGCCGGATAAGGCGTTTACGCCGCCAACCGGCACATTGCCCGGTGGCGCTACGCTTACCGGGCCTACACCATCAGACCATCGGTATTACAGGCAGCAATCAGATGCTGAAAGAAGAACCACACCCGCAGGTGCTTTTCGCATTGGGGTTAGTCACAACGAAGCGGGAACCTTCCAGACCTTCGGTATAGTCAACCGCGCCGCCCACCAGATATTGCAGGCTCATCGGATCAACCACCAGACCCACACCTTGTTTCTCAATGGTCATATCACCATCGTTCACCTGATCATCAAAGGTGAAACCGTACTGGAAACCGCTGCAACCACCGCCGGTGATATACACGCGTAATTTCAGATTCGGGTTATCTTCGTCAGCGATCAGGCTTTTTACTTTATTGGCTGCTGCTTCAGTAAATTGCAGTGGCAGCGCTACGTCATCACTCATATTTTGCTCCAAACGACATTGGCAATTGGGCAAATTATAACCCAATGGTTAAGGCCATTATCTAATACCCTGGTATTTCGTTCAAGTATTCTCGCCAGCGGCAGTACTCTGGCTTTTTGCCGCCTGCTCCGCTTCCTGTTTTGCCAGCGTGCGGGCAAGGATAGTCGAGTATAGCGGCTTTCCACCCATAAATTGGGCTAATAGTGTTGCGCCAAGGCAGGTAATAATCATTGGCAAAATGAGCTGATAGTTATCGGTCATCTCCAGCACCAGTACAATACCGGTTAGTGGTGCACGTACCGAAGCCGCCAGCAAAGCCCCCATTCCGGCAATGGCAAAGGTTCCGGCCTCCAGATGATACTGTGGAAAAGAGGCCGCCGCGGCCATACCGAACGCGGTGCCAAGTAACGTACCCAGCGCCAGCATCGGGGCAAAAATCCCACCGGGCGCGCCGGAAGAGAAGCACAACAGCGTGGTGATCACCCGGGTAATAAATATAAACAGCAGTAAACCGACGCTAAAATTACCCGCCGCGGCGATAGGAATCAGGTTAAACCCGCCGCCTGCCGCTTCCGGTTTAATTAATCCCAGGATCCCGCACAGGCCACCAATCGCGCCGCCCATCAGCACCCATTTTTTAATTTCACCGCCGTGGAAGCGCTGGAACATATCCTGGGTACGCAACACCATCGTGTTGAACAACGGCCCGACACAGCCAAAAATAAGCCCCAGCACAAGATACAGCCACAGCGTATTTACCGGCGCATTAGACAGCTTTCCGACTTCAATAATCGGTGCTTCACCGTTGAACACACGAAACACAATGCTCGACATAATAACGCCGGTAAACACGGCTTTGATCGAGACGAGGTTATAGCGAAACTGCGGGCGCATCTCTTCAATAATGAACAGGATCCCCGCCAGAGGCGCATTAAACGCCGCCGACAAACCCGCAGCCGCACCGGTGGCCAGCAGGGTATGTCGCGCTTCGGCGCTGCGCATGCGGAAAATATCCAGCACCATGCGCCCAATGTTCCCGCCTATCTGTACGGTCGGCCCTTCTCGCCCGAGCACCATACCGGCTCCCAGCGTGCCCATGCCGCCAATAAATTTCACCGGCAGAACACGCCACCAGCGCACAGGTCGTAGCTCTTCCAGCGCGCCTTCAATCTCAGGGATCCCCGAGCCTCCCGCTTCCGGCGCAAATTTACGAACCAGAAAATAGCCGACCATCGCCAGCAATGCAGAGAGAATAAACGCCAGCGGCCACAGCAGAATGGCATGGTCCGCAACCTGGGCCAGGGCGCCAATGCGCTGATTTTGCACCCAGGTCACCGCTTTCTCAAATGCCACGCCAACAAGCCCCGTCACGGTACCGACAACGGCGGCCATCAACAGGATCGCCAGCGGCGTTTTGTCGCGTTCCAGGAGTCGACGGATTTGATCCCTGCGGCGTAAACGCACAATTTGTTGTGCTTCAAAAGAGGGAGAGTCAGTCTTCATCAGATGATCATTAATTGGTAATACAAATACGGAATCGGCATTCTACTCGCACATTTCACGAAAATCCCCTGCAAATCGCATTGTTTCAAATGCGTAAAACTTTCATAACCTTCTCTGAATAACTAGAATAGCGGGCATTTACTTTTTCTACGAACCAGGACCCCATCCATGAGTAAGTCTGAAAATCTCTACAGCGCAGCACGCGAACTTATCCCTGGCGGCGTTAACTCCCCCGTTCGCGCCTTTACTGGCGTGGGTGGTACTCCGCTGTTTATCGAAAAAGCGGACGGCGCGTATCTGTACGATGTCGATGGTAAAGCCTATGTCGATTACGTCGGTTCCTGGGGACCGATGGTACTGGGCCATAACCACCCGGCAATTCGCAATGCGGTGATTGAAGCCGCGGAGCGCGGTTTAAGCTTCGGCGCGCCGACCGAGATGGAAGTGAAAATGGCGGAGCTGGTCACTGAACTTGTGCCGACCATGGATATGGTGCGTATGGTGAACTCCGGTACGGAAGCGACGATGAGCGCAATCCGTCTGGCGCGCGGTTTCACCGGTCGCGATAAGATCATCAAATTTGAAGGTTGCTATCACGGTCATGCCGACTGCCTGCTGGTTAAAGCTGGTTCCGGCGCGTTAACGCTGGGTCAGCCAAACTCCCCGGGCGTTCCAGCCGATTTCGCGAAACACACCCTGACCTGCACCTACAATGATCTCTCTTCAGTTCGTGCGGCATTTGAACAGTATCCGCAGGAGATCGCCTGCATTATCGTTGAGCCGGTCGCAGGCAACATGAACTGCATCCCGCCGCTGCCAGAATTCCTGCCGGGCCTGCGTGCCCTGTGTGATGAGTTTGGCGCACTGTTGATCATCGATGAAGTCATGACCGGTTTCCGCGTGGCGCTGGCCGGTGCGCAGGATTATTACGGCGTCGTTCCGGATCTGACCTGCCTTGGCAAAATCATCGGTGGCGGGATGCCCGTTGGCGCATTCGGCGGTCGCCGTGATGTGATGGACGCGCTGGCGCCAACCGGTCCGGTTTATCAGGCGGGTACGCTTTCAGGTAACCCGATTGCGATGGCGGCAGGCTTTGCTTGTCTGAACGAAGTGGCCCAGCCGGGTATTCATGAAACGCTGAATGAACTGACGACGCGCCTGGCGGAAGGTCTACTGGAAGCCGCCGCAGAAACAAATATTCCGCTGGTGGTTAACCATGTGGGCGGGATGTTCGGGATTTTCTTCACCGATGCAGAAACCGTGACCTGCTATCAGGATGTGATGGCATGCGACGTTGAACGCTTCAAGCGTTTCTTCCACATGATGCTGGATGAAGGGATTTACCTGGCGCCGTCCGCCTTCGAAGCGGGCTTTATGTCCGTCGCGCACAGTGAAGACGATATCAATAACACCATCGACGCCGCGCGCCGGGTATTTGCGAAATTGTAAAAGATAACGCCCAGAAATAACCTAGGCCGGGTAAGGCGAAGCCGCCACCCGGCTTTTTTATTGCCGGATGGCGACGCAGCCTAAATGGAAGAGATTAACCTCAGCGACTCTGCTTACGTAGCAGATAGATAAAGTACGGCGCGCCAATAAACGTCGACAGTAATCCTGCCGGGATCTGATACGGAAACAGCACCATCCTGCCGCACCAGTCAGCAAAGACCAGCAGCACACCTCCCGCCAGCGCCGAAATCAGCATATGCGGCATCGCGCGACGAAAACCCATCATTCGGGCAATATGCGGAGCCATCAGCCCGACAAAACTCAACGGTCCAATGGTCATGGTTGCTGTCGCCGTTAGCCCCGCAGCCAACAGCAGTAACCCCACGCGTGACGGCGTGATCGCCATACCCACCGCACGCGCCGTATCGCCGCCGAGCGGTAAAATCGTCAGCCAACGACGACACAGCGGTGTCAGCGCCAGCAGGATAACCATCACAATTCCGGTGCGCAGTACCTGTTCGCCCGTCGCGTTATAAGTTGAGCCGGAGATCCAGGTCAGCACGCCCGCCATACGCGGATCGCCGCTGGCCTGCAACATCATCAACAACATAGTAAACGCCGTACTGAGCGCCATCCCTGCCAGCAGCATACGGTGCGGCGAAAAACCACCGCGCCCGGCGGCAATCATAATGATAAGCAAGGTGACCGCAGCCCCGAGACTCCCTGCGGGCAGCAGCCAGCCAAAGGCATTTCCGGGGACCAGAAACAGCATTAACACCACGCCAAATGCCGCACCGGAGCTAATGCCCAGAACTTCCGGGCTAGCCATTGGGTTTCCGGTCAGACGCTGAATAATACAGCCTGCTACCGCCAGCATCACCCCGGCAATCAACGCCGCCAGAATACGTGGCCAGCGCCAGGGCATCAGTTCATCCAGCATCGCGCCGCTGGCCCATGTCCAGCCGTGCGCATCGCGGCCAAACGACAGCGCCACCACCAGAGTCAGCAGCAAAACCACCCCGCCCGCCAGCGCAAACATCAGTACATTCTGACGCTCCGCGGCGATACGGTTGCTGGCATTCATATCCGGTGCGCTCATACTTCTTAGGCGCGGCAACAGCCACAGCAGCAATGGCGCGCCAATCAGCGCCGTCACCGAACCGGTGGAGACTTCCATCCATACGCGGGTCAGCCACAGAATGATTTGGTCAGAGAGCCAGAGGATCAACGCACCAATCAGCGGGGCCAGCATCAGACGCGCCAACAGACGCCGCGCGCCGAGCATTTTCGCCAGCAGCGGTGCAAACAGGCCAATAAAGCCGATAATCCCAACCGCGTTAACCAGCAAGGCGCTGATGACAATCGCCAGCGATAAGGCCGCCAGGCGCGCCAGCGACAACGCCAGACCGAGGTTACGCGCCACGCCGTCATCCAGTCCCATCAGCGTCATTGGACGCAACAGCAGCAGAGTCAGCATCACGCCGCCCAGCAGCTGTGGCCACAGTCGCTGTACGCCGCTCCAGTCGGTTTGGGTTAGCGTGCCGCTGCTCCATAAAAACATGCTTTGCAGTTGATCGTGATGGAAGATAACCATCAACTGGTTAATCGCCCCGCAGTACAGGCTGACCACCAGTCCGGCGAGGATTAACGTCACCGGAGAAAGACGTTTGCCCCAGGCGACGCCAAACACCAGCGCCCCAACGACACAAGCACCTGCCAGCGCAGCAAATTGCGTGGTGAGCGCACCGGGAATAGCCCACAGCGTCGTGACGGTAATGCCCAACTGCGCACCGGTCGCAACGCCTAGCGTGGTTGGCTCCGCCAGTGGGTTACGCAGCACCTGCTGAAACAATACGCCGACCAGTCCCAGCCCGGCCCCGACCAACAGCGAAATCGCCAGCCTCGGCAGCAGGCTGTAGTGGAAAACCATCTGTTTAATGGCATCGATATCCGGTGACCAGATAGCCTGTTGCCATTGGCTGCGCGGTAGCGCAACGGAGAAGTTAACCCATGTGAGCCAACAGGCGGCAACAAACAGAACCGTCAGCAGGAGAATGGGGAACAGCGCGATACGTTTACTCACGCTTTGCCTCCCAGCGCATTATCCAGAATGCGGGCAAAATGCATGGCCGATAGCGTTGCGCCATAGAACCAGACGGCCGGCACGCGCTGAAAACGTCCACTGCGAACAAAGGGCATCGCCTGCCACAACGGCGTAGACATCAGTGCAGCCATCTCTTTATCGTTGCCGTGATCAAAGCACAATACATCGACATCCTGAAAAGCAGCCAGACGGTCAATACTCACGGCAGTGCTGCCCCAAAAGTTTGTCTCTCCCTGCCAGGCGTTGGGGATCCCATATTCGTCCAGCACGTCCTGAAACAGGCTGTTTGGGCCAAACACCAGCATATGCCGCGAATCAAGCAGAGAGGTGAGAAGCACAGGGCGCGCACCGCGTTGAATGAAGCGCGGCTTCAGGCCGGCAATAAAACGATCATACTCAGTCAGATGGCGTTCAGCAGAGTCCTGCAGATTGAACAATTGCGCCATTTCCTGCAGCGATTGTCGCGCAACGACCAGAGGTTTTTTACCGTCGCTGAAGTTAAATCCCCGACCAGGTGCAATACGTGCCAGCTTTTCAGGGGAAGGACCATAGCCTGCCGACCAGAGCAGAAACGAGGGTTTCATTTCGGTCAGCAGTTCGAGATTGGGTTCCGTGCGTAGCCCGACATCAATCACCGAGTCCGGTAGAGGTGGCTCACTGACCCACAGCTTGTAGTTAGGGATATCCGCAATGCCATACGGCGTAATACCCAGCGCCAGCAACAGCTCTACCGGCAGCCATTCCAGCGCCACAATACGCTGCGGATCAATCGCCGCGGCGGACGCCGTATTCATCCGCCACAGCAGCGGCGAGAGCGCCATCGCCGTAAGCAGACGCCGACGGGTAATATGATGTAATTCAATCATTAATAGACAAAACTCACGGGTGCGGCACCGGCCGGATGCGGCAAAATGCCCATCGGGATACCGTAAATCTGTTCCAGAGTTTCACTGCGCATCAGTTCAGCAGGCGTTCCTTGCGCAATCATTTCACCACCGCGCAGCGCAACTAAGTAATCGCAGTAGCGGGCCGCCATGTTGATATCATGCAGCACCGCAATCACCGTTAGCCCACGCTGCTTACTTAAGCGATGCACTAGCGCCAGCACGTCAACCTGATGAGCGATATCCAGCGCGGAAGTCGGCTCATCAAGCAGCAGACAGCGGCTGTCCTGCGCCACCAGCATGGCAATCCACGCACGCTGGCGTTCTCCGCCGGACAGGCTATCCACCAGGCGGTGCGCCAGCGGTTTTAAGCCGACCAACGAAATAGCTTCTTCTACTTTCTCTCTGTCGGCAACGCCAAAACGTCCCAGCGCCCCGTGCCACGGATAGCGGCCAATCGCCACCAGTTCACGCACCGTCATCCCTTCGGCCTGCGGCAACTGCTGCGGCAGATAGGCGACCTTGCGGGCAAACGCTTTACTGCTCCAGTTCTCCAGCGGCTGTTCGTCGAGCAGGATTTCACCTTCCGACGGCGGCTGATGACGTCCCAGCATTTTCAATAACGTCGATTTTCCGGACCCGTTGTGACCGATAAGGCCGGTCACTTTCCCCACCGGAAAAGTTAATGAGAGAGGATGCAAAAGCGTGCGGCCAGGCACACGAAAGGAGACATTACGCAACGCGAAAGTGGTGTCGGGATGGGATCTGTTTTCCTGCATAGCAGCCAACTTGTAAAACGGGCACGCAAAGCGTGCCCAAAAAGAAATTAGAAACGGAAGGTTGCGGTTGCAACGACCTGACGTTCTGCGCCCCAGAAGCAGCCATAGGTTTGGAAGCAACTAGAAACGTATTCACGATCCAGCAGGTTGGTAACGTTGACAGCAACACTAGAACCAGCCATACCAAAACGCGCTAAATCGTATTTCACGACAGCATCCATTACAGCAGCACTTCCCACTTTAAAGGTGTTTGCTGGATCGCCATAGCTTGAACCGATAAAACGTCCACCGGTTCCCAGGGTCAGTCCCGACAGAACGCCTTCGTTGAAGGTATAGTCGCCCCAGAGTGATGCCATATTTTCAGGAACTTGTTCTACGTTGTTCCCTTTGAGGTTGGTGTCCTTAGTGTACTCCGCATCAGTGTAAGTATATGAAGCAGTCACATTGATATTGGCATTCAAGGCCGCTTTAGCTTCAAATTCAAAGCCCTGAGAACGTACTTCGCCTGACGGAACTTGCAGATTCGAGTTGGTCGGATCGGTTGTCAGCGTATTCGTCTTCGTCAGATGATATGCCGCAGCCGTAATAACCACAGGCAGATCTTTCGGCACATATTTTACACCCGCTTCATACTGTTCACCCTTGGATGGCGCAAAAGCCATGCGTGGAGTGCTGTAGAGATCGAATGCGTTTGGTTCAAATGACTGGCTATAGCTAACGTACGGAGAAATACCATTATCAAACAGGTAGTTTACACCGCCACGCCATGTGAACTGATGATCGTTACGCTCAATATAACCCGCTTGCGGAGTGGTTGAATTCTGACGAATCGTCGTCGCTTGCTGTGACCAGTCATAACGACCACCCAGCGTAAAGACCCACTTATCCCATTCCGCCTGATCCTGGATGTAGATACCGGTTTGTTTGGTTTCGTTCATCTGATAAGGCTCGGTAGAGTCGAAATCAAAATCTTCCAGAGGCTGTGGGTTATAAAGATCCAGAACAGGAGCTGTGCCAAATTTAGCATTGATATCATTACGCATACGCATGAAGTCAACACCTGTCAGCAACGTATGGTCCACCGTTCCTGTCGCGAAATTGCTCTGCAACTGGGTATCAACACTGAAGTTCTGCAAACGTTCATCATCGACAACCGTGCCACGACCAAGATAATGGTCGCGCTGATCGGCCGGAATTGCCTGGCAAGGCGCGTTAAACGCATTTGTTGTACAGATACCCGTACCGTACACGCTCTGCTGCGACGTTTTCATTTCAGCAAAACGTAAATTCTGCCGGACAGTGAAGGTGTCATTAAAGTCGTGTTCAAAGCTGTACCCCA
This sequence comes from Citrobacter sp. RHBSTW-00944, assembly GCF_013615435.1. Classification (NCBI taxonomy): domain Bacteria; kingdom Pseudomonadati; phylum Pseudomonadota; class Gammaproteobacteria; order Enterobacterales; family Enterobacteriaceae; genus Citrobacter; species Citrobacter sp. RHBSTW-00944. The sequence goes on along the minus strand of NZ_CP055418.1, from coordinate 932,641 downwards.
CCATTTTCTGATTGCGGGAATAAGTATTATTTGAAGCACCTTCATTAAAATCAGTCGGCAAACGCTTGCCGTTAGGTAGCGGTTCAACCGTACCTTCCTTCGGCAACCAACCGTAGTAACCCGTTTCGGGTTCATTCTGGAAATAAGAAAGGAATGTAAAGTTAGTCTTGTCGTCAGGACGCCATGAGAAGGACGGAGCAACGGTATAACGCTGTGATTCAGAACCTTGCTGCTGCTCATTTGTGGAACGAGCCAGACCGGTTAAACGGTAAGAGAATTCACCGTTATCGTCCAATGCATCACTAAAATCAAATCCTGTCTGGAACAGATTATTTGTTCCCATTTTAAACTGAACTTCTTTTAGCGGCTCGGTGGTTGGACGTTTGCTGACCATCGAAATAATACCGCCAGGGTTACTCTTACCGTACAACACGGAAGTTGGCCCACGCATCAACTCTACACGCTCCAGCATGTAAGGATCGATAACCGCGTCGTTATAGAAGTTCCCTTGTAGCTTCAGACCATCCAGATAGTTGTTCTGGCTTAAACCGACAGAGGTAAAACCACGGATGCTGACAAAATCGTATGTATTTGAAGCACCACGATTACTGACCACAACCCCTGGGGTATAACCCAGCGCTTCCTTGACGGAACGAGACTGATGGATCTGCATCTCTTCGTTTGTCACTACCGAAACAGACTGTGGCGTCTTTTCGATCGGCGTGTCGGTTTTGGTAGCGGTGGCGGAACGCTTCGCGGCAATTGTCGGCGAAGGCCCCCATGCGCTTTCTTGTGCGGCAGGTGCAGCAGTTACGGTGATGGTTTCTTCTTTCGGGTCAACCGCCGCCTGTGCATAGACAGACATGCCGCTAACCGCTGTGGCTACCACTACTGCGATTTTACGCAGCGATGAACTTGGCTGAGCAGTTTTAAGACGCGCCATTGGTATTTCTCTGATGAAAGTGAATGATAACGTAAACGAGAATTATTATTATAACGGCAGCATAATATTCGAAACTCTGGCGAGATAGCAAGCAATACGCGTCCCTACTAAAACTGAGGGGTTAAGAAATAACCAGATGAAAAGAAAGGGTTAATAAATTAGGCTGGAATGTTATTCGGCCCTGAGAATGGACCAAAGAAGAAAAACCCGCCGAAGCGGGTTTTGAGCAATATCAGTTACTGCCGAACATATCCTTTATCCAGCCAGCGACACCGTCGCTATCTTTCTTTTCCTGCTGCGCCGGTTGTTGCTGCTGCTGTTGAGGCTGCTGCTGCGGCGTTGACTGATCGAACGGATTCCCGGTCGGCTGTTGCATCATTTCACCCTGCTGACACAGCGAATCAGGATCGGTAGTCCATACCGGAAGCGTACGCATCCCCCCGCTACAAACGAAGTTACCGTCGTAGTCCACGCCCATATCCACCACATCTTCCGGCGGCGTCAGCACCAGCGGTGTTGGCGTCTGGTTAGCCAGATAACGCTGATAAATCGACATCGCACCGCTGGCACCGTACAGCTTGGTTGGCTGGTTGTTATCACGGCCCACCCAGGTGATGGTTACCTGGCTGCCGTCGATCCCGGCAAACCAGGTATCCACGTTGTTGTTAGTGGTCCCGGTTTTCCCTGCCAGATGAAGCCCAGGATATTTCGCGCCAAGCTGGCGGCCCGTACCACGCTGAACCACCTGTTGCATGGTCCACAGCGTCATATACGCCGCCTGCGCCGGAACGGCACGCTCGGCCTGCGGGAAGCTCTGATACAGCACCGTACCATCTTCGGCAATCACCGAACGCAGCGCCGACAGCGGCGCGCGGTTCCCGCCGCTGGCGATAGTCTGGAACGCCTGCGCCACTTCGATCGGCGTCAGGTTCAACGCCCCCAGCAGCATGGCCGGAACCGGGTTAAGCTGATCTTTCGGCGCGCCCAGCTTCAGCCAGGTATCGGTGACGGCAGGCAGGCCCAGCGCCATCCCCAGATTTACCGTTGGCACGTTCATTGAGCGCGTTAACGCATCCACCAGCATCACTTTTCCGCTTTCGCTATAGCGACGGTCATCGTTCTGCGGCGACCACACCTGGCCGTTAGGCTGGCGCAGCGCAATCGGGGCATCGGCAATCCAGGTATTCAGACGATACAGCTTCGGCTGGCTGAGCGCGGTCAGATAGGTCGCCGGTTTAGCCAAAGAACCAATCGAACGACGTGCCTGCATCGCACGGTTATAACCAGCGAACTGCGGTTCTGCCCCACCGACCATGGCACGCACTTCGCCGCTAAAGCGGTCAACCACCACAATCGCGGTTTCCAGATCGCTCAGCTTACGTTGTTTCTTCAGCACCGGAATACCTTCCACCGCCGCTTTTTCTGCAGCGTCCTGCGCCACGGAATCAAAGGTGGTGAAAATCTTCACGCCGGAGAGATCTTTAACTTTATCGCCCAGCTTCGCCTGTAGCTCCTGGCGCACCATCTGCATAAAGGCGGGCTGCGGTGAGATCACCCCACCACGCGGCTGTACGCCTAACGGACGCGCGCTCAGCATGTCATAAAGATCCTGGTCGATAATCTGCTGCTGCTGCAGCAAACGCAGCACCAGGTTACGACGCTCCAGTGCCAGCTTCGGGTTACGCCACGGGTTATAGATTGACGCCCCTTTAACCATCCCTACCAGCAGCGCCTGCTGGTCGAGGCTCAGCTCTTCCACCGGACGGCCAAAGTAGTAAAGGCTCGCCAGCGGGAAGCCGCGGATCTCATTGTCACCGCTTTGACCGAGATAGACTTCGTTCATGTACAGCTCAAGAATGCGGTCTTTGCTGTAACGCGCATCCATGATCAGCGCCATATAGGCTTCGTTGGCCTTACGCCAGTAGGAACGTTCGCTGGACAGGAACAGGTTTTTCACCAGTTGCTGGGTCAGCGTACTGGCCCCTTGTACCGTGCGCCCCGCCGTCAGGTTCGCCAGCACCGCACGGCCAATGGAATAGAGGCTGATACCGTCATGCTCATAGAAGTGACGATCTTCGGTCGCCAGCAACGTGTCCACCAGCAGATCCGGGAATCCACTGCGCGGGACAAACAGGCGCTGCTCACCGTTAGGCGAAGAGAGCATGGTAATCAGCCGCGGATCGAGACGGAAGAAACCGAACTGGCGGTTGTTATCCATATTCTCGATGGTATCCAGATGGTCGCCATCAAAGGTCAGACGCGCGCGCACCTGCCCTTCTTTACTGTCCGGAAAATCAAACGGACGACGGATCATCTCGATGCTTTTCGCCTGCACGGTGAATTCGCCAGGGCGCGTCATCTTCGTCACCTGACGATACTGCGTAGCCTCCAGCAGTTTCACCATCTCGTTCTTGCCGATCGGCATTTCTGGCTCAAGGTTAACCATACGGCCATATACTGCCGCAGGAAGCTGCCAGACTTTACCATCTATACGGCTGCGGATTTTTTGGTCCAGATAAACGCCGTAAATGGCGATCAGCACCAAAAAAACAATCGACAGTTTTACCAGCAGCCAGAACCAGCCGCGTTTACCACGAGGCTTACGCCCTTTGCCTTTACCCTTACGCGGCATCGGTTCTTCATCCTCATAGTCATCATCATCATAATCGTCGTCATACTCTTCATCTCTGAGTTGACGACGGCTCACCTTTTGTTTCACCGGACGCGAGGGTTTCCCTTTACGTCCAATTGGCTCGCGGTCATTCCCCGCCATGCTTTTTCTCCGCAACATTCAGGCGCAAGGGCCCGATTCTCTGTTCTTCCGTCAGTTAACAGAAGAAGAAATCTCTCAATTTACTGCCGTGTTTATACCGAATGACGGTTTCGCTTTATCCGGCCTACAGTTTCATTACGAATACTTCTTTGTTCGCCGCGTTGGCGCGGTATTCGCCGGATCGTCCGGCCAGACATGTTTGGGATAGCGCCCTTTCATCTCTTTTTGCACCTCACGGTACGATCCCTGCCAGAACGCGCTCAAATCGCTCGTTACCTGTAGTGGTCGTTGCGCCGGAGATAGCAGTTCCAGCACCAGCGGCACGCGCCCCTCGGCGATGGTTGGGGTCTTCGCTTCACCAAACATTTCCTGCATCCGAACCGCCAATACCGGAGGGTTATCCTCATGATAGCGAATGGCAATCCGGCTTCCCGTCGGCACAGTGTAATGCGCTGGCAGTTCACTATCCAGACGTTGCAGCATTGACCAATCCAGCAAACCGCGCAACGCCTGACCCACATTTAGCGCTTTTAACGCGCGTAACGAGTGCACACCGCTCATGTGCGGCAGCAGCCAGCTCTCCAGCGTCGCCAGCAGAGAATCCTCATCTACCGCGGGCCAGTTATACTCTGGCAACCAGTTTGCCGCACATTGCAGACGCAGGCGAAACTGCTCGGCTTCCGGCGTCCAGTTGAGCACACTTAGCCCTTTATCGCGAATGCCGTTCAACATCGCCAGGTGCAACTCCTCTTCCGAGGGTTTGGCCAGCGCCTGTACTTTTACCGTTAGCTGGCCAATGCGCGACCGACGCAATGCTTTTAACGTTCCCTGAGTTTCATCCCATTCGATGGTGTCAGATTGTTGTAGCAGTTCAGGGCATGCCTGTATCAGCGCTTCGATATCCAGCGGCAGAGCCAGCAGAATACGCGCATCCGGCGAAGCGCTGCCCTGCAGTAACAGCGGCGCAATCAGCCATTCATGGCGTCCGGAGGCGTCATCGGCATCCAGCATTGCCCCCATGCCATTCGCCAGTTGATAGCGCCCTTCCTGCCCGCGCCGACGCGCGATCCGATCGGCAAACGCCTGCGCCAGTAATGAGGGGAGCAGCGCGCTGTCCGGCTGTCCGCTGCGAACGTTAAGCCGTTTCAGTAATTGTTGGCTGCGCTGCTGCCAGGCGGGCTGATTTCGTGAAAACGCTACAGCCAGATCGGTACTGCCACCGCGCGGCGGCTCTTCCAGAATCGCAGCCAGTTTTGCCGCCGTTGCCACTTCATTGTCATTGTTGGCGCTAACCAGCATAGCCGCTAAACGGGGGTCGTTACCCAACGTCGCCATTTTCTGCCCCCTGGCGCTGAGCCTGTCACCCTCAAGCGCCCCCAGCATCTGCAGCAGCCGCTTTGCCGCCTGCAGGTTGATGGCGGGCGGTGTATCCAGCCAGTTCAGTTGCTCAGGGTCGGTGCATCCCCATTGCAGTAACTCCATCAGCAGTCCGGACAGGTCGCTCTGTAAAATCTCCGGTTCTCCCTGTGCCGCCGCTCTTTCCGCCTGCTCTTTGGCAAGTAAATGTAGGCAGATACCGGGTTCCAGACGGCCCGCGCGTCCCGCTCGCTGGGTCATCGAGGCCTGGCTTATGCGTTGGGTAATTAGTCGCGTCAAACCGGTACGCGCGTCATAGCGCGCCACGCGCTCCTGGGCGCTGTCCACCACCAGCCGGATGCCTTCGATCGTTAAGCTGGTTTCGGCAATATTGGTCGCCAGCACCACTTTGCGCTTGCCTTGCGGCGCGGGCAAAATCGCCTGACGCTGCTCGGCAAGCGTCAGCGCGCCGTACAGTGGGCACAACAACACATCGCTGCCCACACGCGTTGCCAGTTGCTCCTGCACGCGCTGGATTTCCCCTACACCCGGTAAAAACAGCAGCAGCGACCCGCTTTCATGGCGCAGGAGTTCTGCCGTCGCTATCGCTACCGCTTCAGCAAAACGCAGATGCGCCGCCAACGGCTGATATCGTCGATCAACGGGAAATGCGCGGCCTTCAGAAACGATCGTCGGCGCATCGGGCAACATCTGCTGCAAACGCCCGTTGTCCAAAGTGGCAGACATGATCAACAGTTTCAGATCGTCACGCAGCCCTTGCTGCACATCCAGCAACAGCGCCAGCGCCAGGTCGGCCTGCAAACTCCGCTCGTGAAATTCGTCGAGGATGACCAGCCCAACGCCCGTCAATTCGGGGTCGCGCTGGATCATGCGTGTCAGAACCCCCTCCGTCACCACCTCAAGGCGGGTCTGCGGCCCTACGCAGCTTTGCGCACGCATGCGATACCCCACGGTCTCGCCAGGCTTTTCATTCAGCAATTCCGCCAACCGCTGCGCCACATTGCGTGCTGCCAGACGCCGCGGCTCCAGCAAAATAATCCGTCCCTTGATACCGCGATGTTCAAGGAGTCGCAACGGCAGCCAGGTTGATTTCCCGGCACCGGTCGGCGCCGTCAGCAAAACCTGCGACGAGGCATCAAGGGCGGTAAGTAGTTCAGGCACTACGGCGGCAACGGGCAACGACGTCACAAATGACTCCAGAGGGTTAACATTCTTCGCGCTGCATTGTAGCATCGCGTTAATTCATAACCGAGTATCCATCATGTCTGAGCCAAAAAGGCTGTTCTTTGCGATTGAATTGCCTGGCGAGGTTCGGGAGCAGTTAATCCACTGGCGGGCCGCGCAGTTCCCCCCTGAAGCGGGTCGTCCCGTCGCCGCCGATAATCTGCATCTGACGCTCGCCTTTTTGGGCGACGTCAGCGCTGAGAAGCAGCATGCGTTAACGCAGCTTGCGGGGCGTATTCGCCAGCCGGGTTTTACGCTCAAACTCGACGATGCCGGGCAATGGCTGCGCTCGCGTGTAGTGTGGTTGGGAATGCGTCAGCCGCCGCGCGGGCTGCTACAGTTGGCGAACATGTTGCGGGCACAAGCCGCACGCAGTGGGTGCCACCAGAGCCCGCAGCCGTTTCACCCGCATATCACGATGCTGCGTGACGCCGGTCACGCGGTATCTATCCCTCCGCCAGGGTTTGGCTGGTCGTTTCCGGTAACGGAGTTTGGGCTTTACTCCTCCTCATTCATGCGAGGACGTACGCGTTACACGCAGTTGCAACGCTGGACGCTGACTGAATAATCAAAGGAACTGTTCATGCAATTTTCTCCACCTTTACAACCTGCAACGCTCATTCAGCGCTATAAGCGTTTTTTAGCGGATGTGATCACACCGGATGGCACAACGTTAACGCTACACTGCCCCAATACGGGAGCCATGACCGGCTGCGCAACGCCGGGAGATACTGTCTGGTATTCGACATCAGAAAATACCAAACGAAAATATCCACATACCTGGGAATTAACGCAAACCCAATCCGGTGCACTTATTTGTGTTAACACGCTGTGGGCCAATAGATTAACGAAAGAGGCTATTCAGCGTTCGTTAATTTCGGAAGTTTCAGACTACAGCACCTTGAAAAGTGAAGTAAAATACGGCGCCGAAGGGAGCCGCATCGACTTTTTGTTACAGGCGGATTCCCGACCTGACTGCTATATTGAAGTGAAATCAGTCACGTTGGCGGAAAAAGATCAGGGTTATTTTCCCGATGCCATCACTGAACGAGGTCAGAAACATCTTCGGGAATTGATGAGCGTAGCGGCCGAAGGCAAGCGCGCGGTGATATTTTTCGCGGTGTTGCATTCAGCCATTACACGGTTTTCACCCGCGCGCCATATCGATGCAAAATATGCGCAATTATTAGTTGAAGCACAGCTTAAGGGGGTAGAAATTCTGGTTTATAAAGCGGAACTTTCTGCCCATGGTATGACTCTTAAAGAGCCGTTGCCCATTACCTTGTAATGGTGTAAACATTCGGTTAATTAGTATTCTGGGCGCGTGGGCAAATACGCTTTTCCTCACAGGGTTGTCAAGTGTTACGTTTAGATAATTGCTATCCGGAAAAGCATCTGCTATTTATAGCGACCTGATTTTTCCCCCGAACATGGGGATCGATAGTGCGTGTTAAGGAGAAGCAACATGCAAGAAGGGCAAAACCGTAAAACATCGTCCCTGAGTATTCTCGCCATCGCTGGGGTGGAGCCGTACCAGGAGAAACCGGGCGAAGAGTATATGAACGAAGCCCAGCTGTCGCACTTCAGGCGTATTCTTGAGGCATGGCGTAATCAACTTAGGGATGAAGTTGATCGCACCGTATCTCATATGCAAGACGAAGCGGCTAACTTCCCTGATCCGGTGGACCGCGCCGCACAGGAAGAAGAATTCAGCCTTGAGCTGCGTAACCGTGATCGTGAGCGCAAACTGATCAAAAAGATCGAGAAGACGCTGAAGAAAGTAGAAGACGAAGATTTCGGCTACTGCGAATCATGCGGCGTAGAAATTGGTATTCGCCGTCTGGAAGCGCGTCCGACAGCCGATCTGTGCATCGACTGTAAAACGCTGGCAGAAATCCGCGAAAAACAAATGGCAGGTTAATTCCGGTCATTTTTACCACGTTTACTTCAGGCGGGAGCTTCTCCCGCCTTATTATTTGTTAGCCCGCAAAATGAGCGATTCACATTATATTGGCCGCTTCGCCCCTTCCCCCTCTGGCGAACTCCATTTTGGTTCACTGATTGCCGCCCTCGGGAGTTACCTGCAGGCCCGTGCTCGTCGCGGAATCTGGCGGGTACGCATTGAAGATATTGACCCCCCTCGTGAAGTTCCCGGTGCTGCAGACACGATTCTGCGTCAGCTGGAACATTACGGGCTGCACTGGGATGGCGATATTTTATGGCAATCCCAGCGTCATGACGCCTACCGCGAGGCGCTGGCCTGGCTGCATCAGCAGGATCTGAGCTATTACTGCACCTGTACGCGCGCGCGTATTCAAAGCGTCGGCGGTATTTACGACGGTCATTGCCGTGAGCTACGCCACGGGCCTGAACAGGCGGCGGTCCGCATTAAGCAACGCCATCCGGTGATGCAGTTTACGGACCAACTGCGCGGTGTGATTCAGGCTGATCCGCGGCTTGCAAGGGAAGATTTTATTATTCACCGTCGCGACGGGCTGTTTGCCTATAACCTCGCGGTGGTGGTGGACGACCACTTCCAGGGCGTGACGGAAATTGTGCGCGGTGCCGATCTTATCGAACCGACGGTACGGCAAATTTCGTTGTATCAACAGTTCGGCTGGCAAGCGCCGGACTATATTCATCTGCCGCTGGCGCTCAACGAACAAGGCGCTAAACTTTCAAAACAAAATCATGCACCTGCACTGCCGCAAGGCGATCCACGCCCGGTGATTGTTGCTGCGCTGCGCTTTCTCGGCCAGCACTCCGATATCCCGTGGCAGGAGATGCGCGTGGATCAGATTCTCACGTTTGCCATTGAAAACTGGAGTCTGACAGCGGTGCCAGAATCGGCGATCGTAAATCCGCCATTCTCAAATGCATCATGCTGAGCTATGATTAGCCGCTATTTTTACACAGCAACACTTGTTCTGATTGAAGTTTGACACTACCGAGGTGCACTATTTTTACCCGAGTCGCTAATTTTTGCCGCAAGGTGCTAAGCCGCGAGGAGCGCGAGGCCGAGCTCGCCGTCGCCCGTCCACACATGACGGTAATCCCGCGTGAGCAGCACTCTATCTCCCGCAAAGATATCAGTGAAAATGCCCTGAAGGTAATGTACAGGCTCAATAAGGCCGGATACGAGGCATGGCTGGTTGGCGGAGGCGTACGCGATCTTTTGCTGGGCAAAAAGCCGAAAGATTTTGATGTCACGACTAACGCCACGCCAGATCAGGTGCGAAAACTGTTTCGTAACTGTCGTCTGGTTGGTCGCCGTTTCCGTCTGGCCCATGTCATGTTTGGCCCGGAAATTATCGAAGTGGCAACTTTCCGTGGTCATCATGAAGGCAGCGAGTCCGATCGCACAACCTCACAGCGCGGACAAAACGGTATGCTGCTGCGCGACAACATCTTCGGCTCCATCGAAGAAGATGCCCAGCGTCGCGACTTCACGATTAACAGCCTGTATTACAGCGTGGCCGATTTCACCGTGCGTGATTACGTTGGTGGCATGCAGGATCTCGAAGAGGGCATCGTTCGCCTGATCGGTAATCCGGAAACGCGCTACCGCGAAGACCCTGTACGTATGCTGCGGGCCGTGCGCTTTGCCGCCAAGCTCGACATGCGTATCAGCCCGGAAACCGCTGAGCCAATCCCGCGTCTGGCAACACTGCTTAACGATATTCCCCCCGCACGCCTGTTTGAAGAAGCGCTCAAACTGTTACAGGCGGGCTATGGGTATGAAACCTATAAAAAACTGCGTGAGTACAGCCTGTTCCAGCCGCTGTTCCCCACCATTACGCGCTATTTCACCGAAGACGGTGACAGCCCAATGGAACGCATCATCGCTCAGGTGCTGAAGAATACCGATAACCGCATCCACAATGATATGCGCGTTAACCCGGCGTTCTTGTTCGCCGCCATGTTCTGGTATCCGTTACTGGAAGCTGCGCAGAAAATTGCCCAGGAAAGCGGTCTGGCTTACTACGATGCCTTCGCACTGGCGATGAACGACGTATTGGATGAAGCCTGCCGCTCGCTGGCGATCCCGAAACGTCTGACCTCGCTGACCCGTGATATCTGGCAGTTGCAGCTACGCATGTCTCGTCGCCAGGGCAAACGCGCCTGGAAGCTGATGGAGCATCCGAAGTTCCGCGCCGCTTACGATCTGCTGGCCCTGCGTGCCGAAGTGGAAAACAACGCTGAGCTGCAGCGTCTGGCGCAGTGGTGGGGAGAATTCCAGGTTTCAGCACCGCCGGAACAAAAAGGCATGCTCAACGAACTCGACGAAGAACCGGAGCGCCGTCGTCATCGTCGCCCGCGTAAACGCGCCCCGCGCCGTGAAGGTTCCGCGTGACCATCGCCTATATCGCTCTCGGCAGTAATCTGGCCTCTCCTCTGGAGCAGGTTAATGCTGCCGTAAAAGCGATTGGCGACATTCCCGACAGCCGTATCGTCGCTGTTTCCTCCTTTTACCGCACACCGCCATTAGGCCCACAGGATCAGCCAGATTACCTGAACGCTGCCGTGGCGCTGGAAACCACTCTCGCTCCCGAAGAATTGCTTAATCATACCCAACGCATTGAGCTGCAACAGGGACGCGTACGTAAAGCCGAACGCTGGGGGCCGCGCACTCTGGACCTCGATATTATGCTGTTTGGCGATGAAGTGATTAACACCGAACGTCTGACCGTGCCGCACTACGACATGAAAAACCGTGGTTTTATGCTGTGGCCGCTCGCTGAAATCGCACCTGAGCTTATCTTCCCGGAGGGTATCAGCCTGCATAAGCTCCTCACCCATCTTGGTGCCGCAAAACCTGCACACTGGTAAAGTATCCTCTCCCCTTCCACGTTTACTACTTTAGTGCCAAACGGTTGCTTAAAACAATTGCCCCCCTGAATGTGACTGTTAGAATGCCGATAAATATGACTTTCATCATCAGGAAATGTTATGAAACCCACCACCATTTCACTGCTGCAGAAATGCAAGCAAGAGAAAAAACGCTTCGCGACCATTACCGCCTACGACTACAGCTTCGCTAAGTTATTTGCCGACGAAGGCATCAAAGTGATGCTGGTTGGCGACTCGCTGGGCATGACGATTCAGGGGCATGACTCCACCCTACCGGTCACCGTTGAAGATATTGCTTACCACACTCGTGCCGTACGTCGTGGCGCTCCCAACTGTCTGCTGCTCTCCGACCTGCCATTTATGGCTTACGCCACGCCGGAACAAGCATTTGAAAACGCCGCGGTGGTGATGCGGGCGGGCGCTAATATGGTCAAAATTGAAGGCGGCGCCTGGCTGGTGGATACGGTAAAAATGCTCACCGAACGCGCCGTACCGGTTTGCGGTCATCTGGGATTAACACCGCAGTCGGTGAATATTTTCGGCGGCTATAAAATTCAGGGCCGCGGCGACGCCGGGCAGGTATTGCTGGATGACGCGCTGGCCTTAGAAGCCGCTGGCGCTCAGTTGCTGGTGCTGGAGTGCGTGCCGGTTGAGCTGGCGAAGCGCGTCACCGAAGCGCTGTCGATTCCGGTTATCGGTATCGGCGCAGGTAACGTCACCGATGGACAAATCCTCGTCATGCACGATGCCTTTGGTATTACCGGTGGCCACATCCCGAAATTTGCGAAGAATTTCCTCAATGAAGCAGGCGACATGCGCGCCGCAGTGCGGCAGTATATGGCTGAAGTGGAGTCCGGCGTTTATCCGGGCGAAGAACACAGTTTCCACTAATTTTTCAGGCCATATATCGGCCTGAAAAGCGTAGCGCCATCAGGCGGTTCGCTGCATGTTGCCGGATGGCGGCGTAAACGCCTTATCCGGCCTACGGTTCCTCAGGCAACTCAAGGAGTCTTGTCGTGTTAATCATTGAAACCCTGCCGCTGCTGCGCCAGCATATTCGTCGTCTGCGTCAGGAAGGCAAACGCGTCGCTCTGGTTCCCACCATGGGCAACCTGCACGACGGCCATATGAAGCTGGTCGATGAGGCAAAAGCGCGGGCTGATGTGGTGATCGTCAGCATTTTCGTCAACCCGATGCAGTTTGACCGACCGGACGATCTGGTGCGCTATCCGCGCACGCTGCAGGAAGATTGTGAAAAGCTGAACAAGCGTAAAGTCGATTATGTTTTTGCGCCAGCCGTTGAGGAAATCTACCCGCAGGGTCTGGATGGCCAGACGTTCGTTGAAGTTCCCGGTCTCTCCACCATGCTGGAAGGCGCCAGCCGTCCAGGCCACTTCCGTGGCGTCTCCACTATCGTCAGCAAGCTGTTTAACCTGATCCAGCCTGATATCGCCTGCTTTGGCGAGAAAGATTTCCAGCAGCTCGCACTGATCCGCAAAATGGTGGCGGATCTGGGTTATGACATTGAGATCGTTGGCGTGCCGATTATTCGCGCCAAAGACGGTCTGGCGCTTAGCTCACGTAACGGTTATCTGACCGCAGAGCAGCGAAAAATTGCGCCGGGTCTGCACAAAGTGATGAACGGCATCGCTGAAAAGCTGCTTGCCGGCCATCGTGACCAGGAAGAGATTATTGCCATTGCCGAGCAGGAACTGAATGAAAAAGGCTTCCGTGCCGACGATATTCAGATTCGTGATGCCGACACGCTGCTGGAGCTGACGGAAACCAGTAAACGCGCGGTGATTCTGGCCGCCGCCTGGCTGGGTCAGGCACGTCTGATCGATAATCAAAGCGTTACATTAGCCCAGTAGACAGGGGTTAAAAATCAGGCAATACTGCCTGAGAATTTCTCAAAGCAGGCCAGTAGCGCCTGCTTAGCCAAGGTAAACGACAGGGTATAGAAGTTATGATTCGCACCATGCTGCAAGGCAAGCTCCACCGCGTCAAAGTCACGCAGGCGGACCTGCACTACGAAGGCTCCTGCGCCATCGACCAGGATTTCCTCGATGCCTCTGGTATTCTGGAAAACGAAGCTATTGATATCTGGAACGTGACCAACGGTAAACGTTTCTCAACCTACGCGATTGCGGCTGAACGCGGCTCCAGAATCATCTCGGTGAACGGCGCAGCGGCACACTGTGCTGAAGTCGGCGACATTGTGATTATCGCCAGCTTCGTCACCATGTCTGATGAAGAAGCCCGCACCTGGCGTCCGAAAGTGGCCTATTTTGAAGGCGACAACGAAATGAAGCGCACCGCGAAAGCCATTCCGGTACAGGTTGCCTGACAGCCCTTACCCCTGCGGCTGATTACTTATCAGCCGCGACATCGTCTCCAGCGAATCCGTTCTTAAAATATAAAGTCTTTTCAATAAGAACGGATTATCCCCCGGTTTAACCTTCCCTCTCACCGTGGTGACCGCCATGTGGAATCCCGCGTCGCCTGCCGCTTTTACTGCCGTGGAGTTATAGCCGCCAAACGGATACGAAAGATAAAGAACGTGAGGGTTAAACTGAGACAACGCCCGACGCGAACGGGCGAAATCAAACAGAATATTATGATAGCTGCGACTCAGCAGGATTGGCCGGTGATTCGCATCAACCCGATGTAAAAAATGGGTATGCGACTGGAAGTCGAACACGTCCCTGATCTCATTCAGTTCCGCGATGCTCATAAACTGCAGTGATTTCGGATCCCACTTCTGCGGGTGGCGCTTGATACGTGAGGAGATAATAAACGCCGTTGCCTTCATGCCGTGCTGCTTCAGAATCGGGTAAGCATAACGACTCACCGACTTCAGACCATCATCAAAAGTCAGCACCACCGCCCGCGCCGGGAGATTCATATTGTTGCGAACATAGCCTTCCAGTTGGTACATCGTCAACGTGGTGTAGCCGCGGTCCTGTAGCCAGGCCATCTGGTTGCTGAAGGCGCGTACGGAGGTTGTCGTAGAGGTGTGGCGAAAACGGGTATTCTCTTCATCGCGCAGAATATGGTGATAGGTTAACACCGGGATACCGTTGTCTTCCTGCGCATCCAGAGCGCTGATATAGGCCAGTCTGCCGCCAATACGGATCTGGTACCAGGTTTGGTTGAGACGGTCTTTAAGCTTGCTGATAACCGGATAACGCAGATTATCCGCCAGCACGCCAAACGGGGCGCTACCAACATCCGGAGCGTTATAAACCGGCGTATCTTTCCAGGTGATCAGGCTTTGGTTGCTGAGAGGTTTATTGAGATCGCCCAGACCATCATCGACTTTCTGCCGCCCCTGCACAGGCTCCAGATGCCCCTTATCAATAAACCCGGTACCAAAACCAAAGGTAAATTCGTAATAGTCTGCCGCAATTGGCTCAATGGCGAGGATCTGCCCGGCGCGAATATTTCCTACCGTCACCATCTTGTTGCCAATCTGCGCCCACACGGCGGCTGCTTCGGTGGTTTGCATGTAGCGAGCAGGCAAAGCCGCAGCTATGCTGCCAGAAAACAGGAGCAATAAAACAAGCAGAACGCGCATCACCATATGAGATAACCGAGGCGAGAAACCCCGGCTATTGTAGCAAAAGCGCCATCAATACCAATGATTAATACTCATACAAATCATGCTTCAACACGAAGGGGGGATTTTTCTGTTGTTGATGCCAGAGGCTAGAGACTTCGGGCCCGCCAAGCGCAACGATGCTATCACGAAACGCAGAACTGCTCATCGATTCCCGCGACGAAAGCATTCGCTCAAGCAATGGATAACTGATACCTGAAATCACTTCACACTGGGGATGTTTATGGCTCATTAACGAAGCCACGCGGTAAGGCGCGGCCCCGGCCATATCCGTCAGGAATATCACACCCTCGCCAGAGTCTGTAGCATGCAGGGCATGGCACATCATGCGGCTTAGCATATTCGAGCTAAGCCCACGCCAAAAACTCACCGCCTGGCATTGAACCAACGGGCCGTACTTTTTCTCCAGACGATGCAGCATATCCTGTGCCTTATCATCATGACAGGTAATTACCCAACCTAGCATTGCCTACCTCCTTAGCAGGCAAGTAGTTTATCAGGGTGATAAATCCGTAATGGTGATAAGCATCAAAAGTCTTCCTCTCCCGGGCAAGGAGAGGAAGAAAGCATTAGCTGCGCAGGCCGCGTCCGCGCTGAATCAGGTACCAGCACAGCAAATAAAACGCCGCGATAAACACCACCAGCACGCCAAAGGTCGTGACCAGCGGAACATCGTGGATCCCCAGGAAGCCGTAACGGAAACCGCTAATCATGTAGACAATCGGGTTCAGATGGGACAGTCCCTGCCAGAACGGCGGCAGCAGCGTTAACGAATAGAAAACGCCGCCCAGATAGGTCAGCGGAGTCAGCACGAAGGTTGGGATCAGGCTGATATCGTCAAAGGTTTTAGCGAAAACCGCGTTCAACAGACCGGCCAACGAAAACAGCACCGCCGTTAACACCAGCGTAAGCGCCACAAAGACCCAGGAATGCACCTGGAACGGCACAAAGAACAGCGAAATCGCTGTTACCAGGATCCCTACGCACAGGCCACGCGCCACGCCGCCGCCAACAAAACCGGCGATGATCACGTGCGTCGGTACCGGAGCGACCAGTAACTCTTCAATGTTGCGTTGAAACTTGGCGCTGAAGAATGACGATGCCACGTTAGCGTACGAGTTGGTAATTACCGCCATCATAATCAGCCCTGGCACGATAAACTGCATATAGCTAAAACCATGCATTTCGCCGATACGCGAGCCGATCAGGTTACCAAAGATAATAAAATAGAGCGTCATAGTAATGACGGGAGGAACCAGAGTCTGGACCCAGATTCGCATAAAGCGGTGGATCTCTTTCGCCCAGATGCTTTTCAGCGCAACCCAATAAAGCTGCATCATGCGCGATCTCCTTGTTTTTCATGCACCAGAGAAACAAACAGTTCTTCCAGTCGGTTCGCTTTGTTTCGCATACTCAATACCTGAATGCCCTGGGCGCTCAGCTGTGAGAACACGCTGTTGACCCCCTGTTCACGCAGGACTTCCACTTCCAGCGTGGAGGTATCCACCAGCCGGTATTGATAGCCCTCCAGTTTTGGCAGCGGGCTTTTCGGTGCCAGATCGAGAATAAAGGTCTCGGATTTCAGCTTAGAGAGCAGGCTCTTCATCGAGGTGTTTTCCACCAGCTCGCCGTGCTGAATAATGCCGATGTTGCGACACAGCATTTCCGCTTCTTCGAGATAGTGAGTGGTCAGAATAATCGTGGTGCCTTTGTCGTTTAAATCCTTTAAAAAACCCCACATTGAACGACGCAGCTCAATGTCGACCCCCGCCGTCGGTTCATCAAGGATGAGTAATTTAGGCTCGTGCATTAGTGCGCGGGCAATCATCAGACGGCGTTTCATCCCGCCGGAGAGCATGCGCGCGCGCTCGTTACGTTTTTCCCATAAATCGAGCTGCTTTAAATATAGTTCGCTGCGTTTGACCGCCTCTTTATACTCAACGCCGTAATAACCCGCCTGGTTGACTACGATCTGCTGCACGGTTTCAAACGGGTTAAAGTTAAACTCCTGCGGTACCAGACCAAGCTGGCGTTTCGCATTAACGGTATCTTTTTCAAGATCGTATCCGAAGACGCTCACCCGCCCAGAGGTTTTATTCACCAGCGAGCTGATTATCCCGATGGTGGTGGACTTGCCTGCGCCATTCGGTCCCAAAAGCGCATAAAAATCCCCCGCTTCGACTTGCAAATCTATTCCGCGTAACGCCTGAACGCCACCGGGATAGGTTTTTTTAAGTTGTTGAAGTTCCAGAGCAATGGTCATGGTTTTTTACTTACCTTACATTCTAATGCTTGATATTTGGTTTTAATAAATCAGGAGTTAACCTATATTAGCGCAACGCAATTCAATTGGTTACAGCCTCCATGAAAGACATAGATACACTCATCAGCAACAACGCGCTATGGTCAAAGATGCTGGTAGAAGAGGATCCCGGATTTTTTGAAACGCTGACTCACGCACAAAATCCGCGCTTTTTATGGATTGGATGTTCCGACAGTCGCGTTCCCGCAGAACGTTTAACCGGTCTTGAGCCGGGTGAATTATTTGTTCACCGTAATGTTGCCAATCTGGTTATTCACACCGACCTGAACTGTCTCTCAGTGGTTCAGTATGCGGTGGATGTGCTGGAAGTGGAACATATTATTATTTGCGGCCACTATGGATGTGGTGGCGTACAGGCGGCTATTGAAAATAAAGAACAGGGGCTGATTGATAACTGGTTACTGCATATTCGCGATATCTGGTTTAAACACAGTTCACTGCTGGGCGAAATGCCGCAGGAACGTCGCATTGACACCCTGTGCGAACTGAATGTAATGGAGCAGGTCTACAACTTGGGCCACTCAACCATCATGCGTTCAGCCTGGAAGCGCGGTCAGAAAGTTACCATTCACGGCTGGGCTTACGGTATTCATGATGGCCTGCTGCGCGATCTGGACGTCACCGCCACCAGTCGCGAGACGCTGGAGCAGCGCTATCGCCAGGGGCTGTCTAACCTCAGCCAGAAACATACCAATCACAAGCAGATACCAACAAGCGGCAGCGACGCTTAAGTCGCTTTTCGGCCTGCGGGGAAGTATCGTGCAGGCCGAATAAGCAAAGCGCCATCAGGCGCTCCCGACATTACTCGTCCAGCAGCACCACTTTGCCAACGTACGGCAAATGGCGATAACGCTGGGCATAGTCAATGCCATAGCCGACAACAAACTCATCTGGGATAGAGAATCCGATAAACTCAACCGGAACATCCACTTCACGACGGGTAGGTTTGTCCAGCAGCGTACAAATAGCCAGGGATTTCGGCTCGCGCAGGCTCAGAATCTCACGCACTTTTGACAACGTGTTACCGGAGTCGATGATGTCTTCGACAATCAGCACGTCCTTGCCACGAATGTCTTCATCCAGGTCTTTCAGGATTTTAACATCGCGCGTGGTGGACATTCCGCTGCCATAGCTGGAAGCAGTCATGAAATCGACTTCGTGGGAGACATGCACTTCACGGCACAGGTCGGCCATAAACATAAATGAGCCGCGTAACAGACCAACCAGCACCATATCGCTGCCGCTGTCCTTGTAACGTTCGTTAATCTGACGTCCCAGTTCAGCAATACGCGCTTTGATCTCCGCTTCCGGGATCATGACTTCAACAGTATGTTTCATATCTCTAACCATATGATTTAAAAACAAATCACTCAATGCTAACTTTTAATAAGCCAGCATCTAAGCGCAAGGCACGCAGTATACCAGCAAAAGCATTCATACGCGGCATCTGTTGATAAAGTTCATAATGTGACGTTTATCACGCGTTTTAGCTCCTATAATTAACTGCTATTAAAGAAATAACACCTGTGATGGTATTTTTTATGGCAAATAACAACGTACGTTCTCAACAGCTTATCGTGACCCTGAGCGCCCTGTTTGCGGCACTTTGTGGACTATATCTCCTGATTGGTGGAGGCTGGCTGGTCGCCATCGGTGGCTCCTGGTATTACCCGATCGCGGGCCTTGCCATGCTCGGTGTGGCTCTCCTGCTGTGGCGCAGTAACCGATCCGCCCTTTGGCTGTATGCCGCCCTGCTTTTCGCCACCATGATTTGGGGCGTCTGGGAAGTCGGCTTTGATTTCTGGGCGCTGACGCCGCGTAGCGACATCCTGGTCTTCTTTGGTATCTGGCTTATCCTGCCTTTCGTCTGGCATCGCCTGATTATCCCTTCCAGTGGCGCAGTAGCGGCGCTGGTGGTGGCCCTGCTGATTAGCGGCGGTATCCTGACCTGGGCTGGCTTCAACGACCCACAAGAGGTTCACGGCACGCTGAGTGCAGATACCTCTCAGGCCGATGCAATCTCAGCGGTTGCCGACGAGGACTGGCCGGCTTACGGTCGCAATCAGGAAGGTCAACGCTACTCACCGTTAAAACAAATTAACGCTGACAACGTTCATCAATTGAAAGAAGCCTGGGTATTTCGTACCGGGGATTTAAAACAACCCAACGATCCCGGTGAAATCACCAATGAAGTCACGCCAATAAAAGTGGGGGATACTCTTTATCTGTGTACCGCCCACCAGCGGCTGTTCGCCCTGGATGCGGCCAGCGGTAAAGAGAAGTGGCATTTCGATCCCCAACTCAATACCAATACCAGCTTCCAGCACGTAACCTGTCGCGGCGTTTCTTATCATGAAGCCAAACCGGATACGGCTTCTGCAGAGGTGATGGCCGACTGTCCGCGCCGCATCCTTTTGCCTGTCAATGATGGTCGACTGTTTGCCTTGAATGCCGAGACCGGCAAGCTGTGCGAAACCTTCGCCAATAAAGGTATTTTAAATCTGCAGACCAATATGCCGGATACCTCACCGGGCCTGTACGAACCAACGTCTCCCCCGATAATCACCGATAAAACTATCGTTATTGCCGGGTCGGTAACCGATAACTACTCAACCCGCGAAACATCCGGGGTGATACGTGGTTTTGACGTCAATAACGGCAAGCTTCTATGGGCGTTTGATCCCGGTGCCAAGGATCCTAATTTCATCCCGTCAGATGAACATACCTTCACCTTTAACTCACCCAACTCCTGGGCGCCTGCGGCCTACGACGCGAAGCTGGATCTGGTGTATCTGCCCATGGGCGTTACCACGCCGGATATCTGGGGCGGTAACCGCACACCGGAACAGGAACGTTACGCCAGCGCCATTCTGGCGTTAAATGCCACGACCGGGAAATTGGCCTGGAGCTATCAGACCGTTCACCACGATCTGTGGGATATGGACTTACCGGCGCAGCCAACCCTGGCGGATATCAACGTCAATGGAGAGAAAATTCCGGTCATTTATGCCCCGGCAAAAACCGGTAATATCTTTGTGCTCGACCGCCGTAATGGTGAACTGGTGGTGCCTGCCCCGGAAAAACCGGTGCCGCAAGGTGCAGCCAAAGGTGATTATGTCAGCAAAACCCAGCCGTTCTCCGATCTCAGTTTCCGTCCGCAAAAAGATCTCAGTGGTGCGGATATGTGGGGCGCAACCATGTTTGACCAGTTGGTGTGCCGCGTAATGTTCCACCAGCTGCGCTATGAAGGCATTTTTACCCCGCCTTCAGAGCAAGGCACTCTGGTGTTCCCGGGTAACCTCGGCATGTTCGAATGGGGCGGCATTTCCGTTGATCCCAACCGTCAGGTAGCCATTGCCAACCCGATGGCGCTGCCGTTCGTTTCTAAGCTGATCCCACGCGGTCCCGGCAACCCGATGGAGCCGCCGAAAGATGCCAAAGGTACTGGCACGGAGTCCGGTATTCAGCCGCAGTACGGCGTACCGTTCGGCGTAACGCTCAATCCGTTCCTTTCACCATTTGGTCTGCCGTGTAAACAGCCAGCATGGGGCTACATTTCCGCCGTAGATCTGAAAACCAATCAAGTGGTATGGAAAAAACGCATTGGCACGCCACAGGACAGCATGCCATTCCCAATGCCGGTTCCGGTGCCGTTCAATATGGGGATGCCGATGCTGGGTGGACCTATCTCCACCGCGGGTAACGTGCTGTTTATAGCTGCGACTGCCGATAACTATCTGCGCGCATACAACATGAGCAACGGTGAAAAACTGTGGCAGGGTCGGCTTCCGGCAGGCGGCCAGGCAACGCCGATGACGTATGAAGTTAACGGTAAGCAGTATGTGGTGATATCAGCCGGGGGCCACGGCTCATTTGGCACTAAGATGGGCGATTATATCGTGGCATACGCGTTGCCGGACGACGCGAAGTAAAATGGACAACGCCCGCTAATCAGCGGGCGTTTTTTTATTCAAACTTCAGTGACAGTAACGACGCTTTTGCGGCTTCCTGATACTGAGCCACCAGATCTTTGGTCATATTGAAGGAGACCTGCACCGCTTTCTCGTTTTGCGAGGTAATCAGCAGCATATTGAGAATTTCAGTATCCGGCGCTTGAGAACGGAAAGTAATCAGCCACGCTTTATGTCCATCAACCGTGACAGGTTCCGCCTGCGGCTTGAAATTGGTAAGCATCTTCAGTGTCGCATCCTTTGCCATATCCAACTGAGCGGCAGGCAACGCGTTGCGCCCGGCGGTAATACCTAGAGACGCTTTACCGCGTTCGTCACCGTAAATCACCTGTGGACGGTTTTCAGAAGGGTATTTGATTTTTGCCATTTCGTCCGGCATTGGCGTGAGCGTCTGCGGAATTTCGAGACTTAAATTCAGTTTTGAAATCTGTTGGCGTTCCATCTTCATCGCAGCCTGTGCCGAAACCGCCAGAAGCATAATAAAAGATGCCGTCAGTACTTTACGCAAAAGGGTCATGAATACCTCGTGATGAGTGATTAACCTCATCAGTATATGAATGCTTTTACTCGACGATAGAGTAATAATCCGTTTTTGGAATAAACATTTAGCGGATAGCGCCACCGCTATCCGCCGCTGTTTATACGGTAAAACCGAGCATCATCCCGGTATCCTCATGCTCTAACAAATGGCAGTGCGCCATATAGGCATGTTCCTTTGGCGCGTCGTGGTCAAATTTCACCAGCACCTCGCTCACGCCGCCCTCTACCCGCACCGTATCTTTCCATCCCGCGCGGTGCGCAGCAGGCGCTTTGCCATTTTCAGACAGAATACGGAACTGCGTGCCGTGAATGTGGAACGGATGCAGCATCATGTCGCCCTGACCGGAAATCACCCAGCGTTCGTGTTGACCTTTCGCCGCGGCAAACATCGGTTTATTCATATCAAACGCCTGACCATTAATCCGGTTGGCATTATGGAAATCGAATGTTCCATGCTTCATGTTGCCCATGTCACCATGCTGCATATTCCCCATCTCACCGTGGCTCATATTGCCATGCTTCATGTTCCCGTGGCCCATATTGTCATTATTCATATGGCCCATCATCTTCCCATGATCCATACCCGCCATAGCCTGAGCGCCGTACTTCTTCATCAACATTTGCATGCCCATCATGTCGAGCATTGGGTCCATCGATAATTGCAGTTTGCGCACCGTCAGCCCCTCAAGCGATGGCAGCGCCGGCATGGATGTCAGCGTATCCGGCAACGTGCCGGAAGCGGTAATCAGCAGCGGCTGAACGCGCATCACCGGATGCGGCTTATCAAATGGCGCAATCGCCATGCCCATCTGACCCACAGGCAGAGTGACCAGATCAAACGCTTTACCGTCGCTCACATCCACCAGCACTTCAAAGCGTTCGCCCATCAGCATAGGAAGTTCGGTTACTTTTACTGGCTCCGCCAACAGTCCGCCGTCGCTGGCAATAACGTACAAAGGACGATTGTCGCTGGCCGCGATATTCAGTGAGCGTGCGTTACAACCATTTAGCAGACGCAGGCGTAGCCAACCGCGCGGTGCAGCATGCTGAGGATAAATCGCCCCATTGGTCAGCAGCGTATCGCCAAACCAACCGACGGCAGCGGTCATGATGTCCAGTTGATAGTTAACCTGACCATCAGCAGAGAACTGTTTATCCTGAATAATCACCGGCACATCATCAATGCCCCACTGCTTAGGCAGCAGCAGCTTGCGAATCTCTTCATCTTCAATCAGCACCAGTCCGGCCAGGCCCATCGCCACCTGACGACCGGTCTTCCCATGCTGATGCGGGTGGAACCAGCAGGTTGCCGCGCGCTGATCCGGTGTGAAGGTCACAGAACGTTTCCCACCCGCCGGAATAATACCTTGCGGGCCACCGTCGACTTCACCGGGGATTTCCAGCCCGTGCCAGTGCAACGTCGTCTCTTCGGCAAGCTGGTTATGGATATCCACCGTCACCGATTGCCCTTTACTCAGCTTGACCGCCGGCCCGAGCAAACTGCCGTTATATCCCCAGGTCGTGGCTGTTTTACCGGCAAAACTCGACTGTCCGGCTTGCACGATCAGCTGCATACGGTTAGAGGCATCTGCGGTTAACAGGTCTGGAATGGGTAATGCGGGACGGTCTGCAGCAAATACGCTCCGGCTCCACAGAGGTAACGCTGACGCGACGCCCAGCGCCACGGAGTACTTTAAAAAGTCACGACGTTGCATAATCACTTCCTTATATTCAGCAGCTTAAGCAGGCTATCTTTTAAGCATAACCCTTCCCCTTACGGGAAGGTCAAGTAAACGGCTAATAATAAAGGTCGTCGCTTCGCTCGCAGTGTGCTAACGTTTAAATTCCGTGATGCAGTGGTAGAAGCAATGAAGACGTTTTTCAGAACCGTTTTGTTCGGCAGCCTGATGGCCGTATGCGCAAACAGTTACGCGCTTAGTGAGTCCGAAGCCGAAGATATGGCCGATTTAACGGCAGTTTTTGTTTTTCTGAAAAATGACTGTGGATACCAGAATTTGCCAAATGGGCAGATTCGTCGCGCACTGGTCTTTTTTGCCCAGCAAAACCAGTGGGACCTGAGCAATTACGACACCTTCAATATGAAAGCGTTGGGTGAAGACAGCTACCGCGACCTCAGCGGTATAGGCATCCCAACGGCCAAGAAATGCAAAGCGCTGGCACGTGACTCCCTGAGCCTGTTGGCTTACGTTAAATAGCCGCGCTGCGGAACCAGCAAGCTTCGCTTACTCTTTTACCGGCAACGTCAGCAACACTGATTTTGCCTGGTTTTCCCCTTTAGTGACTCTCAATATCGCCAGCCCCAGTTGCCGCCCAACCTCTTCGTGATCGACGGTAAAGAGACAACTCGACGACACCACTCGCACAGAAAAATCGCTGCTTGCCGTGGCACACAGCATGTTTTTTTCATTGAGTCCGCACTCGGGTAACGAGGCCAGATAGTGACTCGCCCCCATCAGTAAAAAGTCGTTGATGAAAATAATGAAATCAGGCCGCTCTGGCTGCTGTAGAAATTGCCGCGCGGCCTCTTCACCGGAAGATTCAGCTACGCTGCCAAAGAAAACCAACCCGTCATGGTAATGAATCCCTTGCACCGCCAACGCCTGCAAACAGCCGGTCAAGAACTGACGGCCATGCATACTGTCCGGGCCAAGCGTCGCAATGGCAATACGTTGCGCTCCGAGACGCAGTGCCGCACGCACGCATTGTTTCCCCATCTCCTCATGATGAAAATCGACCCAATTGAAGTTCCCGCCCAGCGAGCGGCTTTGCCCCATCGTCACAAAGGGAAACTTTAGTTCATCAAGCAGAAGGATCCGTTCATCATCAATACGAGTGTCTGTCAGGATAATCGCGTCAGCACGGTTCTGCTCAACAATTTTATGCAGCAGTTGTAGCTCACTTTCGCGATCGGTAGAAATATGGATGACCGGATCGATGGCACTCTCTTTTAAACTAGCCTGTAGCCCCCTGGCGATAGCCATAAAGAACGAGGCGGTATGGATATTGCCATCATCCGCTGCAGGCAGCAGCAGAGCCACGACCCCTGTTTTACCACTACGCAAATAGCGGGCTGATGCATTTGGCCGGTAACCCAGTTTATCCGCCGCTTCCAGTACTTTTTTACGGGTGTGGTTACTGATATCACTTTTATTATTTAGCGCTTTCGAAACCGTCGCTGTCGAAAGATTAAGATACGCCGCCAGCTCTTTTATATTCATATTTATTATGGACTAAATAGCTCTGAACAAGGATATTCCTGCCAATTTAACTGATTAGTTTTTACGTGACAATAAAAAACATTTCGACACGACTTTATTGTGTAGCAACGATCACAATTATGCAGTTACAACCATTGAAATCATTATTTTTCAGATCTAGCATAAAACAATACGAAATCGATTAAGTATTAAAACAAAAAGCCCTGAAAAATAATCATACAAACAAAGGTACTTATATCATGACATTAGATAGTACACTTCCAACTGCGGCCAAAAAACATAAAACGCGCCCCCAAGTCATCTGGATTTGCCTGTTGGCTGCGCTCGCAGGGCTGTTATTTGGCCTGGATATCGGCGTCATTTCCGGCGCTCTACCGCTGATCGCTAAAGAGTATCAACTGCTGGATAGCCAGCAGGAGTGGGTGGTCAGTTCAATGATGGTCGGCGCCGCCGTCGCAACTCTGTGTAGCGGTTTTCTGGCCTATCGCCTGGGCCGTAAATACGCTTTATTAATCGCCGCGGCCTCCTTTTGCATAGGAGCGATTATTTGCACCTGCGCAGTTGGCCCAGGGATGCTCATCGTCGGACGGCTGATCCTCGGCGTCGGTCTGGGTGTCGCATCTTATGCGACACCACTCTATCTTTCTGAAATAACGCCAAAAAACATTCGCGGTGCAATGATATCAGCCTATCAATTGATGATTGCGCTAGGCATCTTGCTGGTTTTTCTGACCAATACCGCCTTTAGCTACAGCGGCAACTGGCGCGGTATGCTGCTGGTTGTCGCCATCCCTTCTCTGGTTTTTCTGTTCGGGGCGCTATTCCTGCCGCGCAGCCCGCGCTGGCTCATGATGCATGGCCGTGAAGAGGAGGCTCGGATAGTGTTAATCCGCCTGCGTAATAGCCGTGAAGAGGTGGAGAATGAGCTTAGCGAAATTAAAGAACAGCTCAACGTTAAGCAACAAGGCTGGAATTTATTCAAAGAAAACAGGAATTTTCGTCGCAGTGTTAGCCTGGGAATTATTTTGCAAATCATGCAGCAGTTCTCTGGCGTAAATGTGATGATGTATTACGCGCCGCGTATATTCCATGAAATTGGCTTCACTTCAACAGCCGAGCAGATGTGGGGCACGGTTATTGTGGGCTTCGTGATGACGCTCGCCACCTTTATTGCCGTCGGCTTCGTCGATCGCTGGGGACGAAAACCAATGCTGTACGCTGGTTTTATCACGATGGGTTTCGCTATGAGCATCGTAGGGACGTTGCTGGGTGGTGATGCGTTATCAGCGCTGGAGAAAGGTATCACGGTTACCATGCTGTTGCTGTTTATCGTCGGCTTCTCCATGTCTGCCGGGCCGCTTATCTGGTTATTGTGCTCTGAGATTCAACCGCTGAAAGGCCGAGAATTTGGTATCACCTGCTCCACTTTTACCTGTCACATCGCCGGGATGATTGTCAGTGCAACCTTCCTGTCATTGCTAAATAGTTTAGGTAGCGCCCATACATTTTATTTATATGCGCTACTGAATATTGTCGCCCTCGTGATCATCTATCTTTTTGTGCCTGAAACAAAAAATATTTCACTGGAGCGCATTGAGCAAAACCTGATGGCAGGAAAAAAACTGCGAAATATCGGACAATAATACAAGGGTGCGACAAGATGAGCTTTATAGACTTTAAAGAAGATAACTTTCATATTTCCTTCGAGTTAAATGAAGAACAACAAATTTATATCAGCCAGTTTTTACTTGTCGGAAAGAGTGATGTACAGGGTGCATTCCCTCTTATTCAGGTGCATGTCAGTGGCCATAATCAAAACGATCACCACGCCCGTAAGCATACCGGTAGCGAACCAGGCTCCTCTCTGCGCTATCACGCCCATCGGGAAAGCGAAAATGCACAGGGGAAAAAACTGGAGATAGATCTACATAGCCCAGCGGTTCACGCCCGCTGGCATCTACAGCATTTTCGTGGGCTACAGGCGGCCCGCGTCTGGTGTGATATCCGTAACGCCAGCGCCGATACTATCGGCCTGGAGTATGTCAGTTCGCTGACGTTGTTCGCCATCGACAGCCTGCCCTGGCAAAAAAATAGCGTCCTGCATCTACCGCATAATAACTGGTACGGCGAAGCACAGTGGAAAAGCGCCACACCACCAGAGCTTGGGCTGGATAAGGTGAATGTCTTCTCCCTTAATCGTATCGCTATCGAAAACACAGGAACCTGGTCCAGTATTGGCTATCTTCCTATGGCGGCATTTGAAGACACGGCGGCAGGAACAACACTGCTCTGGCAAATTGAGCATAACGGTTCGTGGCAATGGGAGATCGGCGATTTCCGTAATCGTCTCTATTTGCAGGCTAGCGGGCCAACGGAAAACGAAAATCACTGGTGGAAACAACTACTACCCGGTGAAACCTTTACCTCCGTGCCTGTTGCCGTAAGCCAGGTACACGGCGGGCTGCAAGAGGCGCTACAAGAGATAACGCGCTATCGTCGACGAATAATGCGCCCTTCACAGGATAATGTGCAGCTACCAGTGATCTTCAATGATTATATGAACTGCCTCTCAGGTGACCCTACGACTGAAAAGTTGCTGCCGTTGATTGATGCAGCCGCAAAGGCTGGCTGCGAATATTTCTGCATTGATTGCGGTTGGTACTCGGACGGTGAATGGTGGGATGGCGTTGGTGAATGGCTGCCTTCATCCGCGCGTTTCCCTGGCGGGATCCACGAACCGCTTGAGTATATTGCCGCCAAAGGGATGAAATCAGGTCTGTGGTTAGAGCTTGAGGTCATGGGCATAGCTTGTCCGCTGGCGCAAAAGCTGCCCGATGAGTGTTTTTTCCAGCGTCATGGCAAACGGGTTATCGACCACCAGCGCTATCAGCTCGATTTCCGCCACCCATTGGTACAAGAACATGCCGAACGGATCATCACGCGCCTGGTCGAGGATTACGGTGTTAGCTATATCAAAATGGATTACAACATCAATGCAGGCAGCGGTACTGACTACCAGGCCGACAGCAGCGGCGACGGCCTGTTGCAGCATAACCGTGCCTATCTAGCCTGGCTGCAGAAAACAATGCAACGCTACCCACAACTGGTGATCGAGAACTGCGGCAGCGGTGGTTTACGGATGGATTACGCGATGCTGCAACAGCACAGTATTCAATCCGTTACCGATCAAACCGACTATCGGCTCATGGCGGCTATCGCTGCCGCCGCAGCGTCAGCGGTCACTCCTGAGCAAGCTGCTATCTGGTCTTATCCCCTGCGCGAGGGGGATCGGGAAGAAGTGGTGATGAATATGGTTAACAGCATGCTGCTGCGGGTGCATCAGAGTGGTCATCTGGCGGAGTTGAGTGAAGAACGTTTTGCGCTGGTTCAGGAAGGGATTGCGCTGTATAAAACGTTTCGCGAGAAAATTCCGCATCTACAGCCTTTCTGGCCGTTGGGTATGCCCACATTATCCTCACCGTGGTTGGCCTTTGGCCTGCGTAACGAGCATGAGGCGTGGCTCGCGGTATGGCGTATGGACAGCGAACAAGGAGCGATGACCGTCCCTCTCGCGCAACTCGCCACTATCACCTGCGTGTATCCCCAGGCCGAACAGTCGCGCTGCCAGCCTATACTCCAGTCGTCAGGTGCCTGCGTTTTTCTGAACCAAAAGATGACCGCAAGGTTATTTCACCTTACTTTTACCAGTGAATACACCCGATAACGGGCCTGCGAAAAAGTGCTCGGCTATCGGGTGCGCACAGCGCTCACCCGATAGTAATGCGGAGCCGAGTGGCTCCGCGTTGATTAGCGTTGTTGTACAAACTCGCGGTACGCCGCCACGACCTGAAGAAAGTCCTCTACGCCGCAAAGTGAAAAGCTCTCTTCGTCGTAGTAGCTCATCCCCTCTTCCATTTCATCTCCGGAGAATTCCAGCTGATTGGCGCGCACCATCACCTCTTCACCATCCAGCCAGAGCGTATATTCATGCCCTGCTCGCTGCCAGGAGCGCTCACTGCCCTTCACCGCATGCGCCGCCTGTTCCACTTCATCAAGTAAGGCCAGGTTCTCTTTCACTTCTTCGTTAAACCAGTGCCCCACCACCTCGTGGCCCATGGACATACGCACTTTTACCACTCCGGTAATATCGCGCAGAAATTCGTAATCCATAATGTCTTCCTCTGCTCCCGGCAATGCGCCAATACCGCATTGCACCTTGCTGTAATTATCGCAGCAGCGCGGCAGAAAAAAAGCGTAGCGGGTATAAGGAACAGAAATAAAAATGCCCGGAGAAGAAGACTTCTCCGGGCATTGATGCGTTTTTACACAAATCGCGTTAGCGTATTACACCGCGGTCTGGAAAATCACACCATCGGCTTTCTCAGTATACTGAGACAGCTGGTCGAAGTTCAGATAACGGTAAGTATCCACCGCCGTCTTATCAACCTGCGCCACATAGGTCTGATACTCTTCCGCCGTCGGCAGTTTGCCAATCAGCGCCGCAACCGCCGCCAGTTCCGCAGAAGCCAGGTAGACATTCGCCCCGGTACCTAAACGGTTCGGGAAGTTACGGGTAGAGGTCGAAACCACCGTTGCGCCGTCAGCCACACGCGCCTGGTTACCCATGCACAGCGAGCAGCCTGGGATCTCAATACGCGCACCGCTCTTACCAAACACGCTGTAGTAGCCTTCTTCGGTCAGCTGCGCCGCATCCATACGGGTTGGCGGAGCCACCCACAGACGCGTCGGCAACTGGCCTTTGTGTGCATCCAGCAGTTTACCCGCCGCACGGAAGTGGCCGATGTTAGTCATGCAGGAGCCAATGAAGACTTCATCGATCTTCTCGCCCTGCACGTCAGACAGCAGACGCGCGTCGTCCGGATCGTTCGGTGCACACAGGATTGGCTCTTTGATATCCGCCAGATCGATGTCGATCACCGCCGCGTATTCTGCGTCAGCGTCGGCTTCCAGCAATTGCGGATCCGCCAGCCATTTTTCCATCCCCTGCACACGACGCTCCAGCGTACGGCGATCGCCGTAACCTTCAGCGATCATCCACTTCAGCAGAACGATGTTAGAGTTCAGATACTCAACGATCGGCTCTTTGTTCAGTTTGATGGTACAACCGGCAGCGGAACGTTCAGCGGAGGCATCGGTCAGTTCGAACGCCTGCTCCACTTTCAGATCCGGCAGACCTTCGATTTCGAGGATGCGGCCAGAGAAGATGTTTTTCTTACCTTTCTTCTCAACGGTCAGCAGACCCTGTTTGATCGCGTACAGCGGAATGGCGTGTACCAGATCGCGCAGGGTAATCCCCGGCTGCATTTTGCCTTTGAAACGCACCAGAACGGATTCCGGCATATCCAGCGGCATCACGCCGGTCGCAGCAGCAAACGCCACCAGGCCAGAACCCGCCGGGAAGGAGATGCCAATCGGGAAACGAGTATGGGAGTCACCGCCGGTGCCGACGGTATCCGGCAACAGCATGCGGTTCAGCCAGGAGTGGATTACGCCATCGCCCGGACGCAGCGACACGCCGCCACGGTTCATGATGAAGTCCGGCAGAGTGTGGTGCGTGGTCACGTCAACCGGCTTCGGATACGCGGCAGTGTGACAGAAGGACTGCATCACCAGGTCAGCAGAGAAGCCCAGGCACGCCAGGTCTTTCAGTTCATCACGGGTCATCGGGCCGGTGGTATCCTGAGAACCCACGGAGGTCATCTTCGGTTCGCAGTACGCGCCCGGACGGATACCTTTCACGCCGCAGGCGCGGCCCACCATTTTCTGCGCCAGAGAGAAGCCGCGGCTGCTTTCCGCCACGTCTTTCGCCTGACGGAATACGTCGCTGTGCGGCAGTCCCAGCGCTTCGCGCGCTTTGGTAGTCAGGCCACGACCGATGATCAGCGGAATACGGCCACCAGCGCGCACTTCGTCGATCAGCACATCAGTTTTCAGCTCAAAGCTTGCCAGCAATTCGCCGGTTTCATGGTTACGCACTTCTCCTTTGAACGGGTAAACGTCAATCACGTCGCCCATGTTCATGTTCGAGACGTCCACTTCGAATGGCAGTGCGCCCGCATCTTCCATGGTGTTAAAGAAGATAGGTGCAATTTTGCCGCCGAGACACAGACCGCCGCCGCGCTTGTTCGGTACATGAGGGATATCATCGCCCATGAACCACAGTACGGAGTTGGTTGCAGATTTACGCGAAGAGCCGGTACCAACAACGTCACCCACATACGCCAGCGGGTAGCCTTTTTTCTGCAGTTCTTCAATCTGTTTGATCGGGCCTACCGCGCCCGGCTGGTCCGGTTCGATACCTTCACGGGCGTTTTTCAGCATCGCCAGCGCGTGCAGAGGGATATCCGGGCGAGACCATGCGTCCGGTGCCGGAGAGAGGTCATCGGTGTTGGTTTCACCCGTCACTTTAAACACGGTAACGGTGATTTTTTCAGCCAGAGCAGGACGGTTCAGGAACCATTCGGCATCGGCCCAGGACTGCATTACCTGCTTCGCATATTCGTTGCCCGCTTTGGCTTTTTCTTCTACATCGTAGAAGTTATCGAACATCAGCAGCGTTGAAGAGAGCGCTTTGGCAGCAATCGGCGCCAGTTTCGCGTCGTCAAGCGCGTCGATCAGCGGATGAATGTTGTAACCACCCTGCATGGTGCCCAGCAGTTCAATGGCTTTTTCTGGCGTCACCAGCGGGGAGGTGGTGTCGCCTTTCGCGACGGCAGCGAGAAAACCCGCTTTAACATAAGCGGCTTCATCTACGCCAGGAGGAACGCGGTTGATCAACAGGTCTAACAGGAATTCTTCTTCGCCCACAGGCGGGGTCTTCAGCAGCTCGACAAGTGCGGCCATTTGGGTTGCGTCTAACGGTTTTGGCACAATCCCCTGGGCAGCACGCTCAGCTACGTGCTTACGGTATTCTTCTAGCACGACGATATCTCCTCGCTCTCATTGTCATAATGCGGCGCTTTTGTAGATGGGCGATTCTCTTCACGCTCCTGTGAGACAGTAGTTAGTAGGGTAAATGCCCGGTACCGCGTAAGGCACAATAACAGGATTTTCATTAAGTGTTAATCCGTTTACAAAAAAGCAACATAAAAAATTGGCTGAATCGTTAAGAATGGTGTAGCGACAAGGCGGGGCGTAATTTAGGCTCCCTAAAAACGATGTAAAACGGTTGATTTTCAAGCGCGACATGCTGAATATTCCAGCGATTTTTCAGCCATCAGATATAATTGTGTAATAAATCTTCACACTCTTTTTCCGGACCTGCCGGGTGAATCCCCAATAAAAGTCAAAACTATCTAACACGGGTGAATAATACTCGCGGCAACAGAACGCCTCACGGCACAGCGCTTGTCTCGTTGGAGTCATTTTATGAAGTTGCCCTTTAAGCCACATCTGCTTGTCCTTCTGTGCAGTGCCGGGCTGTTTGCCGCCTCTGGCGTGATGTTCGTTAAAAGTCGCGCAACGGAGCCAGTAACTCCAGCCCCCGTCGCACAGCAACCGTCCGCACCGGCTCCAGCTCCCGTAGCGGCCCCTGCCCCGGCCGATCAACCAGCGCCCACCGCAGCCCCTACGTACACATCGGCACAAATCGATCAGTGGGTTGCGCCTATCGCGCTCTATCCGGATTCACTGCTGTCGCAAATTTTGATGGCCTCAACCTACCCGGCCAACGTCATCCAGGCCGCGCAGTGGTCAAAAGACAATCCCAAAATGCAGGGTGATGCCGCCATTCAGGCCGTTGCCAGCCAACCCTGGGATCCCAGCGTAAAATCGCTGGTGGCGTTTCCACAGCTGATGTCGCTGATGGGTGAAAATCCGCCGTGGGTACAGAGCCTGGGCGATGCATTCCTTGCGCAGCCGAAAGAGGTTATGGATTCCGTTCAACGCCTGCGTGCGCTGGCGCAACAGACCGGAGCGTTACAATCAACACCGCAGCAGACCGTTACCACCGTGGCCAAAGCAGCACCGACTAAAACTGTCACCAGCGAGTCAACGACCACAACAGCCACGACCGCTGCTTCAGCAAGCCCAACGGTAATCAAAATTGAATCCGCCGACCCGCAGGTAGTTTACGTTCCCACCTATAACCCAAATACGGTTTACGGTACCTGGCCGAACACCGCCTATCCGCCAACCTATCTACCGCCAACGCCCGGCGAGCAGTTTGGCAACAGCTTCGTTAACGGTTTAGGCTTCAGCCTCGGCGTCGCCACAACTTATGCCATCTTCAGCAATATTGACTGGGATGACGACGATGACTGGGATCACCATCATAACGATGACTGGGATAACCATGGCGGCTATAACCGCAACGGTGATAACAACATCAATATCAACGTAGATAACTTCAATAAAATCAGTGGACAGCATCTGACGGATGCCAACCGTACCTGGCAGCACAACCCGGCCTATCGCGAAGGGGTGCCGTACCCTAATAGCCAGCTCAATAACCGCTTCCACTCCACTAACACGGCTACGGGCCTAAGCTCAACCCAGCAAAGACCGGTCAACCGTGATAGCCAGCGTCAGGCAGCGTTGAGCCAGATGGAAAAATCAACGGGGAAAACCTTCCCCCAGACGGCGCGTACGGGAACGAAAGACGCCCAGCGTCAGGCATCCAGCCAACAGCTAAAGCAAATTTCCCAGCGTAATAACTACCGTGGTTACGATACCAAACCGCAAACGGCAAAACGGGCAAACACTCAGCAACATGAACATCGCCAGGCCGCCACTCAGCGACAAGAGAAACGGGTCACGCAACCAGCGCAGCAACGCAACGTGCAGCAGCGCAATCTTCAACAACGGACCAGCCAACCGCGGGCCAATGCGCTGAGCGGCAACGACAGTCGCTCCGCCAGTTGGCAGGCGCAGCAGCAGCGAGGGGCTCAAAGCAGGCAGGTCGCCCGCAATCAGCCATCTCGCCAGCTATCCGGCGACCGTGCTGAACACCGTGAATTCCGTCATCGTTAAGGGAAGCGACATGAAAAATAAACTACTCAGTGGAATGGTGTTATTCATGGTTTCGACCACCGCGATGGCACAGCAATCCTTCAGCACACCAGACCAGGCGACCGATGCCCTGGCAACCGCGATAAGCGAGCAGAATGAAAGCGCGATGAACAACCTGCTCGGGGAAAACTGGCGCGAGTTTCTGCCACCGGAAGGCGTCGATCCTGATGCGGTTGATCGCTTCCTGCGCGACTGGAAGGTCCGCCATAATACCGTCATCGACGGCAATAGCGCGCACCTGGTGGTCGGGGACAGCGACTGGCAACTGCCGATCCCGGTTGTTAAAACCGCTTCCGGCTGGCAATTTGATATCAAGGAAGCGGCTGAAGAGATCCTGACCCGTGAGATTGGGCGCAACGAACTTGCCGCTATTGAAGCATTACACGCCTATGTAGATGCTCAGCAAAGCTACTTTGCGATGAACCAAAAATACGCGCAAAAGATTGTCAGTTCTGAAGGGAAAAAAGATGGTCTGTACTGGCCTGTTTCGCCCGGCGAAGCGCCAAGCCCGCTTGGCCCGGCCTTTAGTCCGCAAGAGCCTGGCACGGGCTATCACGGCTATCGTTTCCGTATCCTTCCCGATAAAACCAGCGGCTTTGCGATGGTTGCCTGGCCCGTCAGCTACGATCACACTGGCGTTATGAGTTTTATGATTAACGGTGATGATAAAGTCTATCAGGCCGATCTCGGCGCTGATGCACAGCAGAAAGCCGAGGCGTTAACCGCATATCATCTGGATAAAAACTGGCAGCCCGTAGCGCCCTGAATGCCAGTCAAATAGTGATTTGGCCGGGGAAGCGCCCCCCCTCCGGCCAACTCACGAGAGATTACAAGATGTTAGCGACGGATTTCGCCAGCTGCGCTTCCAGAACCGGTTTCGCTTCTTCGAACTTCAGGTTCACTTTGTTGGCATTAGACACGACGCGGGTCTGGTATTTTGCGCGATCGCCCTGCGCGCTGCTGGTTTGCAGCTTGATACCGGACGTGCCCTGGCGCAGTGCGGCAACGTTATCCGTTGTCACTTTCGCTTTGCTGCGCTCAGAGATTTGCAGGTCAGTGACCATGGTGTAGTTCACGTCTTCTACCATAGCATCCGCGGCCATACCGATCAGCCCCGCCGCCAGGCCAACGCCCAGCGCCGCGCCGGAGGAGTTGCTGTTATAGGCGGTGATGCCCGCTCCCAACGCAGCACCCACCGCTGCCCCTTCATAGCCGGTCTTCAGGAAGCCCTGAGCTTCACGCAGATCCATTTTGTCCGCTTTCAGTACGTTCGCCTGTACCCAGTAGTAAGCGCTGTCTGGTGAACTGGTCACTTTATAGCCCTTCGCAGACAGGTCGTTTGCCAGCAGGGTTTGCAGGTTGCTCATGTCTTTATCAGAAGTGTTTTTTACCTGAATGTAGACGGTCTTCTCGCTGGAAGGCTCCAGCCAGATGGTTTCACTCATCTGCGTTTTCACTTCGAGATTACGTTTTTTAACGGCGGTGGTCATCGCGCCACAACCAGTCAGCGTCATTGTCGCGACAACCATGCCAACAACCGCGATTTTTTTTAAAGACATGTTATTTCCTTTTTTCGTGTAATAGAGAATCCAGAGCCTCTTAACCGCGCGGCCAGTAGCCACACAATGGCGAAAAAAGTATCGGCAGTTGCGCAATTTTTTTTAGTGGAAATATCAATAAGATGACTACCAGAACTGGTAGCTTTCAGGCAAAAAAAACGCCTCCGAAGAGGCGTTTTCACAAAAGCGGGAAGATTACTTTTTCTTCGCTTTCGGGTTTGGCAGGTCGGTGATGCTACCTTCGAACACTTCTGCCGCCAAGCCCACAGACTCGTGCAGAGTCGGGTGCGCGTGGATGGTCAGCGCAATGTCTTCAGCATCACAACCCATTTCGATCGCCAGACCGATTTCACCCAGCAGCTCACCGCCGTTGGTACCGACAATCGCACCACCGATAACACGGTGAGATTCTTTGTCGAAAATCAGTTTAGTCATACCGTCTGCGCAGTCGGAAGCGATAGCACGACCAGAAGCAGCCCACGGGAAGGTGGCGGTTTCGTAGCTGATGCCTTTCTCTTTCGCTTCTTTCTCAGTCAGGCCAACCCATGCAACTTCTGGTTCAGTGTATGCGATGGATGGGATAACTTTCGGATCGAAGTAGTGTTTCTTACCGGCGATAACTTCAGCGGCAACGTGACCTTCGTGAACACCTTTGTGCGCAAGCATCGGCTGACCGACGATATCGCCGATAGCAAAGATGTGCGGCACGTTGGTACGCAGCTGTTTGTCAACGCGGATGAAGCCACGGTCATCAACTTCCACGCCAGCTTTGCCCGCGTCGAGGTTTTTGCCGTTCGGTACACGACCGATAGCCACCAGCACTGCATCGTAACGCTGAGCTTCAGCAGGCGCTTTTGTGCCTTCCATGGAAACGTAGATACCGTCTTCTTTCGCTTCAACGGCGGTTACTTTGGTTTCCAGCATCAGGTTGAATTTCTTGCTGATGCGTTTGGTAAAGACTTTAACCACGTCTTTATCGGCTGCCGGGATAACCTGGTCGAACATTTCAACCACGTCGATCTCTGAACCCAGCGCATGGTACACGGTACCCATTTCCAGACCGATGATACCGCCGCCCATTACCAGCAGGCGCTTAGGAACAGTTTTCAGTTCCAGTGCATCGGTGGAATCCCACACGCGCGGATCTTCATGCGGAATGAATGGCAGTTCGATCGGACGGGAACCCGCCGCGATGATCGCGTTGTCAAAGTTGATCACGGTTTTGCCGTTTTCACCTTCAACTTCCAGGGTGTTTGCCCCGGTAAATTTACCCAGACCGTTAACCACTTTCACTTTACGGCCTTTGGCCATACCCGCCAGACCGCCGGTCAGTTGAGTGATAACTTTTTCTTTCCAGGTACGAATCTTGTCGATATCGGTTTTCGGCTCGCCAAAAACGATACCGTGTTCAGCCAGCGCTTTGGCTTCTTCGATAACTTTTGCTACGTGCAGCAGCGCTTTAGAAGGGATACAGCCGACGTTCAGACAAACACCACCGAGGGTGCTGTAACGTTCTACGATGACGGTCTCCAGACCTAAATCTGCGCAACGGAAGGCAGCAGAGTAACCTGCAGGGCCTGCCCCAAGTACCACGACCTGAGTTTTGATTTCAGTGCTCATCATGACCTCTTAATTTATACCCGTCGTCCACCGGGTCGTTCTATCCGCCCGTATTTTACAAAATTGTTAACAATTTTGAAACAACAAACGGCAACCGATTTGTCTTTCGCACAATAACCTCACTGACTTCATGAGATTACCAGAAAAAAGCCGGCTGTCGGGCCGGCTTTTTCGCTTACATCACCA
This sequence comes from Citrobacter sp. RHBSTW-00944, assembly GCF_013615435.1. Classification (NCBI taxonomy): domain Bacteria; kingdom Pseudomonadati; phylum Pseudomonadota; class Gammaproteobacteria; order Enterobacterales; family Enterobacteriaceae; genus Citrobacter; species Citrobacter sp. RHBSTW-00944. The sequence continues at coordinate 895,386 of NZ_CP055418.1, read as the reverse complement.
GGCGGCGAATGTCAGACAGCATGTTGTTGATGATGGTGATAAAGCGCGCACCATCAGCACCGTCGATTACGCGGTGGTCGAAGGAGAGCGAAATCGGCATCATCAGACGCGGCATAAACTCTTTACCGTTCCACACTGGCTCCATAGAGGACTTGGAGACACCGAGGATAGCCACTTCCGGCGCGTTCACAATCGGCGCGAAGTGGGTCGTACCCAGGCCACCGATGCTGGAGATGGTGAAGCAACCGCCCTGCATTTCGCCAGCGGTCAGCTTGCCATCACGCGCTTTCTTGGAGATGGTGGTCAGTTCACGAGACAGCTCGGTAATGCTCTTCTTGTTCACGTCTTTGAAGACCGGAACAACCAGACCATTCGGCGTATCTACCGCAACACCGATGTTGATGTATTTTTTCAGGGTCAGACGCTGACCGTCTTCAGACAGAGAGCTGTTGAAGCGTGGCATCTGTTCCAGAGCGGCGGCAACGGCTTTCATGATGAAGACCACTGGCGTGAATTTCACGTCCAGTTTACGTTTTTCAGCTTCGGCGTTCTGCTGTTTACGGAACGCTTCCAGATCGGTGATATCGGTCTTGTCGAAGTGCGTAACGTGCGGGATCATCACCCAGTTACGGCTCAGGTTAGCACCAGAGATTTTCTGGATACGGCCCAGTTCCACTTCTTCGATTTCACCAAACTTGCTGAAGTCCACTTTCGGCCAAGGCAGCATGCCCGGAATACCGCCGCCTGCTGCTGCCGGAGCAGCTTCAGCACGCTTGATAGCGTCTTTCACGTAAGCCTGAACGTCTTCACGCAGGATACGACCTTTACGGCCAGAACCTTTCACTTTCGCCAGGTTTACACCGAACTCGCGCGCCAGGCGACGAATCAGCGGCGTTGCATGAACATAAGCGTCGTTCTCAGCGAACTCAGATTTACCTTCCGCTTTCGCGGCCGGAGCTGCGGCTGGTTTAGCAGCCTGAGCCGGTGCAGCTGCAGAGGCTGGAGCAGCCGCGGCAGCTGGAGCGGCAGCAGGTGCTGCGCCTTCAACTTCGAAGATCATAATCAGAGAACCGGTTTTGACTTTGTCACCGGTGCTGATTTTGATTTCTTTCACGGTGCCCGCGAACGGTGCCGGAACTTCCATCGACGCTTTATCGCCTTCAACGGTAATCAGTGACTGCTCAGCGGCAATTTTATCGCCCACTTTAACCATCACTTCAGTGACTTCAACTTCGTCACCGCCGATATCCGGAACGTTAACCTCTTTCGAGCCAGAAGCTGCCGGAGCCGCCGCTGCTGCTGGAGCTGCCGCCTGAGCCGGTGCTGCAGCAGGCGCTGCGCCTGCAACTTCGAAGACCATAATCAGAGAACCGGTAGACACTTTATCGCCCGTGTTGATTTTGATCTCTTTAACGGTGCCCGCGAACGGCGCCGGAACTTCCATCGACGCTTTATCGCCTTCAACGGTGATCAGAGACTGTTCAGCCGCAACGGTGTCGCCCACTTTAACCATAACCTCGGTAACTTCGACTTCGTCACCGCCGATGTCCGGTACGTGTACTTCTTTCGCCGCTGCCGCAGCAGGTGCTGCTGCCGGAGCTGCTTCTTTCTTCTCTTCTGCCGGAGCAGGTGCAGCGGCTGCTGCACCATCGGCGGAATCGAAAATCATGATCAGTTTGCCGGTCTCAGTTTTGTCGCCAACAGAGACTTTGATCTCTTTAACGATACCTGCCTGAGGAGACGGAACTTCCATAGAGGCTTTGTCGCCTTCTACGGTGATCAGCGACTGTTCAGCTTCAACTTTGTCGCCCACTTTGACCAGGATCTCGGTGATTTCAACTTCATCAGCCCCGATGTCCGGTACATTGATTTCGATAGCCATTATTCTTTTACCTCTTACGCCAGACGCGGGTTAACTTTATCTGCATCGATGTTGAATTTGATGATTGCGTCAGCAACCACTTTCTTATCGATTTCGCCACGTTTAGCCAGTTCGCCCAGGGCCGCTACAACCACATAAGAAGCATCAACTTCGAAGTGGTGACGCAGGTTTTCACGGCTGTCAGAGCGACCGAAGCCGTCAGTACCCAGTACGCGATAATCATCAGCCGGTACATAAGTACGAACCTGTTCGGCAAACAGTTTCATATAGTCAGTAGATGCCACTGCCGGAGCGTCGTTCATCACCTGAGCGATGTACGGAACGCGCGGAGTTTCCATCGGGTGCAGCATGTTCCAGCGTTCACAATCCTGGCCATCACGCGCCAGTTCAGTGAAGGAGGTTACGCTGTAAACGTCAGAACCTACACCGTAGTCGTTCGCCAGGATCTGTGCTGCTTCACGCACGTGACGCAGGATAGAACCGGAGCCCAGCAGCTGAACTTTACCTTTCTTACCTTCGAGGGTTTCGAGTTTGTAGATACCTTTACGGATACCTTCCTCGGCACCTGCTGGCATTGCCGGCATGTGGTAGTTTTCGTTCAGCGTGGTGATGTAGTAATAAACGTTCTCTTGTTTCTCACCGTACATACGCTCCAGACCATCGTGCATGATGACCGCAACTTCGTACGCGTAAGACGGATCGTAAGAGATACAGTTCGGGATAGTCAGAGACTGAATATGGCTGTGACCATCTTCGTGCTGCAGACCTTCGCCGTTCAGCGTCGTACGACCAGAAGTTCCCCCTACCAGGAAGCCGCGAGCCTGTTGGTCGCCTGCCTGCCAGCACAGGTCACCGATACGCTGGAACCCGAACATGGAGTAGTAGATGTAGAACGGAATCATCGGCAGATCGTTGGTGCTGTAGGAGGTCGCAGCAGCCAGCCAGGATGCGCCAGCACCCAGTTCGTTGATGCCTTCCTGCAGGATCTGACCTTTCTCGTCTTCTTTATAGTAAGCAACCTGCTCACGGTCCTGCGGGGTGTACTGCTGACCGTTCGGGCTGTAGATACCGATCTGACGGAACAGACCTTCCATACCGAAAGTACGCGCTTCGTCAGCGATGATCGGAACCAGACGATCTTTGATCGACTTGTTCTTCAGCATCACGTTCAGGGCACGAACGAAAGCGATAGTGGTGGAGATTTCTTTGTTCTGCTCTTCCAGCAGCGCACCGAAGTCTTCCAGAGCAGGCAGTTCCAGCTTCTCGGTGAAGTTCGGCTGACGAGCAGGCAGATAGCCGTGCAGTTTCTGACGCTGAGCGTGCAGATAAGTGTGCTCTTCAGAACCTTCCGGGAAGGTGATGTAAGACAGGTTTTCAACCTGCTCATCGGTCACAGGAACGTTGAAACGGTCGCGGATATAACGCACGCCATCCATGTTCATTTTCTTAACCTGGTGAGCGATGTTTTTACCTTCGGCGGTGTCACCCATGCCGTAACCTTTGATGGTATGGGCCAGGATTACAGTTGCTTTGCCTTTGGTTTCCTGCGCTTTCTTCAGTGCAGCGTAGACTTTCTTCGGATCGTGACCACCACGGTTCAGAGCCCAAATCTGCTCGTCAGTCCAGTCAGCAACCAGAGCTGCGGTTTCCGGGTATTTACCGAAGAAGTGCTCACGTACGTATGCGCCATCTTTGGATTTAAAGGTCTGGTAGTCGCCGTCAACGGTTTCGTTCATCAGTTGGATCAGTTTACCGCTGGTATCTTTACGCAGCAGCTCATCCCAACGACCGCCCCACATGACTTTGATAACGTTCCAGCCAGCGCCCGCGAAGATGCCTTCCAGTTCGTTAACAATCTTGCCGTTACCGGTGACCGGACCGTCAAGACGCTGCAGGTTACAGTTGATAACAAAGACCAGGTTGTCCAGTTTCTCACGGGTCGCGATGGTGATAGCACCCTTAGATTCTGGCTCATCCATTTCGCCGTCGCCCAGGAAGGCGTAAACGGTTTGTTTAGAGGTATCTTTCAGGCCACGGTGTTCCAGATATTTCAGGAATTTAGCCTGGTAGATTGCACCGATTGGGCCCAGACCCATAGATACGGTCGGGAACTGCCAGAATTCCGGCATCAGTTTCGGGTGCGGGTAGGAAGACAGGCCTTTGCCATGTACTTCCTGACGGAAGTTGTTCATCTGCTCTTCAGTCAGACGACCTTCCAGGAATGCGCGAGCGTAGATGCCCGGAGAGATGTGGCCCTGGAAGTAAACCAGATCGCCGCCATCCTGCTCGTTGCGTGCACGGAAGAAGTGGTTGAAGCAAACATCATACACCGTTGCGGAGGACTGGAAGGATGCCATGTGGCCACCCAGCTCGAGGTCCTTTTTAGACGCGCGCAGTACGGTCATGATGGCGTTCCAGCGGATAGCAGAACGAATACGACGCTCCAGCTCCAGATTGCCCGGGTATTCCGGTTCATCTTCAACGGCAATAGTGTTTACATAATTGCTGGCCCCAGCACCTGCCGCTACTTTCACGCCGCCTTTGCGAGCTTCTGAAAGCAGTTGGTCGATCAGATACTGAGCACGCTCAACACCTTCTTCACGGATGACCGATTCGATCGCCTGTAGCCAGTCGCGAGTTTCGATCGGATCCACGTCATTTGGGAAACGTTCTGACATGGGGGTATTCCTTATCTATCTAATACGTTGAGTTATCTGGAACCTGTCCCATTACGTTCTCACCAGAGAGCGTAATAAGACAGGTTCTGCGTTTAGTTGCCGCGCCTTTCGATAGCGCTTGATTTACAACATCTTCTGGTTAACGTTCTGCCAGAAAAATCACTAATTCTTTCGTTGCTCCAGACGGCGTAAGGCGCGTTCACGACGGCTTTCCTCACGGCTCCTGTCCAGCAGAATCTCTTCGATAAACGCCAGGTGACGGTGAGACGCTTCACGCGCTTCTTCAGGCTTCCCGGCGATAATTGCTTCAAAGATGCGGGTACGGTGACTGCTCACCAGCGGCAGCATCTCGCGACGCGCATACAGCAATTCGAAGTTTTGCCGAACGTTCTGGGCCAGCATCGGCTCCATACACCTTAGCAAATGGAGCAGCACCACATTATGTGCCGCTTCGGTGACAGCAATTTGATACTGGAGTACCGCGTCAGATTCGCCGTCAAGATCGCCGGACTGTTGAGCAAGCTCGATCGCATGGTGGAGTTCACGGATACGCGTTTTGTCTTCATCCGTGCTGCGCAGTGCAGCGTAATAGGCTGCAATACCTTCCAGCGCATGGCGCGTCTCAAGCAGGTCAAACTGGGATTCAGGATGGTCGGAGAGCAGCTCTACCAGTGGGTCGCTAAAGCTCTGCCACAGGCTGCTCTGAACAAAAGTGCCACCGCCCTGACGACGAAGCAGTAACCCCTTCGCTTCAAGGCGTTGGATCGCCTCGCGTAAGGAGGGGCGGGAGACGTCGAACTGTTTTGCCAGCTCGCGTTCCGGTGGGAGTTTTTCTCCGGGGCGAAGTGTCCCCTCAAGAATTAAAAACTCCAGCTGCTGCTCAATCACATCGGAGAGTTTTGGTTGGCGGATTTTGCTGTAGGCCATGATTTCCTGTCTTAAGCCATTTGCCCGGAGTCAATTGGTCTTACCAATTTCATGTTCTTGACGCTAAAGTAACAAAGTATTCACCTTCTGTCCATACAGGTTTTGATTGAAATCAGTAAAGGGGGCATATTTTAACAACATTACAGAAATAACGTTTCAAACATGTAACTATGCACAAATGTTAAATTTACCCACCACGGGGTAGTTTTAACGGAATTGAAACGAAAAAATATCTCATCTGAACCGATTCACCTGATTATTTATCGACACATTAGCCACAATTAGTGAATAAAAATTCAAAATGGAAATTTTGTGGTAGATAAACTCGCATTTACAAATGGTTTCTTTTTATTCAACTCGTCATCTTGCCCGCATAAAGCAGGTGCATTCGCGCTCGCATATCATTATTCTGATCAAGACAAAAGCATTGAGGCAACATTTTATCTAAAGCATCTGTAAACAAATAAATACAACAAACGGAATTGCATACTTACACACGCATTGCTGCGTAGTTCAAAAAATAAGTACTCGAAATATGAAGAGTAAAACCACACACGAGGTTTAATGATGGAAAGTCAACAGCATGGCGATCAGCTCAAGCGCGGTCTTAAGAACCGCCATATACAGCTAATCGCGCTGGGTGGCGCGATTGGTACCGGGTTATTCCTCGGTAGCGCATCTGTTATCCAGTCTGCAGGACCGGGTATTATTCTGGGTTACGCAATTGCCGGCTTTATCGCCTTTTTGATTATGCGTCAGTTAGGTGAAATGGTGGTTGAAGAGCCGGTTGCAGGCTCCTTTAGCCACTTTGCTTATAAATACTGGGGCGGTTTCGCGGGTTTCTCTTCTGGCTGGAACTATTGGGTACTGTACGTCCTGGTTGCCATGGCTGAACTGACTGCCGTAGGTAAATACATCCAGTTCTGGTATCCGGATATCCCCACCTGGGTTTCTGCTGCAGCCTTCTTCGTGCTGATCAACGCCATCAACCTGACCAACGTGAAAGTGTTTGGGGAAATGGAGTTCTGGTTCGCCATTATTAAAGTCATTGCCGTGGTTGCGATGATTCTGTTCGGCGGCTGGTTGTTGTTTAGCGGCAACGGCGGCCCGCAGGCCAGCGTCAGTAACCTGTGGAGCCAGGGGGGCTTCCTGCCGCACGGCTTCACCGGTCTGGTGATGATGATGGCTATTATTATGTTCTCTTTCGGTGGGCTGGAGCTGGTCGGGATCACCGCAGCAGAAGCCGATAACCCGGAGCAAAGCATTCCCAAAGCAACCAACCAGGTTATCTACCGTATCCTGATTTTCTATGTAGGTTCGCTGGCTGTTCTGCTTTCCCTGATGCCGTGGACGCGCGTCACGGCTGATACCAGCCCGTTTGTCCTTATTTTCCACGAGCTGGGCGACACCTTTGTTGCCAATGCTCTGAACATCGTAGTGCTGACCGCTGCCCTTTCTGTCTATAACAGCTGCGTATACTGCAACAGCCGTATGCTGTTCGGTCTGGCACAGCAGGGCAACGCGCCAAAAGCGCTGATGAACGTCGACAAACGCGGCGTACCGGTGAACACCATTCTGGTCTCCGCGCTGGTTACGGCTCTGTGTGTACTGATCAACTATCTGGCACCGGAATCCGCCTTTGGCCTGCTGATGGCGCTAGTGGTTTCCGCACTGGTGATCAACTGGGCAATGATTAGCCTGGCGCACATGAAGTTCCGCAAAGCCAAACAGCAGCAAGGCGTTACCACCCGTTTCCCGGCGCTGCTCTATCCGCTTGGGAACTGGGTATGTCTGATTTTCATGGCTGCAGTGCTGGTGATTATGCTGATGACGCCGGGCATGGCGATTTCGGTGTACTTAATCCCGGTATGGATTGCCATTCTTGGCATCGGCTATTTGTGCAAACAGAAAACCGCCAAAGTAGCTAAAGCGCATTAATTCTCCCTCCCCCCACCTGCATCAGGTGGGGGTTGTTACCTGCCTCACACTTTCCCACTCACGACTGTTTCGTCCATATCACTGGCGTTATACTGCAACGCAAAAACACCTCTCCCAGACAATAATTATCTCCATATCTTATTAATGGAGTGCAGTTGATGGAAACCAGTAAGCTCACGGTGAAAGAAAAGATCGGCTATGGAATGGGCGACGCCGGATGCAACATCATCTTTGGCGCCATCATGTTGTTTGTTAACTATTTTTACACAGATATTTTTGGCCTGGCACCGGCCCTGGTCGGCGTGTTACTGCTCTCAGTACGCGTTATAGATGCCGTTACCGACCCTATTATGGGCGCGATGGCCGACCGCACCCGCAGCAAATATGGTCGATTTCGTCCATGGCTTTTGTGGATGGCTTTCCCATACGCATTATTTAGCGTACTCATGTTTACCACCCCTGAGTGGACATATAACAGCAAAGTAATCTATGCGTTCGTCACCTACTTCCTGCTCTCTATCACCTATACGGCGATCAATATCCCTTACTGCTCGCTCGGCAGCGTCATCACTAACGATCCAAAGGAACGTGTCGCCTGCCAGTCATATCGCTTTGTGTTGGTAGGAATTGCAACCCTGCTGCTCTCCCTCACCTTGCTGCCAATGGCGGACTGGTTTGGCGGGGAAGATAAAGCTAAAGGCTATCAGATGGCGATGGCAGTGCTGGCCTTCATCGGCATGTGTATGTTCCTGTTTTGCTTTGCAACCGTCCGTGAGCGCGTACGTCCTGCCGTCCCGACTAACGACGATTTAAAAGCCGACCTGAAAGACGTATGGAAGAACGATCAGTGGGTAAAAATCCTGCTGTTAACCCTGTGCAACGTCTGTCCGGGCTTTATTCGCATGGCTGCCACCATGTACTACGTAACCTGGGTTATGCAGCAAAGCACGCAGTTCGCAACGCTGTTTATCAGCCTTGGCGTTGTGGGCATGATGATCGGCAGCATGCTGGCGAAGGTGTTAACCGATCGCTGGTGCAAACTGAAAGTCTTCTTCTGGACCAATATCATCCTGGCGATTTTCTCCGGCGCGTTTTACTTCTTCGATCCTAAAGCCACCATGATGATTATGGTGCTTTACTTCCTGCTCAACATTCTGCACCAGATCCCATCCCCACTGCACTGGTCGCTGATGGCAGATGTCGATGACTACGGCGAGTGGAAAACCGGTCAACGTATCACCGGAATCAGCTTCTCCGGCAACCTGTTCTTCCTGAAACTGGGCCTGGCGATTGCCGGAGCGATGGTTGGTTTCCTGCTCTCCTGGTACGGCTACGACGCAGGGGCGAAAGCGCAAAGCGACTCCGCCATTAACGGTATTATGCTGCTGTTTACCATCATACCGGGTGTAGGCTACCTGATTACCGCAGGCGTAGTTCGTCTGCTGAAAGTTGACCGCGAGTTTATGCAACAAATCCAGACAGATTTAGAAAAGCGCCGCGCCAACTACCGTGAACTGAATGAGTACCACGATATAAAAACGACTGAAAACGTAAGGAAAGCCTAATGAATCAGTGGCCAAACCCCTTTATTGAACAGCGTGCTGACCCGTTTATTTTACGTGACGGTAGCCACTACTATTTCATTGCTTCAGTGCCCGAATACGATCGTCTGGAGATCCGCCGGGCGGACTCGCTGGAAGGGTTACGCACCGCTATCCCGGTTGTCGTCTGGCGCAAACCAGAAAACGGCCCCATGAGCCAACTGATCTGGGCACCTGAGATCCATCATCTGGCAGGCAAGTGGTACATCTATTTTGCCGCCGCCCACACACAGGCACTCGACAAGCTGGGGATGTTCCAGCACCGTATGTTTGCGCTCGAATGTGCAGACGCCGATCCGCTGACCGGCCAATGGACAGAGAAAGGGCAGATTAAAACGCAGTTTGATACCTTCGCGCTCGATGCCACCACCTTTAACCATCAGGGAAAACAGTGGTATCTGTGGGCGCAGAAATCCCCCGATATCGCCGGAAACTCCAATATCTATCTCGCCGAACTGGAAAATCCATGGACGATTAAAGGCGAGCCGGTAATGCTCAGTCATCCAGAGTATGACTGGGAATGCCGGGGTTTTTGGGTCAACGAAGGCCCGGCCGTCATGGTTCACGGTGACAAGCTGTTTATCAGCTATTCCGCCAGCGCCACCGATGAGAACTACTGTATGGGATTATTGTGGATTGATCTCAATGCCGATCCGCTCAACCCGCAGAACTGGCACAAATCGCCGCGCCCGGTCTTTACCACCAGCTACGAAAACCGCCAATACGGGCCGGGGCACAACAGCTTTACGCAAACGCCGGAAGGTGAAGATGTGCTGGTGTACCACGCGAGAAATTACACTGAAATCGAGGGCGATCCGCTATACGATCCAAACCGCCACACTCGTCTGAAGCTGGTGCGCTGGAACGAAAACGGGATGCCAGATTTTGGCATCCCGCCTGCTGATACGCTTTGAAAGATTGGCCCGCAAGCACAAAGCGACCGGGCCAATTTTTTTCCTCGACGGATAAGCGCAGCGCCATCCACCAATAATGGCTTAAATTAATGTGCCATAAATGGTCAACACGGCAATGACCACCACCACCACAAACGAGGTCTTCTTCGCCATCGAAACCGCGGCTTTTGGCGTTGCGACTTTATCGGTATGTGGTTCACGCGCTAAAGAAAACTGCGCAAGGCGAGTAAGCACCTGATATTGCGAAGTATGCAGATCCGCCAGCGACGCAAACCAGGCAGGCAACGCCTTCTCGCCGTGCCCCAGCAGCGCATAGACGACACCCGCCAGGCGCACCGGGATCCAGTCCAGCACATGCAGGATCGCATCGATACCTGATTGCAAACGCTGGTGCGGCGTCTGATAGCGCGCCAGCCAGGACTGCCAGGCACGTAGAAAGGCATAACCCACCAGCGTCACCGGTCCCCACGGGCCACCGACAATCAGCCAGAATAACGGCGCCAGATAAAAGCGAAAGTTGTTCCATAACAGCGCGTTCTGCAGTTCGCGCAAGAACTCACGCTCATCGCACTCAGGCGGAATCCCATGAATCAGGGTCAGCTCGCTGGCCATCGCTTCACGGGCGTGAGCGTCATCGCGAGCAGCCGCGTTCAGATAGGCATGATAATGAAGACGCGTCTTGCCAGCGCCGATGCACAGCAAACCAATTAAGATCCACGCCACCAGCAAAGGCACGTTAAACAACAGGCCTTGAAGTGCGCGCAGCAGCAGGAACGTCACCCCCATCGCAATAAGGGCCATGCCTACCGTACGCATCATCGAAAAATGCTTCACCCGGCGGAAAAAAGCTTCAACCCGGTGATCAAGCTGCCAGTGCTCACCCAGCTTAAACAGGCGTTCAACAATCAACACCAGTAATGTTGTAAACAGCGTCATGTCATCTCCTTGTGCGACGAGGGGGTGACCAGGGCGCGAAACCTTGCCCAGTCAAAAGAGGGCCCGGGATCGGTCTTACGCTCGGGCGCAATATTGCAATGTCCTGTCATGTTGTTGGCAATGGCCGGATAACGCGTAATCAGGGCATTCGTCACGGCTGCCAGTTGCTGATACTGCGCATCGGTATAGGCCAGCGTATCCGTCCCTTCCAGCTCAATACCAATTGAGAAATCATTACAGCGTTCGCGGCCTTGATAGTTCGACACGCCAGCATGCCAGGCGCGTTTATCAAAGGGGACATACTGCACAATTTCACCGTCACGGCGAATTAAACAATGTGCCGAAACGCGCAAATGGGCGATCCCGGCAAAATAAGGATGGGCATTGGGATCAATCGTGCCCGTAAACAGCGCATCGATCCACGGGCCGCCAAACTCGCCGGGCGGCAGGCTGATATTATGCACCACCAGCAGAGAAGGGTTTTCGTCATCTGGGCGGCAATCGTAATGAGGAGAGGGAACGCGTCGCGCCTCTGCCAGCCAGCCCTCGTCTAACAACATGCAGAATCTCCTTATTGGTGGTGCTCATATCAGGTTCAGGGTAGCATGTTTCCACCTTATGATTCGTTAGCAATTTGGAGTTTTATCATGCCGCCTCGCCGCTATAACCCTGACTACCGACGTGACGCGCTGTTGGAACGCATAAATCTGGATATCCCTGCCGCTGTAGCTCAGGCGCTGCGTGAAGATTTAGGCGGAGAAGTTGATGCCAATAACGATATCACCGCACAGCTTTTACCCGCGGAGATGCGCTCCCACGCCACCGTGATCACCCGCGAAGATGGCGTTTTTTGTGGAAAACGTTGGGTGGAAGAGGTCTTTATTCAACTGGCTGGCGATGATGTCAACATCATCTGGCATGTCGAAGATGGCGACAGCATTAAGGCCAATCAGCCGCTATTTGAACTGGACGGCCCTTCCCGCGTACTGCTAACCGGCGAACGTACCGCGCTTAATTTTGTACAGACGCTTTCGGGTGTGGCGAGCGAGGTGCGTAAATATGTCGACCTGCTGGCGGGAACAAAAACCCAACTGCTGGATACACGTAAAACTCTGCCGGGGCTGCGTACTGCGCTGAAATACGCCGTATTATGCGGCGGCGGCGCGAATCATCGTCTGGGCCTTTCTGACGCTTTCCTGATTAAAGAAAACCACATTATTGCTTCAGGTTCGGTACGTCAGGCCGTTGAAAAAGCCTTCTGGCTGCACCCGGATGTGCCGGTTGAAGTCGAAGTAGAAAGCCTGGATGAACTGGACGACGCGCTGAAAGCAGGGGCCGACATCATCATGCTCGATAACTTCGAAACTGACCAAATGCGGGAAGCGGTAAAACGCACCAACGGCCAGGCGCGTCTGGAAGTGTCGGGTAACGTCACTCATGAAACTCTGCGCGAATTTGCTGAAACCGGCGTGGATTTCATCTCTGTTGGCGCGCTGACCAAGCATGTTCGCGCGCTCGATCTCTCTATGCGTTTTCGCTAATTACTGATGGTTTAGCCCGATAGTACTTTCACTTATCGGGCCCATCACGCCGGTTTTTCTATCGGCCGGATAAGCGTTTACGCCGCCATACGGCTGTTTCTTCGAGCCTCTTCGCAAATACGTTGTCTGACTCTGTAATTTCATAAAAATCCTCGGAACCCGCCTTCCCGTTCTGTTTTTTGCCTCTCGCCGTGACCCCGAGCGTTTGCCAAAGTAGCGCCAGCTAACTCAAGGAGCGAACGATGGACAAGCAACGAGGCTTCACACTTATCGAACTCATGGTGGTCATTGGCATTATTGCCATCCTTAGCGCCATCGGTATTCCGGCTTATCAAAACTATCTGCGCAAAGCCGCGTTAACAGACATGCTGCAAACCTTTGTTCCCTATCGCACGGCGGTTGAGCTCTGTGCGCTGGAGCATGGCGGAACAACAACCTGTGATGCCGGAACGAATGGCATCCCTTCTCCAGCCACCACCCGTTATGTCTCCGCCATGAGCGTTGAAAAAGGAGTGGTCAGCCTCAGCGGACAAGAAAGCCTGAACGGGTTAAGCATCACCATGACGCCGGGTTGGGACAATGCCAACGGTATTACCGGCTGGAGCCGTAACTGCGTTATCCAGAATGACAGCGCATTGCAACAGGCCTGTGAAGATGTTTTCCGTTTCGATATTAATTAAGGAAAAGAGATGAATACCACCCAACTTACGGCGCTGTGCCAACGTCATCAGGGAATATTACTGGATGCAGACAATGAAGTGGTGCACATCGCCGTCGTGGACGCTCCGTCCCACGAATTGCTGGACGCACTGCATTTTGCCACCACCCGACGTATCGACATCGTCTGCTGGACGCGTCAACAAATGGAAGGCCACACGCATACGCCACAGAAAATGCTCCCGGCAGTGGTCACGAAAAGCAGCGCCAGCGCAGCAGATTTGCTGAATCAGACGTTTCAATCCGCTCTGGTGCAACGGGCTTCTGATATTCATTTTGAGCCAGCGGAAAATCACTATCGCATCAGATTACGTGTGGATGGCGTACTGCATGCTTTACCGGACGTCACGACCGAGATGGGTATCGCCATCACTGCCAGACTAAAAGTTTTAGGCAGTCTGGATATTGCCGAGCACCGACTTGCGCAAGACGGCCAGTTTACCGTTGAGATTTCAGGAGAGCCGGTCTCGTTTCGCATCGCCACCCTGCCCTGTCGCTTTGGCGAAAAAGTGGTGCTACGGCTACTGCATCAGGTCGATCAAGCGCTGGAAATCACCGCGCTGGGAATGCAGGACGCGCAGCTGGCAGCATTTTCACAAGCGTTGCAGCAGCCTCAGGGGCTGATTCTGGTCACCGGACCGACCGGAAGCGGTAAAACGGTCACGCTGTACAGTGCGCTGCAGACCCGAAACACTCCGGACGTTAACCTCTGTAGCGTGGAAGATCCAGTAGAGATCCCGATCGCAGGTCTTAACCAAACACAAATTCATCCACGTGCCGGTCTCACTTTTCAGGGAGTATTGCGCGCGCTGCTGCGTCAGGATCCCGACATTATCATGGTGGGTGAAATCCGTGATGGCGAAACGGCTGAAATAGCCCTTAAAGCCGCACAAACCGGTCATCTGGTTCTATCAACACTGCATACCAATTCCACCACAGAAACACTAATACGCTTGCAGCAAATGGGGGTTGCACGCTGGATGATCGCCTCCGCGCTGACGCTCGTTATTGCGCAGCGGTTGGTGAGAAAATTGTGTCCCCATTGCCGACAACGTCTGGAAACGCCGATCATGCTCCCGGAAGCGATCTGGCCTACGCCACTGCCTCGTTGGAAGGCTCCGGGCTGCCAACATTGCTATCACGGATTTTATGGCCGTACGGCATTGTTTGAAGTTCTCCCCGTTACACCTGCATTGCGCCAGAGCATCGCCAACGGTACGTCCGTAGACGGAGTGGAATCGAATGCTCAGCAACTGGGGATGAGCACGCTTTTCGAAAATGGTTGCAAGGCCGTCGAACAAGGGTTAACAACATTTGAAGAGTTGGTACGCGTACTGGGCATGCCCCATGTCAGCTAAACTGCTTTGGCGCTGGCAAGGTATTAGCAACGAAGGTAATCCACTGGAAGGCGTACTTTGGGCCGATACCCGCCCCTCATTGATGCTTGCTCTCGAGCAACGGCATATTACGCCGCTGCGCATTAATCGTATGCGTGTCAAAGCCTCACAATGGAGCCGTGAAAAAAGCGCTGAAACCATACATCAACTGGCGACGTTGCTGAAAGCAGGGCTAACACTCTCGGCAAGTTTAGCTTTGTTGGCTGAACAGCATCCCAGCAGCCAATGGCAAGCGCTACTGCGCACGCTGGCTCACGATATGGAACAGGGTATTTCTCTCTCCACCTCGCTATCTCAGTGGCAACACGTTTTTCCGCCTCTTTATCAGGCAATGATCCGTACCGGAGAGCTTACGGGTAAGCTGGACGACTGCTGCTTTGAACTCGCTCGCCAGCAGAAGAATCAACAGCAACTGGCGGATAAAGTTAAAAAAGCCCTACGCTATCCGATATTCATCATCACGATGGCAGTGATGGTGGTATTCGCGATGCTGCAGTTTGTACTCCCTGAGTTTGCCGCCATTTACCAGACGTTTAACACCCCGCTACCGGCACTCACTCAGTGGATTATTGCCATCGCGCATTTTAGCAGCCAATGGGGATGGCTGGCGGGAGCATTCATCCTGGTAGCGGGTGCGGCATATCACCTGATGAAGCAGAAGCCATACTGGCTCACTCTGCGCCAGAAATTGCTGCTCGGCTTCCCGGTCATAGGGCCGATGGTGAGAGGGCAAAAGCTCACGCAGATCTTCACTGTTCTGGCGTTAACGCAAAATGCAGGTATTCCTTTTCTGCAAGGCCTTGAGAGCGTCACTGAAACGTTGGCCAACCCTTTCTGGTCGCAACGCTTAGCGCAGGTACATCACGACATCAGCGCCGGAAAACCGGTCTGGTTAGCACTCAAAAATTGCGGTGAATTCAGCCCATTGTGCATACAGTTGGTCAGAACAGGTGAGGCTTCCGGCTCGCTGGATGTAATGCTGCGTAATCTCGCCTATCACCACGGCGAGAAAACATTGTCTCAGGCAGAGAATCTGGCTGCACTACTCGAGCCTGCGTTACTGGTCATTACGGGGCTGATAATCGGTACGCTGGTCGTTGCGATGTATTTGCCGATTTTTCATTTAGGAGATGCGATGAGCGGGGGGGGATAAATTCAAATGCCGGATGGCGCACAGCTTATCCGGCATGTCATAGTACTACCTGTTCTTACAGGCTATTGAAAACGCGGTTTTCTTGTTCCTGTACACGAATAAACGTTGTACGTTTGGTCAGTTCTTTCAGGCGAGATGCACCGACATAGGTACAGGCAGAACGCAGGCCACCAAGGATATCGCGTGCAGTGTTATCAACCGGGCCACGCAGAGGCAACTTAACGGTTTTACCTTCCGCAGCGCGGTATTGTGCAACACCACCGACGTGACGCGTCATGGCTGATTCAGAGCTCATGCCGTAGAACAGCATGAATTTCTCACCGTTCTCTTCAACAATTTTTCCGCCGCTTTCTTCATGACCGGCCAACATACCGCCGAGCATAACGAAGTCCGCGCCACCGCCGAACGCTTTTGCCACGTCACCCGGCATTGTGCAGCCGCCGTCACTGACAATCATGCCGCCCAGACCGTGAGCTGCATCGGCACATTCAATAACCGCAGAAAGCTGTGGGTAGCCAACGCCGGTTTTTACACGTGTGGTACATACAGAACCCGGGCCAATGCCGACTTTAACAATGTCCGCGCCGGAAAGTACCAGCTCTTCACACATTTCTCCAGTAACCACATTGCCCGCACAAATTGTTTTTGTCGGCCATGCTTCACGCGCTTTCGACACAAACTGAACAAAATGCTCTGAGTAGCCATTTGCCACATCAATGCAGATAAAGTTCAGCGCCGGGTTGAGCGCCAGAATCTGTTTGGTTTTTTCGAAATCGGCATCAGAGGTACCGGTTGAAACCATTACATGTTTGAGCACATCAGCAGAGCTCTCTGCGATGAAAGCAGCCCAGTCTTCAACAGAATAGTGTTTGTGTACCGCAGTCAGGATGTCGAAGGATGCCAGCGCCGTTGCCATGGCAAACGTCCCGACAGTGTCCATGTTCGCGGCAATAATCGGTACGCCGGACCAGGTCTGACCTGAGTGCTTAAAGGTAAATTGACGTTCCAGCTCAACATCGGAACGGCTTTTGAGAGTAGAACGCTTAGGGCGGATAAGAACGTCTTTGAAACCTAACTTCAGATCTTCTTCGATACGCATGTGCGGATTCCTGGGGTTAATGGCGAAAAATCGAAACTCACAACTCCAGTGACGCTATCATACGCACTAATCAATGCCGCGCAAGACTGCGAAATTCTCTTTTTTTACGCTACAATCCCATAAATTTACCTGGCGAATAGTAGGTTAATCCTGCAGCCTCGCCGTCGCACGCTTAACTTTTAACTGTTTGATAATCAAACTTAAACTCCAGGATCTGCATCTATGAGGTATACGGTAGCCTTAACCGGCGGCATTGGCAGTGGTAAAAGTACCGTTGCAAATGCGTTCGCTGACCTCGGAATAAACGTCATTGATGCAGATATTATTGCGCGCCAGGTGGTTGAACCCGGTACCCCAGCCCTTAAGGCGATCGAAGAACATTTTGGTACCGAAGTTATAGCTGCCGACGGATCGTTGCAGCGACGCATTTTACGCGAACGCATTTTTTCCAGTCCTGAGGAGAAAAGCTGGCTGAATGCCCTGCTCCATCCGCTTATTCAGCAGGAAACGCAGCGCCAGTTTCAGCAAGCAACCTCCCCTTATCTGTTGTGGGTTGTACCTTTGCTGGTGGAAAATTCGCTGTATAAAAAAGCCAACCGCGTACTCGTGGTGGATGTTACCCCCGAGACACAGCTCAGACGCACTATGCAGCGCGATGACGTCACGCGTGAGCATGTTGAACAAATTCTTGCTGCCCAGGCAACGCGCGAAGCGCGTCTGGCCGTGGCAGACGATGTTATTGATAATAATGGCGCACCGGAGGCCATCGCCTCGGATGTCGCCCGCCTGCACGCGCTCTATCTGCAATGCGCGTTGCAGTTTGTCTCACAGGAAAAACCGTAATGCACACCCAGGTCCTTTTTGAACACCCTCTCAATGAGAAGATGCGTACATGGCTGCGCATTGAGTTTTTAATCCAACAGCTCTCCGTTAATGTACCCATAGCGGACCATGCAGGCGCACTGCATTTTTTCCGCAACATCGGAGACTTACTGGATGTCTTTGAACGCGGCGAAGTCCGTACCGAACTCCTCAAAGAGCTGGAAAGACAACAGCGTAAACTCCAGGCCTGGGTTGAAGTTCCCGGCGTCGATCAAAACAGGATCGACGCATTGCGCCAGCAGTTAAAAAGCGCGGGCAGCATTCTGATTTCGGCTCCGCGCATTGGACAGACGCTGCGCGAAGATCGTCTAATTGGCCTTGTACGTCAGCGTTTAAGCATTCCTGGCGGATGCTGCAGTTTCGATCTGCCGACCCTGCATATTTGGTTACATCTACCGCAGTCGCATCGCGACGCGCAGGTTGAAACATGGCTTGCAAGTCTGAATCCGCTCAATCAGGCACTGTCGCTGGTGCTGGATTTAATTCGCAACTCTGCGCCATTCCGTAAGCAAACCAGCTTGAATGGTTTTTATCAGGACAACGGCGAAGATGCCGATCTGCTTCGCTTGCAGCTGCCGCTTGATTCGCAGCTTTATCCGCAAATTTCTGGTCATAAGAGCCGCTTTGCTATTCGCTTTATGCCGCTGGATAGCGAGAATGGCCAGGTGCCTGAGCGTCTCGATTTTGATCTGGCGTGCTGTTAAGGAGTCAACATGTCTGAACAAACCATCGTCAACTGCCCAACCTGCGGCAAACCCGTAGTGTGGGGTGAAGTCAGCCCGTTTCGCCCATTCTGCAGCAAGCGCTGCCAGTTAATCGATCTGGGTGAGTGGGCCGCAGAAGAGAAACGTATCCCAAGCTCTGGTGATCTGTCGGAAAACGACGACTGGAGTGAAGAGCAGAAGTAATTCAGCTAAAACGTAAGGCGGGCAAGCGTAGCGACCCCGCCCTAATTTGCCGGATGGTGGGGTTGCCTAATCCGGCCTACGAACACCTTTATCCAGCAATCAGCTTTTCAATTACCGGCGCATTCGCAGGCGGAAAATCTTCTGCATTCAGAGCATCTTGCGCAATCCACTGCGCCGGTTGCCCCTCTTTCCCCCACGGTTCGCCTTCCCAGCTTTCAACCAGCCAGAACCACAGAGTGATATGCCGGTCCGGAAACTGGTACTCCAGCTTTTCGAACAGTGAGCTTTGAGTCGGCGTAATGCCTACTTCTTCCTGTAACTCGCGAATCAGCGCCTGCTCCGGCGTTTCGCCCGCTTCAATTTTCCCGCCGGGGAACTCCAGCTTATTGGCCATGTGGGCATCAGCCGCACGCTGGGTTATAAAAATTTCATGGTGCTGGTTGCGAATAATCCCGACAGCGATCTGCAGTATTTTCATCTTTATCGTCCATAAAAAAGGCGCAGAATTCTGCGCCTTTTCAGTAAGTTATTTTCTTAACTCAGGCGGCCATGGCACTGTTTGTACTTTTTGCCGGAACCGCAAGGACACGGATCGTTACGACCCACTTTACGATCGCCAGTTTGTGCTGCCAGCTCTTCTGCCGCGGCAGAATCGTCACCCTTATGGCTCAACTGCTGCATCTGCGCTAAACGTTCAGCGTCTTCACGACGTTGCTGCTCCATCGCTTCTACTTCTTCAGGCATACGTACCTGAACTTTGCTCAGGGTACTGATCACTTCGTACTTCAGTGATTCCAGCATTGATGCAAACATAGAGAAGGATTCACGCTTGTATTCCTGCTTCGGATCTTTTTGCGCATAACCACGCAGGTGGATACCCTGACGCAGGTAATCCATCGCCGCAAGGTGCTCTTTCCACAGAGAATCGAGAGTTTGCAGCATCACGCCTTTTTCGAAGTGACGCATCATCTCCGCGCCCACAACTTCTTCTTTACGCTGATAAACTTCGATGGCGTTTGCCAGAATACGTTCGCGCAGCGTTTCCTCATGCAGCTCAGGCTCTTTATCCAGCCACTCTGAAATAGGCATTTCCAGATCGAAGTCGTTTTTCAGACGTTCCTGCAGACCCGGGATATCCCACATTTCTTCCAGAGACTGCGGCGGAATATAGGCATCAATCGTCGCTTTGAAGACATCCTCACGGATGCTATTAATGGTTTCGCTAACGTCAGTTACGTCCAGCAGTTCGTTACGCTGGGTGTAGATTGCGCGACGCTGGTCATTGGCAACGTCATCATATTCCAGCAGTTGCTTACGAATATCGAAGTTGCGGCTTTCTACTTTACGCTGCGCGTTTGCAATCGCTTTAGTCACCCACGGGTGTTCAATCGCTTCACCAGGCTTCATGCCCAGTTTACGCATCATGCCGGACACGCGGTCAGAAGCAAAAATACGCATCAGCGCATCTTCCATCGACAGATAGAAACGAGAAGACCCCGCATCCCCCTGACGACCAGAACGACCACGCAGCTGGTTATCTATACGACGAGATTCGTGACGCTCGGTACCGATAATATGTAAACCACCTGCTGCTAACACCGCATCATGGCGAACCTGCCACTCGGCTTTGATCTGCGCGATTTGTTCTGGAGTCGGGTCCTCCAGCTCGGCAATTTCCGCTTGCCAGCTACCTCCCAGCACGATATCGGTACCACGACCTGCCATGTTTGTCGCGATAGTCACGGCGGACGGATAACCCGCCTGGGCGACGATTGCGGCTTCGTTGGCGTGGAACTTGGCGTTCAGAACGTTGTGTTTGATACCCGCCTTGTTCAGCTCATTAGAAACCACTTCCGATTTTTCAATAGAGATAGTACCAACCAGCACCGGCTGGCCATTTGCGGTACGCTCTTTAATATCTTCAATGATCGCCTGAATTTTTTCCGCTTCAGTCATGTACACCAGATCCGGTAAATCCTTACGGATCATCGGGCGGTTGGTCGGCACAACAACGGTATCCAGTTTGTAGATGGAGCTGAATTCAAAGGCTTCAGTATCTGCTGTACCGGTCATACCGGCCAGTTTTTCGTACAAACGGAAGTAGTTCTGGAAGGTAATGGATGCCAGCGTCTGGTTCTCGTTTTGGATATCTACGCCTTCTTTGGCTTCAACAGCCTGGTGCAGACCATCGGACCAGCGGCGGCCCTGCATGGTACGACCGGTGTGTTCGTCGACGATGATAACTTCGCCGTCTTTCACGATATAGTCAACGTCGCGGGTAAACAGCACGTGCGCGCGCAGTGCAGCAGTCACGTGGTGCATCAGCATAATGTTGCCCGGAGAGTACAGCGACTCGCCCTCATCCATAATGCCTTCGTTAACCAACAGCTCTTCAATCAGTACCAGACCACGTTCGGTCAGGTTGACCTGGCGCGCTTTCTCATCAACAGAGAAGTGGCCTTCCCCCTGGAACGTGTCGGAATCGTCCTTCTCCTGACGAATCAGGTGCGGGATGATTTTGTTCACTTTTTTATACATTTCCGAGCTGTCTTCAGCCGGACCGGAAATGATCAGCGGCGTACGCGCTTCATCGATCAGGATGGAGTCGACTTCATCGACCAGCGCATAGTGCAGTTTACGCTGAACGCGCTCTTCCGGACTAAACGCCATGTTGTCGCGCAGGTAGTCAAAGCCGTATTCGTTGTTGGTACCGTAAGTAATATCGGCATTGTAGGCTTCACGCTTGGCTGGCGCAGGCAGGCCAGACATGTTGATACCCACGGTCATGCCGAGGAATTCAAACAGCGGGCGGTTATTTTCGGCGTCACGCTGAGCCAGGTAGTCGTTCACGGTAACCACGTGTACACCTTTCCCGCTTAAGGCGTTGAGGTAGGCTGGCAGCGTTGCGGTCAGGGTTTTACCTTCACCGGTACGCATTTCCGCGATGCAGCGATCGTTAAGCACCATACCACCCAGCAGCTGTACGTCGAAATGACGCATGCCGAACACACGCTTACTCGCTTCGCGGACCACCGCGAAGGCTTCCGGGATCAGGCTTTCAACGCTGGCGCCTTTTTCCAGACGGGCGCGGAATTCAGCGGTCTTCGCTTTCAGTTCATCATCGGAGAGTTTTTCCATCTCCGGTTCCATTGCATTGATGACATTGACCACTTTACGCATACGACGCAGCGTACGCTCGTTACGGCTACCGAATACTTTTGTTAATAATTTGATTAGCATAATAAAATCTCAAACGCCCCGCGGTGCGGAGTCAAAAATTATAAGTTGGAAGGTTCTTTTTTAGCTGAGGCGTTGAGGGCCAGCGCGGATACCCTGCAGCTGGCTGATCCAGACCGGAACGCTAAATGCGGCCTGAGAGGTAAAATGGGCATATGTCACGCGACTCACGGCCGCGGGCGGTCTGCCTTCTTGCGTCAGCATCGCACTGAGCGTATTCAGTAACGCAAGATGGTGCGCCTGGATTGGCAACGGCTCTTCGGCAACAGGCAGCGCCTGAGGAGCCATAGCAAAAGAAAGATGGCGAATGACCGTACGAATGGCATGCTGATGCCAGTAGTCAACGGTAAAGTTCGGGCGGCGATTGGTCGCCTCCAGCAAAGCAAGCTGGCTAAAGTTAACTTTGGCAGATTGATCGTGATTGCTAGCGGTCGCCTTCGCGGGAGTATTAGGTTCAGCAGCATTACCGAGCGCAGGCAGGCCAAAGCTAGCCGCGACCATCCCCAACAGGAGATGCGGCCAGAAGTACCGTCTGCCTAACTGTCGCCAACGCGTCAGTATTCCACTCACGTTATTGCCACCTGATATACCCTGCGTTTGGGGTTACAAATGCAAAACCATTTTTTTTGCGCATAAATATTACCATTAAAGCGTACGCTCCACAGCAGTAATGACAGCAAGTCGCGGGTAAATATGCTTAAGAAAGCAGCGATCGAACGGTGTTTTAATCTGTCGGTGGGGAAAAAGTCGCTTCAGATAAGGTGGTTTTGCAATCGGAAGATAAAAAAACGACTGGCTCACCTGGCCGGAGAGAGTGCCAGATTTACCAGTCGAATTTATGCGACAGCGTATGTCGTTATGCCAGTACAGTCGAAGGTGCTTTGAACGCCAACGGCAGTTCTGCATCGTCCTGGAAGGTCACATATTCCCAGGCTTCCTGTTTTGCCAGGACTGCCTGCAATAGTTTGTTATTCAGTGCATGACCGGATTTAAACGCGGTGAATGCACCAATAATGTTGTGACCACACATGAACAAGTCACCAATCGCGTCGAGCATTTTGTGACGAACGAATTCGTCTTCAAAACGCAGGCCGTCTTCGTTCAATACGCGATAATCGTCAACAACGATGGCACAATCGAAGCTGCCGCCCAGGCACAGGCCGCGGGACTGCAGATATTCGATATCACGCATGAAGCCGAAAGTACGCGCGCGGCTGATCTGGCGCATGAACGCATCCGCAGAGAAGTTCATCGCGTAGCGCTGCGTGCTGGAGTCGATCGCCGGATGGTTAAAGTCGATGGTGAAATCCAACGTAAAACCATTATACGGCTTAAACTCAGCCCACTTATCGCCATCTTCGACACGAACGGTCTCTTTGATGCGAACAAATTTTTTGGCGCTGCTCAGTTCTTCAATACCTGCATCAAGCAGCAGGTAAACGAACGGAGCGGCACTGCCATCCATAATCGGGATTTCCGGGGCGTTAACTTCAATAACGATGTTATCGATACCTAAGCCCGCCAGAGCAGCATTAAGGTGCTCTACGGTTGAAATCCGCACATCATGCTCATTGACCAGACACGTACAGAGCATGGTATCACGCACAGATTTGGCATCGGCCGGGAAATCTACCGGAGGATTCAAGTCGGTGCGACGATAGATGACCCCGGTGTTGGCCGGCGCAGGGCGTAATGTCAGGGTGACTTTTTTGCCGGTATGCAAACCGACGCCAGTCGCCTGAACGATACGTTTAAGAGTCCTTTGTTTGATCATCGTATAATCTCGCCAAATTACCTATCCAACCGAAGTGTACTATACATTCGGTGGGCCAGTTTAGCACAAAGAGCCACAATTCCCAAATTCCAGCTAATTCTTAATCAGCTTGCTTACGCAGGAATGCAGGGATATCCAGATAATCCGGCTCTTTCGTGGTTTGCGGCGTATTGTCGTTAACCACTTTCGCTACAGGTTTCTGCTCTTGCGTCAACGGCGCCATACCGTGCTGCTGGTAACGATCCATTACCGGCTGCTGTACCTGTTTGTTGGTCACCAGAGTGATTTCAGGACGCTTGTCCATACCAATTCCAGTCGCAACAACGGTCACGCGCAGTTCGTCGTTCATATCCGGGTCCAGAGAGGTACCGATAACCACAGTCGCGTTATCCGATGCAAAGGCACGAATCGTGTTACCCACGGTTTCGAACTCATCCAGACGCAGGTCGAAGCCCGCAGTAATGTTAACCAGCACACCGCGCGCGCCGGACAGATCGATATCTTCCAGCAGCGGAGAAGAGATAGCCATTTCAGCCGCTTCTTCTGCACGGTCTTCACCGCTCGCCACGCCAGAACCCATCATCGCGTAGCCCATTTCGGACATCACGGTGCGCACGTCTGCAAAGTCGACGTTCATCAGGCCCGGACGAGTAATCAGTTCAGCGATACCCTGGACTGCGCCTTTCAGCACGTCGTTCGCTGCGCCAAATGCATCCAGCAGGGAGATACCACGGCCCAGTACTTTCAGCAGTTTGTCGTTCGGGATAGTGATCAGAGAGTCCACGTGTTTGGACAGTTCGGTGATACCCTGCTCCGCGAATGCCATACGCTTCTTGCCTTCAAAGTTGAAAGGCTTAGTCACGACAGCAACGGTCAGGATACCTAAATCTTTTGCGACTTCAGCTACCACTGGCGCTGCACCGGTACCGGTACCGCCGCCCATGCCAGCTGCGATAAACACCATGTCTGCGCCGTCAAGCGCTGCGCGCAGAGCTTCGCGATCTTCGTCTGCCGCATTACGACCGACTTCCGGGTTTGCACCCGCGCCCAGACCTTTGGTGATGCCGCTACCAATCTGAATGGTCTGTCCAACCGCCGTTTTACGCAACGCCTGAGCGTCGGTATTCACCGCGAAGAATTCAACACCTTCGATGCGCTCACGCACCATGTGTTCAACGGCATTACCGCCGCCGCCACCGACGCCGATGACTTTAATCACCGCGTCGTTGGTTAGTTCCATAGGTTCAAACATAGTTTCTCTCTCCGTTTTACACTTCATCCTTCAAGCCGCCTCGTTGTTGGCTGCCTTCACTCACTCCCGTGACATAGTAAACTATGCTCCAGGAGATTCGCTCAGTTGCCGCCGCGATGCAACTTGAATGACTTTGTGTAGTGCCTGTCGCCTGAGACCGTTAATTTGCGTCGGTCTCTTTAAAAATTAAAACTCTTTACGTAACCAGCTATTCAGTCGCTTGATCCACGATCCGACCGAGGCAGTTACGCGCTTTTCTACTTCAGCCTCACCACTTAAATGGGATTCTTTCCCGTAGTGCAGCAGCCCTACCGCCGTTGAATAATACGGCTCCTGGGCATAATCCGTCAGACCGGTAATATTCAGCGGTGCGCCAATACGTACTTGTGTATGGAACACACGCTGTGCGCAGGCCGCAAGACCTTCAATTTGCGCAGCGCCGCCGGTTAACACAATCCCCGCCGCCAGATGATGTTTCACACCCTGCTGGCGAAGCTGTTCTTGTAATTGCAAAATTTCTTCGTTGACCAGGTTGAGCAGCTCGGTATAACGCGGCTCAATGACCTCTGCCAGAGTCTGACGTTGCAGGCTACGCGGCGGACGACCACCAACGCTTGGCACTTCAACGCTCTCGTCTTTACCCACGATGGAACCCAGTGCGCAGCCATGACGCACTTTGATGGCTTCAGCATCGCTCGGCGGCGTACCAAAGGCATACGCGATATCGCTGGTCACGACATTCCCTGCATAAGGGATAACTTTAGTGTGGCGCAACGCCCCGCCAGTATAAACGGCGATGTCCATTGTACCACCACCAATATCCACCACGCAGACACCCAGTTCACGTTCATCTTCCGTCAATACGGAATAACTGGCTGCCAACCCGGCAAAAATCAGTTGGTCAACTTTCAGACCACAACGTTCAACGGCTTTGACAATATTCTTCGCCATGTCGTTGTGGCAGGTAATAAGATGGACTTTTGCCTGCATACGCACACCGGAAAGACCGACCGGATTTTTGATACCTTCCTGGTAGTCGATGGCGTATTCCTGCGGGATGACGTGCAGAACACGATGTTCATCGCGAACGCGTACGGATTTTGCCGTATGTACCACGTTTTCCACATCTTCCTGCGTCACTTCCTCTTCGGAAATGGGCACCATACCAATTTCATTCTGACAGCTAATATGTTTACCGGAAAGCGCCAGATACACTGAAGAGATCTGGCAATCTGCCATCAGTTCAGCCTGGTCAATGGCGCGCTGTACGCACTTCACCACTGACTCAAGGTCATTCACCCCGCCTTTATCCATACCTCGCGATGGGCAACTGCCCACGCCAATGATATTGACCATACCGTCGGGCAGAACTTCCCCTACTAAAGCGGCTACCTTCGCGGTGCCAATCTCCAGTCCAACTACCAGTTTTCTGTCCGTCGCCTTGATCATTGTTGTTCTGCCTGTGCCTGATTCTGTTGCTGATTAGATTCCTCAGGAGGCAAGGGAACCCAGCCTACTGCCGCTCCTGAGTCATAACGCAAATCAACGTAGCTAATCCGTTTGCCATCGGTTTGCGCCTGCTGCTGTAAAACCGGGTAGAGTTCCACAAAGCGAGCCAAACGTTTTATCGTATCGCCCCTGCCCAGATTTAGCTTAATATCGTTATTCAGCGTCAACTGCCAGGAACGACGAGCGGTCATTGCCGCTTCCTTCAGGGTGAATCTGTCCTTAGCCAGCACCTGCCCCATATCGCGGAACCCTTGCAGCACTTCACTTGCGCTGCCTTCCGGTCCGTACAACATAGGTAATACCTGCTTATTGGCCCGACCGGTTGGGACACTGAAGGTATTTCCTTCGGCATCCACCATATGTTGGTCATTCCAACGCGCTATTGGCACATATTCAACCAGATGAATCTTCAATTCATCAGGCCATTGCTTTCTGACGCTCGCCTGTTTGATCCAGGGGAGGCGTTCAATCTGACTCTGGATGATATTCACATCCTGAGTCATAAATGTTCCCGGAGCGCCCAGCGCCAGGATGGACTGACGGATATCATCATTGCGCGTGTAATGCCGTTCGCCGGTTAACACCAGTTTTGACAATGGCAGGCGCTGCGCATCTTCCATCCATCCCAACACTACCCAGCCGCTGACAAACACGGTGCACAGCACTGTCAGCAGGAACAGTATTCCTGCAAGACGCGTTCCATTATTGCGGCGTGAGGAGTTTACTTCTTCTTCATCACCGTTTCGCGTGTTCAGCGCAGCCTGCGACATATCAGTCCGCCAACTCCAGAATTCTTACCACCAACTGCGAGAAGCTCAGGCCCGCCTGACGCGCTGCCATCGGCACCAGGCTGTGGCTGGTCATACCCGGAGAGGTATTCGCTTCCAGCAGATAAAACTGGCCATCGCTGTCCAGCATGACGTCAATGCGACCCCAACCTTTACAGCCCAATGCAGTCCACGCTTTCAGGACTAATTCCTGTAAAAAGGCTTCTTGTTCGACTTCCAGACCAGCAGGGCAGAAATATTGTGTCTCATCAGAGAGATACTTCGCCTCATAATCATAGAAGGTTCCCGCGGGTTGGATACGTATTGACGGTAAAATTTCTTCGCCAAGTATCGCAACTGTAAATTCCGGGCCACTGAGCCATTTTTCAATCAGTACTTCTTCATCATGCTGAAAAGCCAATGCTAATGCACCCTGCAAAGCATTTTCTTCTTCAACTTTTGACATCCCTACACTGGAACCTTCACGGCTTGGCTTTACAATCAGCGGCAAGCCTAACGCAGAAATTTTTGTAACTGCTTCATCGCTAAGACCTTTTTCGAACTCAGCGCGGGTCAGCGCAACCCATGGGGCGACGGGTAAACCTGCGCCCTGCCACAGCAGCTTGCTGCGCAGTTTGTCCATGGAAATCGCGGAAGCCATGACGCCGCTGCCGGTATACGGCAGGCCAATCAGCTCCAGCATGCCCTGCAATGTGCCATCTTCACCGCCACGACCATGCAGCGCAATAAACACCTTCTGAAACCCCATAGATTTCAGAAGAGTGACATCGACCTCTTTAGGGTCAACCGGATGGGCATCTACACCACCTTCGCGTAACCCTGCCAATACGGCCGCGCCTGAATTCAGCGATACTTCACGCTCAGCGGAGGTTCCCCCTAACAGGACCGCGATTTTATCAGCCATGTTGTTCTTCCTCCGGGTTTTGCGGCTTCAGTTTGATTTCAGCTAAGGAACGCGCGATTTTGCCGATATTTCCAGCGCCCTGCACCAAAATCAGATCGTTGCCGGTTAATACGGGTGCCAGCATTTCTGCCACCTGGGCCGGATCGGATACCAGAATCGGATCGATCTTACCGCGGCCACGAATCGTACGGCACAACGAGCGGCTGTCGGCACCCGGAATCGCAGCTTCGCCCGCGGCATACACATCCAGCATCAACAGCGCATCGACCTGGGTCAGCACGTTAGCAAAGTCGTCGTACAGATCGCGTGTACGCGTAAACCGGTGCGGCTGGAACAGCATCACCAGGTTTTTGTCCGGCCAGCCCGCGCGCGCGGCTTTAATCGTGGCGTCCACTTCCGTTGGGTGGTGGCCATAGTCATCAACCAGCATCGCGGTCCCGGCTTTACCGTTCACCGGCTCAAGCGGGAATTCGCCGAGGAAGTCAAAACGACGTCCGGTACCCTGGAAACTTTCCAGCGCGCGCAGAATAGCGTCGTCTTCAATACCTTCTTCCGTCGCGACCGCCACTGCCGCCGCCGCGTTCAGTGCATTGTGACGACCCGGCGCGTTTAACGTAACACGTAAATCGGCCATCCCCTGACGCACCAGCGTGAAGTGTCCTTGTGGACCAATCTGCTGGTAATCTTCAACGCGCACATCGGCATCATCACTGAAACCATAGGTTGTGGTTTGACGGCCAACTCGCGGTAACAGTTCGCGGATAACCGGATCGTCAACGCACATCACCGCACGACCATAAAACGGCAAGTTATGCAGGAAATTAATAAACGTCTGCTTTAAATTTTCGAAGTCGCCATGGTAGGTATCCATGTGGTCAGCTTCGATATTGGTGACAATCGCCACCATCGGCTGCAAATGTAGGAACGACGCGTCGCTCTCATCCGCTTCAGCAATCAAATAACGGCTATGACCCAGGCGCGCATGCACGCCTGCAGCCTTCACCAGACCGCCGTTGACAAAAGTGGGATCCAGACCCGCTTCCGCGTAGATGCTGGAGACCATTGCCGTAGTCGTGGTTTTACCGTGCGTCCCGGCAATAGCAATACCGTGACGAAAACGCATTAACTCCGCCAGCATTTCAGCACGACGAATCACCGGAATACGTGCTTCATGCGCTGCAACAATTTCCGGGTTATCCGCAGAAATAGCGCTGGATACCACCACCACGCTCGCATCGCGCACGTTTTCCGGGCGATGGTTGAAAAAAATCGTGGCACCCAGATTCGTCAACTGCTGCGTCACAGGATTCGGCGCTAAGTCAGAACCGCTGATCTGATAACCTTCATTGGCCAAAACTTCGGCAATACCGCCCATACCAGCACCACCGATGCCGACAAAGTGAATGTGCCGAACGCGACGCATTTCGGGCACGATGGAACGCAGTTTTGCCAGTTGTTGTGTATTCATTCTTTAGCCATTAACTTCTTAGTTCATGCGATGCAAAAGGCATCACCACAATTACGCCCGGGCAGCCCGGCTCACTTCATTTGCAACGCGCTCTGTGGCATCCGGTATGGATGCGGCGCGCGCACGTTCTGCCATGGTTAATAACGTTTCTCGCGACCACCCGGCAAGGGTGCTGGCGACGGCATCCACAGTAAACTGCGGCTGCTCCAGAATTTTGGCGGCGCCCGCTTTCTCCAGCGGCAGCGCATTCCAATACTGCTGTCTGTCTTTGTGCTGGAACGGCACAAACAGCGCAGGCAAACCTGCGGCGGCAATTTCGCTCACCGTCAGCGCGCCTGAGCGACAAACCACGACATCAGCCCACGCGTAGGCCGCTGCCATATCATCAATAAACTCAGTGACCTTGTGCTGCGGTTGTCCCGCGTCGGCATACGCCTGTTCAACGGTCTGCTGCGCGCCTTTGCCGCTCTGATGCCAGATAGTCACCGCGCCGCCAAGCTTTGCGGCAACCTGCGGCATCGTCTGGTTCAGTACGCGTGCACCCTGAGATCCCCCGACGACCAACACACGAACCGGACCTTCACGCCCGGCCAGACGCACTTTTGGCAACGGCAGCGCCAGCACGTCAGTGCGCACCGGGTTGCCCACCACTTCCGCATTCGGGAAAGCGCCAGGAAAAGCCTGCATCACCGTAGTGGCAATCTTCGCCAGCCATTTGTTAGTTAATCCCGCAATGCCGTTCTGCTCATGCAGTACAACCGGAATACCTAATGACCAGGCCGCCAGACCGCCAGGGCCAGACACGTAGCCGCCCATACCCAGCACCACATCGGGTTTAAACTGCTTCATGATGGCGCGCGCCTGACGCCAGGCATTAAAAATACGCACAGGTGCGGCAAGCAGCGCATTGACGCCTTTACCACGCAAACCGGAGATACGAATAAAGTCAATTTCAATGCCGTGTTTCGGCACTAAGTCCGCTTCCATACGATCGGCGGTGCCCAGCCAACGAACCTGCCAGCCCTGGGCCATTAAATGGTGCGCGACCGCCAGCCCCGGGAATACATGCCCGCCGGTACCGCCTGCCATCACCATTAACCGCTTCGGTTGACCACTCATCGTGCACCTCGTGTAAACGCCTGGGCTTTTTCCAGACGCGTTTCATAATCAATACGTAACAAAAACATGATGGCCGTCGACATAATCAACAAACTTGAACCACCATAACTGATCAGCGGCAGCGTCAGACCTTTGGTTGGCAGCATACCCGCCGCCGCACCGACGTTTACCAGTGCCTGGAAGCTAAACCAGATCCCGATTGAGCAGGCTAAAAAGCCTGAAAAACGGTGGTCAATTTCCAACGCCTTACGGCCAATCGACATCGCGCGAAAAGCGACGAAGAATACCATTAAAAGTGCCAATACCACACCGATATAACCCAGTTCTTCCCCAATGATGGCGAAGATGAAGTCGGTGTGCGCTTCTGGTAAATACTCCAGTTTTTGGACTGAATTACCTAAGCCCTGCCCCCAAACCTCACCGCGACCAAAGGCCATCAGGGATTGCGTCAGCTGGTAGCCACTGCCGAACGGATCTTCCCATGGGTTCCAGAAGGAGGTTACGCGGCGAATACGATACGGTTCGGCAAGGATCAGCAGCACGACCGCTGAAATCCCCATGCCGATAATGGCAATGAACTGCCACAGTTTCGCTCCGGCGAGAAACAGCATCGCCAGAGTAGTGACGAACAGCACCACCACCGTACCAAGGTCAGGCTGTGCCAGCAGTAAAATAGCCAGCACCAGGATCACACCCATCGGTTTTAAGAAACCGCGCAGGTTGTTACGCACTTCATCAACTTTACGCACCAGGTAGTTGGCGAGGTAACAGAACAGCGACAGCTTAGTAAATTCCGCAGGCTGAATACGCAGCGGCCCCAGCGCAATCCAGCGCGACGCCCCGTTAACGGAGCTACCCACCACCAGCACAATCAGCAGCATGATGATCGAGGCTATCAGCATCGTCGTACTGTACTTTTGCCAGAACTCCATCGGCAGACGCAGCGTCACCATCGCCAGGCAGAAGGCGAGGAAGATGTACAGTGCGTCACGCTTAGCAAACAGGAAAGGATCGCCCGCCAGGCGTTGCCCTACGGGCATCGATGCCGATGTCACCATCACAAAACCGATCGCTGCCAGACCAAAGGTCAACCACAGCAGCATGCGGTCATACATGATCAGGCTGTCCGCGTCTTTATCACGCGAAGCCATCACCCAGCCTTTAAGTGCCGCGAAGACCCACGCCAGGATACCCAGTCCCGGTAAGCGCGGCATTCTCAGACGAGGGAGAGATAAGCGCATCAACCCAACTCCTTCGCCAGACGGGTAAATACGTCACCGCGTTGCTCAAAGTTCTTGAACTGGTCGAGGCTGGCGCAGGCGGGCGACAGCAGCACCATATCGCCCGACTTCACGCGCGGTGCGAGCAGACGCATTGCCTGCTCCATGGTTTCAGTTTGTTCCGTAACGTCAGGTCGCAGAGCGGCAAGCTGCGCGCCATCGCGACCAAAGCAATACAGACGAATGTTGTCGCCGGTCAGGTATCGTTGCAGCGGCGTAAAGTCAGCGGATTTCCCGTCTCCCCCCAGCAACAGGTGCAACGTACCGTCAACGTGCAGGCCATTCAGCGCGGCTTCAGTGCTGCCGACGTTGGTGGCTTTAGAATCGTTAATCCAGCGCACGCCGTTGTGCTCAAGCACAGTCTGGAAACGGTGCGCCAGACCGGTAAACGTGGTGAGCGCTTTCAGGCTCGACGCCCGCGGCAGACCCGCAGCATCCGCCAGCGCCAGCGCAGCCAGGGCGTTGGTATAGTTATGCTGACCGGAAAGCGTCATCTCTTTCACGTTAAGAACTTTTTCACCCTTCACTCGCAGCCAGGTTTCGCCCTGCTGACGGTTCAGGTGATAGTCACCCATGTTGATGCCAAAGCTCACGCAACGCTCATCCGCCCCGCGAACCGGCATGGTCAGCGCATCATCAGCGTTGACCACACACACTTTCGCGTTTTCATAGACGCGCAGTTTGGCCGCACGGTACTGCTGCAAGCCAAACGGATATCTGTCCATATGGTCTTCGGTGACGTTCAAAATGGTAGCGGCTACGGCTTGTAAGCTGGAGGTCGTTTCCAGTTGGAAGCTCGACAGTTCCAGAACATACAGCTCACGTTCGTCATCCAGCAGCATCAGCGCGGGCAGGCCAATATTACCGCCAACCCCCACGTTCACACCGGCCGCTTTCGCCATCTCACCTACCAGCGTAGTGACTGTACTTTTCCCGTTGGAACCGGTGATCGCGACGATCGGTGCCTGTGCTTCGCGACAGAACAGCTCAATGTCGCCGACAATTTCAATTCCCGCATCTGCGGCGGCGCTCAACGAAGGATGCGCCAGGGCAATACCAGGGCTGGCGACAATAAGATCAGCGGCCAGCAGCCAGTCATCATTCAGACTGCCAACATGACGCTCAACCGCTTCCGGTAATTTGTCCAGGCCCGGCGGCGTCGCGCGGGTATCCATTACGCGCGGCGTCACGCCACGCGCCAGGAAGAAATCCACGCAGGACAGCCCAGTCAAACCCAGACCGATAATGACGACTTTTTTACCCTGGTAATCAGCCATGATTAACGTACCTTCAGCGTTGCCAGGCCAATCAGCACCAGCATCAGCGAAATAATCCAGAAGCGCACAATTACGCGCGGTTCCGGCCAGCCTTTCAGTTCATAGTGATGGTGGATCGGCGCCATACGGAAGATGCGCTGTCCGCGCAGCTTAAAGGAGCCAACCTGCAAAATGACCGACAGTGTTTCTACGACGAATACACCGCCCATGATCACCAGCAGGAACTCCTGACGCAGGAGCACGGCAATAATGCCCAGCGCGCCGCCCAGCGCCAGCGATCCGACGTCGCCCATAAAGACCTGCGCCGGATAAGTGTTAAACCACAAGAAGCCTAACCCCGCACCGACAATTGCCGTACAAACGATCACCAATTCGCCGGCATGACGTAAATAGGGAATATGCAGATAGTTGGCGAAGTTCATGTTACCGGTCGCCCACGCCACCAACGCAAAACCTGCGGCCACAAACACGGTCGGCATAATCGCCAGACCATCCAGACCATCGGTGAGGTTGACCGCGTTGCCAGTACCCACAATCACGAAGTACGCCAGCAGCACGTAGAACAGCCCCAACTGCGGCATCACGTCTTTAAAGAACGGCACCACCAGCTCAGTGGCCGGGGTATCTTTACCAGCCAGATACAGGGCAAAGGCCACGCCCAGCGCAATCACCGACATCCAGAAGTATTTCCAGCGCGCGATCAGGCCCTTGGTGTCTTTGCGTACCACTTTGCGGTAGTCATCGACAAAACCGATAATGCCGTAACCGACCAATACCACCAGCACGCACCATACGTACGGATTCGACGGGTATGCCCACAGCAGTACGGAGATAACAATCGCGGTGAGGATCATAATCCCGCCCATGGTCGGCGTACCGCGTTTACTGAAGTGTGATTCCGGACCGTCGTTACGCACGACCTGTCCAAAGGACATTTTTTGCAAGCGGGCGATCATGCGCGGGCCCATCCACAAAGAGATGAACAGCGCGGTCAGCAGGCTGACGATGGCGCGAAACGTCAGATAGGAAAAGACGTTAAAGCCGGAATAATATTTGACCAAATGTTCGGCCAGCCAAACTAACATGTCCCATTCTCCTGTAATGCGCGTACTACCTCTTCCATGGCGGCACTACGTGAACCCTTCACTAAAATCGTCATAATCTGATGTTCTGCAATCAGCGCCTTAAGATGCGCGGTCAACGCGGTTTTATCCGCAAAATGCTCACCCACACCGCTGGCATGGCTAATTGCCTGACTCAGTTTCCCTGTACTCAGCACACGGTCGATACCTGCAGCCTTCGCAGCGTCACCCACCTGCACGTGGCATGCTTCGCTTTCCGCGCCAAGCTCTGCCATATCGCCAACGACCAGCACGCGGTAGCCCGGCATTTCGGACAGCACGTTTACCGCTGCGGTCATTGACCCGACATTTGCGTTATAGGAGTCATCCAGCAGTAGCTGATTTTCTGCCAGTTGAATCGGGAACAGACGCCCCGGTACCGCTTGCAGTTCCTTCAGACCCGCTTTAATCGCTTCGTGCGTCGCGCCTACCGCCATAGAGAGCGCAGCCGCCGCCAGGGCGTTAGCAATATTGTGACGACCCGGCAACGGCAGCAGAACATCAATGCTTCCGGTTGGCGTTTGCAGAGAAAACTCTGTGCCGTGTGAAGTCACATGAACATTGGCCGCCGAAAAGTCGCTGTTGGCCGCATTCGGGGAGAAGCGCCAGACTTTACGATCGCCGATAATGCTCTGCCAGTTCAGCCAGTCGTTATTGTCGGCATTCATAATGGCGATTCCGTTCGCTGGCAGGCCGGTAAAAATCTCACCTTTTGCCTTCGCAACGCCCGCCAGTGAACCAAAGCCTTCCAGATGCGCGGCCGCCAGGTTATTCACCAGCGCCGCTTCTGGACGCGTCAGACCAACGGTCCAGGCGATTTCGCCCTGATGATTAGCGCCAAGCTCAATCACGGCATAGTCGTAATCGTTGTTTAAGCGCAACAGCGTCATCGGTACGCCGATGTCGTTATTCAGGTTGCCCGCGGTATATAAGGTGTTGCCACACTGACTCAGAATGGATGCGGTCATCTCTTTGACGGACGTTTTACCGGAAGAGCCGGTCAGCGCGACAACGCGCGCCGGAACCTGGGCACGTACCCATGCCGCCAGTTCACCAAACGCCAGACGTGTATCTTTAACAATCAGCTGCGGCAGGTTGGTGTCCAACGGACGGCTGACCAGCAGCGCACCCGCCCCGCTCTCTTGCGCCTTGTCTGCGAAATCGTGGGCATCAAAGCGTTCGCCTTTCAGCGCGACAAACAGGCAACCCGGCGTAACTTTACGCGTATCAGTTGTCACCGCATCAAGAGTCAGATCGGCTCCTTTCAGTTCGCCACGGAGGATCTCCGCCAGTTGGCTGAGCGTTACGCTAATCATGCGATTACTCCCAGCAGACGCGCTGCCGTGACGCGGTCAGAATAGTCGAGGCGCTGCGAGCCAACGATCTGGTAGTCTTCGTGACCTTTCCCGGCCACCAGCACCACGTCGTTTTCTTTCGCCTGCATAATGGCGTTTGTCACAGCCTCTGCGCGACCTTCCATCACTTTCGCCTGTCCGGCATCCAGCATACCCGCCAGAATGTCGTTAATAATGGCGCGCGGCTCTTCGGTACGCGGGTTGTCATCGGTCACCACGACAACATCAGCAAACTGCTCGGCAATCGCGCCCATCAACGGACGTTTGCCTTTGTCGCGATCGCCGCCGCAACCAAAGACGCACCACAGTTTGCCAGTACAGTGCAGACGTGCCGCCTGCAGCGCTTTTTCCAGCGCATCTGGCGTATGGGCATAATCAACCACAACGGTGGTTTTACCCGGCGCGCTGAACACTTCCATGCGCCCACAAACCGGCTGTAATTGTGTCGCCGTTTTCAGTAAATCAGCTAACGGATATCCCAACGCCAGCAGCGTTGCCAGCGCCAACAGCAGATTGCTGACGTTAAACGCGCCCATCAGGCGACTTTCAATTTCGCCGTCACCCCATGAGGAGGTAAAACGAATCGTTGCCCCGCTGTCGTGATAATTCACGTCAATCGCCTTTAACCAACGACCGTGACAGTTCGGGTTGATGTGATCTTCCATCGATACGGCAACCGCATCCGGAAGTTTGGCCAACCAGCGACGACCGACTTCATCATCCGCATTAACGATGGCCTGGCCGCAATGGTGCGTGGAATACAGCAGCCATTTCGCGGCTTCGTAATGTTCCATGTCGCCGTGGTAATCAAGATGGTCGCGGCTTAAGTTGGTAAATACTGATGCGGCAAACTTCAGCGCCGCCACGCGATGCTGAACCAGACCGTGTGAAGACACTTCCATCGCGCCAACCGTTGCGCCTTGTGCAACCAGCCCTGCCAGCACATGCTGGACATCAACGGCTGAGCCGGTGGTATTTTCCGTCGGGATCACTTTGCCCAGCAGGCCATTGCCGACTGTTCCCATCACCGCGCTGGTTTCGCCAAGCAGTTGGCTCCACTGTGCCAGCAATTGGGTGGTGGTGGTTTTACCGTTGGTCCCGGTCACACCGACCAGTCGCATTTTTTCAGAAGGCTCGTGGTAAAAGCGGCCCGCCAGTGCAGATAAACGTTCGTTAAGCTGACTGAGATAGATAACTGGAACGCCGTGCATTTCACGGATTTCACCGTCAGTAGCTTCATCTTTTGCTTCTGCAATAATGGCAGCCACACCTTGCGCTATCGCCTGCGGGATATACCGACGCCCGTCCGCCTGATGACCCAATACTGCGACAAAGAGATCGCCCGATGCAGCCATACGGCTGTCGAGCGTCATCTCCCGCAGTGCTCGCTCCGGTGCACCCGGCACCCATGGAGCAAGAAGGTCGCGCAAATTACGATCTGCCACCTGTTGCCTCGCCTTGATTATTCACAAATTCATTTTTATCGCCCGTTGTCAGCGCATCCGGCTCGATGTTCATGGTGCGCAGTACGCCGCCCATGATGGCACCAAAGACCGGCGCGGAAACGGCGCCACCGTAGTATTTACCCGCCTGCGGATCGTTGATAACAACAACCAGCGCGAAGCGCGGCTGACTCGCAGGCGCAACACCTGCGGTATAAGCAATGTATTTGTTGATGTAGCGGCCATCCGGCCCTACTTTCTTCGCCGTACCGGTTTTAATGGCGATACGATAGCCTTTAATCGCCGCCTTCACGCCGCCGCCGCCGGGCAGCGCCACGCTTTCCATCATGTGCACCACGGTACGCACGGTTGATTCCGGGAAGATACGCTCGCCCGGAACAGGAGGGTCAACTTTGGTGATCGACAGTGGCCGATAAACGCCATAGCTGCCGATCGTTGCATAGACTCGCGCTAACTGTAACGGCGTTACCATTAGCCCATAGCCGAAAGAGAAGGTGGCCCTCTCTATGTCAGACCACCGTTGTTTTTGAGGATATAAGCCACTGCGTTCTCCGACCAACCCCAAATTGGTCGCTTTTCCCAGCCCAAAACGTGAGTAAGTGTCTACTAACGCTGAGGACGGCATCGCTAACGCCAGCTTGGAAACACCGACGTTACTCGACTTCTGCAAAACCCCGGTGAGGGTCAATTCGCTATAACGCGCCACGTCTTTGATTTCATGGCCATTAATTCGGTAAGGGATAGTGTTAAGTACGGTATTTTCGCGAACCACGCCACGCTGCAGCGCCGTCATCACCACCATCGGTTTAACGGTGGAACCCGGTTCAAACACGTCGGTAATCGTACGGTTACGCATCGCATCCTTCGGCGTACCGGTGAGATTGTTCGGGTTGTAGGACGGGCTGTTGGCCATCGCCAGCACTTCACCGGTGTTCACATCCACCAGTACCGCACTGCCTGACTCCGCCTTGTTAAACGCCACGGCGTTATTCAGTTCGCGGTAGACCAGCGCCTGTAAACGCTCATCGATACTTAGCGCAAGGTTATGCGCCGCCTGGCTGTCGGTTGAGGAAATATCCTCAATGACGCGGCCATAACGGTCTTTACGTACAATACGTTCGCCCGGTTGCCCGGTGAGCCATTTGTCGAAGCTCTTCTCAACGCCTTCAATCCCCTGGCTGTCGACGTTAGTAAAGCCGATAAGGTGAGCGGTCACTTCTCCGGAAGGATAGTAACGGCGGGATTCTTCGCGCAGGTGAATGCCTGGCAGCTTCAGTTTTTTGATGTAGTCAGCCATGTCAGGGTTTACCTGACGCGCCAGATAGATAAAGCGCCCTTTCGGGTTGGCGTTAATGCGGGAAGCCAGTTGATCGAGCGGGAGATTCAGCGCGGTCGACAGCGCTCTCCAGCGTTCACCAACGCTTACGCCGCCTGCGTCATGCACCTCTTTTGGGTCAGCCCAAATCGCCTTAACCGGAACGCTCACCGCCAGCGGACGACCTGAACGGTCAGTAATCATCCCGCGCGATGTGGACACTTCCTGTACGCGCAGAGAGCGCATGTCGCCCTGACGCACCAGCATGTCCGGCGCGATGATTTGCAGCCAGGCAACGCGCCCCAGCAGAAAACCCAGTGCCAGCAAAATACAGCCGCACAGTAACGCAAAACGCCAACTGATAAAGTTGGCTTGTTCTTCCTGGCGTTTTGGCTTGTGCGTTTTTGCCGCTGCTTTCATGCGTCGCGTTTATCCTTATTTTTGTACTACGATATTTTCTTGTGAGGGATCAACATGCTGCATTTGCAGCTTTTCCGTTGCGATCCGTTCAACACGGCTATGGTCGCCGAGCGCGTTCTCCTCAAGGATCAAGTTGCGCCATTCGATATCCAGCGCATCTCGCTCCAGAACCAGCTGCTCACGCTGCGCGGTCAGTAACCGCGTATGGTGTGCTGTTGTCACGACGGTAACCGCCGTCAAAATAATGCAAATGAACAGGCAGAGTGGCAGCTTCCCATACCGCAAAAGATCGTCACCGATCACGCCAGGCAAGGCATGGCGCTCGTTGCTTCCTATCGATCCTTTAACTTTGCTGAGGGCTTCTGTCACTCTGCTGATCATGCGTTCGTCCTCTCTGCAATACGCAGAACTGAACTACGGGCACGAGGATTTTCAGCTACCTCTTCTTCACCCGGCATCATCTTGCCTAGTGCTCTTAACTCACGGCCGCCCAGCTTTTTGATCTGCGCTTCAGTCATCGGTATTCCAGCCGGAACCTGAGGACCACGGCTTTGTTCGCGCATAAAGCGTTTCACAATGCGATCTTCAAGCGAATGGAAACTGATTACCGAAAGGCGACCACCTGGTGCCAGCACGCTGAGCGAGCTTTTTAGCGCCTGCTCTATCTCCTCCAGTTCACTGTTCACCCAAATGCGCACCGCCTGGAAGGTACGGGTCGCGGGATGTTTGAATTTGTCTTTCACCGGCATTGCCGCCGCAATCACTTCCGCCAGCTCTTTAGTGCGGGTCATCGGTTCGATGCGGTTGCGCTCTACGATGGCGCGAGCAATGCGTTTGCCGAAGCGCTCTTCGCCAAAGGTTTTAATCACCCAGGCAATGTCTGCTTCATCGGCGGTTTGCAGCCATTCGGCCGCTGACTGACCGCGTGTTGGGTCCATACGCATATCTAACGGACCGTCACGCATAAATGAGAATCCGCGCTCAGCATCATCAAGCTGTGGAGAAGAAACCCCAAGATCGAGAAGAATCCCGTCGATCTTACCGGTAAGTCCGCGCTCGGCGACATAATCAGCCAGCGCAGAAAAAGGACCATGGACGATGGAAAAACGGGGATCGGTAATCGTCTTTGCAACGGCAATCGCCTGCGGATCGCGATCGATTGCCAGTAAACGCCCCTCTTCGCCAAGTTGCGAGAGGATCAGACGTGAGTGACCACCGCGACCAAATGTCCCGTCAATGTAGATGCCGTCTGGACGAATATTCAGGCCGTTTACGGCTTCATCCAGCAACACCGTTGTATGTTTATAATTTTCCATCATTTTATAGAGACAAATCCTGCAATCGTTCCGACAGCGCGCCGGTAACAGACTGCTCAGCGTCGATATCTTCCTTGACCTGTTGATACCAGGTCGTTTCATCCCACAGCTCAAACTTATTGAACTGCCCAACCAGCATCACTTCTTTCGTTAGCCCTGCGTGTTGCCGCAGAATGGGCGCTATCAATAATCGACCAGCGCTATCCATCTGACATTCGCTAGCATGACCCAACAACAGGCGCTGTACGCGACGCTCAACTGGATTCATGCTCGACAGACGCGATAACTTCTGCTCGATAATTTCCCATTCAGGCAGGGGGTACAGCAGCAGGCACGGGTGATGGATGTCAATGGTGCAAACCATTTGACCGGTAGCGCTCTCGAGCAGTTGATCCCGATAACGGGTAGGCACAGATAAGCGCCCTTTACTGTCGAGATTAACTAACGTTGCTCCCCGGAACATGCCAGCCTCACCCCCGATTACCACTTTATCCCACAAATTCCCACTTAAAGGAGTTTACGGAGCGGAGGAAAACCTTGTCAAGCAAGTCACGGCGCTTAGCGGAGCAAAAAACCCATTGTTTACGGCTAATATCAGCGTTGAACAAATTCCGTACAGCAAACGAAGCAAATTAACGTCATGAATATTTGTAAGAAAAAAATCCAACAACTCATGATTGTTTAAAACAACTGAATATCATCAAAAGAAAAATATAAAGTGTCAGTTTGCGACGCGAGCGGCATTTTAGGACAATATGCAGCGAGATAACAGTACCAGTTAATCAGTCTGTACGCCGCACAGGAGCGAGATAAGGGCGAGATTGCCGCAACACACCAGTAAAGTGTTTGTTAATTCGGCAAATCCCTACATGCTTGTAACAAAATAATACAACCGTAACGCATCGTTACGTCTCAATAACCCAAAAATGGATAGTTGCAGTTTTAATTCGGCATAATAGAAGAATCAATTTCAGATAATTCTAAAGAATATTCTTAATTATAATGCGGTTATTTCCGAGAACGGGATAATTGATGATGTCAGAGGCTTATCCGCCGACATCATCAATTGAGGCAACTTAGTTACGGCTTAGAATACCGCGACGGTACAGATTACGCCGTATACGCGTTAAACCTGGTTTGGGTTTACGCGGCTCATCCAGGCTTGCCAACACAATCTCCAGCACGCGTTCCGCGACATCTCGATGGCGCTGCGCCACCGCCAGAACCGGGCACTGCAGGAAGTCGAGCAGCTCGTGGTCGCCAAAAGTCGCAATCGCTAAATCAGACGGTAACTGCCCGTCGCGGCGCAGGGTCACATCCATCACCCCCTGCAACAGGGCAAACGACGTGGTAAACAGCGCCTGAGGCATTGGATGCGTTTCCAGCCATTTATCAAATAACTGCGCGGCCGCCTCCCGCTCATAGCTGTTGGCATAGAGAAAATGCACTTCACGCGGATCGTCCTTCCACGCGGTACGGAAACCCTGTTCGCGCAGGAAACTGACGGACAATTCAGGAAGCGCCCCCAGATAGAGCACGGTTTCAGCAGGGAATTTACGTAACTCCTCCGCCAGCATCTGCGCATCATCCTGGTCTGCGCCCACCACGCTGGTGAAATGTTCACGATCCAGCGCGCGATCCAGCGCCACAATCGGGAATGAACTGTTCGCCCAGCGCTGATAAAACGGATGTTCAGGCGGCAAGGAAGTCGAAACGATAATGGCATCAACCTGACGTTGTAAAAGATGCTCAATACAGCGCATTTCGTTATCCGGCTGATCTTCAGAGCAGGCAATCAGTAGTTGATACCCGCGCTGACGCGCCTGGCGCTCCAGATAGTTTGCGATCCGGGTATAGCTCGTGTTCTCGAGATCCGGGATCACCAGCCCGATAGAACGTGTGCGTCCAGCACGCAGCCCGGCCGCCACGGCATTCGGGTGGTAATTATGCTCACGCACCACCGCCATGACTTTTTCAACCGTTTTGTCGCTTACGCGGTATTGCTTTGCTTTGCCGTTAATAACGTAGCTTGCAGTCGTTCGCGAAACGCCGGCCAACCGA
This sequence comes from Citrobacter sp. RHBSTW-00944, assembly GCF_013615435.1. NCBI lineage: Bacteria > Pseudomonadati > Pseudomonadota > Gammaproteobacteria > Enterobacterales > Enterobacteriaceae > Citrobacter > Citrobacter sp. RHBSTW-00944. The sequence continues at coordinate 853,154 of NZ_CP055418.1, read as the reverse complement.
GCGATTTCATCCAGTTTCACAATTGCCCCTTGCGTAAAATGTACAAACCATAACCTTTAAGATGGCATGGGTTAAACTTCTTAACATCTAAGCGCAGAATAATGACTGCGGCAACCGCTTTTGTCTCTGGTTACTGCTGATTTCGCAAAAAAAAGCAACCGATAGCCAAGGCATCTCGCGTAGGTCAGGTAAGCGTTAGCGCATAATTTTATCGCCGCGGGAAAGCCCCACCACGCCGGAACGGGCTACTTCCACGATTTTGGCGACTTCCCGTAGCGTTGCCAGAAACGCATCCAGCTTATCGCTGGTGCCCGCCAGCTGTACGGTGTAGATCGACGGCGTAACATCGATGATTTGCCCACGGAATATCTCCGTGTTGCGTTTCACCTCTTCCCGGCCATAGCCGCTGGCCTGGATTTTCACCAGCATGATTTCTCGTTCAACGTGGGCGCCCTGCCCCAGTTCGCTGACGCGCAAAACATCCACCAGTTTGTGTAGCTGCTTTTCGATCTGCTCCAGGACTTTCTCATCCCCTACCGTTTGAATCGTCATTCGCGATAAGGTCGGGTCGTCAGTCGGCGCGACGGTCAGGCTTTCAATGTTGTATCCGCGCTGGGCGAAGAGGCCAATCACACGTGACAATGCACCCGACTCGTTTTCCAGCAATACTGATAATATCCGGCGCATAATCAGGTCCTCTCCGTTTTACTTAACCACATTTCGTCCATCCCGCCCCCACGAATCTGCATCGGATAGACATGCTCACTGCCGTCGACGGTGACATCAACAAACACCAGGCGATGGTTACGCACATGTTCCAGCGCTTCGCCCAGCTTGCTCTCCAGTTCGCCTGGATGATTAATCTGGATACCGATATGCCCATAAGCTTCAGCAAGGCGCACAAAATCAGGTAGCGACTGCATGTAAGACTGGGAGTGACGCCCGGAGTAAATCATGTCCTGCCACTGTTTGACCATGCCGAGATAGCGGTTGTTAAGGTTGAGCACCAGTACCGGTAGCTCATATTGCAGCGCCGTCGACAGTTCCTGGATGTTCATCTGAATGCTGCCATCCCCGGTAACGCACACCACTGTTTCATCCGGCAGCGCCATTTTCACCCCTAACGCCGCGGGTAAACCGAATCCCATGGTGCCGAGGCCGCCTGAGTTAATCCAGCGGCGTGGTTTATCGAACGGATAGTAAAGTGCGGCAAACATTTGATGCTGGCCAACGTCAGAGGTCACGTATGCATCCCCTTTCGTCAGACGCCAGATGGTTTCAATCACCGCCTGCGGTTTAATACTTTCACTTTGCGTGTCGTATTTCAGGCACTGACGAGCGCGCCAGTGTTCGATCTGTTGCCACCAGTCACGGTTATCATCCAGCGGCTGCTGCGATTTCTCCTGCGGCAGCAGTTCAAGCATCTGATCCAGCACCAGGCGAGCATCGCCCACAATCGGAATATCCGCAGTGACGGTTTTTGAAATAGAGGTCGGATCGATGTCGATATGCAGCACGGTCGCATTCGGGCAATATTTTGCCAGGTTATTGGTCGTTCGATCGTCAAAACGAACGCCGACGGCAAAGATCACATCAGAATGATGCATGGTCATATTCGCTTCGTAAGTACCATGCATGCCCAACATTCCCAGCGCCTGGCGATGCGTGGCCGGAAACGCGCCTAACCCCATCAGCGAGGAGACAACCGGCAGATTGAGTGCTTCGGCAATTTGCCCCAGTTGTTCGTGACAGGCGGCATTCACCGCGCCACCACCAACATAGACAACCGGTTTCTTCGCCGCGACCAGCGTCTGCAAAGCACGTTTTATCTGTCCTTTGTGCCCGGTCGTTGTCGGGTTATACGAACGCATACTCACCGACTCCGGCCAGCTATAAGGCAGTTTTTTCGCCGGATTCAGAATATCTTTCGGCAAATCCACCACCACCGGCCCCGGACGACCGCTTGCCGCCAGCCAGAAGGCTTTTTTCAGCACCAGCGGGATATCTTCCGTTTGTTTAACCAGAAAACTGTGTTTTACCACCGGGCGGGATATACCCACCATGTCGCACTCCTGGAAGGCATCGTAGCCAATCAGGGAAGTGGCGACCTGGCCAGAGAGGATCACCAGCGGAATGGAATCCATATATGCCGTTGCAATCCCGGTGATCGCATTGGTTGCTCCTGGTCCGGAAGTGACCAAAACGACGCCCACTTCTCCTGTGGCACGCGCCAGGCCATCAGCCATATGTACCGCGGCTTGCTCATGACGGACTAACACATGATCAATACCGCCGACCGTATGCAATGCATCATAAATATCGAGGACGGCCCCCCCGGGATAACCGAATACCTGCTTCACACCCTGATCGATAAGCGATCGGACGACCATCTCGGCTCCAGACAACATCTCCATGGCTTGCCTCACTCTTATAATGAATTACGGTTTAACAACACATTAACCGCTGACGATGACGCATGGCAATTGACTCCGAAGGGGTGGCACTGGAGTAAATAAGAATAAAACGGAGGTAAGAATTGAATAAATGGAGAATTAAACCAGCATAAGCAATTGATATGATAAATAATCGCTTAAAAAGGGGGACTTACAGCAATTAGTCTATTTTTTTACACTTTCGGACATACGTAAAAAGTCGAGTTCAGCACAAAATTTTAGATATAAAGATAAAAGCAGAATAAACCAGATGTATTCCCCGATTTATTCTGCCAGCGGCTACTTCTTACAGACGGAGACCAACAGTTCTTCCATCCATTGATGTCCTTTATCGCGCCCCGCAGCCTCATGCCAGGAAAGATAACATGTGCGGCTATTCAATTTTAAAGGTAAAGGCAATATCTGCAGTTCTAAAGAATCGGCGAACTCTTCCGCCAACCAACGCGGCGCAATAGAGACCAGGTGCGTTTGCGACACAATATTAAGCACGCTGATTAATGCCATTCCCTGATAAGCCACGCAGGATTGTTTATCCGGTGTGTCATACCACGGCTGGCTGAATGAGGCGAAGCGATCAAGCGAAACCACGGCATGCTGTTCATGATAGAGATTGCTTTCCAGCAATGGGCCACTAATGCGCGGATGTTTTTTACTTGCCACTAACACCATTTCGTCATTGAATAACGGAACACTGGTAAATTCCGGACGACGGAATTCTTCATAGCTAATAACAAACTCAGTTTCCTGATAACGTAATTGGTGCTCGGTATTTAGATTTAGTGAGGATTTAAAAACGACATTGATGTTCGGTGCGACTTGCTCAACCCGATTATAAATCAACGAAGTAAGAATATTATCCAATGGACTGCATACGCAAAGATTGAATACACGCTCGCTGCTGGTAGGTTCAAAGCCGGAACCAGGCAGTTCATTCTGCACTAATTGTAAAGCCTGACGAACGGAGCCAAACAGCTGGAAGGCTCTTGCTGTCGGCTGGATTCCACGGCCATAACGAACAAAAAGCTCATCGTTAAACATGACTTTCAGGCGTGCGACCGCATTACTGACAGCGGGTTGCGACATCCCCAGCGTATGTGCAGCACGCGTAATATTTTGTTCCTGCATCACCGCATCAAAAACAGTTAATAAATTAAGATCAACCATGCGAAGCTGTGGCTTCCCCATCTCTATGAGATTAGATTTATCTATTATTTTTACTTCTGGCATATTTAACTCCACTGTCACTCTAAACTCCCTTTTCCCAGACGGAGTGCAGAAATAATCTCCGTTAATATGATTTACCATGCATATAAAATAAGAAAAAGGAAAAACATTAAAATTAGGAAAACATAAAGGCACAAATCTAAATGTACAAAAAAACACTACAAACGTAGTGTGGCAGATGTCACTGCGCGATGATTCATATGTTTAAATTTCGAAAACAATATAACCATAAGCGTGGCGAATACACAATCATGCGCACAGTGAATACGTTTTTAAGTTTTAATTAAACATTTCTATTATTAACACATTAAAAGTTAACATTAATTTATCAATTATAGGGTGGCACATTGATTCAATCCATTCAGAATAGCTATAAATTCTGATAAATCATAAAGATATGAAATCCCAAACGAGGCGTTATCTTCAGTTCTTCGTGACCATAAATGCAAATAAATATGCTTAAATATGTCAAACCGTGAAAAACATGTTCAACGATCAGATGATTAATTTAATATACCCTGAGAAATTCAGCACAATTCGCTTAAGTTTATCATAAACTTCCCCCCCTTAACGGGAGCATTTGCAGGGAATGGGGTTGACATCAGTCTTCATATCCAGTACCACTAAAAGCATATCGCATTCGCCTGGAGCTTGATTGATGACTTACATTGCTCGTTTTATCGGTCTACTACTACTAAACGCATTCTCATTGCGCGGTAGACTGGTGGACGACATTCAGCATTAAGTCAGCTCCAGTTAAGACAAAAAACCCGCGCCGTTGCGCGGGTTTTTTTATGCTCGAAGCAAGGCGCCCTAAAGACCAAGGACCTAAACCATGAGCCAGCAAGTCATTATTTTCGATACCACCTTACGTGACGGTGAACAGGCGTTACAGGCGAGCCTGAGTGTGAAAGAAAAACTGCAGATTGCGCTGGCCCTCGAGCGTATGGGCGTTGACGTGATGGAGGTCGGTTTTCCGGTCTCTTCACCGGGTGACTTTGAGTCCGTACAAACCATCGCTCGTCAGGTGAAGAACAGCCGCGTTTGCGCCTTAGCCCGCTGCGTAGAAAAAGATATCGACGTTGCCGCAGAATCTCTGAAGGTCGCTGAGGCTTTCCGCATTCATACGTTCATCGCCACCTCGCCGATGCATATCGCGACGAAATTGCGCAGCACGTTGGATGAAGTGATCGAGCGAGCAGTCTATATGGTGAAGCGTGCGCGTAATTATACGGATGACGTGGAGTTCTCATGCGAGGATGCTGGCCGTACCCCTATTGCCGATCTGGCCCGCGTGGTCGAAGCCGCGATTAATGCGGGTGCCAAAACCATCAATATCCCCGATACCGTTGGCTACACCATGCCTTTCGAATTCGGAGCAATCATTTCTGGTCTGTATGAACGCGTACCGAATATCGATAAAGCCATCATCTCCGTGCACACCCATGATGATTTAGGTCTGGGCGTTGGCAACGCGTTGGCGGCCGTCCACGCCGGTGCTCGCCAGGTGGAAGGCGCGATGAACGGTATCGGCGAACGCGCCGGTAACTGCTCACTGGAAGAAGTGATCATGGCGATCAAAGTGCGCAAAGATATCTTGAACGTACAGACCCGCATTAATCACCAGGAAATCTGGCGTACCAGTCAGTTAGTCAGCCAAATCTGCAACATGCCTATTCCGGCCAACAAAGCCATTGTCGGTAGCGGCGCCTTTGCCCACTCCTCTGGCATCCATCAGGACGGCGTACTGAAAAATCGTGAAAACTACGAAATCATGACGCCTGAATCCATCGGTCTGAACCAGGTGCAGTTGAACCTGACTTCCCGTTCCGGACGCGCCGCGGTGAAACACCGTATGGACGAGATGGGATATAAAGAGAACGAATACAATCTGGACAACCTGTACGACGCATTCCTGAAGCTGGCGGATAAAAAGGGTCAGGTATTTGATTACGACCTGGAAGCGCTGGCCTTTATTAATAAACAGCAGGAGGAGCCGGAGCATTTCCGTCTGGATTACTTCAGCGTGCAGTCCGGCTCAAATGACATCGCCACCGCCTCCGTCAAGCTGGCCTGCGGTGAAGAAGTCAAAGCCGAAGCGGCGAACGGTAACGGTCCGGTCGATGCCATTTATCAGGCCATCAACCGTGTGACCGAGTACAACATCGAACTGGTGAAATACAGCCTGACCGCCAAAGGGCACGGTAAAGATGCGCTGGGCCAGGTGGATATCGTTGCTAATTATAACGGTCGCCGCTTCCACGGCGTCGGTCTGGCAACAGATATCGTCGAATCGTCCGCGAAAGCGATGGTTCATGTGCTGAACAACATTTGGCGCGCCGAAGAAGTCGAAAAAGAATTGCAACGCAAAGCTCAGAACAACGAGAACAACAAGGAAACCGTGTGATGTCGAAGAATTATCATATTGCTGTTTTGCCGGGCGACGGTATTGGCCCGGAAGTGATGGCGCAAGCCCTGAAGGTACTGGACGCAATCCGCAACCGTTTTAACATGCGCATTACCACCAGCCACTACGACGTGGGGGGGGCCGCTATCGATAACCATGGTCAGCCGCTGCCGCCAGCGACGGTTGAAGGCTGTGAGCAAGCCGACGCCATTCTGTTTGGCTCCGTTGGCGGCCCGAAATGGGAAAATCTGCCACCCAATCAGCAGCCTGAACGCGGCGCGCTGCTGCCGTTGCGTAAACACTTCAAATTATTCAGCAACCTGCGCCCGGCTAAGCTGTACCAGGGTCTGGAAGCATTTTGCCCTCTGCGCGCAGATATTGCCGCGAACGGTTTCGACATCCTGTGCGTGCGCGAACTGACCGGCGGTATCTACTTCGGTCAGCCAAAAGGCCGCGAAGGCAGCGGACAACATGAAAAAGCCTTTGATACCGAGGTTTATCACCGTTTCGAGATCGAGCGTATCGCACGTATCGCGTTTGAATCTGCTCGCCAGCGTCGCCGCAAAGTCACGTCGATTGATAAAGCCAACGTACTGCAAACGTCTATTCTGTGGCGCCAAATCGTCAATGAAATTGCTAATGAATATCCGGACGTTGAGCTGGCGCATATGTACATCGACAACGCGACGATGCAGTTGATCAAAGATCCATCCCAGTTCGACGTGCTGCTGTGCTCCAACTTGTTTGGCGACATTCTGTCTGACGAATGCGCCATGATCACCGGATCAATGGGGATGTTACCGTCCGCCAGCCTGAATGAGCAGGGCTTTGGTCTGTACGAGCCCGCTGGCGGCTCCGCTCCGGATATCGCCGGGAAAAACATTGCTAACCCTATCGCCCAAATCCTTTCGCTGGCGCTGCTGCTGCGCTACAGCCTGGACACCAATGATGCGGCAACCGCAATTGAGAGCGCCATCAACCGCGCATTAGAAGAAGGCATTCGCACCGGTGACTTAGCCCGTGGCGCTGCCGCAGTCGGTACCGATGAAATGGGTGACATTATTGCCCGTTACGTCGCAGAAGGGGTGTAATCATGGCCAAAACGTTATACGAAAAATTGTTCGATGCGCACGTCGTCTACGAAGCGCAAAACGAAACCCCGCTGTTGTATATCGACAGACATCTGGTGCATGAAGTGACCTCTCCGCAGGCGTTTGATGGCCTGCGTGCGCATGGCCGTCAGGTGCGCCAGCCGGGTAAAACCTTTGCCACCATGGACCATAACGTCTCCACGCAAACCAAAGACATTAACGCTTCCGGCGAAATGGCGCGCATTCAGATGCAGGAATTGATCAAAAACTGCAATGAATTTGGCGTCGAACTGTACGACCTGAACCACCCGTACCAGGGGATCGTTCACGTGATGGGGCCTGAGCAAGGCGTAACGTTGCCGGGTATGACCATCGTTTGCGGCGACTCCCACACCGCCACACACGGCGCGTTTGGCGCGCTGGCCTTTGGTATTGGCACCTCTGAAGTTGAACACGTTCTGGCGACGCAGACCCTGAAACAGGGGCGTGCCAAAACTATGAAGATTGAAGTTAACGGCGCGGCAGCACCTGGCATTACCGCCAAAGATATCGTGCTGGCGATTATCGGTAAAACCGGTAGTGCAGGCGGTACCGGGCACGTCGTTGAATTTTGTGGCGAAGCCATCCGTGCGCTGAGCATGGAAGGCCGTATGACCCTGTGCAACATGGCCATTGAAATGGGCGCCAAAGCGGGTCTGGTCGCACCGGATGAAACCACCTTTAACTATGTGCAGGGGCGTTTACACGCACCGAAGGGTGAGGATTTTACCAACGCGGTTGCGTACTGGAAAACGCTGAAAACCGACGACAACGCGACGTTTGATACCGTCGTTACCCTGCAGGCAGAAGAAATCGCACCGCAGGTCACTTGGGGTACGAACCCGGGTCAGGTCATCTCGGTGAACGATAATATTCCCGACCCGGCGTCATTTTCCGATCCCGTTGAGCGCGCATCGGCTGAAAAAGCGCTGGCATATATGGGGCTGAAACCGGGTATTCCGTTAACAGAAGTGGCTATTGATAAAGTGTTTATCGGTTCCTGTACCAACTCGCGTATTGAAGATTTACGCGCTGCGGCCCAAATCGCCAAAGGGCGCAAAGTTGCGCCAGGCGTACAGGCGCTGGTTGTGCCGGGTTCTGGTCCGGTGAAAGCGCAGGCTGAAGCGGAAGGTCTGGACAAGATCTTCATCGAAGCCGGGTTTGAATGGCGTTTACCGGGCTGTTCCATGTGTCTGGCCATGAACAATGACCGCCTGAACCCAGGCGAGCGCTGTGCATCCACCAGCAACCGTAACTTTGAAGGCCGACAGGGCCGCGGTGGTCGCACGCACTTAGTCAGCCCGGCCATGGCCGCCGCTGCCGCCGTTACCGGTCATTTTGCCGACATTCGCAGCATCAAATAAGGAAACTACCATGGCAGAGAAATTTACCCAACATACCGGCCTGGTTGTCCCACTGGATGCCGCCAACGTGGATACCGACGCGATTATTCCCAAACAGTTTTTGCAGAAGGTTACGCGCACCGGTTTTGGCGCTCATCTGTTTAACGACTGGCGTTTTCTGGATGAAAAAGGGCAACAGCCTAACCCAGAGTTCGTACTGAACTTCCCGGAATATAAAGGCGCGTCAATTCTGCTGGCGCGGGAAAACTTTGGCTGCGGCTCTTCCCGTGAACATGCGCCATGGGCGCTGACCGATTACGGCTTTAAAGTAGTGATCGCGCCAAGCTTCGCTGACATCTTCTACGGCAACAGCTTCAATAACCAACTGCTGCCGGTGACCCTGAGCGACGCGCAGGTAGATGAAATGTTCGCCCTGGTGAAAGCCAATCCGGGCATTAAATTTGAAGTGGATCTGGAAGCGCAGGTGGTGAAAGCGGGCGATAAGTCCTACAGCTTTAAAATCGACGACTTCCGCCGCCACTGCATGCTGAACGGTCTGGACAGCATCGGGCTGACGCTGCAGCATGAAGCAGCCATCACCGAGTACGAAGACAAGCAGCCAGCGTTTATGCGCTAGTCCTTGGAGTGCCGGATAAGCGCAGCGCATCCGGCACTCCAAAAATCAAACGTCCTTCACCCGCCCGGTCATCACCAGCGTGACCACAGAAATCGCCGCAATCACCCAATAGACGGCAAAGTGACCGTAGCTTTGCGCAACAGCCCCCTGAATCACTCCCGCGAGAATGACCCCCGTTGAAATACTGTTGGTAAATAATGTGGTTGCTGACCCCGCACGCCCGGGCATAAGATCCTGAAACCACAGCATTCCTATCCCGGCGATGATACCGATAAATACTGCATTAAACAGTTGCAGCACCAGCAGCGCCGTGCGGCTGTGAAAGAAGATCAAACCAAGATAAAACAGTACGCCCGCCGCGACGGCCGCGATCATCATTCGCCGTTTACCAAAGCGCTTCACATAGTAGCCCGCCAGGATCATCGCCGGAATTTCCAGCCCAGCCGCCGTCCCCATCAGGATCCCGGCCAGCTTGTCCGGTAACCCCAGCTCAAGGCTTATCCACAGCGGCATATCGATGATGTACATGGTATTGCAGGTCCACATCAGCGTGGAGGCAATAAACAACATGCGCACATTTTTATCCTGCCAACCGCCGGTCTGTTCCAGCGGTACGTCAACAGGTTGCTCCACCCGCGCGACAGACGGCAGTATCAGCGCAATCAGCACCAGGCTAATGGCGAAAATCCCTGCGGCAATGGAAAACATCGCCGTAAAGCCGTAATTCAGCGCCAGCATGAAGGCCAGCGGCGGTCCAATTACCCAGGCCAGCGAAAGCTGCGCACGCATCACCGAGCTAAACATCACCACTTCACGCGCGGAGTTATCAGCGTATTCCCGCGCCAGCGCAAACAGCTGCGGCATGGCGGTATTCGCCAGCGAGGCCAGCAGTACACCGCAGGTGATAAGCGTGAGATAGTGGCGATTAAACGCAAACAGCAGCGCGTTTCCAATTGCCATCAGGCAGCAAAACATGATCAGCTTGCGCCTGTCGCCCTGGCTGTCGGATCGTTTCGCGAGGGCAAGGCTGACAACGATCCCGACAATCGCATTGACGGTATAAAACAGCCCGACCCAAAACGGCTGCGCCCCGACTTCACGGCTCAGGAACAAGCTCAGCGTGGGTGCCTGCAATGCACCTGCTACGCCCATCATAAAAGCGACCAGCATAAATGCCGCGTAAACGCCGTTGAGGCGCCGTCCCATGGTCATAATCCAGAGCATTACAGTTCCTTTTAGCGCAGCAGAAACAAAAAAAGCCAGCAGTGATTATCTGCTGGCGCGGCGATTAACACCAATACTCAGTCACACATGATGTCTGCAATTCCCAATTCAGGAGTCAGGCTGTCACCTCCCACTGCATCAGTTCTTCGAGCATCTTTAAGCGCTGCGGTGCGCTCAGGCAAGCCAACCAGGACGATTTTTCTGTCGCGGTAAAGTATTTCAACCAGAACTGACGCATAGATGACCCCTTCGTTGTCTCATCGCTTCATCGGAATCTATTATTGGCTTAATATAGGGATAATAAAATTGCTGAGTTTTTCGCAGGAGTTCCCCTTTTATGTCTTCTGGTCGTCTGCAACAACAGTTCATCCGTCTGTGGCAATGCTGTGACGGCAAAACGCAAGACACGACGCTGAACGAGCTAGCGGAGCTGCTGAGTTGTTCGCGCCGCCATATGCGTACCCTGCTCAATACCATGCAAGAACGCGGCTGGTTAACGTGGGAAGCCGAAGTGGGGCGAGGTAAACGCTCGCGCCTGACTTTCCTCTATACCGGGCTGGCACTCCAGCAGCAGCGGGCAGAAGACCTACTGGAACAGGATCGCATCGATCAACTGGTGCAGCTGGTCGGTGACAAAACGGCCGTACGACAGATGCTGGTTTCGCACCTGGGGCGCAGTTTTCGCCAGGGGCGGCACATCATGCGCGTTCTCTATTATCGTCCCATGCACAACCTGCTTCCCGGTACGGCGCTACGCCGTTCAGAAACTCATATCGCCCGGCAAATCTTCAGCGCCTTAATTCGGGTAAATGAGGAAAATGGGGAACTGGAAGCTGACATCGCCCATCACTGGCAGCAGATTTCACCTTTACACTGGCGATTCTTCCTGCGTCCGGGGATTCATTTTCATCATGGCCGCGAACTGGAAATGGAAGATGTCATCACCTCGCTGATACGCATTAACGCTCTGCCGCTGTACTCGCACATCACACAGATCGTTTCTCCCACGGCCTGGACGCTGGATATCCATCTCGCCCAACCCGACCGCTGGCTTCCCTGGCTATTGGGGCAAGTCCCCGCCATGATCCTGCCGCGAGAATGGGAGACGCTCAGCAACTTCTCCAGCCACCCAATTGGCACTGGTCCCTATGCGGTGATGCGCAATACCAATAACCAACTGAAAATTCATGCATTTGATGATTACTTTGGCTACCGGGCGCTGATCGACGAAGTTAACGTTTGGGTGTTACCCGATATCGGCGAAGAGCCTGGCGGTGGGTTGACGCTAAAAGGCCCCACGGAGGATGAAAAGGCGATCGAAAGCCGCCTCGAAGAAGGTTGCTACTACCTGCTGTTTGATGCGCGCACCCACCGTGGCGCTAATCAGGAGGTTCGCGATTGGGTTAGCCGCGTTCTTTCGCCAACCCATCTCATCTGCCACGCCGACGAACAGTTCCAGCGACTGTGGTTTCCCGCCTACGGTTTGCTCCCCCGCTGGCACCATGCCAAACCCGGCCATGGTGAAAAACCCGCCGGACTGGAAACGCTGACGATCACCTACTATCGCGATCACATCGAACATCGGATTATCGCGCAGATCATGAAGACGTTGCTGGCAGAGCATCAGGTACAGTTAAATATTCAGGAGATCGACTACGATCAATGGCATGCGGGTGAAATTGTCAGCGATATCTGGCTCAACAGCGCCAACTTTACCCTACCGCTGGATTTCTCGCTGTTCGCCCATTTGTGCGAAGTCCCGTTGCTGCAAAACTGTATCTCGCGGGACTGGAAAAACGATGCGGCCCGCTGGCGAACGGGCGAAATGAGCCTGGCGGCATGGTGCCAACAGCTGCTCGCCACAAAGGCCATTGTGCCATTAATCCACCACTGGCTGATCATTCAGGGACAGCGCAGTATGCGCGGGTTACGCATGAATACCCTCGGCTGGTTTGATTTTAAATCAGCGTGGTTTGCACCACCGGATCCTTAGATCCGGCTCTTGATTGCCGCATAGCAACAAAATCATTACACTAACGCCGTTCTCAACGGGGTGCTAAATAAAAACATACACAAAATCATTCACGCTGCATCAAGGCGGCAAGCGAGTGAGTCCCCAGGAGCATAGATAACTATGTGACTGGGGTGAGCGACAAATCTGCCGGGAGCAGATTTGAACGCTGCTTGCAGCGGCCCCGAAGGGGCGAGGCCCGGAGATGGGCCGAGTAACGCAGCCAACACAGAGGCAGCGTGAATGATGAAGTGTATGGGCTGAGAGATACCCGTCGAACCTGATCCGGATAATGCCGGCGAAGGGATTTGAGGCTGCAACTCAAGTCCTTTGCCACCCAACTTTATGAGGTGCAAAGTGTTTAAAAAATGTCTTCCGCTTTTACTGCTGTGCGCAGCGCCTGCTTTCGCCAAACCTGTACTGACCGTTTATACCTACGACTCGTTCGCAGCTGACTGGGGCCCGGGCCCGACAATAAAAAAAGCCTTTGAAGCTGACTGCAACTGTGAACTGAAACTGGTCGCGCTGGAAGATGGCGTCTCGCTGCTTAACCGCCTGCGCATGGAAGGAAAAAACAGTAAAGCTGACGTCGTACTGGGCCTCGATAACAACCTTCTGGAAGCCGCCACCCAAACCAAACTGTTTACCAAAAGCGGTGTAGCAAGTGAAGCCGTAAACGTGCCCGGCGGCTGGAAAAACGATACCTTCGTTCCGTTTGATTACGGCTATTTCGCCTTCGTTTATGATAAGAACAAACTGAAGAATCCGCCCAAAAGCCTGAAAGAACTGGTAGAGAGCGATCAAAAATGGCGCGTCATTTATCAGGACCCGCGTACCAGCACGCCGGGGCTGGGCCTGCTGCTATGGATGCAAAAAGTCTATGGCGATAAGGCGCCGGAGGCCTGGCGCGCGCTTTCGGCAAAAACCGTCACGGTCACCAAGGGCTGGAGTGAAGCCTACGGCCTGTTCCTGAAAGGCGAAAGCGACCTGGTACTCAGCTACACCACCTCTCCGGCCTATCACATCATCACCGAGAAAAAAGACAACTACGCCGCAGCCAACTTTAGCGAAGGCCACTATTTGCAGGTAGAAGTCGCCGCCCGTACTGCGGCCAGCAAACAGCCGGAACTGGCCGAGAAATTCCTCAAGTTTATGGTGTCTCCGGCCTTCCAGAATGCGATTCCGACCGGTAACTGGATGTATCCGGTAACCCAGGTCGCCCTGCCGTCTGGATTCGAGCAACTGAATAAGCCAGCCACCGCGCTGGAATTTACGCCGCAGCAGGTTGCGGCTCAACGCCAGGCATGGATTAGCGAATGGCAACGCGCCGTCAGCCGTTAATTCCCGGCTGGCTGGTTCCAGGGCTTACCGCCGCCACGCTGATGGTGGCCGTTGCCCTGGCCGCGTTTCTGGCGCTGTGGTTTAACGCCCCACGGGGGGAGTGGCGCTCACTGTGGCAAGACGACTACCTGTGGCACGTGGTGCGCTTTTCTTTCTGGCAGGCTTTTTTATCCGCAGTGCTGTCGGTCATCCCGGCGATTTTCCTTGCCAGAGCGCTCTATCGCCGCCGTTTTCCAGGACGACTGGCGCTGCTGCGCCTGTGCGCGATGACGTTAATCCTGCCAGTGCTGGTCGCGGTCTTCGGTATTCTTAGCGTGTACGGTCGTCAGGGCTGGTTGGCCTCGATCTGGCATACATTCGGGCTGGAATGGACGTTTTCGCCGTACGGTCTGCAGGGCATTCTGCTGGCGCACGTCTTTTTCAATCTGCCGATGGCCAGTCGTCTGCTGTTGCAGTCGCTGGAGAATATTCCCGGCGAACAGCGACAGTTAGCCGCTCAGTTGGGTCTGCGCGGCTGGCATTTCTTCCGCTTTGTTGAATGGCCGTGGCTGCGTCGGCAAATCCTTCCCGTCGCGGCGCTCATCTTTATGCTCTGTTTCGCCAGCTTCGCCACCGTTTTGTCGCTGGGCGGTGGACCGCAGGCCACAACCATCGAGCTGGCGATTTATCAGGCGCTGAACTTTGATTACGATCCCGCCCGCGCCGCCATGCTGGCGTTGATCCAGATGGTTTGTTGTTTAGCGCTGGTGCTCTTCAGCCAACGTCTGAGCCGCGCCATCGCCCCCGGTACCACGCTGGTTCAGGGCTGGCGCGATCCCGACGATCGTCTGCACAGCCGCCTGGCAGACGCACTGCTGATTATTCTGGCCCTGCTGCTACTGCTGCCGCCGCTGCTGGCGGTAATTGTCGATGGTATTAACCGCCATATGCTGGATGTTCTTAAGCAACCTGTACTGTGGCACGCGCTGGGAACCTCGCTGCGCATTGCGCTGGCGGCAGGTGCGTTGTGCGTAGTTCTCACCATGATGCTGTTATGGAGCAGTCGTGAACTGCGTGCCCGACAGCAGGTGCTGGCAGGTCAGATGCTGGAACTTAGCGGCATGATGATCCTCGCCATGCCGGGCATCGTGCTGGCAACCGGCTTCTTTCTGCTGCTCAATAACACCATTGGACTCCCCGAATCAGCCGACGGCATTGTCATTTTTACCAATGCGCTGATGGCGATCCCTTACGCGCTGAAGGTACTGGAAAACCCAATGCGGGACGTCACCACCCGCTACAGTATGTTGTGCCAGTCGTTGGGAATTGAGGGATGGTCGCGCCTGAAAGTGGTTGAACTGCGTGCCCTGAAGCGCCCGCTGGCGCAGGCGATGGCTTTTGCCTGCGTGCTGTCGATTGGCGATTTTGGCGTGGTCGCGCTATTTGGTAATGAGGATTTCCGCACCCTGCCGTTTTATTTATATCAGCAGATTGGCTCTTATCGCAGTCAGGATGGCGCAGTTACGGCGTTATTGCTGCTGATCCTGTGCTTTACGCTGTTTACCGTTATTGAGAAATTGCCGGGTCGAAATGTTAAAACTGATTGATATCACATGGCTTTATCACCATTTGCCGATGCGCTTTACGCTGTCGATCGCGCGCGGTGAGCAGGTCGCGATCCTCGGGCCCAGCGGCGCCGGGAAAAGTACGCTGCTGAATCTGATCGCCGGCTTCCTCACGCCTGCCAGCGGTACCATGTTGATTGAAGGTGAAGATCACACCGCCACGCCTCCCTCACGTCGCCCCGTTTCGATGCTGTTTCAGGAAAATAACCTGTTCAGCCACCTGAGCGTGCAGCAAAACATCGGCCTGGGCCTTAACCCGGGATTGAAGCTGAATGCATCGCAGCGGGAGAAAATGCATCACATCGCCCAGCAAATGGGGATCGACTCACTGCTGGAGCGCCTCCCCGGTGAGCTTTCCGGCGGTCAGCGACAGCGCGTAGCGCTGGCGCGTTGCCTGGTGCGGGAACAACCCATTTTGCTGCTTGATGAACCGTTCTCTGCGCTCGATCCCGCCCTGCGCCAGGAGATGTTAACGCTGGTTGCCGAGGTCTGTCGCGATAAACAGCTTACCTTGCTGATGGTGTCCCACAGTGTAGAAGATGCGGCGCGAATTGCGTCCCGTTCGATTGTGGTCGCCGACGGGCGCATCGCCTGGCAGGGCAAAACGGATGAGTTATTAAGCGGTCAGGCCAGCGCCTCGACGCTCTTGGGCATCAAAGCCGAGTGATTGATTTCCCAGGCCGGATAAGCGTCAGCGCCATCCGGCAAAAGAATCGTCAGAAACCCACGACTTTACGCAGAATATCAATATACACCGGCATCAGCGGATGGCGCAGTAACGCCACCAGCGCAACCACGCCGATCCCAAGCGTCAACGGCGCCAGATACAGTAAACGGCTGCGGGGGAAATACGCGGTTAAGCGATCGACTGCCGCTTTGCCGCTACGCCACAGTCGCCAGCAAAACCAGCCCCCTACCCATAGCAACAGCGCCGTCGCCAGCAGCAACCATTTGAAATCCCCGCTCTGCATCTCAGAAGGAATATCAATTGCCGCCCCCGCCAGGATCCCCGGTAGGAAGTAGAACGGCGGCCACAGTACGCAACCAATAATATTCGGGACGATAAATTTAACGACAGGCAGATCCAGCATGCCCGCCACCATTGGCACCAGCGGACGCGTCGGTCCCACAAAACGCCCCACCAGAATGGTAAACATGCTGTGCTGATGCAGCGCGTGCTCGGTTTTATCCAGCAACGCCTTGTTCTTTTTCATGAACGACCAACGATGCAGCGGCTTTTTAAAGCGCCAGCCCAACCAGAAAGAGATCCAGTCCCCCAACAGGCAACCAATGATGCCCGCAAGCCAGGCATGCCAGAAGTTCAGTTCGCCACTGCCAATCAGCGCCCCCAGCCCCGCCATCATCACGGTACCGGGCAGAATCAGACCAACCAGCGCCAGTGACTCCAGAAAGGCCACCAGCAGTACGGCGATCAGGGAGTACAGGGCGGACTGAAGAATAAAGTGTTCCAGCAATGCTTGCATAATGTGTCCGTCAGATTTACGAAGCAGGGATTTTGATAACCCGTCTCAACTTCGTCAAGCCATCAATTGTCTGAATAGATTGCGAGTTATGACAACTTTCAGGACACATCATTCACTTTTTATTCACATCCGGCGCGATTGGGACGCTCAGGAACTCACTTTGCGTCACTTCGCCCTCTCAACGAATACCAGTTCGAGGGTATCTGCTTTTTGGTAGATGCAATAATATTGATAATTCCTGGAGAAATCATTAGGGTCGTGATAAATCCATAAGCAATCATATTTTATAGAAGAACCGAGTTGGTGTAGAAAATCACGTAAGAGTGTTTTTTTTCAGCAACATCCTTCACATGATGCCATGTTATTACGACTAGTGTTCGCTGCTCATCTAAATCATAGGTAATGACTCCAACTTATTGATAGTGTTTTATGTTCAGATAATGCCCGATGACTTTGTCATGCAGCTCCACCGATTTTGAGAACGACAGCGACTTCCGTCCCAGCCGTGCCAGGTGCTGCCTCAGATTCAGGTTATGCCGCTCAATTCGCTGCGTATATCGCTTGCTGATTACGTGCAGCTTTCCCTTCAGGCGGGATTCATACAGCGGCCAGCCATCCGTCATCCATATCACCACGTCAAAGGGTGACAGCAGGCTCATAAGACGCCCCAGCGTCGCCATAGTGCGTTCACCGAATACGTGCGCAACAACCGTCTTCCGGAGCCTGTCATACGCGTAAAACAGCCAGCGCTGGCGCGATTTAGCCCCGACGTATCCCCACTGTTCGTCCATTTCCGCGCAGACGATGACGTCACTGCCCGGCTGTATGCGCGAGGTTACCGACTGCGGCCTGAGTTTTTTAAATGGCGGAAAATCGTGTTGAGGCCAACGCCCATAATGCGGGCGGTTGCCCGGCATCCAACGCCATTCATGGCCATATCAATGATTTTCTGGTGCGTACCGGGTTGAGAAGCGGTGTAAGTGAACTGCAGTTGCCATGTTTTACGGCAGTGAGAGCAGAGATAGCGCTGATGTCCGGCAGTGCTTTTGCCGTTACGCACCACCCCGTCAGTAGCTGAACAGGAGGGACAGCTGATAGAAACAGAAGCCACTGGAGCACCTCAAAAACACCATCATACACTAAATCAGTAAGTTGGCAGCATCACCTAAATCATAATCATAATAAAAATCAATATCTTCTGATATTAATGGCATAATTTTTAACATATCAGGCGTATATAGCCAATATGAAAAAATATCGTCTCGCTTGTAATGATGTTCTCCCGATGTCAAAGCAAACCAACTATAGAACGCCAAAGGGGACAGCAGAAATAGTAAAAAAATAAACAGAGCATATTTTTTCATCTCTCTCCTCCCTTAAATGGAGAATGAGGATGAAGCAGAAAAAAAGATGGTCTATCAAAAGGTGAGTCAGCATAACTTAGTGTATCAGAAATTGAAAATGTTCCATAAAGCTCATGATTTAACCTATTTTTCTCCTTAAAAAAATCGCTAACAGGATTATTATTAAACTGATTGTACAATAAACCTGAAAATGAATTCTCTAATGGCTTTATATAATTCAACCACTCTGGGAGGTTTTTTTTGAGCGGCTCACCATATTTGAATGGTGGTTTTGTCGAAAATAAATATGGAAAAAAATCTCTATTTTTATAAGTACCGATTGGATCATGTGCATCCCATATCTGTATGGCCGTTTCATAGGATACAGGTTTTGCTCGCCACAATGGATCTGGTCCCGTACCAAAAACCCGATAAAAGCCGACTAAATCAGAAACCAAATCCTCCACACTAAATCCGCTATCCGTGTACCAGTTGAAAAGGAGAGAGTTCTGCCATGCTTCGAATCGTTTCGCCGTCCCATACATAATAGTCAAAGCCACTCGAGCTTTAAGCTCTGGAGAAAGACAAGCACGAACCATAACTTGAGTATGTACACCAGTATGAAAAGTAAAGTTTACCCCAAATAAGTTTTTCCCTTTTCCCATTTCTTGATAATAATTTACAGGGAAGTACCAATCATTGAATTCTTTATAGTATTTTGCCCACAGTTCTTGCTCAAGCTTTTTCTTTAAAAGTCTGGCATCATTACCCTGAGCATGACCTAAATCAATCCATCCCAGCTCTTCTGTATAAATCAAACCATTTTTTTTAGTGGTTGCTAAAGCTCCATCAGTAATATCAAATCGCTTACTCATTTAAAACCTCCTTGACAGGTGGTTTATAGCAAGAACATTTTGAACAAACAAATACTGCTTTTTTATTTTTTATAGATATCTATTCATCACAAAATTGTAACTTATTTTAGATACCAAATTATAATGCGCTGAAAGAGGTTTAATACTTCCAGCGCTACATAATAAATTTATTCACATCCAGCGCGAAACTCGCTCGGACTGGCGCCGGTACATTTTTTGAAAACGCGAGAAAAATAGAGCTGATCGTCAAAGCCAACATTGCGCCCCACCGTAGCAATGGGCATACGAGTGGTACTCAGCAATAGCTTGGCCTGGCTGATACGCTGATCCTCGCGCCAGCTTAATACGCTGATACCCAACTGCTGACGGAACAGATGCGACAAACGGGAAGGCGACAGGCAGACGTGCTGTGCGACGCTGGCAATATCAAAATTACTGTCCGCCAGGTGATCGCTGATGTACTGGCAGGCGTCGCGCACGCGGTTGTCCATGGGGGGATGCAGCGATTCATTAATGGCTTCCATACGGCGGAGCAATAACTGTTCCAGTAAATTAATCGCCAGCAGTTCGGAATAGCGACCTTCTCCCTGCCCGGCGTTGATTATCTGCCCAAACAGTTCGTTAAAATGCGGCTGATGTGCTTCATCCGGACGAAAGAATCCAGTCTGGGCAAAAATGGCCGGCCAGGTCAGCCACTCCTGCCAGTAGGCGCGTGGGCGAAAGTAAACCCACTGGTGATACCACTCACTGGCATCAGGATGGCGTCCGTAGTGGTGAATTTCTCCGGGCGGAAACAGCAAAATATCGCCAGGCCGACAGACAAATTGTTTGCCCTGATTATTGATAACCCCTTCGCCACGGATAGTGAGATTGAGGATATAGCCCTTCATACCCAGCGGCCTGTCGATAAAAAAATCCAGGTATCCGTTCGCCTCGATGGGGGTTAATCCGGCCACCAAATGCGCGTTAAACGAATAGCCTGGCAGCAGGGGATCGTTTTGCGTTTCAGCCATAATTTCAATACTCCCTATGTTCTGCTAAGAAACAATTTGTCCATATTACGCCAGACATCATTGCCGTCGCCCCTGCGGGCCGCTGTGTTTGCGGTAATGGACCATCAACCCCGCTTGTGAAAAGCACTTTGTAAAAAATATGTACTGCGCCAACGTTAAAATCGGCTAACAAAAGTGTCTATAACTACGGCAGAAATGTCCACATTGATTATTTGCACGGCGTCACACTTTGTGATGCCACAGCATTTTAGTCCATAAGATTAGCGAATCCTGCCTGACGGTTTTTATCCCTACTAACTACTGTTTATCCATACCCGTATTTTTGGATGGAGTAAGACGATGGCGATTGCAATTGGCCTCGATTTTGGCAGTGATTCAGTACGCGCTTTGGCAGTGGAATGTGCCACCGGAGAAGAAATCGCCACCAGCGTAGAGTGGTACCCACGTTGGCAGGAAGGACAGTATTGCGATGGCCCAAACAACCAGTTTCGCCATCATCCACGCGACTACATTGAATCGATGGAAGCGGCGCTGAAAACCGTGCTGGCCGAACTGAGCGTTAAACAGCGTGCGGAAGTGGTCGGGATTGGCGTTGACAGCACCGGTTCAACCCCGGCCCCCATCGATGCCGACGGCAACGTACTGGCGTTGCGTCCGGAGTTCGCTGAAAACCCAAATGCAATGTTTGTCCTGTGGAAAGATCACACCTCAGTAGAAGAAGCTGAAGAAATTACCCGTCTGTGCCACACACCGGGCAAGATCGATTACTCCCGCTATATCGGCGGTATTTATTCCAGCGAATGGTTCTGGGCCAAAATCCTGCATGTGACCCGTCAGGACCACGCGGTTGCCGAGGCCGCGGTTTCGTGGATTGAACTGTGCGACTGGGTTCCGGCCCTGCTCTCTAATACCGTACGTCCACAGGATATTCGTCGCGGTCGCTGCAGCGCCGGGCATAAATCCCTGTGGCATGAAAGCTGGGGTGGTCTACCGCCAGCCAGTTTCTTTGACGAACTCGACCCCATCCTCAACCGCCATCTGCAATACCCGATGTTTACCGATACCTTCACAGCCGACCTGCCGGTTGGCACCCTGTGCGCCGAGTGGGCGCAGCGTCTGGGACTACCGGAAAGCGTGGTGATTGCAGGCGGCGCTTTTGACTGCCATATGGGCGCGGTCGGCGCGGGCGCACAGCCCAATACGCTGGTGAAAGTCATTGGCACGTCGACCTGCGACATTCTGATTGCTGACAAACACAGCGTCGGCGAGCGCGCGGTGAAAGGCATTTGCGGCCAGGTTGATGGCAGCGTGGTGCCGCATTTTATTGGCCTCGAGGCAGGCCAGTCCGCGTTCGGCGATATCTATGCCTGGTTTAGCCGTGTGCTGAGCTGGCCGCTGGAGCAGCTTGCCACGCAGCACCCGGAGCTGAAGACCCAGATTAAAGCCAGCCAAAAACAGCTGCTACCAGCGCTAACCGAAGCTTGGGCGAGAAATCCGTCGCTGGATCACCTGCCGGTGGTGCTCGACTGGTTCAACGGTCGCCGTACGCCCAATGCCAACCAGCGTCTGAAAGGAGTGATTACCGATCTGAATCTGGCAACCGACGCGCCAGCGCTGTTCGGCGGTCTGATTGCCGCCACCGCCTTTGGTGCACGCGCCATCATGGAATGCTTCACCGAACAAGGCATTGCGGTTAACAACGTAATGGCGCTAGGCGGCATCGTCCGTAAAAACCCGGTCATCATGCAGGCCTGTTGTGACGTGCTCAACCGTCCGCTACAGATTGTCGCTTCAGACCAGTGCTGCGCACTCGGTGCGGCTATCTTTGCCGCCGTTGCCGCGAAAGTACACACCGATATCCCAGCCGCTCAGCAACAGATGGCAAGCGCCGTGGAAAACACGCTGCAACCTCGACCAGAGCAGGCTCAACGTTTTGAACAGCTTTACCGCCGCTACCAGCAGTGGGCGGTTAGCGCTGAACAACAATATCTTCCGACTGCCGCTCCGGCGCAACAAACCCCGGTAGACCAGGCAACCCTGACACATTAAGGACACGACAATGACGATTTTTGATAACTATGAAGTGTGGTTTGTGATTGGTAGCCAGCATCTGTATGGCCCTGAAACCCTGCGTCAGGTAACCCAACATGCCGAGCACGTCGTTAACGCGCTGAATACTGAAGCTAAACTGCCCTGCAAACTGGTTTTAAAACCGCTTGGTACTTCACCTGACGAGATTACCGCTATTTGTCGTGACGCTAACTACGACGATCGCTGCGCAGGTCTGGTGGTCTGGCTGCACACTTTCTCTCCGGCCAAAATGTGGATTAACGGTCTGACTATCCTCAACAAGCCGCTGATGCAATTCCATACCCAGTTCAACGCCGCCCTGCCGTGGGACAGCATTGATATGGACTTTATGAACCTGAACCAGACCGCGCACGGCGGCCGTGAATTCGGCTTCATCGGCGCACGTATGCGTCAGCAGCACGCCGTGGTCACCGGTCACTGGCAGGACAAACAAGCGCACGAACGCATCGGCTCCTGGATGCGCCAGGCCGTGTCCAAACAGGATACCCGCCATCTGAAAGTCTGCCGTTTTGGCGACAACATGCGTGAAGTCGCGGTCACCGATGGCGATAAAGTCGCTGCGCAGATCAAATTCGGCTTCTCGGTAAATACCTGGGCCGTAGGCGATCTGGTGCAGGTAGTGAACTCCATTAGCGACGGCGAAATCAACGCGCTAATCGATGAGTATGAAAGCACCTACACCATGACGGCGGCAACGCAAGTCCACGGTGAGAAACGTCAAAACGTACTGGAAGCGGCCCGTATTGAACTGGGGATGAAGCGCTTCCTGGAACAGGGCGGATTCCACGCCTTTACCACGACATTTGAAGATTTACACGGCCTGAAACAGCTCCCGGGACTGGCCGTACAGCGTCTGATGCAGCAAGGCTACGGCTTTGCGGGCGAAGGCGACTGGAAAACCGCCGCTCTGCTTCGCATCATGAAGGTGATGTCAACCGGTCTGCAGGGCGGCACCTCATTTATGGAGGATTACACCTACCACTTCGAGAAAGGCAACGATCTGGTGCTCGGCTCGCACATGCTGGAAGTGTGCCCGTCTATCGCGGTGGAAGATAAACCGATCCTCGACGTTCAGCATCTCGGCATTGGTGGTAAAGACGATCCCGCTCGTCTGATCTTCAACACCAAAACTGGCCCGGCAGTCGTTGCCAGCCTGATCGATCTTGGCGATCGCTATCGCCTGCTGGTTAACTGCATCGACACGGTTCAAACACCGCACTCCCTGCCGAAACTGCCGGTGGCTAACGCATTGTGGAAAGCCCAGCCTGATCTGCCGACCGCATCTGAAGCCTGGATCCTGGCCGGTGGCGCGCACCACACCGTCTTCAGCCACGCGCTGGATCTGAACGATATGCGCCAGTTCGCTGAAATGCACGATATCGAGATCGCCGTGATCGACAACGATACCCGCCTGCCGGCCTTTAAGGACGCGCTGCGCTGGAACGACGTCTATTACGGTTTTAAACGTTAATTATGTTGTTGCCGGATGGCTCTGCGTTTGCCCGCCATCCGGCACAGAGGAATCAACATGTTAGAAGATCTCAAACGTCAGGTGCTGGAAGCCAATCTGGCGTTGCCTAAGCACCACCTGGTCACCTTGACCTGGGGGAACGTGAGTGCCGTCGATCGTGAGCGCGGCGTGTTTGTGATAAAACCTTCCGGGGTCGATTACAGCGTTATGACCGCAGAAGATATGGTCGTAGTCAGTATCGCCACCGGTGAGGTTGTAGAAGGTACGAAGAAACCCTCCTCCGATACCCCAACGCACCGTCTGCTGTATCAGGCATTCCCGACCATTGGCGGCATTGTTCATACCCATTCGCGTCATGCAACCATCTGGGCGCAGGCGGGCCAGTCGATTCCAGCCACGGGTACCACTCATGCGGACTATTTCTACGGATCGATTCCCTGCACACGGAAAATGACCGAGGAAGAAATCAACGGCGAATATGAGTGGGAAACCGGTAACGTGATCGTTGAAACCTTTGAGAAACAAGGCATTGACGCTTCGCAGATGCCTGGCGTGCTGGTGCACTCTCACGGTCCGTTTGCCTGGGGAAAAAACGCCGAAGATGCGGTACACAACGCCATAGTGCTGGAAGAAGTCGCCTACATGGGGATCTTCTGTCGCCAGCTCGCGCCGCAATTGCCGGATATGCAGCAAACCCTGTTAGATAAACACTACCTGCGTAAACACGGCGCAAAAGCCTACTACGGCCAGTGAAAACAATCTGAGCGCGCCCGGAATCTCGGTGACGCGCTCTCTGGTTATTCCTTTATATATTCCGCAAACGCACTTCGATACACACAGTTATTAGCACAAACGTATTTAATCACGTTGTCATAATGTCCCTGCGCCTCTTCACCATCCAGTGAATGAAAGAAAATGTAATCTGTAATCGTTGACTGCCAGCGCTGTCCATTCAACAGATAATTAATCACCGTATCACGATGACCATTTATTCTGTCATGCCCTTGCCAGTGAAAGAAAGCATTCCCACGTTCAATAATCTCAGTACGCCAAATTTGACCTGACCATGTTCTATACTCAATATATTGACTTACTGATTTAATTGTAGGGTTAGATAACTGAGTATTAACAAATAAATAGTGATCATATCCTACCTGTAACGCCTGAGTATAAATATCCATAATAGGCCTCCATAACACTACGCACCCAAGCTATTGATATAAAACACCCGAGCTATCTGATGAATAAAATTATATTCAGCGATAAAAATCAAATTATACAGAGAGATATTCCCGACGAAATCGAACCGAAAATCCGTTTTTATCCAGACAATAGCAAGCCATAAAAATATATTATATTCAACCGGGTAACCCGAGTGTTTGATTAAAATAGTTACACTAACCATGAATAAAAACAAATAAAAAAATAACCATTTTTCCTGAACCGAGGGATGAGTAACAAAACCGTACGAGCACGATTCCGAAAATGACATAAAAATCCTGAAACGGACTTCCAATTTATGAAACAAATATAATTACAAAAGAATAATAGATACAAATAGCCATGACAGGCCAATAAAATAATTCAAGGAAGAGTTTTCAATTAAGGCATTCATTTATTAAATACCAAACTCTATCCTGTAACACTTTTACTGCGGAGGGCATTTTACTGTTACTGTCACAATAACTGCCCGCAGCTCTCATTTTTAACTGTACAAAATAACAGTACAATCGTGTAAACCAGGCTATAATAATGCCTGGTTTTTTAATGGGTACGCAGCGTGGCGCAGGCAGGCTTTATTTTAACCCGGCACTGGCGGGACACCCCGCAGGGAACTGAGGTCACATTCTGGCTGGCTACGGACGACGGGCCGCTACAGGTCACGCTCGCGCCTCAGGAGTCGGTCGCGTTTATTCCTGTCAGTCAGGTTCCTCGCGTAGCGTCATTATTACGCAATGAAAACGGCTATCGTCTGACGCCGCTGCAATTGCAAGACTTCCACCGCCAGCCCGTTTCCGGCCTGTATTGCCGCTCACATCGCCAGCTCATGCGGCTGGAAAAGCTGCTGCGTGAAAACGCAATTACCGTCTACGAGGCCGACGTGCGTCCGCCGGAACGGTATCTGATGGAGCGTTTTATCACCTCACCTGTGTGGGTTGAAGGCGACAGACATAACGGTACGCTGGTTAATGCCCGGTTGAAGCCGAACCCTGACTATCGACCGCCGCTGAAATGGGTCTCGCTGGATATCGAAACCACGCGCCACGGCGAACTCTACTGTATCGGCCTTGAAGGCTGTGGGCAGCGTATTGTCTACATGCTCGGCCCGGCAAACGGCGATGCCTCAGCGCTGGATTTTGAACTTGAATATGTCGCAAGCCGCCCGCAGTTACTGGAAAAGCTCAACGACTGGATTGCCCGTCACGATCCTGATGTGGTAATCGGCTGGAACGTCGTGCAATTCGATTTACGCGTCCTGCAAAAGCATGCTGAACGTTACCGCATTCCCCTGCGTTTTGGCCGTGACAATAGCGAGCTGGAGTGGCGCGAACATGGCTTCAAAAACGGCGTATTCTTCGCGCAGGCTAAAGGTCGCCTGATTATCGACGGCATTGAGGCGCTTAAATCCGCATTCTGGAATTTCTCATCCTTTTCACTGGAAACGGTGTCACAGGAGCTGCTGGGCGAAGGGAAGTCGATAGATAATCCCTGGGACAGGATGGACGAAATAGATCGCCGGTTTGCCCAGGATAAGCCCGCGCTCGCCACCTACAATCTCAAAGACTGTGAGCTGGTCACGCGTATTTTTCATAAAACCGAGATCATGCCATTTTTGCTGGAACGATCGACGGTAAACGGCCTGCCGGTCGACCGGCATGGCGGTTCCGTTGCCGCCTTCGGCCATCTCTACCTACCGCGAATGCACCGGGCGGGCTATGTGGCACCGAATCTGGGGGAAGTTCCCGCGCACGCCAGCCCCGGTGGCTACGTGATGGACTCGCGCCCGGGTTTGTACGACTCCGTGCTGGTGCTGGATTACAAAAGCCTGTACCCGTCAATTATTCGTACTTTTTTGATCGATCCAGTGGGACTTATCGAAGGGATGGCACAGCCGGATCAGGAACACAGTACCGAGGGGTTCCTTGACGCCTGGTTCTCACGCGAAAAGCACTGTCTGCCAGAGATTGTTACCCAGATCTGGCATGGGCGCGATGAAGCCAAACGCCGCGGCAATAAGCCGCTCTCACAGGCGCTGAAAATCATCATGAACGCGTTTTACGGCGTGCTTGGCACCACCGCCTGCCGCTTTTTCGACCCGAGGCTGGCTTCGTCTATCACCATGCGCGGTCACGCGATCATGCGTCAGACCAAAGCGCTGATTGAGGCTCAGGGTTACGACGTCATCTATGGCGACACCGACTCCACCTTTGTCTGGCTTAAAAAGGCGCACTCGGAAGACGATGCGGCCCGGATTGGTCGGGAGCTGGTGAGCTATGTCAACAACTGGTGGGCGCAATCGCTGAAGCAGCAAAACCTGACCAGCGCGCTGGAGCTGGAATTTGAAACCCACTTTTGTCGCTTTCTGATGCCGACCATTCGCGGTGCAGATACCGGCAGCAAAAAACGCTACGCCGGAATGATTCAGTCAGGCGCTGAGCAACGCATGGTCTTTAAAGGTCTGGAAACGGTACGCACCGACTGGACGCCGCTGGCCCAGCAGTTTCAGCAGGAGCTGTACCTGCGAATTTTTCGTAACGAGCCTTATCAAGAGTTTGTTCGCGAGACTATCGACCGTCTGATGGCGGGTGAACTGGATGAACACCTGGTGTACCGCAAACGCCTGCGCCGCCCGTTGAGCGAATACCAGCGGAATGTTCCGCCGCACGTTCGCGCCGCGCGGCTCGCCGATGAGCAGAACGTCAAACTGGGGCGTCCGCAGCAGTATCAGAATCGTGGCACGATTAAATATGTCTGGACGATAAATGGACCTGAACCTGTTGATTATCAGCTATCTGCACTTGATTACGAGCATTATCTGACCCGCCAGATCCAGCCGGTTGCCGAGGGAATTCTTCCCTTTATTGACGATAATTTTGCTACACTACTCACAGGACAACTGGGGTTATTTTGACGCGTGACGAAACCGCCGCCATCCAGTACCATAGCGCCCTTTCCATTCCTGGACCCATTTAACACCCCTACCACTGATTTATTAGCCTGGTAGCGGGGTCGTATGCTCTCAATAACGGGGACTAGCCCGGAAAATGACGAGTATTGCCTGCAATTAAAGATATAGAGCCGAACATATATGCCTTTTACACTTGGTCAACGCTGGATCAGCGATACAGAAAGCGAATTGGGACTTGGTACTGTTGTCGCCATGGATGCGCGAACCGTCACTTTACTTTTCTCATCGACGGGTGAAAACCGTCTGTATGCGCGCAGTGATTCCCCCGTGACCCGCGTGATGTTCAACCCTGGTGACACGATCACGAGCCATGAAGGCTGGCAACTGCATGTCGATGAAGTAAAAGAAGAAAACGGCCTGCTTGCCTATATCGGAACCCGCCTTGATACCGAAGAAACCGGTGTAACGCTGCGTGAAGTGCTGCTCGACAGCAAACTGGTTTTCAGTAAACCCCAGGATCGCCTGTTTGCTGGCCAGATTGATCGTATGGACCGCTTTGCGCTGCGCTATCGCGCACGTAAATTTCAGAGCGAACAGTACCGTATGCCGTGGAGTGGTTTGCGTGGTCAACGTACCAGCCTGATCCCCCACCAGCTCAATATTGCCCATGATGTCGGCCGTCGTCATGCCCCTCGCGTGTTGCTGGCAGACGAAGTGGGTTTAGGTAAAACCATTGAAGCAGGGATGATCCTGCATCAACAACTGCTGTCAGGCGCCGCGGAGCGCGTGCTGATCATCGTCCCGGAGACGTTACAGCACCAGTGGCTGGTCGAAATGCTGCGTCGTTTCAACCTGCGCTTTGCGCTGTTTGATGATGAGCGTTATGCAGAAGCGCAGCACGATGCCTACAACCCGTTTGAAACCGAACAGTTGGTTATCTGTTCGCTGGACTTTGCCCGTCGCAGTAAACAGCGTCTGGAGCACCTGTGTGATGCCGAATGGGATCTGCTGATTGTCGATGAAGCCCATCACCTGGTGTGGAGCGAAGACGCGCCCAGCCGTGAATATATGGCCGTTGAGCAGCTGGCAGAGCGCGTACCAGGCATCCTGCTGCTGACCGCAACGCCGGAACAGCTGGGCCTGGAAAGCCACTTTGCGCGCCTGCGTCTACTGGATCCAAGCCGCTTCCACGATTTCGCCCAGTTTGTTGAAGAACAGAAAAATTACCGTCCGGTCGCCGACGCCGTCGCCATGTTACTGGCTGGCAACAAGCTGAGTAACAATGAGCTGAACATGTTAGGTGACATGATTGGCGAACAGGACATTGAGCCGTTACTGCAAGCGGCAAACAGCGACAGCGAAGACGCCCAGAGCGCGCGTCAGGAGCTGGTTTCGATGCTGATGGACCGCCACGGCACCAGCCGCGTGCTGTTCCGAAATACCCGTAACGGTGTGAAAGGCTTCCCTAAACGCGAGCTGCATACCATCAAATTGCCGTTGCCAACCCAATACCAGACGGCCATTAAAGTCTCCGGCATTATGGGCGCGCGTAAGAGTGCGGAAGACCGCGCGCGCGACATGCTCTACCCGGAGCAGATTTATCAGGAATTCGAAGGCGACACCGGCACCTGGTGGAACTTTGACCCGCGCGTGGAATGGCTGATGGGCTACCTGACCAGCCACCGCTCGCAAAAAGTTCTGGTCATCTGCGCGAAAGCCACCACTGCGCTTCAGCTGGAGCAGGTTCTGCGCGAGCGCGAAGGTATCCGCGCCGCCGTGTTCCATGAAGGGATGTCGATCATTGAACGTGACCGCGCTGCGGCCTGGTTTAGCGAAGAAGATAGCGGCGCCCAGGTGATGCTGTGCTCTGAAATCGGCTCCGAAGGGCGTAACTTCCAGTTCGCCAGCCATCTGGTGATGTTTGATCTGCCGTTCAATCCGGACCTGCTGGAACAGCGTATTGGCCGTCTGGACCGTATTGGTCAGGTGCATGATATCCAGATCCACGTTCCATACCTGGAAAAAACCGCTCAATCCGTGCTGGTGCGTTGGTACCACGAAGGTCTGGATGCGTTCGAACACACTTGCCCGACCGGACGTACCATCTATGACACGGTATATAACAATCTGATCGGCTACCTGGCTGAGCCAGAAAACACCGATGGCTTTGACGATCTGATCAAAACCTGTCGCGAACAGCATGACGCGCTGAAAGCACAGCTGGAGCAAGGTCGCGATCGCCTGCTGGAGATCCACTCTAACGGCGGCGAAAAAGCGCTGGCGCTGGCTGAGAGTATTGAAGAACAGGACGACGATACCAGCCTGATCGCCTTCGCCATGAACCTGTTTGATATCGTTGGTATTAATCAGGATGACCGTGGCGACAATTTGATCGTACTGACACCGTCCGATCATATGCTGGTGCCGGATTTCCCAGGGCTGCCGGAAGATGGCTGTACCATTACGTTTGAGCGTGATGTTGCCCTGTCGCGTGAAGACGCGCAGTTTATTACCTGGGAGCATCCGCTGATCCGTAATGGTCTGGATCTGATCCTCTCCGGCGACACCGGAAGCAGCACCATTTCTTTGCTGAAAAACAAAGCATTACCAGTCGGTACTCTGCTGGTTGAACTGGTCTACGTCGTTGAAGCGCAAGCGCCAAAACAGCTGCAGTTAAACCGCTTCCTGCCGCCAACCCCGGTACGCATGCTGCTGGACAAAAACGGCAACAACCTTGCCGCGCAGGTTGAATTCGAAACCTTTAACCGTCAGCTTAGCGCCGTTAACCGCCACACCGGCAGTAAACTGGTCAACGCCGTACAGCAGGATGTTCATGCCATTCTGCAACTCGGTGAAGCGCAGGTAGAAAAATCGGCCCGCGCGCTGATCGACGCGGCGCGCAAAGAAGCGGACGAGAAGCTGACGGCTGAACTCTCCCGTCTGGAAGCGCTGCGTGCCGTTAACCCGAACATCCGTGATGACGAACTCAGCGCCATTGAAAGCAATCGTCAGCAGGTGATGGAAAGCCTGGATCAGGCGGGATGGCGTCTGGATGCCCTGCGCCTGATTGTCGTGACGCATCAGTAACGGAGCCTGACATGGGGATGGAAAACTATAATCCGCCGCAGGAACCCTGGCTGGTTATCCTGTATCAGGATGAGCACATTATGGTGGTCAACAAGCCGAGCGGCTTGTTGTCCGTGCCGGGTCGTCTGGATGAACACAAAGACAGCGTGATGACGCGTATTCAGCGCGATTATCCGCAGGCTGAATCCGTACATCGTCTGGATATGGCAACCAGCGGCGTGATTGTAGTGGCGCTAACTAAAGCGGCAGAGCGCGAGCTAAAGCGCCAGTTTCGCGAACGCGAGCCGAAGAAACAGTATGTCGCACGCGTCTGGGGACATCCCGCTCCGGCCGAGGGGCTGGTTGATTTACCGCTGATTTGCGACTGGCCGAATCGGCCAAAGCAGAAAGTGTGTTATGAGACCGGAAAATCGGCGCAGACCGAGTATGAAGTGGTGGAGTTTGCGGAAGATAACACCGCCCGGGTCGTACTCAAACCCATTACCGGACGCTCCCACCAGTTGCGTGTGCATATGCTGGCATTAGGGCATCCGATTCTGGGCGACCGCTTCTACGCCCCGCCACAGGCCCTGGCGTTAGCGCCGCGCCTGCTGCTGCATGCAGAGATGTTAACTATCACGCATCCCGAATACGGCAACAGTATGACGTTTAAAGTTCCAGCAGATTTTTAAACGCAGGCCCCATTTAGGCCGGGTGCTTCGCTTGCCCGGCCTACATTCATTAACGTAGGCCGGATAAGGCGCTAGCTGCCATCCGGCATAACGATTATTTAAAGCCTTTCTGTTCTTTAATTAGCTCGTAAGCTTTTTGAATTTCCTGCGCTTTTTGCTTCGCCATTTCCATCATTTCTGGCGGCAGACCTTTCGCCACCAGTTTGTCCGGATGGTGCTCGCTCATCAGCTTACGGTATGCGCGCTTAATGGTGGTCGCATCATCGGTCGCTTTCACACCCAGCACATTGCAGGCGTCTTCCAGCGTCGGACCGCGTTGCGTCTGCTGCCAGCCACCGCCACCGGACTGTTGCTGATATCCGCCGCCAAACTGGGCGCCGCCCTGCATCATGCGCAGAAACTGATCAAACTGGGTACGTGAGATCCCCAACTCTTCAGCAATCACATACAGCACTTCACGCTCGTTCGGATGCAACGACCCATCGGCAAAAGCCGCCTGGATCTGAATCTCCAGAAACATGCGGATCAGATCGAAGCGACCAAAACAGACGCTGCGAAACTGACGCATTTTTTCACGTAATGGGTAATTGTCCGATTTTCCCACCCGGAAGGCATGTTGCGCGGCGGTACGCGAGTCACCGTGCAAATTCATTCGATCCATCAATTGACTGGCGATATGGATATCGGCTTCCGTGACGCGACCTTTGGATTTGGTCAGATGCCCCATCACCTCAAAAGTGGTGGCAAAAAACAGCGCCTGGCGTTCACGCTGGTTGGCAAACCACGCCATTTTGCGCATGCGGGCTTTGTCGAACATGTGGCCAACTAACAGGCCCAGAACCACACCCCAGAAGCCGCCGCCCATCATTAAGGCCACGGCGACACCAATTATCTTTCCCCAATACTGCATAGACTCCCCAAATCTTTCTGCTCTCAGCCAGGATATGTCCCACAATATAAGGTGCTTTTACCGATTTACGGCTGCGGTCAATTGTGGGACATCGCCTATAATTTGCATTATCATACCTGTCATTCTATGCCGTGCCTAACACCACAAACGCTATACCCGTTGGATTTCGAGTTGCAACAAGGCGGCAACGCAGTGACCAATTCATCTGGAACGAAGATGCAGCTTGAAAGGTGGCGGGATAAAATGGGCAGGATTAATACTAGCGAAGTGAAGATGAGATAAGTTAGGCTGTGACCGTTTGTCACGCGCGACGCTACTGATGATGGAACAATAAATACAACGTATGAAAAAACGTATTCCCACTCTTCTGGCCACCATGATTGCCAGCGCCCTCTATAGCCATCAGGGTCTGGCAGCCGATCTCGCCTCACAGTGTATGCTGGGCGTGCCAAGCTATGACCGTCCTCTGGTACAGGGCGAGACTAATGAATTACCCGTCACCATCACTGCTGACAACGCGAAAGGGAATTACCCGGATGACGCGGTGTTTACCGGCAATGTGGACATCGCACAGGGTAACAGCCGCCTGCAGGCCGACGAAGTGCAGCTTCATCAGAAGCAGGCAGAAGGCCAGCCGGAGCCAGTTCGTACCGTCGATGCGCTGGGCAATGTCCATTATGATGACAATCAGGTTATTCTGAAGGGGCCGAAGGGCTGGTCTAATCTGAATACCAAAGATACCAACATCTGGGAAGGTGATTATCAGATGGTAGGTCGTCAGGGGCGCGGAAAAGCCGATCTGATGAAGCAGCGTGGGGAAAACCGCTATACCATTCTGGAAAACGGTAGCTTCACCTCCTGTCTGCCAGGTTCCAATACCTGGAGCGTCGTCGGTAGCGAAGTCATTCACGACCGTGAAGAACAGGTCGCAGAGATCTGGAACGCCCGTTTTAAACTGGGTCCGGTTCCGGTCTTTTACAGTCCTTATTTACAGTTACCCGTCGGCGATAAGCGTCGCTCTGGTTTCCTGATCCCGAACGCAAAATACTCTACCAATAACTATTTTGAGTTCTATCTCCCGTATTATTGGAACATTGCGCCCAATATGGACGCCACCATCACGCCGCATTATATACACCGTCGTGGCGGTATCATGTGGGAGAACGAATTCCGCTACCTCACCCAGGCGGGCGCAGGTCTGATGGAGTTCGACTATCTGAATTCCGATAAAGTGTACGAGGATGAACACCCTAAGGATGATAATTCCCGCCGCTGGCTGTTCTACTGGCAGCACGCCGGTGTAATGGATCAGGTGTGGCGTTTTAACGTCGACTACACCAAGGTCAGCGATTCCAGCTACTTTAACGATTTTGATAATAAATACGGTTCCAGTACTGACGGCTACGCCACGCAAAAATTCAGCGTCGGCTATGCAGTACAAAACTTTGATGCGACGGTTTCGACCAAGCAGTTCCAGGTCTTTGACGATCAGAACAACAGTAGCTATTCCGCTCAGCCACAGTTAGACGTCAACTACTACCAGAATGATGTCGGTCCGTTTGATACCCGTATCTATGGTCAGGCAGTCCATTTCGTTAATACCAACGACAACATGCCGGAAGCAACGCGTGTTCACCTCGAACCGACCATCAACCTGCCATTGTCGAATAACTGGGGAAGTATCAATACCGAAGCGAAGCTGCTGGCAACGCACTATCAGCAAACTAACCTGGATTGGTACAACAACAACCCGAGTAACGTTAACAAGCTCGATGATTCCGCCAACCGCGTCATGCCGCAGTTTAAAGTTGACGGCAAGATGATCTTCGAGCGCGACATGAACATGTTAGCGCCGGGCTATACCCAAACGCTGGAGCCCCGTGCTCAGTACCTGTATGTACCGTATCGCGACCAAAGTCATATCTATAACTATGACTCGTCCCTGCTGCAATCTGACTACAGCGGCCTGTTCCGCGATCGTACCTATGGCGGTCTGGACCGCATCGCATCTGCCAACCAGGTCACGACCGGGGTCACATCTCGCGTTTATGATGACGCGGCCGTTGAACGTTTTAATATTTCTGTGGGTCAAATCTACTATTTCACCGAGTCTCGCACCGGCGATGACAACATTAAATGGGAGAATGACGACAAAACGGGCTCACTGGTATGGGCTGGCGACACCTACTGGCGCATCTCCGATCGCTGGGGTTTACGCAGTGGGATCCAGTACGACACGCGTCTGGACAGCGTTGCAACCAGCAGCAGCAGTATCGAATACCGCCGCGACGAAAACCGTATGCTGCAGCTGAACTACCGTTATGCCAGCTCTGAATATATCCAGGCAACCCTGCCGTCTTACTACTCTACAGCAGAGCAGTATAAAAACGGGATTTCACAGGTGGGTGCGGTAGCAAGCTTCCCGATCGCCGACCGCTGGTCGATTGTCGGGGCTTACTACTTTGATACCAACGTGAACAAAGAAGCGGATTCCATGCTGGGTCTGCAGTACAACTCCTGCTGTTACGCCATTCGCTTCGGCTACGAACGTAAGCTGAACGGCTGGGATGACACTCAGAAACATGCAGTTTATGACAACACGATCGGCTTTAATATCGAACTACGCGGCCTGAGTTCTAACTACGGTCTCGGCACCAACCAAATGTTGCGTTCTAACATTTTGCCGTATCAAAGCTCTTTATGATCTGATTGATTTACAACGTAATCCGCTTTGCGGTTAATTGAAATGGAAAAAGTATGAAGAACTGGAAAACGCTGCTTCTCGGTATCGCCATGATCGCGAATACCAGTTTCGCTGCCCCACAGGTAGTCGATAAAGTCGCAGCCGTCGTCAATAACGGCGTCGTTCTGGAAAGCGACGTCGATGGCTTAATGCAGTCAGTAAAACTTAATGCGGGTCAGGCTGGTCAACAATTACCGGACGACGCCACGCTGCGTCATCAGATCCTGGAACGTTTGATCATGGATCAAATCCTCCTGCAGATGGGTCAGAAGATGGGTGTTAAAATCTCTGACGAGCAACTGGATCAGGCGATTGCCAACATCGCCAAGCAAAACAACATGACGCTGGATCAGATGCGCAGCCGTCTGGCACAGGATGGCTTAAGCTATTCGACCTATCGTAACCAGATCCGCAAAGAGATGACCATCTCTGAAGTGCGTAACAACGAAGTTCGCCGTCGCGTTACTATCCTGCCTCAGGAAGTGGATGCCCTGGCGCAGCAGGTCGGCAACCAAAACGATGCCAGCACCGAGCTGAACCTGAGCCACATTCTGATCCCATTACCGGAAAACCCAACTTCTGACCAGGTTAACGCGGCTGAAAGTCAGGCGCGCTCTGTTGTTGATGAAGCGCGTAACGGTAGTGATTTCGGCAAACTGGCTATCACCTATTCCGCTGACCAGCAGGCGCTGAAAGGCGGCCAGATGGGTTGGGGACGTATTCAGGAGCTGCCGGGCATCTTTGCCCAGGCGCTAAGCACCGCGAAAAAAGGCGATATCATCGGCCCAATTCGTTCTGGTGTCGGCTTCCACATCCTGAAAGTTAACGATATGCGTGGTCAAAGCCAGAGCATCTCCGTGACTGAAGTTCATGCCCGCCATATTCTGCTCAAGCCATCGCCGATCATGACCGATCAACAGGCGCGTCTGAAGCTGGAACAAATCGCAGCTGATATTAAGAGCGGTAAAACAACCTTCGCGGCAGCGGCTAAAGAGTTTTCTCAGGATCCGGGTTCTGCCAACCAGGGCGGCGATCTGGGCTGGGCTGCAGCGGATATTTTCGATCCCGCTTTCCGCGATGCGCTGACCAAACTTCAGAAAGGCCAGATGAGTACCCCGGTGCACTCCTCTTTCGGGTGGCATCTGATCGAGCTGCTGGACACGCGTAACGTTGATAAAACTGACGCGGCGCAGAAAGACAGAGCTTATCGTATGCTGATGAACCGTAAATTCTCGGAAGAAGCTGCGACCTGGATGCAGGAACAGCGCGCCAGCGCCTACGTTAAAGTTCTGAGCAACTAATGACTCGTATTCAACGCGTTGTGATCACTCCCGGCGAACCCGCCGGGATTGGCCCGGACCTGGTGGTTCAGCTCGCCCAGCGTGAGTGGCCTGTAGAACTCGTTGTCTGTGCGGATGCCGCACTCCTCAGTGACCGGGCAGCAATGCTCGGTTTACCGCTTTCACTCCACCCATACTCTCCAGATACCCCAGCCAGAACGCAATCAGCAGGTACGTTGACGCTGTTGCCGATTGCTCTGCGGGCGCCTGTTATCGCGGGTCAGTTGGCGGTAGAGAACGGACAATATGTGGTGGATACGCTGGCTCGCGCCTGCGATGGTTGTCTGCAAGGTGAGTTTGCGGCGCTGATTACCGGTCCGGTACACAAGGGCGTAATCAATGACGCAGGCGTCCCGTTTACCGGACATACCGAGTTTTTTGAAGAGCGCTCACAGGCGAAGAAAGTCGTCATGATGCTGGCGACTGAAGCGCTGCGCGTTGCCCTGGCAACCACTCATTTGCCGCTCAGAGCCGTTGCCGACGCCATTACGCCTGCTCTGCTTAAGGAAGTGATCGGTATTTTGCATCATGATTTGCGCACCAAGTTTGGCATTGCCGATCCGCATATTCTGGTGTGCGGTCTTAACCCGCATGCCGGTGAAGGTGGTCATATGGGAACGGAAGAGATAGACACCCTCATTCCGGTCCTGGATGAACTGCGTGCGCAGGGGATGAAATTAAACGGCCCGCTGCCCGCAGATACGCTGTTTCA
The DNA here is from genome assembly GCF_013615435.1 of Citrobacter sp. RHBSTW-00944. NCBI lineage: Bacteria > Pseudomonadati > Pseudomonadota > Gammaproteobacteria > Enterobacterales > Enterobacteriaceae > Citrobacter > Citrobacter sp. RHBSTW-00944. The sequence continues at coordinate 815,911 of NZ_CP055418.1, read as the reverse complement.
GCCCAAATATCTCGACCACGCGGATGCCGTGCTGGCAATGTACCACGATCAGGGTCTCCCCGTGCTAAAATACCAAGGATTTGGTCGCGGTGTGAATATCACGCTGGGCCTGCCCTTTATTCGCACATCCGTCGATCACGGCACCGCGCTTGAACTTGCGGGTCGTGGGCAAGCAGATGTCGGCAGTTTTATTACGGCGCTTAATCTCGCCATCAAAATGATTGTTAATACCAATGAATAATCGAGTCCATCAGGGCCACTTAGCCCGTAAACGTTTCGGGCAAAACTTCCTCAACGATCAGTTTGTGATCGAAAGTATTGTCTCTGCTATCAACCCGCAGAAAGGTCAGGCTATGGTCGAAATCGGCCCGGGCCTGGCAGCGTTGACCGAACCTGTAGGCGAACGCCTGGACAAGCTCACGGTCATTGAGCTGGACCGCGATCTCGCCGCCCGCCTGCAAACACACCCGTTTTTAGGGCCGAAGCTGACGATTTATCAGCAAGATGCCATGACCATGAACTTCGGCGAACTCGCACAAACGATGGGTCAGCCGCTGCGCGTATTCGGCAACCTGCCGTACAACATCTCCACGCCGCTCATGTTCCATCTTTTTTCCTATACTGATGCCATCGCCGACATGCATTTCATGTTGCAAAAAGAGGTGGTCAACCGTCTGGTTGCAGGGCCAAACAGTAAAGCGTATGGTCGATTAAGCGTAATGGCGCAGTATTACTGCAATGTGATCCCGGTACTTGAAGTGCCGCCATCCGCATTTACGCCTGCGCCTAAAGTCGATTCCGCCGTGGTACGTCTGGTCCCTCACGCGACAATGCCGTACCCCGTTAAAGATGTTCGTGTGCTGAGCCGTATTACCACTGAAGCGTTTAATCAGCGTCGCAAAACGGTACGTAATAGTCTCAGTAACCTGTTTAGCGTTGAAGTACTAACAGAGCTGGGCGTTGATCCGGCGATGCGAGCGGAAAATATCTCTGTCGCGCAATACTGCCGGATGGCTAACTATCTGTCAGAAAACGCGCCATCGAAGGAGAGTTAAACATGATCAATTCGCCCCGAGTGTGCATTCAGGTACAAAGCGTCTACATTGAGGCGCAATCCTCACCTGATGATGAACGTTACGTTTTTGCTTATACCGTGACTATCCGCAATTTGGGGCGAGCGCCTGTGCAGCTGTTGGGGCGTTATTGGTTGATCACCAATGGTCATGGCCGTGAAACCGAAGTTCAGGGCGAAGGCGTGGTTGGCGTTCAGCCCCACATCGAACCTGGCGAAGAGTACCAGTACACCAGCGGTGCGGTGATTGAAACACCGCTGGGCACCATGCAGGGTCATTACGAAATGATCGATGAGCAAGGGATCGCCTTTACCATCGACATTCCCGTGTTCCGACTCGCCGTTCCTACACTCATTCATTAAAACAATAGCTATGGCAACATACCTCATTGGCGACGTTCACGGTTGTTACGATGAACTGGTAGCCTTGCTGCACCAGGTTGACTTTAATCCAGAACAAGACACCTTATGGCTCACCGGCGATCTGGTCGCGCGTGGGCCAGGGTCGTTAGACGTTTTGCGCTACGTTAAATCGCTGGGCGACAGCGTGCGGTTAGTCCTCGGTAATCACGATTTACACCTGCTGGCCGTGTTTGCTGGCATCAGCCGTAATAAACCGAAAGACCGGCTCACGCCGCTGCTTGAGGCACCGGATGCTGACACGCTGCTTAACTGGCTACGTCGTCAGCCGCTGTTGCAGGTTGATGAAGAGAAGAAACTGGTCATGGCGCATGCAGGGATTACCCCACAGTGGGATCTGCAGACGGCGAAGGACTGTGCTCGCGATGTTGAAGCCGTGCTGTCGAGCGACTCTTATCCATTCTTCCTTGATGCCATGTACGGCGACATGCCAAATAACTGGACCCCGGAGCTGACGGGGCTGGCGCGCCTGCGTTTTATTACCAACGCGTTTACCCGCATGCGTTACTGCTTCCCCAACGGTCAGTTGGACATGTACAGCAAAGAGTCGCCAGAAGATGCGCCTGCCCCGCTGAAGCCGTGGTTTGCCATTCCTGGACCTGTCAGTGAAGCCTATAGCATTGCATTCGGGCACTGGGCATCGCTGGAGGGCAAAGGCACGCCAGAAGGTATTTACGCGTTAGATACGGGGTGTTGCTGGGGCGGGGATCTCACCTGTCTGCGCTGGGAAGACAAACAGTACTTTGTACAGCCATCAAATCGCCATCTGAATCTGGATCCCGGCGAGGCCGTCAACGCCTGATAGCCGTCTGCCGGATGGCGGTGCTTACACCTAATCCGGCAGACGAATGTGCAATCTGTAGGCCTGATTAGCGCAACGCCATCAGGCATCCACATTAACGACGTTCCAAAATCTCGAAGCAGTAGCTGTGGGAGTTTTGCGCGTCAGCATCGTGGAATTCACTGAACACCGATTCCCAGTCATCCGGTTCGTAGTCCGGGAAATGCGTATCCCCTTCAACTTCCGCATCAATGTGTGTCAGATACAGTTTCTGCGCTTTCGGCAGGAACTGCTCATACACACGCCCACCGCCAATAACCATGATTTCAGGTTCATCGCCACAGGCCGCGATCGCTTCCTCAACAGACTTCACCCACTGCACGCGATCGTCGGTGCCAGGCTTGCTGCTGATGACGATATTTTTGCGCCCTGGCAACGGTCGCCCGATGGATTCCCACGTGTGGCGTCCCATGACAACCGGCTTGTTTAAGGTATTACGTTTAAACCAGGCGAGATCGGCAGGTAGGTTCCATGGCATGGCATTTTCCATACCGATGACGCGATCTACCGCTAACGCCGCAATCAGACTGATCATTGAATGTTTCCCGGATACAAAAAAATTGTCGCCACTATACGGAAAGCGCAATCTTTCGTCGACTGGCGGAAAGAGGATGAGCATGAAAATTTTCCGTTCTGCTGGCGAACCGACCTATTTAAGGTTGTACGCCAGCATTACAGTAGTTCAAAAACAGCCAATTAGCAGTAAAGTTTGCAGAACATCACATTTTTTACCCTATGCTGACGGTTTCACTTCCGGCTCATCGGCGACGTCGCCCGTATGCTTACCTTCATCCGTGCCTTGCCAGCCATGGCGTTGAATTAATGATAAGTGCTGACGATCTTCCGCAATAATTTCACTCAGCATTTCGCTGGTGCGTTTATATACCGCCGCGCGGGACGTTGCGTCATTTTCTCCTTTCACCATCTCCTCAACCATCAGCGTGTTGAAGCGGCGGAATACATCGGCCCGCTCACGCGCTTCATAGCGTCCAAGCCCAAGACCTTCCAGTGCCAGACGTCCGGTCTTCAGCGCGCCCTCAAAGGTTTCACGTTCCGGCATCTCCACGCCAGCCTGGCGCAGGCGAATGTAATGATCCACGTCGCGCGCACGGGCAATAATTTGCAGATGCGGGAAATACTGTTTCACCATTTCGGTCAGTTGCAGGCTGGTTTGCGGATCGTCAATGGCGTTAATAATAACTTCAGCTTTAGCCGCCCCGGCAGACTCCAGCAGATCCATCCGCGTCGCATCGCCATAGAAAACCTTCATGCCGAATTTACGCAGCGTTTCGATATGGTCCGGGTCATGATCAAGAACCACCATTTTGACCCCGCTCGACAACAACAGACGACCGGTTATCTGACCAAATCGCCCAAACCCGGCGATGATCACCCGAGGTTGTTCCTCGTCGATTTCATCTGCTTCCCGCTCTTCACCGGTCGCCGATTTTTCCAGACGCGTCAGAATTACCAGTAAAATCGGCGTCGCCGCCATCGACAGCGCCACTGCCAGCGTCAGCGATTTCGCCCAATCAGGATCAAGCACGTTTGCCATTTGCGCCGCGCCAAACACCACGAAGGCAAACTCACTGCCCTGCCCTAATAACACGGCAAACCATCTGCGCTGCTTGTTCGGCACCTGTAAGGGTTTCGCTATCAGCCACAGCATGACGGTTTTGATAACCAGGAAACCGACCAACAGAATGATAATGCGCAAGGGATTATCAATCAGCGTACCAAAGTCGATAGACATCCCGACGCCGATGAAAAACAGTCCCAGCAGCAGCCCTTTAAATGGCTCGATATCGCTTTCCAGCGCGTGACGATACTCAGAGCTTGCCAGCAGCACGCCAGCCAGGAACGCCCCCATCGCTATCGACAGTCCAACCTCTTCCAACAGCAGACCGAAGCCAAAAACGAGGAACAGCGCAACGGCACTGAATACTTCCCGCAGGCCAGAGCGAGCGACAAAACGCAAGGCCGGACGCGTCACATAACGCCCCAGCAACACCACCAGCACCAGGGCGCTCGCCACTTTAAGGGCGGAGAGCGCAAACGCCCCAAGCGTTGTCGATGCTCCGCTCGCCGCAAGTAATGGGATCATCGCCACCAGAGGAATAGCGGCGATATCCTGGAACAACAGCACGGCAAACGCGCTGCGTCCCATTTGCGAAACCATCAGGTTCCGTTCATTCATCGCCTGCATAGCAATAGCCGTGGAGGAAAGCGCCAGCGTCATGCCGATCAGTTCCGCTACCTGCCAGCGCAGGCCGAGGAACATACAGAACAAACCAATCAGACCGCCGCATACCACCATCTGCAGCGCACCACCACCGAACACCGAGGCCCGCAGTTTCCACAAACGTTGCGGATCCAGCTCCAGACCGATGACAAACAGCATCAGCACCACGCCGATCTCGGCAAAATGCAGGATTGATTCAGCGTCGGTCACCATCCTCAGGCCCCAGGGTCCAATAATGCACCCTGCGATGAGATACCCCAGCACTGACCCTAGCCCCAGTCGCACGGCAATGGGGACAATCAGCGCCGCCGATCCGAGATAAATCAGCGCCTGTATTAGCGTATGGTTATCCATGATGAACCTCCTGCCACTCCAACAGACGCTGTTTGTAATGACGCGCCTGCGCCTGCAGAGTTTCATCATCACAGATAAACGTACAGTGCATCGCAAACGGCGGCAGCCATTTGAGCCCACAGTAGAGCGCCGTTGCCTGTAAGGGCTGGGAAAGCACATCAAATCCGGGGTGGGAGCCAATATCAAAGTGGTTTTCGCCACCGCCGGTCGTCACTGCCCACAGCAGATGTTTACCGTGGAGCGCTGTCCCGCCGTGGCCATATGCCCAACCGTGCGAAAGGACCTTATCCATCCACAGCTTGAGTAAGGGAGGTGTGCTATACCATTGCATAGGATGCTGCCAGATAATCAAATCAGCGCGCGCCAGCGCATCCTGTTCAGCGGCAATATCGATATTGAAGTCGGGGTAGAGCTGGTAGAGCGAGCGGATCTCCACGCCCTCCAGCATCCTTGCCTGTTCAAGCATCCGCTTATTCGCATGCGAGTGCTGCGGATAGGGATGCGCATAAATGATGAGGATCATGATTAGCCTGTTTCACTGCATTATTGTAATAACAGTGAGTTTAGTCAGTTAATCCGCAGGCTAACAGTCAATATTATTGAGTGGTTGAATGGAGAAAACTGAACTAGTTATCCAGTTCGCTCATATCTTTAACCTGATCGCGGTTAATTTGTTCCGTCTTACCCGTTTGCGCATTTTTGTACGACACCAGGCCTGTATCATCATCAACTTGCGGTTTGCCGTCGGTCACGATTGTTTTGCCATCGGTCGTTTTAACCGCCTGGTTCGAGGAGCAACCGGCTACGGTGAACAGTGCTGCTGCGGTAAAAATAGAGGTGATCAGAATATGTTTTTGCATGGTGTTCTCCCTGCTTTTCAGTCGTTTTCAGTGATATACCCGTTAACTGTAGGCTAACTGACTGAGTTGCAGGGAAAATACAGAACACTCCTAATAACCCGCCTTGGTCACGGGCTTACTGCGGATCGTCATTTGGCTGGTTTGCGCCAGCGTCAGACCTCGCGTTTCCGGGGCGAAAGCGATGGACACGAGCAGGCCGATCAGCGAAATTCCCGCCCCCATCAACATGACATTACTGATCCCGTATTTGGTGATGAACACCGGCAGCGCCCAGGTTGAAACAATGGTGCCGATACGGCTTAAGGACATAATCACCCCGACGGCAGACGCACGAATATCGGTGGGAAACAGTTCGTTAGGGTATAGCCATTGCAGGTTTCCTGGTCCCCCAGAGAAAAACGCGTATACGGCAAACGCCAGCACCACCAGCCACGCGCCCATATCAGGGATTAACCCTAGCACGGCCAGCGCCAGCGTCATCATAATGAAGCTGCCAATTAACAGCGGTCGTCGGCCCGCGCTATTGAGCCAGAACATGGGAGGAATGCATCCCAACATAAAGCACAAGCTGATTACCACATTACCCAACGCGGCGCTTTTCCCGGCACCAAGCCCCAGCAGCCCCACAATCTGCGGACCAAAGGTATAAATGGCAAACATCGGGATCACCTGACAAGTCCAGATAGCGGCGACAAACAGTACAAACGGGAAATGACGGCGATTAAATAGCTGAAGAAAGCGCGTCTCCTGCGGCGCTTCTTCGTCGAACACCACCGGTTCGCCGAACAGTTTGATCATCATCTCCTCACACTCTTTCACCCGACCTTTACGCAGCAACCAGCGCGGCGATTCAGGAAGATCGAAACGCCCAATCAGGATCAAAATGCAGGGGATCACCGCGCTGCCCAACATCCAGCGCCATCCGCCCTCAACATCATACAACCAGTAGCCGACCAGATCGGCACAGGTGGCGCCGACATACCACATAGCGGCGATAAAACCGATGGAGAAAGCGCGCTGGCGGGTATTGGAAAACTCGGTGATCATCGAGGTGGCGATCGGGTAGTCAGCACCAATCACAATGCCGATCAGCACGCGCATTACCAACAACTCAACGGGCGAGGAGACAAACATGGTTGCCGCCGATATCACGCCAATGGCGATAATATCGATAATGAACATTTTGCGCCGCCCGACCTTGTCGGAGATGTAGCCAAACAGCGACGTCCCCACAAACAGTCCCGCGAGCGTACCGGCGCCCAGCAGACCAATCCACTGTGCATCCAGTTTCAATGCTGGCGTGAGCTGTTCCAGTGCCACGCCAATCATCACCAGCACATAACCATCCAGAAACGGCCCACCGCTTCCCCACAGCATTATCCGGCGGTGAATAGAGGTGAATTTGATGTCATCAAAGTTCCTGGGCTGCTGCATGGTTATGTCCTGTTTTATTTTAACTTAATGCCTGATGACGTTACGCTTATCAGGCCTACGCATTGTTCCTGTAGGCCGGATAAGGCGAAGCCGCCATCCGGCACCAGGTTTAGCCGTAGCGGAACTCCACGCCAAACGTCCCACGCGGGTATTCCCATTTTTCCAGCGCTGTATCCAGTCCGAGAATGCGGCACGTTCCGCATTCCAGGCATCCGGCATAATCAAAACGTACGCTACCGTCATCCTGCTTTTTATACAGGCCAGCCGGACAGGCCTTAATCAGCACCTCCAGCGCCTGTTTATCAGGATCGGTTTTGAGAATGATATGCGGACTGTCTTCATCCACATTGAACTTATTGACGCCCAGTTTGACGTCCACGTTGACGGGAGATGTCATAATACGGTCACTCCTTTCAGGCCATCTTTCATCAGGTTGATGAAGCCCACTTTCTTCGCATGGCGCAGGATTTTTTTACGCATTGGCACCGGTGCCGAACCATCTACGGTGAACAGGTCGCGCGCAATACTGACCGCCATTTCCGGATAAGCGGTAAACATGCGTGGGTTATCAAGAAAAGCGGGTAGCTTCTGATACATGCGCATATCGCGCATCGGGCCTTCGTCCAGATGCTGACGGTATTCCCCCAGCGACTGCTTGCTAAAATCGTCGCGCTTCATTGCGGAAAGCACCGTTTTCGCCGCCGCTTCACCTGCGGATATGGCGAGATCCATACCGCGAATGGTAAAGCCGAGGTTCATACACATTCCGGCAGCGTCACCAGCAATCAGTACGCCGTCCCCCACCAGTTCTGGCTGCATGTTGATACCGGCTTCCGGTACGACGTGCGCGGCATATTCCACCAGCTTGCCACCGGCGATCAGCGGGGCAACCGCCGGATGTTGTTTGAAATCTTCCAGCATTTGCGGAACCGATTTTTTCGCATCTTTCAGATGATGAAGGCCGCAGACCAGTCCCAGAGAAAGGGTCGTTTCATTCGTATAGAGAAAGCCACCACCCATCAACCCATCGGTGGGCGATCCGGCAAACAGACAGGCAGCCCCTTCGTTCCCTTGTAACTGGAAACGATCTTCAATTACCGATTTCGGCAACTCGATCAGCTCTTTTACGCCGACGGCAACATGCGATGCCTCGACGCGCTTTGCCATACCCAACTTTTCAGCCAACAGAGAATTCACTCCGTCGGCAAGGATCACCACTTTGGCTTCCAGAATATCGCCATCGGCTTCCACGCCCACGACTTTGCCCTCGCGCTGCACAACGTTATCCACGCGGATACCGGTGATGAGCTGAGCGCCCGCCTCTTCGGCCTGTTCCATCAGCCAGGCGTCAAATTTACTGCGTAAGACAGAGTAAGAAACCTGCGACGATTTGGCGTCTTCGCCGTTGCAATAGTCGATGGTCATCGCCCCTTTGTCGGTCATAAAGGCGAGTTTTTCGTGGGTGATGATGCGTTCAATGGGGGCCTGCTCAGCAAAGCCGGGAATGATGTTCTCCAGGCTATGCGCATACATGCGCCCACCGGTGACATTCTTCGCGCCAGCAGAATTGCCGCGCTCGATAACCAGCACCTGTGCGCCCTCCCGAGCCAGCACCAGCGCCGCAACCGAACCCGCCAGACCTGCACCCACGATGATGGCATCAAAGATATCTTCGGACATACGTACTCCTGTCAGCGGCAGGACACCTTCGCATCCTGCCCGAAATGGTTTAACGCGCTAAAGCAGCCGTCAGCGCAGGCAGGATCTTCAGTGCATCGCCAACGATGCCAAAATCCGCATACTGGAAGATCGGCGCATTTTTATCTTTGTTGATGGCGAAAATCGTCTGCGCGCCGTTGGCGCCGACCATATGTTGGATCTGCCCGGAGATCCCCACGGCCAGATACAGTTCAGGCTTGAGCATCAGGTTGGAGATGCCGACGTAGCGTTCGTGTTCCATCCACTTCTCGTTTTCCGCCACCGGACGGGAGCACGCCAGCTCGGCACCAATCGTCTGGCACAGCGCCTCCGCCAGCGAGATATTTTCTTTGCTGCCGATCCCGCGTCCCACGCTAACCACCAGACGGGCTTTGTCGAGATCGACGCTATTGCTCTGACGTGCCTGAGTTGCCGTACGAGTAACGGCTACAGCCGGAGCCTGCCATGACACGGTGTGCACCTCGCCGCTGCGGGCGGTATCCGGTTGCTGCGCGTCAAACGTTCCACTGCTGAGCGTTATCACGGCGAACGGCGAAGCGATTGTTTCTGCCCCCATCGCCAGGCCGCCGTAGACCATATGTTTTACCGCCGCTTTTCCGTCCTGCACGGCGACTGCACTGGCGTCATTTGAGACCGCTGCCGACAAGCGAAAACCCAGTTTTGCCGCTAACAGCTTGCCGCGACGCGTATTTGGCAGCAGCACCGCCCCGCCCTCGCTGTGCTGACGAATAGTTTCGGCCATCACATCAGCGTAGTCTTCGACCATACGGTCTTCTGGTTTACCGCTGAGTAACCAGACATCATCTGCGCCTAAATGGCATGCCGTCGCGCAGTCCGCTTCACTCAGCACAAACGTGTTAACTTTTTCACCTAAAGCCTGCGCACCATTCATCAGTTCCGGCAGACGAGAAGGGGTATCGCTGAATACCCAGATACTGGAAAATTTGTTCATAACATCCCCTGATAATTAAATGATTTTGCGAAGATTCTCGACAAACGCGGCAATCTGTTCTTCACCGTCACCTTCAATTACAACGCGCTGACGCTCGCGCTGCTTCGGTGCAGCAACGTGTTGTTCGGAATATGCCTGCGCGCTGTTAAGGCCAATATCTGCCGGCGACCAGACCTGAACCGGTTTTTTCGCCGCGCCAAGAATGGCTTTCATGGAAGGGATTTGTGGGGTGTTGATGTCCGTTGAGACCGCGATCACCGCCGGAAGCGGAATGCTCAGAGTTTCGACTTCATCTTCCAGTTCACGCTCTACCGTCAGAGTGCTGTCGGTAAGAGAGAGGATTTTACTCACGCCGTTAATCGCCGGAATATTCAGCGCTTCGCCCACCAGCAGACCAACCTGCTGAGCATAAAGATCGGAAGAACCGTCACCGCAAATAAGCAGATCGAAACCTGCTTTTTGCGCGGCGGCAGCCAGCGCGCTGGCAGTTTGTTGCGGCAGCGCCTGCTCAAATTGATCGTCAATAACAACAATCAGTTCATCTGGGCCACGGGAAAGCACATCTTTTCGCCCTTTTGCATTGGTCAGCGCTTTGCCGCCGACGCTCATGGCCACAACCTGGGCCTCTCCTGACTGTTGTTTCAACTGACAAGCCGCTTCGATCGCATTCAGATCATACTGGCTTATTTTGCCATCCGCTTTGCTGAAATCGAGTGAACCATCAGCATTATTAATCGCAATATCCTGTTCATCAGGTACGCATTTGTAGCAAGTAATTATCTTCATTGCATCTCCAGAAATCATGAAGGAAACGTATTTATATCGGCAGTGTTAAATACAGATATCACGCTCTTTAATTCGGAAATAAAACCTTAATCACCAATATTGAAAATGTCACACATTGAAATTCGTAACTTTCAATAGTGTTATGCACCTCACCAATATTGAAAGAATCACGTCAAATATGAAAATTTTCAATATTGTCTGCGGGTTCAACAATATTGAACGCCAGTCACTTAAAAAAGTTAAAAAACTACAGTCAACTCATTGTTTAAAAACAAAAAATATCAATTTTTTAAGCGAATTACTCAGCATAAAAAAGTGTGACGAAGATAACAGAACCACCCGATATGAATACTCATTATGGGTTACTCACTGAGGCGCTCCCAGAGGTTAAAAAGTTATCAACAAATCATTAATAATAAATAAACAAACGATCATGCACGGGCACGCTAAATAAGTTTCGTTTTCACACTGGAATTCACTTATGAAAAATGAAAAGAGAAAATCGGGAATTGAACCGAAGGTTTTTTTTCCGCCATTAATAATAGTTGGGATACTTTGTTGGCTAACTGTAAGAGATCTTGATGCCGCTAACGTCGTTATTAATGCGGTATTCAGTTATGTCACCAATGTCTGGGGCTGGGCATTTGAATGGTATATGGTCGTCATGCTCTTCGGCTGGTTCTGGTTGGTCTTTGGCCCGTATGCCAAAAAGAAATTAGGCGACGAAAAACCAGAGTTTAGTACCACCAGCTGGATTTTTATGATGTTCGCTTCCTGTACATCCGCCGCGGTGCTGTTCTGGGGTTCCATCGAGATCTACTACTACATTTCCACCCCGCCGTTTGCTCTCGCGCCTAACTCTACGGCTGCGAAAGAGCTGGGCCTGGCGTACAGCCTGTTCCACTGGGGACCGTTGCCGTGGGCAACCTACAGTTTCCTTTCTGTGGCTTTCGCCTACTTCTTCTTTGTGCGCAAGATGGACGTCATCCGTCCCAGCTCCACGCTGGTACCGTTAGTGGGCGAGAAGCATGCAAAAGGGCTGTTCGGCACCATCGTCGATAACTTCTATCTGGTGGCGCTGATCTTCGCGATGGGTACCAGCCTCGGTCTGGCCACTCCGCTGGTAACCGAGTGCATGCAGTATCTGTTCGGTATTCCGCATACGCTGCAACTCGACGCAATCATCATTACCTGCTGGATCATATTGAACGCCATTTGCGTGGCCTGCGGCCTGCAAAAAGGGGTCAAGATCGCCAGCGACGTGCGTAGCTATCTGAGCTTCCTGATGCTGGGCTGGGTGTTTATCGTCAGCGGCGCCAGCTTCATCATGAACTACTTCACCGACTCCGTCGGCATGCTGTTGATGTATCTGCCGCGCATGCTGTTCTATACCGATGCCATCGGTAAAGGCGGCTTCCCACAGGGCTGGACCGTCTTCTACTGGGCGTGGTGGGTCATTTACGCCATCCAGATGAGTATCTTCCTGGCCCGTATTTCGCGTGGTCGTACCGTCCGTGAACTGTGCTTCGGGATGGTGCTGGGCCTGACCGCGTCGACCTGGATCCTGTGGACAGTCCTTGGCAGCAACACGCTGCTGCTGATGGATAAAAACGTTCTCAATATCCCGCAGCTGATTGAACAACACGGTGTGGCGCGCGCCATTATCGAAACCTGGGCTGCTCTACCGCTCAGCACCGCCACCATGTGGGGCTTCTTCATCCTCTGCTTTATTGCCACCGTGACGCTGATTAACGCCTGCTCTTACACCCTGGCGATGTCCACCTGTCGTGAAGTCCGCGATGGTGAAGAACCGCCGCTGTTAGTGCGTATCGGCTGGTCCGTTCTGGTCGGCATCATCGGTATCGTTCTGTTGGCGCTGGGTGGGCTGAAGCCGATTCAGACCGCGATTATCGCCGGAGGATGTCCGCTGTTCTTCGTCAACATCATGGTGACGCTGTCCTTTATTAAAGACGCCAAAGTGCACTGGAAAGACAAGTAATTCTTATTAACCCAATTGATCAAGAGGCTGAAAGATGGATTTCAACTTAAATGACGAGCAGGAGCTGTTTGTCGCCGGTATTCGTGAACTGATGGCCAGTGAGAACTGGGAAGCTTATTTTGCCGAGTGCGATCGTGACAGCGTCTACCCTGAGCGTTTTGTAAAAGCGCTGGCGGATATGGGCATCGATAGCCTGTTGATTCCTGAAGAACACGGTGGACTGGAAGCGGGTTTTGTTACCGTCGCTGCAGTCTGGATGGAACTCGGACGCCTGGGCGCACCAACCTACGTGCTGTACCAGTTACCGGGCGGTTTTAACACGTTCCTGCGTGAAGGGACTCAGGAGCAAATCGATAAAATCATGGCGTTCCAGGGCACCGGTAAGCAGATGTGGAACTCTGCCATCACCGAACCGGGAGCGGGATCGGATGTTGGCAGCCTGAAAACCACTTATACACGTAAAAATGGTAAGGTTTATCTTAATGGCAGTAAGTGCTTTATCACCAGTAGCGCCTATACCCCGTACATCGTGGTTATGGCGAGAGATGGTGCATCGCCGGATAAACCTGTTTACACCGAGTGGTTCGTTGACATGAGCAAAGCGGGTATCAAGGTCAACAAGCTGGAGAAACTCGGTCTGCGCATGGATAGCTGCTGTGAAATCACCTTTGACGACGTTGAACTGGACGAGAAAGACATGTTCGGTCGGGAAGGTAATGGTTTCAACCGCGTGAAAGAAGAGTTCGATCATGAACGTTTCCTTGTCGCACTGACCAACTACGGTACGGCAATGTGCGCTTTTGAAGACGCCGCGCGCTACGCCAATCAGCGCGTGCAGTTTGGCGAAACGATCGGCCGTTTCCAGCTGATTCAGGAGAAGTTCGCGCATATGGCGATCAAACTGAATTCCATGAAAAACATGCTGCTTGAAGCGGCATGGAAAGCGGATAACGGCACCATTACTTCGGGCGATGCGGCAATGTGCAAATACTTCTGCGCCAACGCTGCGTTTGAAGTGGTCGATACCGCCATGCAGGTGCTGGGCGGTGTAGGTATCGCGGGTAACCATCGCATCACGCGTTTCTGGCGCGATCTGCGCGTTGACCGTGTTTCTGGTGGCTCTGATGAAATGCAGATCCTGACGTTGGGTCGTGCGGTACTCAAGCAATACCGCTAATTCAGCACGATTCGTAGGCCGGATAAGGCGTTTACGCCGCCATCCGGCAACATGCCCGGTGGCGCTGCGCCTACCGGGCCTACAAAAAATGCCAGGAGCAAAATTATGAATCATTTACCAATGCCAACCTTTGGCCCACTTGCCGGGGTACGCGTGGTTTTTTCAGGGATCGAAATTGCCGGCCCGTTCGCCGGACAGATGTTCGCCGAATGGGGTGCTGAGGTTATCTGGATTGAAAACGTCGCATGGGCCGATACCATCCGCGTGCAACCTAACTATCCACAGCTCTCACGCCGCAACCTGCACGCCCTGTCGCTGAATATTTTCAAAGATGAAGGCCGGGAAGCGTTTCTGAAGCTCATGGAAACCACCGATATTTTCATTGAAGCCAGTAAAGGCCCCGCCTTTGCTCGCCGCGGTATTACCGATGACGTGCTGTGGGAACATAACCCGAAACTGGTTATCGCCCACCTTTCCGGCTTCGGCCAGTTTGGTACCGAGGAGTACACCAATCTTCCGGCATATAACACCATCGCACAGGCGTTCAGCGGATATCTGATCCAAAACGGTGATGTTGATCAGCCGATGCCTGCCTTCCCGTACACCGCCGATTATTTCTCCGGGATGACCGCGACGACAGCAGCGCTGGCTGCCCTGCACAAAGTACGCGAAACGGGTAAGGGTGAAAGCATTGATATCGCCATGTACGAAGTGATGCTGCGTATGGGTCAGTACTTCATGATGGACTACTTCAACGGTGGCGAAATTTGTCCACGCATGACCAAAGGCAAAGACCCGTATTACGCTGGCTGCGGTCTCTATAAATGCGCCGATGGCTATATCGTCATGGAGCTGGTCGGCATCACGCAAATCAACGAGTGCTTTAAGGATATTGGCCTCGCCCACATTCTTGGCACACCGGAAGTCCCGGAAGGCACCCAGCTTATCCATCGCGTGGAATGCCCTTACGGCCCGCTCGTGGAAGAGAAACTGGACGCCTGGCTTGCAACGCACACTATCGCCGAAGTCCAGGCGCGCTTTGCTGAGCTGAATATCGCCTGCGCGAAGGTACTGACCATTCCTGAACTGGAAGGCAACCCGCAGTACGTTGCCCGTGAATCCATTACTCAGTGGCAAACGATGGACGGCCGCACCTGCAAAGGGCCGAACATCATGCCGAAATTTAAAAACAACCCAGGGAAAATCTGGCGTGGCATGCCGTCACACGGCATGGATACCGCCGCCATTCTGAAAAACATTGGTTATAGCGAAGCAGACATAAATGAGCTGGTCGGCAAAGGCCTGGCCAGAGTTGAGGAATAAACGCGACGCGCTGACCCGCTGGTTGGTTAGCGCTCACGCCTGATTTCAGTGGATAAAGCATTATGGATATCGTTGGCGGACAAAACTTACGTCAGATGTGGGACGACCTGGCCGGGGTGTACGGAGATAAGGTAATGACTCCAACTTATTGATAGTGTTTTATGTTCAGATAATGCCCGATGACTTTGTCATGCAGCTCCACCGATTTTGAGAACGACAGCGACTTCCGTCCCAGCCGTGCCAGGTGCTGCCTCAGATTCAGGTTATGCCGCTCAATTCGCTGCGTATATCGCTTGCTGATTACGTGCAGCTTTCCCTTCAGGCGGGATTCATACAGCGGCCAGCCATCCGTCATCCATATCACCACGTCAAAGGGTGACAGCAGGCTCATAAGACGCCCCAGCGTCGCCATAGTGCGTTCACCGAATACGTGCGCAACAACCGTCTTCCGGAGCCTGTCATACGCGTAAAACAGCCAGCGCTGGCGCGATTTAGCCCCGACGTATCCCCACTGTTCGTCCATTTCCGCGCAGACGATGACGTCACTGCCCGGCTGTATGCGCGAGGTTACCGACTGCGGCCTGAGTTTTTTAAATGGCGGAAAATCGTGTTGAGGCCAACGCCCATAATGCGGGCGGTTGCCCGGCATCCAACGCCATTCATGGCCATATCAATGATTTTCTGGTGCGTACCGGGTTGAGAAGCGGTGTAAGTGAACTGCAGTTGCCATGTTTTACGGCAGTGAGAGCAGAGATAGCGCTGATGTCCGGCAGTGCTTTTGCCGTTACGCACCACCCCGTCAGTAGCTGAACAGGAGGGACAGCTGATAGAAACAGAAGCCACTGGAGCACCTCAAAAACACCATCATACACTAAATCAGTAAGTTGGCAGCATCACCCGGAGATAAAACGGCGTTAATTTTCGAATCCTGCGAAGGAATCGTTCGGCAGTATAGCTATGCCTCGCTCAATGAAGAGATAAACCGCACGGCGAACCTTTTCCATTCCTTAGGGATCCGCAAGGGCGACAAGGTCGCATTGCATCTGGATAACTGTCCGGAATTTATCTTTTGCTGGTTTGGACTGGCAAAAATTGGCGCCATTATGGTGCCGATTAATGCCCGCTTGCTGGGCGAAGAGAGCGCCTGGATCCTGCAAAACAGCCAGGTGAGCCTGCTGGTCACCAGTGCCGAGTTTTATCCTATGTACCGCCAGATACGGCTGGAAAATACCACTCCGCTTAATCATATCTGTCTGATTGGCGAGCAGCTTCCGGTTGACGACGGCGTGAGCCACTTTACCCAACTGCAAGCCCGCCAGTCGACTAATCTGTGCTATACGCCTGCGTTATCCACTGACGATACGGCGGAAATTCTGTTTACCTCAGGCACCACCTCGCGGCCTAAAGGGGTGGTGATTACCCACTACAACCTGCGCTTTGCGGGCTACTACACCTCCTGGCAAATCGCTCTGCGCGATGATGACGTCTATATGACGGTGATGCCCGCTTTCCATATAGACTGTCAGTGTACGGCTGCCATGGCTGCCTTCTCCGCAGGCAGCACCTTTGTGCTGGTGGAGAAGTACAGCGCCAGGGCGTTCTGGGATCAGGTGCGTCGATATCAGGCGACGGTCACCGAATGCATCCCGATGATGATCAGAACGCTGATGGTCCAACCCGCAGCCCCAACGGACAGACAGCATCACCTGCGCGAAGTGATGTTCTATCTCAATTTATCCGAACAGGAAAAAGATGCCTTTATCGACCGCTTTGGCGTCAGACTGCTGACCTCCTACGGCATGACCGAAACCATCGTGGGCATTATTGGCGATCGCCCTGGAGACAAACGGCGCTGGCCTTCTATTGGTCGCGTGGGTTTTAGCTATGAAGCCGAAATCCGTGACGATCACAACCGTCCCCTGCCCGCCGGAGAAATTGGCGAAATCTGCATTAAAGGCGTGCCGGGAAAAACAATCTTCAAAGAGTACTACGCGCAACCCGACGCTACTGCCAAAACGCTGGAACCTGAAGGGTGGTTACATACCGGTGATTCGGGTTACCAGGATGCGGACGGTTTTTTTTATTTCGTCGACAGACGCTGCAACATGATTAAACGCGGTGGGGAAAATGTCTCCTGCGTCGAGCTGGAAAATATTATTTCTGCGCATCCGAAAATTCAGGACATTGTGATTGTCGGTATTAAAGACTCGATCCGTGATGAAGCCATTAAAGCTTTTGTCGTCCTTAATGAGGGCGAAACATTAAGCGAAGCTGAGTTCTTCAGCTTCTGCGAAAACAATATGGCGAAATTCAAGGTTCCTTCTTTTATGGAGATAAGAACCGACCTGCCGCGCAATTGTTCAGGAAAAATAATCAAAAAAAATCTGAAATAACCCTTCCGGTCGGAATTCCTCCGGCCGGGAAACCTAATTATCTGGAGATGAACTATGAGTGAATCATTACATCTGACCCGTAACGGCCCGATCCTGGAAATTACCCTTGACCGGCCTAAAGCCAATGCCATTGACGCTAAAACCAGCTTTGCAATGGGGGAAGCTTTTCTTAATTTTCGTGATGACCCGGAATTACGCGTAGCAATTATCACCGGCGGCGGAGAGAAATTCTTTTCTGCGGGCTGGGACTTAAAAGCGGCGGCCGAAGGTGAAGCGCCAGATGCCGATTTTGGCCCAGGCGGCTTCGCTGGTTTAACCGAAATTTTCGACCTCGATAAGCCGGTCATCGCCGCGGTAAACGGCTACGCGTTTGGCGGCGGTTTTGAGCTGGCGCTGGCGGCGGATTTTATCGTCTGTGCGGAAAATGCCAGCTTCGCGCTGCCGGAAGCAAAACTCGGGATCGTGCCTGACAGCGGCGGCGTACTGCGTTTACCTAAACTGCTGCCACCGGCAATCGTTAACGAAATGGTGATGACCGGCAGACGAATGAGCGCCGAAGAAGCACTGCGCTGGGGCATCGTCAACCGCGTTGTCAGCCAGAGCGAACTGATGGATAGCGCGCGCGAACTGGCGCAGCAGCTGGTAAATAGCGCACCGCTGGCTATCGCCGCGCTGAAAGAAATTTACCGTGCGACCAGCGAAATGCCGGTGGAAGAAGGCTACCGGTACATCCGCAGCGGTGTGCTGAAGCACTATCCATCGGTGCTGCACTCGGAAGATGCGCTCGAAGGACCACAGGCATTTGCGGAAAAACGCGATCCGGTATGGAAAGGTCGTTAATGTGCCTATGCCGGATAAGGTATTTACGCCGCAATCCGGCAATAAAACCGAGATAAGACAATGAGCTATTACGCCTTTGAGGGCCTGATTCCGGTGGTACATCCGGATGCCTATGTCCATCCCAGCGCTGTGCTGATTGGCGATGTCATTGTGGGGGCCGGGGTTTATATTGGTCCACACGCCTCATTGCGCGGTGACTATGGTCGCCTGATTCTGGAAGCCGGTTCTAACCTGCAGGATGGCTGCATCATGCACGGCTACTGCGACACCGACACTATCGTGCATGAGAATGGACACATCGGCCATGGCGCAATCCTGCACGGCTGCGTGGTGGGCAGAGATGCACTGATTGGCATGAACAGCGTGATTATGGACGGCGCGGTGATTGGCGAAGAGAGCATTGTCGCTGCCATGAGCTTTGTCAAAGCCGGATTTCAGGGAGAGGCAAGGCAGATGCTGGTTGGTTCACCGGTTCGCGTACTGCGTGAAGTCACGGACCAGGAGCTGGACTGGAAACGGCTGAACACCAAAGAATATCAGGACCTTGCAATCCGCTGCCAAACAGGACTACACGAAACCTTGCCATTAACGCAGGTCGAAAAAAACCGGCCGCGCCTGAAAGGCACGACGGACGTAAAGCCAAAATCAGCACGGTAATTTATGCCGGAGAAGCGCTCACGCCGATCCGGCAAATCACCATTATCGACGCATGCTCTTGGAGAGCATCATCTGCCATTTCTGCTCACGGTTAAGCTCTGTTGGGGGAACCGCTGGCAGTCGCGGCGTTTTCGCCACACTCACCTTTTTTTCCTGCAAATTGTGATTCAATCGTCTGTAGAGATGAGAATCAATACTGATGACTTTCACCAAACGCTGGCACTGGCAGCCGCGGCCTGCAATTTGATTAGGGATCATCTTAACTTCACAAACAATTTCTCCCACTTCCGACAGAATATAAGAGAGCGTATTAATTGCTTTGCAGTGTTCAATATCAAAATGGCGGGAAATTTCCTTTGCTGTGATCCAACGATCTTCAGCCATCATCCAGTCAGCAATTAACAAATAAAGCGGTCTTTCAACATATTTTTCACACATAAGCACACCATTTCACAAATTAAAAATCTGGCTACGGCCTGTCCAAATTAATAAAAACTAAGCCATATTAAAATTGTGGATATAAGGGATAGTATGCGACTTGAATGTTGATTAGTGTGAGCAACATCGTGCTTATTACATTGAAAATGTGGTTATGAAAGCGCGGTTGGCCAGGAATGACCTTATGAGAGATAAAAAAGGGTTTCTTTACAGAAACCCTTTCCCAATTATATTGCAGGCCCGGTTAGCGCAATTATCACCGGACCTTTTTTTTATGACTTTTTGATCTGCGCGTGCATTTCCTGAACCGAGGTCACCTTCTCGGTAGCATCGGCATTCAGCGCCATCGCCGTCGCGAAACCGCCGTTCAGGGTGGTGTCATAATGCACTTTGTACTGCAGTGCGCTGCGGCGAATCAGCTTGGAGTCTTCAATAGCCTGACGGCCTTCGGTAGTGTTGATGATGTAAGTGTACTCGCCATTCTTGATACGGTCCTGAATGTGCGGACGGCCTTCATGCACCTTGTTCACCAGACGTGGATTGATACCGGCTTCGCCCAGCACAATCGCGGTGCCGTGCGTCGCATCCAACTCGAAACCAAACTTCAGCAGCTTCGCCGCCAGGTCAACCACGCGCTCTTTATCGCCTTCGCGAACGGAGAGCAGCGCACGACCCTGTTTTTTCATGGTGGAGCTGCTGCCGAGCTGTGCCTTGGCGAACGCTTCCGCGAAGGTACGGCCCACGCCCATCACCTCACCAGTAGAGCGCATTTCTGGCCCTAACAGCGGATCAACGCCCGGGAACTTGTTGAACGGCAGCACCACTTCTTTTACCGAGTAGTACGGCGGGATAACTTCTTTGGTGACGCCCTGCTGTGCCAGCGTTTTCCCGGCCATCACGCGCGCCGCGACTTTCGCCAGCGGTACGCCCGTTGCCTTGGAGACGAACGGAACGGTACGCGCCGCACGCGGGTTCACTTCAATCAGGTAAACTTCGTTATTCTTCACCGCAAACTGGACGTTCATCAGACCGCGAACCTGCAGTTCGAAGGCCAGTTTCTGCACCTGCTGGCGCATCACATCCTGAATTTCCTGGCTCAGGGTATACGCAGGCAGAGAACATGCGGAGTCACCGGAGTGCACGCCCGCCTGTTCGATGTGCTCCATAATACCGCCAATCAGCACCATCTCGCCGTCGCAGATGGCGTCCACGTCCACTTCCACCGCGTCATCAAGGAAACGGTCCAGCAGTACCGGCGCATCGTTAGAAACGCTGACCGCGGTCTGGAAGTAGCGACGCAGGTCGGCTTCGTCGTAGACGATTTCCATCGCGCGGCCGCCGAGAACGTAGGACGGACGCACCACCAGCGGGTAGCCAATCTCTTTCGCCTTCTCAACCGCCATTTCAATGGCGGTCACGGTGGCGTTAGCCGGTTGTTTCAGCTTCAGACGGTCAACCGCCTGCTGGAAGCGTTCACGGTCTTCCGCACGGTCGATAGCATCCGGGCTGGTGCCGATAACCGGCACGCCTGCCGCTTCCAGCGCGCGCGCCAGCTTCAGCGGAGTCTGGCCGCCGTACTGCACGATAACGCCTTTCGGCTTCTCGATGCGCACGATTTCCAGCACGTCTTCCAGCGTTACCGGCTCGAAGTACAGACGGTCGGAGGTATCGTAGTCGGTAGAAACGGTTTCTGGGTTACAGTTGACCATGATGGTCTCGTAACCGTCTTCGCGCAGCGCCAGCGAGGCGTGTACGCAGCAGTAGTCGAATTCAATGCCCTGACCGATACGGTTTGGACCACCGCCCAGCACCATAATCTTGTCACGATCCTGAGTTGGATTCGCTTCGCACTCGTCTTCATAAGTGGAGTACATGTAAGCGGTGTCGGTGGCAAATTCTGCCGCGCAGGTATCCACGCGCTTGTAGACCGGGTGCAGGTTATATTGGTCACGCAGCTTGCGGATTTCCGCTTCGCGTACGCCGGCCAGTTTCGCCAAACGCGCATCGGCGAAACCTTTGCGCTTCAGTACGCGCAAGAAGTCAGCGTCGAGGCCGTTGATGCCAAGGTCTGTGACTTTTTCTTCCAGGCGCACCAGTTCTTCAATCTGCACCAGGAACCAACGGTCGATGTTGGTCAGGTTGAACACGCCATCGACGGACAGGCCAGCACGGAAAGCATCGGCGATGTACCAGATACGCTCGGCGCCCGCGTCTTTCAACTCGCGGCGGATTTTGGTCAGCGCTTCCGGGTCATCCAGACTTACTTTCGGGTCGAAGCCGGTCGCGCCCACTTCCAGACCGCGCAGCGCTTTTTGCAGAGACTCCTGCTGGGTGCGGCCAATCGCCATCACTTCACCGACAGATTTCATCTGGGTGGTCAGACGGTCGTTAGCGCCAACAAATTTCTCGAAGTTGAAGCGTGGAATTTTCGTCACAACGTAGTCGATGGACGGCTCAAACGAAGCCGGAGTCCGCCCGCCGGTGATGTCGTTCATCAGTTCGTCGAGGGTGTAACCTACCGCCAGCTTGGCTGCGACTTTCGCAATCGGGAAGCCGGTTGCTTTGGACGCCAGCGCCGAGGAGCGGGAGACGCGCGGGTTCATCTCGATAACAATCAGACGGCCGTTTTTCGGGTTTACCGCAAACTGGACGTTAGAACCACCGGTTTCAACGCCGATTTCACGCAGCACCGCCATCGAGGCGTTACGCATGATTTGATATTCTTTGTCGGTCAGCGTCTGGGCTGGCGCAACGGTGATGGAGTCACCGGTATGGATGCCCATCGCGTCGAAGTTTTCGATGGAGCAGACGATGATGCAGTTGTCGTTTTTATCACGCACCACTTCCATCTCGTACTCTTTCCAGCCAATCAGCGATTCATCAATCAGCAGTTCGTTGGTTGGGGAAAGATCCAGACCGCGTTCGCAAATTTCTTCAAACTCTTCGCGGTTGTAGGCGATACCGCCGCCGGTGCCACCCATGGTGAAAGACGGACGGATAATGCACGGGAAGCCGACGTCAGCGGCAACCGCCAGCGCTTCTTCCATGGTGTGAGCGATGCCTGAACGTGCGGTATCGAGACCGATTTTTTTCATCGCGATGTCGAAGCGACGACGGTCTTCCGCTTTATCAATAGCATCCGCCGTCGCGCCAATCATGGTCACGCCGAACTCAGCCAGTACGCCCTGACGTTCCAGCTCCAGCGCACAGTTCAGCGCCGTCTGACCGCCCATGGTTGGCAGCACCGCATCCGGGCGCTCTTTCTCAATGATTTTGCGTACCACTTCCCAGTGAATCGGCTCGATGTAGGTGGCATCGGCCATTTCCGGGTCGGTCATGATGGTCGCCGGGTTGGAGTTCACCAGAATAACGCGGTAACCCTCTTCACGCAGGGCTTTACACGCCTGCGCGCCGGAATAGTCAAACTCACACGCCTGACCGATAACGATCGGACCCGCGCCCAGAATCAGGATACTTTTTATGTCTGTACGTTTTGGCATGGCTCTTTTACTCCTGATTATTTCGCGGACTGACGGTATTGCTCAATTAACTCGATAAAGTGGTCGAACAGCGGCGCAGCGTCGTGTGGACCCGGGCTTGCTTCAGGGTGCCCCTGGAAGCTGAACGCCGGTTTGTCGGTACGATGAATCCCCTGCAGGGTGCCGTCGAACAGCGACTTGTGGGTCACGCGCAGGTTGGCAGGCATGGAGGCCTCCTCGACCGCAAAACCGTGGTTCTGAGCGGTGATCATCACGGTGTTGTTATCAATATCTTTTACCGGATGGTTGCCGCCGTGGTGGCCGAACTTCATCTTAATGGTCTTCGCACCGCTTGCCAGCGCCAGCAGTTGATGGCCGAGGCAGATGCCAAATACCGGAATATCGGTTTCGAGGAATTTCTGAATCGCGGTAATCGCGTAGTCGCACGGCGCCGGATCGCCAGGGCCGTTGGACAGGAAGATACCGTCCGGATTCATCTTCAGAACATCTTCAGCAGAGGTTTTCGCAGGCACAACCGTCAGGCGGCAGCCGCGATCCGCTAACATACGCAGAATGTTACGTTTAGCGCCAAAATCGTAGGCCACTACGTGGAACGGCAGTTCATCGGCGGATTTAGCTTCCGGCAGGTCACCGGCCAGCGTCCAGCTACCTTGCGTCCAGCTATAAGGCTCCGCGGTGGTCACTTCTTTCGCCAGATCCATACCGTTCAGACCTGGGAAGTCTTTCGCTTTTTCCAGCGCCAGCGCCGCATCCGGGTTATCACCCGCGATAATGCAGCCGTTCTGTGCGCCCTTTTCACGCAGCAAACGCGTCAGCTTACGGGTATCGATATCGGCAATTGCCACAATATTATGGCGTTTGAGGTAAGAAGAGAGGTCTTCGGTATCGCGGAAGTTGCTGGCAATCAGCGGCAGGTCGCGGATGACCAGGCCTTGCGCATGTACTTGAGAAGATTCTGCATCGGCTTCATTGGTGCCGACATTACCGATATGAGGATAAGTAAGAGTGACGATTTGGCGGGAATAGGAAGGATCAGTGAGGATTTCTTGATAACCGGTCATTGAAGTATTGAAAACGACTTCCCCAACCGCCGAACCTGTTGCCCCTATGGCCCGACCGTGAAACTGGGTTCCGTCTTCCAGAACCAATAGCGCTGACTTAATCAAAACACCCTCCAGAGAATATTCACTCACTTTATTTGCATATTAATTCATTAACACCTCATGAATCAATGCAAATTTGCTTACCTATGGATTTCTGGCAAACGGCGGCATTCTAGATATAGCCCACGTAAAAGTCTACCCAAAAGGGCATTTTTTATTATTATTTTACGCCACTGAGATAAAACACACGATTTAACAGGCAAAAAGATCAGCTAACTTGGGGTGGAAAACGCTTGCGGAAGATAAAGAGTGTAAAAACAGGAAGCGCGATAGATAAAAGTGGACCATTTGGTCAAAATTTACATTGAAATAACAAAATAACCCTGCAAAATATCAACAAACAGGCCGTTAAATAAAAAATCAAATTAAAAAGCGAAAAATAAAAGGGCAATAAAATATTGCCCTATGTAATCAAATAGTTATGATTACAATAACCACATCACGAAGGGTAATAAAAGTTATAAACTGCGTAAATCAAGCACATCTTTCATATCAAAAAGACCGTTTGATTTTGATTTCAGCCAAATTGCCGATCGTACTGCGCCATTGGCAAAGGTCATGCGGCTGGAGGCTTTATGCGTGATCTCAATGCGCTCGCCAATATCGGCAAACATCGCGGTATGCTCACCAACGATATCTCCCGCCCGCACCGTGGCAAAACCGATCGTACCGGGTACGCGCTCACCGGTGTAACCTTCACGCGAATAGACGGCACACTCTTTTAAATCTTTATCCAGCGCCCCGGCAATCGCCTCCCCCATCGCCAGCGCAGTGCCTGACGGCGCATCCACTTTATGACGGTGATGGGCTTCAATAATCTCAATATCGGTGTAATCACCCATCACTTTCGCCGCCTTCTCCAGCAGCTTAAGCATGACGTTAACGCCAACGCTAAAGTTCGCGGCGAAAACGATAGCAATGTCCTGCGCAGCATCACGAATAGCCTGTTTGCCCGCGTCATCAAAGCCAGTGGTGCCAATCACCATCCCTTTACCGTGCTGGCGGCAAAACGCCAGATGCGCCAGCGTGCCTTCCGGGCGAGTAAAATCGATGAAAACATCAAAATCATCTTTCACCGCCTCAAGACTACTTTGCACGGTAACGCCCGTTTTACCGGCTCCCGCTAATTCTCCGGCATCGCTTCCCAGCAAAGAAGAACCTTCGCGCTCCAGCGCCGCGCCGAGCTGTACGCCATCCATGCCAAGAGTGGCCTGAATCAACTGACGCCCCATGCGCCCTCCGGCTCCCGCGATGGCAACGCGGATTTGTGCATCATGCATAGCTATTCTCTTTTGTTAATTTTACGTAAATCGTTTTCAGATTAACCAGCACATCGCTGCGCCGCCAGCCGAAAACGTCGATAATTAGAATTTAATGATAAACAGGGAGAGATATCAGTAAAAGGCATGACGATCAGCGAAAACCACATGATTCTCTGACCACCAGCGCAGGCGGCAGAATAATGCGTTTCGGAGGTTCGTCATTTCCCTGAATGCGACTATAAAGTAGCTCTCCAGCCTTGCGACCTATCTCTTTTGCGGCCACCGACACGGTGGTGAGCGCAGGTTGTACCAGCGCCGCTTCAGTGATGTCATCGAACCCCACCAGCGCAAAATCGCGCCCTGGTTCACGCCCCATTTTACGTAATGCCTGCATAACCCCAAGCGCCACAATATCCTGATAACAAACGGCGGCGGTAATTTCCGGGAACCGCATAAGAAGCGACTCTGCCACTTTTGCGCCGTCAATTTGGCTGGCCTGTGTCGCCACTATCCATTGCGGATTCGGCGATATTCCCTGCTCCAGCAACGTGCTGGTGAATCCACCGATACGCTGTGCCCGGCTCCCGGAACTTGGGCTACCACCGATAAACGCAATATTCTTATGCCCCATTTTGACTAAATGGGTGGTGGCCATTTGCGTACCGAGAAAGTTGTCGGTTCCCACAAAATCAAAATCAGGGTCGCTAAGAGGGCGAACCACCATGATGGCGGGAATATTGCGCCTTTTCAGCGCCTCGAAGAAAGAGGTCGGTGTTTCGCGCGCCGCGCAGAGCACCATGCCGCAGGCATTATTGCGCATCAACGAGTCGACAAATTTTTGCTGCCTTTCTCCTGACTCTTCACTGTTTGCCAGAAACAGAAGCAGGTCATGCCGCTCCATCTCATGGCTTAGCCCTGCAGTCATCTCACCGTAAAAAGGGTTAGTGATATCGTGTAACAACAATCCGACCTGATTACTGCTCCGGTTACGCAGGTTAGCGGCGGTTTGATTATAAACGTAGCCGGCATCGTCCAGCGCTTTGAGCACCCTGTCACGTGTGGCCTGAGAAATGCGCCCCCGGTTACGCAACACCATTGAAACGGTTGCCGTGGAGACTCCCGCGCGTTCAGCAACCTGCGCCAGCGTGACTGTAGTCATGACCTCTCCTGTTTATTTCGAAGGTTAATCGAATAACCGAAATATTGCCTTTTTACGTGTGATTCACATCACGCTAACGTGCATTTCACCGCACTGGATTCTGATTATGGCGGGTTAATCGCGTTAACCACACTATGAAAATAAGGTTAATCGATTAATCTTAAATAAGCCAACACGGAGACAGAATATGCGTACAACCTATAATAAATTCCCTGAGGTTAACGTTCAGGGCTATGGCAACCACGCCTGGCAGGGTTGGTCGTCGATTCATTCAGTGCTTAACACCAGGGTTTCTACCGCCGCCAAAACCGTATTGATCGTGGATTGCTATCCGGGCGTGCGGCTTGACGAGCTGGAGCAACAGCTTGTTACGACATTAGATACCGCACTGGTGCTAAATATTGAATCCGCCCGCCGCGATGAGCAGGCCCTGCATGATTTACTGGCGCGTAACCTTACCGACGATCGCGTATTCGGCGTTCTCTCCTGTCATCACCTGGATGAATTTTTTGATAGCGACAGACTCAGCCAACTCCGCCAACAGATTGATGCCGTTACCTCAGGGCTGGTTGTCGTGTACGGCTCGGGCGCTGCGCTGGCACACCCTGGTGACGTACTGGTTTATGCCGATCTTCCGCGCTGGGAAATTCAACAGCGTATGCGTCATAACGGGCTGGGTAACTGGGGTGCAGAAAACCAGGATGAAGATATTCTTCGTCGTTACAAACGTGCTTTTTTCATTGAATGGCGGGTATTCGACAAACACAAAACGCCGTTACTCAAACGCGCCGATTATTTGCTCGATACCACGGTAGAAAATAGTCCCGCGATGGTCAGCGGCGACGCGTTACGCGCCGGTCTGCAACAAACCACCGAACAACCGTTTCGCGTTGCCCCTTTCTTTGACCCAGGCGTCTGGGGCGGGCAATGGATGAAACAACGCTTCGATCTCGATCCCTCAGCCCCCAATTACGCGTGGTGTTTTGATTGCGTGCCCGAGGAAAACAGCCTGTTACTGCGTTTTGGCAACGTGCGGATCGAGATCCCCTCTCAGGATCTGGTACTGACCTGTCCCCGCCCCCTGCTGGGTGAAAAAGTTCACGCGCGCTTTGGCGCGGAATTCCCGATCCGTTTTGACTTCCTCGACACTATTGGCGGCCAGAATTTGAGTTTTCAGGTTCATCCGCTCACGGAGTACATTCAACAGCAGTTTGGTATGCACTATACACAGGATGAGAGCTATTACATTCTCGAAGCCGAGCCGGACGCCGTGGTGTATCTCGGGACCAAAACCGGGATCGCACCGCAGGATATGCTCGACGACCTCAGGGCCGCGGGTCGTGGCGAAAAAACCTTTGATGATGAACGATTCGTTAACCAGATCCCTGCACATAAACACGATCACTTCCTGATCCCCGCCGGAACCGTACACTGCTCGGGTGCAGGAACCATGGTGCTGGAGATCAGCGCAACGCCCTATATCTTCACCTTCAAGCTGTGGGATTGGGGCCGCTTAGGGTTAGACGGCTTACCGCGTCCGGTGCATCTGGATCACGGTCAGCAGGTTATTGACTGGCAGCGCGACACGCAATGGGTGCACGACAACCTCGTCAACCGTATTGAACCCCTGGCTGAAGGAGAGGGTTGGCGGGAAGAAAGAACCGGAATGCACGAACGCGAATTTATCGAAACGCGTCGCCATTGGTTTACGGCACCGGTCACTCACCATACCCATGGCGGCGTCAACGTCCTGAACCTGGTCGAAGGTGCGCAGGCCGTTGTTGAAAGCCCGAGCGGCGCGTTTCCCCCGTTTGTCGTCAACTATGCAGAGACCTTTATCATCCCTGCCGCCGTCGGAGAATATCGTATTTCGCCGTTTGGCAAAGGCATCGGTCAACAGCTCGCCACGATTAAAGCCTGGGTTAGAGGATAAGCGCATGATTAACGTAATTGTTGCCACCCATGGTCCCCTGGCGGACGCGCTTCTCGCCAGCGGTCGTATGGTTTATGGAGAATTACCGCATGTTTACCCCGTCACGCTGAGTGAACAGACAGGTATCGAAGGGTTTAAAGAGACGTTCTCTCAGGTTCTCACCAGTGCCGGAAAAGACGCTGACGGCGTACTGGTGCTGTGTGACATGCAAAGCGGTACGCCGTGGAATGTCGCCTGCCATCATGCTTTTTCTTCACAAACGGTTCCTCCCGTTGCCGTCGTAGCGGGGGTCAATTTCCCGATGCTGTTACAAAGCGAGGAGATTTGCCATTTAACGGATGTTCACGCCGCAGCCGTCGAGCTGTTGGCGCTGACGATACCCACGCTGATTAAAGCCGCCCCGGTTTTATCCGTTCAGTCCGACGATTTTTAAAGGAAAACACTATGAGTATTTCTTTTGTACGTATCGATGACCGCGTAATCCATGGGCAGCTCGTGACACGTTGGGCCAAAGAGCTGCCCTGTGATGGGATCGTCGCTATAGACGACGCCGTCGCGGCCGACCCTTTGCTCTCTTCGGTGATGAAAGGCGCCGTACAGGACACCAAAGTTTGGTTGTTTGATACGGCCACCGCGATTGAAAAATTGCCAAAAGTCATTGCCAGCGAGAAACGTTATTTCGTCATTGGCAAATCACCCGTCACGCTCAAACGCATTGAAGAAGCAGGTATCAGCCTGAAAAATGCCAACGGCAAGATTAATGTAGGTCCGATGAGCGCGCGTGCTGATACCACCACCATCGGCCCGAATCAGTCGGTCAACGGGGATGAAATTGCCGCCTTTGACTGGCTGACGCAACATGGACACCTGGTTGAGTTTCGCCTGGTTCCTGATGCCAGTTGCTACAGCTGGCAGGACGCACGTCAGAAGCTGAAATAAGGAGCGCACGATGATTATCGAAGCTACGTTGATTGGCATACTTTGCTATCTCGGCGCCCTCAGCAGTCCCTGGCTTCTGGGGCTGACCGGCGGCTGGTATCTGATCACCCGCCCGCTGATTTCCGGAATGCTGGTCGGGATTATTCTCGGCGACATTAAAACCGGGATCATGATTGGCGTCGCGGTTCAGGCGGTATATATCGCGATGGTAACGCCTGGCGGTTCGATGCCGGCCGATCTCAACTTTGTCGCTTACCCCGCAATCGCCTTAGGGATCCTTTCAGGAAAAGGCCCCGAGGTCGCGGTCGCACTGGCGGCGACCATCGGTATCGCCGGAACCATTTTGTTTAACGCGATGATGGTACTGAACTCTTTCTGGAATCACCGGGCAGATGTGGCGCTGGAACGGGGCGACGAACGCGGTATTTACCTGAACAGCGCCATCTGGCCACAGGTGACAAACTTTGTCCTGCGTTTTGTGCCAACTTTTATTGCGGTTTACTTCGGCGCGCAATATATCAGCGGTTTTATGGACAGCTTGCCGAAAATAGTTCTGTCAACGATGAACGTACTGGGCGGCATTTTACCCGCCGTCGGGATCGCGATTTTGCTAAAGCAGATCATCAAAAACTACACCATGCTGATCTACTTCCTCGTCGGTTTTGTCTGCATCGTATTTTTAAAACTCAACATGGTCGCGCTGGTGATCGTCGGTTCGCTGTTGGCGTTGATCCATTACAACTACAAACCGGAACCGCCGCAGGCCGCGAATGCAAAGTCGGTAGCCGATGATGATGAGGATGAATTCTGATGGAAGAACGTACACTTACGCGTAAAGATCTTCGCCGCTGCTGGCGCGCATGGATGATGCACAACTTGTCATCGATGAGTTTTGAACGTCTGGAATCTTTTGGCTTTTGTCTGAGTATGCTTCCGGTGGCGAAAAAGCTCTATCCCGACGCAGCTCAACGTACTGAAATGCTGCGCCGTCATGCCTCATTCTATAATACGGAACCCCAGATAGGCGCGATCGTAAACGGCATGGTGCTGGGGCTGGAGGAGAAAAAAGCGAACGGTGAGCCGATCGATGGGGAGACCATCAATACCCTGAAGGTTGGCCTGATGGGCCCTATTGCCGGGATCGGCGATTCAATGATCCCTGGCATGCTGATCCCTATCCTGCTCAGCATCGGCATGGCCCTGGCGGCCGGCGGTAACATTCTCGGGCCGCTGTTTTATACCGTTGCCTGGCTGGCCATCATCATTCCCGGCTCGTGGTTCTTGTTCCTGAAAGGCTACAAAATGGGTTCTGGCTCGGTGGAAATGCTGGTGAGCAGCAAGTCTGCCCGTCTGCGTGAAGCGTTATCGCTGCTGGGTGTGTTTGTCATGGGGGGCGTGGCGGCCAGCTACGTTAAACTTGGCACCGGGCTGGAGTTTATTACCAAAGATGGGGTGAATATCCATGTTCAACAGATGCTGGACGGTATCTTCCCGCAGTTACTGCCGCTGATTGTGGTGCTTGGTACCTGGTATCTGATGGCCAAGCGCGGTGTGTCACCAGTGAAAGCGATGATTTTACTGTTGATACTGGCCGCCCTCGGCGTCGCCACGGGCCTGTTTGCGGGATAACACACAGAAAACGGTACAGCCGGGGCTATGCCCCGGTTTTTTTATGGATGAAAGTTTTGCCACAGCTCGGGGTGCTTGTCCGGGCGTGAGATAAATTGGAAACGCGCCGGGTCCTCGATGAATTGTTGATAAACAGGTGCGGAGGTAATCGAGAATTCCGTATATTGTCTGGGCGTAACGGCCTGCAGTCGTCCAGGGATGTAACGCGGATTATGCTGCCAGATAACGTTGTTGCCCTGCAGCAGCGGATACCATGCCAGTCCTTTATGCGCACGCACAGCGTCGTACTCAAAACCATATTCACGATCGCACCACGCGCCAAAGGTTAACGGTACATCCGGGTCTGCGGATATAGTCGCATGCCCCCAACCGGGTGGTACCAACACTTTCTCACCGGGTCCGGCAATTACAGCAAAACAGCGGCCTGGGTCATCCTCAACATATTCCTGCATATAAATGATCGCTTTTCCCTGCCAGATTTCATAAAGCTCCGGCGGAGACCAGCCGCTGTGCTGACTAATACGATGAATATGTCCCTGACTACGCACCGGCTCTTCTCCCAGCCGTCCCGCCGCATAGGTCACCACGCCAAACAACAGCATCCGCTTTTTCAACTCTTCGCGATCCTGCATTCGCGCCACATCCATCGCTATGGCATACACCTCTTGCGGCCCTTCACAGTGCGGATCGCGCAGCGAGGCGCGAATCTGGTCAAGTTGACGAATCTCCGGCATCGGCCCGGTAACCTCATCCCCATAGCTAAAACCAAGCGGGTGATGATGGACCGTCATATCCAGGGCGTAAGAATGCGCTAAGTCACCCATTCTGTACCTCCTTCGCCTGAACCGTCTTATTTTCCTCAAAGACCCTTATTCTGAAGCCGCTGGCGAGCGCTGCATAATCATGACCCGCAATCCCTGGCCATACGGCGAGCGCCGACAGAACCTCTTCCCCGGTGTTGATTAACCGATGCGCGGTAAAGCCGGGGATAATATGGACAGATCCCGCGAATACTTTTTCCAGCCTCGCGTCGCCCTGCTCAGTTTGCAACAGCAGCAAACCGGTGCCACGCAGACCAAAATAGACTTCCCCCTGTTCGCGGCGCGCATGGAAATGCCCGCGGGTCATAAAATACTCACAGCCGACCCGGCCAGGGTAAAGATGGGTAACGCCGGTGTAGAGTTCACCTTCAGCGGGAGAGGTATCCAGCATCTCGACGTCATACACGACCTGCTCGCCAGCCAGCTGTTGACGGGCGTGTTCATCGGCAAAAACGTCTGGAAGATCCTCAATACGGGTGGATTTACGCAATAACAGGCCATCAGCTAAAGCGCCGCTTGCCCACGCCACCTGCGGTGGCTGGATAAAAGAAAGGTTCATATGTGTCTCCGGCCCGAGGAGAACAACAGGATCAGATTAGCAGATTAATCGATTAACCTGCTATCGCTATCTGCATATTGCGGGCCGGATCACAGCCTCAAGGTGCCAGCGTCAGTACCTCTGCCACCCACTGCTGGAACCCCTCAACGTCCAGCCCCAGCGCGACCTGGGCATTTGCCGGATGCCCTAAACGTCCTTCAATGTCCACCACCGTCGTACCCGAGGTATATTCACCCTGGGTTTCAACCGCCACGAAGCACGGCTGCAGGGTAAACAGTTCCGGGCGCACCAGCCAGGCAATAGCGCACAGGTCGTGCATTCGTAGCCCCGTATTCATACTGCCGCTACGGTAATGGCTAAACAGCGCGTGCAGCATTTTTCCCGTCTGGTTAAGCTGCGGCAACGTCGCCAGATAGTCAGGGGTGAGCATGGCCTGATTAGTGACATCCAGCCCGCACATCACAATCTCCAGCCCGCTCTGGAAGACTTTTGCGGCGGCCTCGGGATCAATAGCGATATTAAACTCGGCGTTTGGCGTGAAGTTCCCGCGCCCGGCAGAACCGCCCATAATCACCAGACGGTGAATGTTGAATATGCATTCAGGATAATGAGTCAGCAGCAGCGCAATGTTGGTCAGGGGGCCAATTGCCACCAGCGTCACAGGCTGCGGGGCATGCATCAACGCATCGCGAATGGCCTGGAAGGCAGGTTTTGCCATCACCTGGCGGTCGTGTTCGACAAATTCATACCCTTCCATACCTGATTCACCGTGTACGGAAGCGGCATCTCGCAGCGTTCTCACCAGCGGCATCGATGCCCCCTGCGCCAGTGGAATATCCGCATTCCAGAAGTGCAGCAGTTGCAATGCATTACGGGTGGTTTTTTCCACCGACACATTACCTGCTACCGTGGTCATCAGTTGCAGATCCAGCTCAGGGGCAAACAGCGCGGCGGCAATAGCGGCAGCATCATCAATGCCGGGATCGGTATCAAGAATGATCGGTAAGCGCATGGTTTCTCCATAAAAAAATGCCAGACGTTAAGTCTGGCATCTTCTCATAATCGTAACCGGAAAGACTTACTCTACTTCACGAACATCCACACGCAGCTCTTTCGGTACTTCGAAAACGATGTTTTCTTCACGCCCTTCCAGCGGAATAGCTTCCCCACCGCCAAGCTCCTGCAGGCGAGCAATCACGTTTTGCACCAGGATATCAGGCGCCGAGGCACCGGCCGTCACGCCCACGCACCTGGCTTCTTTCACCCACGCTTCCTGGATATCGGTCGCATCGTCAATCAGATACGCCGCTTTCCCCATTCGTTGGGCCAGTTCAGCCAGACGGTTGGAGTTAGAAGAGTTTTTCGAGCCGACCACCAGCACAACATCGGCCTGCTCCGCCAGCGCACGCACCGCTTCCTGACGGTTGGTCGTGGCATAACAGATATCGTCTTTGCGCGGCCCGACAATTTTCGGGAAACGGCTTCGCAACGCGTCAATAACGTCAGAGGTGTCATCAACGGAGAGAGTAGTCTGCGTCATGAAGGACAATTTGCCTTCATTTTTTACATTCAGTTTCAGCACATCTTCAGGTGATTCGACCAGATACATTCCCCCCTGCGGGTTACTGTACTGGCCCATCGTGCCTTCAACTTCCGGATGCCCGGCGTGACCAATTAAAATTGATTCTTCACCGCGACGGCTGGCGCGGGCAACTTCCATATGCACTTTCGTTACCAGCGGGCAGGTCGCATCAAAAACCGTGAGGTCGCGGCCTTTGGCTTCGTTACGCACCGCCTGAGACACACCATGAGCGGAGAAAATCAGGATCGCGCCATCCGGTACTTCACTGATTTGCTCAATAAAAATAGCGCCGCGCTCGCGCAGGCTATCCACCACATAGCGGTTATGCACCACTTCATGACGGACATAAATCGGTGCGCCGTAAATAGCCAGCGCGTTTTCCACAATGCTGATAGCGCGGTCTACGCCAGCGCAAAAACCGCGCGGGTTGGCCAACAGGATCTGCATTTTACGCCTCCAGTGCCGGTTCGACTTCCAGCACTTCAATATCAAAATGAACGGTATGCCCGGCCAGCGGATGGTTGAAATCAACCGTGATCGAGTCACCATTGATTTCGCGGATCACACCAGGCATCTCACTGCCGTCCATTGCGGTAAAGAGCATGATAGCGCCAATTTCTGGCTCGCCCGCGTCCATAAATTCCCGACGCGAGAAATACTGAATTAAGTCCGGGCTTGACACGCCGAAGGCGGCATCCGGCTCCAGAGCAAAAGTGGTTTTATCACCTTCTTTTAACCCCAGCAGGTGTTGTTCCAGTCCTTCAGACAGAGAACCGTCGCCCAGGCGAAACAGCGCAGGCTTGCCGTTATTGCGGGTTGACTCTGCGGTGGAGCCATCGTCGAGCTTAAGGGTGAAGTGCACCAGCACCGCACTGTTACTCTGTACTGATTTAGACATGCAGGTTGCTCTTTAAAATTGCTGCCGCCTGTTTGCCCGATAGTGCTACGCTTACCGGGCCCACAAGGATCGCAGTATATTGTAGGCCGGATTAGCATAGCGCCATCCGGCATTTTTTTATGCGGCTTTTTTCTCTTTCGACGGTAAGAAGCCTTCGAGGACAATCAATGCCGCACCGATACAGATCGCCGTATCGGCAAGGTTGAATGTCGCGAAATGCCAGTCACCGACGTAAAAGTCAATCATATCAACCACGAAGCCGTGCCACAGGCGGTCGAACAGGTTGCCCAGCGCACCGCCAATGATTAACGCATACGCGATGTTGTTTAGCTTCTGCGTCGCCTTCGAGCGATACATCATCACCATCAGGATAACGCAGATACCAATGGCGATACCGGCAAAGAACCAACGTTGCCAGCCACCGCTGTCGGCTAAGAAGCTAAACGCCGCACCATAGTTACGCGCATAGTGCAGATTAAGCGACGGGAACAGCGACACCGTATCCCCCAGAGCAAAGTTCTGGAGGATCAGGTATTTGCTGCCTAAATCGATAATCAGCACGACTACCACCAGCCACAGCCAGCGTAGTCCTGTTGAACAGAGAGGCTTACTCATCAGGCAAACTTACGTTGTTCGCCATCACCGGCGATGTTGCTGACACAGCGTCCGCAGATATCTGCATGTTCCGCCACCTGGCCGACATCGGTAGTGTAATGCCAGCAGCGCGGACATTTCTCACCTTCGGCTTTGCTTAGTACGATTTTCAGACCTTTAAGCAGTTCGCTCTGCTGAGCGTCAGCAGGAGCCGCTGCATAATCCGCAACCGTCGCACCGGAGGTCAGCAGAACAAAGCGCAACTCTTCGCCCAGCGCGGTCAGTTTCGCCGCCAGTTCTGGTTCAGCGTACAGAGTAACCGCCGCTTCCAGCGAACCACCGACTTTCTTATCCGCACGCGCCTGCTCGATGACCTTGTTCACTTCGCCGCGCACTTTCAGCAACTCGTCCCAGTAGGCGTCATTCATCGCTTCGGTTTCGCCTAAGCCAAACAGACCTTCGTACCATTCACCGGTAAAGACGTACTTCTCACGATCTCCCGGCAGGTAACCCCAGATTTCATCGGCGGTGAAGGACATGATCGGCGCCATCCAGCGTACCAGCGCTTCTGCAATATGGAACAGCGCAGTCTGGCAACTACGACGCGCCACACTGTCAGCTTTCGCGGTGTACTGACGGTCTTTGATGATGTCGAGGTAGAACGAACCCATTTCTACGGAGCAGAAGCGCATCAGGCGCTGTACTACTTCGTGGAAGTCATAAGCTTCATAAGCTTTCAGGATCTCTTCCTGCGCCGCTTGTGCACAACCTACCGCCCAGCGATCCAGCACCACCATCTCTTCCGGTTTCACCATATCTTTTACCGGATCGAACCCGTTCAGGTTCGCCAGCAGGAAGCGTGCGGTGTTACGGATACGACGATAGCTGTCGGCAGCACGTTTCAGGATTTCGTCAGAAACGGCCATTTCGCCGGTATAGTCGGTAGAAGCGACCCACAGACGCAGAATATCCGCGCCCAGTTTGTTCATTACGTCCTGCGGGCTTACGGTGTTACCGATAGACTTGGACATTTTGCGACCCTGACCATCAACGGTGAAACCGTGGGTCAGTACCTGACAGTATGGCGCTTTGCCCTTCATTGCAGTGGAGATCATCAGAGAAGACATGAACCAGCCGCGGTGCTGGTCAGAACCTTCCAGATACATATCTGCCGCATGGCCTGCAAACTCAGGACGCACGTCCACGACGGATGAGTGGGTTGAACCGGAGTCGAACCACACGTCCAGCGTATCCGGGACTTTGACATACTGGTCAGCTTCATCGCCAAGGATATCTTTCGGGTCGAGATCCCACCACGCCTGGATGCCGTCAACTTCAACGCGTTTGGCCACTTCTTCCATCAGTTCGATAGCACGCGGATGCAGCTCTTCGGTGTCTTTGTGAACAAACAGAGACATCGGCACACCCCACGTACGCTGACGGGAGATACACCAGTCAGGACGGTTGGCAACCATCGATTCAATACGTGCCTGGCCCCAATCCGGGATCCATTGCACGCCTTTGATCTCTTTAAGTGACTGCGCGCGCAGACCTTTCTGATCCATGCTGACGAACCACTGCGGAGTCGCACGGAAGATGATCGGCGATTTGTGGCGCCAGCAGCACGGGTAGCTGTGCTGCATCTTCTCAACGTGCAGCAGAGCGCCTTTATCGCTCAGCAGCGCAACGATTTTGTCGTTGGCTTTAAAGACGTTCACACCGTCCAGATCCGGATAGGTACCCGCCAGATATGCGCCGTCCGGGCCAACCGGGTTAGCGATTTCCAGACCGTATTTCTGGCTAATGACGTAGTCATCCGGACCGTGGCCGCCGGCGGTATGGACCGCACCGGTACCAGCATCCAGCGTCACGTGATCGCCAAGAATAGCCGGCACGTCAAAGCCCATAAACGGATGGGTAAAGCGCAGCAGTTCCAGCTCGGCGCCTTTTACGGTGCCCAGAATAGTGTATTCAGCCGCACCAATACGCTGCATGACGCTTTCAACCAGATCCTTCGCCAGAATCACAGCCTGCCCGTCAATCTGCACCAGCGCATAGTCAAAATCAGGCGCCAGAGAGATTGCGCGGTTCGCAGGTAACGTCCACGGGGTGGTAGTCCAGATAACCAGTGAGATCGGGCCATTGACGTCAGAAACGCCAAATTTCGCTTTTACCGCGTCCTGATCGACGGCGTGGAACGCAACGTCGATGGACGGGGAGGTTTTGTCATAATACTCAACTTCCGCTTCCGCCAGCGCGGAACGGCAATCAACGCACCAGTGCACCGGCTTCGCACCTTTGTGCAGGTGACCGTTACCAATGATTTTACCCAGCGCACGAATGATGTTGGCTTCAGTTTTGAAGTCCATGGTCAGGTACGGATGCGACCAGTCGCCCAGCACGCCAAGACGGATAAAGTCTTTACGCTGACCGTCAACCTGCGTCGCTGCGTATTCACGGCATTTGGCGCGGAACTCAGCGGCGGTGAACTTCTCGCCCGGCTTGCCGTATTCCTGCTCTACTTTCAGCTCGATAGGCAGACCGTGGCAGTCCCAGCCCGGAACGTAAGGCGAGTCGAATCCCGTGAGTCCTTTGGACTTCACGATAATGTCTTTCAGAATCTTGTTAACCGAGTGACCAATATGAATGCTGCCATTCGCATAAGGAGGGCCATCATGCAGAATGAAGGTTTTTTTGCCTTTTTTGGCCGCACGAATGATGCCGTACAGGTCATCATCAGTCCAACGCGCCAGCATTCCCGGTTCACGCTTGGCGAGATCGCCGCGCATCGGGAACCCTGTTTCCGGCAAATTCAGGGTTGATTTATAGTCACTCATCAGATTCTCGGTTCCGTATTTAAAACTCGTATAGGCATTAAGCCGGTTTTGTTAGCCCAAAAAATTCACGGGCAGTCAACTCATCACGCGCAATCTGCGCTTTTAGTTCATCCAGCGAGGCAAATCGCTGTTCGCTGCGTATTTTTTTACGCAGTACTACATCTATATGGAGACCATACAGGTCCATTACAACGTCCAATAGATGCACTTCCAACTGTTGGCGTACGCCTGCTACCGTCGGGCGTGTGCCGATGTTGGCGACGCCGGGTAAAGGTTTGTCACCCAGCCCCATTACTTCAACCGCATAAACCCCTTTCACCGGAGAAACCTGGCGACGAAGCGGTAAGTTTGCCGTCGGAAAACCGATAGTGCGCCCTAACTCGTCACCGTGAACTACGCGTCCTGAGATAGTAAAAGGATGCCCAAGCAGGCTTTCGGCCAGTTGCAGGTTATCTTCCGCCAGCGCCTGACGTACCGCGGTGCTGCTGATGCGCACACCGCCTTCACAGAAGGTTTGGGTGCTGGTGATATCAAAACCATACTCAGCGCCCGCTTCCTGTAATAACAAGAAATCGCCCGCACGGCTAGCGCCAAAGCGGAAATCATCACCAACGGCAAGAAATTGTACATCAAGGCGCTTCACCAGCAGATCGCTGATGAAGGTCTGCGCCGTTAATGCCGCGAAGCGCCTGTCAAAACGCACGCACAGCACGTAATCAACGCCGCACTCCGCCAGATAACGCAGTTTTTCCCGCAGGCGGGTGAGGCGCGCAGGTGACTTGTCCGTCGCAAACAGCTCCAGCGGCTGCGGCTCGAAAATCATCACCATCACCGGTAAATTGCGTTTGCGCCCTTCTTCCCGTAAGCCCTGCAGCAACGCACGATGGCCACGGTGCACGCCGTCGAAATTACCAATAGTCAGCACACACCCATGCGGGGCCTGACTGAGATTATGTATGCCTCGTATCAGCTTCATGTCTGGCTCAAAACAGTGAAAATCGTGAAAGTATACCCTGTACCGCGTTCAACGTTAACCGGCGATTGTTTCTACGAAACAGAAAGAGGATGGTTTTCATCGTTATGAAACAAATTGACGCCCTTCACGGGCACACCAATGCAATTTTTCTCGTGGAAAGGCTGTATTCACGCCCCGCAAGCTGGTAGAATCCTGCGCCATCACTACGCAACGAGTGCTGCAATTTAAACGGCGCTTATTTGCACAAATCCATTGACAAAAGAAGGCTAAAAGGGCATATTCCTCGGCCTTTGAATTGTCCATATAGAACACATTTGGGAGTTGGACCTTGGCTAATATCAAATCAGCTAAGAAGCGCGCCGTTCAGTCTGAAAAGGCCCGCAAGCACAACGCTAGCCGTCGCTCTATGATGCGTACTTTCATCAAGAAAGTATACGCAGCTATCGAAGCTGGCGACAAAGCTACTGCACTGAAAGCATTTAACGAAATGCAACCGATCGTGGACCGTCAGGCTGCTAAAGGTCTGATCCACAAAAACAAAGCTGCACGTCATAAAGCAAACCTGACTGCACAGATCAACAAACTGGCTTAATCGCCTGCTTGTTGTCGCTTTGTGAAAAAAATCACGCAAGCGTAGCACAAATAAGCCCCATCATTTTTGATGGGGCTTTTTCATACTTTCAACCTGTCGCTATGCGATACAATTTGGGCTGAACCCGAATCTCTTTCCTCTTTTCGGCACTCAATACCTCCTGAATGTCTCTCAGGTCCTTCGCTCCACAGATAAAGCCAGTATCAGAAAGCATAAACTCTCCGCGGAACTTGTTATCTGGTTAATTATCGGAATGAGCTTCATTATGATCTCTACATCACCGATGCGGTGACAAAACTCGAGCTTGTTCTGGATGGCTCTCTGGCTGCCAACTCTATTAATCAGACCTGCTGGAAATTCCGTGATGAACCGCTTGAGGCATTATTTCATCTAACCGGCTCATCACTGGACGCATCATCTTGCCGAACGACGGTTAACCGAGCTTTTCGGTGGCAAGATGACGCTCTCGCCTTATCCACCAAACGCATAATAAACTTAAGTTGCATTACGTAACGAAAAATATCATGAAGTCACTTTTTTACATATATATTCATGATTTTTGCAATTTTCGCTTGTATCGTACTTATTGCACTGGCACAGGATAAATCCTTTTTGTCCATGACTATCTTTTCCCGTTTCAGGATTTAAATACAGGTTTTTCCCGCCATTATGAAGACGTAACTCTTCCCTGTAGAAAAACACTGTCAGGAGTACTAATACTGTAGTCAATACAAATGTCAGGAACGCTAAAATAACCCTCGCCTTATGCAGGGAGAGATTAACGGCAACGTCTGTTTTTTTGCCTTCGGTTTTTTTCTGAATTTCATAATGAGCACTGAGAATATCAGTGTCAGAAGGACAGGAAAATACCTCAATGGCAGCAGGTTCATTTTTTTCAGCGCCTAATTCAGCAACCGGTGTAACGCTATAGGCCGGATTGATCTGGTAGCCCAGTCGGGGATGGGTCACGATTAAATCCGTCATCTCTATATCCCGCAAATCCCGCCGCAAGGCATAAATCGTCTGCAATAACGTACTATCGCTGGCGAATAAACCAAATTGTCCCCATACCTCATCGCAAATTTGCTTTTTTGTCGTTATATCTTGTTGGGTATGTGAGATGAGACACTTCAAACAGCGACCTTTCACGCCGGATAAATGAATACTTTCCCCATCCTTAAGATGATGAAGAACCATTTCACTTGTATCAAACAATAAATCATTTCCAATCATGAATGATGTAACCATTTGAAAATCCATTAACTATTGAGATGCATTATTTTAGTACCAAAAATAATCATCTAACTGAGAGAATTGTCAAACCTGATGTAAAAAACCATAAAAAAATCTAAAAACAAGAAGGCAATGTCATAAAATGTAATATAAACTTACTTATTCAATCCAAAATAATAATTCACCTGATACACAATATTTATTTACTTATCTATGTTTTTTACACGATGAGACAGCCGAAAATGTCCCCCTTTACAGGGGGACATGAGCGCTTACTTTGTAATACCTTTAAAATAGAACGGTCTCATATCAACAGTTTGCCGCGTCATTTCGCAGCCCAGCCCTTCGCGAGCCGCATTCACCAGCGGGCCACGATCCAAATCCGCCGTCCAGGTAAACAGGCCGCCCAGGCCGCGGGATTTTACGTACTCGGCTTTGGCCTTCACGGTGCGCGGGGTATCCAGCGACATAAAGACTTTAGACTGTGGGTTATACAGGAAATCCGCATCCGCCACTTCATCGGTGTAAACAATAAAATTATTGCGACCGGTCTGGTTTTCCAGATCAAGATAATTTGCGATATGGTCGTACCATTCCGTTGAGCCGGATTCAAATGTTCCGACCGTCGTGCCGTATCCTGGCGTGTAAGTTCCTTTCAGCGGAGATACGCTCTGGATCGTCGCATCATGGGCATTACGGCTATAACCGGCATAACCGATAAAGACCTGTTTAAGCGGCACCCCAATCGACTCCAGATAATTAACGGCGGTCTCTACGCTCCAGTTATTCGCGCTGCCATTCGGGTAGAGATTGGTATGATGCGCCAGCTCGGTAGCCCACGGCGTACCAAAGAAGTCGTAGGTCATTAAATTAATGCCCCAGACCCCCGCATCAATGAGCGCTGGAATATTGGCTTTTTTCAGTTTCTCGATGTCACCAGCCGCGGCAACGCTAATTTTCACATCACTGCGATTGATTTTATTCAGCGCGGCTTTCACATCCTTAATCAAGGCAGCAAAATTTGGTGCGTCAGTATCATCGTAGGTATTACCGGTATTTCCCGGGGCACCCGGATATTCCCAATCCAGATCGATTTCGCTAAACATCGGGAATCGGGTGAACAGATCGGTCAGGCCGTCGCAGAATAGCGCACGTTTATGTGGATCCTTAGCCATAAAGTGGAACGCCTGGCTCATGGTCCAGCCGCCGATACTCATTGAAAGATGGAGATTCGGGTTCTTTTTCTGTACATCGCGTAACCCCCCCAGAACGCCCTGTGCATCGTACTGATGGAAAAGCGCCATGTAATCATTGCTTACCCAGCCCGCAAAGCCGCAGTTGCGGTAGGAGGCAACATCTCCCCACGCATCGACAAAAGTGGGTTGCCATTGCGTACGCTGGAAGTCGACTGCGGCATTGTTGATGGTCGTCGCTTTCTCGCCGGTATCGCCGACGATCCCGCAGAAACCCAGCGTAATTTTATCGTAAGCAAAGGGGTCTAATAACGCCAGGTCAACGCCGCGCCCACAGCTGGAAGGCGCGAAATCACCATCGAGACGGCCGTCATATTGCGACCAGTCCGTCCAGTAACCGGACACTTTAAACTCGTTGGGCTTGTACTCGTTATAGGCTACCTTCGCAACACGCGCCGATGTATAGCTAAACTCATTGGTTTCCGTGGCCGCCACAAATCCGTTCTGCTCGTACTCTTTTGTACTGAGCGAATCATTTTGTACCAGTTTGCTGTTAGTCATAATGCTTACCTCGTTAATGAGTCATAGAAGAAATAGTGTGTCCCATACGTCCGGTGGGACACCTATGTAATGCTCCCATTATGCGAGGGGTGCTAATCACAAACGCTTTGAAACCATGAGATATCGATTTGATGAGATCTCATTTTCTGTATAAAACAGGTTATGAGATAGGGTAAGAAGCGGGCTGGAGGGTCTCAGGAAATTACTTTCTGTTTGATCTTAAAGATTTTTTCTCCGGCACATCCACTTTGATCAACGCACGCCAGTGACCCTGCCACAAGGTGGCAGGGCGCAGTGTACCGACTGGCCGAGTAACAACCCCCCACAACCCAATACCGTTCACTTAAGCGGCGCGGCATTGCGCGTAAGCGGGTTTATTATGCCTGTCGTTTGCAGCCTGATTCGACAGCAACCGTCATTCACTGATCTTGAACAGTACTCCTCCTGCCCGCTCCTCCTTTCAGTCCGCCACCTCACCAGGTACATGAAAGTTATTTTCTTTCACTGTTTAACTTTTTTAATTTCATTGTAGATGAAATTGTGACCACCATAACAAATGAAATAATTACTCATCCAAAAACGAATAAACGCAATCCTGAAGTAAGATTTGATAATTGATCACGATGCCAGAGTTAACTATTTTTCATAAAACCAATTAACCACTATTTCAATCCAAAGGCTAACGTTTTCTGGAAACAAAAAATAAAAAACACCCTATTGCTTAGAAAGTAAAAGCTGTTTTTCTGGGCGTATCGCACCAATATCGGAGTTATCATTATGAGTTCTGTTATTGAGGATACCCAGTCTTGCGGGTCAGCATCATTATCTTTACTACAGCGTATTAGCTACGGCTCTTTAGATGTGGCAGGTAATCTACTGTACTGTTTCGGTTCAACCTACATCTTATATTTCTACACGGACGTTGCGGGTATCAGCCTCGCCGTAGCCGGGGTTATCCTGCTACTGGCGCGTATTGTAGATGGTATAGACGCCCCCATCTGGGGAATCATCATCGATAAGACGCGTTCGCGTTACGGTAAATGCCGCCCTTGGTTTTTATGGTTACCGCTGCCTTTTGGTGTATTCAGCGCGCTGTCATTTTGGTCTCCCGATATCAGTATGACAGGAAAAGCCATCTATGCAGCAATATCCTACATGATTGCCAGCATTTTATTTACCGGACTTAATACACCACTCAGCGCAATATTACCCCTGATGACCCTATCCCCCAAGGAGCGGCTGGTATTAAATTCCTGGAGAATGACCGGCGGGCAAATTGGGGTTTTATTAATGAATGCCACTGCATTGCCCCTTGTAGCATTTTTAGGTAACGGAAACGATCATACAGGATTTATTTATACGGCGATTCTGTTTGCCGTCATATCCTGTTCACTAACGCTTTTCGCCTTTAAAAATATCCGTGAAATGGATGCGGATAAAATACAGCAAGAACCAAGATTGCCGATGAAAAAAAGTTTCACGGCGATGAAAGGTAACTGGCCATGGATCCTGATGGTGCTGGCAAACCTGATCTTCTGGATCGCCCTGCAGCAGCGCTCCACGACGATTGTCTACTATCTAACCTACAACCTTGACCGCAAAGATCTGGTTCCGCTGATTAACAGC
Organism: Citrobacter sp. RHBSTW-00944; assembly: GCF_013615435.1. Lineage (NCBI taxonomy): Bacteria > Pseudomonadati > Pseudomonadota > Gammaproteobacteria > Enterobacterales > Enterobacteriaceae > Citrobacter > Citrobacter sp. RHBSTW-00944. The sequence goes on along the minus strand of NZ_CP055418.1, from coordinate 771,347 downwards.
CTGGCGACAATTCAGATCCTGTTTATCATCGCCATTCCTTTCTTTAGCAAATACCTGGCTAAAACCTGGATATGGGTAGGCGGCTTACTGGTCGCCACCTTAGGCGGCGTCCTGATGTGGCTGGCGGCGGACAACATTCCTTTCCTCATCGCTGCCTGGGTGCTCGGAAATATCGGCAGCGGAATCGCCTGCTCAATGCCGTTTGCCATGCTGGGCTTCGCCGTCGACTTCGGCGCATGGAAAACGGGTATCAAGGCTACCGGCATTCTTATCGCCTTCGGCAGTACTTTCTGCATCAAGATGGGCAGTGGCCTAGGTACCGCTTTCGCCGCCTGGATCATGAACAGTTTTGGCTATGTTCCGAACCACGCCCAGAACGCTGCAGGTCTGGAAGGAATTACCTGGGCCTTTATCTGGACGCCTGCCTTGCTCTTCACGCTCGCGGCGATCCCGCTGCTTTTCTTCCGTAAATACGAAGCGATGGAAGAGAAGATTCGCCACGATCTGGTAACCATCAATCAATAACATACCTTACCTTCACCCTCGAAATACGGGAGGCACCACCATGCCATTTGTGCAACATGACCCGCGTCGCCTGGTCTGGCAGCAAAACGATCGCTATTTGTGGATTGAACCCTGGGGCGAGAACAGCCTACGCGTGCGCAGCGGCCGTCATCTACCGGTAATGAGAAATGAGGACTGGGCATTGAATGAGCCCGTCGCAGAAAGCCTCTGCCATATTGTTTATGAGCACCACCAGGCGACGCTGACTAACGGTAAAATTATCGCTGTCGTCAATCAAAAAGGGCAAGTCACCTTTTACCGCCATTCGCATAAGCCCCTGTTGCAGGAGTTCTGGCGTCTGCGGGGCGAAATCGGTGAGGACGAGTCTTCACACGGTCAGTACGTCAGCGCCCTAAACCTTGAAGGGCGCGAATTCCGCCCTATTCCGGGAGGAAAATATTCGATTAAAGCCCGCTTCGAAGCCGCTGAAGGGGAAAAAATCTATGGCATGGGCCAGTATCAGCAGGCCAATATGGATCTTAAAGGGTGCGTTCTGGAGCTGGCACAGCGTAACTCCCAAGCCTCAGTACCATTCATGCTTTCAAGTCTGGGCTACGGATTTTTATGGAACAATCCAGCAGTTGGTCGCGTAACCTTCGCCCACAACGTCACTGAATGGGAAGCTCAGGTCAGCGAACAACTGGACTACTGGATCACCGCTGGCGATACCCCCGCAGAAATCAGCCAGGCTTACGCGCTTGCTACTGGCACACCGCCGATGATGCCGGATTACGCCATGGGTTTCTGGCAGTGCAAACTCCGCTATCGTACTCAGGAAGAGCTGCTGGCGGTCGCCCGCGAGTATAAACGACGCAACTTGCCCATCTCGGTTATCGTTATCGATTTCTTCCACTGGCCAAATCAGGGGGACTGGATGTTCGACCAGCGCGACTGGCCCGATCCCGGCGCCATGATCGCCGAGCTAAAATCACTGGGCATTGAGCTGATGGTCTCTGTCTGGCCGACGGTGGATAACCGCACCGAGAGCTATCGGGAGATGCATGAAAACGGCTGGCTGGTGCAAACGGAACGCGGAATACCGATCAATATGGATTTCCTCGGCAATACCACTTTTTTTGACGCCACTCATCCAGGCGCTCGTGACTACGTCTGGGGTAAAGCTAAGCGCAACTATTACGATAAAGGCGTGAAGCTCTTCTGGTTAGATGAAGCTGAACCTGAGTTCAGCGTTTACGATTACGACAACTATCGCTATCACGCCGGGCCAGTGCTGGAAGTGGGCAATATCTACCCGCGAATGTACGCCCAAACCTTTTTTGATGGCATGAAAGCCGATGGCGAAGACAAGGTTATCAACCTGCTACGTTGCGCCTGGGCCGGGAGCCAGAAATACGGCGCGCTGGTCTGGTCCGGAGATATCCACTCTTCGTTTCGATCGCTACGCAATCAGTTTGCCGCCGGACTCAATATGGGAATCGCGGGGATACCGTGGTGGACGACGGATATCGGTGGTTTTCATGGCGGTAATATTCACGACCCGCAATTTCATGAGTTGCTGATTCGCTGGTTTCAGTGGGGCGTCTTTAGCCCGGTGATGCGTCTGCACGGTAACCGCGATCCGCAGATTTTACCGGAACATGCTTACCGTGATGGTATTGCCCAATGCCCGACCGGTGCGGCGAACGAAGTGTGGAGCTATGGCGAGGAGGTGTGTGAAGTTTTGACCGGCTGTCTGACGTTGCGTGAAAAGCTAAAGCCGTACATCAAAGCTCTGATGGTGGAAACGCACGAACGCAATGCGCCGGTAATGCGCCCCCTGTTTTTTGAATTCCCAGAGCAGACAAGGAGTTGGGAAATTACCGATCAGTACTGTTTTGGCCCCGACCTACTGATTGCGCCCGTCATGCACGAAGGTATGCGTGAACGTGACATCTGGCTACCAGAAGGGGAAACATGGACGGAACTTGTGACCGGCGAGAGTTATGCGGGAGGACAAACGCTGCGCTATGCCGCACCACTGAACAGAATTCCGGTATTTATCCGCGAAGGTGGTCAGTACCGAAATTTATTAAAGCTGTAGAATCCTTCCGGCTGTAGGCAACCACCGCAGCCGGAAGCATTACGACGATCAGGCTGATTGCAGCTTAAATAATGCCGAGTAGTCCGCATTGCAAATACGCTGCACCGCTGGATGCTGGATGCTGGATCATTCTTTCTGCAAATATGGCGTGATACTCCTCCATTACATTCTCTACGCGTCCAATTTCAACAATTGAATCATCGGCATAGAAATTGTGGGAATAAAGCGTAGGCGCAACAAAAATAGCATTATGCGTTGCGCCGAACGCTTTCATCAGCGCGGCGTCATCAAACTCGCCAAGGATTTCAACGTTCAGCCCTTGTGAGTTAATCCAGTTCAGCAGCTTACGCCCGAGCATAGAACGGCGCCCTGGGATCAGCAATCGACGCTCTTCGAGGCAGGCCGGAAATGGTTTCTCAGGCAATGGCTGGGTGCACCAAAAGCTCACGCTGCATTCGCCAATCCGCACCGAGAACAACCCTTCCTGCTGCGTAGAATCGATCGGGCAGTCGGAGATAATCATATCCAGTTTATGCTGGCTGAGCTGATCAAGCAGCATCTCGTGCGTTGATTCAAAACAACGCAGATGGATTTGTTCATCTTCAACGACTGCGGCATTCAGCACGCTGCTGACCAGCTGTTTGGACAACGCATCCGCTACGCCGACATCGAACAGTAAATTCGACTCTTTGCGATAGTTCACGATATCCAGCATTTCCTGGCTTAACGTGAACATCTTATCCGCATAACGAAAAACCAATTCGCCTAATTCGGTGGGCTCCAGTCCACGCCCCTTCCGCTTGAACAACTTTCCCTGTAAGCGTTCCTCAAGCGCTTTAATCTGCCCGGTAATGGTCTGCGGTGTCAGATAAAGCGCCTCTGCTGCACCAACCACAGATCCTTCTTTATATACATGCCAAAAGTAGTACAGGTGGTTGTAGTTTATATGAGACATACTCTCTCCCTGAAAATTGTCACGAAAGGGTTATCCCGTCAGGCTGCTGCGTTCAACCGGGTGCGTAACCAGCAGTAACCTATTACCGCCGACAGCAAAGAACCAATCAGGATCCCCAGTTTCGCCCAGTTAATCAGCTCAGGATCGACGGTCCCAAACGCCAGGCTGGCGATGAAAATCGACATCGTAAAGCCAATGCCGCACAGAATGCCGACCGCCATAATTTGCTGGAAATTCGTTCCCTCCGGCAATTGCGCCATCCTGAAGCGTAACGCCAGCCAGCAAAAGAGGCTGATACCCAGTGGTTTCCCGATTAACAGGCCAGCAATGATCCCCAGCGGTAACACCGAAGTCAGTCCATCAATGGTGACGCCCTGCAGTGAAACACCCGCGTTAGCGAAGGCAAACAACGGTAGGATCAGGTATGCCACCCACGGGTGCAGAACATGCTCCAGACGCTTCGCCGGTGAACGCCCGTGTTTTTCCTTCAACGGGATGAAGAAACCGACGATCACGCCCGCTAGGGTTGCATGCACGCCAGACTTCAGTACGGCCGTCCACAGCACTACGCCAACCAGAATATAAATACCGGTACGTCTTACACCGCACAGATTCAATGCTGCCAGGACAAGGATCGCGCACGCGGCAACGCCCAGCGACAGCAGCGAGAGATCGCTGGTGTAGAACAACGCGATGATCACAATAGCGCCGAGGTCATCGATTATCGCCAGCGCCATCAGGAAGATTTTCAACGCCAGCGGGACACGGCTGCCCAACAGCGCCAGCACGCCTAATGCAAAAGCGATATCCGTTGCCGCCGGGATCGCCCAACCCTCACGGGTGATAGGGTCAGCATAGTTGAATGCCAGATACAGCAGCGCCGGGACAATCATGCCCCCGATAGCGGCAATGATCGGAAACGCCGCCTGGCGCAGACTGGCCAGCGAACCTTGCATTAACTCGCGCTTCACTTCCAAACCGATCAACAGGAAGAAAACCGCCATCAACGCGTCATTGATCCACAGCAGCATATTTTTGTTGATCTCAAGCGCGCCAACCCGCAGTTGAACGGGCGTTTCCAGAAAGGCGTGGTACCATCCACTGGTAACCCCGATATTTGCCATCAGCATAGCAACCACGGCAGCGATGATCAGAATGATGCCCCCCGAGGCGTCACTACTAAAAAAACGATGCAGATGTTTCACTTTTATTCTCTCTATTGGGTGAATACTTCGTAAATACTATCTTACACCTTCATAAAGCTCGTTAAAATTAGATTATTCATGATGAATAGATCGGTTTTTACGAGCCATTAAAATAAAGTCGTTCAGGTTTTTCCGAACGGAAAACAGAAATAAAAAAGCCTGAAACTTTTCAGTTCCAGGCTTTTTATCAAAGATTATTGAGTCGAGAATTAGCGCGTCAAATCGTCAAAAAATTTCTTCACACCGTCGAAGAAGCTTTTAGAGCGCGGACTGTTTTGCTCGCCGGTCGGGCCGCCAAAGCTGTCCTGCAGATCTTTCAGCAACTGCTTCTGCTTGTCGTTGAGGCCTACCGGGGTTTCAACCACTACACGGCACAGCAGATCGCCCTGTGCGCCGCCGCGTACTGACTTAACGCCTTTGCCACGCATGCGGAACAGTTTGCCGGTTTGCGTTTCGCCCGGGATTTTTAACTTCACGCGACCATCCAGCGTCGGCACTTCAATCTCGCCGCCCAGCGCTGCCATCGCAAAGTTAATCGGCACTTCGCAGTACAGGTTATTGCCTTCACGTTCGAAAATTGGGTGCTGTTTTACCTGCACCTGAACGTACAAGTCGCCTGCTGGCGCGCCATGTTCACCGGCTTCACCTTCACCCGCTAAACGAATACGATCGCCAGTATCAACCCCAGCCGGGATCTTAACGGACAGCGTTTTGCTCTTCTCAACACGACCATGACCATGGCATTTGTTGCACGGGTCTTTAATCAACGTACCGCGGCCCTGACAGTGTGGACAGGTCTGCTGTACGGCAAAAAAGCCCTGACGCATCTGCACCTGACCAGAACCGTGACAGGTTGGACAGGTCTGGGGTTGCGTGCCCGCCTTCGCACCACTGCCGTGGCAAACATCACACTCTTCCAGCGTCGGAATACGGATCTCTTTGGTGACGCCACGCACGGCTTCTTCCAGAGTGAGATCCATGTTGTAACGTAAATCAGCACCACGTGAGGCGCGCTGACGACCGCGACCGCCGCCAAAGATATCGCCAAACACGTCACCAAAGATATCGCTGAAGTCGGCCCCGCCGCCAAAACCGCCGCCACCGCCCATACCGCCTTGCTCAAACGCTGCATGGCCGTACTGATCATAAGCCGCACGTTTTTGCGCATCGGTGAGGATCTCGTACGCTTCTTTGATCTCTTTAAACTTGGCTTCGGCCTCTTTATCACCCTGGTTGCGGTCCGGGTGATATTTCATGGCCAGGCGCTTGTAGGCCTTTTTGATTTCACGCTCTTCCGCTGATTTGGAAACGCCTAAAATCTCGTAATAGTCTTGCTTAGCCATCTCTTTTTATCTGCCCCTAACATGCGTGCACGGGCGGAGAGGAAACCTCTTCGCCCGTGCCAGTAATTACCCGTTCAAAGGGCGATTATTTTTTGTCTTTCACTTCTTCAAACTCAGCGTCGACAACGTCGTCATCTTTCGCGTTGTTTGCAGAAGCATCAGCACCTGCTGCGCCAGCCTGCTGCTGTGCGTGCTGCTGCTGAGCGATTTCCATCAGTTTCTGGGAAACCTGTGCCAGCGCCTGCATTTTCGCTTCGATATCCGCTTTGTCTTCGCCTTTCAGAGAAGTTTCCAGCGCGGTCAGTGCAGACTCGATGGCAGTTTTGTCATCAGCCGGCAGTTTGTCGCCTGCTTCTTCAACCTGCTTGCGAGTGCTGTGCAGCAGATGGTCACCCTGGTTACGGGTCTGAACCAGCTCTTCAAACTTACGGTCAGATTCTGCGTTCGCTTCTGCTTCGCGAACCATTTTCTGAATTTCTTCTTCGTTCAGACCAGAAGAAGCCTTGATGGTGATCTTCTGCTCTTTACCGCTATTTTTGTCTTTCGCGGAAACGTGCAGGATACCGTCGGCATCGATGTCAAAAGTAACTTCGATCTGCGGCATACCGCGCGGAGCCGGGCTGATGCCATCCAGGTTAAATTGACCCAGATCTTTGTTATCAGCGGCACGTTTACGTTCACCCTGCAGCACGTGGATGGTTACCGCAGACTGGTTGTCTTCAGCGGTAGAGAACACCTGGCTGTGCTTGGTCGGGATAGTGGTGTTTTTCGCGATCAGTGCAGTCATCACGCCACCCATGGTTTCGATACCCAGAGACAGCGGGGTAACGTCCAGCAGCAGCACGTCTTTCACATCACCGGTCAATACACCACCCTGAACGGCAGCACCGATTGCCACAGCTTCGTCCGGGTTAACGTCTTTACGCGGCTCTTTACCGAAGAACTCAGCTACTTTCTTCTGTACCATCGGCATACGAGTCTGACCACCGACCAGGATAACGTCCTGAACGTCGGAAACAGACAGACCAGCATCCTGCAGAGCAACTTTCAGCGGCTCGATAGAACGGTTAACCAGGTCTTCAACCAGGCTTTCCAGTTTCGCACGGGTCACCTTGATGTTCATGTGTTTCGGACCAGTCGCGTCTGCAGTGATGTACGGCAGGTTCACGTCGGTCTGCTGAGCGGAAGACAGTTCGATCTTCGCTTTCTCAGCGGCTTCTTTCAGACGCTGCATCGCCAGCGGGTCGTTACGCAGGTCGATACCCTGATCTTTCTTAAATTCGTCAACCAGGTAGTTGATCATACGGCTATCGAAGTCTTCACCACCCAGGTGGGTATCACCGTTGGTTGCCAGAACTTCGAAGGTTTTTTCACCGTCAACTTCGTCGATTTCGATAATAGAGATATCGAAAGTACCACCACCCAAGTCATAAACCGCGATAGTACGGTTGCCGACTTCTTTATCCAGACCGTAAGCCAGTGCAGCTGCGGTTGGTTCGTTGATGATACGTTTTACTTCCAGACCTGCGATACGGCCGGCGTCTTTGGTTGCCTGACGCTGAGCATCGTTAAAATATGCAGGTACGGTGATAACTGCTTCAGTTACCGGTTCACCCAGGTAATCTTCAGCCGTTTTCTTCATTTTTTTCAGCACTTCAGCAGAAATCTGCGGCGGTGCCATTTTCTGACCTTTTACGTCAATCCATGCATCACCATTGTCAGCACCGATGATTTTGTACGGCATGATGGCTTCATCACGCTGCACTTCTTCGTCCTGGAAGCGGCGGCCAATCAGGCGTTTAATCGCAAACAGGGTGTTTTGCGGGTTTGTCACTGCCTGACGTTTAGCCGGCTGACCAACCAGAGTTTCACCATCCTGGGTATAAGCAATGATAGAAGGCGTGGTGCGATCGCCCTCGGCGTTCTCCAGCACACGTGCAGTAGTGCCATCCATAATCGCTACACAAGAGTTGGTAGTACCCAGGTCGATACCAATAATTTTACCCATCTAAACGTCTCCACTAAAAATTCGGTCATCATGTGGTTGTGAATCTGTAATAAGGGCGAAACGTGCGGTTTCAACTACCCTGAATCGTTTTTTTTCAGACTCACCACTGCGGTTGTCTACAAGATGGGGTCGTAACCCACGTCATCAAGGGGGGCATGAAAAATTTTTTTAGCCTTGTGGCATTAAATTCGCAGAAAAAAGGCAAAAAGAGAGAAAAATGAATAGTCGCCAACCAGAATTAATTCATACAACCAATTAAATCAGGAAAGTTATTCACATAAAAATTGCAATAAAAAGAAAAGATTACGAGCATGAATCGTTTTTATGACGACGGTAATCTGGTCTGAAGTCACACACTGTTGCAGCCGTCAAAGAGAAACCCCATGAAATCTGTGTTAACTCTTTCCACCAGCCTGCTTATGGGCCTGCTGCTGAGCAGCACCGCCGTAACTGGCAAACGTGATGCCCATCACAGGGAAAATAATTCATTTTCCCTTCGTTAGATCATAGACAGTGCCTTCTCCCCTGATTATCATGCCGCGCCCCGAAGACAGCGATCGTTATTCGGGGAAACTATTTCACCATTCAATCAATGATGATTTTGAGGAATTATGGGCAACACTAAGTTGGCTAATCCGGCACCGCTGGGCCTGATGGGCTTTGGCATGACCACCATTCTGCTTAACCTGCACAACGCGGGTTTCTTCGCTCTGGACGTTATTATTCTGGCGATGGGCATTTTCTACGGCGGTATCGCGCAAATTTTTGCCGGACTGCTGGAATATAAAAAAGGCAACACCTTCGGTTTAACCGCCTTTACCTCCTACGGTTCGTTCTGGCTGACGCTGGTTGCGATCCTGCTGATGCCGAAAATGGGCCTGGCGGATGCAACCAATGGTCAGTTCCTGGGCGCTTACCTCGGTCTGTGGGGCGTGTTCACTCTGTTCATGTTCTTCGGTACGCTGAAAGCCGCGCGCATGCTGCAGTTCGTGTTCCTGAGCCTGACAGTGCTGTTCGCCCTGCTGGCCGTTGGCAACATTGCGGGTAACGAAGCGATCATTCACGTTGCTGGCTGGGTAGGCTTAGTGTGTGGTGCAAGCGCCATTTACCTGGCGATGGGTGAAGTGCTGAACGAACAGTTTGGCCGTACCATCCTGCCGATTGGTGAAGCGCACTAATCTGATGCTATCCCCCCTGACGGGGGGATATTCCTTACAAGCGCTGTAACTCTGCCTGTACGCTCGAATCGCGATGATAAAGATCCTGTCGCAGCCAAATCCCCAAACCTAGCCCTACCAGCGATAACGCCAGCACATACCAGGCCGGAGCCATCGGCGACACGCTCATTAACATCGTGACGGCGATTGGCGTCAGACCACCAAAAATGGCGTACGACACGTTGTAAGAAAAGGATATTCCGGTAAAGCGGACTTCCGCCGGAAACGCCCGCACCATCACATAAGGCACAGCACCCACCACGCCAACGCATAACCCCACCAGCCCGTATAACAGGAACAAATGCTGGGGATGGCTGCCGGTCAGGTGATAGAAAAACCAGCTTGAACAGGCCAGCAGCAGGCTGCCGACAATAAAGGTTTTGCTGGCGCCGACCCGATCGACAATAAACCCAGCCAGCAGGCAACCGACGCACAGCATAATGGTAGCGACACTGTTGGCTTGTAACGTTAGCGCCGGCGCAAAGCCATACTGCTTCTGCAACCAGACTGGTGACATCAGGATCACCACCACAATCCCAGCCGATAGCAGCCAGGTCAGCAGCATTGAAATAACTACCGCTTTTTTATGTTTGCTCACCACTGACTTCACCGGTAGCTCTTGCGCCAACGCTTTACGCTGCTGCATTTCGAGAAATATGGGTGTCTCCTGCAGCCAGCGACGCAGGTACATCGCCACCAGCCCAAACACGCCCCCCAGCAGGAAAGGAATACGCCAGCCGTAATCATGCACCGCCTGCTGCGTCAGGCTGGTGTTCACCAGCGTCGCAACCACCGACCCCAGCAGAATTCCCACCGTCAGGCCGGCAGTCAGCGTTCCGCAGGCAATGCCGATACGACGCTCCGGTACATGCTCCGCCACAAACACCCACGCGCCCGGAACTTCTCCGCCGATGGCAGCGCCTTGCAAAATACGCATCAGCAGTAACAGCAGCGGCGCGAGGATCCCCATTGAGGCGTAAGTAGGCAACAGGCCAATAGCCAGCGTCGGTATCGCCATCAGCAAAATGCTCAGGGTGAACATTTTCTTGCGCCCGACCAGATCGCCAAAGTGCGCCATGATGATGCCCCCCAGCGGACGCGCCAGATAGCCGGCGGCAAAAATGCCGAAGGTTTGCACCTGACGTAGCCATTCAGGGATGTCTGCGGGGAAGAAAAGCTCGCCAACAACAGCGGCAAAGAAGACAAAGATAATGAAATCATAAAACTCAAGCGCACCACCAAGGGCAGCAAGCGTAAGGGTTTTATAATCCTGGCGATTCAGCGGTCGAGTGTGTTGTGACATAGCAAACCATGAGTCAGTGAAGTAATTGAATCTGTTCGTTGATATATGTAAAGCAAAAATTACTATATCGTAAACAATTCAATACTCCACTGTCATTGGTACTTATGCCACGATCGGGCTACTTTCAGGCATTTGTATCGCGTATTGCGCTTTTAGGACGAAAAGATGCTACAACAGTCGCTGCGGTTTCCACATACGGCCCATCCAATAGCTGTATACAATACGGTACACTTGCAAAAATACCCGGCACGATAACCTTACCGTCGGCATCTTTCACGCCTTCCAGCGTCTCTTTGATCGATTTTGGCTGCCCAGGCAGATTCAGGATCAACGCCTGCTTGCGAATCACGCCAACCTGACGGGAAAGAATCGCCGTTGGCACAAAGTGCAGGCTTATCTGGCGCATCTGCTCACCAAAGCCCGGCATCTGACGGTCGGCTACGGCAAGCGTTGCATCAGGCGTTACGTCACGACGGGCCGGACCCGTTCCGCCGGTAGTCAGCACCAGATGACAGCTCATTTCATCTACCAGCTCACATAAGGTCTGTTCGATGATCGCCTGTTCATCCGGGATCAACCGCGTTTGCAGCTCAAAAGGGGTGGTAAGGGCAGACGCCAGCCACTCTTCAAGGGCCGGGATACCTTTATCCTGGTAAACGCCGCTGGAAGCACGGTCAGAAATGGAAACCAGGCCAATGCGTAAAGTATTCATGATTATTCCGTTTAAACAGTCTCGTTAAACAGAATGATACACTGCGAAGGGAAGGACAGACAGGTTTCAGAAGAGGTAGCGTGACCCATATCAGGGCCACGCACTAATGATTACAGCAGATCGCCGATCATTTTTTCCAGTTTACCCTGGTCTACAGCAAACTTACGGATACCGTCCGCCAGTTTGTCTACAGCCATTGGATCCTGGTTGTGCTGCCACAGGAACTCAGCTTCGGTGATACGTGCAGGGCGCGCTTTCACTTCGCCGGAGAAAGACAGTTTACGTTCGATAGCACCTTCGCTTTCCGCCAGTTCTTTCAGCAGTGCCGGAGCAATCGTCAGACGATCGCAGCCTGCCAGCTCAATGATTTCTCCGATGTTACGGAAGCTCGCACCCATAACTACGGTTTCGTAACCGTGCTGTTTGTAGTACTCGTAGATTTCCGTTACGGAAACCACTCCCGGATCTTCTGCCGGTGCATACTCTTTCTTGTCGGTATTGGCTTTGTACCAGTCAAGAATACGGCCAACGAACGGAGAAATCAGATATACGCCAGCTTCTGCACATGCACGCGCCTGCGCGAAGGAGAACAGCAGAGTCAGGTTACAGTTGATGCCTTCTTTTTCCAGCTGCTCAGCGGCACGGATGCCCTGCCAGGTTGAAGCCAGTTTAATCAGGATGCGATCGTTGCTGATGCCAGCATCGTTGTACATTTTGATCAGGCGTTTTGCTTTAGCGATGGACGCGTCGGTGTCGTAGGACAGACGAGCGTCAACTTCAGTGGAGATACGACCTGGGACCAGTTTCAGGATCTCCAGACCGATATTTACTGCCAGCTTGTCGGTCGCGTCGACGACCTGCTGCGCACGGTCGTTGCTCTGCTGCTTAGCCCAGGCTACAGCGTCATCAATCAGCTTGCGGTATTCCGGGATCTGCGCTGCGTTAAGAATGAGAGAAGGGTTAGTTGTGGCATCCTGAGGCTGATACAGCTTCATTGCCGCGATGTCTCCGGTGTCGGCCACTACTGTGGTGAACTGACGAAGGGAGGTCAATTTGTCCGTCATGATAGCGATTCTCTTTAAACAGCTTGTTAGGGGGATGTAACCGATCTTCCCTGATGATAGCACGACGCACTCTCAGCGCAACCGCCTGGATTGTCCGACCAGCCGCTCAGCCCTGATTACGCATCGCCATGCCTGTGATGCGCAATTAAGGGATATAACGATTGTTATGATAAACTCCCGCAATCAATCACCTTATAAGGTATATACTGGTCGATTATTGGTAGCGCTTACACGGGAATATTCGCGCTTACCGGCATCAACAAGAGGGATGTTAATGCCTGATTTTTTCTCATTTATTAATGAAATACTCTGGGGATCGGTGATGATCTACCTCCTGCTTGGCGCAGGATGTTGGTTCACCTGGCGTACAGGGTTTATTCAGTTCCGCTATATTCGCCAGTTTGGCAAAAGTCTTAAAAACAGCATCAGCCCGCAGCCGGGCGGTTTAACTTCCTTTCAGGCTTTATGCACCAGTCTTGCCGCACGTATCGGTAGCGGAAATCTGGCGGGCGTGGCGTTGGCGATTGCCGCTGGCGGCGCGGGAGCCGTGTTCTGGATGTGGGTCTCGGCGATCATTGGTATGGCGACGTCATTTGCCGAGAGCTCTCTTGCCCAACTGTATAAAGAGCGCGACAGCAAGGGACAGTTTCGCGGCGGTCCTGCGTGGTATATGGAGCGTGGGCTGGGCATGCGCTGGATGGGCGTTCTTTTTGCCATCTTTTTACTCATTGCTTATGGTCTGATTTTTAACAGCGTTCAGGCTAATTCGGTCTCTCATGCGCTGACCTTTGCTTTTGATATCCCTCCCCTCTTCACCGGTATCGCACTGGCAATAGTGTCATTATTGGCAATCGTTGGCGGCATTAAAGGCGTTGCCCGCCTGATGCAATGGTTCGTTCCGATGATGGCGCTGTTGTGGGTCGGTTGCAGCATCGTCATCTGTCTTTGGCATTTCGGGCAGCTCCCCGGCATTATCATGACCATTATAAAAAGTGCCTTTGGCTGGCAGGAAGCCGCAGCCGGTGCCGCCGGGTATACGCTAAGCCAGGCCATTGCCAGCGGCTTTCAACGCGGTATGTTTTCTAATGAGGCCGGAATGGGATCAACTCCGAACGCGGCCGCGTCGGCAGCATCCTGGCCTCCGCATCCTGCGGCACAAGGCATTGTGCAAATGATCGGAGTATTAGTTGATACGCTGATTCTCTGTACGGCCAGCGCGATGATTGTTCTGTTGGCGGGTAATGACGCCAGCTATGTACCGATGGAAGGCATCCAGTTACTCCAGAAAGCGATGGTTTCAGTGACGGGAGAATGGGGTGCCGGATTCGTGGCGTTAATTGTGATTCTGTTTGCCTTTAGCTCTATCGTAGCCAACTACATCTATGCGGAAAATAACCTCGTTTTCCTGAAGCTGGACAATATCCGCGTCATCTGGCTATTAAGGATCGCCACCGTTAGCACCGTTATCGGCGGAACGTTAGTCAGCGTTCCGCTGGTCTGGCAGTTGGCGGACATCATTATGGCGTGTATGGCCATCACTAACCTGACGGCGATTCTGCTGCTTTCACCGGTTGTGCAGACTATCGCCTGCGACTATCTACGCCAACGCAAACTCGGGGTGCGCCCAGAATTCGATCCGCGCCGTTATCCTGATATCAGACAACAACTTGCGCCCGAAAGCTGGGATGAGACGCCGCGCGGATAGCGCGGCAATCGCAACCATCGATCAATTCTGTCGTTTTTTTTGCTAAAGTCGCAGTAAATTTCCTGCAAGGACTGGATATGCTGATTCTGATTTCACCTGCAAAAACGCTCGACTACCAAAGTCCGCTGGCAACGACACGTCATACATTGCCCGAACTGCTGGATCACTCTCAGCAGCTTATTCACGTGGCGCGCCAACTCTCTGCTCCGCAAATTGGCAAGCTGATGGGAATTAGCGACAAGCTGGCGGATCTGAACGCCACGCGTTTCCATGACTGGCAGCCTGACTTCACGCCGGAAAACGCGCGCCAGGCCATTCTGGCGTTTAAAGGCGACGTGTATACCGGACTGCAGGCTGAAACCTTCAGCGAAGCGGATTTCGACTTCGCTCAGCAACACTTACGGATGTTGTCCGGGCTGTACGGCGTTTTGCGTCCGCTGGATTTGATGCAGCCTTACCGTCTGGAGATGGGTATTCGTCTGGCCAATGCGAAAGGTAAAGATCTCTACCAGTTCTGGGGAGATACCATCACCGATAAACTTAACGAAGCGCTGGAAGCGCAAGGCGACAGCGTAGTGATTAACCTCGCCTCGGATGAGTATTTTAAATCCGTGAAGCCGAAAAAGCTCAACGCGGAGCTTATCAAACCGGTCTTCCTCGACGAGAAGAACGGCAAGTTCAAAGTCATCAGCTTCTATGCCAAAAAAGCGCGCGGCCTGATGAGTCGCTACATTATTGAGAACCGCTTAACGCAGCCAGAACAGCTGACCGCCTTTAACAGCGAAGGCTATTTCTTTGATGAAGAAGCGTCAGGAAATGGCGAACTGGTGTTTAAGCGCCAGGAGCAGTAGTAAAAAGGCCGGATGGCGGCGAACTCCCAATCCGGCCGACTGGTTTTGTAGGCCCGCTAAGCAAAGCGCCAGCGGGCACAACCGTTAACTGCGGGTCATCATCAGCTTGCGCAGTTCAGCAAAATCAGCAGGCAGGTGATGAGAAAGCAGCGGCAGGTCCGCGCGTTCCGCCAGCGCTTTTGGCAGAGCCAGCGTCAGGTCAAGAATCTCTTCAACGCTTTCTTTAAACTTTGCCGGATGCGCAGTACCGAGGAACAGGCCGTACTCGCCAGGGTTCAGTTGGTCACGCAGCGCACGGTAAGCCACCGCCGCATGCGGTTCTGAGGTGTACCCCATCTCATGCAGCTCACGCATCGTATCCTGAGTAGTGGCATCGTCAACAGCGGCATAACCCAGCTCATTCAGACGCCAGATTTTACGGCGGAACAGTTCTTCCACCCGCGGCCAGTTATTTGGCTGGCTGACATCCATCGCATTCGACAACGTCGCCTGTGTCGCTTTCGGCGCCCACTCACCTTGTGCAAGAAAGCGTGGAACCGTATCGTTGACGTTGGTCGCCGCGATAAAACGCTTCACCGGCAAGCCCAGTGATTTTGCCAGCAGCCCGGCAGTCAGATCGCCAAAGTTGCCGCTGGGAACGGAAATAACCAGTTGATTACGCGCCTCTTGCGGCAGTTGAGCCACGGCCTCAAAGTAGTAACAGATTTGCGCCAGCAGACGGCTAATGTTAATTGAGTTAGCCGAATTCAGCCCCAAAGCTACCTTCAGCTCTTCGTCATCAAACGCCTGTTTCACCAGCGCCTGACAGGCATCAAAATCGCCATCAATCGCCACGGTTTCAATATTGCCACCCAGTGTACAGAACAGTTTTTCCTGTAATGGGCTAATCTTGCCGTTCGGATAAAGGATCACCACGCGCACATTTTTCAGGCCATAAAAGGCATGTGCGACTGCCGCACCAGTGTCTCCAGAGGTCGCCGTCAGAATGGTAACCGGTTTGTCGCCGCTGATATGCGTCAGCATCTGCGCCATAAAGCGCCCGCCAAAGTCTTTAAATGCAAGCGTTGGGCCGTGGAACAGCTCCAGACAGCCGATATCCGCGGCAACCTGAGCAACCGGCGCCGGGAAGGCAAACGCCGCACGCACGCGCTGTTCGAGAATCTCCTGTGGGATTTCTTCACCGATAAATGCGGAAAGGATCTTCGCGCTGCGGCTAACGAAGTCCTGGTTCAACATTTCATCGACTTCTGACAGATTGAATTCCGGCAAATCGTGCGGAAAAAACAATCCCTGATTCTTGCCAAGCCCTTGCGTGACGGCCTGTGCAAAGCTGACCTGTTCGTTATGATCTTTCAGATTATACAGTTTCATTGATTATCCCAGTACCCGTGCGCCCGCCGTGTCCAACCGGCAAATATGAACAAAGCCTTCCTGATTTTGCAGATAATTTTTACCCAGCCAGTCTGCTACACGCTGCGCCGTATCCGGCTTGTCGCACAAAGCGAACAGCGTCGGCCCCGAACCGGAGATGCCGCTGGCCAGCGCCCCGATTTCCGCTACCGCCTGACGCGCCTGGCTAAAGCCTGGCAGCAGGCGGGTACGGTACGGCTCAGCAATGACATCTTTCATCAGCTTCGCGGCAAGCCCTGGCTGACGGGAATAGCAGGCATGGATAAACCCAGCCAGATGCCGCCCGTGGGCGATACAGTCCTGACGGCGATACTGCGCAGGTAAAATCGCCCGCGCTTCTGCCGTCGACACTTTAATCCCCGGATACGCGAGTACCCACAGCCACTCATCAAAGCCTGGCACCTGCTGGCTGATAATGCCGTTTTCTTCGATCATTAACTGCATACCGCCCAAAAAGCACGGGGCGACGTTATCGTAATGAATACTGCCGGAGATACGCCCTTCCAGCTCACCCATTATCGCCAACAGGCGCGTATCGTTGAGCGGTTTACCGCAATGCTCGTTCATGGCGACCAGCGCCGCCACAACGGAACACGCGCTGGAGCCTAACCCGGAGCCAATCGGCATATTTTTTTCCAGCGTCATCGCCACCGGAACGCTTTTACCCAGCTCCTGACAGAATCGCTCCCAGCACTGGTAGACAATATTTTCTCGCGGCTCAGGCGGCAGCTTATTGGCAAAGCGACCGAGGTTGTTGAGGCTGAAATTGTCAGCCGCCTCAACGGATACCACATCGCCTAACAGCGAACCGTCCACCGGGGTTACCGCCGCTCCGAGCACATCAAACCCGACGCTCATATTGGCGCTGGAAGCCGGGGCATAAACTCTCACCATGTCAGACTCCTAACTTCCATGAAAGGGTACGTAGCAGGTCGGCAAATACGCCCGCCGCCGTCACGTCGTTACCCGCGCCGTATCCGCGCAGAACCAACGGTAGCGGCTGATAATAGTGGCTGTAAAACGCCAACGCGTTTTCACCGTTTTTCACTTTGAACAGCGGATCGTTGCCGTCTACGGCCTCTATTTTCACGCGACAGACGCCATCCTCTTCAATATTGCCAACATAGCGTAATACTTTCCCCTCATCACGGGCTTTCGCCACACGCGCGGCAAAGGCGTCATCCAGCTGCGACAATTTCGCCATAAACGCGGAAACATCACCGGAATCATCAAACTCTTTTGGCAGGACCGGCTCAATAACAATGTCAGAAAGCTCCAGCTCACGACCGGTTTCACGGGCCAGGATCAGCAGCTTACGCGCCACGTCCGTACCGGATAGATCGTCACGCGGATCGGGTTCGGTATAGCCCAGCTCACGCGCCATGGTGGTGGCCTCGGAGAAGCTCATGCCTTCATCCAGCTTGCCGAAAATAAACGACAGCGAACCAGAAAGAATGCCGGAGAAACGTTGCAGTTCATCGCCCGCGCTGAGCAGATTTTGCAGGTTCTCAATTACCGGCAAGCCCGCGCCTACGTTGGTGTCGTACAGGAATTTACGACGAGACTTCGCCGCAGCAAAACGCAGCTGATGGTAGTAATCCATCGACGACGTGTTGGCCTTTTTGTTCGGCGTAACCACATGGAAGCCTTCGCGCAGGAAATCCGCATACTGATCCGCGACCGCCTGACTTGAAGTACAGTCGACAATCACCGGATTGAGCAGATGATATTCTTTCACCAGACGAATTAAGCGCCCCAGGTTGAAAGGCTCTTTCGCGCTTTCCAGCTCCGACTGCCAGTTTTCCAGATTCAGACCATGGACGTTGGTCAGCAGGGCCTTCGAGTTCGCCACGCCGCACACGCGCAGATCGATATGCTTCTTTTTAAGCCAGGTTTGCTGACGTTTAAGCTGCTCCAGCAGCGCACCGCCCACGCCGCCAACGCCAATGACAAATACTTCAATCACCTGATCGGTGTTGAACAGCATCTGATGGGTCACACGCACGCCAGTGGTCGCGTCGTCGTTATTCACCACTACCGAAATGGAACGCTCAGACGAGCCCTGGGCGATTGCCACGATATTAATGTTCGCGCGAGCCAGCGCGGCAAAAAATTTCGCCGAGATGCCACGCAACGTGCGCATACCATCGCCAACGACCGAGATGATCGCCAAACGCTCAGTCACCGCCAGCGGCTCCAGCAAGCCTTCTTTCAGTTCGAGATAGAATTCATCCTGCATGGCGCGTTGCGCACGCGCGCAGTCGCCCTGCGGGACGCAGAAGCTGATGCTGTATTCAGAAGAGGATTGGGTGATCAGCACCACCGAGATGCCTGCGCGCGACATCACGGCAAAAACTCGCGCCGCCATCCCCACCATGCCTTTCATCCCAGGGCCGGAGACGCTAAACATCGCCATGTTATTGAGGTTAGAAATCCCTTTTACCGGCAAATCGTCATCATCACTGCTGGCACCGATAAGCGTGCCGGGCGCTTGTGGATTGCCGGTATTTTTAATCAGGCACGGGATCTGGAACTGGGCAATAGGGGTAATGGTGCGTGGGTGCAGCACTTTAGCGCCGAAGTAAGAAAGCTCCATCGCTTCCTGATAAGACATCGACTTCAGCAGTCGGGCGTCGGGTACCTGGCGCGGATCGCAGGTATATACACCATCGACATCGGTCCAGATCTCACAACAATCGGCGCGCAAACAGGCGGCCAGTACGGCGGCAGAGTAGTCAGAGCCATTACGCCCCAGCACCACTAACTCTCCTTTCTCATTCCCGGCGGTAAATCCTGCCATCAGAATCATATGGTCCGCAGGAATACGGCTGGCGGCAATGCGGCGCGTAGATTCGGCGATATCAACGGTAGATTCGAGGTAATGGCCTACCGCCAGCAATTTCTCTACCGGGTCGATGACCGTCACGTTGTGCCCGCGCGCTTCCAGCAGGCCAGCCATGATGGCGATCGACATTTTTTCACCACGGCAAATAAGCGCAGCATTGATGCTGTCCGGGCACTGACCCAGCAGGCTGATACCGTGCAGGACGTGCTTAATCTGTGCAAACTCTTGTTCAACAAAGGCTTTGAGCGGAGCCTGCGGGAAACCCGGTTGCGCGGCGGCAAGCCCCACCAACAGCTCAGAGAAAATGCGTTCGGCGTCGCTGATATTGGCTAAAGCATCCTGACCACCGATGGTCTTCTCAATCATCGCCACCAGATGGTTGGTAATTTTTGCGGGGGCAGAGAGAACGGTCGCGACCTGCCCCTGTCTGGCATTGCTTTCCAGAATATCGGCAACCCGCAGAAAGCGCTCTGCATTTGCCACTGATGTACCGCCGAACTTCAACACTCGCATGGTTTACCTCATTGCCTTTGGTCGAAAAAAAAGCCCGCACTGTTTAGGTGCGGGCTTTTTCTTGTGTTTCCTGTACGCGTCAGCCCGCACCGTTACCTGTGGTAATGGTGATGGTTGTGGTAATGGTGATGCTGATGCGTTTCATGATGTTGTGTGCTCTGTAATTATTTATTATCTGTCCTGTATTCTTTTAGGGTTAAAGTATCTGCTGACCTAAGTCAATAAATTTTTAAATTGGTCACATTCCGAAACTTGTTCACGAGCGACTGCTTGCCCTTTTAGTTTCGACCAATACAGTATGTCAGCCCTACTTGAATCCAGAATAAAACACCACACAGTAAAAACAGTTCGATACTTTATTTCGTGATGCTTTTTTCTATATCATGTAAAAAACGGTGCAACATTGCCGTATCTCGCTGCCCTAACAGACCCATTCGCTGTTGCAGCCAGTCCGCCAACTTGATGTCGTCAGAAACGTTCAGCGTGGCTAATAAACGCAAAACGCGCGCGCGCAATGCCTGTAGCTGAAGCTCATCCGTCACCTCAATGTTTTTGACGGGTTGTTGTATTAAACCTGCTAATTGATAGCAATACACCATCACCGCCTGCCCCAAATTGAGTGAAGGATAGTCAGCCACCATAGGTACACCGGTGAGTACATCCGCCAGGGCCAATTCTTCGTTGGTCAGCCCTGAATCTTCACGACCAAAAACCAGCGCGGCATGATCCATCCACGTTGATTTTTCCTGCAGCAGAGGAACCAGTTCGACCGGCGTAGCGTAGTAATGGAACTTCGCCCGACTACGCGCAGTGGTCGCGACGGTAAAATCTACGTCGTACAGCGCCTCCGCCAACGTTGAAAAAACGCTAATATTATCAATAATATCGCCAGAACCATGCGCGACCCATCGCGTGGCGGGTTCCAGGTGGGCTTCGCTGTCAACGATGCGTAATTGGGTGAACCCCATAGTCTTCATAGCGCGGGCAGCCGCACCAATATTTTCCGCTCTGGCGGGGGCAACCAGAATAATTGTTAAACGCATTTCGATACTCTTTTTGGCCAGTCTGCAAGGAAAAATGTGACGTGCTTCAACATATTACGCAGTGCGAATTTACATATTTTTAACAGAAATCACTGAAAAAGCATTTCGCATCCATTAAAAAATGCTAAACTATTTCCCGGGTGTACTATTGCTTTTTATGTTAACAAAAGTTGCATATCCCTCTGTTTATCCATGATAATTTAATTTAAAATGGATCGCACCGGTTGGATTCATTACATTTATTAATTTGCTCGTGCAACTAGTTGTAATATTGCAATTTTGTGATGAAAGCAAACATTTGGATACGTTGATTTCATCAAACTGTTAACGTGCTACAATTGAACTTGATATATGTCAACGAAGCGTAGTTTTATTGGGTGTCCGGCATGTCTTAGCCTGTTATGTTGCTGTTAAAATGGTTAGGATGACAGCCGTTTTTGACACTGTCGGGTCCAGAGGGAAACTACCCACGACCAAGCTAATGATGTTGTTGACGTTGATGGAAAGTGCATCAAGAACGCAATTACGTACTTTAGTCATGTTACGCCGATCATGTTAATTTACGGCATGCATCAGGCAGGTCAGGGACTTTTGTACTTCCTGTTTCGATTTAGTTGGCAATTTAGGTAGCAAACATGCAGACCCCGCACATTCTTATCGTTGAAGACGAGTTAGTAACACGCAACACGTTGAAAAGCATTTTCGAAGCAGAAGGCTATGATGTATTCGAAGCGACAGATGGCGCGGAAATGCATCAGATTCTCTCTGAATATGATATCAACCTTGTGATTATGGATATCAATCTGCCTGGGAAAAATGGCCTGCTGTTAGCACGCGAACTTCGCGAACAAGCTAACGTTGCGCTGATGTTCCTGACGGGCCGTGATAACGAAGTCGATAAAATTCTCGGCCTCGAAATCGGCGCAGACGATTACATCACCA
Source organism: Citrobacter sp. RHBSTW-00944 (assembly GCF_013615435.1). Classification (NCBI taxonomy): domain Bacteria; kingdom Pseudomonadati; phylum Pseudomonadota; class Gammaproteobacteria; order Enterobacterales; family Enterobacteriaceae; genus Citrobacter; species Citrobacter sp. RHBSTW-00944. The sequence goes on along the minus strand of NZ_CP055418.1, from coordinate 749,626 downwards.
AGCCGTTTAACCCGCGCGAACTGACTATCCGTGCTCGTAACCTGCTGTCCCGTACCATGAACCTGGGTACTGTCAGCGAAGAACGCCGTAGCGTCGAAAGCTACAAGTTCAATGGCTGGGAGCTGGACATCAACAGCCGCTCTCTGATTGGTCCTGACGGTGAGCAGTATAAACTGCCACGCAGCGAATTCCGCGCCATGCTTCACTTCTGTGAGAATCCGGGCAAAATCCAGTCTCGCGCAGAACTGTTGAAAAAAATGACCGGTCGCGAACTGAAGCCGCATGACCGTACCGTTGACGTGACGATCCGCCGCATTCGTAAGCATTTCGAATCAACGCCGGATACGCCAGAAATCATCGCCACCATTCACGGTGAAGGCTACCGTTTCTGCGGCGACCTGCAGGATTAATTCAATCCTCACTGGTATAAAAACGGCGCTTTATGCGCCGTTTTTCATTTCCCCTACTGCCCTATTTCCACAAGCGAAATTCCTCGCTCTGCGCAGGCTGAAGCTCTGGAAGTTCTGTAGATTTTGGCTTTGTTTTTGGCTGTGCCAGCGAGTGCCAGTCAAGATGACGCGTCAGGAACATGACCCCACACAGCGCGAACAACAGCACGCCGGTTCCCAGCAGTAAAGAGCTATCCTGTGAACGTAGCAGCACCCACATCACACCATCCAACCCCAGCAGCGCCACGGTGAACAAAATACTGTTCCGCCAGCCCTGCAATATCGCCTGCAGATACACACCGTTCATCAACGCCCCCACCAGACTTGCCGTAATCCACGCCGCCGTAAAACCAATGTGTTCCGACAGTGCCAGCAACAGCAGATAAAACATTACCAGCGATAGCCCCACCAGCAGATACTGCATCGGGTGCAGGCGCAGATTGGTCATACTTTCAAGGACGAAGAAAGACATAAAGGTCAGCACAATCAGCAGGATGGCATACTTTGTCGCCCTGTCCGTTAACTGATACTGATCTGCTGGCGTGGCGACGGCGACGCTAAACGCTGGCATGCCCAGCCAACCAATCTTTTCGTCGTTAAAGCGCTCGCCGAGGTTGTTCGCAAACCAGCTGCTTTGCCACTGAGCCTTGAATCCTGATTCGCTAATTTCGCGCTTAGCCGGGAGGAAGTCCCCAAGAAAGTTGGGATGCGGCCAGTTGCTGGTTAAGGTCATTTCACTGTTACGTCCAACCGGAACGACGGAGAAATCGCCGGTTCCGCTCAAATTAAGCGACAACGCCATGCTCAGATTTTGCTCAGCCCAGCTCGCATCGGGTAGCGGAATGTGGATCCCCTGCGCACGTCCATCCAGCCCCGTCCCAGGCTCAACGGCCAGCGACGTTCCATTGACCTGCGGCGCTTTTACCACGCCAATCCCACGCGCGTCCCCCACGCCAACCACAATAAACGGTTTGCCGATGCTGATATTTGGATGATTTAAATCACTCAAGCGTTCGGCGTTAAACTCAGCCTTCACCGAAACATCATTGTGCCAGACCTGGCCCTCATAAATACCGATTTTACGCGCTTCAACGTTCTGATTCCCCTCAACTACCAACGACTCCGGCAGCCAGAAATGGATATAGCTACGCTTACGCTGGATTTCTTTGCCATCCTCCAGTGAGGTGTAAAGTTCCGTTACCGGAATGGCTATCAACGGTCCTACCATCTTTTGCGGCCCGCTGGTGCTCTGTCGGATAGCATCTTCGACTTCATCGCGGTAATCCGATCGCTCCACGATGATCTGCCTGACCATAGTCAGCGGAATTAACAGCAGCAGTATTGCGCCACCTAAGGTGACTATTTTCCAAAACAGGGGTGATTTAAACATAGCGTTCTCCTTTGCAATATCAGCAAGGTAGAACAGCTATGTGCGGAGAATTTGAAGTTATGTGAAGTGAGCGTGAAGCGTAAACGAGGCCTGTGCGCCGCCTTGTGGTCGGTTGCACAATGTCACCGTCCCCTCGTGCAGTCGCGCAACCTCACTGACAAACGCCAGCCCTAAACCGCTGCTCTTATGCCCATTTTCACGGGGCAGCGAATAGAAACGCTCAAAAATACGCGGCAACGCGAAGTCGGGGATCCCGCTGCCGCTGTCGATTATCTGCAACGTGACCAGTTCATCCTGCTGATGCGCGCTCAGCGTAATCGTCCCGTCCTGTGGCGTGAAGTCGATAGCGTTGTCGAGCAAATTCCCCACTGCCTGCTCCAGTAACGCAGGATCGGCGGCGACGCTAAGCGATGAAGGCATAATGGTAAGCGTGATGTTTTTTGCCGCCAGTTGCACGCTACGCGCCTCTTTGAGCTGAGCAAACAGCGCATCTACCGCCACTGCCGTCAACGTAATGTCCTGTCGATTCTCCAGTCGCGCCTGGCGTAACAGGGTTTCGACCAGCGCCTGCATACGCGTATTTTGCGTCAGAATATTATCAGTAAAGCGCGCAACCACGTTCGGCGGCGGACCTTCGCGCAAAATCTCAGCCGCGCCGCGAATGGCCGCCAGCGGACTTTTCAGTTCATGCGTTAATGCATAAACATACTGCTCAATGTAGTTTTTGCCCTCCAGCTTCAGTCGCATACTTTCCAGCGCCTGCGCCAGTTTACGTAGCTCGCTGCTGCCTAAATCAGGCAGTGGGACGGGGCGATTCTCGGTAACGGAGTCGGCATAGCGCGCCAGCCGGGCGATGGAGCGGTTTATCCACCATACCATCCCGATGCCAATCACTAAGGCAATGCCCAGCAATACGGCGCTGGCCCACAGCATCCGCCGTTCACTGCGTTTAATCACCGGCGCCATCGCCGCGTTCGGTTTACCGACACTAAGCACTCCGATAATACGTCCGCCGTCTACGATCGGCGCGGCCACGTACATCACTGAACTTTCCGGATCGTTCGGGTTTTGCGGCGTACTGCGGGCGCCATATTGCCCACGCAAGGTTAACCACACGTCGTTCCAGCGAGAATAGTCCTGACCGACAACCTGGTTTGCGGAATCAAACAACACTTTACCCTGCGCGTCCGTCATGTAGACATGGTATTCATTACGGACTTTGTTAATGCCGCTGATATTGGCGCTGAATGGGCGGTTATGCAGTTGCGAAAATGCCTGCGCCAGCTTGCCGTTGGCGGGAGAGTCAGAGAGCAAGTCATCGCGCGCCAGCGCAGCCAGCAGCGTGGCGGTATCAATCAAAGTGCCTTCGGTCGCCCGGCGGACGCCTGGTTTAATTTCCTGCACAAAGATCGACAAAACGAACCAGGCGGCGACGGCAACAATCAGAAAATAGCCGAGCAACAAACGCATGCCAATGCGCATCAGACGCTCCTCAGGCTATATCCCATACCGCGATGCGTATTGATGGGGGAAAGCTCAGGGTTGATAGCCCGCAGCTTGGCGCGCAGCGTTTTGATGTGAGTATCGACCGTTCTGTCAAAGGTGTCCTGTGCATCGGCCCAGACTAAATCCATCAACTGCTGGCGTGAGTAAATGCGCCCCGGCGACAACAGCAACGTTTTCAGCAACAGAAATTCATAGCGCGTCAGGTTTAACGGCTTGCCGAACCAGGTAATCTGCGCGGCCAGCTCATTAAGCTCAAAATCGCCGCAACGCGTCGTCGATGAAGGAGCAGAGAATTTCTGCACCCGCCGCAGCAGCGTACGCACGCGGGCGCACACCTCGCGCGGTGAGAAAGGCTTGGCAACATAGTCATCCGCACCAATTTCCAGCCCAAGCAGGCGATCCACCTCATCGCTACGCGCGGTCAGAAACAGGATCGGCAACGCCGGATGCCGCTCCAGCAGGCGTCGACACAGTTCAAAACCGCTGATATCCGGTAGTCCGACATCCAGAACGATTGCATCAGGACAACGCTGGCGAGATTTCTCCAGCGCAGGTAACCCGCGCTCAAACGCTTCCACGCTAAAACCTTCCTGCTGCAGCATGTAGATGAGCGTATCGGCAATGCCCTGCTCATCCTCAACCAACCAGATCAACGGTTGTTGCATTTTGCTTCCTTGTTATTCCCGCCACGGCATGATGGGCACCGCGCTGATGGCATTTTTGGGCGATCCATCGACCACTTTATCTGAATAGGCCAGATAGGCCAGGGCATTACGTTTCGCGTCGTAAAAACGCACGACCTGTAAGGATTTAAACACCAGCGAGGTACGTTTTTTAAATACCACTTCGCCCTGCGCTTTGCCGTTCTTGATTCTGTCGCTCAGTTCTACCGGCCCCACCTGCTGACAGGAAATGGCGGCATCGGAGGTATCTTCCGCCAGCCCCAGCCCACCTTTGATGCCGCCGGTCTTCGCCCGGCTCACGTAGCAGGTCACGTTGGTAACATCTGGATCGTCAAACGCTTCGACCACAATTTTATGATCCGGCCCAAACATTTTGAACACCGTATCGACAGATCCAATCTGCTCCGCATGGGCGACCTGCGCCAACATCAGCAGAATTGAGGAAATGATTAAGCTCTTATATTTCATATTGTTACCATTTTTAAAAGTTACTCTGTGTAATTATTCGACATTCTAAGATAAAACGTATACAGATCACAGGATTACAATAATCACGCTTTCGAATGATCGAAAAAAGCATTTATGAGCAAAAAAAACACTGAATGCTAAAACAGCAAAAAATGCTATTATCCTCATACCTGACGTCAGGTACTCGTTGTTGAAAGGATGAGGATATTTTATGGATCAGGCTGGCATTATTCGCGACCTATTAATCTGGCTGGAAGGTCATCTGGATCAGCCTTTGTCGCTTGACAATGTGGCGGCAAAAGCAGGCTATTCCAAGTGGCACCTGCAGAGAATGTTTAAGGACGTGACGGGCCATGCTATTGGCGCCTATATCCGCGCCCGTCGTTTATCGAAATCCGCAGTGGCGCTGCGCCTGACTGCACGCCCAATTCTGGATATTGCGCTGCAATATCGCTTTGACTCTCAACAAACCTTTACCCGCGCGTTCAAGAAACAGTTTTCCCAGACGCCTGCGCTGTATCGCCGTTCGCCGGAATGGAGCGCGTTTGGTATTCGCCCGCCTATGCGACTGGGTGAATTTGCCATGCCTGCGCACGAGTTTGTCACGCTGGAAGATACGCAACTGCTTGGCACCACACAAAGCTATTCCTGCTCGCTGGAGCAGATTTCAGATTTCCGTCATGAAATGCGAATTCAGTTCTGGCGCGACTTCCTTAGCCAGGCTCCTGCGATCCCACCGGTGCTGTACGGGCTGAACGAAACGCGTCCGAGCATTGAAAAAGATGACGAGCAGGAAGTGTTTTACACCACAGCACTGACGCCGGAACAGGCCAATGGTTATGTGCCGTCGGCACAGCCTATCCTGCTACAGGGCGGCGAGTATGTCATGTTTACCTATGAAGGGCTGGGGACCGGCGTACAGGAGTTTATCCTGACGGTTTACGGCACATGCATGCCAATGCTGAACCTGACGCGCCGTAAAGGGCAGGATATCGAGCGATACTACCCGGCAGAAGATGCCAAAGCGGGAGATCGCCCGATCAACCTGCGCTGCGAATTCCTGATTCCGATTCGCCGCTAGCGTTGCAGTTCGTCTAACGCAGGGGCGTCCAGATGTGAGATGTCCCCTGCCGTTTCAACTACCCATCCCGGCGCCAGCCACAAACTTTCCTGGTAATCGACGCGAGAAATAGAACAGTTGCGCAGACGCAGGCGACGTTCAGCCCATGCCGGTAATCCCAGAATCGTACTCACCAGGCAACCCAGTGCAATACCGTGACTGACCAGCAGCGGACGACTCCCCGGCGGCAACTCCAGACAGGATGCCAGCGCCGCGTGGACGCGATCGCTCAGTTCCTGCATCGATTCCCCTTCCGGAATACGCCCCTCCACCGTACCGTTCACCAACTGGCGACGCCAGCCCTCTTCTTCCGACGTCAGCGTATCGATATGGCGTTGCTCCAGCACGCCCATATTCAGCTCGCGCAAACGTGAGTCATAGGTGATATCACAGCCACAGGCCTGGGCGATGATTTCTGCGGTGCGTCGTGTACGACCTAAATCGCTGCTGATGACATGCGTAATACCAAAAGTGCGGGCGCGTTCGCCCACCTGCATGGCTTGCTGTTCACCTTTAGCGGTCAGTGGGCTGTCTGACTGGCCTTGAATACGTCGCTCGGCGTTCCACTGCGTTTCGCCATGGCGAACAAGGTATACCTGTAACATGCTTTTTTTCCGTTATACTGCGATGCGATGAATTTTCAAACTGAGCTTAATTATGCACAAGGTTATCTCTGCGACCACCAATCCTGCCAAAATTCAGGCAATTCTGCGGGCATTTGAAGAGATTTTCGGGGAAGGATCCTGCCATATTGAACCCGTCGCCGTCGAGAGTGGCGTGCCGGAACAACCTTTCGGAAACCAGGAAACGCGCACTGGCGCACGAAATCGCGTTGATAATGCGCGCCGTCTGCACCCGCAGGCTGATTTTTGGGTCGCTATTGAAGCGGGAATTGACGACGATGCGACCTTCAGTTGGGTGGTGATTGATAATGGCGTCCAGCGCGGCGAAGCCCGTTCAGCCACGCTGCCATTGCCTGCTGTCATTCTCGACAGAGTCCGTCAGGGCGAAGCGCTCGGTCCGGTGATGTCGGACTACACGGGTATTGATGAGATTGGCCGTAAAGAGGGCGCTATCGGCGTCTTTACCGCGGGCAAGCTGACGCGCTCAAGCGTCTACCACCAGGCGGTGATTCTGGCGCTCAGCCCGTTTCATAACGCAGTGTATTTATAGCGTTGTGCCGGATGGCGGCTTCGCCTTATCCGGCCACAACCGCGCCACATAATTAGGCCTGAAAGCGAAGTGCCATCAGGCATTTTTTAGCAGCACCTGCTCCAGCCAATGACGCAGATCCACCGGTGCAGATTTGAGGCTGTTCGACCCCCGTGTAATGGTGGCGATCCCCGCCCCGAGCTCGTTTTTAAGCTCGCGCTGACTCATCTCGCCGCGCAGCAGCTCTTCAATGATACGCACGCGCGTGCCCAGCGCTTCGCGCTCATCCGGCGTTAACATCAAATTGAGCAGGGGCAGGTGTAAGTCTTGTTCATAGGCGTGTTTAAGCAGATCGACAAAACGTAACCACTCCTGGTGACGCTGTTCTGCCATCTCTGCCGAATAGGGTGATTGCTGAGTCATAAGTTATCGCCATCGTTGCGGGGGAAGCGTGCTTGCCTCCCCCTTTTGTACTCTTTAACGAGTACGATAGCATAACACAACCGACACGATCAGTAACGACGTTGCCATTCTGAGTCGCTCATCAACTCCGGCTTATCACCAAGGAAATAGCGATAGTACGCATCGTAAGCCAGCACGTTCTTCACGTAGCCACGCGTCTCAGAGAATGGAATGCTTTCGACAAACGCGACAGCATCGATACGACCCGCGCTATTGCCAAGCCAGGTGCGAACGCGCCCCGGTCCAGCGTTATAGGCCGCCGACGCAAAAATGCGGTTATTGCCGAATTGCTGATAGACATACTGTAAATAGCTGGTACCAATGTTGATGTTGGTATCAGGATCCAATAGTTGGCTCGGGCTGCTGTAACCTGGAATCGAGAACATTTTCACCGTATGCGTCGCCGTGCCCGGCATAATCTGCATCAGCCCGCTGGCGCCAACCGGCGATTTCACTTTCGGGTTCCAGGCGCTTTCCTGACGCGCTATCGCCATCGCATAGCTTGGCGGAATATCCTTGCCGCTGGTGTAGCGTGTAAACAGATCCTTGTAGGCCAGTGGGAAACGCTCTTCCAGATGATCCCACAGCTTACCGGCGATCGTCGCTTGTACGCTCAGATCCCACCAGTGATTGTTGAACGCGTAACGCGCCAGCTGAGCCTGCTCAGACTTCGTGCGACTGGTGACCAGATTCGCCCATTCACTGCGCGCGGTATTGTCCAGATTCCAGTACATTAGCTCGCGCACACGTGCCATTTCCGGTCCCTGAGTCAGCGCAGAGTCAACGTTTGCCGGGGCTTTATCCACTTTCAGCTCGTACTCTTCACCCAGACGCTGTGCCGCCACCATCGGATAGAAACCGCGCTGCTGCATGAGCTGGTGCAGGATCTCTTTGGCTTCCGCCTCACGCCCGCGCTCAAGCAGCAGATCCGCCTGCCAGTAACGCCACTCATCTTTATCTTTTGCTTCCATTGGCAGACGCGCCAGCCAGGTATTCAGACCACGACGATCGCCGGTTCCCAGCGCCATGCGCACACGGCGCTCCACAAGCGAGGTGGAATTCGAGCGCATAATGGCGTCATCGCGCCATTTGGCCTGCTCATCGGTAACGTCATTGCCCATCAGACGCCAGGCGACGATGTCGCGCAGCTCCTGGGTTTGCTCGTCATTCAGCTGTTGCGCCTGCGCCAGAGACGGGATCATCAGGCGGGCATTTTCCGCGTCCTGACGCGCCACGCTGGAAAAAGCCACCGCCGCCATCTGTCGGGTGAAATCCGTCGCGCCAGTGGTGCGTGCAAAGGTCATCACCGAATTCGGATCGTTGGCCAGCGCGATGATCGCCGAAGCGATAGTTTGGTATTGCGCGGGCATCTGTCCAGCTAACGCCGTGACCAGACCGGTATTCCCGGCTTTCATCGCCAGACGAATACGCTCCAGATACGCCAGCGGATCCTGAGTTCCTGAGGCGCGCCATACGCCGAATAATTTGTCACAGGCGTTCGGCTGGCTTTTCCCGCTCAACCACAGTTCTTTCGCGCCCTGCCAGGCCTCTTCGGTTTGCCCGGTGCTCCATTTCGCAAAGTAATAGTTGCATTGCGCTTCCGTGGTACCCGGTTTTTCTGGGCTGAACGCCAGTAGTCCACGCCAGTCCTCCCGTCGCGCCAGTTCATTCACGAAACGTGATTGCAGAGTACGCGCGGGGGGCAGCGTCGGGTTGGCGCGCACAAAATTGGTAACGGTAATGGTGGGCTGATTCATCAGATCGTCAGTAATCTGACGATATTCCAGATAAGGATACAGAGGATAATTCTTCAGGCCGGGCATCATCTGCTCTACGACATCCATCTGTCGGTTATCCCAGGCCTGTTTAATTTGCGCATAGCGACTGCGCTGCTCATCCAGGGAATCGGCTCGCGCCACTTGACTGACCGTCAGCAGACATACGCTGGCCGCCAGCAGGCGCCAGGTAAATTGATTGGCTTTGTCCACAAGCTCTTCCTCTTCTCATGTTACGTCTGTGCAGCATCATGCCGCTTAATTAGTTCATGCTAACCAGACATTGCAGAATGCGCCACGTCACGGACACTTTTTTACTTTTGTTGCGAGTGAGATCTGCTGGCTGGGATTGGGCAATGAAAAAGGCTACACTTCGCCTTTGATAACTATTTACCAATAATTAGCCCTAAATAATTCAAGTTGCAGCAAGGCGGCGAGGGAGTAAATCCCCTGAGCGTACAAAGTGCGTGACTGGGGGGAACAACAAATCTGTCAGGAACAGATTTGAACGCTGCGGAGCAGCGGCCCGCAAGGGCGAGGCTCATGGATGAGCCGAGTAACTCACAGCCAACGCATCTGCAGCTTGAAGTATGACGGGATAAATAAAGAGGCGAGTCCAACGTGGCCCAATTTGTTTATACCATGCATCGTGTCGGCAAAGTCGTTCCGCCGAAACGTCATATTCTTAAAAACATCTCACTGAGCTTCTTCCCTGGCGCCAAAATCGGTGTACTTGGTCTGAACGGCGCGGGTAAATCAACCCTGCTGCGCATCATGGCCGGCATTGATACCGATATCGAAGGTGAAGCTCGCCCACAGCCTGGCATTAAAATCGGTTACCTGCCGCAGGAACCGAAACTAAACCCGGAACATACCGTTCGTGAATCCGTGGAAGAAGCGGTTGCCGAAGTGGTTAACGCGCTGAAAGGTCTGGATGAAGTGTACGCAAAGTACGCCGAGCCGGACGCCGACTTCGATAAACTCGCTGCGCAACAGGGCAAGTTTGAAGAGATCATTCAGGCGCACGACGGTCATAACCTGAACGTGCAGCTTGAGCGTGCCGCTGACGCCCTGCGTCTGCCGGACTGGGACGCTAAAATTGAGAACCTCTCCGGTGGTGAACGCCGCCGCGTCGCGCTGTGCCGCCTGCTGCTGGAAAAACCAGACATGCTGCTGCTCGACGAACCGACTAACCACCTGGACGCCGAATCCGTTGCGTGGCTGGAACGCTTCCTGCACGACTTCGAAGGCACCGTGGTGGCGATTACCCACGACCGTTACTTCCTCGACAACGTTGCGGGCTGGATTCTGGAGCTTGACCGCGGCGAAGGTATTCCATGGGAAGGCAACTACTCCTCCTGGCTGGAGCAGAAAGATCAGCGTCTGGCGCAGGAAGCGTCTCAGGAAGCGGCTCGCCGTAAATCCATTGAGAAAGAGCTGGAGTGGGTGCGTCAGGGCGCTAAAGGCCGTCAGTCTAAGGGTAAAGCCCGTCTGGCACGCTTTGAAGAGCTGAACAACACCGAATACCAGAAGCGTAACGAAACCAACGAACTGTTTATCCCACCTGGAGCACGTCTGGGCGATAAAGTCGTTGAAGTCACCAATCTGCGTAAATCCTACGGCGATCGCGTTCTGATTGACGACCTGAGCTTCTCCGTACCGAAAGGCGCCATCGTCGGCATCATCGGTCCGAACGGCGCGGGTAAATCTACCCTGTTCCGTATGATGTCCGGTCAGGAACAGCCAGACAGCGGCACCATCACGCTGGGTGAAACCGTCAAGCTGGCTTCCGTTGACCAGTTCCGTGACGCCATGGACAACAGCAAAACCGTGTGGGAAGAAGTTTCCGGCGGGCTGGATATCATGAAGATCGGCAACACCGAGATGCCAAGCCGCGCCTACGTAGGCCGCTTCAACTTTAAAGGTGTTGATCAGGGTAAACGCGTAGGCGAACTCTCCGGCGGTGAGCGCGGTCGTCTGCACCTGGCGAAGCTGCTGCAGGTTGGCGGCAACATGCTGCTGCTTGATGAACCAACCAACGACCTGGATATCGAAACCCTGCGCGCGCTGGAAAACGCCCTGCTGGAGTTCCCGGGCTGCGCGATGGTTATCTCGCACGACCGTTGGTTCCTCGACCGTATCGCAACCCACATCCTGGATTACCAGGATGAAGGTAAGGTTGAGTTCTTCGAAGGTAACTTTACCGAATACGAAGAGTACAAGAAACGCACGCTGGGCGCAGATGCGCTGGAGCCGAAGCGTATTAAGTACAAGCGTATTTCGAAGTAATTACCGTTAAGCGCCGGATGGCGGCGTTACGCCTCATCCGGCCTACGAGGTTAGTGCGACTTGTAGGCCGGATAAGCGCAACGCCATCCGGCATTTACGCTATCTCTGCTCGCCCATCAACTCTTTCACCAACTCCACGCAGCGCAGAAATCGACCGTCATAGTCGGGCTCCTGAACGTGCACAAAATTGATATTGTTTTCCTGCAGCATCTCGACCAGCAGCGACTGAAACGCTTTTCTGTCAACCGAACTGCCGAGACTGCGTAAGCCATCCGCCACCCATGGAGTATTGTTCTCCAGCAGGATCACCAGGTCAAAGCGATACTCGTCAATCAGGGCCTGCACAAACGGGTGTTCACGCCCTTCATACTTTTTGCAGAAGGCCTGAGTGGTAACGAAATCGGTGTCGATAAACGCCACTTTATTGGCATACTTGACAGCAAAATCAATGTATTGGGCTTGTCCCAGGGCGATTTTATCGTAGTCGGAATACTGCAACGCCATCTCATCACCGCCCAAATGGGAGAAGACGTAATCACGCCCATATTCCCACGCACTGGTAGTGTTAAAGATATTGGCGAGCTTGTTCACCAGCGTCGATTTTCCGCTCGACTCTCCGCCGAGGATCGCCACAGTGCGCACGAAAAACGGCTTCACTTCTGTAGGAATATACTCCCAGTAGCGAAACGGGTTCTCACGGATTTGCCCGCCGCTGATGTTCATAAACGTTCGTTTGGGATCCACCAGCACGGTTTCGATCCCCAGATGTTCCAGATACTGCGGGGCATCTGACTCTTCAGAGGTGTAAATCCAGTTAGGCTGGATCCCTTTCTCCTGCATAAACGTTTTGATCCCGTTGCTCCACACATCCCAACCGTGTGGGTACGGCTCCATACCCTCTTCGTTGAAGGCATGAATACGGATATTTTTCTGATACTTAAAGGTTTGCAGCAGCCAGCGTAGACGATCGGGCACCGTGGGCTGTTGCGACATAGCGCTGTCTTCAAACAGACTGCGATCGCGCGTGTCGTCATACCCCATGATGATATGCAGTTCATCGACCTGACTACACGCGCGCTGGATAAGATAGATATGGCCGGTATGCAGCGGATAAAACTTACCGAATACCACACCGATATTCTTCTGCTGGCGCGGAAACTCCAGCCCGAGAAACCGGTGCAACGCCTCCAGCTTTTGCGCGCTGGGGCTTTTAATTTTGGCATTCAGCAGTTGGCTTAAATATCCCTTGGTCATGCCACTGGCATCTGCCACCTGTTGCAGGGTACAGCCCTTTTGCTTAATGGCAGTTTTCAGATAATCAAATGACACAAGAGCCTCCTGCTGTAAAAATAAACGTAATACCCAATACCGCCGGAAAGACGACGGGTATTTTATTATAGGTCGTCAAACACGCTTAAAGCATCCGTAAGCTTCTTAACGCCAAAGACCTGCATCCCTTCCGGCACTTTTTTCGGCACGTTGGCGGCAGGAACAATCGCCCGACGAAAGCCGTGCTTCGCCGCTTCCGAAATACGCTCCTGGCCGCTGGGTACCGGACGGATTTCGCCCGCCAGTCCCACTTCGCCAAAGACCACTAAGTCCTGCGGCAGCGGTCGGTCGCGCAGGCTGGAAACCATTGCCAGTAGCAGTGCCAGATCGGCGCTGGTTTCGGTAACCTTCACGCCACCGACCACGTTGACGAACACGTCCTGATCCGCCATCTGCAAGCCGCCGTGACGATGCAGCACAGCCAGCAGAATCGCCAGACGGTTCTGCTCCAGGCCGACCGCCACACGACGCGGATTCGCCATCATCGAATGGTCGACCAGCGCCTGAATCTCCACCAGCAACGGGCGCGTGCCTTCCCAGACCACCATCACCGAACTGCCGGAGGTGACTTCATCGCCACGGCTTAAGAAGATAGCGGAAGGGTTGCTAACTTCACGCAACCCCTGTTCGGTCATGGCAAAGACGCCCAGTTCATTCACCGCGCCAAAGCGGTTTTTATGGCTACGCAGAGTACGAAAACGAGAATCGGCGTCGCCGTCGAGCAGAACCGAGCAGTCAATACAGTGCTCCAGCACCTTTGGACCGGCCAGCGAGCCGTCTTTGGTGACGTGGCCGACCATGACAATCGCCACGCCGCGCGTTTTGGCAAAGCGGGTCAGGTAAGCCGCGGTTTCGCGCACCTGTGCCACGCTGCCCGGCGAAGACTGAATGTCCGCCATGTGCATCACCTGAATGGAGTCGATAACCATCAACCTCGGCTGTTCTTCTTCGGCAATCAGGCAAATTTGTTCGATACTGGTTTCCGACAGCATGTTCAGATTCGCCGTCGGCAGACCGAGTCGATGCGCGCGCATCGCCACCTGTTGCAAAGACTCTTCGCCGGTGACGTACAGGGTTTTCATCTGCTCAGCGAGCTTGCACAGCGTTTGCAGCAGCAACGTTGATTTCCCTGCGCCGGGGTTACCGCCAATCAGGATGGCGCTGCCGGGCACCACACCGCCGCCCAGCACGCGGTCAAACTCTTTAAATCCGGTGGAAAAACGCGGCAACTCTTCAAGGCTGATATCAGACAGCTTCTGCACTTTTGCGACGCCCGCATTCCCGGCATAGCCGCTGAGCCGCTCGTTACGCGCCACCGTTGGTGACGCGGCAAGGCGTACCTCGGTAATGGTGTTCCAGGCCTGACAGGCGCTGCATTGCCCTTGCCAGCGCGGGTAATCGGCCCCGCATTCGTTACAAACAAAGGCGCGTTTTGGAGCTTTGGCCACGTTTTACCTCTTTCGTTAGCGCGTTTACCGGACAGCGTGGGCGCTTATCCGGCCTACGGTCACTTTGCCATCAGGCAATTAAATCATTTCTGGTTCATGCTGCCAGAGAGAATGCAGAACACGCCCATCAGGTCAGCGTGACGGATCGTAATCTCCGTCTTTTCATTCACTTTGGGTTTGGCATGATACGCTATACCCAGTCCAGCCGTTTTGATCATCGGCAGATCGTTGGCGCCATCGCCGATCGCCACCGTCTGCGCCATCGGGATCTCATACTCCTGCGCCAGGCGGGTCAGGGTGTTGGCTTTGTACTGCGCATCGACGATATCGCCGATCACGTTGCCGGTGAATTTACCGTCCATGATCTCCAGCTCGTTTGCCACAGCCGCCGTCAGACGTAGTTTGTTACGCAGATAATCGGCAAAGAAGGTAAAACCGCCGGAGGCAATTGCCACTTTCCAGCCGAGCGTTTCCAGTTTTAACACCAGCTGAGTCAGGCCTGGCATCAGTGGTAGCGTTTCGCGCACCTGGTGCAAAATATTGGCATCAGCGCCCTTCAACGTCGCCACGCGGCTGCGCAAGCTGGCGGTAAAGTCCAGCTCGCCGCGCATCGCGCGTTCGGTAACTTCGGCTACCATTTCGCCGGTTCCCGCCAGTTTGGCAATTTCATCAATACACTCGATCTGGATAGCCGTTGAATCCATGTCCATCACCAGCAAACCCGGCGTGCGCAAATGCGGAATTTTACCCAGTGGCGCAACATCCAGTTTGGCATCATGCGCCAGTTTTGCCGCACGCGGCGTTAACGAGCCCGCCAGACGAATCACCTGATAATCCTCAACGCACCACGCCGCCACGATCACCATCGCCGCACCCAGTTTGCTCTGGTATTGCGTTAACCGTTGTTTATCCAGCCCACGACCGTACAGCAGCCAGCCACTGCGGCCCGCGTGGTAATCCAGCGGCATGACTTCATCACCGCTTAAAGAGAGAGGCAGACCTGGCCACAGAGAAACATCTTCAGGTAGATCGCACCAGGTAATGTTAGGCATTAAAGCTCCTGTAAAATCGTTCGGGTCGGAATCATCAGGGGAAAATAACGCATGAGGCTACCCTGTAACCAGCGCTTCTGGCAACATTAAGTCTCAAATTTTCAGCAGGTGGAATATGGCTCGCACAAAACTGAAATTCCGACTTCATCGTGCAGTGATTGTATTGTCCTGCCTTGCGCTGCTCGTTGCTCTGATGCAGGGCGCGTCCTGGTTTAGTCAAAGCCACCAACAGCAGCGTAATCCGCAGCTCGAAGAGCTGGCGCGCACGCTGGCTCGCCAGGTCTCCTTGAACGTCGCCCCGCTGATGCGTACCGAAACGCCGGATGAAAAGCGCATTAAAGCGGTACTCTCGCAGCTCACGGAAAGTAGCCGTATTCTGGATGCGGGCGTCTACGATGAAAAGGGAGACCTGATTACACGCACCGGTGAGAGCGTCAACGTTCGAGACCGACTGGCGTTGGACGGCAAAAAAGCCGGGGGCTATTTTAACCAGCAGATTGTCGAGCCCATTCAGGGAAGAAATGGTCCGCTGGGCTATCTACGCCTGACGCTGGATACCCACACGCTCGCCACCGAAGCCAAGCAGGTGGATAACACCACCAACATCTTACGCCTAATGCTGCTTCTGTCACTGGCAATTGGCGTGGTGCTCACCCGTACCTTATTGCAAGGCAAGCGCACCCGCTGGCAGCAATCCCCTTTCCTGCTGACCGCCAATAAACCGGTACAGGAAGAAGACAACGAGAAGAAAGAGTATTAACAGAAAGGAAATCGACCATGACGACACTACGCCTGCTTATCTCAGACTCTTACGATCCGTGGTTTAACCTCGCGGTCGAAGAGTGCATTTTTCGCCAGATGCCCGCCACGCAGCGCGTCCTGTTCTTGTGGCGTAACGCCGATACGGTGGTGATTGGCCGGGCGCAAAACCCGTGGAAAGAGTGTAATACCCGCCGTATGGAAGAAGACAACGTGCGGCTCGCCCGTCGCAGCAGCGGCGGCGGCGCGGTGTTCCATGACTTAGGCAATACCTGCTTTACCTTTATGGCCGGTAAACCGGAGTACGACAAAACCATCTCTACCGCTATTGTCCTCCATGCCCTGAACGCGCTGGGCGTAGACGCCGACGCCTCCGGGCGTAACGATCTGGTCGTGAAAACGCCAGACGGCGATCGCAAAGTTTCCGGCTCTGCTTATCGGGAAACGAAAGACCGCGGATTCCACCACGGCACGCTGTTGTTGAACGCCGATCTCAGCCGCCTGGCAAACTATCTCAATCCGGATAAAAAGAAACTCGCCGCCAAAGGCATCACCTCGGTTCGCTCACGCGTAGCGAATCTAACGGAGCTGTTGCCGGGCATCACCCATCAACAGGTCTGTCAGGCCATCACGGAAGCCTTTTTTGCCCACTACGGCGAACGTGTCGAAGCGGAAATTATCTCGCCGGACAAAACCCCGGATCTGCCGAACTTTGCCGAAACCTTTGCCCGTCAGAGCAGTTGGGAGTGGAATTTTGGTCAGGCGCCCGCGTTCTCGCATCTTCTGGACGAGCGTTTCACCTGGGGCGGCGTTGAGCTGCATTTCGACGTGGAAAAAGGTCATATCACCCGTACGCAGGTCTTTACCGACAGCCTCAATCCCGCGCCGTTAGAAGCGCTGGCGGGTCGTCTGCAGGGGTGTTTGTACCGTGCGGATATGCTGCAACAGGAGTGCGAAGCGCTGCTGGTTGATTTCCCACAGCAGGAGAAAGAGTTACGCGAGCTGTCAGCGTGGATTGCCAGTGCAGTGAGCTAAACGCTGGCCTGAAAATGCCGGATGGCGGTCCGGCATACATCGATTGTAGCCCGGTAAGCGCAGCGCTACCGGGCATCACAACACTTACTCTTTATCGCCCAGCAGAACGGATTCCAGTGCGATTTTGATCATGTCGTTGAAGGTCGTCTGACGTTCAGCGGCAGTGGTCTGCTCGTGAGTACGGATATGGTCGGACACGGTGCAGATGGTCAGCGCTTTCGCACCAAACTCAGCCGCAACGCCGTAGATACCCGCCGCTTCCATTTCCACGCCCAGCACGCCGTATTTTTCCATTACGTCGAACATTTCGCCGTCCGGAGAGTAGAACAGGTCAGCGGAGAACAGGTTGCCCACGCGCGCGTCTACGCCCAGCGCTTTTGCCGCATCAACTGCATTACGCACCATGTCGAAGTCAGCGATAGCTGCGAAGTCATGATCTTTAAAACGGATACGGTTTACTTTGGAGTCGGTGCAGGCGCCCATACCGATAACCACGTCACGCAGTTTAACGTCCATACGCACAGCGCCGCAGGAGCCTACGCGAATGATTTTCTTCACGCCAAAATCGGTGATCAGCTCTTTGGTGTAGATAGAGCAGGACGGGATACCCATCCCGTGACCCATAACGGAGATCTTACGGCCTTTGTAAGTACCGGTGAAACCTAACATGCCGCGAACGTTGTTCACTTCACGAACATCTTCGAGGAAAGTTTCAGCAATATGCTTTGCGCGCAGCGGGTCGCCCGGCATCAATACGACGTCAGCGAAATCACCCATTTCTGCATTAATATGTGGAGTTGCCATCTTCAGTTCCCTTTTGATTTATTGTTTTTGTCGGGGGGGTAGCAATGCCTTACCCAACCGACAAAACGAATTCAAATACCCTAAGGATTTCGCGTTGTAGGAAGGCGACGAATTCGGAACCCCGGGAAGCATAGATTACCTATGTGACCGGGGTGAGCGAATGAAGTCAACGCATCTACAGCGCGAAAGACAACGGGTATCACAGCATGTTTTTACCGTAGTCCATCGGCGATGTACCAAAGTAGCTCGCCAGCGTCTGGCCAATATCCGCGAAAGTTTCACGGTGACCTAAAGAACCTGGTTTCACTTTCGGGCCGTAAACCAGCACCGGAATGTGCTCACGAGTGTGGTCAGTGCCGGTCCAGCTCGGGTCACAGCCGTGGTCAGCAGTCAGGATCAGAATGTCATCTTCACCCACCAGTTCCATCAGTTCAGGCAAACGGCGGTCGAACAGTTCCAGACCTGCAGCGTAACCAGCGATATCGCGACGATGTCCCCAGGAAGAGTCGAAATCAACGAAGTTAGTGAAGACAATGGTCTTATCACCCGCTTCTTTCATCTCTTTGATGGTGGCGTCGAACAGCGCGTCCAGGCCGGTAGCTTTCACTTTTTTGGTGATGCCGCAGTTAGCGTAGATATCCGCGATTTTACCGACGGAAACCACGTGACCGTCTTTCTCGTCGACCAGTTTCTGCAGCACGGTCGGTGCTGGCGGCTCAACGGCCAGATCGTGACGGTTACCGGTACGCTGGAAATTACCCGCTTTATCACCGATAAACGGACGCGCGATAACACGACCGATGTTGTAACCACCTTCGGTCAGTTCTTCACGAGCGATTTCACACAGTTCGTAGAGTTTATCCAGGCCAAAAGTCTCTTCGTGACAGGCAATCTGGAACACGGAGTCTGCGGAAGTATAGAAAATCGGCTTGCCGGTTTTCATATGCTCTTCACCCAGTTGATCCAGGATCACGGTACCGGAAGAGTGGCAGTTGCCGAGGTAGCCCGGCAGGTTGGCACGTTTGACCAGTTTATCCAGCAGTTCCTGCGGGAAGCTGTTGTCATGATCGGAGAAATAACCCCAGTCAAACAGAACCGGAACACCCGCGATTTCCCAGTGGCCAGACGGCGTGTCTTTCCCGGAAGAGAGTTCATGCGCCCAGGCGTAGGCACCAATCACTTCCGCGTTACCGTCCATACCAGCAGCAATTTTACCGGTAGAACCTTCGTGAGCTTTCACCAGGCCCAGACGGGTCAGGTTAGGCAGATTCAGTGGACCTTTGCGACCCTTGTCAGCTTCGCCTTTCGCACAGGCTTCTGCAATGTGTCCCATAGTGTCTGAGCCTACGTCGCCAAAGCGATCCGCATCTTCAGTCGCACCAATACCAAAGGAGTCCAGCACCATAATAAATGCACGTTTCATCTTGTTCTCCAACATCTGCGCCGCAAAAAAGCGATCAGATCAGTATACAGTTATTCGGTAATACGACGATAGACTGTCGGTGTAATTTCTGGCGCTTTATCGTCAAGGCTAATTGCCGCTTTGACCGCTTTCGCCGCTTCCTGCCAGCTGGCTTCGTCTTTGGCGTGGATCACCGCCAGCGGACGCTGTCCGTCTACGCTGTCGCCCAGACGCGCCATGTCGCTAAAGCCAACGCTGTAATCAATGGTGTCCGAAGCCTGACGACGACCGCCGCCCATGGAAACAACCGCCATTCCCAGCGCACGGGTATCCATAGCGCTGACAAAACCTTCGGTATCAGCATATACCGCTTTGCTGAGCATTGCCGTCGGCAGGTACTTCGCATAATTTTCGACGAAATCGGTCGGGCCTTTCTGCGCCGCAACCATGCGACCAAAAATCTCTGCCGCTTTGCCGTTATCCAGCACCGCCTGCAATTTCGTACGGGCTTCGACATCGTCTTTCGCCAGATTGCCGGAGATCAGCATTTCCACGCACAGCGCCATCGTGACGTCTAACAGACGTGGATTGCGGTATTCACCTGTCAGGAACTGCACCGCTTCGCGGACTTCTACCGCGTTACCTGCGCTGGATGCCAGTACCTGGTTCATATCGGTTAACAGCGCGGTGGTACGTACACCCGCTCCGTTCGCCACGCCGACAATCGCTTCGGCAAGCGCTTCAGAAAGCTCATAGGTCGGCATAAAGGCGCCGCTGCCTACTTTCACATCCATCACCAGCGCATCCAGCCCTTCCGCCAGCTTTTTCGCCAGGATAGAGCCGGTAATCAGCGGGATGGAATCCACCGTCGCGGTAATATCGCGGGTGGCATAAAAACGTTTATCCGCCGGTGCGAGCGAGCTGGTTTGCCCAATAATCGCCACACCCACGTCTTTAATAATTTCACGGAAACGCGCATCGTCCGGGAAGATGTCAAACCCTGGGATGGCTTCCAGTTTATCGAGCGTACCGCCGGTATGACCCAGACCACGTCCGGAGATCATCGGAATATAGCCGCCACATGCAGCGACCATCGGGCCTAACATCAGTGACGTTACGTCACCCACGCCGCCGGTAGAGTGTTTATCCACAATCGGGCCGTTCAGCTGCAGGCTTTTCCAGTCCAGCACGGTTCCTGAATCACGCATTGCCATGGTCAGCGAAACACGCTCAGGCATTGTCATATCGTGGAAGAAAATGGTCATCGCCAGGGCGGCGATTTGCCCTTCAGAGATGGTGTTGTCGCGAATCCCATTGATAAAGAAGCGAATCTCTTCATCGCTCAGCGCATGACCATCACGTTTTTTACGAATAATTTCTTGTGCGAGAAACATGGTAACCCCCGATAAATCAGGTTAAATGCAGCGGAAAACCCACTGCAATGAATGATTACTCTAAACAATTCGAGTCGCAGGAAGCGGCAAGGAAGCTCATCCCCAGGCGCTTACTACAGTAAGTGACTGGGGTGAGGGAGTGCAGCTAACGCACCTGCGGCTTGCAGTATGACGAGTAATTAGTAGCTGCTTGCGCTCTTACCGTCGCCATGACCCAGCGCTTTCAGCAGGCTCGCCAGCAGGCTGGATGCGCCAAAACGATAGTGACGGGAATCGGCCCAGTCAGCGCCAAACAGTTCGTCAGCAATCGCCAGGAACTGCTGTGCATCTTCTGCGGTACGCACGCCGCCTGCCGGTTTGAAACCTACAGTTTTAGAAACGCCCATGTCGCGGATCACTTCCATCATGATGCGTGCGCTTTCCGGCGTCGCATTTACCGGCACTTTACCGGTAGAGGTTTTGATGAAATCAGCACCCGCTTTGATGGAGATTTCAGACGCTTTACGGATAAGACTCTCTTCTTTCAGCTCACCGGTTTCGATGATCACTTTCAGCAGCACGTTTGCCGCCGCACACGCATCTTTACATGCTTTAACCAGATCAAAACCAACCTGCTCGTTACCGGCGATCAGGGCACGGTAAGGGAACACCACGTCAACTTCATCCGCGCCGTAGGCAATCGCCGCGCGGGTTTCAGCCAGCGCAATCTCGATGTCGTCGTTGCCGTGCGGGAAGTTGGTCACGGTTGCAATACGGATGTCCGGAGTGCCTTGCTCTTTCAGCGTCTTACGCGCGATAGGGATAAAACGCGGATAGATGCAAATAGCGGCAGTGTTGCCTACCGGAGTCTTCGCCTGATGACACAGCGCGATCACTTTTTCATTGGTGTCGTCGTCATTCAGGGTGGTCAGGTCCATCAGTTTCAGTGCACGCAGGCTGCTTGCTGTTAAATCGGTCATAACATTCTCCAACGGCATCGCCGTATAAAATTTCACCTTGCGAGTTTGTTAGTATTCTAACATCCGCTCGCTATTACACTTCGATATACATCACAGTTAATGAAAACCACATACAGATTTGCATTACTCTAATGAGATCTACTTCAAATAAATCACCTTTCAAGAAGGGATGCGGTGGCATCAGGCGCATCCGGATCAAAGGTTGTGGCGGCGTTGCTTTCTACAATGGCGTTACACCTTCGGGATAAAAAGGAATCAACGATGCCCACTTCAAGCGAACTCGCGCTGCAACAGCGTTGCCAACAAATCGTGACCAGTCCGGTGCTCAGCCCTGAGCAGAAACGCCACTTCCTGGCACTGGAGGCTGAAAACGCGCTGCCTTACCCGCAACTACCTGCTGAGGCTCGCCAGGCGCTGGATGACGGGGTGATCTGCGATATGTATGAAGGTCATGCCCCGTTCAAACCGCGCTATGTTTTACCCGACTACGCGCGTTTTCTGGCTAACGGTTCCTCATGGCTGGAACTGGAAGGAGCCAGGGATCTTGATGACGCGTTATCCTTACTCACCATCCTGTATCACCACGTTCCGTCAGTCACCTCGATGCCGGTCTATCTCGGCCAGCTCGACGTTCTGTTGCAACCGTATGTTAGAATTCTAACACAAGATGAGATCGATATTCGAATAAAACGTTTCTGGCGTTATCTCGACAGAACCCTGCCAGACGCATTTATGCATGCCAATATCGGCCCCGCTGATACGCCTGTCACCCGTGCAATTTTACGCGCAGACGCAGAGTTAAAGCAGGTTTCGCCTAATTTGACGTTCATTTATGATCCGCAAATTACACCTGACGACCTGCTGCTCAACGTGGCGCAAAATATCTGCGAGTGCAGTAAGCCGCACATTTCCAACGGCCCCGAAAATGATAAAATTTTCACAAAAGGTCAGTATGGCGTCGTCAGCTGTTACAACTCGTTGCCGCTCGCCGGGGGTGGAAGCACGCTGGTCAGGCTCAATCTGAAAGCCATCGCAGAGCGCAGCACCTCTGTCGATGACTTCTTTACGCGCACCCTACCGCACTATTGCCAGCAGCAAATCACCATCATTGATTCACGATGTGAATTCCTCTATGAAAAATCACATTTCTTTGAGAATAGCTTCCTGGTGCAGGAAGGGTTGATTGATCCCGAACGTTTTGTCCCTATGTTCGGCATGTATGGCCTGGCGGAGGCGGTGAACCTGCTGTGCGATAAGGCGGGGCAGAATGCTCGCTACGGAAAAGACGAGGTCGCCAATCAGCTCGGGTATCGTATCAGCGCCCAACTGGCGGAGTTTGTAGAAAGTACCCCGGTGAAATTTGGCTGGAAGCAGCGCGCAATGCTGCACGCACAGTCAGGGATCAGTTCTGACATCGGCACCACGCCGGGCGCGCGTCTGCCCTACGGCGATGAGCCGGATCCGATCACTCACCTGCAAACCGTCGCACCGCATCATGCGTATTATCACGCTGGGATCAGCGACATTCTCACGCTGGATGAAACCATCAAGCGCAATCCTCAGGCGCTGGTGCAATTGTGCCTCGGGGCGTTTAAAGCTGGGATGCGTGAGTTTACTGCCAACGTGAGTGGTAACGATCTGGTCCGCGTCACCGGCTATATGGTACGCCTGTCGGATCTGGAAAAATATCGCGCCGAAGGTTCACGCACCAACACCACCTGGCTGGGCGAAGAAGCCGCGCGCAATACGCGCATTCTGGAACGACAACCTCGCGTGATTAGCCATGAACAGCAGATGCGCTTCAGTAAGTAAGATCATTCCTTTCTCCTGCGTCGACGGGCCGGGCAGTCGCCTGGCTCTGTTTCTGCAAGGATGTAACCTGCGCTGTAAAAATTGCCACAATCCGTGGACGATGGGACGCTGCAACGACTGCGGGGAATGTGTCCTGCATTGCCCGCATGAAGCGCTGAGCCTGAGTGCGGGGAAAGTGAGATGGCAATCCGACGTATGTCAGCAGTGCGATACCTGCCTGCACATGTGCCCACAGCAGGCCACGCCGATGGCGCAGACCCTGAGCGTTGATGAAGTGCTGCAGCATATTCGCAAGGCGGTGCTGTTTATTGAAGGAATTACGGTCAGCGGCGGCGAAGCGACCACCCAGTTGCCGTTTATCGTGGCGCTGTTTAACGCGATCAAAACCGATCCGCAGTTGCAACACCTGACCTGCATGGTAGACAGCAACGGCATGCTGAGCGAAACCGGCTGGCAAAAACTACTGCCGGTATGCGACGGCGTAATGCTCGATTTAAAAGCCTGGGATAGCGCGTGTCATCGACAGTTGACTGGCCGCGATAACACGCTGATTAAACAAAGCATTACCTTTTTGTCTGGGCAGGGAAAACTTGCGGAACTGCGCCTGCTGGTTATTCCTGACCACGTGGATTATCTACAGCATATCGATGCGCTGGCGGCGTTTATCAAACGTTCAGGTGATGTTCCGGTGCGGCTAAATGCCTTTCATGCGCACGGGGTGTACGGCGAAGCGAAGGACTGGCCGAGCGCCACGCCTGAGGATGTGGAGCAACTGGCGCAAGGATTGCGCGAGCGCGGAGTGGATAATTTGATCTTCCCGGCGCTGTACCTGTAATTGCCGGATGCGACGTATCCGTCGTCCGGCAATTAAAAATCAAATAACGCCGTCGTATTGCGATACAGCGCATCAGCGATAACATCCGCAGGTTCCGGGCGCAGCTCGCAGAGGACATCAAAGACTCTGACCACCTGCTCCGGGCGATTCGGCTGTCCCTGAAAGCCGTTGAGCGGCATATCCGGCGCGTCAGTTTCCAGCAGCAGTGAGTCCAGCGGCAGTTGCGCCATTACCTCGCGGGTTTTACTGGCGCGCGGCCAGGTAATGGTGCCGCCCACGCCAATTTTGTAGCCCAGTTGCACAAAACGTTCGGCCTGCTGCACGCTCCCGGAAAATCCATGCACCACGCCGGTTCGCGGCAAAGCATGGCGTTTCAGGTGCATCGCCAGCTTGTCATGAGTGCGCCGCGAATGCAGGATCACCGGCAGTTCGTAACGCTTCGCCAGCTTAAGCTGCGCTTCCAGCAACCGCTCTTGCTTATCGAATTGCGGATCGTCCCGATAAAGATCCAGCCCAATCTCGCCTACCGCCACCAGCTTTTGCGGGCGCTTATCCAGCGCCTGCTGCAACTGCTCCAGACAGTCATCGCTATGTTGTTCAATAACAATGGGGTGCAGCCCCAGGGCGGCAAACAATGGAGGGTAATTTTCCGCTAACGCCAGTACACGGGAAAAATTTGCCGCCTGGGTGGCCGGAACGATAATGCTTTGCACGCCGACGTCAGCCGCGCCCTGAATACTGGCAGATTCATCGCCCGTAAACGGCGGAAAATCAAAGTGACAATGCGTATCAATAAAACGATAACTCACGCCAAATCCTCATTATTAAACGTCGTGTCGTTAGCCTGAGGCGCATTGGTCACCACCGGCGCGTGAGCGTCGTTAGCCACCGGCGCAGGTGGAACCACGACCGGTCCCGGCACCACAATCTTCGGCGTCTGACGAGGCAGCGGCGCATTTTTCGCCAGCAGCTTGCCGACGGTTGCCAGGAAGTAACGACCACACAGGCGTCCGGTCTTGTAATCTTCCCGCAGCGCCGGAATACGGCTTCCTAATGCCATGCTATGGAGCGGTTTGGGCGGGTAGATCTCAAAGATACGCAACTTGCCCGGCGGTTTCTCAATAAAACTCTGAATCGCGCGATAGCTGGCTTCATGGTGCTGGACCAGATTCAGCAGCGGTTGCAGGCTGCTTTCGCCCAGCCAGCGTTCCATACGCTTGAACCACTGCGGGGTGTAATACATTTGCGAAGGCACGGTGCGGATAACCACCAGCGTTTTTGCCCCCTGCTTCGCCGCTTCCTGCACGGGAATGGCGTCGCTGACTCCCCCATCGAGATAATTCACACCATCCAGCGCAACCCCGGCGCGGTAGAACCCGGGAATAGCGCTGGAGGCACGAATAAGATCGAGCCAGTTTTGCCGGTTCGGCGAAAAATAGCCAGGCGTGTAGTCATCGCCCCGACAGGCGCACATATAAAACGATTTCCCTGCGGCAAACAGGCGCTCGGCGTTATCCATCGCCAGCGGCATCTGAGACGCAGTCGAATCCACCAGCCAATCGAGATCGATTAAATTTCCCCCGCGCACAAAGCGCACCGGGTCAAAAAATTCACGTCGGGTAGTGTAACGCATGATGACTTTACGGCCGTAACCCGGCTGGTTACAAAGATAGGCTGAAAGGTTTTGCGCACCAGCGGAGGTCCCGTAGAAGAGATCAAAAGGATTGAACTGCGCGCGCATGAATTCATCCAGTACGCCAGCGGTGAAGATGCCTCTTTGTCCGCCGCCCTCACACACCAGCGCCATACTGCCTGGTTGAAACGGACGTAACGATAACGGCGCAATATTGCCGAGCGTGACGGGTATTCTCTGCCCCACCTCTGCCTTCCTGTTGTTTTTGTAATAGAACAACAAAGTAACGCAAATTGCCTGATGCTAAAACCGTAAAAGCCAGTCCGGTGGACTGGCTTAGTAGCAAGTTATCTTTACGGTTAATCCCCAAAATAATTCGAGTCACAAGAAGGCGGCAAGGGCGTGAATCCCGATCTGCTTACTCTGGTAAGTGATACGGGCGAGCACGCGTAGCCAACGCACCTTTAACTTGAAGAATAAAGGGGATGTCGCTAGGGCCGTTTACGACCTGTAAACAGGCTGACCAGAAACAGAATGATCCCCACCACAAAAACAATTTTCGCTGCGCCAGCAGCGGTACCCGCCAGTCCACCAAAACCCAGTGCAGCGGCAATTAACGCGATAACCAGAAATATGATGCCCCATCGAAACATGCGCTTCTCCTTTACCATAGTTAATGTCACCGCTTGATATGAGCACTCAGGCTGCCCATCGGCGATATTTTCAGTGTGGTGCACAACACGCCTCCCGACAAACGTCGGGAGGACGAATTAAGTCTAATTAGTGAGTTTTAAGATCGTTTTTGACGCTTTTCACGCCATCAATCGCTTTGGCGATGCTCTCAGCGCGATCGCTTTGAGCCTGTGATTCAACGGTTCCTGAAAGCTGTACCACGCCATCGGTGGTTTCAACTTTCACTTTGCGGGAAGGGACAATATCATCGGCCAGCAGCTTGGCTTTTACCTCACTGGTGATTGCCGTATCGCCCGCATAGCCTTTTACAGAAGTGTCTTTGCTATCACGTACGTGCAATTTGTCGCTAACGGAGGTCACACCCTCAACGCCTTTGGCGACTTTAACTGCCTCTTCGGCCTGTGCCTGGCTTTCAACAAACCCGCTTAGCGTCACCACCTTCTGGTCGGTTTTAACGGAAATGTCGGTGCTCTTAATGCTATCGTGATCCACCAGCGCGGCTTTTACTTTCGCAGTGATGGTGCTGTCATCCATGAAATTACCGACTTTGTTCATGGAGCTATCGACTTTCTGCCCCGCACTTTCGACGCCGGATTGCGTTTTATCCGTCGTGGAGTTTTCTGCATAAGCAGAACCCGTTGCAACAGCGGAGGTCAGCATCACGGCCAGCAGCGTTTTAGAAATCTTAAGTCCTGTCATTGTCATAGATGTATTCCTGTATGTTTGCTAAAAGCTGCGCTCTGTCGTAAAACGGCTTGAGCCAGCAACTAATCTTGTAAGTGGAATAAATATCAGCAATAGAAGCTGCAACAGGCAGCCTAAAAAGCATTTAACGCCGACATTTATGTCATCACATTGTTAAATATAGTTCAGGATTTCGTGATCGCAGTCCAGATTGACTAAAAAACGTGCAAACAAAAGAAAAACGAGAGGTTTTAAGAACATTCCGCAAGGGATTTAAAAGACAGGAAAAGTTGTAGGGCACGGCGGATACCGTGCCCTGAAGGTCGATTAGTGTTCGCGCGTTTTGCGGAACTGAACGTCAGGGTAACGTTCCTGGGTGAGATTCAGGTTAACCATGGTCGGCGCGATATAAGTGAGGTTATCGCCGCCATCCAGCGCCAGCTGAATTTCGTTTTTACGCTTGAATTCTTCGAATTTCTTCACGTCAGAACACTCTACCCAGCGTGCTGTCGCTACGTTGACCGACTCATAAATCGCTTCAACGTTGTATTCGCTCTTCAGGCGTGAAACCACCACGTCGAACTGCAGCACACCAACAGCGCCCACGATCAGATCGTTATTAGCGATCGGACGGAAAACCTGCACTGCGCCCTCTTCGGACAGCTGAACCAGCCCTTTCAGCAGCTGTTTCTGCTTCAACGGATCCTTCAGACGAATACGACGGAACAGCTCCGGCGCGAAGTTCGGAATACCAGTGAACTTCATCATTTCGCCTTGGGTAAAGGTATCGCCAATCTGGATAGTGCCGTGGTTGTGCAGACCCAGAATATCGCCCGGATACGCTTCTTCCACGTGAGAACGGTCACCAGCCATAAAGGTCAGCGCATCGGAGATAACCACGTCTTTACCAATGCGCACCTGGCGCATTTTCATGCCTTTCTCGTACTTGCCGGACACCACGCGCATAAACGCCACGCGGTCACGGTGTTTCGGGTCCATGTTGGCCTGAATTTTAAACACGAAGCCGGTGAACTTCTCTTCTGAGGCTTCAACGACACGGGTGTCGGTTTTACGCGGCATCGGCGCAGGCGCCCACTCCACTAAGCCATCCAGCATATGATCAACGCCGAAGTTACCGAGCGCGGTACCGAAGAATACCGGGGTGATTTCGCCCGCGAGGAACAGCTCATGGTCGAACTCGTTAGACGCGCCCTGCACCAGCTCCAGCTCGTCGCGCAGCTGCTGCGCCAGGTCTTCCCCCACGGCGGCATCGAGTTCCGGGTTGTTCAGACCTTTAACAATGCGCACTTCCTGAATGGTGTGGCCTTTACCCGTCTGGTACAGGTAAGTTTCGTCTTTATATAGGTGATAGACGCCTTTGAACAACTTACCGCAGCCAATCGGCCAGGTGATCGGCGCACAGCCGATTTTCAGTTCATTCTCGACTTCATCCAGCAGCTCCATCGGATCGCGGATGTCACGGTCGAGTTTGTTCATAAAGGTCAGGATCGGGGTATCACGCAGACGGGTAACTTCCATCAGCTTACGGGTCCGGTCTTCAACACCTTTTGCGGCGTCGATGACCATCAGGCAGCAGTCCACCGCCGTCAGAGTACGGTATGTATCTTCAGAGAAGTCTTCGTGCCCTGGGGTGTCCAGCAGGTTTACCAGGCAGTCATGATATGGAAACTGCATCACAGAAGTGGTAATGGAGATACCACGCTGCTTTTCCATTTCCATCCAGTCAGATTTCGCATGCTGGCTGGAGCCACGGCCTTTTACCGTACCGGCGGTCTGGATCGCCTGTCCGAATAACAGTACCTTTTCAGTAATTGTCGTTTTACCGGCATCCGGGTGAGAAATAATGGCAAAAGTGCGGCGTTTGGCCACCTCTTGCAAATAAGGAGACAACGTCATAGTCAAATCTTCTTAGGTAAGCACGGCAACAGGCCGTGCAAGTTGAATACGAAAAATTGCGGCTATTTTACCCATCAACGGGGGGGAGGCAATCAGTGTTTACACAGGAGCCGCTCCAGTTCGCTTAATGACGCTACAGTCCAGGTCGGCTGAATGCCCGCTGGCTGCTCGCGGTGGTGCGTATTTAGCCAGCAGGTGGATAGCCCGGCGTTAATGCCGCCAAGAATATCGGACTCTGCGGTGTCGCCCACCATCAGTACGCGGGAACGCTCAGGATTGCCCGCCTGCTCCAGCGCATGGTCAAAAATACGGGGATCGGGTTTTGCCACGCCAACCTGCTCAGAAATCACCAGCAGGTCAAAATAGTCGCGCAGCCCCGTCCGCTCAAGGCGGATTTGCTGCAACGCCGTAAAGCCGTTAGTAATAATACCGATTTTTGTTTTATCACGAATCGCATTGAGCAGAGAAACCGCCCCTGGCAACGGCGAGCAAATCTCCGCCATCGCATTGATAAAGGCGTCATTAAGCTGGCCTGGCTCAACCTTCAGGCGTTCAGCCCAGCTCTGAAAACGAGCGTGCTGGAGTTGTAATGAGGTTATCGCACCGTTTTGATAATCCACCCACAGCGGTTTATTTACGGCCTGGTAGTCCTGAAAATCTTCAGCGGTAAAGGTAATGCTATAGTCGAGAAACATCCGCTGTAAGCCGGTAAACGAGTCAAACGTAAACAGCGTTTCGTCGGCATCAAAGAAAATCCAGTCCCACTTCTTCATCATTACACCTTGTCTTACATGCTGATTGGCAATGCCATTATAATGGCGTCTTCATGACCATCGGCCGTCGGATAGTAATTGCGCCGGATCGTCGCCTCGTTAAAGCCCAGGCTTTCGTACAGCGCGATAGCGGCAGCATTTGAGGCGCGTACTTCAAGCCACAGTGTCAAAATGCCACGCTTTTCCAGCTCATCGATCAGGTATTCCAGTAGCTCACGCCCCAGGCCCCGGCGCTGAAAGTCAGGATCGACGGCAATATTGAACAGCGTAGCTTCATCCAGCACGACCTGTGTAATCGCAAAGGCGGCCATTACGTCGTCAACCCTCAACTGAAAATTGAGGTAGCGATCGCCCTGGTTGCTGGCAAATGTTTTTTCACTCCACGGAAAAGCGTGGGCGCGTTTTTCAATCTGAAATGCTGCAGGTAAATCAGTCGGTTCGAGGGAAGAAATCGTGTTCATATGCGCAGATTTGTTGCCATAACGCGGCGCGGGCCGCGGGGTTTTCCCGTAATTCATTAAAGGCAGGACTCTCGACCTGAGCGCCCTCCAGCAGCAGCGGCTCTTCGGTTCCCAGCCGCCAGCTATTACAGCGACTGCCCTGCGGCAGCATGGCGACACGGTCAGGCGTCAGTTGTAAAACCTGATCCGGGCTGACGGTTAATGCGCGTAAAATATCGCTCATCAACGGTTCGGTTAGTGCGGGTAATTGTGCAGCAACCATCACCAAACGGACGTGCGCAGGAATTGAAATCGCGATCTCGCCCTGCAGTGCGCCGGGACGACGCAATGACCACTGCGTAATGCCCAGTTGCTGTAACTGCCAGTCTCGTCGGGATGTCATAGCGAAACACTCCTGTCTATCAGGGGCGCAAATATAGCAAATTTGTCGAATCCGTGCCATCAAACAACTATAATCCCCCGCTGTACAATTTAAGGAGCACTCCATGTCTGCTTTTACCCCGGCAAGTGAAGTCTTGCTGCGCCACAGTGATGATTTCGAACAAAGCCGTATTCTGTTTGCCGGTGATTTGCAGGATGACCTGCCTGCCCATTTTGAATGCGCCGCCAGCCGTGCGCACACTCAGCAGCTTCACCACTGGCAGGTGCTTAACCGCCAGATGGGCGACAACGTTCGCTTTAGCCTCGTCGCCCAGGCCGATGACGTTGCCGATAGCGATACGCTGATCTACTACTGGCCGAAGAATAAGCCGGAAGCCCAGTTCCAGTTGATGAACATTCTGTCGCTGTTACCGGTGGGCACCGATATTTTTGTTGTTGGTGAGAACCGCAGCGGCGTTCGTAGCGCAGAGCAGATGCTGGCCGAATACGCGCCGCTGAACAAAGTCGACAGCGCGCGTCGCTGTGGCCTGT
Source organism: Citrobacter sp. RHBSTW-00944 (assembly GCF_013615435.1). Taxonomy (NCBI): domain Bacteria; kingdom Pseudomonadati; phylum Pseudomonadota; class Gammaproteobacteria; order Enterobacterales; family Enterobacteriaceae; genus Citrobacter; species Citrobacter sp. RHBSTW-00944. The sequence continues at coordinate 718,430 of NZ_CP055418.1, read as the reverse complement.
ACCATGGTCGTCTGGAAAAACAGCCGGTCTTTGATGCAGAAAAATACTGGGATGAATACCAGACCGAAAATCTGACCATCAAAACGCTGCCGGGCGTATTCAGCCGTGACGGCCTGGATGTTGGCAGCCAACTGCTGCTCTCCACGCTGACGCCGCACACCAAAGGCAAAGTTCTGGATGTCGGCTGTGGTGCAGGCGTACTCTCCGTCGCCTTAGCCAGCCACTCGCCAAAAGTGCGCTTGACCCTGTGCGATGTTAGTGCCGCCGCCGTTGAAGCCAGCCGCGCAACGCTTGCTGCCAACGGTATTGAAGGAGACGTAATCGCCAGTAACGTCTTTTCTGACGTGACGGGTCGCTTTGATATGATCATCTCCAACCCACCGTTCCACGATGGGATGCAGACCAGCCTCGATGCCGCGCAAACGCTGATTCGCGGTGCAGTGCGCCACCTCAACAGCGGCGGTGAACTGCGTATCGTGGCGAACGCCTTCCTGCCTTATCCGAAGGTACTGGATGAAGTGTTTGGCTTCCACGAAGTTATCGCGCAGACCGGTCGCTTCAAGGTCTATCGCACCATCATGACGCGTCAGGCGAAGAAGTAGAACGGCCATCCCATGCCGGATAAGGTGCCTGCACCGCCATCCGGCAGGGTTTGCTAAATGCGGGGTGGCACTTCGTTTACACGGCCTGCGTTTAGCGCCCATTTTTACATCAATTAAGCGCGTCCTGGGCAATTAACTATTGACGAAAAGTTGAAAACCACTAGAATGCGCCTCCGTGGTAACGATACTTTTTTAAGTGTCGATGGTATGCGAAGGTGGCGGAATTGGTAGACGCGCTAGCTTCAGGTGTTAGTGTCCTTTCGGACGTGGGGGTTCAAGTCCCCCCCCTCGCACCATAATCCACGTTGATATTGCTCGCACTGGGCGAAGGTGGCGGAATTGGTAGACGCGCTAGCTTCAGGTGTTAGTGTCCTTAGGATGTGGGGGTTCGAGTCCCCCCCCTCGCACCAACGAGGCGATATCAAAAAATAAGATGACTGTGCGAAGGTGGCGGAATTGGTAGACGCGCTAGCTTCAGGTGTTAGTGTCCTTAGGATGTGGGGGTTCGAGTCCCCCCCCTCGCACCAATTATCTTATTTCCCTCTCGATTTTCTTCCCTGTTTTGTTCATCCCTGATTCCCGTTCATCATCACCAGAACAATGCCGCCGATCAGCGCCGCACATGAAGGCAACAGGACAAAATGCCGCAAACGCTTGTGGTACAGCATGAGTGAAGTCAACAGTAATCCTAATACAATCATCGCCTTCCATACGTAGACCGACAGGTCGCTAAATGCCATCCCGGCAATCAGTATTCCCGGCAGCAGAACACCCCATCCACTGCCCAGCGTACGTTGCAACATGGTACCACCTATGACATTGATAATGATAACTAATATCATATGATAAATTTTCTCATTTGTCAGCTGAGAGGCACTATCAATTATATGAGTTTTACTTAACGATTGATGACATGAATAATTTAAGGTGATAAATTGCTCGCCGGTTAGCTTTTCAACTAAAAACAATAAAAACCTCTGCGAATGATACCCCGTTCGTTATTTGTTTTATTTACCAACACACCTTCGTACATTGCAGATAACTAACAATATTTACCTATGACAGTACAATCCTGGCGAGCTCTGCGCACCAAAAAATACCAACTCTCTTTACGATTGTTTCTGCTACTCAACGCAGTCTCCGCGTTGTTTACGCTTTTTTTTCCCCTGTTTGCCGTCAAAGCGTTGTCAGTACCGGCGTTGCTGATTCTCGTGATGAGTACATTGTTGCTGGCATGGCATAGGAAATATGTGGATAAAAGAATTAATCTTCCTTTTATTTCAATCGTTTTTGGTTTGCTATGGGCATTACATATTTTCCTGAAATATAACGCACTGGGTCATAATGATTATTATTTTCTATTAATCGCGCTTCTCAGCGTGCTGTTTATTGGATCTATCGCTTTTGCCAATAATATCATCGCGTTTACGCTTCACTCATTGCCTTCCGTCGCCGTCTGTTTATGGCTGAATGGCAGCGAGCATGGTTTGCGAATTATCTATTTTATGGCGCTGCCCATGGCCGGGATCGCCATCCAGCATGTGATACAAAAGCGCTACGATGGCTTCGCCCAGCAGCTGATGTATAAACTGCTGGAAGAACGGGAAACCCTGAACGGGCTCAGCATGCTCGACCCGCTAACCGGTTTGTACAATCGTCGGGGGCTGCAACACCGACTCGATACACTGTTGGCCTTGAGCAACGCGAAGCACTACGTCTTGCTGCTGGATATCGACCATTTCAAAGCCTATAACGATCACTACGGTCATATGATGGGAGATCAGGCGCTGATCCGCGTCTCTGCCGCGATTCGTGACTCCGTGCGCTCCCGGGACGTGGTGGCGCGCTTTGGTGGGGAAGAGTTTATGGTTTTGCTGACCGCGGTCGATCCCCAGCAGGCCCAGGCTGCCGCCGAACGTATTCGCCAGAAGGTGTACGACCTTAAAATTCCTCACATGTTTAACGAGAGCGTGGCAACCAACGTAACCGTGAGTATTGGTATTGCGCCTCTGGTCGAGCAGGATATTGATGCCGCTGTTGCCCGAGCGGATAAAGCCCTTTATGAGGCCAAGAGCCTTGGGCGCAACAGTACGCTGGTCAGCGATGACCTGCGGGTAAACTGCCCTTCTGCCTGAGCTATCTGTGCGGTGGCGCCCGGGATGGCGACAAAGATCTTGCCATCGCTCAATGTCAATTATAGGATTAGCAATCATTATCATTAAGATTAACATCCTTATATCGACATGGCTTATCGTTCCGCACCGATCGTTGAAGATGTCATCTGGCGTAGCCCTCTGCCTGCAAAGATGCCCTCGCTGGCTGCTGCCGTACGCGCAACGATAGCCAACACCCGTGAGCACCTGCTGGACTTCATTCGTCTTGACGAAACGCCCGTGCCAGGAGCGATGACGCTACATGAATGGACGCAATCAACGACGCTAAGTTCATTGCTGGCTGTCTATTCAGACCATATTTATCGCAATCAGCCCACGCTGCCACGCGAAAATAAGCCGTTGATTTCTCTCTGGGCGCAGTGGTATATCGGCCTGATGATGCCTCCGCTCATGGTGGCCCTGCTGACGCAAAAAGAGGCCATCGATGTCTCTCCTGAACACATGCACGTAGAATTCCACGAAACAGGCCGTGCTGCCTGCTTCTGGATCGACGTGCATCAGGATCACCAGGTCACGGCCCAGTCTCCTCAGCAACGCATGGAAACACTGATTCTCTCGGCGCTGACGCCGGTTGTGCAGGCGCTGGAAGCGACAGGCGAGATCAATGCGAAGCTTATCTGGAGCAACACCGGATATTTAATTCACTGGTATTTAACGGAAATGAAGCCGTTATTAGGTGAAGAACTGCTGACCACACTGCGCCAGACCTGTTTTTTTGAGAAGCAGCTCTCCTGCGGTCAGGATAATCCCCTGTGGCGTACCGTTGTTCCGCGCGAGGGACTGTTAGTGCGCAGAACCTGCTGCCAGCGCTATCGCCTGCCCGATGTCCAGCAATGCGGTGACTGCACGCTGAAGTAAGCGAGGAGCCGTAGCCCCTCGCCCGTCAGTTATGCAACCTGCTGATTTTCCTCTTCTATACGCTGTGCTTCTTCTTTTTCCTGCGCTAATAGCTGCTTTTCGTAAACCTTAAAGAATGGGAAGTAGATGACGGCAGACACCAGTGCCAGCAGGACAACCAGAATGGCCGCACGATAGTCCCAGCCTAACGCCCACGCCGCGCCAACCGGTGCCGGGGCCGTCCAGGGAACCACTGAAATCACCCGCCCAATCAAATCTAGCTTCATCGCCGCCCAGGCCAGCACCGCGTTCACCATCGGGGCCAGCAGGAAGGGAATGAAGAACACCGGGTTCATGACAATCGGCGTACCAAAAATCACCGGTTCGTTAATATTAAAAATGCTCGGGACAACGCTCAAACGCCCGATCGATCGTAGATGGGCCGAACGGCTACGCAGATAGCAAATCACCAGCCCCATCGTCGCGCCGGAACCTCCAACCACAATAAAGAACGTCCAGAACGCTTCCATAAAGATATGCGGTAAAGGCGCGCCCTGCGCCAGCGCCGACTGGTTCATCCCGAGATTGGTGAGCCAGAACATTTGCAGCATTCCCGACACAATTGCCGCGCCATGAATACCGGCAAACCACAGCAGATGGCCGATCAGCACCGCCAGCAGTATCGCTGGCAGAGAATCCGCTGCAGACACCAGTGGTTTAAAGATGGCCATGATGGCCTGCGGGATCAGCATGTCAAACTGCGACTGAATCACCAGACTCAGCGGGTACAGCGTAAGCACCACCACCAGCACAGGGATCAGCAGATCGAAGGAGTTTTTGATCATCGGCGGCACCTGATCGGGTAAACGAATGCCGATGTTGTGCGCCTTCAGGAAGCGCATCATTTCAACGCAGTAAATAGCCACCAGGATCGCAGTGAAAATCCCCGTACCGCCCAGGCTATCAACCGGCATAGTGCCTTTGGTTTTCGGTGCAGCAATCAGCAAAAAAGCCATGATCGATAGCATCGCGCACATGAAGGGATCTAGCTGATGTGACTTCACATAGTGCTTGCCCAGGTTATAAGCGATAGCCGCACATATGTAGACTGACATGATCCCCATCGTCATATCAAACGGTGTGAGGATTTGGCCTTCAAACTGTTTCGCCATATCCAGCCACGCACGTGCAAACCCCCAGGTGGTATCCGGAGAAAAAGGCGGATAGGCGAAAACCAGCAGAAACGAGCCTACGATCATGAAGGGCATCGCCGAAATAAACCCATCACGGATAGCCATCACATGACGTTGTGAAGAGATGCGCCCGGCAACAGGGCTGACGTAATTTTCAACGAAGCGGAAAATCGCATTAAACACAGCATGATTAGTAGACATAGCCGTTCTCCCGTTGTGCAAAACCCTGCAACCGTGCTGGTATCAACACCACCACGTAAAGCCCATTACTGCTTTTCGCAACCGTGCCGGGAGGAACGCCAGCGCTACTGTATTTTGAGTTCAGTTTCATAGATGGCTCTTATTATGTAATACAGAGGAAGTGACAACTTCAGTATTAATCGCCATTTGAGCATTCTGCAACCGGTTACTGTAACCGGTTTCTTTGATTGTGAAGATGATCGAAAAACTGCCAATGTTGCCATGTTGTTATATTAAAATATTTACAGCGAGCTTGCCCCTATGACAAATTACGCCATGCGGTTTTCTGCTGGATGGAGCTGCCTGTAGGCGATTTGGAGAGAAGAATGAGTTTGCAATCAGTACGCCAATTTTTAGCGCAATATGCACCAGATATTGAGATTATCGAATTAGATCAGAGCACAGCTACCGTCGATCTGGCAGCGAAAGCCCATAACGTCGAACCTGGCCAGATCGCGAAAACGCTTTCTCTGAAGGTCAAGAACGACATTATTCTGGTCGTCGCCAAAGGTGATGCCCGACTGGATAACAAAAAGCTAAAGAGCACTTTCGGTGCCAAAGCCCGGATGTTGAGTAGCGATGAAGTGGTGAACGCGACGGGCCATCCTGTTGGCGGCGTTTGCCCTTTCGGACTGGAAACGCCGATTTCAGTGTACTGCGACGTTTCGTTGAAGCATTACGCTGAAGTGCTTCCCGCCGCAGGCGCCATCCACAGCGCCGTTCGTATCACGCCAGAAAGGATGGCTGAGCTGACTTCCGCCACCTGGGTGGATGTGTGTCAGGGATGATTCACGTTCCGTGCCGATAACGAAACCCGGCACGAAACGATCTAACATTACCCGTTAAGAAGCCGCCTGTAGAAAAGGTGCAGGTTCACCTGCACGCAGGTACAGCAGGATATCTGCAGCATCCAGCAGTCCGGCATCTGAGCTCACGCCCAGCTTGGACATCACATTAAATTTATGTGCCCGAATGGTTTTAATATTCCGCTCTAACTGAGCAGCGATCTGCGGCATTGAATAGCCATTCGACATAAAGCGCAGTATTTCTCGTTCTGTTGGACTGAGCATACGGCTTTGATTGATATACCAATGGTTTTTAGAACCTTCGGTTCCCCGGTTGGGACCGTTCAATACCGTAAATAACGCGTCCTGCAGTACCGTTAATGAAGAAGATTTGCTCACAACGCCATCTAACGGCAACGGCGACAAAGAGCCGATTAATCGCGCTTCAGCGTCATCATCAGCAATAACCACCCGGCGAATACGCGGAAAATTTACCGCTAATTCCGTCAGATAAGCTAACCCGGCCCTGCGATCGGTTCTGATTGCAGAGAGGGAGAAAATAACCGCCGAAAACGACGTTTTTAACATCACCTGACTAAATGCAGGCTGGCTCGAAAAGATATGAAGTTCGTATTGGTTATCCGGCATGGTATTAAACAGGCTCTTAATACCGACGCTACTCATCGCGCACTTCTCTACCAGCGCAACGTTTCTTTTGATGCTTCGGCTTTCCATTCCGTGGTTTCTCCATAAACTGAAGGTAAATTCAATTCTCGCGATCCTTGAGAACTGTTTATCCAGGCGTACATTTCTGCATTGCTATGTATCGACAAGCGACGCATAGCGCTGTTCTTTTGGGCGCTGATCGTTTTATTGCTTTTCTTCAGCAATGTCGCAATCTGATTAATTCCCCAACCTTTTCCCAGGAGTCTCAGCACTTTCCTCTCCGAGAGGGTAAGTACAATTGAGCGGGCGCTATGGTCTGCTAATTCTGGCATCAGGGGCGGAGAGAGCAGAGACTTGCTAATTCTCTCGGCACGGCTATTTCCTGCGTGAATAACATTCACCAAACTTTCAATCGTCTCGGCATCAGATAACAGCGAACTGACAGGGCACATCAGCAATTCAATGGCCAGCGGATAAAAAACACGAGAAACGAGAAATACCCAGTGAATATCGCGGTATTGAGATAATAAAGAATAATATTGTTCGCAGACTGAACGTGGATGATTACAGTCTCCGGATAAGTCAGCAATCACCAAATCGGCACAACGCAGCTGCAGCAACGTCAATTCTTCGACGGAGCGGCAGTAGGTAAGTTCATAATCAGCGAACTGCCCCTGCATTACACCTTTAAGTCCGGTTTGTACGATCGGTAATTTACTAATAATAATTGCGTTTTTGCAGCGTCCTGGCAACATATCTCCTCCACATTCACCAGTCCGTATTCGCACGTATTAAAAATCCCCTGATAAATTAAAAACATTAATTAACAGGAAACCCTAAACAATAGACGAGGTGAATTGTTTATCCTTGGCTTTTATTTATAAATAAAGTTACACCGCTACAATCCCAGTAGCATCAAACTATTGAACCATCATGCCAATAATTACTCATAAATACACTCTTTGTACAATTAAAAGAACTACAATAGATCGTTAGCGTTGCTTACGTATTTTCCATCCTGATAAATAGCACTACATTTTCATAAGCGCTGTCTTTATTGATAAGCAAGTGAGGTATGCAAACGCATCAGACGTACAATCTGCATCTTTTTTCGACGCAAAGATTGATCTTAGCCAGAGCCAACAGGATCATGCTTCATGATAAAAAGAAGACATCCGCCATGCAAAGAGATCCTTTTCAGTCAGAGCGAGTCATGCAAACAGAGCAGTCGTCACAGCGAACGGTTACACGGTTATGTATTCAATGCGGTCTTTTTTTACTGCAGCATGGGGCAGAAAGTGCGCTGGTTGACGAGCTATCCACCCGCCTCGGGCTGGCGCTTGGCATGGATAGCGTAGAAAGCGCTATCTCCTCTAACGCCATCGTCCTGACCACCATTAAAGACGGGCAGTGCCTGACTTCAACGCGAAAAAATCAGGATCGCGGAATTAACATGCACGTCGTGACGGAGGTGCAGCACATCGTTATTCTGGCGGAACACAAACTGCTGGATGTTAAAGGCGTTGAGAAACGCTTTAGCCAGATTAAACCGCTGCGCTATCCAAGATGGTTGGTCGCCTTTATGGTCGGCTTGTCCTGTGCCTGCTTTTGTAAACTCAATAATGGCGGATGGGATGGCGCGGTGATCACCTTTTTCGCCAGTATGGTGGCAATGTATATTCGCCAGATTCTGGCGTCCCGGCATTTGCACCCGCAAATCAACTTCTGCATTACTGCGTTTGTGGCAACCTCGATTTCTGGTCTGCTGCTAACGTTGCCGACGTTTAACCACACTCCAACCATCGCCATGGCCGCCAGCGTGCTGCTGCTGGTTCCGGGTTTTCCGTTGATCAACTCCGTCGCGGATATGTTTAAGGGACACATTAATACAGGGCTCGCTCGCTGGGCTATTGCCAGTCTGCTGACGCTGGCGACCTGCATTGGCGTAGTCATGTCGATGACCTTATGGGGGCTGCGCGGATGGGCGTGATTGATTTCATTTTGGCGCTAATGCAGGACATGATCCTGTCGGCAATACCTGCGCTTGGTTTTGCCATGGTATTTAACGTACCACATCGGGCGCTCCCCTGGTGCGCGTTACTCGGCGCACTCGGCCACGGTTCACGAATGGTGATGATGAGCGCAGGATTTAATATCGAATGGTCAACCTTTATGGCGTCGCTACTGGTGGGCTGCATTGGGATCCAGTGGTCACGCTGGTATCTGGCGCATCCGAAAGTCTTCACCGTTGCGGCAGTAATCCCCATGTTCCCTGGGATCTCTGCCTATACCGCCATGATCTCGGCGGTAAAAATCGGCCATTTTGGTTACAGCGAAGCGCTGATGATCACGCTGTTGACCAATTTCCTGAAAGCCTCATCGATTGTCGGAGCGCTCTCCATCGGGCTATCCGTACCGGGATTATGGCTGTATCGCAAACGCCCGCGCGTTTAGCGGCACGCTTTGTTAGCCCTCGCAGAGAGGGGAATCTCCCCCTCATCTGCTGCTCTCCTTCTTCTCTGTGTTACTATAAAAGCAGTCCCCTTCTCGGTTGTTGTTCAGTATTGAGAAACATTATGCCCAGCAAAATTTTGACGCCGGACGTCACTAGCATTGACGCCTTACTACACGATCACCATACGGTGCTGGCCAGGTCTGCGGGCGGCGCCGTAGCCGTATTCGCCAATAACGCGCCAGCATTTTACGCGGTGACGCCTGCACGACTGGCCGAGTTGTTGGCGCTTGAAGAGAAGCTGTCACGCCCGGGAAGCGATGTGACGCTGGATGCACAATTTTATGAAGAGCCGCAAACCGCTCCCGTTGTCGTGCCAATGGGGAAATTTGCGATGTACGCTGACTGGCAGCCCGATGCCGACTTTCAGCGCCAGGCCGCCCTGTGGGGCGTGGCGTTAAGAGAACCGGTCACCGCCGAGGAACTGGCCTCATTTGTCGCCTACTGGCAGGCCGAAGGCAAAGTCTTTCACCATATTCAGTGGCAGCAAAAACTGGCACGCAGCATCCAGATTGGCCGGGCCAGCAATGGCGGAATGCCGAAGCGCGATGTGAACAGTGTCAGCGAGCCTGACAACCATATTCCACCGGGTTTTAGAGGATAACGATGAAAAACGTTGGCGACCTGATGAAACGTCTGCAAAAAATGATGCCGGCTAATGTCGAGCCAGCCTTTAAAACGGGCGAGGAGCTGCTGGCATGGCAAAAAGAGCAAGGTGAAATTCGCGCCGCAGCGCTGGCCCGTGAAAACCGGGCTATGAAAATGCAGCGCACATTCAACCGTTCCGGTATTCGTCCACTGCATCAGAACTGTTCGTTCGATAACTATCGGGTGGAATGCGAAGGTCAGATGAACGCCCTGAGCAAAGCTCGCCAGTACGTTGAAGAGTTTGACGGCAACATCGCCAGCTTTATTTTCTCTGGCAAGCCCGGCACCGGCAAAAACCATCTGGCCGCCGCTATCTGCAACGAACTGCTGCTGCGCGGCAAGTCGGTGCTGATTATCACCGTTGCGGACATTATGTCAGCCATGAAAGATACCTTCAGCAACCGTGAAACCAGCGAAGAACAGCTACTCAACGATCTCAGCAATGTCGATTTGCTGGTGATCGACGAAATCGGCGTGCAGACCGAATCCCGCTATGAAAAGGTGATCATCAACCAGATCGTCGATCGCCGCTCGTCTTCAAAACGCCCGACCGGTATGTTGACCAACAGCAATATGGACGAAATGAACAAACTGCTGGGCGAGCGGGTAATGGACCGTATGCGCCTTGGCAACAGCCTGTGGGTGATTTTTAACTGGGAAAGCTACCGTAGTCGGGTAACCGGTAAAGAGTATTAACGTATTAGGACCACTCCTAAGACTGCCGGCGCTATACTGCGCTGAAAAGGCATAACACGAGTTGCATATAATGATGAAAACAACCAAACGTCTGCTGTGCTGTGCGCTTGCCGCCAGCACGCTCATCTCGACCAGCGTTTTCGCCGCCTCCTGGCAGGATTCGCTCTCCAGCGCGGCCAGCGAACTGAGCAAACAAAGCTCCGGCTCGCAGGGCGGCTCGTCGCTCTCTTCCCTGACCAGTCTACTGAATGGCAGCAATCAGTCGCTGACCTCCAGCAGCATGAATAACGCCGCCGGAATCCTGGAATATTGCGCGAAACAGAAACTGGCCTCGGTCACCGACACGCAGAACGTCAAAAACCAGGTGCTGGATAAACTGGGCCTCAGTGCTCCGGAGCAGAAACAAGACACCAACTATATGGACGGCATTCAGGGGCTGCTCAACGCCAAAGATGGTCAACAACTGGACCTGAACACAATTGGCAACAGCTCGCTGGCGAAGCAGGTAAAAACCAAGGCCTGCGATCTGGTGTTAAAACAGGGTATGAACTTCATTTCCTGACGCACGATATGCCGCGTATACCCTGCGCGGCATCAACCTGTTCCCCATAAAATTCACACGTCAAATAATCAGTAAATCCCCCGCAAAAAACACGCATATCTAAACCAATTCTGAATAACAACGTAATTTAATGTCACTACAATTGCAGCAATGCAACATCGCTATTACATTGTGCTTTCCCAAAATCATTAGCCTGCCTGGCGTTTGCCCGGTTAACTGAGGATCGATCGTTGTCAGAACTCATCTCCATTACTCTGTTTCTCGCTTCAGTGCTGATTTACGCCTGGAAAGCGGGTCGCAATACCTGGTGGTTTGCTGCCACGTTAACGGTGCTGGGGATTTTTATTGTCTTGAATATCACGCTGTATGCCAGTGACTATTTCACCGGCGACGGTATCAATGACGCGGTTCTGTACACGCTGACCAACAGCCTGACCGGCGCGGGAATTGGAAAATATATCTTACCTGGCGTCGGGATTGCGCTGGTCCTGACGACCGTTTTTGTCGCTCTCGGCTGGATTCTGCGCCGCCGTCGCCATCATCCGCATCATGTGGGTTACAGTCTGCTGGCCCTGCTGCTGGCGCTGGCCTCCGTAGATGCCAGCCCGGCGTTTCACCAGATAACCGAACTGGTAAAGTCGCAGTCGCGCGATGGCGATCCGGATTTCCCAACCTATTATAAAGAGCCGTCAAAAACGATTCCCAACCCGAAGCTGAACCTGGTTTATATCTATGGCGAAAGCCTCGAGCGCACCTATTTTAACAACGACGCGTTCCCGGATCTGACCCCGGAACTCGGTGCGTTGAAAAACGAAGGTCTGGATTTCAGCAATACCATGCAACTGCCGGGTACCGATTACACCATCGCTGGCATGGTCGCCTCCCAGTGCGGTATTCCGCTGTTTGCGCCGTTTGAAGGCAACGCCTCGGCGTCGGTCTCCAGCTTCTTCCCCAACAATATCTGTCTGGGCGATATCCTGAAAAACTCCGGCTATCAAAACTACTTTGTGCAGGGAGCCAACCTGCGCTTTGCCGGCAAAGACGTGTTCCTGAAATCTCACGGTTTTGATCATCTCTACGGTGCGGAAGAGTTAAAAAGCGTGGTTGCGGACCCAGCCTATCGCAACGACTGGGGCTTCTACGACGATACCGTGCTGGATGAAGCATGGAAAAAATTCGAAGAGCTTTCACGTTCGGGCCAGCGCTTTTCACTGTTTACGCTGACCGTGGATACCCATCATCCAGACGGATTTATCTCACGTAGCTGCAACCGTAAACGTTATGACATCGACGGGAAGGCCAACCAGTCCTTCAGCGCGGTCAGCTGCAGCCAGGAAAACATTGCCGAATTTATCAATAAGATCAAAGCCTCACCGTGGTTCAAAGATACCGTTATCGTGGTTTCTTCCGATCATCTGGCGATGAACAACACCGCATGGAAGTATCTGAACAAGCAGGATCGCAACAACCTGTTCTTCGTGCTGCGCGGCGACCAGCCACAGCAGGAGACGCTGGCGGTGAAGCGTAACACGATGGATAACGGGGCAACGGTACTGGATATTCTCGGTGGCGATAACTTTATCGGTCTTGGCCGCAGCAGTTTGTCGAGCGAATCCGTGTCTGAAGTGTTCCTGAACATCAAAGAAAAAATGCTGGCGTGGAAGCCCGATATCATCCGCCTGTGGAATTTCCCGAAAGAGATGAAAGAGTTCACCGTCGACCAGGACAAAAACATGATCTCTTTCTCCGGCAGCCATTTCCGCCTGCCGTTGTTGCTGCGCGTATCGGACAAACGCGTCGAGCCGCTGCCGGAAAGCGAATACTCGGCCCCGCTGCGCTTCCAACTGGCAGATTTCGCGCCGCGAGATAACTTTGTCTGGGTTGATCGCTGCTACAAAATGGCGCAGCTATGGGCCCCGGAGCTGGCGCTCTCCACCGACTGGTGCGTATCGCAAGGCCAGTTAGGCGGACAGCAAATCGTGCAGCACGTCGACAAAGCCAAATGGAAAAGTAAAACCGTGTTTAAAGACACGGTGATCGACATGGAGCGCTACAAAGGTAACGTTGATACGCTGAAAATTGTCGATAACGACATTCGCTACAAAGCCGACAGCTTCGTCTTCAACGTGGCGGGCGCGCCGGAAGAGGTTAAACAGTTTAGCGGCATATCACGCCCCGAATCCTGGGGGCGCTGGTCCAATGCGCAGCTCAGCAAAGAGGTGACCATCGAGTACAAGGCCCCGCTGCCGAAGAAATTCGATCTGGTCATCACCGCGAAAGCCTTCGGCGACAATGCCAATCGTCCTATTCCCGTGCGCGTTGGCCGCGAGGAACAGACGCTGGTGTTAGGCCATGATGTCACTACCACAACCTTGCATTTTGATAACCCGGCAGATGCCGATACGCTGGTGATTGTCCCGCCCGATCCGGTCGCCACCAACGAGGGCAATATTCTCGGCCACTCGCCGCGTAAGCTGGGGATCGGGATGGTTGAAATCAAAGTGGTCGCTCAGGGCTCGTAACATGAAATGGCTGATGGCGCTTCGCTTATCAGCCTTACAGCCAGCCGCATTTATTGTCTGAAAAAAAACAGCGCCCAACACCACACCGGGCGCTGCATGGCAACCTTATTCCAGACTTTTCACTGTCTGGCGCATACCCTGCACCAGAATCATTTCCAGGTTTGCCGTCACCTGCCCGGCAAGCCCCGGCAGCAACGTCAAATCTTCACCCCAGTGCGCCGCATCGCCGAGCACAGTATCCACCAGTTCACGCAGCGTTAAATCTTTGCCAACTCGCGGCCACAGACTGGCATACAGGCTAACCCACTGCTCATCATCCTGTATCGGATAGCGTTCTCCCTCCCGCTCTGCGCGATAAAACGCCAGCAGCGCCGCGAGGGCGAACGTTAACCGCACGGGCCAGCGCCCATTTTGCTGGCCCGCCAGCAGTTGCGGCAAAATTCGGGTACGGAATTTGGTCATCCCGTTAAGCGCAATGGAAAGCAACTGGTGACGAATGTAGGGGTTTTGAAAACGCCCGCTCACCGCGTGGGCAAATTCACGCAGTTCAGCCGCCGGGAGCCGACGGTCTCCAGGCCACACAGCCAGGCCACCGGCACCAACGCCGTATGCGCGCCATTGAGAATGGCGACCTTACGCTCTTTGTACGGTTTGATATCGCTCACTATCCGAATGTTCAGCGGGCACTGCGCCAGCTTCAGCTCCTCCGCCAGCCACTGCGGCCCCTGAATCACAAACAGGTAAAAATGCTCCGCGGTATCGAGAAACGCATCGTGATAGCCAAGCGTAGCTTCCAGCGCGGCGGCTTCTTCTCGCGGGTAGCCGGTGACAATGCGGTCGACCAGCGTGGAACAGAAGGTGTTTGCCGTCGCCACCCAGTCGGCAAACGCCGGGGGAAGCTGCCAGTCCTGCGCATACTGCAGTACCAGCGTTTTGAGCGCCTCACCGTTATAGTCGATAAGCTCGCACGGGATAATGACCCACCCCTTATCCACCGCGCCCTCAAAATGATTAAAACGCTCCAGCAGCAGACGCGTCAGTTTAGCCGGAAAGCTTACCGGCGGCGCATCATCGACCCGGTCTGCCGCGTGATAGCTAATTCCGGCTTCGGTGGTATTTGAAAACACAAAGCGAATATCCGCATTGTGGGCCAGCGCCAGATACGCCGCGAAGTCCTGATACGGATTGATTTCGTTATTCACCGAACGGATCAGCCGCGCCTCGCTCACCGCTTCGCCCTGCGCGTTTAGCCCGCGAATAAGCGTGGTGTACAACCCATCCTGGGTATTCAGCGACGGTGGAAAATCGCTATTGATCGGGCGAACGATGGTCACGCCAGCGTTCAGAAAGGTTTGCTCGTTGAGGATATCCAGTTGCCAGTCGACAAACGCTCGCAGGAAATTCCCTTCACCAAACTGGATCACGCGCGTTGGGTAGCTTGCCCCCGGAAAATCACGTCGATTCAATGTCTTCATCGCATTTACCCTCTCAGAACGTGATCACGCCTTTAATCAGCTCACGGTTGTTAATCACATCCCGTTCGTAGATTTCTGCCAGTGTGGCAAACGCGTAACGGTGCGTGAGCATCATGTCGGCGGTCAGTTTGCCTTCCGACATCAGGCGGCCCACTTTGGCGAAATCTTCCGGTGTGGCGTTGCGACTGCCCATCATGGTGGTCTCTTTCTTGTGGAACTCAGGATCGGAGAACTGCAAATCGCCTTTGAATAGCCCAACGAAAACAATGCTGCCGCCATGGCGAATCAAATTCACCGTGTTGTTCATCGCATGCTGATTGCCCGTGGCATCAATGACCTTTTGCGCCAGCGAACCGCCAAACTGGTCACGCAACTGCGCATCAAAATCTTCTGCAGACGGATCGATAACCGGGAGCCCCAACCGGGAAACCACATGCTCCCGGCGAGCCGGACTGGTATCGGCGACCACCACCTGTGCGCCATCGGCTTTGGCAATCGCCGCCGCGCCCAGACCAATCGGACCAGCACCGACCACCAGCACCTGCTCACCCGGAGCCACCACCGCCCGGCGTACCGCATGCGCACTAATGGCATAAGGCTCAATCAGCGCCGCCGCCTGCGGATCAATTCCCTGCGCATCCAACAGGTTGGTGACCGGTACGGACAGGTATTCGCTGAAGCCGCCATCCTGATGCACGCCAATCACCGAAATCTTCTCGCAGCAGTTAGTGCGCCCGCTCAGACAGGCCGGACACTGCTGGCAGGCCACGTAAGGAATAACCGCCACCTGCTGACCATTTTTCAAATTCTGTATATTTTTGCCCAGCCCAACAATTTCCCCACATATTTCATGACCCAGCACACGTGGATAGCTGAAAAATGGCTGATTGCCACCCCAGGCATGAATATCGGTACCGCAAATCCCGACTGATTTAATTTTTATTAATGCTTCACCCTCACCCGGAATAGGTATTTCACGCTCTTTCCAGACTAATTTTTTAGGTTCCTGGCAAATCAACGTATTCATCGTAGACATGATTCTGCTCTCCTGTTTTTTTGTTGCCTCAGATATCAACGAAAATAAAAAAGCCGGAGAAAGCAGAAACACAATCTGTGAATCCCAGCGCATAAAAATGTTTTAAATCGGGTTTTAATACGCAAAAAGGAGAAGCCATGAGCCGTTCACAGAACTTACGCCACAATGTGATTAACCAGATAATCGATGATATGGCGCGTGGTCATATCCCTTCCCCCCTCCCGTCGCAAAGCGCGCTGGCGGAGATGTACAACATCAGCCGCACCACCGTGCGCCATATGCTGAGCCACTTAGGCGAGTGCGGCGTGCTGACCCAGGTCGGCAGCCACTATGTCATCGTACGTAAACCCGACCATGACGACGGTTTTGCCTGTACCACCGCCTCCATGACTGAGCAAAACCGGATTTTTGAGCAGGCTTTTTTCACCATGATCAACCAGCGTCAGCTACGCGCAGGGGAGAGTTTCTCCGAACTTCAGCTTGCCAGAGCTGCAGGGGTCAGCCCGGTGGTGGTGAGAGAATATCTTTTAAAATTCGAACGTTACAATCTGATCAAAAACGAAAAACGCGGCCATTGGAGCATGAAGCAGTTCGATCAGGCCTATGCGGAACAGCTGTTTGAACTCAGAGAGATGCTGGAAACCCATTCCCTGCAGCATTTTCTCAATCTGCCCGACGATGACCCGCGCTGGCTGCAGGCTAAAACACTGCTGGAGCGTCACCGGGTCCTGCGCGACAGCATCGGCAGCAGCTTTCGTATGTTCTCGCAGTTAGACCGTGAGTTTCATGCTTTACTGCTCTCCGCAGCAGATAATATATTTTTTAATCAATCACTTGAAATCATCTCCGTGATTTTCCACTTTCATTATCAGTGGGATGAAAGCGACCTCAAGCAGCGCAATATCATTGCCATTGATGAGCATATGACCATCCTCAGCGCACTGATTTGCCGCAGCGACCTGGATGCTATCCTTGCTCTTCGCAACCACCTTGAAACGGCAAAACAATCAATGCTGCGCTCTATCCAGCAAAACAACCGATATAATTAAAAGCAGATTAAAAACACAAAATTGCAAAATACCCCACAATCTTATTATCAACTCACATTGAGTAATTTACTCCCTCTTACACTCATGGTGTCTGCTAAACGAATTTATCTATTTTATTAGCAAAAGAACATCACAACAGGAGTCAACATGGCGATTACAATCAAGGATATAAGTGTTAAAGATATCCGTTTCCCTACATCCAGGAACTTGGATGGTTCTGATGCAATGAATGCAATATCCGACTACTCAGCGACGTATGTCACATTAATTACCGACCACGCAGAAAATTTAAAAGGGTATGGTTTGACTTTTACTATTGGTCGCGGCAACGATTTATGTGTAAGCGCAGTAAAATCTTTAGCCGAACTATTTGTTATTGGCCGTACGCTGGAAGACATTACGGCTAACTTTGGCCAATTCTGGCATGAACTTGTTTCTGGTGATTGTCAGTTACGCTGGGTTGGCCCGGAAAAAGGTGTTATTCATTTAGCCACCGCGGCAATTATTAACGCATTGTGGGATCTCTGGGCGCGTTCGCAGAATAAAACCGTATGGAAAATGCTGGTCGACATGTCGCCGGAAGAGCTTGTTCGCTGCATTGATTTCACCTACATCAAGGATGTTCTGACGCCTGAAGAAGCCATAACATTATTACGTAGAGTTGAAACTGGTAAAGCGCAGCGTGAACGAGAAATGCTGGAAACGGGCTTTCCTGGTTACACAACGGCCGCAGGTTGGCTTGGGTATTCAGAAGAAAAAATGCGTCAGCTTGCCCGTCAGGCCGTGGCTGATGGCTGGACGCATCTGAAGCAAAAAGTCGGTGCCGATATCGAGCAAGATATTCGCCGGGCGACGATCCTGCGCGAAGAGCTGGGTTGGGAACGCAAACTGATGATGGATGCAAACCAAATATGGGGCGTTGATGAAGCCATTACGGCGATGCGCAAACTAGCTAAGTTTGATCCACTCTGGATCGAAGAGCCCACCAGCCCTGACGATATACTCGGTCACGCAGCAATAAAAGCGCGAATTGGTGATATTGGCATTGCTACCGGTGAACATGCTCATAACCGGGTAATGTTTAAACAATTCTTCCAGTCAGGCGCAATGGATTTTTGCCAGTTAGACCCTGCCCGTTTGGGTGGTTTAAACGAAGTTCTCGCTGTCGTACTAATGGCGGCGAAATTTGGTGTCCCTGTATGCCCACATGGTGGTGGCGTCGGTCTGTGTCAGTATTCATTGAATATTGTTTTATTTGACTATATCGCCGTATCAGCATCACTGGAAAATAGAGTTTTAGAATATGTTGATCACTTACACGAGAATTTCGAAGAGCCGCTGGTCATAAAACGTGGACGATATTACCCATTGCAGCAACCAGGTTATGGTGTGAAAATGAAACCAGATACGCTAACACGTTATTCATGGCCCGATGGCCAAGAATGGTTAAGTTAATATAAAAACAAACAGGTATTTCATCAAATACCTGTTTAAAAGTTCTTCCATAATATTGCCTACTCACTTTCCCATTATCCTGATGAGAAATAAAAGTAGCTCTCTACCATTTGATTGGAAGCATATTTATGAGTAAAAGTGATAACGAAAAGATTGTCAATTCGGCGGTTAAAAAGTCAATTATACGGCTTTTGCCCTTTTTGGCACTCATGTATGTCATGGCTTATCTGGATCGCGCCAACATTGGTTTTGCAAAAGAGGCATTCCAGGTTGATACGGGATTGAGTAATGCAGCATATGCTTTTGGCGCAGGGGTCTTTTTTATTGGTTATGCGCTATTTGAAGTTCCCAGCAATATATTTTTATATAAAGTGGGTGCGCGCTTATGGCTTTCCCGCATCATGGTAACATGGGGACTTATTTCTGCTGCGATGATGTTTGCCCATGATGAGAAAACATTTATTATTTTGCGTTTTCTTCTCGGTGCATCTGAAGCAGGATTTATGCCCGGCGTAATGTTATATCTGACGTTCTGGTTTCCGCTTAATATCAGGGCAAAAGTGGCTGGTTATTTCTGGTTTGGGCCACCGATCGCGTTTATTCTCGGAGGGCCTGTATCCGGTGGGTTATTAACTATCCATGATTTATGGGGATTACATAACTGGCAATTAATGTTTTTGGTTGAAGGATTACTCGCTGCACTTGTTGGGGTTGTAGCATTTTTCTATCTTGATGATAAGCCATCAGATAAACGTTGCACATTCCTGACCGCGGAAGAAAAAAGCGCGCTTAGCACCATTATGGAAAAGGAAGAGCACACAAAAAAAAGCCATGGCCCGCAAGGGATCCTGAAAGCACTGTGCGACCCCAGAGTGCTGTATCTGTGTCTGATCTGCTTCACCATTCAGGTTGGTTCTTACGGTATTGCATTCTTCCTGCCTTCTCAGGTTGCGGCATTATCAGGCCAAGGCGTTGGCTTCATCGTTGGGGTTTTATCCGGTATTCCGTGGTTATGCGCACTTTTCGCTGCGTGGTATATCCCGCATCTTTCCACAAAACTGAAAGAACGTCGCTGGATAAGTACGATTACACTGCTCTTTGGTGGACTTGGTGTTGCATTATCTGGGATGCTTGCCGGTTCGCCGATCTGGGCTTTCATCGCCCTTTGCATTGGTTGCGCAGGCTTGCTGGCAGTCCAACCTATTTACTGGACGTTCCCAACCAGCTATCTCGGAGGTGCCGCGGCAGCATCGGGTATTGCACTTATTAACTCGCTAGGTAATCTTGGCGGATTCGTGGCCCCCAACATTCGCGTGTGGGCTGAGAATGCGTTTGATTCGAATATTGCCGGGCTTTACCTGCTAGGTGGAATTGCGATTATCGGCGCCATTATGCTTGCCGGGATATTCCGAATTGGTATTCGGCGTGATTTGGATGGCCCTGCGCCAGAAAAGAGACACGCTACGGACACCCCGGACTCTACAACGACGGCAACATCCGCTTCCGTAGAATGATGCCCGAGCGGTGCATACTGTTGTTCATCTCATAAAAGCGCCCTCAATTGAGGGCGCAATAGTTTAGAACGTTTCCCAGTTATCCCCGGCATCCGTTACCGCAGCTTTTCGCGGCTGGACCGTTGAAACCGGTTTAGCGGCAGCAACGTCACGCACGCGCTGTTGGTCATGCTGAATACGGAACACGGCAACGGCCTGGGTCAGACGGCTGGCCTGCTCTTCCAGCGCCGCAGCGGCGGCAGCGGATTCTTCCACCAGCGAGGCGTTCTGCTGCGTCACACGATCCATCTCAGCAACGGCCAGACCGACCTGGTCGATACCGCGGCTCTGTTCATCAGAAGCAGAGGCGATTTCACCCATGATATCGGTCACGCGGGTTACCGCATTGACGATCTCATCCATGGTTTCACCAGCGCTTTCTACCAGCGTTGAACCCACATCCACACGGCTGACCGAGTCTTCAATCAGGCTCTTGATCTCGCGCGCGGCCTGCGCACTACGCTGGGCCAGGTTACGAACTTCACCCGCAACCACCGCAAAACCACGGCCCTGCTCGCCCGCACGCGCAGCTTCTACCGCGGCGTTGAGCGCCAGAATGTTGGTCTGGAAGGCAATGCCGTCGATGACGCTGATAATGTCGGCGATTTTCTGCGAACTGGAAGCGATGTCGCGCATGGTTTGCACCACGTTATCCACCACTTTGCCGCCTTTCTGCGCGGTTTCAGAAGCGCTCAGGGCCAGATGGCTAGCCTGACGCGCGTTTTCGGCGTTCTGCTTCACGGTCGCCGTCAGTTGTTCCATGCTGGCTGCGGTTTCTTCCAGAGATGCAGCCTGCTGCTCGGTACGCGAGGAGAGATCGTTGTTGCCCATCGCAATCTCGCTGGCCCCGCTGTAAATCGCGTTGGCACCGTTACGCACATCACCCACGGTGTTCATCAGCTCACCCTGCATATGACGCAGGCTTTCCGCCAGTTGGCCAATCTCGTTGGAACCTTCCACCTCAATACGCTTCACCAGGTCGCCGCTGGCGATATGACGAATGCTGTCGATCAGACGGTTCATTGGGGAGATAAGAGTCAGTTTGATGCCGAACCAGACCGCAATAATTGCCGCCAGTACGGTAATCAGCACACAGACCAGTACCCACATCGCCTGACTGTAAGAGCTGTTGTTATCTGCTACCGCAATGTCATACAGGTGATCGTTCTGCTGCATGTAGTTGATGTATGTCTTCTCAAAACCATCCTGATAGCTCTGCGTGGGTTGATCAAAGAACGCGTTGATCTTCCCGTCACCCAGTAACTGGATCAGCTCCGCCAGCGCGCCGTGATAGATGTCATAGGTGCGGTTGATCTCCTGGAACGCGGCTTCGCTTTGACGCGGATCGCGCGGGAGCGACTCGTAAATCGCCCAGTTTTTTTCCGTCAGTTTCAGCGCCGTGCTGGCTACCTGCATCAGCTCAGCAACGGTCGCACCGCTGCCGATATTGCTCTGATCCATCATGTAGCGAATACCCGCCCGGTTCAGGGTATTACGCGTTTGCAGCAGCTCAACCCAGGTGGCATTCAGCGCAGACTGCTGCTGGCGAATGGTTTGCAGAACGGTAAAGTTCTCTTTGTCATTCTTAAGTGAGTTAAAAAACAAGCCGCCGGAGGCGAGCTGTAAAAGGCCAAATAGCGCCAATACCAGCAGTAAGCTGGTAACAATCTTCATTCGTTTTAACATGTTTTCTCTTTCCGCTAGACAGATGTCAGAATTTTCGGCCTGGAAAGGGAAAACTTTATGGATATCGTTCGAAAAGCCGGTATTCTGGCAATATCTCTCGCTGAAAAAAGCAGCAAACACACTCGGCACATACCACGCAAAAGGTGCCGTAGCGGCTTCCCCACCTTTTCAGAGGGCTTTTCATTTATACGCACTTCGATTACCAATGGAAGTCCTGTCACCCGCCTCTAAAACAAGGAAGTCCCTCTGTGAAAAAGAAATTTTTCGATTTATTATCTAATGCTGCTCCCTTCTTACTGCTGGGAGGCATTTTAGGATTAATGACCCCCATAGTGCCAAAGCTCCTTATCCCGGAGATTTCAGGCATCTTAATGGAGAGTATCGCACCTAAAAGCATCATGTTTCTGCTCATTATAGATGCGTTATTTACTGTAATTTTACTCAGGCTATGTGGTGTATTCGATTCAAAAAAAGAAAAATCTGCTTTTATCTATGAAAGATTTTTATTTAAATTCAATGAATTGGGCAAATCCATTACCGCAGCCACGTTTGGTACACTTTTCGGGCTTACGCTGGCAATGCTTCCCTATAGCGAATTTCGCATGGCGGGAGTCGGCCTATATTTTTCTGCGATGTTGATCGTGATATGGGCCCTATTTGACTTCCTGAGCCACATGAGTAAAAACGCGGTTGGCAAAACTGAACGATGTACCTTTTATGCCGTGGTTATCGCCATTTTCGCCTACTACCTCTACCTTATAGCCACTCAAATACAGGCGTCCACTCCCGTCGCGTGAACCTCATACCGGTAATTATGTGATTTTAATCACATAATTACCGGTCTACACCCCATATTAAAACCGCTCACTGACACTTGGGACCGCTTAAGCTGACATATAACCGCTCACTTATTTACCTTACTTTACGCGCGTATTTCTCTGGCAAGATCCCCCCAACATAGCAGTCAATTTACCTCCTCAAACACAAGATCAAACCCACGCGGCTTCGGCCAATTATTAATTAGATACCAGGTTTTACTATGGATACGAAAAAGATATTCAAGCACATACCCTGGGTGATTCTCGGAATCATCGGTGCATTCTGCCTCTCGGTAGTGGCATTACGTCGGGGTGAGCACATCAGTGCCCTGTGGATCGTGGTCGCCTCAGTTTCTGTTTATCTGGTGGCCTATCGTTACTACAGTCTGTACATCGCCCAAAAGGTGATGAAACTTGATCCGACGCGTGCCACGCCGGCGGTCATCAACAATGACGGTCTGAACTACGTTCCAACCAACCGTAACGTCTTGTTTGGCCACCACTTTGCCGCTATCGCAGGTGCGGGTCCGCTGGTTGGGCCGGTACTGGCCGCGCAGATGGGCTATCTGCCCGGTACGCTGTGGCTGCTGGCGGGTGTCGTGCTGGCCGGTGCGGTGCAGGACTTCATGGTGCTGTTTATCTCTTCACGCCGTAACGGCGCATCTCTGGGTGAGATGATCAAAGAAGAGATGGGCCCGATCCCGGGAACCATTGCGCTGTTTGGCTGCTTCTTAATCATGATCATCATCCTCGCGGTACTGGCGCTGATCGTGGTGAAAGCGCTGGCTGAAAGCCCGTGGGGTGTGTTCACCGTCTGCTCAACCGTACCTATCGCGCTATTCATGGGGATCTACATGCGATTCCTGCGACCGGGTCGTGTGGGCGAAGTGTCGGTGATTGGTATTGTGCTGCTGGTTGCGTCTATCTACTTCGGCGGCGTGATTGCTCACGACCCGTACTGGGGCCCGGCGCTGACCTTTAAAGACACCACCATTACCTTTACCCTGATCGGCTACGCGTTTATCTCTGCGCTGCTGCCGGTATGGCTGATCCTCGCGCCGCGCGACTATCTGGCTACCTTCCTGAAAATCGGCGTTATCGTCGGTCTGGCGGTGGGGATTGTTATCCTCAACCCGGAACTGAAAATGCCGGCGATGACTCAGTACGTTGATGGTACTGGTCCGCTGTGGAAAGGCGCTCTGTTCCCGTTCCTGTTCATCACCATCGCGTGTGGTGCGGTCTCTGGCTTCCACGCGCTGATCGCTTCTGGTACCACACCGAAGCTGCTGGCCTGTGAAACCGACGCGCGCTTTATCGGTTACGGCGCCATGCTGATGGAATCCTTCGTGGCGATTATGGCGCTGGTTGCTGCATCTATCATCGAACCGGGTCTGTACTTCGCAATGAACACCCCGCCTGCGGGCCTTGGCATCACCATGCCGAACCTGCATGAAATGAGCGGCGAGAACGCCCCGCTGATTATGGCGCAGCTGAAAGACGTAACCGCACATGCGGCGGCGACCGTCAGTTCCTGGGGCTTCGTCATTTCGCCTGAGCAGATCCTGCAGACCGCGAAAGACATCGGTGAACCGTCCGTTCTGAACCGCGCAGGTGGCGCACCGACGCTGGCCGTTGGTATCGCTCACGTGTTCCACAAAGTGCTGCCAATGGCTGATATGGGCTTCTGGTACCACTTCGGTATTCTGTTTGAAGCACTGTTCATCCTGACCGCACTGGATGCCGGTACCCGTTCTGGCCG
The DNA here is from genome assembly GCF_013615435.1 of Citrobacter sp. RHBSTW-00944. Taxonomy (NCBI): domain Bacteria; kingdom Pseudomonadati; phylum Pseudomonadota; class Gammaproteobacteria; order Enterobacterales; family Enterobacteriaceae; genus Citrobacter; species Citrobacter sp. RHBSTW-00944. Next base: position 694,162 of record NZ_CP055418.1, on the reverse strand, counting down.
CTTTATGCTGCAGGATTTACTGGGGAACTTCGTTCCGTTCCTGAAGAAAACCGACTCTCTGGTTGCGGGTATCATCGGTACTGCGGGCTGCGTAGGCCTGTGGGGTTACCTGCTGTATCAAGGCGTTGTTGACCCGCTGGGCGGCGTTAAGAGCCTGTGGCCGCTGTTCGGTATCTCTAACCAGATGCTGGCTGCCGTGGCGCTGGTTCTCGGCACCGTGGTACTGGTTAAAATGCAGCGCACCAAATACATCTGGGTTACCGTTGTTCCAGCAGTATGGCTGCTTATCTGCACCACCTGGGCGCTGGGTCTGAAACTGTTCAGCACCAACCCGCAGATGGAAGGCTTCTTCTTCATGGCGAATCAGTACAAAGAGAAGATTGCTAACGGCGGCGAACTGACCGCTCAGCAGATTGCCAACATGAACCACATCGTCGTCAACAACTACACCAACGCAGGCCTGAGTATTCTGTTCCTGGTGGTGGTGTACAGCATCATTTTCTACGGGTTCCGTACCTGGCAGAAAGCCCGCGCCATCAACGGTCGCTCTGATAAAGAGACGCCGTATGTACCGGTGCCGGAAGGCGGCGTGAAGACCTCTTCACATCACTAACCGTATTCAGCCCCGCTTCGGCGGGGCTTTTCGCTTATCAGGATTGTTTATGTTTGGTACTTTAGGTCAGGCAAAAAAATACCTCGGTCAGGCGGCAAAGATGCTGATTGGCATTCCGGACTACGACAACTACGTCGAGCACATGAAGACCAACCATCCCGATAAGCCGTACATGACCTACGAAGAATTCTTCCGCGAGCGCCAGGAAGCCCGCTACGGTAGCGGCGGAAGCAGTTGCTGTTAGAAGGAGAAATGAATGACCCCGATTGCAGTTACCCTACTCACCGGTTTTCTTGGCGCGGGTAAAACCACCCTGCTGCGCCATATTCTCAACGAGCAGCACGGCTATAAGATTGCCGTTATCGAAAACGAATTCGGCGAAGTCTCGGTGGACGATCAGCTGATTGGCGACCGCGCCACGCAGATCAAAACCCTGACCAACGGCTGCATTTGCTGTACACGCTCCAGTGAGCTGGAAGACGCACTGTTAGATCTGCTCGACAACCTCGACAAAGGCGCCATCCATTTCGACCGTCTGGTGATCGAATGCACCGGCATGGCCGACCCCGGCCCGATTATCCAGACCTTTTTCTCCCATGAAGTGATTTGCGAACGCTACCTGTTGGACGGTGTGATTGCGCTGGTTGACGCGGTACATGCCGACGAGCAGATGAACCAGTTCACTATCGCCCAGTCGCAGGTGGGCTACGCTGACCGCATCCTGCTGACCAAAACCGACGTGGCGGGTGAAAGCGAGAAACTGCGCGAGCGCCTGGCGCGCATCAACGCCCGCGCCCCGGTGTATACCGTCACGCATGGTGATATCGACCTCTCCCTGCTGTTCGATACCAACGGTTTCATGCTCGAGGAGAACGTGGTCAGCGCCAAACCACGCTTCCACTTTATCGCCGACAAGCAAAACGATATCTCCTCGATCGTCGTCGAGCTGGATTACCCGGTAAACATCAGTGACGTGTCGCGGGTAATGGAAAATCTGCTGCTGGAATCTGCCGAGAAGCTGCTGCGCTACAAAGGCATGCTGTGGATTGACGGCGAGCCAAACCGCCTGCTGTTCCAGGGCGTTCAGCGTCTGTACAGTGCCGACTGGGATCGCCCGTGGGACGACGAACAACCGCACAGCCTGCTGGTGTTTATCGGCATTAACCTGCCGGAAGACGAGATTCGAGCCGCGTTTGCGGGGTTGAAGAAGTAACCCTCATTCTGGATTGCCCGATGGCGCGCAGCTTTCGGGCCTACAATTCCCCACCATGTCTCAAAACCTACGCCCACAGGCCGAACAAGGTGCAGCCGCCATCCGGCATATATTCCCAACCGTTTGTCGCACTCTTACCGACGGAGAACGCTATTTTTTCTCCCCCCTCATAAAACATTCATTAGGATGATCATTAATGCCCAAAAATCACCGAAAATTATAAAAAACCTTTATAAATGATCAACTTACGAATTTCTGGTAAAAAGGAGACTATCTAACCATTGAAAAAAAAGCCTCACAGCAGAGGCCAGGATTGTATTTATGACATCAGGAAGTTTTTCCCAGACGGCCGCCTTTCTCTGGTCGGTAGCAGACCTGCTGCGCGGCGATTTCAAACAGTCACAATATGGCCGCATCATTCTCCCTTTCACTCTTCTGCGCCGCCTGGAGTGCGTACTCGAAAGCAGCAAACCATCCGTGCTTGCTCAGGTCGAAAAAATCCAGTCAATGAACCTGCCGGAAGAAGCACAAGAGAAAATGATCCTGCGAGCGGCGGACAATCTGACATTCTTCAACACCTCACCGATGGACCTCAGCAAAATGGGGCAAAACGGTATCAAGGCCAACCTGGAGAAATATGTTCAATCGTTCTCCACGGATGCCCGCGAGATCTTCGATCACTTCAAGTTCAGCGAGTTTGTCGGGCAACTGGAAGACGCGAATCTACTGTATAAAGTGGTACAAAAATTCGCGGCCACCGATCTGAGCCCTGAAGCGATTTCCAACCATGAAATGGGCTTTGTGTTTGAAGAGTTGATCCGTCGCTTTGCTGAAAGCTCAAATGAGACAGCGGGAGAACACTTTACCCCCCGCGATATCGTGCGCCTGACCACCTCACTGGTGTTTATGGAAGACGATGATGCGTTAACCAAAGACGGTATTATCCGCACGATTTACGACCCTACCGCCGGTACTGGCGGGTTTCTCTCATCGGGTATGGAATACTTGCACGAACTAAACCCGAATGCGGTCATGCGTGCTTTCGGACAGGAGTTAAACCCGGAGTCTTACGCCATCTGTAAAGCCGATATGCTGATAAAAGGTCAGGATGTCAGCCGCATTAAGCTCGGCAACACCCTCTCTAACGATCAGCTTCCGGCCGATCGGTTTGATTACATGCTTTCTAATCCGCCGTTCGGCGTGGACTGGAAAAAGATTGAAGGGGAGATCAACGACGAGCATCTACAGAAAGGCTTTAGCGGTCGTTTCGGCCCCGGCCTGCCGCGCGTTTCCGACGGTTCACTGCTGTTCCTTCTGCACCTGATCGGCAAAATGCGCGATGCGCAAAACGGCGGTGGACGCATCGGCATTATCCTCAACGGCTCGCCGCTGTTTACCGGCGGCGCAGGCAGCGGTGAGAGCGAGATCCGACGCTACATCCTTGAAGCCGACCTGCTGGAAGGGATTATCGCCCTGCCAACGGACATGTTCTACAACACCGGCATCGCCACCTATATATGGATTTTATCCAACAAAAAGATCGCAGAACGTAAGGGCAAGGTTCAATTGATTGACGGCAGCAACCTGTGCGACAAGATGCGCAAATCGCTGGGGTCGAAACGTCATCAAATGGGCGATGAGGATATCCGGCTGATTACCCGAACCTTCGGGGATATTGAGTCAGTTAGTGCGACCACGCTGGACGTATTGGGTCTGGAAAAAGCACCAGAGCAAAAATCCAGCCGCGGTCGCCAGTCTGCTACCGCGAAAAGCGAAGCGCCAAAAACTTTCGCCAGCAAAATCTTCAACAACACCGATTTTGGTTACCGCCGGTTAACCATTGAGCGTCCGCTACGCCTGTCGGCACAGATTTCCGATGAGGCCATTGCCACTTTGCGCTTCGCGCCGAAGCCGTTTAACGCGCCGATGGAACGCCTGTACGAAGTATTTGCCTCGCAGTGGCGGGATGAGAATTATGGTGATTTCACCACACTGGCAACCGAAGCCCGCGCCATTATCAAAGCCGAGTTTGCCGAGCTGAAAGAGAAGCAAATCAAAGACCTGTTCGACAGCAAACTGTGGCAATTCCAGCGAGAGTTAATGGAAAAAGCGCGGCGTATTCAGGCAGCGGTAGGCGCTCAGGCGGGGGGAAAAGAGGTCATCAGCAACGACTTTAACCAGTTCCAGCTGACGCTGAAGGGCGCGCTCAACACCGCAGGCGTGAAGCTGGATGCCAAAGAGAACAAGCAGCTTATCGACGCCATCACCCGCAAAAATCCGAATGCCGAACCGGTGGTGAAAAAGGTGCTGAAAGAGGCCGCTCAGCCGCTGTACGGCGCGTTTGATTACCAAGGAAAAGTTGTTGAGTTTGAGCAGGATGGCGACCTGCGCGATAACGAGAATGTGCCGCTGAATCCGGCTATTTCCACCAGCGAGCTAATCGAGAGCTACTTCAAAGCGGAAGTCCTGCCGCACGTGGCGGATGCGTGGATCAACGCCGATAAGCGTGATGCGAAAGACGGCGATATCGGGATTATCGGTTATGAAATTCCATTTAACCGTCATTTTTATATTTATCAGCCGCCGCGCCCACTGGAGGAGATTGATGCGGATTTAGATGCGGTCAGCATCGAGATTATGCAACTGCTGCGGGAGGTACATTCCTGATGGCTAAATATAAGGCGTATTCAGAATATAAGGATTCTGGGGTGGAGTGGTTGGGGGAAATACCAGCTCACTGGAATATCAAACGGTTAGGTCAGTTTTTTGAAGAAAGAAGAGAAAAAGTTAGTGATAAAGACTATCCTGCTTTATCGGTTACTATGCAAGGTATAATTCCTCAACTTGATACAGCTGCGAAGACAGAAGCTGGGGATAACCGTAAGTTAGTTTTAAAAGATGATTTTGTGATAAATAGTCGTTCTGACAGAAAAGGGTCAGCAGGGGTATCTCGATTCAATGGCTCAGTTTCATTAATTAGCATAGTCATGCGCCCTATGGGTATTAATCCAAGATTCGCACATTACTTACTCAGGTGTCGTCCATTTCAAGAAGAGTTTTACCGTTACGGAAAAGGGATCGTTGCAGATTTATGGAGCACCAACTCTTCAGAGTTGAAAAACATACATCTCCCAGAAATTCAATTTTCTGAAAGCGAAAAAATTACGATTTTTCTCGATCACGAAACCGCTAAAATCGATAACCTTATCGAGAAACAACATCAACTTATTGAGCTACTGAAAGAAAAACGTCACGCAGTGATTAGCCATGTGGTGACCAAAGGGCTAAATCCAGATGTACCGATGAAAGATTCTGGTGTTGAGTGGGTCGACTCTATCCCCTCCCACTGGGAAGTAATGCCTACATTTTCTTTATGCGAAGCATCGATGAAAAAAAATTACGATGGTATAGAGAGTAACGTACTTTCATTAAGTTATGGGAAAATTATTCCCAGAAATGTGGATACAAACTATGGGCTACTTCCAGAATCCTTCAATACTTATCAAATTGTTGAATGCAGAGATATTATTTTAAGATTAACTGATCTACAAAACGATAAAAATAGTTTACGCGTAGGTTTAGTTAAACAAAAAGGGATTATTACATCAGCATATTTAAAACTGAAATCAAAGAGTATAATATCCCCCGATTTTTTATATCAGTTACTTCATTCATACGATACAACTAAGGTTTTTTATGGTATGGGCGGGGGTCTGAGACAGTCCATGAAATTTGAGGATTTCAGGAGATTGCCACTGCTACTGCCACCGACAAACGAACAGAAAAAAATAGCGGTTTTTCTCGATCAAGAAACCACAAAAATTGATAATCTTCTGGAGAAACAGCAACAAATTATTCAACTCCTCCAGGAACGCCGTACCGCTCTAATCTCCGCCGCCGTCACCGGAAAAATCGACGTGCGCAACTGGGTTGCGCCAGGCGAACAAACCAAAGCAGAATCACCCGCGGAGGCATTTGCATGAGCAACGACATCGCCAAAGAGGTCAATCTGCAAAACGATATCATCGCGCAGATGGTGGCAAAAGGCTGGATTATCGGCAAAAGCGACGGCTACGATCGCGAACGGGCGCTCTACGTGCAGGACACATTGCAATTTGTGCAATCCACCCAACCGCAGGAGTGGGAGAAATTCGCCCGCGTCTACCCCAACGATACCGGGCGCCATTTCCTCGACGCACTGGTTACGCAGCTTAAAAAAGCCGACAGTAACGCTACGGATATCCAGTCGCGCAGCTGGGGCACGCTGGGCGTATTGCGCCACGGCCTGAAAATCCGCAACGCCCGCTTTTCCCTGTGCCAGTTTAAACCCGAGCACAATCTGAACCCGGAAACCCTGGCGCGCTATCGGCAGAATCTCTGCCGCATCGTACCGGAGTTGGTGTACAGCCCGTATGCCTCCAACTGTGCCTTTGCGGAAACCGGCCTGAAAGCCAAAAAGTGGCGCATCGATCTGGTGCTGTTTATCAACGGCCTGCCGGTCGCCACGCTGGAGCTGAAATCCGAATTTAAACAGACGGTGCAAAGCGCGATTGTGCAGTACAAAAAGACCCGTCTGGCGAAAGATCCGGCCACCAACCAACCCGAACCGCTGCTGACCTTTAAGCGCGGGGCGCTGGTCCATTTCGCGGTCAGCCAGTACGACGTCTTTATGACCACCCGGCTCGCGGGGGACAGCACCTTCTTCCTGCCCTTTAACAAAGGCACCAATGAGGGCGGTGCGGGCAACAATATTCCCGAAGATACCACCCGCTATGCCACGGACTACCTGTGGAATGAAGTCCTGCTGCCGGATAACTTATTAAAAATCCTCGCCAGCTTCGTGCATTTGCAGATTGAAGAAAAAGAGGACTGGAACGGGCTGAAATCGAAGAAAGAGAGCCTGATTTTCCCGCGCTATCACCAGTGGGACGTGGTCAACAAGCTGCTGAAAGCCGCAACGCTGGAAGGAACCGGCTACAAATACCTGATCCAGCACAGCGCCGGTTCCGGTAAATCGAATTCCATTGCCTGGACCGCCCATCAGCTTTCCCGCCTGTACGACGTGAACGGAGAAAAACAGTTCCACTCCGTGATCGTCGTGACGGACCGCACGGTACTGGACGACCAGCTTCAGGACACCATCTGGCAGTTCGAACACGCTGACGGCGTGGTCGGGCGCATCAATAATAAAGAAGGCGATGGTTCTAAATCGGAAAAGCTGGCCAGCGCGCTGGAAAACTCGCAGCCGATTATTATCGTCACCATCCAGACCTTCCCGTTCGTCCTGAAAGCCATCGAAAACAGCGTCAGCCTGAAACAGCGTAAATACGCGGTGATCGCCGATGAAGCGCACTCCTCACAGAGCGGTACCACCGCCCGTCAGCTAAAAGAAGTGCTGATGACCGAAGAGATGGATGACGACGTGGTGCTGTCGTCAGAAGATATTCTGGATGCCACCATCGCCGCGCGTCAGGGCAGCAATAATCTGAACTACTACGCCTTTACCGCCACGCCGAAGGCCAAAACCCTCGAACTGTTTGGCCGCCGCCCGCACCCGGAACAACCTACGTCAAAAACCAATAAACCGGCCGCCTTCCACGTCTACTCCATGCGCCAGGCGATCGAAGAAGGCTTTATCCTGGATGTGCTGAAAAACTATACCAACTACAAAGTGGCGTATCAGCTGCTGCAAAAGCTGGAAGATAAAGACCGCGAAGTCGACAGCAAGAAAGCAAAGGTGAAGCTCAATCAGTGGGTAACGCTGCACGACCACAATGTCTCGCAGAAGGTGAAGGTGATCGTCGAGCACTTTCGCAAACACGTTATGCACCTGCTTGGCGGTCAGGCGAAAGCGATGGTGGTCACCAGCTCGCGTAAAGCCGCCGTTCGCTACAAGCTGGCCTTTGATAAATACATTAGCGAGAACAATTACCCGAAAATCAGCGCGATGGTGGCATTTTCCGGGGAGGTGGAATTCCAGGAAGGCGACCAGAATAGCCTCGCGCTGTTAAATCAGAAATTTACCGAGATGAATATGAACCCTGGTCTGAAAGGCCGGGACATGCGCAAAGCCTTCGACAGCGACGATTATCAGGTCATGCTGGTTGCCAATAAATTCCAGACCGGTTTTGACCAGCCCAAGCTGTGCGCCATGTACGTGGATAAAGCCCTTGGCGGCGTCGAGTGTGTACAGACGCTGTCACGCCTGAACCGCACCTATCCAGGGAAAGCGGAATCGGGCACCTTCGTGCTTGATTTTTATAACGATCCGGACGAGATCCTCAGCGCGTTCCAGCCCTATTACCAGACGGCGGAACTGACCGACGTCAGCAATCCGCAGCAGGTGTTCGATTTGTTTGAAAAACTGCGTGCCACGCAGATTTTCCAGTGGAATGAAGTAGAACAATTCTGCATGGCATTCTTCAGCAAAAATAAATCCAACGCGGCAATCAGCAATATTTGCAAACCGGCGGTCGAACGCTGGAAAAAGCGCTACGCCCTGGCAATCGATGCTTACCTGATGGCAAAAGAGATGTTTGAACGCACCAAAAAAACAAGCGATACGGTATTAATTACCAATGCGGAAAATAGCTTTAAGGCCTGCAAGCAGGAAAAAGATCGTCTGGAGATTTTCAAGAAAGATCTTGGCAGTTTTGTTCGCTTCTACGAGTTTATGTCGCAGATCGTCGAGTACGATGACAAAGATCTGGAGAAACTAAGCCTGTTTGCCCGCCATCTGCGCCCGCTGTTGCATGAGCAACATCTGGAAGAGGACGAGATTGATCTCAGTAACGTGGAGATGAGCCACTATCGCTTATCAAAGATCCACGAACAACATCTGAAACTACAAGAAGATGATGCGAAATATACACTTGATCCCAGTAACGACGTGGGTACGGCAAAACCAAAAGACAAGAAAGAGGAATTTCTGTCGCATATTTTATCGCGAATGAATGAACTGTTTATCACCGACCATCTGACGGATAAAGATATGCTCAGCAGCGCAATGACCGTGTTTAATAAAATCACTGAGAATGAAACGGTGATGAAACAAATCAGGAATAACAGTCCCGAGCAGGCAATATTAGGCGGTTTTTTCAAGGCGGTAGACGACGCGGTGATGGACAGTGACGAAGCGCGACAAGAATTTATGCTGCAGTATTTATCGAACCCGCAGTGCGCTAAGGGCTTTGCCCGCCTGATGTTTGATATGGCGACGGGGCATTTCGCGTTGCCTGCTTAAGGTTTTGATTATTGCCGGATGGCTTATCCGGCCTGATTTATATTTCTTATCAATAGTGACTTATGCGAGTCGTTATCCCCGGCAGCCTCCATGCTGCCGGGGTTACGACGAGGCTATACCACCGCGCTATCCATCTGTTTTTCAAATGCCTGGCGAATCAGCCCCATCACATACGGTAGCTGGGCAATATCGCTGAAACCGACCTCTGCATCACCATTGCCCCAACGACCAAGATCCGTTACGTCTTTCGCCATCCCTTTCGGATCGACCAGTTCATGGAACGGCATATTCAGCGACAGGCGCAACCGGCTTTTCTGCGGTACGACATCCACAAAATTGGTCTCCGCCTTGAAGGCGACATACAGCTTCAGCACTTCCTGTGTGATACTCGCATCCAGCTTTAAAATCTCTGGTGCCAGTTGGTCAAATAGCATCCGGCTATGTGAGCCGACCTCCAGTTGATGGAAATCCGTCAGACTGTAGTTCATCGCTTTTTCAGGCTGCTGACGATAGCCATCAAGAACATCTTCATCCAACTCAGGAGCACTCCAGACCTGAACGGCACGCTTCGCCAGCCGCTCAGCCCGAGCATCCATCGCCGCTTCATCCCACTTCTCGCACTGCCCTAATCCGGCGTTTAAATGCAAAGGGCTTTCTTTAAAGCCGCCATCAATATCGCGTTTTTCCACAAAGGCTTTATCGCTGTAACGGGAGTTATAGCCGGTTAACGTCAGGTTCCCCAGCGTATGCAGTCGCTCTTTATGTACCCGCTGCCAGTCGCTACCCAGCTCTTCACGCCATTTTGCCGACAGATTTTCATTCTGCGGCATAATATGTTCAATCGTATATTCATCCACCGCCACGCGCTCTTTGCGCCCGTAATTTTCCAGGCGGCGTAGCCAGTAACTACGGCTACGGAAGTTATACAGATCGCGCTCTTTTAACTTGTGGCTAAATTCATCGTTGTCCGGGAAACGTCGATAGCTCGGCAGTTCCAGTAAATGCGCCTGAATACTTTCCAGATAGTTTTCTTTATCCAGTACTCTATAAAACGTGGCGAATGTTTTGTTCAGCGAGTTGGTTGGAATAGCGCACACCGCGCGGCGGAAAACATACGACTCAACCAGGCGTATCGCACTCAGAAAATCATCGTGTGATAAATTGCCCTCCCGGTAATCGTGGTACAGCACCAGCAGGAACGGATAAGCAACATCAACCTTTAACTCCCGTAAATCCTGAAACGCTATAGCAAGTTGCTTATCGCTCTCTTTCCCCAGCGCCATCGCACAGAAATATTCCGCATAGCGCTGAATATCCGCTACCAGCGCATCCACACCCTCTTCGGCGATAGCCTGGCTACGCGCATGTAACTTAAATGCTTCATAAACTTCATCGGTCCTAGGAATATCCCCCGTTTTGACCGTCAGATAATGACGCATAAAGCTGTCAAAATATTCGCTATAGCCTTTCTGACCAAAAGCAATTTCCATCGGTCGCCAGTGGTCGTCATACAGCCGCGTCTGATGTTCCGGCTCCAGCCCCATCAGGATATAATTACGCACTAAATCAGCCTGGCTGAGCGCCTTGCCCGTAGAGTTCATGCTTTCAAAAATTAGCTGCGGGTTATCCTGCCCGCGATTCAGTGCGACATCGACAATCAATAGCTTTGATAGCCCACGACACAGCGAAATCAAGTCATCGCCTAATTTGCTGATTTGTTCATCGAAGAAGTTAAAATTGGCCTCAATCCGCTGCGAACCGTTTTCAGGCAGCGGTTTTTGTTTAATCAGCGCCAGCAGGCTGTCTTTATCCGTCTCCGTCAGCAACAGCTTGTATCCCCGCTCTCCGGACTCGTAGGGGTTGAGCAAATAGTAATTGCGTAACTTCATGGCGGAGAAGCCATCAATCAACTCTTCATCGCCAAGATGACGGGATAACGCCTCAAGGAGTAACATCGCCGTCGTCAGGCGCTGTTGACCATCAATAACCAGTAACGGAGAAATCCCCGAAACCTGATACAGTCCCTGCTCTATATAAACAACGGAGCCAATAAAGTGGGCCGAAATATCGTCACGTTGCCCGGCTCGAATAATATCGTCCCAAAGCTGACGACATTGTTGCTCAGACCATGAATAGGTTCGTTGATAGATGGGAATAACAAATTGCTGTGAGCGTTTGAGAAAATCGAGTAATCGGGCTTCTGTAGCTTTCATCCTGATAATAATCCTTCCATGAAGCAAAAGAGCTTCAATAATACTCCCTTCGTTGGCAGAACCAGGAGCAATTTCTCCCAGTCCTTCCTCTTCCATCGCCCCACCACAAACGAGGTCGCCACAAAACCGTTCAGGAAACACCATCCGCGGCTATTCGATCTGATCGCGTCGCAGCCCGACGTCCCGCAGCCGCTCATGACTCATCTGTTGCAATACGCGCCGCGTTTGCGCCCGTAACCTCCACGCCTTATATGCCCGCCAGATCAGAACAAACCCAATAAATGGCTGCTTTGCTTTATTCTCATGAAATTCCATACCTTGCCTCCCCGCCTTGTCTGAGGCTTTATCTTCACGGATTTGGCCCTAAGCAATACAGACTCACAAAGTACTTTTATTTAACATACAGATTGGTTAAAAAGAGTTCTGCATCGCTTTTTTCACGCCAATCTGTACTGGTTTTTTAATCTGTATGGTACCCATGAGGGATACAGCATGACGCGTTATCAACATCTGGCCAATCTGCTGGCCGAACGCATTGAGCAGGGGTTGTATCGCCATGGCGAAAAACTGCCTTCGGTACGTAACCTGAGTCAGGAGCACGGGGTCAGTATCAGCACCGTCCAGCAGGCGTATCAGATGCTGGAACAGCGACAGCTGATCACCCCGCAGCCGCGTTCCGGTTATTTTGTCGCACCACAAAAGGCACAGCCGCCCGTGCCGCCGATGTCGCGCCCGGTGCAGCGTCCGGTCGAGATAACGCAGTGGGATCTGGTGCTGGATATGCTAAAAGGGCATAGCGATAAATCTGTGATCCCCTTCAGCAGCGGCGCGCCAGATGTCAGTCAACCGAGCCTGAAACCGCTCTGGCGCGAACTCAGCCGCGTAGTGCAGCATAACCTGAAGGCAGTGCTGGGGTACGACAAGCTTCCCGGCAGCCAGGATCTACGCCAGCAGATCGCCCGTCTGATGCTGGATAGCGGTTCAGTCCTCAACGCCGATGATATTGTGATAACCAACGGGAGCCAGAGCGGAATGTCGCTGGCGCTGCTGGCGGTTTGTCAGCCAGGAGACATTGTCGCCGTTGAATCCCCCACCTACTACGGCACAATGCAGCTACTGCGCGGCCTGGGGATCAAGGTGATTGAGATCCCAACCGATCCGGATACCGGGATCAGCATTGAAGCGCTGGAGCTGGCGCTGGATCAGTGGCCGATCAAAGGCGTGCTGCTGGTTCCCAACTGCAACAACCCTCTCGGGTTCATTATGCCGGATGCGCGTAAGCGGGCGGTGCTCGCCCTCGCCCAGCGTCACGACATCGTCATTTTTGAAGATGATGTGTATGGCGAACTGGCCACAGAGTATCCGCGCCCGCGTACGATCCACTCCTGGGACAGTGACGGCCGGGTAATACTCTGCAGTTCGTTTACCAAATCCGTAGCCCCAGGACTGCGCGTGGGTTGGGTGGTTCCCGGTCGCTATTACAACAAACTGCTACACATGAAGTACGCCGTCATTGGTACTAACGTTCCCGCTACGCAGCTGGCAGCAGCCTCCTTTGTGCGCGAAGGTCATTACCATCGGCATATCCGGCGTATGCGCCAGATTTATCAGCGTAATATGGAGATCTACACCTGCTGGGTACGGGAATATTTTCCCTGCGGGATCTGCGTCACCCGACCGAAAGGCGGCTTTATGCTGTGGGTCGAGCTGCCGCTCCAGGTCGATATGGTCTGCGTCGCTAAGCAGCTCTGTCGCCTGAAAATCCAGGTCGCACCGGGATCGCTGTTCTCCGCATCCGGAAAGTATCGCAACTGCGTACGCATCAACTGCGCGTTGCCGCCAAACGAGAAGCATCAGGAAGTGATGCAAAAGCTCGGCGAGGCGGTAAAGATGGCGATAGAGTAAACCGGACCGCCCGGTGATTTCGGCCAGACGATTATGCGAGTTAAGTCATATCTAATGACTTAAACCCTGAATATCTTCTGCGGAAAGCCGGGTAATTTTTTGTACCGTGCAGATATCAATACCGTCTGTCAGCATAGTGTGGGCAATACGGAGCGCCTCATCACGTCGCCCTTCTATAAGCCCTTCTTGTCGTCCTTCCTGTAACCCTTCCAGCCTGCCTTTTTGTAGCCCTGCCTCATGCAATCTGTCGGCGATCGTCATCAAATGCTCCTTATACTGCGGTGAACGTTCGGCAACCTCACGAATAAACTCACTGAATCGAGGCGCATCGCCAGTTCGTAAAATATAATTAAACAGCGTCTTTATCTGGCTGTCATTAGTCAGTCCGGTAAGTAGCAGGGAAACAATTTGCTCGACCAGCCCCATAAGGTCGCGCTGACGAATATGTTTTTGGATTAACTCCAGCAGCGCCATACGTCGATGCTGCACAATTTCGTCATCCGGGATAACCGTAATATCCACCAGCGGAAACGCCACAGCATACAGCTGACGAGCCAGCTTCGGGTTAGCAAACTCGTCCAGCCAACATAGGGAATAAGGATACGGGCTTTTCGCACCGTGATAGAACAACATCGGCACCACCAGCGGTAATTGCTGATGCCCGGCATCTAAATGCTTCTGCATGGCCGCTACCGCGTAACGCATCAACCTGAATGCCATATGCGCATCCGGTGTGCTTTGGTGTTCAATCACCACATAGACATAGCCATCACCTTCCGTCGTTTTCACGGACCACAGCACATCGGAATAGTGCGCACGTAAATCCTCTTCAATGAAACTATCCGGCTTGAGTTTCAGCGTCTGAAAATCGCAAAGTTCGCGCAGCGAAGCGGGAAGATGTATTTGTAGAAAATCCCGAGCTGTCTCAGGGTGGCGCAAAAATGTTTTAAAGACTGCATCATGCGGGGTGGAAGTCGGTACTTTCTTCATGGCGATCCATCACCTGGAAATAAGATGCCGTGACTGTAGCGCTGGTAAACCACACTCTCACCTGTAACTTTCTCTCTTTGCGAGGCGATTTCCGGGATAAAAACGCCCCTTTGTAACGTCTGCATTTGTCTGGAACGTATCACGCAGAATCACGACCTCAATGCACATTCCCGCTTTTTCACCGCAGGGCCTGTGCTATAACAAATCATCACTTTCATGGAGGACACGATGTGACGCATACCCGAGATATTCCACAATCGTTCTGGCGTGATGAGCAACTGCCGTGGCTGGAGCTTCGCAGCACCTGGCAAAGTCAGCAGGCCTATAAGCGCCATCACCACTCTCAGCTCTCGATTGGGGCAATTCTCGAGGGAGGAACCTGCTGCCTGTGCGATGACAAGGAATACCATCTGAAGGTGGGCGATCTCATTGTGATCCCACCACTGGCACCTCACAGCTGTAATCCCGTCAACGGGCAATTTCGCAGCTATCACATGCTTTATCTTGATGCCCGGTGGTGCCTTGCCCATCTGCCAGCGCTGAACAGCAATCAACGGCTTTGCACGCGCACTCCTGTTATCCGCGATCCGCAATTATTCCAGTGCTACATGCACCTTGTGGCGCTCATGCCGCAACGGCAAACGACGCAGATAACTGATGCCGCACAAGCATTGCTGCGCTCGCTGCCATTGCAGTCGGTAACACCGGAAAACCTAAGCGTCACCAGCCAGTATCTGCGCGAGCGGTTGCAGTCCAGTCTGCTCTCCCCACCCTCGCTGGATGAGCTGGCAGATGAGTGTCACATGCGTAAAGAGACGCTGATTCGGACCTTTAAGCAGGACACCGGGCTGACGCCGGGAAATTATCTGAACATCGTGAGGATTGACTATGCCCGTCAGCGGCTACGGGCCGGGGACGAGATTGTCGATGTCGGCTACCAGAGCGGGTTTGCCGACCAGAGCCATTTCCATCGCACCTTTGTTCGCTACACAGCAGCCACACCGCGCCAGTACGCACTGGGACGATCAATATCAGACAATAATTAGCGTTGCGTCAGGCGTACGCTGATCTCTGTTTCATTTTCTGAGGTCGCTATGTCGCTGCTTGCTGAACTTTTTCCGTCTGCTTTTCCCGCGCTGGCGCTGGCGCATTTTGTTGCACTACTCAGCCCAGGGCCGGACTTCTTTTTACTGGTCGGTTACGCCGTACGTTACCGGATGCGCGGCAGCGCCGGGCTGTGCGTGGGGATCGCCATCGGCAACGGGCTGTATATCCTGCTGGCGATTATTGGTTGGGGGATCCTGCGCCAGCTTCCCCTGCTGTTTACGGTTATTGAGCTGCTGGGCGCGCTCTATTTATTATGGATTGGCAGCCTACTGATACGCAGCCGCCCGCAAACCCTGACCGGAGCAGACGCCCAGTCTACCTGTCCAGGATTTGGCAAACAGCTGCTGCTGGGATTAGGTTCGTCGTTGCTCAACCCAAAAAATGCGCTGTTCTATCTGGCGCTGATGACCGCCCTGCTCGGCCCGTCGGTGACGCTGCTGCAACAAACCATGAGCGGGATCTGGATGACCAGCGTGGTGTTGTTCTGGGATCTGCTGATCGTGATGTTCATCGGCTTACCGCAGATCCAGCGACGGTTAACCCGAGGGATCGTGTGGATTGAGCGTATCGCCGGCGGCGTGCTGATCGTCTTCGGCAGTGCGATCGCGCTGCGTTTTCTGCAGAGCGTCACTTTCTGATAAGCGTGACGATTTTCTGCAAATAAAGCGGATAAACTCGTTTAATTAATATCCAATCCGCATTACACTTTGGGTGGCTATTATCCATTCAACCAATTCTTCCCGAGGTGCGATGTGCTGATTGTTACCTGTAATCGTTACGTTTTCTGACCCGAGTCTGAAAACGTTTCTCCTGTTTGCGCCTCGCGCAGGCAGCGTTTTTGATTACATGAAATTCAGTACATTTGCAGTCTGCTTTTTTCTGTCATCGGTCTGACGTCTCAAAGACGGTATTGAATTTCGCTATTCCCGTTGAGGGTTTTCTCCCGAAAAGGAGCTGTTTTATGCAACGGATTCTCGCGTTTTTCTCCCAACGCACCACGACGCTATTTTTTCCTGTCGCGTTGATTTTATATGACTTCGCCGCTTATCTGTCGACGGACCTGATCCAGCCAGGCATCATCAATGTGGTGCGTGATTTCAACGCCGACGTCAGCCTGGCCCCCGCTGCGGTGAGCCTCTATCTGGCTGGCGGCATGGCGCTGCAATGGCTGCTGGGACCGCTCTCCGACCGGATTGGCCGTCGACCGGTGCTGATTGCGGGGGCGTTAATTTTTACGCTCGCCTGCGCTGCCACGCTATTGACCACCTCAATGACGCAATTTCTGGTCGCCCGATTTGTACAGGGCACCAGCATCTGCTTTATCGCTACCGTTGGCTATGTCACGGTTCAGGAGGCGTTTGGGCAAACGAAGGCCATTAAGTTAATGGCGATAATCACCTCCATTGTGCTGGTTGCGCCAGTTATCGGCCCGCTCTCCGGCGCAGCGCTGATGCACTTTGTACACTGGAAAGTCCTGTTTGCCATTATCGCCGCCATGGGGCTTATCGCCCTGATAGGGCTAGCGTTAGCAATGCCGGAAACCGTTAAGCGCGGCGCGGTGCCGTTCAGTGCACGCGGCGTACTGCGTGATTTCCGCGACGTTTTCCGCAACCGGGTGTTCTTGTTTGGCGCAGCCACGCTGTCGCTAAGCTATATCCCGATGATGAGCTGGGTGGCGGTCTCGCCGGTGATCCTGATCGACGCTGGCGGTATGAGCACATCAGAGTTCGCCTGGGCGCAGGCACCGGTGTTTGGCGCGGTGATCGTCGCCAATATGGTGGTTGTTCGTTTTGTGAAGGATCCAACCCAGCCACGTTTTATCTGGCGGGCGGCACCCATTCAACTGAGCGGACTGGCGGTGCTGATTGCCGGCAATTTGCTGTGGCCGCACGTCTGGTTGTGGTCGGTGCTGGGAACCAGCCTGTATGCGTTTGGCATTGGTATGATCTTTCCGACGCTGTTCCGCTTTACGCTGTTTTCCAACAACTTACCGAAGGGTACGGTCTCGGCGTCGCTGAATATGGTCATCCTGACGGTGATGGCGGTTTCTGTCGAAATCGGACGTTGGCTGTGGTTTAACGGCGGCAGGATTTCGTTTCATCTGTTGGCGGTTGCGGCGGGTATTGCTGTCGTCTTTACCCTGGCAGGCTTACTGAAACGGGTTCGCCAGCATGAAACAACAACGTTAGCCACTGAAAACTAACCTGCCGGATGGCACTGACGCTTATCCGGCCTATGTCGTAGTGATAGGCCGGATAAGGCGCCTGCGCCGCATCCGGCAACCATCACATTATCTTAAGCAATGCGCGCAAACCCTGCTTCCAGATCGGCAATCAGGTCGCCAATATCCTCAAGGCCAATATGCACCCTGACCAGGGTGCCGCTGAAATCCACCTCTCCGGCTGGGCGAATGCTGTTCAGCTCTTCTGGCTGATTCGCCAGAATAAGCGACTCAAATCCGCCCCACGAATAGGCCATATGGAACAGCGAGAAGTTATCGAGGAAATTCGCCATCTGCTCGTCGGTCAGTCTCTTTTTCAGCACAAACGAGAACAGGCCTGAGCTTCCGGCAAAGTCACGCTGAAAATACTCGTGCCCCGGGCATTCCGGTAATGCCGGATGATTCACCCGCGCCACTTCCGGCCTTGCCGACAGCCAGCGGGCAATATGGATGCTGCTCTCCTGATGCTGCTTAAGACGTACCGCCAGGGTGCGCAATCCACGGCTGCCGTTGTAGGCCGTATCGGCATCCAGCGTTTGTCCCATCAAATAGGAGTTCTCGCGTAGACGATCCCAACAACGCGCGTTGGACACCGCCGTGCCCAGCATGCCGTCCGAATGACCGATGGTGTACTTCGTTCCCGCCTGAATGGAAATATCCACGCCATATTCCAGCGCTTTGAACAGCACACCCGCCGCCCAGGTGTTGTCGATCATAATGACAATCTCCGGATTAACCGCGCGGATAGCTTTCACCATCCCCGGTACATCCTGGACTTCCATGGTGATCGAACTTGGCGATTCGAGGAATACAACTTTCGTTTCCGGACGCAGAAGATCAACGATACCAGCACCAATCAACGGATCGTAATACGTTGTTTCCACATTGAATTTACTCAGGATCTTATTGCAAAAATCCTGGGTTGGCTCGTAGGCCGCGCCCGTCATCAAAATATGATCGCCACCCTGAACAAACGCCAGAATCGCATTGGTCACCGCCGCAGCGCCGCACGGGTAAAGCGCGCAGCCAACGCCGCCTTCCAGTTCGCTCATTGCCTTCTGGAAGGCAAAGTGGGTGTAGGTTCCGCGACGACCGTAAAACAGCTCGCCATTTGCGCGATTGGCGGTGGCAAATTTTTTGTCTTTCACGGTATCAAACACCAGCGAAGAGGCGCGCTGGATAACCGGATTCACCGCTCCCTGGGTGTAGCGTTTGTCGCGACCCGCAACAACCAATTGCGTCTCAAGCTTCATTACGTCTTTCATAACATCTCCTGTTCTTAATCCGTGTGAAACCTATACCACCGCAGCAGTAGAGTTTATTTCAGTGTTGGTCTGCTTTTTTCCAGCGAACCGTTCAACAATCTGCGCCGCATTCAAATCATGGATAACGTTAATCAGTGTGGCAGGCGCATCGGTAATCGTGCCCAGCACTACCAACATCGGGATCGCTTCCATTGGCAGGCCCAGCGTAGTGACGATAAAGATTTCACCGAGGAATGCCCCGCCCGGTACGCCGCCGACGATAATGGCGGAGAGCACCGCAATCAGCATGGTCAGGAAGAAGGTCTCGGTGGTGAACTCCATGCCCAGCACGGAATAGATAAAGACAATTTTCAGCGCGGCAATCATCGCCACGCCACCTTTGTTCAGGTTAACCAGTAGCGGAATGGAGACATCAACGATTTCCGGGTTAATCCCCATCGCCTTACCGGCACGCAGCGTTACCGGGAGAGTCCCCAGCGAAGAGCAGGTTCCCAGCGCAGTCGCAGACGGTTCAATCGCATTACGCCAGAAAGCTTTGACCGCCGGAATCCCGCCGCCAATATACGAATAGAGAATCGAGCCAAAAACAAAGTAGACCAGCGTGGCCACCATGAACAGGCCGATGGCGCGAGCAAAGGTCAGCAGCAGTGCAGAGTCCTGACTGGCCATAGTGGCAGCGAAATAGCAGCCCAGGCCAATCGGTGCGACCTTCATAATGATCGAAACGATCTTCATGATCACGGTATTGGCATCTTCCAGCAACGACGCAATACGCTTACCGGCCTGATCCGATTGACCAATCGCCACACCAGCAATAATCGCCATCACAATCAGCGCCAGAATATTGGACTTAGAAAACAGTCCGATAAAGTCGCTGGTCGTGATCATGCTGACAAAATCCATCTTACCGCTGCCCGCCTGCACCGACTGCGAAAGATCGATAGTGACGCCCTGCGCCGGGTTATACCATAGCGCCAGCGCAACGATCCCGGCGGCCGGAATAAAGGCCATCGCGATCGAAACAATAAAGATAATCGCCATAATGCGCCCCAGCCTTTTCAGGTCGGTCATACTGGCGATCGAAGACATGACGCTGATCCCCACCAGCGGCACAATAATCATAAATAGCAGATTTAAGAATATCTGGCCGATTGGCTGGAGTTTACTTGCAAACGAGGGGGCATAAATACCTAATAAGCCGCCAATCACCAGAGCAACTAATAAAATAATCGACGATCTGTAGGGTTCGAGTCGTGACCACATAATCGGTACCTTTAGAATAATATTTAATGAGATTAAATTCACAATGTGATGAGTTTCCGTTTCGCCTCCTTTTATTTTGTGACGTAACTCACCTAAGTTGTTATTTTTTCATTTTGCCAGCAAGTTGTTTCCTGTGATTCAATAGTTGCATGTTTAAAACGCGAATGTAACGGCCTATTCGTACCGTTTTTGCAAATCACTTGTGAATAAAAGGAAACTATGAGTACGCCGATTTCACTCAAGCATCTGGAGTTTTTCATTAAAATCGTCGACTGCGGAGGATTGTCAGAAGCCGCGGCGCAGCTCAACGTCTCGCCATCTGCGGTCAGCAAAAGCCTGGCGGCAATGGAAGATACGTTAGGCACGACATTAATTAAACGTACCACCCGCAGTATTACCCTGACCGATGCCGGGCAATATCTCTTTAACCGCGCCAATAAGCTTTTGAAAGAATTCGATGAAACGCTGAATACCACCTCCGGTTATTACCACAGCCCGCAGGGTGAATTACGCATAACCTGCTCAATTGCGTTTGGTTATTCCCGGCTGGTGAACCTGGTGGATAAATATCGTTCCCAGTTCCCAGATGTGAATCTGTATATCGATCTCAACGATAACTTCGTGAATCTGAACGAAACAGATTTCGACATCGCCCTGCGAATCTCCACCGCACCACCGCAGAACTACGCAATGCGCAAGCTGGTGCCTGTCCGCTGGGCGTACTGCGCCTCACCCGGCTACCTTGCCAAAAAAGGCATGCCCCAGCGTCGTAGCGATCTGGTCAATCATGATTGCCTGGTTTACCCAGGTCTCACGCCAGTGCTGAAGGTGGCGGATGAACAGGATCGTCTGCATCAGTTAAAACTGCATATGCCTATCCAGGCCAACAGCAGTCTGGTATTGCTGAAATCGGTGTTAGAAGATCAGGGAGTGGCGTATTTGCCCACCTATCTGATTGGCGATCATATTCAAAAAGAAGAGATAACGCCGCTGATGCTCGACGGCACCATCACCTGCGAAACCCACGCTCTGTATGCGCTCTATTTTCCCAGTAAGTACAGCAATCCGAAGGTGCGATCGTTTATCGATTTTCTGGTGGCGGAACTCGGCCCCTTACCCGCCTGGGACAACTGGATCCCGGAGTAAGCTTTGCTCGTCTGAAAATGGGAGGCGCTCCACATTTTTTGCGCGATCCCCCCGTCTGGCTCTATCCTTAAGCCTATGAATAAAATTGCTGAACTCAAACGCGCCAAGCGACTGGCGCTCTCATTGCTGCTGATTGCCGCCGCTACCTTCGTCATCACGCTGTTTCTGCCGCCTAACTTCTGGGTGCTCGGGATCAAAGCGATCGCCGAAGCGGCGATGGTCGGCGCGCTGGCGGACTGGTTCGCCGTGGTGGCGCTTTTTCGTCGGGTACCAATCCCGTTCATCTCGCAACATACGGCGATTATCCCGCGCAATAAGGATCGGATCGGGGAGAATCTCGGTCAGTTTGTGCAGGAAAAATTTCTCGACACCCAGTCCCTGATCGCCCTGATCCGCCGCCATGAACCGGCGTTGTTGATCGGTAACTGGTTCAGCCAGCCGGAAAACGCCCAGCGAATTGGCCAGCATCTGCTGCAAATAATGAGCGGTTTTCTCGAACTCACCGACGACGCCCGCATTCAGCGGCTGATCAAGCGGGCGGTGCACAAAGCCATCGACAAGGTCGATCTCTCCGGTACCAGCGCGCTGATGCTGGAAAGCATGACCAAAAACAATCGCCATCAGGTGTTGCTCGACACATTGATCGCCCAACTTATCGCCCTGCTCCAGCGCGACAGCTCGCGGGCGTTTATCGCCCGACAGATCGTGCACTGGCTGGAGACCGAGCATCCGCTGAAAGCGAAGATCCTGCCGACTGAATGGCTGGGCGAGCACAGCGCCGAACTGGTGTCTGATGCCGTTAATTCCTTACTGGATGACATCAGCCACGATCGGGCGCATCAGATCCGCCACGCCTTCGATCGCGCCACGTTTAAGCTAATCGATAAGCTCAAACACGATCCGGAGATGGCCGCGCGGGCCGAAAGCATGAAAAACTATCTGAAGGAAGACGAAGCCTTCAACCGTTATCTTGGCGAACTGTGGGCAGACCTGCGCCAGTGGGTGAAAACCGACATTAACGCTGACGATTCGCGCGTGAAGCAGCGCATCGCCAGCGCCGGACAGTGGTTCGGCGAAACACTGGTTGCCGACAGCGCCCTGCGCGCCTCACTGAATGGGCATCTGGAGCAGGCCGCGTATAAAGTTGCGCCGGAGTTCGCCACCTTCCTGACGCGCCACATCAGCGACACGGTGAAAAGCTGGGATGCGCGCGATATGTCGCAGCAAATTGAGCTAAACATCGGCAAAGATTTACAGTTTATCCGCATCAACGGCACGCTGGTCGGCGGTTCTATTGGGCTGGTGTTATATCTGTTGTCGCAAATTCCTTCCCTGCTGACGCTGGCGAATTTTTAAGGAGAAAGTAAAACGCCTATTTTTATTTTACTTTTCATTATCATTTGCACATGTAATATAACAATTATCAACCTAACAGCGTGAAATGAGAGTCCGTATGTCCGAGGGAAGCCCCGATTCAAATCGTCATGCCATCAGCGTCGCGCTCTTTGGCATGCTGGTCTTAACGCTGGGCATGGGAATTGGGCGCTTTCTGTATACGCCGATGCTCCCGGTACTGCTGTCGGAAGGTCAGTTTACGTTTGACCAGCTCTCCTGGATTGCCAGCGCCAACTACGCCGGATATCTGGCGGGAAGCCTGCTCTTCTCCTTCGGGCTCTTCCATCTTCCCTCACGTTTACGCCCGATGTTGTTAACTTCTGCGCTCGCTACCGCAGGATTGATTCTGGCAATGGCAAGCGTTAAGCAGCCCACGCTGGTGATGCTGATCCGTTTTCTGGCAGGCGTCGCCAGTGCCGGTATGATGATCTTTGGTTCGATGATCGTCCTGCATCATACCCGGCATCCCTTCGTGATCGCCGCATTGTTCTCCGGCGTTGGCGCAGGCATTTTGCTGGGCAATGAATATGTCATCAGCGGTCTGCATTTTGCGCTGTCATCGCACACGCTCTGGCTGGGGGCAGCGGCAGCCTCCGCGCTGTTCTTTGTGCTACTCGTTATGCTCCTGCCATCTCGCGACCATGCGCTCCCCGCCGCCACACCGGTAAAAACAGAGCATCAGCCTATGTCCTGGTGGCTGCTGGCGCTACTGTATGGGTTGGCCGGATTTGGCTACATCATTGTCGCTACATACCTGCCACTGATGGCGAAAAGTGCCGGGTCGCCGCTGCTGACGGCCCATCTCTGGTCGTTGGTCGGCATATCGATTATTCCGGGTTGTTTCGCCTGGCTGTGGGCTGCCCGACGCTGGGGGGTGTTGCAATGCCTGACGGCGAATTTACTGATCCAAAGCGGCTGCGTGGTCATGACGCTCGCCAGCGACTCCTTGCCGCTGCTGGTGATAAGCAGCGTGGGTTTTGGCGCAACGTTTATGGGGACCACTTCGCTGGTCATGCCGCTCGCCCGTCAACTTAGCGTACCGCGCAATATTAATCTGCTGGGCCTGGTCACCCTGACTTACGGCATTGGGCAAATACTCGGGCCGCTCTTAACCAGCCTGCTGGGAAGCGGCGCTCAAGCGATCGTTAACGCCACGCTATGCGGTGCCGTCGCCTTGTTTATTGCGGCACTCATCAGCCTCGCACAATTATACAAACAGCGTTTCGCCTCCCCCAAAAGGGTATAATCGACAACCTTATAAACAGGTATCTTAGGATTAGTCCGCAATCAAATGTCAACATTTAATAAACCACAAATAATCGGCAATTACCCGCCAGACAATTTATAATCCCCGGCTGTTCATTTATAAACTCAATTTAAAATGCGTAAAAATGGACATATTAACTCAGCATCAACACTATCTTCGGGAAAAGTACATGTCATGGTTTAAAAAAATACTACTGGGGTTAATTATTTTGGTGGGTTTAATTGGCACGCTAAAGGATTATAAAGACTTTGGCCTGTTTGGCGCGTTAGGATTGTTTCTTATATTCCTGTTAACAACAACATTTTTATGGCAATGGGCCTCTGGCAGGTTACCAGAGATAACCCAGCTTCAGGCCGTATTTATTTTACTGGCCAGCGCGGTAGCCTCAATTTTTGTTATCAATATGGCAATTGCCGGTAATTTGCATGTGGATTTAATGGAGATCATGTACGTTACCATTACGCATAATCCACTTTTTTACCTGATTCTCTGCGTGGTCGCATGGGTAAAAGTGGGCATCTGGCAATGGCTGTTTAGCGGTGGACAGGTCAAAGAGAGTCAGCCAGTTTAAACACGGCAGAGCTAAAAAAGGCGTCTTAACTAAGACGCCTTTTATGCTAGGGAAGGTGCGAATAAGTAGGTCATTTCTTCCCAAGCTGACTCGCTGATTAAAATTTCGCGGATCTGGGCCGATTTTTTTCCCGCAAACACATCGAATCAGCCTATTTAGGCTATTTTTTCCACCATTTCTGGCGTTATTTCCGGTTTTTACTGAGATCTCTCCCACTGACGTATCATTTGGTCCACCCGAAACAGGTTGGCCAGGGTGAATAACATCGCCAGTTGGTTATCGTTTTTCAGCAGCCCCTTGTATCTGGCTTTCACGAAGCCGAACTGCCGCTTGATGATGCGAAACGGGTGCTCCCCCCTGGCACGGATGCTGGCTTTCATGTATTCGATGTTGATGGCCGTTTTGTTCTTGCGCGGATGCTGCTTCAAGGTTTTTACCCTGCCGGGACGCTCGGCGATCAGCCAGTCCACATCCACCTCGGCCAGCTCCTCGCGCTGTGGCGCTCCTTGGTAGCCGGCATCGGCTGAGACAAATTGCTCCTCTCCATGAAGCAGATTACCCAGCTGATTGAGGTCATGCTCGTTGGCCGCGGTGGTGACTAGGCTGTGGGTCAGGCCACTCTTGGCATCGACACCAATGTGGGCCTTCATGCCAAAGTGCCACTGATTGCCTTTCTTGGTCTGATGCATCTCCGGATCGCGTTGCTGCTCTTTGTTCTTGGTAGAGCTGGGTGCCTCAATGATGGTGGCATCCACCAAAGTGCCTTGGGTCATCATGACGCCTGCTTCGGCCAGCCAGCGATTGATGGTCTTGAACAATTGACGGGCCAGTTGATGCTGCTCGAGCAGGTGGCGGAAATTCATGATGGTGGTGCGATCCGGCAGGGCGCTATCCAGGGATAATCGGGCAAACAGGCGCATGGAGGCGATTTCGTACAGGGCATCTTCCATGGCACCGTCGCTCAGGTTGTACCAATGCTGCATGCAGTGAATACGCAGCATGGTCTCCAGCGGATAGGGCCGTCGGCCATTGCCCGCCTTGGGATAAAACGGCTCGATGACAGCGGTCATATTCTGCCATGGCAGAATCTGCTCCATGCGGGAGAGGAAAATCTCTTTTCGGGTCTGACGGCGCTTAGTGCTGAATTCACTATCGGCGAAGGTGAGTTGATGGCTCATGATGTCCCTCTGGGATGCGCTCCGGATGAATATGATGATCTCATATCAGGAACTTGTTCGCACCTTCCCTAACACACCAATGAAGGTAATAATAAAGTGGCAAGACACATATCATTTTGGGTTAAATAAAACCCGAACAGAGAGTAATTACTTGGATTCTTCGTTTACGCTCTCATTAACAGAGCGATATAACATTATTGCTTCGGCAATAATATCTTGTTTACTTTTACGGGTTTCAAATGCCAGCGTACGAACATATTCCCACAGAGAGGTATCGACACGGGCACTTAAAAGAACCATATCTTTTGAACGGGTACCCCTGGCCTTTCTAATATCGGGGTAATCTCGAGAGGGCATTATCATCTCCTGAACGCAAACACGCTTATGGCGATGAAATATGCAGTCAGTGTAAAAACATGTCAACGGCAAAATACAGTGACAATAGTAATGAAACTGTTAATAACGGACAAAAAACTGGAACAGCATTTCAAATGAAAGATAACTTGATTATAGAATAATGTGTAATTTTAACTTTACATATATTCACTTTTATTCATTTGATTAAAAAAGCCAGAACTATTGACAATAAACATGACCTCAAATCAAAACATTATTACAGCCAATAAGTTACGTGCCGTTATTAATGTCTACATTTCCGTGAAGCGCCTGTTTTTATGCACTGTTATTCCGGGCTGCTTCGCTCTGACCACCGCGTAAATCAGTTTGATTCTCACTTAACACAGGCCCATTTTGTCTAAAAATAAGCACGGAAAGGTAAAAATAAGGTAAAGAATGCATTTTTTCGCATGCAAAAATAAGTTGTTTTTAATTGATATAAATCAATTTTCACCGCGTAACGACGGAGGAAAAATCATCATCTGAGGTGATGGAAACCTTTTTTTTACGTGACGTTCATGACGAGAAAAAGCGTTGTTATGCAATAAACTTTTGTGCTGAAAAGTGTCGCGCGGGCTGCAACAGCCCGCATGGGAGAGGAAGGAAAATCAGGCGTTAACTTTATCCAGCGGCCAGGAATCAAACAGATAACCATCAAAGTCGATGTCATCAACATTTGAAAACTCCAGCAGGCGCTGTTTGACGTTTTCCAGATGCTGCCACATTGCCAGCTTGGCTGCGCGGGCATCCTTTTTGATTAATGCCGCCAGGATCTGTTTGTGGTCCCCCATCCACTCTTTACGGTAATGGGTATCGTCAAGGTGGCTATGGAGCTGGATCCACATCGGGTTGTTTTCACGCCACTGCCATGACTGGCGAAACAGCTCCACCAGCATGCTGTTATGCGTGGCTTCGGCTATGGCGAGATGGAACTGCATGTCGCCGCTTTCAGAACCGTTCGCTTCGCTGGAGGCCAGCTCCCGCTCTTCCAGCTGTAACGCCTGGCGCATTTTAACGATATCTTCACGCGTAGCCTGCAGCGCGGCGAATTCGGCGATATTGCTTTCCAGCAGCTGTCGCGCCTGCAGCAGCTCAAACGGGCCCGCGTCATTGCAATGATTGACATCCGTACTGTCGATGGTCTGCGCATCTGCATTGTCGAGTACGTAGATCCCGGCGCCGCGACGCACGTCCACCAGACCTTTAATTTCCAGCATAATTAACGCTTCGCGAACCACCGTGCGAGTGACGTTGAGCATCTCAGCAATTTCACGTTCCGGCGGCAAACGCTCCCCGGGCTGGTACGGCGTCTGGACAATCAGATCGCGGATCATTGCACCCACTTCCTGGTAGGGTCTTTGTTGAGAAGTGTTCGATTTCATCGTGTTATGTCCGTCAGATGCGTCAATTCAGATCCGTAGGCCGGATAAGGCACATGCGCTGCCATCCGGCACCTGTGCCGTTGGCTGATGGCGACGCTGACGCATCTTATCAAGCCTACAAAAAACGTTTTTTCGCCTGAACTATAGCATTTGCGGGAAGCCAAAAACAGAAAACGGGTCAACCAAATCAGCATTTTGATTGACCCGTCATACTTCGGGGATTATGCGTCAGCGCCTAACGCCGCAACGCACTCGCGTGCACCGTGTTCACACAGCTGTTGATACGTCGCGATAATTGTCTCCACAAAATCAGCGTTTTCCGCCAGATCATGGCCAAAAATGCCGCTCAGCCCCAGCAGCGCCGTCACGCGTTCGGCCCCCTGGAACTGTTGGTTAATGCGCTGGAACTCAGCCAGCAAGGGGTCGACAACATCAATGGCCTGCCCCTGTTCATCCACGCCACGGGTGTAGCGCATCCAGCCCGCCACGCCCAGCGCCAGGTGACGCCAGTCGCTGGCGTTTTGCAGATGCAGACGCACCGGATCCAGCAGGCGCTGCGGCAATTTCTGGCTGCCGTCCATCGCAATCTGCCAGGTGCGGTGACGCAGTGATGGGTTGCTGAAACGCTCGATGAGCAGCGTCGCATAGGCGTTAAGATCGGTGCCTTCCGGCATCGACAGCGTCGGCGCTTGCTCCTGCATCATCAGCGCGAACGCCGCTTTGCGGTACGCCGGATTTGTCATGGTATCAGCGATAGTTTCATAACCGCCGAGATAGCCCAAATACGCGAGGAAAGAGTGGCTGCCGTTGAGCATACGCAGTTTCATCATTTCAAACGGCACCACATCGGCAACGAACTGTGCACCAACGTTGTCCCAGTCAGGGCGACCGTTGACAAAGTTATCTTCGATAACCCACTGACGGAATGGCTCACAGGCGATAGCACACGGATCGTACACGCCCAACTGGTCGGCAATCTCTTGCAACGTTTCTGGCGTCGCCGCCGGAACAATGCGGTCGACCATGGTGCACGGGAAAGTGGCGTTAGCCTCAATCCACTGCGCCAGCTGCGGGTCGCGCGCCTGCGCCAGACCCAGCACCGCGACTTTCGCCACATGACCATTTTCACGCACGTTATCGCAAGACATCACGGTAAAGGCCGCAAGCCCTTGCTCACGACGCAGATGCAGCGCCTGTACGATGTAACCAATCGCCGATTTCGGCGTGCCTGGATTCGCCAGATCGTGTTTAATCAGCGGGTTATTGAGATCTAACTGTCCGCTGGCAGCATCGGTGCAGTAGCCTTTTTCCGTGACCGTCAGCGAGACAATTGCCGTCTGCGGGCGCGCCATAGCCTGTAAAATACCATCACAGCCGTCAAGCTCCGGGTGCAACGCTTCTTTCATCGAGCCAATCACTTTCAGCACGGTGTTGTCCGCGCCTTTTTCCGCCACGGTATACAGCAGTTGCTGTTTGCGCAGGTTTTCAATCAGCACGCGGTCGTTACCCGGCATCAGGTTAACTTCACAGATCCCCCAGTCACTGTCGGTGGTTTCCAACAGATGATGGGTGTACAGCGCCTGGTGCGCGCGGTGAAATGCGCCGCATCCCAGGTGAACAATACGGGATTGCAGGCGCGAGCTGTCCCATGCAGGGCGAGCAACCGGCAGGTTGCTATTGGCAATTGTCGTTGTCATCGTGAACTCCAGAACCCGTTGAATGACCAACGGAAGAGAAAAGAAAAAGCCGGCCAGACAGGTGACCGGCAACTCGCTTTAGCGGCTAAAGAAAGCGCGCTGGATAGCCATCTCAACGCCACGCACTTCCGCCAGCCCTTTCAGGCGACCAATCGCGGAGTAGCCTGGGTTGGTTTTCTTTTTCAGATCGTCAAGCATCTGATGGCCGTGGTCCGGACGCATTGGGATCAGGTCCTCTTTACCCTCGGCTTTACGGCGCTGCTCTTCCTCAACGATCGCTTTCACGACTTCGTACATATCGACGTCGCCGTTAAGATGCGCCGCTTCATGGAAGGTTTTCGGGTTATCTTCACGCAGCGTGGAGCGCAGATGGGTGAAGTAAATGCGTGGGCCAAACTGTTTGATCATGTCGACCAGATCGTTGTCCGCCCGGACGCCGTAGGAGCCGGTGCACATGGTAAAACCGTTCGCCATGCTGTTGACCGTATCGACCATCCATTGCATATCTTCCACGGTGGAAACAATGCGCGGCAGGCCGAGGATTGGGCGCGGCGGATCGTCCGGGTGTACCGCCATCCGCACGCCCGCTTCTTCCGCCACAGGAATAATTGCTTTCAGGAAGACGGCAAAGTTCTCGCGCAGTGCGGCTTTATCGATATCTTTATAACGCGCAAGATGCTGGCGGAACTGGTCAAGCGTATAGCCCTCTTCCGCGCCCGGCAGACCGGCGATGATATTGCGGGTCAGACGCGCTTTGTCTTCATCGCTCATGGTGGCGAAGCGTTCATTCGCCTGAGCAATCTCTTCGGCGGTGTAATCCGCTTCCGCGCCCGAACGTTTGAGGATGTGCAGCTCAAAGGCGGCGAATTCAATCTGGTCAAAACGCAGCGCTTTGGAGCCGTCCGGCAGGACGTATTCCAGGTCGGTACGGGTCCAGTCGAGAACCGGCATGAAGTTGTAGCACACGGTACGAATGCCGCACTGGGCCAGGTTACGCAGGCTTTGCTGGTAGTTGGCGATCCACTGCTGATAGTTACCAGAACGGGTTTTAATGTCTTCGTGGATCGGTACGCTTTCGACGACCGACCAGACCAGGCCCGCCTGCTCAATAATGGCTTTGCGTTTTAGGATCTCATCAACCGTCCACACTTCCCCGTTCGGGATATGGTGCAAGGCGGTGACCACGCCCGTGGCACCCGCCTGACGTACATCCGCTAAGGTGACCGGATCGTTAGGACCATACCAGCGCCATGTCTGTTCCATCTTTTATTCCTCATTTACGTTATGGACTCGACGATATGGCACATAAATTCCTCCTTTTGGTATGACATGTCAACCTGAAGGAATTAATTGGTTAACCAAATCACGATTTTTGCTGATTAGATCGCCATTTTGCGGCCAGGAAGCGCAGTAAAGATGTAAACATGTAACGCAATGTGACATTCATCGCATCAATGGTTAACCAATACGGATAACATCTCAACCAAAGTCATAATAGTTCAACCAATAAAGGTAGACGTTATATGCATGTTCTCAATATTCTGTGGGTCGTATTCGGCATCGGTCTGATGCTGGTGCTCAATCTAAGATTCAAAATAAACTCGATGGTCGCCCTGCTGCTGGCGGCGCTCTCGGTCGGCATGCTGGCGGGTATGGACTTAATGGCGCTGCTGCACACCATGAAATCCGGCTTTGGCAGCACGCTGGGTGAGTTGGCGATTATCGTGGTATTCGGGGCAGTCATCGGTAAGCTGATGGTCGATTCCGGCGCGGCGCATCAGATTGCTCATACGCTGCTGGCGCGACTCGGTCTGCGCTATGTACAGCTGTCGGTGATCATTATTGGTCTGATTTTTGGCCTGGCGATGTTCTATGAAGTGGCGTTTATTATGCTGGCGCCGCTGGTGATCGTCATTGCCGCAGAAGCGAAGATCCCGTTCCTCAAGCTGGCGATTCCTGCCGTTGCCGCAGCCACCACCGCCCACTCTCTGTTCCCGCCGCAGCCAGGTCCGGTCGCGCTGGTTAACGCCTACGGCGCTGACATGGGTATGGTCTACATCTACGGTATTCTGGTGACTATTCCGAGCGTGATCTGCGCCGGGATTATCCTGCCGAAGTTCCTCGGCAACCTCGATCGCCCGACGCCGTCATTCATGAAGGCCGACGTACCGGTTGACCAGAACAATCTACCGTCTTTCGGCATCTCTATTCTGGTTCCGCTGATCCCGGCGATCATCATGATCTCCACCACCATCGCCAACATCTGGCTGGTGAAAGGAACGCAGGCGTGGGAAGTGGTCAACTTCTTAGGCTCCTCGCCAATTGCGATGTTTATCGCCATGATTGTCGCCTTCGTGCTGTTTGGTACCGCGCGTGGTCACGACATGCAGTGGGTGATGAACGCCTTTGAAAACGCGGTGAAAAGCATCGCCATGGTGATCCTGATCATCGGCGCGGGCGGCGTACTGAAGCAGACCATTATCGATACCGGCATCGGCGATACCATCGGCATGCTGATGTCGCACGGCAATATTTCTCCATACATCATGGCGTGGTTGATAACCGTGCTTATTCGTCTGGCAACCGGTCAGGGCGTGGTCTCAGCCATGACGGCGGCGGGGATTATCAGCGCAGCCATTCTCGACCCGGCAACCGGTCAACTGGTGGGCGTCGATCCGGCGTTGCTGGTACTGGCGACGGCGGCAGGCTCCAACACCCTGACCCATATCAACGATGCCTCGTTCTGGCTGTTCAAAGGCTACTTTGACCTGTCGGTGAAGGATACGCTGAAAACCTGGGGTCTGCTGGAGCTGGTGAACTCCGTGGTTGGTCTGATTATCGTGTTGATCATCAGCCTGATTGCATAACGTCGATACCGCTCTGGCCCGCAGCGCCAGAGCGGTTCTTCTCCTGCCTTAACAATCCTCAATAATCAGATACACCGCCTTCACCGGGCCATGCACCCCAACCACCTTGATAAGCTCAATATCCGCCGTCGAGCTGGGTCCACTGATAATGTTAATGCACGATGGCATACGCTCACCGGCCTGCGCTTTCTGATGCAGTTTTTCTGCCAGTTGCGCCACGCGCGGCAGGATGGTGCTTTTACGCAGCACGAAAATCGAGGACTCCGGCAACAGGCTCAAAGAACGCCCGCGCTCCGGCGCGGAAAACAGCACCACGCCGCCGGACTCGGTCAGGCCATACTCGGCATACACCACGCCGACTTTCGCCTGCTCGGCCTCGGTAATATTTTCGCTGCCTCGCGCCGGATCCCAGACCACGGCGTTGCATTCCTGCTGCAAACGTTCGGTGATGCCCAGCGCTACCAGTCGGCTGTCGCCGCTCAGCACTACCGGCTGACCCAATTCTTCACACAGGCGTAGCGCTGCTTCTGCGGCCTGGTCCTCGCGAATCAGTTCACAGCGGGCCAGCATCACTTCGCTGGCGAACTGGATAAACGCATCGCAGCGCTGCTGCGGGCTAAGTTCAGTCAGGCGCTCGTTGGCATAATTGTTAACCGGCGCGGCATCCGCTTGCGGTTCGAAACGCGGCGGGCGACCCAGCGCCTGGGCGATGGTGTTTAAAAACGCGGTACGGTTATCCATTCTTTTTCTCCTGCGCCTGATGTTTCTTAAACCAGCTGCGGAAGCTCTCGCCGTCAGCATCAGGCAGATCGCGCGCCTCCATCCAGTCACCAATCGCGCCAACCTTGAGCGGGGTTTTCCCGCCATTGATAAACCAGCTTGCCGCATGCGCGCCCGCCATCATTCCGACTTTCCACAGCCCCGGATGGCTATTGGCATAAGCGAACATTTTGATCGCCCGTCGCTCGGCTTTCGGGGTAATGCCCTCCTCGGCCATCACCCGACGATGACGCAGGATCAGTTTTGACAGCGGAATACGCACCGGGCAGACGCTGTCGCAGGCCGTGCATAAGGAACAGGCGTACGGCAGGTCTTTAAAATCTTTATAGCCGCCGAGCAGCGGAGAAATCACCGCGCCAATAGGGCCGGGATAGATAGAGCCATAGCCGTGTCCGCCAATGTGGCGATACGCCGGGCAGGTGTTCATACAGGCCCCGCAGCGGATGCAGCGCAGCACATCGCGAAACTCAGAGCCCAGCACCTGCGAGCGACCGTTATCGACAATCACCAGATGGAACTCTTCCGGTCCGTCCACGTTATCCGCCTCACGCGGGCCGGTCAGCCAGGTGTTATAGCCCGTCAGACGAGCGCCCACGGCGCTGCGCGCCAGCATGGTGATCAGCACATCCACATCAGCAAAGGTTGGCGCGATACGCTCCATGCCCATCACCGCAATGTGTGTTTTCGGCAGCGTGGTGCACATGCGCGCGTTGCCTTCGTTGGTCACCAGGCATACTGAACCGGTTTCCGCCACGGCAAAGTTACAGCCGGTAATACCGATTTCGGCACTCAGGAAATCCTCGCGGATCTTCTGGCGAATGAACAAGGTCATAGCTTCCGGGGTTTCCGGGCCGTCATACCCCAGACGCTCGTTCAGCACGCGGCGGATCTGATAGCGATCTTTATGAATAGCCGGGACCACGACGTGCGAAGGTGGATCCTGATCCAATTGCAGGATGTATTCCCCGAGATCTGTTTCGATCACCTGAATTCCCGCATCCTGCAGGACATGGTTGACGCCGATCTCCTCGGTCACCATCGACTTGGACTTCACCACCTTCTTCGCGTTTTTGCTGCGCGCGACCTGCAGAATGTAGGCGGTGGCCTCTTCTTTGGTTTTGGCGAAATAGACGTGACCGCCGTTTTGCGTCACTTTCTCGGAGAGTTGATACAGGTAAGCGTCGAGGTTGCTCAGCACGTGATCGCGGATCTGGCTGGCACGATCGCGCCAGTCTTCCCAGTGGCCTAACTCATCGACCATTTTTTGTCGATTTGCGCCAATACGCT
The DNA here is from genome assembly GCF_013615435.1 of Citrobacter sp. RHBSTW-00944. Classification (NCBI taxonomy): domain Bacteria; kingdom Pseudomonadati; phylum Pseudomonadota; class Gammaproteobacteria; order Enterobacterales; family Enterobacteriaceae; genus Citrobacter; species Citrobacter sp. RHBSTW-00944. The sequence goes on along the minus strand of NZ_CP055418.1, from coordinate 660,163 downwards.
CCTGCGCATTGGCCACGGCTTTGCGCATGATCGGATCTTCTATCTGCTGACGAATGCGCAGTTTAAATTCTACATCGCTGGTTTTTATCGACATCTCTTTCCCCTCAGCGGCTCATCAGCACTTCAGCAATATGCATCACTTTGACCGGCTGGCCTTCCCGTTGCAGTCGACCGCCAATGTTCAGCAGGCAACTGACGTCTGCGCCAATCAAATATTCCGGCTGCGCATCCATCAAATGTAAGACTTTCTCTTTCACCATCTCGCCGGATATCTCGGCCATTTTGACAGAGAACGTCCCGCCAAAGCCGCAGCAAGTATCCTGATCGGCAAACGTCAGCAGCTCCAACCCGCGCACGTTTTTCAGCAGCGTGAGCGGCTCTTCCTTCACCCCCAGCTTCCGAGTCAGGCTACAAGAGGGATGATAGACAGCGCGGCCCTGCAGGCTGGCGCCGACGTCCACCACGCCCAGCTTGTTGACGATAAAGGAGGTGAGATCCTGCATACGCGCGGCAACCTTTTCGGCACGCAGCGCCCATTCCGGCTCATCGGCCAGATACGTCGGATAACTTTTTACCGCGTAGGTACAGGAGCCTGCTGGCGAGATAATCGGATCGTCGTTGTCTTCCAGGGCGGCGATCAGGTTTTTCATCCCAGGGATCGCCTCTTTGATGTAACCGCTGTTGATGGCTGGCTGACCGCAACACCCTTGCTTCTCGGGGAAATTAACGCGACAACCCAGTTTTTCCAGCAGCAATACGGAGTCTCGTGCCATCCGTGATTTCAGTGCGTCACCAATGCAGGTAACAAAGAAATTTACATTCACAATAACTACTCCATTGCTTCATTTCTGTTTATTGCGCTTGATATCGCGATATCAAGCAAAGGTTCAGCCGTATTTCACGCCCAGTTTTTCTGTTTGCTGTTTTTACTAATGCCTGGGTTCATGATGATGCTCGGGTCGTTTTCCTTTGATACCGACTCTCCGCTTCTTAAGTCAGGACAGTCGCATATGTCTGTATTTTCATTTGTATGACAAAACCAAATAATCCCCTAATCAACCCCCATATGCAACAACCAGGTTTATTTCTTTCGGTCTCGCTCACATTTTTATATTTAAAACCACAGTGTTATGAACACCTTAAAAACAGTTTCAGGTGCTTACTATTCTCATCACCAGCATTATTAAAAAGGTTATCATATAACTATTTATAGGTATTCAGCTTACTCTTAAGTATATTTACCTGGCATTATATTTTAATTAAAAGATTACAATAGTTACAAAACTACAAATCATAATTACTTTATTCACTGAAGCGATTCAGTTTACATACTTTATTAACCCAGCAATGTAGCCTCCCCACCATAAATATAAATCAGGTTTAATGAACCAATCAGGAATAGCAATGAACGAATATTTTATGTTTGCCCTGGCACTCTCTCCTTTACTACTGATGGTATTTTTAATATTGAAATTGAAAATGCCCATCCATTATTCCGTGTTGATCTCTTTGGTATTCACTGCCGCGCTGTCGGCCATATTCTGGGAAATGCCCGTACAGAATCTGAAAGCCGCGATAGGCTATGGCGCCCTGAAGGGGTTATGGCCGATTGTGATTGTGATCCTCGGCGCCATCTTCAGTTATAACGTCATGCAGGCGACCAAGGCGCTGGATATTCTGCGCGATATTCTCGCCAGCATTAGCGAAGATAAGCGTATTCAGGTGCTACTGATTTCATGGTGCTTCGGCGGATTCCTTGAAGCCGCGGCAGGTTATGGCACGGCGGTCGCTATTCCGATCGGCATTCTTATTGCGCTGGGATTCAACCCGCTGAAGGCGGCGATCGCTTCTCTCGTGGCGAATACCGTTCCCACCGCGTTCGGCGCGGTCGGGATCCCGGTTTCTATTCTGGCGGAACAGGTTAATCTGTCGGTGTATACCTTAGGCGGAACCATTATTCTGCAGCTCGCGCTGTTTAATATCCTGCTGCCGTTTGTCATTGTCTGCATTATTGGCGGCGGCCTGAAAGCCATTCGTGGCGTATTTCTGATCACGCTGATTTGCGGCATCACCACGCTGGTTCCGCAATATTTTGTCGCCATTCATCTTGGCGCGGAATTGCCCGCCTTTGCCGGTAGCCTGGTCAGCCTGTTTGCCGTGGCGATGGTCAGCCGCCTGCGCAAAGGGAAAACCGATCCCGAGTGGCGCATTGAGGTCAGCCATACCCGCGAAACCACGCCGCGCTCGGCAAAAGTGTTGTTCCGCGTAGGCTCTATCTATCTGTTTATTTTTGTTTTTATCCTGCTGTGCTCACCGCTGTTCCCGACGATCAAAGGCGCGGCGTCCCAACTGGCCTCGGTGCTGCATTTCACGCTCGCCGACGGCAACACGCTGGCGCTGAAAGTTGAATGGGTGACCACGCCGGGGATGCTGATCATCTTTGCGACCCTTATCGGCGGTTTTATTCAGGGAGCGTCCGCACGCGGGATGCTGGAAGTGTTTATCAAAACCATTTTCCAGCTTAAAAATTCCATTGTGGCGATTATGGCGATTGTCGCGCTGGCCACGGTGATGGATCTCAGCGGGATTATCTCCACGCTGGCCCAGTCGATTGTCGATCTGACCGGCAGTTCCTACGTCTTCCTCGCCCCAGTGATTGGCGCGCTGGGCACGTTTGTTACCGGCAGCGATACCAACTCGAATATTTTGTTCGGCAAACTGCAAACCATTGCCGCCAGTAAACTGCATATCGATCCCAACTGGCTCGCGGCGGCGAATACTTCTGGCGCAACGGGGGGGAAAATGATTTCGCCGCAGAGTATCGCCATTGCGGTTTCAGCCACCAAAATGGACGGACAGGCCAACCAGATAATGTCTGGCACCATGAAATACTGCTGCGCCTATATTGTGATCCTCGGCCTGAAAGTTGGTCTCTTTTATTACTGGTTTATGGCGTAATCCATTGTCAACCCCGTCAAATTCACGGCAACCGTATTTGACGACGCGGTGACCAAAAAGGTTTACACCGCTTCAGGATCGAAACGAAGCGACTGGCTTTACGATTTGTCGGCGCTGACTAAAATAGCGCCGATGTTTCAAATCGAGGATAGTTGTTATGTTGTTCTGGAAAAAGATGGTGAAGAAGTTCGACGCCTTTTCCGCGTTGATCCCACCACGCTACTTCCGCGTGTAATGCCTGGCGCTAATGCCTGATGGCGCTTCGCTTATCGGGTCTACGTTTCACGCTCATTTGTAGGCCGGATAAGGCGCAAGCGCCGCATCCGGCAGCAGAGAAAATGTTCTCCCCTTTCACTTACGCAGCCCGCACGCTCTTAACACCCTGACCCACAGACGAAGCCATGCAAAACGGTAGATCAGCGGATGCTGAAATCGTAGCAGTGTCAGAAACATAGAGCCTCCTTGCGGCGCTACAGCACCGTTGCCAGATAGCGAATTTGCGGCTCCATTATCTGGTGACGCGCGTCTATCAGCCGCAGTTCATACGAGTCGTGCTCTTTCGTCAGCCGCATCACCGCGTCGACGACACTGGTGGTCCGCTCCAGCGCCTGCTTGTCCTCATAACCGTTGAGCAGTGAAGCCAGCATCACGCTGCAAATCAGATCCCCAACGCCCACCGGCATTTTGGCAAAGGTATACAGCGGCCGGGCGATGTGTAACGTCTGTTCCGCCGTCACCAGCAGCATTTCAAACGCCTGTTTGTCGCGCGAGCAGTCGCCGAGATGTTTCACCAGCACCTTCTTCACACCCCACGCCACCAGCTGCTGCGCCGCTTCCACCACCTCATCAAAACTACGTAGTTGTCTGCCCGTCAGCACGCCCAGCTCATAGAGATTCGGCCCCATCACATCAGCCAGTTGAATGGCGTCATCGACAAAAAAGGACTCCACGCCCTGCGCGACGATGCAGCCTTTTTGCGGGTCGCCCATCACCGGATCGCAAAAATAGAGCGCCTGGGGATTACGCTGGCGAATGGTGGTGACCGCGAGCTTCACCTCTTCGCAATGGCGTTTGTCCCCGAGATACCCGGACAGCACGGCATCGCATTGCGCCAGTTTTTGCAGGTCATCCAGCCCGCTGATAATGGCGCTCAGCTCGCCGTGCGGCATCGCCATGCCCTGCCACATCCCGTACTGGGTGTGGTTGGAAAACTGTACGGTGTAAAACGGCCAGACATCGATCCCCGAGAGCTGCATCGGCAACACGGCGGCTTTATTTCCGGCATAGCCATAAACGACTGACGACTGAACAGACAACACGTTTTTCATTTTGACTCCGTCTAGCGAAACGTTGGCAGCAGACCAAATACGTCCAGAACAACCGTCAGATAGACAACCGCCCCACAGACAATGACCAGATTGAGCACGGTGTTATTACACGGCGCGGTATAGCTGGCGGTCGGAAAACGTTTCCGCGCCGCTTTCACCAGGAACGGCGGCAGGATCACGCTCCAGATGGTAAAGGCCAGACCGGCGTAACCAATGGCGTGGACAAACCCGTTCGGGAAAAAGAAGCACACGGCGGCTGGCGGGAAGTAGGTCACCAGCGCGGTTTTCAGGCGACCCATGCCGTCATCCGGGAAGTGAAACAGGTCGGCGATGTAATCGAACAGGCCAAGCGTCGCCGCCAGCAGGGAACTGGCTACCGCAAAGTTGCCGAAGAAGGTCAGGATCAGATCCATATAACGGCTGGTGAACAGCCCGCTGATGGCCTCGACAAACACGTCGATATTGCCGCCTTTGGCGATAATTGGCGGGAATGAGGAACGACTGATGTTGCCCATCGTGACACCCAGCCAGAAGATATACAGCAGCAGGGCAAACAGCGTGCCGATGATAATCGAACGCGTAATATTCGAGATCCCGCTCGTGCCATACAGCTTCACCAGGCTCGGCACGTTACCGTGAAAACCAAACGAGATAATGCAGAACGGCAGCGTCATCAGGATATACGGCAGGTACTGCGAATTGGGCAGCGCCACCGCCACGCTGTCGACGAGTTTCGCCACTTCGATATGACCCACCAGGCCAGAGAAGGTGGCAAAGAACGCGATAAACTTACCGATGATCAACACGGTAGTAATACGTCCAACCAACAAGGAGCTGTACCAGGCAATCGCCCCGACCAGCATACTGACGATCACCACCGAGATATTCGCCGGAAAGCGCACGCCGCTGTATTTGAACACGGTTTGCGCCATCACCGCCGACGAACCAGAGATATAGGCATAGGTCAGAATATACAGCACAAAGCCGAAAGCGATACCGACCACAATATTCCACTTTCGGCCTAATAAATCCTGAGTAAAAGTATTAAAACTGGCACCGGCGCCATAATGCAGGTTAACTTCGACCAGCATCATACCGGTTAATAACATCATGATGGCGATAAACAGAAGAATAACTGACGCACCGGGGAACCATACGCCAGCCATCGCAATCGGCAGGGAAAACATCCCTCCACCCACTACGGTCGCGATAACCAACATGGTTCCGCTAATCAGTCCGGGGGTACTACTCTGTCGCTCAATGGCATTAATATCCATGATAAATGTTCCTGTAGACTATTCGTTATAATTACAGCTGTCATTTGTACATCATGCGGATAATAAAAATGTCGGAGTCAGGGTTTACTTTTGTAGTTATGTCACGGTAACGGGCACCGCAAAGGCTTCCTGTTCATGGAAAAGAAATACAAAAAAGCCCCATCCTGAGATGGGGCCATAATTATTATTTAGATATAGTCAAAGCGTGCAGTAAAGAAACGGAGCTGCTTCGGCTCGTAAATAAACTTCAGCCCGCGAATATCTTCTTTGTGCTGGTAAAGTTTAATAATACCGTCAGCCACTACATCCATATGCGCGTAAGTATAAACGCGGCGTGGAATAGTCAGACGCACGGTTTCCAGTTTCGGCCTGTGGTGTTCACCGGTCACGTTATTACGGCCCGCAGAGATAATTCCGCGCTCCATACTACGTACGCCGGTTTCCACATAGATACTGGCAGCCAGGCTTTGCGCCGGGAACTCGTCCTGCGTCAGATGCTCGCAGAAGCGACGCGCATCGAGGAATACCGCGTGACCGCCCACCGGTTCAACAATCGGTACACCCGCGGCTTTCAGCTTGTCGCCCAGATAGCGAACCTGCTTCACGCGGTGCTCGATGTACTCATACTGCATGGCTTCGCGCAGACCAATCGCCATAGCTTCCATGTCGCGTCCGGCCAGGCCGCCGTAAGATGGCATGCCTTCGTAGACAACGACTAACTCTTTGGCAGAAGAGAACATTTCGTCATCGTTCATGCACAGGAAGCCGCCGATATTCACCAGACAGTCTTTTTTACCACTCATGGTGCAACCGTCGGCGTAGCTGAACATCTCATGCACGATCTCGGCGATGCTCTTGTTCTCAAAGCCCTGCTCTTGCTCTTTGATAAAGTAGGCGTTTTCTACGCAGCGGGTAGCGTCGTAGAACACTTTAATGCCATGTGCTGCAGTCAGTTCACGCACCGCGCGCATGTTAGCCATGGAGACCGGCTGCCCGCCTGCGAGGTTAACCGTGACTGCCAGGCAAATATAGGCAATATTCTCGGCGCCTTTTTCATCAATCAGTTTTTGTAATTTTTTAAGATCGATATCACCTTTAAAAGCAATATTCAGACCGGCATCGTGCGCTTCGTCACGAACGATATCGACAAACACCGCACCATTTTTTTCCTGGTGATAACGGGTAGTAGTGAAATACATATTCCCGGCAACATATTGCCCCGGTTTAATTGCCAGCTGCGATAACAGGTTTTCTGCGCCGCGCCCCTGGTGAGTAGGAACAATATGTTTAAAGCCAAACAGTTCCTGCACGGTTCTTTCCAGATGATAGAAGTTTTCGCTGCCCGCGTAGGCTTCATCACCCATCATCATGCCGGCCCACTGCTTGTCACTCATTGCGTTGGTGCCACTGTCTGTCAGCAGGTCAATATAAATATCTTTCGAATTTAACAGGAAAGTATTGTATCCCGCTTCCTGCATTTTCTTAAGGCGTTCATCACGCGGGATCATAGATACAGTTTCAACGCTTTTAATACGGAAGGGTTCTGCCGGATAATTCATTTTGTTTCTCCAGTAACAGTGGTCATGTACGTATTAATGTGAAGTAAAGCATACCTGGTTCATCAATAAAGTCTGATGAAATATAACTATTCGCCTCCTGAGTCAGGGGGAGAAATAATGTGGAGGCACTATGCAAGATTTAATTGATTATGGAAATAGCCTGGTCAACATTAATCACTGGCAATAATTTAAAAAGCTGTAAATGTAGGTGATGCAAATCACACGTCATTTTTTTACCCGTTCATATTCAACAAGTTTTTTTTTGCGTGTTGATTTGCCATTTGCGATGGTGCCCCCGTGGAGAGGGGAAATACTGAAAACTTAACTTTCCAGGCTGTGCTCATTCTGTATTGCTGAATGAGTACACCCCATTTTGTGAGAGTCGGATCACTTCACGGGTTTATATTTGTGATTCACATCACTAAAAGTGTAAAGCAAAGTGTACAAAACGGTGTTGCTTCAGAGTTTGCTATTTGATTCAGTGAATTAGATCACATTTTTGTCTGATACAGATGGGCGTTATTTTCTGGAAATGGCAGGTATCAGGAGGATGGGATATGAATGAATTTATACGGTGAATAATACTATGTTTATTGGGATAGAGAGGATTTCTATTTATTCCGAAAGCGTGCTAATCGCGCTTATTTCATCTTATTTACATCTGGACTTCCCGCCAATTACTGGGGTAATTTACAGGGGTTTTATTAGCGCGATGCGAAGGTGCGCCAACACCTCCGCATCGCTAATCGCAGTAACTATTATCGAGGAATAGCGACCATGACTGATACGCATTGTATTGCAGTTTCATTTGATCCAGAAGTGTACGTCGCAGATAACCGTTGCCTGAAGGTGGGTTATGCGAGCGGTTATCCTGATTACAGCCGTTTGCCGGTGAAGTATGTCCAGTTTCCGTCCATCGTGATGAAGGGCCAGTGGCTTAAAGCCGCCGGATTCGACACCGGCACCCGCGTCGATGTGCGCGTCATGCAAGGCTGCATTGTGTTAACCGCCCGCACGCCCGAACCCGAAGAGTCAGAACTGATGAAATCCCTGCGCGCCGTGGAAAAGTTCTCCGCGCGTAAGCAAAAGCAGGTGCTGGAGTTTATCGGGGTGATTGCGGGGAAAACTGCGAAGGGGTAACGGTCTTGCTAAAGGCGCCTGTGGGCGCCTTTATTAGGATGTATTGCGTCATCTTTGTTATGCCGTAGTACGTTCGTTCCAGGCGTCGGTATATTGAATATTGCCATCTACAATACACCAGGTGATTTTTTCATAGCGCAGTTGTACGCTTTCCAAATGCCCGGTTCCCGTTACCGTACGTGTGTCATGCACGATTGGTGTCACTGATACAACTTTTACACCTTCAAGCAGGGTATTAAAGTATTCCACTTCCTGGCCTGCGTCGTTTATGTGATAGAACTTTAGTTCCGCACTTTGAAGTGTCTGACCTGTCGCAACCGCTTTGTAGAGGTATGGGCTGGAGGAATCGATCTCTTTGTCAAAGAGAAATGGGCCATGTTGGCGTGTACCGGTTAGCTTTCCAGTGGCACCATCGGTTGGAATGCTAAGGTTATGTGTTAAACCACGTAACTCAATACTGCCTTCACGTCCCCGGACATCCGAGCCTCCACGAATCATCGCGCCACCATCGTCTTTTAAAAATAAATGAACGGGTACAGCCATTTTCAACACTCCTTGTAATCAATCATATAACCAGTGGCCTGCTCTGGCTGATTCTGCGAACATACGCACAGTAAGCGGTTTTGACACTTGTTTGATGGGTTTGTTGTGGTCAACTAAAACTGGCCACCGCGTTAGAGTTTTTCCAGTATCGGTTTTCTGATTCGTTTGGTGGTAACCCACCATTATATTCGTGCGGTCTTAGTGCGCTGTAATATCCAACGATATAGTCCGTTATTGCGTGAGCTGCATCGCTGAAGCTTACATAGCCCGTCGCTGGCACCCATTCGTTCTTCAGACTCCTGAAGAAGCGCTCCATTGGGCTGTTATCCCAGCAGTTTCCACGCCGACTCATACTCTGCCTGATCCGGTATCGCCACAGTAACTGCCGGAACTGCCTGCTCGTATAATGACTGCCTTGGACGCCCTTCTAAGAGTCAAGCTGTTATCGGGATACTGTTGATCCGCCTGTTTTGATTGCGCAGTAACGTGTAAACTTCGCGGGAGATATATCGCTTTAGACAGCGTATCGCTTCCATTTTTGTATGTCCTTCGGCTACACGCCTGGCGACATATTCCTTTGTTTTTGCGTCAGTTCGTAAGCGTCCGATGGCGATGATGTGAAGTGCACTATTTGCAGCACGATCTCCACCACGATTAAGTCGGTAACGGTTCGTTTTTCCAGAAGAAACGGGGACCGGGCTGACACCACACAGTGCCGCAAATCCTGATTCTGATCTTAACCGTTGAGGATTGTCTCCGGCAGTGATCAGCAACTGTGAAGCGCTTTCGTATCCGATAGCATTACGTTTAATCAGCTCAGGTGCCAACTCGTCGACAATTGCCGCAATCATGACATCCAGATCAGCGATTTCGTCATGTAACTCGAGATAGCGTCGGGCAAGGGACTTTAATGAAATGCGATAAACGTTGGTTACATTGCGGTATTCACTGGCATCAGGTCTCCAGGAACCCAGGGTCCTGATGAGCTGCATGCGCGTCATATTTCTGAGCTGTTCACGTAATTCATCCGGGGCAGAGATAATATTTGAATGGATAATCTGGAGAGCGACTCTGCGGGCTGATATTGCTGTTTTTCGGCAAGTTTTTAATACCCGCAGGGACTCAATCATGCCATCACGCGTTTTGGGAGTAACTGTCCTGATGCCTGAGAATGCTGCATGAGCGGCACATTCAGCATCAATTGTGTCACTTTTACCCCGTTTGCGTCGCTCCATCCGGTCTGGAGCAGTCACCTCAAGAACTTCTAACCCGGCGTTCTGAAAATAACGAAGCAAACCGGAACCATAGGTACCTGTGCACTCAACACCAATTCGCTTTAATGTCCCAAACGAGGTCATCCATGCCAGCATCTGCCGGTAACCTTGTCGTGTTGTGGAGAAATACTGAGTCCCAAGGACTTTATTGTTCTGATCTACGACAGCGGCAACGTGCAAATCTTTATGTGTATCCACGCCACCCACAACGGCAGCTTCGGTAACTTTATCAACCATGACAGAGCTCCTGTGAGGAAACAGAGTTGAATCTCCAGACAGATAACCCGGACAGGACAGTAACGAGACAAGCCGTCAGGCCCTTCTTGAGTCACGCGCATCGGTGAGGAGATGCCTCGCATGAAGGCGCTTCCGGCAACCGACGGGTCCAGGGCAGGACACAAAAGGTCGATCGCTGTGTGAGTCAGGATGCGGGAAGGTCTTCACTGCATCAGTAATCACACCAATCTGGTTAAACGGCAAACTAAGTGGTGGTAAAGACTGACATCGGCATTATTACTATCGCTGTGGAACATCACCCCGACGGGCTTACCACGGGTTTCCCATGCCATTTCCAGTGCTTTCATGGTAAGCCTGCTGTCCGGCGAGAACGACATGGCCCAGCCCACTGGTTTTCTTGCGAACAGGTCGAGAACAACGGCGAGGTACGCCCAGCGCTTACCCGTCCAGATATAGGTCACATCACCGCACCACACCTGATTTGGTTCCGTTACGGCGAACTGTCGCTCAAGATGATTCGGGATAGCAACGTGCTCATGGCCGCCACGCTTATACCGGTGAGTCGGCTGCTGGCAACTGACCAGCCCCAGCTCTTTCATGAGTCTGCCAGCAAGCCAGCGCCCCATCTGGTAGCCTCTCTGGGTTGCCATTGTGGCGATGCTTCTTGCTCCGGCAGAGCCGTGGCTGATGCCATGCAGTTCAAGTACCTGGCTGCGTAATACAGCCCGTCTGCCGTCTGGCTTTTCAGGACGGTTTTTCCAGTATTTGTAGCTGCTGCGATGGACCCCGAACACATGGCAGAGAGTGGCCACAGGATAACGCGCCCTGAGTTTCCCGATTATCGAGAACTGTTCAGGGAGTCTGACATCAAGAGCGCGGTAGCCTTTTTTAATATTTCATTTTCCATTTCAATACGTTGTAGCTTTTTCCTGAGCTCACGGATTTCAATTTGTTCCGGGGTAATGGGAGAGGCTTTTGGTGTTTTTCCCTGCCGCTCATCACGTAATTGTTTCACCCATCGCGTCATTGTGGAAAGGCCGACATCCATAGCGCTGGCTGCATCTGCCACGGTGTAATTCTGGTCAACGACCAGTTGAGCGGATTCGCGTTTAAACTCTGCGCTGAAATTTCTTTTTTTCATTATGGCACCTGTGTTGTTCTGAGGTGAGCATATCACCTCTATTCAGGTGGCCAGATTTAGTATTCCACTTCAAGCCTTGTTTACCGTATTTTCACTCATAGGCTTTCTGAAATCATGGTCGCCAATGAACACGAGTTTATGATCACCGCTGATCTCTTGAATTTCCGTCAACACAATCAATGCCTGACAACTCAAAGGAACAAGGTGTGGAGTTCGCATTTTCGAACCACGGTGCGAATGTTTCACTCCGGGTAATGGTTCTCGTTCAGCGGGAATAGTCCACATTGCATTCTCGAAATCGATTTCCGACCATCTTGCGAATCTGAGTTCACTGGAACGAATGAAAATGAGCAATGTCAGCTTTACGGCTAACTTCGTGAGTTTCCTACCTTTGAAGTTATCAATTCGTTCTAAGAGTTCTGAGAATCGTTCGAATGGCAAAGCTGGCCTGTGGGTTCTTTTTGCTACAGCAATAGCCCCAGACATTTCTTGGGCCGGATTATAGTCAATTAAGCCATTCTGGACGGCATATCGCAAAATTGCTGTGGTTCGTTGTTGTAGACGGGCTGCTACTTCTAACCGTCCAGAAGCTTCAACAACCTTGATCGGAACGAGGAGATCCTTGGTTTTAAGCTCGGCTATTTTTCTCTTTCCTATGGAAGAGAAAAGGTTATCTTCAAGGCTCTTTAAAACCCTCTCACTATGGGAATCTGACCATTTCCTTTTACAGGCAGTATGCCAGTCCCTTGCAACAGCTTCGAATGTCAGGGCTTCGCTTTGCTCGATCTTGTCTGCTTTTTTCTTCTCAGAAGGGTCGATACCATCAGATACCAACTTTTTGGCTACATCTCTTTTTCTGCGAGCTTCGCTAAGTGACACCGTAGGGTAGACACCTAATGCCAGAATCTTTTGCTTTCCATTAAAGCGATACTGTAAACGCCAGTATTTTGAATCATTGGGGTTGACCAGCAGGTGCATACCCTGCCCATCAGTAAGTTTTAAGGGTTTGTCAGAGGGCTTGGTAGTCCTAACTTTGATATCCGTGAGAGCCATCAGTTGATACCTCCAGTGTTGGTACCAAAATCAATCGAACCGGGAATACCATCAGTTATACCATCATCAGTTGGTATATGTTCAAGGAATTGAGTAGACGTAGACAGACTAAGAAAAGCCAGAAACCTGCTTAACTTGCTGTTTTTATGGACTAAAGTAGACGTTAATAGACTTGAAAAAAGCTTTGTATGGTGCGAAGGCCGGACTCAAATCACCATGTAACACAATGAAAAACAACAAAAAAATATAAACAACACTTCGAAGTGCCCCCTTTTGTGCCCCCACCATTTATTTTGATGTTTTTAAGCTCAACTAATTGGTTTATCTGGGAAAAGATAACAAATCCTCTATTCGGTTTGGATCCGTTGCACGGATCCAAACCAGAACAGAAAAAACTTTTTTTTCAGAAAAACTGTTCACACTGTTCACTGTGTTTTTTTATTTATAAAATTCATTATGTTACGCGGTGAACGGTTGGTGAACAGTGAACACTTTACTGTTCACTTTTGCCGTTTTGCAGGTAAAAAAAGACCGGCGATTGCCGGTCAGGGTAGGTTATTTTGCTACAGGGTCATCACATTTCGGCAGCCAGTCGGCGTTGCTTTCCTCTCTTAGTGCGAGATTAGTTTGTATGCCCTGATTTTTTCGGCGCTTCTCATAACCTAGCCCATACTCTTTCAGCATCGCTGGCAGCCCCTTGCCGAACATGGTGAGGCTGAGCGTATTCTTGTAGCCGTGGGCCTCCATATACGCCAGATAGGCATGATACAGATACAGGCGCGGCTGACGCGGAATAATGTTGGCATTGCCAATATACATCCCCTCAGGTTCCGGCAGCGCCTCCAGATATCCACAAAAATCAAATGTCGGGTCGGCGTCGCGCTTGATGCTGAGCGCCTCGTCGGAATTCTGCTGTGACTGGAGCAGTGTGCGCGCGGTCATCGGGTCGCTGAACTTCTGCATTAGCTGGCGCACAATGACGGCCAGCTCGCGGGCGATTTTATTCTTAAGCTGCGGGTCGCGTTCTTCCGGGGCAATCTGTTCCGGGAAATGCAGTATCACCCGGCGACGGGAAACACCGCCGCTGCGGTCGGTAAAGCGCATCGGGTTATTGTTCACGGCCAGAATCACCGCCGGAATATGGGTGGAGTACGCATCCTTGTATTTCGGGTCGACCGATACCGCGTCGCCGCCGGTGATTGCCTTGAGTCCTGCCCCGTCACCACTCCACTTTTCCTGGTCAGGCAGACGAATTAGCGAGAAGCCAATCAGCGCAGCACGTTCACGCGGTGATTCCAGCGTTTCGATGGTGGCCGACGTGGCGTTATCTTCCCCCGCGAGCATGGTCGCAATTTCGGCCAGAATACTTTTCCCGCTGCCGCCCGGCCCGGTCACTTCGAGAAAGAGCTGCCAGTCGTAACGGTTCGCCAGCACCATAAACAGGGCGGCAAGTATCACGTCTCGTTTTTCCGGTCTGCCACCGGCGGCACGGTCGAGCCAGCGCCAGAAATCCGGTGCATGGGTTTCCAGCGTTTCGCCCTCCACCGGCGGGGTAAAATCGACATCACAGAGTGTGCGCAGCCAGTGCGATTTATGGTGCGGGCTGAATGTGCCGGTGGCGGTATCGAGTACGCCGTTGCGAAAGCCAATCAGACGCCGTGCCGGGGCGTCCTGCTGCGGAATAATCAGTTTCAGGGTCTCCACCACCGAGGCAATTTTCCCTGACGAGAACGGCGCGCGCAGACGCTGGAACAAACCGGCCACATCGCGGGCAAAGTCCGACGGCGGAATGATTTTCCATATCCCGGCCTCATAGCGGGACAGGAGCTGACCGTTTGCATCCACGGCCAGCGCTTCGCCGTAATGCTCATGCACCCGCATCGCTTTTTCACTGGTGCTCATGGCGGTAAATTCTGCCTCGCTCATGGTAGTGAAAGGACTGTCAGCCGGTGGCCGGATGGCCTCATAAATCGCTTTCCGCGTGGCCTCCTCGCCTTTCTGAATAAACGCATCATTCCAGTCACCGAACACCGGTGGCAGGGCGACAATGCCCTCGCAGGCTCCTGCGGCCGCAACGGCTTTACTCTGGCCGTTGCCGTTAAGGTCACGGTCGGCGGCGAGGACAATCTGACACGCCGGGTGTTTCTGACGGGCAAGGCTCGCCAGAGAAAGGAGGTTCACGGAGGACAGCGCCACCATGACGGTTTCCCCGGTCAGGTGATGCACGGTGAGCGCGGTCGCGTAGCCCTCCGCAATCCACAGGCGTTTTCCTGCCTGTTTTTTCCCTTCGATGATATGACACGCCCCTTTGACCTGACCGCCTTTCAGGGTGCGTTTGAGAGCGTCAGAATTAATAAGCTGAAGGTTAACCAGCGCCCCGGTATTGTCATACAGCGGGACAACCACATCACCGGCGCGGAATGTCACGCCGCCGGTTTTATGCATGACGGTGAGCGTCAGACATTCCAGAGTGGGGAAGCCCTTTCGGGTAAGGTAGGCGTTGCCGGTGGCCGGTCGGGTTTTCTCCATCAGTTTCTCGGCCAGCTCGGCCGCCGCTTTGCGGTCGGCATCGGTTTCAGCCTCTGCGGCCGCAATCACCTCCGGGGCAACCAGCGGCAGGTTGCCGGTGACAGCATTCACCTTTTGGGCGGCCTCTGAGGCAGATACATCGAATACCCTCTCAACCAGTTTAAGGCCATCACCCGCGCCGCACTGGTTACAGAACCACGTGCCGCGCCCCTCTTTATCGTCAAAGCGAAAGCGGTCGGAGCCGCCGCATACCGGGCAGGCCTGATGCCGGTTTTTAATGACCTTCACACCCAGCGCCGGGAGAATGCGTGGCCAGTGGCCGCATGCCTGTTTTACGGTTTCCGTTACGTTCATTTTCATCGTTATTTTCTCCCTCAGTGCAGTACCGGCGATTTAATGTGACGGGCGCAGAGTTCATCCATCACGGCCAGCCCGAGAAAGGACAGCGACGGTACGGCTTTCAGTGGCCCGGCTTCCATTAAATCTTCCAACAGGGCACAGGCAATCAGGCGGCCTTTTTCCTCGCCGTACTGGCGCAGATAGAAGCCTTCCAGCCCGACAGCAATGGCGCTTTCCAGTGCATCGAGGGTGAGATGTTGATAGCGGTGCTGACGTTCGCACAGGGTCAGCCAGGCACAGGCGACTGCGCGGCGGTAAAGCGCAGCACGCAGAACGGGGGATAATGAATTTTTCATACATTGCCCTCCCCGGTCAGCCAGCGCTGATTGCAGCGCTCAACCACGCCGTCGAGCTGGGCGGTCATGAGGTAAATCACGGAGGTAAGCTGTAACTGCTGCGCCGGGTCACGACGAATAGTGGCGCAGTCCTGTACCTGCATTAGTTCGCCGACGAGCTGGCCGACATTGCGCATATGCTCCAGGCATTCGAGGTCACGGGCGGTAATGGTGGTGTGTCTCATGCGCGCACCTCCGCAACCGGCAGACGGCCAGCGAACGAGAGGACGTAATCACGAACGAGGGAAAGGCGTGCAGCGTGTTCATCACCGGCAACGGTGCGGAGCATATAAATACGGGGTTTACGGTCTGCGCGACGAACGGCGGCAAACACAAAGACAAACTGCGGGTGTGACGGGGTGAGGGTCGTAGCCATAAGGGCAACCTCCAATAAGTAGCGGTTATTGCCACCACCGGAGTTCCTACGCTCATGGGTGGTGACCCGGACGGGGGTAGGAATACCGGCCTTATTGGAAACCGGCCAGCCCGAAGGCTGCCCCGCCCGGATCACCATTATCTGACAGGGGCTAAGGTATAAGCACCACAGCCCGAAAAATGGGTGTGCCTGAGCAACGACATAAAAAAAGACGCTTGGCGCGTCTGGTGTCGCCAATAAGTAACACGGGTTCCTACGCCCGGCTGTCGATTTTGCGACAGCGGGAAAACTATACCTGGAAACGGCGAAAAGAAGCAAGCCAGAAAAAGGGGCTTTTTGCAGAACGGGAATCATCATGCGTCATAACCCCGGTTGCGTTCGGCAATGCGGTCAGCCATCCATGCAGTAATTTCAGACTGCGCCCACGCCACGTTTTTTCCGCCGAGGGATATTTGTTTCGGGAATGCCTCGCGGCTGATGAGGTCGTAAATGGTCGACCGGGACAGGCCGCATAAATGCATCACTTCGGGCAGACGGATAAAACGCTCCTGAACGACATCAGAGACCGGCATCAGCGGGGCGGCAGGGGCAGAAGACGGGGAAGAAAAAGCGGTGTGCATCGGGCTACCTCATAAAGTCCATACAGTGCCGGTCGTGTCCGTCCGGCTTCGGGTAGCTCCTTATTATGTCTATATTTTTCCTCAGGTCATGTGAGATTTTCGTGGAAACAAACATTGACTTTTCGCTATGGCAAACAAAGGCAAACGCTGGCAAACAGATGCAAATCACTGCATTACAATGCAGCAATTTATATTTCCTTTAGTTATATATTTTTGATTTTTAATCTAAATAAAGTCTAAAAGGTATCGGCAGAGAAAAACAGAAAGGTGAACAGTAGTGAACAGCCGGTGAACAGTTACACCCTCAACTGTTCACCCTTTATCTTACTGTATTACTTGTCTTTTTCTTTTCAGTGAACAGTAGTGAATAGTTATAAGTAAAAAAACAAACAGTGAGTAAGGTTTTCCTGAGACCTTTCTCTGGCCAGCCGGGTTTTAAGGTCTGTTTGTGCCATTTTTGCCACAACGGCAATGAATCGTGTTGTTGTGTCTGGCGCGGCAGAATCTCCTCAGATTGAAACGAAGAGGAGACCCGACATGACTCAGACCGCTGTTATTCCCGACTACCTTAAACCTGCAATGGAACGCCTTGAGACTGCCCGCTCGGCGCATCTCTCCAATGCCCGACGTATGGACGAAACCGCGACGGCCATCAGTCAGGTGCAAACGCAAAAAAATGAACTGGAGCAGGAAAACGGCAATGATTCCGGAGCCTGGCGCACCGCCTTTCGTGCCGGTGGTGCTGTCATTACCGACGAACTTAAACAACACCATCTGGCGCGCGTGGCACGGCGGGAACTTGCGCAGGAATGTGACAATATGGCTGAGGTTCTGTCTTTTGAGCTGGACAGCCTTAAAGGAGCGTGTGACCGGACGGCCAGAGCGTATCGTCAGGAACATCACGGTGTTCTCAGCCAGTACGCAGAGCATGAGCTCAATGTTGCCCTGCGTGATACCTGTAACGCGCTGGTCAGGGCAATGAAGCTCAACATACTGGTTCTGAATAACCCGCTTGCTAATACCACCGGGCATCAGGGATATACCGAACCGGAAAAAGTTGTAATGCAGCAGGTGAAAGCGTGGCTTGAACAGGCCGTGAAGGGCTGCAATATCCGTCTGATTGATGAACCTGTGCTGTTTAAAACAGGTCTGTCAGCCTCTTCGCTGCCGCATATGGAGCATGACGTTGCGACCACGCCCGGCCAGCGTAAAGTCTGGCAGGAAAAAATGCGGGAACGTGAAGCTGACCTGAAAGCACGAGGGTTACTGTCATGATGCGCTGCCCTTTCTGCCGCACGGCGGCCCATGTTCGCACCAGCCGCTATATGTCGGAGAGCGTCAAAGAGAGTTACCTGCAGTGCCAGAACGTACACTGCTCGGCGACATTTAAAACGCATGAGTCGATTTTTGAAGTGATACGCTCGCCGGTCGTCGATGAGAAAACCGCGCCGGTGCCGACAGCCCCTGTGGCACCCCGTCGGGTAAAAGGCTGCTACAGCTCGCCGTTCCGCCATTAATCAGGAGAGACAACCCGTGACCACCCTGACATTACAGCAGGCGTTTGAAGCCTGCCAGACGAACAAAACCGCGTGGCTGAACCGTAAAACCGAACTGGCCGCCGCAGAGCAGGAATATCAGACATTATTGCTGGATGACAATGCATCAGGCTGCCGCAGATTACAGACGCTGCGTGACCTGATTGACGTAAAAAAATGGGAAGTTAATCAGGCCGCCGGTCGCTACATCTTCTCGCATGAGGAGGTGCAGCGCATCAGCATCCGTAACCGGCTGCATGATTTTATGCAGCAGAACGGCGCAGAGCTGACCGCCGCACTGGCACCGGAGCTAATGGGGATTAAAAACCAGCCCACGATGATAAAAAACCGTGCGCTTGACCGTTCAGTAGCATACCTGCGAGAAGCTCTTTCCGTCTGGCTGACCGCTGGAAATGAAATTAATTATTCTGCACAGGATAGCGATATTTTAACGGCCATCGGATACAGGCCTGACGCGCCTTCGCGGGATGATAATCGTGAAAAATTCACCCCTGCCCAGAGCATGATTTACACCCGTCGACGCGCCGAACTGGCGGCGCAGTAGCCTGTCAAAAAATCCCCGTAATTCCCGCAATTTTTCCCGAATTAAGCCATGCATCCAAAGGGTGCATGGTTTTGCATGCGCTTTCCCGTTCCTGTACTCCCTGACTGCGCCAGTCCCGGCGCGGCCTGAGGCCGCCTTTGCACCTGCATTAAAAGCGGCCCCTTAAGCGGGCAGGCGTGGCGGGGAGAGCATTGCGCGCCACATTAGTACGCTCTTTATTTCCTCTCATTCCTTAAATGCCCCCATACTTTCAATGCTGCACACAAATTTAAGCTGAATGTCTGACATCTATCATCACGCGAGTCACAAGTGTTTTTAAACTTGAAGTGCATTCGTCCTGGAACTTTTAAGTCCTTACTGCTTTTTTTTGATCACAATCACAAAAGACACCTAACCGCATGATTTTAAATGAAATAAAATAAGTGGATTTATTAGGTAAATAAGTTTATGAATATCTATTCACACAGTAAAAATAAATTAGTAAAAGGAGTTGCAATGACTAATGCTTTTGCTTCAAAAAATGTAAACATTCATGGTAACGATAAAATTAGAACCCCTCAAATTGAGGCATTTAGAGCGCTTGAATCTCATTATGAAGATCAGGATAAAACTCAAAAGGAGGTGGGGATAATTCTTCCAGTAGGATGTGGTAAGTCAGGATGTATAACAATAACACCATTTGCTTTTAAATCTAAACGTACATTGGTTATTTCACCTGGCTTGCATATTTCATCACAGCTACTTAAAGATTTCGATCCAAGTAATCAGACAATGTTTTATCGTAAGTGTAAAATAATATCTGACAACAATTATCCTGAACCAGTGGAGATTAGAGGTGACGATGCCAACTTATCTGATTTAGAAGAAGCGGAAGTTGTAATTACAAATATACAACAGCTTCAAGGAGGTCATGAAAATAGATGGTTGAAGGACTTGCCAAATGATTTCTTTGATTTGATTTTGTTCGATGAAGGCCATCACAGTGTCGCAAGTAGCTTTATGTCATTAAAAAAACATTTCCCTAAAGCTTTTATCGTTAATTATAGCGCCACACCATTACGTGCTGACGGTCAATTAATGGCAGGGGAAATAATCTATACTTATCCAATATTCAAAGCGATCAAAAATGGATATGTAAAAAGATTGAAGGCAGTACAATTAAACCCTAAGACATTAAAGTTTGTGAGGGACGAAAGTGGTGTGGAAGTAGAGATAACATTGGATGAAGTAAAAAGACTCGGAGAGGAAGATGCGAAATTCAGAAGAGGTATAGTCACATCGAAAGAAACATTAACAACCATTATCGATGCTTCTATTCACGAATTAAATAGACTAAGAGAAGAAACGAGCGAAAATAAATTAAAAATTATAGCTTCAGCGTTAAATTATGACCATTGCCGACAAATTGTTGAGGCATACAGAGCAAGAGGATTGAGAGCTGATTATGTTCATTCTCGCGAGGATAGCGCATTTAACCAGAGAGTAATGAATAAGCTAAACCAACATGAATTAGATGTGATTGTTCAAGTCAGGAAACTTGGAGAAGGATTTGATCACCCATATCTTTCTGTTGCAGCAATATTCAGTATATTTAATAACTTATCACCTTTCGTTCAGTTCGTAGGGCGTATAATGCGGGTGATTGAACAAAATAATGCCCAAAGCATATTAAATCAAGGAGTAGTAGTTTTTCATGCTGGAGCAAACATTGCAAAACAATGGGGCGATTTTCAGCAATTTAGTGAAGCAGACAAGGAGTTTTTTGATCAATTATTACCTCTTGAAGATTTCACCCCTGATAAAGGCGGAGACACCAGGACAATCGAACCAACTTCTGGTGATGATACTGATAAGATAGAAGTGAAATCGCAAACGGATGTAACACTCGAAGAAATTAGTCTTTATGAAGATACCGAAGCGCTTGAGGCATTAAAAACGCTGCAAAGAAAAGGTTATTCTGAAGAGGAAGTAAGCCTAGCGTTTAAGTCTTTAGAACCAATTTACGTTACAAAGCAAAGAGAGAGACAGGCTAAGCGCAGCAGCTTAGACTCTCTTGCAATGAATGAAGCCAGAAAACTACTAGGCGAAAAAAATATAAACCCTAACGCTAAGGGACTCGATCGTACTTTTCAGAAGACAAATTTGATTTACGTAAAAAGCCTAATTGATAAAAAAATAAATACACTTGTAAATATGCCCAGTGGCAGTCGTTCCGATTTCAGTCGCTCACAATTGGACATGATTGAATCCAACATTGATAAAATCATTGGGGAAGTTAGCGAGGTTATTAAAAATGGGAAGAATTAAATCTCTTATTACAGCTTCTTCTTTTGACACAGCAAAAAGAAGCCACAAGTGTCAGGGCAACGCAAGTCATACCCTGATACAAGGCAGCCCACGTTTAAAAGTTAAAAATGGGCTGGGTTCTGATTATTACTGCAATGAGTGTGCAAAAAAAATATTAGATAGTGATATTAACAAACTGAATGAGCTAAGGAAAAAATTCCCATAATCATATTAGGGCAAAGGGTTATATTCTTTGCCCTTCTTAGTTTTTTTTTGCAAAATCATAAGGTGTTATTAAACATTTATGATTAGCGTCAAGATAATCTGCCCACCACTGCACCATTAACCGTCGCTCGTCCAGATGCTCCGAAGTATGAATATAAGCAGCACGTACATTATTACGCTCTGAGTGGCTCAACTGCCGTTCAATAGCATCATCACTCCATAAACCTGACTCACCCAAAGCACCACGCGCCATCGTCCGAAACCCATGCCCGCAGACCTCGGTTTTCGTGTCATAGCCCATCGCACGCAATGCGCTATTTACCGTGTTTTCACTCATGACCTTGGTTGCATCATGATCCCCCGGGAACAGCAGCTCCTTATCACCACTAATCTGCTTAAGCTGCTCTAACAAAATCATCGCCTGCCGACTAAGCGGAACGATATGTTCCTCTTTCATCTTCATGCCACGGTACGAGTAACGCACGCCTTTAATCTCTTCTCGTTTTGCAGGTACTCGCCAGAGAGATTTATCGAAGTCGAACTCATCCCAACGCGCGAAACGTAATTCACTGGAACGCACAAAAGTTAGTAAGGAAAGCTCGACCGCGATCCGTGTCATTACGCGGCCACGATATGCAGCAAGACGAGCAAGAAACTCTGGGAACCGGCTGAAGGGTAAAGCGGGGTAATGTCGCGCTTTGGTTGTCGATAGCGCACCGGCCATATCACTGGCTGGATTTGAGTCGATGTAATCGTTCTGTACGGCATAACGCATAATGGCCGTAACGCGCTGTTGCAGGCGTTGAGCAACATCATGCTTACCACTGGCATCAACTTTTTTAATCGGGGCTAACAGGTGGCTGGTTTTGAGCTGGCGAATGTCGGACGAACCGATATGAGGAAAGATATAAAGCTCAAGGTAGCGAAGAACACGCGATCGATGGTCTTCACTCCAGCGCTTGTTACTTTCATGCCATTCACGGGCAATGGTTTCGAAAGTATAAGCCCCCGAATTCTCGGCCAGAGCTTCTTTCTGTTCGGCTTTTGGATCAATGCCCTGCACTAACAGCTTTTTAGCTTCATCGCGCTTTGCTCTTGCCTGAGCAAGAGTCACAGTAGGCCAAACACCAAAAGCAAGGCGATCCTCTTTTTTGTCTGAGGGGCGTCTGTATTTCATGCGCCAGTATTTAGAACCCTTGGCCGAAACCTCGAGATACAAACCGCCGCCATCGGCCATTTTATAGGTTTTGTCTTTTGGTTTTGCGGTCTCGACCTGTCTGGCGTTGAGCTTCATTTGGGGGCACATTTCTAATCGAAGTTAAGATGCCCCCAATTATGCCCCCAATGACATCCGGATTTCAACGGACAACCTCGGACGACTCAGGACGTAAAAATCGCTGCAAGCATTGATTTTTAAGGGATAATTGGACTTTCTCGGATGGTCTTGGAAGTACTAATGGTGCCGAAGGCCGGACTCGAACCGGCACGTATTTCTACGGTTGATTTTGAATCAACTGCGTCTACCGATTTCGCCACTCCGGCACGGAAGGGATGCGGAAAACGTTGTGGATTATACCTGTCATGCGCCACCATGCAAGCACCAGCGTGTGCCTGACTCGCTAAGTGTTGAAAATTTCAGCATTCCCTTTCTCACCTGCAACCATCGTCACAGTTTGTCCCCTTATTAATCCCCCCTTCTGCGAAGCGTCCCGTTTCCCCATGCTCTACACTTCCAGTTCAACACCACACTGAGGGAAACACGATGTCGATGATAAAAAGCTACGCCGCAAAAGCGGCGGGCAGCGAACTCGAACTCTATGAATATGATGCGGGCGAGCTTAAGCCGGAAGATGTCGAAGTCCAGGTCGATTACTGCGGTATCTGCCATTCCGATTTGTCGATGATCGACAACGAATGGGGGTTCTCTCAGTATCCGCTGGTTGCCGGGCATGAGGTGATTGGTCGCGTGGCGGCGCTCGGCAGCGCGGCGCAAGATAAAGGTCTGAAGGTTGGTCAGCGTGTCGGCATTGGCTGGACGGCGCGCAGCTGCGGGCACTGCGACGCCTGTATCAGCGGCAATCAGATTAACTGTCTCGAAGGTTCCGTTCCCACTATTCTCAATCGCGGTGGCTTTGCCGAGAAGCTGCGGGCCGACTGGCAGTGGGTGATCCCGCTGCCGGAAAGCATCGATCTGGCGGCGGCGGGTCCCTTGCTGTGCGGCGGTATCACGGTGTTCAAACCGCTACTGATGCACCATATCACCGCCACCAGCCGCGTTGGGGTGATCGGCATCGGCGGCCTGGGGCATATCGCCATTAAGCTGTTACACGCGATGGGGTGCGAAGTGACCGCGTTCAGCTCCAATCCGGCGAAAGAGCAGGAAGTGCTGGCGATGGGGGCGGATAAGGTGGTTAACAGCCGCGATCCGGATGCGCTAAAAGCGCTGGCGGGCCAGTTCGATCTCATTATTAACACGGTTAACGTCGATCTCGACTGGCAGCCGTATTTTGAAGCGCTGGCCTACGGTGGTAACTTCCATACCGTCGGCGCGGTGCTGAAGCCGCTGCCGGTGCCAGCGTTCACCTTAATTGCCGGCGATCGCAGCATCTCCGGTTCGGCAACCGGTACGCCGTTCGAACTGCGCAAGCTGATGAAGTTTGCCGGGCGCAGCAAGGTGTCGCCCACCACCGAACTGTACCCGATGTCGCGAATTAACGAAGCTATCCAGCACGTGCGTGACGGCAAAGCCCGCTACCGCGTGGTGCTGAAAGCCGACTTCTGATGCAAGGCTCAGTCCCGCAAGGGGCTGAGCTTATTGCCTGTTACGAAACGCGAGCACCGCCTGGCGGCACTGTTCCGTCACATGCTCGATGTCATGGTTCACGTCGATGCGGGCAATATCACGTTCGTCCTCCTGCGGGCACTCCAGCGCATCGAACTGGCTTTTGAGTAATCCCACCGGCATAAAATGCCCTGCCCGGCGCTGCATGCGCGCCAGAATGGTCTCGTAATCGCCGTCCAGCCACAAAAAATGCACATTCGGACTGCCCTGCCGCAATATATCGCGATACTGTTTTTTTAATGACGAGCAGACAATAAACCCGGTCTCATTCTTTTTATATAAACTGTATGAAGCGTCATTTAATCGCGCTAACCACGGTAGTCGGTCTTCATCGGTTAATGGAATACCTTCAGACATTTTATCAATATTTTTGGCCGGATGGAGATCGTCACCATCAATGAATTTAGCCGATAATACCGCAGCAATTTTGCTGCCAATTAAAGATTTACCGCTACCCGAAACGCCCATTAAAATATAACTTTCCCCGGCCATTGAAAAAACTCCAGATTCATATTCCATGGCGCGATACTACGCCTTCCACATTGCAGAATTCACCTTTTTTCGGCGTGGCTGAGCAGATTTACAAGGCGCATCACGTTATGCGTAACATTGTAGTGTAACAATTTTCCAGCGTGATCTTTATCACAAATAATAACAATCAAAACCGTTTAAATGCTGCCGAGGTTACTACCTGACCAGTGAGGCATTTATGCAAGTCAAAACCCAATCCTGCGTTGTCGCGGGTAAGAAAACTGTTGCCATTACCGACCAAAATATTGAATGGAATAATAAAGGAACGCTGGTACAAATTACCCGCGGCGGAATTTGTGGTTCCGACTTACATTATTATCAGGAAGGAAAAGTCGGTAATTTTACCGTTAAAGCACCGATGATTTTAGGCCATGAAGTTATTGGTAAAGTGGTGCACAGCGACTCAAAAGAATTACATGAAGGTCAGTCGGTGGCTATTAATCCGTCGAAGCCCTGTGGCCACTGTAAATACTGTCTGCAGCACGAAGAAAACCAGTGCACGGAAATGCGCTTTTTTGGCAGCGCCATGTATTTTCCCCACGTTGACGGCGGCTTTAGCCGATTTAAAACAGTCGATACCGCGCAGTGCATCCCCTACCCCCAGCACGCCGATGAAAAAGTCATGGCCTTTGCCGAACCGCTGGCAGTCGCGATCCACGCCTCGCATGAAGCAGGAGACCTGCAGGGCAAACGCGTGTTTATCTCCGGCGTGGGGCCTATCGGCTGCCTGATCGTCAGCGCGGTGAAAACGCTCGGCGCAGCAGAAATTGTCTGTGCTGATATCAGCCCGCGCTCGCTGTCGCTGGCCCAGCAGATGGGTGCTGACACGCTGATTAACCCACAGCAGGACTCGCTCGATGAGTGGAAAAAAGAAAAAGGCTACTTCGACGTCAGCTTCGAAGTCTCTGGCCATCCGTCCTCAATCACCACCTGCCTGGAGGTCACCCGCGCGAAAGGCGTGATGATGCAGGTCGGTATGGGCGGTGCGGTACCGGACTTCCCGATGATGATGCTGATCGGCAAAGAGATCGCGCTCAAAGGCTCGTTCCGCTTTACCACCGAGTTCAACACCGCGGTGTCGTGGCTGGCGAATAACGTTATCGATCCGCTGCCATTACTCAGCGCCGAATATCCGTTTACCGAGCTTGAACAGGCGCTGATCTTTGCCGGGGATAAAACCCAGGCAGCGAAAGTCCAGCTCGTTTTTGCTGAAAAAAAATAAGGAAGAACATAATGAACGATCTTTTTTCACTGGATGGCAAAAATATTCTGATCACCGGTTCGGCCCAGGGTATTGGTTATTTACTGGCGACCGGGCTGGGTAAATATGGCGCGCAGATTATCGTCAATGATATTACGCCGGAGCGCGCGGAGGCTGCCGTCGCCAAACTGCAACAGGAAGGGATCCGCGCCGTTGCTGCGCCGTTTAATGTTACGCAGAAACAGGACATTGATGCCGCCATCGACCATATCGAAAAAGACATTGGCCCAATCGATGTGCTGGTGAATAACGCCGGTATTCAGCGCCGACATCCGTTTACCGAGTTCCCGGAGCAGGACTGGAACGATGTGATTGCCGTTAACCAGACGGCGGTGTTCCTGGTCTCGCAGGCAGTAACGCGTCGCATGGTGGAACGTCAGGCCGGGAAGGTCATCAACATCTGCTCCATGCAAAGCGAACTGGGCCGCGACACCATTACGCCGTATGCCGCCTCAAAAGGCGCGGTGAAAATGCTCACCCGCGGTATGTGCGTTGAGCTGGCGCGCCACAATATCCAGGTCAACGGTATCGCACCGGGCTACTTCAAAACCGAGATGACCAAAGCGCTGGTCGAGGATGAAGCCTTCACCGCCTGGCTGTGCAAACGTACGCCAGCCGCGCGCTGGGGCGATCCGCAGGAGCTGATTGGCGCAGCGGTCTTTCTCTCTTCCAAAGCATCCGATTTTGTTAACGGGCACCTGTTGTTTGTCGATGGCGGCATGCTGGTCGCCGTCTGATACAACACAACGCAACATCACGCAGCGCCCAGGCGCTGCATTTTTGGCCACCCCTAAATAATTCGAGTTGCAGGACGGCGGCAAGTGAATGAACCCGATGAGCTTACTTGAGTAAGTGATTCGGGTGAGTGAGCGTAGCCAACACACCTGCAACTTGCAGTATGACGGGGATATAAGAGAAACGATTATGCCATTAATAATAATTGCGGCAGGCGTCGCGCTGCTCCTGGTCCTGATGATTGGTTTTAAAGTTAACGGCTTTATTGCTCTGGTCCTGGTGGCGGCGGTCGTCGGTTTTGCCGAAGGGATGGATGCCCAGGCCGTTTTGCATTCAATACAAAATGGGATCGGCGGGACGCTCGGCGGTCTGGCGATGATCCTTGGCTTCGGTGCAATGCTCGGTAAGCTGATTTCCGATACCGGCGCGGCTCAGCGCATCGCCACCACGCTGATTGGCACGTTTGGTAAGAAACGCGTGCAGTGGGCGCTGGTGATCACCGGACTGGTGGTAGGTCTGGCGATGTTTTTCGAAGTCGGCTTTGTTCTGCTGCTGCCGCTGGTGTTTACGGTGGTGGCCTCTTCCGGCCTGCCGCTGCTGTATGTTGGCGTCCCGATGGTAGCTGCGCTGTCCGTGACCCACTGTTTTCTGCCGCCGCATCCGGGGCCGACCGCGATTGCCACCATTTTCGAGGCTAATCTCGGCACCACCCTGCTGTACGGCTTTATTATTACTATCCCGACGGTGATTGTTGCCGGGCCGCTGTTTTCTAAGCTGCTGACCCGCTTTGAGAAAGCGCCGCCGGAAGGGTTATTCAACCCGCATCTGTTCACCGAAGAAGAGATGCCGTCATTCTGGAACAGTATCTTTGCCGCGGTAATCCCGGTCATACTGATGGCGGTCGCCGCAGTGTGCGAAATCACGCTGCCGAAAACCAACAGCGTACGGGTGTTCTTTGAGTTTATCGGTAACCCTGCCGTCGCGTTATTTATCGCTATCGTGCTCGCCATTTTTACCCTTGGTCGACGTAACGGACGTACGATCGAGCAAATTATGGATATCATTGGCGACTCTATCGGTGCGATTGCGATGATTGTGTTTATCATCGCCGGGGGCGGTGCGTTTAAGCAGGTTCTGGTCGACAGCGGCGTGGGGCAATATATCTCGCACCTGATGACCGGCACGTCGCTTTCTCCGCTGCTGATGTGCTGGACGGTCGCCGCCTTGCTGCGTATCGCTCTCGGTTCAGCCACCGTGGCGGCGATCACCACCGCAGGCGTGGTGCTGCCGATTATCAACGTCACTCATGCCGACCCGGCGCTGATGGTGCTGGCTACCGGCGCGGGCAGCGTGATTGCCTCCCACGTTAACGATCCGGGATTCTGGCTGTTTAAAGGCTATTTTAATCTCAGCGTCGGGGAAACGTTGCGTACCTGGACGGTAATGGAGACGCTGATTTCCATTATGGGGCTGCTGGGGGTTCTGGCGCTGAACGCCATTCTGCATTAAGACGGTCATCACCGGGGAGCACAGATCCGCGCTCCCCGGCACTGGAGAGAAAATGAGGAACCACAGAATTTCTTTGCAAGACATCGCCACGCTGGCGGGCGTGACCAAAATGACGGTGAGCCGCTACATTCGCTCGCCAAAAAAGGTCGCAAAGGAAACCGGTGAACGCATCGCGCAGATTATGGAGGAGATTAATTACATCCCCAACCGCGCGCCCGCGATGCTGTTGAATGCGCAAAGCTATACGCTTGGCGTGCTGATCCCCTCGTTTCAAAACCAGCTGTTCGCAGACATTCTGGCCGGCATTAAGTCGGTCACCTCGGATCATAACTATCAGACACTGATCGCCAACTACAATTACGACCGGGAATCCGAGGAAGAGTCGGTAATCAATCTGCTGTCATACAATATCGACGGCATTATCCTGTCCGAGAAATATCACACCCTGCGCACGGTGAAGTTTTTGCGTTCAGCCAACATTCCGGTGGTGGAGCTGATGGATATTCAGGGCGATCGTCTGGACATGGAAGTAGGCTTCGATAACCGTCAGGCGGCATTTGATATGGTCAGCACCATGCTGGATAAACGCCAGCGGCGCAAAATCCTCTATCTCGGTTCGAAAGACGACGTCCGCGATGAACAGCGCTATCGCGGCTATTGCGATGCCATGACGCGCCGGGGTCTGGCGCCGCTGCGCGTCAATCCGCGTTCTATTTCATCCATCCATCTCGGCACCCAGATGATGCGGGACGCGCTCGCCGCGCATCCGGATTTAGACGGCGTTTTTTGCACCAACGACGATATTGCAATGGGCGCGCTGCTACTGTGCCGCGAGCGCGATCTGGCCGTTCCGGAACAGATCTCAATTGCCGGTTTTCACGGGCTGGAAATGGGCAGGCAGATGATCCCAAGCCTCGCCAGCGTGATCACCCCGCGTTTTGACATTGGCCGCATGGCAGCGCAGATGTTGCTGAGCAAAATCAAGAACAACGACCATAACCACAACACCGTGGATTTGGGGTACCAGATTTATCACGGCAATACGCTTTAAGTCATTTTCTCCGGCCATCGCATACTCTCTTTGATGGACATTGCCTATACTCCAGGCAAGATAAATGGAGGAAATCTCAATGAGCACACCCCTGCTAATTGCCCGCACGCCGGACACCGAACTGTTTTTACTGCCAGGCATGGCCAACCGTCACGGACTGATTACCGGCGCGACCGGGACCGGTAAAACCGTCACGCTACAGAAGCTGGCCGAATCGCTGTCTGAAATTGGCGTACCGGTATTTATGGCCGATGTGAAAGGCGACTTAACCGGCGTGGCCGAGGAAGGGCAGGCCTCTGAAAAGCTGCTCGCCCGCCTGAAAAATATCGGCATTACCGACTGGCAACCGCATGCTAATCCGGTCACGGTGTGGGATATCTTCGGCGAAAAAGGTCACCCCGTGCGGGCCACAGTATCTGACCTCGGCCCGCTGCTGCTGGCCCGTTTGCTGAACCTCAACGACATACAGTCCGGCGTGCTGGATATTATCTTCCGCATTGCCGATGACCAGGGCCTGCTACTGCTCGATTTCAAAGACCTGCGAGCCATTACCCAGTACATCGGCGATAACGCCAAATCCTTCCAGAATCAGTATGGCAATATCAGCAGCGCCTCGGTCGGGGCAATCCAGCGTGGACTGCTGTCGCTGGAGCAACAGGGTGCGGCGCACTTCTTTGGCGAACCGATGCTGGACATCAAAGACTGGATGCGAACTGACGCCAGCGGCAAAGGGATGATCAACATCCTCAGCGCAGAGAAGCTCTACCAGATGCCCAAACTGTACGCCGCCAGCCTGCTGTGGATGCTCTCCGAACTGTACGAACAGCTGCCGGAAGCAGGCGATCTGGAGAAGCCAAAACTGGTGTTCTTCTTCGATGAAGCTCACCTGCTGTTCAACGACGCCCCGCAGGTACTGCTGGATAAAATCGAACAGGTGATCCGCCTGATCCGCTCGAAAGGGGTCGGCGTGTGGTTCGTCTCGCAAAACCCGTCAGATATTCCAGACAACGTGCTCGGTCAGTTGGGGAACCGCGTGCAGCACGCCCTGCGCGCGTTTACACCGAAGGATCAGAAAGCGGTGAAAACCGCCGCGCAAACCATGCGCGCCAACCCGGCATTTGATACCGAAAAAGCCATTCAGGAACTGGGAACCGGCGAGGCGCTGGTGTCGTTTCTGGACGCTAAAGGCAGCCCGTCTGTGGTTGAACGAGCAATGGTGATTGCGCCGTGCTCGCGGATGGGACCGGTGACGGATGACGAGCGTAACGGGCTGATTAATCACTCCTCGCTGTACGGTAAATATGAAGAACAGGTCGACCGTGAGTCTGCCTATGAGCGTTTACAGCAAGGCGTGCAGGCCAGTACCGAGCAGCAAAATACACCTCCCGCCAACGGTAAAGCGATCGATGTGGACGGTGGTATTCTCGGTGGATTGAAGGATATTCTGTTTGGCAGCACCGGACCACGCGGCGGCAAACGCGATGGCGTGGTACAAAGCGTGGCGAAAAGCGCGGCGCGACAGGTCACCAATCAGATAATCCGCGGCATGTTGGGAAGTTTGATGGGCGGGAGAAAACGCTAGCAGGAAGGCGTCCCTCCCGCACAGCGGGAGGGAC
Source organism: Citrobacter sp. RHBSTW-00944 (assembly GCF_013615435.1). NCBI lineage: Bacteria > Pseudomonadati > Pseudomonadota > Gammaproteobacteria > Enterobacterales > Enterobacteriaceae > Citrobacter > Citrobacter sp. RHBSTW-00944. The sequence continues at coordinate 629,238 of NZ_CP055418.1, read as the reverse complement.
GCATATCAGGACTTACGCAGCATCAGCCACAGGCTTATCAGGAAGAAGCTGGCGCTTGGCAGCAACGCGCCGATAATCGGCGGAATGCCGTACACCAGCGTCAGCGGGCCAAAGATTTGGTCCAGCACATAGAACACAAAGCCGAAGCTAATCCCTGTCACCACGCGCACGCCCATCGGGACGCTACGCAGCGGACCAAAGATAAACGACAGCGCCATCAGCATCATTACCGCCACAGACAGCGGCTGGAAGACTTTGCTCCACATATTGAGCTGGTAGCGTCCGGCGTCCTGGCCGCTCGACTTCAGGTACTTCACGTAGTTATGCAGACCACTAATCGAGAGCGCATCAGGATCCAACGCCACGACGCCGAGCTTGTCGGGTGTAAGGTTGGTTTTCCAGGTACCGCTCACCGTCTGCGAGCCGGTGATTTGCTTCGGATCGGTCAGGTTGGATTCATCCACCTGCGACAAACGCCAGACCTTCTGCTCCGGGTCAAACGTCGCGCTTGCGGCATAGCGGACGGACTGCAGACGGCGCTTGTCGTTAAAGGAGTAGATGCTAATTCCGCCTAACTCGGCGTCACCTTTCACCCGCTCGATGTAGACAAAGCTGTCGCCATCTTTCGCCCACAAACCTTGCTGGGTCGAGAGCAGCGAACCGCCGTACATCTGCTGCGCACGATAGTTACGCGCCATTTGTTCGCCCTGCGGCGCCACCCATTCGCCGATGGCCATCGTCAGCAACACCAGCGGAATCGCGGTTTTCATCACCGACAACGCCACCTGCATACGGGTAAAGCCAGAAGCCTGCATGACCACCAGTTCACTGCGCTGCGCCAGCATGCCCAGCCCGAGCAAAGCACCCAGCAGCGCCGCCATCGGGAAGAAGATCTGGATATCTTTCGGCGCGCTGAGCAGGGTATACAGCCCGGCGCCCATCGCATCGTAGCTCCCCTGCCCGGCTTTTTTCAGCTGGTCGACAAACTTGATGATCCCGGAGAGCGACACCAGCATGAACAACGTCATCATGATGGTGGTGAAAATGGTTTTACCGATATAGCGGTCAAGTACACCAAAAGGCTGCATTATACCGCTCCTTTACGCATAAAACGGGCACGTAAGCGGCGCATCGGCACCGTATCCCAGAGGTTAAGCACAATCGCCAGCGCCAGATACGCCAGGTTAACCGTCCACATCCAGAACACCGGATCCAGCTTGCCTTTGCCGCCATTCGACTTCAGCGATGTCTGAACCAGGAAGAACAGCAAATAAAGCAGCATTGCTGGCAGCATGGACAGTACGCGACCCTGACGCGGGTTAACCACGCTCAGCGGTACAACCATCAGCGCCATCATAAATACGGTGAATACTAACGTGATACGCCAGGTCAGCTCCGCACGGGCGCGATCGGTGTCGGTCGTCCATAGCGTACGCATGGTCATCTGGTCGGTATCGTTTGGATCCAGCGCCACGGCCTGATGACCGATAATCGCCTGATAATTCTGGAAGTCGGTAATGCGGAAATCGCGCAGCAGCGCGGTCCCTTCAAAACGCGTCCCCTGGTTCAGCGTCACGACCTGAGAGCCATCGCGCAATTGAGTAAGATGACCGGAGTCCGCTACCACCACCGAAGGACGGGCGTTACCTTTCGGGCGGATTTGCGCGAGGAACACATCGTTGAAGTTACTGCCGTCAACGCTTTCGATAAACAGCACCGAGCCGCCGTTAGTCGCCTGCTGGAATTGCCCCTGAGCAAGCGCCGCCATACCGGGGTTCGCTTTCGCCTCCGCCAGGACTTCGTCCTGATGTCTGGAGGACCACGGTCCGGCCCACATCACGTTGACCGCCGCAATAATACTGGTAAACAGCGCCAGCACCATCGCCGCTTTCACTAAGACAGCCTTGCTCAGCCCGCAGGCGTGCATGACCGTAATTTCACTTTCGGTATACAGTTTGCCCAGCGTCATCAGCAGCCCGAGGAACAGGCTTAATGGCAAGATAAGTTGCGCCATTTCTGGCACGCCCAGCCCCAGCAGCGAGAGCACCAGATTCGCCGGGATATCACCGTCAACCGCCGCACCAAGGATCCTGACTAACTTTTGACAAAAGAAGATCAAAAGCAGGATGAATAGGATCGCAAGTTGGCTTTTGAGCGTTTCCCGAACCAGATATCTTATGATTATCACTTTAAATACGCCCGTAAAAACCCGTCTTTTGCCGGAATTTAGCTTGTTTCATGGCTTAAACGTCATTTATTCTCTTGAGTCGTCGAAATCGTCGCTAAGATCATTATACTCAACGGATCCACCTCTCAGAAATTGTTCTGACGTGCCAATGCCGTAATAACGTTAAGATTAACACGAAGTCACCGCAACAGCGGGTATGAGTTACGAAAGCTTGCAATTCTATCCGTAGCCACCGCCGTTGTCTTTAAGATTCAGGAGCGTAGTGCATGGAGTTCAGTGTAAAAAGCGGTAGCCCGGAGAAACAACGGAGTGCGTGCATCGTCGTGGGTGTCTTTGAACCACGCCGTCTCTCTCCGATTGCAGAGCAGCTCGACAAGATCAGCGACGGGTACATCAGCGCACTGCTGCGTCGTGGCGAACTGGAAGGCAAACCAGGTCAAACCCTGTTGCTGCACCATGTTCCTAACGTTCTGTCTGAGCGAATTCTCCTCATTGGTTGTGGCAAAGAGCGCGAGCTTGATGAGCGCCAGTACAAGCAGGTCATTCAGAAAACCATCAATACGCTGAATGATACTGGCTCAATGGAAGCCGTCTGCTTCCTGACTGAGCTGCATGTCAAAGGGCGCAATAACTACTGGAAAGTGCGTCAGGCCGTTGAGACAGCACAGGAAACGCTGTACAGCTTTGATCAACTGAAGACCAACAAAAGCGAGCCGCGTCGTCCGCTGCGTAAAATGGTCTTCAACGTACCGACCCGCCGGGAACTGACCAGCGGTGAGCGTGCGATCCAGCACGGTCTGGCGATCGCCGCCGGCATTAAAGCGGCAAAAGATCTCGGCAACATGCCGCCGAACATCTGTAACGCCGCCTACCTTGCCTCTCAGGCGCGCCAACTGGCAGACAGCTACAGCAAAAATGTTGTAACCCGCGTGATCGGTGAGCAGCAGATGAAAGAGCTGGGCATGCACTCTTATCTGGCCGTCGGTCACGGCTCGCAGAATGAGTCGCTGATGTCGGTCATCGAGTACAAAGGCAATCCATCCGAAGACGCGCGTCCGATCGTGCTGGTCGGTAAAGGGTTAACCTTTGACTCCGGCGGTATCTCCATCAAACCTGCCGAAGGCATGGATGAGATGAAATACGACATGTGCGGCGCGGCAGCGGTATATGGCGTGATGCGCATGGTGGCCGAGCTTCAGCTGCCAATCAATGTCGTCGGCGTGCTGGCAGGCTGCGAAAACATGCCGGGTGGCCGTGCGTATCGTCCAGGCGACGTGCTGACCACCATGTCTGGTCAGACCGTTGAAGTTCTCAATACCGATGCCGAAGGCCGTCTGGTCCTGTGCGACGTATTAACCTACGTCGAGCGCTTTGAGCCAGAAGCGGTGATTGACGTCGCAACCCTGACCGGCGCGTGCGTGATTGCGCTGGGCCATCACATCACCGGACTGATGTCGAACCACAACCCGCTGGCGCATGAGCTGATCGGTGCGTCCGAACAGGCTGGCGACCGCGCGTGGCGTTTGCCGCTGGGTGATGAATACCAGGAGCAGCTAGAGTCCAACTTTGCGGATATGGCGAACATCGGCGGACGTCCTGGCGGCGCCATTACCGCGGGCTGCTTCCTGTCACGCTTTACCCGTAAGTACAACTGGGCGCACCTCGATATCGCCGGTACCGCATGGCGTTCAGGGAAAGCCAAAGGCGCAACCGGTCGTCCGGTGGCGCTGCTGTCGCAGTTCCTGCTCAATCGTGCCGGTTTTAACGGCGAAGAGTAAGGCGGTAAGCACAAGCAATAAGACCCGTAGGCCGGATAAGCGCAACGCCATCCGGCCTAAGGTTGTGCATCATGGCAACGCATTTAAATTCACCAGAAGAAGCCCCATATATGAGAAACGCAACTTTCTATCTTCTGGACAATGACACGCAACACGATGGCTTAAGCGCCGTCGAGCAGTTGGTGTGTGAAATTGCCGCAGAACGTTGGCGTGCTGGCAAGCGCGTGCTGATCGCCTGCGAAAACGAAAAGCAGGCTCTTCGACTGGATGAAGCCCTGTGGGCAAGACCGGCAGAAAGCTTTGTTCCGCATAATCTGGCAGGTGAAGGCCCCAGAGGCGGCGCACCGGTAGAAATTGCCTGGCCGGAGAAACGCAACAGCAGCCCGCGCGACCTGCTTATCAGTTTGCGCGTTGGCTTTGCAGATTTTGCCACCGCTTTCACAGAAGTGATAGACTTCGTCCCTTACGAAGATTCTTTGAAACAATCGGCACGCGATCGCTACAAAGCTTACCGCGTGGCTGGTTTTAACCTGAATACGGCAACCTGGAAATAATGGAAAAGACATACAACCCACAAGATATCGAACAGCCGCTTTACGAGCACTGGGAAAAGCAGGGCTATTTCAAACCTAACGGCGATGAAAGCAAAGAGTCCTTCTGCATCATGATCCCGCCGCCGAACGTCACCGGCAGTTTGCATATGGGTCATGCTTTCCAGCAAACCATCATGGATACCATGATCCGCTACCAGCGCATGCAGGGTAAAAACACCCTGTGGCAGGCCGGTACCGATCACGCGGGTATCGCAACCCAGATGGTGGTTGAGCGTAAGATTGCCGCTGAAGAAGGTAAAACCCGCCACGACTACGGTCGCGAAGCGTTTATCGACAAAATCTGGCAGTGGAAAGCGGAATCCGGCGGCACCATCACCCGCCAGATGCGCCGTCTCGGCAACTCCGTTGACTGGGAGCGCGAGCGCTTCACTATGGACGAAGGTCTTTCCAATGCCGTGAAAGAAGTCTTCGTTCGCCTGTACAAAGAAGACCTGATTTACCGTGGCAAGCGCCTGGTGAACTGGGACCCGAAACTGCGCACCGCGATTTCCGACCTGGAAGTGGAAAACCGCGAGTCGAAAGGCTCAATGTGGCACATCCGCTATCCGCTGGCTGACGGCGCGAAAACCGCTGATGGTAAAGATTACCTGGTCGTCGCCACCACCCGTCCGGAAACCGTACTGGGCGATACCGGCGTGGCCGTCAACCCGGAAGATCCGCGTTATAAAGATCTGATTGGCAAATTTGTTGTTCTGCCGCTGGTTAACCGCCGCATTCCCATCGTCGGCGATGAACACGCTGATATGGAAAAAGGCACCGGCTGCGTGAAGATCACCCCGGCGCACGACTTTAACGACTACGAAGTCGGAAAACGTCACGGCCTGCCGATGATCAATATTCTGACCTTTGACGGCGACATCCGTGAAACCGCGGAAGTGTACGACACCAAAGGCGAAGAGTCCGACGTTTATTCCAATGAAATCCCGGCTGAGTTCCAGAAGCTGGAGCGCTTTGCCGCGCGTAAAGCGGTGGTTGCCGCCGTTGATGCGCTGGGCCTGCTGGAAGAAATTAAACCGCACGACCTGACCGTACCTTACGGCGACCGTGGCGGCGTGGTTATTGAACCGATGCTGACCGACCAGTGGTACGTCCGTGCCGACGTGCTGGCGAAACCGGCGGTTGAAGCGGTTGAAAACGGCGACATTCAGTTCGTACCGAAGCAGTACGAAAACATGTACTTCTCCTGGATGCGCGATATTCAGGACTGGTGTATTTCCCGTCAGCTGTGGTGGGGTCACCGTATCCCGGCATGGTATGACAACGACGGCAACGTCTACGTCGGCCGTACTGAAGACGAAGTGCGTCAGGAAAACAACCTCGGTGCCGACATTCAGCTTCGCCAGGACGAAGACGTACTCGATACCTGGTTCTCCTCCGCACTGTGGACCTTCTCTACCCTGGGCTGGCCGGAAAACACCGACGCGCTGCGTCAGTTCCACCCAACCAGCGTGATGGTTTCCGGTTTCGACATCATCTTCTTCTGGATTGCCCGCATGATCATGATGACCATGCACTTCATCAAAGATGAAAACGGCAAGCCGCAAGTGCCGTTTAAGACCGTCTACATGACCGGTCTGATCCGCGACGACGAAGGCCAGAAGATGTCCAAATCCAAGGGCAACGTCATTGACCCGCTGGATATGGTCGACGGTATCTCCCTGGCAGAACTGCTGGAGAAACGTACCGGCAACATGATGCAGCCGCAGCTGGCCGAGAAGATTGCCAAGCGTACCGAGAAGCAGTTCCCGGACGGCATCGAGCCGCACGGCACCGACGCACTGCGCTTCACCCTGGCGGCGCTGGCCTCTACCGGTCGCGACATCAACTGGGATATGAAACGTCTGGAAGGTTACCGTAACTTCTGTAACAAGTTGTGGAATGCCAGCCGCTTTGTGCTGATGAACACCGAAGACCAGGATTGCGGCTTCAACGGCGGCGAAATGACCCTGTCGCTGGCGGATCGCTGGATCCTTGCTGAATTCAACCAGACCATCAAAGCGTACCGCGAAGCGCTGGACAACTTCCGCTTCGACATCGCCGCGGGCATTCTGTACGAATTCACCTGGAACCAGTTCTGCGACTGGTATCTGGAGCTGACCAAGCCGGTAATGAACGGCGGTTCCGAGTCTGAACTGCGCGGCACCCGCAATACGCTGGTCACCGTTCTGGAAGGTCTGCTGCGCCTGGCGCATCCGATCATCCCGTTCATCACCGAGACCATCTGGCAGCGCGTGAAGGTGATTTCCGGTATTACCGCCGACACCATCATGCTGCAGCCGTTCCCGGAATATAACGCCGCACAGGTTGATGAAGCCGCACTGGCTGATACCGAATGGCTGAAGCAGGCGATCGTTGCCGTACGTAACATCCGTGCGGAAATGAACATCGCCCCAGGTAAACCGCTCGAACTGTTGCTGCGCGGTTGCAGCGCTGATGCGATGCGCCGTGTGAACGATAACCGTAGCTTCCTGCTGAACCTGGCGCGTCTGGAAAACATCACCGTACTGCCAGCCGATGACAAAGGTCCGGTCTCCGTGACCAAAATCATCGACGGCGCCGAGCTGCTGATCCCGATGGCTGGCCTCATCAATAAAGAAGATGAGCTGGCGCGTCTGGCGAAAGAAGTGGCGAAAATCGAAGGTGAGATTGCCCGTATCGAAGGCAAACTTTCCAACGAAGGTTTCGTTGCTCGCGCACCGGAAGCAGTTATCGCCAAAGAGCGTGAGAAACTGGACGGTTATGCGGAAGCGAAAGCGAAGCTGATAGAACAGCAGGCGGTCATCGCCGCGCTGTAATAGCCGTTGACGTTATACACGTATTAAAGGCCGGAGCATGCTCCGGCCTTGTTGTATCAGATGAACGGGAAGTAGGTCATCACACCACGTGATACCCACATCGCCGGACCTGTTTCCAACGCCTCTGTATGGTCAGTCAGTTCCAGCGCATCCAAATCCCCTTGTACATGGGAGTTACTGGCCAGCCAACTGACCAGCCACATTTTCATCCACGGATAAGCTAGCCCAAACGTGATGCCTGAAATAAACAACACCAGAACAAAACGCCAGATCAGGCCATGTGCAGTGACGGAAGAATGAAAGCGGATTTTACCCTCGGCCAGCGCCAGGTTATTCATGAACAGATTACGTAGCGTGGTGTATAAATAGCTTCCAACCACAATAATTCCGGCGAAATAGAGAAAATAACTCGCCATTATTCTGCTCTGATTCTCCAGGATAAATTCGTCGTCGGCCACGCCTAACACAGCCAACATCACCATTTGCAGAAAAATAGGGGCAATTAGCCAGACAATCACAACAACAAATGGCAGCAGTACCAGCACGGCTTTAATACACCCCACTATGCTTGCTTTCATATTGACGTTAATAGTAAAGCGGTGAATACCAAAATTACCGCCATTACCCACTAACTGCATCCATTTTGCATAGGTAATACCGTAGGTGATACCCATGCCCACAATTCCCACCAACGCGATAAATGCTATTCTGATAAGCATTCCAGTACTGCCCTCAATCCAGTCGGTGGCAAGTATCAGAAGATAAATCACTCCCCAGTTCACCGCAGCAAGCACCACTGGCACAACCAGTAAAAAAAGCCATGCATGTAATTGTGAGCAGTCAAAACCAAAACGCACACCGTTAAGCGACGTCATCATCGCCTGATACTGCAGGCTTTTTATGGTCATTAATGGAAGGACAGCTACCAGTAAACCAATCAAAGTAAAACCAACGAGAGGACTGCCGTTAGCAATAGAACTCATGCTGGCACCATAAACCACCATAATCGACAAGAAGCTTACGAATATCGCGCCACCAGTCGCCTTATAGGTAAAGGGTTGGCCATTGAGAGTCATATTCTCGTAAATATAACGCCGACATTTCACTATCGCCCACGGCGTATAAATACCCAGAGTAATACAACACAGCAAAAAATTGACAATGCAAATAATAAAGTACCGCCATCCTTTACCGATAAAAATAAATGTGTGCCGTTGATTTTCCCGGCCACCAACAAAATCATTCATGAACAATATCCCTAATATAAATTCCATTAAGATAAAAAATAAAAACCAGTGTTTATTTACTGGTTCGTTTACAATACTATTTTTAATTAGCCAATGTATTTTAATTTTTTCTGATTCAGGAACGTCTTGCACCCGACAGAAGAGAGTGGTATTAAATAAATATATAAGTGTATTTTTAGAATTGAGCCATATTATGAATGTTGTGCTACCCACCACGCTTACGCTGCGCCGAATCACCGCAGCAGATAATGCCGCTATCGCTGCGGTGATCCGCAAAGTTTCCGCTGAATACGGGCTTACTGCCGATAAGGGCTATACCGTTGCCGACCCTAATCTGGATGAACTATTCCAGGTTTACAGCCAGCCGGGCGCGGCCTACTGGGTGGTTGAGCAAAACGGTGAAGTCGTGGGCGGCGGCGGCGTTGCGCCGTTAGGATGTAGCGAACCGGACATTTGCGAACTGCAAAAGATGTACTTCCTGTCGAGCGCACGCGGTCAGGGGCTGGCGAAAAAGCTGGCGCTGATGGCCCTCGAACATGCCCGTGAGCAGGGTTTCAAACAGTGCTATCTGGAGACCACGGCGTTTCTGACCGAGGCAATCCGCCTGTATGAACATTTAGGGTTTGAGCATATCAGCGAAGCGCTGGGCTGTACCGGGCACGTGGATTGCGAAGTGCGGATGTTAAAACCCCTCTGACTTCAGCCGGAGGGGCAATGGTTGTGTTACTGCATTTCGGCGGAGAGCATCAGCCGAATGACGCCAGCCGCGCGAGCGGTTGGCAGCGTCAGCACCTGTGACCATAAATCCTGCACCATTTCACAAGCGACTTTCTCTTTGCCCACACCTTTACTCGGATCAGCCATAATCTGGATATCCGGTCCAAAGCGCTGTACCAATCCCGGGCTGATGGATTGCAGATCCTGAAGCGCCAGCTGTTTCTCTTGCGCCGTAACCGTATGTTTGTTCGGGCCATAAGCCGCGTGCATCATACTCATGTCGCTGGCCATACGACGATTCATCAGCTCCCGCGGAATAATACGCACCGGGTTAATCCCGCCTTTCACCGCCGGGAACAGAAAGCGAAAACACTCGTCATCGCCCACTTTTGCCACCGCAGCAATCTGCTCGAGGTTAATTTTCATATACTCAATCACATTGGCATCGGGTGCCTGCTGCAAACGCGCCATCTGTACCTGCAGGATTTGCGGCTGAATAGCGTCGATAATCTGTTGTTCGCTTTTCCCAGCTTCTTTCAGTTGCGTTGCCTGGTTGAGGATATTCTGCCATAACGCGGGTTCTTGCTCTTTAAGTACCTGATAAACAGGCATTGCCAGCATCGCATTTTCAAATTTCTGCGCGTCCGTCAGCCCATAATCAGGGCTTTCGCGCGGGATCAGGTAGTGCACATCAAACAGATTCCACGCGACAATCGCTACCACAAAAACCACCGCGCCGGAGATCTTTCCCAGCCAGCCTTTTTTGCGAAACATGCCAACGACGATAGCAATCACCGCCCCGATATAACCCGCCAACAATACGTGTGCCCAGTTCATTAACCATCCTTATGCAAAACAGTCTCTGTTGCGGGGATATATTTCCCCTTCGTGTGTTTTGATTATTACGGCAGCAGCGAGCGATTTCCAGCCACCAGATTTTGCTAATGGAAACAGGAAAGGTAAAACCGCGCGACGATTAGCGCCGCGCGTCAGAGAAGAGAGTCAGGCTGGCACGCCGCTGTGGAAGCGGAATTCATCGTCGGGAGAAGTAATCAATGCGGCTTCTACTTCGCCAAAGAACCGCACCCGACTACTGATATCGTCGGCAGAAACCTGCTGTGCCAGCGCCAGATAGTCCTGATAGTGCCGCGCCTCGGATCGCAGCAGCGAAAGATAAAATGCCTGTAAATCGTCATCCAAATACGGCGCCAGCGCGGCGAACCGTTCACAAGAACGCGCCTCAATGTAAGCCCCGCAAATCAGTTTGTCGATTAGCGTTAATGGCTCGTGGGTTCGCACCTCTTTGAGCATGCCTTTGGCATAACGGCTGGCGGTAATTTTGACATAGGGAATGTTGCGGCTCATCATCGCCTCACGCACCTGCCAGAAGTGGTGCAGCTCTTCTTTGATCAGCAAAACCATGCTGTCGATCAGCTTGCGCCCCCACGGGTCGTCAGTTTGCGGCATTACGCTTTTGTTTATCTGTTTATTCAGCGCGATAAAATCCGGTTCATCCCCTTCTCTGAAAGCATACGCTTCATAGGGTTTCAGCCAGTCCAGTAGCGCCTGCGATCCCTGTTTATCTGCAACATACTTACGCACCAGCAGCATGGCCGTTTGCGCCGCTTTCAGCTCGCAGACGAGATGATCCGTCAGTAACAGAGGGAGATTCGCCGGGGCTCGCGCTTTATCAAGCCAGGCCTGGGGCGTTTTACAGTGCAGGAAGTTGTGGATCGGGGAAAGTATTTGCAGGTAATCCATACGTTATCCTTGGCCTACGGCAGCAGACGCTACCGTAGGTCAGCAGATGACTTAGTGACGCACGCCGTCATCATCTTCGTCGACGAGGTCTTCATCGTCGCCGTCTTCACCTTCTTCGCCGTTCGGGTCTTCAAAATAGGTGCCCCAACCGTCGTATTCCACATCAAATTTTTCAGCCAGGTTCATCAGTTGCTCAACCTGAGCGTCGATCAACTCGGCATTCAGAGCACATTCGCTCAGGATGTCACAGCAAATAACCGTGTCGCCCTCTTCCACTTCCAGCTCTTCCGGCTCGGTCACTTCATAACCCAGCTTGAAGGCTTCTACTGCCGCTTTTTCCAGGGTTTCAAAGTCGTCCGCGGAAAGGTGATGCTCGATGGTGTACAGCGCGTCTGGATCGCTGCCATCTTCGAGTAACTCTTCAATAATCAAGCGCGTTTCTTCACGCTGTTCTTCCAGTAGTTCCGGGTTTGCCATGGCTCATTCCTCATAATATCCTGCCGATACTCTTATTGTCACATACCGCTGTCATTGCCTCCACCTTTCCAGGAAAGATTTGTTAAACAAGGTTGCAAATGAATAAACATCCATATAAATTGAATTTTAATTCAATAAATGGCCTAAGCCATGTGAGGGAACTATGTCTGCGTTTTATCAGAAACATTTTTTGAAACTGCTTGATTTCACCTCTGCTGAACTCACGTCACTGCTCCAGCTCGCCGCGCAGCTCAAGACGGATAAGAAAAACGGTACCGAGGTCGCTAAACTCACCGGTAAAAACATCGCGCTCATCTTCGAAAAAGACTCAACCCGCACCCGTTGCTCTTTCGAAGTTGCCGCATACGATCAGGGCGCGCGCGTGACGTATCTCGGGCCGAGCGGCAGCCAGATTGGTCATAAAGAGTCGATCAAAGACACCGCCCGCGTACTCGGTCGTATGTACGACGGTATTCAGTATCGGGGCCACGGTCAGGAAATTGTCGAGACGCTGGCGGAATATGCCGGAGTTCCGGTTTGGAACGGATTAACCAACGAATTTCACCCTACCCAACTGCTGGCGGATTTACTCACGATGCAGGAACACCTGCCGGGTAAAGCGTTTAATGAGATGGTGCTGGTCTACACCGGCGATGCCCGCAACAATATGGGCAATTCCATGCTGGAAGCCGCTGCGTTAACCGGATTGGATCTGCGCCTGGTCGCGCCCCAGGCCTGCTGGCCGGAGGAAAGCCTCGTTGCGGAGTGTAAAGCGCTGGCACAGAAAAACGGCGGCAATATAACGCTAACCGAAGATGTCGCCACGGGCGTGAAAGGCGCGGACTTCATCTATACCGACGTCTGGGTATCGATGGGCGAAGCGAAAGAGAAATGGGCCGAACGTATTGCGCAGTTGCGTAAGTACCAGGTTAATAGCGCGATGATGGCGTTGACCGGCAATCCGCAGGTGAAATTCCTGCACTGCCTGCCCGCGTTCCATGACGATCAAACCACGCTTGGCAAACAAATGGCGCAGGAATATGGTCTGCACGGCGGCATGGAAGTGACCGACGAGGTGTTTGAGTCACCCGCCAGTATCGTATTTGATCAGGCGGAAAACCGAATGCACACCATCAAAGCGGTGATGGTCGCGACGCTTTCCAAATCATAGCGTTGCGCGATTGAATTGCCGGATGGCGATGCTGACGCACCCTATCCGGCCTACCATCGTACTTCCGTAGGCCGGGTAAGTCGCACCCGGCAAACTGGTTTATGCTACCCGCATTTTCACCACGGCTTTGCGTACCAGCGCCGGAGCGCCGACCGCGCACAGCGGTTTATGCACTTCGCCCGGATAAAAGACGACGAAGTCACCTTCATTCAGCACCACCGTTTTCTCCTGTTCGCCTTCCGACAGGAAGGCGATATCTTTATCCGCCAGCCAGTCAGTTTCCGGTGCGCCCGCAGGCTGCGTGCTGAAAGTCATGCCTTCCTGACCTTTGAGCAGAATCTGAATATCCAGATAACGAGCGTGATATTCGGCGCGGCGCTGCGCAAACGGCTCCGTCATATCTTCAGCAATCAGATAGAACAGACGTTCGCCGTCGATGTCGTGCTTACCCTTTTCCGTCGCATCCGTCACGTGCGCTTTAATGTGCTCAATCGCCTGACGCAGCTCTTCCGGCAGCCAGGCATCCAGGTTGTGAATATTGCCGACAATCATTTCAAACCCCTTAATTAAAACATCGTTTCATTTTGGTTGTTATACGAAAAAACGGTCTGCCATACCACTGCTATTTGCCGATATTTTGCGTCAACGCATGTTTATCGCTGATGATGTTAAATAATTGCTAATAGCCAGCAACAGGTTATGCATAAACTCTGCATAACTTTCGTCTCATACTTTTCAACTCAGTCACTAACTCACTGTTATAGAAAGCTTTGTTAGAAAAACCAGCAATCGATCACAGTTTACGTCTCCTTCGTTATCTTTCTTCATCGTCATATTTATTTTGAAATAAACCTTACAGCACAAATAATAAAATAATAGATTCGCATAAAAATTCATTAAATATAGAAAAACATATAAAAATCAACGCACTATTTAATTTATTAAATATTTAGATATGTACATAAAATTAACACAGTTAAATAACAAGACATATTCCTGCGTAGTAATTCAATTATTCATGTTTTTATTTTTTAAATTCTCAGAGCCATCTCATAAATTAAACAACAAATGCCAAACATCGACCTGACTGTGAAATGAATCACGTTTCTATATCAGATAAGATCTAAATATAGATTCTGAAATCAGCTGAAAAACCATGACTGCAATAAACATTATTTGCAGGCACCTCCTCTTTATTTTTTAAAATTGTATTAAAGGAATAATGATGGAAAAGCATTATGTCGGGTCTGAAATCGGTCAATTACGTAGCGTAATGCTACATCGCCCTAACCTCAGCCTAAAAAGGCTGACGCCGTCAAATTGCCAGGAACTGCTTTTTGATGATGTTCTTTCGGTAGAACGTGCAGGAGAAGAGCATGACATTTTCGCCAACACGTTACGTCAACAGGGAATTGAGGTTCTGTTACTCACTGATTTATTGACACAAACCCTGGATATCCCCGATGCCAAAAGCTGGCTACTGGATACACAAATTTCTGATTATCGCCTTGGCCCCGCTTTCGCCACGGATATTCGCGCCTGGCTTGCAGATATGCAGCACCGGGAGCTCGCCCGACATTTAAGCGGTGGGCTGACATACGGAGAAATTCCTGCCTCAATCAAAAATATGGTGGTCGATACTCACGATATTAATGACTTTATTATGAAGCCATTACCAAACCACTTATTTACCCGCGACACCTCATGCTGGATATATAACGGCGTATCCATTAATCCGATGGCAAAAACTGCACGTCAACGAGAAACTAATAACTTGCGGGCGATTTACCGTTGGCATCCACAATTTGCCGATGGTGATTTTATTAAATATTTCGGCGATGAAAATATTAATTACGACCACGCCACATTAGAAGGTGGGGATGTGCTGGTCATTGGTCGCGGCGCAGTTCTCATCGGTATGTCGGAACGTACCACGCCGCAGGGCATTGAATTCCTTGCCCAGTCGCTATTTAAGCATCGCCAGGCAGAACGCGTCATCGCAGTCGAACTGCCGAAACATCGCTCCTGTATGCACCTCGATACCGTCATGACCCACATCGATATCGATACCTTCTCCGTCTACCCGGAAGTGGTGCGCCCGGATGTCCAGTGCTGGACCCTGACACCAGACGGGCGTGGCGGCCTGAAACGCACTCAGGAAAGTACGCTGGTACATGCCCTCGAAAAAGCACTTGGCCTCGACCAGATCAATCTGATCACCACCGGTGGCGACGCCTTCGAAGCTGAACGCGAACAGTGGAATGACGCGAACAATGTTCTGACGCTGCGCCCTGGGGTTGTGGTGGGCTACGAACGCAACATCTGGACCAACGAGAAATACGACAAAGCTGGCATCACTGTTTTACCCATTCCTGCCGACGAACTGGGACGTGGGCGCGGCGGTGCGCGCTGCATGAGTTGCCCGCTGGAACGCGACGGTATTTAAGGAGACGTTATGGAAAACAAACCTACCCTGGTTGTGGCGCTGGGCGGCAATGCGCTACTCAAACGCGGCGAACCGCTGGAAGCCGACATCCAACGCAAGAATATTGAGCTGGCGGCAAGAACTCTCGCTCAACTCACGCAGCAGTGGCGCGTAATTCTGGTACACGGCAATGGCCCGCAGGTTGGACTTTTGGCGTTACAAAACAGTGCTTATGCCAACGTCACCCCCTATCCGCTCGATATTCTCGGCGCAGAAAGTCAGGGAATGATTGGCTATATGCTGCAACAGGCCCTGAAAAACCAGCTCCCACAGCGTGAAATTAGTGTCCTGCTGACTCAGGTTGAAGTCGATGCCCACGATCCGGCCTTCAGCAATCCCACCAAATATATCGGGCCGATTTATGACGAACCCCAGGCCAACGCGTTACAGGCGGAAAAAGGCTGGGTTTTCAAAGCCGATGGTAAAGCGTTCCGCCGTGTTGTGCCCTCTCCACAACCCAAACGAATCGTGGAAAGTGACGCCATTCGCACACTGATCGCCCGCGATCATCTGGTTATCTGCAACGGCGGTGGCGGCGTACCGGTAGTGGAAAAAGCCGATGGCTACCACGGTATTGAAGCGGTGATCGACAAAGATCTCTCCGCCGCCCTGCTCGCCAAACAAATCCACGCCGATGCGCTGCTGATCCTGACCGATGCCGATGCGGTGTATCTCGACTGGGGCAAACCTACCCAGCGCCCGCTGGCCCAGGTTACGCCGGAACGGCTCGGCGAAATGCAATTCGACGCCGGTTCAATGGGCCCCAAAGTCACCGCCTGCGCGGAATTTGTCTCTCACTGTCACGGGATTGCTGGCATCGGCTCGTTGGCTGACGGTTCGGCCATTCTCGCCGGTGACAAAGGCACGCTAATTCGGCGCGAAGCCAATGATGTTAACGCTTAAGGCTTTTTTTGCTGGGTAAAGCGAAGCCTTATCCAGCCTACATAAGGATATTTTCATGACTGTTAACCTGAAAAATCGCAATTTTCTCAAATTGCTGGACTACACCCCAACGGAAATCCAGTACCTGATCGATCTGGCTATCGGGTTAAAAACGGCAAAAAAAGCCGGACGCGAAAGGCAAACGCTGGTCGGTAAAAATATCGCGCTAATCTTCGAAAAAACGTCAACTCGCACCCGCTGCGCCTTTGAAGTCGGCGCTTTCGATCAGGGCGCACAGGTGACCTACCTTGGCCCAAGCGGCTCGCAGATTGGTCATAAAGAGTCGATGAAAGATACCGCCCGCGTGTTAGGTCGCATGTATGACGGTATTGAATACCGCGGCTACGGCCAGGAGATCGTGGAAGAACTGGGGCAGTTCGCTGGTGTGCCGGTCTGGAACGGGCTGACGAATGAATTCCACCCTACGCAGATCCTCGCGGATCTGATGACCATGCTGGAACACGCCCCGGGTAAAACCTTACCCGAACTGAGCTTCGCTTACCTTGGTGACGCCCGCAATAACATGGGCAATTCGCTGATGGTCGGCGCGGCGAAAATGGGGATGGATATTCGTCTGGTCGCACCGAAATCCTTCTGGCCGGACGAGGCGCTGGTTGCCGAATGCCGTGAAATCGCCAGCGTGACGGGCGCGCGCATTACGCTCACAGAGGATGTTGAGGAAGGCGTTTACGACGTGGACTTTCTCTACACCGATGTCTGGGTTTCGATGGGAGAACCCAAAGAGGCGTGGGCAGAACGCGTCAGCCTGATGACGCCTTATCAAATTAACCAGCAGGTCATCGATGCGACCGGCAATCCCAATGTGAAATTCATGCACTGCCTGCCCGCCTTCCATAACGAGCACACCAAAGTGGGCCGTGAAATCGAAGCGGCTTACGGCCTGAAAGGGCTTGAAGTCACGGATGAGGTATTTGAGTCAGCGCATTCCATCGTCTTCGACGAAGCAGAAAACCGGATGCATACCATTAAAGCGGTCATGGTAGCGACACTCGGCGACTAACCCCAGCGGGCATGTGTCGCCTGGCGGCATATGCCCAAGCTATCCGGAGAACATCATGGGCAAATTCAAATTTCCCAGCGCGTATACCATCCTGTTTATTCTCATTGCGCTCGTCGCCGTTATGACCTGGATTGTCCCTGCCGGGAAATACCAGATGGCGATGAATGCCACCCTGGGCAAAGAAGTGCCGGTTGCCGGTACCTATGCCCCAACAGAGGCGCATCCACAAGGTTTAACGGCTGTACTGCTGGCTCCGATTGACGGGCTTTATAACCACGAAACCTACACCGCAGGCGCGATTGATGTGGCGTTGTTTGTCCTGATTATTGGCGGGTTTCTCGGCGTGGTAAACAAAACGGGCGCCATCGACGCAGGCATCGAACGCGTGACGGTCAGGCTGAACGGCAAAGAAGAGTGGATGATCCCCATCCTGATGGGACTTTTCGCCGCCGGAGGCACGATTTACGGCATGGCGGAAGAATCACTCCCTTTCTACACCTTATTGGTTCCGGTCATGATGGCTGCGCGCTTTGATCCACTGGTTGCTGCTGCAACCGTTTTGCTTGGCGCAGGCATCGGCACCCTCGGTTCAACAATCAACCCTTTCGCAACGGTTATCGCCGCTAACGCCGCCGGGATCCCCTTCACCCAGGGAATGCTGATGCGCATTCTGCTGCTGGTCGTCGGCTATGTTATCTGTGTGGTATGGGTCATGCGCTATGCACGGAAAGTTCGCAGCCATCCTGAGCTTTCCATCGTGGCCGATAAAATGGAGGAAAACCGTGCCCATTTTCTCGGTAGTCGCGCCAATACCAATCTTGAATTCACGGCTACGCGTAAGTGGATCCTGCTGATATTCGCCACCGCCTTTGCAGTGATGATTTATGGCGTCGCGGTGCTCGGCTGGTGGATGGCTGAAATATCTGGGGTTTTTCTGGCATCTGCGATTATCGTCGGCGTGATTGCCCGCATGAGTGAAGAAGCATTCACCAGTACCTTCATTGACGGGGCACGGGATCTGCTCGGCGTGGCGCTGATTATCGGCATTGCGCGCGGTATCGTCGTGGTGATGGACAACGGTATGATCACCCACACCATTTTGCACAGCGCCGAAAATTTAGTCTCCGGTCTGTCCACCACCATTTTCATCAATGTGACTTACTGGCTGGAAGTCTTGCTCTCCTTCCTGGTCCCTTCCTCGTCTGGCCTGGCGGTGCTCACGATGCCCATTATGGCCCCGCTGGCTGACTTCGCCCATGTGCAAAGGGATCTGGTCGTCACCGCGTATCAATCCGCTTCCGGCATTGTGAATCTGATTACCCCCACCTCAGCGGTTGTGATGGGTGGGTTGGCCATCGCTCGTGTTCCTTATGTGCGCTACCTGAAATGGGTCGCACCACTGCTGCTAATTCTGACGGTGCTGAACATGGTTGTTCTGAGTATCGGCGCGATGCTGTAGTCCTGCTGGCCGTCGGATCACGACGGCTTTTTTGAGCGCGCTCTCGTTTTTCTGCACAACCGCCCGTTTGAGCCGTTATTGATACTGCAAATGTGGTGAATTTCGCCATCGCATTGATACAAATGATAAATTTAGGGTGTTTTTATGAAGGAATTCGATGATTACTCGACCAAAGAGCAGAAACAGTTGGCGATTTGTCAGCGCCTGATTAGCGAAAAAAGCTACCTGTCTCAGGAAGCGCTTCGCCGCGATCTACAACACCATGGTTTCACCGGGATTAGCCAGTCAACGGTATCTCGTCTGCTGAAACTGCTCGGTGCTATAAAAATAAGAAATACAAAAGGGCAAAAAATTTATTCTGTAAATCCGCAATCACGACCCGCGCCTGATGCTGCCCGATCGATTGCTGAAATGGTGGTCAGCGTGGAACACAATAGCGAGTTTATCCTCATCCACACGGCGGCAGGCTATGGTCGCGCCGTAGCCAGAATCCTCGATTATCACGCGTTGCCAGAAATTCTCGGCGTCATTGCCGGTAGCAGTATTGTCTGGGTCGCGCCGCGGGTGGTACAGCGAACGGGCCTGATCCATAAGCAGATTAATTATCTATTCAAAATGAATTAAAATTCATAAGAACCGTTTGCGATGAATAAATAGTGCATTTTTCGCTTGATCCCATAACGGAGCTGAGTATAATCGCGGACAATTTGCCGGGAGGATGTATGGTTCAGTGTGTACGACATTTTGTCTTACCGCGTCTGAAAAAGGACGCTGGCCTGCCGTTTTTCTTTCCGTTGATCACCCATTCCGAGCCCCTCAATTGAGGGGCTTTTTTTTTGCCCAGGCGTCAGGAGATAAACATGGCTAACCCGCTCTATCAAAAACACATCATTTCCATAAACGACCTCAGCCGCGATGACCTTAATCTGGTCCTCGCGACGGCGGCGAAATTAAAAGCTAACCCGCAGCCCGAGCTGTTAAAACATAAGGTCATCGCCAGTTGCTTCTTTGAAGCGTCAACCCGCACCCGTTTATCTTTTGAAACCTCCATGCACCGTCTGGGCGCCAGCGTGGTGGGTTTCTCTGACAGCAGCAACACGTCGCTTGGCAAAAAAGGCGAAACTCTGGCCGACACCATTTCCGTCATCAGCACCTATGTCGACGCCATCGTGATGCGTCATCCGCAGGAAGGCGCCGCGCGTCTGGCAACAGAGTTCTCCGGTAACGTGCCGGTACTGAACGCCGGCGACGGTTCCAACCAGCATCCCACCCAAACGCTGCTGGATTTGTTTACCATTCAGGAAACGCAGGGCCGCCTGGACAATCTGCAAATCGCCATGGTGGGTGACCTGAAATATGGCCGCACCGTCCACTCCCTGACCCAGGCGCTGGCAAAGTTCGAAGGTAACCGCTTCTACTTCATCGCCCCGGACGCGCTGGCCATGCCGCAATACATTCTGGACATGCTGAATGAAAAAGGTATCGCCTGGAGCCTGCATGGCACTATCGAAGAGGTAATGGCGGAGGTCGATATCCTCTACATGACCCGCGTACAAAAAGAGCGTCTGGACCCGTCCGAATACGCCAACGTGAAAGCACAGTTTGTTCTGCGTGCCAGCGATCTGAACGGTGCCAGAGCGAACATGAAGGTGCTGCATCCGCTGCCGCGCATCGATGAAATCACCACCGACGTCGACAAGACGCCGCACGCCTGGTATTTCCAGCAGGCTGGCAACGGCATCTTCGCCCGCCAGGCGTTACTGGCACTGGTACTGAATAGCGAACTGGCACTGTAAGGGAGAAAAAGAGATGACACACGATAACAAACTGCAGGTTGAAGCCATCAAACGTGGCACCGTAATTGACCATATTCCCGCACAGGTTGGTTTTAAGCTGCTGACGTTGTTCAAACTGACTGAAACCGACCAGCGTATCACCATCGGCCTGAACCTGCCATCTGGCGAAATGGGCCGTAAAGACCTGATTAAAATCGAAAATACGTTCCTGACCGACGAGCAGGTAAACCAGCTCTCCCTGTACGCTCCGCAGGCAACGGTAAACCGCATTGACGATTATGACGTGGTGGGTAAATCACGTCCGAGCCTGCCTGAACGTATCGATAACGTGCTGGTTTGCCCGAACAGCAACTGCATCAGCCATGCTGAACCAGTCTCGTCCAGTTTTTCAGTGAAAAAGCGCGCTGATGACATCGCACTCAAATGCAAATACTGTGAAAAAGAGTTTTCGCATTATGTGGTGCTGGCCAACTAATTGGTGTTGGTAATGATTTCCCGGCTCCCTATAATGGCCGGGAACATTCTATTACCGCTGTAATTCAGGAGAAATCATGAGCAAGACTATCGCGACGGAAAATGCACCAGCAGCAATCGGCCCATACGTTCAGGGCGTTGACCTGGGTAGCATGGTAATCACTTCCGGTCAGATCCCGGTCGATCCGAAAACCGGTGCCGTATCGGAAGACGTGTCCGCTCAGGCGCGTCAGTCGCTGGAAAACGTACAAGCTATCGTTGAAGCAGCAGGCCTGAAAGTGGGCGACATCGTAAAAACTACCGTCTTCGTTAAAGACCTGAACGATTTCGCAACCGTAAACGCGACCTACGAAGCGTTCTTCACCGAGCACAACGCCACTTTCCCGGCGCGTTCTTGCGTGGAAGTTGCCCGTCTGCCGAAAGACGTGAAAATCGAGATTGAAGCGATCGCCGTTCGTCGCTAAGTCTTTTTGTGCCGGATGGCGGCTTCGCCTTATCCGGCCTACGCAAGCATAGTTTGCAGGCCCGGTAAGCGCGAGCGCCACCGGGCATTTATCACATCACACCAAACAGTCTCGGCAGGAACAGCGAAATCGCCGGAATGTACGTGACGATCATCAGCACCAGGAACAGCACGAAGTAGAACGGCAGCATCGCCTTCACCACCTGCTCAATTTTCTGCTTACTCACCGCACTGGCCACAAACAGCACCGACCCTACCGGCGGCGTTATCAGGCCGATCCCTAAATTCACCAGCATGATCATCCCAAAATGGACCGGATCAATGCCGAGCGCGTTGGTCACCGGTAGCAAAACCGGCGTCAAAATCAGGATCAGCGGCGCCATATCCATCAGCGTACCGATCAGCAACAGCATGATGTTAATGCACATCAGGATGACGTATTTGTTGTCCGAGATGCTGGTGAAAGCTTCGGTGATACGCATCGGCAACTGCATATAGGTCATGACGGCACCGAACGCGGCGGCAAAACCTATCAGGATCATGACGATAGTGACCGTTTTCACCGTACGGAACATCAGCTTCGGCAGTTCAGTCCATTTATAGTCACGATAGATAAACATGGTGACAAAGAAGGCCCACAGACAGGCAATCGCCGCAGATTCCGTCGCGGTAAAGATACCTGACAAGATACCGCCCATGATGATCACAACGGTCATTAAGCCCCACAGCGTATCGACGAATATCTTCAGCGCCTGGCGAAACGGTACGCGCTCCCCTTTTGGATAACCGCGTTTGTGCGCAAAAGCGACGCACATCACCATCAGACTGAAGCTTAACAGCAGGCCCGGTAGGATCCCGGCGATGAACAGCGCGGCAATCGACACCGTCCCGCCCGTTGCCAGCGAGTAGATAACCGAGTTATGGCTCGGCGGCGTGAGGATCGCCTGCACCGAGCCGCTGGCAGTGACCGCTGCAGCAAAGTCGCGCGGATAACCTTTTTTATCCATCTCCGGGATCATTACCGAACCGATAGACGCGGTATCGGCCACCGACGATCCAGAAATTGCGCCAAAAAAGGTCGAGGCCACAATGTTGACCAGCGACAGCCCGCCGCGAATAAAGCCAACGAAAATATAGGCAAAGTTTACCAGCCGCCGCGCAATGCCCCCTTCGGCCATAATAGCCCCGGCCAAAATAAAGAACGGGATCGCCAGTAGCGAAAACTTGTTCACCCCACTGGTCAGTTGGATCATCACCGCTTCCAGCGGAATATCAATGTACCAGGCCCCAATGATGGCGCTAATGCCAACCGCGTACGCTACCGGTACCCCAATCGCCAGCATAATGCCGAGCGTAAAGACGAGAATAAATGCATCCATCTGCTTTCCTTTCTGAAATGGGGGCGGTAACTAGCTGGTCGATCCCAGCATGACAACAGGACGTTGGTACTGCGAGCCACGGCAGATCTTCTCAACGATAAACAGCAGCGTAATAGCAGAGCCAATCGGCAACGGGAGATAGTTTTGCCCGGCGCTTAAAATTGGGAATTCCGCCACGGGCTGTTCCCACAGTTCGAGGCATAGCATGGAGCCGTACCACAGAATGAACAGGCTTATCGCCATTAACATAACGTCTGCGACTACCGAGCAGTAACGGCGGGAAGATTCCCCCAGACGGTCAGTCACCATGCTTACCGCGATATGCGAACCTGCGCGATAGCTCACCGCCGCGCCAATAAAGGTGAATGTCACCATACAAAGAATGGCGACTGGCTCAGGCCATGACAGCGCGTTATTCAGGACATAACGCGCGAATATGCCAATAGGGATAATGGCGACCATAACCAATAATGCGATACCGGCAATCCACATTGACACTCGATAAAGAAAATCCATTACCGATGAATAGCATTCACCCATAATCATCACCTCGAATTAATCAAAAGACTCAGGCGGAGGATTGATATCCTCCACCCGATGAATTACTTCACATCCTGAATACGTTTGATCAAATCCTGGTGGTCTTTACCGTAATTATCCCGTACTGACTGCGTGGCTTTATAGAAATAGTCCGTATCAATATCGTGGAACTGAACACCGTTGGCTTTCATGGTCTCCAGCGATTTCGCATTATAATCCTGCCAAAGTTTACGTTGCTCTACCTGGGCTTCTTTAGCGAGTTTAATAATGAGTTCCTGGTCTTCTTTTTTTAACTTATCCCATTTGGCTTTCGAGAACAGAAAAAGCTCAGGAATAATAAAGTGTTTACTCCAGGTATAGTTTTTCACGACCGGCAAATAGTTATGCGCAACAAACGTTGGCGGGTTATTTTCCGTACCATCAATAACGCCGGTCTGCATGCCGCTAAATACTTCACTGACGCCCATCACAATGGAGTTAGCGCCCATCGCTTTTAGGGTATCCAGCGCTATCGGACTGGCCTGAACGCGGATTTTCATGCCGTGCAAATCTTCCGGTTTCACTACCGGATTCTTGGTGATCAGGTTGCGCGTTCCCGCATCCATCCAGCCAAGGAACACCAGTCGTGATTTGGTATTGGCTGTCAGACGGTCGCCAATCTCCTGACCAATCATGCCGTCGAGAACCTTATGCATATGGTCCTCATCGCGGAAAATATATGGCAGGGTAAACACGTTTATTTCAGGGAGAATTGCGGCAACTGGCGTCATTGAGACGCGAATAATATCAATGGCGCCTAATTGCGCCTGTTCAATCATCTGTTTTTCATCGCCTAACACACCACCTGGAAATGTTTTGATCTCCAGACGACCTTCGGTCGCGGCGCTAAGTTTCTCCCCCATATGTTTCACTGCAACAACGTTCGGGTAATCAGCCGGATGCACATCTGCGGCGCGAAAGGTTTGTGCCAGCGTTGCATGACTCGCCAGTAATACAGACGCGCCAATACACAGACTTAACAGGTTTTTTGTCAGTTTCATTTGTCCTTCTCCAGAAGTTCATAATATCCATTAACAGGAATAGCTTGCAGAGCAAATGACTGCCGGAATTAAAAACGGGCAGCGAGAAACTTTCTTAACGACGTTACCTGCGCAGACTAACTGGTGTAACAATTTATTTCGATGACTGCGTTCACAAAAAATCGCAGATGCTTATAATTTTTAGCACGCTGTTTCATTTTTGCAACGCAGATCGTTTTATTGATAAAAAAACAACGCAAAGAAGGCAATTTGATACTAATTACCCGCGTTAGCATTTCAATAAAAATAAAACACCAATATTTCGGGAGAATATCTTTCGAATGAAAAAGAGAAATGCAGGAGAGTATTAACACCCTCCTGCAAAGAAGTTGAGGATTACTGCCAGCCGTAGCGGCGGCTATAAAAACCTTTCACGAGCTGGGTTAACGTCATGTAGCCCGCCAGAATCGCAATCAGCCACGGGAAGTAGCTCAGCGGCAGCGCCTGCAATTGCAGATAGTTGGCCAGCGGCGAGAACGGTAATGCAATGCCTACCACCATGACCACCAGCGTCATCAGCATCAGCGGCCATGCGGCGCGGCTTTGGATGAACGGCACGCGGCGGGTACGGATCATATGCACAATCAGCGTTTGCGACAACAGGCCTACCACGAACCAGCCAGACTGGAACAACGTCTGATGTTCTGGCGTATTCGCATGGAAGACGAACCACATCAGGCAAAATGTCAGAATGTCGAAGATCGAGCTGATTGGTCCAAAGAAGATCATAAAGCGCCCCAACTCGCTGGGATTCCAGCGCTGCGGCTTTTTGATCTGCTCTTCGTCGACGTTATCAAACGGAATCGCCACCTGGGATACATCGTACAGCAGGTTCTGAATCAGTAAGTGCAGCGGCAACATCGGCAGGAACGGTAAGAAGGCGCTCGCCACCAGCACGCTAAACACGTTACCGAAGTTAGAACTGGCCGTCATTTTGATATACTTCAGCATGTTAGAAAAAGTACGGCGTCCTTCGATCACCCCTTCTTCCAGCACCATCAGACTCTTTTCCAGCAGGATGATATCAGCGGCTTCACGCGCAATATCAACCGCGCCGTCAACGGAGATACCAATGTCCGCCGCGCGCAGCGCCGGGGCATCGTTAATGCCATCCCCCATAAAGCCAACCACATGACCTTCGCGCTTGAGCAGCGTGACAATGCGCTCTTTGTGCATCGGCGTCAGACGAGCAAACAGCGTGGTGCGCTGGGCCAGCGTTGCCAGCTCATCGTCGCTTAACCCTTCAATGTTGCTACCGATAACCACATCACCCGCATCCAGCCCCACTTCATGACACACTTTCGCCGCCACCAGCTCGCTATCGCCAGTCAGGATTTTCACCGTAATACCGCTGGCTTTCAGCGCTTTGAGCGCTGGCGCGGTGGTCTCTTTCGGCGGATCGAGGAACGCGATATAGCCTTCGAGGATCAGATCTGATTCATCAATACGCTGGTAATCGCCCTCACGCGCTGGCAGGTATTTCGTCGCCACCGCCACCACGCGCAGCCCCTGGCGATTCAGCGTATCCGTGACGCGCTTCACCCGACGCAGCATGTTGTCATCTAACGGGACAACCTCACCGCTATAGCGCACCTGGGTGCAGACACTGAGGATCTCCTGCAGCGCGCCTTTGCACACCAGCTGATGCACATCGGCTTCTTCAGCGACCACCACCGACATGCGGCGGCGTTCGAAGTCAAACGGGATCTCATCAATTTTCTGCCAGCGGGTAGAGAGCTGGCGGGCTGATTCTTCGCCCACGCCTTCCAGCACTGCCGTATCCAGCAGATTCTTTAACCCGGTCTGGTAATGACTGTTCAACCACGCAGAATGCAGGACGTGCTCGCTGGGCTTACCAGATATATCTGTATGATTCTCAAGTACAATTTTGTCTTGTGTCAGGGTACCCGTTTTATCAGTACACAGGATATCCATCGCGCCAAAGTTCTGAATAGCGTCGAGGTGTTTGACGATGACCTTTTGTTTTGACAGCTTCACCGCCCCACGCGCCAGCGTCGAGGTGACGATCATCGGCAACATTTCCGGGGTCAGCCCCACCGCGACAGACAGGGCAAACAGCGCCGCTTCCCACCAGTCGCCTTTGGTATAGCCGTTGATGATGAGCACAATCGGCGCCATCACCAGCATAAAACGGATCAGCAGCATGCTGACGCGGCTGATCCCTTTCTGGAAAGCATTCTGCTCGCTTTCCTGCTCGCTGACGCGGCCCGCCAGTTGCCCGAACCAGGTATTGGCTCCGGTCGCAATCACGATGGCCTGCGCCGTGCCGCTCACCACGTTGGTGCCCATAAAGCACAGGGTATCGCATTCGAGCGGGTTGCTTTGCTGCGGGTCGCGGCTGGTTGCGACTTTCTCCACCGGCAGCGATTCACCGGTCAGCGAAGCCTGGGCCACGAACAGGTCACGAGCCTGCACCACACGCAGATCGGCCGGGATCATATCCCCTGCCGCCAGCTTAATGATATCGCCGGGAACTAACTGGTCGATCGGCAGTTCAACCCAGCCGTTCTCTCCTTTCTCGTTGATAACGCGCAGCACCGTAGCGGTGTTACTGACCATCGCTTTCAGCGCATCTGCCGCTTTGGTGGAACGCGCCTCCTGCACAAAATTCAGTAACGTAGAGATGACGACCATCAGAGCAATGACGCCAGCGGCAAACAGATCTTCGGTGGCATAGGAAATCGCACCGAGGATGGTCAACAAAATATTAAACGGGTTACGGTAGCAGACCCACAGATGCACGCACCACGGCGACGGCTTCTGCGCCGGCAGTTGGTTCTCACCATGTAATTCGCGAGCGTTTTCCACTTCTGCGGCATTTAATCCTTCCGGGTGCGCGCCAAACGTTTTCCACAGCGCGGCTTCGTCCATCAGCGCCATTTTCAGACAATGTTCGCTCAGCGATGGCGGGATCGGCGTGCTGGCAACGGTCTGGGCATTAGGCAACGGATCGCGATGCACCAGACGGTGTGGTAAATGACGGTTTAGCCGGGCAAATAGCTGGCGAGTAATATTTTTGAACATAGGCAGTCCCTCTGCGCCAGTCTCAACAGGCGCAGTAAATCCTTCAGGCGTGGCAAAGCCTTACCTGATGGCAATATTAAATTCACAACAGGGACGTCAGAACGTCACTGTCTTACTGCTCCGGTAAGACAGTGAAAGACAGGCTTACCGGAAAGGGGAGTTTCTCCATCTCGGGAGAGGGGTGGGATCGGGATCCATATAGCCTCCGGTAAGTGAATGATTTGCGCTGCGGATTATACGCAGAAAACCATAAGGTTTGTGGCAATTATGGCAGTATGATAAACCATGGAAACTAAACCAAACGTATACCAGACTTTGCCCATTGCGCTGCGCTTGAGTAAAGTTATTCTCTATTTGGCATAACTTCACACGCAACACGGGAAAACAGGATGCAAAACCGGCTGACAATTAAAGACATCGCCCGCTTAAGCGGTGTGGGAAAATCAACCGTTTCCCGTGTGCTTAACAATGAAAGCGGCGTGAGCGAACGCACCCGCGAACGCGTTGAAGCGGTGATGAATCAGCACGGTTTTTCCCCTTCCCGCTCCGCACGCGCCATGCGCGGACAAAGTGACAAGGTGGTGGCGATCATCGTCACGCGTCTGGACTCGCTTTCGGAAAATCTCGCCGTACAAACCATGCTGCCCGCCTTTTATGAGCAGGGTTACGACCCGATCATGATGGAAAGCCAGTTCTCGCCCGAGCTGGTTGAAGAGCATCTCGGCATGCTCAGACGCCGCAATATTGACGGCGTGGTGCTGTTTGGTTTTACCGGCATAAGTGAATCCATGCTCGCCTCCTGGCAGGATTCGCTGGTGCTGCTGGCAAGAGATGCCAAAGGCTTTGCCTCCGTCTGCTATGACGATGAAGGCGCCATTCGCACCCTAATGCAGCGTTTATACGATCGCGAGCATCGCCATATCAGCTTTCTTGGCGTTCCCCATAGCGACGTGACCACCGGTAAGCGCCGCCATGAAGCCTACCTGGCGTTCTGTAAGAAACACAAACTGCATCCTGAAGCCGCGCTACCGGGTCTTGCCATGAAGCAGGGTTATGAGCAGGCCGCCAACGTCATCACCCCGGAAACCACTGCCTTAGTCTGCGCGACGGATACCCTCGCCCTTGGTGTCAGCAAATATCTGCAAGAGCAGCGAATTGAGAATTTACAGCTGGCGAGCGTGGGCAGTACGCCGCTGATGAAATTCCTCCATCCGGAAATTATCACCGTCGATCCAGGATATGCCGAAGCCGGACGACAAGCGGCCTCGCAGCTGATCGAGCAGATCAATGGCCGTAGCGAACTACGACAAATCGTTATTCCTTCCACCCTCTCCTGATCGCTTTCTGAGCGTTAATTTGTGATCTTCGCTGCGTTTCGGGAACGTTCCCATTTTTAAAAAATCATCGACGATATACTCTGGCCACAGCAACGAGAGAGTTGCCAGATGGCGATGCTAAAACGTCTTATCCGGCCTACGGGGAACACACATCATCATGAGCAAAATAAAACAAGCAGACATCGACCGGCTGATTGAGCTGGTAGGCGGGCGCGACAATATCGCCACGGTAAGTCACTGCATTACTCGCCTGCGTTTTGTGCTGAATCAGCCTGCGAATGCCAGGCCAAAAGAGATCGAACAGTTGCCGATGGTCAAAGGCTGCTTCACCAACGCCGGGCAGTTTCAGGTAGTGATTGGCACCGAAGTGGGCGATTACTACAAAGCGCTGCTGGCGACAACCGGTCAGGCCAGCGCCGACAAAGAGCAGGCGAAAAAAGCCGCGCGGCAGAATATGAAATGGCACGAACAGCTGATTTCTCATTTTGCGGAGATCTTCTTCCCGCTGCTGCCAGCGCTGATTAGCGGCGGCTTGATCTTGGGGTTCCGTAATGTGATTGGCGATCTGCCCATGAGCAACGGGCAGACGCTGGCGCAGATGTACCCTTCGCTGAAAACCCTTTACGACTTCCTGTGGCTAATTGGCGAAGCGATCTTCTTCTATCTGCCGGTCGGGATCTGCTGGTCAGCAGTGAAGAAAATGGGCGGTACGCCGATCCTCGGTATTGTGCTGGGCGTGACCCTGGTTTCACCGCAGCTAATGAACGCCTATCTACTCGGTCAACAGGTACCGGAAGTGTGGAACTTCGGCCTGTTCAGCATTGAGAAAGTGGGCTATCAGGCGCAGGTTATTCCGGCACTGCTGGCCGGTCTGGCGCTCGGGTTTATTGAAACACGCATGAAACGCATCGTCCCGGATTATCTGTATCTGGTGATCGTCCCAGTGTGCTCGTTGATCCTCGCGGTGTTCCTCGCGCACGCCTTTATCGGTCCGTTTGGCCGCATGATCGGCGACGGTGTCGCGTTTGCGGTCCGTCACCTGCTGACCGGCAGCTTTGCCCCGATTGGCGCGGCGCTGTTCGGCTTCCTGTATGCCCCGCTGGTGATAACCGGCGTGCATCAGACCACGCTGGCTATCGACATGCAGATGATTCAGAGCATGGGCGGTACGCCGGTATGGCCGCTGATCGCACTGTCGAATATCGCTCAGGCCTCTGCGGTAGTCGGGATCATCATCTCCAGTCGCAAACACAATGAACGTGAAATCTCCGTTCCTGCCGCGATTTCCGCCTATCTCGGGGTCACTGAACCGGCCATGTACGGGATCAACCTGAAATACCGCTTCCCGATGCTGTGCGCGATGATCGGTTCCGGTCTCGCCGGACTGCTGTGCGGCCTGAACGGTGTGTTGGCGAACGGAATTGGCGTCGGCGGTTTGCCGGGCATCCTCTCCATCCAGCCGACTTACTGGCAGGTATTTGGCATGGCAATGGTCATTGCGATTGTTATCCCCATGGTACTGACCTCATTCGTTTATCAGCGTAAACACCGTATGGGCACACTACAAATTGTCTAACTTTTCTTCGGGGCGCAGTTGCGCCCCATCGTATTTCCAGGAAACAACCATGAATATTCCCCACTGGTGGCAAAACGGCGTCATCTATCAGGTTTACCCCAAGAGTTTTCAGGACACCACCGGCAGCGGCACCGGCGATTTACGCGGCGTGACGCAGCGCCTCGGCTATCTGCAAACGCTGGGGGTTGATGCCATCTGGCTGACGCCGTTCTATATTTCGCCGCAGGTTGATAACGGCTACGACGTCGCGGATTACATGTCTGTCGATCCGGCCTACGGAACGCTTGCAGACTTTGACGAACTGGTGGCGCAGGCGAAAGCGCGCGGTATCCGTATTATTCTCGATATGGTGTTTAACCACACTTCAACCCAGCACCCCTGGTTTCGCGAGGCGCTGGATAAAGACAGCCCGTATCGTCAGTTTTACCTCTGGCGCGACGGCACGCCAGACAGTCTCCCGAATAACTGGCGCTCCAAATTTGGCGGCAGCGCCTGGGGCTGGCACGCCGAAAGCGAGCAGTACTATCTGCACCTCTTTGCTCCGGAGCAGGCAGACCTGAACTGGGAGAATCCGGCGGTCCGCGCCGAGCTAAAAAAAGTGTGCGAGTTCTGGGCCGATCGCGGCGTGGACGGGCTGCGTCTCGACGTGGTGAATCTTATCTCTAAAGATCAGGACTTCCCGAGCGATCCCGACGGCGATGGGCGGCGTTTTTATACCGACGGCCCGCGCGCGCATGCGTTTTTACGTGAAATGAACCGCGACGTCTTCACGCCCTGCGGCCTGATGACGGTCGGCGAAATGTCCTCCACCACGCTGGAAAACTGCCAGCAGTACGCCGCACTCGATGGCAGCGAACTGTCGATGACCTTCAACTTCCACCACCTGAAAGTGGATTACCCCAACGGTGAGAAGTGGACGTTAGCCAAACCCGACTATGTGGCGCTCAAAACCCTGTTCCGCCACTGGCAGCAAGGCATGCACAATCAGGCCTGGAACGCGCTGTTCTGGTGTAACCACGACCAGCCACGCATCGTGTCGCGTTTTGGCGATGAAGGTAAATACCGCGTTCCGGCCGCAAAAATGCTGGCGATGGTGCTGCACGGTATGCAGGGCACGCCCTACATCTACCAGGGTGAAGAGATCGGCATGACCAATCCGCACTTCCGCCAGATTACCGATTACCGCGATGTGGAAAGCCATAACATGTTTGCCGCCCTGAACGGCCAGGGGCGCGATGCGCAAGAACTGCTGGCGATTCTCGCCAGTAAATCGCGCGATAACAGCCGCACGCCGATGCAGTGGGATGCCAGCAAACACGCGGGCTTTACCCAGGGTGAGCCGTGGATCAATCTGTGCGACAACGCAGCGGATATCAACGTGGCGGCAGCGCTGCGCGATACCGACTCGGTGTTCTATACCTATCAGAAGCTGATCGCATTGCGTAAAGCAGAGCCGGTTATCACCTGGGGCGACTATCAGGATCTGCTACCGGACAGCCCGCATCTGTGGTGCTATCAACGTAAATGGCAAGGACAGCGGTTGCTGGTCATTGCTAATCTGAGCGATACCTTTCAGAGCTGGCAGCCGACCCAGACCGACGGCAACTGGCAGGTGCTGATGCACAACTATGCCGAGGTCGCCAGCCA
Organism: Citrobacter sp. RHBSTW-00944; assembly: GCF_013615435.1. Classification (NCBI taxonomy): domain Bacteria; kingdom Pseudomonadati; phylum Pseudomonadota; class Gammaproteobacteria; order Enterobacterales; family Enterobacteriaceae; genus Citrobacter; species Citrobacter sp. RHBSTW-00944. The sequence continues at coordinate 597,247 of NZ_CP055418.1, read as the reverse complement.
ACCCGCAGACATGACGCTGCGTCCTTTTGAAGCTGTCTGGTGGTTGCAAAAATAGCTTGCAATTATGTTCAGGCCCGGTACGCATAACGCTGCCGGGCTTTGATGCCTACGCTCAGCTTACCTTTCTGTTTTTGTTGAATAATTAATCAGAATTTTCTGCCCACAATTTACAATCGGCTGTAGTGCCCGTCATCTGTACGCTCCGATTTTTACTTTGCGCTACATCAAATAAATCGTAAACATCCTTGATGCAAATCACTACATATAGAACTTAAAATGCACGCCGACCCAATATGTTGTATTAATCGACTACAATTGCTACAACTACAGTGCACCGCCTCACGGTAGAATTGTGGATAAAGTGGGTCAGGATTGCGGGAAGTCATTGGCAATAGAGATGAATAAAGCCCTGATGGCCTCCCCAACCTCTGTGGATAACCTGTTCTTATAAATATGGAGTGATCATGACACCGCATGTGATGAAACGAGATGGCTGTAAAGTGCCGTTTAAATCAGAGCGCATCAAAGAAGCCATTCTGCGTGCAGCTAAAGCAGCGGGAGTCGATGACGCAGATTACTGTGCCACCGTCGCAGAAGTCGTTAGTAGCCAGATGAATGAGCGCAGCAAGGTCGATATCAACGAGATCCAGACAGCGGTAGAAAACCAGCTAATGTCTGGCCCGTACAAACAACTCGCCCGTGCGTACATCGAATATCGCCACGACCGTGATATCCAGCGTGAAAAACGTGGCCGTCTGAACCAGGAAATTCGTGGTCTGGTTGAGCAAACCAACTCTGCTCTGCTGAATGAAAATGCCAACAAAGACAGCAAAGTGATCCCGACCCAGCGCGACCTGCTGGCCGGTATCGTTGCCAAACACTATGCGCGTCAGCACCTGCTGCCGCGTGATGTCGTCCAGGCGCACGAGCGTGGTGATATTCACTATCACGATCTCGACTACTCTCCGTTCTTCCCAATGTTTAACTGCATGCTGATCGACCTGAAAGGCATGCTGACGCAGGGCTTTAAGATGGGTAACGCGGAGATTGAACCGCCAAAATCCATCTCTACCGCGACCGCCGTCACCGCGCAAATTATCGCGCAGGTCGCCAGCCATATTTATGGCGGCACCACCATTAACCGTATTGATGAAGTTCTCGCGCCGTTCGTTACCGAGAGCTTTAATAAACATCGTAAAACCGCTGAAGAGTGGCAGATCCCGGACGCCGACGGTTATGCCCATTCCCGTACCGAGAAAGAGTGCTACGACGCATTCCAGTCTCTCGAGTATGAAGTGAATACCCTGCATACCGCCAACGGTCAGACGCCGTTCGTGACCTTTGGTTTTGGTCTGGGAACCAGCTGGGAATCGCGTTTGATCCAGCAGTCCATTCTGCGTAACCGTATTGCCGGCCTGGGTAAAAATCGTAAAACCGCAGTGTTCCCGAAACTGGTGTTCGCGATTCGTGACGGTCTGAACCACAAGTTTGGCGATCCGAACTACGACATCAAACAGCTGGCACTGGAGTGCGCGAGCAAGCGTATGTATCCGGACATCCTGAACTACGATCAGGTGGTCAAAGTGACCGGCTCGTTCAAAACGCCAATGGGCTGTCGCAGCTTCCTCGGCGTGTGGGAAAACGAGAACGGCGAACAGATTCACGACGGACGTAACAACCTCGGCGTTATCAGCCTCAACCTGCCACGTATCGCGCTGGAAGCGCATGGCGATGAAGCCACCTTCTGGAAACTGCTCGACGATCGTCTGGTACTGGCGCGTAAAGCGCTGATGACCCGCATTGCGCGCCTGGAAGGCGTGAAGGCCCGCGTGGCGCCAATTCTGTATATGGAAGGGGCCTGCGGCGTGCGTCTGAAAGCGGACGATGACGTGTCAGAAATCTTTAAAAATGGTCGTGCATCCATCTCTCTGGGCTACATCGGTATTCACGAAACCATCAATGCGCTGTTTGGCGACAAGCATGTGTATGACAGCGAGCAGCTGCGCGCCAAAGGTATCGCCATTGTGGAACGCCTGCGCCAAGCGGTCGATCAGTGGAAAGACGAAACTGGCTACGGCTTTAGCCTGTACAGCACGCCAAGTGAAAACCTGTGCGACCGTTTCTGCCGTCTGGATACCGCCGAATTTGGCGTGGTCCCGGGCGTGACCGACAAAGGCTACTACACCAACAGCTTCCACCTCGACGTGGAGAAGAAGGTTAACCCGTACGACAAGATCGATTTCGAAGCGCCGTACCCGCCGCTGGCAAGCGGGGGCTTCATTTGCTACGGCGAATACCCGAATATTCAGCACAACCTGAAAGCGCTGGAAGACGTCTGGGATTACAGCTATCAGCACGTGCCGTATTACGGGACCAACACGCCAATCGATGAATGCTACGAGTGCGGCTTTACCGGTGAATTTGAGTGCACCAGCAAAGGCTTTACCTGCCCGAAATGTGGTAACCACGACGCCGCGCGCGTATCGGTCACCCGCCGCGTCTGCGGTTATTTAGGCAGCCCGGACGCACGTCCGTTTAACGCCGGTAAGCAGGAAGAAGTGAAGCGCCGCGTTAAGCATTTAGGGAACGGGCAGATCGGTTAATTTAGACGATTTTATTGCCCGGCGATGCGACGCTTTTCGGGCCATTATTTCCGCAACGCAATTCACGTCATAGCAAGGCAGCAAATGAGTAAGTCCCGGGGAGCTTACATAAGTAAGTGACTCGGGCGCACGAACGCAGCTATGGCGCGAATTGATAAACGGATGAGAAGCGAAAATGAATTACCATCAGTATTACCCTGTCGACATCGTTAATGGTCCCGGCACTCGCTGTACCCTGTTTGTTTCAGGATGCGTGCATGAATGCCCCGGTTGCTATAACAAAAGCACCTGGCGGCTGAACTCCGGCCAGCCGTTTAGCAAAGAGATGGAAGACAAGATCATTGCCGATCTGAACGACACGCGTATTCACCGTCAGGGGATCTCGCTCTCCGGCGGCGATCCGCTGCATCCACAAAACGTGCCGGATATTCTGCAACTGGTGCAGCGCATTCGCGCTGAGTGTCCGGGAAAAGACATCTGGGTGTGGACCGGCTACAAGCTCGATGAACTCAACGCCGCGCAAATGCAGGTGGTGGATCTCATCAACGTGTTGGTCGATGGCAAATACGTGCAGGATCTCAAAGACCCGGCGCTAATCTGGCGCGGAAGCAGCAACCAGGTTGTACATCATTTGCGTTAACACGCGCTCTGGAGAGGCTTTTCACAGCCTCTCCGTCCATTTACTCATTCGCGATTGCGCTTTACCACGGGCATCAATGGCACGCCCATCCGGTAGCCAGCGCTCCACTTCTCCCTTCTGTTTTCCCTGTTCATAAGATTGCCGCTGGGCTGGCGCGCCGTCCGGGTAAAACTGCTCGCTGAGCGAGTGACGCAACCCGTGCCGCCACTGTTCGCGTATCTGCAACTGGCCGGAAGGATAAAAGCTGCAGCATTCACCGTGCAGTTGACCATCAAGCCACTGCTCTTCACGTATCAGCGCCCCCTCTTCTGAAAAATAACGCGCCACGCCCTGTGCCAGACCATCGCGATAGCTCTGCTGCATGGCAAGCTGGCCGTTGGCATGCCAGCTTTCAATCTCGCCATGCAACGCGCCCTGCCGATAGCGCAGCACCGACAGCAGCCGACCATGCTCTTCGATCCGCATTTCGCCGTTCAGCAGACCGTCGGTCAGCTCGGCCTGAAAGCAGGTACTCTCCTGCTGATTTTCCAACACTTCACGCATTAGTTAATTTTCACCATCCCGCCTTTGATGGTCAACATGCCACCGCCGTCCACTGTCTGGGTGGCGCTGGCCTTGCTGGTGAGCGTGGCTTTTGCTTCGTGGGTTATCGTCGCGGCTTTTTGCGTCAGCGAGGCTTTGGCTTCGCTGGCGATGTTGGTGGCGTCCAGTTTCAGACCCGATGCGGCGCTGGCGCTGAGATCCGCTCCGCTTTTCACTTTCAGGGTTTTGCCGCTCTCCAGGGTAAGCGAACCGCTGACCTTAATCGTCAGATTGCCGTCGACGTTCAGCGTGTAGTTACCTTTTACCTTATGTGTCTCATTGCCATCGATGGCGTGTTCCTGATCGCCTTTCACCGTCACGCTGCGTTTATCTTTTACTTCCAGCGTGTCGCTGCCTTTTTCAATTTTCACCGTGCGATTGCCCTTTTTCAGAGTGACGGTTTCATTGCCCTCTTCAACGGTGCGGGTGCGATCGTTTTTAACGCTGTGGATCTCATCGTGGCTAACGGTAGTTTTGCTGTCGTTGAGCACCGTAAGCTGGAAGTCTTTCTGCGCCTGCATCGCCAGCAGTTCGGCATCTTTTTTGTCGTCAAAGCGCAGTTCGTTGAAGCCTTTTTCACTTTTGGTTTTAATGCCCGACTGGGTCTGATTCGTCGGCAGCGCATACGGCAGGGCATTCGCGCCGTTGTACACACAGCCGGTAATGAGCGGCTTATCCGGGTCGCCATCGATAAAGCTCACCACCACTTCCTGGCCGATGCGCGGGATAAACTGCGCGCCGAAGCCGTTGCCGCTCCAGGCGGTGGCGACCCGCAGCCAGCAGGAGCTGGTTTCGTCGTTTTTGCCCTCTCTGTCCCACGGGAACTGCACCTTCACCCGACCAAGCTTATCAGTCCAGATTTCTTCTCCGCTTTTACCCACCACCACCGCTGTTTGCGTATGCATAAAAGGCTGCGGCGTCACGGCGAGCGGGCGATACGGCGTGGCCTTCGGGATGGCGGTAAAACGGTTGCGATAGCGCTCGCCGTCGTACTCGTGACTGACAGCGATGACCAGCCAGTCGATGTTAAGCGCCTTGTCGTCGTGATCGGTTAAGGTGAACCAGTGCCCGGCCATCAGCGCCGCACAGTCGCTTTCGCCCACCAGCTGTTTCGCCTGCGCCTTCAGGGCGTTAACCTTCCACGCCGCCAGCGCGTCGCCTTCGGCTTTAACGCTAAAACGCCCCGGATGCTGATACTGCATACCACCCTTCTTCTCACCGGTCTGGGCAAACAGCGCCGCTTTCGGCTGCTCGTAGTTATAGTCGCTGCTCTGGAAGCCCTGTGCGGTGGCCTGCAAACGCAGCTCTGCCGAACGAATCATTCCGGTTTCCCGTGCGCCGCTTGCTGCGGCCTGATACTTGACCTTTTTCTCACCCGTTATCGGCGGGAAAGCGCTGTTATCATCCGCCAGCACCAGCGTGTGCTTGCCTGCCGCGTGGATAAAGAACCAGAAGATCCCCTCCTGCTCCAGCAGCCGCGAGACAAAATTAAAATCGCTTTCGTTATATTGCAGGCAGTATTCCCGTTTTATTGGTTTGGTTTTCAGTTGAAATTTGTAGTCGCTAAACCCGGCGTCCTTAAACACCTTCTCGACGATCTCCTGCGCGCTGAGGTTCTGAAAAACGCGGTTGTTGCTGGCAAGCGTCAGCCACCACAGCCACGGACGAAGCACAAACTGATAGCGATCGGCGTTGCTGGTCGCCGGAAGCTGGTGCGCCTCGGCAATCAGCCCGTCGTAATCAGCGCTGTTGATGGTGGCGGTCAGATGCGTTGCCAGCGCGGCATCGAGGGTTAACGGCGCAGAGGTGGTTGCGGCGACAGTAGCGGTGGTCAGACCGTTAAGCGCCGATTCGGTTTGCGCGGTGGCGGCGGTAAGGCCGTTTAACGCCGGGGCGGTGAGTTTGATGATGGTGGTATCGGGCATGGGAAATTCCTTTTTCAACGATAGCGCTAACGCCGGTTAGCCTGATGATAAACCTCATCGCCATCACGTCTGCCTACAGCGATCACAAGAACGACAACCTGCTCGTCCTCAACCTGATAGATCAGACGATACCCGGCACTGCGAAGCTTGATTTTGTAACGGTGTAATTTGCCGGAAAGGCGGGCGGCAGGAACATGAGGATTTTCCAGCCGCTCCGCCAGTTTCTTTTTGAACTGCTCGCGTAATGTTGGGGAAAGCTTGTGCCACTCCTTGAGCGCAACATCTAAAAACTCCAGGTTATAGGTCATTTAAAGACACCTTTATTCGCTTGCCGCCTTCGCGCTCGTCGGCGATGCGGTTCAGCTCGGCGTCTTCTGCCAGCTCCAGCAGATACGCATAAACCGCAGGCGGCACGCAGTAAAACGCAGGCTCGTTGCGGTTCAGAATCGCCACCGCTTCACCTTCCCCGGCGTTAACCGTCCCCATCGGGTTACGTTTAAGGTCGGTGATGCTGGCAGCGGTTTTGGTCAGGATATGAAATGGCATAATTTTTCCTCGTTGATGAGGTTTTAGTATAGGCCATTAAAAATACCTTTAGAAGCGTCTTTAAAAGTGCCTTTATCATTCTCAAAAACCATAATGTATGGATGGCCTGTTGTCTGGTTAACGGCGCTAAGGTGGTCGCCGCGACAGCTGCGGTGGTCAGGCAGCCGGGATTCGGTTTGCGCAGTCGCGGCGGTAAGGCAGGTTAGGGTTGGAGCGGTGAATTTGAGGATGGTGGTGTCGGGCACGGGAAATTCCTTTTATTTTTTGGTCGGTTGATTACCTGCTTATATTAAAATCCACCCATTATGCTTCTGATCAATGGCCCCTGTCCTGGGCCAGCAATACAGGCTAATTGTTCAACATAACCGTGATAATCACCTTCATCTAATCTCAACAGATAATCGATTAAAAACGTTACTGCAGCAATAACACAATTAAAAGAATCAAACCCATCACTACGTCTTAACTGGTATCGATCCAATCTGATACGATTAATTGTAAACCATTGTTCAAATCCAACAGCCTGTGCCCAAGTCACAGGTATTTCATAACTTATACAAGTTGGATCATTTATCATTTCAATATCATTTTGCCACTGGCCATTGACATTGCTACCAAAAATAACTGCACGGAGACTTCCAATAATACCATTCGGTACAAATCCTCTGGCAAAATCGATTTGCCCATTAACTCTCGATATGATGGCCGTATGCCCTGTAAATTGTTCAATTAATGGAGTTCTTTGCAATCTAGTCGCCCCCAAACCCAGCAGCGGCAAAACCGCTGCGCCTCCAGCACCAGGTTCAAAATTTATTGCGGGATTATGTCTAAACCATCCCTGATGTTTAGAGATAGCAATTAATCCAATTGAATTATCAGATTGTCTATTTGAATTCAGTATAACTGCCATATATCCTCCTTAAAACTCATTCACCATCACTTCCCCAACCACCAGATTCTCAACATCCCTGGCCCCGACTCCCTTACATTTCTCCATTACCCTTTCTACCAACCCATCTTCCATATTTAATTTCTCTCCCGTCGCCACAAAATATCTCTGCGATAACTTATCCAGTTTCGCCAGCACAATTCCCTTCAATATTTCTTCATCCAGTGCCCGATAGGCCACCGTGGTCATCCGCGCTAAAAACGCCGGACGAAAATGGGTTAATAATTCCTCGCGTAGCGCCTCGTTAAACCGCTCTCCGTTTAATTCACACGCAGGCGTTTCCAGAATTAATTCCGCACCGACGTTGCTGGTCGCCAGCATCACCGTATTTTTGAAATCGACAATTAATCCGGTGCCGTCCTCCATCACCCCTTTGTCGAAGACGTTATAAAACGCCTCCAGCACGTCCGGATGTGCTTTTTCGATTTCGTCGAGCAGCACCACCGAATAGGGGCGACGGCGCACGGCTTCGGTTAACGCCCCGCCGCTGCCATAACCGACGTAGCCCGGCGGCGCGCCTTTCAGCTGGCTGACGGTGTGCGCCTCCTGATATTCAGACAGATTAATGGTGATCAGATTACGTTCGCCGCCGTACAGGGCATCCGCCAGCGCATAGGCGGTTTCGGTTTTGCCCACACCGGTTGGCCCCACCAGCAGGAACACGCCGACCGGCTTTTGCGGATCGGTCAGGCCGCTGCGATAGGCACGCAGCCGTTGGGCGATGGTCTCCAGCGCTGCCTGCTGCCCCATCACTCGCTCGCTCATGCGTGCAACCAGCGTGCGCAGGGCATGGGCTTCATCGGTCTGCATATGGCCTATCGGGATCCCGGTCCAGTTGCTTATCACCGCCGCGACGGTGGCGGGATCGACGCAGTCCGGCACCAGCGGCACTTCATCGCGCAGTTGGGCGGCGGCGGTTTCCAGTTTGCCAATCAGCGCCGCGCACTCCACCAGCTCTTGCTCCAGTTCCTCGTCATCGTCCAGCCGTTCGCTGAGATCCAGCATCCGTTGACGGGTGGCCAGCAGCTCACCGACCCGCTGGCGCTCGTCCTGCCAGCGTCCTTCCACTTCCCGCGCCTGAAGCTGGAGTTTTTCCGCCTGCACCTCCAGTTCACACAGTCGGTCGTGATGATCGACGCCCACCAGCAGCTCGCGATTCAGACGTTCACTCTCTTCTTCGATCGCCGCCTGCTGCTGACGAATTTCTTCCAGCGCGGGCGGCACATCATGCTGCGCCAGCGCCACTCTTGCACAGGCAGTATCAAGCACGCTGATGGCTTTGTCCGGCAATTGACGCCCGGAAATGTAACGCTGGGACAGGCGCACAGCCTCGCGAATCGCGGTATCGAGGATCTGCACGCCGTGGTGTGCCTCGAGCTTGTCGGCCACCGCCCGCAGCATCACCACCGCGCTGTTCTCGTCCGGCTCTTCAATCTGGATACGCTGAAAACGTCGGTCCAGCGCCGGATCTTTCTCGAAATATTTTTTGTACTCCTGCCAGGTGGTGGCGGCGATGGTGCGCAGTTCCCCACGTGCCAGCGCCGGTTTCAGCAGGTTGGCGGCGTCGCTGCCGCCCTCGGCGCCGCCCGCGCCTATCAGCGTGTGGGCTTCGTCGATAAATAAAACGATCGGCTGCGGGGATTTTTTTACCGCGTCGATTACGCCGCGCAAACGCTGTTCAAACTCGCCTTTCACGCCCGCTCCCGCCTGCAACAAGCCAAGATCGAGAGCCAGCAGAGCGACATCACGCAACGGCGGCGGCACGCTGGCTTCGGCAATGCGTCGCGCCAGCCCTTCGGCAACGGCGGTTTTGCCCACACCTGGCGCACCCACCAGAATCGGGTTGTTTTGCCTGCGACGCAGCAGGATGTCGATACACTGGCGGATCTCCGCGTCGCGCCCGATGATCGGATCGATCCGCCCTTCCCGCGCGTCACGAGTCAGATCGTGCGTGTATTGATCCAGTACCCCGCCTTCACGCTTCGGGGATTCTCCCTTGTCAGGGTCTGCAGCCTCCTCAACGGAGTTGCGACACCAGGTCTGCCACTGGCTTTCCAGCTCCGCAGCCGGAAGCTGTAACAACAGTGGCATTCCCTGCGCCAACTGGGTACGCAGCCGTTCTCGGGTGAGTAAGGTCAGGAGCAATAAGGCCGAACGAACCAGAGGAATACGCTGGAATGTCGCCTGCAAAATCGCCCCTTCCAGTAGCTCTATCAGTTGTACGGAAAACACCGGCATCCGCGTACAGCCCGCTTTGAACTGCGCCTGAGCACGCTGGATCTCTTCACGTAACGTATCGGTGGAGATAGCCGCGTTGCTCAGGCAATACGCTAAATCACAGTGTTCATCATCCAGTAAAGCCAGCAGCATATGCTCCGGCTCAACGAACCAGTGTCCCTGCGCCCGGCTGCGTTCGGCGGCCTGTTCCAGCGCACGAAAACAAATGGGGTTCAGTCGTTTTACCAGCGCTTTCAAATCCATTTACTGTTCTCCTCAAGATGCTGTTGGCAATGGAACATGGCGGGCTTGCGCCCTGCCAGTTGCGCGGTATACCCCAGACGCGGCGGCGCAGCGCGGGTTAAGCGATGATCCAGCGTCAGGGTTGCGCGCATCATCAATTCCAGCGTTATTCCCGCGCCAAACCAGATTGCCGCTAACTTACTGAGCTGGAGAAAACCCTGACTGCCGGGTAAAAATTCGCGCCACTGCGTAGCGTTTTTAGCACGCAGATGCACCCGTAGCGCCGCATGCTGATTCCATATTCGCCGACCGGCGACGCTATTGCGCCCCAGCCGACATCGCGTCCGGCTTATTGATGCCTGTGGCAAAGGCTGCCAGCGGCCGACAAACTCTTCGACATGCACGGTGACGTTCAGTACGGCCTCAACCAGCGCCACAAATCCAGCCGTAGAACGCCTGCGATTAGGCAGGTTGCCGCATTGCATCAGCAGACTCTGTACCTGCGCAGATTCATACTTTTCCATGGCGTCGAGCCTGAAACCACACAGCGCCCGTATTACCGAAAGCCCTGGCGCATCTTCTCGCCTGGCGTAAGGCCTGGCCAGCCGATGCAGGCTCAGGCTACGGTAGTGATGTTGAAGAAAGCGCTGTTGAAACATAAAGATAAAATCCTGCAGTGCGCTGTTTTTATCCTGCGTCGCCTGCTGTAGCCATTCCAGCCAGCCGTAGGGCAATACGCCATCCGCCCCCCCTGGCCCGAGGCTACGCACCTGCACAACGTCTTCGTTCAGCGAACTGACTTCCGCTGGGCTAAATGCCAGCCCCAGATCGCCCCGCAGTTCGGGCGTCTCACCCGCCGCTTCCAGGATGCGGACACACTGCTCCAGCGAGAAGCGCCACGGCTCGGCCTTAAGCTGGGCGATTACGCTATCAGCGTGGTCTGTTCGACGTCTGTCCATAGCGACAGCTCCTCTCCTTCGTCTTGCAATATCGTGTGGATAAAGCAGTTTGCGGTGGCATTACGCGCCAGAAAACGGGCAATAACGCCCGCAAACAACAGTCGGCTGCTTCCAGTAAAGGCTTGTGGATCGAGTTCCAGCGTCACCTTGATACCGTTATGCCAGCCGCGCCAGGCATCCCGCCCCCGATGCTCACTCACCCGTTGGCAACACATCTCGCGGATGCCATTGATCTGCTGCCAGACAGCGGGTGACGCAGAGGAAGGGGCATACAGGGCCAGCAGTTCTTTCAGCGAGTCCAGCGCGCTCTGACCTTCGTTCAATAAGAGATGGTTGAGCGCAAGCGTTGAGAGCAGTTTCCAACGTGCATCTCGCTGCAACGCAGGCGCTGAAGGCATGGTCGACGTTCCCAGTAAATGCACCTGCGCAACCGGACCAGGTACTTCAAAGGTTAGTGGCGTTCCCGCACAAAGCAGTGCAGCCTGCTCACCGTTGCTGCACCAGAGCGTCGCCGTCAGGCTCGCTTCTTCATCCGGCGCAAACGGGTCGAAACGGCTGTCCACCAGCGTTAACCACAACGCATTGCCCTGCTGGCGGTTGCGTCGTGCATGCCAGAACCAGCGGGACTCGCTATGCCCGTGAGCGGAATAATATGCAGGCACGCGCCAGGCTTCTTCACGGCGGCTCATCCACAGCGTCTGTACACGGTAGATCTGTACATGTTGATCATGATGATCGGCCACCAGCCGATGCTCGCTGCGAATATGCCCGGCGATCAGCGGCTCAGAGGTCCGGGTGAACAGGTTAACGATTGGCACACACCCCAAACGAATATCACCCGAGTGAATATGCTGCGCCCCCGGCGGAGCGCGATCGAAAGGAATGCACAAGATCATGCCGTCGCCCTCCCCCGTAGGCGGCAGCGGCAAATCGAAATACATCAGCGCCTGCGGGCTGTTCATCCAGGCACTGAGCGCCAGCACGCTGGACTCTACGCCCGGTTCGCAGGGCAAAATCTTTTCGGCATTCAGCAGGCCAATGGGATGTGGGCGCAGCGGCCCAATGACATGGGCGTACAACAAATCAAACAGCGTGGCGTTGATTTGCGGCGAACCGCTGAGATGAATGCGTAACTGTGTAACCGCCAACGTCGAAAACTGATGTGGCGGCAGACAACGTAGCTGAATACGCAATGCGCCGCGCGCCCTCGTCAGCCCGGTTAATTGCCGGGCCTGCGCCGCATCGCACCAGGTAACATCGTCAATCTCAATAGGCCACAGCGTTTGCGCCAGCGCGGTACGCCACCAGATCGTTTTACCGCTTTGCGTTAACGCGTAAAGCGGCGTTCCGGCAGGAAGGGCGTAACCCTGACTCAAATCACCTGCCAGCGGATCCGCAGTAAAACTGGCGGTGGCAGTGGAAGGGAAAGGGCGTATCGAATGAGGTGAGAGCTGCTCCAGTAGCGATTCACACAGTTCACCAAAACCATCATCAAGGCGCTGATGCAATTTGGCGCTTTGCAGGGCGAAACCTTCTAAAAGCCTTTCAACGTGGGGATCCGGGCAATCAAATTCGCTCAGCCGCAGACGAGAGGCAACGTGCGGGTGCCGCCGGGCGAACTCGCCGCTGGCGGTACGCAACCATCTCAACTCCTGCAAATAGTCTTCCAGCAATCGATCGTCCATTGATCTTCTCCTGCGATAGTCATCGCCAGCTGCCGTGCAGATACGTTAGATCCAGCGTCAGCGGATCGTCGTCGTGCCACAACATCACCTCGAGATGCAGCGCCAGCGTCTGATGATGCGCATCTTTCACGCTGACAGTTAGCGCCTGAATCCGCGGCTCGTTGCGTAAAATGGCTGCGCGTAGCTGGCGACAATACCAGTTAAGCACCCGCTCATCGCCCGCGTTACATCCGTGCCATTCCGGGACGCCCCAGCTAAGCAACAGCGGTAGTGCGTCATCATCCGCAGGGGCTCGGGAGTTGAATAATCGATTCAACTCCCGGCACACCGACTCTCGTGGGCTTATCTCCTCATCCAGCAGCCTGTCGAATAGCGCAACCGGGATGAAAGGCTCCACCATTAGCTGCCTTTCTTATTCAGCGCCATATCCCAGACGGATGAACTGGTGCCCTGCTGGGTGCCTTCCGATTTCTGGGCGGTGATTTCCCATTTGATTTTGGTGAAGTTCAGCGACATCGTCTCTACCGGCTTACCGCCGGACCCGCCGCTGACGCTCAGGTGCGAGATCACCACGTTACTCAGGGTATAGACAATAAACGGCAGCATCGCGCTATTGTCGTTACGACAGAGCGTCAACTTCGCTTCTTTGATCACCTTCCCGCTACAGCAATACTCATTGAGCACCGGCGTGGCGAGATCGACAAACTTGGTCAGCGACATTTCACCCACGTGCGCCCGCCCGGAAGTACGTTCGGTATTACTGACGTCGTTAGTGACCTGCATCGCCACGTTATGGCTGTAGGACATGATCTCTATCTGATCTTTGAAGCCATAGGCCTGGCTTTCGCCTTTGATATCGTCAAGCTTTAAAAAAATCGCATCCATGGTCTATCTCCTTAGTAATCAAGCGGCAGCTGGCGGCGGCAGTTCAGCCACCAGACGAATTGAGGTGGTCAACTCTTCTAACTGGAAGTGCGGACGCAGGAATACAACGGCGCGATAAACGCCCGGTTTGCCGGGAACATCACTCACGTCCACCCGTGCTTCACGCAGCGGATAACGCGCTTTAATCTCCTGTGGCGCGCTGTCGCGCAGCAACACATAGTCAGCAATCCAGTTATTGAGGTAGCTCTCAACATCATCGCGGCTCATAAAGCTGCCGACCTTGTCGCGCATAATCACCTTCAGGTAATGCGCAAAACGGGAAGCGGCGAGGATGTAAGGCAGCATTGCGGAGATCCGCGCGTTGGCATTGGCCTCCGGGGTGTTGTAGATCCTTGCCTGATTGGTGGTCTGTCCGCCAAAGAACGCGGCGGTGTTGGTATTCTTCTTATGACACAGCACGATGAATCCCAGATCGTTAAGCTCCTTCTCACGCCTGTCGGTAATGGCTATTTCCGTCGGGCAGCGCAGGCTGATATCGCCGGATGGCGTGGAGAACGTATGCGCCGGGAGATCGGATACCAGGCCGCCGCCTTCCGCACCGCGGATCGCCGCACACCAGCCGTATAAGGCAAAAGCTTCGGTAATACGACTGGCCAGCATCCAGGCGGCATTGCCCCACAGATATTTGCTGGCATCAAGGCCGTCGACGTCCTCGATAAAGTTCACGCCTTCCACCGGCACCGTATCCGGGCCGTAAGGCAGGCGCTGCAACACGTGCGGCAGCACTAATGAGACATAGCGGGAGTCGTCGCTTTCGCGGAATGCCCGCCATTTAATCAGCTCGGTGCTTTCGAAGATCTTCGCCAGATCGCGCGGGACACCTAACTCGAGAAACGATCCCATATCAAACAAACGAGGACTGGCAGCGGCGATAAACGGCGCATGCGCGGCCGCCGCGACCTGGGAAAGTTTTTCCAGTAGCGCCACATCCTGCGGATGACGGCCAAACTCGAAATCACCGACCAGCACGCTATAGGGATTCCCCCCAAAAGTACCGTATTCATCCTCATACAATTTCTTAAACAACGTGCTCTGATCGAACTCAACCGCTTTTTCCAGATCGTCCTGCAGTTCTTTGCGCGAAACGTTTAGCAGACGTAATTTCAGTCGGGTGCTGGTCTCCGTATTCATCACAAACTGATGCAGACCGCGCCAGGAGGCTTCCAGTTTCTGCATATCCGGGTGATGCAATACCTCATTCAACTGGCCGCTGATAAGCTCGTCGATCTGCGCGATGCGATGGTTGATCATCGCCACCGTATCGCTTCCTATCGCCATCCCTTCATCAAGAATTTGCGTCGCCAGTTCTTCCAGCATGTCACGCGCGTAGGTCTGTTGTAGCTCATCGCGCGCCATCCGCCCTTCCTGGATAATGCGATCCAGCACGCTCAGCGTGACCGTCTGTCCGCCGTTTTCAGCTTGTTCCTGAACATTTTCCATTGTTCTTCTCCTGATTCAGTTACGCGTTTTCAGCCGGTTTTTCTTCAACGATGGGTCTCAAAGCCTGAAGCTCGGCGTTATCGTTTACCACCTGCTGTAGCAGCGCATCCAAATCGTCGTTACCATCCAGTTTGGTGAGCAGATCACGCAGACGCTGCCGGGCAAGAAACAGTCGCTGAAGGGGTTTAACCTGATTGATAATATTGAGTGGAGAAAAATCATCGAACTCGTTAAAGCACAGCTCAACGTTCAATTTGCTGCCATCATTAGCCAGACGATTTTCAACCTGTATCGCCAGACGAGGTGAGAGGGAGGAAAGCACATCGTCAAAATTATCACGGTCAATTTCGACAAATCGCCGCTCACGTAATTTAGCGGGTGGGCATGCGGGATGTCCGGATAAATCAGCTAAAATACCAACAACTAAGGGAAGCTCTTTCTTCTCAATCGCGCCACCTGTTTCCACATCATACGTTATTTGCACGCGCGGCGGCCTAATACGGTTGAGTTTATGCTGAATGCTCTCGGCCATATTTAATCCTTTTTATTGCAATAGTATCCCTGGCACGACATTTACCGCACCATTATTCGAAAAGTCATATTCATGAATAACTACCCGCAATATAAAAAACACAACACCCAATAAATATCAACTTAATTTTTTACTTTTCACACAAAAAAATAAATTGTTTGATAAAAATCAATTAACAAAAAATTAACCAATAAAAATCAACATGTTACAATTAAAATTGATTATAAAATAATGCTTTGCACTGAAAATATAAATTTAATGAATATTTAAATGTTAACAAATTTTATTACTTAAGATTCATCCAATGATGATTTAAGTCAAAAAAACAACCCCCGCCATTAATTACCTTATTAATGACAATATAAAAGGATTTTATATGACAAACGGCCTATTCCATTCAGCCAATATAATACTATTCAGTATTTTAATTTTACTGAGTAGCGGTTGTTCATTATGGCAAAACCGTGTGGCATTTAATGATGTGGTCATTGAAACCGCAGCAGATGCAAACGATAACACGCCAGTCGCCGTGGATATTGTCGCGATTGCCGATAATGCGTTGCTGCCAACCGTACAATCGCTGAGTGCGACACAGTGGTTTAACGCCAAATCACAACTCCTGCGCGATAGCCCTGACGGGTTGCATGTCTGGTCGCTGGTGAATCGCCACGGATAATCTAGACACTTCCGAGCCGTTGATAATACTGTTTTTCATATTCTGTCGGTGACATCTGTTCGCTAGAACCATGCCGACGCTTACTGTTATAAAACATTTCGATGTAATCAAAAATATCACTGCGGGCTTCTTCTCGCGTTCCGTAGATCTTTTTCTTTATCCGTTCACGTTTCAACAACTGGAAAAAACTTTCTGCAACCGCATTATCATGGCAGTTACCGCGACGGCTCATGCTACCCTCCAGGCCGTGTGATTTCAGGAACGACTGCCACTCATGGCTTGTGTACTGACTGCCCTGATCCGAATGAACCAGCACCTGTTTTTCGGGATTACGCCGCCATACAGCCATCAGCAGTGCGTTCAGGACAATGTCCTTTGTCATCCGGGATTGCATGGACCAGCCGATAATTTTGCGTGAGAACAGATCAACAACAACGGCAAGATACAGCCAGCCTTCGTGGGTCCTGAGTAGAGTAAGAGGCAGGGCGTAGTCGGACTATTTCCCTGCCTCTCCTCCCCGAACCGGACGTGCACCTTTCAGCGCATCCGGCTCTCCATTTAAATGCTGGCGAACGCCATTGCCACTTCTGTAAAGCGCGATGTATACGTGTTTCTGGTCTCCGTCCTCAGATAGGGATTACCTTCGGGTAGCCGCCAGCGGAACAGCTTCTTGCCTTGCCCCACCAACCGGTACAGTATTTCGCCGCTGAGCTTGCCGTGATTGGTTTTACCAAATAAAACCCACGTTTTGCTCTGACCCGGTTTCGGTGATTTACACCACCACCTCATCAGGGAAGCGATACCTGTACGGTATTTGCGGGCCAGCCAGTGAGCCAGCTTCCAGAACACGACACGGTCGATATAACTGAAGACTTTGGCCTTAAAATCAACGAACTGATAGAACATGGCCCAGCCTTTCAGTTTTCGGTTGAGTTGTTCAGCCATATCGACTTTGCTTTCACTGTAGTTGCCTGATAACAGTGCTGTCAGCGATGCGGCGAAGTTTCTGGCTTTCTCCTGCGGGATCGTTGAGACCACTCGCATCTCGCCATAACGACTGCGTTTGCGAATGATCCTGTGCCCCAGAAAGATAAAGCCGTCATTAACATGGGTGATTTTAGTCTTATCCATGTTCAGCCTGAGTTTCAGACTGCCTTCGAGCACACCCCGACACTCCTCCCTGATGGCTTCCGCCTGTGCTTTGGTGCCTTTGACGATGAGGACAAAATCATCGGCATAGCGGCAGTACGCCACCGCGGGTTTCCACTGCCAGTTTTCTCTGACCGCCGTACTTCGGCCCCGTTGGATACTGTTATTCCAGTACCACCGATCTTTTCTGGCTTTCCCGCTCAGGTAGCGCTCATGCAGGTATTGATCGAACTCATTCAGCATGATGTTCGATAATAGCGGCGATATAACACCGCCCTGTGGCACACCTTCACTGGCCGCCCGAAAGAGACCGACATCGATATGTCCCGCCTTGATGGTTTTCCACAGCAGAGTCATGAAACGTGCGTCACTGATCCTGCGGCGTACAGCCTTCATCAGCAGTCGATGATGTACGGTGTCGAAGTAACTGGACAGGTCGCCTTCAATCACCCAGCGTCCCCGGGTTTCACCACAGTCTGTGAGCTGTAATTTCACCGTGCGGATCGCGTGGTGGACACTGCGCTCAGGCCGGAAGCCATATGAGAGCGTATGAAAATCACTCTCCCATATCGGCTCCATCGCCATCAGCATGGCCCGCTGAACAATACGATCCCGCAACGCGGGGATACCCAGTGGTCGCAGTTTGCCGTTGCTTTTAGGGATGTAAACCCGTCTGGCGGGCAAGGGCTGGTAGTGGCCTGAGAGTAATTCATCCCTGAGGATTTGCAGCTCAACAGCCAGTCTGGCCTGTAGCATTGTTTTGTTCACGCCATCAACGCCGGGGGTATGGGCCCCCTTTGATGAAAGCGTGATCCGCGCCGCTTCAGCCAGCCATTCTGGTTGTGTTATCAGACGCAGCAGCCGTTGAATCCGTAGGGACGGATCGGTGACTGCCCATGTGGCAAGCTTGCGTTGCATTTCGCTGATTATCAAAGGTCTTCACCTCGTTAGGTCAGTTAATTCACGTCGCAAACACATTCAAACTGCTTCCCTTCGCCATGTAATGGGCTTTCCCCATCGCGGACTACTACGGAAGCTCCGCCAGCCAGCGCGTCATCGGAGCCATGCCCCCTTAACATCCGTCGCTGACCTTCCCCGGTTTACCTGCCTGGACTCAGGCATACTGAGGAGGCTGCCCGTCGCACTCTTTATCCTTGCTTGCCGCAAGTTGGCAGAGGTCAGCAACGCAAGCGTGATAGACGCTGCTGCCCCGGTGTTTCGCATACATGTCAAAACACCTTCGACCGGCAGTGCTTACGTATCACTGCCAGTTCCTCCTGCACGGCCTGTCAGATCACGTAGGCCGTGGTGACGTTTTCAACCCACAGAGGCGGATTAACGGGTTCATGTTCTTCAGCCTTTCAGTACTTAACCTTGAGGATCATCTCGGCTTAGTGATCTCGCCTCAATCCCCGTTGTCAGCGGGTTACATCACCCTGCGGGCATGCCGCAGGTCACTGCCGCTCAGGTTCTCCACCGTCACACCCGGTGGGATTGTTGGGTTTCTCATCGTGAGTTACCGGTTCAATATTCCAGACAGACTCGCGGTTCATTTAAGCATCCATGCCCGCCCTGAACTCCGGGCACACTGTAGGTTATGTCCGTTACCCAACGCTCATCAGGAGCATCCGGATTGAACTGTCGCTGGAGCCTGTTGGGTGACACGATACTGGCCTCGCCTTTACGTGCCCGCGGGCTTCGGTATCCGACCTGAGCCTTTATTCCGACACGTTTCATCAGTCTCCAGACTCTGTTTACTCCGCACTGTTGCCCGCTGTCACGCAGATCCAGATGGATTTTGCGATAACCATAGACGCATCCCGATTCCAGCCAGAACTGTTTAATCTGTCCTGTCAGTCTCAGGTCTGCCTGATGGCGTTGTGAATGCGGCTGCTGAAGCCAGGCGTAAAAACCACTGGGATGAACATCCAGCACCCGACAGAGCAGGCGAACAGGCCAGCAACAGGAGTTGTCACGGATAAAGGCGTACCTCAGTCGGACAGCTTTGCGAAGTACGCCGCAGCTTCCTGAGAAACTCCCGGTTCACACGCATAACTCGGGATCTTGCTGGAGAGAGTAACCCAGTGATTTTGCCCTTCGTTTAAGCCCGTCGAGTACGCGATTACGGTAGCGCTCTTCATAATAATCCGCGCCAGGATCGACATATTTCTGACCGTATTTAAGGGCATTGTAGAACAGTATTGCCAGTTTTCTTGCCGTTGCAGTGACTGCTTTTGCTTTCCCGATACGGGATGATAATCGACGATAAAAAGCACCCAGCGCTGTATCGCTCCGGCCAATTGTTGTGGCTGCCAGTCTTAGTGCAGCAGCAATTCGACTGGATGAACGCCGTGTTTTCGAGGACAGTACTTTTCCACCGGAGATCTTATTCCCCGGGGACAAACACAGCCACGAGGTAAAATGGCTCGCATCCGGCCAGCGATTCATGTCAGTACCGCATTCGGCAACGAATTTTAGTGCCAGATAAGGTCCGAACCCATGTATCTGTGTCAGGTCTGCTCCGGTAATTTTCCAGAGTAATGGCCTGACATCAAAGGAAAGCTGATTGGGCTGTTTTGTACGATGTCTGGCGGAGGGCAATACTCCTTCAGGCTCTTCAGTTCCGGTGCTGAGCTGCAATAATGAAGTTTCGATTTGATCATCACACTCACGGATTTTTTCCTGGTAAAAATCGAAAAATGCCACCGACTGTTCAAGTGCAAAAAGATGTTCAGGCTGCCAGTTCCCTGTCAGTGCCTGTTGAAGAACCTCTGGCGTCTTTTTACATCTGACATCACGATACTGGATCAATACTGAAGGATCGCGCTCACCACTGACAATAGCTCTGACGATTGAAAGACCGGTAACGCCAGTAATATCCGATACGGCATGATGCAATTGAACATTCATCTGCATCAACGCCTTCTGCATATGTTGGATATGAGCAGCCCGGTATTCAGTCAGGCGTTCCCGTTGTCTCAAATAAGACCTGAGTACGGAAATGTCGTGTTCAGGTCTGAAACTGGCCCGAAGAAGGCCAAATGAATGCAGCTTCTGCAGCCACTGTGCGTCATTGACATCAGTCTTGCGACCGGGAACATTTTTTGCGTCTCTGGCATTAACAAGGATCACATTGAAACCCGCAGCCTCAAGGATCTCAAAAGCAGGCAACCAGTAAACGCCAGTGGACTCCATGGCAATGGTCGTAATGTGACAGGTTTTGAGCCAGTCGGACATCCGATGAAGGTCGCCAGTGAAACTTTGAAAAGTTCTGACCGGCTCGGCGTCAGCATCCGGTGGAACGGCGACTACGTGGAATTCAGCGCCAATATCAACGCCCGCAGCATGAGGATGGATAACAGACATTCGGGAGGATTTTTTCATGGAAATCTCCTTGCTCATTTTTCGATGAACGAAGGAGGGGACGACGGAGAAATCACCTTCCTGAACGGGATCAAAGTCACCACTGCCGGATCCGCCACAGTCCCTGAACCATGTTTTTTTACGGGGTCATACCACCAAAAGGCCGACGGCTGCTTCCTTCGCTAAATTAGCCTGCCAACTTTTCCGGGGAGTTTCTGAGACTCAGGACGGGGTTTCACCCATGGACAGTTTTTTAATATGTCCCGTTCGTCGGTAACCCGTTTCAGCTCTTTCTGGAGACGGCGGATCTCGGCCTGAGCATCTGACTGTTCTTTATTAGTGGAAGAATCCGGACCGTACTTCTTTATCCAGGCATAAAGGCTGTGGGTGGTGATATCGAGACGTGTTGCAACGCTGGCAACAGAATAACCGCGATCAACAACCTGTTTGACTGCTTCAGTTTTAAACTCTTCGGGATAACGCTTACCGCTCATGGGCACCTCTCTTTAAGCCATCTTAAATGACTCTGAGGTGTCTGTTAAACCCGTGGCGATTCACTGGAGCTGGTGCCGGATTCGCGTTTTGTGACCAAAAGCTCCCCTCTGCACGGCGTTAAGGCAGAGGCAATTCTGCTGTTTGCCCGCTACAGCAGCGCAGGAGAACACCGATTAACACTGGAAAAAGCAGATTCACTGCATCTGTTACTAATGACGGATGAAGCCGTCCTGGCACCATGAACAAGGAAGGGACTATGAGCACAATTCCGGCAATGGTTTGCTGGTATGAAGGGATGGCAATGCTACCTCAACATTTCCAGTTGCAGGCATTGCGTAATGAAACACTTTGTGCCGCGCTCACCGGGTGCGCTAATCCGTGGTTCTGGGGCGTCAACCGGCTCCAGATTGACGAGGCTGCGCTGTGTGCAGGAACGCTGCGTATTTTGCGCCTGGAGGCGATGATGCCCGATGGCACGCCGGTCAATTATGACATTAGCGACGATTTATCGCTGGAGTTTGACTGCGCCCGCTTGCTGCCTGCCGCGCCAGACAGTGAACATATCCTTTGGCTGGCGCTGCCGCCGCTAAACCGTGCCGGACAGTGGCAGTTGATGAATAGCCGCTATCGCTCAGTCAACAGCGCCCCGCTACCTGACCTGAGTAGCGGTGAATTCCCCGAGAGCATTTCGCAATGGCAGCCCGTACCGCGTCTGGTTTGCCAGCACGATCGCGCTGATTTCGTCTGTCTGCCGCTGCTGCAGGTTGTGTATAGCGAAGGTGGATTTCGTCAGAGCGAGTGGTTCCCCCCCTCTCCCGCCTTCAACGAAGAGAGTTATCTGGCACGCCAAACCCGACAACTCTGCCTGCAGGCAAGAGAAAAAATTCTGTTTCTGAGCCGTGAAATGCAGTTGGCGCAACACGGACAACGCACCAACGACTGGCTATGGCTTACGCTGTCACTGCATAGTATCCAGGGAGCGTTGCCGCTGGTGGAAAGCTTGCTCAGCAGCGGGCGGCCACATCCACAGGATCTTTACCGCGCGCTGTGTCTCTTTATCGGACAAACGGCAATACTGACTCAGCATAAAACGCTGCCCCTGCTGCCAACCTTTGATTATCAGAACATGCTGCCCGCATTTGCCTCTCTTTTCACCGTACTGAAAAACCAGTTGGCACATATTCATCGCCGCTATCAGCGGCTGAATTTCAGCAAGCTGGATAACTCTTTTTCACTGCAACTCCCTACAGATATCCACGCGGGAGAGCAGGTGGTGATAGGCCTGCTGATGCCCGGAGACAACGCCTCCAAAGCTGAAAAGTGGTTACAAATGAGTCTTATCACCAGCCAACCCTTTGTACCTGTTCTGCGTCGTCAGCGGATGCACGGGATGACTTTCACGCCGCTGGCTGCAGAGCAGCGCAGTGACTGGGAAATCGACGGCAAGGTGGCCCTGTTTACCCTGATCCTTACCATCCAGTGGTTTGAAAAAGGGACGCCGTTGGTTATTGCCCCATTGCATGAAACAGAGGATATGCCGCAGCAGATCATGCTCTACCGTCAGGAGGATCGCCATGACAATCGCCAATCCTGATATGCCTGCCAGCCGTCTGTTTGATGAGATTTACACCCGCTGGCTGGCGCAGTTCGAACGCTGGAAACGCACTCCGCTACCGCCAGATGAGTTGCATAATCAGGCCCTTGTATACGCCAGTCAGGTGGTAGAAGAGTATAACCGACGCCTGACCCGCGAACTGGGTTCGCCGTTTCAGCAGCAGATTGACGCGTCCGTTTATGCCCTGGTCGCGCTGATTGATGAGTCCGTACTCTATGGTGACTGGCCCGCGCTCTCCCTGTGGCAGTCCTGCCCGCTGGAGTATCATTTGTGGCAAACCCATAGCGCTGGGGACCAGATCCCCCGCCTGATCACCGCTCTGCTCAATGAACGTAACCCAGGAAAGCGGGATTTAGCCGCGCTGTATTTGCGCTGCCTGACGCTGGGGTTTGGTTCCCGACGTGGCGATTTTAACCTGCAGAATCATCAGGAAACCTGCCGCCTGCTGTGGCATTTTGCCTTTCAGCATGACGCTCAGCTCAGTGATATTGCCGAACGCATGGAATCGGCCGCGCTGGGGACGCCTTTACACCTTCCGGCGCATCGCCGCCTGCCAGACAATTCGCGCCTGCATCTCATCGCCCTCGTTATACTTTTGGCGTTATTGCTGTTGAGTCAGCGACTGTGGCTAAGTATTGAAGATGCCATCGGCGTAAATTCGCTGCCAGATTTCCCGGTAACCCAGTCCTGCCAGGGAGATGATAAGTGACGCAACCCTGGCTTACGCTACTGATTATTCTCCTGGTGCTGTTGGCGATGACTCTCTGGTGCGTCTGGTGGCAATGGGAATACCGAAACGATACGTTCAACCGTGCGCAAAAGGAGATCCAGCGAGCCTGTACCAGTCAGGATCCTTACGACAGTATGCGAATCCTGATGCTTGGCGACGAAGAGGATAACCGTCTGCTGTGCCGCAGTTGGTCACTTACCGACGGCCAGGAATACTGGTTCGGGCAATGGTGGTTTAATCCTCAGTGCAGCCTTCTGTGCCTGCCGCAAACGCTACAAACCGTTGGGAAGAAGCGGCTAATCCGTCAGAATGACTGGCAGAAGACGCTGTCTGCGTTGGTGAAAAGCCGCCCCCAGCGACCACTGGATGCACTGATTATCACCCTTTCATTAGAGACGCTGCATGACGATGATACCGTCCGCGCCAGCTTATTGCATAACTGTCAGCAGTTGCAGCAGGTGTGCGGACTGAGTCTGCCAATTTACCTGATCATCAGCGGCATGGAATCACTGGAAGGTACAGCCGATCTGCTGGAGCTATTGCCGGAAGATGCTCGCCGCAGTCCGATTGGCAGCACAATTCCGGTCGCCAGAGAAGCCATTTGGAAACCGCAGTGGATCGACAATGCGCTGGACAATACCCGGACTTCGCTGCGGCTGTTCATCACCGAGCTTGGCGCGCTGCGAGGCAACACGCCGGAGGAATTATTCCGCTTGCCAGAAAGCTTCCCGCCGCTTGCCGCACCGTTGCATGACGCTTTTGACGCCCTGTTTAACAGTCATGCCCGCGATGAGCCACCGCAGCTGCGCGGGATCTGGTTTGTTGCCCGTACGCTGGACCATGACAAACCACAGATGCAGTTTTGTCAGTCGCTACTGAGCAGCAAAATTACCGCTGAGCGCGGTCTCGCGCTTCCGGTGCGCCGTTTGCTGCGCGTGAATTTACGCCGCCATTTCATCACTCTCGCGTGCTATAGCTGCCTTTGCGTTCTTTGGCTTGTCGCGATGACCTGGAGTTGGCAATACCAGCACACCCATGCCGTACTATTGCATGATCGTCTGCAGGTCCTCGCCACAGCCGTCCGGGCCGATATCACTGGTGAGCGTTCCACCGCGCTGTACTGGCGCGTTCTCAATGGCATTCCACAGTGGCAGTTTCGTTCCATCGTCTGGCCCGGCTCGCTGTTCAGCCGCACCGATACAAAATTGCGCGAGACGTTTAACAACGTCACCCTGGCTAGCCTGCTGGTACCAGCCACCAACAGTATCTGCCTGCAAAATCACAATGAAAGGGGCTTTGAGCAGGACGATTTGCTACCCGAAGAGCGTTACCGGCAAATTCAGAACTTGCTCACTCAGGCAAAACAAATGGAGTCGCGCTATTTGCCGTTGCTACAATTAATGCAGATGAAGCAACCGACTGTGCAGACGTTGGCAAACGTCAGCGCCAGCGTTTGGGGCGTGACCGTTGACACCGACTCTTTACCCTCCCAGGAAAAGCTCAACGAGATGTTTGCCACTCTCAATCTCTCGCGTCTGAAATTACCCGACGCTAGCGAGCTGACTCAGCGCAACAGCGTACTTTTTTCTCACGAAACCATGCGCTGGCTGGAGCAAAACTATGGCAATACCAGCCTGGATAACAACGAAGAGCAGCTCGAACAACTGTTGGCGCTGTTTGGCAATGGCACCGGGGTTACCCCCTTGTTCGTCCGCTCGCTGGTCCGCCAGGTCAGCCGCTTACAAGCAACACTGACGACCATTAATAACCTGAGTCGTGACGCAACAAATTCGCCAATCAGACTGCCACTGGATGAGCTGCTCACGCAGGCACGAACCCTTAAGCTTATCGACAACAGCGTGGTTCAGGAACTGCTCCGCCACGAAACCCTACTGCGCCAACGCTTTCTGGCGCAGGTTGATGGCTCCAGGCTGCACTTCTCCTCATTAACCGAGCAATCCCCGGAAGGACAATTCAGCGTATCGCCGGATCTTCTGGCATTACAAAAAAGCTTGCGTGATTTACTTAACCAACCCTTCTGGCAGCAGGGGGCAAGCCAGCCTACCGAGCTCTCCGTCGGTTATCCTGGCAACCTGCAACTTCAGCAGGCGCTGGCGCTGTATGGCGGATTTGAACGATTTATGCAGCAGCTTCCAGACAGCATCTGGCGATCTAAAATCACCATGCTGGCGCGACAGGCGGTGGAAAACGCCATACGTCAGGCGCTATACACAGGGGCCACCGGAACCCCGGATAACAGCAATGTCAGCACCGCCAGCGCGGATTACATCATTGAAGCCTTCAACCAGCTTAATCGTCCTCAGCTTGCCATCGCATTGCGCCAACAAACGGCGGCCCAGGTGATTGCACGGGTGCGTCAGGACGGCGGCGCGTTACTTCCGCCGATTACCCCTCCGGCGGTCAATTTCGCGACGACAGAACAGGCGCAGGCCAGCGGACAGAAAATTATCGGATGGGCTAGCGCCCAGGCAGAACAAATCTCTGGCGCATTAACCCGCTATCAGCAGGATATTGACTGGCTCGATAAACAGCGCCCATGGCTAAGCGCGACGGATAACCAGCTTATCGTTCGCTGGAGCAGTTCACTGGCAACAATGCAACGGTTGCAGCAGCAGGATCCTGGCAGTCCACCGATGCAAATGACCACTCTTGCCGCCGCGTTACCCATACTATCCGCCCAGAATTGCCAGAGTGAACTGGCGCAGTTTCGCAGCGCTGGCGGTAACGATTTTTACAGCCAATCGCTGAACGCGCTGGTAAACGCATCATGGCAAAAATGTCAGCAGTTACGCCAACAAGCCAGCATTGGCGCGGTACAGAAGATCTTCAATCTGTACAACACCTGGCTTGCAGGGCGCTTCCCGTTTACCGCCGCGGCACACGCACCGGATGCTGATGTCGATCGGGTACGTGAACTGACTCTTTTGCTGGCGCAACTCCCCGCCGAAACGCTATCCGAACAGCCGCCACTCATTCAACAACTGGCAGCGGCACAGCCGTTACTGTCGGCGTTGGTCAGCCCTGAAGGCGTGACGTTACGGGTTATCTGGCGGACCTCACGCAACCATGAGGCTGGCGCGGATCAGATTGCCGACTGGCGGCTTGTTGGCAATCAACAATCGATTAGCTACCCCG
This sequence comes from Citrobacter sp. RHBSTW-00944, assembly GCF_013615435.1. Lineage (NCBI taxonomy): Bacteria > Pseudomonadati > Pseudomonadota > Gammaproteobacteria > Enterobacterales > Enterobacteriaceae > Citrobacter > Citrobacter sp. RHBSTW-00944. The sequence goes on along the minus strand of NZ_CP055418.1, from coordinate 570,797 downwards.
GCGGGACGACTGACCTGCACTGGCGCAGCGGTGATAGCCTGAACTTTAGTCTGCGCTGGGCAGCCAATTCCGCATGGCGTCCAATGCCAGGTCTGTCACAGACAGGCGTAACGGTAAGCGGTGATACTGGTCGTTGGCGCTGGCAGGGAGCGTGGGCACTGCTCAGGATGATTGAACAACAGCGCGTCGGTGGCGCACTGACGCAACCGCTGCCGCTGCGTTTTTCGCTCCCCGTGGGCGATGGTCAGAAGCAATTGCAGTCAACCGTATTTTGGCAGGTCACGTTGTTAGATGCCCAAAGCAAAGCGCCGCTACCATGGATACCGCTTACCGAGCAGGGATTATCAGGAGGAAAATGATGGAACATATTGAGGCATTACTGGCCCCCATTCAGGCGGATAATCCGTGCGGAGACTCTATCCGTTATTCACCAGAGTTCGACCAGTTGGTCACCGCCCGCCAGCAGGATGACGAAACGCTGCCCACCGGCGTCTGGCAAAGTACGCCGCGCCGCGCCGACTGGGATGAAGTCGCCAAAATCGCTACTGTGCTGACGAAAACGCTCAGTAAGGATCTGGTCATTATGAGCTGGTTGGGTGAGGCATGGATTAGAGTTCACGGCTTAGCAGCCCTGCCCAATGCACTGGAATTAGTGACCCTGGCGCTGGAGCAATACCCGGAACAATTACATCCTAAAATTAAAGAAGGTGACTATGACTATCGCGCCGCGCCACTGTGCTGGATAGCGCAACATTACGCCACGCTGGTCGCTGAATCCCCGCTGTTTATAGCTCATGGGGAAAACATCTCCCTGATCCAGTGGCAGCAGGGAAAATTAGCTGACGTTCCGCTGCCTGGCGCGGACGAGGCCACCATATTATCCCTGACATCCAGCATGGAGTGGCTCCAACGGCTCAACAACGTCTGTCAGAGTTGGCCTACCGAATCGGCACCTTCATTTAATGTACTGGAGCAAAAAATCAAAACCTGCCTGCAGGCGTTGGGCAACACCTTGCCGGAACAGTCGCAACCTGTCGGGCAAGAAGCCGCATCAACGGTCAGCAACGGCGCCACGTTTCTTCACCGCGAAGAGGCGTATCAGATGATTAAACAGGTGGCAGACTATCTGGCGCGTACCGAGCCCCACAGTCCGGTACCGTATCTACTGTACCGGGCCTATACCTGGGGACATACACCACTGCCGGAACTGCTCAATGAACTGATTACTGGTGATGAGTCCGCTCGCCGACTGTGGAGACAATTGGGGGTACTGCCATGAGTTGTCCTGCCGTATGTACAGGTGCGATGCTGCAATGCTCGTTTGGCATAGCACCTGGCACACTGAACGTGTTGCCCACCAGCCGAACTATCGTCAACAGCCTGCCAATGGCGAATATTATGGATAACAAACCTTTTGTAAACATTCTGCCGTTCGGCATGTGCAACAGCATCGCCAACCCGATCGTTGCTGCTGCAACCGCCGCGGCGCTCGGCGTGCTAACACCAATGCCGTGCATCCCCACCACACCGGCCCCTTGGGCACCAGGCTCACCCACGGTATTAGTGGGCAATATTCCCGCTCTCACCGCCCAGTCACAGTTGCTCTGCATGTGGGGCGGCGTTATCCAGATTAGCTTCCCCGGGCAGGTAACGACCGTCGTCACGTGATGTTATGCCCTTGAAAATAAGGGTAACAGTTGCAGGAGACGACGCAGCAAGATAGTTGCAGCGTCGTTAAAAACGGCTCACACACTCCATTGCAACCGTTTTGAACTCGCTGAAATTGCGGCATGCGCAGAGTCGCGTCATCGCCCGCTCGCGCAGGAAGGTGACGAAAATATCGTAGATCGCCATCGCTTCTTCGTATTCGCTTTTGCTGATGGCGAGCAGGAAGATCACATGCGCCGTTTCATCCCCCCAGGCGATACCCCGCGGGGCAAGGATGGTGTAGACCACCGTTTTCTTTGCCAGCAGACCGAGGGCGTGCGGCAGGGCAATGCTGTCACCCAGCATGGTGCTGACGATGGCCTCACGTTCAACCACCGAATCAAGAAACTCCGCATCGACAAAGCCTTCATCCTGCAACTGGCGACATAAAACGTTGAACAACGTTTGTTGATCCATTGGCTCGTCGATCACACGAAAATGGGCGGCATCGAAGAATTTGTTCAACATCCACGGACGGGTTCTGTCGACCAGCACCAGTTTGCCAATTTGCTCCAGTTGATAATCGGTAGGGAACGGTGCAATCATCACCACAGGCTTATCTTTTTCACCAACCCACGCGGTAGAGATGACGAAATCTTCGCTGATACTTTCCCGCTGTTCGTAGTCGCGTAGCGTCACAGTATCGACGATTTCTATCTGCGGATACTTACGCGCCAGCACCGCTTCAATCATCCGCGCCATCGCATTTCCAGCATCGCATACCAGCAGAACTTTCGGCTGCCTCTGGTAACCGATGTTGTAACTACGCTCCAGCCCGACGCCAATATGCAGCACAAGGAAGCCAATCTCATTTTCACTGATGGTGTACGGCGTATATTTTCCCCATCCCGAGACGGCGGCCAGCGTCATGTCCCACGCCATCGGGTAGTGCTGTTTAATATTTTCCAGTAGCGGATTGGGGATCATTATCTGGTAACGCACCCGGGTGATCATCGTCTTAATATGCGTCAGCAGATCAGCATGTAACTGTTTGTCATTCAACAGGTTGTAGTTGTACTGGCTGTTGATAAACCGCAGGATGTAATTGACCAGCGCTTCGTCATCATCCGCATTGATGGCGCTGGGGGCGATCTCTTGTACCTGGCGGGCGGCGATATGCACCTGCAACCAGTTCTCTTCGGAAACGGTAAGCGGTTTATCCGCCAGTCGGTGCAATACCGCTGCGATTTCCCGCGTGGCCAGGCACACCGATTGCTCGGCTTCTTCTGCGGCAAACTCCGGGAGGGGATACCCTTCGCTAATCCGCCGTACCGCCACCGCGCAGTACAACCGCAAAAACAGCTCACCCTCATCGGTCAGGCGAATGTGAAAACGGGCAAAAATATCCTGCAAAACAGGTTGTAGCTGTTCAGGGATCCCGGCATTTAGTGCCTCTTGCGTCACTAGCGGGTGCTGTGGATCCTGCTGTGCCAGCGTCCATAGCAGATCGGTCAAACAGGCGCGGATCGCCATCTCGCTGCCAAACAGTTTCATACCGTGACGGGGGCGCGTTTCCAACGTCAGATGATAACGTTGCAGATGCTCGCGCACCTCAGCCATATCGTTTTGCAGCGTCGCGCGGCTGATAAACCATTCATCAGCCAAATTCTCCAGCTTCAGCGAAAAGGCCGACGTCAGAAAACGAACCACCAGCCAGTGCACCCGCTCCTGGCTGGTGCGAGGGATGCGCAGCAACGCGTCTGGTCGCTGCGTTTGCAGGGCATGATAACGTGCCGGGTCGTCAATTTTGAGTTGATAACCGTTACCCCGGCTGAGGACAAACTGCGCGCCGTACTGGGTGAGCAGCGCGTTTAGCGCAGTGATATCCGCCCGTACGGTGCGTGTGGAAACCGACAACCGCTGCGCCAGCTCGTCCTGTGGAAGCGCTTCGTTTTGCAGCATGCCAAACAGCTGCGCTAAACGTTGGTTGGGGAATCGCACGTCAGTTTCCTCATCAGTCAGTTAGCCTACGCAGGCCCGGGTCATCGCCATCAGCTGGCGCACGTCGTCCGGTCGGGTGTTACCACTCACCTTATCAATAATCGAACTATAGATGTGAGGAATGATTTTGCTCACTCCGGCATCCAGGGCGATCTGCAAAATTTCAGTGAAATTATCCAGATCGATACCGCCAGTTGGCTCCAGCCAGAAGTCATGATGGGCGCAAGCCTGGGCGACTGCAATGTATTCCTCACGGCACTTCAGGCCACCCATTGGGAAGTATTTAATCGAGCTCCCCCCCATGTCTTTGAGCAACGCAATCGCGGTTTCTACCGGCACAATGCCGTCTGGCGTCTGGCTGCTCAGCGGACCGGTGGAGATTTTCACCCTGCCCGGTGTGCCAGTTGGCGAGACCAGACCGTTGACCACCGTCTCCTGCTGACCCAGCAGCGCGCGGCTGGTCGCCACGCCGGTAAAGACCTGATTAACATGCTGTGGCTGCACCTGACGGGAGATTTCACTGACCATCGCCGACTGGTTTGGATCGCCCGCCCCCAGCCCCACGGAGAGGGCATTGTCGATAAGCGCTGCGTATTCACGCATATCCGCGACCGCGCTTGCGACATCCGGGTAATTTTTTGACAACACACCGACCAGCACGTGTCCTTCCGCCGCCGCGTAAATATCCCGGGCATTTTCTTTGGAGCCCGCCAGCACGTTCAGGCAGACGCGTTCGCGATAAAAGTTAGGGGTCAGTTTCATGCTTTTTTCTCCTGCGAAATCACTTCACCAATTCGACGGGCCACAATCTCCAGTTGCGCGCGATCCACGCTGCGCACATCGGCTTCGATAATGCCTTCGTTAGCTTTGTAACCACGGAAGTAAATCGCGTACTCTCCCTGCTTGAGCGCGTCGACCAGTTCACCTGTGGCGATCCCGGTTACCGCTTCGTCAAACTTAATTTCCGTGCGCGCGATGTCGCGCCCTGCGCTGTCCCACACCACGCGGGCACTTACGCCGTGAAGCTGGTTTAACGCATTAATGAACGGCGTCATTTTCTCGACCATCTCCGCGCCGCTCTCTTTGTGCGCGTTCAGATATAGTTCGATGGCGCAGGTCAGGCCAAGAATCCCCTCTTTACCCACCTTCATCGCCCGGCCAATCCCCGCGGTCTGGCGCTTCACCCACTCAACGTATTGGGTTTTGCCAATCACCAGGCCGCTAGTTGGCCCTTCAATCGCTTTCGCACCGCTATAAATCACCAGATCCGCACCAACCCGGTAGTAGCACTGCAAATCCTCTTCCGCCGCCGCATCCACGATTAGCGGCAGATTATGCGTACGCGCCACCACCGCAGCCTGTTCCACGCTGAGCATACTTTTCTGGACGCAGTGGTGAGATTTGATATACAGAATGGCCGCCGTGCGTGGCGTAATGGCCGCCGCCAGCTGAGCGGCGGAACATTCGTTGGCATAACCCGCTTCCACGAGCTTGCCGCCGCCGAGCGCCACCATGGTGCCAACCGGAGCGCCAAAGTTGACGTTGTGGCCTCTGGGCAGCACGATTTCGTTGTTCTCGATCGGCGCGACGTGCAGGTTCTCCAGCAGCCAGTCGCTGTCCTTAACCAGCACTCCAGCCACTGACAGGGCGATTCCGGCCGAAGCGCAGGAGACGACGGTTGCCCCTTCCACCTCCAGCAATTTCGCAATGTAGTCACCGGTTTTATTGACCAGGTCTTTCATCTCAAAATATTGATTCATCCCCGCCATTGCGGCCTGAACCACTTCTGGTCGTGGCGTAGAAACGCCGAGCGCCGTCATGCGGCCTGAGGTGTTAATAACCTGTTTTAAATTGTATTTCTCAAAAATCGAAGGCATGTTCCGCGCTCCCTTGTTCGGTCATATAGCCCTTGCCCGCGCGTATTGCGGCAAGCGGCACCAGCAGTTGTTCAGCCTGCAGGCTGTCGTTTTCTGCATCTACCAGCACGGTTGGCTGGCGCTTAAGCGTAAAGAGGGTTAAATCGGCATCCAGACCAACCTGCAGCCGCCCTTTCTGTTTCAGGCGCAGACCATCGGCGGCATTGGCAGTAACGCACTCAATGACCTGCGGTAGCGACATCCCAATGGCGAGAAATTTCGACATCACATTCGCCAGGGAATACACCGGGCCGCTGATACGGTTGCGACAATAAATATCGGAGCTGATGGTGTGCGGCAAAATGCCCAGACCGATAGCGCGTTTTGCCACCGCAAAGCTCAGGCTGGCGGTGCCATGCCCAACGTCCAGACGCACACCGCGTGAAATCGCCCGCGTCACTGACGCCCGCAGCTCGCCTTGCGGCGTCAGAATGCGATTCGGCTTACCGTTGTAGCAGTGGGTAATGATGTCGCCCGCGGTCAGGCGTTCGGCGATCTCATCCAGATCCGGCGGATTGTTGCCGATGTGCACCATCAGCGGCAGGTCACCGTTCTGCGCTTGCATCGCTTTGGCGCGCTCCAGCGGCGTAATGCCGTTTTCACCGACCACGCTGCTGCTCATGCGCGCCTTCAGGCCGACGATAAAATCAGGATGGCGCTTCACCGCCTGTCGCACCGCATCGGCATCAATGTTGGCCATATTAGCCAGCTCGTTCTGGGCGATAAGCCCAACGCGGGAGATATTCAGCAGCGCATACACTTCGGTGGTCGCTTCCCGGGTCAGGGTATAAAAATCATCGATATCATCCGCCCCGGTACTACCCGCATCCACCACCGTGGTAACGCCGGTAGCTATACCGACGCTGTCCGGCTGGTCGTGATAAATCGGGGATTTCGGATAGCAGTGAACGTGGGAATCAATCCAACCTGCGCTCACGTAGTACTCGCCGCCCAGTTCGATGGTTTTCAGCGCCGGGCCATCAACGTCGCCCAACGCCGCAATTTTGCCGTCTTTGAGCGCAATATCGCTCACCGTATCGTCAACGAGGCGCGCACGGCGCAGGAGTAAATCAAACATCGCTCTCTCCTTTGCCGGATGGCGGCGCAACCGCCTCATCCGGCCTACAAATCAACAGTTAGCTAATGGCAATCGGGAAGATGGACCCGAGGATCATCGCCCCAAGGATCGCCCCGCCGGTGATCGGTTTCTGCCACAGGTAAAACAGCAGCGCACCCGCCAGTGAACCGATGCCGATAGGGATAGACGCTGTCATCGCGCTGAGGATAATCAATGGTCCGAGGAAGCGGCCGGAGGCGTTACCGGCCCCCATCATGACATCCGCACCGTAGGTCGAGTCGCTCTGATTGATGGTGAACTTACGCGCCAGAATAATGATGTAGCCAATCGCCAGACCAATCACCAGACCGGTGACCAGCGACGCTGCGAAGTTGGCAACCGGGAAGATAATACCTGCGCCCAACAGCAGCGCCGGAACACCTAACCCGACCCCGGTCTGAATCGCCCCGCCAATATCCAGAATCCCCACCAGCGAACCTTCAATGATGCGGGCAAACAGGAAGCTTGCACCAAATGCCGCCACCGCCCCGTAGGAGCCGGTGTCCATTCCCGCCTTCAGCATCGCCACAAAAGCGACTTCGTTAAATGCGCCAATCCCGTACAGGTAGTACATGTGCGTTCCGGCAAATACGCCAGAGGAGAGCAGGCCAACGAAGATCGGGAACGACCAGTCAGCGAACCAAAAACCTTTATTCTGTTCCATGATGGCCTCCGTTATTTGCCGCTGAGCGAGTTGTGGATCAGTTCGAGCCAGTTAGGCACGGTCAGATGGAAGGATTCGATCATCTTCATGTCGAAGCCGCGGAAGAAGCCGCTCAGGACAAACAGCGCGACGATAGCCACCATCATCACTTTAGTGACGTGGTTCCAGCCACTCTCTTCCACGCCTTTACCGATCAGAATGCCAAGGACCAGACCCGGGACGGCGTTGCCCATAATCAGCTGCGCCGCACCGCCAAAGACGGTGGCCCAGAAGCCTGATTTTTTACCGGCATCGATCGCCGCCAGCCAGAAGATTACTGGCATCACGGTGTTAACCAGCAGGTTAGCCGCAGGCACCAGCACCTTGACGGCAGTCACCTGCAACGCTTCCGGTACGGATGACGCCGTAAGATTCAGGAAGGTCACAACGATCATCCCGATAACGCCGCAGGCAATCGCCATGCGCTTGGGATCGTGCAGCGTTTCACCGACGTTGCGGTTTTTAACCATCAGCGCAGCAGCGCCCCAGTTGGGGATGATGCGATGGTCGACGTCCTGAGTGAACGCCCCCGCCGCAACGGAGGAAGCCCAGGCGTTAAAGAAGAAACCCAGGCCGAACGAGAAGTGAGAAGCCGGATCCCCTTCGCAGGAATTCAGTTCTCCCAGAGTACGAAACGCGCCCATCCCTTGAGTGGTAGGCGCATGAAACATGCGTGCAGCCCCAGCGCCGACACCGACGCCAACCAGGCCGCCGATGATGAGCGATTTTATTAATATTATCAGGAACATAATTATGCCTTTTAATAAAGAATCAGCGTTGCGTAACGAAATCCACCTTGTCGAGATTGATGGCAGTCACGTTGACGGTCACGTCCAGCTCCACGCTGAAGGTGCGTCTTTCCCGGCGCAAAAAGAGGAATAAAAATGCCTCTTTGCGCACCGATTCACGCGCTTGAACAACCTGCACATCCTGTGGCTCAATACGCAGTAAGATATGCGGCGACGCTTTCATCACCGCTGCCTGAACGTGGTTCAGGGCATCGGCAAAGGCGCGCGCTTTGGCCTCGCCCTTGCCAGTGACTCTCACCGTGGTGGTGAATTGTTCTTTCATGCTTAAGCGCCGTGTTTCTTTTGCCACGCCTGTACCAGGCGCTCACCGAGTTCTTCTTTGTCCATAAAACCGAACCCCAGCACGTTGCAACCTTCGTTGATGGCAGTGACCCCTTCATCAACCGAGCGCATGCCGTATTTCGCCTTGTAGCCGTATTTGGTCTGCGCGGTAATCGCACCCGCGCCGCCACTGCCGCAAAACGAGATACCAAAGGTGGCGTTTTCCGCTTTCATCACGTCACCCAGCTTCATATCTGCCGCAACGCCCGGCACCACAACCGCACGGCCGCCCGCTTTCTCAACGCCTGCCGCCACTTTCTGGCCTTTACCCAGACGATCGCCAATCACTACGGTAATCTGTTCCATCTTTTGCTCCTTAAAGGTTGTCTTTCGCGACTTCGAAGTGCACCGACAGCAGCCAGGCCTCTTCCTCAGGAAGATTGCCAAACTCAGCGACCACGTCACGGGCAAGCGCCATTGATTCGGCAGAAATTTCATCAAACAAGCTGGCATCGACTTCTGGTAAGGGTTCACCCGTTACCGAGCGGTGCGCCATGGCGCGAACATGCGACGTCAGCATCTGTTCCTGTACAGCGTTGGGAATAATGTGGCGTTCACGCAGCAAGGCATACACCTGCGCCAGCATGCGGTCGGCCAGTTCCACCGATTCCCCCATGTCATTCATTACAGCTCCGTTATTCACTCGTCTTACCCCACTAGTGGCTCTGAGGTTAACTTAGCGGTGGGGGTTAAAAGTTTGTAGCGAGTTGTTTTCCACTTCGAAGTGGAAAGGGGCGCAGCGATAGTGATCTGTGCCGCAAAAAGGGCCGGGACCACGATTAATCACTGGAAGAATGTGATTGAGATCGCAAGAGTGAGCAGCAAAATGGAAGGAAATGCGAACAATGAATGGACGATAAAAATGAAAAAATGTGATGGGGATAGCGTTTACTTATGGGATGCAGGGGCGCAGCGTCTTATCCGGCCTACGGTTATGCAGGCCGGATAGAGTAGATTAGCGGAACTTCTTGTGGTTTTCGTTGCGCGTTTTTTTCAGGTCTTCCGCAACGGCTTTCGCCTCTTTGACTTTACCTTCGTTCGCCAGTTTAAGCGCGCCGTCAATCTGACCGATCAGCGTGTCAAAGCCGTGGCGGAAATCTTTCATCTCCGCACTGTCCGGGGATTTGCTCTCCAGCTTCGGCGGCGTTCCCTTTTGAGCATCCAGCGCGGCTGCACGCATTTTGGTCAACGCGTCTTTCAGTTCAGTCGCATTGTCCGTTTTTTCGACGATCTTCAGGTTGTCGTTGAGGATCCCCATGTCATCTTCGAGATCGGCTGCAAACGCAGAAGAACCAAGAACCAGCGTTGAAGCCGCGACGATCGCTAACAGGTGTTTACGCATTGCTCACTTCCTTTTTTATTATTAAAAAATTAACGCCTTAACGAGTATCATTGCCCGGCGATTTTCATCTCCGGTAACAATACCGAACCACACTGAATATTACTGCGCGTTTCAATATCGTTGCCTACGGTCACAATATTGCGCCACATCTCTTTTAAGTTCCCGGCGATGGTAATTTCACTCACCGGATACTGAATTTCGCCGTTTTCGACCCAAAAACCCGCTGCGCCGCGCGAGTAATCGCCGGTAATGCCGCTTACGCCCTGCCCCATCAGCTCGGTAACCACAAGGCCTGTGCCCATCTCTTTGAGCAACTGCTCGAAGCTTAGACCCTGTCCCGGAATTCGCCAGTTGTGGATCCCGCCCGCATGACCGGTGCTCTTCAGTCCCAGCTTACGTGCGGAATAGTTGGTCAGCAGCCATTGGGTCAGCACGCCGTCTTTAATAATGTCACGGCGTTCGGTCCGTACGCCTTCGCTGTCGAACGGCGACGACGCCAGCCCTTTCAGCAGGTGCGGATGTTCTTCAATAGTCAGCCATTCCGGCAGAATTTGTTTGCCCAGCGAGTCGAGCAGGAAGGTGGATTTACGGTATACCGAACCACCGGCAATCGCGCCGACCAGATGTCCGAACAGCCCAGTCGCCACTTCGTTGGCAAAAATCACCGGCGCTTTCATGGTGGAAAGTTTACGCGGAGAGAGGCGAGATAAGGTGCGGCGAGCACAGTCTGCCCCCACCCATTCCGGCGTTTGCAGATCGCCCATCGCCCGGCCAATGGTGTAGGCGTAATCACGCTCCATATCGCCATTTTCTTCCGCGATGACGCAGCTGGAAAGAGAGTGACGCGTAGAGCAGTAGCCCTGCAGCATACCGTGGCTGTTACCAAACACTTTGATGCCATAGTGGCTGTTAAAACTGCCGCCTTCGGTATTGGTGATACGCTTATCGGCCTGTAGCGCCGACTGTTCCGCGCGGGCTGCCAGTTCGATAGCTTCGTCAGTGGACACTTCCGCCGGGTGGAACAGATCCAAATCGGGCGCATCAAAGGCCAGCAGTTCTTTATCTGCCACGCCGGCGCACGGGTCCGGTGAGGTATAACGTGCAATATCCAGCGCGGCCTGCACGGTACGTGCAATCGCCTGCGGGCTTAAATCAGTGGACGATGCGCTGCCCTTACGGTTTTGGTGATAAACCGTAATCCCCAGCGCGCCATCGCTATTGAATTCTACGTTCTCCACTTCACCATAACGGGTGCTGACGCTAATACCCGTGGTCTTGCTCACAGCGACTTCCGCGCCATCCGACTTACCTGACGCTAATTCCAGTGCCGTCGAGACCGCTTCTTCCAGAATCTTACGCTGCGCTTCAACTTGTGAGATTACTTTCATCGCAAATGCCATAATGTAGAGAGAGTTTCTCTGAAGTCTAACAGAGAACCGTTTTTCAGTGCGCATCTTAACTGGTAACATTAGCCTCTTTTTTTAAGGAGCCTGACATGACTAAGCAGCCCGAAGACTGGCTCGACGACGTTCCCGGTGATGACATCGAAGACGAAGACGATGAAATTATCTGGGTCAGTAAAAGTGAAATAAAACGTGACGCCGAGGAGTTAAAACACCTGGGTGTGGAACTGGTAAAACTGGGGAAAAACGCGCTGGATAAAATCCCGCTCGACGCGGATTTACGTGCCGCGATTGAGTTGGCCCAGCGTATTAAGATGGAAGGTCGCCGCCGCCAGCTGCAGCTGATTGGCAAAATGTTGCGCCAGCGCGATGTTGATCCTATCCGTCAGGCGCTGGACAAGCTGAAAAACCGTCACAACCAACAGGTTGTACTGTTTCACAAGCTTGAGCAACTGCGCGATCGCCTGATCGCCGAAGGTGATGATGCGGTAGCGGAAGTGCTGAACCTGTGGCCAAACGCCGATCGCCAGCAGCTTCGTTCTCTGGTTCGCAATGCGAAGAAAGAGCAAGAAGGCAACAAGCCGCCGAAATCAGCACGTCAGATTTTCCAGTATCTGCGTGAACTGGCGGAAAACGAAATCTAATCTCTTCGTCTGCAGAAAGTGCCGGATGATGTAAATACTTCATCCGGCCTGGATTCTGTGCCCTTACTGCTGGGGCTGCATTTCGCCCATAGCGTTCTCTGACTGACTCTCTTCATGCAGATACTGCTTATCTAAAATCTTCACGAACGGTGTATAAATCGCGGTGGCGATAACCAGATTCACGGCCTGTAACACAATGCCTGAAATCCCGGTGGTGAGGAAACCAGAAATAAAGATCGGCGTTGTCCAGGGAATGGAGATACCAGAGGTGGGGGGAACCCAGCCGAGTGCGATAACCACATAAGTAACCGTACACAGCACCATTGGGGTAATGATAAACGGGATAAGCATCAGCGGATTAAGCACGATTGGCAAACCAAAAATCACCGGCTCATTAATGTTAAAAATTGCCGCCGGTGCCGCCAGCCGTGAGAGCTGCTTTAATCGCGTACTTTTGGCAACCATAAAGATGCTAATCAACAGCGCCCCGGTAAAGCCCGTACCGCCGGCAATCAAATAGACATCCCTGAACTGCTGAGTAATGATGTTGGTCGCTACCAGCCCGGCCTGAGTTTGCGCCAGGTTCTGCGCACTGAGCGTTTGCCAGATAGGCCCCATTACGGATGTCATGATAGAGTCGCCATGGATCCCAAAGAACCAGAAGAAACTGATCATCATCTCAGCAATCAGTTGCGATAAGAGGGAATTCCCCAGATACAGCAACGGCTGTTGCAGCATGACGCTGATAAATTTCCCCGGCGTACCAAAAGGCGTGTTCTCAAACAGCACCTTGACGATAATCCAGAACAGTAGCACTAAGAAGATAGGTACCAGCGATTTAAACGACCTGGCAATCTCTGGCGGGACACTCGCAGGCATCTTGATGGTAAAAGCCCTGTTTTCCAGAAACTGAACCACCTTGATGGTGACCACAGTAACGATAATCCCTAAGAACATCGATTCAGAGCTAAAGTCGAGCAGCGCGTAAGCATCGGCGACGATTTCTCCCGATCCTGTCGTAATATGACCAGGCGACATTAAGAAGAAGATCGCCACCGGTAAAATAGCGGAACTTTGGCTGAGATTAAGCTTTTCAACTAACTCCTTTGAGAAGGTGATAATCACCAGCAGCGTCATTAATCCGTAGCTGGCGTTAATCCCGTAATTGAGCTTATCCAGCACGCCTTCCCCTAACAGCGAACTCATAAACTCGTGATAGCCGTTAACAGGAAAGTTGGTTAACAATACGAAAAATGAACCGACAATCAAAAAGGGAATCAGGGCAATAAACGCATTTTTTAGTGCGGTCAGGTAGATGTTTGACGAGATTTTCTCGGCCAGTGGCAACATCTTTTGTTCGAGTAGAGAGGTTATGCTCATGCCCGCTTACCCTATAAGGTTTTTTGTCACGTAATAATTAACCTGCGGGAACTGCTTGATATAGATGGCAGGAACCTGAGTGTGGTGCGCATCGCCGTTAACAATCTCCTGATAAATATCTTTTTTCGCATCGTGGTTGATGATAACAATCACCTTTCCAGCCTTGATGATTTTATTCAGCCCAACGGTAATACCCTCGGTGAGGGTGACATCTCCGGAGAAGTATTTATGGCTGGCGACGTTAATTGTTACGTCATCTAGTTCAGTTTGTAGATAATCCTCATCAAACGGCACGCCCGGCTCGTTTAAGCCGATATGCCCGTTCATTCCCACGCCCAGAATTACATAGTCAAACTCTTCACCGTTGAGCGCGGTTTGGTAATGGGCAATATTTTGTGCCGTAGAGGCAAACGGATTGAAATGGACTAACCGCACCGGATAGGCACATTTGTGCACAAAGTCCTGATTAATCATGTTCAGGCAGCTGCCATCTGATTCGCTGGGCACGTTGACCCACTCATCCAGCGCAAAGAAGGTAAGGCGTTCGGCAAACGGTGTCGCTGCCAGTGCTTCGTAAATCCAGTGAGGCGTGCTACCGGAGGGGATCAGCACGCGAGAATGTGGTTTGAGCGCGGATAGCTCACTAACGACCTGTTCAGCCAGCGCGGCATTGGTATCAAACGTTGGGTGATGCTGCCAACTTACTGATTTAGTGTATGATGGTGTTTTTGAGGTGCTCCAGTGGCTTCTGTTTCTATCAGCTGTCCCTCCTGTTCAGCTACTGACGGGGTGGTGCGTAACGGCAAAAGCACTGCCGGACATCAGCGCTATCTCTGCTCTCACTGCCGTAAAACATGGCAACTGCAGTTCACTTACACCGCTTCTCAACCCGGTACGCACCAGAAAATCATTGATATGGCCATGAATGGCGTTGGATGCCGGGCAACCGCCCGCATTATGGGCGTTGGCCTCAACACGATTTTCCGCCATTTAAAAAACTCAGGCCGCAGTCGGTAACCTCGCGCATACAGCCGGGCAGTGACGTCATCGTCTGCGCGGAAATGGACGAACAGTGGGGATACGTCGGGGCTAAATCGCGCCAGCGCTGGCTGTTTTACGCGTATGACAGGCTCCGGAAGACGGTTGTTGCGCACGTATTCGGTGAACGCACTATGGCGACGCTGGGGCGTCTTATGAGCCTGCTGTCACCCTTTGACGTGGTGATATGGATGACGGATGGCTGGCCGCTGTATGAATCCCGCCTGAAGGGAAAGCTGCACGTAATCAGCAAGCGATATACGCAGCGAATTGAGCGGCATAACCTGAATCTGAGGCAGCACCTGGCACGGCTGGGACGGAAGTCGCTGTCGTTCTCAAAATCGGTGGAGCTGCATGACAAAGTCATCGGGCATTATCTGAACATAAAACACTATCAATAAGTTGGAGTCATTACCCAAACGTTGTACATTTCATCCGTTTCTTCTCGCTATTAAAGTGATTCAATCTTTTTGGCGAATAAAGGAAGATACTTTTTATTGGCCAGCAGCATCTCTTTGACTAACGCCACACCCGAAGTATCGCTTGAGCATAATGGGTTGAAAATAAAGCCTGAAATAAGCGCTTGATAATCGCCGGTGGCGGCGGCTTTGACGATCTGCGCTTCATAGTCTTTCATCATGGAAACAATCCCTTTCGCAGGAGATGGGATCTCGCCAGTACAAATTGGAATCGGACCATTACGGGTAAGCACACAGTTCACTTCAACTACCGCCTCTTCCGGTAAATTAGTGATAGCACCGCCGTTACGAACGTTGACGGTTTGAATGCTCTTATCGTCGAGGTAAATAGCGCGAATAACGTTCAGCGCGGCGGTGGAATAAAGCGCACCGCCGCGGGCTTCCAGCTCTTTAGGCTTATCCTGAAGCGTAACGTCGCTGTAATTTTTAAACAGTTCGGCTTCGATATTTTTGACGATCTCACCCCGTGATTGCTCGGCTGCTTCCTGCTCGGCAAGCATTTCAGTCGTCTTGAGGTAGTATTTTAAATAGGAAGAGGGGATCAGATTGGTGGCGGCCAGCAGCTCTTTATTAAACTGCTCATTGCTGATGTTTTTAAAGCTCAGTGCATCAACGTCGGCGGCGTTGATTATCTCGATGGTTTCGCGGGTACGGTCGACGCCGTTATGCAAAATTTTGGTAATAAAGTTCATATGGTTGGAGCCTTTGAACTCGACGTATAAATCCTCTACGTTGGCATTCAGCAGCCCGGCCACCTGATGGGTCATATTGACAGGACCATTGCACAGGCCGATGACCCGATTGTTGTGGCTGTATTTGAGTACCGCTTCTGTCACCATGGAAGCTGGATTGGTGAAGTTAATCAGCCAGGCGTTTGGACAAATCGCCTTCATTTCATTCGCTATTTCAATGATGACCGGAATGGTGCGCAGAGCTTTGAACATCCCGCCCGCGCCATTGGTTTCCTGGCCAATAAAACCGTATGACTTCGGCAGTTTTTCATCAACGATTCGGGCATCGATACCACCGACGCGCAGTTGAGTCACCACGAAGTCGGCACCCAGCAGCGCTGTTTTGCGGTCAAAAGTTTGGATGACATCAATTGGTAAATTTGCTTTGGCAAGCATTCTTTTGGTGAGATCGAAAATGATGTTCATTTTCTCTTTACCCATTTCAACGTCGACAAAAGCGATGTGAGAGATGGGAAGCTGGTGGTAGTTTTTAATTACCCCTTCAATCAGTTCTGGCGTATAGCTGCTACCCGCGCCAATCACCACGAGTTTTAGTTTTTTCATTAGTCTTCTACTTTTGAATTAAATTTCAACGACACTTTTCTGACATTGGATAAATGGAAAAGCATAATATCTACGATGGCTATCTGGATCGGATAGCTTATATTTTCGAAAGCAGTATCTTTAATAATGGCGTTTTTGTAGATCAAGACTGCATCGGCCTTAAGCGCCAGCGTAGAGTTTTCCCGGCTGGTAATCGCGGCCACCTTGATGCCGTTTTTTCTGGCATTAAAAATTATCTCTTCCAGCATTTCTGACTCACCGCTGTTGGAAACAATCAGCATACAATCGTTAGCGGTCAGAAAGCGGCTGCGGACATTACAGTTGGTGTAGTCTGTTTCATTGAGGATATTAAAGCCCAGCACCATCAGATTATAGCTAACATAGTTCGCCACGCTATCTGATGTACCGTATCCCCAGGTGATAATCGTATTGCAGTCGGACAAAAAATCACAAAAGACTTTGACTTTATTCTCAGACACTCTGGCTAAAGCATCCTGCATTTCTTTTATATATTCGCTAACAAACGCGTTATGGTGCTGCGAGTTTTGCGATCTGGAGAATACGTCCCGAATGTTGACCTTAAACTCCTGGAAATTATTAAAGCCTAATTTCTTTACCAACTTAGAAATAGATGGCGCGGTAGTATAAACGCGATCTGCCAGTTCATGAATTTTCATTTTATAAACATCAGCAGGGTTCTCCTGACAGAATTTATAAACTCGCAGTTCGTTATTGGTTAAATTTTTTCGCATGGAGCGCACCTTTTATTATGTGGCACTTACGCCACATTGGCTCTCGAGGGGATATTAGCAAGGGAAAAGCGGAAATAGATTTTATGATTTAGAAATTAATTTCTGCGATCTGAGTTATAAATTTCCATATGGAGGCTTCCCATTCCGTTGAGAAGTATGGCGTAACCAGAAGGCCGGATGGCAACGGAGATCGTGCTCCTGAGAAAGTGCCGGATAACGGTGTAAACACCTTATCCGGCCCACAACGGTTCGTAGGCCCGGTAAGCGTAGCGCCACCGGGCATTTTTTTACTCTTCTTCTGCCAGGGCTTTCTTCGCCAGGCCATCCAGCAGTTTTTGATGGATGCCACCAAACCCGCCGTTACTCATCACCAGGATGTGATCGCCAGGCTGTGCAGTTTTCACCACCATATCTGCCAGTGCATCCACATCGCCGCTCCAGTGCGCAGGCTGAACGCAGGCTTCAGCGACTTCTGCTACCTGCCACGGAATATGCGGGGGTTGCAGCAGGAACACTTCGTCCGCACGCCCTAACGACGGCGCCAGGTCATCTTTGCACAGGCCCATTTTCATGGTGTTCGAGCGTGGTTCCAGCACCGCGATGATGCGCGCCGTGCCCCCCACTTTACCGCGCAGCGCCGCAAGCGTTGCCAGAATGGCCGTTGGGTGATGGGCGAAATCGTCATACACCGTCACGCCATTGGCTTCGCCGCGCAGCTCAAGGCGACGACGGGCGTTGATGAACGAGCCCAGCGCATTGGCTGCATCCGCAGGCACGACGCCAACATGGCGCGCGGCAGCAATCGCCATCAGACCGTTGTGCATGTTGTGCTCGCCTACCAGGCCCCACTTCACCACGCCAACATTTTCACCGTCCAGCCACACTTCCCATTCGGATGCATCAGTGGTCAGCTTTTTCGCCTGCCAGTGACCTTGTTCACCAACCAGCTCTTGTTCGCTCCAGCAGCCCATCGCCATCGTCTGTTTCAGATTGATGTCGTTTTCCGGGTAGATAATGCGTCCCTGGCCCGGCACGATACGCACCAGGTGGTGGAACTGTTTCTGGATCGCTTTCAGATCGTCAAAGATATCCGCGTGATCGAACTCAAGGTTGTTGAGGATCAGCGTACGCGGGCAGTAATGTACGAATTTAGAACGCTTATCGAAGAAGGCGCAATCGTACTCATCCGCTTCAATCACGAAGAAGTCGCTCTCACCCAGACGCGCGGAAACCTCAAAGTTACCCGGTACGCCGCCGATCACAAAGCCAGGCTTATAGCCGCAGGCTTCAAGGATCCAGGTCGCCATTCCGGCGGTGGTGGTTTTGCCGTGCGTCCCCGCAACCGCCAGTACCCAACGATCGCGCAGCACAAAGTCATGCAGCCACTGCGGGCCGGACATGTACGGAATGTTCTTTTCCAGCACCGCTTCCACACACGGATTACCCCTGGTCATGGCATTGCCAATGATCACCAGGTCCGGCTGCGGATCGAGCTGGCTGGCATCGTAACCCTGAATCAGATCAATGCCTTGCTTCTCAAGTAAGGTACTCATCGGCGGATACACATTGGCGTCCGAACCGGTTACTTCATGACCGAGTGAGCGCGCCAGCATCGCCAGACCGCCCATGAAAGTGCCACAAATTCCCAAAATATGAATGCGCATACGTCACTATCCTTTTTTAATCTGGGGGCCATTTTACGCACATGTCCGGCAAGTGAGAAACGCATTTCAGGATATTCCGTAGTTTGCTGGCGCGATTCACCTAAGCGCGGCAATGGAAATATTTGTTAATATTGTTGCGGTCGCTTTACTCCACATAAATTGCAGGGAAAGTGTTATGAAAACGTTAGGTGAATTTATTGTCGAAAAGCAGCACGAGTTTTCTCATGCTACCGGTGAACTCACTGCTTTGTTGTCGGCAATAAAGCTGGGCGCCAAGATCATCCACCGCGATATCAACAAGGCCGGTCTGGTCGATATCCTGGGTGCCAGCGGTGCTGAGAACGTGCAGGGAGAGGTTCAGCAAAAACTCGATCTGTTCGCGAACGAAAAACTGAAAGCTGCACTGAAGGCGCGCGACATTGTGGCGGGCATTGCCTCGGAAGAAGAAGATGAAATCGTCGTCTTTGAAGGCTGTGAACACGCAAAATATGTTGTGCTGATGGATCCTCTGGATGGCTCATCCAACATCGATGTTAACGTCTCTGTCGGTACGATTTTCTCTATTTATCGCCGCGTAACCCCAGTCGGCACGCCGGTCACGGAAGAGGATTTCCTGCAACCAGGCAACAAGCAGGTTGCTGCGGGCTACGTTGTTTATGGTTCTTCCACCATGCTGGTGTATACCACCGGCTGTGGCGTACACGCCTTCACCTACGATCCTTCTCTGGGCGTATTCTGCCTCAGCCAGGAACGTATGCGCTTCCCGGCGAAAGGCAGCACGTACTCCATTAACGAAGGCAACTACATTAAATTCCCGAACGGCGTGAAGAAGTACATTAAATTCTGCCAGGAAGAAGATAAGTCAACTCAGCGCCCGTACACCTCGCGCTACATTGGCTCTCTGGTTGCGGATTTCCATCGTAATCTGCTCAAAGGCGGGATCTACCTGTACCCAAGCACCGCCAGCCACCCGCAAGGGAAGCTGCGTCTGCTGTACGAATGCAATCCGATGGCCTTCCTGGCCGAGCAGGCGGGCGGCAAAGCGAGCGATGGTAAAGATCGCATTCTGGATATCACCCCGGAAAGCCTGCACCAGCGTCGCTCCTTCTTCGTAGGTAACGACCATATGGTTGAAGATGTAGAACGCTTTATCCGCGAATTCCCGGACGCGTAATACGCTTTGCCGGATGAGACGTGTTAACGCCATCATCCGGCAAATTTATCCCCTACGCCGTTTGTACTTTAAACGCCGCCATTGCTTCGAGCAGCGCATGTGACTGCTCTTCCAGCGAGCGGGTAGCCGCTGAAGACTGCTGTACCAGCGCCGCATTTTGCTGCGCCGTTTCATCCATCTGAATCACCGCGATATTCACCTGCTCAATGCCGCGACTCTGTTCCTGCGACGCGCTGGCAATTTCACGCATCAGTTTGGTCATGCGCATCACTTCATTGGCAATCTCATCCATGGTTTCGCCCGCCTGCTGCGCCAGCTCGCTGCCTTCTCCCACATGGGTGTGTGAATCGCTGATTAACGTGCGGATCTCTTTTGCCGCCTCGGCGCTGCGGCTGGCCAGATTACGCACTTCACCCGCAACGACCGCAAAGCCCCGCCCTTGCTCACCGGCACGTGCCGCTTCAACAGAAGCATTGAGCGCAAGGATATTAGTCTGGAAAGCAATACCGTCGATTACGCTGAGGATGTCGGCGATTCGGCTGGAACTGCCGGAAATATCGCGCATTTTCTCAATCACATAGCACACCATCTCACTGCCGCGATCGGCGGTATCCGACACCGATTTTGCCAACTGGTGTGCCTGTTCCGCGTTCTGCGCATTCTGTTTCACGGTCGCCGTGAGTTCTTCCATACTGGCGGCGGTCTGCTCCAGCGAAGTGGCTGTCGATTCAGTACGTTGCGCCAGATGCTGGTTCCCGGCCGTCAGCTCACGGCTACCAATATCAATTTGTAAACTGGCATCACGGACACGCTGTACCGAGTCGCCCAGCGCATGGCGCATTTCATCCATTGCCGCGTTCAGACGGTTGAATTCGGCGCTGGCCGACAGCGAGGTAACCGGCGACAAATCCCCCGTCGCCAGGCGTTCCAGTTGCTCAACCATATTATCCAGCGGCTTGAGAAACTTATTTCGCAGCATGAACCAAATCACCGCCAGCAATGCGAGGGCAGCCAACATCGAGGCGCTCATAATACCGTGGTAAATCAACGAAGTAATGATACGGGTAGAGGCATACAGCCCCATACCGCCGGTCAGCAACAGAAGGAACGTCAGCAGAGACAATAACACCAACAAACTTGATCGAATTGAAAGGGATTTTGGCATCGTTATATTTCCGGTTGTAGGGTTAAAACAGACCTGTACAGAACCTATCGACTACAACCGGAAAAAGTTTAGGTATTTAAATGTTTAGTGAAAAATCAGGATGTTACTTTGGTGTTGCAGCCGTCCCCACTCTGGTTACTGGCGAGCTTTGACGATTTTCCCAAAGTAGCGTCAGACCGCGCTGTAAGGCAATAAAAATAAACAATAAAATGCCAATCGCGATCTTCGTCCACCAGGAACTTAATGTGCCGTCAAAATTAATGTAGGTCTGGATCAACCCCTGAATGGCGACACCAAACAACGTTCCTAACACCGTACCGACCCCGCCGCTCAACAGGGTTCCGCCAATCACGACTGAGGCAATCGCATCCAGCTCAACGCCGACGCCCGCCAGCGCATAACCCGCCTGGGTGTAAATTGAAAAGACAATGCCAGCAAGCGTCGCAAGCCCGGTCGACAGCATATAGATACGGATGGTCGTGCTGCGGGTTGAGATCCCCATCAGGTTGGCAGAGGTGGCGTTGCCGCCAATCGCGTAAACCTGATTACCAAAGCGCGTACGGTGCGCCAGGAATATGCCAATGACGACTACCGCCAGCATCAGCAATCCCATTGCACTCAGGCGACCGCCGCCGGGAATTTTCCATGCCAGGCTTGAGAGCATGTCATAAACCGGATGGTTAATTGGGATCGACTCTTCAGACACCAGATAGCTGACGCCGCGCAGGAAGAACATTCCCGCCAGGGTAATAATGAATGCCGGGATCTTCAGTGCATCAATCAGTAACCCCATAAACGCGCCAAACGCGCAGCCCATCAGCAGAGTCAGGGGAAACGCCAACAGCGGAGATATACCCCAGTAGCCAATGGCCTTCGCCAGAAATACGCCGGTAAACGCGATCACCGAGCCAACGGACAGGTCGATCCCGCCAGAGAGAATCACGAAAGTCATGCCCACGGCGATGATGCCCAGAAAAGCGTTATCGGTCAGGATATTGCAGATAACTCTGGTTGAAGCAAAGGCCGGAAACTGTGTCAGGCAGTAGAGGTAACCCAGTACAAATACGCCGAGGGTGATCATCAGCGGTAAATTACGTTTTATCATGACCACGCACTCCTTTTATCAGGCTGATAAAGCGTTGTGATTGCACGACCAGCACACACAACACCACCACGGCTTTGACCACTTGATTTAGTTCTGGCGGGAAGCCCGACAGTAAAATCCCGGTGTTCATGCCCTGAATAATCAATGCCCCGACCACCGACAGCAGCAGATTAAAGCGCCCGCCCATCAGCGAGCCGCCGCCGATGACTACCGCCAGGATGGCATCCAGTTCCAGCCACAATCCGGCGTTATTGGCATCTGCCCCGCGGATATCCGCCGTGACGATAATGCCGGCGATAGCCGCACACAGACCGCTCAGCACATAGGTGAGCATCACGATAATGCGCGTGTTCACCCCGGCGTTTTTTGCCGCACGAATGTTGATGCCTACCGCTTCAATAAACATCCCCAGCGCCGTTTTACGCGTCAGTAGCCAGAACACCACCAGCGTTAGCAGGGCAATGATCACTGGCGTGGGGAACAGTAAGAGCGAGCCGCTGCCAAACCACGACAGTTCGGGCGAATTGAAGGTGACGATCTGCCCGGAGGTGATAAGTTGCGCCACTCCGCGTCCGGCCACCATCAGGATTAGCGTGGCAACGAACGGTTGGATCTTGAGGATTGCCACCAGAATCCCGTTCCATAACCCTGCCAGAATGCCGGAGCCTAAGGCGGCAAGCAGCACCACCGGCAAACTGTGCCCGGCCACCGTCATCGCCGCGGTGGTGGCACCGGCAATGGCCATGACAGCGCCCACGGAAAGGTCGATGCCGCCGGTGGCAATCACCAGCGTCATGCCAATCGCTAACAGCGCCACGGGGGCGGCACGGTTGAGAATATCAATCGGGCTACCGAACAGCCGACCATCTTGCAAAATCACCTGATAAAAGTGCGGCGCGACCAGGCTATCCACCAGCAGCACCAGCAGTAGCGCCACCAGTTGTGGCATGCCCTTTGGCCAGCGGAATCGCCGTTGCGGCGGAGTGGATTGAGGGAGAGATTGAGGCATCACCATAGTCTCCTTAGGCCGCAATGGCGTTCATGATCGCCGGCACGGACAGTTCAGCCAGCGGGATCTCGGCCACCTGTTTGCGATCGCGCATAATAATGACCCGATCGGCATAGCCCACTAACTCTTCCAGTTCGGATGAAATCACCAGCAGCGCCAGACCATCCGCGCACAGCGTTTCGATCAGGCGGATGATCTCGGCATGCGCGCCGACGTCGATCCCACGCGTGGGTTCATCGAGGATCAGGAACTGCGGTTTGGTCAGTAACCAGCGCGAGAGCAATACTTTTTGCTGATTGCCGCCGGAGAGAAACTCGATCGGCTGTTCAGCGTTGGGGGTGCGAATTCCGAGCTGGCGGATAAAACGCTCGGCAATCTCATTTTGTTCTTTCCGCGGAATAGGCCGCAGCCAGCCACGCTGCGCCTGTAATGCCAGAATGATGTTTTCCCGCACCGAGGCGGCGGCGATAATACCATCCGTTTTGCGATCCTCTGGACAGAAGCCGATCCCCAGACACGAAGCCTGATGCGGCGATCGCAAGGTCTGCGCTTTGCCTTTGATCAGCGCACTGCCGCTGTCGGCGGGTTTAATACCGAAGATCACCTCCGCCGTTTCCGTTCGCCCGGATCCCAGCAGTCCAGCGAGACCGACGATCTCACCAGGACGCACCTGAAGATCAAACGGCGCGATGGTGCCTTTCTTGCCAAAGTCGCTAAAGGCCGCCACTGGTTTATCACTCAGCAACGTACGGCCCGCACGCTGTAGTGCATGGGTATCCAGTTCGCGACCCAGCATCATTTTGACCAGTTCGATCTGTGGCAGCTCGCGGGTTTCACGGCAGCCAACGAAGCCGCCGTTACGCAGGACGGTTATGCGATCGCTGACCTGATAGACCTGATCGAGGAAGTGGGTAACGAAGATCAGACTGACGCCCCGATCGCGCAGATGCCGCATCAGGCCGAACAGCATTTCTACTTCCTGGGTATCAAGACTGGCGGTGGGCTCATCGAGGATCAGCACTTTCGCGGAGAGATCGATCGCCCGACAGATGGCGACGATCTGCTGCATCGCCACGGAAAAGCGGTTCAGCGGCTCGCGCACGTCAAGGGAAAAACCGTATGACGCCATCAACTCCGTCGCGCGTTTTTCCATCTGCTTGCGCAGCAGCAGGCCAAAACGCCGAGGTTCACGGCCAATAAACAAGTTATCCGCTACCGACATATTGGGCAGCAGGTTCACTTCCTGATACACGGTACCGATCCCCAACTGCTGGGCATGGGCGGTATTTTTGGGGGAGATAGGCTGGCCTTCGAGCCAGATCGTGCCGCGATCGGCATGGTAAACGCCGGTCAGCGCTTTGATTAGCGTCGATTTACCGGCTCCGTTTTCTCCCAGCAGCGCCATAATCTCACCGCGACGCAAGCTGAAATCCACGTTATCCAGCGCTTTGACGCCGGGAAAGAATTTGCTTAATCCTTCGGTGCGGAGGATTTCCTGATGGGGGTCGGTGGTCATGGCATTCCTCCGGTACGAAATCACGGCCTTTTCGTAGGCCTGATAAGCGCAACGCCATCAGGCCTACGGAAGACCGGCAGCAAAACTAGTAGCCCATGTTTTTCTTCTTCTCTAACTCTTCTTTCGCCGTATCCGGCAGATAGAGGATCGACTTGGTAATGGTCAGCTTCTCAGGCATCGTGCCGTCTTTTTTGAATTTCTCCAGCGCGTCGAATGCCGGGCCTGCCATATTCGGCGTCAGCTCGACGCTGGCGTTGGCTTCACCGTCAATCATTGCTTTGTAGATATCCGGAACGCCGTCGATGGAACCGGTCAGAATATCTGTGCCGGGTTTCAGGCCCGCTTCTTTAATCGCCTGGATTGCCCCGATCACCATGTCATCGTTGTGGGCGTAAACCATGCAGATGTTCTTGCCATTGTTTTCCGCTTTGATAAAGCTCTCCATCACTTCTTTCCCTTTACTGCGGGTGAAGTCGCCGGACTGTGAGCGGATAATCTTAATGTTTGGCGCGTTGGCGATGGCTTCAGCAAACCCTTTTTTACGATCGATGGCCACGCTGGCCCCGACGGTCCCTTGCAGCTCAACGACGTTACACGGCTTGCCGTTCACTTGTTTAATCAACCAGTCGCCGATCAATTTACCTTCCAGCACGTTGTCGGCGGTGACTGTGGTCATATAGAGAGATTTGTCTTTTACATCGATGGAACGATCGAGCAAAAAGACCGGAATGTCGGCATCTTTAGCCTCTTTTAAAACCGGTTCCCAACCCGTTGCCACGACCGGCGCAATAAAGATGGCGTCAACGCCCTGCGCAACAAATGAGCGAACAGCTTTAATCTGGTTTTCCTGCTTTTGCTGGCCGTCAGCGATTTTCAGCGTAATACCACGCTTTTCAGCCTCGCTTTTCGCAACGTTGGTTTCTGCGGCGCGCCAGCCGGATTCAGAGCCAACTTGCGAAAATCCTACGGTTAAAGGGGCTGCCATTGCCATAGACGACATGGCTGCCGAAACTGCTGTGACTAAAAGTAAGCGCTTCCACATAAGTGCGTCCTCGTAGGGTGATTATTGTTGGTTAATAAACCGTCGCGAAAAAACTATAGACAATTGAGCATGTAACGAATTGCGTTACATCACACTTCAAAAAAGTAAATAAAACGTTAATCACAACTTTGTAATCGCTTTCATCCCGCTATGAAAAATGCGGTTGAAGATATGGATTTTTCTGTCACGAGAGAGGGGTAAAAAGAAGAAAATGAGCGCAGAGAAAGCGAAAACAAGCGGAGACATTCAGCGCGAGTTGGCTATAATACCCGCCACTTGTTTGCCATAGCTTATTTAAAGGAAACAGACATGAGCTTACTCAACGTCCCTGCCGGTAAAGACTTGCCGGAAGATATCTACGTTGTTATCGAGATCCCTGCCAACGCAGATCCGATCAAATACGAAGTTGACAAAGAGAGCGGCGCCCTGTTCGTTGACCGCTTCATGTCCACCGCGATGTTCTATCCGTGCAACTACGGTTACATCAACCACACCCTGTCTCTGGACGGTGACCCGGTAGACGTTCTTGTCCCGACTCCGTACCCGCTGGAGCCAGGTTCAGTGATCCGCTGCCGTCCGGTTGGCGTGCTGAAAATGACTGACGAATCCGGTGAAGATGCGAAACTGGTTGCGGTTCCGCACACTAAGCTGAGCAAAGAATACGATCACATCAAAGATGTGACCGACCTGCCGGAACTGCTGAAAGCGCAGATCACCCACTTCTTCGAACACTACAAAGATCTCGAAGCGGGCAAATGGGTAAAAGTTGACGGTTGGGACAACGCTGAAGCCGCTAAAGCTGAAATCGTTGCTTCTTTCGAGCGCGCGAAGAAGTAAGTTCGCGTTAGCTTAAAACCCTGAACGCCAGTCTCTGGTTAGTAAGGGTTTTTAAATTTCTACGTTCTACCACCTCTCCCCTTCGCTGTTTTCTTTTTGACCTACCAGAATGGGTAGTCACATTTCATTTATCTTAATTGCGAATGATATTAGATCTCATTATCATTCTCAGCATGTAAATAAATGTGAATAAAAGTCAATGAACCTCCACAATGTGAAGTCCCTGAAACGCTATTCCTGCGTGGCACTCGCCACAGCGCTGTTATTTACCAACCTGTCCAGCGTGGCGCGGACGCTACCTGAGAAAGATTTTCTGACCCGCGATGTCGGTAACGGCGTGTATGAGCTGGCGGTTGATAGCCAGCAGAATGCGCTTTTTGTCGCCTCGTTGCCGTCGTTTGATAAAGATAAAACCAGCGGGCTTATCTATAAACTCGATCTGGAGAAACTCACGACGACTGAAGTCATCGACACCAGTCGTCGTGCCTTTGCCACCGCGCTGGATGAAGAAAACCAGGTGCTGTATGTCGGCAACACGCTGGAAGGTTCAGTAACGCTAGTCGATACCCGCAGCGGTAAAGAGCTGGCGATACTGCAACTGAGTGAAGCCAAAAACCCGAAAGATATTGTTCATACGCGTGAAATGGTGCTCGATAAACAGCACCACCGTCTGTACGTTTCCGGCGTGGCTGAAAAGGGCATAGTCTGGGTGGTGGACACACAAAAGCGCGAGAAAATCGCCACCCTCGAGAACATGGGCCAGTACCCGACCGGCATGGCCGTGGATGCAAATAAGAACCGCCTGTATGTTGTGAATGGCCGAAACGAGCTTATTACGCTGGATACCACCAACCATCAAATTATTAATCGCTTTACCATTGAGCCAGATAAAAAACATTTTTTCCTGAATATTGCCCTGGATGCAAAAAATAACCGCGCATTCCTGACCGATCCGGATTTAGCGGACGTACTGGTTGTTGATCTTAATACCGGTAAGGTTATTGCACCAATTAAGGTTATTAACTCGCTGGCAGTGATATATAACGAAAAACGCCAGGAAGTTTATATCACCCACCGTAATGCTAAACGCATCAGCATTGTGAACAGCAAGACCTATCAGGTAAAACAAAGCATTGAAACCAATGCATTACCTAACAGTCTGGCGCTCTCGGCTGATGCTAACACCCTGTACGTCAGCGTCAAACAGTCGGAAAAAATGACAGGTGTGAAGCCCGACTACGTGCTGAAAATCGATCTCTCTAAATATTAATAATTAAAAAATTATCTGCACCTTGCAGCTTTTTTGGGCTGCAAGGTGATGTTTTTATTTTTTTACTTTTCAGGTGTCTATATTATGAAAACGCGTCAACTTATTACGCTGACAGGGATCGTTGCATTCTCAGGCGGTGTTATTTTCCCCACCCAGGCAGAAGAACTCACCGAGACCTCACGCACTAGCGAAGATGAAATGGTGATCACCGCATCCGGATTCTCGCAGCAAAAACGCGAAGCGCCGGCCACTATTTCAGTTATCGATCGTAACACGCTGGATATTCAGCCGGACCGTAGCATCGGTGAAGCCATTAAAAACCTGCCCGGCGTCTCGGTCACCAACAGCAGTGGCATGAACGCCGGTAGCATTATGATCCGCGGCATGGACCCGTCCTATACCGCTTTTATGGTCAACAGCGTCAAACAAAATACCGGTGAATCTCGTCCTTACGGACATGATATTGGTACTGAAGCCAACTTCTTACCGCCAATGGAGGCCATTGAGCGTATCGAAGTTATCCGTGGGCCGATGTCCTCGCTGTACGGCTCAGACGCCATCGGCGGTGTGGTTAACGTCATTACCAAAAAACCGTACGGCGCAAAAGAGTGGACCACGGCAATTGCTGCCAATACCTGGCTGCAAGAGCACCAGTATTTAGGTAATACCAGCCAGATGAATTTGTTTACCATGGGGCCGATTGTGCCCGATGTTCTCGGCCTTAGCGTGGCGGCCGACTGGCTTGACCGTCGCGATGACGATCGCAATAACTATTTTGGCAAACACAATCGTAAATCCGTTGATATGACATTGGGCCTGGCCGCCAGCGAGAATAACCTGTTCGATCTCAACGTGGTCACCGGTGAGCAGGAAAAAAACCGTACCCAGAAACGCGGTGCGCCGTGGTCATGGCTGTTCGATCGTAACGCCGCCACCCTGACGCATACCGGCTGGTATGCAGACGACACCATCGCGACGACCAACTACATAAACTATGAAAAAGGCCGTTCGAAGTACGTTTATGACGGACAGTCCCCGCAGTATGTGCAGATGGAGAACTACGTCGCCAATTCGCAAACCACTTTCACGCTCGACACCCATAAACTGACCGTTGGGGCGAATTTCACGCGCGAAGAGCTGAATGACCGCTTTGATGTGGCCAACAAAACGCTGCCCGGATCTGACCCGGTGACCAAAATCAGCCGTAACGGTTGGGCATTGTTTGCTGAAGACGGCTGGAGCATTGGCGATTTCATCCTAACCACGTCAGCGAGGATGGACCAGGATGACAATTTTGGCACACATATTACGCCGAAAATGTACGGTAACTGGGCCTTTAGCAATGACTGGGCGCTGAAAGGCGGCGTTTCCGCAGGCTATAAAAAACCGGAGCTGCGCGCGACGTCCAGCAACTTCGTAACCCCTTACGGCTCAACCGTACCTTACCCCTTCCTCACCGTTGGTAACGACGACCTGAAACCTGAACAAAGCGTTAACTCTGAACTGGGCCTCTACTGGACGGGAGATGCGCTATCGCTCGACAGCACCGTCTTCTATACGCAGTTCAAAGACAAAATTGCTGAACAAACTATTTGTGAAACCACGTCGACGAACCAGTGCTCCGTCAACGGCTACAACGCGGATTCCGTCAGTAAATACTTCAACGTCAGCGAGGCGGATGTATACGGTATAGAACTGAATGCCGACTGGCAGATTACCGCCGATGTAAAAGCCAACGCTAACTACACCTGGAACCACAGCGAACAAAAAAGCGGCGTTAACAAAGGCTACGCGCTAAACGATTATCCGCGCCATATGGCGAATCTGTCGCTGAACTGGGCAGCAACGCAAAGCCTGGACGTATGGAGTACGGTGAATTATCGCAGCAGTAACCGCAACAGCGGCAATAACTATAAATACGATGACTACACGATGGTGGACGTAGGCCTACGTTATCAGCTCAATAAGCACACGCAATTGATGGCTGGGGTCTACAACGTGCTGGATGAGGATCCGAAACTGACAACCGCGTGGAACGAATCCGCACAGGTGGAAGGACGCCGCTATAACCTCGGCGCGCGCGTGGAGTTTTAAATCCAGAATAAAACAACGCCACCCGAGGGTGGCGTGTTCATATCAGTACTGGTCTCGGTCTAACCAGTTACCGCTTTCAATCAGCGTTAAGCCATCAACCGGACGTTGGTACACGTACATCCATGCACTTCCGTACGGCGTTTGAATTAACTGGCGTGCGTATTCACCGCCACGGGTACGCAGAGCGTCAAGCTCTGCCAGCGTGGCGTTATCAATACGATAAACTTCCCCGTGTACTGTTCCCTCTCCTGGAACGGCGCCTGGATAGTGGCCCAGGCTATACAACTGGTAGTTGTCGATACTGAAATTTCCCAGCAACAGGGCATTGGTCATCCAGTGGCTGTTGCCTTGTTTGGTTCGTAAACTGCCGTAGACAAATATTCGCATTGCTAAAACTCGAACTGATAGAGCAAATCAAGTGCCTGATCTACGCCAGACACTGCTTCCAGATATAGCTTAGGCATCAGACGATAACGTAGCGTGAGTGTCGCTAAGGAGTCAAATATACCCACACCATATTTCACCTGCAGACCTGGCAGTACGTATCCGCTGACAACCACCTGAGATGAATCACCCACCCCTTGTGTGTCCAGTGCCAGATTGCTTACGCCAAATGTCTCCCCGATTTTACCCACAACCTGACCACTTTGTGCAACCCCCAGACCAATAAGCATTGAAGTCATTGCCGCGCTGTCGCTCTGTTCGCTATCCAGTCCTTGTCCGCGTAGCAGGTAGGAAAGCGCCATTTGCTGCGACATCGCCGGGTCGGAGAAGATTTCCGCCTTCGGCTCATCGGCGGAGCCCGTGACGCGAACCCCGGCGATCACGTCGTCTTCGGTGGCTTCCGGGTTACGAATTGCTTCGATGTTGAGTAACGGCTGATCCGGCGGACCGGAGAACAACAGCTCGCCCTTACGCACAATCAGATCCTGACCATAGGCATGGAAACGCCCACTCGGAATATTAATTTGTCCGTTCAGCCCCAGCCCCTGCTTATCCTGCACCACTTTCAGATCGCCCGTCAGACGCGCTTTCAGACCAAAGGCGTCAATACGCACGTTGTTACCGACATGGATGTTCAGGTTGCTGTTGATCGGAATACCTGCTGTCTGCGGTTTCTCCGGTTGCAGATTGTTGTTAAGCATGACCATATCGCTGGAAACCCCTACCGCGCTCTCCGGCAGATCGTGTACCACGATACGCGCCCACGGCACATCCACGTTGCCATCAAGGGTAAACAGGCTCGGCGTGGCTTCAAAGACCACGTCCGGCGATACGTCCAGGCGGACCATCGGCGGCACGGTAATACGAACCCTGCTGCCTTTAGCCGCAACGCGCGCCCGCCAGTTGTCTATCTGACTCCAGTCGGCATCGCCGCTCAGGTTAATTTCGCCCTGCTGCGTACGCACCACGCCCGCCAGCGTTGAGCGTGTTCCGGTGAAGTTAACGGCTAACTGGCTTGGCTGCATGTCAAACGGCATAAAGTTGCCGTCGACATCCAGACCGCTCAGCTGCAGCTGTCCGAGCAGCTGCGGGCTTTGCACATCACCGCCCAGACGTAGGTTGGCGTTGATCACCCCTGCCGCTTTTTCACCGCGCGAGAAAATGGGGTTCACCATCGCCAGATTGAAGTTGCGGATGTTGACGTTGCCGCCGAGACTGCGGCGTCCTTGCGGATCCGTCACCTGCACCTGGCCGTCAAACTGCCCGTTGTTGGTCAGGCGAATCAGCCAGCCCAGCTCGGCACGGTTATTGTGCAGGTCGGCGGTCAGATTCAGCGTTTCAAACGCTACAGGGAGCGGCGCATCGTTCACGCTTTGCGTGACCTTCACGTTACGTCCGCTCAGCGTAACCTGCCCCTGCGGCAGCCCCTCTTTGGTGGTGTCCCAGCTCACATCTGCTTTGCCAGTGAAAACGCCGCTGGCCTGGGTTGTATCCGGCATAAACGGTTTTAGCATCGCCAGGTCAAAGCGGTTAAGGTTCACCACCGCGCGTCCTTGTGCACCGGCATCAATAGTTTGCGGTACGCACAGTTCCGCATTCGGGTTGTTCCAGCAGTGTGGCCCAATGCTGATTTTCTGTTCCTGATTGCGATAATCCAGCGCGACAGGGCGGTTAAGGGACCACGGACCGACCGGCGTCTGGAAGCGGGTATCGCTTAACGCACCTTTCCAGCGCTGCTCTTTGCGATCAAAGCTACCTGCCAGGGAGAGCTGCCCGGAGACCGGTTCCCCCTGAATGCGCAGCTGCAGCTCATGCTGCTTTTCGCTACCTTTGGCATTGAGCGTCACCAGGCCAATATTCACGTCAGGCTGTACAATCCGCTCTACGCGAACGTTGAGATTACCTGCGATTTGCTCTGCCGATTTCACGTCGCCTTCGACGCGCACCTGAGCGACGGACAGCTCCTGCCAGCGCAGCCCCCGGGCGGTGATATCCGCCAGCAGTTGTGGCGCTTCAACCGTGCCGCGAACTTTTACCAGCCCTTTCGCCGTACCGCCCAGTCCCGGCAGCGCGTTATCCAGGCTCGGGGCATCAATCGTCGCGTCGAGATTGAGGTCTTTGACCCCCAGTTCCCCTTTCACATCCGCGCTGTTGCGTCCCAGTTCCAGATGCAGGCCCGGGATCGTCCACTGCAGGTAGCTGTTACCCTTCAGCGAACCGTGCACATTAACCTTGTTCTGCTTCACGTTGCCGGTCAGCTTCAGCTCGGGCACCTCCATCTGCCAGCTTCCGCCGTACAGACTGCCGCGAGTTTTCACCAGGCCATTCAGTTTTGATGGCCACTCCGGGATCGCTTTCGCCGTGTTGATGCCATCCAGCGTTAGCTCCCCGCGCCAGCTGATCGCCTGCTGCCAGTCCACCAGCGCTTTCAGCTCAGTTTTCCCTTCCAGCGCCGCAACGCTGAGTTTGTCGAGATTGATCTGCTGTTCGTTGCCTTTGGCATCCAGCGTGATGGTAGCCGGAGGAATATCCTGACCTTTCACAGCGGTACGCATCGACAGCGTATAGTCGGTCATCTTACCGGTCAGTTTGAGCTTGATGTCATCAGCCTGGAACTGCTTGTCGCCGGTAAACGGCCAGTAAACCTGCTTACTCACCACCTCAAGGTTGAGCGGCAATCCGGCTTCCGCCAGACGCGCCTGCGCCCGCAGGTCCATATCCACCGGACCAGACAGATTTACGCCGACTTCCAGCTGTTCACGCAGCGCGCCGCCGACCTTCAGCTTCACCTTTTCGCCTTTTAACGGATCGACGTTGAGCGTGCTGTTTAACGTAATATCGACCGGCCAGGTGTCGGTCAGTTGCGCCGTGCCGCTGGCTTTTACCGTCCCCTGATTCGAGTCGATATCCAGTGCATCGAGTTTCATGTTACCGTCAATGCTGCTCACTTTCAGCAGCATGTTATGTACCGTTAAATCCGTATCCCCGGTCACGCGCAGCTGCTCGCCGCGAAACGCTTCAATGTTGAGATTGAGCGGCAGATGGACATCGGTCATTTCCGGCAGCACCGGCTTTGAGAACAGATCTTTTAGCGTTTCGCCGAGCGGTTTTTCATCCGGTTGCGGATTTTGAATCTTTGGTTCGACAACCTCTTCCTGCGCCACTTCCGCCACTTTAGGCAGGGCAATCAGCAGCCCCTGTAATGACGTTGGCTTCAGGGTTAGCGTTTTTTCTTGCCAGTTCAGGCCGGAGGTAAATTCCAGCACCGAAACCGTGGTGTCATCGATTTTGATATTGATGTTGTTCAGCGCCACGCGTGAAAGCGTGATTGGGTAAGGTGTGGAAAGGTTAAGCGGACCGCTCTCTTCCTCTTCAACCGGCGCTGATGGCGGCATCTTTTTGCTGTCGATCGCCACGTTGATATTTTTCAGCGACAGATCGTTGACGCACAGGCTGCTGTCCCACAGGCAGTTAAGCCCCACGGCCAGATGCACTTCGCCAGCATTCACCGCCACGCCAGGTTGGTCATAACGAATATTTTTGAGCGATAAATCCCGCCAGCCGCCGGTGACCTGACCAATCTCCAGCCCCGGAACCCAACGATTCGCCGCTTTGAAGATCAGATGCAGGCCCGAAGTGGTTCCGACGAGGAACGCCACCGTGCCTAACAACAGCAGGATAAAAATCAGCACGCCGAGGCTTATGTTCTTCCATAAACTCATAATTCAGGCCCCAGACCGATGTAAAACTGTAAACCATGTTCATCTTTGTCGCCCACAGGGACAGCAAAGTCGAGCTTGATGGGTCCCACTGGCGATTGCCAGCGTACGCCGACCCCGGCACCGGTTTTGAAATCGCTTCTGCGGATATCGCTGACCGCTTCGCCGCTATCGACAAACATCGCGCCCCACCATTTTCCGGTCACGTTGTACTGATATTCCAGCGAGCCGGTCGCCAGCTTCGAGGCCCCTTTCAGCTTGCCGTCGCTGCCTTCAGGCGAAATAGATTTGTATTTGTAGCCGCGAATGCTGCGATCGCCCCCGGCGAAGAAACGCAGATCCGGCGGTACTTTGTCGAAATCCCCGGTTTCGATCCAGCCGAGGTTGCCGCGCATTACAAAGCGATGACGATCGTACAGCGTGCGGATCCAGACGTTTTGCGCCTGGAAGACGGAGAAATCAACGTCTGAACCCCAGGCCGTGTTGGAGTAATCGATGGAATAACGTTGGGAGTCGCCCCAGACTGGCATCAGACCGCCGCGCGAGCGCGTCCGACTGATCATCACGCCCGGATAGAGCAGCATGGTGGTGTTAGTGACGTTACCCTGGGTAAAGTGATCGAGCCTCCAGCGCAGGTTAATCGCGCGCTGCCAGCCGCTGGAAAGATCCCAGTAGCGGGAAACCGCAAGCGTAGTGGAGTCCTGCTCGGTATCGTTTAAATCGGTACGCTTAAAGCCCCCCTGCACCAGGTAATACTGCTCCAGCGGGTTCTTTAATAGCGGCATTTTATAACTGAAATCAAGAACCTGCTCTGGCGCAGAGATGCTGGCGCTGGTGGTCAGGCTGTGGCCATAGGAGTTCATCCACGGCTTTTTCCACGAGGTCTTCACCCGTGGACCGACGTCAGTTGAGTAACCGACCCCGGTTTCGATGGTATTTTCAGTTCGCGGCGACACCACGCCTTTCAGCGGCAGCACTTTGGTTTCACGGGCTTTATCAAATTCCGGTGCGACGACAACGGAATTAAACCATCCGGTCGCCGACAGACGACGGTTCAGTTCGCCCAGATCTTTCGACTCGTACTCTTCACCCTCTTTAAAGGGCACCAGATTTTGCAGGTACTCATCGCGAATTTGCGAGCCTTCAAAAGTGACATGCCCAAAGCGATAGCGTTCACCGCTGTTGTAATCGATATCCCAGAATGCCTGGCGGCGTTCGAGCGCTATTCCAAGCTGGCTTTTATTAAATTCACTGTCGAAATAGCCTTTGCGCAGCGCCACGCTGGTGAGTGATTTTTTGAAGTTATCATAGTCCCCCTGATTCAGCACGGTGCCGATTGCCGGTCGCGTTTTCAGCAGATCCAGGTAATCTTTATCCGTACGTGCGCCACCGCGCAGAATCACTTCGGTGCCGCCAATCAGCACCGGCTCACCAGGGGTCACTTTGGCAATCAACACCTGGCGTCCTTTCGCCGGCGGCGGACGCAGCTCAAAATCAATGGTGGGCTCAAAGTAGCCCAGCGCTTTTAGCCCTTCGCGGATGGCATCATCAACGCGCGCACGAAAGCGTCGGTCTGGAGTGACTTCATCACTTTGAATCGTGGATAGCTGCGCACGGACGTTTTTCTCCAGCGGTCCTGATAATCCCTCGACCTGTAAGCGAACATTCGCTGCGGCGGCGGAGCCACTTAAGCACAGTAATCCCACCCAACATAACTGACG
The DNA here is from genome assembly GCF_013615435.1 of Citrobacter sp. RHBSTW-00944. Taxonomy (NCBI): domain Bacteria; kingdom Pseudomonadati; phylum Pseudomonadota; class Gammaproteobacteria; order Enterobacterales; family Enterobacteriaceae; genus Citrobacter; species Citrobacter sp. RHBSTW-00944. Next base: position 535,190 of record NZ_CP055418.1, on the reverse strand, counting down.
GATATGTGGCACATTTTCTCCTGAATATCCTTTTTTCCCACCCCTGGAAAAAAATACTATGCCGTTCCTCGGCTTAACAAAAAATCAACAATAAGAGTTGAAAAACAGACGACAACCCAAATATTTCTTATGTTTAACTCTAGACGTATTCACGCCGTTTATTGTGGGCAAAGACGCGTCTCGTTACAACCTCAACCCAAATGACTGATTTCGGGAGAACGGCCATGAGTTTATTTGATAGAAAGCATCTTGTTACTCAAGCAGATGCCCTACCTGGACGCAACACCCCGATGCCAGTGGCAACGCTGCATGCGGTTAACCAACATTCGATGACCAACGTGCCCGACGGTATGGAGATAGCCTTTTTCGCCATGGGATGTTTCTGGGGCGTTGAACGTTTATTCTGGTCATTACCCGGGGTATACAGCACGGCGGCTGGATATACCGGCGGCTACACCCCTAACCCAACCTATCGGGAAGTGTGTTCCGGCGATACCGGACACGCCGAAGCGGTACGCGTCGTCTATGATCCGCATGTTATCAGCTACGAGCAACTGCTGCAGGTGTTCTGGGAAAATCACGACCCGGCGCAGGGCATGCGTCAGGGGAACGACCAGGGGACGCAGTATCGCTCCGCCATTTACCCGTTAACGCCGGAGCAAACCGTCGCGGCACGGGCAAGCCTTGAGCGTTTTCAGGCAGCAATGACCGCCGCTGGCGACGAGCGCACCATTACAACGGAAATCACTACCGCAACCCCGTTCTACTATGCCGAGGACGACCACCAGCAGTATCTGCATAAAAATCCTTATGGGTACTGTGGCATTGGCGGGATTGGCGTTTGCCTGCCGCCAGAACGTTGATCCGCGATTAACGCGCTACCGTCACCCGCGCGGCATGGCGCGTTGCGTGGGTAACGGTTCCCCGATCCGTCACCTTTCCCTTCAACAACAGGTTAAACACGGGCGCAGAGGGGCGATTAAGACGGTTCTGCAGCAAATGCACCGCCTCCACGCCCAGTGCCCGACAGGGGATAGTGATACTGGTTACCGCGGCGACGATATGCGCATCCAGCTCCTGAACATCCGTCGTCATCAGCGACATCTCACCGGGTATCTCCACGCCACCGTTTTCCAGCACCCGCTGGATGCCCGTCGACATTGATGCCCCAGCGCAGAAAATGACCTCTGGCCACGCTTCACGCGGCGTCTCACGTAGCCAGTGGTCCATCGCACGTTCTGATTCATCCTCAGAAAACCCTTCCGTCACCAGCAGATCACGCCCGGTATCAAACGGTATCTGATATTGTCGGTAGACCTCCTTAATGCCCTCCAGACGCCAGTACAAGGTTTCCCGGCGCAGGCTGGTGACATGGAGAATACGCCGATGCCCCTGATCAAAAAGATATTGCACAGCACGGTTGCCAATTGCCCGGTGATCGGGGGATACCGCATCCAGTAACCCTTCTTTGTCCTGCGAGTTAATCAACACGCAGGGTTTATCCAGCAGTAGCGCCAGTTTATGCACCGTCGGGTCATCAATGCCGATGAGAATAATGGCATTGATATTTTTACTGTTGGCCTTTTCCTGAAAGACCTTTATGTCCGCGCGTTGCTCATCCAGCCCGCAGTAACTCAGATAGACATCATGCGGCGCTATCGCCTCAGCAATTCCGCGCGTCACTTCGAGGTAAAATGCATCGCCACGGGCGGTAAAGGTACGCAACGGGGCGAAAATGGCGATGCCGTTGATCAATAGCCGTCCACTGGACAGCGAGTCCAGAACGCCCAGCCTGCGCGCGCAGCTGACAATCGCATCGCGCGCGTTGTCGCTGGTATATGACTTTCCGCTAAGTACTCTCGACACCGTACTCACCGAGTACCCTGTCAGGGCAGCAATTTCGTCCATTTTTAGCTTGCCAGACATTCTGTGACCTCACTCGCAATCAATCTTTGCAATTTTTTGCAAACGTAGTTCATTGACTCTAAAACACTTTTTCAATGACTGGATGAACTTCTTTTTCATCCTGCAACCGTTCTCACAAAATCACATTGTCGATATTCCAGGCGTTTCATATGTTCCGCATATCCCTTCTTTCTCATGAAAAAGGCACGACATGAAAAAAATACGCTTTGGCATTATTGGGGTTGGCAACATTGGTACCGTCCACGCGCGCTACCTGCTGGCCGGAACGGTACAAGAAGCAGCGCTCGCCGCAGTATGCGATAACAATCCTGATCAGCATGCGGCGATCCAACGGCTGGTCGGTGAAGAGGTGACACTGTTCAGCGATGCGCGTGAGATGCTGGAAAGTGGGCTGATCGACGCCGTTATCGTCGCCACACCGCACTATGACCATCCAGGTTTATCGATGATGGCCATGCGTCTTGGCATCCATACGTTGTGCGAGAAGCCTGCTGGGGTCTACACCGCGCAGGTACAAGAGATGAACGCCTGTGCGCGCGAATGCGATGTGGTGTTCGGCTTGATGTACAACCAGCGCCCCAATCCGCTGTATCAGAAAGTTAAGGATCTGATCGACAGTGGCGAACTCGGCGAGCTGCGTCGCTCTAACTGGATCATTACCAACTGGTATCGTTCGCAGAGCTATTACAACTCCGGCGGCTGGCGCGCGACCTGGAAAGGTGAAGGCGGCGGCGTGCTGCTTAATCAGGATCCGCACCAACTCGATTTATGGCAATGGCTGGTCGGCATGCCGGTACGCTTGCGTGCCTTTTGCCAGTTTGGCAAACACCGCCAGATTGAAGTTGAAGATGACGTCACGGCCTACGCGGAATACGCCAACGGCGCGACCGGCGTGTTCATCACCACCGTCGCCGAAACACCCGGCACAAATCGCCTGGAAATTGTCGGCAGCCGGGGAAAAGTGGTAGTGGAAGAAGGCCGCCTGCGCTTCTGGAAACTACGGGAATCCGAAACCGACTTTAACGCCCGCTGGCAAAACGGTTTTGGTGAGCCGGAATGCTGGGAGGTGACTATCCCTACCGAACCAGAATGCAGCGAGCACTATGTCATTACCCGCAATTTCACCGCCGCGATTCTGCACGGCGAGCCGCTGATTGCCCCCGGTCTGGAAGGCATTCGCGGCCTGACGCTTTCCAATGCGATGCACCTCTCTACCTGGACCGATGACTGGGTCGAGCTACCGATCGATGAACAGCGTTACTTCCAGTTGCTCCAACAACGTATCGCCTCTTCAGTGGAAAAAACCACGGCCAGCCGCACGCTGGACGCTTCCGGTAGCTGGTAACGCGCAGGAGAAAATCATGCTGAATATTGCCATTGTTGGAACCGGGAATATCTCCCACAACCACATTCAGGGGTATTTACAGTTCACCGATCGTTGCCGGATTGTCGCCCTGGTTGATATCTACCCGGAGAAAGCCGAAGAGAAGAAATCACGCTATGGCCTGGGCGAAACGCGGGTCTACCACAGTCATCAGGCGATGCTGGACGCGGGCATCGAAGTAGATGTGGTCGATGTCTGCACTCCGCCGTACGTGCACGCAGCTATCAGCATTGATGCGCTGCAGGCCGGAAAACATGTGCTGTGCGAAAAACCGATGGCCGCCTCACTCGAAGAGTGCGATGCGATGATCGCCGCGCAAAAGGCCAGCGGGAAAACCTTATCGGTCATCGCGCAAAACCGCTTTACCGATGCCTTCTGGCGTCTGAAAACCGTTGTTGATTCCGGGCTGGCGGGCAAGATTTGCCATGCGCAGGTGGATTCATTCTGGTGGCGCGGACACTGCTATTACGACTTATGGTGGCGCGGCACGTGGCAGAAAGAAGGCGGCGGCTGCACGCTGAATCACGCAGTGCACCACATTGACGCCATTCAATGGATGCTGGGTTTCCCGGCCGAAGTGGTGGCGATGATGACCAACGTTGCTCATGACAATGCGGAAGTCGAAGACCTTAGCGCGGCTATCTTCAAATACCCCAACGGGGCACTGACACAGGTGACCGCCTCCGTGGTGCATCACGGCGAAGACCAAAAGATTGTCATTCAAGGCGAAAAGGCGCGTATTTCTGCGCCGTGGCAGGTTCATGCCAGCCAGTCGGCGGATAACGGCTTCCCGCAACCAAACAATAACGGCGAACTGGAACAGCATCTGGAGACACTTTTTCGCGCTACGCCAGCACTGCAATGGACGCTACATACCGGACAAATCGATAACCTGCTTAACGCCATCGACAAACGGACATGTCCCCTGGTCGATGGCGAACAAGGCAAGCGCTCGCTGGAGCTGATTACCGCTATCTATAAATCCGCCATCACCCGCACGGTGGTAACACTGCCCATCCACCACACCGATGCGTTTTATCGCACCAGCGGGCTGATTGAAATCGCCCCACATTTTTATGAGAAATCCGCCTCCGTGAGCAATTTCACGGAGGTGGTCGCTATCCCCCTGGGTAAAGACTTAGATTCAGGAGTTAAAAAATGAACAAGCAAGATGGAATGCACTACGCCCCTACCGGGAAGCCTCAGCCGGTCGTGGAGCCTGGCGAGTTTGTCATTGCCGCGTCCTCACTCGATCACGGTCATATCTACGGCATGTGCAACGGGTTGATTGAAGCAGGTGCCACGCTGAAATGGGTTTACGATCCCGACCCGCTCAAAATAGATCAATTTCTGCAGCATTATCCGCAAGCGCAGGTTGCCGATTCGCTCGAGACTATCCTGAACGATCGCGAGGTCCGGCTGGTTGCCGGGGCGGCAATTCCCTCTGAACGCTGCCCGCTGGGGCTGAAGGTAATGGCGGCTGGTAAAGACTACTTCACCGACAAGGCTCCGTTAACCACCCTCGCACAGCTGGAAGACGCCAAAGCAATGGTGACGAAGACCGGACGTAAATACGCGGTCTATTACAGCGAGCGTCTGCACGTTGAAAGCGCCGTGTTTGCCGGCCAGCTAATCCATCAAGGGGCTATTGGGCGCGTGATGCAAACTCTGGGCACCGGTCCGCACCGCGAAGGCAACGGTCGCCCGAGCTGGTTTTACGACAAACGCTATTTTGGCGGCATTCTGTGCGACATCGGCAGCCATCAAATCGAACAATTTCTCTTTTATACCGGCAATAGCGAGGCGCATATCGTCGCCAGCCATGTGCGTAACGTCAATCATCCGCAGTATCCGCAGTTCGAAGACTTTGGCGATGCCATGCTGGCGGGCGACAACGGGGCGACCGGCTACTTCCGCTGCGACTGGTTCACGCCGCAGGGGCTCAGTAGCTGGGGGGATGGACGCCTGACCTTGCTGGGTACCGAAGGCTACATTGAGATCCGCAAGTATGTGGATATCACCCGAGGTGAACAGGATGTGGTGTATCTGGTGAATAAAGAAGGGGAATTCCGCTACCCAGTCGCGGGCAAAGTTGGTTTTCCTTTCTTCGGCGAATTCATTCTCGATTGTCTGAATCGCACGGAAAACGCCATGACTCAGGCCCACGCCTTTAAAGCCGCAGAACTGTGCGTGAAGGCACAAATGCTGGCGAATGCCCGCACATAACCGGAGGTGACATGACAACGCTAAATGCCGCCATCATCGGCGCGGGGGCTATCCACAGCAGCCACGTAAACGCCCTACGGCTTTTGCCGGGGGTCACGCTGCGCGCGCTGGTCGATATTGATAGCGCCAACGGTTTGCAACAGGCCATCGCGTATAACTGCCGCTATTACCAGAATTACCGGGAAATGCTGCTGGATAATGACATTGACGTCGTCCATATCTGTACGCCTCACTTCGAGCACAAAAACATGATTACGGCCGCGCTTGCCGCCGGGAAACATGTGTTTTGCGAAAAACCGGTAGGGTTGAATTGCACAGAGGTAGCAGACATAGCTTACGCGGCGGCGTCTGCCCAAGGCTTACTGGGCGTGTGCTATCAAAACCGCCTTAATCCAACCAGTTTACGTATCCGCGACGAACTGGCGAAAAATACGCTCGGCAGAATGCTAAGCATTAAAGCGGTTTTGACCTGGTCGCGCTCCCGGGCTTATTACAGCGAAAGTCCGTGGCGTGGGCGTTTTGCCAGCGAAGGCGGCAGTTTACTAATCAACCAGGCTATTCATACCCTCGATCTGATGCAGTGGTTCGCAGGCGGCGTGACGCGTTTGAAAGGCGTAGTGGATAGCAGTGAACTGGCGGACGTCACTGAAGCCGAAGACAGCGCGATGGCGACCCTGCACTTTGCCAACGGCGCCCGCGGTCTGTTTTACGCCAGCAACTGTAACACCCTCGATTCACCGCTGCTGCTGGAGATCCATTGCGAGCAAGGCATGCTCCAGCTCACCGATAACACCCTGTGGCGCGTTACAGCGGACCGACGCCTGAAGCTGGATTGCGATGGTTCGCCGGACGGCCACGTCAAAAGTTACTGGGGCCTGGGCCACCAACAGGCTATTCGTCAGTTTTATCATGCTATTACTCATGGAGGTCAGACAGAATATATCAATATTAATGAAGCCCGAAAATCACTGGCGATAGTCGATGCTATTTATCATTCATCTAAAACACGACAATGGATAACCATTAATAATTAAAATTAACTCAGCGCTGAAGAATTAAATAACAACAGCCGGATAATACCGGATTACGCATACCCTACATACTGGAAAATATTATGGTCAAACCAACTGAACGCAGAGTCAGTTATGGTGTAGCGATCGGCTATGGCATTACTGATTTATTTGGCGGCGGTGCTTTCGCCATTATCGGAACATGGCTTTTATTTTTTTACACAACCTACTGCGGTTTAAGCGTGCTGGAAGCAGGATCAATATTTGCCATTGCCCGCGTGATTGATGCTGTACTTAGCCCAATTATGGGTTATATCACCGATAACTTTGGCAACACCTGGCTAGGTCGAAGATTTGGCCGTCGCCGCTTCTTTTTATTACTCAGTTGTCCTTTAATGTTTCTCTATGCCCTGCTATGGCTGACCGACATGGGTTACTGGTACTACCTGGGAACCTATCTGTCGATTGAGCTGCTGTCAGCGATGGTCCTGGTGCCGTGGGAAACCCTGGCCGCAGAAATGACTAACCGCTACGAAGAACGCAGCCGCCTCTCCGGTATGCGCATGATCTGCTCGCAGCTGGGCGGATTCCTTGCCGTATCGGTACCCGGTATCCTGATGCAGTTTACGGGCAAAGATAACCCATTTACCTATACACTAACCGGGCTGATATTTTCCGTCGTGTTCTGCCTCGCCGTGTTCATAACCTGGCGCTGCACGTGGGAGGCCAAAGACGTTCAGGAAGAGACATTTCAAACTAACCTGCAGCGCAATAGCGGGATACTGAATCACCTTAAATATTTGATACTCGATCTGTTTTCTTCTTTCAGGATCCGGGCATTTCGCCTGCATATTATTATTTATATTTTCTCATTTACCGCTATGGATGTATTCGGGTCAGTATTTACCTATTACGTAGTTTATTGCTTGAGTCAGGATGTAGCCTCCGTTTCTGGCTGGTTAAGTATTGCCGCCTTCGCTTCAGTTTTTGGCACCTATGGGTTTATGCTATTACTGAACAAACTCAATATAACCCCATCAGCAGCACTACGCCTCGCTTACACCTGTATATTTAGCGTATTGATATTTTTATTTGTTATTTATTACACCGAAACCCAGGTGTCCAATATTCTGTTCTCTGCGATATTTATTCTGCTTGGTATGGCACGTTCCGGTCTTTACTATATCCCGTGGAATATCTACAGCTTTATTCCTGATATCGATGAGATGGTGACCCAACAGCGCCGCGAAGGGATTTTTGCGGGTGTTATGGTACTCACCCGTAAAAGTACGGTGGCAATCGCTATTTTGCTTATCGGCATGGTGCTGGAAGAGGCAGGCTTTGTAAAAGGCAGCGGCGCGCAGCCGGAAAGCGCATTACACGCCATTATCGGATTGATGATCTTTGCTACTGCGGCGCTGCTGGCGGTGAGTTTCTACGCCACCTACAAATTTAAACTTACCCGCGAAACCCACAAAGTTCTGCTCAAAGAGATCGCCCGCCGCAAGCTGGGTGGCAACTATCGCGACTGCGATGAAGAAACCCGGGTGGTGATAAAACAGCTTACCGGCTACGAATACGATGAAGTTTGGGGTGGCAGCGCCACGCAGCGTACGTCAGGACGCGTCAGTCTCTCAGATGCCGAATAAGGAGCGCATCATGTATAACCCATGGAGCAAAACACGAGCGCAAAGCTGGTATCAAGATCAACCCTGGGGCTGCGGTTTTAACTACTTGCCGCGCACCGCGGTTAACTGGCTCGAAATGTGGCAGGTAGAGAGTTTCGATAGCAGCACTATCGATCAGGAACTCGGCTGGGCCAGCCAGTATGGCTATAACCAGCTACGAACAAATTTACCGTTTACCGTCTGGCAGCATGACCGCGATGGGCTGCTCGAGCGCATTGATCTCTTCCTGAACATTGCCCGTAGCCACGGCATAAAAGTGATGCTGACGCTGCTCGACGACTGCGCTTTTTCCGGTGATGAGCCCGTTATCGGCCAGCAAAAGGCCCCAGTTCCCGGCGTTCACAATAGCCAGGCAGCGGGTAGCCCAGGCCGCGCCTGCGTGCTGGACCGACGCTGTTGGCCGCAAATTGAAGCCTACGTCAGAGATATCATCCGTTACTTTCGCCATGACTCACGTATCAGCGTCTGGGATTTATATAATGAGCCAGGCAACGGCGGGATTTTTTGTCATACTGGCGAATTTACCCACTATGACGATAGGCTGGAAATTTACGCCTTAACCTTGATGACCCATCTGTTTGGCTGGGCACGGCAGGAGTCACCGTCTCAACCGTTGACCGTAGCGGCCTGGCATATTGACGATCGCACTGCGTGCGGGAATGCGTTTACGCATCCTGTTGATATCGCCGCGCTGCGGCTTTCCGATGTGATTAGCTACCATGCCTACGTCGATACCCCAGGCCAGTTGACTCTTCTGTCGCAGTTGGCCGAATTTGGCAGGCCGCTCTTTTGTACCGAGTGGCTGGCACGCCATGTTGATAGCCGAATAGAAGAGCAGCTACCGCTGTTTAGCGCCCAGCGTGTTTCCAGCTTTCACTGGGGGTTGGTACAAGGGAAAACGCAAACCTGGTTGCCGTGGCCGGATATCCCGCTTGACGAAGCGACGGCATCGCTATGGTTTCATGATGTGCTGAAGCCGGATGGTTCGCCTTGTAGCGAAAGTGAGATGCAGATGGTACGTAGGCTTAACCCCGCAGAATAAGGCCAAAAAAGCTCCTCTGGCGACTTTACAGTACCTTACGCTATACTAGCTTCTGAATTTACCGGCTCAACGCCACGAGCCGGTTTTCACATGGATTTATCAACTTCTCCCTTCCGAGGATCTGGCCTTAACGGTCGGATAAGATATGTTAAACAGTATTTTAGTCATTCTCTGCCTGATCGCCGTGAGTGCGTTTTTCTCGATATCCGAGATCTCGCTTGCTGCATCACGCAAAATAAAACTTAAACTGCTTGCCGATGAAGGCAACGTAAACGCACAACGTGTTTTGAAGATGCAGGAAAACCCCGGCATGTTTTTTACCGTCGTGCAAATTGGCCTTAACGCGGTCGCTATTCTCGGTGGTATTGTCGGTGATGCGGCATTCTCCCCGGCGTTTTACAGCCTTTTCTCGAAGTACTTCACTCCAGAGCTGTCCGAACAGTTAAGCTTTATTCTGTCGTTCTCGCTGGTTACTGGCCTGTTCATCCTGTTCGCGGATTTAACTCCGAAACGCATCGGTATGATTGCGCCAGAAGCTGTGGCTTTGCGTATCATCAACCCGATGCGCTTCTGCCTGCTCGTCTTCCGCCCGCTGGTGTGGTTCTTTAACGGTCTGGCAAATAACATCTTCCGTCTGTTTAAGATCCCGATGGTGCGTAAAGACGACATCACCTCGGACGATATTTACGCCGTGGTCGAAGCGGGTGCGTTGGCAGGGGTTCTGCGTAAGCAGGAACATGAGCTGATTGAAAATGTGTTCGAACTGGAATCCCGTACCGTACCGTCTTCCATGACCTCGCGCGAGAATATTATCTGGTTCGATCTCCACGAAGATGAGCAAAGCCTGAAGAACAAGGTGGCGGAACATCCACACTCCAAATTCCTGGTGTGTAACGAAGATATCGACCACATCATTGGCTATGTCGATTCAAAGGATCTCCTCAACCGCGTACTGGCGAACCAAAGCATGGCGCTGAACAGTGGCGTACAGATCCGCAATACGCTGATTGTGCCGGATACGCTGACGCTCTCTGAAGCGCTGGAAAGCTTCAAAACCGCAGGCGAAGACTTTGCCGTCATCATGAACGAGTACGCGCTGGTGGTGGGGATTATCACGCTCAACGACGTTATGACTACGCTGATGGGCGATTTAGTCGGTCAGGGTCTGGAAGAGCAGATCGTGGCGCGCGATGAAAACTCATGGTTAGTCGATGGCGGTACGCCGATTGATGACGTTATGCGCGTCCTGGATATCGATGAGTTCCCGCAGTCCGGCAACTATGAAACCATCGGCGGCTTTATGATGTTCATGCTGCGTAAAATCCCGAAACGCACCGACTCGGTGAAGTATTCAGGCTACAAATTTGAAGTGGTGGATATCGATAACTACAAGATTGATCAGCTGCTGGTGACGCGTCTGGACAGTAAACCTACCGTACTGGTACCGAAACTGCCGGATGCAAAAGAAGAGGCAAAGGCGTCTTAACGTCCTGCAGAAACATCAACGGCTCCCATTCAGGAGCCGTTTTTTTAACTACCGCATAGCACTTTGATCAAGCCATCTCAGTTTGCAGACGCAAGACCTGACGGTTAACTTCGGACATCACGGAAAAATGCAGTTTGTCCTTCACTTTTGGGATAAGAATCTTACCCTTATCAAATTCAAAAGCGCCTACATCCTTGATATATAACCGTCCACGAAACAGGATCTTCACGTACTTCGCCACCTGCAGCGGGTTGTATCGTTGGAAAATTTTCATTGTTGTCTCCTGCTGAGCATTACGCCTTTGCGGTACCACAATCGGTCCGACAATCCTCAGGCGCAAATTTTAATGCCCTATGACTATAGACTATCTCGCTCATGTTTCCAGCGTGTATAAGTTTATTTACCTTCAGGTTACAAATATTCAGAATTATCTTTTCAACGCTTCGCTGTCTTCAGTATAAGCCTTCATTTTTCGCAGGATTTGTGCGCCCGTCCGCAAACTGGCATCGCGCTTGCGGGAAAAAGCATCAATCGCACATATGATTAAATTCCAGACCCAAGTGGTCGGATCACCTGCAAAATAAAGAAAGAAGGAAAACCTATGACCTTACAAAAACTGCTGGCGCTGTCGTGCCTGCTGCTGCCGATGATTGCCTGTGCGCATTCGTTTGAGACCAACCAGCGCGTACCGCCGGTGGGGATCGCCGATCGCGGCGAACTGATTCTCGATAACGATAAGTTTAGCTACAAAAGCTGGAATAGCGCGCAGCTGCCAGGGAAAGTGCGAATTGTGCAACACATTGCCGGACGCACCTCCGCCAAAGAGAAAAATGCTACGCTGATCGAGGCAATCAAGGCGGCCAACCTGCCGCACGACAAATACCAGACCACCACGATCGTCAACACCGATGACGCTATTCCTGGCTCCGGTATGTTTGTGCGCAGCAGTCTGGAGAGCAATAAGAAGCTCTACCCGTGGTCACAATTTATTGTCGACAGCAATGGCATTGCGCGTAAAGCCTGGCAACTGGATGAAGAGAGCTCCGCTATCGCCGTACTTGATAAGGACGGACGCGTTCAGTGGGCAAAAGATGGTGCGTTGACGCAGGAAGAGGTGCAGCAGGTTATTGCCCTGCTGCACAAATTACTCAGTAAATAGCGACGCGGAAGCCGGGGTTGAGGAATGATTCACGTGGGGTGTAATCCAGAGATTTCCCCTGCCAGTCGTGAACGTGCGCCCCGGCTGCGGCGGCAACGGCGTGGCCAGCAGCAGTGTCCCATACGTTAGTTGGCCCAAAACGTGGGTACAGCTGTGCCTGCCCTTCCGCCACCAGGCAGAACTTCAGCGATGAGCCAATCGACGTGGTCTGGTGCTCACCCAACTGTTGCAGATACTCTTTTAACTCATTGTCAGCATGCGAGCGGCTAATCACCACCAACGGCGGACGCGCGTCACGAACATGGATTTGTTTGCGCACGCCGCACTCTTCTTTCCACGCTTTACCTTCTGCCGCGCTGTACATCACTTTCATCACCGGCGCGTAAACCACGCCCAGTACCGGCTTTCCTTGCTCGATAAGCGCAATATTGACGGTGAATTCACCGTTACGCTTAATGAACTCTTTGGTACCGTCCAGCGGGTCTACCAGCCAGTAGCGCTGCCAGTGCTGGCGAACATCCCAGCCAGGAGGCGCTTCTTCAGACAGGACCGGAATATCCGGCGTCAGCGCCAGTAATCCTTCGAGGATCACCGTATGCGCGGCGATATCCGCCGCCGTGACCGGAGAATCGTCCTGCTTGCTGGTAATCTCCATCGGTTTGATTCCATCGTAGACCTGCATAATGGCATCGCCCGCATTCCGTGCAAGCTGGCATACATGTTCTAACATTCTCCACCTCGTTTCTTTCGTGGTGTTAACTCGTTGTTTTACTTATACCCGATCGCCAAAGGATCCGCCAACTGTGATAGCGTCTGCGGTTTTAAACGCTATATTCATGTCATGATTCACAGTTCTGTAAGCAAGAAGATTTATATACATTTTCTTTTGTGGCTTAGATCTTAAAAGGATGCCCCTGATGATTAAGTTTAGTGCAACGTTTCTGGCCACGCTGATTGCAGCCAGCGTCAATGCCGCGACCGTCGATCTGCGTATAATGGAAACCACTGATTTGCATAGCAATATGATGGATTTCGATTATTACAAAGATACGCCGACTGAAAAATTTGGCCTGGTTCGTACGGCAAGCCTGATCAACGCAGCACGTGGTGAAGTCAAAAACAGCGTGCTGGTTGATAACGGTGATCTGATTCAGGGCAGCCCGCTCGGGGATTATATGGCGGCCAAGGGGCTGAAAGCGGGCGAAACGCATCCGGTATATAAGGCACTGAATACGCTGGATTACGCAGTGGGTAACCTTGGCAACCATGAATTTAACTACGGTCTTGAGTATCTGCACAACGCGCTAGCCGGGGCGAAGTTCCCTTACGTTAACGCCAATATCATCGACGTTAAGACCAAAAAGCCGCTGTTTACTCCTTATCTGATCAAAGAGACTGAGGTTGTCGATCAGGAAGGAAACAAGCAGACGCTGAAAATTGGCTATATCGGTTTTGTGCCGCCGCAGATCATGACCTGGGATAAAGCCAACCTCAGCGGCAAAGTGACCGTGAATGACATTACGGAAACCGCACGTAAATACGTGCCGGAAATGCGAGCCAAAGGTGCCGATGTCGTGGTGGTGGTTGCTCACTCCGGGCTTTCTGCCGACCCATACCAGGCGATGGCGGAAAACTCCGTTTACTACCTCAGTGAAGTTCCGGGCGTGGATGCCATTATGTTTGGTCACGCTCACGCCGTTTTCCCGGGGAAAGACTTTGCCAACATCAAAGGCGCAGATATCACAACAGGTACGCTCAATGGCGTTCCTGCGGTGATGCCGGGCATGTGGGGCGATCACCTGGGCGTGGTGGATTTAGTACTGAATAACGACAGCGGTAAATGGCAGGTTACGCAGGGGAAAGCGCAGGCGCGCCCGATTTATGACGCCGCGGCCAAAAAATCACTGGCTGGCGAAGACCAAAAAATTGTTGAGATCCTAAAAGCCGATCACGATGCCACGCGTGAGTTTGTCAGCAAGCCAATCGGTAAATCTGCCGACAACATGTACAGCTATCTGGCGCTGGTTCAGGACGACCCGACCGTGCAGGTGGTGAATAATGCGCAGAAAGCCTATGTGGAACATTTTATCCAGGGCGATCCGGACCTGGCAAAACTACCGGTACTTTCCGCCGCTGCACCGTTTAAAGTCGGTGGACGCAAGAACGATCCGGCCAGCTTTGTCGAAGTCGAAAAAGGTCAGCTTACCTTCCGTAACGCCGCTGATTTGTATCTCTATCCCAATACCTTGGTCGTGGTGAAAGCCAGCGGTAAAGAGGTGAAAGAGTGGCTGGAATGTTCTGCCGGGCAGTTTAATCAGATTGATATCCACAGCAGCAAACCACAGTCGTTAATTAACTGGGATGGCTTCCGTACCTATAACTTCGACGTGATTGACGGCGTGAATTATCAGATTGATGTTTCACAACCCGCTCGCTATGACGGTGAATGCCAGACGATTAACCCGCAAGCGGAGCGTATTAAAAATCTGACCTTTAACGGTAAACCGATCGATCCGAACGCAACCTTCCTCGTCGCGACCAACAACTACCGCGCCTACGGCGGTAAGTTTGCCGGGACCGGCGACAGCCACATCGCGTTTGCATCACCAGATGAAAACCGCTCGGTGCTGGCAGCATGGATAGGTTCCCAGACAAAGAGCGCAGGCGAAATTCATCCAGCGGCAGATAACAACTGGCGTCTGGCGCCGATTCACAGCGAGACACAACTGGATATTCGCTTTGAAACATCACCGTCTGATAAAGCCGCTGCGTTTATCAAAGAGAAAGGCCAGTATCCACTGAAGAAAGTCGCTACCGATGACATCGGCTTCGCCATTTATCAGTTGGATTTGAGTAAGTAAGACCACGCCGGATGGCGCTGCGCCATCCGGCAAGCCCGACCGGGTCGTTTACGCTGATGCCGGGACGTCTTCGTTCTTAACGGTATGATTTGCCAAAACCTGCGGCAAATTCACCTCTATCCAGTCCGCCAGCGCTGCGACTTTTTCGCTCACCTGCTCACCCAACGGTGTCAGGCTATACTCCACATGCGGCGGTACCACCGGATATGACACCCGATTGATAAACCCGTCCTGTTCTAACGCCTGCAGGGATTGCGCCAGCATTTTTTCACTGACGCCGCCCATCTTACGGCGCAAATCGCTGAAGCGGTGCGTACCGTCGCGCAGCGCCACCAGAATCAATACACCCCAGCGGCTGGTGACGTGTTTTAACACCTCGCGGGAGGGACACTGCTCGGCAAACAAATTGCCATCACGTAATTGCTGGGAGAGCGTCAAAGCTGTCATTTTCATACTAACCTTTTTGTACGTACTTACTAAAAGTAAGTTTAGGTGTTAATGTGATTAAACACAAGACCAATACCAAAGGAGTTATCCTATGATCGCGATTACTGGTGCCACTGGCCAACTGGGCCAACACGTTATTGAAACGCTACTGAAAACCGTTCCTGCCAGCCAGATTGTGGCTATTGTGCGTAATCCTGCTAAAGCGACGGCGCTTAGCCAGCAGGGCATTACCGTTCGTCAGGCGGATTACAGCGATGAAGCTGCCTTTACCACGGCCTTACAGGGGATAGACAAGTTACTGCTAATCTCCTCCAGCGAAGTGGGACAACGTGCCCCGCAGCATCGCAACGTGATTAACGCGGCGAAAGCGGCCCACGTGAAATTTATCGCCTACACCAGCCTGCTGCACGCCGATCGCTCCCCGCTGGGGCTGGCTGATGAGCATGTCGCAACCGAGAAGATGCTGGCTGAATCCGGTATCGCGTACGCGCTGCTGCGTAACGGTTGGTACACCGAAAACTATCTCGCCAGCGCACCAGCCGCGCTGGAACACGGCGTGTTTATTGGGGCGGCGGGAGAAGGCAAAATCGCCTCGGCGACCCGTGCCGACTATGCCGCTGCCGCTGCGCGCGTCATCAGTGAAGACGGTCATGCCGGTAAAATCTATGAACTGGCGGGCGACGCAGGCTGGACCCTGAGCCAGCTGGCGGCCGAACTGGCAAAACAGAGCGGTAAAAAAGTGGTGTATCAAAATCTGAGCGAAGCTGATTTTGCCGCCGCGCTGAAAGGTGTTGGTCTGCCTGCCGGACTGGCGGACATGCTGGCTGACTCAGACGTTGGTGCCTCTAAAGGTGGCCTCTTCGACGACAGCCATACGCTGAGCAAACTGATTGGTCGCCCAACCACGTCGCTGGCAGACAGCGTCAAAGGCATCGTGTAAGTGTTAAAAATTAGTTAATTGTGGTGGCATCCCCGCGCATCCTCTCTGATAATGACATGATGATGCGTGGGGAGAGAAGACGTGCAAGGTGTACCTGAGCAGTTTATTGATGAGAAAGACAGCGCCCGCTTTCGCCATCTGGCACAGGTGCCGGGCGTTGAGCTGTATCATGCGCACATCTCGCGTTACGCCTTTGAACCCCACACCCATGAAGCGTTTGGTATTGGCGCGATAGAAGCCGGAGCCGAACGTTTTCGCTATCGCGGCACGCAGTACGTGGCCCCCGCCCATTCCGTCGTCACCATGAATCCCGATGAGCTACATACCGGCGAAGCGGAAACCGCCGACGGCTGGCGCTATCGGATGATCTATCTTGAGCCAGAGCTTCTGGAAGAAGTCACCGGGATCCGCCACTGGTGGTTTCATGACGTAACGCGTCACGATCCGCTACGCTCGCGCCAGATCTGCTCGCTGATCCATGGCCTGTGGAACACTGAGGATCCGCTGGCGCAAAAAGGGCTATTACTCGATCTGATCGACACGTTCCAGCCGCTGGCCCGCCATGCGCCGGTATTACCGGAGGGATCGCATCGCTTTGAGCGGGTACGCGAGTATTTGCACGATAATTATATGCACCCGGTAACGCTCGACGAACTGGCGCGGGTTGCAGCGCTGAGTCCCTGGCATTTTCAGCGCCAGTTTAAATCTCATTTCCACGTCACGCCGCACCAGATGCTGATGGCGATCCGCCTGTGGCGAGCCAAAGGTTTTCTCACTCACGGAATGCCCGCCGCGGAGGTCGCTGCCGCAACCGGCCTCACCGACCAGTCGCATCTCACCCGCGCGTTTACCCATCGCTATGGTATTACGCCGGTACGTTATCAGAAACAAGTCGTCCGGCGTTGAACAGCAATCTCATACAATACGGCTGCATTTTTCCTGCCTACACTCGACTTATTGTTAAGCGATGTGGATGTCAAAAATGATTAGCGGCGTGTTGTATGCCCTGCTGGCTGGGCTGATGTGGGGATTAATTTTTGTTGGGCCGCTGATCGTACCGGAATACCCGGCGGTATTGCAGTCGATGGGACGCTATCTGGCGCTGGGGCTAATAGCGTTGCCGATTGCCTGGCTGGGGCGTGTGCGCTTGCGTCAGTTGACGCGTAAAGACTGGGTCACTGCGCTGGCGCTAACGATGATGGGTAATCTAATTTATTACGTTTGCCTGGCAAGCGCCATCCAGCGCACTGGCGCGCCGGTTTCAACGATGATTATTGGTACATTGCCGGTTGTGATCCCGGTCTTCGCTAACCTGCTCTACAGCCAGCGCGACGGCAAATTATCATGGTGGCGTCTGTCGCCTGCGCTGGTGCTGATTGGTATCGGTCTGCTGTGCGTGAATATCTCGGAGCTGAATCAAGGCTTACCCGACTTTAGCGGCTGGCGTTATGGTTCTGGAATCGCGCTGGCGCTGATCTCGGTAGTGTGTTGGGCGTGGTATGCGCTGCGTAATGCCCGCTGGCTGCGCGAGAATCCAGATAAGCACCCGATGATGTGGGCGACGGCCCAGGCACTGGTAACGTTGCCTGTTTCTCTGCTCGGTTATATTGCAGCCTGCCTGTGGCTGAACGGGCAAACGCCGGACTTTGCCCTGCCCTTCGGCCCGCGTCCGGGCGTGTTTATCGGCCTGATGATAGCGATTGCGGTATTGTGTTCGTGGGTTGGCGCACTGTGCTGGAACGTCGCCAGCCAAAAATTGCCGACGGTGATCCTCGGCCCGCTGATTGTCTTCGAAACGCTGGCTGGCCTGGTGTACACCTTTATCCTGCGCCAGGAATTCCCGCCGCTGCTGACGGTAAGCGGCATTGCGCTGCTGATTGTTGGGGTGGTGATAGCCGTCAGAGCCAAACCACAGAAACCAAGCGTCGTCGTGGTTCCACAATCATAATGGCCCGGACGGCGCTGCGCTAATCCGACCTACAAGGTATTATTTTGTAGGCCGGAGTAGACGTTAAACTTTAAACACCGCTACGGTCTGATTCAGTCGTGCTGCCTGCTCTTCGAGCGCGGCGGCGGCGGAAGCGGACTCCTCCACCAGCGAGGCGTTTTGCTGCGTCACGCGATCCATCTCGGCAACCGCCTGACCTACCTGATCGATACCCCGGCTCTGTTCATCAGAGGCCGAGGCTATCTCGCCCATGATGTCGGTCACACGGGTCACGGCGCTCACAATTTCCGCCATCGTTTCACCCGCTTCATGCACCAGCGCCGTACCAGCATTTACCCGATTCCCCGAGTCATCAATCAGCGCCTTAATCTCTTTCGCCGCCTGAGCGCTACGCTGTGCCAGTGTACGGACCTCGCCAGCGACCACGGCAAACCCGCGCCCCTGCTCGCCCGCACGCGCCGCTTCTACTGCCGCGTTCAGCGCCAGAATATTAGTCTGGAAGGCAATGCCGTCGATAACATTGGTAATTTGCGCGATTTTGCTGGAACTGGTGGCGATTTCATCCATCGTACGCACCACGCCATCAACCACGGTTCCGCCTTTCTGCGCCGTCTGTGAGGCATTTTTTGCCAGACTGGTCGCCTGACGCGCGTTATCCGCGTTCTGTTTCACGGTAGCGGTGAGTTGTTCCATGCTGGCAGCAGTCTCTTCCAGAGAGGCGGCCTGCTGCTCGGTACGTGAAGAGAGATCGTTACTGCCGGCGGCAATTTCACCTGCGCCGGTATAGATGGTGTCAGCCCCGTCACGCACCACGCTGACTGTGTTCGCCAGCGCCTGCTGCATGTCGCGAACGTTGACTGCCAGCAGCGCCATCTCATTGCTGCCATCGGCGTTGATGCTGTGCGTCAAATCACCCGCAGCAATGTGGCGAATATGCCCCATCACTTAGTGGAGAGGCTTGAGCAGCACTCGCTGCATCGCCAGCCAGCTGGCGATAATCACGGTGACAACAATCAGCATCACGGCAGACAGCAGCCAGATTATCTTCTGGTAATCACTCTCATTGTCCTGCACTCCGGCAGTGGCCAGCGCCGTTTGCGCGCTACGCCATTCCCGATAGACTTCCTGCATGGCCGTTTGCTTTTGCTCGGCATTCTGCTTGAACATCTCTTCCAGCTTACCTTCAGCCAGCAGCGCGTTCATTTTAGCCAGCGTCGCAGAATAGATGCCGTACTGCTCTTCCAGTCGATCGGCCAGATGTTCATCAAGCCCCGGTGTTTCCGGCAGGGCGTAGTATTTATCGTAATGCTCTTTCGATTCGGCCAACAGGCGATTTGCCGTGTTCACCAGTTCCTTCAACTGACCGCCGTTAATCTCGCTGGCCATCGTTCCCTGTAAACGCAACATGCCCCGGTTGAGCGTGACGCGAGCCTGGTTCAGGCTAATCCACGCATCGGTAAACTCGGCCACGTTCTGGCTGGAAAGCTGAGAGACGTTAAAGTTTTGCTTATCGTTATTGAGCGCGCCAATAAAGACGCCCGCGGAGATGAGCTGCATCGCGCCCAGGGCGAGTAACACGGTGATAAGTAGGGTTATCACTTTGATTCGTTTAAACATCTGTAGCCTTTTATTATGCAGGTATTGTCTGAGGTCTAACTATCGGCAGCGGCGTGCGCTTATTTAATCCTGTCGCGCGGCTTTTTTCGCCATCCCTCTCCTTTCTAATAAGATTCAGCACCTTAACGAAACAAGAAATTTTCGTGAGATTCATCACAAAACACCCCACCCCGAAAGGGTTATATCCTTCGCCATAAGTTGCATTTAAAATACATCTTATATTATTGAGAATGAGGTAACGGCAATGTCTTATCGCGATCAACCTTTAGGTGAACTGGCGCTCTCTATTCCTCGCGCTTCGGCCCTGTTTCGTAAATACGATATGGATTACTGCTGCGGCGGTAAGCAAACGCTGGCACGCGCTGCTGCGCGTAAAGAGCTGGATTTAGACGTTATTGAGGCACAGCTCGCGCAGTTGGCTGAACAGCCGCTGGAGAAAGACTGGCGTACCGTGGCACTGGCTGAAATCATCGATCATATCATCGTGCGTTATCACGACAGACACCGCGAACAGCTACCGGAACTGATCCTGCAGGCCACGAAAGTTGAACGCGTTCACGCAGACAAACCGAACGTACCACGCGGTCTGGCGAAAAACCTGACCATGCTGCATGAAGAGCTATCCAGCCATATGGTGAAAGAAGAGCAGATCCTGTTCCCGATGATCAAACAGGGCATGGGTAGCCAGGCGATGGGACCAATCAGCGTGATGGAAAGCGAACATGACGATGCCGGTGAACTGGTCGAAGTGATCAAACACATCACCCATAACGTGACGCCGCCGCCAGAAGCCTGCACCACCTGGAAAGCCATGTATAACGGCATTAACGAGATGATCGACGACTTGATGGAACACATCAGTCTGGAAAATAATGTGTTGTTCCCGCGAGCTCTCGCCGGGGAGTAAAGATATCGCCGGATAGCGCTAACGCGAATCCGGCCTACGGAATTCAGGCCCGGTAAGCATCGCGCTACCGGGCACTAAAATTAACGCATACCTGCCATACGTTTCTTACCGATAAACAACCAACCCAGACCCAGCGCGATGAACCACAGCGGCGTCACGATCAGCGCCTGGCGGGTATCATCTTCCAGCGTCAGCAGTACCAGTACGAAGACGAAGAACGCCATACATATCCAGCACATCAGCTTGCCTAGCGGCATCTTGTAGATTGATTTTTCATGCAGGTGCGGACGCTGCTTGCGGTACACCAGGTACGAGCAAAGAATGATGGTCCAGACGAACATGAACAGAATCGCCGACACGGTAGTGATCATGGTGAACGCGCCAATCACGCTCGGGTTCACGTAAAGCATCACCACGCCGCCCAGCAGACAGATACAGGAGAAGGTTAAACCTTTCGCCGGAACTGCGCGTTTAGACAGTTTGGCAAACGCTTTAGGCGCTACGCCTTCCTGTGCCAGGCCGAACAGCATACGGCTGGTAGAGAACACGCCACTATTTGCGGAAGAGGCAGCTGAAGTCAGCACCACAAAGTTGATCAGGCTCGCCGCGGCAGGCAGACCGACCAGCACAAACAGTTCAACGAATGGGCTCTTGGTTGGCACTACCGAGCTCCACGGTGTTACGGACATAATCACGATCAGCGCAAAAACGTAGAACATGATGATACGGATCGGAATCGAGTTAATGGCGCGCGGTAGAGATTTCTCCGGGTCCTTGGTTTCCGCTGCGGTCGTTCCCACCAGCTCAATACCCACAAACGCGAACACGGCTATCTGGAAGCCAGCAAAGAAGCCGCTCAGACCTTTCGGGAACCAGCCACCGTCATTCCACAGATGCGTGAACGATGCCTGAACGCCGGTTGGCGACTGGAAGTGCGTCAACACCATCACCAGACCAACGACAATCAGGCCGATGATGGCGACGATTTTGATCATCGCAAACCAGAACTCCATCTCACCGAACATTTTTACAGTGGCAAGGTTGAGGCTCAGCAGCAGCACGATCACCGCCAGCGAGGCGACCCAGTCTGAAAGTTCGGGGAACCAGAATTGCGCATACGCCGTAATGGCGACAACGTCTGCCATCCCGGTAACAACCCAGCAGAACCAGTAAGTCCAGCCGGTAAAATACCCGGCCCATGGCCCGAGCAGATCAGAGGCGAAATCACTAAAAGATTTGTACTCCAGATTCGAGAGCAGCAATTCACCCATTGCACGCATCACGAAAAACAGCATAAAACCGATAATCATATACACAAAGATGATCGACGGTCCGGCGAGGCTGATGGTTTTACCAGAGCCCATAAACAGGCCGGTACCAATAGCACCACCAATGGCAATAAGTTGAATATGACGGTTTGTGAGATTGCGCCGTAGCGACTGTTCAGACGAAGCCTCTTCAGCGGCGTCGACTTTTACCTGATCTACCATGTTTTTTCTTCCTGTACCTGTCTGTGTTGTTCAGGCTCTACGGCCTTTAGTGTGTCTATGATACGACGTTCCTGATTATCAGGACTCATCGATATTAGGTAAGAATTGGCGGGATGAATACTAAGATTTAGATATAATGTTAATTTAATGTTTAAAGTGAGTGTCATATCACTCTGATAGCGCGAATCAGCTCACAAAAATACACGCTAACGAGGCATTTGCAAAATAAAATATCGACAACCACGTAACTATAGCTTTTCACGCTATTTTTTTGTTCCCCCCGGCCTCGGAGGGAACAGAAGTCACTGCTTACAGGATCTCAAGCAGCTCAACGTCGAACACCAGCGTGCTGAACGGAGGAATGGACGCGCCAGCGCCACGCTCGCCGTAAGCCAGTTCCTGAGGAATAGTCAGTTCCCATTTGGAACCTACCGGCATCAGGGTCAGCGCTTCAATCCAGCCTGGGATCACGCCGTTAACCGGGAATTCAGCCGGTTCGCCGCGTGCGACAGAGCTGTCAAACACGGTACCGTCGATCAGTTTACCGGTGTAGTGCACGCGAACGCGGTCAGTACGCGCTGGAATAGCACCTTCGCCCTGAGTCAGCACACGGAACTGCAAACCGGATTCAGTGCTGTTCACACCGTCTTTCTCACGGTTTTCTTCCAGATATTTGACGCCATCAGCCGCCATAGCCTGGAAACGCTCGCGACGTACTGCATCAGCGCGTTCGTGGATTTCACGCAGTGCGCGATGCACAACATCAACCGGCACTGCCGGGTGCTTACCTTCCAGCGCGTCAGCGATACCCGCTACCAGCGCTTCAGGCAACAGTCCTTCCAGTCCGGATTCACTCAGCTGTTGTCCTACCTGCAAACCAATGCCGTAGCTTGCTTGCGCTTCGATAGTGTCAAAAGTCGGGTTAGCCATCATATTTCCTTTCATCGGATGTAAAGTAGCGGGCAGCATATCAGCCATGCCGCATCCGGTAAAACTTTGTCTCGGGAACAGATGACAAATCGCGAGGAAACATAAACAATAGGAATACCCCGCGTTGACGTCACGAAAGCGGGTAATATGACGAACATCATAGCATTAGCCATCTATACTCTATGATCGAGGAACGAGACGCGGAGCAGGAGGAAAGCCATGCCCGGGCGCTTTGAATTAAAACCAACCCTGGCGAAAATCTGGCATGCACCGGACAATTTTCGCATTATGGATCCGCTACCGCCTATGCACCGACGCGGCATTATAATTGCTGCTATCGTGCTGGTGATAGGCTTCCTGCTGCCCTCCAGTGACACCAGCGATGCCCCTGTGGTTACGCGTACTGCCCAGCTGGATTTACAGTCACAGTCGCAGCCGCCGACCGAAGCTCAACTGCAGGCACAGTTGGTCGCCCCGCAAAACGATCCGGGCCAGGTCGCTCCGCTTGCGCCTGAGCCAATCCAGGAAGGAGAACCAGACGCGCAGCCGCAGGCTCAGCAATCTCAGCCGCAGACGCAACCTTTCCAACAGGATAGTGGAATTGAGCAGCAGTGGCGCTCCTATCGCGTAGACTCGGGCAAAACGCTGGCGCAGGTATTCCGTGACCATAACCTCCCGCCAACCGATGTATACGCAATGGCGCAGGTTGAAGGTGCCGGAAAACCGCTGAGCAACCTGAAAGACGGCCAGATGGTACAAATCAGGCAGAATGCCAACGGCGTGGTAACGGGATTAACCATTGATACCGGTAATGGTCAGCAGGTACTGTTTACTCGACAACCTAACGGCAGTTTTATTCGCGCCCGTTAACCAGCACACCTGTAGACCTGATAAACACAGCGCATCAGACATCAAGGTGAAGCGTCAGCGCTTCACCTTGTTCACCCACCAGATCCCGGAACAGACCAGCACCAGCGCCAGCGCATATTTCCATTCGAGAATGTTTTCGCCGAGGAATATCGCCGACAGAACCGCCCCCGAAACCGGGATCAGGAAGTTAAACGGCGCAATCATCCCCACGCGGTTATGCTTGAGCAGAATACTCCATAACGCAAAAGCGACCGAAGAGAGTAACGTCAGGTAGCCCAGAATCGCCACTGAAGACGCACCGTGTACGGTCAGCGTGCCACCAAAAGCGTAGCCGCCGATAACCAGCGCCAGACCGCCGACACCCAACTGATATCCTGTCATTACCGTCGGGTCTACCGTCTGAGAAATGCGTTTACCGTATAACGTGGCGGCAGAAAGAATAAAGGCCGCCATCACCACTGAACCGTCCCCTAACAGGCTGAAGCTAAAATCCAGTCCGCTGCTAAAGTTCACCACCATTACGCCGGTAAAACCCAGGATACAGCCCAGCACTTTGTTGTAGCTCAGCTTGTCGTTCTGATAGATAAAATGGGCCAGCAGCACGCTGAAGAAGGTGCCGGTCGCGTTCATGATCGACCCTTTGACCCCCGTCGTGAACGCCAGGCCAATATAGAAGAAGATGTATTGCAGCGAGGTTTGCGTCAGTCCCAACAGCGTGAGCTGACCGTACTGACGCGGGCTTAACCGGCCAATCGGTTTACGCTGCGCCACCGCCAGCAATAGCAGCAATAATCCAGCAAACAGGAAGCGATAGCCGGCAAAGACAATTTTTGAAGGAATGTCATCCGTGGCAATCTGGAAGATCTCATATCCGCTTTTGATCGCCGGATAGGCGCTCCCCCACAGCAGACAGCAGAACGCTGCGCTCAGGTAGACAACATTTTTACGCGCAAACAGAGGTTGGTGCGTTGGTTCCATTCCATCACCACTTTGAAATAATGTTTTATTTTTATGATTATCCCGAAAAGGATAAAGAATAGCCAGAGCGAAAAGCGGAGGGAACAGGAAAGCAAAACGCCGACACAAGGCCGGCGCTTTTACGCGGTAATCAGAATAAAAACTTATTCTGCAACTACGTTTACAGTCAGCTTAGCAAACACTTCGCTGTGAACCTGGAAGCTCACTTCGTGCTCACCAGTGGTACGCAGAACGCCGTTCGGCAGACGAACTTCGCTCTTAGCTACTTCAACGCCAGCTGCAGTTACAGCGTCAGCGATGTCGCGAGTACCGATGGAACCGAACAGTTTACCTTCGTCGCCAGCTTTAGACGCGATGGTTACGGTTTCCAGTGCGTTGATTTTCTCAGCACGAGCTTCAGCAGCGGACAGAACGTCAGCCAGTTTAGCTTCCAGCTCAGCGCGACGCGCTTCGAAAAATTCAACGTTTTTCTTGGTAGCAGGAACAGCTTTACCCTGTGGTACCAGGAAGTTACGAGCATAGCCCGCTTTAACGTTAACCTGATCACCCAGGCTACCCAGGTTTGCTACTTTATCAAGCAGAATAACTTGCATTACCTTATCCTCTCAAAGTCGTATTAATGGACCGTGACCGATTACTGATGACGATCAGTGTACGGCAGCAGGGACAGGTAGCGAGCGCGTTTGATAGCGCGAGCCAGCTGACGCTGGTATTTTGCACGGGTACCGGTGATACGGCTTGGGACAATCTTACCGCTTTCGGTGATGTAGTTTTTCAGCGTAGCGATATCTTTATAGTCGATCTCTTGAACGCCTTCCGCGGTGAAACGGCAGAACTTGCGACGACGGAAATAACGTGCCATATGGCTAGTCTCCAGAATCTATCAATTCAATCTGCTCGGCATGCAGAACCATTTTGCTCAGGCCGTTCTTTGCCTTGTGGCAAGAGATGAACCCCTGAACGGTCACTGCGCTACCGACCGTTATACTGTGAGTAATGGCCTGGTTTTCGTGTCCGCTAATAATAACGGGCATTTGGCACCACGCCTGCCGGTGAAACCCGGCTTCCTCCTGCACAGAACGATGCTCAAGCACGAACTGGCAATGAGGAATTCCTGATGGACTGACCTTTCGAAGGGGAGCCCTGCACACGGTGCCGGACAACGCCAGACGGTTGGTCATCAGAAATTACTCTTCAGAATCCCCAGCTTCAGCATCATCTGCGGTTTCGTTAGCGAAATCATCGCGACGTTCACGACGCTCGTCTTTCGCTTTAACCATCGGAGATGCTTCGGTAACAGCGTGTTTAGTACGCATAACCATGCTGCGGATAACGGCATCGTTGAAGCGGAAGGTAGTTTCCAGCTCATCGATCACTTCCTGCGGCGCTTCAACGTTCAGCAGAACGTAGTGAGCTTTGTGCAGTTTGTTGATCGGGTAAGCCAGCTGACGGCGGCCCCAGTCTTCCAGACGGTGGATCGTGCCTTCTGCACCAGTGATGGCAGCAGTGTAGCGTTCGATCATACCCGGAACCTGTTCGCTCTGGTCAGGATGGACCATAAAAACGATTTCGTAATGACGCATCGAATTGCTCCTTACGGATTATTCAGCCTCCTGTCTGGGTCAGCCGAGGCCCGGGGAGGCAAGGAACGTGTTAAAGGTCGGCTGAAAAATTGACGCGTCATAATACTGGCGCCTGCCACTAAACTCAAGGTAATTGTACGATTATTTATCGTGTCGCCATTAATACATATCCAGCAGCATTTTGACGCTGATGCAAATGGAGACAATGACAATCATGGGTCGGATAACTTTCTTGCCGCGCGTTAGTACGACCGTCGCGCCAAGACGTGCGCCGAGGGACTGCCCGGCAAACATCACCAGCCCCAGCGACCAGATCATTTTACCGCCAAAAATGAAGAACAATATCGAGGCGATGTTGGACGCCAGGTTAATAAAATTCGAGTGAATTTGCGCCTTATCGATGCTGTATCCCCACAGCAGGATATAGCTGAGGGTATAAAAGGAGCCAGCCCCGGCACCGAGAAAGCCGTCATAAAAACCAATGCATCCCCCGCCGATCAACGAGAAGAGAAACAGG
The DNA here is from genome assembly GCF_013615435.1 of Citrobacter sp. RHBSTW-00944. NCBI lineage: Bacteria > Pseudomonadati > Pseudomonadota > Gammaproteobacteria > Enterobacterales > Enterobacteriaceae > Citrobacter > Citrobacter sp. RHBSTW-00944. The sequence continues at coordinate 508,181 of NZ_CP055418.1, read as the reverse complement.
GATACCTGCTGCTTTCTTTTCGGTTCGCTGAGATTTGGCGCAAAAATAAAGTAGATGGCGACCGCGATAATCAGGATCGGGAGCAGTTTCTTCAGCAGTTCCGGTTCAATGAACTGGATAAGCGTCGTTCCCATCGCAGAACCGATAAAGGCAGATAAAAACACATACTTGTGCTCCTGCACGTTGATATGCCCCCGGCGTAAAAAATAAATCCCGGAGGTCAGCGAGCTGCCCAGCGCCTGAATTTTATTGGTTGCCAGCGCATTCGCCGGGGGTAAACCAGAAATTAACAGTGCGCCAATCGAGAGAAAACCACCGCCGCCCGACACCACGTTAATAAAGCCTGCCACCAGCGCGACCATAAACATAATCACAAAGTAGCTGAAATCCATGAATGAAGTATCCATAAGTTTTTGCCTTATTATCATAAAGTTATATTAATTATCCGGCTCACTATAAACGGCGTACTCACCCGATTAAATTGACTATTTGGTAAGTGCTTATGCGCGAAAGACAGGTATTTTTCACCGCGCGGTACACACCGGCGGCCTGTTAATAAAAGAAAAGATGGTCATGCGGTAATTTTTTGAACAACTGCATCAGAAATGGTCGCTATCGACTGCGCCGGTAACGGTTAAAATTACATCAGAAGCTAATCACTCACAGGAGAGAGGCAACCAGAGACCGCAGTCGAGGAGGTACATATGCGAGCCCGTGTTTTGACCCTTCTGGCTATGCTTTTGCTTAGTGCAAATGCAACGGCAGCCATCAAAATTGACAATCATCAGGCCAGGAATATGGATGATGTGCAGAGCTTAGGCGTCATTTACATAAATCATAACTTCGCCACTGAAAGTGAAGCCACTCAGGCCCTGAATGAAGAGACCGATGCGCAAGGCGCAACCTACTACCACGTGATCCTCACCAGGGAACCCGGTAGTAACGGAAATATGCACGCCAGTGCAGATATTTACCGCTAGCACCAGAAATAACCAACGAGAACATTGCCGCAGTTTAATTTGCCCCCATAACAGGGGGCTTTTTTTGCAACAAAGTCCCGAAACCAGATCGATAACATCCCCTGAATGATTGGGCTCCAGGACTTAGTCGTTACTTCTGTCCGTAATAGGCGTCTGGGCCGTGCTTACGCATGAAATGCTTATTCATCAGATAGCTGTCGATGGGGCTAAGAGCCGGATTAATACCACGCGCAATCCATGCCATTTTTGCCACTTCCTCCATTACCACGGCGTTATGTACCGCGTCGTGAGCATCCTTGCCCCAGGCAAACGGGCCATGCTGGTACACCACTACGCCAGGCGTATGCAAAGGTTCCACCTCCCCCAGCGTTTCGACAATCACCTTGCCGGTATTTAGCTCATACTCGCCCTGAACTTCAGCTTCAGTTAACGCCCTGGTGCAGGGAATATCGCCAAAGAAGTAATCCGCATGCGTCGTGCCGAACGAGGGAATTGCCAGACCCGCCTGCGCCCATGCCGTCGCGTGGGTTGAGTGGGTGTGCACCACGCCGCCGAGAGAAGAATAGCGGCGATACAGCACCAGATGGGTGGCGGTATCAGAAGAAGGACGATAGCGCCCTTCCACTACGTTGCCGGCCAGATCCACAACCACCATGTCATCTACCTGCATCGTTTGGTAGTCGACGCCGCTAGGCTTAATCACCACCAGCCCGCGCTCGCGGTCAATGGCGCTGACGTTCCCCCAGGTGAACGTCACCAGCCCGTAGCGCGGCAAATCCATATTGGCCTCAAAAACCTGCTGTTTAAGTTTTTGCATTACACCGCCTCCACCAGACCTGCGCTGGCCATTCGCGCCTTCACCCAGTCGCGCGCCTTCGCGACTTCACGTGCCGGGTCGTCCGACGTTTCACTCCACATCTCAATCAGGTATGGTCCGCAGTACCCACTCTGTTTGAGCGTCGCAAAACAACGTTCGAACTCAACAACCCCTTCACCAAACGGCACATTTTTGAATACACCGGGTTTGGTATCCTTCACGTGTACGGCAACGATATGACCCATCCCAGCCTGCAGCTCCATCTGCACGTCGTTATCCCACGCCGACAAATTGCCAATATCGGGATACAACTGGAACCACGGATTGTTGAGATAGTGGGCATAACCCAGTGCCTTGCTGATCGAATTCATCAGCGGATAATCCATGATTTCCATCGCCAGCGTCACCTGCGCGCGGCTCGCCATCTCCACGCTCTCTTTCAGCCCATCGCGAAACCGACGACGCGTTTCGTTATTGGCCTGCTGGTAATAGACGTCGTAACCCGCCAGTTGAATAACGCGAATACCGATATCCTGCGCAAACTGAATGGCTTTACGCAAGATCTCCAGCCCCTGTTCGCGCACCGCATCATCTTCACTGCCAAGCGGGAAACGACGATGAGCGCTCAGGCACATGGACGGTACGCGTATCCCTGTCTCGGCGATAGCGGCCACCAGCGCCAGTCGCTGCTCGCGGCGCCAGTCAAGACGCGCCAGGCGATCGTCGGTTTCATCAACCGATATTTCAACAAAATCAAAGCCCAGTTCCTTCGCCAGCTGCAAGCGTTCCAGCCAGCACTCCCCGCCGGGGAGCGCTTTTTCATAGATACCGAGCGGGACCTGTTTCGACAACATAGTCGCTCCTTATCCCCACAGTTGGGCGATGGAACGTTTGAACTGACGCGCAGCGTCTACCGGAGAGGCGGCATCGCGAATGCTGCGTCCGGCAATAAAGACGTGGATAGGGATCCCCTGGAACAGCGGCAAATCCTCCAGCGCCAGGCCGCCGGTGACGGTGACCTTAAAGCCCATATCAGAAAGGCGTTTGATGGCGCTGATATCTGCCTCTCCCCATGCCACACCCGCCGCCTGCGCGTCACGGCTGCGGTGATATACCACTTGCCCAATGCCCGCGTCACGCCACTCCTGCGCCTGCTCCCAGGTCCAGTAACCAGTCAGTTCAATCTGCACGTCGCCGTTAAATTCTTTCGCCACCTCCAGCGCCCCCCTGGTGGTATTGATATCCGCGCAGCAGATGACGGTAACCCAGTCAGCATTGGCTTCGAAACACATGCGCGAGAGGATTTTACCCGCGTCGGCGATTTTGGCATCCGCCAGCACAATTTTATGCGGATAAAGCGCCTTCAGATCGCGTACGGCGCGCACCCCCTCTGCCACGCAAAGAATCGTGCCCACCTCAATGATATCGACCTCTTCGGCAATCAGACGCGTCGTTTCATAGGCGGAAGACATTGATTGGTTATCCAGCGCAACCTGCAACATAGGTAATGACATTTTGGTATCCTTTTAAACAGCCGCCGCAGTGGCGTTATCAATTAAATCCAGCACTTCCTGCGCGGTACGGCAGGCACGTAAACGGTCGAAATTGGCTTCGTCGTCAAAAAGATTCACGATCTGCATGATGCCGACTTCCTGATGTGTGTTGGCGTCTACTGCCGCCATGGTGATCAGGATGTCGACCGGGTCGTTATCTTCGTGGTTAAACACCAGCGGTGTTTTCAGCGTCACCAGCGCAAAACCGGTTTTCTTAACCCCTTCCTCCGGACGGCCGTGCGGCATCGCCAGGCCGGGCGCAATCACGAAATACGGGCCGAACTGTTCGACTCCGTCGAGGATGGCCTGGTAGTAGCGTGGTTCAACCACATCAGCCTTAACCAGCAGATCCACGCTCAGCTTTACCGCTTCCTGCCAGGAACTGGCCTCGGCCTGTAAAAGGATGGCGTCATTGTCTGCCAGCGAATCACGTAATTTCATAGGCCGCCTCCTTACTTCACGTCCTGAGGGAAATGCGCGTTGATCACTTCCAGCAGTTTTGGTCCAAAATCGGCGGGAGACAGCATGTTGCGTACGCCAACAACATATTTATTGCCCGATACGGTAATCTCACCGGCGATATGGGTAGAAGCGATGATGATATCCGCGCCGCTCAGTTCACTTTTGTATTCACCTACTGCGCAACTGTTTACCGTATGGTCAATATTTGACTGGGTTAAAAACTGATCCACCTTCATCTTCATGATCATGGAACTCCCCTGCCCATTGCCACATACAGCCAAAATACGTACGGTCATAATCGGAACTCCTTATTAAGCAGAGTGTTCTGCCAGTTGTTTTTCTGCGTCTTCCTCAGCGCGCAAGGTGCGTCCTGCGAAAAACATATAAGCCAGTGCAATCAGAATAATGACGGCCATAAACACGATGCCGATGGTGGCAAAGCCCTGCATCATCGGCGGCGCCAGAATTGACCAGTCCGCCATGCCCATCCAGGCGCTCATCCCGGTGAGCTTCACCGCCCAGACGCAGCCGAAGATTTCGATCATCCCCATCACCAGGCAAATCTTGAGCGCCGCGCGCCAGCCGCCAAAGTGGTTAGCAAACACGCCGATAGTCGCGTTCGAGAAGAACATCGGAATAAAGCCAGGGATAATCAGAATAGAAGAGCCGCAACCCACCAGGATGCCCACCGCAATCAGTTGGCCGATGGTGCCCCACATAAAGCCCCAGACCACCGCGTTGGGCGCAAAGCTATAAATCGCCGCGCAGTCGATAGCCAGCACTGCACCCGGGATCAGACGTTGAGAGATACCGTTGAACGCTTCTGAAAGCTCAGCAACGAACATACGTACGCCCTGAGTGATGATGAAAATAGCGACGGCAAACGAAAAACCGGTCTGCAGGATATAGACCGTCCAGTGAGTTTTACCCGCCATCGCCTGAACTACATCAATGCCGAAAGAGAGCAGGATCGCGCCGAAGAAGAGGGTCATAACAATCGCGGTAGAAACGATGTTGTCATGGAAGATATTCAGCCAGCCCGGCAGCTTCAGATCTTCAACACTCTCCTCTTTCTTACCCAGATAAGGCGCGACTTTGTAGGCAATCCATGAAGCGAACTGCTGCTGGTGACCGATGGAGAAACCGCAGCCGTCGGTCACTTCCTGCGTCGGCTTGTACATCATATTGGAAGTAATGCCCCAGTAGAGGGACACCAGCACCGCGGTGCAGATGATGGTGGTCCACATCGGGTAACCAAAGATGTAGAGAGAGACGGCAATCAGGCCCGCCTGCTGGAACATTATGTGGCCGGTCAACATGATGGTGCGAATGCCGGTAATACGCCGTAGCAGTACGTAACAAATATTCAGCGCCAGCGCCAACAACACCGCATAACCCACCCAACTATAGGCATCGCCCATACGTTCGATGGTTGCCATCATGGAGGCATAGGTATCGGAAATCGCACCATTGATACCGTAAACTTCGGACATCTTTGCCACCACCGGTTTAAACGTGCTGGTCAGAATGCCCGATCCCGCTTGCAGCAACATAAAACCGATAATCGTTTTGATCGTGCCTTTGATAATAACGCTGACGCTTTTACGCAGCAGGATGTAACCAAGACAGGTCACAATACCCAACAGCAAGGGCGCGTTGGTCATAACCTGATTAAAAAAGACGGTAAAGATGTTGTAGAGGATCTCCATAACGATCTCCAGTAGACGAAGTTGCTGAACATTCATTACAGATGCCCAGGATGTTGTGCCCTCACTCTAGTTTTCAAAAATAATCACAACAAGATTGAATTTGATTAAATGTGATGCAGTACGCAAATAATTCACACACTTGCAGAGTGGCTTTACTTCTAATTCATCGTTTCCAAAATAAACTCTATTAAAACAATAAAATACAAAACAAACACTCAAGTAAACCATCCTGTCACGCTGTGATTTGCTCACATTTCCCCGCTGAACACCAAAAATCAATGCATTGCCTTCTTGAAAAAATGCTGTCAATATCAATCAAAACAAATCATAAATTGACTTAATCTGAATAAATATGAAGGTAAATGCGATGAGTAAAGTAAAAAGCATCACGCGTGAATCATGGATCCTGAGCACATTCCCGGAGTGGGGAAGTTGGCTGAATGAAGAGATCGAACAGGAGCAGGTCGCCCCGGGCACATTCGCTATGTGGTGGCTTGGCTGTACCGGCATCTGGCTGAAGTCGGAAGGCGGGACGAACATCTGCGTCGATTTCTGGTGCGGGACGGGTAAACAGAGTCACGGTAACCCGCTAATGAAAACCGGCCACCAGATGCAACGCATGGCTGGGGTGAAGAAACTGCAGCCAAACCTGCGCACCACGCCGTTTGTTCTTGATCCGTTTGCAATTCGACAGATCGATGCGGTGCTGGCGACACACGATCATAACGATCACATCGACGTGAATGTCGCGGCCGCCGTCATGCAAAACTGCGCCGATGACGTGCCATTTATCGGGCCGCAAACCTGTGTGGATCTGTGGATCGGTTGGGGTGTGCCAAAAGAGCGCTGCATCGTGGTAAAACCAGGCGATGTGGTGAAAGTGAAAGATATTGAAATTCATGCGCTTGACGCGTTTGATCGTACGGCATTAATCACGCTACCTGCCGATCAAAAAGCGGCAGGTGTGCTGCCGGATGGTATGGATGCACGTGCGGTAAACTACCTGTTCAAAACACCGGGCGGAACGCTGTACCACAGCGGAGACTCGCACTACTCTAACTACTACGCAAAGCATGGCAACGAGCACCAGATCGACGTTGCGCTCGGTTCCTATGGTGAGAATCCGCGCGGGATTACGGACAAAATGACCAGCTCCGACATGCTGCGCATGGCGGAAGCGTTGAATACGAAAGTGGTGATCCCTTTCCATCATGACATCTGGTCAAACTTCCAGGCCGACCCTCAGGAGATCCGCGTACTGTGGGAGATGAAAAAAGATCGACTGAAGTATGGCTTTAAGCCGTTTATCTGGCAGGTGGGCGGTAAGTTCACCTGGCCGTTGGACAAAGATAACTTTGAATATCACTATCCGCGCGGCTTTGATGACTGCTTCACGATTGAACCGGATCTGCCGTTTAAATCCTTCTTGTGACCCCTACAAAATGCCGGGCTATTCCGGCATTTTTTCCCATTTACTTTAGTATTTCCAGGCTATTTCAAATATCATCTTTTCAAATCAATTTGTATCGGAATAGCTCATGACTGAAGCACAAAGACATCAAATATTGCTGGATATGCTGGCGCAGTTGGGCTTTGTTACCGTTGAGAACGTGATTGAGCGTCTGGGGATTTCACCAGCCACAGCACGCCGGGACATCAATAAACTCGACGAAAGCGGCAAACTCAAGAAAGTCCGCAATGGCGCAGAAGCCATCACCCAGCAACGTCCGCGCTGGACACCTATGAATCTGCATCAGGCGCAGAACCACGATGAAAAAGTTCGTATTGCCAAGGCAGCATCCCAGCTTGTAAATGCGGGTGAAAGCGTGGTGATCAACTGCGGATCAACCGCCTTCCTGCTTGGTCGTGAAATGTGCGGCAAGCCGGTGCAGATCATCACCAATTATCTGCCGCTGGCGAACTATCTGATCGACCAGGAGCATGACAGCGTGATCATCATGGGAGGGCAATACAACAAAAGCCAGTCCATCACGCTTAGTCCGCAAGGCAGCGAAAATAGCCTGTATGCCGGACACTGGATGTTTACCAGCGGTAAAGGGTTGACCGCGGACGGACTGTATAAAACCGATATGCTAACCGCGATGGCTGAGCAGAAGATGCTTAACGTAGTGGGTAAACTGGTGGTGCTGGTCGATAGCAGTAAGGTCGGTGAACGCGCGGGGATGCTGTTCAGTCGCGCCGATCAAATCGATATGCTCATTACCGGCAAAAATGCTAACCCTGAGATTCTGCAACAACTTGAAGCTCAGGGCGTAAGCATCGTGCGCGTTTAAAGGTGCTGGCGAAAAAACGTTACCGTCGCTGCCAGCGCCTCTGGCGTGATGCGGTGGCGCACGCCCGCTTCCCACAGGCAGGTTAAATTGTTATCCAGCCCTGCCTGAATCAGCGCCTGCTGTAAGCGGAAGGTTTCAACCGCGGGCACCACATCGTCCTCCTGTCCATGCCACAACAGCAACGGTCTGTCGGCCAGGCGTTGTAGCTGATGCGTAACGTCCCATTCGGCGAGCGGTGCGATAACGGCATCGAACTCTGCCTGCTGCTCTGGCGTCTGGACCCGTAAAGGGGGAAAAAGCGTTTGTGCAAGACGGGTAAAATAGCCCGAACCCATCAGGCTGGCTACACATTTAACCTCGGGATGGCGGGCCATAATGCCCAACGCCGTCATGCCTCCCATCGACGCCCCCGCAACAGCAAGTCTTTCATCTGATAGCCAATTTTCCGCCACCAGCGCCGCACGTAACGTCGTAAACTCCTGCATGCTTTGCTGCAATATATGCCAGAAGCGGAACATTCGCTCCTGAGCATCACCGTTGAAGCGGGCACCATGGTCAGGCGCATCGGGCATGACAACCCGGAATCCGGCCTGAGCCAGAGCAACGGCAAAATAGCTATAGACCAGACTTGAAGATGTAAACCCGTGATAGAAAATAATGCAAGGGAGTGAACACTCGCGTTTACCAGCCGGAACGGCGTGCAGGACAGGGATACCAGCCAACTGTCGTGTTTCAATTTCAATCATTTGTCGCCTCTTTTTTTCTGGTATGCCATGCAGCAATACTTAACGCAAGCGAATGTGTTCGGCAATGATTCATAATGTTGAGAACTGGGTTACGCTTTCGCAACATTTTCATTCGAAAATCGCGTGAGAGATAACACTTCGGGAACATTCCCCTAAAGGGAAATTGATAAGGCACTACACTATGGCTATCAGGAAACGAGATAGAGTTATGCGTCGGTTTGCCTCTTTATTGCTGGTGATGCTTTTAAGCGCCTGTAGCGTGCTACAGGGAACGCCGCAACCCGCACCGCCCGTTGCCGACCACCCGCAGGAGATCCGCCGTGACCAGAGTAATGGGTTACAGCGAATAGGAACGGTCAGCGCACTGGTAAGAGGCTCTCCGGATGATGTGCTGGCAGAGATCCGTGACAAAGCCGTCGCAGCTAAAGCTGATTACTACGTGGTTTTATTAGTGGATGAAACCATCGTGACAGGCCAATGGTATTCACAGGCTATTTTGTATCGTAAATAACATTGGGTTGGAATTTAGTCAGCTTTACATTGCTTTGCGCCGCTATGCGTTTACCTGTGCACAATAAACCAACAGCAGGAAGCTTGAGGTTTATGATCGCGATGGAATGCCCTGCCGTGTGTAGGGGTACGAATAATGGAGCTGACGATGAAACAATCACTTGCCTTATCCTCACTGCTGCTTTCTGCCGGACTGGTAGTTACTACGGCGCAGTCTGCCGAGTTCGCCAGTGCTGACTGCGTTACAGGCCTGAACGAAATTGGCCTGATATCTGTCAGTAACATTGCAGGGAATCCGCAGGATGTAGAACGAGTAGTCGCGTTAAAAGCGGATGAACAGGGTGCCTCATGGTATCGGATCATTCAGATGTACGAAGACCAGCAGCCCGACAACTGGCGCGTACAGGCCATACTCTATGCTTAACAGATCGCCGGATGGCGTAAACTTATCCGGCCTACATTGAATGTAGGCATGATAAGGCGCGCCAGCGTCGCCATCAGGCATATTATTACCGTAATCCCCCCGTTGCCCGCAGGAGCAAGTCGTTCAGCACCTGCTCGGACAATCGTAGTCCACCACGCGTATCGAGCATCATTTGACACCAGGCCTGCGCCACTGGCGGAGAGGCATAGCGCAACATCTGCGCCCCGCAACCGAGCAGGAAAAGCTGCTGTGTAATCTCCCGTCCCAACTCCTCGCTGGGTTTACGTAAACGCTGCTGTAGTTGACGTACCCTTCGATCGTAATGTCGGTCTTGCCCTTTTACCTCAGCAAAGGCTTCGCTGAGCATATCGTATATGCCGGGTTGTTTTGTCAGCACCCGCAATACATCGAGGCACATAATGTTGCCAGAGCCCTCCCAGATACTGTTTACCGGCATCTCACGATACAGGCGCGGCAATTCACTCTCCTCGCAGTAGCCAATCCCGCCGAGCACTTCCATCGCCTCTGCAACAAACGGCATACCGGCCTTGCAAACAGAGAATTTCGCTGCTGGTGTGAACAACCTGGCCCACAGAGATTCTTGGGCATCAGCGCGACGGTCCCAGGCCCGCGCCAGTCGGAACAGTAACGCCGTCTGACCTTCCAGTTGGAGCGCCATCCGACCTAATACCTGGCGCATCATCGGTTGTTCGATCAATGGTTTGCCAAAAACCTGTCGCTGGTGCGCATGGTAAATCGCGACGGAAAAAGCACGTCGCATCATGCCATGACTGCCGAGCGCACAGTCAAAACGCGTCATCCCGCCCATTTTCAGGATATGACGTATACCTTCCCCTTCTTCACCCAATAGCCAGCCAATCGCATCATGGAATTCAACCTCGCAGCTGGCGTTGGAGCGATTGCCTAACTTATCTTTCAGCCGCTCCAGACGAATAGCATTACGCTGCCCGTCGGGTAAAAATCGCGGTACAAAAAAGCAGGATAAACCTCCCTTTGCCTGAGCCAGCACCAGATGGGCATCGCTTTGCGGCACGGAGAAAAACCACTTATGTCCCACCAGCCGATACGAGCCGTCTGTAAGACGTTCTGCCTGAGTGGTATTGCTCAACACATCTGACCCCCCCTGCTTCTCGGTCATTCCCATGCCGATCAATAACCCACGCTTTTGCCCTCCGGGCAGTAAATGCGAGTCATAACGGTCGCTTAGCAGCGGCGTAAACCAGTCGTGAAAGGGGGCAGGTAACATCTGAAGTAACAACGGCGTGGCGGCAAAAGTCATGGTAACCGGACACAACGTGCCCGCTTCCACCTGAGCATGCAGCATGAAACGGGCCGCCCGGGCGACAAATGTTCCCTGCCTCGCGTCTTCTTCCCAGGCCAGATTATGTACGCGATTGGCGCACAATCCCTGCATCAGTAAATGCCAGGCAGGATGAAAACGCACATCATCCAGCCGCTGACCCTGCGAGTCGTAGCGCAACAACTCGGGTGGAAAAGCATTGGCCAGACGGCCAAGCTCGAGCGACTCGGCAGTCCCTAGTTGCTGACCAATACTGGCGAGAAGATCGCTATCCCAGCCAGCGCCTTCACGGATAACCGCTTCACACAGCGCGCCATCGGACAGATATAAGTTGCTGTTATTGAGCGGTACAGGTTGGTTAAAAACGGTATGCGTTTGCCAGTGCATTGTGTCTCCCTCCGTCAATGGCCGTCACCTTAAGTATGGTCAGAACCACATTATTCGCGACGGAGGGAGATCACAAAAGCACGGTTAGCCCGCAATATAGTGAGGAACAAAGCGAGAAGTATCTTTCGTGATCAACGTATTATCTTCGCGGATCCCCATGCCACACGCTTCATCATCCACGATCCAACTGCCAATCAGCGTATAGCTATCACCAAAACGCGGTAGCGCCTGAAATGCCTGATAGATCATCGGCTCTTCGGCGTAGTCGCCCTCAGCGTGTTCGACGATATGTTGCTGACCATCAAAAATGGTGACGTTTCCCCCTTCACGGGAGAATATGGGTTTACGCACATAGCTTTCACCCTGCGCAATTTGCGGTACTTCTCCGTCGAACCAAGCTGGCAGTAGGTTGGGATGATTGGGGAAAAAACGCCACAGCAATGGCATCAACCCTTTATTACTGAGCACACTTTTCCACAACGGTTCAACCCACTGCTCGCGACGATGGCAAAGCAAGGGACCATTTTCATCTCGCATCATCCATTCCAGGGGATAGAGCTTAAAAGCGCGACGAATCACATTGTCATCCAGGTCCGTGAGCACACCGCCGACGCCAAGCCCCAGTTCTTCAATATACATAAACCGCGATTCTTGCCCTGCCTGCTGCGCGCAATCCTGTAAATACAGCACGGTAGTGCGATCTTCATCGGTATCTTCACAGCAGCAGAAGTAGAAGGGTTCCTGGCTATAAAGTTCCGCAAAACGGGATATAAGCCGTTCCTGAATGGCATTATACTGGTCGGCATCGCGTGGGATAACGCCGTTACGACGCGCATCTTCCAGCCATAGCCACTGAAAATACGCCGACTCATAGAGCGACGTTGGCGTATCAGCATTGTATTCCAGCAGCTTGACCGGGGAGTTATTTCCGCACCAGACAAAATCCATGCGGCCGTACAGAGAGGGATCACGATTGCGCCAGCTTTCGGCAATAACGTCCCAGTACAGCGGCGGGATCGCCAGTTGCTGCATAATCTGTTCGTCGTTAACTGCTCGTTCGACAACGTCCAGACACATCTGGTGCAGTTCCGCAGTGGGCTTTTCGATCTGCTCTTCCACTTGCCGAAGCGTAAAGCGGTATGCCCGGCTCTCATCCCAATAAATCTCATTGTCGATGATATGAAAATCAAAACCGTGATCGTAAGCGATCCGGTTCAGATCCCGGCGTATAGGGACATCATGTCGCAGCATCGTTAACCTCCCCAGTGCCCACGTGCGCTGGATGATCTTCCATAGCCGCCACGAGAAACCGTCGATACTTTCTTCGTCGTATAAGTATGGGTGGTAGCGGTATCATTTTTTCCGCTGCCGGAACGCCAGCCATACTCTCCCGAAGTCGTACGCCAGACCGGGCGCGAAGCATATGAAGAACCGCCGCTGCTGTAAACATACTGTTCATCGCGATCTTTGCGAATCATCCTGGTGAGTAAAAACCCGGTGACCACAGGTACCCAGCTCTGAGCCGTGCTATCGAGATAACAGTCACCAAACTGTGCCTGACAACTCTCCTTACTCATTTGCTTTGGCAAGCTGGCATAGAATTCAGCTTTCGCGTTGTTCCAGCCATCGGTACAAACGGTGGCGCTATTGCCATCATCAATGCATTCACTCACCGTTGAGTAAAATTTACCGTCGCCATCATTATCGGTATCGGCGTCGTCTGCACATCCTTTAAGAATAAAAAATGCCGCGCCGCCCATAATAGCCAGCGTCAGATATTTGCCGCTGTAACGGCTACGTTTTTTTTCAAAGGGATTAATCGGGCGGTTAATCCGCGTAATAGCAGAATGCCCCACCACCTTGTTTTTGCTTCCTGATTTACGTTTTCTTGCCATGATCGTCCATTACCATGTCATGCAGGCGGGGCCTTGTTGATCAAATCCAAAGTTGGATGGTCGCTCCCCAACCCGCCGGGCGGGCTTAGTTGACAGCCTGCCGAATAGGCATACCAAGCCCTATGACCTTGTTCATGACTTTCACCCCGGCCAGGATCTCACCCACCTGGGCGTTGTAGCTCCGCAGACTCAGTTTCGGACCGATGAGCTGCTTGAAGCGATACATGGCGGTCTCAGCTATCGAGCGCTGATGATAGCCAGAGTCCTTTTTCCATTGCTCCAGTTCTCCTGCCTTGAGCGCGGCAACCGCCTCGTTGCGTGGATGGCCTGTCTTCCAGAATGCCGCATTTTTTCTCGGCGGTATGGTGGCCTTGGCGCCCTTCTTTTGCAGTAGGGCATAACAGGCTCTGGTGTCATAGGCACCATCGGCGCTGACTTGTTCTATCTTGCGGCGCAAGGGGTTGAGCAGCGTGGGCAACACCTCGTTATCGCCCACCGTTTCCAGGCTGACTTCGGCTGCAACGATGGCATGGGTCGCCGCATCTACGGCCAGGTGAAGCTTGCGCCAGACGCGGCGTTTCTCCTTGCCGTGCTTGCGAATTTTCCATTCGCCTTCGCCATAGACCTTGAGTCCGGTGGCATCGATGACCAGGTGAGCCACTGGGCCATGGCTCGGTAGGCGGTACTTGATTTCGACCGTCTTGGCGCGCTTGCTGATACAGCTGTAGTCCGGCGACTGTAAGGGCACCTTCATCAGCTTGAACAGCGAGTTGATGAAGCCTTCCAAGGCACGCAGCGGTAGCTTGAATACCGCCTTGAGCATCAGCGCGGTTTCAATGGCGGAGTCGCTGTAATGGAAGCCTCGCCCTCGGCGGCCATGATGGGTTTGGCAATGCCACTGCTGGATGGCTTGCTCATCCATCCAGACGGTCAACGAACCACGTTGCACCAAGGCTTGGTTGTACTGTTTCCAGTTGCTGATCTTGTGCTTGGACTTGCCCATCTGGCGCTCCCGGTGGTGAACCTAAGAGATCAGATCACCAAACTGCGGGATAGTTCCCTGATTTGAGCAACAACGCCTGCAGGCGGCGTTAAAAATGCCTCCCGCCAGCGCAGCGGTTCCCATAAATAATCCCGCGGCGCTATTGTGATTAATGATTTTTTCACTCAGCGTCGGCATATATAAGCGCACACCGCCGTAAATAACGAGTTGAACTACCAGTGCAATACCACCCCAGGCAAAATAATCTGGAATGCTAACAGCATTAATTGCCGCACTGGATAGCGGAATAACGTAACCAAGCAAGGTTCCACTAAATGCCAGCGACGCTGCCGTATTATTATTTTTGATAAGTTGCCATTCATTGTGCGGCGTTATTTTCGAATAAATAAAAAGGAAAATTATCACCATGGCTACACCAATAAAAAAATAGGCGAAAAAAGCCAATAATGAATCCAGTATATGCATTGTAACCGTCCCTGAAATTAACCAATAATATTGATTGATGTTAAAGAAATATCGATGCCCAACGCCCGGGAGAATACCCACTCAGGTTCTCCCTGCTCATTAAATGACTCTTCACCGTTTAACAGCAGGTATTCCCAGGTATTATCTTCCACCTGTCGCTGGTAGCCCATGGTAAAATTGTGCACTTCCCATGTGGCGTGCTGCTGGTTTTCCACCTTTTCCAGCATATAAACCGGTTCAATATTCCCCGGTTCTTCATCGTTAAAAAAGCGCTGCCAACGTTCTTCCTGCCAGCTAAGTGTTGGCGTACCTATCACTGACGGGCTAATGGCAGACTGCCAGTGTTTTTTTTGCGAAATCCCGTAACTTTCTTCATAAACAAAGAGTTTGATATCGTCGATATCATCGATATCTTCTCCACCGGAGGTATTGATTTGCAAAAACTCCTCTCCAGACGTGTAGTAGCGGAAAATCTGACTTCCACCACCTAAATCAATGTGGCTGACGGCTGCAACGGTGTACTCTTCACCCGGCAATTCAATCAATAAAGCTTCTTCTAACAGGCGAAATGCCAATGTATCGATCGTGAATCCTGCATTCAGATGTAACCCCAACGGCCCACGAACTGGCGCAACAGCAGCGGCCTTACCAAATAAACGTTGGAAAAAACTTGTCATCATTTATCCTCGATCTCCAGCCAGGCAATCTCCTTCGCCAGAATGCGGCTATTACCAATCAGATGTAGCCACATTCCTCCTTTTACCTCCGTCGAGATGACCGGGTTCAATTCCATACCACGACCATTTTTACAGGTGCTAATGCCCAACACGGTTGCATCATGGCGGAGCTTCATATAACGCATTAAATTGCCATAACGAATTGAAGTCACCTCTTCCGGAATCGGTACGGCAAAACCCGTGTCGCCCAGCATAGGATTCATAATGGATGCAACCGACTGGGAAGAACCAGGATCCTGAATGGATCGAGAAATTTGTTCAGCAGAGAGATTGCGTACAATTTCAATGCGCGGACAATGCACCTCAAGCAATCCTGCGTAACGCTCATCTTCCATATAAGCAACAACATGGCACTGATCAGGGATCGAATCAGCCAGCGAAAGTGCGATGGTAAACGTAAGTTCATCCGTACGGGCAAAGATGATAGCGCTCTGGCACGTGCATAACCCCATACGAGCATGCTCATGTGCGTCATTAAAATTACGAATACGAATGAAATCAACCCAGTGATTCCCCTGCAAAGGATGTTGAATATCATCCGATTCACACAGGAGCACCCGCTCGAAAGCACGCCGGGTGTCATACAACAGCAGCGATATCATTTTTTCCGTCTGGTGGCCGCGCCAGCCAACCACCAGTATATGATTGCGCAAATGACGATAATCCCCCATCCCCATCATTCCTTTTGCTAACAGTCCTTGTACCATGCCAATAACCTTACCCATTAATGCGCCGAATAATCCAACGCTGACTGGGATCTGCCAGAGAGCGGTAAAAACTCGCCCTTCTGCTGTCTGCGGACTAAGGTCGCCGAACCCCAGCGTAGAACCCACGACCGAGCAGTAATAGATAAAATCGCTCAGGCGACCAACCAGCATCTCTTCGCCCAGTAACCTCAGCACCAGGTAACAAAACAGGTACTGCCCTACAAATAGCCCAATCAAAGCAGGCCAGGTCAGTCTTGAGAGATTCCGTTGGCATATTTTGATGACCCAAGTGAACAGCATTACTTGCCTTGCTGCCGTTGCAGTCGCGCCAGAACATCCTGAGCAGAGCTTTTATTAGTTGCGCCAATGCCTGCCTCTGCCAGTTTTTCGTCAAGGTCACGCCCATCTGCAACTTTCTCAAGCTGTGCGGCCGCATCCAGGCGGGCCTGACGCTCTGTCTGGCGTGTTTGCAAACGCTTGAGCGACTCCGCCGCCGTAGAGACACTGGAAGACGCGCCGACAGTCGATGTGGTTACGGCCTGTTGGGCACGCTGCATCGCTTCCGTTGCCTTTACCACCTCAAGCTGCTGTTCAAACTGCGCAATCCGCTGCGCGGTGGCATTAACCGCTTTTTCAACGCCATCACGAGAGATTTCAAGGTTAGTAAGCACTTGCTCCTCGGCGGTTATGACATTCTCCAGACGAGCAATCTCTTCCGCAACTTCGTTAATCAGAGACGGATTAGCATTTTTACTCAGCGCCTCAAGTGCCCGGTTTTCCAGACTGGCCTTGCGCTCGCGCAGATCGTTTAATTTATCGTTGCTCAACTTCACGCGCGCCAGCAAGTCAACCCGTGATTTTCCGGCTTTATCCAGTTCACCTTTCGCATCGCGAATATGCTGTTCCAGCATCCGCACCCCCTGCGCTTCTTCGATTGACTCTTCCGCTTGCGAAAGCACAGACTTGCCGAGAGTAAACAGGCTTTTCAAAATTCCCATAAATAGCGTTCCTTGTTATTCGTAAGTGTATTCTTCAGTTATTTCAGCGAGATCCAGCGCGTTATCTGCAAGCGTAGTCATCTCCAGAACCACATCATCCAACGATGAATTAAGCGAGAGGGCGCCAAATGCGACGTAATATTCTTCATGCTGAACGCGAGAAATTCCCACAGAAGACAAAGGAAGGATTTTTTGATTACGTAATAAGAAAATATTAAATTCATCCTGATCATGAATACTACTAACAGAACAAATAACGGTTTCTATAATAATTTGGCGGGAAGTGAATAGAACACTGAGCGACAAATCACCAAAATCATTCATTTTGACCATTAATGATTGTTCGTTATATTCAGTATTTATATTTAATTCAGGAAGAGTTTGTAGTGCTTTAGCAAGCAACTGCGGAGTCCATGCCATATATTTTCCATATATTAGTTAGTTAAAAATAAATAAAATAAATATCATTTTCCACTATTTATCATACTTGTTTAAGATAAAAAAAAGCCATCCAAATCTGGATGGCTTTTTCCGAAAAATAAGTTTAGCCGCGCTGGCGTACAGCCTCAAACAGGCAGATGCCCGTCGCAACTGAAACGTTCAGCGACGAAACGCTCCCAGCCATCGGGATGCTGATCAGTTCGTCACAGTGTTCGCGGGTCAAACGACGCATACCTTCACCCTCTGCGCCCATCACCAGCGCCAGACGTCCGGTCATTTTGCTCTGGTAGAGAGTATGGTCAGCTTCACCTGCGGTTCCGACGATCCAGATATTCTCTTCCTGCAGCATACGCATAGTGCGCGCCAGGTTGGTCACACGGATCAGCGGTACGCTTTCTGCCGCGCCGCAGGCCACTTTTTTCGCCGTTGCATTCAACTGCGCAGAACGATCCTTCGGTACGATAACAGCATGGACGCCAGCAGCATCGGCGCTACGCAGGCATGCCCCCAGGTTATGCGGATCGGTAACACCATCGAGGATCAAAAAGAACGGCTGATCGAGCGTAGCAATCAGATCCGGCAGATCGTTTTCCTGATACTGACGACCCGGCTTCACGCGAGCAATAATTCCCTGATGTACCGCACCCTCGCTTTTCTCATCCAGGAACTGGCGGTTAGCCAGCTGAATGACAACACCCTGTGCTTCCAGTGCGTGGATCAGCGGCAGCAGGCGTTTATCTTCACGACCTTTGAGAATAAAGACGTCCTGGAAGCGCTCAGGCGCACGTTCCAGCAGAGCCTGCACCGCATGGATGCCGTAAATCATTTCACTCATGAATGTACTCGTTAATAGTTTATGCGTAACGCGGGCAACGCGAGGTTGCCCGACTTACTGTTTATGGCTGTTATTGCGCGACTTTCTTTTTCGTCGCGCGTTTAGCTTTGGTGGCGGCAGCGATTTTAAGCGTTTTTGCCGATGGCTTTTTCGCTTTTTTATCGCCTTTCTTCTCAGCCGTTTTTTTATCCGCCTGAGGTTTGGCTCTGCCTTTCTTCTCGCCGCGGAAAGCGCTATCCGGCTCGAAATTTACTTTTTTGCCCATCTGACGACGCTTACCGGTATTTTTACCCGCATCGCTTTTTTTCGCTTTTTCACGCGCGGTTTTACCTTCATTGCGCGGTGCACGTTCGCTGGAGATCAAACTGAAGTCGATTTTACGCTCGTCCATGTTGACCGCTTCCACGCGAACTTCCACGCGATCGCCCAGGCGATACATTTGACCGCTGGATTCCCCCGTCAGACGCTGCCCAACCTGGTCAAAACGATAGTAGTCGTTATCCAGGGAGGAGACATGCACCAGACCGTCGATAAACAGCTCATCAAGACGGACGAAGAAACCAAACCCGGTAACGCTGGCGATCACGCCTTTGAAGACATTACCTACCTGATCCAGCATAAAGTCGCACTTCAGCCAGTCAGAGACGTCGCGTGTGGCTTCGTCAGCACGGCGCTCGGCCATCGAACAGTGTTGACCCAGCTGCAGCATCTCTTCCATCGAATAATGGTAGCCACCCGTTTCCGTGGTGTTGCCTTTATGGCCCTGCTCCTGCGCCAGCAGATACTTAATCGCCCGGTGCAAGGAGAGATCCGGGTAACGACGGATCGGCGAGGTAAAGTGTGCATAAGACTGCAACGCAAGACCAAAGTGACCGCGGTTTTCCGGATCGTAAATCGCCTGCTTCATTGAACGCAGCAGCATAGTTTGCAGCATTTCTGCGTCAGGACGGTCAGCAATCGACTCCAGCAGTTCAGCGTAATCACGCGGCTCGGGTTTATTACCGCCGGGCAGCTCCAGCCCCAGCTCCGCCAACACCGAACGGAACGAATTAATCGCTTCGGTCGTCGGCTTATCGTGAATGCGGAACAGTGCCGGCTCTTTGGCTTTCTCAACGAATCGCGCCGCTGAGATGTTCGCCATGATCATGCACTCTTCAATCAGTTTGTGCGCGTCATTACGCTGCGTCTGCTCAATACGCTCAATACGGCGTTCAGCATTGAAGATAAACTTCGCTTCTTCACTTTCAAACGAGATACCGCCACGCTCTTCACGCGCTTTATCCAGCACTTTGTAGAGGTTATGCAGCTCTTCAATGTGTTTAACCAACGGCGCGTACTGCTCACGCAGTTCCTGATCGCCCTGCAGCATGTGCCAGACCTTGGTGTAGGTCAGACGCGCATGGGAGCTCATAACCGCTTCGTAGAATTTAAAGCCTGTTAAGCGGCCTTTCGACGAAATGGTCATTTCACAGACCATACACAGCCTGTCCACCTGCGGGTTGAGCGAACACAATCCGTTAGACAGCACTTCCGGTAGCATCGGAACAACCTGCGATGGGAAGTAGACGGATGTGCCACGGCTGCGCGCTTCCTGGTCCAGCGGAGTCGGCGGGCGAACGTAATAGCTTACGTCAGCAATCGCCACCCATAAACGCCAGCCGCCGCCGCGCTTCTTCTCGCAGTAAACCGCATCATCGAAGTCACGCGCATCTTCGCCATCGATAGTGACCAGCGGCAGGGAGCGCAGATCGACACGTCCGGCTTTCGCTTCTTCCGGCACTTCTTCTTTCAGTCCGGCGACCTGTTTTTCGACCGCCTGAGGCCAGATATACGGGATTTCATGAGTACGCAGAGCCATATCAACGGCCATGCTGGTTCCCATGTTGTCGCCCAGGACTTCAACAATTTTACCCACCGCTTTAGTGCGACGCGTCGGACGCTGGGTCAGCTCAACCACGACCACAAAACCCATACGAGCACCCATCACCTCTTCCGGCGGGATCAGGATATCAAAGCTCAGGCGGCTGTCGTCAGGGACGACAAACCCAACGCCAGCGTCGGTGAAGTAGCGACCGACAATCTGGCTGGTTTTCGGCACCAGTACGCGCACAATACGCGCTTCGCGACGACCTTTACGGTCCGCGCCCAGCGGCTGTGCCAACACCTGATCGCCATGAATGCAGGTTTTCATCTGCTCGCTGGACAGGTACAGGTCATCTTTGCGGCCTTCAACGCGCAGAAAGCCGTAGCCATCACGGTGGCCAATAACGGTACCTTTCAGCAGGTCAAGACGCTCCGGCAGCGCATAGCACTGACGACGAGTGAAGACCAGTTGCCCGTCACGCTCCATGGCGCGCAGGCGGCGACGCAGCGCTTCTTGCTGCTCTTCACCTTCAATGTTGAGTTCAGCGGCCAGCTCATCGCGGTTGGCCGGTTTTTCACGTTTAGTTAAATGTTCGAGGATAAATTCCCGGCTCGGGATAGGATTCGCGTATTTTTCTGCTTCGCGTTCCTGGAAAGGATCTTGTGACATCGAGGTTCCTCCATTGTCAGCTCTGATGAAGATTTTCGTCACTCCACCAGCAATAATTTATAAAGCGGTTGATTCTCTTCAACCAAATCAGCAAGTGTGTAGTTGTCCAGTTCCGTGAGAAAACTTTGCACTGCCTTAGAAAGCGCCTGTTTAAGTCGACAGGCTGGGGTAATGTGGCAAAACTCGCTGCTACAATTGACCAACGATAGTGGTTCCAGCTCGCGAACCACATCACCAATACCAATATCCTTAGCTGGTTTACCCAGGCGGATACCGCCATTTTTTCCTCGAATAGCAGTAACGAAGCCCGCACGGCTAAGTTGATTGATTATTTTGACCATATGATTACGGGACACGCCGTAGACTTCTGTCACCTCAGAAATACTGGTCATACGTCCTTCGGGAAGTGACGCCATGTAGATTAGCGCACGTAATCCGTAATCGGTGAAACTTGTTAACTGCACATCAACCTCAGGAAAAGGGATAAAACGGATAAACCTGGTGGTATTAATTACATTGATGATAAACCAGCCACCAGCCAGGTCGCTAATTTATTTCAGTTCAGGAAGGAAAAAAGCGAGGAACTTACGTGATTTTAAGCCGGATTATGATGCAAAGCGCCTCATCCGGCCTAAGATAGTGCAAGCGCAGCGCCATTCGACGCCACGCTATAACCATAATTATGCGTCGAACGGGTCGCGCAGGATCATGGTCTCAGTACGGTCTGGGCCAGTTGAGATAATATCAATCGGCACACCGGTCAGTTCTTCAATACGCTTGATGTAGTTCAGTGCTGCCTGCGGCAGACCGCTACGTTCCTTCACACCGAAGGTGGATTCAGACCAGCCCGGCATGGTTTCGTAGATCGGCTCGATACCTTTCCAGTCGTCTGCAGCCAGCGGGGTAGTCGTTACTTCACGGCCATCCGGCATACGATAAGCGACACAGATTTTCACCTCTTTCAAACCGTCCAGTACGTCCAGTTTGGTCAGGCAGAAGCCAGACAGGGAGTTAATCTGTACTGCACGGCGTACCGCAACGGAGTCCAGCCAACCGGTGCGACGACGACGACCGGTGGTCGCGCCATACTCGTTACCTTGTTTGCACAGGAACTCGCCAACGTCATCAAACAGCTCAGTCGGGAACGGACCCGCGCCTACACGTGTAGAGTAAGCTTTGATGATACCCAGAACGTAATCCACATAACGTGGACCCAGGCCGGAGCCGGTCGCCACGCCACCTGCGGTGGTGTTGGAAGACGTTACGTACGGATAGGTACCGTGGTCGATATCCAGCAGGGTACCCTGTGCGCCTTCGAACATGACGAAATCGCCACGCTTACGCGCCTGGTCCAGCAGATCGGAAACATCAACAACCATAGAGGTCAGGATGTCGGCAATCGCCATCACATCATCCAGCACTTTCTGGTAGTCAACTGCTTCAACTTTATAGAAATTCACCAGCTGGAAGTTGTGATATTCCATCACTTCTTTCAGTTTTTCAGCGAAGGTTGCTTTATCAAACAGATCGCCAACGCGCAGACCGCGACGAGCTACTTTGTCTTCATAAGCCGGACCGATGCCACGACCGGTAGTACCGATCGCTTTCTCGCCACGCGCTTTCTCACGAGCATTATCCAACGCAACGTGATAATCAAGGATCAGCGGACAAGCTTCAGACAACAGCAGGCGCTCGCGAACCGGGATGCCACGATCTTCCAGTCCTTTCATTTCTTTCATCAGCGCGGACGGAGACAGTACAACACCGTTACCGATGATGCTGATGACATTCTCGCGAAGAATACCTGATGGAATAAGATGGAGGACGGTTTTTTCACCGTTGATTACGAGAGTATGGCCTGCGTTGTGACCACCCTGGTAGCGCACAACATATTTAGCCCGTTCAGTCAGAAGATCGACGATCTTCCCTTTACCTTCGTCACCCCATTGGGTGCCCAGTACGACGACGTTGTTACCCATTTTTCAAAATCACCGTTTGCTTAAAAATGGATTCTACCACCGCTTTTTCAGATATACAGCACTTTTTGCATGCGAAAATCCGCAAAATAGGCTACTTATTGATCAGCCAATCGTTTTCCTCAACATGTAGTAGACCACAACGCCCGCAACCACAAGACCTCCACCAAAACGACGCAAAGTATTTTCGGGAAGTTGCGCCATTGCGGAAATCATTTTCTTCCACGCGCGTGGATAAAGCATAGGGCCCAGGCCTTCCAGCACCAAAACCAGCGCGAGCGCCAGCAAAATTGTTGAATTCATCCATCGTCCTTTTATAAAAAGAAAACCACCGCATCCCTGGGGATGCCGGTGGTTTTGCTGGTTTAAAACCGCTGGAACTTTACTAGCGTGTCGTAGCGCTCGGTGTCTTCATGTAGCGGAAGAAATCGCTGTCCGGGCTCATGATCATCACGTCCTGGTTGCCTTCAAAGCTCTTCTCGTAAGCACGCAGGCTACGGATGAAGGCATAGAAGTCAGGATCCTGGCTGAACGCATCGGCAAACAGTTTAGCGGCTTCTGCATCGCCTTCACCGCGCATGATGCGGCCCTGACGCTCAGATTCTGCCAGCGTTTTAGTCACTTCATAATCCGCCGTGGCACGCAGTTTTTCCGCTTCTTCCTGACCTTGTGAACGATGGCGACGCGCTACCGCTTCACGCTCAGCGCGCATACGGTTGTAGATAGCCTCAGACACTTCAGCAGGCAGGTTGATTTGCTTGATACGCACGTCAACCACTTCGATGCCCAATGCCGCCATACTGTTCGGGTTGATGACCGGTACTTTACCGTTTGTTTCAGCCTGAACACGCTCAGCCGCTTCGGCAATCGCGCTATCTGCCGCCAGTGTCGCGACTTCATCTTCCGTGCCAGCAGAACCGGAGTTCAGCGCATCACGAACTTCCAGCGTCAGACGACCGCGGGAATCGGTAACGATGTCTTTCACGTCCAGACGACCAATTTCAGAACGCAGACGGTCAGAGAACTTACGTTTCAGCAGGACTTCTGCCTGAGAAACATCGCCACCGCCCGTTGCCAGGTAGTAACGGCTAAAGTCACTGATGCGCCACTTAATGTAGGAGTCAACGATCAGGTCTTTCTTCTCTTTGGTAACAAAGCGATCGGCCTGGTTGTCCATGGTCTGAATACGCGCATCCAGCATCTTCACAGATTCAATAAACGGAATCTTGAAGTGCAGGCCTGGTGCAACAACCAGCGGCTTGTTTTCATCGTCACGCAGAACTTTACCAAAGCGCAGAGTAATCCCGCGCTCGCCTTCTTTGACCACAAAGACAGACATGAACAGAACTACCAGAACGATGATGATAATCGCAATAACTGACTTACGCATCGTTATTCCCCCTGACGCTGGTAGTCGTTACGCTGCGCGTTCGCGCGGCGTTGGTCCATAATATCGCCCTGACTGGTGGACGAGGTATTGCTTGCTCCAGTGCCGGACGTCGTTGCTGGCGGCAGACGCAGCAGGTTTGAACTGCTGTCACTCTTTGCTGCTGGCGCACTACCGCCTTTCAGCATTTGATCCAGCGGCAGAACCATCAGATTGCTGCCCTTATCGTTAACCAGGACTTTGCGGGTATTGCTCAGCACTTTTTCCATGGTTTCGATATACAGACGCTCGCGAGTAATTTGCGGTGCGGCTTTATATTCCGGCAGAATTTTTGCGAAACGAGCCACTTCACCCTGTGCTTCCAGGATGGTTCGCGTTTTGTAAGCACGCGCTTCTTCCAGAATACGCTGTGCCTGACCGTTAGCACGTGGCTGAACTTCGTTGGTGTACGCTTCTGCTTCACGGATGTACTGCTGCTCGTTTTCACGTGCTGCAATGGCATCGTCAAACGCGGCTTTTACTTCTTCCGGCGGACGTGCTGCCTGGAAGTTGACGTCCAGCAGGGTGATACCCATGTTGTACGGACGGATCGTTTCTTCCAGTTCACGCTGGGTATCGCTACGAATAACGGTACGCCCTTCGGTCAGGATACGGTCCATGGTGTATTTACCGATAACCCCACGCAGGGCGCTGTCGGTTGCCTGACGCAGACTGTCATCCGCGCTGGTTACGCTAAACAGGTAACGCTGCGGATCGGTCACGCGGTACTGCACGTTCATTTCAACGCGTACGACGTTTTCGTCAGAGGTCAGCATCACGCCGGATGCGGCAAGTTCACGCACGGCTTCCACGTTGACCGGGGTCACTTCGTCGACAAAGGTCGGTTTCCAGTTCAGACCCGGTTCAACCAAATGGCTGAATTTACCGAAGCGTGTCACCACGCCGCGTTCCGCTTCTTTAATGGTGTAGAAACCGCTGGCCGCCCAGATAATGACGATAGCTGCCGCTGCGATAGTAAAGACTCGACCACCCAATTGCGGACGCGGGCCTTGCGATGAGCTACCGCCGCCAGAACCAGCACCTTTACCGCCACCCAGACCACCGAGCTTTTTACTCAGTTTGCGGAAGATATCATCCAGATCGGGAGGTCCCTGATCGCGACCACCTTTGTTTCCATTTCCCTCAGGGTTGCCGCCAGGTTTGCTGCTTCCCCACGGGTCGCGGTCTTGTCCGTTATTACCGGGCTGATTCCACGCCATTTTTGTGCTCCATATTTGTTATGCGATACTATACCTGCGTATTTTGCGCTGCCGATGCGTTGGCTACGCCCCTTAATCTCAGTCACATAGTTGACTATGCTCCTGAAGATTTCAGGACTTGCCACCTTCATGCTGCACAAAACCCACAAGGTATAGAGGCGAAAAAATCTTCAGGCCATATCCGTCAGGTCAGACAATATAGTCTTCCAGTGCCGGTTCTTGTTTACAGAGGCGACGCCAGTCTACGATCGGCATACGAACCTGCAGACCCACGCTGCCGTCCTCCTCCATCCACTCTCTTTCTATTGCCTGAAGTTGGTAAAACCGGCTTCTCAGACGCCCTTCCTGCGGCGGCAAACGCAACGTATGCTGCGCCACCTCACCGGAAAGTCGCTCAGTCAAAGCCTGAAAAAGCTGTGGTATACCTATTCCCGTTTGCGCTGAAACCCAAACGCGAATGGGTTTATTCTCTTCATCTCTGTCGATACGTGGTTCAAAATCATCCAGCATATCGATTTTATTCATCACCAGCAGAGTCGGGATCTCATGCGCATCGATCTCTTCGAGCACCGTGTCGACGGCCTCGATGTTTTCCTGCACACGAAAATCTGCAGCATCAATAACATGCAGCAGCAATGTCGCCTGACGCGTTTCCTGCAGGGTGGCTTTAAACGCCGCCACCAGGTCGTGCGGCAAATGACGGATAAACCCTACGGTATCCGCCAGCACGGTTTCACCGACGTCCGCTACGTCTATACGGCGCAGCGTTGGGTCCAGGGTCGCAAACAGCTGATCCGCTGCGTAAACCCGGGCTTCGGTGATCTGGTTGAACAGGGTGGATTTTCCGGCGTTGGTATATCCCACCAGTGATACGGTTGGGACATCCGCTTTCTTGCGCGACTGTCGCCCCTGCTCACGTTGCTTTTCAACTTTTTCCAGGCGCGACTGTATTTGCAAAATGCGATTACGCAGCAAACGACGGTCGGTTTCGAGCTGGGTTTCACCCGGACCGCGCAAACCAATCCCGCCCTTTTGCCTTTCAAGGTGGGTCCAGCCACGGACCAGACGAGTAGCCATATGGCGCAACTGCGCCAGCTCAACCTGCAACTTACCCTCATGGGTGCGCGCACGCTGGGCAAAAATATCTAAAATAAGACCTGTCCTGTCGATAACAAGACACTGGCACAACTGTTCCAGGTTACGTTCCTGGGCGGGGCTTAGAGCATGATCAAAAATCACCACCGCAGCGCCAGTCGCTTTTACGGCTTCCGCAATTTCGATTGCCTTACCTTCACCAACAAAATACTTCGGGTGCGGTGCTTTACGGCTCCCGGTAATCACCTGCATTGCTTCGACACCGGCGGAAGAAACCAGAGATTCAAACTCCTGGAGGTCTTCCATATCTTTGTCTTGCGAAAAATAGATGTGTACCAGTACCGCCTGCTCACCGGCATCATAACGGTCAAACAAGCGTCAACCCCTTAATATATATCAACGGGGAACGCAGGATCGCTGGCTCCCCGTGTGTAAAACAGCTAACAACCTTATTCGGTTTCTTCGCTGTCCTGTTGCGCAGATGAACCTTGCGCGTTGCTACCGTGATGGTAGTTGCTGCCAGTGCCGCCGGTGGCATTATTGCTGTGATGAGAAACCGGGCGAGACGGGACAACAGTAGAAATCGCGTGCTTATAAACCATCTGGCTGACCGTGTTTTTCAACAGGATCACGAACTGATCAAAAGACTCGATTTGACCTTGCAGCTTAATACCATTCACCAAATAAATAGAAACTGGAACACGTTCCCGACGCAGTGCGTTCAGGAACGGATCTTGTAAAGATTGCCCCTTAGCCATTCTCTCTTTTCCTTATATGCTTATTTGTACTTTGAACCTTTCGATTCTGAAAAATTGCGCACGATACGTTTCAATTGTACACATTCAGTTCGCGATAGCACCAACAACCTGTAATACTTCGTTTCGCGCCTGGTCAGGCTTTTCACTGTCAAGCCAGTGCACCCCTTCCCAACCACGCAACCAGGTTACCTGTCGCTTCGCCAACTGCCTCGTGGCGCAAACACCTCTATAAACCATTTCATCGTATGAAATTTCGCCTTCAATGTATGACCACATCTGGCGATACCCTACACAACGAATGGAAGGCAAATCCGTATGCAAATCTCCACGGGCAAATAGCGCCCGGACTTCTGCTTCAAAACCTGAAGCCAACATCTGATGAAAACGCTGCTCAATTCGCTGATGGAGCAGTTCACGGCTCGCCGGGGCGATAGCAAACTGATGCACCTGATACGGCAAAGCATCTCCTGACGTTTGCGTCAGCTCCGTTAAAGTTTTACCCGAAATGAAAAAAACTTCCAGTGCCCGGGAAAGTCTTTGCGGATCATTTGGATGAATACGCGCCGCAGCCACTGGATCTATTTCCTGAAGCTGTCGGTGTAACGCGTCCCACCCATGCTCTGCCGCCTGCTGCTCAATTCTGGCCCTGACTTCCGGATCTGCCGACGGTAACGGCGACAGCCCTTCAAGCAAGGCTTTGAAATATAACATTGTGCCGCCCACCAGCAGCGGAATACGCCCCGCGGCGGTGATATCGGCCATCTCGGCTAACGCATCGCGGCGAAAATCCGCAGCAGAGTAAGCCTGGGACGGATCGCGGATATCCAGCAACCGGTGCGGCGCGGCCTGTAATTCATCTGCATCAGGCTTGGCTGTACCGATATCCATCCCCTTGTAAATAAGGGCGGAATCAACGCTTATCAACTCTACAGGCAAAACTTTACGCAATTCAATTGCCAGTGCCGTTTTACCGGAGGCCGTCGGCCCCATCAAAAAAATCGCCTTTGGCAGGCTCGCCTTACGGGTATCACTCATGTTTCAGGGCATTCATTACCGAATGTAAATCAACAGGTTGTAACAAACCACCCGGCGGCGCCTTCACGAGTTGTGGGCAAAGCCGCTCAACATCCGCTAACAGCGTAATCGCCTGAGCCATGCTCCACTGCGGATGCTCGCTAATCAGATTACGTGCAATCCACTGTGCAATATTGCCCGGTTCGAATTCGGACTGCTGCGCCAGGTAGCCTATCAGTTCAGGAATCAAGATTTGTAAATTTTGTTGGCGTAAGGGTAAAGGCACCGCCCGGATGGTCACATGCTGCGCATCCAGTTGAAATTCAATACCCAACTCAGCCAGTTGGCTCTGCCCTTTTTGCAGCGCCGCTTTTTCATCAGCGGTCACTTTTAGACGTAAAGGGATCAGTAACGGCTGAGCGCAAACGACGCCCTGGTCCGGCGTTAACTGCGCCTGACGTAGCCAACGTTCCGCCACCGGCAATGCCAGCAACCGAATATGACCATCGCATTCGAGTAATGCGCAGTCCGTACCGACAATGGTTAGCACCCGCCCAAAGCCTTGGCTGTTGCCGGTCAGAGGTGCTGATGGCGTTTCAGAAACCGGCGTTTTACGCGGCGGAACCGGCGTCTGTAGCAGTTGCTGATAAATCTCACCCTGCTGCTTTTGATATCCAGGCTGGGCATGAGGCCAACTGGCCCCCATCTGACGGCCACCACTGCTGCCAGCGCCAGCAGATGCTGAGTAACGCGGTGTCGCAGGTTCACGCGCCGGGGCCGGTTCGGCAAAATGGTTACGCCCGGCCGCGACGCGGTTTTCTGGGATGTGCCTTGGCGCGGGCTCGTCGTCATCAGCCAACGGCAGCGGCGTTTCAAGCTGCTGTTGCAGGACGCTCAACACGCCCTGGTAAATAAAATCATGTACCAGCCGTGATTGATGAAAACGGACCTCATGTTTGGCGGGATGTACGTTAACATCCACCTGATGCGGGTCGATTTCCAGATACAACACAAAAGCGGGCTGCTGATCGGCTCCCAGCTTATCTTCACAGGCCTGACGAATAGCATGGTTGATCAACCGGTCGCGCATCATCCGGCCATTCACATAGCAGTACTGGATTTCCGCCAGCGCCGCCGTTGTGTGGTTAGGATCGGCCACCCAGCCGCGCAGCGTTAAATCGCCATGCTGCCATTCAATCGCCAGCGCATGTTCCAGAAATGGCGTGCCGCAAATCGCGCCCAGTCGGCGCTCCTGCTGCCCATCCGCAGCCACTGCCCGGTACTGACGCACCACTTTGCCGTTGTGCGACAAATTAATCGTCACATCAAAACGTGCCAGCGCAATGCGGCGGATTATTTCGTCGATATGATTAAATTCAGTTTTCTCGGTGCGCATAAACTTGCGCCGCGCCGGAGTGTTGTAGAACAGATCTAACACCTCCAGCGTGGTTCCCACCGGATGCGCAGCGGGTTTAACCGTCACATCCATGTCGCGCCCTTCGGCATAAGCTTGCCAGGCTTCAGGTTGTTCTTGCGTACGCGACGTCAGGGTTAAACGAGAAACGGAGCTGATACTGGCCAGCGCTTCGCCGCGAAACCCGAGGCTCACGATGGCTTCGAGATCGTCAAGCGAGGAAATTTTACTGGTGGCATGACGCGCCAGCGCCAGCGCCAGCTCGTCTTTTTTAATCCCGCAGCCGTTGTCACGAATACGGATAAGCTTCGCGCCGCCGCGCTCAATATCAATATCAATGCGCGTCGCACCGGCATCGATACTGTTTTCCACCAGCTCCTTCACCACTGACGCAGGCCGTTCTACCACCTCGCCTGCGGCAATCTGGTTCGCCAGCTGTGGCGGTAGAACCTGAATCGGCATGGCTAATCCTTAATTTGTTAACGTGTTGCCAGGCGATACCGCACTGGCGGTTTGCGCCGGTGTGCCTTGAGGCCCGGTTTGCATCGGGTGCGCCTGGAAATAGTTACGCAATCCTTTGTAAATTGCCTCGGCCAGCTGCTGCTGGTAGTCATCACTCGCCAACAGACGCTCTTCGCTGTTGTTACTGATAAAGCCAGTTTCAACCAGCACTGACGGGATATCAGGCGAACGTAATACCCCAAGGCTGGCGTGTTCCGGACGACGCTTATGCATCGAGCCAATACGTTCTAACTGGCCGATCATGCTGGTCGCTACATCATACCCAACGCGTTGCGAATGACCGAACTGCAGATCCAACACGGCCTGGCTGAGATAAGGATCGGACTGGCTGTTTGCCAGCACATCGCCCGCCCCACCCAACAGTTCCGATTGCTTTTCGTGCTGTTCCAGCCAGCCGGCCATTTCACTGTTTGCCCGACGGTTTGACAGTACCCAGACGGAAGCACCAGTGGCATCCCGGTTTGGTGCGGCATCTGCATGTATAGAGACCAGGAAGTTGGCGTTTTGTTTACGCGCAACGTCTGAACGCCCCATCACCGAGATAAAGTAATCGCCATCACGGGTGAGTACGCCTTTAAACATCGGGTCATCATTGAGCAAACTGCGCAGTTTGCGCGCCACGGCAATCGTGACGTTTTTCTCACGTGTGCCACCGGGACCAATAGCGCCAGGATCCTGCCCGCCGTGTCCGGCATCAATGGCGATAACTACTTTTTCGCCGTTACTGGTACTGGCGCGCGCCGCAGGTCGTGTGGAGGTATTACTGTTGGTTACCATCGTGGTGCGATCGTTTTCCGCTTTAAACGGATTACGCGCAGGCTCGGCAGGGCGCGGGGCGATAACCGGCGCTTCAACACGCTTCGCAACCACAGGAGGTGGTGGAGGCGGCGGTGGCGCATCAGCTTTGATGGTAAACACGACGGTATAATTGCCGCCGTTCTGGCGTTTTACGGCTTCGGCTTTGCCGTTCTCGGTTAAATCCACCACCAGGCGCAGAGACTGCGCATCTTTTGGCGTGCCGGAACGGATAGATTTCACCAGATTATTGCCGCTAAACAGCAGCGGTAACCCCTGAATCACACCGGTTTGTTTAATATCCAACGCGACGGTTCGTTTCCCGTCCTGCGAAACTGCGTATTCAGGATCGCCAATAAAGCTCAGCGTAATCCGCGCTTGCTGATTGCCATTGGACACCTGAAGATCGGAGAGGCTGGCGGCCCCTGCCTGCGCGCACAGCAGGACCAGTGTTGCCATCAGCCAGTTTCTGATGCGATAAATCATCCCGCCACCCTTAAGGTTAATCGGCTAAACGCGCCAGCAATAAATCACCCGATGAGGAGACTGCGCTTATGCGCGCTTCTCGACCTTGCGCTTGATATTCAATGTGTATTTCGACGTCCGGGTCTGGCAGTACACCTTTACCTTGTTGCGGCCATTCCACCAGGCAGATGGCGTCATTGGCAAAATAATCGCGGATCCCCATAAATTCCAGCTCCTCTGGGTCCGCAAGTCGGTACAGATCGAAGTGATATACCATCAAATTATCGAGCGAATAGGGTTCAACCAGCGTATAGGTGGGGCTTTTTACATTTCCTTTGTGACCTAACGCCTGCAGGAATCCCCGGCTGAAAGTGGTTTTACCCGCCCCCAGGTCGCCGTACAAATAAATTACCGTCGCGCCATCACAGGCTTTGGCTACCCGCAGTCCCAGGTCTAAAGTCGCCTGCTCATCAGGTAGTGGAATTACTCGATTCATCATGATAAACGTCAATCACATCAGGGTTAACAATACGCTGTAGCGTGGTAAAGAGATCTGTTGCCAGCATGCCGCGCGTACCAAAACGCGCCGCCAGCACATCCGCCGCCGCACCGTGCGCGACACATCCCGCACATGCCGCATCATACGGGGTTAGCTTCTGTCCGAGCAATGCGCCAATAATACCGGAAAGCACATCACCCATTCCGCCGCTGGCCATTCCAGCATTGCCGGTATCAATAATACCCAATTCGGCCTGTTCGGCAGCAACAACCGTACCCGCGCCTTTCAGCACGACGACGCCTCCGTACCGTTTTACCAGACGTTGTGCACAAAGTAAGCGATCGTCTTCAATTTCTGCAATGGAACAGCCCAGAAGTCGCGCGGCTTCACCAGGATGCGGCGTGATCACGCGATTGTGACGTTTATCGGGGTTGATTGCCAGCAGGTTCAACGCATCCGCATCCCAGAGCATCGGTTTGCGAAAATTCTCTACCTTCTGCAGCGCTTTTTTACCCCATTCCTGCTGACCAAGCCCTGGTCCTATTACCACAACATCCGCCCACGCCAGGCTCTCCTCCAGAGTCTGCGGCGTCAGCGCATCGACCATCAGTTCCGGTCTGGCAGTCAGAATAGGCGCAATATTTTCACTACGGGTCAGCACTTTAACCAGCCCGGCTCCTGCACGCAGCGCCGCTTCACCGGCCATGCGTATTGCGCCAGCCGTGCCGTGGTCACCACCGATGATCACCAGCCGACCGTGGGAGCCTTTGTGCGAGGTGGGTCGACGCGGCGTTAACCAGTGTACAAGCTGTTGAGCATCAAACCGTTGCAGCGGCGCGTTCTGCCCCGCCAGCCAGTCGTCCAGTCCGAGTGCGTTAACATGCAGGCGTCCGGTGACATCGCGCGCTTTACCGGTTAGCAGACCAGGCTTCAACGCAATAAAGGTCACGGTGTGCGCAGCGTTGATAACCGCGCCCGGCGCCGCGCCCGTCTGCGCCAGCAGGCCGGATGGAATGTCTATCGCCACGACAGGAGCAGGATGGTGATTGGCACGTTCGATCAATACCGAGAGAGGCTCACGCGGCGCGTGTTTTAAGCCCGTGCCTGACAGCGCATCAATAATGACGTCCACGCGATCTGGCCAATTGATATCCGCAGCATGAATGACGCCACCGGCGTTAAGCCAGGCGTCGCGTGCCTGCTGTGCTTCCTCAGGGAGCGCTTTATCACTCTCCTGCGCCAGCAACGTAATATCAAGCCCCTGGGCTTTGGCAAGCCTTGCCACCACGTAACCATCACCACCGTTGTTGCCATGGCCACATAGCACCAGCCAGTGCTGAGCGTTTGGATATGTCTCGCGGGTGACCTGAAACGCCGCCTCTCCCGCCCGTTGCATCAGCTCGTACAACGTCAGTCCTAAACTGTCTGCCGCCTCTCGCTCCATCCGCCTGATGTCATCGGCGTGCCAAATGGAGTGTGGTATACTTGCGGGGTTTTTCTTCATTGTATGGTCCGTCATGTCAGAGCCCCTCGATCTCAATCAGTTAGCGCAAAATATTAAGCAGTGGGGGCTGGAGCTTGGCTTTCAGCAGGTCGGTATTGCCGATACCGACCTCAGCGAAGCGGAGCCCAAACTGCAGGCCTGGCTGGATAAACACTATCACGGCGAGATGGACTGGATGGCCCGTCACGGCATGATGCGCGCCCGACCTCACGAATTATTACCCGGTACGTTACGTGTCATCAGCGTACGTATGAACTATCTTCCTGCCAATGCGGCCTTTGCCAGCACGTTGAAAAACCCCTCTCTGGGTTACGTCAGCCGTTACGCGCTTGGGCGCGACTACCATAAACTGCTGCGTAACCGCTTAAAAAAACTGGGAGAGAGGATTCAACAGCACTGCGTTTCGCTGAATTTTAGACCTTTTGTCGATTCTGCGCCCATTCTTGAGCGTCCATTAGCGGAAAAAGCCGGGCTTGGCTGGACAGGTAAGCACTCACTTATCCTCAATCGCGAAGCTGGTTCATTTTTCTTTCTCGGGGAATTACTGATCGATTTGCCCCTGCCGGTCGACAACCCAGTAGAAGAAGGATGCGGGAAATGCGTCGCCTGTATGACCATCTGTCCCACCGGAGCCATCGTTGAACCCTACACGGTAGATGCGCGCCGCTGTATCTCTTATCTCACTATCGAACTGGAAGGCGCGATCCCGGAAGAATTTCGTCCCCTGTTGGGGAATCGAATTTACGGCTGCGATGATTGCCAGCTCATTTGCCCGTGGAACCGCTACTCGCAGTTGACGACAGAGGATGACTTCAACCCACGCAAACAGCTTCATGCTCCGGAGTTAATAGAGCTGTTTAGCTGGAGCGAAGCGTGGTTTTTAAAAGTCACGGAGGGGTCTGCTATTCGTCGTATTGGTCACCTGCGCTGGCTGCGAAATATCGCTGTTGCGCTGGGTAATGCCCCATGGGATGAAGCCGTTATTCACGCGCTGGAAAGTCGCAGAGGTGAGCACCCACTTCTCGACGAACACATAGAGTGGGCGGTTGCTCAGCAAATCGAGAAGCGAAATGCCTGCGTAGTTGAAGTGCAGTTACCGAAGAAACAACGTTTAGTCAGAGTCATTGAAAAGGGTCTGCCGCGTGACGCTTAAGTCATCCACAGCTTGTGTATAAAAATAAAAACACATTGATATTCAAGAGGGAAAAAATCGTCAAGTGATCGCATTAACAATTTGAAATGATAATTAATTCAATATTTTCAAAGAGTTAAAATGATACTATTCACCCGACTAAGTTTTTTGCACTCCAGGAATAATACCCAAACCTGTGGATAAGTCTGTTTACAAGAGTATGTCAATGACGAAACAAAACGTCCCCAACGTATTTATTCGCTGTGGATATTTTTATTGGGGTAAGAATTTGGAGCGGGAAACGAGACTCGAACTCGCGACCCCGACCTTGGCAAGGTCGTGCTCTACCAACTGAGCTATTCCCGCTTGGGTGTGTCTGTGCTTTGTAGACAAAAGCACTTTCAAATTTTGGAGCGGGAAACGAGACTCGAACTCGCGACCCCGACCTTGGCAAGGTCGTGCTCTACCAACTGAGCTATTCCCGCTTAATCTTCGTCTTTCGAACCGCTACTGCGTTGGCTGCCTTCATTCGCCTAAGTCACTTACTTCGGTAAGCTTCTAAGGACTCATTCAACTGCCGCCTTGTCGCAATTCGAAATTCTGCGATTGGTGGTCTGTGCTTGACAAGCACTTTCAAATTTTGGAGCGGGAAACGAGACTCGAACTCGCGACCCCGACCTTGGCAAGGTCGTGCTCTACCAACTGAGCTATTCCCGCAAATTTGTACTGCTTTTGCTGCTGCCGTAACGTGTAATTCTCTGTCGTTACGGGAGGCGCATTATACGAGAAATCCGTTTAGCTGCAACCCCCCTAAAAGCGATTTTTTCGTTTTTCTGTTTAAGTGCTGAATTTATCGGCAAGTCGTCTAATTTAGCGACAATCCAGCCTCAGTGCAAGCTCACAGGAACGATATTCGTAGGCCGGGTAAGCCACAGCGCCGCCCGGCAATCTACAAAATCAAAGCTTAATAAAATGTTCGCGATAGTAAGCAAGCTCAGCAACAGATTCACGAATATCGTCCATCGCCTGATGCGTTCCCTGCTTGGTGAAGCCAGCAAGAATTTCCGGCTTCCAACGACGCGCCAGCTCTTTCAGAGTACTGACGTCAAGATAGCGATAATGGAAATACGCCTCCAGCTCCGGCATGTATTTAAACAGGAAACGGCGATCCTGACCGATGCTGTTGCCGCAGATAGGTGATTTCCCTTCTGGAACCCACTCTTTCAAAAAAGCCAGCGTAGCCAGTTCAGCTTCACGATCCCCCATGGTGCTCGCCTTCACGCGATCCACTAGCCCACTACCGGTATGCGTACGTACGTTCCAGTCATCCATTAATGCCAGCTGTTCGTCGGACTGGTGCACCGCAATTGTCGGTCCTTCAGCCAGAATATTCAGGTTGGCATCCGTCACCAGCGTGGCTATCTCAATTATGCGATCGCGCTCGGGATCCAGACCTGTCATCTCCAGATCGATCCAAATCAGGTTGTTTTCATTGGCACTCATGCTATTTTCCACCCTTCAGCGTCACATTCAGTGTGACTATATTCATCTAAAATTGCGTGTATCATAAATGTTTTGCCCATTATGGGCGACCAGGAGTCAGTCCGATTGAGTAAGAATAAACTCTCCAAAGGCCAACAGCGCCGTGTGAACGCCAATCACCAGCGTCGTCTGAAAACGTCCACGGAGAAGCCAGACTACGACGACAACCTGTTTGGCGAAACCGCTGAAGGCATCGTAATCAGCCGTTTTGGCATGCATGCCGACGTGGAATCTGCTGACGGTGAGATTCACCGCTGCAACATCCGCCGTACAATTCGCTCGCTGGTGACCGGCGATCGCGTTGTCTGGCGCCCGGGAAAAGCAGCAGCAGAAGGCGTGAATGTCAAAGGCATCGTTGAGGCGGTACACGAGCGTACCTCGGTACTGACACGTCCCGACTTTTACGACGGGGTGAAACCCATTGCCGCCAACATCAACCAGATCGTTATTGTCTCAGCCATCTTACCCGAGCTGTCACTCAATATTATCGACCGGTATCTGGTAGCCTGTGAAACGCTACACGTTGAACCAATTATCGTATTGAATAAGATCGATCTGCTGGATGACGAAGGCATGGCCTTTGTTAACGAACAGATGGATATTTATCGCCACATTGGCTATCGCGTGTTGATGGTATCAAGCCGCACGAAAGACGGCCTGAAACCGCTTGAAGAAGCATTAACCGATCGCATCAGCATTTTTGCCGGTCAGTCGGGCGTTGGTAAATCTAGCCTGCTCAATAATCTTCTCGGTCTGCAGGAAGAGATCCTGACCAACGATGTCTCCGACAACTCCGGCCTTGGACAGCACACCACCACTGCCTCTCGCCTGTATCATTTCCCGCACGGTGGCGACGTTATCGACTCCCCTGGCGTACGTGAGTTCGGCTTGTGGCATCTGGAGCCGGAACAAATCACACATGGTTTTGTCGAATTCCATGACTACCTGGGCCACTGCAAATACCGCGACTGCAAGCATGATACCGATCCAGGCTGCGCTATCCGTGAGGCCGTAGAAAAAGGGGCAATAGCTGAAACTCGGTTTGAAAATTATCACCGCATCCTGGAAAGCATGGCGCAGGTAAAAACACGTAAAAACTTTTCTGATACAGACAACTGACAACTAAGCTAAGCATCGCTAGAATCGTCCCCCTTTTTTCAGGATCCGGCCCGTATGCCGGATCGGGAACAAATTATGGCCTGGAGGCTACCTTGTTAAACTCATTTAAGCTTTCGCTACAATACATTCTGCCGAAACTATGGCTCACTCGCCTGGCGGGTTGGGGTGCGAGCAAACGAGCGGGATGGCTGACTAAACTGGTTATCGATCTGTTCGTGAAATATTACAAGGTCGATATGAAAGAGGCGCAAAAGCCGGATACCGCCAGCTATCGCACCTTTAACGACTTCTTTGTTCGCCCACTGCGCGACGACGTTCGCCCGATTAACACCGATCCAAACGTACTGGTCATGCCTGCTGACGGCGTGATTAACCAGTTAGGAAACATCGAAGAAGACAAACTGCTGCAGGCCAAAGGGCACACCTATACCCTTGAAGCACTGCTGGCCGGCAACTACCAGATGGCGGACAAATTCCGCAACGGTACGTTTGTGACCACTTACTTATCTCCACGCGATTACCACCGTGTACATATGCCGTGTAACGGTATCCTGCGTGAAATGATGTACGTGCCAGGCGATCTCTTCTCTGTAAATATCCTGACTGCGCAAAACGTTCCAAACCTGTTTGCACGCAACGAACGCGTAATCTGTCTGTTTGATACCGAATTTGGCCCGATGGTGCAGATTCTGGTCGGCGCGACCATCGTCGGCAGTATTGAAACCGCATGGGCTGGCACCATTACCCCACCGCGTGAAGGCGTCATCAAACGCTGGACCTGGCCGGAAGGCGAAAGCGAAGGGTCGGTGGCGCTGCTGAAAGGTCAGGAAATGGGCCGCTTTAAGCTCGGTTCCACCGTTATCAACCTGTTCGCGCCTGGCAAAGTTAACCTGGTTGAGCAGTTGCAGGACCTTTCAGTGACCAAAATCGGCCAGCCAATGGCCATCTCGACCGAGACATTCGTGACGCCAGAGGCAGAACCTGCCACGCTTGCGAAAGAAGAGATCGAAGCAGAACACGACGCCAGCCCGCTGGTTGACGACAAAAAAGACGAAAGTTAAACATAGGAATCGCTGCTGTGCGCCTGATTATCACTTTTCTGATGGCCTGGTGCCTCAGCCTGGGGGCGTACGCTGCGACGGCCCCCGATGCCAAACAACTCACCCAGGAACTGGAGCAGGCAAAAGCGGCGAAACCTGCTCAGCCAGAAACCGTCGAGGCGCTCCAGTCCGCGCTGAATGCCCTCGAGGAGCGTAAAGGTTCTCTCGAACGTGCCCAGCAATATCAGCAGGTTATTGATAACTTCCCCAAGCTGTCCGCAACATTACGCGCGCAGCTTAGCAACCTGCGCGACGAACCGCGCAATGTGCCAACCGGACTCACCACCGATGCGTTAAACCAGGAGATCCTCCAGGTCAGCAGCCAACTGTTGGAAAAGAGTCGTCAGGCCCAGCAGGAGCAGGATCGCGCCCGGGAAATCGCCGACTCGTTAAGCCAGCTTCCTCAACAGCAAACCGATGCCCGCCGCCAGCTAAATGAGCTTGAGCGACGTATTGGTACCGCCAACTCTAATCCCGCGCAGAATCAGGCGATGCAGGCTGAATCCGCCAAACTCAAAGCCCTGGTCGATGAACTGGAGCTGGCGCAGCTTTCCGCTAATAACCGCCAGGAGCTGGCGCGTATGCGCTCAGAGCTGGCGGAAAAACAGAGCCAGCAGCTCGATACTTACCTGCAGGCTTTGCGCAACCAGCTCAACAGTCAACGTCAGCGTGAGGCAGAGCGAGCGCTGGAAAGCACCGAACTGTTGGCGGAAAACAGCGCGGGACTGCCGGAAGGTATTGTCGACCAGTTCAAGGTTAACCGCGAACTGTCTCAGGCATTAAACCAGCAGGCGCAACGTATGGACCTGGTCGCCTCGCAACAGCGTCAAGCCGCCAGCCAAACGCTACAGGTGCGCCAGGCATTGAATACGCTGCGAGAGCAGTCTCAGTGGCTTGGGGTCTCAAATATGCTGGGAGAAGCACTGCGCGCGCAGGTATCCCGTTTACCGGAAATGCCCAAGCCTCAGCAGTTGGATACCGAAATGGCGCAGCTTCGCGTGCACCGTATGCGCTATGAGGATCTCCTTAACAAACAGCCGCAGTTGCGTCAGATTCATCAGGCCGATGGACAACCGCTGACCGCTGAACAGAGCAGCATTCTCAACGCCCAGTTACGCACCCAGCGTGAGCTGTTGAACTCTTTGTTACAGGGCGGCGATACGCTGATCCTTGAGCTGACCAAGCTCAAAGTCTCTAACAGCCAACTGGAAGATGCGCTAAAAGAGGTCAACGAAGCAACGCACCGCTATCTGTTCTGGACCTCGGACGTTAGCCCCATCTCCCTCTCCTGGCCTGTCGACATCGTCCAGGATCTGCGGCGTCTGATCTCATTAGATACGTTTAATCAGTTGGGCAAAGCCAGCATCATGATGCTGACCAGCAAAGAAACGCTGCTGCCGCTTTTCGCGGCATTGGTGCTGGTTGGCTTTAGCCTCTCTTCGCGCAAACACTTCACCCGTTTTCTGGAGCGTTCATCTGCCCGGGTCGGGAAAGTCACCCAGGACCACTTCTGGCTGACAATACGCACGGTGTTCTGGTCGATACTCGTCGCTTCTCCGTTGCCGGTGCTGTGGGCAACGCTCGGTTACGGATTGCAGGAAGCCTGGCCTTATCCACTGGCTGTCGCTATCGGCGATGGCGTTACCGCCACGGTGCCCATGCTGTGGGCAGTAATGATTTGCGCCACCTTTGCGCGCCCAAACGGTCTGTTCATTGCCCACTTTGGCTGGCCGCGTAACCGCGTCGCGAAAGCCATGCACTATTACCTGATGAGTATCGGGCTGATTGTGCCGCTGATCATGGCGGTGATTATGTTTGATAATCTCAATGACCGGGAATTCTCCGCCTCACTGGGGCGTCTGTGCTTTATTCTGATTTGCGGTGCGCTGGCGGTCGTGACCCTGAGCCTGAAACGCGCCGGAATACCGCTGTACCTCGATAAAGAGGGCAACAGCGATAACATGGTCAACAGCATGCTGTGGAATATGCTGATGGGCGCTCCGCTGATTGCCATTCTCGCTGCAGCAGTGGGCTATCTCGCCACGTCGCAAGCTTTACTGGCGCGTCTTGAAACGTCCGTAGCTATCTGGTTCTTGTTACTGGTGGTGTATCACGTTATCCGCCGCTGGATGCTGATCCAGCGCCGCCGGCTGGCGTTTGACCGCGCCAAGCATCGACGTGCTGAAATGCTGGCGCAGCGCGCACGGGGTGAAGAAGAACCAGCGCATTCCACCAGCCTTGAAGGCACGATTGATGTTGATGAAAGCGAAGTGGATCTAGATGCTATCAGCGCGCAATCACTGCGCCTGGTGCGCTCTATCCTGATGCTTATCGCCCTGCTCTCGGTCATTGTGCTGTGGTCAGAAATTCATTCCGCTTTCGGCTTCCTGGAAAACATCTCGTTGTGGGATGTCACCTCCACGGTGCAGGGTGTGGAAAGTTTAGAGCCGATAACGCTGGGTGCAGTGCTTATCGCAATCCTGGTGTTTATCATCACTACCCAGTTAGTGCGCAACCTGCCCGCGCTGCTGGAGCTGGCGCTGCTACAACATCTCGATTTAACCCCCGGCACCGGTTACGCCATCACTACCATCACCAAGTACCTGCTGATGCTGATTGGCGGTCTGGTTGGCTTCTCAATGATCGGTATTGAGTGGTCCAAACTGCAATGGCTGGTAGCGGCTCTCGGTGTCGGTCTGGGCTTTGGTTTGCAGGAGATCTTCGCCAACTTTATTTCCGGCCTGATTATCCTGTTTGAAAAACCAATCCGCATTGGCGACACGGTGACGATTCGCGATCTTACCGGTAGCGTGACGAAAATTAATACCCGCGCCACGACCATCAGCGACTGGGACCGCAAAGAGAT
The DNA here is from genome assembly GCF_013615435.1 of Citrobacter sp. RHBSTW-00944. Classification (NCBI taxonomy): domain Bacteria; kingdom Pseudomonadati; phylum Pseudomonadota; class Gammaproteobacteria; order Enterobacterales; family Enterobacteriaceae; genus Citrobacter; species Citrobacter sp. RHBSTW-00944. The sequence goes on along the minus strand of NZ_CP055418.1, from coordinate 466,917 downwards.
CATCGTCCCCAACAAAGCCTTTATCACCGAGCAGTTTATCAACTGGTCGTTATCGGATTCGGTCACCCGTGTGGTATTAACCATCCCGGCACCGTCGGAGGCTAACAGCGAGGAGGTTACGCAGATCCTGCTTACTGCCGCACAACGCTGCTCGCTGGTTATCGATAACCCGGCACCAGAAGTCTTCCTGGTTGACCTGCAGCAAGGGATTCAAATCTTCGAACTGCGTATTTATGCCGCTGAAATGGGGCATCGTATGCCGCTGCGCCACGAAATCCACCAGTTGATTCTGGCAGGCTTCCGTGAGCACGGTATCGATATGCCGTTCCCACCGTTCCAGATGCGTCTGGAGAGCCTCGGCGGTAAGCAAACGGGAAGAACCTTAAGTTCTGCGGGCAGAAGCAGTCGCCCGGCGGGGAGTTTGTAAGTCATGCCACAATAAGACGTGAGGTGTGCTTACACTACCCAGCGTCTTATTTACCAGCATAATTGATATCTAATGATAAAACGCCATAACCAAAAAAGCAGGAGAGCCGCCATGACAGAATATTGCCAGATACCGCGCTGTCTTCTCCATACGATCGCATAGATAAAAGGAATAAACAGAGGTAGTGTTAAGATTATGCCCACAGAACGAACATCGTCGTCCTCAATATAATCCATGACATCACAGACATTATTGATTCCCCTGCCGTCAATAAACCATTCCTTGTCCTGAGTTGAAAACATAATTATCAATATAATGCTAACTATGCCCCAGATGAAATTCAATGTAAAAGACTTCCAACTCATTAGCCGTCTCGCATAATTTTAAGTATTGCATCTTTCTTTTCTATAATTCGACGACCATATTCACTATACTCACGATCCGGAAAACCGGGTTGTTCACTAATAGATTGGATAATATCCTTTTTATTTCTCATGGTTCCACGATTATATCTAGAACCAGCCAATATTATTTGTTCATCTGTCAAGTACATAGTATCAGAATCTGGATTGTCATATAAAATAAGATCGCGTAAATGGAATGCTACCACCCGAATATTAAAGTGGTTATCAAGCAAACACTGCGACAAGCGGAATTGCTGAAAATGAGTCAGTTTATCTGGGTGAATACCTATTGTTCTTGCTGCAACGCCTATCTGGATAGCAACTGAACCGACAGATGTAGCATTCGACCATTCATTGCTGCTCTTTCCCAATACTTCTTCAATTACCTGTCTAAATTGCAGAACACCAACACCTTTAAATCTCTCTGGAGTTCCGCCAACTTCTGCGACAGCAACACCTGCAAGGAGTAATTCTGGGACTCTTGCTTCATAAGCACATTGTTTTATAATAGTTCTATGGTGAATTAACCAAGCCGTTTTATAATACCAAAGATATGATTTCCCAGTCATAAAACGCCAATTGGTAGGCAGGGCATACCAACGGAAAAAATCCAACCCGTTCCAATGAGGAAAACCATATTCGTCTATCTCACAAAATGGCGGAGAGCTGATCATCATAAAAATTTAATCACCAAGGCAATGTAAACATTGACCTAACAATAGCCATGATTCTCAACCAGTAATGAGACAGACATCACAAGCATAAAAGGAAAAATCAGAAGTTATATTTTTTAAAATAAATTCATAGCAGCAATCATTTCCAATTATACAATATCACCCCAAGATGATTGTCATAATAAATATATCAAAAGATATACACACGAATATCATTTTGATAAATTATAAAAATGATTTAATACGAACAAAGCCCGGACGGTATCCCTATCGGGCTTTGCGGAAATTCAATATTTATCTTTCCTTAGTCTGTCACCCACCGGGGGAGTTTCACCATACGACGGCTGTAGTTCTGATAAATCGCCATTGCCAACAGCGAGAAGAAGATCGGGCCTCCGGTCATCCACAATGCGCTGTTCCAGTCCCCAGCTTCAATCACCGGCTGGATGATGGTGAACACATTGGCAAACGTCACCACCAGCACAACCACCGATGTGGCCAGTAACGTCGCCGCTCGGGTTTTAAAGACAACAAACGGTCTTTCCAGGCCCGTACGGGCTTTAAAGAACGGAAACGCCAGCGCGAGGAACAGATACGGCAGCGTCATCGAGACGTTCGCCATCAGCGTCAGTTTGTTATAGAACGCTGAAGCCGTATCGCCGCCAAACGAAACCAGCAGGATAAACAGGCTCACCAGCAGGCACTGCAACCACATTGCCGTCGTCGGCATCCCCACGGCATTCAGTTTGGTCATTGGCGCTGGCCACAGCGCCTTCGGCGTTCCCTGAATAATCGCTTTCAGTGGCGAATAGCTGAGCGTGAAAAAAGCGCCGGTATAAGCGAGAAACATAGAAAGCCCGGTGATACGCGCGAACCACACCCCCGTCGCCATCGCGGTTTCAGGAGAAACATGCAGCGCGTTACCTAACGTCATCCCGAGGCTTTTCATCAGGATATACGTTATATTGCCGAGGTTGACCGAGCTATTGCTTAATACTTGCTGCCAGTTGGTGCTAACGCCCCATAAAAATATGGCCAGTGAATAACCGACAGAAATGACAATCGCGGCAAAGACAATGCCTTTGGCAAAGTTCTTTTCTGGCTTTTCTGTTTTATCAACTAATCCCCCCACGGCTTCTATTCCGCCGTAAGCAAAAATAGCAAATACAACAAATGACAACATGGCCAGACCGGACTGATATCCCGGATTAGGCGAGGAGATGAAATTAATATCCTGCGCAAAGTGACCACCAGTTAATAACAAAATAGCGACACTCACTAACAACAGAACTAAATTAAGACACATTACGGCAATTCCGCCTACAGCCGTAATACGAGCAATCTTATTAATACCCCGGGAGGCCACGCAGGTTACCAGAATCATCCAACCGACGGCGAGCAACCCGACGACCTGCGTAGGCTCAAGTCCCGCAAAACGCCAGTGCTGCGTCATGTCTGCGCCAAATAAGAAAGTTGAAAAAGGTACCCAGACTTTCGCTGCAGTGCTTACCATCCATATCACATAGGAAGAAAACCACATAAACGTGCCGATAAACGCATAGCGTGGCCCAACGCTATTATTCATCCACGAATAGATTCCGCCCTCTTCTTTCCGATAGGCAGCCCCCATTTCCGCCATCATTAAAGCAAATGGGATAAAGAATAATAATGCAGAAAATATATACCACGGAATCGCGCTATACCCCATTAAATAGAATGCGGAGGGGCTATTCGCAAAACCGAAAACAGACGTAAATATCATGAGGATGAGACCTATTAGGCTCATCTTTTTTATTGTTTGGGTCATTAAACCATCCCTTACTCTGGCAAGCGTTTAACAAACGCCACTCACCGGTTGGCACTGCCCTCTTTTCAGAGTTCAGCGATAGAAAAATCAACACAGAATTGATACCTGAACGATATCAAATATCCAGGAGTAAATTGTGGCTATTAGAGGGTAAATGAAAAAACATGCTACAAAGTGGCCATTTCACCGCCACTTTGTATGGAAGGAGAGTGCGTTACGCGCGATCGACGGTAAATGCGATAACCTCGGCCAGGCTCTCTGCGCCCAGCGCCAGCATCACCAGACGGTCAACGCCCAGCGCCACGCCAGAGCAATCCGGCATCCCCACTTTTAACGCTTCAAGCAGGTTGGTGTCGATAGGCTGCTGCGGCAAGCCACGCGCGGCACGTTTGCGGTTATCCTGTTCAAACCGCTGCTGCTGTTCGCGCGCGTCGGTCAATTCATGGAAACCATTCGCCAGTTCAATACCTTTGTAGTAAACCTCGAAACGTTCAGCCACGCGGTGATCTTCGGTACTGATTTGCGCCAGTGATGCCTGGCTGGCCGGGAAATGATACACAAACGTCGGTTTGTCTTTGCCAATATGCGGCTCAACGCCCATCGTAAACAGCAACTGCAGTAAGGTGTCCCGGTCTTCTTCGGTATCGGCGATATTGCTGAGATCCAATTTCGCCGCCACTTCCCGCAGTTGGGTTTTATCCGCAGACAGCGGGTCTATCTCCAGATGGCGCTGGAAGGCTTGCTGGTAAGAGAGACTTTCCGCAGGTGAGCAGTCCAGCACCTGCTGGAGCAAATCATCCACTTCATTCATCAGGCGATACATATCGTAGTGCGGACGATACCACTCGAGCATGGTGAATTCAGGGTTATGATGACGCCCCATCTCTTCATTACGGAAGCTGCGGCACAGTTGATACACCGGGCCGCATCCTGCCACCAGCAGGCGCTTCATATGGTATTCCGGGCTGGTCATTAAATAGAGATTCATTCCCTGGGAGTGTCCAGGGCCGACGAAACGCGTTTCGAACGGGAACAGATGGATGTCCGTTACCGTTGCCTGACTCATACAAGGGGTCTCAACCTCAAGCACGCCACGATCGGCAAAAAAGCGGCGAATCTCCGCTATAATTGCTGCACGTTTTAACAGATTGGGGATGGACGCGCTCGGCTGCCAGGTTGCCGTTTCGCTCATGGTTGTTTCTCCGATTTAAGACAAGGGCACGAAGTCTACTCGTATCGCGTTAACGAGACAAATTTCGCACGCCAATAATCCACACTGGCAATTGGATAAAAAAAGCGACATGGGGTGGTTTAGTAATTAAATTAATCAAATTCAATGATAATTCCCCCCTTTGACACGCTAAAAAAATCGAACACGTCAAATTTCCCGCACATCCCTGAGACTATACTATTGTACCTATAAAGGAGCAGTGGAAACGCGTTCATAACCTGTTTGAAGCCGATGAAGCATCTGATTTCAGGCAGGAATGAAATAACAACAATCTGGAGGAATGTCGTGCAAACCTTTCAAGCCGATCTTGCCATTATAGGCGCCGGTGGCGCGGGATTACGTGCTGCAATTGCTGCCGCACAAGCAAATCCCAACGCTAAAATCGCACTGATCTCAAAAGTGTACCCAATGCGCAGCCATACCGTTGCTGCCGAAGGCGGCTCTGCTGCTGTCGCGCAGGATCATGACAGCTTTGACTACCATTTTCACGATACGGTAGCAGGCGGAGACTGGCTGTGTGAGCAGGATGTCGTGGATTACTTTGTCCACCACTGCCCAACTGAAATGACGCAACTGGAACAATGGGGCTGCCCATGGAGCCGCCGTGAAGACGGTAGCGTCAACGTACGTCGCTTCGGCGGTATGAAAATCGAGCGTACCTGGTTTGCCGCGGATAAAACCGGCTTCCACATGTTGCATACGCTGTTCCAAACATCTTTGCAGTTCCCGCAGATTCAGCGCTTTGACGAACACTTCGTTCTGGATATCCTGGTTGATGATGGCCATGCTCGCGGCCTGGTTGCCATGAACATGATGGAAGGCACGCTGATGCAGATCCGTGCTAATGCTGTTGTGATGGCAACGGGCGGCGCAGGTCGTGTTTACCGTTACAACACCAACGGCGGCATCGTAACTGGCGACGGTATGGGCATGGCGCTGAGCCACGGCGTTCCGCTGCGTGATATGGAATTCGTTCAGTATCACCCGACGGGTCTGCCAGGCTCTGGTATCCTGATGACCGAAGGCTGCCGTGGTGAAGGCGGTATCCTGGTCAACAAAAACGGCTACCGTTATCTGCAAGATTACGGCATGGGTCCGGAAACCCCGCTGGGCGAACCGAAAAACAAATACATGGAACTCGGTCCGCGCGACAAAGTTTCTCAGGCTTTCTGGCACGAATGGCGTAAAGGCAACACCATTTCCACCCCGCGTGGCGATGTGGTTCACCTCGACCTGCGTCACCTCGGCGAGAAAAAACTGCTCGAACGTTTACCGTTCATCTGCGAACTGGCGAAAGCCTACGTGGGTGTCGATCCGGTTAAAGAGCCGATCCCGGTACGTCCTACCGCGCACTACACCATGGGCGGTATCGAAACCGATCAGCACTGTGAAACCCGCATTAAAGGTCTGTTCGCTGTGGGCGAATGTTCCTCTGTTGGTCTGCATGGCGCTAACCGTCTGGGTTCTAACTCCCTGGCGGAACTGGTGGTCTTCGGTCGTATGGCCGGTGAACAGGCTGCAGAACGTGCTGCAACGGCTGGCGCTGCAAACAGTGCCGCGCTCGATGCGCAGGTTGCTGGCGTTGAAAAACGTCTGAAAGATCTGGTTAACCAGGAAGGTAACGAAAACTGGTCTAAGATCCGTGACGAAATGGGCCTGTCCATGGAAGAAGGTTGCGGTATCTACCGTACACCGGAACTCATGCAGAAAACCGTTGATAAACTGGCGGAGCTGCAGGAACGCTTCAAGCACGTCCGTATCACTGATACCTCCAGCGTCTTCAACACCGACCTGCTGTACACCATCGAACTGGGTCACGGTCTGAACGTTGCTGAATGTATGGCGCACTCTGCTCTGGCGCGTAAAGAATCCCGCGGCGCGCATCAGCGTCTGGATGAAGGCTGCACCGAGCGTGACGATGTGAACTTCCTCAAACACACCCTCGCCTTCCGCGATGCTGACGGCACGACTCGCCTGGAATACAGCGACGTGAAAATCACCACTCTGCCACCGGCTAAACGTGTTTACGGTGGCGAAGCGGAAGCAGCCGATAAGAAGGAGAAGGCGAATGGCTGAGATGAAAAACCTGAAAGTTGAGGTGGTGCGCTATAACCCGGAAACCGATACCGCGCCGCACAGTGCTTTCTACGAAGTTCCTTATGATGAAACCACGTCACTGCTGGATGCGCTGGGCTACATCAAGGATAACCTGGCACCGGACCTGAGCTACCGCTGGTCCTGCCGTATGGCGATCTGCGGCTCCTGCGGCATGATGGTCAACAATGTACCTAAACTGGCGTGCAAAACCTTCCTGCGTGATTACACCAGCGGCATGAAGGTTGAAGCGCTGGGCAACTTCCCGATTGAGCGCGATCTGGTCGTCGACATGACGCACTTTATCGAAAGCCTGGAAGCGATCAAACCGTACATCATCGGTAACCCGCGTACACCGGATCAGGGTCCAAACACCCAGACTCCGGCGCAGATGGCGAAGTATCATCAGTTCTCCGGTTGCATCAACTGTGGTCTGTGCTACGCCGCGTGCCCGCAGTTCGGCCTGAACCCAGAGTTCATTGGACCGGCTGCGATTACGCTGGCGCATCGTTACAACGAAGATAGCCGCGACCACGGTAAGAAGGAGCGTATGGCTCAGTTGAACAGCCCGAACGGCGTCTGGTCCTGTACTTTTGTGGGCTACTGCTCCGAAGTCTGCCCGAAACACGTCGATCCGGCTGCGGCCATTCAGCAGGGTAAAGTTGAAAGTTCAAAAGACTTTCTTATCGCTACCCTGAAACCACGCTAAGGAGTGCACGATGACGACTAAACGCAAACCCTATGTGCGACCAATGACGTCCACCTGGTGGAAAAAGCTGCCATTTTATCGTTTTTACATGCTGCGCGAAGGCACGGCGGTTCCGGCAGTCTGGTTCAGCATTGAACTGATTATCGGCCTGTTTGCACTCAAGCATGGTGCAGAGTCCTGGATGGGCTTTGTCGCCTTTTTGCAAAACCCGGTGGTGGTGATCCTGAATATTATCGCCCTGGCAGCAGCGCTGCTGCATACCAAAACCTGGTTTGAGCTGGCGCCAAAAGCTGCCAACATCATCGTAAAAGACGAAAAAATGGGGCCAGAGCCGATCATCAAAGGTCTCTGGGCAGTTACTGTGGTTGCGACAGTAGTAATACTGTTTGTTGCCCTGTTCTGGTAAGGAGTCCGGAATGATTAATCCAAATCCAAAACGCTCTGACGAACCCGTATTCTGGGGCCTGTTTGGTGCAGGCGGTATGTGGAGCGCAATCATTGCGCCGGTGATGATCCTGCTGGTCGGCATTATGCTGCCGCTGGGCTTTGTTCCTGATGCTTTCAGCTATGAACGCGTACTGGCATTCGCTCAGAGCTTCATCGGACGTGCGTTTCTGTTCCTGATGATCGTTCTGCCGCTGTGGTGTGGTTTACACCGTATGCACCACGCGATGCATGACCTGAAAATCCACGTGCCTGCGGGCAAATGGGTATTCTACGGACTGGCAGCTATCCTGACCGTTGTAACGGCTATTGGGATCCTGACCATCTAATCGCATGCGTTAATTATCAGGCCCGCCAATGGCGGGCCTTTTTATTAGTGCAGCATCCCGGTCAACCAGCGGGAAAACTCACGCATCGCGGACGTCTCCGGACGAGATTGTAAACGCGTTATCCAGTAACTCCCCAGATCAATCTGCGTTAGAAAAGGCTGCACGATACGTTCACTACTGAGCAAATGCGTGAACATTCTTACCGGTGCAATTGCCACACCAATCCCCGCCTGCGCGGCTTCCAGCATTGAGACGGACGAGTCAAACACCACCACGTTGTGCGTCGGTGACGGAGGCGCTTCTCCAGCGGCCTGCATCCAAAGCGTCCATTCATCACGCCGATACGATCGTAATAACGGAAATTTCAGGATGTCCACAGGTGCTTTAATCTGCGAGGCCAATGTCGGTGAACACAGCGGAGACATCAGCGCGCTACACAAATATTGCGCATCGGTATCGTGCCAGGCTCCTCCTCCGTAGCGAATAGTATAATCCAGCCCTTCGGCGGCGGGATCCACACGGTTATTGTGGGTGGAAATATGCAAATCAATATGCGGACAGTGGCGCTTAAAATCGCTCAACAGAGGGAAAAGACAGCCGACCGCAAAGGTCCCCACCACGCCAATTTTTAGTTTTTCCTGAGTCTGTTTAGTGGCAAAACGATCCAGCACCCCCGCCATACGATCGAAAGAGTCATTAAGTACAGGTAACAGACTTTCCCCTTCAGTCGTCAACATTAACCCTCGAGAACCACGCACAAAAAGCTGACAATTCAGCTGTTGCTCCAGCGCTTTCACATGCTGGCTTATTGCAGAATGCGTCACGTTGAGCTCAATTGCAGCGCGGGTAAAGCTGAGATGTCTGGCCGCTGCTTCAAAAGCCCGCAGCGAATTAAGGGGGATATAGCTACGCGTCATTATCTGGCCTGTTAGAAAAACTTATATCTGCTGCTAAATTTAACCGTTTGTCAACACGGTGCAAATCAAACACACTGATTACGTCTGACGGGCCCGGACACCCTTTCGCTTTTAATTACGGAACTGATTTCATGATGAAAAAATCGATATGCTGCGCGCTGCTGCTGACAGCTTCTTTCTCCACGTTTGCCGCCGCAAAAACAGAACAACAAATTGCCGATATCGTTAACCGCACCATCACACCGCTGATGCAGGAGCAGGCTATTCCGGGTATGGCCGTTGCGATTATCTATCAGGGGAAACCTTATTACTTTACCTGGGGTAAAGCCGATATCGCCAATAACCGTCCAGTCACTCAACAAACGCTGTTTGAACTCGGATCGGTCAGTAAAACGTTCAACGGCGTGCTGGGCGGCGATGCTATCGCCCGCGGCGAAATTAAGCTCAGCGCTCCGGTCACGCAGTACTGGCCTGAACTGACGGGTAAGCAGTGGCAGGGTATCAGCCTGCTGCACTTAGCCACCTACACGGCAGGCGGCCTGCCGCTTCAGGTTCCGGACGACGTTACGGATAAAGCCGCGTTACTACGCTTTTATCAAAACTGGCAGCCGCAATGGGCCCCAGGCGCTAAACGTCTTTATGCTAACTCCAGCATTGGTCTGTTTGGCGCCCTGGCGGTGACCCCCTCAGGCATGAGCTACGAAGAGGCGATGACCAAACGCGTCCTGCACCCCTTAAAACTGGCGCATACCTGGATTACGGTTCCGCAGAGCGAACAAAAAGATTATGCCTGGGGTTATCGCGAAGGAAAGCCTGTGCATGTATCCCCTGGCCAACTTGATGCTGAAGCCTACGGGGTGAAATCGAGCGTTATCGATATGACCCGTTGGGTTCAGGCCAACATGGACGCCAGCCAGGTTCAGGAGAAAACGCTCCAGCAGGGCATCGAGCTTGCGCAGTCACGTTACTGGCGTATTGGCGATATGTACCAGGGCCTGGGCTGGGAGATGCTGAACTGGCCGGTGAAGGCCAACTCGATAATTAGCGGTAGCGACAGCAAAGTGGCACTGGCAGCGCTTCCTGCCGTTGAGGTAAACCCGCCCGCGCCTGCCGTGAAAGCCTCATGGGTGCATAAAACGGGCTCCACTGGCGGATTCGGCAGCTACGTTGCTTTCGTTCCAGAAAAAAACCTTGGCATCGTGATGCTGGCAAATAAGAGCTACCCAAACCCTGTTCGCGTCGAGGCCGCCTGGCGCATTCTTGAAAAACTGCAGTAACGGACAAGGAGGCCCTGGATATCGGGCTTCCTTTCTTTCTCTTTTTTTCCTGCTGTCATCTACACTTAACAAAAATCCAGCAAGGAAAATCCCATGCGCATTCTGCCCGTCGTTGCTGCAGTTACGGCTGCATTTCTGGTTGTCGCTTGCAGCACCCCAACACCACCGAAAGGTGTTACCGTAGTAAATAACTTTGATGCCACACGCTATCTGGGCACCTGGTATGAAATTGCGCGTTTCGACCATCGATTCGAGCGCGGACTGGAAAAAGTGACTGCTACCTACAGCCTGCGCGACGACGGCGGTATCAATGTTATTAACAAGGGCTATAACCCGGACAGAGGAATGTGGCAGAAAACGGAGGGGAAAGCCTACTTCACTGGCGACCCAAACCGCGCTGCGCTCAAGGTCTCGTTTTTTGGCCCCTTCTATGGCGGGTATAACGTGATTGCCCTCGACAGGGAATATCGTCACGCGCTGGTTTGCGGGCCGGATCGCGACTACCTGTGGATCCTTTCACGGACCCCTACTATTTCAGATGAAATGAAACAGCAAATGCTGGCCATCGCGACCCGGGAAGGGTTTGAGGTGAATAAGCTGATTTGGGTAAAACAGCCTGGCGCTTAGTGGGTGCTCAGCTTGAGGCCAATAATACCGGCCACAATCAGCCCGAGGCTCAGTAACCGCGCCGGGCTGGCAGATTCACCCAGCAGCAGAATCCCTGTAATGGCCGCCCCGACTGCGCCGATACCGGTCCATACGGCATAGGCGGTTCCTACAGGCAACGTACGCATTGCCCAGGAGAGCATGGCGATACTGACGATCATTGCCACAATAGTGATAATGCTTGGCGTCAAACGCGTAAAACCGTGGGTATATTTCAGGCCAATCGCCCAGACAACTTCGAGCAGACCTGCAATTAATAAAACGATCCAGGACATATCAGGCTCCAGAACAATGGGGCCGTCCCCGGTGAAAGAAGCGTTTGCAGGTCGTCCTGCAAAGCTGATGTGTGAAATGGCATTTTTGCCCGAGAGAAAATGAATTTCAACCTTTTTATTCGCTGCCCGCTAAAAGCAAGAATTAAGCATAATTAGCGGCGTAGTTCCCGCATTTGGCACTCATCGGAGTTCTCTATGATGAAGGGCTTTCTGAATCCGGAAAGTCGATTGCCTCTCTTCTGAATGCGAAAAGGTTATGCTTAAAATTTTAGTGATTGACCGGTGCCACTTTACCCGCACAGGGATTGAGGCCTTGCTTAATCATTCTGGCAGGTTCAGCTCCTCATTTCTTGTGTCAGGGATCAATAATCTCCTGTTAGCAAAAGAGCATATTTTGCAGTGGAAGCCGCATCTGGTGATCGCGGATTTATACAGTTTTATTAGCGAGACGCATACCAGTCCGCCAATTAAACCCTTTTTCATGAGCTGCGGCGTCATCCCGCTGATTTTACTGCAATCAGTTGAAAGACAGCACACCTCAATGGCTTCCTCTCAATCCGTCGCCTATTCGGTCTTAACCAAGCACACCACGCTGAACGCGCTCTCACACACGATTCAGGAGGCGCTAGAGCTTCGCCCCACATTAGAAATAGCCGAAAACGCGACTCCGCTGCTTACGCCGCAGGAGGAGAAAGTATTGTCGATGTGGATGGATGGTGTGAGTAACAATGCGATAGCCGCCGCACTCAGCATTCATGGCAAGACGGTCTACACCTATAAACGGAATATCCGCATGAAACTGCACATAGGGAACCGCTTCTCGCCGTTTCTCTCACTCCCCGGGAAGGGGAATTAACGGTACGACGTGACGTCGTACCGTTCATGATTATTGTTGAGCTTTTGTCGCTGCACCAGAGATTGCGCTACCGCCTTCAGAGATATCCTGCCCAACACCTTTCGTTGTATTGCACGCAGTCAACACTGAAGAAAGAACCAACACAGAAAAGATCGCAGCAATTGTCTTTTTAACCATAACGTCTTCCTTTTCTAACCAATATTGTTTGTGTATAGCTCATTAATAATAGACAAGATCCGCAAGTGTGATGGATAAACAACCGTTTTTAAGACTATGAGAGAGTGTTAGCTGGCGGCGTGAGAGATTGAATTGCCAAGATGTTTGATGTCTTCACCGAAGCCGCGCGCGGTATTACAACCCGCCAGGAGAGTGCTGGTGAAAAGGATGAGCATTACAAGACTGAGAAGACGTTTCATCATTCCTGCCCTGGAAAAAGTATGGCGCAGCAACCTGCGCCATAAGATCAAATAGATATCTTATTTTACGCGAGAAACGTATTCGCCGGAGCGAGTATCCACTTTGATCACTTCACCGATCTGTACGAACAGCGGAACTTTAACGACTGCGCCAGTAGACAGAGTAGCCGGTTTGCCGCCAGTACCAGCGGTATCGCCTTTCAGACCTGGGTCAGTTTCAACGACTTCCAGCTCAACGAAGTTTGGCGGAGTCACGGAGATCGGCTGACCGTTCCACAGGGTCACGATGCATTCAGCCTGGTCCAGCAGCCATTTAGCGTTATCGCCTACCGCTTTCTCGTCTGCAGCCAGCTGTTCGAAAGTGGTGTTATTCATAAAGTGCCAGAACTCACCGTCGCTATACAGGAAGGTCAGGTTCATGTCGGCTACGTCTGCGCCTTCAGCGGAGTCGGTAGACTTGAAGGTTTTCTCTACGCGAGTACCGGTCAGCAGGCGACGCAGCTTAACGCGCGCAAATGCCTGGCCTTTACCTGGTTTAACGAATTCGCTGGCTTCAACCGCATAAGGTTCGCCGTCCAACATGATTTTAAGACCAGCACGAAAATCGTTGCTATAGTACGTTGCCATAAGGCCCTCTGAAAATTGTTAACTGGTAGCTAAGCCACAAAATGGCGCATATTGTAACCCTAAATACCCCATCCAGAGAAGATTGGTTATCGCAACTTGCCGATGTTGTGACCGATCCTGATGAACTTCTGCATCTTTTGAATATAGACGCAGATGAAAAACTGTTGGCCGGACGCGACGCGAGACGACTTTTCGCCCTGCGCGTACCGCGCGCCTTTATTGCTCGTATGGAAAAAGGCAATCCGGACGATCCGCTTTTGCGTCAGGTACTTACTTCCCAGGAAGAGTTTGTTGCTGCACCTGGCTACTCGACCGATCCGCTGGAAGAACAGCACAGCGTGGTCCCCGGTTTGCTGCATAAATATCGCAATCGGGCGCTGTTGTTGGTTAAAGGCGGTTGCGCGGTAAATTGTCGCTATTGCTTCCGCCGACACTTCCCGTATGCCGAAAACCAGGGCAATAAGCGCAACTGGCAGGTCGCCCTAGACTACATTAGCGCGCATCCTGAGCTGGATGAGATTATCTTCTCCGGTGGTGATCCGCTAATGGCCAAGGACCATGAACTGGACTGGTTACTCACGCAACTGGAAGCCATCCCGCACATTAAGCGTCTGCGCATTCACAGCCGTTTGCCGATTGTGATCCCCGCGCGCATTACTGAAGGACTGGCCCAGCGCTTTGCGCGTTCCTCCCTGCAGATTCTGCTGGTCAACCACATTAACCACGCCAATGAGGTCGATGAGGCGTTTCATCAGGCGATGGTCCGACTGCGTACCGCTGGCGTCACCCTACTCAACCAAAGCGTTTTGCTGCGTGGCGTGAACGATAACGCACAAACGCTGGCGAACCTGAGCAACACTCTGTTTGATGCGGGGGTGATGCCCTATTACCTGCACGTACTGGACAAAGTGCAAGGTGCCGCCCACTTTATGGTCAGCGACGATGAGGCACGTCACATTATGCGTGAACTGCTGACGTTGGTTTCCGGCTATATGGTCCCCAAACTGGCGCGTGAAATTGGCGGAGAGCCAAGTAAAACGCCGTTGGATCTGCAACTACGCCAACAATAACCATTATTGAGTGTCCGATTTCGGACACTCACCACGATTACTTATTATTTAAATCCTCACAAGTGGAGCCACGCTTTTAATCTGTGCTATTTTAATTAGCGCTATAAAGTCATTAATTCATAATTTGTATTAGTAGAACCGAATTCAGAATATTAATAAATATATGGTTAGGGAGAACCTTTTATGGCTATAAGTATTAAGGGCATCAATACCGGTGTTATTCATAAAAAGAATGAATTTATTGCTTTAGCATTAAAGATAAAAGAACCAAAGAATAAAACGTCGTTATTTTTTCTTTCTCCGCTTGGGCTAAGAGATCTGCTTATCGCCCTGGAAAGCAGGCTATCCGTCAAACATCAGCTTAGCGAAAAAGAGCATGCGCAATATGAGAAGGAATGCGATAAAGTCAGCCAAAAGATGCACGAAAATATTCCTTTGATTCAGGAAGATGAGCTAAAAAATGCCGACATTAATCGCCGCATAAATTCGCTGATGTTAGTGGATGACAAAGGCGAAAACTTAACATTTTCTCTGACACTGCATGATGGACAAACGTGTGAATTACTGATTAATGAACGACAGATTCGGGTGCTGGTCCATGCTTTTATTCATGCAATAAATAATGCTGGCATGCGGGAATTAGCGCTACGAATTACATCGCTGCTGGATTTCCTGCCGCTGTACGATGTTGATTGCCAAGAAAACGACAATCTGGAATACGACTCTTATACGCACCCCGAATGGAAACAAAGCCTGTTTAATCATTATCTGGCGATTATTTACCGCTATACAGATGATCAAGGAAAAGCCCAGTTCTGTGGTTCGGTAGTAAAAACTCGCGCCCCTTCCGGCAGCAAAGAGGCCGAAGCCATTACTCGCCGTCTTCTCGATTTCAGCCCACGGCTGAAAAAGCTTGCTGGTGTACCGTGCCAGGTGTTTGTCAGAACGTTAACGCGTGATAAGGCGCAAAAGCTCAATCAGGATCAGTGCCTGCGCGCGCTGCATCATTTACGCGCTCAGTCAGCGCATAACGCTCAAAATGCCTGATGTCGCTGCGCTTATCAGGCCGACGAATTTGTATCGTAGGCCTGATAAGACATTTAGCGTCGCCATCAGGCATCAACAGCATTTATCAATTTGGGCACTTATAAACCTGCCCGGTCATTTCACTGGCAGTAGGAACAAAGCTGGACAGCATTCCCTGTGATGGGCTGCTGACGCCATAAATCACGTTACCACCCATTGCCGCAGCCTGGTTACGCAGATCGTTTGCTGCGCCACGCATAGAGCCACCCTCTTCGCCGTGCTGGCCAGAAAGCCAGTTGCTTTGCGTACCGGTTGCAGTGCCAATCAGTTGACACTCTGCGCCAGGCTTCTCTTCGACGAAGCGTACGCTTTGCCCGGCTGAACTCAGTTCGTTGCTGGAGCTACAACCCGCCATCAGTAGCGCGGCACCAACGATCCCTGCTAAATATTTCACGTGCATGTCATTCCCCATAATCAATGAGCTGGACGTTATGTCCGTAGCTGAATCATATACTAAAAAGATGACCAAAAGAAAAACCCCCGGACATTTCTGCCCGAGGGTTTCTCATTTTTCGCGAGATACGTATTTAATCAAATAATTCAAGTTGCAGGCAGGCGGCAAGTTCATGAATCCCCTGGTACTTACATGAGTAAGTGACTGGGGTAAACGAATGCAGCCAATAATCCTGCGGCTTGAAGTATGAAGATTAAATTACATCATGCCGCCCATTCCACCCATGCCGCCCATACCACCAGCAGCACCTAAGTCAGGCGCATCGCCTTTCGGCAGGTCAGTAACCATGCACTCGGTGGTGATCATCAGACCCGCAACAGAAGCCGCGTACTGCAGAGCTGAACGCGTTACTTTGGTTGGATCCAGGATACCCATGTCGATCATGTTACCGTATTCTTCAGTTGCAGCGTTGTAACCGTAGTTACCGTCACCCGCTTTCACGGTGTTAGCCACTACAGACGGTTCTTCGCCGCAGTTCAGTACGATTTGACGCAGCGGAGATTCCATTGCGCGCAGCGCAACTTTGATACCTACGTTCTGGTCTTCGTTCTGACCTTTCAGACCGGCAATCTTAGACGCTACACGAATCAGCGCAACACCACCACCAGCAACCACGCCTTCTTCTACCGCAGCACGAGTCGCGTGCAGGGCATCTTCAACGCGGGCTTTCTTCTCTTTCATTTCAACTTCAGTCGCAGCACCAACTTTGATAACCGCAACGCCGCCTGCCAGTTTCGCTACGCGCTCCTGCAATTTTTCACGGTCGTAGTCAGAAGTTGCTTCTTCGATCTGCTGACGAATCTGAGTCACGCGCCCCTGGATTGCAGCTTCGTCACCCACGCCATCAATGATGGTGGTGGTGTCTTTGTTGATAACAACGCGTTTCGCCTGACCCAGATCTTCCAGAGTTGCTTTTTCCAGCTCCATACCGATCTCTTCAGAGATAACGGTACCACCGGTCAGGGTAGCGATATCCTGCAGCATCGCTTTACGACGGTCGCCGAAGCCTGGCGCTTTAACCGCCGCGACTTTCACGATACCGCGCATGGTGTTAACAACCAGAGTTGCCAGCGCTTCGCCTTCAACATCTTCAGCGATGATCAGCAGTGGTTTACCGGCTTTTGCTACTGCTTCCAGCACCGGCAGCATTTCGCGGATGTTGGAGATTTTCTTGTCAGCCAGCAGGATGAACGGGCTTTCCAGTTCTACTGCGCCAGTTTCCGGCTTGTTGATGAAGTAAGGAGACAGGTAACCACGGTCGAACTGCATACCTTCAACCACGTCCAGTTCGTCCTGCAGACCGGTACCGTCTTCAACGGTGATCACGCCTTCTTTACCGACTTTGTCCATCGCTTCAGCGATCAGTTTACCTACGGTTTCGTCGGAGTTAGCGGAGATAGTACCAACCTGAGCAATCGCTTTAGAGTCAGAGCACGGTACGGACAGTGCTTTCAGTTCTTCAACGGCAGCAGCGACAGCTTTGTCGATACCACGTTTCAGATCCATCGGGTTCATGCCCGCAGCAACGGCTTTCAGACCTTCAGTGATGATGGACTGCGCCAGTACGGTTGCGGTGGTGGTACCGTCGCCTGCAGCGTCGTTCGCTTTAGAGGCAACTTCTTTCACCATCTGCGCCCCCATGTTTTCGAACTTGTCTTCCAGTTCGATTTCACGGGCTACGGAAACACCATCTTTAGTGATGGTCGGTGCACCGAAAGATTTATCCAGAACTACGTTACGGCCTTTTGGACCGAGGGTAACTTTCACTGCATCTGCCAGTACGTTTACGCCGCGCAGCATTTTCACACGAGCGTCGTTACCGAATTTTACGTCTTTAGCTGCCATTTTCTCTTTCCCTTAAATTCGTATGTTCAGTGTCGTTCGCGGATTAGGCTTCAACAATTGCCAGGATGTCACTTTCAGACATGATCAACACTTCTTCATTGTCGATCTTCTCAGATTTAACACCGTAGCCATCGTTGAAAATAACGATATCGCCGACTTTAACGTCCAGCGGCTGTACGGTACCGTTGTCCAGGATGCGGCCCTTACCGACAGCGATGATTTCGCCACGAGTTGACTTACCTGCTGCAGAACCGGTCAGTACGATGCCGCCAGCAGATTTAGATTCAACTTCTTTACGTTTGACGATCACACGATCATGTAACGGACGAATACTCATTGATAGCTCTCCTTTGAGAAAGTCTTTATCAGTTATGGGTGACGCCGGCCCGTGAACGGTTTCCCGGCTAGTGACCAGAGAAATGGGGATGGGGCTTTGTACCTTCAAGGGGGCAAGCGAAAAAAAATTTATATCAGCAGAAAATTCCGTCAAAACGCCGACGCGCATCACATTTTATAACGATTTCAGTCACGTCGTCATAAGCAAATACGATTGTGATACCATCAAAAATCTGCGCTGTAGCCCGGTCAATGGGCATAACCGGATAACAACTTATGAGCGGACTGAAACAAGAGCTGGGACTGGCTCAGGGCATTGGCCTGTTGTCGACATCATTGCTAGGTACAGGCGTTTTCGCCGTCCCTGCGCTAGCCGCGCTGGTGGCTGGCAACAACAGCCTGTGGGCCTGGCCGGTGCTGATTGTTTTAGTCTTTCCCGTGGCGATTGTCTTTGCCGTACTGGGTCGTCATTTTCCCAGCGCGGGTGGCGTGGCGCATTTTGTTGGTATGGCCTTTGGCTCACGCCTGGAGCGCGTCACCGGATGGCTATTTTTGTCGGTGATTCCCGTCGGCTTGCCCGCGGCATTACATATTGCCGCCGGATTTGGTCAGGCGATGTTTGGCTGGCATGACGAACAGCTTCTGTTGGCAGAGCTCGGTACGCTGGCATTGGTTTGGTATATCGGCTCCCACGGTGCCAGCTCTAGCGCTAATCTGCAAACGGTCATTGCCGGATTGATTGTTGCCCTCATTGTCGCCATCTGGTGGGCGGGCGATGTGAAACCTGGCGAAATCCCCTTCCCTGCGATAACCGAGATTGAGTTCCCCGGACTGTTCGCCGCGCTGTCGGTGATGTTCTGGTGTTTTGTTGGCCTTGAAGCGTTTGCCCATCTGGCATCTGAATTCAAAAACCCGGAGCGGGATTTCCCGCGCGCGCTGATGATCGGCCTGCTGCTTGCGGGCTCTGTTTATTGGGCATGCACCGTCGTCGTGCTTCATTTTGACGCCTACGGTGAGCAAATGGCGGCGGCGGCCTCACTGCCAGAGATCGTCGTGCAGTTATTTGGCGTACAGGCACTGTGGGTCGCCTGCATCATTGGTTATCTGGCCTGTTTTGCCAGTCTCAACATTTATATTCAAAGTTTCGCCAGGCTGGTCTGGTCGCAAGCGCAATATAAGCCGGAAAGTCATCTGGCGCGTCTGTCACCCCGCCACCTTCCGCGCAATGCGCTAAACGCCGTATTGGGCTGCTGCGTGATCAGTACGTTGTGCATCTATATGCTGAAAATCAATCTCGATGCGTTAATCATCTATGCTAACGGCATCTTTATTATGATTTATTTGCTGTGCATGCTGGCGGGATGTCGATTACTGAAAGGGCATTATCGCATGCTGGCGGTCATTGGCGGTCTACTGTGTCTGCTGCTGTTGGCAATGGTTGGCTGGAAGAGCCTGTATGCGCTGATTATGCTGGCAGGGCTGTGGCTGTTTTTACCCCGCAGGCCGGATAAGGCGACGTTGACGCCGTCATCCGGCAGATAAGCATTTTGCCGGATGGTGCTCACGCTTATCCGGCCCGCATACTGATGCTTAATCCCGAGGATCGTCTTTATGATCAATACGGTTGCGATCGTCGTCTTTGCGCTGAAATTCGCCATCAAAGGTCTCACCGCCCCCAGTTCCGGCGCTGAAACCACCGCCCGGCATACGCGAAAAACGCAAATGCGGCAGCAGTTTCATCGTCAGATGTTTTTGCACCGGGGGTAATAAAAGAAGAAGACCGAGGAAATCGGTGAAAAAACCGGGCAGTACCAACAGCAGACCAGCAATGATCAGCGACACGCTCTTGATCATTTCTGCAGCAGGACTTTCACCAGCCGCCATTTTTTGTTGCATCAGTAAAAAATTTTTAAATCCCTGGTTACGAACCAGAGACATACCGATAACCGACGTAAAAATAACCAAAATCAGCGTCATCAGGACACCCAGGACATGGGCAACCTGAATAAAAATAGATATCTCTATGTAAACATAGAGAAAAATGGCAATTAATGGTATCCAGCGCAAAGGGTTCTCCTGTCAATAACAGTCGTTTTTTTCAACGCCTGCCCGATGAATTATGTGACTCACATCAATTAGATGTTGAGGTGGTTAGCAAAATTTCAAGTCGCTTGTACACTTATTTTTAGTATTAATCCTAAAGGGGTGATCCATTTCACAGAATAATAAATAAGGGGTAAATTCCACGCTTTAAGTGATCCAGATTACGGTAGAAATCCTGAACCAGCATATGATCTCGAGTATCAGACCGATGCAGGGGATAATCGTCGGTCGAGAAACAATCGAAATCACATATATCCTGTGTGTTTAGTCAAATCATTGGCAGCTTGAAAAAGAAGGTTCACATGTTAAACAACATTCGTATCGAAGAAGACTTGTTGGGTACCAGGGAAGTTCCAGCGGACGCCTACTACGGTGTTCACACTCTGAGAGCGATTGAAAACTTCTACATTAGCAACAACAAAATCAGCGACATTCCTGAATTTGTTCGCGGTATGGTAATGGTTAAAAAGGCAGCGGCAATGGCCAACAAAGAGCTGCAAACCATTCCTAAGAGTGTGGCAAATGCCATCATCGCGGCGTGTGATGAAGTCCTGAATAACGGAAAATGCATGGATCAATTCCCGGTAGATGTTTACCAGGGTGGTGCGGGTACCTCCGTCAACATGAACACCAACGAAGTGCTGGCCAATATCGGTCTGGAACTGATGGGTCACCAGAAAGGTGAATATCAGTACCTGAACCCGAACGACCACGTTAACAAATGTCAGTCTACCAACGACGCTTACCCAACTGGCTTCCGTATCGCGGTATACGCATCCATCATCAAACTGATCGATGCCCTGAACCAGCTGCGTGAAGGCTTCGAACAAAAAGCTGTTGAATTCCAGGACATCCTGAAAATGGGCCGTACCCAGCTGCAGGATGCTGTACCGATGACCCTCGGTCAGGAATTCCATGCTTTCAGCGTACTGTTGAAAGAAGAAGTGAAAAACATTAGTCGTACCGCTGAGCTGCTGCTGGAAGTTAACCTCGGTGCAACTGCAATCGGTACGGGTCTGAACACGCCGAAAGAATACTCCCCGCTGGCAGTACAGAAACTGGCTGAAGTCACTGGCTTCGCCTGTGTTCCGGCAGAAGACCTGATTGAAGCAACTTCTGACTGCGGCGCATACGTTATGGTTCACGGCGCACTGAAACGTCTGGCTGTTAAGATGTCCAAAATCTGTAACGACCTGCGTTTGCTCTCCTCTGGCCCACGTGCTGGTCTGAACGAGATCAACCTGCCGGAACTGCAGGCTGGTTCTTCTATCATGCCAGCAAAAGTGAACCCAGTTGTTCCAGAAGTCGTAAACCAGGTTTGCTTTAAAGTCATCGGTAACGATATCACCGTTACTATGGCATCTGAAGCTGGTCAGCTGCAGTTGAACGTAATGGAGCCGGTCATTGGCCAGGCAATGTTTGAATCCATTCACATTCTGAGCAATGCTTGCTACAACCTGCTGGAAAAATGCGTTAGTGGTATCACTGCTAACAAAGAAGTCTGTGAAGCGTTTGTATTCAACTCCATCGGCATCGTTACTTACCTCAACCCGTTCATCGGTCACCACAACGGCGACATCGTCGGTAAAATTTGTGCCGAAACCGGTAAGAGCGTACGTGAAGTTGTCCTGGAACGCGGTCTGTTGACCGAGTCTGAACTGGACGATATCTTCTCTGCACAGAACCTGATGCACCCTGCTTATAAAGCAAAACGTTATACTGATGAAAGCGAACAGTAATCGTGTAGGGTAGTACCGGAGAAGGCACGTCATGATGACGTGCCTTTTTTCTTACTCGAAGTTACTTAAAAACAACAATTTAATATCAACTTGTTAAACAACAAGGAAGGCTAATATGATAGTTTTAGAACTTATCATCGTTTTGCTGGCAATCTTTTTAGGTGCCAGACTTGGGGGTATCGGTATTGGATTTGCAGGTGGGCTGGGTGTTCTGGTTCTTGCCGCTATTGGCGTAAAACCAGGTAATATTCCGTTCGATGTTATTTCCATTATCATGGCGGTTATCGCTGCCATCTCTGCCATGCAGATTGCCGGTGGTCTGGACTATCTGGTTCATCAAACTGAAAAACTGCTGCGTAAAAACCCGAAATACATCACGATCCTTGCACCAATCGTGACCTATTTCCTGACTATCTTTGCCGGTACCGGCAACATCTCTCTGGCAACTCTGCCGGTTATCGCTGAAGTCGCGAAGGAACAAGGTGTCAAACCTTGCCGTCCGCTCTCTACCGCAGTGGTTTCTGCACAGATTGCGATTACGGCGTCGCCAATCTCCGCAGCTGTGGTTTACATGTCTTCCGTAATGGAAGGTCATGGCATCAGCTACATTCACCTGCTGTCCGTGGTCATTCCGTCCACTCTGCTGGCCGTTCTGGTGATGTCCTTCCTGGTAACGATGCTGTTCAACTCCAAACTGTCTGACGACCCGATTTACCGTAAGCGTCTGGAAGAAGGTTTGGTTGAACTGCGTGGTGAAAGACAAGTTGAAATCAAAGCTGGCGCGAAAACCTCCGTTTGGTTGTTCCTGCTGGGCGTGATTTGCGTAGTTGTATACGCCATCATCAACAGCCCAAGCCTCGGCCTGGTCGCTAAACCGCTGATGAACACCACCAACGCAATCCTGATCATCATGCTGAGCGTCGCGACGCTGACTACGATCGTCTGCCGCGTTGAAACTGACTCCATCCTGAACTCCAGCACCTTTAAAGCGGGTATGAGCGCCTGTATTTGTATCCTGGGTGTTGCATGGCTGGGTGATACCTTCGTATCTCACAACATTGACTGGATCAAAGATACTGCAGGTAGCGTAATTCAGGGTCATCCGTGGTTGCTGGCTGTCATCTTCTTCTTTGCCTCTGCGCTGCTGTACTCTCAGGCTGCAACCGCTAAAGCACTGATGCCGATGGCTCTGGCTCTGAACGTTTCCCCACTGACTGCTGTTGCGTCTTTCGCAGCTGTTTCTGGCCTGTTCATTCTGCCAACCTACCCAACTCTGGTTGCGGCGGTGCAGATGGATGACACCGGTACAACCCGCATCGGTAAATTCGTCTTTAACCATCCGTTCTTCATCCCAGGTACTCTGGGCGTGCTTTTGGCTGTCTGCTTCGGCTTCTTGCTGGGCAGCTTCATGCTGTAAGACTTTACTGCAGGGTGCCTTCGCGCCCTGCAGTTCCTCCTCCTCCTCATCATCCCGCTTTAACTAACATCCTTCCCTCGTCCGTTGTATAGTGACCACTCTTTAGCTGGTTACTCTGTTCTTTCGAGGTGTTTATGCTTGATGTAAAGAGTCAGGATATTTCCATCCCCGATACCGTTGTGGTGCTCTGTACCGCCCCGGATGAAGCAACCGCCCAGGATCTGGCCGCCAAAGTGCTGGCGGAAAAACTGGCGGCCTGCGTGACGCTGCTGCCTGGCGCGACCTCCCTCTATTATTGGGAAGGTAAACTGGAGCAGGAATATGAAGTCCAGATGATTTTAAAAACCACCGTCACACACCAGCAAGCCCTTCTCGATTGCCTGAAGTCACATCATCCATACCAAACGCCTGAACTTCTGGTTTTACCCGTCACTCACGGAGACTTTGATTACCGCTCATGGCTCAACGCATCCTTACGCTGATCCTGCTGCTGTGCAGCACATCTACCTTTGCCGGATTATTTGACGCGCCTGGCCGCTCGCAGTTTGTTCCTGCCGATCGGGCGTTTGTTTTTGATTTTCAGCAAAACCAACACGATCTGAACCTCTCATGGCAGGTTAAAGATGGCTACTATCTGTATCGCAAACAGATAAGCATTACGCCATCTCAGGCCGATATCGCCGAGGTAAAACTACCGCCAGGCGTCTGGCATGAAGATGAGTTTTATGGCAAAAGTGAGATTTACCGTAAACAATTGACTATCCCGGTCACGGTTAATCAGGCTAAATCTGGCGCAACATTAACGGTCACATACCAGGGTTGTGCCGACGCCGGTTTTTGCTATCCGCCTGAAACTAAAACGGTGCCATTAAGTGAAGTGTCTGCCGATACCAGGGCGACACCTGTGACAGTGCCTGCCACCGATGCTTTGCAAGAGAGACCACAACCCGCAACCCAGCTTCCCTTCTCTGCGCTGTGGGCATTGCTAATCGGAATTGGCATCGCGTTTACACCTTGCGTATTGCCGATGTATCCGCTGATTTCCGGTATCGTGCTGGGCGGCAAACAACGCTTATCAACCGGACGCGCGCTGCTGCTGACGTTTATCTACGTCCAGGGAATGGCGCTCACTTATACCGCGCTGGGTCTGGTTGTTGCGGCCGCCGGATTGCAGTTCCAGGCTGCGCTACAGCATCCTTACGTCCTGATTGGCCTTGCCGTCGTCTTTACGCTGCTGGCCCTTTCGATGTTTGGCTTGTTCACGCTGCAGCTCCCTTCATCGCTGCAAACACGCCTCACATTGTTGAGTAACCGTCAGCAAGGCGGTTCCCCCGGTAGCGTCTTTGCGATGGGGGCGATTGCCGGCCTCATCTGTTCTCCTTGTACAACGGCCCCGCTAAGCGCGATTTTGCTGTATATCGCTCAGAGCGGGAACATGTGGCTGGGAGGCGGCACGCTGTATCTGTACGCGCTGGGGATGGGATTACCTCTGATGCTAATTACCGTATTCGGTAATCGTCTGTTACCTAAAAGCGGCCCATGGATGGAACATGTCAAAACCGCTTTTGGCTTTGTCATTCTGGCGCTCCCCGTCTTCTTACTCGAACGCATCATTGGCGACGACTGGGGCGTTCGCCTGTGGTCGCTGTTGGGCGTCGCATTCTTTAGCTGGGCATTTATCACCAGCCTGCAGGCAAAGCACGCCTGGATGCGCATCGTGCAAATTATCCTGTTAGCTGCAGCGCTGGTAAGCGTACGGCCATTGCAGGACTGGGCGTTCGGCGTGCCGCATGCTCAAACCCAGACACACCTTAACTTCACGCCTGTGGCTTCGGTGGATGCGCTAAATCAGGCGCTGGCACAAGCTAAAGGCAAGCCCGTGATGTTGGATCTGTATGCTGACTGGTGCGTGGCCTGTAAGGAGTTTGAGAAGTATACGTTTAGCAATCAGCAGGTTCAGCAAGCGCTAGGCGACACGGTGCTTTTGCAGGCGGATGTGACTGCAAATAATGCCCAGGATGTCGCTCTGCTGAAACATCTACAGGTTTTAGGTTTGCCGACTATTTTGTTCTTTGACGCCGAGGGGAAAGAGCATCCGGAGGCTCGGGTAACCGGCTTTATGGATGCCGCGACCTTCAGCGCACATTTGCGCGATCGCCAACCGTGAGCGACACTTGCAACAGGAAATACGGAGGAGAATACCGTGCAACGTGAAGATGTCCTGGGAGAAGCCCTGAAATTACTTGAGGTTCAAGGGATAGCCAATACCACACTGGAAATGGTGGCCGAACGTATCGATTATCCTCTTGATGAACTACAACGCTTTTGGCCCGACAAAGAGGCCATTCTGTACGATGCGTTACGTTACCTCAGCCAGCGGGTGGATATCTGGCGGCGTCAACTTTTGCTGGATGACACCCTAAGCGCTGAACAGAAATTACTGGCACGCTACACCGCGCTGTCCGAATGCGTGAGCAATAATCGCTACCCAGGCTGCCTGTTTATCGCCGCCTGTACGTTTTACCCCGTTCCCGGGCATCCGATCCATCAGTTAGCCGATCAGCAAAAAAAGGCGGCACATGACTTCACCCATGAGCTGCTGACGACGCTGGAAGTTGACGACCCTGCAATGGTTGCCAAACAGATGGAACTGGTGCTGGAGGGCTGTCTGAGCCGCATGCTGGTGAATCGTAGCCATGCTGATGTCGAAACGGCACACCGTCTGGCTGAAGATATCCTGCGCTTTGCTCAGTGCCGTATGGGCGGTGCGCTGACCTAAGCAAGCATGCCCGCAAGGCCGAAATGAGTAAACACAGCGCCATCAGTCTCTAAAACGCACCATCGCCACGGTGGTGCAATATACTCTGTTAACCGCCCGCCCAACTCATCGCCCGACACACCAGCGGGTCCTGCCGCAGCAATTGCACCGTTAGTTACTGGAAACGTCGAAAAGGCTTGTGCACAACTTGCGGTAGTGTGCGGGAGTAATACAGGCCGCGTAACGTTTTCGTCAGCCTTTGCTCATTGAGATAGAAGGTCTGATAGGTAAATTGCCAGGAAGTTTTGTGCAAACTTCAGGCATAATCGCGCAGATTGCCGCAATATTAAGCGGTTGAACATCTTTTCCCGAAATTTGATTGACTGGCAGACGTGAATACGGTTTAATGCGCCCCGTTGCCCGGATAGCTCAGTCGGTAGAGCAGGGGATTGAAAATCCCCGTGTCCTTGGTTCGATTCCGAGTCCGGGCACCAAATTCATATCAACGGACCTCCACGGAGGTCCGTTTTTCGTTTCAGAACGCCACAATTTAAGCGTTCTGCCTCCAAATCAATTCTACCGAACTCAACCAGATTCCCCCCACATCAACCCCATTGTGTGGGTATAATTGCGGGTATACCCCAGTTCGACAGAATTTGTACCCTCTTTAACGCATTCAGAAGGCTGAACTATGGCACTGACTGACGCAAAAATCCGGGCTGCAAAGCCCACTGACAAGGCTTATAAACTCACTGACGGGGCCGGCATGTTCCTGCTGGTTCATCCTAATGGTTCCCGTTACTGGCGTCTCCGTTATCGTATTCTGGGTAAGGAGAAAACCCTGGCACTTGGTGTGTATCCGGAAGTTTCTCTCTCCGAAGCTCGTACAAAACGGGATGAGGCCCGAAAACTGATTTCGGAGGGAGTTGACCCTTGCGAACAAAAAAGAGCTAAAAAAGTAGTCCCTGATTTACAACTCTCTTTTGAACATATTGCACGACGCTGGCATGCCAGTAATAAACAATGGGCACAATCACACAGCGATAAAGTACTCAAAAGCCTCGAGACACACGTTTTCCCCTTTATCGGCAACCGGGATATCACAACACTCCGTACCCCGGACCTGCTTATCCCTGTTCGTGCCGCAGAAGCTAAACAAATTTATGAAATCGCCAGTCGTCTGCAGCAAAGAATATCTGCTGTAATGCGTTATGCCGTACAGTCTGGCATCATCAGATATAATCCTGCTCTGGATATGGCTGGCGCATTGACCACTGTAAAACGCCAGCATCGCCCCGCTCTTGATCTTTCTCGCCTGCCTGAACTTTTGTCGCGTATTAGCAGTTACAAGGGGCAACCTGTCACCCAGCTTGCCGTTACGCTGAATTTACTGGTTTTTATTCGTTCCAGTGAACTCAGATACGCCCGGTGGTCTGAAATTGATATTGACAATGCCATGTGGACTATTCCAGCCGAACGCGAACCTCTGCCCGGCGTAAAATTCTCACACCGGGGCTCCAAGATGCGAACACCACATCTTGTGCCACTCAGCAAACAGGCTGTAGCCATACTGACAGAACTTCAGACATGGGCAGGTGAAAATGGTCTGATATTTACGGGTGCACATGACCCGCGTAAACCAATCAGTGAAAATACTGTAAATAAAGCCCTGAGGGTGATGGGGTATGACACAACCCAGGAAGTCTGTGGCCATGGATTCCGGGCGATGGCGTGCAGTGCATTGATTGAATCAGGTTTGTGGTCCCGCGATGCTGTGGAACGTCAGATGAGCCATCAGGAGCGTAATGGTGTACGTGCTGCGTATATCCATAAAGCAGAACATCTGGAAGAACGGCGACTGATGTTGCAATGGTGGGCCGATTTTCTGGATGCGAACCGGGAGAAGGGTATCAGTCCGTTTGAATATGCAAAGATTAACAATCCATTAAAATAGTAAGCAGTCCGGGCAATCAGCCCGGACTGCTTTAACTAATTATTTTTCTTTGAAATGATGACGAAGATTGATGTTTCTGACAAGTTACTCCGGGTAATGACTCCAACTTACTGATAGTGTTTTATGTTCAGATAATGCCCGATGACCTTGTCATGCAGCTCCACCGATTTTGAGAACGACAGTGACTTCCGTCCCAGCCTTGCCAGATATTGTCTCAGATTCAGATTATGTCGCTCAATGCGCTGAGTGTAACGCTTGCTGATAACGTGCAGCTTTCCCTTCAGGCGTGATTCATACAGCGGCCAGCCATCCGTCATCCATACCACGACCTCAAAGGCCGACAGCAGGCTCAGAAGACGCTCCAGTGTGGCCAGAGTGCGTTCACCGAAGACGTGCGCCACAACCGTCCTCCGTATCCTGTCATACGCGTAAAACAGCCAGCGCTGACGTGATTTAGCCCCGACGTAGCCCCACTGTTCGTCCATTTCAGCGCAGACGATGACGTCACTGCCCGGTTGTATGCGCGAGGTTACCGACTGCGGCCTGAGTTTTTTAAGTGACGTAAAACCGTGTTGAGGCCAACGCCCATAATGCGTGCACTGGCGCGACATCCGACGCCATTCATGGCCATATCAATGATTTTCTGGTGTGTACCGGGCTGAGAGGCGGTGTAAGTGAACTGTAGCTGCCATGTTTTACGGCAGTGAGAGCAGAGATAGCGCTGATGTCCGGCAGTACTTTTACCGTTACGCACTACGCCTTCAGTAGCTGAGCAGGAGGGACAACTGATAGAAACAGAAGCCACTGGAGCACCTCAAAAACACCATCATACACTAAATCAGTAAGTTGGCAGCATCACCCAAATGCCGGGCAACCTGAAAGATATTTTACGCATTGTCAGCGCCCGCCTGTTTAATTTGCAGTCGCGGAGCCGCGCGTGGATTGTCGGCAAAGAACATTATGATATTGGGAACGATCTTTTTGCGCTGATACTGGATCCGCACATGCAATATTCCTGTGGTTACTGGAAAGACGCCACCACATTAGACGAAGCGCAAAATGCCAAATTGAAAATGATTTGTGAGAAGCTACAACTCAAACCGGGTATGCGTTTACTCGATATCGGTTGTGGCTGGGGC
Organism: Citrobacter sp. RHBSTW-00944; assembly: GCF_013615435.1. Classification (NCBI taxonomy): domain Bacteria; kingdom Pseudomonadati; phylum Pseudomonadota; class Gammaproteobacteria; order Enterobacterales; family Enterobacteriaceae; genus Citrobacter; species Citrobacter sp. RHBSTW-00944. The sequence continues at coordinate 437,863 of NZ_CP055418.1, read as the reverse complement.
GGACTGGCGGAATATGCAGCGCGTCATTATGGCGTGGCGGTCGAAGGCGTCACTATCTCAAAAGAGCAGCAGAAAATGGCGCAACAGCGCTGTGAAGGGCTGGACGTTAACATTCTGCTGCAGGATTATCGTGACCTCGATAAACACTACGATCGCATTGTCTCCGTGGGGATGTTCGAACACGTCGGGCCGAAAAACTACGACACCTATTTCAGCATCGCCGACCGTTGTTTAAAACCGGACGGGCTGTTCCTGCTGCATACCATTGGCAGCAACAAAAAGGGGATGAGCGTCGATCCGTGGATCAATAAATACATTTTCCCGAACGGTTGCATACCGGCGATTTCGCATATTGCCGAGGCCAGCGAATCGCGCTTTGTAATGGAAGACTGGCATAACTTTGGCAGCGATTACGATAAAACGCTGATGGCCTGGCATGAGCGTTTTAATCAGGCATGGCCGGAGCTGTCTTCACGTTACTCCGCCACCTTCAGAAGAATGTTTAATTACTATTTATGCGCCTGCGCTGGGGCTTTCCGCGCCAGAGATATTGAGCTTTGGCAGGTACTGTTTAGTCGCGGCGTCGAGGGTGGCCTCCGCGTTTATCGTTAACGTTCTGCCTGATGCGCGAAGCGCATCAGGCATTTATGACTTAACCCAACTCACTCTCCGCCAGCGCTTTAAATACCATTGCGACGGCATGCGCGCCGGGGTCCATATTACCCAACAAGCTTTCGCTGTTCAGATAGGATGCGCGACCTGCATTGGCTTTGCTCGACAGGCAGGTTCGTTCGGCTCCGGCTTGCGCGGCGTCAAAAGCGGCATGCAGGTTGTGCGGCTGCGCCAGCAGTGAGGTCAGTGCGGGTTGCAGGGCATCTATCATGGTGCGATCGCCTTCGTCTGCGCCGCCGTAGAACTTCATCTGCGCCAGACCTGTATTCAGCGCTTCGGCAACGCTAGCTCCCTGTTCCAGTTTCTGCCCGGCGGCGGTAAAGAAAATAGACATCAGCACGCCGCTGGAACCCCCCATCACCACGGTCAGACGTTCGCCAATCAACGCGAACAGCGTGGCAAGGTCATCCAGCGGAAGCTGCTGACGCTGTAGCAGGCTGGCAATTTCACGCGCGCCGGCGGCAAAGGTTGAACCCGTATCGCCATCGCCGACTTTGGCATCCAGCGCGTTGAGATGTGCTTCCAGACCGGAAAGCGTTCCGGTGATAAGCTCCACAATCCCGGCGACCAGCGCGTTGGCAGAGGGCTGGAATTCCACGCGCGCGCTGCGCTGGGATGATGGCGCGTAGCTGATTTCACGCGGTGGGACGGGAGTCGGCCAGTTGCTGGTTTCCACTGCGGTCAGCAGCGCTTTTTCGATGCTCTCTTCGAGCACGATGGCCGTCAGTGAGAATCCTTTCATATCCAACGCGGTGACCAGCGAGGCCGGACCAATCAGCCAGTCGATACGCGGGTACAGCGTACTGCTTGCCAGTTCGCGGGTGATAATAGCCATTTCGGCAACGGATACACCGCCAAGATTGTTAATCATCACCGCCACTCTGCCGGTTTCAGGCAGGACCGTCAGCAGTTTATCCACCATCAGGTTGACCACCTGCGCGCTGTTTTGGGTATCGATAACCGAGGCTCCCGGTTCGCCATGAATACCCATGCCCAGCTCTGCATGACCCGGATGATGGCGCGGCGCGGCGTCGGTTTCTTGCGGCAGATGACAGCTGGAAAGCGCAACACCCAGGCTGAAGGTGTTGTTGGCTGCGTACTGCGCTTCACGCAGGACGGTGGCGAGGTTGTAGCCGCGTTCAGCGAAATAGCCGGCGATTTTATGCACCAGGATGGTTCCCGCAATGCCACGCGGATGTTTGTTATCCGGCAGGGAGATATCGTCACCGACTATCAGCATTTCAACGTTGTAGCCCAGGCGTCGCGCTTTCTCGGCGGCGAGACCGAAATTAAGACGGTCACCGGTGTAGTTCTTCACGATCAACAGACAGCCAGCCTCACCGGTCACTGCCTGAATAGCGGTCAGTACCGCATCCACGCTCGGGGAGGCGAACACGTCGCCGCAGACCGCCGCGGTAAGCATTCCTTTGCCGATAAACCCAACGTGCGCGGGTTCGTGTCCTGAACCGCCGCCGGAGATCACCGCCACGTTATTTTTGTTAAGGTCGCGGCGAACCACGATGCGAATGGCCGGATCGCTCTCCAGACGCGCCAGGTTATTCCACGGGCTGGTGATAATTGTACCGTCGATCACGTCGCTAACGAGATGGGGGCGTTGATTAAAAAAGAATTGAGACATAACGGCTCCTCGAGGTTGAGTGTAAGACAAACCCCCGAATGCATGTTCATGGTGCGGAGGCGATAGAGAGATTCTGGCGAAGTCAGCATGGAAAAAAACAACACGAAAATGAGTTTCATTACGAAACGTGATTGCTGTTTTTTGTTCCGAAATGAAACTTAATTAGGCAAGAAATCATCACAATGCGAACTCGCTCGACTTTTTCCTCCTGCGATCAGAGCAGGCCACACGGCGCAGTCAGTCTTTTTTGCGGGGCTTTACCCAGGATGGCGCGTAATTGGGGAAATTTATCATCGTGTTTGTCGGTGATTTCGCGGTAACGGAACGGATCGAGATCGCAAATCTCATTATTTTTGTGGTTAAGCGTTCCAATATGAAACGCATGTCATTTTTATCTGTTCCATATCAGAACAAAATGACGAAAGATTTTTTTGTACACGCCTCGCCATACAGTTATTACATCGCTCCGGTACGTCCGCTTTCGCCGTCAACATCAGGCTAAACGGGTTAACGCCAGGGCTCACCATGTAAAAACATGTACTTATTTGAGGATGAAAGGAATGCTAAAAGTTATTCAATCTCCAGCCAAATATCTCCAGGGTCCTGACGCTTCCACCTTGTTTGGTCAATACGCTAAAAATCTGGCGGACAGCTTTTTCGTGATTGCGGATGACTTCGTGATGAAGCTGGCGGGAGAGAAGGTACTAAACGGCCTGCACAGTCATGACATTAGCTGCCATGCGGAACGCTTTAACGGTGAATGTAGCCATGTTGAAATTAATCGCCTGATTGCCATTTTGAAACAGCACGGTTGCCGCGGCGTGGTTGGGATTGGTGGCGGGAAAACGCTGGATACCGCCAAAGCGATTGGCTACTACCAGAAGTTGCCGGTGGTGGTGATCCCGACTATCGCGTCTACCGATGCGCCAACCAGCGCGCTGTCCGTTATCTATACCGAAGCCGGTGAGTTTGAAGAGTATCTGATCTACCCGAAAAACCCGGATATGGTAGTGATGGACACTGCAATCATTGCCAAAGCGCCGGTACGTCTGCTGGTGGCCGGGATGGGCGATGCGCTCTCGACCTGGTTTGAAGCGAAAGCCTGTTATGACGCCAGAGCGACCAGCATGGCGGGCGGACAGTCCACCGTGGCGGCGCTGAGCCTGGCGCGCTTGTGCTATGATACCCTGCTGGCGGAAGGCGAGAAGGCACGCTTTGCCGCGCAGGCCGGCGTGGTGACCGATGCGCTGGAGCGTATTGTCGAAGCTAACACTTACCTCAGCGGCATCGGCTTTGAAAGCAGCGGTCTGGCAGGGGCGCATGCGATCCACAACGGCTTTACGATTCTGGAAGAGTGCCACCATTTGTACCACGGTGAAAAAGTCGCCTTTGGTACGCTGGCGCAGCTGGTGTTGCAAAACAGCCCGATGGAAGAGATCGAAACCGTGCTGAATTTCTGTCAGAAAGTAGGCCTGCCGGTAACGTTAGCGGAAATGGGCGTGAAAGAAGACGTTGACGGCAAGATCATGGCCGTAGCAAAAGCGACCTGTGCAGAAGGTGAAACCATCCACAATATGCCGTTCCCGGTAACGCCTGAAAGCGTACATGCCGCTATTTTGACGGCAGACCTGCTGGGACAGCAGTGGCTGGCGCGTTAATCAGTCGTCGGTAGGTTTTTATCCGGCATCTTCTCCCCCTCTGACAGTCTCTGCCGGAGGGGTTGTCTATGGTTAAACAGCGGAAAGGGATATGACGGCGCACACGCATAGCATCGGGAAGGAAGTCTCTTCAGTCATTGCCCAGTCATGGCATCGTTGCAGCAAGTTTATGCAGCGGGAAACCTGGCAGGCGCCGCATCAGGCGCAAGGGCTGACCTTTGAGTCGATTTGTCGTCGCAAGACGGCGTTGCTGACGATTGCTCAGGCTGCGCTGGAAGATGCCTGGGAGTTTATGGACGGCCGCCCGTGCGCGCTGCTGATTCTGGATGAATCAGCCTGTATTCTCAGCCGTTGCGGTGATCCACAGACGGTGGAACAGCTGGCGGAGCTTGGGTTTCGCGACGGCAGCTACTGTGCGGAAAGCATCATTGGCAGTTGTGCGCTGTCGCTGGCGACGATGCCGGGCCAGCCGACAAAAACTTCTGGTAAACAGCATTTTAAACAGGCGCTGCATCCGTGGTCGTTCTGCTCGACGCCGGTCTTCGATAACCATGGTCGACTGTTCGGCTCCATCTCGCTGTGTTGTCTGGTGGAGCATGAGTGCGTTTCTGATTTATCCCTGACGCTGGCGATTGCCAGAGAAGTCGGCAACTCTTTGCTGACCGACAGCCTGCTGGCTGAATCCAACCGCCATCTGAACCAGATGTACGGGCTGCTGGAGAGTATGGATGATGGTGTGATGGCCTGGAACGAACAGGGCGTATTGCAGTTCCTCAATGCGCGTGCGGCGCTGCTTTTGCATCTCGATGCGCAGGCCAGTCAGGGAAAAAACATTCACGATCTGCTCAATCTCCCCATGCTGCTGCGCCGGGCGATCAAACATGCCCGCGGCCTGAATCACGTCGAAGTTACCTTTGAAAGCCAGCATCAGTTTGTTGATGCCGTCATCACCCTGAAACCGATTGTTGAGGAGCAGGGCAACAGCTTTATCCTGCTACTGCATCCGGTGGAGCAAATGCGCCAGCTGATGACCAGCCAGCTCGGCAAGGTGAGCCACACCTTTGAGCAGATGTCGACTGACGATCCGGAAACCCGCCGCTTGATCCATTTTGGTCGCCAGGCAGCGAGGGGGAGTTTCCCGATCCTACTGTGCGGGGAAGAGGGCGTTGGTAAGGAGCTGCTGAGCCAGGCCATTCACAACGAAAGCGAGCGCGCCAGCGGGCCGTATATCGCCGTGAACTGTCAGCTTTATGCCAACAGCGTGCTGGGGCAGGATTTTATGGGCAGTGCGCCAACCGACGATGAAAATGGCCGGTTGAGCCGTCTTGAACTGGCGAACGGCGGCACGCTGTTTCTGGAAAAAATTGAATATCTGGCGCCGGAGCTGCAATCCGCGCTGTTACAGGTGATCAAGCAGGGGGTATTAACCCGCCTGGATGCCCGTCGGTTGATTCCGGTGGATGTCAAAGTGATCGCCACCACCACGGTTGATCTCGCCAATCTGGTGGAGCAAAACCGCTTTAGCCGTCAGCTGTATTACGCGCTGCACTCTTTTGAGATAGTGATCCCCCCGCTGCGGGCGCGGCGTAACAGTATTCCCTCGCTGATTTATACGCGGTTGAATAGCCTGAAAAAACGCTTTTCATCCAGCCTGAAGATCGACGACGACGCATTGGCACAACTGGTGGCCTATTCGTGGCCGGGTAATGATTTTGAGCTGAACAGCATTATTGAAAACATCGCCATCAGCAGCGATAACGGCCATATTCGGCTGAGCAATCTGCCGGATTATCTGTTTGCCGAACGTCCTGGTCTGGAGACGGCGTCTTCACTGCTGCCCGCCAGCCTGACCTTTACCGCCATCGAGAAAGAGGCGATTATCCATGCCGCCCGCGTGACCAGTGGGCGTGTTCAGGAGATGTCGCAACTGCTGAATATTGGTCGCACCACCTTGTGGCGTAAGATGAAGCAGTACGACATTGATGCCAGCCAGTTTAAGCGTAAACATCTGGAGTAGTTTCTTCGATTCTGGCCATCGAGAACAGCGCATCCGACAGTCGATTGATATAACGCCTGGCCTCATCGCGTAACGTCAGCGTTCTGCCCATCGCGATGAGGATCCGCTCCAGCCGACGCGTCAGGGTTCGCGCAACGTGCAGTTGTGCCGATGCCTGATTTTTCCCCGGAATAACAAACTCTTTGAGCGGGCCGCTTTGCGCCATATTGCGGTCAATAAGCTGCTCCAGCGCCTGAATATCCTCTTCGCCAATACGCTGTTTTAAGCGTGTGAGTCCTTTCTGATCGCTGGCGAGTTCCGCCCCCAGTACGAACAGCATCTTCTGCATAGTGTGCAATTCCTGGCGTAGCTCGGCCTGGCGCGTGCTGGCATAGCAGACGCCAAGCTGGGAAATCAGTTCATCCACCGTGCCGTAGGCCTCAACGCGGATGTCGTCTTTATCGATACGACTGCCGCCAAACAGCGCGGTCGTGCCGTTATCGCCGGTTCGGGTATAGATGCGGTACATTTATTTTATCTCGCTGAAGGGAAGAACTTTAACCAGTTGACCGGCATTGGCGCCGAGCGTGCGGATCTGTGCTGTCCCGGCGCGGGTATGCCCGCAGACCAGCGCCCGATCCTCGGGCAACTGGGCATGGGTTAAGGCAATATCTCCGGTGGCGTTGAGACCGAGACCCACGCGCAGCGCCGAACTTTTGGCCGCCAGTTTGCCGAGCGCCAGCGCGCAGTCATGATCGTCGCAACAGATTGCCCGGCAGGGAACGCCTTGCTCTTCCAGTCCCCAGCACAGCTCATCAAGCACGCGAGTACCCTGCCAGCGTGAGTGATAAAACAGATGTACGCCCGGTGATGAAAGTGACATTGCGCCCCCTGCGTTATCAGAATGCCTGACGGAAGATCTCGGCAATTTCTTTCTCGTTCCCTTTGCGCGGGTTGGAGAAGGCGTTGCCGTCCTTCAGCGCCATTTCCGCCATATACGGGAAATCGGCTTCTTTGACGCCCAGATCGCGCAGATGCTGCGGAATACCGATGTCGGCGGAGAGGCGGGCAATAGCATGAATGGCCAGCTCGGCGGCATCCATGGTGGAGAGTCCGTCAGTGTTTTCGCCCATAAACTCTGCGATGTCGGCAAATTTTTCCGGGTTAGCGATCAGGTTATAGCGTGCCACGTGCGGCAACAGTACGGCATTCGCCACGCCGTGCGGCATGTCGTAAAGACCGCCAAGCTGATGCGCCATCGCGTGAACGTAGCCGAGGTTGGCGTTGTTGAAGGCCATACCCGCCAGCAGGGAGGCGTAGGCCATGTTCTCGCGAGCTTTCAGGTTGCTGCCCAGCGCCACGGCCTGACGCAAGTTACGGGCGATCAGGCGGATCGCCTGGATAGCGGCAGCGTCGGTGACCGGGTTGGCATCTTTGGAAATGTAGGCTTCCACGGCGTGGGTCAGGGCGTCCATCCCGGTGGCCGCAGTCAGTGGGGCTGGCTTGCCGAGCATCAGCAGCGGATCGTTAATGGAGACCGACGGCAGGTTGCGCCAGCTGACAATCACAAACTTCACTTTGGTTTTGGTATTGGTCAGCACGCAGTGGCGGGTGACTTCGCTGGCGGTCCCGGCAGTGGTATTCACCGCAACGATCGGCGGCAGCGGGTTGGTCAGGGTTTCAATTCCGGCATAGCTGTAGAGATCCCCTTCGTGAGTCGCCGCGATACCGATGCCTTTACCGCAATCATGCGGGCTACCGCCGCCAACGGTAACGATGATGTCGCAATGCTCTTTCCGAAAGACCTCCAGGCCGTCGCGCACGTTGGTGTCTTTGGGGTTTGGCTCAACGCCGTCAAAAACCACGACGTCAATACCGGCTTCACGCAGATGTGTGAGGGTTTTATCTACCGCGCCGTCTTTAATCGCCCGCAGACCTTTATCAGTGACCAGCAGCGCTTTTTTACCGCCCAACAGTTTGCAGCGTTCGCCGACCACGGAAATAGCATTGGGGCCAAAGAAGTTCACATTTGGCACCAGGTAATCAAACATACGATAGCTCATAATATACCTTCTTAGATTTAAATTATAATTCAGAGAAACAATTCAATGCGGTTTCTGCTAATAATCTGTCTTGTTCGACGGTACCGCCACTTACGCCAACGGCACCGATTACTTTGCCGTTTAATATGACAGGTAAACCGCCGCCAAAAATAACAATTCGTTGTTGATTGGTGAGCTGCAAGCCATATAGAGAGGCACCTGGTTGTACCGCATCGGTAATTTCATGGGTACCCTGTCGCAGGCAGCAGGCGGTATAAGCTTTATTAAGAGAGATATCACAGCTGGTGACAAACGCGTCGTCCATACGTTGCATTAGCAGCGTGTTCCCGCCGTGATCCACCACGGAAAACACCACCGGAACGTTGATTTCAAGCGCTTTAGCCTCGACGGCCTGCGCCATTTTCTTTGCAGCCGCCAGCGTAATAGTGGCGATTTGTTGGCTCTTATTCACAGTCTCTCCTGAAAAGGTTGTAGGGCTGAGGTCACGAAAATATCGCGCAACAGCTATTTTTATCATTGGCTTTATCTTATTTTCTCGCCCCGCGTTATTAAGTCAATAGGGTGGGGATTTCAAAAATATTACGTTCAGTTTCCTGTTGTGGCGTTTATTGATAATGATCATTTAACCTCGTCACAATTCACGGTGAATATTCCTGAGCCGCGTTTCAATATGAAACGATGGTTTTTTATTACGTGCCAAATTGGAACGAAATTAATTTTATTTTTTTATTGTCCTGCTCATTTAGAGTTCGGCTATTGCTGATGAAAGGCGAATGCCGGGTGTTGTGTCCCCGGCAATACGGCCCGGCGTCCCTATTTTTTATCTTTTGAGTCCATAAACTATGAGAAGATCAAAACGATTCGAAGTGCTTGCCCAGCGGCCTGTAAATCAGGATGGGCTAATTGGCGAATGGCCTGAAGAGGGGCTGATCGCAATGGAAAGCCCTTACGATCCGGCTTCGTCGGTGAAGGTGGAAAATGGTCGTATTGTTGAGCTGGACGGCAAGAGCCGCGCCGAGTTCGACATGATTGACCGGTTCATTGCCGATTACGCGATTAACGTGCCCGAGGCCGAGCGTGCCATGCAGCTCGACGCGCTGGAGATCGCCAGAATGCTGGTGGATATCCACGTCAGTCGGGAAGAGATCATTGCCATTACGACTGCCATCACCCCGGCGAAAGCGGTGGAGGTGATGGCGCAAATGAACGTGGTGGAGATGATGATGGCGCTGCAAAAAATGCGCGCCAGACGCACCCCCTCCAATCAGTGCCACGTGACCAACCTGAAAGATAACCCGGTACAGATTGCTGCCGACGCTGCTGAAGCGGGGATCCGTGGCTTTTCCGAACAGGAAACAACGGTCGGGATCGCCCGCTATGCGCCGTTTAACGCCCTGGCGCTGCTGGTGGGGTCCCAATGCGGTCGCCCCGGCGTGCTGACGCAATGCTCCGTTGAAGAGGCCACGGAGCTGGAACTGGGAATGCGCGGGCTAACCAGCTACGCCGAAACGGTGTCGGTATATGGCACGGAATCGGTGTTTACCGATGGCGATGATACGCCGTGGTCAAAAGCGTTTCTTGCCTCGGCGTATGCTTCTCGTGGCCTGAAGATGCGCTACACCTCCGGCACCGGCTCGGAAGCGCTGATGGGCTATTCCGAAAGTAAATCGATGCTTTATCTGGAGTCGCGTTGCATTTTTATCACCAAAGGCGCGGGCGTACAGGGGTTACAAAACGGCGCGGTCAGCTGTATCGGCATGACCGGCGCTGTGCCGTCGGGGATTCGCGCGGTGCTGGCGGAAAACCTGATTGCCTCGATGCTCGACCTTGAAGTGGCCTCCGCCAATGACCAGACCTTTTCCCACTCCGATATTCGTCGTACTGCCCGCACCCTGATGCAGATGCTGCCGGGCACCGACTTTATCTTCTCCGGCTATAGCGCGGTACCGAACTACGACAACATGTTTGCCGGGTCGAACTTCGACGCTGAAGACTTCGATGATTACAACATTCTGCAACGCGATCTGATGGTTGATGGGGGCCTGCGTCCGGTCACGGAAGAGGAGACAATCGCCATCCGCAATAAGGCCGCGCGCGCCATTCAGGCGGTGTTCCGCGAACTGGGCCTGCCGCTGATTAGCGATGAAGAGGTGGAGGCCGCCACTTACGCTCACGGCAGCAAAGATATGCCCGCGCGCAATGTGGTGGAAGATTTGGCTGCCGTGGAAGAGATGATGAAACGCAATATCACCGGGCTGGATATCGTCGGCGCGTTGAGTTCCAGCGGCTTCGAAGACATCGCCAGCAATATCCTCAACATGCTGAGGCAGCGTGTTACTGGTGATTACCTGCAAACGTCGGCCATTCTGGATCGTCAGTTCGACGTCGTCAGCGCCGTTAATGACATCAACGACTATCAGGGACCCGGCACCGGCTATCGCATCTCTGCTGAACGTTGGGCTGAAATTAAAAATATTGCGGGCGTGGTTCAGCCCGGCTCGATCGAATAAGGCGGTACACAGTGGAATGCACAACTGAACGTAAGCCGGTTTTCACCTTGCAGGTGAGTGAAGGCGAGGCGGCTAAAGCGGACGAACGCGTGGATGAAGTCGTGATAGGCGTCGGCCCCGCCTTTGATAAGTATCAGCACAAAACATTGATTGATATGCCGCACAAAGCGATTTTGAAAGAGCTGGTTGCCGGCATTGAAGAAGAGGGGCTGCATGCACGGGTGGTGAGGATTCTGCGCACCTCGGATGTTTCATTTATGGCATGGGATGCGGCAAATCTCAGCGGTTCTGGCATCGGGATTGGTATCCAGTCGAAAGGAACCACGGTGATTCATCAGCGCGATCTGCTGCCTCTGAGCAACCTTGAGCTGTTCTCTCAGGCTCCGCTGCTGACGCTGGAAACCTATCGCCAGATTGGTAAAAACGCCGCGCGCTATGCACGTAAAGAGTCGCCTTCGCCAGTGCCAGTGGTTAATGACCAGATGGTACGCCCCAAATTTATGGCCAAGGCCGCGCTGTTTCATATCAAAGAGACCAAACACGTGGTGCAGGATGCTGCGCCTGTCACGCTGCATATTGCACTCGTAAGGGAATGACCATGAACGACAACATTATGACCGCGCAGGATTATCCATTAGCGACCCGCTGCCCGGAGAAAATCCAGACTCCTACCGGCAAACCGCTAACCGAGATTACCCTTGAGAATGTGCTGGCGGGCCGCGTAGGTCCGCAGGATGTGCGTATTTCTCAGCAAACGCTGGAGTACCAGGCGCAGATTGCCGAACAGATGCAGCGTCACGCCGTGGCGCGCAATTTCCGTCGTGCGGCAGAGCTGATTACCATCCCAGATGCCCGCATTCTGGAGATCTACAACGCGCTGCGCCCGTTTCGTTCTTCATTTGCGGAACTACAGGCGATTGCCGATGAACTGGAATATACCTGGCATGCCACGGTGAACGCCGCCTTTGTCCGCGAGTCGGCAGAGGTGTATCAGCAGAGAAACAAGCTGCGCAAAGGTAGCCAGTGACGGAGGGAGGTATGCCGTTAATCGCCGGGATTGATATCGGCAACGCCACCACCGAAGTGGCGTTGGCACAGCATGGGCAGTTTATCGCCAGCGGGATTGTCGCCACCACGGGCATGAAAGGGACGCGGGACAACATTGCCGGGGTGGTCGCTTCTCTGCAGCAGGCACTGGATAAAACACCGTGGTCGCTTCAGGCCGTGGCGAAAATCTGCATCAATGAGGCCGCGCCGGTGATTGGCGATGTGGCGATGGAAACCATCACTGAAACCATCATTACTGAATCGACAATGATTGGTCATAACCCGCAAACGCCCGGCGGCGTTGGCGTGGGCATGGGAACCACCATCGCCGTGGAGAAGTTGGCGGCGTTGAGCGAGGATCGATTTGCCCAGGGCTGGATACCGTTGGTGGGTGAGGAGATGGATTTCCTTGAGGCGGTTTGGTTTATCAATGAAGCGCTGGATCGCGGCGTCAACGTGGTGGCGGCCATCCTGAAAAAAGATGATGGCGTGCTGGTGAATAATCGCCTGCATCGGCCAATACCGGTGGTTGATGAAGTCACTCTACTGGAGAAGGTGCCGGAAGGCGTGCTGGCGGCGGTGGAAGTGGCGGCCCCGGGACAGGTGGTGCGGGTGCTGTCGAATCCTTACGGTATCGCAACCTTCTTTGCCCTGACCCCTGAGGAAACACAAACTATTGTCCCCATCGCCAGAGCGCTGATTGGCAACCGTTCCGCTGTGGTGCTGAAAACCCCGCAGGGAGATGTGCGATCAAGAGTGATCCCGGCGGGTAAGATCTTTATCCGTGGTGAAAAGCGTGGCGGTGAAGCCGACGTAGCGCAAGGCGCGCAGGCCATTATGCAGGCGATGAGCGCCTGCGCGCCCGTGTGTGATATTCGTGGTGAAGCAGGCACGCACGCAGGCGGCATGCTGGAGCGGGTGCGAAAGGTAATGGCGTCCCTGACCGGCCATGAGATGAGCGCGATATACATCCAGGATCTGCTGGCGGTGGATACGTTTATTCCGCGCAAGGTGCAGGGCGGGATGGCCGGCGAGTGCGCCATGGAAAATGCCGTCGGGATGGCGGCGATGGTGAAAGCGGACCGTCTGCAAATGCAGGTTATCGCCCGCGAACTGAGCGCCCGACTGCAGACCGAGGTGGTGGTGGGCGGCGTGGAGGCCAACATGGCCATCGCCGGGGCGTTAACCACTCCCGGCTGTGCGGCGCCGCTGGCGATCCTCGATCTCGGCGCCGGCTCGACGGATGCGGCGATCGTCAACGCGGAGGGGCAGATAACGGCGGTCCATCTCGCCGGGGCGGGGAATATGGTCAGCCTGTTGATTAAAACCGAGCTGGGCCTCGAGGATCTTTCGCTGGCGGAAGCGATAAAAAAATACCCGCTGGCCAAAGTGGAAAGCCTGTTCAGTATTCGTCACGAGAATGGCGCGGTGGAGTTCTTTCGGGAAGCCCTCAGCCCGGCGGTGTTCGCCAAAGTGGTGTACATCAAGGAGGGCGAACTGGTGCCGATCGATAACGCCAGCCCGCTGGAAAAAATTCGTCTCGTGCGCCGGCAGGCGAAAGAGAAAGTGTTTGTCACCAACTGCCTGCGCGCGCTGCGCCAGGTCTCACCCGGCGGTTCCATTCGCGATATCGCCTTTGTGGTGCTGGTGGGCGGCTCATCGCTGGACTTTGAGATCCCGCAGCTTATCACGGAAGCCTTGTCGCACTATGGCGTAGTCGCCGGGCAGGGCAATATTCGGGGAACAGAAGGGCCGCGCAATGCGGTCGCCACCGGGCTGCTACTGGCCGGTCAGGCGAATTAAACGGGCGCTCGCGCCAGCCTCTCTCTTTAACGTGCTATTTCAGGATGCCGATAATGAACCAGACTTCTACCTTAACCGGGCAGTGCGTGGCCGAGTTTCTTGGCACCGGATTGCTCATTTTCTTCGGCGCGGGCTGCGTCGCTGCGCTGCGGGTCGCCGGGGCCAGCTTTGGTCAGTGGGAGATCAGTATTATCTGGGGCCTTGGCGTCGCCATGGCCATCTACCTGACGGCCGGTGTCTCCGGCGCGCACCTTAATCCGGCGGTGACCATTGCCCTGTGGCTGTTCGCCTGTTTTGAACGCCGCAAGGTGCTGCCGTTTATTGTTGCCCAGACGGCCGGGGCCTTCTGCGCCGCCGCGCTGGTGTATGGGCTCTATCGCCAGCTGTTTCTCGATCTTGAACAGAGTCAGCATATCGTGCGCGGCACTGCCGCCAGCCTTAACCTGGCCGGGGTCTTTTCCACGTACCCGCATCCACATATCACTTTTATACAAGCGTTTGCCGTTGAGACCACCATCACGGCAATCCTGATGGCGATGATCATGGCCCTGACCGACGACGGCAACGGAATTCCGCGCGGGCCGCTGGCGCCGTTGCTGATTGGCTTGCTGATCGCCGTGATCGGCGCGTCGATGGGGCCGCTAACCGGCTTTGCGCTGAATCCGGCGCGCGACTTCGGCCCAAAACTGTTTACCAGTCTGGCCGGGTGGGGCTCGATCGCCTTTACCGGTGGGCTGGCGATCCCTTACTTTCTGGTGCCGCTGCTGGCGCCGGTGGTGGGGGCGATTATCGGGGCGTTTTTGTATCGCAAGCTTATCGGCCGCCTTCTGCCGTGCGAATGCGGTATCGATGAGTAAAGCGGGACCCGCCGCAGCGCGGCGGGTTTCCCCGGCCTGATGCCGGGGGGGTTATTTTTTGATGACCGCGCTGAGATCGCCAAGTTTAGCGGCGGGGTTCTTGTGGCACTCCTGCAGCATTTTCGGTACCGAAACGGTCTCGACTTCATGCCAGTCAACATAGTCGCCGCCGCTAAAGTCGGTGTTGCGATTCACTACCCAGAAGGCCACCGGGGTCATGCTTTTTGGGTTCATATCCATAAATTCCTGACAGGTCATATTCTGCGGCGTGGTTTCCTCAACCGCGAACGCCGGGCTGGTCATCAGACAGAATGTGGTAGCCGCCACGGTCAATACGAGTGCTTTAGGGAAGGTGCGAACAAGTCCCTGATATGAGATCATGTTTGTCATCTGGAGCCATGGAACAGGGTTCATCATGAGTCATCAACTCACCTTCGCCGACAGTGAATTCAGCAGTAAGCGCCGTCAGACCAGAAAAGAGATTTTCTTGTCCCGCATGGAGCAGATTCTGCCATGGCAAAACATGGTGGAAGTCATCGAGCCGTTTTACCCCAAGGCGGGCAATGGCCGACGGCCCTATCCGCTGGAAACCATGCTACGCATTCACTGCATGCAGCATTGGTACAACCTGAGCGACGGTGCCATGGAAGATGCCCTGTACGAAATCGCCTCCATGCGCCTGTTTGCCCGATTATCCCTGGATAGCGCCCTGCCGGATCGCACCACCATCATGAATTTCCGCCACCTGCTCGAGCAGCATCAACTGGCCCGTCAATTGTTCAAGACCATCAATCGCTGGCTGGCCGAAGCAGGCGTCATGATGACCCAAGGCACTTTGGTGGATGCCACCATCATTGAGGCACCCAGCTCTACCAAGAACAAAGAGCAGCAACGCGATCCGGAGATGCATCAGACCAAGAAAGGCAATCAGTGGCACTTTGGCATGAAGGCCCACATTGGTGTCGATGCCAAGAGTGGCCTGACCCACAGCCTGGTCACCACCGCGGCCAACGAGCATGACCTCAATCAGCTGGGTAATCTGCTTCATGGAGAGGAGCAATTTGTCTCAGCCGATGCCGGCTACCAAGGAGCGCCACAGCGCGAGGAGCTGGCCGAGGTGGATGTGGACTGGCTGATCGCCGAGCGTCCCGGCAAGGTAAAAACCTTGAAGCAGCATCCGCGCAAGAACAAAACGGCCATCAACATCGAATACATGAAAGCCAGCATCCGTGCCAAGGTGGAGCACCCGTTTCGCATCATCAAGCGGCAGTTCGGCTTCGTGAAAGCCAGATACAAGGGGTTGCTGAAAAACGATAATTAACTGGCGATGTTATTCACGCTGGCCAACCTGTTTCGGGCGGACCAAATGATACGTCAGTGGGAGAGATCTGTAAGCGTCGTCTGAGTACCGTCTGGTCCCGAATCCAGGATCCTGTAACTTAAGCACCCACTTATTTTGCAGGTGGACACCTCATGCGCGCTAAAGAAAGACTTCCCCGGAAACACTATTCCCCTGAATTCAAAATGGAACTGGTCAGGCTGGCTCTTGAAGAAGAAGGCAGTATTGCCGCACTGGCCCGGAAACATGACGTCAATGATAACCTGCTCTTTAAATGGATAAGGCTCTGGCAGCGTGAAGGGCGGGTCTGTCGGCCCCGAAAAAACTCATCGTCGCTTCCTGCCCTGATACCCGTGCAGCTTCAGGCGGGCTCTTCTCTCCCAACCTTCGAACTACCATCCTGCTCTCCTCCCGCTACCTGCCACATAAAATGTCGGGGAGGAGAAATAACACTGACTCATCCCTCTGCTGAACTCATGAGCACTGTCCTGCGCGAACTGATGCGGGGGCCGGTATGATAAATCTTCCCGCAGGCACAAAAATCTGGCTGGTTGCCGGTATCACCGATATGCGCAACGGCTTCAATGGCCTCGCCGCAAAGGTGCAGACCGCGCTGAAAGATGACCCGATGTCCGGCCACGTCTTCATCTTCCGGGGACGCAGCGGCAGTCAGGTAAAACTGCTCTGGTCCACCGGCGATGGTCTGTGCCTGCTGACAAAGCGACTGGAACGTGGTCGCTTCGCCTGGCCCTCAGCCCGCGATGGCAAAGTGTTCCTGACGCCGGCGCAACTGGCGATGCTGATGGAAGGTATCGACTGGCGACAGCCAAAGCGGTTACTGACATCCCTGACCATGTTGTAGCGCTCTTTATCCTGGTTGTCGCAGAATAAGCCTGGTAAAATACAGGCTTATGAACGATACCTCTTCTGACGACATCCTTCTGCTGAAACAGCGCCTGGCCGAACAGGAAGCGTTGATCCACGCCCTGCAGGAAAAGCTGAGCAACCGGGAACGCGAAATAGACCATCTGCAGGCGCAACTGGATAAGCTGCGCCGGATGAACTTCGGCAGTCGTTCCGAAAAGGTATCCCGCCGTATCGCGCAAATGGAAGCTGACCTGAACCTGCTGCAGCAGGAAAGCGATACGCTGACCGGCCGGGTGGATGACCCGGCAGTGCAGCGCCCGCTGCGTCAGACCCGCACCCGCAAACCGTTCCCTGAGTCACTCCCACGGGATGAGAAGCGGCTGCTGCCGACTGAGCCGTGTTGCCCGGAGTGCGGTGGTTCGCTGAGTTACCTGGGTGAGGATGCCGCCGAACAGCTGGAGCTGATGCGCAGCGCCTTCCGGGTTATCCGGACAGTCCGTGAAAAGCATGCCTGCCGTCGGTGCGATCGCATCGTTCAGGCCCCGGCTCCTTCGCGCCCCATCGAACGGGGGATCGCCGGACCGGGGCTGCTGGCCCGAGTGCTGACCTCAAAGTATGCAGAGCACACACCGCTGTATCGCCAGTCGGAGATCTATGCCCGCCAGGGTGTAGTGTTGAGTCGTTCTGTACTGTCGGGCTGGGTGGATGCGTGTTGTCGTCTGCTGGCACCGCTGGATGAAGCCCTTCAGCACTATGTCCTGACCGACGGCAAACTCCATGCTGACGATACGCCTGTCCCGGTGCTGTTGCCGGGCAATAAGAAGACGAAGACCGGGCGCTTATGGACGTACGTTCGAGACGACCGCAACGCCGGATCAGCGCTGGCCCCCGCAGTGTGGTTCGCTTACAGCCCGGACAGAAAAGGTATCCACCCTCAGACCCATCTTGCAGGCTTCAGTGGCGTACTGCAGGCTGATGCCTACGCCGGGTTCAACGAGCTCTACCGCGACGGCCATATAAAGGAAGCCGCGTGCTGGGCCCATGCCCGCCGAAAAATCCACGATGTTCACGTCCGTACCCCGTCAGCCCTGACGGAGGAGGCGCTGAAACGGATCGGCGAGCTGTATGCCATCGAGTCGGAGCTCAGAGGTAAAAGAGCAGAGGAACGGCAGGCAGTCCGGCACCAAAAAGTGCTGCCGCTGCTGGCGTCACTGGAGGGGTGGCTGCGGGAGAAACAGAAAACCCTCTCAAGGCACTCAGAACTGGCGAAGGCGTTCGGGTATGCGCTGAACCAGTGGCCGGCGCTGACCCGCTATGCAGAAGATGGCTGGGTGGAGGTGGATAATAACATTGCCGAAAACGCCCTACGACTGGTCAGTCTGGGGAGAAAAAACTGGCTGTTCTTCGGCTCGGATCATGGTGGTGAGCGCGGTGCGTCACTGTACAGTCTTATCGGGACGTGCAAATTAAACGGCGTGGATCCGGAACGCTATCTGCATCATGTACTTGATGTCATCGCCGACTGGCCTGTGAACCGGGTGGGTGCTCTGCTCCCGTGGCGGGTTACTCTGCCTGCCTGACCAGCTTCACTTCGTCAATACGGTTCTCACTGCACGCTTACTGATATCCGATGGATTGGCCTGTTTCAAAGCGGTCAAGGAGGCCAATTGTGAGCACCTGGGTGTTGTCACCGGGGGCAACCTGGACTGGCTGGATCATCCGGCATTCAACTGGGTAAACACGATGATAGGAAATGTGAAAAACTCGCTGCGGGGCAGTTGTCATAAGCTCGGAGCGAAGCATTTACCAAGGCATCTTGCTGAATACTGCTTCCGGTTTAATCATCGTTTTGACCTCAATAGCATGTTGGTAGAATTGGGGCATGCAGTCGTGTCAAGCCCTCCGATGCCATATCGACTCTTGAAGCTGGCTGAGGGTCATGGGTAATCAGGTTGTTCTTTTATCTGGCAACTAGAGGTGTCCTCCAACCCCTTTAAATTTTTCGATAAATGCCCCAATTTTCTGGAATACAGTCTGCTTTTTCGTTTTGTACTGAGGATTCAGCGGACTGAGCTTTGGTAGCGTCTCATTTAGCTCCGTCCCATTTTCGGTGGCATACTCCCGTTTTAGTGATGTGCGGATATAGCGCCTTGCAGCCTCTTCATTGAGATTTTCTTCCTTAATCAACGCCTCTGCTTCCCGTTGCTGTTCACGCTGAGCATAGGTAAAGAATGCATCAATGATACTGGCCTTGTCCGGCATGTCATCAAGGTTAGTTTGCTGAATAAAGTCAACAATCAGACCTTCTTTGGCACGGTTGCCCAGACTTGAGCGGATTAAGCGTCTGACCTCTTCAGTCAGGGCTTCTTTACCTTTTTTCTCTCTGTTGTGGTCGAAAATCAGACCAAGGATGTAGTCCAGGTTAATCTCCTGCGACTTAAGCAGGTCAATTTCAAACACCACGTCATCCCAGTCTGTGGTTGATTTATCCCTGTCGTTTGCTGCTTTTTCGCGTCGCTGCCAGTCCCGGATATCATTGTATGCTGAGCGATAGTCCTGAACTTTACGTTCTGCCGGGAGACGAATGGTTTGTAATTCAGCAAATTTTTCATCATCCACATAGTGCTCTGCTTTAAAGGTTGCTACCGCTTCCGGGTCACTAATATCAACCTTCTGCAGGGCTTTCAGCGTGGCAAATTCATCGTAGTTTTGCAGGATGTTTTCTGCCCGCAGATATTCACCAAACAGTTTGACGAAGGCTTTTTTCTCTTTTTCACTGTCGATACTGGCAGGGTCAGGGAAGCGCTGCTCCAGCTCCGAAACAACAGCCATAAAACCTCGTTTAGCCTCACCGGTTGCCGCATCGGTAAAGCCCTGCATGTACTCTTCGTAGCTTTTTTCCAGCACCACATTCTTGGTGTTTTTGTCGCCAAAAAGCGTGATGGCATCAATGGTCGGACGCTCCAGGTCCCTGAAAGTCACGATATTGCCGAAGGTTTTGGTGGCATCATAGATACGGTTTGTGCGGGAAAATGCCTGCATCAGACCGTGATAACGCAGGTTTTTGTCAACAAACAGAGTGTTCAGCATCGGGGCATCGAAGCCGGTTAAGAACATTCCCACCACGATGAGAAGGTCAATATCCTGATTTTTCACTCGCTGAGCTAAATCGCGGTAGTAGTTCTGGAAACCGTTACTGTCGGTGCTGAAATTGGTTTTAAAGTGGTTGTTATAGTCATCAATAGCTGAATCCAGGAATTCCTTCGCGCTGCGGTTCATTGCACTGGTATCAAAGCTTTCGTCAGTAATATCACCAATGGCGCTTTGCTCTTCATTTGCAGCAAAGGAGAAGATGGTTGCAACCCGAAGGCGTTTATAGCTGCCAGATTTCTTCTCTGCTTCTTCCTGTAGCATTTTAAACGTCGTGTAATAAGCTTTCGCCGCGTCCACGCTGCTAACTGCTAACATGGCGTTAAAGCCCTTAGCTCCCGGGAAGGTTCGGTGCGTTTTCTGCCGGAAGTTATTGAGAATGTATTGCGTTATTTCCTGGATACGCAGTGGGTGCAGAAAGGCCTGGTGGTTTTCAGCCGCGCTGAGTTTTTTCTCATCAGTTTCCGTTTCAAGAGACTTAAACTGTGGGCGGACATCGTTATAGTCCACCTTAAACTTCAGCACTTTTTCATCACGAATCGCATCAGTAATGACGTAAGAATGTAATTCACGCCCGAAGACGCTGGCGGTGGTTTCTGCCCCCAGTGCATTTTCCGGGAAAATAGGTGTACCGGTAAAACCAAACTGATAAAAGCGTCTGAATTTCTTTTTGAGGTTTTTCTGGGCCTCACCAAACTGGCTGCGGTGACACTCATCAAAGATAAACACCACCTGCTGCTGATAGACGGGCAGGTCAGCTTCGGCTTTCATCAGGTTATTGAGTTTCTGAATGGTTGTGACGATGATTTTGTTATCGTCCTTATCCAGGTTTCTTCTGAGGCCTGCTGTATTATCCGAACCATTCACACTGTCCGGAGAGAAGCGCTGGTACTCCTTCATGGTCTGGTAATCGGGTGATGCTGCCAACTTACTGATTTAGTGTATGATGGTGTTTTTGAGGTGCTCCAGTGGCTTCTGTTTCTATCAGCTGTCCCTCCTGTTCAGCTACTGACGGGGTGGTGCGTAACGGCAAAAGCACTGCCGGACATCAGCGCTATCTCTGCTCTCACTGCCGTAAAACATGGCAACTGCAGTTCACTTACACCGCTTCTCAACCCGGTACGCACCAGAAAATCATTGATATGGCCATGAATGGCGTTGGATGCCGGGCAACCGCCCGCATTATGGGCGTTGGCCTCAACACGATTTTCCGCCATTTAAAAAACTCAGGCCGCAGTCGGTAACCTCGCGCATACAGCCGGGCAGTGACGTCATCGTCTGCGCGGAAATGGACGAACAGTGGGGATACGTCGGGGCTAAATCGCGCCAGCGCTGGCTGTTTTACGCGTATGACAGGCTCCGGAAGACGGTTGTTGCGCACGTATTCGGTGAACGCACTATGGCGACGCTGGGGCGTCTTATGAGCCTGCTGTCACCCTTTGACGTGGTGATATGGATGACGGATGGCTGGCCGCTGTATGAATCCCGCCTGAAGGGAAAGCTGCACGTAATCAGCAAGCGATATACGCAGCGAATTGAGCGGCATAACCTGAATCTGAGGCAGCACCTGGCACGGCTGGGACGGAAGTCGCTGTCGTTCTCAAAATCGGTGGAGCTGCATGACAAAGTCATCGGGCATTATCTGAACATAAAACACTATCAATAAGTTGGAGTCATTACCTTACCCGGCGAGATGACGCCACAGGACCGGCGTCTCATTCAGCGGGCGCTCAGGGCTCTGGACCGCCACCTGCATGAGCCCGGCGTAGCCTTCACCTCTACCCACGCCGTACGTGAATGGCTGCGACTGCATATGGCCGCGCTTGAGCGGGAAGAGTTCCGGGTGTTGTATCTGGACAACCAGAATCAGTTGATTGCCCATGAAACGCTCTTCACCGGCACGATTAACCGCACCGAGGTGCATCCCCGGGAGGTGGTCAAACGTGCTCTGCACTTCAACGCGGCGGCGGTGATACTCGCGCATAACCATCCTTCCGGCGAGACGACACCTAGCCAGGCCGACAAAACCCTCACGCAGCGACTGGTTCAGGTGCTTCAGCTGGTGGATATCCGTGTCCCTGACCATCTGATTGTCGGTGGCAGGCAAATCTATTCGTTCGCAGAACACGGTCTGCTTTGAGGTATTACATGAAAATTATCAGTAAACGCAGGGCAATGACGATATACCGCCAGCATCCTGAGTCCCGAATCTTTCGCTACTGCACCGGCAAATACCAGTGGCACGGTAGCGTCTGTCATTACACCGGCAGGGACGTTCCGGATATCGCCGGAGTCCTCGCGGTATACGCCGAACGCCGCCAGGACCGCAATGGGCCCTATACCTGCCTGATGAGCATCACCCTGAACTGACAATAGTGGAGAACTGTAATGAGCAACCCTACCAGGGGCCTGCAGCGGGAGATTACACTGCGCCTGGGAGCCCGTCTGGTGCAGGAAGGCAACCGACTGCATTATCTGGCTGACCGGGCCAGCATCACCGGCAAGTTCAGTGACATCGAATGCCGGAAGCTGGATGAAACATTCCCGCACTTTATCCGCCAGATGGAATCGATGCTGACCACCGGTGAACTCAGCCCCCACCATGCCCACTGCGTTACCCTGTACCACAACGATTTAACCTGCGAAGCCGACACCTTCGGCTCCTGTGGTTACGTTTATCTGGCTGTTTATCCGACGCCCGAAACGAAAAAGTAAATCATCAGAATAATCTTCTGCTCCGGCCTGGTGTTTTCACCACGCCACTTTTCCATTTTTCATCTCTGCATATCAGGAAAATCTTCAGTATGAAAACATTACCCGACACACACGTACGGGAGGCATCGCGCTGCCCGTCTCCCGTCACCATCTGGCAGACACTGCTGTCCCGGTTGCTGGACCAGCATTACGGCCTTACGCTGAATGACACACCGTTCGCCGATGAACGTGTGATTGAGCAGCATATTGAAGCTGGCATTTCACTGTGTGATGCGGTGAACTTTCTCGTTGAAAAATACGCACTGGTACGTACCGACCAGCCGGGATTCAGCGCCTGTACCCGCTCTCAGTTAATAAACAGTATTGATATTCTCCGGGCTCGCAGGGCAACCGGCCTGATGACCCGCGATAACTACAGAACGGTAAATAACATTACCCAGGGGAAGCATCCGGAGGCGAAACAATGAAACTGGCCCTGACGTTGGAAGCCGACAGCATTAATGTGCAGGCACTGAACATGGGGCGAATTGTCGTTGATGTCGATGGTGTTAATCTCACTGAACTGATTAACAAGGTCGCTGAAAACGGTTATTCACTCCGCGTGGTGGAGGAATCCGACCAACAGTCAACCTGCACACTACCACCGTTTGCAACCCTTGCCGGCATACGCTGCAGTACCGCACATATCACGGAAAAGGATAACGCCTGGCTGTACTCGCTGTCACACCAGACCAGTGACTTCGGTGAATCAGAATGGATTCATTTCACAGGTAGCGGATATCTGTTACGTACCGATGCGTGGTCATATCCGGTTCTGCGGCTTAAACGCCTGGGGTTGTCAAAAACGTTCCGTCGTCTGGTTGTCACACTCATCCAACGTTATGGCGTCAGTCTCATTCATCTGGATGCCAGCGCTGAATGTCTGCCGGACCAGCCCACTTTCGATTGGTAACCAGGAACAACATGAAATCATTAACCACGGAAACCGCACTGGATATTCTGATTGCGTGGCTACAGGACAATATCGACTGCGAATCGGGAATTATCTTTGACAACGATGAGGATAGAACGGATTCAGCAGCACTGTTGCCCTGCATCGAACAGGCCCGGAAGGATGTCCGTGCTCTTCGTCATCTGCAGCTTCTGCACCAGAACCGGTGAATATCACTCACCATACTTCATTCCCCTGACGCCAGCCTGAATACAGCTGGCGTTTTCGTTTATAAACCAAAAGGAAAACCGATAATGTCAGACATCACAATCTCCCGTCCGGAAGTGGTCACCGGGCATACGGACGTTATCTGCTCCACCAGTATCCAACACGTTGTGACGGTACGGAATGCAGCACTGCAACAAACCGAAACGCTTATCCGGCAACTGGCAGAAATCTCAGTGCTGACAGCAGGCATTGGCGGCAAAACCGCCCTGGACTGGGCGATGAAACAGAATTTTCGCTGTGGCTGCTGGCTGATGGAAAAACCGGAAGCAGCAATGAAAGCCATCACCCGCAATCTCGATCGAGAAATCTGGCGTGACCTGATGCAACGTTCCGGGATGCTGAGTCTGATGGATGCGCAGGCCCGGGACACATGGTACCGATCACTGGAATATGATAATTTTCCGGAAATCAGTGAAGCGAATATCCTGAGTACATTCGAACAACTGCACCAGAATAAGGATGAGGTGTTTGAGCGAGGGGTGATCAACGTCTTCAGGGGACTGAGCTGGGATTACAAAACCAACTCACCCTGTAAATTTGGCAGTAAAATTATCGTCAACAATCTGGTGAGGTGGGACCGGTGGGGGCTTCATCTGAACAGCGGGCAACAGGCCGATCGACTTGCCGATCTGGAAAGAATGCTACACCTGTTCAGCGGCAAACCGATCCCCGACAACCGGGAAAACATCACTATTCGTCTGGATGGTCACATCCAGTCCGTTCAGGGTAAAGAGCGCTATGAAGACGAGATGTTCATCATTAAATACTTTAAGAAGGGATCTGCACACATCACTTTCAAAAGGCTGGAACTGATTGACAGAATTAACGATATAATAGCCAGGTACTTTCCTTCTGTGCTCTCAGCCTGATCCCGAGTGTGATTCCCTTTCGATATCAAAAGGGACTGCGGGTATAATTGAGGGTACATTTTTAATCAAACCAAATAAATTATATTAATATCAATATGGTAAAAGAAATTTTCGATTCCGAGTCCGGCACCACTATTTAAAGAACCCGCCCTAGAGGCGGGTTTTTGCTTTTATAGTTTCTGATACTTTCCAACCGATCATCTCTCAATATCTTTACTGCTCTACCCCTCACAAAATCCATACGTAAGATTAGTCGTGCCTGTTAACAAGCTGACATCTGGGTTCTATAAGAAGATGGGGTTTAACGTGATGGGATGTACAGAAGTGGACGATCTCGAGCGACAGTACCTGTTACTCAACCCCGTGCACGGATAGCAGGCAATGTGCTGCCGGGAGAGCCTGGTGTGCTGCGCTTCTCAGGCCTGCACACCGGTTACAACATGATGGGCTGGATAAAACGCTACACTGCATCCGGCAGTTCTCACTCCCTGCAGACGCAAAAAAGCCCATCCGGCAGGATGGGCTTCTTCACTTGTTTGATGCCTGGCAGTTCCCTACTCTCGCATGGGGAGACCCCACACTACCATCGGCGCTACGGCGTTTCACTTCTGAGTTCGGCATGGGGTCAGGTGGGACCACCGCGCTACAGCCGCCAGGCAAATTCTGTTTATCAACACACCTCTCGGTCTGTCGATGTAATCTGTAATCAAGCTGAATTTCGATGTCTCATCCGCCAAAACACCTTCGGCGTTGTAAGGTTAAGCCTCACGGTTCATTAGTATCGGTTAGCTCAACGTATCGCTACGCTTACACACCCGACCTATCAACGTCGTCGTCTTCAACGTTCCTTCAGGACCCTTAAAGGGTCAGGGAGAACTCATCTCGGGGCAAGTTTCGTGCTTAGATGCTTTCAGCACTTATCTCTTCCGCATTTAGCTACCGGGCAATGCCATTGGCATGACAACCCGAACACCAGTGATGCGTCCACTCCGGTCCTCTCGTACTAGGAGCAGCCCCCCTCAATTCTCCAGCGCCCACGGCAGATAGGGACCGAACTGTCTCACGACGTTCTAAACCCAGCTCGCGTACCACTTTAAATGGCGAACAGCCATACCCTTGGGACCTACTTCAGCCCCAGGATGTGATGAGCCGACATCGAGGTGCCAAACACCGCCGTCGATATGAACTCTTGGGCGGTATCAGCCTGTTATCCCCGGAGTACCTTTTATCCGTTGAGCGATGGCCCTTCCATTCAGAACCACCGGATCACTAAGACCTGCTTTCGCACCTGCTCGAGCCGTCACTCTCGCAGTCAAGCTAGCTTATGCCTTTGCACTAACCTCCTGATGTCCGACCAGGATTAGCTAACCTTCGTGCTCCTCCGTTACTCTTTAGGAGGAGACCGCCCCAGTCAAACTACCCACCAGACACTGTCCGCAACCCGGATTACGGGTCTACGTTAGAACACCAGCCATTAAAGGGTGGTATTTCAAGGTTGGCTCCATGCAGACTGGCGTCCACACTTCAAAGCCTCCCACCTATCCTACACATCAAGGACCAGTGTTCAGTGTCAAGCTATAGTAAAGGTTCACGGGGTCTTTCCGTCTTGCCGCGGGTACACTGCATCTTCACAGCGAGTTCAATTTCACTGAGTCTCGGGTGGAGACAGCCTGGCCATCATTACGCCATTCGTGCAGGTCGGAACTTACCCGACAAGGAATTTCGCTACCTTAGGACCGTTATAGTTACGGCCGCCGTTTACCGGGGCTTCGATCAAGAGCTTCTCCTTACGGATAACCCCATCAATTAACCTTCCGGCACCGGGCAGGCGTCACACCGTATACGTCCACTTTCGTGTTTGCACAGTGCTGTGTTTTTAATAAACAGTTGCAGCCAGCTGGTATCTTCGACTGATTTCAGCTCCATGAGTAAATCACTTCACCTACATATCAGCGTGCCTTCTCCCGAAGTTACGGCACCATTTTGCCTAGTTCCTTCACCCGAGTTCTCTCAAGCGCCTTGGTATTCTCTACCTGACCACCTGTGTCGGTTTGGGGTACGATTTTGTGTTACCTGATGCTTAGAGGCTTTTCCTGGAAGCAGGGCATTTGTTACTTCAGCACCGTAGTGCCTCGTCATCACACCTCAGCGTTAACAAGACTCCGGATTTACCTGGAATCTCCGCCTACATGCTTAAACCGGGACAACCGTCGCCCGGCTAACATAGCCTTCTCCGTCCCCCCTTCGCAGTAACACCAAGTACAGGAATATTAACCTGTTTCCCATCGACTACGCCTTTCGGCCTCGCCTTAGGGGTCGACTCACCCTGCCCCGATTAACGTTGGACAGGAACCCTTGGTCTTCCGGCGTGCGGGTTTTTCACCCGCATTATCGTTACTTATGTCAGCATTCGCACTTCTGATACCTCCAGCATGCCTCACAGCACACCTTCAACGGCTTACAGAACGCTCCCCTACCCAACAACACATAGTGTCGCTGCCGCAGCTTCGGTGCATGGTTTAGCCCCGTTACATCTTCCGCGCAGGCCGACTCGACCAGTGAGCTATTACGCTTTCTTTAAATGATGGCTGCTTCTAAGCCAACATCCTGGCTGTCTGTGCCTTCCCACATCGTTTCCCACTTAACCATGACTTTGGGACCTTAGCTGGCGGTCTGGGTTGTTTCCCTCTTCACGACGGACGTTAGCACCCGCCGTGTGTCTCCCGTGATAACATTCTTCGGTATTCGCAGTTTGCATCGGGTTGGTAAGTCGGGATGACCCCCTAGCCGAAACAGTGCTCTACCCCCGAAGATGAGTTCACGAGGCGCTACCTAAATAGCTTTCGGGGAGAACCAGCTATCTCCCGGTTTGATTGGCCTTTCACCCCCAGCCACAAGTCATCCGCTAATTTTTCAACATTAGTCGGTTCGGTCCTCCAGTTAGTGTTACCCAACCTTCAACCTGCCCATGGCTAGATCACCGGGTTTCGGGTCTATACCCTGCAACTTAACGCCCAGTTAAGACTCGGTTTCCCTTCGGCTCCCCTATTCGGTTAACCTTGCTACAGAATATAAGTCGCTGACCCATTATACAAAAGGTACGCAGTCACCCCATAAAGAGGCTCCCACTGCTTGTACGTACACGGTTTCAGGTTCTTTTTCACTCCCCTCGCCGGGGTTCTTTTCGCCTTTCCCTCACGGTACTGGTTCACTATCGGTCAGTCAGGAGTATTTAGCCTTGGAGGATGGTCCCCCCATATTCAGACAGGATACCACGTGTCCCGCCCTACTCTTCGAGTTCACAACACATGCACTTTTGTGTACGGGACTATCACCCTGTATCGCCGGACTTTCCAGACCGTTCCACTACCACACATGCTGATTCAGACTCTGGGCTGCTCCCCGTTCGCTCGCCGCTACTGGGGGAATCTCGGTTGATTTCTTTTCCTCGGGGTACTTAGATGTTTCAGTTCCCCCGGTTCGCTTCATTACGCTATGTATTCACGTAATGATAGTGTGACGAATCACACTGGGTTTCCCCATTCGGAAATCGCCGGTTATAACGGTTCATATCACCTTACCGACGCTTATCGCAGATTAGCACGTCCTTCATCGCCTCTGACTGCCAGGGCATCCACCGTGTACGCTTAGTCGCTTAACCTCACAACCCGAAGATGTTTCGTAAAACACTTCAGTGTTGCGAAAATTTGAGAGACTCGGACACACCGCTTTTCATTTCTTGTTTACGGAGAAATGAAACAGTGTGTCGTTTCAATTTTCAGCTTGATCCAGATTTTTAAAGAGCAAAACTTCTTAATGCACTCGAAAGTACATTCAGAAGTTCATCATTCATCAGACAATCTGTGTGAGCACTACAAAGAACGTTTCTTTAAGGTAAGGAGGTGATCCAACCGCAGGTTCCCCTACGGTTACCTTGTTACGACTTCACCCCAGTCATGAATCACAAAGTGGTAAGCGCCCTCCCGAAGGTTAAGCTACCTACTTCTTTTGCAACCCACTCCCATGGTGTGACGGGCGGTGTGTACAAGGCCCGGGAACGTATTCACCGTGGCATTCTGATCCACGATTACTAGCGATTCCGACTTCATGGAGTCGAGTTGCAGACTCCAATCCGGACTACGACATACTTTATGAGGTCCGCTTGCTCTCGCGAGGTCGCTTCTCTTTGTATATGCCATTGTAGCACGTGTGTAGCCCTACTCGTAAGGGCCATGATGACTTGACGTCATCCCCACCTTCCTCCAGTTTATCACTGGCAGTCTCCTTTGAGTTCCCGACCGAATCGCTGGCAACAAAGGATAAGGGTTGCGCTCGTTGCGGGACTTAACCCAACATTTCACAACACGAGCTGACGACAGCCATGCAGCACCTGTCTCAGAGTTCCCGAAGGCACCAAAGCATCTCTGCTAAGTTCTCTGGATGTCAAGAGTAGGTAAGGTTCTTCGCGTTGCATCGAATTAAACCACATGCTCCACCGCTTGTGCGGGCCCCCGTCAATTCATTTGAGTTTTAACCTTGCGGCCGTACTCCCCAGGCGGTCGACTTAACGCGTTAGCTCCGGAAGCCACGCCTCAAGGGCACAACCTCCAAGTCGACATCGTTTACGGCGTGGACTACCAGGGTATCTAATCCTGTTTGCTCCCCACGCTTTCGCACCTGAGCGTCAGTCTTTGTCCAGGGGGCCGCCTTCGCCACCGGTATTCCTCCAGATCTCTACGCATTTCACCGCTACACCTGGAATTCTACCCCCCTCTACAAGACTCTAGCCTGCCAGTTTCGGATGCAGTTCCCAGGTTGAGCCCGGGGATTTCACATCCGACTTGACAGACCGCCTGCGTGCGCTTTACGCCCAGTAATTCCGATTAACGCTTGCACCCTCCGTATTACCGCGGCTGCTGGCACGGAGTTAGCCGGTGCTTCTTCTGCGAGTAACGTCAATTGCTGCGGTTATTAACCACAACACCTTCCTCCTCGCTGAAAGTACTTTACAACCCGAAGGCCTTCTTCATACACGCGGCATGGCTGCATCAGGCTTGCGCCCATTGTGCAATATTCCCCACTGCTGCCTCCCGTAGGAGTCTGGACCGTGTCTCAGTTCCAGTGTGGCTGGTCATCCTCTCAGACCAGCTAGGGATCGTCGCCTAGGTGAGCCGTTACCCCACCTACTAGCTAATCCCATCTGGGCACATCCGATGGCAAGAGGCCCGAAGGTCCCCCTCTTTGGTCTTGCGACGTTATGCGGTATTAGCTACCGTTTCCAGTAGTTATCCCCCTCCATCGGGCAGTTTCCCAGACATTACTCACCCGTCCGCCACTCGTCACCCAAGGAGCAAGCTCCTCTGTGCTACCGTTCGACTTGCATGTGTTAGGCCTGCCGCCAGCGTTCAATCTGAGCCATGATCAAACTCTTCAATTTAAGTTTGATGCTCGTGAATTAAACTTCGTAATGAATTACGTGTTCACTCAGAGACTTGGTATTCATTTTTCGTCTTGCGACGTTAAGAATCCGTATCTTCGAGTGCCCACACAGATTGTCTGATAAATTGTTAAAGAGCAGGTGCGACGCGCTTTAGCGCTCTGTCGCGAGGTGGCGTATATTACGCTTTCCTCTTTCAGAGTCAACCCTCATTTTCAGGTTTTTCTCTTCAACCGAACCGGCTGTTTGTGTGAAGTGATTCACATCTGCCGTGTCGATGGAGGCGCATTATAGGGAGTTTCCCGCGGCCCGCAACCCTTAAATTGCAGAAAAATGACTGACCGCTGCATTCCACAGCAAAACCCCGCCTTATACCCATTTACACACAGAGTTATCCACAATCGTAAGCAAAATAGTGGTCAGCCTCCCTGAAAGAAGTGAAAGCAGATAAGGAAATCTCTATATAAAAAGAGACTCGCTCTACGTTATATATAGAAGAAAAGCCCAGGCAGCCCATGCCCCATCATCCCTACCACCTTTGAATTACGCATCCCATCAGGCGATAATACCCATACAAACCGTGATTCCAGGACCGTGATGAGACACTCTCTGCAACGTACTGCTATACGCAAACGCCCAATGAAGCTCGGCACTACCGTGATCCTCATGGTCAGTGCGGTACTCTTCTCCGTACTGCTTGTCGTTCATCTGATTTATTTCTCGCAAATCAGCAACATGACGCGCGATGCATTAGCGGGTAAAGCGCTTGCGGTCGCACGAACGCTGGCAAACTCCCCGGAGATCCGCCAGGGGCTAATGAAAAAGCCCGAGGAAAGCGGTATTCAGGCGATTGCCCAGGCGGTGAATAAGAGCAACGATTTTTTGTTCATCGTCGTCACCGATATGCAAAGCATTCGTTACTCCCATCCCGAAGCGCAGCGAATCGGTCAGCCGTTTAAAGGCGATGACATTTTGCTGGCCCTGCAAGGGAAAGAGAATGTCGCCATTAATCGCGGATTTCTGGCACAAGCCCTGCGCGTATTTACCCCTATTTATGACGAGCATCACCGGCAGATAGGCGTCGTGTCGATCGGCCTTGAGCTAAGCAGGGTGACTGAGCAGATCAATAACAGCCGTGGCAGCATCTTTTGGTCCATCTTATTTGGCGTGCTGGTTGGGCTGCTCGGCACATGGGTATTTGTCAAAGTCCTCAAGCGTATTCTGTTTGGTCTGGAGCCTTATGAAATCTCCAATCTGTTCGAACAGCGCCAGGCGATGCTGCACTCTATAAAGGAAGGCGTCATTGCCGTTGACGAGTGCGGTGAAGTGACGCTGATAAACCAGGCAGCACAAGAATTGCTGGATTACCACAAATCGCAAGACGATGCCCAGCTCTCCACGCTCAACCACGCATGGTCAAAAGTGGTCGATTTTTCACAGGTACTGCATGACGGAACGCCGCGTCGCGATGAAGAGATCATGGTGAAGGATCGGCTACTCTTAATTAACACGGTTCCGGTACTCAGCAACGGTAAAATCATCGGGGCCATTTCAACATTCAGAGATAAGACTGAAGTCCGAAAATTAATGCAACGACTGGACGGCATGGTCAACTATGCCGACGCACTTCGTGAACGATCCCACGAATTCATGAATAAATTGCACGTGATTCTGGGATTATTGCATCTGAAAAGTTATAAGCAGCTTGAAAATTACATCCTGAAGACCGCGAACAGTTATCAGGAAGAGATTGGCTCACTATTAGGAAAAATAAAATCCCCGGTGATCGCAGGATTTTTACTCAGTAAGATTAATCGCACATCTGATTTAGGCCATAGCCTGGTGATCAGCAATGAAAGCCAGTTGCCGGAAAACAGCAACGAAGATCAGGTGGCTGTGCTGATTACCGTTCTGGGGAATTTAATTGAAAACGCCCTAGAGGCGCTAGGTCAAGAACCTGGTGGCGAGATCAGCGTATCCTTGCATTATCGACACGGCTGGTTGCATTGCGAAGTGAATGACGATGGTCCGGGGATTGCCCCCGAACACATTGAGCACATCTTTGAGAAAGGCGTTTCGTCAAAAGGAACCGAACGGGGCGTTGGTTTAGCACTTGTTAAACAACAGGTTGAAAACGTTGGCGGCAATATTTCCGTCGAGTCAGAACCTGGGATCTTCACCCAATTTTTTGTACAGTTACCGTGGAATGGTGAGAGGGCCAGCAGATGATCAATGTCTTAATTGTCGATGACGATGCAATGGTAGCGGAATTAAACCGCCGTTATGTCGCGCAACTCTCCGGTTTTCATTGCTGCGGCACAGCCTCCACGCTGGAGAAAGCAAAAGAGATAATCTTTCATAGCGGTAATCATATCGATTTGATTTTGCTTGATATTTATATGCAAAAAGAAAACGGTCTGGATCTGTTGCCTGTATTGCACAGCGAAGGTTGCAAGTGTGATGTCATTGTCATCTCTTCCGCCGCTGACGCGACCACCATCAAAGACTCTCTCCACTATGGTGTCGTTGACTACCTGATCAAACCGTTCCAGGCGTCCCGTTTTGAAGAGGCGCTGACCGGCTGGCTACAGAAGAAAACCGAGATGGAAAAGCATCAGTACTATGAACAGTCTGAGCTTGACCAGTTGATTCACGGCAGCTCCTCCAATGAACAGGAAGCGCGGCGCTTACCTAAAGGATTAACGCCACAAACGTTACGCACGCTGTGCCAGTGGATTGATGAGCATCAGGATCAGGAATTCTCCACCGATGAACTGGCCAACGAGGTCAATATCTCGCGCGTTTCTTGCCGTAAATATCTTATCTGGCTCGTCAATTGTCACATCCTATTTACCAGCATCCATTATGGCGTAACCGGTAGACCGGTTTATCGTTACCGCGTTCAGGCTGAACATTACTCATTACTAAAACAATATTGCCAATAAAAACAATTTGGGATTATTTGTTATTTGAAAGTAACAATTATTAAAATAATGAAAAATCCCTACTTTTCTGAATCATGCTGCAGAATTATAAATTTGCGTTAGATCAAATATATTTGTATCCAGCATGTTAAATGTATTATTTTAATATTGATTAACGTCACACTGTTTTTAATTTCAAAATCGCTAACAAAAGTTAATTAAGTATTATCTGGCTCGCAGAGTGTGTATTTTTACCCATAAAGGATTAGTCTGAAATTAACCAGACATACAAAATCTAGACTGGTAGCAATGGAGACCATGCTACGTACCATGGACACCGTACATTTTTGTGAGCAAATAAAAGTATCCGCACGCCAACCTCATCACATTATGAAATGGCGTGAGCGTGATCACACAAATAACCTACTCACCCATTCTGTCGGTGGTTCACGAAATAGCGGAAAACGCAAAACAGATAAATTACAGCGTCAACCGCAGCTCTCCATGTCCAGCTCTGCTTCCCATCGCCTGAGGATTCTCTCCTCTGATCAAAGCCACAGAAAAAAGCTAAATATCGCCATAACGTTAAAAAAACATTCTAGCAAGACATTTGAACATTAATCGCAAATACGGACATATCGAATACTGACCATTTTTTGATGCCTATTCCGGCAAAAAAGAATGTGGCACAGATCCATTTTTCAAAAAATTGACTGGTTTTTTCGCGAGGGTAAATAAAATGTTATTTAGTATACAACTTCTTATAATATTAATATGTTTGTTTTATGGTGCCAGAAAGGGCGGTATCGCGCTGGGTTTATTAGGCGGTATCGGCCTGGTCATTCTGGTTTTCGTTTTCCATCTCCAGCCGGGTAAACCACCTGTAGATGTAATGCTGGTTATCATTGCCGTGGTGGCCGCATCGGCAACCTTGCAAGCCTCCGGCGGCCTTGACGTTATGCTGCAAATCGCTGAAAAGCTGCTGCGCCGTAACCCAAAATACGTTTCCATCGTCGCCCCGTTCGTTACCTGCACCCTGACGATTCTCTGCGGTACAGGCCACGTGGTATACACCATCCTGCCAATCATTTATGACGTTGCCATTAAGAACAATATTCGCCCGGAACGTCCGATGGCAGCGAGTTCTATCGGTGCGCAGATGGGGATTATCGCCAGCCCGGTGTCAGTGGCCGTTGTATCACTGGTCGCAATGCTGGGTAACGTAACGTTTGAAGGCAAGCATCTTGAATTCCTCGACCTGCTTAGCATCACTATCCCGTCTACCCTGTTGGGTATCCTGGCGATCGGTATCTTCAGTTGGTTCCGCGGTAAAGATCTGGATAAAGATGAAGAGTTCCAGAAGTTTATTTCCGTTCCTGAAAACCACAACTACGTTTATGGCGATACCGCCACACTGTTAGACAAAAAGCTGCCGAAAAGCAACTGGCTGGCCATGTGGATCTTCCTTGCCGCTATCGCCGTTGTTGCCGTGCTCGGCGCGTTCTCTGAGCTGCGCCCTACCTTCAGCGGCAAACCGCTGTCAATGGTACTGGTTATCCAGATGTTCATGCTGCTGACCGGTGCGCTGATTATTATCCTGACGAAGACCAATCCCGCTTCAATATCTAAAAACGAAGTCTTCCGTTCCGGTATGATCGCGATTGTGGCGGTGTACGGTATTGCCTGGATGGCCGAAACAATGTTCGGCGCGCACATGACGGAAATCGAAGGTGTGCTGGGCAATATGGTGAAAGAGTATCCGTGGGCCTATGCAATTGTTCTGCTGTTGGTTTCCAAATTTGTAAACTCCCAGGCTGCGGCGCTGGCGGCGATTGTTCCGGTCGCACTGGCAATTGGGGTTGATCCAGCGTACATCGTTGCTTCCGCTCCGGCATGTTACGGTTACTACATTCTGCCGACTTACCCGAGCGATCTGGCGGCTATTCAGTTTGACCGTTCCGGCACCACCCACATTGGCCGTTTCGTTATTAACCACAGCTTCATTCTACCTGGGTTGATCGGCGTGAGCGTATCCTGTGTCTTTGGTTGGATCTTCGCTGCAATGTACGGTTTCCTGTAATTACAGTGCGCGTGCCGTCCGCTTTGGAACGGCACGCCACCGTCAAGACACAGAGAATTTTAAAATTCCTGAGAAAAATGAAAAGGCTGGAAGCAAATGTCAAAAGTTGAATTCACTTATCAGGCGGCTTTCCCACTGGGGGAAGACAAAACTGAGTACTACCTGCTGACCTCCGATCACGTCAGCGTCGGCGAGTTTGAAGGCGAAACAATCCTGAAAGTAGCCCCTGAAGCACTTACGCTACTGGCCCAACAAGCCTTCCACGATGCCTCCTTCATGCTCCGCCCTGAACACCAACAGCAAGTCGCCTCAATTCTCCATGATCCCGAAGCCAGCGAAAACGATAAATACGTAGCGCTGCAGTTCCTGAGAAACTCCGAAATCGCGGCTAAAGGCGTATTGCCAACCTGCCAGGACACCGGTACGGCAATTATCATGGGTAAAAAAGGTCAGCGCGTCTGGACCGGTGGCGGCGACGAAGCGGCACTCTCCAAGGGCGTATTTAATACCTATATTGAAGATAACCTGCGCTACTCGCAAAACGCGGCGCTGGATATGTACAAAGAAGTGAATACCGGCACCAACCTGCCCGCACAAATCGACCTGTACAGCGTAGACGGTGACGAATACAAATTCCTGTGCGTGGCCAAAGGCGGCGGTTCAGCGAACAAAACCTATCTGTATCAGGAAACCAAAGCGCTGCTGACGCCCGGCAAACTGAAAAACTTCCTGGTTGAGAAAATGCGCACGCTGGGTACCGCAGCATGCCCGCCGTACCACATTGCATTCGTCATTGGCGGCACGTCAGCGGAAAGCACCCTGAAAACGGTGAAGCTGGCCAGCACACACTACTATGACGCACTGCCGACTGAAGGTAATGCGCACGGCCAGGCGTTCCGCGATCTGCAACTGGAACAGGAACTGCTGGAAGAAGCGCAGAAACTCGGCCTCGGCGCCCAGTTTGGCGGGAAATACTTCGCGCACGATATCCGCGTGATCCGCCTGCCTCGCCACGGCGCATCCTGCCCGGTTGGTATGGGTGTGTCTTGCTCCGCAGACCGTAACATCAAGGCCAAGATTAACCGCGAAGGGATCTGGATCGAAAAACTGGAACATAACCCAGCCCAGTACATTCCGGAGTCGCTGCGCCAGGCAGGCGAAGGTGAAGTGGTTAAAGTTGACCTTAACCGCCCAATGAAAGAGATCCTCGCTCAGCTCTCTCAGTATCCGGTTTCTACCCGTCTGTCGCTGAGCGGCACCATCATTGTCGGTCGCGATATTGCCCACGCGAAGCTAAAAGAACGTATTGAGTCCGGCGAAGGTCTGCCGCAGTACGTGAAAGATCACCCTATCTACTACGCGGGTCCGGCCAAAACACCTGCGGGTTATCCGTCCGGCTCTTTAGGGCCAACCACTGCGGGTCGTATGGACTCCTATGTTGACCTGCTACAGTCTCACGGCGGCAGCATGATCATGCTGGCAAAAGGTAACCGTAGCCAGCAGGTGACAGACGCCTGCCATAAACACGGCGGCTTCTATTTAGGTAGCATTGGTGGCCCGGCAGCGGTACTTGCGCAGCAGAGTATTAAACATCTGGAATGCGTGGAATACCCTGAGCTGGGTATGGAAGCTATCTGGAAAATCGAAGTCGAAGATTTCCCGGCTTTCATTCTGGTCGATGACAAAGGCAACGATTTCTTCCAGCAAATCGTCAGCAAACAATGCGCTAACTGCGCGAAGTAACCCATTCGGCCCGGCACTGGACTGACAACAGATTTTTGGCGTCAGTCCAGTGATCCCCCCGGGCCAACTTTATCCTCCCATTTACTGGCGTTGAATTTTTGCCGCTCACAGGGAATAG
This sequence comes from Citrobacter sp. RHBSTW-00944, assembly GCF_013615435.1. Lineage (NCBI taxonomy): Bacteria > Pseudomonadati > Pseudomonadota > Gammaproteobacteria > Enterobacterales > Enterobacteriaceae > Citrobacter > Citrobacter sp. RHBSTW-00944. Next base: position 401,157 of record NZ_CP055418.1, on the reverse strand, counting down.
TAACCTTTTCCATTACTTGTGAATTCGCCATGCTCCGCACACTGAACTCCACAATCTTGCACTCTGGCGCGCTGCTCCTGGCGCTAATACTTATCTACACCGGTATCTCTGCCACGGAGAAAATCACCTGGCTGATGGAAGTTACGCCGGTCATTATTGTCGTCCCACTGTTGCTGGCGACCGTGAAGCGCTACCCGCTGACGCCATTGCTCTACACGCTCATTTTCTTGCACGCCATCATTCTGATGGTCGGCGGTATGTATACCTACGCTAAAGTCCCTGTCGGTTTTCAGGTTCAGGAGTGGCTGGATCTCAGTCGTAACCCCTATGACAAGCTGGGTCACTTCTTCCAGGGTCTGGTGCCCGCCCTGACGGCAAGAGAGATTTTAGTGCGCGGTAATATTGTTCGTGGCCGCAAAATGCTGGCATTTTTGGTCTGCTGCGTGGCGCTGGCGATTAGCGCGATGTATGAGCTGATCGAATGGTGGGCAGCGCTGGCGATGGGTCAGGGAGCAGATGATTTTCTCGGGACGCAGGGCGACCCGTGGGATACCCAGTCGGATATGTTCTGCGCCCTGCTCGGTGCGCTCACCACGGTGCTCGTGCTGGCGGGCTGGCACAACAGACAGTTAAAAACTGCCGGATAGCGCTGACGCTTATCCGGCAATCAGCCTTACCCATTGCGAGACTTGATAACCAGAATCGGCAAGGCGAACAGGAGTGTCAGAAAGTTCGCCATGCTGACGGCAGTATCTTCAATCAATAATCCATAAATCAGCCACAACACCAGCCCACACACAAACATTACATACATTAAACCGGAGATACCCTGCGTGTTGCGGGTGGTAATGACCTTAATCGCTTGCGGTAAGAATGAGAGCGTCGTCAGGCTAGCCGCCAAATACCCAATCCACGAATGCCATTCCATAGCTACGCCTTCACATCACCTGGGGTGACTATCGCAATAGCCGGGATATCCGGTTGCTCATGCTGCTGCGGCACCTTACGGTACTTATCCAACAAATGAATCTGGACCCTGCGCAGCGTGTCGCCGTTCAGTCGGTAAAAGCGGAAGTAAAGGACTAAGGTCACCACAAAAAAGAGTGCTGGTAGCGCGATCATAATGAATTGCATACCAACAATGGTTTCTGCAGACTGCGCGACATTCGGCGCGTAATTAATCACCCCAAGTATCACTGCGATAAAGAAAGCGGCAAACGCTGACCCTCCTTTTACCACCATCGTCTGCACTGAATAAGCGATACTTTCACAACGTACGTTAAGTTTGTATTCACCGTAATCAACGGTATCCGCCACCATAATGACCTGCAACACCCAGAAAAGCGCTGAACCAATATTCAGTAAAATACCAGCAATAACAATGAGTAAGATATTATGGAAACCGGCTAACGCCATCACCAGCAGCACGATACAGCTGAGCACCGGCAGCACGGATGCCCCAGCCCACAGGATCCGTCGTGACAACGCTTTTACCAATCGAGGAAAGAAAATCAGCGTCAGCAGGTTTGCCGCTCCTGCGTAAGACATGTAGTACGGGAAGAGGCTTGCATCGCCAATCACATAAGTAAAATAGTAAATGGCAAAGCCAGCAATGATATTGGCGGCAATATTGTAAGCCAGCGCCATGCCTAGCAGGCAGGATAACTGGTCGTTTTTATAGATGAGCCCAACGATCGCTTTCAGCCCAAGACGACTGCTGTCCGTCGTTGCCTCGCTATCTGACGAATAAACCTCATGCACATTACGCAGCGTAACAACGGTAGAAACGATAAAGAATGCAATCAGCACCAGCGTAAACATCTGGAAACCAAAGCCGCGATCGGCACCGCCGACATAGCTCACAAAGGGCAACGTCACCCCCGCGGTGACAAACCCAGCCAGGCTTGCGAAGAAACGAGGGAACGGCACCAGTTGTTCACGCTCGCGTTTATCCAGCGTAATAGTTGGCACCAGCGACCAGAATGGAATATCCATGATGGTGTAGGTCATTCCCCATAATATATACGTCACGCACACAAATACGACTTGCGCAGTGCCCTCAAACAAATGTGCGCTAAAAAGCAAAAACAGCACCAATGAGTTCGCCAGCGTACCGAGTAAGATCCAGGGTTTAAATTTTCCCCACCGCGACCGGGTGGCGTTCACAATCCAGCCCATGATGGGATCGTTTACCGCATCCCAGACCCTTGCCGCCAGGAACAACGTTCCGACCAGCCCCACCGATAATCCCACCACGTCGGTGTAGTAATACATCAGGTACATGTACACAATACCGATGGCGAAATCCTTACCAAACGCTCCAAATCCGTAACTGAGTTTTGTTTTCAGAGAGATGCTCATAGGGTATCGGGTCGCCGTTACCAGCGCCCGCCTTCTGTTAGAGGAAACGTCAGAGGTTAAACGCCGGATGCTCTGCCCGGCGTAATGGTGTGTTAACGGTGTAACCAGGCCGGCAGCCAGTCGCCATGAGACGCGATCAGGTCGTCCACCAGCGCATAAATCTCCTCAATCCCCAATACCGCAGCGGTATGCGGATCCATCATCGCCGCGTGATAAACGCGATCGCGATTTTCCGTCAGAATGGCTTCCGTTAGCAGGGTCTGAACATTGATATTGGTTTGCATCATGGCCGCCAAATGTGACGGGAGAGTACCCACCTTCGTTGGCTGGATACCATTCGCATCGACCAGGCAAGCCACCTCCACGCAACAGCCTTGCGGCAGGTTATCGATCAGATGGTCATTGCGAACGTTGCCATACACCACGCTCGGTTCACCGGTCCAGATAGCGTTCATGATAGTGCTGGCATATTCACGTGACGGTTTAATCTCGATCCGCGCCGCCGTTTTGTACTCTTCCAGCTCTTTGTTCCAGTTCGCCAGCTGTTCCACACAGCGTTTTGGATACTCATCCAGTGGAACCTTATAGCGCTCAATCAGATCCTCACGCCCTGGTTTGATAAACCACGGCGTATATTCCGCGAAATGCTCCGACGACTCAGTGACGAAATAGCCCAGCTTTTTGAACATTTCATAGCGCACAATGTTCTGACAACGGGTATTACCGTGAAGATTCGGTTTCGGCGCCTGACCAGATTCATAGGCCGCCAGCAGCTCCGGATAGAGATTCACATAAGCACCGTCAGCCGTTTTACGCTCAAGTTCCAGATAAAACGCCATATGGTTGATCCCGGCGCAGCGATAGCGCAAAGAGGCCGGGTCGATGTTCAAATCGCGGGCCAGCTCCTCCGCTGTCCCTTGCACCGAGTGACACAATCCAACCTGCTTAATATGCGGATAGCGCGCATACATTGCCCAGGTGTTCATCGCCATCGGGTTAACGTAGTTAAGCATGGTGGCCTGCGGGCAGACTTCGGTCATATCCTCACAAATCTGCCATAAATGCGGGATAGTGCGCAGCGCGCGCATAATGCCGCCTGGCCCCAACGTATCTGCAATCGTCTGCTCCAGACCATGACGTTTACACACCGCAAAATCGGTAACGGTACAAGGTTCATAGCCACCAATCTGGAAAGCGACCACCACAAAATCAGCATCCTGCAATGCCGCTTTTTGATCGGTATAGCAGGTGATACGCCCGGACGCGCCCGCTGAGTCCATCAACTTACGCACCACAATGTGTGACTCTTCCAGCCGAGTAGGATTGACGTCCATCAAGGCGATATGCGCAGATTTCAGCGCATCGCGATGAAAGACGTCCCCGAGGATATTTTTGACGAAAATCGTGGAACCGGCGCCGATAAAGGTAATTTTGGGTGCAGACATCATGACTCTCCAGAACATTAGTGAACACAGTCATGGTGGCACAGCGCATTGATGAAAACTTCCGACTTCCCTGGCGAGCATTCCCATAAACTCAGATCGCCTCTTTGTCCCATACTGGATCTGAGTTTATGGGACAAAATTGCACAAAAAGCAGAGTATGCGGCCCCAAAATCTCACTATGCTCAATGATATCGGTCCGATTTGTGTCCTGATTCTCAGCCTTAATGCGCAGCAAATGACATGATTCTGATAATTCAGGAAATGGAGCAACCATGAGTACATTACCGACATCGCCTCTTCCCCCCGATCCGCACATGTGCAGCAGCGATGAAGAGCAAACCCGCAGCCCATTGTCGCTGTACTCAGAATATCAACGGATGGATATTGAGCTGCGCTCACCGCATGCTATGCCTGCCAGCCACTGGCATGGGCAGGTGGAGATTAATGTGCCGTTTGATGGCGACGTTGAGTACCTTATCAACAACGAAGTGGTGCAGATAAAACAGGGACACATTACGCTTTTCTGGGCCTGTACGCCGCATCAGCTCACGCGTCCGGGCCGCTGCCAAAGCATGGCTATCTTCAATTTACCGATGCACCTTTTCCTTTCCTGGCCGCTGGATCGCGAACTGATCAACCACGTTACCCATGGCATGGTCATCAAATCGCTGGCGTCGCAGCAGCTAAGCACCTTTGAAGTTCAGCGCTGGCAACAGGAGCTGAGCAACCCGAACGAGCAAATTCGCCAGCTCGCCATTGATGAAATTGGTCTGATGCTCAAGCGGTTTAGCCTTTCCGGCTGGCAGCCAATCCTGGTCAATAAAACTTCGCGGACGCACAAAAACAGCGTTTCGCGGCACGCCCAGTTTTACGTAAGCCAGATGCTGAGTTTTATTGCCGATAACTACGATCAGGTGCTCACTATCAACGACGTCGCGGAACACGTGAAGCTCAACGCCAACTACGCGATGGGGATTTTCCAGCGCGTGATGCAACTCACCATGAAGCAGTACATTACCGCAATGCGGATCAATCACGTCCGTGCATTGCTTAGCGATACCGATAAAACCATTCTTGACGTCGCGTTGACCGCGGGATTCCGATCCAGCAGCCGTTTTTATGACACTTTCAGCAAGTTTGTCGGCATGTCGCCGCAGCAGTATCGCAAACTGAGCCAGCAGCGCCGGCAAACAATGGCTGGCTGAGCAGCCAGAAACCACCGGCGTTACCCCAGCCTACGATCCCTATCGTTCGCCGATATCAGTATCAGCCAAAAAAATATTCCCCCTGTCGATAAACAGCGATGAAAAATCGCCAATAAGTAAACATAACTATTTGTTTAAAAACAAATTAAACACAAATCAGACTATTTATCACCCGCTTTACAGCCCATTTTGTCAGGATAATACTTGCCTGCGTCACATTCATACGGTGTGTCTGCAATCCATAAATTGCAACCTTTCCACAACCGGGTAAAAGATGATGAAAGTATTAATTGTTGAAAGTGAGTTTCTGCATCAGGACACCTGGGTCGGTAGCGCTGTCGAACGTCTGGCTGACGCATTAAGCCGCCAAAATGTTACCGTCATTAAGTCCACCTCATTCGACGATGGTTACGCAATCCTCGCCGCTAATGAAGCCATTGATTGCCTGATGTTCAGCTATCAAATGGAACAACAAGACGAGCACCTGAACGTCAGGCAATTGATCGGCAAGCTCCACGAGCGCCAGCAAAACGTTCCCGTTTTCCTGCTGGGCGATCGCGAAAAAGCCACCGCATCGCTGGATCGCGACCTGCTGGAGCTTGTCGATGAATTCGCCTGGATTATGGAAGATACCGCAGACTTTATCGCCGGACGTGCCGTTGCGGCGATGACCCGTTACCGCCAGCAGCTTCTGCCGCCACTGTTCAGCGCGCTGATGAAGTACGGCGACATCCATGAATACTCCTGGGCGGCGCCTGGTCACCAGGGCGGTGTCGGATTTACCAAAACACCGGCGGGTCGTTTTTACCATGATTACTACGGTGAAAACTTATTCCGGAGCGACATGGGTATTGAACGCGCATCGCTCGGCTCACTGCTGGATCATACCGGCGCATTTGGCGAGAGCGAAAAATATGCCGCCCGCGTGTTTGGCGCTGACCGCTCCTGGTCCGTAGTGGTCGGGACTTCCGGCTCTAACCGCACCATCATGCAGGCTTGTATGACCGACAACGACGTCGTGGTGCTGGATCGTAACTGCCACAAATCTATCGAGCAGGGGTTGATCCTCACCGGCGCAAAACCGGTGTACATGGTGCCAAGTCGCAACCGGTACGGCATTATCGGCCCTATCTACCCGCAAGAAATGCAACCTGAAACATTGCAGAAAAAAATCAGCGAAAGCCCGCTGACCAAGGGCAAGGCCGGGCAAAAACCGTCTTACAGCGTTGTGACCAACTGTACTTATGACGGTGTTTGCTACAACGCCAAAGAGGCCCAGGACCTGCTCGCGCAAACCAGCGATCGCATCCACTTCGATGAGGCCTGGTACGGCTATGCCCGCTTTAACCCAATTTATGCCGATCACTACGCTATGCGTGGCGCGCCGGGCGATCATAACGGTCCTACCGTTTTTGCGACCCACTCGACCCACAAACTGCTGAACGCGCTCTCTCAGGCGTCTTACATTCACGTCCGTGAAGGCCGTGGGGCTGTGAACTTCTCCCGCTTTAACCAGGCGTACATGATGCACGCCACCACCTCTCCGCTGTATGCCATCTGCGCATCAAACGACGTGGCGGTCTCCATGATGGACGGCAACAGCGGTCTGTCGCTCACCCAGGAAGTGATCGACGAAGCGGTCGATTTCCGTCAGGCCATGGCGCGTTTGTACAAAGAATTTTCCGCCGAAGGCGACTGGTTCTTCAAACCGTGGAACAAAGAAGTGGTGACTGACCCGCAAACCGGCAAAACTTATGACTTTGCCGATGCGCCAACCCAACTCCTGACCACTGACCAGAACTGCTGGGTGATGCGTCCGGGTGAATCCTGGCACGGGTTTAAAGACCTGCCGGATAACTGGAGCATGCTGGACCCAATCAAAGTCAGTATTCTGGCGCCGGGGATGGGCGATGATGGCGAACTGGAAGAGAGCGGCGTACCGGCAGCGCTGGTCACCGCCTGGCTTGGCCGCCACGGTATCGTGCCGACCCGTACCACCGATTTCCAGATTATGTTCCTGTTCTCAATGGGGATTACCCGTGGGAAATGGGGCACGCTGATCAATACCCTGTGCTCATTCAAACACCATTACGATGCCAATACACCGCTGGCGCAGGTGATGCCAGAACTGGTTGAGGAACATCCTGACACTTACGCCAACATGGGCATTCACGATCTGGGCGACACCATGTTTGCCTGGCTGAAAGAGAACAACCCTGGCAGCCGACTCAACGCGGCCTACTCCGGCCTGCCTGTTGCTGAAATCACCCCGCGTGAAGCCTATAACGCGATAGTCAGCGATAACGTTGAGATGGTGGCCATTGAAAATCTGCCGGGTCGTATAGCTGCGAATTCCGTGATTCCTTACCCACCGGGAATTCCAATGCTGCTGTCCGGGGAAAACTTTGGCGACGCCAATAGCCCGCAGATTAGTTATCTACGTTCGTTGCAGTCCTGGGACCACCACTTCCCTGGATTTGAACATGAAACCGAAGGAACGGAAATTATTGACGGTGTATATCACGTCATGTGCGTGAAAGCATAATGTCATTTTATAGATAGTCCGATTTTTAAGGTAGACATGTCATGCTTGAGTAATTCCTGAGTATTGCTGCAAAACAATAACATTGTCATACCTTTTTGCGCGGGACCACCCCGCGCTTTTTTTATACGCAAATATCACGTTTCCACTTGCGTAAAAAAAAGTGTACATAAGAAAATTCCCACCAAACATTGTAATTAATTTCAGACACGTTATTTTAATGCGGTCCTGGATTCATCATACAATTTCAATTTAGCCGATATGGTTCATCTGATGGTGAGCTACGGTGTTTTATGTTCATATTCCTGGAGTTTGGGTATGAGGGTTTGCAGCAGAGCAGCTTGTGTTGTTGTATTAACGGAGAAGGATGTTTGGTTAAGGATTAACGGTAAAGAAGCCATCAGCTTAAAAGCTAATCATATGGCGCTGGTAGCATGCGATAATAATATTATCGATTTCTCATCACTTAATAACGCACTGGTCGTACATATCAGCCGTGATATCATTAAAGACTATCTACGTTTTTTAAATAAAGACCTTTCACAGATCCCACTCTGGCAACGCAGTGCCAACCCAGTGATGACCGCCGTCTGTCTGACGCCGGATGTCTTCCGGGTGGCTGCCCAATATAGCGTAATGGACACAATGGACGAAGGTGAAAGTGTGCGCACGCGCTCGCTACTGTTCACGGTGTTATCACGCTTTCTCGGCAGCAAAAAGTTTATTTCTCTGCTCATGCATATACTACGCAGTCGTATCAGCGACAGCGTTTATCACATTATTGAGAGCGATATACATAAAGACTGGAATTTAAGCATGGTTGCCAGTTGCTTATGCCTGAGCCCCAGTTTGTTAAAGAAAAAGCTCAAAAGTGAAAATACAAGTTACAGCCAAATAATTACCACGTGTCGCATGCGTTATGCCGTCAATCAATTATTGATGGATGGCAAAAACATTTCCCAGGTCTCTCAACTGTGCGGATATAACAGTACCTCGTACTTTATATCCGTATTTAAAGAGTTCTATGGGATGACGCCTCTACATTATGTCAGTCAACATAGGGAGCCATCCGCTGCCTGATTTTTAATCAGTTAGCGATAAGCCATAATAATATCAGCATTAGCGATACCCCCAGTCCGCCATCATAAAATAGTCTTCTGAAGAGGTATGATAAGACGTCATTTATCCTTATCAGGAGTTACTAAATATGTCGACGGATGCTGATGCTCACAAAGTGGGCTTAATCCCCGTCACCCTTATGGTGTCGGGGAATATTATGGGTTCCGGTGTATTCCTGCTACCCGCAAACCTTGCGTCAACTGGCGGGATTGCAATCTACGGATGGTTGGTCACTATTATCGGTGCTTTGGCGCTGTCGATGGTGTACGCGAAAATGTCGTCCTTAGACTCCAGTCCCGGTGGTTCTTACGCTTATGCCCGCCGCTGTTTCGGTCCTTTTTTGGGCTACCAGACCAACGTCCTGTACTGGCTGGCTTGCTGGATTGGTAACATCGCCATGGTGGTTATTGGCGTCGGTTACCTGAGCTACTTCTTCCCCATCTTAAAAGATCCGCTGGTCCTGACGCTGACCTGCGTCGTGGTGCTGTGGATCTTCGTGTTGCTGAACATTGTCGGACCGAAAATGATCACCCGTGTACAGGCCGTCGCAACGGTACTGGCGCTGGTGCCAATTGTCGGTATTGCCGTCTTCGGCTGGTTCTGGTTCCGGGGTGAAACCTATATGGCGGCATGGAACGTCAGCGGTATGAACACCTTCGGTGCGATTCAAAGCACTCTGAACGTAACCTTGTGGTCATTTATCGGCGTGGAAAGCGCCTCCGTCGCGGCAGGTGTGGTTAAAAATCCCAAACGTAACGTGCCTATCGCCACCATGGGCGGCGTGCTGATTGCCGCCGTTTGCTATGTGCTCTCCACCACGGCGATTATGGGTATGATCCCTAACGCGGCGCTGCGTGTTTCAGCCTCCCCGTTCGGTGATGCCGCACGCATGGCGCTGGGAGACACCGCTGGGGCGATTGTCTCCTTCTGTGCCGCGGCCGGGTGCCTTGGTTCCCTGGGCGGCTGGACGCTGCTTGCCGGGCAAACCGCCAAAGCGGCAGCCGATGACGGCCTGTTCCCACCGATTTTTGCCCGCGTTAACAAAGCCGGTACGCCGGTAGCCGGGTTAATTATCGTCGGCGTTCTGATGACCATCTTCCAGTTCAGCAGCATGTCGCCAAACGCTGCGAAAGAGTTTGGTCTGGTCTCTTCGGTCTCCGTTATTTTCACGCTGGTGCCGTATCTTTACACCTGCGCCGCGCTGCTGCTGCTCGGCCATGGTCACTTTGGTAAAGCGCGTCCGATGTACTTACTGGTGACCTTTATCGCTTTTGTTTACTGTATTTGGGCCGTTGTCGGTTCCGGTGCCAAAGAGGTGATGTGGTCATTCGTCACACTGATGATCATCACCGCGCTGTATGCACTGAACTACAATCGGATCCATAAAAACCCATATCCATTGGATGCTCCGGTAAACAATAACTAACGCAAACAGTCGTCGTTGCCCGATGGCGTAAGTTCATCGGGCCAACGCCGCCCCCCGCGACTCCTGAAATCAACATTAAGAACTTAAGGTTGGCTTAATTTTACTTTGAGAGGATTTGTACCACTTAGTCGATGGAACCCCCTTAATGTTAAAGCACCTGTTTAAAAGACCCACTCTCGGGCTAATCAGCTGGCTTCTCCTGATCTCATTTTATCTTGCGACTTTCCTGAACATTGCGTTCTATAAACAAGTGCTGCAAGAACTGCCCCTGGATTCTGTGCGCAACCTGCTGGTGTTTTTGTCGATGCCGGTCGTCGCTTTCAGCGTCATGAACATTGTGCTGACGCTGGCCTCATTCCTGTGGCTTAATCGCCTGGTGGCCTGCGTTTTCATTCTGGTTGGCGCATCGGCCCAATATTTCATCATGACCTACGGCATCATCATTGACCGTTCGATGATCGCCAATATGATGGACACCACACCCGCCGAAACCTTTGCTTTGCTGACACCGCAAATGCTCATCACGCTCGGAGTGAGCGGCATTCTCGCCGCGCTCATTGCCTGCTGGATAAGAATCAAACCGATCGCCCCGGCCATGCGCAGCGTACTGTTCCGTGGCGCGAATATTCTGATCTCCGCGCTGCTGATCGTGCTGGTCGCCGCGTTCTTCTACAAAGATTACGCCTCACTGTTTCGCAACAATAAAGAACTGGTGAAATCCCTCAGCCCATCCAACAGCATTGTGGCGACCTCTTCCTGGTATTCACACCAGAGGCTGGCCCACCTGCCGCTGGTACGCATTGGTGAAGACGCCCATCGCAATCCGTTGATGGTGAAAGAAAAGCGTAAGAACCTGACGATTGTGGTGCTCGGCGAGACCTCACGCGGCGATAACTTCTCGCTGTCAGGCTATTCGCGCCAGACCAACCCGTTGCTGGAAAAAGATGATGTGGTCTATTTCCCCCGTACCACATCCTGCGGAACGGCAACGGCAGTATCTGTCCCCTGCATGTTCTCGGGTATGCCACGCGCGCACTACGATGAAGAACTGGCGCAGCATCAGGAAGGCGTGCTCGACATTATTCAGCGGGCGGGAATTAACGTTCTGTGGAACGATAACGACGGCGGCTGCAAAGGGGCATGTGACCGGGTACCGCACCAGAATATGACTAAGCTGAACCTGCCAGGGCAGTGTATTGACGGGGAATGCTACGATGACGTGCTGTTCCACGGGCTGGAAGAGTACATTAATAACCTGCAAGGCGACGGCGTGATTGTGCTGCACACCATCGGCAGCCACGGTCCGACCTATTACAACCGCTATCCTGCGCAGTTCAAGAAATTTACGCCAACCTGTGACACCAACGAAATCCAGACTTGTTCACAGCAACAGTTGGTCAATACCTATGACAACACCATTCTTTACGTCGACTATATTGTTGATAAAGCAATCAATATACTGAAAGAGCATCAGGATAATTTCACCACCAGCCTGGTCTACCTTTCCGATCACGGTGAATCCTTAGGGGAAAATGGCATCTATTTACACGGCCTGCCGTATTCGATTGCGCCAGATACGCAAAAACATGTGCCGATGCTGCTGTGGCTCTCAGAAGATTATCAGCAACGCTATCAAGTCTCTCAGACATGTTTGCAAAAACGGGCAGGCTCAGAGGACTTCTCACAGGATAATCTCTTCTCAACCCTGCTGGGATTAACAGGCGTGCAAACACAGAAATATCAGGCGGCAGATGATATTCTGCAACCCTGCCGGGGAGGCTAAACGAATGAAAATTCTGATTGTTGAAGACGATACGTTGTTATTACAGGGACTGATACTCGCCGCGCAAACAGAAGGCTATGCCTGCGACGGCGTATCAACGGCCCGTGCCGCGGAGCAGTGTCTGGAGACCGGCCATTACAGTCTGGTGGTTCTGGACCTGGGCTTACCGGATGAAGACGGCCTGCACTTCCTGAACCGCATCAGACAGAAAAAATACACCGTGCCGGTGCTTATCCTCACCGCCCGCGATACGGTGAAAGACCGGGTCAGCGGGCTGGACGTTGGCGCCGATGACTATCTGGTCAAACCGTTCGCACTGGAAGAACTGCATGCCCGCATCCGGGCGCTGCTGCGTCGTCATAACAATCAGGGTGAAAGTGAACTCATTGTCAGTAATCTGACGCTGAATATCGGTCGTCGCCAGGTGTGGATGGATGGACAAGAGGTTATCTTAACGCCGAAAGAATACGCACTCCTGTCGCGCCTGATGCTTAAAGCGGGCAGCCCGGTACACCGGGAGATCCTGTATAACGACATCTACAGCTGGGATAACGAACCGTCGACCAATACGCTGGAAGTGCACATTCACAACCTGCGGGACAAAGTGGGTAAATCACGTATCCGCACAGTCAGGGGATTTGGCTATATGCTGGTTGCCACTGAGGAAAGCTAAGTGAAGCTACTGCAATATCTAAAAAAACCGCTCCCGCTTCGTCATCGCCTGATGCTGACCATCGGTCTTATTCTGCTGGTCTTCCAGTTGATTAGCACCTTCTGGTTGTGGCACGAAAGCACCGAACAAATACAGCTATTCGAACAGGCGTTACGCGAAAATCGTAACAACGATCGCCACATCCTGCATGAAATCCGCGAGGCCATCGCCAGCCTGATCGTCCCCGGTATCTTTATGGTCAGCCTGACGCTGCTGATTTGCTACCAGGCAGTGCGACGTATTACTCGCCCGCTGGCGGATCTGCAAAAAGAGTTAGAAACGCGGGCAGCCGATAACCTGACTCCAATTGAAGTTCACAGTTCAACCATTGAGATCCAGGCGGTCGTCTCAGCGCTCAACGAGCTGGTGACGCGGCTGACGAGCACCATTGAAAACGAACGCTTATTTACCGCCGATGTCGCCCACGAACTGCGCACCCCACTGTCAGGCGTTCGCCTGCATCTGGAATTACTGTCCAAAACCCATAAGATCGACGTTTCACCGTTAATTGCCCGCCTTGACCAAATGATGGGCAGCGTGTCGCAACTGCTGCAACTCGCCCGCGTTGGACAGTCGTTCTCGGCCGGGAGCTACCAGCACGTCAAACTGCTGGAGGACGTGATTTTGCCCTCCTACGATGAACTCAGCACCATGCTGGACCAGCGTCAGCAGACGCTGCTCCTACCGCAAAGCACGGCGGACGTTGTCGTACGTGGCGATGCGACGCTATTACGAATGCTGCTGCGAAATCTGGTGGAGAACGCGCATCGTTACAGCCCGGAAGGCACCCATATTACGATTAGCCTGAATACAGAGCATGATGCCGTTATCGCCGTCGAAGATGAAGGCCCTGGCATTGATGAGAGTAAATGCGGGGAGCTGAGTAAAGCGTTTGTGCGTATGGACAGCCGTTTTGGCGGGATTGGGCTGGGGCTGAGCATTGTCAGTCGTATCACCCAGTTACATCACGGGCATTTCTATTTGCAAAATCGTCAGGGAACCACCGGCACTCGCGCTTGGGTGGAATTAGCGAAAGGTCAGTAAGAACTCACCCAAACGTACAAAAAGCTGCTGACGATCAGCACGCTGCACACGGTGGTCAAACTTTCATAAATGCGGTTTTTCATGACACTCTCCTCCAATACTCTGGAGGAGAGTTTACCTGACACAGATTAAGCCAACCTTAAGTTGATATGATAAATCACATGATTACTCATCAATCCGCGGATGCTGCTGCACCAGGCGCGTACGCTTAAGCTGCAGCTCAGCAATTTCCTGATCGATATCTTCGATTTTATGCTCAATATTATCGTAGTGCTCGCCGAGGAGCTCTTTCGCTTCATGAATATCCGAAGCGGCAGGCGTAGCCCCCTTCAGCGGCTGATTAGCCGTCTCTTTCATGGTCACGCCGGTAATTAAACCTATCACCGCAATCACCATCAGATAATAAGCAGGCATCATCAGATTCTGCGTGCTTTCCACCAGCCATGCGGCCAACGTCGGTGTCAGACCGGCGACCAATACCGAGATGTTAAACGCTGCGGCCAGGGCACTGTAGCGAATATGCGTCGGGAACATCGCTGGTAACGTTGACGCCATCACCCCGGTAAAGCAGTTGAGGATCACCGCCAGCATCAGCAACCCGGCGAAAATCAGGCCGATGACGTTACTGTTAATCAGAATAAATGCCGGAATAGCCAGCACAAACAGCGCAATACTACCCATAATCACAAACGGACGGCGCCCGAAGCGGTCGCTGAGCAGACCCATCACCGGCTGCACAAACAGCATACCAATCATGATGGCGATAATAATCAGCACGCCGTGGTCTTCAGAGTAATGCAGGTTATGCGACAGATAGCTCGGCATATAGGTGAGCAGCATGTAATAGGTGACGTTGGTGGCAATCACCAGACCAATACATGCCAGCAGGCTGCGCCAGTGCCTGGTCGCAATCTCTTTAAACGACACCTTCGGACCGTCCTGCAGTCCCTGACGATCGCCCTGCTCCAGTTTATCCACGTGCTGCTGGAACGCCGGAGTCTCTTCCAGTGCATGACGCAGGTACAGGCCAATAAGCCCTAACGGTAGCGCCAGGAAGAACGGAATACGCCAGCCCCACTCAAGGAAGTTTTCTTCGCCGACGATAGTTGAGATCAGGACTACCACGCCCGCACCCAGCACAAACCCGGCAATCGAGCCGAAGTCCAGCCAGCTGCCCATAAATCCACGCTTACGGTCTGGCGAGTACTCTGCGACAAAAATCGACGCCCCGGTATACTCTCCGCCGACTGAGAACCCCTGCGCCATTTTACACAGCAACAGCAGAATCGGTGCCCAGATACCAATCGAGGCATACGAGGGAATGAGACCGATACAGAAGGTACTTATCGACATAATCACAATAGTGATAGCGAGGATCTTCTGACGACCGTATTTATCGCCAAGCATACCGAAGAACAATCCGCCAAGCGGTCGAATCAGAAAGGGAACAGAGAAGGTGGCAAGTGCAGCAACCATCTGTACGCTGGGGTCAGCCCCAGGGAAGAACACTTTACCTAATGCGTAAGCAACAAACCCATAAACACCAAAATCAAACCACTCCATCGCATTACCTAACGACGCCGCGGTAATGGCTTTTCGCAGTTTACCGTCATCAATGATGGTAACGTCGCGCAGCGTAATTGGTTTTATTTTTTTCCTTTTTAGCATACTCGTCCTCATAGACTTAGCCCTGTCACGCTACAGATCGAGTCCCTCAACGCCCCTGCGTCAAGGTCATCACCGAGCGGGGAATGCACAGACGCATTCCCTGTAACAAGCGTAGCAGGTTTACTTACACTGACGAGAAACGAGCAGTACAACCGAACCTGTTGACGCCTGATTGGGCGGTTAATGACCTCTTTACCCTAACAGTGTTTAAATTTGTGATCAACTTCACATATAGATTTCCATTTCGTCAACATGCGTAAATCAGGTCATTCTTAGTCAACTTTTTAACATGTAATGCTTGCGATTTTCTGGCAATTAAATACAAGAATAAATCGCTTTGTTGCACCAACAATCACAACAGTCACTATTATTCTGCTAGGCAAAAACCCACCTAATCTCTTCACAAAAAGATCACAGCTTTTTTAATAATCAGAGCACTCAGGAACTTTTGCTCGGAATATGTGATGAAGATAACTAAAACATCGTTTTATTTTGATTGAATCAATGTTCCCATGAATGCAAACTAATTCCAGACGCAATATCCCTGGGAGCAGCAACACGCTCAACGTATGCCGCGTTAGATTTTATAAAACAAAGAGATAGCTGTTTTCTTTGTTAAGAAACACCAGTAACCAATTGAATTTATTAATTTTTATTTCCTTGCGCGTGTATTACCTGCGACAAGAGATGAGGACGCTTATGAAAATTAAAGCCACGATTGAACGCATCCCTGGCGGAATGATGTTGATTCCTCTGTTATTAGGCGCAGTGTTAAATACGTTAGCTCCGGATACCGGCGCGTATTTCGGTTCGTTTACCAAAGGAATGATCAGCGGAACGGTGCCGATTCTGGCAGTGTGGTTTTTTTGTATCGGTGCATCTATTGATTTACGAGCAACCGGCACGGTATTACGCAAATCCGGCACACTGGTATTAACTAAAATAGCCGTGGCATGGGTAGTGGCAATGATTGCTGCTTCATTTATTCCTGATACCGGTATTCAAACCGGGTTCTTTGCCGGTCTTTCGGTACTGGCAATTGTTTCAGCGATGGACATGACCAACGGCGGTTTGTACGCCAGCCTGATGAACCAGTACGGAACCAAAGAAGAGTCTGGCGCATTTGTGTTGATGTCTCTGGAATCCGGTCCGTTAATGACCATGGTGATCCTCGGCTCCGCGGGTCTGGCTTCCTTCGAACCACACCATTTTGTCGGCGCGGTATTACCGTTCCTGATTGGTTTTGCGTTGGGTAACCTGGATCACGATCTGCGTTCCTTCTTCAGCAAAGCCACGCCGGTGCTGATCCCGTTCTTCGGCTTCGCGCTGGGCAACACGATTAACCTGAGCGTCATCGTTGATACGGGTCTGCTGGGCATCCTGCTGGGCGTCGCGGTTATCGTCATCACCGGTATTCCGCTGATTATTGCTGACCGCGTTATTGGTGGCGGGAACGGTACGGCAGGCGTAGCAGCCTCTTCTGCAGCAGGCGCTGCAGTGGCAAACCCGGTGATTATCGCCCAGATTAACCCGGCATTTGAACCGGTTGCCGCATCCGCTACGGCGCTGGTTGCCGCCAGCGTGATAGTCACCGCGATTCTGGTGCCGATTATCACCGCGCTGTATGCCAAACGTTTTAATAAAAACCCGGTCGTCAATGAGACGGCGGCTACCCCGGCAGACTCCCTGCACCACTAAACCTGCCTTTATCCCACTCACCGTTCCTGCTCAATTGATGAGCGGGGACGGTGCAAAAATCTCCTCAACCATCGCATCAACCAGCCGCTTCGCCGAACACAATCTCGGCATGCCCAACGCCACATTTTGCCAACGCTGCGTCACCGACCAGCTCACCGGATGACGCTGCGCATCGCACCAGTCCCCGAGCCAGCTCAACATATCGTTGTGCTCACCCGAGCCGCCAACCACCGGCGTGCTGAGCCAATGATGATAGTAATGACGCGTGGCGGGGGCCGCATTCACGCTGTCTGCCAGCGCCTGAGCAGCCATCGTTCGCAGGTTGTCTTTTAGCATTGACACCACATCGGCATTTGCTAACCGGCAGGCGTCACCAAAGGCTCCCCAGCGCAGCTCCTCTAACGCCACAAAACAGCGTCCAGGTAACGACCAGCCGTCATACGCGCCAGCCCGCCAGCGGGTAAAAATTTGCTCGCTATGTTCGCCCGCTTGCACCGTCAGGCCGCGTTGCGTCACCGCCTTCTCTTTATAAGCGCCGCGCTGGGTAAACCAGTCAGCGAGTGAATTTATCTGCTGCAGAAGACCAGGCGTGGAGAGTCCACGCGGGTGTTCGGTTTGTTGTAAAAACATCAACCCTTCGGCGATCCGTACCAGCGCCAGATGGCCCGGATCGATCATGCCCGCCAGTTTTTCCACCAGTTTTAGACGCATCACCAGATGCTCGCTGGACACGCCTGCCAACACCCATGCTCGCAGTTGCGTCTGGGATAGCACCTCCTGCGTCAGACGCGCACGCAGCCGCTGCTGTTGTTGCAGAAAACCGCCGGAACGTTTGGTTTCATCTCCCTGAACCAGATCGACCATAAACTTCGGGTAGACACACTCCAGCGTCCGCCCGGGGCCTTCCAGTAACACGTTAGTCATGTGTGCTCGGTTGCAAAAAGGGTATTGATATCGTCGCGCAGCAAGCGGGAATCTTCATAAAGCCATGCCGCAGTCGTAATGCGATGCTGCAGTTGTTCGTTCAAGGAATTCACCGCAGATTCATTTTGCTGGCGCAGGGTCAGACTCTCACGCAGGCTCGCCTGTAATTGCGTCAAACACAGTGAAAAATCAGCAAAAAACGTGGCCATGCCTGCCGTAACGGAAATATCGACCTGCGCAGCTAAAGCTTTACGAATTTGTTGGCAAAACTGGGTGACATAGTGCACAAGGTTCTTATGCAGTGCGCCCATATCAATGAGATAACGCGTTTTTGTTTCGACGTACTCATTCCATCCCCAGTTGGGCTGATTCAACCAGCGAGAGAAGGTATCACGCACCACACCGCCAGTTGACGGCGCATTTTCCGCCGGAATATCCTGCTCAATGGCCTCGTTAAACAACTGGCGGGTATTGAAGTTAAACATCGCCGCATGAAACGCCGGAAAACGGATCCGCGCACGAAAACCAGCGTGGTTCAGCTCCTCTTTCACCCGCTGCTCAATGGGGCGCATGGCGTCATTTAGCGCCCGGGACAGCGTCGACTCAAGCTGTTCAAAGCGCAGAGCTAAATCCCGACTGATGCTTTCCTGCGCTGCCAGCAAGACAACTTCACAGGACGAGCGCATTTTATCCAGCACGATTTTCGCCTGCCCTTCATCGTGCAACACCAGCATTTCTCCGGCCATTTCTGCCGAGGAAACGCCAGCCCCCTGGCCATGTTGTGACATCATCAGGACGTTTTCTTTGATAAAGAACGTGTTGATGCCGCACAGAATCTCAGTCTGTTGCTCATTGAGATAGGCCGCGGCAGCCTCCAGCGCCAGCTCGACCTCATGACTGACTTCATCACTCACCCGCCCCTGACTCACTTCTAACTGCTGCATATCCTCTTCAATATGCGTGATGTTCAGCCGCAGTTTTTCATAGGCAACCGTTAACCCATGGGCGCGAAACTCCAGATATTCGTGCGCGCTTTGCGCATAGTTCAATAACTTATGCGACGCTGAGCGTAGCGCATACAGCGAAGCATTGGCGTAAGCGGCATGAATCACTTTCTGGATCGGCTGCTCAAACAGCGAATCCTCCCACAACAGATCGGCTGCATGGCGAATGTGCTCCGTATCCTCAAGATCGTTGGTGCACCAGCGTCGGCCAAGTGCCGCTTCGGCAAAATCCTGTACCCAACGTTGCACCTGGTGATCCGGCAGCCGCCCGCGAGCCATCAGCTCATGACGCGCCCTGTTCGCCAGATACCCCCACATCGAAGAAACCGGATAGATTCGCTCCGGGGCAATCCCGCCTTGCATCAGCGTGCCGGAAATTAATGCCCGCACCTGCTCTTCATCGTCACTGTTGCGGTCTTTCTGATCGAATTTGTTCACCAGCGCATACAGCGGCACTGACTTGCCGACCGCCATGACCGCGTGGCGCACTTCTTCATCGGAAATCGATTTCAGTTGGGTGTAATCCATCACCACCAGTACCGCAGAAGCCCGCGCCAACTGTTCATTCAGCATCTTTTGTAGATGCGGTTGCCCGGCCTCATTCGGCCCCGGCGTATCCAGCAGGGTTAATTGCCCCGGATAGCTCGCCTGACCGGCCAAATGGACAAATTCGACCTCGATAACCGGAATATGCTCAATCGCGGCATAGGCGGCAAAAGGAAAATCCACTTCCAGTGCTTTTGACAAACGCACCAGGTCATTCAGACTTTTAAGGCAATGGAAAATAGGCTGTGCACCAAGATAATACCGCTCAAATGCCACGCCGTTTTCAATATGCTGCAGCAGGACATTCATATCCTTATCAATTTCCAGGGTCTGCGTAAGACGCTGGCGATCGCACTCGCGCACGCGCTGCTGTAAAACCTTCATTAAGGCATCGATAGGCGTGACATGTGAAAAATGCAACACCGGCTCTTTCTGCCCCGGCGTATGGCGAATTAGCGTTGGTAGCGCCGTCATGGGACGATTACGATTAGGTAAAACTTCGGTCCCTACAATCGCGTTAATCGTCGTCGATTTTCCCGCTTTCATGGTACCGACAATCGCCAGCACCATTTCCAGACGCGTAATCTTACGCAGTTCATTATTGAGCGTTGCCTGCTGGACATCCATGCCACGCGCGCTGAAATGCAGGGGCTGAACCACCTGTCTGCTATGCTCTCCTTGTTTTAGCGCGACATCATCCAACGACGTCATAGGCAATTTTTGCAATTGCCTGAGATGTTCAAGCGAGAGCATCAGCAAGCGTTCCGCTTCCTGACTTAATTCATATATTGTCTGTGTGTGCATGGAAAATTCTTCCTTAACGCAAATGGCATTACTTTTATTTAGCCCAATCGTTTTATTTATAGATTTTTTGGCTTTTATAATTACGTGTAGAAATAATTAAAATCAAAACAACCAACTGATATTATTAAAATAAATTTGGCGTATAACCGCTGGCCGGATGCCTCTCACTTATGTAATAAGTAAGAAAGATAAACAGCGTAGTTCAGTTTTAAAAAATACCCGCGTAATCCCCCTACTAAAATTAAGGGGGTCAATGATATTCAATCACAATGGCTTAGGCATCCGTAAGCAACGTTACCTATGAATATCAGATATTTCGCCTCACCTTATCTTAAATACCTAAGCGTAGCAATTTCCCTTAAAAAATATTCCGCCATACTTTCATTGAGGTAAAAGCAAAGGGTCTTTACAGCAGATCATTTTGCATAATCGCGCAGTAGTCCCGACAAAAGCAGGGATTTTATGTATAATTGCGGCCTTTTTCGGCAATCTGCCATTTTTGGGCGCATTTGCCCCTGCTGACTTTTGAGGAAATCCACATGTCATTACCACACTGCCCACAATGCAACTCCGAATACACTTACGAAGATAACGGCATGTTCATCTGCCCGGAATGCGCTCACGAATGGAACGATGCTGAACCGGCTCAGGACAGCGACGAACTGATCGTTAAAGATGCCAACGGCAACCTGCTGGCTGACGGCGACAGCGTTACCGTAGTGAAAGACCTGAAGGTAAAAGGTAGCTCTTCCATGTTGAAGATCGGGACCAAAGTGAAGAACATCCGTCTGGTTGAAGGCGACCACAACATCGATTGCAAAATCGATGGCTTTGGCCCAATGAAGCTGAAATCTGAATTTGTGAAAAAGAACTGATGCAAATTGCCTGATGGCGCTATACGTCAATCAGGCCGATGCCAGCTCATCTGCCAGGCGGGAAGCTCATACTTCCCGCCTGGCTTATTTTTGCAGACGATAACTACACTTAACTGGTTTCTTTTACCTGAGGTAAAGATTATGCCGTTAAGTCCCTATATCTCCTTCGCAGGCAACTGCGCTGATGCTATCGCCTACTACCAAAAAACATTAGGCGCTGAGCTACTCTACAAAATCAACTTCGGTGAAATGCCCAAACCGGCGCAGAACAGCGAAGAGGGTTGCCCTTCAGGCATGAAATTCCCCGATACCGCCATTGCCCACGCCAACCTGCGCGTTGCGGGCAGCGACATCATGATGAGCGATAGCGCCCCCGACGGAAATGCCCACTACTCTGGCTTTACGCTGGTACTCGACACGCAAAACGTCGACGAAGGCAAACGCTGGTTTGATAACCTGGCAGCAAACGGAAAAATCGAAATGGACTGGCAGGAAACCTTCTGGGCTCATGGTTTCGGTAAAGTGAGCGATCGGTATGGCGTACCGTGGATGATCAACGTCGTCAAACAGCAGCAACCTACAGAGTAATCCAACGGGAGGCCAGCCCTCCCGTACTGTCATCAAAAATCGCTCAACTCTTCATCACCAAGTAACCATCCTTTAACGAAAACGTCACATTAATCCGCCACGATGGGGCCACTTTTTAAGGGAGGCCGCATCATGCAAACGATTATTCGCGTCGAAAAACTCTCCAAGTCCTTCAATCAACATCAGGCGCTCAATGCGGTTGATCTGAACATCTGTTCCGGTGAGATGGTGGCTCTGCTTGGGCCGTCTGGCTCCGGCAAATCCACCCTTTTACGTCATTTAAGCGGTTTGATCGTCGGTGATAAATCCCCGGGTAGCCACGTCGAACTGCTGGGTCGCACCGTTCAACATGAAGGCCGCCTGGCGCGCGATATCCGCAAAAGCCGCGCCCACACCGGCTACATCTTCCAGCAGTTCAATCTGGTTAACCGCCTGACGGTACTGGAAAACGTCCTGATTGGCGCACTCGGCAGCACGCCGTTTTGGCGCACCTGTTTTAGCTGGTTTAGCCAGGAACAGAAACAGCGTGCATTACAGGCGCTGACCCGCGTTGGCATGGCGCACTTTGCATACCAGCGCGTTTCCACGCTTTCGGGCGGGCAACAGCAGCGCGTGGCGATTGCCCGCGCGCTGATGCAGCAAGCCAAAGTGATCCTTGCCGACGAGCCGATAGCCTCGCTGGACCCGGAATCCGCACGCATCGTGATGGACACCCTACGCGACATTAACCAGACCGACGGCATCACCGTGGTCGTCACGCTGCATCAGGTGGATTACGCCCTGCGCTACTGCGAACGCATTGTCGCGCTTCGTCAGGGCAACGTCTTCTTTGATGGCAGCAGCCAGCATTTTGATAACGATCGTTTTGACCATCTCTACCGCAGCATGAACCGCGTCGAACAGAACGCGCAGGCTGCATAGTTCTAAAAAACCAGGCGTTATTGGCGCAGCCAGGCTGGCAAGTGAAATAGCCTGGAACAAAGACTAATTAAGGAAACAACATGAGCTATAAGACCGTTGCCGCGCTGGCCTTTACCAGCATGTTCAGCATCAGCACCTTGTTCAGCCCGGCGCAGGCCGAAGAGCAAGAAAAAGCGCTGAACTTTGGCATTATTTCGACCGAATCACAGCAAAACCTGAAGCCACAGTGGGAACCGTTCCTGAAGGACATGGAAAAATCGTTGGGCGTGAAAGTGAACGCCTTCTTCGCCCCGGACTACGCCGGGATCATTCAGGGAATGCGTTTTAACAAAGTTGATATCGCCTGGTACGGCAACCTCTCAGCAATGGAAGCAGTGGATCGCGCTAACGGACAAGTGTTTGCCCAAACCGTCGCTGCCGACGGCTCCCCGGGATACTGGAGCGTGTTGATCGTTAACAAAGACAGTCCGATCAACAACCTGAACGATCTGATCGCCAAACGTAAGGATCTGACATTCGGCAACGGCGATCCCAACTCAACGTCAGGCTTCCTCGTCCCCGGTTACTACGTCTTCGCCAAAAACAACATCTCCGCCAGCGACTTCAAACGCACCGTTAACGCCGGACACGAAACCAACGCGCTGGCCGTCGCCAACAAACAGGTCGATGTCGCCACCAACAACACCGAAAACCTCGACAAGCTGAAAACCTCCGCGCCGGAAAAACTGAAAGAGCTGAAGGTTATCTGGAAGTCACCGCTGATCCCGGGCGATCCGATCGTCTGGCGCAAAAACCTCTCCGAAACCACCAAGGACAAGGTGTACGACTTCTTTATGAATTACGGCAAAACGCCGGAACAGAAAACCGTCCTGGAACGCCTGGGATGGGCACCGTTCCGTGCCTCCAGCGACCTGCAACTGGTACCGATTCGCCAACTGGCGCTGTTTAAAGAGATGCAGGGCGTGAAGGGCAACAAAGGGTTGAACGAGGAAGAGAAAACCAGCAAAACCTCGGCGCTGAAAGCGCAGCTCGACGACCTTGACCGTTTGACCGCCGCCCTGGGCGCCATGACCAGCGTGACTAAAGCGGTGCAGTAAACCTGATGCCCGGTGGCGTTTCGCTTACCGGGCAGACGATGTTCTGTAGGCCGGATAAGGCGCAAGAGCTGCCATCCGGCGATAAACCTACGCACGGAGCTAAACATGCAAACCATCACCGTCGCCCCGCCCAAACGTAGCTGGTTCTCACTGCTGAGCTGGGCCATTCTTCTCGCCGTGCTGGTGGTCTCGTGGAAAGGTGCCGAAATGGCTCCGCTCACGCTGATCCAGGATTCCGGCAATATGGCGACCTTCGCTGCCGACTTCTTTCCGCCAGACTTCAGTCAGTGGCAGGACTATCTCGGTGAAATGGCCGTCACCCTGCAAATTGCCGTCTGGGGTACCGCCCTCGCCGTTGTGCTGTCGATTCCCTTTGGCCTGATGTGCGCCGATAACCTCGTACCGTGGTGGATTTACCAGCCGATGCGTCGCCTGATGGACGCCTGCCGCGCCATCAATGAAATGGTCTTTGCCATGCTGTTCGTGGTCGCCGTGGGTTTAGGTCCGTTCGCCGGGGTAATGGCACTGTTTATCCACACCACCGGGGTGCTCTCCAAGCTGCTTTCGGAAGCGGTAGAAGCCATTGAGCCGGGTCCGGTAGAAGGCATTCGCGCCACCGGGGCCAACAAAATTGAAGAGATTCTGTACGGGGTTCTGCCACAGGTCATGCCGCTGCTTATCTCCTACTCGCTGTATCGCTTTGAATCCAACGTTCGCTCGGCCACGGTGGTCGGAATGGTGGGTGCGGGCGGTATTGGCGTGACTTTATGGGAGGCGATTCGCGGCTTTCAGTTCCAGCAAACCTGCGCCTTGATGGTGTTAATCATCGTCACCGTCAGCCTGCTGGATTTCCTTTCCCAGCGTTTGCGTAAGCACTTTATCTGATTAGCGAGGCATTGATTGCTATGCACTTGTCTACACATCCGACCAGTTATCCAACGCGTTATCAGGAAATTGCCGCGAGACTTGAGCAGGAGCTTCGTCATCATTATCGCTGCGGTGACTATCTGCCCGCCGAGCATCAGCTTGCCGCGCGCTACGAGGTAAACCGCCACACCCTGCGCCGCGCTATTGACCAGTTGGTTGAGCGTGGTTGGGTCCAGCGTCGCCAGGGCGTCGGCGTACTGGTGCTGATGCGCCCATTCGATTACCCGCTTAATGCCCAGGCGCGCTTTAGCCAGAACCTGCTGGACCAGGGCAGCCACCCCACCAGCGAAAAACTGCTGGCGGTGCTGCGCCCGGCCTCCAGCCACATTGCCGATGCGCTCAGCATTAACGAGGGCGATAACGTGATTCATCTGCGCACCCTGCGCCGGGTAAACGGTATCGCACTGTGCCAGATCGACCACTATTTTTCCGACCTCACGCTATGGCCGCTGCTGCAGGGCTTTAACAACGGCTCACTGCACGACTACCTGCGCGAACAGTCCGGTCTGACGCTCCTGCGCACACAAACGCGCATCAGCGCCCGCCGCGCACAGGCTAAAGAGAGCAAAGTGCTGGAAATCCCCAATATGGCGCCGCTGCTGTGCGTGCGCACCCTGAACCACCGTGAAGGCGAAGAACACGCGGCGGAATACTCCGTCAGCCTGACCCGCGCCGACATGATCGAATTCACTATGGAGCACTGAATGCATTTCGATACCGCTACCCGCCAGCGCTGGATGCGCGCGCTGGCTTACAGCAATGCCGATGCCCTGAACGCCCGCATCCACGCGCTCAAACTGACGCCAGACTATGAACTTATCCGCGCACCGGAAAGCGGACTGATGCAGCTCCAGGCTCGCATGGGCGGCACCGGCAACCGCTTCTTTGCCGGTGATACCACGCTTACCCGCGCAGTGGTTCGCCTGAAGAGCGGCACGCTGGGCTACAGCTACCTGCTGGGCCGCAACAAACAACACGCCGAGCAGTGCGCGGTCATTGACGCGCTGCTGCAGGAACAAACGCATTTCCAGAGCCTAATGGAAACCTTAATTGCCCCGCTGGAAGCGGAACGCGATGCGCTGATTAGCGCACGCCGTGCCGAAGTCAACGCCAGCCGGGTCGACTTCTTCACGCTGGTACGCGGAGATAACGCATGACCTTACAAACCGCTTTTAATTTACCCGTTCAGGATGCTCAGCAGAGCTTTCGTCGCCTGCTGAAGGCCATGAGTGAGCCGGGCGTGATCGTCGCCCTGCATCAACTGAAACACGGCTGGCAGCCACTGGGCCTGGCAACCACCAGCGTGCTACTGACCCTGGTCGATGGCGACACGCCGGTCTGGCTGGCGCCGTCGATGGATAACGATATCGCCCGGCAGAATCTGCGTTTTCACACCAACGCGCCGCTGGTGGATCAGCCGCAGTTGGCGGCCTTTGCCGTCGCCGACGAACGCATCAGCAGCGAACAGCTTAACGCCCTCTCCGCCGGTTCCGCCGTCGCGCCAGAAACCAGCGCCACGCTGATTGTGCAGGTCTCTGGCTTAAGCGGTGGACGCATGCTGCGTCTGACCGGCGCCGGTATCGCTGAAGAGCGCATGATCGCGCCACAGCTACCGGAATGCCTGATTCACGAACTCACCGAACGCCCGCATCCGTTCCCGCTGGGGGTCGACCTGATCCTCACCTGCGGCGAACGCCTGCTGGCTATTCCGCGAACTACCCATGTGGAGGTGTGCTGATGTATGTCGCCGTCAAAGGGGGCGAAAAGGCGATAGCCAACGCCCATGCCCTGCAGGAAAACCGACGCCGGGGCGATGAGACCATTGCTGAACTGAGCGTGGCGCAAATCGAACAACAGATGAACCTGGCCGTCGACCGGGTGATGACCGAAGGCGGCATCGCCGACCGCGAACTGGCCGCGCTGGCGCTGAAGCAGGCCAGCGGCGATAACGTCGAAGCCATCTTTTTGCTCCGCGCCTACCGCACTACGCTGGCAAAGGTGGCGGTCAGCGAACCGGTTAACAGTGCAGAAATGCGCCTTGAGCGCCGAATCTCTGCGGTCTACAAGGATATTCCCGGCGGGCAATTGTTAGGTCCCACTTATGACTACACCCATCGCCTGCTGGATTTTACCCTGCTGGCCAATGGCGAAACGCCACCCCTGCGCAGCGCAGACGACGCGCAGGACGCCTCTCCGCACGTCTTTTCCCTGCTGGCCAACCAGGGACTGGCAAAGCGTGAAGAGGATAACGGCGCTCAGCCGGATGATATTACCCGCACGCCACCGGTTTACCCCTGTTCACGCGCTTCACGCCTGCAACAACTGATGCGCGGCGATGAGGGATATCTGCTGGCGTTGGCCTACTCCACCCAACGCGGCTACGGGCGCAATCACCCGTTTGCCGCCGAAATTCGCAGCGGCTATGTGGCACTGGAAACCGTACCGGAAGAGCTGGGATTTGCGGTGAACGTCGGTGAACTGCTGATGACCGAATGTGAAATGGTCAACGGTTTTGTCGCGCCAGAAAACGAATCCCCCCATTTTACCCGCGGCTACGGGCTGGTGTTCGGCATGAGCGAACGTAAAGCGATGGCGATGGCGCTGGTGGACCGCGCCCTACAGGCAGCCGAATACGATGAAGCGGTCACGGGACCGGCGCAGGACGAAGAGTTCGTGCTGGCGCATGCGGATAACGTCGAGGCGGCGGGTTTTGTTTCGCACCTCAAACTTCCCCATTACGTCGATTTCCAGGCCGAGCTGGAACTGCTCAAACGCCTGCAACAGGAGGCTACCCGTGACCACTAACCTCTCCGGCTACAACTTTGCGTATCTTGATGAGCAGACCAAACGCATGATCCGCCGCGCAATTCTGAAAGCAGTGGCGATCCCCGGTTACCAGGTACCGTTTGGCGGACGTGAAATGCCGATGCCCTACGGTTGGGGAACCGGCGGCATTCAGCTCACCGCCAGCGTGATTGGCGAGCCGGACGTGCTGAAGGTAATTGACCAGGGCGCAGATGACACCACTAACGCCGTGTCGATTCGCAACTTCTTTAAACGCGTGACCGGGGTGAACACCACCGAGCGCACGGAAGACGCGACGCTGATCCAGACCCGCCACCGCATCCCGGAAACGCCGCTGGTGGAAGACCAGATCATTATCTTCCAGGTCCCGATCCCCGAGCCGTTGCGCTTTATCGAGCCGCGCGAAACGGAAACCCGCACCATGCACGCGCTGGAAGAGTACGGCATCATGCAGGTGAAACTGTATGAAGATATCGCCCGCTTCGGCCATATCGCCACCACTTACGCCTATCCGGTGAAGGTCAACGACCGCTACGTCATGGACCCGTCGCCAATTCCAAAATTCGACAATCCGAAGATGGACATGATGCCGGCCCTGCAACTGTTTGGCGCAGGCCGCGAAAAACGCATCTATGCCGTTCCACCTTACACCCGTGTGGAAAGCCTCGATTTCGACGATCACCCGTTTACCGTGCAGAGCTGGGATGAGCCTTGCGCCATCTGTGGCTCAACCTACAGCTATCTCGATGAAGTGGTGCTCGATGACACCGGCAAACGCATGTTTGTCTGCTCCGACACCGACTACTGCCGCCAACAGAGTGAGGCCCTCAGCAAATGACGCAACCGCTGCTTTCAGTCAACAACCTGACCCATCTCTACGCGCCGGGCAAGGGCTTCAGCGATGTCTCTTTTGACCTGTGGCCTGGCGAAGTGCTGGGTATCGTCGGCGAGTCCGGTTCAGGCAAAACCACGCTGCTGAAATCGATCTCTTCACGGCTAACGCCGCAGAGCGGTGAGATTTTGTATCAGAACCGTTCGCTGTACGGCATGAACGAGGCCGACCGTCGCCGTCTGCTGCGCACCGAATGGGGCGTGGTGCATCAGCATCCGCTGGATGGCCTGCGCCGTCAGGTCTCCGCTGGCGGCAATATCGGCGAACGCCTGATGGCCACCGGGGCGCGCCACTACGGCGACATCCGTGCCACCGCGCAGCGTTGGCTGGAAGAAGTGGAGATCCCGGCCTCGCGTATCGACGACCTGCCAACCACCTTTTCCGGCGGCATGCAGCAGCGACTGCAGATCGCCCGCAACCTCGTCACCCATCCCAAACTGGTGTTTATGGACGAGCCCACCGGCGGTCTGGACGTTTCCGTACAGGCCAAACTGCTGGACCTGCTGCGCGGTCTTGTGGTGGAACTGGATCTGGCAGTGGTTATTGTCACCCACGATCTGGGCGTAGCGCGCCTGCTGGCCGACCGTTTGCTGGTGATGAAGCAGGGTCAGGTGGTGGAAAGTGGGTTAACCGACCGCGTACTCGACGATCCGCATCATCCGTATACCCAGTTGCTGGTGTCATCTGTTTTGCAAAACTGATTTTGTCTTGCCGGGTGGCGCTTCGCGACCCGGCCTACGGATCGGCATCGGTTGTAGGCCTGATAAGCGAAGCGCCATCAGGCAATCGAACGCAAAAATGCTTAAAGAGGCTAAAAATGAACGCGATCCGCGTTGAAAACGTCAGTAAAACCTTTGTACTGCATCAGCAAAACGGCGTGCGTCTGCCGGTGCTGCAAGACGCCACGCTGGAAGTTAAAAACGGCGAATGCGTGGTGCTGCACGGTCACTCTGGCAGCGGCAAATCCACATTGCTGCGTTCGCTGTACGCCAACTACCTGCCGGATGAAGGACACATCCACATCCGCCACAGCGGCGAATGGGTCGATCTGGTGCAGGCTCCGGCGCGTAAAGTGCTGGAAGTTCGCCGTTCAACCATCGGCTGGGTCAGCCAGTTCTTGCGCGTGATCCCAAGGATTTCTGCGCTGGATGTGGTGATGCAGCCGCTGCTGGATCTCGGCGTGTCGCGCGAGGAGTGCGCAGCCAAAGCGGCTAACCTGCTTACCCGCCTGAACGTGCCGGAGCGGCTGTGGCATCTGGCGCCGTCGACGTTTTCCGGGGGCGAACAGCAGCGCGTCAATATCGCCCGAGGGTTTATCGTCGATTACCCGATTCTACTCCTCGATGAGCCCACCGCCTCGCTGGACGCCAAAAACAGCGCCGCCGTCGTCGCATTGATTGAAGAAGCGAAAGCCCGCGGCGCGGCAATTGTCGGCATTTTTCACGATCAAACCGTGCGCGACCGCGTCGCGGATCGCCTGCACCTGATGGGAACAACAGCATGATTATCAATAATGTAAAGCTGGTGCTGGAAGATGAAGTGGTGCAAGGATCGCTGGAAATTGAGGGCGGAACGATCCGCGCCTTTGCCGAAAGTCAGAGCCAACTGGCCCAAGCGATGGACGGAGAAGGCGGCTGGCTGCTGCCAGGGCTTATCGAGCTGCATACCGACAATCTCGACAAGTTTTTCACCCCGCGCCCGAAGGTAGACTGGCCCGCCCACTCGGCGATGAGCAGCCACGACGCGCTGATGGTCGCCAGCGGCATTACCACCGTGCTGGACGCGGTGGCGATTGGCGATGTGCGCGACGGTGGCGACCGTCTGGAAAATCTGGAGAAGATGATCAACGCGGTGGAAGAGACGCAAAAGCGCGGGGTCAATCGCGCCGAGCACCGCCTGCATTTGCGCTGCGAGCTGCCGCATCACACCACCCTACCGCTGTTTGAAAAACTGGTCAGTCGTGAGCCGGTGACGCTGGTATCGCTGATGGACCACTCCCCCGGCCAGCGTCAGTTCGCCAATCGCGAGAAGTACCGGGAGTATTATCAGGGCAAGTATTCACTTACCGACGAGCAAATGGTCCGCTACGAAGAAGAACAGTTAGCTCTGGCTGCACGTTGGTCGCAACCCAACCGCACAGCGATTGCTCAGATGTGTCGTGAGCGCCAGATAGCGCTGGCGAGCCATGACGATGCCACCTGCGATCATGTGCTGGAATCGCATCAACTTGGCAGCGTGATCGCCGAATTTCCTACTACTTTTGCCGCCGCAGAGGCCTCGCGCCAGCATGGCATGAACGTACTGATGGGCGCGCCCAACATCGTGCGCGGCGGTTCTCACTCCGGCAACGTGGCGGCGCATAAGCTGGCTGAGCTGGGGCTGCTGGATATTCTCTCCTCCGACTACTACCCCGCCAGCCTGCTCGATGCGGCATTTCGCGTGGCAGACGATGACGCCAACCGCTTTACGCTGCCGCAGGCCATTCGTCTGGTGACCCGCAATCCGGCGCGGGCATTAAATCTCGACGATCGTGGCGTTGTAGCCGAAGGTAAACGCGCGGATCTGGTGCTGGCGCATCGCAAAGGCGATCACATCCATATCGACCACGTCTGGCGTCAGGGCAAAAGGGTATTCTGACTATGGGGAAACTGATCTGGCTGATGGGGCCGTCCGGCTCCGGTAAGGACAGTCTACTGGCAGAACTTCGCCAGCAGGAACCTGCGCAACTGCTGGTGGCGCACCGTTACATCACCCGCGCCGCCAACGCAGGGAATGAAAACCATATTGCCCTCAGCGAACCAGAGTTTTTTACCCGCGCCGGGCAGAACCTGCTGGCGCTGAGCTGGCACGCCAACGGCTTCTATTACGGCGTCGGCGTAGAGATTGACCTCTGGCTGCACGCCGGTTTTGATGTGGTGGTCAACGGCTCGCGCGCGCATCTGCCCCAGGCGCAGGCCCGTTACGGCGCTTCTTTACTTCCCATTTGCTTACAGGTTTCCCCGGCCATTTTACGCCAGCGCCTGCAGGCACGTGGACGGGAGAGCGAAACGGAAATCGCTGCCCGCCTTGAACGCGCGGCACGCTACACGCCATATGACTGCCACGTCCTGAACAATGATGGAAGTTTGCTACAGTCTGTCGATACACTGCTCACACTGATGGGACGCAAGGAGAAGAAACATGTCTGTCTGTGAATTACGCCGCGCCACGCTATACGATACCGATGCGGTTTACGCGCTTATCTGTGAGTTGAAACAGGGCCAATTCGACCTGCAGGCCTTTAGCGCCGGCTACGCCGCAAATCTGCAAGATCCCAATATGCACTACCAGCTGGCGCTGCTCGACGGACAGGTCGTCGGCTTGATCGGTCTGCACCTGCAGTTTCATCTGCACCACGCCAACTGGATTGGCGAGATCCAGGAACTTGTGGTGATGCCACAGGCACGAGGACTAAAAGTGGGTAGTCAGTTACTGGCCTGGGCCGAAGCCACCGCGCGCGAAGCGGGCGCAGAAATAACCGAGCTTTCTACCAGTACCCAACGCCTTGACGCGCACCGCTTTTACCAGCGCGAAGGCTATACCATGAGCCATTTTCGCTTCACCAAACCGTTGTAGGGGGAGCCATGAGTCTGACCATTACACTGACGGGAACCGGCGGCGCGCAACTGGTGCCAGCATTTGGCTGTGACTGTGCGGCCTGCCAACGAGCACGCTTACAGACGCAATACCGTCGACGCCCTTGTAGCGGGGTGGTCAAATTTAACAATGCGGTGACGCTGCTGGACGCGGGGATCCCGCATCTGATGGACGACTGGCCAGCAGGCAGCTTCCAGCAGTTTCTGCTCACCCACTACCATATGGATCACGTGCAGGGGCTGTTTCCGCTGCGCTGGGGCGTGGGGGCGACTATCCCGGTGTACGGTCCGCCGGATGAACAGGGATGCGACGATCTGTTTAAGCACCCTGGCATCCTCGATTTTAGCCATACCGTCGCGCCATTCGTGGTGTTTAACCTGCAAGGGTTGCAGGTGACGCCACTCCCGCTCAACCATTCAAAGCTGACGTTTGGCTATCTGCTGGAGACCGCGCACAGCCGCGTGGCGTGGCTCTCCGATACCGCCGGACTTCCCGACAAGACGCTGAAGTTTCTCCACAATAACCAGCCTCAGGTGATTATCATCGACTGCAGCCACGCCCCGCGCACCGAGCCGCCGCGCAATCACAGCGATGTAAATACCGTTATCGCCTTGAACGAGGTTATCCGCTGCCCACGGGTGATCCTGACACATATCAGTCATCAGTTTGATTTGTGGATGATGGAGAATCCGCTACCGACAGGGCTCGAAGCCGGGTATGACGGAATGGAGATTGTGCTGAGGTAGGTTTACATCGCAC
Organism: Citrobacter sp. RHBSTW-00944; assembly: GCF_013615435.1. Classification (NCBI taxonomy): domain Bacteria; kingdom Pseudomonadati; phylum Pseudomonadota; class Gammaproteobacteria; order Enterobacterales; family Enterobacteriaceae; genus Citrobacter; species Citrobacter sp. RHBSTW-00944. The sequence goes on along the minus strand of NZ_CP055418.1, from coordinate 368,376 downwards.
TTAAAGGCTTGTTAACAGGTCTCTGCCCCCTATAACCTTGCCAGCGAAAAATTGCGCTAACGATCATAATCTTCTTCCATTCTGCGCTCTTCGTCTTCTAACTGACGCCGTTCCTGATCGAGCTGGCGCTGGCGGTCATCCAGTTGGCGGCGGCGGTCTTCAAACTGGCGGCGGCGATTATCATACTGCCTGCGACGATCGTCACTCATCTGTCGCTGCCAGCTTTCATCACGAGAGTCGTCATAATCCCGCCCGCTGTCCGGTTTGTAGGCATCGTTAATCGCCTGCTGAATATTGCCGATGGCGTCATCGATAATATCCGCCTGCGCCGATACGGTGGTCATCATCAGCAGAGTGAAAAGTAAGAATGTCGCGGAGCGTTGCATAAAACCAGCCTCATCAAGAAACTCGCCCCACGGTAATCAAAGCGTATTTGCGCGGGTAGCGGAGGAATCTCAATTACGCGAATGCCGCAGCGCCTGCGCCAGTTCTCCCCGGGTGAAGGGCTTACGCAATAACGCCACATCCGGCAGCGCCGGGTTATGCGCCGGACGTAAATCCTGGCCGCTAATCAGCAGGATGTTCAGTTGTGGATAATGTGCCAGCGCATGATTAATCACATCCACACCGCTTAAACCGCCGGGCAGCATTAAGTCGCTGATAAAAATATCAATCTCGGATGAAGCCGCCAGCATATGCATAGCCTGTTCGCCGTTGGCGGCCTCTAACGTCAGGTAGCCCAGCAGGTGTAATTGCTCACATAACGTCTGGCGCACATCGGCTTCATCTTCGAGAACCAGCACCAGTTTTTCACCGCGAGTCGGGGTGTGCTGTGCGATTGTCTCCACCGGTGTCTGCACCGGCACAACCGCGCGAGGAAGCTGCAATCTGACCGTCGTTCCCTGCCCAGGGGCGCTTTCAATCTCCACGCGGCCACCGGACTGGCGCACAAAACCGTAGACCATAGACAGCCCCAGCCCGCTGCCGCTGCCGGTCTGTTTGGTGGTGAAAAACGGCTCGAAGACCTGAGCTTTCACCTCCTGCGACATCCCGCTTCCCTGGTCGGCAACTTCCAGCATCACCATATCCTGCTTACGCCCATCGCTGCGCGTGACCCGCTGATTCCAGGTACGGATTTTAATCGTGCCCGCCTGCCCGTCCATGGCGTCACGGGCATTCATCACCAGATTAATAATGGCGTTCTCCAGTTGGCTGACATCAATCCACGCGGGCCAGGCGGGAGACTGGGCTTCAATCTCCAGCGTCAACGTAGCCGGAAGAGAGTGGCGCATCAGTTCGCCCAAATTTTCCAGCAGCGTTTTCAGCTCCACCGCATGGGGATGCAACGACTGTTTGCGCGAAAAGGCCAGCAGCCTCTGGGTAAGGAGCGCCCCGCGCTCGGCGGCTTTTAGCGCCCGATTGATCCGTGGCGCGTCAGGAGAGTCTGGGTTCACCAGATCCAGGCTGCCAATAATGACCGCCAGCAGGTTATTGAAATCATGCGCTAATCCGCCCGTCAGTTGCCCTACCGCCTTCAGTTTCTGACTGTGCAACAGCGCTTCCTCCAGCCCCTGGCGCTCGGTGCGGTCGATTTCCATCTGGCTGGTTTTTTCTTTTAGCAGTCGGGTGGTGTGCTCCAGCGATGCCGTATTACGGGCGAAGACGCTAAAGGCGCGGGCCAGCTCGCCCAGCTCATCGCGCCGCTGCAGGGCCGGGACGCTAACGTCCGATTCACCATGCGCCAGCCGGGTCATCGCCCGCGAAATGGCCGTCAGGTTAGAGCCGAGGTTACGGTAGATATACCAGCCGGCAAAACCGGTGATCACCACCGCCAACAGCGCAAACACCAAAATAAACAACGCGCCAGATTGCAGTTCCTGATGACTTTGCGCCACCCGCTGTTCGGAGATCAGCGCCACCTGCGAAGCATACCGGTTGATATCGCTGTTGAGGATCGCCACCAGCGCTTTGATATGAAACATATACCAGTTGATCGCCAAATCGCTCTGCTCAAGCGCAGAAGAGAGCGGCTCCAGCTTATGCAACTCCTGGTTGAAGTCGGTGAGGATGTTGGTAATCAGCGGATTGCTATTTTGCACAGGCAGCGCGGGCATCACGCCGTCCAGTTGTTTCACCACCGAACGCGGCGTGGGTGTTTCAATGGCGGCAACAATTAAGCGGTCTATCTGCCCCAGCAGCACGTCATCCTGCGCGCCGGTCAGCTTTTGCAGATGACGTAAATAACTTTGATTCTGATACAGCGAACTGAGCAGGGCGTTACGTTCCAGATGTCGCCGTTGCCCGCGCTGCAGCATACCTTCCACGCTGCTTTGTAGCTCCTGGCTGCGCTGGATAATACGCTCGACCAGCGCCGGCTCCTGCTGCGCCAACGGCGCGGTGGCCAACTGTTCCAGCGAATGCTTCAGCGCCCGTTGCGTCTCCTGCAGCCGCTCCGCTTCACCTTTGTATTCCAGCGCGCCGACCACCTGCGACAGCCGCACCGCCGCCGTCGCCACGTTCGCCGTATCCCGCGCCAGGTTCATGCTGCCGGTCATGTCGTCAACGGTTTGCTGCTGCACCTGTTCCTGGATTTGACTGGCATGCTGAAACCCCAGCACCGCCACACCGCTTACCATCAGCGTGACCGTCACCACCAGCAGATTGAAGAACAGCAATCGTCCGCGCGCACTGGCGAAAAAGTGACGTCCTGGTTGCGGCATATCACGCTCCGTGAAGAAAAATCGCAATATGACAAATATGAACGGCTTCTGACATTTTGCATTTACATTCCTGTGATGGACTGCTGATATCGGCCACCCCACAGGAGATCCGCTATGAGCAGGACACCGGTTCTGGAGATGCGCAACATTGCCAAAGCGTTTGGTAAATTTTACGCGCTGAAAGGGGTCGATTTAACGGTCTGGCCGGGTGAGATTCATGCCCTGATGGGTGAGAACGGCGCGGGGAAAAGCACCCTGATGAAGATCCTCGCGGGCGCGTATACCGCCACCAGCGGTGAGATCCTGATCGACGGTCAGCCGTTTCACATTCGCGGGCCAAAAGACGCGCTCAGCGCAGGCATCACGCTGATTTACCAGGAGATGCAGCTCGCGCCGAACCTGACGGTGGCGGAAAATATCTTTCTTGGCAGCGAGCTGTCGCGCGGCGGTCTGGTCCAGCGTAAAGAGATGGTGATGCAGTCGCAGAAAGTCATCGACCGACTCGGCGCCCAGTTTAAGGCCAGCGATCGCGTGATGACGTTGACCATCGCCGAACAGCAGCAGGTGGAAATCGCCCGCGCCCTGCACCGTAACAGCCGCATTCTGGTTATGGATGAACCCACTGCCGCCCTCTCCTCACGTGAAACCCACCGCTTGTTTGAACTGATCATGCGCCTGCGCGATGAGGGGATGGCGATTATCTACATTAGCCACCGCATGGCGGAGGTGTATGAACTCTCGGACCGCGTCAGCGTCCTGCGCGACGGGCAATATGTTGGCAGCCTGACCCGCGACAAACTCAACGCCTCTGAGCTGGTGCGCATGATGGTGGGCCGACCGTTAAGCGATTTGTTCAACAAAGAGCGTGATATTCCCTTAGGTAAAGCGCGCCTCAACGTCCACCACCTGACCGACGGCCATAAAGTCCAGCCGTGCAGTTTACTGGTGCGCTCCGGGGAGATCGTCGGCCTTGCCGGGTTAGTCGGCGCCGGGCGTTCTGAACTGGCTCAGTTGATTTTTGGCGTGCGTAAAGCCATCGGCGGCATGATTGAAGTAGACGGTGAACCGGTGGTGATCCACTCCCCTCGCGAGGCAATTGACCACGGCATTGGCTTTCTGACGGAAAACCGCAAAGAGCAGGGATTGTTTTTAGAGCTGGCGGCAGCAGAGAACATCACCATGGCGACGCTGGAACGTGACGCCAACTGGGGCATGCTCGATCGCAAAAAGGCGCAGGCTATTTCCGATGACGCCATCCAATTGCTCAACATCCGCGTTCCGCACGCCCAGGTACGCGCGGGCGGGCTGTCCGGCGGTAATCAGCAAAAGCTGCTGATTTCACGCTGGGTCGCGATCGGCCCACGCATTTTGATCCTCGATGAACCCACGCGCGGCGTAGACGTTGGCGCCAAAAGCGAGATCTACCGGATCATGAACGACATGGCGCGCAAAGGCGTGGCGATCCTGATGATCTCCAGCGAATTGCCGGAAGTTGTCGGTATGAGCGATCGCGTGTACGTCATGCGGGAAGGCAGCATTGCCGGTGAGCTGAACGGGCAAAGTATTACCCAAGAAAATATTATGACGCTGGCAACCGGCGTGAACGACTCCCATCACCAGGCGGTGTCCCATGAATAATCCAACCACTCCCCAGCAGGTGGCGAAATCCGCCTCCGCGAAAAAATTGCTGATGAGCGATCTGATGCAAACGGTCGGCATCTTGCCGATTCTCATCCTGATAGTGGCGGTGTTTGGCTTTATCGCGCCAAACTTTTTTACCGAAAGCAACCTGCTGAATATTACCCGCCAGGCGTCGATCAACATCGTGCTGGCGGCTGGCATGACCTTCATTATTTTGACCGGCGGGATCGACCTCTCGGTTGGCTCGATTCTCGGCACCACCGCCGTCGCGGCTATGGTCGTTTCGCTGATCCCTGAGTTTGCCATGCTGTCGATTCCGGCGGCGCTGATGCTCGGTCTGGTGCTGGGGTTGTTTAACGGCGCGCTGGTTGCTTTTGCCGGACTGCCACCGTTTATCGTCACGCTTGGAACGTATACGGCGCTGCGCGGCGCGGCCTATCTGCTGGCCGACGGCACGACGGTGATCAATTCCAATATCAGCTTTGAGTGGATCGGTAACAACTATCTTGGTCCGGTTCCGTGGCTAGTGGTCATTGCGCTGGCGGTGGTGGTGATGTGCTGGTTCATTCTTAGGCGCACCACACTCGGCGTTCATATTTATGCGGTCGGCGGCAATATGCAGGCCGCTCGTTTAACCGGTATCAAAGTGTGGCTGGTGCTGCTGTTCGTCTACGGCATGAGCGGTGTGCTCTCAGGTCTTGGCGGGGTGATGAGCGCCTCACGGCTATACAGCGCCAACGGTAACTTAGGCATGGGTTACGAGCTGGACGCCATCGCGGCGGTGATCCTCGGCGGTACCAGCTTTGTTGGGGGGATCGGTACCATCACCGGCACGCTGGTAGGGGCGTTGATTATCGCCACGCTCAATAACGGCATGACGCTGATGGGCGTCTCCTATTTCTGGCAACTGGTGATCAAAGGGGCGGTGATCATCATAGCGGTACTGATCGACAAATACCGTACCCGACACCATCAAAGTGCATAACAACAACATCTTACTTCGAGGAATACAGCATGAGATTGAAGCCCTTAGTCACCGCGCTCTGTGCTGGCGCACTGCTTGCTGCAGCTCCGTTTGTGCAGGCAAAAGAACTGAAATCGATCGGCGTTACGGTGGGCGATCTGGCCAACCCGTTCTTCGTGCAGATCACCAAAGGCGCGGAGCTGGAAGCACGCAAACTGGCGGGTGATAGCGTTAAAGTGACGCTGGTTTCCAGCGGCTACGATCTGGGACAACAGGTGTCGCAAATCGACAACTTTATTGCCGCTAAGGTCGACATGATTATCCTTAACGCCGCCGACTCCAAAGGCATCGGCCCAGCGGTAAAACGCGCGAAAGACGCAGGGATTGTGGTGGTTGCCGTTGACGTAGCGGCGGAAGGCGCAGATGCGACCATTACCTCCGATAACACCCAGGCGGGTGAAATGGCCTGTAAATACATTACCGACCGTCTGAAAGGGAAAGGCAACGTCGTCATTATCAACGGGCCGCCGGTTTCCGCCGTCCAGAACCGCGTGGAAGGCTGCCAGACCGAGTTTAAACGCCACCCGGATATCAAGGTGCTGTCGTATAACCAAAACGCTAAAGGCAGTCGCGAAGGCGGACTGGAGATCATGACCGCGCTGCTGGCGGCGAATCCGAAGATCGACGGCGTATTCGCCATTAACGATCCTACGGCGATCGGTGCCGATCTGGCGGCAAAACAGGCACAACGTAGCGAATTCTTTATTGTCGGCGTAGACGGATCGCCAGACGCTGAAGAAGCGTTGAAGCGGGAAAACTCACTATTTGTGGCGACGCCTGCACAAGATCCGCAGGTGATGGCTGCCAAAGCGGTCGAAATCGGCTATGACATATTGCAGGGGAAACCCGCCCCGAAAGAGCCCGTACTGATCCCGGTGACGATGATCGATAAAAACAACGTCGGCAGCTATAAGGGTTGGACGGTGAAATAACCCCTTAACCGACTGATGCTCTCCTGCCGCAAAGAGAGTAAAAGAAGTATGAGCGCCCATCAGGGCGCTTTCCTCATAAAAACTGAGAGTAATAAATATCCATTTCCCGCTCTATCTTTTGACTCACTATCAAAGAATAAATCATAATCGCCGTATAAATAACCAGAATGCCGATAACTAAAGGAGTAAACGTATACCAGGGATGATTATTGAACATTTCCGTTGGCACGAGACTTACAAACCCTATACCCCATAAAATAATTGCGCAAACAATTATGATTTTCCAATAATTCCCGAAATCGAGCTTACCAAGTGCAGGCCAACATCCTGGATATTTAGCAGCTATTATTCCGGTTTGAATCGTGCCTGCGGATGCACTGGCGAATAACTGATGTCCTTGACCATATTTTGCAGCATCCGCAGCCAACGCCAATACAACCCAACGCTGAACCTCTGTGCTTTGCCCAGTAACGGCTTCCAGTTCATATCGACTATCGGCCAAAATGTTCACTTTTGCGTTTTCCACCCCACTAAACATTACTAATTTTGACTGTTTATCCAGTGAGTTGAACCACATCTTTTTAATTTTACTCACATCCACTTGTTGAGCAGATAAATATGCACTTACAATTTCATCAAGATAATATGGAGTACTGTCCATCATACGCAATAAATATAAAGGCGTGTCTTTATCTTCAAGCAATTTTGTATTGGTAAAAATAAAGGCATTAGCACTTTCGAAAAAATCAGAATTATTTTTATTGTGCAATTCAACTGTAATAACCAAGTTGTTTTCAGAAATATTTAGGCCAATCCAATCATTGATTAAAGAATAATCCGGACAATCATGAAGAATATTAACGTCTCCGACCTTATTGCTGGAGATGCCCAGACTTGCGAGTACCGCCCTGAAACTATTGCCGATAGTGTCATCCGCACCCTTAACATACAACCAGGTATTAAACGGACGATACTCTTTGACAAGAGAATTCTTGAGTGGTTCTATCAACCGTCTTAGCACTTTATCAACTCTGGCGTCATCCATTGAATCAACTTCGATATCAATTCGTAACGGCGTTGCAGAACCTGCTGGCGCTTCCCCTTCTAGTTTCTGAATTTTTAATGCCAGTTCAGGCACCGGGAGAATTGATGAATAGTCTAAAAGAGGCAATGCCTGTATTGCCCAGTTTTTCCACTTATACATACCATACTGCTCAAGGTAACCCGCATAATAAAAAGGAAAAGATATTATACCGTGAATGATTATCACCACACACCAGATTACTAACACTATTAGAGAAGGGATTACTATTGCATTCCATGTCAAATTATCAGCAACTTTCTTTTCCTGAAGCCAGTTTAATATATGGTACATCATACATAACAAGAATATAGCACAGCTAATAACCAGCATAATATTTAGCGGGAATTTTCCTGGGTCTTGATAGGGATTCTTGTTTGGTATCTTCCATTTACTCATTTGCTTGTCCCCGCCATTGGCAGTGTGGTTTTTATTGCACAACCGCATGCAGCCCTACACCCATCCACAACAACGCCTCTACCGTCCATTGTCCAGGTTGGTTCAAAATCAAGTATGGGAAAGGTCCCTTTATGCGCAACACAAAGAACAGTATCCCCCATTAAAGCGACAGGAATTCCCATAAACTTGCTACCAGAAGCTTTGTTCACATACCCACCGTTTTCCAGCGGGTCATTTAGCCTGATTACACCTTTCATATTATTTCCCCGCATCCAGGTCACAGCGCATCTGGGTCCATCCCTTATAGCCCACCACCTCCGGTTCTTTGTCGGGCAGGTTTTGATAATTTGCCTTGTAACCCTCCGTTAAATGGGCTAAAGCAGCTTTCATAAAAACGACCGTCCCCCACGCCGCACCAGGAGATTCAGGTCTCATATGAGCGTCTACATACTTACCCTTGGATTTATGTTTACCTGGCCTGTAGAGATAATACGTGTCATCAAAGAACTTATAATCTATACCCGGCCCGCCGGGTTTTAGACGCGGATCGTCAAAAGGGTATGAACTCATATACAAATGATTCAGCGAAGTGGTAATAAATGCCTGATTATTAACCACCACCACTCTTTTTATTTCTTTTCCCTCCGGTCTGTCGACCATATTCCCCTCTGAATTTCTCTCTTGCCCCTGAAATGGGGAAATATAAGATGCCACCTCCCATGTTTGCCCATAGTCTTTGGATATTGTGTATGCCCCCGGCTCCCACTCAGGAATAAATATATATTTATCGGAAGGATGAATATATTCACCTGTAAAAATTCTGAAGGAAGCAAATATGCCATCATAGATCTCTTTATGTATGCTTCTTTTATTGTCATGATACCAAAGTGCGCCATCACAATTGAAGCCTTTCAATTCCAGATAGCGGTTATTATCATAGCGATAAATAATCTGTGAGGGTGATTTTGTACAGGCAGAGACGGCGCATAGCGAGATTGCTCCGATTATTATTTTTAACATAATTCTCATTTTCATTATTTATCCTTAAACGTTAAGCGACTCAGGCATATCCCATTGCAGATTGGAAATCTCTGTATTATATATTTCATTATACTTGGCAGGTTTAACTGTAGTTGAATGATAGAACTCGTTAACCACACCAAATTTCCCCTTTGGCAAGATATCATCGGGTTTATTCATATAATCTTTTGTATCTGCTTTATTCAGGATACCCGTATCATAATAATCAACAGTCTTTTGCAGACCATTTTTCTTCATACGCCAGTCCCCACGGCGAAGTAGTTTTACCCAGAACTCACCATTTTCGTAATCAAATGCCCTGCATATCCCCACCGCCAGATCGAAGGCCATTGCTTTCGCTGGGGCATCTTTTGACATGACAATAGAGGAATGCTGGCTGTAACCAACAGGGTCTGAGTGCATCCATTCTTTTTTCAGTTCATCCGCCGTTTTTTCATAAATCAGCTGTACGGTTTTATTGTATCCCCCTCCAAGGACAACGCCTTTGGTATAACGCTTACCATATTTATTGCTGAACATTGTGAGTTCTGCTGGTGTTAATTCCCGACCTGGCTGTAAAAAATCGAAACCTGCGCCGCTGAGACTTTTAATATCTGTCTCAGTACGGGAAATAGTAGTGGCTTTTGCAGAAAATGAGATGACCTGATCGGGGGAATCAGGCTCTAACGAATATTGATACTTGCTCTCACCCCCCTGTAGTTGATGCTTAAAAGTAACGGGAAGTTGTTCACCATTAATCACAACATCGGAAAACGTATATTGTTTAGTAAAACCCGTATCCTGATTAAAACTTCCCTTTTTTAACGCCGGCATTTCAAAACACACGCTTTGGGGGCTACAACCTATATCGGGGCCATTTTCGCAGAAAACACGCTGGCGCAAATTCTCTATACCACTCGCAATGTCGTGAGGTATGCCTCGCCAGCCAAAACCCTGCACGTTAAGTAATGAGACAACACTGTCATTGGGGCAAAAATAGTTATATACCTTGCCGAAGTTATTGCGGGTATAGAGCTTATTCTTGCGCCATTGAGAATGGGTTTTACTCAGACATGTTGCGCCTTCTATATCATCAATTTCCGCTCCGGTGTGGTATTCTCCTTTGCCATATTTATCGTTTGTCGCCATCAAATGACAGAAATTTTTAAACGTCTGCTGACGGGCGCGATCCGTCTGGTGATGTCCGGGGGTCGCACTCTCGGCAAACGTATTTTCAAGCGCATAGGGGGAGTGATTAAGAATAACGCAATCAGCTGGTTTCTCACCAGCTTGCATGACCAGCATATTTGCCAGCATAGTAATAATAGTCCCCTGCGAATGTGCAACGATATTAATTGGGTCCCGTTTTGTTGCCGATTCACTTCGAATCATCAGGATTAAATCTGCCAGCCTCTGCGCGGCAAAAAACTGATAAATACGGTGAGGGTTATCATAAATAGGATGCGTAAAATCCCCACCATTCATATGAAATGAAGCAAATCCTGCAGCGCCATTCGTCAGGCCGCCGGAGCCCGGGCCTAACATATCCGGAATAGTGGTTGTCGCATTCGCAAAGGTACCACCTCCTTTGGCATACACATCGTCGAGAACATTACCGAAATTATCATTCTGATATTTCAACGTGGTTTGAGGAATGTGTCCTAACTTTGCCAGCTTCGTGGCGTCATCTTCCTGGTAGGCATTGTAAGGCAGCTTTGCGGCGCTGCCTGATTTAGCCAGCTCATCACGATAACGCCGCTGGTCCTCGATATACGTTGCATGATCAACAGGTTTATATCCCCAGTAAAATGGGATCACCGGACTGCGCCCAGGCATTTTCACCTGCTGCTGTTCGCCATCGCCCATATCCATTTTGAACTGGTGCCATTCATGCGGATACATATCCGTACGGCCCATACGTTCATTCAGGCCGGCAATGATCCCCTGCTCCTGATTTTGATACGCCTCGCCCACATCGTTAACACCATGAACAAGGATTACAATACAGGGCATAGGGTTTTTAACCGCCACTTCGCAGACTGCCATTTTTCCACCGGTGGATTTAGGCACGCCTTGTCCCCCCGTCGCCACGACTCGCGGATTAAAGGGACTGTTACTCATTTGGCAAAATCTCCATTTTCATTTCATCCATTTCCGTCATATCCAGTAACGGCGTCATGCCTTCATCGTCGGTAACACCTTCAATGATTTCACCGGAGGCCTTAGTCAGTCTGAATTTTGTCTTTTTCAGAACATCGTCTGTATTCCCATAACCATGTAATTTAATGCGGCGGTGAAACTGGTCTTCCTGAAAAACGGGGGATTTATCTTTAACGGATTCCGGCCCACTCCAGTCAAGAATGGTGCCTTTCAACTGCACTTTAGCGGGAGAGAATATTTTTACTGAGCCATCTTCATTTATTCGGATACCGCCACCCCCACACAGCAACTGAATATTCTTTTTGGCGCTGATGGTCACATTGCCGTTCATACTTTGAATATGAAAATGCTGATCGGAAAGCAGGCCCATTTCACCACGCTGCGCCTGGACGGAAATATCATCTTTTGCGGCAATAATTTTGATCCCGATCGCTCTGCTGAAAAGCGATAAACCCTGTCCGACAGCCATGGAGAGTTTCTTAAAAACGTTAAAACTGCCGTTATTGGCCGCATTCAGCGACAGATCTTTGTTTGCCGACAGCGCCATGGTTTCTGGTGTGAGCAGAGCCATACCTTGATCGGCATAGGCCACCAGCCCCGGCTGAGTGAGCTGTTCAAGTGCGGCGTTAAGCTGCTGCTGTTGCCCCATTTCGACGTTTAACGCTTGCGCCGTCAGGGCGCTCTGCTGAAGAGAGGTTGCCAGTACAAGCGCAGCCTGTAGCTGTTGAACAACTGCGTTCATGTCGAGCTGCTTGCCCTGGGCTTTTGGCTGCGCCTCTGTCGTCAGCAATATTCCCTTTGCGGCTCTCAACACCCCCCGCTCATCGGTGCGCAGTTCTGCGCCTTCACCGCGCGGCTTACCACCAGCATCAACAAGGTGGCCCATGTTCAGCTGGGTTTTAGCGTATTCGGTACTTAACTTGACGTGTTCCTGTCCGCGTCGGTCCTCCATCCGCAGCTTATTGTGGCCCGCAGTACGGATTACGTTGCGGGTATTGTTACGGCTGGTGACGAGGTCAGGCTTTGGAGCATGATGCAGCGCATGGGCAATGAAAGGCCTTTCCGGATCACCACCTTCAAACGCAATGGCAACTTCCGCCCCCTGAATGAGCGGGAAGTGATGACCATAAGTATCACCGGCATAAATCCGTGCCAGACGGACGGGCATACTTTCATAGCCTTGCTTATGTTGGTCGAGGTCAAAATCAAACTTCACCCAATAGCGCCCCTGCACATCGATATGGGCATATTTGTCATTGTCTATTCGGGAGGAAACAATTGCGGGAACCGTACCCACGATACGCGGTCGGGGTAGTGGCTGCGGCCGAAAGCAAACGCGCTCACTGTAAGGAATACCGATCAGTTGGGATTGAAGGGCTGCATCACGCCTCCCCGTCACCCGCATTGCCGTTACTACAAATCCTGAAGTAAACGCTTGCGGAATAGTACCGTCGATTTCAAGCACCATACCTGGCGCGATCGACGGGCTGGTGGTCACCCCGCTTAAAACAGATTGATTATTAAGAATAATTTCGTGATGCAGTTTGGCGTAGAACCAGCTGGATTCGCCCGGTTGTTCCTCTGCAAATTTCGATCCCGGCTGGTGGTGAATATCCGCATAACGATAATCCACTCCATACGTCGTCGATGTTTGTTCAGCCCCATCGGCATCAGCATTGAGTATTAGCGAGTTGGCAAGCCGGTAGTCAAAGTTCTTTGCTTTAACGGCTGCGGAGACAAGGTTGTGCTTTGATACCAGCTTATCGATCGCGTAATCATTTGCTGTCAGACCCGCATGAGATGCATGCATAATCTTTTGATCGAAGATGTACCGGCTTTGGGAATCACTAAAGATAAGCACCATAATGTGCGAAACCGCATGATGATTTTCAATCCTGAACCAGATCCCAACTTCTGACAGGATGCGGCTGACAAACGCTAAATCTGATTCCTCCCACTGTACGATCATTTCCCGGTCAGGATAGGTACAAAGAAGCTTATCAAAGTCGATTTCATAATCAGCAAAAAAATGCTCTTTGAGGATCTGCGTTACCAGTTTCGGAACGTTAATATTCAGGTAAATAGCCGATCGCCTGCGTCGTGAGAGTAATGCAAGCTTATGCTCCAGCCTGATTTCGTACAGTGATTCATCCGCTGAAGTGCTAATAAGTGAACATGATGTAATAACCCCTTCTATTTGCCGCTCATTGATCCACATTGCAGAACCCTGAACATATTTACTCCATTTATTATTAGGGGCTCTAATTTGTAGCATAGCTTCAATATTAAGAAGAGATTCTGGAGGGATATCTTTACATTTTGAAGTGAATGTTATTTTATAACTATATGGTTTGCTTAGACTTTCCTTTCCGTCAATTGATTCAACATCAAGTACACCTAAATTTACCGACCCTCTGATGGTTAATAAGTATTTATTTATACTATCATCTGAAATCATACCTTCAAGATTATAGAAGCCAGAACCTTTTTTCATTATCGCATCCCTTGCAGAAAGACAGTAATACATAAAGAATAAAGTTTAAAGTTTAAAGTTTAAAGTTTAAAGTTTAAAGTTTAAAGTTTAAAGTTTAAAGTTTAAAGTTTAAAGTTTAATCAGCATACCAACAAGACTACTAAGAAGGTTATTTTTTACTAAAAAAATATTTTAAAAATAAACAAATAGTTATTAGCAAAGTACGTAGTACACTTATGATATATAAACGATCGGTTAACTAACGATATTTTATATTCAATAGCAGCAGATTTTAATAAGATTATTTATATTATGTATTATTCATTTTTAATCGCGAGGCAACACGCCAGCGCGCACATCCCAATGACTGCAGAAAACTGAGATTCGACTAAAAAAACAAAAATATTAAGATAATGATTTATAATAACATTTGTGAAAATGCTCTTTTTATTTATCATTTTATTGAATGAATCACATCACCACATAGAAAAACACAATAAAATATAACTATTCCCTATTCTGCTGTGAGGGAGAGGTAACCAGATTGTGTCCATTTTATCCATGGGAAAGCTTTTGATTTTCTCCCTCTTCTTTGAGAGAGGGCCGCATAAAGGTCATCTTATCAGCCACAGGAGAATCAATGAAACGCTCAGCAATAAACGAAATCCTTGGCCACACGCGCCAGTTTTTCTCTCAGCACGACGTGCATCTCCCCCCTTTCGCCAGTTTCCCGCCGACCCAATGGCGCAAGCTTGATCCCGCCGCCTGGAGAGAAGTTTTCGACCTTAAGCTCGGTTGGGATGTCACCGCGTTTGGCGGCAACAATTTCGCCGCGCAAGGGTTAACGCTGTTTACCCTGCGTAATGGCTCGCCGAAAGGAATGCCTTACGAGAAATGCTACGCCGAGAAAATCATGCATGTTCGCGATGCGCAGGTCACGCCGATGCATTTTCACTGGCGTAAACGCGAAGACATTATCAATCGCGGCGGCGGTAATTTAATTGTGGAACTGTGGAATGCGGGGCTCCGAGAACAAACGGAGGACAGCGACGTGAGCGTGGTGATTGACGGCTGTCGGCAAACCCATGCGGCAGGCAGTCAACTGCGCCTGACGCCGGGTGAAAGCATCTGCCTGCCGCCGGGCCTGTATCACAGCTTCTGGGCGGAAGAAGGTTTTGGCGACGTGCTGGTCGGCGAGGTTTCTTCTGTTAATGACGACGACCACGATAACCACTTTCTGCAACCGATCGCCCGCTATAACGACATTGAAGAAGACGAACCGGCGCAGCTGGTGCTGTGTAATGAGTATCGCCTGTTCCGCTAACCAAGGAGCGCATTATGCCGTTGATATCTCTCGCCGATGGCCTTGCCCATGCCCGCGAGCACCGCTATGCCTTAGGGGCGTTTAACGTTCTGGACTCACACTTCCTGCGCGCGCTGTTTGCCGCGGCAAAGCAGGAACGTTCGCCGTTTATCATCAACATCGCCGAGGTGCATTTTAAATATATCTCGTTGGATTCTCTGGTCGAAGCGGTCAAGTTCGAAGCCGCGCGGCATGACATTCCGGTAGTGCTGAACCTTGACCACGGCCTGCACTTTGAGTCGGTGGTTCGGGCACTTCGCTTAGGTTTCAGTTCAGTGATGTTTGATGGCTCCACGCTGGAGTATGAAGAAAATATTCGTCAAACCCGCGAAGTGGTGAAGATGTGTCACGCCGTCGGCGTATCGGTGGAAGCCGAACTGGGCGCGGTGGGAGGCGATGAGGGCGGCGCGTTGTATGGTCATGCCGACGAGTCGCTATTTACCGACCCGATGATGGCGCGTGATTTCGTCGACAGAACCGGGATTGACGCGCTGGCGGTCGCCATTGGTAATGCACACGGCAAATATAAAGGCGAACCGGTGCTCGACTTTCCGCGTCTGGACGCCCTTCGCCAGCAGGCGGCGATCCCACTGGTACTGCACGGCGGTTCCGGCATCAGCAACGACGATTTCAAGCGCGCAATTGAACTCGGCATTCACAAAATCAACTTCTATACCGGCATGTCGCAGGCGGCGCTGTCAGCGGTAGAGACAAGAATAGCGAATCGTCAGCCCCTGTACGACGAATTCGCCGAACTGCTGCTCGCCATTGAAGAGGCCATTACCGATACCGTTTCAGAACAGATGCGTATTTTTGGCAGCGCGGGACGGGTCTGATGGAACGCAGAGGCGTTATCGCCGCAGGCAACATGCTGGTCGATCATGTGCATCAAATTGTGCAGTGGCCGGAACGCGGCTGGCTGGCGGAAATCATCCGTAGCGAACGCGCGACGGGCGGTGCGCCGCTGAACGTACTGCTGACGCTGGCGAAAATGCACACCGGACTGCCGCTGCAGGCGGTGGGGTTAATCGGTCAGGATAGCGACGGCGACTACATCATGGCGATGCTGGAGCAGTATCATGTTAATCGCCAACATGTGCAGCGCACGACTTTCGCCCCCACGTCGATGTCACAGGTGATGACCGATCCCAGCGGTCAGCGCACCTTTTTCCACTCGCCCGGCGCCAACCGGCTGCTGGATCTGCCCACTTTTGAGCAACTGGATACCTCGATGAAAATCTTCCATCTTGGCTATCTGCTGCTGCTCGACAGTCTGGACATGCCGGATGAGGAGTACGGCACGCGTAGCGCACGGCTGCTGGCGCAAATGCGCGACAACGGCTTTGAAACATCACTGGATCTGGTTTCACGCAAGGGCGACCCGCGCTATCAGCCGCTGGTGATGCCAGCCCTGCGCCATCTCGACTATCTGGTAATTAACGAGCTGGAAGCAGGGGAATTCAGCGGGCTGGAGATCCGCCAGCCCAACGGGGAGCTGCATATTGCGCACATCGCCACCGCTGCGCGCGAACTGCTGAATGCGGGCGTTCGCCAGCGGGTGGTTATCCACTGTCCGGAAGGCGCCTGGGGTGAAGCGCCGGATCTGACGGGCGTCTGGATCCCGTCACAATATCTGGCGCAGGAGGAGATCGTTGGCAGCGTCGGGGCGGGAGATGCGTTTTGCGCCGGATTTTTGTATGGCTGTCATGAACGCTGGTCGCTGACGGACAGCGTCAGGCTGGCACACGCCTGCGCACGGGCCAGTTTGCTGTGCGCCAACGCGATAGACGGCGCGAAAACGTTGGCAGAGTTAAAAGCCGGTATGGCTGAGGCCTGATGCACTACGCTTATCAGGCCGACCTAGCGTCCTTGTAGGCCGGATAAGACGTTTACGCCGCCTTATCATGATGCTGAACGTCGGCGGCAAACACATAGCCCAGCCCGCGCAGGGTTTTGATCAGCATCGGCTGATGCGGGTTGTTCTCTATTTTTCGCCGTAACCGCATGATTAGCACGTCAATGGTGCGGTCAAACACCTCAACGCTGTCGCTGCGCGTCAGTTCCAGCAGCTGTTCTCGGCTAAGTACCCGGCGGGCGTTTTGGGCCAACGCCAGCAGCAGGCTGTATTCCCCCTGCGTCAACTCCACCTTCAGTTGCTGAGGATTATGTAACTGGCAACCGGCGGTATCGAGATGCCAACCGTTAAAAGAAAGCCCCGTGGTTTGCGGGCTGCCGCTTTCTGCCGTTAACACGCCGACGCGTCTGAGTACCGCTTTTACCCGCGCCACCAGCACCCGCGCATTGAACGGTTTACCGATGTAGTCGTCAGCGCCCATTTCCAACCCGACAACCACATCCGACTCGCTGCCAAGCCCGGTCAGCATCACCAC
This sequence comes from Citrobacter sp. RHBSTW-00944, assembly GCF_013615435.1. Lineage (NCBI taxonomy): Bacteria > Pseudomonadati > Pseudomonadota > Gammaproteobacteria > Enterobacterales > Enterobacteriaceae > Citrobacter > Citrobacter sp. RHBSTW-00944. The sequence continues at coordinate 351,173 of NZ_CP055418.1, read as the reverse complement.
CGGTAGTCCGGGTCTCATCTTTTGCACCTGCTGCAGCACCATCAGACCGTTAATATCAGGCAACATCATGTCCAGCAATACCAGAGCGAATTCCGGCTGAGTCTCAATGCAGCGCAGCGCCTCCTGCCCGGTGTGACATGCGGTCACTGCAAAGACGTGTTCGCTCAGCACATCCTGTAAAAGCGTGCAGACAGCGATGTCATCATCCACAACCAGTATGGCTGGCTTCATTGTTTTTCCCCATTTCTGGCCAACTTAAATGAGTGTGATTGATTCTGCACAGAGTGACAGCGATAAGGCACAAGGATGTGTGGGAAACATAACCTCGGTCACACTGCCGGGCCGTCACGTATTGGAGATTCGTCACGTCAAATATGACGACAGCCTGTTTTTCGTCAGGGTTTTGCGCAAAATTCGCCCGTAATATCGACTAATGCCCCTGATAAAAACATGGCATAAAAGATGCATAACTCAAGCGACAAGCGCGTATGCGTGATTTGATTAACTGGAGCGAGACCGATGAAAAAAGTCGTCACGGTTTGCCCATATTGCGCATCAGGTTGCAAAATCAACCTGGTGGTCGATAACGGCAAAATCGTCCGGGCTGAAGCGGCGCAGGGGAAAACCAACCAGGGTACCTTGTGTCTGAAGGGCTACTATGGCTGGGATTTTATCAATGATACCCAGATCCTGACCCCTCGTCTGAAAACCCCAATGATCCGTCGCCAGCGTGGCGGCAAACTGGAATCCGTTTCCTGGGATGAAGCGCTTGATTACGTCGCCACTCGTCTGAGCGCCATCAAAGCGAAGTATGGCCCGGACGCTATTCAGACGACCGGTTCATCTCGCGGTACGGGTAACGAAACCAACTATGTAATGCAAAAATTCGCGCGCGCCGTTATTGGTACCAATAACGTTGACTGCTGCGCTCGCGTCTGACACGGCCCTTCGGTTGCAGGTCTGCACCAATCGGTCGGTAACGGCGCAATGAGTAATGCTATCAATGAAATTGATAACACAGATTTAGTGTTCATCTTCGGGTACAACCCGGCGGATTCCCACCCGATCGTGGCGAATCACGTGATTAACGCTAAACGTAACGGGGCGAAAATTATCGTCTGCGATCCGCGCAAAATTGAAACCGCGCGTATTGCCGATATGCACATCGCGTTGAAAAACGGCTCGAACATCGCGCTGCTCAACGCTATGGGTCATGTCATCATCGAAGAAAAACTGTACGACCAGGCGTTCGTCGCCTCCCGTACCGAAGGATTCGAAGAGTACAGCAAGATTGTCGAAGGCTACACGCCGGAGTCCGTCGAAGATGTCACTGGCGTTAGCGCACAGGATATTCGTCAGGCTGCTCGTATGTACGCCACGGCAAAAAGCGCGGCCATCCTGTGGGGCATGGGTGTTACCCAGTTCTATCAGGGTGTGGAAACCGTGCGTTCACTGACCAGCCTCGCAATGCTGACCGGCAACCTCGGTAAGCCAAGCGTGGGCGTTAACCCGGTTCGTGGCCAGAACAACGTTCAGGGCGCATGCGACATGGGCGCGCTACCGGATACTTATCCGGGCTATCAGTATGTGAAAGATCCGGCTAACCGCGAGAAGTTCGCTAAAGCCTGGGGCGTGGAAAGTCTGCCTGCGCATACCGGCTATCGCATCAGTGAACTGCCGCACCGTGCGGCGCATGGCGAAGTCCGCGCGGCGTACATTATGGGTGAAGATCCATTACAGACCGATGCTGAACTCTCCGCAGTGCGCAAAGGCTTTGAGGATCTGGAACTGGTCATCGTGCAGGATATCTTCATGACCAAAACTGCCGCTGCCGCAGACGTTATTTTACCGTCTACGTCATGGGGCGAGCATGAAGGCGTCTTCTCCGCGGCTGACCGTGGCTTCCAGCGCTTCTTTAAAGCCGTTGAGCCGAAGTGGGATCTGAAAACGGACTGGCAGATTATCAGTGAAATCGCCACCCGTATGGGCTACCCGATGCACTACAACAACACCCAGGAAATCTGGGATGAGTTGCGTCATCTGTGCCCGGATTTCTACGGTGCCACTTACGAGAAAATGGGCGATCTGGGTTATATCCAGTGGCCTTGCCGCGACACCTCAGAAACCGACCAGGGTACGTCTTATCTCTTCAAAGAGAAGTTCGATACCCCGAACGGTCTGGCGCAGTTCTTTACCTGCGACTGGGTAGCGCCAATCGACAAACTCACTGAGGAGTACCCGATGGTGCTGTCTACGGTGCGTGAAGTCGGCCACTACTCTTGCCGTTCGATGACCGGTAACTGTGCGGCGCTGGCCGCGCTGGCGGATGAACCGGGCTATGCCCAGATCAACACCGCCGACGCAGAACGCCTGGGCATCCAGGATGAAGAGCTGGTGTGGGTTAACTCGCGTAAAGGCCGGGTCATTACCCGTGCAGCAGTCAGCGATCGTCCAAACAAAGGCGCGATTTACATGACCTACCAGTGGTGGATTGGCGCATGTAATGAGCTGGTAACCGAGAACTTAAGCCCGATTACCAAAACGCCGGAGTACAAGTACTGTGCCGTTAACGTTGAACGCATTGCCGATCAGCGCGCTGCCGAGCAGTATGTCATTGATGAGTACACCAAGCTGAAAGCCAGCCTGCGCGAAAGCGCGATGGGTTAGTCCGTTTACGTAACTGTTCTGCAACAGCCTCCGCCCGGAGGCTGTTTTTTTATCCATACGATCTCTTTATACTGTTCATTCCGTACCCTAAATAAAACTCAAAATGAAACAACTCATTGCATTGATGTTCTTTATGACATTCTTTGCCCATGCCAGTGATACTGAGCCAGGAAGCCAGTATTTGCAGGCCGCTGAGGCAGGGGATCGTCGCGCACAGTACTTTCTTGCCGATACCTGGTTCAGTTCGGGCGATTTGAGCAAAGCCGAGTATTGGGCGCAAAAAGCCGCCGACAACGGCGATGCCGACGCCTGTGCGCTACTGGCGCAAATCAAAATTACGAATCCGGTCAGTCTGGATTACCCCCAGGCTAAAACGCTGGCGGAAAAAGCAGCCAAAGCAGGCAGTAAAGCGGGAGAACTTACCCTGGCGCGGATTCTGGTCAACACCCAGGCTGGACGTACCGATTACCCTAAAGCCATTACCTTGCTGCAAAACGCCTCCGAAGACCTGGAAAATGACTCCGCCGTCGACGCGCAAATGCTGCTCGGCCTGATTTACGCCAACGGCGTGGGCATTCCCGCTGACGATGAGAAAGCGACGTGGTATTTCAAACGAAGCTCAGCCATTTCCCGTACCGGTTATTCCGAATACTGGGCAGGGATGATGTTCTTAAACGGTGAACAGGGTTTTATCGTGAAGAATAAACAGAAGGCGCTGCACTGGCTGAATCTGAGCTGTATGGAAGGATTCGATACCGGCTGCGAAGAATTTGATAAGTTAACAAACGGGTAATGATTTGCATTGCCGGATGGCGCTACGCTTATCCGGCAAGCTGTCATGAATTACTGATTAGCGGTCTTATCAAATCTACCCAGCACGTCGCGCTCATAGGCCAGCGCTTTCTTGCGGTCAAATTTGTGTTCCCACTTGGCGATAACCAGTACCGCCAGCGCATTACCCACCACGTTCAGCGCGGTACGCGCCATGTCGAGGATACGGTCAACACCGGCGATAAACGCCAGGCCTTCCAGTGGGATCCCCACGCTGCCCAGCGTAGCCAGCAGCACCACGAATGATACGCCCGGCACACCCGCAATCCCTTTTGAGGTCACCATCAGCGTCAACACCAGCACGATTTCCTGCCACAGCGACAGGTCGATACCATACAGCTGCGCGATAAAGATAGCGGCGATACTCTGGTACAGAGTTGAACCATCAAGGTTGAATGAGTAGCCGGTCGGCACCACAAAGCTGGTGATTGAAGCTGGCGCGCCATAGGCTTCCATCTTCTCAATAATGCGCGGCAGTACGCTCTCGGAGCTGGCGGTAGAGTAAGCCAGAATCAGCTCGTCTTTCAGAATGCGGATCAGGATCCAGATGCTCAAACCGCAGATGCGCGCCACGATCCCCAGCACCACCAGCGCGAAGAACAGAATGGCGAAATGCACCAACAGCACCAGCTTCGCCAGCGGCCACAAGGAGGCAAAACCGAAGTTCGCGACGGTAACGGCAATCAGCGCGAAAACGCCGACTGGCGCGTAGCGCATAACCATGTGAGTGACTTTAAACATGGTTTCGGAAATAGAGCGAAATACGGTAACCAACGGCTCGCGGTGAGTTGCCGGCAGGGAAGACAGACCTAAACCGAACAGCACCGAGAAGAAGATAATCGGCAGCATATCGCCTTTTGCCATCGATGCGACGATGTTGGTTGGCACCAGTGACAAAATTGTCCCCATCAGGCCATGCGCGTGGCTCTGTACTTCTGCGGTCGTGCTTTGATATTTCGAAATATCCACGGTCGCCAGTTGCGACATATCCACCCCGGTACCTGGCTGGAACACATTCGCCAGAGTGATACCCAGGATAATCGCCACGGTGGTGATTACTTCGAAATAGATAATAGTTTTGGCGCCAATACGGCCCAGCTGTTTTGCATCACCGACCCCGGCGATACCGACAACCAGCGTAGAGATGACAATGGGCACCACGATCATTTTGATCAGATGGATAAAGATATCGCCCGCCGGTGACAGCAGGTTTACAACCAGCCATTCGCGGCTGTCACTATGGTAATGCAGGTAACTCCCCAGCAGAATGCCCAGCACCATAGCGATCAGAATCTGCCATGCCAGGCTGACTTTCAAATTTTTCATAACAACGGACTTCCTCGATGGAGCGCTATTCCACATGCGGTGTGTGGTAATAGTACATACTGAAAGGGTATGAATTGTGTTGCGTTCGTTTATGGAGTTTTTTAACGCTTATTATCATTATCATTTGCGTACTGTCTCGCGCAACCCTCCAGGAACAGAGCCTTCAGCTGAATTTATGCATAAAAATGCAATTTTATCGGGGTATTGATGAATAACTTTTTGTTATAAAAGAATTTTAATATGTTCAAAAATGAAGAAGTCATGGCGTGAGTTTTTTTTGCTCATTTGTTCGTTCGCCTGTTTTTTAAACAGGCCAAATGATACCAATCACAAAAGAAACAAATTTATTTTTGCCGATTCTGCAACAACTTCGCCATATTAATAGAGTCAATGAGCTGTGCCCGGTTCACCCTCGGCGAGTTTAAATCCATAACTTTTTGCCACACTGAAATGGCCTGGGCGTAGTCTGCCTGCATAAACGCATCTGAGGCTAACAGCATCAGTGCAGTGACCTCTGTCGGGTCCAGCGCCAGAGCCTTATCAATCATCTCGCGAGTGGGCGGTGTCATATGCTGCCCGGCCTGGTAATACAATACCGTTGCCAGCGCTGAATAGATCTCAGCATTTTCACCCCCTACACGTAGCGCCTGCTCGTAGGCCAGCAGCGCATTATGATACGCGTTTTGCCAAAGATAGTACTCACCGAGTTGCGCCCATTTCACACCGTCCTGTGGATTAGCACGAATTTGCGATTGCAGCAAAAGCAGCTGTTTTTCCTGAACATTTTCATCGGTGAACGCATGTAATGGGTCCGCCAACCGCGTCTGTTCCTGACGCACCGCCTGCCATTTTGGCGTCAACAGGTAACCTCCGATGCAGGCCACAACCATCAGCACCGTCGCAGCGGTCAGCCACTTCACGGGGAGTGGGCGTAACGGCGCAGGGGAATGGGTGGACTGGCTCATTGCACATCCTCCTCTACGCGCTGACGCCTTCTCACCCGCCAGACCACCACGCCCACCAGTAATAACAGCAGGCACGGCAACGCCCACAGCAGCAGCGTTTGCTCATTCAACGGCGGGTTGTAGCGCACAAAATCACCGTAGCGATCGGTCATCCACGTCGTTATCTCGGCTTCACTTTTCCCTTCCGCCACCATGCTATAAACCTGGTGGCGCATACTGACCGCTACCGGCGCATTAGATTCCAGCAAGTTTTGGTTTTGACACTGTGGACAGCGCAGTTGGCTGGCAATAGACAACGCTTTTTCCTGTTGTTGCGGGTTGGCAAAAGCCCATGTGTCCACAACCTGGGCATGTGTCGCGAAGGCGATGAAAAACAAAATGATAGCTAAGAGTAAACATGTTCTGCCGGATGGCGCTGCGCTTATCCGACCTACCGTTTTCACACCCCGTTCGCCGCCATCTGGCAACGCGTTGATTAGTTTATGCATCGCGCTTTCTCCCTCGCCATCCGCTCAGCAGCGCACCAAAGACCATTAACAGTCCCCCGCCCCAAATCCAGCGCACGCCGGTCTGCACGTACAAGCGCATGGCATAACGGTCCGGTCCGGTTTTTTCGCCGATTACCGCATACCAGTCATGCATCAGATTCCAGCGGATCCCCGGCTCCATCATCTGTTGACGGCGCGCGGCATAGAAGCGTCTTTCGGGCTCCAGGCTGCCAATGCGTTTCTCATTTTGCCACAGCGTGATCTGCGCTTTTTCACTGGTGTAGTTACCTTTTGCTTCCAGGTCGAGACGCTCAAAACGAAAAATATAGCCCGCCAGTTCCACCTGCTGCTCGGGGCTGAGATTCAGGCTTATCTCCTGACGACTACCGCTGGAAAAGACGATCCCAGCCGCAAACACCAGCACCCCGGCATGCGCCAGCAGTGCCGGAAGCTGGCAACGCACAGGCACTTTGCGGCTTCTGATCGTCGCCAGCACGATAACCAGCAGCATCAGCAGGCCAAAGGGCAGCGTAGCACGGTTAAAGTACGGTGCGCCCACGGAGAGCCGCCCCCAGCCGAACAACCCGTAAATCATCGGGTAAAGGGTGCCAATCAGCACAATCAGCAGCACCGCGCAAAAAAGTAATAGCGCGACCAGAATCAGCATCTCGCGCGACCAGCCGCCAAAACGCGCATTCTGGCGGACTTGCTGTCCCCGCCAGGCATACAGCCCGAGCGATGCCAGGCTCAATACGGTAAACAGCGCAAACAGCGGTGTGGCGCGGACGTTATCCAGCGCAAAAGCGTGCACGGAAACGAGAATGCCGGAACGCACAATCAGCGTCCCCAGCAGCGATAAAATCAGCGTGACGATCGCCAGCAGCAGCGACCAGTGGCGGAAGATCCCACGTTGGCGCGTGATGAACAGACTATGCAGCAGCGCACTGGCGGAAAGCCAGGGTAATAAGGAGGCATTTTCTACCGGGTCCCAGAACCACCAGCCGCCCCAGCCCAGCTCGCAGTAAGCCCACCAGGAGCCGAGGATAATCCCCAGCGTCAGCGCACACCAGCCAGGCAGCGCCCAGCGCCAGCACACCCCGGCGCTCTGCGCATTAAAGTCACCGCGCAGCAGCGAGGCCAGCGCCACACCTGCCGCCACCATCAAGCCACCGTAACCCAGGTACAGCAGCGGCGGATGGAGGATTAACCCGAGATGTTGCAGCATCGGGTTAAGGTCGCGCCCTTCAATGGCTGGCGGGAAGATACGCACGAACGGATCGGACCATACCACCACAAACAGCAGCAGCAGGGCCGTTATCAGTGCGAGGACGCTGAGCGTTAACGGAAACAGCAGGTCGGAATCACGCCGATAGCGCAAGGCGAACAGCGCGCTCCAGCCGGAAAGAAACAGCACCCACAGCAGCAGCGATCCTTCATGCCCGCCCCACACCGCCGCCAGTTTTAATCCCCACGGCAGCAGGCTGTAGCTATGCTGAGCAACGTAGACCACCGAAAAGTCGCTGGTGAGAAAGCAGAATATCAGAATGGCAAGGGCCAGCAGCAGCAGCGAAAATTGCGTCCACATGCCCACGCTTGCCAGGCGCATTACGCCTTGCCAGCGCTGGCGGACACCCACCAACACGGCAATCGGGGTCAACACGTTGACCCCGAGGCTTAACAACAGTGCCAGAAAACCGGCTTCAGGAAGGAGAACGTCCAGATATCACCTTACGCAACGGTTAGCTGACCCGCATAGAGAATAAAAAAGCGCAGCAGCAGTACGCCGGTCAGGCTGGCGCCGCACACTGCCAGCACGCCATGAAACGTCGAACTGCGGTTGGCCCAAGGTTTTAGCAGCATCGGCAGTATCAGCCCAAGCCCGGCCACGCCCAGCCAGAACCACCAGGTCCAGAATCCACCGCCCAGTGCCGCCGCCAGCGCGCGCATTTTGCCGTCATCGCCCAGCGCCAGGCCGACGAAAAACGCCGCCAGCAGGAAGATCTCCAGCCATACCACCGGGACTTCCATGCGATGCACAAAGTGCGCTTCGGTACTGTGCGGATTGCTACGATGACGTAACGCCATGGCGATCAGCGCCACCGCCGCGCCGGAGGAGATCCCGGAGAACAGAAACAGCACCGGCAGGATCGGGTTATTCAGGAACGGGTAGGATTTCAGCGCCGACAGCAGAAAACCGGTGTACGCCCCGAGCAGGACCGCCAGCACCAGCATTAACGTCTCCAGCGCGCGATGAAACGGCGCAATCAACGTCAGCATTTTCTGTACGATCCCTAATCGCGGCAACCAGCGCTGTTGCAGAGCAATCACCTCTTTTTCAAAGATTTTTGCCAGCCACAGCACCAACACCACCATATACAACTGGAACAACATGACCCCCATCGACATCACCGAAGTGAAGCTGTAGTGGAACATCAGTTTCCAGAAGGTCCATGGACGCGTCAGGTGGAACACCAGAATCAGCAGACCGAAGATAATCGCCCCCGGCCCTAACACCAGCGTAGTGCGTAGCAGCGTGCTGTCAGAACCGCCCGCCTCCGGATGGAAACGACGCAGCAGAATCGCCAGCGTGACCAGTCCGGCGGAGATGCCAATCAGGAACAGATAGATGGCAATGGGCCAGTCCCACACCAGTGATTCAAAATGAAATGCAGAAGCGGATGTCATTGGCTCACCTCCCCAAATTTAAAGGGAACGCGGTAGACCTTCGGTTTTGTGCCCAACGCCAGCTTGTAACGGTAGGTGGTTTTCTGCAGCAACAAGCGGGAGATATCGCTATTGGGATCGTCCAGATTACCAAACGTCAGCGCCTTCGTCGGACACGACTCAACGCAGGCGGGCTGCTTGCCCGCTTTCAGATTGGTTTTCCGACAGAAATCGCATTTATCCGCCGTTTTGCTAACCGGATGGATAAAGCGCACGCGATAAGGACACGCGGCGATACAGTACTGGCAGCCAACGCAAAGGTCCGGGTTCACATCCACAATACCGCTGGCGGCATCGCGATACGATGCCCCCGTCGGGCAGACGTCAACGCAGGGGGCATGGTCGCAATGCTGGCACGAATGACGGAAGAAGTGATACTTCACATCAGGAAACGTCCCCTGCGGCTCGCTGCGAATAATCGTCAGACGCGATACCCCTTCCGGCACGTTGTTTACTTCCCGACAAGCATCCATGCAGGCCGTACAGCCGATGCATAGTGACTCATCATGTACCATACCGTAACGTACGCCGTTGATGTTCAGCGTCTTCGCCACAACGCGTCCCGCCGTCCCGCTCACTGCCACCAGCGCGCCGACGCGGGTGATAAACTGGCGACGAGAGCAACTCATGGATGCTCCTTAAGCAACGGAACCGACGCCGGGTTAAAGTTCGGATTGTTACGCTGATCGCTGTGGCAATCGACGCAAATCTTGATCCGTCCTTTATCACTTAGCGTCTGCATCGTGTCTTGCTTCGGATGCAGTGAGTGACAGCTGGCACACGCCACTTTGGTTACGTGGACATCGTGTGGCCAGAACGCTTTTTGTAGCTGCTCAGGCAGGTGGCAGGACATACAGACGCTGTTCTGCTGTTCAACGTTGTACATCGGCTCATTAAAGCGCATCACATCCTTCACCCCTTCACGGTGGTTCGGTGACGGCTGGCCGTGACAATTGGTGCAGGTGACCGGCAGTTTGTTATTCGGGTTGATGACTTCTGCATGCTTACCATGCATACCTTCGGTATCTGGCTTGTGACAATCCAGACAGGCGGCATCCGGATTACGCTGTTGGGTAACCGTCCAGCGTTGATCCGACTCCTGCGGCGTTGGCGTGGCAGTGATTCCACTCAGGCTCCAGAACAAGCCTGACGCCAGCACCCCAGCAGTTAATAACGAACGTAATACGCTCATATTCACTCCGTTGAGTTATCCGCCCCTGACGGGGCGAAATGGGGTTATTGGCTTAACAGACCGTTTTTACGCGCCTGATCTTCCCACTGCGGAATCACCGTTTTGATGAAGTCCTGCTTCTCAGCATTGATTTGCTGCATGTTCAGACCAATCGCCGCCTGGGCTTTCTCTTTGGTAGAGATATCCGGTAACGGGATTTCATGGGTGATGCCTTTAGTCGCCAGCAGACGGACCAGTTTGGTACGCGCATCGGCGGCTTTATCCATGGCGCTACCCAGCATCCGCAGACCCTCTTCCGGAGCGTGCATGTGAATACCGTGTGAGGCGATAGACAGGTCCCAGCGCCATTGTGCGTGACGGATATCTTCCAGAATCGGCTTCATTTCCGCTTCAGTCGCACCCGCATCCCATGCAGCTTTCGCTTCGAAGTGCGCATGAACCAGCTGATCTTCCACCTTGATTTTCAGGTCATGAATAGCCTGTTTACGCTCGGCGACCACTTTTTGCAGGGACGCTTTATCCTGGGTGTGGCAGTTCGCACAGGTCTGAGCAAAGTTATCGAACGGGTTACCAATCTTATGGTCGGTGTAGATCTTGCCTTCCGCGTTTTGCACTTTCGGCATGTGACAGTCGATACAGGTCACGTTGTTCTTGCCGTGAATGCCCGCGCTCCAGGTTTCATATTCCGGGTGCTGCGCTTTCAGCATCGGCGTTTTCGACAGGGAGTTGGTCCAGTCAGAGAAGGCGATGGTGTCGTAGTATTTCTCCATGTTCTCGACTTTCATGCCCTCGTCCCACGGGAACTTAACGGCTTTGTTTTTACCGTCGAAGTAGTATTCCACGTGGCACTGACCGCAGACCATGGATTGCTGATCAAAGCGACCGGCTTTCTCAAACGGTTTGCCGATTGCTTCCATCGCGCGTTCTGCATAAGGACGCGACAGCGTCAGCTCTGGCTTGCCTTTGGCGAAGTCTGGTGACGCAGTGTTATGGCAATCTGCACAGCCGAGATTGTTAACAATTTCTGGACCGCCGCGCGCCCATTTACCGTGGAAGTAGCCATCTTCACCATCTTTCTGGATCAGACGCGCTACGTCCGGGCTTTTACAGCTCCAGCAGGCCATCGGCAGCGGACCGTCTTCAGCCGTTTTTGGTGCGCCGGTACGTAAGGTTTCACGTACATCGGTCACGGCATAGGCGTGTCCACGCGGTTTGTTGTAATCGCGCGAGAATGGATATCCCGCCCACAGGATCACCAGACGCGGATCTTCTGCCAGCGCATCTTCACGGGCTGATTGCTCAGACGTGGCTTTCCAGGAGAGATATTGATCGGGATGCTGAGGAGCGAAGGTTTCATTCTTCGCTTCAACGGTGACGGTTTTTGCGGGTACAGGAGTTTGTTCAGCGTGAACAGCAGAAATAAATAATAAAGGTAATAACAGGCTGAAGAAACGGCGTACGCGTGATTTTATCCTTGCCATAGGGGTCTCATCCAGATGACGCCATTATCTGCAATGGCGGTTCTTTTATTGTTTTCCATAACAGCAACCACACGAATACTGTCATGACATTGCTCCACCCTATTTGTAACAAGAAACCACACTGAAAATGTTGTCTTTAATCAATTGTAAGTGTATGTAAAATACCACTTTAGAGTTATATCACCCCCCTCTAACCTCTAATGCTTGTCAGTTAACGAGGATGAGTGGCAGTAGCGATAATGGAAAGTGGCACATACGGAGGTAATGAATCTGTTGCCTCCGGCGTATTGCTACGTTCACCTTAGTGATATCACTTCTCTGAGACAATACGACCTGTGAACGTGTTAAGGGTACTATCGCCGTACCCTTAACAATCCCGGCTCCCGGCGGGAAAATTGCCGCTCCGCGGTCCCCTCCGTTTATTCCTCCAGGCTACCGGGCCGGGCGCGAGGTAGCGTCCCTGCAAAACGCGCCCTGAACCCGCATCCCTGCGGGTTCTCCCGGCCTTCCGGAAACACGTCGGCAATTTTCAGCCGGACCAGCCCACACCTGACCACCTGCGTTTTTTATCTGAACAGCAAAACAGAGTTAACTGGAAGTCAGTGCGTTGCAGCGATGACCTCGGTCCGGCTGAAAATCGATGAGGCGTTGACGGCTGACCGGGTCTGCCCGCAGGGATGCGGGCAGAGGGGACGGCCTGCAGGGACGCAGGCCCGGCCCCGACCCGACAGGCAGACGGCATAAGACGAATGAATCGCGCAGCGACGATTTTCCCGCCGGGAGCCAGGGATGCAAGGGAGGCGGCGGTGAGCCTCTCTTGCACGTTCACAGGTGTCTGAGCCTCATAGAATTGATATTGCTGAGGTGAACGGATCCCTGAGCCGGGATCACATGTTCTCCATAATGCTTAACTAACTGGCATTACCCTCTGCCCCTCACTCTTTTGTCTAATTCAGAGATAGATCACCTTTTCAATAATCCTTTAGATAACTACATGTTATCGCGAGATTTAATCAATTTTTGCTAGTTCCCTTCAAAATTAAGTTTGCCGCTAATTTGCACAATTCGTTTATTGCGTGATCTGCCGCGCAAATACTAAACAAAACTCTCAAAGCCCCTACATTTAACGTTTATGAGACATATTATTAACATCCTACAAGGAGAACAAAAGCCATGAGCCAAATACATAAACACGCTATTCCCGCAAACATTGCGGATCGTTGCCTGATAAATCCGGAGCAGTACGAAGAGAAATACCAGCAATCCGTTAACGAACCCGACACATTTTGGGGCGAGCAGGGAAAGATACTTGATTGGATCAAGCCGTACAGCCAGGTGAAGAACACCTCCTTCGCACCAGGCAACGTGTCGATTAAATGGTACGAAGACGGCACCCTGAACCTGGCCGCAAACTGCCTTGACCGTCATTTACAGGCAAATGGCGATCGCACCGCCATCATCTGGGAAGGCGATGACGCCACCCAAAGCAAAAACATTACTTATCGCGAACTGCATCGCGATGTTTGCCGTTTCGCCAATACGCTACTGGATTTAGGCATTAAAAAAGGCGACGTGGTGGCCATTTATATGCCGATGGTGCCGGAAGCGGCGGTTGCTATGCTGGCTTGCGCCCGTATTGGCGCGGTACATTCGGTCATCTTCGGTGGTTTTTCACCAGAGGCGGTCGCCGGACGTATCATCGACTCCAATTCACGTCTGGTGATCACCGCCGACGAAGGCGTGCGCGCCGGCCGCGCCATCCCGCTGAAAAAGAACGTCGATGATGCGCTGAAAAACCCGAACGTGAAAACCGTGGAACATGTGGTCGTCCTCAAACGTACCGGTGGAAAAACGGAATGGCAGGAAGGCCGTGACCTGTGGTGGTCCGATCTTATCGAGAAAGCCAGCCCGGAACATCAGCCAGAAGAAATGAACGCGGAAGATCCGCTGTTTATCCTCTATACCTCCGGTTCAACCGGCAAGCCAAAAGGCGTACTGCATACCACCGGCGGATATCTGGTCTATGCCGCAACCACCTTTAAGTACGTGTTTGACTACCATCAGGGCGATATTTATTGGTGTACCGCTGACGTGGGTTGGGTAACCGGGCACAGCTACCTGCTGTATGGTCCGTTGGCCTGCGGCGCAACCACGCTGATGTTCGAAGGCGTGCCAAACTGGCCAACCCCGGCGCGTATGTCGCAGGTTGTGGACAAGCACCAGGTCAATATTCTGTATACCGCGCCGACCGCCATCCGTGCCCTGATGGCAGAAGGTGATAAAGCGATTGAAGGCACTGACCGCTCCTCGCTGCGTATCCTGGGTTCCGTTGGCGAGCCGATTAACCCGGAAGCATGGGAGTGGTACTGGAAGAAGATCGGCAACGAAAAATGCCCGGTCGTCGATACCTGGTGGCAGACCGAAACCGGTGGATTCATGATCACCCCGCTGCCGGGCGCCACCGAGCTGAAAGCGGGTTCCGCAACCCGTCCGTTCTTTGGCGTACAGCCTGCGATTGTCGATAACGAGGGTAATCCGCTGGAAGGCGCGACCGAAGGCAACCTGGTGATTACCGACTCGTGGCCGGGCCAGGCGAGAACGCTGTTTGGCGATCACGAACGCTTTGAGCAGACCTACTTTTCTACCTTCAAGAATATGTACTTCAGCGGCGACGGCGCGCGTCGTGACGAAGATGGCTATTACTGGATCACCGGTCGTGTGGACGATGTGCTGAACGTCTCTGGCCACCGTCTGGGAACGGCAGAAATCGAATCGGCGCTGGTGTCGCATCCGAAGATTGCCGAGGCCGCGGTGGTGGGTATTCCGCATAATATTAAAGGCCAGGCGATCTACGCCTACGTCACGCTGAATCACGGCGAAGAGCCGTCACCGGAGCTGTACGCCGAGGTGCGCAACTGGGTACGTAAAGAAATTGGTCCGCTGGCAACGCCAGACGTGCTGCACTGGACCGACTCACTGCCGAAAACCCGCTCCGGCAAAATCATGCGCCGTATTCTGCGTAAAATCGCGGCGGGCGATACCAGCAATCTGGGCGATACCTCGACCCTCGCCGATCCTGGCGTGGTAGAGAAACTGCTCGAAGAGAAGCAGGCCATCGCGATGCCATCATAACCATAACCGTGAAATGCCCGATGGTGCGCGGCTTATCGGGCCTACAAATCCTACCCCTACCCCTCCCCTGACCGGGAGGGAAAATATAATAACCCACCCCAAAGGATTTCGCGTTGCAGGAAGGCGGCAAGCGAGCGCATCCCCAGGAGCATAGTTCACTATGTGACTGAGGTGGGCGAGTGCGGCCAACACACTTGCAACGTGAAAGACGAAGGGGGCCTCTGGAGAACTCTGTGATGAATGACTCTATTTATCAGCGGATAGAAGACAGTGCGCGTTTCAGGGAGTTAGTTGAAAAAAGCAACGGTTTGCCACCATTCTGTCCATCATCATGCTGGCAGTTTACATCAGCTTTATTTTACTGATTGCCTTTGCGCCTGGCTGGCTGGGTACGCCGCTACACGCGGGAACCAGCGTCACCCGGGGTATTCCGATTGGGGTCGGTGTGATCCTCATCTCCTTCATCCTGACCGGGATCTATATCTGGCGGGCAAACGGTGAATTCGACCGCCTGAACAATGCGGTTCTGCACGAGGTTAAAGCATCATGAAGAGAGTCCTGACGGCGCTTGCCGCCACGCTGCCCTTCGCCGCAAACGCGGCGGATGCTATTAGCGGTGCAGTCCAACGCCAGCCAACCAACTGGCAGGCGATTGTCATGTTCCTGATTTTCGTCATCTTTACGCTCGGTATTACTTACTGGGCGTCTAAGCGCGTACGTTCGCGTAATGACTACTACACCGCCGGCGGTAACATCACTGGTTTCCAGAACGGGCTGGCGATTGCGGGCGACTATATGTCGGCGGCATCGTTTCTCGGGATTTCCGCGCTGGTGTTTACCTCCGGTTATGACGGGCTGATCTATTCGCTCGGCTTCCTGGTCGGTTGGCCAATTATCCTGTTCCTGATTGCTGAGCGTCTGCGTAACCTGGGTCGTTACACCTTTGCAGATGTTGCTTCTTATCGTCTGAAGCAAGGACCAATCCGTATTCTGTCGGCCTGTGGTTCTCTGGTGGTGGTCGCGCTGTATCTGATCGCCCAGATGGTCGGCGCAGGTAAGCTGATTGAGCTGCTGTTTGGTCTGAACTATCACATCGCCGTCGTACTGGTTGGCGTGCTGATGATGATGTACGTCCTGTTTGGCGGCATGCTGGCGACCACCTGGGTACAGATCATCAAAGCCGTTCTGCTGCTGTTCGGCGCCAGCTTTATGGCCTTTATGGTGATGAAGCACGTCGGCTTTAGCTTCAACAACCTGTTCACCGAAGCAATGGCGGTACACCCGAAAGGTTCAGCTATTATGAGCCCGGGCGGACTGGTAAAAGATCCGATCTCCGCCCTGTCGTTAGGTCTCGGCCTGATGTTTGGTACGGCAGGCTTGCCGCACATCCTGATGCGCTTCTTCACGGTCAGCGATGCCCGCGAAGCGCGTAAGAGCGTGTTCTATGCCACCGGTTTTATGGGTTATTTCTACATCCTGACCTTTATCATCGGCTTTGGCGCGATCATGCTGGTGGGCGCTAATCCGGCGTATAAGGACGCTGCTGGCGCGCTGATCGGCGGTAACAACATGGCGGCGGTTCACCTGGCGAATGCAGTGGGAGGCAACCTGTTCCTGGGCTTCATCTCAGCCGTGGCGTTTGCCACCATCCTGGCGGTGGTTGCAGGCCTGACGCTGGCGGGCGCATCGGCCGTTTCTCACGACCTGTATGCCAACGTGTTCCGTAAAGGCGCAACCGAACGTGAAGAGCTGAAGGTGTCGAAAATCACCGTACTGGTGCTGGGCGTGATTGCCATCCTGCTCGGCGTGCTGTTTGAGAACCAGAATATCGCCTTCATGGTAGGTCTGGCGTTTGCTATCGCAGCCAGCTGCAACTTCCCGATCATTCTGCTCTCCATGTACTGGTCAAGACTGACCACGCGTGGCGCGATGTTGGGCGGCTGGTTAGGTCTGCTGACGGCGGTGGTGCTGATGGTGCTTGGCCCGAC
Source organism: Citrobacter sp. RHBSTW-00944 (assembly GCF_013615435.1). Classification (NCBI taxonomy): domain Bacteria; kingdom Pseudomonadati; phylum Pseudomonadota; class Gammaproteobacteria; order Enterobacterales; family Enterobacteriaceae; genus Citrobacter; species Citrobacter sp. RHBSTW-00944. The sequence goes on along the minus strand of NZ_CP055418.1, from coordinate 334,379 downwards.
GATTTGGGTCCAGATCCTTGGTCACGAAAAAGCCATTTTCCCGTATGAATATCCGGCGCTGTTCTCCATCAGCGTAGCGTTCCTCGGGATCTGGTTCTTCTCTGCTACCGATAACTCAGAAGAAGGTAATCGCGAACGCGAGCAGTTCCGTGCCCAGTTCATCCGTTCCCAGACCGGGTACGGCGTAGAACAAGGTCGCGCGCACTAACCACTCCTCCTCTTCCCCGGTCATTTTGGCCGGGGAAGACGTTCAGCGAATCATCCTGGATTCTCATCCGTTATCAAGCGACGAGCAGGCACAGCGATAAGCAACAGGAAAATAATCGCACACACAAGATTTAGCCACTGCAAGCCCTTCCAAAAAGCCAGCAACCCGGCACCCCAGAAATAAATCATTAAGCATTTATTAACATCCTTTTTTATTTTTATTTCATTCCTTTTGTAATACGTCCCTACCCTGCGGTAAAACTCCCCGTCAGTCGCAGTTTGCCATCAACCAGCTTGAACATATATGACGTTGCACCATCACAATACTCTGAAAGGCCGGGAAGTTGCGTATTAGGACCGGTCCCCTGTGAAATAAAAAGAATACCGTCCGTAAGTTCCCCTTGGGCGACGGTATCGCATGTTCCTTTAACGGTATGACGTTTACCATGTTCTTCATAATAAAACATGCCATCTTCATCCGCAGGAAAATAGCGACGCTGCTGCTCATGTTCCGAAAGCGCGTTAATTCTGTACTCGTTTATCATCAGGGATTCAGCATCAACACCGATGCTGGCAAGCATCTGCAGATGCGCCATAATCTGCTGCGAATTTTGGTCAAACACAGTCTCGGTAAGTACATCTTCCTGACGGTTTTCATCATAATCAATAAAGTCAAATAGCGTCCCCTGCAAAGGAAAGACAAAATATGTTTTCAACGCGACAACGTTTTTCTCCCGCAACGCCTGTTGGAACTGTTGAAACTGCAGCAGCGCGCTTTTCTTTTGTTCCGCCGTGGTGATGGGAGTAACGTTTTTGGCGCTATAAAGAATAAGCAGCACAGAAGTAAAGTGATGACCCGTTTGGGCATACATCGTTTTCCCGGTCAGGATGACATCTTTTCCCAGAGAAGGAGCAAGATCGGCGTAATTAAGCTTATTTTTGCCCATCAAGATAATCTGCACTAGCGGAACATTTTCACGCTCACCGTTAACATCGCACTCAAACGGTTGATCCAATTTAAGATAATCATAAGTTACCGCTTCATCGCCATCTTTGATGCTTTCGTAATTTGGCGAACCGGGTAATGTCTGTTGTATTAATGTTCCCTGAAGTGTCACCTGTTGGTCTTCATCAGGACACCAGGCCAAAACGGCATGACTAAACAAAAGAGCAGATAACCACAAATATTTCACGCTGCGCATCCTTACAATGGCGAGTAACATTTATCATTATTCTAAGGCGTAAACATAAATTTAAACATAGCCTCTAAGAAAATCAGAATCTCATCCTCTCTTCCGGTCATTTTGGCTGGGGATCACATTTTTCCTTCTGCGTTGTATCCATCTTCTGCATTAGCGTTATTGTATAAAAATAAAATTGAAATATTGTTTTTATTACATCAACACGTTAATTCATTTTTTAGAAATGAGGATGTTATGAAGAAATATGCCCTGGTAGGAACTGGCGGGCGCGCGGGACTTTACATCAGCGCGATTGGCGGGCAGTGGAAAGAAAATGCACGTCTGGTCGCCTTTTGCGACACCAATCAAACCCGTATGAATTACGCCAACCAGCTTTTGGCGAACGAAGGTGCGCCCCCGGTCTCTACATGGAAGGCGCAGCAGTTTGAAGAGATGATCCGCGAAACACGTCCGGATATCATCATTGTGACCACCATGGACCGGACTCACGACGACTATATCGTGCGTGCGCTACGCGCAGGCTGCGATGTGATCACCGAAAAACCGATGACCATCGATGAGCAACGCGCCCTGCGGATTCTGGACGCCATTGAAGAGACCGGCCGTCAGTTACGCGTCGCTTTTAACTATCGCTATGCACCGCACCACAGCAAGGTTCGCGAACTGCTGATGAACGGTACGATTGGCGAGGTTTATTCAGTTCACTTTGAATGGTTGCTCAATACCGAACACGGTGCCGATTATTTCCGTCGCTGGCATCGCGAAAAACGTAATAGCGGCGGCTTATTAGTGCATAAATCCACTCACCATTTTGATCTAATGAACTTCTGGCTGGGCAGTTATCCCGAGCGGGTGTATGCCGAAGGCAGCCTGCGTTTCTATGGAAAAGAGAACGCCGAACGCCGGGGCGTGACGCAATTTTACCCGCGCGCTCACGGCTATGCGCAGGCCAAAGACGATCCGTTTGCGCTGCATATGGCCGAAAACCCTCAGCTTAAAGCGCTCTATCTGGATGCAGAACATGAAGATAACTATTTCCGCGACCAGAGCGTATTCAGCGACGGCATCACCATTGAAGACACCATGTCGGTGCTGGTGAAGTATCAGAATCAGGTGCAGCTTACCTACTCACTGAACACCTGGCTGCCGTGGGAAGGCTTGAACGTGGTCTTTAACGGCAGCGAAGGCCGCCTGGAGATGAAAATCGTTGAGAAATCCTACGTCAACGCCGGAGGCGAGCGGGATAACGAAGGCTGCCTTGAAGCCTGTGACATCACTGTTTTCCCGATGTTTGCCGCGCCGTGGCAAGCTGATTTTACCCTCGGCGAAGGCGGTCACGGCGGTGGAGATAATGCGATGCTGGCCGATCTGTTTGGCGAACCGCGGCACGATCCGTTGCAGCGTACCGCCGACCATCGCGCCGGCGCCATGTCGATTTTGACCGGTATCGCCGGGAATATTTCAATGCAGCAACAGCGGCCGGTGAATTTTAAAGAGTTCGCGCTGATTTCACGCTTGAAATAGCACACAGCCGCTGGTCAGAACATCAGCCTTGCGACCAGCGGCGCCACCAGCACCATCACCACGCCGGAAAGCATCATCACCAGGCTGGCGACCACGCCCTCCTGCTGGCCGAGCTCATAAGAGCGCGCCGTGCCCGCACCATGCGATGCTGCGCCAAATCCTGCGCCTTTCGCCATCCCTTCCCGAATAGAAAGCCGTAAAAACAGTACATCGCCAACCGCCATACCGAATACACCGGTCACTACCACGAACAATGCCACCAGGTCTGGTTGCCCGCCCAACGGCTCTGCTGCCGCCAGCGCAAACGGCGTGGTGACGGAGCGCACCGCCAGACTACGCTGGATTTCATCAGGCAACATAAACAGACGCGCCAGCCACACGGAACTGGTAACGGCCACCAGCGTTGCCGTCACTACGCCCGCAGTCAGTGACATCCAGTGCCGCTTAATCACGGCAAGGTTGTCATAGACCGGAACGGCAAAGGCGATGGTCGCTGGGCCTAACAGCCACAGCAGCCAGTGCGATTCACCAATATAGTTTTGCCAGGAGATATGCCCAAAGACCAGCATCAGGACCAGCAGCGCCGGAGTGAACACTAACGGCATCAGCGGTAATTTACGAAAACGGCGATACAGGCGCTTGTTGGCAAAATAGATGCCCAGCGTAATCACCAGACACAGCACGCTTAGCTGGAAATTACTCACGGTTTAGCCTGCTCATTTCATAGCGATACACTTTATCCACGACCCACGCCGTTGCGCCAAGCACCATCAACGTACTTAGCGCAATGACGGCAAATATGCGCCAACCATCGACCAACAACAGCTGCGTATAGTTGACGACAGCCACCACCGCCGGAACAAAAAACAGCAACATTTCAGCCAGTAACCAGCGAGCGCCTGCGCGAATCCAGTTCAACGGGATAACCCGGCAGACAATCAGCGCCAACATCAGCACCATCCCAACCAGGTTGGCAGGAAGCGGCAGATGCAGCCAGGAGACAAGATATTGAGCAAATACAAATAGACCTGCGTACAACAGAACCTGAACGGGGATCTGGAGTCGATGAATAACGGCAGGCGTCACGCGGCTTATCGCCACAGCCATGAGGGTATGTCCTTAAAAAATAGAGAGCGCCAGTATAGAGAGCCCCCGTCCAGGACTGAAATGAATTAAACTCATTGCAGGCATAGTCTTAAGGAATAATCATGGATATCAGAACGCTGCGCTATTTTGTTGAGGTGGTTCGTCAGCAGAGCTTTACCCGCGCAGCGGAGAAGCTTTTTGTCACCCAGCCCACCATCAGCAAGATGTTGAAGAACCTTGAAGACGAGCTTAACTGCACGCTGTTAATCCGCGACGGTCGGCGACTGCTGTTAACCGACACCGGACAGGTTGTTTTCGAACGCGGCCTGGCGATCCTCGCCGAGTTTCGCCAGCTCGAAGCAGAACTCAGCGACATTAATCACCTCAACAAGGGAGTGCTGCGCCTCGGCATCCCCCCCATGGTCGGTATGTTGATGGCCGGGCCTATCAGCCTGTTTCGCCAGCGCTATCCCGGCGTGGAGCTGAAGGTATCTGAATTTGGCGGCTTAACCGTCCAGCAGGCGGTGATGAACGGCGATCTGGATGTCGCGATGACCGCGCTGCCGGTTGAAGAAGAGAGCGGCCTGGCGACCTTACCGCTTTTTAGCCATCCGCTCTGTGTGCTGGTCCCCCGCTCCGGTCAGTGGACAACGTGTGAATCCATTTCCCCCGAGGCGTTAGCGGAGCATCCCCTGCTTATCTATAACGAAGATTTCGCGTTGAGCCGTCAGTTGCTTGAGCTGTTTAACCAGCACAACGTCAAACCCCGCATCGCGGTACGCAGTGGGCAGTGGGATTTTCTGGCGGCGATGGTGCAAGCCGGAGTCGGGATCGCCATTTTACCGGAGCCGATTTGCCAGCGATTGGATAAGCAGACGCTGCGCTGGATCCCTTTGGAGAGTGATTTACGCTGGCAGTTGGGCATGATTTGGCGCGAAGGTGTGTATCTGTCGCACAGCGCCCAAGCGTGGCTCAAATGCTGTGAAGGGTTCTGGCTAACGCAAGAGTCGTAACATGCCGGATGCGGCTTAACGCTTATCAGACCTACAATTGGATTCCGTAGGCCTGATAAGCGTAGCGCCATCAGGCACAACCGTTTATTCGTTCTCGATCAACAGCGCTTCCAGCAAATCCAGATCGTGCAGCAGTTTTTGCAGCGTCTCATTGCTGATTTCCCGCGTGGCGCGCAGGTGATAAAGTTCCGCACGCTCGGAACGCAGGGCCGCCAGACGGAAACGCCGCTCGAGGTTTTCTTCCTGCATCGAGCTTTCCACGTCGTTTCGTCCGTCGGCGCGTCGACGCAGGTTACCGATGACGCGTGAACTCACCTCGGTGAGCAACTGATTGTCGATGTTCTCTTCGGTGTCTGCGGCCAGACGCTCCTCCATTTTCTGGATGGCGACAATCGCCACTTCCGCCGTGGCAGCGCGGGCAATTCGTTCCTCTTTCTGCTGCTGCGAGTGGTCTGCCACTTCCAGGTGTTGCAGCAGAAGCGGCAGCATCACCACGCCAACAAACAGCGAGAACAGAATCACGCCCGCGGCAAGGAAGATCAGCTCATATCGCGCCGGGAAGCCGCTACCATCCGGTAACAGCAACGGAATAGAGAGCACACCGGCGAGAGTAATGGCCCCACGCACGCCCGCAAAGGAGGCGATCATGATTTCACGCGTCGTCCAGGAACCAAACTCCATCGGCTTTTTCTTCAGGAAGCGCAGGCTAAACTTCTTCATCGTCCACAGCCAGCCAAAACGTACCAGCATCAGCGCCACGTAAATCAGCACGATATCGGTAAACAGCATCCAGATTTCAACATTCGGATCGGCTTCTGCCGCCGCCAAAGAAGACTCCAGAATCCCCGGCAACTGCAGTCCTAACAGCAAGAAAACCATGCCGTTAAACACAAACTCCAGCATCGCCCAGGTGCTGTTAGCACGTAAACGCATCGCCAGCGGCGCCCGGCGCATTACCCCGGAACGGGTGATCGTCATCCCGGCTGCGACCGCCGCGAGGATGCCGGAAACACCGATGTGTTCCGCAATCAGGTAAGACGCAAACGGCAGCAGGAACAGCAGAACGATTTGCGTTGCCGGTTCATCACCACCCCAGCGGCTGAGAAAACGCAGGGAGCGCCCGTACAGCCAACTGACGACAAAACCGGCCAGGATACCGCCAATCGCTACCTTGAAGAATTCAAGCGTTGCGCCACCAACCGTAAACACCATCGTGCCCATCGCCACGGCGACGGCAAATTTCAGTGATACCAGACCGGAGGCGTCGTTCATCAACGCTTCGCCCTGCAGGATACCCATGATTTTCTTCGGTATGCGTCCCTCGCCCACTATGCCGGAAAGGGCAACGGCATCGGTTGGCGACAGGACAGCGGCCAGCGCAAAGGCTGGGATGAGAGGGATCCCCGGCACCAGCCAGTAAATCATAAAGCCAATCCCGACCACCGTGACCAGAACCAGCGCCAGCGCAAGGCCGAAGATCTCTCGCCCGTGCTCCAGAAACTCACGGGTTGGCGTCTTCCAGCCATCGGCGAAAAGCAGCGGCGGGATGAACAGAACCAGAAAAAGCTCAGGATCGAATTCCACATGCAAACCAAACGTCGGCCACGCCAGCAAGGCGCCGATGGCGATCTGCATAAGGGGTAAAGGGAGTTGGAATGGCAATACGCGAGTAAAAACCCCCGACAGCGAGACCACAAGGGTCATGATGAGTATGGTGAAAAAGATTTCCATGCGTTCCCTGTTTGCGATGTTTCTTATGATCAGTGATGAGAGGCGTCGTGCCTCAATTCTATCTACTTGAGAGTAACGCAAAAGACAACGAGAGTGTTGTGAAAATAAAAACGGGCGGCCAAAGCCACCCGTTTTCAGAATCTTCATCAAATGAGGATTAGATAGCCCAACCACCAGCGTAGAAGGCCACCAGCGCGATGGCGATGACCACTGTGCCGATGTTCAGTTTGCGCCATTCGCCAGAGACGATACGGCCAATCACCAGGGTAGCAAAGCCAATCATAATGCCGGTCACGATGTTACAGGTCAGCACGATAAATACGGCCGTTACCAGCCCCGCCATAGCGTCGACAAAGTCAGCAAAGTCGATTTTCGCTACGTTGCTCAACATCAACAGACCCACATACATCAGCGCAGGTGCCGTTGCATATACTGGTACAAGATAAGAGAGCGGAGAGAGGAACAGGATCAGCAGGAACAGTACGCCAACGGTGATCGCCGTCAGGCCAGTTTTGCCGCCTGCCGCCGTACCCGCTGCGGATTCAATATAAACCGCCGCCGGTGCAGCACCCACCAGACCAGAGAACACGCTGCTCAGGGAGTCGGTGGTCAGCGCTTTGCCGCCGTCAATAATCTGTCCGTCTTTATCCAGCAGATTCGCCTGTCCGGCTACCGCACGGATGGTTCCGGTCGCATCGAAGACAGCGGTCATGACCAGCGCCAGCACGCTCGGCAGTACGATTGGGTTTAGTGCGCCCATAATATCCAGGCTACCGATCAGCGAGTTGCCGTTTTCGTCGCTCAGAGACGGCATGGCAAAAATACCGGAGAAATGTACGGCCGGGTCGAAAATCAGACCCACTACGGAAATACCGATAATAGTCAGCAGGATACCGCCCGGTACTTTCAGTTTTTCGAGGCCAATAATCACCGCCAGACCTACCAGCGACATAATCACCGGGAAGGTATCGAAATCGCCCAGCGCAACCGGCAGGCCGTCCAGCGGGTTTTTAATAACCAGACCCACGCCGTTTGCCGCAATCAGCAGCAGGAACAGGCCGATACCAATCCCCGTACCGTGCGCAACACCCTGCGGTAGATTGCGCAGGATCCAGCTACGAATACCGGTCGCGGAAATGATGGTAAACAGGACACCCATCAGGAACACCGCACCCAGCGCAACAGGCACGCTGATATGTTGTCCCAGTACCAGGCTGAATGCGGTAAACGCCGTCAAAGAAATGGCGCAACCAATCGCCAGCGGCAGGTTTGCCCACAGGCCCATCACAATAGAACCGACGCCCGCGACCAGACAGGTTGCCACAAATACAGCGGCAGGCGGGAATCCAGCTTTACCCAGCATCCCGGGAACCACGATGACGGAGTAGACCATGGCCAGGAACGTCGTTAATCCGGCAACGACTTCCTGACGAACGGTACTGCCGCGGAGCGAAATTTTAAACCAGGCGTCGAGTGAACCGCCGGTACGCGCTGAAGGCGTAGACATAGAAAACATCCCCTGAGAGTTTATTTTTTCGTCATTATGCGTGCTGGACAATCCACTGCCTGCTAAACGTTTTCTCCATGTGCCAGGTTTGCGTCAATAGGGGTGTCGCAAAAAAGCAAACGTTTAGCTCCGCGCATAAAAAACGGGTGGTAAAAAAAAGCAAACGATTATCCAGCGATCATACGCTGGTTTTCAACTGAACTTTGCCGCTTTTTACTCATTTCTTCTTATAACGCGCAATAAATAATCAGTCGATGCGCAAACGTTATCGTCAATGCGCAGTCTGGCAACAAAATTTGCGGAGTTATTACAACATCGGTGTGCCTTTTTCACGCAAACTTGCGCAAGAAAACCGGTGAAGATGCGGAAAATTTTTTGGCTAAAAAACCACCATTTCACTGGTAAATAGATAGAGGTGGCTTACAATTACATTATCAACACAGACCGGAACCTCACCTAATGTGCTCGACTGAGGGGTGTTGATGTCGGGGGAAACCCTCCCGTGAACCAGCGGGATAGAGTGAAAGACAAAGACCGGAACCAAACTAAAGCGCCCTCTGTGGCGCTTTAGTTTTATATCCGTCAATCCATCAGATATTTCACATCAATCATCTTCCAGCAGACGCGCCCCGGTCCCCTTCTCGCCAAGCTGATCGCCTGGGTTACGCAACGGGCAATCGCTGCGCGACAAACAACCGCAACCAATACACCCATCCAGTTCATCGCGTAGCGCCACTAAAGTATGAATGCGTCGATCCAGCTCTTCACGCCATTGCGAAGAGAGCTGCTTCCACTCTTTAGCACTGAGCGAATGTCCTTCAGGTAATACGCCGAGCGCGTCACCGATCGTTGCCAACGGGATCCCGATGCGTTGAGCAATCTTGATAATCGCCACATAACGCAACACATCACGTCTGTATCGGCGCTGATTGCCGCTGTTGCGCATACTGCTGATTAACCCTTTGCTTTCATAGAAATGCAGGGTTGATACCGCTACGCCGCTACGCTTTGCGACTTCACCTGGCGTGAGCAGCGCTTTTATTCGGGGTAATTTCTTTTCCATAAATCGCTTTACCTCAAGTTAACTTGAGGAATTATACTCGCCCACAGACAAAACGACGAATCGAATACTGAAAAAGAGGCAGCCCTATGTCCCATCAGCAGATTATTCAGACCCTTATTGAATGGATTGACGACCATATCGATCAGCCGCTGAACATTGAGGCGGTCGCGAAAAAATCAGGTTACTCGAAGTGGTATTTACAGAGAATGTTCCGCACGGTGATGCGCCAGACGTTGGGTGACTATATCCGCCAGCGTCGACTCCTGCTGGCTGCTGTTGAACTGCGGACGACCGAGCGACCTATTTTCGATATCGCAATGGATCTTGGTTACGTATCACAACAAACCTTCTCACGCGTGTTTCGCCGCGAGTTTGATCGTACCCCCAGCGATTACCGCCACCGCCTGTAAGATTATTGCCCGCTCTGCGTCAGTATGGCGGGCGACCGTTGTATCCAGTGCATGAACTCCTGTGGCGGCAGCGCCTTCGCAAAATACCAGCCCTGACAATACTGTACGCCACGTTCGCGCAGCCACTCGATTTGCTCAACCGTCTCTACCCCTTCCGCAATCATCTTCAGGTGTAAGCTTTGCGCCATTTCGATGATATGTTCGGCAATCAGGTGACTGGTGCTGTTGGTGGACAACGTACTAATAAATGATTTGTCGATCTTCAGGATATCGATATTCAACGCGGATAAATTGTGTAGATTGGAATATCCCGTCCCAAAATCATCAAACGCCACTTCATAACCCGCCTGACGAAACGCCTGGATTACCGCGGTCATTTTATCTACATCAATAAACCCGCGTTCCGTCACCTCGACTTTAATTTGCTGGGCCGCCACAGAGTACTCACGGTTTTTGTCGGTAATCAGGGCAATAAGTCGGGATGAATGAAAGTCAGAAGCAGAGAGGTTTATCGAGATATAAAGCTGAGGATGCGCCGAAAGAAAATATCCTAAATCGTTGAACACCTCTTCAATCACGTAATCCGTGATCCGCTCAATCATTCCCTCTTTTTCAGCCAGTGGAATAAACTCGGTTGGGCTCATTACTTCACCATCACAGCCCGGCCAGCGCAGCAGAGCCTCAGCCCCTACGCACTGACCGTTTTCGATATCAATGATCGGCTGGTAGTGCAGACACAGTTGACGTTTTTTGATTGCTCGTTTTAACAAGCGGCGGGGAGATAAGTATTCCTGACGCGTGCGCCACCACATTAACAGCATCAGGATGCTGCAGATAATCCCGAAAGGAATCGTTAACGCAGCCTCATGATAGAAAATCGAATGTATGCGTTTATCCGAGGTCGACACAATAATCGCAATCGGGCGTTTTTCTGAATGCACTTTGGTGTAGAAGCGATCGTCCAACTGGAAGGTTGAGGCTTCACCGCGCACCAACGGCAATAACTGCGCAATAGGCGCCCCTTCGCTGGCAGAGAAAAAAGTACCCGTTACCGTGTCATACACGCCCCAGGACAGGTCCGGGTCATCTGACATAACTTCGCTGTAAGATAATGGGTTGATGACGGCAACGTAGTTTCCACGTTGCATATACGTCATTCTGTAGCCAGCGAAAAAGGGGGTATCGCGATAGTAATAGATGGAGATGTCCGGCGTACGTTTATAGTCGGCGGTCGGCATAATATAGGCGACTGGCGGCGCCATCGACGTAGAGCACAAAAAATGATCGCCCTGCGCATAAATTAGCTCGCTGATATATAAACGACCACGAATAATATCTAGCATATTTTTCTGATGTGCCGGGGTACACATCTTACCTTGATACAACAGGGCCATATCTCGCGCTAAATCGGCTTGTTGGATCACCAATTCAGTTTTATTTAACACCAGTTGCGCAAAAGAGCGAAGTTGATTACGGGTTTCGGACATTGCCCGGATTTGAGCAAACCATAACGCCAGCACCACGGGGAGCAATACCACCATGAATGTTCCGAGGAACTTCAGTATCTTGCGTCGCGCACTGTGATTCATGTCAGCCCTGTTTCCCTGTTTCGTATATGCCAGAACCCATTAAGGCAAGATGCTATAAACACCGACTGATTAAGTTGCATGAATCTATCAGTATTAGCAACAGACTTCTCTATGTAAAAGTCTGATAATAGTTGATGATGATATTATTTTTCCGTAAGGCAAACTTAAAGTTATGCTTATTTCATAACGTTATTATCCCCAAGGAGTAATTTTTTATAAGCACTATCCTGGCTTTATTTAAGAAATTCATTAGATTTTTTTAACGATTAATTTAGGATAAATAAAACAGGTAACGCAAATGCATCTTTAGAGTTGATTATTTAGTATCATTGCTTCCTTGAATATAACCACATATTTAACATGGTTATCATCCTGCAAAAAATACGTCCAACACTGGTGAACAAACGAGCATATGTGATATAGTTCACAAAAATCATGTAACAGAAACGATGTTTCATTCATGTTATTGCCCGTCGATAGCCAGAGTACTACACCCTCGGTGAACACCCCCGCGCTGTCCTGGGCATCCAGACTTTCTGAGGACGTTTTTCATGGCAACGATAACAACTGGCGTGGTTCTTCTGCGGTGGCAATTACTCAGTGCAGTGCTGATGTTTTTAGCCAGTACGCTCAATATCCGTTTTCGTAAATCAGATTATATTGGCCTGGCCGTCATTAGCAGCGGTTTAGGGCTGGTTTTTGCCTGCTGGTTTGCGACCGGATTACTCGGCATAACCCTGGTGGATATGTCCGCAATCTGGAAGAACATTGAAACCGTAATGGTTGAAGTGATGAGCCATACACCGCCAGACTGGCCGATGGTGTTGAACTGATAACAGAATTGCATATGGCTACCTCAGTCCTGAGGTAGCCATAATTTTCAGCGAAAAGCAGAAGGATTAGAACGGAATATCGTCGTCGAAATCCATCGGCGGCTCATTAGACGGTGCTGCCGGAGCCGACTGCTGCGGGCGAGACTGCGCGCCGCCGCTGAACTGATTGCCACCTTGCGGCTGCTGAGGCTGACCCCAACCACCCTGCTGCTGGCCGCCACCTGCCGGAGCACCACCACCCTGACGACCGCCCAGCATTTGCATGGTGCCGCCAACGTTAACCACAACTTCAGTGGTGTACTTTTCTACGCCGGATTGATCGGTCCATTTGCGGGTACGCAGCTGACCTTCGATATAGACCTGGGAACCTTTACGCAGATATTCGCTGGCAACTTCCGCCAGTTTGCCGAACAGCACCACACGGTGCCATTCAGTCTGCTCTTTCATTTCGCCGGTCGCTTTATCACGCCAGGATTCGGAAGTAGCCAGCGTAATGTTGGCAACTGCGCCACCATTCGGCATATAGCGTACTTCCGGGTCCTGGCCCAGATTACCGACGAGAATCACCTTGTTTACGCCTCTGCTGGCCATGATCGTGTCTCCTGAAAAACGTTACTGAATAAGTGTAAGCGCGGGATTGTAGCATTTCCAATAGCGCTTTTACTACGTTGCGAGATCGATTCCAGTAAACAACCCCAGACAGACATTGTTGCACAGGCATCTGCGTTTTGCATTCCAATACTGTATATCCATTCAGGTCAGGTTGTGTCATAATTAACCGTTTGTGATCGCCGGTAGCACCATGCAGCCAGGCAAAAAAGCGTTTAATCCGGGAAAGATGAATGGATAAGATCGAAGTTCGGGGCGCCCGCACCCATAATCTCAAAAACATCAACCTCGTCATCCCGCGCGACAAGCTGATTGTCGTCACCGGGCTTTCGGGCTCAGGCAAATCTTCGCTCGCTTTCGACACCTTGTATGCCGAAGGGCAGCGTCGTTACGTTGAATCCCTTTCCGCGTACGCGCGTCAGTTTCTGTCGCTGATGGAAAAGCCGGATGTCGACCACATTGAGGGGCTGTCTCCCGCCATCTCAATTGAACAAAAATCGACATCCCACAACCCGCGATCCACGGTAGGTACGATTACCGAAATTCACGACTATCTGCGCCTGTTGTTTGCCCGCGTTGGCGAACCGCGCTGCCCGGATCACGACGTTCCCCTGGCGGCCCAGACCGTTAGCCAGATGGTGGACAACGTTCTGTCGCAGCCGGAAGGCAAACGTCTGATGCTGCTGGCGCCGGTGATTAAGGAGCGTAAAGGCGAGCATACTAAAACGCTGGAAAACCTGGCAGGCCAGGGCTATATCCGCGCCCGTATCGACGGTGAAGTGTGCGACCTTTCCGATCCGCCCAAGCTTGAACTGCAAAAGAAACACACTATTGAAGTGGTGATTGACCGCTTTAAAGTACGCGACGATCTCACCCAGCGACTGGCAGAATCCTTTGAAACCGCGCTGGAACTGTCCGGTGGTACGGCGGTAGTCGCCGATATGGACGATCCGAAAGCGGAAGAGTTGCTGTTCTCCGCCAACTTCGCCTGCCCGATCTGCGGCTACAGCATGCGCGAGCTGGAACCACGTCTGTTCTCGTTCAATAACCCAGCGGGTGCATGCCCGACCTGTGACGGTCTCGGCGTGCAGCAGTATTTCGATCCTGACCGGGTGATCCAAAATCCGGAACTGTCGCTGGCCGGTGGTGCTATCCGCGGCTGGGATCGCCGTAACTTCTATTACTTCCAGATGCTTAAGTCACTGGCGGAACACTATAAATTCGACGTCGAAGCCCCATGGGCCAGCCTGAACCCTGCCGTGCATAAAGTGGTGCTGTACGGTTCCGGTAAAGAGAATATCGAATTTAAATACATGAACGATCGCGGCGATACGTCCGTACGCCGCCATCCGTTCGAAGGCGTATTGCACAATATGGAGCGCCGTTATAAAGAGACGGAATCCAGCGCGGTACGTGAAGAATTAGCCAAGTTCATTAGCAACCGACCGTGCGCCAGCTGTGAGGGGACGCGTTTACGCCGGGAAGCCCGCCACGTATTTGTCGAAAATACGCCGCTGCCCGCGATTTCCGACATGAGCATCGGTCACGCCATGGATTTCTTCAACAACCTGAAGCTTGCGGGTCAGCGAGCGAAGATCGCAGAGAAAATTCTCAAAGAGATTGGCGATCGTCTGAAGTTCCTGGTCAACGTCGGCCTCAACTATCTGACGCTGTCGCGTTCAGCAGAAACGCTCTCCGGCGGCGAAGCCCAGCGTATTCGTCTGGCAAGCCAGATCGGCGCAGGTCTGGTCGGCGTAATGTATGTACTGGATGAACCGTCTATCGGTCTGCATCAGCGCGATAACGAGCGTCTGTTGGGTACGCTTATCCACCTGCGTAATCTGGGCAATACCGTCATTGTGGTTGAGCACGATGAAGACGCGATTCGCGCCGCTGACCACGTTATCGACATCGGCCCCGGCGCGGGCGTTCACGGCGGCCAGGTGGTTGCCGAAGGTACGCTAAAAGATATCATGGCCGTGCCTGAGTCGCTGACCGGCCAGTACATGAGCGGTAAGCGCAAGATTGAAGTGCCGAAACAGCGCGTGGCGGCAGACCCGGAAAAAGTGTTGAAGCTGACCGGCGCGCGCGGTAACAACCTGAAAGATGTCACCCTGACGCTGCCGGTTGGTTTATTTACCTGCATTACCGGTGTTTCCGGTTCGGGTAAATCGACGCTAATTAACGACACGCTGTTCCCGATTGCGCAGACGGCGCTGAACGGCGCCACGCTGGCGGAACCCGCGCCATATCGTGATGTTCAGGGCCTGGAACATTTCGACAAAGTGATCGACATTGACCAAAGCCCGATTGGCCGTACGCCGCGCTCTAACCCGGCAACCTACACCGGCGTGTTTACGCCAGTGCGCGAACTGTTTGCCGGTGTGCCGGAGTCGCGTGCGCGCGGTTATACTCCGGGTCGTTTCAGCTTTAACGTCCGCGGCGGACGCTGTGAAGCTTGTCAGGGCGACGGCGTGATCAAAGTCGAAATGCACTTTCTGCCGGATATCTACGTGCCGTGCGATCAGTGTAAAGGCAAGCGCTATAACCGCGAAACTCTGGAGATTAAGTACAAGGGCAAGACTATCCACGAAGTGCTGGATATGACGATTGAAGAAGCGCGTGAGTTCTTCGATGCCGTTCCGGCGCTGGCGCGTAAGCTGCAAACGCTGATGGACGTGGGTCTGACGTACATTCGACTGGGTCAGTCCGCCACCACGCTCTCGGGCGGTGAAGCGCAGCGCGTGAAGCTGGCGCGTGAACTGTCCAAACGCGGTACCGGTCAAACGCTGTATATTCTCGACGAACCGACCACCGGTCTGCATTTTGCGGATATTCAGCAACTGCTGGACGTGCTGCATCAGCTCCGGGATCAGGGCAACACCATCGTAGTGATTGAGCACAATCTGGACGTGATAAAAACCGCTGACTGGATTGTCGATCTCGGTCCGGAAGGCGGCAGCGGCGGCGGGGAAATTCTGGTTTCAGGCACACCAGAAACAGTCGCTGAGTGTGAAGCCTCACACACGGCCCGTTTCCTCAAACCACTGTTGTAATCATGCCGATGGCGCTACGCTTATCAGGCCTACAAAATATGCATAATTGCTTGTAGGCCGGATAAGGCGCTGGCGCCTCATTGCGGAAAACAGATCAGGACTGCGCCAGTATCCGGCGTTTATCTTCCGGCAGCGTGTTTACGGCCTGCTGATAAGACGCGTCTACCAGGTAGTAGATTTGCGAATCCGGCAGCGAGCCGTCCAGATACACCGTACTCCAGTGCGCCTTATTGAGATGCCGGCTTGGCCGTACATCGCTATGCTGCTGACGTAACAACTCTGCCAGTTCCGGGCTGGTTTTCAGTGACACTGCCGGGCGTTCTTCCACCTCTTTTACCATGGCAAAAAGCACATCTTCGACTTTGATTTGTGTGGCCTTCCAGTCACTGTGTACGCTCTGCTCGGCGCCCATTTTTGCCATGCAGTATTGCAGCAACTCCGAATTCGTCATCTTAATTCCCCTTACCAGCATATTGCCTAATGAGAACATCTTTTATTCAGTGTGCAGCAAGTCCGCAAAAGGTAAAAGCAGGTAACGCAAATTTGTTTAAAAAAACAACAACCGCAAGCAACGTCCTCAATACTCCGAGTTGACGATCACCTCTTCACCAAACGCGCCGGCCTGTGGCAACGGTTTATAAGTGGAGTTAGAAGCGCGTAAAATACGAATGCCGCGAATACCCACGTCTCGGGCGGCGGTAATGTCATTATCAGAGTCGCCGTAGAACATGCGGATATTTTTATCCTGCAGCCACTGCGTTTTCGTATTCTGGCCCGGCTTATCACCGGCAAAAATGACCGGGTTCATATTGCCGGCCGGGATGTGAAAGTTATCGGACAGCGTTTTCGACACCGTTTCGGTCTTCGTCTGGCTACGCCCGGTTACGAAAAAGATGCTGTCGCCGCGACGCACGTGCATATCAATCAACTGACGCGCCACTTCTTTCGGAATGCTGAATTCGTCCCAGCCATTGTTCATTTTTTCCCAGAAGGCCGGATTTTTCAGGTAATCCTCACTGTCCGGAGAATACGTTTTTTTTCCGCGCCAGAAGCCTGGGCTGGAAAAGAGGACGGTGTCATCGATATCAAACCCGACGGCCATCGGCGGGCGTCCGGTCAGGCTGTTTTCAATTTGTGCCACGGAGACCCAGTGAATGGGTGCCTGCTCAGCGAGTTTTGCAACGTTGGTGCCTGGATTAAGCTGAGAGGGAGAAGAAACTAACGCCTGGGCCGGCTGATTTAGCGTGAACAATAAACAAACGGCACTCAGTGCCAACGTAAACTTGCGCATATTTTTCCCTAAGTAGTCAGTTAGTTATCATTTTTTTATTAACAACTGGTCAAAAAACTATCTGACCTTACCCCTTAGGGGGAGGGAAAGGAAGGATTTTCTCTGGTTTTGTCCTGGAAAAAGAGCATGATCACATTGGAAAACAGACCAATAGCACGGTGAAAGAAAGTAGGCCGGATAAGGTGATTACACCGCCATCCGGCAATACAATGCCTGATGGCGCGACGCTTATCAGGCCTAAAAACCCGGTTACATGACAGCGGCAAATGCCTTCGCCACCCGCTGCACGTTACCGTGATTCAACCCGGCCACGCACATACGACCGCTGGCTATCAGGTACACACCGAACTCATCGCGCAGGCGATCGACCTGAGCAGCGCTGAGCCCGGTATAGCTGAACATCCCGCGCTGTTGCAGCAGGTAATCAAAGTTACGACCAGGGATCTCCGCATTCAATACGTTAACCAGCGCCTGGCGCATCGCCAGAATACGGGTACGCATCTCTTCGACTTCCGCCAGCCAGTTGGCTTTCAGCGCGTCATCACCCAACACCGCGGCCACGACCTGCGCACCAAAGTTTGGCGGGCTGGAATAGTTACGACGCACCGTCGCTTTTAGCTGCCCCAGAACGCGGCTGGCGGCATCAGCGTCTTCACAGACCACTGAAAGTCCGCCGACACGTTCGCCGTACAAAGAGAAAATCTTCGAGAATGAGTTGCTGACCAGTGCAGGCAATCCGGCGCTGGCCATGGCGCGGATCGCATAGGCATCGTCTTCCATTCCGCCGCCGAAACCCTGGTAAGCAATATCCAGGAACGGGATCAGATCGCGAGCTTTCAGGATCTCAATGACACCATCCCATTGCGCGGGGGTTAAATCCGCACCCGTCGGGTTATGGCAGCACGGATGCAGCAGTACGATGCTGCGCGCCGGTAAGGTGTTCAGCGTGGCCAGCAGGTCGTTGAAACGCACGCCATTGGTGGTGTCGTCATACCAGGGGTAAGTACTTACTTCGAACCCAGCACCTTCAAAAATCGCGATGTGGTTTTCCCAGGTCGGATCGCTGACCCACACGCCAGAATCAGGGAAATAGCGTTTCAGGAAGTCTGCACCAACCTTTAGCGCACCGGAGCCGCCCAGCGTCTGAATCGTTGCGACGCGCTGCTGCTGGAGAACCGGATGCTCTGCGCCAAACAACAGCGGCGCAATAGTATGGCGATAAGTGTTCAGGCCTTCCATCGGCAGATACAGCGAAGCGCCATGCGGTTTGGCATTCAGTCGGGCTTCCGCTTCTGCCACCGCTTTAAGCTGAGGAATAATGCCGTCTTCGTTGTAGTACAGACCGATGCTGAGGTTCACTTTGTCGCTACGTGAATCTTCTTTGAAACGCTCCATGAGCGATAAAATCGGGTCGCCGGCGTAGGCGTCAACTTTTTGAAACACGTGTGGTTCTCCAGGTTTACAGGCAGGGGTTAAGAACACAATAAACCGGAAGCGGGAGAAGATCGAGAGGATGTTGAGAGGAATATTGCCGGATGGCGGCGTAACCGCCTTATCCGGCACATCATGAACTTAATCGATATACTTCATTGCCACCCTTGAGGTCAGGCGCGTGATAAGTTCGTAAGCACTTACTTTCGTCATTTCAGCAATGCGTTCAACGGGCAGGCCTTCACCCCACAGGATAACCGAATCGCCGGCTT
Organism: Citrobacter sp. RHBSTW-00944; assembly: GCF_013615435.1. Lineage (NCBI taxonomy): Bacteria > Pseudomonadati > Pseudomonadota > Gammaproteobacteria > Enterobacterales > Enterobacteriaceae > Citrobacter > Citrobacter sp. RHBSTW-00944. The sequence continues at coordinate 315,555 of NZ_CP055418.1, read as the reverse complement.
TATCCTGCGCCTCGGGACCTAAATCGACGCAAATCATATCCATCGCGACGCGACCGACGATCGGCACTTCACGGCCATTGACCAGTACCGGTGTCCCAGACGGCGCAGCGCGCGGATAACCATCGCCATAGCCCATCGCCACCACGCCCAGACGCGTGTCGCGCTCGCTCAGCCAGGTTCCACCATAGCCAACCGGCTCGCCCGCTTTGTGTTCACGCACCGCAATTAGGCTGGAAGTGAGCGACATCACCGGCTGGCAGCCAAAATCGGCACCGATAGAGTGGTTTTCCAACGGCGATACGCCATACAGAATCAGCCCCGGACGCGCCCAGTCGAAGTGAGACTGCGGCCACAGCAGAATACCACCCGACGCGGCGATCGAACGTTGACCCGGTTTACCCGCGCAAAAGCTATTGAAGATATCGAGCTGCTTTTCGGTCGCGCCGCACTCAGGCTCGTCCGCGCGCGCAAAGTGGCTGACGATATTGACCGGCTGGCGCACGTTTTCGCATTGCGTCAAGCGCTGATAAAACGCCTCGGCCTGCTCCGGACGCACGCCCAGGCGGTGCATTCCCGTGTCGAGCTTCATCCAGACGGTGACCGGTTCAGCCAGTACCGCGGCTTCCAGAGCTTCAAGCTGCTCCTGGTTGTGGACGGCAGTATGCAGACGCTGCGCGGAGATAGTCGGCAGATCGGAAGCATCAAAAAATCCTTCCAGCAGCAGGATGGGCTGCGTGATCCCTCCCGCTCGCAACCGCAGGGCTTCTTCAAGACGAGCGACACCAAAAGCGTCCGCATCGGGGAGCGTTCGCGCGGTCTCTAACAGACCATGGCCGTAAGCGTTCGCTTTCACGACCGCAACCAGTTTACTGGCTGGAGCCAGTTCACGCAGACGTTGCAGGTTGTGTCGCAGAGCGCGGCGGTTAATGACTACAGTTGCCGCTTGCATTTGTATTCCTTGATAAGTATTTGCTTGAGTAACCTGATTCAGTGTTGTTATTCGTCGTCGTACTGCGGGCCAGCATAGTTATCGAAGCGCGACCACTGACCGTTAAACGTCAGGCGCACCGTACCGATCGGGCCGTTACGCTGTTTACCGATAATGATCTCGGCGATGCCTTTCAAGTCGCTGTTTTCGTGATAAACCTCATCACGATAGATAAACATGATTAAGTCGGCATCCTGCTCGATGGAGCCGGACTCACGCAGATCCGAGTTGACCGGACGCTTATCGGCGCGTTGTTCCAGAGAGCGGTTAAGCTGCGACAGCGCCACCACCGGCACATGCAGTTCTTTCGCTAACGCTTTCAGCGAGCGGGAAATTTCAGCAATTTCCAGCGTACGGTTGTCGGAGAGCGACGGCACGCGCATCAGTTGCAGGTAGTCGATCATGATAAGTCCGATACCACCGTGTTCGCGGGCGATACGACGGGCACGTGATCGCACTTCCGTTGGCGTCAGGCCGGAGGAGTCATCAATATAGATGTTTCGTTTCTCCAGCAAAATACCCATTGTTCCGGAAATTCGCGCCCAGTCTTCATCATCCAGTTGACCGGTACGGATTTTGGTTTGGTCTACACGTGAGAGTGAGGCCAGGGAACGCATCATGATCTGTTCTGAGGGCATTTCAAGACTAAAGATAAGAACCGGCTTATCTTGCAGCATCGCCGCATTTTCGACGAGGTTCATTGCAAATGTCGTTTTACCCATCGACGGACGCGCGGCGACGATAATTAAGTCTGACGGCTGCAAACCAGCAGTCTTTTTATTGAGGTCGTCATAACCGGTGTTGACCCCGGTGACACCATCGTGTGGTTGCTGGAACAACTGTTCGATACGCGCGACGGTAGCGTCGAGCACATCGGTAATATTTTTCGGACCTTCGTCTTTATTGGCGCGACTTTCAGCAATTTTAAAGACGCGGGATTCCGCGAGGTCCAGCAGATCTTCACTGGAACGGCCTTGCGGATCAAACCCGGCTTCCGCGATCTCGTTCGCCACCGAAATCATGTCACGAACAACGGCACGTTCGCGGACAATATCCGCATAGGCACTAATGTTCGCTGCACTTGGCGTATTTTTAGATAACTCAGCCAGGTAAGCAAAACCGCCGACGCTGTCCAGTTGCCCCTGAACTTCCAGCGATTCTGCAAGCGTGATCAGATCGATGGGTTTTCCCATCTCCTGCAGGCGATGCATTTCGGTGAAGATGTGCCGGTGCGGTCGGGTATAAAAATCTTCCGCCACCACACGCTCGGCCACATCGTCCCAGCGTTCGTTATCCAGCATTAAACCGCCCAACACCGACTGTTCCGCTTCAATCGAGTGCGGCGGTACTTTCAGCCCGGCGACCTGGGGATCGCGCTCACGAGCATCAGTCTGTTGTTTGTTGAAGGGTTTATTTCCTGCCATAGTGAATGGAGTTACCGAGATAATGATTGGGTCGAAAGATTACCACATTTCTTTTGGAGGAAGCATGGCAACACGTATTGAATTTCACAAGCATGGTGGCCCTGATGTACTCAAGGCAGTGGAGTTTACGCCCGTAGACCCGGCGGAAAATGAAATCCAGGTCGAGAACAAAGCGATTGGGATCAACTATATCGACACCTATATCCGCAGTGGTCTTTATCCGCCGCCTTCTCTGCCCAGCGGTCTGGGTACCGAAGCCGCAGGCGTGGTCAGTAAAGTCGGTAGCAAAGTGACGCACATTAAAGCCGGCGATCGCGTGGTTTACGCTCAGTCTCCCCTGGGCGCCTACAGCTCAGTGCATAACGTCCCGGCGGATAAAACCGCTATTTTGCCCAACGCTATCTCGTTTGAACAAGCTGCCGCCTCATTTCTTAAAGGGCTCACCGTTTTTTATCTGTTGCGTAAGACCTATGAAATTCAGCCCGATGAACCATTTTTGTTCCATGCGGCAGCAGGCGGCGTCGGTATGATTGCCTGCCAGTGGGCAAAAGCATTGGGTGCGAAGCTGATTGGCACCGTCGGTAATGCGCAAAAAGCGCAAATTGCGCTGCAGGCCGGCGCATGGCAGGTCATTAACTATCGTGAAGAGAGCATTGTAGAACGTGTAAAAGAGATCACTGGCGGTAAAAAAGTGCGGGTGGTGTATGACTCGGTGGGGAAAGATACCTGGGAAGCCTCACTGGATTGCCTGCAGCGCCGGGGGCTCATGGTCAGCTTTGGTAATGCTTCCGGACCGGTGACTGGCGTTAACTTAGGCATTCTGAATCAGAAAGGTTCGCTGTACGTGACTCGCCCTTCACTCCAGGGTTACATCACCAACCACCATGAATTAACCGAAGCCAGCAATGAGCTTTTCTCGCTGATTGCCAGCGGAGTGATCAAAGTGGATGTCGCACCGGGCCAGACGTTCGCACTGCACGACGCGCAGCATGCTCATGAAGTGCTGGAAAGCCGGGCCACACAGGGGTCGAGTTTGCTGATCCCGTAACGCCCTCATTTCCGTTAAATAATTCAAGCCGCCAACAAACCTGCGGTTTGAATTATGAAGGGGGAAGAAAGAATTAGGGCTTCCCGTAGGAAGCCCTTTCTTTTTTTAGTTCGGCTGTATGTAGGGTACAGCTCGATGAATTCGTTAACCTGGCAATAGTGACAGATTTGATAATCAATTCCTATTTGCTTCTAAAGGCAATGTTGCAGGTTGTGACACACCGCTCAATACCTTAGTAAAATCGGCGGTTATTGCGCTGATACTGTGGGACTTTTGGCGCTTTTATCGCCTTGATAACCCACACCACGGCAACGGCCAATAACAGCCAGGGCAACAGTTTAATCATCAACGCAAATAGTCCGCCCAAAAACATCACCACAGTGGCTACCACCAATGCGGCCAGCACTCCCAGCAAAGATACGCCGGTGACCATCAGCATGATAAAAAATCCAATCACAAAAAGTAGTTCCAGCATGGCTCTCTCCCGAAATGAAATACTCTCCACAGCTTTACAAGAAACATGCCAAAATTAATATATTGATTTATAAAGCAAACGCCCCGCGACGAAGCGCAGGGCGTGGTGAAATTCACTAACTTTTGGTGAAAACTTAACGTTTGTCTGCCACCAGCTTCAGCGCATGTTCCAGAACCTCAATATCTGCCCCGGCTTTATGCGCATTTTCGCTCAGATAGCGACGCCACTGCCGTGCCCCAGGAATCCCCTGAAACAGTCCCAGCATATGGCGCGTGACATGCCCCAAATAGGTTCCTTTACTCAGTTCACGCTCAATATACGGATACATCGCACGCACTACGGCGACCGGATCGGCATCTTCGCTGGTGACAGCAAAAATCTCGCGGTCAACGGACGCCAGAATGCCTGGGTTTTGATAAGCTTCGCGCCCCACCATCACGCCATCCATATGTTGCAGATGGATTTTCGCTTCTTCCAACGATTTTATGCCACCGTTGATCGACATCGTCAGATGCGGAAAATCGCGCTTTAGCTGATAAACACGGTCATAATCCAGCGGTGGGATTTCGCGGTTTTCTTTCGGGCTTAGCCCGGACAGCCAGGCCTTGCGGGCGTGGATGATAAACATCTCACATTCACCGTTACCGGTGACCGTGTTGATGAAATCGCACAGGAATTCGTAGCTGTCCTGGTCATCAATACCAATACGGGTTTTCACCGTTACCGGAATCGATACCACATCGCGCATCGCTTTGACGCAATCAGCGACCAGTTGCGCATTCCCCATCAGACAGGCACCAAACATTCCATTCTGTACACGATCGGAAGGGCAACCCACGTTGAGGTTAATTTCGTCATAGCCCCGTTGTTCAGCAAGCTTTGCGCACTGCGCCAGCGCAGCCGGATCGCTCCCGCCCAGTTGCAAAGCGACCGGATGTTCTTCTTCGCTATACGCCAGATAATCGCCTTTACCATGAATGATCGCGCCGGTGGTTACCATCTCCGTGTAGAGCAGCGTCTGGCTGGACAGTAAGCGCAAAAAGTAGCGGCAATGTCTGTCCGTCCAGTCAAGCATCGGCGCGATAGAAAAACGATGAGCGGGAAAAGCGGTAGACTGAGATTCAGGCAGCATGGCGAATATTCAAGCATCCGGTTAAAAAAGGGGCGCTACTATAGCATAGACCGTTACGATAGTGAGCCACATCCTCGCGGTTCCCCCTCCCTGCTCCCCGACAAGCGCTATTTACGCCCCGGTTTTCCGTCGTGAGATCCAAAAAACTGCGGCGGATGGTCGACCCAACGGTCCTCACGCGTGGCGGCATAAACCGGATTAAGCGGATAATAAATACGATTGTATTTTTTGTTCGCCTCACCCACGACCAGCAGACGAACCTCTTCACTGGTGTTATTGATAAAGGTGTGACACACGCCGGTGCCCGCCGGGAAACCGACGCTGTCGCCCGGCTCCAGCTTCCATAAATAACCGTTAATCCAGGCTTCAGGATATCCCTCCAGCACATAGATAAACTCTTCCTCATCACTTTCAGCGTGCGGATACGAGGTGCGTCGGCCCGGCGGCAGGCGCTCATGATGAATGCCGAGTCGCCCTAACCCCAGCTTGCGGGCAAGCGGCGCACCTATGGAAAACAGCTCATCGCTGTCGGGATAGGTGGAGTCATCAGCCCCCTCAACTTCACGCCAGTGACGAATACAATCGGGTCTTTTCATGATTATTTTCCAGTATTGCGATGGGTCAGGTATAGCACACCGCGGTGGATCTCGGTGTTTTAAACAGAACATGTTAAAGTAAGGGATTAACCTTGCACGCAAATCGAGGCGCCAAATGGACAAAACCACCACGCAGGAGTTATTGGCTCAAGCTGAAAAACTCTGTGCGCAACGCAACGTACGGCTTACGCCACAACGCCTCGAAGTGCTGCGCCTGATGAGCCTGCAGGAAGGCGCAATCAGCGCTTACGACCTACTTGACCTGTTGCGGGAAACCGAGCCGCAGGCCAAGCCGCCGACCGTGTATCGTGCGCTCGATTTTCTGCTGGAACAAGGGTTTGTGCACAAGGTGGAATCCACCAACAGCTATGTGCTTTGCCATCTGTTCGATCAGCCAACTCACAGTTCCGCAATGTTCATTTGCGACCGCTGTGGTGTGGTAAAAGAAGAGTGCGCGGAAGGCGTGGAAGACATCATGCATACGCTGGCAGCAAAAATGGGTTTTGCCCTGCGACATAACGTTATTGAAGCCCATGGACTGTGCCCGGCCTGTGTGGAGGTTGAGTCATGTCGTCACCCTGGCGAATGCCAGCATGACCATACGATTCAGGTGAAGAAGAAAGTTGGGCGTTAAGCGGGTGGGAGAGCGTACATCCTTGTACTCTCAGGAGGGAAGGGTTAATTACCAGCGGTAATCATTACGTTTTTCCCAATCGGTCACTTCTTTCTCCGCCTGATCTTTCGCGTAACCGTAACGCTCCTGGACTTTACCGACCAGTTGGTCACGTTTACCTTCAATGACCGTCATATCATCATCGGTCAGTTTGCCCCATTGCTCTTTCACTTTACCTTTAAACTGCTTCCAGTTACCGCCGACTTCGTCTTTATTCATCATCAAGTCCTCATCGTTAGGTTGTGAATAGCGAGAGTGCCATGTCCAGACACATGCTGTTTTTGCTGGACGTGAGAATAAGTGTAGTCAGGGATTCTGGGTTTTATTTATTATTCGGAATTTTTAACCATCCGCTCAGGCAAACCAGGTTCCATTACGCCAGTGACGCCGCCAGATAAAGGCCAGGGAAAGCCCACGCAGCGCGAGAAAAACGGTTAACGCCAGCCACAAACCATGATTTCCCAGCAACGGTAAAGCCAGTAGCGTTAATGCGAACCCTGCTGCGGCAACGGCCATACTGTTGCGCATTTCTGCAGCCCGTGTCGCGCCAATAAACATACCGTCGAGCAGATAACACCACACCCCCACCAGCGGCAAAACCACCTGCCAGAAAAGATAGCGATCGGCCAACTGTTGGATTTGCGGCAGCGAGGTCAGCAGCGCAACAATCTGCTCGCCAAACAGGGCATAAACCAGCGAAAACAGAATAGCCACAATACCGGACTGTCGACAGGCCGCCCGCCAGACATCAAGCAACTGGCTGCCATCCCTCGCCCCATAGGCCTGACCCGAATGCGCTTCCACAGCATAGGCAAATCCATCCAGCGCGTAGGCGGTAAACGTCAGCAGAGTCATCAGAACGGCGTTAACCGCGATGATATCGCCTCCCAAACGCGCGCCCAGAACTGTAATGGCCCCAAAGCAGAGCTGTAGCAGCAGAGAACGCAGCATGATGTCGCGGTTGAGCGCCAGCAAACGACGGAAGTTGCCACGCCACGCCAGCTTCAACATTGCCAGCGAAATTCCACGCATATGCAGGACTTTGCGTACCATCATCAGGCCAATCAGCAGCGTGGCATATTCGGCAATCACCGTCGCCAACGCCGCCCCCTGCACGTTCATATGCAGGCCCATTACCAGCCATAAATCGAGCACAATGTTGAGAATATTGCCGACAATCAACAGGATAACTGGCGCGCGCGCATACTGAACGCCAAGTAACCAACCGAGCAGCACCAGATTCGCCAGCGACGCGGGTGCGCTTAACCAGCGGATTTCCAGGAAACGTCGGGCCTGCTCCAGTACCGCCTCACTTCCGCCGACAATGTGCAGAGCCAGATCGATAATCGGCGTACGAAACAGTGCGATAAGCAACCCCGCGCCCAGCGCCAGCAATAGCGGCTGCACCAACGCGCGCGCCAGCGCCTGCGGATTTTTCGCGCCAAATGCCTGCGCGGTAAGGCCGGTGGTACTCATGCGCAAAAAAAGCAGCAGCATAAAGAGAAAGCTGGTCGCCGTGGCGCCAACAGCAACGCCGCCAAGATAGACCGGACTATCCAGATGACCAATCACCGCGGTATCCACCAGTCCCAACAGGGGAACGGTGATATTGGAGAAGATCATCGGTAAGGCGAGGTACCAGAGTGCTTTATCAGAAGAGGTAAAGAAAGGCATACAGGAGAGCCTGAGAAGAAGTTAGATGTACTGAAAAAAGATGCAGTGTAGGCCCGGTAAGCGTAGCGCCACCAAGCAAGTTGCCGGATAGCGACGTAAACGTCTTATCCGGCCGACAGGTAATCAACAGAAAATTACAGCCATTCACCGTTACGAATGACGCCTACCGCCAACCCTTCAATAGTGAAGTTTTGCTCGCGCAGGTCGACAACAATAGGTTTAAATTCGCTGTTTTCTGGCAGGAGTTCAACCTTGTTGCCCTGCTTTTTCAGACGCTTGACGGTGACTTCGTCGTCGATACGGGCAACAACGACCTGACCGTTACGCACATCCTGAGTTTTATGCACAGCCAGTAAATCACCGTCCATAATACCGATGTCTTTCATCGACATACCGCTAACGCGCAGCAGAAAATCGGCGTTCGGTTTGAACAGTGAAGGATCGACCTGATAGTGGCCTTCGATGTGCTGCTGCGCCAGCAGTGGCTCGCCTGCCGCTACGCGTCCGACAAGCGGTAACCCTTCTTCTTCTTCCTGCAGCAGTCGAATACCGCGCGATGCGCCGGATACAATTTCAAGGACGCCTTTACGCGCAAGCGCTTTCAGGTGTTCTTCAGCGGCGTTTGGGGAACGGAACCCCAAACGCTGCGCGATCTCCGCACGCGTCGGTGGCATACCTGTCTGGCTGATGTGATCCCTAATGAGATCAAACACCTCTTGCTGCCTGGCCGTTAACGCTTTCATTCCGCCCCCTGGGTGTATATACAGTTATGCTGTGAGTATATACAGCTAAAGGTGATTTTGGAACCGCAAACTGCACAAAAAACAGGAGATTTATGCAGTTGTGGAATCTTTATCGCAAATGCGACCACAACAGGATGCCCCAGGTGATCAGAGCGACAAAAATAGACAGCAATACCGCTGCCGAGCCCATATCTTTCGCCCGACCGGAAAGTTCGTGATACTCAGAGCCAATACGGTCAACCACCGCCTCAATCGCACTGTTGAGGATTTCAACGATCATCACCAGCATCACGGAACCAATCAACAGCACGCGGGTAATGGCGTCGACGTCCAGCCAGCAGGCGATGGCTACGCCCAACAGTACGGCAACGCTTTCCTGGCGGAATGCCGCCTCATTGATCCATGCGGCGCGAAAACCTTTCCAGGAATAGCCTGCAGCTTTGATAATTCGGGTGAATCCAGTGGTATTATTGGCCATCAAAAAGAACCTTTTTACATTATTAGCGTCAATGTCATTGTAACGTTACCCCGTTTGTTTCAGGGTGTGGCAAAGCAGCGCGAAGTATGACCGGATACACCAGAAATTCACTAAACTTTCTGATATCCTTGCAGCGCATTTGCATTATTAACCAGAGGCTTTACATCGTTTATGTCCGGCTGGCCACGAATTTACTACAAATTACTGAATTTACCATTAAGCGTCCTGGTAAAAAGCAAGTCTATTCCGGCAGAACCTGCCCCGGAATTGGGGCTCGATACTTCGCGTCCCATTATGTACGTCCTACCGTACAACTCAAAAGCAGACTTGCTGACGCTGCGTGCCCAATGTCTGGTGCACGATCTCCCGGATCCCCTGGAACCGCTGGAGATAGACGGAACTCTGCTGCCGCGCTACGTGTTTATTCACGGCGGCCCGCGCGTGTTCACCTATTACACGCCGAAAGAAGAGTCCATTAAGCTGTTCCATAACTATCTCGACTTGCATCGCAGCAATCCAGACCTGGATGTGCAAATGGTGCCGGTTTCGGTGATGTTTGGCCGCGCGCCTGGGCGTGAAAAAGGCGAGGTCAATCCGCCGCTGCGCATGCTGAACGGCGTACAGAAATTCTTTGCTGTGTCCTGGCTGGGTCGCGACAGTTTTGTCCGCTTCTCCCCATCGGTCTCCCTGCGTCGCATGGCGGACGAACACGGTACGGATAAAATCATCGCTCAGAAGCTGGCTCGTGTGGCGCGCATGCACTTTGCTCGTCAGCGTCTGGCCGCAGTCGGCCCGCGCCTCCCTGCCCGCCAGGACCTGTTCAATAAACTGCTGGCCTCAAAAGCTATCGCTCGCGCGGTAGAAGATGAAGCGCGCAGTAAAAAAATCTCCCACGAAAAAGCGCAGCAAAATGCCATTGCGCTGATGGAAGAGATTGCCGCCAACTTCTCCTACGAGATGATTCGTCTGACAGACCGTATTCTGGGCTTTACCTGGAACCGTCTGTATCAGGGGATTAACGTTCACAATGCGGAGCGTGTACGTCAGTTGGCGCACGATGGGCACGAAATCGTCTATGTTCCGTGCCACCGCAGCCATATGGACTATATGCTGCTGTCGTACGTTCTGTACCACCAGGGGCTGGTTCCGCCGCACATCGCTGCCGGTATCAACCTGAACTTCTGGCCAGCAGGTCCGATTTTCCGTCGTCTGGGCGCGTTCTTTATTCGTCGTACCTTCAAGGGCAACAAGCTCTATTCCACCGTTTTCCGCGAATACCTGGGCGAGTTGTTCAGCCGCGGCTACTCGGTTGAATACTTTGTCGAAGGAGGCCGTTCACGTACCGGGCGTCTGCTCGACCCGAAAACCGGCACGCTGTCGATGACCATTCAGGCGATGCTGCGCGGCGGTACGCGTCCGATTACCCTCGTCCCCATCTACATCGGCTACGAGCACGTAATGGAAGTGGGCACGTACGCGAAAGAGCTGCGTGGCGCGACGAAAGAGAAAGAGAGTTTGCCGCAAATGCTGCGTGGCTTGAGCAAGCTGCGTAATCTGGGTCAGGGTTATGTCAACTTTGGCGAACCGATGCCATTGATGACTTACCTCAACCAGCATGTACCGGAGTGGCGTGAATCGATCGATCCTATCGAGTCCATCCGTCCGGCCTGGCTGACGCCGACGGTAAATAGCATTGCCGCCGATCTGATGGTACGCATTAACAATGCAGGCGCGGCCAATGCCATGAACCTGTGCTGTACCGCGCTGTTGGCCTCCCGCCAGCGCTCTCTGACCCGTGAGCAACTGACTGAACAGCTCGACTGCTATCTGAGTCTGCTGCGCAACGTGCCGTATGCGGCAGATTGTACGGTTCCTGCGCAGAGCGCCAGTGAATTGATCGACCACGCCTTACAGATGAATAAGTTTGAGGTCGAGAAAGACACCATCGGTGACATCATCATTCTGCCGCGCGAGCAGGCGGTATTGATGACCTATTACCGCAACAACATTGCGCATATGCTGGTTCTGCCTTCGTTGATGGCAGCCATTGTGACTCAGCATCGTCGTATTTCACGCGCCGCGCTACAGCAGCATATTGATGCGCTGTACCCAATGCTGAAAGCAGAGCTGTTCTTACGTTGGGAGCGTGATGAACTCACCGGAGTGATTGACGAACTGGCCAGCGAAATGCAGCGCCAGGGACTGATCGCCCTGAACGATGACGAACTGCATATCAATCCGGCCCGCTCTCGTACGCTACAGCTGTTGGCGGCGGGTGCTCGCGAGACGTTGCAACGCTACGCCATTACCTTCTGGCTGCTGAGCGCGAACCCGTCTATCAACCGTGGCACGCTGGAGAAAGAGAGCCGTACCGTGGCGCAACGCCTCTCCGTACTGCACGGCATTAACGCGCCGGAATTCTTCGATAAAGCCGTGTTCAGCTCTCTGGTGCTGACGCTGCGTGACGAGGGATTCATCAGCGATACCGGAGATGCCGAACCGGAAGAGACGATGAAGATCTATCAGATGTTGGCCGAACTGGTCACGTCAGATGTGCGTCTGACCATCGAGAGCGCCACACAGGGCGAGTAAGCATAAAAAAACCGGTCGAAATGAAATGACCGGTTTTTTATTTTGCAGGCTAAGCCAAACTCAAAAATGCCAGTAGCTCATCGCCAGCCCTAAGAACAGCACCAAACCGACGTAGTTATTGTTCATAAACGCTTTAAAACAGGCATCACGCTCGCGATTGACGATCAGTTTCTGCTGATATACAAACAGCGCGCCGGCCACCAGCAGAGACCAATAATAACCCAGTCCCAGCCCGTTTAGCCAACCCACCAGCGCCATCAGCACCAGTACGCCCACCTGCAGGATACCAATGATCAGCTTGTCGTTTTGACCGAACAGAATCGCGGTCGATTTAATGCCGATCTTCAGGTCATCATCGCGGTCAACCATCGCATATTGGGTGTCGTAGGCCACAGCCCAGAGAATATTGGCGAGGAACATCAGCCAGCAGCTCAGCGGTACGGACTCGCTCACGGCGGCGAACGCCATCGGGATCGACCAGCCAAACGCCGCCCCCAGCACCACCTGCGGCAGGTGCGTATAGCGCTTCATGAACGGGTAAACCCACGCCAGCGCTAACGCCGCAACGGACAACAAAATGGTCATCGTGTTGAGCGTCAAAACCAGCAGGAAGGCCAGCAGTACCAATACGACGAACAGCGTTCGGGCCTCTTTTTCAGTGACTGCCCCGCTTGGCAGCGGTCGATTTGCGGTGCGTTTAACGTGTCCGTCAAATTTCCTGTCGGCATAATCATTCACCACGCAGCCGGCGGCGCGCATTAACCAAACGCCAGCGACAAAAACCGCCAGGATCCACAATTGCGGCATGCCTGGGGTTGCCACCCACAATGCCCACAGCGTAGGCCAGAGCAGCAGTAAGGCACCGATTGGCTTATCCGTACGCATCAAGCGGTGAAATGCCAGCAGCTTATTCTGCGTCAGACTCCACTCCATCTTTATCTTCCTCTCAGTACAACGGCGATGCAGGTAGAAAAAGCTCGGTAAGCATCAGCGGCTTACCGCTCAGCCGCAGGCGGGAACGGCGCCCCCACAGCGCTGCATCGCGGCCAATCTCAATAAAATCTCGGGTCAATGTCGATGATGTAAACAGGTAACGTCCGAGCGGGGTTTTCCCCAGATTTTGTAAGGCCAGCTCAGGGCCGCACAAGGTTGATTCAGGCACCACGGTCCGCCCGGCAAGCCAGGGTTCACCATCCGCGCATAACAGGATCTCACGTAACCAATAACGGGACTCTTTAGGCAGCAGCGGCAGCTCTTCAGGCACCTCATTTTGCCCAACGAATGCTTCGCGAATCAACGTTACGGTGACCTGTTTTCCCTGCTGCTCAAAACGTTTAGTCATGGAATCTTCCAGTAACAACCAGTCGAGCAGTTGGGCGTCCAGCGCCGGGATCGCATCAAAATAACGCAGCGCACGCAGTTGCGTTAACGCAGGGTGTGCCATGCCTTACTCTCCGATTTATAACTTGAAGGCATTGTATCGCAGAAAATGCATTACGGGGTGAGCAAACACAATTAAGTGATCGCCAGAGCAACATAAGTGTAACAATTAGCACCGAAGGATAAAAAAAGGTGCGCCAGGAGACGCACCAGTTGTTGCAAAATCAACAATGCGGGGCGATGTTTACCCCTTGCCTTTTACACTGCTGATAAAGGTGGATCGGGCAGATTTGGATCCCAGACGCTCAGCTTCATCAAGCAGCTTCAGCGCTTTATCGACATCGCCTTTCGCAACGGCATCCTTAATGCCCTGGTTAAAATAACTTTCCGTGTCGTTCAGCATCGGCTCACTTTTCTTCACCGGTTGTGGCGCTGGAGCAGCAACGGCTGCTGCCGGAGCCGCATAGGTCACCGCAGGCGCGGCGGTATTGCCCACCGTGACAGGACCAGGGCCGGATGAGCCAAACAGCGGCCCGACCAGAACACTGGAGGAGGAGCTGGTTTTGACTTTCAGTTTCAGTAAACCGTCGGTGGTATGACGGGCGATCGGGTCTGGAATATCCGGAATAGCGTTACCTACGCCCTTGGCATAGGCTTTTGCCGGGTCAAGCAGGGTTGTGGTCTGCTGGAGATCTTTATCAGTGGTAAAGACCAAAACATAGAGTTTTTGCTGACCCAGCGCTGGCGTCAGACGCATTACCCCTTCCAGACGATCGGCACTCATCACGCCGGGCTCCTGGTAGGTAAAATAGCTGCTGGGGAAGAACGCAGATGGCGTCATGTTTTGGTCAAGAATTAATACGTTTGGCGCAAATACGCTGGTTTGTTTATTCACTTCACTGGACAGCGTCAGGGTGAGTTCGCCAATATTCGCCGGGACGCTATACGCAGCGACCGGGCCAGTAATACCGGCGACATCCAGACGCTGACCCGCTGTCGCAAGCGGCGAAGACTGGGTTTTGGATTGATCAACAGGCGTCCAGGTTAACTGCTGCAGCGCCGCAGTGGGAATAGATGGGGCCGCGGTGGTGTTCTGCGGAACAATATTCACATCGGCCAGGCTGATGCCAGGTGCGCTGGCAAATAACCCTGCAGATAAACAAAGGGCAACGAGACTTTTCTTCATTTTCATTGTTATCACCTCAGATAGCATGGGTTCAGCGGTGGCCAGGCAATAGCGCGCTAAACCGTAATCAAGAGGGGCTTGCGCCCCTCTTTCCGTCTTTACGTCAGGTTAGTGCTGAATTACCACCAGATTTCCATCTGGGCACCGAAGGACCACTCATCGTTGTCGCCACGGCTGGTTGTGCTGAGGCCAGAGTTCGTTGCCGCTGCGAATTTGGTTACGTCGTTACCATTTTTGATGTAACCCCACTCTTCATCCCATTTTGCATAGGTTGCGAAGACGCGGATTGCCGGACGAGACCAGATGCTGTCACCCGCCTGCCATTGTTGGGCCAGGGTGATTTTGTACTGGCTGTTGCGATCGCTGGTCTGCTGAGATTTGACGTTGTCGTAACCGACTTCCAGCAGGGTGCTCATGATTGGCGTCCATTTATACATCGGGCGAATACCGACGGTGTACCATTCGGTCCCCAGGTCGTTATCCATGTCGAGGTTCTGGTACATACCGACGTACATCAGGTCCCACTTGTCGCCCAGGGAGATTGCACCGTGGTCCAGCACGCGGAACAGGCTACCGTTGTTATTCACAACGTTGTTGGCATAGTTGGTTTTAACGCCAGTAACGGGATCTTCAATGGTCGTAGTGGAAGAACCATAAGAACCCTGGTTCAGGCCTTTGCCCTGGGTGGTCATGGAATCTGTGGCGTACTGAACGACAAACTTGTTGTAGCCCTTCAGCATGCTCTGGGTATGTTCAGCGGTGAACATCCAACCATCTTTAGATGCGCCGTCCGCCAGCCTGTAATCATCGGTGGTATTCGCGCGACCATAGTCAACGCCCAGTTCCAACATCCCATCCGGGTTAGTTGCCAACTGCGCTAAACGAACGTCAAATACATCGTTCGCGGTGTCTTTGGTACGATCATAGATATTCTGGCTGCTGAAAGCGTATGAACCACCCGCTTCCTGTGAACGGCTCGCTGCCAAAGACAGTTTACCGAAGCCCAGATCGATGTTTTCAATACCGGCGCCAGGACCTGAAATATCCCAGTAGTAGAAGTCGATCATGTGTACGTCATGACGCTGGTAGAAGCGCTTACCGGCCCAGATAGTGGAGCCTGGCAGCCATTCGATCAGGTTTTTACCCTGCACGTTAGCTTCACGGAATGCCGGGTCTGTGCCTTCCCAGTCATTCTGCTGTGCGACGGAGTAAGCAACGTTGGTGTCGAAGTAGAAGCTCTTATCGCCTTCTTTCCACACTTCCTGACCTAATTTGATTTCCGCATAGGTTTCACATTCGTTACCGAGACGGTATTTACTTTGTGCACCGGTTGCCTGGAAACACTGTTGTTCACCGCCACTCCCTGTCCAGCCAATACCGGAACGAGCGTAACCGTGGAAATCTACAGCCATTGCCTGAACAGACATAATGCCTGCTGCTACAGCAACCGCCAGAGGGAGTTTGCGCAGAGTAATCATCGTTCTATCTCCTGAGATCATTGCTTTTCTTTAAACGCGTCCCCCTTCGGGCTGCCTCTTTGTTGGCTGCGTTCTTTCACCCCAGTCGCGTACTCTTTGTACACTCCCGGGGATTCATTTACTTGCCGCCTCGATGTAGCTTCGAATGGCTTTGCGTTTCGTTTTTTATGGGGACCTTAAACGCCCGGCTCTTGATGCAACCGACGACATGCAGTGCCATCCTCACGGAACAGATGGCAACGCTCTGGCGGCAGGCCGATGGCGAATGTGGCACCCTCTTCTACCAACACCACGTCGTTCTGGCGGTAAACCAGGTTTTGACGGATGGCGGGGATCTGGATATGAATTTGAGTTTCGTGACCAAGCTGCTCGACCACCTGCACTTCACCTTCGAGGGTGACATCGGCGATATCGCTGGGCAGCAGATGTTCCGGGCGGATACCTAAAGACATGTTGGCACCAACCTGTACCGCATGGCTGTCCACTGGTAGCCATATTTGCTGGCGGTTAGGCAGTTCAACCTGCACCTGATCGATGGCCGTCCCGGTGACTTTCACCGGCAGGAAGTTCATCTTCGGCGAACCAATAAAGCCCGCCACAAAGCGGTCAGCCGGATAGTGGTATAGCTCCAGCGGTTTGCCGACCTGCGCCACGCGACCAGCATCCAGCACCACAATTTTGTCGGCCAGCGTCATCGCTTCGACCTGATCGTGGGTGACGTAAATCATCGTGCGGCCAAGACGTTTATGCAGGCGGGAGATTTCAATACGCATTTGCACACGCAGAGCGGCGTCGAGGTTCGACAGCGGTTCATCCAGCAGGAATACGCGCGGCTCGGCGACCAGCGTTCGGCCAATCGCCACACGCTGACGTTGTCCGCCGGAAAGCGCTTTCGGTTTACGCTCCAGCAGGTGCGCCAGTTGCAGAACTTCCGCGACCTGATTCACGCGCTGATTCATCACCTCTTTTTTTGCGCCAGCCAGTTTGAGGCCAAACGACATGTTTTCTGCGACGGATAAATGGGGATACAACGCGTAGGACTGAAAGACCATGCCCACGCCGCGTTCGGCGGGGGGAATGTCGTTCATCCGGGTCTCCCCGATAAACAGGTCGCCACTGGTGATGGTTTCAAGTCCGGCGATCATACGCAGCAAGGTCGACTTACCGCAGCCTGACGGTCCGACAAACACCACGAATTCCCCTTCGTGAATGTCGAGATTGATATCTTTCGATACCACCACGTCACCCCAGGCTTTCGTTACATTTCGCAGCTGTACGCTCGCCATGCCCTTCTCCCTTCGTTACAACCTGTCATCGACAGCAACATTCATGATGGGCTGACTATGCGTGATCCCTTGACTGCGTGAATCCTCCACCCCCGGCTTTTTTATGGGGGAGGAGGCGGGAGGATGAGAGAACAGCGTCTGAGACCCGGGCCGTACGCCGCGGAGGAATTTCGTGATGCAGCCTGCAAAAATCAGTGGGTTTTTATGTGCGCCAGTACGCAATACTCACATTTATGTAACACAGATCACATAAAGAGCGGGTGGGGCGTAGGGGTAAGGAGGATGGAAAGAGGTTGTCGTATAAAGAAACTAGTAACCGTTAAGCCACCTCTGCAAAATCACCAAACAGGATGGGAACTATGAAAATCAAAACTGGCGCACGCATCCTCGCATTGTCTGCATTAACGACGATGATGTTTTCCGCCTCGGCTCTCGCCAAGATTGAAGAAGGTAAGCTGGTTATCTGGATTAACGGCGACAAAGGCTATAACGGCCTCGCTGAAGTGGGCAAAAAATTCGAGAAAGACACCGGTATCAAAGTCACCATTGAGCACCCGGACAAACTGGAAGAGAAGTTCCCACAGGTTGCCGCGACTGGCGATGGCCCTGACATCATCTTCTGGGCACATGACCGTTTTGGCGGCTACGCTCAGTCTGGCCTGCTGGCTGAAATCACCCCAGATAAAGCGTTCCAGGACAAACTCTATCCATTCACCTGGGATGCCGTACGCTATAACGGCAAACTGATTGCCTACCCAATTGCGGTTGAAGCGCTGTCGTTGATTTATAACAAAGACCTCGTTCCGAACCCGCCAAAAACCTGGGAAGAAATTCCTGCGCTGGATAAAGAGCTGAAGGCGAAAGGGAAGTCCGCGCTGATGTTCAACCTGCAAGAACCGTACTTCACCTGGCCGCTGATTGCCGCCGACGGCGGTTACGCGTTCAAGTTTGAAAACGGCAAGTACGACGTGAAAGACGTGGGCGTGGACAACGCGGGCGCAAAAGCGGGTCTGACCTTCCTGGTTGATCTGATCAAGAACAAACACATGAACGCGGATACCGATTACTCCATCGCCGAAGCGGCCTTTAACAAAGGTGACACCGCGATGACCATCAACGGTCCGTGGGCGTGGTCCAACATCGATAAGAGCAAGGTGAATTACGGCGTTGCCCTGCTGCCAACCTTCAAGGGTAAACCGTCCAAACCGTTCGTGGGCGTTCTGAGCGCAGGTATCAACGCTGCCAGCCCGAACAAAGAACTGGCAAAAGAGTTCCTCGAAAACTACCTGCTGACCGATCAGGGTCTGGATGAAGTGAATAAGGACAAACCGCTGGGCGCGGTTGCGCTGAAATCCTTCCAGGATCAGTTAGCGAAAGACCCGCGTATCGCGGCCACCATGGATAACGCCCAGAAAGGCGAGATCATGCCGAACATCCCGCAGATGTCCGCATTCTGGTATGCCGTTCGTACCGCAGTGATCAACGCTGCCAGCGGCCGTCAGACCGTCGATGCCGCGCTGAAAGATGCACAAGGTCGTATCACCAAGTAATACGGTTTCCCTTATTTCTTAGGGAATCAGGTTTATTGAATACGTTGTTACGCGAAATCATTCGCGCTACATCGAGGCGGCAAGGAGGCAAATCCCCAGGAGCTTACATAAGTAAGTGACTGGGGTGAGCTTCCGCAGCCAACAAAGAGGTAGTGCGAAGGATAAAGCGTTAAGAGGATTGATCCCCATGGATGTCATTAAAAAGAAACACTGGTGGCAAAGCGACCGGCTGAAATGGTCAGTGATGGGTCTGCTTGGGCTGCTGGTCGGTTACCTTGTTGTTTTGATGTATGCTCAGGGGGAGTACCTGTTTGCCATCATGACGCTGATTTTAAGCTCTGCTGGCCTGTATATTTTTGCTAACCGTAAAGCCTACGCCTGGCGCTATGTTTACCCAGGCGTTGCAGGGATGGGGCTGTTTGTCCTGTTTCCGCTAATTTGTACTATCGCAATTGCCTTTACCAACTACAGCAGCACCAACCAACTGACCTTTGAACGTGCTCAGGAAGTCCTGATGGACCGTTCTTATCAGGCGGGGAAAACCTACAACTTCGGCCTGTATCCGGCGGGTACGGAGTGGCAACTGGCCCTCACCGACGGTGAAACTGGCAAGAATTATCTCTCCGACGCCTTTAAATTTGGCGGCGAACAGAAACTGCAGTTGAAAGAAGCCGAGGCGCTGCCAGCGGGCGAACGTGCGACGCTGCGTATCATCACGCAAAATCGCCAGGCGTTAACCCAACTCACCGCCATCCTGCCGGATGAAAGCAAAGTGATTATGAGTTCACTGCGCCAGTTTTCCGGCACGCAGCCACTCTATACGCTCGCTGATGACGGCACGCTCACCAACAGCCAAAGCGGCGTAAAATACCGCGCCAACAACGATATTGGTTATTATCAGGCAATTAACGCTGACGGTAGCTGGGGTAACGAAAAACTCAGCCCAGGCTATACCGTTGCCATCGGTTGGGACAACTTCGCCCGCGTATTTACTGACGAAGGCATTCAGAAACCGTTCTTCGCCATCTTTGTCTGGACGGTGGTCTTCTCTGTTCTGACCGTGATCCTCACCGTGGCCGTGGGGATGGTACTGGCCTGTCTCGTACAGTGGGAGTCTCTCAAAGGCAAAGCGATTTACCGTGTCCTGCTGATTCTGCCGTATGCCGTACCGTCGTTTATTTCGATTCTGATTTTCAAAGGGCTGTTCAACCAGAGCTTCGGTGAAATCAACATGATGCTGAGCGCGCTGTTTGGCATCAAACCGGCCTGGTTCAGCGACCCAACCACCGCGCGTTCGATGATTATTATCGTCAACACCTGGCTTGGTTACCCGTACATGATGATCCTGTGCATGGGTCTGCTTAAAGCGATCCCTGACGACCTGTATGAAGCGTCGGCGATGGATGGTGCAGGTCCGTTCCAGAACTTCTTTAAGATTACGTTGCCGCTGCTGATTAAGCCGCTGACGCCGCTGATGATCGCCAGCTTCGCCTTTAACTTTAACAACTTCGTGCTGATTCAACTGTTGACCAACGGTGGTCCAGACCGTCTTGGTACCACCACGCCAGCAGGCTATACCGACCTGCTCGTGAGCTACACCTACCGTATCGCCTTCGAAGGCGGCGGTGGTCAGGACTTCGGTCTGGCGGCGGCGATTGCCACGCTGATCTTCCTGCTGGTCGGTGCGCTGGCCATAGTGAACCTGAAAGCCACGCGTATGAAGTTTGATTAAGGGAGACAACGAACATGGCTATGGTACAACCCAAATCTCAGAAACTGCGTCTCTTAACAACGCACTTGCTGCTGCTGATTTTCATTGCAGCGATCATGTTCCCGCTGCTGATGGTTATCGCTATCTCGCTGCGTGAAGGTAACTTTGCCACCGGCAGCCTGATCCCGGAAAACATCTCCTGGGAACACTGGAAACTGGCGCTGGGCTTTAGCGTTGAACACGCGGATGGCCGCGTGACGCCGCCGCCGTTCCCGGTGCTGTTATGGCTGTGGAACTCGGTGAAAGTAGCCACCATTACCGCGATCGGTATCGTGACGCTTTCCACCACCTGCGCTTACGCCTTTGCCCGTATGCGTTTCCCGGGCAAAGCAACCCTACTGAAAGGGATGCTGATATTCCAGATGTTCCCGGCGGTGCTGTCTCTGGTCGCGTTGTATGCTTTGTTTGACCGCCTGGGCCAGTACATTCCGTTTATTGGTCTGAACACTCACGGTGGCGTGATCTTCGCCTATCTCGGCGGTATTGCGCTGCATGTGTGGACGATTAAGGGCTATTTCGAAACCATCGACGGTTCGCTGGAAGAAGCGGCCGCGCTGGATGGCGCAACGCCGTGGCAGGCATTCCGCCTGGTGTTGCTACCGCTTTCCGTTCCGATTCTGGCGGTCGTGTTTATTCTGTCTTTCATTGCCGCGATTACCGAAGTACCGGTCGCATCACTGCTGCTGCGTGATGTGAACAGCTATACCCTTGCGGTAGGTATGCAGCAGTACCTCAATCCACAGAACTATTTGTGGGGCGACTTTGCCGCCGCAGCTGTACTTTCAGCCATTCCGATCACTCTGGTGTTCCTGCTGGCACAGCGCTGGCTGGTCAACGGACTGACGGCGGGTGGTGTGAAAGGTTAAGTTTTACCGAAGTAACTGCCCGGCAACGGGCAATGCCACTGCAACCCTCAACTTATGTTATCCCAACCTGTGACTGTTATTCGGCGCTCTACGGAGCGCCCTTTTTTTATGTTATTTTGCATTACGCTTACGATTATTTCCTTTCGTGCCCCCCATCACTGCAAATCAATTTTTCGCCTGAAACTCGACAAATTAAACAGAATTAAGATCACAGAAAAGACAAAACATAATTGCAATGTAAAAAATGATAATTGTCTTCCCTGCCTGTTAAATTCACCATCACCGCACTGATCAAAAGAGCTGTACCCTTTAAGGCAGGTCTGAATGAACACTCAATATAATTCCAGTTATATTTTTTCGATTACATTAGTCGCAACATTAGGAGGGCTATTATTCGGCTATGACACGGCTGTCATTTCCGGAACGGTAGAATCCTTAAATACCGTATTTGTCGCCCCACAACACTTAAGTGAATCCGCTGCCAACTCGCTGTTAGGTTTTTGCGTCGCCAGTGCGTTGATTGGTTGCATCATCGGCGGCGCGCTGGGCGGCTATTGCAGTAACCGGTTTGGTCGTCGGGACTCGCTGAAAATCGCCGCCCTGCTGTTCTTTATTTCCGGCATTGGATCCGCCTGGCCGGAATTAGGCTTTACGACGATTAATCCAGATAACGCGGTACCTGTTTATTTAGCCGGATACGTTCCCGAATTTGTTATTTATCGCATCATTGGTGGTATTGGGGTAGGTTTAGCCTCAATGCTCTCACCAATGTATATTGCTGAACTGGCACCCGCACATATTCGTGGGAAACTGGTGTCATTTAACCAGTTCGCCATTATTTTTGGTCAACTATTGGTGTATTGCGTTAACTATTTTATCGCTCGTTCAGGTGACGCTAACTGGCTGAATACTGATGGCTGGCGATATATGTTTGCGTCCGAAAGTATTCCCGCTCTGCTATTTTTACTGCTGCTGTATACCGTACCAGAAAGCCCACGCTGGCTGATGGCGCGTGGTAGACATGAACAAGCGGAAGGTATTCTGCGCAAAATTATGGGCAGCACCCTCGCCGCCCAGGCCATACAGGAGATCAATCAGTCTCTGGAACATGGTCGTAAAACCGGCGGTCGACTGCTGATGTTTGGCGCAGGCGTTATCGTCATCGGCGTGATGCTGTCTATCTTCCAGCAATTCGTCGGTATTAACGTCGTGCTCTACTATGCCCCGGAAGTGTTTAAAACGCTGGGAGCCAGCACTGACGTGGCGCTGTTGCAGACCATTATTGTTGGCGTGATCAACCTAAGCTTTACCGTATTGGCGATCATGACGGTGGATAAATTTGGTCGCAAACCGCTGCAGATTATTGGCGCCTTAGGCATGGCCATCGGTATGTTCAGCCTCGGAACCGCCTTTTATACCCAGGCTTCCGGGCTGGTTGCGTTACTGTCGATGCTGTTTTATGTCGCCGCATTCGCCATGTCCTGGGGACCGGTTTGTTGGGTGCTGCTGGCCGAAATCTTCCCCAATGCAATTCGTGGCAAAGCGCTCGCCATTGCGGTTGCCGCGCAATGGCTGGCGAACTACTTCGTTTCCTGGACTTTCCCGATGATGGACAAAAATTCGTGGCTGATTTCCCATTTCCACAACGGTTTCTCCTACTGGATTTACGGTTGTATGGGCATTCTGGCCGCGCTGTTTATGTGGAAGTTTGTGCCGGAAACCAAAGGCAAAACGCTGGAAGAACTTGAAGAGCTGTGGGAGCCCGCAGCGGAGAAAACCCAGCCGGCCTCTGCGCAGTAATTCTTACCCAAAACACGCCGCAGCCTAATTGCGGCGTGTTGTCTTTTACTCTCGCTTCAGCCGTTTGGAATTACACAGCCACAGGGTGATCACCAGCAGCAGGATCGCCGCAGAATAGATCAGCACATCCATCGGCGCTTTATGATCGACAATGATCAGCCGCACAATCGCAGTGATCCCGATATAGACAAAGTAGCGCAGCGGAAAGTGAAAACCTGACTGAAAGTACTTCACAATCAGCGCGATAAATTCAAAGTAGAGAAAGTAAACCACCAGCCCTTCCACCAGTTCATATTTGCTGGTTTGTTCCGGCGCGAACAGCACATCCGCCAGATGCAACGTTTCTTTCCCGAGGAATACGACCAGGATCAGGCCCAGACTCAGCAACCCCAGATTCAACACGGTCTGTAAAATAGTGGAGATAAACTCCACGCGCGGACGAGATAGCGACGTCATAACAGCACCTCTTACTCAGTGGCAATGTTCCTGTATAACGCAAAAATGTGACAGAGATCTACATTTTTTGTTTATATTTTGTGCAAGAAAGGTCAGCAGGGAATGATGTATATCACGACACATTTCACAGGATGAATTATGCAGCTCAGACAATCCGCTGTTCGCAACGTTACCTGCGGTGAGAACGTGGTAATTTATGAACCCGCAAATCTCTACGACTGCACATTGGGTGACAACGTTTTTGTCGGACCATTTGTTGAAATCCAGGGTAATACGCAGATTGGCGCAGACAGCAAAATTCAGTCGCACACCTTCATCTGCGAATATGTCACCCTCGGCGCCCGCTGTTTTATCGGTCACGGCGTGATGTTCGCCAACGATATGTTTCGCGAAGGAAAACCCAATGCCGACCGCAACAGTTGGGGACGTATTACGATTGGCGACGATGTCTCGATCGGTAGCGGAGCGACCATTCTGGCGGTCACTATCTGTGATGGCGTGGTCGTCGGCGCGGGAAGCGTGGTGACCAAATCGATCACCGAGAAAGGCGTGTATGCGGGAAATCCGGCAAAATTATTACGTCGTTTATAGAGCCGGATAAGCGCAGGTCCCATCCGGCCATCTATCAGCGGAAGTTTTCACTCCTGTCGCTGGTCATGTCGTACAGACCAAACTTACGTCCAAGCTGCTGGCCGCCATCGCGTGTTAACGGCATCCAGCCAATCGCCGCACGACTGCGGGTTGGGCCTGACGAGAACAGATCCAGCGGCACAGAAACGTACACCCCTTTGGTAAAATCACCCTCTCCGTACTCATCCGGCGAGGCGTCGGTGATGGTCGCATAACCACCCACCACTACGCCGCTGTCAAAGCGTTTCGCCACTTCCAGCGTTCCGCCCTTATCCCCCGCCAGATACTGCCCCACGCTGGCTTTCACCAGTACATCCTGGGCGAACGAAGGATTCCAGTAAGCCGTCAAATGCCCGGTCTTCACGCTGTAGTCGGTGAACTTCATCATGTCCTGCGCGCTACGCCAGTCACGCTGTTTCACGTAGTTGGCATCAACACCAAACGCCCAGTTGCTGTCCAGCGGGCGATACAGCACTTCTGCCCCCGCTCCGCCGTACATAGTTTCCAGATAGCCCCCGTAAACCTGTCCGTAGAACCCGTTTCCGAGTGACTGGAAGTAGTTGGCCTGCAGGTTATTCACGTAGACATCGTTTTGCACATACTCACGCACATGGGTACGCACGCGTGGTAAATGCGAATCCTGCGGCGGGTTGGTGTAGTTAAACTTGTCATAGTTATTGGCGAGGTTGGCGAACAAACTCCCGGTGGTCAGCAGATGATCGGTAACCCACAAATCCGCCGTTCCCATCACGCCCAACTGATACATATAGAAGTTTTCCGGGCCGCCCACCGACTGATTTAGCACTGGATCGATGTGGAAATTGAAGCGTGACTTATCAATATACCAGCCCTGCTCGGTCGTTTTCGGTACCTCGGGTTCGACGCGTTTTTGTGCCAGCTGAGTTTCATGGCCCAACGGCTCGCCTTCCAGATGGCGCTTGAGGCTGGAAACCTCCGTTTCGGTCGTCACCTGCGGCAAGTTAAGGCGGTTTTCCGTAATGCGGATCGTGCGGATCCCATCGGGAAGATCGTTCATCACGATCCGGTTAGCACGCTCGATCCCTTCGCGCGAATCACGGTATTTCACCTGTTCACCCGTCACATACAGCGTATCGCCCTGCACCTGAATTTTAGGATCCGCCAGCCCGGCATTATATTTCAGCAGCGTTAACTGATTCGCCACCACCGAATGTTGCAGGATGGCATCCTGCGGCTGTGGTTGATATTTCGGGCGGGTATTGTCGTTATAGTTTGGTCGCAGATCGTTAAAGTTAGTCCGCAGCGTGACCCCAAACATCAAGGTGTTCCCGCGCTCATAGCTGAGGTTAACGTCGGCCCAATCGGTGACGCGATAAATAGCGCCGACGTTAAACTTGCTCTTCTGATCCAACTTGCCGGCAAAATCCTGCTGGTAATTATTACCTTCATACTCCAGTTTCAGGCGCAGCGGCTGCCAGGGAGTCTGATACTCTACGCCGCCAAACAGCGACGCCGGACCGTGGAACATCTGGCTACCGTCAATAGAACCGGCCTGCTTGTAGCTGTTATCGCGATGGCAGAATTTATCACTGTATGAGCAAAACGGGTTGCTAACGTTGCCGCTGGTCCCGAGATATCCCCAGCCAAGGCCGAGAGAGAAATCAAACGGGCCCCAGGCTTTGTTCGCCACCACATACTCCGCATCAAACAGTCCGGTACCACCGATATCCCGCGCGCCAACCGCCACCTGCGGCATCCAGTAGCTCTCTTCCCACAGGCGAAGTTTGAGATCAAAAGCCTTATCTTTATAAGTCTGATCGCCAGAAAACGACTCCACGCCGCTGTATTTTTTGGTACGCACATCGGTATAGCGCAGGGTGGTTTCCAGCCAGGGGAAGAGTTGTACCGACGCAGAGTAGTAACGGTATTGATCGTTATCGCGGTAGTTAAGGCTCATTTCGCCTTCACGCGCCATGCGTGCGGTTGGGGTTTGCAGCAGTCCCACGCCGCCAAAATCCGACTGGGAAGGTCCAATGGGCGCGGGCCAGGTTTCACCGTGGCAGGCAACGCTTACGCCCATCGCCAGTAAGCTGAGCAGATAAGTTTTTCTCATTATTCGGGTATCCGCTGGGTCAGGGTGCGAAGAATGTCGGCATTGATTTCATCCGGGGTGCTGCGCCAGACAGCATCAGAGAGTCCGACAAAAATGATGCTGCCGGGCATCGGCTCAACGTGACGTTTGTTCCAGTATGCGACCGGGACTTTTTGCGTGCGTCCGTCGGGATAGATGACCCAGGCATAGCTACGATCTGCGCCGCTGAGCCGACGTTGCCCATCGAGATAGCTGGCGATATCGCGCCCGGGCATAAACGGTTGTTTACCCGGATGACTTAGCAGGCCAAACAGCGTTATATCCGTTGGCTGCGGTCCGACCCACAGCGTGTAATTGCCCTGCAACGGCGGGTTGCCTCGCTCACTGACGCGCACAACATCCGGGTCGAGATTAATCTTCTGTCTGCCGGTCACCTTCAGCGCCTGAATTTGCTGGCGCAATGCGTTGATAGCCGCGGCATCGTCACCACTTGCTTCAGCGCTGAGCATCGCCAGACGAGCCAGTAATGCCTGCTGCTGACGCTCTGCTTCCGTCGTTGCCCGCTCTTCGCTGATAACCGCTCCTGGCCACCAGCTATTACTCAACCGCGGCTGCCCAACCAGGTCGAGCAGATGTTCGGCCCCGGTCAACGTTTTTGGCTCTTCGCTGGCGGAGGTAAAGACCTTAACGCTACCCGCAGCAAAAACTGACGCTGCGCTCAGGCTCAATAGCAGCGCCACAACGGCTCGTTTCATCATGATTTTGCCGCCTTAATCAGCGTGGTTTTCACCGGGAAGTAACGTGCGCCAAGATACTGTTCCGATTGGCGAATCTGCCCTTCGCTGTCGATCCAGTAGCGGTTATGCCAGTGCGTTTGATCGGTGGTGACTTCTTCGTCAAGGATTCGTACTGGCGTATCTTCGCTACCAACCTTAATGGTGTCAGTGCCATCCCATTCGAAAACCGAGCGGGCGGTGGCATAGCGCAACTGCTGATGTTCGGTCCAGCCCATCGTGCGGGTCCACGTTGCCCCATCGACTATCTGGTTTGGTTTGATGAGCGGATCTGCCGCCAGATTATTCACCTCGATCAGGTTGTCCCCGCCGAGATGCGTTTTCACCATGCGCCCAGACTGCGTGACGAGAATGGCCCGATCCTGAGTCACCCATTTCTGCTGTCCGTTTTCCGCGAACGCGAGTACCACAAACAGTTGTGGGCCGCCGTTGAGCTGCATGTACTGGCTGGCGTAGGGCATGTTTTTGATTTCATCGTCCGTCATCTGTACGCCGGGAGTACCAAACACGCTATCCCATAGCGAATGACCCAGCCCTTCGGTGGTGGCTGAGCACGCCTGTAATAACAGGCAAACCATTATCAGCGCTGGTCGCTTCACGACATTTCTCCGCAGCGGCAAAATAACCACACCGAAGTGTGGTTAGAATTAAACGTACCGGTATTACTGGGTACTGGTGGTTGTGGTGGTTGTGGTTCCGGTGTTAGAACCATCGCCGCCACCGGTTGCCGCAAGAGCAACCCCCACCGCGGAACTTACGGTGCTCACGCTGGTTGCGGAGGAACTTCCTGCCGAAACCGACGCGGCAGCCGACCCTGCAGCCTCACCCACCTGAACGGGGGCAGCATAGACAGAAGTCGCCGCAAGCGCAGATATAGCCCAAAGGCCATACAGAACTTTTTTCATCACAAATTCCCTTCATTGTATGAATGGAGATTTACCCAAAAGAATTTCGGGCGAGATCGAGTATACACAAGCCAAAGTGTGCAAATTACGCCAGGCGGGAATTTAGGATAATTAGATAGCAAGAAATAAAATGATTAACGCAAGATAATTAATTCAATATAATCATAAAGTTAAAATACAAAAACAAAAACACAACATCCGGTAATTCTGAAAAAACCAGAAACACGATAACGTTGAATGAATTATTTTAGGATTAAGCTCAATAAAGGTGTAAAGCAAAAGCGTAGATATTCGGGAGCCAGATTATAAAAAAGCCGATATTAATATCGGCTTTTTTTATAAGTAATCTGCAAATTCATTCGAATTGCAGCAAGACGGCAAGATCGTTAATCCCCGGGAGCATAGATAGCTATGCGACCGGGGTTAACGAACGCAGCCAACACCGCTGCGGCTCGAAGGAAGAAGCAGATTAACGCCAGGACTTATAACGGTTAATCAAACCGTTAGTTGAGCAATCATGGCTGGTGATTTCTTTATCATCATTCAGCTCTGGCAGAATGCGATTCGCCAGCTGTTTGCCCAGCTCAACGCCCCACTGGTCAAAGGTGAAGATATTCAGGATCGCGCCCTGAGTGAAGATTTTGTGCTCGTACAGCGCAATCAGCGCACCCAGGCTGAACGGTGTGATTTCGCGCAGCAGGATGGAGTTAGTTGGACGGTTACCTTCGAACACTTTGAACGGCACAACGTGGTCAAGCGTTGCAGGATCTTTACCCTGATCGCGGTATTCCTGCTCAACCACTTCACGAGATTTACCAAAAGCCAGCGCTTCGGTCTGAGCGAAGAAGTTAGACAGCAGTTTCGGATGGTGATCCGACAGCGGGTTGTGGGTGATTGCCGGAGCGATGAAATCGCACGGAACCATTTTGGTACCCTGGTGAATCAGCTGGTAGAACGCATGCTGACCGTTAGTACCCGGCTCACCCCAGATGATTGGGCCTGTCTGGTAATCCACCGCATTGCCGTTACGGTCAACGTATTTACCGTTGGATTCCATATTGCCCTGCTGGAAGTAGGCCGCGAAACGGTGCATATACTGGTCGTACGGCAGAATCGCTTCGGTTTCAGCACCGAAGAAATTGTTGTACCAGATACCGATCAGCGCCAACAGCACCGGCAGGTTTTTCTCCGCCGGAGTGGTGGAGAAGTGTTTGTCCATGGCGTGCGCGCCAGAAAGCAGCTCAACAAAGTTGTCGAAGCCCACAGAAAGGATGATGGACAGACCGATTGCAGACCACAGAGAGTAACGACCGCCAACCCAGTCCCAGAACTCGAACATATTGGCGGTATCAATACCGAACTCGCCAACCGCTTTACCGTTAGTGGAGAGCGCTGCGAAGTGTTTGGCAACGTGCTTGTTGTCGCCAGCGGTCGCCAGGAACCAGTCGCGCGCGCTGTGGGCGTTAGTCATGGTTTCCTGAGTGGTGAAGGTTTTGGAAGCGACCAGGAACAGCGTAGTCTCCGGATTCACTTTCTTCAGCACTTCGGCAATGTGCGTACCATCGACGTTAGACACAAAATGCATGTTCAGGTGATTTTTGTACGGGCGCAGCGCTTCGGTCACCATGAACGGGCCGAGGTCTGAACCGCCTATACCGATGTTCACGACATCAGTAATGGCTTTACCGGTATAGCCTTTCCAGCTTCCAGAGATAATCGCTTCAGAGAAGGATTTCATCTTCTCCAGCACCGCATTCACTTCCGGCATCACATCTTTGCCGTCAACGATGATTGGAGTGTTGCTACGGTTGCGCAGCGCCACGTGCAGCACGGCACGGTCTTCAGTGCGGTTAATTTTCTCACCGGAGAACATGGACTTGATGGCGCCTGCCAAATCGGTCTCTTTCGCCAGATCCTGCAGTTTAGCCAGCGTCTCTTCAGTGATGCGGTTTTTGGAGAAATCCACCAGCATCAGATCGTCAAACGTAGCGGAAAATTTAGCGAAACGATCGCTATCTTTCGCGAACAGATCCGCGATAGTAACGTCTTTCATCTCTTCAAAGTG
This sequence comes from Citrobacter sp. RHBSTW-00944, assembly GCF_013615435.1. Lineage (NCBI taxonomy): Bacteria > Pseudomonadati > Pseudomonadota > Gammaproteobacteria > Enterobacterales > Enterobacteriaceae > Citrobacter > Citrobacter sp. RHBSTW-00944. The sequence continues at coordinate 285,494 of NZ_CP055418.1, read as the reverse complement.
TTTTTGTAGTGCCTGCCAGGCTGAGGTCTGCGTTGGATTGATGTTTTTCATTAGCAATACTCTTCTGATTTTGAGAATTGTGACTGAGATCGATTGTAACGCCAGTCACAGAAAAGTGTGATTGTTTTAATGCCATCGCCCTTGTATCCATCGAACCAGGGTAAAAAGTATAGATGTTATAAGCGCTGTTACTGAACGGAAACGCAGCATGAAAAATCCGCATAATCCCAGCGTTGACAGTGCAAGCTACACATTTTATTTATAAATACGGTATTTGCATTTGCGCCTGCACCGGTTTTCGTTCTGCCTTATGTGCCATGGTCGCTCTATTCATTCCCTGACACGAGGTAGTTATGACTGATGTAGTTGTCTCCAAGTTTGGCGGTACCAGCGTGGCGGATTTTGATGCCATGAATCGCAGCGCTGATGTGGTGCTTTCTGATGCTAACGTCCGTGTAGTGGTGCTTTCCGCTTCCGCTGGAATTACCAACCTGCTGGTCGCACTGGCTGAAGGGCTGGAGCCAACCGAGCGCTTCGAAAAACTCGACGCCATTCGTCAAATTCAGTTCAATATTCTGGAACGCCTGCGTTATCCAAACGTAATTCGTGAAGAGATTGAACGTCTGCTGGAAAACATCACCACGCTGGCAGAAGCGGCGTCACTGGCGACCTCAACCGCCCTGACCGACGAACTGGTCAGCCACGGTGAACTGATGTCTACCCTGTTGTTCGTCGAAATCCTGCGTGAACGCAACGTACAAGCGCAGTGGTTTGACGTGCGTAAAGTGATGCGCACCAACGATCGTTTTGGTCGCGCAGAACCCGACGTCGCGGCGCTGGCTGAACTGGCAACGCTTCAGTTGGCCCCGCGTCTGAGCGAAGGTCTGGTAATCACTCAGGGTTTTATCGGCAGCGAAGGCAAAGGCCGCACCACCACGTTGGGGCGCGGCGGTAGCGATTATACAGCCGCCCTGCTGGCCGAAGCGCTGCACGCAACGCGCGTCGATATCTGGACCGATGTTCCAGGCATTTACACTACCGATCCGCGCGTTGTTCCTGCTGCGCAGCGTATTGATGAAATCGCCTTTGAAGAGGCCGCGGAAATGGCGACCTTTGGCGCGAAAGTGCTGCACCCGGCAACCCTGTTGCCGGCCGTACGTAGCGATATCCCGGTATTTGTTGGCTCCAGCAAGGATCCAAAAGCAGGCGGTACGCTGGTCTGCAATAAAACCGCGAATCCACCGCTGTTCCGTGCGCTGGCGCTACGCCGTAAGCAGACGCTGCTGACGCTGCATAGCCTGAATATGCTGCACTCTCGCGGCTTTTTAGCAGAAGTGTTCGGCATCCTTGCACGCCACAATATCTCGGTCGATTTAATTACCACATCTGAAGTCAGCGTAGCGCTGACGCTGGATACCACCGGTTCAACCTCCACCGGCGATACGCTGTTAACGCAGTCTCTGCTGATGGAACTGTCTGCCTTGTGCCGGGTTGAAGTCGAAGAAGGCCTGGCGCTGGTGGCGTTGATTGGCAACGACCTGTCCAAAGCCTGCGGCGTGGGTAAAGAGGTATTTGGTGTACTGGAGCCGTTCAACATCCGCATGATTTGCTACGGCGCGTCCAGCCATAACCTGTGCTTCCTGGTGCCCGGTAGCGAAGCCGAACAGGTGGTACAGAAGCTACATCATAATTTGTTTGAATAATATTTCATCACGCGATAAACAATAACTATAGCCGGGCTCGAACCCGGCTTTTTTATAACAACACAACACATTTCAATCGCAAGGAAGATAACATGCTCGCTACTCTCACGCGGCTGTTCCCGTTATGGGCGCTGCTGCTCTCTGTTATTGCGTATTACACGCCCTCCACCTTTACGCCTGTCGGGCCATTCGTACCGTCGTTGCTGATGCTGATCATGTTCGGCATGGGCGTTCACCTGAAGGTGGACGACTTTAAACGCGTACTTTCACGCCCCGCACCGGTCGCGGCGGGTATTTTCCTGCACTATCTGGTGATGCCGCTCGCCGCATGGATTTTGGCGCTGGCATTTAATATGCCGCCGGAACTGTCGGCAGGGATGGTGCTGGTCGGTAGCGTCGCCAGCGGAACCGCATCGAACGTCATGATCTATCTGGCAAAAGGTGATGTGGCGCTCTCCGTGACTATTTCATCGGTTTCAACGCTGGTCGGCGTTGTCGCCACGCCGCTGCTGACACGGCTGTATGTCGACGCGCATATCCAGGTGGATGTGATGGGTATGCTGCTGAGTATTCTGCAGATCGTGGTCATTCCGATTGCTTTGGGACTGGTCATTCACCATCTGTTCCCACGCGTCGTAAAAGCCGTGGAACCGTATCTGCCGGCGTTTTCTATGCTGTGCATCCTGGCGATCATCAGCGCCGTCGTGGCGGGTTCTGCCTCGCACATTGCGTCCGTCGGCTTTGTGGTGATTATCGCCGTGATCCTGCATAACACCATTGGCTTGCTCGGCGGCTACTGGGGCGGAAAACTGTTTGGTTTCGACGAGTCAACCTGTCGTACGTTGGCTATTGAAGTGGGCATGCAGAATTCAGGGCTTGCCGCTGCGCTGGGCAAAATCTACTTTGGCCCGCTTGCGGCCCTACCCGGCGCGTTGTTCTCGGTCTGGCATAACCTTTCCGGTTCGCTGCTGGCAGGTTACTGGTCCGGTAAACCGATTAAAGAAAAAGAACGCCGCTAATTGACGGCGGCAGGCCGGATAGCGGCTAACACCTTATCCGGCCTACCCAGCCTCTGCACTTTGCCGTACACTGCGGATATCGGCTAACAGAGGGCACCCTTATGGCACTCCCCCGCATTACCCAAAAAGAGATGACCGAACGCGAACAGCGTGAACTGAAAACGCTGCTCGACCGCGCGCGCATTGCGCATGGTCGGCTGCTGACCAACGCTGAGACCAACAGCATCAAGAAAGAGTACATCGATAAACTGATGGCCTTGCGTGAAGCAGAAGCTAAAAAAGCCCGCCAGTTGAAGAAAAAGCAGGCTTATAAACCGGATGCGGAAGCATCATTTTCCTGGTCAGCGAATACGCCAACGCGCGGCAGACGTTAACGCCCTTTCTTCTTACGCCCCGGCGAGGTAAAACGCTTCCCGTTTGCCGCCGGGCGCGATTTCTCTTTCTCAGCCGATTTTTCGATTTTCACCACCGGGCGCTTAATGCCTGCGGTTTTTGGCTTCGCTTTCGCCTTCGGTTTGGCTTCTGAGGACGAGTTCTCAATCAGCTTGAACAGGTCGATCAGTTCGTCATCCGTCAGGTCGCGCCATTCACCCAGCGGCAGGCCGGACAGACCAACGTTCATGATACGTGTACGCTCAAGCTTAGTAACTTCATAGCCAAAGTGCTCGCACATACGACGGATCTGGCGGTTCAGCCCCTGAATCAGCGTGATACGAAACACAAACGGCGCTTCTTTCTTGACCTTACATTTCTTGGTAACGGTGCCAAGGATTGGCACACCGGCACTCATCCCACGGATAAAGTCATCAGTGACCGGCTTATCTACCGTCACCAGATACTCTTTTTCGTGATCGTTACCGGCACGCAGGATTTTATTCACCAGGTCGCCGTGGTTGGTCAGAAAGATAAGTCCCTGGGAATCTTTGTCCAGACGACCGATCGGGAACACGCGCTTGCTGTGGTTAACGAAATCAACAATGTTGTCGCGTTCGCTGTCTTCAGTGGTGCTGACAATCCCTACCGGCTTGTTCAGCGCGATAAAAACCAGATCTTCCGCTTCACGCGGCTCAATCAACCGACCATTCACTTTTACGACGTCGCCAGGCATCACCTGATCGCCAATGGTGGCGCGTTTACCATTCAGGAAGACATTCCCTTGTTCGATAAAGCGATCCGCCTCGCGGCGCGAGCAGATTCCGCTTTCACTGATGTATTTATTTAATCGGATGGATGAGTCGGGCAGCATAATTTCTCCTTTGACAGCGAAATATACCCTACCTTGCGGGGGATAAAAAAGCAGAGCGTGAAAATGTGCTATCGCATCTGATTACGTAATGCCTGCGGGCTGATACCAAATCGTTTTTGAAAGTGGTAACGCAAAGAGTTTGCGCTGCCGAACCCGGTTTGCTGCGCGATCTGCTCAATACTGATATGGGATGTATTGAGCGCCTGCTGCGCACGGTTTAGCCGTTCATTCATCAGCCAACGTGCGGGAGTAAGCCCCGTTGACTCCTGAAATCGCCGCATCAACGTTCGGGGACTCATACCGACCTGGCTGGCCAGAGCGTCAAGAGTATGCTTCTGCGCGATATTGTTATGTAACCAGTCAAGCAAAAGACCAAAACGCTGGCTTTCCCGACTGCGGGCAACAGGACGCAGTTGCTGCTGAGTCTGGCTGCCATCCCTGTGGGGCTGCAGCACCAGGCGACGGGCCACGTTATTGGCAATCTCAAGTCCAAAATCAGTGCGCACCACATGCAAACATAAATCAATCCCTGCCGCACTACCTGCCGAAGTGAGCACGTCGTGGTCACCGACATACAGGACATCTTCCACGACGTTGATGGCGGGAAAGCGTCGCTGGAGTTCACTGACGTAACGCCAGTGCGTCGTCGCCTTACGGTCATCCAGCAAACCTGCCGCAGCCAGAACAAATACACCAGAACAGATAGAGATGACTCGACAACCGCGTTGATGTGCTTCACGAAGCGCATCGCATAATGCTTCCGGGACCGGTGAGCTCACGTCACGCCAGCCAGGAATGACAATAGTGTCTGCTTCCTGCAGCAATTCATATCCACCGTCCACCACGATACGAACCCCACCAGTTGCCCTTAATTCACCTTGATCAACCGAAGCCACGGCAAAACGATACCAGCTCTCTCCCAGTTCAGGTCGCGGAAGCCCAAAAACTTCCACTGCGACGCCAAACTCGAAAGTACATAGCCCGTCATAAGCGAGTGCAACGACCAACGGGCGAGAAGATGTTGTCATGATCCTGGCGGAATCTGTCATGGTCAGAGGGTGTTTCGAGGTTAATTTTTTGATGAGATAAGAGGTAACACAACAGCTGATTTCACCACAAGAGAAAACAACAATATGAGTACCGTAACTGATATTCCAGCCGCTTCATCTGCACAAGCTATCGCCCATTTCCAGCAACGTCTGAATATGGAGACGGATTGTTCTGACGTTCATTCCGCGATGGCTGCTGACGACAAAGATTTTGTGCTTTTACATGTAGTGGGGAGTGCAGAGAGTTTTTCCCGTTGTCATATCCCTGGCGCGATTCATCTTCCCCATCGACTGATAAATACGGAATCCTTGAAAAAATGGCCACAGGACACACTGTTTGTCGTCTATTGCGCTGGCCCACACTGTAACGGGGCCGATCGCGCGGCGCTGAAGTTGGCGCAGCTAGGTCGACCGGTGAAAATAATGATTGGTGGTATTAAGGGCTGGGAGGACGAAGGCCTGGCGTTTGCCACTACGCAAAAGGACGCTGTTTCAATAGATTGATCGTTGTTAAGTCTGAACGGGCTTTTCCAACAGGAGGTTGTGGTTAACCCGTTCGGCTTTCCCCCTTCCAACATCGTGAGCCATATCAGTAAGGCGTTACGCTGATAGTGGTAGCATTAGCGCGGTTTGTAATTTTCTGATTACATGGAGAAATGATGGAACTGCTTTTATTGAGTAACTCGACGCTGCCGGGCAAAGGCTGGATGGAACATGCGCTACCGCTGATTGCTGAGCAGCTGAATGGTCGCCGTACGGCGGTGTTTATTCCGTTCGCTGGCGTGACGCAAACCTGGGATGAATACACGGCGAAAACGGCAGCCATCTTTGCGCCAATGGGCGTCAACGTTACTGGCATTCATACCGTTGCCGATCCGATCGCTGCCATTGAAAACGCAGAGCTGGTGATTGTCGGCGGGGGTAACACCTTCCAGTTACTGAAAGAGAGCCGCGAGCGCGGACTGCTGGCGCCGATTGTGGATGTCGTCAAACGCGGTGCGCTGTACATCGGCTGGAGCGCAGGTTCTAACCTCGCCTGCCAGACCATCCGCACCACCAACGACATGCCGATTGTCGATCCAAAAGGTTTTGATGCCCTGGGTCTGTTCCCGCTGCAGATTAACCCACATTTCACCAATGCGCTTCCGGAAGGCCACAAAGGCGAAACGCGTGAACAGCGTATTCGCGAGCTGCTGGTTGTGGCACCAGAGCTGACGGTAATTGGTTTGCCGGAAGGAAACTGGATTAAGGTGAGTAACGGCCAGGCGGTTCTTGGCGGTCCGAACACCACTTACGTCTTTAAAGCGGGTGAAGACGCGGTTGCCCTCGAAGCAGGTCACTGCTTCTAACCGACGTTGCCGGATAACGGCATAAATGCCTTATCCGGCCACCCGGTCCACCTCACTCAATAATCGTCGCGCTCATCGTCCTCATCCGGCTGTTCCAGCACGCTATAAGCCACGGAACAAAACAGCGAGTTCAGACGCTGCATATCGCCCAGCAGCGCCAGGTGCAAGGAGCTGGTCTCGATGCTCTGCACGTTCTGCTGATGCAGACGGTCAACGTGCGCATGCGAATACCGACGGTTGAGAATACGGAAACGGTGCTTGCTACGGCGCAGACGTCGGGCGCTGGTCACGTCACCAGAGAAGAACACCGACATCGCCAGCTGCAGATTGCTGAGCAGCTGATCGAAGAGCGCATCCAGCTCTTTCAATCCTTCCACAGAGAATGCGCGACGGGCAGCCAGCGACTTATCCGCTATCTCACTGCCCATACGTTCGACAATATCGGAAGCCTGCTCGAGGTTAAGCGACATTTCGATAATCTCCGCCCAACGGCGTGATTCCTCTTCCGCCAGTTCATCCTTTGGCATCCGCGCCAGATAAAGCTTGATTGCCGTGTATAGCACGTTAATGTCGTCCGCCATCCTGCGCAGCTCTTTCTCTTCACGCGGCTCGCCGTGCATCACCTTCTTCAGCCCGTCCATCATCTGCTCCATCGCGTCGCCGATGCGCAGAGCTTCACGAGCGGCATTGGCCAGGGCCAGCGTCGGCGTATCCAGCGCACTGACGTCCAGATGCTTGGGCTTCAGATGCGCATCCAGCTCCGGCTCATCGCGGATGATGCGCTTACAAAAACGCGCCATCGGTTCTGCGAACGGCACCATCGCCACGCAGCGCACCAGGTTGTAGAAGACATGGAAGTAAATAACCAGTTCAGATTTCGGTAACGGCAGTTCATCCATCAGATTGGCCAGCGGATGAACAAACGGCAGGATAATCAGGCTTCCCACCAGCTTAAACAGCAGGCTACCGAGCGCCACACGGCGGGCGGCGGCGTTAGCGGCGCTGTTATTAAGCATCGCCAGCAGGCCAGAGCCGAGGTTGGCGCCAATCACCAGACACAACGCCACCGGGAACGAGATAATGCCTGCCGCGGTCAGCGTTGCCGTCAGCAGCACCGCCGCAAGGCTGGAGTAACTGATAATCGCGAACATAGCGCCAATCAGCGCATCCAGCATGATATCGCCGGTGAGCGAGGCGAAAATAACCTGTACGCCGTTAGCCTGGGTGATCGGTGTTACCGCCTGCACAATCAGTTCCAGCGCCAGTAAAATCAACCCCAGTCCAATACCAACCCGCCCCAGTTGCCCCACACGGGACTGCTTACGTCCGAGAAAGAAGATCACGCCGATAAAAATCAGCAGTGGCGACAGCCAGGAGAGATCGAAGGTCAGGATACGCGCCATCAGCGCGGTCCCGACGTCGGCGCCGAGTACAATCACCAGCGCAGGGGTGAGCGCGACGAGGTCCTGCGCGACAAACGAGGTCACCAGCATGGTGGTGGCGTTGCTGCTTTGTACCAGCGCCGTCACGCCGATACCCGCACAAAAGGCGAGCGGCTTCTTTTCAACACTACGGCTGAGTACGGTACGCAAGCGGGCGCCGAAGACGCGCATCACGCCGGTGCGCACAATATGCGTACCCCAAACCAGCATAGAGACAGCAGAAAGCAGGTGTAACAGAGTTAGCACGGAATCAGGTTCTCCTTATCGTTATATGTTCCTGAGGCTCATAGCGATGACATAACACCTGATGACGCCACGCTTATCAGGCCTACAAAAATATGCCAGTAGCCGGATAAGGTGTTTACGCCGCCATCCGGCAAGCAGTACCGATGAACGTTCTTTCAGTATAAGGGTTTAAACGTAATAAAGAGACAAGGCACTCATTGAGTGCCCTGTTTGTTGTAAATAAAGATGACAGTTTTGTGAATCAGTCAGCGTCATAGCCCAGATTAGGCGCTAACCAACGTTCGACTTCCGCCACGCTCATGCCTTTACGGAAGGCGTAATCTTCAACCTGATCGCGCTGGATTTGCGCCACGGCGTAGTACTTGCTGTCTGGATGACTGAAATACCAGCCGGAAACCGACGCACCTGGCCACATCGCGAAGGATTCGGTGAGCTTCATCCCGGTGTGCGCTTCTACATCCAGCAGTTCCCAGATGGTGGCCTTTTCGGTGTGTTCCGGACACGCCGGATAGCCCGGCGCCGGGCGAATTCCCTGGTAGTTTTCGCGGATCAGCTCCTCGTTACTGAGGTTCTCATTCGCCGCATAGCCCCAGTAGACTTTACGCACGCGCTCGTGCAGATATTCCGCGAACGCTTCCGCCAGGCGGTCGGCAATCGCTTTCACCATGATCTTGTTGTAGTCGTCATGCTGGGCTTCGAAGGCGTCCGCCAGTGCATCTTCCTCCAGACCGCCGGTAACTGCGAAAGCACCGATGTAATCCGCTTTGCCGCTCAGTTTCGGCGCAACAAAGTCAGACAGGCAGTAGTTGGCGAAACCGACTTTTTCCGTCTGCTGGCGCAGGTGATGACTGACGTTGATGACGTGCGTACGCGTCTCGTCACGGTAAATCTCGATGTCGTCCCCCACGCGGTTAGCCGGGAACAAGCCCACCACGCCGCGCGGATTCAGGGTTTTCTCAGCGCTGAGTTTATCCAACATGTCATTGGCGTCTTTGAACAGACGTTTCGCCTCTTCTCCCACCACCTCATCTTCGAGGATGCGCGGGTATTTCCCGGCCAGCGACCAGGTCATAAAGAACGGCGTCCAGTCGATGTAGTTGCGCAGCGTTTCGATGCTGGCTTCAACGCTCTGTACGCCGAGGCGGTGCGCCACCGGCGGCGTGTAGTTTTCCCAGTCGAAGGCCAGATCGTTGTCGCGGGCAGCCTGTAACGTTACTGGTGGGGTCCGCGGTTTCTTACGCGCATGCTGGATACGCACGGTTTCGTACTCTTTACGCGTACGGGCGACAAAGTCATCGCGCTGAGTGTCAGAGAGGAGTGCGGCGACTACGCCAACGGTACGCGAGGCGTTCTGCACATAAACCGTCGGACCACTGTAGTTCTGCTCTATTTTCACCGCCGTGTGCGCTTTTGAGGTGGTCGCGCCGCCAATCAGCAATGGAATAGTGAAACCCTGGCGCTCCATCTCTTTCGCCACGTTGACCATTTCGTCCAGCGACGGGGTAATCAGCCCGGAAAGACCAATCAGATCGGCATTCACTTCACGTGCCGTTCTGAGGATTTTCTCCGCTGGCACCATCACGCCAAGATCGACGATTTCGTAGTTGTTACATTGCAGCACCACACCAACGATGTTTTTGCCGATATCGTGCACATCGCCTTTCACGGTAGCAATGACCATCTTGCCGTTGCTGGAGCCTTTCTCTTTGCTGGCCTCAATGTACGGTTCGAGGTAGGCCACCGCCTGCTTCATCACGCGGGCGGATTTCACCACCTGCGGCAGGAACATTTTGCCCTCGCCAAACAGATCGCCAACCACGTTCATCCCGTCCATCAGCGGCCCTTCAATCACCTCGATCGGACGCGCGGCCTGCTGGCGAGCTTCTTCAGTATCCTGCTCAATAAATTCGGTAATGCCTTTCACCAGCGAATATTCGAGGCGCTTTTTCACGTCCCAACTGCGCCATTCCGCCATCTGGGCATTGGCAGTGTCATCAGTTTTGCTACCGCGATATTTCTCAGCCAGCTCCAGCAGACGCTCGGTGCCATCGTCACGACGGTTGAGGATCACATCTTCAACCGCATCGCGCAGCTCGGCGGGCAGGTCGTCGTAAATCGCCAGTTGTCCGGCGTTGACGATCCCCATGTCCATGCCGTTGCGAATGGCGTAGTAAAGGAATACCGCGTGAATGGCTTCACGAACCGGGTCGTTACCACGGAAGGAGAACGACACGTTGGAGACGCCGCCGGAGATCAGCGCGTGCGGTAGTTCGCGTTTGATGTCCTCACAGGCGCCGATAAAGTCCTGGGCGTAGTTGTTGTGCTCATCAATCCCGGTCGCGACCGCAAAGATGTTCGGGTCGAAGATGATGTCTTCCGGCGGGAAGCCTACCTCTTCGGTAAGAATTTTGTACGCCCGTCGGCAAATCTCAATTTTACGCGCTCGGGTGTCGGCCTGCCCCTGCTCGTCAAAGGCCATCACCACCACTGCGGCACCGTAGCGTCGCAGCAACTTCGCGTGGTGGATAAAGGTCTCAACCCCCTCTTTCATCGAGATGGAGTTAACGATGCCTTTACCCTGAATGCACTTCAGCCCTTTTTCGATGACGTCCCATTTTGAGGAGTCGATCATAATCGGCACGCGGGCGATATCCGGCTCACCGGCGATAAGGTTGAGAAAACGCACCATCGCCGCTTCGGCGTCGAGCATCCCCTCATCCATGTTGATATCGATAATCTGTGCGCCACTTTCCACCTGCTGACGGGCGACATCCAGCGCTTCGTTGTATTTCTCTTCTTTGATCAGTCGCTTAAATTTCGCCGAACCGGTGACGTTGGTACGCTCGCCGACGTTCACAAACAGGCTATCGTCGCCAATATTCAACGGTTCAAGGCCAGACAGACGGCAGGCTACCGGGATTTCCGGCAAGCGGCGCGGCGGCAAGCCTTCCACTGCGCGGCTCATCGCGGCGATGTGTTCCGGCGTGGTGCCGCAGCAGCCGCCAACCACGTTGAGGAAGCCCGCTTGCGCCCACTCGCGTATTTGCGCCGCCATGGTGTCGGCATCGAGATCGTATTCGCCAAAGGCGTTCGGCAACCCGGCGTTCGGGTGCGCGGTAACATAGCATTCGGCAATGCGCGACAGCTCCTGCACGTACTGGCGCAACTCGTCCGGGCCTAAGGCGCAGTTCAGACCGAAGGTCAGCGCATCGGCGTGGCGCAGTGAGTTATAGAACGCTTCGGTTGTCTGACCGGAGAGCGTACGCCCGGAAGCATCGGTGATAGTGCCGGAGAGCATAATCGGCAACTCAACGCCCAGCGCTTCGAACTCGGTTTTAACCGCGAAAATAGCGGCTTTGGCGTTCAGGGTATCGAAGACGGTTTCAATCAGGATCAGGTCGCTGCCACCTTCCACCAGCGCTTTGGTGGATTCACGGTAGGCGGCCACCAGCTGATCAAAGGTAATATTGCGGTAAGCCGGGTCGTTGACGTCAGGCGAGATAGACGCCGTACGGTTGGTTGGACCAAGCACACCCGCGACATAGCGCGGTTTTTCCGGTGTGCGTGCCGTCCATTCGTCTGCCGCTGCGCGCGCCAGTTTGGCTGCTGCAAAGTTGATTTCCGCCGACAGGGATTCCATCTGGTAATCCGCCATGGCGATAGTCGTGGAGTTAAAGGTGTTGGTTTCGATGATATCCGCGCCCGCCTCAAAATAGGCGTTATGGATGGCGGCGATCACCTCAGGTTTGCTGAGCACCAACAGGTCGTTGTTGCCTTTCAGATCGCACGGCCAGTCGGCAAAGCGTTCGCCGCGGAAATCCTCTTCGCTCAGACGATATCCCTGGATCATGGTGCCCATACCGCCGTCCAGCACCAGAATACGTTCATTTAACTGCTGACGTAATTGTTCAACTTTGCTGCTCACACTCGCTCCCGACAACGCTCAACCAGACCGAAAAAAACTCAACAGACCATACTGGCACAAACCTGAGAGGTGGAAAAGAGAACAACGGCCAACATGAGACATGTTCAGCTTCACTCATCCGATCAGTACAGGAATTCTTGCATTATAATTGAATAAAACGAAAATGATTTCCACGATACAGAAAAGGAGTCCGCCATGGTTGCCACAATCCCCGCGAAACGCGGTAGAAAACCCGCCGCTGCTACTACGCCTGCAACCGGGCAGGTTCAGTCTCTGACTCGCGGCCTGAAGCTACTGGAGTGGATTGCAGAATCCAACGGCAGCGTGGCACTAACCGAGCTGGCACAGCAGGCCGGTTTGCCAAACTCCACGACTCACCGTTTGTTGACCACCATGCAGCAGCAAGGATTTGTCCGTCAGGTGGGTGAATTAGGCCACTGGGCCGTGGGTGCGCATGCGTTTATCGTCGGCAGCAGCTTTTTGCAAAGCCGTAATTTGCTGGCGATTGTCCACCCGATCCTGCGCAAGCTGATGGAAGACTCCGGTGAGACGGTAAACCTGGCCGTGTTAGATCAAAGCGACCATCAGGCCATTATTATCGACCAGGTGCAGTGTACCCAACTGATGCGTATGTCCGCGCCTATCGGCGGCAAACTGCCGATGCACGCCTCCGGTGCGGGTAAGGCGTTTTTATCCCAACTGAGTGAAGAACAGGTGACTGGCCTGCTGCACCGTAAAGGGCTGCACGCATACACCCACGCCACGCTGGTGTCGCCGGTGCATCTGAAAGAGGATTTAGCCCAGACGCGCAAGCGCGGCTACTCCTTTGATGATGAGGAGCATGCGCTGGGTCTGCGCTGCGTGGCGTCGTGCATTTATGATGAACACCGCGAGCCGTTTGCCGCTATTTCCATCTCCGGACCCATTTCGCGCATTACCGACGATCGAGTGACCGAGTTTGGCGCCATGGCGATCAAAGCGGCGAAAGAAGTCACGCTGGCATACGGCGGATTTCGTTAAGAAAGGGTTGCCGGGCATCAAGCCGCAAATCTGATGCAAAACCGCTGTTTGCGCCGGTAGGCGTAAACATCTTCCACGTGCCCTTCACGGATCCGCGTTTGCAGACCTCGCCAGTAGTCAGCGCTGAACAGGTCAGCATGCATCTCTTCAAATAGCGGCCCGATACGCGGGTCAGCGCATAGCCAGTGACGAAACTCTTCCGGGAAGACATCCCCCGGGGATACGCTATACCACGGTTCAGCGCTCATCTCATCTTCCGGGTAGCGCGGCGGCGGGATATGACGGAAATTCACCTCCGTCATGTAGCAAATTTCATCGTAGTCGTAGAACACCACGCGCCCGTGGCGAGTCACGCCGAAGTTCTTAAACAGCATATCGCCGGGGAAAATATTGGCGGCGGCCAGCTGACGAATGGCATTGCCGTACTCTTCAATTGCATCGCGCAGTTGCTGGCCTTCGACCTGCTCCAGCCAGATATTCAGCGGCACCATCCGTCGTTCGATATACAGATGGCGAATGACGATCTGATCGCCGAGATCGGTAATTTTTTCCGGGGCTTCCTGTAGCAACAGCGCCATCAGCGACGGATCGATTTGCCGTTTATCCAGCACAAAGTTCTCGAACTCCTGAGTGTCAGCCATCCGCCCGACACGATCGTGCTCCTTGACCAGTTGATAACAGGCGCGGACGTGGGCGGCCGACATCTCTTTTTGCGGCGCAAATTTGTCTTTGATGACTTTAAAGACGCGGTCGAAGCCTGGCAGGGTAAATACCAGCATCACCATGCCGCGGATCCCCGGCGCTTCGATAAATTGCTCATCGCAATGGGCAAGATAGAGCAGATATTCGCGGTAACTTTCGGTCTTCGCGTGTTTCTGACAGCCGATCGCCATATACAATTCAGCGGTGGTTTTACCGGGCAGGATCTCGCGCAGCCACTCCACTAACGCGGCGGGCAGTGGGGCGTAAACCATAAAATACGAGCGGGCGAAGCCAAACACGATACTGGCTTCCGCCGTCGTGGTCAGGCAGGTATCGACAAACAGTTCACCCTCGTCAGTACGGTGAATTGGCAGTAAAAACGGCAGCGTCCCGGAAGGGGTAATCAACTTACCGACCAGCCAGGCGGCCTTGTTGCGATAAAACAGTTCGTTCGCCACCTGCAAATGACTGCGCTGCAACACATCCGCCCCCAGCGTTTCGGTCAGGTGTTCGATGATGTAGTGGATATCCCGATGTCTGTTCTGCCACGGCAGACGCAAGGGCAGATCGCTGAGGACGCGCGTAAGCAGCCACTCCCAGCCGGTATCGGGAAAAAAGTCTTTCGCCAACGGGCGTGGGATCGTGCGAAAACGGCGCTCTGGCTGAGAGCTGAAAATAAACAGTCGCTCGGGAGTCAGCGAGCGGTGGTCAAATAACCGGCAATAGACGGAGTTAAAGAAACTCTCCGCAATCTCGAAGCGTGGGTAATCTGGCAATAGCCGGGTGTAATGCTCTTTCACGCGAAGTAAAAAATCCGCGTCGGTACTTTTGCCATCAGTAATGCAGCGCAGTTGCTCCACCACCAGACCCACATGATGATCGTAAAGGTGGATACGACTTTTCATCGCCTGCTGAACCGCGTGCCAGTCGGCATGTTCAAAACGCTGCTGCGCGCCGGAGGTCACTTCCAGAAAACGCCCGTACTGGGCGTCGAAACCTTGCAAAATCGTCTGAGCAATCAGTAATTCCAGGCCACGCGTCATCAATTTCTCCCATCCGGCACAATGTCATGCCGGATGGCGCATTCGCTTATCCGGCCTACATCCTTTCGTAGGCCCGGTAAGCGCAGCGCCACCGGGCATTGATCAAAACTGCGATTCTTCAGTCGAGCCGGTCAGCGCGGTCACTGAAGAAGTGCCGCCCTGAATGATGGTGGTTACTTTGTCGAAGTAGCCTGTCCCTACTTCCTGCTGATGGGACACGAAGGTGTAACCATCTTTAGCCGCCGCAAATTCCGGCTGCTGAACCTTCTCAACGTAGTGGCGCATGCCCTCACCCTGCGCATAGGAATGCGCGAGGTCGAACATGTTGAACCACATGCTGTGGATACCCGCCAGCGTAATGAACTGGTATTTGTAACCCATATCGGACAGCTGTTGCTGGAAGCTGGCAATGGTTTTGTCATCCAGGTTTTTCTGCCAGTTAAACGATGGCGAACAGTTGTAGGCCAGCAGTTTGCCTGGGAATTTCGCATGAATAGCATCGGCAAAGCGCTTCGCCAGTTCGAGGTCCGGCGTGGAGGTTTCACACCACACCAGATCCGCATACGGTGCGTAGGCCAGGCCACGGCTGATCGCCTGCTCAATACCCGCATGCGTACGGTAGAACCCTTCGCTGGTACGTTCGCCAGTGATGAACTCGCTATCGTATGGGTCGCAATCAGACGTAATCAGATCGGCTGCGTCAGCATCGGTACGCGCAATCACCAGCGTCGGAACGCCCATAACGTCTGCAGCCAGACGGGCTGCCACCAGTTTCTGGATAGCTTCCTGAGTCGGCACCAGGACTTTGCCGCCCATGTGACCACATTTTTTCACCGATGCGAGCTGATCTTCGAAGTGAACGGCCGCTGCACCAGCCTCAATCATCGATTTCATTAGTTCAAACGCGTTCAGTACCCCGCCAAAACCCGCTTCCGCATCGGCAACGATCGGCAGGAAGTAATCCACATAGCGCGGATCGTTCGGCTCAATACCAGTTGACCATTGGATCTGATCGGCACGACGGAATGTGTTGTTGATCCTGTCCACCACCGCCGGAACGGAGTTCGCTGGATACAACGATTGATCCGGATACATGCTGGACGCCAGGTTGGCATCTGCCGCCACCTGCCAGCCTGAAAGGTAGACCGCTTCAATACCAGCTTTCGCTTGCTGCAGCGCCTGACCACCAGTCAGCGCACCGAGGCTGTTGATATAACCTTTCTTCGATTCGCCGTGTAGCAGACGCCACATTTTCGCCGCGCCAAGCTGCGCCAGCGTGCATTCCGGGTTGACCGAGCCACGTAATTTCACCACTTCCTCCGCGCTATAGGGGCGGGTGATGCCTTCCCAGCGCGGTTGAGTCCATTCTTTCTGTAATTCTTCGATTTGTTGAGTACGGGTTTTCATGTGCAGATGCTCCATTAGGATAAATTGTGGGTAAATTAGGCCAACAGGCGATAGCCCGGTAACGTCAGGAAGTCAATTAACTCGTCGGAAGTGGTGATTTGCTCCATCAGGCGCGCGGCGTCGTCAAAACGCCCGCTGCTGTAGCGGTGTTCGCCCAGTTCCTCCTGAATCACCAGCATCTCTTCGGCCAGCATCTGGCGGAACAACGGTTTGGTAACCGGTTTGCCGTTGCTGAGCGTTTTCTGGTGGTGGATCCACTGCCAGATGGAAGTACGAGAGATTTCGGCGGTGGCCGCATCTTCCATCAGACCATAAATCGGTACGCAGCCATTACCGGAGATCCACGCTTCGATGTACTGCACCGCGACACGAATGTTGGCACGCATGCCTTCTTCAGTACGCTCACCTTCACAGGGTGCCAGCAATTGTTCTGCGGTAATCGCCGCATCTTCTTCACGGGTCACGAACAGCTGATTTTTATTTTCACCGAGTACGTCGTTGAACACCGCCATTGCGGTATCTGCCAGTCCTGGATGGGCAATCCATGTGCCGTCATGACCGTTATTGGCTTCCAGCGCTTTGTCCGCTTTTACCTTGGTCAGAACCTGGTTGTTACGTTCCGCATCTTTGCTGGGAATGAACGCGGCCATGCCGCCCATCGCGAACGCGCCGCGTTTATGACAGGTTTTGATCAGCAGACGCGAATACGCACTGAGGAATGGCTTATCCATCGTCACCACCTGACGGTCCGGCAACACGCGATCCGGGTGGTTCTTCAGTGTTTTGATATAACTGAAAATGTAGTCCCAGCGACCGCAGTTCAGGCCCACAATGTGGTCACGCAGCGCGTGCAGAATTTCGTCCATCTGGAAAACGGCTGGCAGCGTTTCAATCAGCAGGGTCGCTTTAATTGTGCCGCGCGTCAGATTAAAGCGATCCTCTGCATAGCTGAACACTTCACTCCACCATGCCGCTTCTTGCCAGGCCTGCGTTTTGGGTAGATAGAAATAAGGGCCACTGCCTTTTGCCAGCAACGTTTTGTAGTTGTGGAAGAAATAGAGGGCAAAGTCGAACAGGCTGCCCGGGATCGATTCGCCACGCCAGGTGACGTGTTTTTCCGGCAGGTGCAGACCGCGAACGCGGCACACTAACAGGGCCGGATTGGGTTTGAGTTGATAAATTTTACCGGCTTCGTTGGTGTAGCTAATGGTGCCATTGACTGCATCGCGCAAGTTGATTTGCCCGTCGATAACTTTGCTCCACTCAGGAGCCAGCGAATCTTCAAAATCAGCCATAAAGACTTTGACGTTCGCGTTCAGCGCGTTGATAACCATCTTGCGCTCAACCGGTCCGGTAATCTCTACACGGCGATCCAGTAAATCATCAGGAATACCGCGAATTTTCCAGCTGCCTTCGCGAATGGAAGCTGTTTCCGAAATAAAGTCAGGCAACTTACCGTCATCAATATCCTGCTGCTGCTGGATACGTGCAGCCAGAAGTTTATTCCGCTTTGGCGTAAATCTTGTCACCAGCTCGGTCAGAAACTCCACCGCTTCAGCGGTCAGAATCTGCTGTTCCTGTTCGCCACGCGGCCTGGTGAAGATCAGTTCATCGGTTGTCGTTGCCTGTTGATTCATTGCGTAGTTCCTCGTCATTGATCCAAACACATCCCCAATGCGAACGAAGGATCGTTGTGCGGTTTTCGTTCAGCACAACTAAGACTACTCATTTAAATTTCAAAATCAAAAACAATTTCCATTTTTAATTTAATTATCAATTAACTTATTGATAACAATATAAATAAAATTTAATTACACAGTGAGGTGCGTTTCGGAAATAAAAAAGGCACCCGAAGGTGCCTGATTCAACATGCTGAAACGCTTAAGGATCGTCTGTTACAGAAGATTAATCCAGCGTTGGATTCATGTGACGCAGATCATATGGCGTGATCTGGTAAACGTAATAGTTGAGCCAGTTGGTAAACAACAGATTGCCGTGGCTACGCCAGGTTGCCCGCGGTTTATTTTGCGGGTCATCTTTTGGGAAGTAGTTATAGGGCACTTCCGGCGTTAAGCCGGCTTCGACGTCACGAAAATATTCACTGCCGAGTGTATGGGCGTCATACTCAGGATGGCCCGTTACGAAGGCGATACGTTTATCTTTGCTGGCAAACAGGTAGGCATCTCCCTCTTCTGTTTCGGCAAAAATCTCGAGATCGGTGTAGTCCCTGATAAGGGCAGCAGGAAAATCGGCATAGCGCGAATGCGGGGCCAGGAACGCATCATCAAATCCACGCGTCAGCAGCGCATGAGGATGAAGAATATGGTGCTCATAGACGCCTGAGAGTTTATCCGTACGGGTTTGCTTGGGAATTCCGTACAGGATATTCAATGCGGCTTGCACCGCCCAACAGACAAAGAGCGTCGATGTAACATGATCTTTCGCCCATTCAAGCACTTGTTTAATCTGCGGCCAGTAAGCCACGTCATTAAATTCAACCAGACCCAACGGCGCGCCGGTCACGATCAGTCCATCAAAGTTCTGATCGCAGATATCCTCGAAATTACAGTAAAAGTTATTCAGATGCTCCGTAGGGGTGTTGCGTGACTCGCGGGCATCAATGCGCAATAGCTGAACATCTACCTGCAACGGTGAGTTAGAGAGTAAACGCAGGAACTGGTTTTCCGTTTCAATCTTCTTGGGCATCAGGTTGAGGATGAGCACCTTCAGTGGACGAATTTCCTGACCGGAAGCGCGAGATGACGTCATCACAAAGACGTTTTCCTCACGCAAGAAATTGACGGCGGGTAGCTCGTCCTGCACGCGAATTGGCATAACCTGATAACCTCACTACATACGTTTAAACGTTTAGACATCCAGATAGCTGAAGATACCCAGGAATCATGCGAATGTCGAGCCTGCATCCTCAAGTTGAGAAAGTTTCACGGCTCCTTGCTGTAGATTAGTGCAGTAAAGAAAAAAGGAGAATGCTATTCGTCGTTCGCGTAACAGGCAATGTGCTGCCGGGAGAGCCAGGTGCGCTGCGCTTCTCAGGCCTGAACACCGGTTACAACATGATGGGCTGGATAAAACGGTACGCTGCATCCGGCAGTTCTCATTCCCTGCAGACGCAAAAAAGCCCATCCGGCAGGATGGGCTTCTTCACTTATTTGATGCCTGGCAGTTTATGGCGGGCGTCCTGCCCGCCACCCTCCGGGCCGTTGCTGCGCAACGTTCAAATCCGCTCCCGGCGGATTTGTCCTCCTCAGGAGAGCACTCACCGACAGACCACAGATAAAACAAAAGGCCCGGTCTTTCGACCGGGCCTTTCGCTTTTATTTGATGCCTGGCAGTTCCCTACTCTCGCATGGGGAGACCCCACACTACCATCGGCGCTACGGCGTTTCACTTCTGAGTTCGGCATGGGGTCAGGTGGGACCACCGCGCTACAGCCGCCAGGCAAATTCTGTTTATCAACACACCTCTCGGTCTGTCGATGTAATCTGTAATCAAGCTGAATTTCGATGTCTCATCCGCCAAAACATCTTCGGCGTTGTAAGGTTAAGCCTCACGGTTCATTAGTATCGGTTAGCTCAACGTATCGCTACGCTTACACACCCGACCTATCAACGTCGTCGTCTTCAACGTTCCTTCAGGACCCTTAAAGGGTCAGGGAGAACTCATCTCGGGGCAAGTTTCGTGCTTAGATGCTTTCAGCACTTATCTCTTCCGCATTTAGCTACCGGGCAATGCCATTGGCATGACAACCCGAACACCAGTGATGCGTCCACTCCGGTCCTCTCGTACTAGGAGCAGCCCCCCTCAATTCTCCAGCGCCCACGGCAGATAGGGACCGAACTGTCTCACGACGTTCTAAACCCAGCTCGCGTACCACTTTAAATGGCGAACAGCCATACCCTTGGGACCTACTTCAGCCCCAGGATGTGATGAGCCGACATCGAGGTGCCAAACACCGCCGTCGATATGAACTCTTGGGCGGTATCAGCCTGTTATCCCCGGAGTACCTTTTATCCGTTGAGCGATGGCCCTTCCATTCAGAACCACCGGATCACTAAGACCTGCTTTCGCACCTGCTCGAGCCGTCACTCTCGCAGTCAAGCTAGCTTATGCCTTTGCACTAACCTCCTGATGTCCGACCAGGATTAGCTAACCTTCGTGCTCCTCCGTTACTCTTTAGGAGGAGACCGCCCCAGTCAAACTACCCACCAGACACTGTCCGCAACCCGGATTACGGGTCTACGTTAGAACACCAGCCATTAAAGGGTGGTATTTCAAGGTTGGCTCCATGCAGACTGGCGTCCACACTTCAAAGCCTCCCACCTATCCTACACATCAAGGACCAGTGTTCAGTGTCAAGCTATAGTAAAGGTTCACGGGGTCTTTCCGTCTTGCCGCGGGTACACTGCATCTTCACAGCGAGTTCAATTTCACTGAGTCTCGGGTGGAGACAGCCTGGCCATCATTACGCCATTCGTGCAGGTCGGAACTTACCCGACAAGGAATTTCGCTACCTTAGGACCGTTATAGTTACGGCCGCCGTTTACCGGGGCTTCGATCAAGAGCTTCTCCTTACGGATAACCCCATCAATTAACCTTCCGGCACCGGGCAGGCGTCACACCGTATACGTCCACTTTCGTGTTTGCACAGTGCTGTGTTTTTAATAAACAGTTGCAGCCAGCTGGTATCTTCGACTGATTTCAGCTCCATGAGTAAATCACTTCACCTACATATCAGCGTGCCTTCTCCCGAAGTTACGGCACCATTTTGCCTAGTTCCTTCACCCGAGTTCTCTCAAGCGCCTTGGTATTCTCTACCTGACCACCTGTGTCGGTTTGGGGTACGATTTTGTGTTACCTGATGCTTAGAGGCTTTTCCTGGAAGCAGGGCATTTGTTACTTCAGCACCGTAGTGCCTCGTCATCACACCTCAGCGTTAACAAGACTCCGGATTTACCTGGAATCTCCGCCTACATGCTTAAACCGGGACAACCGTCGCCCGGCTAACATAGCCTTCTCCGTCCCCCCTTCGCAGTAACACCAAGTACAGGAATATTAACCTGTTTCCCATCGACTACGCCTTTCGGCCTCGCCTTAGGGGTCGACTCACCCTGCCCCGATTAACGTTGGACAGGAACCCTTGGTCTTCCGGCGTGCGGGTTTTTCACCCGCATTATCGTTACTTATGTCAGCATTCGCACTTCTGATACCTCCAGCATGCCTCACAGCACACCTTCAACGGCTTACAGAACGCTCCCCTACCCAACAACACATAGTGTCGCTGCCGCAGCTTCGGTGCATGGTTTAGCCCCGTTACATCTTCCGCGCAGGCCGACTCGACCAGTGAGCTATTACGCTTTCTTTAAATGATGGCTGCTTCTAAGCCAACATCCTGGCTGTCTGTGCCTTCCCACATCGTTTCCCACTTAACCATGACTTTGGGACCTTAGCTGGCGGTCTGGGTTGTTTCCCTCTTCACGACGGACGTTAGCACCCGCCGTGTGTCTCCCGTGATAACATTCTTCGGTATTCGCAGTTTGCATCGGGTTGGTAAGTCGGGATGACCCCCTAGCCGAAACAGTGCTCTACCCCCGAAGATGAGTTCACGAGGCGCTACCTAAATAGCTTTCGGGGAGAACCAGCTATCTCCCGGTTTGATTGGCCTTTCACCCCCAGCCACAAGTCATCCGCTAATTTTTCAACATTAGTCGGTTCGGTCCTCCAGTTAGTGTTACCCAACCTTCAACCTGCCCATGGCTAGATCACCGGGTTTCGGGTCTATACCCTGCAACTTAACGCCCAGTTAAGACTCGGTTTCCCTTCGGCTCCCCTATTCGGTTAACCTTGCTACAGAATATAAGTCGCTGACCCATTATACAAAAGGTACGCAGTCACCCCATAAAGAGGCTCCCACTGCTTGTACGTACACGGTTTCAGGTTCTTTTTCACTCCCCTCGCCGGGGTTCTTTTCGCCTTTCCCTCACGGTACTGGTTCACTATCGGTCAGTCAGGAGTATTTAGCCTTGGAGGATGGTCCCCCCATATTCAGACAGGATACCACGTGTCCCGCCCTACTCTTCGAGTTCACAACACATGCACTTTTGTGTACGGGACTATCACCCTGTATCGCCGGACTTTCCAGACCGTTCCACTACCACACATGCTGATTCAGACTCTGGGCTGCTCCCCGTTCGCTCGCCGCTACTGGGGGAATCTCGGTTGATTTCTTTTCCTCGGGGTACTTAGATGTTTCAGTTCCCCCGGTTCGCTTCATTACGCTATGTATTCACGTAATGATAGTGTGACGAATCACACTGGGTTTCCCCATTCGGAAATCGCCGGTTATAACGGTTCATATCACCTTACCGACGCTTATCGCAGATTAGCACGTCCTTCATCGCCTCTGACTGCCAGGGCATCCACCGTGTACGCTTAGTCGCTTAACCTCACAACCCGAAGATGTTTCGTAAAACACTTCAGTGTTGCGAAAATTTGAGAGACTCGAACACACCGCTTTTCATTTCTTGTTTACGGAGAAATGAAACAGTGTGTCGTTTCAATTTTCAGCTTGTTCCAGATTTTTAAAGAGCAAATATCTCAAACGAGACTCGAAAGTCTGTTTTGAGATACTTCGGTCGGCGACTTTCACTCACACATACCAGCAAGTGGCGTCCCCTAGGGGATTCGAACCCCTGTTACCGCCGTGAAAGGGCGGTGTCCTGGGCCTCTAGACGAAGGGGACACTGAAGTCTCAATCGCAAGACGCCTTGCTATTTACTTTTCATCAGACAATCTGTGTGAGCACTACAAAGGTCGGTTCTTTAAGGTAAGGAGGTGATCCAACCGCAGGTTCCCCTACGGTTACCTTGTTACGACTTCACCCCAGTCATGAATCACAAAGTGGTAAGCGCCCTCCCGAAGGTTAAGCTACCTACTTCTTTTGCAACCCACTCCCATGGTGTGACGGGCGGTGTGTACAAGGCCCGGGAACGTATTCACCGTGGCATTCTGATCCACGATTACTAGCGATTCCGACTTCATGGAGTCGAGTTGCAGACTCCAATCCGGACTACGACATACTTTATGAGGTCCGCTTGCTCTCGCGAGGTCGCTTCTCTTTGTATATGCCATTGTAGCACGTGTGTAGCCCTACTCGTAAGGGCCATGATGACTTGACGTCATCCCCACCTTCCTCCAGTTTATCACTGGCAGTCTCCTTTGAGTTCCCGACCGAATCGCTGGCAACAAAGGATAAGGGTTGCGCTCGTTGCGGGACTTAACCCAACATTTCACAACACGAGCTGACGACAGCCATGCAGCACCTGTCTCAGAGTTCCCGAAGGCACCAAAGCATCTCTGCTAAGTTCTCTGGATGTCAAGAGTAGGTAAGGTTCTTCGCGTTGCATCGAATTAAACCACATGCTCCACCGCTTGTGCGGGCCCCCGTCAATTCATTTGAGTTTTAACCTTGCGGCCGTACTCCCCAGGCGGTCGACTTAACGCGTTAGCTCCGGAAGCCACGCCTCAAGGGCACAACCTCCAAGTCGACATCGTTTACGGCGTGGACTACCAGGGTATC
This sequence comes from Citrobacter sp. RHBSTW-00944, assembly GCF_013615435.1. Taxonomy (NCBI): domain Bacteria; kingdom Pseudomonadati; phylum Pseudomonadota; class Gammaproteobacteria; order Enterobacterales; family Enterobacteriaceae; genus Citrobacter; species Citrobacter sp. RHBSTW-00944. Next base: position 261,746 of record NZ_CP055418.1, on the reverse strand, counting down.
TAATCCTGTTTGCTCCCCACGCTTTCGCACCTGAGCGTCAGTCTTTGTCCAGGGGGCCGCCTTCGCCACCGGTATTCCTCCAGATCTCTACGCATTTCACCGCTACACCTGGAATTCTACCCCCCTCTACAAGACTCTAGCCTGCCAGTTTCGGATGCAGTTCCCAGGTTGAGCCCGGGGATTTCACATCCGACTTGACAGACCGCCTGCGTGCGCTTTACGCCCAGTAATTCCGATTAACGCTTGCACCCTCCGTATTACCGCGGCTGCTGGCACGGAGTTAGCCGGTGCTTCTTCTGCGAGTAACGTCAATTGCTGCGGTTATTAACCACAACACCTTCCTCCTCGCTGAAAGTACTTTACAACCCGAAGGCCTTCTTCATACACGCGGCATGGCTGCATCAGGCTTGCGCCCATTGTGCAATATTCCCCACTGCTGCCTCCCGTAGGAGTCTGGACCGTGTCTCAGTTCCAGTGTGGCTGGTCATCCTCTCAGACCAGCTAGGGATCGTCGCCTAGGTGAGCCGTTACCCCACCTACTAGCTAATCCCATCTGGGCACATCCGATGGCAAGAGGCCCGAAGGTCCCCCTCTTTGGTCTTGCGACGTTATGCGGTATTAGCTACCGTTTCCAGTAGTTATCCCCCTCCATCGGGCAGTTTCCCAGACATTACTCACCCGTCCGCCACTCGTCACCCAAGGAGCAAGCTCCTCTGTGCTACCGTTCGACTTGCATGTGTTAGGCCTGCCGCCAGCGTTCAATCTGAGCCATGATCAAACTCTTCAATTTAAGTTTGATGCTCGTGAATTAAACTTCGTAATGAATTACGTGTTCACTCAGAGACTTGGTATTCATTTTTCGTCTTGCGACGTTAAGAATCCGTATCTTCGAGTGCCCACACAGATTGTCTGATAAATTGTTAAAGAGCAGGTGCGACGCGCTTTAGCGCTCTGTCGCGAGGTGGCGTATATTACGCTTTCCTCTTTCAGAGTCAACCCTCATTTTCAGGTTTTTCTCTTCAACCGAACCGGCTGTTTGTGTGAAGTGATTCACATCCGCCGTGTCGATGGAGGCGCATTATAGGGAGTTTCCCGCGGCCCGCAACCCTTAAATTACAGAAAAATGACTGACCGCTGCATTCCACAGCAAAACCCCGCCTTATACCCATTTACACACAGAGTTATCCACAAACCACGCGATCGTTTGTGCACTTCTCTGTTTATATGAGCATCCTTCAACGGAAAAAGAAGAGGTCAAAATCGAAAATTAAAAATTCGCGAGCGTTGCGCAAACGTTTTCGTTACAATGCCCCCGCACAACAAGGATGCCCCGTAAGGGGCGTTAGCTGAGTTTTTAGCCAAGAATTCACCTAACGCTCTCTGTAATAGTCAAATCCAGGGGATTTACCATGCAACAACGTCGTCCAGTCCGCCGCGCTCTGCTCAGTGTTTCTGACAAGGCCGGTATCATCGAATTCGCTCAGGCACTTTCCGCACGCGGTGTGGAGCTGCTGTCTACAGGTGGCACTGCGCGCCTGTTAGCTGAGAAAGGTCTGCCAGTGACCGAAGTTTCCGATTACACCGGCTTCCCGGAAATGATGGATGGACGCGTAAAGACCCTGCATCCGAAAGTCCATGGCGGCATTCTTGGTCGTCGCGGTCAGGACGACGGGATTATGGAACAGCACGGCATCGCACCTATCGACATGGTGGTTGTTAACCTGTACCCGTTCGCCGAGACCGTTGCCCGTGAAGGCTGCTCGCTGGAAGATGCGGTAGAAAACATTGATATCGGCGGCCCGACGATGGTGCGTTCCGCTGCCAAAAACCATAAAGATGTGGCTATCGTTGTGAAGAGCAGCGACTACGCCGCCATTATTAAAGAGATGGATGCCAACGACAGTTCTCTGACCCTCGACACGCGTTTCGACCTCGCGATTAAAGCCTTCGAACACACCGCCGCTTACGACAGCATGATCGCCAACTACTTCGGTAGCATGGTTCCGGCCTACCACGGCGAAAGCAAAGAAGCCGCCGGTCGCTTTCCACGTACACTGAACCTGAACTTCATTAAGAAGCAGGATATGCGCTACGGCGAGAACAGCCACCAACAGGCTGCCTTCTATATAGAAGAGAATGTTAAAGAAGCGTCCGTTGCCACCGCACAGCAGGTACAGGGCAAAGCACTTTCCTACAACAACATCGCCGATACCGATGCGGCGCTGGAGTGCGTAAAAGAATTCAACGAGCCAGCCTGTGTGATCGTCAAACACGCTAACCCGTGCGGCGTGGCTGTCAGTACCTCTATTCTCGATGCTTACGACCGCGCCTATAAAACCGACCCGACCTCCGCGTTCGGCGGCATCATCGCCTTCAACCGCGAACTGGATGCCGAAACTGCTCAAGCCATCATTTCCCGTCAGTTCGTGGAAGTGATCATCGCGCCATCCGCAACCGAAGACGCACTGAAAATCACCGCCGCCAAACAGAACGTCCGCGTGCTGACCTGCGGTCAGTGGGCACAACGTGTGCCGGGCCTGGACTTCAAACGCGTTAACGGCGGTCTGCTGGTTCAGGATCGTGACCTGGGTATGGTGAGCGAAGGTGAACTGCGCGTAGTTTCCAAACGTCAGCCGACCGAACAGGAACTGCGCGATGCGCTGTTCTGCTGGAAAGTAGCTAAGTTTGTAAAATCCAACGCCATTGTTTACGCCAAAGAGAACATGACTATCGGCATAGGCGCAGGCCAGATGAGCCGCGTATATTCCGCAAAAATCGCCGGGATTAAAGCCGCCGACGAAGGTCTGGAAGTTCAAGGTTCCTCTATGGCATCCGACGCCTTCTTCCCGTTCCGCGATGGGATTGATGCCGCCGCCGCCGCCGGTGTGACCTGCGTGATCCAGCCGGGCGGTTCTATCCGTGATGATGAAGTCATTGCTGCCGCCGACGAGCACGGCATAGCGATGGTGTTCACCGACATGCGCCACTTCCGCCATTAATCCACGGAGCAGACGATGAAAGTATTAGTGATTGGCAACGGCGGGCGCGAACACGCGCTGGCCTGGAAAGCGGCGCAGTCGCCAAAAGTCGAAACGGTATTTGTCGCACCAGGCAACGCGGGCACCGCGCTGGAACCTGCGCTGCAAAACGTGGCAATCGGCGTGACCGATATTCCGGCGCTGCTGAGCTTTGCCCAAAATGAGAAGATCGATCTGACCATCGTTGGCCCAGAAGCGCCTCTGGTAATTGGCGTGGTCGATGCGTTTCGCGCTGCCGGTCTGAAAATCTTCGGCCCAACCGAAGGTGCAGCACAGTTGGAAGGCTCCAAAGCCTTCACCAAAGATTTCCTTGCCCGTCATAACATTCCGACGGCGGAGTATCAGAACTTCACCGAGATTGAGCCTGCGCTGGCCTATCTGCGTGAGAAAGGCGCGCCGATCGTTATCAAGGCCGACGGCCTGGCCGCCGGTAAAGGCGTTATCGTCGCGATGACGCTGGAGGAAGCCGAAGCCGCCGTTCATGACATGCTGGCAGGTAACGCTTTTGGCGATGCGGGCCACCGTATCGTTATCGAAGAGTTCCTTGACGGTGAAGAAGCGAGCTTTATCGTGATGGTTGACGGCGAGCACGTGCTGCCAATGGCCACCAGCCAGGACCACAAACGCGTGGGCAACGGCGATACCGGTCCGAACACCGGCGGTATGGGCGCTTACTCACCGGCACCGGTGGTGACTGACGACGTTCATCAGCGCACCATGGAACGCATCATCTGGCCAACCGTAAAAGGCATGGCAGCGGAAGGGAACACTTACACCGGTTTCCTGTACGCAGGTCTGATGATCGACAAACAGGGCAACCCGAAGGTTATCGAGTTCAACTGCCGCTTCGGCGATCCGGAAACCCAGCCGATTATGCTGCGTATGAAATCGGATCTGGTGGAGCTGTGCCTTGCCGCCTGTGATGGCAAGCTGGATGAGAAAACCTCTGAGTGGGACGAACGCGCCTCTTTGGGCGTAGTGATTGCCGCAGGGGGTTATCCGGGCAACTACAATACTGGCGATGAGATCCACGGCCTGCCGCTGGAAGAAGCCGCTGACGGTAAAGTGTTCCACGCGGGCACCAAACTGTCTGCTGACGATCGCGTGCTGACCAACGGCGGTCGCGTCCTGTGCGCCACCGCGCTGGGCAACACCGTTGCTGAGGCGCAGCAGCGTGCCTACGCCCTGATGACCGACATCCGTTGGGACGGCAGCTTCAGCCGTAACGACATCGGCTGGCGCGCCATCGAACGTGAGCAAAACTAACGGCTGAGCTTAGCCAGCAGCGTTTTGCGCGTAATACCTAACTGACGGGCGGCTTCGGTTTTATTACCGCCCGTTTTTTCCAGCGCCGCCAGAATCACTTCTTTTTCGACATCCACCAGCGGTTGGATCTCGCCACTGTATTCCGTTTTTATCGGTGTCGCGGCAATCGCCATCGGCAGCTCGCGTTCGGAAATATATTCCCCCGTTAGCAGCACCACCGAACGCTCAATCGCATTTTCCAGCTCACGGATATTGCCCGGCCAGTCATAGTGGATCAGCAGATCCATCGCCTGCGGAGTAAAGCCTTTCACCGCTTTTCGATTACGTGTGGCAAAACGCTGGAGAAAATGTTCGGCCAGCAGCGGAATATCTTCCCGACGCTGGCGCAGCGCTGGCATTTCAATAGTGATGACGTTCAGGCGATAGTAGAGATCCTGACGAAAGTGCCCGGCGTTCACTTCCTCCGCCAGATCGCGATGTGTGGCAGCGATCAGCCGGACATCAACCGCAATAGTCTGGTTGCTGCCAACCCGTTGCACTTCTCGCTCCTGGATTGCCCGCAGCAGACGCACCTGCATTAGCGGTGAGATATCGCCAATTTCATCAAGAAATAACGTGCCGCCTTCGGCTTCCACAAAGCGCCCTTCCCGCCGCTTATCCGCACCGGTAAACGCGCCTTTCTCATGACCAAAAAGTTCGGACTCCAGCAGCGATTCATTAAGCGACGCACAGTTCAGCGTCACCAGCGGTTTATCACAGCGGGCACTGCTGGCATGCAGCGCCCGGGCCACCAGCTCTTTCCCCGTACCGGAGTCTCCGTTAATGAGCACCGTTGCATCCGAGGGCGCAACCATCGCGATTTCATTGATCAACTGCTGCATCGCCGGACTGCTGCCAATCATGCCAAACTGCGCAGCCGACCCTGACGGCAGTTCAGCGCCCGTTTCCCGCGTATGCGCCAGCGCCTTTTCCAGCGTCTCCTGCAGGCGATCAAAATCCAGCGGCTTGATTAAGTAGTCCAGCGCCCCGGTTTTCAGCGCCTCAACGGCGGTCTCCACGCTGGAGAACGCCGTCATGATCAATACCGGAATCGCCGAATTCAACGCTTTAATCTCTTTCAGCGTTGCGATGCCGTCCATCTCCGCCATACGCACATCGCACAGCACTAAATCAAATACGCGTTCACGCACCTGTTCCAGTGCCGCTTGCCCGCTATAGGCCAGCGCGACCTCATAACCCCAGCCGCGCAGCAGCGCCTGTAAAATGGTGCAGTGGCTGATATCGTCATCTACCACCAGAATATTGATTTTTCCGCGCGTCATCCTTGTTAATCCTGTTGTTTCGCGTTGGTCGGCAGCCAGAGGGTAAAGGTTGCGCCTTTGCCCTCAACGCTTGCCACATGAATGGTACCACCGTGCTGTTCAATTATGTTCTGCACTACCGCCAGCCCAAGGCCGGTTCCATCCGCTTTAGTCGTGAAGTAAGGCGTAAAAATGGCCTCCAGCTGTTCCGCGGCAATCCCTTTCCCGCTATCAATAACCACGATTTTAACGCGATCGCCGCTGCTTTCACTCGCTTCAACCGTAATCGTGCCCTGACGACCAATCGCATGAATGGCGTTCAGATACAGATTCAACAGAACCTGAGTCAGTCGGTCGGGATCGGCCTGAATAGCGGGCAGCGTGGAACTGGCCGAAAAACGTAGCTGGATTTCCCGGCTTGCCGCATCCTGACTCACCAGGTTTAATGAGTGGGTGATGACCTCATTGAGATCCACCTGTTGCAGCGTCAGATGCGCAGGTTTCACCAGCTCCAGCAGCTCGCTCACCACCCGATTTAAACGGTCCGCCTCTTTCGCCATCACCTGCGCCAGCTCATGCGACTCACCACCAGCCGGAGTTCGTTCAGCAAAATACTTCGCTAAACCCTTGATCGATGAAAGCGGGTTTCGAATCTCATGCGCGACCCCGGCCGCCAGATGTCCGAGCGCCATCAGTTTTTCTTTACGCTTCATCGCATCCTGCAGTTCTTTGTACGAGCGCTGATAGCGTTGATACCAGAAGAACGTCAGCACAGTGGCCAGCAGCACGGCCGCCAGCGCAGACAGGACGATCAGGGTGTTACGCCACTCTCTTGCCTGAGTCGCAGCCAGATCGCTGGCATCAAAAGCGATAAATATGGTTTGTGCGGGGGGGATAAGCTGTCCGTCATTGCTGGCGCAGCGCGCCATGCCATGACGTCCTGGACCATACATCGGCTGAAACTGACGATAAATTTCCAGGACCGGTGTTTTTTCACCGTCCCCCGTAGGCATGTCAATATTCCGCCAGCTTTCTTGTTCCCCGGGGCTTAGTTGTCGCAGGACATCCGGTGAATAGAGCGTTTTACCGACCATCGCGGAATTGCTGTGAGTAATAATGACGCCATGATCGTCAACGACGGCAAACCATAGCACGCCTGGTTGTACGGCCATTTCCTCCAGCAGCGTCTGCTGTTGAGCATGATGCATGCGCATCCCCATACCTACGCGCGTACCAGACTCCAGAGCGCGGATGAGCACGCTGCCTTTTTCCAGTAGCGTTTGCCGCGCGGCGCCGCTTTCCCGCCCATAGTCCCGAATGGTCATAATCGAAAACCAACCGACCAAAATCAGGATTGCCGCCAGCAAGAGTCGGCTCAACCACTTGGCCGCCGTGTCCTTATAAAGACGCATACGCTCTCCCTTTATCCCACCTGTTCCTTTCATCGTTGCAGGTATACAGCAGAAATCATGCCATTTTTTCTCAATGATAACCCTGCCCTCAGACACAAACCGCTGAAAGTAGCGGGTAAAAATGACCCGCCGGCGCGTTCTGGCGAGTCATTTTTACTCGTCGCCCTGTAAAGACCACGAGTACAACGCCCGCGGGAGCGGGATTGCCGCTTTGGCACGGAAGATGCAATAGGAAATGTAATCTAACCAACAGGAGAACGACCCATGAAACGGAACAACAAACTGGCGCTGATTGCGCTCTCTCTTATCGCGTTGGGCTCTACCCCGGCGCTGGCGCAAAATCACTGGGGATATGGTGATGGAATGCAGCAACGAGGCGGTACGCCAATGACCACTGAGCAGCAGGCTACCGCGCAGAAAATATATGATGATTACTACTCGCAGACCAACGCCTTGCGCCAACAGCTGACCTCTAAACGTTATGAGTACAACGCGTTGCTAACAGCCAGCTCGCCGGACACTGCAAAAATTAATGCCGTGGCAAAAGAGATGGAGGCGTTGAATCAGTCACTGGATGAGCAGCGCGTTAAACGCGATGTCGCAATGGCCCAGGCAGGCGTACCTCGCGGAGCGGGAATGGGCTACGGCGGGTGCGGCGGTGGCGGTAACCATCGCGGCGGCCATATGGGAATGGGCCACTGGTAAACGTTTTTTGCCGGATGGCGGCCTCACCTTATCTGGCCCGATGTCCTGGCATCAGGTTTTCAGAAGGTTTTGGCAGTAGGCTGCCAGTGACAAAAATCTTCATTAGCAACCAGCAGTAGCTGCGACCCTTCGGGCGCTTCCAGCCATGCCACACTCACTTCTACAGATGAATGGCTCTGGCGGCGCTCAATGTGGTTTATCGCCCACGATTCCAGATCGGGCTTCAGTGTTTCACCTTCACAGGTCGTGACTGTGTTATTCGCATGCCAGCGTCCCTGACGCAATATCACCCGTCCCTGACGCAACGCATCGCTGGTCTGGCGGATTTGATCGGCACGATAGCGGTAAAGCGCAATTTGATCGCTGGAAAGCTGCTGCTTTTGCCCATCGACTTCACGTTGCATGAAACTCAGTTCGCCCCGGTCATCGAAGCGTATACGGACATGTTCCGGTGGTTTACTGTAAGTGTTGAGTTCTATCAGCGAGAGCGAATCACCCTGCCAGCGGTATTCACTGGTAGTGGTATCGCCTTTACGCCACGGACTAAATACCGAGAGTAAGTGAACATCGTCGCTGGAATCTTTACGCCAAATGCGTACCGCCCCCTGATCGCCAACATAGCCGCTGGCCGTGAACGGAGGAAGCTCAGAGTGGCGACTACAGGCAGACAGTAACAGCACACCTGAAAGCCAAAGCGAATGACGCCAGATGGACAAAAGGGGCGAAACCGCCCCTTCGATAAAACTGTTCACTGCCACGCGAATTACTTAACCGCGTCTTTCAGTGCTTTACCAGAAACAAATGCCGGTACGTTAGCTGCGGCAATTTTGATTTCTTTACCGGTCTGCGGGTTGCGGCCAGTGCGCTCAGCACGGTGGTTCACTTTGAAGGTACCGAAACCAACCAGTTGTACAGCATCGCCTTCTTTCAGAGACTCAGTAATAGCAGCCAGAGTGGATTCCAGAGCAGCTTTAGCCTGTGTTTTAGACAGTTCTGCTTTGTCTGCAATTACATCAATCAGTTGAGTCTTGTTCATAAGTTATCCTTACAATGTGTTTATCGCTTGCTAAGCATCGAGTGCGACGGAAATGCCAGAAAAGCACTCTCCTGCATACACGCACCGATAGCCACTTTTTTTCGCCCCCCAAATGTAGACCAGACCGGGGGCGGATGGGAAGCCTTCAGGCACGACAAATCAGGCGTTAAATCACGTTTTATGGTGTCATTGCTGAAAATTTATACCAATATTGCTCTCGCCAGCCTCGCGCAGGTCTGCACGAAGCCCTTTTATCAGCTCAATATCGCGTTCTTCACAGTCGGCTAAAAGTCGGAAAATTTCCCACTGAATATCCCATTCTTGCTCAACGGCCGGGTTCTCTTTGAGCTCTTCATCGGTCATTTCGCGACCAGCCTGGGTCATTTCCAGCATCGCAACCGTCGTAATCGAAGCCTTACTAACCTCAATTGCATGTTCCAGCGTTTCACCGCTAAGACGCGAATGCATCAGTTCGCTTAATGCCACACAGGCATCAATCGCCGGATAAACGCCGTACAAATCGTAATCGTCTGCTGAAGGAATAGCCTCTTCAAATTTTTCCAACTGGCTATCGAAATTGATTTTCGCGTCTTTAACCGTCAGCGCTTCCCAAATCAAATCCAGAATTCGGCGGTAAATTTGTCCATCGCCAAATTCGGTTTGCTTACAGAACATGGCGTAGTTGGGGTACATGCGTTCGCACAGACAGGCCATAAACGTGACGTGCTGCCAGCTTTCCAGCTTCTCCAGACGCAGGTGAATCGGATTTTGTAACATGATGAGTTCTCAAATACGGAAATTAGCGGCAGTTTACCCGATATGGGGCGTTTTTGCTGCAAGCCGCGTAAAAGCAGGGCGTTCGGATGCCACCGCATCTGCCCAGCGTGTTGGTTCCGGCAGACGATAGCCGTTCATACAGCATTGTACCCACGCTAACGCGCTGTCCTGGCTCACGCGATGACCCGTAGAGATAAACAGCGGGTTACAGCGTGCTTTGCTGCGCCAAACCCATGCCAGCTGTTCGCCTTTATCCAACAACGGCGCTAACGCTCCGGGTTCGGCGGCGAGCGGCTCAAACTTGCCGCACAACCGTTTTTTCGCCACACCAATCGTCGGGACATCCACCAGCAGGCCAAAATGGCTGGCCACGCCCAGACGGCGAGGGTGAGAGATCCCGTGACCGTCAACGAACAGCAGATCAGGCTTGTGCGAAAGCTGCTGCCAGGCGGCCATCAGCGCGGGTGTTTCGCGAAAGGAGAGAAAGCCAGGAATGTAGGGCATGGTGGTGGCGATTCGCGCCACCGTGTATTCAACCAGTTCCAGCGAGGGGTACTTCAGTAAGACCATCGCGGCTCGCGTCACTTCGCCCCCCTGCTCGAACCCAACGTCCGCCCCGCCGATCAGATCCGGTGGATCGTTCCTCAGGCGATCCTCGCGGATCACTGAGGAGGCCAGTTCAAGCTGCTGCGCGCGTAATGACGCAAGATCCATAATGACTCCTTAGCGGTGATACTGTTCAGACAACCGATGTACCGCCTCCACAAAGACACCCGCATGCTCTGGCGGGACATCCTGATGAATGCCGTGGCCCAGGTTAAAGACATGGCCTTCACCCTGACCAAAACCGGCCAGAATCGTCGCCACCTCTTCTTCGATGCGGGCTGGCGGCGCATACAGCATGGACGGATCCATATTGCCCTGTAGTGCCACTTTATGACCTACACGACGACGCGCATCGGCAATGTCAGTGGTCCAGTCCAGACCTAACGCATCACAGCCGGTTTCCGCCATCGCTTCCAGCCACTGACCACCGCCTTTAGTGAACAGCGTCACCGGTACGCGACGACCTTCGTTCTCGCGCATCAGGCCGTCGACGATTTTGTGCATGTAATACAGGGAGAACTGCTGATAGTCGCGACCGGTCAGCACACCGCCCCAGGTGTCGAAAATCATTACCGACTGCGCGCCCGCTTTGATCTGCGCGTTCAGGTACAGAGTGACGCTCTTCGCCAGCTTATCAAGCAGCAGATGCAGCGCCTTTGGATCGGCGTACATCATCTTTTTAATCACGGTGAAGGCCTTACTACTACCGCCTTCGACCATATAGGTCGCCAGTGTCCACGGGCTACCGGAGAAGCCGATCAGCGGCACTTCGCCTTTCAGTTCACGGCGGATTGTGCGCACCGCATTCATCACATACCCCAGCTCATCTTCCGGGTCCGGGATCGGCAGTTTGTCGACGTCAGCCTTGCTGACGATCGGTGAGGTAAAGCGTGGGCCCTCTCCGGCTTCAAAATACAGCCCAAGTCCCATCGCATCAGGAATCGTCAGGATATCCGAAAAGAGGATCGCCGCATCAAGCTTATAGCGACGCAGCGGCTGCAGCGTGACTTCGCAGGCCAGCTCGGCATTTTTGCACAGCGCCATAAAATCGCCCGCTTCGGCGCGCGTGGCTTTATATTCCGGTAGATAGCGGCCCGCCTGGCGCATCATCCATACCGGAGTGACATCAACGGGCTGGCGCAGCAGCGCACGCAGATAACGATCGTTCTTCAGTTCGGTCATTTTTCCATTCCTTGAGCTATTTCACGCCAGTGTAACATGTGTGTCACTCATACTCTGCCCGGCAGAGGGCGACAGTATCTTCAATCAATCGACGCGCGACGGTGCCCGGCGGGGGCAGGAGCGGTAAATCGTCGTAGCGATACCAGTTCGCTTCCAGCAGTTCCTTCGGGTCAATAACAATTTCGCCGCTATCATACTCCGCCATAAATGCGGTCATCAAAGACTGTGGGAACGGCCACGGCTGAGAAGTGACGTAGCGCAGGTTTTTCACCTTAATGCCGCTCTCTTCCATGACTTCGCGTGCCACCGCCTGCTCGAGGGTCTCGCCCACTTCGACAAAACCCGCCAGCACGGTATGCACGCCGTTACGATGGCGAACATGTTGGGCAAGCAGGATAGCGTCGTCACGGCGAATAGCGACGATAATGCAGGGGGCAATTTGCGGGTAGTAGCGTTCTCGACAGTGGCTACACAGCATCGCCCATTCCGTTTTACTCGGGTGCATGGGATGACCGCAGTAACCGCAGAATTTATGTGAGCGGTAGAACTCGGCCAGTTGTACGCCGCGTCCGGCCAGTTGAAACAGGCCAACATCCTGGTCAATGACCTGGCGCACAGACCCCATATCGTGCCGACGCTGCTGCTGCACCAGCCAGACCGTCTCCCCTTCCCATTCGCCTATAGGAAGTGCACGCTGCCCGGTCAGATCAAAACTTGCTGCGTCGCCGTAAGGCAGTTCGCCATGAGGCAACCATAACTTTTGCTCATGACTGACAATCCACCAGCCGCTATCTAATTTTTCAATTATACGATCCATATCTCTTGCGCAACCTTTGCTTCACAGGCATGTTGTTTACATTATTTTTACATTTACGGGTGAGCCGTTCCTAAACACCATCTTGCGGAGTCAATCATGCTAAACCAGCTGGAAAGCCTGACGGAGCACGTCGGAGGAAGTAACAAACTGGTTGATCGCTGGCTACATGTACGTAAGCACCTGCTCGTGGCTTACTACAATCTGGTTGGCATTAAGCCTGGCAAAGAATCGTACATGCGGCTCAATGAAAAGGCGCTGGATGATTTTTGCCAGAGCCTGGTCGATTACCTTTCCACCGGACACTTCAGTATTTATGAACGTATTCTCCATAAATTGGAAGGGAACGGGCAGCTTTTAAAAGCCACAAAAATTTGGCCGCTCCTGGAAGCCAATACGCAACTGATCATGGACTACTATGATTCCAGTCTGGAGACCGCCATTGATCACGATAACTTCCTTGAATTTCAACAGGCCTTATCGGATATCGGCGAGGCGCTGGAAGCCCGGTTCGTGCTGGAAGATAAGCTGATCATGCTGGTTTTTGATGCGATGCACGAGAGTGGCATGATCAAACGTCCTGCTTGAGATTTGCGACATTAACGCGTAATTTACATTCATTACCTCTTTTTGAGGTTACTTCTTGTCGGAGTGCTTATTTTCCACAGCAGCATGAGTGGAAAAGGCTGAGACCGTTAATTCGGGATCCGCGGAACCTGATCAGGTTAAAACCTGCGAAGGGAACAAGAGTCAATCTACAACCGTATCGCCCTTTGGCGTTCGTCTCTCTTGCTTCATCCGTCGTCTGACAAGCCATATCCTTACTTTTATTTGGAATGAGCTATGTCTGCCACTACTAAACCATCACGCCGCGAACAGCGCGCCCAAGCCCAACACTTTATCGACACGCTGGAAGGTACCGCCTTTCCTAACTCAAAACGTATCTACATCACCGGTTCGCAGGCGGATATCCGCATCCCGATGCGCGAAATCCAGCTAAGTCCTACGCTGATTGGTGGTACGAAAGACAACCCGCAGTTTGAAGAGAACGAAGCCGTGCCGGTGTACGACACCTCCGGGCCGTACGGCGATCCTGATGTGGCGATTAACGTTCAGCAGGGTCTGGCAAAACTGCGCCAGCCATGGATTGCGGCGCGTAAAGATAGCGAAGAATTAGACGACCGTAGCTCCGCTTATACCAAACAACGTCTGGCCGACGATGGCCTGGACGAGCTGCGTTTCAGCGGCCTGCTGACGCCAAAACGCGCCAAAGCCGGCAAGCGCGTTACCCAGTTGCACTATGCCCGTCAGGGGATGGTTACCCCGGAGATGGAATTTATCGCCATCCGTGAAAACATGGGCCGCGAGCGCATTCGTAGTGAAGTGCTGCGCCATCAGCATCCAGGAATGAACTTTGGTGCGCGCCTGCCGGAAAACATCACCCCGGAATTCGTGCGTGATGAAGTCGCTGCGGGCCGCGCGATTATTCCTGCCAACATCAACCACCCGGAATCCGAGCCGATGATCATCGGCCGCAACTTCCTGGTGAAGGTGAACGCCAACATCGGTAACTCGGCGGTGACCTCCTCCATTGAAGAAGAGGTGGAGAAGCTGGTGTGGTCGACCCGCTGGGGCGCAGATACGGTGATGGACCTCTCCACCGGCCGCTATATTCACGAAACCCGCGAGTGGATCCTACGTAACAGCCCGGTGCCGATCGGTACCGTACCGATCTACCAGGCGCTGGAGAAGGTTAACGGGATCGCTGAAGATCTCACCTGGGAAGCCTTCCGTGACACGCTGCTCGAACAAGCCGAACAGGGCGTCGACTACTTCACCATTCACGCGGGCGTACTGCTGCGCTACGTGCCGATGACCGCTAAACGCCTGACAGGAATTGTCTCGCGCGGCGGTTCGATCATGGCGAAATGGTGTCTTTCTCATCACAAAGAGAACTTCCTGTTTGAACATTTCCGCGAGATTTGCGAAATCTGTGCCGCTTATGACGTTTCGCTCTCTCTCGGCGACGGCCTGCGTCCAGGCTCGATTCAGGATGCCAACGACGAGGCGCAGTTCTCCGAGCTGCATACGCTGGGCGAACTGACCAAAATCGCCTGGGAATACGACGTGCAGGTGATGATTGAAGGCCCGGGTCATGTGCCGATGCATATGATCCAGCGCAATATGACCGAAGAGCTGGAGCACTGCCATGAAGCGCCGTTCTACACCTTAGGGCCGTTGACGACAGATATCGCGCCGGGCTATGACCACTTCACCTCCGGCATTGGTGCGGCGATGATCGGCTGGTTTGGCTGTGCGATGCTGTGCTACGTCACGCCAAAAGAGCACCTTGGCCTGCCGAACAAAGAAGACGTGAAGCAAGGGCTGATTACCTACAAGATTGCCGCCCATGCCGCTGATTTAGCCAAAGGCCATCCGGGAGCGCAGATCCGCGATAACGCCATGTCGAAAGCGCGCTTCGAATTCCGCTGGGAAGACCAGTTTAACCTCGCACTCGACCCATTCACCGCCCGCGCCTATCACGATGAAACCCTGCCACAGGAGTCCGGCAAGGTTGCCCACTTCTGCTCCATGTGCGGGCCGAAGTTCTGCTCGATGAAAATCAGCCAGGAGGTCCGCGACTACGCCGCCGCACAAACCATTGAAATCGGAATGGCGGATATGTCGGAGAACTTCCGCGCCAAAGGCGGCGAAATCTACCTCAAAAAAGAGGAGGCGTGATGTACCAGCCTGATTTCCCGACCGTGCCGTTCCGCCTCGGGCTTTACCCGGTGGTAGACAGCGTTGAATGGATTGAACGCTTGCTGCAGGCAGGTGTGCGCACGATCCAACTGCGCATTAAAGATAAACGTGATGAAGAGGTCGAAGCCGACGTCATTGCCGCCATAGAGTTGGGGCATCGCTATGATGCTCGCCTGTTTATCAACGACTACTGGAGTCTGGCAATTAAGCACAACGCGTACGGCGTGCATCTGGGCCAGGAAGACCTCGAAACCACCGACCTGAAGGCGATTCAGGCGGCGGGGCTACGCCTGGGTGTTTCCACTCACGATGATATGGAGATAGACGTAGCGCTGGCTGCTAAGCCTTCTTATATCGCGCTGGGTCATGTCTTCCCGACGCAAACCAAGCAGATGCCGTCGGCCCCGCAGGGTCTCACGCAGTTGGCAAGCCATAGTAAACGACTGGCGGATTACCCCACTGTCGCTATCGGCGGCATCAGCCTTGAGCGCGCCCCAGCGGTGCTGGCGACCGGCGTTGGCAGCATTGCCGTGGTCAGCGCCATAACCCACGCCGCAGACTGGCAGGCAGCCACGGCGCAGCTACTGGACATTGCGGGAGCCGGCGATGAATGACCGCGATTTTATGCGCTACAGCCGCCAGATCCTGCTCGGCGACATTGCCATTGAGGGCCAACAAAAGCTGCTCGATAGCCATGTGCTGATCGTCGGCTTAGGTGGGCTCGGCTCGCCTGCGGCACTGTATCTGGCGGGAGCGGGCGTCGGCACGCTGACGTTGGCGGACGATGATGACGTTCATCTGAGCAACCTGCAGCGGCAAATATTGTTCACCACCGATGATATCGCCCGGCCGAAAGCACAGGCGGCAAAGCGACATCTGGCACGCCTTAATCCGGACAGCGAGCTGGTCGCCCTTGAGCAGCGGCTGACCGGTGAGGCGCTCCGGCATGCGGTAGCGCGTGCCGACGTGGTGCTCGACTGTACCGACAACATGGCGACGCGCCAGGAAATTAACGCCGCCTGCGTGATGCTCAACACTCCGCTCATCACCGCCAGCGCTGTGGGCTTTGGCGGCCAGCTAATGGTACTGACGCCACCGTGGGAACAAGGCTGTTACCGTTGCCTGTGGCCGGATGATGTAGAGCCGGAACGCAACTGCCGCACCGCCGGCATCGTCGGCCCGGTTGTGGGCGTGATGGGCACCTTGCAGGCGCTGGAGGCGATTAAATTACTCAGCGGCATTGAAACTCCCAGTGGGGAGCTACGCCTGTTCGACGGTAAAACCAGCCAGTGGCGCAGCCTCGCGCTACGTCGTGCCAGCGGCTGCCCGGTCTGCGGAGGACAACATGCAGATTCAGTTCAATGATGAGCCAATGCAGTGCGCCGAGGGACAAACCGTCAGCGGGCTGCTCACTGCGCTAAATCAACTTAAACCGGGAGCGGCGCTGGCGCTTAATCAGCAGATCCTGCCGCGCGAGCAGTGGGAGCAGCAAATCGTGCAGGAAGGCGACCAGATCCTGCTTTTTCAGGTTATTGCAGGGGGTTGATATGTTACGTATTGCCGACAAAACGTTTGATTCACATCTGTTCACCGGCACCGGAAAATTTGCTTCGTCGCAGCTGATGGTCGAGGCGATCCGCGCCTCCGGCAGCCAACTGGTGACGCTGGCGATGAAGCGCGTGGATTTGCGCCAGCACAACGATGCCATTCTGGCCCCACTTATCGACGCGGGGGTGACGCTACTACCTAACACCTCCGGGGCGAAAACCGCGGAAGAGGCTATTTTCGCCGCCCAACTGGCACGTGAAGCGCTGGGCACAAACTGGCTAAAATTAGAAATCCACCCGGACGCCCGCTGGCTATTGCCGGATCCGATTGAAACGTTAAAAGCCGCGGAAGCATTGGTGAAACTGGGCTTTGTGGTGCTGCCCTACTGCGGCGCGGATCCGGTGCTGTGTAAGCGGCTGGAAGAGGTCGGCTGCGCGGCGGTAATGCCGCTCGGTGCGCCCATCGGTTCTAATCAGGGACTGGAAACGAAAGCGATGCTGGAGATTATTATCCAGCAGGCAACCGTACCGGTGGTGGTTGATGCGGGTATCGGCGTCCCCAGCCACGCCACACAGGCGCTGGAAATGGGTGCCGACGCAGTGCTGGTCAACACGGCAATCGCCGTGGCCGACTGCCCGGTCACAATGGCTACCGCCTTCCGTCTGGCGGTTGAAGCGGGCCTTCTGGCGCGCCAGGCGGTACCAGGAAGCAAAAGTTCGCAGGCAAGCGCCACCAGCCCGTTAACCGGATTCCTGGAGGCCTTCGTATGAAAACGTTCAGCGACCGCTGGCGCCAGCTTGACTGGGATGACATCCGCCTGCGTATCAACGGTAAAACCGCCGCTGACGTGGAGCACGCCCTCAACGCTTCACAGCTTAGTCGCGACGATCTGATGGCGTTGCTCTCCCCTGCCGCCGCCGACTTTCTGGAGCCGTTGGCACAGCGAGCGCAGCGCCTGACCCGCCAGCGCTTCGGCAACACGGTCAGCTTTTATGTTCCGCTGTATCTCTCAAATCTTTGCGCCAACGACTGCACCTACTGCGGCTTTTCCATGAGCAACCGTATCAAACGCAAAACGCTGGACGAAGATGAGATAAAACGAGAGTGTACCGCTATCCGTGAGCTGGGTTTTGAGCATCTGTTGTTGGTCACCGGTGAACATCAGGCAAAAGTCGGAATGGATTACTTTCGTCGCCATTTGCCCACCATTCGCCGCCAGTTTGCCTCGTTGCAGATGGAAGTTCAGCCGCTGTCAGAGGCTGAATATGCGGAGCTGAAGACGCTGGGACTGGATGGCGTGATGGTGTATCAGGAGAGCTATCATGAGGCGATTTACGCTCGCCACCATCTGAAGGGGAAAAAGCAGGATTTCTTCTGGCGACTGGAAACGCCGGACAGGCTGGGCCGCGCAGGGATCGACAAAATCGGTCTTGGCGCGTTGATTGGTTTGTCCGACAGCTGGCGGGTCGATTGCTATATGGTGGCTGAACATCTGCTGTGGATGCAGCAGCATTACTGGCAGAGCCGCTACTCCATCTCCTTCCCTCGCCTGCGCCCATGCACCGGTGGCGTTGAACCCGCATCGATCATGGACGAGCGACAGTTGGTCCAAACCATTTGCGCGTTTCGTTTACTGGCGCCAGAAATTGAGCTGTCGCTCTCCACCCGCGAATCGCCATGGTTCCGCGATCATGTGATCCCGCTGGCGATCAACAACGTCAGCGCCTTCTCAAAAACACAGCCAGGCGGTTATGCCGATAACCATCCTGAACTGGAACAGTTCTCCCCACACGACGCCCGTCGCCCAGAAGCCGTTGCTGAAGCACTAATGGCGCAGGGGTTACAGCCCGTGTGGAAGGACTGGGACAGCTATCTGGGACGCGCTTCGCAGATGCCGTAAGTCCGGAGCAATCGCATAAAACGAAAAAACCCGCTTTCGCGGGTTTTTTCTTCACTGTCACTTAACTGCTCAGGCTCTGGCCTTCATCGCTATCGTAAGCATTAGTGAAATTATCGGCGATTACAGCGCGACAACGTTAACAGCAGACGGGCCTTTAGCGCCATTCTCCACAGAGAACTCCACTTTTTGACCTTCGTCTAATGTTTTAAAATCGTTGCTCTGGATAGCAGAGAAATGCACAAACACGTCCTTGCTACCGTCCTGAGGAGTGATAAAGCCGAAGCCTTTCTCAGAGTTAAACCATTTTACTAAACCAGTCATTTTGTTAGACATAGATACTTCCTTTCATATTTTTGAGCCGCTTAAGCAGCGAAGATGGCCTGTTTTGCAGAAATTAACTTATGGGGCACTTAGGGAGGAGGCTCATGAAGAAGAGTATCTGAGGATAACGCTTGAACTGAGAACTGCTTTACTAAAACTGCTTTCATAAGGTCTGTGTATCAAACCGATGTCGCTATAGTAGACTTACTTCTAATCAATAAGCAAGCATTAATTTATTTAATAATCGATTAGCGCCGAAATGTTACACCATCGCGGTTGAGCATTTCAGGTAACAACTTGATCTAAAATGAACAAAAGCCCTGACCATTGCAGTCAGGGCTTTAAGTTACTACACACTTCAAATTTAACATTAATAAACTTAACGATTTAGTACTGCTGATGGTACTACTTTAAAATGTACACGTTTACTACAGATAATATTGGATATTGATACTAACTAAAAACGTCCTCTATTTACCGTTAAACACATTCCACCCGCTTGATAATAGAACTCAAGGCTGGTGACCTAAACAAGTACACTTCCCCTCGCGACATATACTCTTTGATGCGTTGCCTTATTTCCCTTGCGATAACCAGAAAACAGAAACCGCAAACATTTACTATTAAATCATGGCGTTACATCGTCGCGTTTTACTAACTATTTGCGATTAGATATATCAACTACGTGGCCTGAAAGCATTGTCGAGGTGAATAAATAGCGTTTTCAGTATCGACTATCCCATACAAAAATACTTCGTGGCCTTTATCGCAACCCCCAATCAAGCTCTACTAACACTTACTACCTTAACAGCAAACTACAATTTCTCCGCTGTTAAGTATTAACATACGGGTTTAAAAAACGCTGTCAATACTGTTTTTTATAACATGTCTTTATTAACAGTGATTATATATTCCTGCATATGATAAATGGGTCAACAATCGCCAAATCAGGGCCAGATCGTAGTGTTGAGCCTCTTTTTGTAACCGGTTTCAGAAAAAGTGACTTTCTTTGTGATGCCTTGCACACAATCGTTGCAAAGCAGTTGTTGCTGCGGCTGGCTCGCGATAATTATCAACCCACACATGTTGATCGAGACTGCTTATGAAAAACATCGTTTTATGCTGTGCCGCCGGAATGTCCACCAGCATGCTGGTGCAAAAGATGAAAGATGCCGCCCAGAAAAAAGGAGTCGACGTCACTATCAAAGCGGTCCCGGTGGCTGAGTTTGAAGAGAATATCGCCACTGCGGATATCGTATTGCTCGGCCCACAGGTTAAGTATGAACAGGCCAAGCTGCAGGCGCTCGCCGACCCGCTAGGAAAAAAAGTCGCCGTTATCGATATGATGGATTACGGCATGATGAAAGGCGATGCGGTACTGGACAAAGCGCTGAAACTACTGGAGTGATGGCATGGAAGAGTTAGAAACGATCATCATGGAATTATTGGTAAACGCCGGAGCTGCGCGCAGTCAAGCCCTGACGGCGTTGCAACTGGCGCGTAAAGGTGATTTCGCCGGGGCAGAACACGCGATGATAGAATCACGCGAGTATGTTAAACAAGCGCATAAAATCCAGACCCAACTGATCGGAATTGACGAAGGTACCGGCAAACTACCGGTTAATCTCATCACAGTCCATTCCCAGGACCACCTGATGAATGCCATGGTGATTCAGGATCTGGCAGGCGACATGATTGAACTGTATCGACGCTTACCACCAGTAAACTGATCGGCTGACGTAAGCCGTAGGCCTCATAAGCCTGGCGTCATCATGCCGGATGGCAGCTGATGCCTTATCCGACCAACATAATACATCTTAAATCCATCGACATAAAAAAACCCGCCGAAGCGGGTTTTTTATTAGCGTCAGCAACGATTAATCGTTGTCAGAACCGCCCAAGCCTGCGTTCAGCAGTTCTGCCAGGCTGGCAGACGCATCTTCAGCAGTCACCTGCGGAGCAGCTGGCAGTTCGCCCGCTGCGCGGCGGCGCATACGATCCTGATGGTACGCATAACCGGTACCCGCCGGGATCAGACGACCCACGATAACGTTCTCTTTCAGACCGCGCAGTTCATCACGTTTACCTGCAACAGCGGCTTCGGTCAGGACACGCGTGGTTTCCTGGAACGATGCTGCAGAGATGAAGGACTCGGTCGCCAGAGACGCTTTGGTGATACCCAGCAGATCGCGGGAGAATGTTGCACCCACTTTGCCGTTCGCTTCCAGATCGCGATTAGCAATCTTGACGCGGGAGTATTCAACCTGCTCGCCTTCCAGGAAGTCGGAGCTACCAGCGCTTTCGATGGTGGCTTTACGCAGCATCTGACGAACGATAACTTCGATGTGCTTATCGTTAATCTTAACGCCCTGCAGACGGTATACGTCCTGAACTTCGTTAACGATATAACGAGTTACAGCATGCACACCACGCAGACGCAGGATGTCGTGCGGCGCTTCCGGACCGTCGGAAACAACGTCACCACGTTCTACACGTTCACCTTCGAACACGTTGAGCTGACGCCATTTCGGAATCATCTCTTCGTACGGCTCGCTACCGTCTACCGGGGTGATAACCAGACGACGTTTACCTTTGGTTTCTTTACCGAAGGAAATGATGCCGCTGATTTCAGCCAGGATTGCCGGCTCTTTCGGACGACGTGCTTCGAACAGGTCCGCAACGCGCGGCAGACCACCGGTGATATCCTTGGTACCGCCGGATTCCTGCGGAACACGCGCCAGGGTGTCACCAGAACTGATCTGTACGCCATCTTCCAGCTGAACAATCGCTTTACCCGGCAGGAAGTACTGAGCAGGCATATCAGTGCCTGGGATCAGAACGTCGTTGCCCTGAGCATCAACAATTTTCAGTGCCGGACGCAGGTCTTTACCACCCGCAGTACGTTCTGCAGAATCCAGAACCACCAGAGAAGACAGACCGGTCAGCTCGTCGGTCTGACGAGTAATGGTCTGGCCGTCGATCATGTCAGTGAAGCGGACGAAACCACTCACTTCGGTGATAACCGGCATGGTGTGCGGATCCCAGTTCGCTACGGTTTCGCCGCCAGCAACCTGTTCGCCATCACCTTTCGCCATAACGGAGCCGTAAGGCACTTTATAGCTTTCTTTGGTACGGCCGAATTCGTCGATCAGTTTCAGTTCGGTGTTACGTGAGGTGATAACCAGTTTACCGCTGGAGTTAACAACCGACTTCGCATTGCTCAGACGGATGCTACCTTTATTTTTCACCTGGATGCTGGATTCAGCAGCCGCACGAGATGCCGCACCACCGATGTGGAACGTACGCATCGTCAGCTGTGTACCCGGTTCACCGATGGACTGTGCCGCGATAACGCCGATTGCTTCACCTTTATTGATGATGTGGCCACGCGCCAGGTCACGACCGTAGCAGTGCGCACATACACCAAAGTCGGTGTCACAGGATACAACGGAACGGACTTTGACGGAGTCAACGGAGTTCTCTTCCAGCAGGTCACACCACTGTTCGTGCAGCAGCGTGTTGCGTGGAACCAGAATATCCGCCGTACCCGGCTTCAGAACGTCTTCAGCAGTCACACGACCCAGAACGCGATCGCGCAGCGGTTCTTTAACGTCACCA
The DNA here is from genome assembly GCF_013615435.1 of Citrobacter sp. RHBSTW-00944. Lineage (NCBI taxonomy): Bacteria > Pseudomonadati > Pseudomonadota > Gammaproteobacteria > Enterobacterales > Enterobacteriaceae > Citrobacter > Citrobacter sp. RHBSTW-00944. The sequence continues at coordinate 239,459 of NZ_CP055418.1, read as the reverse complement.
CCCTCGATAACCGGGGTCATGGTGATGCCTTCCAGCGTGCCGCAATCGTCTTCAGTAACAACCAAGTCCTGCGCAACGTCAACCAGACGACGAGTCAGATAACCGGAGTTCGCTGTTTTCAGTGCGGTATCCGCCAGACCTTTACGAGCACCGTGAGTAGAGATGAAGTACTGGAGTACGTTCAGACCTTCACGGAAGTTCGCGGTGATTGGCGTTTCGATGATGGAGCCATCTGGCTTAGCCATCAGACCACGCATACCAGCCAGCTGACGAATCTGTGCTGCAGAACCACGCGCACCGGAGTCGGCCATCATGTAGATGCTGTTGAAGGAAACCTGCTGCTCTTCTACGCCGTCACGGTTAATCACGGTTTCGGTTTGCAGGTTATCCATCATCGCTTTGGATACACGATCGTTCGCCGCAGCCCAGATATCGATAACTTTGTTATAGCGTTCGCCCGCGGTTACCAGACCAGACTGGAACTGCTCCTGGATCTCAGCAACTTCAGCTTCCGCTTCAGAGATGATCTCGTGTTTCTTCTCTGGGATGACCATGTCATCAATACCAACAGATGCACCTGAACGCGCTGCATAAGCAAAGCCGGTGTACATTGTCTGGTCAGCGAAGATAACGGTCGGCTTCAGGCCCAGAATGCGGTAACAGGTGTTCAGCATTTTGGAGATTGCTTTCTTGCCCAGCGCCTGGTTGACGATGGAGAAAGGCAGACCTTTCGGTACGATCATCCACAGAATGGCGCGACCAACGGTCGTGTCTTTCAGGCTGGTGTGCGCAACGAATTCGCCGTTTTCATCTTTTTCGTATTCAGTGATACGCACTTTAACGCGCGCATGCAGAGAGGCCAGACCTGCGCGATAGATACGCTCAGCTTCTTTCGGGCCAGTCAGCACCATGCCTTCGCCTTTGGCGTTAACACAGTCACGGGTCATGTAGTACAGACCCAATACAACGTCCTGAGACGGAACGATGATAGGTTCGCCGTTCGCCGGAGACAGGATGTTGTTGGTAGACATCATCAGCGCACGCGCTTCGAGCTGGGCTTCCAGCGTCAGCGGTACGTGAACAGCCATCTGGTCACCATCGAAGTCGGCGTTATATGCCGCACAAACCAGCGGGTGCAGCTGGATAGCTTTACCTTCGATCAGTACCGGTTCAAATGCCTGGATACCCAGACGGTGCAGGGTTGGTGCACGGTTCAGCAGTACCGGGTGTTCGCGGATAACTTCGTCCAGGATATCCCAAACGACAGCTTCTTCACGCTCAACCATTTTCTTAGCGGCTTTGATGGTGGTGGCCAGGCCACGCAGTTCCAGCTTGCCGTAAATGAACGGTTTGAACAGTTCCAGTGCCATTTTCTTCGGCAGACCGCACTGATGCAGACGCAGGTATGGACCTACGGTGATTACAGAACGACCGGAGTAGTCAACACGCTTACCGAGCAGGTTCTGACGGAAACGACCCTGTTTACCTTTGATCATATCGGCCAAAGATTTCAGAGGACGTTTGTTAGAACCGGTGATCGCACGACCACGACGACCGTTATCCAGCAGGGCGTCAACCGCTTCCTGCAGCATACGTTTTTCGTTACGTACGATGATGTCCGGCGCAGCCAGATCCAGCAGACGTTTCAAACGGTTGTTACGGTTGATCACGCGACGGTACAGATCGTTCAGATCTGATGTTGCGAAACGACCACCATCCAGCGGAACCAGCGGACGCAGATCTGGCGGCAGAACCGGCAGAACGGTCAGGATCATCCACTCTGGCTTGTTGCCAGACTGTACGAATGCTTCCAGCAGTTTGATACGTTTGGTCAGCTTCTTACGCTTGGTTTCGGAGTTGGTTTCGTTCAGCTCTTCGCGCAGAGTTTCGCACTCTTGCTCCAGATCCATGCTCTTCAGCAGGGCCTGGATTGCTTCCGCACCCATCTTCGCGTCGAATTCGTCACCGAACTCTTCCAGCGCGTCCAGATACTGCTCTTCAGTCAGGATCTGTTGACGTTCCAGGTTAGTCATACCGCCTTCGATAACCACATAAGATTCGAAGTACAGTACGCGTTCGATATCGCGCAGCGGCATATCGAGCAGCAGACCGATACGGGACGGCAGAGATTTCAGGAACCAGATGTGAGCAGTCGGAGACGCCAGCTCGATGTGGCCCATACGCTCACGGCGTACTTTAGTCTGGGTCACTTCAACGCCGCACTTCTCACAGATCACACCGCGGTGTTTCAGGCGCTTGTACTTACCGCACAGGCACTCATAGTCTTTTACCGGCCCAAAGATACGGGCGCAGAAAAGGCCGTCACGTTCAGGTTTGAACGTACGGTAGTTGATGGTTTCCGGCTTCTTAACTTCACCGAAAGACCATGAACGGATCATGTCTGGCGAGGCCAGAGCAATTTTGATCGCATCAAACTCTTCGGTTTTAGTCTGCGCTTTCAGAAACTTTAATAAATCTTTCACGGATTTGCTCCCGTCGGAGTTAGCACAATCTGGCGCTGGCTGTTACGCCAGCACCAGTGACCTGTTTGATCGAGAGTTACTCGTCTTCCAGCTCGATGTTGATACCCAGCGAACGAATCTCTTTCAACAGTACGTTGAAGGATTCCGGCATGCCTGGTTCCATCTGATGGTTGCCGTCCACGATGTTTTTATACATCTTAGTACGACCGTTCACGTCATCAGACTTAACGGTGAGCATTTCCTGCAGGGTGTATGCCGCGCCGTATGCTTCAAGCGCCCACACTTCCATCTCCCCGAAGCGCTGACCACCGAACTGAGCCTTACCACCCAGCGGCTGCTGAGTAACCAGGCTGTAAGAACCGGTAGAACGCGCATGCATCTTGTCATCAACCAGGTGGTTCAGTTTCAGCATGTACATGTAGCCAACGGTAACCTGGCGCTCGAACTGCTCACCGGTACGACCGTCGAACAGTGTGATCTGACCGGAAGTCGGCAGGCCACCCAGCTGTAACAGTTCCTTGATTTCAGACTCTTTCGCACCGTCGAACACCGGCGTTGCGATCGGCATACCTTTTTTCAGGTTTTCAGCCAGACGCAGAACTTCTTCATCGCTGAAGGTATTCAGGTCAACTTTCTGACGAACATCTGAACCCAGATCGTAAGCACGCTGGATGAATTCGCGCAGTTTCGCGACTTCCTGCTGCTGTTTCAGCATGGCGTTGATCTTATCGCCAATACCTTTCGCAGCCATACCCAGGTGGGTTTCAAGGATCTGACCGATGTTCATACGCGATGGTACGCCCAGCGGGTTCAGCACGATATCTACCGGCGTACCGTTAGCATCGTGTGGCATATCTTCGATCGGGTTGATCTTAGAGATTACACCCTTGTTACCGTGACGACCTGCCATCTTATCACCAGGCTGGATCCGACGTTTAACCGCCAGATAAACCTTAACAATCTTCAGCACGCCCGGTGCCAGATCGTCGCCCTGAGTGATTTTACGGCGTTTCGCTTCGAGTTTTTTCTCGAACTCGTGTTTCAGTTCGTCGTACTGCTCAGCCAGTTGTTCCAGCTGATTTTGTTTCTCTTCGTCGGTCAGGCCGAGTTCTAACCAGCGATCGCGCGGCAGTTTGTCGAGCTTCTCAGCTTCAACACCACCGGAAACCAGCACAGCGTAGATACGGCTGAACAGGCCAGCTTCGAGGATTTGCAGTTCTTCAGACAGGTCTTTTTTCGCCTGCTTCAGCTGCATCTCTTCGATTTCCAGCGCACGTTTGTCTTTTTCTACGCCATCGCGAGTAAAGACCTGAACGTCGATAATCGTACCGGAAACACCGTTTGGCACGCGCAGAGAAGAGTCTTTAACGTCAGACGCTTTCTCACCGAAGATCGCACGCAGCAGCTTCTCTTCTGGCGTCAGCTGGGTTTCACCTTTCGGCGTTACCTTACCAACCAGAATATCGCCACCGGTTACTTCCGCGCCGATATAAACGATACCGGATTCATCCAGTTTGGAGAGCGCAGCTTCACCCACGTTCGGGATGTCAGCGGTGATCTCTTCCGGCCCCAGCTTGGTGTCACGGGACACACATGCCAGTTCCTGAATGTGGATGGTGGTGAAACGGTCTTCCTGGACAACACGCTCAGATACGAGGATGGAGTCTTCGAAGTTGTAACCATTCCATGGCATGAATGCCACGCGCATGTTCTGACCGAGCGCCAGTTCACCGAGGTCGGTGGACGGACCGTCTGCCAGCACATCACCACGTTCAACCGGTTCGCCCAGAGATACGCAAGGCATCTGGTTGATACAGGTGTTCTGGTTAGAACGGGTGTATTTGGTCAGGTTATAAATGTCGATACCTGCTTCGCCCGGGTACATCTCGTCTTCGTTAACTTTGATAACGATACGGGAAGCATCCACGTACTGGACGGTACCGCCACGTTTAGCAACTGCGGTAACACCGGAGTCGACGGCAACAGCACGTTCCATACCGGTACCAACCAGCGGCTTATCAGCACGCAGAGTCGGAACCGCCTGACGTTGCATGTTCGCACCCATCAATGCACGGTTGGCGTCATCGTGTTCCAGGAACGGGATCAGGGACGCACCGACGGATACCACCTGCTGGGTGGATACGTCCATGTAGTCAACCTGGTCACGGCTGAACAAGCTGGATTCGCCTTTGCTACGGCAGGTAACCAGATCTTCTACAAAGTGGCCTTCGTCATCCAGGTTGGAGTTCGCCTGAGCGATAACGTAGTTGCCTTCTTCGATAGCAGACAGGTAATGAATTTCGTCAGTTACAACACCGTCGGTCACTTTACGGTACGGAGTCTCGAGGAAGCCGTATTCGTTAGTCTGTGCGTACACGGACAAGGAGTTAATCAGACCGATGTTCGGACCTTCAGGCGTTTCGATTGGACATACGCGACCGTAGTGAGTCGGGTGTACGTCTCGAACTTCGAAGCCTGCGCGTTCACGGGTCAAACCGCCTGGGCCGAGTGCAGAGATACGACGTTTGTGCGTAATCTCAGACAGCGGGTTGTTCTGGTCCATAAACTGAGACAGCTGGCTGGAACCAAAGAACTCTTTCACTGCTGCAGAAATCGGCTTAGCGTTGATCATATCCTGAGGCATCAGGGTATCCAGATCGCCCAGAGACAGACGCTCTTTCACCGCACGCTCAACACGTACCAGGCCAACGCGGAACTGGTTTTCCGCCATTTCGCCTACGGAACGGATACGACGGTTACCGAGGTGGTCGATATCATCGACTTCGCCTTTACCGTTACGGATATCGATGAGCTTCTTCATCACTTCGATGATGTCGTCTTTGCTCAGGATACCAGAACCTTCGATTTCGTCGCGCAGCAGAGAACGGTTGAACTTCATACGACCAACCGCAGACAGGTCATAGCGGTCTTCGGAGAAGAACAGGTTCTCGAACAGGCTTTCAGCAGCTTCACGCGTCGGCGGCTCACCAGGGCGCATCATGCGGTAGATTTCTACCAGCGCGCTCAGACGATCGTTGGTTGGGTCAACACGTACAGTTTCAGAAATGTACGGACCGTGGTCCAGATCGTTGGTGAACAGCGTTTCGATACGCTTGTGGCCAGACTGGCTCAGCTTAGCCAGCAGATCCAGACTCAGCTCCATGTTAGCTGCGCAGATCAGCTCGCCAGTAGATTCGTCAACGTAGTCTTTAGCCGCAACTTTACCAGCAATGTATTCAACCGGAACTTCGATATGTTTGATATCGTCTTTTTCCAGCTGGCGAATGTGGCGCGCAGTGATACGACGGCCTTTTTCGACGTAGACTTTGCCGTTAGCTTCGATGTCAAAGGAGGCGGTTTCACCACGCAGGCGTTCCGGCACCAGTTCCATCTGCAGCTTGTTGTCACGAATTTCGAAAACAACTTTCTCAAAGAACAGGTCAAGGATCTGCTCAGTGGTGTAGTTCAGTGCACGCAGAATAATGGTCGCAGGCAGTTTACGGCGACGGTCAATACGTACGAACAGGTTGTCCTTCGGATCGAATTCGAAGTCCAGCCAGGAACCACGGTAAGGGATGATTCGCGCGTTATACAGCACTTTACCCGAAGAGTGGGTTTTACCTTTGTCGGAGTCAAAGAAGACGCCAGGACTACGGTGCAGCTGAGAAACGATAACACGCTCAGTACCGTTGATAACAAAGGTACCGTTGTCTGTCATGAGCGGAATTTCGCCCATGTAGACTTCTTGTTCTTTAATGTCTTTTACGGTGCCTTCCGGCGCTTCGCGCTCGTAGATCACCAGGCGCAGTTTTACGCGCAGCGGTGCGGAATAGGTCACGCCACGGATCTGACATTCCTGAACGTCAAACACCGGTTCGCCAAGGCGGTAGCTGACGTATTGCAGCTCGGAATTACCGCTGTAGCTCTGAATCGGGAAAACGGAACGGAAAGCTGCTTCCAGACCATACTGCCCTTCAGGATCTTGCTCGATGAACTTCTGAAACGAGTCAAGCTGGATAGAAAGGAGATAAGGTATGTCCAACACTTGCGGACGTTTACCAAAATCCTTACGAATACGTTTTTTCTCGGTATAGGAGTAAACCATTAGGGTTCCTCAGCTCGCTGACAAGTCGACCCATCTGTCCGACGAAGGGACAGTTTGTGCAACACTATTTTGTTGACCGGAAAATCGAATACTTTCCGCAATGCCTGTTGCTATCACGCTTAAACCATTTCATTGCGATTTACACAGAACTGACGTTCTGTCGCAGTATATTAAGACGTCGATAGAAACAAGCATTGAAAGGCACAGCAGTAGTCAAACAGTGTGAAATGCTACTGGCGCCTTACAGCGCAAAAAGGCTGGTGACTAAAAAGTCACCAGCCATCAGCCTAATTTCTTAGGCTGCAACCAGAAAAGTTGGCTTATTTAACTTCAACTTCAGCGCCAGCTTCTTCCAGAGATTTTTTCAGTGCTTCTGCGTCGTCTTTGCTCACGCCTTCTTTCAGCGCAGCCGGTGCAGATTCTACCAGGTCTTTAGCTTCTTTCAGACCCAGGCCAGTTGCGCCACGTACTGCTTTGATAACAGCAACTTTGTTAGCGCCAGCAGCTTTCAGAATTACGTCGAATTCAGTTTTTTCTTCAGCAGCTTCAGCCGGGCCAGCAGCTACAGCTACAGCAGCAGCAGCAGAAACACCGAATTTTTCTTCCATTGCAGAAATCAGTTCTACAACGTCCATTACGGACATAGCGGATACTGCTTCAATGATTTGATCTTTAGTGATAGACATTTAAATTGTTCCTGAAAATCAGAATAAGTTTATACGTAAGCAGATGCTTTACAAAGATAACTGCGATTAAGCAGCTTCTTTCGCATCGCGTACAGCAGCCAGAGTACGAACCAGTTTGCCAGCCGAAGCTTCTTTCATGGTTGCCATCAGGCGTGCAATTGCTTCTTCGTAGGTCGGCAGAGTTGCCAGGCGATCGATATTCGATGCCGTAATCAACTCACCTTCAAAGGCTGCGGCTTTGACCTCAAATTTTGCATTCGCTTTCGCGAACTCTTTGAACAGACGAGCAGCAGCGCCCGGGTGTTCCATAGAGTATGCAATCAGGGTCGGACCAACAAACGTGTCTTTCAGGCACTCGAACTGAGTACCTTCAACGACGCGGCGCAGCAGGGTGTTACGAACAACACGCATGTATACGCCAGCTTCACGACCTGCTTTACGCAGTTCAGTCATTTTATCTACAGTTACGCCACGGGAATCCGCAACTACTGCAGACAGCGCGCCTTTGGCTACTTCGCTGACTTCAGCAACAATCGCTTGTTTGTCTTGAAGATTTAAAGCCATTAGCTTTGCTCCTGGATGTTTGCCGGAACTCATGTTCCGGAACTCACTTCACTCCCCCCCAACGGAGAGAGCGTCTAAATACGGTGAGCAGAAACAAGCCAGAGTATCAGAAATAATCTTAGCGTTCTGTCACCGTCTACGCAGGGCATTAAGTTTCTTACGAAACACCTGCGGTCTTCGACGGAGGCCTGGATTAGGCCAGGCTCCAACGAACAAATCTTTTCTATCTGTCGCTATTCAATCTGTAGTGGCGTTGACCGCCTTGCCACAGCCTGAATATCTCAGATATACGTCTGCAATTAGCAGAATACGTGGGGGTAAGATTGTAGACAAAATCACCGCCCACGTAAAGGCGAATATTAGTTCGCCACAGTCGCAGTCAGACCGGACTGATCAACGGCAACGCCAGCACCCATGGTGGTGGAGATGCTAACTTTCTTGATGTACACGCCTTTTGCCTGAGTCGGTTTTGCTTTTTTCAGCGCAACCAGCAGAGCTTCCAGGTTTTCTTTCAGTTTGTCAGCGTCAAAATCCACTTTACCGATGGTGGTGTGGATGATGCCGTTTTTGTCGTTACGGTAACGAACCTGACCAGCTTTAGCATTCTTAACAGCTTCAGCAACGTTAGGAGTTACGGTACCAACTTTCGGGTTTGGCATCAGGCCGCGCGGACCCAGAACCTGACCCAGCTGGCCAACAACGCGCATTGCATCCGGAGAAGCAATAACAACGTCAAAGTTCATTTCGCCTTTCTTGATCTGTTCAGCCAGATCTTCCATACCTACCAGCTCAGCGCCTGCAGCTTTAGCAGCTTCAGCGTTTGCACCCTGGGTAAATACGGCTACGCGAACGGAACGGCCAGTACCGTGCGGCAGTACAGTTGCACCACGTACGTTCTGGTCAGATTTACGAGCATCGATGCCGAGGTTAACAGCAACGTCCACGCTTTCTACGAATTTAGCAGTGGCCAGCTCTTTCAGCAGAGCGATAGCTTCGTTGATGTCATACTGCTTAGTAGCATCAACTTTGTCACGGATCACGGACATGCGCTTGGTCAGTTTAGCCATTTCTTAGTCCTCCACTACCAGGCCCATGGAACGTGCAGTACCTTCAATGGAGCGAGTCATCGCTTCAATGTCGGAACCAGTCATGTCGGCAGCTTTGGTCTGCGCGATTTCCTGCAGCTGAGCGCGGGAAATTTTACCCACTTTGTCTTTGTTCGGCTTGCCGGAACCAGACTTGATACCAGCCGCTTTCTTCAGCAGAACTGCTGCCGGAGGCGTTTTGGTAACGAAAGTGAAAGAACGGTCAGCGTAAACGGTGATAACAACCGGGATTGGCAGACCTTTTTCCATGGAATCAGTTTTAGCGTTGAACGCTTTGCAGAATTCCATGATGTTCACGCCTTGTTGACCCAGTGCAGGACCTACCGGCGGACTCGGGTTAGCCATACCAGCTGCAACCTGCAGCTTGACATAGGCTTGGACTTTCTTAGCCATTCTAAATTCCTCTAGTTGGGTTATAACGCCTCAAGGAGGCTCCCCGTGATTAAATTCGTTTTACGGATAGTTTCCATAAAAACAAAAGGCGCGAAATTGTATTCCAATCTCGCGCCTTGTGCAACGCTTAAATCGTCGCTTTTTTGATCGGGGTGTTAGGCTTTTTCAACCTGAGCGAAGTCCAGTTCAACTGGAGTCGCACGACCGAAGATAGATACGGAAACTTTCAGACGAGACTTCTCGTAGTCCACTTCTTCAACCACGCCGTTAAAGTCAGCGAACGGACCGTCGCTAACGCGAACCATTTCACCTGGCTCAAACATCGTTTTCGGACGCGGCTTGTCGCCAACCTGCTGCAGACGGTTCATGATCGCATCAACTTCTTTGTCGCTGATCGGCGCCGGACGGTCAGAAGTACCGCCGATAAAGCCCATCACACGCGGCACGCTGCGCACCAGGTGCCAGCTTGCGTCATTCATCACCATCTGGACCAATACATAGCCCGGGAAGAATTTACGTTCGCTCTTGCGACGCTGACCGCCACGGATTTCGACCACTTCTTCGGTCGGCACCATGACTTCGCCAAACAGCTCTTCCATATTTTGTAACTTGATATATTCGCGCAGCGATGTAGCTACGCGGCCTTCAAAACCGGAAAACGCCTGAACGACGTACCAGCGCTTTTTAGGGGCTTCAGACATCTTAGAACCTCAGGCCAGTGATAAAGGATACCAGGCGAACCAGAATACCATCCAGTCCCCACAGGATCAGTGACATTACTGCGGTAACCGCAGCCACAATTAATGTGGTGTGCAATGTTTCCTGGCGAGTTGGCCAAATGACCTTACGGACTTCGGTTCTCGCTTCACGGGCAAAAGCAACGGTCGCTTTACCTTTTGTTGTCAACAGCGCGACACCACCCGCTGCGGCAATCAGAATCACTACGGCCAGCGCACGCAGCGGCAGCATCATGTCACGATAGAGGTAGTTGCCAACGATAGCTACAAGCAGCAATACAGCGACAACAACCCACTTCATCGCTTCCAGGCCGCGCCCGCTTCCTTGAGCTTCGGTATTCGCACTCATAAACCAACCTGTCAGAAGTATTCTACAAACATTTTCACCCCGCGTAAGCGAGGCGATCCAAACCGAAATGCTCTGGTGCGTTTCGGACTAAACGCCCTCTTCAGAGCCTGTCTCAGCAATGATTATGACAAATAAAATCACTGATGAGCCAGGTTCTGGTGTGAAAGCGTGCAAAAAGGGCATCAAATGATGCCCTTTTATTGCGCATTGCGTCAAATGTTATTCGGCAATTAGCTCATTACTTTGGCAACAACGCCCGCACCAACAGTACGGCCGCCTTCACGGATTGCGAAACGCAGACCGTCGTCCATCGCGATTGGGTGGATCAGGGTAACAACCATTTTGATGTTGTCGCCCGGCATTACCATCTCAACGCCTTCCGGCAGTTCGATGGTACCAGTCACGTCAGTAGTACGGAAGTAGAACTGCGGACGGTAGCCTTTGAAGAACGGAGTATGACGGCCGCCTTCGTCTTTGGACAGAATGTACACTTCAGATTCGAACTTGGTGTGCGGCTTGATAGAGCCCGGCTTAGCCAGGACCTGACCACGTTCGATTTCTTCACGTTTGATACCACGCAGCAGAACACCAACGTTCTCACCAGCACGGCCTTCGTCCAGCAGTTTGCGGAACATTTCAACGCCAGTACAGGTAGACTTAGCAGTCTCTTTGATACCAACGATTTCAACTTCTTCACCAACTTTGATGATACCGCGCTCTACACGACCGGTAACAACGGTACCACGACCGGAGATGGAGAATACGTCTTCGATAGGCAGCAGGAACGGCTTGTCAATCGCACGCTCTGGTTCTGGGATATAAGAATCCAGGAAGCCAGCCAGTTCGATGATTTTCGCTTCCCACTCTGCTTCGCCTTCCAGCGCTTTCAGAGCAGAACCACGAACGATCGGAGTGTCGTCGCCCGGGAAATCGTACTGAGACAGAAGTTCACGAACTTCCATTTCTACCAGTTCCAGCAGCTCTTCGTCATCAACCATGTCGCATTTGTTCAGGAACACGATGATGTACGGAACGCCTACCTGACGACCCAGCAGGATGTGCTCACGAGTCTGCGGCATCGGGCCGTCAGTCGCAGCAACAACCAGGATCGCGCCATCCATCTGCGCAGCACCGGTGATCATGTTTTTAACATAGTCGGCGTGGCCCGGGCAGTCTACGTGTGCGTAGTGGCGAGTCGGGGTGTCATATTCAACGTGAGAAGTGTTGATGGTGATACCACGAGCTTTTTCTTCCGGCGCGTTATCGATCTGGTCGAATGCACGAGCAGCACCACCGTAGGTTTTAGCCAGTACGGTAGTGATTGCAGCGGTCAGCGTTGTTTTACCATGGTCAACGTGGCCGATAGTACCGACGTTAACGTGCGGTTTTGTACGTTCAAATTTTTCTTTAGACATCGATTGTCCCTCTAAGACACGGATAAATCGGTGATATCACCACATCAACCAAGCCATATGCCTGAGCTGTTGAATGCTTTTAAAAGTAAACAGAGAGAAACGGGAAGGAGAAGTGAAGTGGTGCTGATACCCAGAGTCGAACTGGGGACCTCACCCTTACCAAGGGTGCGCTCTACCAACTGAGCCATATCAGCACGTCTGGAGCGGGCAGCGGGAATCGAACCCGCATCATCAGCTTGGAAGGCTGAGGTAATAGCCATTATACGATGCCCGCATCCTGAAACTCGGCTACCCAGTTCTTTCTGTAATAAAAAAGAGATTTCTCTCTTTTTTATTCGAGCTGATTAATTTTTTAACCAACTCAGGCGGCGATAACGCTGCCAGAAAGTGGTGGTGGGGGAAGGATTCGAACCTTCGAAGTCTGTGACGGCAGATTTACAGTCTGCTCCCTTTGGCCGCTCGGGAACCCCACCGGACTTGATGGTGCCGACTACCGGAATCGAACTGGTGACCTACTGATTACAAGTCAGTTGCTCTACCTACTGAGCTAAGTCGGCATCAAGTAGCGCGCATTTTATGGAGACATGCGCACTCATGCAACTAAAAAATTGCATAAAATGTTCTATCGCTCACATTTTGCGCTATGCGACCGATAAATAATCTATTTCTTCTTCGAATTGAACAAATTTCCAACGTCAGCCGCGCTCCCTGAAGGCATTTTGCTCCGGCATGCCGTTATCAATAGAGAGAAAGTGCATCTTTATACATCTGGAATAGCCGTCACATTGCGTTTCAGGGGACGATTTTTTCTTATTATTCCCTCCCATCTGGTGTTACCCTCCTGCCCATTGTCCAAATTAACTGAAATGTGCGTGCCATTGCGTACCGGGGATGATTTCGTTTTTTACCGCAGACCTGATATAGCAATGACAGCCAGACCATGCGTATGAGTATAAAAGAGCAAGCGTTAACGTCGCCTTACCTACAGTTTGATCGCAACCAGTGGGCTGCGCTTCGTGATTCCGTGCCGATGACTCTGACCGAGGAAGAGATTGCTCGTCTGAAAGGCATTAACGAAGACTTATCGCTGGAAGAAGTTGCTGAGATTTATTTACCATTATCGCGTTTGCTAAATTTTTACATCAGTTCGAACCTGCGGCGTCAGGCTGTGCTGGAGCAATTTTTAGGCACCAACGGCGAGCGTATTCCTTATATTATTAGCATTGCTGGCAGCGTCGCCGTCGGCAAAAGTACGACTGCACGTGTGTTGCAAGCGTTACTGAGTCGCTGGCCCGAACATCGTAAGGTTGAGCTGATCACTACTGACGGTTTTCTTCATCCTAACCAGGTGTTGAAAGATCGTGGGCTCATGAAGAAGAAAGGCTTTCCTCAGTCCTATGATATGCACCGTCTGGTTAAATTCGTTTCCGATCTAAAGTCTGGCGTCCCAAACGTTACGGCACCGGTCTATTCTCATCTGATTTATGATGTGATCCCTGATGGCGACAAAACCGTTGCCCAGCCTGACATATTAATCCTCGAAGGGCTCAATGTATTACAAAGCGGGATGGACTATCCTCACGATCCACATCATGTATTTGTTTCTGACTTTGTCGACTTTTCTATTTATGTGGATGCGCCAGAAGAATTACTCCAGACGTGGTATATCAACCGCTTCCTGAAATTCCGCGAAGGGGCATTTACCAACCCAGACTCTTATTTCCATAACTATGCGAAATTGTCGGAAGACGAGGCAATCAACACGGCCACATCGCTGTGGAAAGAAATCAACTGGTTGAATTTAAAACAGAATATTTTACCAACGCGTGAGCGAGCCAGCTTAATCATGACGAAAAGCGCCAATCATGCCGTTGAGCAAGTCAGATTACGAAAATAAAAAAATAAAGGGGAGCCATAGCTCCCCTTCTTATTATTCAGCGCTTCTAAGCGATATTTCCCCACCCATCCAGGGTTTTATCACGCCATTTTGTTCGAGTAGTAATGCACCTTGCGCATCTATTCCACGAGATACGCCAAATATTTCTTTATCACCAATAATGAGTTTAACAGGGCGGTCGATAAAGTTATCCAGCGCCCTCCAGCGGGACAAATACGGCGCCAGGCCCTCATGCTCAAACAGTACCAGGGCAGCGCGCAGCTCGCGGATCAGTCGGGCAGCCAGAGTATTGCGGTCAATGGTAATACCCGCCTCCTGCAGATTAATCCAGCCTTGATTAACCACATTCTCCTCAACCCGACGCATGGACATGTTTATACCCGCCCCAATAACAATCTGTGCGGCATCGCCCGTTTTTCCGGTGAGTTCAACCAGGATCCCTGCCAGTTTACGGTCGAGTAAATAGAGATCGTTCGGCCATTTAACACGCACTTTATCCGCGCCCAGATCGCGTAAAACCTCAGCCATGACAATACCAATCACCAGGCTCAGGCCAATCGCGGCTGCCGGTCCTTGTTCCAGTCGCCAGAACATTGAAAGGTACAGATTGGCGCCAAAGGGAGAGAACCATTTACGTCCACGACGACCACGACCGGCCTGCTGATACTCAGCGACGCAGGCATCCCCTGACTCCAGTTGACCAATTCGATCCATCAGGTACTGATTGGTTGAGTCGATAACCGGCAGGACCGTTATATTCCCGCCATCCAGCTGAGAATAAATAAGTGATGAATCTAATAGCTGGATAGGTTCAGGTAAGCTGTATCCTTTACCAGGGACAGTAAATACATCAACACCCCAGTCACGTAGCGTCTGGACATGTTTATTGATTGCCGCACGGCTCATTCCCAGCTTTTCACCGAGTTGCTCACCAGATTGAAATTCGCCATCGGATAATAATGAAATAAGCGTCAGGGGGACGGTATTATCCTTCATGCAACGATCTCCACGGCATTCACTTCACCCAGTGGGCCAATAAACCGGACTTCCGGTTCAAGCCAGACATTGAATTTCTCACCGACTTTTTGGCGTACGTGATGCGCCAGTTGCACCACATCCTGACTCGTAGCATGGCCTGCATTAATCAACACCAGTGCCTGCTGCTGATGTACCGCTGCACCACCAATGCGCATGCCTTTTAGCTGACATTGATCGATAAGCCAGCCAGCAGCCAGTTTCACAGAGCCATCAGCCTGCGGGTAATGAGGTGCAGTCGGGAATTTCGCCAGGAGCTCCTGCGCAATGTCCGCGGTGACAACCGGGTTTTTAAAGAAGCTCCCCGCATTACCGTTTACTTTTGGATCGGGCAGTTTTGTGGTGCGCATATGGCAAACAGAATCAAAAACCTGCCGAGGCGTTACCGTGGCAGGATCAAGACGCGTCAGGTCACCGTAAGTGAGAACGGGTTGCCACTGTTTAGGTAAGCGCAGACCAACAGCTACAATCGCGAAACGATCCTGGTACTCATGTTTGAAGATACTGTCGCGGTAACCAAATCGGCATTCTGCGGCGCTGACACGCAGATGTTTGCCGGTCGAAAGCTCTACGCAGTCCACGTATTCACAGACGCGCCGCAGTTCTACGCCATAGGCACCAATATTCTGGATTGGCGATGAACCTACGCAGCCGGGGATCAGCGCCAGATTTTCCAGCCCGGGCATGCTTTGCTGCAGCGTATGCTCTACCAGATGATGCCAGTTTTCACCCGCGCCTACGTGCAAATGCCACGCATCAGGTTGTTCTGTAATCGCTATTCCCTTGATACGGTTGACGATCACCGTTCCATGGAAGGCATCAAGAAACAGGACGTTACTCCCTTCGCCCAGGATTAGCACTGGATGATGTGATGCATTGGCTGATTGCCAGGCATTTAGTAGTTGTTGATCATTTTCGACACAGACAAGCACATTAGCGTGTTGATCGATACCGAAGGTGTTCCAGGCTTTAAGGGAGTGATTCATAGACGCTTTCCTGATGCAAAATCGCGCTTAGTTTACCGTATATGCAGCAGGATGGCTTGTTTTATGGAAGCTTAGGAGCAGCAATCACAATCAGAATAAGGTTTACAGGCCCCGTATCCGGTAATAACAGACGTTGGCCGGATAAGGCGGGAGGCCACCTCCGGCAGTTTTCACTCCCTGCAGACGCAAAAAAGCCCATCCGGCAGGATGGGCTTCTTCACTTATTTGATGCCTGGCAGTTCCCTACTCTCGCATGGGGAGACCCCACACTACCATCGGCGCTACGGCGTTTCACTTCTGAGTTCGGCATGGGGTCAGGTGGGACCACCGCGCTACAGCCGCCAGGCAAATTCTGTTTATCAACACGCTTTTCGCATGTCGATGTAATCTGTAATCAAACTGAAAATGATGTCTTCTCTTTCGCCAAAACACCTTCGGCGTTGTAAGGTTAAGCCTCACGGTTCATTAGTATCGGTTAGCTCAACGTATCGCTACGCTTACACACCCGACCTATCAACGTCGTCGTCTTCAACGTTCCTTCAGGACCCTTAAAGGGTCAGGGAGAACTCATCTCGGGGCAAGTTTCGTGCTTAGATGCTTTCAGCACTTATCTCTTCCGCATTTAGCTACCGGGCAATGCCATTGGCATGACAACCCGAACACCAGTGATGCGTCCACTCCGGTCCTCTCGTACTAGGAGCAGCCCCCCTCAATTCTCCAGCGCCCACGGCAGATAGGGACCGAACTGTCTCACGACGTTCTAAACCCAGCTCGCGTACCACTTTAAATGGCGAACAGCCATACCCTTGGGACCTACTTCAGCCCCAGGATGTGATGAGCCGACATCGAGGTGCCAAACACCGCCGTCGATATGAACTCTTGGGCGGTATCAGCCTGTTATCCCCGGAGTACCTTTTATCCGTTGAGCGATGGCCCTTCCATTCAGAACCACCGGATCACTAAGACCTGCTTTCGCACCTGCTCGAGCCGTCACTCTCGCAGTCAAGCTAGCTTATGCCTTTGCACTAACCTCCTGATGTCCGACCAGGATTAGCTAACCTTCGTGCTCCTCCGTTACTCTTTAGGAGGAGACCGCCCCAGTCAAACTACCCACCAGACACTGTCCGCAACCCGGATTACGGGTCTACGTTAGAACACCAGCCATTAAAGGGTGGTATTTCAAGGTTGGCTCCATGCAGACTGGCGTCCACACTTCAAAGCCTCCCACCTATCCTACACATCAAGGACCAGTGTTCAGTGTCAAGCTATAGTAAAGGTTCACGGGGTCTTTCCGTCTTGCCGCGGGTACACTGCATCTTCACAGCGAGTTCAATTTCACTGAGTCTCGGGTGGAGACAGCCTGGCCATCATTACGCCATTCGTGCAGGTCGGAACTTACCCGACAAGGAATTTCGCTACCTTAGGACCGTTATAGTTACGGCCGCCGTTTACCGGGGCTTCGATCAAGAGCTTCTCCTTACGGATAACCCCATCAATTAACCTTCCGGCACCGGGCAGGCGTCACACCGTATACGTCCACTTTCGTGTTTGCACAGTGCTGTGTTTTTAATAAACAGTTGCAGCCAGCTGGTATCTTCGACTGATTTCAGCTCCATGAGTAAATCACTTCACCTACATATCAGCGTGCCTTCTCCCGAAGTTACGGCACCATTTTGCCTAGTTCCTTCACCCGAGTTCTCTCAAGCGCCTTGGTATTCTCTACCTGACCACCTGTGTCGGTTTGGGGTACGATTTTGTGTTACCTGATGCTTAGAGGCTTTTCCTGGAAGCAGGGCATTTGTTACTTCAGCACCGTAGTGCCTCGTCATCACACCTCAGCGTTAACAAGACTCCGGATTTACCTGGAATCTCCGCCTACATGCTTAAACCGGGACAACCGTCGCCCGGCTAACATAGCCTTCTCCGTCCCCCCTTCGCAGTAACACCAAGTACAGGAATATTAACCTGTTTCCCATCGACTACGCCTTTCGGCCTCGCCTTAGGGGTCGACTCACCCTGCCCCGATTAACGTTGGACAGGAACCCTTGGTCTTCCGGCGTGCGGGTTTTTCACCCGCATTATCGTTACTTATGTCAGCATTCGCACTTCTGATACCTCCAGCATGCCTCACAGCACACCTTCAACGGCTTACAGAACGCTCCCCTACCCAACAACACATAGTGTCGCTGCCGCAGCTTCGGTGCATGGTTTAGCCCCGTTACATCTTCCGCGCAGGCCGACTCGACCAGTGAGCTATTACGCTTTCTTTAAATGATGGCTGCTTCTAAGCCAACATCCTGGCTGTCTGTGCCTTCCCACATCGTTTCCCACTTAACCATGACTTTGGGACCTTAGCTGGCGGTCTGGGTTGTTTCCCTCTTCACGACGGACGTTAGCACCCGCCGTGTGTCTCCCGTGATAACATTCTTCGGTATTCGCAGTTTGCATCGGGTTGGTAAGTCGGGATGACCCCCTAGCCGAAACAGTGCTCTACCCCCGAAGATGAGTTCACGAGGCGCTACCTAAATAGCTTTCGGGGAGAACCAGCTATCTCCCGGTTTGATTGGCCTTTCACCCCCAGCCACAAGTCATCCGCTAATTTTTCAACATTAGTCGGTTCGGTCCTCCAGTTAGTGTTACCCAACCTTCAACCTGCCCATGGCTAGATCACCGGGTTTCGGGTCTATACCCTGCAACTTAACGCCCAGTTAAGACTCGGTTTCCCTTCGGCTCCCCTATTCGGTTAACCTTGCTACAGAATATAAGTCGCTGACCCATTATACAAAAGGTACGCAGTCACCCCATAAAGAGGCTCCCACTGCTTGTACGTACACGGTTTCAGGTTCTTTTTCACTCCCCTCGCCGGGGTTCTTTTCGCCTTTCCCTCACGGTACTGGTTCACTATCGGTCAGTCAGGAGTATTTAGCCTTGGAGGATGGTCCCCCCATATTCAGACAGGATACCACGTGTCCCGCCCTACTCTTCGAGTTCACAACACATGCACTTTTGTGTACGGGACTATCACCCTGTATCGCCGGACTTTCCAGACCGTTCCACTACCACACATGCTGATTCAGACTCTGGGCTGCTCCCCGTTCGCTCGCCGCTACTGGGGGAATCTCGGTTGATTTCTTTTCCTCGGGGTACTTAGATGTTTCAGTTCCCCCGGTTCGCTTCATTACGCTATGTATTCACGTAATGATAGTGTGACGAATCACACTGGGTTTCCCCATTCGGAAATCGCCGGTTATAACGGTTCATATCACCTTACCGACGCTTATCGCAGATTAGCACGTCCTTCATCGCCTCTGACTGCCAGGGCATCCACCGTGTACGCTTAGTCGCTTAACCTCACAACCCGAAGATGTTTCGTAAAACACTTCAGTGTTGCGAAAATTTGAGAGACTCGAACACACCGCTTTTCATTTCTTGTTTACGGAGAAATGAAACAGTGTGTCGTTTCAATTTTCAGCTTGATCCAGATTTTTAAAGAGCAAAACTTCGCAGTGAACCTTTTCAGGTACACTCTGAAGTTTTCTTGTGTTTTTGCAGTAAAGGATGGTGGAGCTATGCGGGATCGAACCGCAGACCTCCTGCGTGCAAGGCAGGCGCTCTCCCAGCTGAGCTATAACCCCATCGTAAATGCTAATCTCTGTACCCTAATTCGTTTCCGGGCAAGGCGCGGTGGTGCGAAGCATACTGAAGTATGCGAGCATCGCCGTAACACAGCACGGAGGCGAATTTGGTAGGCCTGAGTGGACTTGAACCACCGACCTCACCCTTATCAGGGGTGCGCTCTAACCACCTGAGCTACAAGCCTGCAGAGATTTTCTTACTGCTAATTTTCATCAGACAATCTGTGTGAGCACTACAAAGGTCGGTTCTTTAAGGTAAGGAGGTGATCCAACCGCAGGTTCCCCTACGGTTACCTTGTTACGACTTCACCCCAGTCATGAATCACAAAGTGGTAAGCGCCCTCCCGAAGGTTAAGCTACCTACTTCTTTTGCAACCCACTCCCATGGTGTGACGGGCGGTGTGTACAAGGCCCGGGAACGTATTCACCGTGGCATTCTGATCCACGATTACTAGCGATTCCGACTTCATGGAGTCGAGTTGCAGACTCCAATCCGGACTACGACATACTTTATGAGGTCCGCTTGCTCTCGCGAGGTCGCTTCTCTTTGTATATGCCATTGTAGCACGTGTGTAGCCCTACTCGTAAGGGCCATGATGACTTGACGTCATCCCCACCTTCCTCCAGTTTATCACTGGCAGTCTCCTTTGAGTTCCCGACCGAATCGCTGGCAACAAAGGATAAGGGTTGCGCTCGTTGCGGGACTTAACCCAACATTTCACAACACGAGCTGACGACAGCCATGCAGCACCTGTCTCAGAGTTCCCGAAGGCACCAAAGCATCTCTGCTAAGTTCTCTGGATGTCAAGAGTAGGTAAGGTTCTTCGCGTTGCATCGAATTAAACCACATGCTCCACCGCTTGTGCGGGCCCCCGTCAATTCATTTGAGTTTTAACCTTGCGGCCGTACTCCCCAGGCGGTCGACTTAACGCGTTAGCTCCGGAAGCCACGCCTCAAGGGCACAACCTCCAAGTCGACATCGTTTACGGCGTGGACTACCAGGGTATCTAATCCTGTTTGCTCCCCACGCTTTCGCACCTGAGCGTCAGTCTTTGTCCAGGGGGCCGCCTTCGCCACCGGTATTCCTCCAGATCTCTACGCATTTCACCGCTACACCTGGAATTCTACCCCCCTCTACAAGACTCTAGCCTGCCAGTTTCGGATGCAGTTCCCAGGTTGAGCCCGGGGATTTCACATCCGACTTGACAGACCGCCTGCGTGCGCTTTACGCCCAGTAATTCCGATTAACGCTTGCACCCTCCGTATTACCGCGGCTGCTGGCACGGAGTTAGCCGGTGCTTCTTCTGCGAGTAACGTCAATTGCTGCGGTTATTAACCACAACACCTTCCTCCTCGCTGAAAGTACTTTACAACCCGAAGGCCTTCTTCATACACGCGGCATGGCTGCATCAGGCTTGCGCCCATTGTGCAATATTCCCCACTGCTGCCTCCCGTAGGAGTCTGGACCGTGTCTCAGTTCCAGTGTGGCTGGTCATCCTCTCAGACCAGCTAGGGATCGTCGCCTAGGTGAGCCGTTACCCCACCTACTAGCTAATCCCATCTGGGCACATCCGATGGCAAGAGGCCCGAAGGTCCCCCTCTTTGGTCTTGCGACGTTATGCGGTATTAGCTACCGTTTCCAGTAGTTATCCCCCTCCATCGGGCAGTTTCCCAGACATTACTCACCCGTCCGCCACTCGTCACCCAAGGAGCAAGCTCCTCTGTGCTACCGTTCGACTTGCATGTGTTAGGCCTGCCGCCAGCGTTCAATCTGAGCCATGATCAAACTCTTCAATTTAAGTTTGATGCTCGTGAATTAAACTTCGTAATGAATTACGTGTTCACTCAGAGACTTGGTATTCATTTTTCGTCTTGCGACGTTAAGAATCCGTATCTTCGAGTGCCCACACAGATTGTCTGATAAATTGTTAAAGAGCAGTTGCGACGCGCTTTAGCGCTCTGTCGCGAGGTCCCGTATATTACGTTTTCCTCATTCAGAGTCAAGCATTTATTTTTGCTTTTCTCTGCGAGATTCGCAGTGGAACCCCGCTGACCCGGCGGTTTGTAATCCGTTGTTCCGTGTCAGTGGAGGCGCATTATAGGGAGTTATTTCAGGCTGACAAGGGGAAATTTAAAATAATCTTCCGAGTGCCTATTTTTCCACCAAAACAGCCTAAACAGCCAGTTTTTCGAGCGTCTTAAAGCCATAACGCTGCAGCACGGGCAATAATTGTTCGGCTTCTGCCGTCATTGCCATGCAGAATGCGACATTCTCATCAGTTGATTTCGCGTCTGGCGCTTCATGTTCTAATAACCAGGCCGTACGACGCGCAATCGCGGCACCAGAATCCACCAGCCGCGTCCCCTCGGGCAGGACCTGTAAAAGTTCTTCCCGTAATAGAGGGAAATGGGTGCATCCGAGCACCACTGTGTCAGGTGGTTCCGACATCCGCAGCCAAGGGCGCAGGACACGACGCAGTTCTTCCAGAGAAACGGTTTCACCATGCAGCTTCGCTTCCGCCAGTTCCACCAGCTCAGCGGAACCCAGCATCGCTATCTGACATTCGTTAGCAAACCGTGCAATCAACTCATGGGTATATGAACGCTTCACCGTTGCACGCGTAGCCAGCAGTCCCACCACACCATTCGCCGTGAGTCGCGCCGCCGGTTTAATGGCAGGCACCACGCCCACAACCGGAAAGGCAAATTTCTCACGTAATGCAGGGAGCGATACCGTGCTTGCTGTATTACACGCGATGACCGCAAGAGAGAGGGGATAACGCTGCTGGACCGCAGTCACAATCTCAACAACACGTTCGACGATAAACTCCTCGCTCTTCTCTCCATAAGGAAAGGCGACGTTGTCGAAAGCGTATATATAGTGGAGATCCGGCAGAAGACGCCGGATCTCGTCATAGACCGACAACCCACCGACGCCGGAATCAAACACCAGCACGGTGGGACGCGGATCAGAAAGTGTAGCTGCCAGACAAGGTGTATTCCCGTCCTGCAGTTGCGTAGCCATAAACTGTCTCGTAATCTTTATCGAACAGGTTGGCGATTTTACCACGAACTGTCAGCTGTGAGGTGATTGGATATGACACGCCAAGATCCCACAGGCTAACCCCACCCATTTTTACCGGCTGGTAGGTTACGTAGTCAGTGTCATAACGCGTTCCCAGGTAATGATACGTCAGGCCCCAGTCAAAATCATAAACCTGCCAGTCGAGTTGGTACTTCACCTGGTTTTTAGAACGCCGTGCGAGCGGCTTGTCCGTAATCGCATTGCGCGAATCGACATAATCGTAGCTCAGCGTATGTGCCAACGGCCCGGTATCAAAGTTTGCGGTCGCTTCCACACCTTTAATACGAACTTTACCTTCATTAAAGTATTTCTCGGTATGCGGGTCGTAATCGATCATGTCATCGATATCATTACGATATCCGGATACACGCCAGTTCACGCCCGCCGTTAAGCCTTCAAACGCCCCTTCCCATTGCTTACTTTGTTCAGGATCCAGGTTCGAATTACCGTAATAACCATGCAACTGTCCGAGATTAGGCGCTTTGTAAGATGTACCGTAGGACGCAATAAAGCGATAGCCTTCAATAAACTCCCATCCGGCGCTGGTCTGCCATGTGCCATGACGGCCAAACTCGGAGTTATCATCACTGCGCGCCGCACCTTCAAAGGTAAAGTCGCCCAGTTGCTGCAACCCGGTCAGGTAGAGACCCGTATTACGCTGATCGTAACCGTCCGTGACATACCCGGTGCCAGGCGTCGTGGTTTGCTTTTGCCAGTCAACGCCTGCGCCTACGTTACCGTGACCAAGCACCATACTGTTGGACCACTGAACATTATATTGCTTCATATCATCCAGTGTGGCCGAGGAGTCATAGCGGCCATAATCCGGATCATAGTTGTAATCTTTACTATGGCTATAGCTGGAAACCAGTTGTGACTGGATAAGCTCGCCATTAAAGCGCAGCCCGGCATCCCAGCTTTGGCTATAGAGCTGACGGGTATCCACTAACGGCGTCCCAGGATAATAATACGCGTCATAATCTGTTCGGTTATCATAGCCGTAGCCGCGAACAAACCCGCTCCATGTATCGGAAAAGTTATGTTCCAGCGCGCCATATAGCGTCTTACTTAAGAAACCGTCTTTGTCAGGCTGAGCCTGAGAGCCAGTGCTACCGTATGCGACAACATCAAAACCTTTGGTATAGGCATAATCGCCCATTAATGTGACGCGCGTATTTTCGCCAAGCTGTTGTTGGGTTGAGACATCATAATTCTGATACCCATTGCTCCCCACACCAGCAGTGAGTTCCGTCCCCGGCTTTTCACGCGTGGTAATGATATTCACCACACCACCAATCGCATCAGACCCATAAACCGCCGACCGCGGCCCACGAATGTATTCGATACGTTGCACTAACGAGACTGGGAACTGGCTAAGATCGGCTGCGCCGCTAACCCCTGCCAGGTTCAGACGCACGCCGTCAATCAACACCAGCACATGGCTGGCATTGGTGCCGCGAATAGAAATAGACGAATTTTGTCCCATACCACCGTATTGGGCGATATCCACGCCCGGCAGGCGACGAAGCACATCATTGACGGAAGTGGATTGCCAGCGATCGATGTCCTGACGCGTAACAACGGTGATAGGGGCAAGTACAGCGCTACGAGGCTGCTGAAAACGGTTGGCAGTGACGACGAGAGTATCTGGGCTAGTGTCCTGCGCCCAACCCGAAAATGCTGTGACGGACAGCGCCGTGCACAGCAACGATTTTTTAATCATTGTAAAGCATCCACAATATAAGAAGGATGCCGCAGGTCCCACCGATAGTACGCGATGATGAAAACCAGATGCGACGTTAGCCGGCAGGTCTTCGGGCTTGGAGGCAACTTAAAGAGATGATGACTTCCCACGGCAAGCCGCAGTGTCTGCACCAGGTGCGCTCATCTCCTACCTTCCTTACCGCTGCGCGTCAGCTCCAGATTCACACTGGATTCCCTTTTAACTCACAGGACCGGAAAACGGATGCTACAGTTTGTTACAACCTGGTGTCCAGACCGCGCATCACAATATCGGAAATCATCAATGACTGGACATCTGTTGAGCAATCCCTACAATCCCCGCGTACTTTTATTTTTCAGGACGCATCATGACCCCCGAACACCTTCCGACAGAACAGTACGACGCCCAGTTAGCTGAAAAAGTAGTGCGTCTGCAGAGCTTAATGACGCCATTTTATGCACAGGCTCCGGAAGTGTTTCGCTCGCCGGTCAGCCACTACCGTATGCGCGCGGAATTTCGTCTGTGGCATGACGGGGATGATCTGTACCACATCATGTTCGACAGCCAGACCAAAAGCCGTATCCGCGTCGACAGTTTCCCGGCGGCCAGCGAGCTTATCAACACGCTGATGACGGCAATGATCGACGGCGTTCGCAACAACCACGTCCTGCGCCACAAACTGTTCCAGATTGATTACCTCACTACCCTGAGCGATCAGGCGGTGGTATCGATGCTGTACCATAAAAAGCTGGATGATGAATGGCGTCAGGAAGCTGAAGCGCTGCGGGATGCGTTACGGGCGCAAAACCTGAACGTGCATCTGATTGGCCGGGCAACCAAAACCAAAATCGAGCTGGACCAGGATTACATTGACGAACGCTTGCCGGTTGCGGGTAAAGAGATTATCTACCGCCAGGTTGAGAACAGCTTCACCCAGCCGAATGCCGTCATGAATATTCAGATGCTGGAATGGGCGATTGATGTCACCAGGGGATCAAAAGGCGACCTGCTTGAGCTGTACTGCGGCAATGGCAATTTCTCGTTAGCCCTCGCACAAAACTTCAACCGCGTGCTGGCCACTGAAATCGCTAAACCGTCCGTGGCTGCAGCGCAATACAACATTGCGGCTAACCATATTGATAACGTACAAATTATCCGCATGGCGGCCGAAGAGTTTACTCAGGCGATGAACGGGGTTCGTGAGTTCAACCGTTTGCAGGGAATCGATCTGAAGAGTTACCAGTGTGAAACCATTTTCGTTGACCCACCGCGCAGCGGTCTGGACAGCGAAACAGAGAAAATGGTGCAGGCGTACCCGCGAATTCTGTACATCTCCTGTAACCCGGAGACATTGTGTAAGAACCTGGAAACGTTAAGCCAGACGCACAATGTTTCACGCCTGGCTCTGTTCGATCAGTTCCCGTATACGCACCATATGGAGTGCGGAGTATTACTGACCGCCAAGTAAATGATGTCCTGGCCGGGCGCGCTTCGCTTGCCCGGCCTACAAATATTACTCCACGATTTCCTGTCTACGGTTACGCACTTTAAAGCCGATCCAGAACACCAGAATCACCGACAGAACCGCCGGGAAGAAGTTAGAGCCAATATCCGGATATTCAGCGCGTACCACAGTGCTGTACAACAGAACGCCGAGAATAAAACAGGCGGCGGCCAGGCCCGGTAACCCCACAGGCATGGTACGGTTTTGATAGCGTTGATGCAGACAATAAACCGTCAGCACCAGCGAAATAATTGGGAATACTGAGAATGGCACAATGGAGCTAAACAGCGCCGCAAATGTGCCATTGATCGATAAGCCAGCAACCAGCGCCAGCAGCAGCGTACCTTTATCTTGACCTGACTGTTTCATTGCTCGTCCTTCTCGTTACTCGGAGTGATGCGTCATCTTCTCTTGTTCACGGCGGTACCAATAAAATGCGCCCTTCGCGATCATGCGCAGTTGCAATACCAGCCGTTCTTCCAGCTGTCGACGCTGCTCGGCGCCAACATCCAGTGCTTCTGCCCCGGCGCTGAACACAATGGTGACCATGGCTTCGGCCTGCGCTTCAGTAAACGCACGAGGCATATGGTTTTCGAGTTCGAGATAGTCCGCAAGTTCCGCAATGAAGTGCTGAATTTCACGAGCAACCGCTGCGCGAAACGCTGCGGAGGTTCCCGAACGCTCGCGCAATAATAAACGGAAGGCGTTGGGATTGTTGCCGATGAACTCCATAAATGTTGAGACCGAGGTGCGGATCACACTCCCGCCCTTCGCGATACGCTGACGCGCCTGACGCATCAACTGACGCAGCATCAAACCACTCTCATCCACCATCGTCAGGCCGAGTTCATCCACATCACGGAAATGGCGATAAAACGAGGTTGGCGCAATGCCCGCTTCACGAGCGACTTCGCGTAAACTGAGGCTGGCAAAACTACGCTCAGCGCTGAGTTGACTAAATGCGGCTTCTACCAGCGAACGCCGGGTTTTTTCTTTTTGTTGCGCTCTAACGCCCATCACGATGTCTGAATCCTTCCACATACCTTGCTGGCACTATACCAGAGATTAGGCGGTTGGCATGGCTTTGTGAATGATTGTTTACGCGCCGTTTGTGCTTCGAGTTCGCAAAAAAGCACAACGATAATTGGGTTATCCCGACAACGATGTTACTATTCTGTTGCTTTTATGTATAAGAACAGGTAAGCCTGACCATGTCACATTCCTACGATTACGATGCAATAGTAATAGGTTCCGGTCCCGGCGGCGAAGGCGCTGCAATGGGTCTGGTTAAGCAAGGAGCGCGCGTCGCGGTGATTGAGCGCTATCATAACGTCGGCGGAGGCTGTACCCACTGGGGGACCATCCCGTCGAAAGCCCTCCGCCACGCCGTCAGCCGTATTATTGAATTCAATCAGAACCCACTTTACAGCGACCACTCCCGACTCCTTCGTTCTTCTTTCGCCGATATTCTCAACCACGCTGATAACGTTATTAATCAGCAAACGCGTATGCGGCAAGGATTTTACGAGCGCAACCACTGTGAAATTTTGCAGGGAAATGCCCGTTTTGTTGATGAACACACACTCGCCCTTGAATGCCACGACGGCACGGTGGAAACGCTGACCGCGGATAAGTTCATCATCGCCTGTGGTTCACGCCCCTATCATCCGGTGGATGTCGACTTTTCCCATCCCCGGGTTTATGACAGCGACTCTATCCTGAGCCTGCACCATGAACCCCGCCATGTTTTGATTTATGGTGCGGGAGTAATTGGCTGCGAATATGCGTCGATCTTCCGTGGAATGGACGTCAAAGTCGATTTAATCAACACCCGCGATCGTCTGCTTGCGTTCCTCGATCAAGAGATGTCCGACTCGCTCTCTTACCACTTCTGGAACAGCGGTGTGGTCATTCGCCACAACGAAGAGTACGAGAAGATTGAAGGTTGCGATGACGGCGTCATCATGCATCTGAAATCCGGTAAGAAACTGAAAGCCGACTGCCTGTTGTACGCCAATGGCCGTACCGGTAATACCGATTCGCTGGCGCTGGAAAATATTGGGTTGAAAACCGACAGCCGCGGACAGTTGAAGGTCAACAGCATGTACCAGACGGCGCTGCCTCACGTGTATGCCGTAGGAGATGTGATCGGCTATCCGAGTCTGGCATCGGCGGCCTACGATCAGGGACGCATTGCCGCCCAGGCATTGGTAAAAGGCGAAGCTACCGCGCATCTGATCGAAGATATCCCGACCGGGATTTATACCATTCCGGAAATCAGCTCCGTCGGGAAAACCGAGCAGCAGCTCACAGCCATGAAAGTTCCATACGAGGTTGGCCGCGCCCAGTTTAAACATCTGGCACGTGCGCAAATCGTGGGTATGAGTGTCGGAACGCTGAAGATCCTGTTCCATCGCGAAACGAAAGAGATTCTGGGGATCCACTGCTTTGGGGAACGCGCGGCCGAAATTATTCACATCGGTCAGGCGATAATGGAGCAAAAAGGTGGTGGTAACACCATCGAATACTTCGTTAACACCACCTTTAACTACCCAACCATGGCGGAAGCCTATCGGGTAGCAGCGCTAAATGGCTTAAACCGCCTGTTTTAACGCACTGTCGAAATGGCCATCCATTGACCCACGGATGGCCTCTGCCAGCTGTTCATAACGGCTGCGCAGCGGCGAACCTGGACGATACACCAGGCCAATCGTACGGCGCGGTTCAGGCTTGATGCAGGGCAGATAGACAACGCCATCACGCTTACGCTCCGGCGGCACGGCCAGCGCAGGCAGTAAGGTAATACCGCTGCCTGCCGCCACCATGTTACGCAGCGTTTCCAGACTGGTCGCCCGGAAATGGGTATCCTCATCGGCACCCGCTTCAAAGCAGAAGCCCATCGCCTGATCGCGCAGGCAGTGGCCATCCTCTAGCATCAGCAGTTTCTCACCCGCCAGATCGGACATCGGTACACAGTCGCGGTTTGCCCATGGGTGATCTTCATAGATCACCAGCAGCATAGGCTCATCAAATAATGGTACTTCGATGAACGCCTCACTCTCTTTCACCAGCGCCAGAATGACGCAGTCGAGCTTACCGCTATCCAGTTGCGCCAACAGCTGATGCGTCTGCGCCTCATGGAGATACATTTCCAGTTTTGGGAAGGTCTGGTGCAACATAGGAATAATATGCGGCAGCAGGTATGGCCCCACCGTTGGGATCAAACCAATATGCAGCGGTCCAGACATTGTCTCGCCTTGTTGGCTTGCCATCTCCTTGAGCACTTTGACCTCGCGCAGCACGGTGCGCGCCTGATCCACCAGCAGTAAACCTGCCTGAGTGAACAGCACTTTGCGACTCGTACGCTCCAGCAGCATGACGCCAAGCTCATCTTCCAGCTTGCGGATCTGTCCGCTCAGCGTTGGCTGACTAACGTGACAGGAGTCTGCCGCTCGTCGGAAGTGACGATGTTCGGCTAGCGCCACCAGGTATTCAAGATCACGAATATTCATTATTCATCCTCCATCGCCACGATAGTTCGTAGCGATAGGTAGAATAGCAACGAACGATTATCCCTATCAAGCTTTCTGTTTAATAATGCACCACAGAAACGGAACGGTACCCCTTTAACCCTTGAAGCTACTGTCCGTTTTGAGAGTTTCTCTCATACTCGAAATAACTAAAGCCAACGTGAACTTTTGCGGACCTTGAGTCCGCATTTTTTTTTGCGCCCGGCGCGAATACATTCAAAAAAATATATACAAAATATAAATTACATATTTCCATTCGATTATTTAAATGAAAATCATATTAAATTAAAATAATCAAAAACATTTTGTATCATTTATATATTTGACGCCCTATCAGGTTCATAAATAATAACCGCGCGATATTCAATATATGGCAAATCGCAAGAACACTCGTTTCTTCGCCACTCTAATTATTTAGAGTACATTCACCCATATTTTTCTAATATTTATCGAATGGAATCTTTTATGAAACTCAATACTATTTCGCGATATTTTCTCGCGGCAGGCCTGATGTCGTGCGCCGCAAACGCATTCGCCCTGGAAGCCTGGAGCGGTCAGTCAGGTGGAAACACCATTGAAGTTATTTTTGACAGTAAAGTTTATAGTAACCGCTGGTATATAAATGCCGATAATTGCCCACAGGGCGCGTCCGCTGAAAACTGGGATAATCCGTGGAGTTATGTGCGCGATGCCACAAAAGCGGAAATAGACCAATACGGCAACCCAACGACCTGTGACGCGGGCAGCGCCACGCCGGTCGCCCACGACGCATTCAGCGCAGAAAAAGATTATGCCAAAGATGATATTGTCGCTTATCAGGATGTGACATATGAAGCGTCCAGGCCCATTCCGGCTTATTCCTTCACCCCAGGTGCCGATAACCCGTGGAAACTCTATACGCCAGTACCCGACTGGAGTTCCAGCCAGGTTTATAACAAAGGGGATGAGGTCAAAGTTGACGGCCAGTCTTATGAAGCACTGTACTATACCGTTGGCGAAAACCCTTCTATTGCAGGTAACCAGAACCCGACCGGCACCAATGGCCGTCCGTGGAAACCGTTAGGCCCAACGGTCGAATTCACCCAGGAACAATTTAATAATGCCCCACAGATCAACTCCATTGCGCTTTACGAAGCTGGCAAACTGGCGGTGTACAAAGGGATACCTTATGTCGCTCAGACGAAAGTCAAAGGCTTTATGCCGGATGATAACAACCCGTGGGCGATTTATACCAACTGGGCAGGCACCAAAGAGCGCGTAGGGACGCCGAAAAATCCGTGGCCTGCCCACGTTTATGCACCATACGTCGACTTTAGCCTGAACAGCATTCCGGATCTGGCAAAACTGGCGAAAGAGCAAAATATTACCCACTTCACCATGGCGTTTGTCGTCGCGAAAAGCGGCGAGCAGTGCATCCCAACCTGGGGTACGGCCTATAATCTGCAGGATTACTCACAGTACAGCAAAATAAAAGCGCTGCGTGAAGCCGGTGGCGATGTGATGGTTTCCATTGGCGGAGCGAATAACTCCCCGCTGGCAGCTGCCTGTAAGAATGTTAAAGACCTGCAAAAACTCTACTACGACATTGTTGATAACATGAACCTGAACGTGCTGGATTTTGATATCGAAGGCACATGGGTGGCCGATCAGGATTCCATCGATCGTCGCAACCAGGCAGTAAAAGAGGTTCAGGCTCAGTGGAAAGAGGAAGGTCGCAAAGTCGGTATCTGGTACACCCTGCCAATTCTGCCGACCGGTCTGACGGCTGAAGGTCTGTATGTACTGGAAAATGCGCGCCATGCCGGCGTTGAGCTGGCTGGTATTAACGTGATGACCATGGACTACGGTAACGCCGTCTGCCAGTCAGACGGCACCGAAGGGCAGAACATTCACGGTAAATGCGCCACATCCGCTATCGACAACATGTTCACCCAGTTGAAGAAAATCTGGCCAGAGAAATCTGACAAAGAGATCAACGCCATGATGGGCACCACCCCGATGATCGGTTACAACGATGTACAGGGCGAAGTGTTCTATCTGTCCGATGCGAAACTGGTAATGGAAGATGCGAAAAAACGCAACCTCGGCATGATTGGCGCGTGGTCAATGGCACGCGATCAGCCGGGCGTGGCGAAGCAGGTCAGCCCGGAGCACAGCGGCATGACCGCACAGCAGGCACCGATGTACGCATACAGCCAGGTATTTGCGCCGTTTACTCACGCAGATGAAAAAGAGGTCGTCACCGGTGTTTATAAATCACGGAAAAACAACCTCTGCCTGGATGTCAAAAACGGTCAAATCCGGAATGGCGATCGTTTGTTCACCTATGCCTGCTCCGGCTCCAACAACCAGACCTTTAAATTTGATGCCCGTGAACATCTGGTAATTGGCAATAGCCAGAGCTGCCTGGATATTCAAAACGGTTATAATGTTGAAGGCAGAAATATTATTTCTTACACCTGCCACACCCCGACTGATACCAACAAAAATCAGACATGGACCTGGCAAAACAACAAGTTCGTCTCACAGAAGGAAGGCACGCAACGTTGTATGACGGTGGGTAACGACGGTTATGTCACCTTAAGTACCTGCACCGACAATAACGTCGCCCAGGAATTTGAGATTTATCGTCCGTAAACTGCTATCCAGGATAGAAACATGACAAGGCCATCCCTCGGGATGGCCTCTTTTATTACCGACGTTAAATCAGACGCGCCTTCGCGTAGTCGATCGCCTGCGCCACCTGCTGTGGCGACACGCCGCCTTTCGCCGCACGTTTATCCAGGCACGATTGCAACGAGAGGATCGGATAAACGTCCTCGCCAATAACCTGACTGAACTTTTGTAAGTCAGCAAGCGACAGCGCTTCCAGCGGTTTGCCCTGACGAATCGCCTCGACCACCGTCTCACCCACAATATGGTGTGCTTCGCGGAACGGGACGCCTTTTGCTACCAGATAATCCGCCAACTCGGTGGCGTTAGCATAACCCTGCTGCGCCGCTTCCTGACAACGCGGACGTTTCACCTGAATGCCATCCAGCACCAGCGCAGCCATATGCAGACAGTCCAGCCAGGTGTCGAGCGCATCGAACAGCCCTTCTTTGTCTTCCTGCATATCTTTGTTGTATGCCAACGGGAGACCTTTTAAGGTCATCATCATGCCGGTCAGCGCACCCTGCACGCGACCGCATTTGCCACGGATCAGCTCCAGCGCATCCGGGTTTTTCTTCTGCGGCATCAGAGATGAACCCGAAGTTACACGATCGGACAGCTCGACAAAGCCCGCTTCGCCGGTATTAAAGAAAATCAGGTCTTCAGCAAAACGCGACAGGTGCACCATGCCGATAGAAGCGTTGGAGAGTAACTCCAGCACGTGGTCACGGTCAGAAACACTGTCCAGACTGTTACGCGTCGCCGAGGAAAAGCCCAGCCAACCGGCCAGCTGCTCGCGATCGATTTCATACGCCGTCCCCGCCAGCGCGCCGCAGCCCAGTGGACTGACGTCCAGGCGCTTGAGCGAATCCTGCAGACGGCTCTCGTCACGCGCCAACATTTCGACATAGGCCAGACACCAATGAGCAAACGTCACCGGCTGCGCACGTTGCAGGTGGGTGTAACCCGGCATGACGGCGTCCTGGTTATTCTCTGCCGTCACCACCAGCGCACTTTGCAGCTGACGGTTGGCCGACAGTAATTCAATAACCGTGTCTTTACACCACAGTTTAAGATCGGTCGCGACCTGGTCATTACGGCTACGTCCGGTATGCAGTTTTTTACCAAGCTGGCCGACTTTATCAATCAGCTTACCTTCCACCCAGCTATGAATATCT
This sequence comes from Citrobacter sp. RHBSTW-00944, assembly GCF_013615435.1. Classification (NCBI taxonomy): domain Bacteria; kingdom Pseudomonadati; phylum Pseudomonadota; class Gammaproteobacteria; order Enterobacterales; family Enterobacteriaceae; genus Citrobacter; species Citrobacter sp. RHBSTW-00944. Next base: position 206,396 of record NZ_CP055418.1, on the reverse strand, counting down.
TCAGCATCGCTTTGCAGGATCTGCTGCGGATTAACGCGAACCTCTTCCAACAGAGTGTTCAGCGCCTCTTCCAATTGCAGTTGTTCATCGGCAGTCAGTACGCCGACCGTTACCAGCGCTTTAGACCAGGCCACAGAGCCGACAATATCCTGTTCTGCCAGGCGGTAGTCAAAACGCAACGAGTCGTTGAACTGTTTGAACCGCTGATCTGCTGCCTGTGTAAAACGCCCACCCCAAAGTGCCATAACTTGCTTCCTTAATATCTTGAATTTCAACGCCGGATGGCGCTTAGCTTATCCGGCGTACAGGTTCGGTTCACGTAGGCCCGATAAGGCATAACCGCCATCGGGTACAAAATAGTTTACGCTAAAATCCGCGTGCCAATTGGCATGCCGTTAAACAGCGCCGGCAGTTGCTCGGCATGACGCCAGGAGGCAATATCCACAGGGCGACCCAGCGTGCGCGCGGCATCCAGCGCCGCATTGACCTTCACGATCATGCCGTCAGTAATAATACCTTGTTCAATCAGTTGTTCCGCTTTAGCGGCGGTCATTTCGGCAATACGCTGGCCTTTACCATCCAGAATACCGCTTACGTCAGAGAGCAGGATCAGATCCGCACCCAGCGTTGCCGCCAGCGCCGTTGCCGCCTGATCGGCATTAACGTTCATCAGCAGTCCGTCTTCAGTAACGCCAATGGAGCTAACTACCGGCAGAAAACCGCCTTCCAGCAGTGTGTTAATCAGCTTAGGCGAACCCGGCTGCGCCAGTCCAACATGACCCAGCGCTTTATCGAGCGGCGTCACTTTTACGCTATCGCCATCACCAAGATACAGACCCACGGATGCGATGTGATGCTTTTTCGCCCAGGCCAGTAAGGTTTTATTCGCTGTTCCCGCCAGGGCGCCGGTAATAATGTCAATTTGATCGGCTGGCGTGACGCGCAGACCATTTTTCTTTTTCACCGGCAGGTTCAGCTGCTTCATCAGATCGTCAACCACGCAGCCGCCACCGTGCACAATGACCAGCGGTCGCTGATGCGACTCACGATAATTCACCAGTGCGGTAAACAGACGCTCCAGCGCCTCTTCGCTATCCAGTAAAACGCCGCCCAGCTTGATAATTAATGGATTCATCGTTGCACCCTTAAATAAGAGACTGCGTTTCAGCAAAGCCAAAACGAATATTTGCGCACTGCATCGCCTGTGCCGCCGCGCCTTTCAATAAGTTGTCTTCAGTTGCCACCACGATCAGGTGCTCACCCTGTACGGCAAACCCGATATCACAGAACGGTAAGCCAACCACGTTCTTCAGCGCCGGAACGCCTTTGTCATACAGACGCACCAGTGGCTTATCGCCATACGCCTGTTGCAACGTTTGAGCCACTTGCGCATGGGTTACGCCCGCTTGCAAACGGCAGGTGATGGTTTCCAGAATTCCGCGCGGGAAGTTGCCCAGATGCGGGGTGAAGATCACCTCCGCACCAAGGTGAGTAGCGATTTCCGGCTGATGGCGATGGGTAAACACGCCATACGGCTGCAGGCTCACCTCACAAAAGCTGTTGGAAATAGCCGCCTTACGTCCCGCGCCGCTCACGCCGCTGGTGGCGTTAATTACCGGCCACTGGCTGAGATCCAGCAGCCCGGCATCAATCAGTGGTTTCAGCGACAGCTGCGCCGCCGTCGGGTAGCAACCCGGCACGGCAATCAGATTCGCGTCTTTCAGTTGGTCTGCGCTCCACTCCGCCAGTCCATAAACCGCCTGCTCCAGCAGGTCGGGATGCTGATGGGTAAAGCCGTAATATTTTTCATAGAACGCGCCGTCGTTTACGCGAAACGCGCCCGAGAGGTCAAACACCACGCATCCGGCCTGCAAAAACTGCGGGGCCAGGTCATGGCTCACCTCATGTGCCGTTGCGAGGAACACAACGTCCACCCCTGCGCTAAACTCGCTGATATCTGACATTGGCTGTAACGGTAAATCGACAATGCCTTTCAACTGCGGATGCAAATCGGAGATTAATTTTCCTGCATCATTGCTTTGCGCTGAGACGGTCAAAGCGGTTATGGTCATATCAGGATGGCGATTTACATAGGTCACAAGCTCTGCGCCGGCATAGCCACTGGCGCCCACAATCAGCGTATTCAACATCGGGGCTGCTCACCTTCTTAGATTCTGTTGCCAGATATAAGCCTTTATCACCTCACCTTACACTTGGTGGGTTTTATTACGCTCAACGTTAATGTATTTTTATTCACAAATACTGCATGAATATTGATACTATCATGACCCGAGGTGTGTCAACAATGAAAAACAATTTACCGCCATTTATCGAGATATACCGCGCTCTGATTGCCATGCCGTCGATTAGCGCCACCGAAGAAGCGCTCGACCAAAGTAATGCAGGTTTAATCACTCTGCTGGCGGGCTGGTTCAAAGATTTAGGCTTTAATGTGGAGGTCCAGCCGGTTCCCGACACGCGCAATAAATTCAATATGCTGGCAAGCATTGGACAGGGAGCCGGTGGTTTGTTGTTGGCGGGCCATACCGATACCGTCCCCTTTGACGACGGACGCTGGACGCGCGATCCGTTCACCCTGACCGAGCATGACAATAAGCTCTACGGTTTGGGTACGGCAGATATGAAAGGCTTCTTCGCCTTTATCCTCGACGCGCTGCGTGACGTCGACGTCACTCAACTGAAAAAGCCCCTGTACATTCTGGCCACTGCCGATGAAGAGACCAGCATGGCGGGAGCGCGTTATTTCTCTGAAACCACCGCTTTACGCCCGGACTGCGCGATCATTGGCGAACCCACTTCTTTGCAACCGGTCCGCGCGCACAAAGGTCATATCTCTAATGCGATTCGCATTTTGGGACAATCGGGTCACTCGAGCGATCCGGCTCGTGGCGTGAATGCCATTGAACTGATGCATGATGCCATCGGTCATATCATGAATCTGCGCGATGATCTGAAAGAGCGCTATCACCATGATGCTTTTACCGTCCCTTATCCGACGTTAAATTTGGGTCACATCCACGGCGGCGACGCCGCCAACCGAATCTGCGCCTGCTGCGAGCTGCATATGGATATTCGCCCACTGCCCGGCATGACGCTTAACGATCTCAATGGCTTACTTAACGACGCGCTGGCCCCGGTCAGCGAGCGCTGGCCAGGTCGCCTGACGGTGTCGGAGCTACATCCGCCAATTCCAGGCTATGAGTGCCCACCAGATCATCAACTGGTACAAGTGGTTGAGAAACTGCTGGGCGCACAGACAGAAGTGGTGAACTACTGCACCGAAGCGCCGTTTATCCAGACGCTTTGCCCGACGCTGGTGTTAGGGCCTGGCTCCATTAATCAGGCGCATCAGCCGGATGAGTATCTGGAAACTCGTTTTATTAAGCCAACCCGCGAATTGATCACCCAGGTTGTGCATCATTTCTGCTGGCATTAACCGCTTATCGCCTCGCTAACCCTTTAGTGGTAAGCGAGGTAATTTATTAACATTTCCATAAGCAAAGCTTATTTGATTCGATGTGAATTAAATAACGTAAATTCCCGTCATTTTTTCGTTTGCTGAACCGATTTCGCAGCAATTGACGTCACGACTTTTACGTGGCTTTATAAAAGACGGCTAACATACAAAGTCCGAGAGATTTCGCGTCACAGCAAGGCGGCAAGCGAGCTCATACAAGGAGCTTACATAAGTAAGTGACCAGATGGGCAAGCGCAGCCAACGCCGATGTCGCGCGAAAGATACAGGACGCATAAATTAAAGATGGGGTGTCTGGGTTAATATGAACGAACAATATTCCGCGTTGCGTAGTAATGTCAGTATGCTCGGCAAAGTGCTGGGGGAGACCATCAAGGATGCGCTGGGAGAGAACATTCTTGACCGCGTAGAAACAATCCGTAAGTTGTCCAAATCATCCCGCGCTGGCAATGAAGTCAATCGCCAGGAGCTGCTCACTACGCTGCAAAACCTGTCTAACGACGAGCTGCTGCCGGTTGCCCGCGCGTTTAGCCAGTTTCTGAACCTGGCCAACACCGCCGAGCAGTACCACAGCATTTCGCCAAAAGGCGAAGCAGCCAGCAACCCGGAAGTGATTGCTCGCACTCTGCGTAAACTGAAAGAGCAGCCCAACCTCGATGAAGCCACCATCAAAAAAGCCGTCGAATCTCTCTCCCTGGAGCTGGTTCTCACTGCCCACCCGACCGAGATCACCCGCCGTACGCTGATCCATAAAATGGGTGAAGTGAACGCCTGTCTCAAGCAACTTGATAACAAAGACCTCGTCGATTACGAGCGCCATCAGCTGATGCGCCGTCTGCGCCAGTTGATTGCCCAGTCCTGGCATACGGATGAAATCCGCAAGCTGCGCCCAAGCCCGGTTGATGAAGCCAAATGGGGCTTCGCGGTGGTTGAAAATAGCCTGTGGGAAGGCGTACCAAACTATCTGCGCGAGCTGAACGAACAACTGGAAGAGCATCTGGGCTATAAGCTGCCCGTTGATTTTGTCCCGGTTCGCTTTACCTCCTGGATGGGCGGCGACCGCGATGGCAACCCGAACGTAACAGCGGATATCACCCGTCACGTGCTGCTACTCAGCCGCTGGAAAGCGACCGATCTGTTCCTGAAAGACATTCAGTTTCTGATTTCTGAGCTGTCGATGGTGGATGCCACACCGGAACTGTTGGCGCTGGTGGGTGAAGAAGGCGCAGCAGAACCTTACCGTTATCTGATGAAAACCCTGCGTTCACGTCTGATGGCAACCCAGGCCTGGCTGGAAGCCCGTCTGAAAGGCGAGAAATTGCCGAAACCTGCGGGACTTCTCACCCAAAACGAACAGCTCTGGGACCCGCTATATGCGTGCTATCAGTCTCTGCAGGCCTGTGGCATGGGCATTATCGCCAATGGCGAATTGCTCGACACCCTACGCCGCGTGAAATGTTTCGGCGTACCGCTGGTACGTATTGATATTCGTCAGGAAAGTACCCGTCACACTGAAGCCCTTGGAGAACTGACCCGTTATCTGGGCATTGGCGACTACGAAAACTGGTCGGAAGCGGATAAACAGGCTTTCCTGATCCGCGAGCTGAACTCCAAGCGTCCGCTGCTCCCACGTAACTGGGAGCCGAGCAACGACACCCGCGAAGTGCTCGACACCTGCCGGGTCATTGCTGAAGCCCCGTATGGCTCCATTGCCGCCTATGTTATCTCAATGGCGAAAACGCCATCGGATGTACTGGCCGTACATCTGCTACTGAAAGAAGCCGGTATCGGTTTTGCTATGCCGGTTGCCCCGCTGTTTGAAACGCTGGACGACCTCAACAACGCCGATGACGTCATGTCTCAGCTCCTGAACATTGACTGGTACCGTGGCTTTATTCAGGGCAAACAGATGGTCATGATTGGCTACTCTGACTCCGCAAAAGATGCGGGCGTGATGGCGGCCTCCTGGGCGCAATATCAAGCGCAGGACGCGTTGATCAAAACCTGCGAAAAAGCCGGTATCGAACTGACGCTGTTCCACGGTCGCGGTGGCTCCATTGGTCGCGGTGGCGCGCCTGCGCATGCGGCGCTGCTTTCTCAACCACCAGGCAGCCTGAAAGGCGGTCTGCGCGTGACAGAACAAGGGGAGATGATCCGCTTTAAGTACGGCCTGCCGGAAGTGACCATCAGCAGCCTGTCGCTGTATACCGCAGCAATTCTGGAGGCCAACCTGTTACCGCCGCCAGAGCCGAAAGATAACTGGCGTCATATCATGGATGAGCTTTCCGATATTTCCTGTGAGCTCTATCGTGGATATGTACGTGAAAACAAAGACTTCGTCCCTTACTTCCGCTCCGCAACGCCAGAGCAGGAACTGGGTAAATTACCGCTCGGTTCACGTCCGGCAAAACGTCGCCCAACCGGCGGGGTAGAGTCTCTGCGCGCCATTCCGTGGATTTTTGCCTGGACGCAGAACCGTCTGATGCTCCCGGCGTGGCTGGGTGCAGGCACCGCACTGCAAAAAGTGGTTGAAGACGGTAAGCAAAGCGAACTCGAAGCAATGTGCCGCGACTGGCCATTCTTCTCCACACGTCTTGGCATGCTGGAAATGGTTTTCGCCAAAGCAGACCTGTGGCTGGCAGAATACTACGATCAGCGCCTGGTCAAAAAAGAGCTGTGGCCGCTGGGTGAAGAGCTGCGTCAGCGCCTGGAAGCCGATATCGATGTCGTGCTGGCGATTGCCAACGACTCACATTTGATGGCCGACCTGCCGTGGATTGCCGAGTCCATTCAGTTAAGAAATATTTATACTGACCCGCTGAATGTCTTACAGGCTGAGCTGTTACACCGCTCACGCCTGGCGGAAGAGCAAGGCAATGCACCGGATCCGCGCGTTGAACAAGCGCTGATGGTGACAATCGCTGGTGTCGCAGCCGGCATGCGTAATACAGGCTAACGTCCCCCCCTCGTCGCCTTCGTGCTATTGTACGAAGGCGACAACAAAAACTGCTGTCATAACCGCTTCTTTTTCAATATATTCCCGCCTGAATATATTCACATTGTGAATATATCAACAGCAAAACACGATCCTAAGATCGTGATGCTTAAGTTCCTCTTAATATTAAGTCGCTACTCTTGGCGCTACGATTAAAGACAGGCTCACATTATGCAATCCTTACAACTCCAGTCTAAACCTAAATTTAGCTGGAAAGCCCTGGGTTGGGCGCTCCTCTATTTTTGGTTTTTTTCCACTTTACTTCAGGTCGTTATTTGTTTAACCGGATATAGCGGAACTAATGGATTACGCGACTCCTTGCTATTCAGTTCGCTGTGGTTAATCCCGGTATTTTTATTTCCAAACCGTATCCGTATTATTGCTGCCGTCATTGGCATGGTGCTATGGGCGGCCTCGCTGGCTGCTCTGAGCTATTACGTCATCTACGGACAAGAGTTCTCGCAAAGCGTTCTGTATGTGATGTTTGAAACCAATGCGAACGAAGCCAGCGAATATCTCAGCCAGTATTTCAGCCTAAAAATTGTTCTTATCGCCCTGGCCTATACGGCTATCGCTATTCTGCTGTGGACGCGTCTGCGCCCTGTTCATATTCCATCGCCCTGGCGCTATCTGGTGTCGTTTGCGTTGTTATACGGTTTGATTCTGCATCCGATAGCCGTTAACACTTTCATCAAACACAAGCCGTTTGAAAAAACGGTAAATGGTCTCGCCTCACGTATGGAGCCCGCCGCACCGTGGCAATTCATCTCCGGGTATTATCAGTACCGTCAGCAGTTGACCTCACTCAATAGCCTGCTGAATGAGAACAATGCCCTGCCGCCGCTGGCTAACTTCAAAGATAACTCCGGCGATGCCCCACGTACGCTGGTGCTGGTCATTGGCGAGTCAACGCAGCGTGGTCGCATGAGCCTGTATGGTTACCCGCGCGAAACGACGCCAGAACTGGATGCATTGCATAAATCCGATCCTAACTTCACCGTATTCAATAATGTCGTGACCTCACGTCCGTACACCATTGAAATCCTGCAGCAGGCGCTGACCTTCGCCAACGAGAAGAATCCGGACCTGTACCTGACTCAACCGTCTCTGATGAATATGATGAAACAGGCAGGTTATAAAACCTTCTGGATCACCAATCAGCAGACGATGACGGCTCGCAACACCATGCTGACCGTGTTCTCTAAGCAGACGGATAAGCAGTTCTATATGAATCAGCAGCGTACGCAAAGTGCGCGCGAATATGACAGCAATGTGCTGGCGCCATTTAAAGAAGTACTGGCCGACCCGGCACCGAAAAAGTTCATCATCGTGCACCTGCTGGGTACGCATATTAAGTACAAATTCCGCTATCCGGATGGTCAGGGTAAATTCGATAACAATGTCGACCATGTTCCCCCCGGCCTGGATGATGATGAGCTGGAAGCATACAACGATTACGACAGCGCGAATGTCTACAATGACCATATCATTGCCAGTCTGATCAAAGACTATAAAGCGACAGACCCGAACGGCTTCCTGCTCTACTTCTCCGATCACGGGGAGGAGGTATACGATACGCCACCGCATAAAACGCAGGGTCGTAATGAAGACAACCCGACGCGCCATATGTATACGGTACCGTTCCTGCTGTGGACCTCTGAAAAATGGCAGGCTGCACACCCGCGTGACTTCTCACAGGATGTGAATCGTAAATACAGCAGCTCAGAGCTTATCCACACCTGGTCTGATTTAGCGGGATTCACCTACGACGGTTTCGATCCGACCCGATCCATTACCAGCCCGCAGTTCAAAGAGACGACCCGCTGGATTGGCAATCCGTACAAAAAGAATGCCCTGATTGATTACGATAGCCTGCCGTACGGCGATCAAATCGGTAATCAGTAATACTCGTATCGGCCACTCTTTAAGAGTGGCCTTTTTTTATGATGACGGTTACTGTTTCCCCTGTCTGCTGCCTGCAAGGGATTAACATGTATCACGACGTCAGCCATCTTCTCTCCCGCCTGATTAACGGCCCCACGCCGCTGTGCCAGGTTTATTTTGCCAGCACCAGTAGCTCAACGCCGGAGCTGGCGTATCAGGTCGATTTTCCCCGGCTGGAAATTGTGCTGGAAGGTGAGTTCACCGATAACGGAGTTGCTGGCGCATCCGCGACGTTACTGCCTTGCGATGTGCTATTCGTTCCGGCTGGCGGCTGGAACTTTCCGCAGTGGCTCACACCGGTCACCACGCTCAGCATTCTGTTCGGCAAACAGCAACTGGGTTTCAGCATCGTCCAGTGGGACGGCAAGCAATATCATAATCTTACCCGCCAGCACGTCGCGCGGCGTGGGCCACGAATTGGCTCTTTCCTGCTGCAAACGCTCAATGAAATGCAGATGCAACCGCAGGAGCAACAAACCGCCAGGCTAATCGTTGCGAGCTTACTGAGCCACTGCCGCGATCTGCTGGGCAGCCAGATCCAGACCGCATCACGCAGTCAGGCGCTTTTCGAAGCCATTCGCGACTATATTGATGAACGCTACGCTTCGCCGCTCACCCGAGAATCCGTCGCGCAGGCGTTTTACATCTCACCCAATTACCTCTCCCACCTGTTTCAAAAAACGGGCACTATCGGGTTTAACGAATACCTGAATCACACGCGACTGGAACACGCGAAAACGCTGCTGAAGGGTTATGAGCTGAAGATCAAAGAAGTGGCGCACACCTGTGGGTTTGTTGACAGCAACTATTTCTGCCGCCTGTTTCGCAAAAATACCGAACGTTCGCCGTCAGAATATCGTCGGCAATGCCACAGCCAACTGACGGAGATAAAAGCTAATCCAAAGTAAGATGTGTGTGCTGTGGTGCAGAAAGCAGCTTTCGCACGGCGCTCATCACCCGCTGCGGCTCACGCAGAAATGCGCTAATGCCCGACTGGACGTATCGGCTCTGCGTAAATCGCTCTGCTCCTGCCAGTTCAATATCGGTAATAAGCAACACCGCATCAGCACGGTTAATATCCTCTTCCGTCAGGCGATTTTCGGTACCCAACGCGCCCTGAGTTTCAATCTTGATGCTCCATTTCTCCTGCTGGCAGAGTTTCTCCAGCCGTTCAGCGGCCATATAAGTATGGGCCACGCCGCTTACGCACGCGGTGACAGCAACCAGATATCGTACAGGTGCGATGGCCATACTATCCTCCTACTGTTACCTGAAATCCGGCGCATTCTGCCATCTTACGTATAAAATCTATCTCTTGCGCCGACGGGACGGGCACTTCTTTCATCGACCAGGGTAATCCGAGCAGGTTGTATTTCGGTTCGCCATATTGATGAAACGTTAGCAGGTGCACCTGCTTTATGCCTAATGATGACAACAGCGTCAACGCCTGCTGCGTGTTCTCTACATTCATCGTAAAGCCCGGAATCAGCGGCAGGCGAGGTATGACATTAATTCCTTCAGCGACCATTAGTCGTAAATTCGCCAGCACGCGCGGCAGGTTCATATTAATGGTCTCACGCGCCAAATGGACATCCATAATTTTGAGGTCAAACAGCACCTCATCGCACTCTCTTGCCAGCGATAACAAACGACTGGCTGGCGCATCGCCAGCCGTTTCAATCGCGCAGCGAACATCCCAGCGCCGCAGACGTTGCAGGAATCGTACGGCAAAGGGCGCTTGCATCAGCACTTCACCACCGGAAAGCGTCACCCCCCCGCCAGAGGTGCGAAAGAAAATATCATCTTTCATCACTTCACGTTCCAGCTCGTCCAGCGAGATATCACGACCGATACGTTCAAACGCACCGGAGGGACACTCATCAGCATCACGTAGACAGGGTGTACAGTGCAGGCATTTACTCTCCCGCCGTACTGTTTCAATACGTGGGGAGAGAGATTCAGGGTTGGCGCACCACGGGCAGGTATGCGGACAACCTTTAAAAAAGACTACCGTACGAATACCTTGTCCATCATTCAGTGAGTAACGCTGAATATTGAATATACGCGCGACGTCCTCGCCACGTGGGTCAATAACCTCACAGCTGATGCGCGGTGCGGCGAATGATGTCATCCTGGATCTCCTTCGACAGCTCGACAAAGAAGGCGCTGTAACCCGCCACGCGCACCACCAGCCCGGCGAAATCTTGTGGGCGCTGCTGCGCTTCTCGCAATGTGTCGGCATTCACCACGTTAAACTGGATGTGCTGGAGCTTGAGCTGGGTAAATGCCCGCAGAAAATCCGCCAGCTTGCGTAAACCAGCCTCACCTTCCAGTGTGGCTGGCGTAAACTTCACGTTCAGCAAAGTCCCATTGGAAAGCAACGTGTTATCCAGCTTGCTGACCGATTTCAATACCGCCGTCGGCCCTTGCATATCCTGACCCAGCATCGGCGACAGCCCCCCGTCCGCCAACTGTTCCCCGGCGAAGCGACCATCCGGTGTCGCTCCGACGACCGAACCCAGCGGCACGTGCGCAGAGACAGTATATGAACCCGGCGTAAATTGCCCGCCGCGTGGATTCTGGTATTTCTCTACCTCTTTACAGTAATGACGCAGCAGTTCGGCGCTGATGTTATCTACATCATCAATATCGTTGCCGTATTTTTCGAAGCGGTTAATCAGCCTGGCGCGAATTTTCTCGCCTTCCGGGGTAGCAAAGTTGTCTTTTAGCACCGACAAAAGTTCGTCAAAAGTTAAGCGCTGTTGTTCAAATACCAGTCCATTGAGCGCATGCAGCGAATCGCTCAGGTTCGCAATGCCGATTCCCTGTACGCCGGAGAAGTTATAACGCGCGCCGCCGTCGGTAATATCACACCCTTTATCCAGGCAATCGCTAATAAACGAGGAGAGCAGCGGCACCGGCGCCCAGTCGCGATGACCGATATCGCAGATGTTACTGCCTTCGACCATCAACGTAATGTAGTGGCTGATTTTGGCACGAATATGCTTCAACAGGTCTTCATACGTCAGCGCGCGATTGCCTTCGTTCTCATGCAGGCAGATTTCCATTACTTTCAGCAGATTAAACATGGCGATGTCGTGCAAACCGTATGTTCTGCCTGGAATAGACAGCTCGACACAGCCGACTACCGCGTAATCTCGCGCATCTTCCAGCGAGACGCCACGGTTAAGAAATGCGGGCACCACCACTTCATCATTAAAGATTTGCGGAATGCCGGTCCCAAGGCGAATGGTCTGTGCCGTTTTCATCAGGAACGGCGTATCGATCAACGCGTTCGTGCGCACACCGAGATTTGGTTGCGGCAGTTGTACGCTCTGATAAGCATCAAGGCAGAGAAACGACAGTACGTTTACCGCACTACGACCATTCTCCGTTAATCCCCCAAGCAGTGCGGTGTAACCCGTTGGGAAGCCAGCGAAATAGCGCGCGCTGCTGGTGGATCGCAGCAGTACAATGTCATTGCATTTCACCCATAGCGATTCGAGGATTTCTTTTAAGAATGCAGGATCTTCCCCCTGCGTCAGCGAGGTCTGATAAAACGGCAACATATACTGGTCGAAGCGTCCGAGTGAGAGCGAACTGGCGTTGGACTCATATTGCAAAATAATGTTCATGTACCAGAACAGCTGACATGCTTGCCAGAAGGTTTGCGGCTTATGCTGGGCGTTATGCCGGGAGTTTTCTGCAATCGTCAGCAATTCCTGACGTCGCTGCGCATCCGGGCAGCTTTCCGCCATTTGTTCTGCCAGCAGGGCGTAACGCAGAATGTGGCTTTGCGAAGCCTCAAGCAGCAACAGAGCAGCCTGATAAAAGTGGTTATCCGGCTGCTGCAGACAATGCGCCCGCATCTGCGCTACCAGTTCGCCAAGCCCGAGATTCAACAGGCGTGGATAATCAATAATGATATGCCCCTGACCTTTATCCGTCTGGTTAACGCTAAAAATCTGCGTACGGACAGCGGCTTTTACCTCATCGGTCATCTGACCGTTGATGAAATCTTTCATCGACCGCTTTTCCCAGTACGGATACAGCACATCGCGATAGAGATGTTTATCCTCTTCGCTGATGTCAAAACGGTCCTGCGGACGGGTTGGAAACTGCTCCAGCTCGTTGAGCAGCCAGTAAGGATCCATTTCCGGTGACATTATGCCCGCCCGCGGTTTAACGGTACGGTTCCCGGCTATCAGTTCCTCATCACGAATCGATATTTCAACGTGCTCAAGAATATATGCGGTGGCTTTCGCCCGCCGCAGAATAACCGGCTCTCCCTCCGTCTGCTGGTGGCTGGCGGTATATAGCAGCGCACGCTCAAGCGAAATTTCGCGGTTATTTTGAAACAGAGCGTTTTTTAAACGTTGGATACGGCTAGTCATGAGGAACTCCTGTAGAAAAACTGATGCCAGATGGCGCTGTGCTTATCTGGCCTACGTATCAGTAGGCCGGATAAGTCGAAACCACCCTCCGGCAAACAAACCGTTATGCGGTTTGCGCAAGGTGTGCACCAATCTTGTTCATGATGGCGTCGGCACGTTTCACTGCATCACTGATGTTGACACGAACGATAGTTTTGCCCGCAAAACGCTCTTCAAACTTAATACCAATGTCTTTGGTCAGAATCACCATGTCGGCTTCTGCCACATCCGCCGCGGTCAGTTCGTTTTCCAGACCGATCGACCCCTGAGTCTCAACCTTTACTTCCCACCCCTTGGCTTTAGCGGCGCTTTCCAGCGCTTCGGCGGCCATATAGGTGTGGGCAACGCCAGAAGGACATGCAGTTACTGCGATAATCTTGGTCATGACTCATTCCTCGCTTAATTCATTTCAAAATCTAAATCCAGGTCGTCTTCTTTCTGGTCGACCTGAGACACTTTTTTCCGCGCCAGACTTTTCAGTACGTTAACGCACACAGCGGTCACTACAGCCCCCACGGCAACCGCCGCGATATAACCCAATTTTCCTTCAACGACCGGCAGAACAATCAGCCCGCCCCAGCCGGCATAACACTGCGCACCAAACAGCGCGGCGGTTACCGTGCCGCAGGCGGAACCCACCATAATGGATGGGATAACGCGCAGCGGATCGGCGGCAGCAAAAGGAATTGCGCCTTCCGTTACGCCAACGCAGCCCATCACCAGCGCGGCTTTACCGGCTTCACGTTCTTCAGAAGAGAAATTCTTACGACCAATCAGCGTCGCCAAACCTAAGCCCAGCGGCGGCACGCAGATCCCTACCGCGGCGATGGCCACCACGGTATAAACCCCCTGCGCCACGCAAATCAGCATGAAAGCGTAGGCAACTTTGTTAATCGGCCCCCCCATATCGAAGGCCAACATCAGTCCCATAATTACCGCCAGCAGCACGATGCTGCCCTGCTGCATACCCTGCAGCCACTCGGTCAGGCTAGTGGTTAACGCGCCAACGGGTTCTCCCAGGCCCCACATCATGATGCCTGCGGTGATAAAGGTGCCGACAATAGGAATAACGAAGATAGGCATTACCGATCGCAACACCTTATGTACGGGGATCTTCTTCAGATAATGGACGACGATACCGCCAATAATCCCGGCAATTAGCGCGCCGAAAAAACCTGCGCCGAAGCTGTTTCCCACCCATGCGCCAATCGCACAAGGGGCGAGAGCAGAACGTTCAGCAATGGAATAACCAATGTAAGCGGCAAGGAATGGCACCATCAACGTCAGCCCTGCGACGCCAATATCAAACAGTTTCTTGAGATTAGGATCGGTCGCTGCATCCGGTACCGCGCCCTTGCCATACAACATGACAGAGACCGCCAGCAAAATTCCACCCGCGACTACGAAGGGGATCATATGCGAAACACCCGTCATCAGGTGCTGACGGGTATTTTTCAGGATTTGTACCAACTCTTTCATAAGTCGCTCCCAGGCTGCCTAAAGCCCATATCCATAAACTTGTTGCGGAAAACAATAGGCAATCCGACGCGGCGCAAACAGTGGATAAAAAGGCCATTTGCTGGACTTTTGTAATGTCAGAGCAAAAATGCGATCCGCCTCATAACTTGTAGTTTCTCGGAATTTATAGAGGACAAACTGACTTGTGAGGGATATCTCACTTTGATGGTTACATTACATTTATCCAGTTTTTGGCAGATTTGTCAGATGGCAGGCTCAGGCGTTGCCCTTTTATCCTGTAGCGAGAAATCGTTATGGGAGATGAGGCTATGGCCCTGATTGTGGAATTTACCTGTGAGCTGCCCAATGGCGTACATGCGCGCCCGGCAAGTCACATAGAAACGCAGTGCAACACCTTTACTTCGCACATTGAGTGGCACAACCTGCGTACCGAACGTAGGGGTAACGCCAAGAGCGCATTGGCACTGATTGGCACCGATACTCTGGCGGGTGATAGCTGCCAGTTGCTGATTTCGGGTGCAGATGAACAGGCAGCCCACCAGCATTTAACCCAATGGTTACGTAATGAATTTCCACACTGCGATGCACCGCTAGCGGAAGCCAAAAGCAACGAGCTGGAGCCACTTCCTGCATCCCTCACCAATCTAAACCCACAGCTTTTTCGCGCTCGCACCGTCTGCAGCGGCAGTGCGGGAGGCGTTCTGAGTCTGCTCTCTTCGCTGGATCTCAACGCCCTTAACAATCTCCCATCCGCTAAAGATATTGAAACCGAGCAGGCGGCACTGGATAACGGCTTAACGCTGCTGATGAAGAATATTGCGTTTCGGTTACTCGACAGCGACGGCGCAACCAGTGCGATTCTGGAAGCACACCGCTCGCTGGCAAGCGACCTCTCACTGCGTCAGCACCTGCTCGCTGGAGTATCTCGCGGGTTAAGCTGCGCCCAGGCGATTGTCGAAAGTGCCGGACATTTTTGTGATGAATTCGCCCGCTCCAGCAGCAGTTATTTACAGGAACGTGCGCTGGATGTGCGCGATGTCTGCTTCCAGCTTCTGCAGCAAATTTATGGAGAGCAGCGTTTTCCTGCGCCGGGAAAACTAAGCCAGCCTACGGTCTGTATGGCGGACGAGCTCACACCGAGCCAGTTCCTCGAACTGGACAAAACATTGCTGAAAGGCTTGCTGTTAAAAAGCGGCGGTACCACTTCACACACGGTGATTCTCGCCCGGTCATTCAACATTCCTACGCTGGTTGGCGTGGATATTGAATCCTTAATGCCATGGCTGCAGCAAACGGTTTATATCGATGGTAACGCAGGAGCGGTCATTGTTGCCCCTGATGAATCCGTCGTACGTTACTACCAGCAGGAAACCCGTATCCAGGATGCCATTCGAGAACAACAACGTATCTGGCTGACCCAGGAGGCGCGCACGGGTGATGGCATCCGCATGGAAGTCGCCGCCAACATCGCCCATTCCGTGGAAGCGCAAGCAGCCTTTGGCAACGGTGCGGAAGCGGTTGGCCTGTTCCGCACGGAAATGCTGTATATGGACCGTACCTGCGCCCCGGATGAGAATGAGCTATACAACATTTTCTGCCAGGCGCTGGAGCCCGCGCAGGGACGCAGCATCATTGTGCGCACTATGGATATCGGCGGTGATAAACCCGTTGATTATCTGAATATTCCTGCCGAAGCCAACCCGTTCCTCGGTTATCGCGCGGTGCGTATCTATGAAGAATACGCCGCTTTGTTTACCACACAACTGCGATCGATCCTGCGCGCATCAGCGCACGGTAGCCTGAAAATCATGATCCCAATGATCTCCTCTATGGAAGAGATCCTGTGGGTCAAAGAGAAGCTGGCCGAAGCTAAACAGCAACTGCGTACTGAACACATCCCGTTTGATGAGAAGATCCCGCTCGGTATCATGCTGGAGGTTCCGTCGGTGATGTTCATCATCGATCAATGCTGCGAAGAAATTGATTTCTTTAGTATTGGCAGTAATGACCTGACGCAATACCTGCTGGCGGTCGACCGCGACAACGCCAAAGTTACCCGCCATTACAACAGCCTGAATCCAGCCTTCTTGCGTGCACTGGATTACGCCGTACAGGCGGTACATCGTCAGGGGAAATGGATTGGCCTGTGCGGCGAACTTGGCGCTAAAGGTTCAGTGCTACCGCTGCTTGTGGGACTGGGTCTGGACGAGATCAGCATGAGCGCTCCCTCCATTCCCGCCGCCAAAGCGCGGATGGCGCAACTTGACAGCCGCGCCTGCCGTCAGTTGCTGAATCAAGCAATGGCGTGTCGAACGTCGCTGGAGGTCGAACATCTGCTGGCCCAGTTCCGCATGACCCAACAGGATACCCCTCTGGTTACCGCCGAGTGCATCACGCTGGATAGCGACTGGCGTAGTAAAGAGGAGGTCATCAAAGGGATGACCGACAACCTCCTGCTGGCAGGTCGTTGCCGCTATCCGCGTAAACTGGAAGCCGATCTGTGGGCGCGCGAAGCGGTCTTCTCTACCGGATTAGGTTTTAGCTTCGCCATTCCGCACAGCAAATCAGAACATATTGAGCAGTCCACTATCAGCGTAGCGCGCCTGCAAGCGCCGGTACGTTGGGGTGATGATGATGCGCAATTCATTATTATGCTGACGCTCAACAAACACGCCGCGGGCGACCAGCATATGCGTATTTTCTCGCGTCTGGCACGGCGCATTATGCATGAAGAATTCCGTAACGCGCTGGTTAACGCCGCCTCTGCCGACGCTATCGCCAGCCTGCTGCAACATGAACTTGAACTTTAAAGAGGGTGTTTTTGTATGGAACTTTACCTTGATACCGCCAACGTCGCGGAAGTCGAACGTCTGGCACGCATCTTCCCTATCGCGGGTGTCACCACCAACCCAAGCATTGTGGCAGCAAGCAAAGAATCCATCTGGGATGTGCTGCCGCGCCTGCAAAACGCCATTGACGAAGAGGGCATTCTGTTTGCCCAAACCATGAGCCGCGACGCACAAGGCATGGTGGAGGAAGCCAAACGTCTGAGCAACGCGGTCCCCGGTCTGGTGGTAAAAATCCCGGTGACATCCGAAGGTCTGGCCGCGATCAAGATGCTGAAAAAAGAGGGTATCACCACGCTGGGAACCGCCGTGTACAGTGCCTCTCAGGGGCTGCTGGCAGCGCTGGCGGGGGCGAAATATATCGCGCCTTACGTTAACCGTATTGACGCGCAGGGCGGCGACGGAATTCGCACGGTACAAGAACTGCAAACATTACTGGAACTGCATGCGCCAAACAGCATGGTACTGGCAGCCAGCTTTAAAACCCCTCGTCAGGCGCTGGATTGCTTACTGGCAGGATGCGAAGCAATCACCCTGCCATTAGACGTAGCGCAACAAATGCTCAATACCCCTGCGGTAGAGTCAGCAGTAGAGAAGTTTGAACATGACTGGAACAATACATTTGGTCACATCAACCTGTGAGGGAAATAAAGTATGGATCGCATTATTCAATCACCTGGTAAGTACATCCAGGGTGCCGATGTTATTACCCGTCTTGGCAACTACCTCAAACCACTGGCAGAGCGCTGGCTGGTCGTTGGGGACAAGTTTGTCTTAGGCTTTGCCCAGGGCGCACTGGAAAAAAGTTTCCAGGATGCCGGACTGGCGCTGGAGATTGCACCGTTTGGCGGCGAGTGTTCACAAAACGAAATCGACCGTCTGCGCGGCGTGGCAGAAAAAGCGCAATGTGGCGCAGTACTTGGTATTGGCGGCGGTAAAACGCTGGATACCGCCAAAGCGCTGGCGCACTTTATGGGCGTGCCTGTCGCCATTGCGCCAACCATCGCCTCTACCGATGCACCGTGCAGCGCGCTGTCCGTTATTTACACCGATGCCGGTGAATTCGATCGCTATTTGCTGCTGCCCAATAACCCGGACAGGGTCATTGTTGATACCAAAATTGTCGCGGGCGCACCGGCGCGTCTGTTAGCCGCGGGCATCGGCGATGCGTTGGCGACCTGGTTCGAAGCGCGCGCCTGTTCACGCAGCGGCGCAACCACCATGGCGGGCGGTCAGTGCACTCAGGCGGCGCTGGCGCTGGCTGAGCTGTGCTTTAATACGCTGATAGAAGAAGGTGAAAAAGCGATGCTGGCCGCCGAGCAGCACGTGGTAACGCCTGCGCTGGAGCGCGTTATTGAAGCCAACACCTATCTGAGCGGCGTCGGTTTTGAAAGCGGCGGTCTGGCGGCGGCGCATGCCATCCATAACGGTCTGACGGCAATCCCGGATGCGCATCACTATTACCACGGCGAGAAAGTGGCTTTCGGCACGCTGACGCAACTGGTACTGGAAAACGCGCCGGTCGATGAAATTGAAACCGTTGCGGCGCTGTGTCATTCCGTTGGCCTGCCGATTACCCTGGCGCAACTGGACATCAAACAGGATATTCCGGCGAAAATGCGCATTGTGGCTGAAGCTGCCTGTGCCGAAGGCGAAACCATCCACAATATGCCTGGCGGCGCAACGCCGGACCAGGTGTATGCCGCCCTGCTGGTGGCTGACCAGTACGGTCAACGTTACCTGCAAGAGTGGGAATAACCGGCCAATAAAAATCCCCGCAATTGCGGGGATTTTTTTGTTCATACTATGCCGGACCCGCGCAAGCGACATCCGGCATGGTCTGTTACAGCAGATCGAAACGATCCAGGTTCATCACTTTCACCCATGCGGCAACGAAATCTCTCACGAACTTCTCGTGAGCATCGCTGCAGGCATAAACTTCAGCCACTGCGCGTAGTACAGAGTTAGAACCAAACACCAGATCGGCGCGAGTTGCGGTGTATTTTACTTCGCCGCTCGAACGGTCACGACCTTCAAACAGCTCTTGTGACTCATCAACCGCCTTCCACTCATGACGCATATCCAGCAGATTGACGAAGAAGTCAGTGCTGAGTACGCCAGGGCGATCGGTAAAGACGCCGTGCTGGCTACCATCAAAGTTGGTGCCCAGTACGCGCATACCGCCCAACAGCACGGTCATTTCCGGTGCGGTTAGCGTCAACTGCTGCGCTTTGTCGATCAGCAGCGACTCGGTGGTCGACACGTCAGGACGAGCGCGGTAGTTACGGAAACCATCGGCAATCGGCTCAAGCAGTTCAAACATCTCAATATCCGTTTGATCCTGACGCGCATCCACGCGACCCGGCGCAAAAGGTACCTTGATGCTGACGCCCGCAGCGCTAGCCGCCTGCTCGATACCGACAACACCGGCCAGCACGATAATATCGGCCAACGAGGCAGTGTGGGCAGACTTATAAATACCTTCCAGCACAGGCAGAACGCGTGCCGCGGTGGCATTCACATCCCAGCCGCGTTGTGGGTCCAGCGCCAGACGTGCACCGTTAGCGCCGCCACGTTTATCCCCGCCACGGAAAGTCGATGCCGAAGCCCACGCTACCGATACCAGTTCGCCCACGGACAGTCCGGAAGCAGCGATGGTCGCCTTCAGCTTCAGGATATCTTCTTCGCTTGGGTTGAAGAACGCATGCGGCAGCGGGTCTTGCCAAATCAGATCTTCTTTTGGCACTTCCGGGCCAATGTAACGCGATTTTGGCCCCATATCGCGGTGCGTCAGTTTAAACCACGCACGGGCAAACGCTTCGTTGAACGCTTGCGGATCGTTCAGGAAACGGCGAGAGATCTTTTCGAACTCAGGATCGAAACGCAGCGTCAGGTCGGTAACCAGCATCGTCGGCTTGCGTTTTTTCGACGGATCAAACGGATCGGGAATAATTTCTGGCGCGTCAACCGCTTCAAACTGAATCGCGCCTGCCGGACTGCGAGTCTGCACCCACTCATATTTGAACAGGTTCTCGAAGAAATAGTTGCTCCATTGGGTAGGCGTCTGCGTCCACACCACTTCCAGACCGGAAGTAATTGCATCCGCGCCCGCGCCACTACCGTAGCTGCTGGCCCAGCCCAGGCCCTGCGCTTCAATCGGTGCGGATTCTGGATCGGCGCCAACGTGCGATGCCGCTGCTGCGCCGTGGGTTTTGCCCAACGTATGACCGCCGCCAATCAGCGCCACGGTTTCTTCGTCGTTCATCCCCATGTTACCGAAGGTCGCGCGAATAGCCGCTGCCGCAGAAAGCGGTTCGCCGCTATGGTCCGGCCCTTCCGGGTTCACATAAATAAGGCCCATTTCGGTGGCGCCCAGCGGCGCTTTTGCCAGCTCTTCCGGGTGACGGTGAGTCAGCCAGGCTTTTTCATCACCCCAGTTTACGTCGAGATCCGGTTCCCAGACATCTTCACGACCGGCACCAAAGCCAAAGGTACGGAAACCTGAGTTTTCCAGCGCCACGTTACCCGCGAGGATAAACAGGTCGGCCCAGGAAATTTTCTGACCATATTTCTGCTTGATTGGCCACAGCAGACGACGTGCTTTATCAAGGCTGACGTTGTCCGGCCAGGAGTTCAGTGGTGCAAAACGCTGCTGTCCGCGACCCGCTCCACCGCGTCCATCGATAGAGCGATAGGTTCCCGCGCCGTGCCATGCCATGCGGATAAACAATCCGGCATAGGTTCCCCAGTCAGCGGGCCACCACGGTTGAGATTCGGACAGAAGGGCTCTGAGATCCCCTTTCAGGGCAGAATAGTCGAGTTTACTAAACTCTTTGCGGTAGTCGAAGTCCTCACCCAGCGGGTTCGAACGGTTGGAATGTTGGTTTAAAAGATCAACGCGGAGTTGATTTGGCCACCAGTCGCGGTTGTTCGTTCCTGCTCCCGCGCTCTGATCGTGACCGCCTTGATGAAAAGGACACTTACCGGCAGTTGATGCGTTTTGGCTATCGTCGGACATGCTCATCTATATGCTCCCTTTACAGTGTTCTGACTACGATATACACCACCAGAGATAAGATATAGTCGAAATAACCCACAGATTCGATAGCTAATTCCTTTTATATTTTAAGTTGCAGAGATGTAGATCAAAATGATCAACAAAAAGCCCTCCGTAGAGGGCTGGGGCATCTGTTTAGTTAGGTCTTACACCCAGTGTGTGACAAATAGCGTAGCTCATCTCGGCACGATTGAGGGTATAGAAGTGAAAATCCTTCACCCCTTCGCGACTGAGAATTTTCACCATGTCCATAGCGATATTCGCGCCCACCAGCTTGCGGGTTTCCGCGTCATCATCAAGACCATCAAACATGGTCGACATCCACGCAGGAATGCGGACGTTGGTCATGTCAGCAAATTTTTTCGCCTGCTTAAAGTTAGATACCGGCAGGATGCCCGGAATAATTTCCACATCGATTCCCGCAGACACGCAGCGATCGCGAAAGCGCAGATAGCTTTCTACATCGAAGAAAAACTGAGTGATCGCGCGGTTTGCACCGGCATCAACCTTACGCTTCAGGTTCAGCAAATCGGCCTGAGCGCTTTTCGCTTCCGGGTGCACTTCCGGGTAAGCCGCAACGGAGATATCGAAGTCTGCAACGTCTTTCAGCAGAGTCACCAGGTCGGAAGCATACATATCCGGTTTACCGCTTCCCGGCGGCAGGTCGCCGCGCAGGGCAACAATATGACGAATACCGTTATGCCAGTAGTCCTGAGCAATGGTACGCAGCTCATCACGGGTCGCATCAATGCATGTCAGGTGCGGGACCGCTTCAAGACCTGTGCGATCCTTAATGCCTTTAATAATGCTATGCGTACGGTCGCGCTCACCAGAGTTTGCACCGTAAGTAACTGAAACAAACTTCGGCTTCAGGCTGCTCAGGCGATCGATGGAGTTCCACAGGGTTTGCTCCATTTCACTGGTGCGCGGCGGGAAAAACTCAAACGAAACGTTAATCTGACCCTGCACTTCTGCCAGGCTCTGATTCAGGGCTTCCCGCTGGTTGGCGTGAAAAAAGCTCATACCTTACCTCATCAATCTTTTGTCGTTATATGTTGTGTTGTGAACTGCTATACGTTTAGACGTCTAGATGTAAAAATGACGGAAAAGCATGCTGGCGTCAACACAAAAATCATCGTTAAAGGTGAGGAATACTCAGCCAACGTGAAAAAAATTCACATCAGCTTGAAATGGTGAGGGATTGCGTCACGACCGTCTGTAGCCACTCTACTTTTGTTACGTTCTCAGGCAGCGTCGCTAACCCCATGCCAAGCCGCAATTCTGTATCAGTAAGCGGAAGGAAGATCACGCCCTGACGCTGGATAGCGGAAAAGGAGGCCGGAACCAGGCTCAGACCGTCACCCTGCGCGATCCGTGCCAGCAGCACGTCATGTTCCATCGGCTCCTCAATAAGGGCAGGAGAGTAACCGGCACGACGAAAAATGTGTCGAGTGTAATCAAAAAAAGCAGGGTTACGTTCACGTTTGAACCAGAACAGCGGTCGGTGGTTCAGCGACGTTAACGAGAGCGAAGGCAGAGCCGCCTCGGGCCAGAGCGTGGGTAAGGCGGCGATCATCGATTCTTGCCAGCCGAGCGGCGTGACGCTAAGACCCGAATTCTCAAGCGGTAGCGCCACCAGCGCTGCATCCAGTTTTCCCCGACGCACCTGACGCGCCAGTTCAGGCGAACCATGACGGACAATATGTAGCTTCTGTACACGCGTAGCAAGCTGCGACTCAAGCGCCGCAAAAACGCCCTGCTCAAACGCCGTACTTAGCCCTAAGCGCAGAAATTGCTCTCCCGTTTTCGCTATCTGACTCAACACCGTCCAGGTTTTATCCTGTAACGCCAATAGCGGGCGCACGATTTCAAGTACGCGTTGGCCGTCCTCCGTCAGCGCAAGTCCACGGGTATGACGGACAAAAAGCGTCACCCCCAGGCGCTCTTCAAGCTGGCGAATGTGGCGACTCAGCGGCGGCTGCGACATAAATAAACGCTGCGCCGCTCGACTCATGTTGTTCTCTTCCGCCACCACGGAAAAATAGCGTAGAAGGCGGATATCCAGAGAGTGCAAAGGCGATGTTGTCATACCGAAAAGGTATCACGGAAACGGTATTACCCCAATCATTCTGCGCGCTCTATCCTCATGCCATACACGAACTCACGAGGTGATTATCATGGATTCAGAACGCTATTTAACCGGTCAGAGAATGCTGCAACAGGTTGATGGAAAAGGGGGAGATGCGGTCGTCGATAGCCTGAAGGATATCGCGCCGGACTTCGCCCAATACCTGATTGAATTTCCTTTTGGCGACATCTATTCAAGGCCGGGGCTGGATTTACGCAGTAGAGAAATTGCCACCGTCGCCGCGCTCACCGCCATGGGTAACGCCGCACCGCAGCTTAAGGTACACATCGCCGCCGCGCTGCACGTTGGCTTAACGCAGGAAGAGATTATTGAAGTGATGATGCAGATGGCTGTTTATGCGGGATTCCCGGCAGCACTAAACGGCCTGTTCGCCGCAAAAGAGGTGTTTGCGGCGAACAGTAAGCGCTAACTACAGCAGTTGCGCCAGGCGGTTGATATCAGACTGAATCGCCCCGGCGGTCACATCGCGGCCCGCCCCCGGTCCGCGAATGACCAGCGGGTTATCACGATACCAACGGCTTTCAATGGCGAAGACGTTATCGCACGGCAGTAGTGCCGCCAGCGGGTGCTCAGGGCGTACCGCTTCAACGCCAACGCGTGCCTTACCGTTAGCGTCAAAACGCGCCACATAGCGTAGCACCAGTCCCATTTCACGTGCCGCTTCCAGGCGTTGCACCATCTGCTCGTTCAGCTCATCGCCATTTTCAAAGAAATGGTCAATAGAACCTGCTTCACAGTGTGCAGGCACCAGCGATTCTACGCGTACCTGATCCGGTTCGATGTCGTAACCCGCTTCACGCGCCAGAATCACCAGCTTGCGCATCACATCTTTGCCGGAAAGATCCACGCGCGGATCAGGTTCAGTCAGACCCTGCTGCCACGCCTGATCCACCAGATCGGTGAACGGGACCGTGCCATCAAATTGCAGGAACAACCACGACAACGTGCCGGAGAAGATCCCGCTGATCGACAGAATAGTATCTCCGCTATCAATCAGATCGCGCACGGTATGGTTGATCGGCAAGCCTGCGCCTACGGTGGCGTTATACAGCCAGTGGCGACCGGTTTTTTCAAAGGCGTCATGAATCTGGCGGTAATTATTACTGCTGCTCGCCCCCGCCAGCTTGTTGGCGCTGATAACGTGGAAGCCATGACTGGCGAAATCCAGATACTGCTCCGCCAACTGCTCGCTGGCAGTGACGTCCAGCACCACTAAATCATCATACGGGTGGGCGCGCATCCACAGGAACAATGACTCTTCATCCTGTTCTACCGCCTCGTCATCGAAGAAGGCCAATGCGCGGCTGGCATCCAGCCCTTCGTAATTCAGCAGGCTACGGCGACTATCAACCACTCCTGCCAGCACGAACTCTAATCCGGTACGCGCCGAGAGCGTGCTCTGCTCGCGGGCAAATAGCTCCAGCCAGCGCGACCCAATGTTACCTTTGCCGAACAGCACCAGACCAATGCGTTTTTCCGCGCGGAAGATTGACTGGTGCAGACCCTGAATCAGGCTCTCCGTTGGCCCGGTACGCAAGACGGCGACCAGGCTAATGCCCTCTTCCGACTGCCAGGTGAATTCGACCGGCTGACCTTTCAGCTGTTGCCAAAAGCGATGGCAGTGCAGCGGGTTACGGGTGACGCCCGCCCCAACCATCGCCACCAGCGCCAGCCCCTGGCGCAGACGCAGTTCGCCCGGCAGGCCAGCTTCATCCAGAATTTTCAATGCGCCATCAGCGACTTCGGAGGTATAGCAAAATTGCAGCAACTGGCGGTCAGGATGCACACCCACTGCCAGCGGACGCACCTGGGTGCGTTTTAAAATCTGATCGATTTCTTTATAGGCCAGTTTAAAGTCCTGGCCAGTGGGAACCTGAAACTCAATCAGGCAAACGTCGTCATGGCTGGTCACAATACGTGCCCCGGTACCGGAAGCCAGCACGCGTTCAATACGCGTCGATCCCTGCTCCGGCGTATAGCTACA
Source organism: Citrobacter sp. RHBSTW-00944 (assembly GCF_013615435.1). Taxonomy (NCBI): domain Bacteria; kingdom Pseudomonadati; phylum Pseudomonadota; class Gammaproteobacteria; order Enterobacterales; family Enterobacteriaceae; genus Citrobacter; species Citrobacter sp. RHBSTW-00944. The sequence continues at coordinate 181,013 of NZ_CP055418.1, read as the reverse complement.
ACGCAACTGGAGATCGATATCGCTGCCGGAAACCGGCTGGAGGGTGCGGGCATGGAGAACCGGAGCCGCCAGACGCGCCAGCTCGCTGGCTTCATCCAGACGCAGCAGCGGCAGCAGACAGGCATCTTTTACTTTACGCGGATCCGCGCTGTAAACCCCGGCGACATCGCTCCAGATGGTTACGCGGGAAACCCCCGCCAACGCGCCAACCTGCGTCGCCGAGTAGTCGGAGCCGTTACGCCCCAGCAGTACCGTCTCACCGGCGTTGCTGCGGCTAATGAAACCGGTAACGACCAGGCGTTTGCCCGGATGCTGCGCCAGCAGTTGCTGCAGCAATGGGTAAGAAAGACCTTCATCCACCTGCGGCTGAGCGCCGCGCTCGGCACGTAAAAAATCGCGCGCATCCAGCCAGGCTGACTCCAGCCCCTGTTGGTTAAGGACGGCAGACATCAAACGCGCCGACCACACCTCGCCATGCCCGACGACTTCAGCATAGACGGCATCATTCACGCCGCTGTCGAGTAACCCAGCCAGACGCTCCAGATCGTGAATAAACGCGCCGATCAGCCCATCCGCCACCTCAGGAGGTAACAAACCGCTGATAAGCTCACTCTGATAGCGACGTAACGCCTGTTGAACCTGATGCGCAGACAGACGATCGGTCTGGCTTAATTTTAGCCAGCTAATCAACTGGTTAGTGGTACTGCCTGCGGCTGAAACAACCATCATGTCATCAGGCTGCGAGTACTCCGCCATAATGCCTGCGACACGCAGATAACATTTCACATCAGCCAGACTACTACCACCAAATTTGTGCAGTTGACGACCCTTCGTCCCTGCCTGCGCAATCACACTCATGTTTACCCCTTGTTTGCAGCCCGGAAGCCATTTTCCAGGTCGGCAATTAAATCTTCGCCATCTTCAATACCGGTGGAGATACGCAACAGCGTTTCCGAAATTCCGGCAGCAGCACGCGCTTCTGGCGCCATTCCCGCGTGTGTCATGGTTGCGGCATGAGAGATCAGACTTTCAACGCCCCCTAACGATTCCGCCAGCGTAAACAATGACAACCCGCCGAGGAAGCGACGCAGCGTTTGCTCATCGCCATCCAGCTCAAAACTCAACATCGCGCCAAACCCTTTTTGCTGACGCGCGGCAATCTCATGGCCCTGATTATCCGGCAATGACGGGTGATACAATTTTTTCACCAGCGGCTGAGTTTGCAGATAATCCACAATCGCCTGAGCATTACGTTGCGCCACCTCCATACGAGGTGACAGAGTACGCAGGCCGCGCAACAGCAGATAACTATCAAACGCGCCGCCGGTCACACCAATATTATTCGCCCACCATGCCAGTTCAGTGACCATTTCAGGATCTTTTGCTATCACCACACCAGCCACTACGTCGGAGTGACCGTTTAAATATTTCGTGCATGAATGCAACACCAGATCGGCGCCTAATGCCAGTGGATTTTGCAGTGCCGGGCTTAAAAAAGTGTTGTCCACCACGCTGACCGCACCAGCCTCGCGCGCCTGCTGGCAGATTTTCGCGATATCCACCACGCGCAACAGCGGGTTGCTTGGGCTTTCTACCAGCACCAGCTTCGGTTTTTCCGCCAGTGCCGCCTGCAACGCCTGCTCATCTCCTTGATCGACAAACAGTACGCGATAACAGCCACGCTTTGCCAGGCTGTCAAACAGACGATAGCTCCCGCCGTAGCAGTCGTGCGGTGCGACCAGCAGATCGCCAGGCTTGAGGAATACCGTAGTCACCAGATGAATCGCCGACATGCCGGTATTGGTCAGTACTGCCCCCGCCCCACCTTCCAGTTCCGCCAGCGCACGCTGAACGACATCACGCGTTGGGTTACCGCGGCGCGAATAGTCATGGGCGCGAGGCTCATTAAAACCGGTAAAGTTATAGGTGCTGGAGAGGTGGATCGGCGGGACAACGCAACCGTACTGTTCGTCGTCATTTAACCCGCTACGCACTGCGATGGTGGCCTGTTTACGCGTCATATTGAGGAGATCCTGGCTGAGTCGGTGAAAAGTCAGACACCAGAGTAATCATAGTTACGATAGCCGTCAATACATCTGGACATCTAAACTTCTTTGCGTATAGATTGAGCAAACCGGAAATAGCCGTTAAAATTATATGCATTAGCGTACATCTGCGTCGGCTTACTTCGTGTCAGGGCCACGCCACTACGATAAACTACGCGCAATTATGGTCCGGGCTCAGGTTCTGGCCTCAATATTAATGACAAAGAGGATTAGGTATCTCATGGCTGAATGGAGCGGCGAATATATCAGCCCATACGCTGAGCACGGTAAGAAGAGTGAGCAAGTCAAAAAAATTACGGTTTCCATTCCTCTGAAGGTGTTAAAAATCCTTACCGATGAACGCACGCGTCGTCAGGTTAACAACCTGCGTCACGCCACCAACAGCGAACTGCTGTGTGAAGCGTTTCTGCATGCTTTTACCGGGCAACCATTACCCAACGATGACGACCTGCGTAAAGAGCGCAGCGATGAAATCCCGGAAGAAGCAAAGGTAATCATGCGTGAACTGGGTATCAACCCGGAAACGTGGGAATACTGATTTTTCAAGACAGATGAGAAAAGGCGGGATTACTCCCGCCGCTTCTCACTACGTTACTTACTGATACCATTAAGCTTATTCAATGTTTCTTCCATTTTGAGCGTCTCTTTACGGTTCAATGGATAGAAATAAATCAGAATGACCGCGGCCAAAAACAGGCATAAAGCCGGTAACAGATTCGCCATCGTATAGATGTTTTCCTGCACAATGCTGGTTTGCACAGCGCCACCCGTTGACGAAGATTGATAACCAATGATGGCCAGCATAAAGCCGCCAATAGCCCCTGCGCACGCCTGGCCAACCTTGCGGGCGAAGAAGTTCACGCCATAGACGGTCCCATCTTCACGATCGCCGGTGACATACTGGTGATAATCACACACATCGGTCATAAACGCCCAAATCATCAGGTTGAATAACCCAGCTCCCAGCGTCGCCAGGAACAGGAAAACCAAATAAACCTTCGCGTCGGTAATGTGGGTGAAGTACATAATCACATACATGGCTACCGCAAAGAGCAGCGCGCCTACGCTGGCTTCTTTCTTACCGAAGCGCTTCGTGAGCCAGGATGCCGAGGGTGCCAGCAAAACCAGAGAGCCAAAGGTGAAGAGCAATGCAACGGACATGGCCTCTTTGTTATGGAAATAGTCATTAAACAGGTAAGTCATGTTGGTACCAGACAACCCCTGATTAATCACAATCAGCAGATCCACAACCACTAAAACAATCAGCGCTTTATTGCGTAGCAACCCCTTCAGCAGCACAGAAACCGGCATGCTCTCTTTTCTTTCAACCCGCACGCGTTCCGTCGTTAACTGACAGGTCAACGTTAAAAAGATAAACCCCAGCACAGAACAACCAATGGCAATCCAGAAGAAATGCTGCCCAGAGATCACCTGGCTTCCGTCCACCAGAGTGGTGTACATCAGGATCGGAATAAAAAAGCCGGTTGTCCCGCCGCCGATGGCGGACCCAACGCTGCGCCAGGTTGACAGCGATACGCGATCTTCCGGGTTCGAGCTAATCGCCGCAGACATGGCGCCATACGGAATACTCACTGTCGATAACAGCGAACCGTAAATAAAATAGGAACAGCAGATGTAGATAATTTTCGCCGTATAAGAAAAATCATGCACAAACGGCAGGAACAGAACGACCGCAATGATGCAAAACGGGTACTTCATGCGGCGCACCCAGGGGTTAAATCGCCCATGTACCGTCAGTTTAGAGGTATCACATAAGCGCCCTACACCAACGTCGACAAACGCATCAAAGAGTTTGGTCACAAAATAGAGTGAACCAACAATAACACCGGAAATACCGAGTACGTTGGTGTAATAAATCATTAAAAAACTATTTACCAGTCCAAGAATAAAACAGGTTCCGAGGTCACCACATAAATAACCGAATTTATCTCTTAATCCGAAAGGCCTGACGGCAATATTTTGATTGCTTCCGATCATTGTTCCATCATTAGACATGATGTTAACTCCTTAGACACATTATTCACGCAAACTATGCGTATACCGATGCTCAGCGTAATAAATCGATACGAAGTGTATTAACGGTCAGAAGTTATAACCGAGACCAACGCGATAGCGGGTCTGACGATCGTCTGTGGTTGTGGTGTTATACCCCGAGGAAACGTTACCTACCTCAACAAATGGAACCCATGAGCCTATTTTATACGCCACACGGAAGTTATATTCGTAATCGTCTTTTCGGTTGTTATATAAATCTTCGCTATCGGCAATTTTATAAATACCGTTCAGCTCAAACATCCAGTCATTGATGTTGTAACCGAGCCATGCTTCCGGACGATAGACCATGCGGTCATCCTTGCCGTCAGTGTTTCTACGCATGTACTCCTGACGATAGCGGAACGCAGTCCACCAATGGTCATTGATGTTATACTGCACGCGAATATAAGGCTTATAAATCGCGATGTTATCGCCCGTTTCGATCGCAATACCCGGCTGCCAGACAAGGTCATTCCAGGTGAACTGGTAGCTCGCCGTATACTCGTTGCCATTACTTTCCATATTATTCCACGCATCATTAGATTGCGTATTTTCGGAACGTGAAATGGCCTCGACTGCCACACCAAAACCCGTAGCAAAACGATGCGACATATAAACACGGTCATAATTACGACCATCATCATAATATTCATGTCGATAATCAACATAACCCGCTTGCGCGGCCGCAGAGAATAATGGAATCAGTAATAACGCGGATTTAAATTTCATGACCATCCCTCTTCACACTAAATCTAGGAAATTGCCCATCTCGCTCCGTCCATAAATGAAGAAACGATGAAGGAATAAGAATAATTTTATATTTCCACGAAAGTGTATTTTAGAAAGAAGGAGGAAACCTTTGGTATTTTGCCAAAGATTGGCATAAGTGGCAAAAACAAGAAGATAAAAAGGACGCAGATCACCAGTTGAAACATTTTATCGTAAAAATAAAAACGCTGTTTTATTTATTAAATAAAAGACATCATTCAATACATCAATACGAATTTCAGTCTGCAGGCGCAGATACAAAAAAAGCGCCATAAGGCGCTTTTTTCTGACAGCTGAAACTTACTTGCTGCCTGGGATGCTGAAACGCTTGTTGAAGCGATCAACACGGCCACCGGTAGCAACATCACGCTGCTTGCCAGTATAGAACGGGTGGCACTGACCGCACACGTCCAGGTTCAGATCGTGACCGACGGTAGAGCGGATTTTCATGACGTTACCGCAAGAGCAGTTTGCAGTAATTTCTTCGTATTTCGGGTGAATATCTTTTTTCATGGGAAAACCTCGGTTTAAGGCCGCGTCGCTCTTCCAGCCCTAACGCCAGACACCACGCGATGTTAATTATTCCCCGTCACCTTTCACGCTGCATCAACAGCCTGAAACTCTCGGGTAATGGTCATTGTTTGACGCAATCAATTTGCATCAAAGGCGGCGAATCATACAGAAATTAACCTGCTCATGCAAACTGATCCGCATTCTACCCTTCACTAATGTGTATACTAACCCGCCAGATTTCAAGTCAGGATGATTCAATGCCCGTTGCGCACGTTGCCTTACCCGTTCCGCTACCTCGCACCTTTGACTACCTGCTGCCGGAAGGCATGAGCGCCAAAGCTGGGTGTCGTGTACGCGTGCCCTTTGGCAAGCAACAGGAGCGCGTGGGCATCGTTCTATCCGTTAGCGAGCACAGCGAACTGCCGCTGAGCGAATTGAAAGCCGTTCTCGAAGTGCTGGACAGCGAGCCGGTTTATTCGACCTCCGTCTGGCGTCTACTGCTGTGGGCGGCTGACTATTATCACCATCCTATCGGCGACGTACTGTTTCACGCCCTGCCGATTCTGCTGCGCCAGGGACGCCCGGCGACAAACGCGCCCATATGGTACTGGTTTGCCACTGAAGAAGGTCAGGTTATTGATCTCAACAGCCTCAAGCGCTCTCCCAAGCAACAGCAGGCGCTGGCTGCGCTACGCCAGGGAAAAATCTGGCGCGACCAGGTGGCTGAGCTCGAATTTAATGACGCCGCATTACAGGCGCTGCGGAAAAAAGGGCTGTGCGATCTGGCGAGCGAAACGCCAGGTTTTAGCGACTGGCGTACCCACTACGCGGTTTCCGGTGAGCGTCTTCGACTGAACACCGAGCAAGCCACCGCCGTCGGGGCGATTCACAGCGCCGCGGACAGTTTTAGCGCCTGGCTATTAGCGGGCGTGACGGGCTCAGGCAAAACAGAGGTCTATCTAAGCGTACTGGAAAATGTCCTGGCTCAGGGCAAGCAGGCGCTGGTGATGGTGCCGGAGATTGGCCTGACGCCGCAAACTATTGCCCGTTTTCGCGAACGCTTCAATGCGCCGGTCGAAGTCCTGCACTCCGGTTTGAACGACAGCGAACGTCTTTCGGCCTGGCTGAAAGCAAAAAATGGCGAAGCGGCGATTGTTATCGGCACGCGCTCGTCGCTGTTTACACCGTTTAAAAATCTCGGCGTGATTGTCATCGACGAAGAGCACGACAGCTCTTATAAACAGCAGGAAGGCTGGCGCTATCATGCACGCGATCTCGCGGTTTATCGCGCCCACAGCGAGCAGATCCCGATTATTCTCGGCTCAGCCACTCCGGCTCTGGAAACGCTGTGCAACGTGCGACAGAAAAAATATCGCATGCTGCGCCTGACGCGTCGTGCCGGAAATGCGCGCCCCGCCACTCAGCACGTGCTGGATCTCAAAGGTCAGCAGGTGCAGGCCGGACTTGCCCCTGCGCTTATCACCCGTATGCGTCAGCACCTGCAGGCGGATAACCAGGTGATTCTGTTTTTGAACCGCCGGGGCTTTGCTCCTGCGCTGCTGTGCCATGACTGCGGCTGGATTGCCGAATGTCCGCGCTGCGATCACTACTACACGCTGCATCAGGCACAGCACCATTTACGCTGCCACCACTGCGACAGCCAGCGCCCAATACCACGTCAGTGCCCTTCCTGCGGCTCAACGCATATGGTTCCGGTTGGACTCGGCACCGAACAGCTTGAGCAGGCTCTGGCCCCTTTTTTCCCCGGTGTGCCAATCTCACGCATCGATCGCGACACCACCAGCCGTAAAGGGTCGCTGGAGCAGCATCTGGCGGAAGTACATCGCGGCGGCGCACGAATTCTGATCGGCACGCAAATGCTGGCCAAGGGCCACCACTTCCCGGACGTCACCCTGGTGGCGCTTCTGGACGTTGACGGCGCGCTGTTCTCTGTAGATTTCCGGTCGGCAGAACGCTTCGCCCAGCTTTACACGCAGGTCTCCGGGCGAGCAGGACGCGCCGGGAAACAGGGCGAAGTGGTGCTACAAACGCACCATCCTGAACATCCGCTGCTGCAAACTTTGCTGTACAAAGGTTATGACGCGTTTGCCGAGCAGGCGCTGGCCGAGCGACAAACGCTCCAGCTTCCACCGTGGACCAGCCATGTGATTGTGCGGGCAGAAGATCATAACAACCAGCATGCGCCTATGTTCTTACAACAGTTGCGAAATCTGATCCAGGCCAGTCCGCTTGCCGATGACAAACTGTGGGTGCTCGGCCCGGTTCCCGCCCTGGCCCCCAAGCGCGGCGGTCGCTATCGCTGGCAAATTTTGTTGCAACATCCGTCGCGAATTCGCCTGCAGCATATCGTCAGCGGCACACTGGCGCTGATCAATACGTTACCCGATGCACGTAAGGTTAAATGGGTGCTGGATGTCGATCCCATCGAGGGATAATCCCTCACGATGCGAGGCGGATCGTAAAATTAAAGATCCATCACACTTTTTATGAAAATTCTGTAACCGCTTCCATTAACTATCTGATAAAAATGTTTCAGATGAAGGCTATTCAAGGACGAGTCTGTGCCAGCAGCTCTCTGGCGAGGAGAAAGAGTGAAACCGAATAAGCAGGTTGCCGCCGCTACGATGAAAGATGTTGCTCTGAAGGCGAAAGTCTCAACGGCAACCGTATCCCGCGCGTTAATGAACCCGGACAAAGTCTCGCAGTCAACCCGTAACAAGGTTGAACAGGCTGCGCTGGAAGTGGGATATTTACCCCAATCAATGGGACGCAACGTTAAGCGTAATGAATCACGTACCATTCTGGTGATTGTCCCGGATATCTGCGATCCGTTTTTTAGCGAAGTGATTCGCGGCATAGAAGTGACCGCCGCTGAGCAGGGATATCTGGTGCTTATCGGCGACTGCGCCCACCAGAATCAGCAGGAAAAGACCTTCCTCAACCTCATTATCACCAAACAGATCGATGGCATGGTGCTGCTCAGCTCGCGCCTGCCGTTTGATGCCAGCGTGGAAGAGCAGCGCAACTTGCCGCCGATGGTCATGTCCAACGAGTTCGCGCCAGAGCTGGAACTCCCCACCGTGCACATTGATAATCTCACCGCCGCCTTCAACGCGATGAACTATCTGCTGGAACTGGGGCATAAACGCATTGGCTGTATCGCCGGACCAGAGGATATGCCGCTGTGCCATTACCGTCTGCAAGGTTACGTTCAGGCATTGCGCCGCAGCGGAATTACGGTCGATCCGCATTTCATCGCGCGCGGTGACTTTACCTATGAAGCGGGAGCCAATGCGCTTAAGCAGCTCCTTGAGCTTCCACAGCCACCTACTGCGGTCTTTTGCCACAGCGATGTCATGGCGCTGGGGGCACTCTCTTACGCCAAACGTCAGGGTCTGAAGGTACCTGACGATTTATCCATCATTGGCTTTGATAATATTTCGCTCACGGAATTTTGTGATCCACCCCTGACAACCGTCGCACAGCCGCGTTTCGATATCGGACGTGAAGCTATGCTGTTACTGCTCGATCAACTACAAGGTCAGAACGTCAGCAGTGGCTCACGTTTACTGGACTGCGAGCTTATTATTCGGGGCACTACCCGGGCACTGACGTAAAGTAAAGTGCTTTCGGACTCCCCTGTCTGGTCAAAGGCCCGCCGCTTAAGTAACATGGCGGGCTGACGAACGAATAAATACAGCGAAACGATAGTGGCACAACGAGATTATGTACGTCGCGGCCAACCGGTACCTTCGCGGCGCAAGAAGAGCACATCACGGAAAAAACAACGCAATACGCCTGCGGTATCGCCCGCTATGGTTGCTATTGCTGCAGCCGTACTCGTGACCTTTATCGGTGGTCTGTACTTCATTACGCATCACAAGAAAGAAGAGTCCGAAACGCTGCAAAACCAGAAAGTCACCGGTAATGGCATCCCGCCAAAACCGGAAGAGCGCTGGCGATACATCAAAGAGCTGGAAAGCCGTCAGCCTGGCGTACGTGCGCCTACCGAACCGTCTGCAGGCGGCGAGGTACTGAACGCCGATCAGCTTACCAATGAGCAGCGCCAGTTGTTGGCGCAAATGCAGGCCGATATGCGCCAACAGCCAACGCAGCTCAACGAAGTACCGTGGAACGAACAAACTGCTGAACAACGCCAGCAAACGCTGCAGCGTCAGCGTCAGGTGCAACAGCAGCAGTGGAATAACACCCAACAGCAGGCTCAACAGCCGCGCCAACGGGTAACGGAACAGCCGAACCAGCAGCAGCAAACGCGTACTGCGCAAGCCGCACCGGTACAGCAGCCGAAGGCGCAGCCAAAACCGGCGGCCCAACAGCCGTATCAGGATCTACTGCAAACACCTGCGCATACCACCGCCGCTCAGCCGAAAACGCAGCCGGCCGCGCCGATAACGAATGAAACGCAGCCGCCAAAACAGACGGCGGAGAAAAAAGATGAACGCCGCTGGATGGTACAGTGCGGCTCATTTAAAGGCGCTGAGCAGGCAGAAACCGTGCGCGCGCAGTTGGCTTTTGAAGGCTTCAACTCACGTATTACCACCAATAACGGTTGGAATCGCGTGGTCATTGGTCCGGTCAAAGGCAAAGAGAATGCCGACAACACCATCAGCCGCCTGAAAGTTGCTGGTCACACAAACTGCATTCGACTCGCCACTGGGGGTTGAAACCCCCAAAATCCCCCCCATCTATACTTGCATTACGCCCCGCATACTGCGCGGGGCCTGTGTTTTGCATTTGTAACCAAGGGGTCTGCTCGTGACAACAATAGTAAGCGTACGCCGTAACGGCCATGTGGTAATCGCCGGTGATGGTCAGGCCACACTGGGTAACACCGTAATGAAAGGCAACGTGAAGAAAGTCCGCCGTCTGTACAACGACAAAGTCATCGCGGGCTTTGCGGGCGGTACTGCGGATGCATTCACGCTGTTTGAACTGTTTGAACGCAAGCTGGAAATGCACCAGGGTCACCTGGTGAAAGCTGCCGTTGAACTGGCAAAAGACTGGCGTACCGACCGTATGCTGCGCAAACTCGAAGCGCTGCTGGCCGTTGCGGATGAAACCGCATCACTCATCATCACCGGTAACGGCGACGTCATCCAGCCAGAAAACGATCTGATTGCCATCGGCTCCGGCGGTCCCTACGCCCAGGCTGCTGCACGCGCTCTGCTGGAAAACACTGAGCTTGGCGCACGCGAGATTGCTGAGAAAGCGTTGGATATTGCAGGGGATATCTGCATTTATACCAACCACTTCCATACCATCGAAGAATTGAACTCCAAAGCGTAAGGATCCCCCATGTCTGAAATGACCCCACGCGAAATTGTCAGCGAACTGAACAAACACATCATCGGCCAGGATAACGCTAAGCGTTCCGTGGCGATTGCCCTGCGTAACCGCTGGCGCCGCATGCAGCTCAACGAAGAGCTGCGCCATGAAGTTACGCCGAAAAACATTCTGATGATTGGCCCAACCGGCGTCGGTAAAACCGAAATCGCCCGTCGTCTGGCAAAACTGGCCAACGCGCCGTTCATCAAAGTTGAAGCAACGAAATTCACCGAAGTCGGCTATGTTGGTAAAGAAGTTGACTCTATCATCCGCGATCTGACCGATGCTGCCATCAAAATGGTCCGCGTTCAGGCCATCGAGAAAAACCGCTTCCGTGCCGAAGAGATGGCGGAAGAGCGCATTCTCGACGTGCTGATCCCACCGGCTAAAAATAACTGGGGACAGTCAGAGCAGCCGCAGGAACCTTCTGCAGCGCGTCAGGCGTTCCGTAAAAAACTGCGTGAAGGCCAGTTGGATGATAAAGAGATCGAAATCGATCTCGCGGCCGCACCGATGGGCGTTGAAATCATGGCGCCTCCGGGAATGGAAGAGATGACCAGCCAGCTACAGTCCATGTTCCAGAACCTGGGCGGTCAGAAGCAAAAACCGCGTAAGCTGAAAATCAAAGACGCGATGAAGCTGCTGATTGAAGAAGAAGCGGCCAAACTGGTGAATCCGGAAGAGCTGAAACAGGAAGCTATCGACGCCGTTGAGCAACACGGAATCGTGTTTATCGACGAAATCGACAAAATCTGTAAGCGCGGCGAATCCTCCGGCCCGGACGTGTCCCGTGAAGGCGTACAGCGCGACCTGCTGCCGCTGGTTGAAGGCTGCACGGTCTCCACTAAACACGGTATGGTGAAAACAGACCACATTCTGTTTATCGCCTCTGGCGCATTCCAGGTAGCGAAACCGTCTGACCTGATCCCGGAACTGCAGGGTCGTCTGCCGATTCGTGTCGAGCTGCAGGCGCTGACCACCAGCGATTTTGAGCGTATCCTTACCGAACCGAATGCCTCCATCACCGTCCAGTACAAAGCGCTGATGGCGACCGAAGGTGTGGACATCAACTTCACCGAATCGGGCATTAAACGCATTGCCGAAGCGGCCTGGCAGGTCAATGAAACCACCGAAAACATCGGTGCACGTCGTCTGCATACCGTTCTCGAGCGTCTGATGGAAGATATTTCCTATGATGCGAGCGATTTAAACGGCCAAAGCATCACAATTGATGCCGAATATGTGAGCAAACATCTGGATGCGCTGGTCGCAGATGAAGATCTGAGCCGTTTTATCCTATAATCGCGTTCAATGCATTTTCATCACTGTTGATGGGGCTGATAAAGCCCCATTTTTATTGGCGCTAAATATGACTGAACAACAAAAAATTAGCCGCTCACAAGCCTGGCTGGAAAGTTTACGACCTAAGACCTTACCGCTCGCCTTCGCGGCGATCATCGTCGGTACGGCATTAGCATGGTGGCAAGGATACTTCGATCCGCTGGTTGCTCTGTTGGCATTGATTACAGCAGGACTGCTGCAAATTCTGTCCAACCTCGCTAACGACTATGGCGATGCCGTCAAAGGCAGCGACAAGCCCGATCGCATTGGACCGCTGCGTGGTATGCAAAAAGGGGTTATCACCCAACAGCAGATGAAGCGTGCGCTGATCGTCACCGTGGTGTTGATCTGTTTGTCGGGCCTGGCCCTGGTTGCTGTGGCCTGTCACACGCTGGCGGATTTTGTCGGTTTCCTGGTGCTTGGGGGCCTGTCGATTATTGCGGCGATCACCTACACCGTGGGTAATCGCCCATACGGATATATCGGTCTGGGCGATATTTCCGTGCTGGTATTCTTTGGCTGGCTTAGCGTGATGGGAAGCTGGTATCTGCAGGCGCATACGCTGATTCCGGCGCTGATTCTGCCTGCCACCGCCTGTGGTCTGCTGGCAACTGCCGTGCTCAACGTCAACAACCTGCGCGATATCAACAGCGACAGAGAGAACGGCAAGAACACGCTGGTAGTACGTTTAGGTGCCGTCAATGCCCGCCGCTACCATGCCTGCCTGCTGATGGGGACGCTGGTCTGCCTGGCGCTGTTTAACCTGTTTTCGCTACAAAGTCTGTGGGGATGGCTGTTTATCCTTGCCGCTCCGCTGCTTTTCAAACAGGCGCGTTACGTGATGCGCGAAATGGATCCTGCGGCAATGCGTCCGATGCTGGAACGCACCGTAAAAGCGGCGCTATTAACTAACTTGCTGTTTGTCGTTGGAATTTTCTTAAGTCAGTGGTCTCTTTAACTGACAAATATCAATTAACAATTGATGATTTTGCCAACAGTACACATAGCGCGATATACTAAAAATTCTCGCAGCAACTGAACGTTAAGCCTATGAAATACGATACATCCGAGCTTTGTGACATCTATCAGGAAGATGTCAACGTCGTGGAACCGCTGTTCTCTAACTTTGGAGGACGGTCGTCGTTTGGCGGACAAATCATCACGGTAAAATGTTTCGAGGACAACGGGTTGCTGTACGATCTGCTCGAACAAAATGGCCGTGGTCGCATTCTGCTGGTCGATGGCGGCGGTTCTGTCCGTCGTGCGCTGGTCGATGCCGAACTGGCACGACTGGCCGTACAGAATGAATGGGAAGGTCTGGTCATCTACGGCTCAGTCCGCCAGGTAGACGATCTGGAAGAACTGGATATCGGCATTCAGGCGATTGCCGCAATTCCGGTAGGTGCTTCAGGAGAAGGTATCGGGGAAAGCGATGTGCGCGTCAACTTTGGCGGCGTGACATTCTTCTCCGGCGACCACCTGTACGCCGACAACACCGGGATAATCCTCTCCGAAGACCCGCTCGATATCGAGTAAGTGAAAAAGGCCATCAGCAAGTTTGATGGCCTTTTATTTTCTTCATTCATCCGATTTGTAGTGAATGACCTTAACATCATAATTCCCAGCTCTTGCTTCAACAACGACACTCATCATCTGGTAATGACTCCAACTTATTGATAGTGTTTTATGTTCAGATAATGCCCGATGACTTTGTCATGCAGCTCCACCGATTTTGAGAACGACAGCGACTTCCGTCCCAGCCGTGCCAGGTGCTGCCTCAGATTCAGGTTATGCCGCTCAATTCGCTGCGTATATCGCTTGCTGATTACGTGCAGCTTTCCCTTCAGGCGGGATTCATACAGCGGCCAGCCATCCGTCATCCATATCACCACGTCAAAGGGTGACAGCAGGCTCATAAGACGCCCCAGCGTCGCCATAGTGCGTTCACCGAATACGTGCGCAACAACCGTCTTCCGGAGCCTGTCATACGCGTAAAACAGCCAGCGCTGGCGCGATTTAGCCCCGACGTATCCCCACTGTTCGTCCATTTCCGCGCAGACGATGACGTCACTGCCCGGCTGTATGCGCGAGGTTACCGACTGCGGCCTGAGTTTTTTAAATGGCGGAAAATCGTGTTGAGGCCAACGCCCATAATGCGGGCGGTTGCCCGGCATCCAACGCCATTCATGGCCATATCAATGATTTTCTGGTGCGTACCGGGTTGAGAAGCGGTGTAAGTGAACTGCAGTTGCCATGTTTTACGGCAGTGAGAGCAGAGATAGCGCTGATGTCCGGCAGTGCTTTTGCCGTTACGCACCACCCCGTCAGTAGCTGAACAGGAGGGACAGCTGATAGAAACAGAAGCCACTGGAGCACCTCAAAAACACCATCATACACTAAATCAGTAAGTTGGCAGCATCACCCATCATCTCACGACTTGCAGGATAAGATTCAACATATGCGTTTAATTTTTCTTCTGCTCTGTGAATATCATTCTTAGGTATCCCCGTAAAAACTATTTCACTGCGTTGAAGATGGCTACCCTCATCTGTATGGCTTACAAAAAACCAGTCGCTGGATACCCTTGGAACCTGTTTAATCAATTTCGGCGTTAATAGCTGATAAATTAATAAATCATGCTGCGTATAGCATTTTTTTGTAAAGACACTCACCATGAAATAACAATAAAGCAGCGCAAAGAAAAGCATAAATGCAATAATAACACCTAATCGTCGAAACGTCATATACGGAGTTCCCGAACATAATTTGGATTCGCAACAGGTTTTATTACATCCATAAATAAGTGTAAGGCCAAAAATCCTGTAAGGATTCGAAACGATGTGACGTACTCAAGAATATAGACAAAGCAATACCTTGCAGAATTCGCTCCTGCAATCCTCGTCGCACCATGAATCTACGATATATACCAGCATTGATATTTAGACCGTGAATGCTTTTAGACATACTTTGATGGTAATTTACTTCATAAAATTCACTATCACCACCACGAGGTCTTGTCATTTCAAACCATAATTTTTCAGCGCCTGCCGGATTAGCGTGGCCTAAATCAATCCACCCTAGATTATCTGTATAGATAAGACCATATCTAATATCTCTGGTGATAAATCGATCCAAATTATCAATAATATCGTTTCTTTTTGTCATATCGTATTCTTTGAAATTTGAGAATTACGATATCCTAAAGTCTACATAGTAAAAAGGCATCCATTATGGATGCCTTTTTAAAGAAATCAGAATTAGACTTCTTCCATACGCCCCAACAGGGCATGCAGACGATCCTGCCAGCCATTCTGCTGTTCTTTCAGGTTGTTGTTCTCACGCTCCAGCTCTTCACGCTGCTGCTGTGCAGACTGAACTTCCTGCGACAGTGAGTTGTTCTTTTCTTTCAGCTCTTCGATTTCCATCTGCAACAGCGTGATGGTATCAATCGCCTGCTGTACTTTTGCTTCCAGTTTCTCAAACACTTCTAATGACATCGTCATACCTCTCCTGAATTGCAAGGCGTTGATGGATAAAAATCCTCGTCCCGATAACCGGCGACGCCTTAATAAAAACGAGCGCACTCTACTTAACACCGATTGTATGAAGCCGCGTCATCCCTGTCCAGCGGCATCCCGCGCAGATTGCGGTTTGCAACACTTTTCGTCTTTCTCCTGGTGACATTACTATCATAACTCTTAAGTGTTAACGAATTGATCATTGAAATGATTCAGCTCACACTATTTTTGTATAACAAATACCGCGAAATAGCGCGATAACGCTCATTTTGTTGATGGAGTACACACATTTCAATTTCGATATTTCTCGTTTTTGAGCGTTAACGATAAATTAACAGTGTGCCTACCGGCTCCGGGGATGTCAGTGACCTTCTCGCATACAATAAACATTAAACTCTCTTCAGGATCCGATTATGAGTCAAACATCAACCTTAAAAGGCCAGTGCATTGCTGAATTCCTCGGTACCGGGTTGTTGATTTTCTTCGGTGTGGGATGTGTCGCTGCACTCAAAGTTGCTGGGGCTACTTTTGGTCAGTGGGAAATCAGTATCATCTGGGGTCTGGGGGTAGCGATGGCTATCTATCTGACTGCAGGCGTTTCTGGTGCACACCTGAATCCAGCGGTAACCATCGCACTCTGGCTGTTCGCCTGTTTTGATAAACGCAAAGTTGCTCCTTTTATTATTTCGCAAATTGCCGGCGCCTTTTGCGCAGCGGCACTGGTTTACGGGCTTTATTACAATCTTTTCATCGATTTCGAACAAACTAACCATATCGTGCGCGGCAGTACCGAGAGCCTGGGTCTGGCAGGTACTTTCTCGACCTATCCGAACCCGCATATCAATTTTGTGCAGGCCTTCGCGGTTGAAATGGTCATTACCGCTATTCTAATGGGGCTGATTCTGGCTCTGACCGACGATGGTAACGGTGTACCTCGTGGTCCGCTGGCACCACTGCTGATCGGCTTGTTGATTGCCGTTATTGGTGCTTCCATGGGTCCGCTGACAGGTTTTGCGATGAACCCGGCACGTGACTTCGGACCGAAACTCTTCGCCTGGATGGCCGGATGGGGTGAGATTGCCTTCACGGGTGGTCGTGATATCCCTTACTTCCTGGTCCCGGTGTTTGGCCCGATTACCGGCGCGATTTTAGGCGCATGGGCATATCGCAAACTGATTGGTCGCCATTTACCGTGCGATGTCTGCGCGATTGAAGAGAAAGACGTTGCGACCAACACTCAACAAAAAGCTTCGCAGTAATGTGACTACGGGACAAATAATCATGACTGAAAAAAAATATATCGTTGCGCTCGACCAGGGCACCACCAGCTCCCGCGCGGTCGTAATGGACCACGATGCGAATATCGTTAGCGTTTCACAGCGCGAATTCGAGCAAATCTACCCGAAAGCAGGTTGGGTAGAACATGACCCAATGGAAATTTGGGCGACCCAAAGCTCCACGCTGGTAGAAGTTCTGGCGAAAGCCGATATCAGTTCCGATGAAATTGCAGCGATCGGTATTACCAACCAGCGTGAAACCACCATCGTCTGGGAGCGTGAGACCGGTAAGCCTATCTATAACGCAATTGTGTGGCAGTGTCGTCGTACCGCGGATATCTGCGAAAAGCTCAAGCGCGACGGAATGGAAGAGTACATCCGTAATAACACGGGTCTGGTAATTGACCCATACTTTTCCGGCACTAAAGTGAAGTGGATCCTCGACCACGTAGAAGGCTCACGTGAGCGCGCTCGTCGCGGCGAACTGCTGTTCGGTACGGTAGACACCTGGCTTATCTGGAAAATGACGCAGGGGCGCGTACACGTAACGGATTACACCAACGCCTCTCGTACCATGCTGTTCAACATCCACTCCCTGGACTGGGATGACACGATGCTGGATGCGCTGGATATTCCGCGTGCAATGCTGCCAGAAGTGCGTCGTTCTTCTGAAGTGTACGGCCAGACCAACATCGGTGGTAAAGGCGGCATTCGTATTCCTATCTCCGGTATTGCCGGTGACCAGCAGGCTGCTCTGTTTGGCCAGCTGTGCGTGAAGGAAGGGATGGCGAAAAACACCTACGGTACCGGCTGCTTCATGCTGATGAACACTGGCGAGAAAGCCGTTAAGTCCGAAAATGGACTACTGACCACCATCGCCTGCGGACCGACCGGGGAAGTGAACTACGCGCTGGAAGGTGCGGTATTTATGGCTGGCGCATCCATCCAGTGGCTGCGCGATGAAATGAAACTCATCAGCGATGCATTCGACTCTGAATATTTCGCCACCAAAGTGAAAGACACCAACGGCGTATACGTCGTTCCGGCATTCACAGGCCTTGGCGCACCGTACTGGGACCCGTATGCACGCGGAGCCATCTTCGGCCTGACCCGTGGCGTAAACTCCAACCACATCATCCGCGCAACGCTTGAGTCTATCGCTTACCAGACCCGTGACGTACTGGAAGCGATGCAGGCTGACTCCGGTATTCGCCTGCACGCCCTGCGCGTCGATGGCGGTGCGGTCGCCAACAACTTTCTGATGCAGTTCCAGTCCGATATTCTCGGCACGCGCGTTGAGCGCCCGGAAGTCCGCGAAGTCACCGCATTGGGTGCTGCGTACCTTGCCGGTCTGGCAGTAGGTTTCTGGCAGAATCTGGATGAACTGCAGGAGAAAGCGGTCATCGAGCGTGAATTCCGCCCGGGCATCGAAACCACCGAGCGTAATTTCCGTTACAGCGGCTGGAAAAAAGCGGTCAAACGCGCCATGGCGTGGGAAGATCACGACGAGTAATTCGTCATTGCCGGATGGCGACTTTACCTTGTCCGGCAATATCTTCGTGCGGGGGCAACCCCGCACACACATCAATAATCTAGTCCCCTCCCCTGTGCTACACTTCGCGCCATTCCTTTCAGCTACGAGTTTGCAATGAGACGAGAACTTGCCATTGAATTTTCACGCGTGACCGAAGCGGCCGCGCTGGCTGGCTATAAATGGCTGGGCCGCGGCGATAAAAATACCGCTGATGGCGCGGCGGTGAACGCCATGCGTATTATGCTCAACCAGGTCAACATCGACGGCACCATCGTGATTGGCGAGGGTGAGATTGATGAAGCGCCGATGCTGTTTATCGGCGAGAAAGTCGGAACCGGCCACGGTGATGCGGTCGACATCGCCGTCGATCCTATCGAAGGCACGCGTATGACGGCAATGGGCCAGGCGAATGCGCTGGCGGTGCTGGCTGTAGGCGATAAAGGCTGTTTCCTGAACGCGCCAGACATGTACATGGAAAAGCTGATTGTCGGCCCTGGCGCAAAAGGGTCCATCGACCTGAACCTGTCGCTGGAAACCAACCTGCGAAACATTGCAGCCGCGCTGAACAAACCACTGAGTGACCTGACCGTCACCATCCTGGCAAAACCACGCCATGACGAGGTTATTGCAGAGATGGCGAAACTGGGCGTGCGCGTCTTCGCCATTCCTGACGGCGACGTTGCGGCCTCGATTCTGACCTGTATGCCAGACAGCGAAGTTGACGTGCTGTACGGTATTGGCGGCGCACCGGAAGGCGTGGTTTCCGCGGCCGTCATCCGCGCGCTGGACGGCGACATGCAGGGCCGCCTGCTGGCGCGCCATGACGTCAAAGGCGACAGCGAAGAGAACCGTCGTATTGGCGAACAGGAACTGGCCCGCTGCACCGCGATGGGCATTGAAGCGGGCAAAGCGCTGCGTCTGGATGAAATGGCGCGCAGCGACAACGTCATTTTCTCCGCTACCGGCATCACCAAAGGCGATCTGCTGGAAGGAATTAGCCGTAAAGGCAATATCGCAACCACCGAAACGCTGTTGATCCGCGGCAAATCACGCACGATCCGCCGCATTCAGTCGATTCACTACCTCGATCGCAAAGATCCCGATGTGCAGGCGCACATCCTGTAATTGATTTGATCAATAGAGCCTTCCAGCCCATCCGGGCTGGAAATCTTTCGTCCAACGAACGAAGATAAGGCAATCAAAGCAGACAGGAGAAAACCATGGCAGATTGGGTAACAGGCAAAGTCACAAAGGTGCAGAACTGGACCGATGCCCTGTTTAGTTTGACCGTGCGAGCTCCGGTTCTTCCTTTCACTGCAGGTCAGTTCACCAAGCTTGGCCTTGAGATCGACGGTGAGCGCGTCCAGCGCGCCTATTCCTACGTGAATGCGCCCGATAACCCCGACTTAGAATTTTATCTGGTGACGGTTCCCGACGGCAAACTCAGCCCTCAACTGGCGGCGCTAAAGCCTGGCGATGAAGTTCAGGTGGTGAGTGAGGCCGCTGGATTCTTCGTGCTGGATGAAGTCCCTGATTGCGAAACGCTATGGATGCTGGCAACCGGCACGGCTATCGGCCCGTATTTGTCGATTCTTCAATTAGGCAAAGACCTGGATCGCTTTAAAAATCTGGTGCTGGTCCACGCCGTACGCTATGCCGCCGATTTGAGCTACCTGCCATTGATGCAGGCGCTGGAAAAGCGCTACGAAGGTAAATTACGCATCCAGACGGTTGTTAGCCGTGAGACAGCCGTAGATTCGCTGACCGGGCGTGTACCGGCGCTGATTGAAAGCGGTGAACTGGAAAAGGCGGTAGGGCTGCCAATGGATAAAGAAACCAGCCATGTGATGTTGTGCGGAAATCCACAAATGGTACGCGACACGCAGCAACTGCTGAAAGAGACCCGGCAGATGACCAAACACCTGCGCCGTCGACCGGGCCATATGACTGCTGAGCATTACTGGTGAGGGTTTGCCGGGCGGCGATTGCGCTTCTCCGGTCTACAACTACTGGCGCTCGGCTTTGTACTTTACGTCCTGCGTATCCTTACCATATTTATTTTCGTCCTGGGTGCCAACGAACGCGCCCAGATCGATAAGCATACCGACCAGAATGAGCGTCGGAACAAAGCGACCAACCGCCCATTGCCAGACGCCGGGTAACATCGTCCAATTTCCGGCCAGCAGCATCCACGCCAGAATCATCAGCAGCGCCCACGCTCCAGAACGTCCCCGATCGTGCAGGCGTTTTACCGTCACTGCCGCCGTCGGCCATAGCAGACAAACCAGACAAAATGCCGCAGTCTGAATATCGAGTAATTGCTTGCTCGCCAGCGAGAACAGAACCAGCATTCCGACGATCCACAGACCTATCCAAATCCAGAAATCACGGCGCCCGATGCGCCCTTTAAATGAGAATAACCACTGCTGTATGGTCATGTAAGTTCCTTTATTATTACCTTCCAGAACAGTTTACCCTTTTGACAAGCCCGACAGTTACCGTTTTAATCGTGAGCAGTCATAACGAAAGGTACGATTGATGAAGCAAGGATTTACACTGTTTTTATTATTGTTTTCAGCCTTCACCGCGAGCGTTGCGGCACGGGCGGAAGAGCCATCGACGGCAACCACGGCCCCCTATTTACTGGCGGGTGCGCCGACCTTTGACCTGTCGATTAGCCAGTTTCGCGAAAACTTTAATACGCAGAATCCGAAGCTTATCCTGAATGAGTTCCGCGCCATCGACAGCAGCCGCGATCGGGCAAACCTCACCCGCGCGGCCAGTAAAATCAATGAAAACCTGTATGCGTCCTCCGCCCTTGAGCGCGGCACGCTAAAAATCAAAAGTATGCAGATAACCTGGTTGCCGATTCAGGGACCAGAACAAAAGGCGGCCAAAGCGAAAGCGCTGGAATACATGACCGCCGTCATTCGTACCGTCGCGCCGCTACTGACGAAAGAGCAGAGCCAGAAAAAGCTGCAAAAACTGCTCGCTGCCGGCAAAGGTAAACACTATTACGCCGAAACAGAAGGCGCAATTCGCTATGTTGTGGCAGATAACGGTGAAAAAGGGCTGACCTTCGCTGTTGAACCGATTAAGCTGGCACTATCAGATAGTCTTGAGAAGGCGAATTGATGACAAAAAGCAAAGCCTTTCCGCAGACGAATCTCTATACTGTTTCACAGACCATGCTGCCCTGACGGGCGGCCATATTCCTTAATTCGCTGACAAGCGTGGAGAAATGAAATGCGACATCCTTTAGTGATGGGTAACTGGAAACTGAACGGCAGCCGCCACATGGTAAACGAACTGGTTGCTAATCTGCGTAAAGAACTGGCTGGCGTTGCTGGCTGTGCAGTAGCAATCGCTCCGCCGGAAATGTATATCGACCTGGCGAAACACGCCGCTGCCGGTAGCCACATTATCCTGGGCGCGCAGAACGTTGACCTGAACCTGTCTGGCGCATTTACCGGTGAAACAAGTGCTGAAATGCTGAAAGATATCGGCGCGCAGTACATCATTATCGGTCACTCTGAGCGTCGTACTTACCACAAAGAGTCTGACGAGCTGATCGCTAAAAAATTCGCCGTGCTGAAAGAACAAGGTCTGACTCCGGTTCTGTGCATCGGTGAAACCGAAGCAGAAAACGAAGCGGGCAAAACTGAAGAAGTCTGTGCACGTCAGATCGACGCCGTTCTGAAAACTCAGGGCGCGGCAGCATTCGAAGGCGTCGTTATCGCTTACGAACCAGTATGGGCTATCGGTACCGGTAAATCTGCAACTCCTGCTCAGGCTCAGGCTGTTCACAAATTCATTCGTGACCACATTGCTAAAGCTGACGCGAAAATCGCTGAACAAGTTATCATCCAGTACGGCGGTTCCGTAAACGCAGCTAATGCAGCAGAACTGTTCGCTCAGCCGGATATCGATGGCGCGCTGGTTGGCGGTGCTTCTCTGAAAGCAGATGCCTTCGCGGTCATCGTTAAAGCAGCAGAAGCGGCTAAACAGGCGTAATGCTGTTGAGGCGGGTAGCGCTTCGCTGACCCGCCCTCCAAGACTGTAGGCCCGGTAAGCGTTAGCGCTACCGGGCTTTTTTTTACAACTTACCCAACACGCTAAACCACAGATAATCCAGCGGCAGAAGAACCAGATATGTTGCCGTCGCCAGCGCGATACACAGCAGCATCCCCGCCCTCGCAGGCACTTTCCCAAGCGCCATCGCCACCACAATCGGCGAAGCCTGATACGGCAGTAGCGGTGTGGAATACCCCAATACCTGAATCATAATTACCGACAGCAGCGGGAACCCAGTCGCATCGGCAAAACTTTGCGCCAGAGTGGTATACAGCGCCGGAACGCCGTTCGCCGTCATAATAAAATTGAGTGCGGTGGTAATGCCGGTCAGCGCGAGAAAGCTGGTAAATGGTTTTTCCGCATCCAGCGGCATCACCTGTAACAGCGCCTCGCCCACTGCACTGCCAATGCCGGTCTGGGTAACGGTGATTGCCAACCCCAGAATCCCCGCCACGTAAATGCAGGTCCTGATATTTACCCCGGAGGAAAACTCGTCGCCATTGATAAAGCCAACCCGTGGTAGCAGCGTGATAACCGCCGCCGCCAGCCCGGTCCACGCAGGCCCTATACCGTGCCAGCTTTCACTTACCCACAGCAGCAGCACCACTGCTAACATCCAGGCCAGACGTTTTTCATCCCGGCTCATTGGTTCCGCTGGCGTGAGATCGCGCGGTGCGTGGGGCTTGCCAGGGAACAGCCAGCAGATAAGCATGATGAGCACCGCGCCTTTCAGCCAACCCAGAACCGGCGTATGCAGCAGCAAATAGGGAAGATAATTGAGGTGGATGCCGTAAGAGCCTTCCGCCGCGCCGCTCATTACCAGATTTGGCACGTTAGCGGGTAAAATGGTCGCGGAAAGCTGGAACGTCCCAAACCCGACGGCCAGCGCCAGACCATACCAGGCGCGCGTACCCTCGTTAATTCCGGCACGCTTCGCCATTGCGGCAACAATCGGCATCAGCAGCGCAATACGCCCCATGTTGGACGGCATCACGAACGCCAGCGCGTAACTGAGCAGCACCACACTCGCCACCATTAACGGCCAGGAATCGGTCAATCGCGATGACAGCGCTCTCGCCGCCCTGTCCGCCAGCCCCGTTTTGCGAATCGCGATACCCAGCACAAAACCACTAAAGACCAGCCAGAATGCCGAAGACGCAAATCCGCCAAAGATCACATCCGCAGGTGCGATTTTGGCGACCATTGCTACGGCAAAGAACAGCAGCGCCGTTATAAACTCCGGCAGTAGCGACGTCGCCCAGAGCAGGATAGTAATGCCAACCACCAGAGAGGGGATAAACAAAGGGTGTGTAAGCCAGAGCGACATGCCTGTCTCCTGTTGTTTTTTTCAACAAGAATACGGGGACAGACATGCGGAGTAAATGCCAGATTAGGTGGGGTTAACGCAGAATATCACATTGATGATCCTGAATTTCCTCAGCGGAGGCGAGATTGAGCGACAACAAATTGCGCTGGGTCGCCAGCAGGACAAAAGACTCATCGCTCTGACGCACCATCGCCAGCGCATAGCTGCCCATATGTTCACGCGCATCCGGCACCTCTTCTGCCAGCATCATAAATGGACTGCGTTGCGCCAGTTCATTTTCCGTGACGCGACGCGCCAGATATTCATGACCGCGCAGTCCACCCGGTAAAGGCAGCCAGCGAGTACTGATTTTCGCCAGATTGTCATCCAGCTGTTGTCTGACATCGGTTCGCAGGCAGGAGATATGAATATGCAGATGATTTTGTGTACGCCCGCTACGCGAGTTAATGGTCAGAGAGACCGCTTTGTCAGGGATTTCGTGGCCGTATTTTTGGCTCATAAAGCTACGCGCCTGCCAGGCCAACCAGAAAAAGTTCGGCGTGCCTGATTTTAACAGCAGTGGGCTTTCTGTACCGTTGATGCGGTAAGTGGGCATCAACAAATATTGCAAAGGGCCATTTCGGTCTTTGAACACCGCATATCCGGCATCTGGCTTCACTTCTGCGCACGGCGCAGGATCCTGCTGCTGCAACTGGTGTGGCAGGCATTGCTGAAGAACAATCTGGCGTAATGCGTCCGGGTTACCGGTGAATTTCCAGTACCCGATACCTGCAGCAGCGGCGACTACAATCACCGCCAGTAAAAGATAGCCTGCTTTTTTCATTACGCGTTCCCTGTATCTCATTGAAGGGCAAGAGTAACGCAAAACCATGACAAATAAAAAACCCGGTCGCGTTATGCCACCGGGTCGGTAAATCACAGACTTATTTAGCGCTTGCTGATCTGGTCAAACGTACCACCGTTAGAGAAGTGCTCTTTCTGCGCTTTCGTCCAGCCGCCAAACTCTTCGTCGATGGTGAACAGTTTCAGCTTCGGAAATGCATTTTCGTATTTCTTCGCAACGTCTGCATCACGCGGACGATAGTAGTTTTTCGCTGCAATTTCCTGACCTTCCGGAGAATAGAGATATTTCAGGTAGGCTTCCGCCACCGTTTTGGTGTCTTTCTTTTCCACTACTTTGTCGACCACGGAAACGGTCGGTTCCGCGAGGATAGATTCACTCGGCGTCACTATCTCGAATTTGTCTTTGCCCAGCTCGTTTGTCGCCAGCAGGGCTTCGTTTTCCCAGGCGATCAGCACATCACCGATACCGCGCTCAACGAAGGTATTGGTTGAGCCACGCGCACCGGAGTCCAGCACTTCAACATTCTTATACAGGGCCTTCACGAAGTCTTGTGCCTTGGCCTGATCGTTGTTGTTGTGGTGCAAGGCGTAGCCCCATGCCGCCAGATAGTTCCAGCGTGCGCCGCCTGAGCTTTTCGGGTTTGGCGTAATGACCGACACGCCTGGTTTGATCAGATCGTTCCAGTCATGAATTTGTTTGGGGTTGCCTTTGCGGACCAGGAAAACGATGGTGGAGGTGTATGGCGCGGAGTTATCCGGCAGACGCTTAATCCAGTTTTTATCGATACGACCACGTTCAGCAATGGCATCCACATCGTAAGCCAGCGCCAGCGTCACGACATCGGCTTCAATGCCGTTAATGACGGAGGTCGCTTGTTTACCCGAACCGCCGTGCGACTGGCGGATCACGACGTTGTCGCCCTTTTCCTGCTTCCAGTGCGCGCTAAAGGCCTTATTGTACTGCTCGTACAATTCACGCGTTGGATCGTACGATACGTTAAGTAACTGAATATCCTTTGCCAGAACGCTGGTCGATGCCAGCAATAATGTTAACCCTACGCCCCATTTGTTCATCGCCCAGCTCTCTTATGTGGTGTTGTGATGAGCAAAGCGTGTCAGAAAGGTATCCAAACATTAAAGAATAAAAAAAGATTTGCTATAACTTAGGGGAATAAATGCGGGGAATTGTGCCGAATGATGGTTAGCGGCTCATCAGGCCTACAAGTCTTTGCAACCTGTAGGCCTGATGCGCTTAGCGCCATCAGGCGCGGAAAAAACAATCAGTACAGTTTTTTCGCGCAGTCCAGCCAGTCACCTTTGAACGGACGCTTCATGTTTTCAATCGCGTCGATGATGTCGTGGTGAACCAGTTGCTCGTTCTGAATACCTACACAGCGACCGCCGTGACCGGCCAACAGCAGTTCAATGGCATATGCGCCCATACGGGACGCCAGGATACGGTCGTAAGGCACCGGAGAACCACCACGCTGGATGTGACCCAGTACGGTTGAGCGCGTTTCACGACCCGTTTCTTTCTCGATGTAATGCGCCAGTTCGTCAACGTCACACATGTGCTCAGTGATCGCCACAATCGCGTGTTTTTTACCTTTCGCGATGCCTGCTTTGATTTCAGCAACCAGATCGTCACGGCTGAATTCCACTTCCGGAACCACCACAAACTCACAGCCACCAGCAATGGCAGCCGCCAGGGTCAGATCGCCACAGTAGCGGCCCATCACTTCAACGATGGAAATACGCTGGTGAGAAGAAGAGGTATCACGCAGACGGTCAATCGCTTCGACTACGGTACCCAGAGCGGTGAAATAACCGATGGTGTAGTCGGTGCCTTTGATATCGTTGTCGATAGTGCCTGGCAGACCGATGCATGGGAAGCCCATTTCAGTCAGGCGTTTTGCCCCCATGTATGAACCGTCACCACCGATAACAACCAGCGCGTCAATGCCACGCTTTTTCAGGTTTTCGATAGCCACGGCACGCACGTTTTCGTCGCGGAATTCCGGGAAGCGGGCAGAACCGAGGAATGTACCGCCACGGTTGATCATGTCGGACACGCTGTAGCGGTCAAGTTGAACCATACGGTCTTCATACAAACCCAGGTAGCCATCATGGATCCCCATGACTTCCAGCCCTTCCGTCAACGCTGCACGTACAACACCACGGATTGCTGCGTTCATGCCCGGCGCATCACCGCCGCTTGTCAACACACCGATTTTCTTAATCATGACTACCTCTGAACTTTGGAATGCAAAATGAAATCTGCTGCCGGAAGTCGATTCCGCATATCGAAACGATCCAACGAATATGCAGATAGTATAACAATCACTTCCTGCTGAATTGATTCAGGTCAGGCCAAATGGTGGTAATTTATACACAAAATGCTGGCCCGGTTCACTTTTTTTACAACGAATTATAAAAGCTCAAACATCTTGCCTTCCTTGGGTACGACCGAACAGGGATCCTGATGAATGATGACATCCGATCCCGGGAAACGCCGTAAAATTGCCTGCTCTACCTGTTCAGCCACTAAATGCGCCTGAACGAGCGGCAGATTATCTTCCATTTCCAAATGAATCTGAATAAAGCGGGTCGGCCCTGACTGCCGCGTGCGAAGATCGTGAGCGCCGCTGACTCCAGGCCATGACGTCACAATATCAATAATTTCCTGACGTTCTTCATCGGGTAAAGCGCGATCCAGCAAAGACTGTACCGCCTCATAACCCATGCGTAATGCACTATATAAAATATAGATGCCAATCCCGAGCGCAAACAAGGCATCTGCGCGATGCCAGCCGTACCATGCCAGCCCAAGCGCCACGAGAATCGCACCGTTCATCATAACATCAGACTGATAATGAAGCATATCCGCCCTAACGGCCTGACTTTGCGTGCGCTTCACCACCCAGCGCTGAAACGAGACCAGAATGATTGTACACACTAACGCAATGATGGTGACAACCACCCCGACGCCAGGATCTTTCATTGGCGTGGGTTGGATGAGATGCTGAATCCCGGTCAGGAATAAAAACAGCGCCGAACCGGAAATAAACATGCTTTGCGCCAGCGCCGCCAGCGATTCCGCTTTTCCGTGTCCGAACGTATGTTCATCATCGGCCGGTTGCAAAGAATAGCGCACCACCAACAGGTTGGTTAACGACGCGGCGATGTCCACCAAAGAATCCACCAGCGCTGCCAGAATACTGACCGATCCGGTGTACCACCACGCAAAAATCTTGATCAAAAGTAACAGCGATGCCATCACGGTCGCCGCGATTGCCGCCCGGCTAACCAGCCGCCCATAGGTTTGATTCATAAACACTCCTGCCATGATATGCCGCTAGTATAACGGATGAAGTAAAACAGTCAGGCAATAACCGAGTGACAAATTTTGGGCAAAAAAAACCCCCACATCATGTGGGGGAAGACAGGGATGGTGAAGAAATCCAGACAGTAACATAATGGAATAAAAGGATTTATTCTTAACTTCGTCTACATTTTGACTACACTTCGACATTAAAAAGCCGGGCTTTTGCCTGGCATCTTACCGAAACATCCCTCACTCATCAGGGCCGCAGTTGTCTTTGTATGACGCTGGCACTGGATCACTAAACCGGGTGTAGATTTTCTTCTCTGTTACAGAGTAGGTGACCCCCTTAGAAAACGCGCCCTTTGATTTCATGCTTATTTTCATAAGGAATGGAGAGAATCCCTCGTAAGCCCCAAAACCATTTTTTGCATTGATCTGGCCGCAAACATAGCCAACGATAGCCCCATCAGGTGAATCCTCACCCTGAACAAATCGAAGATATCTAAATTTTACGCTATCTGGATCCCTAACATCTGCTGCGACTTCTGACTTACCTAGTTCAACAGCTTTTTCAGCGCCAGGCTTACATCCAACGAGAGAAACCAAAGCCAGTATTAACAACACCTTTTTCATATCCCTATCCCATCATCGCTATTAATATGCTGACCGATGTTATCAAAGATATTTTCTCTGGAAAAAGCGTTTTGCTTGAAGCTGCCCCCGCACTGAATGGATTTACGGGGGCGCTTTGACGGTGGTCAGAGAGCCAGATTAAGCTGGTCTCTGCCGTAATGTGATGCAGGGAAAGCATCACGGGGGATAAAGTCAGGCGGTAACGGTGCAGTGCCTGCACGCTTTGTTACTTCCCTTTCCACGCTGTTTAGTGTGGTGAATGACCGGCTACATTCCAGATTCTGACACTGGTGATATTGCCGGATAGTCATATCGGTTATTTTACGGCTGGTACGGGTGCGGGCCATAGCGCCGCAAAATGGACATCTGAACATAATGATGGCTCCCCTGTGGGAGTTGAACTCCATTTCATTTTATTCAGTTTCCGCTATCCAGTCAGGTATTTTTGCTTCCAGCTCCAGCCGGGTGGTAAAACCGCTGTCGTCTATGACGTGCTCAGCGCGTGCAATGATCCAGTCCTGATTGTCTATTTCATCCTTAAAACCGCTAACAGTAACGTGCATTTCTGGGTAAAGCTCTGCGCGGCCACGCGCCAGGGTGATCGAAAACTCTGCCGCGCCACGCTGAAGCTGTTGCCACTTTGCCGCTGCCGCACGTTTCGCAGCCTCTTCATTCTGGTAGGTTTTGCGCAGCACATAGACGTTACCGTCTGCGCCCTCCATGTAATCGCCCTCACGGCTGCTGCTCTTCTCTTTTTTGGGCTTTGCAGGCTTGCGGCGCTTTACGCTGACCTTTTTCTTTTTGCCGAAATTCAGATCCAGCCAGTAAGCCCGAACGCCGGTATAGGCATCCCGATCGGCAATACGAAAGCGATGCCGGTCGCCACTTGTGCGGTCAATACTGGCAGAGGGGAGCGCCTTCCCGTCAGCGGTTACGCCACCGCCCGGCAGGATAAACAGCAGACTGCCGTTCTTGACGGTGGCAATTGCGCCCAGCATGTCCGCCATGCGGGTAAGGAATGACATATCGCTTTCCTGCGTCTGGTCGGCGTGATCAATCTCAATATCTATGAGCATTTCACTGATCTGCGCCTTCAGTCCGTATCGGTGCGCTATTGCCGACACAACGCGCTCAACGGTCACGTCATGCCATGAGACTTCGCGCTTTACGTTGAATTCTTCACGAAAATCAGCGCTGCGGGCAGTAACGCCAATGGTATCTGCCGGGCCTTCGTGGGAAACCTCGTCAACCGTGTACAGCCCCTTGTAAATCAGCGGTTCACCCAGCCAGCCAAATGATACGGCAAGTTCAGCCCCGCGCGGCGGCAGTGCAACCATACCGTCACTGTCATCAATGGAAATAGATAGCTGATCAGCATCAAAGCCCCTGTTGTCCGTTAGTGACAACGACATGATCCGATCATCAAGCTGCGTCAGTACCTTGCCACCCATCGTAATGCTGAATCCTGGACTTTTTACCGCCTCGGTAAGTGAATCGTTATAACTGCTGACGGCGTCGTTAAGTGATTTTGTCAGGTCTGTAAGTGCCATGCTTTCCCCCTTCTTCCGGCGAAGGATCCCACGCGCGCGGGAGAGACCAAATCGGTTTTTGTTGTCGCCGTCCGGCCAGACCCGCAATAGCGTGAGTGACATTCAGACATGAGGGATTATGACTGCGAACTCAATAACGTAATGGTGGCTAACATGTCAGAGACACGTTTCCACGGTGTACGCGTCCGGGAGAATACCGACCTGGTGACGGCTATCAATGACATTGAATCCAGTGTCATTGGGATCGTTGCCGTGGCGGATGATGCCGACGCGGAAACCTTTCCCCTGAATACCCCCGTGTTGCTGACGCGGGTTAACAACGTGCTGGGTAAGGCGGGTAAAACCGGCTCCCTGTACAAAACACTCAAAGCCATCGCTGACCAGACCAGTCCGAAGGTTATCGTTGTGCGCGTGGCAGCAGCCACGGAAGAGGAAGGCGGTAAAACGCAGTCGCAGCTCATCATGGGTGGCACGGCAGAAGACGGCAGCTATACCGGCATGTACGCGTTTCTGACTGCCGAGCAGAAGGTTGGTTATCGTCCACGCATTCTGGCCGTGCCGGGCTACGACACGGAAGAAGTCACTTCTGCGCTGTGTGTTATTGCTCAGAATCTGCGCGCGTTTGTTTACGCCAGTTGCTACGGCTGCAAAACGATGGCTGAAGCCACCGCATATCGTGCGACCTTCGCCTATCGAGAGCTAATGCTTATCTGGCCTGATTTCATCGCCTACAACCCGCTGACCGGAGAAAACGAAACCTTCCCGGCCCCGGCCTATGCCTGCGGCCTTCGCGCGCTGATTGACAACAATCAGGGCTGGCACAAATCGCTTTCCAATGTGTCGGTAAGCAACGTGCTGGGTATTTCACAGGATGTTTTCTGGTCGCTTCAGGCCGAAGACAGCGACGCGAACGAACTCAACAACAAGGAGATCACGACGCTCATCAAGCGTAACGGTTTCCGGTTCTGGGGTAACCGCGTCACGGACACCAAAGATTATATTTTTGAGGTTTACACCCGTACGGCACAGATTCTGGCTGACAGTATCGCTGAGGCGCAATTTGAATCAGTGGACGAACCGCTAACCCCGGCCAACGTCAAGGACGTGGTCAGCGGCATCAGCGGCAAACTCAATTCGCTGGTGACGCAGGGGCGGCTAATTGGTGCTGAATGCTGGTTTGATATCCTGGATAACCCGACAACCGGTCTCCGTCAGGGTCAGGTACGCATTCGCTATAAATATACACCGGTTCCGCCAATGGAAGATCTGACGCTCTACCAGACCTTCACGGACGAGTATTTCGAATCGGCGTTTTCTTCCCTGGGAGGTGCATAAATGGCGGTTCCTCACAAACTACGCCTGTTCACCTGCTTTGTGAACGGCAGCAACTGCATCGGCAAAGTCTCTTCCGTGACGCTGCCAAAACTGACCCGTAAAACTGAAGATTTTCAGGGGGGCGGGATGATTGGCTCCGCTGCGGTGGATCTCGGTCTGGACAGTGGCGCGCTGGATACCACGATGGTGGTTGGCGGTCTGGTTCAGTCGTTACTGCTGAACTACTGCGGCGATATCGACGAAACCCGTTTCCGCTTCGCCGGGGAGTATTACACCGATGGTGAAAGCCTGCTGGTTGAGGTCGAACTGCGCGGCCGCATCACCGAAATGGACGGCGGCGAGAGCAAGCAGGGAGAAGACACCTCCGTCAGCTACACGATGAAGAACACTTATTACAAACTCACCATCGACGATAAGCCGCTGTTTGAGTTTGATCTGCTGAACTTCATCTACAAGAAAGACGGCAAGAATATCTACCCTGACCGCATCACGTCTGCGCTTGGAATGGGTAACTGATTAACCTGATAAGTGGCGGCACAGCCTTGCCGCCCGGAGCATTCAACAATGAGCAAAAAAAACGATAACGCCATTACTCTGGCAAAACCCGTTGTTCGCGGCGATGAGAAAATTACTCAGGTAACGATCACGGATGAGATCAAACAGGCTGGCTCACTGCGTGGGCTGAAGCTGGTCAACGTGATGAATATGGATGTGGATTCGGTGGCGGTACTGCTGACCCGTGTCACGTCACCACGCCTCAAACAGACCGAAATCAACGAAATGGATACCCGCGATTTTGTCAGCCTGTCTGAAGCGCTCGTCCCTTTTTTGACGCCTGCGGGGTCTGGAGCGTCGAGCGAGGCGGAGACGGAGAATCAGTAACACTCCTGCGGTTCGACCTGATCGACGATCTGGTTGCTGATATCGCGGTTGTTTTCAACTGGCCGCCCTCTGAAGTCTTCACGATGGAACTGGGCGAAGTCATAGCCTGGCGTGAGCGGGCGGCTGTCCGAAGTGGAGCCAGTGACAGTGAAAAGCCTTAATATCCGCGTCGCGTTCAGCGCGATCGATAAACTTACCCGCCCGGTCAATGCCGCCCGCCAGAGTGCGGGCGGTTTGTCAGAATCCCTCAAAAAAACGCAATCCAGCATTAAAGACCTGGACAGCCAGTCCCGCACGTTCAACCGTCTGCGCGACAGCGTGCAAAAGACCTCCCGCAAAATTGACGACGCCAGCCGGACGCTTGAAGGGCTGAATCAGGCGCAGCGGGAAGGTACACAGCTTACAGACAAGCAAAAAGCACATATGGCAGCGCTGGCCGCAAAGCTGGAGCGCCTTAACTCTGCACGCACGCAGGAAATGGTTAAGCTGCGTGCTGCCTCACAGGCGCTGCGCAGCCACGGTGTTTCGCTGGTCGGCAGCGATCGCACCATTCAGAGCGCGATACGTAGAACCGAACAGTACAACCAGACGCTGGAGCGGGAACGGCGACAGCTTGCCGCTGTCACACAGGCACGGGCACGCTATGACCAGATGCAGCAAACAGCGGGTAAACTTCGCGGCGGTGGCACGATGGCCGTTGCCGGGGCCACTGCTGCCGGTTACGTAGCGGGACGTTTCTTATCCCCCGCCGTTGGGTTTGATCGGGAAATGTCCCGCGTACAGGCGCTGACCCGTATAGATAAAAGCTCCGTTGACTTTTCAGCACTTCGTGACCAGGCCAAAAAGCTGGGTGCTGAAACACAGTTCACCACGACCGACGCCGCCAGTGGACAGGCATTTCTCGCTATGGCCGGTTTCACTCCGCAGGCCATTCAGGCCGCACTGCCTGGCGTGCTCAATATGGCGCTGGCCGGTGGTATGGATTTAGGTGAAAGCGCTGATATCAGCTCAAACATCCTGTCTCAGTTCCGTCTCGATCCCAAAGAAATGGATCGCGTCAGCGACGTATTAACGGGCGCATTCACCCGTACCAACACCGATCTGCAAAATATCGGTGAGGCGATGAAGTACGCCGGGACAGGTCTTTCCAACCTAGGCGTCAGCGTCGAACAGACCACGGCTATGATCGGCGTGATGGCGAACGTTGGTCTGCGCGGGAGTATCGCCGGTACGGGTTTGCAGGCCACATTTTCACGCCTTGCCGCGCCGACCGGCAGAGCAAAAACTGCGCTTAAAGAACTGGGTGTAGAAGTCGCTGATGCGACGGGGAAAATGCGCCCTGCTGAAGTTGTGCTTACCGATCTCTATAAAAAAATCAGCAAATACGGCGATACCGATAAGCTCTCTTTCTTCAAAGATATTGCCGGTGAAGAAGCGTCAAAGTCATTCCAGGCTCTGGTTATGTCGGCAGGGAGCGGCGAACTTCAGAAATTGCTTGGTGAACTGAAAAACGCCAAGGGTGAGGCACAGAAAGCCGCCAAAATAATGGCGGATAACCTTGATGGCGATCTCAAGAATCTGGACAGCGCCTGGGAAGGATTCCGTATCCAGATTAACGATCTCGTCAACAACCAGCTTCGCGCCCTGACCCAGGGGCTGAGTAATGTTGTGGGGCATATGACGCAGTGGGCGAAGGAGAATCCGAAGCTCGCACAATCCCTGCTGGTTGTCGGCGGTAGCGTTCTGGCGCTGACCGCCGCCATTGGCGGCACATCGCTGGCGATCGGCCTGCTGATGGGGCCACTGGCTAAACTCCAGTTAGGTTTTACCCTGCTGACAGGGGGCAGAGGCATAGCCGGAACGATTGCCGCTCTGCGAACGCTCGGCACGGCTTCCGGCCCGGCGATGGCAAGCGTGCGCGGATGGGCTCCAGTTCTCGGCTCGTTAGCAGGGAAAATGCGGGGCGTTTCGGCCATCATACCCGCTATGCGTGGCGCACTTATGGGGGTATTTCTTGCACCCGGTGCCGCGCTGGGAGCGCTGACTAAAAACCTCGGAATGCTCGCTCTTCGCCTGACAGGCTTACCGGCCATATGGAGCATGATTACTGCTGCGGTGTCTATGCTGGGTACAGCGCTGTCACTGCTGTTTAGTCCGATTGGCCTGATAGTGGCGGCGTTTGTTGCTGCCGGAGTTCTTATCTGGCGTTACTGGGAGCCTCTTAAAGCATTTTTTGCTGGCGTATTCACCGGCATCATGGAAAGACTGGCCCCGTTACGTGACACCTTCTCGCAGTTCAGCCCCATCTTTGACGCGATAGGCCGCGCTGTCAGTCAGGTCTTTAACTGGTTTAAATCTCTGCTTTCCCCGATGGAGTCCAGCAAGGAAACACTGGATAAGTGCGCCAGCGCCGGTGAGGTATTCGGTAACGTTCTTGGTGGCGCTCTCCAGCTTGTTCTGACGCCTGCAAAAATGCTGCTGGATACACTGGCATGGATCCTTGAAAAGCTCGGCGTTCTGCCTGATGAAGCTGAAAAAGCCAGGAAGAAGATCGAGGACGCGCAACGCATGGCCGTTCTTCAGGACAAAGTAGCCCTTCTTCAGGGCGATATCGCTAAAGTTGCACCGAAAAAAGTTGAGGTGAAAAACGTTCCGCCTGACACACCGCAACCCTCATCACCGCTGACCGGCGATAACGGCACAATGCGCCGGTTGCAGAATATCGACAGCAACACCAAAGCGACTGCCGATAACACGAAGAAGATCGGCCCCGGCGATATCGTGTTTAAAAACCTGCCCCGTGCGCTGGCCGTTCGTGGGGAATGGAAGGAGTCGCAGCTGGCCAGCACGGTCAGGAACAACGGGTTAAGCGCACGTCCCGCAGTGGTAGCGGCATCGCTTCCCGTTAAGCAGGCTGAACTTCTGCCAGTCAGCCGCAGCGCCAGCAATATACCGGTTGCCGCTGGCGGCTTTACGGGGGAAATCCACGTACACCTGCACGGTGTTGACCGGCAGGATGCGCGCGAAATTGGCCGCATTGCTGCCGACGCGGTGAATGCCGAAATGGCCCGTCTTGCGCGGCTCAATCGCGGTAGCTTCAAAGACAGAGATTAAGGGGAAGCGACATTATGATGATGATATACGGGATGTTCGTTTTTGAACTGAAGACACTGCCTTATCAGCAGTTGCGCCATTCGCTTAACTGGCGGCATGTGAAAAATGACCGCATCAACCGATCGGCAAAATGGCAGTACATCGGCGCTGGGGAGACGCAGATCAACCTTGACGGGGTGCTTTACCCTGAAATTACGGGCGGTGACGTATCTCTTACCGTTCTGGCAACGCAGGCATACACCGGGCGTCCGTGGCCTTTAATCAGTGGTGCGGGGCAGATTTACGGCATGTATGTGCTGACCGGGCTACAGGCCACGCATACGGAGTTTGACCGTTACGGAAAGGCGAAAAAAATAGAGTTTTCGATCAGCTTCCAGCGCTGTGATGAAGACTTACGCGAGCGCCTGCAAGCGTCATCCGTTAGCGATCTGCTTTCAGGGCTAAAGAACAAGGCGACAACTGCCTATAATTCTGCCAGTAGTACGATATCGGGTCTTTTTTAGCTCCATGATGGAAATTTATACGGGCGCAAGCCCGTTATTTTATGTCCATGTCCAGTCATATTTGACTGTGCTACAGCACAGCCAGTAATGACGTTACTCGATATGTATGGCCATCACCGTCAGAAGTGACCGTGCATTCCGGAATATCCATTCTCTTAATCGTTCAATTGCAAGAAACGGTGAAAGAGGCCGCTGGCTCACTCCAAAAGGGGAATAACTTTTCCGACGTTGAGAATATTGTTGCTGCACGACTTAACCTTCAGTTGGGGGATTCGGCGATTTTAAACGTTGGGAAAGTCTATGGGTCTGTTGCCTCCGGAGATTCTACGTTTGGCATAGCTCAGCAGTATAAAGATGTAACATCCTCTAGGATGCTCGGCGTGACATATACCAATACAACATCTCGTGCAATAATGATATTGGTCACGTTGGATGTTCCATTAAATGGCCGCCGAGACGCTGTTGTAGGTGGAGTAATCACATCAAGTTTTGCGTCATCAAATTCAGCCAGTCAGATCGGTACGGTTTACGCTGTCGTTCCACCAGGAGTTACATACTCAATAGCAGCATCAATTATCCCTGGTGGTTCACTGATTAGATGGATGGAGCTATCACAATGAAATACTTCAAAGATATAAATAATATTGTCTATGCCTACGAGTCGGATGGTTCTCAAGACGAATTCATAATCCCAGACCTTTCTCCAATAACTGAAAAGGAGGCGATGGATATAGCTAATCCCCCACCGACTCAGGATGAGGTGATAGCAGAGGCTGAGGCTAAAAAATTACAGCTGCGCGCCACCGCTGATGCTGAGATTGCGTGGCGGCAGGACGCTGTCGATGCGGGAGTAGCGACAGCCGCAGAAACCGTGGAGTTGGCAGAGTGGAAAAAATACCGGGTACTGCTGATGCGCGTCGATACAGCAGCCCCCGTCTGGCCTAATGCGCAGGAGGCGTAGGCCATTTGATATCCGGCGCACTGGAGGTGTCTACCGCTTCCAGTGCATCCAGATAATCCAGCCACAAATTATACTGCCCTTTTTCTGTATCTTTCATGCGTCCGAGCGCGGATTTGCCAGGCCACTGCTTGTTGTTCATGTAGTCATTGGCCTGGTCAATCCGGGACTGCTTTTCTGCGTCAGCAGTAGCAACATCAGATGCATGCTGCGCATCTGTATCCGTTACCCACTGCATACCATCCCATTTATCAAAAGGGGTAAGCGGTTTTATCAGGGTTAGCGTCTCAGCTAATTCGCCAATATCTCTCACCGTTACGCCCGCGCCAGATTCTTTGATATAGGCGGTCATTCCGCGATAATCAGGGACTGCATCCCATGACTGACCATTCCAGATGTGCGCAAATCCTTTCTCTGGTTCCGGGGCGATGGTCAGAGTGGAAAAGGCAGGAATACCGGTTCCATCAATAATACGAACATCATAGGTATCAATAAATTCACCAGTCATGGCGTCGTAACTACTGACAGTTGCAACATGTGTTTCTATCGCATTTCCATTTTTATCAAATAACGACATTATTTAGCCCTCACAATCATATTCCACGCCACGTTTTTCATTCTGTTTTCATTTGCTGTTCTTGCAACTGACGCATTATCAAAGCCTATTGCTCTGTAATATAAATATGCTGATGATACTGTCGCAGCCGCATACCAGTGCTGAGCGGGTTTAGCGGTAATAGTCAATGCGCCGGTAGCCTGGAGAGAGTCTCCTGAACACATATCTGTAAGTTCACCGGTAATCCTTTGCATCGCGTCATCCTGAGCCGACATGAGTACACGTCCGGCGTCAATACCCCGCCCCCAGTCCCAGCCACGCGCCACGTTTGCGCGCATATCTGCTGGCAAATGCAGATTGGGATGTAGAGTTGCAAGTAGCGGATACTTTACCGGATCGAATGACTGCCCTATGTACGGGATAAACTCCATCTTCATATCAGGGTAAATTTCATTCGGCATTTTGTCAGACGGCCATTCAATCAATTCGCCTATCATCGGTGCGCCATACTTTGCGAAATTTGGCAGTTCTTCCAAATGAAGGTTTTCGAGAATCTGATTTACCAGTCCAGCATCAACCATTTCTTTTAATGCATTGGCTATCAGTGGGTATTGCTTGTGTGGATTTGCAGCAGCTACGTGCTTTTTCATCACATCATCGGCGTATGCCTTAACTTCAATAACGGCATCATCAACATATTTACGGGTTGCCAGCACCACTGACGGATCGATTTTCAGCGTCACAGCCTCGGTGCTGCTGACGATCAGGATCACGCGAATCACCTGCACGCGCCCGCTACCTTCCTGCAACTGCGGTTTATAAGTCTCTGCACAGTTGGCAACCGCAATCATATCTCCGTCTTTATCAAACAGGCCAATCTCACGGATCCACCATCCGCCCGCGTCTTCCGGTATAACCTGTTCCGCAATGATCTGATTGGTGTTAACCGGGTCAATAGTCAGCATATTCAGTTGCGCACGGCGCAGCTCATGCGTCAGCGCGGTCTGTGCCGGGTTCGGTGTCGGCAGCACGCCGTTACCATCGCCCACGGCCATCTGGGTGATCTCAACCTGCGCACCCAATGCCGTGGCATTTGCCAGTTTTGCCGCCCCGATATTGGTTAACAGGGCAAAATATTTAGTCGCCACTTGCGATCTCCACGGTATCAATTAAATGGACTGCCGCGCCGGTGTAGTCAGCACCGCCTACGGATATGGTTTCAGGAAAATAGGGATAAACGGTCAGCGTATCGCCGATATAACACCCCGCCCCGGCTTCGATATACCCCTGCGTCTGAAGTGAAAGTGAAAGGCCTGTAAGGTGACGGCTTCTGGGTTTTGCGTCGTCAATCAGGCGCTCAAGCTCAAGATAGGTTTCCTCGGTGATCCCTTCGTCCTGAATGCCGATTTCAAGCTTGAATGTTCCCGGCTCTTCGCCACTCTGCCACCATTCGATCACGCGCAGCAGAAAGCCAAACGGTTCAACGACGCGGCGCAAAGCGGAAATGGTGCCCTTCTGACGGTGAACCAGCCAGGAGGCTTTAATCACCTGCCGTTTAGTCTGTTCTGACCAGTTCTTATCCCAGCGGTCAACAGACAGCGCCCAGGCGAGATAAGGCAGAAGATCAGTCGGACACTCGTCCGGGTTCCACAGCTTGCGCAGGTCAACAGGAATATCGGTAAGCCGCTCCGTCACCGTCTCCGTACTGCGCATAAAACCGCTGGCCGAAGGCGGCAGCATGTTGTTATTCATCTGTGCCCCCGGTCTCGATCGTGAAGGACTCACACCGTGCTGCCTGCGTATCGGCGATCACAATATCGCTGACAGGCTCCAGCAGCTCCACCCTCTGCACACCCTGAACATGCAACGCCGCCATAATGGCTGAGCGGGCAACATCACGACCAATCTTGCCCTGTTGATTCAGCCAGGACTGAAGCGCGTCCTGCGCGGCGGTATGGATAGGTTCAGACTCAGGGCCTGGGTAGAAATACAGCAGCGCATTAATCTGATAATTCACGATCTCTGCCGCCTGAACGGTCAGACGATCGGCAACGGGGCGCTTATCGTCAGCAGACAGCGCCTTATCCACCGTTGCCAGCAGTTCCGCACTGGCGGTGCCGTCGCCCTCGGTGGACAGGACAGAGACCACCACCACGGCAGGCGACGGGCTGATCGCTTTGGCGTCCGCCACTTTGCCGCTGGCACTTTTGGCAAAATATTCGTATGCGCCGGTTGGCCCCGCCACGCTTAGCCCTTCAAACGCAGCCTGCGCCCGCAAACGCAGTGCGGTATCGTTTTCCGTTACTGCGTCAGTGGTTGCTGTCTCCGGGGTGATGATCAGACGTTCGGTGTTCAGGTTGCCCGCGAGATTATCAAGATCGGACGATACGGCATGGCTCAACATGCACGCCGCCGCGCCATCATTAATCCGCTGCCTGAGCATCATTTCACGGTAAGCTACCACCTGGGCGATCACGTTCAGCGGTTCGGATTCCAGCTCCAGCGCAGCGGCAACAGAAGCCTGCTGTTCCTGCGGGAATGCCGCGAGCATGACGGCTTTCACCTCGCTGAGAATGACTTCAAAGTCCAGCACTTCGATAATTTGCGGCTGTGGTAGCTGCGATAAATCAACTGTTGCCATTAGTGCCACTCCTGAGCGTCAGCGCTGTGCCAGCCGTCTGCATGGTTTCGGTGATAATGCCGACCAGTTCAGCGGTGACAGCGCCATCCTTTGAATAACTGATATTGATGCCGTTCAGGGCAATACGCGGCTCCCACATCGTCAGGGCGATCACTGCCGCACTCATACATTGCAGGCGGGTCACTTCGTTTTGTGGCTCATCCAGCAGATCGGGGATCATGCTGCCGTAATCCCGGCGCATCACCCGGCTTGCCAGCGGCGTTGTCAGTATGTCGCGTACTGAATTCCACAGCTGATCAGTATCGGTAAGCTGGCCCGTGCCGTCCGGGTTCATCCCGGTATAGCGGACTGTCATTTCGGCCCCCCGGTGTTGCTGCTGCCACCCTGCACACCACCATGCACGTGCGAATGAACCGTCACCCCGTTAGACGAAAGCGATCCGCCAGAATGGGTAACATTGCCCTTCATCGTGCCACCCTCCGACAGTTCGAACGTCCGCGCTTTCAGATGGTCGGTGCATTCTACGATCGGCGTTTCAAGCGTGACGCTGGCAGAGGCTTTGATATGTGCGGTCTTCATGCCCTGCGCTTCCAGTGCGCTGGCCTCCGCGTCGTAGCGAAAAGAGGCACCGTCTGGCGCTGTCAGCATAATCTCTTTCAGGCTGCTGCCCGGTGCAGGGTGATCGTTGCTGTAGAGACTGCCGATAATGACCGCCGTTTCAGGATTGCCACCAATACAGCCCAGCCAGACCTGCTCACCCACGGAAGGCGGCACCCAGATACTGAATGCCCCGGCGCGCGTGGTGTTCCAGCGCAGCCAGTCGGTCTGAAGCTCGCCGCTTTGCACGCGCACGCGCCAGCTCTCTTCATCAACGGCAATAACGACGCCGACGCGGAGGATATTTTCCAGCAGGCGGATCAGTTCAGCGCTCATCGTGCAGCATTCCCCAGGCTGTTAACTACCTGTTCCGTAATCATCTGCTCATCGCCAGCGGTAAAGCCCAGCAGC
The DNA here is from genome assembly GCF_013615435.1 of Citrobacter sp. RHBSTW-00944. NCBI lineage: Bacteria > Pseudomonadati > Pseudomonadota > Gammaproteobacteria > Enterobacterales > Enterobacteriaceae > Citrobacter > Citrobacter sp. RHBSTW-00944. The sequence goes on along the minus strand of NZ_CP055418.1, from coordinate 139,825 downwards.
TCACGCACAGGATATTTAGCAAAGGCACCCGGCCCGACCTGATCGCGCTGGCCGTACTGGTGCACACGCGCAATGCGCGCGGCCACGCCGTCATAGCCCACGGTTGTACCGCCTGCATCAGCGCGCATTTTGAGAAAGCGATAGCTGCGCAATCGCTGAAACATCGGCACTTTCTTTGCTGTGCTGCGGCGCACTGAGCGCGTATTGATCTCGATGTAACGCTCAATATCGCTGCGGTAAAACGTGCGAATATCGTTGCGCTCTTCGTCAAAGCCGGTAATGGTGCGCCCGTATTTCCCCCGGCCACCGTGCCAGTTTTTGAGGCGGCGGATCTCACCCTGCCAGACAAACACAATACCCTGCTGAGAACGCAGCACCCGGCGACGGCGGGCAGGATATGGCGAACCTTCCGGGTTCTGCTGTGCTTTGATGCGCTGTTGCTGGCTCTTTCGCAGTACCTGACCAACCGCGCGGGCGGTGCGAATACGTCCGGCCTGCGAAGTGCCCGCCAGTATGTCGCTGAATACCTGATCCAGCTCACGGAAGAGATCGTTACTCATGCGCGTCAGCCTCCCACGTCACGTCCTCAAAGATGGCGCTCCAGTCGCCGTCCGCTGACGGGATGCGTGGTTTAGGTTCCGGCAAATGCTCTGCCCTGGGAATGCCGTTTTCATCCAGAGTGACCTTCACGCGCTCGCGCAGCGGCATTTCAAACAGAATGTCGGCGGTATCGTCGTTGTTGATAAGGGTCGTAAATTTAATGTCCCGGTTCTTCTCCGGGTTAAGCAACAGATCGGGCTGGTTGTGCCAGAGCCATGCCATTAACGGCAACGTGAAATCATCAATATCACCGGCAAAATTCATCACAAACAGCACCAGGGTATAGCGGTACATAAACGACGGCGTTTCGCCGGTCGTCTCGATATTCCCTTCTTCCACAAAAACGGTGAAGGCTTCAGGGTTGGCCCTGCACCATTTGTTAGCGCTGGTCAGGGTCTCGCGTAGTGAATCAGCTTTTAACATGGCGCTACCTCTTAGGCGGAGTCGCTATTGAACTGTATGCGGCTTCACAGGCCAGCCCTCTGGCTCTTGCCTCATCAGCCTCTCTTGCCAGATCTCCCGCTCGCTCGTCAGCGCGGCGGAACAGGTCGGCGAGCAATACGGCTCCGCTGGCTTCTGTCTCGCTTCTGCCGGAAGTATCGGCACCGCAGGCGCGTTCACGTTCGGCCAGTTGCCTGGCAAGTTTATCGGCCCTGTCGTGCAACCCACGAGAAGCAGCACGGGCACGATCGGCATCAGCCTTGACGCCAGCAAGCTGCTGGCTGGCTTGTTTTCTGATCTCATCAACTTCACCCTGTCGGCGTTGTTCTTCTTCCCTGGCCTCTGTCTGCCGCTTAGCCAGTGCTGTAGCATCGTCAGCATCACGCTGTTTCCATTTCAGCGCCCACTCTGCGCTGGCGTCACTGTACCCGGCTGTATAACACTGATGACTGAACCACCAGACAGCCAGACCACAGAGCACCGCAATTAGCACAGGTTTCCAGCGGGACAGTAACCAGCTCATGACAGGAACAGCGAGCGCTCAGCGGCACGGCGTCTAACCAGACCGTTAAGAACCCTGCCGCCTGCCTTGTTCCACTTCGGAAACTCATTCGCTGCGCCCGCAAAATCCCCGGCATTAAGTTTTTTCAGCAGTGTTGACCCCGCCAGGGCGTTAACGCCCAGGTTGTAGGCAAAATCAACGAGAGCATCAAACTGGTTTTGATTAACGGCTACCTTCACCAGACCTGTCACACCTTTTTCATACTGCACCACGCCGCTGCTCAGCAGGCTGTCGGCGGTTGCCTGAGTGATGGTCATACCCTTACCGACCGGCACGCCGTTAACGGGTTGCGTCCAGCCATAGCCGATAGTCCAGACACCTGTTGCATCCTGATAGGCGGTAAGCTCGCAGCCCTCAAAGCTTTTGAGCAGGGCCAGTCCGTTTTTACTCATTTCCACTTTTCGCCCCTCCGATACGGGTTTCAATAAAGCCGGTCACTTTGTTGCGTACCTTGTCAGCCCCCATAAATCCTATTGACGCGCCCACGAAGGTGACGGCATTGGATGGCAGGCCCAGATATTCAAGCGATCCGGCAACTGCCAGCGTGACAATCCCGCAGACCAGTGAACCGGTGGCGGTTTTCAGCATTGACTGGCCGTCATACAGACTCATCAGCGCCGATATGCTCAACGCCGCACCTGCCGCGTACAGCGTCGGCAGATATGTAGCAATCCATTTCATTGTTTGTTCCAGCACCCCCGTAGGTACGTCGCTCATGGCAACCTCTCAATCCCAAAGCTGCACCATCTCCCGCTGCGCTTTGCTCGCGATTTCCGGCAGTTCAATCTCCTGACCGGCATCAAGAAAAACCTGCTGACTCAGTCCGGGATTGGCAGATAACACTTTTTCGGTCACGCCCTGCGTGGTGCCGTAGTGACGCCAGCAAAGCAAATCCACCGTATCCCCCTGCAATGCCTTCACTTTCATCAGCAAAGCTCCGCATAGAGGCGCGGCGTGTCGCGAATGTCGGCGATACTCCAGCGGGCATCCCGCCACAGATCATCCCGTTGAAGGTCAAGCGCGGCGGCGTCTTTGTCGCCTTTCGCCGTGGTATCAACATCGCGATAACCTTCAAGTACCAGCGCCCTGGCAATCGAATAAACCGCACGCCGGAAGCGGTAGACCTTCACGTTTTCACCGTTGATCATCAGCTTTTCCATCTCACCTGATGGCAGGGCTGAAGGCACATCTTCCAGCGCGTGAAAACCTGCTTTGAGCTGACCGGTGCGCCAGTCCAGCAACTGTGCGGTGACATGGGCTACCGCTTCCGTGGTGACGTGCATCAGCCTGGACGTGGTGATACCACCTGTGATGCGCGCGGCCAGACGGAGATCGGCGAGTTTAATCACCGGCCAGAAGTCCCCGGCACTGACGGTGGTATCACCATCATCAACATCGGGGGTATCGCTGTCGGCAGGCAACACGCGCTTATTAGCCACAAGGCTGCTCATGCACTTATCTCCCATAAATCAGGCGGTGGGCGGGTGGTTAAAAGACCGTGAACAGGCAGATATCCACCCGCGCCGCCTGTCGGACGGGGCCGAAGTCGTTAATTCTTTTTCTGGCTGGCAGGCTTGCGCTTTGTCGCTTTGCCTGTTGCCGCCCTAGTCGTGGTTTTACGCGTCGTCGCTTTACCTGCTGCGCTGGCGGTGGTGCTCTTTTCAGGAACAGGCTCAGCAGTACCGTCAGTTTTGTCGGTGCTGGCCGTATCGCCTTCACCCGTGCCGCCATCCGCAGACAGCTTCTTAACTTCACGGGCCAGCGTGGCAATCTCTTTTTTTACCCCGGCGTTGGGGTTACGCGTCAGCGCCTCACGGAACAGCGCCAGCGCTTCAGCTTTGGTCGTGATATCAGTCGCACCACGGCGGGCAAGCGCACGGGCCTTGCACAACTTGGCGCGCACCACATCGGGCATATCACTGTCGGCGACAATTTCCGCCACTTCGTCAAGCACGGCGACACCAGACGATAAATCAGCGTCGGCATCAGCGGCCGCGAGCGTCAATAGTGGTTTGCTCACTTCTTCGGTCAGGAAGGTTGCTGCCGTGCGGTTGAAGTTATCCGGCAGCGTCAGCCCGTGGCGTACTACATAGCGCCCCAGCCTCAACGCAAGAGCATAGTCACGACAGTCAATCGCCCAGACCATCAGCCTGGTAATGACTTCATCCTGCCGCCCGCTGTCGCCGTCGAGTGTGCCTTCAATCCATCCCTCGTATTCAGGCAGCATGGATTTTTTCATTTCGGCTTTGGTTTCTTCGGACTGCACGCCGCTGAGGCGGGACAAGTCCATACGCAGGCGATGCAGAATTTGCTCATGCGCGGTGCGCTGGATATCGGATTCTTCATCCGCCTGGCCCCGGCGTTCTGCCATGACCTTCTGAAAATGTCGTTGTGCCGGTGTTAACATCGTCACTTCTCCCCGTCATGGCGGGGCAATGCCCCGCCGCTTCTGTCACTCGCCTGCCGGTTCGGCCTGGGCGAACTGAATGCCGTCAATGAACGCAACATTGCCGTAGTCTTCAATGACGAAGTCATCGTTTGACGACTGATAAGTTGCGACACGGTTGTATTCCGGCTCTTCTTTGATCGTCCGGCGCAGACCGCCACGCTGGTAGTACACCGACAGGTTTTTGAACGGCGTGATCAGCACGCCATTTACCGGGAAGTAAGGCGCGATAAAGGTCGGCATATTGCCTACGCGCTCCTGCGCGACAATCAGCTGACCGGCCAGCATTTCGGTATTCGGGTTGGTCTGGCTTAAGGCGTTGATGGCCGAGAAATTGCTGCTCGTCAGCAGGTCACCCGCCAGAATCACTACGTTATCCGGGTTACGCTTGTGCCATTCATCCATCAGGCTGTTTTTGGCGTCGTACACCGCAGCGCCAATGTTGCCGTAGGTGCCTTTTGCGACAATCTTGTTATCTTCATCGCGCGAGGTGATCGTCACATTGGAAATAACGCGGTGCGGCGCTTCCTGGCGGATTTTTTCCAGCCAGCCAATGCCACAATCCTGCAACAGCGGGTTAGCGGCACGGTCAGACGGGTCGCTGTACTTCACGCCGTTAAAGCCAATCATGATGCGGTCAAGCGACATCTGGCGGGCCATTGCCTTACTGATCAGCGGCTGGAACTCCGGCATGTGCGCCCACGCATCAAGCTGTTCATAGCTGATGCCGTAGTCATAGTTGACCTTGCGACACATGTAGTCGAACGGCTCCATTGAATGATTTGAGCCAGGGTTGCGACGACTGGTAACACTGTTGTTTACGCCAGCCATCGGGCCTTTGCTGCCGATCAGGACTTTCTGGCCGATCTGCTGGTTTACGCCAAACACATTAATTTTGCTCAGGAAAGAATCATCCTGCTGTGCGGCCTGTTCAAGGCGCTGCTGACGCGTCGGATCTACGGCAAATTTTGCAGCGACAGCGGCGGTTGATACGCCGTTGAGTTGTGCCTGCCGGGCGATGTACTGATCAAATAGCTGGCGGGTATTGTTATCCATGTTCTCTGCTCTCTTTGTGAATATCAGTAATCAGCCAGTTGCGCGTTAGCGCCACCGCTCGCGGGTTCCCGCTGGCTGAAATTGGCGTCTGTGCTTCCCAGCTTGCTGGTCAGCGCGGCAAGATCGGAGGTCAGCTTCTGGATGGCCTGGCTGTCCTGCTCGCGGGCGCGGCTCAGGTCATTAAAACTGTCCAGCAAATCGGCATGGGATTGGGCGACTTTCTCCACGGCGTCACGCACCTGGCTGAACTGCTCACCGTCAGATTTACGGCCTTTGCCGATAATCCCCATGACGCGCCCGAACCACTGCTTACCTTCATCGCTGCGCTGCTCGGCCAGTTCGATGATTTCTGCCTCAATGGCATCGGTGAACAGCGGGGCTTCACCTTGCTGATTGTTGAAGGACATAACCTGCTGACGCTGCTGCGCGGCAAATTTCAGGCGCTCGGTGCCGAGGCTGGCCGGGGTATCGGTCATCGCCAGCCCCATGACATACGCCTTGCCGTTAAGCGCAAACTGCGGATGCAGTTCAATGCTGGAGTAAATTTTCTTACCTTCTTCCGTCAGCTTCTTCATGCGCTCAGAAGGTTCGATCTCGGCGTAAAGCGCGGTGCGCCCGGCGAGCGGGCCTTCGCTGATATCTTCAGCACTCAGCGCCGTCACATCACCCATCGCGCCGAAATCACTGCCGGGGAACGGCGAAAGGTAGTGCTCCACATTGACGCGTGCGCCGTACACGTCCGGGCTGTAGTTTGCTGCTGCATCACGAAGGTGCTCAGGGCGAATTTCACGCCCGTCAACGGTGGCACCGGAGACAGCAACGCGGAATTTCTTACGGGCTGGTTTAGCTGCGCTAGCCATGTCGATAATCCTGTTGAGTGGTTTCTGTACGGCCATGATGGCAGAGCGTAACTTGCTGTCTCAACGAGGTTTTGTTGTCGGAGGAAAGCCAGACCATAAAGGGGGCGATAGCGGGATCGCGCGCGGGGTAATCTTCACTCCATAAACGGTGGAGGGCAGATGATACAGGACGCTTTTGTACGTCAGAGGGCAAAACAACTTTACTGGCAGGGCTACCCGCCAGCGGAGATCGCGCGCCTGATGGGGATTAATCAGAACACAATTTACGCCTGGAAGAAACGCGATGAATGGGATGAAACACCGCCCGTCCAGCGCGTCAGCCAGTCGATGGATGCGCGCCTCATCCAGCTTACGGACAAGAAAGACAAGACCGGGGGAGACTTCAAGGAGATTGACCTGCTGACCCGGCAACTGAAAAAGCTGTCTGACGGACAACCGGCAGGGGCTGGCGCGGGCAAAAAGCCACGCAAGCGCAAGCTGAAAAACCACTTCACCGAAGAACAGATCGTCGCGCTGCGGGAGAAAATACTTGATTCCCTTTCGTGGCATCAACGCGGCTGGTATGAGCAACGCCACCACCGAAACCGCATGATACTGAAGTCCCGCCAGATTGGCGCAACCTGGTACTTTGCACGCGAGGCGTTGCTTGATGCGCTGCGCGATGATGTGAAATACCCGTACCAGCGCAACCAGATATTTCTGTCTGCATCCCGCCGTCAGGCGCACCAGTTCAGGGGATTCATTCAGAAGATGGCGGAAGAGGTGGACGTTGAGCTTAAGGGCGGTGACAAAATCGTACTGAGTAACGGCGCAGAGCTGCATTTCCTCGGCACGTCCGCTGCAACAGCGCAGTCATATACGGGCAACCTGAAGTTTGACGAATTCTTCTGGGTCAGCAACTTCACCAACCTGCGAAAGGTTGCAGGTGCGATGGCAACGCTGAAGGGGCTGACGCGTACCTACTTTTCCACGCCGTCAGGCGAGACCCATGAGGCCTACCCGTTCTGGACGGGAGATCGCTGGAATGAGAAACGCCCGAAGGCACAGCGCAAAGCGTTTGATGTGGGCTGGAAAACGCTGAACAGCGGGCTGTTATGCCCGGATAAAACCTGGCGTCAGATTGTCACCCTGAAAGATGTGATAGACCACGGCTGGGAATATACCGACCTTGAAGAGATCCAGGATGAAAACAGCGAGGATGAATTCCGCAACCTGTACATGTGCGAGTTCGTTCGCGATGGCGAGTCAGCCTTCAACCTTAACGCACTGATTAGCTGCGGGGCAGATGGTTATGACGAATGGCCGGACTGGAAGCCTTTCGCGTCCAGGCCGATGGGTAATCGCCCGGTCTGGATAGGCTATGACGCCAACGGCAGCAGCGGCAACGGTGACAGCGGCGCGATTTGCGTTGTGGTTCCGCCACTGGTGCCGGGCGGTAAATTCCGTACGGTGGAAACGGAACAGGTGCGCGGCCTTGAATTTGAAGAGCAGGCGAAAGTTATCGAAAACTTCACCTTCAAATACAACGTTCAGCATGTCGGCATCGACGTGACGGGCGGTAATGGTGAAGCCGTTTACCAGATAGTGAAGAAGTTTTTCCCGATGGCGATGCCCTACACCATGTCAATGACGTCAAAGCGCGCCCTGGTGCTGAAAATGCTACAGCTGATCCGCGCCGGGCGATGGGAATATGACCGCAGCGAGCGCGCCCTGATCAACGCCTTTAACTCTGTTCGCAAGGTAAAGACGCCGGGCGGATTCATCACCTATGACACTGACCGCTCGCGCGGCGTCAGCCACGGGGATTTAGCCTGGGCGAATATGCTCGCCATTATTAACGAACCGCTGGGCCAGGAGAGTGGCAGCGGCGGGTTTGCTATGGAGTTCTGATGAAGAAGCGCACCTACAAAAACAATCACACTGCCAGCAGTGGCGGTGCCGAACAGCCTGATATTTCTGACGCGCTCAGAAGCGATCCGGCGCTCAGCGCCTTCACGTTTGACGGGCCATATTCAGTAACAGACGGCTATGATCTGCTGGACAGCATGTGCTGCGTCGATAATGGTCGGTACTACGAGACGCCAATAGACTGGAAAGGGTTAACCCGTGCGTTCGCACAGTCCCCGCTGCATCAGTCGGCGCTTTACTTCAAGCGTAATGTGCTGACCGGGTGCTATATCCCTCACCCGTTACTCTCACGTCAGGCCTTCTCTGCGTTTGCACTGGACTGGTTTGTCTTCGGCAATGCCTATCTTGAGCGTCGGTCTAATCGCCTGGGAGAGCCGCTAAAACTTAAGCATGTTCCGGCGCTGAACACGCGACGGGGAAGCGATCTTGATACCTACTGGTTTATCCGGCAGTGGAAAGATGAATACGAGTTCAAGGCGGGCGAGATCTGCCACATCATGAACCCGGACATTCATCAGGAAATCTACGGTATGCCGGAATACATGGGGGCGCTTCTGTCCGCCAGCCTGTCCCATTCTGCCGACAGGTTCCGCAAACTTTACTATGACAACGGCTCTCACGCCGGATGTATTCTCTATGTCGGTTCGGAGAAGGTGGATCAGGAAAGCATCAAGGTGGTGCAAAAGACGCTGTCACAGGCCAGAGGGAAAGGCTCCTTCAAAAACGTTCTGATCCACGCACCGGGCGGCGGCAAAGATGGTGTGCAACTGTTGCCATTCAGCCAGATATCGGCAAAGGATGAGTTTCTTAACATTAAATCAGCAACGCGCAACGATCTCCGCGACGCTCACCGCATCCCGCCGCAACTGATGGGCGCAATGCCGGAAGGCAACGGCTCGCTCGGTGATGTTGAGAAGGCCGCGCGCGTCTTTGCCATCAACGAAATGTTGCCCGTAATGGAAGCAATGAAAGGCGTCAATGACTGGCTCGGTCAGGAAGTGATCCGCTTTAATCCCTACGCTCTGCTCAAAGACGAGTGAGCCGCTTCACCCGCCGCACATCCTGCGGCGGTTCTCCTTCAGTAATTTTCAATCTCCGCATGACCGGCCACCACCCAATTCCCACCCGGTACGACCTTTAACGCCCCTCACTCAGAGCGCATGAGCGCCATTCTGGCAGGCGCAATCTGCAATTTACCCCGAACACATCCAGACGTGAGAAAACGCGCGGAGAAGGCGAAAAAGGCCGGAGAATAGCAATTAAAGGCATCACCTCCCGACCATCCGTCGCGTGGGCTGTTCCCCCGTCACCTGCGCGCGACATTTGCTTCGTTTTTTGTGCATTTGCCGATCCGGGGCCAGACCGCGCAGCCACAGGGCGGAAAGGGTATAAATAGCTTCAAAAAAATTGTGCAAATTTGTGCACTATTGTGCAACAGAGAAAGAAGGCCCGGAGGGAAGAAAAGCCGCCGTTAAAAGGCAGCTTCTCAGGTCAGTGGGGATTGATGGATAGTCGGCGCAAAACAGCAGCAACATCACCGCTGCTTAGTGACCCCGTCGCTGCGGATACGGTCAGTTCTTCCAGTTCGTTACCTTCATCACGGATATCAATACCATTGCGCTTTAAAAAAGCCATCGCAACGAAAAAGGCGGTTCGCTTGTTGCCATCATTGAAGATATGACCACGCGAAATGGCGACGAGATACATCGCAGCGAGTTCGTGGATATCCTCAACGCCTTCATAGTAAAGCTGGTTCTGAACACGATAAATGATCGCCTCTGCTCTTCCCGGTTCTGGCATCCCCTGAACGCCGGGCAAAGCTGCAAGCAGACGATCATGAAACGCTATCACCTCCTGAGCGCTGATCCATTTCATCTGTCGGCCAGCGCCTTAATGGTACGACCGTGTCGCCCCATAATTTCGGCAAATTCAGCATCAAGCTTTGCTTCCTGCCACGCATTGAAATCATCCCGGCTGATAAGCACAGCGGCAGAGCCATCGCGGCGGGTTATTTCTACAGGTTCGCCAGCCGTAGCCGCTTCCATTACCTCAGCAATGTTTTGCCGGGCCTGAGATGTGGTATAGGTTCGCATATGACCTCCTTTGATGTACACCTCGAATGTACAATACAAACGTACAACACGCAACACCATTACCTGAGCCAGACCCATTTAGCATTGAGCGCCACGTTGTGGCGCTGGCGGACTCTTTGCCGCCCGCGCCCGCAGAATCGCCACTCCCCGCGCAACAAGTTGCGCCGGTCATACCGATTGTTACCAAACCCATTGGGGTAGCATTTCAAATAGCGCCTCACCAACAGCCTGAACACAAATCCAAGCGAATAAAGTCGCCGCTGCCGCAATCCATGCCGCCCGGCGCTTTGCTGGTACGTTTGTCCGCATCCAGTCATAGGCCGAAACCGCCAGCAAAAAGCCGATAACATCCAGAATCGTTTTCATTTTCCCTCCCTTACCCTTCGTTATCTGCTGACTTAACCGCTGCTTTCCATCGGTCAACCAGCTCACCAACCTTGTGTTTGGATATGGATTTACGCCACGGCTGATCGGTACCGGCGATAATCAACTCACCTGTAACCGGATGCGCGCGATACACGGTATCGAGTACCGTCACTTCATTACCGCGCGCCAGTTGAATGGCCTGCGGTTTACTGATCTGTACCTTCTTAACCTGCGCCCATGACTGAACCAGCCCAGCCAAACCAGCAATTGCCGGTGATAAAACTTGCTCTTGCTGCCTGATTGCATGGGCGGCTTTGAGGTAACTTTCTGCCCGCTGGGTGTCATATTCGGAACAGTCGCCGCTAGTAATGCTGCGCGCCAGCTCCTCAAACTCATCAGCAGGCGATTTCTGCCGCTTCGGTTTGTGGTTATGAAGGCTTTCACGTACCTGTTTTCGCTGTTCCTGGGTCAACTGACCGATCTCAAACTGTTCCGGCCCTTCCCGCTCAGCTGGCACTGTCATTAATGACGGTGATCCGGGCGGTGAATTTGTTCGTTTTTTGACCTCGGTACAGTTATTGACACGAGTCCTAGAGGGCGCGGACGCGCCCCGAAGGTCAAAATCAAAGTCAACGGCCTGCCCGGAGTCGTCTAAAACTTCAGGTTTCTTACGCACAATGCGGTAGGTATGCAGGCGGGTTTCAATTGGTGGGATGTGAGCAGCTGGCATCACCAGACCTTTAATAAGATCCAGATACTCGCCGTAATCATTTGGCTCTTCTTTCTGCTGGTACCAGATGCGCAACGGCAGATCACGGCGGGCAACCAGTGCCCCACCCTGCAATTGGGTGTATTGCTGCCAGTCGCCAGCATCTGCTGCGCGGTGCAGCTCAGCAAACAGCGGGTTTATCTTGTCGGCCTGCTCCTGATTGCGAAACCGGCGCAGCTCACGCCAGACAGATACCGGCGCACCGCCCAAAAACTGAAACTGACGGATGCCCCAGCACGATGCCCAGGCGGTAGCGTGTTTTGATGTTTCTTTCAGCGGCCTGCCGCTTTCGTCGTCGGTTTCACCGTCGAGCGCGTAGCCGTCAATATTCTTACTGATGTACTTCACCACGTAGCCGGTGGCGCTGCCGATTTCCTGATCGATCGGCTTCATATCAAAACGCGGCTGATTGCCGTGCTTACCCTGCAACTCTTCCGCATCCTCGCGGGTGGCATAGTCCTCCATCACTTCCAGCAGTTCGGCGGAATGTTCCGGCAGGGAGAACAGCAGGCCGTGCCAGTGCGGCGTACCATCGTGGTGAGACTCAGCCACCCGCAAACCAAAGACAGGAATTTCACGGCGGGCCAGCTCGGCGCGGATCTGTTGCCATACCCGATTAAGATAACGCTGCGTGGCTCTTGGGCTGGCACCATTCCATTTGGCATTACGATGACCGAATACGGTATATGCGTGGTATTTGGATGGTGCTGTCAGAGTAAAAAACTGGCCCGCGTAGCCGCTTTCGGTGGCAACTTTCTCAAAGCCGCCGATACGGGTCATAAGTTCAACGCGGCGCAATGCCGGGTTAGATATGCTCTTATCGATCTGCTCAATAAGCGAAATACGCTCTTTGGTGTCCTGGTCTTCCAGCTCAAGACGAGCCATGATCGCGCGGCTGCGCTTGCGTCTGGCATCCCACTCATCAACGTGGTGCTTACTGCAATACGGTGCAGCGCCCCGCTTCACATCACCAAAGGCAATGTGCAGGTGCTCACGCCAGCGCGCGGCGTACTTTTTCAGGTTACGGTGCCAGTAGCGATCATCCAGCATCTTGCTGATACCGGTAGTAGCCTCATCAATAAACAGTGCCCCCCGGCAATACTTTGCCCAGCTCGGAGGTGTAAGGAAGAAAAGCCGCGCGAGGATAGCCGCTTCGGTGTAAAGGTATCCGGCATATTTCCGATCACTCTGAGTCTCTACCGTTTCGTGAACTTCACTCAGCACAGACCGCATATAGATAGCGATATCCTGCGCCAGTAGCTCAACATCTTCCGGCGTGAAGTCCGGCAGGTGGTTAAAGCGCTCAACCAATCCATGCAGAGTGTTAAACGTGTGGTAAAGCGGGTTTAATCCTTTGAATGCTGTATCAGCCTGAGATTTAGCCTCATCGGTCATCGCAATAGCGTATTGCTCATTCACCATGCTGATAGGCGGCAGATCCCTGCGGATGATATCGCGCAGCGCCAGACGAGCGATGTGCCTGCCCTTCATGGTGTGAATGCTGTCAATGCGGGAAGCCAGACGCAGGCGAATAAAGCGAGGTAGCGGCGCAAGGGTGACTTTCACCCACGCCAAAAACTCCTGTTCTTGACCCAGCTCGACTAGATCAACAACGGGAGTCTTATCAACACAAATGGCAGCTTTCGGCTTCTGCCATTCGTAATCGTACCGGGTAGCGTCTGGAGTACTACCCGGATACGGAGGGGGCGGAGTCGGTGCGTTGCGCCCGCTTAGTGATGTGCTCATCAGAATGGCAGCTCATCATCACAATCGGCGGTGTCATAACTCCACGTAACGGCGCGCCCTGGCTTAAATTTGTATGCTTCTTTAGCCGTATCGAATGTAAATTGATTACGGACATAGACTCCTTCATGGACGTCAAAAGCTTCAAATTCAACAACCCAAAAATCATGCAATTTCCAGCGGTCTAGGATGCGATCAACTACCGCATAAACCGTGGCGTCAGCATGAGCGCGAGCTAAATCAATAGCCATCCAAACGGGAAGATCGAGAGTTTTTTCCATGTTCATTCGCAACCACCTGCCGGGCATCCTTCAACGATGCCCAAAGTGCCGATCACTTCTTTGGCCTTCTGGCGGTTGCTGGCGTCAGTGCTAACGGAGCGCTGCACGTCGATTTCATGCAGGTGAAAGCGGTGGTAAATCTCGCGGGTGGTTTCGGTGTCACTGTTGGAAATGACAACCGGCACGCCATATTTGCGGTTCACTTCCAGCAACTCCGTCGCTAACTGGCGGTGCTGCTGCTCGGTGAATGGCTCAGTGTGGTATTGGGTGAAGTTGGCGGTTTCGCTGGCAGGCAGGTACGGCGGATCGCAATAGATGGCTTCATCCGTTCCAACCATCACTTTGAGGGTGTTTTGAAACGAGCTGCACAGGAAAATAGCTTTGGTGTCGTTGGCCTTCTCAGCAAACTGGCGGATCTCCGCCTCAGGGAAGTAAGGCGCGCTTTTGTGCTGACCAAACGGCACGTTATAACCACCGCTCTGGTTGTAACGCACCACGCCGTTGTAGCCGTGGCGGTTGAGGTAGAGAAACAGGGCCGCGCGGGCCACATCAAGCAAGCCTTTTGTACCGTTGAAAATACGGCGGTTCTGTAAGTATTCCTCTTTGGAATTGCCGGTCGCAAAGAGCGGGCGCGCAAGATCAATCACCAACTCAGGATTGCTTTTGACCTCACGATAAAGGCGGATCAGGTCTGGGTTGATATCCGCAAGGATATAGCGGCGATAATCGGTATTGAGGAACACGGAAGCGCCACCAACAAAAGGCTCAACGAGGCAACCAGCCTTTGGTAAATGCGGCAGTAATTCAGGCATCACGCGGCTTTTGCCACCGGGCCATTTGAGGAGGGAACGGATCATAATGCCGCCCCCATAGCGCCTTTTGCTGCGAGGCTTTTTAGGTTGTCTGAGAGCTGGGCGATCTGATTCCACACATCAGCGGCAGCGTTATGCTTTTCAGGATCGACAAGCCGATTTGAAGCATACCCCCAGACAGTAAGCGCAACCTCTTCAACCGTTCTAACGTCGCGGACATTCCAGAAATTCCAGACCGGCTTTAAATCTACAGCGCGCAGTGCGTTGTAGATAATTGGCATATCGTAATCAGTGCCGCGCGCCCAGACTTTCACGCTCGCCAGATCACAATATTCCAGGATAAACATATTTAATTCACTAAGAGCTACAGGGAGGGAGTAAGCCCCTTCTTTGATTACTTCTGCTCGTACTTCTCCCGACTGCTTAAACCACCATTTGATTGTTTCAGCGCCCAGCGTTCCGCCGAATGCCTCACTGCTTTCAATAGCAATGCGGCGGTACATTGAGGCGGAAACCTCACCTGATATAGGGTCAAAGATTGCCGCAGCAATAGACGCAATCGCCGCAGTGGGCTTGTTATCCATGGCTTCAATATCAATCATTACGTGCTTCATCTTGCTTTCTCCTGGGTGCAGGAAGCCCGGCGCGGTGATGCGCCTGACTACTGGTTAATCATTCAGTGGTTAATTGACTGCGCCATCCGGCGCGGGTGGTGGTGATTCGCGTAACGCCTGCATTTCAAGGCGCGGCGCGGCATGATCTGGAAACTCCCACGGCATCGCTGTGGCCAGTTCAGCAAGGCGCTTAATACCCAACATCAGACTCACTTTGTCCTGAGAGCTGAACTGTTCGAAAGGCATGGTGAGATGGGAATGGGTCAGCGGCGGCAAATCTTTAAACCGCTGCGCAGCTTCGTTTGCCAGCAGGATGAGCACCTTTTTCTGAGTCTCGCCCAGGCGATTGAAACGGCTCGCCGTGTCATTGGTACGGGAAACTGAAATGCTCGACTGCAAACGGGCACGCTGTTCAAGGAACATCTGATGCCCGGATACTGGTTTTTCTTGTCCGATACTCATTAACCTATCCCCCATCACTGCCACTTATCAGGCGCACTACTCGCAAGTAATGCCTCGGATAAGTGCCGGGTTTTAGCCATGCCCGGCGCATGGTTTTGTGGTAATTTCGTGATGCCGCCTTCCAGCAAGAAGCGAGCGGCACAACTACTACCCACTCAAAAGGAGAAACCGTGTCTAACGATAAAAAACCAGATACACAAGGAGCATTTAACAAGCTGATTTCTACGCTTACTCAAGCCAACGAAATGACCAGGAATCAGACGAATGCCGTTTCATTACTTGCTGTAGCGATGTTTAATGCCTTAACTCCTGAGCAACAGGAAAAAGTCTTGTCTACTCTGGAATCGACGGCTGCTCTTTCAACTTCTCCATCTGCAATTGCAGGTGTTTCATCAGAAATTCACGCTGAACTTGCGCTTCTTCTCCCTGCTTTTGCAAAGCGTCGCAAACTCTCTTAATCAATGATTCGATTTGTGCACCGATCTCAGTAATGGAATCGGTGCTTTCCGTTGTATTTTGGTCGCAAACTTCAATGTGATGTTCTTCGAACCATTTAGTTACCGCACGCCCATCAGCCGCGCGATAATGAATGTAATAATGGTTGCCGCTTGCTATGTATTTAGCGCAGGCCTCAACAGCGCCTTTTTCTCCGCTGCTTTTAATTGATACTTGTTGTCCTAATTCGAACTTGAACATAGCTAACCCCGTTATCTGGGTGAGTGAATGAGCCATCACTTAATAAAGTGACGACAGGTAGAAAAAGTTTTATCTATTACTTAATGACTAAAGCAGCTTTCTAAATAACCCAGCTAAGGCACTAAATAAGCCTTTGTTTATCTTCTTCGTATAAACAAAAGGCTTACTCATACCTTTAATAAAACGTACCTTATTCGGTTCCGGTTTAAAGAAACGCCCGTCCGGGCATTCAATCCAGCCGCGTGTATTGCGGTAATGCGTGACCTGGCAACCATGCTTTAACAGGCTGGCAAGTGATGGAGCGTTATCGTACATATCGTGTACCTGCTACAGTTGCCTACGGGCTTTTAGTTCAACTTCTTCACGGCGGGTTTTATATTCAGCAAGCGCCTTAGCTCTTTGCTGCTTTACTTTTCTACTCCGCAAGCGGATTAAAAATTGAATTAAATACAACGCAAGAACAGCAAAGAGAGAAAGCCCGATAACCATTTCAGTTTTCATAACCTTTACCACCATTCAGCCTTTCAATGGTTCGCATTGCTTCCGCTAAGGCAAAGTCACGGCCATAGTAATTATCAATACCGCCGTTATCATCCCGCTTATTTATCAAATACGAATTGCTTCGATTAAAAGCATTGCGTGATGATTTGCGGATAGTGAAGCCGGAATATACATAAACGTTTTTGCTCACCTGAACCAATCCCGGAATGCTTCCGGCATGTGACCCATGTTGTGAATAGCGCTTTTTCATAATCAAAGCCCAATCCACAGTAACCAGGCGTCGCGCTGCTCTTTCGGGCGGTTGAAATAGGCGTCACGCATAGCGCGGTTAAATTCTGGGATGTAGATCCAGTTTTCTGAACGGCCTGTAAGGGCTTCCGGGTTCTTCATCTGGACAACCGGCAACTTACCGTCGCGAACCATGTCGCCCACTGCGTTGGCGGATTTACCGATCATTTCGGCAAATTTTGTGGTTGGCACTGCGTCCACAGGGTGACGCAATTCAATGTAGCCCTCTGGGTATTTGTCTTTCATGTGTAATAATCCTCTTTGGTGTTTGGCCGCTTATAGCTGGCTGTAGCTGCTCTAGGCGGCCGCCTAACTTAGACACATATGACCAACTAAAGAGGATATTAGACAGATATGGCTAATTCGTCAAGCCTGGGCGAAAAGATCCGCCTAATCAGAGAAGCAGAGGGATTAACAAGGGCGCAACTAGCTGAAATGCTTGATGTTCCCTACGGAACTCTCAATAACTATGAAATGAAAGGCATCCAAATGACTGAAAAATTTATGGTTAATTTTACGAATCACCCCAGATTCGAAAAATACGCCCTTTGGCTCATGACCGATAAAACCGCACCATCTGCGGGGCAGGTTTCCCCGGCTCTCTCCCCTGATGGGCAAGGAAAAACAATGTCGCGCCGTTCCGGCCTCAAGACTGGTTAAAAATCTGGTTTTTCTTTGCGCTAGAACAATCAGCGCAAAATGACAATTGCACTGGAGGGCTTCGCTATGTCGATTAAGAAGCTCGAAGGTGGTCAATACGAAGTAGACGTTTACCCGCGCGGGCGTAATGGAAAACGCATACGCAGGCGGTTCGATAAGAAACAAGAAGCTGTACTTTTTGAGCGTTATGTATTGGTCAACGCCGACAAAAAAGAATGGCTGGGCGCGAGCGTAGATCGCCGCACCTTAAGCGAGTTGTTAGAGGCCTGGTGGTTGTTATACGGGCAGACGCTGGAAAATGGCGAAATTGAGAAACGTCACCTGAATAAAACGATCAGGGCGTTGGGTGATCCGGCCGTTAATCGGTTGAGCAAACGCACGATAGCGCAGCACCGAAGCCAAAGGCTGGACGATGGGATCAGCGCGGCCACTATTAATCGTGATATCTACCGGCTTTCCGGCATGTTCAGTGCGTTGATCAAGATGGAAGAGTTCAGGAAGGAAAACCCCTGTAAGGGTCTGGAACCGCTGAAAGAAACACCGCCAGCCATGACCTATCTAACGAAGTTAGAGATCGGCAGGCTGCTGGAAACTTTGACCGGTGACGATCGGCGCGTAGCTCTGGTATGTCTCAGCACTGGCGCACGATGGGGAGAGGGCAGCACGCTGCGAGGTGAGCAGGTTAACCACGGGCGCGTAACGTTTCTCAAAACCAAAAACGGGAAAAAGCGAACGGTTCCGATCTCGGAAGAACTGGAAAAAGAGATCAAGACCAGCGACACGGGGCCACTGTTCAAAGTTGACTATGAAAACTTCTGTGAGCGGCTCAGGCAGGTTAAACCAGACTTGCCGCGCGGACAGGCCACGCATGTGCTCCGGCACACGTTCGCAAGCTGGTTCATGATGAACGGGGGGAATATTATTGCGCTACAGCAGATTTTGGGGCACGCCAGCATACAACAAACGATGGTTTATGCTCACCTTGCCCCTGATTATCTTAAGCACGCGGTAACGTTAAACCCACTAGGTGGAGGGCTGGCAATTTGACTACACGTTGACTACGCCACCAAACACTATAACCCGCTGTAGCTGCTTCTGGCGGTTACAGCATGGATTGATTTATAAGGGTTTTCTTCTAAGTACCTGATAAAAAAAACCCCCACATCATGTGGGGGAAGACAGGGATGGTGTCTATGGCAAGGAAAACAGGGTTACTACTGGGAACGTGAGTTGCTACTACTCAATAAATTCAACGATGAGCTTTTTTTCCAGTGCGCTACGTCGCGCAGTTGCTCCATTCGTTGTTCATGTCTCTCATTTAAAACCGCTTGCTGCTCGGGCGTTAACAGGCGATACATCTGGTTGCGAACCTTGGCTATTTCAACCTGGCGGGCAACCTGTTCTTGCGCCATTCTTTCTGCCTGAGCGCGCACAGCGCGTTCATCAAATTTCTCTGCGGTGACAAGGCGATGCATTGTCTCCATTTCGCTAACATTAACAGGAGGCTGTTCGTGTCTTGCCTGCTGCATTAAATCTCGCATCTGTTGACGTTGATGTTCGGTTAAACTGATACCGTCGAACATGTGGCTCTGAACGCTGCGTTGCGCGGAGCCTTCACCCAGGTGCCAGTGATCGCCTGTGACGACTTCAGCTGCATGGCTTAAAGTACTCAGTGCCAGCGTTGAGGCCATGACGGCAGCGGTAACTTTGCCCATCACTTGCTCCCAAAATCTTTTCTGTCGCGATTCAACGAGAGACAGTTTACGATTCGGGCTGCAAACATGCGTCAGGGGGTGTAAAACAACGTAAAGTCATAGATTAGCGACGCCTGATGACGTAATTTCTGCCTCGGAGGTACGTAAACAATGAATAAAATCCTGTTAGTTGATGATGACCGAGAGCTGACTTCCCTGTTAAAGGAGTTGCTCGAAATGGAAGGTTTCGATGTGCTGGTTGCCTATGATGGGGAACAGGCGCTTGAGCTTCTGGATGACAGCATCGATTTACTTTTGCTCGACGTCATGATGCCGAAGAAAAATGGCATTGATACGCTGAAAGCACTTCGTCAGACACACCAGACACCCGTAATCATGCTGACCGCTCGCGGCAGCGAATTGGATCGCGTACTTGGCCTTGAGCTGGGCGCGGACGACTATTTACCCAAACCGTTTAACGACCGTGAACTGGTCGCGCGCATCCGCGCTATTTTGCGTCGCTCACACTGGAGCGAACAGCAGCAGAACAGCGACAACGGTTCGCCGACTCTAGAAGTGGATGCGTTAAGCCTTAATCCGGGTCGCCAGGAAGCCAGCTTTGACGGGCAAACCCTGGAATTAACCGGCACCGAATTCACCCTGCTCTATTTGCTGGCACAGCATCTCGGTCAGGTGGTTTCGCGTGAACACCTGAGCCAGGAAGTGCTGGGCAAACGCCTGACGCCTTTTGATCGCGCGATCGACATGCATATCTCGAACCTGCGTCGTAAGCTGCCAGAACGTAAAGACGGACACCCGTGGTTTAAAACCCTGCGCGGTCGCGGCTACCTGATGGTCTCCGCTTCATGATAGGGAGCTTAACCGCACGCATCTTTGCCATCTTCTGGTTGACGCTGGCACTGGTGTTGATGTTGGTACTGATGTTACCCAAGCTTGATTCACGCCAGATGACCGAGCTACTGGACAGCGAGCAGCGCCAGGGGTTGATGATTGAGCAACACGTTGAAGCTGAACTGGCGAACGATCCACCCAACGATTTAATGTGGTGGCGTCGCTTGTTTCGGGCGATAGACAAGTGGGCGCCGCCAGGACAGCGGTTATTGCTTGTTACGACGGAAGGACGCGTGATCGGCGCAGAACGCAACGAAATGCAGATCATTCGTAACTTTATTGGTCAGGCCGATAACGCCGACCATCCGCAAAAGAAAAAATACGGTCGCGTTGAGATGGTCGGGCCTTTCTCCGTCAGAGACGGCAAAGATAACTACCAGCTGTATCTCATTCGACCTGCCAGCAGCTCACAATCTGACTTTATCAATCTGTTGTTCGACCGACCGCTGTTGTTGCTGATTGTCACCATGTTAGTCAGCTCTCCGCTACTGCTCTGGCTTGCCTGGAGTCTGGCGAAACCGGCGCGTAAGTTGAAAAATGCGGCGGATGAAGTGGCCCAGGGCAACCTGCGTCAGCATCCGGAACTGGAAGCCGGTCCGCAGGAGTTTCTGGCGGCAGGCGCCAGCTTTAACCAGATGGTGACGGCGCTGGAGCGAATGATGACCTCGCAGCAACGCCTGCTGTCGGACATCTCCCACGAGTTGAGAACGCCGTTGACGCGTCTGCAGTTGGGCACCGCGCTGCTGCGCCGTCGTAGCGGTGAAAGCAAAGAGCTGGAGCGTATTGAAACAGAAGCACATCGACTGGACAGCATGATCAACGACCTGCTGGTGATGTCACGCAATCAGCAGAAAAACGCGCTGGTCAGTGAAACGGTGAAAGCCAATCAGCTGTGGGGCGAAGTGCTGGATAACGCCGCCTTTGAAGCCGAGCAGATGGGTAAATCACTCACGGTGAATTTCCCGCCGGGCCCGTGGCCGCTGTACGGCAACCCAAATGCGCTGGAAAGCGCGCTGGAAAACATTGTGCGCAACGCCCTGCGTTATTCACACACTCAGATTGAAGTTGGCTTCGCGGTGGATATCGATGGGATTACCATCACTGTCGACGACGATGGCCCGGGCGTTAGCCCTGAAGACCGAGAACAGATTTTCCGTCCGTTCTATCGTACCGATGAGGCGCGCGATCGCGAGTCTGGCGGAACAGGTCTGGGTCTGGCGATTGTTGAAACCGCAATCCAACAGCATCGTGGCTGGGTGAAAGCCGAAGACAGCCCGCTGGGTGGTTTACGGCTGGTAATTTGGTTGCCGCTGTATAAACGCGCTTAACATGCTTCCCCGGTAACGTCGTACCGGGGAAGTTCTCACATTATGCTGCCACAGTCGCAGCCGCTAGCTTTTGCTTTTTAATCCGCTTCACCAGAATGGTCGAACAGATAAAGCCCATTAAGCTGAATGCAATCATCACGCTAAAGACATAGTTATAGCCCGTGATGCCGCTATTGGTATCCAGTAAATAGCCGTATAACGTATACGCAAACATGGCGGGCATATAACCGATGATACAGCCAAATGCCATCGCCGAACCGGCATATTCACGCGGGGTACCAATCTCATCCATTGGTGCAAAGAAAATGGCGCGCTGTGAGAAAATAATCGCCCCAAATCCTAGCGTCGCCGCCATACCGATATACACATTCATCGTTTGATGTGGCAACAGCATAAAAACAACCATAGCAGCAGCAGAGATCAGAAACGTCCACTTCAGGTAAACCGTAGGTGATTTAGCAACCTTATCCGCCAGCAGCCCACCAATCGGCCCTCCCACCATTTTCAATGCATACTGGTTGATGATGCCGTACGCGCCGACGAGCGCTACCGGCAGCATGTAGATATCTTTTAAGAATGGGATGAAGTAAGTCAGGCCACAGTACGCGGCGTAAACAAAGAAAATCCCTAAAGAAGCCAGCCAGACGTTAGGGCAGGACAACACATGTTTGATACCCTTTAAGACTTCCATGTTGGCACTGGTTTTCTCGCCGCCTTTCACTTTGTCATCATCGACAATAAAGTAAGTGAGAACGCCCGCAGCCAGCGTAATTAGCGTATAAAACAACAGTCCAGCCTGCATCCCCGCTTTACCTTCACCAAACTGGACGAAAACAAACAGAGCGCCAGAAGCGACGATAACATCCACCACGCCGCGTCCGGCTTCTAAAAAGCCAAACATGCGCCCTTGTTCTTCTTGCGTACCTAGCAGACGCACAGCTTTCAATAACACCGGCCAATAAACCACATCGGCAAAAAACGCCATTGCGGCAAAGCAAATAAGATAACCGGTAAATGACGGTAGCGTCGCCAAATATAAACCGCATAGCCCAACGCCGATCAGACCAAATGGTAATAATATTTTTTGGAATAACGGTCTGCGATATAGAGCGACAGAAAAAGCCCGGTTGTCTGAACAATCGTATAAACAGTAAAACTTAAACCAATTTGCGTATTGGTTAAACCCCAGTCACTTTGCATTGGCACATAGAAAACATCTTTCATACTTGAAAGTTTGAATATTGTGCCGCCGCCTAAAATTAAAAAACAGAGCCTTGCCCATTTATTCATGAACATAGTTAAACCCTCATTGCTTGTTGAGAGAAATATTTAAATTAAATCATGCAGTTAATAAATTAAGAGAGTTATTTTCATAACCCTTTTCGCATTTAATAATATTTAAAGAAGTTTATTTATTACTTGTAAACTTATCGCATAAATCACGGATATACTTTATTTGAGCAAGAGCATGTTCTTTTTCCTGCGCCAGTCGCGCATCAATCATGTCACAGTCGGGCAGCGGCGTATAGCTTGCATCGCGCCATGGGATCCAGGGATTATCACCTTCATCATCAAAACGAAATGCCGGAGCATAATATTCAACTTCCTCTTCCAGACCAAAAGCATTTACTTGCGGTTTATCCTCACCTAAAAGTAATAATGCCTTAAGCATCTCTTCCATTGGTAAATCACCGTATCCTGAACGACAAGCCTCATGCCCCCAGCCTTTACCTTCTTTAATAATTTTTGCGTCTTTGATATGCACCTGAGTGATTAGAGGGGACATGACTTCTAACGCAGAAAGCGGCTGCTCATTGGCGTTAATCATGTTGCCAAAATCAAACAGAATAGAGAGATTCTTCATTCCACTATTATTAACCAGCGTCACCAGTTCATGGCCTTGCAGATCTTCATGCTGTTCGATAGTAAAGCTTAGTCCGCAATCGTCATACTGAGACAGCCACGCAATATCATTGGCAATCTTTGCCATGACATCGTTGAGATGTCCTTCATAGCGCGGGTAGAAACGTACTGAAGTTGCGCCAGTTGCCACAGCAATACGGATCGCATCCGTCAATGTCGCCTTGTCCGATGCGCTCGTTTCAATATGTACATCGAGGTTATATTTTTTTGCCTTTTCTTTAAAATCGTGCAACTGCCGATCGTTTAGTTTCTGCAGTGATTGGGACTCACCATCCTCAACATGTATTTTCACTCCCTTTAATTGTTGCTGATGCGCAATATCCAGAAGATCGCCCGGAAGGACTCTCTCATAGCGCATATTCAGATGAAAGGCATAAGCATGTAGGTACAGTGGTATATTTCTCGCACGTTCAGCGAGAAGTTCTTGGTTGCATTTTCCCATTATTTTTCTCATTCATCACGAATAACAAGTTCCACAGATTCAAGTCGCCAGTATTCAAAATCAACCTGAACCACTTTTTTATCTCGGGTAGCCCGATGTTTTTCTACTAAAATTCCATAAGTATTAGGCGCAACGCCCAACTCTTTGCAGGCCACTTCTGGCATATTGACCGGTTTAAAAATCATTTCTTTGATATTTAAAGCATGACCAAACGCATCTTCCCAGACGCTGGCAAAAGACTGATTGCCCAATTTGTTAATGAATCCTGGCGCAACATCAGCATCAATATAGGACTCATGGTAAAACACTTTATGCGAATCAAGACCACACCAACCGGCAACTAAATAGCGATCACCGGAGGAGAGAAAAACATCATCAACATGGTGCGGAACCGTCGCAATCGTTTCTTTGGTTAAATAACCCCAAAAAGGCTTGCGCCCCTGAGCACAGGCTTCAGCATTAAAGCTGGAAAGTGATTTGGGATTATAAATAAATCGCTTCGATGAAATAAACCAACCACTGCGGTTCTTTCGGAAGATACGCGCATCGATCTCAAGCTCAATCAGAACCTGACGTAAAGTCATGCGCTTCGCATCCAGCAGCTCACATAACTCTCTCTCCGAAGGCAATTTAGAGCCCGCTGGCAAATTATTCTCGTTTAACCAGCTTTCAAAGCGCTCTCTAAGCACATCAACATTGTTTTTCTTTTTCATCTTGCTCGTCTGGTTTAAACCAATTTAAAGCTAAGATATTTGAGTGCAGGAAATACTCAAGTTTTTTTTCAACACAGAGTTTCTTTTTGTGGGCCAGGTATCAAGAATGGACTGAAAACATGGCGTGACAGGCAGGTTTTTTAACCCACCTTAGTATGCAGAGATAAGAACCACGAGAGAGGCAAATCAGGTGTTACCACCTGATTTAATTGCATGGCCAGAATGGCTTTATTTTCCCCACAAACGGCGGGAATTGTCTTCGATCTTGCAGCTTAAACGACGCTTTTGCATCGTTCTGGTCCAGCTTTTCGATAACCCGGCAGCCGAGAGTAAACGGTGATATTGTGAGTCATCAAACGGCATATGCCAGGCAATAGCAATCGCCTCCCGCACGCTGACGTCGCTGACGCGTGAAGCCAGGATCAACGGCGCGTCCGCCGACACCTGACCTGGAGCGATGACGCTGCACAACCAGCCCGTCTTGCCTGCCTCCTGCATCTGGCTGGCCATATCGCTGATGCCAAAATGGAAATTCAGCTTAAAGCACGGCGAGCGCGGCTGCGTGACCTGAATCAGCGCATCTCCCCACTGGAAAATATCGCCAATGAATACATTCTCTTCCGTTAGCCCCTCAGTAGAGAGATTCTCGCCAAACGCGGGCGCGACAAAGCGCTCTGCCTGCTCCGGAAACTCTTGTCTCCAGTGCTGATAGTGTTCACGCGGATAGTGGCACAGCGCGCGATCTGGCCCACCGTGAATTTTCTTTTCCGCCTGTTCATCACCCGTCAGCCCCAGTTCGGTCAGCATCAGCTCGCCGTCAACCTGGACCTTAGCAATCGCGCTGGGACGGCTTCCCGTGTAGTCCCGAACCTTGCCTGTAAAAACATCGACCGGATATCGCATCTGTTCCCTCTCCCGATAAATTTTCCCCCATTACACCACATTTATTTTACCCCAGTCGCTCAAAATGAGAGCACGGTTCACATGAAACTTAGGGACACATGCTATCAATGTAATCTGGTTTTGAAACATCATTTCAAATAAGGAGTCAACAACGTGACTGGTCAATCGCAATTTGCTGGCGTCTGGTGTCCTTCCATTACGCCAATGGATAATGACGGCAAGATCGATCTTAACGGTCTGAGCCAGCATCTCAAACGCCTTACCGAGGCCAAAATCGACGTGATTTTGCTGATGGGTAGCATCGGGGAATTTGCCTCCTTTACGCTCGAAGAAAAGCTGCTACTGATCCGCGAGGCCCGCGCCATGAGCTCGCTGAAGATGGTCGCCAACGTCTCATCCACCTGCCAGAATGATGTGCTGTTGATGGCGCAGGAAGCGTATCGCGCCGATTACGATGCCGTGATGATCCTGCCGCCTTACTACTACGGGCAAACGGCAAAACAGCTGCTGAGCTACTTCCGTCAGTTGGGGCAGAAGCTCAGCGGCAAATGGTTTGCCTATAACTTTCCAGCGCGCACTGGCTGCGATTTAACGCCCGAACTGGTTGCCACCCTCGCCGCCGAGTTCCCCAACTTCGCAGGCATTAAAGATACCGTCGACTGCCAGTCCCATACTCGCAGTATGATCCAGACCACCCGCGCCGTACGGGAGGATTTTGCCGTGTTGTCCGGCTATGACGAATACTACATTCCTAACCTGCTGGCAGGCGGCGCGGGGGTGATTTCAGGATTAAACAACGTCATGCCTGAACTGTTTGTCAGCGCACGGGAAGCATTTAAACAGGGCGACCTGACAGCACTTCGCGACATTCAGGACCAGATTGGCACCTACATGTCCATCTACGCCATCGGCGAAGATTTCGTCACCACCATCAAAACCGTGGTATCGCGTAAGTTTGGCTATTGCACCGGCGTGTCACGAAATGCCGGCGGAGAGTTGAACGAGGGTGAGTGTCGGACCATCGATGAGGTATTTGTCGTCAAAGCGTAAATCGTTAAGCCGGATGGAACAGACCATCCGGCAAAAGAGGCTTACTTCACGGCGCTACGAATATCAATTTCCGCCGCCCTGGCTTTAACTCTTTTCGACCAGATGGAAGTGATAATCGGCACCAGAATGGAGGTCACAATCACCGACGTGGCGACAAGGGAAGTTGCTGCCGGCGCCATCGGTTTAAATGCCGGAACCATTTCAGCAATCAGCACTGGCGTAGCGACCGCCGCACCAGCTGAGCTGGAGGCCGCAATCCCCGCTGTGCCATCGCCGCCACCAATCAGTTTATCGGCGATAATCAATGGAATACCGGTAATGATAATTACCGCCACGCCCAGCAAAATACCCAGTACACCGGTCTGCGCAATCACGCTCAAATCAATGGTGTTACCAAGCGCGAAGGCAAAGAAAGGAATCAATGTCTGCACCGCTTTGCTGAAGAACTCCCGCAGCTCAGGGTCCAGATTCCCCAGCGCAAAGCCAATCAGGAACGGTAATACGGCCCCCACAAACACGTGTGGTTCAAACGAAGCGATCCCGGCGGTTCCCAGAATTACCATAGTCATCAGCGGGCCAGACTCCAGCGACATCAGGACAAACGCCCCGGCCTCTTCTTTGGTGCCGTACTGCTGCATAATCGAGGCATACAGCCCGCCGTTGGTCATATCCATGGCGGCCACCAGCGCCAGCGTAGACAACCCGGCGAAGAAACCAACTTCTACACCATGTTCCGGCAGAATACGTGAAGCAATCGCCGCGACCACCCACGCTACCAGGATCTTGGTTATGACCAGCGTACCCGATTTACGCAGTACGGTACCGGTAGCGCTTAGCTTGATCGACGCCCCCATACAAAAGAACCAGACCGCCAGAATAGGCACCGTACCGGTGATCATACCGTTGGTAAAGGAGCCGAAGTATTTCCCGGCGCCGGGGGAAAAGGTGTGACACAACGCGCCCAGAAAAAGCGGCACCAGCATCATGCCGCCTGGGATTTTCTCTATCGTTCGTTTGATCTGCATTTCCATCACCTGTAGACATAAAAATGGGGCAATTTTTATGGGCGATTGCATCTTGCTTATGAGATGCGCCCGTCTTGATGAAACGAAGATAGACATTCATAGAGACTATAAAAGTGATCCCACTCGCATAATAAAACCTTGTTTCAATTTAAGTGGATCATTGTTTTTATATTGATTTTGATCACAAAAAAACCCCCACAAGCATCGCTTGCAGGGGCTTACTAAAGCGTAGAACTTATTTTTTCGCTGCGAAACGCGCGGCAGCTTCGTCCCAGTTCACCACGTTCCAGAACTCTTTGATGTAGTCCGGGCGGCGGTTCTGGAATTTCAGGTAGTAAGCGTGTTCCCAAACATCCAGGCCCACGATCGGGAAGCCGGAAGCGCCAGAGATAGCTTCACCCATCAGCGGGGAATCCTGGTTAGCAGTGGAAACAACAGCCAGTTTGTCACCTTTCAGAACCAGCCACGCCCAGCCGGAACCAAAACGGGTTGCCGCAGCTTTTTCAAATTCAGCTTTGAAGTTGTCCACGGAGCCGAAGTCACGTTCGATAGCCGCTTTCAGGTCGCCCTGCAGCGTAGTACCGGTTTTCAGACCTTTCCAGAACAGGCTGTGGTTAGCGTGGCCGCCCGCGTTGTTACGCAGTACGGTTTTCTTGTCTGCTGGCAGTTGATCCAGTTTGGTGATCAGCTCTTCAACAGGCAGGCTCGCGAATTCAGGCAAGCTTTCCAGCGCAGCGTTCGCGTTGTTTACGTAAGCCTGGTGGTGTTTGGTATGGTGGATTTCCATCGTCTGCTTATCGAAGTGCGGTTCAAGGGCATCATAAGCGTACGGCAGGGATGGCAGTGTATAACTCATAATCATCTCCAGTATTGTCGGGCGGCCAGTGTTAACGCCGCGTAAGCAGTTGGGTCATTATAGTTAATTAAATGATATTGAAAATGATTATCAATGCCGTACTTTTTACATGGCTATTATGAGGTAAAAGTGTGAGCATCACTGGGAAAATCAGGCTGATTTTGCCAATCTGAGTAGAAAATAGGCAGCGACATGAAGGACATGGGAGATAAAGCACGACATAGTCTGAAAATTATCTCACAAGGAAATATTGCTATGTCTGTCAACATCGCCCTTTTTGGTATCGGCCTCGACACATACTGGCCCCAGTTTACAGGCCTGGAGTCACGTCTTCAGGGCTATCTGCAATCAATTGATGAGCGCCTGACGGCGCAACAAGCCAGCGTGATTAATGGCGGCCTGATTGATAACGTCGATAAAGCCGATGCCCTTATCAGACGGTTGCAGCAACAGCCGGTCGATGCTGTCTGTCTTTACATCAGCACCTACGCGCTCAGCTCAACGGTGCTACCGCTTGTGCAGAGTATCAATAAACCGGTCATTATTCTGGCCCTACAGCCAGAGCCAGGGCTGCCTTATTCAACAATCCGTCAAATTCCCGATCGGGGAGGCCGTACTGGAGAGTGGCTGGCGCACTGTCAGGCCTGCAGCGCCCCCGAACTGGCAAACGTGTTTAACCGTGCGAATATCCGCTTTCAGTTGATTGTTGGCGCATTACAGGGCGATGAGTATGTCTGGCAACAAACGGCGCAGTGGCTACAGGCACTTAACGCTCGTCAAATGCTGGCAAATTGTCAGGTCGGCGTCCTCGGGCACTATTATGACGGCATGGTAGACGTTTACAGCAATATGACGAATTTGTCCGCCAAAATGGGCGTGCGCTTTAAGCCACTGGAAATGTGTGAGTTGGCTGAATATCGCGAGCAGGTCAGCGAGGCAGACCTCAACGCCAAACGACAGGAAATGCACCGTGTACTTCAGTTGGATGCGGCATGCGAACCTGCAGAGCTCAACCGCGCACTCACCACTGCCTGCGCCATGGATAAACTAATTGCCCAGAATAAACTCGGTGCACTAGCCTATTACTATGAAGGCCGTAACGGCAACGCTTACGAGAACATCATCACCTCAATCATTCTCGGCAACACGCTGCTTACCCACCGTGGTATTCCCGTAGCGGGAGAATATGAAATCAAAAATGTGCTGGCGATGAAAATTCAGCAACTTCTGGGGGCTGGCGGTTCATTCTCAGAACCATATGGCATTGAATTTAATGATGATGCTGTTTTGTGGGGACATGACGGTCCGGCACACCCGCTGATGGCGGATGGTCCGGTGAGTCTGGTGCCGCTGCCGGTTTATCATGGTAAACCCGGTAAAGGTGTATCTATCCAGATGACCGTGAAATCAGGTCCGGTGACCTTTCTTTCGGTAATTGAAGATGCCGAAAACGGGGTGCGTTTACAGTATGCCGAAGGTGAAGCTGTACCAGGTGAAGTCCTGGATATTGGCAACACCAATAGCCGCTATCGCTTCCCGTTATCAGCTCGCGAGTTCACCACACAATGGTGCATGGGCGGCCCAGCTCATCATTGCAGCATTGGCCTGGGGCACCATGGCGAGGCACTGGAAAAACTCGCCTGGCTACTGGGTATTCAGGCAGTAAGAATTTGCTAATCCTCTATATTTCCGCCCTTCTCAAAAAAGAGGGGCGGAGCCGCATTTGTGATCAATATCCCTTTCATCCCCTGAATTTTGCCAGCATTACTCATCCCACGGCAGCATGCTGAAGGTTAATCTATTGCTCACTCTTTAGACTTTTGAACATCAAAACGGGTGATTTTCATCCTGCCAAATCGATAATTCAAAAGGAAACAGAATGGGTAACGCAATTACGATGGGGATAATATGGCATCTAATCGGTGCCGCTAGTGCCGCTTGTTTCTATGCCCCTTTTAAAAAGGTACAACACTGGTCCTGGGAAACCATGTGGTCTATAGGTGGTTTTGTTTCATGGCTGATCCTTCCCTGGCTCGTCAGCGCGATCCTTCTGCCGGACTTCTGGGCCTATTACAGTTCATTCAGTGCGTCCACCCTGCTGCCGGTATTTTTATTCGGTGCCATGTGGGGGATTGGTAATATCAACTATGGCCTGACTATGCGCTATCTCGGTATGTCGATGGGGATCGGGATCGCTATCGGCATTACGCTAATTGTTGGTACCTTAATGACGCCAATCATTGCCGGTAAATTTGACGTGCTCATTGGCACACCAGGCGGACGTATGACCCTGCTCGGCGTGCTGGTCGCCCTGATCGGAGTGGCGATTGTCACCCGCGCCGGACAGTTAAAAGAGCGCAAGATGGGCATCAAAGCCGAAGAGTTCAATCTGAAAAAAGGTCTGATACTGGCGGTGATGTGCGGCTTTTTCTCCGCGGGGATGTCCTTTGCCATGGATGCGGCTAAACCAATGCACGAAGCCGCTGCAACACTCGGTATCGATCCGCTGTATGTCGCCCTGCCAAGCTACGTAGTCATCATGGGCGGTGGTGCGGTGATCAATCTGGGATACTGCTTCATTCGTCTGGCAAAAATGAAAAACCTGTCAGTAAAGGCCGATTTCTCTTTAGCAAAACCGCTGATTATCAGCAATATCCTGTTTTCTGCGCTTGCTGGCCTGATGTGGTATCTCCAGTTCTTCTTTTACGCCTGGGGCCATGCCAAAATTCCAGCACAGTATGACTACATGAGCTGGATGCTGCACATGAGCTTCTACGTCCTGTGCGGCGGTATCGTGGGCCTGATCATGAAAGAGTGGAGCAATGCAGGGAGACGTCCGGTCAGCGTGCTAAGTCTTGGCTGCGTAGTGATCATTGTCGCGGCAAACATTGTTGGTCTGGGAATGGCCAGCTAATCATGTTGGGTACTGAGATGACGCCACTGGCTCGGCGTCATCCCAACTTTACGG
Organism: Citrobacter sp. RHBSTW-00944; assembly: GCF_013615435.1. Classification (NCBI taxonomy): domain Bacteria; kingdom Pseudomonadati; phylum Pseudomonadota; class Gammaproteobacteria; order Enterobacterales; family Enterobacteriaceae; genus Citrobacter; species Citrobacter sp. RHBSTW-00944. Next base: position 108,853 of record NZ_CP055418.1, on the reverse strand, counting down.
TTAAATATCACCCAGAATCAGTTTCCGTTGAACTACCTTAAATTAACCAAATATTAACCAAATAATGATGGCGTTACTCACAAAATACCTCCGTTCGAGCGTATAGCTTAAATCCGTTCAGCAATAAAAACAGATACCCGATAACCGGCACCCAAAAGCTCAAACGCAGGCCAATAGCATCAATAACCATCCCCTGGATAAAGGGCAGCACCCCGCCGCCAATGCCCGCCATAATCAAGCAAGCAGAAATAGATGCCGCATAGCGATCAAGGCCGGAGAGCGTGCGAGAGAAAATAATGGGATACATCACCGAGTTCATGAGTCCCGTCGCCAGCAGACAATAGCCGCCAAAACGGTTAGCGAAAACTATCGCGGCAACGGTTAGTAGTACCGCTCCCGAAGAACACAGGCAAAACAACAACTGAGGTCGGCAACAGTGAGCCAGCAAGCCATACAAAAACCGCCCCGCCAATGCACCGCCCCAGTACAACGCGATAAAGGAGGTCGCTTGTGCAAGCGAAAACCCGCCCAAAGATGGGTCGTGAAGATAGCTGAGAGCCGTAGTACCAATGCTGACTTCAACGCCAACGTAAACAAGAATGCCACTCACCCCAGTACGAAACTGCGCATAGCGCCTGAGCGCACGAATCGCAGAAAAAATATTCTCGTGCGCGTCACGAAAATCAGCAATTGAAAAACGGTATAACGCAACCAGCAGTATGCCTCCCACCAGCATCAAACCGAGATACATCCCTGGAACTGAAATGACAGAGCCAGCCAGAACAACCGCCAGGACGACAGGCGCCAGCGCCGCCCCGAGGGAGTTGATGGACGACGCCAGACTGAGGCGTCCAGCCGCACTTTGCGCCTCGCCAAGCCGATTAACATAAGGGTTTGCGACCACCTGCATCGCCGCAACCCCCATCGCCACAATGAAAATCCCCACCAGGCAACCGGCAAATGACGCCAGCCAGAGCGATACGGCAATCACCACCGAACCACTTGCGGCAAGTATCAACGCCAGTAAGAGTGCGCTGCGATACCCTAAACGCGCCATCCAGCCTGAACACGGTAAACAAATCACAAACGGTGCGAGATAAAACGCCACATTTACCAACATCGAGTCTCGCCATGAAAGCGAAAAAACTTGCCGGAAAAAGGGAATCGTGGCGCTATTAATTGCCGTCAGGACGCCCCAGTAAAAAAAGACAGCCGACAGCATAATGAACGCCCGGCGAGGATTCTGTACCATGATTTATCCCGCCATTTCCTGTGCCAGATGCACGGCGACATCCTGCGGCGACATGCTGCCAAGCAACTGCTCACGGAACTCCACATGCATCAACTTACGCGCCAGACGGGAGAAGATTTTCATATGATCGCCCTTCTCCTGCTCGCTCACCGTCAGCATGATAACCAGCGAGACATCCACCTCGTCGCTCCACGCCAGCGGCTCACTCAAACGCATCACCGACACGCTACTGTGCGCGACCGCCGCCGATTTGCAGTGCGGAAGCGCAATCGCAAATCCTAATGCGGTAGAGAAAATCGCCTCACGCTGCCAAATAGCCTCTTCAACGGCTGAGCCGGAAAAGACCCGCTGTTCGACCTCAAGATTATCGGTGAGCACCTTAATCGCCTCCGCTTTACGGGTAATCGCCCGATCGAGCAGGATCAGGGCGGGATCAAACACGGGTTTTGCTTGCGCCGCCACCTGTTGTGAAAGTAGTACCGCCACGTCCTGACCACTTTCACAAGCTAATGCCCGTTCCAGCGTCTGCTCGCTGTGCGCGAGGGTTAAGGTCATTAAGCGCGCCTTGGCTGGCGCAATACGGCTTGAGGACATGCTGATCTGTCGTAAACCAACGCCCAACAGTAGCGCCAGCGCCGACGGGTCGCCGCCCATCTCGCCGCACAGGCTGATCTCAATACCGGCCCGCTGCGCGCGTGCCGTCATCTCCTTCAGTAACTGTAAAAACGCGGGGTCAAAATAATTGTAGAGATGTCGAACCTGCGCGTTGCCCCGGTCGCAGGCCAGGAAGTATTGCGTCAGGTCGTTGCTGCCAATCGAAACAAAGTCGATATACGCAGCGGCTTTCTCCAGCAGATAAAGCACGGATGGCACTTCCGCCATAATACCCAGCGACCACTGCCCAACCGCCGCCCCCTCGGCCAGCAGTTGCGCCGCTGTTTGCTGGAACTGTTCACGCAGCCACTTCACCTCAGCAAGCGTAGTCACCATCGGCGCCATAATGTGCAACGGTCCGGCGGCGCTGGCGCGCAGTAGCGCACGTATCTGAGGACGGAAAATCGACATAAATTCGGGATACAGGCGGATGCCGCGCCAGCCAAGAAACGGGTTTTCCTCCGGCGGCATCGCCAGATAGTCACAGGGTTTATCGCCACCAATATCCAGCGTACGGATCACCACTTTACGCCCCCGCGCCTGTTCCAGCACATGACGATAGGCCTGGTACTGCTCCTCCTCGTCAGGCGGCGCGGCTCGTTCGCAGAACAGCATTTCAGTGCGGAACAGACCAATCCCCTCCGCCCCGGCGGCAAATGCCGCTTCCACTTCCGCAGCCAGCGCGATATTCGCCAGCACCGTCACCCGTTCGCCCTCTTGCGTCGCCCCAGGGCGTTGAATAAGCGGCTGTAAACGCGCCTCAAGGCGCTGACGTTTGTCCTCTTCCAGTTGATACCACCGCAGAGCCTGCTCATCCGGTGACACCACCACCACCCCGTGGCGAGCGTCGAGCAGCAGCGCTTCACCACCGCGAATACGCCCCGCTTCCGCCGCCTCTACGCTCAGCAGCGGAACCCCAAACGATCGCGCCAGAATGACGGTATGTGATGTTTCCCCGCCCGCGCCCATCACCACACCTTTCAGATGCGGGCCGCGCAGCGCCAGAAACTGGCCTGGCGTTATGGGAACCGGACTGATAACGATGGTATCTTGCGACAATGCCGTTTGCGGCATCAGCGGCTGCGCGGTGAGATGCGCCGCCAGACGCAGGCCCAAATCCTGTAAATCCAGCACCCGCTGTTGTAGGTAGACGCTGCGACTTTCGCGCAGCGGCGCGCTCAGTTCATCCAGCGCCAGCGCCAATGCTGCCAGCGCATTGCGCGCTGTACGGTCGGTAAGTAGCGAGGTTTCGAAGAGCGCATCGTCCAGCAGTTTGACATGAGCCTGTAGCACCGCTGCGGCTTCTCCCTGCGTATGCGGTAATGCGTCGTGCAGCTCGCGGCGTACTTGCTCAAGTGCCGCCGTCAGCGCGGCTCGCTGTACAGCCGGCGCCGCCACCGCCTCTTGTTCTGCCAATTGATACAGATCCGGCACGCCCAGATGCATTGCCACCCCTTGCGCCAGCCCAGCGCTCACGCCGTTACCGCGCACCCACTCCGCACGGGTCTGCGCCAGAAAAACCGGCAGAGGTTGCTCCACCCGTTCCGGCGTCCGGGCAACGGGTTCATCACACGCGGCAAACTCTTGCCTCACAAACTGAGTCAGCGCCTGATGCGCGGCAGATTCATCCTCGCCCTCAATCACCAGTTCACACGGGTCCTGATACAAAATATCGGTCCCAATCATCGCCAACACGCTACGGGCATCGGCCTGACGCTGGTTACGCAGATTGCCTATTTGAACGCGAGCCTGAAATGCGCTGACGCGCTGCTCTAACGCACTGGCGGGGCGGGCATGTAGACCATTTGGCAACGGGCAGGTAAAACGAATGTTTAACACAATATTATCCTCTGGCTGCAGGCGTAATACGCCATGAGATCGGCGTGCAGGCCGGTATCGTTTCATGCGATGAGTTCAGCGATTTTTCCGCCAGCGTAACTTCGCGCACTGTCGCATCAGCAACCGGCGTTGAGCTGATCTGCGGCTGCGAGCCGGGGTTCCAGCCGCGTAAAATCAGCGCATCTTCACGTTGCGCTTTTTTCAAGGTGCTGAAATGGAGTGGTGTCTCCCAGTGCAGCAGGCTGTAGACTGTCGGGAATGTCAGCGCGTGTGGATTAGTTTTAAAACGCGCCCAGCCGGAATCCAGCCAGCCAACTGGCGGTGTGCGCCAGGCTTCGACTTCACGCCAGAAGTTCGGGCTTTCACCATCGCACAACGGGATGAGCGCGAAGCGGGCGCTAAATTCGCCTGGGATCTGTGAGTCTGGGGAAGGCAACGCCATACCGGATGCGCGTCCCGGACGCCACGGCATACCGGCACGTCCCAGCCAACCCACGCTACGCAGTAGCGTAATGGCGATAACCGATGGGCGTTCTGCGGGAATTTCATATTCTCGCAGCCCATCCGTCACCACACTGATGCCCTGCTTGCCATCATGCATCATTACCAGACTTTGCATTGGCCACAGCGATGCCGGGGCTTCACCCCAATTTTCCTGCTGCCAGACATCCAGCGTGGCCGGTCGGTTGGCGCGACGAATGAGACCAAACGGTTGATCGGCAAAATGGACATCGGTAAAGACATCAGCAGGAATTTCCACCTGTAAACGATGATCGTGCAAGGTGTTGTTGACGCTAACCTGGAGGTCCAGCGTCGGGCGCTGGTGATCCAGCATGACCACCATGCTGACATCCAGTCGTGCATTACAACGGTGCTCCTGCCTGTCGGCCAGCGTGTGCGGTGCTGCGATAGACCAGCTTAGCGACAACGTGTCCACCAGCGCGCCGCGCTGCCAGTCGGCGTGAAGCAGCGCCCCTGCGCCGGTAACGCGCCAGTCATCCTCTGGTGGAGAATAGTTATAGGTGTCACCGGCATCGCCGCCGTCCACCAGTTGAATAAGGTTATCCCAGCGCTTACCGCTGCGCTTATCGACCAGAACAACCTGTTCGCCTTCCAGCGTCAGGCGTAACCACGGATTCTCCAGCGCCTCTTCTGTTGAGGACGGCACAGCAAATCCGGGGGCGCACTCATCTTGCAGATAAAGGGTGGTATAGCCGCAGGCGGGGAGCGATGCGACCTCCAGTAAAATATCGCACCGCCGATAGAAGACGGGATCGGGACTATTGGACAGCTCCTGAACAATGACGGACATATCTTGCGATGTCTCACGCATAATCTGCCAGCGGCAGGGTTGTCCCTGCTCGTCAACAATGCGGAACGCCTCACCGGGTAGGTAGAGCGTCAGCGCCACCAGGCCATCGCGCACCGACGGCAGCGCGTTAAAGACGATGATTTTTTTACCCTGTTGCTGCGCCGTAATGCCGTTTGCCAACATCTGCATATTCAGCTCGTACAGGCGCTCGGCTTTTTCCTGACCCGAGAGCAAACGCGCCTTCACCATTGCATTCACGCGATCGGCGTTACACCCACCGATGCTATCGTGAGCGTGGGATTTCATCGCCTCGCGCCATATTGTCTCAATGGCGCGCTGCGGATAGGGCAACCCCAGCGTCCAGGCCACACTCAGCAGCGGTTCTAGCTGACGGCTGACGAAGTTCTCCAGCCGGACGTTGGCCTGTTTAATATCCATGCGGGTAGAAAAAATACCGCGATGGATACGCATATATTTCGGGCTTAGCAGTTCGCCCTCAAAGATCGCCAGCGGCGTATCCGCCAGTGCGGCAAAGTAACGGCTAAAGTCGCTGCGAATAAAGCGGTACGCCGTTTGTTCCTGATTCAGCGTGTCGAGCATTGCCGGAACGCCGTACTCAAACGGTGACTGATCGTTACCGTTCGGCAGTAGTAGCTGCGTACTGCGGCTAAATGCCGCCTGCTTTTCCATAACCGCAGAGAGGCGCGGCCAGGCCTGGTTGGCATCCGTCGGCAACCACTTAGCGCACCCATAACCCTGCGGTAATACCGCCGTCGTCACCACGCTGCCCCCCTGGCTTCGCCAGCGGAACTCGGTAAACGGCGTGTCGTACTCGCTCCAGCCGCGCCAGATAACCGCGTGGTCGATGGCAAACTGATTAAGGAACATGGGCAACTGTGCGCTCTGGCCAAAGGAGTCCGGCACATAACCGACCGCCATTCTCGGCCCTATCTCGTCACAGTCTGCCTGCCCCAGCAGCAGATTGCGGGTGATGGACTCAGCGCCAACCACCAAAAAATCGGTCTGTGTATACCAGGGACCGATTAACAAACGTCCGGCTTTCACCAGCGCCTGCACGCGTTCGCGGTTTTCTGGTGCCAGTTGGAAATAATCTTCCAGCACCACCGTTTGGCCATCAAGCATAAATGGACCTAATGATTCATCCGCTTCAAGATGTTGGATAAGATCTGCCATAAAATAATAAAGCAGAGCCTGGGAATCATTCTCCGTAAAATACCATTCACGATCCCAGTGCGTATGCTGAATTAAATGAACCGTTTTCATTTCGTTTATTCCTGTTTTAAGGCGTAGGTAACCCGCACGGATATTTACCCGCGCTAAACATAGGGAAATATTAATTCAGTAGTACGTCTAACGGCTGGCTTTAAATTTCGGCGCCGCCGTCTCTTTTCTCACCTCAGGCGTGGCTGTCGGGCCACGGAATATCAACAATGAGCCGCAGGCGATAATCGCCGAGCCGCAGACAATCGAGAGCACATAAATCGGCCATTTTTCTACCGCCAGCCAGCCGTAAAAACCGGAGATCGGCGCATGGTTTACCGCCCCTAATCCTACCGCCATCGCCGCCCCCACCGCCGAGCCAATCACGTTGACGACAATAATTCTTGGGTTTGACAGCGCAAACGGAATGGCGCCTTCCGAAACACCAATCAGCCCCATCAACGTAGAGGCTTTACCCGCCTCACGCAGGGATTCCGGGAAGCGTGACGACCACAGCAGCGTAGCGACACCCAGACCAATTGGCGGCACGATAATCGCCACCTGCGCGGCGGTGTTTGGGTCATAAATACCGGAGGCCAGTAACGCCATTGCCGTCGTCACCGCCGCCTTGTTAATCGGGCCGCCGAGATCAAACCCAACCATGCCGCCAATGACCGCCGCCAGCAGCACTTTGTTCGTGCCGGACATGGATAACAGCCAGCTTTCCATGCCGTGATTCAACGCCGCCAGCGGCGTACCGATAATAAATGCCATCACCACGCAGGTCAGCAGCGTACCACCGACTGGCAGAATGAAAATAGGCACAGCAGAGGAGAGCGCCTTCGGCAATTTGATGTAGCGGTTCAGGGCGCGAACGATATAGCCCGCGACAAAACCGGCCGCCAGCGCGCCGAGAAAACCCGTTCCCAGGTTACTCGCCAGCAGTCCGCCAATCATCCCCGGCGCAAGACCCGGTTTGTTCGCCAGCGCAAAGCTGATATAGCCGGCCACCACCGGCAACATCAGGGACAGCGCCAGCCCGCCGAAACCATCAAATTTGTGCAGCAACTGCACCACCATGCCGGCCTGCTCGTAGCTGGCATCCCAGATGTTATCAATACCGTAGAGAGAAGCGCCGATACGGGCGATCCCCATTAGCACAGCTCCAGCAATGACAAACGGCAGCATCCATGAAACGCCGGTCATAATGGCGTTCTTGACCTCTATCCCGGTAGACGGTTTGTCTCCCCCCTGAAACTTAGCCATTTGCAACCTCCTGCTCTACTGCTTCAAACACCGCATCGCCAAATTTGATGGGATCAGAGACGCTGCATTCGAGCTTCACCATGCCATCGAAACGCTCTTTCCCGCTAATCGCAACGTCGGCAGCAATGATGACCGCGTCAGCGCGCGCCAGATCCTCTGGCGTAATTTCATTCTCAGCGCCAATGCTCCCCTGCGTTTCCACTTTAACTTCATGCCCACGGTTTTTCCCCGTGATTTCAAGCGATTCCGCAGCCATGTAGGTATGAGCAACGCCGGTCGGACAAGCTGCAACACAAACAATGTACATAATGATTCCTCATAGATTCAGGCAATAAAAAAAGCACAATGGCGAAAGTGCGCATTGTGCTTTATATAGGACTAACAAATTGATAAACCTGGCTTTCACCGTCAGCGCCGCTGGCATGGCGGCAAACTAACAGTTGGTGCAGGCTGGAGTTACGGAAACTGAAGGCCAGCTCGTCACGTTTGCGACGGCACAGCAGCGCCTGTGGGAAATGCAGGCCAAAACGGGCAGGACGATGACAGCGTTGACGTACGCTCGCGCCGATAGCTTCGCTGGCGCAGTCCCACAGGCTGGACCATTCGCGCGCCATTTGCGTATCCATACACTCCTGCTCGGCGATATCATTTTCAGCCAGATCGTTAACGGAATTAAACCAGCAAAAATAATCAAGCATACGTTTAATTTTGCGATCGCAAGATAGCAAAATTAAAAGCAGACTTTTGATGATTATAGAGTTGGTCAACACAAACGTTACTCCGATAAATAAGTTTGCTGAGAATAAAACAAAAATAAAAGAGCAACTGTGATTTATTGCACAGAGTATTCACTCATTATGTCTGATTTAGTCCGAATATGTATCAAAACGCCACTGCAATATATAAACCAGATTTATATATTATGGTGTCACCCGACTACGATGGCGCCATTGCCCTGGCGTCATCCCGACTTCGCGGTTAAATACCACCGAAAAATAGTTACTGTCTTCAAAACCGCACTGCATAGCAACTTCACCAATCAGCTTTTCAGTATGCGATAACAGATACTGAGCATGGCAAATGCGCAGTTGCCGCAGGTAATGGTTGATCGTCATCCCGGTCTGGCTGCGGAACTGCTGGCGCAAAACGCGTTCGCTGCACCGTTCACGCTCGCAAAACGTATCCAGTTCGAACGCATGCTCATGGCTACCGGCTAACGCGGTGATCAGTTTATCCAGCAGCGTTTCACTTGACGTCGCCGGGAGCGTATCCGTGGCATAACGATGACGTTTAAGGTGAGTTACCAGTTGACCAAACAGCAGCTCAGCCATGGTAAAGGCCTGCGCATCGCGCTGATTACTTTCATGCTCAAGCTGGCTTATCACCTGTCTGGCCTGGGTCATGCCAACGCTGCCGAGTCGCCAGTGCGGCTGCCTCGGCGTACCGTCAAATCCGGGGATCGCCCCTTGCCAGTCAACATTCAGCGTTAACCGCTCCGGGCAGTAGATGATATTTTGCAACACAAGGTCGTTAACGGAGGTATAGGAGTGTTTATCTTCGGCGCGAATGTAAAACAGATCGCCACGGGTTATCCGGTACGGACGATCGTTAAGGACATGCAGACCATTGCCGCGCCAGACCAGAACCAGCTCGCAAAACTCGTGGGTATGCTCAGCAAAGACATCCTGCGGATAACGATCGGCCACGGCGACAGCCTGCTGCTCATGCGCAAAAAAGTCTGATTTCAAAAGAACCAGATGATTCGCCATCACATCACCTCAACCTGTACGCTTGCCGGATGCGCTGCGCTTATCCGGCATGAAAGGGTATGATTATCAGCAAACGGACGGTAAAAAACGTTGATAGCTTTCGCGTTACTGAAGGCTGCTTCCCGCTATAAGGTCACGCCCCTGACGAATATCGCGTGGCGACCACTCGAACTCACGGCGAAAAAGCGTCGAAAAGTGGTTACTGTCACCGAAACCGCAGAGATAAGCGATATCAGTCACGCTGTCATCACTGTGGCGGAGCAGATGCCTGGCTTTAATCAGTCGCAGACGGTTAAGGTAGCGCTGCGGCGTCAATCCTGTTTGCTGTTTAAGCTGGCGATGCAGAGTGCGTAAAGAGAGCGAAAACTTCTCGGCCAGCGCCTCCCAACACACCTCTTCGGCAAAGTTATCCTCCAGCCATGCCATCAAAAGGTTAAGCCGCGCATCGTTATCGGTCGCCGCTTCCATCAGGCTGCTTTTACGTAGCAGTACCAGCAACTGCATAAACAAGATCTCGCGATTTGCCGCCGTGGGCGTATCCATCTCCTCGCCGAGCGTCTCCATCTGCCCCACCAGGTGACGAACCTGCTGCAGTACGCCCTGGTTTACGCGCCAGTGGGAGGGATACTGCCCATTTTGTTCCTGAGGTAAAAGCTGATTCAGCCCGGCCAGAAATTGAAACGCATCCGGAGAGCGATACAAAACATTGGTCAGACACAGATTGTCAGTATGTTCATATAAATGCCTGTCATGATCGCGGACGAAACACACCGTACCGCCGCTGATGGTGTAAGGCTGTCCGTTGAACACATGGATCCCCGTTCCATGTTCGACCACCACAATTTCATGAAAATCATGATGATGTTCAGGAAACGCGGGCTGAGGAAGCCGCGGTTCAATAGCCACTGGCGCTTTACCTGTCGGAAAAAAATCCACGCAATGCAGTACGGTCATGACGGCTCCCCCTGATTAACGAATATGGCTGAATAGTAATTAAGGGTTCCTACCCTCACCTTAATTTTTTGACGCCAAAGTGCGTAAACACGGTTAATTCTTCAAGAAATGGCGGGAAAGATCGGGAAATGCGGAAGGCGTCACATCCGCCAAAATCCGCGCGATTAGTGGAAACTGTGAACAACATCACGTTCACCTTTGCCATGTTGCCAGCCGCTAATTGGGGCTGTCACTGTCAAGAAGGTACGCTTTATTCGGGGTTCTTAGACTGAGTGCAATAAAACTCAGAAGGACCTCGCCATGACTTTTCGCCATTGTGTCGCTGTCGATCTCGGCGCATCCAGTGGGCGCGTAATGCTCGCACGTTACGACAGTAAACACCGCACCCTGACGCTGCGTGAAATCCACCGCTTCGTTAACTGTCTGCAAAAAACGGACGGTTTTGACACCTGGGACATCGACAGCCTGGAAAACGACATTCGCCTTGGCCTGAAAAAAGTCTGTGATGAAGGCATTCGGATAGACAGCATTGGCATTGATACCTGGGGCGTGGATTACGTATTGATCGATAACGCCGGCCAACGTGTTGGTCTGCCGGTCTCTTACCGTGACAGCCGCACGACCGGCATTATGTCACAGGCGATGGCGCAGCCAGGTAAAGGTGAAATCTACCGCCGTAGCGGCATTCAGTTTCTGCCGTTTAACACCTTGTATCAGCTACGTGCGCTGGTTGAACAGCAGCCAGAACTGCTTGCGCAGGTGGCACATGTCCTGCTGATCCCCGACTACTTCAGCTTTCGCCTGACCGGCAAATTGAACTGGGAATACACCAACGCCACCACCACCCAGTTAGTCAATATCAACACCGACGACTGGGATGACACGCTGCTGGCGTGGACCGGGGCAGACAAAGCCTGGTTTGGTCGCCCGACGCATCCGGGGAACGTCATTGGTCACTGGATTTGCCCGCAGAAAAACCAAATTCCGGTTGTGGCCGTCGCCAGTCACGACACCGCCAGCGCGGTCATCGCTTCACCGCTGGCCGATAAAAATAGTGCGTATCTCTCTTCCGGTACCTGGTCGCTAATGGGCTTTGAGAGCAGAACGCCGTATACCAACGATGCGGCGCTGGCGGCGAACATCACCAACGAAGGGGGTGCGGAAGGGCGCTACCGCGTACTGAAAAACATCATGGGACTGTGGCTGCTCCAGCGCGTTTTAAAAGAGCGCCAGATTACCGACCTGCCAACGCTTATTGCCCAAACGCAAGCGCTGCCGGCCTGCCAATTCCTGATTAACCCGAACGACGATCGCTTTATCAACCCCGACGATATGAGCGCGGAAATTCAGGCGGCCTGTCGTGAATCGGGTCAACCCGTTCCCCAGCAAAACGCCGAACTGGCGCGCTGTATCTTCGACAGCCTGGCATTGCTATACGCTGACATTCTGCAAGAACTGGCACAACTGCGTGGTGCAGCATTTAGCCAACTGCACATCGTTGGCGGCGGCTGCCAGAACGCCCTACTGAACCAGCTGTGCGCGGATGCCTGCGGTATTCGCGTGATGTCCGGGCCGATTGAGGCCTCCACGCTCGGCAATATTGGCATCCAGTTGATGACGCTGGACGAGCTTAACAACGTTGATGATTTCCGTCAGGTGGTGCGTGCCAACTACGACCTGACCACCTTCATTCCAAATCCTGAAAGTGAAATTGCCCGCTACCAGGCGCAGTTTCCATCACTACGACAGACAAAGGAGCTTTGCGCATGACCACTCAACTTGAACAAGCCTGGGAACTGGCAAAACTACGTTTCGCCGCGGTAGGCATTGATGTCGAGGCGGCCTTACGCCAGCTCGATCGTCTGCCGGTCTCCATGCACTGCTGGCAGGGCGATGATGTCGCCGGTTTCGAGAATCCAGAAGGCTCGCTCACAGGCGGTATTCAGGCTACCGGCAACTATCCGGGCAAAGCGCGTAACGCAACCGAGCTGCGCGCCGATCTGGAGCAGGCGCTGAGCCTGATCCCGGGTCCAAAACGTCTGAATTTGCACGCGATCTATCTGGAGTCCGATACGCCGGTTGCCCGCGACCAAATCAAACCTGAACACTTTAAAAACTGGGTCGAGTGGGCGAAAGCAAACCAGTTAGGGCTGGATTTCAACCCATCCTGCTTCTCTCACCCGCTGAGCGCCGACGGCTTCACGCTGGCCCACGCCGATGACACCATTCGCCAGTTTTGGATTGACCACTGCAAAGCCAGCCGTCGCGTCTCAGCGTATTTTGGCGAGCAGTTGGGTACGCCGTCGGTGATGAATATCTGGATCCCGGATGGCATGAAAGACATTACCGTTGACCGGTTAGCGCCGCGCCAACGTCTGCTTGAAGCACTGGATGAAGTGATCAGCGAAAAACTCGACCCGGCGCACCATATCGACGCCGTCGAGAGCAAGCTGTTTGGCATCGGCGCCGAAAGCTACACCGTGGGCTCCAACGAGTTCTATATGGGTTACGCCACCAGCCGTCAGACTGCGCTGTGCCTGGATGCGGGTCACTTCCATCCGACTGAAGTGATTTCCGACAAAATCTCCGCCGCCATGCTGTACGTACCGCGTCTGCTGCTGCACGTCAGCCGTCCGGTGCGCTGGGACAGCGATCACGTGGTGCTGCTGGATGACGAAACGCAGGCGATTGCCAGCGAGATAGTCCGCCACAACCTGTTTGACCGCGTACACATCGGCCTCGACTTCTTCGACGCCTCTATTAACCGCATCGCCGCGTGGGTTATCGGCACTCGCAATATGAAAAAAGCCCTGCTGCGCGCGCTGTTAGAACCGACCGAACAACTGCGTCAGCTGGAAGCCAGCGGCGACTACACCGCACGTCTGGCCTTGCTGGAAGAGCAAAAATCGCTGCCGTGGCAAGCCGTGTGGGAGATGTACTGCCAGCGTCACGACACGCCAGCAGGAAGTCAGTGGCTGGACAGCGTGCGCGCCTATGAGAAAGAGATTTTGAGCAAACGTAGCTAACCGTGACACCAGGCTTACAGGCCGGATATGACGCCCCACGTCGCTATCCGGCAATGAATGAAAGACGATTGCCGGATGGATCTTCACTTATCCGGCCTACGTAAGACCCGATAACGATCGGGCAATCAACAGGATCACCGAATATGCAAAACATGACTAATTCCTGGTTCGTCCAGGGGATGATCAAAGCCACTTCCGACGCGTGGCTGAAAGGCTGGGACGAACGTAACGGCGGCAACCTGACACTGCGTCTGGATGAGGCTGACATTGCGCCATTTAGCGCCGATTTCCACGAAAAACCGCGCTATATCGCGCTAAGTCAGCCAATGCCTTTGCTGGCTAACACGCCGTTTATCGTCACCGGTTCCGGTAAATTTTTCCGTAACGTTCAGCTCGATCCCGCGGCAAATTTGGGCGTGGTGAAAGTAGACAGCGACGGCGCGGGCTACCACATCCTCTGGGGCCTGACCCACGAAGCGGTGCCAACCTCCGAGTTGCCGGCTCACTTCCTCTCCCATTGCGAGCGTATTAAAGCGACGAACGGCAAAGACCGCGTGATCATGCACTGCCATGCTACCAACCTGATCGCCCTGACCTACGTGCTGGAAAACAACACCCCGCTGATTACCCGCAAACTGTGGGAAGGCAGCACCGAGTGTCTGGTGGTGTTCCCGGATGGCGTCGGCATTCTGCCGTGGATGGTGCCGGGTACGGATGAAATCGGCCAGGCAACCGCCGAGGAAATGCAGAAACACTCGCTGGTACTGTGGCCGTTCCACGGCGTGTTCGGCAGCGGTCCCTCCCTCGACGAAGCATTTGGCTTGATAGATACCGCAGAAAAATCCGCCGAAGTTTTAGTCAAAATCTATTCGATGGGCGGTATGAAGCAGACCATCACGCGTGAAGAGCTGGTAGCACTGGCTAAACGCTTTGGCGTGACTCCGCTGGCAAGCGCCGTAGAGCTGTACTGATACCTGCCAACTCAACGCCGGATGCGGCTTCGCTTTATCCGGCCTACATGACGATGCACGTTTCACCGTCGGCCCGATAAGCGTAATGCCATCGGGCACCAGGGATTTTTTTTAAGGAGAATAGTGATGAGCTTTATGTTGGCACTGCCAAAAATTAGCCTGCATGGCGCCGGCGCGATTGCCGATATGGTGAATCTCGTGGCGAATAAACAATGGGGCAAAGCGCTGATCGTCACCGATGGTCAACTGGTGAAGCTGGGCCTGCTGGATAGCCTATTTGCCGCACTGGATGAACATCAAATGTCTTACCACCTGTTTGATGAGGTGTTCCCGAATCCGACAGAAGAGCTGGTACAGAAAGGTTTTACGGCATATCAGGGGGCGGAATGTGACTATATTATCGCCTTCGGCGGCGGCAGCCCGATCGATACCGCCAAAGCGGTGAAGATCCTGACCGCCAACCCTGGCCCTTCTACCGCTTACTCCGGCGTGGGCAAAGTGAAAAATGCGGGCGTGCCGCTGGTTGCCATCAATACCACTGCTGGTACAGCAGCAGAGATGACCAGCAACGCGGTCATTATCGACTCTGCCCGCAAGGTCAAAGAGGTGATCATCGACCCGAACATCATCCCGGATATCGCCGTGGATGACGCCAGCGTGATGCTGGAAATCCCAGCCTCCGTTACCGCCGCAACCGGCATGGACGCCCTGACTCACGCGGTGGAAGCCTATGTTTCCGTTGGCGCGCATCCGCTCACCGACGCCAACGCCCTGGAAGCAATTCGCCTGATCAACCTGTGGCTACCGAAAGCGGTCGACGATGGTCATAACCTCGAGGCCCGTGAGCAAATGGCGTTTGGTCAGTATCTGGCGGGTATGGCATTCAACAGTGCTGGTCTGGGTCTGGGTCTGGTGCATGCGCTGGCTCACCAGCCAGGCGCGACCCACAACCTGCCGCACGGCGTCTGCAATGCCATCCTGCTGCCGATTATCGAAAACTTTAACCGCCCGAACGCCGTGGCGCGTTTTGCCCGAGTGGCGCAGGCGATGGGAGTGGACACCCGCGGGATGAGCGACGAAGCGGCAAGCATGGAGGCCATCACCGCGATTCGTGCCCTGAGCAAGCGTGTAGGTATTCCGGCTGGTTTTAGTTCCCTTGGCGTGACGAAAGAGGATATTGAAGGCTGGCTGGATAAAGCGTTGGCCGATCCATGTGCGCCGTGTAACCCACGCACCGCCAGCCGCGATGAGGTCCGCGAGCTGTATCTGGAGGCGTTATGATCCGCAAGGCCTTTGTGATGCAGGTGAATGCCGACGCGCACGTTGAGTATCAACGTCGGCACAATCCCATCTGGCCAGAACTGGAAGCGGTGCTGAAAGAGCACGGTGCCCATCACTACGCGATTTATCTCGACCAGGAACGCAACCTGCTGTTCGCCACCGTCGAGATTGAGTCAGAAGAGCGCTGGAACGCCGTTGCCAGCACCGATGTTTGCCAGCGTTGGTGGAAGCATATGCGTGATGTCATGCCGGCAAACCCGGACAACAGCCCGGTCAGCGCTGAGCTAAAAGAAGTGTTTTATCTGCCTTAACCGCTCTGTTTCCTCCCCTGACGGGGGAGGAAACTTTTTCTCCCGTCAGCAGCATTGCGTTCGTTTTGTCATCCACGCCATTTCCCCACAACCCGGCACCTGCTCAGGCATACCGATGCTGAAAGTCTCCGGCGTCACCAAACTGGAAGACGGGACGGCATTTAACTACTCGTGTAGCTACAACCGCGCCGACAAGTTCAAAATCAAAAATAACTGGGTGGGGAAATAAAAGCCTGATGACCAGGCTATAAGAAAAAAGCGCCTGAATCCAGGCGCCTGAGAACGGAAAATCAGAAGAAGTATTTGAAACGGAGACGCGCGCCGTAACGGTCGTCGTCGTCGGTATAATTCTCCGGATTGCTGTTATCGCTGTTGATCATCGAATAATAAGCGCCGAGATAAATATTAAAGTTCTGCATATCCATTACATTCGGAATTAAATAAGACGCGTGAATGGTATGAATATCGTAAGTGCCCTCATTGTAGAACCAGTCATTATCATCGTGCTTAATCAGATTGTTAAATTCGTCGATCTTGTTATGAGCATAGATATAGCCCAGTTCAAAGCGCTTCCACAGAACGTTGGCCGCCGCCGTAAAGTCTTTTTCGTTATCCGCATCGAGATAAGCGGTGTTCAGGTTAAACACCAGGCCATTTTCCGGATCGGCTTTCAGACCGTTCCAGGTCATCGTCATACCGTAACCGGTACGATCGGACTGATCGACAAACTTGCCTGATAGCGGATCGGTATATCCATAGGCGTTATTGATAACGTTCGATTCCATAGCCGCAGAAATCGTCAGCGCATCCACCGGCGTCCAGGCGACAACCGGGCGCAGATAAGCCACGTTTTTCTCCTGCGATATTTCACGACCATGATAGCGGCTATCCTGATACAGCGAGGTGCCATCTTCCAACAGGGTATTTAACTCGAAATACCAGTTATCGAGCTGTTTGCTCATTAGGAAGCTGCCGCCGGAATCAGAACGGCCACGACCTTCTTTCATCATGTAGATGTAGCCGCTACCGTCATCATACAAATCGTTGGCGGTATGCCCTGAATGCTCAACAAAGGTATCCTGATTCAGCGGGAACATATCGTAAGCTTCGAAACGACCGACTTTTACTTTCCAGTCATTTTCCTGACCGAAGAAGAAAGCGGCGTCATCAAGATTGACCGAACCCGTCATGTCAGCCAGCGGTTGCGCTGAAAAACCGGCGAAATAGCCGTTGTCCAGCTTACGCATACCGTCAAAGCCCAGCAGGATACGTCCGTTCAGATCCCAGCGTTCATTGGTTGGGTCGCCCACATTCGAATTGGTTGCCGCCAGCACGCCTTTGTTGCTTTCCGCATCCATGTTGAATTCCACGTCGCCGTAGATTTTCAGATCGCCATAGCCGGAGAGCACCAGGTTAGGGGTGGTGGCGTTCTTTTTGGTCTCTTGCGCAGGCGTAGTGCCGTTGACTGGCGTATTCCCCTGAGCAACTTTAATTTCCTGGATCTCCGCAGCCTGCTGTACCTGCAATTGCTGCACCTGATTTTCCGCTTTTGCCGCGCGGTTTTCCGCAGCTTCCAGCCGAGCCTCCAGTTGTTCGAGCCGCTGTTCCAGAGTCATTTTTTGCGTTTTAGCAAAGCCATTATTTGCCACTAATAATAGACCTATTGCTAAAGCTAACGTCGATTTCTTCATTATTTGCTTTCCTTGAAATAAAGATCGTCCAACGTCTTCCGACCGGAAGACGCGCAACATGCAAATCCAAAAAATATTTTTATAGGTAATACGATACCGATGACTGAAATAAATTCAGAACATTAAAACGTGGCACCAGTGCAGGCTAATATTTATTATCATACTGATTTTATTATGTGTAACGTAGATATAAGTAAGAATGTGAGGGATATAACAATAGTGCTGAAATTAACTAAAAATAATAAAAACAATTTTATATGAATAACAATAAAACATAATTAAAAATAATAAAGGCGCGAACGATAATCGCCACACCTTTATTTAATAAGCGTTCAATTAACTCTGCTCAGAAACCAGAATCGCCTGAGTGTCAGGCTCCAGTGCTTTAAAGATATGCGCTTGATCGGCGGGGTAACAAATATAATCGCCCTCACCTAACTCCTCCGGCGCTTCCGTCAATCCCACCATCGCCTTACCCTGCGTTACGATAATATGTTCAACCGATCCCGGTGGATGCGGTTGTGAAATACGATCCGCGCCCGGCTGCGTCAGCAGCAGATAGATATCCCGCCGCGCACCCGGTGGGCAGGCGGCCAGTAAAATGGCCTGATAGTGGGCCTGCTCAGCCACGACTTTTGTCCCTTCGCCGCGGCGAATCACCTGCGTTTTTTGCTCCTGCGGTTCCAGCAGGCGCGCAAAGGGAATATCTAACGCCACACACAGCGACCAGAGCGTTTCCAGGCTAGGATTTCCATTGCCCGCTTCCAATTGCGAGAGTGTCGATTTTGCAATCCCCGCGCGACGGGCAATCTCCGCCAGCGACAAACCGGTACGCTGACGTTCACGCACCAGACTTTTCGCGATCATACTGATGGGCTGGGTCATTCACGACTCCATGTTTTTTATATCGAACGAATTGTTCGACTTGTAAAGCCAATTAGTCACGTTCATTATAATGGAAACTCGTTCGATATGGCTAAAACGGTATGAAACATTATTTTTCCAGTCTCAAAGGCGACACGATAAAAGCAATATTTTTAGTCTGTCTGGCCGTCGGTGTAGTCGGCATGTCATACGGCTCACTGGCGATGGCGTACGGCTTCCCGCTGTGGGTACCGTTTGTACTCTCTATTACTGTGCTGGCGGGCGCGTCCGAGTTTATGTTTATCGGCATTATCGCCAGCGGTGGTAATCCACTGGCGGCTGCGGCTGCCGGTTTACTGGTTAACGCCCGACACGTGCCGTTCGGCGTCACCGTGCGCGATCTGGTAGGCACCCAGGCTGCCAGTTTCCTCGGCTGTCATATTATGAACGACGAAAGCGTGGTCTTTGGCCTGTCGCAAAAAACGCCTGAGCAACGTAAAGCCGCCTACTGGCTGTGCGGTCTGGGCGTCGCAATTTTCTGGCCTGTTGGCACCCTGATCGGCGCAGGCGTCGGCAAACTGCTCCCTGCCCCGGAAACCATCGGTCTGGATGCCGTCTTCCCTGCCATTCTGCTGGCTCTGGTCGTCCCGGCATTCAAAAACCGCACTACGCTGATTCGTGCCTGTAGCGGCGCCACGTTGTCGCTTGCCGCCATTCCCTTTGCGCCGGTCGGTTTACCGGTTTTGCTCTCACTCTTTGGCTTACTGACGAGGAAAAAATAATGGGCAACATGACGCTGTTTATCGTCGGTATCGCCATGTTATCTGTGGGAACGTATTTAATGCGTTTAGGGGGAGCCAAGCTTGGAAGCCGTTTAGCGTTCTCAGAACGCTCGCAGGCGCTGCTTTCCGACGCCGCAACGGTATTACTGTTCTCCGTTGCGCTGGCGACCACCTTTTACGAGGGCGAACACTTTGCCGGAATGGCGCGCGTACTCGGCGTGGCTTTTGCGGTATTTCTCGCCTGGCGTAAGATGCCGCTGATCGTGGTGATCGTTGCCGCCGCAGTGGTAACCGCGCTGTTACGAATGGTGGGTATACACTAACTATATAATTACCCTGGCGAAATATTCATCAGGGTAATCACCTGTAGCGTTATGTGTTTTACCCCACAAAACCAGGCGCTAACTCTGCCTCAAATTGTCACTTCCCGCTGACATATTGCTGCTCATCTCTTCACCATCTCACCGTTAAAATCAAATCAAACAGTTTTTAACGGAGTCCCACCATGACAGCCCTTACAGCTAACTGCATTGACCTGAATATTCAGGGGAATAGCGTTTATGCCATCCTCAAGCAACTGGCGAATATGGCGCTTCAAAATGGCTACGTCTCTGACCGCAGCGCCTTCCTGCAAACGCTGCTGATACGCGAAAAGCTGCATTCCACCGGCTTTGGTTCGGGCATTGCCGTCCCACACGGTAAAAGCGTCTGTATCACACGCCCCTTCGTCTTGTTCGCGCGCAAATCAGAAAAAGTGGACTGGAAAGCCAGCGACGGCGAGGACGTTAACTGCTGGATCTGCCTCGGCGTGCCACAAACGGGCGAGGACGATCAGGTCAAAATTATCGGCACCCTGTGCCGCAAAATTATCCATCAAGATTTCATCAACCAACTGAAGCAAGGCGACACCGACCAGGTACTCGCCCTGCTCAATCAGACCTTAACCTCATAAGGAAGCGGCTATGGAGTCATCCTTGCGTTTAGTGGCGATTACCAACTGTCCGGCGGGTATCGCCCACACTTATATGGTGGCAGAAGCGCTGGAGCAAAAAGCGCGCTCGCTCGGCCATACGATTAAAGTCGAAACCCAGGGCTCAAGCGGCATCGAAAACCGACTGACCAGTGAAGAAATTGCCGCTGCCGATTACGTTATTCTGGCTACAGGTCGCGGCCTGAGCGGTGAAGACCGGGCGCGTTTCGCCGGGAAAAAAGTCTATGAAATAGCCATTTCCCAGGCGCTGAAAAATATCGACCTGATTTTTACGCAGTTACCGACTCATTCACAACTTTTTGCCACTGATAGCAGCGTGAAGCTGGGAAAACAGGAGGTCCAGCACGGTAGCGTGATGAGCCACCTGATGGCTGGCGTTTCCGCCGCGCTGCCGTTTGTTATTGGCGGCGGTATTCTGGTTGCCATCGCTAATATGCTGGTACAGTTCGGTTTGCCCTATGCCGATATGTCGAAAGGTGCGCCGTCGTTCACCTGGGTTGTTGAATCCATCGGCTATCTGGGTTTCACCTTTATGATCCCCATTATGGGGGCATACATCGCGTGGTCGATTGCCGATAAGCCCGCTTTTGCCCCGGCGTTTCTGGTGTGTTACCTGGCGAACGATAAAGGTCTTCTCGGCACCCAGTCCGGCGCGGGGTTTCTCGGCGCGGTCGTACTCGGGCTGGCAATTGGCTACTTTGTGCTTTGGTTTCGCAAGGTTCGACTCGGCAAAGCGTTGCAGCCGCTGCTCGGCTCCATGCTGATCCCGTTTGTCACTTTGCTGGTGTTTGGCGTCCTGACTTATTACGTCATCGGCCCGGTGATGTCCGACATCATGGGGGGTCTGCTGCACTTCCTGAACACCATTCCGCCATCAATGAAAATGGGCGCAGCCTTCCTCGTTGGCGCAATGCTGGCATTTGATATGGGCGGGCCAATCAATAAAACGGCCTGGTTCTTCTGCTTCTCACTGCTGGAAAAACATATCTATGACTGGTACGCCATCGTCGGCGTGGTGGCGCTGATGCCGCCCGTCGCGGCAGGTATCGCTACCTATTTAGCGCCGAAACTGTTTACCCAGCAGGAGAAGGCCGCCGCCAGCAGTGCGATTGTGGTGGGTGCCACCGTCGCCACCGAACCGGCAATCCCCTATGCGCTGGCCGCGCCGCTGCCGATGATTACCGCCAATACACTCTCCGGTGGTATTACCGGCATGCTGGTCATCGCCTTTGGAATCAAACGTCTCGCGCCGGGTTTAGGTATCTTTGATCCGCTGATTGGCCTGATGTCTCCGGTGGGGTCATTTTACCTGGTGCTGGCTATCGGTCTGGCGCTGAACATTTCGTTAATTATCATCCTGAAAGGATTGTGGCTGAAACGTAAAGCCGCGCAGCAGGAGCTTGCCCATGAACATTGAGTTACTTCAGCAGTTATGCGAAGCCAGCGCCGTCAGCGGTGATGAGCAGGAAGTTCGCACTCTTCTCATTAATGCGCTGGATTCCAGCGTCGATGAAATCACTTTTGACGGCCTCGGCAGCTTTGTCGCACGCAAGGGCAACCGTGGGCCGAAGGTTGCCATCGTCGGTCACATGGATGAAGTGGGCTTTATGGTCACGCATATCGACGAAAGCGGCTTTTTGCGCTTCACCACCATTGGCGGTTGGTGGAGCCAGTCGATGCTGAACCACCGGGTCGCCATCCGCACCCGCAAGGGCGTCAAAATCCCTGGCATAATCGGCTCCGTGGCACCGCACGCCTTAACGGAAAAGCAGAAACAGCAACCTCTGACATTTGACGAAATGTTCATCGATATTGGTGCCAACAGCCGCGAAGAAGTAGAAAACCGCGGAATTGCGATCGGTGACTTCGTGAGCCCGGAAGCCAATTTCGCTCGCTGGGGCGAAGATAAGATCGTCGGCAAAGCGCTGGATAATCGCGTCGGCTGCGCCCTGATGGCCGAGCTTTTACAAACCGTGGATAACCCTGAAATTACCCTGTACGGCGTGGGCAGCGTGGAAGAAGAAGTGGGTCTACGCGGGGCGCAAACCTCAGCGGAGCATATCAAGCCCGATGTGGTGATCGTGCTGGATACTGCGGTTGCGGGCGATGTGCCCGGAATCGACGGCATTAAATACCCACTCAAGCTTGGCGAGGGCCCAGGGCTGATGCTGTTCGATAAGCGCTATTTCCCTAATCAGCAGTTGGTTGCCACATTAAAAGCGTGTGCAGAAAACAGCGGTGCGTCATTGCAGTTTTGCACCATGAAAACCGGGGCGACGGACGGTGGACGCTATAACGTTATGGGCGGCGGTCGTCCGGTGGCGGCGCTATGCCTGCCGACTCGCTATCTCCACGCCAACAGCGGCATGATTTCCGCATCGGATTACGACGCGCTGTTTACGCTGGTGCACGAACTGCTCACCTCGCTGTCGACCGAAAAGGTCCGCGCGTTTACTGACTTTCGCCGGGAGAGTTAATGCTTTCGGAACGCCAGTTAAAATTGGTGGATCTTCTTGAACAGCAGCCGTGTTTGCTGGGCGACCTGGCGCGGCAAACTGGCGTTTCAGGCAGAACCATCCTGCGCGATATTGACTACCTCAATTTTACCCTCAGCGGTAAGGCCCGCATTCAGCCCGGTGGCAGTGCGGGCTATCAGTTGGAAATTGTCGACAGACGCGGTTATTTTCAGCTTCTGCAACGCCATGATAATGATGACCGGTTGCTGGCCTTTCTTCTGCTTAATACCTTTACACCGCGTGTACAGCTGGCTTCGGCGCTCAATTTACCTGAAACCTGGGTGGCCGATCGTCTCCCACGGTTGAAGCAGCGCTATGAGCGGGCCTTTTGTCTTGCCAGCCGCCCAGGCGTCGGTCATTTCATTGATGAACCAGAAGAAAAGCGCATTATCCTGTTGGCGAATCTGCTTAAAAAAGATCCCCTCTTAATTCCACTGCCGGGTATTACCCGGGACAACATCGACAGGCTCAATGCAGCATGTGAAAAACTTAATGAATTCCCGCTCATCTCGGGAGAGTACCTGGCAAGTCTGGTGCTGGCCGTCTATGCCCTGCGTAACCAGCTCTCCGGGTCATGGCCGGAGTGTCGGTATGTTTCACTGAAAAATGCGGTGGAACAAGGAGGAGTCTACCTGGGCGAGAACGCCTTCAGAACACTGATCGGCCTTCTGGAAATCAGACAACGGCAGGCAATGACAATCTCTGCCGATGCGGTGACCTTGTTGTTAAAAAGCGTTCCCGGCATCGCTGCGTTGCACGTTATCGATACCCAACTGGTTGATAATATTACCGGCCACCTGCTGAGATGCGTCTCTGCCCCGGTTTGGGTACCGGAACATCGCCAGAGCAGTATGCACAACCTGAAGTCGACCTGGCCTGCCGCCTTCGATTTGAGTCTGCGTTTTATTGCCCTGTTGCGTGAAAAACTGGATATCCCACTGTTCGATAGCGACCTCATAGGGCTTTACTTCGCCTGCGCCCTGGAGCGCCATCAAAACGAGCGCCAGCCGGTCATTTTGTTATCCGACCAGAATGCTATCGCCACCATCAACCAACAGGCTATTGAGCGAGATGTTCTGAATTGTCGGGTGATCATTGCGCGAAATACGAGTGAAGTCAGCGCCATCAGTGAAGAAATCACCCCACTGTTAATCATCAACAATAGTCACTATTTACTTGATGAATCTATAAAAAATACCTTAACCATCAAGAACATCATCACCGCTGCGGGTACCGAGCAGATTAAACACTTCCTCGCAACGGCCTTTATCCGCCAGCAGCCCGAACGTTTCTTTTTACAGCCGGGCAGCTTCCATTACGCCAATATGAAGGCCGAAAATTGGCAGAGTATCATCGGCCGGATCTGCGGCCAGCTTGTGGCACAGAGCCATATCACCGAGGACGAAGCGCTGCGCATTTGCGCCCGGGAGCATGAAGGTGAAAACCTGATCGTGAATCGCCTGGCGATTCCTCATTGCTGGAGCGAACAGGAGCGCCGCTTTCGTGGTTTCTTTATTACCCTCGCACACCCTATTCTGGTGAATAACGAACCGGTCAGCCATGCCCTGATCGCCTGTGCCGCCGCCGAGGCGCGGCATGAGCTAAAAATCTTCAGTTATTTATCCAGCGTGCTGAGCAGCCATCCGGCAGAAACTATTGCGGGATTGAAAGACTATAACGCGTTTATCGGATTGCTCAGGCAATAAAGCACCGCCGATTTGTTTTCCACCACAGAAAAAGTGTGGCGATCTCTATCACATTCTAATCAAAACGTAGTTTCATTTTTATTCCATGCCGTGGAAAGTATCCAGTGTCTAATAAAAACAGTGGTGTCTAGTGTCGAAATAAAATCGACGCTATTTTCTACTCTATGCGGGACATTGAAAAATGGCGCTGTCGGCGAAAGAAAAGTTATTCCATAAAATACTCACTCATTATGCAGAGAAACCTGCGGGCTTCACAGCCCAGGACTGTGCAGACTTCATGCAGGTTAATCGCAGCGTCATCAGTCATTATCTCAACAGACTGTGCGATGACGGCCATCTGAGTAAAGAAAATACCCGTCCGGTGCGCTTCTTTGTGCAGACAAATGGTGTGAAAAATGTGCAGGCGTCTCGCGTAGTGTCGAAAAAATACGATGCATTTCGGCAGTTGATCGGCGCACAGGGAAGCCTGGCGGAGGCAATCGCGCTTTGCCGCTCGGCGGTAGATTATCCCGGCGACGGTCTGCCTGTCCTGCTCTCCGGAGAAAGTGGAGTCGGTAAGAGCCATCTGGCGGCGCTGATTTATCAATATGCCATCGAGCGCGGCGTGATCACGGCTGATAAGCCATTTGTTGAACTGAATTGTGCCGACTACGCTAACAACCCGGAGCTGCTTTCGGCAACGCTGTTTGGCTATACCCGCGGCGCGTTCACCGGAGCCGACCGCGAAAAGCGCGGAGCCTTTGATGATGCGGATGGCGGATTTCTGTTCCTTGATGAGGTCCATCGGCTGTCGGCGGAAAACCAGGAAAAACTGTTTCTGTTTATGGACAAAGGATATTTCTACCGTCTTGGCGATAATCGCACGCACCATCCGGCGTCGCTACGCTTTATCTTTGCCACCACGGAGAATATCGACACCGTCCTGCTCAACACCTTTCGTCGTCGAATTCCGGTGCGCGTGACGCTGCCCAATTATATTTCTCGCCCACTCACCGAGCGCGTCGCTCAGGTCAGTCATTTTTTGCATCAGGAGGCGCTCAGCTTGCGTCGGGATATTCATCTTGATAGCCAGCTCATGCATCAGTTGGTGACTTCGCCAGTCCGCGGCAATATCGGCGAGTTAAAAAATCAAATCAAAGTGATGTGCGCCAGCGCCTGGAGCGACAATCACGAGACCGACGTTATTACGCTACGCGGCCCATCGTTCAACGGCGAAATAATCAGAATTACCACTCATCTTCATGATGAGGCGCTGGATCCCAGTCAGCTGTTGCCTAAAGCGATGCACGATGAGGTTATTTTTCGTGACTTTTGCCATAGCGGTAACGTGCTATTACTGAATCGCAAAATGGAACAGCACCTGACCACGGTCAGCGGCGCGGTTACCGCCGAGTCGCTGTACAGTGGATACATCTGGCAGAACACCATCCATGCGTTAAACGAGCTGGAAAGCCAGACCGGCATCAGCTGTAGCCAAGAAATTCGCAAAGCGATATGGCTTTGCGTCATCTATGCGCTACATGCCCCTCAGGAAACGGTCAATGTAACTGAGCTACAAACGATTTCCGACTACGTCTCCGACAAAGCGCGTCTGCTGGCGGAAGAGTGCCTCTCCTTGCTGAGCAAGCACATCATTCACCAGCCGCATCCTCTCTTACTGCCGCTGTTAAGCTGTGCTTTTCATAACCTCGCCGGTGAAGACGACCCGATTCAGGGCATTATCGTTTCGCACGGACGCGCGACCGCGTCTAGCATTGGCAGTATCGCCAATCAACTGACCGGCGGGTACTACTTTAAAGCCTTCGATATGGCTAACGCGACTTCCACCAGGGATATCATCGACCTGCTGATCTCCCACGTCTCGCGCCTCAAACAAGGGGGCGGTCTGATTATCCTGGTGGATATGGGGTCACTAAAAGAGATCTACGAAGAGATCAAGCTCCACCTGCATGGCGAACTGTTGGTTATCAATAACGTCAGCACAGCTATGGCGCTGGATATTGCGGCCAAAATTCAGGATAAGCTGTCAATGGAGGCGATTATTGAGAGCGCCAAAGGAGCGTATGAGGTTGAAACCCAATACTACGCAGGAATCTTGCCGGGGAATAAAATCATTATCTCTTGCATTTCCGGGGAAGGGATCTCCCGCAAACTCAAAGATATCGTCCAGCGGTATCTGGCGCAGGAGGAGATCGACATCATTACGATGGAGTATGACGATCTGAAATGGAAAATCGCCCATGCCGACCCGGCGCTGAACGGCACGCGGCTGATCATCACCACCACCGATCTGGAAGCAGGCTATATTCCGCTGTTAAGCGTAGAGCAGTTGATCAAAGAAAAAACACTGGTGCTAAAACGCGATTACTTCAACGGGCTGCTGATGGAAGGCGGTCTGGAACCCATGATTGATGAAGTGGTGAAGCTGTTCACCGTCGAAGGCGTCGCCAGCCGTCTCAACTTTCTCAATCCGGTGGTCATTATTGATGAAGTTGAAGCAGTTATTAAGCAGTATGAATCTTTCTACAAAATACATTTTGAAAGCTACCTGCGTATCAATTTGTTTATGCATATCGCGCTGATGATTGAACGGGTGATGGTCAACAACAGCGTGCGCCACCGCGAAGAGGCAGAACTAACACTGGCTCAACAGGCTTTTGTCGCCGTACATGACACCTTCTTCCAGGTGCTGAACCGTAAATACAATATCACCCTGCCACTCACCGAAGTGCTGATGATCTATGAAATCATGGAGCCGTGGATCGCGGCCGAATAGCTCAACTAACCGCTCTGCCAGTGCAAGCTGGCAGACGGTTCGACACTCCCCTTACCGCCGCTTTCAACACTATGAATACGTGCAGACACTGCTATATTCCCTCGATAAATCATTAGGTTAAAAACATGGCACGGCAGTTGCAATATCCTCAACAGATACCGAAAAACGAAGGAATACGCAATGCGAGAGATGTACATCGCGACCCACGGACATTACGCAGAAGGGATTATCTCGGCGCTGAATCTGCTGGTTGGCGACGATCACGGCGTGACGCCCATCTGCGCCTACTGCGGAGAGATCGGCTCCACGGCAGAGTTGGCGGTACGCTTCGACGCTATCGCACAGCAGGCGGCTAGTCGGGGAAAAGAGCTGGTGCTGTTTACCGATATGCCGGGCGGTAGCGTCAATAACACCGCTGTACAGATGTTGGTGAAATATCCGCATGCCCACGTGATCAGCGGCGCCAATTTGATCATGCTGATGGAATTCTGCCTCTCCGAACATACGGATACCCCATCACGCCTTAAGGACGCCATCACCGCCGCCAGCGGCGCGATGCAGTACATGAATGAGCAGCCGGAAATTATCGCCGCTCGCCAGGCCGCACAGCCTGCCGTTGAGGATGATATCGACGACTTTTTTGCCACGGAGACACAGCCATGATCGTTGCGCTGGAAACGCTCGACCGCCGCTATCTTGCGCTACAGCCGGGCTTAGACTCGCGCTGGCTGAGTGAAGCACTCCGTGAAGTGCTCGCCAGCGTTGACGCCATGCTGCCGCGTTTTACCGCCACTTTTCCCGCAGCCAGCGCGACGGATGGCCGCTACCCGGCGGTAGAGAAAGTCGACTGGACCGAAGGATTCTGGACCGGCATGCTGTGGTTGGCCTGGGAAGTGACCGGCGATGATAAATACCGCACGGTGGCGGAAGGCCTGCTCGACAGTTTTGAAGAGCGTCTTGATAAACAGATTAAAGTCGATACCCATGACCTGGGCTTCCTCTATCTGCTCTCCTGCGTCAACGCCTGGAAACTCACCGGTAACCTTCGCGCCCGCGACCTGGCGTTGCGTGC
Organism: Citrobacter sp. RHBSTW-00944; assembly: GCF_013615435.1. Taxonomy (NCBI): domain Bacteria; kingdom Pseudomonadati; phylum Pseudomonadota; class Gammaproteobacteria; order Enterobacterales; family Enterobacteriaceae; genus Citrobacter; species Citrobacter sp. RHBSTW-00944. The sequence continues at coordinate 80,599 of NZ_CP055418.1, read as the reverse complement.
AGCTGAACTACTGTACCGCCGCTTTAACGCCACGGCAGGCGTCATTCAGGCCTGGGGCGATCTCAACGACCCGACGCGCCAGGGGCGCATGATCATTGACTGCAATCTCAACGTGCCGCTGCTGTTCTGGGCCGCCGATGAGACAGGCAACGCAGCGTGGCGGGAAGCCGCGACGCGTCACCTGGCGCAGGCCGCGCGTTATCTGGTTCGCGAGGATGCTTCCAGCTTCCACACCTTCTACATGGATGTGCACAGCGGCCAGCCGCTACTCGGCGATACCCATCAGGGCTTTAGCGACAGCTCGTGCTGGGCGCGCGGCCAGGCGTGGGGAATTTACGGTTTTGCGTTGGGCTTCCGCCATACCGGCGATGTCACTCAGCCGGAGCTGGCGCGTAAGCTGGCGCACTATTTTCTCAACCGTCTGCCAGAGGATTTCGTCTGCTACTGGGACCTGATTTTCACGCCGCAGGATAACGCGCCACGAGATACTTCCGCCGCTGCCGTCGCCGCCTGCGGCCTGACGGAGCTGCTCACGCTGCTGCCGTTAACCGACCCACTGCGCTCTGCTTACGGCAACGCTATCGAACTGATGATGCGCAATTTACGCGAGCGCTATTTTGCCCATACGCAGGACGGCCTGCTGCGTGAAGGCGTTTATAACTTTGGCCGCAACATGGGTATTAACGAACCTAACCTCTGGGGCGATTATTTCTATTTCGAAGCCCTGGTTCGACTTTCCCGCATCTGGACCCCCTACTTTTGCTAACTGGAGCTACACATGATTTCTTTAGTACGAATTGACGATCGCCTGATCCACGGCCAGGTTGCCGTGGTCTGGACCAAGCATCTGGGCGTGAACCGTATTCTGGTCGCCAACGATCAGATCGTGAATAACGAAGTGCAGAAGATGTCGCTGCGCATGGCGGCCCCTGATACCGCGAAGTGCGCCATTATGGCGGTTAAAGACGCAGGCGATATCCTCAATGACCCGCGCTCCGAGGCAATGAAAATTATGGTGATCGTCAATAATGCCGCCGACGCGCGTCGTATGGTTGAACAGGTTGAAGGCATTAAAACGCTGAATGTCGCTAACTTCGGGCGCATTACCGACAATCTGGCAGCGAAAAAACGCATTAGCGACACCGTATACGTCACTCCTGAAGATATTGCTGATTTTCATGCCATTGCCGCGCGCGGCGTGAAGGTGGAATACCAGGTCCTGCCATCTCATTCGGTAAAAAACCTGATTGAGATGCTGGATAACGCTACTAGCTAAGCGAGGTCGCTATGTTAACGTCTGCATTACTTGTCGCGCTGGTGATGTATATCGCCAAATTCGCCGACCACACTTTGGGCCAACCACTGATTGAACGGCCACTTATCTGCGGTGCAATGGTCGGCTTCGTGCTGGGTGATTTCCAGCAGGGCATTATTATCGGCGCCACGCTGGAGCTAATTTTTCTCGGCACCATCACCATCGGCGGCTCGGTACCAGCCGACCTGGCGGTGGGCTCGGTGCTGGCTACTGCGTTTACCATACTTACCCGCGCGGAGCCTGCGGTGGCTGTCGCGCTCGCGCTGCCCATCAGCCTGCTGGCGGTATTCGTCTACCAAGTGCTGAAGCTGGTTTATACCGCCCTGGTAGAGCAGTACGACGCCTTGCTTGAAGAAGGACGCGACCGCGCCGCGCTCGGTATCACGCTCGGGATGACAATGTTCTACGGTGTGCCGTTCGCCGTCCTGGCGTTCTTCGGCATTCTCTTCGGCACCGACGTTATTCGTAGTCTGGTCGAGAGCATTCCGGATACGGTCATGCGCGGCATGACTGCCGTCGGCGGTATTCTTCCTGCGCTGGGCTTCGCCATCCTGCTTAAAGCCTTATGGAACCGGAACATTGCTGCCTTCTTCTTTATCGGCTTCGCCATGGCGGCTTATCTGCAACTGCCGATTATGGGTATCGCGATTATCGCCGCGTCCGTAGCCGTTTATCTCTGCTTCAACGAATTCAATCAGCTTAAAGCCAATAAACAGGCGGCAACTGCAGCTCCGGCATCGGTTGACGATAAGGATGGGTTCTTCAATGACTGATATCCAACACAGCGCTCTCAACGCACATGATGACAGCAAAGGCGAGAAAAAGATGTTCCGCCAACTGTTCCTCCGCCAGTTTCAGCTGCTCGGCTCCATGAACTTCACCCGCATGGAGGGGCTGAGCTACGGCTGGATTCTGGCACCGTTACTTAAAAAGATTTATACAGGCAACCCGCACGGCTATATTGAGTCACTGAAGCGCAACAGCCAGTTCTTCAATACCAACCAGCATTTAGCTCCCTTCATTATGGGCCTGACGCTGTCGATGGAAAAAGAGAATGCCGCCAACCCGAATTTTGATACCTCCAGTATTAATGGTATTAAAGTCGCGCTGATGGGGCCGTTCGCAGGCGTTGGCGATTCATTCTTCTATGGTGTGCTGCGCATTATCGCTACCGGGATTGCTATCGGCCTTGCATCACAAGGGAACCCTCTGGGGCCGCTGCTGTTCCTGCTGATTTACAACATTCCGAGCTACCTGCTGCGCTACTATGGCGGCGTTATGGGCTACCGGCTAGGTTCGAAGTACATCGCCGAAGCGACGCAGTCGGGTCTACTAAGCTGTATTACCAAAGCCTCGGCAATGATGGGCCTGATGATGGTGGGTGCGATGAGCGCCAGCATGGTGAAGTTTACTACCACCTTTAAAACCACTATCGCCGGACAGCCGTTCGTATTGCAGGAGATCCTCGACAAAATTTGCGTTGGATTGATTCCTCTGCTTTTAGTTTTGGGGTGCCTGAAGCTACTGAATAAAAAGGTCAGCCCGAACAAAGTGCTTATTATGCTGATTGTTTTTGGCTTTGCGTCAGCGGGCGTGGGAATTATTTAAACTTTCATCCGGCTCCCTTTTACTAAAGGGAGCCCTTTCGCATTCTCTATGAGAATGTTCACCTTAATTTATTTACCTCCACCACAGAACCTGTTCATATTAAGAAAACCTTTTACTCCCCCAATGAATAAATTTATAAAAAATCGATTGGTCTTTATTTCTCTCGACGCAAGTGGATGAAAAAGCCATTATCGCCATTAGTGTCGATCTCACTTTTCAACAAAAACCATAAACAATTGTAATTTATAGCTTTTAATTACTGGCACGGGATTTGCAATTAATTTCTGTCTTTTATTTTTTCACAGAAAAAATGGCATTAAATATTCAACAAATTCTACAGGAATAAAAATGAAAAAATTACACACGCTTGTGATCGGCATACCGCTATCCTGCTTTGCACTGAATGCATTTTCCGCAGCCACCTGGGTTGATAACCGCTACGCACACACTACGGCCTCTGAGAAAAATCAGTATAAAATTGGTCTTGGCCATATATTTGATAACGGCGCAGGAGTCCTTGCTTCCGCCATGTATGACCTCGGACAAGACTTTAATCAAATGAAAAGCTCTTTTCAGGAGTTTGAAGGTTGGTACCCTATTCCGCTTAATGAAAAATGGACGCTGACGCCTGGCGGATTAACTGATATTGATAGTAACGGGACGAAACTGGCACCTTATATCAGCCTCGATTATAAAATCAGTAAGACATTAAGTTTTAGGGAAGGTGCGAACAAGTTCCTGATATGAGATCATCATATTCATCCGGAGCGCATCCCAGAGGGACATCATGAGCCATCAACTCACCTTCGCCGATAGTGAATTCAGCACTAAGCGCCGTCAGACCCGAAAAGAGATTTTCCTCTCCCGCATGGAGCAGATTCTGCCATGGCAGAATATGACCGCTGTCATCGAGCCGTTTTATCCCAAGGCGGGCAATGGCCGACGGCCCTATCCGCTGGAGACCATGCTGCGTATTCACTGCATGCAGCATTGGTACAACCTGAGCGACGGTGCCATGGAAGATGCCCTGTACGAAATCGCCTCCATGCGCCTGTTTGCCCGATTATCCCTGGATAGCGCCCTGCCGGATCGCACCACCATCATGAATTTCCGCCACCTGCTCGAGCAGCATCAACTGGCCCGTCAATTGTTCAAGACCATCAATCGCTGGCTGGCCGAAGCAGGCGTCATGATGACCCAAGGCACTTTGGTGGATGCCACCATCATTGAGGCACCCAGCTCTACCAAGAACAAAGAGCAGCAACGCGATCCGGAGATGCATCAGACCAAGAAAGGCAATCAGTGGCACTTTGGCATGAAGGCCCACATTGGTGTCGATGCCAAGAGTGGCCTGACCCACAGCCTGGTCACCACCGCGGCCAACGAGCATGACCTCAATCAGCTGGGTAATCTGCTTCATGGAGAGGAGCAATTTGTCTCAGCCGATGCCGGCTACCAAGGAGCGCCACAGCGCGAGGAGCTGGCCGAGGTGGATGTGGACTGGCTGATCGCCGAGCGTCCCGGCAGGGTAAAAACCTTGAAGCAGCATCCGCGCAAGAACAAAACGGCCATCAACATCGAATACATGAAAGCCAGCATCCGTGCCAGGGGGGAGCACCCGTTTCGCATCATCAAGCGGCAGTTCGGCTTCGTGAAAGCCAGATACAAGGGGCTGCTGAAAAACGATAACCAACTGGCGATGTTATTCACCCTGGCCAACCTGTTTCGGGTGGACCAAATGATACGTCAGTGGGAGAGATCTCAGTAAAAACCGGAAATAACGCCAGAAATGGTGGAAAAAATAGCCTAAATAGGCTGATTCGATGTGTTTGCGGGAAAAAAATCGGCCCAGATCCGCGAAATTTTAATCAGCGAGTCAGCTTGGGAAGAAATGACCTACTTATTCGCACCTTCCCTAGCTTCAATTTTCTCTGGTGAAACAGCATTAAAAATGGATGTAGTTTCTTTTCCCGAATCTTCTGACGCTCAAAATTCTCAATTGAACTAGCCTACATTTCTGGCTCAATACCTAATTTACGTAATTCATTTCTCCCCAAGGTTTTGAGCCAATTCCCCAAACTCATCCCTTCTGCTTTTGCAGCAGCCTCGAACTGCGCCTTTAACTCAGGCGTGATACGAATCTGAAAAGTTGGAGCCTTTCCGGATTTGGACTGATTTGGGTCGCGTTTAGCCGTTGACATGTACGTACCTACAAGCGCAAGATATCACCAATCAGGTACGTACCTGTCTTATCTGACGACCTGACTTATAAACGCCCTCGCCCGGTATTCGCAGTACCCGACGAGAGCTAACCTCACCAACTATCAAGGAGTTGATTATGGCTGATTCGCATTCTACCCCAGATAGCGACCAATCCGGAACCGAACGTTCGTTAATTGTGGGATACCGACCGAATGTTTTCGACAAATCCACACCCAAAATTATCCTTTCAGGCAAGTGGCTCCGCGCGGCGGGGTTTGATACCGGGCAACAGATTAGCGTAAAAGTGATGAACGGTTGCATCGTCCTGATAGTCTATGGCGAGCAGGAGCAACGATTGCAGGATGAGCTAAAAGAGGCAAATCAGAAGTTGAATAGAATTGGGAGCACGCTGGCGACTCTTCAGTAACGTATAACTGAACCTGTAAGCGTTACTTATAGGTTTACCAGGTGCCGGATGGCGCTAACGCTTATCCGGCCTACTTTCAAAATGAATCACTCTTCCATAACCAATCATCCTAATTATATATGGCTATTTTAAATTTAACCGTGGAATGATTTATTTTTCTCTATTATTAATGTTTTCACTATTGCAAACCAATCGTAATAACCCTCATATATTATTTTTCAACAAAATGAGTTATTAAAATGGCAATTACTGTTTATCTCTGGCTCAAAGACGTCAGAGGTAAAGATAAGCTATGGTAAGTGATGATGATATCATCGCCTGGTACGATGAAACATTTAATAAACCCAGCTTATTCTTTAAAAAGCGTTGGCCAGTCACTCTCGATACCAGCCTTTCAACGGGAGATTATGTGTGGCCAGTGAAACGGGCGCAGACATCATGGATGCTTACTTTGCAACTTTCAATGTTGATTGCTCCAATTTCGATTTCTATAAATATTGGCCTATTGAGACATTCATTCTTTATGCAATTTTTACCTGTAGCAGAGATGACGATGAGCCGCAGCCATTAACACTCCGCATGCTGGCAGAGTCTGCAAAAGCGGGTAAATGGCTTTATGACTGAACCTTATTGACGGATGCCATTTATCCGACCTACCGCTTCCCCAAAAAATAAAGCCGCTGACCCATTAATCAGCGGCTTTTCCATTACCTGCAACTACGTCAGAAGTTATATTTCACGCCCAGCATACCGCGGGTATCGCTGTAGCCTTTATCGCCGACCTGTTGGGCCACGTTGCTCCACACGTTGAGGCGCGGAGTGATTTGACCTTCAACGCCGACTTTCAGCTCGCCAATGTTCTTGGTGCCACGCATGTCGTTGCTCACATCATCCATCTTCACGCGAGTCGTCTGCGTGTTGTGGATCCAGTTGGCTTCAACAAACGGCTGGAACTCACGAGATTTACCGTCGTCGATGGCGTTGTGACCGTTGATAAAGGCTTTTACCCCCAGACGGGTCATCAGGTTGCCATCGGTGTTGTCCTTCACGCGGGTACCGTTCGCTTCACGGTGGCTGTCGGCCTGCACGTCCATCCACACCACCTGAGCTTTCGGTTGCAGCCAATAGCTGTTGCGCTCATTTTCACCCAATTTGAAGCTGTAACCGGCTTCAACAGAAGCGGTGATCCCGCTGGATTTATATTTCTCCGTCGCCTGCTCCTGACCCATCACCTTGTTATCAAACCAGTTGTACAGCATCCAGGTGTCTACGTAAGTGCCGGTCTTGTCAGCGTCATTGGCATACCAGGTGCCGTACAGTCCCACGCTGTAACCGGTGACCTGACCACGTGAATGGTAGCCGGTCAGACTGGACTGCGTGCGGTTCTGGCTGTTGGCGTAACCAGCCATCGCACCGAGGTGCCAGCGGTCGAGGCCATCGCTGCTCCACTGCGCCAGGTCACCGCCTAACTGCAAGACATAGCTGTTGCTTTGGGTTTTCAACTGCCCGCTACCGTCTTTGAAGCGGGTATGTGCCCCGACGTTACGCATCCACAGACTGGTGACTTTTTTCTCGCCCGTCAGCATATCGACGTACTGCGTTTCCCCCAGACGATCGTGGAGTCGGGTCATGAACAGCGTGTTAGCAGCGTAGTTGTTCGCCAGATAACTGCCTGCTTCCGGGCGGTACTGCTGCTCAGTGACAGGGGGCGCAACAGGTTCTTCCGGCTCAGGGATAATCGGGTCGACAGGATCGACCGGGTCCGGGTCAACAGGACCTGGGTCAATAGGGTCAACCGGGTCCGGGTCAACGGGATCTGGGTCAATAGGGTCAACCGGGTCCGGATCGACGGGGTCCGGCTCTTCCGGATCCGGCGGAGCAGGAATAAAGCTGGTCAGATACCAGTTGTTGCCCTTTTGCACCACGTTATAGTCGTACGCACCGGCAACAATACGGCCCGCTTTCTCAAAAGTACCGTCAGAATTACCGGCCACTTCGATGATCTCAATACCTTCAACGGTTTGCGCCCCAGTTCCGCCGATATTGTTCACCGCCACAAACGCGTTACCCGCGGTGTTGCCGAGCACTTTCAGCTTGTCGGTTTCGGAGGCATCGTCATTCAGGACGGTATTGAAAACGAGTTTTCCGCCGTTGCCGGTAAAATCTTCATTGATAGTAAGCGTCTGCCACGGTTCGCCGTCAGCATGCCCAAAGTTCACCACTGACCCGCCGTTCAGCGTCAGGTCAGTGAGCGTTGAGCTGTTGGTCATGTTCCAGGTCGCATCGCTCATTTGCAGCGAGATAACCCCCGTCCCGGCAGTGCCGCTGGTGACGTATGACGCCCCACTCCACAACGAGTTGTCGGTCATATTGAGGTTGATGGTACTGTTTTGCTGCGGCTGGGTGTTGTTTGCGGCAGTAGCACCGGCTGCGTGAAGATCGCCGTCGATAAGGAAACGCCCGCCAGCAGAACCGTCGACGATACCGCCCGTTTCTGTACTGATGGCATAACTTTCATTGCTGTGATTGCCCGCCATGGTAATGGCGGCGCCACCTGCCAGGTTTATCGTACCGCGTGAAATCGCATACAGGCCGCGTGGCGCTTTGCTGTATGACGCCGCTTTCGCCGAATTGTTGACGTTGATCGTTGCGTTTTCGCCGAGATTCACGGTTGCATTGGTGGAATAAACCGCATGTGCGCTGACGCCGTTGACCGTAATCGTGGCATTGTTGCCCAGTTCCGTTTTGGAAGATGAGGCGGCATAAATCCCTGTCGAGGAAGCACCCGACGTCTCGATGGTGGCGTCATTGCCAAGGCGGATTGAGGACCCGCTCTGCCCGGTGCGGAGACCTTCTGAGCTGCTACCGGTTGTCACAATGTGTGCCCGGTCGCCGACGATAATCGTATTTTTAGCCAGCGTTTCGTCTCTCATCGCGTTTGCCGTGATGCCACGCCCCTGGTTACCGGTGGTTTGAATATACAGATCGTCGCCGACGTAAATGTTGGCCGAGCCTTTCCAACCCTGCCCACCATTATAGGCGTTGTAACCGGCGTTAATACCATCACCATCCTGGCCGTCCACATAAATACTGGTGCGATCCCCGGTGATAATAAAGACTGGATTATCCGGCGTATTAGCCCCGTGTGTGCGGATACCGTCAACATCTTTACCATTATTAGTGGCATTCTTTGACTGTGTGCGAATCGTCAGGTCGTCACCGAAAATAACGCCCGGGCTACCCGTCGTGCTGTTCTGAATAACGGTAACAGAGTGTTCAAAAGCTTCAGCCCCAGGCCCATTGAGCGTTAATCCATGGCCAAAAACGGGAATGGTACCGGCACTCCACTGATAAACATAATTCGGCGTAGCGCTGGTTTTTTCGAAACTGGCATTCGCTTGTGCAGGAAATAAAGCCTGCAACTCCGGCGAAAGACTGCTCACCAATCCACTGGCAGGAAGACTATCAATATCAATCCAGGCCGCGTGGGTTGAAAATACCATTGACGTTAACGCGGTTGATACCGCTATCGCAATGCGTGAGTAATGCTTAGGTTTTTTCATAATAGCCTCCTGCTTTCGGGCGTAGGGCGTCCACCACATCGCAAAGATGTGAAAATAGTAAAAATCAAAAATGCGTTATAAAATATTCGACAGTATTTGATGAATGCTATGGCCTAATTTATCTTCAAGCCTGAGCTTGTAGACATATATTTTCTTAATATCTATATTATCTATTTTTGTAATTTGCTGAATACTTTTCCCTGACACAAATCGCTTCAGTAATATCATTTCTGTATAGTTGAGTGAGCGTCCGCGTTTACTGTTCGCAAGGTGGCCGGTAAATAATCGGCGAATTTTCTGATGCTGAACTTCATCATCATCATCGGAATATATAATCCCTTGTATTTTATTGCTTTTCGACAGCCAGTAGTTGGCTAACGGCGCGAGATTCCTGTCCGCTATCAACACAATATACATACCGCTGTAGGCCAGCCGGTCAACCCATTGCGGATCGGCGAACAGGCGCAGGTTTGGGAAGGAAAAGTCCACAAAAATAAACCCACGCGACAAATGATTTTGATTATTAAGGAGAAGTTTTTCAATAATTCCTTTTTGCAGAAAACTATTTCCCTCTGGCCAGATCGCAAAAGTGGCTCGGTGACAGTAGCTGGCGCGTACCACAGTATCCGGAAATAATTGACAGGATAATTCACAGCTTATGCAACGAACACTCTGTGATGGTGATCTCTTCATCAAAAATGACTCCTGTTATTTTTCCATAAATATTTCATTGGTAAATAAATGTGTCAATCCGACACGTGTGACATTCCTTGTCAGTTAATAACAGTGACACCTAAAAAATGTAATAAACTCCTGATATGTTATTATGTATAGGCTATAAGTAATGCGATTGCGCTAAGCTTTTTTCTGCTTTATCTCAGAATAACAGTCTGGGTATTAGGAATTTTATGCATAAATCCAAATCCCAGAATAAAAATTAAAAAAGCACTATTTGCTAAAAATTAACCAATGAAAGGGGCTCTTATTAATTACACAATCCTGATAACTCAATCCCCCTTGAAGTGCTGTTGATAAATATAATGAGAATTCAGATAAAACTGTAATGAATTCTCATTATTTAACATTAGTTAATACTCACCTAAGAATTTACACACGTAACACATTGTATTTAAAGTGTTTTTAATCCTTAAGTGAAATTCTTATCTTCGATCACGTACAAAGAGTGAGGCATATTCACGATTTGGATGTAAAATTTAAGGTATGTGTAGGCACACGCGGTGATACGTTATAGTTACTGAGGGCTGGGCAATTGTACCTTATCAATCAGTTGGTCGAATTTAATCCTAACAGCAAAAGTCTGGTCAATCGTCAGACCGGGCGCGCAATACAACTTCAGCTCCCAGCTTCGCTTTGCTTTCTCTATTTAATTACTCACGCAAGTGACATTGTTTCGCAGAACACATTGATAAAAGTGGGTTGGGGTGAGAGAAATAATGTGACCACAACCAACACATTTTACCAGGCTATTCTGACGCTACGTAACGCGCTGGCGGATGTGGGTCTGCCACGTGATACGGTGAAAACTATTTCTCGACGCGGACTCAGATTAAATGAAAATACGCAGGTAGAGGCGATAACGCATCCTCAGAGTGAAGTTTTCCAGTCACCGCTAATAGAGGAATACGCGCCCCCAAAGATAATTCCTCCCGCGGCACAACAAACGACGCGGGTCCCCTGGTGGAATATTATATTTAGCGCTGGCATCGTTATTGCCACATTGATTATCTGGCTGGTGTGGTATCAGACACGTCCTGTTATGCCGTTTAGTAAATTCATTTCTGTTTCTATGCAGGTCCCATCTCGGCAAAACTGTAAAATTTATTACTCACTGAATGATCACGATCAGGAAAATTATTTCAATCTGATGCAACTGCACCCTTCTCTCTGTGAAAACAACAAGCATGTTTTCCTTTCCGGCTACCGTAAAGCGGAGAGGATCGTGGCATTTGTTTGTGATAAAGATGCACGGGTAGATGCGCACGCGTTTTGTACTACCCATTATTACTGGATGCGCGGGCAATGAAAAAAATACACCACCTTATTTTAATCGTAATCGGCGTGGCGACATTGCTCGGCTCAGGCGGATGGCTATGGCATTCACGCTATGCCGAAAAGCAGCTAAATTGCGTTGGAAATGTCGAATGGAATATTGGCAGCAACCGCTTTGCAGGTACGGTTTCATTTCGGATGTACAAAGATGCAGGGCTAGCGACCATTACCGGAAAACTGTACGGACGTAATACCTCAGACATTAGCAGGAACATCTATTTCAGTTATACCAGGCAGCACGAAGCCCGAGTGCTACAGGCAATGCAGGTGGTCAAAACCTTCGCTGACAGCGCCGATGAAGCTGATATTAACAACACATTACCCGGATTTTACCGTCAAAGCGGACGAAACCTGAGCCTGATCATGGAGGAGTATAAGGGCGCATGGATTTTTGCCAGCTCAAATGTCCCCTCGCTGTATTGCCGCAAAAGGTAACGTCATATCCGGATACAAAAAGCACGCCCCCTTCAATAGAATTCATATTTGCCATCATCGACTTACGCGACATGGGTCACTGAATCCACTCATATCCCATTGCTATTCTTCATCCCGAATCAGGAAACATCCTGAATACCACGATATCCATTGCGCAATAATTAAGCGAAATGGGCGTTTTATTTTGCCCAGAAGACTTCAACCTACGGATGGATATTTGGAGAAGACGTGGACAGGGGCGTTTATCTCTCTCGCGAGCAATGTCTGAGCGTTCAGGCGTTATCGCATTTCAGGAAACGGTGTGTTTCCGGTGTATTTTTGGCGTACATATGAGGGATACGTAATGTTTACTTTTAAAAAGTGCCTGATTGCACTTTCTATAAATTTGGCCGTTGTTTCATCAGGTTTTGCTTGTACGACCCTATTGGTCGGTAATGAAGCATCAGCGGACGGCTCCATGCTGGTAGCCCGTAGCGCTGACAGCGATGCCCTGAAAGCGCAGCATTTTGTCATTCATCCGGCCAAGCAGAATCAGACCGGGATATACAGCACCAAAGCACATAATGGCGCGAATGACTTTACCTGGCCGCTACCCAAAAACTCTCTGCGTTATACCACCGTTCCAAACTGGAAAACCCAACTGCACGGCGCGACCGGATTTAACGAATTGGGCGTTGGCGTGAGCGGTACAGAATCTATTTTTGCCTCAGCAAAAGCGCTGGCTGCCGACCCCTACGTTGAAGATAAAGGGATCACCGAAGATGATATCCCGGATATTCTGTTGTCCCAGAGCAAAACTGCGCGTGAAGCCGTGGCGTTACTGGGTCATATCGTTGAGACCGTCGGCGCTGGGGAAGGTTTTGGCGTGGCCGTCGTCGACGATAACGAAATCTGGTACCTGGAAACCGGCAGCGGTCACCAGTGGATGGCGCAGCGCCTGCCGAATAACCAGTATTTTGCCACCGGTAATCAGGGCCGCTTACAGGATTACGACCCTAAAAACCCGGACATGATGGCGTCAAAAAACCTGATTCAATTTGCGACCGAAAAAGGTCTGTACGAACCGGCAAAAGATGGCAAATTCAACTTCTCCAAAGCCTATACCCGTGATGATGAGCGTGACCGCACGTATAACGATCCTCGCGTATGGACCATCCAGAAAGAGTTCAATCCTTCCGTAAATCAGGATATGGCCAAAGGGCGCGAATTCCCGGTGTTCATGACGCCAGAGAAGAAGATGACGCTGGATGATGTGAAGGCCGTGCTGCGTAACCATTACGAAGGCACCAGCCATGACCCGTACACCAACGGTCTGAACGGCAAAGAGCCATGGCGTCCGGTTAGCGTCTTCCGCACCTATGAAGCGCACGTGATGCAGGTCCGTCCGTGGTTGCCAAAAGAGATTGGTGAAACGACCTACATTGGTCTGGGTATGGCCGACCTCACCGCGTTTGTTCCGTACTACAGCGGCCTGAAAGCGTATCCGGCAAACTATACGATGGGCACCGATAAAGCGGACGATCAGTCCATTTACTGGAAATACCGTAAGTTACAGACGCTGACGATGACCGATTATCCGAAGCTCGCGCCAATCGTCAAAAAAGCCTACAAAGCATGGGAAGATAAAGTGGCGAAGGAGCAAAAAGAGGTCGAAGCAAAATATCTGAAGATGGCAAAAACCGATAAACCTGCCGCAGATAAGATGCTCAATGACTTCAACTTGCGCATCATGGCCGATGCCGAGAAGCTGACGGAAGATCTGACTAATCAGCTCTTTACCATCCGCACTAAAGACATTCAGTCTGATATCTTCTTTGCAAACGCTGCGAAAAAAGACTGAGTAACGGCACGATGACATGCTGGCGCAAAGTAAGCTTCAAAACTTTGCGCCAGTAGTACGGCTTACATTTCCTTCCGCGGCAGTTGATCGACAGCCAGGCTTCTTAGATGCAAATTGGCCCAGCAGGCTGCCTGTGTTCGGTTATTCACAGATATCTTTTTAAATATATTATAAATATGCGTTCTCACTGTATTTTCACTAATAAAAAATGCGTTAGCAATTTCTACATTAGACGCACCTTTCGACAACTCAGTTAAAATTTCATATTCTCTTTCGGTTAAAATTCCGTAGTCACTATCTGATGGCGTGAGGTTTACATACTCTGGCGGCGGTGACAGTGAGCGTGGTGGACGGGAGGTTTTAAGCCCCTCTTTAAGGAGTTCTAACAAATATTCTGTAGAGCAATTATTTGGTACGATCGACTCAAAATTTGGCCATAGCATGCTCTCATAGAGTGGGAGCGACCGCAGGCAGTTAATAATATAAACGCGCAAACTATATGCGCTGTCATTGAGTAATTTTGACCAGACATTTTTTAATTTACGGCTTGATGCCTGTATATCATAGAGGATGATACTTCCCTCAACGATAAATGACATGTCTGGTCTGCTAATGTTAACAAAATCAACCAAGATATCGTTTTGCTTATTGAGATAATCCAGCAAGAGTTGCGTCTGTATTGATTGGTTACTAATGAGTATTATCTTACTGTCCATGTTAAGCATATCTAGCCTTCATTCAAATGATGATTGACAATATTCCTTATCGTTATTGCATGCCAAGCCAATAACAAGTCACTACTTAAGATTAAAGATAATCTGATTGAATTATAAGAATTTAGCTAATTGTGCAATTCGATCATTCGCTTTTTCCGAGCGCAGGATTCGATTTTTCTTTATAGCATTTAAAGAAGTATCACAATACAAACATAACATATTGTATTCCAAGTGTTTTTATTTCACCTTAGAGTTGAGGACTATCTCAATCACAATCTGCTTATAGATAATAATAATTCATTAATACTCATAGTTAATGATCATTATTAATATTATAGGATGAGTGAAATACGTCCAATCTACGATGTACAACAATAATTTATCTAACATAATTGATAGCGGGCGACAGCCTTACAGGGCGCAAGAAAAAAGGAGCCCAGACAATGTTACTGATAATAGGGACGATCTATCTCTAAATGAGGAGTACATTATGAATAAATTATTCACTGCGATTTTAATAACATATGCAGTATCAATTCCTTCAGCGATGGCAATAGGTTTAGGCAGCAATACCCACGATCCTCAAGGCAAAGTTAATTTTACTGGTCATGTTTATTCCAGTTCCTGTAAAATTGTAAATGATGATAGTAATAAAAATGTGAAATTAAAACCGGTATTGAGCCATAAAGTTAATAAATTCAGTTCTGAGCAGGATCAGATATTCCATATTAAGGTTAAAGATTGTTATATACATGAAAAATTAATCCCTAAATTAGCATGGGTTAATAACGGCAATTTGACGAATGAAGGTTATCTCCAAAATAATGATGCTAATGGTGCCAAAAACGTTGCATTAGTGTTGAAAGATAAAAACGGGAGGACCATTGACTTAAACGATAAATCTAATCGTTTTGAGCCAGAAAATTATCAATCCATCGGTCATAATGATTCTCCATTAACATACACCTTCAGTGTCGGTTACATTAAACCGCGTAATACTCATTTTTGGGATCAGGTTACTACAGGTCCGGTAACTGCCCAGGCAAACTACAGCATTACCTATCTCTAAATACATGATGCCGTAGCACTTGCTGCTATGGCATTTTTTGCCAGAGGTCATATGAAAATCATCCTTGCTCTGTTTGTTTTTTTTTCTATTTCTATTGCACATGCTAATAACATTATCGTGAATGGTACTCGATTCATTTACTCTGAAGAAACTACCGAAATTACCATACAAATGTCCAATTCAGGAGACTCACCTTCACTGGCTCAGGTATGGCTGGATAATGGTGACGCAGGAAAATTACCCGAAGACATTTCCACTCCATTTATTATCTCACCACCGATTGCTCGTATTGATGCAAAAAATGGACAATCAATAAGAATAAAAAAAGCTATTGATAAACGCATTGCCGCGAACGATAGAGAATCATTATGGTGGTTAAATATTCTGGACATTCCCTCCGTAGATAAAAGCCAGGCTACGGAAAACACAGCCATTCTCAATTTAGCCATTCGTTCTCGGTTTAAATTTTTCTGGCGGCCGATCGGTTTAGGAGATCGGCAAAATGCCGAAAGTAAGATGGAATTTATTGCCACCTCTGACGGCATTACGTTGGTCAACCCGACGCCCTTTTTTATCACAGTTGTAGATGTTGTTAGCGCCTCAGGAAACGGGTTATTGAAAGAAAGCATCATGGTTGCGCCTAAAAGTAAAACTAAGGTCAATTCAAAACAAAAAATCAAACCTGGAGAAGCTGTAGTTTTACAAGCAGTGAACGATTACGGCAGCGTCGTGGAATTCAAAACAGCCATTAATAAATAGAAATAAAAAAGGAATACACAATGGGCTTACGTAAAAGGATCTTAACCATACCCGGCTGCGTAATTTTATATGGTTCGTTATTTTCAGCCATGCTTCATGCAGACAGCACTAGCCGATATGAATTTGATAATGCCATCTTAATGGGCAATGCTTCACTTAACGATTTGCAGTCCTTTAATGCCGCAGGCTTATTGCCTGGGACATATATCGTAGATATTTATATTAATGATAACTGGCGTGGACGTCGTGAACTCTTATTCAAAAAAGATAATCACGGCGATTTAGTTAGCTGTTATTCAGAAGCATTTATCAAAGGCGTGGGCATTAACCCAGAAAAAATGAATCAAACGCTGGCCGCTCACCCTTCACGCTGCGGCAGCATTGCCGATTGGGACACCAGCGGGAAAGCAACGGAGAGACTCAACACCAGCCAGCTTGAGCTGCGCATCACCATCCCGCAGGCTTATGTTGATAATATCGAAAACAATTATGTCCAACCTGAACTCTGGCAACCAGGGGCGCCGGCGATTAATTTCAGCTATAACGCCGATTATTACAGCACCCAGCAACGTGGTAACGATCGTTCAAGTACGGACAGCGCCTGGGTGGGAATGGATATCCGAAGCTCTGCTGGAGGGTGGCTAATTGAACATTTTGGTAGCCAAAATTGGGACAGCAAAATAGGTAGCCATTACGCCAATAATCGCACGACGCTAAAACGGCCCATCACTCGTTGGAAATCCATGTTAAGCGCTGGCAAGTTCTATACTGACAGCCAGATGTTCGACAGTATGGCTATTCTCGGAGTGGGATTGGCTTCTGAGGATTTAATGCGCCCGGATAGCACGCTGAACTGGGCGCCGATTATTCGCGGCGTAGCTGAGACCAACGCCCGTATTACCGTCACCCAGGATGGTCAAACCATTCATCAGTCTTCGGTTCCGGCTGGGCCATTCTCGATTGATTCCGTGTTGCCCGCGAATACTGGCGGCGAGTTGCTGGTCACGATTCAGGAATCAGACGGGCGTATCCGCCGCTTTACCGTTCCATACTCTTCGGTACCACAGCTACTAAAACCCGGCATTTCGCGCTATGGCATCACTCTCGGCACCGTCGATGAAGATAATTATGATGAAGATCCGTTTTTAGCCCAGGCCTACTGGCAGTATGGCCTGAACAACTATTTAACGTTGTATACCGGGGCCTCTGGATTCGAGCGCTATCAGTCAGCCCTCATCGGTAGCGGTCTGAACACCCAACTCGGCGCATTCGCCCTTGATATCACCCAATCGCGCCTGAAGCTTGAGGACAATCGTCAACAAGGACAACAGTATCGTCTGACATGGAATAGCACCCTACCCTGGTCGGCAACCGCGCTCTGGCTGGAAGCAAAATACAGTTCACATCACTTTTACGGTCAACGCGATGCGCTGGATGCCCTGGATGCACAGGCATTCGTCAGCCAATATTTCTCGTCACGCGAGAAGCAGTCGTTTAGCGCCAGTATTAATCAGCCGTTATCCGATACCTGGGGCTCATTCTATTTATCCGGCTCTCTTAAGAAGTTCTGGGATCAGCAGGATAATTATCGCCAGTATGCCGTGGGATACACCAATGCCTGGGGCAACCTGACCTGGAGTATATCCGCCCAACGTTTCTGGAATCAGGATCAACAGGGTTCGGTCACCAAAGATGACCAAATCATGCTCTCATTCAGCTATTTCCTGCCCCGGGATAACGCCGGTTTTACGCAGATCTCCTCTGATAGCTATAGCGATAACGGCAAAGCCAGCAATACACGCCTCGGCTTCACGACCTCGACTGATGAGGAAAACAATATCGTTTGGGGAGCAAATACCGGCTATCTCCGCGGCGGTAGTGTGGAATGGGGAGCAAACGGCATGGTGCGTACGCCTTATACCTCGCTGAACGGGACGTGGAGTCAGAGTAACTCATGGCACCAGGTAAGCGGTGGAATGAGTGGCATGCTGGTTGGGCACGCGGGGGGAATAACCTTCTCGCCAGAGCGCTCAGATACCGTCGCGCTGGTCTATGCGCCTGATGCGCATGGCGCTCATCTTGAAGGCGTACCTGGAACCCGCTTCGATAAAAATGGCTACGCCATTCTGCCCTGGCTTCGTCCGTGGCGCGTGAATGACGTTACTATCGATCCAAAAGGTTCAACTGAAGGTCTGAACTTTACTAAAACCCAGGCCAAGATTGCGCCTTACGAAGGTAATGTCATTCCAGTCACCTTTGAAACGACGCTCAGAAAACAGAACATTATTTATCCCCGCCTGCAGGGTCAGCAGAGAATGCCATTCGGTGCCATCATCCGCGACAATGCCAATAATCATGTCGGCTACGTCGGACAAGGCGGTGCGCTTTATATTGATGAAACCACCTCACCAGAAGTGTTCGTTTCACTGGAAACAGGGAAATGTACGATCGTGTTAAAAAACCAGGAGGCCACATGTCGGTAATACGAACCGCTTTAATTCTGGGCTGTGCCTTGGGCATTCATCAGACAGCCAGTGCTGCATGTACCCTGACCACACAAAAGTTTATTTTGTCGCCGGAAATCGTTAACGATAAGCAATCAATCCAGTCAGGGGGAGTTATTCAGACGCGCACGCTTTCGCTACAGAATATTCAGGCGTCAGGCTGTACTAACAACCAGCCTTTTTCCGCACAGATTATTGGCGATCGGTCCGCAATGAAACAACCCGGTATTATACGCAGCAATGTGAGTGGGATTGGCATTAAAGTCACCCTGGAAACCTCAACCGGACAAACGATCCAGTGGCCATCAACTTTCAGAGCGACGGCAGATGAATTCAGAAACAGCAAAATAAAGATTGAGCTGATCAAACTGGATGATCAGCTTGCGGCAGGAGCCGCTGCGGGCTCCATCAACCTGCAAATCAGAAGTGAGGCTCAATCGTTGCCCGTGGTGGATATCATTGTGCCGGCAAAATATATCACGATGCTCAACCGTTCATGCGCAATCAAAGGTAACCGCTCGATCAACGTCAAACTGCCCGATATAGCACTTGAGCAATTCAGAGGCTATGGAAGCACTGCGGGAAGAAAACCATTTACTATCGACCTTCTCTGTAAAAGTGATTTTACCACGCCTTCCCGGGTTATTCTAAGCTGGAGCGACACAGAGAATGGTCACCGCAGTATTATCGGTGTACTAAAGAATATCCACCCCAAAGGCGCTGCTGGCATCGGCATTCAGGTGTTAGATCAACAACAACAGCCTGTTAAATTCAATACACCTTCATATATCAATTTAGCGCCTCAAGATAAAGGTAATCATTCCATCCCGTTTTATGCTCAGTATTATCAAACAGCTAACAATGTCAGTCCCGGCATTGTACGTTCAGTTTTGTATTTCAATGCTGAGTACCAATAATCAATCCTAATCTAGGCGTACTGCGAGGTCTTTGCTCCACGCAAGTGGAGCTTTTTTACATTACGTATCTATCGGAATGTAATGATCACAGGTAATTATTTTGTTTTTAAGATCCTCTTGGTTATAATGGAATATTTCAATATCATAACCTGCCTTTCTTTTTAATTTACTCTCCGGCAACATTTTAAAATAAATATATCTTGAATAGAGTGGATAGTCCTCTTTCTTGAATCTGAATGAAAAACAGGCATACATTCCCGAAGGACACTCATAACGATTATAGGCATTGGGCGAATGATGACTTTTATTACCAATGATGCTTTTAACTTTCAACCGCATCATTGAGTTTGGATTAGACGAGAAATCGGTTAATGCCCACACATTTTGTTTTGAACTGGTAAGTTGCTCAAATATTAGATTTAATCGATGCAGATGTGAGTCACTGGCAGGCGGGATTGGTGTGTCATAGTTGTACTGAAATCCATGCACGGTATCAGCAGGTAAGGTACGTAGTTGCAATTCGCCGACAACAATATCACTGCGTAGTACAAACGACATTAACGGCGAAAGATCCCAACTGGGATTTTTACGGTATTCTGTGGGGGTATAACCGGTTAGTTTTTTAAATTCACGGCAGAAAGATTGCTGAGAATCGAATCCCACCCGCACTGAAATATCGATAATATCCATATGAGTAAGGCGTAACAAGCTTGCTGCTTTGGTTATCCGTCGCCTACGAATATAAAGCCCCACAGGCATATTTATTCGCTGCTTTAAAATATTCTGTATATGCCTGCGGCTGTATCCGGAAAACTGTGAAATGTCATCAATACCAATGCCTGAAACAAAATTATCTTCTATATAATACAATACATCATTTATAGTCTTTGACTTCAATGGCCCTCTCCTACCCCAATAAATAACGTAATAACAAAAAGCATCAATGCGTTTAACAATCAGGCAAAGAAATAGGTATGTATCGGGGCTATTATGTTTTATATCGTAGCGGAAGGTATCTCGTCAAATACCTTTTAATAAATATACAAGTCATTAAATCATCGACCAAAAAATTCTTAACATAAATATTATAAACACTGCATTAATTTAAGAAACAATATTAATCGAAGAAACTATACTCAATGAAACAATTATCACTAACTGATCGGCGTTCCGATCAGATTAATGCCCGCAACAGAGATTAGCTATTATTTATGCGTATGGCTATCGAATAATATTCCTGCAATTGAACACCTCACGGGGAAACGCCCAACGTGTCACACCGCGCCTTCACGGCGTCATGCAGCAGACGGACAGCCGTTGAAAGCTGCTTACGATGTGGGCAAATCATATTTAGCGGGGCTTTCTCGCCCAGGTAATCAGGCATCAGTAGCTGCAATCGTCCATCACGCACATCCTCGCTGACATCCAGCCACGACTTGTACGCGATGCCTTCTCCGGCAATCGCCAGCCGTCGGATTACTGCAGCATCGTCGCTCATAATGGTGCCGTTTACCTGCACACTGCTAACCTCGCCGTTATGCGTAAACGTCCAGCGATCGTGCAGGCGTCCGCGTAAGACGAAGGTCATGGCGTTGAGCTGTGTTAAATCATCCGGAGTTTGCGGCGCGCCGTTTTGCAAAACCCATTCCGGTGATGCCACCAGCACGCGTCGGTTACCCGGTGCGACAGGCAGCGCAATGTAAGATGCGTCTTCGGTGTTGCCATAACGAAACGCAACATCGACGGGGTCTTTAAAGACATCCGTCACCTGGTCGGAGAAAAAAATCCGCAGGCGCAGCGCGGGATAGCGGCGTCGAAACGACTGAAAGACCGGCAGCAGTAGGTTCCGACCGAGATCGGAAGGTACGGCGATTTGCAGCGTGCCTGAAACTTCATCTTCCGGGGTCTGAATTTTTTGCAGTCCGGCATGCATCACGTCCAGCATCTGGCGGGCATAGGGTAGCCAGACCTCACCTTCCGGCGTCAGGCGCAGACTGCGCGTGGAGCGGGCGAACAAGCGGATAGCCAGCGTAGATTCCAGGCGCTTAATAGCAGAACTGACCTGAGCAGGCTGAACGCCGACTTCGCGTGCGGCATCGCTAAAACTATTTAGCGCCGCGGCGCGGACAAACAACGTGAGATCTTCAAGCCGGAACATTTTCACTCCCCGAGTATAAGTCCTGTCGCCGAAGGGCTATTTTTCCCGTTCTGCTACCGGTTTACCATCGAATTATTCAACAGATAGAAGGTTTATTAACCGGAGAGATTATGAAAGCCATCGCTATTACCCGCGCCGCAACCGACGGCAGTAACATTGAATTTTTACAAGAGATTGACCTGCCCATGCCCGTCGCCTCCGGGCACGATCTGCTGGTTGAAGTGAAGGCCATTTCCGTCAACCCCGTTGATACCAAGGTCCGCGAAGGTTTTAACGCTAATGTGCCCCGCGTGCTGGGTTGGGACGCCGTTGGCGTAGTGAAGTCCGTGGGTGAAGCAGTCACCCTGTTCGCTCCTGGCGATGAAGTCTGGTACGCCGGTGCGCTGGGTCGCGCTGGCAGTAACAGTGAATTTCAGCTGGTTGATGAACGTATTACCGCGCTGAAGCCGCAATCGCTGGACAACGCTTCTGCTGCGGCACTGCCGCTGACCGCCATCACCGCCTGGGAAATGCTGTTCGACCGTCTGGGCGTTGAGGAAAATGGCAATGAAAATGATGTGTTATTGATTGTTGGCGCTGCTGGCGGCGTCGGTTCTATCCTGACGCAACTGGCCAGTAAGCTGACCAAAATGACAGTCATCGGTACCGCTTCACGTCCACAGAGCCAGAAATGGGTACGTGAAGCAGGCGCTCATCACGTGATTGACCATAGCAAGCCGCTGATGGAAGAGCTGGCTCGGATAGGCATTAAAGAGGTGACGCACGTTGCCAGCCTGAACAATACCGAGCAGCACTACCCGCAAATTATTGCCGCCCTGGCGCCGCAGGGCAAACTGGCGCTGATTGACGATCCGCAAACCCTCGATGCACGTCCACTGAAGGCCAAAAGCATTTCGCTGCACTGGGAATTTATGTTTACCCGTTCGATGTTTACCACCCACGACATCATTGCGCAGCATCAGCTATTAACCCGCGTGGCACAGTTGATCGATGACAACACCATTCGCACCACGCTGGGCGAGCATTTTGGCGCAATCAACGCGGCGAATCTGCAAAAAGCGCACGCGCAAATTGAAACCGGTCGTTCAGTCGGCAAGATTGTGCTGGAGGGGTTTTAACATGTCTGATTCAAAGGTGATTTCAATTATTGCGGTACTGAAAGCCAGACCGGGGAAAATCGACGCACTGAAACAGGCGCTGCAGGCTCTGCTGCTGCCCACGCGCCAGGAGCCGGGCAATATTGAGTATGCCCTGTTCCAGTTGCGCGACACACCGGATGTCTTCTACGTTCGTGAATCCTGGCGCGGTCAGGCCGGTCTGGACGAGCATATCGCCCTGCCCCATTTCCAGACGTTTATTCTGCAAATGAACGAGCTGCTGGCCGAACCGCTACGACTGGATTATCTGACGCCGATTGCGCCGTAAGATGACTGCCGAAGCCCCCTGCGGTGTGGGGGGCTGTGCCCGTCATGTCTCACTCGCTTCGCTATCTCTGCTATGATGCCTGCACACAAATAAAACAAAACAACATGCAGAGGGAAAGATGAGTTCCACCAGAAGAGGGATGATGAACGTCCTGATTGCCGCCGTATTATGGGGAAGTTCAGGCGTTTGCGCGCAGTACATCATGGAGCAAAGCCAGATGTCGTCGCAGTTTCTGACCATGACGCGCCTGATTTTCGCGGGGCTCATTCTGCTGATGCTCTCTTTCGTTCACGGCGACAACGTATTCTCCATTATCAAAAACCGCAAGGACGCCATCAGCCTGCTGATTTTTTCCGTGGTCGGGGCACTCACCGTACAGCTAACCTTCCTGCTGACCATCGAAAAATCCAACGCCGCCACCGCGACGGTGCTGCAATTTTTGTCACCGACCATTATCGTGGCGTGGTTCTCCGTGGTGCGCAAAGCGCGGCCGGGGATTTTAGTGCTGACGGCGATCTTCACCTCACTCATCGGTACCTTCTTACTGGTCACCCACGGTAATCCGACGTCGTTATCTATCTCAGCTGCCGCGCTGTTTTGGGGAATAGCCTCGGCGTTTGCCGCCGCATTCTATACCACCTACCCCTCAACGCTCATCGCGCGCTACGGCACGTTGCCAGTCGTCGGCTGGAGTATGTTAATCGGTGGAATGATCCTACTGCCGTTCTATGCCGGGCAGGGAACTCATTTCGTGGTAAATGGCAGTTTGGTTCTGGCGTTTTTCTATCTGGTGGTCATCGGCACGTCACTCACGTTTAGCCTGTACCTGAAAGGCGCGCAGATGATTGGCGGACCGAAAGCGAGCATTTTAAGCTGCGCGGAACCGTTGAGCAGTGCGTTGCTGTCCCTGCTGCTGTTAGGCATCACCTTTACCCTGCCAGACTGGCTGGGTACGCTTTTGATCCTCTCATCGGTCGTGCTTATCTCAATGGACTCACGTCGCCGCGCCAGAGCGGTTTAACCCCAACTGGCGCGGCAACGGGTGACGATTACCAGCCCGGAACTGCGCCGCCGTTAAAGATAGTTTCTGCCGCCTTCGCCACTTCCGGTGACTGATAAGATTGCAGGAATTCTTTCACATTCTCGGCATCTTTATTGTCTTCTCGCGCCACCAGAATGTTCACGTACGGTGAATTTTTGTCTTCGATAAATACGCTGTCATGTACCGGAGAAAGCCCGGTTTGCTGGATGTAGGTGGTACTGATAATCGCCACATCCACTTTTTGATCGTCCAGCACGCGCGGTAGCTGCGCCCCTTCCAGTTCCATAATTTTCAGATGTCGCGGATTATCCGTAATATCCAGCGCCGTTGGCAGCAGGCCGGTATCCGCTTTCAGCGTGATTAACTTCTCTTTTTGTAGCAGCAACAGCGCCCGCCCAAGGTTGGTCGGATCGTTAGGTATCGCAATCGTCGCACCGTCTTTTAGTTCATCAACAGTTTTGATTTTCTTCGAATAACCCGCCATCGGGAACACAAAGGTATTGCCCACCGCTACCAGCTTATAGCCGTGCGCTTTATTATCTTGTTCAAGGAACGGACGATGCTGGAAGACGTTGGCATCCAGCTCACCATGATTAGTGGCATCGTTGGGCAGCAGAGAACCGCTAAACCCCACCAACTCCACCTCCAGGCCATATTTTTCTTTAGCGACTTTCTTCGCGACTTCCGCCACATCCTGCTCTGCGCCGTTAATCACGCCCACTTTAATATGCTTTGCATCATTGTTCTGCTGATCGCATCCTGCCAGCAATAATCCCGCCAGTAATAACGCCGCCCCAGCCCCAAAATAAGGTATCTTCAGTTTCACGTTTTATCCTTTTGCAATAACCGCCTGATGAGTAATGAAATGACTATAGCGGGAAGGCCGCTGCGGTTTAAAAAACGAAAAAGCATCAGCAAGAAGAAAAAAGCATAATGCGAAAAGGAAAATTAATCGGAATGTGCCGTTAGCTCATCAAAGGAAAGCCCAGTAATAATTAGCACCAGTTCACGATCAATCCCCTTTTCAAGCATGGCTTGGGCTATCCGCAACGCTTCTTCCTGTTTGCCTTCAAGTAATCCCTTTTGCAGTCCTTCCTGCAGGCCACTGCGATGCCCCGACTCACGTAAGCATTCTGCGATAGTCATTAATCTCTCCTTGTGTTGGGGAACGCACAGTGCAACCTTTCGAATAAACGCCTCAAAACGTGGTGCGCTGCCAGACTGAACCAGGTAATTAAATAGCGTTTCTACCTGACTGTCATTAGCGTGTCCCTTAATCAGCAAGGCAACCAGTTTATCCACTAGCACCATCAAATCGCGCTCGCGTATATGCTTCTGGACAAGTTCCAGTAGCGCCATCCGCCGATGCTGCATAATCTCATCATCAGACACCATCGTGATGTCTACCAGCGGAAAGGCCGCGCCATAAAGCTGCCGCGCCGTTTCTGGATCGTCAAACTCATCCAGCCAACACAGTGAAAAAGGGTACGGGCTAGCAACGCCATGGTAAAAAAGTATCGGAACCACCAGCGGCAGCTTTTTGTGTCCGGCATCAAGGTGA
This sequence comes from Citrobacter sp. RHBSTW-00944, assembly GCF_013615435.1. Classification (NCBI taxonomy): domain Bacteria; kingdom Pseudomonadati; phylum Pseudomonadota; class Gammaproteobacteria; order Enterobacterales; family Enterobacteriaceae; genus Citrobacter; species Citrobacter sp. RHBSTW-00944. The sequence continues at coordinate 54,988 of NZ_CP055418.1, read as the reverse complement.
TTTTGCATCGCGGCAATAGCGTAACGCATCAGCCGGAATGCCATATGAGCATCCGATGAACTCTGGTGTTCAATCAACGCGTAGATATAGCCTTTTCCGGTCCTCGTTTTCAGTGACCACAGAACATCGGAATAACTGGCACGCAGGTCTTCCTCTATAAAACTCCCGGATTCCAGCTTCAGTGTGTTCAGATCGCAAAGTTCACGTAATGCTGCAGGTAGGTAGATATCAAGAAAATCCCGTGCCGTTTCTGGGTGACTTAAGAACTTTTTAAATACCGCATCATGCGGTATAGACGTTGTATTTTTTTTCATGGCGGTCCGTCACCAGAAGTACAAGATGACGGAACCTTACTCGCCAGTAGCGCACACAACATCAGGGAACTTTTCTATCTGCGAGACGCTTTGGCGAATAAATACATACTTTTGCAATGTATTCATTTGCAGGGAATGGTGTTCGCAAAAATGCCCGGTAAGCGTGAGCACCTCCGGGCATTTTTGTATGCCATCCGACGATGGCAATATCACATCAGGGCTTTCACTATCTCCATCAACCTGACGACATCTGCAGGCCGGGTATTACCGGTCTGTGAGTCAATAATCGAGCTGTAAACATGCGGCATGACGCGCGGCACTCCAGCCTCCAGACAGGTTTGCAGGATAATGCCGAAGTTATCGAGATCGATACCGCCGGTCGGTTCAATCAGCGTCATACCGTTTCGCGCCGCGATCGTCGCCAGTGCGTACAGCTCTGGCAACGATGTCTCACCGCCCATCGGGAAAAACTTAGCGGCATGCGCGCCAGAATCCAACATCATGCGTACTGCGGCATCGCAGGAAACTCGAGCTGGTGTGCCCTGGCTGCTGCTGACGCCGGTCGAGATCAACACTTCCCCTGGCGTGCCCGTCGGGCTGACCAGTGCGTTGATATGGGTCTGTTCACCGCCCGTTGCCGCCAGCGCCCCTGCCGCAAAGCCGCAGCCGGTAAAGGTCTGGTTGACGTGTGCCGGATGAACCTGAGAGGCAATCATTGCCGCTTTGTAATACTGCGCAGGATCACCTGCCCCCAACCCCACGGAAACCGACGGCACGTCGGTCATCCAGCGCTTCACTTCCTGAACCCCTTCCTCAACCGAGGAAAACTGAGCGGAAAGGATACCAATCACCGCATGGCCTTCGGCAGCATCATAGATTTCCCGCGCATTGGCGATATCCTTCGCCAGCACGTTAATGGCCACTTTATTACGATAAAAATTAATGTGCTGCATGCGCTGCAATCTCCTTTAGTCGCGCCACAATCAGCGCCATTTCCCCTTCAGCGACCGTACGCGGGTCAAGACTGAAAACGCCCTGATGTAGGTTGTAACGACGAGCGTAAATCGCGATATCACCCCCGCGCAGCTGCGCTTCTACGGCGTACGCATCTATCCCCAACACCTGCGCATTTACCCGAATACGAATCCGCCAGATAGCGCGTCCGGCTTCGTCTTGCTCAATATCCGCATCCAGTCCACGAATGTCTGAAATCGCCTGCGCCACGGGCCAGAGCTCTTCAGCAGTGGTCACAGTTTGGCCCTGATGATAGTTTTCCAGGGCATACACCAGCCCGACCATATTCTCTTTGCCGATTTTCATCGCCCTGGCAATCCCGTGGTGCTGCGCTTTACACGCGGCAATCCACTGTTTCTTCCCGGTGATAAACCCGGAGGTCGGCGCGTTAAAAGCTTTTGCCCCGCTATAGACCACCATATCCGCCCCGCTCGCCACCCAGGCGTGTAAATCTTCCTCGGCAGCGGCATCGACAATCAGCGGCAGGTTGTGAACCTGCGCGACCTGCACGAAGTCCGCAATGCTCAACATGCCTTTCTGTACGCAGTGGTGCGATTTCACGTACAGCAGTGCGGCGGTGTTGTCGGTAATTGCGCTCTGCAACTGCCAGTGGGCCGCCAGATTACTTGACCCTACTTCCACCACCCGCCCGCCACCCAAGCGAATGGCGCTGGTGATGGGCGCACCATAGTCGACGTTATGCCCGCGCAGCATGACTACTTCATTCGCCATACCCGCACTGTCCGGCATCAGCGAGACTCGCGCCTGGTCACCGCGGGTAATGGCGGCAGCAACAGCAATCGCAATACCCGCTGATGCACAGGAAGTGACATAGCTGTCTTCAGCGCCGGTGTAGCGGGAAACCAGTTCACCGGTGCGGTCCACCAGCCGATCAATTTCAACAAAGGCTGAGGCAGCTCGCACAGTGGCTTGCATCACCTCCGGCGCCACGCTGGAAACGCCCAGAATCGTCATCTTGCCGCAGGCGTTAATGACCTGTCTTAGTCCCAGTTGTTGGTAAATATTTTGTGTCATGGCTTACAGTACTCCCAGCAGCGAACAGACCACGCTGAGCGCGACAATCGACAGCAAAATCGTGGTATAACGCGGCCCTTTCTTCACCAGATAGAAGTAAATGGCGAACACCGCCGCCAGCGGCAACAGGCCGGGAGCAATGGAGTCGAGGATTTGCTGGACCACCACTTCAGAGCCTTTCAGGGCGCTGAGTTTTAACGGCGTGGTGATCTTGACGTAGCTTGCAGAAAGCGCGCCCATCATAATCAGGCCCAGCACGTTCGCACCGTAGATAAGCTCCTTAATTCTCCCTCCCTGCAGCAGACCAATTATCGAATCACGCCCCAGCGTATAGCCTTTGTGAACCATGCCATAGCTGATTGCCAACGTAATGGCTGGATAGAGGATTAAAGGTACAATTCCGCCCATCGCGCTGCCATTAGCGGCAAATGGGATGAAAATAGCAATTAACAGCGGCATAACAGCAGCCCAGATGATTGAGTCTCCCATCCCGGCCAGCGGCCCCATCAACCCGGTTTTAATCCCGGTAATTGAGGCATCGCTAATCGGCTCGCCGCGAGTTTTCTGTTCCTCCATCGCAATGGAGATCCCCTGAATCACCGCCCCAAACGTCTGCTCTGAGTTGAAGAAGTTCAGATGGCGTTTCAGCGCTTCCACCTGCTCCTCTTTTTGCGGGTAGAGTTTTTTGATGATCGGCGTCATTGAGGCGCAGAAAATCAGGCTTTGCAAACGTTCATAGGAGCTGGAAACTTCAGCGCCCAGCCAGTAAATAAACCAGGCTTTAGTGATATCTGCTTTGGTCAACGTGCCGCTTTCACGTGCGCGCTCCACCAATTCATGCTGCATTACGTCGCTGCTCATCATGCTGCTCCTTCATTTTTCGCCAGACCTTTAATCAGGAAGGCCACGCAGGTACCAAAGATTGCCATCGCCATGATGCCCACTTTCAGGTACAGCACTGCAAAGAATCCGCCGATAAACCACGGCAGCAGGCTCTTTTTACCGATCACCATAATGGTGATGGCGAAGCCCAGCGCCGGCAGAATGCCACCCATAATTTCAAAGGAGTGAGTCAACCAATGCGGCATCAGCTTCAGGAAGCTTTCCACAACGTCCTGACCAAAATAGTTGGCGGCGAAAACCACCGGGAAACGCAGTACCAGGCCAAGCAACGCCGGGTAGAGGAACGCACAGCGCATAATGCCCGCCATATTTGCCGTTTCCGCATGCTTGTCGGCCATATGAACCCACGCGGCGTTTAACGTGCGGCGCAGCTGATCGAGGAATACGCCAATGACGCCAAATGGAATGGCCAGCGCGATAGCCAGATTCGGGTCCATTCCGGCCTTCACGGCGATAGGAATTGAAATACAGGCGGCCAGCGCCGGATCCGACGGGACGTTACCGCCTGGCGTCGAGGTCACACCGAGGTAAACCAACTGCATCCCTGCACCTATGATCATCGCCGTTTCCATGTTGCCTAACAGCAGACCAACGAATACGGCAATCACCACCGGCTGTAGCAGCATGGCGGAGAAGGTGTAGCCAAGGCGTAAGCGGGCAAACCAGTAATACAATCCCATCAGGCTTGCAAAGACTAAAGTATCCATAATATTTTCCTGTACACGTCATCCTTCAGGCTGCCTCTTTGTTGGCTGCCTTCGCTCACCCCAATCACTTACTTCAGTAAGCTTTGGGGATTCACTCAGTTGCCGCCTCGATGCATCCAGAATGATTTTGTGTATGCTAAATGGTTAGAATTTTTTCAGGATATCGTCCAGCGACTGCGGCTTATCTTCCGGGATAGTCTGGAAGAACACCTGAATCCCACGATTTTTCAGGTCGCTCAGAATGCCGACGTCTTTTTCATCCAGTGTAATGTTCTGGAATACCGCTTTGCGGTTTGGCCCCCCACCCAGCCCACCAACCTGAATAGTGGTGACATCAAAGCCCAGTTGAACCGCTTCCTGCACCGCCGCCAGAGAGGGGAACAGCACCAGTACTTTGCCGTCACCAAGCTGGTTTTCTTTCCAGGCGGCCGCAAAACTTTGGTTACCGAAACAATCCACTTTGATGTTCGGGGGCGCGGCCATCAGGTAGATATTTTTCATAAACGGATCGGCATCCAGCTCATCGCTAACAACCGCAATCCGGTTTGCCTGAGATTGCCCAACCCATTTGGTCACCACTTGTCCATGAATCAGACGGCTGTCGATACGACATAAGACGATGTTTGCCATGATGTTTATTCCTTATTGTGATTGTTGTAGTTGACGTACGTGGGCAACAACGTCCAGGCAGCTGCTACGCCCAGCCTCGACCAGATCGGCCACGCAGGTGGTCAGTTGGCCATGCTCGCGTTTATCAAGCGCCTCCAGTAACAAAGAGGCGTTGAGCCCTGAAATCACTGCTACCGGGTAATCAGCACTCAGCCGCGCTGCCACGTTGGAGGTCGTGCCGCCAATAAAATCAGTCAGGATCAGTGAGCCTTCCGGCATGGTTTTCACCACGGCTTCAACGCGCTGATAAAACTCGCCGAGCGTATCAACAGGCATCAGGGAAATTTCCGTAACGCCTTTGATTTCACCCATCACCATGCGCAAGCTGTTGCAAAGCTGTTGCCCCCAGCCGCCATGGGTCAGCAGCAGGATCTGGGGCAAGGATTCAGTGGTAGTCAAAATGGCCTCCTGGCTCAATTACATAGACATAGGTAAACAGAGCAAAGGTTGTGCCAGTATTTGTGTCACGCGGGGATTTGTGGATGCCGGCGGGGCGAAAAGCCCCACCCAAACAAAGGATTAGCTATACAACAGTTCGTAGATATAAAAATATTCCGCATCCGATAACCGGATGGCATAGGCCTCTTCTATCGGCAGGAAAGCAGATTTAATGACACTAAACGCGCGAATATCCAGATCCGGTTTATTCTCCAGCGCCATCTGTAACGGTTTGCGGTTAATCACGATACGCTCGACCATACAGCAGCAATGAATCAGGAAGCGCAGTGTCACCTGACGACTCGGTTTCAGAGAAAGCGCAGTGGTCAGATGGTTAAGCACACCTTCTATCTCTTTCAGAATGCGCTGTGGGTTGAGCACCGAAATATGGTTAATGATGCTCTCCATAGTCAACGCACTGATAAAGCGCATCGCACTGCGCTCCATCTCCAGACGGCGTTCGCTACTGGAGAGATCCGGCGTCAGCAGGCTGAGCACCAGCTCGGGGCCTTGCTCAGAGAACAACTCCTCGAGCGAGATAAACGGAATGTCCGGCAGTCCCGGCTGGAAAGTACCGACGATTCCCGCCAGACGTTCACTGGGGTTTATCGCTTGTTGAACGCGTTCCAGGCTACGCACTTCGTTGTAATCAAGGATAACCATCCGCGTATCCTGCGACATCAGCTCGCCGAAGCTCTCTTCCAGCACCTTTTTGATTTTTTCCGCCGTTCCCATGCCGGTGATGCAGGAGATGACCAGCACTTTACCGCAGTTTTCCTGCTGCGGCGTACAGAGCTGACAGGGTATATTTTTGCTCTGCATCAACGCCTCCAGCTGCGGTAGATCACTGGTTTCGTAGCTTAAATCCAGCCCTATCTCCAGCAAACTGGTGAGCGTGATATTGGGCATTAGCAGAACGTCTATCTGGAATAATTTACTGATAGTGCTACCAAAATGGATCAGAGAACCAATATCCACCATCAGGATCAACCGACGATATTGCCGGGTGTGGATCATCTGCGTCAGGGCTTCCAGTGTGTCATGCACCGACTGCTCGAAAGGCATATCGATAGCGCTGAACACCTCGCGCTCCAGCACGCGATTCACGTACTGTGCCTGACTTGTGGCGGTCGTCGCACCATGGGCAATCAAAATCACCCCGCAGTCCGGACTGGCATCAATCCGTTGGCGGTAATGGCGACACTCTTTGAGGAACAAGCATAGCCAGACCACTTCCGTCGCCGGACACTGAATATGCAGCAGTTCATTGATTTTTCGGCATAACAGCGTGGCGTTTTCATATTCATCTTTACAGCGATCGAGGATCAGGCTGGAAGAATAAAGTTGGGGAATAAGTCCACGCTGTACGTAGCCAATCAGCGCCAGGAAGTGTTTGCGCAGCGGGTTAATCAGATTTTCCGGCAGCGTGAAACCAAGCACCTGTTCAACGCTGCCGATCAGCAGCGTGACGCGCTCTTCAATCTGATCGCCATAGCGCGGGGGATGCGCCACGTTGTCGCGGCTGTAGAGGCCATATTCAAAAATTGAGCTGAGTTTGTTTTTGAGGATTGCCAGCGTTTCGGCTGGCGGTACGTTGCTGTTACGCAGGTTGATATATTCCCGGGTCAGGAAGCTGTAAAAGAGATCGCTCTCTTCTATTTCGGCTCCGGTGGCCAGCGAATTTTTCAGTGCGGGCAGCGTGCGGGCATCAATGCTCAGGTGCTCTTTGCCTTCAAACATCGTACCAATGAGCAGACGCTGTTCCGGCGTGGCGTTAAACGGAATATCTGCCAGACGTTTATCCAACTGTAGCGTATCGCTGTGCTCCGTCATCCCCGAGGCCCAAGCCTGGGCGCAGAGAAACTGAATGTCGCTCTTGAGCTGCCCAATATTGCCTTCCAGCGGCTTGTTCAGCAGCCAGAGCAGCAGGGTACGGTCGATGCTTATCGTACGCTCGATTTTGCGGCTCTCACGCTGTAAGAAGCCAACAATCAGTTCGACCTGCTCTTCCACTGAGCGCTGGCGGATGCTGGGGAGATCGATACACACCTGAATACGCCGCTGGAAGGTACGCAACAATGCCGAACTTACTGGTTCGGTAGTGGCACAAATCAAGCGTACCGAAATAGAACGCACCACGGCGCTTGAACCTAACGGCCGGTATTCACCTTTGTCGAGAATAGAGAACAGCTTTTCCTGACCTTCATACGGTAGACGATGCACTTCATCAAGCAGCAGATAGCCGCCGTCGGCCTGCTCGACCAGACCGGGTTTATTTTCGTTTGCGCCAGTAAATGCCCCCTGTCGATGACCAAACAGATGCGAAGAGAGCAGCTCCGGGTTATGGGCGTATTCTGCGCAGTTGAAATAGACCAGCGGTGGGGGCGTTCCCACTGCACGCTCGCAGGCGAAACGGTGCATCAGTTCGGCAAAAAAGGTTTTACCGACGCCGGAGGGACCAGTTAGCAGAACATGCAGTCCATGAGGATACAGCACCGCCGCACGACCTTTTTCCACCGCATCGCGCAGGCTGCGATCGTAACCAATCAGGCCGACAAAGGGATCGTCTGTCGCCTGGTTTTCCTGAACAGGCAACAGGTCGGCAACTGTTTGCACTTCGCGCTCGGACTCATCCAGTTTGCGCCCCAGCAACGTTTCAATCGCCTGGCGGTGCAGAAAGAATACCGGGCGCCCACGGCTTTTAATCGCCAGACCGTCGTTCCAGAGCTGATTGAGATCTTTACTGACCGAGTTGCGCGCCAGTCCAAGGTTAAAGCCGATTGCCTCCGCTGTGAACGCCGTTTCCTGCGCCAGATGGGCAAGATTCAGTCCTCGCGTCAGCCGTTCCAGCTCCCCCAGTATTATCTCAATCCGTCTCATCTCTTTACCGCTTAAGAAATAAATGATTGTTCAGAACATACACTATTCTGCTACGCAAGAAAGTGAGGCGGCGTCCAGTCCTTCCGGTCATCAAAACGTTTTCGACAAATAATGGCGCGCGGAACCGGTTTCTGGAAAGTTATCGAGGGTCATTTGCAACTGATAGCCGTTTTTCTGATAAAACGGCAGCGCCTGGAAACTCATCGTGTCCACCAGCGCATGCAGGCATCCTCTCTCACGCGCCGTCTGTTCAGCGGCCTGCATCAACTTTGTGCCGTAACCGCCTTTACGCAGCGAGTCATGCATCCACAGGAAATCAATGCACAGCCATTCGCCTTTGATTTTACCGATCAGCCCGCCCAGTATTTCATTGTGCTCATCGCGCCAGTACACCGCCAGGTCGCCAAAATTGGTGGTCCTCAGAAACTGGCGATTGTAGGCGCGCAATCCAACAAGCAGAGCATTTTGATCGTCTTCAGTAATGGTATCTGTAATCTGTATTTGCATCCTATCCTCCTGAAAAACTAAAACTTCTGGCTGATTTTCTTTTTAGAAATTAACACAGGCTGATGAGTGAGGCGCATGCCGTCTACACTTACTCTTGAGATGATGCGCATCGACAACAAGGATTATTATCATGAAACAAGCCGTTTTACCGCTTATTGCCATTCTTTTCATGCTGCCGGGTTTGGCGCAGGCCGATTCGGCTTATGGCTCTCTACAGTCCGTTCATGAAAAAAACACCGTATTGAAGGATTTACGCAAGATTTGTACCCCGCAGGGGTCGCCATCGGATGAGGTGTGGGAAAAAACGATTATGGCTGATACGCGTAATCAGCAACACATCCGCGAAGCCATTCTGGCAATACAAAGAAACAATCAGAACAACTACTGGGAAGCGCTGGGCAAAGTTGAATGCCCGGATTTGTAACTATCGCATTGAAAAACGAGTGCTGTAACCGGTTTCTGTTTTGCAAAATCGCCTATTGTGTAGGGAAATGAAACACATCAAGGAGCAAGATAATGCGATACCGTTTTCCCGAAAACTTTTGGTGGGGCAGTGCCTGCTCGGCGCTGCAAACCGAAGGGGATAGTCTGAACGGCGGCAAAAGCCAGACGACATGGGACGTGTGGTTCGACCGCCAGCCTGGGCGTTTCCATCAGGAGATTGGCCCGGCGAACACCTCGACCGTTTATCAGCACTGGAAACAGGACATCGCACTGCTCAAACAGCTGAAGCACAACAGCTTCCGCACTTCAATCAGTTGGTCACGACTGATCCCGGACGGTACTGGCGACGTCAACCCGCAGGCAGTTGATTTCTATAACAACGTCATCGATGAGCTGCTGGCGCAAGGCATTACGCCATTTATCACCCTGTTCCACTTCGATATGCCGATGGTGATGCAGGAGAAAGGTGGCTGGGAAAACCGTGATGTGGTTGAGGCGTTTGGTCGCTACGCACAAACCTGTTTTACCTTGTTCGGCAATCGGGTGAAGCACTGGTTCACCTTTAACGAACCGATTGTCCCGGTAGAAGGCGGCTATCTGTATGACTTCCATTACCCTAATGTGGTGGATTTCAAACGCGCGGCCACCGTGGCGTATCACACCGTACTGGCGCATTCCACGGCGGTGCGCGCGTACCACGCCGGAAGTTATGACGGTGAAATCGGTGTGATCCTGAATTTAACGCCCTCTTATCCGCGCTCACAACACCCGGCGGATGTAAAAGCTGCGCACCATGCGGATCTGCTGTTTAACCGCAGCTTCCTTGACCCGGTGCTAAAAGGTGAATATCCGGCGGATCTGATAGAGCTGCTAAAAGAGTACGATCAACTCCCAGCATGTCGGCCAGGCGACAGTCAGCTCATCGCCGATGGCAAAATCGACCTGCTCGGTATTAATTATTATCAGCCGCGCCGCGTGAAATGTCGTGATACTGCCGTCAATCCTGACGCGCCGTTTATGCCGGAGTGGCTGTTTGATTATTACGAAATGCCGGGGCGTAAAATGAACCCTTACCGTGGCTGGGAAATTTACGAGCCAGGTATATACGATATTATTACTAATCTGCGTGATAACTACGGCAACCCGCGCTGTTTTATTTCTGAAAACGGCATGGGAGTCGAAAATGAGCAACGTTTTATTCAGCAGGACCAAATCAACGACAGCTACCGCATTGAATTTGTTTCCGCGCATCTTAAATGGCTACATAAAGGCATTAGCGAAGGGTGTAATTGTCTTGGCTACCATATGTGGACCTTTATTGATAACTGGTCCTGGCTCAATGGATATAAAAACCGCTACGGTTTTGTCCAGTTAGATTTAGATACGCAAAAACGTACGGTGAAGAAAAGCGGCGAATGGTTTGCCCATACCGCCGAAAACAAGGGTTTTGATTGATTCAGTCGTCAGATAGCGGTGTTGCCTGAAAGCTGCGCGCCATCAGGCAACAATCTCACTGTATTCTGACCTTCATCGTGACCAGAAGCGCCGTCAGCAGCATCAGGCTGCCGGAAAGCATCAGGGGCGAAAGCAGTCCGAGGTTATCGAGCGCATAGCCTCCCACCGCTGCCCCGCAGGTATTGGCAAGCTGGATCACGGCGACCTGGACGGATCCGGCTTTTTCTGCCTGATCGGCAAGCGATCGGGTGATCCACGTCGACCAGCCGACCGGAACCAACGCAAACGCCAGGCCCCAGATAATCGCAATACCTGCCGCCACAACTTTGTCGCTACCCCACAGGATCAGGACCAGCGCGCTAAGCGCCAGCACCAGCGGCGCACCGGCTAAGGCCAGTTTGACCGAGCGCTTCAGAACTACCGAGGAGAGCGACGTCCCGACAAAGCTGGCGATACCAAAACTCAGCAGCACCAACGTCAGGCCATCAACTTCAAAGCCTGCCAGATTCATATAGATCGGGCGAATATAGGTAAAGAAGGCGAACTGTCCGGCAAAGGACATAAAGATGGCAATCATCCCGGCCATCACCCCCGGGCGCTGCAGCAGGCTGAACATATTTTGTTTCTGATGCGAAGGTTCACCTGGCAACGACGGCAGCGCTCTCACCACCCAAATCGTGCACAGCACGCCCATTACCGCCGCCGCATTAAACACGTTGCGCCAGCCGATAATACCGCCCAAAAAACTCCCCAGCGGCGCGGCAATCACCAGCGCGACAGAGACCGCGCCAAAAATCACCGACAGCGCTTTCGGTACCGTACGGGCGGGAACCAGACGCATGGTCAGCGACGCCGACATCGCCCAGAATCCGCCAAGCGCCAGACCGAGACAGGCGCGGCCAATGAGCAGCAGTGAAAAAGAGTTGGCAAAGGAAACCAGCAGGCAGGAGAGCGTCAGCAGCACCGAAAACACGATCACCACGTAGCGACGATCGGTCGCCTGGATAATTTGCGTCACAAACAGGCTGGCGAACATGGCAACAAATGCCGTCACAGTCACCGATTGTCCGGCAACACCTTCAGAAATCCCCAGATCCTGCGCCATCGGCGTTAACAGGCTAACGGGCAGAAACTCAACGGTTATCAGGCAGGCAACGCAGAACGCCACAGCGAATACCGCCGACCAGTTCGGTCGGGCATTTGCCTCAGCGCGGGATTTTTGTTCAACAGCTTCACTCATTTTGTTACCTGCGTGGGGTTATTGCAGAAAAGTTACGCAGTGTAACACTAAATCTGTGACGCATTTAACGTTTTGGCAACTTTACCGCTGAATGTCGACGTGTCTTATTCGACCAGCGGCAGGGTCCCTTTGTCGGCCTGAGTCACGTAACGCCAACAGGCATGACTGTCAGTGCAGCCAGTGCACGCCATCTTCGGGCTGGAAAAAGGCGTTATAGCGCATCTGAAACGCATTAAACTCCTGCATATCCGGCTCTATTTCGCGCAGAAAACCGAGCGCCAGACGCATCTGTGCGTCAGTAATCGGCGTGGCCAATCGGGCTTTTTGCAGCCAACGGTGCCATTGCAGCAGATTCGACTCACTGCCGTCGACAATAACGATTTGCCAGATCAACAACACCTGGGCAGCATTTTGCAGATGCGATTCATCTGGGCGGTGGAGGTACTGTAAAAAAGCCTCACCCTGTACTTTTCCCATCTGATCGATCATCGACTCTACCGACACAACATCAATATTCAGTCGCTCGCTCAGACGGCGAATTGCCCGTCGAGATCCGGACGTCAACACCCGAAAACCCACTACAAAAACAACGACCAATGTGGCCAGCATTATCCAAATCATGCGCACATCCATTACCAGACAGGATGCCCATCATAACGGCAAATTCCTCTCTGTCGACGACTGAACGTATCAACACGATTCAGGATGGATCCGCGACATAAAAAAGCCCGCCATTCAGGCGGGCAAAAGTTACCAATGCACACTTAACTTAAGCGACTTTCAATTGTTGAATTTTTTTCTCGCGGCGAATTTTACGTTCTTCAAACACGGCCACAATGGCCATCAGACAGATACAACCGATGGCGGCGGTATCCAGCGCGGCGAACGTGCCCGCCCAGCCGGTCAGACCGAAAATCGGCGTGCCGTCGGCAATCATCCCCAGACCCAGCTTGGCGAAGCTGTCACCAATCAGATATGCGAAGGTGCCTTTAATCCCATCGGCTGCGCCGATCGCTTTTTTCGGTACGAATCCGACGGCTGCAACGCCGATTAACAGCTGAGGACCGAACACCAGGAAGCCCAGCGCAAACAGCGAAGCCAGATAGACATACTGGTTGCTGGCGTGCTGATAAACGCCCAGAGTTGCGATAATCAACGCCAGCGCCACGCAGGCTACCAGCGCACGACGACCGTTAGCCAGGTCAGAGAGCCAACCCCACAGTAACGTGCCGACCAACGCGCCCACTTCAAACAGGGTAAAGCCCTGAATCGCCACTTCTTTGGAGAGCTTCAGCTCCTGGAAAGCGTAGACAGTGGACCACTGGTCGATACCGATGCGCACCACGTACAGGAAAATGTTGGAGAAGCACAGCAGCCAGATCACTTTGTTTTTCAGCACGTACTCAACAAAGATCTGCCATTTGGTCATCTCATTTTCTTCAGTCTCTTTGTCCTCTTCGCTTATCTCCTCGCCGAACAGCTCTTCAGCTTTACCGAGGCCATAAGACTCCGGGGAGTCGCTGCCGTAGCGCAGGCCGATAAAGCCGACAATCAGGGCGATAATTGACGGGAAGATAAACATACCAATGACGTGACCGTCGAACAGATAGTTGGCGCCAAACAGCGCCACGCCAGCCGCACCCGCACCACCGAGGTTATGGGAGATATTCCACATACCGAGGTAAGAACCCCGCTTGCGACGCGGCGTCCATTTGGTGATGGTGGAATAGCTACACGAGCCGCCAGTACTCTGGAAAAAACCGCTCAGCGCGTAGAAGGCGATCATCAGGAACAGGCTGGTTGAACCCGCTCCCATGCTGGCGCTGAAGCCGAGCATACAGATGGCGGAGAGGATCAGCATAAACGGCAGGAACTGCTTGGTATTTTTGCCGTCTGCGTAGTAGGAAACCAGCGTTTTACCCACGCCGTAGGTGATGGAGAAGCCCAGGCCAATCATTCCCAGCTGCGTCATGCTCAGCCCGTAGGTGGAGATCATGTCGTTCTGCGCGATATTGAAGTTTTTGCGGATCAGATACATGGTCAGGTAGCCAATAAAGACTACCAGATAGGACTGCATGAACGGTTTGAACCACATTTTGCGCCGCACATCGAGCGGCAGATCCAGGGTCGGCTTGCGTACCTGGTTTAGAAAGGCCAGCATTTGACACTCCCGAGCTAATTTTTATACCTGCGAATGGCAGGCATTGTAAAAATCAGCCGGGGGACGCGCCTGAGACAGCGTCCAGGTGAAACCGGGAAAATTTCTTAGTTTTGCCCTACTCAGGGCAAAAAGGTGAGGTGCATCACGCTTCGTTGAGTTCGCGTGGAGCCTGGGCGTTCAAAAACGGCAGCAGCAGCAGCGCGGAAATCCCCGCCGCAATGGCGATCACCACAAAGAATCCGGTCCAGTGCCAGACCTCCATCACCTTCGCCAGCGGCCAGCCGGAAAGCGATGCCCCCAGATAGGCAAACAGCCCGACAAATCCGGTTGCCGCGCCCGCTGCCTCTTTGTGCGAGCACTCTGCCGCCGCCATGCCGATCAGCATTTGCGGGCCGAAGACGAAGAATCCGGTGGTGAAGAAGCACGCCGCCTGCATCACGTAACTGGCGAACGGCATCAGCCACAACGAGCCCACGGAGAGCAAAATTCCGGCAGCAAAAATCAGGTTCATTGGACCGCGGTTGCCGTTAAACAGTTTGTCCGAGCCCCAGCCTGCGACCAGCGCGCCGATAAATCCGCCCAATTCGAACATGGTCACGGCGGTATTGGCGGTCACCAGATCCACGCCGAGCGTCTCCGACATATACAGATTGCCCCAGTCGTTGATGGCGGCGCGGACGACGTACACCAGCACGTAACACAGCGACAGCAACCAGATATAGGGATTCAGCAATACATAGCGGGTGAGGATCTCTTTACGGCTCAGCCCTGCTCCTTCCTGCTGCTGGGCGATTTCCAGCTCATCATGGCGCCAGTCGCCAATCGGCGGCAGACCAATCGCCTGCGGCCTGTCGCGCAGCCGCCAGCAGAGAAAAATCCCCACTACAATCGCCAGCAGCCCGGCGATCATCATCCCGGCACGCCAGCCGTAGAGCAGCGCCGTCGCCGCCATCACGATAGGGATCAGCGCCCCGCCAACATTGTGCGCAGTATTCCACAGTGCCCACCAGCCGCCGCGTTCGGTACGCGAATACCACGCGGTCAATAAACGCGCGCAGACCGGCGACCCCCAGCCCTGGAAAAAGGCGTTCAGCGCCCAGAGCACCGCAAAAGCCCAGAGCGAGGTGGAGAAGCCAAACAGAATGTTCACCACGCCGGTGGCGATAAGCCCAAACCCCATAAAATAGCGGGCGTTGGAACGGTCACTGACGATACCGGAAACAAACTTCGACAGGCCGTAGGTGATGTAAAACAGCGTCGCCAGCAGACCAATGTCGCTGCGGGTCAGCACGCCGCTGGTGAGAATATCCGGTACGGCGGCGTTGAAGCTCTTGCGTGTGAAATAGAACAGCGCGTAGCCGAGCCAGATAGTGGTCAGAATATGCCGCCGCCAGTAGCGGTAGAGGGCATCCACTTCACGCTTATCGGTGATGAGCGGCGCGCTGACTGGGGCTTTTAAAAACGAAAACATGACCGCTCCTTACACATAACGCTGAGGTAACGACACGCTGACCCGCGTGCCGTGCGTACAGGAAATCGAGAGCGATCCCCCGAGGGCGGTAATACGTTCACGCATCCCGGTGAGGCCAAATCCCAGCTGATTCGACCCCGGCGGCAGGCCGCTGCCGTCGTCCTCAATCACCAGCATCAGCCGTTCATCCTGCTGCCAGCCCTGAAGCGTCACCGCGCTGGCGTTGGCGTGCTTAACGATGTTGTTCAGCCCTTCCTGACAGACGCGAAACAGCGTCACCCGCTGACTTTCGCTGAGTACAGATTCGTCAATTCGCCAGTCAAGGTGGCTGACGATGCCACGGCTTTCCAGCTCCATTTCACGCATCAATGAGCGGATGGCTTGTTCCAGCGTGAGATCATCCAACTGGCGCGGACGCAGACGACCCAACAGACGACGCACCGAATCGTACACGCCAAGAGAAAGTTGTTCGATATGCGCCCCGCTGCGCTTCACCCCTGCGTTTTCCGGCGCCAGCCGCTGGACAATGCCCGCCTGGGTGCGAATGGCGGTGATGGTCTGACCGATATCATCGTGCAGTTCGCGCGCCACATCCCGGCGCACGCTCTCTTCGGTCTCCAGCAGGCGTTCAGCCAGACGGTGGTTGCGCGCTAATTCGTTTTGCAGCGACTGGTTAAGCTCGCGCAGACGCTGGATCCCCGCGCCGAGCAGCAGCCCGGTCAGGCTTTGCACCAGCAGGGAGAGCAACAGGTCAACGGGATGATCGTGCCAGGTCTGGCTGGCAATCAGCGCAATGGCGTTCATTAACGTGGCAATCAGCGCCCCCTGCCAGCCGTAGTGCCAGGCGAGCGCAATGATCGGCAGTGCGAGGCAAAACGGCGTGAAGCGCGACAGTTCATCGGGCAGGCCAAGCTGCAACCACAGGCTGACGCTAAACAGCAGCAGATACCAGACCAGATGCCGCCCGCGCCAGTTCACCGGCTGAGACACCACCGCCGGGCCCAGCGGCAACCAGGTGGTGCTGGTAAGATAGTGCCAGAAAACCAGACAGATCGGAGCCAGCGTTAATCCACCAGTGAGCGTCAGCAGTAGGGCATTCCACGCCTCTTCGCCTTGCCCAAGCCAGGGCAGCGATTGCAGCAACGCCGCCGCCGTCAGCGCCGCGCCCTGTAACAGCAGCGTGCGCCAGTCGCGCTGATGGCGGTAGCGCGAAATCAGCATCACCGGGAGTAACGTGAGGAAGCTCCCGATCATCAAAAGTGGCAAGTGAGCCAGCGCCACTTCCTGCGCCAGCCAGAAAAGAAGCAGCCATTCCGCACCCAGCAGCACCGGCCAGTAGCCGCGTGGACATTGCAGCATCAACCCCAGACGCAGGCCAAACGGAAACAGCAGTACCGCCAGCTCCGGGCGCTCAACCAGGTGCAGGCTGATACTCCACAAGCAGAACCACGCGGCAGAGAAGATAAAGAAGCAGGCAACAACGGTGATTAACCGGGAACAGAGCGTGTTCATTGCCAGCCGTCAAACATCCGGCGGGCCAGTTCGACATCATTGCTAACGCCCAGTTTTTCCATCAGGTTAGCGCGATGCACGTGCACCGTTTTCGGCGACAGGCCCAGTTCGGCGGCAATCTCTTTTACCGCCATGCCTTGCGCCAGTTTCTCCGCCACCTGACGTTCGCGTTTGGTCAGCGGATCCTGACGACCAGCCGCCAGTTTGACGGCGATATCCGGCGTCAAATAGCAGCCGCCGGTCGCCACGGTATGCACCGCCGCGATCAGCTCATCAGGGCTACAGCGTTTAGAAAGGAAACCACGCGCGCCCGCGTTGAGCGCCTGCTCCACCAGCGCGGGGCTGTCGTGGACGGAGAGCATGATAATCGCCATCCCTTTTGGCAACTGGCTTAACAGTTCAAGACCGGAGATATCAGGCATCGAGATATCACAGATACATACCTGCACGCCACGTCCCGGTAATCCCGCCAGCGCCTCACTGCCTGAGCCGAACTCAGCCACAACCTGCAAATCAGGTTCCAGCCCCAGCAACTGGGCAAAGCCGGAGCGGACGATAGTGTGGTCGTCGATAAGGGCAACGGTGATCATGGGTTCTGTCCTGGGGGATAAAAAACGTGCTTACCTTAACGATATACACTTTATCCTTCAAGCAGCCTCTGCGTTGGCTTGGTCTGCTCACCCCAGTCACTGACTTGAGTAAGCTTCTGAGGTGAGCAGACTTGCCGCCTTATGCAGCTTGAAGGATTTTGTGTTCCGACGCGCTGCTGTTTAAGCCTTGAGCGATCAGGCGATGCCAGTTGTGACGGTAAATGTGCGGGTGTGCTGCGGTTCTAGCTGAATCAACGTGCCTTTTCGCTGTGCCGCCAGGAAGCCTTCAGGGCGACAGGTCGCAGGTAGGGCGAAGGCTGCCACCTGCTGATCGCCGTTATAGAGGATCCAACGGGTGACATAATTCAACTCCGCGCTGGAGAAACGCGTCACGAACGTGGTGCCATCAGGTGCGATCATGCGAAATTCAGGCTTATCCGTGTATCGGTCCAGTTGGTCAGCGAAGAAAACGATTTCCGGATCGTAAAAATCGGGCTCGTTGAGGCGCCCCAGCGAGGCCTCGCCCTGGATGATCCGCTGATTAAACGCCAGCCACTGCTCGGTAGGTTTAACATGCGCGGGTACCGACTCACGCAGCTTCATGGCTTCATCCGGGATATTCTGGCTGAAGGTCGCTTCCGGTACGTAGGCATAGTTCATATGGCACATATACTGTAAAGGCATTGCCACTGAGGCGAGGTTGGTGACCGCCATCTGAATATCAAACAGCGCACTCGCTTTGCGCATAACCACCGCAGGATGCGCCTGATAATGATGACCGAACCCCATCACATACTCGTAGCGTCCGCTCACGCGCAAATTCTCTCCCTCCAGCTCCAGCCAGGCCTCATCCATCGCGGCACAGGCCATTTCGCCATGCAACGGGTGAGAATCTTCTGGCGAAGGGCAGCCATTAGCCAATATACCCGAGTGGAAAGCAAAGCAGCCGTATGTCGCTACCACTTCCGCAGCCGGTTTCGGCTGACTAAACATGTTGCGCATGGTCAGTTCATGCCCGTCAAACTGAGCATCCCAGATCATCTGCCCCATCCAGGGCAGAATAACCAGATGTCCACGACTGTTTTCTACCTTCAGCCCTTCCACACCGCTGGCGTAACGAAATGCGGTAACCGTGAAGTCGCTATTCTTCAGTAAGATTCGCGGATGCTCTGCAAAGAGTTCCCGCCACAGCGTGATACGTGTTGTCATGATCGCTCTCCTCAGGAAACAGTCGCTTCAGCCAGGTTATTGCGCACTTTGCTTTCACGCCAGAAGTAGATACCGACGTACACGAAGCACAACATGGAGACCAGGAACGAGAGTTGTAGCGAGTGGAACATATCGGCCACATAGCCCTGAATTGCCGGAACCACCGCTGCACCAACAATCGCCATGACAATGACTGCTCCCGCCATTTCAGTATGTTCGTTATCCACGGTATCCAGCGTACCGGCATAGATTGTCGCCCAGCAGGGTCCAAACAGGACGCTCACCAGTACGGCAACGTACACGGCGCTAAAGCTTGGCGCCAGCGCAACATAGACCAGAAACAGTGCGCCAATGATGGAGTAGAGGATCAGCACTTTTTCAGGATTGAAGCGTGTCATCAAGATGTTGGCGATAAACTTGCCGATAAAGAAGCAGGCAAAGCTATAGACCATGAAGGTTGAGGCGTCGCGCTCGTTGATATCACCCAATTCCAGCGCCAGACGGATGGTAAATGACCACACCGCGACCTGCATCCCCACGTACAGGAACTGCGCCACAATCCCACGGCGGAAACGGGCATTGCTGGCCAGATAACGCAGCGTATCCATCGCTGACGGACGTTTATGACTCGCCGTTTGCGCGACTTTGCAGGTCGGGAAGCGGGTCAGCAGGAACAACACCATCACCACAACCAGCACCATAATCATGTACTTGTAAGGCTCAAGGGTATTTTCCAGCATCAACACTTTAAAGTTGTGGATCTGCTCCGCGTTCATCCCAGCCATCTGTTTTTCCAGACTCTCGCCTTCAGAGAAGACCAGATATTTACCCAGCAGAATACCGGCGGCTGCACCAATGGGGTAAAAGGTCTGGCTGATGTTCAGGCGCAGGGTGGCATACGCTTTTGGGCCTATCATGGAGCTGTAGGTGTTGGCTGCGGTTTCCAGGAAGCTCAAGCCAATCGCAATCGCAAAAATTGCCGCGAGGAACATGGTGTAGGTGGCCATGTGCGATGCCGGGAAAAAGAGCGTACAGCCAACAATATAAAGGGTCAGTCCCATTAAGATGGCGATTTTATAACTGGTCTTTTTAATCACCAAAGATGCCGGAATCGCAATTAAAAAATAACCGCCATAAAAGGCACTCTGAACTAATGCCGAAGCAAAGTTGCTGAGTGAAAATACGCTTTTGAATTGCGTAATCAGAATATCATTTAATGCGGCTGCGCATCCCCATAAAGGGAATAAACAGGATAACAAAATAAACTGGAACAGAGGCGTCTTATTCAGATAGCCGTCGGGCATCTGAATGATGTTTTTATCGTTCATAGTGCTACCTTTTACAATGCAGGAGTATTATTCGTTTAAGGTAAGAAACTCATTAAATTGTTCGATGCTTGGATAAGATGATTGAGTGCCTTTCCCGGTAACGCTGAATGCAGCGAAGAGAGCGGCTTTTTTCATGGCGGCTTCGACATCACCGCTTTGAACGTAATAGTGGGCAAAACAACCGATGAAAGCGTCACCTGCGCCACTGGTATCGACAGCGTTCACTTTAAACGCCGGGACATGGACTTCCTGGTCACGCGTCATCCACAGAGCACCTTTCTCCCCCATGGTGACGATAATATTGTTCAGACCTTTATCGACCAAAGAACGTGCCGCGGCGCGAATATGGTCATAGGTATCCACCGGCATACCGGTTAATATTTCGAGCTCGGTTTCATTTGGCACGAAGAAATCGCATTTACAGGCATAAGACATATCTAATTCCCGTAATGCAGGGGCGGGATTTAATAACACTTCAATACCGTGTTTTTTACCGAATTCAATCGCGTGATAAACCGTTTCCAACTGTACTTCCAGCTGCAGGACAATAAGTTGACACTTTTTCAGATCTTCCGCCGCGCGATCGATATCTTCCGGGGAGAGAAACTTGTTGGCACCTTTAATAATCAGAATGCTGTTGCTGGAGTTTGCATTAACAAAGATCGGTGCAACGCCGCTGCTGGTGCAGGGTACCTTTTCGACATAGGTCGTATTAATCCCCCAGGATTCGAGATTACGAATGGTGTTATCCGCAAAAATATCATCACCGACTTTCGTCAGCATCAGCACTTTGGAATTGAGCTTAGCAGCCGCAACGGCCTGATTTGCCCCTTTACCGCCACAACCAATTTTAAAGGCGGGTGCTTCCAGCGTTTCCCCTTCTTTGGGCATCTGGTTGATGTAGGTGATGAGATCCACCATGTTGGAGCCAATAACCGCGATATCCATTTTACTACCTCTCAGAAACAATCACACAACAATGATATTAAAATAACATTATCATGTTACTTCCGTATCATTTGTGACTAGGATCGCGATTGGAGGATCATTTTATTGTTTATTTATTATGCTAAATGTTGCGTCTCTATCACACTCAAAATGATTAACTTGCTTACAATTGACTGAAAACTCGCTGCTTATAATCAATAAAACGTGTAAAAACACGCTTTTATTTCCCAATGGTCAGACGTATAGTAATGCAGCAATATCATGTTCCCAGAAACACATAAATGTTACTGAAGGAACATGAAAACATGATTCGTGGAGAGTGTGCATGGAAACCAAGCAAAAAGAACGTATTCGACGTCTGATGGAATTGTTGAAGAAGACCGACAGAATCCATCTGAAAGAGGCGGCGCGCATGCTGGAGGTTTCCGTGATGACCATCCGTCGGGATCTCAGCCAGGATGACGAACCATTGCCGCTTACGCTACTCGGTGGTTACATCGTGATGGTGAACAAGCCCGCCACCCTCGTTAACGCTCCGCTCCCCGTGCAAAAGCAGTATCATCGCGACGATTTACCGGTTGCCATTCTGGCCGCGGGACTGGTCAGTGAAAACGATCTGGTCTTTTTTGATAATGGTGCCGAAATGCCATTAGTCATCAGCATGATCCCGGACGATATTACCTTTACCGGAATTTGCTACTCACACCGGGTATTCGTGGCGCTAAATGAAAAACCCAACGCCACGGCGATTCTTTGCGGGGGCACCTATCGGGCGAAAAGTGATGCCTTTTACGACACCAACAATCCCTCTCCGCTGGATGCGCTCAACCCACGAAAAGTGTTTATCTCTGCCAGCGGAGTCCATGAGCATTTCGGCGTTAGCTGGTTCAATCCGGACGATCTGGCCACCAAACGCAAAGCGATGGAACGCGGATTGCGCAAAATTCTGCTGACGCGCCACGCCCTGTTTGATGAGGTTGCCCCCGCCAGCATTGGCCCGCTCTCTACTTTTGACGTACTGATAAGCGATCGCCCGTTGCCGGCAGATTATGCAACCCACTGCCGGAACGGCTCTGTCAAAGTCATCACCCCGGATTCAGACGGCGACTAACTCACTCAAAGAAAACCGTGATTTTGTTAAACATCGACGGGTCGGACTGGTTGCGGGCCACTTTCACCACATCTTCCAGCTTGTCGATCTGGCTTATCATCTGCTCAAGACGCTGATCGTCATTGACCAGCAGCCAGATGCGGCTCTTGTCGCTGTCCTGAATCGGTAGACAGAGAATGCCTTCCACGTTGAACGCGCGGCGGGCAAACAGCCCGCAGACGTGGGTCATTACGCCCGGATGGTTGCGTACGGTGAGTTCCAGGATTACGTTGTCATGAGTCTGCTGTTGCATGGCTTATTCCCCCACCATTTCTGTGTTTGCCGCACCCGGCGGCACCATCGGGTACACTTTTTCTTCGGCATCGATGCGCACGTGGATCAGCGCAGGTCCAGGGCGATTAATAATCTCCTGCAACGCAGCCTGTGGATCCGCTTCGTTATTCAAATCGCAGGTTTCGAGGCCAAACCCGGCGGCTATCTGCATAAAGTTAATCATCCCCGGATATGTCGCCGCAAAAACGCCCTGCTTATAGAACAAACTCTGCTGCTGATACACCAGACCCAACGCTTCGTTATTCATCAGGATGATTTTAATATCCAGCTGATTTTCGCTGGCCGTTGCCATTTCCTGAATATTCATCATCAGGCTACCGTCGCCGGAGAAGCACAGCACCTTTTTGTCCGGGTTGACCAGCGCTGCGCCAATTGCCGCCGGCAGGCCAAAGCCCATGGTTCCCAGACCGCCGGAGGTCAGCCACTGACGCGGACGGTTCAGCGGGTAAGCCTGTGCGGCCCACATCTGATGCTGGCCTACGTCGGTGGTGATAATGGCATTGTCATCCACGCAGGCCGCTACGGCGTTGATCAGCCCATAGTGGCTGAGCGGGTCGCTTTCCTGCGGAATGCTGCAGGGGAATTCGCGTTGTAAATCGGCCACCATTTGATGCCACGACTCTCGCGGCTGCGCGTCAATTAATGGGATCAGTTGCGCCAGAACCTCATCGACATCCGCCTGAATCGCCACGTGCGGCTGTTTGATTTTACCCAGCTCCGCACGGTCGATATCCACATGGATGATTTTGGCGTTCGGACAGAACTGCTCGGTTTTACCAATCGCCCGGTCATCAAAACGCGCGCCCAGAACAATCAATAAGTCCGCTTCTTGCAGAATAAAGTTAGTGCTGCGCGCGCCGTGCATACCCAGCATGCCTAACGACAGCGGATGCGCTTTCGGCAGCATACCGAGCGCCATTAAGGTCATGGTGGTGGGCAGCATAGCTTTTTCTGCCAGTTCACGAACCCGCTCAGGCGCGTTAATCACGCCGCCGCCGAGATACAGCACCGGACGCTGTGCGGCGTTAATCATGGCCGCGGCATCGCGAATGCTGTCCTGGCTGAACGCCGGTGCCGCCATTTTCTGCGCGGGCTCCGGCATCTCTTCAATTTCAAAAACTGCAGTTTGAATATCCTTAGGAATGTCTATCCACACCGGGCCCGGACGGCCGGACTGCGCAATGCGGAACGCATCGCTCATGACCTGCGGTAATTCACTGATATGGCGGACCAGATAGTTGTGCTTGGTGATGGGGATAGAGATGCCGTAGGTATCGACTTCCTGGAAGGCGTCGGTCCCGATCATTGAGGCCGGAACCTGCCCGGTGATACACACCAGCGGGATAGAATCCAGCCGCGCGTCGGCAATGGCGGTCACCAGGTTGGTCGCGCCCGGTCCGCTGCAGGCCATACAGACGGCGGGTTTACCATCGGTTCTCGCCATCCCCTGTGCGATAAACCCCGCGCCCTGCTCGTGGCGCGCCAGGATATGACGGATTTGCGTGCTTTGGCTCAAGGCGTCATAGACGGGAAGAATCGATCCGCCAGGAATACCGGTGACCACCTGAATCCCCTGGCGTTCCATGAAATGAACGATGAATTCTGCGCCCGTAAAACGCGTACGCTTGGATGTTATGCCCGAACTTGCCATGCTCCAGTCCTTTTATTCTGGGCCTTTGCTTCGGGCAGGTCTCTTAAACGAAAAACCCCGCCCGGTTTGCGCCGGCGGGGTTTTGGAATCGTGTGTTGATCCGGACCCTACGGCGCATTGCCGACGACCACCACCACACGCACGACGACCGCTGCGCGAGATGGCGCAGTTTTTAGTAGGGTCGCAGTCAGCATGGAAGGGTTCATTAGGGACCTGTCTGTTTGTTGATTAACTGGATTTATACAAACACAGGTTTTTCAGCGTGACAATGGAAAAATTTTCATCTGCATAAAAATGCGTCAACGATCACATTTCGCTGTGCAGAGTCGGAAAACAAAAAACCCCGCCGGAGCGAGGTTTTTTTCAGCGCTGTGCGGTTGGTAGCCGCCGAACACACTGTGTTATGTCAACGGAAAAAGTATACGCGTTCTGCGAAGAACACGCAATTTCGGCACGAATTTTGATGGTTTTGAGTATGGAACATGAATGACACAATGTCCATAAGATACTGTTAATTTATACAGTACTTATCTATAATGTCTCGGTACGCAATGTGTTATGCGGGGGCCGCATCGTAAACCGGCGCATCAAAGTCCTGGCTGAAACGGGTGGTGCCGTCAGCGCCTTAACCCCCGTGTGAGCACACTGTGTTATGTCAACAAAGGTGCTGGCAACAGGCAGCGGCGAGGTACGTCAGCACCGTGCTCCTTGTACCAAAAGGAGAGCGTATGAGCCTCGTGGATATCGCTATTCTTATCCTCAAACTCATTGTTGCAGCACTGCAACTACTTGATGCCGTTCTGAAATACGTTAAGTAATTCGGATTCAAGTCGCACCTAAGGGGAGCGGGTAACACTCCGCTCCCCTTTCACCTTCTCCCTGGTGCTTGTCTCGCGCCAATATGTTACGTTTTTATGACATTCTCAGGGAAGAACGCCACCATGACGCTTTCTGTTTTCTGCATTTTGCTGTTTGCCGCGCTGCTGCATGCCAGTTGGAATGCCATTGTTAAAGCTGGAAACGATAAACTGTACTCGGCGATTGGCGTCAGCGGCTCCGCGGCGATTATGGCATTGATCTGCTTACCCTTCGCGCCTCAGCCTTCCGCCGCCAGCCTGCCGTTTTTGGCCGTCTCAACCGCGTTGCAAGTGGTGTATACGGTCCTGGTCGCCAAAACCTATCAGGTTTCGGATATGAGTCAGACCTATCCTCTGATGCGTGGGACAGCACCGCTGCTGGTTGCGATTATCAGCGTCTTGTTCCTTGGCGATAGCCTGTCTGTGTTTGCCTGGGTGGGGATTGCTACGATCTGTCTGGCCATTCTCGGCATGGCATTTAACGGACGCAGCAGCTCACAACGCGGGATCGTACTGGCGCTCATTAACGCCTGCTTTATCGCTGGTTACACGCTGGTTGATGGCACCGGCGTACGCTTATCAGAAACCGCGCTCGGTTATACGCTGTGGACCTTCTTTCTGAACGGTTCCTGTCTGCTGGGCTGGGCGATGATCGCCCGGCGCCGGGAAGCGTCACGCTATCTGGTACAGCAGTGGAAGAAAGGTATTCTGGGCGGGATTGGCACGATGGGTTCTTACGGTCTGGCGCTGTGGGCCATGACCCAGGCTCCGTTGGCGGTGGTCGCAGCGCTGCGTGAAACCTCCATTCTGTTTGGCGCTCTGCTCGCCTGGCTACTGCTGAAAGAAAAGGTTGCCGGAATACGCCTTGTCGCGGCCGCCGGCATTGCCGTAGGCGCTGTCTTACTCCGCTTGTCATGATCGCGCCGTAACCCCGATTCAATCCGGCAACATTTGTTGCCGCTTTTTGTTTACATTTCCTGCCGTTCATCGCGTAAACATTCCAGCCCACTATCTGGCCTTCTTTTTATGTTGTGGTAGATTCCACGCGCATTTACGGGAAAGTACAGCACCTTATTCTTCTTTTTTCTCTTTTTTAAAAGTAATCAGCGAAATGAAAAGGCATAGAAGCGTCAATTTGTTGTTGATGTTGGTATTACTGGTGGCGGTAGGTCAGATGGCGCAAACCATTTATATCCCCGCGATTGCTGATATGGCGCGTGAACTGAACGTTCGCGAAGGAGCGGTGCAAAGCGTAATGGCCGCCTACCTGCTGACCTACGGCCTGTCACAACTGTTTTACGGCCCACTTTCCGATCGCGTTGGCCGCCGTCCGGTGATCCTTACCGGAATGTCTATTTTCATGCTGGCCACGCTGGTCGCGATAACCACCCACAGCCTGACGGTACTGATTATCGCCAGTGCAATCCAGGGCATGGGAACAGGCGTCGGCGGTGTAATGGCGCGAACCTTACCGCGCGATCTGTACGAAGGCACGCAGCTGCGCCACGCGAATAGTTTGTTAAACATGGGGATTCTGGTGAGTCCACTGCTGGCCCCGCTGATTGGCGGCATGCTGGATACCCTGTGGAACTGGCGCGCCTGTTACATCTTCCTGCTGGTTCTGTGCGCGGGCGTCACGTTTAGCATGGCGCGCTGGATGCCGGAAACGCGTCCTGCGGGCGCACCGCGTCCACGCCTTATCGCCAGCTATAAAACGCTGTTTGGTAACAGTTCTTTCACCTGTTACGTGCTGATGCTGATCGGCGGCCTGGCGGGCGTTGCGGTCTTCGAGGCCTGCTCCGGGGTATTGTTGGGCGCAAGGCTCGGTTTAAGCAGCATGGTGGTCAGTATCCTGTTTATTCTGCCCATCCCGGCGGCATTTTTCGGCGCCTGGTTCGCCGGTCGCCCGAATAAGCGTTTCTCGACGCTGATGTGGCAGTCGGTTATCTGCTGTCTGGTAGCCGGTTTAATGATGTGGATCCCGGGCCTGTTTGACGTGATGAACGTCTGGACGCTGCTGGTTCCCGCCGCACTATTTTTCTTCGGTGCCGGGATGCTGTTTCCGCTGGCAACCAGTGGCGCAATGGAGCCTTTCCCATTCCTGGCAGGCACTGCCGGTGCGCTGGTTGGGGGATTACAGAATATTGGTTCCGGCGTGCTGGCGTGGTTCTCTGCAATGCTGCCGCAGACCGGGCAAGCCAGTCTGGGCCTGCTGATGACCCTTATGGGACTGTTGATTTTTGTTTGCTGGCTTCCGCTGGCGTCACGCGTGTCGCATCAGGGGCAGGCGGTTTAAGCGTATGATGGCCCGGCTTATCGCCGGGCTTTTCGCATTCAGGCGCGATCATCGTCGTCAGTAACGGCTCCAGCGCCGGACGCCAGGCGCCTTCCTCGCCATCATAAAACTGCGTATCCGCATTGATAGCATAGGGAATTTTCGCTTTTTTCAGTTCGCACGCCATAAATCGGGCAAACGCCATTTGCGAGGCAGAAGGCACGTTCCTGATGGTTTCTCCTGGCGACCAGCCTCCCACCCAACTGACATGACCCGTTTTCTGCTGCCAGTGAAGGGCGGTATTGATACGGGCGCGAATAGCAGCCTTTTCTGCCGCTGTGCCTGAGGTCCACGGATATTTACCATTATTTTTCAGCGGCCCCCACGGAAAAATATGCCATTGAGCCAGCACGGTATTCTGACTTTGCGGCGGCAGTTTCAGGTCAGGCAAATCTTCCGGGGCGGCGCGTAGTCGCGGCGCGATAAAAATCATCCGCTGCGGGTCGATGGCATGGACAGTACGAATTGTTTTGTCATACACCCGATTGAGCGACACCTGATTATGGTTGAGCTTATCAGAGGGTTCGTATATCAGGTCGAAACCCAGTAACGGCGAGCTTTGACCAAAGTAATGCGCCACCGCCACCCACCAGTTAACCACCTCTTTTTCGTTACCGGTACTGGGATCTTTTTTATATTCGTCAGCCTGATAGGCAATTATCGGGATCACGCCATACTGCTCGCAGGCTTCCACCAGCTTGCGCAGATGTATAAGCCGCGCCTCCGTAGGCTCTCCCGCCACGCGAATGCGCACGTGGGTTAACCCTTTCGCCTTGTAATCCCGCACCACCAGCGGATCGAATTCACGGATACCCCGATCGGTGCGCGCCCAGTCTACGTCCATCCCAACGCCAAGCTGCTGCGCATACTGCGCCGCAGTCAGCACAGGTTGCGCGGCACACACGGTGGCGCTGGCTAACAGTAAAAGGGAAACAATCGGCTTTAACACGGTCGTCCTTACGCAAATCATCAGGAGTGATATCACGTATTTAGCATGCTTTTTCACTTTGCGTGTAGCGAGAAAGCGTAAAAAATATTCGCGGCCTGCTTATTTAACCTGTTCCTGAAGCCAGCGAATAAACGCCTCGATTTTCGGCCACTGTCTGCCAGGCAGGGTGGTGATGTAGTAGTGCTGATGGCATTTCAGCGCCATATCGCCAAAAGGCGCAACCAGCTCTCCACTGTCGAGGCGTTTTTGCACCAGCCGCTTTCGGCCCATCGCCACGCCGATATGATTCATCGCCGCAATCACCGCCAAATCAGAACGATCGAAACCAATTCCCGACGATGTCGGCAGATTCACCGAAAAATGCTGCGCCCAACTGTGCCATTCATCGGTCCCGGAGTCGTTACTCCACGCCTGTCTGTCATGCAGCAACGTACAGTGCGGTAAATTCACCAGCGAACCGGTAAGGTCATGGCGGCGAGCGTAGTCCGGGCTGCATACCGGCAGGATCTCTTCATCCATCAGGAAGTGGTGCGTGAGCTGCGCGGAGGGTGCGTCGTCAAAATAGATGGCCAGATCGACCCCGGCACGCTGCAGATTGACGTTGTCGTTCCCGGTCAGCATGGTCAGCGAAATCGACGGATAGCGACGGGTAAAGTCGCCGAGCGCCGGAACCAGCCAGCACTGAGCGATAGAAGGCCGTGAGTAGACGGTGAGGGTCCCGGACAACTCCTGATTTTTAATATCAAGGATTTCCTGATTCAGCGTATCCAGCGATGATTTCAGCGCCCAGAACACCCGCTTGCCCTCGTGGGTGAGTTCCACTTTACGATGCGAACGAACAAACAGCTGAATACCCAGCTCATCTTCCAGCTGATTAATGCGATGGCTGACAGCGCTGGGGCTTAGTGACAGCTCATCTGCCGCCAGCGCAAACGACTGATGTCGGGCCGCCACTTCAAAGGTATACAGCTTTGACAACTGCCAGCCGTTGAGCAGCCGATTTCTGACCTCGCGTAAGGGATCCATGTTCACCTCCTGTCCTCCTGATTCATTCGCCGGAGTGTAAAAAAGTTCGCTGCAAAAATCAGCACAAAGATGAATCAAGGTGAACCATATCGCATAAACAAAGCGTAATTAGACGTAAATCACCTACTTGATGCAATCTGGCTCATGTGAAAGGGGATTTATATCGTTTGTCAGACCATGCCTTATTTTTGTCCAATAACCCTATATTAATCACAGGGCAAGGTGAGTTATGCACTCTCAAATCTGGGTTGTGAGCACGCTGCTGATAAGCATCGTGTTAATCGTTTTGACCATCGTGAAGTTCAAATTCCACCCGTTTCTGGCGCTGCTGTTAGCCAGCTTCTTCGTGGGTACGATGATGGGTATGGGGCCGCTGGATATGGTCAATGCCATTGAGAGTGGCATCGGCGGTACGCTGGGCTTCCTCGCCGCGGTTATCGGCCTTGGGACCATTCTTGGCAAAATGATGGAAGTGTCCGGCGCGGCCGAACGTATCGGCCTGACGCTACAGCGCTGTCGCTGGCTTTCCGCTGACGTCATTATGGT
This sequence comes from Citrobacter sp. RHBSTW-00944, assembly GCF_013615435.1. Classification (NCBI taxonomy): domain Bacteria; kingdom Pseudomonadati; phylum Pseudomonadota; class Gammaproteobacteria; order Enterobacterales; family Enterobacteriaceae; genus Citrobacter; species Citrobacter sp. RHBSTW-00944. The sequence continues at coordinate 25,355 of NZ_CP055418.1, read as the reverse complement.
ACTGGTCGGGCTGATTTGCGGGATCACGCTGTTTGTTGAAGTCGGCGTAGTGCTGTTGATTCCTCTGGCCTTTTCAATTGCCAAAAAAACCAATACCTCGCTACTGAAGCTGGCGATTCCGTTATGTACAGCGCTGATGGCAGTACACTGCGTCGTGCCGCCGCATCCAGCCGCCCTCTTCGTGGCGAACAAGCTGGGCGCGGACATTGGCACCGTGATTGTCTACGGCTTACTGGTGGGCTTAATGGCCTCGCTGATCGGCGGTCCGCTGTATCTGAAATTCCTCGGTAACCGTCTGCCGTTTAAACCGGTTCCGGCTGAGTTTTCCGACCTCAAGGTGCGCGACGAAAGTACGCTGCCATCGCTGGGCGCTACGCTGTTTACCGTACTGCTGCCGATTGGCCTGATGCTGGTAAAAACCGTCGCTGAGCTGAACATGGCGAAAGGCAGCACGGTTTATACGCTGTTGGAGTTTATTGGTAACCCGATCACCGCGATGTTTATTGCCGTTTTCGTGGCCTATTACATTCTCGGCCTGCGTCAGCACATTGGCATGGGTGCGCTGCTGACCCACACCGAAAACGGTTTTGGCTCCATTGCTAACATTTTGCTGATTATCGGCGCAGGCGGCGCATTCAACGCTATCCTCAAGAGCAGCGGACTGGCGGATACCCTCGCGCTGATCCTCTCGAACATGCATATGCACCCGATTCTGCTGGCATGGCTGGTGGCGTTAATCCTGCATGCTGCGGTGGGCTCTGCCACGGTGGCGATGATGGGTGCGACGGCAATCGTGGCCCCGATGCTGCCGCTCTACCCCAACGTTAGCCCGGAGATCATCGCCATTGCCATCGGTTCCGGCGCGATTGGCTGCACGATCGTCACCGATTCCCTCTTCTGGCTGGTGAAGCAGTACTGCGGCGCCACCCTAAATGAGACGTTCAAATATTATACGACCGCGACATTTATCGCGTCCGTTATTGCACTGGTTTGCACATTCCTGCTTTCCTTTATTATCTAAGCGCAAAGAGACTGACTATGGAAAACATTCAAACACTTATCGCCCAGCATCCTTTAGTGGAAGATCTGGTCGCTCTCAAGGAGACGACCTGGTTTAACCCTGGCACTACCTCTCTTGCGGAAGGTTTACCGTATGTTGGCCTGACAGAGCACGATGTTCAGGATGCCCACGCTCGTCTGACGCGCTTCGCGCCGTATCTGGCGCAGGCATTCCCGGAAACCGCAGCCACTGGCGGCATTATCGAATCCGAACTGGCCGCGATCCCGGCGATGCAAAAGCGGCTGGAAAAAGAGTATGGGCAGCGCATCAACGGCGAAATTCTGCTGAAGAAAGACAGCCATCTACCGATTTCCGGCTCAATTAAAGCGCGTGGCGGTATTTATGAAGTGCTAACCCACGCGGAAAAACTGGCGCTGGAGGCTGGTCTGCTGACCACACAAGACGATTACAGCATTCTGCTTTCGCCTGAGTTTAAACAGTTCTTCAGTCAGTACAGCATCGCCGTAGGCTCCACCGGCAACCTTGGGATGTCGATCGGCATTATGAGCGCCCGTATCGGCTTTAAGGTGACGGTTCATATGTCTGCCGACGCTCGCGCATGGAAAAAAGCCAAACTGCGCAGCCACGGCGTGACGGTCGTGGAGTATGAAGAAGATTATGGCGTGGCGGTTGAGCAGGGCCGTAAGGCGGCACAGTCCGATCCGAACTGTTTCTTTATCGATGATGAAAATTCCCGCACGTTGTTTTTAGGTTATGCGGTCGCCGGCCAGCGTCTGAAGGCGCAGTTCGCGCAGCAGGGGCGCGTGGTGGATGCCGACCATCCGCTGTTTGTTTACCTGCCGTGCGGCGTCGGCGGTGGGCCTGGCGGGGTGGCGTTTGGCCTGAAGCTGGCATTCGGCGATAACGTGCACTGCTTCTTCGCAGAACCTACCCATTCACCGTGCATGTTGCTGGGGATTTATACCGGGCTGCACGATACGATTTCTGTGCAGGACATTGGTATCGATAACCTGACAGCGGCTGATGGGCTGGCGGTGGGCCGCGCGTCCGGCTTTGTTGGCCGGGCAATGGAACGTCTGCTCGACGGTCTGTACACCCTGGACGATCAGACTATGTACGACATGCTGGGCTGGCTGGCGCAGGAAGAAGGCATTCGCCTTGAGCCGTCGGCGCTGGCCGGGATGGCCGGTCCGCAGCACGTTTGCGCTTCTGCTGACTATCAGCAAATGCACGGCTTCAGCGCGGAGCAGCTCAATAACGCCACCCACCTGGTGTGGGCGACCGGCGGCGGCATGGTGCCGGAAGCCGAAATGGCGCAGTATCTGGCCAAAGGACGTTAAACGCCGCTGAACTTAACGCAGCATCGCCATCAGTTCCATCGGTGAGCGATGTTGCTTCAGAAGGTCACGCATCACGCGCATATGCGGCGCGGTATGATTGAAGAAAGCGCTGTATCCGCCGCAAATCGCACTCTTTCCACTGCTGTCGCGATGCTTTGGACAATCACCATGGCAAAAGCGTAATAGCGAACACGCCTGGCATTCCGCGCTCAGCGTGGTTCTCTTGGACTGACCAAACGCCGCTGCCCTCGGGCTGGCGTTGAGCTCACTCAACGACGTGCGATGAATATTACCCAAGCGAAAATCTGGGTGGACATAGTGATCGCACTGATACAAATCGCCATTCGCTTCCAGAGCAAAAGCATGTCCGCAGGTGGAGCTTAGCGAACACATCTGCGCCGGGTGTCCGCACCATACGCCCAGAGTTGAATCAAATAACTGGACGAATACGCGGCCAATATCTTCTCTGACCCAGATATCAAAGACGGAATTCAGGAAGGTTCCCCACGCCTGAGGCGGGACGGATTCGGCGGTAAGCTCGCCGTCTTCATCATATTCAACCAGCGGAATGAACTGCAAAAAAGGCGTGCCAAGCTGGCGAAGGTAGCGATACATCTGTCCTGGTCGCTGGCTGTTCAGAGAATTAACCACTACCAGCAGATTGAACTCCACCTGATGCTTACGGAGCCTGGCAATGGCGTCCACCACCTTATGGTGAGTCGGTTTTCCGCTGCGGTTAACACGATAAGCATCGTGCAACTCGGCGGGGCCATCCAACGAAATCCCCACCAGCCAGCCGTTATCGTGCAAAAACTGACACCATTCGTCGTTGAGCAAAATCCCGTTGGTCTGGAACGCGTTATGGATTTTCTTCCCTTCCCCGTACTGTTTTTGCAACGTCACTACGCGGCGGAAAAAGTCGATGCCACAGAGGGTTGGCTCTCCGCCCTGCCAGGCGAACATCACGTCAGCCCCCGGCTGTGCGGTGATATGCTGACGAATAAACGTCTCTAAGGTGGCGTCATCCATTTCGGGTTGAGTGGGTTTATCGATGTAAAAACAGTAACGACAATCCAGGTTACAACGAGAGCTGGCTGGTTTGGCCATGACCTGACATCCTGTCATGCTAAATTCCCGATAAACGCAATAAGTTGGCGGACATGCGTTACAGCAAACAGTATTGCGAGGGATAACACCGCGAGGGAGATCATAAATTTGTCACGCACCGCGCGAGATTCAGAAAAATCGCTATGCGTAACATCCATCAGATTACGGCTGCGGGTATAGCGCCACAGAACGATTGCCACCAGCGCCAGCACCACAATTGAAACCCAAAACAGGAAGCCCGCCTGATGCCAGTTGTGCTTCAGCGCCAACGCCATTAGCGCGCCATAACCCAGAAGCGTACGAAACCAGGCCAGCGATGTTCGCTCCGGTTGTAACCCCGGATCGGCGATACGTCGCGACTTACGGCTATCCGGCATACAGCACCAGTCCCATGACAATCACCGCGACAATAAACAAAATCAGACTGATGATTAACAGGCTATGGGTATAGGGCAAATCCTCTTTCAGGCGCATCGCCCTCTCATTACGCAGCCAGCGCAGGTAGCCATAAATCGCCAGACCACCGGCAAACAGGCATAGCAACAGCGCTAAAAGCTCACGAATTACCGGCGTGGCAAAATCCGGAGCCAGTTGGTCGAGACCAACCCCCGCCGCCAGAAACCCCAGCGCGGTACGGATCCACGCCAGAAAGGTACGCTCATTTGCCAGTGAGAAGCGGTAATCCGGGGCTTCTCCAAGGCGGGAAATTTTCATTCAAACTCCTCTGGCTGTCATTGCCGGATGGCGGCTAATGCCTTATCCGGCCGACAGGTAAGTGCAAATATGAGTATCTGCGCCAATTGGCATTGTAGTCAGAACTTCTGCTTTTTCTCCTCCACTTTTACGCCCTGGGTTGGTAAACCGGTGTCGTAATCGCGTACCACGGGAGAATAGCCGTCTTGCGGGCGCGGGCGAAAAGCGCCCATCCAGCGCGGTACAGCGTCAGGACGCCAGGGACGCAAACTCCACTGATAGGTGCGGAATGGATCGCGGATTTTATCCATATAGTCCAGCAGCGCGTCGTGCATCTGGCAGCGAACATCGGCTAATTGCGGAGAATCTATCTGGTTGTGTAGCTCATCGGGATCGTTTCGTCTGTCGTAAAGCTCATCACTGGTAAACAGGTTCAGCACCAGCTTCCAGTCATCCGTCACCCAGCAACGTACCGGTATAAATCCGCCAAAACTGTCATGTTCAATCTCATAACGATTGAACTCCACCATCACACCGCGTGGTTTTTCAACGGTAAGGATGTTTTCACCCGGCAGGATTTGTGGCTTCTCAATACCCGCCAGCGCCATCATCGTCGGCAGCAGATCGATATGGCTGACCGGCGTGTCTACCTGCATTGATTCTCCCTGAGGCGAGCGCATAATCAGCGGAATTCGCGTGATGTCGTCATACATCGCTGCCCCCTTACTGATAAGCTTATGCGCCCCCATCATCTCGCCATGATCGGAGGTGTAAATGACCCAGGTGTTGTCCCGCTGCATGGGCGTTAAGGTATTAATAACCCGGCCAATCTGGTCATCGACAAAGTCGTTGCAGGCAAAATAGAGCGGATGGTGATAGCGCCCATCATCACCTACCGGCGAAGGCATCGCTTCAGACCAAAGACGATGATGTTCAGGTTTGTTACTCAAAGAGTCGTGCGCCTTCATCCCCAGGTCATAATAAAAATCCTGATATTTCTGCAGATACTCCACGGGACAGGTAAACGGGTGATGCGGCTCGTCGTAGGAAACTACCATCAGGAAGGGTTCTTCATCACGTGCAGGGTGGCGGAGGAAATCAACCGCCCGGTTACTGATGCGGTGCGCCCAGGTAAAGGTTTCATTGATATTGTTAGCCAGCAAATCCTCCACGCTGTTCAGACCGTTACGCCACAAACCGATCTCTTTGTCCGTCAGTTCCGCGAGGTAATTTGCCCCGTCATACCAGTAGTCAGCATCCCATTCGGGCGGGCACTCACCGGTACCAAAGTAATCGTGCCCGTCGAGATGCCACTTGCCGATGTAGCAGGTGTGATAGCCCGCATCCTTAAAATAGCGTCCCATGGTGGAGATATTTTTCCCCGGCGCGACGTTATTGGTCCACGGGCCGGACTGGTTGGCATAAATACCGGTAAACAGCCCAGCGCGGGCCGGGGTGCACACCGGTGAGCAGGTATAAGCAGAATTGAAGCGAATACCTTCCGCCGCCAGGCTATCAATGTTATTGGTATTCAGAGACTTACCACTATAACAGCCGACCATATTGGTCGCCTGGGTATCAGTCATAATGAACAGAAAATTAGGGCGGGTCATGCTTTATCCTTAGCATCAGAGACAGAAAGCGCAGTGGCCAAACGACGCGTCTGCCAGCTGCTGTAAATTAAATACATCATCACTGCCGCCGTAATTGAGTAGCAGAGAATCGTCAGCCATTGGGTGTTGTACCCTCCAAACTGCGCCAGTCCGGCATAGACGCCGAGCATCGCGGTCAGGATACCGACAGAGGCAAGTTTGGCGTTTTTCCACGGCTTCATGTCTACCGCAAAAGCATCATGGAATTTAAACGGCGTCGCACGCGGCTTGATAATGCCGATAACCAGCATCACCACCACGTTGATGCAGAAGGTACAGGCCAGTACGTAAAGGAAGTGAAAGTCGAACTTCACCAGATAATTAATGGTGATGTAGCTGACGATACCGAATCCCATAGCGACTTTCGCTGCCAGCGCAGGGATGCGCGGGAAAAAGAATCCCATGATGATGATGGTCACCAACGGCACGTTATAAATACCGTTGAGCTGTTTCATCCAGCTGTAGAGTCCTTCCGGTGCATTAGCGATCCACGGTGCTACCAGCACGGAAATTACCGCGATAAAGAATCCGAACTTACGCCCAACCCGAACCAGCTGTTCCGATTGGGCGTGTTGATTAATAATCCGCCGATATATTCCCATGCTAAATAAGGTACTGGCGCTGTTTAAAAATCCATTGAATGTACTGATTACCGCGCCGAATAAAACGGCACCGAAAAACCCCACCAAAGGGACAGGAAGCACGTTATTTACCAGTGTCGGATATGCCATATCCGCCTTTGGCAGATCCTGGTATAGATGAAAAGCAATTAAACCTGGTAATACCAGCACCAGTGGATCGAGCATTTTCAATACCGCTGTGAGTAATGCTCCTTTCTGCCCTTCGGCGAGGCTTTTGGAAGCCAGCGTACGTTGTACGATGCCCTGATTAGTACACCAGTAGAAGGTATTCACCAGAATCAAACCGGTAAAGGCTGCACCTATCGGCAGCGGATCGTTCGCTCCACCAATTGAGTTTAATTTCTCCGCATGTACGGTGGTCAGTTGCTCAACACCTTGTAAAAAACTGCCTTTTCCCATCGCAATCAGGCCGAACACGGGGACCATCAATCCACCAATCACCAGCCCTATACCATTGATAGAATCGGCCACCGCCATCGCACGTAAACCGCCGATCACCGCATAAATAATCCCGGCAAGGCCCAGCAAAATAACCAGTAACCAGATTGCTGCGCCCTGAGAAATATTCAGCGATTCACCGATGTGAAAAAGGCTATTCAGCGCCAGCGCCCCTGAATAAAGCACAATCGGCAGGAAGCAGACGCCAGTGGCAATAAGAAAGCAAAAATCGATAATGATTCGCGTGGTTTTATCGTAACGCTCTTCCAGAAAATCTGGGATCGTAGCGATACCACGTTGCAGATAGCGAGGTAGAAAAATCAGCGCCAGAAAGATAAGCGTCACCGCAGAGGTGACTTCCCAACCCATAACCGACATTCCGCTTTTGTAAGCCTGACCAGACAGACCAACCAACTGTTCGGTTGAAAGGTTAGTTAACATCAATGACGCGGCAATCACCGGCGCTTTCAATGAACGCCCGGCAAGAAAATACCCTTGTTGCGATCCGGTATCCGTTTTACGTACCTTCCACCAGGTGATTAGCGCCACCAGCAGCGTAAAGCCCACAAAGCTCAGAATTTGTAGCGTATTCATCTCATAGCCCTTATTTTTCATTATGTCCCGGCAGCTGTAGGGGGAATGCAAGGTAATGTGCGCCGGGTCAGGCAGTCAGATTTCTTAAAATAAAAACGTCATATCCCTGAACAGATTTTTTCTGTTAAGTTCAGGTTGTGGGCATAATTCTCCGGTGGGAAATTAAAATGAATGGAAAGATGCAAAGTTCGCATGTAAAAAACGAAACTACGTACAATATTCCCCTGTTGATTAATGAAAGTGTGATCTCCAGCGGGATTTCATTGATCTCGCTGTGGCACACCTATGCCGACGAACATTATCGGGTTATTTGGCCACGTGATAAGAAAAAACCGCTGATTGCTAATTCATGGGTTGCAGTCTACACCGTCCAGGGCTGTGGAAAAATCCTTCTTAAAGGCGGTGAACAAATCACGCTTACCGGAAACTGTATAATCTTTTTAAAACCAACCGATATACAGTCTTATCACTGTGAAGGATTGGTATGGGAACAATACTGGATGGAATTCACACCAACCAGCGTAATGGATATTCCGCTACGACAACAAAGCATTATTTATAATGGTGATATTTATAATCAGGAGCTGACCGAAGTTTCGCGATTAATTACATCCCCAGACTCAATAAAAAATAATCTGGCAGTCGCCTTTCTCACAAAAATAATTTATCAATGGATTTGTCTTATTTACGCCGAAGGTAAAAAAGACCCACAGCGAATACAGATTGAAAAACTGATTGCCACTCTACATGCCAGTCTACAAAAACGGTGGAGCGTGGCGGATATGGCAGCCACTATCCCCTGTAGCGAAGCCTGGCTACGTCGTCTTTTTTTACGCTATACCGGAAAAACACCGAAAGAATACTATCTGGATGCGCGGCTGGAACTGGCGCTGTCGCTGCTAAAGCAGGAGGGAAATACGGTCGGGCAGGTCGCTGATATACTTAACTTCTTTGACTCGTTTCATTTCAGCAAGGCGTTTAAACACAAATTTGGCTATGCGCCGTCGGCGGTATTGAAACATGCGGACCGGCACCCAGAGGATGCCGGTCAACTGGGTTAGCGCAGTTCCGGCCAGTACTCTTTGTTAGCGTCGATCAAATCATCCAGAATCGCTTTAGCTACAGACGCACTCGGCACGGTTTTCGACAGGGTGATAGCCTGCCACAAACGCTGGTAAGAGCGGTGTTCCCAGGCATCGACCACCAGCTTCTCAACCGCCACCTGCTGGCTCATCAACCCTTTCTGGAACTGCGGGATATCCCCCACCGTCAGCGGCTCCGGGCCGTTATGCCCCACCAGGCATGGGATCTCGACCATCGCTTCATCATCAAAGTTATGAATCGCACCATTATTTGGCACAATCAGCAGCATCCGCTCCTGAGTGTTAAAGGCGATGGCCGCCGCCAGATCGACAATGTAGGAAGCATGTTCGTCAATCTCCAGTTCACCGGCCGCAGAATGGCCCGCCTCAATAATGGCCCGGCAGGAACCGAACACCTGTTTTTCGCGGTGATCCATAACCTCGTTGGCACGGGTACGCTGCGGATTGGAGTGCTGGACCACGTAATCCGGGAACAGATAGTATTTCAGGTAGGTATTTGGCATGGTGTCCGGATCCAACGCCTGCACATCCTTCGCCTTAGCGAAGGTATCGTTCCAGCTCGCCTCCGTATGCGGGTCGTTCGATGGCGGCACATAACCATGCTTCGCCACGTATTCACGCAGCTTCGGCATCAAATCGTTACCCTGGAGATCTTCAATTGATGTCCACCAGCCAAAGTGGTTCAGCCCGTAGTAGCGCACGCGCATCTGTTTACGATCTTTAAGGCCGACAATCTGCGCCATCCGTCCTTCAATACCGATGGGCATATCGCAAATATTGAGGATTTTCGCATTTGGACGCAGTCTACGCGTGGCTTCAGCCACAATTGCCGCCGGGTTAGAGTAGTTAAGCATCCAGGCGTTTGGTGAATATTTTTCCATATAATCCACCAGTTCCAGCACACCGCCAATAGATCGCATGCCGTAGGCAATCCCGCCCGGCCCACAGGTTTCCTGGCCTAACACCCCGTGACGTAACGGGATTTTCTCGTCTTGTTCACGCATTGGGTATTTACCCACGCGGATATGTGCCATCACGAAATCAACATCGGTAAACGCAGTTTTGGGATCGGTGGTGTAACTAAACTCTATCTCCGGCGCCTGCTCTTTGAGGATGATTTTACACGCCTCGGCAATCACCTCCTGACGCGCGCCATCGTTGTCATAAAATTTCAGCGCACGAAGCGGGAAACGGTCCTGATTTGCCAGCAACATCAGCACGATGCCCGGCGTAAAGGTACTACCACCACCTGCGATAACCACTGAGAATTTTTTCATGATACTGCCTCCGTCATGGGGATCTGTTCGTTTGATAAAGTAGATTTCATTAGCGTTTCGAGCTGGTCGCGTACCTGAGGGACGTGTAAACCAACAATGACCTGAATACCATTGCCGCGACGCACAACACCGTGTGCACCCAGCGCTTTGAAGACGTCATCGCTTTGCGTTTTCGCCATGTCGTGAAGCGCAATCCGCAGGCGAGTGGCGCAGTTATTAATACTTTCGATATTGCCTGCGCCGCCTAACGCTTGCAGAAAACCGGCCGCCTGTCCCAGTTTGGTGTCTGGCGCAGCGGCGGTGGTTTGCCCACGCGCGGCTTTATAGTCAGCTTTGGTGTAGAGTTTGATTTCGCTATCTTCCCGGCCCGGCGTTTTCAGGTTGAAGCGCAGGATCAGCGCGCGGAAGATGGCAAAATAGAGTGCAGTAAAGGCCAGGCCAATCGCTATCTGGGTGAACATCATTCCGGCATGGTTGTGGAACATCGGGATCCAGTTTTGCGGCAAGAACTGATCAAGCAGGCCGCCGCCCATATTGCCTACCACCCCACAGAGATACATCACCGTTGCCATAGACGCCGCCAGCACGGCGTGTACAGCAAACAGCAAGGGTGAGATAAACAGGAAGGTGAACTCCAGCGGTTCGGTGATCCCCACCAGCACGGCCGTCAGCGTGGCGGGGATCAGCAGTCCCGCCACCTTCACCCGGTTTTCCGGAGAGGCCGTGAAGTAAAGCGCCAGAGCAATACCTAATGAACCAAAGATTTTCGAGTTGCCGTGCAGGGCAAAACCCCCTTCCGGGAACAGTGTTTTCAGCGACTCTGTGCTTTGGCTGAATTCCTGCAAATGCTGCGCCCAGTAGACCTGGATGCCGCCTTCCACCGCCGCAGGGCCGAAGATAAATGGACCATAGACGAAGTGATGCAGCCCGGTCGGGATCAAAATACGCTCAAGGAAGGTATACACCCATACCCCCAGCGCCCCCGCAGAACGCAGAAAGGCTTGCAGGGATTCAATCCCCATCTGCACCTTTGGCCAGCCCAGCAGCGTCAGCCAGGCACAGGGGATCATCACCAGGAAAGCAATGATCACCACAAACGATGTCCCCTGGAAAATACCAAGAAATACCGGCAACGGTTTATCGAAATAACGATTGTGCAGAGCGGTGACAATACCGGAAATGACAATGGCGCCGATGATGCTGGTATCAAGTGTTTTAATCCCGGCCATCATCGTTAAGCCGCTACCTGCCGTCGGGTCTGCGCTAAAATCCACGCCGAAGAAATGTCCCCAGGTCATGCCCATGGCATTGATGAAGTAATTCCACGTAAGAAAGCTGACCAGTACCGCCAGACAAGCGCGCCCCTGAGCCTGTTTCGCCAGACCGATCGGCAGACCAACGGCGAAAATCAGCGGCATATTGCGAAATACCGTCCAGCCACCTTCTTCGATGATATGAACGATTTGTGCGAACAAACTGTTGGGATCGGTAAGCGCTTCACCCACAAACAGCGGGTTGCGCAGCATAATAGCGATACCGACGACGATACCGGCAAAGGGAAACAGCAGCACCGGGGTGAACATCGCGCCGCCAAAGCGTTGTATTTGACTGAGCATTTTCACATCCTCATATAACAACCAGTAGGGGAGAGGCCTTTTTTGTAGTGATTGCTGGCCTGATACGAGAATAGAAAGTTGCGATCCTTCAGACATGGCATGCCGCTGCGATTCGTGATCGCTTTCATGGTTTTAATTTCGGCAATGAGGTCTACTTTTTACGTAAAAGTTAGACATCAAAAGGTTTATGGTGCAGTAATTAAAAGAAAAAAGAGGTCTGGTAGTGATCTACAAATCAATTGCGGAACGACTACGAATTCGCCTGAATTCTTCTGATTACAACATCGGTAGCCCGTTGCCTGGTGAAAAAAAGCTTGCCCAAGAGTTCGCGGTTTCACGAATGACGATCCGTAAAGCAATTGATATGTTGATTGGCTGGGGATTGGTCGTACGCCGTCATGGGAGTGGAACTTATGTGGCGCGCAAAGATGTCCATCATGAAACCACAAACCTGACCGGACTGGCGGAAGTACTGAAGCGACAAGGGAAAGAGGTCACCAGTGAAGTACTGGTATTTGAAGTGATGCCCGCACCACCAGCAATTGCCAGCCAACTGCGTATCCAGATTAATGAACGCATCTACTTCTCACGTCGCGTTCGCTATGTGGACGGCAAGCCGCTGATGCTTGAAGACAGCTACATGCCGGTAAAATTATTCCGTAATTTATCGCTGGCGCATCTGGAAGGGTCAAAATTCGATTACATCGAGAAAGAGTGCGGAATAACTATCAGCGGCAACTATGAAAGTCTGACTCCCGTTCTTGCCGATAAGCAGCTTTCCGCGCAGATGAACGTACCTGAACAGACGCCATTGCTGCGGATTACCTCACTGTCCTACAGCGATAGCGGGGAGTTTTTGAATTATTCGGTGATGTTCAGAAACGCCAGCGAGTACCAGGTGGACTACCACTTACGGCGCGTCCACCCAGACTCAGCCTGACTAACCCATCCCCCAAAAAATCACCGCCAGCAGTTGCGGCGTGATAATTCGCAGGAACATCACCAGCGGATAAACGGTCGCATACGACAGCGCCGCTGCCCCGCTGGTGGCATGCAGGTTGTTAGCAAATGCCAGTGCAGGCGGATCGGTCATTGAGCCAGCCAGCATGCCGCACAGCGTGAGGTAGTTCATTTTGACGAAAATCCTCGCCAGCAGCCCCACGGTAATCAGCGGAATCGCGGTGATGAAAATACCGTAACCCACCCAGCTCAGGCCATCTCCCTGCGTCAGGGTATGAACAAAATCACCGCCTGACTTCAGACCAACCACTGCGAGAAACAGCACGATACCCAACTCTCGCAGCGCCAGGTTAGCGCTGGGGGGCATAAACCAATACAGCTTACCGATGCTGCCAATACGCCCCAGGATCAAGGCCATAATCAGCGGCCCACCGGCCAGCCCCAGTTTTAGCGCCACCGGGAACCCCGGAATGAAAAGCGGGATTGAACCCAGCAGAACACCCAGCCCGATCCCGATAAATACCGGCAGCATCTGCACCTGCTGCAGTTTTTGCTGGGCGTTACCCACCACATTGGCAACAGTATCAATCGAGGAAGGTCGGCCAACCAGATTGAGGATGTCGCCAAACTGCAGGCTGGCGTCGCTGCTGGCTACCAGCTCAACCCCCGCACGGTTCAGACGGGAGATAACCACGTCGTAACGTTCTTTGAAATGCAGGTCGCGGATTCGTTTCCCCAGCACCTGTTCGTTGGTCACCACCACGCGCTCAACGCGTAAATCGGTGCCTCGCGTCGACAGCGATGTGTCCACCTCCTGCCCAATCACCACCTGCGCGTTGTGCAGATCAGCAGGCTGACCAACCAGGTGTAGCAGGTCGCCCATCTGAATAATCGTCCCCGGCGACGGCACCATCAATGTTTCTTCACGTTTCAAACGTGAGCAGATGATTTTGTCGCTGTTCAGGATTGGGACATCCTGAATCGCCATATTGTTGAGGTTCGGGTTTTCCACACGGATATTCATCGTCTGAATCAGAGCGTGTCCGTTGGTCAGCGTGGATTCATGCTGATGGGCTTCGGCATCGACGTTAACGCGAAAAATAAGGCGCATCAGCCACATAGTGAGCAAAATACCGCAGATACCAAAAGGATAAGCCATGGCATAGCTCATCCCCATCTGATCCACCACATCAACAGGAGTACCCAGATCGCGCAGAATCTGCTGCCCCGCGCCTAACGCCGGAGTATTGGTGACCGCACCGGAAAAAATGCCCAGCACCACGGGAAGGGGAATGGCAAAAATCTTATGCAGGATCGCGGTGACCAGGCCACCCATGATAACAATCAGCACGGCAAACAGATTCAGCCGTAGGCCCGAAACGCGCAGTGACGCAAAAAAGCCCGGCCCCACCTGAATACCGATGGTGTAGACGAAAAGAATCAGGCCAAATTCCTGAATAAAATGCAGCATGTCACCGCTCAGGGTCATCCCTGCCTGATCGACAAAATGCCCGACAATAATACCGCCGAACAGCACGCCTCCGATGCCAAAACCAACACCACGTATTTTTATGTTGCCGATCCATAATCCGACAACTGCCACCATTGCCAGAACGCTGACCGTCAATGCTATATCACTCATTTTCCTGTTCCCTGTGAATAACATTTTATTTAACGAGGATTATGACTGAACCGTTCAGGCATGAATGCAGAGTGGCGCACATTATCATGCTACAGAGCGCCCAAGAGCGCTTAAGAAGAGCGTTCTTTACTGTTTTTCTTCACGTCGATTTGAAATTGCTGAATGCTTTTTTCTGGCAATGGCAGCGCTTCCGGCATCCTGCCCTCCAGATCATAGTTTCATGTGGGCTGATGCACAAAAAAGCCCCGTCATTTCTGGCGGGGCAAAGGCATGGAGCTATTTAACTGTCTAATGCGGGACGTTCGCTGATGGCGATACGTTGTGGAGCGATGGTTTCAGGTTCATTCCGGGTCAAATCGATATGCAGCAAGCCGTTAGTGAAGCTTGCGCCGGAGACTTCCATATTTTCAGCCAGCGTAAAGCTCAGGCTGAACGGCTGAGTGACCAGCCCCTGATGCAACCATTTGGTCTCTTTTTCCGGCTGCTGCGGCGTACCTTTCACGGTCAGGCGCGTGCCTTCCAGTTGAATATCCAGATCTTCCTGGCGGAAACCGGCTAACGCAAGGGTAATGCGGTAGTGGTTATCATCGCTCTTTTCGATGTTATAAGGCGGGAAGCTCTGGCTTTCGCCCGTGTTTTGCAAGGCATTGGCCAGTTTGTCAAAACCGATCCATTGACGCAGCAGTGGGGATAAATCGTAGTTACGCATAATAATCTCCTTCTAAGAAGCGAGTAAGTACCTTTTGGCTCCCTGACGGCAAGCCGATTGCTTAGCAGGGCCGCCTGAAGCGGCCCACAGAATTAGTTGATTTCGATGCGGCGCGGCTTATTCGCCTCGGGAATCACGCGTTCGAGATCGATATACAGCAGACCATTCACCAGGTTCGCGCCGCGAACATGAATGTTCTCCGCTAACTGGAACTTACGTTCGAAGTTGCGCTCGGCAATCCCCTGATACAGGTAAGTACGTTCTTTTTGATCGTCCGCATGGGCGCCTTTCACCACCAGCAGATTGTCCTGGGCAGTAATTTCCAGTTCGCTTTCAGCAAAACCAGCAACGGCAATCGCAATTCGGTAATGGTTTTCGTCTACCAGCTCAACGTTATACGGAGGGTAGCCGCCATTGCTCTGGCCCTGATTGTTTTCCAGCAGGTTAAACAGGCGATCAAAACCAATAGCAGAACGGTACAGTGGGGATAAATCAAAGTTACGCATAATCAATAGCTCCTGAAATCAGCGAGAATAATAGACCTTCCATCATGGACAGGTCAGGTAGCCAGGACACCCATCAGGCATGCCCTTCATTTGTCTACACTCTAAAAATGGGTCTTAATACAAACTTTTCAAGCGTATTCATCTGACTTTTTTTGCAGTTTGTTGTCTATTGCATACACTGGTGGGAGCAGTTGTTATCGTTAAATCGCGATAGCCGCCACAGTGTGACGAAATGGTGATGTTATTTTCGCAACGGATCGCTTTAACTCACCATGCAAACACAATAAATACAGATGAAAAAAATGATGATAAAAAAAATGTTGGTAACACTGACAATGTGCAGCGGGATGGCGTTTGTGAGCGGCTGTTCCAGCATTATGTCGCATACCGGGGGCAAAGAAGGGACGTATCCTGGCACGCGCGCCAGCGCCACAATGATTAGCGAAAGTGATACAAACTGGGGAACCAAGTCACTGGCGATTCTGGATATGCCGTTTACCGCAGTACTGGATACAGTATTACTTCCGTGGGATCTCTTTCGCAAAGATAGCTCGGTGAGATCCCGTGTAGAAAAAAGCGAGGAGAGAACGCAGGCCGCGAACGCCGTTATCCCTCCGGCTGAAATGCCTGCTCCTTAAGTTAACGCCCAGTCTCTGTTACCCACAGCTGGCGGAAACCCTCGACGTCTTCCATCCACGCAACCTGTCGACCATCAGGAGAGAAGATGATCGCATCGCCCGATGGTGGGTTGCCGTGACGGTCCGTTAAAAAATCAACCTGTCCTGTCTGAGCATCACAACAAGCAATTTTGTTATCCAGTACAAACCCCAGCCATTTCCCTGACGGATGCCAGTTGAATGCTGACTGAATATCCGTGGCGCAGCGGGTAAGCTGACGCGGTTCTCCTCCTTGTGGGGAAATCAGCCACAGTTGCACAATGCCGACGTCATCACGCATTAAAAACGCAATCTCAGATGCCTTTGGATTACTGCGCACCCAATGGCGCGGCTGATTTACCAGACCGGGAAAGGCGCGCGCATGAGTAAACGTCAGGCGGCGTTGATAAATACCGAATGGCGGCGCAGGCATTGTTGCCTCAGTGCCCTCCAGCGGAGCGTCACCCGGCTGTTTCCAGCCGCTTTCATCCTGTGGTAAATCAACAATAAATAACTCCGGCACTTTCTCGCCCGTGACTGATAACGTATCACCGATAAACGCCAGTCTGTTTTCCCCTACCCAGCCCTCTTCATAGGCGCGGTTAATCTCATCGCTACCCGGTTTAGGCGTGGGTGTCGTCTGGGTTACCAGCACGCACCAATGGCTCCCGCTGTACTCACGGGGATGCTGCGCGGAGACCGTCACCGGACCATAGGGCGCAGCCACACCGACATTGCGTAGATCCAGCGCCGGTGAGCGCTCATGCAGCACATGGTCGTTATAGGTGAAACTGACAAACTCGCCGCTCGGGCTAAATACATGCACATGACTACCGCCACGCAGCGCGCCCGGCGTATATGGGGCGGTAATATCCATTGCATCCAGATTCTCCACTTTTGCCTGCGTAGCTATCACCCCACGCCGATGATGGAAGTCGTAATGCCATGTTTCATCAGGATTTTCAGGCCCATGAATAAACACATATTTTTCCGACTTTGGATGAACGGTCACCACGCCAACGTGCGATCCCTGCATGGCCCGATAAATCACCTCCAGCTCGCCAGTATGAATATTGACGCGCTCAATTGTGTCGCCGGTAAAAGAGGCACCGGAAGGGCGCACATCAAAGACCAGCCACTGGCTGTCCGGTGTCCAGGTATTGATATTGGTAAGCTGATGATTACGCGGCGTAAAGGTGATTTGCTTCATGGAATGCCCTGATACAAGACGATTTCAGCAATCATACTTCACAAGCACTTCACTTTCAGGCTTTAGCGTATCGCCATCTTCATTTTTGCGGACAGAAAGATGGAACATTTTGACGTAGCCATTATCGGGTTAGGCCCGGCAGGCGCAGCGCTGGCGCGGCAGTTGAGTGGAAAAATGCGCGTGATCGCGTTGGATAAAAAACACCAGTGCGGCAACGAAGGTTTCACCAAACCCTGCGGCGGTCTGTTGGCCCCGGATGCCCAGCGTTCGTTTATCCGCGACGGGATAACCTTACCCGTTGATGTCATCGCTAACCCACAGATATTTAGCGTTAAAACGGTTGATGTTGCAGCCTCTTTGACGCGTAACTACCAGCGCAGCTACATTAATATCAACCGCCATGCTTTTGATTTATGGCTTAAATCTCTCATTCCTGATGATGTACAGGTGTACCACGACAGCCTATGTCGGAAAATCTGGCGCGAGGGCGATAAATGGCATGTTATCTTCCGCGCCGACGGTTGGGAGCAGCAGATCACCGCGCGTTATCTGGTGGGAGCCGACGGCGCGAACTCACTGGTACGCCGTCATCTCTATCCCCGGCACCAGATCCGTAAATATGTTGCTATTCAACAATGGTTTGCGGAAAAGCATCCCGTCCCGTTCTATTCCTGCATTTTTGATAACGACGCAACCGACTGTTATTCCTGGAGTATCAGCAAAGATGGCTATTTTATCTTTGGCGGTGCCTACCCGATGAAGGACGGCCAGGCGCGCTTTGACGCGCTGAAAGCGAAGATGGAAGCGTTCCAATTTCAGTTCGGCAAACCGGTGAAAAGTGAAAAATGTACTGTGCTGTTTCCTTCACGCTGGAAAGACTTCGTCTGTGGCAAGGACAACGCATTTTTGATTGGCGAAGCGGCCGGTTTTATCAGCGCCAGCTCACTGGAGGGGATTAGCTATGCGCTGGACAGCGCGGAGGCGCTCAAATCTGTATTGTTGCGGGATGCACCAGATATGAATCACGCTTACCGCAAAGCCACCCGCAAGTTACGTCTCAAACTGTTTGGCAAAATTCTGAAAAGTCGGGCCCTGACGTCGGCGTTTTCCCGTAAATGGATAATGCGCAGCGGCGTGGCGCATATTCCTCAAGGTGACCACTCAGTATCACAACTAATTGCTGAAACAGGGCAAATGCGCCAAGGCATTTGCCCATAACATCTTATTTCAGCGCAAACTTCTCAATGGCATACGCGACGCCATCTTCAAGGTTAGATTTCGTCACAAAGTTGGCGATTTCTTTGACTGA
The DNA here is from genome assembly GCF_013615435.1 of Citrobacter sp. RHBSTW-00944. Classification (NCBI taxonomy): domain Bacteria; kingdom Pseudomonadati; phylum Pseudomonadota; class Gammaproteobacteria; order Enterobacterales; family Enterobacteriaceae; genus Citrobacter; species Citrobacter sp. RHBSTW-00944. The sequence continues at coordinate 6,881 of NZ_CP055418.1, read as the reverse complement.
CCCAATAGCGTTGTCCATGGCAACACCCACGCCTGCGTATTCAATCATCGCGATGTCGTTTTCCTGATCGCCAATCGCCATCACCTCTTCGGCTTTTATACCCAACGCATCGGCCAGCGATTTCACGCCAGTCCCTTTATTGACGCGTTTATCGAGGATTTCGAGGAAATACGGTGCACTTTTCAGCACGGTGTACTTCTCTTTTACTTCCGCAGGTATGCGCGAGATAGCTTTATCGAGGATCTCCGGCTCGTCAATCATCATCACTTTCAGGAACTGGGTTGCGGGATCCATTTTCTCGGCTTCACAGAACACCAGCGGAATCGTCGCAACAAACGATTCATGTACCGTGTAGTAACTGATATCACGGTTCGCGGTATACAGGGTGTTGCGATCGAGAGCGTGGAAATGCGAGCCAACGTCCCGGGAGAGCTGCTCCAGATAACGATAATCATCATAGCTCAACGCGGTTTGCGCGACAGTACTGCCATCCCCTGCTTTCTGCACTAGCGCGCCATTGTAGGTAATGCAGTAGTCACCGGGTTCTTCCATATGCAATTCTTTCAGATAGCTGTGGACGCCGGCATACGGGCGCCCCGTGGTCAGCACCACATTTACGCCACGCGCGCGCGCTGCGGCAATCGCCGTTTTGACCGCGGGTGAAATGGTGTGATCGGGCAGCAGAAGTGTGCCATCCATGTCGATAGCAATAAGTTTGATAGCCATGAGTTCCCCGGATTAAATGAGTCCGTCCTCATGCTAACGCGATTCCGCTCAAAAAACAGCTACGAAAAGGGGGATAGAAAGGGGAATCGAGATTCCCCTTTTGCAGGACGGTTGTAGACCTGGGTGCAAGTTAGATATCGATGTTCGCCGCTTTCAGGGCGTTTTCTTCGATAAACGCGCGACGCGGTTCAACGGCATCGCCCATCAGCGTAGTGAAGAGCTGGTCGGCGGCAATCGCATCCTTCACGGTAACGCGCAGCATACGACGGCTTTCCGGATCCATGGTGGTTTCCCACAACTGATCCGGGTTCATCTCGCCCAGACCTTTATAACGCTGGATAGCGAGGCCGCGACGTGACTCTTTCTGCAGCCATTCCAGTGCCTGCTCAAAGCTGGCAACCGGCTGGCGGCGCTCGCCACGTTCGATAAACGCATCGTCTTCGATCAGCCCGCGCAGCTTCTCACCGAGCGTACAAATACGACGGTATTCGCCACCGGTCACAAACTCGTGGTCCAGAATATAGTCGGTATCCACACCGTGAGTACGGACGCGCACAATCGGCTCAAACAGGTTCTGCTCTGCGTTGTGGTGGATATCAAACTTCCACAGGCTGCCGTGCTGTTCTTTTTCGTTCAGCTCGGTAATCAACGTATTAACCCAGCGGGTAACGGTCTGCTCGTTCGCCAAATCAGCTTCCGGCAGCGTCGGTTGATAAACCAGTTCTTTCAGCAACGCTTTCGGGAAACGACGTTCCATACGGCCAATCATTTTCTGCGTCGCGTTGTATTCAGAAACCAGTTTTTCTAACGACTCACCTGAAAGAGCAGGTGCGCTGGCATTAGTGTGCAGCGTTGCACCATCCAGAGCGATAGAAATTTGGTACTGATCCATCGCTTCGTCATCTTTAATATACTGTTCCTGCTTACCTTTTTTCACTTTGTACAGCGGTGGCTGTGCAATGTAAACGTGGCCGCGTTCCACAATTTCCGGCATCTGACGATAGAAGAAGGTCAACAGCAGCGTACGAATATGCGAGCCGTCGACGTCCGCATCGGTCATGATGATGATGCTGTGATAACGCAGTTTGTCCGGGTTGTACTCGTCACGACCGATGCCACAGCCGAGTGCGGTGATCAGCGTTGCCACTTCCTGAGAAGAGAGCATTTTATCAAAGCGCGCTTTCTCGACGTTGAGGATTTTACCCTTCAGCGGCAGAATTGCCTGGTTTTTACGGTTACGGCCCTGCTTCGCAGAACCGCCCGCGGAGTCCCCTTCCACAAGGTACAGTTCGGACAGCGCCGGGTCGCGTTCCTGACAGTCCGCCAGCTTGCCCGGCAGGCCCGCTAAGTCCAGCGCGCCTTTACGACGGGTCATTTCACGCGCGCGACGTGCCGCTTCACGGGCACGTGCAGCATCAATAATTTTGCCAACGACGATTTTCGCGTCAGACGGGTTTTCCAGCAGGTATTCGCTCAGCAGTTCGTTCATCTGCTGTTCTACCGCCGATTTCACCTCAGAGGAGACCAGCTTGTCTTTGGTCTGTGAGGAGAACTTCGGATCCGGTACTTTCACGGAAACAACGGCAATCAAGCCTTCACGGGCATCGTCACCGGTGGCGCTGACTTTGGCTTTTTTGCTGTAGCCTTCTTTGTCCATGTAGGCGTTCAGGGTACGGGTCATCGCCGCACGGAAGCCTGCAAGGTGAGTACCACCGTCACGCTGCGGAATGTTGTTGGTGAAGCAGTAGATGTTTTCCTGGAAACCATCGTTCCACTGCAGCGCAACTTCAACGCCGATACCGTCTTTTTCGGTGGAGAAGTAGAAGATATTTGGGTGGATCGGCGTTTTGTTTTTGTTGAGGTATTCAACAAACGCCTTAATGCCGCCTTCGTAGTGGAAATGGTCTTCTTTACCATCGCGCTTGTCGCGCAGACGAATAGAGACGCCGGAGTTCAGGAACGACAGCTCGCGCAGACGCTTAGCCAGAATCTCGTATTCAAACTCAACGACGTTGGTAAAGGTTTCGTGGCTTGGCCAGAAACGTACCTGAGTACCCGTCGCTTCTGTTTCGCCGGTTACCGCCAGCGGCGCCTGCGGCACACCGTGCACGTAAGTTTGCTGATGCACTTTACCTTCGCGGCGAATCACCAGCTCCAGTTTCTGTGACAGGGCGTTTACTACGGACACACCTACGCCGTGCAGACCACCGGAAACTTTATAGGAGTTATCATCGAATTTACCGCCTGCGTGCAGAACGGTCATGATAACTTCCGCCGCCGAAACGCCCTCTTCCGGGTGGATACCGGTTGGGATACCACGGCCATCATCGGTAACGGACACGGAGTTGTCAGCGTGAATCGTTACAACGATATCTTTACAGTGACCCGCGAGCGCTTCGTCGATAGCGTTATCTACCACCTCGAATACCATGTGGTGCAGACCGGTGCCGTCATCCGTGTCGCCGATATACATACCCGGGCGCTTACGCACCGCATCCAGTCCTTTCAGGACTTTGATACTGGAGGAGTCATAAGAATTCGACATCAACGTTTCTCGCTCATTTAAACTTGGGTTAATCCGTTATTTTACCCTTTTCCACGGTGAACATCTTCGAATTTTTGTCCGACATGTCCAGAACGTGTTCAGCGCTGATTGCGCTGACAAAGACCTGAGATTGCGTCGCTTTTAAGCGGCTGGCTAACAGCCCACGACGGGCATCATCAAGTTCAGAGGCAAAATCATCTATCAGGTAGAGACACCGCCGCCCACTTTCGCGGGTGAGGAACTCCCCTTGCGCCAGACGTAAGGCGCACATCAGCAGCTTTAGCTGCCCACGCGACAACGTGTCTTCCACCGGCGCACCGTCAGCGCGAATGCGAAAATCCGCTTTGTGCGGACCGTGCGCGGTGTAGGTCAACATGCGATCGCGTTCAAAACTGCGTTCCAGCACTTCGGCATAATCGGTCTCTTTCTCCCAGCCGCGCTGGAATGAGAAGGAGAGAGAAAATTCGGGTAGAAACTGCTGACAGGTATCCGCCATATCCTGCGCGATACCGGCGCTGTACTCCGCGCGCCAGGTGCTGATTTGTTCCGCCAGCGGGATCAGTTCTTTATCCCACGGACGCAGTTGTTCATAACGACTCACCTGGCGCAGGGCTGCGTTGCGCTGCTTTAGCAGTCGCTTCAGATTGCTCCAGGCGGTGAAAAATCCGGCTTCATTGTGAAAGCATCCCCAGTCAAGGAATGCTCTTCTGTATTTGGGGCCGCCATTGAGTAAAGTAAACCCCTCTGGCGTGATCAGCTGCATCGGCATCAGGTGCGCCAGTTCCGCGACCTTGTGCCCGTCAGTGCCGTCAATGCGCACTTTGCTGTCGCCCAGTTTGTCTTTCGTCAGGCCAATCGATGTCTCACGCTCTTCCCCCTGCAAACGCCCGTGTAAAACAAACGACTCCTGCTCGTGGCGAATTACGCGGCCAATCTGCAAACTGCGAAACGCCCGGCCGTGGCCGAGCGTATAGATGGCTTCCAGCACGCTGGTTTTGCCGCTGCCGTTCGCGCCAACCAGGAAGTTAAAGCCAGGGGATAAAGCGAGATCCGCGCTTTCGATATTGCGAAAGTCGCGGATCAACAGACGGGTGAGCGACATTACAGTCTCATTGGCATAACAACATAAGCCGCGCTCTGGCTGGCAGCATCTTCAATCTGTACGCTCGATACGGAATCGGTCAGCAGAATACGAACGTTCTCGCACTTCAGCGCGTTCAGTACGTCCAGTACGTAGCTAACGTTAAAACCGATTTCCAGTTCGGTACCAGGATAGGAGACATCCAGAATTTCTTCCGCTTCTTCCTGCTCCGGGTTGTTGGCGGTGATTTTCAGCTGGTTTTCACTGACATACAGACGCACGCCGCGGAATTTCTCGTTAGAGAGGATCGCCGCACGAGCAAATGCCTGTTTGAGGATATCGCAACCGGCTTCCAGATGTTTGTCCGGATTCTTCGGCAATACGCGGCGATAATCCGGGAAACGGCCATCAACCAGCTTGGAGGTAAAGATGAAGTCACCCACGTGCGCACGAATGTTGTTGCTGCCAATCTGCACGCGCAGCGGGTTGTCGCCGCCGTCGAGCATACGCATCAGTTCAATCACGCCTTTACGCGGAACGATCACCGAATGGCTGGGTAACTGCTGACCGACAGGCATTGAACAGACCGCCAGGCGGTGACCGTCGGTCGCCACGGTACGCAGCTCTTCCCCTTCGGTTTCAAACAGCATGCCGTTTAAGTAGTAACGCACGTCCTGATGCGCCATCGAAAACTGCGTGGCTTCAATCAGGCGCTTCATCGTGGCCTGCGGCAGCGTGAATTCGACTTCGCTCTGCCAGTCGTCCAGATTCGGGAAGTCGGCGGCAGGCAGCGTAGACAGCGAGAAACGGCTGCGGCCAGAACGCACCAGCATGCGATCGCCTTCCAGTTGAACGGCAATTTCCGCGCCTTCCGGCAACCCACGGCAAATATCGAAGAATTTACGCGCCGGAACGGTGGTCGCACCAGGTTCATGAGGCTGGATCAGCGCCACGCGCGCCACCATCTCCATTTCGAGATCGGTACCGGTCAGAGAAAGCGCACCGTCAGCAACCTGCAGCAGCAGATTTCCGAGAATAGGCAGTGTAGGACGTCCACCCAGCGGGCCGCTGACCTGCTGAAGCGGTTTTAATAAATGTTCACGTTCAACGGTAAATTTCATAGCGTCACGAAGATAATGTTCTGATTAAATTGGAGAAATCTTCTTTAATATCATGGCTTTCTTCACGCAACTGCTCAATCTTGCGACAGGCATGAAGCACGGTAGTATGGTCACGCCCACCAAACGCGTCGCCAATTTCCGGCAGACTGTGGTTAGTGAGCTCTTTTGCCAGCGCCATCGCCATCTGGCGCGGACGAGCTACCGAGCGAGATCGACGCTTAGAAAGCAGATCCGCAATTTTGATTTTGTAATACTCCGCCACCGTCTTCTGAATATTGTCGATGGTGACCAGCTTTTCCTGTAAAGCCAGCAGATCGCGCAACGCTTCGCGCACGAAATCGATGGTAATCGCCCGGCCGGTAAAATTAGCGTTGGCGATCACGCGGTTCAGTGCGCCTTCCAGCTCACGTACGTTAGAGCGTAGACGCTTGGCAATAAAGAACGCCACTTCACCCGGCAGACGAATGTCGTTTTCGTCGGCTTTTTTCATCAGGATCGCAACGCGCGTTTCCAGCTCAGGCGGCTCGATCGCAACAGTCAGTCCCCAGCCGAAGCGGGATTTCAGACGATCTTCAACGCCGTTGATCTCCTTCGGATAGCGATCCGAAGTCAGGATGATCTGCTGATTGCCTTCCAGCAGGGCGTTAAAGGTGTGGAAAAACTCTTCCTGCGATCGTTCTTTATTCGCGAAGAATTGGATATCGTCAATCAGCAGCGCATCCACGGAACGGTAGTAGCGTTTAAACTCTTCGATCGCGTTGTTTTGCAGGGCCTTAACCATGTCCTGCACAAAACGTTCGGAGTGCATATACACCACTTTCGCGTTTGGCTTACGCGCCATAATACCGTTACCGACAGCGTGCAGAAGGTGGGTTTTACCCAGACCCGTACCGCCATAAAGGAATAACGGATTGTAGGCGCCGCCAGGATTGTCCGCCACCTGACGTGCCGCCGCGCGCGCCAGTTGGTTAGATTTACCTTCAACGAAGTTATCAAACGTGTGTTTGACGTTGACGTTAGAACGATAGGTAGGTTCTGCCGGTGCCGGGACGTTATCCCAGCCTGAGCGCGCCGACGGAGCGGCACGTTGCGGTTGCACTTGCTGAGCCACGTAGGCGGGCGCAACAACGTTGTTTACCGGCGTTTTCAGCGTTTGCGTGACGGGTTTAGTACCGACTTCAAAGCGCAGCTGTGGGGCATCCGCTCCACAGAAGTTATTGAGTAATCCATTAATATTATTAAGGTATTTATCCCTTACCCAATCAAGCACGAAACGGTTTGGCGCATACAAAGCCAGCGTGTTATCGCTCAGTTCCGCCTGCAACGGGCGTATCCACATACTGAACTCTGTGGCTGGTAACTCATCCTGCAATCGGGCAAGACACTGCTGCCAAAGCGAAAGTGACAC